>CP070673.1:0-3133 GCA_020351915.1 Deltaproteobacteria bacterium
ACCCTCACCCTATTCCCTGGCCCCCAATCTAGCCCCGTTTCAAGATCATCCTCTTTCCAATTTGACTTTTTTACCGATTTATAGAATGCTTGTCTAAAAGGGAATAAAGGGTCCACGCCCATCGAAGATCCCGCTATGCGGGGGAGCACGTGGCTTTTATCTGCTCCCTAAAAGGGGGTTAAGCGCTGTTTGCGCTTGAGATGGTGAATGTCAAAGTTCAAAGTTTAAAATTTTTCTGAAGATCAAGGTATTGACATTGGGGTACCTAAGTTTGATTTGTCATTTGGTTTTTGTCATTTGTCATTTTTTTCAATTCCATCCGAAAAGGCAGAGCCAATTGTCTCTGGCCACACCCGGAGTATGTGATTTTGCATGGTTAAATAGAAAGGCTCCTATCCTTGTGGCCCTCTGTGTGATCATAGTTGCAGGGGGTTGTGGGGGAAGAACTCCTGTCTCTTACGGTCCCCGGCCAGCGGTGCACGAAAAAAGACTGGCCAGAATGGGCTATTCCATCCAGGTAGGGGCCTTCTCACATCTGGACAACGCTGCCCGGCTCACTGCATTGTTAGAAGGCCGTGGGCTAAATGCCTACTATTTTGTTCACGAAACAGGACTCTATAAGGTTCGCTTTGGCGATTTCCCCTCAAAGGAAACAGCTCGCGCGCATGCTGAAAATATTCGCGCCACAGGAATCATTGATGAGTATTATATAGTCAGCCCTGATGATTATGCAGTAGTAAAAGAGAGAAAGTACGGGCAAAGGTATATCAGAGATAAGCTTGTGGAAACAGCGGAGCGCTTTGTCGGTGTCCCCTATCGATGGGGAGGTTCCACACCGGGTGGTGGATTTGATTGCAGCGGATTGACCCAGGCCGTGTATCAGCTCAATGGCCTGAATTTGCCGCGTTCATCTAAAAAACAATACCTGGCCGGCGTACCTATCAAGCGAAGTCAACTATCACAGGGAGATCTGGTCTTCTTTGCAACATCAGGAGGCAGAACGGTCTCGCATGTGGGCATATATACCGGTCATGATAGATTTATTCACGCACCAGGAAGAGGCAAGAGGATACATATTGACTCACTTTCCAACAGGTATTTCAAGGCCCGGTACGTGGGTGCACGGACCTACTTATAGTAAAGAATCCACGCCCAGGTGAAGTGGGTTTGATGTGCCGCCTAAAAGGGCGTATGCTCGGTTTTCGTTTCAGAGGGTGAATGTCAAATAACAAAGCTCAAATGCCAAATAAATGTCAAAGCCCAAAGCCCCAACCTGGATTCAGCTTGAGCCCGTTTTTGGTTGCTGGGTGGTCGTTACTCATCTATCATTTATTTACCTTCAGTCGCTTTACCATACTTTCCTCACCTGACCGAGGGTTTGGGCATTTATACATTTGGATTTGATTTGTCATTTGGATTTTGTCATTTGAAATTATGTGGCAAAGCAGGGACAATTCCGGGCAAAGCCAAAGCCTATGACCACGCCTATCGAAGATCCCGCTATGCGGGGAAGGACCTGGTTTCCAAAGATGAAATGTAGTAGCACTCCACATATCAAGGGAACATTTTAAAATAACCATTGTCTAAATGAGATGAATAGAGAAATAACCCGGGAACCCACATTGCCTCAAGAAGATGCAGCGCTCGTAAAAGCCTTTCAGGCAGGAAACAAGGCCTCTTTTGATGAATTGGTTCTGAGACATAAGGATAGGTTATTTAATCTCTGCTTTCGGTTCCTCGGCGATTACCAGGAAGCGAATGATTCTGCCCAAGAGGTGTTTGTAAAGATTTACCGATCTTTGAAGGGGTTCAGACTCGAGTCAGCGTTTTCCACCTGGCTCTATCGAATTGCAGTAAACACCTGCAAAAACAAGCTCAAGTCATCAGAATACAGGCATAAGAAAAAGATGGTTCACCTTGATAACCCGGGAATCTTAGAGGGGAGCACCGGTGCTCTAGAAATCACAGATGACACCCAATCTCCCCTGCTTGAACTCGAAAGAAAAGAGCGACTGAACCTGATTCGACGGGCAATAGACTCTCTGCCGCCAGCACAGAAGATGGTAGTTGTGCTCCGTGACATCGAAGAGTTATCGTATGAAGATATTGCGCATATTACTGGTTATAGCCTTGGTACGGTAAAATCTAGGCTATCCAGGGCAAGGCTTGACCTAAGAAAAAAATTAGTGAAGGTTATATAAGATGGAATGTGCCGAAATAGAAAAATTTCTATCTGAATACATCGATGGCTTCCTCGATAGAGAAACCAAGGACCTCGTTGAAAATCACCTGCGGACCTGCAAGGCTTGCAGGGAAGAACTTGCTTCTCTAAGAGCGGTAGTCAAAGAACTGGGCTCTCTGGAGCCAGTCGAGGCGCCCGCAGACTTTCTGGATAAAGTTCATGAACGTATCGAGCAACCCTCCAGGTTCTCAAAGATACTCCGGGGCCTTTTCGTGCCCACACGGATCAAAATCCCCTTCCAGCTCGCAACTGCTGCGGCAACAGCAGTTCTGGTTTTCTCCCTCTTCAACCTGATGCAACCAGAAAAACAGATGGTAGGTGTACCTTCTGACTCAGGCCCAATCAGGACTGCAGATAAAACTCGGGTCGATTCTATTGAGCCGGCACCCGAGAAGGAAATTTACGAATCAAAACCTGTTCTAAAAGAGGCCAGGCTGCCGCAAAAACTAACAGAAAAGAAACCCATTCAATTGGTGCTTTTGTTAAAAGGAGAAATGATCGGCGCAGCCCGTGCACCACATGCAGCAACAGAACCACCCGCCGGTGAAAAGGAAAAAGCACGTGCAGGTGAGGTTTCAACAAGAAAACTCGCCAAGCAGGCAGCCCCAAAAGCCGGATTCACAGCGGATTGGCATAAACAGGAACAGCGATCCATACCAGTGCCGGATGAAGAAAGGCCGGGTGTGAAAGATGAGGCGGCACGACCATCCGTTCATTTCGGTGAAGCTCCCTCCAAGGTTATCAAGCTCATAGAGCTTGTACATGGTGAGGTCATAACCGAAGTATATGAGAGGGAGGCAGGCCGACCACAATTCATTACTGCACAGATCCCAGCCAAGAATTACACCTCATTTTTGGATGAATTAAGGCAATTAGGTGCCCTTCAATCCC
>CP070673.1:3233-8146 GCA_020351915.1 Deltaproteobacteria bacterium
CCCTTCACCTTTTGAAATCTCTCCTGAATCGAGCATAACTGCGGCTCCTTGTTAGATAAGGTTCAACGGAGCTATCTGTCGAAGTAGTCTGGCTAAAAGCCCTCCATTCCTCCACTGACATGAATCGTCTGACGGGTGATATATTTGGACACATCAGATACGAGGAACAACACTGCATTGGCGATGTCGATGATCTCGCCCATACGTCGCATCGGTGTCATCTTGATGAGCCTCTCCCGAGTCTTCTCATCTAAAGTCCGAGATTTCGGTGTCTCGATGAGTCCCGGGGCAATACAGTTAACGTTAATTCCATATCTTGCGAGTTCCAATCCCAAGGCATGCGTCAGGCCAACGACGCCTGCCTTAGCTGAGACATAATTGGTTTGGCCGACATTTCCTCTGTAAGCCATCGAGGATATATTCACGATCTTGCCGTAACCCTGCTCAATCATATGGGGGGCTACCGCCCTGGCACACACAAAGCTCCCCTTTAGGCTTAAGTCCACCACGAAGTCCCAGTCCTCGTCGCCCATCTTTATGAGCAAGGCATCCCTGACATCACCGGCATTGTTGACTAAGATATCCACTTTTCCCCATTCCCTTATGACTTGATCAACCATTTCCCGTACTTCTTCAGCCTTGGTCACATCCGCATTATGGGCCATAGCTTGTCCACCTTGGTTAACGACCAGATTCACTGTCTCCAAAGCCTTATCGAGGTTCTTGTCGTTAACCATAACCCGTGCGCCTTTCTCGGCTAAGCGCAAGGACATGCCGCGGCCAAGGTCTCCGCCCGCTCCAGTAATGATCGCCATTTTACCCTGAAGTACCATATTAATCTCCCTTATCGTTTCTCTTGTTTCTCACGCTGAGGGGCACAATACCGTTTATCGCCCATTCCACAGCTCAAACCCTTTTCCCCTGCTCAATCCAGTAAGGCTCGCGCAAAGTCTTTTTGATCACCTTTCCCGAAGGATTCTTCGGAAGCTCGTCCGTGAATTCCACTCGCTTTGGCTTTTTGTAGCTGGAAATCCTTGAGGAACAAAAATTGATAATCTCCTCCTGATCCAGTTCATGTCCTTTCTTCTTCACTACTACTGCACAGACCGATTCGCCGTACACTTCGTCTGGTATACCAAACACCGTTACCTCTCTCACTCCGGGGTGACTGCTGATGACATCTTCGATCTCTTTGGGATAGATGTTTTCCGCACCGCTAATAATCATATCGCTCATACGGTCAACAATCGTGAAATACCCGCCGCCCTCTACCCTTGCCAGGTCTCCTGTGTGTATCCACCCGTCTCGGATCGTTTTCCTGGTGGCCTCTTCCATATTGTGATAGCCGATCATTCCGAGGTACTTTTGAGCACTAATAATTTCACCTATTTCACCAATTGGTGTTGCCCTCCCGTCCTCATCGGCCACGCGAAGGTCGGCATTGAACATCTCTCGCCCAGTCCACTGGGAATGCTCGATATGGTCTTCAGGCCTCAATACGGAAACCATACCTGTCTCTGTCTGACCGTACCACTGGTAGAAGCGCGTCTTGAAGAGGTCTTGTGCGGCTTCCAATACCGTGGGGCTTATCGCTGAAGAGCCGTACCAAATCTTTTCAAGGCTCGATATATCATACCTGGCGACATTTGGATGGTTGACAAGCATGGCGAGCATTGTTGGAACCCACATCGTCATAGTCACGTTATAGCGTGCTATTGAATCCAGCACTTCATCCGGATCAAATCCCTTGCCCATGATCACGGCAGTGCTGCCTCTAATCAAAGTAGGTTGGACCAGGGCGTGCATGCCACCGGTGTGAAACAGGGGCAGGTTCACCAGGGTGATTTCATTTGATTGAAGGTCTCCCTCCACAACCATACCCTGATAAATGTTGAGAAATGCCGAATGGGAGGCGAGTACCCCCTTAGGAGCACCGGTCGTCCCACTGGTGTAGGTGATAGTGAAGGCTGAGGCTGGATCAATCTGTACATTTGGCTCAGTCTCAGACCTTCCATCCATGAGCTCTTTCATTGTAAGGCCGGACGCCAAGGGCCCTCCAGATATGGCAACGAGACGAACCGGCTTAGAAAACTCAGGTGCCGCTTCATCTACCAATGAAGAGAACTCGGGTCCGAACAGGAGTACCTCAGGTTCGGAGTTGTTAATGAGATAGACGAGCTCATCCTTCTTGTAGCGGAAATTGGCTGGCACGATAATCCCACCACACTTGGCGACGCCGTAATTAATAACTACGCACTTCAGACAGTTGTAAGCCAATATGACAACTCTTTCCCCACGCTCTACCCCTATAGACATGAGGCCGTGGGCCAATTGATTTGCCTGCCTATTCAGTTCGCCAAAAGTGAGACATTCTTTTCCCATTATCAGGGCTTTTTTGTCCGGATATCTTTTTGCATTGAGGCGGGGAATATCTCCAATGAATCGCATACTCTCTGCTCCTTAACTGAATTCCTTAATTTGATCGTAGGATTGGCCTATTTCGAATGTTCTTTCTCTTTCAAGATTGAGCTCTTACCGGTAAGGAAATCGAGCATAAAACTGTCCATGCTTATGCTAATTTCCGCTCCACCATCGACACAGATCACTTGTCCATTGATGTTGCTTAATGTTGAAGAACAAATAAATAAGAGCAGTTCAGCGATCTCCTCCGGGGTGGTCATGCGCCCGGTCGGGATTCCTTTTTCTGCGGTTTCAATGAAGGGGCTTCCCTTGTCTCTTAGCTTCAAGTTTGTGGGTGTTCCCACCATGCCCGGTGCGATTGCGTTTACGGTGATGTTATAAGGCCCCAGCTCCTTTGCGGCAGTCTTCGTCAGGCTGATTATTCCCGCTTTGGCTGCTGCGTATTCCCCTGAACCTACCGTTCCCATCAGCCCTGCAATAGAAGCGATGTTTATGATTCTTCCCCAGCCTGACAATATCATCATACGGGCCGCTTCTCGCATACAGTAAAAGGTGCCGTTGAGGTGTACAGACATGGTTTTGTGCCAAGTCTCATCAGGCATATCCGCGATCAGTGAAAAGGTGCCGGGTACCCCCGCGTTATTGATCAAGACATCCACCCTTCCGAATTTCTCCTTGGTTTCGCCAAACATCTTCTTAACTTGTGTGACATCCGAGACATCCGCCAAAATGAATATGCCCTTTCCCCCATTTCTTTCAATCTCCGAAACTACCTGCTCACCAGTCTCCCTGGCAATGTCATTCACCACCACGGGGTTACCGTGTTTGGCAAATCGCAAGGCAATGGCTCGACCAATCCCTGAGCCGCTTCCTGTAATGAGCACAACGTTATTCATATTGCTCTCATAAACCCCTTAAATTGATGAATTCCGTAAAAAGCCCGTACGAACCTCACGTTGCTAAACCCCAAGATAGGCTCTTCTCACCGAGTCGTCCTCCAATAACTCTTTTGCAGTTCCCTCCAGGCTGATTTGACCTGATTCCAATACATAGGCTCTATCGGAGGTTCTTAGCGCCATGCTCGCATTCTGCTCAATGAGTAATATGGTATTACCTTCACTTTTCAATCGATTAATCACCTGAAAGATCTCCCTGACAATAATTGGCGCCAACCCAGTTGAGGGCTCATCCATTAGGATTGCCTTAGGTTGACCCATCAAAGCTCGGGCGATGGCCAGCATCTGTTGTTCCCCACCAGAAAGTGTCCCCGCCGATTGCCTGATACGTTCTTTTAAAACAGGAAAAAGGCGGAAGATCCCTTCGAGATCTTTCTGAACTTGATGCCTTTGTCTATTCGTGATACGTAGATACGCACCGAGTCTTAGGTTATCTATCACGGATAGAGGTTTAAAAAGCCGCCTTCCCTCAGGAACAACGCCTAAGCCTAATCGCATAATTTCAGCGACCGCCTTTGCAGTAATGGGTCTGCCTTCAAAGAGAATCGTTCCTGATCTCTTTTGAACAAGTCCGACAATAGCCTTCATTAGAGTCGATTTTCCAGCGCCGTTGCCTCCTATTAGGGCTACTATCTCGCCCCTGTCCACGCTCAAAGAGACCTTCTTCAAGGCCCGAATATTTCCGTAAAAAACGTCTATATTCTTTACCTCAATGATCAACTTTTTCCTCACTACCCAGATAAGCTTCTATAACAACGGGGGAACTCTGTATTTCTTTAGGAGGGCCCTCAGCTATCCTTACCCCAAAATTCAAAACGGCAATCTCGTCACATAGTTCCATGATGAATTTCATGTGGTGTTCAATCACCAGGAGTGTAATTCCCTTATCTCGAATCCCGAAGATCAGATCTCGAAATTCTTCTGTCTCATATTCGTTGAGCCCGGTTGTTGGTTCGTCAAGGATGAGCAGTTTGGGCTCTGTGGCCAGGGCCCGAGCGACCTCCAGATATCGTTGCTCGCCCATGGGAAGTTTATTTGCAATTCTGTCCTTCTTGTCCGCCAAGCCAAACATGTCCAAATATTCTAAGCTCTGCTCACGAATCCTTTTTTCTTCCCGCCTGGCCCAGGGAAGCCTGAGACCGCACGCAAAGAACTCCGCCTTGGTTCTGTAATGGCGGCCTAACATCACGTTTTCCAGAACAGTGAGGCTTTTAAACAGATGCGTTTGTTGAAAGGTCCTGGATATGCCCAGTCGAGCAATATCTTCTGGCCTATCCCGAGTGGTGTCCTTCCCTAAGAAAACGACCGTTCCTTCCGTTGGTGGAAAAACTCCGGTAATGATATTGAAAAGTGTGGTCTTACCAGCACCATTAGGACCTATGAGACCTTTAATGACACTTTCTTCCACGTTGAAACTGACTCGAGACAACGCCTCCAGGCCTGCAAATCTTTTTGTCACATCACTGAGTTGAAGCATTGTCTCTCACCCCCCTTCTTACCGACTGAACCAGGAGGTCAGCATAACCCTTCAACCCC
>CP070673.1:8246-13386 GCA_020351915.1 Deltaproteobacteria bacterium
GGAGGTCACGCACGTCTCCTGTGCTGGTAGGATAAGCAACTCCGTCAGGAAACACACCAAGGTTGCCGGTGCGTAGGGCAAGCCAGTCAGGGAGGCTTTGGCCCCGGGCGTGGCGCACGCGCTCCTCGGCCGATTTGGTTACCAAGGGGTGGTCAGGTAGACGAGATTGTGGCACCTGTGCCAAAACGTCGTCCAGCGTAGCATCAGGTAAGGGTGTGGCCTCGCCGATTCTCTCTATGACGAATCTATAAGCGTTTTTTGGTATGGGGAAACAAATCGTGTCGTCACCCCAGCCATTCCATCGTCGCATCTCTGCACCTCGGTGCTTTTTAACAAAAAGGAGCTAATCTTCAGCATGATAGGCTTTCTGAATGCCTGGTATTCGTGTTGGTACAGGGAGAGTCGGTATACGGAGGCATCTATGACTCTTGTCCTGTAATGATATTAAGGAGCTCCAACGGAGATTTTTCATGTTTATTTGCCACATCTTTGAGTCTATCGCCTGGTTGAGCGCTGATACCCTTTTGCTTAAGCCGGGACAGCACTTCATCAATAGAAAGCCCTTGTTCCGAGCTGATCGTCTTAAGAGTTTTTCTCCCAAGACCCGATCCTTCGATCGTCTTAGGAACCGTTGGTTTCACCCCTCCTGACTTCATGGCCTCATAAAGTTTATCAGGCGAAGTATTGTTCTGCTGAGCAATCTCTCCGAGTGTTTGCTGTGTATCTCGTACCTTGTAGCCCTTGGATTTTAGTGAATCCAAAAGCTGATCAACAGGCACCTGGATTCTCGTCGCAAAATCTTGAAGGCTCAACAGTTCTCCATGGGCAATAGGGGTTTCAGCCTTGCTTTCCGCCCAGCTTTCTTTAAAGCTTTCGCCTACATTCATTGTAGTGCTGAAGGGTGGAACATTCCATAAGGTTCCGAGGAACACAAAAAGACAGAGCAGGGTAGCGGTGATGAGTTCCCATCTGAGGCTCAAGGCCCTTCGTATTTTGCTCCATATGAAGTTCATAAATATTTTCCAATTGTAATACAGATGCACGCCGACGATGATAAGAAGCAGATAGCCGAATAGGGTATGGATGGCTCCCCATTCCTCCTTGTTCAGGCCCCAGATTGTCCAGTTAGTCCAATTCGCAATTCTCCCTGGTGGGGAAACATAGAGAATGATGCCCGAGATGGTGTCCACAACAAAGGATATGGTGACTACAAAGGTAGTCCAACCTCTCCAATTGAATCTCTTTCTGTTCTTCGCCATAGTTTACTCCTTGATTTGACAGTTTCTTTTCTGACATAAGACCCCGATATGAGAAAGATAATCGCTCGTGCCCTCTCTGCGGACTCCCCGCGTTCTTTCTCTCCACACTCTGTGAATCGGGGAAATACAAGAGTAGTATGCGCTATTCATATTTCCTCTGCGCTTTTGAGATGACTATCGGGATATTGTAACTGCTAAACTCCCCTAAGAGCCCGTAGCTCGTCTGGTCTGAGAGCAGATCTGCTAAGAAATTGAATGAGACCGTCTGGTATAACAATTCGGTAATAATTGTGAAGGGGAGCCTAAAACCCTTGGTGTTCACGCGGTATGTAAGAGAGTCGGAGCTACCGGTAAAATTATTATCTTTTGAGGCATACCCTTTGACAGCTATTCTCTTATCTACCGGAGTCGTATCAAAACCCTTTGGAAGTAGCCTGTTGTCTTTTATGTAGCCCCCTGCTTGTAACAAAGTATACGTTATTTCTCCCTCGGTATCATTCATGACTGCTTCGTAAATCTGCACTTCTTGAGACGAATCGATGATGTCATCATGGGTTTCCGAAGGAAGGCATTGCGATGGAAAGGGTCCAAAATCCAAAGATTGCTACACAGGATGAAGGCCTCTTTCTCATTGCATTAACCCCGTCTTCCAAGTGTCCATACAAATATGCTACTAGCGCCAAAGAGGCAAGTAAACATAAAAGTCAAAATCGTACGCTTCTAAAGGCCTCCAAACTTTTTCATCTCCTGTTAATCTTATGGCTTTAGAAAAATGATCTATTTCTCTCCGCAGACAGCCTATTAGAAATAAGGGCTTGCAAGATTGGAGGTGACCGAGGTTTTTCTGCTCGGTAGGAGAACGATTCAGACGTTCGAGACCCCTGACGGAGCCTGGGAGGCTATGCAAGGGGTCTCGAAGTTATTTTGTGGCCCTTAATGGCCAAGAATTTTTTTCTAGTCCAGATTCAAAAATGGACAGGACGGGCCCAGAATAGGTCTAGGCTTACAAGTCTCGGGCCCTTCCAGCTGAGCTAAACGTTGTCCTCGCCCAAGCCGGACGTCCTGTCTCGTCCCTTAACACTATTGATTTCCCGCCGGTTTCGATTGTGGTTACTGCCACATCGGTGTTATAGACAAACCCCTCGATATTAGCTTGATCCCCTTCCTTTAATGTAAAGCCTTTTTGTGCCCTGTATTCAGCGGGCCCCAGGTGAATTTCGTAAAGAGTGTCTCCAACCTTGAGACCCCATTCGTCACCATGCTGGAATAAGGTCCCTGTTATGGTGGCGATCTTACCGAGCCGAACGAGATCTCGGCCCTTGAGTGTTGCAGCCTTTTCTTTCCTAGAGCCCGCCCTGTCGTCAGCACGGGGAATTACCTCAGAATGCCGATCTAATTGTGAGTGAGCACTGCCGAGGTATGTACCCGTTCCTCCTGTAATAACCTGAATGATCTCGCTCGGCCTTTTTCCTGAACGGTTTGCAAGGTCCCTGATCCGATCTGTGGCGCTGGCCTCAATTCCCTGATTTCTTAAGCGAGATAACCCTTCTTGCGCAGGCACATGATTTTCAGAACAGATCGTCTCTAGGGTTTTTCTCCCGAAACCTGTCCCTCTGTCCGCGGGAGAACCACCTTTTGTATAGGGAGTCGTCTCAGCGTAGGCAAGACCTGGGGACAGGGTATTATTTCTCTTCCAGCCCATTAATCCGTTTGCATTCTCCACAGTGGAAGGAATGGATGATGATGCCAACGAGTTTCCGTTCCAACGCCCCCTTGGGCTCGCACCGCTCTCCCAGCTGTGTTTTACCTTATCTCCAAAATTCATAACAGTGCTGAAAGGCGGAAGGTTCCAAAACGTTCCGAGGAAAACAACAAGGCTTATAACGGTTGCTACTGCCAATTCCCGTTTGAGGTTGAAGGTCTTCCTCATTCTGCTCCACACAAAGGCCACAACGACTCTCCAGTTGAAATAGAGGTGGCCAGCAATGATGATCAGGAGAAGATACCCAAATATCGTATGCATGGCTCCCCATTCGTGTTTGTTGAGCCCCCACAGGGTCCAGTTCGTCCAGTTTGCGACCCTTCCTGGCGGGGTGATGTAAAGCACGATGCCTGAAACGATTTCCACCAGCACTGACAAAATGAGGAGAAAGGTTGTTACTCCTCTCCATTTAAATCCCCTTTTTTTCTCTTCCATAGCACTTTCCTTCTTTTGAATACGATCTATTTAGTCAATGTAAAAATGAGAAGAAGATTATGGGGTGGAGCGCAGCGCTCCACCCTTGTATTAGTTCCAGCTTCTCCCTGGACCATAGCCTCTGCCAAAACGGAGCTCAGGAGCGATCTTGCGCGCTTCAAGCTCAAAATTCACCCGATTCTGTGCCATTGTTGTCCTTAGGTCGCTGATTTCCTTTTGGAGGGCCTTGGCTTTCTCGGGATCAGGGTCCGGGGAGTTCAAAATGCTGTTGAGCTCCACAGACTTGGTGCGGATGTCATTTCTCAGTTTGGCATTCTCATCATAGAGTTCCTGACGGAGCTTGTTCAGTTGGTCACGCTGTTCTTCGGTCAGGCTGGTATATCCCTTGTCGTAATGCCAGCAGCAGTCGGGACTGCCTTGCCAATTACCCATTCTATCGTGGCCTCTTCCCCGACCTCTGCCGTGAGCGAATGCTGGGAGGGCAATAGCTGCCACCAAGAGCACGATTCCTGCGATTGTAACTATTCTTTTCATTGTGTACCTCCTTTGAAGTGGTTTGGTTTTGTCTGGTTATGAGAGCAACGGCCATGCCAAAGGGATAGTTAGGCTATATAACTACTTTAAATTACAAGGTTATTCGAGAAGAGCGGTCCTTTTGGATATCTATTTCTTGCAATAACGCGAAAAAGAGCGGATACTAAGTATCCATTAAATGATATCCAGATGGGTAAAAAGTATCCAGGGCGTAGGATGTGTAAGGGGAATTCCGTGATCGTTCGGCGCAGCAATTGTCGTAATCGGCTCCCTTGAGGCGAGATCAGGCGAGATCCAACGATTTCATTTTGAATTGCTCGATAGGTTGTATATAAATGCTACGCTTGGCATGCACCTTGCCCTTTCACGGAGTACAATGAAGAACAGGGTAGATAAAAAGAATTGGATTGGGATCCCCCCTTGGATCATCGTGGGAGCCGTGCTAATACTGGTGCCGATCTTTGTTTTTTGGGCCGTAGAGACAATCCACAAGCAAAAAGAGAATACCACACTCCTTCTCATCGAAAAAGGGGCTGCTCTCATCAGGTCCTTTGAGGCTGGTGCCAGAACTGGAATGATGGGAGTGCACGCGGGTGCCTTTCAGCTTCAGAAATTATTGATGGAAACGGCACAACAGCCTGATATTGTTTACCTCATCGTCACCGACATGAGAGGTATTGTCGAGGCCCACAATGATCCGGCAAAAATAGGGAGCATTTATGGGAGGGACCTTGATCTTGTGCACATATCCCGATCAGAAACCCTTGAGTGGCGCGTGGTAGATAATCCCGAGGGAGCAGCTACCTTTGAGGTTTTCCGCCGATTCTCTCCTGGACACATATACTTCAGAGGTCACCAGGGCAGGATGATGAGTAGATTATGGCGGGGGCCTAGAATCGAGCCAGCAGACCCTGAAACCAGGCCAGATCGGATCATTTTTGTGGGGCTCGATACGGGCTCCATTGAGGCAGCAAGAAAAGCAGACGCTCGTCACACAGCCCTAATGGCACTCATCCTTCTTTTGATTGGGTTTGCTGGAATTGTATCTCTCTTCCTGGCCCAGGCCTATCGCTCAACGAAGAGCTCACTGAGTAGGGTTAAGGCCTTCTCAGATACGGTAGTTCAAAACATGCCTATCGGCCTTCTGGCC
>CP070673.1:13486-19830 GCA_020351915.1 Deltaproteobacteria bacterium
AAATAGAACGATTATGAATTACCATACATTCGGAAGCTCTTACGTAATCAGTCGATATCATTAAGAAGTAAGCCGGACTATTGAATTGATAATTGATTGATAAGAACTCGCTTTTTGTGGCAAGAAGTATAGGGAATTGATAAGAACTCGCTTTTTGTGGCAAGAAGTATAGGGAAACTATCGTTGTGTGTCAAGCACAAAATGCCTGCAAGATGTTGCGGTTGAAGACCTTTTGTGGAATTCGTTGGACGGTAATGTCTCGAAGCAACGAGGTAGAGACAGGTCTTTGGAGGATTTATTGCCCCAAAAGGGGCAAATTGGCGGGATTAGGGTACAGCTATCCACCTAAACCCAGCCCTGTTAAATGGAGGGATGCTCTAAATCTTCCAACTGACTCTCAGGCATTGATGATCTATTAGACTAAAAGGCATTTTAGAGGTTATTTAACAGGGCCAGCTTCCATTGTAAAGAATTAGGCAGAAGGCCCTTTCCCGATTTCATCGGGACTCATCTACATAGAGGCAATCGTAGGACCCGCCGGCCTCGCCTGAGCCCGCCCGGCATTCACCTGAGGCGAAGCCGATGGCGGACGGGCGAGAGCGACCCGCCTGCCATTGCAAGGCACGAGCGGGCAGGTGGTGGGCAGGTGGAGGTAGCTGGGAGTCCGCCTCCGGCCCATAGGGGCTTACGCCCCGGTGGGAATAGTCCTGGTGAGGTTCAATATTGCTAGGGGGAGCATCGGCCCTGGGCGGGGGTCTTGCTTTCAAGTTCCATAGATCGAGGTGTTAATCCCATCGATCACCTGAATGAGCCGAGAGGTTCATTCCCGGGTTTTCGCATCTCATATTGCATTTACACATACCCTGACGAGGCACCACAAATCGCCCCATGAACTTCGCCCACAACGGCCCCAGAGGCAATACGCTGCCGTGGCCTGGTAAAAGCACATCGAGGAATTTCCAAGAAAGTATTTTAGGTGCAACGGAGATGGATGAAATGCCTCGGAGGAGTATAATAGGAACTCATGGACGCTGAGGTTCTGCTAGCACGCTTTCTATCTGTGCACGGCAAACCCGCCCGATCTTCGACCGCAAGAGAATGGTCTTAGATTCCAGACATTCTGCTATTTTCAGGTACTTTAAACAGCTTTTCCTTCTTCCCTACCTATACCGCCTAAGCACGCAGACGTATAGATACTCCAATAACCCAGAAAGGCATTAATATAGTAGAGGCATGTCGCCTGAACCAGCATGCAGCTATCTTTCGGAAGCAAGCTTTCCTCCGATTGCCCAGTTATCCTTGGCGTTTTCCTTCAAGATTATTCGCACCGCTTCTGCCTGGGTGCCCACTTTAACGAATGCAGAAGTAATATCCTCTACAAGCTGCCTTTTCTGTTCTACAGTGCGTCCTTCCCACATTTCAACTATTACTACGGGCATGAATACCACCTTGCTTAGTTGTTTACCAAAACCTATTCAATGCATCAATAAATCATAGGAGAACTGAGGAATTTATTCAAGAAAAAAATAACGTGTTCCCCCTGCTTGACCCTTGCTTTGAGGTGAATTCTCCGCTATGAAGTATATTCCCAATATGAGGGCACACGATGGAGGACGATTTGTTATTTTCGGCTCAAGAGCTCCAAGAAACGAATTAACAATTGAATTCTCCAGGACCGTTTCCATCAAGAGTGATGCAAAGGAAAGGGCTCATTTCTCAGTTGATATTGGATAGCGCTCCTTGACACACAACCATAATTTCCTTACACTTCCTCCCTCAGAAGGTGGGTTGTTAGCAATATCAATCAAAAAGGCCTCGGTTGCTCCGAGTAATGGGAAATGGGATAAAATAGATGCTTACATCCGAGGAACTTACAAGGTACAGCCGCCAGATGCTCATTCCGTGGCTGGGGGCGGAAGCTCAGGAAAGGCTGAAGAGCTCTCACGTCCTAGTGGCGGGAATAGGGGGTCTTGGATGCTCATCGTCTCTTTTTCTGACTTCGGCCGGGGTAGGGTCCATTACCCTTGTGGATTTCGACACGGTTGGGCTATCTGATCTCAACAGGCAGGTGATATACTGGCATGAGGATATCGGGCGGAAGAAGGTGGATGTCGCGGCTGAAGGGTTGTCGCGGCTGAATCCGGATGTGAGAATCTATCCTCGAGACGCTAAAATAAGCGAGAGCAATGTTTATGATCTACTTGGCGTCGCAGAGATTGTGGTGGATGGGCTGGACAATCTTGGCGCGCGATATATCCTTAACTCAGCCTGCATAAAAAAAGGGATCCCTTATATCTATGGAAGTGTCTTGGGACTCAGAGGGGCAATGACTGTTATCATTCCCGGGAAGACTCCCTGCCTTCGCTGTATATACCCGAAGGAAAGGGTTCAAACGGGGCCGCTTCCGGTGTTGGGCTCAGCACCTGCAATTATCGCCAATCTCCAGGTGATCGAGGCCATAAAGATCCTTGCCAAGCGAGGCCCATCACTTGCTGGAAGAATGGTCGTTTTTCACGGGGATACGATGAAATTCATCACCCTGGAACTCAAGAAAAATGAAGTCTGTGAAGTTTGCGGAAAGGAGCAGGAATGAGGATAACAATCAAATCAAATTTTGGTATCACCGGATTGGACAACGACGAGCTCGAACTTGAAGGGTATCCAACACTGTCGGATGTTCTTTCTGAGCTGGCGGAGAGCGCAGAATATCCCTTTCTTTGTCCGGATGGGCAAATTGATCCGGATGTGGATATCCTGTTGAATGGTCTTGAATACGTCTTTCTTCCCCAGCGACTCAACACGCTGCTCAACGAAGGCGATAAGATCCAAATTTTGATGCTGGCCCTGGGAGGGGGGTAGCGGCCGAACGACGTGTCAACGATGATACCTCCCTCCAGGGAGACCGCCTGAGCCCTTGGAAGGGGGAGTTACGCTCGAGATCCATATGACCCACCAAGGGATCAAAGGGGTCGATTGTGAGGCAATTTCTTTTGGCGAAGGCAAAATTCCTGGCAGCAGCGGGCCTCCGGCTTGCTGCCTTGATTTGGCTCCCTGCGAAGACCCTGGAGAAGGTCCGGCCCTGTGCTTTAGAACACAAGGAATGAGTAAATTTGACCAGTCTTGGGGTTAATGGGGGAACACCGGGTTGGTGGGCATATCTTTCAGTAGCTCCCTCAGGGTAACAGGGGGCTCGAGCTCATCATGATTTCCCCGGACAGCTTCTGCTATCACCTTCACAGCAAAGCACCCTTTGGTTACCTTTCACCTCTTATCCTGCTTACCCCCCAGCCGCCGGAAGGTGCAGGTCGATTACATCTTCTGGCTGTAGCACGTAGTTTGAATACTGTTGCTGGCCGTTGACGAAGACGATTAGCATGCTGTCGAAGGACTCGCCTAGCCCGAGCCAGGGCAGTTTTCTGAGCAATCCTTCAACGCTGGTTCCTGGCTCAACTTCAACTACCAGAGAGTTGCCCGAAATAAGCTGTGACTGCAGATCAGCGGGCAAGCGGGTCGCGAAAAAAGACCCTATTTTAATTTTAATCAACGCTTTCTCCTGCGCCAAAAGCATCCTCCTGCTCTGCTCTCAATCTCAGACTGCGGATGGTTGATTGGATGAAATGATAATGATAGAACTCTCATTTTGATAGGGGACATTATAGAAAGGGGATGTTTGGGTCAAGCAAAAAAGCCCATTGAAAGTTGAGACCTAATCCCTTATCCTATCTTTATCCTCAATAAAGCCAATAACCTTCATCCTTCCTTGGCATTTGGGGCAAGTGAGAGGATCGACCTCATACATCTTCTGGATGAGTCTTGGCGTGTTCTTACGATACTCTTTTGATGATCCATCCGGTTCAAGGATGCAGGGTATAAAATCATCCTGAAGAAATCGGGGTCAGCCCTTGACGAAGGACATTTTTACTTTCTACGCTTTTCTTGAGCTTGGGAGCACCCATGGCCAGGCCACTGCCCATTGAATATGAAGGTGCCTTCTCCCACATAACCGCTCGGGGTAATGAGCGAAGGAAGATCTACTTTGGGAAAGCGGACTATGAGAAGTCTACGGCTAGGTTAAGACAATAAGCATCATCAGTATGTGATAGCGCCAGGGCTCGCAATCTCCACCAGATACTATCAGGGGTGAAAAAGCTTGATGTCAGCATAAGAGCATGTATAATGACCGCAGTCAACGAAGCTAGCAAGGCACTATCCACATTAAAAGGAGAAGCCAAATGGCAGACAAGTACGATGTCAAGGTAAAAGTAATATCCCAAAAAGGGAGTTGTGCCATCGGCCACAAGGTTGGAGATGAATTCGTTGTCAGCCGAACCACTCCAGAGGGCATATGCCTAGGGGCCTTCAACGCTTTTTTCCCTTACGTGCGAATCCTTATGTTCGGCGGGACGCTCCCTTGGTCTCAAGATCCAGATGCTGCCACAGCTGCCTGCCCCGATGCAGCAAATCCGGTAGTTTTTGAGATGCGACGAATCCGTATTGAGTAATAACCTCTCAACCTTCACTTTCCAGTCAAGTGAGGAAAGGGGGATGTGCCACAATCATATAATCTTTGACACGGGAGGTTTTCCATGAAAAGGCGCGTAGTTCTCTTGATAGCCTTGTTGATCCTGGTATCAGGTTGCTATGCAGGGACAGAACCCGTACTCAGAAAGGATCTGGACCTTGTAGCAGGTAATTTTGAGGGCTTGGGAAAAGAGACGCGGCTGAGGATATCCGATGCAGCACAGGTTTTTCGTCTGACCAAACTTGACGCTCCGGAGGGATTCAAGTTGCTGGACGTGGAGAGCGAGGATTGGTCCTTCTATTTGGTTCGTTTCAATCTTCAGACTATGCCTTTGAACAGAGAAGAGGTTAAATCGACCTACTTCGCGGTTAAATTTGATGTGAAATATCCTTCATCTTCATCTACGCGAAAGGTGACCATTAATGAGCTTTTTCCCGCTTCCACCTCCCGGCAGATATACCTTTTTGAATCTGATCTGAAGGCAGGAGGTCAAGCCAGAATGACGGCAGAGGCTGGGTATGGTTGGCTCAGGAAGGAGAAAGAAGAAGATAGGGAAAAGGAAACAAAAGAAGAAACTCAAAAAGGAACCCTATCTGAAAAGGTAACAGTTACTGAGGCAGAAAGAACCACCGTTACGGAAGAGGGGTTTGATCAGGAAGGGAAAAAGATCACGAATGTCAAAACAACAAAGGCTGAGAAGTCCAAAGTCTCTGAAACTGAGAAATACGACACTGAAGCCGTGGAAAAGAGTTTCCTCAGAACCCTGGAGAAGGTCACGGATGTCAACCTCAACTTCACTGCTGCGGGCAAGGCTTATCTGGAAGCAAGCGCCGCTTTTTCAATGAGCTATAAGCGGGAAAAACGAGAGCCACTGATCACGGCCACTGGCAGGCTATCTGATACTGCCGTGTGGCTGGACAGACAGCCATTCCAGAATGGAGACAAGTACTTTTCTGTAATTATCAAAGTTCCCCGGCCATCCAAAGAAATGGCCAATTACTTTGTTCAGGAGTATCGAAAATCAAAATCAGAAGATCTGAACAGGTTGCTAAAGCTCCAAGAGCTTCAGGTCAATCGGCACAAAGTTGTCCTCAGATTTGCCGACGACAAATACCTTGAGGGGGTTTTTGATGAGCAAGCGGCCGCTTTAATCAAACTCATTAGAGGTGAAATCAAAGAGCTTGAAAAGAAAGTTAAAGAATCAAGAGAAAAATTGGATGATAAATCGAGTAACGAGCAAATTGGCGGTTATCTCCATGACCATCTCAAGCTCCTATATAAATACGAGAGCTTTACTGAAACCTATGAAGAAACTCTGAGACAAAAACTATTGGAGAAGGGAAAAAAAGCTCTCAGCGATGGGCAGAAGTTCGCTGTTTCTTACCAGTTGAAGCAGATCACTCGACACAGAAAAGATATCCAACTATTCTTGGCGAAAAACGAGATCGCCGTTTATCAAATTACCTGTAAGGCTGAAGTGCAAATCAATGTTGACGGGGTTCTTCTCCTGCCAATGAAAACTGACATTAGCTTTTCAGAGCCTGAGAGAGTTATCAGTCTAGTACTTTAGTAGGGCTCTACGATCGTCTCATGGAGGGAGGTTTCGCTATGAAGATTGACCCTAAGAATTTAGAGTGGAAAGAAGCACACGATTTATTAACGAGTATTATTGTACCACGACCTATTGCCTTTGTTTCTACGATTGGCGAGGATGGTGTATTTAATGTTGCGCCCTTCTCCCTCTTTACTGGGATATGTCACACACCAATGCTCGCAGGCTTCTCCATAGGAAGAAAACGGGACGGGCACAAGAAGGACACCT
>CP070673.1:19930-24454 GCA_020351915.1 Deltaproteobacteria bacterium
CCGGCTTGACTGTTCTATTCTCGACACCGCCAATTGATATCGTGCTTTCTATCACACCCGGATCTGTAAAGGAACCCAATCCGGTTCTATTGTTCACATCTATCGACCAGCCTTATGACTGTCACCTCAGGTGGTGAGAGAAAACGAATTGGCGGGCCCCATGTTCCTGAGCCTCGGCTCACGTACAAACAAGAATCGGAGGGCAGATGAAAGAGCCCTGCATTTTTTGGAAAGAAGACCCGGGTGATGAGACTGAAAGGGAAAATCTGCCCATCATGAGTATGACCGGAGAGCTGTAGGTCAAAAAGACCGAGGGCATTTTTGTCTACGACCGGCATGTGCTTGAGGAGTAAGGTAAACGTGTCTCCGGGAAGTCCCGAGAGGAGAGCCCTTTCCGAAACTTGTGTGAAAAGGCCGAAGTGCTTTCCCGTTGGGTCGTCAACACCAGCAATAGTAATAATCCCGGCAACGGTCACTGCTTCTCCTCTCAGTATCGTAAATCCTGCGTTTCTTGTAAAAAAGAGTGCCTGATCAAGACCAGCAAAGAATTCGTGGTTTCCCGTTATCGCAAATTTACCATATTTTGGTGCGATGCCCTGCAAGAGTTCCGCAAGTCCTGTGAGGTTATCGATCTGCCCATCCACAAGGTCGCCTGTACAAACTAAAATATCAGGTTCTGCCTGCCTTACCTCTCTGAGAATCCTCTTCAACCTATCTTCTCTCACAATCAGTCCAAGGTGGATATCAGAGATTTGGACGATCGTTAGCATGCCGATTTCTTTGGGTATTTTTTGGCTCTTTATTGTCAGCGTCTCCGTTCGAATAGAGCGCGCCTCAAAAAACCCGTATGATGCTATTACTGCTGTTACCAGCAGGGGAACTATTAAGGCAAATTGGGGCGAAGGGTTAAGAGGGGAAAGGTCGGATCGAAGCACAAAACCACCTGCATAAACAATAAGACGATAGAGGTCAATCGCCAGGGAGGAAAAGAAGAACAGAAATGCAAGCCCCATCCACGTATATCCGAGGCAAGACATAAGGCGGGCTAGCACCTCGAGTCCGTTTCGTTCGGATACGTGCACCATAACCGGTGCACTGATCATGAGTGCCATAACAAAAATCACAATGCTGGCAGCCACCATGCCAAGTGTCAGGGCACCCTGAATCTTGTAAAATATGTAGACATGCAGCAAGCTGTAAAGAGTGAGGATAATGAGCAAAAAGAAGATCATTGCAGCCACTTGAGGTTCTGCTGATGTCTGTTTCTTGTGAACACCTGTCATAGCACCGTAGGGGAAAATTGTTCAACGGCCCTGAGATGAGAAAGACAGTATAACATGAGATAAACGTGCGCCCCAGTTATCGAAGATGGATTAAAGCCAAGAAACTGCTTTACTAATAAAGCGGTTACTATTTTACATACACCACGCCTCATCTCATAGCTAACGGTTTTCCGTTCCCTCTGGAACACTGTGACATCTCTGCCACAGGCTCTTGTAAGCCTCTGCCTCGTGGTGCCAGCGATAATTGCCCCAGCCCAATTCCTCTTGACAAATTGCCCGTATTCGATCGAAGAACCCCATGCCACCTTCTTGCAGCAGTATGCCCACCTGCGTGCGTCTCAGAAGAAGATCCTCCAGGTGTACAACCGCTTCGGTCCGGGCTGCCCACCGAAGCTCTGCCCAGATTGTGTCAGTCCCCGGTACGCGCATAAGCTCCCCGTCCTTGGCGCAACCGACCACCTCTTCCGTTTCTGGCCCATAACGGCCAGCCATGCGTCCCCGCAGGGCGTGGTCAAGCTGCAGTAGATGAAACCTTTTGCCATTTGCATGCTGGAACAGGGGCTCGTTCCTATCCTTCACGGTCAATGACGGAATAAACCGAGCCGCCCGCTGGAGCACATCTAGGGCAATGAGGCGAAAAGTAGTCAGTTTTCCGCCACTCACAGAGATGAGTCCTCGTTCAACCCAGACGCTGTGGTCCCGTTTCTCCTTGGATGGACTTAAAGCACTTGTGCCTATGACTGGGCGGACACCCGCATATGTAGAGAGAATGTCACCACGGCCAATGCCCAAGGCAGGAAACTGGTACCGTACGACCTCAAGAAGGTAATCAACTTCATGTGGCGTGATAGAGGCTTCGGAGTCGAGGTCTTCAGTGTGATCAAGGTCAGTGTTTCCAACTATTGTGGCACCTTCCCACGGCAATACAAAAACAGGACGCCGGTCCGCAGGATGGTTCATCGTAATAGCTTGCGCCACTGGGAGGCGCCAGAATGGGAACACGAGATGACTCCCCCGGAGGGGTCGAATATCCTGCCCTCCATCCACCTGTTTCCGCAGTCGATCAGCCCAAGCACCGGTTGCGTTAACCACTATCTTAGCGTGAACCTCGGCCGTTGCCCCGGACAGCACGTCTCGGATGGTAGCACCGCATACCCGGCCTCCATTAACAATAACGCGGTCAGCGGCTACGTAATTGAGTGCCTGAGCCCCATCTTGTTGGGCCTCACGGATAGTACGGAATACCAAACGTGCATCGTCGGTGATGGCATCACCGTACTTGATGCCGCCCTTGAGATGTTTCAGCGCAATGTGAGGCGCCAGCCAAATATAGTCCTTGGCTGGGTAATACCGATGGTTCCATCGCCGCGCAAGGAGATCGTACACGGTAAGGAGGATTTTGAATGAGCGCCGTCCTGGCCAGTGCCCCCGGTAAAATGCATAGAGAAATCCCATAGGATCCACCAGACCAGGGACCTCGCGCAGTAATCGTTCGCGTTCCCGAACCGAGTCACGGGTGAGTTTCAGGTGGCCTGCCAAGAGATACCGCAGCCCACCGTGAACCATCTTGGAGGAGCGGCTGGATGTTCCCCAGGCAAAATCACGCTGTTCGATCAGCGCAATAGCAAGGTCGCGTCTCGCCGCCTCCCTCAGAATACCGGCACCAGTGATACCGCCTCCGATCACCAGTATATCAAGGCCGTGGGACTTCTGCAAATCCATCCGGGTCATCTCCAACCATGCCCGGTCACGCTGTTCTTGGGGGTTCGAGGTAACCACGTTCGCCCTCACTGTATTTTGTTTCCGGGAAGTGGGAATGAGCGCAATAACTTGCCAGGATTCATCATCCCGTTAGGGTCAAATTGCCGGCACAGTGTTTCAATTGTAGCAATGCCGAGTGGGCCCTTCTCTGTGACCAAATAGGGCGCGTGATCCACACCAATGCCGTGCTGATGGCTTATGGTGCCCCCGTTGGCAACGATGACCTTTGAGGCAGCCATCTTTAAGCGTTGCCACCGCGCAAGGGTTTCCTCATAGGTCTTGCCGACCCGAAAAATATAACTCGTGTAGATGCTCGAACCCTGAGGATAGAGGTGGGACAGGTGGGTGAATACATGAATCCTCTCCCCCTCACTCTCAAGCACACCAGACAGAGCAGATTCGATAGCATTCACCATTTGATCCACGCTCTGCCAGTTAGTAGCTGTCTCAAGGGTATCCACGGCGTAGCCCTTTTCCCAAAGAGAATTCCTCAAATAAGGTGCCAGGAAACGGCTCTGCGCCCATTTACGGCCCATGTATGTGCCTGTGTGAACCCCCTTGTTCCGTTTACAGATCTGAAGCGCCTGTTTGAGCGCCGTACGACACTGAACGCGTGTTCCAGTAACACCGAACATCAGCATGCACTTTTCCACACGTATGCCGCGCCAGGAGAGCAGTCTTTCGAACAATGCGATAAGCCGTTCGTGCCCTGCAAAAGTGAGTTGGGTTTCCGTTTCCACAGAGCTACCAAGCCGTAGCATTGATAGGGGAATCCTGGCCTGTGCAGCCGAACGCACGGCAGCCACGGCTGTCTGCCAATCGGGGAAGAATACAACGTGGAAACGTTCCCACTCAGGTAATGGGGTAACCCGAAGTTTAACGTCTGTTAAGATACCCAGGCGTCCCTCGGAGCCGAGTACCATCTCGCGCATATCGGGTCCCGCCGCCGAGGCAGGAAAGGGGGGAATTTCCAGGGTACCCGCAGGGGCTTCAAGCTGTCCCCCGGCAAACAGATGCTCGATTCGACCGTAACGGAGTGACTGCTGTCCGCTCGAACGGGTGGCTACCCAGCCGCCGAGCGTGGAGAATTCAAAGGATTGGGGGAAATGGCCCAGGGTGTAACCCTGTGCCCTGAGCTGTGCCTCAATATCTGGTCCTGCTGCCCCGGCGCCAAAGGTGGCGATTTGGCTTTCCTTATCGAGACTCAGGAGGCGGTTCATTCTTCCCATATCAATGGTCAGCACCGGGTTACCACGTTCTTCCGGGGTGATGTGGCCCACAACGCTCGTGCCGCCCCCGTAAGGGATGATGAAGGCTTCCGCTTCTTTCGCGTAAGTGAGGAGGTCACGCACGTCTCCTGTGCTGGTAGGATAAGCAACTCCGTCAGGAAACACACCAAGGTTGCCGGTGCGTAGGGCAAGCCAGTCAGGGAGGCTTTGGCCCCGGGCGTGGCGCACGCGCTCCTCGGCCGATTTGGTTA
>CP070673.1:24554-28676 GCA_020351915.1 Deltaproteobacteria bacterium
AACACCGATGATGGAAGTCTATGATGCCATGGCGAAAGGGGTGATTGACGGCGTGAATACGCCCTTTGAAACCCTGAAGACCTTCCGGTTTGCCGAGGTTGTGGGTTATACGACCGCGAGCTGGCACACTGGTAATGTCTACTACTTTTATGTGGCCATGAACAAGAACAGCTATAAGAAGCTGCCACCGGATATTAAGGAAATCTTCGATGAGCTTTGCGGAGAGTATAAGGAACTATATGCCCTGTTTTGGAATTCAATTGATTTCCATGGGAAGGAGTTTGCTAAGCAGAAGGGTGTGGAGATCATTGAGCTACCCGAATACGAGGCAGCCCGGTGGGTGAAAGCTGCCGCACCTGTAATCGAGGACTATATTAAAGACATGGTTGGTAAAGGCTATTCCGAGGAAGAGGTGAGAGGCTGGATCAAATACATACGGGATCGGATGGAGTACTGGACGGCCAAGCAGATACAGTTGACCATCAAGTCACCAACGGGGCCTCCCGCAATGAGGCCCTGAACGGATTCGGCAGTGATTCCATAAAGAAGCTGACCTCCCTCGGGGGCTTAGGCCTGACGCGTTTCCGTTGGTACTGCTCTTGCGAATCGACTCCTTTAGTTTCATACCCCTAGAGGCGGTTGGCGACACAACCTTTTCAGTACATAACCGATCATGGCAGCAGAATCGATCATGCTGCCATGATCGGCCTGGCCTATTAGCACGATAATCGCAAACTACTTATCAAAAGTACTGCTGTCAGCGAAGTGCCCAGGGCAGGTGCCTGAGGGATAAAGAACGGACCAACTTGAGGTTTCTGACCGTGTTACGTAAAGTCGAAGAGTTCAATCGCTCATTAAGTGGCTGGCTTGAGTGGATCGGGCTTGCCGGGCTCCTTATTATGATGTTTATCACGTGCATCGATGTAATCGGAGACAAGGTCTTTCTTAAGCCTGTCTTAGGTGCCATTGACATCGTGGTGCTTTCCCAAGTAGTGGCAATATCATTCGCCGCTGCCTTCTCGCTGCTTCTTGGGCGACATGTTCAAGTGGAGTTCTTTGTCCCTAGGTTGCCGAGGCGTGCCCAAGCCGTTACCGACGGCATCGTTTTTCTTCTTGGACTAATACTGTTCATTCTGATTATTTGGCGCCTTTGCGTATACGGCTATTCCCTTCAAACCGGGGGGGAGGTGAGCGCAACCGCCAGGATACCCCTTGCCCCTTTTGCTTATGGGATTGCCTTTGCCTGTGTTCCTGTCTGTCTGGTGTTTTTACTTAAATTTATCAATTCGCTGATAAAGATAGTAAAGAAATGAGCCCTGTTGCTGCAGGCATTGCCGGTATTGTACTTCTTCTCATTCTCTTTCTTATCAGAATGCCGGTTGCGTTCGCTATGGCTTTTGTTGGAATTGTGGGTTTTGCTTATTTAGCCGACCCGGGACCAGCCCTTAGCCTTCTCGCCCAGGATGTCTTCGAGCAATTCTCCTCCTATCCCCTCACTGTGATCCCCATGTTTATTCTCATGGGTACCTTCGCCTTCGCATCGGGAATTAGCCGAAGGCTTTACGACACCAGCTATACGTGGGTAGGACAGTTTCGTGGCGGGCTGACCATGGCCACGGTGCTGGCCTGTGCCGGTTTTGCTGCCATATGCGGGTCGACCGCGGCTACGGCGGCGACAATGGGCAAGATAGCGCTTCCGGAGATGAAGAAGTATAACTACGATGACACGCTCGCCACCGGTACCGTCGCTGCTGCCGGTACCCTTGGCATCCTTATCCCGCCGAGCACCATCCTCATCGTCTACGGGTATTTGACTGAGGAATCCATCGGCAAACTCTTCATCGCCGGGGTCTTGCCGGGGGTACTTCTGAGTGCGGCTTTTGTCGCAACGGTGGCTATTCTTTGCTGGCGCAGCCCCGCCATCGGTCCCCCTGGAGCCCCAACCAGCCGGAAAGAGAAGCTGCGAGCGATTACCGGAATTGTTCCAGCTATACTTCTCTTCCTTCTGGCTATCGGCGGGTTATTTCTCGGCTTGTTCAGCCCCACTCAGGCCGGAGCAATCGGAGCCGGCGGTGCTTTGATCATCGGCTTGGCCCGACGACAGCTGAGTTGGGGGACGTTTTTTGAGGCCGGTAAGGATGGCCTGCGAACGGGTTGTATGGTTATATTCATTATCACCGGCGCGGTAATCTTCGGTCATTTCATGGCGGTATCGACCATACCTTTCATACTGGCTGACTGGCTGGGGGAGCTTGCAATACACCGGATGGCAGTCATGGCGGTCATCGTCTTCATCTATTTTATAGGTGGCTTTTTTATGGATTCTATGGCCTTAGTTGTGCTTACCGTTCCCATCTTTTTCCCGCTCGTTATGGAGCTCGGCTTTGACCCGATCTGGTTTGGGGTCATCATTGTGCTCGTGGCGGAGATGGGGGTAATCACGCCGCCGGTGGGGGTCAATGTATTTGTCATTAAGGGGATTGCCCCTGACGTACCTCTTGAAACTATCTTTAAGGGGATATTTCCCTTCCTCGTTGCATTGATCCTAGTTACGATTATACTCATCGTTTTCCCGCAGATAGCAACCTTTTTGCCCAGCTTTATCACCTATTAGGACTAACCAGCGTTACCCCCGTACTCCTTTCTTTAATCATATTTGATCTCAATAGCTCCTGTGCTGCATACCCTTACACACTGGGGTTCGCCCGCACAGAGGTTACAATGGTAGACCTCATGTTCCCATTGAAAGAGCGCCTTAAAGGGGCATGAACCGGATAGTGCCTTATCCCAAATAAACCGTAGTCCATATTCTGCGGAATTTTGATCGTTTTTCTTCATGCAGGGCATGTTTTCACATTGGCGACATACTGCCGGTTGGCAGGCACCGGTTTCCAGGTCATCTTTTCGGATGTGGATAGCAGAACGGTTGATGTTGGCCATACCCAGATGGTGTACCGAACAGACCATCTCACACAGATGACAACCGCTGCACTTCTTGGAATTTACTCTAATCTTCATGGTGCCTTGCATTAATTGATGGTATTTCTTCAAGCCCTAGGCGCTTTAGTGTTGAATCTTGAGGGACACCAAGATTGTCCCATCCATGTAGATAGTAGTATTCTTCCAACATTTCATTAAATTTTGTCCGATCTATCACTTCACCTTGAGCTGGTCCCCCTTGGATGGGTTCGTCAAAATAGCGAGACGGCAACGTATCATCAACCCTCCCGAGGCCATTAGCGATGAGGATCATCCGTTCTAAGGTACAAATCCTCTCCCCAACATCCCAGAGGTCCTCTGACGAAAATCGTTCTCCAAAGGCCCTATATAGCAGCTCTGAAAACTGTTCTGCCTGAGGCGCATTCGGGCTACTAAAAACTGAAAGAAATCGGCATACGCCCAGGGCATCACAAAGTGCATTAAGGCGTTCGTGCCACCATACCATTCGTCCCTTGCCGTGATAATCCAAATATGACGCCGACACCTCCCCACCATAAAGGTCTTTTAGCAAGGTTTCAGGGAGACCGATTACATCAAGAGACGGTCGACTTCTCATATGGCACGCCCCACGGGTGGCTGTGGCCATACCCAAGGCAAAGCTCTTCGGTGCACGCTCATCTGTCATTTCAATGGGAAGATTCTTAATCTGTAAAAGGAACCCGCTTCCCTCGGTGCCGAATATTTCGGAGGCAAATACTCCATCTGCAAGAATATTTCCAAATCCGTCCCGGTGGGCAATCTGATGGATCAGTTCTATAATGGCTTTTTGATCTCCCCAGCGCAGTGGATATCCGACTGTGGAGTCATCGATAATCTTCCGTTGATATAGCTCCATGGCCCAGGCGATATAGGAACCGGTTGAGATGGTATCCAGGCCGTAACGGTTACACAGCTCTGTGGCATAGATAGCGCTCTCTAAATTCCCATTGCCCAGTGTTGAACCCATGGACCCAATGGATGCATATTCCGGTCCCTCTCCCCTTGTTCCCGCATAAGGTCCCTCTAAAATCTGGTAACGGTGTCGGCAGTGGGCCGGACAGCTGGCACAGGATACCATCCCTGTGGAGTAGTGATCCAGATGCTCTGCGTCCAGGGCTTCTCCTTGCTTACCGAATGTCGTCA
>CP070673.1:28776-36671 GCA_020351915.1 Deltaproteobacteria bacterium
CTCCTTTTTTCCCCACATCCGTAGAATACCACCATATTTAGGCTTTTCTTGCCCTTGGGCACTCGTTAAAGCCCCCCACGAGGCCAACAGGACTAAGGCCAAACCGAACACAAAGAATACACGCCAGATCTTGTTCTCGTTTCCTTTCGTGGCTTTCATAGAATACTTCCTCCCTCTTTGGTCTCTTTCTTCTGGTTCCTATTTAGCACTCTAAACTTTAGAAAGAGACCTTGTTTTATCAAATACCGAAGTTTCGCACCCCCAAAACGAGTGAGATCTACGTATCACGAGGACCTCATGGGCAATATGGGGAACTAACCGGGCGGCCCGTAGAATACATATCAATATCTTCTACTTGTGTCAACGGTTTTTTTGGATTTTGTGTGGGCAGGTCAGGTCACCCGTGACTGAAAAACCATGAGCTTCACCAAATTACTGACGTTATCGATCTTCTCTACGTTCCAGATAGTGTCGAATATCTCTTTGACCTTTTTTTCTTCCATGTGTTTTGCTGCCATCTCTCTGAACTTCTCTTCTAGTTCAGAATCGGAAAGGGGATCGTCGCGATAACCATGGGGAGTAACAACGTGCTTCTCAAACCGGCGCCCGTCCTTAGTGGTGATTTCCGATTTGCCTTCATGGCTCACCGCAGGCATGGTAGGGTCGGCTTCTACTGTTATCTTTTCGATCAGGTCCAGCACTACAGGATCAGTAAATTTCTCAGGCTTTATTGAATCTGGACCAAAGGCTCGCTCCTTAATGGCAAGGGCATTTGCGTAGAAAGCGCTGTGGTCAGCGCTCTCCGCGTTCCTCGGATACTTTTTGGCAAAGGTGGTCGTATGGCTCGCTTCCCGAAGGCAGGCCTTGATACGCACAGAAGCGATGTCTTCAGGCTTCAAATCGTGCTCTTTGACAATAGCTAGGGTAGCATATATATGCCCGTGAGTAGTACCATTTGCGCACAAGTACTTATGTCTTGTTTGTAGAATTCTCCAACCGCTAAAGTCCACCAATCGCTCCAAGTCCATGCCGCCTTGCATTATCGTCTTTCGCCAGCCGCCGTCTCCCTCCACAATACGGACAGGTCCTGTGAAGCCTTTCTTGGCCAGCATGCAGAAGAGAATGGCCTCATAGGCGACCAAGCCAAAGCGCAAGTTTTTCCGCATAACGTTTTCTTCCCTGTGAGCGTCCAAAATATGTAGGGGAAGGCTGGCACAGGCACAGCTCCCGATAGCGTTTGCGATCTGCCCCTCATCTAACCCCATGAGTTTTCCCAGAGCTGGGGGCATATTTAACCCACCCCTGATATCCTGAGTCCAGCCCCTATCCTCTATTGGTGATAAGCCCGTAATAGGGTCTCTGACCCTTCCCAGTTCAATAGAGTCTCTGACCCTTGCCCCCAGTTCATAGGAAATCACAATAGAGGTCAGCAAATCCTTCCCCCCGGCTTTTTCACGTTCTGAAACGGCAAGGATTGCCGGTATGGAATCACTATTGTGACCACCCCCTCCACTATCATTATAGTCCAGGAAGCGCACCAGAAAGCTGTTAACCAGTGTAGCGTTACAGGCGCTGGTGTGTAGCCCAGAGCAGAACACGGTCGCTTCCTCGGGACCTCCTAGTTCCTTTGCAACAGCTTCACAAATGGGATATCCCGGCGCCTCGTACGCCCCTATGGCACAGCCGAGAGCATCAAGCAAACAACGTTTGGCCTGATGTACCACGGCCTTCGGCAACATTTGGTAGTTAAGGCTCAGTGCATAACGGGCAAACTGATGTGCGATACTCGATCGATACATCAACTCGATATTCTGCCAAGCTAAATCGCGTTGCAAAGTCATCTTTTGCCTCCATTTCTCTTATTCCCCCCGCTCTCAACCCAATCGAACGGGTGTAGAGAATCACTCGCAGACACGTTACTCACAATCGCCATTTCGAATCAATCGAGCCACTTTAGATGGCCTTGATTTCTCATTCTGTAAAATGGGAGCAGCCAAACAACGCACTCAAGGTGTTATGCGTAACTGTTTAGGACGGTCCGTATAGAGAAGCCCCATTTGCCTGATTCTGTTTATGACATAGCCAGCACCTGTCCGGTTAGGTCAGTCCTAGTAGTGGGGGAATAACCTCGCTCAGTTCGTCTATGTTCCATTTGCCCTTCTTACGTGTTAGCACACGCCCTGGTAATTGCAATGGTTGATCGAAAAGGCAGATGTCTCCGGCACAAGAGTAGATAAACTGGCCATTTATCTTTTGGGCTTCGTCCGTGGCAAGATAGGCGATTATTGGCGCCACGTGCTCTGGCTTCCCTGTGTCGCCCCCGCCAAACCGAGCCCGTTGCTCTGGAAAGAGCGGGGTGTACGCACTCGGAAATATAGCGTTGACGGTTATGCCATATTCCTTTAGTTCCCCAGACAGCGCCGCAGTGAAACCCAGAATCCCTGCTTTGGCAGCGCCGTATGCTGGATTGCCAGTCCTACGGCGAGAGTGGATGGCAGCGGTGGCGGGACCAGGGCCAAAGTTGAAGGAGCCGGTAGAGGAGATATTGATTATTCTGCCACTCTTCTGTTGCACCATCTCCCTGACAGCAGCCTTGGTGCAGGCGAAATGTCCTTTTAAATGGACTTCCATGACTGAATCCCACTCATCCTCCGTCATTTCAACAAACGGCGTGCGCATAGCATTGCCAGCACAGTTAACCAGAATGTCGATCCGACCGAAGTTGCTGATGGCAGTTTTGATGATGTTCTCGCCACCCAGCATTGTGGTCACACTGTCGTAACTGGCAACAGCAGTGCCATTGGCTTTCGTGATCTCCTCAACCACCTTATCAGCTTTGCTAGTGCCATCAGGGTCACGGCCGATATCGTTTACTACTACCTTAGCCCCTTCCGTAGCCAGTGCTAAAGCTACTGCTCTACCAATACCACTTCCACTGCCGGTTACCACAGCTGACTTACCTCTCAATCTCTGAGCCATTGTCTTACCCTCCTTTGGTAGGTTGTGTTAGTTTGTTGGGGGAAAGCTCGCCTGGAGCTTGCCTGTCTCAACGAGAATGGATCCCCCGTCGTCCTCATTATACTGCAGCGTGCTTGATTTCGGAAGATGGCGATTTAGATCGTCTAACATGTAATCAAGAGGTTCTCTGCTAAATCACATAGATAGAAAAGTCAAGGTTTTTGTGTCTCCTGTTTTATTTTGAGCCCTCAAAGGCGCTTGACAGCGAGCAAGCAGGGGCTTAGGATAGACTCAGCAGTCGATATGGGAAATCCCGGTCGAAAGGCTGAAAAAAAGGAGGAAAAATGGGGCCAACGAGAGAACTGGCAGAATTCGTAAGCAGACTTGAGTATGATCAGCTTCCCGCCGAGGTCATTAGCAAGGCTAAGGAATGCGTATTGGATCAGCTAGGCGTGCAACTGGTTGCTTCACCAATGGAGTGGAGCCGAATCGCTTATTCTACGGTGAGGGCTTTGGGGGGTAACCCCGAGAGCACAATTGTCAACTATGGGGACAAGACATCGGTACCTAACGCTGCCTTTGTGAATGCCACCTTTGGCCATGGCTGTGAGCTCGATGACGGCGGCTATGGCCACCCAGGATGTGTCACCATCCCGGCGGCCATAGCCATGGGAGAAAAAGTTCACGCTACCGGCAAAGACGTGATCATGGCAGTTATAGCTGCTTACGAGGTGCAGAGCCGCATCTCAGTGGCTTCTTCCCAGTCCTTTATGAAGCGGGGCTTTCATAAACCCTTGTTCATTTTCGGCCCGGTGGCCGCGGCAGGGAAAATACTGAAGCTGGATACGGACCGATTGGTTCAGGCCTTTGGGATTGGGGGGAGCTTTGCAGGAGGGCTTCGGCAATTCAGCAAATCAGGAGGTGAAGTCAAACGGCTGCATGCAGGCCACGCTGCCTGCAGTGGCATCCTGTCAGTGCTACTGACAGAAAGGGGATTTACTGCACCGCCCGATATATTGGAGGGGGAGAGTGGGTTCCTCAGAGCTTTTGCTGAAACCTACAGTCTTGAACCGTTGACCAAAGGGCTAGGCAAGGAGTTTCTCATTCTGCAAACTGGGTTCAAGATTTATGCGTGCTGTGGCGCTATTCCTCCCGTTATGGAGGCAGTATTGAGAATGGCTGAAGCCAACAAGATTGGGGCAGGCGATATCGAGCATATCACCGTGAAAATGGATTCCGTAACGGCCGACCATGTTGGGAGTATCTATGAACCCCATGACACAGCGGGGGCTCAGTTTAGCTTGCCTTTCACGCTGGGGCTAGCCTTGGTAAAAGGCAGGGTTGACCTGGGTGCATACTTGGACGAGTCGCTCCGGGAAGACCCAGAAGTCCTTGGCTTTGCCAGAAAGGTTGTGACGGAAGCTGATCCAGAGTTAAGTCCGCCTTTTGGGGAGCATATGCCGGGCAGGCATGACAACTGGACCGGGAAAGTCATTCTAAGCTTAAAGGATGGCAGGCAGCTAGAGGAGCTAAGCTATCCATGTAAAGGATTTCCCCCCGGGGATCCCCTGAGCTGGCAAGAGCTAGTACAGAAGTTTGAGGACAATGCAGCTTCAGTAATGCCTGGCAAACAGGCACAACTTATCGTGAAGACTGTTGAAAGGCTTGAGACATTAGGTGATGTCTCCGAACTCGTCGCTCATCTGTGTGTTTAGACACGGGTTGTTTGCGCGCACTTACTCTCCCCAGAGCTCGGGAATGGTGTAGCCCAGGCCGAGGCGTCTCAAGGTATCAGGAAGGGGCTTCCCCGACTCTTTTTCCCAACCCATTTGCTCATAGTAATATCTTCGTGCTTGATCCCAGATGTGGGCAGTGGCTAAGCCCTGAAATGGCCCGCTTGGAACTGCCGAGCCGTACCTTGGCGAAGGCGCCTCCATATCCAGAGTAAGCCCGCACCTAAAATTATAGACCCTCAACAGGTTGACAGCTCTGCGGCCAACAGCCATTGCCTCATCTAGGGTAAAGTCCCATCCCGTAGCTGCATTCAGAGCCTCGATATCCGATGCTATGTCTTGGGCGGCGGCGCGGCACACCACTAAGGAGTCCTCAAAAATCCTCCTTCCGTTTAGCCTGGCGTTTTGGGCTATCACCTGTTCCCACGAGTGGGGATCGGTAACAGGTTGAAGGCCATGCTGTTCTGGCTGCGCGGCACCGCCAACAGATTCAATAGTTCCCGTGTTTGCAAAACAGGTATCAAACAGCTCTTTCCACATGATACGGTGGTCGTGACCACGAGGGGCACTCCCCTTCATAGTATGGATTGCAAAGTCAGGTGCCTCTCCCCCGATGCGCTGGGCTGCTCGCATCGTTCCTTCCGCAAGAATATCGCCAAACCCGTCTCGATGGGCAATCTTGTAGAGCATCTCTCTTATCGCGCTGACATTCCCCCAGGTCATCTCCAGCCCATCAGTGTCTTCTCGGCTAAGGAGGCCCTTCTCGTAGCACTCCATCGCCAATCCAATGATCCAGCCCGCCTCATTACAATCCATACCCAGTCTATCGTTCTCACCAGAGAGCATAATTGTTGCTGCCACATCTGTCACACCGGTGGCAGGGCCAAAGGCAGCCATACTCTCGTATTCTGGCTCCTCCGTTTCGTAACCGGCATACGGTCCCTCTTTGATCTGGAACATGTAACAGTGGTACCTACGGCAAGCCCAGCAGGGGTGACGCCTCCCAGCAAAGTGTTCGCGGATGTACTCAGCTTTATATTTATCCAGTTCTCCCTGACTGATAGGATAGATATTTGTAGTGTAGTTCTTGACAGGAAGATGGTCAGTCAAATCCGCCACGCCACCGACAGTTCCATACCGGTAACCCTTTCCTCCACCGGCTGCCTTAGCATGCTCGAATAGCGCTTTTGCTGCCGCAGAAAGCTTCTCCCTGTCTCTTACCTTAACGCTACCCCTGCCACGGGCGGTGACAACAGCTTTCAGTCTTTTTGAGCCCATCACGGCCCCCATTCCACTATGGGCAGCAACATGGCCTTTGTCCCCCACGACACAGGCAAATTTAACTAGGTTCTCACCAGCAGGCCCTATACCAAAAACGCTTATCCCTGCCGCCGGTGTATTCAACTCTTTGGCAATCTTGTCACCGAGCACCCAAGTATCTGTGCCCACTAGGTGGCCGGCCTCCTTGAGTTCGGCAATCCCGTTATGGAGATAGAGATACAGCCACCTCTTGGCAGCACCCTGCACAATGATGGCATCAAAGCCAGCGAACTTCAGGTAGGCAGCAAAAAAGCCGTTGGCCTGGCTGGAGGCAGCCAGGTTGGTGTTGGCACCCTTAGTCACTAGCGCTACTGTACCACTACCACCCACTCTGGTGCCACTCAGTGGCCCCGAGGTGAACATTATGCGGTTCTCTGGTGAAGACCATTCCACCTCAGGGGGAACCTCCGCATAAAGATACTTTGCCCCCAAAGAGGCTCCACCCACGTACTTCTTGAGGGTTGCCTCATCAAGATCCTCTTCTGTGATCTTTTCGTTGGTGAGGTCTACTCTCAGAATTCTCCCAGCATAACCATTAAGTTTGCTCATTAACAATCTCCTTTCTTATTTCTAGCCCCCGGGAAAAACAACTGCAAGCATGACGCTATCCCCATTTTTCAGCTTGGCTTTCGTCACGTCTGGGAATTGCGAAAGGCTATCATTGAGAATAATCATGACCCGGTCACTGATTTCTCCTGTGTTGGGGTTAAAAACCATATTGTGGAAGTTGTCCCAACCAGGGGCAAGGTCTGTCAATAAATCGCCGACGGTAGCTCCTTCTCCTATCTCCTTTTCAAGGATAAGCCAATCAGAGCGTTGGTTCCTCAATATACTAGCCAAGGAAGGAGTAATCTTTAGTTGAACCTTGCCCATAGCAGGTAGGCGACCTCTTTACCAAAAGATTATGTCCCCCAGCTCACTGGTATGCCTCATCTCAGGTAGCCGGGTTTTCAGATGAGCCCCCTTTTTCTAACTCTTGTTATGACACAGCCAGTACCCGTCCGGCTAGGTCAGTCCTAGGAGTGGGGGAATAGCCTCGGTCAGTTCGTCTATGGTCCATTTGCCCATCTTACGTATGAACATATGCGGGCCTGGTAATTGCATCGGTCGAGCGTATATGCAGAGGTCTCCTGTGCAAGCGTAGATAAACTGGCCGGTTATTCTCTGGGCTTCATCCGTGGCAAGATAGACGATTATTGGCGCCACGAAGTCTGGCTCCCCTGTGTCACCCCCGCCAAACCGAACTCGTGGCCTTGGGAAGAGGTCGGTGATTGCACTGGGCAAGAGAGCGTTAACGGTTATACCATATTCCCTGAGTTCCCCGGATAGTGCCGCAGTGAAACCCAGAATCCCCGCTTTGGCAGTGGCGTATATGCCATATTCCCTCGATACAGTGCCAGGAGCGCCAAAGTCGAAGGCAGCGCGAGAGGAGATATTGATTATTCTGCCACTTTTCTGTTGTATCATCTCCTTGACAGCAGCCTTGGTGCAACTGAAATGTCCTTTCAAATGAACATCCATGACTGAATCCCAGTCATTCTCCGTCGTCTCGACAGTTGGTCCGCTCCTAAAATTGCCAGCACAGTTAACCAAGATGTCGATTCGACCGAAGTTGCTGGTGGCAGTCTTGATGATATTCTCACCACCCACCATTGTGGCCACGCTGTCGTAATTGGCAACGGCAGTGCCACTGGCGTTTGTGATCTCCTCAACCACCTTATCAGCTCTGCTCGTGCCATCAGGGTCACGGCCGATATCGTTTACTACTACCCTAGCCCCTTCAGCAGCCAACGCTAAAGCGACTGATCTCCCAATACCAACAGAACTTCCACTGCCTGTTACGACAGCTGACTTATCTTTCAATCTCTGATTCAATTTCTTAAC
>CP070673.1:36771-39926 GCA_020351915.1 Deltaproteobacteria bacterium
AACAGGTTTGGAGATGGAATATGAACATCGTGGAATGCATTGACATCAAAAAAACTTACGAGCAAGGCCAAGTTGAAGTTCAAGCCCTTAGGGGCATAAGCTTGTCCATCAAAAAGGGAGGCTTTGTCGCCCTGGCAGGCCCTTCAGGGTCGGGTAAGACTACCATTCTCAACATCATCGGTGGTTTGGATTCGGCTGATTCTGGCACGGTTACGGTGGATGGAAACGTCCTGGATGAGATGAACCAATCGCAGCTGGCCGACCTGCGGCTACACAACATCGGATTTGTGTTTCAGGCCTATAACTTAATTCCGGTTCTGTCTGCATTGGAAAACGTTGAATATGTTATGCTCCTTCAGGGCGTGCCGGCAGCAGATCGCCGGCAACGGGCCAAGACCATACTGGATGATGTGGGCCTGGAAGACAAATACGGCCGACGTCCTGCCGAACTATCCGGCGGGCAACAGCAGCGGGTGGCGGTTGCCCGGGCCATCGTCTCCAACCCATCTATTGTTTTGGCCGATGAGCCAACAGCCAACCTGGATTCCAAGAGCGGCCAAGACCTACTGAAATTGATGCAGGAAATGAATGAAAAGAAAAAAGTTACTTTTATCTTTTCAACCCACGATCATATGGTTATGGATTATGCTCGGCGGCTGGTCAAAATTAGGGATGGCCGGGTGGTAGATGACCAGATAAAAGCGCGCTGAATCCGCTGGTCCTACAAGGCCATGCCGACAGGCCTCACCGTGCGGACGGAGAAAATGGTTTACCGAATGCGGTGAAGGTCATTTTGCCCAGGCTGTGGCATGCGTGATGGGAAATGACTCAAAAAAATTCCTTTTCTTTTTCGGGATTCTGCTTTTAGGAATCTATTCAGACCGAATCCTCCCGGTGCCATCTCGGGCATCAGAGGATTCTCCGGATAGGCCCGTTGCCAGTTCGGAAAATCAGACGATATCCCCGGAACCCTGGTACAAAAGAATCGAAGCACAGTGGGGCGGGCGGCTTAGGATACTGGGCTCCGTGTCCAGCTATGATGATGACACTATTTTCGCTGCAGCACAGAACGATCCCTACTACGACGGCGCCGCCGATTTCCGGTTGACCAATGTTACCTACTTAAATCCCCGCTTATATTTTGCAATAGACTATGAGGCCATCCTATCAGGTGGAGATGCCCGACGGGTGCAAAACGAACTGCAATCTCTACTTCCCGATACCATTCCGGATGACTTTGTCATCATTCGGGGTCCAGAAACCGATGACCTTCGATTTTTTGACCTGACTAAAACTATCAGTGAAGGTAATAGCTACATTCTTTACAACCGATTAGACCGGTTATCCCTGACACTGGAACCGGAATGGGGTATGGTTCGCATCGGCCGACAGGCCGTTACATGGGGTAACGGATTCCTTTTTAACCCCATGGATCTGTTTAACCCCTTTGCACCTACGCAAATTGATCGGGATTACAAGATCGGAGATGATATGGCATATACCTTGTATTCGTTGGGTCAGACCGGAGACTTTCAGCTTCTTTACGTGCCGCGACGCGACCTCGAAGGTGGAAATGTGGAATGGGACCAGTCCTCGTTAGCAGGAAAATTACATTTTGCTGTAGCAACAACCGAGTTTGATGTGATGGCTGCTGTCCATTACAGGGATTTTGTAACCGGCTTTGGCACCAGGGGTTATTTAGGGGGTGCTGCCTGGCGACTGGATGCGACGTGGACCTTTTTATCACAGGCGAAAAGTGATCAGGACGGATACCTGTCGTTGGTTGCGAATATGGATTATTCCTGGGTCTGGTGGGGAAAGAATTTCTACGGCTTTATCGAGTTTTACTTTGATGGTCTGGGTGAGGAGAATTATTCCGAGGCGATTACCAACCAGGCCCTAGTGGAACGCATCGTTCGGGGAGAAATTTTCACTTTAGGACGGAAGTATCTTTCAGGTTCAGTTAAGGTGGAATTGCACCCTCTGTTCAATGTCTTCTTAACTTCTATCAATAATATAGCTGATCCATCCGGAATTTTCCACCCATACGCGGTCTGGGATCTTGCCAAATCCTTTCAACTCACTTTCGGTGGAACCATACCTTGGGGCGGTTCCGAGACAGAGTTTGGCGGTTTCACGATGCCCGGGACCGAATTTCAGTTTCAGCCCTCTGTGAACGCCTTCCTTTGGTTGACCTATTACTTCTAAGGCATTTGGTTAGGAATTCTGGGAAAGGGGTACGGGGCTACACTTCCCCCGGTTGCCTCATTCCGAGCCGTGGCGCTCTCTTACGGCCCAATAACAACATAAACCCCGTGTTTCCGCTTTTTGCTTAATTATCTAGCCCTGTCCCCCTTTCACTCTCATCAATATGTCAAATTAATTACTTATTGATGGACGTTATATATTAACATATCAAAGGGTTACACCGCCCCATTCTCTCGGCAGTGACTCCATCAGAGATATACCTCCATTCGTGAGGTCATAAACACCACGGCCTGAACCATTTGAAACACCAAGAAAAGGCAGCCTTGCAGTAGCAGCCTTTGCTTGACGATCAACCCCAAGCATGTGGATCAGGTTTAAACCTTCATGTCATCGCTTTTTGTGGCTCCTTCTTGCATCGACTGTTGAGGCCTGGGGCCTTGCTTTTGCTCAAGCTCAGACTCATCGATCTCAACTTTGATTTTATTGATCGTGTTATAGACATTCCGCAAGACCACACTTACTGATTGAGAACCTCCGGCGCCACCCGCATATTCCTTCGCGATTACCGTGGCAACCCTTAATGATGCTTCTTTTTGATCTTTGGTAAGCATGACAAACCTCCTTTCTCGAATGGTAATTTTACTTCCAACCTTGAAAAATTGGGTCAAGACTGCTCCTCATAGCAAATGCAACTACAACGCAGAAAGTAAAACTTCAGGCCTGTAAGCTCTTCTAGAAAAGGGGAACGGGGCTAAGCAGATAAATAAATCAGTCTGTGAATTTCATACCTTTTTCGTTTGGTATGCGCTCTCGCCTTCTTACTGCGTACACTTCCGCCAGTTGACTTCATTCCAAGCCGTGGCGCTCTCTTACGGCCCAATAACAAGATAAACCCCGTGTTTCCGTTTTTTGATTAATTATTTAGCCCCGTCCCCCTATCCTTTGGT
>CP070673.1:40026-56679 GCA_020351915.1 Deltaproteobacteria bacterium
TTGTTAAATAAGTTTACAACGCCTGCTATTGTCTTTTTTATCAATGCCACCAAAGCCAGATTGGTTCTGTGTTTCTACCTAGCAGCCATAGGAATGTGTTGTAAATAAAGTTTACAAAGAGAGAGCAAAATTTTTGACACCTAGATTATAAAACCTTGACCAGTTGTGCTTTCTCTAGAGAATAAGAAAGGGGTTCGTATCGAACCCCTCCTTAAATCAGGGTGCATATAGGGTGCATTTTCCCCCTATGATTCAGCGCAATCCATTACAATCCATTAAGTATAAGTTGTTGATTATAGAATAACTATTTGAAATCATTACGCTTATAATTCGTCTCATAACCCGAGGGTCGCTAGTTCAAATCTAGCCCCCGCTACCAAGAACTGATAAGGGCTTAAGAGATTTCTTAAGCCCCTTTTTTTGCGTGGATGCTTTGATCTGGGTGCTGTCAGGTCCTTTTGGACAACAGCCTGTTCCGCGTAAATCTCTGACTGAGGGCAGATTAATGCACCGAGTAGAACCCGGTCTCCGAGTTATGTGTGCAAATCTCTGAGGGTTATGCGTTTTCCTTTAATCCGTCACAATAATTCTGTAGCGCGTTAAGGTGGATTTTTCCTTTTTCATAATTCTCCGGGTAGATGACCATTCTACTCCCAACAATTTCAAAATTTTTGCTATCCATGACCATAAAACCCAACACCAATGTTACTTCAAAGTCCCTTTCCCACTTATTAACCCATCTTTCCAGGTTTGCCATTAATTCCTCTTCAGCCGCCTTGCCTAATTCCTCTTTTCCTTTTTTGTTTTCTTTCACCTCTGTCCCCCCTTTTTTGGTTTTAGGTCTATCTGTTTAAGACGCTTACCACGTATTTCCAGTAGTTTATCAACGTTTCTTAATGTATAGTATTGCATCTCCTCATTCCGTTTGGTTATAGAATCGTATGTCTTTAAGAATTTGGCTTACGATCCGGAAGTTTGTGATCCAAATGCATGGTGTTACCAAGGAAATCGAGGCGATGTGACTCCGGTATCATTGACTTTTTTACCTTTTCAAACAGAGAATTGCCAGATTATTTCACGTCGTTCGATGGTTCTTAATCTCGTGGCTACTGACAACGCAGTATTATCCCTGTGCATCTCTTTTTGACTCCATGCTGTCAACAAAATGCTTGATTTTCTCATTCAACAAAAGTATAGGCCTATGTATACAGAAGAGAGACCTGTGCAGAGCCGTGTGAGAGGAGTAAGAATTCTCAAAGAGCTATCCACGGCTCTTGAAGGACTATTCCCGATGTCTTGATTCTTTGTAATAAGAGAGATTGCAGGGCGTTATTTCAAAGAGGATTGTTTCATATGAAAAAAGCACTCATCAAGATTTCCCTTGTCATTATTTTTGTTTTGGCATTCTCGGCCCATGGACTGGCTGGCCAGTTCAAGGTAATTAAGGTTTATGACGGCGACACCATCATGGCTGCAGGACATGATATTGTCATCTATGTTCTCTTGGCGGGCATTGATGCACCTGAGCTCGGCTCACAGAACCAGGAGCCTGCCCAGCCCTATGCAGAAGCGGCCAAACGTTACTTAGAAAGGCTAATCCTAAACAAGACGGTTGAGATCAAAGGATATGGCATTGGTCCGTATCCCTATAATGATCTTATTGGTGAAGTTTTTGTAGGTGCTACTAATATCAATATCGCCATGATCATCAAAGGTCTTGCAGAGGTACCTGCTGGAGAACGCCCGGCAGCGCTGAATATTGCTCCATATGTGGAGGCCGAGAAAGACGCCAAGGCAGCAGGACGGGGAATGTGGTCCTTGGGGGACAGGTATATAAGCCCTAGCGAGTGGCGCAAAGCGCGCATAATGAAATAGGCGTGGCATAATCACTAACCATATCTTCAGATACTATCCGTAGAACTCATTACTAAAACCCACTCAATCCCTCAGGAGTTTTTCGTGAGAAATCTTGTCGTAATTCTCGCAACGCTCTTTGTCTTGCCTATTCCGGCTACATGCCTTTCATCACAGTTTTTCATTACCCTGGGGCCTGAGGTCCGATACGTCAATGGCCATTCCACATACCATATCAGCTTTGATAGCCCATGGGCATCCGGAGGCCATGGTGAAAGTGAACTGGAGTTTCCTCTGCATAATTTCATGGCCGGGATACATGTAATGGCAGGAACAAGACATGAGACAGGCGGTACGCAAACCGGGGGACATTTCAGCCTGAGTTTGCTTGGGGTTGTAGATAAGGACGCAGGAATCATGAAGGATTCCGATTGGATTGAAAACGATGCTGCATTTGGAGAGACACCCCATGAAGGGAGAGATCTGTATACAGAATCAGATGCCAGGCTGAGGGGTGCCATCTTTGATATTAAATATGCATATTATTTCAAATGTGATCAGAGCTGGACTCTTGGACCCATGCTCGGTTTTAGATATCACCGGTTCAAGTACGATATATACGGATACAGAGGGATTTATTGGACCACTCCGGTATACGGGGAAGGCAAGGTTTTAGAGTACGATGTTATTTCCAAGATTCCATATATAGGGCTCACCGGTGAAGAACTGGTTGGACATCAATTCCGGTTTGTTTGGAGCTTTGGCTATTCTGATTGGACAGAGGTGACAGATAGAGATGATCATATTTTGCGCTATAAGTTAAGTGAGGGAGAGTGTGAGGGTGAAGCATACTTGATCAATGTGGGCTTGGACTGGAATTTTCTCCCTCAGTGGATTCTTAGTGTAGGTGCTGAATATGTGGACATTGACACCACCGGAAGGCAACATCAGAGATTCTATGCAGGATCCTCTGCTGGAACCACCTATAATGTAGATGATAGGATAAGCTCTTCTCTTTTGTCAGGTATGGTTAGGGTTTTGTATGAATTTTAAGCGGCGGAACTCCAATCTTACTGCGCTGGAAAACTCTTAGCGTAAGCGTTCACAGGTTCAAAGTTCACCGTTCCAGGGTTATGAAACTCAGCATTTGTTATGCATTGCTGATTCAATGCCACGTAAAGCCTGCTTAAGACTTGAGTGCAAGACCGTTTTGCATACCAAAGAAAATGAACAGACTCCGGGTTTGTTTCCGAATCGAATCCTTCTGCAATATTGTGCACGGTTCAGTTTTGTGAGGAGAACCTACAATCTCTGAACCTTGAACTTTTGAACCCTGAACCCGTGAACGGTTACCTCTTAGCGAAAAAACGCTCTCTTATGGAGTGGAGATTCTGTTAGGATGAATGAGGTCAAAGCGGTTGCAGTAGAAATAGTAAGAGAAGCAGGAGAATTCCTGAGAGCAAGGCTAACTTCAGCACATAGAATAGATTACAAAGGTGAGATTAATCTGGTAACTGAGGCAGACAAGATCTCTGAAGAAATGATCACAACCAAAATAGACCACCTGTTTCCTGAGCATGACATCCTCGCTGAGGAATTTACCCATACAGGCAAGGGTTCAGACTTTAGGTGGATCATAGACCCCCTCGATGGAACTACCAATTACGCCCATAGTTATCCAGTCTTCTGCGTTTCCGTTGCACTACAAAAGCTCAATAACATAATCCTGGGCATTATCTACAACCCAATGCTCGAAGAGATGTTTGTAGCAGAAAAAGGGCAGGGGGCTTTTTTGAATGGGAGAAAAATTGTGGTCTCCAATACGCTTACGTTAGCAAAAAGCCTCCTAGCTACCGGTTTCCCGTATGACGTGCGAGAATCCAGTGTTAACAACCTAAATTACTTTAATGCAATGATTCTTAAAGCGGGAGGTATCCGCAGGGCAGGTTCAGCAGCGCTGGACCTCGCCTATCTCGCCGCAGGCCGGTTTGACGGGTTCTGGGAAATTAAATTGAATCCCTGGGATACCGCAGCCGGATGGTTAATGGTAGAAGAGGCAGGTGGCGTTGCAACAGACATGAGAGGGAAAGGCTATCGCCTTGAATCTCCGGTTATCGCGGCGTCAAATGGAAGAATCCATGAGGAGATGGTTAATATTCTCAATAGAGCATCTATTTAAGAATCTTCTTTACCTTCTCTGCCTTTTTCTTAATCTCCAGGCCCTTTTTTAGGACCGGAACCTCTTCAACTGCCTTTTTGGCCAATTCATTTTCAAGGGACTTTTTCTCTTCCTTTTTTTCCCCTACTGCTTCCTTTTCGCCATTCAGGCTTATATCCTGTTTCACCTTTCTGAATTCCCTTATAGCACTTCCGAGACCCTTACCAATCTCTGGCAGTCTCTTGGCTCCAAAAATGAACAAGACAATAATACCGATGATTATCAATTCTGGCGCTCCCAGACCGAACATAAGATTAACCTCTTTTTTCAATTAAAAAGTGCTGAAAGTGGCTGAGTGGTCAACCCCTATCGGGCTGTTGCCCAAACCGAAATCCCTTTGAGCGGTCATTAGAACGTTTTTTGCCAAAAAACCCTTGGCGAAGCGGAAGATAAGCGGTGTCAACTTTTTGAGCCCTAAAGGCGAGTTTTGACATCGCCTGGAGTGAGCCTTAGATTTTTCAGAAAACGTTTTGGGCCAAGCGAAAAGGGATTTCGGCAACAGCCTGGTAACTGGTAACCCTCAATCCACCATTCCTTAATTCCTCAATCCCTCAATTATTTTACTAACATTCCAGTCGACGAGGAGTCGAACCCTTTCGTTTTGCCTTTTATTTCTGTATACGATGTAGCCTTTTTCTATTCCCTCAAGGAAAAGATCTCTCGTAAGTATTACGTCCTGTTTGCAGTATTCCGTCAGTTTCTCCATTTCCCCAGCCTTGAACCATTCAAGGGCCTGCAGGCCGTCTGCCGATTTCCCTCTATTGAGAGTTTCCCTCACCAGGTGTTCGAGGCTTAACCTGAACCCAAGCCTATTGTAAATATCCTCAAGTATATCAAAGGTCGGTATTTTCCGTAGGTTCTTGTGCGTATAGGGTGAGAGTACGGCATAGTCAAATCTCTTCAGATTAAAACCAACCACCAGATCCGCCTCGAAAAAATGCTCAAACAACCGATCGGTCTCGTCTTCTTCATAAATATAAAAGCGATCCTCCAAACTGTCAAACACAACAGCCACAGATACCATCATCAGGTGCATGTTCTGCCAACCACCTACTTGTGTGGCTGACTTCTGCGTCTCTAAATCAAAATAGAGAATCCTTTTTTGATCTAATCCCTCAAATGCCTCCTCTCTCGATGGGGAGGTGATGTGAGGTTGTACTTCATCAGGAGAGATATCTGCCAAAGGTATCACGCCGGTTAGGGCCTCCAAAATTAGCCGAGCAGCCTCTTTGTCTAAGGGCTTATTGCCAGAACCGCATCGGGGAGAATAGATGCATGCGGGGCACCCTTGTTCGCAGGTGCAGGTTCGAACCAGATCCAAGGTCTTGCCTAACAGCTCGAGGATTATCTCAAAACCCCTCTGGGCGAGTCCCACCCCTCCTGGATACCCATCATAGATAAATACAGCCGCCTTTTCCACCTGGGGATGAAACGTGTAGGATATCCCTCCGATGTCATTTCTATCGCACAATGCAAACAGGGGGAAAAGGCTAATAGCTGCATGTTCTATAGCGTGTATACCCCCCATAAAGTGAAGATCTTCATCTTTCACCATGTCTTTAATCACATCCTCGATCTCTACCCAGAGCCCCACGGTCTCAAATGTCTGGGGTGGAAGATCAAGAGGGAAGGTTCCGATCAGTTCCTGACCAGGAACTCTCCTTTTTTCATAGCCAGTTATTGTTTCAGTCACCTTAAGCTGGCCGAGCTTTACCACAAACTGTCCCTTAGGTTGACTCTTGGTAACCTTGATGATCTCAGTCTCCTTTTCTGACCGTGTGTACGTAAAGTACCTCAGGTCTGTAGGTCGAGCGACAATATCCTTTTTGTCGATGACGAGGTGTTCAACCTGGTAGGGGCTGGCCCTATGGAAATATATCGCACCAGGATGACACTCCTTGAAGGCCCGTATTCCACCAACCGTACCTATTGCCTCTCCGGTTCGGGAATCAAATATGGTGTACGTCTCTCCAACTGAGCGGATATCCACCTTCAGATGTGGCCTTTTTGTGGCTGAAAACCACCGTTTCCTGCCTTCAGTTGTCCGACTGAGCTTCCCAGAGGATTCCAGGAAATCCAGATGGGTGGTGAGATCATCAGGCCAGATTTGAGCATCATCTAAGGTAAGAGGAGTTTCAGCTGCCGCACAGGGTAGGTGGGCCCTTACGATGTGGGAATTGTCTGGGTCGATCACAGCAGCCTCAAAGGATTGGGCAAACAGATTTGCCGGATGTTGCATAAAATACTGATCAAGCGCATCTTGGTTGGCGATGAGGGCTATGAGCGAGTCACGTCCAGAGCGTCCCACTCTGCCACCTCTCTGCCAGGTATTAATGATGGTTCCTGGGTATCCTACCAATATGCATACATCCAGATAACCAATATCAATACCCATTTCTAGGGCGCTCGTACATATAACCCCAAGCAGTTTTCCCCGGGCCAACTTCTTTTCAATAGAGCGGCGTTCCTCAGGGAGAAAGCCAGCCCTGTATGAACTCACTTTATCCTCTAAGGTTGGGGACAGCTGTCTGACCCACATATGAATGAGTTCGGTAACCTTTCTGGATTGAGTAAATGCAATGGTTCTTAACCCGGAATCAAGGCAGTGGATAAACAATTGAGTGGCCAGAAAATTGGTGCTGGACTGGGGATTGAGAAACAAAAAGTGCTGGCCAGATTTAGGGGCACCACTTTGCGAAATCACTTCTACCTCTTTGCCAATCAAGTTTCTACCAAGATCATGGGGATTCTGAACAGTGGCAGAGGAAAGAATGAATTGAGGTGTTGTATGATACAGAGAACAGACCCTTTTGAGCCTTCTCAATATCTGAGCAAGATGTGATCCGAAAATCCCCCGATATGTGTGCACTTCGTCAATAACAATAAAAGCTAGGTTAGAGAACAGTTCGGCCCATTTTTCATGATAGGCAAGAATACCCCTATGGAGCATGTCCGGATTGGTCAAAATGATATTTGGAATTTTCCTTTTGATTCTCTCCCTGTCCTTTGGGGATGTATCGCCATCGTATATGGTTGCCGAGATATCGGTGGCAGGTAACTCAGTAATAAATTCTGATAGGTTCTTCAATTGATCTTGCTCAAGGGCCTTAAGGGGGAATAAGTAAAGGGCTCTGGTCGTTGGTTGCCTGAGGATGTTTTCAGTGACCGGTAAATTATAGATCAGGCTCTTTCCACTTGCAGTAGGTGTAGATACCAATACATCTTTCCCTTCCGTAACGCGCCTGATGGCCTGAGTCTGATGAGTATAAAGTTTTCTCAGTCTAGATCTCTTTAGAATATCCAAAATAGGTTGAGAAACGATGGGACTATGATCGTATTGGGGATCCTGGTGCGGCAGATAGTGATGGAAGACAATCGGTGGACCAAGGTCCGCTGATTTTTTTATGTGTTCAATAAAGGTTGATATCTTCATCTATTTGACGCTCTGATTCAACGGTCTTTATTTGGTATGGGTAACATATTTTTACCTATTTTGTAAGGTTACTGAGCTAAAATTTTGTGCTGGACAAATGAAAACATCTCTTTTATCTTACATCAAAGAGAGGCCAAATCCAATGTTTTGGCCCGATCCTTGCTAATTAGTATTCAGTTGTAGTCTCTTTTAAGGGCTGCACATACAAAATAGCAAAGTTGGAGGTTTCGTGGCACCATGACCGAAAGCAAGAAAATACCCCCGATTGTTTATCTTTCTTACGCCAAAGGTGAACTGATAATCAAGGAGGGAGATTACGGAATCTCAATCTATAAAATCGTAAATGGAAGTGTTCGGATCTTTAGAAGACTGGGCGAGCACAAGATCACGCTTGCCATACTGGGAATTGGGGAGGTTTTTGGGGAAATGACATTTTTTAATTTCCTTCTTGAACCAAGATCTGCGTCTGTAGAGGCTATGGATAATGTTGAACTGGAGGTATGGCATCCTGCGATGCTGGCTGACGAATATAAAAAGATTTCTCCCATGTTGAGATATGTGCTCAAGCAGACTCTCAGTAGATTGCTGAAGTTGAACAAGGTTGTCAGTGACTTGGCAGCTAAGAGGAAACAAAAAACGGGGCGTGTTTCGCCGCAGAGTTAGGACTGGTGAAAAAAAGACAGCGGAAGATTAGAGCCTCTGGTTAAATGCCTTTATTGGCGATCATAATGGGGATTGTTTGGAAATGGCTCTCGAGAGTTTCATATACGGATACATCATTAAGGAAGAGGTGTTTTCTGACCGGGCTACGATAATCGAGGAAGGGAAATATGGTGATTGGGTCTATATTGTTGTGGAGGGGAGAGTAAAGATCAAAAAGCGCACCTCAAAAGGCGTGCTCACTATTAATACCCTGGGAGAGGGGTCTGTTGTGGGGGAGGTTCCTTTCTTGAAAAAAACAGACCGATTGCGCACTGCAACGGTCATAGCCGACGGGCCGGTAAAATTAGGAGTCTTAGACAAGGACCGACTGGAAAAGGAATATGAGGCACTGTCGCCACAGTTGAAGAGTCTAATGAGAACCTTAGTTTTGCGATTGGAGGAGACAACCAAAAAGGCCAGTGTGCTAGCCGTCAGTTAGTGATCTGAGACCTTTTCCAAGTCTTTAATTCCCCGATAGATAATATCAAACAGTGTGAGAATATCTTCTTCCTCCACACAAGAGAAGGCTACCCTGATATCTGATTTCCCTAGTGAAATTACTCCTACACCGTATTTATCAAGGAGATGAACCCTTAATGCTTCAGGGTTTACCGTTTTAAGCCCCAGACACATAAAATATCCAGAATTGAAGGGATATACTTCCCAGACGTCACCATATTTTTTGTTTGCAAGCACCTCCTTAACTCGCCTGCCCCGCTGGAGCATTACCCTAAATTTTTCTTCCTTTTCTTTAGGATAGTTTGCGGAATTAAGGGCACCAAGGATAATCGATTGGCTCAGGTGCGAGTCATTTGAGATACTGCCTCTGACAGCGCCGGCCGTCTTCTTCTCGAGGGCATCGTAAATATCGCTTGGATTATCTTTCACTGAAGTGCCATAGGTGATAAAACCTACTCTCAAACCCCATACGTAAGTTTCCTTGGTGGCACCATCCAGCTTTATTGTCATTATTTTTGGATGGGACTCGGTAAGTAACGCAAATAAAGATTCTTTCATGGAGGTATCATCATAGAAAAGCCCAAAATAGGCGTCGTCGGTAAGGACGAGAACATTGTTACCTTTTTCTGCCACATTGATAAGGATCTCCTGAATCCTTTTACCCTCTGCCACCGTTGGGGTATATCCTGTAGGATTATTCGGAAAATTCAGCAGCACCACAATCTTTTTAGTATCGAGAGCCTGTTTCTGAAGCGCATCTTCAAAAGCATTCAAATTGAAGCCTCCTTGTGAGGAAAAAAGAGTGTACTGGCGTATCTTTGCTCCATGGAGAACCGTAAATATCAAATTGTAGTTTCCCCAGATCTTATCGGGCAGCAGGATAACATCGTCTTCGTCGATCCACATGTCAGCAGTAACGGAAAGTCCGTGAGTTATACCATTCGTTACGATTGGCAGGCTTACGGCCTTTCCCGACAGAGAGGGGTTTTTGTTAAATATATGTGTTCGCCATGTCTGGCGCAACTTAAGAACACCAAAAGACGGGGCATAATTCAATGACTGCTCCGGATCGACATTGATAGAGGACATGACCGAGGAAAGATGCATAGGCACCCCACCTTCCGTAGCAATGCCTATGGTAGCATTATATCTAAACGCCTTTTCCTTGGCCTCAGCCCCTTGGGAGAGAATCCCCCGAGGAAAGTAGAGGTGTTTTCCTTTGTTGGATAACATGTCATAGACGTTAGGATTGGTATTTTGAATAACTCCATTCAGTTCTTCGGCAATTGGATTCATACTCTGTTACCTCTCTTTTGGTGTTCATAAAAGACCACAATTCCATACCCTGCAATAAGCTTAAGAATCAATAGATTAGGTTTCACTTTGACGCTACTCTGCCATAACGTTACGATCCAATTACATTATTCGCTATGACAATCCTTTGCACCTCTGAAGTTCCTTCATAGATGGTTGTAACCCGGGCATCCCGGTAGTACCTCTCCACAGGATACTCGTTGCTATATCCATAGCCCCCATGAATTTGCAAGGCTTGATAAGCAACCCTGTTGGCAGTTTCAGAAGCAAAGAGCTTTGCCATTGATGCTTCAGGTGTAAATCTTTCCCCTCTATCCTTCATGGCTGCAGCATTAAACGTAAGCAAGCGAGCTGCCTCAATCTGCACTGCCATATCAGCTATCATCCAGCGAATTCCCTGAAATTTTGATATTGGGCTACCAAATTGTTCCCTCTCTTTTGCATAATTGAGAGCTGTATCCAGACATGCCTGGGCAATTCCTACCGACATAGAGGCTATTCCTATTCTCCCTTCATCCAAGGCAGTCATTGCAATCATGAATCCCTCACCCTCGTTACCCAAGAGATTCTCTGCAGGGACCTGACAGTCTTCAAATATCAGGCTTGTGCAGTCTGATGCCCTTTGGCCCATTTTTTCCTCCTCTGGGCCCACCGTAAAGCCAGGCATTCCTTTTTCCAACACAAAGGCACTGATTCCCCTGTGGCTTTTGCTCTTGTCTGTATAGGCGGTGGCCACAATAACGTCTGCACTCTTGCCACTGGTGATCCATGCCTTTGTCCCATTCAGGATATACATACTTCCGTTTTTTTTGGCGATTGACTTTTGACTGGCAGGGTCGGAACCTGCACTCGGTTCAGTTAAGGCAAAGCACCCGAGTTTCTTACCTGCTGCCAAGGGCTTTAGATAATTTTCCTTAAGAAAGTCGGAGCCAAATCTGTATATTGGACCACAGGAGACACTGTTATGTACCGACATAATGACCGCTGTAGAGGCACATGCATATCCTATTTCCTGAAGTGCCAGACTATAACTTATCGTATCCACACCTGCGCCGTCATATTCTGGCGGAACATTCATTCCCATGAGCCCGAGTTCACCCATTTGTTTTACAATATCTGCTGGGAACTCTTTGGTTCTGTCCCGCTCCGCTGCGGTGGGAAGTATAACCTCCCGAGCTAGGTCTCTTACCATAGCTTGAATCATTCTTTGTTCTTCATTGAGTTGATATGACATGTGCAGTCCGCATCTACGGTGTATAGAGTACTACCAGCATCTCTGCTCTTTCAGAACTTAAATTTCTAAGCCTATGAACAATCGATGAGTTAAAATGCACTGAATCCTCTGGGTTCAAGATATTCTTATTTTCCCCGACCGTTATCTCTACTTTACCTTTAAGCACATAGACAAACTCCTCCCCCTCATGCTGGTAACTGACGCCTTTGTGTTCAGAAGCCGGGTCGATAAAAACTCTGAAGGCTTTGAGATGTTTGTGGATAGCCTCAGGCGTTAGGGTCTGATAACTGTAATCTTCTGTTCTTTTTCTAAAGTCCTCTGCTTTTTTCCTATCAGCCTGGTCTCTTTCCTCCTTCAAAAGAACCCCGCTATCAATTTCCAAGGCTCTCGAAAGCCGCAGGATAGTGGCCACAGGCGGCATGATTTGCCCGTTCTCGAGGCGAGAGAGGTAATCTACAGAGAAACCGGTCTCATTGGCCAAAAAGTCAAGGCCTATCCCTTTCTCAGTCCTCACATCTTTCAACCGTTCGCCCAGAGGCTTTGCTTTCTTTATGCGGCGCATGATGTGCTCCTTTGATTCCCTGGATTTGCCCTTACTTCTGTGTTGTTTTCCTTACGTTCTTCACCATATTAACGATAAAAATAAGGAGAAGGGTGCAACTAATAAGGATGATAAGGTTTGAGGCGAAGAATGTCATGATAAATGAGAAGGGCTCGGAAATTTGATATGCCATATAGAGGAGGTTTATCCCGAAAAGGATAAAAAAGATAGCAATCAATGCCAAGACGACCAGAATTGCCAACCACGGAGAGGTCTTTTCCATTATCCCTTACCTGGTTTTAGCTTTTTTAACACAATGTTGTCACAGGCGGTGTAGGGATCGATTTTTCTCTTCATAATTAATTGAAGGGCCTCTTCAAACTCACCTGAATGGATAATGTCATCTAAAACCTCATAGACGATTTTGTCTTTTATCATCTCTACAAGGTCGTTTCGGGTCTTTTCATACCTATATTTGGACTGCCTTTCCTTGGAAGATGTTAAATACTCGCGATGCTTCTCAACTTCGTCCAGGATTTCCCTTATTCCTTTACCATATACTGCCTGGGCAGTTAAAATCGGTGGTTTCCAGCCGTCCTTATATCTTTTTTCATCCATCTCGATCATGAATTTGATATCACTTACAGTCCTATCGGCCCCTTCTCTATCAGCCTTGTTTATCACAAAAATATCACCTACTTCCAGGATACCTGCCTTCAGAGCCTGAATATCATCACCCATCCCGGGTATGAGAACAATGATAGAAGTATGGGCAGTCTGAACGATATCTATTTCATCCTGCCCAACCCCAACTGTTTCAACGAGGATATACTCCTTGCCCATGGCATCTAGGACATCTATTACGCCTTTGATCGATTGAGTCAGTCCGCCAAAATAGCCCCTGGTAGCCATTGATCGTATAAATACACCTTCGTCCATACTATGCTGCTGCATCCTGACCCGATCACCCAGTATGGCACCCCCACTGAAGGGACTGGTTGGATCTACTGCGAGAATTCCGACAGTCCTTCCAGCCTTTCTCAGGTGAGTGACCATCTGATCTACCAGCGTACTTTTCCCTACACCAGAGGCTCCGGTTATACCAACTACATACGCCATGCCGGTAAAGGGGTAAAGTTCCTTCAAGATCGCTCTTGCCTCAGGGACCATATCATCAATATCCCTAATAAGCTTGGCAGCAGCCGTTACATCCCCGGAGATGATTTTCTCAGCTATCCCCATAATGGCCTTTTTCAACCCCTGGGTTTAAGATTTTCCTCAACCCATTTCGTAACCACCGCGAGAGGTGTACCTGGGGTAAATATCTCCTTGATTCCAGCCCTTTTCAATTTAGGTATATCCTCTTCTGGAAATATACCACCACCACAAACTACGATATCCTCGGCATCTTTCTCTTTTAAAAGCTCTACCACTCTGGGAAAGAGATACATGTGGGCACCTGCTAAACTTGATAATCCTATCATATCCACGTCCTCTTGGATAGCAGCCTGTACTATTTCCTCGGGGGTTTGATGAAGGCCAGAATAAACAACCTCAAAGCCAGCATCCCGGTAAGCCCTGGCAATAATTCTGGCACCCCTATCATGACCATCCAGGCCTGGTTTTGCGACCAGGATCCTGATCTTCCTTTTTTGATTCATAATCTATTCATACACTCGTAAGGATTCAGCCCGCAGTGGTCAGTCATCAGCTTCTGGATTAATGAGGTCAACTTTTAATAAATACCAGGGTCCCGGTAGACTCCAAAGACATCCCGAAACACATCACATATCTCCTGCAGGGTGGCATATTCCTTAACTGCATCTATAATATAATACATCAGATTATCATCCCTTTGAGCTGCCTCACCTAATTTCTCCAGTGCATCTCGTACCTTTGTATTATCTCTACTATTCTTAACGCGATTTGTCCATTGTATCTGTTTTTCTTCTAACCCTGGCTCTACTTGAACGGTCTTTAGGGGAAGTTCTTCTTCAGCACCATACTTATTTACCCCAACTACCGTCTTTTCTCCGCTACTTATCTGTTCCTGATACCTATAGGCACTATCGGCTATCTCCATCTGGGGGTAGTTTCTCTCTATTGCCGTTACCATTCCCCTCATGTCATCAATCTTTCTAATATATTGAAAGGCCTCTTCCTCTATATCTTTTGTGAGGCGCTCGACAAAAAAGGATCCACCCAGGGGATCGGGTGTGTTTGCTACACCTGACTCTTCAGCAATTATCTGCTGGGTGCGAAGGGCAATGGTGGCCGCTTCTTCTGTAGGCAGTGCAAGGACCTCGTCCAAGGCATTGGTATGCAATGATTGTGTTCCACCAAGTACAGCGGCCAGGGCCTCGAGAGCAGTTCTAGTAATATTATTATAGGGCTGCTGGGCTGTAAGAGAACAGCCAGCAGTTTGCGTATGAAACCTGAGCCACATTGAGCGCGGATCTTTTGCCTTAAACCTCTCTTTCATTATCCTCGCCCACATCCTTCTGGCTGCCCTGAATTTTGCAATCTCCTCAAAAAAATCCAGATGTGAGTTAAAGAAAAAGGATAGTCTTGGGGCAAAGGAGTCAACATCAAGGCCCCTTTCCACGGCAGCCTCTATATAGGCTATGCCGTTGGCTAGGGTAAAGGCAAGTTCCTGAACGGCTGTAGAGCCAGCTTCCCTTATATGATAGCCACTGATGCTGATAGGGTTCCATCTGGGTACCTCCTTGGTGCCAAATTCAATGGTATCAATGATAAGCCTCATGGATGGCCGGGGGGGACACATGAATGTCTTTTGCGCAATGAATTCCTTGAGCATATCATTTTGTATGGTACCACCTATGGCCGATCTGCTTATCCCTCTTTTTTCTGCCATGGCGATATACATTGCCCAGAGGACAGAGGCAGGAGGGTTGATGGTCATGGAGGTAGTGATCCTGTCAATAGGAAGGCCCTCGAACAGGATCTCCATATCCTTTAGTGTGTCGATGGCAACACCGCATCTACCGCATTCTCCCCTTGATCGTGGGGAATCAGTATCATATCCCATAAGGGTGGGCATATCGAATGCTGTAGAGAGACCTGTCTGACCTTCATTCACCAGGAGGTGAAATCTCTTATTGGTGTCCCTGGCCGATCCTAAACCTGCAAACATTCTCATAGTCCACAGTCTTCCCCTGTACATAGAGGGCTGGACTCCACGGGTAAAAGGGTATTGACCCGGAAGGCCTATATCTTTTGAGTAATCCAGGTCTCTTAGGTCTAATGGCGTGTAAAGATTTTGGATAGGTCGGCCTGAAACAGTGGAAAACCTCTCTAATCTTTCGGGGGTTTTTGATACGGACTCTTTAAAGATCCGTTGCCATCTCTTATTATCGGCCGCTATTTCTTCTAGCTCTTTTTTGTTAAACATCCCAGAAATACGCTATAATTTTCCCGATAATGCACTGGCTTCAGGGAAGTCCGCCCTTAAATTCAGCTTTTCTCTTTTCCAGGAAGGCCCCCATTCCCTCTTTGGCATCCTCACTGGTCAGGCAAATAGCATATGCATCGGACTCCATGTAGCAGCCAGTCCTGAGATCCTGATCATAGCCCCTTTCTATTGAATCTTTGACTGCCCTGAGAGAAACCCTGCCCTTTGATGCCAGTAACCTCGCCACCTTCATGGTCTCTTCCCATAACGTTTCCTTTGGAAATACCTTGTTCACGAGGCCAATATCCTTGGCTTCCATGGCAGTAATTATCGCTCCAGTCATGCAGAGTTCCTTGGCCATTGCTTTACCAACGAGACGAGCTAACCTCTGGGTACCGCCAAAGCCTGGAATAATCCCCAAGTTTATCTCTGGCTGACCGAGCTTAGCAGAATCAGCAGCATAGATAAAGTCACACGCCATCGCCAGCTCTAATCCGCCACCGAGGGCAAAGCCATTAACACAGGCAATCACCGGAATGGGCAAGGCCTCTAACTGAAAGAGAACTTCCTTACCGTCATCTGAGAAAGATCTCCCTTGCAATGGGGTAAAATCCCTCATAAAAGCTATGTCTGCCCCTGAAACAAAGGCCTTATCTCCACTTCCTGTCAGGATGAGGATCTTTATGGATTTATCGGCTGCGACTTTTTCCACGGCATCTTTCATCTCTGCTACCACGGTCCGATTAATAGCATTTAAGACCTTAGGCCGGTTAAATCTAATTATGGCAATATTTTCTTCCACTTCAAAGATAATTGTTTCATAAGACATGGCTCACTCCTTTACCTATAAATGATGAATAACATTTTCACGAGGGCCAGGGCCGCCCACTGGCCTCCATCTCCTTATTTTAAGGTGTATCTATTTATTCTTTTCTGCTAATTTAAGTCAAGTTAAAATGACTGGGCAAGTGGGCCGGGACACGTATTGTTCCCAGGACCCTATTTTCTCTATTGACAATGGAGTATAGTTACATTATAGCTAAAATATAGTTACATTTTGGTAAGGAAGATCTCTTATTCACACTCAGTCATTAAGGCCGGTGATCTATTATCAATTTTAATTTTAAGATACATGGATAATGGATGAATAACAGAAGAAAAAACCCCACTGCAAGAGATTGGGGCCCAAGAAAGGTAAAATTTGAGATCTTTGGTGAGGAGATGCTCGAAAAACAGGTGAAACTGAGCGGTAACAGTGGCCGGATATATCTTCCACCGGATTGGGTCGGCAAGCATGTAAAGATAGTCAGGATAGACTAGGCAGTGAACTTTAAGTGAGGGGGTTCTTGGAGTGGAAGATCTCCTGATAAGAAGGTTGGAGCCAGGTGATGCGGATGATATTTCCAGAATCCAGAAGGCGATTACGAAACAGCCTGGCACAATAGATTACCATGCGGTTGTTGAGGCAGAGGCGAAGAAAGAGGAT
>CP070673.1:56779-88746 GCA_020351915.1 Deltaproteobacteria bacterium
CAGAAAACGCGAATCGGCGGATGCTCCAGCCGTGGCGGTTCCGCTCCTCTCCCTAGAGCAAGGTAGATCTCGTGCGGGAGCTGGGTTGTGATCTCGTGATAAGCCAAAGCGGAGATAAGGCAAATTACACCGCTTGGCACTCTCAGGGCTACTGACACGAGGTCGGGATTGCCGAGCGGCGGCAAATCCGTAAGCCGATACAGCCCCCGGCTAAGCTTCTCAAGAATTCCGCTCTCATGCATCTCGTAAAGCGTCCTAGGGTGGATACCTGCGCTAAGGGCTTCCCCTGTTTTGAGGGCGCCGCCTCGATCATGAAAGATTTCTTTCGCTTTCTCAAATCGGTCTTTTTGTTGGGCCTTCATACGACTTTACCTTGGATAAAAATACCAGCACTTATTAATATTTGCTGGTAATTCTATCCATTTAATACAGCTTTGTCAAATTAAACCTCAAGCCCACAATTGTCAGGAAATTATTAACTGTAGTGCCGAAATTGCCTCCCTCACAATCGTTAGGACGTGCTAACCAAATACGGCGATCTAACTGCACACGCCGCATCTGGTGCACGTGCCGACATCGCATGAGGGGGATTCTTTGCCTTCAAGGGCGAGGGTGTATTCCTCTTGCAGAAAGGACTTTTTGATGCCGTGGTCGATGAAATCCCACGGGAGTGTTTCATTCAAATCTTTGGGCCTGTATACGAAAAAATCCGGGTTGAATTCTGAGGATCGAAAGGTCTGCTTCCAATTTCCGCCATTCCGGTGAGCAGTCAAGAGCATGTGCCCGACTCTCCGGTCACCCAGGGAAAGAAGGGTCTGCACATATGCCCACTTGGGCACATCAAAGGTTATCCCGATGCCTCCCTCACGAGATAGCGCTCCCTTGAGGAACCTCTGCTTTTCCTTGAGGGAGTCTACGTCATCCATGGGAAACCACTGAAAAGGGGTAAAGGGCTTCGGCACGAAACAGCTGATGCTTAATCTAATCCGGCCGATCCGCTTCCTGCCCTTGCTCTCCTTGATGAGATGATGCCTAATCTTCTTAACCAGCGTAACAATGGTTTTTATGTCCTCCTGCCTCTCCGTTGGTAGGCCGATCATGAAGTAGAGCTTGAGGTGAAAAAAGCCGGTTCTCGTGACAAGGACAATTGCATCTGTGATCTCCTTGTTGGTGAGCTTCTTGTTCATGACTCTCCTCAATCGTTCGCTTCCGGTCTCGGGGGCAATGGTGAGGGTCTTCTGGGTGCTTCTTTTGAGGTTTTCTACCAGGCCGGCCGTCAAGGAGTTTGCCCTGAGCGATGAAAGGGAGAAGTCACCTCCCTTATCGAGGATATGGCCGGTCAGGTTTTCAATGCCCGGCACATCGGAGACCGACGGCGCCATGAGGCCGACCCGGGTAGGTTCGGTCAAGAGGTTTTCAAAGGATTCGACTAGTTCCTCCTCTGTTTTTATCCGCGGGGGCCGGTACACATAGCCGGCGGCGCAGAACCTGCAAGCATAGCCGCACCCGCGGCTCAGCTCAACCAGGTGGGTATCTGCAAACTCCGCAGAGGGTGTGGTAATCCTGGATTGGCACAGCGGGCCGTCAAAGGGAACCTGCCGAGCTGCCTTAACCGCGGAGGGGAGGTTCGAGGTTAATGGCATAAACGACTTTATGGTCCCGTAGGCATTATAGGCAACCTCATGCAGTGAAGGGCAGTAAACTCCCTCCACCTTCTCCGCCAATATCCTCAAGGCCTGCTGCCTCGTCACCGTTGAAAGGTCAAGATCTTCATACGCCTTGAAAAACCTGCTCAAGATTGCCTCGCCCTCACCGAGGATGAAACAGTCGATGAAATCTGCCAGTGGTTCGGGGTTCATGAACGTTGCCACCCCGCCGGCCAGGACGAGGGGAGTATCCTCTTCCCTTTCCTCGCTCAAAAGAGGGATCTTGCTTAACTCCAAGATGGTCAGGATGTTGGGGTAATCATTTTCGAATGACAGGGAAAATGCTAAGAGGTCAAAGGCTCGCAGCGGTGTCTGCGATTCTAATGAAAGGAGGGCTTGATCTGCTCTCTCATAGAGGGATAGTTCCTCTTGATCGGGCAGAAATGCCCTTTCTGATACGATAGCAGGGTTATCATTTAATATCCCGTAGACTACCTGAAAACCAAGATTGGACATCCCGACTTGGTAGTAATTCGGATAGATCAGGACGATAGATATCTTGCCACCCCAATCCTTTGTTACGGTACCCCTCTCTTCAGAAAGTCTCTTCCGCAAGAGAGTGGTAATGTTTGCCATTAATCTGCCTGCTTCCTCAAAAACGTAGGATATTCCAGATTTTCCTTTTGAAAAACCCTCTGAAGAATCCCTTTTTTCCCCGGGTTTAAACCCGTGTCTCTGAGAAGCCTCTCGCTATCTTCCGCGGCTAACCGCCTCTGGAACGTTGGTTTGTCAAGGTCTTCCTTCACCCGAACGGTCCAGCCCTCTTCCGTCTCTTCAGGGTTAATATCCCTTAAGTTGATGATTTTTCTATCCCTATCACCGCCTATGCCGGTGGCGATAACAGTTATCCGCATCTCATCATCCATAGTATCATCAAAAACCATACCCCATATAATCTCTGCATTACTGTGGACCTCATTCTTTACAAAGGAAGATGCCTCGGTAACCTCATCCATAGTCATTTTCGTTGAACCACTGATGTTAATGAGAACACCTCTTGCTTCATCGATTGAGATATCCTCGAGCAAGGGGCTGTTGATGGCCATCTGGGCTGCTTCGAGGGCTCTATTCTCTCCCTTTGCTGTACCGGTACCCATTATAGCTGTTCCCATTTGCTCCATCACCCTCTTAACATCTGCGAAATCAAGGTTGATGAAGCCAGGGATGGTAATGAGGTCTGCTATGCCTTTGACTGCATAGAGAAGGACATCATCGGCCATTTTCATAAGCTCCAAAAAAGGGGTATCTTTGGTCCCTAATGCCCTCAATCGCTGATTGGGAATGATAAGCAGGGTATCAACCTCTTTCTGCAGTTTCTCAATGCCAGCCAAAGCTGTCTTCATCCTCTTTTCACCCTCAAAGTCAAAGGGCTTAGTTACAACTGCTACGGTCAGTGCCCCATTATTCTTGCTTTCCCGAGCGATTACCGGAGAAGCCCCTGTTCCGGTTCCCCCTCCCATGCCGGCGGTAATAAAGATCATATCCGCACCTTCGGTGGCAGCTCTGATCGTCTCCACGTTCTCCTCTGCTGCCAAGGCGCCCTTCTCTGGGTCAGACCCGGCTCCCAATCCATGAGTGAGATTGGCCCCCAATTGCAGTTTATCACGGGCAGCGTTCAGATCGAGGGCCTGTTTATCAGCATTCGTGGCAATAAAATCCACCCCTCTGAGCCCTGCAGCAATCATGTTATTGATTGCATTGCCCCCTGCGCCTCCGACACCAAAAACCTTTATCTCAGCGCTCGGGCTTTCTTCAACAAATTCGTATCTCATAATTCCCCTCCTTCCTTGCTGTTACTTATTCCTCTTCGGTAAACCATCCCTTCATCCTGGATACGATCCGGTTAAAGATATTGGTATCTCGTATCCTGAATTTCTTGCTTCTCTGCTGCTCTCGAGCCCCATAGAGCACCAAACCTACCGCTGTGGCGTACATGGGGCTATTAACAATCTCTTTTAATCCCCCGATGTTACTGGGATATCCGATTCTGGCCGGCATATTGAAAACCTGCTCTACAATCTCTGGTACACCCGGCAGGAGCGCAGACCCACCGGTGACAACAACGCCAGAAGTAACCAGGTCATCATACCCAGACCTCACCATTTCATGCTGAATAAGGCTAAAAATCTCTTCCACCCGCGGTTCCAGAATGTCTCCCAGCAATTGTCTGCTGACGGTTCTTGGTTCCCTTCCGCCCACACTGGGAACCTTGATGGTTTCATCCTTACCGATAAGTGAGGTAAGGCCGCATCCATACTTTATCTTTATCTTTTCCGCCTCCTTGAACGGTGTCCGAACCCCGATAGCAATATCATTGGTCAGGTTGTCACCTCCCAGGGTCAACACCGATGTATGTTTTATTGAGTTTTCAGAGAATATTGCCAGATCTGTGGTGCCGCCTCCAAAATCGACGAGTGCAACGCCCAGATTCTTCTCCTCATCGATCAGGATCGCTTCACTGGAGGCAAGTGATTCAAGAACAATATCGTAGACATCCAGACCCGCCCTGTTGGCGCACTTGATTATATTCTGGGCTGAGGTAACTGCTCCGGTTACTATGTGTATCTTAACCTCTAACCTGACACCTGACATGCCTGACGGATCACTGATGCCACCCTGGTCATCGACAATGAATTCTTGAGGAAGGGTGTGGATCACCTCCCGATCCATGGGAATGGCAACTGCCCTGGCTGCATCGATTACCCGCTCAATGTCTCTTTTGCCCACCTCTCTATTCTTCAAGGCGATAACCCCGTGGCTGTTAAAGCCCTTGATATGACCTCCGGCAATCCCGGCAAACACAGAGCTGATCTCACAGCCCGCCATAGTCTCGGCCTCCTCTATGGCCTCTTTAATGCTGTTTACCGTGTTTTCGATATTGATCACCACGCCCTTTCTCAGGCCGATGGATGGATGGGATCCCATGCCTATTATATCAACCATGCCGTCTGGCCTCACTTCTCCAACAACCGCACAGATCTTGCTTGTGCCAATGTCAAGGCCTACAATCAATTCTTCCATTATTAAAGACCCCCTTTATCTTGGATATAATGACTGTTTCATCCCTGCTATCATGTCAAGACCTCTGGACCACCCTATCCATAAATGCGACGATGGCCCTGTCGGCATAACCCAGATCTATGCATCGAACCTGATCGAGGCGATGAGCGGTCCCGAGATGCTTGATAATATGCTGTAATAGATCGAGCTTTCTGATAAAATCATCGTTGCCAAAAAGAACCTTAAACGGTAATCCACTCATGTAGATGGTAAGCGTTCCATCTCCTTTTACATGAACCTCTGAGAGCTCTTCTGCCGATAATGGGGTACCCTCTCGGTGGAGGAGACCCAAAAAAGATGAAACCCTCTTGATATATTCCCCATTGTTCTCATCGCCCGGGGATAGGCCAGTTATCACCGGAAAATCAACGGGATCATCCCGTGCAACCTCTTTGAATATCTTTCCCTGGGTACCGAGAAAATACATCTTATCAAGGAGGACAATTGCCACTGGCTCTTCACGCTCTGCCGTGATCTCAAGGGTGCGAGGAAACTCTTTCTTAAGGAGAACAGATCGTACCCACGGATGTGCCTCAATATTCCGTTTGATGGTGGCAGCATCGAGAGACAGGAGGCTATCTCTTTTCGTAACGCCCGACATTTTGATTAACTCCCGCCCCAAATCATCCTTAACACCAGCCACAACAATATTATCTAGCCTAAAATAGGGCGATGAAGAGAGAAATTGGTACCCAGAGACAAAGCTCAGAGAAAGACCTCCGAGAGCCAAGAGGAACAGAAATATTTTCACGAGGCCGAAGCCAAACTGACCCAAGGTTCTCTTGGAGACAAGGAGGGATTTTCGCCTATCTCTTTTTACCGATTGGTGATCTAATACTGACCGTCTTTTCACTCTTTGCCCACCACCTTTATCTCAGGAATCAGTTGGATGTTAAACACCTCCTTCACCTTTACTGTTGCCAGATCCATAAGGGCAACAATATCAGAGGCAGAGGACTTTCCGGTATTTACGATGAAATTTGCATGTTTCGGTGAGATCATTGCCCCCCCGATCGCCTTTTCCTTGAGACCAGCCGCATCGATCAGCCTGCCTGCATGACCGCCCTCTGGATTCTTGAAGATAGATCCGGCAGAGGGCATGTCCAAAGGAAATCTCTCTTTTCTCTGCTTAAGGTAAGAGGCAACCCTTTTCTTGATGACCGCGGGCTTGTCAAATCTGAGACCCAGTTTTGCATTGAGGATTATGGCTCCTGGGGGCAAATCAAGTTCCCTGTATGTGAAGGCAAGGCTCAAACGATCTCTGGTTTCCACAATCCCGCCCGCGGTCAGAACGGTTACCTCGCTGATAACCTCACCGATCTCTTTGCCCCAACCGCCTGCATTCATGGCTACTGCTCCACCAAGGGTTCCGGGAATTCCTGCCATGAACTCAATTCCTGAAAGGCCCTTTTCTGCACAATATTCCACAAGTTTTTGCACCCTCAACCCTGCTCCCGCCAGAATACTTGGCTCCGCCACAGTGCAATCCTCAACCGAGGCAAGGGATCCATCCAAGATAATCGCCACCCCATCAAACCCCCCATCCCTCACCAGGAGGTTACTCCCGCTTCCCATAACCAAATAGGGAATCCCCTCATCCACGAGAAAGGCAACCATATGCTTCAATCCCTGTAGATTCCCTGCTCGGTACATCGCCTCCACATTACCCCCGGTCCTGAATGTTGTGTATTCACGAGCAGGCACATCAAAAAGGATTGCCTCACCTCCAATCTCTCTGATCCTCTGCTTGATATGATCATCCATTTCAACCCAGCAAACCTCTATTCCTCCATCCTCTTAGACAACTCTGTACCAACAAGGTTTATATCGCCGGCACCGAGGGTCAACACTACATCGCCTGGTCTCACCTCAGTGAGGAGAAGCGGTATGACATCCTCTTTGGAGGAGCACAGAGTAACCGCTCGGTGACCATGATCTCTTATTCCTTGATAAATCGAACTGCTATCGACGCCTGGTATCGGCTCTTCACCTGCCCCATAGATAGGGGTGATGATCAAAACATCTGCGTGATTAAAAGACACAACAAATTGGTCATATGAATCCCTTGTTCTGGTATACCGATGAGGCTGAAAGACCACCACTAGTCTTCGCTCAGGCCAGCATTCTTTCGCTGTGTTGAGGGTTGCTGCTATTTCAGTGGGGTGGTGGCCGTAATCATCCAAGAAAAGTATGCCACCCTTTTCATCCCTTATTTCAAATCTCCGGTTAAGCCCTCCGAGATTCTTCAGGCCCTCGCTGATGGATTCAAAACCAATATCCAGCTCCATCCCTACCCCTACCGCTGCCAAGGCGTTCAACACATTATGGTCTCCAGGAATAGAGGTAGTGATCTTACCCACGAGGCTATCTTTAAAGGTAACAAGAAAACTCGTGCTCAGTGCCTCTTTGGAAATCTCGGAGGCCCTTATGTCAGCCTGTGGATTCAGTCCGTATGTCAGGTAACTCTTGGTAAGCTCAGGAATGATACCCTGGACCTCTTTGTCATCCAGACAGAGGATGGCTCTGCCGTAAAAAGGGAGCTTGTTGATAAAATCAACAAATGTTTTCCTGAGATTATCCATGCTCTGATAGAAATCTATGTGCTCATAATCTATATTGGTAACAACGGCCATGCTTGGGCAGAGCAGGAGAAAGGAACCATCACTTTCATCTGCCTCGGCTACCAGAAAATCACTATTCCCTAACCTCGCATTGGAACCACCCCATATGTTCAATCTCCCCCCGATCACCACTGTTGGGTCGAGACCACCCTGTGTCAGAATAGAGGCTATCATGCTGGTGGTGGTGGTTTTTCCATGGGCCCCTGCTACGGCTATCCCGTATTTCAGTCTCATCAGTTCAGCCAGCATCTCTGCCCGAGGAATTACTGGAACGGATTGCTCCCTTGCCTCAATCAACTCCGGGTTATCCTCCTTTACTGCCGAAGAAAAAACCACAACATCTGCCGCTCCAACATTTTCAGGCCTATGCCCAAGGAATATCTGGCCGCCAAGATCTGAGAGATGTTCTGTCACTTCGGTTCTCCTCGTATCCGAACCACTGATATGGTAACCGAGGTTAATGAGGAGTTCTGCTATACCGCTCATTCCAATTCCGCCAATACCGACGAGATGTATATGCCTTATCTTGCCAAAAGTCGTCATCTTCTATTCACGAGCGTCCACCGACATCAATTCTCATTTATGAGTTCCAGTAACCCCTCAACAATGATTTCCTTTGCCCTTGGTCTGCCAGCCTTCAAAGCACCGGATGACATTTTCTTCAACTCATCTCTGTTCTGCATATAGGTTCTCACCTTGCCAGCTAAGCTGGTACCACCAAGATCTCTTTCCAGAATCATATCCGCCCCACCACGAGCCACTAAAACCCTGGCATTTGCCTCCTGGTGTTTATGGGCTGCATACGGGTAAGGCACCAGGATCGACGGTTTTCCCAGGGCGGCCAATTCAGCGATCGTGGTTGCGCCTGCCCGACTGATAACCAAATCGGCTCTTGCATATGCAGTAGCCATATCATCTATAAATTCTCTCACGTCTCCATCAAACCCATTTGTGTGATAATCATCGCGTATCTGTCGGAAATCGTTCTTACCTGTTTGATGGATGACCAAGGGAAAGAGCCCTGCTTTCTTCAATTCCTTCAGGGCAGATACAACCGCTCTATTTATGGCCCGAGCCCCCTGGCTTCCGCCCATAACCAAAATGACAAATCTCTCATGAGCTTCCCCGGTAGAGGGCTTTCCGTGCACCAGTTCATCCCGTATCGGGTTGCCACTGAGCAAGACATCTCCTCTCTTGAAATATTTCCTGCTCTCCTCAAAGGATATGAATGCCTTTTTGGCAAATCGCGCCAACACCCTATTTGTTAAACCTGGAAACGAATTCTGCTCGTGAATGGCTGTGGGTATCCCAAGAAACCAGGCAACGAGGCACACCGGTCCAGACGAATACCCACCCACACCGACAATCACGTGTGGTTTGAAATCTCTTACTATGGCCAGCGACTGTATTGAGCCGACAAGTGTCTTAAAGAGTGCTTTTGCCAGACTTAACAAACCTTTGCCCAATATGCCCTCTACATCAATTGATCGTGCCTCAAATCCTGCCTTACAAATAATCTCGCTCTCCATCTTCTTTTTGCCAAGCACAAAAAGGATGGCTATTTCATCACACCGCGACCTGAGCCCTCTGGCAATCGCTATGCCTGGAAACAGATGCCCTCCTGTGCCTCCTCCAGCAATTATTACCCTTACTGCTTTCCTCGTTTGCCCTTCAATCATCTGTGTTTCTAGTGTTCATTGAGTTACCTTGAGGTTATAGGGTTCCACACGACAAACACCACAAACCCAATAAACCCCAAAGGCTATTTTTTTACCCTTGAACCATCAAATGCCTTTCTGGAAATACTCATCAATATTCCCATACTTATGAGGCTGATAACGAGAGAAGAGCCCCCGTAACTGATAAAGGGAAGCGTCAAGCCCTTGGTTGGCAAAAGGGCCATTACCACTCCCATATTAACCATTACCTGTACCGCCAACATGCAGCTTATTCCCAGGGCAAGATAGGTCCCGAAAAGGTCCGGGGCATTCAAGGCGATTTTGATACCTCGAATTACAATCAAAGCAAACAGGATTAAGAGAACGCTTATCCCTATGAATCCTGCCTCTTCAGCTATTATCGCAGCTACAAAGTCGGTATGAGGTTCCGGCAGATAAAAGAGCTTCTGTTTGCTATTACCCAAACCCACCCCAGCAAGCCCCCCCGAGCCAAAGGCCAAGAAAGAATGGATTATCTGAAAGCCAAACCCGTGAGGATCTTCCCATGGATTCAAGAATGCCCACCACCGATGAAGCCTATAGGCGGTATGGGATATCAGGTAAAACACAGCAGGAGTCATGAGCCCTAACAGAACGAGGAGTTGCCCCAAATGCACCCCACCTACAAAAAGAAGGATCAGTACCCACATTCCGATTATTACGGCCGTCCCAAGATCGGGCTGGAGAAGAACCAGGGCTATAACGATTGCTGCCATGAGTAAGTGGGGAAGAAGCCCGTTCAAGAATGTCCCCATGTGCTCGACATTTTTGCTCATGCTATAGGCCATGAAAATCGCCAGACACAGCTTTGCTGCCTCTGACGGCTGGAGTGAAATAAAGCCAAGTTTGATCCACCTCTGAGCACCGCCCACCTTTATCCCAAGCCCGGGCACAAGCAGCAAAATCAGTAAAAGGAAAACCGAGCCCAGTAAGACATAAACCAATTTCCTATAGAAGAGGTAGTTGATATTTTTCGCCAGGATCATGAGCATGACTCCAAATAGACAAAAGATCGTCTGCCGCTTGAGATAATAGTAGTGATCTCCATACCTGGCTTCCGCAAGCATGGAACTGGCACTATAAACTGCAACCAATCCGATACCGATCAACAGCATAACAGAGATGAGCAGAACCGGATCGTAGCCATAATGAGGTGTCTTTTTAGGCTCCATTTTTCAATCTTCTAACCGCCTCTCTAAAGACCACTCCCCGGTGCTGAAAATCCCTAAACATGTCAAAGCTGGAACAGGCAGGGGCAAGCAGAACTACATCTCCTTCTTGTGACTGTGCATGCGCGAGAGCTACCGCATCGCTCATATCAGTTGCCATTTTCCATGGTATTCTATCCGCACTTGCCTCTGCCAAGAGTCCACCAGCCTCCCCTAAGAAAATTGCCCCCTTTACCCTGTCAGACGCCGCCTCAACAAGGGGAAGGTAATCACTGCCTTTATGCCTGCCCCCGGCGATCAAGATAACCGGTCTTGCAAAACTGGTAATAGATTTTATAGCTGCATCTATATTGGTAGCCTTTGAATCGTTGTAAAAGGTTACTCCCCTGACCTCATCTACCAGCTCAAGTCTATGGGGCAGACCCTCAAAATGATCTATGGCATCCTGTATATGAGGTGGAGCCACTTCGAGAAGCAGAGCTGTTAAGATTGCCGCCATCAGATTAGAACGATTGTGGTTGCCGGGCAATGCAAACCTATCTAGGCTAAACCTCACCTCCTTTCCTCTTGGAAGGCGTACCGTTACCCCTCCATTATCCAAAAATGCATGCCGGCCCCCATCTCCTTTAGATCCGTAACGAAATACCGCTGGTCCATTCTTCGGCTGCAGGCTCCTCAGCCACGGATCATCATCATTCAAGATGAGGATCTGCCCCTTACCCTGATTTGAAAAAATTTTTTCCTTTGACCTGGCATACGCCTCATAGTCTTCATACCGATCAAGATGGTCTGGGCTCACGTTCAAGATCAGCGCCACAAGGGGGGAAAACCTTTCGATGGTGTCGAGCTGGAAGCTGCTCAACTCGAGCACAGCATAATCGTCCCTTTGACTTCCTCCTACGTACTCGGCGAGTGGTGGGCCAAAGTTTCCGCCAACAAAGACGCTCCTGCCCCCCTTATGAAGCATATCACCTATTAGTTTTACCACCGTTGACTTCCCGTTCGTCCCGGTCACCGCGATGGCTTGCGTTTTCAAATACCTGCTTGCAAGCTCGATTTCTCCCACTATGGGCACCCCCTTCTCCCTGGACTCCACGAGTGGCTCGATATCAAGGGGCACACCGGGACTCACAACAATCAGATCTGATTCCAGAAAGGTTTTGATCCTATGTCCGCCACACTCAAAACCGATGCCCGACTCGAAGAGTCCCTTGAGGAGGTTGCGGTCAAGATCATATTCCTCCTGCTTTTCGCTCACCGTTACATGAGCCCCCTGCAGGGCAAGCCATCGTGCCGCTGCCGCGCCGCTCTCTCCGAGCCCTACCACGATGATGTTCTTCCCGGCCAAATTCATCCGTCACGTATCCCTGTTCTTCTCCCTACCTCAACTTGAGCGTACTCGCCGAGAGCAGGGCCAGCATAATCGCAATAATCCAGAACCGAATGGTCACCTTCGGCTCTGGCCATCCCTTGAGTTCAAAATGGTGATGCAGCGGGGCCATTTTGAAAACGCGCTTGCCACCGGTTACCTTAAAGAAAGCCACCTGCAAGATTACTGACGATGCCTCAACCACAAAGAGGCCACCAACGATAATAAGGGCTATCTCCTGTTTGCTGACGACGGCTATGGTGCCGAGGGCAGCGCCCAGGGAAAGGGAGCCTGCGTCGCCCATAAATACCTGAGCCGGGTAGGCGTTATACCACAAGAATCCCATACCTGCCCCTACCACAGCCCCACACACCACCGAAAGTTCTCCTGCCCCACTTACATAAGGAATCTGGAGGTACTGGGAGATCTTTATATGCCCGGCAAGATAGGCAAACACGAGATAGCTCAGAAAGGCGATAATAATCGGTCCTATAGCGAGGCCATCCAATCCATCGGTAAGGTTAACCGCGTTAGATGTCCCCACTATAACCAGCACGATCAAAATAATATATCCCAACCCGAGGTCAGGTGAAAAATTCTTGAAAAAGGGAAAACTCAGCCTGGAATCAAAATCAGTGTAATAGTACAGTGCTAGTCCAAAACAGAGGGCAATACCGGTCTGCAGGGAAAATTTGGTCCAAACCCTAAGTCCCTTACTGCTCTTTCTTACTATTTTGAGATAATCATCCAGAAAACCGATGGCACCAAATAAGATGGTGACAACCAAGACCGGCCACACGTAAATATTTCTAGGCTCAACCCAGAGCAGGGAAGATATAACGATCGAGAGCAAAATAAAGGATCCTCCCATGGTAGGGGTCCCTACCTTATTTCTATGATTTGGGGGGCCATCCTCTCTAATATATTGACCAATCTGGAGCTCTCGTAACCGCGGAATAAGCCAATATCCGAGAAATAACGAAATAACCAGGGCAGTCAGGGTTGCATTGATAGTCCTGAAGGTTATGTATCTGAATACATTCAAAAACGAGTATTCGGTATGAAACAGGTAAATCAACTTGTACAGCATTTGCCTATCCCTTACTTATTCCGTAAAACCCTTTCATAGCCTCAACTACCGTATCCAAGGCCACCTTTCTTGAACCCTTGAGCAAGACAATGTCATTCCCTCGCACATTCGCCTTCAGTGCATCGATCATCTCAGCATGGTTCGCAGCAAGGCGGGTCTGAGTTCTATCCATACCCCCTTGGCATGCCCCTTCAATAACCTGGGCCCCATGTTCACCTAACGCGACCAAATATCGTGCTCCCATGTCAGCTATCCGTTTGCCTGCATCAACATGGTATTTTGAGGCCTCTTGGCCTAATTCCATCATCTCTCCAAACCCTACTACCAGACGCTGCTCTTCCGCTCTCAGCTCCTGAACCGTCTGGAGAGCGGCATTGAGAGAGGATGGATTAGCGTTATAGGTATCGTCAATAACCTGGATACCACCATTCAAATCGGTAACCTGGAAGCGCCCTTTCAGTGGTGTGAATTCCTCCAAACCTTGGGCGATCAATTCTTTTGAGAACGATAAACAATATGCAATAGCCGCTCCGCCAACTGCATTGCAGACATTGTGAACCCCCGGAAGCCTTATTTTGACAGGTACCCGCTCATTGTTTAGGTAGATATCGAAGGCCTGGGCACGAGGTCCGAGCGCTCTTATGTTTCCGGCCCGTATCTGGTTCGCTTTGCCCAAGCCAAATCTCACTAATTCGCCCTTAAATGTCGGGGCCAGCTGGTCATAGAGTTCACTGTCTCCGTTCAGAATTGCCGTTGAATCTTCAGACATCACTTCTAAGAGCTCGCCCTTCGCCTTAACTACCCCCTGTAAATCACCTAAACCCTCTAGATGCGCTCTCGCCACATTGGTTATGAGCCCTATATCAGGATCGGCAATCTGGGTTAACCGAGCAATCTCGCCGGGCCTGTTCATTCCCATTTCTAAAACAGCCAACCGGTGCTCTTCCTCTAACGACAAGACCGCTAAGGGGAGGCCGATCAGGTTATTAAAATTACCTGGGCTCTTCTTGGTATTCTCCCTTAGAGAAAGGATTGAGGCAGCCATCTCTTTCGTGGTTGTTTTGCCGTTGCTTCCGGTTATGGCTATCACCTTTCCTCCCCACTCTTTTCGCCACCATAGGGCCAAATCACCCAGGGCCTCGAGGGTGGATGCAACGGTAATCACCACCAGGCCCTTCGTTGCAAAATCCTGCGGTATGCTGGTACCATGCTCCGCAATTACACCGGCAGCACCAGCATTAACAGCATCAGTTAGGAAGTGGTGACCATCATATCGCTCACCCTTCAGGGCCAGGAAGATGTGGCCTGGGGCTATGGTCCTTGAATCAGTTGAAAGACCCCCTAGAGACACATCTGGAGAGCCGGATATCTGCCTTCCCCCGAATAGTGTGGCTATCTCTTGAGCAGTTATTTCTCCCCACTTTCCTCTCATTCTGTTGCTCTTCCCTGCCTACTGCTTAGTGCCTACTGGTTTGCCGCGTTGGCTGCCTCTTCTACATCACTAAAGTATCTTTTTGTCTTTCCAATAATCTGATAATCCTCATGTCCTTTACCAGCTATCACCACAATGTCTTCATTGTGAGCCAGGTGGATAGCGGCCTGGATAGCCTTTCTTCGATCCAAAATAATTTGATAGCCCCTGCTATTATATGGAAGATCAGGATTAACCTTGTCGAGCCCTGATTCTCTTATTCCAGGCTCAATCTCACCGACGATTGCTGCCGGATCTTCTCCCCTGGGGTTGTCTGAGGTAATGATCACAAGATCACCATAGTTTCCCGCAATCTTCCCCATTTCTGGCCTCTTACCTCTGTCTCGGTCACCTCCACATCCAAAAACAGTGATCAACCTCGCTTTCGCAAACTGCTTAACTGTTTGCAGCACCTTTTCCAATGCATCGGGGGTGTGAGCATAATCAACGAGAACCGAAAGCCCTCTCTTGTTCTCTACGCGCTGAAGCCTGCCAGGAATATAGCTCAGTCTTTCTATGCCCCGTGCAATTGTTTCTAGGTCTGTATCATAGCTAAAGGCAGTAGCAGCCGCCGCCAAGATATTATACACATTTATCTGACCCAGCAGCGGAGAGATAATGGGTACCTCCCCGGTAGGCGTAAGAAGTCTAAAATGCAATCCTTCCGCGGTAGATTCAATATCAGCAGCCCTCACCAGACACCCATCTCCGAGACCGTAACTGACAACAGGGACCTTTGTTATCTTTTGTAATATCGTGCCTTTTGGATCATCCATGTTGATTATCGCCTTTGCCTCACCACTTTTCTGATTCTCCCCCAGCGAATCAAAGAGCAGCGATTTTGCTCTGAAATACTCTTCCATAGACGAATGGTAATCCAGATGATCTCTGGAAAAACTGGTAAATATTGCCCGTGACCATTTCAACCCTCTGGTCCTTCCCTGATCCAAAGAGTGAGACGATACCTCAACTATTATGTCGGTAACACCGGCATCTTTCATCTCGCGCATCATTCTCATTAAATCAGTGGATTCAGGTGTGGTTAATGATGCCCCAAGGGATTTCTCCTTAAACCGATAGCTGATGGTCCCGATAACCCCTATCTGCCGTCCCGCTTCCATCAATATTGTCTCGAGAAAATAACTCGTTGTTGTCTTACCATTAGTGCCAGTAATTCCTATTAAATTCACGTTGTGGGCCGGATAATGGTAAAACCGGCTCGCCAGCTCAGAAAGGGCAACCCTCGTATCAGGTACCCTGATAATAGTCACACCCCCAAAAACCTTTTCAACATGTTCCACTAACAAGGCATGGGCGCCTCTCTGAATTGCATGATCCAGATACCGGTGTCCGTCTTCATTGCTGCCCTTGACAGCAACAAAGAGATAACTCTTTTCAACCGCTCGTGAATCCGTAGTCAGCCCGGTGATCTCAATATCTGTCTTTCCGTGCTGTTCAAGGACATGTTGGCCCTTCAATAAGTGATCAAGCTTCATGGCCTATTTTGTCCGTTGTCAGTCGTCCGTTGTTTGTCGTAAGCAAAAAACTTGCTCCGATTTAAGATGTGCTTAAAATTATGTTTTAGGAGTAGCGTGTTTAAGTCGTGCAACCAATAATGGATAGCTCCTAAATTCGCTGTTCCTAAACTTCCAACTGTTAGGCTCCTAGGGCAATTCTAACCCAAAAACTGAATAAACTATGTCAACCAAATCAGCATGGTGGTCTGAAGGTCACGGTGAGTAACTTCCCTCTTTTTATAGGGGTACCAGCAGCTGGGCTTTGTTCTACAGCCAGACCGCTTCCCTTAACAACCACCCTAACCCCTAATCGCTGTGCTTTTCTTAAGACATCTCTCACGCCAAGTCCCTGTACGTCAGGTATCAAACCAGGCATGTCAGGATTGCGGACTCTTATTTTTTCTCTCTGTCTCTCAACAGGCCGGGAAAACCTGTGTTGAGTCGAGGGGATCACGCTGAGGTGATTGAGTGTCCAGTAACCAACCTCACTAAAAACCGGAGCTGCAACCACGCCTCCGTGTGGTTTCCCCTTTGGTTCATCAAGGGCAACCAGAATTACAATAGCAGGTGAATCTGAAGGAGCAAAACCTCCGAAAAAGGCAACAAACTTCTCATTTGAATAGGTTTTTTCAATCGGGTCCACCTTTTGTGCGGTGCCTGTTTTGCCAGCCACATGATATCCCTCTATTGCAGCCTTTGGTGCTGTTCCTCCCTCTCTGGTTACTCCCTCAAGAATGTCTCTTACCTTTTTTGCTGTCTCAGATGAGATGACATCTCTCCTCACTGCGGGGTGAAACTCTCTTACTACCTTACCTCGCTGATCAAGGATTGATTTTACCAAATAGGGTCTCATAAGATGCCCACCATTGGCCACTGCCCCAAATGCCATGGCCAATTGAAGGGGAGAAGTCGAGATACCCTGACCAAAATAGAGGGTATTTTGACCCAGAAGGCTGGTATCCTTAACAGGCCTAAGGGTTCCCGATCTTTCCCCTGGAAAATCTATCCCGGCTCGCTCACCGAAACCAAACCGCTTCAAGTAGGAATGGAAGCGGCCTGCTCCAAGCCTCTGCCCCATCTTTATCGCTCCGAGGTTGCTGGAGACCTCAATGATTTCACTGACCCGCAGCATCCCATAAGGCTTGCTATCGTGAATCACATAACTGCCAATGCGGTATTTTCCCTTTTCACAATTGAGAATTGTTCTTGCAGTAACCACACCTTCCTGTAGGGCAGCAGCTAAGAGAAATGTTTTGAGTGTGGATCCGGGTTCAAAGCAGTCAGTAACTGCCCTGTTTCTCCACTCATGTGGTTTAAAGCGCCAAAAAATATTGGGGTTGAACTCTGGCACAACAGCCATCGCTAAGATTTCTCCTGTCTGGGGCCTCAGCACTATACAGAGCCCACTCCTTGCCCCTGATTCTTCTACAGCCTTCTTGAGTGCTTTCCGGGCCTCGTAACTGATCTCCTTATCAATCGTTAGCATGAGATCAAAAGGATCATGTCTCTCTTTTTTTGGCCTATCAAAAAGCAGGGGCCTTCCAAGGGCATCATGAATCCTGGTGAGCCTTATCTCTTGTCCCTCCAAATAACTATTGTACGCCAACTCTATACCCTCAATGCCCCTATTATCCTGGCTTGCAAATCCAATAACATGAGCAGCCGTTTCCATGCAGGAATAGTAACGCCTGCTCTCCTTAGTGAAATCTATTCCGGCTAGATTAAGGTCTCTGACCCTCTTTATCTCCTCCGGTGTTACCTTCCTCTTAATCCATACAAATGATCGAGAACTGCGCAGTTTTTCCAGCACGTCTCTTTTGCTTATGCGAAGTGCCTTGGCAATAAGAGTCGCTGTGCCCCTTTTGTCCCTTATGGTTTTTGGGTAAGCGTATATCGAGTCCACATCAACGCTGATAGCCAGTTCTTTGCCATTTCTGTCAAATATGGTTCCTCGTGGCGGAGTCATTACTAACTTCCCTGTGTAGCCCTCCTGAGCAAGGGATGAAAGTCTGCTCCCTTCGAGAATCTGAAGTTGGTATGCCCGTAAAAAAATTACGCAGAGGACGAGGAAAAAACAGGCCCCCGTAACATAGATCCTGATTCTTACCCACTTCTTATCCTTGATCTTCATGGCAAAAAAACTACCTGTTCAACCGTGGGATGTTTTAAACCAAATTCTTTAATCGCCTTACCTTCTAAATGCTCAGGGGATTTCAAATAGGCTATCTCGAGCTTGAGCTTGCGATTGTGTTCCTCAATTTGCAGTATCTCCCTTTTTGACTCAATCAAGGCGTACCCCATCTGGGTTCTTTTGAAATTCACCCAAACATGGGCAATTCCTGCCAACAAAAAGAGAAAAAGCATGATTACCGAAAAATGAAACAATCTCATGGATTCCCTTCGTCCCCCTTCACCTCAAATCCTCTCACCCACCCTCATTATGGCGCTCCGGGATCTTGGATTCGTATTCACTTCAGCCTGGCTCGGTCTCAAGCCCTTCTTTGTCAGGGCCTTCATAAGGAAAGGCCCTGACTCAGGGGGGGTTGGAAGTTTTCGAGGATACCTCGTATCTCCCCTCTGCTGCCGAAAGGCCTGTTTCACGAGCTTATCTTCCAATGAATGATACGATATCACCACTAATCTCCCCCCAGTAACGAGCAACAATGGTGCTTTCTCTAAAAAATCGGCTATATTCTGCAGTTCCCTGTTAACGGCTATCCTCAGGGCCTGGAAGGTCTTGGTAGCTGGGTGTATTTTCCGAGGGTGATGCCTTAAAGGAATAGTCTTTTCAATGAGCCGTGCCACCTGTCGGCTTGTCCTTATAGGCCCTTTTCGCCTTTGTCCTTCTACAGCCCGGGCAATCGATTTTGCCCATCTCTCCTGAGCATAAGTCCATAGGAATTCCTCCAGCCTTCCCATGGAAATAGTGTTAATTAGTTCACTGGCAGTTATCCCTTTGTCTTGGTCCATCCTCATATCCAGGGGTTCGTCCTTTAAGAAACTGAAACCCCTCCCTGACGACTCCAATTGATATGATGACAGACCAAGATCTAATAGAATGCCATTTACCTTATCAATACCAGCGTGTTGTAATACCTTATCTAAGTCAACATAGCTTTCCCTGACAATCCTGATCCTGTCCCTATAAGGAGAAAGTCGCTGCTCAGCTAATCCTATCGATGCCCTGTCAACATCTATGCAAATCAATCCCCCTTTGGGCCCTAGGTTTTTGCAGATCTCTAAGCTGTGCCCACCGGTGCCGAGCGTCCCATCTACGTATATGCCATCCGGTATAGTGATCAGATAAGTAATAGCCTCATCAACCATTACCGGTTGATGAGCAGTAATCATCTTCTCCTCCCACTAAATTCCGAGATCGGAAAGAGATTGACTCGCATCTGGAAAAGATTCTTTAACCCTTTCGAACTCCTCCTCCCATTTAACCTTATCCCAGATTTCAAACCTGATTAGATGACCAACCAAAACGACTTCTTTCTTTAATCCGGCCAAGCCTCTCAGATGTGGGGGAATCAGAATCCGGTTCTGTTTCAGGGGGCACTCTACGGCACCGGATATGAAATAGCGTAGGTAGATGGTGGCAGCATTATCGAAGAGCGGGAGATCTACGGCTTTATCCTTTATTTTCTGCCAATCTTCCCGAGCAAATGCCACCAAGCAGTTGTTAAGATTGGTGACTACAATGGAAGAATCGCCCTTTTGGTTCAAAACCTCCCTGAACCGGGCTGGAATAGCCAGTCGCCCCTTTTCATCGAGCGTATGTCTCGATCTACCTTCAAAAAAGCCTGTTGGCACAGTTTCCATAGAAATTTACCACTTTTTACCACTTTATGACACTTTTATAGAAAATTACCACGTTGTCAAGAAAAAAATTACCATATCTCGAAAATTATGGATTGAAATCAAGTACTAATAGGGTAATTGACCTCCTATCTTTCTCACTTGCATTTTTTCCCGCCGCTGGTAAAATTCAAATCTGATTTCATCAGTGTTCTGCCGCAGGCCCGCGGACGCCTCCGAACCTACCATGAATCGCTCATTTACCATGCTCTCAAGTGATTGAGGTGCCCAGAATTCCAAGGCCTGCCGAATGAAGTCCGTGTGAAAAACAGGAGGGGCTATTTAAAGCTCTCCTGCCATCTTACTCCAGGAACTTGAGTACTGAACCCTTAGAAAAAGGAGAAAAAAATGGAGAAAATCAAACTTGGTCCGCAGACATTCCTGTACCCCATGCCCGCGGTTTTAGTCGGTGCTATGGTAGATGGAAAGCCAAATTTTATGACTGCAGCCTGGTGCGGGATTGCGGCATACAAACCGCCAGCCATTGCTGTGGCAATCCGGAAGGAGCGATATACACTGAAAGGTGTTCGCGAACATGTAACCTTTTCTATAAATGTTGCCTCCTCGAGTATGGTCAAAAAGGTGGATTATTGTGGCATCTATTCTGGTAAGAACACAGACAAGTCACAAATCTTCACACCCTTCTATAGCGAGCCAAAAACAGCCCCGCTTATTGAAGAATGTCCGGTAAACCTTGAGTGTAAGGCTATCCACTCCCTTGACCTGGGAAGTCATACTCTCGTTGTTGGTGAAATCATTGAAACCTTCATAACTGAAGGGTGCCTCGTCGATGGAAAAGGAGATCCTGAAAAGATCGATCCCCTTGTCTTTATCCCTGGCACGAACAAATACCATCGCCTCGGACAGGAAATTGCCCCTGCCTTTAAGATAGGAAAGAAGCTTCCGAATTCTTAATTTACGGCAATTCAAAAGGAGGTTCAGCGTGTCTATGGTACCATTGCCACGGGTTGCCTTGAGCAACTGGCGAATCCCTCTCCATGAGTTGCCCGGTCTTTCTGCCACCCTTGGAGGCCCACGCATATTCGTTAAGCGCGATGATCTAACAGGGCTCGCACTGGGAGGCAACAAATGCCGCAAGCTGGAGTATGTGCTTGCCAATGCTCAAAGAAGCGGGGTTGATACCCTTATCACGAGCGGGAGTTCCCAGTCTAATTTTGCCCTGCAAATGGCAGCCGCTGCCCGCAAACTAGGAATGGAACCCTATCTGGTACTGGTCAAGGGTATACATGTAGAGACACAGGGCAATCTCTTGCTCTACAATATCCTGAATTCAACAGTTTCCATCCTTGAAGTGGAGGATCCTAGTGAAATGTTTACCACCATGCCCAAGAAGATGGAAGACCTGGCTGATGAATTGCGCAGCGAGGGGCGCAATCCCTTGGTAATCCCTGCTGGTGCTTTTACTCCGTTGGGGACAGCTGGGTGGGTTAATGCAGCTGAAGAGATGAGCCAGCAATTACAAGATCAAAAAACCAGATGTTCACTATGTGGTTTTGGCCAATGGCTCTGGCGCACCCAGGCGGGACTGACTCTGAGGTTTAAACAGGTCAAGCTGCCTCTTAATATCATTGGTATCAGCGTTTTGAATGAGAAAACCGAGGCTACCACTATTGTTGTTGATCAAGCCAATGAGACAGCCAAGTTACTAGGTTTTGATGTAGCCATAACACCAGATGAGGTAGCGCTTTACGATGACTACATAGGTCAAGGCTATGGCATACCAACAAAGGAATGCATCGAGGCCATTAGGATGGTGGCACAAACCGAGGCAATCTTCCTTGACCCCGTATATACCGGAAAGGCCATGGCGGGCCTCGTAGACCTTATTAACACAGGCCACTTTACCAAAAAGGACACTGTACTTTTTGTCCATACCGGGGGTGTGGCTGCCGACTTTGCTTACAGTGAGGAATTGAGTAGGTTGTAGATTTTCGGTGAGCCCCTATACCTCATTTGCTGAAGTGTGGGAGGTCGTGTACCGCAGTTGGCGGGCCGAGAGATGCTACAGCCATTTCGCTCGTTGAGGAGGGGGAACATGGAGGAATTGGGCTTTGAACCCGGACCGGCATTCGCCCGGCGGCTTGACGCGAAGGACGACTTGGCCTCCTTCAGGGAGGCCTTTATCATGGCCGAGCCGGACTTGATCTATCTGGACGGTAACTCCCTGGGACGGTTACCCTACCGGACAGTGGAGCAGGTGCATAAAGCAGTTGAGGAGCAGTGGGGACGCGAACTCGTAAGAGGCTGGAATGCTGGCTGGTACCAGGCCCCGACTCGGGTGGGGGAGAAGATTGCGCAACTGGTGGGCGCAGGCCCAGATCAAGTCGTGGTCAGCGACTCCACCTCGGTCAACCTCTTCAAGCTCACTATAGGCGCGCTAACGATGCGACCAGGGCGGGACCGCATCGTCGGTGATGTGCTGAACTTCCCCTCTGATCTCTACATACTGCAAGGGTGCATCCGCCTATTGGGTGACCGTCATCACCTCCACATGGCTCCTTCGGAGGATGGCATAACGGTAGAGCACCAAGCCCTCTCGGACATCATAGACGAGAGGACGGCGCTGGTCACCCTATCCCACGTCACATTCAAGAGCAGCTTTCTCTATGAAGCAGCGGCAGTGACGGAACGGGCGCACCAGGTGGGGGCATTGGTGCTATGGGACCTGAGCCACTCTGTAGGCGCAGTACCGGTGGAACTGGACCGTTGGGGAGTAGACTTGGCGGTCGGGTGTACCTACAAATATCTCAACGGCGGGCCAGGTGCACCGGCCTTCCTGTACGTGAGGAGCGATCTTCAGGAGGTGGCAATCTCCCCTATTTGGGGCTGGTTCGGCCAGCGTTCTCCCTTTGATTTCGACCTGGAGTACGAACCAACTGAGGGGGTTACCCGCTTCCTGGTCGGCACCCCGCCCATCCTCTCACTCCTGGCGATGGAATCGGCCCTTGATCTCGTCCTAGAGGCTGGTATCGACCGTATCCGACGCAAGTCGGTGCGGCTGACCTCCTACCTTATCTACCTGGTGGACACAGTGCTGGTGCGGTTTGGCTTCGTGCTGGGCTCCCCACGGGAGCCAACCCGACGGGGCTCTCATGTAAGCATCCGGCATCCGGAAGGGTACCGCATCAACCGGGCGCTGATCGAGGAGATGGGGGTCCTACCTGATTTCCGTGAGCCAGACAACATCCGGCTGGGCCTGGCTCCCCTCTATACCTCATTTTTTGAAGTGTGGGAGGCAGTGGACCGGATCCGGCGGGTAGTGGAGGAGGAACGGTACCTGCGGTACCCCGCGAAGCGGCTTCCGGTGACGTGACGGGTGCCTGGTGCCTTGACTCGAATAAGACATTGGAGAGGCGAGGTGCACTGGCTGATCGAGAATAAGGGTTTGCGCTTCATACTGTGCGGATCAAGTGCACGGAAGTTGAAGAGAGGAAAGGCTAACCTTCTTGGAGGCCGGGCATGGCGTTATGAGATGTTCCCGCTCGTCACACCTGAACTGGACAACTGGAAGCTGTTGAGAGTGTTGAATCGCGGTATGATACCGGATCATTATCTTAAGGAAAGCTATAAGAAAGCCTTGAGGGCCTATACCCAGGACTACTTGAAAGAAGAAGTTTTTGACGTATGAAATCAATTTCTGGAGGACAAAATCAGGTCTGGAAATCGACTTTGTTCTGGGCGGAGGCGAAGTTGCCATCGAAGTGAAGGGTGCGACTCGAATCGAGAAAAGGGACTTGCGGCCCCTGAACGCCTTTATAGAGGAATATTCGCCGCGGAAGGCATTAGTTGTATGCAATGAGAGGGAAGAGAGAGTTCATGGCAGGATACGAATAACGCCGTATAGAAGTTTCCTGCGTGATTTGTGGGAAGGTAATATCATTCGGTGATCCCGCCAGGCGCGCAGGCAGTGAACGTGTAGGATGGGGGGCGTCGCTTTTAAAACAACTTAAGGGTCAAGAAACAATCTTAATGCGCTCTCTCCTAAAATGCGCTCATTCACTTTATGCTTTTTCACGTTTCGTATATTTTGGAGCATGATTTGATGCAAATATATCTCTTAATAAGGTGAGAAACGTCGGGGGATTCATCATTGACACACAACGGTCGCTTCCCTATACTCCTTCCCAATCGATAACCCTTGAGGATGTCAATGGTTGAAGAAATCTTGACAAATATTTACAAAATCGAAATCCCTCTGCCCGAGAATCCCCTGAAAGCCATCAACTCGTATGTATTAAAGGACTCGGCTCGGAATTTGATTATTGATACGGGACTAAATCGAAAAGAGTGTAGGGATGCTATGAAGGCCGGGTTGGCCGAACTTGGGGTGAATATAAGGGAAGCAGACTTCTTTATTACCCACCTGCATGCAGACCATTTTGCCCTTGTTTCTACCCTTGCCACAGATAACTCCACCATTTATTTCAACCGGCCAGATGCAGATAGGGTTAGAGGTGGCGTTCCATGGGATGATATGATTGACTATGCAGGCTTAAATGGTTTTCCCGAAAAAGAGCTTTTGGCGGCAATTCATACCCACCCGGGATATAAATACGGATCAAAATTCGACTTGGCTTTCAAGATTTTGAAAGAGGACGACGCCATAGACATCGGGGAATACCAATTCAAATGTGTGGAAACGCCTGGTCATACGATGGGGCATATGTGCCTTTATGAACCCAACAAAAGAATCCTCGTGTCTGGAGATCATATCCTGGGAGATATAACGCCCAACATTCAATCATGGGCCGATGAGGGGAATCCTCTGCTTCAATATCTTTGGAGCCTCGACAAAGTCTATGAGCTCGATGTTGCAGTTGTATTGCCCGGCCACAGGCGTATTTTCAAAAGGTGCAGGGAGAGGATTCAGGAATTAAAGGATCACCATCAGAACAGGGCTGATGAGATTCTCACGATCCTGAAAAAGGGCAGCAGGAAGGCCTTTCAGGTGGCATCGGAGATGACCTGGGACATTACTTGGGAATCTTGGGATCAGTTCCCGGTCTCGCAAAAATGGTTCGCCACTGGGGAGGCAATTGCTCACCTCAAGTACCTTTGGGGAAAAGGGATGGTCCTCAGGGAAACGCTTGGGGGAAAGCACGTGTATTCGTTGAATGAGGGTCCACCAACATAGGGATAAGCAGATTTTTTAGCGGATCCCTTTGCGCCCTATACCATTTCATTTGCACAAAAAAGAAGAGAAAAGTTTTGAATAGAATGTAAGCTATAATCTTTTGAGATTACAGGCTTTGAACAAGTGTTGAAAATTTGCCCATTGCTGCTCAGCACAACATATAGGGATCTGCCGAAACTGCCGCTTCTCATCTTCGAATGATAGATGATTAATTCTTCCACAATTCGTCAATACCTGCCAAGGGCTGAGACCGCATAGCAGTTAGAAACAAACGGATCATGTCAGTTGCTTATAATCCGAAAAAGAGGATTGCTATCTTCTTGCTCTTCCTAATGCGAGATTTCCCGATCTTACCGGAGGAGTTCTCGTTGTGCCGTGGGTCCGAGACGAGCTTTTCCTTCGAATCTCTGGCTGTCCCCAAATTTGACTCTTCAGTTTTGTTCCTCGGGTTTTAACTGCCAGAATGCGAGAATTCTCTCGATTCTCTAGCTTCGGCCGAGATATTTGCGGCGCTGTCTGGGCCCGGAGCTGTCCCTGGCTTTGCTTCCTTATGTGCTCCTTTGGAGCATAAGAAGAGATCACTGATCTAGATTTGGGCCTGAGTAAGCGCCGAGATTCATGATAGTCCCTGCCAATAGTATGCGGTTTCACCCCCCGCCTTTCTTGTCGTTTCTCTACTCGTGCCGGTTGCCCCTTCAGCTGACTATGAATGGCGTCTAAGCCTCTTTTCGCTGCAAGTCTCTTGCTCGTTCTGATCTGCTTATACAATCTCACCTCTTGGCTTCGAGCAGTGCGAGTGTGAGAAGATGTTTTGAGTGTCTCTCGAACCAGCAACTGAGAACGCGATTTCTTCCCTACCCAAACATGCCGCTCCTTGAGCCGCTTCCGAAACAGAGCCCTCTTTCTTGCCGGTGGATCATCCGGGTCACCATGATAAACGACTGTGTATCGCCGTGGCCCCCACCACGGATAGCAACAATGAACCTGAACATAAAGGCGAAACCAGGGCCGCCAGACAGACCAATAGAAGCCACATGGCCAATCCCGGAACTCATAGACCAAAGAGGCCCTCGGCCAGTAACATCGCCCCCAGTAATAGTAATGGTAGACATAACGATGGCGAGGCCATCTATACCAGTAATCATCGCAGAAATGATGGACTACCGTAATTCTGGCTGGTTTCTCCTCGAGATACTCAACTCGAATGTATTTCACATCGAGACAGTCTTTTCCCTCAGCCACGATATGCATCTCCAACCGGCTGTCTTCCACATGCCTCTTAGAGGGAACATGAATGGTCTCAGAGGCCCGATCGGAGCGCAAGACAAACGTGTCGCCATAAAAGGGAACCCCCTCTTCTGGATCTATTTCTGTCTTTGCCTCGTTATCAACGGTCTTGATCCAAAGCCGTCCGGCCACCTCATCGTCCTTTGAAGCATCTTCATAATGAACTCTGATTTTTACATAATGAGCCCAGTCGGGAACGACAAACCGATAGATAGCACTGGCCAGGCCAGGCTCAAACTCTCCCCCCTCCTCTCCTGCCAAGGCAGTCAGTCGAATGCCATCTCCGAACACTGGGCTATCTGTCACTGAAGCTCGGCCCCGCTCAATCCAATCCTCCGCATCCGCCGCGTCTCGGCTACAGGAGTAGTTAAGCACGTAATCAGAGCGAGCCTCAACTGATTGGGTGAGTAACAAATGCCCCAGTATCACAAACCCAGCAACAACTAAAACTTTTCTCAACATTTTTTATCTCCCCCCTAGGACAATTGAAAAAATAGGAGAGAAAGTGATTGTTGCTTCGCTGAAATAAAGGTTAACCTGATCATCTCGGCCGACACTTCACTATTGTACTACTTATTAGACGAAAGTCTTCGATAAATAGTCGACAGGATTACCAGTATTTCTTAGGATAATGACAAACTGCTCACTGTGTCCCTACGTATACGAAGTGGATACTGGCCGATTAGTTCGGGAGGAAACACCTCACTGATTAAGATGTTGAGTGAAACTAAGGCCTTTTTTGGGGTAGTCCGTTGAGTACAAGATGAATTAATCAGCCGATTGCCTTTAGCTATTCTGTTTGTTTTCGTTTGAAATAATCGAGGACCGAAGTGTAGATATCTATACGTAACTCAAAGCCTGCTGATAAAATGCTAGATTAGCATTTGAAATCTAAAAGAAGGTTTTTCCATTGGTAGGGGTTGATGTTAGAGAAATCCATCAATACCACTGAGGGACACAATGAATTACAAGCCACCTTTGATAATGATCAGTTGCAATTGATCGGAGGTGTCCTCGGCCCGGTCAGAGATCTCGACTATACTTTCAAGACAAAGTCTCAGATGCATCTTATGGCCATAATCCAAATTCGTCTTAAAGATATCCCTGGTTATATCCCATTCCTCTTTGTCCACATCTGATTCCTTAATGCCTACCTCTCTGGCCTTTTCTCTGATAGTCTTAATGTCATCATCCTCAAAAAATAAACCTACTGCTTCCCTCAAAGGCGCACACGAAGAAATAGACTTTTCCGTTACGCTCAGAAAGCTGGGCCTCATCTCTTCGGGGATATCAGGCCGCTGATCAAGAAAGAAATCACAGCAGGCCTCAGCTGCATTGGCAAGGCTGTCCAGATGCTGTACCAGATGGAGGATATCAGATCTGAGTGAAGGAAGATATGCCCCTGAATAAAGTTTGCTCATTATTTCACGGAGTATTTCGTCTGTCTCCGTCTCACACCTATCCACCTTTAATGCCAACGATTTTGCCTCTTCTAAATTACCACTCAGGTATTCCCTAACCGTGTTGAGTGCTAGCTTAAGACAGTCGTCCACACACCTAAGGTGTTTCAGGATCAGTTCATTTACCGCCTTCTCTTTCTTGTATAGCATATACTTACCTCTCTCACTAAAAGGTTACTCTTACCTCTCTGAGACGACAAGACAATTTCACTGAGCTCAGGATACGTTGTAGAATATGTTTGGGTTTCAAAGGCCTATCATAAGATCCGGAATTTCACACACATAATTTTAGCAAAACATAGGATATGATACCAGCCGAAATTGGAGTGGACACCCATCCGATCATTATTCGGATCAATGTTTGTCTGCTTACTGTTCTGGCACCCTTCACCAAACCGACACCGGCCACACCTCCTACAATTGCCTGGGATGATGAAACAGGCACTCCCACCTGCGTGAACAGCTCCACGGTGATTGCCCCAGAGAGTGCAGCGATAAAAGCAGCATACTCATCGAGAGGGGTGATTTCCTTTCCAACGGTCATCATAACCTTCTTGCTATACGTCAAAACACCACTGGCAATGCTAAGACTTCCGATAAGTGCCCCCTCGAAAGGAGTGAGCAGCCCCGACCCAACATAGACACCGGTAACGTTGGCAACGTTATTAGATCCTAGTGCATAGGCGCCAAAACATCCCGCAAAGATTAAGCCCCAAAAAATAAAAAACGAACGCTTTTGTGGGCTAATCATATATCGGGCAATGAAGAACCCAATTAGATGATAAAGAACGAAACTAATTATAACCGCTGCAATAGGTGCTGATATCCAACATTCTAGTATTTTGTATACTTTGGAAAGATCAGGTATTCCCGAAACCACGCTTGCTCCCAGAATAGCCCCAATAATAGCTTGAGAGGCAGAGCTGGGCAGAGCAAGATAGGTTAGAATGAACATGGTAATACCTGCTGCCAGAGCAGCACAAAAGGCACTTTCCGGTGTTAAATGAGAAAGTTTTCCCACCGTGGCAAAGCATTTCTCACCCTCCACCAGGGCGCCCAGTATTACAAAGACTGACGTTAGAATAATTGCACTTCGATACCTAATGATTTTGGCAGCAACACCGGTACCAAATATATTAGCAGAATCATTGCTGCCTAAGGTCCAACCCAGAAAAATCCCTGAAATTATTTTCCACATTTTGTTAAAGTCAAGCAGAGAATCCCTTCCCCTTTAAACCCGGAACAAGCCCCCCCTATATCATTCCACTGGTTCTTGAGAACTCAGCATGTTTAGCTTTTTTACCACCTTGGAGCTCTCGGACCTAACCTTTTCTTCAACATTGTGCAAAAACCTCGTATACTATGTTCGCTCAATTGGTATAAATCAGTATCTCGCCGTGTGCTCTCAGGCATGGGTTTTTTCTCTGACACTTGATTTCATCGCCCACATCCTCTATGTAGGGTAGAAAGGGTTGAAGAATAGACTAATGGGCAGGCAGATCATGATACCCTCAATCCAAAGCCTCACTGGTGAGATTGCCAAGAACCTCTCAGGTGTCTTTTTTGACATTGATGACACGTTCACTAATTTTGGTAAGATTCGTGCCGTTGCCTATAACTCCTTATGGGCGCTGAAAGATTCTGGCTTGAGGGTGGTTCCCATTACAGGACGGCCCGCGGGATGGTGTGATCATATTGCTCGTATGTGGCCTGTGGACGGGATTGTCGGAGAGAACGGGGCCTTTTATTTCTGGCTTGATGAAGGGGAACGAAAGCTGAAGAAGCGATTCCTCGATCCCGAAGATATTCGAGCCGAGAAACGGCAACGCCTCACACGTATTCGTGATGAAATCCTAGCCTCGGTTCAGGGAACAGCTCTTGCTAGTGACCAGCTCTATCGTGAAACCGACCTGGCTATCGACTACTGCGAGGACGTTGAACCGTTAGACGAAGCATCGGTTGATCGGATCTGCCAGATCTTTATAAAGCACGGCGCGAGCTGCAAGGTTTCCTCCATCCATGTGAATGGATGGTTTGGAGACTATGACAAGATTGGGATGACAGAAACCTTTGTTCAGGAGCGATTGGGGTTGAACCTGGATTCCACGAAAGGCCGATTCCTTTTCTGTGGTGACTCCCCCAACGACGAGCCCATGTTCCAATACTTTCCTTACACCGCTGGGGTAAAAAATATTCTCCGATTTGCCGATCGCATGGAGTACTTGCCGGCATTTGTGGCATCCCACCAGGGAGGGGAGGGCTTCGCCGAAATCGTTGAAATTCTGCTGCAAAAAAGGGGAGAGGGTACTTCTTAGTTAGAACAAGATCATACATTTTTGCGGATTTAGAAACAGGTAGAGTTCTTGTCCTTCTTCTTGGGGCATGTGATGCGGAATCTGCACCCTGATCATAGTGCCATCTACGCTTACGAAAAAGTACAGAAAGTTGCCCAAGTATGCCTTATGGACAATGGTACCCTTGAAGAGGTTCTCCCTAGCTTGAGGTTTTTCCGTAAATACCTCCACATCCTCAGGACGGATCGATGCATAGACTGTTTTCCCTGGAGTTGTTGCCGTGAGGCTATCCGTCTTACACAGCATCTTCTCGCTGAATTCGGTGCGTACGTAAACCGCATCCGTGTCCGGGAGGGCCTGGACGACTTCCCCAGACATAAAGTTCATGGTACCTATGAAATCGGCGACAAATCTATTGGCCGGTTTTTGATATATCTCCTGCGCAGTGCCGATTTGCACCACGTTCCCTGAGTCCATGACGGCGATTCGATCAGAGATAACCATCGCCTCTGCCTGGTCGTGGGTGACGTAGACCGATGTGATACCCATTCGTCTTACGAGACTCTTGATTTCAAACCTCAGTTCTTCTCTGAGCTTGGCATCCAGGTTGCTCAAGGGTTCGTCCAACAGCAACACTTTGGGATTTCCCACGAGGGCTCGCGCAAGCGCTACCCGTTGCTGCTGTCCGCCGCTCAATTGAGCTGGGTATCTTTCTTCCAAACCATTCAAGCCCACCAATTCCAAGATCTGCTGCGCCCTTTCCCGAATACTCTGCCTGGGTATCTTCTGGATTTTCAAGCCGTAGACGATATTGTTGTAAACCTTCATATGGGGCCATACAGCATAGTTCTGGAACACCATGCCAATTCCCCTTTTTGACGGCTGGACGAATCCTTCCGAAAGCATTGGCTTGCCGTCAATAACGATGTCCCCCTCATCCGGTTTTTCCAACCCGGCGATGCAGCGCAAGGTGGTTGTTTTTCCGCATCCGCTGGGCCCCAGAAGCGTTAACATCTCTCCCTGGTTCACTTCAAGGTCTATGTGATTCACTGCCACGACGTTTTTAAACCGCTTGAACAGGTTTTGAATCTCGATAAATGCCATTGAATTTGTCTCCTTCATTATGGCTCCTGCCCGATTTTTTACGTGCCGCCGGGACCCCAGGCGGCTTTGAGGATACCCCCGCCGATTCTTGATATGATCAGCAGGAGAATAAAGGTGATCACAATCATCAGGAAAGCCATGGCTGCGGCGATTCCGAACTCCATGCCGCGGTGCCAGTTCAAAAAGATTCCTATGGGCAAGGTTTCCCATCCTCCTCGATAAAGGAATATCGCTGTAGAGATCTCCTGGAACGCCATAATAAAAAACATTACCACGCCGACGAGCACCCCTTTGACCAGCAAAGGCAAAGATATATTCAGAAACGTTCTGACTTTACCCGCGCCCGATACTTCGGAGGCCTCCTCGAGCGAGATATCCAACTGCAAGTAGGAGGAATGAGCCATCCGCAAAAAGTACGGGAGCCGCCGTGCAAACAGGGCTAGCGGCATGATTATCCAATGGGTGGCTAAGGGTATGTCTTTCCAAAATGCCAGGAGATAACTCACGCCGACCGCCATCCCTGGGAAAGCCAGCATCAGTGTGATTACAAAGTCGAGCGCATCTTTGCCCGGGACACGGGTGCGGACGATGAGATACGCGGCCGGAAGCCCGAAGGCTATCCCGAAAAGCAGGGCTATCCCACTGAAGAGGAAGGAGTTTTGTATCAGGAGCGGGCTTTCCAGAAGGATGAGCCTGAAATTCTCTAAGGTCCAATACGTTGGAAACGGCTCAAGGACCCATCTTCTGGAAAAAGCGGCCAAGCCCAGCACGATCGGAATGAGCAGGACGAGGCCGGCGATAAAAAACATGTACAAATACGCGCCAAATTTCACCAACGGGCTCGGCTCGATCACTCTCCCTTCAGCCGTTGTCCCTTTGGAGAGGCCGGTGTACTTCTTCCTCTCCACCCACCACCTGGCGATCAGAAAGAGGCTGATGCAAACGATGGCAGCAATGACCACCGCCACGATCCCCATGTACTTGCGATGCACAGCGGTAAAGTGATAGGCGATGTTGATGTACGAAACCGAGGGACGAAAGTCCACCTGCCCCAGTATCAATGGCGTGAGCCAGTCGGTGAAGGGCCA
>CP070673.1:88846-94020 GCA_020351915.1 Deltaproteobacteria bacterium
ATCCTATTTTATTGACATCTGGTAAATTAGTATCCACCCCAATCCCGCTATTAATGTTGATTTTCATATCAAAAAAGTTGAAAAAACCTCGTTGATTCGACAAGATACGTGTATTCAAAAACAAATCAAACCGTAACCAACGAGGTGAGAAACAATGATACGACATACGATACTTCCTTTCAAGGTAGAAATGACCAGGGACATGATAACTCCTCATGCAGGCTTAGCCTTATTGGGGGAGTTTGCGGTAGGGCTGGGATTACTGCAATCAATAGACAAATATCTACCGAAGCGTGGCAGTAGTGCTGAGTACAACCCCTCTGAGTACATTTTCCCTCTCCTCTTGATACTCAATGGTGGTGGCCGGAGCCTGGAAGACACCCGTGAGCTAGGGGCAGATGAGGGACTGCGAGAGATCTTACCCCTAGAGCGAATTCCCTCATCGGATGCCATTGCGGACTGGCTTCGGGAAATGGGTGTCAATGCCGGTCTATACGGTATTAATAAGGTAAACACGAAGCTCCTGAAGCGAGGGATGAAATACGATGGGCTCACGGGTTACACCCTCGATATCGATGCCACCAGTATTGTAGCGGAGAAACAGTTGGCAAAGATGACCTATAAGGGATTTAAGGGCTATGTGCCCATTGTAGGCCATATCGCAGAAAATGGCCTGGTTCTGGGAAATGAATTCAGAGAGGGTAATGTCCCTCCTGCAAGTGGAAACCTTGCCTTTATAAAGTATTGTATAAGACAGATGCCCAAGTGAGAGAGGATTAAGGCATTGAAATCCGACAGCGCAGCCTATCAGGCTGATATCATCAACTGCTGCGAGCAGGAAGGAATTGCGTTTGCCATCGGAGCTGATCTGGATGAAGCGCTCATCGGTGCGATAGGAGCCATCCCCGATGAGGATCGGAAGCCGTATATGAGTGGCTATATCGCCGAGAAAGTCCATTCCATGGAAAAGATCGAAGAGGCCTTCCGTCTTATTGTGATCCGCAGGCCCTATCAGGGCAATATATTTGCCCAAGAAGAGTTAACTCTAAAATACACCGTGATAGCCACCAATAGGATCGAATCGCCAGAGGACGTGGTGAAGTGGTACAACCAACGAGGCGAGTGGGAAACCGGATCAGGGAGTTAAAGATCGGCTTTGGTATGGAGCGGATGCCCTGTGGGCAATTCGAGGCCAATGCGGTGTTTTTCAGAATTGGCACGCTTGCCTATGACCTGTTTCGGCTCTCCATCTGAAGGGCTCTTTGTCCATCATGGCATCGACACCAAGTGCAAACGGTTCGATGGCGATTGTACCAGATCGCCGGTAAGATCGTATTCCATGGGGGCCAGGTTTTCCTGAAAGTTAGACGAGGTCTCTGTCAACTCTTCACTGACATTCGCCTCAGGATATGGGAGGTTGCCACTACAGAGAACATTACTGGAAAGGAGCTCTTTAGAGGATTCATATAGACTGGTGTGCCCAAAGAACATGCTGACGTTGTGTAATAGTCGTGAAAATAATGAGATGGAGCACAATCAGTAAAAGGTGACATATATTTTTGATCTTTAGGTTGTTTTTTCACGCTGAAATAACAAAACAGAGTAGCTCGCATAAAACCAATCTCGGATTTTGGGCTATAAAAAAAGGTTGACAAGAGCAGAAGGCGATAATATAAATATACATGTTACTTTGCTGGCCGGTCGGTAAATTTCAGCTCTTCCGCTAGCTGGAGTTTAGATTCTAGCTAGCAGCTCTACTTGAAAGCCTTAGAAAGAATCGATGTTGTAAATATGAAGCATAATTGCAAATACAGAACGAGACCTTTGCACAACCTGCCAAAAATTGTCAGAAAGATCTTAGCCTGGGGGCAAAAACAACCCCCTATGTTTTTAATACTACCTGAAAGAGATTGACATTAAAAGGCTACCAAAAAAGTAAAATAACTACTTGGAATATAACCACTTGGAATTACTTGACAATTAAGCAATTTTATGCCATATCTTTCCTCAAGAAATAGATCAACACAAGGAGGAAAATATGGGATATAAGAAGGTAGATAAAACCATCAGCTTTGCTGAACGATCCCTTCTCAGTTCAATAGAACATAGCCGCAGTGTAAAGATGATGGAAAGGATACGTAAGGCGGTTAACTGGGAAAACAGAGCGGCCCTTTTGAAAGAATACTATCATAGTGACCAAAGTCATGAAGGAGCCGATGCCTACTCCCCCTTGATGCTCTTAACGGGTATGGTGCTCCAGAAATGATTTCACATCCCTTCAGATCCTGAATGTGAAAACCAGATAAACGATAGGATATCCTTTAAAATTTTTAAGGAGGTTCAGAGATGGCAGAGCAGGTGACCCGTTCTATTTGTCGTTTTTGCAATTCCCGATGTGGTTTACTGGTAACCTCGGAGGATGGCCAGCTAGTGAGAATAGAGGAGGACCGAAAAGATCCTCGTGTTGACATGATATTCCCCCCTACCAAGGCTTGTGTTCGCCTACCTGCGGCCAAGGAATATGTTTACCATCCCGAGCGCGTGCGCTTTCCTTTAAAGAGAAAAGGTGAAAAAGGGGAAAACAAGTGGGAAACCATTAGCTGGCCCCAGGCTCTAGACGAAATCGCGGCTAAACTGGGCGAACTAGTGCATAAGTATGGTCCCGAATCTTTGGCAGCAACCGGTGGCACCGGTAGAACTATACTGTGGCCGTATAAGCGCTTTATGAATTTATTGGGGAGCCCCAATATAGTCGCGCAAGCTATGATATGCTTTGCCCCTGCGCATGCACCGGCTGCTGCCATGATTGGTTGGCCCTTGCGCCACAGGGGCCATGTCCGTGTTCAAACTGGTGCTGATGGCAGACCGGTTACCAAATGTGTCCTCATATTGGGTATGGACCCCTCACAAGCGAGACTTCGATTCTGGAAGTCCCTCAGGGAAACAAAAAAACGAGGCGGCACCAAGATTATCGTGGTGGACCCTCGCCGCACACAAACAGCAGAGCTTGCCGACCTTTGGCTGCAAATCAGGCCGGGCACCGATACCGCCTTACTCCTCTCTATGATTAACGTGGTTATACAGGAAGCGCTTTACGACGCGGAATTTGTCAACAACTGGTGTTACGGCTTTGATCCACTTAAGGAACGGGTAAAAGACTACACACCGGAAAAAGCTGCTGAAATCACGTGGGTGCCCGCCGAAAAAATACGGGAAGCAGCCAGAATCTATGCCACCGAGAGGCCAGGCATAAGCGTCCACGGGATGGGCACGGAACACCTGGAGAATAGCCAGGACGCTATTCAAGCTCGGATTATCTTGGCGGCCCTCGTGAACAATATTGATGTGTATGGTGGTGACGGTATCTGCGGGCCGTCCCCATGCATCAGTGAGGTGGAGATGGAGCTCGGCAGGCTCCTTTCACCGGAGCAGAGAAGCAAACAGATCGGAGCAGACCGCTTCAAGCTCCTCTCCTGGCCGGGCAGGGAGTTGATCTGGGAGCAAAACCGAAAATACTGGGGTTCAGAATGTCTTACTTACGCCCTTAGTCATGGACCTTCGCTAATGAGGGCTATTCTCACAGGGCAGCCCTATTCAGTGCGGGCAGTTATAACTCAAAATAGCAACCCCCTCGTGACCTTCCCCAATATTAAGCTAGTATATAAGGCCTTGAAAAGCCTAGACCTTTACGTGGTCAAGGATTTCTGGTTGACCCCCAGCGCTCAATTGGCCGATTATGTCCTTCCTACAGCGTGCTGGCTGGAAAGGCCAGAGCTGATTGGCGGTCAAGGCCTGGATAATAGAATCATTGGTGGAGAAGCAGCGCTGCCAGCCAAGGTTCCAGGACTGCATGAACACTGGACCGATTACGAATTCTTCCGTGAGCTGGGCCTGAGGATGGGTCAAAGCGAGGAATATTGGCCTTGGCAAACCCTCGAAGAGGCCTTTGATTACCAGCTCGCACCTTTGGGGCTTACCTTCAAGCAGTTCATGGTGCAGGAGAATGGGGTCCATACAATAGCGAAAGATGAGTATGAAAAACACACGAAGAGGGGAGGTTTTGGCACTCCTACAGGGAAACTGGAATTATCTTCCACCATCCTGGAGAAACTGGGCTATGACCCTTTGCCGAGATATGTGGAGCCCCATGAGGACCCCTTGAGCAGTCCTGACTTGTGCAAAGAATATCCCCTTATGCTCATTACCGGTGGCCGTTTCATCCCCTATTTCCATTCTGAACACCGCCAGATCCCCTCTATTCGAAAGCGATATCCCGACCCGAAGGTGCAAATCCACCCTGATACAGCCAATGAGCTGGGAATTCAAGATGGGGATTGGGTCTGGATAGAGGGTCTTCGTGGTAGGGTTCGCCAGAGAGCAGAACTTTTTGATGGAATATATCCCCAGGTAGTCCATGCACAGCATGGCTGGTGGTTCCCCGAAAGGCCGGGAGAGGAGCCCTGGTTGGCAGGGGTCTGGGAATCAAACATAGACGTTTTGACCGATGACGATCCGGACCACTGCAATACCAGGAGCGGTGGATGGCCACTAAAAACCGCTTTATGCAAAGTTTACAAATGTAAGGAGGTTTTCTGAAAACTAGGATTTTGAAATACAGGCGATTTGAATCCAAGGGGAAGCAGCTATAATAGAAGGCAAAAAGGGGATTGAACAGAGCAGCTGATGAGTGGACCATTAGTCTGCTTAGTGTACACCATCAAGAAACTCTATACCAAAACTATAAGCGAAAGGAGGTGATGATCTACATGACTTGACGAGGCAATTAGAGGCAGGGTGCATTACCCTCGTTAAAAAACCGAGAGGTTCTTCCGGCCCACAGATGGGCCCGCAAGGAGAAAAACCGAGGTTAACAGGTGATCTGGTGGGAGCTCATGTAAGAGAAACAATTCCAGATCATTGAAAAGATCGAGCTTTTTAGACAATTCCTAAGATTACGGAAACCAAAGAGTAAGAAAGGGGGGTTCAAGATGAAAAAGATAGCGTATGTTTTGGTGATCACTGTGACAATCACCGGTCTTATGTTTGTCTGTCCTTCGGCAGCAACCTCAAAGGCTGCTTGGGAGCAGAAGTGGGAAAGCACTCTGGCCGCAGCCAAAAAGGAAGGCAGAGTCAGCATCTATACCCTGTGGGGGCCTAGAGTAACGACTCCTATG
>CP070673.1:94120-98360 GCA_020351915.1 Deltaproteobacteria bacterium
AAACGTTTTACCACTTGCCAGCATGTCAAACTTTATCCTAAGCAGGACGTCAGACGCTAATTTCTTAACAGAATCATCCGAATCGTTATTCGCAGTCCTTTCTAAGGCTGCGAGAAAATCATTGCCAGTATATCCATTGTGCTGAAGCAGTGAAATGGCTTCCTTACGTATATCCGGCTCGGGATCACTCAGTACTGCTATGAGTGCGGGCACTACTGATTCAGCAGAAGATCCAATTTTTCCCAACGCATTTATTGCCCCATGGCGCACCCTTACATCACTATCACCCAAAGCCTTTATCAGTGAAGGAACTGCCTCCTTTGCTTCCGATCCAATCTTCCCCAAAGCTACGGCTGCCGAGATGCGCACCCATCGGTCACTATCACCCAATGCCTTGATTAGTATTGATACAGATGAAGGTCGGATTACATCTTCATAAGAGTTAAAACCATAGGACTTGTACCAAGGAGGGGCAGGAGGGGCGGTAGGAGGCGTAACACATGCATAAAGAAATGTGAGGAAAAATATCAGCCATAACAATAACATTATAGCATTTGTTGCAGAGGAATAAATTGAATTCCTCTGAATCTCAATCATTCATTGACCTCTGTATGCTAAAATGAAGTGACAAAAATCTGTTTTTGGCGAAGTTGAGATTAGGATAAAGTCATTTCTGTGTCAATTGAAAAGGCATCTTGAAATCTTTCGCGAGGAGGTGCTTGGGGCAAAAGGAAGGGTTTGATCGCGAAAAATGTCAAGAGTAAAGGTTTGACCCCCGGCTCATTTGAGCACGATACGCCTCAATCCCGATGGGTGACTGGTGTGGGTCAGTGAGTGATCAGAACCAACAAGACAGAACAGACGGGTGCGAAAAAGGGTAAAAACGAGGCCGTGCTGGTGCGAAAGGTTAGAGCCAAGCAAAAAAAGAGATTTTTTTGTAGGGAGAGGTGTTTTTTCTCTTGACTCGCCCTTTAATGGGTGAACCCAGCTTACTTTCCTTTAACGAGTCAAAATACATCATTATCGCCTTGCGGGAGGGGAATGGGGGAAAACGCGGGTTTGATCTCGAAGAATAGCAAAAGTGAATATTTGACCCCTGGCTCAATTTCGAAAGAGCTCTTCAACAATAGCCTGCCGTGGTCTCTGAGCATTAAGCAGCACAGTGATCTTCTGCCCTTTGCTGATACCCCCTTTGTAAATGCAATGCTTCTTATATTGCTTTCCCTCATACATGTAACCATATTCCATAACACATGGCGAGCTTCGTCCCAGTGACGTACCCATATATATGTCCTTGACCGTTCCTTCAATCGACACACCACCACGCGTGAGCTTTTTGACAATTCCTATTCGTATGATAAGGCCTATGAATGCGAGAAACGCGATACCCATGAGATAATAGACAAGAGGGGGTGTAGAGTATTCAGGTATCGGTACCCCCGTCATTGCGTATTTGCTTACTGCTAGCTTAAATATAATGAAAGATGGTAATTGAAACACGAGTAACGCTAGAGGAAGAACTACCGCGACACAGGCAAACAAGATGCTGTAGAGGTCCTGCTTTACGATGGCCCAAGAAGATGGATATGATCGATTCATGGCTGCCTCCATAAATCATGTAATATCGTTTTGGTATGAATATGGAGCTCTGCCGCTACCTTGTAACGTCTACGTAAGCCAGGCGATTAGAGCTGTTTCTTGGAAACGAGTAATATTAACTCTATCGGCAAGCAGAAGCCAATGGTTTAGGAGAATATGGTTTTATGCTTTCGGGGAGAGTGTGCTTGGAAAACGGTTGAGCGTGTGAGCCTAACGGGGTTTACTCAGCGGGGAGGGGATTGGGGCAAAAGCCAGGTTTGATCCCGGAAAATGTCAAAGGGAAAGATTTGCACCCTTGCCCGCCGTTCTTCTTGCCCGCCGTTTTTGTGGCGGACTGGCGGGCCGGCTCACTTCATGAACTAAGTTTTCTAAGAGCGTCGCTCTTTCAGTTGGGGTGTCAATACTTACTATTTAAGATTTATCCTGCGCGCCCCGTTGAACCGGGGACCCTCCGGGTGTTCAACTGGGGTTAGACGTTCTTGCTTCTATTTAACTGGGATGTGACCCCATTGTTTTACCCCTCTTCACACTTGCCCCCTTTACACAGTTTGTGCTTGAGTGCCTGTTCCGCATTCCGAGCAGAACCTCCAAGCAGCGGGTATTTCATAGCCGCAGTTGGAGCAGGTGATTGTGGCCCTATAGGCTCTAAAGCGAGCGATCGCTTCAGAGAGAATCGTATCAATTTGCTCTTGTTTTGCTCCAATTGCCTTGGCAAAAGACCGCATAAGAATCTTTTCCGGGTCAGAGAGAGCATTATCAGACAAGGCAACAAAGATCATGTCCTCTAGGTTCCGTATTCGCTCTGAGTATCTTCCAACGGCGGTAACCTGATAGCCATCTTTTTCAGTAATCCTTTTTGCCTCTTCAAAATCAGTTTCGTTGGCGTTTATCTCCTCGTATACCCACGCGATGGCTGCTTGTTCTTCTTCGCTTATACTCCCGTCAGCCTTGGAGATCATGATCAAGTTAGCCAAGTAACTCACGAATTCCTTGTCTGTCATTCATCACCTCTAATTAAAAGTTACGTGTCATAATCCTGCTTCCTGAGAATCAACGGACAACTTCTCACTGACTCTATCGGCCACAGATACAATTTAGTTGAGCGGAATATCATTTCGTGGTTTGAGAGAGGGCGAATGGACACGGGAGTTGAGAGCAAAGGGCTCACGAAGCTACTTTGGTGGGGACGTGATTGGGGCAAAACCGGGTTTGATTCCGGAAAACGTCAAAAGTTAAGATTTACTGCGGCTCACTTCGCCAACTTAGCGGTTTTTTAAGAGCGTTCCTCTCGACACATGATGCTAGAGTTATTCAACATAGTCAAGGATGTCCCCAATTTCTGAGTTGTCAAAAATGAAGACGCGACCCCCATGTTTTCATGAGTGTGTGAGCAAGCACTTAAGCTCCGATCCTGTAAGGAAGGCTGCTTGGGGAAATGCCATGGTCGCCAACCGGACTCGGGAAATCCGACCGTCCGGGATGAAACGGGGGGCCTGGGGAAACGTGGCCTATGGTGGAAATGTGAACCCACCTCGCAACCGAAAGGGCGGGAGTGGTAACCCTCCACCTAAGGGAAAGCGCGCCCCAGTTCTATCCCGACCCCATCCATTACGAGTGGATTTTTTTATGCTGTCCTTCATAGTGTGACCTTGCAAGGTGCAGATATTCCTGGGTAGCATTTTCTATCCTCTTTATATCGTCATGGTTTATTTCCCTCACTATTTTGCCTGGAATACCCATAACAAGCGACCGCGGCGGTATTCTCTTGTTCTCCGTAACCACCGTGCCCGCCGCTATAATCGAATACTCCCCTATCTCCACATCATCGAGCAGCATCGCCCCCATACCGATGATGCAGTTTGAGCCTATTCTCCGGCAGTGTATCACAGCACTGTGTCCTATCGTCACATTGTCTCCGATTTCTAACGGTATGTTTTCCTCCGTGTGCATCACACACATATCCTGAATATTCGTGTTTTTTCCTATTCTAACAGGGGAGCCATCGGCGCGTATCACCGCCTTATTCCACACTGATGAATGCTCCCCTATCTTGACATCACCGAGGATTTCCGCCGACTCCATCATATACACCCCGTCTTTTTTAATCATTTCTCACCTCATCGTATTTGCCAAAAACATAGCCCGTGTCTTTTTCGTCAAGCGATGATAAAGAAGAAAGGCTTGTCTGTCAAGAGAGAGTCTCAGATACGTTGGTTCAGGGTTATCCATTTACGGGGGGTGCCATTTTAGATCCGAGTTGACAACGACTGTCGGAGGTGCTAACCAAAGAGATCTAAAAAAGGCGTTTTCACCGGCTCTGATAATATTATCGTGTACTATCTCATTCTCCAGGTAGAATCGTATCTTCTATCAATTTGGCCATGAAAAAGCGTGTGATTATCGACACTGACCCTGGGGTGGATGATGCCTTAGCCCTTTTGTTGGCCCTCCGTTCGCCTGAGCTTCAGGTTGAGGCGGTCACCACAGTGGACGGCAATGTCCCGGTGGAGCAGGCAACAAAGAATGCCGTCCTGCTCCTCGATCTTTTTGGTCCCAAGTCTCGGCCGATTTTAGCTAGAGGGGCGGCACAACCTTTAAGAAAGGGATTTATCAGGGTCCAGTCTGTGCATGGCTCTGATGG
>CP070673.1:98460-105322 GCA_020351915.1 Deltaproteobacteria bacterium
CAAGTACATCCTATTCAAATAATTGCCTTTGCTTCGAGGCTCAAGACAAATCAATGATCAATGATACACTGAGGAGAGCATTTTTTGTTTGCATTGGACATAACCGGGTCTAGGATGGTCATGAGGTCTTTTCTTCTGTTCCGAGGCTCTCCCGCTGTGCGGGATCTTTTCTACGACTTATCTACATCCCGCTATGCGGGACTCCACATTCCCCGCCTATTAAGGCGGGACTGCGGCTTCCCCCACTGATAAGTCGTGAAAAGCACAGCGGCCTCCCACCAGTCACAACAGAAAAGACCTCATGCCCCTCCCGATATTGCAAACTATTTGATGCTCTCAGTAGTGGCTCACTGATTGGCAAACGCGGCACATGATATAGGCGAATTGAGGATGGGAGACACTAGTTGCACCTGGTAAAGCCACAGAAATGGCAGGTCATGCACCCTTCTTCATAGCTAATGGGCTCACCGCAATCAGGGCAAACCTCTTTCTTCAGGGACTCTTGCTCCCGTAATACCTTTTTTCCATTCCCTTTGAGATACCGAGCCTCAAGGACCTTTGCAATTGCGTCCGGTATGGACAGGACTAATCCATCCTTTTGGAAAACCGGATGCTCCCCACCTATGCCCTCTAGTTGTGCGATGATATCATCTACCCTTACACCTGACCTCAGTGCAAGAGACACTAACCTACCAATGGCCTCTGTTTTTGCTGTAGTTGATTTTCCACTCTTGCCAATTATGGGAAAGACCTCAAATGGTCTCCCCTGGTATTCAGTCACATTGATATAAAGATTTCCAAAACCTGTCTTTATCTTGGTAGTAAAGCCTTCGACCGTCTCAGGCCTCTCCTTTATTGCACTGTAAAAGCCATTGTCCTCGCGCTCTTTATCAAAGCTCAATACCTGCTTGCTTTTGCTCCCATCTCTGTAGATAGTGACCCCTTTGCAGCCAAGCTCATAGGCAAGATCATAGATTCTTAGTACGTCAGCAGGCGTAGCATCATGAGGCAGATTAACCGTCTTTGATACAGCATTGTCAGTATATTTCTGGAAAGCCGCCTGCATCTTCACGTGCCATTCAGGGCTTATATCGTGGGCAGTCACGAAAACCTCTCTAACATCCGTCGGGACCTCCTCTATCCCCTTGAGCGTTCCTTCTATGGCCACCAGTTCCGTCAGTTCTTTGCTGTAAAAACCCATATCTTTAGCAATCAATTCAAAGTAAGGATTGACCTCGATCAATTCATCATCATCCATGACATTTCTCACAAAACTCAATCCAAAGAGGGGTTCTACTCCGCTGGAACAGCCGGCAATAATGCTGAGGGTCCCTGTGGGGGCAATGGTGGTTGTGGTAGCATTTCTATATCGACAGTCAGCTCTATCCTTGAACACGCTCTTTTCAAAATTGGCAAAAACTCCCCTCTCCTCAGCCAGTGCAATGCTTGCCTTTTTTGACTCATCCTGAAAAAAAGACATAACATCTTCTGCAACAGAAAGGGCCCTGCTACTATTATAGGGAACGCCCATTTGAAAAAGCATATCCGCAAAACCCATTACCCCTAAACCTATTTTTCGATTGCCCCTGGCCATCTCTGTAATCTTTTCCAAAGGATACCGTGACATATCAATTGCATCATCCAGGAACCGTACCGCCAACCTAACCGTCTCACGTAATGCCCTCTTATCAATTCCCGGTCTATCCCCCTTGTGGATTACGAATTTTGCAAGGTTTATGGAACCAAGGTTGCAGGCCTCGAAAGGCAAAAGAGGCTGTTCTCCACAGGGATTGGTGCTTTCAATTTCACCTATATCAGGGGTGGGGTTGTCTCTATTCATGTTGTCAAGAAAGATCACCCCAGGATCACCATTTTCCCATGCCTGGTTGACAATCGCATTGTAAACAGCTCCTGCATTCAATCGACCCACCTCTTTGCCGGTCATAGGACTTATGAGGGGGTAGCTCGTCTTATTTTTTAGGGCCTCCATAAACCTTTCAGTCAGGGCAACCGAAATATTGAAATTGACCAGGTCCTTGTCATCCTTTTTGCTGCAGATAAATTCCATTATATCCGGGTGATCGACCTGCAGTATACCCATGTTGGCTCCCCTTCTGGTACCACCCTGTTTTACCTGCTCTGTAGCAGTGTTGAATATCCGCATAAAGGAAACAGGACCTGAAGCCACCCCACCTGTTGTTCCCACTCGACTGTCCTTTGGTCTGAGCCGAGAAAAGGAGAAACCGGTTCCTCCTCCAGACTTATGGATGAGAGCGGCATACTTCAACGAATCAAAAATACCCTCCATGCTATCATCTACCGGGAGGACAAAACATGCAGCCAACTGACCCAATTCTGTGCCTGCATTCATCAGAGTCGGAGAGTTTGGCAAAAACCTAAATTCGGTCATCATGGCATAGAATTCTTGCTCCATCTTTTGTGCCTGCTCGACTCCCGAGTAGTTTTTCTCGGCCTGTGCAATATGATGTGCTACCCTCCGAAACATCTCATCCGGGGTTTCGACAAGCTCTCCATTGGCATCCCTTCTCAGATACCTTCTTTCGAGAACTCTAAGGGCATTCGCAGAAAGCTTAGACCCATTCCTCTTTTCAAACAGTTGTTGATTCAACTGAATCGGCCTCGTCTCTGTAAAGCCATACTCTAACATCTTTGCATCTATTATCTTCTCTAACAGGGGGAGTTTTATCTCATTAAGACCCATTCTCTCTATATCCTCCCTTAGGGACCGTGTTATGGTGAGAGCATCCTCACTTCTAATCCGATTCTCGGTACTCAGAATATCGCTGATTATCTGATCATCCCACTTCATGGCGTTTGGGATTAGATTCCCATCTCTTAAGACTAACACCATCTCTGCCCGCATTGCTCCCTCCAAATGTTAAAAACCAAAATCCTCCTTATATCATTACATATTGTGATACAAAGCAGTTTATGCCCCCATATATTGTATGTCAAGAAAAAATTAATAGTCTTCACTTAAAATATTTTGCAATAGGGTTTGACGGAATATCAGTTGTAATTAGTCGCAGAATGTTTTGGAATTTTAAGGGGCCTTAGCGTTTTTCAAATTGGTCTTAACGGGCCATCCAAGTTTTTCTATTTGCCTATTAACTATTCAAATAGCTTGACCGGGGTCATTCAATCGGCGACAATTCTAGTCAGGCTCTTGCCCAACCGGAAATCCCTTTGAGCGGTCATTGAAACGGTTTTTGCAGACAAATCATGGAGAATCCCGACAAGTCGGGAAAAAACGTTTTAGACTAAGAGAAAAGGGATTTCGGCAACAGCCTGTAGCGGTCTGATGCTTAATGACTATGATCTGAGTTGCCAGGAAGAATAAGGGAAGAACTGACAAGCGCCTCAACTTAGCACAGCTTTTCCTAATACGCTGGAGGAGGGGAACTCGCAATGAGAAATCAGAGGATCGAAGCAGAGATTGAGAATTTCCTCACGAGCAAAGGTATTCCCGCTACCGGAGTGTCAGAGATAGTTCGCCTATCTTGGGTGCCGGAAAATTTCGCTCCCCAAAGTGTGTTAAGGGGCGCAAAGTCTATCATTTGCTACGGGGTGCCGATCCCTAAGGGAGTTATCTATGCAGATAACAACGGCCTGGGCTTGTACTGGCGCTACTGCAACATGCTCTATAGATCCCTTGACATGGCCTCTAATCAGCTTTGCCTGATTCTAGAGGAGCAAGGTTATTGGGCCACCCCAGTATATGGATGTTATCCGTGGAGATTAGTAGGAAATGAGTTTTGGGGACTCTTGTCTCTGGTTTACTGGTCTGAACAGGCAGGCTTGGGTAAGCTTACCAAATGTGGTTTACTTGCAAATCCCACTTATGGTACGAGGATGTTATTAGGGGGTGTGGTTACCACATCGGACCTAGAGCCAACGGAAAAGCTGCATGACGATGTCTGTCCTTCCGACTGTATCGCCTGCGTTGAGGCTTGTCCTGTTAACGCCATAGAAAATACAGGGAAGGTTGACCATAATTTGTGCCTCAGGTACTCTAGTGCCAATCCCCTTATGGTACATTTGCTGAAAGACCAAAAGGTAAAAGAAAAATTCTCATTTGAAACAATACTGAATACTGTGGCCGTTGATGACCACGGCACCTACTCATGCCTCCAATGTTTGAAAGCATGTCCCTTGAATAAGAGGTAGATGTTTCAAGAAAGGTAAGTTTCAGGCTCGACTGTGGTGTATATGACATGCTTCGAGCCTGAACAGGGAATGCAACCCTATCAAAGACAGGCTCATATTTTTCAGGCTGACCAAATCCAAGCTTAAAGAGAAACCATGAACACAAAAGGGACTGGAAGGAATCCTAATAGGGCCAAGAGCCGACCAAAATCTGCACACGAACGAGTGCAGATTTTCTTGGAACACTTTGGAGGCAGCGAAAATGTGTTGATTCTCATCAACCCGGACCCTGACGCCATAGCCAGCGCCTTAGCTATCAAACGCTTGCTCTGGAAACATGTAGGCAGGACGTCGATTGCTTATATACGAGAAATCCAGCGCCTGGAGAATCAGGCCATGATGGAATTACTTAAGATACCGATGGTGAAGATAAACAAAGTGGCTTCGGGAAATTTCATGCGTCGGATCTTAGTGGACGCTCAACCCGATCACTCCGAAATTTTCGGTGAATTTACGTACGACGCAATCATAGACCATCATCCAAGAACACAAAAATGGAATGCCCCCTATGTGGATATTCGTCCTGAATACGGAGCCACTGCCACGATCCTTATCGAGTATCTCCGTGCTGCAAAGATAAAGCCTTCCATTAACCTTGCCACAGCCCTTCTTTACGCCATCAAGACGGACACAGCCAACTTCGAACGAGATGCCACCGAAGAGGACGTCAAGCAATTTCGCTATGTGTTCCACTATGCCAACATTAACCTTCTGCGTAAGATTGAGAAATCGGAGCTGAGGGTCAGCGACTTGCAATACTTTCAAACTGCCTTGGAAAAGCGAATCATAACGAAGAAGGCTGTCTATGCCCATTTAGGCAAGGTCACCAGCACTGATATTTGCGTGCAGATAGCCGACTATTTTATGCGGGTTTATGGGATAGGTTGGAGTTTCGTGTCAGGAGTTTACCGAGATACGCTGATAGTTATCATTCGAAATGATGGATACCGAAAAGATGCCGGAAAACTGGCGAGCAGGGCCTTTGGTTCCTTTGGAGCTGCCGGCGGACATCGAGGGGCCGCCAGGGCAGAAATCCCCCTGAACTTGCTTCTCCAAACAGGTATCGAATCCCATGATTCTATTCTGGAAGGCTTTGTTAGAGAACGTTTAAATCTTTGAGCCATGCCTTGTGAACTGAAGCTGAGAACAAGGAGGTCATAAAACCATGCCAATACCGGATTACCAAACAGTAATGCTTCCTTTGAGAGACCTGGTACCGGAAAAGCATGCTTGAGGATTATGGCTGTACGTAAGAAGTTTCATCAGTTCATTTTCCCATCCCCAACACCTAAAGCCATCATAAGGATGGTGCTCGTTGCGCTCTCTGCGTATCTGTTCTTCGGCCATATTTGTATGCCCTTGCGCATCAAAGGAAGCAGCATGGAACCAACGTATAGCAACGGTAGCATCAATTTCTGCTGGCGGATCAGGTATATCTTTTCAGCGCCTCTACAGCATGACCTCGTACTGGTACGGTTTGCGGGAAACAGGGTAATGCTTCTCAAACGGGTAGTCGCACTGGAAGGCGAGACAGTTGAGTTTCGTGGTGGCAAGCTCTTCGTTGACGGAGCAAAATTAGATGAGCCGTACGTCCATTATCCTTGCAACTGGAATCTGCCGCCGCGCCGAGTTAAAAAGGGTTGTGTATATGTTGTAGGTGATAACAGGAATATGTCAATGGAAAATCATAATTTTGGGCAAGCCTCAATTAAGCGCATCGCTGGAGCGCCGTTATGGTGAGGAGCAAACATGTCACATTAACTTTGTTTGTCGTGGTCGTAGGGATTTTGGCTGGAGTTTACTGTTTTCAAACTGAGGGCAAGAAAATAAAAAAGCAGTTTAAATTGTTGTCCAAACGGGCCTCAAAAGATCACGATGAAAACAATTTCACTATGGCCGGGAAAGCCCGAAGTATTGGTACCCTATTTGCGAAGAATTGCACAATTGATGCTCACATTGCTTCCCTTTCAGGTAGTCATACTCGCCAAGAGATATCCGGGCTGGCAGCCCGTGCCCGATTACCATTCTCAAGGCTCTCAGTGCGATTCTATGATCTTCACATTGAATTTTCAGAAGAGAAAACCGCAAGGGTAACGGTAACCGCCCAGGCATCAGGTACGCTGAAACGAGGAGACGTTCTCGACGACACCCTTGAAATTGAATGCAGCTTAAGGAAATCCGATGATAAGTGGCTTTTTACTGCTATTGAGGTGGTAGAGGTGCTGGAAAAATAGGAAAACAACTCGAGACACGTTTTATCGCTACATCGACACTTTGGTTGGAAAGTCATTCTGAGTGATCCTGCCAGGCGGGACAGCGAAGAACCTACAATTTGTTGGCAGATATGAGAGCTAAAATCTAGATTCTTCGTGGCTTCGCTCCTCAGACCTGTCCTCGAGCTAAGCGAAGGAATGACAAAGTGTGGTTGTAGCCATAAGACCTGTCTCAAGTTGTTGTTCTATTTTTCCAGCACCTCTACCACCTCAATAGCAGTAAAAAGCCACTTATCATCGGATTTCCTTAAGCTGCATTCAAGTTCAAGGGTGTCGTCGAGAACGTCTCCTCGTTTCAGCGTACCTGATGCCTGGGCGGTTACCGTTACCCTTGCGGTTTTCTCTTCTGAAAATTCAATGTG
>CP070673.1:105422-108384 GCA_020351915.1 Deltaproteobacteria bacterium
CCTGCCCGAAAACCTTAGAATGAGCCCTAAATTATATATATCATCTGCTGCATTGGGAGCGAGTGAGACAGCACGTTCGGATTCCGCAATGGCCTTATCATGTTGCCTTTTGAACAAATAGATATGGGATAATATCCGATGGGCCATAGTAGTGAACTCATCCAAGGCAAGCGCCTTTTTTGCCAACTCAAAGGCACGCGTCAGAGACTCTTTTGAAGATTTACTCCACTTAAACCAAACATCAAGTATATGGGTTTTACCCAGAAGCGCATGTGCATTTGAATACTCGGGGTCGAGGGCAATGGCTTTCTCTGCCATCTGCCTGGCTAGAAGATTATCATCTCTATTGAACCGAAATAAATGCTCACGCCCCTCTAAGTACTCTAAGTACGCATCGAGGTTGTCAGTACCTTTTGCACTCAAGTGTGCCTGCTCCCCTGCCGTCAGCTTCACCCCCATAGCAGTAATGATTCTAATCGTGATCTCATCTTGTAGGGCAAATATGTCTTTTAGCTCTCGATCATAACGTTCTGCCCACAGATGATGTCCCGTTTTAGCATCCACAAGCTGGGCCGTGATTCTCACCTTGTTACCAGCCTTTCGGACACTGCCCTCAAGAACATATTTCACGCCAAGTTCACGCGCTACCTTTTGAACCTTTGTCGGATTGTTTTTGTAAGTAAATGTGGAATTTCGAGCGATCACAAACAATTTTGGAATCTTGGAGAGGGCAGTAATAATCTCCTCTGTTATCCCATCACTGAAATACTCCTGCTTGGGGTCTTCGCTCATGTTTGTGAACGGTAGCACGGCAATAGAGGGTTTATCGGGTAAGGGAAGCGGGGGTTCTTTTGGTAGCCCTGCCTCATAAAGGGCATCAATTAGAAGTTCCTTATCGGCCTGCCTCTTATAGGGTAGTGTCTTGGCAAATGCATCCAAAGAGAATTTTGGATGCAACTCCAGGATTTTTGTGACTGCGTCATAAGCTTGATCTTCCTCTCCTATAATAGCGCACACCGCAGCCAACCCAAGAAGCGCGGGCATGAATTTGGGTCGCTCGTTATGAGCCGTCTTCAAAGCATCAAATGCCTTTTGGTATTGTCCAGCAAAAAAGTGTGCTAGGCCTAAATGAACGTATACGTGACCCGAAGCAAGAGGACTCAATCGGATTGCTTTCTCAAGATATTGAATAGCTTCCTCCGGCCGTCCTACAGATCGAAGTATCATTCCTAGCCAAGCAATATTGTCAGCGCAACTAGGGCATAGTTCGACGGCTAACTCCCCTTCGGAAACAGCCTCGTCAAACTGCCTTTTCAGAAGGTAGGTCTGCCCTAATATGGCATGCGGATGAGCAAGGGAACTATTCATTTGGATCGCTTTCTTAGAAAGGGACTCAGCCTCCTTAAGAGACTGTTTTGGAGATTTGGTCAAGTGAAACCACACCTCCATTAACATAAGAGTCGCTAGGCGCGAGTAACCCTGCGCCCACTCAGGATCAAGAGCAATAACCTCCTTCGCGGTCTCTTTTGCCAAGTCCATTTTGAAGTTCATAAAATACTCTCGCGATTTGAGATGCTTTAGGTAAGCCTCAAGGCTCTCCGTGCCTTTTCCATAATACACCCGCGCTTGCTCTCCCTCCGTTAATTCTACTTGTAGCGCAACGATGATACTTTTTGTGATCTCATCTTGTAAGACAAAAATATCTTTGAGTTCACGATCATAGCGCTCCGCCCATAGGTGTTTCCCAGTTGTTGCATCGATGAGTTGGGCGGTTATGCGCATTTTGTCTTTTGATTTGCGCACGCTGCCCTCCAACACGTAACGAACGCCAAGATCTTCTGCTACTTGCTGGATCTTCACGGGCTTACCTTTGTATGTAAATGTCGAGGTACGTGCAATCACAAAAAGTTTGGGCACTTTGGAAAGAGCGGTGATAACATCTTCCGTGAAGCCGTCAGCGATATAGTCCTGTTGTGTGTCTCCAGTTAGGTTATTGAAGGGTAGCACAGCAACGGAAGGCACCTCGGGTAAGGGAAATGCCATTCTCTCCACCGAAGCAGGCTCAATCTGAGGACGGAGATAGAAGTTCCAGATTGCTAAGCACGCAGCCACTATGATGAGTACCACCACCCCACCAATGGCAGCCCACCGCCACTGCTTTGGTTTTGGCTTTTCTTCTCCGATTACCTTTCCTACTGCTTCGGGTTCCATCAGTACTTTATATACTCGCACTGGTTCAGCGATGTTCTTAACTGAGTGCTCTCCCAGGTATTCATAGCCAAGTTTTAGCTTGTTCTTAACTTGGTCAAATGCAGTTCCCGAAACGCAGATTCCTCCTCCTTCAGCTAGCCCCTCTACCCTGGCTGCAATGTTTACCCCATCCCCATAAAGCCGCTTTTCATCCTCAATCACATCTCCAAGGTTGACACCGATCCGGAACCTCATTTGCCGGTTTTCGGGCAGCTCAGTATTCCTCACCTTGAGCTCCTCCTGAATCTCCACAGCACATCGCACCGCATCCACCACACTGCCAAACTCGGCGAGCACGTTGTCACCGGGAGAGTCCACTACCCGGCCCCGGTGCTTTTCGGTACGCTCTGCTATCAACTCACGATACCCCTTTAGAGTACGGATAGTTGCCTCTTCATCCTCACCCATGAGGCGGCTATAGCCCTTGACATCGGCGCTCAGGATAGCGGTGAGCTTGCGCTTAAAGCCTTCTGTGGTCATGGGATCACCTCCCCAAAAATAAAAGCCTCCAAAGGGCTATAAAAACCCCCTGGAGGCTTTATTCTCGGAACCTTCTGGCAACATTCTCTCATTGCTCACTTCAGAAGGTTAAGGTTATGTTGTTCAGTTGCGTATGAATTACTGTAAATGAATCACACTCAATTCAGTTAACACCTCATAGCTGATCTTTGTCAAGTGAAATCGGACCTGGATATGACCCTGGGATCTGGAG
>CP070673.1:108484-116707 GCA_020351915.1 Deltaproteobacteria bacterium
AGGGCTGGCTATGACAGCCTGGCCGAGCATCTTCTCGAGGTCCACGAAAAAGCGAGGAGACCATTTGGCCTCCCAGGCGTGCCGCCACAGGACCCAGAAGGAATCATCTGCCAACTTTGCGCTAACTCGTGCCAGATTGCCGAAGGCAGCATTGGATACTGCGGCATCAGGCGAGTTACTGGGGGTAAGATAAGGGGCGGAACGCGAGAGGCGAATGTGGATTGGTACTATGATCCTCTGCCAACCAACTGTGTTGCCGATTGGGTCTGTCCAGGTGGCACGGGCAGAGGGTTCCCACACTATTCCTATACACAGGGCCCTGAGCATGGTTACAAGAACCTTGCTGTTTTCTACAACGGGTGCTCTTTCAACTGCTTATATTGCCAGAACTGGCACTTTCGAGAGAGGCTCCGCACCGGGAGGCGGGTGCTGGTACCTGAATTAGTAAGCGCCGTGGACAGCAAAACCGCGTGCATCTGTTACTTTGGTGGCGACCCAACACCTCATCTGGTTCATTCAATCAATGTTTCCAGAGTGGCAGTGCAGGAAAACCAAGGAAGAATACTAAGGGTTTGCTGGGAAACAAATGGCTCTATGAACCCAGCGCTGCTTTCCCGGATGATCGATATCTCGCTAGAATCCGGAGGCTGCATCAAGTTTGATCTCAAGGCATGGACCGAGAATCTTCACCGTGCCTTATGCGAAGTAAGCAATGAAAGGCCCTTAGATAATTTCAAGAGAGTCGCCCAGAGTATTTACAAAAGGCCAGAGGTGCCCCTTCTCGTAGCCAGCACCCTGCTTGTGCCAGGATATATCGATAGGGAAGAGGTATACCAGATCGCCTCGTTTATCTCTCGGTGCAATCCTGATATTCCCTACACCTTGTTAGGGTTTTACCCCCACTTTCTCATGGGGGATTTGCCAAGAACCACCAAGGAGCAGGCAGAGGAGTGCCGTGAGGCAGCCAGAGAGGCAGGTCTTACCCGGATAAGAATCGGCAATGAGCATCTATTATCTTGAGCTGGGGCAGGGAAGGGATTTAGCGGTTGGTCTCAGTGAAGCTCTTTCCTAGAATCAGATTAAGCAAAAGCCAGAGCGTGCCAATGGTGACAGCAGAGTCGGCTAGGTTAAATGCAGGCCAGTGGTAGTCTTTTACGGAGAAATCCAAGAAATCGATCACGTACCCAAACCGAACCCTGTCTATAAGGTTGCCCACAGCCCCTCCAAGGATAAGGGCCAGTCCCACAGTCAGCCATTTTTGGTTCTTTTTTGTCCAGTAGAAAAAGAAAAATATTACAACGATGGCAGCAAGTATCGCCCCTAGTAAAAAGCAAAGAGCAGCCCCGGGTCCGCTTCGACCAAAAACACCAAAGGCCATACCCCTGTTGTGAACCAAGACCAAATCGAAAAATCCAGGGATTACAGAGAGGATCTGATGCGGTTCTAAATAATCTGCTATCCACCGCTTAGAGATCTGATCCAAGAGAACTACGATCAGAGCTGGTACGATAAATAGGAAATAATCTCTTTTCAATGCTTACTGCTCTCACTCTACTGCGTTGATAACCTTCATACATCGTTCGCACAGGGAAGCGTGCTCTTTATCGTGTCCTACCGTAGGATCATGGATCCAGCACCGCTCGCATTTGGTGAAAGGTGAGGGCACAACCTTGATTAGGAGGCCAGGATGTTCCTCGCTTTCGTAGCCTTCCTCAAGTGTTGCCGCATCTGCAAATTCAAGGTTTGATACAATGCAGATAGACGTTAATTCATCCCGGTAGTCTTGTAATCCCCTGAGAAGATCGGGGGGCAGGGCCAAACGTACCGATGCATCCAGGGAGTGGCCTATAATCTTGTCCTTCCGAGCTAACTCCAGGGCCTTGGTGATCTCTTTTCTGACCTTCAACAGCAGATCCCATCGCTCAATCAATGCGCTATCTTTGTAATCCTCTCTACCAGGCACAAATTGGGCTGCATGAACGCTGACGGGTTTATCTTGATTGGGAATATATCCCCATACCTCATCGGCGGTAAAGGGGATAATAGGAGCCACAAGCCTAACGAGACCCTCTAAGATCTCATTCATGACGGTCTGCGCGGACCGTCTCTCTCGTGAATTAACGGCTGTGGTATAGAGCCTGTCTTTCAATACATCCAGGTAGAAGGACGACAGGGTGAGCACACAGAAATTATAGATAGCCTGGTATATGGTGTGATACTCAAAAGCCTGGTAGGATCTTAGTACGGTTTCCGTTAGTTCCTGAAACTTGTGAAGGGCCCATCTGTCAAGTTCCAGTAGCTCCTGATACGGTATGCTATCCTTCGAGGGATCAAAATCGCTGAGATTCCCCAGCAAGTACCTGAAGGTATTTCTCAGCCTCCGGTACGCCTCTGTCAGCCTGTCTAAGATCTCTTGGGAGAGCCGTATATCGCCTCTATAGTCCTCAGAGGCCACCCAGAGCCGTAATATCTCAGCACCATGTTGATTGATGACCTCTTCTGGAGAAATCACGTTACCCCTTGATTTAGACATCTTTCTTCCGTTTCCATCAACCACAAACCCATGTGTCAACACAGACCTGAAAGGGGCCTTATCCCGTGTACCCACTGAACATAACAGAGAGCTGTGAAACCAGCCCCTGTGCTGATCGCTTCCCTCCAAATACATATCGGCAGGATAGGTCAGGTAATCGCTCCTTCGCTCAAGAACAGTAAAGCTCACGCCAGAGTCAAACCAGACATCCAGGATATCTGTCTCTTTCCTGAATGTGTCCCCGTGACAGTGAGGGCAGGTGGTGCCTTCTGGCAAAAGCTCGCGAGCAGAAAGGTCAAACCAGACATCGGTGCCATGTTTCTCTACAAGCCCCGCTACATGATCCACTATCTCCTGGTTGATTAAGTGGTTACCACACGTGAGGCAGTAAAAAATAGTTATCGGCACACCCCATGAGCGCTGCCTGGAGATACACCAATCGGGTCGATGCTCAACGAGGCCATAGATCCTTTCCTCCCCCCAACTGGGGACCCACTCTACGCCCCTAATGGCCTTAAGAGATTTCTCTCGCAACCCAACCTTATCCATAGAGATAAACCACTGCTCTGTAGCCCGAAATATTACAGGATTTTTGCATCTCCAGCAGTGAGGGTAGGAATGGGTGAGTGGTTCCTCTTTAAGCAATGCCCCCAACTCAGACAGCTTCTCAACGACCGGTCTGTTGGCCTCAAAGACCTCCTGGCCGGCAAAGAATTCCACCTGTTCTGTAAATCTCCCCTTATCATCAAGGGGCGAATATATTTCAAGGTTGTATTGCAACCCGCTTTCGTAGTCCTCTTGCCCGTGGCCTGGTGCGGTGTGAACGCACCCCGTACCCACATCCAGCGTAACGTAATTGGCAAGGATAATGACAGATTCCCTGTCGTAGATGGGATGCTTGGCCTTGAGACCCTCTAATTCACGGGCATTCAGTCTATCGAGAACGGTATACCCTTCAATGCCCACTGCCTTCATGAAATCCTCTAAGAGGCCTTCAGCGAGTATCAAGACCCCGTATGTTGGTGTATCAGCAGCCACATATACCAGATCAGGGTGGAGGGCCACGGCTAAATTTGATGGAATAGTCCAAGGAGTGGTGGTCCAAATAGCTACATAAATATCCTTGCCAGCAAGGGATGGATGGTCAGCCGTTATATCAGATATCATTGGAAATCTTACATAGATAGAGGGGGAGATATCGTCCTCGTATTCCACCTCCGCCTCTGCAAGGGCAGTGCTACAGGAGTTGCACCAGTAAACAGGTTTCTTGCTTTTAATGAGGCTGCCATTCAGAGCAAACTTACCAAACTCTCGGACAATGGTGGCCTCATACAGGTAGTTCATGGTCAAATAGGGGTTATCCCACTCGCCGAAAACCCCGAGCCTCTCAAATTCATCCCTTTGGATCTTTATGAAACGCTCAGCAAACTGGCGGCACCTCTTTCTGACCTCTGACTGGGTCATCTCTAACTTCTTATCCCCAAGCTCCTGGTCTACCTGCCATTCTATGGGAAGTCCGTGACAGTCCCATCCAGGCACATATGGAACATCGTACCCATCCATCTGTTTTGATTTAATAACGATATCCTTGAGAACCTTATTAAACGCAGTCCCCATGTGAATATGGCCATTGGCGTAAGGGGGTCCATCGTGAAGGATATAGGTAGGTTTTCCTTGAGAGCTATTCCGTATCACCGAATAGATATCCTCTTGTTCCCATTTTTTTGATATTTCAGGCTCCTTCTGAACGAGATTTGCTTTCATGGGAAAATCAGTCTTGGGAAGATTGAGTGTCTTTTTGTAGTCCATGGTAAATCTCTCTCATCAATAAGGCATCACATAAATAATCTGATTATTGCTTTAGCTCCGTAGATATGTTGAAATGGTTGTATAATCCTAATCTTCACTAAGAGGGTGGGGCTTCTCGTCAGTTCCGAAAAACCCCGCCCTCTTTGGGATAAGGATTGGTAAAAAGGAGCTAAAGCAATAATCAGTAGATAACAGTAAATCCCTTTAAATTATCAACAATTACGAAATCTTGAATAGCAAATATGATTTGTCAAGTCAACGTCAATATTTTATTGACTTGCCGCCCAAAAAGCGTATTCTTGTCTCCCAAACCTCGCGCAGCACCTTTTGATCTATTCTCTTATGGTAGGGTAATAGCTCGGCGGATTGATAACACCCCTGTTGCGATCACTCTCGAATATGAATCGACTGAGACCACCAAGGCAGTCATCAGGGTCGGTCGTGATAAAGAGACCTCTTTGGCTATCAAGGAGCAGATTCGAAAAACGCCGATCCGGCAACAAGTAACGATTGAGGGGTATAAACATCAATCGCATAGCCGGCCCCTTGAAAGGCCGGTTCTATTTAGCCACCGGTAGGCACTGGGTGTGACAGGGAACCCTTTCAGATTATAGGACTCTATATGGCTGAAACCGACTATAAAGCTCTTCGCGATAACGTGCGAAACCTGATCGAGGAAAAGGCCTATCCGAACCTGGAAAGGTTAATAGGTGAGCTCCATGAAGCTGATCTGGCTGATTTGCTAGAACACGTAGAGGAGGACGAAAGGCTCACCGTTTTCCGGATTCTTACATCTGAACGGGCAGGCGAGGTCTTGATAGAGCTATCACCCCCTATACAGGAAAGCCTTACTCATGAACTTGACGATCACGCGCTCTCCCAGATCTTAAATGAGCTTGACTCAGATGACGCTACCGATATCTTCAGCCACCTCCCACCAGAAAGGGCTGAAAACATGATCGGTTTGGTTCAGCCGGCGGCAGCTGAAGAACTGAAGGAACTGATCGCCTATGAGACTGACACAGCCGGCGGTATCATGGCCCTGGAATTCGTTTCTGTGAGCGCCAACTCAACAATTCGAGAAGCTATTCAAAACATTAGAAAAAAGAGAGAAGAGGTTGAAAACCTTTATTATGTCTGGGCCGTGGATGATTCTGGGAAACTGGTGGGGGTTGTTTCCATAAAGGATCTTGTCCTCGAACCACGAGATCGAAAGATCAAAGATATTATGAACCCCGACGTGATCAGTGTAGACGTAAATACCGATCAGGAAGAGGTGGCCAGAATCGTTAAACAGTACGATCTTACCCACATACCGGTTGTCAATGGTCAGCATAAACTCATCGGAAGAATTACCCATGACGACATTATTGATGTTATCGAAGAGGAGGCCAATGAGGATATCTCTCTGATGGGTGGCGTAATCGATCAGGAGATTGCAGAAGAATCTGCATTGAAGATCTCCAGGGCACGTCTTCCCTGGCTTCTGTTAGGGCTTTTCGGAGGGATTTTGTCAGCCCTCGTAATTAAGAATTTTCAAGGTTCTATAGAAAAAATACTCGCCCTCTCGTTTTTTATACCAGTGATAATGGCAATGGGCGGAAACACGGGCACTCAGGCCGCCACGGTTGTTATTAGGGGTCTGGCAACCGGCGACATAAGCATCGTTCGTACAGGCAAAAGGCTCTTGACAGAGTTGCGCGTAGCCTTGATAAACGGTATTCTCTGCGGTATCCTTTTAGGCCTTGTGGTAGCCTTCTGGCTGTCTGATCCTCATTTGGGTTTCGGTGTTGGGGTTAGCCTGATCACCGTCATACTGTTTTCAGGATCTTTTGGGGCATTTGTTCCTTTTGTACTAAAAAAGTTCAACATTGATCCGGCATTGGCTGCAGGTCCGTTCATCACTACATCAAACGACATACTCGGGCTCCTGATCTATCTCAGCATAATCACCCAATTCCTGATGGCCGCCTGACAAAAAGCCCCTTGACCGACCTTCTAATCCTACCCATTACCGCCCCACGAGAAACCAATTTCGCCAACCTTCTTAACTCTGGCAGACTATCCAGAGCTGCTGCCTCTCCCAGCGCGACTAGCCTTCTGGATTGGGAAAAATCTGCCCAATGGATACTACCCAACTCTGGCCGAATAATAAGATCGGCATTTTTCAGATCGTATTGCTCTAAGTGGAAACCCATTATCTCACCAGCCCTGACGTATATGTCCACTGCTGTTTGAAGTTCTGAAGACAAAATTATGTCCTTGTCTATGGATACGGCAATGACCACATCCGCGCCTTGTTCCACGGCATATCGAGCAGGCACGGTGCAGACAATGGCACCGTCAGCCAACTGTCTTCCGTCAATGTCAACTGGGGGTATGGAGCCAGGTACAGACGCACTAGCCAATATTGAGTGTCTCAGAGAGCCCTTCTTAAGAAGAACGGATTCACCGCTTTTCAGGTCTGTTGCGACGGCCCCAAAAGGTATCACTGTCTGTTCGATTTGAATATCAGGTACAAAAAAGTTGATAAATTCCTCCATATCCTTGCTCGGCAAAATGCCGGGTCTAAAGAGCGCCTGGGCCAGCCTGATTTTAGTTTTAAAATAGGTTTGAATCCGCCTACTCATTCTCTGCTCGGCCCCACTCTCTGCATCACCCATGGCCTTGAGCTCGGAAAAAGTGTAGATATCGCTCTCTAAAAAAGCATCCGCCCTTTCCTCCAGTTCATCAACTGTCATCCCGCTTGCAAGGGCTCCACCTACAATCGAGCCGACGCTTGTTCCAATGATAATATCAGGTTTGATGTTCTCTCTTTCCAGCACCTTCAGGACCCCTATGTGGGCAAAGCCCCGCGCCCCACCACCACCCAGGGCCAATCCGATCTTTCTTGTTTTTTTCATCAGGTCACCTGATCCAAAGAAAAGGACTCCTGTGCTGCAAACTATACAAAATTCAATTGTGAAAGGCTATTGGAATATAGCAGATCGGTAGCGTTCATCCACCGAAGGGTGCCTAACGGTGAGGGAACAGGCGAAAAGAATGGAACAGTGTTCTGTATGTGCGCTGGACTGTTAACTTGTGATCTCTTGCCATTTAGGGATAAAAAAATGGAACATGGTGCTCCCTGTTTGTCTGCGCACTGCTTGATGTGAAGACTGCTGTATCAAGGAGAACCGGGTCAGAGGCTATGGAGCATCAAGAAAGGCAGGCCTAAGGCCTGCCTTTCTTGATGTAGTACCTACAGACTAACCAAAGCTAGGAAACGGCTCACCCTCAACTTTCCTCTCCAGTACCTTCGTCGCGATAAGCGTTTCTAGAATCATCCAGATCAGGAGTACGAAGATGATAATCGCCAAGACAAGCAGGAACACCTTACCGGTTACAGCGAAGTTGCGGATGTTTATCAGCATTGCCCAGCCATCCATAACCACCATGAATATAAAGGGGATAAGGGCAGCCTTTATTGACCTTTTCTTTCTTAACAGATAGATAGTGAGGACTAAGAGGGCAAGGCCTGCAAGAAGTTGGTTGGTTGCTCCAAACAAAGGCCAAAGGACCATGCCGCCCTTACCATCTCCGCTATAAAAGGCAAGGATCGCGGCTGTAATGATTGCAATAGCTGTTGCCGTATACCGGCCGGCCATAGGCTTTACCTTCCAACTTGTTCCCAGTTCGGCAATGACATATCGCTGAATCCTGGTTGCCGTATCCAGGGTAGTGGCACCAAAAGAGACTATAAAGACCCCCATAATTGTTACTGCTATCTTCGTGGGGATACCATAGCTTGCCAGAAGGTTGGCCGAGCCCTGCAAGAAGTTGGTTGGTTGCTCCAAACAAAGGCCAAAGGACCATGCCGCCCTTACCATCTCCGCTATAAA
>CP070673.1:116807-125265 GCA_020351915.1 Deltaproteobacteria bacterium
ATTACTACTGAGAGCATTTTATTGTTTGCATTGTACATAACCGATAAGGGTCTAGGATGGTCATGAGGTCTTTTCTTCTGTTCCGAGGCTCTCCCGCTGTGCGGGATCTTTTCTACGACTTATCAATGGGGGATACTTGCCCCCTCCGCATTCTCTCCCGACAAGTCGGGAGAGCTGCGGCTTCCCCCACTGATCAGTCGTGAAAAGGACAGCGGCCTCCCACCAGTCACAACAGAAAAGACCTCATGCCCCTCCCAATATTGCGAACTATTTGATGCTCTCAGTAGTGTGTTGCTGAAGTATAAGGGGATTGGCAGGGCGTGTCAACAGTAATTGGAGCATGGCTGAACCCATTTAGGCTTGTCATTTTTTTTTATATTTTGTTATACTTGCTGACATTTGACAGGTGGACGACAACCCTCACCCCCTATCTCCTTTAGAAAGATGAAGATCGGTATCATTTCAGATACCCACCTCAAAGAGGTGAGTCAGCAGTTAATTGATATGTATGACCAATACTTCTCTGGTGTGGATGTGATTGTTCATGCAGGGGATCTTGTCTCCATGGAAATCGTTGATTTTTTGGGTCAGAAGCCCCTCCATGTAGTTCAGGGCAATATGGATAACCGGGATATAAGAGAGCGCTTCCCTAAGAAAGAGGTAATCGTGGTAGATGGGTTCCGGCTGGGATTGATTCATGGATGGGGGTCCCCATTTGGCATGGAAAGAAGGATAAGATCTCAGTTCAATGATGTAGATGCTATTATCTTTGGCCATACTCACAGGCCTGCTAATCGCCGTGACAAGGGTGTGCTGTTTTTTAATCCAGGGACTGCTTCAGGGGTTGCCGTATCTGGGTCCCATTCGATCGGGATTTTGGATTTAGAGGAGGAAATAAAGGGTAGCATAATTGTACTGTGAGGTTATGTGATGAAGGTCCTTTGGGCGCCTTGGCGCATGGAATATGTCGGTTCTGGTGATGTGAGTGGTGAGTGCATATTTTGTCCTGGTGATGATCGGAATCGTGATGAAGAGAGACTAATTCTATTCACTGGCGATCGGAGCACTGTTCTTATGAACAGGTTTCCCTACATAAATGGCCATCTGTTGATTGCCCCAGTGCGGCATGTTTCCACGTTGAATTCCCTTCTCCCAGAGGAGAAGCTCGACGTCATAACTGTGGTGGAAAAGTCCATCGATGCCCTCAAGGAGGTTATGAGTCCAGACGGATTTAATGTCGGTATGAACCTCGGAAAAGTGGCAGGGGCAGGGGTAGAGGACCATATCCATTTTCACATTGTTCCGCGATGGAGCGGTGATACTAACTATATGACGGTACTTGAAGAGGTGCGGGTTATCCCTGAACATATACATACTACCTACCAGAAACTGTTGCCTTTCTTCAAACAGTGTTAGGCGTTCCTGATGTTCTAAGAGAGTAGGAGGATCTTATGAAAAATATTATAAAGGGCATTATAAGCATTTTGGTCATGCTACTGATTATAATAGTTGTCATCGAGAACTATGAGCAGTTATCTAAAACGTTGACACTGAGAATAAATTTGGGTTTTGGCGCCCACAAAACCCCGCCAACACCCTTCTATTTGGTGGTGATTATCGCGTTCCTCATTGGTATTTTTGTAGCAGGATTTTTGGGTATATTTGAGCGGTTTCGACTAAAGAGGGAAATTAGGCGGCTTTCAAAGGAGAACGCGGAAAAAGACAAAGAGCTGAATTCTTACAGAAACTTGCCTATTGTCGAGGAAAAAAGAGAGGATACGGCTTTTGTAGAGACAGATCAGGAGAATGCCTCATAGCCGACAAGAAGAAGCGTTGATTTTGGTATGGGAGGGACGATTACTTGATATTTGATTTACCATGGGTGGGATTTGCTATTTGGTTAGTCTTGGCTTTTGTTGCAGGTCTTATTGCAGATAGGCTTATGAGATGGAGGGGTGCAGAAAAGATCAGGAGAAAACTGGACAGGGGGGATGAGGCCTTTTTTCAAGGCGTTCAACATATACTATCGAATGAGCCAGATCAGGCTATTGAACAATTTACAAAATCAGTCCGGATCAATTCAGACACGATTGAGACCTATGTTGCTTTGGCCAATCTTTATAGCTCTAAGGGGGATATTGAGAGGGCCATCAGGATACGACAGGGGATTATTTTGAGACCCAATCTGGACGGGGCTATAAGGTTGAGGGCGATCTTTGATCTCGGATTAGACTATAAGAGAGGTGGCTTTTTGAATCGTGCCGTGTCTACCTTTCAGGAAGTTATCGATAGTGAACCCAATAATGTAGAGGCCCATGAGCAGATCGAGCGTATTTATGAAGATATGCATGATTGGGAGAAGGCCTTTCAAGCCAGGCAGGCCCTTTCGAAGTTAGTTAAAGGGAATCACCGGCATATCTTGGCACATCACCAAACCGAGCTTGGGAAGGTCTATGAAAAGGATGGCGATATTGCAGGTGCGAAGAAATCTTACAAAAAGGCCATCTCTATCTTTGATAGGTGTGTTGATGCCTATCTTCAACTGGGGGATCTTTACTCTGCTCAGCAGGAGCACAAAGCAGCTCTTGCTAAATGGAAGAAAGTAGTGGATGTGGCTCCTCAGTTTACTTTTCTTGCCTATCAGAGGCTGGAAAGGGCATATGCAAAGATGGAAAATCCTAAGCCTGTAGGGGACTTTTTGAAAGAGGTTGCTGAAAGGAATTCTGATGCATCCACCCAGTTGGCCCTAGCCAGGTACCTTTACCAAGAGGGAGAAACAGATTCTGCCCTTGATCACGTGAGACAGGCAATTAAATCGTTCCCCTCCTTTTTGGATGCAAGGAGGTTTATGGGTGAAATGCTTTTGGAACAAGGAAGAAATGAAGAGGCCATTAAGGCCTATAAGGATCTTCTCTTAACACTGGATTTTCCTTTTATACAGTTTCAATGTGGCAATTGTGGATACCGGCCAGACAAGCTTGTTTGGAAGTGCCCACAGTGCCTGAAATGGGATTCAATGAGAATCATAGAACCGTCTTCATATGACGTATCAAATGGACAACCGCCTTCTTAGATTTGCCCATTCCCCTTGTTCGATGATCGTGTGCTGTTTCACGAGAGGTACCAAAGATATACAATGATCCGCAGACTGATATATGTAAAGTATGTGCTGACTCCTTTGCTCTTATCCCCTCTCTTTATCCTTTTTTCTATCCCCTTTCAGCAAGCAGCTATCGCCTCGCCTCATTCTGCTCCCCCTCTTTTGCAGAAGGCTCGGGTGTGCACAAAACAACTCTATGAATCTCCGGCTAAGAAGAAGTACCGGCATAATTGGGAGAGATGCATAAGAAGATATGAAAAGGTTTACAAGTCCTTCCCCAATACGGACGAGGCAGCGCGCGCTCTGTTTGGGGCTGGGGAGCTCTGGGCTTACCTCTATCGGTATTCATCAAGGGATTCTGATATAGACAGGGCAATATCACTTTATCGAGAGCTGGTTAAGAGATACAAAGACCACGATCTGGCTGATGATGCCCAATACCGGCTGGGGGAGATCTTTTACAGAGATAAAAAGGATCCCATGCAGGCGTATGTTGAATTTCTGAAGGTGGAGGTAAAATTCCCGAGTGGAGATGCACGCCTTGAGGCATCTAAGAAGATGGATGAGCTGGAACGTGTTTTAGGGAAAAAGAGAATAGCCAGAGAGACCGGCAGGAAGGTTGCGGCCAAGAAAACGAAATTGGTCTCAGTGGAGAATATCAGACATTGGTCAACCCCAACCTACACGAGAGTAGTTGTGGATTTGGAGGATCAAGTCACATACAAGGAGCATCTCCTAAAAAAGGACCCCAGTCTTAAGAAGCCAAGGCGGCTTTTTGTTGATCTCCGCAATGCCCGTATCAGCAAGGATATAGAGAGTTCTATACCCATAAAGGATGGCTTGTTGCGAAGGGCACGCGCTGCTCAGTACAATACAAAGACGGTACGGGTTGTCCTCGATATTGAGAATATGGAAAGCTACAAGATTTTTCATCTTTATGATCCCTTTCGAATCGTTGTTGATGTTCAGGGTGAAGATCGGCAATTGAGACCAGAAAGGAAAGGGGTTGCTCCGGGAACTCCCGAAAGAGATGAACGACCGAAAGATAGTCAAAAAGGAATCTCTCTGGCCAAGCAATTAGGCCTTGGCGTGAAGAGGATCATAATCGATGCAGGCCATGGCGGAAAAGATCCGGGGGCAATGGGGAGCAACGGGATACGAGAGAAGGATGTCATGCTTAAACTTGCAGGATTAGTGGCAGACAAAGTGAGGCAAGAACTCAGATGTGAGGTAGTCCTCACTAGGAAAAGTGATGTATTTTTGCCACTGGAAGATCGGACTGCAATTGCCAACATGAAAAAGGGGGATCTGCTTATCTCTCTCCATACAAACGCCCATAGGGATAGGAGAATAAGCGGGGTAGAGACATATATTTTGAATATCGCCTTAGACGAAGATGCCATGAATTTAGCTGCAAGAGAAAATGCCACCTCTACAAAGAACATAGGTGATCTTCAGATGATTCTGAATGACCTCATGCTGAACACAAAGATAAACGAATCGGCCAGGCTGGCAGAATTTGTGCAAAAAGGTCTGGTGAGGGAGTTGCGTACGAGATACAAAGGAGTTCAGAACAGGGGTGTAAGACAGGCACCGTTCTACGTCCTGATTGGTGCTGAGATGCCTGCAATTCTGGTAGAGGTAGGATATATTACGAATCGGACTGAAAACAAACGCCTCTGTACCGAGGCCTATCTCAAGAGAACTGCTTCCGGCATAGTGAAGGGTATCGACTCGTACATAAAGGATATGGGATTGGCGTATAAGGGAGGATAGGGTAATTATTTTTGATTCTGGAGCCATTTGAGGTAGGCATCAATAAATATGTCAATATCCCCATTCATGACCCTTTCAATATCCCCAACTTCAAGGTTCGTCCGGTGATCTTTTGCGAGTTGGTAAGGGTTAAATACGTAAGATCTTATTTGGTTTCCCCATGCTATATCTTTCTGGGATTCATGTCTGAGCTGTTTTTCCCTATTTTGTTTCTCTTTTTCCAGCCCATATAAGCGTGCTTTGAGAATCTTGAGTGCCAGTTCCTTGTTTCTGTGCTGAGATTTTTCATTCTGGCACTGAACAACTATACTGGTAGGTAGGTGGGTAATCCTTACAGCGGAGCTGGTCTTGTTAACGTGCTGTCCGCCTGGACCGCTCGCCCTGAAGGTTTCAACCCTGATATCCTTTTCATTTATCCCAATGGCGATGTCATCTTCGATTTCTGGCAAGACAGAGACTGATGCAAAGGAGGTATGTCTTCGCGCATTGGCATCAAAGGGTGAGATCCGTACCATCCGGTGAATGCCATCTTCAGATTTCAGATAACCATATGCATAAGGGCCACTCACCGTAAAGGTAACGTTTTTTATGCCTGCCTCGTCTCCAGGTAACTGGTCAACAACTTGGGTCTTCATCTTCCTCGACTCAGCCCACTTGAGATAAAGCCTCAAGAGCATTTCCACCCAGTCTTGGGCCTCTGTTCCTCCTGCACCTGCATTGATGGCTACGATTGCATTTCTCTTGTCATCTTTATCTCCGAGCAGTGTCTGAAGTTCGTAACGCTCTATCTCTCTTTTTAGTTCTAGAAGGTCTTTCCCTAAATCAACCAATGAATCGTGATCATTTTCTTCCTGGGCTACCTTGGCTAGGATGTCGAGCTCTTCTAAGTCGTTTTTGTATCGGTGCCACTGATCTATTTGATTACTCAGAAAGCCTCTTTCCTGGCTCAGCCCTGTTGCCTCACGGTGGTTATTTTGCCAGAAATCCGTCTTAGATAAGATTTTTTCAATTTTATTTAGCCTTTCTTCACCCTTGGCAAGGTCAAAGATGCTCCCATAGATCATCGAGTTTCCTATTCAAGAAATCTGTTGTTTCTGTTATGTCTGTCTCAAACATGGGTTCATCTCCTCCTTTTTCCTAATCTCCAGAAAAGTCTAAGAATCGTTATTGCACCCAGTAGTATAGCAAAAACATTGCCAAATTGTGAATAAAATGTTTTGGTCTGATTCAAATTTAGTTCTTTCTGTAACACCTCAGTGGCAAACAGTTCACTCTCACTTACAATCTCACCACTTGCAAGAATAATAGCACTAATACCGGTATTGGCGGCCCTTGCCATGGGCAAACCATTTTCTACACACCTTAGGACAGCCATGCTGAGATGTTGGTGGGGAGCGCTGGTGCGACCAAACCAGGCATCATTGGTAAGGTTTACTAAGAGCTCAGCTCCATGGGTAGCGTGATTTCGAGAGATATCGGGAAAGATCGCCTCAAAGCAGATAATTACCCCAATTTGAAGGTCTGGAATGCCTATTGGTTTCGGGTTCTGACCGGGTGAAAAGTCCCCTGCGGCTGGTACTAACCGACGGATAAAGGGAAGGTATCTTTTGAGCGGAACATATTCCCCGAAGGGGACGAGGTGAACCTTATCATAGTAATCAAATACCCTATCTTCAGATATTACATAGGCCCTGTTGTAGTACTGGATTCTGTTCTTATCCCTTATATATGCAGGGGAACCAAACAGGAGTTTTGTGCTGGTCTTTTCAGGGACCCTAAAGACTTCTTTTGAAAGGGGAGAGTTATCTTGAAAATAGAATGGAACAGCAGTTTCAGGCCAGATAATGAGATGTGGCCTAAAACTCCCAGATTCCACGGATAGATTGGTATAAAGAGCCACTGTCTTTTCTTGAAATTCCGGGTTCCATTTAACAGATTGATCAATATTTCCCTGGACAATCACTATCCTGATCCCCTTTCCATGTGAGCTCATTTCTGCTTTCACCTTCACCCTATGAAAGCCGTAAATAAGGATAAACCATACCAGAAAAGAGGTAAGTATTATCTCTAGGGTGGCAGATTTCTTTTTTTTGGTACGAGCGCCGAGCACCGTGTTGAATAGTATCAGGTTTACCAGTACTATAACAAAGGATATGCCGTAGACACCGGCAATATCCGATATTTGTATGAGCGGCAATCTCAAATATTGGGTGTACCCTAAGAGGCACCAGGGGAAACCGGTCATTACATGTGACCGTACATATTCCAGTGCAACCCAAACAACTGCTCCCCAAAAGCAAGATAATCGATCCTTTTTGAAACTGTTCCAGATAAGGGCAAACAGGGCGCTGTAAAGTGCTAAATAGAGACAAAGAAGGAGCAGGGCTCCGAGCGTCAAAATCAGATGGAGGTTTCCGTAGTAAGAAAGAACTACTACTATCCAGTAAATCAGCGTCAGATAGTGTGAAAGACCAGCGATAAGCCCGAGCTGAAACGCGATTGCTGAGGATTTGTCTCTGAGGCTCACAAGAAGAGGAATGAGGGATATCCATGCTATCCAGTCCAGGTTAATGGGCGGAAAGCTGACGGTCAACATGAGCCCTGAAAGCACTGCGAGCCCTACATCTTTTAAGCTCATTCTATTCATCTTAATACCGGAAATGTGGTCCTATGGGCAAGGCCAGAATCCATCGGCTCTGCCTGAAAGGCATATCTAATTCGACCATGCCCGTTTTCTCAAGACCATATCTAGTTTGTGAGGAGGAACCACTCCCCCCTATGTGGGGTTCAACAAGTTCACGGGAAATCCCCACGTGTTTGGGGCCGTAAACCCCACATACTGGGGTGCGCCCATATCTGGTGGAATTTTTTTGAGATATGGCCTTTCAAAAAAATCATAGTCTTCATCTAACACACCTTTGGGATTTAATCAAAGCCAGGTCCTCTGGGGGGCGATTCTTTACTGAGAGCAGCTCATCCTTGGGTTTTTTCTATTACCTGCATGGAATCAGCCCCAGCAACAGGAGACGGTACTTCGATTGAAGGTACTGTCTGTTCCTAGGTCCTGAGGATAATGCCCCTAGACCCATTGCCACATAGTGTTTGCCCGCTAGACTACTACCTGAGACTCTTTTAGTAAAACCTTTTTTGCTATTGTCTCTCGGAGGCGCGTATTAGAGAAGTTTCTTCTTCCATAAAGGGTGACCGGGCATCTTGCACAGGGGCCACGCCATTGTGAAACCTAAACTCTTGATTTTTAAGCTTCTTGCAGGGTATGGGTATCTTTTTTTTGGTTATGCCCCTAGCCCAGACAGGGCTTGTAGGGCATGAGTATATGTGCTTCGTCTGCGAAATAACACTACGAACATGCGATATTTCAGAAGTGTCGCGCCTCCCGATCCCATCCCGGTCTCGGGACGGGGAGGGCAGGCCTATAACATGGCCTCTTACTGGGTCGGTTCAAAATGGTTTATTGCGCCCTAAGCCTTAGAATCATACGCTCCATCTATATAAACCATTTTGAAACTCCCACTGATCTAAACTATGTGGGGCATAATCCAAAAAAAAGATACCCATACCCTG
>CP070673.1:125365-128268 GCA_020351915.1 Deltaproteobacteria bacterium
CTCCCTCCTCATCAATCATACCAGTTTGTGGAAAAGGAGTATGTCACGGCAGCGGAATATGACGACCTGCTCTTTGATCCTACCGGTTTCATGTTGCGACAGTTTCTCCCGCGGGTCTATGGAGCCCTGGAACCGCTTCAACAGCTTCCCTCGTTGCCTTCCATGTACTATACCCGATTTGTAACCAGAACGGCGGCCTTTGCGAGTCCAGAGGTTGCAGGGGCCCTTGATGCCCTTGTGAAGGCGGGTACCGAGGCGCGGCGTATGCTGGAAAGGGCGAAGGCCTTTGTCGATGAAATGACAGCGTTGGGTTTTCCCTCTCAGATCGGCGGCGTGGCCTATGCCCCCTTTGATTACATCGGGGATCTTCTCAGGGGCACCCGTGGTGTCATGCTCGATATGTACCGGATACCGGACAAACTCCTCGAAGCCATGGAAAAGTTGATCCCTTTTATCCTCCAGGGTGCCATTCCTGCAGCCAAGATGACCGGGATTCCCTTCATCTTCATGCCTCTGCACAAGGGCCTGGATGGTTTCATGTCCTCGGATCAGTTTAAAACCTTCTTCTGGCCTCCCTTGAAACGGGTGATCCTGAGTCTGATCCAAGAGGGGCTCATCCCAATGGTCCTCTGGGAAGGGGATTGCACGTCTCGCCTGGAGACTATAAAGGATATCCCTCGGGGAAAGGCGATCTACTGGTTTGAGCGGACGGATATCTTCAAGGCCAAGGAAGTACTGGGAGATACCGTGTGTATCCGGGGAAATGTGCCGGGCACTCTGCTCTGCGTCGGCAGTCCCGGGGATGTGGAGGCATATTGCAAAAGACTGATTGATGTGGGTGGCAAGGGCGGTGGTTTTATCCTAGACGGGGCTATCGGCATTCCTGATGAGGCAAAACTCGAGAATGTGAAGGCCATGGCAGATACCACCAGGGAATACGGTGTATACCGATGAAGAATGATAACACGCGTCGATATCTAAAGCACAACGGAGAACGGTGCCTTCAAAGAAAACACACCTTTGCTGAACAAGTTCTATACCGGCAACCGCATCAGCTCTCTGGCATTGCCTTCGTATATCTTTTTCTTTTCCGAGTCCGGAATATCCATTTGCTCTATAGCGCGTATCGTTTCCCTGGTATATATATCGCCAAGTTGAGGATCGTACGGCATATCTGTCGCAAACAGCATATGATCGGCGCCAAAAAAGGCATAGCCGCACATCAGTCCCGGTGCACTCCCATAGAGCGCGGTATCACCATAGAACATGCGAAAGTATTCGATAGGGCGCTTGGTAAGAATTGACTCATGTTTAAAACCCATACGCATTAAATGACTCATATACCCAACGTTGATTCTCTGGTCAAAGAATGGCACCATGGCTCCACAGTGATGGGTAATAATCTTAAGAGTGGGAAGCTTCTCGAAAATGCCACTCATCGCCAAGCGTGTCATGGCCACTGTTGTCCGATAGGGCCAGGCAAAAATGATATGTATCATGTGATATGACTCAGTCTCATTGGGGTAATCCGGAACCTGGTTCGTCCTTATTTCGGGGTGAAGCAAGATAGGAAGATTGTATTGGGCCATCTTCTCAAAAAGGGGCAGAAACTCCGGCGAGTCTAAAGGCTTACCGTTGATATCGCTATGTACCTGCACACCCCTGAATCCTAATTCAGTGATTGATCTGTCAACTTCTTTTAAGGCAGCATCCATGTCATTCATTGGCAGGCAGGCAACGGCGGCAGGAAACTTGTCCGGATACTTGACAACCAGTTCAGCCATCTCATCATTAGCTATCTTGGCCAGTTCAACTGCGTCCTCTGGTTTAGCAACATCCTCGACAGGCGGTGCCCCGGTGGTTATTACCTGTAAAAGACCCTCATACTTATCTATGATCCTGAATCTTACTTCCAAATCGGTTAATGAGGGGAAAGCCCCTATAAGCCTTCGTGTATAGGCATCAGGCTGCATCTTCTTGAAAAGGGCCTCTCTATATTTTACTGGTATGATATGGTTGAACACATCAATCTTCATTTTCCTCTACCTCCTTTATAAGAATTGGGCAATCATATCTCCTATTGCGGGCTTGTCAAGAGGTTGGGGGTTCTTTGTCAGGGTAACGACAAAGTTCAGGGCATGTGTATCTTTTCTTTAGGTATGCCCCTGGCCCAGACCTGGCATGCAAAGACCGAGTTCTGTAGCCTCCACTTCCGGAGTACCATAGGGGTAACAGAGTTTTCGAAGCAAGTCGCGCCAGGGCGGGCTGGCTTGCAGGGATTGACCCTAGATCTACTGATACCATAATCTTTACGAACCAGGATCATCTCCATGTACCATCGCGTCAGACCAGGCGTTACTTTTTGCCTTTCAATAAGTATTGATGTGAAATTTAGCGACTCAAAGTGTTAGTTAACCTAGAGCCCCAGGTAGGCCTTTTTTACATAATCACTGTGGAGAAACAATTCACGGGCTCCCTCCAAGACGATCCTGCCGTTCTCCAGTAAGTATGCTCGATCCGCTATCTCCAAGGCATTTCGGATATTCTGCTCAACGAGCAAGATAGTAATACCTTGCTCATTCAGTACCGTTATGATCTTGAAAAGCTCCTTTACCATTAACGGCGCCAGCCCGTATGATGGCTCATCAAACATGCACAACTTTGGTCTCGCCATTAAACTACGTCCCATAGCCAGCATTTGCCGTTCACCACCGCTTAATGTTCGAGCCAGCTGCCCTTGTCTTGCCTTCAAGTAGGGAAAGACTTGAGGAGGTGTATCAAGTCTTCCCCCTCTTAAAAGGAAAGCAAAGGCAATTAGCCAGGACATTAAGCGGTGGTGAACGGCAAATGCTGGCCATGGGGCGGAGTTTAATGGCAAGACCAAGTTTATGCATGTTTGATGA
>CP070673.1:128368-131928 GCA_020351915.1 Deltaproteobacteria bacterium
CAGCCCGCACTGCCGCCACCAATCACGAGAAGCTCAGCATCCAGGAATCGATGCTCCATTCGCTGTAACCCTTTCTCTTTAATCTTGTATCAGCTAACCTTTCTCAAACCGGTCCGGACTACCGTCACTGGAAGCCGGAAGTTTTTTCACTTGAACATCACTCGTTCTCGATTTGCGTGGTCCATGGAGAATTCAAACTCTCCAATCTTGTTCAGCCCTCGGATTTTGGAAGTTTGACTTCCTTGCTGCAAATTCAAATGATAAGAAGTCCCTTTTCGTCAGGGGGAATATAGGAAGAAACATGCTTGTGTGTCAAGGGGAAAGGCCTCACAACATATGGAGTTTTGGGTTATTCAAGCTTTACTCGCAATCATAAATTCCCTATACTGCTTCCCGCCAAAAGCGAGCTCTTATCATTAACTTGCCCTGTGGTGTGGATAGATCTACTGACTTGGTGCTCATGATAGCTGCCCTTCCAGAAATACACGCTACAGTTAGAGCATTGCAGGAAATAGGAAAGGAATGGAATCAAGGTGAAACCATCGCCGTAACGGAATTTGTGCTTACCCTGGTTATCGTTTGCGCTCGACGCTCATCAAAATTTGCCAAGGCGGAGGATTTTTGTTGGACAATGATTAGGGTATGTGCGGAATTACATGGTGAGATTCAAGAGCGTGTTAACCGGATAATGCCATAATGAATACTCAATGGAACGCGTTGCTGCTATTACCTTCAAAGATGAAGAGTAGTGTGTTTTATGGCTGGGTGGTGGTTTCAGCCTCTCTGGTTATCTCCGCGCTGTTTTTTGGAACACGTTACTCTTTCGGTGTCTTTTTTAAATCCATAGCCAATGAGTTTGATCTGACGCGAACGGTTACTTCCATCATCTTCTCCATCTATATGGTACTTTGCCCTATCTTTGCTATTTTAGGGGGCTGGGCTCTAGACAAATATGGCCCGAGGGTGGTTGTCTTTTCAATGGGCTTATTTACCAGCTTGAGTCTGCTACTGACCAGCCAAACCAATTATTCATGGCAGTTATTTGTTGTCTACAGCCTAATATTGGCTATAGGAACAGGCCCAGCATACTCGGTGCTGATGTCAACAACCACAAGGTGGTTTGACAAAAAGCGGGGGCTTGCGTTGGGCATTACGGGCTCGGGAGGAGGATTGGGAACGATGATCATGGCCCCACTTGCCGCGCATTTAATTGGCAGTTTTGATTGGCGGACAGCATATGCAGTGCTCGCGTTGATTGTGGGCTTAGGTATTCTTCCTTCATCCTTGCTGTTGAGGAAGGAGCCTGCCGAAATTGGGCTTCTATGTGATGGGTCCAAACTTACCCCCAACAAAACAGTAGTACCGAACAGTAAGGATGATGCCAATACACTTAACCTTTCGCTAGCCGAGGCGTTTAAAACTCGGAATTTTTGGTTTTTGTGGATTGTATGGTTGTCATTCGCCTTATGTCTGCATTTAGTATTAACGCATATTGTGCCCTATGTTACCGATGCAGGTATTTCAGCCACTGAAGCAGCACTAGTTCTTGGCCTCATAAATATTATCAGTATCCCGGGCAGATTATTGATGGGCGGAATTTCAGACCGAATAGGCAGGAAAGTGTCAGCCATCATCTGTGCGTTACTTCAGATTGGAGCAATGATGTGGCTGGCTTGGGCACGGGAATTGTGGGCGTTCTATTTTTTTGCCGCTGTTTATGGTTTCGCCTTCGGAGGATTTGATATTCCCGTAACTGCACTTATTGGTGATATTTTTGGGCTGCGTAGCCTTGGAGCGATAATGGGCGTACTAGGTGGTGGTTGGGGAATGGGGGCAGCCATTGGCCCTGCACTAGGGGGGCTAATATTTGATCTGACTGAGAGCTATTCTAGCGCTATCTTCATGGGAGCATTGGCAATGGTGGTAGCAACTCTGTTCGTTGGGCTAACAAAGCAGGAAATTAGCAAAAGTATTTAAGCGTACTTTGGTGAAATAAGAAACAAACGAGGCCAGGTCTGAACATATGACCAAACTAATAATAGTGAGAATGTAAGCGTCCGGTCTTGTCGCTCGCTGGGCCGGGTGTCAGATCTTTACTTTTGCCATGTGTCATGATCAAACCCGGCCTTTGCCCCAATCAGCATCTCAGCATTCAGCGATCAGCTCTCAGCTTCCTTTCATGCTATGATAAACCGATCACCGTTTAAACAGTAAACATGTCATCTCTGGCTCAACCTCCACACCAGCGCTGATAGCATTTTTCCTTCTTGGTTGACACTAAGGCACCTTTTCTCTAAACTCGCCACACAAGAAAAGAACTTCTGATCATAACTTAGGGATAGCACTGCATGGCGCTCAGTGCATGTGGCAGCTATCATGGTGAACAAAGGCCATAGTCCAGAAACGAGCATGAAGACGCGAGACAGTATCTTTTACGGCTGGGTTATCCTCTCCATAGCCTTTATCACCTTAGTGCTCGGCTATGCCATCAGGAACACCTTCTCTGTCTTTTATCCCGCCATCGTAGAGGAGTTCGGCTGGGGGAGAGGCAACACCGCCCTGATGTTCTCTATTACGATCCTGGTCTATGGTTTTGTGGCACCAGTGGCGGGCAGCCTCGTGGATAGATTCGGACCAAGACTTATCTTACCGGTAGGGGCGTTCATCGTGGGAGGTGGTGTAGCCCTCTGCAGCATGGCAACTGCAAGGTGGCACTTTTATCTCTTCTATGGAATTATCGTAGCCGCAGGCCTGAGCCTAACAGGGTGGACACCTCTCACTGCCATAATCTCGAACTGGTTCGTCAGAAAGCGTGGCCTTGCCTTCGGCATTCTTAGTGCCGGCTTTGGCGGGAGTCTCGTGTTTGCGGCCATCGCCCAATTCCTCATTTCCACCTTTGGCTGGCAAATCGCGTATGTCATTATCGGAGTTGCCTCGGTTGCCATTATTGTACCCCTCTGTAGTCTATTGATGCGCAATCACCCGCGGGATAAAGGCCTTTTGCCAGATGGTGTACGATTGTCAGCACCTGAGTCGAAGAACCTGAATGAACCTGTGATTTCAACCAGCCTAAAAGGCAAATGGGCTACTACTTGCTGGACGCTCTCCAAGGCGATCAAGACCTATCACTTTTGGCTCCTATTCTTTATTGCATTTTGCCTTCTGGGTCTCGCTGAGACCACAGCAATAGCACATCTGGTCTTTTTCTTCCGTGATGTAGGCTACGGGGCTATGAGAGCTGCTAGCATTTATAGTGTCTTTGGGGTTGCCTTTGTGGTTGGTAACGTGTGTAGCTTTGTTTCAGATCGAGTGGGGCGGGAAAGGGTCTTTATACCCAGCTGCCTCCTCAGTGCTGTGGCCGTTTCCTTCTTATTCCTGATCAAAGACACATCCCATCCATGGTTGAGCTTCTTGTATGCTGTCTTTTTTGGCCTTGGGGTAGGCACTGCAGCTCCCGTGTTTTTCACCACGGTAGCTGACCTATTCCAGGGGAGGCATTTCGGCTCTATCCAGGGCGCAGTGGTGCTGGGCTTTTCCTTGAGTGGTGCAATCGCTCCATG
>CP070673.1:132028-134835 GCA_020351915.1 Deltaproteobacteria bacterium
GGAGGCAAAAGAGGTTATTGAATCTGACGGGGATATCATAATCAAAGGGGAGGGTTTTGAGCATACCCTGAAAAGGAACGACTATCTTCAAGATAACTGCATACGATGTATGCACAGGAATCCAGTCATCTCTGACGTCCTGATCGGCGATGCAGTTGAAGAGAGAAAGGAGCCTGACCCCTATGATGACGTAAAAGATGTAGAGGCAAAGGGGCCAGAGGAAAAGTGGGAATACTTTTCGAATCTTATTAAGGACTGTACGCGTTGCTACGCATGCAGGAATGCCTGTCCCCTGTGTTACTGCCCCACCTGCTTCGTGGACGAATCCGACCCACAGTGGGTAGGAAAAAGCTCTGATCCCACCGATACCATGACCTTTCACATCCTGAGGGCATACCACTGCGCAGGCCGCTGTACGGACTGTGGCGCATGTGAACAGGCCTGCCCAGTGGATATAAAGGTAAGATCCTTTACGAGAAAATTAAATAAGGATACCCTTGACCTCTATGAGTGCGAGGCTGGATTGAGCATCGAGGAAAGGCCACCACTTGATACCTATAGACCAGATGATTATGACAAATTTATCAGATAAGGTGCCCAATGAGTGATAAGATCATTAAGAAAAAAAATTTCCAAAATTTCTTGAAGTCCTTGAAAAAGACCTATGAGATCTTTGTGCCTATGAAGGAAAAGGGGTTTTTCAGGTTTAGCCCCCTGGTGAATAAAAACGAGGTAGACCTCAATTTTACCAATACACGTTTTTCTCCAAAATCGTTACTCTTTCCGCAATCCGAGCGGATCTTTGAGTATACCTTAGATGAGACAGGCGAAGATGCCCATATCCTAAGAGAGTCTCAAAAAGACTTCCCGCCCACAGTAGTCGTCGGCATCAGACCATGCGATGCCAAGGCGTTGAGACTGGTGGATGTTAACTTTAACAACCCGCAATTCAAAGATCCCTGGTGGGTCAGGCGGCTGGAATCAATGACGCTCATCGGCATTGGATGCAACGAACCCTGCGGCACCTGTTTCTGTACCTCTGTCGGTTGTGGACCTTTTAATGAAGAAGGGCTCGATGTTCTTCTTGTTGATTTGGAAGGTAACTATCTGGTCAGGGCAATCACCAAGAAGGGTGCTCAACTCTTCGAGCAGGCAGGGGTGGCTGAGGATGCGAAGAGCAATGTAAAGAAAAAGGCTGATGAGGTAAAGGGAAAGGCAGAAAAGCAGATAGCCAGTCATGTACCAACCGATAAACTCAAGAAAAAAAATGTGATAGATCTTTTTGATGCCTCCTTCTGGGATGATGTTGCATCCGCGTGTCTGAATTGCGGTACATGCACCTTTCTGTGTCCCACCTGTTGGTGCTTTGATATACAAGATGAAGTTAACAAAAAGGAAGGAGACAGAATCAGAAACTGGGATAGCTGTATGTTTCCGCTATTTACTCTCCATGCTTCCGGACATAACCCGAGAAGTGAAAAAGTGCAGAGAGTCAGGCAGCGGTTCATGCACAAACTCAAATACTATCTGGATAAATACAATAACGGAGTTGCCTGTGTTGGCTGTGGAAGGTGCGTTAGATATTGTCCGGTAAATATAGACATACGAGAAGTCTTTAACCTCATGAATGAGCAATAAAACGAGCAAGGATCAAGACATGACTGACAATCCATATCTCCCGTACCCTGTAAGGATTCAGCAAATTATTACCGAGACTGAGGATAGAAACCTGAAGACCTTTAAGCTCGTTTTCCTGAACAAGGACGATGAGGAACACTTTGACTATGTGCCAGGACAGTTCTGCGAACTCTCTATAGCAGGCAGGGGTGAAATCCCTATCGGCATAGCATCCTCTCCAACGGAGAAGGGATTTCTGCTTTTCACCGTTAATAAGGCCGGCGTGGTAACCAAATACATTCACAACATGAGCGAGGGAGATATAATTGGCCTCAGGGGGCCTTTAGGGAATTGGTTTCCCTGGCAAGAGATGGAGGGGAAGAATGTGGTGGTAATCGGAGGTGGATTTGCATTCACCACCTTGAGATCGAGTATTGTATACATGCTCCATCCAGAAAATAGGAGCAGATTCAAGGAAATCACCCTTGTCTATGGTGCCCGATCTCCTGGTCTACTGCTCTATAGACAGGAGCTTACTGAATGGGAAAAGAGGGATGACATAAAGGTCCATATCACCGTTGACGCAACCGATGATCCAGAGTGGCCCTATAATATCGGCTTTGTGCCCACCATCACAGAGAAGAAGATCACCACCAGTGAGAATTCCTATGCCCTGGTCTGTGGCCCTCCCATCATGATCAAATTCACCCAGCCAGTGCTTGAAAAGGTAGGATTTAAACCCGAGCAGATCATCATGTCTCTGGAGATGCGGATGAAATGTGGTATAGGGATCTGCGGTAGGTGCAACATTGGCGATCAATATGTGTGCAAGGATGGCCCTGTCCTTTCCCTGGCCCAGCTCAATGAGCTGCCACAGGAGTACTGATATTTTGGAGATCTTTAGATAGCCTAAAAAATTTTGAGTATGTGTATCTCTTTTCAGACAACGAGCCGGTAAAAGGGTTCTGCGTTTTCCCTACCGAAGACGTCCGCGTTATGAAGACCCACGGACTCCGGAAACAGGCATCTGGCCACCTCTACCCAACATACCCGCTTTTCAGTTAAATTTTTTATCTCGAAAATCCAAACACCTAAATGAGACTCAATTTATTAAAGTAAGCTTTTGTAACACTGAAACATCCTTTAGAGTAATATTCAAGTCAAGAAGAAAGGATAGGTATTTCTCCCTA
>CP070673.1:134935-139196 GCA_020351915.1 Deltaproteobacteria bacterium
CACCTTTCAGGGAGGTACATTTTATCTAGTTGCTCCAACGGTAAAACCTTTCTACTGGACCACTACCACAGGTAGTGGTTTAAACCGATCAATCAAACTAAAAAAATGAAAGGGGACGTATAATGACATACGAAGGAATGTTGGCGGAAACAGTCCGCATGCATGGACATCAGAGAGATCAAATCAACGCCTACCTTGCCAGACCATTAGGCCCCGGTCCATTTCCAGGGATTATTGTAATTCACCACATGCCCGGGTGGGATGAAGCGACCAAGGAAATCACGCGCAAATTTGCTCATCACGGATATGCGGCGATCATGCCCGATCTTCATTTTCGTGAGGGGAAGGGGAGCCCTGAGGCAAATAGCGCCAGTGTCCGAGCAGCAGGTGGCATGCCTGACGATCGGTGCATCGGTGATGTCGAAGGAGCAATGGCCTATCTTCGTTCATTGCCTTATCACAACGGCAAGATAGGAGTGATCGGCTATTGTTCCGGGGGCCGTCAAGCCTATCTTACCGGGTGCAAGCTCCCCGGTATCGATGCCGCGGTGGACTGTTACGGTGGTGGTGTTGTAGCCCCACCTGAGGAGCTCACCGAGCGCCAACCTGTGGCACCGATCGACTTTACCGAAACGCTCGGCTGCCCTTTGTTGGGACTCTTCGGAAAGGAAGACACGAGACCGTCACCTGCCGATGTGGCGAAGACAGAGGAGGCTCTCAAGCGTTTTGGCAAGACCTACGAATTTTATTTTTACGAAAACGCTGGACACGCCTTCTTTTCGGTCGATCGCCCCAGCTACCGGCCGGAAGCCGCTGTTGCCGGCTGGAAGAGAGTGTTTGACTGGTTTGGGCGATATTTGACTTGACGAGCCTAAGAGTCCTGGGCATCCGGGAGTTCTGGCATCTGTTAGTCTCATAATACTAAGACTGAGCGACCCGAAGACGATCTCACCATCTGTCTGCAGGCTCAGATAACCGTTCATGTGGGGATTCGCTAAACCGCAACTGGCTAAGCCCTTTGCGAGATGGGGCCAGAAAGCCATGAATCTGATAAGACAGCTGTTGATCCTCATGTAAGCCATATCTCCTATGTAAATTATGCTCTTGGATTTTTTACAGACAAGCAGGTTTTTGAAAGAAAGGAGAAGAGATTATGGATAAAGAAATTATGGACCTATACGATGAGTATATTCATGAATCACTAGATCGTCGAGAATTTCTCAAGGAATTAGCCATCCTCGCTAGTGGCACCGCTGCTGCTAATGCCCTGCTGCCGTTACTAGAACTTAACTATGCCCAAGCTGAAGTCGTTCCAAAGGATGACCCCCGCCTTAAAACGGGCTATATCAAGTATCCCGGTGTAACGGGCGAGGTTCGTGCACATTTAGCAAAGCCAAAAGGAGACGCAAAACTAGCTGGTGTAGTCGTGGTCCACGAAAACAGAGGTCTTAATCCCCACATCGAAGACGTTGCCAGGAGCGTAGACCTGGAGGGATTTTTAGCCATTGGTCCAGACGCTTTATCCCCGGTCGGGGGAACTCCGAAAGATAGTGATAAGGCTCGGTCGCTCATACGACAGCTTGATGGGCAATCGACAGTGAACGATTATATTGCTGCAGTTAAGTACTTACAATACCATCCTGAATCCACAGGAAAGGTCGGAATCATCGGCTTAGTTGGGGAGGGGGAGTAGCAAACCAAGTTGCGGTTAACTCTCCGGATTTGACAGCAGCGGTTTCCTTCTATGGTAGGCAACCTGCCCCTGAAGATGTCGCTAAAATTAAGGCATCTTTACTTCTGCATTATGCTGGTCTTGACGAACGAATTAATAAGGGCATTCCGCCATTCGAGGCAGCCCTAAAGGAGGCATCCATAGATTATGGGATATATATGTATGAGGGGGCTAAGCACGCGTTTCACAACGACACAAACGCTGCCCGATATAACAGGGAAGCGGCTCAACTTGCGTGGCAACGAACAATTTCGTTCTTAAAGGAGAGGCTTAAAGAATAGCGCTAGTTGGTACCTTGATGACTGCGAGTGGGAAACGTGCCTCAGAACGACCGGAGTGGCGGGGAAGTTTGCTTGCCCAAGCAGCATTTCTTGTACTTTAGGCCACTCCCACAGGGGCAGGGATCGTTTCGACCAATTTTGGGGCCAGCATTGGCACCCGTGGCCTGCATCAGCGGCGTTTGCCTTTCGATGGACTGCCGACGCCACAGGGCGGCTAGCTCTTGAACGAAAGGCCGGCAGTGGGTGAAGAAGCGTTTATAGCCCGCACACAGGTAGTTTAGTCCCGCTTCGCCATCCGGTGTCTGGAGGAATCGATCCTTCACGCACCCACCATTACACATAGCCAGGACCTCGCATGTCTGACAATAGCGAGGTAACGTGTTTACTTTGGCCTGTCCGAACGCTCTCTGCGCCGGATTCTCGAGAAGTTCGACCAGCGGAGTCTCCTGGATATTGCCAAGGCGATGTTCAACGTCGACGAAGTGATCGCAGGAAAAGAAGTCTCCGTTGTGTTCGATCACGGGAACATCACCGCAAGTTTTCCGAAATATACAAAGCGTATGCTCATGCCCTAAAGCTGTTCTGGCAGCCTCCTCGAATATCTGCACCTTGATTCGCCCGATATCCTGGCTCAACCACTCGTCATAGATGGTACAGAGAAAGGCGCCAAAAGCTTCAGCCGGCAAGGTGCGGTGGCTTACACCTCCCTCGGTTTCCGGCTGCGGTTCCACCAGGGGCAGAAAGGACACGTACTGGGCTTTGATCTGCTTGAAGAACCGGTATACCTGGGTGGGGTATTGGACGTTATATGCATTTACCACGCAGAGTATATCACACGGGATTCCATGCCGACGCAGGAGTTCATACCCGCGCATCGCTTGCTTGTGGGTGGGGTTCCGGTCCTTGGTGAGGCGGTACCGATCATGCATTTCCCGCGGACCGTCCAGGCTAAGTCCTACGGCAAAGCCCTCTGCTGCCAAAAAGCGGCACCATTCCTCATCGATGAGGGTACCGTTGGTCTGCATACCGTTGGTGATGCTACGATGAGGGGGCGTATGCTTACGCTGCAGTGCCACAATCTTGCGAAAGTAGTCCAACCCCAGGACAGTGGGTTCCCCACCATGCCAGGAAAAGCTGATCACTGAATTGGGCGAAGCCTCAATGTGCTGGACGATGTATTCCTCCAGGATATCATCGGGCATTCGAAAGGACTCGCCCTTTGGGTAGAGCTTTTCCTTCTTTAAGTAGTAGCAATAATCACAATCCAGGTTGCAGATGGAACCAATGGGTTTTGTAAAAATCTGAAATTGGCGGCGAGCCTCTACCATTTGCATAATCCCCCATCTCCAATTCTGATGTCATAAGCCGTTTGACTTATTAAGAATTGTTTAAGGAAAACAGTGTAGGCCAATGTACCTTATTGTTCAATAAAAATGGAAGCACAACAGGTGCGACATTCGAGGATGCAATCTAAACTTAAGAAGATCCTTAAGAATCTATGGAATAGGTCGCGGTAGGAATGCCGGTTACCCGGCACCCTCCGCACAGATCCCAGCGTGCACTGCTAGGGCAAAGATGGGGCTAATCCCTAAAGATTTCAGACACCACCCTGCCTGGGTGGGCTCCTGCTCCCCAGCAAGTTGCTCATCGAGTGTCCAGTTATTATCATTGCGGTGTAAGATATCATGCCGGTCCTGGTAGATGGCAAGGGGAATGGCGTATCGGGTAACAATCTGCTCTAAGAGCTTGAGATATCCAAAAGAGCACTCATAGGCAATGAAAAAGGCCGCAAGGAGCTTGCCGGTGGCATCGTCAATGGCAGCCATCAGGCAGCAGAAAGGGTTCTCTTTTCCAAACCACCGGTGAGGGCTCCCATCCCACAGCACCATCATGCCCTCTTGGGGTTTGCGAGGTCTTCTTTTGTAGTGTTTCTTCGCTCTGCGTTTCCTCTTGGGTGCTATCCCGTTGGTACGCCTGAGCCTCCTGACGGTATCTCGGCCTATGCTGATCCCCTCTCTTTCTTTTGGCTTTTCGGTAAAATGGGTGTCATTGAAGTTGCTGTAGGTCGTCACCGACAACTCAATGATCCACTCAGCACGCTCACGGTTGAGTGCCCTTGGTGATGGTCTGCCGCGATTGCCATGGACCAGGCCTCTGGTCCCAAGAGCTTTCATTTTCTGCTTGAGCCGTTTTGCGTGCCGGTAGGAGACCCCCATCCGTTTACCGGAATCCTTCAAGGTGATCTTCC
>CP070673.1:139296-143592 GCA_020351915.1 Deltaproteobacteria bacterium
AAGAGCAACATTGAGGATGAAGCAGAGCGGCTACACCAACCTTATGTCGAGGAGAGGGGGTGATATATCAGATAAGCATGCATTGAAAGGAAATATACTACAAATAGAAAGGAGGAATGGAAGATGAAAAAAACATTGTGTTCTTTTTTAGTCGCCGGTCTGGTGCTGATTGGATTTGGGCTTAAGGAGGAAGCAACCCCAAAGCCTGTTTCCGGCTCCAAGGAGTGGCCTACAGCCATTTCTATTAGTACACCTCCTGTTAGGACAGGCGCTTACGGCGTAAATGTGGCCCTTTGCTCACTTATCACCAAGTATCTCGGTATACCTTGCACGGTTGAGGGCACACCGGGTGATCGGGCCGGTATAACCATACTGGCCAAAAAGGAGTCGGAGTTTGCCAATGCCTCCACCCTACCCGCCTGGGAGGCCTATCGGGGAATCGGTGAATTCGCCAAACTAGGGAGAGTCCCCTTAAGACATGTGGCAGGCACCCATGCTGTGTGTTTTTACATTACCACCCTTGCTAAATCAGGTATTAAATCCATTGAGGACATTAGAGGGAAGCGCTTTATGTATCTCAATCCTGGTGCTGTCCTCTTATATATGTCTGCGGAAGCTGTCTTGGAGGCCTATGGACTTAAGGGTCATGTTAAAGTGCTCAAGACTTCGGGCTTGAGGGAATCCATCAGTGCCCTCATTGAGGGAAGAACTGATGTGATGGGTTACCCTTCAGGTATAGGGAGCGCAGCTTTCATCGAGCTGGCAAGCACCAAGCCCACCCACTTTATTCCTCTGGATGAAGCGGGGATCAAGAGGATAAGGAAGAAAAGCCCTTTTTTCAGTGGGCAGGTGTTACCGGCAGGAACCTATAAAGGCCAGAATCGGGACGTTCTTTGCCTTGGTGCGCTTACTTCAACGGTCACTCGAGACGACATCCCAGAGTCGTTGGTTTACGCCGTAGTTAAAATGCTATGGGAGCATATAGATGAGTTCCATGCCCTTCATCCAGCTGCTAAAGAATGGTCTATGGGTGATCTGCTCGAGTTACGCATTGCGCCCTGGCATCCGGGAGCTATTCGCTACTACAAGGAACAAGGTCTGTGGACTCCCGAGCTAGACAAAGTCCAGAAGCAGCTTCTTTCAGAGTAGAATTAGGATTACCAATAAAGAACTGCCTTTTAGTATTCTTTATTGAGTAGTTTCGAGATAGGGACTGCTGAGATGAACTGAATTTAAAGATCGTTCAAGGCAGCGGACATGGGCAAAAGGGATCTGGGACCAGAAAAGGATGCGTCGGGGGGAGTCAGAAGGTACAAAGGCGCCCTGGCAAAGTTAACCTCTGCCCTTGCTATTGCCATGTCACTATACCAGTTGCTTTACGTCAGCGCTGCCTTTGAATTATTAGGGGTATTTATCCCCCAAGTCGTCTATCTAGCCACGAGCTTGTGTTTCGTCTTGGTTCTGATTTTTCTACTTTTCCCAATGTCTAAGCGCGCCTCCCTAGACCGGCTGCCCTTATACGATGTAGTTCTTATTGTTCTCAGCATGTCAGGCACAGGTTACGTTGCTTATTTATGGAGTAGCGAGGAAGCCTTTCAATATGTCTATGCGACGACTGAGGGCGTTATACTAGGACTGATAACTGCGGCCTTGGTTCTGGAGGCAACACGGCGAATGGTGGGTTGGGTTATGCCCCTGATAGTGCTTCTCTTTCTTCTCTACACCAAGTTCTGCAACTATTTTCCCGGTCTGTTCCACGGCAGGGGTTATGCCCTAGAAAGGATGGCAGGGGACCTTTACATAGCTGGGCAAGGTATCTTGGGCTTACCTTTGGCTATTGCGTTCACTATTGTCGTCGCTTACATAATGTTTTCACAGTTTCTATTTCAATCTGGGGCAGGCAAGTTCTTTATCGATCTCGCCTATTCTTTGGTAGGGCATGTTCGAGGGGGGCCGGCTAAGGTGGCGGTGATAGCCAGTGCCATATTTGGCACCCTTTCAGGTAGCCCCGTAGGTAATGTAGCGAGCACTGGCGCTATCACCATACCTATGATGAAAGGGCTGGGCTATAAACCGCACTTTGCCGCGGCGGTGGAGGCAGTCTCATCCAACGGGGGGCAGCTTATGCCGCCGGTTATGGGAGCGGTAATCTTTATTATGTGTGAGTTTCTAGGTCTTCCCTATTGGTCGGTATGCGTTGCTGCTGCCTTGCCAGCTTTGCTTTATTTCCTAGCGGTCTTTCTGATGGTGGATGCCGAAGCGGTGATAACAGGGCTTAGGGGGTTGCCCCGAAGTGAGTTGCCTTCTTTCAAGAGAACAATACGCTCCGGTTGGTACTTCTTTGTGCCCCTCTTCCTCCTCATCTCTCTCCTGGGGGTGGCACGCTATGCTCCAGAAAGAGCAGCTATCTACGCCCTAGTAGCCCTTTTGCTAGTGAGCATGGTGAGGAAGCAAACGAGGCTGGGTTTTGGAAAGATATGTGCAGCTTTGCGGGACGGGGGCAAGGCAATGCTGACCGTTGCTATTACCTGTGCTGCTGCTGGGCTCATTCTGGGCTCTCTCTCTATTACTGGTTTGGGGATCAAGCTTTCCAGCTTGCTTGTCCATATTTCCAGAGGCAGCTTGCCCCTGCTCCTGGTACTGGCGGCTTTTGCCAGCTTCATTATGGGGATGGGGGTCACGGTTACCGCCTGCTACATAATGCTGGCAATTCTGGTAGCCCCAGCCCTGATCGAACTTGGAGTACTCCCCCTGGCTGCCCATTTCTTTGTATTGTACTGGGGGCTGGTTTCCTTTATCACCCCACCGGTGGCGATAGCGGTCTTTGCCGCTTCAGCAATCGCTGGTAGCGATGCGCTGCGCACCGGCTTTACAGCGACTCGCCTTGGTGTGGTTACTTATATCATTCCTTTTATGTTTGTCTATGCTCCTGCCCTTTTAATGAAAGGTTCGGCAGGTGAGGTAGCTATTACATTCGTGACCAGCATAGTAGGATGTATGGCTCTGGCTGCCGGTCTGGGCGGCTATTTGTTGATTGTAAAGGTGAATTGGGTCCAAAGGCCGCTGTTACTTCTTGCATCACTTCTGCTACTATTCCCAGGCTGGCATTCGGATCTTATCGGATTTGGTGTTTTATCAACAGCAATGATGTTACGGTGGAGGCAGAGCTCTCGCCACTAATAATAGAGGTATTATCATAGTGGGATAGTGCCAAGAATTAGAGTATGAAAGATACGAAGAAAAGCAGAAAAAGATGGGGAAAATGTCGAGAAACGCCTGCTTTCCGAAACCTTTTAAATGAGGCCCATTTGAAATAAGGAATCGCATTGTGATGCCACCCATGGGCCCTCCCTATTTCAGGGAGGAACCAAAAAAGTTGATATTTTCCTGATTCTTGTGTTACGGCATCTACCGGTTCAAAAAGCAATTTCCTATCAGCTCCTATCAGCCAGTTTCCTGATTCTTGTGTTAAGGCCTCTACGGGTTCAAAAAGCAGTTTCATATCAGCCCGATCAGCTTAGACGAGGTAACCTCAATGGCGAAGCCAACCAGATATACCCCGGAAGTATTTGAGGAATATACAAAAAAGGGATACTGGGGACCTATAACCCCTTCGGACATCTGGAATCGCAACGCCAGAGATTATCCTGATAAAGAAGCGATTGTAGATTCGAAGAGCAGGCTCACCTGGCGAGAGGCAAACCAGTGGATAGATAGGCTTGCCCTAGGCTTTTTGGCGTTGGGTATCAAAAAGGATGAGATGATAGTGACTCAGCTCCCTAATATCGTTGAGCTCTGCTTATTGAGGGTCGCCTGCGAGAGGGCAGGGATTCTTTGCCTGCCAGTATTGAGGACTTGGAGACACAGTGAGATGGAATATGTACTGAAGTGTGTCGACGCGCTTGGGGTAGTGATACTATGGAAATTCAGGGAATTTGACCATTTTGAGATGATCAAAGAGATGCAATCCCGCTTGCCGAGGCTAAAGCATGTGCTTGTGGTAGGTGATAGGGTGCCAGAAGGAGTGATCTCTGTCAGAGAGATGGTAGAGCGACCTTTGGAGGAGAAATATCCTCAGGATTACCTTGAGGATAGAAAATGCAAGGCAGATGAGTTTTCCCTGGTTTTGCCCACCACCGGAACGACAGGCCTCCCTAAGTTTGTTGAAGAACCCATATGTTCTTTCATGTGTCGTGAGAAGGCATGTGTGAAAAACTTGAACATAACAAGTGAGGATGTCTTAGCAGCCCTTACTCCGGCTGCTGGAGGCTCCAATGGCAGGGTGTATGTTGCAGC
>CP070673.1:143692-146632 GCA_020351915.1 Deltaproteobacteria bacterium
CGTTTTATCTTCGATGCTCCATGGCTCACCTTTATCCCCGGTTTTGCCATCTTGATTGTGGTACTCTCGTTTAACCTTTTTGGTGAGGGGCTCAGAGACATACTAAATCCCAAACTCAGGGAGAGGTATTGATGTTGCTTTCTGTTCAGGACCTGAAGGTATATTTCCAGGTTGATGGTACGCTGTCCCGGGCCGTTGATGGGGTGAGTTATGAAATAAGCAAGGGGGAGACCGTCTGTCTGGTTGGAGAATCGGGGTGCGGGAAAACGGTTTCGGCTCTCACCATCATGGGAATCATCCCCCGACCACCTGGTAAAATTATGGGTGGCAAGGTGCTGTTTAATGGGCAGGATCTTTTGGATCTGAGTGAAGAGGACATGCAAAAAATCCGCGGGAATTATATGGCCATGGTCTTTCAGGAACCCATGACATCACTTAATCCCGTATTTACCATTGAAGACCAGATCAAGGAGGCTATCCTGGTACACGAGAGGATAGATCAGCGTGAGTTAAACCAAAGATGTATCCAGGTTCTTAAAGACGTAGGTATAGCATCGCCAGAGGAGCGCCTTAATGACTATCCTCATCAGCTGAGCGGTGGTCAGCAGCAGCGGGTTATGATCGCCATGGCACTCGCATGCAATCCTGATTTGGTTATCGCCGATGAACCAACCACAGCCCTGGATGTTACCATTCAGGCTCAGATCCTGGATCTCTTTAAAGAGCTTCAACAGAAACGACAGATGTCTCTGCTCTATATTACCCATGACCTTGGCGTGGTGGCAAATATTGCCGATCGCATTTATGTAATGTATGCAGGTATCATCGCAGAGCAAGGAGATAGCTCTGCAATCTTTCATAATCCCTGTCACCCTTACACCCAGGGGCTTCTTGCATCACTTCCCAGTCGTACTAAACGGGGAAGTACGCTTCACAGTATCCCAGGCACCGTGCCCGACCCTGCATACAAGCCGAGCGGCTGTCCCTTTCATCCCCGATGCAAATTTGCTATCGAGACTTGCCGGAGCCAATTTCCCAGGATGTGTGATTATAGAAGGGGACACCTGAGTCGCTGCCCCGTAGTTTATCAAAGAGAGAAACTCTCCCATGAGACAGATCAACCCATCCAATAACACTATGCTCAGAGTAGAAGGTCTGAAAAAATACTTCCCGGTGCGAAGGGGCTTCTTCCAGAATATTATCGGATGGATCAAGGCAGTTGACGGCGTAGACCTTTCAATTGCCCCCGGAAAGACCCTGGGTCTGGTGGGAGAGAGCGGATGTGGCAAATCTACAATCGGCCGGCTCATTCTGAAACTCCTTGAACCAGATGAAGGTAAGGTCATCTACAAGGACAAAGAGCTTAGCTACCTTTCTCCAGCTGAAATGAAGCCCCTCCGGAAAGAGATGCAGATCATTTTCCAGGACCCCTTTGGCTCTCTGAATCCCCGGATGACGGTCGGCCAATCCATCGAGGAAGGGCTCCGAACTCTGGCTGTAAAGGGTCACCATGAGCGAAAAAGTCGTGTCAAAGAGCTTCTGGAGATGGTGGGTATTGGCGCAGCAGGCGCTGATCGTTACCCTCATGAATTCAGCGGTGGCCAGCGTCAACGCATTGGTATAGCCAGAGCCCTGAGCGTTAAACCCACCTTACTCATCTGCGATGAGCCGGTATCGGCACTTGATGTATCAATACAGTCCCAGGTTATCAATCTTCTCAAGGGGTTACAGGAAAAACTCGGCCTCAGCTACCTCTTTATTTCCCATGACCTTAATGTTGTGGGGTACATCAGTGATACCGTTGCTGTTATGTATCTGGGCCACATCATGGAATACGCGCCAGCAGAAAAACTGTATGATAACCCCTTACATCCCTACACACTTGCGCTCCTCTCAGCAATACCTGAGCCTGACCCAGATGATCATCGTGAACGGAAGGCCCTCACCGGGGACGTCCCCAGCCCTTTTGAACCCCCTCCTGGATGCAAATTCCAGGGAAGATGCCCCCTTGTTGAAGCGCGGTGCAGAAACGAGGAGACTGATTTCTACGAGGCAAGCGCCAGCCACAAGGTGCGATGTAGGAAGGTAATGAGGTAAATGAAAAGAAGCGAACTTATTCGAAAAATGGAATCAATTGTTGGGAGGGGAAATGTCCTCCATAGCCGGACAGCCCTTCTCGTATATGAGTACGACGCATCCTTACAGCGGGGGCTTCCAGACGCAGTGGCGTTTGCTGCCAGTACCGAGCAAATTTCCCAGCTCGTAAAGTTGGCAAACACGGCAGAGATCCCTTTCCTGCCACGGGGATCAGGAACGAACCTGAGTGGTGGAAGTGTCCCTGCCAAGGGAGGAATCGTTATTGAGCTTTCAAGGATGAACCGCATCTTGGAGATCGATCTGAAAAATCAGAGGGCGGTGGTACAGCCGGGCATATACAACCTCACCCTTCAGGATGCCCTTGCTCCGCTTGGGTATTACTATGCCCCTGACCCGGCCAGCCAGAAAGTTGCTACTCTGGGCGGAAATGTAGGGGAGAACTCCGGTGGCCCCCTCTGCCTCAAGTATGGTGTGACAACGAACCACGTACTGGGTCTAGAGGTCGTATTGCCAGACGGAGATGTGGTACAGATGGGAGGTAAGGCACTGGACTACCCAGGGTACGACCTAAAAGGGCTCATGGTGGGATCAGAAGGAACGATTGGTATTGTTACCAAGATAACGGTCAGGATTATGCGCTCGCCTGAGGCAGTGAAGACGCTTCTGGCCATCTATGATTCGGTCGAGGACGCTGGAAAAACCGTGTCTGAGATCATAGCAGAGGGGATTATACCAGCCACACTTGAGATGATGGACAGATTGGTGATGCAGGCAGTGGAGAAGTCGGTCCACGCGGGGTATCCCCTCGATGCAGAGGCAGTGCTTATTATCGAATTAGATGGC
>CP070673.1:146732-159062 GCA_020351915.1 Deltaproteobacteria bacterium
CTGGGCGGACTGGATGAATTCACCCCTACTTGTCTATTGTCCAGTGAGCCCAAGTCATACGAGATTGATGGTAAGATATGGCAGCCACAAAACTATGAACCGGTAATGGAAAAATGTGTAAGCCTGAGATCCGCTTTAGCGCGTTCTATAAACTTAGCTACGGTAGATCTAGCCATGCAGGTCGGCCTCGCTCGTGTGGTTAGCACGGCAAAGGCATTCGGCTTTTCCACGCCCTTAAGGCCTTACCCGTCTCTCGCACTGGGGGCATACGAGGTGGTCCCACTTGAGCTCGCCCGGGGCTACTGTGCCTTTGCTGCCGATGGGGTTCTCCCGTATCCCTTGTCCCTGAATGCAGTTTTGGACGAGGACGGAAGGATGCTTGAGCGAAGACATATGAGCATCAAAAGCGTGATCTCTGCCGCCAAGTCCTTTATTATGAGTTCGATGTTAAGGAGTGCGGTAACAGAGGGTACTGCCTGCGCACTCCAGAACATGAGGATAACCTTTCCGGTTGCAGGAAAAACCGGTACGACCAATGGTTTCAGAGACGCGTGGTTTATAGGGTATACCCCGGATATCCTGGCCCTGGTGTGGGTGGGTTTTGATGATGGATCTTCGATACATGCTCCGGGCTCGGCCGCAGCGTTGCCCATATGGGCTGAGCTCATCAACAGCATACCTCAATACATTTCAGGTGATTGGTTTAAGATGCCACCGGGGGTGGTCAAACGAATCGTGTGCCCGGAAAGCGGGCAGCTGGCCGTTCCCGGAAGGTGCCCCGAGCCAAAAGAAGAAGTATTCCTTGCTGATACCGCACCTGGCGATCCATGCCCGCTCCACGAGCCCGTTGGTGCGTTTAGAAAGATCATCGAGGGGGTTAAAGATCTATTCAAGAACCGTTAAATGGCTCCTTTTGTCCTTTTTAGGAGGTCTTGGTCTGACTATTCTGGGGTGCGCTACCACGATTTCAACACAGCCCCCTGTGCCGGCGCATGCCCCATCTGTGCAAGTCGAGGAACCGGTCAGGCCTGCTGACCAACCTAGTCCTCGGGCGCTGGCCTCTCTGGGATTGACAGAGCAAGGGCTGTTACTCTTGGAAAGCGGCAACCTTGATGACGCCATCAGCATGCTCGAACGGGCCGTTAGCCTGAATCCCACAAATGGGCGCAACTACTTTTACCTGTCAGAGGCATGGCTCCTGAAAGGTGACACCGTTCAAGCGGAGGAGTTCAATCGTTTGGCCGCTATCTACCTGCGGGAAGACATTGAGTGGATAGCTCGCGTGATGGAACAGAGAGAGCGAATGAGGCGGCATACGAGATAGCAGTGGAAAGACCCAATCGAGGACCGAGTATGGCAATAGCCTTCAGAGCCAGGGCGGTAGCGATGACTCTTTTGCTAAGCATGGCCAAGAGAGGTTCTCAAAAAAAGGAATCGGCTCGCTCTGACAATCTTGATTAAGAAAATTGCTCGAAGCAACCTAAGAGTTTGTGAAATAGTGAAATAGGGTACATAAAACTATAAGTTGATTTCGGCAACCGCAGGTGCTCGGCAGTATCCATGCCAAGAAAATCACGAATAGATGCACCGTGGAAATGGGTTACCCCATCTCGTTCCGCGCATTGGATAACGAACAGCGCTAGACAGGGCTTAACCCCATAAACACAACAAACCCAAGAAACACAAAAAACTGCTTATGTTCTCTCGCCCTCTTGTTCCTGCACTGTGTGCCACCATCATCGGGATTCTCATTGGCCATACTCTCCTGACCAACGTGCACCTGTCCGTCCTTTTTTTCCCTATAGTGATTGCGGTGTTTTTGGGAATGGCTTTTATCCTCCCTTCAAAAGTGCGCACCGTATGGCTCATGGCCATATTTCTGCTCATAGGAGTCAACTCCCAGGTAAATAGACACACCCTGCCAAGTTTGCCTCAAACGCTGAGTGAGGGTGAGCGAGTGGTTGTGGAGGGAACAGTCTATGACCTACCAAAGGTACGTGTCAACGTGGCAAGCCTCTATGTTCATGCAGAAAAAATCTTCTTAGCTCGAGAAGTCAGGAGCGTTCAGATCAATATTCTCGTAATGATTTAACGATATAGGGGTAAACTGAACGTAGGTGAACGGATACGGTTTCCTGCCAATCTCAAGGAATTCAAGAATTTCAATAACCCCGGAGGCTTTGATTACCGATCGTACATGCAGACCCGAGGGCTTTCCTTTATGGCCATAGTTTCCGATGGGCGGTATGTAGTTCCCATGGGAGAGGGCGATCTGGGTATTGTCGGAAAGGTATTAGAGAAGATCCGAAGGCCTTTACGGAACCTTTTGAGTGAAAGACTCTCCTATGGCACGAGCCCAATCTATGCCGCCCTTATTCTTGGGGAGAGGCAAGGGCTCACATCTGAATTACGGAAACCATTCGATAGGTCAGGGGTGGGGCATATCATGGCTGTTTCAGGGCTTCACCTTGGTTTGGTGGCCTGGCTTTTCTGCATGATGTCGCGATGGGTCTTGTCCTTTTCCTACCGATTGACGCTTATGACCGACATACGGAAGGTGGCAGCAATTCTAACCATAGTGCCAGTGGTAACCTATGGCGTGATTACCGGACTTCAGGTTTCTACCCAGAGGGCCATGATTATGGTGCTCGTATTTTTGTGGTCCGTTATTATAGGCAAGGAGAAAGATGTTTGGTCCAGTCTTTGCTTGGCAGCGCTCATAATTCTCGCTCTTATGGGGAACTCCCTCTTTACCGTCTCGTTTCAGCTGTCTTTCACAGCTGTTGCCGGCATCCTATGGCTGGCTCCCTTAATCCTTTCCAGAATTCAGAGCGTAAAACTGGGCACCGAGTCGCTTGCAAGGAATCGCGTATTGCGGACAATGGTGACCTATTCGACAGGTCTCATTGCCGTGACTACTGCAGCCGCGGTTGTAACAATCCCACTGATTGCCTTTCATTTCCATCGTTTTCCTCTCGTAGGCCTTGCTGCCAACATCACCGTAGTTCCCATAATTGGACTGTGGGTTATACCCCTTGGACTTGTTTCCTGCATTGCATTACCCTTCTCTTCCATTCTGGCAGGATTTCTCCTCTCCCTCGGCGAGTCTGGTCTCAATCTTGCTGTGTCCTTAGTTAAGTTCTGGTCAGGTATTCCCTGGGCCTCGCTCTGGGTAATTCGACCCAACTGGTTGGAGATCCTTTTGCTGTATGGGCTGCTTTTTCTGGGGCTCAATTTCTTTCGTGCACGAGGTTACCGGCTTCTCCTTCTTGTTGTTGTGATCCTGATTTGTACGGATACTGGGTACTGGATCTACCACACTCGTTTTAATAGTAATCTCAGGGTAACCATTCTGGATGCTGGCAGAGGGGATGTGGCATTCATACAGTTCCCCGGCCATGAGAGGATGCTGATTGCACGTAATGCCTTTGGCCATGGAGGTTTTAACCTGGGACAGGGAGTCATTGGCCCGTACCTTTGGCAAGAAAAGATACGGCGGATTGACTATCTTTTCCTGGCTAGTCCTTATGGGCAGCAGACAGACAGGGTTCAGTTCATGATCAACACCTTTCATCCTAAAGAAGTTCTATCCAGCCTCCCCACTGAACGGACCATTGGCGGGGCTCAGATTAAGGGAGATATGGATGAAGGTATTACCCTATCCTGTCGAGGGTGGTCTTTCTACTTCTGTGACCGTGAGGTGCAAATTGGAAAGGGAAAAATGGGAAGGGGAGAAAGTAGCGCGCTATACCTCATCACCAAGGATAAGATGGCCCACCACTCTCCCGCTCAGGTTCTCAGTATATCCGAAACCGGCGCAATAACGATAGCGGTAGATTCAAAGGGGAGCCTCAGCTTGAGGGGTTTTCTAAAAAAGAACCTCCCTTGAGGATTTTCGATTGACGATTGACAATTTTCAATTTTCAATTCAAGCGGCTAAAGTTTCTTCGATTGTCAATCTTCAATATAAAGTGTGCTACAATTCAAGCCACGAGTCCGAGAAGAGGGTTTGCCCCAGGATCACTTTGGCCGTCTTGACGTAGTCCTGCATCTCTTTAGACAGAGAGTCCATAGCGATCTCCTCCCCGTCCATCACCTTGTGGATAATCTCCACGATATCAGGCCTTTCACCTCGAGCGATGGCAATCAACGTGTCATCATAGGCATCGGCTATGCATGAGTACATGCCGTTCCGTTCCAGCATCACCATGTAGGTCTGGTTGAGGATAGGCCTGAGATGATCGGGAGGACCATTGGAGACATTTGAAAGCCCACAGGTTGATTTTGCACCCGGAGCAATATCCTGTAACATCTCCTGAAAGGCCAAAAGACTCATGAGTTGAGGCTGCTGGATATTGACCGGTGTTACGATTCCGTCTACAAAAATATCCTCGTTGGGAATCCCGGCCTCATTAGCCGCATAGATGAGTTCCACTGCTAGGGTGGCCCTCTCGTTCTCATCCCTGGGAAGCCCCTCCGGACCCCACATCAGGGCAATCATGCTAGCGTTATACTTGACAGCAAGGGGGATCATCTGTTCATATCTCTCCGGTCTGCACATAATAGAATTGATAATGGCCTTGCCCTTGTGCACAGCGAGCCCGGCCTCCATGGCCTCAATATTAGAGGTATCCAGACAGAGCGGCGGCGTGTCTCCAATTTCTTCCTGAACCGTTTTTACCACAAATTCCATCAACTCCGGCCCTCCTTTGCGCGCGGGTCCCAGATTGATGTCGATCCAGTCCATCCCTTTTTCCTGCTGCCGCTTGGCCTCCTCGGCTATGGGTCGTGGATCCTTGTCTTTAAAGGCTTTCCCGATAACCGTGCTAATGACATTTAAATTTTCTCCAATGAGTAACATAGGCACACTCCTTTCTGAGTCTAGTTTCCCATGTCTTTCAAAAACTTAGGTATCAGGGAAGCATCCCTCGGACCAATGATCACCTCCCAATCCGGCAACTCTTCTTCCATTTCACCACTAATAGCTGCAGCATATCCGGGGATTATGATTTTCTTATGGGCAACCTTGTCCGCGATGCCGCACTTTTTGACAAACATCCCCACCGCATCACCAGCAAATTTCCCTGCGGCCCAGGCGGTCATAACCGAAAGGCCTTCTGTATCCATGATAAGCAGCCAACTCGGCACTCTGCTCCCCTCAATTTCACCACTGACAATAAAGTAGGTGAGGGAAAAATTGGTGGTGACCAGTACAGGCGAATCCTTGCTAGGTTCTCCGATCTCATAGATACCCTGTGTAACGGTCATGGGGCGCTGTGGGTCTGTAAAGATATTCAGCCTTTCCAGCAAGAGGGGGAACAGACACTCTCCCCTGAAATCAGATAGAACCACAATCCCTGCATACTTGGCAATAAATAGCGAGGCTATGACAGTCTCTATATCAAGATTACTTGCCATCTCACAAGGAAAAGTAATGGTAGGAAAACCTAATGAACGGTTCCCTGCCCTGAGTGGTGCCCTGCGAATAACTACCTGGTCCTCAAAAGCCTGCTTGGGTTCCCGGGTGCCTGAATCCAGCACGAGGTCCTTCAGGCCCATGCCCGTTAACCGATCACTAAGGGCGATGAGATCTTCTACAGTGTCAGCCCTCACTGCCAAGGGTAATCCTTTCTCTTTTGCCAGATTTCCCATATCCTCGACGTTTTCATTGGTGGCAGCGTAGAGAAGCGGTTTCTTAAAGGCGGCGGCCTCGATGCCCGCCTTCATGGCGTCCACATTGTCACTCATCAAGATCAAGCCAAACTCACTCTCTTCAGCGACCTTTTTTGCGGCGGACGCAAATGCAGAGGAGTCTCCGTCAACGTCTTTGAGGGCAACAAGCTCTGGCCTGAGGTTCAGTCCTACCCTTTCGTACTGAAGGGCATTCCACTCCTTCAATTTTTTGTTGAGGGCCTTCGAATCTATATCAGAATTTACCATGGCAGCTAGGGCCGTGGGGTTGTAGAAGGTCTTTTCATGCCTAAACATCACGGTTTCACCGCCGGTCTTTATGGCCCTCACCCCGGCACCGATAGCAACTGGCCGAATAGGAGGGGCAGAGGCCTCAGCCAATTGTTCCCTGGCCTCATCAGAGACATAGGGGCAGGAATCTAATTCAGCCTTCCCTGAGGCCAGATTCATGGCAAAGGCAAGGCATGTGGGGTACTCGCATTCCTTGCAGTTCGTCTTGGGTAACAACTTGAAAATCTGAATTCCAGTCAGTCCCATGATACACTCCTAGCGTAAATAGTTTCAGCTCACTTATGTATTGGTAAACGACTCTATAAGCTCGAGTCCGGTATTTCTCGTTAACCTACAATAGGTTCCAGCTTCAAGGCTGGATGATCCTTTTCCTTGAGGAAAGGAAGAATCTCCTCTTCAGATGTTCCCACGGTCTCATCTGCGATTCGATCAACCAGATCAGGCACTCCGAGTTCTTCTCCCCGTTTGATCAGCCGCTCCCTAATCTCTTCCTTCAAGGATTTGGGCATCCACACCATGCGGAGCAAACCGCCGTCACCGGTTATGAACTTTCTCTGGGTAATATTGTACTTCGAATGGCCCACAAAGCCAGGAGACGACTGCCCGCCTCCCATCACACCGGCCAGGGTTGAAAATTTCATACCGCACGGGGTTTCTCCGATGTATTCACGGTGAACGGTCATTACCCCATTACATCCCGGTATAACCGCGGCAATGCACTCACAGCACCCGCAGGTAGTCATAGGATCAATGACAACACTGTAGAAATTATAGTGGTCTATTGCCTGTCTGGAAGCATTGTATACAAACTCGTTGACGCCTTGCCACTGACCTAGTTTAGGATCAAGACACTCTCCAACTTGTACCGGCTGGTTGGGGCCGGTAGGGTTGATCTCAAAAGAGGCCTTGCAATCCATCCAGTTGTATGCGCCACACAGGCCGGTTCTTTCTGGACTAACCATGCAGACATGGTTTGGGGCAAAGGATTGACAGAGGGTACACGAATAAAAGGTGTCCACACTCTCATCGGTCATCTTTTCTACCCGATCGTCTCTCGCGTTGTACTCACCCTTTGCTCTTTTGGTCAATTTATCCACATCTTGCTTTTTGGTGTAGAGGGTTACCTGGACCTTATCCAGGATGTTCCCGAAATCCTGATGCAGCTTGGCATGAAGAATCACGCCGATATCCTTGAGGGTGAAGCCCTTGTCAATGGCCTGATCGCCCACCCTGATCCAAGCAATGTCCCGTTGCCCGATGTGCATAATGCCTTGGGCATAGTTAATCAGATGATGAATCTGCCTTTCCAAGATAGGCTCGAAATCGGGCTGCATTTGGCGACCAGCAACTTGAACATAGATGCCAAGTGGCGGATTGTCACCTTTTTTCAGATCTTTCACATCTGGCCCCACGATCTCCACGGTGCCGTCTTCGATCTCATTCATCTCGGCCATCTTACAGAGCTCGGTACACTGGCTCTTGCCACCGCCCATCTCAAGGAAGAGGTCGTCTTTACGAATTCTCTCACCCTCAAAGGCCGGGCCGTAGGCCAGGGGAATATCCACCTTGGCGATGGTAACCTTGAGACCTCGAACCTCGATGGACTTCGAGGTGATTTCGTCGTGAGGCACCTCGGAGACAACGTGTTCATAGGTACACACGCCCGTAGGGAGGACCTCTGGGATGTCGGTATCTGCGATGGTCGGGAAGCCCCAGTTTATGGCACCAGCTGCATTGGCTGCCCATTCCGCATTAACGTCACCCAGGGCATTCACAAAGGCAAATATACGGTTTTTCTGATAAGCGAGCTGTTTTTTGTAATCACCAGGCTCGATGCCGCCAAAAGACATACCGGCACGGTTTGCAAAACCGAGGGCAAACACAGCCGCTGAAATATCTGGCCCGAACGAGACAAGGCGAGTGTTCCACCCTATCTGGACCTTCTCCTCCAGAAGTTGCTCTGCGAAAGTAGTTCCACTCTGATTAGCAGCCATGAACACATAAATGGTTTTCAGCTGGTACTCCTCGGCGATCTTCTTGGCTGTTTGGGAGTCGGGGGCCGCACCGACAACTGCGGCAAAGCCAGGCGCCGTCCCATCCACAAACTCGACCCCCCGCTTTCTCATAATGGCATCGTCTGCCGCCCCGAGCCAGATTTTTCCATTTTCCACATCTGGATCCTCTACCGAGGGCTGATAAAAATCGGGATCTTCAACGTAGCGAATAGCCTCTACGATCTCTTCGGCGAACAGAGCTGCCATCCCTGCATCCAGTAAGGGCCCAAGGTAGGGCAGATGATAGTCTTTCTTGATATGCGGGGGTAAGAGCTTCCGGGCGAATTCGAGTGGCTTTCCCGCAGAATCCAAGTCGGTCACCTTTATCCCCGTCAAAGAGTAAATGATTGGCAAGAAATAAGCGGTATTGGGAAATTCCAGTTTCTGACTACCGCCGTAAGTCTCCAGGGCCCGTTTATATTTCCCTTCCGCCTTGGAAACGATGTTATAAGCGCCCTGAATTGCTGCAAACGCTACTAGTTTTGACATAACCTATTTTCCTCCCTTCTTAAGAGGTATGTTTTCAGAAAGTTCAAGATTCTATTACGCCGCTTCTAGATCTCGCCGCGCGGCCATATCATAAAGGACCCTCTCGCGCGCCTTATCAATACCCAGGGCCTTCCGCTTCTTATCTATGTGTGCGATCATCTTATGGGCATGTTTAATCATATCGGGCTCCATATCCCACATCCCGCCATAGATTTCTTCCAATTCTTTGTAGAGGTGATGTTCAAAGACGGGTGATCCACTAACAGGGAGGGTCACTCCGAAAACAGTATAAACGCCTGATGTCACAAAGTAGTGTCCGATACTGATGGCTTTTTCACTCATCCACTCGGGTGCAGAACCGGCTGCAGGTAGATCACTAATGTCGTCTCCTAGGCCTCCAGCCTTAACCACCTCGGTGGCTGCCATAAGGATCCTGCTGTTATCAACGCATGAGCCCATGTGCAGTACCGGTGGGATGCCCACTGTCTCGCAGACCTCGGCCAATCCGGGGCCACAATAGACCTTTGCCGATTCTGGAGTCAAAAGACCGGCCTTGGCACAGGCAATAGCGTTGCATCCGGTGGTGAGCACAATGACATCATGCTTGATCAATTCCTTGACCACGGTGATATGCCCCTCATCCAGAGAGGTACGTGCGTTGTTTCACCCAACAACTCCGGCCACACCTCGTATGCGACCGTTGATGATGTTGTCATTGAGGGGGACATAGGATCCCCGGAAGGTGCCACCCAGGTGGTAGTTGATCGCTTCGTAGCTGAACCCAGCAATTAGATTCGAGGCATTGCCGGGGATCATGACCTCCTTTTCCCTGTTCGGGAAATTTTCAATAGCAGACTTCACAATTTTCTTGGCGTCTTCAAGGGCGGTATGCTCGTCAAATTCGATATGCACGGTATCTCCTGAGGCAATCTTCGCCCGCGGGTTGGTGGTGATAAGCTTGGTATGAAAACACTTGGCCACGTTTGCCAGATTTTCCATGATGCACTGAACGTCTACTACCATGGCTTCCACCGCCCCAGTCACAATGGCAAGTTCCTGCTGCAAAAAGTTCCCTGCCAGGGGCACGCCGTGCCGCATGAGAATCTCATTGGCGGTACAGCAGATACCAGATAACTGGATACCATGCGCACCCGCCTTTTTGGCCAGTTCTTGCATCTCAGGCAGTTCGGAAGCAAGAACAATCATCTCTGAGAGGAGCGGCTCATGCCCATGAATGACGATGTTGACCATATTCTCTTTGAGCACTCCCAGGTTGGCCTGGCTTTTGAGTGGATAGGGGCAGCCGAAGAGCACATCTTGGAGGTCAGTAGCGATCATGGACCCGCCCCATCCGTCTGCGAGAGCGGCTCGGCTGCACTGCATAACGATATTTTCGTAGTCTTGATCCACCCCCATATGGGTTCGATGCATGATCTCTACGATCTCACGATCGATCCCCCTCGGAACGACCCCCTGTTTCTTCCAGAGTTCGTACCGGGGCTTGGGGGCCCTCCTGACCGTACAGACTTCCCCAGTCTGCTGGCCCCACTGCGCAAGGGCCTTTTCCCCTACTTCCACAGCGATCTCATCGATATCCCTGGCAAGGGTCTCCCCATTTTCACCCTCTACGGTAATATCCACATCGAAATCAGGGGCAATCTCTAAGAGTTTTTTGGTATCCTTGATCGTGTAATCCTCCGTCTCTTTCCGTGCAGCAGCCAGGAAGGTTTCTGCAATGCCCCGACCATGGTCGGAGTGAGCGGCTGCACCAGCTGCTACCATTCGGGCAAAATTTCGCGCTGCTATGGTCTCAGGCGTCGCACCGCACAGACCTTTTCGTGTGTCCTCTCCCTCTATGCCGCTTTTTGGTAACGGAAGCCTGCACGGGCCTTGAGCACAATACTTACAGCACGTTCCCTGTGCACCGATGTTGCAGGGTTTCATGGTCTGGGCCCTGGCGAAGATGGTTTCTATCTCCAACTCCCTCGACCTCTCGATCATTTGCATGCTCGCTGGGTCAATGGTCAAATCTTCTGGCTTGACTATCTTGATTACCTTTTCTTTGGCTCCTGCCGGTTTTTCTTTACCTTCTTCTGCTGTCATTATGAGGTTCCTCCTCCTTATTTCGGTTTGCATCTCCTCATACACGTCTGTGTATACGGTCAAGATTCTGGATGAGCCTATCAACGAGAGACAGCTGGTCAGCTGCAGGTGTTTTTGGTATGTCCTTACCTTCAAGTTGTTTTCTCTCGGCTTCCAGTTTTTCCCTTTCCAACGCCCTCTGATATCTCAGGGCTTGTAAGTCATCTTTTTCCTTTGCCTTTGCCTCTGCCTTAGCTTCTGCTTCTCCCTCTGCCCTGGCCTTTTCCTCCGCTTCTGCCTCTGCCTTCGCTTTTTCTTCTGCCTCAACTCTGGCCTTTTCTTCTGCTTCTGCCTCTGCCCTGGCCTTTTCCTCCGCTTCTGCCTCTGCCTTCGCTTTTTCTTCTGCCTCAACTCTGGCCTTTTCTTCTGCTTCTGCCTCGGCTTTTTCCTCTACTTTGGGCTTCAATTCCACAACCTTTTCTTCTGGTTTGGGTACTGGCTTCGGTTTTTCCTCTTTTTTCTTAGGCTTGGGAGCTGCCTCTTTCTTTTCCGGTTTGGCAACCTTTTCCTTTAGTGGAACACCCTCTTCGGCAATGGTTAGATCTGGTTCAGGCGACAGAGAAATGAGGTCCACCTCTTTGGTTTCCAATCTTTTGGATATCTCCGCCATATCAGTGGCCATTCCTCCGTTGATCATAACGTCAATGAACGATCGGGTAAGCCTGACACTTTCAGGATGCCTCAGGATGAGCACGTCAGCGCCAGCCAGAAGATAGCTCACAGCAGCAACAGTCTCCATCAAAATACCCCGCCTTTCTGGGTCACCAAGTGTAGGAGCCTCATCTATAGGCTGGCCCGCCTCCTTACACTTCCAGATCTCATTTCCAATGTTTGAAATCATGGGAATCTGGAGTTTGTCATCTTCTTGGGTCAATGCGGCCATTCTAATACGTTCCATAACCGAATAAGAATATTCCAAGCCGTAACCCAGCCCACCCGTTGTGGGATCTATCAAGATGTTGGCACTCTTCACCCCAAGATTTTCTAGCAGTACGTTTAACTGTTTGGCCAAGTTAACGTCGATGGGTGTAGAGGCCACAACAGTATGCTTGTAACCGAGAGCGCTGGCACCCACGCCTTTGTGATTTCCTTCTTCAACCGGTGCCAGAGCAAGATTTTTTCCTTCACAGGTCTCTGAGATCCTCTTTAGAACCTCTTCATCTTTCTCGTTATTTGCCGTGCCCCACACGATGAGCGGCACATCAAGGGCATCCAACACCTTTTTCGTCACTTTCGCTGCCTCGTCTGCACTCCTATCCATGCCATTGGGGTCGGTGCTTTTCAACTGAAGCACAATCATGTCTGCCCCATATTCATCAACACACTTTTTGGCCCAGGCATCAGGTGAAGAGATGACATCCTTAAACGGCTCCACCACCGCTGCTGGCCATTCTTCCGAGGGATCATAATCCCAGACCTCCATCCCGATCTTTGAAGGATGCGGCATGTCCCCTTCAAAAAAGTGGAACGGGTATGAGGTCTCTCCTCCGAGGCTAACAGCACCGCTTCCCGATCCCAACGTGGTTTCGCCGATTTTTCCAGAATAGAGCTGTTTGGGAATCTCAAAGGCCACTTTGTACCTCCTTATTTGAAAATCTATTAGAAAACGAAATCGTTATAGTGATATGAGCAGGTTATTTACGCGCTCCGTTGCTCGGATAAG
>CP070673.1:159162-164865 GCA_020351915.1 Deltaproteobacteria bacterium
CTGGACAATAAAATTTAAGACAGTCCTTGTAAGCAGATGCGAGTGGATGTGAAGTAATACGAAGCTGGCTCCCGTGGGCCCGTTTTTTCTGTGTCGATTCTGTTTTGGCTGCAGTTCTGAAAGGAGCGCGGATTGTAGAGCATGTCCCATTTTGAGAGTCTGGATCCCCTTTTTCACCCCCGATCAATTGCCCTTGCCGGAATTACGATCGCCAATCCTGAACATTGGACCCGAGTTTTCTTAGACGCCCTTATCGAGATTGGATTTGAAGGGCCAATTTATCTGGTAAACCCCAAAGGCGGTGAGATTCAAGGATATAAGGTTTACAAGAGCCTTCGGGATATACCCGGCACAGTGGATTACGTGATCAGCACGGTACCTGCTCAAGCCTCGCCCGAATTGGTCGAAGAATGCGATACCAAAGGGGTAAGGGCCATACATTTTTGTACCGCAGGCTTTAGCGAAACGGGGGAGCAAGAAGGGGCAAGGCTAGAAGCGCAACTGGTTGAAGCTTCTCGAAGAAAGGGGATTAGAATCATAGGCCCTAACTGCATGGGTATTTACTGCCCTCAGTCGCGCCTCTCCTTCAGTATCGCTTTCCCCCAGGAAAGTGGTCATGTAGCATTTGTCAGCCAAAGTGGCGGGAATGCAGGAGGTCTAGTTAGACTGGCAGCCTGGCGTGGTGTTCGCTTCAGCAAGGGCATTAGCTACGGTAACGCCTGCGATCTCGACGAAAGCGATTTTCTCGAATATCTCGCTGATGATCCTGATACCAAGATAATAGGCTTGTACATCGAAGGGGTTAAGGATGGAGCGAGGTTCCACCGAGCGCTGGAAAGGGCAGCGAAAGAGAAGGTTGTGGTATTACTCAAGGGAGGGATTACTCATGGTGGTAGCAGGGCCGCTGCCGGCCATACCGGATCTCTCGCCGGGGCCGAAGTGATTTGGGATGCCCTCTGCAGGCAATTCGGGATAATTCGGGTCTATTCCCTGGAAGAGATGGCTGATATATTGCAGACGCTTCTGTTTATGCCCATCCCTAAGGGTAGAAATGTTGCCTTGATTGGTGCAGGTGGTGGAAATAGTGTCCTAGTTGCCGACGAATTTGAAAAGAAAGGGTTAATCGTCCCCCAACTCCCGCAGGAGATTGTCCATCGGATACGTGAATTTAGTCCGGCTGCAGGCAATATTTTTCGAAACCCCATAGACTACTCACAAACCATTATGGAAACTGGTAAATTGGGAGAATTGGTTAGCATTGTTTCAGCATGGGAATCCATTGACTTTCTCATTGGTTTTCTGGATTTAGGTTTTGCAGCGCCTCAAACGCTAAGGTCGGGCGAATTGTCCCGATGGGCGGATGCAATGTCCGAAATGATCCCAGCATCTTCAAAGCCAATCGCTATGGTGCCACAACTCAGTGTTGTACCAGGGCACGCGAATGAACTCATGATAATTGCCCAGGCGTTTATTTCCTCTCAGGTCCCCACCTATATGTCCTTTGCCAGCGCTGCCACTAGTATCAATTTATTACTGACGTATAAGGAGTGCTATCCGGGTAGACTAGAGGCATTACGAGGCTGAACAAGAATCTAGATCCATTCTAATTCGGTTTACATTGACTCGCCCCCGCGCGTCTCATGGAAAAGTGGAGCGGGGCTAAGCAAATAAGCAAATCGATCTGTACATTTCATACCTTTTCCGTTTGCTATGCGCTCTCGCCTTCTTACCCCGTACACTTCTTCCAGTTGACTCATTCCAAGCCGTCGCGCTCTCTTGCGGCCCAATAGCAATATAAACCCCGTGTTTACGCTTTATCCTTTTCCCGCTTTTTGTGACAAGAAGTATAGGGAACCTATCGTTGTGTGTAAAGCACACAATGCCTGCATGATGTTGTGGTTGGTTCTTGCGCTGGAAAAGTACCGCTTACTTGCCTAGTCTTCACATCGAACAAAGCCTAGATTTCAACTCGTAATAAAAAAGGTAAAGAGAAGGTGATTGGGGCAAACAAACGCTTTGATCCCGAAAAATGTCAAAAGGAAAGATTTGCTCCGGCTCGCTTCGTCAACTTATTTTTTAGTGCATCCACTTTGATGAGTTATTCAACCTAGTCAAGGACATCTCCTATTTCATGTTGTCAAGTGGTTTTGGAACCGATGTCCCCCTTTATGCGTACAGACGTACCCACCTGCCCCTTTCCTTTTATGCGGTATGGTTACATTAAATTCAGGTCAATTGGCTGTCGTAAATATGGCTTGCATTTTTTTAAAATCCCCGGCAATCTGAGAGCTCCTACCTAGAGAAGGAACAGCCCTGAGACTGTATGAAATCTTACCGAGACAAGTCTTTTAATGGTTTACCTTGCACGGTAGCCGCGATCAGTAAACCCTCATTGATGAAAAAGGGTGGACGACAAACACTATTGTCTTGCACCGTTGAGTCGTTCGAATTCCAGGTTTCTATCAGGCGCCACAAGGATTGGAACACCTATACCATCGACGGCTTAGTAGATTTCGATAAATCGGACGCTGGTACTATGATCTCAGTTATCACGCAACTATCCCAGCATCAAGTGCCCATTTACCGGGCAGTACAGAAACAGCTCTTCAAACTTGGCAAGTCTTGTTCTCTCCAATCGGATGGTTTTCTGGATCTGGGTAACGGCAGGTGGTTTTCTTTAGGCGGAGGGATGGCCAATTACTATACGAACGAATATGGTTTCGATTTCAGTCATGAGCATGGCAGCGAGGAAGAGCGTAAGACTATGGAGTTGATAGAGGAAGAGGCCTGGTTATGTGCTGTTACACTTCGGGCTGCTTGTCATGCCTTTGTCCAGATGCGCAAAGGCACTCTTTTCTCTGAGCCGCGTGAACACACCATTCAGCCGTCTCCCCAACAGTCTGACCCTCTTGTCCTCCACATGGCAGATATAGAAAAGACAAAGGAAGCCAAGTCACTTCTTCTGAAGGCCCATAAGGCTCTGCAACTGGCAGATGCCTACCTGCTGAGAGATGAATCCCCTGTACATTGACGGAAACGAAGGTGGTTCGCCCCTTTGGCAAAAAGGAGGCTTAGGTTGAGGGAATATTATTTCATGATTTGGGAAAAAGCCGAATAGGGTGGTGAATCAGAGCAAAGGCAGACGAGAGCTTGGTGGGTGGGGAGGGGATTGGCGCAAAAGAAAGGGTTGGATCCCGAAAAATGGCAAAAGTAAAGATTTGCACCTTGGCCCGCCGTTCTTCTGGCGAGCCTGCTCACCAAGTTGTCAAGAATGAAGACGCGACCCCCTTGTTTTGCTCAAAATCATATTAGAATCCTGAAACAACCTCAATATCTTTGCCAAGAACCATTGCAGTATACAAACCATAAGATACTGAGAGTGAGTTCGTGATATGAAACTGCTCGATCAAGTCCATGATAGGCGTAAGAGTTAAGAGCAGATTTATCCCGTGGAATTCGAAGACTATTCCACTGGGACTTGACCCCCACTTTACATCCCGGACCCGCTCAGTGATTCAATGGTTGCCAGGCTTCTAGCTTTCTGCGATAAGATTCCGAAAGGAGATCCTTTGCTGCTAACAAGTGATTTAGATAATCCCTGCTCGGCTTCAAGCCCTCTGCTATTTGGTCAGGCTGCGCGATATAAATTATTGCCTCCAGTTTTTGCCCGTCATCTAGTTGGACCTTTATCATAAGCCTATCGTAGTGATCTGGATATCCTTCAAACATATCCAACTTTGACAAGTCAGAATCTGGTATTTCATAAAGAACACCTTCCACAATACCATTTTCAAATTTAACTACATTTGCATAACCTTCCTGTGGATTACGCGAAGCTATTTTATTGAATTCCAATCTATAACCTTTGAGAATTCCATGTGTTCTTTGCGAGAACCTTATGCCTCTTTCCCTCATCCTTTCAGCATCCATATTTGAACCGTATGCAAAATATTTCATAGTGCGCCTGTTCAGATGCCTTCAAAAAGGAAATCCCAACTGCTTCTTGTGATTGCGTATCATGACGAATGTCAGTTGATCTTAAAAAAGTGCATTTTAATTTAAAACTCTTTTTTATTCTTTAGGGCGTGTACAATCAGAAAAGTGTTCCACTCTTTATTAGACCTCCCCCAAGTCCCATCATGCCTCTGAGTTTCATATAATCTTTTAAAAGCTCGTTCCAATTGGACGTCCGCCTGGTTTATACTCAAATGAGCTAGAGCATTGACTGTCTGGTAAAATGGAACTTCCCTTGGCCATTCTCCAGACTGTTGTTGAACACTCGCCAGTGCCTCCACTGCGAGAACAACGGCTTTAGCTTTAGAGTATTTTGGATGAACCACAAAGGCTCTTAGGATATTGTTTGAGCAAGACCAACCGCACCAGCGGCCCCTATTTTTAATATTCGCTAGATTCAGTCGCCGATAGACCTCTAAAGCTTTACCATCATTTTCACGTCCGAATATGCTCGCCAAGAAAAGAGTGGCTCCGGTCATGAAAAGGCCCGAGCAGCCCCTGGTGAACGGCAGACCTCTCAGCGCTACAAGGTTCAAGTTTTCTCCCAAATCAATTCGGGTACGAGGAAAAGTTTTTAAGGTATGATCAAGGAGCCAGTCTAATGCTTTTTTGATGGGTTCACTCTGAGTTCGAACAGTAAGATGAAGGCCGAAGAGCCGATGGACGGTCCTAACGACAGAATGCTCCCATGATCCATCACTGGCTTGTGAAGACAAAAGTTCGTTGACTGTTTCTTGAAGGTCCTCTTTCCAGGTTTTGGCATTTTGCTCGTGGAGCCACTTCTGCCTTGCATATAGACCAGCAGGGGTTTTACTCGACCTAAATATCTGGAGAGGATTAAAACGCAGCCTCATAATAAACCGGTACTATTGACAAAATTCTTTATAAATCACCATATATTGTTTATGGCATATATGAAACTGCTCGATCAAGTCCATGATAGGCGTAAGAGTCAAGAACAGATTTGATCCTGCTCCTAAGTTCATTCAGAAACTACGTCCCCCTTCATGTTCATAGTGCTTAATGATTAATACCAGTTAACCAGCGTGGATTACAATAGATAGTGTATTTTAGAAATCCCAGATATTGTGGTTTGCCCAAAGCCTAAAAATTGCAGATTTATTGACAATACCTAAGAGGTAACAATACTTGTGATATGTAAAAGAATCAACTTAAAATCTGACGGATTCAAAACATGGCATTTTTTGCCAATACCGAAACCTCCCTTCACTAAAACAGCGTTACAGATTTCTTCCGCTAATCTCTGAAGTGACGCCTCTGATACTATGGAAAGTGGCTGGGAAGGCTTCTAACTGAACCACGCTGTCTCAACCCCTAGCAGAAATTAACGAATTGCGGAAGAATTAGTCATCTATCATTTGAAGATGAGAACCGGCAGTTTCACCAAGTCCCTACATATTGTGCCTGGTTCCAATATGCTCAAGGTATAGCCTTCTTGCCAAAATCTCCAACTCGAAGAAAGTCCGGGTTTCTTTTCGTAATCGAAACAGCAAGGGCTTTTACTTTAGTTGGTGAAACAGGGTAGCCTGCTCCATGAGAGCCCTTGTTTTCTTTCTCGAAAAGGGCGCGCGCAGAAAAATGGCGTTTGGGCGAGTCTTAAGGAATTACCATCAGTTGGCGGGGAGGTGATTGGGGCAACAGGCAATGTTTGATTCCGGAAAACGTCAA
>CP070673.1:164965-168108 GCA_020351915.1 Deltaproteobacteria bacterium
CGATCTGAATAAACTCACTCGCGGTCACATCTTCTGTCACATCAATATCGGAAACAATGATAATCCCTTCAGGAGATTCGGCAATGACTCGAAAGTCATGGTAGCCGAGCATCTGAGGAAAGGTTTTGAGAGCACTCTTAAACCTGTCTTCAATAGCCTGAATCTCGGGAGTTCGCTCCATGAGTGGATCTGTGTGGCACACTAATTCACCACCGAAGATCTCCCGCAACTTTCGTTCGCTTCGCTCAGCAATTTCATGCATTTCAGCAGGTCCAAGCCTTTCCGGTATCTCCACATGGAGAGAAATCAAGTACATTGAGTCATAGTCATGCACAATGATCTCGTGCACATCTTCCACCCCTTCCACTGATTTTGACGTCAGCCGAATTTTCTTTATAGTATCTCTGTCGGGAGCTTGTCCGAGGAGCGGCAGGATGGCTTTTCGGCCGTGCGTATAGCCCAGATAAAGCAGCCAAGCCGACAGCAAGATACCGATATAGCCATCCACCTCAGGGTGGTGAAAGTAATGACCGGCTACCAGGCCCCCTATAACCGTGAGTGTCATTACAGCGTCAATGTTATGGTGCCTTATTCGTCGAGATAGCATGGGAGTCGACTTTCTCGCCCAGAAAGCGAACAAACCGCGCAAGCCACTGTTTTACAAAAACCGTAAGGAAAAGGATCCATGGCAGCGCAGTCCAATAGTGGAGCTCATGAGGTGCAATTGCCTGGTGGACCGACCTCTCGGCTATCTCTATTCCGGAAACAAACAGGAATATGGACATAATAAGTGGAGTTATGTGCTCCATTCTCCCGTGACCAAAGGGGGTTTTCGCAGTGGCGGGACGAGCAGTCACCTTGAAGCTGACTACAAGGATAATTGAGTTGGCGAGGTGTGAGAGAAGATGAAATGCATTGGCAACGATTGATATGGAGCCTGAAATGAGCCCGAGGACCATTTTCACCCCGAAAAGCGCGATAGCTGCACAAATCCCAAACCAGCCAGCAACCAAACCATATTGAATACGAACGAGTTTATTATCTGTATTATCAAAATCCCTTATGAACCAATTTCCCACCCTTCTGTTAAATCCTTCAAGAACGCTCATTTTCCACTGTCCTCTCTCGCAACACTCTTTCTGCCTTAAGATTGTCATTATAACTCATAGCTCACCAAATTACCCTATCATTCTGTGTCTCTTCATACAAAACGAGAACCTCGGATTGACATTGCGCATCTCCAAATAGACCATCCCTTGCAGGCCGCTTGCGAGAAGCGGCTCGACACTTTGCCAGGTAGCGGTGATACTGATATTGACAGGTGCAGGTTCTTTCTCTTTAGTGATCACACCCCAAAGGTTTTGTGCGGCATCGGTGAATGTGGAAACGGCGATGATAATTGTTCCGAGAGCAATCACAACTGCTAAGACCCGGTTATTTTTTTGTCCGGGCAATAATTTTGTCGAATCGCGTCTTTTGTTCTTTCATGGCTTTATCCGCATTAGTTCTAATTCAAGTTATTGCCTGAAAAAATGGGTCACCTGCTGGTATGAGGAGCTGCGGATTAAAGACCCGTTCCACAAGCCCTCAGCTTCTCAGCTAGTAGTTGATACCGCCGAGCTTCTTCTTCATGTCCCTGAGCAGAGTATATTTGGCTAACCTTTCGATAATACTCAGCCTTGTTTTGTGGATTTTCTTGAACCAAGGAAAAATACAATTCCAAGATATCCGCTGAGTACTGTCCAGACTCAAAACAGAGATCCGCATATCTTTGTTTGATAAAAGGATCGATTCGAACACCGCAACCGCGGCATTCCCCCATTATCTCACTATACAGGTCGCGGGCTTTGTCCTTTTCGCCAAGCGCCTCATACGTTTTTGCGAGTGATCGGGCAATGTTTTCATCCCAGCCGGAAGATTGCAGATAATCACGGTACAGGGATTCCGCCTCTTGATATCTTTCAGCCAGAAAGAGCGTCTCGCCTCGAAGCAGCTGAATGGGTAAGGAATCAACCAACTCTTGTGGACAAGAAAGAAGGAGCCTCTGGGCCTGATCGAGCTCCTTTGTCTCCCAAAAGACCTCACACAGGAGATGATACCCCTGCAGTGAATCGGGATGCTCTTTTATAAAGCCTTCCAGCAAAACACGAGCTTCCTCGTATTCTTCCAAATTCAGATACGCCGTGGCTAGCTCGAGAGGGATAAAGCTTTGTGGCGATGGGTTCTCGTTCATGGCTTGGGATAATTTTGCTGCTGCAAGCTCAAAATCGCCCTGGTTGAGGGCCACATAACCAGCTTTAAAGGAAACGCCATAGCTATGATACGCCTTCAGCATTTCCTCAGGTAATGAACTGCACAGAACCGTAAAATACTCGTCTTCTGGCTCCTGATAGCCCGGTTTTTGTGTATCTTTTGTCTGCATGTCAAAATGGGGGAGGTCCTCAGTTCTTTCTTCTGCAAAATAATTGCGGATTTCTCGCAATTGTTGTTCGAGTTCACTTGTTAGCTCTGGGTTTTCTGTCAGCTCCAGGGCCAAACGTAGTATCTCCTCTGCATCCTCATACATTTCAGCCCCCACGAGTTCTTCCCCTGTCTGTTTGTGTTGAAGAGCGAGAGCCTCCTTGCTGTGGAGAAGCTTTTTCTGAAGCCGGTTACTAAGTCTGGTGTTCCTCGAAGATTGTTTTTCTAGCTTGTTTAATGCCGTCTCATATTCAATTTTTGCAAGCCCATATTCTGCGGTTCCGAAAAGAGCGTCTCCCCTTTGCTCATATTCTTCAGGATCTCTACCAGAGAAAATTCTCCAAATCCCCATTTGGTTATCTCCCCCATAGTTAGGGTTTGACCCTCTGTCTTCAATCCAAAACCCTTAAGTTATTCGCCCTCATTTCTCCCAGTCAGCCCCAGCCTGCTTGGTTGAGCCATTGACTTTGTGTTTCTTTGAATATTGCCTAAAAGGACTAACGAGAGATTTCATATTTGTGCTAAATTGGTCCCCGCTTTTTGAGGCTGATAAACAGAAGCGCTCCAACCATAGCCAGGCATTCCGGGTCCAGATACCTCTCTGCACGCCTTTCGAAAAGCACAGAACATGTGGCAGGGAATTCATCGTCAGCATCGTTATATAGCATAAGAATAGGAATCCG
>CP070673.1:168208-175930 GCA_020351915.1 Deltaproteobacteria bacterium
CTGAATGTTTTCAGCGATAGAAGTGCTCTCTTTTATCAATGGGGTAAGATCTCTGTGTAGCCTACTATTGTGTTTTGATGCTGCCTATTGTTCGACCCCTTTCGGCATGGGCAACGTCAAAGTCCAGGGTATGGGTATCTTTTTTTTGGTTATGCCCTGTGACATGGCCCCTTACTGGGTCGTTTCAAAATGGTTTATTGCGTCCTAAGCCTTAGAATCATAGGCTCCATCTATATAAACCATTTTGAAACGCCCACTCATCTGAACTATGTGGGGCATAACCCAAAAAAAGATACCCATACCCTGGACTTTGAGGGTACCTGGTTGTCTTGGCCCGCTTTTTTTGCGAAGCGTCAGTACTGGGTTGTATCGATAGATTTTGTGTAGAAATAACTAGCGAAAAAAAAGGGAAATGTGGTATTTTAAATATTATGAAGCTCCCCGCAGTCCCGCTGAAAAGCGCGACGGGATATTCTGGCGAAGACGAATAGACAGTAGATAAACCCGTTTTGATTCACTATACTCCCTTGTATTAATATAGAGAGCCTTGTTCTGCATGAGTCATACCGTTTATTTTCGCCTTTATGAGGAGCTGAATGATTATCTACCTGAAGAAAAGAGAAAGAGAACATTCAGCCTATCCCTGAAAGGCCCAACCACTGTTGAAGAGGCAATCTGCTTTTTGGGAGTGCCACCTGAGGAGGTAGATCTTGTGCTTGTCAATGGCGAATCTGCTCCCTTCAACCACGTGACCCGAGATGGGGACAGGGTTAGCGTGTATCCAATTTTTGAGTCCCTGGATATTAGTACGGTAACAAGGCTCAGGGATAAATCATTGCTTGCTATCAAATTAGCAAGGGAATCGAACAACCGTTCCACTAAAAAACAGACTCTTGAAAGGAGAGAGAAATGGCCCGAAAAAAGATCGATGAAACAATTAGGCAAAAAGTCATACAAGCTGAAGCAAGTGGACTTCCCATGAGAAAAATAGCCAAAGAATATGGGATAAGTCTCTCAAGCGTTAGCAGAATAGTAAAAGAAGAGGGCGTGCCAAAAGCTCAGCAAGAGGTAATAGCTGAGAAGGACAGAGCAGAGAGGAAAAAGAGGATACAGGAGCTTGAAAAAAGAATAGCTGAACTGGAAAAGAAGATCTTTGAGATAGAGGCCAGCAAGAGGTAGTGGAGAATATACTCAAAAACCTGATAATCTTCATTCACGGACAAGAAAGCAGCAGTCAAGGAACAAAAGGCCGCTTCTTTACACAGCTTTTTCCGGAGATGACTATCCCCGACTTTGCAGGCGATATTCCAACCCGGATGTCAAAATTGAATGAGATCCTCGTTGGCAAAAGCGAGATTATTATGATAGGGTCATCTTTAGGCGGCTTGATGGCTAGTTTATACGCGTTTCAGAATCAGGATACGATAAAAAAACTCATTCTCCTTGCCCCAGCCCTTAACCTCCCAGAATTCAACCCATATCTATCGGAAACACTCACACTTCCTGTTTTTGTCTTTCATGGAAAAAATGACGAGGTGATTCCCTCACAGTTGATTCAGACTGTCGCCACAAAGGTCTTTACCAATCTAGCCTTTACGCTCTTGGACGATGACCATCGCCTCACTAAGACGTTTACGACAATTGACTGGCCCAAAATCATCAAATCGTAGGCAGTATGCAGTAAGCACCGCGCACTAAAAAGTAAGCATCCAGTCTTCACCTCGGCTCTCCAGCACGTCTCGCGATGATCCTCTGATCTGCTTACTGCATACCCCTTACTCCTCTAACTCTATATTCCAGTAAAGGTAGTCCCTCCATGACTGGGGCGTATACCTCAGGCTTAATCTGATTCTCAAAACCGGCAACCATTCTGGTTTGCTCGGTCTCCTGATCAAGCTCATTGAGGCCTCTGACGGGATTCTCCCCCCCTTCTTTCTATTGCACCCGATGCAACAGGTAACGATATTTTCCCACTCTGTTTTACCCCCCCGTGCCCTCGGTAAAACATGATCCCAGGTGAGCTCACCTGGAGGGCGTTTCCCGCCACAGTATTGACACTTATAATCATCCCTTATATAGATATTCTGTCTGCAAAATCTAACCGGGGTCTTTGGCCTTTTTACAAATCTTAAGAGCCGGACAACAGCGGGCAACTTGATGGAAAAACTTACCGAATGGATCTCCCTGTTGTACTCTTCGATCACCTCTACCTTACCCAAGGTGAGCATGATAATCGCCCTCTTCCAGTTGATGATCTTCAGAGGTTCATAGGTAATATTCAAAAGAAGTACTTGTTCCATATCAAGAAACTTAGCAAACCGACAAAACCAAAGTGACCTAACGTGCCTTTTTACCTTAGAATATTTACCCCGATCATAAGATTCTGTCAATTTTTTTCTGTAAAATTTCTCTTGGCCAGTTCTTTGAATAAAGGCAGATTTTCACGGGCCTTTCTTATAGGGCAAGGTCACTGAACTGATTTGATTCCACCCCCGGAATTTTATCATCCAACACAGAGGGAACATTGTGTCTTCCTCTTATCTTCCCCCGATCTTTACTCAACATGTTGATAATAAGGTTCTTGACAGTTTATTAATATTATTATAGCTTTTATCTACCAAGCATTTCATAATTTATTAATTTTCCAGAAGGAATTTGTTGGCACCTGTTTATCATATCGAATTCAAAAGCCACCGCAGATTGACCAAGATTGTCAGTGATTTTAGGTGGAAAGTCTGTAAGAATGAGCAACCCCAGATTTAGAGCCGAGGTTCTATGTGAATTCCACTGCCGAGATACCTTCATTGATTCATTATCTGGAGTCCAACGATGCTGAATTCCATTTAAGGTTATCGTTGAACACCTTAAACAGCTCTGCTCCCAACGAAACTCATTCTCCGTTCTCAGTCATAGACGAATCTGATCCGCTCGCTTCAATCTTTGAGGCTTCAGTTGTAAGCGATGCAGGCTCCAGAATCAAAAGTGTATTTCTTCTGATCCAAAAAAATGAATATCACTTACCGAAGGATGAGGTTTGGCCGGCAAACAACCGAGATGTCGATCGAGCGTGGCAGAGTTTATTTTCGTTTCTAACCGCCTCCCGTGAACATGATTCGATTGTTATTTTAAAGGATCAAGTTGGCCATAACGGCGAATTTCTTCCTTGGCAGTCCCTATTCTATTGTGCACACCGACAAATATTCTTTCACCCACCATGCCCTCAGTGTGGGTTTGCGCTTCAAATCTGCCATGACGATGATCTGCTGTCCGGTATGGACCTCCAACCCTATTCCACCTCTCTCAAACGTTACCTGTTTTGCCCGAACTGCATCGATGCCCTGGGTGAATCCGATTTCTATGTACATTCACTAGCTGACTCCGATCCGGAAGTCGTAAAAGACCATAAGGATCTCATACGGGGATTCGGCCAACTGGCTGGCCTTGGAACCGAGCATGCGAGCATTCCTTGTATCGGATGTGCCCATTTTCAAGAGTGCTATGAAACACAGCATCTATCAACGACGCGGATCGTGCCCATTTCCTTCTACCCCTTTTACATGATGGTTCTTGACGCCCCGTCGGTTCATGTTCTTGATTTTCTGCCCCTGCTGTCAGGAGCTGATGTTGATGGTTTAGCGGCTCGGCTTGAGGCCGCTGGCCAGCGGGGAAGACTGAAATTCTTACGGGATTTTGAACAGAGTAATTCACACAAGCATCTGTTTTTATTTGATAAACATGAGCAGTTTTTCCTGGAACTGCTGTATTTGAAGCTCTCTCTGCTGGGGGAGATGGCTAGAATCGCGTTTTCCGGCCTTGACAGATTCGCCTACCCTGATCTGGGACTGTCCATGGATAAGATCTGGGTCGAAGCAATTGAACAAGGTAACATGCTGCCAGCTCTCTGGAACTTCAAATTGAATGTGATGGGCATCGGGGGTGATTCCACTCAAGCGTTTCTAACGCACAAATCGTCTCCATCGTATGCCCTCTCCTTTCTCGGATTCAACTGGTTCTGCGTTCTGCTCGCCAACTCCACACAGGATTTCTCCAAGATTCATGCGGAAATCGCCAAGGTTGTTGAAAATCTCCCATCGGAAGACGATTTCGGCCCTGAATTAGCCTCAAGGATTCGCGATTTAGCTATCTCTTCTCCCCAAAACATATTCTGGAACCCGGGCCAAAAAACAGTCGATACAGGCTGTGCGGCTCTTTGGACACGGTCCCTCGATTTGGGAGCTCTCCTGATCCAGGGCAGCATAAACGAGATATCCCAATTTCCCCAGACCAAGTTCTGGCAAGAATATGAGCAACTCAGAACTGATATAAGCAAGGCCCTATTCATGCCTAAGAGTGCGGGCGTACGCACATCCCCGATTGATGACAATAAGGCCATTCACGAGATACTCTTGAATATAGCCACAAAATGGCAAAGCACTATTCAATCGGTTCCCTCCGGAGCAGAGGAAATCTCAGCAGACCTGCCTATGGAGGACCAGAAGATCGTTCAGGCGGTGGCGGATCTACCGGAGGATGTGGTAATAAAGGAGACCGTTATACTCTCTGCCGATGATTTCAGGGGAGAGCCCCCCTCTTCAGAGGTCGAAGAAGACCACGTCCCTGAAACGGTTATGGTAAAAGCGGAACATGCTGCACCGGCTGAGACCCCCACTCCTGATTCACAACCGGCTGAGGATATACCGGAAACCGTGATTTTTGCCCACGGTACGCCCAAGGAAGAAACGCCATCTCCTGCAGAATCCCACGAGAACGATATTCCGGAAACGGTTATCGTCTCCCCGAAGGAGCCTTCGGCTTCGCACACTGATTCTGAGCAAAAACCGTCGCCTGAAGCGGGCAATGCAAAACTAACAGAACAAAGCATTTCGAATGCACCCGGCGAGACACCGGTTGAAAAACCGCAGGCAAGCGCCAAAGAGAAAGACGATGATATACCTGAGACGGTGATCTTTGACCCAACAAAAAAAAGAGGCGAGCAAGAAGACGGTGACTGACCAACACGATCCGGAGGTACTGGCCAACGAAATCCGGCGGATATACGCTACAGACAAACCGGGTGCCGGTAATCTCATAGAGGAATTTCTGGAAAGCTCGCTCAACGGGATTTCGAGCGATGATAAGGTCAAATTGTTGGGTCAACTGGCGAGCAAATTTGAACAAACCGACGTGTGTACGGCCGAAGAAATAAATGTGGACCAAGAGATCTTGATCCGGATCTTCTCGTTTCTTTTGGGAAAAAAGGTCACCCAGGCGGATCTTTGCTCTGCCGAGCTTTTGCAGCGACTGGCCGATTCCCTGAATACCATGTTCGACATGCTGAATCAACTGGTGGGGGTCATTAACATGACCTTTCTGGGCCAGCACGATGGGATCGAAACCATCCGGCACGTGATCGGCTTTCATCTGGAAGGGGAGAAACAGTCAAGATCGCTGGAGAGTTATCTGGGTCAAATCAGCAAGGCGTTTCTGACTGCACAACAGGCATTCAAGGTCGCAGCGGAGAAGAAAGTCAAAGAAATCATGGTCGAGCTGGATCCCGAACGGATTGCCGCCTCTCAGGGTGGTGGTTTCAAGCTCGGCCGCCTGCGCAAGGCTGAATCGTTTGAGCTGTATGTTCAAAAATTCGAGGCCTTTAAAGGTTATTTCGAGTCCGGGCGCTTTATGGAAGAGCTCTTGAGGGAGTTCGAAAACAATTGCCAAAAATTATTCTTACAGTAAGGAGGTGGCCATTGAAAAAAATATTGATCATACTGAATTGTCTGTTACTGGTTATTGTGATCTGGTCCTGTGCGGCAAAACAACTGCCGCCGCCTGAATCGGCATATGAGGAAGGCGCAATCAAAGTCCATGTGAAGGCCGATCACCAATTAAACCTCAGTGACGGCAAAGCTCATACCCTTTTGGTGTGTGTCTATCAGCTCACGGATCCCAACGCGCTCAATCAACTTTCAGGTGATGAAGATGGGCTTTATCGACTTCTGGAGTGCGGCCTTTTTGACGCCAGCGTAGCCGGGGCAAAGAGGTTGATTGTTCAACCCGGACAAGATACCATCTTTAACTTGGACCGGGCGGAAGGGGCCAGATACGTCGCAGTCGCAGCCGGTTATTACCTCCTTGAAAAAGAAAGGATGGTGCGTTTGTACGAAATTCCGGTCGTTATTGAGAAAAAGGGGATCATCAAAAGGAGCAAAATACAAAAGCTGGGTATCCTGGAGATCGATCTGAGACTGGGACCTGAACAAATCCTATAAACTAAAAGGTATCATATTATGGAGCGACCACTATTTTGGCATCAAGGCCTTTTTCTGCAGCCTCAGCACTTGCAGCTGGCGGATTTGCATGCTCAATCCCTGCTGACACCAGTATACAGATATCTTTGTCCATATCCCTGGGGAATCGGAGAGCTGGAAATCCAGACAGCCGCCCTCGATAACCTGAACTTTAATCTGTTGAGGGGCAACTTCGTTTTTCCGGACATGACCTATATCGCCCTGCCGGGTAATGCGATTATCGAGGCCCGTTCGTTTGACGAGGCCTGGGTGGAAGGCGGCAAACCGCTTGGTGTTTATGTGGGGCTTAAGAAATGGAACGAAATCGGCGAAAATGTAACCGTTCTTCCTCGGCTGTCAAATCTTGCGGATGTGAACACACGGTTTGCAACAACAGCTGACCCGGAGGAGGTTCAAGATTTGCATCACAACGGGCCACCGGCTCAGGTGCAGCGGCTTCATCATGTCTTGAAGGTCTTCTGGGAGACGGAAAAAGATCAGCTCGGGGAATATCAGCTCATACCCGTTGCGCAGCTGGAAAGAACGGGCGAGCGTGTTGTGCTTTCCGAGAAATTCATTCCGCCGGCCCTCACCGTCAAGAGTTCGGAAGTCCTGTTACGGCTGATTGTGGATATCAAAGATCAAATCGCATCACGCGGCCGACAGCTGGAATCCTACAAACGCGACCGGGGGATTCATACTGCCGAATTCGGGGCCAGGGATACGGTGTATCTGTTGGCGCTCAGATCCCTCAATCGCTACATCCCCTTCCTTGAGCACGTGCTGGCTTCCGACCACGCCGATCCCTGGAACGTATACGGGCTCCTAAGACAGATGATCGGAGAGCTCTCCGCCTTTTCAGAACAAGTCGATGTCATGGGGGAACTGGCGGACGAGAGCCAAGGTGTTTTGGGTTATGATCACCGCAACCTTCACGGGTGTTTTGAAGGGGCCGGTGCAATCATATCAAAACTGCTGGACGAGATCACGGCAGGACCCGAATACGTCTTTCAGCTGCTCTTTGACGGAACCTATTATGCCGCGGAACTACCGCCGGCCATATTCGAAGGTGGAAACCGGTTTTATCTGGTTTTTGAAACAGAGACAGATCCTCAATCCGTGGTGCAGTCCTTGGCGACCATTTCTAAGTTAAGCTCAAGGGAATCACTGCCCATACTGATCGCCCGGGCGCTTCCGGGGATAAAAATGGAGCATCTCTCTGCCCCGCCCGAGGAGCTGCCCCGCAGAGCCCGCGCAATTTACTGCCAGATTGACCATCACAGTGACCAATGGGCACAGGTTCAACAGAGCAACAATATTGCACTTTACTGGGATACGGCTCCGGAGGATCTGAAAGTTGAGCTCATGGTTGTGGGGAGGAGTTAGCGGTGCGAATCGTCGACTGTTTTATTGAGCTTTTAGCTTACGTCGCCTA
>CP070673.1:176030-179310 GCA_020351915.1 Deltaproteobacteria bacterium
AGATCAAGCCCCATAACCCCTTTGTGCGCTTTGAGGGGAAAGACTACGAACAGTTGTACGAGTGTGGGGCCCAAACTGAGAATTAAGCCCCGGGATAGGATACGGCTTCTCATAAGGGGAAGCAGGAACAGGAACCCCCATATGCCACCCCATACGATACGGGGATAAAGCCACTGGGGGGAGAGGGTAGGTGCTATTTTTACCCCGAACCCTGAGGTAATACCGAGCTCTCCTCAAAGCCATACGGCAAGGCTGTTCAAGAGGGCACCCAGACACCCTGCGGCAAATACCAAGGAAATCTTCTTAGCAAAGCTGCTCATATTGGTTTCCTCCTATATTTCGGATCCGGAAATTCTCTAAGGGCATCACAAGAAGCGCTCCAGAGTTTTTTCCCAAAGTCCCTGCGCCTTGAGGATTGCTTCGCACACCTCTCTGACGGCCCCGGCTCCCCCTCTTGCTGTTGTAACCATGTCCGCATTCTCAAGGAGGGTTTCATGGGCATCTGCCACAGCAACAGACAGCCCGACCTTTCTCATGAGTGGGAGGTCAAGCAGATCATCACCAACAAATGCAATCTCCTCAGCCGGTATCCCTGTCTGTTTCGAGATGTCCTCAAGTACACCAGACTTGTCATGAACCCCGTCGAAAATAAGGGAAATACCGAGATTATCGCACCGATGATACAGGGCCTTTGAGGCCCTGCTGGTAACGATACCCACCTTTACCCCTGCCTCCATGAGCAGTTTAATACCTAAACCATCCTTTGCATTGAATACCTTGGTCTCCACACCCTTATCATCGTAAATGATACTGCCGTCGTTAAGGACGCCATCAACGTCCAAAAGCAGGAGTCTGACGTGGTTCAACTTATCTGAGGTCATACGTGCATCTCCAGAATATTCTGCAAATCCTCCTCCAGTGGCATCCGGTATCGTGCTACTGAAAGTGGTGAGCCCCAAATCAGTTCAAGTGAAAACCCAAGTTTCGGTAGCACAGACCGCTTTCAATGTGGCAACGCCGAACGCATAAGAGAGGAAAATGGTATCTTATAGCCTGCTCTGCAATATCTATCGAAAGGCACCAAGCTGGCAGGAAGATACCTTAACTCGTAAGGCTTCGCACGCCGCGGATACATCCATCCTCGCAAGACCAAATCGCTCGGCGATCTTCCAACACGACAGGCACGATATTCGGTTATCTGCCAGCGACTTGTGAATGGCCTTCTCCAGTTCTGGAGACACGCTTTCCGATGATTTAACGGCCTTTTTCTCAGGGCTGTGCCCGAAGAGCCCCAGCTGGCAATTGATTATGCGAGTCTCCAGGAGGTCCAGTCCAACGCCGACATCGGCAGGTATTATATCTAGCTCAGCCGCAATTTCATGGGCCGAAGCACACGAAATTCTGTTATTCACTGCTTTCCGGTTTATAGCCTCGGCAATCTTGGGATTGAGTTTAGTGCCGGAAGGGTGTTTTAAGCGGTAATGTCCTGCATCCTCATGTGTCATGATTCTTCTCCTCGTATTTTATCGGCTGATCCTCAACGCCCGCACCAGCCGTCTAGATAAAGTAAGACCTTAAAATTTATCCGCCTGAGGCGGATCAATGTCTCACCACCCGCTTGTCCCGTTATGACGGGGCTTCGCTAGAGGCACGGAGATCACAGAGAAAAACATCTTTCCTTTTTCTGTTTTTGTTCACGGATGTTCTCTTTAAGAATGTCACATCCCCGGACTGCTATACATTGTATATAATAGTCATAGGTTGTTTGCAACTGGTAACACTTCCTCACGTTTTCTCAGAAGGCTTTGCCTCTTGACCACTAACCACCGCTACAGTATATTTCTAACGTTGCAGAGAGAAGATTCTTACTAAATCACTATACGTGAATCGAGAAAACAAAGGTATGAAAAAGATAGATGAAAGGGCTTTGATGCCAACAGTGATTTTCGACAGCGATCATGAGCTGATTATCAATTATGCCCGAGATGTGGTTGGCAGGAACACAGACCCCGTAGAGCAGGCCATAAAGCTGTACTAGGTTCCCATGACGGTATTTGGTAGAATTTGTATTTCTCCAAAAGAGTTCAGAATTGATGTTCCTTGCCTCAGTATTTCCTGCTCACTGGGAAATCGTATTAGTTTGTTGATAAAAACTGCGCCTTGAATGAGGATTTCTCAGGATATCAGTTGGGCGGCCTTGAAACTATCGGATACCAAGACTGTTTTAAGGTCATCGACTCGCTTTCTGTGCTTTATAAATGAGTACACGAGACCAGCTTTGTCCCTTGCACCAATGGCCTGATAGCAATCTATACAGTTATCCCTCACGTATACTTCTTCCAAAACCCCTCTTCTTTCATCTCTACGGGACAGGTGTTCATAGCGACCGTTTCCTTTTCTCCCAATGGAAACCACAGGGAATTCAATCTCTTTGAGTGCGCTCAGCATGGGACAGAAATGATACCTTTCCTGCTGGCCCATAAGATTACAGCCAGCAACCCAGCCCTGGGAAATAGCGCTGTACCAATTGAATACTGTTTCATAGTCACCATATGGATTTCTGGATTCAGCCACATCTCCCGCAGCATAGACATCAGGAACATTTGTTTCCATCTTGTCGTTGACGATAATTCCCCTATTGATTTTAATGGCGGTGGAGCTCAGAAAGTCAGTATTCGACTGGACACCGGGGGTGAGCAGAATCAAATCCCCCTTTATTTCCTTTCCCCCTTTGGTCACCACCCCCACCGCTCTGTCCTTCCCAATAATCTCAGAAACCGCCTCTCCAAACCAGAATTCTACGCCCTGGACCTCTAATTTCTGCTGAGCATATCTCGCTAAATTGGGTCCAAGGGTCTGCGGAAGAATCTGTCCCGCGAGTTCAACAACCCTTGCCCTCTTCCCCAAATGGTTGAAGGCGATGGCCGCCTCCATGCCCATTGCACCCGCTCCAACGATCACGATATCAGAAGCCTGCTCTAGAGCCTGAGATATCTTTTTTGCCTCATCCAGACGCCTAAGAAAGAAAACACCTTTTTTGGCGAGCCCCTTGATATTGGGGTTGATGGGCGAGGCTCCGCTGGCAATGAGCAATCTATCAAAGCCTATTTCCTGCCCATCCTCAAGCACAACGGTCTTGCTCTTCTCCTCGATCTGGACAACTCGCTTCCCCAGAATTTTCTTGAATGGGAAGGAATACTCATGTTCTTCGGGCAACAAGAAGAGCTGGCTCTCTGTGAGTTGCCCCGTGATGTATTTGATCAGAAACATAGGAGCATAA
>CP070673.1:179410-184221 GCA_020351915.1 Deltaproteobacteria bacterium
AGGCGCTCATAGGGGAGATGGTTGGGGCAAAAGGAAGGGATTGCTAGCGGAAAATGTCGAAAGTAAAGTTTCGAATCCGGGAAATTCAAGGAGTTTGTCTCATGAGAAGGCCTGCCCGCCGTTCCTCTGGATGGCCTGACCTCCACTCCGCAACTTAGATTCTATGAAACGGGCTGCTCCCAGGTGTGATATGCACACCTGGTAAAAAAATACATTTAGAAAAGGAGGAGCAGCCCATGAAAAAGATAGCGTATGTTGGCGTAGATTACCACCTTCATTCTCTGTCCATCGCCGTTATGTTGGAAGGCGAGAAGAAATTCTATGATCTCATCCGTTTAAAAAATATGGATAAAGTCATCTCTAAGTACATGAAAAAACTATCCACTACATTTGAGATCAAGGCGTGCTACGAGGCCTCATGCAATGGTTATACCTTTCAGAGGAAGATGGCCTCCTGGGGCTACCACTGCGATGTTATTGCCCCCTCCCTGATTCCCAAGAAAAGTGGTGACCGCCGAAAAAATGACTTCCGGGATGCGAAGAATCTGGCCCGGCTCTATGCCAACGGATTGTTAACCATAGTGCATCTCCCCACAGAGCACGAAGAATCGGTGCGTAGTTTGATTCGCTGTCGTCTGGCATTCAAGGAATCTGAAAAAAGGGTAAAGCAGCAAATCAATTCCTTACTCCTATCCCACGATGTTTACTGGGCTCATAGCAAATGGACAAAGCACCATCTTGACTGGCTCACAGAGCTCCGGATGCCCAATGAGTATTTGCAGCACGTTCTGGATGAATATGGGGGGCATCTGGAATATCTCAGAACGCGCATACGTTATCTTGATGATCAGATCGAAAAGCTGGCTCGCTCTGAGACTTATGCTCCCCGTGTCAAGAAGCTTAAAGCCTTCAAAGGCATCAGCACCCTCACGGCCATGGTGCTCATTTCGGAAATCACGGATTTTAGAAGATTCCCAAACCCAGGAGCCCTGATGGCTTTCCTTGGACTGATTCCATCGGAAAACTCATCAGGAGATACACAAAAAGGTGGCTCTATTACGAAAGCCGGCAACATTCGATGCCGGAGCCTACTGATTGAATCAGCACAGCATTATAAGAAGCATCCTCATATCAGTTTGCAAATGAAACATGATCTAACCCAGGTGGATGCCCAAAGCGCCACTATAGCTATTAAGTGCCTTAACCGTCTTAACAAACGCTATTGGGCCTTAACCATGAAAGGCAAGATTCATCCTGTAGCGATCACCGCAATAACCAGGGAGTTTGCGGGATTCATCTGGGCCACGATGCAAGTACAACCTGTTACCGCACAATGAGCCTTGAATTATGGCCTCTGCAGTTTGGTTAAAAATCCTTTTTAACTACAATGCAGAGGGTCACGTTAAGGTTTCATAGCGTTTAGGAAAAAGGGAGCGTGGGGCACGTCAGGAGATACTCGAAAAAACTATGTTGAAAGCCTTAAGGCTTACTCACGATCTTAGATCGAGTGTCCTCCAGACGGATAACGAACAATGTTGGTAACCAACCCACGAATAGCAGATTGATTCACCGTCGAAGAAGCCCCTCGCCCCCTTTTCTTAAACCAGACCACTCTACGAGGGTAAAAATGGAGTTTCGTACAATCAAAAAAGAAATCTAAATATCAAACTTTTTTGCTTGACAACCGCCCGTTTCATAGCAGTTTTCTAAGGGCGTTACCCCTGACTAACTTGCCCAGCTAGGGTTGTTAGCAATGTAGGCTTGTCCGCCTTCTTTTGGCGGGCTTGCCCGCCGTTCTTCTGGAGTGCCTGACCCTCATCGATTCGTTATTTACTTATTTGCGGACGTCCCCCTCTTCACACTCGAATGTCCCTCTTTACAGCTCCTTGAGCAAAAGGCCTATACACTTTGTATTTGCGAAACACTGAAGATAAAGTTAGAATTACCGCGATCGATCCTAAGGGCAAGTCGTGTATACCCAATTCTATAACCTGAAGGAAAAACCGTTTAACCTGAATCCATCACCGCGGTTTGTGTATCTGGGCGAAGGCCACCGAGAGGCGCTTAATCTGTTAAGGTACGGCGTCATGGAAAGAAAGGGGTTAATCCTTTTGACAGGAGAGATTGGCACCGGCAAGACCACCATGATTCAGGCCCTGCTGACCACACTTGATGACACTGTCCACTGCATCCATCTCTCCAATCCCTTATTATCGCCGAGCGAGTTTCTGGATTACCTTGCCTTTTCCGCTTTCGGCAAAAGAATACATTTCGAATCAAAGGCTGATTTCCTGATAGAATTTGAGGCATTTCTGCGCCAGTCCCTTGAGCATCAAAAGAACGTTATCATGATTATTGATGAGGCACAGGGGCTCTCTTTGGAATTGCTTGAGGAGATCAGGCTTCTCTCAAACATGGAAACATGTGACGAAAAGCTCCTCAATATCTTCCTGGTTGGCCAGCCTGAGATCAAGGCGAAACTGAGTGAGTCCCGGGGTGTGCCGCTCCTCCAGCGAACTAGCATCCGCTATAACATCCCACCGCTTGACCTCGAAGGCACCAAGGGTTACGTTGCCAAACGTTTGGAAATAGCCGGGGCTGAAAAAGGAAATGATATCTTTTCCAAGAGTGTGGTCGAGGCTATTCACCAGTATTCCGGTGGAATTCCGAGAATGATCAACATCCTGGCGGACAACTCCCTCCTTCTCGGTTACTCACAGAGCAGCAGGATCATCACGCCCGACATGGTAAGGCAGTGTTATGAAGATATGAGCCCCGGTGAATCCCTTTCGAAGGAAGAAGGATGGATCGAACCAAAGACATCTGAGGTAGCGCAGCCCAGGAAAAGAGCCGTTATCTACTGGACGTGGGCGGCAATGCTGTGTCTGGTCATTGCCTTAGTAACTCTAGAGGTAATGCAGACAGTGCCTCAAAAGGGGAACCACTTACCAGGAAAAGGTGAAAATCTTGAAACCAGGAGTTCGGCCGATCAGAATCAAGTAATACCACCTGTATCTCCCCCCGTAAGGATACAACAAACAGAAACCGAACCCATTAAAGCCCCGATATCAAAGGAACCAAAGGAGATTGAAAGCCAGCCGAGAGAGGAGTCCAAGGGATTCTTGAGGACCATAACCATTGAGGAAGGAGTGATTTGTCGAGATGTCCGCCGCAGGAGGCCTCTGGTTGCTGGGACGAGCTTCGAGGTTTCAGTGAACAAGCTTTACTGCTTCACAAAGGTCGTTGGTGCTGAGCGTCCTGTTGAGATCAGCCATGTCTGGTATTTCGGGGACACCAGGGTGGCTACAGTAAATCTACCTGTGAAGTCGTTCAGTTGGCGTACCTATAGCTCAAAGGTAATTCACTCTCAGCACATAGGGGCCTGGCGTGTGGACGTGCTCGGCCCGGACGGTGAAGTCCTAAGGACCCTACAATTCAGAATAACTCCTCAAAAAGGCTAGATTCTGCTGCCAGGTGCACCTTTTCTCCGTTTCGAACGTAAGCTCTCTTGCAACACGACTCTGGACGGCCTCCTCATAGGTAACATGTCAGTCGCTCTTTCAGATTTGGACATGAGAATATGGGAAGCTTCGAGACGATAAAACCAAGAGGAATCGTTACAGAAAACGGCTTGAGCAGTGGCCGTATCTGGAGCAAAGAGCGTTTCGAAAAATTGGAGAGGATGTTAGCCTTACCGTTTGACAATTGGGGGCTGTTGCCCAAACACAAATCCATTTGAGCGGTCATTAAAACGTTTTTTGCCAAGAAATCTTGGCGAATCCCGACAAGTCGGGAAAAAACGGTTTAGACTCAGTGAAAAGGGATTTCGCCAACAGCCTGTTAAGACCCTTGTTTCCTTGCTGGCAAAACAGACAAGGAGGGCACTAAAAAAATTGGAACCGTGCAGCCAAATGCTTATAGATCAGACAAGATTGATCGTAATACCTCGCATTTTCGGCATTGCTCCATCTTCTCGCCCCAGCTCCTTTGAAGCTCTCCATGACATATCGTTCCGTTGATAAACCAGCAGAGGTTCCCACATTGAAATTCCCATGCCGGGCAATTCTGCCTGGTTTCAGCAGGACACTTTTCAATCACCCAACAGGGCTTGTTGTGCCTACTGGAAGCGCTTTTCATGGCCAGAAGAAACAGCACTTGACGCTCGATATGCCCGGGAATGTTCCTCCATCCCTGCTCGAAACTCTGGATGGCTTTTAGCGAGGTACCAAGCAGCTGGGCCATCTGGCTTTGGGTTTTTCCCAAGTGGCGTCGAATCTTAGAAAACACCATTTTGTCCACCGAAGACTCCCTCCCAGCCTCAGTATTTATACCACGATGTGGCCGATGTAAAGGGTTTCTTTCCCTAACTCCGAAAGAGCCAGTTGATCTTCCCCGAAAGCTCAAGGCTAGGATTTTACTGCGGACAGGAAAAAACCGGAACAATTCGTCGTCCACCGGCATCTCCCTGAGACATCTTGACTGATAGGTATGAGATCACCAAAATCCTTGACGGAGAGCTTGACAAAATCTTCGGTTTCCTGTTGATCCATCACTTCACTATGATAATTCCATGCCTATTGATTTGTCAATTGTTGAGACCTGACCCTCATTCGTTTGACAGACTCTCCGTGCTCAGAGGGAAGGGGATTGGGGCAAAAGCAAGGGTTTGATCCCGAAAAATGTCAAAAGTGAAGATTTGCTCCGGCTGACTTCGTCAGTTTAGTTTTTTAAGGGCGTCGCCGCTTTCAGTTGGGGTGTCAATACTTATCATCTAAGATTTATCCTGCGCGCCCCGTTGAACCGGGGACCCT
>CP070673.1:184321-188812 GCA_020351915.1 Deltaproteobacteria bacterium
CCATGCTATCTTTACAACAAAAGTAAGTTAAGGAATCTCTGGAGTTTTGTAATGCACAAAGCTGAGGGAAGATACGAACACATGATGGCATCCGTGATTAGTCGGCAGCTCGAAGTGCCATATGTGGTATTTGGTCATACGCACAAGGGCAGACGTGAAGGCGAATACATAAATTCCGGGACATGGACAACAATTCTTAGCAGCACCCCCAGCGAAAGGCTTATTAACGAGGAGTCAGAGTTCGTATTTGTCCAGATTTTGAAGGATGAAGGAAACAAGTTGGAGTTGATGAAGTGGAGAGATGATTTAGGTCAAGGTATCCCTCCAGTCTTCATGTTCATGTCTCGGAGACAAATCTCTATCGCTATTTGAAGGAATCTGAAAAATAGCTAAAATATTGTCCGGCCCGCCCTAAGACCGAAATTGCAGATACCTTGCCAGGAGTACATCTCACGAAAATTATAGCAATATTGCCGATATGGTTTTGATATCACATGAATTCAGCACAATAGAAATCTGACCAAGATAGCAGATAACAAATCATCAGAGCCGATTATGGCTACCACAAGATCTTGGGGTTGGCGAACTGAGGGACGACACTAACTTATTTGGACACTTCAATCGATTTCACAAAGACTTCCCGCGTAGGCGAGTCTGTCTAATTGCGATACAATTATTGTATAATCCAGATTACCCTGTAACATCCCATTTCATCTTGAAGTAAGTATCTTCTGGCAGACCGTTTCGCTTGCTCGGTGCAATCTGATATTGACCTTTCAACTACCATGAGTAATCCTCAAATTTCTGGAATTTATGTATGTGGTAAGAAATCGATACCTACCGGTCGCAGGAACCAAGCTCAAGATATAGTGGATCAATTACTTCAACGTTGTTGCCAGAGTTTCGAAAATTCAAATGGCGACTGGTCAATCTGCCTCGATACGACATTTAGCACGACTGGCAGAGAAGCTAGCAAAAGATTTCTCTTTGAGACAGCGTTTTGAGAAACTAGAATGTGTATGGGGTGGTGTATTTCAGTAAAATAATTAGGTGAGTCTCTCTTCGCCTAAAGCCTAAAAAAGTTGAAACCATATACCTCCAGAAAAGAACAAAAGCGGTTGGTCATCATCCTTTGCCACTACGAAGGGAACCCAGCCTTCATATGATTCACCCGACCGGAAAACCCTACCAATGAGTTCGGGTTTCGGCGGCAACACTGAGGGCGCTTTATACGCTTGATCGTTTTTAGAGAAGACCTTAAAATCACCCTGCTTTAATGTGTAAGCCTTATTTCCCGGACTCCCCTTAGCATAATATCCAAATCGAATACGAGCAAGAAGATACTCAAAACTGTCTTTAGGCGGCTTGTTGGACGAACTTATGGCTTGGATATGTGCCCATGCCTCTGTTCCGCGTAGAACTTCCAGAATAGTAATCTTCACTTCATAGAGTTCATCTACGCCATATTCTGATGCACCGGGTCCCCAAACATTAATCATGCCCGATACAGTCTCTCCGATCCGGGCTGCCTCCCGGGTAATGCCTGTTGAAACAGAAGGTACATGCAAGATGCCATCAATAAAAGACATCAGCAAAATCGACAGAAATGCAATCATTATCTTTCGTTTCATTAGCGGTTCCCCCAATAATAAAGGCAAGAGGTGCACCACTACCTCCTGCCTTTAACGAGTCTATGCCTATCTTTATTCTACCAGAATTATTAAAAGTTTTTTCACTACCGTCCTGCCTTGGTCAGGGTGGCTCCTTCTATTTTTACGGTATGATGAGAAGACCATGTATATGGGGCCCGAATATAAGACCATCCGGTGATGGATTTACCTTGCGCACCGACTACGACAAAATGGAGATCCTCTGGCGTTACAAGAATCGGAACCTTTCCTCCGGGTCTAAGGCCCTGCTGCCATACTGGAATTCGGTCAGAGGGAAGCCGATCTGCAAAAATTCCCCGACCCGCAATACTTTGCTCAATCCTCGACCGAATACAACTGACCTCATCCGGACTGAGTTGTTCAAAACGAACGCTCGTGGCTTCATAGACAAAATTTCGCAGGCTTTCCTGGGTATACCCAAGCGCGGCCAGATCCTCAGCGGCTTCAGGAGATACCATAAATACATATTTACTGGGATGGGCCCGCGGATTGGCTATTCCAGGTTTATAAAGGGAAAACACCGAGGATCGACTTGCAAGGATACTTTTGGTGACTTTATCTAATAGTTCTTTTGCCGTTGCACCCCGATAAGTGGTCTCTGTCCTGGGCGAGACTGTAGACACCGATACACAGCTGTCTTCTGGCTTGAACCCTTGAATGACATGATAGGGCTTCCAAGGATTGGCGGAGGTATTATTTTCGGCGAACGTATAATTCGTAAACGGAACAGCTCGAGTCCTTGCCATATCGTTGATACCCGGCCACATATGTCCCAGATTTATTCGGCACAATATAATGGCCCTGCCAATACTGCAATTGGCACGATTCCCATATGTCCAGAGACGATCCCGATAATTCATATTCAATTCTTTTGCGATGGGGCCGCTCACCCATATGGCCAGCTCAAAGCCTCCTAAGGACGCTTGGGGATGAAGGAGATCAAACGTCGGATGCGTAAGGCCTTCCATAGCTGCAATGATCACCGGCAGATAGGCAGGACTCGCACCGGCCATGACCGCATTTATGGCAATTCTTTCGATAGTGGCGATCCCGTTTTTGGCCTTGACTGTACCGATGACCTCGTCCGGTGCCCGGCTTGTGCCGGTCAGCATCAGATCAACGGCTTCTCTTGTAGGCGGAATGATAGCCAAACCGTCACTCCATCGGTTATCATTGAAAACCTTCTGGCATTTCTCAACTGCCGCCGCATGATTCTCTGCCGTAATCTTGATTGGTGGGAGCGCTACCTTTGCCTCTTGCGGTGGGTTGATCTCCTCTGGTGTTAAAGGGGAGGTTAACGCGGTAATAATCTTGTCAATGTGAGACTCCGCGATCGGCTTGGATTCCTCTGGGGGAATATACCAATAATACCCAGCCAATATCACGTGCCGTTGGTTCGGCATTCCATTATCATGAGCCCCTGACTCTGCATCGTGTTCAAAATTTTCAGCAACCAGAAAGACACCGGGGACACCTCGTTTTTCAAGTCTTGCCAGCCCGGCAGTACCCTGCCAGGTACAGGAGCCTCAGTCCCCCGATCCGTAGATAATAGTATCCACTTCGTTTGCAATGGTTTCTGTTAGACGTCTTCCAAGATCGAAGGCACCGCGATATCGTTTAATCGTTGCGGTCGGATATTTTTCTTTTAGCAGTTTTTCAGTAACATCGAGAAATGCGGTAAAACCTTGTTTCCCATTATCATACAATCCGATTGTTTTACCGGCTAAATCCGTCACGCGGGGTGAAATCCCCAGGGTTTTAGGAGGCTCAATTTCACCCCGTGGATTGAGTACCTCCAAGGTGACTTGGGCGACTGAAGACTCAATCACCCATAAGCTCATGATCATTGACAATGTGAGAAACAAACAATGCCTAACGCTATTTCTCATCTTTCCCTCCTAACTAAAAGGTTCAATTGATGTTGGCTTTAGCTCCGCAATTATTTTATAATACATTGTAAATATTAATAAAAAGGAGCTGATGTAATGCGAAAAGAACCCATGAGTCTGATCGAGTTTTGAAGGAAGTTTGCTACGGAAAAACCATACCAACAGCACCTCTCTCACCTGCATTGGGCTGATGGGTACCCGGCCTCATAAGGAGTAGTATCATTGAAGCTGACATCCATACTGCCAAAAAGATATACAGAACTGCGATCCTCACCTTTAGAAGCGACGTCTCCATGATTCATTACCTCCCTTCAATATTTTTGGGTACCCAATTCTTCTACATAATAGGGTGATGGATTTAATTATCAGTTTCTTGATGACAAGTCGCTTTATCTGAGATGATTGCTCCCAACAGAACAAGTATGCCCTGAAGGAAGCAATGCAGGCACATTTTGGGGGGTATCTCCATGGACTCACCTCTGAAAAGAGGTTTAGTCAAGGGCGAAGATCTATGCTTTTATGAAGCGACAAAAGTTTCTTAAAGTCAAGAAAAATGGTTTTTAAAACCCCATCAGAATCAGCAATTTTGGCCTTGCAGAGGATAGGCTCTGCCAAGAAAAGCACTATGCCACCCAGCAACGCGTTTCAGGCGACGCCTGAAAGCGAGCGCCGCTGATCGCCAAGGTGTTAAAAGTTTTCATTTCCGCTATGAATTTGTCCTTTCCCTCTAATGGAAAAGTCAATAATTCCTTTTCAATCATTTCCTTTGATTAACCGCAAGATATGGTATGAAATCTTTTTTTATTAAACCTGCGTTATCTTGCCACTACCTATGCTTCTGAATCTATCATAGCCTTTTGGATATCATTTTACTATCAAATTGAATGCCTTACTGGAAACAATAATCAAGGCTTTTTAGCGACTACAATATC
>CP070673.1:188912-195728 GCA_020351915.1 Deltaproteobacteria bacterium
GGTTTTTCCTTGCCCTTGATTTTCTTCTCTCCCAGGGCCTCAAACCGGAAGAGGCCTTCGGTGAGTTTAAAGGTCTCCTCGGTTATATAGGTCGTTCCTGGTTCTGCCAGACCTTCCATGCGGGAGGCCAAATTCACCGTGTCTCCCACTGCCTTGAACTCAACCCTGAGGTTGTTTCCCAAGGTGCCCACGACCACTGGGCCTGTGTGAATACCGATTCGCATTCTAAGAGGCGGGGTGCCTTCTTGCTCTTGTATGAGTCGCTCGTTGAACTTGGTCATCTCTCGGTGTGTCGCCAGGGCAGATCGTATTGCTCGTTGCGGGGCGTCTTCCAGTGCAATGGGAGCGCCGAAGAGGGCCATGATGCCATCACCGGTCAGCTCATTAACCGTGCCTCCGTAATCGTGGATCTTGTGGATGAGGATCTCGTAGACCTGATCCATGATGGTGTAAGCCTCCTCAGGGCCGAGTTGTTCGGTGAGAGGGGTAAATCCTACCATATCGGAGAAGAGCACCGTGACCTGTCTGCGCTCACCCTCAATCTTTCCCCGCTGAGCGAGGATCTTCTCGGTGAGTCCTCCAGGAAGGTAGCGCTGGATCTTGTCTAACTTTTCATCAAAGGAGAGCTCTTTAGGGGAGGGCTCAGAGGGAAGGGTTAAGCTGTGGCCGCACTTACCGCAGAATTTAAAAGCTGGTGAATTGCCGAAACCGCACTTGGGGCAATTTATTTCTAACTTGTTTCCACATTCGACACAAAATTGCATCTCCTCTGGATTTTCAAATTCGCATTTTGGGCACTTCATTCTTGATGCCTTTTAAATGAATTCCCCTCAGAAAAATAGGGAGTTGATCCACTGGATGATACTTCAGGCTCCCAACAGAACTCACAGCATCCTGCTCGAAGCAAGGTAGGCAGCATTTGAGCTGTTTCTCCATGGGGTAACCTCTAGATTGAGGTTAACTGATTAGATAGGATAACCTTTATTTGATGCAACGACAAAAAGTTTCTCAAGTCAAGAAAAATCGCGTTTCACACTCTTACATCTATTAATCAAAACACCAACCATTTTTCTTGCTTCATGAAACGAGGTGGCCTGCCCCAAGAGAGCAAGTCCTCTTTAGAAAAAGGCAAACACAAAAATAAAAATGGCGTTTCGGGCGAGTCTTTAGCAACTATCAACGGTCAGCAGGGAGGGGATTGGGGGAAAAGGAGAAGTTTGATCCCGAAACATGTCAAAAGTAAAGACTTGCTCCGGCTTATGTGGATTTTTGGCTTGACAGCCCCACGCTCTCCCTTTATTCTGCGAAAACATGAAGGTCCCTTGACCTTTATAATGTCCTCAGGCCCCCGCGGTAACCTGCCGTGGGGGTTCTTAATTCAAAATCCGAATCGTTGCGTCTATCGCGAAAAGAAATCGGGGTCATGACTTGACTTGCATGTCAAGACTTGCCCACCATTTTTCTGGAGGGCGTGCCCGCCGTTCTTCTTGTCCGCCGTCTTTATGGCGGACTGGAGGGCCTGACACCGATCGTTCGCATTTGTCAAGAATAAAGGTCTGACCCCCGCTGACAACGGTAATGGTTTTTGATGGAGGATTGCTGGCCCAATAGATAACAGTTATATATGGTACCCGCTAATTTACGGGAGGCCATTTGTTATAGACCAAAACCAGTCATCTAGATGGGGTCGTGACCCATAAGAGATCCGAGCTCTGATTGAGAGGCCTTGGGCCAATTCTATAGGAAATTAGATTACTTCACTTCTTATCGCTAAAGCATGAAAACGATTTTTCAAAAAATCTGGCAATTAGCAGAGCCATATCTCAACACCAGAAAGAATAATATTCACACTAAAATCTCCACTGAATTTGCATATAGGCTTCTAGAAAAGGAAGGCGGAGATCAGGATATCGTGATTCCGGCAATTATCTTACATGATGTTGGCTGGAAAAGGGTTCCAGAAAATCTTCAACTTGAAGCATTTGGCCCGAAGGCAACGTCTCCAGAATCGAACAGATTACATGGAGTGGAGGGCGCAAAGATAGCAAAAGATATTCTTGAGAGGGTAAATTATGATGAAGATAGAATTGAAGAAATTCTTGAGATAATTGATGGTCATGATTCAAGAAAAGAAGCAATCTCCTTAAATGATAAACTTGTAAAAGATGCTGATAAGTTGTGGAGATGTTCTGAAGAAGGGTTTTATATTGATATTGAAAGATTTGAGGTAAATTTTGTGGAGTATCTCAACATAATTCGTTCCAAATTACAAAAGTGGCTATTTACAAATTCTGCAAAAGAAATTGCACGGGAAGAAATAAAAAATCGTGTAAAAGAATTAGACGACACTATCTAACAAGTGTCAAAAAAAGATTTATCCTGTTAAATGCGCAGCCTATTTAACTGGGACTTGACCCCTCTAATGTCATTTGAGGCTAGATGAAGGAATCCAATGACTAGGCCTTTTCCTCCCTTTTCTAAAAAAAAGCCAATTAAATTCATCTATAAACTTGATCAACGACAAAGGAGGGTTAATAGCTACCCTCTTAGAAATCCATATAGCTGGGTCAGCAGTATTAAACCTTTGTTGAAATTCATTTACCAGTCTTACGGCAATCTTCTTTGTCTCAATCAAAAAGAAGAAATAGCCTGCACCAGAATGTGATATGCCTCTATTATGAACCCAGTAGCTAGTTCTTATATCGTTGTCCCCCATTCCAAAAAAGTCAGGATTAACCATATGTAGTGTCTTACTTATTGCAGTAGGTCCAAAATTTCATGCAATTCTTGAATCCCAGAAGCCATCGAAAATATTCTCAATTTTTCTTTTATTAGTCTCATCTTCAAAATCAAAGCCTAAGCTTGAATAGTTCTGAATAGCAAAAAGGTCATGATGATAACGCAGAATACAGTTTTTTAAATTAGCCGCTGTAAGATTGTCATAATTTTTTAGTCTACACCCCCAATCATTAAGGAACTGAACCAAAATGTGCCTTACATCTGTGACATCCAGACTTTGAGGAGAATACCTCAGTCTTTCAAAAAAAGCTCTGTTACGCAACACGCCTAGGTAAGCAGCATTTATAAACTCATCTTTGAAAACGGGTGCTGCCCAAACAATATCTGTAAAAGAGATTCTATCTAAACCAATCATTGTCTGTGACGCCGACAAAGCCTTTCATTTGCTGCCTCAAGGAAGGTTAAGCAATTTCTGCACGAAGGTCCCGCTTTTCTCTTGACACATGATGCTAGAGTTATTCAACCTAGTCAAGGATGTCCCCAAATTCTTGATGTGTGGTTCTAGTGCGTGATAAGATCTTGTCTTTTCGTGGAAGCAGTCAGCTTCCTTTTCAATACCGATGACCGCAACTATTGCAACTAGCAGTGAAACTAAGAGGACAAGGCTCTTCTCAACGATCAAACCACCCATCAGGCCAAAGGAAACCATCATATAGCGCATTACTGGGTTGCCTTCCAAAGTAATATTACCGTTGACTCCCCTCAAGGTAAAATACACATCAAGCAAGGCAAACAGCACGTAAATAGAAATAGCGGTATTCAAATGCAGTATAAGATTACGCCTCAGAAGAGTCATTCGTATAGCGCCAAAAATAACAATCGCTGGTTTGATTGAATTATTTTAGCTAATAGCTATAAGCAGAACAGCCGTGCTGACCTGCTGGCGAACGAGGGCAGCGAGTATGCCAGCCAGCATACAGCACTTTGTCGGGTGTTTATAGGGTAATACGTCACAATAGATCTACTCATCATAATAAATCTGGCCGAGCAATGTTTTTGGTTCCAACTCATATTCTTTTTGTTTATGCCTCTTATGCCAAACGAGCAATGTAGCAACGCTATGCGGATGAGAACGATAGAAATCGTCTATTCTGCCCATATAGTTATCCATAAAATCGGCGAATGCAGTGGAATTGATGTCTAAATCTAAAACCTCTTTTACTCTCGGATATGATTCGGAAATTTCATGTAGGGCCTTTCTTATATGTTGTTGGTCTATATAAACTTCACGAATGGCAAAGGCCTTCAGTTTACTAATAGCTTTTTTCATGACCCTTTGGCTCCGATATGCAATCCAAGTAGCAAGCCACGCTGAGTCATCGGGGTCTGCTACGAATGTGAGAGTATTTCCGCAGCAGTTGTAGGCGACAATAGGGTCACCCCAATTGGTCAAAATAGAGAACCACTCGACGCAGCAAATTGGCGTGTCTCTCTTTATGCGAACGGGGTTAAGGATGAAAAAGCGTATAGAATACATGGGAAAGAGAATTGAAAAAAACAGATATCCCACTGGTATTACGATTGGCTTCAAGATAGGGCCCAAAACAAATGGAAGATGCCCTGGCACCATGGCCCAAAGGAATCCAAAAGCCACAACGAAATAGTAGACGGGTTTTAGATGGAGAAAGTTGAATCTAATAGAAATCAAACCAACCAGCGTTATGATTAGGCCCAAAAGGCAATGTCTGGCTTTATGAGGGGTCATTATTCGATATTCTTACATCGGATGAGTTAATCCCGGTACACCGGGCCGGCTTGGCGGCACAGTGTAGTCAGCGGGTTAAAAGAATCGCTAGGCATTAGCCCTTTCACGATGGTTTGACACGCCTGAGTTTGCCTTTGCTCCATGTATACAACAACACGGGACAGTATATTAAAAAGATTTGAACACCAATAGCAGCGAATGCAACCAGCCAACCCAACGCATTTCTTACAGTCCAAGGCCAAGGGCTTGGACCTGCCACTGTTTCTGCGGTTTCATAAATCAGCGGAAACGTGTAGAAGAAAGACGCAATACAGGCAGCGATCGTCAAGACATACCCCATTCGAATTTGCCCTGACGCCTTCAGCATCGCCCCGCAATGTCTACAAATGAAACTGCGAAAAGGGTTGAATGAAAACAAGGCATCAGACACAATTGGGCTTTTTCCGCAATTAGGACACACCATAGAATCCACCTACTCGGGATTCCTGAGCCATGTTTCCCCTGCTTTGTTTTTCGGTAACTTGCAGTTGGGCCAAGTTATGCTCTTTTTTACCCTAAAAAAGCCGATACAGCCCCGAAATGGGGCCATATTTTTTCGCTAGTTTCGAGTACTTTAATTACTTACCTTGGCCCGACTCCCTCCAAGCTATCGTGTTTTTCTGCAGCAATTATGCCAAGACGGCGCAGAGGCATAATTCCCTGTAATTCCAACTAATTAAAACTTTTTTGTAAAAATAATATCGGGGAATTTGATGACGAGTTTGTCAATGTGTCAGATTTTTCACAGTGCGATTGGCCAGGTCCGATGAACAGGGGCGATTCGCATTTGAGAACTCTCAGATTTGGGGGTAGGATAGCATGGTTGGTAGATCTCAAAAATTTGCTCTGACTACAACATATTCTGTCGAAATCTAGCAATGAAAAAGTGCAACATACTGGTACCATTCTGAGGAGATGTTGGGGAGGCGAGCGAGCCTTTTAGGTGAGCTCGGCGAGCCTCCCCAACTCAGGAAATCACTTTAGAAATTTGACGACCCCCTTTATCTTAATCGGGGGTGAAGTTCCCCTATTAGCCATCCAGGTTTAACCGGTGGCATAATGAATGCGCAGTGTGCAATGATGCAGCTGCAATCAATGAAAGGAGGAACTTCACCATGAAAAAGTCAACCATCTATTCAAACCAAAGTCAAGAGTTGCTTCGTGTTTTTGAGGAGGCAGGGAACAATTCCAAAATCATGTGTGTGCCTATTGACTTTGCGAAAAAGAACCACATTGTGATGTTCTGTAACGGATACGGCGATATTTTGAGAAAGCCCTTTTCGGTGAAGAACTCTCTGGAAGGCGTCAAGTACCTCATTGAGCAGGTAAGGAGATCCTGCCGTCATCGCGGGATCAACTCACATCACGTTTTCTTTGGCGGTGAGGATGTGGGCTCCTTTGCGGAGAACTTTGTAAACACTCTGCGCTCCAAAGGATGGCTCGTGGCTGGTGTCAACGCCCATGATGCTAAAAAGCAACGGGCCAATATTCAAGCCAGCACGGATCGGTTGGATTTGATGGGTATTGCTTCGATGCTGCTGAACCGAAGAGCAAACTGCTCACCTGCCCAATCTGGCATTTATCGTAACCTGCGGACGCTGGTTCGTCACAGAAGAAAGCTGGTTGTTATGGCAACAGAGGTACGCAATCGAATTCACACCGTGGTGGATCGCCTCTTTCCTGGATTTTTGGACGAGCGAAAAACAGGGATTGTGCCTTTTACGAATAGCTCATTGTACTTGATGGAGGAGCGATTCAGTGCACGGCAAATCCGTCGGCGAAAAAGAGAAAAACTCATTGAGATCCTACGGCGGCATGGGACATCAAAGCCCGAATGGACTGCTGATAAGCTTCAGCAATATGCTAAAGAGGTTCTCATCCCACCGGATGAATATATAAGCACGTTACAGCTCTCTCTGAGTCAACATGTGAAACATTTCAGATGTCTGGCAGAAACTATCGAACAACTAGAAAGAGAAATCGCGATATGGCTGGCACAAACGCAAGGTGCTTTTTTGACAACCGTTCGGGGGATCGGCATCGTCCTGGCCGCTGGGGTGACAGCAGAGATAGGGGACCCTTTGCAACAGAAACCCCTCAACAACCTGGTCTGATACTCAGGCATTATACCAAGGGTCAAGCAAAGTGGTGGCCCGGAAGGCACAACCTATACGAGCAAAGTAGCAAAACGCTGTAATCGTATTCTTAAGGATTATGCGGTTAAATCAGCCCTCCACATAGGCTTCCATGGACCAGAAGATTTGATGGCTGAC
>CP070673.1:195828-199205 GCA_020351915.1 Deltaproteobacteria bacterium
AGAGGATCGATTTCGAATTTTAAAGATCTGCTTAAGAAGAGTTCCGATGCATGCCATGATCAGGAAAACTGCTACCATACTAATATTGTTCTGCTTTTTCGCTATGCCCTGCCTGATGAGTGGCGCTTCAGGAGCCCTGGCCGCTGCAGGTGACGATCAGATTTATACTGCCGATGTTCCTCCTCTAGTAATGATTGTAATGGGCAGGAACCACAAGCTGTATTACGAGGCCTATAACGATGTATCCGACCTGAATGGGGATGGGGAACTGGATGTAGGATATAATCCGGATATCGACTACTATGGGTATTTCGACTGCCACAAATGCTATACCTATGACTCTTTCGAGAATCTGTTTGAACCATCTTCAACTACGGCCGATAAAAGGTGCTCGGGCGCATGGAGTGGTGATTTTCTCAATTACCTTACCATGTCCCGAATCGATTGCTTGAGAAAGGTGCTGTACGGTGGCCATAGGTCAACCGACACAACTACGGAAACGGTGCTGGAAAGGGCCTATATCCCCCAGGATGCTCACAGCTGGGGCAAGGAATATACAGATCCTACTACTGATGGATATGACATCAGCGACTATACCCCTTTTATGCAACCCAACCTTGGCACGAGACATCTCTTTGCCTCAACCACCCTCGTTTCGGAAAATGGCCCTCCCCTGTTACGGGTCCTGACCAATGAGACCCATCGCATCTGGGAATGGGTGTCCATTGAAAGGCCAGTTGCGGGAGACAAAGTGGTTCACGGAAAAACAGGACCTTCTGTCTCTCCTGACGATTACGTGGTCAGGGTTCTGGTGGCTGATCCCTCCATGCCTGAGACCAATTGCAAGCAGTACCCTTCGGGGGTTTACAAGCCTGTTGGTATCCTTCAACAGTATGGCGAATCAGGACGCATGCACTTTGGCCTATTGACAGGATCGTATGACAACAACCTCTCTGGCGGCCGTGTGAGGAAAAATATTAGCCCCATTACCGACGAAATCGATCCCCAAACCGGGCAGTTTACCTCTACGGCTGGTATTATCAAAACCATCGATAGATTTCGTTTTACAGGCTTTGACTATTCTGACCATATTCATAGCGCTGACTGCGGCTGGATCTATAGCAGACCTATACAGGAAGGTGAGTGCAGGATGTGGGGAAATCCTATCGGGGAAATGATGTATGAAACATTGCGGTATTTTGCCGGAGAACCGGGGCCTACCAGTGATTTCACCAACGCTGCAGGCTCTCATGACGACATTGAATTGGGCCTTCCTTCCCCATCCTGGGTCGACCCATATACAACATACGATTACTGCGCCAAACCGTTTCTGCTCGTGATCAGCGATATTAATCCATCATTCGATTCAGATCAACTGCCGGGAAGTGTTTTTGGGTCAGTCGGCACCAGTCTCGGCAGTCTAAACGCTGAAACGCTGGCTAATACTCTATCCGCTGAAGAAGGAATATCAGGCTCCTACTATATCGGGCAAAGCGGCGGTACCTTTGACACTGCCTGTTCTGCCAAAGCAGTGAGCAGTCTGGGGAACATCCGGGGATTATGCCCCGATGAACCTACCAAACAAGGCGGTTACTATGCAGCGTCTGTTGCCTATTATGGCCGCAAAACAGACCTCCATTCCGCAGATGACGACCAAAACGTACTCACCTATACCATAGCCTTGTCTTCCCCTTTGCCCCGGATAGAAATTCCCGCAGGGGACCAGACCGTCACCTTAGTTCCATTTGCCAAGTCAATAGAATCATCGGGTGGAGGAGGCATCACCCCAGCGCGGGGTGACTTTCAGCCCACCTGTACCATTGCCGATTTTTATGTGGAAACCATTGCCCCCACCTATGGAAGGTTTCGGGTCAATTTTGAGCACGCAGAACAGGGTGCGGATCATGATATGGATGCCATGGTGATCTATGAATATGAGTTGCAGGCTAACAACACCGTGAAAATCGATGTGGAGTGTATCGATTATCATGGGGGAAGCACCAAGCAGCATTTAGGATATATCATCTCAGGTACAACCGCCGATGGCATCTACCTGGAGGTCAGGAGCACCAATTACGCTGAAACAGATGATCCTGACTTCTACCTTGATACGCCGCCAGGAATCGGACCGAATCGAGGAGTAAGCGACACAAACTGGCTCGACAATACACCCTTACCTTCAAGCACCACGAGGTTCTTTACCCCTGGTTTTTTCCCGGCAGCCACCTTATTGAAGAATCCTCTCTGGTATGCCGCCAAATGGGGAGGATTTAACGACCTCAATAATAATGATAAGCCTGATTTAGAAAGTGAATGGGACGAAGATGGTGATGGGATCCCGGACACCTATTTCTATGTAGTCAACCCCTTAAGGCTTGAGCAACAACTGAACCAATCCTTTGCAGACATCCTGGGCAGGGGTGTATCACACGTGGCTCCTGTGGTTTCAGTAGATGAGGCAAACAGGACCCAAAGCGGCAACAAGGTTTACCTTGCCTATTTTAAGCCCAGGGAAACCGATTACTGGCAGGGGAACCTCAAGAAATACGGTCTGGATTACGTACCCAGAACAGACTGCGGAAGGGTGGAACCTGAGTGGACGGTGGTTGACCAAAACGGTGATATTGCTGTCAGATGTGACGGCACACTCAAGGCCGGCAGTACCTCATACTGGTCAACTGGTCCTGATGGAGGTCAGGTACATAAAGGGGGTGTGGGCGCGTTATTGAAGGAATCCATGCCAGGACCAGATCCGGTGAGTGTCCCCTCTGCCGGGCCTTATTACAGTTTCAGAACGATCCGCTACTATGATGAAAACGATGAATCTATCAAGGACTTCATCGAAACAAATGTCTCAAAAAGTGACCTTGATGTTCCAGAGAATATAACTGCCCACAAAATTATTAACTTTATGTATGGCTATACCTTTGACGCCCTACCTAATGGGGATCCGGTGGCAAAAAGAGAGTGGGTTTTGGGTGACATAATCCATTCTGAGCCGAGGGTCATCGATTATTTCGACGCAGATGGGCAACTGGAGTACCGCTTTATTGCTGTTGGTGCCAATGACGGTATGCTCCATGTTTTTACTGATAGGGAGGCCTCCGATATTAATGGCAGAACGTATGCGGCAGGAAGCGAAATTTATGCCTTTGTGCCTTCAGACCTTCTTGCCAGGCTCAAAGAATTCGCCAGCCCAGATACCCATGCCTACATGGTTGATGGCTCGTGCAACCTCTTATGGGCCAAGACCAAAACCGACGGCTACTATGACAAGACCCTGGTCTTTGGCGAGAGGTGGGGTGGGAGAAGTTACTGGGCCCTGGATGTAACCAAGCCAGACCCGAGCGAATGGACCGTAAAATGGCACATCAAAG
>CP070673.1:199305-201888 GCA_020351915.1 Deltaproteobacteria bacterium
GATACTAAGCCCCAAGCCTGCCCCTCTGTATTCACTCGTGGCTGAGATATCAAGCGGCCTAAACTTGTCAAAGAGTTTATTAAGATCCTCTTTCCTGATTCCTATGCCCGTATCTGAGATACAGACCTCAACGAATCTCGGCGGCTGGTTCCCCTTAGTCTCTATCTCAGAGGGTCTGGCACTCACAGTTATACGTCCTTCTGCGGTAAATTTAATGGCATTATCCAGTAGATTTATTACCACCTGCCTGATCCTATCTGGATCTGCGTATCCAAATGGTAAGCTTTCATCAAAATCCATATCTATTATCAACCCTTTGTTTTTTATCAATGGTTCAAGGGCAGAGACCGTTTCTTGGATAATCTCCTGTAGATTAACTGCTCGCAAGTCTAATTCCACCCTTCCGGACTCAATCCTGGACATATCGAGGACATCATTGATTAACTTAAGCAGATTTTTGGCATTTTTGTGCACCTTTGTTAGGCTCTTTTCTTGCTCCTCATTTATATTCCCATCCACCCTATCTATGAGCAGATCAGTATAGCCAATTATAGAGTTGAGCGGGGTCCTGAGTTCATGGGACATATTTGCCAGAAAGGTAGATCGAAGTTCGTCAAGCTTTTTGAGTTCTATATTCGCCTGCTCAAGCTCTGTTGTTTTTTGCTCCAACTCCTCTGTTCGCTTGGCTACCTGTAACTCCAAATCCTTACTGAATGAGGAGATTTTCCCATACATTTCTCTCATATTTCTTAACATATGTATCAGGGAATCACCCAACTGGACTATTTCATCACCTCCATGCGCCTTATCCCTCTCCCAAGACTTTGTCCTCTTACCAAGATCCAATGTGGCGTTCAGTTTTCCTCGGCTGACTTCATTCGCAAATTCAGTAACCTTAAAAATAGGTTGAGTAATATTCTTGGATAACCATCGAATCAAGAAAAAGGCCACAATTGCCAGGGAAATCACCGCCAGGGCAATTTCTCGATTCCGAATGGCCGCTATGCTCTCCTCAATGGGCCCCCAGTTAATTCCTACCGTCAACACCCCTAAGTAATCCTTTCCGCTTCCATGACACTTAAAACAAGCCTTTTCATTGGGAATGGGGATGGCATGAATAAATACCGTTTTGCCCCTATGTAGCTCCAGGCCCTGCACTAAGGCTTTGTTGCGCAGGGCATTCATTGTGATTTTGGACTCATTGGCCTTGCCTATGTTATCAGGATTTCTAGTATATCTGATGGTACCCGTTAGATCACAGAGCTTGACTACCTCAAGGCCCTCAAGCATCCCTACTTTCTCTAAGATCACCTGCACATCCTCCATCTCTCCATCAAGCATGGGATACTCTATTCCCTTCATAATGGCAGCGCTGATATCGAATGCCCTCTCTTCCTGCTTCTTCAGGTGAAATCGTATCCGCGTCGTTGCATCATAATAGGTAAAGGAGCCCATTACTAAAACAAGAATCAAGCTTATCCCCAAGATTATCTTGGCCTTCAAGCTGCGGAAAAGCATTTCCGTGCCTAATTCGCGCACAAAGGATTTGAGTTTATTCGTTATATCTGTCATCAATACCCTATGTGTTTATGCATATAATGACAGGACGTGCAAATGTTCTTGGGAACGCTTAAGGTTCTGTGATGTTCTTCTACCGTGGGCGCCTTGACATGCAGGCTTGCCGGGCCATGGCATGCCTCGCATTGTATATTCTTCATGTGGGGTGTCTCTTCAACGCTTTTGAAACCACCTGGTTTACCGTACCCTGTAGTGTGGCAGGGAAGACATTGAGGATCATGATCCCTACCCCTCATCTCCAATATGCGGAAGTTCCTTGAATACTTCCATTCGGAGTATGCCTTTACATGCTCGGGGTGGCACGAGGCACATTTGTCCATTCCTACATGGACGGCTTTTTCCTCTTCCTTCTGAGCAAAGGCAGTGAAAACCTGAGACCAGACTGCTATACAGAGGCACACAATAGTAGTAAGCAAAATAGCATTTTTGACAAAACCTTTCATCATCTTCCTCCCTGCGAATTAGTAGAGAACTGAGCTTTCCCGCACGATTGCATTCCTTTCTCGCGACACCAGTCAAGCTAATGAAGTTCAATAATTTCAAAAACTTAGCCGCCTGCGGCGGAACTTTTCGACAGGATTAACAGGATTAACCCGCCCACCTCGCCTGAGCGAGAGCGATGGCGGGCAGGCATGATTTTCTTATTTTCTTTATACCTGCCTGCCGGCAGGCAGGTCCTGAACATCCTGTCTATCCTGTCAAAAAAAGGAAATTCCTATATAATCAAGTTATCGAAATCCCGAGACGTTACCATAACCAATTTCATTACCGCGGATTGCTGGTCTGCATGTACTAAGGAACCAATAAGGTGGGTAATTCTGATAACTCCGCCAGTTCCTGGGAAACACTTCTCAACCACCTCGCCTGCCAAGCACTCTTGCCAGTTGTCCCCGTGGCAACGAGAGTAGCCTCATATTCCCGGGCTGCATTTTGAATCTGGTTGACATCACCGATGTACAGGTGAGCGTCTGCCTCTATTCCTTCACCTTCAAGGGCATTACATAA
>CP070673.1:201988-209269 GCA_020351915.1 Deltaproteobacteria bacterium
AGAATGGCGTGCACGGTATTTGGGCCCGGGCTGGGATCTTGTTAGACCGAGGGGCACAAGGTACAATACAGGTGACGGCTTAAGGATGGCTTTGGAGATCGGAGCCCAGCCCGCAGGTCACTGGTCGGGATGCCATGCTTATGCCATCGATTATCAGCGCTCAAGAATACCCGAAGGCCAAGACATCACTCCCCTTGCCGATGCTCGGAATGACTACAATTTGGGCGTGCAAGTAAATGTGAACGGCGTGAGGTTTCTCGATGAGGGAGAGGATCTTAGGTCTTATATCAGTTCTAGATATGGGGCACGTCTCCTTGAGCAGCCACAAGGGATGGCCTGGCAAATATTCGATGCCAAGGTCACTCACCTTCTTACAGACGAAGGCTATCGTACTGGTCTCTGTGTCACGGCAAACTCCATAGAAAAGCTAGCAGAAGCATTGAGGACGCCGGGGTTGACCGAGACCATTGACGAGTTCAACGCCGCGGTGCAACAAGAGGATATACCGCTGGACTGTACTATCAGGGATGGCAGAGGGACAGTCGGGATTACACCACCAAAGTCAAACTGGGCTCAGAAGATAGACACGCCGCCATTTGTAGCGCATGCCGTGGGCTGCGGCATCACTTTTACGTATGGCGGGCTAACGACTAATACCCGGGCTCAGGTCTTAGATGGACAAGGCGAAGCAATCCCGGGACTCTATGCAACAGGGGAAATAGTAGGCGGTATCTGGCACAACGGTTATGGTGGAAGTGGAAGTGGTCTGACATTAGGGGCGGTGTTCGGTCGTATTGCCGGTGCCAATGCGGCGGGGGAGTGAACAAAACAAGCCGAAAGGGGGTGATAGCCTTCAAGTGATAACAGTTAAGGTGCTCGAAACGATCGATGGTCGGTGATTAGCCTCCAAGAGAAAAGGTTTTTGGGTGGCCTGTGCCATAACATTGCTAATCGTGGAGAGGAGGATATTGACGAGGGGACAAAAATTTTGACGTACACTTTCTAAAGTTCAAATTCCTAAATAAAAACAAAAAGAAAGAGACCAAAAAGTGAGGAGGTATTCTATGAAAGCTCTGAAGGGAAACGAGAACAAGATGTGGCAGGTATTCTTTGTGTTCGGTTTGGCGTTAGTCCTGTTGGCCTCGTGGGGTGCTCCAACGTTTGCTTTAGAGAAAGGGAAGCCTAAATATGGTGGTATTCTGCGCTGGTGGAATCGAAGGGAACCCGCTACCTACGACCCGCACCGCTATCGCACGGCCGTATCCTACGGACCAAGCTCGATAATTTTTAGTAATCTTGTCAGAAGCACCATGCAAGATCCTTTTGCAGTGGAGCCTGGCCTGGCCCAGCGCTGGGAGGTGAGCGCTGATGGGAAGGTGTACACCTTCTATCTATACCAAGGTGTGAAGTGGCACGATGGCAAACCCTTCACTGCTGCGGATGTCAAATACAGCCTGGAGAAAATGGCAGATCCGAAAACAGGTCCGGAAACCAATAAGCTCTTGCTCAACTTCGAGAGAGCAGAGGCGGTAGATAAGTACACCGTAAAGGTTTACCTTTCAGCGCCTCAGCCAAACTTCCTTGAGTTTCTTACCATCGCCTTCTGTAAGATCCTCCCCAAGCATGTCTTGGAAAAGGGTTATGATCATAAATCTAGCAACTGGCTGATTGGTACCGGCCCCTTCAAACTGAAGAAGCATCAGAAGAAGATAATGTGGGAAGTGGAGAGATATAAAGATTATCACCATAAGGGCCTTCCCTATCTAGACGGGGTAGCAAACTATTTCATCACAGATAGGGAAGCCCAGGTGAGTGCTCTTATCGCCAAGCGGTTGGATATGTCGGCCCCGGCGATGGCACACAATGCCGTGGCGGAATTGGAAGCCATAAAGGCCGGCATCCCTGACGCGATTTTTCAAACTTTCATATGCCCCAACGCACGGCATGTAAGGTTCGGCTTCACTAATCCCGATGCACCCTGGCAGGATCCACGAGTAAGAAAGGCAATAGACCTGGCGATGGAAAAGAGCGAGCTTATGCTAGCGGCGACCGGTAGCGATAAGCTCTTCACCGCACCCGGAGGTTACTTATATCCTTTTGGCCCCTTTGCCCTTCCCGAGAAGGAGCTGGCGAGCTACATGGGGACGGACAAGCCCTATGAGGAAAGGGTGGCGGAGGCTAAAAGGCTTATGGCAGCGGCGGGGTTCAGTAAAGGCTTTGAAACTGCGCTTACCTGCAGGGGAGATCGGCCCGCGCATCGCCGCGGCGCGGAGATGGTAGCGGAGCAAGTGCGCCGGATCGGCATTAAGCTCAACATAGATGCGATAGACACAGCAACGTTCTGGGAGCGTAGAGGCAAGGGGGATTTTAAGTGGTTATCGGACGCTACAGACTCGCTCTTGGGGGATCCCGATGAGCTACTGGTTTATTATCTCACTGGCAACCCGTTCAATTACGGGAGGTACAGCAACCCGAAGGTAGACGAACTGTATCGCAGAAGCACACAATTGACAGGGGCGGAGCGGGTGAAGGTCGCACAGGATATAGCGCGAGCGTTGTGGGCGGACCGGCCTGTTGGTCAGATGTATTACTACGGCTATGCCATTGCCATGCAACCCTATGTAAAGGACTTCCGCAATCCAGGTGCGCTGTCGATGAATCTTGAATTGGTGGACAAGGTATGGTTTGATAAGTAACGGAAGTTCACCTCGCCCTGCTGGGGGATGATCAAAGCTAGCAGCCCCGTCTGCGGTTTGGGCATGGCGGGGGATAGGGCGAGGTGAGCTAAACGGGGCTGTTGACCAGCTCCGTGCGGATTTGCCTAGATGGGGGTGCTGGTCGAAGACGTTTGTCTTGGGTGGACAGTCGGCGACAGCCCCGGTAGAAGAGGAAACCGTCGGAGACTATAGATCAAGTATTGTACAAGAAATAGATAATTTAGGCTTGGGCAGGCCTCTTAGAGAGCGGTTAGCATAGGGGCCAGCTCAAGAGCGGGTTACGGACTGCAGATCCGCTGGCAAAGGTTGAGATCGAGAGGCAGGACCAGGAGGCGCACAAATGTGGGCATACATTGCAAGGAGATTACTTTGGGCTATACCAGTAGTGCTTGGGACCGTGACGTTGATTTTCATCATTATGCAGATTATGCCAGGTGATATCGCGTTGGTGATCTTGGGCAGTGAGGAGGGGATGACAGCGTCACCCGAGCAGATAGCTCAGCTACGGACAGAGCTCGGGCTCGATAGGCCTCTATACGTGCGATACCTAGAATGGCTATGGGGGGTGGTCCGTCTGGATCTTGGCCGCTCATTATGGACAGGCGAGCCAGTGACTCACGCGCTAGCGAAGAGATTCCCGGTTTCTTTTCAGCTCGCTTTCATGGCTGTCTTGCTAAGTATGATACTAGCCGTTCCGTCGGGCATAGTTATGGCCATTAAGCAGGATTCCGTGATCGACTATCTCCTGAGAGGAGTCTTCATCGCCGGCCTCTCAATCCCTAGCTTCTGGTTCGCGATATTGATTGTGCTATTCCTCGTGGTGATCTTTGGATGGTATCCACCCCTTGGATATGCCACATTTCTTACCGATCCCAAGACATCGTTCCTGCAACTCATTTTCCCCGCCATCGCACTGGGATACCGCCACACAGCGGTGGCAGCCCGTATGACACGCTCCACCATGCTGGAGGTTATCCGGGAGGATTATGTTCGGACAGCTAGGGCTAAAGGTCTCCCCGAAAGCGCGGTGATCACAGCGCATGCTCTGAAGAATGCTATCCTACCTGTAATTACGGTGTTCGGCATGGACCTGGCCCTCCTTATTGGCGGAATCGTGATAATAGAGAGGGTCTTTAATCTGCCAGGGGTAGGCGATTTCTTGGTGGAAGGGATCCTCACCAGGGATCTGCCTGTGGTTCAGGGCACGATAGCATTAATCATCTTAGGAGTTGTTGTCGTTAATCTGATAGTGGATATCACATATAGCTGGTTCGATCCCCGCATCCGCTATCGATAGGAAATGGTGATGAGACAAATAACACCCATCTCGGTACTACTGCGGAGTTTGCGAGAGCTCTTAGTATTCTTCAGGAGGCAGCCGGTAGCAGCGGTTTCAAGCGTGATGCTCGTGCTGCTGCTTTCGATGGCTATCTTCAGTCCTTGGCTAGCTCCCCATGACCCGATCAAGATAACCATTACTCAGCGCCTCATGCCTCCTTCGGCCAAATATCTTCTGGGCACTGACGAGCTCGGCAGGGATATACTAAGTCGAGTTATATATGGGGCTCGTATTAGCCTGTATGTCGGGTTTTTAGGTGTTTTGGCAGGTACGACAGTAGGGGCTATTCTTGGAGTGATAAGCGCGTATCGCGGCGGGAGGACTGACATGTATCTTCAGAGGGTTATGGACGTGCTTCTTGCTTTTCCCACTATTATCCTGGCTCTCGCTATTATGGCAGTCCTCGGACGGGGGATAAACAACGTCGCCCTTGCCCTCGCTGTCCCTTTTGTCGCACGGACGAATCGTGTAGTCCGTTCTGCGGCCTTAAGTGTCAGTGAGCTTGATTACGTGGAAGCAGCCCGGTCCATAGGGTGTACGCGCTGGCGCATTATCCTCCGCCATGTCCTCCCGAATTGTATGGCTCCCTACCTGATAATATCTACCAGCCTCCTCGGGACTGCCATTCTGGTGGAGTCGTCTTTAAGCTTCCTAGGACTGGGCATCCCACCTCCCCACCCTGCGTGGGGAAGATCCCTGTCCGAGGCCATGCCCTATTTGCGGCTAGCTCCTTGGGCTAGTATCTTCCCTGGAATAGCTATAAGTATGAGCGTTTTCGCGGTTAACCTCCTGGGAGATTACCTTCGCGATACTCTGGACCCGCGGTTGAGGCTGCGCTAGGCGCAATGGCAGGCCACCCAGTGCCCGCTGCCCACCTGCACAAGCGGGGGTTCCACGTCGGCACAATCACTTTTAGCCTGCCAGCAACGAGGGTGAAAGCAACAGCCAGAGGGGATGTTCAACGAGCTAGGGACCTCGCCTGAGAGGAGAATCCGCTGCCTCCCAGCCTCTACCAGTGGGTCAGGGATGGGAACAGCCGAAAGCAAAGCTCGAGTATAGCAGTGGAGAGGATGCTTATATAGCTCGGTGTATGGAGCAACCTCTACGAGCTTCCCTAGGTACATGACTGCCACACGGGCGCTTATGTGCCGCACCACCGAAAGGTCATGAGCTATAAATAGAAAGCTCACCTTCAGCGCTTCCTGCAGCTCCATGAGCAGGTTGATGATCTGAGCCTGAATCGAGACATCAAGGGCTGATACCGGCTCATCACAGACAACAAAGGTTGGGTGGAGGATAAGAGCTCGTGCAATGGCTACGCGTTGCCTCTGACCACCGCTAAACATGTGAGGGTAACGTTTAGCCATGTCAGGCTCCAGGCCCACAATGTTGAGCATATCCTTGACCCTATCCTGAAGTCCCTTTCCTCGAGCCACCCCGTGAACCAAGAGCGGTTCACCAACGATCTGCGCCACTGTAAATCGCGGATTCAAGGAGCCATAAGGGTCTTGGAAGATGAGCTGCATCTTACGGCGCATGCGTGTCAGTGAATCGGGGTCCATGCGGCATAGATCCTGTCCCTCAAATAAGACATCTCCAGAAGTAGGCGGGATAAGCTGAAGTACACACCTCCCCGTGGTGCTCTTACCGCAGCCACTTTCTCCCACCAAGCCCAGCGTCTCTCCTCTCTCTATGGAGAAGCTTATCCCGTCTACCGCTTTAACGTCAGCATATCTTTTGACAAAAATAATCCCCTTGGTGACAGGAAAATACTTCACCAGATTCCTTACCTCAAGCACGGTATCCACGGGCTATACCTCGACTTCCTGCCAGCAAGCTACCTCGTGGCCGTTGGAGACCGTGCGAAGTGCGGGCATTTCCCTGGAACAGCGCTCGGCAACGCAGAAGCAACGTGGGTGGAATGCGCAGCCTGGAGGAAGGTCATCCAGGGCTGGTGGGTATCCCGGAATAGGGATCAGCTTCTCTTTTCGCTCTTCGTCGAGCCGGGGCACCGATCGAAGAAGGCCGATAGTATAGGGATGCCTTGGGCGAGTATAGAGTTCCACAGCGGTGGCCTTCTCCACGATGTGCCCAGCATACATAACGTTAACTCGTTGAGCATGCCGTGCTACCACTCCCAGGTTGTGAGTAATGAGAATAGCCGCTACCCCAGCTTGCTGGGTCAGACTGGCAATGAGTTCTAGGAGTTGGGCCTGAATGGTCACATCGATGGAAGTAGTGGGCTCATCAGCGATGAGAAGCTTGGGATTACAACTTAGAGCCAAGGCCACCATCACTCGCTGTCGCATCCCACCACTCAATTGATGTGGGTACTGATCGATCCTCCTTTCAGGATCGGAGATAGCGACCGCCCGGAGCAAGCTTAGGCACTTCTCCCGAGCAGCCCCTTGCTCCAGCCCTTGGTGCAGCTCCAGCGCTTCGCATATCTGCCGGCCGATAGTCAGCACTGGGTTAAGCGACGTCATGGGCTCTTGAAAGATCATAGCAATGTCCTTCCCTCGAACACGACGCAGTTCTTGGTCGCTTAATCCCAACAGATCCCTACCTATCCATACCACTTCTCCACCCACAATCCTGCCCTGCGGCAAAGGATGAAGGCGGAGCAGGGAAAGAGCACTCACAGTCTTCCCACAGCCTGATTCCCCGACGAGCGCTATCGTTTCGCCCTCATTGACGTCATAGGAAACACCGTCGACTGCCTTTACTACCCCTGAATGAGTAAAAAAGTAAGTGCGTAGATCCCTCACCTCCAAAAGGTTCGCTGTCGCCATTCATTCACCCCCTTCTGCTAGCTCTTCCGTTGTGTACGCTACTACAACCCTATAACCAACGCATAGCCAAGCCATAACTACCTCGACGTGGTAACGACAGGGACGGTGGATATGGCTATTTCACCGCCCCGGTTGGTGATGGAGACGTGCTTCAGCCAGGTATCGTCGGCAGCTGGGTAGTCGTTGCGGATCTGGGTTCTTCTCGTCTCCTCCCTGCTTAGGGCTGCCCTGGCCCGGGATGGGGGTCTCGGCCCTCTCATTGATGTGGGCACCTCCCAGGATGCGCTGGAAGTCGATGGTTATCTCCTGCCGATCGTGGCCGAGAACTCGTTGGACCAGCCACGTAGGTGCTTCTCCCTCCTTGACTCCAGTCCCCTCCCACATGATGGGACCCCGTCCTGCCGTTATCTCCCGGTAGACGGCCTCGACCATC
>CP070673.1:209369-212321 GCA_020351915.1 Deltaproteobacteria bacterium
CCATACTCTGGGTCATCAGCAAATACCTTCGGATATTCCTTCAAAAATGCAGCGCAACTCCCACAGTCGGTCACAATAGTTTCCGCTTCCAGATTTGCCATGATATCCAAGTTTCTCTGGGCAAGATCCTTGAAGGCACCGTGATCCCCATAGCTGGCCGCGGGAAGACCACAGCAGACGTTGCCTAAGATTTCCACACTACACCCTGCAGCCTTGAGGACCCTCACGGTAGAAAACCCGACCTCGGGCAGAGCATAGTTGGTCGCGCACCCCACAAAGTAAGCAACTTGTCTGTATACAGGCTCAGGGTTTGGCCCCATTTCATCGAGGCGCTCCTTGAAGAAGCGAAAAGGCAGTCTCTGGATAAGGTCCACTGCCTTGTCCCTATCGCGACCAAACCATTTCAGGAATCCCAGTGCCCTGGCTGCTCGATCCAGCCCGCTCTTCTTTCCCAAGGCTGCGAGGCGGACGTAAAAGTTCATTTTCTTCGGATTGAGCAGCAGTTTTCTAAACACAAATTGCAATACCTTAGGCTCACCCAGCACCTCCATATACGCGGATCGTCCTCTGAGAACATTTTCATGTGTCATCACCCCTGACATGCAATTGTCAACGCAGGCCCGGCAGAGAAGACAGTCAAAGAGCGGTGCCTTCAGTTCCTCGCTCATCTCCAAGTTGCCCTCAATGAGGTTTTGCAGGTGGACATTGTGCCCCCGCGCCACTGCCCGCTCCTCTCCAGTTATTGTGTAGACCGGACAGGTGCTCAGACAAAAGCCGCACTTATTGCACTTCGCTACCTCATCATAAATCGACAACAACGGCTCTCTCACGCTTCTCTTTCTTGACGTCCCCTGTTTCATCATTACCTATATTCCCCCCACATACCGGCCGGGATTCAAAATGCCCTTGGGGTCAAATTCCCCTTTCAGGCGCTCCATAATTGGAAACACTCCACCTACGTTTCCCCAAACATCGACCCTTTCCTTAAACACTGGAGGGGCATACTCTACGACAAGCGAGCCGCCCATCTCCTCGACCTGCTCCCTCAAGGCCTTCACCATATGGCTCAGGGCTTCCTCCTTTACCGTGTGCAGATCCTCGTCGAGGGCCAGGTGGGCATATACGATTCCACTGCCCGCATGGGCGAGCAGGTAGCGGGGTATGTTCTCGTTAGCCATATTTTCATCGATAGCCGTACTGATCTCGTGAGCGAGGGATAGGGGAACGCTCGCCTTGAGACCGATACTTCGATTGCTCTTCGCGCAGACCCCGAGCGCCAATCGCCCGAGCTGTCTCCAGAACTCACCCTCTTCCGATCCTCGAAGGGCCATGATCTGCTTTGCCCCTTGTAAGCGTGCCAGGTTTTCTACGTCGACAATCTGGCGCTCCACGACCTCCTTGATTCCCTCGAGGCCTACGGCAGCCCACGCTTCCACCGCTGTTTCGGCCGACGCGATCCCCTTTGCGTGCAGCAGTGACCCGGTCAGGGGATTATAGACCTCGATGCAAGCGGGCAACAGCTGAGATTCCAACAGCGACCGTACAAGGGCCCAGGGCTGATCTGGATGGGGAAATCCCATAACCACGGTTGCCTGGTCTTCAGGCAGGGGCAGTATTCTGCAGGTGACCTCCACAACGATGGCCAGTGTACCCAGAGAGCCGATGTATAACTTGCTCATGTCATAGCCCGACACATTCTTAACGGTCTTTCCGCCTGCAATGGTCTTCAATCCGTGTGCCGCTTGTTCGGGGATGATTACCTCAACCCCGAGAACCAGATCCCTCGGTGTTCCATACCTGAGGCGGCTGGGGCCACTTGCGTTTGCAGCGACCGCACCACCGAGGGTCACTTCCTCTGCACATGGGGGGTCTAAGGGGAGGAAAAACCCCGGTCCCAGATGGCGCAGTCTCTCTTGGATGGCACCCAAAGGTATGCCTGCCTCAGCGGTAAAGCTCATGTTCTCATGGTCTTGATCCATGATCCTATTCAAACGGCTCAGGCAGGCCACAAGATCCACATGCCGGGGTGGTGCACCTAAGCCCATCTGGGTCCCTCCACCCCAGGGTAGGATGTTCAATCGCTCCTCAAGGGCCAAGATCACAATCCTCCCTACCTCCTCCGGTGTGCCCGGGAAGAGCACGGCGGCAGGCACAAGGCCGTCGATAGAATAATGCTTTATCTCCCCACCTTCTTTCAGGCCCGCTTCTCCTACAATTTCCCTAAGCTTTCCTCTAACCCTGTGATCAAGCATGTGCTCTTTTACTCTCCTCTATTTCTATCTCCGGGAGCACCTTGCCTGGGTTACAGAGGCTTTTAGGATCAAAAGTTCGTTTCACCTTCCACATGGCATTGAGGTCTTTCCATCCGAAGAGAAGCCACATCGCCTCAAGCTTTTCCGTGCCGATTCCGTGTTCACCGGTGATCGTGCCCCCGACGTCCACGCAGGCCTGCAAGATCTCGTAGGACGCCTTTTTAACGAGCTCCAGCTGATGGTTGTCACGCTCGTCAAAGAGAATGACGGGATGAAGGTTTCCATCTCCAGCATGGAACACGTTCCCAATGGCAACATCATATTTCTTTCCGATCTCCGCCACCTTTTGCAGGACATGAGGAAGCTGTGTTCTGGGGACGGTGCCGTCGTTCACCATATAGGAGGGAGCTAGTCGTCCCAGTGCACCAAACGCGCCTTTGCGGCCGCTCCAGAGCTTCTCCCGCTCTGCATCGGTTGCCGCGGCATTAACCGCTCGTACCCTGTTTTTCTTGCAGATCTCAATGACCCGTTGCGCAAGACGATCCATCCCGTCTGACAAGCCATCTAATTCGATAATAAGCACTGCCTCTGCATCGAGGGGATACCCCGCGTGGACCGACTTCTCCACTGCCTGCATCACCAATCTGTCCATCATCTCAAGTGTGGCTGGTATAATCCCCTCTGCTATGATCTCAGACAC
>CP070673.1:212421-215365 GCA_020351915.1 Deltaproteobacteria bacterium
AGCCGGAGGACAATCCGCAGGTGGAGGCTGTTGAAGCGGAAGGCAGGCATGTTTTGAGGGTTACCTTGCCGGATTATATTTTAGGTCAGAAGCTCGCGATAGACGCCGATCTGCTGGCCTTGGCCGCCGCTGTCATTCCTTCAGCCACAAGTCATGAAATATCCAAGTTATTCAAAGTCCCTTTGAACCCGGATGGTTTCTTCCAGGAAGCCCATGTCAAATTAAGACCTGTTGACTTTGCCGCAGATGGCGTTTTCCTGTGTGGGATAGCTCACTATCCCAAGCATATATCGGAAACGATTAGCCAAGCTTATGGAGCTGCTGGTCGGGCCATAACCGTTCTCTCACAGGATTCAGTCATAGCCTCCGGCGCTGTCTGCGAGGTAAATGAGAGTGAGTGTGTAACCTGTGGGGCGTGTATTTCGGTTTGTAAGTATGGTGCCATAGAGTTTGTTGATACACCACAAGGCACAAAGGCCAGGGTTAATCCTGTTCTCTGCAAGGGAGATGGTCTCTGTAACGCAAAGTGCCCAACAGGGGCTATTTCTCTGAAGCACTATACCGATGAAGAGATCTTTTGCCAAATCGACGCGGAGGTTCCGGAGCAAGAGATCATACAACAAATGGCTGCGGCGGTTGGAGAGGTGTAAAGGCATAGGAATGAACAAAGCAGGGATTACTGCCTGAGGAGTGTGCTGAGAATGGTTGCAGGGCATAAGTTCAAGCCAAGGATCTTAGGATTTTTGTGCAATTGGTGTTGTTACGCAGGGGCGGACCTTGCTGGAGTCTCTCGGTATCAATATCCCCCTCATATAAAGGTGATACGGGTGATGTGCTCGGGCAGAGTTGACCCGGCATTCGTACTCCGAGCTTTCTCAAACGGAACAGACGGGGTGTTTATCGGCGGTTGTTGGCTTGGTGAATGCCACTATATCACTGAAGGAAATTACGATGCATTAAGCACGATGCATCTGTGCAGGAGATTACTGGAACTGATAGGGGTGAACCCCGAACGGTTAAGGCTTGAATGGGTATCTGCCTCCGAAGGGATCCGTTTCGCCGAAGTTGTGACTGACTTTACCGAGAAACTCAAGGAGTTAGGGCCACTTGGCACAGGCGAAAACGGATTGAAGTTCAAGCTTGAAGCAGTCAAGAATTTGCTCCCCTACATTAAGCTGGTGGAACGGGAGAGGCTGAGAGTACGTTTTGAGACAGCAGAAGAGTATAACGAATTTTTCGCCAGTGACGAGGTAGACAGGTTGTTTCATGAATTAATTGTAGATAAATTGACAATGAGCCAAATTATGGTGCTCCTCAGAGAAAAGCCCCTTTCAACTGGAGAAATCTCTGAGATCTTAGGCTTAAACCCGTCTGAAGTATCAAGACATCTTACTAGTTCGGCACGGCAAGGATTAGTCAGGTTCGATGCAAACCAGAAGCGCTTTGCTCCAGCCTAAGGTGAAAGAGAAGGCACAGGACTATGGCAAAGAAGAAGGTTAAGACAGCGGCTATGGATAATGGCAAAATCGACAAGATCATAGATAAATATCAGGGCGATGCCGGTTCACTGATTCAAGTATTGCTGGAGATTCAGAGCGAAAATCGCTGGCTTCCTAAGGAGGCATTGGAGAAGGTCAGTAAGAAATTGAAAGTGCCCTTAAACCGGATACAGCACATCGTCACCTTTTATAAAGCCTTCAGTTTAGTTCCTAAAGGACGTCATGAAGTTCACGTATGTACGGGCACTGCCTGTCATGTTCGCGGTGCGCCACGTCTCCTTGACTCGGTTCAAGACCTGATTGGAATCAGACCTGGGGAGACAGACTTGGATTTGAAGTTCAGCCTGGAGACTGTTAACTGCCTGGGCTGCTGCGCGTTAGGACCGGTGATGGTCGTCGATGGCGAATATCATGGCAAGATGGCACCGGCCAAGTCAGAAGAAGTGTTGAAAGACTACGAGTAAGGAAAGATTATGCCACGGATAAATTCGCCTGCCGAATTGGAAGAATTCAGGAAGGACATCATATCAAAAAGGGATCCAGATAAGCCGTGCATTGCCGTATGTACTGGAACGGGTTGCCTCGCTCTGGGCGCAGCCAATGTCGTTACCGCCCTCAAAAAGGAGATCAAAAAACAGCGACTGGGAACCAAAGTGGATGTCAGGGAAACAGGTTGCCCCGGTTTCTGCGAGAGAGGCCCCCTGCTGGTGATTTATCCCGAGGAGATATGTTATCTCCAGGTGCAGCCGGACGATGCAGAAGAGATCGTTTCTCAGACCATAGTTGACAAGAAGATCATCGACCGGTTGCTGTATGTCGCTCCCAGCACCGACAAAAATGAAAAAATAGTCCAAGAATCCGAGATACCATTCTATAAGAATCAGCTTCGGAACCTTATCGGCAATAATATCAAGATCGATCCTAAAAGCATTGATGACTATCTCGCTGTGGGTGGTTATTCTGCTTTGGCTACGGCCCTTTGTCAGGAGACCCCGGAGCAAGTGATCGAGCTGGTTAAGAGTTCCAACCTGAGAGGGAGGGGAGGGGCCGGTTTTCCTGCAGGGATAAAGTGGGAATTTGCCCGCAAGAGCCCTGCTAAGAAAAAGTATGTGATCGTCAACGCCGATGAGGGAGACCCGGGGGCTTTTATGGATAGGGCTCTGCTCGAGGGGAACCCCCACTCAGTCATTGAAGGGTTGACCATCGGAGCTTATGCCATCGGCGCCCACGAAGGCTATATCTATGTTCGTCAAGAATACCCTTTAGCCGTAGAGAATGCAGGTATTGCTATCAAGCAGGCTGAGGAGTATTGCTTTCTTGGGGAAAATATCCTTGGCTCAGGTTTTGATTTCACTATTACAGTGCATCAGGGAGCCGGTGCCTTCGTTTGCGGTGAGGAAACGGCTCTTCTCATGTCTCTGGAGGGCAAGCCGGGCGAGCCAAGA
>CP070673.1:215465-235519 GCA_020351915.1 Deltaproteobacteria bacterium
ACCCTATTCTTGAAGCCCTAACAGGGCTGACAATGCCTTTGTTCTCCAGAATTATCACGATCTCTTTATCATACAGATCTCAAACCTGCTCAAACATGGTCGGGACGACTGGATTTGAACCAGCGACCCCAGCGTCCCGAACGCTGTGCTCTACCAGACTGAGCCACGTCCCGACTTTGTCTGATCCCGCTTTGATGATAAATTTACATTGGCCAAAAGTAAAGGGAAATTACCACTGCCCTAATTAGAGTCTACACCAATTGCATTCCGGACCTTATCAAATGGATGAAGTTCACCAAAATCCTCTCAGTAGCCCCCCAGATGACCGTGCCCTCATAGATAAAGGCAGGGGTCTCAAAAACCTCTCCTCCATTGTTGATGCTGACAGGTACGGGTTCAGAATAATCTAGGAAAAACTGTAAGGGCACCTCGATCAAGTGCTCAACCTCTCGCTCGTTAAGGGTAAATGCATAGGGAAATGGCACCACCCCGACAAAAGGATGCACAATAAAGCGAGATGCAATAGTGGTCATATCATCGAGCTGGCCCAGTATTTCTATATCCTCCTCCCTGACACCTATCTCCTCAAAGGTTTCCCTTTTGGCAGTATACTCCAAAGTGCGGTCATCCTCATCAACCGCCCCTCCAGGAAAGGAAACCTCGCCTTTATGGTATTCCACGGTATTTGTTCGCCTCATAAAAAGAAGCCAATACCGGCCATCTTTGATAAATAGCGGTACAAGTACCGAGGCCTGAGTATAATCGTCGGAGTTGACCTCAAGCCTCTTTGGCTCTCGGTGAGCCAGGATGGTCTTGAGGTCCCTTTTGAATTGATCCGGGCTGAGCATGTCTCTCCATCTTCAAAGGACGAAACCCCCCTTACCCTCTTCCATAGATTTGCAGGTACTCATCAAATTCCTTTTTTGTCACCTTGTCCATGACCCTTCTCTCCCCTGAGATCAGAAGGGGAATCTTTTGGTCATAGAGGTACTCCACGATCTCCCGTATCCCGGCAACTGAAAAAAACGGGATACCCATCTTCGAGGTAAACTCTGATATTGGATTCGATCCCTTTTTATCCAGGTCAACTTGTCCCCTTTTATCGTAAACCGCTGTTGTCTGCTCCCTATCTACACCTATGCCTAAGCCTACTATCTGAACATGAATGTCGCGAGACCGAGATTCTCCGTCAATTTTCTCCAAAAACTCATACTTTGTATCCATGGAGGTTACCACGTCATCTACAATAAATATCCTGCAGCCATCAAAGAAGGTATTGTTCACAAAAAAGGCCGCAGACGAAGAACCCTCACCGTGTTTCTTGGCTTCCTTTCTGTCATAGTCAAACAAGAGATCATGGCCATGATACTGAAACAGGGCTGTAGCCGTGGCTGAGGCAATAGCACTTCCTTTATAAGATGGTCCAACTATGATATCGATCTTATCTATCAGGGATCTGGTAACGAGCATCTCAGCAAAAAAAGAACCCATTTCAAGGAGTAATCGGCCGGTGCAGAACTTGCCCAAATCAACAAAATAAGGCGTTGGCCTCCCATCTTTCAGGATGAGACCCCTATCAAAAAATAGGGCCCCTGTCTCTACGAGGGTCAAACACAACCGTTTTTTGTATTCTTCCATGTCGTACCTTCTATTGATGTTATTCGATTACCACCTCATTCACTCACCGCCGAGGTGCTGGGAACGCCGAGGCTCATTCGTGGAAAAATCATCATTCTTTGCGCCCTCTGCGGCTCAAGCGAAGCGGGCGGTGAACATACGGTTCGCTCTGTAAGCCCAGCGAGTTCATCGAAAGGATACTCTCAAATGTCTGCGTATTGTAACCACAAATCACGCCCCTATTCAACCCCTATAATGAATAGAGCCCGGAATACAATAAGGCGCTTATTGTTTTCGGGGTGTGAAACCTCGGAAGTGGTTTTCTTGACAGACCAAGAAATTGCTGATATAAAAACCCACAGAATTTCTACATATGGAGGTCTTACTATGCCTGAGGAAGAAGTTGGTGTGATTGTTAAATTCTTTGCCAAGCCAAGCGTGGCTGCCATTGAGGTTACAAAGGGATCTATCAAGAAAGGTGATACCTTAATGTATAAGGGCCACACCACAGACTTTACCGAAGAGGTAAAGAGCATGGAGATGGATAACCAACCGGTTGATGAAGCCAAACCTGGTGATATGATCGGTGTCAAGGTTGGGGAAAGGGTACGAGAAAAGGATATAGTTTTTAAGGTTGTGGACTGAGATAGAATCCTCTTAAACAGCAGAATTCAGATCAAATCCGCATCTCACACAGAAATCTTCCTTTTTCTGTTTGAAACCGCAGTTGGGGCAGACCACGAAATCCTGGCCGGGAGAGCCAATTCTTTTTTCAGTGGGGGATCGAGTCTCGGGAAATTCCCCTGTCTCTTGAATATTCACTAACCCGCCGGCATTAATGATGGCATCGGCATATTTCCGGGCATCGGCTAGCCGTAAATCCCTTTTCAGCACAACCGGTGTGTTCTTGATATACTTATCCAAGTCAGTGTAAGATACTCCGAGTTTGACCATATTATTCCTAAAAGTCTCCTCATCATTCATAATACCCAAAAACACTACCCTGTATTGCTTGGTCACTCTTCCCACTGATTATTTGTTAGTACCTTCAGAAATTGACATCACTGTTGATTTAAGGCCAGATTAGTTTCATGTCAAGATAAAAACGGGATAAGCCTGGTATTGTTTTGCTTGCATAGGATTACTTTCGTATGATAATAAGATGAGTTTATTTGTATCATCAATCATAAGAAAAAGATCTGTAAGGAAGCAAACAACTGTTGTCCGAGCTACCACACAATAGAGAGGATGTCGAAACCAAAAGGGTCACCTTCGATAATAATGAATTAGCCAGAAGTCTTTATGGCGAGAGGAATGACAATCTCCGATTGATAGAAAAAACTCTTGGCATAACAATAAACATCAGGGGAAATGATCTCATTTTAAACGGTTCTCTTTCAGAGCTCGAGATGGCCGAGAATGTGTTGAATCAGCTCTATGGATTGCTCAGAGAAGGATACCCTATTTACGACAGAGATGTTGACTATTCCCTGCGAATCCTTGCCAGTAACCATAAGGCAGAACTGAAACCAATTTTTTTAGATAGGGTATACATTCCATCAAAAAAAAGGACAATAACGCCCAAGAGTATCAACCAGAAGAATTATATCGACAGCATTCGAAAATACGATATTGTATTTGGTATAGGACCAGCTGGCACAGGAAAGACATATCTCGCCATGGCAATGGCCGTATCATCCTTGATGAAAAAGGAGATAAATAGGGTAGTCTTAGCACGACCTGCGGTGGAAGCTGGTGAGAAATTAGGTTTCCTGCCTGGAGATCTCTACGAAAAGGTGAATCCTTACCTGAGACCACTGTATGATGCACTTCATGACATGATGGATTTTGAGAGTGCCTCCCGCTTTATTCAAACCGGAATCATAGAGGTAGCACCTCTGGCCTTTATGAGAGGCAGAACACTCAATGATTCATTTGTGATATTAGATGAAGCTCAGAACGCTACACCTGAACAGATGAAAATGTTCCTGACCCGTCTTGGCTTTAGCTCCAAAACCGTTGTAACGGGAGATATTACCCAGACAGACCTTCCCGAAGGAAAGGCTTCAGGCCTTATACAGGCCAGGGATATCCTAGCCCACATACCTGGCATAAAGATTGTCTATTTTGGCAGGGAAGATGTTGTCAGGCATCCATTGGTGCAAGAAATTATAGATGCTTATGAGAGTGTAGAAGAGTGATCTCATGGCCGAGAAAAACAAAAAATTAGCGCCGGTCAAGAGCAAAAAGTTGGAAAGGGAAATCACCTCGCCCGTGAAACGGATAGGAACACGACTCGGTCTGGTGAGCCCCAAGATTCAAACATGGGTTTATCTGATCATTTTGAGTGGCACCATTTCCCTCCTGCTCTTCCCCAATACACTGATGTTATCCAAAGAAGACTATTCTCTCGGTGATGTGGCTCGTAAGGATATCAAGGCGCCCCGTGATTTCCTTGTGGAAGATAAGGAATTGACCAAACAGAGGAAAGATGAGGCAATAAAATCATCTCTTTTTGTCTATGACTTCGACAGGTCAGCGGCATACACGAGCAAAAGGATCAAAGAATCCTTCACTTACGGCAGAGAAGAATTAGAACGTATTCAGTCAACTGAGTTGGAGTCAACCCTGCGCTCAGAAAAACTCAGGCAATCACGAGAGATATTTTTCGAACTTTCTGGAATCACCGCCGACCCTGTTCTCTTTGACCAGCTCATGAAAAATGGGTTTTCTCCCCAGGCAGAGAACACGGTGTTGACTGCAGCAAATCGGATCTTTCAGAAAGGGGTTGTAGGAGACAACACTGTTTTGATGAGCCAGAAGGGAAAAGGGATAATTCTCAGGGATATTGATACCCAAACAGAGCTCAAGGTAGATGATCTTGGTCGTTTCTATGATCCTGAGAGTGCCCGCCAACACATCAGTCAGATAATAGAGCAAAACCTAACTGAGGAAACCGGATCAGACACTGCTGCAAGTATCGGGCGGTTTGGGAAATTGCTTATTAGGCCTAACATAACCTTCAACAAACGGGAGACAGAGCTCCGAAAAGAGGAGGCCAAAAATTCGGTAAAACCTATCTATTTCCAAGTTAAAAAGGGCGAGATGATTGTCAGGGAGGGAGAAAAAATAAACCCAACGCACCTCTTGAAACTAGAGACCCAGGCCCAACTAACCAGAAACACCCTTATCCCAGGGATGGCCCTCAGCACGACACTCATGGTTGGGATCATGTTGGCCTTGAGTTACCTAATAGTGCTCAAGAGGCCCAACATCTTCAAAGAAAATACCAGAAACCTGACCTTCATAAGTGTAACCCTCTTATTCATGTTTTTGGTTGTGCTCTTGTATAATGTAGTGGCTGAAGAGGTAGCCCGGGGTTTTCCTTTTTTCACTGCTCGAGTTCTTCTCTTTGCCTTGCCAATCTCTTTAGGAGCCATCTTGATCTGCATATTTCAGGGTCTGGATGTGGCAATCGGCTTCTCATTGATCATCTGTATTCTGGCTTCCATTGTGGTAGAGGGGAAGGTGGAGTTTCTCATTTACTTCCTCTTAGGATCTCTTCTGGCAGCATACGGAGTAAGAGATTGCAGGGAAAGAATGGTATTGATAAAAACGGGCATGAGAGTTGGTCTTTTAAATATGGTTCTTGCCCTTTTAATTCAGTCCCTATACGGAAACCTCTATTCTACAACCAGTGCTCTTTCCATCATCGCCGGTTTTCTGGGAGGTGCCTTGGCAGGTGTTATCGCCACCGGCTTCTTGCCCTTGATAGAGATGGCCTTTGGTTTTACAACAGATATCAAACTCCTTGAACTGTCTAGCTTGGATCAGCCGATCCTCAAAGATCTCATGGTTAATGCCCCCGGCACATATCATCACAGTGTTGTTGTGAGCAACATGGTTGAGGCAACAGCTGAAAGTGTACATGCAAATCCCCTCCTGGCAAAGGTGAGTGCCTATTACCACGACATAGGCAAGATCAAGAAACCACTCTACTTTGTGGAAAATCAAGTGAGAGGTGAAAACAGGCATGAGAAACTTGCACCGTCGATGAGCAGTCTTATTCTCATCTCCCATGTCAAAGATGGGGTAGAGCTTGCAAAACAGCAAAGGCTTGGAAAGGAGATAATAGATACTATCGACCAGCACCACGGTACGGGTCTTATCTCCTATTTCTATGAGAAGGCCAAGGATCAGAGTGGAAAAAAGGGAGGTAGATCATCTCCCGTAAAAGAGCAAGATTTCAGGTATCCTGGCCCTAGGCCTCAGACCAAAGAAGTGGCACTCGTATTACTGGCAGATGAGGTCGAGGCCGCATCCAGGACCCTCGTCGATCCTACCCCTGCACGAATTCAGGGAATGGTGCAGAAGATCATGAATGGTGTGTTCTCAGACGGACAGCTTGATGAGTGCGAGTTGACATTAAAGGACCTAAACCAAATCGCCAAAAGCTTTACCAAGACCTTGAGCGGTATCTTTCACGGCCGGATTGAGTATCCAGAACCAATAATCAAAGGTGAAGCAGGTCAAAAGAGAGAAAATGGAGATTCAAATAACGTGCCGCCATCCCATGAAAAACGTAGATCCCGTAAGGGTAAGGATGAAGCTAACGAGGATCTTAAGAGACTTGGGATGCCGTGACGGTGAACTGAGTCTGCTTTTTACCGATGATAAACATATAGCAGAACTCAACTACCGTTTTCTCAAGAGAGAGGGTCCCACCAATGTTCTTGCCTTTCCCATGAGAGACAGCGACGATATGGGGCTTGACATACCAATGCTGGGAGATATTGTTATATCCCTCGATGCTGCTATGAGAGACGCAAAGAGCCTTGGCGAGACCCTTGATAAAACTATTAACAGGCTCTTAGTTCACGGTCTTTTGCACGTTTTCGGCTATGACCACGAAAAGTCAGAGGAAGAAGCCCGGCGGATGGATGAAGAGACAGATCGGATTTTGACGCTCATGGACTAGGTGACAAGGAAATGTCAAATACCAAAGTTGATGAACTCGTAAAAAGTCGAGTTTCTTTTTTTGTCTGGATTCCCGCGGGTATCCAGGCGTTAAAATGACTTTTTACGATTCCATGGACACTGAACCGTGAAATATCAGATGGGGAGTGAATAAGAATGGCCCTTTTATCTGTTAATGTTGATCACGTTGCAACAATCCGTGAAGCCAGGGGAATCGATGAGCCTGATCCCGTTTTGGCTGCTGGTATAGCTGAGTTAGCTGGCGCTGAAGGGATCATCTGTCATCTGAGAGAAGATCGGCGACACATTCAGGACCGGGACCTGAGTCTCCTCAGAAAAACCGTCAAAACCACATTGAATCTGGAAATGTCTGCAGCTAAAGAGTTGGTGGATATTGCCCTTACCGTTAAGCCGGATATGGTAACCCTCGTGCCAGAGAAACGGGAAGAGTTGACCACTGAGGGTGGCCTCGATGTTATCCGCAATAAAGAGGAATATGAAAGAGTGACCGGCACCTTAAAGGAGGCGGGTATCTCTGTCAGTTTTTTTATTGATCCGAACCCTGATCAAATCCAGGAGTCCTTCAATGCAGGGGCAGACATAATCGAGATCCACACAGGACATTACAGTGACGCAAAATTAGAACCAGAGATACTTAAGGAATTTGAAAAAATCTCTCAGGCAGCAAAGGTTGCAAAGAAACTCAAACTGAGAGTACATGCCGGACATGGCCTTAATTACGTTAATATAAAGAGATTTTCATCTATCCCTGAGATAGAGGAATACAGCATTGGCCACAGTATCATTGCCAGGGCGGTAATGGTAGGGATGGATCAGGCCACTCGCGAAATGGTTAAACTGGTATCCCAATTTTAGGTGATGTCAGTCGTCCGTTGCATCTGTTTTTCAAAGCACTGAGCATCTTGAGTGAGCAAAATCGACTTTATGCGAATGCATCAAGGTTTTAGAATAGAATGATTTATGGCATCGGCGTAGATCTCGTATATATAACGAGGATGGAAAGAGTAATCGATAAATGGGGAAATAGATTCATGCACAGGGTATTCACCACCCAGGAGATTACGTTCTGCTTTCACAGTGCAAAATCGGTCTCGCGCTTCGCACTACACTTCGCTGCCAAGGAAGCCTTCTCTAAAGCCATAGGTTTGGGCATGAGAAAAGGTATCAGGTGGCGGGATGTAGAGGTTTTTCATCATCCAAGTGGTCGGCCAGACCTCACGATAGCCGGAGCCGCCCGTTCTCTGTGTCACAAGGAGGGAATAACCAGGTGGCATGTTAGCCTTTCAGATGATGGTGATTATGGGGTAGCGGTAGTAGTCCTTGAAAAAGCTGGTCCTGAGAATCGAGTGGCAGAAGCTGAAAAAGGGCCACGAGTTTGAAGAATAGCTCCGTGAAATATGTGACAACTTCCGTACAAAAAACCGTTTGGTTAGGCCAGCAATTAGGCGCCCAGTTACGTGATGGTGATATTATCGCATTAGTCGGTGACCTGGGTGGGGGTAAGACATGGTTCACGAAGGGTATGGCCATGGCCCTTGAGATTAACCCGGATACCATAGTGAGTCCAACATTCACCCTTGTCAATGAATATGACGGTAGGTACAAACTCTTTCATATCGACCTGTATCGTCTCAAAGATAAAGCTGAGATTATAGCCCTGGATCTGGATGAATATTTTTCAGGAGAAGGGATAGTTGTGGTAGAATGGGCTGATCGATGGCCAGGGGAGCTTCCGGGGGACACAGTTGAGGTTGCCTTACACATAGTCGATGAACATACCAGAGAGCTGGGGTTTTCCGCTTCTCAGGCCAGGGCCAAAAAAATCATACGTGCATTAAAGGAGAAGGTAGGTTACTCTTTTTCGCAAGGCGCTTGCAGAGCTTTTCAAAGTGCATAGCATGCCTTTGAAATATTATTGAATCTAGAAGAGAGTCTCAAACTCGTAAACAAGTATGGGAGCCATGGGATTAATTGTTCAAAAATACGGTGGGACCTCGGTAGGGTCCATAGAAAAGATCAAAAGGGTTGCTGAGCGGGTGATCAAATTGTGCGAGAAGGGGAACAGGCTTGTGGTGGTTCTGTCGGCAATGGCCGGACAAACAGATGCCTTGATCCAGCTTTCTAAAGAGCTCACAGAAACCCCAGACCCGAGAGAACTAGATGTCCTGATGGCTACCGGCGAGCAAGTAAGTGTATCCTTGTTCGCTATTGCAATCAAGTCTATGGGTTATGATTGCTGCTCTATCCTTGGTTTCCAGGCGGGTATTCATACAGACCAGATATACGGCAAGGCCCGGATCAAGAATATTGATACCGACAGGGTGCTCGCGGAGCTGGATGAAAACCGGATTGTCGCTGTGGCTGGATTCCAGGGTGTTGATGAAAACAGCAACATCACCACCTTGGGAAGAGGAGGATCAGATACTACTGCTGTTGCACTAGCAGCAGCGCTTAAGGCAGACATATGCGAGATTTATACTGATGTTGAGGGTGTTTTCTCAGCTGATCCAAATATCTGCACCCATGCCCGAAAACTCGACAGGATATCTCATGAAGAGATGCTGGAATTGGCCAGTTTAGGGGCCAAGGTATTGGACATAAGATCTGTTGAATTCGCAAAGAAATTCAATGTGCCGGTTCATGTTAGATCGTCTTTCACAAGAAATGAGGGAACCATGGTAGTAGGAGAAGAAAAAGAGATGGAAAAGGTGCTGGTCTCTGGTGTGGTATATGATAAGAGTGAAGCCAGAGTAACCATAACCAAGGTCCCTGACAGGCCTGGGATTGCCTTCAAGATATTCGACCCTGTCTTCAAAGCCGGGATTGTGGTGGACATGATTATCCAAAATACCAGTGTCGAGGGCATCACAGATCTGACCTTTACGGTCCCCAAAACAGATTTTCAGCAGACCTCGAAATTGCTCAGGGAGGTTGCTCAAGAAATAGGGGCAGAAGAGGTGCTTGGAGATCAGGACATTGCCAAGGTGTCTATTGTTGGGGTGGGCATGAGAAATCATGCCGGAGTTGCCTCTTTGATGTTTGAGACCCTGTCAAAAGAAAATATTAATATAAGCATGATCAGCACCTCGGAGATAAAGATTTCCTGCGTCATAGAGGAAAAATACACAGAACTTGCAGTGAGGGCCTTGCATGAGGCCTTTGGACTGGCTGATGAAAAACAAAGGGATGAATAGTCGCCAATGGGGCCTTTTCATCCTCAGTCTCATCCTTGCTCTGGCATGGGCAATTGATAGCCTCTTGTCTTTTCAGACAGATCGTGGCCCTGTCACGAACGGAAACAAGATCTATATCCTGATCACAGGCGAGGTAAAGAACAGTGGTGTCTACGTGTTTGACACGGAGCCTTCTGTAACTGAGGTGATCAATCGCACTGGTGATCATAGAGAAAACATGACTGGCAGAGAATTGGAACCATATCCCCACCTTACCCAAGGGACAGGTATTCACGTTAGTTCGGAGGATGGGTACATAAAGATCATACCTCATTCTATTCCTGCTTTCCATAAGGTAACCCTTGGCATCCCCATATCCTTGAACACGGCCAGTCAGGAAGAACTGGCTGCTGTTCCTTACATAGGGCCCTCTCTCGCAAAGAGAATCATTCAATACAAATCCAATTACGGACCGTTTACCGCTGTGGAGCAAATAAAATCTTTACCTGGTGTAGGAAAAGTCCGATACTCAAAAATAAGCTCTTATGTTGGAATCCAGAATGGTGAGGGAGAATGATGTCACCGAAAAAGGGTATTCCTAGATGGTTTCTTGGTTTAATCCTCACTCTTCTCTTCATTGCAATCTTCGTGACCGGGTTTGGTGATTTTACGGATGTGATAGAGAAAAAAACATTTGACCTCCGCTCCAAGATTAGCGCCTCTGGAGAGAGAAACCCGGACATTGAGATAGTGGTTATCAGTGATGAGGACTTGGCTGAGATTGGTCGCTTTCCGTGGCCGAGAAATATTATTGCCCAAGGGATAAACAACCTTGCAATGGCTGGAGCTAAGGTCATTGCATTGGATATCATGTTTAATGAGCCAGAGGAGAGTGCTGGACTCAAAACAATCAGAGAGCTGAACAAGATATATAGTGATCTGGATTTAACTCCTGAAGACACGACGGCTAAGACCTTTTCTAAACTACTGAAAGAGGCAGAAGCTGGTCTGGATAATGACGCCAAGCTTGCTGAGGCCTTCAAAAACGCCGGCAACGTAATTCTCCCCATATACTTTGACACGAGGAGCGCAGGAAGGGACCAGGGGGTTCCTGACTATATAGCCAAAAATTCCTTTAAAGTTATTCACGGCCTCAACGATGAGTGGTCCATGAAATCCATTATGTGGCGCTCCAAGATAATGCCGCTCTTGCCTTCCTTTGCAGATGCAGCCGCAGGCATTGGTCATATAAACCTCTTCCCTGACAGTGACGGATCCATCAGGAGTCAAATCCATGCCATTGGTTATCTGGACAATACCGTTATTTCATCATTCCCCCTTGCGATTGTGAAGGTCTTCAAAGGCCTAAATGCCAGCCAGGTAAGGCTTATCTTGGGCAAGGGAATCGATATGCAAGTTACCCCATCCAAAACCGAAGTGATCCCAGCCTCAGATCCATACATGTCAACCCTCATTAAATGGAATGAAGGCCCTGGGGTTGCCTTTCACACAACCCCATTCAGCAAGGTTCTGAACAAGGAATTTCAAACAAGCGTCTTCAGAGACAAGATTGTCCTTGTTGGACCCACTGCACCGGGGATCGGAGACAGATTTGTAACCCCTATTTCGAGTAACTTACCCGGTGTGGAGATAATAGCAAACGCCACCTCCAATATCCTGAAAGACAACTTCTTTGTAAGGCCGCAATGGATATTTTTCGTTGAACTCGGTATTATTTTTCTCTTTGGGCTTTATATATCATTCTTCCTTCCCAAGCTAAAGGCCGGTACCGGAGCTGTTATCACCTTGCTCCTGTTTTTGTGCTATGGAACAGCTGGGACGATCCTCCTTTTTCGGTCAAATATGTGGCTTAAAATCACACCTCAGCTCATTCTTCTTGTTCTGGGCTATATCTTGATCGTCAGTAGGAACTTCTTTATCATTGAAAAGACCAAAGAAAAGGTGGAGGCTGATTCTGTCGAAACGAACAAGGCCCTTGGCCTTTCTTTCCAGCAACAGGGACTGCTCGATCTGGCCTTTGAAAAATTTCGGAAATGCCCCATAGATGAGCCTGGAGCAAAGGATCTTTTATACAATCTCGGACTCGATTATGAAAGAAAGAGGCAGTTCAACAAGGCCTTAGCAGCATACAACATGATTGTTGAAAGCGATGGCGATTTTAAGGATCTGAATAAACGAATACCGAGACTAGAAGGGGTTGAGAGCACCATGATCTTTGGTGCCCGCAGTGCCCGTCCAGGTGAAATCGAGGCCACACTCAAAGACCTGGATACAAAACCGACGCTCGGGAGGTACGAAATCACCGGCGAGTTAGGCAGAGGTGCCATGGGCGTTGTGTACAAGGGAGTTGATCCCACCTTACACCGGATCGTTGCCATAAAAACATTACCGTTATCTGACTTTGAAGAAGAAGAAGATTTAGGTGTCCTAAAGCAACGCTTCTTCAGGGAAGCGGAGTCAGCCGGACGGCTGAACCACCCCAACATTGTGGCTATATACGATGCTGGTGAAGAACACGACCTCGCCTATATAGCTATGGAATACCTGAATGGTGAGAATTTGGTGCAATATACCCACGAGGCAAACCGGCTTCCCCTCAGGTACGCGCTTGATGTTATTGCCAGGGTAGCCAGTGCCCTAGATTACGCTCATGGGAAGAGTGTCGTTCACCGCGATATAAAACCAGCCAACATCATGTTGCTCAAAGAAACCAATGAAATCAAGGTTACCGATTTCGGTATTGCCAAGATCATTTCCTCATCTAAGACAAAAACCGGTGTTGTTCTGGGCACACCCTCATACATGTCTCCCGAGCAGGTGAATGGGAAAAAGTTGGATGGGCGTTCCGATATATTCTCACTGGGAATAGTGATGTATGAGATGCTGGCTGGACAAAAGCCCTTTTCTTCCGAGGATGTAACAGCGCTTCTGTATCAAATCTCCCATGAACGGCATCCCTCAGTAAGAGAGATTAATCCAAGGATACCACCGGTTGTAGAAAAGATACTCGATAAGGCCTTAACAAAGGATGTTCATAAGCGCTATCAACGGGCAGAACAGATGGCCAAACACCTCAGAAAGGTGGTGGAACGGATAGATCAATTGAAAGAGAGGAAGGAATCAAAACAGTAATTGGCTAATTGCTGGTTGCTCGTTTTAGGAGGGGATGCATAAAAGCGCGTCTGTTGTTGGAACAAACAACAAACGAGTAACGAATAACGAATGATATGATTATTCTCGGTATCGATACCTCCTGCGATGACACGTGTGCAGCAATAGTTCAAGATGGAAAAAGATTGTTATCTAATATCGTTAACTCTCAGGTTACCGTTCACCATGAGCACGGAGGGGTAGTACCGGAACTTGCCTCACGAGAACATATTCGCAATATTGTTCCTGTTGTCAGAGAGTCTCTCAGAAAAGCCCATCTAACCAATAAAAACATTGATGCAGTAGCAGTCACCGTGGGCCCAGGTCTTGTGGGGGCACTCCTCGTTGGCATCTATTTCGCTAAGGCCTTTAGTTACGCTAACGCTATTCCACTCCTCGGCATTAACCATCTGGAAGGGCATATCCTCTCCATCTTCTTAGAAGAGAAATCCCCTCCCTTCCCTTTCATAGCACTTACCGTATCAGGTGGCCACACGAACATCTACCATGTCCGAGATTTTGGAGACTACACGGTGCTGGGCCAGACACTGGATGATGCGGCAGGAGAGGCATTTGACAAGATTGCAAAACTTCTTGAATTGGGGTATCCAGGGGGCCCTGTAATCGAAAAATTGGCTGCTGCAGGCAGGCCCGATGCCATTGGCTTTCCGAGGGCCTACCTATCCAAAGCCTCTCTCGACTTCAGTTTTAGCGGTCTCAAGACTGCTGTTGCCCTGTACTTCAGGAAGTGGTGTGATCACCAACCAAAAGAAAATAAGATCAAAGTAGCAGATATCGCTGCATCCTTTCAGGCTGCAGTCGTTGATGTCCTCGTCGACAAGGTGGTTGCTGCTACTACTCGCGTTGGGGTAAACTCAGTTGTGCTCGCAGGGGGAGTAGCCAGAAACACCTATTTACGGTCTCGACTACAGAGCGTAATGGCTCAAAAGGGAATTGATCTCTTCATCCCCGGTCCTGAATTCTGTACCGATAACGGAGCCATGATAGCTGTCGCCGGTTATCACAGGTGGACAAGAGGCGAGGGTGATGATCTAACTTTGGACGCCCGGTCAAGATTTCCAGTGGATCAAACTTAGTCCTTCGATTCATAAGTTCGAGGACGAACTTATTTAGACTTCGGCTGAGCGACTCGACTTGAGCTCGTCGAAAGTCTCATCGACATGTCTCAGTCGAAACCCTCAGGACTTAGTGAAGAGTGAGCAAAACTTCGTAATCAAGGCGGCAAAATAGGTTACCGTATTTGCGAATGGAAGCACTTAGACATCATAGGGGCAGTACCATCCTATTTTATCTTTCATTACTTTCTTAAAGCCTTCATTACATGGCGCAAATCAAGAAAGCTCATAAAGGCCTGAACACCGCTAGGGCTTTGTTAGCGAAATCAGGCATTAGACCGCGCAAGAGGCTCGGGCAGCACTTTCTGCAAGATCCTTCTATAGCAGATAAGATCATTGCCCAGGCGCGATTCACTAATACCGATGTCGCTATCGAGGTAGGGGCAGGTCTCGGAGCCTTAACGATCCCAATCCTTGCCCACGTTTCTCATGTGGTAGCGGTAGAGAAGGATCCACTCCTGATAGCGCTACTAAAGGAAAGATTGCCCCTGAAAGAAAAGGAAAAAATAACATTGGTTGCTGAGGATGTGCTGAAACTACCGGTAAAGGAGATCTATGATACGTTCAACCAAAAGCTCAAGATATTGGGCAATCTTCCCTATAATATCTCATCTCCATTCTTGAAAAAACTCATGGACAATAGGAACTGCATCAAAACCGCAATCCTCATGTTTCAATACGAGTTCGCACAGCGGTTGGCTGCCGGTCCCAGAAAAAAGGAATACGGAGGTCTGAGTGTCATAACGCAATACTGTGCCCACGTATCCCCTTTAATGAGAATTAAAAGGGAGGCCTTCTACCCAAAACCAAAGGTAGATTCCATGGTTGTAGAGATTGATTTTGAGAAACCCTATCCATCTCGGGCAGAGGACGAGCTCCTATTCCAGAGAATTGTTAAGGCAGCCTTCAGTCACCGGAGAAAGATAATCCTTAACTCCCTTGAAAGGGGTCTGGTGCCTGTTTCAAGAGAAATACTGGAACAGGCGCTTAACAAATGCCGTATCGACCCCAAACGGAGGGCCGAAACCCTCACAATCGATGAATACATTGAGTTGACTTCTGCCCTAGCAGCACATCAGACAATATCTTGACACATAATAAGCTCAGTGTTATGAAGCTCTTGAATCCGTAAACTGAGTCAAGGCGGTGTTTGAAAAAAACTATATAGTTGTTGAAGGCCCATTAGGCGTGGGCAAAACCAGCCTGGCCCTCCTCTTGGCTGAAAGGATACATGGCAGGACTATCTTAGAAGACGCTGAGGACAATCCATTCCTTGCCAGCTTCTATAAGGATCCAAAAAGATTTGCATTTCAGACGCAACTCTTCTTCATCCTGAGGCGCTTTCAAAAGCAAGAGCAGATAAATCAAATTGACCTTTTCAAAAGGGTAGTCATATCAGACTTCCTCTTTGACAAGGACAGAATCTTTGCACGGCTCAACCTGGATGACAGGGAGTTCAACCTGTATGAACAGGTGTTCAACCTCTTGAAGGTTAAGATTGCAAAACCCGATCTCGTAATATTTTTGCAGGCAAGAACCGATGTGTTGAAAGAAAGGATCAAAGAGAGGAGCCAGGATTATGAAAAATCAATAAATCTTAGCTACCTGGACCAGATAAATCAGGCATTCAACGAATTCTTTTTCCACTACACAGAGACCCCTCTCTTGGTGATTAACGCCTCTGAGATAGACTTTGTTCATGTACCATCGGATCTCGATAACCTGATCCTAGAAATAGAAAAAATGGAAAAGGGAACAAAGTATTACGTTCCCCTCGGATCGAGGCACTAACTATTTCTATTTAAACTTTAGGCACTCAAAGAACCATGGAGATCATCGAAAAGATAGCAGTGATGCAAGAAACCTCGGAAAAATGGAGAAGGGATGGTGCTCTCATCGTCCTCGTACCAACCATGGGTTTTCTCCATGAAGGCCATGTCGAACTCTTGAGAGTTGGGAGACAAAAGGGCGATAGACTGATAATGAGTCTTTTCGTCAATCCAACCCAGTTCGGCCCTCAGGAGGACTATCAAACATACCCCAGTGATACCGAGGGCGACCTCGAAAAGGCCCGCTCAGTGGGAGTAGACGCGGTGTTTATGCCAACTGCAGATGAAATGTATCCTGACCGCTCTCAAACAACCGTCAATGTAGAAGAGATTACTCAATATCTCTGTGGAGAATCCAGACCTGGACACTTTGCTGGAGTTACCACGGTGGTTGCAAAGCTGTTTAACATTACCAAACCGCACCTGGCCATTTTTGGAGAAAAAGATTATCAACAGCTTGCTGTCATTAAACAGATGGTCAGAGACCTGGACATGGACATTGACATCGCCGGGGTCCCGTCCGTACGAGAACAAGACGGTCTTGCCATGAGCAGCAGGAACAGTTATCTGAGTGCTGAGGAAAGGCTGTCAGCATTGAGCTTGAAAAAAGGCCTCGACCTAGCCAGTGCTCTGGTGGCAACTGGCGAAAAAGACGCCGGCAAGATCAAAAACTCGGTGCGGGAGTTGATCCTCAACCACCCCTTTACGGAAATCGACTATATAACCATTTGTGACGCAGAAAAACTCACCGATATTGAAAGAGTCGATGGGCCCTCTCTTCTGGCATTGGCCGTAAGAGTGGGAAAGGCCCGGTTGATCGATAATGTTATCTTGAGGGAACACTGAGGGGGCTCAGAACGAGTCCAACCTGAGCCTACCCGAGGAAAAAAGAGGTAAGACCCGAGAGCGTAAAAAAGGACTGCCCCGTACCAATTAGACAGAGTCACGTCATAGTGAAGCCTAACTTATTGATTTTTAAGCTTCTCGCAGGGTATGGGTATCTTTTTTTTGGATTATGCCCCACATAGTTTAGATGAGTGGGCGTTTCAAAATGGTTTATATAGATGGAGCCTAAGATTCTAAGGCTTAGGAGGCAATAAACCATTTTGAATCGACCCAGTAAGGGGCCATGTCACAGGGCATAACCAAAAAAAAGATACCCATACCCTGGAGTTTGACGTTACCCTGACCAATTAGGATTTGTCTAGTTCTCATAAATAGGATAGAACTACCGTGCCATAATAGTGATATTTAGTTGAGAGAGGAACATAAGATGAACATTGATTTCTTATTTACATCTGAGTCTGTTACCGAGGGACATCCAGACAAGATAGCTGATCAGATCTCCGATGCTGTATTGGATGCAATTCTTGCCCTTGACAAAAAGGGTAGAGTCGCCTGTGAGACCATGGTCACAACCGGTATGGCAATTATTGCTGGAGAGATAACAACGGACTGCTATGTGGAGATGCCAGAAATTGCCAGAGAGACGATAAAGGAAATAGGATATAACGACTCATCTATGGGCTTTGACTGGGAGACCTGTGCAGTTGTGACGAGCATTGACAAACAGTCATCTGATATTGCACAGGGAGTCAATGGTACCGGCCTTTTCAAAGAGCAGGGGGCCGGTGATCAGGGACTCATGTTCGGATATGCCTGCACCGACACCCCTGTTTTCATGCCCATGCCCATTTATCTGGCCCACAACCTTACTCAGAGGCTTGCTCACGTGCGCAAATCAGGAAAGTTGCCATGGCTGAGGCCAGACGGAAAATCCCAGGTCACCGTGAGGTATATAGATTCAAAACCAACTACCGTGCATACCGTTGTTATCGCAGCGCAACATTCCCCTGATGTTGATTACGATACGCTCAAGGAGGCGATTATTGAAGAGGTAATCAAGGCAATTATTCCGCCTGAAATGCTCAATAAAGAGACCCAATTTTTTATCAATACTACGGGCAGGTTTGTTACTGGTGGTCCCCTCGGAGACTGCGGAATGACTGGCAGAAAGATTATCATGGATGCCTACGGAGGATTTGGTCACCATGGTGGCGGAGCATTCTCCGGAAAGGACCCATCAAAGGTGGATCGGAGCGCATCGTACATGTGTCGCTACCTTGCCAAAAATATAGTTGCAGCCGGGTTGGCCGAACGGTGTGAGATCCAGGTGGCCTATACTATCGGTAGAGCGCAGCCTGTCAGTTTAATGGTTGACACCTATGGAACAGGGGTCGTGTCCGGTCCAGAGATGACGAGAGTAATAGAAAAGGAATTTGATTTGAGGCCTGCCGCCGTTATTGAGCAGTTGAACCTCTTGCGGCCAATATACAAAAAAACCGCCTGCTATGGACACTTTGGACGGGAACTGGAGGAGTTCACCTGGGAGAAGACAGATCTCATCGACAAACTGAAAAAGGCTGTATAGTCGTTTAAGTGAACCGAAGTCTAGAATTTATGCAAGATCTTGAGTTATCATTAAATCCCGATGGTTTTAAGAATTCGAATTTTGGAAATTAGAGTTTGTTTAGGATTTCGAGTTTCGAATTTCGAGTTTCCTTGCCGACAATATGCTCCAAGCTTTGAATCTGGGGCTTTGTTAGATATATAGCGATAAATTGAAAATTGGGGAAGTTGGAATGGATTATGACATTAGAGACGTGGGACTTGCTGATAAAGGAAAACTCAGGATAGAGTGGGCGAGCAAAAGCATGCCCGTGTTAGATTCTGTTAAGAAAAGATTTTCCAAGGAAAAGCCACTCTCCGGATTGCGGGTTTCGGCCTGCCTGCACGTAACCACGGAGACCGCTTTCCTGGCCCAAACCCTTAAGGCGGGAGGAGCCTCCGTGACCCTCTGCGCTTCGAACCCCCTGTCAACACAGGACGACGCTGCCGCCTCGCTCGTGGCAAACGATAAGATTCCCGTTTTTTCCATAAAGGGGGAGGATACCGACACCTACTACAATCACATCCTCGCAGCCCTTAAACACGAACCCCATCTCACCATGGATGACGGCGCCGATCTGGTCAGCGCTCTGCACTTTATCGCCCTCAAAAAATGGGATGAGGTATCCCCGGTGATACGGCAGTGGGGTCTTTCCCTCACCCAGGAGCAAAGGGACTCACTCATTGCTCACGTTATGGGCAGCACGGAGGAGACAACCACAGGGGTCATTCGCCTTAGATCCATGGAAAAAGATGGGGTACTTCAATTTCCCGTTATTGCCGTGAACGATGCCGATACAAAACACCTGTTCGACAACCGTTACGGTACCGGCCAGAGCACTATAGACGGAATCCTCCGGGCTACCAACATGCTTCTGGCCGGAAGCTGCTTTGTTGTTTCCGGGTACGGATGGTGCGGACGGGGGGTGGCAACCAGGGCCAAGGGACATGGAGCCAGGGTCATTATCTGCGAGGTAGATCCGCTCAAGGCATTGGAGGCAGTCATGGACGGATTCGACGTTATGCCCATAGGCAAGGCAGCTAAGATCGGCGATTTCTTTTGCACCCTCACCGGAGACAAGAACGCCATCCGAAAAGAGCACTTTCTCGCCATGAAGGACGGAGCCATTATCTCTAACTCCGGGCATTTCAATGTGGAACTCGACCTTCCCGGGCTCGAGGAGGCGTCTAGCCCAAAGCGGAAGATCAGGGAATTAGTCGACGAGTTCACCCTTTCAAACGGCAAAAAGATATACCTGCTGGGTGAAGGAAGGCTGATAAACCTTGCCGCAGCAGAGGGGCACCCGTCCAGCGTTATGGATATGAGCTTTGCCAACCAGGCCCTGACCGCGGAGTATCTTTCAAAGGAGCATAAAAACCTCGACAAAAAGGTCTACCCGGTTCCCTTGCCCATTGATCAGGAGATCGCCAGACTAAAGCTCGCCTCAATGGGCGTGGAGATCGACACCCTCACCCCTGAACAGGAAAAATACCTGTCATCATGGGAAATGGGCACATAATCCGGTGAGGATATCCTCAGACATCTCAATCCTCGTCCACATCTAAAGGCTTGACAGGGTTTTGCTTGAATAATATATAAAGAACTTAGGGACTTCGCCTCTTTGGAATACTGAAATGATGGGCTTGAGCAAAAAGGAAGCCTATATATAGCCTTTTCTCCT
>CP070673.1:235619-240245 GCA_020351915.1 Deltaproteobacteria bacterium
GGGTATCTTTTTTTTGGTTATGCCCTGTGACATCGCCCCTTACTGGGTCGTTTCAAAATTGTTTATTGCGCCCTAAGCCTTAGAATCATAGACTCCATCTATATAAACCATTTTGAAACGCCCACTAATCTATACTTTGTGGGGCATAATCCAAAAAAAAGATACCCATACCCTGCAAGAAGCTTAGAAATCAATAGGTTAGGCTTCACTATGCCATGATCGTGACTAAGTGCGTAGAGAACATCATAAACCACGCAATGCCCTGACGGGTACTCCTTTTTTAGCACTTTCCCTTAATACTTCAGCCCCAGGAAGCTGTAACCTTTTTAAATTCTTGACTAAAACAAGATTTTGCTGTAGCTTTTTCCGGAAATCATAATTCCTCGACCAGAACTGACGCCGGGGGGGTCAACCCCTATCGGCCTGTTGCCCAAACCGTAATCCCTTTGAGTGGTCATTAAAACGTTTTTTGCTAATAAATCTTGGCGAAGTGGAAGATAAGCGATGTCAACTGTTTGAGCCCTAAAGGCGAGTTTTGACATCGCCTGGAGGGAGCCTTAGATTTGTCAGAAAACGTTTTAGACCCAGTGAAAAGGGATTTTGGGAACAGCCTGCTAGATCCGGTTTTCTCAAAGAGAGGTGCTATTTCTATAGTCAGGAGCCATAATGAGAAAGTGTCCTAAATGTGGTTATATACGCGGGCCCAAGGACGATGAGTTCTGCGGGCCAGATGAATGCCCCAAGTGCGGCACCATATACATAAAGTACCAGGCGTATCTGGCTCAAAAGAAAGAAGAGGAAGAAGCCGAGACAGAGCCGGCCGAAGAGGTCCATGAGGCGACAGAAAGCATTTCTCAAAAAACATGCTCAAAATGTGGTGACAGCTTCGATTCCCATCTCTTTGGTGTTTTGCCTTGGAATTGCCCTACCTGTAACCGAAGATATTGGGATCAGCAGATCAGACAGAAACAAAACGTAATCCTTTACGCTACATTGGCGATTTTACTTGTTGTGGTAATCGGCATCGGGACTTTGAGCGTGCACAGCTCACACAAGAGGCGTGAAGCTGCTCAGCGGGAACAAACAGAAAAGCTGAGAATTCACCGGGAGCGGGAAGCAGACAGGATAAGAGCCGAAGAAGAACGGGCAGCAAAGCTGAGAACTCAAAAAGAGCAAGAGGCAGAGAGAATCAGAGCTTTACAAGAACAAGAAGAGATGAACAAGCTCATTAAGACAGAGTCTCTTGCAGCATACAACGCATTAAAAAAGATTGATGCTATGATGCTCAGTGGGTCTACCTACAGAAACTACAGCAAAGCGGTAGAAGACGCGAGACACGAGCTGGATAAGCTGAGCACATATCTTGATCAATCAAAGAACTTGGAACTCATTTTTGACTTTTATCAAGAGGCAAAGCACCTTTGGCAAACTAAAATGTCGGGTGATGCCTTAAGGCTCTGTGAAGAATATCGGCGAATCATCGCCGAGAAAGAATTTAGCGCTGATCCGACCTCTAAGGATGCTTGCCTGAGAAGCTGTGAATCATTTAGTGAAACTAGGGATAAGGCAAAGCGTAGTGAACTATATAAAACGGTCAAACCGTGTGTCGAAGAGCTCCAGCGGGTGCTCTGGAGTGAAGCTGCAATATCCATGAAGGCATTCGAGCAGCGGTGGGGCTTTCCCTAAAAGCCAAGTCATTTTTTGATATGTGCAAAGAAATGGCTCAGGTGTTCACAGACAAGCGGGTATTCTCACAACTTTAAGACTACTTATCATACACTACCCGATATACTGCAACCGGGGAATGGATACCTTTCAGCTGAAATCTACCTGCCTCTTCAATGGGAGCTGCACTCTTTGCCTTGCTGTATGTTCGCCGACTTATGAGGATCTCACCCGGTTTGGCCATCGACTCCAATCGAGCCGCAATGTTCACCTGATTGCCAACTACCGTATAATCCCTATGGAATTCCGAGCCAATATTGCCTACTGTCATATAGCCCGTATTTATCCCAATCCCGATATTCAGATTGTGGCCGTAGCCTAACCACTCATCCCTTAATTGACTTATCTTCTTTTGCATATCAATAGCCAAGAGAACTGCCCTCTGTGCATGGTCCGGCATTGGAACGGGGTCCCCAAAAAACACCATGATTCCGTCCCCAATAATCTTGTCTAAGGTTCCTTCATGCTGGTGGATGAGTTTTGCCATCTCTGATAAATAATTATTGAGTAGAACAAAAATTTCCTCTGGTTCAAGGGAATCAGTTAAATCGGAAAAATCCCTAATATCTGAGAATAGAACAGTCATCAGTTTCCTGTGGGACATATCATTCAAATCGTTCCCATCTAAGAGAATCCTCTCTGTGATCTTGGGAGAAAGATACCTCCGCAATTCGTTGTATCTGCTTAGTTCTTCAACCTGTTCGTTGACTTTTTTTGTGAGATTTTCATTGAGTACCAGGAGTTCTTCCTGAGCCTTTTTCAGCTCGGCAGTTCTCTCCCCCACCATATCTTCGAGATTTTTTGCATATTTATCTATCTCCTTTTTGGCTTCTCTCAATTCGAGATTTGTCTCTTCTAAGTCCTTGCAGGCCTTATTTTTGGCAGCAATTGCCTCTCTCAGAAGATTAATGGTCTCTATCATGCCATGGACTGTTTCTCCCTCTTTTCCTTTTCTGTGAAAAGGTTGGAACAATCTGTTCCAAAAACGAGACCTATCGTAGGTGATATCTAAAACAAAGTGAGGGGCCTTAAATACCTCTCCTTTCGTCACAATAGACCTATTATCTACCTGTAATGATTCAGTAATAAGAACCCCGACACATCTCTTTTTGTCCCTGACCTCTTGTTCACGTCCCAACTCAGAAAATCTGTCTAAAAAGACCTTTCTCCCCCCAATTATATCAGGCTCGAGCAAAACCTCCTTTCCAATAACCTTTCTTTTCTTTTCAGCTGGAGAATAGATTGTTAGCTGCCTATTTTCGATCCTGGCATCGAGCTTATAGTCGGAGAATTCCTCTTCTTCGTTCAATAAGATCTCCGGATCATATTCGTTCAGGGATTGCTTGACAACTGCTGGAGGGAGACCCCATATAGTAGGTATGGAAGATATAATTCCTCTCAGATAGGGATCATCTATGTAATTCCTGTTGGGGTCTTGATCTTCGTGGAACTTAACGCTTATGATCGCATGTATTTTTCTGAGTTTCTTATCGTAGGCTGGAGGCTTGATGATATCAATATCCTTGGTATCATTAAAATTCTTATTAAAGAAGGGAAGTCGCCTAATCCCGTCATTTGGCCCAGCGAAAAGCTGACTAAAATAACTCAATCTTCCCCAGGAGTGTAGTCTGCCAGCGGATGCGCCGCAGTTAAAATAGAAATCAGGGTCGCCAACAAGGTCTTTTGCTTTGCGGAAGATCTTTTGAAAGGTCTCATAGGTAGTCCATTCATCCTCATCAGTGAGGTAGTCTTTGGCACATCGGTACGAATCTTCTGGAAATGCAATATCGCAAAAAAGACTGGCTGTATCGCCCAACAGATCCTCCACATAGGTAGAAATTATCCGTATATTTCGATTGCTCTTGCAATCAACTCGGCTCATGAGTTCCACCCGCCTTAAACGGAAACGGAAAACTCTCTTGACACCGCACTCTATGGGTGCTACAAAAACCCTAGAAAGAAAATCCTGAATGAGACATGGAATCGGGACGTGGCGCAGTCTGGAAGCGCACCTGAATGGGGTTCAGGGGGTCGCGAGTTCAAATCTCGCCGTCCCGACCAGTAATTTCAATAACTTAGCGATGGTCGGAAACAGGCTGATTTGAAAATGTGACAGTTTTGTGACAGGTAGCATCGGCGGGCCTGGAGGCAGTCAGTCCATTCAAGAGATTGGCTGCCTTCTTTTTGTGCTCCTGGCTCAAGTGAGCGTATCGCATGGTCATGTTCATAGTCTGGTGGCCCAGGATCTCCTGAAGGTCTTTCAAGGATCCTCCCCTCATAACAAAATGGCTTGCATAGCTATGTCGTAAAGTATGGAATGTAGAGTCTGTGATACCAGCACGCCTTAAAGCAGAATTAAAGGATCTCTTGATTTCCCTGAAAGGTCTGCCCTTCTCATCACAAAACATATACTCAGATTTTAATTGATTCCTTCTCTTGATATCTGTAAACAGCTCCGCCAGATCATCATTTATAGGAATCGCCCTCCCCTCCCCGGTCTTAGTTTCTGAAAGATAGATAAAATCATCTCTGATCTGATCCCGCTTGAGCGGTAGGACTTCCTTCCTTCTCATTCCAGTATTTAGGACGGTTATGATAATATCCCGCAAATAATCCTTAGGGCAGGCCTCAAGTAATCGGCCTATCTCATCCTCATTAAGATATCTAAGCTGGTTGTTATTCTCCTTTTCCAGTAAGGTTCCCCCTCGCTCAAATGGGCTCTTTTCTACCATCTCCCACTCAACGGCTTTGGAGAAAATGTGATGAAGACAGGACATTTCTCTGTTGACGCTGGCAACTGTCCGCATGGTTGCATTCTTGGTTATCTTCTGCCTTAGGTGATTTCTGTAGGTTTCAAGATGAACATATTTGATCCCGGAAAGTAAGCTATCTTCATTGAAA
>CP070673.1:240345-272751 GCA_020351915.1 Deltaproteobacteria bacterium
ACCTGTTTCTGAAAGGCGATATCTCACAAAAAATACCACCGTGTTCTGCAGTGGCCAAATATTTGGGATTTACTCCACAAAGCATTTGCACCTTTGGTTATACCCTGTTAAATGCCACATATTTGGCCACCTCCCGTGAGGCTAATAGATATCGCCTTGAGGAAATTGGCATTACCAGTTAGATAAATTGATTTTCATCATGTGGGTGAAAAAAACAACTGGACCTCAACTTTTGAACGTTTCCAACCGATTATTTATCACCTATTAGCTTGACCTCTAGTAAGCTAGGGTTTGTGAGATATGTTATATGCGATTTGGGATCCCATATCCCACCATTTCACACCTCGCCTCTCAAGCTCAAATCTCCCCACTCATATTGGATAATTGAAACTAACGACACGGCCGCTGTCTCTGCACGGAGGATTCGGTCTCCCAATGAAAGTATGTGAAAGCCTGATTCTCTTGCCAGATTGATTTCACTCGGGGTGAAACCTCCTTCAGGCCCAACAACAGCATAGACATGGGGTAGTGGGCTCGTAGATTTCAAGATTTTCTTAAGGTCTGTGCGGTCTTCATCTTCCCACAACAGTATTCTTAATGTCTTTTTCTCTGGCGTATGTGCAATCATCTGCTTAAATGGGAGAGGAGTTTCCAGGCTCGGAAGAGCAGCCCTGTTACATTGTCTGCACGCTGATTTTATTATTTCGATCCATCGATCCATCTTAGCTGTAATATGGGTGGACTCTAATTTTATGACTGTTCTTTCAGAAAAGAATGGGTAGATTGAATCTACCCCCAATTCGGTTACTTTTTGGATAAGGTAGTCCATGGCGTGGGATTTTATAAGGGCCTGACACAAGCTAATTTCTATTGGTGAGACGGGCGGAGGGGGTAGACATCTTTTGACTTTGACAGTCACTTCTTTATGGCTTACCTTTTCTATGGTTGACTCAAATGATCGGCCTTTGCCGTCCAGGATGATTAGTTCCTGGCCTCTTTTCATTCTCAAAATCTTATTGATATATCGTGCCTCCTTACCAGTGATGGTTAGGTGATCCATGGACGGTGTGATGTTTTCGACCAGAAATCTTCTCACGTGCTCCCCCTCTTTTGTTTCCTTCGTAATCGTCGACGGTGTGCGAAGTGTTTTGATACTAATGTTTCAGGTAAGCCCTTTCACTTCTAAAGCTACAGAGACTATAGCATAGAATTACTAGACAGAGCATATTGTTGTTTGCATTGTACATAACCCAGAAGGGGCTAGGATGGTCATGAGGTCTTTTCTGTTTCGAGGCTCCCGGCCTGGTCTTTTCTACGACTTATCAACAGGGGATTCCTGGCCCCCTCCGCATTCTCTCCCGACAAGTCGGCAGAGCTGCGGCTTCCCCCACTGATAAGTCGTGAAAAGGACAGCGGCCTCCCACCAATCACAACAGAAAAGACCTCATGCCCCTCCCGATATTGCAAACTATTTGATGCTCTCAGGAGTATGTCTAAATATATGGTCACGAAAAACCCTCACCGAGGAAGGGAAGCATTAAGGTGCCTTGCAAAGGCAACGAACTCAAGCCCATTTCAAATATCATCGAGGACCACACATAAAAAAGGCAGGACCAATAACGACCCTGCCTAAAATGCTTGAAGATGCTGGGCGAAACGCCTTTACAATGTCACGTTTGCCACTTTAGATCGTACACTAACACACTCAGCCACTTGGTTACCCTCAGCCAATCTTCTCTCCGCTCGAATTGGGATCTTCGCTCTTTTCCGGTCCTCCTCTCCAGCTCCCCGTTCGATGTGTAGCTAGGATTATGATTCTTCCGCCTATCCCCTCCTAAGCGCCGATCAAAATCAGAATGTCTCTTTTCTATCATGGTTCAGCCTCCTCTACCAACCCGTTTGAAAGTGTACATGCCGTTTGTCTCTGACAGTCAAAATCCCGCTATCTGCTTTTGAGTTCCTCCAAAAAGCTCCCAACCCCATTAACGTATTTCCAACCAGAAGTATGGTGCAGGTTCGACAAGGGGAAACACAGTGCTTACGATGATCTAAATATGAGCCCAAACGAATGCGGTTATGAAGCCAGCAATAAAACCCACAGAGAGAGCAACTAAAATAGTTATCATATTCTCACCCCGTATTTGTTTTTCACTATTTGGTGCAAAAAACGTGCACACTGAGGTGGTGAAAAGAATGCGTTAAATTTCAATGAGTTAACTAAACTCCCTTCAGCAATGTGAAATAAAATACCAAATAATTAAAGACAAAATTCCACTTTATTGGTAATGTTTTACATATTCGGGATAGAAGAAGAGAGAAAAGAAGGGCAGGTTAGTAGGCACTAAAAAAAGTAACCCGAAATAGTTGGAGCGTTGGTTGCAGTGGTGCCGGAGGTCGGAATCGAACCGACACGGACACGAGGCCCGGAGGATTTTGAGTCCTCTGCGTCTACCAGTTTCACCACTCCGGCATCAGGCTGTAATTATAGTGATATAGGGTATCTTGTCAACAGAATACCCAATTGAATGCAAGAAAGTTGCTTAAAGGCACGCTGCCACTGAGCCGGCAAAAGTATGGGAATATGGTCCTGAGGGTTGGAATAGTGGAAGAATGGAATGTTGGTTCGATTATTCCATGCGGACGGGACAGCTCAAATATGCTAAGAACCTACCTGATTCAATTGGGTTATAAAAACCTTCGGGATAGAAAACGAGAATGGGAAAAGTCTGCTCATTATGGTAAAGATAGGAGCTGGATTGATAAAAGCATAGTTCATTGGCTGTTTGGAGGACTGATTCATTGTGTCGGAGACATACATGGGTGGCGCATTAGCAGGAATTACCGTAATAGATTTATCGAGGATGTTACCAGGTCCTTACTGCTCTATGATTCTAGCAGATCATGGAGCAAGGGTAATAGCGATTGAGGATAAGCGGTTTATGGCAGATGACATCTTTATATCTCCTGTTAACAGGAATAAGGATCATATGACATTAAACCTAAGGACAAAAGAGGGACATGACATCTTCTTTGAATTGATAAGGGATGCTGATGTCCTTTTGGAGGGATTTAGGCCGGGTGTAACCAAAAGACTGGGAATAGACTATGAGACTTTAAAGAAAGTCAATTCAAGAATAATCTATTGCTCTATTACCGGTTATGGTCAGAATGGCCCCTATAAATATATGGCCGGTCACGATGTCAATTATCTGAGTTTTGCTGGTATACTGGATCTAATCGGAGAAAAGGATGGATCTCCGTATATCCCCGGCATACAGATAGCCGATCTCGTTGGAGGGGGAATGAATGCAGCGATCGGCATCCTTTTGGCCCTCGTAGCCCGAGGGAAGAGCGGAAAAGGACAGTATATCGATATATCAATGACCGACGGTATGGTTGGTCTTCTGCCCATCCCACTTTATCTCTTTCAGAGGCATGGCAAGGTACCTCAGAGATCTGATACCTTTCTCTCGCACCGCTATGCATGCTACAATGTTTACGAAACTGCTGATGAAAGATATATCTCTATCGGTGCGGTGGAGAATCGATTCTGGCAGAATCTGTGTGATCTTCTGGGTGTGCCTGAGTATACACCCTTGCAATATGCTGACAGTCATCGGCAAGAGATTCTGGAATTCTTTCGGAAGACCTTCAAAAAAAAGACGCTGGAACAATGGAACAAAGAACTAGGGGATAAAGATGTCTGCTGGGGAAAGGTTCAAGATTTTGCTGAGGTCTTGAAGGACCCCCTTTTCTTTGCTCGGGATATGGTTAGACAGGTCAAGAATGATAAAGGGGAATCCGTAGCAGTACTGGGTACACCTGTCAAACTGAGTGACACGCCAGGGGATATCCGTACAGCCCCAGTTAGCTTCGGGCAGAGCACCAAAAAGATACTGGAGGAGCTTGGCTATACGAAAAGAGAGATCAGCGAGTTCATGAAAAGGGGAGTAATTTAACCGAAACCCTCATGATCTTTGGTAACAAAGAAGCATGAAAATAGCTAAGGGGCTAGATCAAGCTTGTTATGAATGACAAATGACAAAGCGCAAATGTCAAATGAACCTCAAAATCCAAATGATGAGAGAATGATTTTAACGTTTAATCATTTGATTTTAATTTGATATTTGGATTTTGACATTTTGCCTTGATATAGATAGTAAATATGCAAAATAAGGTGAAAACTGGTAGTTGATTGAGGAAGCTATCTTCAACTGAAAGGTTCAGGGTATGTGGATACAGGAACCGGGTACCGTTACTGAAAAGGTTGAATTCTTGGGGAGCTCAGAGCTCTGCACCTATCTTCTGAGAGGAGACACGTATGCACTGGTCGGTGGTGCAATGGCACATGTTGCACCTGGGGTGCTGAGTCAGCTTGATGATCTTGACGTAGATTTGGAGAGAATCAGGCATTTAATCATACTTCACACCCATTACGATCATCTCGGCATGGCACCATACCTGGCTCGACAGTGGCCGTGGCTTAAGGTGGCGGTTTCAAAAGTTGGGGCAGATATCTTGAAAAACCAAAAGGCCTTGAAGGCGATACAGGATTATAACAATTCAATGTTGAAGGAGGGGAACTTGGTCGGCCAGGTGGGGCCGCTCAATCTTGTTGAGGAGGGCTTCCCTGTTCACGATATGCTTTTTGATGGCATGGCGCTCAACCTTGGAGATGGGGTAGAGGTTCAGGTTATTGGTACTCCAGGACATTCAGTGTGTAGTTTGGCTCTGTTTTTCCCTCGAGACTATATCCTGTTTCCATCGGACAGCATTGGCACCCTGACAGAAGAGAGGATTCTCCCTATGGGAAGCTCCAATTATGACTATTTTCAACAAAGCATAGACAAGCTCCGTAAGATTAAAGCGGAGATTATCTGCTTCGAACACTTTGGTGCCCTCACACCTCCCGAAGGGATGGAGTTTTGTGAAAAGGCTAAACAGGAAGCAGAGAATTTCCGAAAGGAAATGATAGATATTTATAAGAAGAATAAGGACTTGGAGCTCACGGTAGAGGAGATGGCAGGAGGATGTTATTATACCGGACTATCAAGGTTGGGATTGCTGCCAGAAGATTTACTCAAGAGTCTCCTAAAAAGAATGGTTACCTTTGTTAACCAGATAGAATAACCAATAGTATCAGTTCTCCGATGCCCCTGTCCGTGTTTGTCGAGTTTTGTGGTGCCTAGCGTGCTATGCGATGTGTGGTATATGTCCCTTGTCCCGTAACCCGTAACAAGGTACGAGGTGGTTCGTCGGTTAGACCCATCGCAGAGGCTTTGTTGTTTTTCTTTATCTTGCTGATGGCTGCTGGCTGAGCCCTCAACTCCTCCCTTTCTTCACCTTTCTCCGTGTTTTCTGTTCCGACTCTTTGATTGATTCGCTCATTGTCTTCAACCGTTGCATGACCAAATTGTTCAAGGTGTCTTTTGGGTAATTCCCCTTTTTATCCCTCTTTCCTGCCCTGACGCCCGTCAGGATCTCAATACCCTCATCCATATGCTCTATGGCATAGATATGAAATTTACCCTTTTCTACTGCGCTGATTACTTCTTTCTTAAGCATCAAATCGTTCATATTTCGTTTTGGAATAATAACACCTTGGGCTCCAGTCAGACCCCTGACCTTGCAGACATCAAAGTAACCTTGTATTTTCTTGGTAACGCCACCGATGGGCTGACATTGGCCTAACTGGCTTACTGAACCAGTAACGGCAATACCTTGATTTATAGGTTTGTTTGACAGGCACGACAGAATGGCAAAGAGCTCGGCAACCGAGGCACTGTCTCCATCGATCATTCCATAGCTCTGCTCAAAGGTGACGCTGGCCGAAAGGGCAAGGGGTTTGTCTAGGGCATATTTATTTTTTAGATAGCTTTCCATGATCAGGATGCCTTTGGTATGAACATTCCCGCTCATTTTGGCCTCCCGCTCAATATCCACCACTCCTTCCTTGCCTGGGGTGGCGGTAGCGGTTATTCTTATTGGCTTGGCGAAGGTATAGTCACCCAGGTCGTACAGTGATAAACCGTTTACTTGGCCTACAACGTTCCCTTTTGTTTGGATATAGAGCGTCTCGTCTTCAATCATTTCCTGAATCTTCTTTTCCGTAAGATTCGATCTCCCCATCTTCTCATCAATGGCCTTCTCTATATCACGTAATTCGATAAGGGTTCTCCCTTGTTCCTTGGCCCAGAAGTCGGCCTCTACCACCAAGTCTTTTATTTCCGGCAATTTTAAGGACATCTTTTGCTGGTTTCCCACCAGTTCAGATGCATACTCGATTATCCTGGCAAGACCTTTTTTGTCAATGTCCAGAAGGTGCTCTTCTTCACATACCTTGGCAATATAGAAAAGATAGTTCTTAATCTGTCTGTTTGACTTTCTTACATTATCATCAAGCTGAGCCTTGACCTTGAACATCTTCTTAAAATCGCTGTCAAAGGAATAGAGAAGATGGAACATATACGGATCGCCTATCAAGACAACCTTGACGCTCAGAGGAATAGGCATAGGCTTCAAGGTCTTTGTTGAAATAAATCCTATCTCTTCTGCAAGGTCTTCAATCCGAATCTCCCTGTTTCTTATCGCCCTCTTGAGAGCAGTCCAAGATCCTGGGCTTCTCAGGAGATCGATTGCCTTGATAATCAGATAACCGCCATTTGCACGATGCAGTGCACCCGGTTTTATCATGGTAAAATCAGTAAAGAGGGTACCAAATTGCGCATGCTTCTCTATCCTGCCAAAGATGTTCGGATAGGTTGGGTTGGTTTCTATGATAACGGGAGCCCCTTTTAGTTTTGAGTTATCAATCAAGACGTTTACTTCATAGCGGGTGAATCCTGGTTCGATTTGGGGCATAAGAAAGGTGCCCGAGGTGATTGGTTGTTTCTGTTTGAAATCATCTATTTTCAGGATAATATCATCCTTCATTTCCTTAAGATAATCTAATACCTCCGGGGGATCCTTATATGTTGTCTCAAGCTCTTCTATCAGATGCCCCACTCGGTAAAGGGCTATCTTGTTGTCGAGCTCTTTGATTTTCTCTTTCAGTTCTCTGTCCAGATTTCTGATGCCCCGCAGTGCCTCCTTCATCTCTTTCTGCAAATCCTGACTTGCTTCCTGGAGCCTTTTTCTTTCCTCCTCTGGGAGAGCAGCAATAGCCTTGTCATCCATGGGCTTGCCATCCTTTGATGGTATGATCATCATTCCGGTCTGGCTAATGTTGAGGACAAAGCCCCCCAGGTTTACCTTTTTTTCCAACTGGGAAATCAATTCGTTCCTTTTGGTCGTGGTTGCTTTGGTTATGGCTTCCTTCTCCTTGTTATAGCCCTCGCTCTCAAAAACATCGTGTATCTCTGTTTTAATCTCTTCCAGGAATCCGGCTATATCCTCTTTTAACTTCAGGCCCATGCCTCTCCTTAATTCAAGGAATCTCGGTGTATCTGGTTCCTGAAAGTTATATACGTAGCACCAGTCAGAGGGTGGCGGAGCCTTCTTGGCCACTTTTTCAATATAGGTCTTGGCAATAAAGGTAAGTCCGGTTCTGTCTGGACCAGCCACATACAGATTATAGTCACTTCCTGGCATCTTGAGCCCAAACGCAATTCCTTTGACTGCCTTGTCCTGCGCAACCAGCAGTTGCTTCTTGAGATTTATATCTTTAGCAGATTGGACCCCAAGAGAGTCTGGGTCACACCATCCCCTCAGCTTATTTGCGGCCACTTCCTTTGATTTTTTGCCCATATCCATTCCCTTTTATGAACCACCGTTACCAACACTCAGCAATCCTTATCAACCCTTCCTTTAAATTGCAAGGCAATAATTAAGGGCAAAGAAGAGGAAAAAACATCGGTAACAGGGAGATAGATTTTCCCCGAAGGTTAGCTCTGCCGGAGCGCGAAAAACCGGAATATTTCCCTGGAGGGGTCCCCAAAATTTGGTTGACTTTAATGGTTCACGATGATAGCTTGTAAATTAAATGAATGACAATTCATTCATTTTTAGCTAGCCTTTCATGTTGACCGGTTTTCTTCGATAGGAAAGGTCGCAATAGGCGCCGAGGGGTTTGCTCGCAAAAAAGGAGGGTTATGCATGGACAGGGCTATCAAAAAGTGCGCGGTCATTGGAGCTGGCGTTATGGGGGCAACCATAGCCGCCCAGTTGGCCAATGTAGGTATCGATACAATTCTTCTCGATATTGTACTCCCTGAACTCACAGACGATGATAAGAAAAGGGGGCTTACCAAGGAGAGCAAAGCGTTCAGAAACAAACTGGCACAGAATGGACTAAATGGGGCACTGAAGTCAAAACCGGCATCTTTTTATATACCAGAAGACGCCAAACTGATCACCATCGGAAATCTGGAAGACAATCTCGCATGGCTCAGTGATGCCGAGTGGATCATTGAAGTGGTGGTGGAAAGGCTGGACATTAAAAAGAGCGTTTTTGAAAAGATTGAAACTGTTTTGAAACCTGGAACCATTATTACCTCCAACACCTCCGGCATACCGGCCAGGGCCATGTGTGAAGACCGGACTGAGGCATTTCGAAGCCATTTTGCGATTACCCATTTTTTTAATCCTCCGCGGTATATGAAACTCCTGGAGATCGTGCCGGGGCCTGATACACTCCCCGAGGTTATCGAGATCTTGTCGGAAACGTGTGAGAAGGTACTGGGAAAGGGGATTGTTTACGGAAAGGATACACCGAATTTTGTTGCAAACCGGATCGGCATTTTTGGCCTGCTTTATAGCATGGAGGCAATGATTGACCTAGGGCTGAGCATTGAAGCGGTAGACGAAATGACTGGTCCTATAATAGGACACCCTAAGAGCGCTTCCTTTAGGACGGCAGACCTGGTTGGCCTCGATACCATTGTTCATGTGGCCAGTAATGTATACGAAGGCGCGCCTGACGATGAAAAACGAGAGATGTTCACACCGCCTGAGTTCATTCAAAAAATGATCGAAAAGAACATGCTTGGTAGTAAGACCAACCTCGGCTTTTACAAGAAAACTAAGGACAAAGAAGGAAAAAAGGCGATCCTGTCTTTGGACTATAAGACGCTCGAGCACACGCCGCAGGAAAAGGTAAAGCTGGCCTCTTTGGAGACAGCCAAGAATATCTCAGGCACTTCCGCAAAGATAAGATCGCTCTTTTTTGCTCAAGATGTCGGAGGGCAGTTTACCTTTCGCACCTTGACTGAAACCCTCATCTACTCAGCCAACCGTATTCCCGAAATAGCTGATAACATTGTAAATGTAGATAATGCCATGAAATGGGGTTTTGCGTGGAAGATGGGCCCCTTTGAAACCTGGGATACCCTCGGGTTGGGTCAGTCGGTAGCCAAAATGAAAGAGGCCGGCTACCAGATCCCTGCATGGGTCCAGGAGATGCTCGATGGCGGGAATGAGTCCTTTTACAAGAGAGAAGCCGGTGTGCTTTATTTCTATGAACTTACCTCCAAGGATTATGAGGAGGTTCCGGTCAAGCCGGGGATTATTCTCTTGCCCTCCCTCAAGGATCGGGAAAAAATGGTGGCCGGAAACAAGGGTGCCAGCCTGATCGACATCGGCGATGGGGTGGCCTGCCTGGAATTCCACACCAAGATGAATGCCATGGGAGATGATATCATTGCAATGGTCGTCAAATCGGCCGACATCGTAAGCAGCGATTTCCAAGGCTTGGTGATAGCGAATCATGCTAATAATTTCTCCGCTGGGGCCAACCTCCCCCTGATTTTATTTACGGCACAGGAAGAGGAATGGGATGAGCTGGAGTGGATGGTCAAGACCTTTCAGGATTCATTAATGAAGCTCAAATATCTGGATAAACCTGTGGTGGCCGCACCTGCCGGGATGACCCTCGGTGGAGGTTGTGAAATCTGCATGGCATCCGATCGTGTCCGCTTCGCCGCCGAAACCTATATGGGCCTCGTGGAAGCTGGCGTGGGTTTGGTTCCTGCCGGAGGGGGAACCAAGGAGTTGATCCTCCGGAACACCGAACACCTCTTCGAGGTTCAGAAGGGCGGGCTCTATCCGAAACAGATCGAGCTGATGCCCTTTGTTGCCAGGGCCTTTGAGACCATAGCAATGGCCAAAGTGTCAACGTCTGGACCTGAGGCAGTCAAGCTCGGATACCTGAGACCCACTGATAAGATGACCGTCAATCGGGATTACCTGATTGAGGACGCCAAAAAGACCGTTCTGGCAATGAACATGGAGGGCTACCAACCGCGTCGTCCCAGAGATGACATCCGCGTGGCCGGGGAGAATACCTTCGCCATGATCAAGCTTGGCCTGTGGTCCATGCATGAGGCAGGCTACATTACCGAGCACGATGTAACCGTGTCCACCAAAGTTGGCTATGTCCTGTGTGGGGGGAATATACTCGCGGAGGCCACGGTGAGTGAGCAATACCTCCTGGATCTGGAACGGGAGGCATTTGTGAGTCTGTGCGGGGATCCCAAGACTCAGGCAAGGATTCAACATATGCTGAACACCGGAAAGCCGCTGAGAAACTAGGGTTTGTTGTGTTTATTGAATTCACAGGGTTTGAAGTCCCTAAGATACCTACAACGAAACAAAGTGCCTAATGCAAATACCACCTTGAACTTTCTACTAAAACGAACGCGATGAACCCAATTGACCCTAGATACACAAGAAACACCAGTTGGGAGGAGAAGATCATGAGAGAAGCCGTGATTGTTGCTGCTTGCAGAACAGCAGTGGGAAAGGCCCCTCGAGGAATATTAAAAGATACACGCCCCGAATATATGGCGACCGCGGTACTAGCTGATTTGATAAAGAGGGCAGATAACCTGGATCCCATGCTTATTGATGATGTGATTATCGGATGCACCTTCCCTGAGGCTACGCAAGGGCTCAATCTCGGACGGGTTCTGGTTATGTCCATGGGATGGCCCGATCGCATTCCTGGCATGACCGTCAATAGGTTCTGCTCTTCTGGTCTTCAGGCCATTGCCATCGGTGCTGAAAAAATCATGTGTGGATACGCCGATGTGGTGCTCAGCGGTGGCGTGGAGAGCATGAGCCAGATTCCCATGGGCGGGAGCATGATGTATCCAAATCCGGCACTCGTAGAACTGCGACCGGGAGCCTTCACAGGAATGGGATTGACTGCTGAGAATGTGGCCGAACGGTATAAGATCAGCCGGGATGAGCAGGATGAATTTGGGGCCAGGAGCCAGCAGAAGGCTGAGGCAGCCATCAAGGCAGGTCGCTTCAAGACTCAAATTGTTCCTCTGAAGGTAAAAAAACAAAAGCAGTCGCCCAACGGCGATTTCGAGTTTGAAGAGATTATCTTTGACACAGACGAGGGGGTGCGGCCCGGCACAACCAAGGAGGATATTTCCAAGATACCCCCTGCCTTTAAGGCAAATGGAACCGTGACAGCCGGCAATTCTTCGCAGACCAGTGATGCAGCTTCAGGGGTTGTGCTGATGTCCAAGGAAAAGGCCGGAGCACTCGGTTTGAAACCCATGGCCACCTTTCGGTGCCATGTGGTCGAGGGATGTCCGCCCGAATACATGGGGGTGGGGCCTTCGGTGGCGATTCCAAAACTAATGAGGGTCGCCGGTATGAGCCTTGATCAGATGGAGTTGATCGAGCTGAATGAGGCCTTTGCAGCCCAGGCTATCTACTGTATTAGAGAGCTCGGCATCAATGAAGAGATTACCAACGTGAATGGCGGTGCCATTGCACTGGGACACCCTCTGGGTTGCACCGGTTCGAAATTGACCACGCAATTGATCTATGAAATGCAAGCAAGGGGGCTCCGATGGGGATTAGTCTCTATGTGTATCGGTTTTGGCATGGGAGCCGCTGCGATCTTTGAGATAGAGGACTACTAATTAAAAGAGGAGTGATGAACATGCCCAAGGAAAAACTTTTTAAGGGTGGGGAGTTCTTGATAACCGATGCTCTACCGGAGGAGATATTCACTCCGGAGGATTTCACCAACGAACACCGTCTCATCGGTAAATCAGCCGAGGAATTCGCCTTGGGTGAGATTGAGCCCCGAAGGGAAGAGCTTGAGGAGCTTAACCCCGAATTGATAGAGAGCCTGTTGCGAAAGGCAGGGGAACTCGGCTTTCTCTCTACAGACATTGCAGAGATCTATGGAGGCTCGGAAATGGATCATATCAGCACTGTCCTGGTTACTGAGAGACTCACCCGGGGAATATCCGGATTCGATATATCCTTTGGAGTGCAAACAGGTATTGGGGTTCTTCCTATCGTATTTTTCGGATCTCCGGATCAGAAGGCAAAATATCTCAAAAAATTGTGCACCGGTGAGATGATCGGTGCCTTTGGCCTGACAGAGCCAGAACACGGTTCCGATGCGCTGACCGCCGAAAGCACGGCAGTTCTATCCGATGATGGAAAATACTACATCTTGAATGGACAGAAGCAGTTCATCACGAATGCCGGGTTTGCTGATCTCTTCCTCACCTATGCCCAAGTTGATGGAACGAAGTTTACCGCTTTTATTGTGGAGCGTGCTTGGGATGGTATTTCAGTGGACGAGGAAGAGAAAAAGATGGGAGTCCACGGCAGTTCTACGCGATCTGTCATCTATACGGACGTCAAGGTGCCGGTAGAAAATGTTTTGGGAGAAATCGGCCGCGGCCATGTGGTGGCCCTCAATACTCTAAATATCGGCAGGTACAAGTTGAGTCCTGCTACGGTTGGCGGAGCCAAGCTTCTGATTGCCGAAGGCGTCAAGTATGCTAAGAGTAGAGTCCAGTTCGGGAGACCTATCTCCGACTTTGGCCTGATAAAGCATAAGATTGCAGAGATGGTCATCAAGACATATGTTACCGAGAGCATGGTCTATCGGACTGCAGGTCTGCTTGATATGGCCTTACAGGGAATTGATCCTACCAAAGAAGATGCGGGCAAAAAAACTGGTGAGGCCCTCAGAAGATATGCCCTAGAGTGCTCCATAAATAAGAATTTCGGTTCGGAGATGCTGGATTATGTTGCAGATGAATGTGTGCAGATCATGGGTGGTTATGGGTATATCATGGACAACAAGGTAGAGAGTGCCTACCGAGATTCAAGGATCAACCGGATCTGGGAAGGAACTAATGAGATTAATCGCCTGTTAATGGTGGACATGCTCATGAGGGCCGCCATGAAGGGGGAGCTTCCACTTCTTGATGTAATCAAAAAACTCACCGAAGAGCTTATGAGCTACCGGCCGACCATGGGTGAAGAAGAGGGGATCCTTGAAGAAGAGCAAAAGATGGTTGGCAATGCAAAGAAAATGGCTCTCTTGGCTGCTGGTGCGGCAACCCAGAAGTATATGGATAAACTTGCAAATGAGCAGGAAGTTGTTGCCCTGATAGCCGATACGATTATCGAGATCTTTGCTATGGAGAGCGCTCTTCTGAGAACCTTGAAAAAAATCCAAAAAGATGGTGAAGAGAAGTCCAAGATACACGCTGCAGCTACCCAGGTGTATATCAATGATTCATTTCCGCGGGTGGATTTAATGGCCAGACAGGTTTTTGCTGCCATCACTGAGGGTGAAGAGCTGAGAACCCAGCTCATGGGTGTAAAAAAATTCGCGCGCTTCACCCCAGTAAACACTATTGTCTTGAGGAGAGCGATTGCTGATAGCATTATTTCTGCTGGCCGCTATGACTTGACGAAGACATAGGGGTCTTTCACTTATCCGGCCGCAATCCCCGGGAGGTATACTGAAACCTGCGGAACTAGTGCGCCATCCAGGGTCACGTCATAGTGAAACCTAACCTATTGATTCTTAAGCTTATTGCAGGGTATGGGTGTCTTTTTTTTGGTTATGCCCCTAGCCCAGACCCGCCTGCCAGATGGCGGGCAGGCCTGGCTTGTAGGGCATGAGCATATGTGCCACGTCAGCGAAATAACACTGCGAACATGCTATATTTCAGAAATATCGCATCTCCCGATCCCGTCCCGGTTTCGGGACGGGGAGGGCAGGCCTATCACATGGCCCCTTACTGGGTCGTTTCAAAATGGTTTATTGAGCCATAAGCCTTAGAATTATAGGCTCCATCTATATAAACCATTTTGAAACGCCCACTCATCTAAACTATGTGGGGCATGATCCAAAGAAAAGACACCCATACCCTGGATTTTGACGATATCCTGTGCATCTTCTAAAGGCATGTTCTAAAGGCATTGACAGTCCTTGCCGATATATGTTAACAATAAAAACATATTATAATAAATGATCATAAATAGGGGGATGATCATGGCAAAGGACGATGACATATCAAAAAATGTCGGTGACGCCGAGGATGAAGATCTCCTGGATTTCGACTTCGATGAGGATTTGTTAGGTGAAGACGAAGAAAAGCAAGAGGCTGAATCTAAGAATGAAGAAGAGATCATAGAGCTTGCTGATGTAGTTGCCGAGGAGAAGAAAGCCCAAGCGTTTGAAGGCGAAATAGAAGGCCTGGAAGAGCTGATACTAGAGGAGGAAGAAGGCGAAGAAGAGCCGGCAACGTTATCCGAGGGGGAAGAGGAGGCCGGTTTGGCGGAAGAGATTGAGTTAACAGAAGTAGTCGATGAGGCAGCTGCGGACGTTGGCCGTGTCCCTGATCATCCATCCGGTAAAGTAGAAGAAATTGGTGAAGACACAGTGCTCATGGAAAGGATGGAGGGGGCTCTTGAAGAGGGGCCAGAGGAACCCTTTTTAGATTTGGAAGAAGAGATTAAGTTAGATGAGGGACTGGAGGAATTGATTTCTGAAGGTGAAGCACAGGGGTTAGAAGACGTATTTGCAGAGGAAACGGGTGAGGGTCCAGGGATAGAGGAACCCGCCGAGGAGATTTTGACCGGAATGCCTCCCGTTGAGGGGATGGTTGAGTTGAAGGAAGAACTAGCACAAGAGGGAGCTTTGCCAATCTCAGAAGAGAGGATTGAGGCCTTATTGACAAAGGTGGTAGGCGATGTTTTAGAAAGGGTGGCCAGAAACGTTATTCCTGAAGTGGCTGAAAAGATTATCAGGGAGGAGATAGATGCCTTGAAAAAGAGTATCATGTCTGAGGGTTGAGATACATTATTTTGAAATTAATGGGCACAACGGCACTACATGAAAGAGGTTTTCAAGAATGTCATTGTGCCCATTTACGTGTGGCTACTTTCAGGTATCTTGACGTCAGGGCCAGATCATAGTGAAACCTAAGCTATTGATTTTGAAGCACTTTGACGTTACCCTGATCTTGACTTAAGAGTGAAAAACAAACAGGTGGGAGCATCTTACAATGGAAAATAGTGGCTTGGCTAAAACCTACGAACCTGGGGAAGTGGAACAGAAATGGTATGCCTATTGGGAGAAACATGATCTGTTTCATGCCGATACCAAAACAGACAAACCTCCTTTCTCTATTGTAATCCCTCCGCCCAATGTGACGGGAAGCTTGCACATGGGCCATGCCCTCAACAACACCCTTCAGGATATCCTGTGCAGATACAAAAGAATGGAGGGATACAATGTCCTCTGGCAACCCGGCACAGACCATGCAGGTATTGCCACCCAGAATGTCGTGGAGAAAGATCTTGCTTTAAGAGGAACTGATCGTCACCAGATTGGTCGGGAAAGATTTGTTGGATTGGTTTGGGAATGGCGGGAAAAATATGGGGGAATGATTATCAATCAGCTCAAAAGGTTGGGAAGTTCCTGTGATTGGAGTCGGGAGCGGTTTACTATGGACGAGGGGCTTTCCAGGGCCGTGAGGGAAGTCTTTATACGTCTCTATGAGGAAGAACTCATATACCGGGGAGACTATATCATCAATTGGTGTCCCCGGTGCCATACTGCACTAGCTGACCTTGAGGTCGAACATGAAGAGATGGACAGCTTTCTCTATTATATTCGTTATCCATTTGAAAACCAGGAGGGCCATTTGACTGTGGCCACGACTCGGCCCGAAACACTTCTGGGGGATACTGCTGTGGCGGTGAATCCAGAAGATGAACGGTACAAAGATCTTTCAGGCCTTTACGTGGTCTTGCCGGTGCTCAACAAGCCTATTCCGGTTATCTATGATGCCTATGTGGATAGGGAGTTTGGTACCGGTGCCCTGAAGATTACGCCTGCCCACGACCTCAATGACTTTGAGATAGGTAACACACATAGCCTGGTACGCATAAGGGTTCTTGATGACGACGGTCGAATGAACGAGCTGGCAGGTCCTTACAAAGGCATGGACAGATTTGAGTGCCGTGAAAAAATTGTCGAGAACCTGAAGGAATCGGGCCTGCTTGAAAAGACGGAACCGTACCGGAACGCGATAGGACACTGTTACCGGTGTAAGACCATGATCGAACCTCTTCTTTCCAAGCAGTGGTTTGTCAAAATAGGCCCTCTTGCTGAAAAGGCCATCGCTGCTGTGAAGGAAGGGAGAACACGGATAGTGCCTTCCAATTGGGAGAGCGTCTATTACGAATGGATGAACAATATTAAGGACTGGTGCGTATCGAGGCAGATTTGGTGGGGCCACCGGATCCCTGCGTGGTACTGCCAGGACTGTGGAGAGGTTATCGTCTCTAAGGACGATCCGAGCGCATGCCATTCCTGCAAGAGTACGAACCTTCAACAGGAAACAGACGTGCTGGATACCTGGTTTAGTTCGGCGCTCTGGCCATTTTCCACCCTGGGTTGGCCCGATACCACCGAGGAGCTGAAAACCTTTTATCCCACATCGGTCTTGGTAACTGGTTTCGATATCCTCTTTTTCTGGGTGGCAAGAATGATGATGATGGGGATTTGGTTCATAGGAGATATTCCCTTCAGAGACGTGTATATCCATGCGCTGGTCAAGGATGAGCAGGGCCAGAAGATGAGCAAGAGTAAGGGAAACATCATCGATCCTCTTGAGGTCCTGGACCGCTTTGGGACTGATGCCTTCAGATTTACCCTTGCAGTATTGGCTATCCAAGGAAGAGACATTAGGCTCTCAGAAGAAAGGATAGCGGGATACAGGAATTTCATTAATAAGATCTGGAATGCTGCCAGATTTGTGTTTATGAACCTGGATGACGGTAAATTCCCCACTATAGAAGAGAGTGATCTTACCCTGGCTGATCGTTGGATTATGACCAGGGTAGGGCAGGTTGCCGAACAGATAGCCGACCGTTTTCAAAAGTATGAATTCAATGACGCGGCGAGCACCTCGTATCAGTTTGTCTGGCATGAATTTTGTGATTGGTATCTTGAGATGGCTAAGCTGGAGCTTTATAGCAAAGATCCAAAACGGATAGGGGTGGCCCAGTCTGTGATGCAAATTCTCTTGAGTGGAGTGGTGCGGCTTCTTCATCCATTTGTGCCCTTTATTACCGAAGAGATCTGGCAAAGGCTCCCTCATACACAAGGAAGCGTTATGGTGGCCCCATTTCCTCAACCTTCAGAATTCATGTCTGATATGGAATCAATCGAGCAGATGGATTTGCTCAAAGGAGTGATAACAGGTATCAGGAATATCCGGGGAGAGATGAACATTCCTCCAAAGACGTCTGTAAAAACAGTCATAGATGTAAAGGGGCCAAAGGAAAGAGAGATTCTTAAGGATAGTGCTACCTATATTACCAGCCTGGCAAAGGTTGAATCTATTGATTTTGTTTCTGGTATCGAAAAACCAAAATCCTCTGCTACGTATGTTTTTGGCGATATCCAGGTTCATGTTCTCCTTGAAGGACTGATCAATTACGAGGGTGAGAGAAGGAGGATGCGGAAGGAAATAAAAAAGATAGAGCGCGAGATGGCTCTATCTCGAAAGAAACTGAAAAACATGGATTTCTTAAATCAGGCACCTCCCTCTATAGTAGAGGGTGTCAAAGAGAAGGTGGATTTGATAGGTCTCAAGTTAGAAAAACTAAACCAAAACCTCACTATTCTTGAAGGACTCAAGTGAATACGGGCTCTCGTCCCCTCATCGATAAGATAATTGAACTGGCCTTAGAGGAAGATCTGGGGCCCGGTGACCTCACTACTTGGGCCATTATCGATCCATCCATAAAAGGGAAGGCACGGCTTCTGGCAAAGGAAGAGATAGTGTTAGCGGGAATAGAGATTTTTGCAAAGGTTCTATCCCGGCTTGATCCTGAAATAGCAGTTGAGTGCAATTTCCATGATGGAGATGTAGTGGCAAAGGGAAAGGATATTGGTGTAGTGAAAGGATCAATACGGGGGATACTCAGTGGGGAAAGGACAGCCCTCAATTTCTTGCAGCACCTTTCCGGGATAGCTACCCTTACAAGGAGGTATGTTGAAAAAACAGATCCTTCAAAGGTTCGGGTAATTGATACCAGGAAGACAACTCCTGGCTTACGGATATTGGAAAAACATGCGGTGAGGGTGGGAGGCGGTTTCAATCATCGCTTTGGACTCTTTGACGGGGTTCTTATCAAAGATAACCATATTGCTGCCGTTGGTTCTATATCCAAGGCCGTGGCAAAAATTAGAGCTACCGTGCCCCACACGCTAAGGATTGAGGTGGAGGTAGACGATATCAAAGGACTTAAACAGGCTCTTGAGGCAGGGGCAGATGCAATTCTTTTGGATAATATGTCTGTCAAAGAAATGAAGGAGGCGGTCACTATAGCCGGAGCCAGAGTCCTGCTAGAGGCGTCTGGTGGCATTACCTTAGAATCGATCGAGGAGATATCCCAAACCGGTGTGAATCTGATTTCTGTTGGTGCCATCACCCATTCTGCCAGGTCTGTTGATATCAGCCTGGAGGTGATTCAAAGAACTTAGGGGCTTTGCCCCAATAGGAGTATTGGCCCGCCCTGGCGCGACTTGCCTGGAATGCGCTGTTGTCGCTGTAATATTTCAGGGGCTTAGTACGTGGAACTTGAGCTTAAAACTCAGGTCTGGGCCAGGGAGTGATGGGTTTAATCAAATGACTATTGAAAATTGACAGGCTGTCGCCGAAATCCCTTTTCGCTTGGCCTAAAACGTTTTTTGATAAATCTAAGGCTCCCTCCAGGCGATGTAAAAACCCACCCTTAGGGCTCAAACAGTTGACATCGCTTATCTTCCACTTCGCCAAGATTTCTTGGCAAAAAACGTTTTAATGACCCCTCAAAGGGATTACGGTTTGGGCAACAGCCTGTGGACAATTGACAGTTGTAAATCTCCAATACCAATATTCAATCGACAATTATCAATGTTCAATTTTACTACCCACTACTCCAGTAGTCCAACACTCCATCATTCCATGTGGATTGCATAAATCCATTGAGACTGAAAGTACTCTAATTTTCGCCATGGATAGAAATTTCGAGGTGTAAAAATGGATGAATTAATCAAAAAGTCAGCCCGGATTATTCTGGATTCCAAACTAACCATAGCACTCACCGGGGCTGGTATCTCAGTGGAGTCAGGCATTCCAGACTTCAGGAGCAAAGGTGGCCTGTGGGATAGGTTTGATCCGGAAGAATATGCTACCATTTGGGCCTTTAGGGAAGATCCGGAAAAGGTCTGGCAGATGTTAAAGGAAATGGAAGAGACTGTTGACAGTGCCAGGCCCAATGAGGCGCACCTTGGTTTAGCTGAGCTAGAAAGAATGGGTCTGCTTCAGAGTGTTATTACCCAAAATGTAGATAATCTCCACCAGGAGGGTGGTTCCCGGGATGTTATCGAATATCACGGCAACTCCTGCTCACTGGTCTGCCTGCAGTGTGGCAAGAGGTATGATTATCAAGAGAAGAAGGGGGAGTATCCACCTCGGTGTGTGTGCACAAAGATCCTGAAACCAAACGTTGTCTTTTTTGGAGAGGGAATCCCGGCTGAGGCCATGACAAGGAGCTCCCAATTAGCCTCTACCTGTCAGGCCTTATTGATCATTGGAACTTCGGCTGTTGTTTCTCCTTTCAACATACTTCCGAGGCAGGCGAAACAGGCCGGTTCCAAGATAATCGAGATAAACCTGGAGAAAACAGTCCTTACTGACCATATCACCGATATTTTTCTTCAGGGAAAGGCCAGCGAGAAGGTTTCGCAGGTTGTTTCAGCGGTCAAACAGCTCAGAGAGGCTTAAATCAGCTATCCGTCACACACCTTCCTCTTACATATTCTGCAGCCGGCACCATAAGAGATCATGGCCAAAAAGCTCAGCCTATGAGCGATCAGATCTTCCCTTCGTGATCTTTATCTAACCAAGGCTGCTTTTCTGGGCCTACGATCTCGGAGATTTTCTCAGCAATCCAATGAAATGGGAGGTCATCGTGAGGAGGAAACTTTTCCACATATTCTATGTAGGGTTCGCCCTTCAGGTCTTTCTCTGGTAAGATTGCATCGCTTTTTCCATCGAATTCCACCGTAGGCAATCCATTCTTCTCACAGAGGTTTTTATCAAAGGTCGCAGCAGCGCTTACCCATTGTCCATTCAACAGGAACTGGTTGTACCCATGCCCGTGGAAGGTATTGGCCTTCATAATTTGAAAGATATGTTCAGGCAGCTTATGGTTTCTGATCTTGGCAAAGGCCAGCCGGCTCGGGATGCCTGCAGCTCTTCCAAGGGCTGCAAGGAGCACCGCTTTCTGAACACAGTAGCCCTTTCCCCACTCAAGAATCCTGGATGCCCTGAAGGCCTCAATGAATACAGAGATCATAAAGACATTATATCCGATGGAATCCCTATCACAAAATAGAAAAGCTTTACTGCCTTCTCATCATCGCTCGAGCAATCCTGTGTAACGCTCCGAGCAGCCTCAACAACTCTCTCGTGGCCTGCATCGGGGGTAGGTGTTGCTTTCAAATACAATCCCTATTGAAATCCCCAGCCTAACTCCCTATGGAAACATAGAATTCCTAAAGCTCTCAGTAAAGTTGTTCAGTTTCCCACTCAACTAATTTTTCAGCACCATAACAACATTCATTCCAGCATTCAAGTAGCAACAACTCCCGCAAATTCCATAATGAATTTAAGTTATGGTGCTTTTAATGAGATTAGATTTATGCTATCCACATGAAAGGATGGATTTAGGAATTCTGGAATTGAAGATCAATCAATCCCCTAATTCCTCAATTTTCGGTTCCCATAATTGCAGTATTCCAATATTCAAATTGGGGCGAAATCCCTAGGTTCAATATAGAAGAATGCAGGAAGTTCTTGAGACAGCTCAGAATGTTGCTCGGATTAGCAGCCAGGTCAGGATTGAAGAGGAGGCCGTCAATAGGCTCTGCAAGAAAATCGTGGAAGAGCGGGTCACCGTGCCGGCCTGGAACCGACGCTATCACTTTGATGGCAGAGGTAGAGACAGGGTTTTTTACCTCCTGGTGTTGGACAGTCTCAATTTCTGTTTCTGGCCGGCACCAGGAAAGGCGCAGTGGGGGATCGACTGCAAATCGGAAAAGCTTTCTGGGTATTATGCTCTGGCAACCGCCCTCAAGCAGGCCCTCGAGTCAGGAATCCCATTCACCAAGGCGGACTATTTAGCTGAGCTCTCTTTGAGCAAATTGAAACAGATCTTGGGTGGGAGAGGGAAATTACAGCTCCTGCAAAACCGTGTCAAGATCCTCAATGAATTGGGCCAACTCCTTCTGGAAGAGTACGCCGGCGAGGCCACAAGGTTGGTAGAGAGTGCTGGAATGTCGGCGGTGAAACTGGTCCGGTTGTTGGTTGAAAAGCTGTCATCGTTTCAGGACGTTGCCCAATACCTAGATCATACCGTCTTTTTCTATAAGCGGGCGCAAATATTTGCTGCCGATCTCCAGGGTGCATTCAATGGTAGAGAATGGGGTAGTTTCAATGATATGGACAGGCTTACGGCCTTTGCTGATTACAAGCTCCCCCAGGTGCTCCGCCATGTGGGGATCTTGCGTTATGGGCAAGCCCTGGCCCAAAAGATTGATCAGAAGACGTTGCTAACGTCAGGAAGCCCTGATGAGGTTGAGATTAGGGCAAATACCATCTGGGCAGTTGAACTGATGCGACAACAACTAGAGCAGACCGGAGGGAGATTACGGGCTTTCGAGATCGATTGGATCCTTTGGGATATGGGCCAGGATTTGGCGTTCAAGGCAAGGCCTTATCATCGGACAGTCACTATTTTCTATTGAGTTATTACGAAGGTTCTTATATCCCTCACAGAGCTCACGGAGGCACAGAGTTTTTGAACTGAATTGCTGAAAAGGCAATTGATCTCAAACCACATCTCGATTACGCGAGTTTCGTTGGCTCGGTTGGCAAGTGTCAAATCATAAATCTTCTTTCTCATTGACACTATCATTAGGCTTAGAAAGATTCCTCAGCGATTTCTTTGCGCTCTGTGAGAAACAAAAGGAGTCCCTCATTATTTTCGATGTTCTCATTTGATATTTTAGCAACAGAAAATAATGCCCGGGTCGGGAAACTCGTTACTCCTCATGGCACCATTCAAACACCCTCATTTGTGCCTGTAGGAACTCTAGCAACAGTAAAGGCATTATCTGCAGAGGATCTTTGCAAGCTCGGGAGCCAGGTTATCATTACCAATGCTTACCATCTCCACCTCCGACCGGGGGAAGATCTGATAGAGGAGATGGGAGGTCTCCATCGATTCATGAGTTGGGAAGGACCATTGATGACTGACTCTGGGGGCTTTCAGATTTTTAGCTTAGGTTCGGGTAAAGAACACGGGGTGGGGAAGATCGCACCAATCTTTCCTCAGGAAAAGGATCGCAGCATAGGCCCTTGTAGCTCGAAAAAAGAAAAACCCTTGGTAAGGGTTGATGAGGAGGGGGTGGAGTTTATCTCATATCTTATTGGGTCGCGGCATCGGGCAACGCCTGAGCAGGTCATAGAGATAGAACGAAAGCTCGGTGCAGATATCATCTTGGTGCTGGATGAGTGCACCTCGCCACTCCATGACTATAGTTACACCAAAGAGGCGATGGAGCGGACCCATCGCTGGGGCATCCGCGCATTTGCAGAATTCAAGCGTATGTCTGAAACGCGCCAGGCACTCTTTGGGATTATTCAGGGTGGGGCGTATCGAGATCTGAGAGAGAAAAGCGCCAAGTTCATTGCCGAGCAGGATTTCGATGGGTATGCCATTGGCGGTTCTCTCGGAAGGTCCAAGGAGGAGATGAATCAGGTTTTGGAATGGACAATGCCCTTTCTGCCACAAGATAGGCCACGGCATCTTCTGGGTATCGGTGAGGTAGACGATATCTTTGAGATAGTAGGGCGAGGGATTGATCTCTTTGATTGTGTTTTACCGACTCGGATGGCTCGTACTGGGACCGTCTTGACCAAAGAAACGGATCGGTTTAGGATACACATCCGTAATGCGCGATTTAAGGATGATCCTCTCCCGATTGAGGAAGAGTGCACCTGCTATAGCTGTTGTAATTACTCCAGGGCCTATCTCCGCCACCTATTTATGACAAGGGATCTTTTGGGGGTGCGCCTGGCGACCATTCACAATGTACACTTTCTGGAGTCATTGATGCACCAGATCCGGCTTGCCATAAAAGAGGGAAGGCTTTGTGCATTAAGGAGGGAGTGGCTTTCTACGATCTGAGGGTTGCATAAGAGATCAAAAAGATAAAAGATGTAAAATCATGTCGTTGACAAAAGTTATGGCGGAGGCAAAGTGACAAAGGAGAAGTTTCACACGACCCAGGCGATTCGAACACTGAAAGAACACGGTGTAGATTTTCATCTGCACCCATACAGATATGAGGAAAGAGGGGGAACCACAGTCGCAGCGAGAGAGTTACAGATTGATGAGCACCTGGCCATAAAGACGCTGGTGATGGAGGACGAAAAGGGTGATCCTTTTTTGGTGCTTATGCACGGTAATAAGAACGTTTCCACTAAGGCCCTTGCCAGGGTCCTGGGAGTTAAGACGGTCAGACCATGTGACCCTCACGTTGCCCACAAACACACCGGGTATGTTGTGGGAGGCACTTCGCCTTTCGGGACAAGAAAACCCCTCAAGGTGTATATTGAAGCATCCATCATGGATTCCCCCAAAATTTACATAAATGCAGGGAAGAGGGGGTTGCTCGCAGAGATCTCCCCACGGGATCTGGAAAAGATTCTTAACCCCACTCCCGTTAGTATAGCAATATGAAGCGCTACCACCTTCAGACAGAGAGATTCGCCGCAATAACTTCTGTTGTCTTCTGGAGGACAAATTCCCATGGGATCACCTGAGATAGGTGGTTTTCTCCTTCACATCCTTTCTGGGTGTCCGAGAAATCTCACCATCTGCCTTGCCGAGGCATACAAGGGCCAGAGGTGTTTTGGCAGGGTCAATGCCGAGTATCTCTCTCATGGGCTTTTTGTCGAAGAAGGTAAACCATATGCTGCTCAGGCTCAGGGCATGGGCGGCAAGATGTATGTTTTGGATGGCGGCAGCACAAGCGTGCTGATACCCAACCCCACCCTCTTCCTGGAACATGTCGACACCGGTTTTCTTTGGGTCTCCTATCACAACGATAATGACAGGGGCAGACTGCACAAAGTCTACCTGGTAGCTTCCTAGCCACTTCCAACCACTCTTTTCAAGGGCCCATTTTCGGCACCTCTCAGCCTCGGAAAAGATTTTCTTCTTCACCTCCTCGTTTGTGATAACTATAAATTCCCACGGCTGAGTGTTGAGAGGAGAAGGCGCCCAAATGGCAGCTTCAAGAATCTTTTCAATAGTGTCTTGGCTGACCGGTTCGGGAAGGAAATTCCGGCAGCTCCGCCTCCCTCTAATAGCTGTAAAGACATCCATCTCTTTCCTCCTTCTTAATAAAAGAAAATTTCAAAAACTGAACTTACCCCATCGTTTGACATACTAAAGAACTGTTTGCATAAGTTCAACAACTCTTGTTAGAAAAGGGGCGAATTTTTTGCTGGTGTAAGTGGAGGAGCCGAATCTTTTGTGTGAAGGAAAAGGAGGCAAGAAGACGCCTGAGGTATGCGCTCACCGAGTGTTCTCTTGGTGATCTGGAGGAGAATTTCATGTTTTCATGATTAGGCGAAAGTTTTTTGGCCCATGCAGGATGTGGTGCAGCGGGGCTCACAAAAGGTAGATCATGTTCAATCGGAATCTAACAAGAGCAGATCATCAGATATCGGATTGATTTTCTTTAATATTTTTTACCCAGTAGATGTGTATAGGGGTTTTGACATTCTTAACCTCTCGGCGCCCAATAGATTCACAGTCGCAAGAATTCTCGACACAATGATATGTTTTCGGGCCCACGTAAAGTCGCGTCTCAGACGACACAGCGCCAATTCGTGCTGCCAAAACGGTTACGAATCCCGAAGCCGTATAGGTCCACCGTTCTCCGGTGGGACTTTTTATTCTGGTGGAACCTACCCATGCCTTACCCGAGTTGATTCCCAAGTGCAGCTCAACCCGCCCCCAGGGATACGAGTGCTCATTATTCAGTCGTTTGTTTTCGGACACGATTTCCAGTCCGGCAGCTACGGCTTTCTGAGCATTAGTTTCCAAAGAACCACTCTTAAAGATGACCATGAACCCATCACCAGATATCTCGTTTACTTCTCCACCGTGTCGATTTATGCATTCCAGGTATCTGGAAAAATGGGATTCCACCATATTGTTGATTAGTCTTTGGTCATAGCCTTCTGTGATTCCGGAGAATCCCTGAATATCAATGAATAATATGCTCACATCCATAGGGGTCTTTTCAAATGCCATTTTGTCGGGGTTTTGTTCAACCAGCCGAGCAACAGAGGAGGGAACAAATTTTGATAGGTGGCCCTTTACCTTCTCAAGGATTTCGATACGTACGGGTGTGGTCTCCAGTTCTTCTGAATAGCTCTTCAACTCCTCATAAATTATTGAGTTTTCAAGAGCGATTGCAACATACTGGGATATGGGTGCGAGCCATTCTATATCTTCATCCTCAAAATCATGCCCAGTCTTGTTGAGGGCTTCCAGAGTCCCAATGCAGTGTCCCTCACGATTAACCAGAGGCACGCAGAGAATGTTTTTAGTTCGAAAGCCTGATATCTTGTCTACGCCAGCATAGAAACGCGGATCACTGTAGGCATCATTGATTATCAATGGAGTGTTATGTTGAAAGACCCAGCCGGCAACACCAGAGTCCGAAGGTATCCGGATCTCATTTTTTTTCATACCGGTTGCAACAAGAGACCAAAGTTCCCCGCATTTGTGGTCGTAAAGAAATACGGTACTCCTTTGGGTGCCCATGATCTGATTGGTTTGCTCCATAATCACTTCAAACAAAGCATGTAGGTTCATTTCTGAAGTGATGCACTGGCAGATAACAAAAAGCTGATTAAGCTTACGGATTCGGTGTCTTAGAAGTTTGTCCTCCCTGCGGCGACCAATGCTTCTTCTTTCAGTGTACCCAGGTTGTAACGTGCTCATTATTGTTGCCTTCTCAGAATCACGAGCGCTAAGCCACAATTAATAAAAAGCTCTTTCACACGTATCTTCGTAATGAAATCTGTACCAGATTATTCGGGGTTCTCACGAGCAAAACAAGCTCACCCACAGAGAAACACAATGTCATTTAGAAAACGAGGACTTCCGGGTAACCGATTTATGCCTTATTATAAAGATTAGAAATAGTTAGATGGAATTATATAAAATTTAATATAAAATGATTTAATTTGTCAAGAAATCTTATAAATTTTGTGAATTATTTTTTAGAGATTAACATAGAATATTTTTTGTTATGTATCATATGACTCAAAGAGACACAGTCGAGGGCGTGGTGAGGGAGCAAAGGCAAAAAGGAGAAAATAAAATGAGCGCTGCACTGGAGGGGTGAGGTTGGCGGCTAATGGAGAATGTCAAGGATCTGACATCTCGGAGAATCCAAGATCTAAATCATATGCACTTCCACTTCCAAATTCTTCGAGAACGGGCTGTCAAGTATTTGGAATCATTAGTAATCATATCTTCACACCAGTTTGGCATGATTTCTGCTTAAGTAATATCAACAAGCGGACTATTAGCTTGAAAGGGGGTTGGTTTTTGTGGCCTCTGCGAATCATAGCGTAGTATTGACCTTCAGAGGAACCATTGTGAATCTTCTGAAGTATGAATACCATAAATCTACTGACAGTTATGTCTACAACAACAATACGCCTCCCTCAGTTCCTCTCCAGTTCAGTATAGATATGCAACTGGGGACTATTTACGAGCCTGTTCCTCCATCCGAATTCTTGGTGTTAGAAGAACCATCACCGACTTATACTGAAATGAATTGGAAAGATCTTAATCTCTCTATCAGCGATGACAATGGTTCCCATTATCTCCATTATTCTGAAGCCCATACCGAGGGATATGGTACGGAAAGTTTTTGCGCACACCAAGTTGAATTCGGCAACGAGTATTCTGTCTGGTTTTTGGATAAAGCATGGGGAAATGGGAATGACAGATATGACCTAGTGTACGATTACTTAAACAAACCAGACCTCTTTAGTTATGAGGAAAAGGCGTATACCACCTTCAATTGGAATCCTGCAACATCAGCTCCAAATCTGATTCAAATTGGTCAAGTGGCTACCGGAACACTCACGCTAATTGATATCAATAAATCTACTCAACCCATCCTCGACCCTCTTGCTGAGTCTCGGGCTGACATTGATTTAATCAATCTTCGGGGAACCGGAAAGAGATTAGCGAAGAGATAGTCGCATCTCACTCACCCTCCCCCAATTCTCGCTTTCAAAATAAAGAATCTCTAATCGAGGCCTAAGATAATCTGATATTCCCATACTTTCAGTCAAGCTATTGCGGTAAAATCCCTCCCTCTTTAATTTGACTCTACAACAACACTTTGTCATTCCTTCGCTTCGCTCGAGGACAGGTCTGAGGAGCGAAGCGACGAAGAATCTAGATTTTAGTTTTAGTATCTGCCGGCAGATCGTAGATTCTTCGCTCTCCCGGGCGGCGTCACTCAGAATGACTTCTCAACCAAGGTGTCGTTGCAGGGCTCAAATACTATATGAATTAGCACCCTCCGGATCTACAGGTCAGAAGATCAAGACCATTCTTCAATCGTTCCACGCCTTCTCTGTAAACCCCAATCTGGAAGAATGTTGCAAGAGCTGCCACCGGAAAGACAGAAACAATTTTGAGGCTGGTGGTTGTTTTTGGAACAAGGAAGGGATTACACTCAGGGGATTAGTAGCCCTCTGTCAAGTTCCTTCGAGCTGTTGCCCAAACGGAAATCCCTTTGAACGGTCATTAAAACGTTTTTTGCCAAAAAACCCTTGGCGAAGTGGAAGATAAGCGATGTCGATTGTTTGAGCCCTAAGGGCGAGTTTTGACATCGCCTGGAGCGAGCCTTAGATTTTTCAAAAAACGTTTTAGACCAAGCGAAAAGGGATTTCGGTAACAGCCCGTCTTAAAACTACTACATATTGAATAGAAATAGAAAAAGATCCCATATATTGTTATTTTTCACTTGACAATACTCTTTATCGTATGATACCAAAGCTGTTAACTAGGAAGGCTGTGCATTATTGATAGTGCACTAGATTTGCCCATTTGATCGTCACTGTTTTCTCTTAGAACCTCCCCGAAAGGGCGGGTCGCTCCCGTACCCGTGATCCACGGGAGGGAAGGGGGGATTGCCTGTGTCATGTGGGCATCCCTTCCCTTTTTTCTAACCCCAGTCTCGGCCCAGGTATGTAAAACTTTACCAAAATAATGAAATTTACTTTCTAGTTATGTGGAATGTTATTGCACAATAGCCGACGGGTTTCCCTGACAGTAGCTTAAGTATTTGAAATCTAATGTAATATTTAACCTGCCGAACTTCGCATGGTTTTTGCAGCCCGTAAGTGGTGAACAAATTGTTTTCCTACCTTTAAACCTGATTAAGGGGAATTCAAAAAAAGGGGCATCACAACCGCTCGTGTTTGTGATGTTAGCTGCCACGCGGTTTCTTGTTAAAAAGGGGCAATTCGAGACCCTTACACAACCCTGGCTCAGACCTGGCATGTCAACATGCGGTGATGGAAAGTGAGATATTCGTAAGCAGTGAAGACAGTTGGATATCCACATCCCGTCGCGCCTCCCGATCCCGTCCCGGTCTCGGGACGGGGAGGGCAGGCCCTGGCCTGACTTGTAGAGCCCAGTAACTGCCAAGTATGAGATTACCGAAATTGTTTTAGAGATGAGATCAGAGAATAATAGAGTGTTGCCCAAAAGGTCATCTTTAGTGGAGTTGATCTGTTGGTTATGCGTTGTAACCATAGTTCTGTTTATCTTTGCTCCTTACCTTTACGGGAGTCGAGGGGGCACTGAGACAGTGGTTGTGAAATCGGTCTTTCCTGAAAGGCCAAGCGTTTCCAAGAGTGATGTAGTCGGAAAGATCATACTGATGCAGCCCAAACCAGAACCCGCCCTAACCAAGATGCTGTATGAATCAGCTCGGGTGAGGAGTACACCATCTTTGCCCGAGGAGCTTCCCGCTCCTGCGCCTGAAAGTACCCCCCGTTCCATTCGTGTCAAGAAAGAGGAAGGATTGTTCCACCCGATTATTCTTGAAGCTGCTGATCGGTATGAGGTTGATTTTGCCCTCATTAAGGCTATTATTATGGTAGAGTCCAATTACAACCCAAACGCGATCTCAAGGAGAGGCGCAAAAGGGCTTATGCAGTTAATGCCGAAGACTGCTGAGGCCTTGGGTGTAGGGGATAGCTTTAATCCGGAGCACAATATCAATGCCGGGGTCAGGTACTTCAAGAAGCTCCTGGATCAGTTTGACGGAGATGTAAAACTGGCTCTAGCGGCCTACAATGCCGGGAGCAGGAAAGTCAGAAAGTACAATGGTGTCCCGCCTTTCAAGGCCACGCGGTGCTATATAAAAAAGGTTTTTAAGTATCATCAGTACTACAAGAAACAGATGACCTGGTAAAAGGCAGCGCTATCCCGCCCGAGTCGACTTGAGCTGCAATGAAATGGGAGAGGGGACCCAAACAAGGCTCAGGGCGTTAAAATCTCCTAGCATAGCCAGACTGATATGGGCAAGAAGAAATTGCTCGGATAAGTCGGCGATGTAATCCGCAGCTGCCTTTAGACAATCACTCTCCTCTGTATAATTCTGACCGCTTCCTCAGCCGTATCCACCACGGTCATGATATCGAGGTCAGATTCTGATATGGCCTTCTCTTTGATCAAGGTGCCCTTGATCCAGTCAATCAGACCTTGCCAGTATCGGGAATCGATTAGAAGTACCGGGAAGGATTTAATCCTCTTAGTCTGAATCAACGTAAGGGCCTCGAAGAGTTCATCAAGCGTTCCGAAACCCCCAGGCATAATGATGTACGCAACAGCGTATTTCACAAACATAACCTTTCTGATAAAGAAATACTTAAAATCGAGTCGAAGGTTGGCATACTTATTTGGTTTTTGCTCTTTGGGAAGATGGATATGGAGCCCTATTGATTTGCCGCCTGCTTCGGCAGCGCCTTTATTGGCCGCTTCCATGACTCCGGGACCTCCGCCGGAAATGACATTAAACCCGTTTTCTACCAATAACCGGGCTACTGTTTGAGTGGTTTTGTAGTTAACGCTATTAGGGTGGGAGCGGGCGGACCCAAAAATGGTAACAGCCGGGTAAACCTCGGGGAGAACATCAAAGCCCTCCACGAATTCGGCAAGGATGTTGAACATCCTCCAGGTATCATCCTTGGTGAGGTCATCAACAATATATTGTCTCTCACGCATGATCTGTTCCCTCCTCTACTTGGTGGTTTAACTGTGCCTGGCAGATTGGCTGATTCCCCATGGCTCATGAGCTTTCAAAAACAGCAGAAATGATGATAGGTTACCAGAGTAGACCTGTCAAGGAATAGGCATGGCACTTTTGCGAGCGCTCTTTCACCCCACTTGACTGATAAACGGTTATTTAGACAGGATAGTTTGAAGCTCCTCCTGCACAAACTTGAGGCGACCTAAGTCGTCCTCTTCAATTCTTCCCTGGGTTTCTTTCGCCTTTACCCGCCTCTTCAATGCCTTGAGCTCCTTCTCCAGGTCGATAACGGTATTCAGCATGGCGGTTTCGAGGCTAGGCATCCTTTCGGCTTCTCGCGGCTCCTCGTAAGCAACCTCCCTCGGTTTGAGCACGAGTCGCTCTTTCCACCTCGGAACGTGGACGGACAAACTGAATCTTTCCCTTATTGTTTTTGCCAGCGCCTCACTGGCCGCAACCTCTCCATGGACGACAAGCACACGGGGTTTACTCTCAAAATTACCGATCCATTCGAGAAGATCCTTCTGGTCAGCATGGGCAGAAAAGCCGCCGATAGTGAAGACTTTTGCCTTTACGGACACATTCTCTCGAAATATCTTCACCTGCTTAGCTCCATCAACGATCTGGCGACCGGTCGTTCCCTGTGCCTGGAAACCAACAATGACAATACTGGCACCTGGCCGCCAGAGGTTGTGCTTGAGGTGATGTTTGATCCGACCGGCTGTGCACATACCATTAGCCGCAATAATGACGGCGGACCCGGATTTTTCATTGATAGCAATTGACTCTTCTGTGCTCTCTGTGAATTGAAGATTCGGCATATTAAATGGGTCAAAGCCCTGGTCCACTATTGCCTGAGCCTCCTCATCATAGTATTTCTTGTTTTTTCGGAAGATTTTCGTTGCCCTGATGGCCAGCGGGCTGTCCAGATATACTGGTATATCGGGAAGAAGACCTTGCCGGTAGAACTCACCGAGTATGTAGACCATTTCTTGAGTCCGCTCAACGGCAAATGCGGGGATAATGACCTTTTCCCCATGTGATACACTGTAGTTGATCGCCTCCAGGAGTTCCTGCTTGCTATCCTCAAAGGGACGATGGAGCCGATTGCCGTAAGTGGATTCAATGAACAGATAATCAGCGTCAAAAACCTCATGGGGATCTCTGACTATCAACTGGTTCTTCTTACCCAGATCGCCCGAGAATACTATTTTGATAGAATCATTATTCTCTTCAACCCATAACTCCAGGATGGATGAGCCCAAAATATGTCCTGCATTTCTGAGTCTGGCCTTGATGCCTGGCTCAGGTTCGATAAGCTGGTTCCTTTCCGTGGGACGCAGGGATTTTATGCTTGCTTCCGCGTCTTCGATTGTATACAGGGGGAGTATTTCACCTTTGCCCTGCCGTTGATTCTTGCGTGTCTGCCACTCGGCATCCATTTCCTGTATGTGGGCGGAGTCGAGGAGCATAATCTGGCAGAGTTCCGCTGTGGGGGGAGATGTGATGATTTGGCCGTGAAAACCATCCTTCACCAATTTGGGAATCCTTCCGCTGTGGTCGATGTGGGCGTGGGTCAGAAAGAGGGTTTTAATCTCCTCCGGATGAAAACCCCAATCCTGCCAGTTCCGATTCTCCATGACCTTACCGCCCTGGAAAAGGCCGCAGTCTACCAAAACCTTTTTGCCGCTGGGGCT
>CP070673.1:272851-289179 GCA_020351915.1 Deltaproteobacteria bacterium
GGCCTGAGGTTGGTATGGAAATAGCGAAGTATTCTCAACACGAAATAGACCTTCTTGACCTGAAGACAAACAAATTCGTTACTCTGCCCACAGATGAGGTGCTTTCCAAAGACACATATCCAAATACTCACTTGCTTGTATCCATAATGAAGGATGGATACTTGCATGATCCCTACGGCACGATCCGTCGAGATTCGAAAGAAAAACTCGTGCTGACCTTTAACAAACTCATCAGCGGTACAAACTTCGTTAAAATTACGGGAAATATGCTAGAGAGGCTGGAAAGGGCTTACGGCCACCCAGTAGACACAGAATTTACTGCGTCTGTGGATCCCGGGGGTAGTGTCAGGGTCAATTTACTACAATGCAGGCCGTTATGGCTCCCAGGGCTATCGGGCCCTGCAAAGGTGCCTGATACTATTCCCCAGGAGCGCACACTCTTTAAGGCCAAGAGGGTTATAAGTGGCGGAGTGGTCAGTAGAGTCAAGTATATTATTTATATAGATCCTCGACGTTATGCTGAAATCACGTCAATGGAGCTCAAAAGGTCAGTGGGGCGGGTAGTAGGGCGCCTCAATGGGCATCCACGCCTTGTGGCCGGTAAATTTGTGATGATGGGTCCAGGCAGATGGGGCAGTGGTAACATTGACCTTGGTGTCAATGTGAGCTATGCAGATATCGACAACACGGCCGTTCTTGTTGAAATTGCTCGCGAAGATTCTGGTCACGTTCCCGAAGTATCTTACGGGACGCACTTTTTTCAGGATCTCGTGGAAGGCCAAATCATTTACTTACCCGTTTATCCTGATGACCCTGAGACCATGTTTAACAGCTTGTTTTTTGAAGGCTCTACAAATATTTTGACTGATTTGTTGCCAGAAAGTGGCGAGTTTGAAAATGTGGTGCATGTCATTGATGTCCCAAAAATAGCTGACGGGGCATATGCGAGGGTTGTGGCCGACCCTCAGAGTCGTAGTGCTATTTGTTTTTTAGGATAAGCTGAGTCGTCATAATGTAGGCCTTTCCGTGAGGCGATTATTATCTCACAGGAAATGTAGCTGGGCTAGAAACATGTAAAAAGCTCTTTACAAAAGATTTATGTGCTAAAATGGAAGGCCTATATTTAAATTATCGGTAATACAGAGACGTATTACTGAAGGAGACAATGAAGTCCATAGCCTGCCAAAGTGTAGCCTGTGGATTTTTTTTCACCTGATTATTTTAAGTGGTACTCATTAACGAAGGGAGGATTTCATTATGTCTTTTAGCAAACCAAATCGGGGTGCTGCAACCATAACCACAACTCGGGTAGAACCTGCGCCCATTTCTGGCCTCTGCGTGTCCTGCCTTGATGGGTGTGAAGGGCCCTGTGAAGTAGGGCGCTCTGCCCTGAAAGGACGCGAGATGATTTACCCACAGCCCTTTGGCTTGGTTACTGCGGGAGCGGCAAAGGATTATCCGGTGGATTTCTCTCACTTGAATATTCAGGGAACATGCGTAGGTGCTATGGGTATTGAGGCCAACTCAGATCTTGCAACCTTCCCAGCAGTGGACTGCGGTACAGCTGTAGGTGCACAAGGCGGCATCAAGATGGATTTCCCTGTGTTTACCGGCGCCTTAGGCTCTACTGAAATCGCTCGGGTTAATTGGGAGGATATGGCAGTTGGCGCTGCAATTTCCGGTGTCATCGTTGTTGCTGGTGAAAATATCTGCGGCATGGACCCTCAGGCAGAGTTCAAGAATGGGAAGATAGTCAAGTCCCCTGAGATGGAACGTCGAATCGATGCCTTCAAGAGGTGGTACAATGGCAAAGGCGGCATTATTGTTCAGGCTAATGTGGAAGACTCTAAGCTTGGGGTCCCGGAGTACGTCATCGAGAAATTGGGTGTGGAGATATTCGAGCTGAAATGGGGACAAGGTGCTAAGGACATAGGAGGCGAGGTAAAATTACCCAGCTTAGAGAGGGCTCTACAGCTCAAAGAGCGCGGTTATATCGTGCTTCCTAATCCCACAAATCCGACGGTCCAGACGGCCTTTAAGGCTGGAGGGATCTCTGAATTCGAAAGACACTCAAGGCTTGGTATGGTAGATGAGGATTCTTTTTATCAGAGTGTCCAACATCTTCGCAACACTGGCGCTAAGTACGTGACCTTGAAGACTGGTGCCTACCGACCTGTTGATCTGGCCCGTGCCATAAAATACTCCTCCGATGCAAGGATAGATTTATTGACCATTGACGGTGCAGGTGGTGGAACAGGCATGAGTCCCTGGAGAATGATGAATGAGTGGGGCATACCAACCGTTCAACTGGAGAGCCTCGCGTACCAGATGTGTGAACGCCTTAGGACAAAGGGCGCCTACATTCCTCCCATTGCCATTGCTGGTGGGCTTTCATTGGAGGATCACATTTTTAAGGCCTTAGCCTTGGGAGCACCCTATGTCAAGGCCATTTGTCTCGGGCGGGCCATAATGACCGCTGCCATGGTAGGAAAGACTCATGGCAAATTAATAGCAGAAAAAATGTACTCAAAAGGCCAAGATATAGAAGAAGGATATTTGAGGCTTTTTGCCGCTAGCGCTCAGCTAAAACAGCGATTTGGGAAAGACTTCTCCACGCTTCCAGCTGGGGCCATTGGTATGTACTCATACCTTGATCGTCTACGGCAGGGTTTGCAGCAACTCATGGCAGGCGCAAGGAAATTTGCCCTTAAATATATCGACCGCAATGATTTAGTGGCACTAACCAGAGAGGCGGCCGATGTGTCTGGGATTCCCTATGTTATGGAATCGGACCAGGAACAGGTCGACAAAATCTTAGGATAAACTATCAAACGGAAGGACGCCAAAATGCTCAACATTGTTTGCAAACATACCTGCAAGGATTGCTATGCACTGAGGGTTTGTGCGGTACAGGCTATTAAAGAACAAGAGGGCTGCATTTACATAGATACAGAAAATTGCATAGGCTGTGGGTGTTGCAAAACCGCCTGTGTCACTTTTGGTTACAAGGCTCTGGAAGATAAAACACCTCAATGGCTCATGGGAGCGACATAGTATCAACCTTAGAGCTTTTCAAAGTCCTTCACCGGAAATGCACAAAACCATAACCAATCACGTATGAAAAGGGGGCACCATGAACAGCAGAAAATCAGGAGTGATTCATGTCACAGAGTTCATCTGTCAAACACCACTCAAATTCTATGAGCACTGTAGCTTATGCCCCCAATTTGATGGATGTTCTGATTTGGCATTGGTCAAAGAAATTCTGCGAATGAAAAAGACCGTTAATTACAATCGAGATCTTTATTCGGCAAGAGGGGAGCTAGAAGGGAGTAGATATAGTGTAGACTCCAACGTATTTGATTGTTTTGCGCCACTCTACTTTTTTGAAAAAACTCGAAAAAAATGTCCGCACGAGGGACGCTGTCGCGAAGAAGGCTTGCTTCTGGCCCTGCTGACAGAAAAGAAAAAATTGGACTACAGCCAGACAGTGACCGTCTAATTTGCCCACAAGTCAATCCCTTGACGTAGAATATATTTCTTGATAGTTTTTCTTGAACACAATAATGCGTTAACCCTGACAAAAGGGGTATCATGATCCGAATACCAAGCTCCATGTTTTTCATAAACAGAAGTGGGTTTTTCATGGCATATAGGCTTAATCGAATGATATGAAGAGTAATCAAGATCATGAAGGAGAAGCAGGGAAAATAATCAACAGACAAGGGAAACATGACAGGAATAATAGCTTTTGACAATGAGCGATACATAAGAGAACAGACCTCTGAAATCCTCGAAAGGGCTAGTAAGTTTAACAACAAACTATATCTCGAATTTGGGGGTAAGCTTCTTTATGATTATCATGCATCTAGGGTTTTGCCCGGATATGATCCGAATGTAAAAATGAGGCTTTTACAGAAATTAAAAGACAAGGCAGATATCCTACTTTGCATCTATGCTGGTGATATTGAAAGAAAGAAAATAAGGGCAGACTTTGGGATTACCTATGATTCTGACGCCCTCAAATTGATTGATGATTTAAGGGGGTGGGGAATCGATGTGCTGGGTGTGGTTATAAACCGTTTTGATAACCAACCAGCTGCCACATTGTTCAAGAATAAATTGGAAAGAAGAAACATAAAAGTCTATACTCATCGCTTCACAAAAGGGTATCCCACAGATGTAGACCTGATAGTCAGCGAGGAGGGTTACGGAGCAAATGAGTATATTGAAACGGAAAACCCTCTGGTCATTGTTACAGGTCCCGGTCCCGGCAGCGGGAAGTTAGCCACCTGTCTTTCTCAATTATATCATGACTACAGGAAAGGGATGAGATCCGGATATGCTAAATTTGAGACCTTCCCTATCTGGAATTTATCGCTTAAGCATCCAGTCAATATAGCATATGAGGCAGCAACCGCTGATATCAAAGATTTTAACCTCATCGATCCTTTTCACCTGGAATCATATAATCAGAAAGCGGTAAACTATAACCGTGATGTTGAAATATTCCCTGTTCTCAAAAGAATTTTAGAAAAAATAACCGGTGGCGAATCATTTTACAGATCTCCGACAGATATGGGAGTGAATCGAGCTGGTTTTGCAATAACCGATGATGATGCCACAGGCGAGGCAGCCAAGCAGGAAATTATCAGGCGGTACTTTCGATACCAATGTGAATATGTGATGGGTTTTGCGGATAAGGAAACCGTCCAGAAGGTAGAGCTTTTTATCAAGGATTTTAATCTCGACCCAGAGTACAGGAGTGTTGTTGAACCGGCACGCCAGGCCGCCAGAGAGGCACAGGAGAAAGATAAAGGGAATGAAGGCATATATTGTGGGGCGGCCATAGCATTACGAGACGGTACCATAGTTACCGGCAACAACTCCCCCCTCATGCATGCAGCATCAAGCCTTATCTTGCATGCCATAAAGCACTTGGCGGAAATCCCCCCTAAGATAAAGCTGTTGCCTTCCAGCATAACGGATTCAGTCAAGAGGCTTAAGACTGAAATCCTGAATGAGAAATCCATCAGCCTGGATCTGGAAGAAACCCTGATTGCCCTCGGTATCAGTGCAACCACAAACTCTGCTGCTCAATTAGCTATTGAGAAATTAAAGGAACTTCGGGATTGTGAAGTCCATATAACCCACATCCCCACACCGGGCGATGAAGCAGGTTTAAGGCGTCTGGGCGTTAACCTGACGAGCGATCCAAATTTTTCCACAAGAAATCTTTTCATTTCCTGAATCAGAACCAGTAAGGAAATCTTTTCGGCAGAACTTACTTCTCCAGATTTGGGACCATAAACGCAATCTAAGCTGCTAGTGAGCCATCAGCCTCTCTATCCATTGCCTCGCCCATAACCCTTGAAACGAGTGTTTCAAGAGCAACTGCTGTATCTTGCAATGATTTTTCGCTTTGCTCTGCCCCCCCTCCCTTCCGCCATAGGGATATTTTATCGTTGCCAGGAGTTTTGAACTAAGGTCGGAAATATTTATTAGAGAGTCGTGCTGTTGGAGGAAACTGCTTGATAAATTTTTCTCTTCAGACTATTTTCCCCGTTAGCATAATTTGGATTGAATCTTTAATAATGGACTTGTCAGATCACTTCAAGAATACCATATGGATATCGACAAACACCAGGGAGGGAGCAACAAATGAAGCCAACAGGGGATAACTGCGCTGTATTCGGTATTGTTAAAGACACAGAGTGTGTTGAAGATATCTATAGGGGTCTTGACTTCCTTCAACACAGGGGCCAGCAATTCTGCGGTATCGCCACGTATGACGGGAAAAGGATATACCTGATAACCCATTACGGCCAGGTAGGGAATACCTACACCTCCCATGAATTAGAGACCTTCAAGGGTAACATGGGTATCGGGCACGTAAGCCTTAAAGACAGACAGCCCATGATGTGGCAAGGGGCTGTGGGTGAGATAGCGGTTGCCTTTAGCGGTAATATTATGAATAGCGAGGCCCTGCTAACTGAGATGAAGGACAGGGGAGAGGCTTTTTACCATGGTTTGGATATTGAAATCATCTCCAAACTCATTCTGCAAGAGAAGAATGTGGTTACAGGGATCTCTATGCTGGCTGAAAAGATAAAAGGCTCTTACTCGCTCGTTGTCTTAACTGAACAAGGGATCTGTGCCGCCAGAGATGTCTATGGGTTTAGACCTCTTGTGTTGGGAGAGGGATCTGGTGCGTATCTTGTGAGCTCTGAGTCCAGGGCTATCCAGAATACGGGGATAAATCGCTTTAGAGACGTGAGGCCAGGGGAGATAGTTTTTATTACCAAAAAGGGGGTTGAGACCAAAAAACAACTAAAGAGCCCGCGGAGGGCTCACTGTGCCTTTGAATGGGCATACACGGCCAGCATGGATAGCAAGATTGACGGGCTCTATGTTCAAGAGGCTAGAAACAACTTAGGAAGGAGCCTGGCCGAAAGAGATAGTCAAGAAGGTGGCCTCCAGGCTGATCTCGTGGCACCGGTGCCCATGTCAGGTATCGGACATGCCCTAGGATATCACATGGTATCTGGGTTGCCCTACCAGGAGGTCTTTCTGTATAACCGGTATGCTGATCGAAGCTATACCCAGTTAACCCAAGAGGATCGGGACAGGATGGCAAAGAAGAAACTCTCTGTCCTGAGATATGCGGTTAGGAATCAAAGGATTGTTCTTTGCGATGACTCCATTGTGCGGGGTACCCAGATCAGGGAGAAGGTGAGAGAGTTGAAGAACGCCGGAGCTAAGGAGGTGCATGTGCGCATCGCGTGTCCGCCATTGATGTATCCCTGTGATTTTGGGATTTCAACCAGGACCTATGAAGAGCTCTTGGCCAGAGGATATCTTCCCGAGGGAAATATCACCACGGTGGATGAACTTAAGGCCCTGGAGGACTGGGTTTCTGAAAAAATTGGCGCCGATTCGGTAAAGTACAACAGCCTAGAGGCCTTTGTTGAAGCTTTGAAGATTTCCAGGGAGCATTTATGCCTCCATTGCTGGGACGGAAAACAGCCAACGGATTCGGAGGGCTAAACGATGAGAATTGCCTTATCCCAAATCAATCCAACGATCGGGGATTTTGCACGAAACACACAAAAGATAATGACTGCAGCAGAAAAGGCTAAAGGTCTTTCCTGTGATCTCATCGTCTTTTCAGAACTCGCTATCTCAGGTTATCCGCCACGGGATCTTCTGGAAAAAAAAGACTTTATTGCGGCTAACCTCATGCATCTGAATAAGCTCATTGCATCCATCAAGGGCATTGGTGTGATATGTGGGTTTGTGGATAAAAACCTGGAAAAAGAGGGCAATCCCCTCTACAACTCGGCTGCACTTTTTGATGATGGAAAAATACGCCATCAGGCACACAAAAGGCTTCTACCTGCATATGACGTATTTGACGAGAGGAGGTATTTTGAGCCAGGAACAGAATATTCATCTTTCCTCTATAAGGACCGCCGGATAGGGCTGAGCATCTGTGAGGACATCTGGAATGACAAAGATCTTTTCTCAAGACGGCTTTACCCGGTTAATCCGGTAGAAAGAATGATCAAAGAAGGGGCCAATCTCCTCATCAATATCGCGGCGTCCCCTTACTATGTAGGCAAAAGAGAATTCAAGTGGGATATGTTCCAGGGTATCGCCAAAAAATATAATGTTCCCCTCCTCTACGTCAATCAAGTTGGGGGCAATGACAGTGTGCTTTATGATGGTATCAGCCTCGCCTTTGACTCCAAAGGCCAGATGTGCGCAAGGGCTCGAGACTTTGGAGAGGACATGGTTGTCTTTGACACGAATAGCCAAAAAGGCGATATCCATCCCGTTTCTGAATCGGACACCGAATCCCTGCTCAATGCCCTCATCATGGGTACCAGAGATTATGTTCGGAAATGTGGTTTTTCCAAAGCACTGGTGGGATTGAGTGGGGGCATTGATTCAGCACTCACGGCGTATATCGCGGTCCAGTCCCTTGGAAGGGAAAACGTTATGGGGATTTTCATGCCCTCTCAATATACCGCGCGAGAGAACTTTGAAGACACCGAAAAGTTGGCACGCAGCTTGGGGATAAAGCTATACCAGGTACCCGTTAAGGGGATATTCGAAAGATTTCTCGAAGAACTCGCTCTCCTCTTCAAAGACGTGGCCACAGAGGTCACCGGTCAAAATATCCAGGCACGGATCCGGGGAACCATCCTTATGGCAATGAGCAACAAGTTTGGTCACCTCCTCCTTTCAACAGGAAATAAATCGGAACTGGCAGTGGGCTATTGCACCCTATACGGTGATATGAGCGGTGGTCTGGCTGTTATCTCGGATGTCCCAAAGACCATGGTGTACCAGATCGCTCGTCTGATCAATAACGAAAAAGAGGTGATTCCTGAAAGAATTATTCAAAAACCCCCGTCGGCTGAGCTCAAGCCTGACCAATTAGATCAGGATGACTTGCCTTCTTACGAGGTTCTGGATGGTATTCTGAAGGCCTTTATCGAAGACAAAAAGACAGCAGAGGAGATCATAGACCTGGGGTTTGAACCATCGATCGTCCGGGATATCATGAGCAGAGTTGATCGAAACGAATACAAGAGGCATCAGGCCCCTCCAGGGCTCAAAGTTACCACCAAGTCCTTTGGCTATGGAAGAAGGTTTCCCATAGCCCAAAAATATCTTTCCTCATAGAATTTAGCTGGAGCCTAGGTTCTAACCTCTTCTCCTTGGCATCCGGGGGTGCCATCTATTTGAGGGATCCCTTTCGACAGGTAGATGAAGAACAACTGAACGGGTGGGGGTTGTCGCCCCGGAAGAGCGGGACTCGACACCGATCCTGCCGTATCTCGAGGAGAACGAGAGGCTGTTCGGTATTTCCATCCAGAAAGATCTGCTTACAGTAGACGGAAGGCAGATGAGCCCTCTCAAGGTATACAGAAAGGTGAGACCAAAACAGGCAAAAATTGAATAGTTTGGTCTTGAGGAATGAACAGCATAGGCACAGACCCTGAAAGCCGGCAATGCCCGTTGATAGGTGTCCATTACAAAAACCAAAAAAATCACTTCAAACAAACAGCAACCACCAGCTGGCGCTTCTCTATGTTCACCAATTGCCCAGAAATACACCTGACCTTTGACAACGGCCTCCAAACATTGCCTAAGAGCAAAAACATATCTGCAATTCATTAATTTTGATTGCTTGCTCTGCCATCCCTATGGAATACTAACCTTGTTGAGTTTCTTGGGTTCATTGTGTTAAAATTTTATGAACTCAACAAACACAAGGAACCCAGGAAACTCATTTTGGTATCCGGATGGGTAACTATGCTGAGCAAAAGGATCATACCGTGTCTCGATGTCAGAGACGGAAAAACAACCAAGGGTATCAGGTTCAAAGACAATAGGGGTATTGGTGACCCTGTGGAAATGGCCAGATTCTACTATGAACAGGGGGCAGACGAGATCGTCTTTTATGATATCACTGCCTCAAGTGATCGGCGAGACATCATGGTTGATGTGGTTCGCAGGGTAGCAGCGGAGATCTTTATACCCTTTTCTGTGGGTGGGGGGATCAGAACAATCGAGGATATGCGTAGCGTTTTGCTGGCAGGAGCAGAAAAGGTGAGTGTCAACACCGCCGCAGTCCTGAATCCCACCATAATTTCTGATGGAGCCATGGCATTTGGTAGCCAGTGTATTGTCCTTGGCATGGATGTCAAAAAGGTGAAGGCACCTGATAAGACACCATCGGGGTATGAGATAGTGATTCATGGAGGCCGAACCTTTACCGGTATTGATGCCTTGGTCTGGGCTCAAAAAGCAGAGAAATTAGGTGCAGGTGAGATATGCCTGAATTCCATTGATGCCGATGGCTTGCAGCAAGGCTATGAATTGGAATTGACACCCCTCATATCTGAACATGTGACTATTCCGGTCATAGCATCAGGTGGTGCTGGGAATATAGAGCATATGTATGATGTACTCACTAAGGGGAGGGCAGATGCAGCCCTTATCGCCTCTATTGTCCACTATGGAACCTATACCATTAAACAGATCAAAGCAGACCTGCACGCGCGCGGCGTAAAGGTGAGGATGACCTGGTAAGCAAGAAGTCGAAAAAGTGGCATCGCTTCCAAGGGTTATCCCCTCGCTATTCTTAGCCGCCAATCGAAAATTATTGATAGTCCGCTCTTATCTTTTGAAACGCCAAAAATCTTAAAAAGTGAACAGTGTTCGCTGCAAAGCGCATAAAATAATTTGAAACTTTCGCATCATCTGAATAACGTTGTATTCTTAGGCAAATAAGAAATTTCTGAGAGACAAAGAAAAAATATACAAAAAATGCTTTACAAAGCATTAATTTTCGTATAAACATGCAGCCATTATGAATGATTATACAACAGCAATACGGCTACGGTTATTAAAAAAAATCATTTCTGAGCAGGAAGTTTCAGATCAAATTCAACTGCTCAATGAGTTAAAGAACAGTGGGATTGAGACGACGCAGGCAACCATATCAAGGGATCTCCAAAAACTCAATGTCGTCAAAGTGAGAGTCGAACCAGGACGTTATAGATACGAGATCCTTGAAAAGGCATCGGAAGGCGATCTCAGAGACCAATTGAGAGCCGTATTTGATAATTTTGTCGATGAGATCAAAGCCACCAATAACCTGATCGTGATAAAAACCGCACCAGGTAATGCCAACAGTGTGGCGGTTATTATTGACCGTCTTGGGTTACCGGAAATACTCGGTACCATTGCCGGGGATGATACCATACTAGTCGTCGTCGATACCGATGAAAACAGAAAGAGAATTGAAAACGAATTTATCGCTATACTAGAAAAGACGTATAAGCTTGATTAAAGAAAGAAGGTAATTGTTTTGAAAAAAGAAAAGGTAATTTTGGCCTATAGCGGTGGACTGGATACCTCTGTCGTATTAAAATGGCTCATGAATAAAGGCTACGAGGTAATCTGTTTTGTCGGAAACGTAGGCCAAAAAGAGGATTTTGAGGCGATCGAAAAAAAAGCGCTTAAGACAGGTGCCTTGAAGGTGTATGTTGAAGACTTGAGAGAAGAGTTTGTTGTGAACTATATCTATCCTGCGCTTAGGGCGAACGCGGCTTATGAAGGGAGATACTTGTTGGGTACAGCCCTATCCCGTCCCCTTCTTGCGAAAAGACAAGTCGAAATAGCAATAAAAGAGAAAACCTCAATCGTCGCGCATGGCTCAACCGGCAAAGGGAATGACCAGGTGCGCTTTGAGCTGTCATACTATGCCTTGAACCCGAATATCCTGTGCATTACACCCTGGAGAGACCCGGAGTTTATTTCCGAGTTTAAAGGCAGGGCGGATTTGATCAACTATGCCCAACAATGGAATATTCCCATAAAGGCCTCCAAAGCACAATCATATAGCGAGGATGAAAATCTATTGCACATCAGTCATGAAGCCGGAGTGCTCGAAGATCCGGCTTATAGGCCGCCTGAGGATATCTTTTCGCTGTCCCTATCGCCCAAAAACGCCCCGGATAGGGAGATAGTCATTGATATCTATTTTAAAGACGGCAACCCAACCAAGGTGGTTAATAAGGATGACGGCACGGTAAAGGAAAAACCCTTAGACCTCTTTCTATACTTGAATGAATTGGGCACTGGAAACGGGATCGGACGTCTGGATATGGTTGAAAATCGACATCTCGGCATAAAATCAAGAGGCGTTTATGAAACGCCTGGAGGGACCATACTCTGGAAGGCCCACAGAGACCTTGAAGGCATAGCAATGGATAAGGAGGTAATGCATCTACGAGACAGCCTCATTCCCAAGTTTTCAGAGTTATTATATAACGGATTCTGGTTTTCCCCGGAAGTCGATTTCTTAATGGCCTCTTTTAATAAGAGCCAGGAAGCCATTGACGGCAAGGTTTCTGTCTCTCTCTATAAGGGAAATGTTACCATTATTGGGAGGGAATCACCTATTTCCTTGTATGATAAAGCGCTCTCCAGCATGGAGATCGAAGGCGGATTTAATGCCTTAGACTCTTCAGGATTTATCAACATCGCTGCCATGAGGCTGAAGGCACATCATGTGGTTTTGAGAAAAAGAAGGCCCTATCAATGGAGAGAAACCGCTTTAGGTGATACATAAAGGCAAACAACCATGAACAAAAACTGTGGCAGAAAACATATCAACTACACAGGTAAATCGAAGATTTCACGGTCGGAGATGGCTATGTCCTGGATCGACACTTGGTAAAGTATGATTGCCTGGCGTCCATTGCACATGCGCAAATATCCGGAAAGATCGGTATCCTGTTTGAAGAAGATATCGAGGTTCTAGTAGATGAAATCGAGCATACTATTGAATTGGACAAAAAGGGCAAATTTGACCATGCTTCGATTGTAAACCACCTGATACAAAGTAGACCCATTATCAAAAACATGGAATCCATACATAGAGATGAGGTCCCATACATGGATCATAAGCGGCACATTGCCGAACTTGTCTTAGAAGACGGCAGCATTTTTAGCGGATACACATTCGGTTCAAAGAGATCCGTAACCGGAGAGGTAGTATTCAACACCGGCATGATCGGTTACCCAGAAAGCCTGACCGATCCGTCGTATCGGGGCCAAATACTTGCTTTAACCTACCCTCTCATCGGCAATTATGGTGTTCCCGGAGAAAAAAAGGAAAACACCCTGTCCACCTATTTCGAATCGGACAAAATTCAAGTTGAAGGCCTAATCGTCGCTGACTATTCTGCAGACTACGCCCATTGGAACGCTGAGAAATCCCTGTCTGAATGGATGGAAGAACATCATGTCACCGGGATAAGCGGGGTCGACACAAGGGCCCTGACAAAGAAGCTGAGAGAAAAAGGGACCATGTTGGGGAAGATTGTCTGTGACCATAAAGATGATGTCTTGCTTCAAGACCCCAATAAAAGGAACTTGGTCTCTGAGGTCAGCTTCAAAGAACCTCTTTTATATGAAAAGGGCAGCACAAAGGTCGTGCTGGTCGATTGTGGCGTGAAAAATAGCATCATAAGGGCATTTTTGGAAAGGAACCTCACGGTTATCCGGGTCCCGTGGAACTACGACTTTTCAAAAGAAAAAACAGATGGCATCGTCATTTCCAGTGGGCCCGGTGATCCCAAACAATGCCTTACAATCACAGAGAATCTCAAAAGAGTGCTCTCCGGAAATATTCCAATCCTCGGCATTTGCCTGGGCTCTCAGATCTTAGGCCTTGCTGCCGGGGCTGACACATACAAATTAAAATTCGGGCACAGAGGTCAGAATCAACCCTGTGAGGAAGTCGGGACCAAGCGGTGCTATATTACATCCCAAAACCATGGGTATGCCGTGGATTCTGCTACCTTGCCTCAGGACTGGCGGGAGTGGTTTTGCAATACCAATGACCAGACAAATGAAGGTGTCATACATATTTCAAAACCATTTTTCGGAACACAGTTTCATCCTGAGGCATCTCCGGGTCCGGATGACACTGAATTTTTATTTGATATGTTTTTAAGGGCCATAGGGAAATGAGGGTAAGACGCTTTAACATCAAAAAGGTTTTGGTTTTAGGATCAGGGGCAATCCAGATCGGGCAAGCGGGAGAGTTTGATTACTCTGGCAGTCAGACGATCAAGGCACTGAAAGAAGAGGGAATTGAAACCGTTTTAATCAACCCTAACATCGCTACGATTCAAACCTCTGATCATTTGGCGGACAAAGTATACTTTTTGCCTTTAGATATCTATTTTGTTGAAAAGATCATCGCAAAGGAAAAACCTGATGGCATATTACTTAGCTTTGGCGGGCAAATCGCATTGAATGTCGGTGTGGAACTAAGCGAAAAGGGTATTTTACAAGAGCAGGACATCAAGGTCCTGGGCACTCCGATTTCAGCTATACAGAAGACAGAAGACAGGGATCTGTTTGTAAAAGAGCTAGAAGAGATGCACCTTAAAGCCCCGGTGAGTCAAGCCGTCAATGGGATCGAGGAAGCGGTCAGGGCGGCTGAACGGATCGGCTATCCGGTGATGTGCAGAGTTGCTTATGCCTTGGGCGGTTTGGGGTCTGGCATCGCCCGTAATCAAGCCGAGTTGATTGCACTTGCAGAAAAGGCCTTCTCTTTTACAAAGCAACTCTTGATAGAAGAATGTTTAGAAGGTTGGAAAGAACTGGAATATGAGATCGTAAGGGATAGCTACAACAATTGCATCGTGGTTTGCTCCATGGAGAATGTAGATCCCATGGGTATTCATACTGGTGAAAGTATCGTGGTATCCCCGGTCCAGACCCTAAAAGCCTCGGAGAATTTCAAACTAAGGTCGATTGCCATGAAGGTCGCAAGACACCTTGGCATCATCGGTGAATGCAATATCCAGTTCGCTCTCGACCCCCACTCAGAGGACTATAGAATAATCGAGTTGAATGCCCGGTTAAGCCGCAGTTCTGCCCTGGCCTCCAAGGCAACCGGATATCCACTGGCATTTATCGCAACCAAGCTGGCCCTAGGTTATGGTCTGACCGAGATAGACAACATGATTACCAAGGAAACATCAGCCTGTTTTGAGCCGGCCTTGGATTATGTGGTGGTTAAATATCCACGATGGGACCTGCAAAAATTCCCTAACGTCAGTCTTCATATCGGCTCTGAAATGAAATCGGTCGGTGAGGTAATGGCGATTGCCAGGACCCTTGAAGAGGCCATTCAAAAATCGATACGAATGCTGGATATCGGAATGAACGGTCTGGTTTGCAATAGTCTCACATTCGACGACCTGGAAAAAGAGCTCATGGAGCCCACCGACAAACGGATGTTCGCAATCGCCGAGGCGATCAAACACGGGTATTCGATAGACCGGATATACCGGCTTTCCAAGGTCGATCCCTGGTTTCTACATAAGATTAGGAACATAGTAGAGATCGAAAAAGAGTTAGCCCGACACACATTAGAAAACCTGCCGGCCTCACTCTTGAAAGAGGCCAAAGAAAAAGGATTCTCGGATATTCAACTCGCAAAAATCACCAAGAGCACAGAGCAAGCCGTTAGAGAAACCAGAAAAAGCCAAGGCATTATCCCCTTTGTAAAACAGATAGATACATTGGCGGCGGAATACCCTGCTAAAACAAACTACCTGTATCTAACATATAACGGCACCGAAGATGATCTGGCGTTTGATGAAGAAAGGCAGGTTATTGTTCTGGGTGGCGGGGCTTATCGGATCGGCTCCTCCGTGGAGTTTGATTGGTGCTGTGTAAATGCTGTGATGACCTTGAAGAGATTATCTTACCGCACAATAATGCTCAATAACAATCCCGAAACAGTCAGTACGGATTATGATACCTGTGACAAATTGTACTTTGACGAGCTCACCCTTGAGAGGGTTCTGGACATCTGCGAAAAGGAAGATCCTTTAGGGGTTATTGTTTCAATGGGTGGCCAAATTCCTAATAACCTTGCCTTACCCTTGCATAATGCCGGTGTTCAAATACTGGGGACATCCCCACTTGATATTGACCGGGCAGAGAGCAGGCATAAATTCTCCCAATTGTTGGACACCCTGGAAATTGATCAGCCCGAGTGGAATGAATTGACCACCACTGCAGAAGCCGAAGCATTTGCGAGTAGGGTCGAATACCCCGTTTTAGTCAGGCCCAGCTATGTATTAAGTGGCGCAGCCATGAGCATCGCCTTAAGCAAAGAAGAGCTAAAAGACTATCTGAAAATTGCTTCCGAGGTGAACGAAGAGCATCCTGTTGTCATCAGCAAATTCATAACCGGGGCAAAAGAGATAGAAATCGACGCGGTGGCCAAGGAGGGGGAGCTTTATTGTTATGCCATTTCCGAACATATCGAAAATGCCGGCGTTCATTCGGGGGACGCAACCATGGTCCTGCCACCTCAAAGGACGTACCTGGAAACGATGAGAAAAATCAAAATGATTTCAAGAAAGATTGCGAAATCCTTAAACATAACCGGGCCGTTCAATATGCAATTCATTGCAAAAGATAACGATGTTCAGGTGATCGAGTGCAACTTAAGATCCTCAAGAAGTTTTCCCTTCGCGTCTAAGGTCTTTAAGATCAATTTTATTGATCTGGCAACCAGAATGATTATGGGTGAGAATGTCTCGCCCATTGACCGGTCTGCCTTTGATCTGGATTATGTCGGGGTAAAGGCGCCGCAATTCTCCTTTATCCGGTTAAAAGGTTCCGACCCGACACTGGGTGTTGACATGGCCTCTACGGGTGAGGTTGCGTGCCTGGGCGATGATTTTAATGAGGCCTTTTTAAAAAGCCTTATTTCG
>CP070673.1:289279-300466 GCA_020351915.1 Deltaproteobacteria bacterium
GATTGCATTTCTTGGCTTTCATTCCCGCCCGCCTCGCTTGAGCTCGCGACCCGCCCGCCTCGCGTTGCGAAGCATTGCGGGCAGGCGGAAAGCCAAGAAGGAAATATCCAAAAAATCCTGTCAATCCTGTCTTAAGAAAGGCCGACTGTTAATTCAGGCGAAAAATGTAACCTATTAAATGCACTCAGTAGTAACATTAGCAGGAGAGAAGTTCTAACGGTTAGCTCGAATTTTTTCAGCTCGCGCTTCCAACCTATCAGCTTCATCTTCCTTTCCCATCTTCCTGCACCGCTCTGCCATATTACGCAACACAAGGCCGACTCTGAAATGGTCTGGCCCAACGGCTTTCTCCAATATCCCCAGTGCCCTCCTGTAAAGGGGCCCAGATTGGGCATGGTTACCCTGACAATCATAAAGATATGCTAGGTTGTTCAAAGATATCGCCACATTAGGATGGTCTTCACCGAATGTATCTTCTGCAACTTTCAATGCTTCTTTAGCTATATCAGCCGCCTCTGAATATCGCCCTTGATCATAGAGCTCGAAAACCTGGCTATATAGATTTTCCAACAAGGCTTCTTGGGCTTGGCCTGCCATGGGTAATAAAATTAATAGCATCGCCATCCAGAAGACCTTCGAGAGTATTCTCATCTTTTGATTCCGCTTTCCTTTTCCTGGGTTTACAGACAACTAACGGTTGTGTTGGCAAACAGGGTTTACAACGACTCCTGAGGGCTCGCTTACCTCTGCAAATACCTATTACATGCCCACTTTGAAAGGTGAATTTGGTGCCATTAGAATTCCCGGTAGGTTGAAGATATTTTCTATGGGTGAGGGCGATAGCTACAGGGCTAAACTTCCTGCTAAGACGAAATAATGGGCAGCTTCATTCTGAGGAAAGGGCAGTTTCAAGAGGTGATCAGGTTGTACATTGCGAGAGATGAGACTTGCTCTAGGGGCTGCCTCAGCTCAAAATGACGTCGAGCTCAAGGAAATATCTGATATGAATTTATGCTCCCAACAGAATAGACAACCCCTGTTGGAAGCGAGAATTGCAGACTTTGAGACATTTTCGCATAGAGAAACCCCCATTGAGCTTAGAAGATTGAGAAGAAGATCTTTAGTTGATGCAACGATAAAAGCTTTTTAAAGTCAAGTGAAATCGACCTTCATCATGCCTTTAGAATTGAAGGATTTCTAGCTCATGAAAAGCAGAATAAATTCACAAGATGTTGTGGTGCGTTCATTAGGGCAAAAGCTTTCTACTACATATAGCCAAAACGCTAATTTCCTGTAGTTTCAAGATTACATATGGTAGGTGAAAGTTCAATATCAGATTGCACCCTGCAGTGAAGAGATCTCCATAGAAAATACATACTTCAAGATGCATTCAACAATTTTTGTCGATGACCAATTCTGCTGATTTCAGTCAGCATTGGATAAACCCATATCTCTCACATGGGAGCTTGAGGCTTTGATATTCTTATCAGATATTCAGTTTTCCCAAATTGAATATCCTGGCAAGATATATGAAATTCTGGATTTTGACTTTCAGGATGTATAAAGAATCAATATCCACCAAATGAATCCGTAGCCAATGGGAGTATGTAATGGTATAGAATGTTATTAAATTATTTAAAAGCGTCCCGCTTTAGGCTTTATTACTCAGATTCTCAGATCCCACCTAGTGAGGATCACCTATGTAAAGATCCTGATTATCCGATTGAGACTTATACCCCCTAATTTCAAAGACGGCCATGGGAGTCAACGGAGGCCTTTAACCAGATTTAGCCAAAAAAGACGTAACACCCAATAAATTCCATCGTTGAAGAAATATACCTCCCTGTCCTTGACAGCCCTCCCGCCCGCCTCGCCTGAGCCCACCTGCCACTGCGAGGCACGAGCGGGCAGGCGAGAGCGATGGCGGGCAGGCATAAGCCCTCCTGCCATGGCCTACCCCAATAACGGCATATGTTGTAGACGCTTTCCCGTTGACATACAAGGCCACTCCACCTATACTTTCCCTCCAACAAAGGGAATTCTTATCACTCCAGCTGACTACTCAGTTGTGCCCCGATATTCCTTCAAAATGTGGCCATATTCCTTTTCAAAGGCCGGGGGATATTCTTGGGTCTTTTCAATATATCGTTTCTCAGATGAAGCATATTCAGGTAAAACGAGAATAACTACCTCGATGAAGGGTCTATGTACCTCTCTAAACCATTGCGGATTATGCCACGTGTTCCCTGGGACATAGACAATAGTTGATTTAGTAAATCTATATCTTTCTTCATCCTCTCCCTTGCCCAACCAAAACTCGACTTCCCCTCCCAGATCATCGGGATGTTGTGGGTCAGTCCCAAGGAACATAAAGACCTCATCGGCGGGGTGTTTGTGTCGCGAAGCATGAATAACTTCTTTTTCACCACTAGGTCGAATTCTTTCCCATATGTCTCCAGCTCCGTAGCCTGCTCCTGGTGCATATACTATGCAACTGTGGAACCAGACAGCGGATTTTTCGAAATTTTCCGTACCGAATTCTAAGACATTGGTTACTTTACCTTCAAAAAGGTCACGTTTCATGCGGGGGTCTTTTACTTCGATAACACATTTCGCGTATTTCCCTTTAGCCATTTCTCCTGTCCTCCCTTTTCAATTTTAGTATGAAATACTTTGTGTCAAATGAACGATAATACTACTCTACTCGGCGGGAAGATTACAAATCATCGACACCTGCCGAGCAACTTAGCAATTACCGCTCTTGGCCACGAAGGATCCCTCTTGTTAGGCGCCCTCATTTCCCGCCTATACTCTTTTCTAGATTTTAATATTTGCTACTTTACCTCCTTTCTAGTGGCGAAATATAGCCTACGTTCAAGAGTTGATTAATTTTTTAGCCCATCTGATAAGGATTCTATCTTTAACCCTTCCCTTGTCAAGAGGACGCAAGTTCTCTTTTAGATTGTTTGGAAGATCTTGTCAAAAAAAATTTATGGTGGTAAGGATCCCAGATAATATTTTCATTCTAGTTGAAAAATAACCGCCATTTTGAAGGTATTTCTGAACGTATTTCTTGACAAGGTCAAACATAGCTGCTAGGTAATCATTATATTTTAGCGAAAGAAAAGTAGTCACGTTTGTCAATTGGTGTCATTTTTGAGCCCTCGAATGGGGCGGCCTTCTCAGGTTTCATGCCGGGCTTTGAACAGGGTGAAGAGGACACGAACACAGGATTTTATAGTGGGGAATTGTCTATCACCTTCACCCGTCACTTAACCTCTTTGAAGCCCCTCTCAATGACGTTTGTGGTTCTGATATGTTTCCATCGGTTTGGTGGATGACCCATGTAAGCCAAACAGGCATCCAGACCTTTCCCCAAACACTCTACAAGAGCTGGGAAGGTTGAGGTGTATTCCTGGGAAAAGGCCTCTGCTTGAGCTCTCGCTTCCATGAGATTGGGGGGTAGCAGATGCGCTCTAGTCTTGGTTTTATGAGAGGCCGCTCACCCTGGCGACAGTCGGCCATCAGGTTCGCCATTTTATGGAAGAGGTATCTCTGATGCTCACCGCAAGGCAAGACCGCGCACACAGCGGCGATGGTGGCCGGGCATCCGCCCGAGGTGACCATGAAGACATGCCTGGGGTTCAGGCCTTGACGCAGCAGTTGTGTCGACAGGAACTCCCAAGCCTGGTGGATTTCTCTGTGCCCCTGGATGAATCACAGGTGTTCCCTTTCCCCCTCCTCAGTGATCCCTACCGCACAAAGCGCTGCCTCCCTGCTCAAAAGTTTGCGCCTCACCTTGAAGTGGGCCCTATCCATGACGAGGTAAGCGATCTTCATGATGAGGGGCCGGTTCAACCACCGAATCAACGCCGTGGTGACTGCCTTGTTCATAGCACTTCTCCTTCGCGAATTTTGGGGCCTTCAAGGACCCCGGTTTTTGTTGATCATTGGGAAGGTTAAGGGAAGGTTAAGCCCTTTTTTATGGCTCAACCGAAATTACACCATTGAAGAAATACTACCAACAAAGTCTTGGCAAGCACCGATAGTTGAGATGCTATCGGTGCTTGCCAGGTGTTAGTTACATCCGGATTCAGCGCAAGTAAACATTTTAGCAATAAACGACGAAAGGAGGTGAGAGACAGACTAATTAGGCAGATAACTAGTTATCACTCACTACCATGTCACTCTAATGATAAGGAGGTGTAAAATGAAAGGGAAAAGATTCGTAATAGTCTTAAGTGCCATATGTTTAATGCTGGCAACAAAGCCAACAATGCAATCAGCCGCAGAGACGATTGAAATAAAACTGGCTACCGGCTTAGCTGCAGGGCATTACGGTAATTATGCTGCCAAGGCTTGGGCGAAGGAACTGGGAGAGCGCTCCAAGGGAAGGGTTAAGGTTACCACATACTTCGGCACTATGGGTAAGCCCCCGGAGTTCTATGACATGGTGAAGAATGGTGTCGTTGATATGATGGATTTCGGCCAGGGCTGGGCACCCGGCCGGTTCCCCGTCCTTGATGTAACTGGTCTTCCATTCGAAGTCCCTACCCCGGCTTTGGCAAGTGCTGTTAGTGACGCTCTATATGCCAATGGGTTATTAGATAAGGAACTCGCTCCCTTTAAGCTGCTTTTCTTCAAGTCTGTTGGCTCTTTGTGTCTCTTTACTAAGAAAAAGAAGGTCACTAAAATGGAGGACTTCCGGGGACTTAAGATAAGGCCCATTCCCGGGAAAATCCCCAAGCAGACCATAGAAGCATTAGGGGCGACCTCTGTTTACGTGAGAGGAGCCGAAACCTACATGGCGATAGACCGGGGCACACTGGACGGCGCGGTGACTGGTCCTGACAATGCAGTTTCCCGCAAGTATTACGAGGTATGCAAGTACGGGTGTACCCTACCTATAACCGGCGGAATATGGTTTATGTTCATGAACAAGGGCACCTGGAATAGCCTGCCGACCGATATCAAGTTAATCATTGAACAGATCAACAAAAAGGTGTATTCCCTCTATCACGCAGATAAGTTAAGGGCCGACAAAGAGAGCTGGGCGTTGCTCAATAATAAGATAGAAATCTACGATCTCGACCCCGCAGAAGCTGCGCGTTGGAGAGAGGCAACTGCGCCTATCATAGATGAGTGGGTGAAGAGTATGGAAGATAAAGGAATGCCCGGCCAGGAAATCCTCGATATTACGAGGGATGTTATCAAACAATATTCCGGAACTCAGTACTATTCAGTTAAATAGTATGTCATAGTAAGAAGGTTTATAGGTCATACAGAAGAAACTACCCGCTTTTTGACCATGGTAGTTGAAGATAGTAGAGGTGTGTGATGGGTCTAGAACGGATTGGCCAAAATATTGAGAAGTGTATAAATGCTACAAATAAAGTATTCACTGCGATCGCAGCGTTTACCTTGCTCCTCATGATGTTGCTAGTTGCCGTCGACGTTATCGGGCGCTATATCCTGAATCGACCCATCACCGGCTCTACCGATATTATCGAGTTGATGCTGGTTATCATGGTTTTCTTTACCCTAGCTTATACTGCTGGTAAGAAAGGGCATGTGAGTGTGGATGTTGTTTATATTCGGCTCCCCAAAGCTATAAAGATGAACCTAGATAGAATTACCTATGCCGCCAGCCTATTCACCGTTGCCATCATTACCTGGCGCATGTTTCTTCGTGCCTGGGAAAGTGCACTTGCCGACCCGGGACCGGCCACATCAATGTTATTAATTCCAGAGGCGCCCTTTATGTTGATAGCTGCTTTTGGGGCTTTTCTCCTATTCATACAGCTTTTGATACAGTTCTTTCAGCTTTTTGCCGGTGCCAGAGAATGAATACTGGGCTTTATCAGGTTCCATATCATATGAAAGCTTGTGCAGCGTTATGGTAGAACAGAACACGCAAGGATTAACGTCCGCCATTCTAATTCGATGTTATGCTCAAGGAGATAACTAGATGAGTCCGGAGATTATCGGCGTTATCGGACTCATAGTCCTTTTTGTGTTCGTGTTCGCCCGGATGCCGATCGCCTTGAGTCTGAGTTTCGTGGGATTTTTGGGCCTTGCTTGGCTTTCGGGCATTAAGGGAACATTGTATCAGATAGGGATGGTTCCCTATACTTCTACCGCCCACTATGCTTTCTGTGTGGTGCCCCTTTTCATTCTTATGGGTCACTATGCCTTCATTTCAGGATTAACCAATGATGCCTATGATTTTGCACATGCCTTGCTAGGACGCCTCCCCGGAGGTTTGGCCATGAGCACTATCGGGGCTTCCGCTGGCTTTGCTGCCTGCACAGGTTCCAGCCTTGCCAGCGCAGCGACTATGACCAAGGTTGCCCTGCCAGAGATGAGGCGGTATGAATATGATCCTAAATTAGCCACAGGTAGCATCGCCGCTGGAGGCACGCTGGGTATTCTTATCCCCCCCAGCGCTGGCATGATTTACTATGCACTCATAACCGATACGTCTATAGGGAAACTTTTCATTGCCGGCATCTTTTCCGGCATACTACTTTCCTGCCTGTTCATACTAACCATTTACATCGTGGTCAGGATCAAACCTGAGAAGGGGCCTCCCGGACCTAAAGCTAGCTGGCGCAATGTTCTCAATGCATTTAAGGGTATCTGGTCAGCCGTGATACTGTCAGCGCTTGTTATGGGAGGCATCTGGGGCGGTGTTTTCTCCCCCACTGAAGCCGGAGGCATCGGCAGTTTTGCTGCTTTTCTCATCGTCCTTATGAAAAGAGGATTCATTAAGGAAGAGCTGATCAAAGGCCTATGGGAGACAGTTAGAACTACGTCAATGATTTTCCTCATTCTAATCGGTGCTACGATTTTTGGCTACTTCATAACAGCAAGCCATCTGCCTGAGGTAACGGTGGGCTTCATTGAACATCTGGCATTGCCTCCCTTGGTAATTCTGATAATTATCCTGCTCATCCTGGTTTTCCTGGGGTGTGTTATGGACATCCCGACCATCACGTTCGTTATGGTGCCGATATTTTTCCCGATCATCCGGGCTCTTGGCTTTGACCCAGTATGGTTCGGGATACTGTTTACTATCAACAGTGAAATGGCCCTTATTACGCCACCGATAGGCATGAATGTGTTTGTGGTCGCCGGAGTCGTTGAAGATATTCCCGTATACGAGATATTTAAGGGTATAGTACCGTTCGTGGTAGCCATGGCAATATGCACGGCTCTAATAATAGCTTTCCCTCAAATCGCCTTATTCTTACCCAATACTATGCTAAAGTAAATAAAAGCATAGTCCTCGCTACATGTACCGAACGAAGAATATAAACTGAAAAAGAAACGAGCTCCACGGTTAAAGTAGAGCCCGCTATTATTCTGGGGAAGAGTTGATCTCCCCTTCCAAAAGAAGCTGCCCACGATATACTACGAGTTTAACTCAGGCAGAGTTGGTAAAAAGAACATTATTATTCCTGAACATAGCAGAAGTGGCACAAAGGCCTCACTCCTTATCTTTGCTGGCTAAATCACTTAGGGTTAAAGGCTATTTTTTATAAATGATGGAAGATTATTTTTACAAAGGACGGTATACCATCACAGGGAACCTTGATGCCATGCTCATCGGCGATCTTCCTAGACATAAAGATCCCGTAGATGCAGTTTTCATAGCTTTTTAGGACCTTCATCGTTTTGCGCTCAATCACGTATTTATCATACTGTTCCTGGCGACTGGGCATCCACATATCTGGGTAGACATCAATAGAGCCCTTGTCCATGCCTGCACATAGAACAGGCGGTGCAAGGTGAATGATTTCAGCTGGAATATTGAGCTTTTCCTCGAGTACATACTTCATGATATGTTCAATGGCCGTTGAGCCCGACCAGGAAAACCCGCCAATAACGACGTTTTTCTAAACCGGAGCTGTAGTCCGGTTCATTCGGGGGTCTGGTTCGTATCTTGAACGGTCCATTTGCCATGATTCCCGCCGTGGTTCCATCGCCGGGTAATGGAGGGCCTGGTAGTCTTCAATAATGTTGACGATTTTTTTCTTAGTTTCCTCCTCTTTAACGACAACAAATTCCCATGGCTGCATGTTAAATTCGGAGGGGGCCCACCTGGCCGCTTCGATGATTTTTCCACGTACTCATCCGGTATAAAGCCAGGCTTGAATCGGCGGATAGTCCTTCTCTTCTTCAGTAGTTCCACTAGAATATTATACTCCATCATAAACCTCCATAATAGTGGTTACCATTTAAGAACATTAAAGCTTGTGTCTGTCTAATCAATCCTTTGGTGAGAGATAGCAATCTGACTGCTATCATCGAAATGCCGGGTCTACATATAGCCACTTATCGGAGGAAGAGATTTGGCGATCTGTACAGTTGATGGGGTATTCCAGTGGTTTTGATGGCATCTTGGTCTCGTTATCCTCGCACTAAGACATGCATGACTTGATGGTCCTTTGAAGTATTCCAGCAATATCCCTCAGGTTCAAGGGATTTCAATATTCGCCAATAATTCTGTCAATTTTCGTCTCAAAGTGTTTGATAAGACTTGCCACATACTTAAGTCCAAGGAAGTTAACTACATATCGTAGTTGAAAACGCAATATCGGGCTAGGCCATCTAGCGAAAGAATCTCTATTGAAAATATCTAATTCAAGATGGATTCAACAGTTCTCGCCCATCCCCAACTCTGCTGACTTCAGCTAGCATAGGAAAAACCGACATCTTTCCCATGGGAGCTTGAGGTCTTGATATTCCTATGAGATCTTCACGTTTCCCAAACCGGATATCATGGCAAGTTGCACCAAACCGCGTTGCGGCAGCATAATCTCCGCTTTCTCATCGATCCTTCCCCTTCTCCATCCTAGTTCTTCAGAGCTTCCTTATCGTTTGCAATCCTATAAGATACCTTCGTATCGGTTAACCCTAAACCTTAAGGAGATATGCCATGACCGCATTACGAGAAAAGATGATGAGAGAGATGAAATTGCGGAATTTCGTCCGAAACACGCAACGCTCCTCTGTGGCCGCAGTATCGGGTCTTGCCAAACATTAGAGGCAATCGCCGGATACGGTGACAAAGAAGGGATGATCGAGGATCATCTGCTGTATTTGAAAGAGGATAAGGGAAATGCACCCACGAGCGTAGGCAATGCTATTTCGGGGTTGAGGTTCTTCTACGCTTACGTCGTCTGTGATGAGCAACGATCACCCCGATGCACCTTTCACACGGACCCCCGGAAACCGCCGACCGTTTAAATCAAGAAGAGATCTAGAGGATTATTCATGCCCCAGAGAATATGAAACACCGGTTGATCTTGATGGCCACCTATTTAGCTGGCCTTCGAGCCAGTGAGGTTACCTCCTCAAAGGCCGAACATATCGACAGCACGCGGATGGTAATAAGAGTTGAACACGGCAAAGAGCGCAAAGACCACTATACGCTGCTTTCCGAGCGGTTTTCGCAAGAACTCCGGCACTACTATAAAACCTATCGCCCCACAGAGTAGCTCTTCCCCTCCTCCCACAAGGGCAGGCGGTTATGGTATGGGCCTGATTCCAAGAACCCATTTCCAAAGAGAAATGGGCTTTCATATCATCGGCTTGACAAGTGACTGATTCTGGTTAATTTATGAAACAAAAGAAATCAGTCTCAGCTATGGTTCGATTTCACTGCTTTGGGAATACTGAAGGAACACTTTTGTGAACTAGTGAAAGGAGAGAATTGAAAATGGATACAAAAAAGATAATAATAGGAAAGAAAGTACTTATCGTAGATGACGAAAAAGACATTCTTGATGTATTAACTCAGCTTCTAATACTGTGTAAAATTGATAGAGCTTCTTCCTTCGAGGAAGCTAAGAGTCTTCTTGAGAATAACGATTACGACATTGCGGTTCTGGACATAATGGGAGTAAAAGGATTTGAGCTCTTAGAAATTGCCAACAAACGGGGAATTCCTGCGCTTATGCTTACTGCACATGGATTGACTGTAGAGAATCTCAAGAAATCGGCCGAAGAAGGGGCCGCTTACTACGTACCAAAAGATGAAATAAGTAAGATCGATCTCTTCGTTGCAGATGTGCTCGACTCAAAAGAAAAAAAGAAAAATCCTTGGGTTAGGTGGCTCGATAGGTTAGGCGGCTTCCACGATATAGTGTTCACTGGCCCTAATTGGAGAGAACGGGAAAAAGAGTTTTGGGACAAACAACTTAAAGAATATTAAGAACTCTCCTTATCAAAAGTAGGTCATGAACGGAGAGAGAGGAGGCAGGTGTTTTCAGCCCATGTTTCATGGGTAATAAGTATTTCCCGTGCCGAATAGAGCGTAAGCATTGTGAGAGAAGAACTCGCTTTGTAGTGGGGCAATCATGAAGCGTGGGCTCGTGTGTGAAGTTTAGAACTAACCCGATCTGTAGTGGTTAGGAGTGTTTTATTTGTCTTCGCCGGAGTGCGCTACTTGCTGGCATTAAGTCTTTCTCCTGCCTTTAAAGTCTTTGCCCGCAAGGTTAGCGTTCCAGCCTTTGGGTGCTGTTATCTGCTTTAGCCCCAACCTACAGCCCTTTAGAATCCTTCATAATGTGATATCTCAAGCATCACCGATCACCAGCAGAGCATTCTAACTTGTCTTTTCTTCTGACGAAATTTGTTTACTTCAAGATGCTTCAACAGTTCTCGCCGATCCCCAACTCCGCTGATTCAGCTAGTATTAAACGCCTCGTGAGCCCCTCAGTTAGCTTGAGACCTCATACGCGAATGCTGGGATTGATGCCCCGTGGCTCCGGAAATCGATGAGAACACGAATAGCAGGTTCCTTTGGGATTCACGCTACCCCTTGAGGATAGGAGAAAGTGAATTAACTGAGAGTCACACGGTTCACTACAGCAGCAGCTGTAAGGAACTGTTCGAGACTTGGAAACGGCAAAACTCTCCTTGAAAAGTGGTGTAGTAATTGGGAACAGGTTACGCGGCGAGAAGACCCATGTAACCTATCGAAGAGGAAACATGTCCTTTGTTTATCGTGCTGAAAATGAATTATGACGAGCCATTATATGGTCTTTTCTTTTTTCCTCACTTGGCATGGAAAGAGACGATTTGATGTTCCTGAAGAAATTAGATCCCGATTTTGATCGTCAGTGAGGAGATTGATATTGGCCGCATTGTCCCAAGGGTTTCCCCAGCCGAAATCCACAA
>CP070673.1:300566-304496 GCA_020351915.1 Deltaproteobacteria bacterium
CTTGATAATGATTACCTCATCCGGCGAAAGGCCGTTGACCTGAATATCCCCTTGATCACCAATCTGCAACTTGCCAAAAGATTTGTGGAGGCCATTCATAGAACCTCACTTGAGGCTTTGAAAATCAAAAGCTGGCATGAATATAGGTGAAGGCTCAAGCCTTGAGGCAAAGGGCCACCATTTATAAAGGCCCACTTTGCATGCCGTGGTATAGTTCATAATTCCCTGTACAACCAAATAACCCAAAACACCCTATTCTGCCACATCTTTTTCCTTGACACACAAGGCTGTTTCCTCCTACGCTACCCCATCGAAAAAGGGCTTCCTTTCAATCAATTCAATCAATCGGGCCTATCCTGTATCCTGAGGTCAGAGAGATTCTGCTGTAGAGGTTAATCTTTACATGGTCCGCTTCTTGAGAGTTCAGCCCAAGACCTATTTTTATAGCTCTTTGGAGTCGAGACTGAAAGGCAAGATATCATGAAGGTGGAAAAAGCGAAGATTAGTGATGCCCAGCGGATGCACGAACTGATAAATAGTCTTGCTGACAAGGGTGAGATGATAGCCCGGGCATTAAGCGAGATATATGAGAACCTTCGTGACTTCTTCGTAATCAGGGATAGTGGTGCTCAAGTTATTGCCTGTGTTGCCCTCCATATTATCTGGGGAGATTTGGCCGAGATCAGATCCCTGGCGGTAAGTGAGGATAAGCAGGACCAAGGAGTGGGCTCGGTGCTCCTCAGAGCCTGTCTCAATGAAGCCGAGGAATTGGGGATTGCTACGGTCTTTTGCATGACCTATAAGCCGATTTTTTTCGAAAGGCACGGCTTTCGCCAGGTTGACAAGATGGAGTTGCCACGTAAGGTGTGGTCCGAGTGTTATCGCTGTCCCAAATTTCCTGATTGTGATGAGGTGGCTCTTATCTATCATTCTGGGTCAGGCGAGAGCTGATATAGTCAGCCTCTGGATAGTGGTCAGGAGGCCTTAAAGAGCCCCGACTTTTGGTTCAGCGGGCTTCACGCGTATAGAGCCTGGGGTCCTCCCTTGATCCGCTTGAAAGGCGGGCGTTAGAGATGGCATGTGAGATTTGAATTTCAGGGAGAATTGAGAGCCCGGTAAGAAACGGGAAACAAGCCATGTGGAGGTTTTATGAAAAGAAGCAGATCGAATACCAGGATAAAAAAGATAGATAAGACAGACTGCGACATCATCAAAATGCTGCAAAAGGACGGAAGGCTTTCCAATACCACGATCGCCAAGAAACTGGGAGTCTCAGAAGCTACGGTCAGAGCCCGTTTGAACAGGCTGATTAATGAGGAATACATACAGATTGTGGCCGTAGGTAACCCGATAAAACTGGGATTTGACATTGTCGGCATGATACGCTTCGAAATTGATCTCAGTAAAGTGGACAGTATTATTAGGGAACTAAAGAAACTGAAACCAATATGGTTCATTGTCCAGACCACGGGAAATATTGATATTCATGCCGAATTCAATATCAGATCTCTTTATGAACTCAAGGAATTGATTACTAAAAAGATAAACAAGATAGACGGCATAATCAGGACGGATACTGCTTTGATCCTGGACTACGCTAAAAGAGACTATGCTTGGGGGACGGCGCTGGCATAAGGATGAGGCAGAAGGCCCGTCTTTCAGATCCGATTTCACTTTTTATTCTTAAAGCCCGGTCCTTTAACCTCTGCTACCTTCCGCCGTCCATGGCTTCTTTCACTGCGGATTTTGCCCCTTACGCTTACCACCTGTCTGTGGGCAAAATACGCCTCCTCAGGGATATCTCTCCATCCCGCCAATGCCGATCTTGGAAGAGAGTAATAAGAGATATATTCAGACAATTTCTTTTATCAAATATTGTTTTGGAGAAAAATGGCAATTCTTTCTTGACAATAGGGCACAAACTATCTGAGAATACGATTCTCGATGTTTTATTTTTACTTTATATTCTTTTTCGTCTTATTTTTACTCTCAATCTATCTTTTCCGTATATCACCTGCAATTTTGCGCAGAAATAAAATGCGATTGACAAGGATCTTGCCAGTGCTAAACTGGCGGAAGAGGTAAACTCCGGTATCTTTATCATAGCTTCAGATGCTGAAGGCGCTGCTGTCCATTACGGAAACTACATGAAAATCATTGGAGGAACAAATGTCAAGGAAAAGAGTAATCATCATGGGTGCAGCCGGAAGAGATTTCCACAATTTTAATACCTATTACAGGGGTAATGAGTATTACTCGGTGGTTGCCTTTACCGCGACACAGATCCCGGACATTGTGGGCAGAAAATACCCCGCCGAACTGGCAGGCGATCTGTATCCTGAAGGTATCCCCATCTATGCCCAAGAAGACCTTCCAAAGTTGATCAAGGATCTGAAAGTAAATGACTGCGTGTTCTCTTACAGCGATGTTTCTTATCAGCACGTCATGTCAGTGAGTGCCAAAGTAAATGCCGCCGGTGCCACTTTTGTATTACTGGGCCCCAAGGGGACCCAGATTAAAAGCACCAAACCGGTCATTTCGGTGGGTGCAGTCCGAACGGGTTGCGGCAAAAGCCAAACTTCACGCAAAATAATTGAGATAATGATGGCGAAAGGCCTAAAGGTCGTGGCCATTCGTCATCCCATGCCCTATGGCGATCTCGTGGCTCAGAAGGTACAGCGCTTTGCCGAGCTTTCCGATCTGGAGAAACACAACTGTACCGTTGAAGAGATGGAAGAATATGAACCGCATGTGGTTCGCGGAAACGTAATCTACGCTGGCGTTGACTACGAGGCGATTCTCAGGGCGGCCGAGGAAGATCCCGACGGCTGTGATGTCATACTCTGGGACGGCGGGAACAATGACTTCCCGTTCTACAAGTCAGACCTGCACGTCACCGTAGTAGACCCCCATCGTCCGGGTCATGAACTGACATATTATCCCGGTGAAGTTACCTTGAGGATCGCGGATGTTGTGGTGATCAACAAGATAGACAGCGCTGATGCCGCCGGCATTCAGACCGTGAGAAAGAACATTGCCGCTGTGAACCCGGGTGCGATTGTAGTTGACGGCGCCTCTGCCATAAAGGTGGAGGATCCTTCCGTGATAAAGGGGAAGAAGGTCCTTGTAGTTGAGGACGGTCCAACCCTTACACACGGTGAGATGAAGATAGGCGCAGGCACGGTTGCCGCCGAAAAATTCGGAGCAACCGGACTGGTTGACCCCAGGCCTTACCTTGTGGGCAGGCTGTCGGAGACGTTTGAGACCTATCCGGAGATCGGAACGTTACTTCCTGCCATGGGGTACGGCGAGGTGATGTTAAAGGACCTGGAGGCGACCATCAACAATACCGAATGTGACGCGGTTGTGATCGGCACGCCCATTGATCTGAGCAGGATCATTGACATCAAGAAACCGAACACGAGGGTCTATTATGACCTCCAGGAGATCGGGGCACCGAACCTGGAAGAGATCCTGACCGATTTCGGGAAAAAATACAACCTGTTTTAAATGTTCATTCTCCTGACTCTTGATTATGAAAAGAAAGGAGCAAAGGGTGGCTTTTGACCTAAGAAACAGACATTTTTTAAAGCTTTTGGATTTCAGTCCAAGCGAAATCAAATTCTTGCTTGATCTTTCTGCTGACCTGAAAAGGGCGAAATATGCGGGAACTGAGCAGCCCCGATTGACCGGTAAGAACATCGCCCTTATTTTCGAAAAATCGTCCACAAGGACCAGGTGCGCCTTTGAAGTGGCGGCCTATGATCAGGGCGCAAGGGTTACCTACCTGGGTCCGTCCGGTTCTCAGATGGGGAAAAAGGAATCCATGAAAGATACCGCCAGGGTTCTGGGCAGGATGTATGACGGTATCGAATATCGCGGTTTCGGACAGGAGATAGTTGAAGAACTGGCAAAATATGCTGGCGTGCC
>CP070673.1:304596-310991 GCA_020351915.1 Deltaproteobacteria bacterium
AGCACGAAGACAACAGGAACTTCGTATCCCAGGCTGCCGACAGGTTCGGTCGTATTGACATCCTTGTTAACAACGCCGGTTATGGTAATGCGAGCGACCCGATGGAGCTCCCTGAGGAGGTATTTCGATACCATATGGACCTCATGTTATTTGGGCCCATCCAGTTATGTCGGCTGGTCATCCCCTATATGCGGAAGCAGGGCTGGGGACGGATTATTAATATATCCTCCATTTTCTCAAAACAGCCGGGAACCCAGCTGGATTATGATGCCATCAAGGCCGCGATGAACATGTATACAAAGGACTTTAGCAACTACCTGGCCAAGGACAACATCCTAGTGAATGCTGTTTGTCCCGGACCGATCCGGGGGCCCCTCTGGGAAGGCCCCGGCGCGTTGGCCGAACAACTGGGCAAAGAGTTGGGTATGTCGGTCCCGGAGGTCATGAAGTGGTTCGCAGAGCAAAACATTCCCTTGGGGCACCACGGTGACCCGGAGGATATCGCAAACGTGGTCGCTTTCCTCGCGTCGGATAGGGCGAAATTCATCACTGGCCAGGCCATCAACGTGGACGGCGGGATGGTGAAGACCCTTATATAACAAGGCCCCCAGATAGATCCACGGTGAGGGAAGTCAAATTCAACTTCATAAGGCCGCTGTCCGTTCGAGGAGAGCGGCCTTATTGTTCTTCTCACAAGGCAAAAGCTCCCATGCAGATGACCCGGGTTATATCTCCTCTGAGCTTCGCCCTTGTGAATCCGGGTCACCCCCTGAATGGGGCAGTATTGGGTATTAGTTGTCTCTTCAGGCGTTCATAGGAGCTCCCTGCAGTAAACTGCAGGGTATCAAGCGGAATTGCGCCGAATCCAACCCGCCTGCGCTCTAGGAGCTACGGCGCGGTTAACCCCGCCTTTCCATACTCCGTAGCAGGGCTTACTGCGGAGGACGGGCGCCCCACGGGCAACGCCGCGGTCGCCTTGCCATCCCTGTCGAGCAGTAGCCTTTGGCGGAGGCTGATCCTCCCCGTGCTGCCACACGGGGCATCCTGGCGAAGGCGAGTGAAGGCAAAAATCGATATTGCGATTTAACATGATGACATTTGCCTTTCCAAGACATCCCCGGAAAACCCTTGCATAAATCACCGAGCCGGGCACGGAAGTTCAAAGATTTTTGGCAAAGAATCTATTTTTTGTTGACAAACAGGAAACTTCAGAGCATTTATGAAACGATGTAGCAATGTCGCAGAACGACATAGCCTTCCGTTAAGGGTTGCAACTTTAGCTTATTAAACGAGCACAAAATCAGAATAACGGCACTGGCTATCTCGGTCAAAGTTGGGTTGTTATGTTTTCGAATATTTTACTTGGAAACTACTAAATCTGAAAATGGTGGCGTGCTCAAACGAAGGTACCTGGGAGAATAGAATGTGTGCCAGGACAAAAAGGGCCATGATAGTAGAGGAAACCTTGCGGATACCTATTCCCAATCATTTTGATATGAGTGATGACTGGTGCCTAAGATAGAGATTCCTTTTGAATCCGCCTTGCATTGACTGATGATCATGAAAAACCACTAACATCCAAGTGAGCGTACCAGGGATATGATGAGGGCTTAGCCATGTGATTCTGAAGACACTAACCCTTATCAAGAGAAAGGAGGTGAAAATTCATCGGCATGAGTGGAGGTAGTATTAATCAGGAGTATTAAATGCACAGTATAGCCTATAAAAGGAGGGCCAAAATGGGAAAGAAAAAGTTGCTCACATTATTAGGTCATTTCGGTATAGTCTTGATGGTAGTATCGATGCTGCTAGTAGTTGGTTGGACTATGCCGAACCAAGCACAGGCAGCAGGGAAAGCCCCTGATAAGATCCGTTTCGGTAACGCGATCGCTCTCTCGGGTCCTTATGCTATGGGTGCGGCAGTTACACAGATAGCCCCTTTTGACATGTGGGTCAAGGAGGTCAATGCCAAGGGAGGCATATACGTCAAGGAGTATGGCAAGAGAATACCAGTTGAGATAATCAGATACGACGATAAGGGTGACACCGGAACCTGCGTGAAACTGGTCGAGAAGTTGATTTTACAGGACAAGGTTGACCTTTTGCTCGGCCCTTGGGGCACGGCTCTGTACTTTGCCATAGCTCCCATAGTCACTAAATATGGGTATCCAGTAGTCGGGCCCACGGTTGATTCCTTGAAGCTCAGGGAAATGGCGCACAAAATACCCTACCTGTTCGTCATCTTGAACCAGCCTCCGGAGAAGTCAATAGCCATGGTAGACCTTGCCAAAGAGTTGGGAGTCAAGACATTGGTGGCGGCCCATCATCAAGACTTGCATGGCATAGAGTATGCCGGCGGTGTGGTGCCCGCACTGGCCGGAGGTGGGGTCGAGGTGCTCCGATACAAGAGCTTCCCACTCGGCGCCAAGGACCTGACACCCTTGCTAAAAGATATGAAAGCGGCCAATCCAGATGCGGCGTTTTTCTTCTGCTATCCTCCTGAAAGCATCCTTATCACCAAGCAATCTATCGAGGTCGGCTTTAACCCGAAGCTCTTTTATTGCACAATTGGCATAGCTTTCTCCCCCTATAGAGAGATCTTTGGTGCTAATACGGTAGAAGGTGTTATGGGCGCCGGCGCCTGGAACCCGAAGGTCCCTTATCCTGGCGCCAAGGAGTTCTGGGACAGGATGACCGCGTTTTCAGGTCCGGGAGGCACCGACTGGTATGGGAACGCCTGGAGTTACTCAACCGTTCAGGTCATGGAGCAGGCTATCGAGAGGGCCGGAACCCTCGACAGGAAAAAGATAAGGGATGTAATAGCCAGCGAGACCTTTGACACGGTTATCGGCCCGGTGAGATTTGAGAATCAATTCAATGTACAATCACCCGGCGAGGTTGGTCAGTGGCAGAAGGGGCAGTTCGAAGTCGTCGCGGCCAAGGAAAAGCGAACCGCGGAACCTATCTACCCCAAGCCTGCGTGGCCGAAGAAGTAGGTATTCCTGATAACATAGCGCTTCAATAAAGAATTTCCTTTTTTAAGATTGTTTAAAAGTTCCTCCGAGCAGGCTGTCCGGAAGACCACTCAACGAGAGAGATGATCACTCCCAAATTGGGCCTATCCGGGCAGCCTGTTAAGTATTTGCTGATGAAGTTGGAAAGGCATCATTGTGTTTGTAACCTTCCTAGATGTAGTCATTGGCGGTTTAATCATGGGGGGCATCTACGCCCTCATCGCCGTGGGACTAAGCCTCCAGTACGGTGTTGGGCGAGTACTGAACATCTCCCATGGCGAGTTTATTATGCTCGGGGCCTTTGCCACCTGGACGCTGTACACCATCTTGGGGATTAGTCCCCTTATTTCTCTTGTAATCTGCGGTCCTGGTATGTTCATTATCGGTTTTTTCATCCACAGGACCCTCTTTCAATACCTCAGGGGCAAATCAGAATCAATAGGCGCCTTTGCCGATAGTTCTCTCCTGGCCTCATTCGGCCTCCTCTTCATCATTCAGAACATTGCCTTAATCACATGGAAGGCCGATATAAGGGGGTACTCCTATTTAGAGTCCTCAGTCAGTATCCTTGGAGCCATGTTTGCGGCAAATCGTTTGGTCGCTCTCTTGTTTGCCGTCGTTATAAGCCTGGCCTTTTATTTCTTTCTGACACGCGCGCGTCTGGGAAAAGCGATCAGGGCAGCCGCTGAAGATCCGGAGACCGCCCAGGTGATGGGGGTAAACATCCATCGGGTGTTAGCTATCTGTTTCGGCCTTGGCGCGCTGATGGCCGGTTTCGCCGGGGTACTTATCAGCATGATGTACGAGATGCAGCCAAACATGGGCATCGAGTATACCATCATTGCCATCATCGTGGTTGTCCTTGGTGGATTGGGGAGTATCACCGGCAGTTTGATCGGGGGCTTTTTATTGGGCCTTATTGGCAGCATAGTGACCTATTTTGACGCGGGTCTATCCTTGATTGCCTACTATGTTATCTTCATACTCCTGCTCCTGGTGAGGCCAACAGGTATTTTTGGGAAATAGAGAAATGAATAGTTTTAGAGTGATATCTAAAAGGCCTTTTACTTTAGGGTCACTTTTTCTCGTCCTAATCCTATTAGCTACGATCCCTTTATATATCCCACCTTATCCCGTCATATCGCTGACCAGCATCATTATGTATATAATCATCACCGTAAGCTGGGCCATTTTCTCCGGCCCTACCCGTTACATCTCGCTGGCGTCAGCCGCCTTCTTCGGGGTCGGCGTATATGCCTCGGCTATACTGGGGGAAGTATTCCCCCTGCCTGTCGTTATCGTCAGCGGTGGTCTAGTCAGTTTCGTCCTTGCCCTCTTTATAGGCCTTCTCACTCTGAGGCTAAGAGGCATGTATTTCATCATATTTACTTTCGGGATCAGTGAGCTCATAAGACACTTTCTCCTGTGGTGGGAGACTAACTTTACGGGCACGGTTGGCAGGTGGGTTATCGGGGTAGATCACACGACCGTCTATTACGTCATACTCGTCATTTTTGTGATGGCACTGGTTACCGCTTACCTCATTAGACGTTCTAAATTCGGGTTAGCCTTGCGGAGTATAGGAGAGAATGAGGAGGCCGCGGCTCACATAGGCATAAATGCAACTGTGATGAAGACTACTGCCTTTGCCATCAGCGCCTTTTTCATGGGAGCAGCCGGGGCAATCATGGCGACGCGATGGACATATATTGACCCTAAGATTGCCTTTAATCCGCTCTTCTCTTTTATGCCGGTCCTGATGGCCATCTTTGGCGGTACGGGGCAACTTTATGGTCCTGTCTTAGGCGCCGCCTGTTTTGCCTACCTGGAAGAAATACTGATAACCAAGTTCCCCTATTACTACATGCTCCTTTTCGGTACTATACTCATAGTTGTCATATTATTCCTGCCCAATGGACTGGTAGGATTGATAGGAAAATGGCGAAAGGGAGGTCCGGAGGGGTAATATGGGAATACTTGAAGGAAAAGGGGTCATAAAATACTTTGGAGGGCTAGCTGCCGTACATAATGTCGACTTCGACATAAACCAAGGCGAGATTGTCGGGCTCATTGGTCCAAACGGCGCCGGTAAAACGACCCTTTTTAATTTGATATCCGGTGCCCTTCCCGTTACCGCGGGAGAAATAAGATATAAATACAAAAAGATTACCTCTATGAATCCAAACAAGATTTGTAAGCGAGGAATAGCGAGAACGTTTCAATTGATTAAACTTTTTGGCAATATGACCGTTTTTGAGAATGTATTATTGGGGTCGTTATTCGGGATGTCAGAGGATATCAATGAATCGGATGCCGAGAGGGAGTCGCTGGAGTTATTAGAGTTTGTGGGGTTATCAGCAGTCAGGGCGACCCCTGCTAAAGACTTAACCCTAACTAACCAGAAGCGACTTGAAGTCGCTAGGGCTTTAGCCACAAAACCGGAACTATTGTTGCTTGATGAGCTGATGGCCGGCTTAAGCCCTACTGAGGTGGCACAGGCTATGGAGTTGGTAACAGGGATTCGGGATAAGGGGATTACCATTTTCATGATCGAGCATGTCATGAAGGCTATTATGAGCGTATGTAACCGGATTATGGTGCTGGATCACGGGGTGAAGATTGCCGAAGGAACGCCGGAGGAGATTGCCACCAATAAAAAAGTTGTTGAGGTATACTTAGGAGAGTAGGCCTATGCTGGAAGTGAGCAACCTGGATACCTTTTATGGCAAGACCCAGGCCATATGGGGCGTCTCTTTAAACATCAATGAGGGAAAAATCGGCTCTCTGGTTGGTGCAAACGCGGCTGGCAAGACGACACTACTGAAAACCATATCCGGTTTGCTCCGTCCGGCGTCGGGTACTGTGACGTTCCTCGGGAGGCGCATAGACGGGCTAACACCTCACTCCATTGTGGAACTAGGCGTTTCTTATGTCCCCGAGGGTGGAAAGCTTTTTACCGACATGACAGTTCGTGAAAACTTGGAGATGGGTGCGTATCCTTACCACACATGGAAGGGGAGGGAAGAAAGGCTTGAGCAAGTTTATCAACTTTTCCCCAACTTAAAAGCAAGACAAGGGCAATTAGCCAGGACATTAAGCGGTGGTGAACGGCAAATGCTGGCTATGGGGCGGAGTTTAATGGCGACACCAAGGTTATGCATGCTTGATGAACCATCATACGGGCTAGCGCCATTATTGGTAAAGGAACTTTTCAAGTTTATAGTAACACTGAATGAGCAAGGTATTACTATCTTACTCGTTGAGCAGAATATCCGAAATGCCTTGGAGATAGCGGATCGAGCATACTTACTGGAGAACGGCAGGATCGTCTTGGAGGGAGCCCGTGAATTGTTTCTCCACAGTGATTATGTAAAAAAGGCC
>CP070673.1:311091-317796 GCA_020351915.1 Deltaproteobacteria bacterium
AGATGTCGCGCCAAGGCAATTAGAAAAACCTTCTGACCACACCTTTATTCTGGCAGAATTTGAGATATAATTAATGTCCGTTGTCCGTCGCTTAAAATAATAGGTAAAATCTCTCCTTTTTTTCACCACTGAGGTGCAGAGGGCACAGAGAGTTATCTCTTGGTTTTCCTCGAAAGCCTCTTGAGGAAGATCAAGGGCATCAATCCGCCTCCGGCTGGGAAGCCCCGTCACCGTGCGTGATAACCGTAATAGCCGATATTCTGGGTGAGACAGCCCTCCTCGAAAAACACAAGAAAAATACTAAGGGATAATCTTTTGCAGAAGCGGCAACAGCATGTGGTGATAGAGGTCATCCCACATATAATTTCGCATAATATGGCGGAACATCTGATGGGGCTTGAGATTGCTGATAAAGTTGAGGATTTTGTCTGCGATTTGTTCAGGCGAGGCTTTTAAGGAAAAATACTGGACATTTTCTTTGCCAATCTCCCTAAAAGGAGGGATATCGGAGCAAACAATCGGTAGTTTTAACATGCCTGCTTCTAAAAGCGGGATGCCAAACCCTTCCCGAAGGCTGGGTATGAATAATACATCAGCAATCAGGTAGAAATCCCTCATGACAATAGTATCCCCTGTCAGCTCTTTGCCGCTCTCAGAGAAATGTTCTGCTGCAATGAGAATGTCTCTTTGAATATGTAATTTTTCGCTCAATTTCCGTAATTTGCGGTAATATTCAGTGGTTTCTTTTTCATGGGGATCGTATGCGCCTGTCAGCAGCAGCCGAGTGTGCACCCCCTTTTTCTGCAAGGCCTTTACCACCTGGATAGAAAGCTCAATATTCTTCCGGGGATGCAACCTGCACGGTTGCACCATTAGAAGCTCGGCTTCAAGAAGGCGTTTTTCCCTAATCATCTCTATAGTATTGGGAGACAGATTAAAGAAGGTAAGGGGATCGATTCCATCTGGAATAATATCAATCCTTTTTGTGCCATAAAGATCTTGAAACTGGCTTCTCCTTTCTTCAGAAATGGTAATATAGTAGATCTTAGGGTTGTACTCTTTCAGGATATTCCATTGCTCTCCTTTTAAATCAAAGGGAGACGGGTCATAGAAATAAGGAGAGTCATGGTTCCAGCTCACCACCCTTATATTTCCGTTATTTTCCAGTCTATGAAGGGCAACGGTTAAGGGAAGATTGTAAGGCATGGTGAGAACATTGTGGGCGATGAGGACATCAAAGGGCTCTAATGCCCGAACAAGATAAGTGAAGATTTCTTCAGCACAGGATTTCAATTCATGGGATCTATCGGCTAGATTCCTGTGGATTTGGAGGATTCTAGTGTTATGAGAGCTCAGTAATGAATTGAGCTCAATATCATATTCATCAGTAAATACTCCGCCATCGCCTGCAAATACCTTTACCCTATGGTTGTAGCGCCCAAATACGGAAGCATGTTGCCGAATAACCTCTTCAACTCCACCAACGATAGGAGGACAGGTGTAATGGAGTAATGCAATACTGTATTGCTCCATACAGGATCCCTTATTAAAAGGTATATATCAGATGCATCAATTTCTCTTCCAATACCTCATAGGAAAAGTATTTCTCGCCTATCTGGTAATTGTGCTCGACCATCTCCTCCAGCCGATTTTTATCCCTTAATATCTGGTCAATTTGTGCGACAGCCTTGGAAGAAACAAAACCATCCATAACGATTACATCAAATCCGACTGGTTCTATATCTGCGATGTAGATGGAGTAGCGATTCACCACTATAGGTTTTTTGTAGTAGATTGTTTCCAAAAAGGCATTCCCAAAACCCTCATATCCACTGGGGTATGTGATCAAGTCGGCATTCTGGTAAATATCCGCTATAGAGAAAAGCTTTCCCCTCTTTTTACATATAGTCCTTTGGGACGTTATCAGATTATCGATACGTAGGATCTTTACCCCCATACTCTGGCTATAATCTTCAATCCGCTCATAATATTCGTCGCCCCCGTCTTCCATGCCGTGGGAGATAACCAGCACCGGATTGGGCAGGCTCATATTCCTTACAATTTCAATAGAACGTTCAATCCATTTGCGGGGCACAATCCTTGTTGGTTGCAAAATAAAAAGGTCATCCTTTTGTAGACCAATTCTTTCTCGCAAATCATTGCAATAATCATCCAGTGGCGGAGGCTCGGTGGCAAAATCCAAAACATTAGGAATGAGTATATTTGAGATCCCTCTCCTGAAACTCAACTGTTCAGATGCCAGAGAGTTTATGACAGCATGCCGAATGGAAGGCAGGTGAGGAGGAAAGGCCATATTAAGATAATCCCTGCAGGAGTTTATCAGAAATCGAGGTCTCTCCCAGGAAAAGTCGTGGTGATGAGCAATGGTCGGAACGCATGTTTCGGCAATAAACTCGGTAATTGCAAGACCAAGAGGGATGTTCATGGGTATAGCCAGGGCATTTTCAGGAATGATTAATTCTATATCATACTTTTTAACAAAATCATACAGGGCACCTTTTAGCTTATCCTTGATTTTCTGGATAGTCTCTGATGTCTCTCGCCTTCGATCTTCTTTGCCAAATAGATCGCTTTTAATTTCTTCAATCACCGGATGTTCAAAATGGGCTTCTTCCACAAGAAAAGATTTTTCTGGGTCCCTGTCTGAGACCCCGGAAAAATAGAAACAATTGAATCTGTTTCGTTCAAATACATCTGCCCATTTCTGGATCTCCAGAGAAACCCCATCTGTTCCGGCAATCCTTGTTGAGACAAAACCTATATTTTTAATACGATCGGAAGGATTTTTGTACATAGTTCAGCACCAGTCCCTTTAAATATGAAATAATAGTGAGCTTCTTTACCTTTCTTAGTAGCTAGCGATGTTCATAAGGGGATTGACTGTTCTCAAAACCGCACCATTCAATCTCCGCTAGTTTTTCGTTCGTGTAAGATACTATTCTTTGTCGCTTATACCAAATATTATAATATAATTCCATTGTGACAATAAGGTCTTTTCCGTCGATCCACAAGATCTTCCCGCAAAGCGGGGCGGTCCAAGGTTTACCATGATGGCTAAGGGAGTGGATGAAGATGAGGTTACCGTGGCAGCTCTCCTTGCACCGGAGTTATTTGGGTGGGTGGATCTCAGTAAGGTTTGTGAGAGATAAAGCTGTGAGATAGTCCGGAAATAAGGATATAATCACTAGAATAAAACAGCGCAGGTATGAGTGTTTAGAAAATGAATTTCCCTGATTTTGAGCGAATTGTGTATGGCATAGACTTTAGCGGCGCAAGAGACGCGGGCAGAAGGATATGGATTGCCCGTGGCATTATCGAAGGGGCTGAGCTTTTTGTTACGGAATGTTTTCAAGCCAAAGATCTTCCAGATTCGGGGGAGAACAGGGAGCGGAGCCATAGAGCGCTCAGAGAATTTGTCAATAAACAGAAGAATACTGTCTTCGGCATGGATTTCCCTTTCGGCCTACCCAAGACCCTTGTTAAAGAAGGGAGCTGGGAGGAATGGGTCTTAGGCTTTCAAGATCGCTACAGCAGCCCGGAGCAGTTCAGAGGATCATGCACAGTGACCTCTGGTGGAAAGGAAACCAAGAGGCTAACAGATGTTGAGAAGAAAACCCCATTTTCACCTTATAATCTACGTCTTTATCGGCAAACCTTTTTTGGTATCAAGGATGTGCTCGGACCTCTTATTAGGGATAGGGCAGTTAGTATCTTGCCCATGCAAAAGCCCGTGCCAGGCAAAGCATGGGTTATTGAGGTCTGCCCTGCCTCGACACTAAAGAAGGAACGCTTGAGTTTGCCATACAAAGGCGAGGGTGAAAAGAAGAGAGGTGCAAGGGAGAAGATCCTTAGGTGTATGCAAAATACGGGTATCCTGAAGATTAAGAAATCCGCTCTACGCTGCACGATCATTGACAATAGGGGTGGGGATGCACTTGACAGTGTCATTGCTGCCTTTGCAACCTTCAGGGCCCTTCGGGGCGGGATCACCTTTGAGAAGAATTCCCCGTATGCTTTAGAGGGTTGGGTGTATGTCTAGGCATGATTGTCTGTTCACCACCCCAGTACGATTGTTCCCACCTACGGGACAGGCAGAGGCACAGTGAGCACAGAGGGTGGTCTCCCTTTTTTTGCCCGATCCTGGCAAAGCGGGATCGGGCAAAAGAACCCGGCCCTCCGGGCGTGCTCAAGGGAATCGTATCCCGGCCGTGAGCCAATAGGATTTCTGGATGCGCTTTTTCTTTACAAAAAAGCTTTATCAGATTATGTTTCAGGCTACAGATCTCGAAGAGAACCTTGAATCTAGCTAAGGAGTGATCAATGACTCAGATAGCCGAAGGTGTTTATTTCATTAAGGGGCAAGACGAATTTATTCCTGACTCACATACCTATGTTGTTGGAAAGCCCACTTCTCAGGATTTTACACTCATTGACCCGGGCCTCATGGGCAAAGCCAGGTACAAGATACAAGCTATCCTGGATATGGGAATCGAGCTTACAGCGATTAAGAGGATTATCATGACCCATACGCACCTGGATCATATAGGGTGTCTTGCGGAAGTCAGAAAGGAGATTCCGTGGGCAGAACTATGGGTGCATGCCATAGAGGCGGCACCGCTAGAAGAGGGTGATGAGAGAATCGTGTATGGTATGGAGATGTTCAAGAATATGTGCCAGATGCAATACAATCTTAAGCCAGGTGCCTTTACCTTTCAAGTTGACCGAAAACTTAAGGAGGGTGAAAATCTGGACTTAGGCGGCACATCCTGGGAGGTGATCTATATCCCCGGGCATTCCCCTGGGAGTGTAGGGTTATACGATCGGTCAGAAAAGGTCCTCATACCTGGTGACGTAGTTTATGCTGATTATGCGATTGGTCGTTTTGATCTTCATGGTGCAAAAGGTTCGGAGCTCAAGAATTCCCTGCTGCAACTTGGAGAACTCGAGGTGAATACCCTCTTGCCTGGCCATAACCGGATTGTTCAAAATCTTCCCCCTGGGTATATAACAGATACAGCCAGGCAATGGGCACCATATCTTGCATAGAGATGATGTTAGTTGTCTGTTGTCAGTTGCCCGTTGTATTTACAAACAGTCAGTACGTTGTTGCTAGAGATATGCGATGTGGGATATGAAACGCAAGTCACAAATGGCATAGAGCATGATGCAACATAAAACGCAACAAATCCAATAAAACCAACAAACCCAAAAAACAAAGACAACGGACCTTATTATGAAACGGTTGCGACAGAGATATTTTAGATCTGTCGAAAAGATTCCCACACCCACGGGCAGGTCCAAGGTGATGATGTGTAAAGGGTAGACATGCAGACCGTTAATGACTTAGGTGAGTAGAAATTGCCTGCTAATTTACCCCCAGCGTATTTTGAAGCGGAAAAGCGGTACAGGGAGGCCAAAACCCCGGCCGAGGGGATTGCTGCCCTTGAAGAGATGCTCGCAATCATGCCGAAGCACAAGGGTACAGACAAACTCAAGGCCGACCTGAGACGCCGCATTTCCAAACTCAAATCCAAACAGCAACAAAAAAAGAAGCTAGGGAGACGAGATAGGAGTTACACTATCGAAAGGGAAGGAGTGGGCCAGGCTGTACTTCTGGGTACACCAAATGTTGGCAAATCCGCGCTGGTTGCAGCCCTCACTAATGCAGATCCGCCAGTGGCCGATTTTCCCCATTCCACCTGGAAGCCCACACCCGGCATGATGTATTTTGAAAACGTACAAATTCAACTTATTGATATGCCTCCTGTCAGCAAAGAACATACAGAACCCTGGCTTTTTGAGATCGCCCGAAAAGCGGACATAATCCTTGTTGTAGTGGATGTGCAAACAGATCCAATGCAGCAGCTGGAAGAAACGGTTTCCTTTCTCAAAGATAATAAGATAGCGCCCCTTGGCATGACAGATCTTTATGGGGTGACAGATCACTGGACCTTTTTATCCTTTCTGGTTGTTGCAAACAAGAGCGATGACCAATCCACCGAAGAAAATTTTGAGATCTTCAAGTCTCTTGTTGAGGGTGATTGGTCCCTGATACCGTTATCAGCAAAGACTGGCCGCAATCTTGATTTGCTAAGACAAACCCTGTTTACCAATTTAGAAATCATAAGAGTCTATACCAAGGTACCAGGCAAGGAGCCAGACCGAAAGGCTCCTTTCGTGCTGAAAAAAGGCTGTCGGTTAGAGGATCTTGCCTCTAAAATCCACAAGGATTTCTTGGAAAAGCTGAAGTATGCTAAGGTATGGGGAAAGGATGTATACGATGGCCAGATGGTGCAAAGAGACCATGTGCTCCAGGACGGTGATGTTGTCGAACTCCACATATAAGCATGTAGATGCAGTGACTGGTGGATAGAACATTTTCATCCTCTCATTCCGCTTCTTCCCGGGAGTCGTTTTACCCAGCTCTAAAAGTTTCTTAGATTTTGAGTGTTCAATACAGCATCCCTCCAACGTTTTCTCATGCGGAAATGGGCAACTAAAACAATAGGCTTGCGGAATTGGCCTCAATTGTCTTAACTCCCGAGGCAGTAACCATATCCTAAAAAGGGTATTCATAATCCAAGCTGACTAATCTCTGCTCATATTCTACTCCCTATTTCTTCTCCCTATTTCTTATTGACAGAATATCGAAAACCGAAGGATAATAAAGTGTTACAATAGAAT
>CP070673.1:317896-320983 GCA_020351915.1 Deltaproteobacteria bacterium
CCCGGAGGACCTGGAACCAAACAACTTGTAAAAAAGTTGAATCATTATTCACTCTTTGGAAGATCTTTTCAGTAAAGCCTATCCAGGGTTTAAAAAATATTTTCTGCGCATTTTGAACACAAATTTATTGATAAGCGCCTAAAAAGGAATTATTGAGATCGCTTGCCAGCAAAGTAAGGCGAGGAGCCTGAGGCACAAGCGGGCGGTATGTTAAGAGTTTTGCCTTTCATCCTCGGAGGGGAGTAGGGACAACAGATCCCTTTATAAGGCGCCAATCCTGTGGCCTATTTTCTCAACTTCATTTAAGATTTCAGCCTTATCAAGGGTTGTAAACTGCCTATCTCGGTACACAATCCTGCCATTTATTATAACATCTCTCACATCCGCTCCGGTGGCAGAGTATACAATCTGGGAATAGGGGTTATAGATGGGAGTCATATGGGGGGTTTTTGTAGAAATTATAATAATATCGGCTTTTTTCCCTTTTTCAATGGTTCCAATCTTATTCTCCAGACCGATGAGCTGAGCACCTCCAATAGTAGCCATCCTTACAAGGCTTTTGGCATCGAGGAGGGTCGGATCAAGGAAAGCAACCTTGGCCAGTTTGGCAGCAGTATCCATCTCGCCAAAGAGATCAAGATTATTGTTAGAGGCACAGCTGTCTGTTCCAAGACCTACCGTCATACCCTTCCCGAGCATTTGAGGTACTGCTGCTATGCCTGATGCAAGCTTCATATTGCTTTCAGGGCAATGGGCGATCTTTACCTCACGGCTCGCCAGGAGGTCTATCTCCTCATCATTCACGTGCACGGCATGGGCAGCAATGAGATTGCTGTTTAACAAACCCAGGTCATCCAGAAAAAAGGCTGGTCTCAACTGTGTCTTTCCCGCTATCTCTTCGAGTTCTTCTTGAGTTTCGGATAGATGAATCTGGAGGGGGAGGCTAAATCTTGTTGAGATCTCATGGGCCTGGCGCAACGTGCTCGCCGAGCAGGTGATAGGGCTATGACAGAATAGGCCGGGGGTAATACGGTCGGAAAAATCAATCCATCGTTCCAGGAAAGCCACGCCAACAGCCAGATTTTTTTTCGGGTCAGGCGCACCGGGGGCAGGAAAATCAATGACCCCTTGAGCCACGAAGGCCCGTATCCCTGCCATGTCTGCTGCTCTGACTATCTGGTCAGCAAAGAAATAGCTGTCAACAGCGGTGGTGGTGCCTGATGCGATCATCTCCAAACATCCGAGAAGGGATCCCCAGTAAACGGTATCGGGGTCCAGATGCTTTGCCTCAGCGGGAAATATGTAGTCGAAAAGCCACGTCCTGAGTGGGAGATCATCGGCTAAACCCCTGAAGATAGTCATGGGAGAATGACCATGGGCGTTTATAAGGCCGGGCAATATAATGGCATCCTCTGCACTTATAAGGACATTTGTCTCAGGTAACGGACTATTCTGGCGGGTGGAGACCTCCTCAATCCTGTCTCCAGATATGAGCACCCTGGCACCGGGCAGGGGGTCTTCACCGTCAACCATCGTCAGGAGGGTGCCCCCCTCTATAATGATGTCGAAATTTCTTTTGCCTCTCGCCATTCTTTTCTGCTAATTACTAACTAAGCAAAGCATTTTATCATTTGCATTGGACATAACCGGGTCTAGGATGGTCATGAGGTCTTTTCTTCTGTTCCGAGGCTCTCCCGCTGTGCGGGGTCTTTTCTACGACTTATCAACGTCCCGTTTCGGAGAAGCGGGACTCCGCATTCTCTCCCAATAAGTCGGGAGAGCTGCGGCTTCCCCCACTGATAAGTCGTGAAAAGCACAGCGGCCTCCCACCAGTCACAACAGAAAAGACCTCATGCCCCTCCCGATACTGCAAACTATTTGATGCTCTCAGTAGTAGTTTTAGTGCCTTGGATATTGTCTATAGAACAAAACAAAGGAAAATGAAAGTCTAATCAGGACTATCATAAGGAAGTGCAAATATGTCGGTTGTGGCTCCTTTTAGAGGGGTAACATATAATGTTGACAAGATAACCAATTTTGAGAGGATCGTAACCCCGCCCTATGATGTCATATCTGAGGTGGAACAGGAGGAATATTATGAAATCGATCCCTGCAATGTGGTTAGACTTATTCTGGGAAAAAAGAAGATCGGTGATTCTGATTGGGATAACAGGTATACAAGGGCAGCAGATCTCTTTAAGAGATGGGACTCAGAGCAAATTCTTGTCAGATCCCAGTTTCCCTCAATCTATCTTGTATCTATTGAATATGAATCACCGGACAAAACCGAGACGAGGACCCGATGGGGATTTATTGCACTGGTGCGAATAGAAGAAAATGATTCATCGGTAATCCTTCCTCACGAAAAGACATTTACTTTTCACCGAGAAGACAGACTGAAATTAATGAGAGCATGCAGTGCTCAATTTAGTCCGGTTTTTGGCCTCTACGAAGACCAAGCCAATGTACTTATGAACAAATTTGGAAAAATAACGGATACTCCCCCTAAGATCTCTTTTAAGGAGAAGGGCGGCTATTACTACAACATGTGGGAAGTCAACGCCGCGTCAGTCATCAAGGATGTCGCCTCAGAGATGTCATCTAAGTCAATTATTATTGCTGATGGACATCATCGCTACGAATCAGCTCAAAATTTTAGAAACCTGATGCGGTCTCGGCATGGAATCCATGAATTTGGGAGACCCTATGAGTATGTAATGATGTATCTAAGCAACATAGCTGATAAGGGGCTAACCATCTTACCCTCTCACCGGTTAATCAAATCATACCCGGATTTCAAGGTAGCAAAATTCCTTTCAGCAGCTCGCACCTGGTTTGATATTATACCCTTCCGTTTTTCAAATAGCGATCAGGAAAGGGTGAAGAAAACCTTCCTTAATGAGCTCCAAAGGTATGGCCGTGACACTACTGCTATCGGTTTTTGCTATTCAGGGTCCAGAGATTTTTACTTGCTGTGTCTCAAACCAGGGGCACGGGAAGCATTGGGTAATGACTTGCACCCTTCGCTAAAAGAACTTGATGTCTTAGCCTTGTCTCGCCTTATTCTTCAGCGGATACTGGGCATTA
>CP070673.1:321083-329253 GCA_020351915.1 Deltaproteobacteria bacterium
AACAAGAGAAAATACAATCAGAATAAAGATAAAGACAACAGTGACGGTTAAAACGATTGGGGAGTGTTCCTCCAGGACCGGAATTTCGTGGCCGATGAACGTATAGATGATCGTGGCGGGAAGCATGCCAAGAGCTGTGGCCAAGATAAAGGCCCAGGGTCGGATACCGCTTAACCCTGCCATGTAGCTTATAAGATCGAATGAAATAAAGGGCAGCAACCTGGATAGAAGAATCACGTAAAAGCCCCTTTTTTCTCCCGCATGCCTGATAAATTCAACCGTTCTCTGATTGCGGATCACTTTTCCCAAGGCCACGTCCCCCACAAGACGGGCGATGTAGAACGACGTCAAAGCTCCCATCAGGGCGCCGGTCCAAGATATGACCGCCCCCCAGAAACCCCCAAAAATCATACCGTTAGCTGCCGTCACTAACATTGCCGGCAGGGGAGCCACAATCGCCTGAATAATCATCAGCAGCAAACTCATGAGGGGGGCGGCAACCCCCCAGGAACGAATCAGCCTGATTGTCTGATCCAGATTTCCTGCAATCAAAATTACACAAGTTTTTTGAAAATGGTGATGAATAGTAAAAAAAATGATCAGAAACAACGAAAGGATAATCGCAAAAAAAGCATGATGAGAAATTTGGTTAGTATCTGTTTTTGCATATACTAGACCAATAAGAAGAATTCCCAGAAATAAAAGGACTAAGCTGTAAATACCCATTACAAATATCCTTCCACTGATCTCATACTATCAGAATCACCCTGAACCGCAACTGCTTATCTGGTCGCCTTTTGGATTAACATCAACCGAACGTACAAAGGCCTTGAAACATAATGGCAAAAATTTATTGGAGTATTGAATTGCCGGGGTGTTTGAAGTTGTTGTTTTTCCATTGCTCCAAGCCCCTGTAGAGGATACCACCATTTTGTGTAATATTGCCAAAACGTTCTTTCAATAGCGCGATCCACATTTCTCGTATGTGCATGAAGAGCCAATCGGGGATATTGTTTTATTATTTCAGTGTCGTGGATATTTAAAATAGTGGCAAGATATCGCCACTCCTATCTCCAACTCCGGTCAATTTACAGATGGCACACCAGAGCAAAAGTTAGTGACGTATTCTATATTCTATTGAGCTTGGAAGGGTTTAGATTTGCGATTGTAATCGCAAGCTTGAGTCGAAATCCCGGCGGAAAAGATTCATAGCAGGAACCTACAATTTCTTGGTGAAAAGACCAGATACAACATATGGTGATGAGAGTAAGAAAAAGGCGAGGCCATTTCCCACCCCGCCCTTCAGGGAGATAAAAGTCTTATGGGTTGTTATTTGGTTTGATTATTCTTTCCGAAACCTCCTCCTGAACCCCGCAAGGCCTACCAACCCAGTTCCTAAAAGGAGCATTGTAGTTGGTTCGGGGATGGGGGTTCCATTTGAGAACTTTACGTAATGCAGGGCATATTCGTTTCCGTCTGACTCTATTATAGGCCAAAGCGGTGCTTCTCCGAAGTCCCATCGCTATTCTCATAAGAGCATAGACTAGAGCTATTAAGCAATACGTAGGCTCTTCAAATGTAATTGCCAATTGAAATCAAATGATAGAAAAGCGGTAGAAAAAGCAATAAAAAGGGCTTAGAGGAAACCTCTAAGCCCTTGATATTCTTGGTAGCGGGGGATGGATTTGAACCACCGACCTTCGGGTTATGAGACGAATGGAAATCCTCCACCAGTAAGGATTTCAGGCACTTAGGGTGATGGATTCTGCTAGATTCTATTTATCATATTGGCAAAATGCACCCTATATGCACCCGGTTTTGACTTGCTGAGGGAACGGATAGCTTTCAGAAATGTCTTTCTAGGCGAACTTCTCGCATATAGCGTGACGGAATTCTTGCTTGGAAACACAAAGCGAGCACAGAACAAGAGCAATCAGAGATACATTTTCATTCACGGCTCCTTTCTGAGGTCTTAGCCATAACACCAGTAGAACTGGTGGTTAGTGATTTATGCTACGGGATCGATTCGGAGAAGCCACTCCTTTAATCATGAGATTGTTCTGGCAGAAACAATCTATCGCACAATTGAAGGGAAGGCTTGTCTTATGAAAGCCTAATTTAGAAAAGTCATATATGACAACTGCTCATCACGCACAGATTATTCCCTGGGCCTATAAGATTTTTGGTGGGTCATTGACCCCGGTATTACGGAAGCATTCAAAAGGGTTGAAAATCTCGGCAACCTCGTGAATCAGACCATCCACCAGCGTGATCTTCAAAATATAGTGATTACAATAATAATCAGGCTCCTCGAATCTCGGGTCAAACATCCTGCCCCGCCCGTCACATTCCACGAGAATCAAATCTGGATTGGGTGTGCTATAGATTTTGCCATCATGGATACTCCAATCCGGAAATATTTCCTGCTTGCCTGCCTTGCGCCGCTCTGCTTTCAGCTTGGTATCGCTTACCCGCTTAAAAGGATGGCGAGGGTCGGGACTACCTCCGAAAGGCAGAGATATATAGTTATCTTCGGTGCTGATCTCCATTCTCTGCACATTACGGTCAGGGCCCTCAAGAGCTAGATATTTTTCCACATTGGCAATTCCTTTAAGACGTTTTTCTTCCATTTCTTTATTTAAACAAAAGGGGCCGAATTTCTCCTCGGACATAATATTACCTCCCAAATTTTAGAATTTCGCCATTGCGATGGCTTCTTTTAGGCCGCCATAGGCTCCAGCGCCGGTGCCATAAATATTGTCAGGCAAGGTCTTCCAAAACGAATGATATAGATTCATCGGATTGGTGAACTGACGAATATCCCTGATTAAGCCACTTTCAACATTAAAGAGAATCATATAATAGTTCTTGTAGGGATGAGGTTCAGAGAACATTGGATTTACTATCAAGCCCTCGGCATCGCATTCAACAAAAAATGTTTCAGGGTATTGAGTGGGAATAATCTCAATATTGGTATACGTATACTTGGCCCAGAATTTTTCAGTTTCAAGAAATCTCCGCCTAAGTTTATTCTTACCCACGACGCGCTCTGGGAGGCATTCTTTGGTTGAAACCACCTCGAAGAATACATCTTCAGTGCATAAAGCTAGGCGTTCTTCGTGATGGCCGACGCCCTCTAGTTCCATATAAGCTTTGACGGCTTGGTAGTTCTTCTCGCGCAAAGCCTGTTCTTTAGCGCTCGGGCATGGTGCCAATTTCGACATATTTCTTCCTCCTCTATTCACATATCTGTTCTTTGTTCTGTGGTGTTATTCTCCTTACTAAAAACCTTCACCACTATGTAATCTTCAGTACAAATATAAAAAAATCGCAATAAGCGGCGCTTATCCTTCCGCTGAAAATAGGTGACAAGCCACATAATAATTATTGGCTACCTCCCTCAACTGAGGTTCGATTGTTGAACAAATAGGTTAGGCAGATACCAACGATCAGTGCTGATAGTCTATGCTCTTTCATTTCAATCCCTCCTCTTTAAGGTTTTAGTTTAAGGTTTTAGTCTTTAGCCTCATGAATACTTAGTGATTTACATGGGATCAAAGAGAATACGAAGCTGGAAATGACCCACAAATACTTAATGCGATGACGGTTGCCAAAAAGGCGAGGCCAGGAAAAAAAATGCCTTTTTCATATGCTGCATCCCTGTATGCCTCATTAGTCTCGCAAGATTTCTAATGCATTGATGCCGTTGACCTATTTGAAGCGTTCTCTTTTGGCTGAACATCCTGCGAAAAATTGCTTTGGATGTGGTTAACAGCTGCTCACCTTCTTGGCAGGTCAGCATTCATTGCCCCAATGGCAAAGTGATCTCTTCAAATATTAGAATGACGGCGTTTTTAAAATACTGAGTCTAGAGTTGTTGATCTCGGTTTCTTCCTTTCCTTAATCTGAATAACCTCCTTTCTCCCTCATTGGGAGACCTCTTGTCATGATTTCCTCCTGAAGGTTTAGGCTATGTTATTGTGGTAATTCCGGACTGGCCAAAATGAATGGTCTTCAGTTTGATTAGTATCTAGTTTCTCGGTCTTGTAAAGCGAAATCCAATACTGAATGACGAAGCTCTGCCTACATTGTTAGAGGAACAAATCCACCGTATCTTGTGCTTTGTTTCTGCGACCAGTAGGTACCGATTTCTTGCCAAAGCTTCTACTTCAGCATCACCTGATCTTACAAGAGATTACTAAATCAAATCTGCAATATCAAGGAGGTATCGATCTCTTGAAGAATCCTCCATTCATGAACGCCTCTTTTTTGGGCCTATCTTTCTGCTCTTGGGTTTGGAATAACAGAAGCGTAGCAGCAATGAAAAGCGAATTTAATAGAATGTGCTCTTGGCAAGGGATATGGAATCTTCAGGCACCAGTGTAGAAAAGCGATTGGAAACTTATAATCTAATGCCCCGCTTTTTCACAGCTAATTTTTAAACAGATTCTAAAATTTTTGTGGCATTAACAGCTTGAAAGTATTTGTTTTGGCATAAAATATGCTTTCCAATCTTTTGAAGACAATCGGTGAGGGATTTTAGCGAAACCGAGGGCTGGACAGTTGTTCTCTGGAGCGTACCTTTCCTCGAAGCCCAAGGCCGGTCCTTACGCGATAGCGATTCTCAAACGAAGCGATCAGTGACCGGCGGTGCATATGCCGGCAATTGCATCGCTTGAGGACTTAAAGCCAGCCCAGAAAGATCCTCTGGCAGCCAAACACCTGGACGATCTGAAGGCCACATGCAAGAAGTGGCGTGGTATCGGCTGAAAGAATACCGGTCAATTTCGGCTGGAGGAGCGCGCACCAGAGCAAATGAAAAGTGAAACCCAAGCAAATCCATAGCGAAAAGTGTAGACACCGGAGCGCCCTCGCTTCAAAAATATCTAGTTGGAGGTGCAGTTATGAGAAGAGCTCTCTTTTTGATTTTGATTAGCTTAATTTCCTTTGTCTTTCTTCACAATGCTTTGCTGGCCGAAGAAAAATCACCAGGATCTTCAACCACGGGACAAATCTCACTGCCTTGGGACCAATTTCAGAAGCTTCTCAATCTCGATGAGGAGAGGATTTCACTTGATATAGATGAGTTTGTCGCGATTGCCCGACAAACCGGAGCAAGAGATCTTCCTCCATTCGCAGTCAAGGAGGGAAGAATTATGCTCAAGAGGGATGACTTTAAGAAGCTGCTGAAGTCGATGAAACCTCCCAAAGCCGACCCGACGCTGGGTGATTTCTTGCTGACAAGTGCATACTATGAAGCAAAGATAAAAAGGGAAGCTACCGAGGTCAGTGCCACGTTCAATATAGAAGTGCTTCCTCGACATGGGAGGCAGGACTTTCTTCTGGTGCCTCTTCTCAGAAGAGAGGTAGCCCTTAAAACGCTTACGTTAGATGGAAAAGATGCTCTCATTGCTCAAAAGAATGGCTATCATGCGGTTGCAGTAGCCCGAGAGGGTTCTCACAAGGCAGTAGCAATCTTCACGATTGCTACTGATCTTAGGAGAGGTCCTCAATTCATCTCCTTTCCAGTACCAAGAACCCCGATCACAAAGCTGACACTGGAAATACCTCTTCCCTCAATTCAGCCGGAGATACCTTCGGCAAGGTCCATCAAGAGAATTGAGAAGGAGAATAGCACAATAATTAAAGCGGTTCTTTCCCCTACGGAAAATGTTCGAGTAGCGTGGAGTCGCATAATACCTGAAGAGGAAAAAGGACCCGCAAAGATATACGCAGATCTATGGCAGCTCCTCTCGATCGAGGACGATGCCCTCAGGGTTAGAGCAGCAGCTTCCATCAACGTTCTTCAGAACACCATTACCGGTATTGCTTTAAGAATACCCGATAACTATCAGATACTGGAGGTAACGGGGCAGGTTGTCGGCGACTGGACGGAAAAGGAAGTCAAAGGGCAGAAGATGCTTGAACTATCACTTAAGACACCCAGGCAGGGAAGGTTTGATTTTTTGATCAAGGCCGAGAGAATTTTTGAAGATCAAACAGTTGTTGCTGATTTTAACGGTTTTGCTCTCCCGAGTTCGGTTAGGGAAAAAGGGTTCATAGCTGTCGAGATGAAGGGAAGCGCAGAGGCGAAGGTTACGGAAGCGGAGGGGCTTGACCGTGCTTCGTTTACTGAGATTCCGCCCCAACTTGTGAGCTACAGCGCGAAACCCCTTATCTTCGCCTACAAATATTTGCGCCATCCTTACCGGCTGGTTCTCGATATTGCGAAACATAAGGAATTGCCTGTTATCAGTACGGTTGTTGACAGTGCATCAGGAATCACCCTGTTCACTGAGGACGGTAAGTTGGTCCATAGGCTGACCTATACCGTGAGAAATACCTGGAAACAGTTTATGGAAGTTGCTTTACCCAAGGATGCGGAGCTTTGGGGAGCCTATGTCGGTGGAAAATCGGTGAAGCCGAGCAAGAACGAAAACGACAGGATTCTCATTCCGCTCAATCGCAGCCAGAGCTCAGAAGGAGGTCTTGCCCCATTTGATGTAGAACTCATCTATTTTCAGAAGGCTAAGAAGTTTGGGTGGTTTGGCGCAAAAGAGAGTTCCTTTGCGGTACCCGATCTGATGATGAGTCGGGTTATCTGGTCGATGTACCTGCCGTTCGGTTATTCCTTCGTTCATTTTGGCGGGACAATGGAGAAGGAGAAGATAGCCCGCGGGATAAGCCCTCTTCTTGGGTTAGGCAAACGCACGGTTGATTATAGCGAGCTATCAAGGCAGTATCGCTTTGCTCCGAGGGTGTCTGCCCCCCGGCGGGGCAAAGAAGAAACGAGAGAATGGGAATCTGACAAAAAGAGGAAAGCGCTTTCGATGCTTCAGAGCCAGAGGACGCTCCAAAGTGATTTTGGCAGAAATTTGCCGGTCGATCAGGAGATCATTGCCGATCAGCTATCCAAAGAGATGACCTTTGGCGCAAAGCTTGATGAAGTTGCACGAGTCGGTGGCACGGCACCTGGAGTCATGCCGATCCGTGTTCAGGTACCTACCTTTGGACAGGTTTACCGTTTTGCGAAACAGATCGTTTCCGATGAGCCGCTGACAGTAGAAGCCACGTATGTAAAGGGTACACCCCTTACAATAATCAAGCTGATGATACTTCTCCTTATCGTTTATGCCTTGTATCTCAGGAGGAATTGGTTCAAAAGAATTTGGGATTCCGAATCCGACTGGTACAGAAGAAATGTAGCAAAGTCTGTTACCCCGCGCAGTCTGGTTATCATTTTTGGATTCTTATTTCTCTTTTCTTTGTTCTTCCTCCATCTATTCTTTGCCAAGCTTTTATTTCTTATATTCCTTGTAACAGTAATTTACTATGTGATGAATTACTTAAAAGCAAGAAAAGAGAAGAAAAGGAAAGATAAGGAAACAGAACTACAGGAGTAGGCGGCTGGGACATATATGATGTTCTTGTCGTTTCCAGTGATTCTAGGGAATGTCCATGGAGAGTTCTGAGATCCTTGAGAATGGATGTCTTCCGTTCTCCTAGGAGTTTGGCCCACAGGAAAGCGATTCGGCTGCAAGAGGGCAATCCCCACGAAGGTTTATTCCACCAGATAGATCCACAAATATATGGGGCTTTCTAGCGACGCTGCAAGATTTGCGCTTGCTTGTCAGAGCTCGTATCTGAGGATCCCCTGATTTCAGCAGAGATTACGGAATCGAATATGAAATACCAAGCAGGTGTCGATTTCTTAGAGAAACCACTCTTCTGAAAGCTCTTTTTTCGGCGGATCTTTTTCTACTCTTAGGCCTGGGATAAGAGGGACATACCCACAACGAAAAGGGAATTTAGTAGAATGTGATGATGGCAAGGCATCCATACATTTCAAATTAACCCGTTATTCACTATTTAGTTTGTGCAGTCAAAGATCCAGCTGATACGTACCAGTTCGCCCAATAATCATTTACTCATGCCTGACCCCATTCATATGGACATGCTCACAAAAACGGCTTAAATGATTCTGCCCTTAGGGCAGCAAACGAATCGTACACCTTCTGTAGAGTCATTTGCTCGGCGGTTACCAGAAGGTAAAATTTTGGAAATTCCGTCCAGGTCCCAGTGTTCACGTACTTGCCCTATCAGAATTAGATCTCTAAGCCCTATTTTGCTCAACTACTCCAAGATCTCCAATACAGATCTCTTTTTTATC
>CP070673.1:329353-341360 GCA_020351915.1 Deltaproteobacteria bacterium
ATACTTGTTTAGTTTCCGAAAGAAGGTCAGTTCTTCCGTCCTGTCATCTTATTGGTTCATTGCTTCAGCCCTTTATTGTAAGTGTACAGTACGGCGCTGCAGCAGTATGTCTGCTGGAGCGCCGTTCAGGTTGGTTACTTGATGCCCAGCGCTTTTTTCGCATTTTCAATATCTTTAAGCACCGCATCGAGCATTTCCTGGGATCCTTCACCGCCGATTTTGATGTATTTGGGATACACAGTTTCAGCCTTTTTCTTGAATGTAGGAATGGTCGCTTCATCCAGTACAGTGAACTTCAGGTCGGGTTTGGCCTTTTTCATCTTTGCCATGTCACTGGCATTTCTTTCAGTAATCCATTTGCCGGCAGGAATGATTGCATCAATCCAGAACTTGCGTATCTCCTGCTGCACTTCCGCAGGGAGGTTGTCAAAGAATTTTTGGTTGACTGTGGGGATTCCGACAAACGGCTCGCTTTTCAGTTGAGTGCAGCAGTTTTGCACTTCATAAAACTTCATGCTGTAGATCGCGAAAAGCGGATTGACCTGGGCATCAATCAGTCCCATCTGAAGTCCGCTGTAAACTTCGCCGTAGTCCATGGGCGTCGGGGCGGCCCCGTACGCCTTGTAGTCTTCTACCAGCAGTTTGGAGGACATCAGGCGGAGTTTGAGACCTTCCATGTCTTCAAGGGAATTGATCGGCTTTTTGGAAGTCACCCATTGCCATCCTTCAAACATAATGGAAAGCGGCACCAGGCCGTTTTTCCTGAAGGCCTTTTCCATAAGCGGCATGAACTCACCGTTTCTGGCCATCCAGTCCAGGACCTCCGGTACTTTTTCGGTTGGAAACAGATAATTCAGTGCCAGAACCTGAGCCTGGGGAACAAATGAGCTGATCCAGGCGTAATCGGAAAAAACATACTCCACCACGCCCATCTGGCAAAGTTCGTTGATGTCACCGAGAGCTCCCAGTGTACCGTAGGGATATACATTGATATCAATCTTGCCGCCGGACCATTTTTTCATGTGATCCGAGAAGTTATTCGCCCAAACGGTCATGAAATCACCTTCAATTTCTTCTGATGCCAGGCGTGCCTTTATTGCCTTTCCCTTGTACTCTCCAGCGGTGGCAATACCGACAGAAACCAATAGCATCAGGGCAACTGCAATACTGATCATTTTTTTCATGATAACGCTCCTCCATTTATGGTTTGATACTTTAATCATTTTTCCTTCTAAGTTGTTTTTTTCAGTTTTTTCCCGATAACCTCCTTTCTTTTGGGGGTTGAGCAGTTAACCATTTTCCTGTTTAGAATTTTTTCCAGTCATTCCTTTGTTGGCGATTCAAATCTTTCCGGTTTCAGAAACTGCAAATTTCCCGCGTTGTTAAAAAAACTCAACGCTCCTCTGACATGCATTTCAACTCCGACACTCAAGACATCCTCATCGATATTAAAACGCGGATGGTGGTGCGGGAAATCCGTCTCCTTGGCTCGATTTCCCGCGCCGAGGAAATAGAAGGCACCGGGCACACGTGCGGCAAACTCCGAAAAGTCCTCGCCGGCTAATGAGACAAAAGAGACTATTTCCGGCTCAGGTTTCAGTTCATCGGCGGCTACTGACCGGACCAGCGCAACCATTTCACGATGGTTAACCAACGTGGGATGGCCATACAGGAATGTGAGCTCGTACTCGGCGCGGTGTGCTGCGCAGGTATTCGACACGACCCTCTCAAACCGCTTCTTCGGGGAGTCTTGGCTCTCTTCATCCCCTTCAAAGAGATATCGCATCGTTCCCGACAAGGTGACCGAATCCGGGATCACGTTAGATGCAGTGCCGCCTTGTATTGTGCCGAACATGATGATAGTCGGCTCTTTGAGTGCATCAATTTCCCGCGTCTGGATGATTTGGACTCCCTGAATGATGTTGGCGGCGGCGAGGATCGGGTCGATTGCGCTCTGCGGGGTAGCGGTGTGGCCACTGCGGCCTTTGACGATCAGTTTGAAATGCTCCATCCCTGCCATCACCGGTCCTTCTGTAATGCCAATCTGCCCGGTCTGAAGTGGAGTCCAGATGTGCAGCCCAAGGCAGGCATCTACCCGAGGGTTTTCCATGAGGCCTTCTTTAATCATCGCCAAGGACCCGACATTCTCTTCGTTAGGTTCAAATACAAACTTAATGTAGCCCTTCAACCGATGTTTCATATTCGCTAGAATCTTGGCTGCCACTAGCAGCATTGCCGTATGGGCATCATGACCGCAGGCATGCATCACGCCCTTGTTCACTGATTTGTATGAAATTTTATTCTCTTCCTGAATCGGCAACGCATCCATATCGGCGCGCATCAAGAGAGTCGGACCTGGGAGGTCTCCCCGCATGAGGCCCACCACGCCCGTTCGGTTCAGGCGGCTGACCTCCAGACCGCATCCCTCCAGATAAGAGCAGACCGTTTCGGACGTACGGTACTCTTCAAGACCCAGTTCGGGATACCGGTGAAAATCCCGTCTCAGCTCGATAACTTCATCTTGGTATTCGGCAATCTGTTTGGAGATTTCCATTTAACGTCTCCTCCGACCGGCCCTACGGCAAAACGTTAAACCGAGCAAGAAACGGGTAATCCGCGAAATATCGAACTCGGGGATGGCGGTTTGTGCCGAAAGTTGAGCCCCGCCGACCGCTTGTTGAACGAAAATGGTTTTTCTAAGGAGATCCTGCGAGAAGAGCGATATGGGAGCGCCAATTAGGGCAACGAGAAACCGAAAACACGACACAGGATAATCGATCATTATGGCCGTCATCCAGCTTGGCATCGCACATACTCCCTATGGGAGAAACTTATGAGAACTGACCGGCTATATAAACCCGGTGTACCGCTGTTTGACTAGTGCTGAAAACACGAAATTGATCATGGTTATGTAGTCGAATACTGGCAGATCAACCGCCTCCTGAACGGCGGCACCATAAGGCGGCAACAGACTGCATTCCAGGAGTATCGCCCGGATCCGCGGATCTTCGGAGGCCATTCGCCGGGCGACTCCCACCACCTCGTCTTCAACGGCCTCCGCATCCAGAGAGCCCGTTTCTTCTATGGCAAACTGATAGAAATGGCGCTGATCTTCCAGTCCACCGATGACCAGATTTGACTGATCCGACACACCGACTGCCGCCAGTAAATCGGCATCCAGGCTTCTTGAGTCGGCGGTGATGATCCCCACCTTGGCGTCAACGGCAATCAGACTTTTAATAAAGGGTATCTGAAGGAGGCTCGACAGGAACACCGGAATGCCAAGCTCTGTGGCGAGCTTCTTCTGATGGATGCCCATGAAGCCGCAATCGCCGGTTATGGCCCTCACACCCTGCTGCACCAGTTCCTGCGCAGCCGTGAGTAGGCTTTCAAAAACGGTTGGGTCTTTGCCGATGGCGCGTGCTACCGTAAAGGCGTCGACCTTTTTAAATCGGACGGGAAAGGGATAGGTGGTGGCATTGGCCACATCTCCGGGGATAAAGGGCACGGAGGTATCGAGCAGCAGAATACCGATTGCCTCTCCGGAGCTCACCCGTCCTTTCTGTGTTTTATAGATCATTGACACATCTCGTTGCTGTTGCACATACAGAACAATTTGCCGATCACCTCGTTTTGGCTCAGCTTTTGATGAACAGTTTTCTCGGGAATTGGGCAAATGTCTCACATCCCGCGTCGGTGACTCGAAATGATTCGCTGCATTCAAATCCCCAATCGTCCATCCACATGCCCAGAATCATGTGAAATGTCATGTTGGGCGCAAGCACTGTCTTGTCTCCGGGTCTCAGGCTTGCGGTGTGTTCGCCCCAATCGGGCGGGTAATTAAGGCCCATGGCATATCCAATGCGGGATTCCTTTTCGAGCCCCGCTTTGGCGATGATATTACGCCAGACCAGCTCAACTTCCTCGCAGAGCATCCCGGGCTTAATCGCATCCAGTGCCGCATTGAGGCCCTCCGCCACCACCTCGGCGGTATCTTTCAGTTTTACGGGGGGATTTGAACCGAGGTAAAGCGTGCGTGCCATCGGGCAGTGATACCGATGCCGGCAGGCGGCTAGTTCCAGGTTGACGGCTACTTCATTTTCGTACGGCTCATCGGTCCAGGTGAGATGAGGGGTGGATGTTTTCTCGCCGGTGGGCATCATAGGGACAATGGCCGCGTAATCCCCGCCGTATTCGGCTGTTCCGCTGATCTGGGCCTGATAGATAGCTGCCACTGCGTCACATTCCCGGACGCCGGGAGCCACCGTATCGATGGCGGTCTGCATAACCTTTTCGACTATTTTGCCCGCCTGCTTCATGTACTCAATTTCCTGGGCAGACTTGATGTTCCGAACCCAATTTACCAGGAGGTTGCCGTCCTTAAACTTGGCCGAAGGTAGGCTCTTTGTGATCTCTTCGTAACATCTCGCGCTGAAATAGTATGCATCCATTTCGACTCCGAGGGCCTTGGTTTCACAACCCTTCTCTTTCAAGATGTCTGCAACGAAGTTCATGGGATGCTTGATGAGGGATTGGACATAATCATCGGGATAGCCGAAGAGATTCGTATGCGACAGAAAGGTGGTGTGCTTTGCCCCATTGACATCCATACCCCTTCCTATCCAGATTGGCTCTTCTTCGTCGATATTGACAACAACAACCTGAGGTACATAGAAAGACCAGCCGTCGTAACCTGTAAGGTAGTTCATATTGGCCGGGTCTGCGACGATGAGTACATCAATACCTGCCTGTGCCATTCGATCCTTGGTCTTTCTAATCCTTTCCAGGTATTCGCTCGCTTCAAACAGTGCCATTTTTGCCTCCCATTCATTACTTGATTTTAAACGCCCGCTATTTAGAAGATTGCATAGGGGTCATGGTGGGAAATACGCCTACACCCAGCCCCTCAGTTTCATGGCCTTGCTGAGTTTTCTCAGCGCATGAATCCACGCTCCGGTTCTGATGGATGGAGTTTCGAATTCACGCGCGACAGTTACTGCATCCTGATATGCCTTGAGTATTCTCTGTTCAAGCCGTTTGTTGACCGTTTCGAGATCCCAATACATGTCTGAAAGCCCTTGAATCCTCTCAAAGTGGCAGACGGTCGCACCGCCGCTGTTCGCAATCACATCCGGCACAATGGTAACCCCGTTTTCTAACAGGTCCTCATCCGCCTCGGTTGTTACCGGGCCGTTTGCGCCTTCAACAATCAATGTTGCCTTTACATCTTTTGCATTTCCCTTATGGATGACGCTCTGGACTGCTGCGGGGACCAAAATATCGGACTCTATTCCGAAAATCTCCTCGTTGCTGATGACATCCGCTCCGGGAAAACCGGGCACCTTTCCTGTCTCTGCAACGTGATCTTTTAACTTCCCGATATCGATACCTGATGGCGAATAGGCTCCGCCAAAAACATCGCTTACAGCCACAATCCGGCATCCTTCCTCATGGAGCAAGCTGGCCAAGACAGACCCCACCTGACCAAAACCTTGCACAACCGCACTGCTCTCTTTAACGTTCATTTTCATATCACTGGCAGCCCTTATCAGTACCTTAAAGACACCCACTCCGGTGGCCGCCTCACCGCCGAGGGATCCACCCAGGATGGGAGGCTTGTCATTTATGGCAGGGGGGCAATGATTACCGGTGATTTGCTCGTACTCATCGAGCATCCAGGCCATTGCCTGTTCTCCGGTGCCGATATCGGCTCCGGGAACATCCACCCATGGGCCCTTTGGCTGAAGATTTCTTACAAAGGCACGGATGAGCCGTTCCATGTCATTATTGCTCAATGTGCTCGGATCGGCTTGAATACCTCCCTTTGCACCTCCCGCCGGGATATCCGCGGCGCAGTGTTTGATGGTCATAAAAATGGCCAGGGCTTTGATTTCATCCAGTGTAAGGTTCGGTCGAATCCGCGTGCCGTTTTTGCAGGGCCCAAGCGCATCACAGTAGTGAACCCTGTATGCCTGAAAAACCTTGAAGGAACCATCATCCAGTGTGAGCGGAATGCGAAACTGCATGATTCTTTTAGGTGCCTGAAGAATTTCAAGAACCCGGGAGTCTATGTTTCCCAATTTCCCTGCATGGTTCAGTGTGTTTAAGGCAACTTGAAATACATTAGCCTGAGCCATATCGAACTCCTTTACACTACAGTTATGGTTAGTTTGGCACAGGTAGAACAAGATCCTTTGCGCCTCTTTCCGATGTCTTCAGTTGCGGCGCATGTCGCTGCATGAGTTCGTGAACCACGGCTGCCATCTTGATTTTTTGTCGAACCAGGTCTTGATGGAACGCTTCAAAGGCCCATGGCTTGTAAATGTCAGCCTCCGAGGTTCCCGGCTCGATCTTGAAATAGCATGGAGAGGCGACACGGGCGATCTCGGGAGCCTCGTACGCCCGATACATGCCTCCGAAGGAGTCAACGATGATTACATAGACGTCCAGGGGAATATCCACCGTTTTACGAATGCTTGCTAGTATGGGAAGGGAAACATCGGATAAGGGGTTCATGGAGTTAACACCCATGGATTCAATGACCTTTGCCCCCGCAGGGCTACAATAACCGCCGAAGACGGAAAACTTGAAGATGGTCTCCTTAGGTATGAACCCCTCCTGCCTCATTTTATTGATAATAAACAGGACGCCCTCGTCATAGACCAGAAAGCCCCTGAACCCCGCTTCGATATTCCGCATCATATCTGCAATATGGTATGAGATGTTATCAGAGCCTCGTAGCCTGAAACCCTGCATCATGCCTTCAGGGGTTGCGGATTCTTTGGCCCCCGGATCCCACCCTTTTCGATGCCCGACTGTCATGACGACTTCGATTTTTTCTTCATAGGCCATTTGAGCCATGGTCTTGAGTTCTCCAAAATCGCAATAGGTTGATCCGCCAACGGTGGCGATCACACGATGGATTGTGACACCTCCTTTCCTGGCTTCATCGATCATGGCCTCCATGGTCGAGGGCCTTTCAACCCCGGCAACCTCGATACGCCAGTTGGCCCCGTCGGGAAAGGTTTTGGTCGAGGTTGGCAGATCGTATCCATCGCGACCGGGAATGCCCTCTTTTTCCATGAAATCTCGAATCTTTTTCAAAACATCAGACATAGAACAACCTACCTTTCAGTTACAGTCCGTATCGTTTACCACTTGTGGGTAGATCCTGACTCGCATCACGCCAACCTTTGCACCTTGGATTACCAAACCCGGTGAGGAATTCCGAGCAATCGGCCTATTTACCTTTCAGCCTCTCCATAAGCTTGGGTAATTCGCCTTCAATCATCTTGTATGTGTGCTTATCTTCCGGAAAACGAAGCGATCGAACATCTTTTACATAGGCTTCAAAGGCCTTGGTGATTTCCTCTGCCAGGTTGGCATACCTTTTCACAAACTTGGGTGTGAACGCCTGGAATATCCCCAGCACATCGCTTGAGATCATGAGCTGGCCGTCGGCCTGGATGCCCGCTCCAATACTGTAGACGGGAATCGTGAGTTCATCCCTCATGATCTTGCACACTTCCGGTGGCACTGCCTCCACCAGGAGTGCATAAGCCCCGGCCTCCTGGACGGCACGTGCGTCCTTAATGGCCTCCAAGGCTGTTGCTGCGGTGCGACCCTGGGCCTTGAACCCTCCGAGTTGACCGGAGCTTTGGGGCGTCAGGCCAATGTGGCCCATGACAAGCATGCCTGCATCTGCAATGGCTTTGATCTGGGGGCAGACCCTCAGACCGCCCTCGAGCTTTATGGCATCTACGTTTGCCTCCTTATAAAACCGACCAGCATTGCGCACCGAGTCCTCTGTGCTAACCTGATATGAGAGGAAGGGCATGTCCCCTATTACAAAGGTGTTCGGGGCACCCCGGCGAACGGCTTCGCTATGAACGATACACTGATCCATGGTAACCGGCACGGTGCCCTCATAGCCATAAATGCACATCCCGAGGGAGTCTCCCACGAGGAGCATGTCCATTCCCGCCTTCTCGGCGAACTGTGCAGTAGCAAAATCATAGGCGGTAATCCAAACCACCTGTTCGCCCGAATCTTTCATTTTTTGAAGATCAAATCGATTGAGCTTTTTACTCATTTTTACCTCCTTATGAAACACTTTCCATCAGGGCTGCATCTGGCCTAAACTCTTAGAAAGCTCTCTACCTACCCTTTTTACTTCTTTTTTCATAACGGTGATCTTGTCTTTAGTCATTCGCGATGAGGGTCCAGCCACACTCACTGAATATGAAGGATAATTTTTATAGTCGAATACCGGTGATGCAACACAGCGCAGGCCAATGAAGAGCTCGTCGCGGTCAGTTGCAAAGCCCTGTTTGCGAATCCTCTTAAGCTCCTGAACAAGTTTCTCTTTCTTGGTGATTGTATTTGGCGTCATATCTTTTAGGGGCACAGATTTTAGAAAGTTATTCAGATCTTCCTCAGGCAAAAAGGCAAGGATGGCCTTGCCCAAGCCGGTGCAATAAGCCGGAACCCTGCTGCCAATACCAGGATCAATGCGAAGAATCTCGGTGCTATCGATTTTGTCGAGGTGGATAATTTCATTATTGTCCCAGTAACCGAGATTGATGGTCTCGTTAAAAAGGTTTGATAGCTCTTGCAAATAGGGATAAGCAGTCCGTCTTACTTGAAGCCGATTTGCTACTTTATTGCCCAGCTCGAAAATTCGAAAGGATAGCCTGTAGTGGGAAAGGGTATTTTGTACGACATAACCGAGTTCTCGTAGAGTCACAAGGAACCTGTGACATGTGCTGCGGTTCAAATCGAGATGGGCAGCAGCCTCAGCAACGGAAAGCTCTCCTTTTTCTGCGAGAAGCTCCAAGATTTTCATAGTCTTTTCGACTGAATTTATTTTGTAGTAGGGCCTGTTGTTCATAATGCGTGACATTGTAACACTATACGAACACATACTTTGCTCTTTGTCAAGAACTTTTTTAATCTTTTTTAAATAAAGGATGAAGAGAAACGCAGGATATCAAAGACGAGAATATTCAGGTGACAGAAGCAGTCCTAGGCAAGGTAAGACCGTAAACCCACAGGACATCATCAGGAAGAGCGCCAAGCAGAGAGGCGTTCAGAGGAAATGGGAGCGAATAGGTTCGTCGCTCACCCCGCCTAAGATGCCACTCGGTTTCGTAAAACAAAGAAAACCGGTCTGGGTGTTTTCATCATAAGATGAAGTCTACAAGGGAACTATCTGAAACGTAGGATTTCGATTGCTAATCAAAAGAGCAACAATTTTTTCTTTATCCGATGAGACGGTGTGCCCTGCACTAGAAGAGAGTCTAAGTGCTTTCTCGAAAAGGGCAAACACTAATATAAAAATAGCGTTTCGGGCGAGCCTTTTGAAATTATCAGCAGTCAGGGAGGAGGGGGGATTGTATTAAAGAGAATTTGATTCCAGAAAATGGCAAAAGTAAAAATTTAAGCCCCGGCCTCATTTACCGCGTTTCAGCTAGTCGCAGCTTCACAAAGACCCACGGAGCGCCGAGGGCACCCCAGAGGCCCACCAATCCGTAGCGAAGAAAGCGACAGAGAGATTCTGGTTCCAGGCCGAACAACACAGGTCGTAGCCCCAACCAAAGCGTGAATGCGACGGCTGCTCCCAACATGAAGCGCACCACCTGTTTCCACCAGATACCGCCGGTTTGGAATTTTACGAAATGCTGCTCCAATATGAAGCCGGCGCCCATTCCCATCAGTGTTGCCCCGGCGATGAGGCCGTTTTTTTCATCGCTGGGGAACAATAAGATCAACAGGGCAGGCAGGGTGACAGCTGCACCGAGTTGCCAAACCAGGCCTTTTCTCCCAAGCCACGCTTCAACACGCGGTTCCAGCCAGCGGTAAACCAAGAGCAGCGAAATGCCCAAGAGGTAGCCACCTATGAGGTCGGTGGGAAAGTGGACCCCTAGGTAGACCCGTGAAAGGGGTGTGAGTAACATCAAGAGCCCAGCGATCACCCACAGCCAGACGTTTTGGGCCCGAGAAGCCGTGTATCCCCAGATGACGACGGTATTTTGGGTGTGACCGCTTGGAAACCCTCCACCACTGGCCCCGAATAGCTGGTGCACCTGGGTGTCATACTGAAATGGCCTGGGCTGGTTCGCCAGCACCTTTGCCACCGTGTTCACATATCCGGAGAAAAGGAGGAGGATGGCGAGCCTCACGCCTATACGGCGGTCTATACACCAGTAGAAGAGAAGGACAAGCAGCATGAAAAACACCTCTTCTCCCATAAGGGTAAAGAGCTTGAACGGTATATCGAGCGTTGGACTGAACTGTTGAAACCAGAGAATGATCGTTACGCCCCAATCCAGGGTACCCTCCATTGTCCTAACCTACCTTTTCTCGATTGTCCCCTGTAGATTTACCCTGTTTTGCCAGAAACCAATCAATCAGCTTGCGAGCTATACTAATTTTACCGGGAATGGAAGGCAGATTATCAGCAGTAAACCACCCGGCATTTTCAATTTCTGGGTCATCAAGGCAGATCTCTCCAGACTCATAAGTGGCTATGAACCCAATCATGAGGGAATCAGGGAATGGCCAGGGCTGGCTCCCAAAGTAGCGGATGTCCTTGATGGTAAGGCCTACCTCCTCCCGTACCTCGCGTACCACAGCGGCTTCTAGGGTTTCACCTGGCTCTACAAAGCCAGCAATAACGCTGTGCAAACCAGGCGGAAAGTGGCGAGCACGGGCCAGCAACAGTTCGTGACCCCGTTCCACAAGGACGATAATTGCGGGGGAAAGACGGGGGAACTTGAGCAGGCCGCACTGGGGGCACTCTTTTGCCCGTTCAGTCTGCCGATTCCCCATGCGATGCCCACAGCGACTGCAAAACTGGTTTATCCTGTCCCATTCCAGGATTTGCACTGCACGCCCGGCCATCTGGAACAGGTCTTCGTCTATTTTACCGTAGAGGTGGCGCAATCCCTGGAAAGTCATGCCAGGTGGCGGTGGGTTTCCCTCAGCCAGTTCGAGTGCATAGCAATGTCGGGAACCCAGCTGGCCCAGATAGTGTTGGCCCTTGGCCTTTAGCTGCAACTCTTCAAAGTTAACCAGACAGGGGATTGTGAACGGAGATGATTGTGAATCCACGAGAAGCTCACGACCCTGGAAGACAAACCACCATGCGGGTTTCAGTTGGTCCTCGGGAGGCACAACACCTGGGATAAATGTCTTTCTTTCGTCCATAGTCACGTGTGGATGGCGAATTGTCTTGATACACCATGGGTATTCAGGGGAACAACACCAGCCTGAGTTCAACTGGTGGGCCTGTAATGTCGGCCCTAGCGAAATGGTCGTGCACGGTATTGCGGTTAGAAGAGAAGCATAGGAACCGTTATGAATAAACAGCCGATACTGCCTCAAGGGCTCCGGGGCTTACCTTTATGCCCTCGGCCTTTAGCACCGTCTCTAGGGCAGTGAGAAACAGCAATACGTTTTTCCTGGTGGATGAGTGACCCATCAACCCCACACGCCAGATCTTGCCCTGAAGATCACCTAAGCCCCCGCCAATCTCTATTCCAAAATCATTCAGGAGGGATCTCCGCACTTTCACATCGTCTACGCCCTCGGGAATGCAAACAGCATTCAACGTGGGCAGGCGCTCAGCTTCTGGAACAAGCATGGAAAGATCCATGGCCTCTAGGCCGGCTACAAGGGCCCTGTGGTTAAGCAGGTGCCTGGCAAAACGTTCTTGAAGGCCCTCTTCTGCAATGATGCGCAATGCCTCACGGAGCGCATAGATCATATTAATGGGTGCAGTGTGGTGGTATTTTCTGTCAGCACCCCAGTAGCTTTTGACCATACTCATATCGAGGTACCAGCTAGGCACCGGGGTTTTGCGAGTGTTAAGAGCCTTCATGGCGGCAGAGCTGAATGAGATAGGTGCTAAGCCAGGAGGGCAGGATATACACTTTTGCGTTCCGCTGTAAGCCGCATCAATTCCCATATTGTCCACGCTTATTTCCATCCCTCCAAGCGACGTAAC
>CP070673.1:341460-352348 GCA_020351915.1 Deltaproteobacteria bacterium
AGGTACCCACGGGCTCACGCCCGGGTCCTCTGTAATTGTTGATAGATTAGTCTTCTAACATACTACCAGGGTCAGAGTCTAGCCCAACTTCCACAGGTACGCGGGTATTTTTGACCTAACGTCTTGATTCTACACGCTCCGGTCCTACACGGTTGTCACTCTATATAGTTCTTTTTGGATCTCCACGGTAAACTCAAGTAAACTCTCTCTTATGCCTGGTACGAATATATGACATCTTTAAGACCCCAGGCATGACAGAGGATAGAGGTTGACATGTGTTGAAACCTGTTTGTTTGGGATAGAAAAGAAAATCAACCTAGTTGCCTCTCATTCAATATGATCAAACTCATTAACCGGATGAGCCAAAAAATGAGTTGACAGGATAAGAAAATAGTGATAAAGGTTTAACTTACCGGCCGGTTAAAGATCCCCCGGGTGACTTCTACGACATCAACGACTATCCGGGACCCCCATAGGGTCTTCTATAATGTCTGCATCCATCACGACAGCCTGGGCTGTCTGTGTTATTCAAAAAAAAAACGGCAAATCCCTATACTCTGGCGCACAGAAAGCGAGTTCTTATCATATAGCCCAATATATGAGATCGTTGAAATCCAAAAAGCCCTTACTAGGAAGGAGGGATACCAATGAGCGAACAAGTGGAGGTTAAGAAAGCGATATGCATGTGGTGCCATGGCCATTGCAGTGTAGCGGTGGAGATTAGCAACGGGCGACTGGTAAAGATTACGGGAAATGGCGATCATCCTCATGGTAAAGCACTTACCTCTCTAGTTAAAGCATGCCCAAGGGCACGTGCCGCTGCGGAGTGGTTCTATCACCCCGATCGACTGAGCTATCCGTTGAAAAGGGTGGGTGAGAGAGGCGAAGGTAAGTGGGAAAGTATCTCGTGGGAGCAAGCGTTAGATGAGATAGCTGAAAAACTGAAGACAATAAGGGAAAAGTACGGTGCCGAAGCCATTGCCACCAGCAGTGGTACTGCTAGAACTGCTGATGAGTATAAGGCACGTTTCTTCAGCTTGCTCGGGAGCCCAAACTCCATTGGACAAGGTCAGATCTGCTATGGGCCAGACAACCTGATTGCTTCTGCCATTATTGGCTGGCCCGCAGATCATATGCATTTGCGCCCAGAAACCAAGTGCATTCTGCTGATCGGGACCAATCCTCACGCGTCTACGCGACACGCTTGGTTTCCCATACGTGACGCCAAAAAGGCAGGGGTAAAGCTCATAGTGATCGATCCGAGGCGTACAAAAACAGCAGAGAAGGCTGACGTATGGTTGCAGCTCAGGCCAGGCACCGACACCGCCTTGCTAACGAGCATGATAAATATCATCATTACTGAAGGGCTCTACGATAAAGACTTTGTAGAGAAATGGTGTTACGGCTTTGATGAACTTGCAGGGCGAGCCAACGAGTATCCACCTGAAAAGGTAGCCGAGATCACCTGGGTTCCCGCTGAGAGAATCAAGGAAGCAGCCCGGATGTATGCCACAAATAGGCCGGCGACATCCGTTAGCATGATGGGGTTGGAACACTTAGCTAACGGTATGGAAGCCCTCTGCGCTAGATTCATCTTGCCGGCGATCACGGGAAACATCGATGTGAGGGGGGGCAACATGCTTCGCCCATCCCATCCACAAATTGTACCGGAGTCTGAGATTGAGCTCAATGACAGGGTTTCTCCCGATCAGAAGACAAAGACACTGGGGGGGGATCGGTTTAGACTTCTTTCCTGGCCTGGTTATGATTTGATCCAAGAGAATCAGAAAAGGGTATGGGGCACGCCCATATCGCGACTCCACAACTGTTTTGCTCATGCACCAACTGTATTTCGGGCAATGTTCACCGACAAGCCTTACTCTGTTAGAGCCCTCATAACTATGTCCAGTAATCCGATGGTTACTATGCCCAACACCAAATTGGTGTACAAGGCTCTGAAAAGCCTTGATCTCTATGTGGTTATGGATTACTGGATGACACCCAGCGCTGATCTCTCTGACTATGTGCTTCCCGCGGCATCCTGGCTCGAAAGGCCGACTGTCTACACATTTGGCGATACAATTGGCTTTATAGGAGCTGGTGAAGCAGCATTGCCATCTGTAGTGGAGGGGAAATATGATCGTAAAACGGATTACGAGTTTTGGCGTGGCTTGGGCATCCGGCTTGGGCAGGAAGAGTACTGGCCTTGGAAGAACCTTGAGGAGGGCTATGACTACCGGCTGAAACCCTTGGGCTATACCCTTAAGGAATTTGTGAGTAAAAGGAATGGCTATGATGCCACTCGATCAGAACCCAAGAAATATGAGAAGATCGGGTTTGCGACGCCTACTGGGAAGGTGGAGCTGTACTCAACCATTCTTGAGCGCCTTGGATATGATCCATTACCTCGCTATGAAGAGCCTCCAGAAAGCCCGATTAGCACCCCCGAGCTGGCGAAGGAATACCCTCTCATCCTAATCACGGGGGGCAGATTCCAGCCTTACTTTCATTCAGAACAGCGACAGATTGATTCACTGCGCAAACAGCGTCCAAACCCGGTAATACAGATCAATCCAGAAAAGGCCTCCGAGCTAGGTATTCGCAATGGAGACTGGGTTTGGATCGAGACGCCAAGGGGAAGGGTGAGGCAAAAGTGCGAATACTTCAAGGGAATTGATCCCAGGGTAGTCCATGCTCAACACGGATGGTGGCTTCCCGAACTGCCAGGTGAAGAGCCCTGGCTACATGGGGTATGGGAGTCAAATATCAATGTGCTCACCGATGATGAGCCTGATCACTGCAATAAAATCGGTGGCCTTTGGCCCCTCAGAGCCTTGTTGTGCAAGGTCTACAAGGTTAAGCAATGTTAACTTTAGATCGAAAAGGAGATGGCAACCTTAGGATACATGAGGTTAAAGTGGTTTCAGTTCAGTTATTATCTTAGGAGGTATAAGAGATGTCGCAGAAGAACATAATGAGTGTCAGGAGTACTATAGAGTTTCTAAAGGAACAGAATGAGATTTTGACCGTCAAAGCTGAAGTAGATCCCATCTATGAGATCTCCGGCATTACTAAAGCTTTAGATGGCGGTCCTGCCCTATTGTTTGAAAATATTAAAAGTTATCCCAATGCAAGGATTGTTTCTAATGTGTTTTCCACAAGGGAGAGGGTTGCTAAGATATTCGATGTCACTGATCACAAGAGGATGAAGTTTAAGGCTTTGGAGGCCATAAACAATCCCATACCCGCAAAGGTAGTAGATAGTGCACCCTGTCAAGAGAATATCATTACCGAGGATATCGATGTATTAAATGCTATTCCCGTTATCAAACATACTGAAGATGATGCAGGCCGGATCTTAGGGGGTGGGGTTGTCCTTGTCAGTGGACCAGAGATCGGTCATGATATTACTTTTAAGCGAATCCATTTCCGGGGCAAGGATTGGGCAAGCCTGGGTTTTGACTTGGGAACTCATCTCGAGTACCACCTGCTTCGTGCTAGCCAGCAGAAAGGAAGGTTACCACTAACGATCAACATATGTCCATCTCCGGCAGTGTGGCTAACAGCAGGAGGTGGAGGTGTGCTGCTTGCGATACCCGCTGGAACCGATGAGCTTGCCATAGCTGGTGCACTTCAGGGTTCCCCAGTTGAGATTTACAGGGCCAAGACTGTAGACGCCTATGCTATTGCCAGCGCCGAATGGGTGATAGAAGGGTATATAGACACCGATGAGCTGGTGTGGGAGAGCAGCGATGCTGAGGAGACTGGGCAGATAGGAAAGGCAACCTTCTTTCCCGAATTCACAGGGTACGTTGGCAGGGCCTGGAAAACTTATAAATTTCAAGCCACTGCCATAACCCACAGAAAGGACAAGCCTATTTTCCATACTCCCCTTGCTCATAGTACCGAGGGGTTCTATTTATGCCAGACCATCAGAGAAGCAGGAGTCTACGATGCTTGCAATCGGATATACCCTGGACTTGTCATTGACGTGAATATGCTCGATGCTTTTGGCGGAAACACCGGGATAGTGATTCAGGTGAGGAAAAGAAGGCGAAGAGATGAGGGATACCAGAGGAACATGGTTGAGGCTGCCTTCGCGGCTTGTCCGTTTCTTCGGCTGGTCATAGTGGTAGATGAAGACATAAACATATACAATGCTGAAGACGTGCTGTTTGCAATTAACAGCAGGATGAACCCTATCGCGGACCTCATGATCGTTTCTGAAGTCAGAGGCGATCCGACCAGCCCAATGGGCAGAACAGAGGGGGCAGAGCGAACTGGCATATCAAGCAAAATGGGGATTGACGCCACAGTACCCTATGGTCAGAAATGGTTATTCACTAGATCAAGGTACGCCGATGCAGACCTCTCAAAATGGCTGACAAGTGAGGAAATTGCTTGGGCTCGGGCATTTCAAAGTGAATATGCACGGTTTTTCGCGGAGATCAGAACTTAGTCCGTCCATTTTTCCTCGGTAAAAATACAAAGGAGGGAGGCGTGGCATGAAGAATAAAGTGCATGCCAGCTTTGAAGAAGCAGTGGCAGACATTCCAGATGGAGCCACGATCATGATGCATAGCTTTCTTGGACCCGGGGGTATCGCACAGAACTTAATTCTTGCTTTGCGGGACAAAGGAGCGAAAAACCTTACTGTTGTGAGCTGCAACTTTAACCGCGGTGGTTTGGTTGCTGGCCACTCGATGCCAGAGGTTATTACTGCAAATATCCTAGTGGAGAATAAGCAGGTGAAAAAGGCGATCACGAGCTTCGTTGCTACAAGCCGTGCTGCTGGGATAGCATCTGCGTTAGAGGAAGCTGCGGCAGCAGGCGAGGTAGAGGTGGAGGTAGTCCCCCAGGGAACTCTGGCAGAAAGGATACGGGCAGGGGGAGCTGGGATAGGGGGGTTTTACTGCCCTGTTGGCGTTGGCACGCTTATTGCGGAGGGAAAAGAGAAGAGGGTTATCAAGGGCAAAGAGTATATCCTAGAACTGCCCTTGACAGCAGATTTCGGTTTTGTCAAAGCTTACAAGGCTGACAGGTTAGGTAATCTGGCTTACCGGGGAGCATCAAGGAGCTTTAACCCACTCATAGCAACTGCAGCAAGGATTACCATTGCCGAGGTGGACGAGATTGTGGAGATTGGAGAGCTTGACCCTGAGTACATCTTGACTCCGGGTGTTTTCGTAGACCGTATGGTAAAGATACCGGAGGGAGGAAAGAAATGAAGGCACGTTTAGACCGAGAGGTCATAGCCCTGAGGGCAGCTAAAGAGTTTCAAGACGGTGACTACGTCAATTTGGGTGCCGGCATACCATCTCTATGTCCTAACTTTGTTCCTGAAGACAGAACTGTAATCTTCCACAGCGAGAACGGGCTTATCGGCTACGGTCCTGTTCTTACCGAAGAGGATTGGGACAAAGCAGACTTTGATCTTATTAATGCTGGAGGGCGACTTGTTGCTCCGCTACCAGGTATGTGTTTTGTTGATCATGCCATGTCATTTGTTATCGCTAGGGGAGGTCGGCTTGATGTAGCAGTGCTGGGGGCCCTTCAAGTATCAGAAAAGGGCGGTCTAGCCAATTTTACAACCGGCACTTTGGTAGACTCCGGCCTTGGCGGTGCTATGGATATCGCTTATGGGGCGAAGAAGGTGATTGTTACCATGGAGCACACCACTAAAAAAGGAGTGCACAAGATCGTAAGAGAATGCAGCTATCCCCTTACTTGCAAAGAGTGTGTAGACCTCATTGTTACCGATGTGGCAGTTATCGAAGTGACTAAGGAGGGTCTGCAGCTTAGGGAAGTTGCACCTGGCTGGACCGCACAAGAGGTGCAAGCCATAACTGAGGCCCCTCTCATAATATCAAAGGATCTGAAGGAAATAGAACTCTAATTCAAACACCCGAGTGGAATTTTGGTGGGGTACACTATTTTGGGGGCTAAGCGGTAGAAAGCGGTGCTCCTTCCGCTTCTCCTTTTTTCTATCTAGCTATTGAAAGGATAGCCAAATATTCAACTGACGGAGGAAGAGCATGAAGATTAAGGTAAACGATATCCGCGTAAACTATCGGACTCAAGGGGAGGGTGAGTACCTTGTATTGATACACGGTGCTGGTGATAACCTGGAGGCTTGGTTTGGTCAGTTGGCCAGCTTTGCTCGCTCTTTCCGTGTCCTAACCTACGATCTTAGGGGCCATGGCAAAACAGACCTTGGTCATCAGGAATACTCCCAGGATCTCTGGGCAGATGATCTCTATATGTTGCTAAAGGCGCTAAATATCAGGCAAGCTAGCATTTTGGGATACTCTATGGGAGGTGGGATCGCTGCCACCTTTACCCTCAAACACCCTCAGATGGTGAAAGCTCTCATTTTGTCCAATGCCGCCGGAGCGGTTCCCCTTTCTGAGCAAGCAATGAAAGAGATGGATGAGGGGAGGCGAGCCCAGCTGGAGGCACTGGAAAGGGATGGTATGAGAGGCGTTTGGAAGTTGAGAAGGACAATTGCCTTCCGCCCCGGCTTTGCTGACGAAAATCCAGCCTTAGTGGAGCACTACAAGCGAATTCTACTCCTTAACGAACCTGATGGCTACCGTCGGGTCATGAAGGCACTGGCACAGCCCACTTCCGCCGATTTCGCCAAGCTTGCCTGCCCTACACTAATCATTGCAGGCGAATATGACATCTTGTTAGTGCCCGATGCAGCCCGGCTATTGCAGCAACGAATACCTGGCTCACAGCTGAAAATACTACGCACGGGTCATGCCAGCCCCATTGAAGCGCCAGATGAGTATAATAAGGCCGTGCTCGAATTTTTGAGTAAAATCGGGGGATAAATTCATTAGGATCTCCATATGCTATTAGAGGTTCTGCAGCTTAGGGAAGTTGCACTTGACTGGACGGAACAAGATGTACAAGTCTTGACTGAGGTCCCGCTCATAATAGCAAAGGATCTAAAGGAAATGGAACTCTAATTGATGGGGGCAAGGGAGAGGGTTGCTAAAATATTCGATGTCCCTGATCACAAGAGGATGAAGTTTAAGGCCTTGGTGGCCGTAAGCAAGCCCATCATACCCCCAAAGGTAGCAGATGGTGCACCCTGCCAGGAAGAGGCGGAAGCCGCTTTCGAGATCATCAAAAACACAGGTTCGAATTGGATTAGCCGCGCCGAATTTGATGAGACTCTCAGCCGTAAGGATAGGATATTGAGCTAGCGTATTCGCTCACCAGGTTTAAATATAACAAGTGAGTTTCTCAGAAAACCTGATCGGTCTTCAGGAGGAATTCGGCAACGGCGGAAGAGTTACGGAAGAGACTATGAAATAAGCTCAGAAGGAATTTTTCCTAGGGTTCACTATCTTCTGGCATTCCTTTTGTAATAAACCTTCGTCTTCCTGTTGTGCCCCTGAGATATTACAGGCCCTGCGCAAAAGTATCAATTCCAGGGACACCATCCTTTTTCTTGACGGTGGGACCCTCACGGGCTACGATTCCTTCCATGGCACGAATGGCGCGAGTTGTGGCTCCCGGCATACCCCATCACGTGACCCTACGGGGCAATCGTCGTCAGGAAATCCTCGAGATTCATGGGTTTGAAGTGGTTTCAGCGCTTTGCAAAGCAGGTAGGACGTCGAAGAGCAAAATCGGAGTTAAGGACGAAGAACAAATCCTCCAGGGTACAGATGAAGCCATTTGCAATCCAATCTATCAAGCGAAATTGCTCAATAAAGCAGAAACCGAGTTTAACATTCTGTTAGGGTTGTGCGTGGACCACGACTCCCTCTTCTTTAAATATACAGCGGCCCCGGCGACGGTTTTCGCGGTTAAGGACCGGGTCACAGGTCATAACCCTCTGGCTGCAATCTATTTGTCGGAATCATACTACAAAAAAATCAAACACAGTGGCGTCTGATAGAAATGCAGAAGGCGAATGAATGAGAGAAAGGCGGGCCTGGGGGTCATTTCGTATCAGACGTCTTTATCCTTATGACCCCTTTTAAAAAAACGTTCAGTACTATTCCGTCGATGGAGACAGCGATACCGAACCAGAAAGCGGGATAATAGTTACCGACGATATCAAAGATATGGCCATGTGAGACAAGGCGACACTCGTGCAGAGCGTGCTTGACGGTCACCGATACACTGCCCAAAATACCACCATACCACGAGTTAGCTCGATTAGATGCACCCGGTGTCCTCCATCATGTCATGGGTAAGGGCATCGAACGCAACAAGATATTCATCGCCAGCAAGGACCGGCACGATTTTAAGACCCGATTGGGGCGCCTTGGTGAAGAAGACGCCATGGCACCTCTCACGGTCAAATGCCTTCTGGAGCCGCAGACACGAAATCGTTGAAGCGCATCAGGCACTATCCTGGCTTGCGGTAAAGGAATTAGGGTATTCGGAAGCAGTGGTTGCGCGGTAACTTGGAGTTACGAATTCCCGTGTAACCAGAGCGGCATCAGTTGAGGCAGGGCGGGAACGAAAAAGATATATCCCACAGCCTGTGCACGATCCGCACGAATGCCTCCTTTTCTTAACAAAAAGGGGCAGCCGCAACATTATGTATCCTTCGAATACCGGTTTGGAAAGGTTAAGCTTACGCGCGTTAGCTCACTTAATGACGTTCCACCATTTTTTGATTATCTCCGCCTTCAACTCCGCGCTCACCGCAACCACGGGTGGGAACGCCCTGTTGCGATAGATCGGCGTGCAGGCGTTTATGATCACCTTCCCGGTGATTATGTCAGCGCGCTCTCTTTGCTCGGGTGAGAGCAACGGATCAATAGAACTAGATGCAACCTCCTTAATGATTTCGATGTCTCGTTCCGGGTCACAGCGCGTTGCCATCGCCCACATAACCTCCGTGACGTTGCAGGGGTCAATATCTTGATCTACAGTAACAATGAAGCGGACAAGGGTCGAACCCCGAGACCCGGCGGCAATCTGTCCTGCCTGCTTGGCATGTCCCGCATATCTTTGTTTTAGTGATATGACCATCAAGCCATAGCCCTCTTGCCACACGCCCTGGATATCGGGAATGCCACATTTTTCCAAGTCGCTCCACACGGTGGCGCAGCGGTGATTGACCGGGAAATGCCACAGTCCGGGGAGTGGTCTCATCGGGGGTGCCCCCTGTATTATGGGATTATTGCGGTGCATGATAGATTTTACCTTGATGACCGGCTCTTTTGTGGACAGCCCGGAAACATAGTAGCCCGTGGCTTCTCCGAAGGGACCTTCAGCGTGGCTCTCCACTTCCAGAGAGGGCACCTCTCCTTCAAGCACTACCTCAGCACTAGCTGGTACTGGCAAGCCGGTGAGTTCGCCAGGGACTACCTTTATTGGCATACCATTGAGTTGTCCAGCCAACTCGTATTCTGAGAGGCCCCATGGGGAGAACAAAGCGGCAGCTATGAACAGGGCTGGCGTGTGTCCCATTGATATAGCTACCGGGCAGCTTTCGCCCCTGTCCCAGTACTTTTGCAAAATCTGCTTGGTATGTTTGCTGCCTGGTCCAATATAAAGGCTCAAGGTTGATTTGTCGTGAACTTGCAGGCGGAATATGCCCAGGTTTACCCAACCTTCATCGGGGTCTCTAGCGATGGTTACCGGGCCGGCGAAGTACCTGCCGCCATCAAGCTCATGCCACTTCACTGCAGGAAATTCCATAACATTGACATTTTTGCCGCTGAGGATATTTTCTCTGAGGGGGCCATGATTGACTTCAACCGGTGGTGGGCCCTCGGTGACTTTAGCCGGCCCTTCTTTCCATTTCTTGATCAGCCCGACACCCCTGAGGTCAGGTGATTCGCCTAAAGCCAGAGCTAGCCGTCTCTCAGTATGGAGGAGATTAGTGACAATCCTGTAGCCCGGCCGATATCCCCTGACTTTGTCGAAGAGGAGCAAGGGGCAGCCCGGTGAAGATGCTGCCACTTCAGTAATGGCTCCTATCTCCAGATCCCAATCCGCGCCCTCGACTCGCCTCAGCTCGCCAAAGCTATCCACCCGCTCGAGGAATTCTCTCAAATCTTTGTAACCCATACTTCACCCTCCTCTCATTGTTTGAGCATTTAGGTACTGGTCCTGTACATAGTTCTGGTTGTCTTCCGATATTGCAAATATCTTAGCTATCGACCTCTCCGTGTATCAGAGTTTGAATGGGCCACGTAGTCTGACAACAGCCTGCGGCAGGCCAAAATCGGCTCGTCTATTCCAAGCATCATTATGATAAGATATGAACTCGCTTTCTGTGGGCCGCAGTATAGGGAATTTGTGGTTGTGTGTCAATGACAAGGGCAGCCCAGTGTGTTGGCTTAATGAAGATGTCCCCATTATGGAAAGGGACATTATAGCAATGGGTCAGAGAGAGCGGCAGAGGTTCCATCTTTTAGAGATGGTTATAGGTGGAAAAACCACCTTAAAGGGTGCCAGTATGTTGATGGGGGTCTCCTACCGGCATGCGAAACGACTGAAGAAGAAACTGATCAGTGAAGGGGCCAAAGGGACTGGTGCACGGCAACCGAGGCAGGCCATCACCCAAGGCCCTGAGCAGTGAACTTGCCGAACGGATCATTGAACTATCGCAAAGCATGTATACGAACTTCAATGATACCCATTTTACCGAAAAGCTTAAGGAACGAGAGGGTATTACCGTCAGTCGCGACACAGTGCGGAGGCTGAGACGGGCGAGCGGGATAGCAGCGAAGAGGAAACGGAGAGCGAAGAAAGACCACAAAAGAAGACCTCGTAAGTCCCAAGAGGGCATGATGGTGCTGTGGGATGGGAGCCCTCACCGGTGGTTTGGAAAAGAGAACCCTTTCTGCTGGCTGCCATTGACGATGCCACCGGCAAGCTCCTTGCTGCCTTTTTCATTGCCTATGAG
>CP070673.1:352448-375368 GCA_020351915.1 Deltaproteobacteria bacterium
GAGGCCGGAAGCGGGTATACCTGGGCTATCAATAGCGGTGAAAACAGGCTGACACCGTGGTACAATGACCCGGTAAGTGATTCAGGGGGTGAGGCTATCTATATCCGTGACGAGGAAACAGGCCATGTTTGGTCGCCCACACCGCTCCCTGCCGGCATTGAGGAACCTTACCTGATTCGCCATGGCGTGGGATACTCCATCTTTGAACATAACAGCCACGGCCTTAAACAGCATACAACCCTCTTTGCCGCACCGAACGCCCCGGTGAAGGTTGTGAAGGTACGGTTAGAGAACACCTGGAAACGCACCAGGAGAATTACGGTAACCTACTATGCCGAGTGGGTACTCGGCAATAATCGTGATGCCATGCACCAGCATGTCAAATCCGAGTATGACGAGGACAGCCATGCACTGATCGCCCGCAATCCATACAATGAGGAGTTCGGAAAACGGGTGGCCTTTTTGTCTGCCAGCAAGAAACCCCATGGCATCACGAGCGACCGCACGGAATTTCTCGGGCGCCTCGGAGATCTCAAAAATCCTGCTGCACTCAGGCGAATCGGACTTACGGGAAGGACTGATCCGGGCTATGACCCATGCGCGGCTATGCAGCTGCACATTGATCTCCATTCAGGAAAATCGGAGGAGATCTATTTTCTGATTGGTCAGGGTGAGGATCATCAGGAGGCCTTGCTCCTGGTTAAGCAATACCAGGATCCGTCGCAGATTACCAAGGCATGGGAAGAGATGAATGCCTTATGGGAGGGTATCCTGAGTAACGTTACGGTTCAGACGCCTGATCAGGCCATGAACCTGCTCCTCAACCGCTGGCTCCTCTACCAGAACCTCTCCTGCCGCATATGGGGACGTACAGCGCTCTACCAGTCAAGCGGGGCATTCGGATTTCGGGATCAACTCCAGGATGTAATGACATTGCTTCATGCAGCCCCGGAAATCGCCCGCAGCCATATCCTGGTCTCCGCGCGCCATCAATTTGAAGCAGGGGATGTTCTCCACTGGTGGCATCCGCCGTCAGGAAACGGCATACGTACGCGCATATCAGACGATCTGCTGTGGCTCCCCTTTGTCACCGCCCAGTACGTAGCAACAACAGGTGATCAATCCATCCTCACCGAGGAAATATCGTTTCTCAAAGGGGATCCACTCCAAGACCAGGAAGAGGAGCGCTATGGGCGCTATGAACCTACTGCTGAAGCGTATAACCTTTATGAGCACTGTTGTCGGGCCATCAAGAAGGGTTCCACGGCCGGGCCACACGGTCTCCCCCTGATCGGCACCGGGGACTGGAACGACGGCATGAACCGAGTCGGGATTGAAGGTAGAGGAGAAAGCATCTGGCTGGGATGGTTTCTGTGCTCTATTCTAAGGGCCTTTGCCCCCCTGTGCGAGGCCATGGGTGATAAACAGCAGGCCGATTTATATCGCAGCCAGGCCCGTGAGCTTGGCCAAAGACTGGAGGCCGATGGATGGTCTGGGGGCTGGTATCTTCGCGCATACTATGATGACGGGACTCCACTGGGGTCACTGCATAATCGAGAGTGCCAGATAGACGCAATCGCCCAGTCCTGGGCAGTCCTCTCCCGTGCCGGAGATCCTGACCGTGCTGTCCGGGCAATGGACGCCGTAAAGGAGCGGCTTGTGAGGCCTGACGACCGGCTGGTTTTGCTTTTTACTCCGCCATTCAATAAAACGCCTCGGGACCCTGGATATATCAAGGGCTATCCGCCCGGAATTCGCGAGAACGGCGGCCAATACACGCATGCTGCCTTATGGACCGTATGGGCCTTTGCAGAGCTCGGACAGGGAAACCTTGCGGAGCAACTCTTTCGAGTTCTCAACCCCATCTATCATAGCGATACTATGGACAAAGCACGTCGTTATCGAGTGGAACCCTATGTCATGGCGGCGGACGTTTACAGTATGCCGCCCTATACGGGCCGCGGCGGGTGGACCTGGTATACCGGCTCCGGCGGGTGGATGTATCGCCTGGGATTGGAGGCAATCCTGGGGCTTCGAAAAACAGGCAAGATGCTGCGAATAGATCCCTGTATCCCCGATGAATGGTCCGATTACGGGATAACTTACAGAAACGGTGCGACCGTCTATCGCATTCGAGTGGAAAACCCGCATGGCGTCAGCCGGGGGGTGAAAGAGGTGACGCTGGATGGAGAAGTTTTACCTGATCAAAGGATTCCGCTCCTGAACGATAATCGTGAGCATAGGGTATCTGTCAGAATGGGATAACATGGTCGATTCCGTCAATCGACAAGGCCATTGATTGGTGGGCTAACGTAAAGAGGGGCTGCCTCATAATGATACACGAGACGGAAAGTCTTTACCTTTCCTAGCCAAAAGGTCTTTAAATTTCATGGAGGAATCAGTGTACATTTTCAGAGCATTCTGGTACCCGATGGTCTCTACGATTTGGATGCCCTTTTTAGATATTTATAAGTGATAGCAAGAACTCCCTTTGTTGGAGGGAAAGTAGAGGTGGAGTGGCCTGGTATGTCAACGGGAAAGTATCTACAACATATGCCGCTATTGGGGTAGGCCACGAGCGGGCAGGTCTTCTCCAGATCCCCTGTGCGAAAAGAAGGAGCTACTTGAACATACCGTTGCCATAGAAACAACCATCTGTACATAGAATGTGCACGTGGGGATCAAACCCCCAGAAATCTCCAAAGCTCTGTATGGCAATAACGGCCCCAAGTACTGGACCCGCCTCTGGCACAGTCTCTTGAAAAAACACCTTCACTGTCTCCCACGCACATCTGCTCAGCTCAGAAAGGAGCTTACGGGCGTATGGGAACTATCTGCGGAGGATTTTGGATATGCTGAAGATGAAATGGCGGTGAGGGACTGCCTTGATCACTTCCTCACACAGCCATTCTCCGAATTCTACGAGGGAGATATCATCGTTATCAACCCGTATCTGAAACCAGAGCACGATGATTATGTGGTCGTCTCCAATGAGGAGGGAGAGGCAACCTCTTCAAGCAGCTCAAACAGTATGGCAGAGCACGGGTACTCCATCCTCTAAACCCTCAATACGATGATATTGAGCCTAATAGAGAGATTGAATATAGAATAATTGGTGTGGTGATAGAGAAGAAGAAAAGATACCGATGATATGATAAGGGGGTTAGCGGGGTAGTCGAAAAAGAGAGAAGCTCGGGATGTGCTCAGGTCTTCTGGGGATCACTAAAACGTTTTGATAATAAATCCTAGCCAATCCCGACAAGTCGGGTCGGGAGTCCCTCTTAGATAGACGGGATCAAAAAACGTTTTAGACCAAGCGAAAATGGATTTCGGAGACAGGCTGTAAGGGTTCGACCACATTGTATTCACCAGGTGGGAGAGGGGCGTCAGGTTCCCATTTCAGCAGGAAAACAGCGCTCAAAATTGTGTCGAAACAGGGCCTCTTGCTGGGGTGTGCCGGTTGGAGCGGGTTTCGTTTGAAGGCTGGGCGTCCAGCTACTCACCGTGCGGAGGAATTGCTCTGGTTCCTATCCAATGACAATCTTCCCCTTTGGTTGTTCCACAACCTCACCAACGATAGCTGCCGCCTCCACCCCTTCTTGATGGAGCCTTTCAAGTAAGCTCTGCGCATCCCGCTCGGGCACCGAGATGAGTAATCCACCTGAGGTTTGGGCATCGAATAGGATGAGCAGCTGTTCGTCAGATATCTCGGTAGCGCGCTCTATCATGGGGATGCGAAAATCTCGATTCCGAATGGTCCCTCCGGGAATCAATCCCATCTGAGCAAGGTCTTCCGTTCCCGGGAGAATCGGTACAGTGGAAGAGTATATCACCATGCCCACATCCTGGTCCTCAACCATCTCGCAGGCATGGCCGAGCAGGCCAAAGCCGGTTATATCGGTGCAGGCGTGAACCTCCACCTCTGTCATCAGCTCGGCTGCTTTCTTATTCAGGGCGGTCATACAGTTTATCGACTCAGCCACTGAATGCTCATGAGCCAAACCCCCCTTTAATGCAGTATTGATGATTCCGGTGCCCAAAGGTTTGGTCAGAATAAGTTTGTCGCCGGCTCTGGCACCTTTATTGGTCAATACCTTTTCCGGATGTATGGTACCGGTCACTGAAAGCCCGTACTTTAGTTCATTATCCTCAACGCTATGTCCGCCAACCAAGAGTACCGCTGCCTCTCTCATTTTATCTAATCCGCCCCTCAGGATATCTTGCAAAATAGATATACCCATTTTTCCTATAGGGAAGCAGATGATATTCATAGCTACTATGGGCTTTCCTCCCATTGCATAAACATCGGATAGGGAGTTGGCCGCAGCAACCTGACCAAAGGTATACGGATCGTCAACGATAGGGGTAAAAAAATCCAAAGTCAGGACAATGGCCAAATCCTCCGTCAACTTATAGACCCCCGCATCCTCTGCAGTTTCTATACCTACGATCAGGTTTGGATGGGAAATGAGGGGCAATCCACAGAGGGCTTTATGTAGGTCTCCCGGACCGATCTTGCAGGCTCACCCACCACCATGCACGGTTTCAGTCAGGCGTATCTTGCTGTGTTTACCCATTTGATTTTCCTTCCCCATATGATGCTCCTTCAAAAATATTACCGTTCACCAGCTTGCCCGTAGTTACAAGGACATAAACCGTTTCATCGACAATCGGCACCTTACGAGCCCTCAATCCTCCAGATCCATGTTCAAGAGCACATTGGATAGGCGCTTTCACAACAGGGATGAAATTGTAGCACGGTAACCGAGGACGATTCTCTGTGTGTCTGTTGCGGTTGAGAACATCCAAAACAGTCATTTCAGGGCTGATACGGCGCTCTCCTTTTGAGACGGTTTTTGCCATCCTTCTCCCCTGTTCTTCTCGCAGAAAACATCTCCAAGGGCTTTTGGTATGTGAGAGACGATTTCCATCACCTGCGTGGCTGCAGTAGGTTCTGCATAATGCCCGGCCAGTCGATTGGCTCGGGCGGCAATAGTGGCAGCTTCGCCTATTTCCATGTCTGTGCTGATCAGGGCTGACGCAATGCCAGTCAGGGTATCTCCTGTTCCACCTATGGCCTCCATGGCTTCGTCCATGGGATGATTGATCGTTGCCTGGATTCCTTCCTGGTTGGCCACATAATCCTGTTCTCCTTTGACCAAGAGATTTTGGGGGGCATTTTTGTGTGCATATGCACGAGCAATCAGTTCTGGCACCCGATTTTCTTCATGCAGAATGAAACCGCGGGTGTAGAAAGGGTGCGGTGCCTCTTCGTCCGCCAAAAAGGCCAGTTCCCCGATATCAGGTGTGAAAAGGTCATAAGTCGCTGCCTTTCCGCTCATCTTGGCTGCGTACATGGAGCCGGCATCTGCGATAAGGATCGGCCTCTCTGACATTTGTTCCATGACAAACAGAACTCGGTTGTGGCATCCGATGTCAGGCTGCATATAGTGAAACGTTATTGCCTGAAAATCGGATTCGCCTAAATGTTGAATCAGATATTCATAAAGACGTCGACTGCCATCTCCCAAGCCGATGTCTCCGACAAGGTACCCATGGGGAGCCGGTTGGCCTAAGAACTCCCTGGCCTTGATGGTTGCAGCCAAAAGGGCTGGAGTGCCTCGGTTCACTGTGACCTGCTCTCCCTGAATACAGACCTTATCATCGTGGAGGCTCACCTCGCTATCCACCAAGGGGAAATCTCTATAAGGAACAGTTCCCACTAGGGCGAGCATTGGCGTTTTACCTCCTCATAGGCGAGCTGCAGGGCATAACCACAGAGGGTATGGCCTATTTCCCGGGGGCTCGGTGCTTCGGCCAAGGGTTTCCCCACCATTTCTTGGGCCAGGTAGGGCACATCCGGACAACCGCCTCCTGAAACATTTACGATGGTCAATGTCCGTTTATCAATGGTTAATTTCATATTTGCAGCTCGAATCATCAGATACCGGCCCAGCTCCTTGGTCTGGAAGAGGTCCACAGGTCTCAGAAGGGGGCTGCTGACCGGGACAATGTCTTTCGGTGTTACATCGGCTGCCTGGAGTGTCCTCAGGATGCTCAGCTCTTCAACGAGTGGGATCTCGATAACCAGGTCGCAACCACTGCGGACCTCAGGAGGTGGTCCCATCACCCGGATTTTCCGCCCCTCTTTTTTGAGGGCCGTTTCCGCCCGGATCACTTCACTGGTGTTTTCAAACACCAGTATTCCTCGATCCCGGCTCTGATCCGGTGATGAGCGTTTGGGCTGTTTCCGCTTAAAAAGGCCTAAGACAGACATGCTCAATCCTTTGAGATTGTGATTCGGTATCCCTCTCCCTCTTCCTGAACGTCTTTCACGTGCCATCCTTTGCTGGTAGCAGCTCGGCTCACGTTCTCCTTGGATGTATCTGTATCCACCAAAACTACAATCTCGCCCGTATCTACCTTGGTGATTTCGTCCAAGGTCATAAGAACCGGTTGCGGACAGGAAAATCCACGTGCATCAACAGTTGTATTCATTGTAGACGCTCCCTATCTTATTTTTTTCTCATTGTGAAACCGATAAACAGGCAGACCAGAAGCCCAATGATCACGGCCACGACTCCATAGGGGCCAACCCCTTTTGGCGAACTAACCAAGCCTAAGTTATGGGAGAATCCAGCTCCCACGATCATGCCCAACACAAAGATTGCGGCATCGCCATCACCTTCTCCAGCCATAAAAAGCTGGCGACCAGGGCATCCCCCAGCGAGTGCGAAGGCCAGGCCTGCCAGGACCATACCCCCAAAATTCCAAAGGCCCACGGTGTGGGCTACCGGTTGATTCACAAAGCCGGGGTGAAATTGCCCCAACATCAAATTTGCGAGGAAGGCAACAACCGCAAAAGCAAGGAGCCCTGAGAAGAGATGGATCTGCCGAAAGAGGATCAGATCCCTAAAGGATCCCATAGTGCAGAAACGGCTTCGCTGGGCCAGAAACCCTATGGCAAGTCCCACCAACAGGGAGACGATCAGGGGGGCGTGCATAGATCCCGGACCTTTGGCACTATAGAAAAGGATACCGTTTTTTGTCTCTCCCTGGATCGGTGGAAAGATGAGCATCAGTATGAAAAAACCTATCATAATCAGAGGCAGTAACCATCCCACTGAGGTGTAGGTCTTGTCAGCGCGGCCCAGGTTATATCCGCTCTTAAAAAAACGGGTACCAATCCAAATGCCAAAGATAAGGCCAAGAAGGCCAAAAATAGCGTTTCCGTCACCGCCGGCAAAACGCAGCAGGGCCCGCCAGGGGCATCCCAGAAAGACCAGGGCCCCGATCATAGCAAAGGCCCCTAAGACAAATCTCACAATAGGGGCAGAACCTGTCCGAGGTCGAAATTCTTTGAAGATATAGGCAGCAATCAATGAGCCCAAGACAAAGCCGACAATCTCCGGGCGCATGTACTGAACTACGGCCGCGCGATGGATCCCAATAGCCCCTGCAATATCCCTTTCAAAGCAGGCTACGCAAATGCCCATGTTTCCCGGATTGCCCCATTTCTGCAAGAGTGGGGCAAAGGCGCCAATAAAGGCTCCTACCGCAACAATTCCCCACCGAGTTGCAAAGAAGTTTTTCAACTGGGACATGCGTTTTCTCCTTTTTCGCCTACAGGGCTCAAAAAACCGACGAGCACTCGCTGGATGGACGTAAAGTCATATTTTTGTGCCGCTTAGACGGAATCTATATTAGGATTTACAATAAGTCAAATTAAAATATTAAATAGTAAATTGGACTTTAATAGGGGTTTTCAATAGGAAAAAAGGGAGGATTTTTAGGTTTGCCCCTTTTTCTCTTTTAGGAACTGCAGGAGGGCTTGTGTTGCAGGAGAACGGGACTTTTGTCGCCTATAGACGATGAAGAATTTTCGATCCAGTTCTAAATCTTTAAGAGGGATAATCTTTATCGTTCCGAGCTTGATTTCGTTTTCTATTGCTTTCTCAGAGATAAAGGAAACACCGGCACCGCTCTCCACTGCCCTTTTCACGGCAGCAGTGCTTCCCAGTCTCATTACAATAGTAAGATCTTCTTCTTTTATACCTGCTTGCTGTAACCTTTGTTTCACCGTAGCCCTGGTTCCAGAGCCGCTTTCGCGCAGGATAAAGGGAACTTCTCTTAGTTCCTCTATCGTTACCAGTTCGTGCTTGAACCATCTCCTGGTGGTAGGGCCAATCAGCACAAGCCTTTCAGAGGTGAAACTGTCAAACACTAATTTATCGCTCTTTTCTCTTGTCCCTACTACACCTAACTCAACTTCATTATGTGCTACTTTTTCAACGATCCCCTTTGTATCGTCAATAACGAGATTGATGTCAATGGCAGGGTGTTTCTGTTTGAATTCAGCCAAAAGGCTGGGCAGGATATATTCTCCTGGAATGGTGCTTGCGCCGAGAGTCAGTTCCCCTTTCACCAATCCTTTCAGCTGTTCAATAGCCTGCTCGGCTTCGTCTACTAGTCGCAAAATCCTGCGGGCGTAATGGTATAATGTTTCGCCAGTTCTGGTGGCGGTTACTTCTCTACCTTGGCGATCCAATAGTCTTGTGCCCAGTTCTTTCTCTAATGAACTGATTTGGAGGCTTACCGTGGGTTGGCTCAGGAAAACGGCCTCGCTGGCCCGTGAAAAACTCTTCTTTTCAACTACAGCACAGAAAAGTTTGAGCTGATTAAGTTCCATAACAATTTCTTCAGGATGCAATCGATTTTTGACGGGCTGTTGCCGAAATCCCTTTTCTCTTGGTCTAAAACGTTTTCTGACAAATCTAAGGCTCCCTCCAGGCGATGTCAGAACTCGCCTTTAGGGCTCAGACAGTTGACATCGCTTATCTTCCACTTCGCCAAGATTTGTTTTCAAAAAACGTTTTAATGACCGCTTAAAGGGATTTCCGTTTGGGCAACAGCCCCTTGAGGTCTTAAAGATTGGATGTGACTTTACTTTTAGACCCCCGCAAGTCTTTCACATAGCTACTTCCCTGCATGGATTTGACGCGATTCTTGACCTCAGCTGCAAGTGAGCTCGCCTCTCCGATATGCTTGATGGGTCTATATTCATTGGTAACGACTGCAATGGAGATTGGTACAATGGGAAACTGTTCTTTTTGTCCTTTACGATTTACAGAGTCGATGTAGCCACGCATCCTGTCTCCTTCATCGTAAAAGTCTCCCACAATTAGATCGAAATTTCTTATCACCTCATGACAAATGTCATCCAATCTGTCAGGTGGTATAACAAAAACAAAGTCATCTCCGCCGATGTGACCTACAAAGGCATCAGCGGTGTGGACTTTGCGTACCGAGTTTGTAACAAGACGGGCTGTCATTTTGATAACCTCGTCTCCTCTCAGGAAGCCATACCTGTCGTTGTAAGACTTGAAATTATCAAGGTCTACATACCCAATAGCAAACAAGGATCCGCTATCAATCCGTTCCTGGATTTCTTTAATGATCGTGTAGTTCCCCGGGAGGCGAGTAAGGGGATTGATATCGCGTACCCTCGCCGTTCGCTCCAGGTTAAGAGAAATCCTTGTGCGTAGCTCATTGGGGTCGAGCGGCTTTTGAAGGTAGTCGTCAGCAGGGACATCCTCCCAGTCGATCTCTCGGTCGTGCTTAACGGGTTGGAGTATCAGCACGATTGGGAGGTAGCCGAAGATTGTATCCCCTTTAATTCTCTTGCACAGATCCTTCCATGTCTCTCCCTCTAGTGACTGGTTGATGAGGATTATGTCAGGAGGGTTACTATAAATTGCGTCAAGGGCATGGAGCGAAGATTCTGCGCTATTAAAAATAAAATGGCCCCCATTCCGCTCTAAGAACTGTTTTATTTCATCCACACTCGATGGATCATTATCGATTATCAGGAGCCTTTTTTCCCCTTGTGTCATTTCCCAATGCCATGACCGGATAAAAACTCTTCGGCATCTTGAAGTTTATCGTCCATTTCCTTGATGATCTCTTCCAAAAGGGAATCGCTGATATTAAGGGTCTGCCAAGCTGCCAGGTCTATTTGAGGAACGAGACCGTCTCCTGCAAAGCCAAAACCGATACCTCTCACCAGGATATTGGCAACATGGACAATGGCAGTTGGCAGTGGGGCGAAGCTCGAGAGATTCGGCTTATGGTGGTAAGTAATCGGATCGGTAAGCTTATCAGGCAGGTGCCACTCTTGACAGAGCCAATTTCCTACTGTGGTATGATTGAATCCGAGGATTTCCTCCTCTGCTTCATACGTTGAAATCCCTTTCTCGGCAACTACCTTATCAATACGCGATGATTCTTCAGGCAGTTCGATTTTGATTATTACCTTACCTATATCATGGAGGAGAGCGGCGATGCACACTTCCTCAGGGTTAGAAGGGTTGGTTCGTTCAGCGATGATCCCAGCAGTTGCGGCACACCCGAGGGAGTGTTTCCATAGGCTAAAAAATCCCCCGGTTTTCATCATGTCAAAGACCGCAGTGCTCAGGACAAGCCCCTTAACCACGTCGAATCCAAGGATGACCAAGGCATGCGTGATATTTGAAATGCGGCCGGGAAACCCATAGAAGACAGAGTTCACAACCCGCAGTATCTTGGCTGAGAGCGCCTGATCAGAGGAGATTACATTTGCAATATCTTCAGCTCCAGCATTGGAGCTCTCCATCAAGGGGATGATCTTTTCAAAGACGCCAGGCAGGGTTGGGACATTTTGCAATGTCGCCATGCGTCTTTGCATCGCCTCTTTTTCGACACTCACGCTTCGTCCGCCCTTTCCCTCAAACGCTCCAAAAGGAAACCCTTGATCTTACTCATGAGTGGATCTCCTTCCACATACTTGAAACGAGAATAAAGCTCATCAATGTGCTGGCTGAGGTTTTTTCCCGCATCGCCGGTGTCCTGCGGGTGCCCCTCCGCCGTAATCTGCTCGACCCCCATATCAGAAAGACAAGCGATTATTTCCTTGGTCAGCACTGCCCATGCACCGTATAAAACCATTCCTCTCTTGTTGGTTACCGGCTTGGCGAGTTTCATCCCCGGCGCTGCAAGGCTAAGTCGCACCTTTTGCATCTCTTTTGTCTCTGTCGCGATTTGGCTACAAGGGAAAACAGGCAGGCCATAAACCTGGCCTCGTCAATCAGAGCCCGTAAGATTAGTACATTCGCAAAAAAGCCGATTTTGCTCTATCCGTGAGCATTTTGGGCGCACTTAAAATGTTTCCCGCTTATATTCAGCGGGACTAAAGCTCGGTATAATGTCCTCAGACAGTTAGCATTTCTTAACGCTGAACATCTGAAGCGCTTTTCTGCAAAACGCTCAAGCTCGTTCACAAAATACTTTTTACGAGTTCGTCAAGAGTAGGTGTTCAATAACACAGGTTATTAAGATCTGTCAAAGCCTATTGAGCAATGTAGCACAAGCAGTATTCTAGCAGGTTGTTTCAGGGACACGCCAGGAGCCGCTGTCAGATGGCATGGAGCCTTCACGTGCAAGTCCGAAAACCAGATGTTAATTTACTGTTGGGTGTCAGGGGCGACGAGGAGCTTCTGGCCCGGATGGATAGCCTGGTCCGGTGCAATGTTATTGAGGCGACAGAGTTCTCCTACAGACATGCGATATTTTTGGGCAATTCGGTAGAGGGTCTCGCCAGGACGGACCTCGTGGTAACGCTTTTCTGCCGGAGGCACAGGTTTCGCTTGGACCGGTCTCGGAGCCTTGGTCTTCGATGGAACCGAACTCACTCTTTTTTCGAGCTCGCCAACCTTTTCAGTCATTTTTTGCAGTTGTTCTGTCGTAGACCTTCCAGATCTGTCTATTTCTGCGATAAACTGCTGCAGCTCTGTTTCCTGATTCTCGAGAGAGACTATTCTTGACTCCATCCCTTCAAACCGTGCCAGTTTCCTCTCAAGCAGGTCAAGTCTGGCCTGGATGGGAGCTAGGTCCTTTCTGGAGAGGCCGCTGCCGCCTCCCAGCAGTAGTGCTATGAGGAGGATCAAGAGGACAATGCACGCACCCCCAAGAAACAGAGTCTTTTTCGAAACTCTATGATCACCTGATCCTTTTTGGCTTCGAGTTTCTTTTTGCTCCGGCGTATACCCCAGATCATCAGCAATTTCTTTCATGAACTCTTGGATTTCTTCATCCTGCTTATCGTCCATGCCTTTCTCCTTTCAACGGACTGGTTATTCAGAAAAGTCATTTCTTATGAATTATAAACAAAAAGGTTGTTTACATCAAGGTTTGAATTAGTACTTTTTTGTCCTTAGGTGACGCCATGCCTATAACAGGTTGCACAGTAGGCCGTAGCATTGTAAAATAACTGACTGTTAAGCCACGAATAGACACAAATGGACACAAATGAAGATGAAATTCTGTACAAAGACCTATCGTACAAAATCGTTGGGCTGGGGTGAACAACAAGTGCCGATAACTGTATACTTTGAAGAAGAAGTAGTTGGAACCTATTATGCTGACATTCCTCTAGCAATTATCTTGAATTTTTCGAAAGAAAAACATGAATAGTAAAGAATTGTTAAATAATTGTTTGTGATAATTAGTGATAATTTGTGGCTGAATAGTAATGATAAATAAATCAAATAACAATTGGTGTTTAAAAACTTTGCGCATGACGCTGATCTGGTGTAAGGGAGTAATAAGGAGGCTTCCGCTCCGTCTCCTTAAATATAGCGCCCACAAGATTGGGCTATTAAGGTCTGGCAGCATAATGAGGAGGGTGGTCTCAGTGGTGATGAAACACTCCCAGACAGCGGAAGACATGGTGCAGCCGATAGAAAGGATCGTTGCCGTTTTAGAAAGGAGTCAATAAGATGTTTCGAAATTTTAAATTGGTTTCCCAGGTTGTTTTCGGCAGGGGCTGTTTTGACCAACTCGATGACATGCTTGCCGCAAAGCGGGAAGATGCCGAATCGTTCATGGTCTTTCTGGTGGATGATGTGTTTTCAGAGCATAGTCTAAGAGAAAGAGTGCCTGTGAAGAGCCAGGATCTGTTCTTATGGGTCAACGTGGATGATGAACCGAAAACAGTATACGTTGACGAGTTGACGCATCAGGTCAAGGTCTATATGAAAGAAGGCTCAGGCCGTCTTCCCGACGGCGTCATAGGGATAGGCGGGGGGAGCGCCTTGGATCTTGCCAAGGCGGTATCCCTTATGCTCACAAACCCCGGTTCTTCTGCCGACTATCAGGGTTGGGATCTGATCAGGAATCCTGCAGTATATCACGTTAGCATCCCTACTCTTTCAGGGACTGGAGCTGAGGTATCCCGGACAACGGTGCTCACCGGCCCTGAAAAGAAGCTCGGCATAAATTCCGACCATACCGTATTTGACCAATTGGTACTCGATCCAGAACTGATTTCCGGACCTCCGGCAGACCAGCGTTTCTATACCGGGATGGACTGTTACATACATTGCGTGGAATCATTAGCCGGCACCTTTCTCAACGCTTTCAGCAAATCCTATGGGGAAAAGGCTCTTGATCTTTGCAAGGAGGTTTTCCTGGAGGGTGGTCCGGAGAGCGATGACAAGCTGATGATGGCTTCATACTTTGGAGGCATGAGCATCGCTTATTCACAAGTTGGAGTCTGTCACGCGCTTTCATACGGTCTATCTTTTGTGCTCGGGATTCATCACGGAATCGGCAACTGCATTGCCTTTGACTACCTGGAGGAATTCTATCCGGAGGGGGTTTCTGAATTCCGGCATATGATGGAGAAACATGGTGTAGGACTCCCCCGGAATGTCGTGGCCGGGATTGAGAGCGACAAATTGGATAAAATGATCGATGTTGCCCTGATACTTGAACCGCTTTGGGAAAACGCCCTGGGAGCTGACTGGAAAAGAATAATGACGAGAAACAGGATCAGTGAACTGTATCAAAGGATGTAACTAAACGTCTCGGAATTCATATAACCTGTTGAACTTAAAGCATTTTTCCTGCATCCTATTTTTGCCTCGCTTATAGAAGGATGGACTGTGGAATTGGGGCGAAGCCTCAAGTTCACAGTCCCAGTTTCTGTATCCCATCCAGAACGTGCTCTACACTGATTTCTTCCATGCACCTTATTGCCCTACATTGTCTCTTGAAGCAGGGGCTGCACTCCGTGGCAACTCGTATGATCTGATGGTCGGGTCCAAACGGGCCAGTTCGCCAGGGGGCTGTCGGTCCGAAAAGCGCTACAACCGGTGTGCCCACGGCTGAAGCAATATGCACAGGCCCGGTGTCAGTTGAAACGAGGAATTCTGTCTTCTCGTAAAGCGCAGCCAAGGTTCTCAAGGTCGTCTCACCAGCAAGATTGGCGGCCTTGCCCTCCATTGCGGATATGATATCCTGAACTCTAGCCCGGTCTTCACTACTCCCTGTAAAAACTACGTTCGCCCCGTATTGTTGAATGAGGGTGTCGGCCAATTTCGCAAACTTTAAGTTACTCCAAAGCTTTGTCTCCCACTTGGCCACCGGATTGATCGCCACCAGCAATCTGGACTCTCTTATGCCATGTCGTATGAGAAGAGCGTCTCGGGTGGCGCGATCCTGATCCTGCAGGGGAAGATTGTATTCAATGTCATTGGAAGGAATCCCTATAGCATCGAGAAGCATCATGCTTCTCATCAGGGCGTGATTGTCCATGTCCACAGGGGGAACACGCTCATTCAAAAACACGTAACTACATTCCATGTGTTCCATCCCTCTGCCATACCCTATTTTACGCCTGCCCCTGGACAATGCGATTAGAATACCGCTTTTGAGCAATCCCTGAAAATCAATGATCAAGTCATACCGGGTATCCCGCAGTTCCTTCAGAAAACGGTATACCTCTCTCATGTTGTTCAGACATGATCGGCCCAGGATTCGCTTTAACCAGCGTTTTCGTTTTGAAACGAGAACACGATCCAGGGCCCCGTGACCTTTGACAAGAGGTGCCGCATCCTCTTCCACCAGCCATGTAATATATGCATCAGGATAGCGCTTCCTGATGGCATTTAAGGCGGGAAGCGTATGAATCACATCTCCGATGGCACTCAATTTCACGATGAGTATATTCATTTCACTGTCAGAAACCACGTCCTTTGGGTGTGGATCCCTTTCTTCAATGGTCACTGTGGTATCAATATGCTTTTTATCGCGTCAACTGTCTTTTCCACTGCCCCCTTGTTGGCATAAAATACGTCAAAAGCGCTCTTGCCCATGTTTTTGGATCGGTCGTGATCCCAGAGAAGCATTGCCGCGGTGTCATAAAGGCTCTCTGCGTCGTGTACGCGGAAAGCGCCTCCTGACTCCAGGAGCATATGTGAGATCTGTTTAAAATCGCTCATATCCGGTCCAAATAGCACCGGCTTTGAAAATAGGGCAGGTTCAAGCGGATTTTGTCCTCCTGAATGCACCAGGCTTCCTCCCACAAAGGCAATATCTCCCAGGGCATAAAGTCTCTTCAGAATCCCGATGGTATCAATAACGATCACGTCAACTCTTGTATCTGGTGCCAGCCTGTCCAGATCTTTCAATAAGTATGCGGAAAATCCGGCTGATCTGAAAATCTGGCAAACGGATTCGGCACGGTTTGGATCCCTGGGTGCAATAATAAAGAGAAGATCCCAAAACTCTTCTTTCATCCTTGAAAACGCATCGACAAGGATTGTTTCTTCCCCCTTATGGGTGCTGCCTGCCACCAAGACATTCTGCCCGGGCCGTATATGCATGGATCGCCTTAATCTCTGCAGTTCCACCTTGGATATGGGATCGTATTTTTGATCGAATTTGAGGTTGCCAGTCTTTGTAATCCTGTTTGAAGGGACTCCAAGATGTTCGAAACGCCAGGCATCCTCCACGGTCTGGGTGCATATCTTAGAAAATGTCAAGAACAACGGTTCCATAAAAAAGGATAGGCGCCGGTATCCCAAAAAAGACCTGTTTGAAAGCCTTGCATTTACCAGTGCTACGGGAACCTTGCGTCTTTTCATTTCAAAGAGAAAATTCGGCCAGATATCCGACTCAACTATGACTACAATGGCAGGATCTACTTTGGCTGAGATGTGTTTTACGGAAAACGCCAAGTCATAGGGAAAGAAGAAGATTGCGTCCACATAGTCTTTTAAGAGCCTATCTGCTATTTCAATGCCTGTTTTAGTGGAAACTGAAAAGACGATATTCCTATCCCTGAAACAGCCACTTAATCCCTTAACCAGGGGAAACGCTGAGATGACCTCTCCCACTGAAAGCGCATGGACCCATATCGGCTTACTGTCCGGTTTGTGGGATCTATGCTCCGAAATACCCTCTGGAAGAGCTGCAAGTCCCAGTCTCGGAAGAAGCGTTTTCCGCCTCTTATCAGAGGCCAGTACCATCGGGATTATCAAGGGAAATCCCAGCGCAATTCCTGTAAACATCAAAATGTTATAGAGAACGATCATTCTCTGGCCTTTTCTCTTTACTTTTCCTTACCCAAAGCATTTCAGTTATTCTGACCGGGCATTCACCGAACCAGGTTCGAGCTACACCTCCTCCATGTCTTCGCTCCAAGAGCACTCGATACACCCCTTCACAGTCTGGTAGCCCGGACATTTTTCCGCATAGACGGCCAAAGCTCTTTGTGCCTTTTCCCTCGTTCCTGGCGGAATCTTAAAGCGATACCTGAGACGGATTTTGGTAATTTTCAAAACACCATCCACATCCTCAATCTCGCCCTCCACTTCTGCTACCAGATTTTCAGCTGACTTGATTCCCCGCGCCTCCAGTGCGGTGCCCAAGGTTCCGGTCAGTCACCCTGCAACGCCGGCAATGATGTGGTCCAGCGTGGCTGGGTACTCAGGGCCAACAATCTCCCGGCCGTACTTCTCCCTGTAGAAATGTTTGATACCGCCGTGAATGCCGAAATGGATTGGCTCAGCAAAGTTTTCGATGTGGGCCGTGCGGTGTGGCCCCTCATGCTTCTGGATGCGGATCCGACTGGTATGGGCTACTGACATTATGATCGCTCCCTTTCTGTTTCAGTTCCTTGTGATAGTCGCCGATTGATAGATTGCCCTTGAGAAGCGTGATACCTTTTTTGTGAATGGTTCTATGACTCAACCAAGCATAAACGGGGGTTCTCGGAATGTCAATTATCCTTATTCATACCTCCTACACCTAGTCGATTCCCACAAACCAAAAAATTTGGTTGCAAATATGTTAGGATTTTCTTGGCTCCTTGGCCTTTTCGAGGATTTCTCTGATATAGGGAAGAATGAATACCTCCTCTCTGTCAAAAGAGGACAGAGCGCCGGCCAAGATTTCTGTGCGGCGTTCGATTGTTTCGGATCGATCAATAAAAATCTTGTATTTCCCTTTGACCTTGCACAAACCTCCAGTGGCGAAGAAATCCTTATTTTCAAGCTTTTCGTAGACAACTTCAACACCAAGCTTCAAAGCAAGATCTTCAAGATATTCCAAAACCTTTCTGGTCTCCATGTTCATCAACAAAATCTATAATGATACGATTCAGACATCAAGATTTAATTCATTACAGGATAGCGGTATTTTTTTCTTTCCTTAATCGTATAGGTTTTTGTTTGTCTCTACTTTCTGACTATAGTAATGGTTCTCAGTTCTCTCAACTCTAAGCTTTGTTTTTAACCCAACAAGTAGTATTAAGAATTTGTTCGAGTATTCTGAAAGCAATAACCTGAGCCATTCGCAAAAGGCAAAGAAAGAACCTTAGATATTTAGGAGGAGGACATGGATAAGGATCAAATAGCGAAAATAATCCGCAAGAGATTGAACCTGGGAGATCAGGATTGGTCAATCATCGAAAAGAATCCCAAGTTCCAGCAACTGTTTCGAAACGCTATTGAGGCAGCAAAATACCGGTTGGTCGCCGAAGTGATTGACTCGAAGGGGTGTCATTCAGGGCATGTTGTTGGCCAGAAGCTTATTTTTGATAGCTCCGGGAATCTCCTCACCAAAGAAAACCCTGATCGAGTGTGCGCCTTTTTGATGCCGAATCTAACGGTTTTGATCAATGCCTTTTTTGAAAACCTCATGAATGGCCGGAATCCGAATGAGGTGATGTTTAGTAGGACAGGATGTTTTGATACTGGCCCGAGTTGTGGTGGGTGGGGGCATGTGGTTGTGAGAATGAGTGCCGAATTGAAGTCTTGACCGAAGAGGTTTGCCTCTCATGGGTGCGATGACGATCCAGAAGGCAAATCCTGAAGATTGCATTGTTGTATCAGAAAAGGCACGGCCAGAGTTCTTTCCAGGTGATTTGGTGAGGTATAGGCCTATTTGCTTTTTCTTATGATGGAGCGCAGCTGCTTGCTTTCAATTCTCCATTCATCCATTTGCGCACCCCCAGAAATTATCTTTGTGATTATCTTTAGTGAATCCGACAGAGACGTGACATACGATTCTTTTACTCTGAGTGAAAAACCTCTATTTACGTATTGCTTTAGCGCACCAAAGATAGTTTCAATCAGTTCATCGTCTTCAATGGGTATATCTATGGTAAAATCCCGCGTATTCATCGACACCATAAGTTCTTTTACTTTCCTCATTTCAGCCTACCTCTCTGTTTGTGGTTCGAACATTGGGACAATGACTTGGGGGAGCCTGATCCCATACGGTCACTCCAAGATACTTGGCTCGTAATTTCCGTCTAGTGCATTCTTGATTAGAATTACCATTTGCAAGGGGCTTTTACCAAAAAACCCTCATTTTGTCAAGGATTAAAAAGGGTTACAGATCTCTGTCGTTTCCCTGGCAGAGAAAGGCCATCAAAGGCTTCCTCGCTGCCCTGCTCATTTACGTTCCTCGTGGATTCGAACTGGTTCAAAAATCTCTGCTTTATTTTTTACTCACCAAGTAGTATTAGAGATTGGTCATATGAGTTTGGGAGGGTACAACCCGAGCTAGATTCTTTCTGTAAGAACAGTACGCATGAGGCCTGTAACATAGGAATTCTTGCACCTCAAACGCATATCTTCCCTCCAGTGAGGCATGTCTGTGGTGATAAAGAGATTCAAATCAAATGAGACCGTGAATAAACTGTGGTGGTCTCACGACTCCTTCTGGCACGCTGCCCTTATTAGGGAATTGGGTCCTGATCAGGCCAACCGACTCAACCTTGAGGTTTCGGAGAAAATATTCCGGATGATCACCCTGACCCTGTTACGTGAAAAGATTGTTCAAAGGCCGCACTCAATTCAAGAATTGATGTTTGTCTTCAAAACGGTCTGGAAAAATGCATTTTTTGATGAGCTTTATATAAACGAGCCCATTACCTATGATGGGAATACGGCTATTTGGACAGGAAAGCAATGTCATGCCTATGATTCTCTCAGTAAGGCCAACTTGCTGGAAGGCTATGAATGTGGTTGCCAGGCCCTCAGAAATGGCGTTATGAAGGCCTTGCGCCTCAAAGCAAATCACGAGATCAAGGAAAGCCTCGTCAAAGGCGACGGCCGATGTGTTATTACGATCACCTTCTCCCCCAATGACTACATAGGTCACCCGCCTCGGTGAAGCGTTGAACCAGTGTTCGCTTCACACTCCTCATGCCCGGCAACTAATGAACCGAGAGATACCGGTTTCACCGGGGGACGCACAGAAAGAAGAGGAATCTTACTCCCGGGTTTTTTTGTATAGGCGGCCACAATATCATACAGGACAGACCCACAGATTCTTCCCTGACAGCGCCCCATTCCTGTTCGCGTTGCCCTTTTGATAGCTCCAGGCGTGTGAAAACCGTTTGAAAGTGCGTTTTTTATGTCCCCCATGGTCACATCTTCACAACGGCAGATCACGGTTTCATCAGGAATCAGGCTTATTGCTTCATCAGGAATCTTATAGAGGGCATTAAAATAATTTCCAAAGTTGAGATGATGTCTCCTCTGCGTGGTTAGTCTCTGAAATTGGGGTAAGAATTCACGCTCATCGAGCTTTCCTAATTTCTTAAGTATCGAGAGTGCTACAAGAGCGCCTTCGTTCAGGGATTTCAGGGCACCTGCGATACCGGTTATCTCGCCAGCCGCATAGATATTTTGAACGCTTGTCTCAAGAACGTCCGTGACCTTTACAACCCATCCTCCCTTACCTTCTTCATATTCGAGCTCACAGCCTGCAAGTTGGGGAAGTTCGATGTTTGGGGTGAAACCATACCCGATAGCAAGGGCACTGGTCTGGTATATCCTCTCACTGCCTTCTCGCACAGCCCCTTTTTGGTCTACCTTCGCGGTGAGCACTTCCCGGAGGTATCGATCTCCCCGTGCCTCAATGATCTTGGTTCTATGTCTGATGGGCACGCCGGAAAAAAGGAGTCTTGAGATATATCTGGCGCCTTCGGTCAGTTTTGAGAATTGATGAGAAACCTGAGTGAGGTACGCGAGTTTACCAATCATTGAAGTCTGTTCCAAAACGGCGACCACGCTGCCACCATTTTTCACAAAATCATGCGCCACGGCAAACAGGAATAAGCCCGATCCCCCAATCAAGATCTTTTTGGAGAAAAGAATGCCCGAACTCTTCATGAGGATTTGGACAGCACCCGTGGAAATGACTCCAGGGAGTGTCCAACCCTTAAAGGGCAAGAACCGTTCCCGGGCCCCTGTTGCAAATAGAATAATTTCGGGTCTGATTGTAAAGACGCTTTTCTCGTCTTTTTCTACCAGCAGTTCTTTCTCTGGATAGATGGCCAGTACCACGGTTTGATTCATTACCGTGATCTTCTTCTGCTTTATATTGTCAATAAAGCGAAAACCGGTTTTTCTCACTTTATCTGATTCAGACACGGTATAGGTACCCAGTCGTTCAGGAATTGTTCGTAGGATTTGCCCTCCAATGTGTATATTTTCATCCAGAAGCACCACATTTAGATTATGATTTGCAAGCCTGTTTGCTGCCACTATGCCTGAAAAACCGCTGCCGACAATAGCGACATCATACCGTTTGGGTTTCATCTGTAGTTATCTCCATTTTCTCTTCAACTTCAACCATACAGGAACGCTGATTTTGGATGCCATTAATTGAGACCAGACATCCATAACAGACCCCCATCCCACACAGGGGACCACGTCCTTCTCCGATGTCTTTACTTTTATTCAATATTCCGTAGCCAGCGGCATGCAGTGCAGCCAGAACGGTTTCACCTTTGTACGCACGAATTTCTTTACCATTTACAAAAAAGGTTACCGCTTCCTTTCGTACAATAGTGGGTATCCTGAGGTCTTCCATGATGTCTTCCGCAATATCAGCTATCTCTCAACTGCATTATCTAAGAATAGAAATAGACTTCCAGGTAGCCACGAAGGCACCAAGGCACAAAGGATAGACCTGCCCGCCATCGCTCTCGCTCAGGCGAGGCGGGCGGGTATGAGTTTTACCCATATTAGAAAAGGGAAAACGCACTACAATAAAGGGTATCAAAAGAATAATTCTGTCATCTTGGTGCCTTGGTGGCCGAATAGTTACGAGTTAAATCTTTCTAATCTGAATTCATTGAGAGAAATTGGGGTAATGTTGGTATCAACAAGTTCAGCAATTACTTCACCGGTAATGGGTGACAGAGCTACCCCATCCCCTTCGTGACCTGCTGCCACGATAAACCCCTCTACGCCATCAACGTTACCAAGTATCGGCAGTCCGTCTGGTGTATAGGGCCGAAGCCCTGCAAATGCTCTAATGATGTGCGTATCTTTGAGTTGGGGAATAATGTGTATTGCCTGAGTTGCGATATTCGTCATTGCCTGATGCGTTGTTCGTGTATCAAAACCCACAAACTCTCGAGTGGAGCCCAGCAAGAAATTGCCGCTCGATGTCTGATCTATGGATATACCCTCGCCCTCAGTTTCTGCCAGAGCAGGATCAAATTTGGCGGCAATATATTTGGCGGATAGTACACCCCTGTTGAGGACTGGAGGCATTGGTTCGGTTACCAAGAGTTGTCCTCGCCTGGGTTTTATAGGGATATCCAAATGAACCAGTTTGCCAATTTCAGGAGCATAAGCACCGGCAGCATTAACGATTGTGGTGGTCTCTATTTCACCTTTTCCGGTTTTCACCGACCTCACCTGATGGGACTTCAATGCGATTCCTGTTACCTCGTTGTCGGTAAAAACGCGCGCACCCAATTTTTTCGCCGAACGGATAAAGGCATGCGTAAGCAATAGTGGATTTACCTTGCCATCTAAGGGAGAAAAGGTTGAACCAAAGATCTTTTCTGACAATGATGGTTCCTTTTCTCTCGCTTGATCGATATCTAAAAGAGAAATATCTAACCCGATTTTTTGCTGTTCTGCTACAAAGCGTTCCATGACTTCGAGTTCATGGTCATTTTCAATAACGATCATTCCGCCACTATTTCTATATTCTATATCAAAGTGCAGCTCATCTTTCAGATTGCTGAATCTCTTAGTACCCTCTTGAGCCAACCGGAGATGTGGCCCAGGCTTCTTGGATTGTAAGAAGATCAATCCATCGCAGGCACCAGAGGTGCCTGAGATAAGCTCGCCTTTTTCTAATAGTACAGCTTGTATTTTCCTCTTGGAAAGATGGTACAAGATAGAAGACCCGATTACGCCTCCTCCAACAACCACCACATCTGTCTTTCGGGGTAACAACTTGGATTACCTCCCAGCCCTTTGCGCTTTATGAGACCGTTACATTTGCCTGTCACGCGAAACTCAGAAGGAGATTCACTGTGATCACGCTATGTACCGAGAGTCGTTTCTAAGGGTTTCTTCGGTCTGGCTTGTGGGAGCTTGGCGTTGATGAATGCCTCTGTCAAAGAATTTCCTTCGGCAAGATTCAAGGCATTCTCAATTTTTCCGCTTGCCACAGAGCTCCCCCTGGCGGGCCGCCTATCAAACTGTTTTAGACACCTATTGGGGCCACGGCTTCTATGATAACTAATAATCCCGGGAGAATGAAATCATATATCGCACAGCT
>CP070673.1:375468-394352 GCA_020351915.1 Deltaproteobacteria bacterium
CTTCTGGAATACAGTGTGGTCGTTGCAGTATTTCGTAAGTAAGCTCTTTGTACTGATGCTTTGCATGCCAGGTCTGGGCCAGGGGCATAACCAAAAAAAAGACATCCATGCCCTGCAAGAAGCTTAAGAATCAATGGGTTAGGTTTCACTATGATGTGACCGTGCTTGCGATAGAACCTTCAAAGAGGATACCCTCACTGGAGGATTTATCAGCGTCAGGTACCGCCTCTGAATTATCACCGGTGGTAGGCACTGTTTCAGCTGTCTTCTAGTGTACGTTCGAGATTGCAGGAAAGATTATGAAGTACCGCTGCCAATCATGTAATTATGAGCTCCCAGACATATGGAAGTGGAAGGTTGTTGATCGATCAAAATACCTGATGGTCGTTACCTGTCCTCATTGCAACAATGAATTCATCAGGATGGAATATGATCCTGATACGCCTTATGGTTACAGGGTAATTCCTTCAATAATCTTTGTTCCTCAGGGAATCAAGAGGAGAAATAGAATCATCCGGTAGACAATCATGAAGGTGACCACGGTCTATCCATCAGTAGTCATGAGAATCTCCTGCCCGAATTGTGGGGCTGAGGGTAAGGTGAGAAAAGAGAAACCTCCGCAGGGAGACTTCACGGTTGTATGCCCGCGGTGCAAAGAGAAATTCCTGATAAAAATCAATGTTAGAAATTTTTACAGAAAGACCGTTTCAATCCCCGTCCACTACTCTCCGTATGATATACATCGGCCTGATGATAAGAGGGCAAGGGAGGCAACAATTGTGGACATTTCCCAGCAAGGCATGGGCGTCGAAAGCCATAAGCATGACTTCCCAGAAAACTACTTTAGGGAAGGTAGCTCATTTACGTTTTTGTTTTCACTGCCCCCGCGAAAAGAACTGCTCAAGGTGCGGGCAGAAATTGCCAGGATTATCCCGCAAAATAATGGCAATACCTTTATGATGGGGGTAAAATTTTCCAAGCTCGATCACTTCACCAACAAACAGCTAGGATTCTTTCTGTGGCCCTGATGATCCAGCCGCCCTGATAGCTCACCCCTTCTGTCTGCTCAAACTTGCCGCAACCGTTGGACGATTCCGAAACAATACAGTGAAATAAGCGTATTCTGGGCACGTCGTGCCAGGGTGGGCATCACTATCATTCTGGTCATATAGAAAACAGGAGAGTTTCTTCCGCGCTCACAGGACGTGGTTTTCAAAGATGAAATAAAACGCCTTGCTGATTTCTGGGGTGCTGGTCATTCGGATGCAGGCACTTGCTCAAAACAGGTGATCTTGAGAGCAGACCAGCAACATTGGAGTGGTTGGCACTAGATCATGGCAAAGGAAGGAAATGTTTGCCACTGATGGTCAAGAGAAGCGGGTTTCTTTGAGCTCTTCTTTCACTATCAAAAGCCATCGGCCCAGTTACACCCTCAAAACCTTCAATTCCGGCAAGTGCAGAGCGCAGATCTTCCCTCGTTCTAATATCCTCGCCCTGTTCTCGGACAATCTCTTTGATTATTCTAATGGTATCATAACCGATGGCTGCCAAAAGTCCCGGCTTTTGCTGAAAGTTGAGCTGGTATTGCTCAACAAAACCGCCCACACCTCTGAAACCGCTACCAGGAAAGAAGCCGGAAGGAAATATTGCTCCACGAACATATCTTCCGGCAATTTCAATCAATTTGGGAGAGTTCCAAAGATTGGTTCCTAAAAGGGTTGCCTCTACAACATCATAAAACGCCAACTGAGACGCTACAAGACCCGCTCTTTCATAGCTATCAGGGATGAATACCGCATCAAAATCAATGATGGGATCAGGTTTCTCTTCTAATCCTTCCTCTTCCTCAGTTTCTGGTTTTGGCCTGGGATAGAAGAGACCGACCATCTTTTTTATTGGCGTAGCAAAATCGGTATCCTTAGGATCATACGCCTCAACTGCGTTCACGGTGCCCCCGTGGAATTCGACCTCATCCCAAAACTTATTCATGAAGTATCTGCCATAAGCATTGTCAGGATGCAGAATGGCAAATCTCTTTAACCCAATTTCACCGAGGACCTTATTGGTGAGACTTCTAACCTGGTCTTCTGGGGTAAGACAATTCTGAAAAACCATCTCTCCCGCGCTGGTTATTCCTTCACTCTGGCTGAGGGTAATGATGGGTATCCCCAATTCTTGTGCTATGGTTACGACCTCCTCAGCAATCCTGCTCAGGAGAGGACCTATAATAACAAGTACCCTTTCCTTCTCAGCAAGTTCTCTAATTGCGTCGCATGCTCTTTCAGACTCGCCTTCAGTGTCCATTATGACTAATTCCAGGGATGAAAGGTTTTCGTCAGTCTCCCGGAAGATATCCAAACCAAGTTCCAGGCCATGCAAAACCTCCTGACCATAAATGGCAAAAGGACCACTTAACGGAAGTAGGCAACCGATAACATTAGGCTCAACCTCAATTACCCTTTGCGCCTGTTCCATCAATTCCTTGGCCACTGTGAACCATTCTCCCTCTCCTGCAAACCTCATTATCTTGAGTGCCAACTCCTGTGCCTCTTCCAATCTATTGGTGAGAAGATAAGATGTGGCGAGCCGGTAGTAGATCGGAAAGATAAGATTGCTCTCCCTCGCATAGACAGCCATCTCTTTCAATTCTTCTTCTGTGGCCTCATAAATAAGATCGAGCAATCGAGACCTAATTTCTTCCTTCTTTTCTTCAGTAGTTTGTGGCGATTCCAATACCTTGAACCACCAATAGAAGACTCGTGGGTAGTCTTTAAGTTCTCTTGCGTTTTGACCTAAAAGAAAGAATATCTCCTCTTTCCCAGGGTAATCTTCATAAAGCTCAAGCCACTGAAGAGCAGATAGCCTTGATTCGGGGTATTTCTCTAGGTGGAAGTATGTCTTTGCGAGTAACAGATTGATCTCAGCCCTTTGTTCGTTCACGGGATATTTATCAATAACCTCTAAGAAAAGAGGCAAGGCCTCTTCATATTGGTTCCTGCTATAATATAAAGTTGCCTTCCTGGCCAATACATCCCTCACCCTATCTCCTGTCGGATATTCAGCCAGGTACCTGTCATAAGCGGCCAGGGCCTTATCATATTCTTTGTGACGCCAATGCTCTTCAGCGATGGCAAAATGATCGGTGACCGCTTTTTCTTCCAGTGGTTTCTCTAAGATGGGTTCTTTTAGAACAATCTTTTGCTCACACGAAACAAGAAAAAAGGCCACTACCAGGAGCACCATGGTAATGACCTTCTTAAAATAAGCAGTGTTATTTGTCGCCATCCCTTACTTGACTTCCTCAAAGTCAGCGTCCACAACCTCCTCATCTTGCTGAGCTGATTCGGCAGATGCCTCAGCACCAGGTTCTGGGCCAGGTTGAGCTTCTGCTTGGCCAGTCTGGGCATACAAAACCTCGGCGAGTTTATGTGAAGCCTGAGTCAGTTCTTCTGAAAGCCGTTTGATCTCTTCTGTATCTTCACCTTCCATGGCCTTCTTCAGGTTGGCGATAGCATTTTCTATATCGCCCTTGGTACCAGCATCGAGCTTATCCGCAGCCTCTTTGATAGACTTCTCAGTCGCATAAATGAGCGAGTCAGCAGCATTTCGGGCATCAACCAGTTCTCTCTTCTTCTTGTCCTCTTCAGAGTGAAGCTCAGCATCCTTGACAAGCTTCTCAATTTCCTCCTCACTGAGGCCGCTCGAGGCGGTTATCTTGATCGATTGTTCCTTCCCAGTTCCTAGATCTTTGGCAGAGACATTAACAATACCATTTGCATCGATATCAAAGGTCACCTCTATCTGAGGCATACCTCTTGGAGCTGGCGGAATCCCAACCAGTTCAAAGCGACCAAGGGTTTTATTGTATGCAGCCATTTCCCTTTCGCCCTGAAGCACATGGATGGAAACCGCTGGCTGGTTATCGGCTGCAGTTGAAAAGATCTGACTCTTTTTAGTTGGTATGGTCGTATTTTTCTCAATGAGCTTGGTGAAAACACCGCCGAGGGTTTCAATCCCCAGGGAGAGGGGAGTAATATCAAGGAGGAGGACATCCTTTACATCACCCTTTAAAACGCCACCTTGTATGGCTGCACCGATTGCAACAACCTCATCGGGATTGACACCCTTGCTCGGATCTTTACCGAAGATCTGCTTCACCTTTTCCTGAACCTTGGGCATCCTGGTCATCCCACCAACCAAAATAACCTCATTCATATCACCGGGTTGTAAGCCCGCATCGCGCAAGGCAATCTTGCACGGTTCAGTTGTCTTTTCAATCAGATCATCTACAAGGGCCTCGAGTTTTGCTCTGGTCAGTTTAAGGTTCAAGTGTTTTGGGCCGCTCGCATCAGCGGTAATAAAGGGGAGATTAACGTCTGTCTCCATTGAGGTGGAAAGTTCCATTTTCGCCTTCTCAGCAGCCTCCTTTAACCGCTGTAAAGCCATCTTATCTTTCCTAAGGTCAATCCCCTGATCCTTTTTGAATTCGTCAGCAAGGTAATCCATGACTCTCTGATCAAAGTCCTCACCACCTAAATGGGTATCTCCGTTTGTCGATTTAACCTCAAAGACGCCATCACCTAACTCCAAGATAGAGATATCAAAGGTGCCACCACCCAGATCAAAGACAGCAATCTTTTCGTCCTTTTTCTTGTCCAAGCCATAAGCCAGTGATGCAGCAGTAGGCTCATTAATGATCCGCTGAACATTCAATCCTGCAATCCTTCCTGCATCTTTTGTTGCCTGCCTTTGACTGTCATTGAAGTATGCTGGAACCGTAATGACCGCATCGGTCACCTTTTCACCAAGATACTCTTCTGCGGTTTGTTTCATTTTGGTCAAGACCATCGAGGAAATCTCGGCAGCGCTATAATCCTTACCCCTAACGGTGACCTGTGCATCACCATTCTTTGCCTTGGTAATCTTGTAGGGAGATATTTTAACATCTCTTTGAACCTCATCTGAATCAAATTTCCTGCCAATCAGTCTTTTAACCGCATAGACGGTGTTATCCGGATTGGTAATCGCCTGTCTTCGAGCGGTCTGCCCAACAAGCCGCTCCCCGCTGTCAGTAAATGCTACAACAGAAGGTGTGGTCCGGTTTCCCTCAACATTGGCAATTACCTTTGCGTCACCTCCCTCCATAATAGCAACGCAGGAGTTGGTGGTTCCTAAATCGATTCCGATTATCTTACTCATCGTCTCCTCCCTGAAAGAATATATTTCCTATAATTATATGAATGTGCTAAATTGTGCCTTCTTCGTTTGGAGCTTTCCCTTGTGAGATCACAACCATTGATGGCCTCACTAAACGTCCATTGAGCAGGTAACCCTTCTGCAATTCCATTATTATGTGCCCCGGGGCAACGGTATCGTCTATCTGCTGTGAGACTGACTCATGAAGGTTGGGGTCAAAGGGCTTTCCCAGTGCTTCCACCTCGTTGAGACCAGCTTTCTCTAACGCCTTCATCAGTCCGTCTCGCGTCAGCTCAAGTCCTTCAAGTAAGGCTGAGGAATTTTCATCATTCTGTGCATGGGATATTGCCTTGTCAAGATTATCGATTACGGGAAGAATCTCTTTGATTAGGGATTCATTGGCATGCTTGGCCAATTCCTCCCGTTCCCTTATTCCCCGTTTTTTGATATTTTCCATTTCTGCATAAGTCCGCATATAGAGATCGTAATTCTTTTCGGCCTCTTCTTGGGTATCATCTAGTTTTTTCACGAGCTCCTGTTTGGTCATCTCCTCTGCCTTTTTCGCCACCCTTTCTGGGCCCTTTCCCTTGGCTTTTTTTTCCGGCTCTTGTGTTAGCCCTTCAGCCTTCTCCTTTTCTGTACCCACCTGTTCCAAGCCCTCTGCCTTCTGTTGATCTTTCACTCCCTTAACCTCTATTCTCGCCATATCTCACGTAAAATGTAATCTGCGAATTTACGTCACTCAGTCAGATGTTCAATTACGCCAAGCGCCTCACCCTTTTCTCATAACGCATCAAAAGTATCCGGTCAATTATTGTTGCCCTGTAAGACAGGCACGTAACCCGTTCCGATTCACATCACCAACAAACCCCCACAGGGCAAGATTCACCACAAAGGGCTCATCTGAAACAATAGAAATGTTAAACATCGGGATAGGCGTTGTCAAGGGTGAGGAGGCAACAAGAAAGACCTAATTCTTCACAGTTTTTTTCCGGTTAACCGTTCAAGAACCTCGAGGTATTTATCCCTCGTAATGTGAATAACTTCTGATGGTAATTTTGGTGCAGGTGGTTTTTTCGGCCAATCAAGTCCATTCAGGTAGTCCCTCAGGAACTGCTTGTCAAAGCTCTTTTGAGCCCTCCCGGGGGTGTATTCAGCCATTGGCCAGAATCTGGATGAATCAGGGGTCAGCACCTCATCAATGAGCATGAGGCGATCTTTTGCCAGTCCGAATTCGAACTTGGTGTCAGCAATAATGATTCCCCTCTCAGAAGCGAAATCTCTTCCATACTGGTAGAGTTCCAGGCTGATCGCTTTGATCTCCTTGGCTCGCTGTTCCCCGACAATTTTGACAACTTCTTCCAAGGAGATATTTTCGTCATGGGTTCCCGGGCCAGCCTTAGTTGAGGGTGTGAAGATCGGTTCTGGCAATTGAGATGATTCTTTCAAGCCTTCAGCAAGAGGAATCCCTGAAATGCTCCCCTGAGATCGATACTCAACCCATCCAGACCCTGAAAGATATCCCCTTACAACACACTCCACAGAAAGGGGATCGGCTCTATGCACCAGCATACTCCGGCCAATCAATTGGTCCCTGTAAGGCTTGCACGATTCGGGATACTCATCGGGATCTGCGGTTATGAAATGATTATCAATTATGGAGGAGAGTTTTTCAAACCAGAAGATAGAAATCTGGGTTAAGATCCCTCCCTTGTCTGGAACGGGATCATCCATTACCACATCAAATGCAGAGATTCGGTCAGTAGCAACGATGAGTAAATGCTCCCCTACCTCATAAATATCCCGAACCTTTCCACGATTAGCCAACTTCAGATTGGCAAAGTCTGTTTCTCTGACTGTTTCCATAAGATTACTTATACCTTAAAATAGATCGTCTTGCTATAAAATACGAAACATAAATTGCAAAAAACAATATAGACAATATACTATATTCTTTGTATATAAAAAGGCTACAATTTTAAAGTTTGAATCGCAGGTACCATTAACTATTAAGAAATGAAAGCAGCAAGATGGTCGAACTAGATTTTAACAAAGGTAATGGAATCCTACCCGCTATTGCCCAGGATTATAAATCCGGCAAGGTCTTGATGGTTGCCTATATGAATAGCGAGGCGTGGCAGCTTACCCTCCAGACTGGAGAAGTCCATTACTGGAGCCGCTCTCGCCAGGCGCTTTGGCATAAGGGGGCCACTTCAGGCAACATCCAGGTAGTAAAAGAGGTTTTTACGGACTGTGACCGTGATGCCATCCTTCTTAAGGTAAAGCAAGTAGGAGGGGCCGCCTGCCATCTGGGGTATGAGAGTTGCTTTCACAACAAGATTGATAAGCATGGAGAGGAAACGACTGTGGGCGAAAGGTTATTTGACCCAGAGAGGGTATACAAGAAATGAACATATTGAAACTCGGTATTCCAAAGGGGAGCCTCGAGAAAGCAACGCTCAGGCTGTTCGAAAAATCAGGCTGGAAAATCTCTATTACTGATCGGAATTACTTCCCTGAAATAAACGATGCCTCCATTAGGTGTTCGATCCTCAGGGCTCAGGAAATGCCCGTGCAGGTGGAAAACGGAACAATCGATGTTGGCCTCACCGGCTTAGACTGGATAGAGGAAAATGAATCAGATGTTGTTACGGTTTCTGACCTGATCTATTCAAAGGTGAGCCAGAGCCATGCCCGCTGGGTTTTGGCAGTGGCTGCCGACTCCGACATCAAGGAATTATCCGATCTCACCGGTAAAAAAATAGCAACTGAACTGGTTAATTTTACCAGAAAATACTTCGCCCAAAAGGGAATAGAGGTCAAGGTTGAATTTTCATGGGGAACAACAGAGGCGAAGGTTGCAGCAGGTTTAGCAGATGCGATTGTTGAGGTTACCGAGACAGGGAGTACTATCGAGGCTCATGGCTTGAAGATTGTCCATGAATTGATGCAAACAAACACTATACTCATTGCAAACAAAAACGCCTGGGGAGATTCATGGAAGAGGAGCAAAATTGAACAGATTGCCCTTCTTCTCAAAGGGGCTTTAAGGGCTGAAAATATGGTAGGCCTCAAGATGAATTTACCAAAGAAACGATTGGTCGAAATTATCCCCTTGCTCCCCAGCATTACCTCTCCCACGATAGCCAGTCTCTACCAATCCGATTGGGTCTCAGTTGAGATTATGGTTCACAATGAAAGAGTCAGGGAACTCATCCCCCAATTGATAGAAAAAGGGGCCGAAGGTATCATTGAATATCCATTAAATAAGGTGATTTGACTATGGGGATTTTATCGAGATGCATAAGGAGTCCATTAATCTTTATTTTGTTTGCTATCATCCTGGGTGGTTGTGCACAAGATAAGGCTCTGATGAAAAAACAGGCCCAGGCAAAGCGGGACTTGGGGAAATCCCTTTTGGCGGACGGAAATTATACCGCTAGCCTTAACGAATTAATGGAGGCGGTGCGGCTTGACCCTGAAAATCCAGAGATACATAATGACCTGGCCCTCACCTACCGGGAAATGAGGACGTACACCCAAGCCATTAGCCACTTTGATAAGGCAATAGAATTGCGGCCTGATTATTCAGAGGCTTACAATAACCTCGGCACAGTATATCTCATCCTTGCTGACTGGAACCGTGCGATTAGCTGCTTTAAAAAAGCCTTGACCAATAGCCTTTATGCCACACCCCACTTTGCCTATAATAACCTGGGGCTGGCATACTATGAAAAAGGACAGTTCAAACTGGCCGCAGAAACCTATTTAAAGGCCGTTCAGGCGAACCCATCCTTCAGCAGAGCTTACCATAATCTCGGGATTGCGTATGAGGCTCTCGGTGAATGGAATGAAGCCCTGGAGGCTTATGAGGAATCGATACGCCATGCACCTGATGATCCTCGATCTTACTTCTCTCTTGGCAAGCTCTACCTTCGCCTCAACAAACAGCCTCTGGCCGTCGAAAACCTTGAAGAAACTATCAGACTAGACAAAAGGGGCACCGTTGCGCCCGAGGCGAAACGCCTATTAGAAAGGATACAGTAAGCTTATGCCAGTTGCTACCAGGGCCATAGATTTCCGTTCTTTCATTGTTATGGATGTCATGGAAAGGGCAAATGTCCTTGAAAGACAGGGGCAGCATATCATTCATCTTGAGATTGGGGAGCCAGATTTTGATACCCCTCAGTGCATTAGAGAGGCAGGGATGAAGGCCATCAGGGAAGGAAAAAGCCACTACACCCACAGCTTGGGAATACTCGAGCTCAGGGAGGCCATCTGTCGCCACTACCTGGATACATATGCCGTGAATATCAATCCTGACCAAGTCATAGTAGCCTCTGGCACTTCGCCGGCAATGGTATTAATCTTTTCAGCTCTCTTAGAAAATAGAGATGAAATTATAGTCTCCAATCCCTATTACCCCTGCTATCCCAATATTATTACCTATGTCGGCGCAAATTGTGTGTCTGTAAATGTCCATGAAGACGATGGATTCCAATTTCGGCTGGAAGAAGTTGCTCCAAAAATAACTCCCCGCACCAAGGCAATCCTGATCAACTCTCCATCAAATCCGACTGGCAATCTCCTTTCTGCTGACAGAATGCAGAGGATAGCTGATCTTGGACTCTATGTCGTCTCTGACGAGATATATCATGGCCTGGTGTACGAAGGAAAAGAGCACACGATCTTAGAGTACACCGACAACGCATTTGTCTTGAATGGCTTTTCTAAACTCTATGCCATGACCGGATGGAGACTGGGTTACGTTATCGCGCCACCCGATTTCATCAGACCGATTCAAAAGATCCAGCAAAACCTTTTTATCTCGGCCAATAGTGTCTCCCAGTGGGCGGGTCTGACGGCTCTGAACGAAGCACAGCCAGATGTGGAAAGGATGAAAGCCATATACGACCAGAGGAGGCATTATATAATCAAACGGCTCAAAGAACTCGGTTTCGGAATCGGTGTTGATCCTGTTGGAGCCTTCTATGTCCTCGCTCGAGCGAATCATCTATCCACCAATTCCTACGAGCTGGCCTTTGAGATTTTAGAAAAAGCAGGAGTGGGTGTTGCACCTGGGATTGATTTCGGAACCAATGCCGAAGGATACCTTAGGTTTTCCTATGCAAACTCACTTGAAAATATCACCGAGGGGCTCAAAAGGATAGAGGGATTTCTCAAAAACAGGTAAGTAAAGTTTTGTCAGTCGTCAGTTCGCAGTTGTCAATTGTTCATGTCCGTTGAGTCTGTTGGGTTTATCGAAGCCAATGGAATTCTCCTTTCTAAAGAGTGCTATCCGGCCCGAGCAATTCCCGCCACCCGATCGACCTGAGGTTGCTTTTGCTGGCAGATCAAACGTAGGGAAATCGTCCCTCATAAATAGACTGGTAAACAGCCCCAAACTGGCCCGGACGAGTTCCCGACCGGGAAGGACAAGGGCTATCAATTTCTTTTCTGTTGGAAAAGCCTTCTGTCTAACCGATCTTCCTGGCTATGGATACGCAGAAGTCCCGCTAAAGGTCAGGCGGAATTGGAAGGTACTTGTTGAGAGCTACCTCAAAAAAAGACTCAACCTGAAATCGGTTGTAGTGATTCTCGATATACGCCGGAACCCAGGACAAGGGGATTTGGATCTCTTACATTGGCTAAGGAGATTTGAAATCAAAACAATTATTGTACTCACTAAAGCCGACAAGCTATCAAAAATCAAGGCAAAGAGACAACTCGATCTGATTTCAACTCAGCTCACAAAGGAGGGCTTTGCTAAACCCATCCTTTTTTCTGCCAAAACAGACCAGGGAAGACAAGAATTGTGGAGCGCCATTAAAGAAATAGTGGAAAGCGCCTAAAACGCCTAAAGTTGAAAGTGTCTAAAGTTGAAAGTTGTCCGTTGCCCGTAGAAAAAAAATCATTCCAACTGTTAACTTTCAGAGCCCATACGCCTTTATCTTTTTGTGGAGATTGCTTCTCTCAACTCCTATAGCTTCGGCTGTCTTGCTGATATTTCCTTCGAATTGTTGTAACTTACGGACGATAAAGGATTTTTCAAACGTCTCCCGAGCTTCCTTAAGGGTTTCAAAGGACAAAAAGGATTCCATCCTACGCTCATCAGGTCTCAAGTTACTATAGGGAGGCGGTATCTCTTCTGCACTAATCATCTTCCGAGGACACATGATGGCCAGCCGTTCTATGAGATTCTTAAGCTCCCTGACATTTCCTGGCCAGCTATACTTCTTGAGCAGGTCAAAGGCATCAGCACCCAGGAATTTCTGCTCCATTTTGGCATCGAGGGAAAACTCACCCAAAAATTCGTTCGCGAGTTCAGCGATATCATCAACTCTCTCCCTTAACGGTGCAACCCTAATCGGTATCACGTTGAGACGAAAGTAGAGGTCTTCCCTGAAGGTTCCCTTTTCAATTTCTTCCTCTAGATTCTTGTTTGTTGCTGCAATAACCCGAACATCAACCTTAATGGTTCTGCTGCCACCTACCCGCTCAAATCTCTGCTCTTGCAAAATGCGCAAAACCTTTGACTGGGCCTTGAGACTCATGTCTCCTATTTCATCTAGAAAGAGTATTCCATTATTGGCCTGATCAAATTTGCCCCTTTTCATAGTAGTTGCACCGGTGAATGCCCCCTTTTCGTGCCCAAAGAGTTCTGATTCAATCAAATCCTCTGGTATCGCAGCACAATTAACCTCTACGAAGGGTTTATTGCTTCTTTTGCTGAATCGATGGATGCTATGGGCCACCAGTTCCTTACCAGTTCCATTCTCTCCAACAATAAGAACCCACGCATCAGTTGGAGCAACGATCTTTATCTGTTCTTTCAAATCAGTAATGGCCCTGCTATGTCCAGTTATCTGATACCTCTGACGCTCTCTCTCCCTGAAAATGTCAAGCTCTGCTTCAAGCCTGTTATAGTCCAGTGCGTTATTTATTGACAAAAGTACTTTCTCCAGCGAAAGAGGCTTTTCAATAAAGTCATAGGCACCTAATTTGGTGGCCTTTACAGCTGTTTCGATGGTGCCATGGCCTGAAATCATAATTACCTGGAGACCTGGGTACAGTTCTCTAATCCTCTTCAGTGTTTCTATACCGTCGATATCGGGCATCCAGATATCCAATAATACGATATCCGGAATGGTTTCCTTGATTATTTCCAGGGCCTTCAAACCCCCGCCAGCAGCCACAACCTCAAATCCCTCATCGGTAAGAATGCCCTGTAAGGATTGGATTATGCCTGGCTCATCATCAACGATTAGTATTGTCTCTGCCATATCATTGTCCGTTGTCCGTTGTTTTTGCAACTGATAACTGATATTTTCTTAACTTAACTTTAGGCACTTTACCTCACTTACAATTTCAGTCACTTTGTATTTCTAAACCCATCATCTCCCCTGCAATAGAGGCCGCCTTCTTGGAAGCACCACCTCGACCGAGTTGCTCTTTTACCAATTGTAATTCTTTTTTCATCTCTCTTCTCATTCCACCATTTCCCAAGATGGCTAAACCCTCCTCAGCCAAACGACTACCAGTTGCATTACCTTGAATCAACTCTGGAATGATGGCCTTTCCAGCCACCAAATTCACCAGACCTATGTAAGACACCTTTACAAGGAATCGGCCAAAAATATAGGTTAACGGGGATACCTTATAGGCTATTACCATAGGTGTTTCCATTATAGCTGCCTCTAAGGTAGCTGTACCAGAGGCAACAAGGGCCAAATCGGCTATCTTTAATAATTCCTTGGTATCAGACCTTCCGATCCTAATATCCACCATCACGTTTTCTAGATATGGCTTGACTACATCCTCTCTCACAGTAGATGCTAGTGGCAAGATGCAGCACAGACGAGGATACCAACGGGAAATAATTTCAGCCGCATCCGTCATTGCGGGCATGAGTCTGATAATCTCTTCAGCCCTACTTCCGGGAAGCAGTGCAACTATGGGATCGTGCTCATAGCTAATGCCCAGATTCTTTCGGATCTCATTCTTATCCTTGGAAGGTAAAGATAAATCCAGGAGTGGATGCCCAACATAGTCCGCCTCAAAACCGTGTTTCTGGTAAAATTCCCTCTCGAACGGGAGAATAACCGCAACCCGATCTACCCTTCGCCCTATCTTTTTCACTCTTCTTTCCCGCCATGCCCACACCTGAGGAGGAATATAATAAAAGACAGGAATACCCAGAGAGTGTGCCTTCTTAGCTAGGTTTAGATTGAAGCCCGGGTAGTCAATGAGTATTAAGAGATCCGGAGGATTACCTTTTAAGGACTTCTTCAAATCACTCAAGACCCGAGAGATGTGCCTGATTCTGGGTATGATCTCCGTCAATCCTACAACGGAAAGATCCGATACTTGATGAATAACCCTAACACCTGCGTTCTCCATCGCTGGGCCACCAAGGCCAAAAAAGATGATATCAGGGGCAAACTCCTTGAGTGCCAAAACCAAACGAGCCCCATAAATATCCCCTGAGGCCTCTCCTGCCACGATCATCACGTTCTTTTTTGGGCTCAATTTTGACAAATTCGTAAAAAGTGTTTTGTAAACGAGATTGAGCGTTTTGGGAGAAAAGCGCTTGAGATGTTCAGCGTTAAGAAATGCTAACTGTCTGAGGGCATTATACCGAGTTTTAGCATTTTAGCTGAACATATTGAGTGCGCCCAAAATGCTCACGGATAGAGCAAAATCGACTTTTTGCGAATGCATCAATTTCAGGTGCCGTTGATATTTGTTCCGCCACCGGCCGATCGAAAGGAATAGATAAATCGATTGGTTTACCAAGTTGGGAGTTGCAGTATCCGAACCCAAATCCCACATCTCATATTTGGCAGCAATGCACTAAGTGATTAGAAACAGAAATACAACAGACTGCTCACCACTAAATGCTGGCATTATCCCCTATTTTTCTTTCTATCTGGTCAGTGATAGAGAGAGCAACCGCAAGGGCCTTTTTCCCATCAAGTCCAGAGACTTTGGGCTCTGTGCCGTTTTTCATAGCATCTACAAAGGATCTAAGCTGATCGGCAAGGGGATCACAATCGTGGAATCTATCCTCTCGGTGCGTTAAAGGAGAAAAATCAATTGAATTGTTTTTATCTCCTCTAAACTGAGTTACGCTGACTTCTCTATTCTTATAATCGACTGATAGGTAACTGTCTGGTTGATAAATCCGTGTCCTTCTCACCGATTCATTGGAAACCCGGCTTGCTGTTAAATTCGCTACGGTATCATTGGCAAATTGCATCCTCACGTGGGCAAAATCTATTTTATCACTCACAACGGGCATCCCCATGGCATCTATATTTGCAATCCCTGAATCTACGATGTGCAAGATAATATCCAGATCGTGGATCATGAGGTCCAGAACCACATCCACATCTGTTCCTCTTTTGGTGAAAACACTCAGGCGGTGAGATTCAATAAAAAGGGGCTGAGAAAGTAGGGACTCCATCTTAGTCACAACAGGATTAAATCGCTCTATGTGGCCTATCTGTAAGGTAGTATTATGCTTTTTTGCCATTTCAATCAGCCTATCAGCATCCACCTCACTCAGAGTGATTGGCTTCTCAATTAATAGATGTTTCCCGTGATTTAAGATATCACGCCCGACTTCAAAGTGAGATACTGTTGGAACAGCCAGACTGAAGCCATCCACATGGGGAAGCAGTTCATGATGAGTCCTATAAGCTTCCGTATGATATTTACGTGCAACCTCTTGCGCCCTTTGAAAATCTATATCGGCAACTCCAACCAGATCAATATCCTCCATAGCAGCATACTTCTGGGCATGCAAACTACCCAGATACCCTACGCCTACAACGCCTAAACGTAACCTTTGGTCCGTTGCCTGCCCGCCATCGTCCCGCTCTGCGGAACTCAGGAGAGGCGGGCGGGTCCGTTGTCCGTTGCCCGTTGCCCGTTCCTTCATACTGCCTTCTCCTTACTGCCTCCTCCTTTATCTGGACACTATGGCAATACCGTGGGCATCTGCCAGATCTATCATCTCCTCTCTGTCAAAAATCAGGGTCTTGCCTGCCTCTATAGCCAAAACAGTTGCATTAACCGTTTTCATGACCTTAACGGTGTCAAGCCCGACAGCAGGCAGATCAAACCTCAGATCCTGACTGGGCTTACAAACCTTAACAACCACTGCACGTTCTTTGGCTAATTCCCCTCCTCTGAGTATGGTCTTATTGGTTCCCTCTATTGCCTCTACAGCCAAAATGGTCTTTCTCCTGATCACAACACAATGGCCGATATCCAGGCGACCTAATTCTTTGGCTACCATCCAGCCAAATTCAATGTCCTCCAGTTCTTCTTTTCTTGGCTTTCTTCTGGTAAGGCAGCCGCACGGTGCCAGAAGTTCGGGAAGATACGTGGTGGAACTTACAACGGTTATACCTTCTTTTTCGAGTTCCCGAGCTACAGTCCTTAATATATCATCATCATGGAAGATTAATAGTTTTCCAAGTACTGCCAGCCCTTTCAGATCAGGACTTACATCAGAAAATATGGTGGTCTTGGTAATTGCACCTGCCATCAAAACGTGCTTCACCCCTTTTGATTTGAAGGCACTAACCAAATGGCCGAATTGACCAAGCCCAATCCAGGTAATCTCATCAACTTTTTCGGCTAACTCCGGAACTGTCTCGCCCTTGTGGGCCACAGCAATTACCGGTATCCCCCTTTGCTTTGCTGAGTCTGCCACCATAAGGGGAAACTTTCCGCTTCCAGCTATCAGGCCTATCCTGTCTAATGTCGGTTGTCCGTTGTCCGTTGTCCGTTGTCTCCTGTCCCTTGCAGAGTTAGCGCCCGCACCATACTACTGCAAATCACGAATTCTGATTTCGCCATTTAGGAAGTCCTTCATTCTCAATTACCGCTCAGTGCCTTTTTCTGCTTACTTCTTACTGCATACTCCTCGCTCTCTGCCTACCTAACCACACCCCTTTCTGAGCTGCTCAAAAAATCAAGCAATTGGTCTAACTCGCTAAAAGGAGGTATCTCTCTCCTGACCACTTCCATCGCCTCCTTAAGCAGGTGGTGATCACGCCATATTATCTGATAGGCCCTTTTCAGGTTCTGAATCTTTTCTTGAGAGAACCCTTCCCTTTTAAGACCTATTTGATTCAAGCCAAACAACCTTGCCCGGTCGCCGGCGGCCATCATGAAAGGAGGGATGTCTTTGACTATGGCCGATTTACCACCGATAAATGCGTAGGCGCCAATCCTGACAAACTGATGTATGGCTACCAGCCCCCCAATGATAGCGTGGTCACCTATCTCTATATGACCACCAAGGGTTGCAGCATTCGACATAATAATCAAATTACCCAAGGTGCAATCATGGGCTATGTGGGCATAGGCCATAAGGTAATTTTTGTCCCCCACCCTAGTTACCTTATACTCTTTGGTGGTGGCCCGATTAATGGTTACAAACTCCCTGACTATATTCTCATCCCCAATAATGAGCCTGGTATCTTCACCCCGATAATTGACGTCTTGGGGTGGTAGACCAAGGGAGACAAAGGGAAAAATCTTGTTCCTTTCTCCCAGCACCGTATGCCCGTCTATCACTACATGGGAACCGATAATCGTGTCTCTGCCTATCGCTACATTTTCACCTATTGTCGAAAATGGTCCGACCTGAACGCCTTCGGCTATCTTTGCCCGGGTCGACACAATAGCAGATGGATGAATTTCTACTCCCATTACTCTTGCCCTATGGCAGCTACCAGCTCAGCTTCTGCCGCTAGTTCACTGTTTACCATTGCCTTGCCTTTCATTTTCCATACCCTGGTACCTTTTCTCAGAGCAGTCAGCTCAAAAACGATCTGGTCGCCAGGAATGATCTGTTTCCGGAATTTTACCTTGTCAATAGCTGCGAAGTATATGCCCTGATCTCCCTTTTTTTTGATACTTTCAGCGACCGATAATCGGGCAAGCACTCCACCCACTTGAGCCATGGCCTCTATCACCAAAACGCCCGGCATAATCGGGTTTCCTGGAAAATGGCCCTCGAAGAAAGGCTCATTTATGGTTACATTCTTGATCCCCACTATCCTCTCACCTAACTCAAGCTCCGTAATAGCATCCACAAGCAGGAATGGATGCCTGTGTGGGAGTATTTTTACGATGTCCTTATATATCAGCGGCAAATCCATAATAGCAGCTACTCCGTTTTCAGTTGTTCTTCAAGTTCCCTAACCCTGCTTTCCAACTCCTTCACCTTTTCAGCAAACTCGGGAAGTCTCCTTATGTGCCCTCTGGTTTTCAACCAGAGCCGATGGGGCATTGTTGGTATACCAGAAACAACCTCACCAGCCGGGATAGATTGAACCACCCCGGATTTTGAGCCAATCATCACCCGATCACCTACCTCAATGTGATCCACTAGACCGACCTGCCCTCCTATGACCACCCCTTTTCCTATCCTGGTACTTCCTGCAATGCCTACCTGGGCAACAATAATGGTGTTTTCACCAACAACCACATTATGTCCGATCTGAACAAGGTTATCGGTCTTTACCCCCTTTCGAACCAGTGTCCTGCCGAGGGCTGCCCTATCAATGGTATTATTTGCCCCAATTTCTACATTGTCTTCTATCTCAACGATGCCTGTCTGTGGGATCTTGATACTCACATCCCCGTCCTTGGCGTAACCGAACCCGTCACTTCCTATGACGGTTCCCGCATGAATAATGACGTGCTTTCCTATTATGCAATCGGATAGTATGGTGACATTCGGGTAGATTACCGTCTCATCTCCCAATCTGACCCTGTTCCCCACATAGACACCGGGAAAAAGAACGACGTTATTGCCTATCACTGACTCCTTACCAACATAAACAAAAGGATAGATAGATACATCGTCTCCCAAGCGTGTTCCTTGTTCAATCACTGCCTTTTCGCTTATACCCGAGAAGCGAGGAATAGCAGGTGCAAATATGGTTGCCACCCGAGCGTAGGCAAGGTAGGGATCAGAAACGATCACTTGTGGTCCCTGATAAAAACTGGTTGGCTCCCCTACAAGAATTGCAGATGCCTTTGTTGCCTTAACCTGATCCTTGAACCGTGGCCCTGCCAGAAAGGAGATCTCTCCTTCTTCGGCCTCCAGAAGGGAATTGATCCCTTTGATCAAGACCCGATCATCACCCCTAACGGCACCACCTATCGATTCAGCTATATGTTTAAGCGTTAGCGCCAATGTTCGTACCCTATTCCTTGCTTCCCCCTTTCATCTGATCATAGGCCTTAATAACTTCACCAGTAAGATCGAACGGTTTGGCCCAATAGAGAACTCCGCCTACCCTCTTTTCCAATATCATGGCATAGTTTCCTTCGGAACCTATCTTTTGGATAATCTCTTCCAATTCATTTAGAATCCTTTTTTGTTCTATCCCCTGGGCTCTCCTCATCTCTTCATTTAAGTCTTTTACCAGATATTCAAGCTCTCTGGTCTTTCGCTCAATGGTCTTCTTTTTGCTTTGCTGAGCGTCCATGCTTAACATCATAGCCTGTTTATCAAACTCCTTCCGTAACTCCAAAAGTTCTTTCTCTTTTGAATCAAGGCGCTTCTGGAGTCCCTCTTTCTTCTTTTTAAGTGCTTCAAAGACCTTTTGCCCCTCCTTTGATTCCTTGATACATTTTTGAAGATCAATTATACCGATCCG
>CP070673.1:394452-404694 GCA_020351915.1 Deltaproteobacteria bacterium
GCCTTATGGCCATCATTCATGCTGCTGATAATGGATTTGAGAGAAACGGTGCCCACCTGCAAGAATTCTTCTCGTGCTTCTACAATATACGCTGATTTCTTATTGATAAATCGGGCTCCAATCAACTCTGTGGCGATTTGGCTGCTATCTCCAGTAAATAAAACGCCGCTTCTCACCATATTCTCCACAGCCACACAGCACATTTTTCCTCGGGCCATGGGTGTCAATATACAAAAAACCAGTTCAGTAAAAACCTCCTCTTCCGTCCCCGTCCGCCAGATTCCCTTAAATTCCTCTAACCTGAGACGGATCTCTTCCCTCTTGTGAGTGTAAATACTCGTGAGTTCTTGGATTGGTTGATCCCCTATGATTGAAAAACGGCTCACAGTGCTTAGATTTGGATTTTCATATTGTAGAAACAGTGTTTATTGCGTTATAAACAAAAGCGAGAGAATTCTACAACCTTTTGAAATTAGAATGCATTCGGCGGCAATTGTCGTAAAGCCTCTTGGAATAATGGACTCCATGATATCTTATACAAAACAATCGATGCTTAGCTTCTTCTTCCTTTAAGCCCAGCATTCCAACATTCCGCTATTCCGGATATGAGTGCAACGAGTTAGATAAGAGAGAGTTATAGTGACAAACTTCAGGGTTAAATACAAAAGAAAAATTGCCCATCCCAGGCGAAGGACCTCCCCTGTTCATGCGATTCCCCGGATCAAACCGAGCGCTGATCATCGGCTGCAAAGTGTCTTTTCAAAGATCGGTATACCGAAGGAAACAGCATTTCAGCCAGATCCATTTCAACTCAAAGCCCTGTCTGCCATCAGCCATAGTGACTGCCTGGTCTCGGCACCGACCGGAAGTGGCAAGACATGGATTGCCATAGAGGCTATACAGGAGATTTACAACAATAAGGGAAGGTCATGGTACGCATCTCCTCTTAAGGCACTTACCAATTCCAAATACCGAGAATTTGGTGCCCGCTTTGGAAAAGAGAATGTTGGCATCCTAACCGGTGACCGGATCGAGAATCCGGATGCCCCCATTATCGTGGGTACCACCGAGATCCTTCGAAATCAGCTCTATGATGCCATGCACAGGGGAGAGGATCTATCTACGGATCTTGTTATTTTGGATGAAGCGCATTTCCTCGGAGACGAGGACAGGGGCGTTGTATGGGAAGAGATTATCATCTATCTTCCCGTTCGTATTCCCCTTTTACTACTCTCTGCTACTATAAGGAACGCTCACCAGATCGCGGATTGGATTACATGGCTGAGAGGGAAACGATGTGTTGTAATTGAAGAACGGGGGAGACCTGTGCCTCTCGTTCCCTTGTTCTTCCATCCGACCGGGAGGCTCTTTCCCTTGCTTGAGAAGAAACGCCTCGATAAAAAGGTGTTACAGTACATTGAAAACCCCAAGCGACCCGCTCTCTTTACAGCTAGAAAACTCCCTCCCTTTAATGACATCATGGCCGTTTTAAGGAAATACAATCTGCTTCCAGCGATATTCTTTCTAAAATCCAGGGCCAATTGCGATGATGCACTCGACCTGTGCTCTGCCCATCTCAGGCAAGGTGGATCTCAGAGAAACACACTAAACAAAAGAATCGGTGAATTGATAAATCTCCACCCTCACCTCCAATGGCATAACCAACTATGGCACCTGAGAAACGCTGCGGTGGCAGCACATCACAGTGGTCAACTCCCGTTGTGGAAATTGTTAGTAGAGGATTTGATGACATCAGGTCTGCTCGATGCAGTCTTCGCCACATCAACCGTGGCTGCAGGGGTAAACGTTCCTGCACGAACGATTTGTTTTCTCAATTCCGACAGATACAATGGGTTTAAGTTTGTCCCTTTGACCGCTACCGAACTTCACCAGATGACAGGAAGGGCCGGCAGGAGGGGAATGGACAATATCGGCTTCGCTGCCTTGGTCCCCGGACCCTTTATGGATCTCCCCCTAGTCGCAGCGTTATTGAAATCTCCCCCGGAAGATATTGTAAGCCAAATAAGGATTGATTTTTCCATGACCCTAAACCTGCTCCTATCCCACAGCCCTGAAGAGATCGGAGACATTCTTTCTAAATCGTTTGCTAACTATGTGAACCAGGAAAAGAGGGACGAGAACCTTGAAGGAAGACTCGAAAAAGCCGGCAAAAAAGTAACGAAATTGCTTGCTCACGCCCTGTGTGGTTCCCCGGAATCTGTTCTGAATCTTCAAAGGAAGATGATTGCCATACGAAAGGAGACGAGGAAAACAAGGGAAGAGGAAAACAGGCTTGCGACTACCCTTTCTAAGATAGCCAACCTCATACCTGGCAGGCTCTTTCTGGATAACAAGTCCCGCCTCTATTGTGTTATCACAAGGCATTCCAAGAGGGACAGAGATGGCGTCCTTGCCTGCCGCCTGAAATATAGATCACGGAGAAAAAAACCACCAAAGATGAGATTCTTTGCTCCCGAAAAGGTCTCCGCTATCCTGGATCGCGTGGTAAACCTCTCATCGGGAGATGATCCGAACACATTTTTTCGTGCACTATTAAGAGAATCGATAGATGAGATACCACCCCCCTTGGAGAATCTGCCGTTGGGCCATGAGGAGATCTCAAAACTCAAACCACTGAGGGATCGGATCTCTTTCCTTGAACAGGAACGTGATGCCCTTACATGCAACACATGCGAGCATTTTAACCTGTGTCACGGGAAGCAAAGTAGGTCCTTTAGAACTGTGGTTAGAGATTTCTCAGATCTGTGGGATTCCGCTAATGCGGTGAGGGAAAACCTGTGGGCGGATTTTCTCCGGCATCTCAATTTTTTGAAGGAGGAAGGTTATGTAAAGGATAATGATACCCTCACAGAAGATGGAAAGTGGGCATCTCAGCTCAGGATTGATCAACCGCTGATGATTGCCGAGGGCTTACGATTAGGCCTCTTTCCGGAATCAGGCCCGGCTCTCTTGGCTGCCCTTATTGCAACATTTGTGTACGATAGGGAGATAGAAATCGATTTTGACCAATCGAAGATCCCCAAGGTACTTATGGATGCGTATAGCACCATGAGAAAGGGACTCCAACCCCTCACAGAGCGGAAGACTGTCAGTGGATTTTCGGTACGGCCGATTCCCTTGTGGGCAGCAGCCACAATCTACGCCTGGGCAAGGGGCCTTGCATGGGAGAAGGCGCTACTGATAGCAGGCATGAACGAAGGTGATTTGGCGATGCTTGCATCCAGAACTGCTGATAACTTACGTCAAATAGCCTCTCTCACCAACGTTTACCCTGCTATCGCCAAAACAGCGACTCAGGCCATCTCCCTGATCCTTCGGGAGCCAGTTATCTTTAGTTAAGAATTGGGAATTAGGGGATTTAGGATTATAAATTGGCTATTATGAATAAAGGAATCCACAATTCAAAAAAAGGGGATTGTACGTTGCCCGTTATGTTTTTTATTAACTTTTAATTTTAGTTCACTCTAGTTCACTTTAAAGATTTACATGATCCCGCTCAGAGATAACATACGATCGAAGAATTACCCGGTAATCAATACCACGATCATTGTGCTCAATGTCTTCGTGTTCTTCATTGAACTCGCCCAGGGACAGGAGCTGAGCCAGTTTATCTTCACCTATGGCCTCGTACCTGCCCGATACTCAATCCCCTCGATCTCCTCGCATTTTACCCTTGGCCAGCAACTCTTCCCTTTCCTATCGTTTATGTTTCTGCATGGTGGATTCATTCACCTACTGGGGAACATGTGGTCACTCTACATTTTTGGCGACAATGTCGAAGATAAGCTCGGTCCTTTCAGGTATCTTCTCTTCTACCTTTTGTGTGGATTTGCCTCCGGTGCCTCTCACCTGGTCCTCAACTGGAACTCTCAGATGCCAACCATCGGGGCCAGTGGGGCCATTGCAGGCGTAATGGGTGCCTATATGATACTGTATCCTAGATCAAGGGTACTGACCCTCATACCTTTCTTCTTCTTCTTTCCAATCGTAGAAATACCTGCGGTTTTCTTTCTCGGCATCTGGTTTATCTTTCAGTTTCTGAGTGCGGCAGCCAGTGGGGGACAGGGTGGTATTGCCTGGTGGGCCCATATTGGTGGGTTTATCTTCGGGATTATCTTTCTTAGATTATTGCTTTTATTCAAGCGGACCTCCGAAGCTGGAAAGGTCCGGCGCATAACAAAGAAGAAAACCTCTCACCGCATGCAGGTGATAAGGCCTGTGAGTCTCGGCCAAGATCCACATAGGTACGCCACCATTTCTATCACCAGGACAGAGGCGCTCAACGGCACCGGAAAGCTTGTCAACATCCCGGAAGGCTATAAGAAGAGGACCTTTAAGTTAATCATTCCTCCTGGCACATCCGAGGGAAGCAAACTCAGGCTTTCCGGGCTGGGGAGGGAGTTGGATGGAGGGGAAAGAGGCGATCTTTTTCTCAAGGTGCAGATTGAAGACTAGTTGTCAAAAAGGATCTTGGGTCAGAGTTTACATGTTTACTTTTGTACGGATTGAATTGCCAACCGTAGATTAATCAACTTCCAGATAATCTGCTATTTCCTTCGCCTTATAACCTCAATCTTCCCTGCCTGAGAAGGCTGTTCTACCTTTGGCATTTTGAAAACCTATCCTCGGCCCTAAAGTCTACGGAACAATACCTATTGATTGAGTTGAGACTTCAATATGAAAAGTGTGACCCTGTCTCGCTGGTTCGAATCTACCCCTTTCGACTGTCATAACCGGCAAGGGGCAGTATTCGCCTATATCATTTTATCCGATTACCTAACAGAAATCTCTATACCCAAAGAACATCAAAAACTCGGACTCTTTTTTTCCACACTGTCTGGATCTAAAAAAGGGATGAAGAATATCAGACACAGGCCAGGAATGGAGAGTAGGAAGGTAAGCCCAAAGTAGATTCCATATCCGAGCCTTTGTGCCAAGAAGCCGCTGGCAACGCCAGCCAGAACCCCGCTCACATTCATCAATCCTGTGCCGATTGCAAAGTGGGCCGCCTTAAATCGCTCCGTGCAGGTCCTCATCAAAAAGGTTATGAGAATGGCTGTGCCCAGGCCCCCGGCAAACTGATCAAAGGCATGCACACAGGCCACGAGAAAAAGATTGAAATGACCAATAAAGGTAATGACATCCGCACCGGTATTTAAGGAAAGGTATTTTGCCAGGCTCAGTGCCAGGGCCATATATACCAGATTGGTGAGATTTTGTGCTAACAAGAATGGCCAAATCACTTTTCTTAATGAGAACTTCGAGATCAAAAAGCCTCCTGCCATGGCCCCGATAATGGAAAACGGCAGACCGACGCCACCCGAAAGCCAGCCGTAATGAACCTTGATCCCCAAATCGACCATGAATGGCGCAGCCATGGCAGATAGGGTTGATTCCCCTGTTCTCATGAGGATTATAAAGGCAATGGCCACTGCCATATGATCTCTATCCATATAGTCTATGAAAGCCTTTGTATAGAAAGAATCCTTATCCTTTAACAATAGCGCCTTTGCCTTATTTCTGAAAAGCGCCAGCCCGATTAGCAGAATAAGGAGTCCGATTGCTACCCAGCCTGAGAAACTGATCTCTTTTAGAAATGGAAGCACCTCTAATAGCCTTCCGGTAAATCTGTCCCAAAAAAAAGATCTCATTCCCCATAGAACCAATAACAGGATAGCGCAGGCAATGAGAAACCTGACCCTGAATATCCGTTTCACCAGATCCCATATCCTCAAGGTCTCCTTTTCAACACGGGGAAGGAAAAAAGTGTGGTAGATAAGAAGAAATCCCAGAACAGCACCTCCTGAAAGGAAAGCGGCAAACCAACCGACTGTTGTCCCAATAGTGACGATTACGCCTGTTCCTGCCATCATTGCCAGGCGATATGCCATCACCCGGTAGCCTACGAATTTTGCCTGACCCTCTTTGTCGAGTGCCTCCATGTAGTAGCCATCAATGCCAATATCATGGGTAGCTGATAGAAATGCACCGATAAAAAGGAGCCCGCCGATAACCTTGACACCAAAGGGAAGGGGGCTCATAGCAGCAACGAGGATAAATAAGAGCACCAAAGAAAACTGCATGATAAGGATCCATTTCCTCTTGGTGCCATATTGGTCTATGAGGGGTCCCCACAAAAATTTTATCACCCACGGTATGCCAAACAGCGATGTAAGGCCAATTGCCTCAAGGCTCACCTTCATATCCCTAAAAAAAACAGAAGAGACCATTCTAATTATGGTATAAGGAAGGCCCTCGGCAAAGTACGTGGTGAATGCCCACACATGGGGAACCCTAAGAGGGGAACTTTTTTCCGTTGCCATATTTATAGCTCACAGGGTAAGAACATATCCATACGCCACTAGCCCTCTGTGTATATGAAATATCCTTTGGGGTCAATAGAGTGTTTCTTCGCAAATAACTTGGCACGCATGCAAAAATGTACTATTACCTTTTCTAAAAAAAGCCCTTTCTATTCAAAAAAGGAGATACATTATGTTTAAAACTGGAATTGTAAGGGATGAAAGCTATATCGACCATCGGCCTGGAGACTTTCACCCTGAAAGTCACCGACGCCTGGAAATTACCTATGAGATGCTCAACGACGTGGATATGAAAGATAACTACACGGATGTTCCGGTGAGAGAGGCTACAGAAGACGAATTGCTCTCTATTCACTCCAAAGAGTATGTCAACCTGGTTGCATCTACAGCTGGGAAGCCATACGGGTATCTTGACGGAGATACCCAGACCTCCGCTGGTTCTTATCGGGCTGCTTTACGTGCCGCTGGAGGCCTTATGAATGCCATCCAAATGGTAAACGGTGGTGAGCTCGACAATGCCTTTGCCCTGGTCAGACCACCCGGTCATCATGCGGAGAGGAACAGGGGTATGGGATTCTGCCTCTTCAACAACGTAGCCATAGGGGCCAGATATGCCCAGACAGAACTGGGTCTTAAAAAAATCCTGATCGCCGACTGGGATCTGCATCACGGCAATAGCACCCAGCATTGTTTTGAAGCCGATCCCACCATCCTCTACTTCTCCACCCATCAATACCCCTTCTATCCTGGTACCGGTAGCTTTACCGAGGTAGGCAGGGGTGATGGGGAGGGATATACAGTCAATGTCCCGCTTTCAACAGGATATGGTGATTCCGAATTTAGTGCTATTTATCAGCAGATCCTTCAACCCATAGCCCTACAATTCAAGCCTGATCTGTTTCTTGCCTCGGTGGGATTTGATATATATGAGGGTGACCCCCTCGGGGGTATGCTGGTCACCCCTGATGGATTTGCCGGCCTGACACGTACCCTTATGGAAATTGCCCGCCTCACCTGTGATGGCAAACTGGTCTTAACACTGGAGGGTGGCTATAACCTTCAGGGTTTGAGGGATTCGGTGAAGGCAGTTTTAAAAGAGCTTAGAGGGGAGTCAACCATAGAGAACCGCGATTTGGCAGGAGAACAGGGCAAAGGAGCTATTGCCCCAATAATTGAGAAGATAAGAAAGGTTCACAGCAGGTACTGGAAGATTTGATTTATTTACGCCGCAGATCCACGCGGATTTATGCAGATTAATCGTTCCGATGGCGGAAATGTTGAACTTCATGCCCTTCGGGCAGAATTATGAGCATTGTTATTATACACACACGAATGCTTCTTCATGCGCGAATCTACTGTGTGTTTTGTTCGGCCGGGTAGGCCGAACAAAAATCCGTGTTCATCTGTGTCGGTCTGCGGCTAATTGAATGATTAAAGATTTCCCCTGATATACTGTACGGCATTCCTGAAGATGGCAATTCCTTCGCCCTCCTCCTTTTCAATCCCTTTACCTATTCTGGCCAGCTCCTCCCTCTTTGAAACCCAATCCGGGTGGTTTGTATAATGATTGTAAGCCTCTGGATGGGGCATAAGCCCCAATACCCTTCCAGTTGAGTCGCAGATGCCGGCAATATCATAGAGTGATCCATTTGGATTGAGGGGCCACTTACCATAAGCTGGATTACCGTCTTGGTCTGCATACTGGATTACTACCTGGCGTTCCTTTATCAGTCTGTCAATAATCTCTTCTCGGGCATAAAACTTGCCTTCGCCATGCCTGACAGGAAGCTCAAGGGTGGAAATCCCCTTGGTGAAGATACATGCGGTATCCTCCATGACCTTGAGTTTGACCCAGGTATCCACAAAATTTCCACAGTCGTTGTAGGTCACGGCAACTTCTCTTGATTGAAAATCTCCTTCAAATCCTGGCAAAAGTCCGAGGTTCACCAGGGCCTGGAAACCGTTACAGATACCCATAATGAGTTTCCCGTTGCTGATGAACTCCTCAATTGCTTCACCGATATTGTATCGGAGTTTTGCAGCCATGATGACACCGGCACCATGATCATCGGCCCAACTGAAACCACCCCCAAGTACCAGGATGTGAAAATTGTCCAAGTTCACCCTGCTATTGTTCTTTCCGGATGATATCAATTCATTGATGTGTATCCTCTCCGGATCAGCCCCGGCCACCTTGAGAGAGTAGTCTGTTTCATAATCACAGTTAAGGCCGTATCCGGTGAGAACAAGGGCTTTTACTGTGTTCATATCAGATCCCCAAAGGGTTCTTTCCAGGCACTTTTTAGTCTGCCTATCTGCTCAGTCATAATGATTTTACCATCCACACCGGAGATCGAAAGGATGGCATCCTCATTCACCCTCCCAATACAGGCATAGCCCAAGCCATCCATTCCTTCCTCAAAGGCCTCTTCCTTTTTTGGATCAACCGTGACGAGAAATCTTCCGGCCGACTCAGAATAGAGGAGTCGTGTGTCAGAAAGCTTCTCGTCCCTGGGGACAGACCTGAGATCTATACCCACACCAAAATTTCCCCCCATGGCAGACAAAGCGAGATGGACACCCAATCCACCCCTCCCGATTGCATGGCAGGAGGCAATCAATCCATCTTGAATAGCCCGATAAAGTGCATAATAGAGAGGGAGCACCTTTTCTGCATCAACCTCTGGGACATTGAGCCCTATACAATTCATCATTTGGTAGTACTCGCTCGCTCCAAGCTCATCCTTGGTTCTTCCCAGGATGTACACGAGATCACCTGGTGCCTTAAATTCCATGGTCACGCATTTGCTGATATCCTTCACCAGGGCTGTGGCAGTAAACTGAAGGGTTGGGAGACCAGATACCTTTTGGCTTGCTCCAGATGGCCCCTTGAGCTCACCATCGGTATACATACTGTCTTTGCCCGACAGTAAGGGTATCTCAAAGGCAAGGGTGTAGTCCCTGAGCGCCCAACAGGCCCGTACCAGTTGGGCCGCCTTGTATTTTCCGTCAGGATTGCTCACGGGATCATAAATAATAGTGGGCCAGCAAAAATTATCCACCCCCCCTAACTCATGCGGATCACCACCAACAGCAATAAGCCGTCTCACTGCCTCATCAATAGTAACAGCCGTCATGTGATAGGTATCAATCAGTGAATAGAATGGATTGATCGCCTGGGTGATAGCTATCCCTTTCAGAGATCCAAGAATCGGTCGCACAACTGCCGCGTCGCTTACCATATCGTGCTCTTTCCCTATCAGGGGTTTTACCGTGCTTCCACCCTGAACCTCATGGTCATACTGCCTTTGGATCCAGTTTTTGGCGCATATGTTTGGCCTCTTCAAAAGTGATGTGAGGACTGAACTCTGGTCTTCTGGCTCAGCCAACCCGGGCTCTTCTAATCCCCTGGATGAAGGGGGAGCCCATTCAGCATCAAATTCCCACTGGGGGAATCCCGATTTGAGGAGATCCATGCGCACATAGGAACAGGTCTTGTCATTATGGGTGAGATGGAGATACCCGGTATTCGTGTATTGGCCAATGACCGTACTCTCCGCCGCGTGTCTGCTGGAGAGTTCAAGAAACCGATCAATCTTCTCAGGTCTTACCGCCACCGTCATCCTCTCTTGGGATTCACTGACCCATATCTCCCATGGATCTAATCCCTCATATTTAAGAGGTACCTTTGCCAGATCCACATAACACCCATTACTCCATCTGGCCGATTCCCCTATCGAGGAAGAAAGGCCTCCGCCGCCGTTGTCGGTGATAAACTGTATCAATCCTTCATCCCTGGCCTCGATTAAGAAGTCGTGCATCTTCTTTTGGGTGTAAGGATCTCCAATCTGAACGTGGCCTGCAGGCGTTGTTTCGCTATACGTCTCAGAGGCAGCAG
>CP070673.1:404794-408035 GCA_020351915.1 Deltaproteobacteria bacterium
GCCAAAATCTTCAACTCGAAGAAAGTCCAGGCTTCTTTTCGTAATCGAAACAGCAAGGGCTTTTACTTTAGTTGGTGAAACAGGGTAGCTTGCTCCATGAGAGCCCTTGTTTTCTTTCTAGAAAAGTGCGCGCGCAGAAAAATGGCGTTTGGGCGAGTCTTAAGGAATTACCATCAGTTGGCGGGGAGGTGTTTGGGGCAACAGGCAATGTTTTATCCCGAAAAATGTCAAAAGAAAATATTTGCACCCTTGCCCGCCGTTCTTTTTATCCGCCGTGTTTCTTGCCCGCCATTATTGTGGCGGAGTGGCGGGCCTGCCCGCCGTTCTTCTTGTCCGCCGTCCTTGTGGCGGAGTGGAGGGCCTGCTCACCAAGTTGTCAAGAATGAAGACGCGACCCCTATGTTTTTGAGCGCAAATAAACACTGTGAGGCAGGTGTTGAGGTTGCCGAATTTTTGTATTCAACAGATTCAACATCCAATAGATTCCACCGTTGAAGAGATATACCTCGCGGAACAAGCTCTGCACGAGAGTCCCCCATCCTCGCATATTTCATCCACAACCTGGCCTTAGCATTACTTAGCATTGAGGTACTATCTACTGACTAACACGTTATACATGGTACATGAAGCGGTTTTTGGGAACCCTCAAGACCGCAGAAATCTAACGTAAAGTGTGGTAGAATGACTTGGGCATATCTAAAGAACAAAAAGCAGGAGAATAGCAGTGCTTTCAACCGACACAGTCGTAGACAATATGGAAGGCCCCAAATATCAGGTGGAAAACTGGGATGAAATTGCAGACGTAGTAGTAATCGGCAGCGGATTCGCAGGGCTTACCGCAGCAATAGAAGCCCGCAATGCCGGCGCTTCGGTAATTATCCTGGAAAAGATGAAAGCTCCTGGTGGAAACTCGATCATCAGTGATGGCGGGATTGCTGCGGCGGGTACCCCGATGCAGGAAAAAGAGGGAATCAAAGATTCTCCTGAGTTGATGTACTCTGATATGCTCAAAGCAGGTCTGGGGCTTAATTATCCTGAACTAGTCCGTGAGGTTGCGGGAAAATCAAACGAGGTTCTGCAATGGTCGATTGATTATCTGGGAGTAAAATATCTAGATAGAGTGGATCAATTTGGAGGCCATTCCGTGCCTCGCTGTTATGCCGCGTTTAAAGTATCCGGTTCAACTATTATCAAACAACAGCTCATAAAAGTGCGTGAGCTTGGAATGGAAGTCAAGACGCAAATGTACCTTCAGACTTTCATCAGAGATTCCGAAGGCAGGGTTCGTGGTGTACTTGTATGCGATGGTTACGACCACAAGAACAAAGATAGCGGGAGCGACAAATACATTAAGGCAAGGAAGGCAGTGATCCTGACTACTGGTGGTTTCGGTGCTGATATAGCTTTCAGGGTTGCTCAGGACCCTCGATTGACCGAGAAGATAGATACTACAAACAAGCGATTCGCTACTGCCGAGGCTTTAAAAGAAGCTTTAAAGCTCGGGGCTACCCCTGTTCATCTTTCACAGATTCAGCTTGGTCCATGGGCATCTCCCGATGAAAAGGGTTTTGGCGTTGGGCCTGCCTTCTCGGATTACATCGTATTCCTCTATGGTATAGTGGTAGACCCGATTAACGGCAAGCGTATCGTTAATGAACTAGCTGATCGCAAAATTCTCTCTGATACTATTCTCAATATTGGGCAGCCGTGCATCGGTATCGCTGATAAGAAAGCTGTCGAGCAATCGGGCTGGAATATAGACCGTTGCCTGGAAAAAGGTGTGGTAAAAGAGTTTAATCAGCTAGAGGAACTGGCTTCATACTATGGGCTACCCTATGATGCGTTAAAAGCTACTGTTGAAAAATACAATAACTATGTCAAGAACAAACTCGATGAAGAATTTGGCAAGCCATTTCCGCCTAAAACTGCTCCTATGACCTATCCTCCGTACTATGGAATCCGTTTATGGCCTAAGGTGCACCATACTATGGGTGGGGTTCAAATCAATGTCAGGGGGCAGGTAATCGACCTGAACCAGAATCCCATCAAGGGATTATATGCAGCCGGAGAGGTCACGGGGGGTGTTCATGGTGCCTGTCGTCTCGGCAGTTGCGCCATTACAGATTGTCTTGTCTTTGGTCGCATTTCTGGCCGGAACGCTGCTGCCGAAGAGCTTTGATCCAAGGAAGCTTTCCATGATGCAGTCGTCGTGCCTGCCTCGTAGCTCTCTCCATCGGCTGTAGGGGCGCCATCTGCACTGAGACCCTGCGCGCCTATACAGAGGACGAACACCGGAAGATCATTGCTGCTCTTCCCTACACTGCCTTTTCCCGTTTTTCATTAAGCGACTGAAAATCACACCAGGCAAAAAATGAGTATTGCACCCATTGTAATACAGAAATCGGCAAGACATGGGGAATACCCACAGGAAAATGGGTGTTATTTTTCTTCTTTTGAGTGCAGTACCTGATTGAATTTGCTTTAGTCTAAGAATAGCATGTATTCATTGGTTTGGAATAAACCTATTGTAGGTAGGCCTACATAACTACCCCCCAAGCGCTTCCAGCCGCCGACAACCTCGCTGGGCCAAGTAAGGGGCGGCTGAAGCGCTCTTCCTCATATCCCATGCCTTAATTCTCTTCATGAGTTCGTTCTGTTCCTGGGCCCTGGGTCTGCGTGTCGGGGTATCTAACTGAATCAGCTGAGCTTTCCAGGCCTCAAAGTATTGCACGTTTCAACCGCAAATAAATAAAACAAGACGTGAGTGTAGCGTGCCGACTTCATCTTGAAATCAACGGGCCGCATCGGAAGGAACAGCAGGACAAAAACGACGGATCCAAAGCAGGGAGTTGCCATTTGAAATCCCCCGTGGTAAAAAGGCAGATAGGAGAGTTATGAGACTGACAAGTTCTTTGCTGGCCTTTACTTCAGGCACGTCCTTATTCGAGAGAGACTAGTTGATCTTCCCACTCCCTCATAAACTGCGCCTGCTAGATGCTTTTCTATTCTCTTTCATGCTAAAGCACCAAATGGAGGTTCCGATGACCACGGAAGGCTTTAAACGTAAGCTCACTACGATGTTCAGCGCTGATGTGGCAGGGTATAGCCGCCTGATGGGCGAAGACGAGGCTGCAACGGTTAAGACCATAACTACCTATCGTAACATTATGGCGGAACTCATCAAACAGCACCGGGGCCGAGTAGTCGATTCTCCTGGGGATAACCTGCTTGCTGACTTCAC
>CP070673.1:408135-411415 GCA_020351915.1 Deltaproteobacteria bacterium
CCTAATTGCGGAAATATGGTTGAATTTTTTAAAGATGAGATAAAAAGAAATTGTCCTAAATGTAAAGAATCAGTTTTGAATGACCGGAAAGACTTTGGTTGTGGGCAATGGTGTTCATCTTCCTCCCCTCACACAAGAAATTTTTGTTCCAAATTCAAGAGATCAAAGTCTAGGTATTTTGGGCATTATATCTGACCATCCTCATACTTTGGTTGGGGCGTATAAATTTACTTTCATTATGATAGTTTCGCAGAGCCGTTTAGAAAGACTGCCATAGTTATTTTCCGTTATCGTTAGTTTGTAAAACCTTATATCCGCAGTCTCCCATAGCGGGATTAGGGTCTCAGTTTAATCTTATCAAGCATAGAATGGATTATCGAAAATCCTGTTTTAAGATGGAGGCAATGAAATGCTGATAAAAGGATATTCCGACTTTTCTTTAGATACTCCAGGGTGTGCCCCGGGGGCCCCGGTATTCCGAGCGCACTGCAAACTGGATACAGACGTTACTGAATTGTTTCCATATATCAATGCGGTGGCTCTAGATGCAGAGTATTACGACAAACCTCATTATATTCAATTTACCCTTGATGGAGTCCGGTGCGCATTGTATCCGGACCATGTAGCTGCAAGAATGTTTGACAATCGAGAACAGGCCCTCAAGTTTTTTGGCCAGCTGATCGACTTTCTCAATGACCTTTACTCCAAGAAGGATTCTATCGTACCAAATCACAAGAAGTATAGGCCTGTTCCTGTTCTTACTATTTTCAAATTACTGCCGCAAACCAATTGCCGGGAATGTGGGTTTTCTACTTGCATGGCATTTGCTGCGTCTTTAAGCAAAGGGGAGACAGCCCTCAATCAATGCCCGGAACTCGATAATCCTGCAAATCAAAATGTTGTCAAACTTCAGTCCGTGCTTTCCTAGAGTGACTATGGCTCTTCACGCCTTTGAGGCTTACCGCAGCGGCTTTTTGGATGATGGTATCGTTAGAATTGATGGCGGTTATTTTGGTGAATTGCCTTTAACCCGCCGTCAACTTAGCTTCTCGTTATGCGGCACGTTCATTCGTGCTTGGAAGGCATGTAGGATTTTGAATTGTTTACAAGACATAAATGATCGGCAAGGAGGAGCAATATGGCATCCATCAAAATGATTGACGAAGACAAGGCAACAGGAAAAGTCAAAAAAATCTACAGCGAAATAAAAGAATCGCTTGGAATTGATTTTGTTCCAAATATGTATAAGATTATGGCTCACAAGCCTGATTATTTAGAGACGACCTGGAACAAAACCAAAGCAATTATGCACGACAAAAAAGGCAAACTTGACAATTTAACAAAGGAAATCATCGCGGTGGCAGTATCCGCCACGATGGGATGCGAATACTGACTCGAAGTTCATACTTCTGCGGTGCAGAAGTTAGGACTGGATGATGAAGGTATTCTCGAATTGATGGCAGTTGTTGATTTGTTTAGTGGGTTCAATAAATTGTTGTTTGGATTACGAGTGGAAATGGATAAAAAACCCTGGTATGGCTGAGGTTAAGAGGCTGAATGCCGTGAGCATTCGTTAATTTACAAAGTTAAAAAAAGTTCAATAATCAGTGCCTCTCTTGTCACAAAACTCAAAAGGCATCTGATTACGTTTAGTTCGATGTAGAAACAGACCGCTTCAACTTACGCCTTATAGTGTCCTCAAATCGCTCCCGCTTTCAAACGCGACTGAACGGCAGGGCTACATACCATGTATCTGCACCTTTAAATCACTTCAAAATATACTGATAACTCAAACTTATATAAGAGTTAATGGCCTTTCTAAACAAGGGATACCCATTCCAAATTTGGACTAACCACGGATTGCATGTATCTGCTATTTACCTCCAATTTTCGACCCGCCGGAACTCTTTCGATACGGTTTTCATATCTTCATCTCGATTGGTAACATTTGCTCAATTTGGGGTAACTCACTCTGGCCCGCTTTTCCGATATTGCCAGGGGTGAAGATTTCAAGATGAATTCGACAGTCTTTACCGATGCTCCATTCTGATTAATCCCGCTCGAAATAATCAAGGCCCTGGGTTTTGATTACTGCCATATCTCTACCTCAGGCTACCCCTAGAAACCCTATGATTACGATTTGAAGCCGCTAATCCGATCTACATAATAGTTGGGCATGCATGCCGTCGACAGAACTGGAGAATGGAATTTAGGGGATACTCTGTTCCACCCTTCCCGTGTTACGATTTGTTTTATTCAGTGAATTGCAGATTGATTTAGGGAAATGAGTACTTTTGACCTGCCATATGTAAGGTACTTCAAGCAAACTTACCCAGGCAGACGACTGCCCTTCGCGATTGACCTTTCCTCATGTCAATAATAGCGGAAGAATTTTGAGCTGGCAGTTATTCCTTCCAAGCTCCTTTTATTCCATTGGTCCAAAGCCTTCCAGGCAACGTCATAGGCGTTCCCGGCACTCCAGAGCATCCAGCCACTAGAGTATGACTGATCTAGCGCGCGGAGTTCCTCAAGGATATAGTCTTCGCTGAAGTTTCCGGCGCCGAGCGGAAAGGCCTGAATCCAGGGTCTGAGCGTTGCCTTGGAGTTCTTGAGAAAAGAGGAAAACCTTTTGCATGTTTCAGAAACCATAAGGAACGGCTCTCTGCCCGGCTGGGCAATGCCTTGAAAGGGACTCGTAAAATGCGAAGGATAGATCATGGGACAAACCACATCGCAGTGCCTTGCCAGTTCTTCAATCTTCTGGCCGGTCATCAATATATCTTCCTGCCGATCCCATCCCATGATTCCAAACACATCAACGGACAGGAGGACCTTATAGGGTGTCAACTCTTTGTAGACTCGAGCAAGAAAATCGGTGATGATTCTATTCCTGGGAATGCTGTCCTCATCGAAGCTATACCGGGAATTCTGAAAGCTCTCGGAGGTGGGATAGCGGATATAGTCAAACTGAATCTCGTCTACCCCCATCTCCGCAAGCTCTTTTGCAATGCTTAGATTGTACTCTTGCACGGCCGGATGGGCCGGGTCTACCCATAATCCTTTGGCTAATTCTGTCTGATGGTTTCCATTGTTTTCACCGCAAAGCGCCAACTCGGGTCTCTTTGTTGCCAAAAAAGGATCATAAAAAAGAACGAGACGGACACTGACATGGAGTCCCTTTTGATGAAGGTAGTGAAACAGCTTGGCCGGATCATTGATAACCGGGCTGGCATCTGCACCAATTTCATTTGCCAGAGCCACTCGTGACGGATATGAAAGC
>CP070673.1:411515-419103 GCA_020351915.1 Deltaproteobacteria bacterium
CCGGTCATAGCAGCCCTGCTCACCATTGTCGGCTACTCCCTGAATGATACCATTGTCGTCTTCGACAGAATCAGGGAGAACTATCGACGCTACCGGCGCCGCGATTTTTCCGAACTAATTAATCAAAGCATTAATGAGACCCTGAGCCGAACCCTATTGACCTCCATGACTACCCTCATTGTAGTGGCGGCCCTTTTCATCCTGGGCGGCGGTGTCATTCATGATTTTGCCTTTGCCCTCCTCGTTGGCATAGTAGTTGGCACCTACTCTTCCGTTTTTGTAGCAAGCCCTGTTCTCCTCATTTGGGGTGACCAGCCAGGAAAAGGAGGCCTTGGCAGCACAAAGAGACACGGGAAAGGAAGGTAATTGGCAAGAGACAGATTTTCGCGCCGGCAAAAGAAGAAACGAGCGGCACAGACTATCGTCTTATTGATAATTCTTTTCCTATCCGTATGTCTCTATCTCCTCATTGGTGGACTTGGAAGCGACTATCTCAAGCTCTCATTCAAGGGATTCCTCAACCCAGTTCCAGAGTTTAACCACCTCACAGTTGAACACAATGGCACGAGGAAAAAGCTCACCTCCGGTCAGATCCTTCACGCCCATCCATATGATAGCCTCAAAATAGTGAAGATAGCTACCTCTGTCCTATTAAACAGGCACGTAAGGCTCTTTTCCGAGGGTTTTGATATTAATGCCTTTCGCAAGGAAACAATCATAACAAACCTCCTTCCTGGCCAAGATCCCTTTCACCGCTACAGGTACACGATCGTAATCAAACACCGAAATGACACTATCGGCGAGGTCAGTATGGTAGTCTCTCCTTCGGTAGAAGATTGGCTGGTAAAGGCAGACAAGATAATAGACCCTAAAAAAAGGTCAGCGTTCTTACTGAGGGCTATTAAAGAGACAGAGGACAATATTCAGCTCAGGATAAGGTTGGCAGATGAATATCTGGCTCTTAAGAAATGGAAAGGTGCAGCCGCTATCATCGAGGATATTATTAAGGAAAAAAAAGATGTGAACCTCATGATGAGGCTGGCAGATGCCTACGAAAACCTCCATTATTACGATTCGCTTATTAGAACCTTGAGAAAGATCCTTGCACTAACGCCCGAAGATATTGACACCAGGCTTCGCCTTGCTGAGGTTCTCGAAAAAAAAGGGAGGCTTAAAGAGGCCATTAAACAATATGAAGTAATTTTGCCAAAATTACCACAGGATGAAAAAACAGTAGCCATGAAGACCATTGGCTATCTTTCATACCAGACAGGTCAGAAAAAAAAGGCCCTCCAGTGGTACCTCCAGGCAGCCAAGTATGACAAAAAAGATCCTAACCTCTATTACAATATCGGCTCTATTTACGATGAATTGAAAGAACCAAAACAGGCTGAAAAATACCTGCGTCTGGCCATTAATCTGAAACAGGATGACATTGAGGGGAGGATGAGGCTTGCACAGTCTCTGTTCAAAGAGGGCAAATTCAAAGAGGCCAAACGTTACCTACAAGAAATTCTTAAGAAAGATCCTCGCCATCAAGAGACTCTCACTCTGTTAGCCCACATAGCAGAAAAACAAGGTGATACAAAGACCTTGAGGAGTGTTTACAAAAAGATACTATCTCGTGACACGAAAAACACGACTATCCTCTTCAACCTTGGGGTAATGGAGGCAGATGAAGGGAACTTAGAAGAGGCTGTCTCCTATTTTAAGAGAGTCGTCGACATTAATCCAAAAGATATACAGGCCGGAGAGGCCCTGTTCACTATCTATCAGAGACAAAAAAGGAATGATCTTGCCTTTGTCCAGGCACAGACGCTGATCAAACTTGCCCCAAAGAAGGTTTCCTACTATAGGTTCATATTTAAATATCTTGTCGAACAATCTAAATATGAACAGGTCTCTCAATACATGCGCGAGGCAATAAAGGCCAATCCAAAAGAGTTGGAATTAAGAAAATATTTGATACTGGCCTATCTTAAATTAGAGAAAAATGAGTTAGCAACAGAGGAGTTGGAAAAAGCCATTGGATTGAGGCCGAACGATACCGAACTGCTGCACCAGTTGGCTGCCCTAAAAGAAGCATCAGGGGATCTGGAGCCGGCCCTTGCGTTATATAAAAAGATCCTCGCTATTTCCCCGGACGATGAAAAGGCAGAAGAGGCCTACCTTAGGCTCAGGTTCAAGCTGTTGCATAAGGGGAAATAGGCCCCATCATCTCTCCTCTGGCCTGCCATGCTTTTCCGCTTTTCGACTTCAACAGCATATGCAAAAGATAGTGCCTTGTATCCAGGCTAACGCCAAACTCCAGGTCCCCACGGCGTGAGAGCACGGTTTTGTAAACATTCTACTGGCTGTTCTATTCACATCAATAGTCTATTTTGGACAAGAATGACCGGAGGCGTAATTTCACACCGCAAATCAATACTAAGTGCCCAGGGATTTCATAACTTCTTGAAAATTTAATAAAAATATTGTATTTATAAACAAATTTTATTTTTTTCTCGTAACTATTCAGCCACAAAGACACAAAGGCCCAAAGACCTGCCCGACGGACGGCAGGCGGGGAAAATGAATATAAGTTGAATAATGGAGTTTTCTTATTAATGAGCCCAAGACCCATTAATTTCAATGTGACACGCATTGAAAAGGCTGTAACCGTTCACGGGTTTAGAGGTTCAGTATTGAACGAAAATCTGAAAAGTCTTACGAGCAAGGTTAACGAAAGAAATGTAACCCTGAACGGTGAACCTTGAACCTATGAACGCCTAAGAATAATTCTATAATCTTGGTGCCTGCCCGCCATCGCTCTCGCTCAGGCGAGGCGGGCGGGTCTTGGTGCCCCTGGCCCAGACCTGGCATGCAATACTTAACTATACTATGTGATATAAATAGATACTATTGAAATTGGAATATATGCTAAGACGCTCGCGCCTCCCGATCCAGTCCCGGTCTCGGGACGGGGAGGGCAGGCTCTGTGGCAAGATACCTGAGTAACTACTTTTTCTCTCGATTACGCACAACACAAAAGGATACCGCAAGGAACTCTGATGGCTTCTTTAATCACCCTCGAAGGTATAGACCAAGCCATTTCCAATCTTACTTACAAGAATAAGAATGCACTAAAATATAGGCTCGTTACAACGATACGGCAGTACTACAAAGACGAAAACTCAGTTGAAACCATACAGGGCATAGACGCAGATGAACTAGCTAAAGTCCTGTGGAATATAGGAGATGATCCCACAGCAACCGAAAGCAAACGCAAGAACCTCAGGAGAATCAGATATGCCTTGAATACCGATTTAAGAGGCCTCTATAAGGAGGGAAAAAATCCCGAAGGAATAACTATCGGATCTACCAATATCTTCGTCATGTCCGATGAGGCCAAGGACAGAACTCTTAAGGCACTAATAGCAGATAGAGACGGCTTAGTGGGGGCAGATCTTGCCGAACTGACTGGAGAGTATCAAGCTCCGGAAGAGGTTTCCCACAAAGGCACTGGATTATTAGAAGAGGTCGGGCCCGCTGTGGAGTTAATGAACGAAGAAGAGATAGTCCACGCCATTGAGGAGTTAGATGAAGACTTTGTTCTCGAAAGCCTCGAAGCGCCTGGGGCAGCTGAGGAGCTTGGGGAGCCAACACTGGAAGAAGACTTGAGCGAGGTAGAAGAACCTCAGGAGGTGCACGCCGTGGCAGAACCTCGTGAAGCCGAGGTCAGAGGGTCACCAGAAGAGGCAGAGGCCGGCGTGTCTACTGAGGAAATTACGGAAGACGAAGACCTGGCAGACATTGCCTTTGATCCTGAGGAAACTCAGTTTCTGAACGTTCCGGAAGAGGAAGAAGCGCCGGGAGAACGCGATCAGGCCGAAGCGGGAGAAGGAAAAGCAGGTCTCGAGGACGATACGGAAAAGTTTGAAGAGGCTGATTCAATCAGTACTGAGGATTCAGAACAAGAGGTCTCCCCAGAAGAGGCTCAGGGGGTGGAAGAAACCATTACCTCAAGACCCGATGACATCAGTATGCTCCAGCAACTGGCTGCTGCAAAGGAAAAGTCGGGTGAACTGGGGGCGGCCCTTGATTTATATCAAAAGATACTTGACATTTCTCCAGGAGATGAAAAGGCCGAAGAGGCCTCTCTCAGGCTCAGCCTTAAGCTACTGGATAAGAACACCTAGGTCTTATTGTGCATCAAATCAGCCCCGATCATGGGGACAAAGAGCCAGAACTCTCTCCTTAGGTGAGATGCCGCATAGGAAATCCCAGGTCTGCAAACAAGCCCAAAAGAGATAGGTAATCGGTGCCCCTGAGCCTCCTTTTACGTTCCAGACCACCACCAGAGCCCTGACAAAGTCTCCCCGCTGACCCGCTCTTATCCTTTCGTCTTTCATGGGAACATCATAGTGCCGCAGTTAGGGGAGATATGATTATTTGCGAACACACTGAGTTGTAAGTGAAATTGGCAACCGAAAACACGTCAAATAAGATTACAATGACCCTGTTGGGATCATGAGATCAGGTACTAGATCGAATGGCTATCTCACGACCAAAACCTGCATGGCTCAGGCGTAGACTGCCGCCACCTGGTCGCAGCGCGACCGTGATGGCGGCCATCAAGAACAGAGGGCTCCACACCGTCTGCGAGGAGGCTCACTGCCCTAACCAGTTGGAGTGCTTCGGCACAGGCACCGCCACGTTCCTCTTGCTAGGGCCCAGCTGTACCCGACGCTGCACCTTCTGCGCCGTGGACAAGTCACCTGTGCATAAACCGAAGCCTGGCGAGCCAACGCACATTGGTGAGGCAGTGGCTCAGATGGAGTTGAAATTCTGCGTGGTAACCATGGTCACCCGAGATGACCTTTCTGACGGAGGAGCCCGACACGTTGCCCGAACCATTGAGATCATACACCATAAGTGCCCGGGTGTCGGGGTAGAAATCCTCATTTCTGACCTTGGCGGAAACTGGCGTGCACTCGACACAGTGCTCGCCGCAAGACCAAAGGTGCTTAACCACAACCTCGAAACGGTACCCCGGCTATACCCCCAGGTTCGCCCCCAGGCCGACTACCAGCGGTCTCTGGATCTCTTGAGTCGAGCTCATGCACACGTGCCTTCTCTTGTTACCAAGTCTGGATTGATGTTGGGCTTGGGTGAGACAAAGGAGGAGGTCCTCACAGTTATGGATGATCTCCGGGAGGCCGGCTGCCATGTGATCACCTTGGGCCAATACCTGGCACCATCCGAGCAACATCATCCGGTCGTTCGGTATATCCCGCCCGAGGAGTTTGCAGAATACGAGGCTCAGGCCCTGGCCCGTGGATTCTTTGGAACGGCCAGCGCTCCACTGGCGAGGAGTTCTTACCGGGCTGAAGAACTGTATCGTACTGCTTCCAGTCAGCTTTCCTCCTTATAGCCATATAGCCGCACTTTTATAGGTAATGAAAAAGTGATTTGCAAAACGGTTACATGTCTTATTTTCTAAAAACCAGGTATCAACGAATCATATCTAAGGAAACCTCAATGCCGCATCACCCATACATTTCGATCATGTTATGAGGCTAAACCTTGTCCTCAGTTCCTCAAGCCATTTTCTTTTCCCACTCAAGGGCTGTTTTACAAATAAAGGCGAGGTCATCGAATTGCGGTCGCCAATTTAGATGTTGTAGGATTTTGCTGTTGTCAGCTACAAGCACCGGGGGATCACCAGGTCTTCGTGCTGACTCCTTGGTCGGAAAATCGACTCCGGTCACCTTTTTCATGGTATCAACAACCTCTTGTACCGAGTAGCCCCGGCCGTAGCCACAATTAAAGATGCCAGAGCCCTTACCTTCCTGTAAATAATCTAGGGCAGACAGGTGGGCAGCGGCCAAATCTTCAACGTGAATATAGTCTCTCACCCCTGTCCCATCAGCAGTGTCATAGTCCAACCCATAGATCTCTAGATACTCAATCGTGCCAAGGACTGCCTGAGCAGCCCTTTTGATAAGGTGCGTCGCCTCGGGAAAATTCTGGCCTATCTTCCCGTCTGAAGAGGCCCCGGCAACGTTAAAGTATCGCAATACGATGTACTTAAGATTGTGATGAGCTTGGGCTGCATCAATCAATACCCTTTCACTCATGAGCTTACTCATGCCATAGGGATTTATGGGGTTGACTGATCCTGTTTCTTTTATGGGGATCTCTTCAGGGATACCGTAGACTGCTGCTGTAGAGGAGAAGATAAAAAATTTCACCTTGTTTTGAATGGTTAATCGAATGAGGTTGATAGTGTTCATCGTATTATTTGAGTAGTATTTCAAGGGATCGGTTACTGATTCGGGAACAATAATTGAAGCGGCAAAGTGAATTGTTGCGTCAAATTTTCTTTCTGAAAAGATTTCAGCTACAGCCTTGGTGTTTGAGAGATCCTCGACTATCAAATCTCCGTAGAGAACCGCCTCCTTTTTTCCGGTAGAAAGATTGTCAATCACGGTGATGCGATAGTCTGTGTGTTCGCCCAGCAGTTTTACTACATGACTTCCAATATAGCCTGCACCGCCCGTAACCAAAACTGATTTCATAACATAGATTCCTTTCTCTTATTGGGATGGCTCTGAAAAACAGGCTCATCGACCAGCATTTAGTAGGTCATTGAACCTGAGGTTCATGAAATTCAGGGAAATACAAACAATCCGTATAGTAATTTCGTTATCCGGAAAAATCAATTCATAAGACAACTACGTTGGAAAGAATACCCTTCTCCAGCCTGAATCACTTCATATTCCTTGACAATTACCCCCTTTATTCTATAGTCAAGATTCCATATTACGTCTGTAGTCCATTGTCATTAGGCAGTCGCTTAAAACCCAGACATCGAAAAGCTTACCCCACGGTAAGGGCTACACAGCCAAATAGCATGGATCAGGGATATAAAGAACTAATGGAAAGACCCAAAGTTTACATGAATAAGGAAGAAGGAATCGTTCAAGAGGTACGAGGCGAAAAGGCATTGGTTCTGACAGACAGACACACCATGTGTGGTCAATGTGTGGCTAAGGGCTACTGTCACATGCTTGGTGGTGGCAAGGAAATGCTTTCTGAAGCAAGGAATCCTATCGGTGCTCAGCCTGGAGATATGGTAATGGTTGGAATCCCCGAAGGCAGCCTTGCAAGGGCCTCCTTGGTTATCTATATGGTTCCCGCAATCGGCTTGGTAGGAGGTGCCACCCTTGGATATTATATCGCCAAATTATACGGTCACGATCAAAATGTATCGACCCTTATCGGTAGCCTGGCTGGGTTGGGACTTGCAATGATTGCCGTCAGGCTCTTGAGCAATACCTTAAGCAAAAAACCATCGTACCAACCTGAGATTATTGAGATTGTTAATCCTCAACGGGCTGTTGCCCAAACGGAAATCCCTTTGAGCGGTCATTAAAACGTTTTTTGCCAAAAAACCCTTGGCGAAGTGGAAGATAAGCGATGTCAACTGTTTGAGCCCTAAGGGTGAGTTTTGACATCGCCTGGAGAGAGCCTTAGATTTGTCAAAAAACGTTTTAGACTAAGAGAAAAGGGATTTCAGCAACAGCCTGTCAAGACCTACCATGCG
>CP070673.1:419203-434143 GCA_020351915.1 Deltaproteobacteria bacterium
AGATACACCGTATTTTGAACCCCTTGTAGGTGCACAGCATGAGTATGAAAGAACCGGCTCTGTTGTGGCCTTTGAAGAGGTGCTCGATAGCCGGGTCCTTAGTAAGGCACAAGATATTAGGAAAAAAAAGCCGTTTGGCCCCGGTCCCCTCATCGGCTTTCTGGTATCAAAGGAAACAGAGGTAAAGAATCTTCTGGCTATTGTGAGGAGCACAGATGTTGATCTGAGTAGAGATGAAGTCAGAGAGTCAGTAATGAGGAAATAATGGAAATTGCCCTGATCGGAGATAGACATACTGTGTGTGGTTTTAAGCTCGCAGGCGTTAGAAAAACATTTCAAATGCAGGCGTTGAAGGGAGAGGACATTAGAGCCATGCTGAGGGATCTGTTTGACGGCACCGTCGGCATAATATTGGTTACTGAAAAGACAGCCGCGGAAATAAGGGATGTTCTGGATGAGGTGAATAGATTTAGGACGGGTATTATGCCTATCATCTTAGAGATTCCTGATAGTGGTGGTCCCTTGATCAGCAAGGTCGACCCGATGCGGGAGATCATTAAGAAAACGGTTGGGTTTGAAATAGCATAATGAGGGAGTGATGAGTAATCAAAAGACAGGAAGAATCAAGAGCATTGCTGGCCCGCTCGTAATCGCCAAAGAGATGAGGGGTTGTGAGATGTATGAGGTTGTGAGGGTGGGGCAGGAAGGTTTAATGGGAGAAACAATAAAGTTGATCCAAGACTTAGCCTATGTGCAAGTCTACGAGGATACTACTGGGCTTAAACCAGGTGAAGAGGTTGTAAGAACCGGTGCCCCCCTCTCAGTTGAGCTTGGTCCAGGGATAATTACCAATTTCTATGATGGGATCCAGCGGCCTTTGCTTGAAATCAAGAACCAGGCAGGGGACTATGTAACCCGAGGGGTTCATGTTCCCGGCTTGGATCCCGATAGAAAATGGGCCTTCACCCCAACGGTTAAAGAGGGCGATGAGCTCGCAGAGGGTGACTATCTCGGAGAGGTTCAGGAGTCAAAGGTTATAAAGCATAGGATAATGGTGCCGCCAGGGATACAGGGGAAGGTGGTCGAGATAAAAAGAGGGAGCTTTACTGTCAATGAGGTCATAGCCATCCTTGAGAGTGGAGGAAAGAAGATTGAGCTCACCATGAAACAGAAGTGGCCGGTGAGGATCGGGAGACCCTTAAAGGAGAAGCTTGACCCAGAGGTACCTCTGCTCACGGGCCAGAGAATTTATGATACATTTTTCCCTATAGCCAAAGGGGGGACAGCTGCAATTCCGGGGGGCTTTGGCACTGGTAAAACAGTGAGCCAACATCAATTGGCAAAATGGGCCGATTCGCAGGTTGTCGTGTATGTGGGCTGTGGAGAAAGAGGGAATGAGATGACAGAGGTTTTGATAACCTTTCCCGAACTGGACGATCCAAGCACCGGGGAGAAACTCATGGAGCGGTCTACGTTGATTGCCAATACATCCAATATGCCGGTTGCAGCCCGGGAGGCCTCTATTTATACAGGGGTTACCATCGCCGAGTACTATAGGGACATGGGGTATGATGTGGCCTTGATGGCGGACTCATCATCACGATGGGCTGAGGCATTGAGGGAGATCTCAGGTAGGCTTGAGGAGATGCCCGGTGAAGAGGGTTTTCCGGCCTATTTGGGCACCAGGCTCGCTGACTTTTATGAAAGGGCAGGCAGGGTAGTTACCCTGGGCAGCCAAGAGCGGTTTGGATCGGTTTCGATCATCGGAGCTGTTTCCCCGCCAGGAGGTGATTTCTCTGAACCGGTTGCCCAGAATACCTTGAGGGTGGTAAGCGCCTTTTGGGCATTAGACACAAACTTGGCAGATCGGAGACATTTCCCTGCCATCAATTGGTTAACCAGTTATTCGCTCTATTTGGACTTTGTGAAACCCTGGTTTGATCAAAACGTCGACAAGGAATTCCAGGGCCTTCGAGGAGACATGATGGCGCTGCTGGAACAAGAGGCAGAGCTGCAAGAGATTGTGCAGCTGGTTGGACAGGACGCACTACCAGAATCAGATAGGGCCCTTTTAGAGGTGGCGCGTATGATTAGAGAAGATTATTTGCAACAGCATGCGTACCACGAAATAGATTCATATTGTTCTAAAGAGAAGCAATATCTCATGCTCAAGATCATTATGAAATTCTACCAAGAGGTCAACAAGGCAATCGAGGCAGGAGTCGGGGCGAACAGAATAGCAGCGGTGAAGGTTAAGGATGAAATAGCTCGCATGAAGTATACGCCCAACCAGGATTTTCCAAAGAGATATGAGGAGTTAATGCAGTCCATTGAACGTGAATTTGAATCTTTGAGGAATCAAAAATGAGCGAACAAGCTAAGGATATTAAATCGAGGGAGTACCGATCTGTTACCCAAGTGGCAGGCCCTCTTATGATTGTTGAAGGTGTGGAAGAGGTGGCCTTTGGAGAGGTTGTGTACATCCGGACACCAGGGGGTGACAACCGCATGGGCCAGGTTCTGGAGTCACAGGAGAATGTGGCTATTGTGCAGGTATTTGAAGGCACACGAGGACTTGACACAGACCAGACACGGGTTCGATTTGCCGGAGACATTATGAGAATCTCTCTTTCCAAGGAGATGCTTGGGAGGTCCTTCGATGGTTTAGGAAGGCCGATTGATGGCGGCCCAGAGATCATTCCAGAGGCTCGATTGTCAATCACCGGCGCCGCTATAAATCCAACAGCACGAGACTACCCGAACGAATTCATCCAGACCGGTATCTCCACCATCGATGGAATGAATACCTTGGTGAGGGGGCAGAAGCTTCCCATCTTTTCAGGCTCAGGATTGCCCCATAATGAACTCGCTGCACAGATAGCAAGACAGGCTACCGTTTTGGGTTCGGAGGAACCGTTTAGTGTCATTTTTGCTGCCATGGGCATAACTCATGAAGAGGCGAATTTTTTCATAAACAGCTTCGAATCAACAGGGGCACTGGAGCGGATAGTTTCATTTATCAATCTGGCAGACGACCCTGCCATAGAGAGAATTATTACCCCCAGGATGGCCCTTACCGCTGCAGAGTTTCTTGCCTTTAATTACGACACCCATGTGCTGGTTATCCTTACAGACATGACCAATTATTGCGAGGCCCTCAGAGAGGTCTCATCTGCGAGGGAAGAGGTTCCCGGAAGGAGAGGGTATCCAGGCTATATGTATACCGATTTGGCAACCAATTATGAGCGGGCAGGAAGAATCATCGGAAAAAGGGGTTCTATCACGCAGATGCCCATTCTCTCAATGCCGGATGACGACATCACCCATCCCGTACCCGACCTTACCGGTTATATCACCGAGGGACAATTCGTTCTCTCCCGTGAGCTGCACCGAAAGGGAATTTACCCCCCTGTGGATGTTCTACCCAGCCTTTCCAGGCTCATGAATGAGGGGATCGGGGAAGGCAGAACCAGGGCGGATCATTTAGGGGTGTCTGATCAATGCTACTCTGGTTATGCTGAAGGAAGGGATGTGAGGAGTCTTGTCGCCGTTGTGGGAGAGGAGGCATTAAGTGAGAGAGATCGCCTCAATCTAAAGTTTGCGGAGGTCTTTGAGGAGCGGTTCGTCACCCAGGGAGTCGATGAAAACAGAACCATTGAACAAACACTAGATTTGGGGTGGGAGCTCCTCTCCATGTTTCCAGAGGGAGAACTCAAGAGAATTGATGAAAAATACATTAAACAGTACTACAAGAAGGGGTCTCAAGTGGGGGCAGGAGATTAGCACATGGCAGAGACCTTACCAAATGTGAAGCCCACCAGGATGGAATTGTTAAAGCTCAAGAGGAGGGTGAAGCTCGCTGACAGAGGACACAAGCTTCTAAAGGAAAAGAGAGATGCATTGGTGTCCGAGTTCATGGTAGTAATAAAGGAGTACAAAGAGGCAAGAAAGAGAGCAGAGGAAAGCCTGCAGATCGCCTTTCACAATCTTCTCATGGCTGAGGTCTTGCTCGGACCTTGGGACATTGAACAGATCAGTGACATAACCTTACGGGATATAGATCTCGATTTTGCAATCAAAAATATAATGGGGGTTTCGGTTCCCATTATGAAAGTCGGCAATCTGGTGAGGAAGGTGAACCAGAGAGGCTACGGGTTTTTGAGTACCAATGCTCAGCTTGATGATGCTGCAAAGAGTTTTGAAGAATCCATTATGGTAATCGTTAACCTGGCGGAGGTGGAAGAATCTGTCAGAAGGATTGCCGAGGAGGTGGAAAAGACAAAGCGAAGGGTTAATGCCCTGGAATACATTGTGATCCCGAGACTACGGGCAACCATTAAGTATATAGAAATGAGGATGGAAGAGATAGAGAGAGAAAGTTTTATGCGGCTCAAGAAGATCAAGGCCTCTCTTGAAGCACGCAAGAAATAGCGGGGATTCAAAAACCTCCCTTATCCTGTCGCCCCTTTTTTCACCTGAAAATAGCTGTTTTGCTTAACATTGATAGGGAAAGCCCAGATCTCAAAATCCAAATGCCCCTTCTATTGGGCTGATACAATATGATTATTAAACTCGACCTGAGCAAGAGAACCAGAGCGTACGAAAGGGATAGAGACACCAAGAAAACATTGTTTTACCTCTTTTTTATCGCCCAACTCTGTTCCCTGTTTTGTTTGGTTGTGGGGATCCTTTTTTTTATTTTACGGTTCTTTCGGATCATTTGACTCGCCAACTACCCCGTTGAGATTATGCTTCCTGCCCAGGCACCTTGCCCGTGTTCGCTGCCCAATTTTCCCAGAAAAGCTTCTATGAGCACAATAAAACTGTTAGTTTCTCTGGAGATCCATTAAAATCCTTCCCCGCAATAGCCTTGGTCGTCTCAAATGCACCACTATGAATCCCTGTCCCTCAAAAATAACCGCTTCTACCAGAGTGCCAACAAACAACGGATTTTGTCGCGATTTTCTTAACGCTTGACTTTCACCACAAAAAAGATATACTAAAGGCCATAAAATGTTAACATGATATGGGATTAGAAGAAATAGAACAGTTTGATCTGTTGGAGCAGAAGATTGAATCACTCATCTCAGTGATCGGCACCCTCACGGAACAGAAGACTACGCTAGAGCGAAAGGGTAAAGGCCAGCAGGCGGAGCTTGACTCGCTGAGGAATGAGATAGAAACGTTAAGGACTGACAGAGAGTTAGTTCAAAAAAGAATAGCAAGCCTATTGGATAGGATTACAGAATGTGGTGTATGACTTTTAGAGATGAGTCGCATGGGAGAAAAAGTCAAAATTAGAATACAAAACAGGGAATTTGCTGTTAGAAGCAGCGATGATAGAGAACAAATATTGAAAGTGGCAGCATATGTCGACAAAAAGCTGAAAGAGATTAGCGATTCTGCAAAGGGGTTATCCGATGATAAGACAGCCATTTTAGCTGCTCTTGATATTGCAGGCGATTACTTTCAGCTCATAAAAGAAAAGGAGGATCTATTAGTTGAAATTAATGACAGGTCTAAGAGGTTAATACAAAGCTTGAATTTAGTATTAAACTGATTTGTTCCCCTGCTATGTGCGTGATTGGCGGGATGTTTTTGATCCAACAGCATCATAAAAGGGAGTTCTCTCTTGCCTTTGTGTGTCTTTTTGGTGAATGAGCAAAAGAGACCTAATGGGGTAACGGAACACCCACCTATGTAAGATTAGGTTCAAAAAGGGCTGCCGACACGGCATTAGAGCGGGGGAGCATTAAAAGTGGATTGATAGTCTAATGTTAAGGAGTGCACTGCTGATTGACTTTATCATAAAACAGGTAAAAGTATCCCATGTATGCTGAAAACTGGGTGAGCGTAGACAACTATTCAGGAAAGAATACACATGCCGGGTAACAGGATTGTACCGTGCAATGTTTTTGAAGTGAGCTTTTAGTGCGCTGTGTTAATGCCTTCTATTTAGCATCACCTGCCTATCATTCCACTCAGCCTCAAGCAACCCCTCTTTTTCCTTAAGCACAACCCTAAAACAGAGAAGGCGGTGATGAAACTATGGCATTAGCTCAGTTGGTTATTGTTGCGCTGGCAGGCATGATAGCTGGAGCGGTGATTGGCATCATTGTCCGCAAAAAAATGGTAGAGAATAAGCTTGATTCAGCTGAAGCCTATTCGCGGAAGGTTGTCCTTGAAGCCAGCAAGCAGGCAGAAACAATCAAGAAAGAGGCCCAACTTCACGCTAAAGATAAACTGTATCAAATGAAACTCGACTTTGAGGAAGAGACAAGGTCAAGGCGAAAGGAGTTGCAGAACCAAGAAAGAAGGTTGTTCCAAAAAGAGGAAACCTTAGATAAGAAGATGGAGCAAGTTGAGCAAAGGGAATCAACAACTGCCAAAACCGAGAGGATTTTAGCAAATCGGGAAAATGGTCTCAAGCACCAGGAGGAAGAACTCAACGGTCTCATTGGAGAGGAGAGGCGAAAACTGGAGAGAATTGCCGGGATTTCGGCGGCGGAGGCAAAAGATATGCTTGTTTCCTCTATGGAATCAGAGGCACGCCATGAGGCCTCCAAGCTCATAAAGAAAATAGAGAGTGAGACAAGAGAGATCTCTAATAGAAAGGCCCAAGAGGTTTTGGTCTTGGCCATGAAGAGGTATGCCGGTGACTATGTGGCTGAAGAGACTGTATCAGTAGTTAACCTACCAAACGATGAGATGAAGGGAAGGATTATTGGTAGAGAAGGCAGGAATATTCGGGCCATAGAAGCGGCCACTGGCATAGATCTTATTATTGATGATACACCGGAGGCTGTCGTACTTTCTGGGTTCAATCCGGTGAGAAGAGAGGTAGCTAAGGTAGCGTTGGAAAGATTAATTGAAGACGGAAGGATTCATCCAGCTCGCATTGAGGAGGTCGTGGAAAGAGCGAGCAGAGAAATCGAAGCAAACATCAAAGAAGCTGGGGAACAGGCTACCTTTGATATTGGACTTCATGGTATCCATCCGGAGTTGATTAAATTGGTTGGTCGGTTAAGATATAGATCGAGTTATGCTCAGAATGTTCTTGAGCACTCTATTGAAGTTGCCTTTTTGTGTGGCATAATGGCAGCAGAACTCGGCATAGATGAGAAACAGGCCAAGAGGATCGGACTGCTCCACGATATCGGTAAAGCAGTAGATCATGAGGTGGAAGGGGCGCATGCAGCCATTGGTGCAGATCTGGCCAAAAAATACGGCGAATCTGACGAGGTAGTACATGCCATAGCCGCTCATCATGAAGATACACAGGCTACCTCTGTTTTAGATGTGCTTATCCAGGCTGCTGACACCCTGTCTGGTGCGCGACCGGGTGCTCGGAGAGAGATGTTTGAATCGTATGTGAAGCGGTTGGAAGACATGGAAACAATCGCCAAGTCTTTTAAAGGTGTCGGTAAGTCATATGCCATCCAGGCAGGCAGAGAACTGAGGATAATGGTAGAGAGCGATACGGTGGATGATTTCGAGTCAACCATGATATGCAGGGAGATAGCAAAAAAGATAGAAAAAGACCTCTCATATCCCGGCCAGATAAAGGTAACAGTAATACGAGAAACCAGGGCCATTGAATATGCCAAGTAGAATGCCCAATCATCTGGAGTGCTTGCCAGAGACTTAAGGTGACAGCACACGTGCCCGGTATCTTCCTGGTTCACTTTAGGCGATAGACGCCTAACCTCGTAGCATCCTACAATTTTCATTGGCTAAGACTGGTTGACCAACCTTACACATAAAACTCATTTTTCCGTACATCCAAAGGTGGCACGTGACTAATGCTCCAGTTTGAGCGTTGTTGATTGAGTGTAACTGTTGTTTAGGTTTTCTCAGCAATAATTAAGGGATCTTTTTGCCGTGATCCGACTCTTCCATGTCTATAAAAGCTTTGGATCAAAAAACCCCGCCCTCATAGATATAAGCCTGACAGTACCGAAGGGGGAGTTTGTTTTTGTGACAGGGCCAAGTGGTGCAGGGAAGACTACCCTGTTAAAGATAATTTTCTGTGCAGAGAAGCCAACCAGCGGTCATGCATTAGTCGATGGAAGAAATCTTACGAGGATCAAAAACGGTGAACTTTCCTCTTTGCGTCGAAGAATCGGGGTAGTGTTTCAGGATTTCAAGCTGCTTCCGCGGCGCACCGTGTTTGAAAATGTGGCCCTGAGCCTGGAAGTAATGGGCGTATCCCCCTCGATGATACGTAAAAAGGTTCATCAGACGCTGAGATATCTGGGCCTGGCAGACAAGGAAGGATACTATCCACCCCAGCTTTCGGGTGGTGAACAACAGAGAATAGCTATTGCACGGGCAATTGTCAATAATCCCTTGATTCTCTTGGCTGATGAGCCAACGGGCAACCTTGAGTATGATTTAACCATGGAGATAATGGCTCTCTTAAAAGAGATACATACAAGGGGCACCACGGTAGTTGTGGCAACTCATAGCCAGGAATTGCTGAAGGGGACGAGGAGACGAATAATTGCCCTCCATAAAGGCAGGATGGTGTAGATGAAAATCACCTTCTTTCGCTATTTTGTCAGGCAGGCCATGAGAAACATGGTTGAAAACCGATTAGTCCATCTCATAGGTCTGGGCACTATGGTAATAGCATTCCTTATGTTTGATGCATTTATCCTCATTTTAGTAAACCTCAATGCTTGGACACAGGAGCAGGGAAGATCGCTGACCATGTCTATCTATTTTAAGGGGGACCCAGAAAGGGCCGTGATTGAAAACATCAAAAAGGAGCTGCTCCAATATCCTGTAAGCATTACAGATTTCATTTCCAAGGATGATGCTCTGAAAAGCCTCAGGAAGCAGCTTGGAGAGAAGGCCGGACTGCTTGATGGGCTCGGGGAGAATCCTTTGCCTGCTTCCCTTGAGATTGTTCTTTCGAGAGATGTAAGTGGGGACTCTCTTCCTTATGAACTGAAAACAAGGTTAGAGAGAATCCATGGTATTGATGAGGTTCAGTACAGTCAGGAGTGGGTAGAAAGATTTCAGGCTATAATGGGGGCAGTAAAGATCATTGGTTTGGTTTTTGGGGGTTTGCTTTTTTTGGCGGCACTGTTTATCATCACCAATACCGTAAAACTAACCATCTATTCCAGGAAGGATGAGATTGAAATACTCAAGCTGGTAGGCGCAACCAATCGCTTTGTAAAGATCCCCTTTCTGATTGAGGGATCAATCCAAGGCTTTCTTGGCGGCTCAGTCGCTCTCATCGTTCTCTTTTTGGTGTATGTAGCAATTATAACCAAGGTAGACCTCAGCATTGGATTTGCCTCCCTTGATATCATCTTTCTTTCGCCGCAATTTATTCTTCTTCTGTTACTGATGAGCAGCATAATTGGTTTTATTGGAAGCACGGTATCATTGGGTCGCTTTTTTAGAATATGAGTCTAAGAATCAACGATTGCCTGTCATCGTTCTCTATTATATCTGCCGTTACTATGGCTTTCTTCTCTATAGAGTTTTCCGAAGCAGAAGAAAAACCTTATGTCGACAGTGCCCGTTCTCAGGGTACACAGATAGAAGAGTATCTCTTAGAGCAACAGGAAGAATTGCTCAGCGTCGATACCAAGGAAAAAGACATCTTGGGACAGTTGGAGGGGCTCGAAAAAGATGTGACCCGAAAGAGGGGGGAAGTAAGGAAACTATCAAACAAGATAGAAAAGGTCTCAGAAGAGATCCTGGCTGGCCAAGGAAGAATTCGGCAACTAAACCAATCTTCTCTGGCTGTTCGGAGAACGTTAGCGAAGCGTTTAGTTGCCTTCTATAAGTTTGGGAGACCAGGATATGTAAGGCTCCTCGCCAACTCCACATCTCTCCAAGAATTTCAGAAGGCCATAAAATACACCAAGGCCCTTATGAATCAGGATAAAGAGATACTTGATATGCTGGCCCGGCAGATGAGCCAAGTTGAGAACGAGGTACAGATGCTCAAGAAGAATGTGGCTGCCCTTGAGGCATTAAAAAAGGCTAAGAACGAGAGCATGGCGCTGGTTGAACAGTCTATTGAAAAAAAGGTTCTTTTGCTAATGAAGGTACACAGGGAAAAGGAGTTTTATGCAAAAGCAGTTGAGGAGCTCAGAGGGGCTACGCAGGCCCTTAACCATACCGTAATGTATTTAGAAAAGGAAGACAGGCAAGAATCTCTACCCAGCAGGTTTGCTGAAATGAAAGGAAAGATTCCCTTGCCCTTACACGGAAAGATATTGAGGGGTGCCCAGCTCCCTAAATCAAATCCATTCATGCATAGAAAAGGAATATATATTACGGGTTGCGCACGAGAGGAGGTTAGATCTGTGTTTCCCGGTAGGGTAGATTTTTCTGGATGGTTTAAAGGATACGGACAGCTTATGATTATTAATCACGGGTCGCACTATTTTACTGTGTTTGCCCATCTTGACGAGACAATCAAGCAAAAGGGAGAGATGGTTTCAGGCGGAGAAGCAGTGGGTCTTGTGGGAAATCCTGGTTGGGGTGCCGGGCCGGGGGTTTATTTTGAGTTAAGAAAAGGAAGAGAACAGCTTGACCCCAGAGCATGGCTTAAAATAGAATAGGGCTAATGTGAGGCTTTGCCCTACCACCTTGTCTGAGCTCAGCCGGGGTACAAGCGAGCAGGCATAAAACTGTTGCCAGTAATAGCTTATGATTTTCTGCCTTGAACCGATAGAAAGTATGAGCCGTAACAATTGCATCGAAGGTGTAACAGGTGAGTGATGTTCAAGAGTTGTGGCAACACTTTTGGTAGCCGCCAAATAGCGAGGCAGGCGAATTCCCTCAAGGTCTGCCCGACATCGCGAGCTCAGTCGAGGCGGACGGGCCTACCCGCTCGTGCCTCCCAGTGGCAGGCGGGGAGGCGGGCGGGCAATATCCATCGGCTGAGTATGAGGTGGCCAATCTTTGAGGGTCTAAGATACATCTTCTAAACCAAAGGGAGTAAAGGATGTTTAAAACAAAACGTACCCAATGTTTGTATCAGGCGCTTCTTTTCATAGTTATCGTATTTTTCCTTATAGTCAGTGGAAGCTCTCAGAATGTTGTGGCTGACACGGAAGAGGTATATAAGAACATCGAGGTATTTAGTGAGGTTTTGCGCAAAATTGAAAAGAACTACGTTGAAGGCACTGATGCAAAAGCACTCATTTATGGGGCTATCAAAGGCATGGTCGAAACCCTGGATCCCCACTCTTCTTTTATTACCGCAGAAGACTATAAGGAGCTGATGATAGAGACCAAAGGAAGTTTTCCTGGGGTAGGGATCGTAATAACCGTAAAAGACAAAGTCCTCACCGTTGTTTCTCCCATTGAAGGAACCCCTGCGTATGAGGCCGGCATGAAAGCAGGAGATCAAATCATCATGATAGGAGACAAATCAACGAAGGACATATCCATCAGGGAGGCAGTCAAGCTTATCCGGGGACCCAAAGGCACCAAGGTTAAGCTGACCGTGAGAAGGAAAGGCGTGGAAAAGCCAATTGATTTTGTGATCACCAGGGATGTGATACCGATAAAGAGTGTTCGCTCGTTTTCCCTTCCTTCTGATTTAGGTTACATAAGGATCTCTAACTTTCAGAGTAATACCGGTGAAGACCTTGCTAAGGCGTTGAAAAAGATGGACAAAGACAAGGAGTTAGAGGGTTTGATTTTGGATTTAAGGAACAACCCCGGAGGACTCCTTTCCCAAGCGGTAAAGGTAGCCGATGCATTCCTGGATTCAGGCTTGATTGTCTCGATCAAGAGCCGCGATCAGCGGGAGCAAAAAAGCGTTGCACACAAGGCCACAAAATCCCGAAAATATCCCATGATTGTCCTGGTCAATGAGGGAAGCGCCAGCGCATCGGAAATAGTCGCTGGGGCCTTGCAAGACAACAAGAGGGCCCTCATTTTAGGTACTACTACCTTTGGAAAAGGCTCTGTCCAGACCCTCTTCCCTCTCTCAGATGGTTCGGGTTTGCGCCTAACAACCGCACTCTATTATACGCCAAGTGGAAGCTCGATCCAGGCAAGCGGGATCGAGCCAGATATAAGGGTTGCCTTTGTGCCACCAACGGAAAAACCGGCCGCAAAAGAGAGATCTGTCATAAGAGAGAGGGACTTGGAAGGCCATCTTGAGAACGACGTACCTGAGCAAGAGGAGGAGAAGAAGAGCGAAGACGTGCCAGATGAACGCACCGATATTCAACAACGCATCGCGAACGATAATCAGCTGAGCAGGGCAATACAGATACTGCAATCCTGGAACATTTTCTCTACGATAGAGAGCAGGCAGGGCGCAGAATGATTGTGAAATAGCGTTACATGGTCCAATCGAAAAACAAGAAAAAGAGGGAGCTGACCCTTATCATTGTTGGTCTCGCCGTTACAGCTGTTATCTTAGCGATATTGATAGGCTATTTCTCACGATTAGATAAAGGAGGACTTCCCTTACCATTTGAGGAGGTTTATGCTACTTCAAAGCAACTCAGTACAGATATCCGTCTTGTAGATAAGGCCATTTCAGACGGATTATACGCTATGGGAGTGCCCCAAGAGGACATCGTGTTTCTCTCTGTTGTTCCGAGAGAGAAAGATGGCTATCACTGGGATTTTAATGACATAAAGGCCAGGACTCCACGTCAGTACCCTCTCTCCCAGGTTGGAAATGAGATCAGAACCAGGGTTTCCAATCTCAGGAGACCGATAGAAATTACCATAGCGAAACAGTCACCGAAAGAAATAATCTATCATATATTCTGTAGCGGTCTCTTTACACACCAACTCAACATCCTGAGGGATGGTTATCCGTCTCCTCATCGATTACCATGTCCCAAAATCGGTATTATCATTGATGATGTAGGTTACGACAGTTCCCTTGCAAACGCCTTTATTCAACTTGACTTGCCCCTTACTCTGTCTATTTTGCCGTTTGCGCCTGGTTCAAAATCGATTGCCCAGAGGGCAAAGCAAGAGGGCAGAGAGATAATGCTTCATCTTCCTATGGAACCCATTAATTACCCTGCTGTTAATCCAGGTGATGGGGTCTTGCTGCTCTCTATGGACAAAGAAATGATTTTAGAGGTGGTTAACCGTGATCTGAGTTGGGTGCCTTTTGTCTCTGGTGTCAATAACCACATGGGCTCACGGTTTACAGAAAGTGAGGAGAAGATGGTTGTAGTGCTCACCGAGTTGAAAAGGAGGGGTCTCTACTTTGTCGATAGCAGAACAACTAGCAGGAGTGTGGCATTTAAGGTGGCAAAAAGAATGGCCCTGAGAACAGCAAGCAGGGACATATTCCTGGATAATGAACTCTCAGAAAATGCCTTGAAAATACAAATGGAAAGGCTGCTGGGCCTGGCAAGACAAAAGGGTTGGGCTATTGGCATTGGCCATCCTCACCAAGAGACCTTGGAGCTCTTAAAGAGATACGAGTCGACCCTTGCCCATGAGACTGAGGTAGTGCCTGTCTCTAAGCTTGTGAATTGATTTTTGGGTGCACCCGCACTCTGAGCTTACTCGAGAAAGGAGTATTCAGATTGAAAGTACCATTACTAGATCTGACAGCACAGTATGAAACCATTAAAGAGGAAATCCTGGCAGCTACTGCGGAGGTTTATGAATCGCAGCGGTTCATAATGGGTCCGAAGGTAGAAGAACTGGAGCGTAAAATAGCCACTTACACCCAGGTCAAATATGCGGTAGGCGTTTCTTCAGGGACCGATGCCCTGCTCATATCCCTCATGAGTGCTGGGGTTGGTCCCGGAGATATGGTAATCACCTCCCCCTACACCTTTTTTTCAACTGCTGGTTCAATTGCTCGTTTAGGGGCAATCCCTGTTTTTGTTGATATTGACCGCCGTACTTACAATATTGATCCAGAGAGATTGGAGAAAAAGATCTCCAGCATGAATGCCGAGGAGAGATCTCGTGTAAAGGCCATAATGCCGGTTCATCTTTTTGGGCAATGCGCAGATATGGACAGTGCCAGAGCCGCAGCAAAGTCCTTGGGTATAGTTGTTATAGAGGATGCCGCTCAGGCCATCGGTTCAGAATACCAGTCTTCACACGGATCTTTGCACAGAGCGGGTTCTATGGGCACCTATGGGTGCTTTTCTTTTTTCCCCTCAAAAAACCTTGGTTCTTACGGGGACGCGGGCATGGTTACCACAAATGATGCCGACGCATTTGAGCGACTAAAGATAGTAAGGGTTCATGGGTCTCAACCAAAATATTATCATAAGGTGATCGGTGGAAATTTTAGGTTGGATGCCCTTCAGGCAGCTATAATACTGGTAAAACTCAATTACCTTGATCAATGGACTGAAAAGAGAAGAGAGAATGCACGTATTTATAGGAACCTATTTGCCGGCAAAGGCTTAAAGCAAATCGAACTGCCTTCTGAGAACAAGGGTAGGCACATATACAACCAATTCGTAATAAAGGTTGGGCCAGAGAGGGATGAGCTCAAGACATATCTCGCCAGTCAGGGTATAGGTAGTGAGATCTATTATCCCGTTCCACTTCATGTCCAGGAGTGTTTTCGATATCTCGAGTATCGTGCAGAGGATTGCCCTGTTTCCCTTGATGCTGCGGCAAAGACTCTTGCTTTACCAATTTACCCGGAGTTACTATACGAGCAGATTGAATATGTTGTGGAAAAAATCGGCTCATTTTACGAGGCATAAGGAGGCTTCCGGCAGCTCCGACGCTTCCAGGGTATTAGATAGGATTTTCAACGGAATCACCTGGCAAAGCCTAGGGCCATGTCACAGTGAAACCTAACCTATTGAGTTTTAGGCTTCTTGCAGGGTATGGGTATCTTTTTTTTGATTATGCCCCTGGCCCAGACCTGGTTTATAAGGCATGAGGAGGTAGAATTCAACCGAGAAAAAATATAATGACCATATGATATTCTAGCGACTTCGCGCCAGG
>CP070673.1:434243-436804 GCA_020351915.1 Deltaproteobacteria bacterium
CCTCGCTATCGGATATAATGCTCAATGGAACAAAGGTAGACACGAGCCAGATCTCGATAGCCAAGAAGAAGATCCTGATAGTCAGATTCCCGATGAACCTACAAGCGAGCAGCCTCCGCGCGCGCGGAGCTTGTTATTTGGAGTTTTTTATATGATCCTGAGACGATTGAGCCATTTAGGAGCATGGGTTTAAGGAATGAAGATGGATCAGCAAGACCCGCATGGGATGCATGGTTGGCTGGTTGATTCTAACATACGCATGCGCAAAGGGATGAAATCATGTGACCACACGCAATTTGAAACTTGAAAAGAAAAACAATCATACATACAACTCTTGGTCATATGTGATATTTCCACGTCTGTTGATAGGGGTCATTATCTTGATCTGTGCTGAGGTGTTCTCTGGAGCATCTCTACAGGTTGGTCTGTGGCATCCTTGGACTTGGTTGGTAACCTACTGGCTTTACTTTGCACACTTCTTTTTCTTTACAACCCTAGCCATCCGCACAGGTAAAACCTCTCTGGGGGCGCTTTATCTTTGGGGCGTGCTCTTCGGTCTTTATGAATCTTGGATCACAAAAGTCATCTGGTACGGTTATAGTGGCGACGGCATCTTCGCGATGGGTAACATTGGACCATATGGATACAGCGAGATAAGCATGGTATTCATGTTTCATCCCATAATGTCCTTCATTCTTCCACTGGCGGTGTCTTGTGTTATATATCCACAACTGCGAAGATGGTTCCCAGACCTCGCCTGGTTTACCCGGAGGAGTAAAGGTGCATTTGCGTTTCAAGTCTATCTGGTTTTCACCTTCGCCACAATCATAGGCATGAATTCTGGTGGGCCTTTCAATCTGGCCTTGAATCTTGTGGTGATATTTGTCTTTATTCGGGTACTAACATGGTTGGCACTATCTGGTGATTCTTCTTCTTACAACAGTTCCATTGTGGTATTCGGTAACCGGGGTTTTTTAGGTCTCTGTATCTATCTTGTTTTGCTTTATGGTGTGTCTTATGTTTATCTTAGACCTAAGGGATTACCCTCAGTTCCGGTGCAGTTGCTTACCTTTGTATTTTACGCATTTATTATCGCTGGTCTCTGGCTACATCGCTCACGTCAACCTCAGCTGAACATTGCAATGGAGGTAGAGAAACGGGAGTTAAGGTCAGTAAAGATCTTGTTAATTTTGGCTCTTGGATTAGGTTTCTTCTTCTCTTTTTTCTTCAAAACTCCAGAATTGTTTTTACTTATTATGGTAACCTTTTTGATTTGGACCCCTATGGGGTTTGTACTAACAGCTGTAGCCTTTTTGAAAGGAGTTTTGGAACACATTTCTGGCAATCGCCATAGCGATTATTGAGCTAAGTCAATGCACGTGTTAGGTGTGAACTGAACCTGCCCCGCTATTCCATCGCTTGATGGATGATAAACGGGCTCGGTGGGATCTGAATATCGTTGACGGGGCCAGCGAAGTACTGCGACAAGTAGCTCCTCGCGTGCGTGTCTCAGATGAGCAACTTGACGAGGGTGAACAAACCGACGACGATTGCTGCGGCCCCTATGAAGGATCTGAGCTTCTCGGCGTCCATCCTCTGCACGAGCCACGCTGCGATGGGAGCGGCGACCACGACGCCCAGAGACAGGGCCAGGGTTACACCCCATTCGATGAGGGTGCCCGTGTATAGGAAGGTCAGGAACCCGACGAGGCTCACCGGGAGCTCGGAGAGGGCTTGGATCGAGACGGAGGCTTTCTCGTCGATGCCCGAGAGGAGGCTGCCTGTAGTCACTATGGGGCCAAAGCCGCTGCCGCTCAGCCCCTTGTTGAACGCCCCGAGGACGCTAATGGCCATGATCTTGATCCAGGAGAACTCGAAGGTGATGCCCTTGCTCCTGAGCACGAAGAGGCCAGACGCCGTCACGAGGAGGCCGATGTAGAGGTTCAGGACGAACTCGGAGATCCCCACCGCCAGCAGGGCTCCCAAGATGGCCCCCGCCGATCCCAGGCCGCCTATCGTGGCGGATGTCTTGAAGGCCTGTCCGGCCAGCCGGAAGTCGACGTTGCCCAGGAGCTGGTTGAACAGCGAGCTGAGGACGCCTCCGATGAATGATGCGAACAGCACCGCCGGCACCGCCTGTGTGGGGTGGTATCCCATGAGTAGGAGGATGGGTGTGACGGTGAATCCGTATCCCATTCCCAGGGACATGTCTACGGTTCCGGCGGCGAAGGACAGGATGGCGATCAACGATAGGGTGGCGATTGGGGCGGCCATTGCCTCTAGTCTCGAGGATCAGATTGTTAGTGGCGGAATTTTAACCAGTCGAAGGTTTGTGCGGGTTGTAATGGCGGGCTCGGTGGGATTCGAACCCTACCCTTAGTGGAGATATCTCCCGAATCATTCCCTTTTTTTACATCTAAGGGCAGTCTAGTTTAGCGCGCAGGTTAGCCCGCTCTCGGGCGCGCCCTGATCTCCAATCCCTCTCTCCCCCTCAGGGATTCGGGCACCTTGTCCAGCATCTCCTCGTCGAGGCCCAGGAACTTGAGGTTCCTCAGGTCGCC
>CP070673.1:436904-442903 GCA_020351915.1 Deltaproteobacteria bacterium
GCCCGACGGGCGGAAGGCGTGGCTCCCCTTGGCTGATGGAGGCATCTCGCCCATGGCGGGTACCGACACCAGGGGTCCCACTGCTGTCATGCGGTCAGCTGCCAAGATTATAGATATTCACGCAAATCGGACGGCTGTATTGAACCAGAAGTTCTCCCCTGCCCTGCTCAGCACCCGGGAGAACATCATGAAGCTTGCCACTATGATCCGAACCTTTTTTGAGGATTACCTCGGCTGGATGGTCCAGTATAACATCGTAAGCCGGGAGCACCTGCTGGCGGCAAAGGCCCATCCCGAGGAGCATCGTGACCTGCTGGTGCGGATAGGCGGATACAGCGTCTACTTCGTAGAAATATCGCCTGCGCTCCAGGATGAGATCATAGCCAGGACGGAGCAGGAGTTCTAGGAGGCTGGCTCGCCCGGAGAAATGGGCAAAGATGTGTCCCGGAATATAGTGTCTTTTCGCTCTCGCCATTGATTCGCGTTAATAATCCGCTCTTTGACCGCAAAAACGGCGATATAGCCTAGAAATCAGGCCACATTATTTCCATAATTTTAGGCATTTTAGTCACTTAGCTTGGCCCGACCCCACTTGACAAAGGTTTGTTCTCTTCAGGTTCATGCAGGCACTCTATTGCCAAATAGATATTTCCTCAAGCGCTATAGAAACATCCATTTGCAGTTTGAGAAGAGGCGGTATTCGCGCTTTTGATCTCCGGAAGAAAGGCCGAAGTATTCAAGCGCATTTTTCCTAAAATCTTACTCAGGAGGTTCTAAAATGAAAAAGAAAAGGTTGTGGGCACTAGGGCTTATTATCGGTGTAATCGTAATGCTGCCGGCGCTACCCTTCAAAGCGGTTCGAGCTGCTCATGCACAACAGGGGAAGTTGCCAGACCACTTGGTTTTGGCTTCTAGGGGGAAAGTTCTGCCACGGCAGATAGCTCTGGCCGCTCACTGCGAAAAGCACCTGGGCATTCCGGTAATCTACAGCGAGACCGGTGGTTCGATTGTAACGATATCGAAAATGCAGAAAGGAAAAGCTGATTTTTGTGGGATAGGAGACCGGGATATATATCGCGCTTGGCGAGGTACAGGGGAATTCAAGGATGCCGGCAAGATGGATTTTCGTATTATGTGGTATGAAGAACCGGGATACATGTTTAGTTTTGTCACTGTACCCAGAACAGGCATAAAATCCATTAAAGACCTTGCTGGGAAGAAGGTCGCCTTTAGAGAGCGGAGAGCTAAAGTAGTCGAGGAAATGGCGGCAGCAATACTCGAGTACTACGGTCTGCTGGCCAAGGTAGCAGAAGTGCCGCCTCTTACGAGAGCAGAAAAGGCCGGTGCTCTGGCAGAGGGTCGAGTTGATGTGACATTTGATGAGTCGATGACCCTACCAATGATACAGCAGCATAATCCGGGTGCTTTCTATCTTGACATTCCAAGGGAAGCTGGCGAATACATGCGTAAGAAGTATCCTTATTTGAGTTGGCACGCTTTGCCTGCAAAGTATATGGGCCTCGATGTGATAACGGAGGGAATGGGGTTTGTTACTCAACTGCCAATCCATATCTGTCGCACAACCTTAAATGATTACACTGTATATCAGATAGTCAAGTGCGTTTATGAGAATTTGGATGAGTTAATAGCGGCTGAACCGTATTTTAGATTAAAGACGTTAAACGCGGCTGTATGCCCGAAAGCAAACGCGCCATATCATCCGGGAGCGATCAGGTACTGGAGGGATAGAGGAGTCTGGGGTTCAGAGATGGATGCTGTTCAGAAGAATCTATTAGCTATACGCAAGTAACGTAGCAGCCGTGCAGGTAATACAACAAGAGCACCAAGATATAGCAGAGAAAGCACAGCTTGGTGTTACCCCTCAGGAATTCAAGGGGTTGCTGAGTAAGAAGCCAGGAAGTTGGCTAATAAACGCCTATATCTTGGTGTTATTTCTATATCATTTTGCCTACACCTTGGGTATTTTTACAACAAGGCTGTTATATGTAGGAAGTCTGTTTTTCAACGTAGGCAGCGTATTTTTAGTAATTGGCCTGGTTTTCATCTTCGCGCCGGCAAGTAAAGGGGCAGCTAGGGCGAGGGTACCATGGTATGATATTGCACTTGCCATGGGTGGTGCAGCGGGTTGTGGTTATGTGCTCTATAACATTGAGGCGGTATCGAACTTGGAGGAGATTACCTATGCTGGGGTCATATTCGGCACCATCATGGTATTAGTTGTCCTTGAAAGTGTGAGACGCACAGCTGGTATGGCGGTTGTGATATTTGTCGTGGTTTTCTTCCTTTATGCAATGTTCTCAAACTATTTCCCAGGAATACTGTGGAGCCTTGGCTTTACCTTTGAGGAAATGATAGCCGCATGCTTTCTATACGAAAACGGCATGCTTGGATTCGTTGCAGACATTTGGGCTAAGATCGTTGTTCTGTTTATTCTATTTGCTGGTATTATCCAGGTCTCGGGTGCTGGTAAGTTCATCATGAACTTGGCGTTGGGGCTATTCGGCCGCTTTATGGGCGGAGCCGCCAAGGTTTCAGTAGTCGCTAGTGGTCTTTTTGGATCGATCGCACCTGCTTGTCCCGCCAATATAGCTTTTACAGGCTCAATTACCATACCTATAATGAAGGCGACAGGGCATACACCTGAGTTCGCTGGGGCAGTAGAAGCTGTGGCCTCGAGTCTAGGCACTCTTACGCCTCCAATTATGGGTGTGTTATCCTTTGTGATAGCTCGCTGGTTACAGCTGCCTTACTATCTGGTAGTATTAGCTGCACTTTTACCTGCCACCTTATTTTATGTCTGTTTACTCTTCATGGTGGACTTTCACGCAAGATCAAGAAAACTACCTTCACTCAGCCATAGCCAATTGCCTTCGGTAAAGCTAACATTGAAGCAAGGCTGGCATTATATACTGCCCATAGCCGTATTCGTATACTTCTTGTTGATAGCCCACTATTCTCCTCAGACATCTATTTTGTACACAGTAATAGCACTACTAATAGTGGGTCAATTCAGAAAAGACTGTCGCCTTACTCCCAGCCGTTTAATGGTTGGTATGCAGAGAGCGGCGCGAGTACTAGTAGTTACTGCCCCAGTCTTTATTGCTGTCGGGATTGTTATGGCATCCGTTAACATAACCGGTATGCCAATCCGATTCTCGGCTCTAGTAACAGAACTCTGCCGTGATAGCCTGCCTCTTTTGCTGTTAATGACAGCGCTGGCAAGCTTCATCATGGGCACTGGTTTACATGGCTTAGTCTGTTACTTCATACTGGCGGCATTAGCCGCTCCAGCTCTCGTTAAGGCTGGTATACTGCCTATAGCTGCCCATCTCTTTGTGGTATACACTGCTATAGTTCACGCGTTTACTCCGCCAGTAATGGCAGCAGTCATTATAGCCTCTGGGATGGCAAAGTCAAATATCTGGCGAACATCTCTTTGGTCTATGGGTCTAGCCATAAGTATGTACATTGTACCATTTGTGTTCATTTACAACCCGTGCTTACTATTGCAAGGTGGTTGTGGAGTGCTGGAGACCGTCACCGCAGTGGTATCTTCTTTGGTTGGAGTTATATGCTTGGCTGCAGCAGTACAGGGCTGGATGCTTGTGCGGCTCGACTGGCCGCAGAGGATATTATTCCTTGCCTCAGGCATAATCATAATCTTGAATCTAAATGCAATACTTAATTTATCTGGTTTTTGCCTGCTGGCCTTAGCATTTTTGCGGCAAGGTATTACTCCGATGGGGCTGGTAAGAAAGGCATTGTTGATGATAAGGAAAGTATAAAATTTGTTGAATGAAAGGTAAGCTGAATTCCTAGCAATTCCAACTGGAGACGTAAGGCGGCATTGGCAAGAGCCTTGATCGAAGCTTAGCACCGGAATCAAGCATGTACTGTGGGGAATAGTTGCCTGGAGTTGGCAGCACAAGTTAAGAAACGGGTTGGTCATGCTTTAGTTGAAACCAACTCCGAGAAGAGAGGTAAGCTGGAAAGGAGAACATCCTATTGGTATTCTGGGTGGTCCTCTCGGGCGAAGCACTTAAAATATGGTCCTAATGGGTTGTCCGATGGCCTTGCGTTTTGGGATTTAGCAGGCGAGGGACCAAAACCTTATGTAAAGGAGGTTAAAGAATGCCCCTAGAAAACCTAATTGAAACAGATGTTTTAGTTGTTGGTGGTGGTTTAGCAGGCTGTTTCGCTGCCATCAGGGCAAAGGAGCTGGGGCAAGATGTCACACTTGTAGAAAAGGCCTATGTCAGCAGATCAGGTGGCAGCTCGTTTGCCGGCGGGTACTTTGAGGTCTTTAACCCCGAATGGGGTCACGACTTTAGTGCTTGGATGGAACACTTCACTACAATAGGTGAGTATGTTAACGACCGGGACTGGGTCAAAATCATCCTAGAGGAGTCCTATCCAAGGTTCCAAGATCTCATTTCATGGAATGTTCCCTTTTTTAAAGACGCGGGCGAGTTTGTGAAGTTTCGGTTCGGTCCGGTATGTGAGTCTTTGATTATGCCGCGGAGAGAATTTATGCCCGTCGTGCGGAGTAGAGTTTTGGAGAAAGGTGTCAAGGTCTTAGATCGAGTTATGCTTACGGACCTATTGGAGCAAGATGGAAGAGTATTTGGAGCTGTCGGCTTTCACACACGAGACGGCGACTTCTACACCTTCAAATCCAAGGCGACGATCCTAGCTACTGGGAGCGGCAGTTTCAAGGCAATAGGAAGCCCAAATGACTACTGGACATCCGACGGCGAATCAATGGCCTACAAGGTTGGCGCGCAGATAACGGGTAAGGAGTTTGGTGGGAAGCACGGGACCACGCTGAGAGCGTTTCCCGCTTGGCGTGGCACAGGCAATGTGGGAGTAATTTGCAGGCGTTATGTCAATGCGGAAGGCCAGGATATTACCACTAGATATGCAACCGGGTACCGAGGGCTAGCCCCAGACCGCTTCCATAGCATATACTCCATGGAAGCCCATGCGGGCCGGGCACCATTATATTGGGATTTGGACAGCGTCATGCCTGAGCAGAGGGAGAAAATGATAGAACATCAGAAGGCTACAGGAACAACGCGGGAGGCCGAACGGATAGGCTTAGACATAACCAAAGGCGGTAAAATCCCAGTAGTGGGAGGTTGTTGGCCAGGAGATCAAGGGCCAGGCAAGGCAGGTATAGTAGTCGACAAAAACTGTGCCACTGCCATTCCAGGGCTCTATGCTATAGGGGACAATGCCGGCACAAGACACTGCGGTAGTTCGTATACCGAAGCCGGGTTTGGCCTGTGTGGAGCGGCTGTTACCGGTTATAGGGGCGGGCAAAGCGCTGCTGAGTACGCCTTGAATATCAAGAAACCAGGAATAGATGTAAGCAAAGTAGAAAAATTGAAGGAGGATGTATTTTCCCCTTTGCAACGCAAGGGGGGCTTTAGTCCGAGCTGGGTGACACAAATACTTCAGAATATCATGGTCCCGTACTTCATTTGGCAGGTAAAGCATGGTGCGCGCATGCAAGCGGCGTTGACTTTGGTGGAGTTTGTAGAGGACCATCTTGGCACAATGCTGCTAGCCAAGGACCCTCATGAGCTACGAAAGGCCCACGAGGTTAGAAACATGGCCCTTAACGCTGAGATGGGGTTGAGGACCTCTCTCTTCAGAACCGAGAGCAGAGGCTCGCATTACAGAGAGGACTATCCGAGAAGAGATGATCCAGGCTGGCTGGCATGGACAGTACTAAAAGAGGAGCAAGGCAAAATGCAGCTATTCAAGGAACCACTTCCAAAGGAATGGTGGCCGGATCTCTCAAAATCTTATGAAGAGAGATATGACTACAGGTTTCCCGGCGAGACCTGATGCAAGTTACCTACAAGGTTTTTAGAATTCAAGCCCACTGTAAAGGAGGTAAATAAAATGCCTATTGAACCAATTAATACCGACCTATGCAATGGCTGTGGGATATGCATCGAGAGCTGTTCCCA
>CP070673.1:443003-446976 GCA_020351915.1 Deltaproteobacteria bacterium
CCAGCTATATAAACCATTTTGAAACGCCCACTCATCTAAATTATGTGGGGCATAATCCAAAAAAAAGATACCCATACCCTGCAATAAGCTTAAGAATCAATATGTTAGGTTTCACTATGACGTGGCCGTGGCCCTAAAGGCGAGTTTTGACATCGCCTGGAGCGAGCCTTAGATTTGTCAAGAAACGTTTTAGACCAAGAGAAAAGGGATTTCGGCAACAACCTGTTAAGACTTTTTCAGTTGGAGCAGCGCTTGATATGGAGAAACAGGTATCATTGGACCTTCTCAAGCAGATTGAATCTGGTTATTCTCTGCCTTCACTATCTCCAGTAGCCGTGCAGCTAGTGGAAGTGGCATTAGATGATTCTTCCTCTGCTGAAAACCTTACCGCTCTCATCGAAACAGACCCCTCTCTTGCCGTTCGAGTGCTCAAGTTAGCAAACAGCACCTTTTTTCAAACTCGCCAGCCCACTACCTCCTTAAAACAGGCCGTTGTCAAGTTAGGGTATCAACGCCTCAGAATCATGGCCCTATCCCTGTCATTGAGGGACACCTTCCCCATGGGGAAAATAGGTGCTCTCGACTACGAACAATTCTGGCACACTACCCTGTACCGGGCCCTCATAGCGAAGTCTTTAGCTGCACATGTAAGAAACTGTTATCCTGAAGAGGCCTTTATTGCAGGATTGATCATGGAAATCGGGCTCCTCATCCTCTTTGACCTCAGGATCAGGCAGGATGCTGAGGCGCCTCCGATTAGATTGGAGCTGCTGGAAGACCTGATATCATGGGAGAAAAAACGCTATGGGGTCGATCATCGACAGGTCGGTGAAGCAGCCCTGAAATACTGGAGGTTTCCAGACACCATCGTCCGGTGCCAGTCGCTTTACGGGCAAGCCGCCCTATCTCAAGATGCTCCCGTACTTGCAAAGATCTCCGAGCTTTCAAGGGAATTTTCATGTCTACTCTCCCAAGAGAATGCTGCTTTTCACACCCTCTTTCAAGATGCTGAACAATTCCTGGGTCTGGACCGGGAGATTATCAATAATATCCTCATGGCAACCTTTGATGAAGTCCAGGATATTGCAGACAACCTCAGTGTGGAAGTGAATAAGGAACGGGATCTCATGGAAATCATGGAAAAGGCCAACAGTGCCCTCAGCCAGATCTCAGATAAGATTTCAGCGCATCAGGAGATCACCGGCACAGTATCGCTTCCCTCTTTTGATTCGCTGGACGACCGACAGAGCATTGTTGAACACACCCTCCAGGCCGTGGCTCATGAAATTCGAAACCCCCTGCTTGCCCTTAGCGGATTTGCCCGAAAGTTGGCTTCTTCTGTGGATCCTGACTCGAAAGGAGGAGAATATGCGAAGATTATCCTTGAAGAGGCCTCACGGTTGGAGAAGGCCCTTTCCGAGATGACCAGTGAGAATAGGTGAAGTGTCTCAAAAAACGCTTGGAGACAAGAGATCCTCATGGTATATAGTTTTTTTATCCAAATCAATTCCACCAGAGCTCTTTTATGATCAGCCTGCGCACATCGTGCAGGAAGAGAAAATGGCCATTACCAGCCATAGCTCCCCTGTGTTTTTGCTTTGGAAATGAGACGTGGAACGAAATTTGCACAAATAGCCTTATAAGTTAGTATTTGGCCTTAGGGATATGCACATGGGCGAAAAAATCCTTATTATCAGCGACAATAACAAGGACGCGGAACTCCTCAAGGGAATCCTTGAACCCAGGGGATTCGATATAGAGTGGTTCGCTGGCTTCGATGAAGTCAGGGATAGGATTCTCGAAGATTCCTATGGTGCCATCATTGCCGATTACGACCTCATTGGAGATATGGCCTTTAGATGGATAGCACTGCTTCAGGAAAATAGGTCCAAATCCTGTTTCATCCTCTATGGAGAAAAAGTCAAAGCAGATAGCATTTCAGAGATACTCCAGAAAGGAGCCTATGGATTTGTTCCCCGGAACCTCCTCTCCGAACGCATCTATGACACTGTTCTCGGGGGCTTGGATAATCGAAAGGCCTTTATTGAGATTCTGAAGATGATTGACGAGCAAAGGCATGTTAATGAAACGCTCGAAACAGAAAAGGAGGCCCTCGGAACAAAGAACCAGGAGTTGGGATTCATCAATCGGCTCAGTAGTGAGGTAGCATATGACCTAAACTGGGACGGCATTCTTCCCAGGATCTTGGATGCTGGCCTTCTTACAGTTCTCGAACCTGAGCTTTTGAGCATCCTTTACCGGATCGGTTCGGACTGGAATCTTTCGCTCCACGTATCAAAAAGCGAAATCAATAAAGAAACCCTTAAAGGATTAAAGAGGGATTTAGTTGGCAGATACTTCTCACTCTCAGAGGAAAAGATATCACTCAGAGAAGTAGCCCTTCACCTGTATCCAACCGATATCAAAGTGTCCGCCTCGTGTCCCATCCCCTTTTCCAAACCGTGGATCCTCCCTTTGAGTCTGGCTGGAAAGCCATTGGGTATGCTCGGCATTGTTCCAAAAGATACTGAAGCGTTTAGGAGAGGGAAAGAGGAGTTGATGTCAACTGTCTCAAACATCCTTGCCATGTCACTGGAGAATGCTCAGGAGTATCACAGACTCAAAGAGATGACCGTTACTGATGGCCTGACTGGAATTTACAACCGCACAGGGTTTAGAGACTTCATCCAAAGAGAGTTCCAAAGGGCAAAAAGGTATAATAAAACCCTTTCCCTCGTCATGATTGATGTAGATGGTTTTAAGCCTATTAACGATTCTCTCGGCCATCAAGCAGGGGATTATGTCCTCCGTGAGCTCGCTGCGTGCCTACAGAACTCCATAAGGAAAAGTGACATAGCGGCCAGGTATGGAGGAGACGAATTTGCAATCCTTCTTCCGGAAACTGAAATGGGGGAGGCGGAAGTACTGGTGAAAAGGGTTCTGCGCAATCTCAAGGATCATGCCTTTGAATGGGAGTCTGAAAGGATCAAGGTGGAGATAAGCCTTGGAATTTCCACGACCGATGAGCTTGAGAAAGGTGAAGGGGAGAAAGAGCTCATTCAAACAGCCGACTCCAGGCTCTACATTGCAAAGCAGTCACCGGATTTTCCCTACCAAGTGTCAAAACTGGCATGAGGTCCTTCCGAAACCGCCTTCGGATCGCAAGAACTCCCATGAAAATACCTCAGCACTCTTTACCGTTCCCGAATTCTTAGCACCCACTTCTTTAAGGTTTATGATGGTGACACGTGGCACTTTCAAACAAGATGTGAAGAGTATTAGCGGGGTCGGTTGAAATCTCTGGTAAAACACATATTCTAGCGAAGCAAAGGCAGTATGGAAACCAAAATGAAACTACCAAGGCAATGTGTGGCATCGGGAAATTACGCTGTCAGTAATAGAAAAAACGCAATTCTAGAGGCCTATCTGGGAACCTGTGTCGGTGTGACCCTGTGCGATAGTGAAGCCAACCTCGGTGGATTGTCCCATTTCCTTCTTCCAGAATCTACCGGTCTTGACAAACCATGGAAACCTGCCATGTATGCAACAACTGGTCTGCCTCTTTTTATACAAGCTATATGTGATGGTGGTGCACAGAAAAACAGGCTCAAGGCCACTATTGCGGGAGGCGCTCTGGTGGGACCCATATCGAGAGAGGACCTCGACCTTGATATTGGCGGGAGGACAACCGAGGTCGTCCAATCAATCCTAAGAAAGGAAAGAATACCTGTTTCTGAGGCCGAAACCGGTGGTTATTTTAGCTGTCGGCTCAGTCTCGATCTGTTGACCTTAAAAAGCTCAATTCAGCCCATAGACAAGCAATTCTCTTCATACAGAAAGCATTTTAAGAAACCGATTTCTGATGAGATTTCCCACGCAATCCATCTTGTACACCCTATTCCTCAGATAGCCCTGAAGATAGCTCGCATGATCCACAGCAGCAACTATAACATGAGCAGAGTTGCCAGGGAGA
>CP070673.1:447076-449722 GCA_020351915.1 Deltaproteobacteria bacterium
ACTGCTCAATATCCCCCCCAAAGGGTGTGTATAAAATGCCAAACTAAAGATGACTTTGAGGACTACAAATTCTCTGATAAGAAGGGACACATTTTTACCTATACGCTGGATTATCTAACCCCAAGCAGGGAGTCACCTGCTGTTGTCGGTGTTGTTGATTTTGAAGGGGGTGGCCGGGTGATGTGTGAGGTAACCGAGTGTGAGACTTCTAAGATCAAAATAGGAATGCCGGTAGAGATGTGTTTTAGGAAGGTTGGCCGAAAGGGCGGTATTCATAACTATTTCTGGAAAGCCAAGCCGATATCATAACCATGATGCGGGAGGAGCCAAGATGGGAATGATGAAAGACAAGGTTGCCATAGTTGGGATGGGTTGTACCAAATTCGGAGAGCTGTGGGACAAAAGCGTTGATGATTTGATAGCCGAGGCAACCTTTGAGGCATGCGAAGATGCAGGACTGGAACTTAAGGATATTGAGGCCGCTTGGTTAGGGACGGTATTCTCAGGTCACACCGCCCTTAGCCTGTCCTCCCCTTTGAAGTTACAGTACATCCCTGTTACCAGGGTCGAGAATATGTGTGCAACAGGCACTGAGGCTCTCCGGGCCGCCGCATATGCTGTGGCCGCAGGCGCGTGTAACATAGCATTGGCTGTGGGGGTGGAGAAACTCAAGGACACGGGGTGGACCGGCGTGCAACCCTCGAACGTGGTTGGCAGAACCACCATGGGTACTACCGGCACAGAATTAGAGCTTTCTCCGCCAGCCTTGTTTGCCCAGTTAGCTATGAGGTATTTTCACCTATATGACCTATCAACTGAACAGGGTAAAACGCTTTTAGCGGAAATCGCTGTGAAGAATCACCACAACGGCAGCTTAAACCCTAAGGCCCAGTATCAGAATGAATTAACCGTAGAGCAAGTGTTAAAGGCTCCTATTGTAGCCCCGCCTCTAGGAGTGCTTGATTGCTGCGGGGTCAGTGACGGGGCAGCAGCAGCAATCGTAACCCGTGCTGATATGGCAAGAAATTTCAGGGATAACCCTATTTACATAAAATCCCTGGCCATCAGCGTGGGTCCTTCCAGGGATCCAATCAGTCAGGATTATGATTTTGCACACGTAGAGGAAAATGCTCGTGCCTCTAAACTGGCTTATGCTGAGGCCGGGATAACGGATCCGCTTTCAGAACTAAGCATGGCTGAAGTGCATGACTGTTTTACAATCCATGAAATGTCCGTCTATGAAGACCTGGGCTGGAGCAGGAAAGGAAGGGCTAAGGACGATATAGAAGCCGGGACATTTACGCTGAAAGGCGAATTGCCGGTAAACACCGATGGTGGCCTGAAGTGCTTCGGACATCCCTTAGGTGCCAGCGGATTAAGGATGCAATATGAAGTGTATAAGCAGCTTCAGGAAAAGGCCGGCCCTCGTCAAGTGAGAAACCCGCGACTCGGGTTGACGCATAACCTTGGGGGAGCAGTCTGGGGCGGGATCGCTTGCATATGTATTACAGGAAATGAGTTAAACAAAAGGTAGCAAATGGTGATGCATTGAATCATCTTTTGAAATCTGCTACTGGAGACCCTTAGAATTGACAAGGAAGGATATTGATGAACGATTCAGCTTGCCAAAGTTCACACCCATTAGGCAGGCTTAATCCGTGAAAGGGAGTATCTATTCTCCAATTTTTTCTTGACAGTGGTTTCCTAGTAAAAACAAATATCTAGAAGAATTGTAGGAACCCTATGGTTTCCTTTATCTCACTAATGTAGTTGAAGATATTAATGTCAAAAGACAATTAAGGTACTTTAAAATGGATGAGAAACAGATCGCAAAGAATATAAAAAAGATACGCTTAGAGAGCAATATGACCCAAGAAAGAATAGCGGAACTTACTGGCTTAACTAAAGGATATATTTCAAAAATTGAAAAATCCGATAAAGCTCCCCCTCTTTCGACGTTAAGTAAGATTGCTGGTGCCCTTGATGTGGATATTACCATTCTAGCTGCCGAGGATTTGGAAACACCTGAAGACATCAGTCTCTGTATTGTAAGAAAGGGCGAAGGGAAAAAGATATCAAGTGCAACTCTTGAGGGATATCATTATGAGGCCCTGGCCTACAAAAAGAGCGGGAAGAATATGGAACCGTTTTTCCTCATGCCGGCCTTTGATGAAAAGGCCATCTTTTCACACGAGGGTGAAGAGTTCATGTATACTCTTGAAGGTGTCCATGAATTCGTTTATGACAATAGAAAATATATCCTAAATGAAGGGGACAGTATTTACTTTGATTCCGGAATACCTCATACCGGCAGAAGTATCGGCAAACAAAGGGCTAAGATTTTAGCCGTGATGTACTCCTATAAGCGTAACTCGGAAATCGATTCAATCGAATCCAGAATAAGAAGAAGATCTGATTAGTTGTAATGACATTTTCTCTACTAAGGGCTTCTTTAAAGAAAGAGGGCGAATATTATGAATTATATGTAATAGACAACTTGTTAGAATGAAATGTATAGGAAAAAAGGGAAGAAATTTTGCCTCATTAGTTTCCATTTTGGAAACTATTTTCAATTGCAACTGGCCAATTATTTGGTGAGAAAAGTGGGTTTACTTATTGCCATGGATCACAGCTATGAAGATAAAT
>CP070673.1:449822-454819 GCA_020351915.1 Deltaproteobacteria bacterium
CATTCTAACTGGAAAAGTCGAAAGGGTGCTTTTTCTTCCTCGGTGTGGGGCGTGAGGGATGTGCCCCCCTTCATAACCCAAAATTTGACTTAAATGAAGATGTGCTATTGACAGGTGTTGAGACATATTGCCGCGTTGCCTTTGAATTGCTGGGGTAGATTTATCCGGCTGATCCATATATTTCCTTCCCAAATCAATAAACCGCAGACCGACGCAGACTACCGCAGACAAATATCCGGCCGACTGTGGCCGGATATTAACCGTCATGCCCTCACCCGAAGGGACTCTCGTCCCACCGGGACGGAGTGGGCATAGGTAAGCCATGCCTCTGTATCCTTCTCTGCAGCATGAACATTTCGTGAAGCGAATGCGTCTTTTATTTGGCCAGGGGCGGCCAAACAAAACGTCCGTGTATATGTGCGTGTGTCCGCGGTTAAAATTGATTGCGTGAAGAGGTCCAAAAGCATGGGAGAATGTCCCTGGGTCTGTTGTTAATCTGTGGTTGAAATATGGTATGCATCAAGACCCTGAGGATCTGAATGTTTGAGTTAGAATCTGGATCGATATCATCTCATAGATAGAGGTTTTGATATTCTTATCAGATATTCACTCTTTCTATATTCTATGTCCCGGCAAGGTATCTGGACTTTGTGGTTGGTTAATTGCAATGCAATGTAGAAAATGGTTGAGCGAGGAATGAATACTACGGCGTAATACCACGGTAAGATTTTTATAATTTAATAGGATGTCCCTCTCTTCTCTGTCTCACCTGGTCGGAGAAACCAGGATTTCAGCCTGGAAGGCCAATAGAGAGGGCTGCGCAGTCTTCGCCATGCGAGCCTGGCCATGGTCAATTGCCGCTCACCGAGCACTGTTTCGCCGTACACCTCTTGATTGAAGGCCTCGATTATCACCTCTACCTCTTTATTCAGTGGGGGAAACCGACGCCTCAGACGCAGTCCATACTCTGTAGGGGTATCAATTAAGAAATGTGGTAGACCACTATGGTGTCCCCATCCGAGCAGGGCATTATAGAGCTGAGCTGCGTCTCTGTAGCCTTTCGCTTTTCTGACTATCTTCCCCCAAAAGAGAAAAAGAACTGCCCGCAATCTCGCGGCCCACAATAGAATCAGACCCCATTGGATCTGCTTCTTTTCGCTGATAGAGGTCCTTGAGAAGAGCCACCTAAATAGGTACCACACGCCCAACCCGCAAATAATGAGTGCGATCAACCCACCCAGGCCCAAGAAGCCCCAGCCGAATATTTTCTCCATTAGCTCCATCCACCAGCTGCTCTCAGCCGAAGACACCAATTCTGTTTCATCTCCCCCAGATGAAGGAGATGCTGTCTCCGGTCGACTTCGATTATGGAAGAAGAGAAACCGCAAAATAGTTACCAAGATGGGCGCTAATGGTCCAGCCGCACTCTTCAATACTCCATACCCCATCTCGGCAACCAAACGTAGATAGGGCAAAAAAAGCAATACCAGGCCTGCCCCAAATAAAAGAACGACCACAGTAAAACTCACGATCACACCAATCCCCTGGTAGCCTGAGAGAAAATCCCTTTGGGCAGTACTCCGATTCCGGGCCATGCCGATAGCCAAAAGACTGAACACGAAAAATGGAAAAAGCAAAAGCTCGGCCATGGGATCCGGCACCCTGATACCCCCTTTTACCAGCAAAAGCAATTTTGTCAGTAAAAGACAAAAAAAGGCCACCACTCCCAGATCAAAGCGAGTGCAAATGGTGAGGTACGCTGTTGACCTCCGGGCTAAAGTCACTCCCCCCGCCCAAAACAAGAGGGCAAAGAAAAGGATAACAGCGAGGATAAACCACTCCAGGAGATCTCTCGGTCTGCTGAGGAAGTCCATGAGCCACTTGTGGCTTACAAAAGGATGGGACCAGTAGTTGAACACATATACAATCCTTGAGGTGGTGATTAGAAAACCGAACACCTGGAGCCCTAAAATCAGGATCACCCGCCAACCCCTTCCCTGGACAACAGAGGTGAGCATTGCTGCCAGTGCAAATGTGCCAATTGCCTCTGGCAAGGGAAAAGGGCGATGGAGTAGGGAGGTCATAATAAAGGTGGCCCACGCATAGAGCCAGCTCAGTTCCATGCCCCCGCTGGCCAAAGACAATAAGCCTGCTCTTTTGCTTTTCATTTCCTCTCTGCCCTTTTGATACAGATGTCATCCAGGCTATAAATCTTACCCCGAACTTTATCCTCTCCCGAGATAGAACGGGGCTGGCTCACCACAAACACCACGGGTACCTTCCGGTGCGAAAAGTACCCCTCTGTAGCGAGGCTTGCCCCATCCTGATCATACGAGAAGTGAACACAGCTCACCCCCCAGGGCAACGCTAACCCACTGCGTAATATATCCACGAGATCCCCATTGGGTTCCATGTGCAGCCTTGCGAGAGCCTCCAGAATACCAGGCAGCTGCTGCGGACCTCTTGCTATAGGAAGGATTGTGGGGCCTCCTCCCACAAAAACACCATTGGTCACCAAGCCCAAAGCGTAACCCCTCTGCTCCAATCGAACAGCTAAAGATGCCACTACTTCAAGGGTGCGCTCGAAGCTCTCCCCCGCGCTATTTTGTGCGAATTGATCAACCTCAACGACGAGCAGTACCTTCTCCTGCTCTGAAGGCTCAAAGATCTTTTCCTGTAGCCGGTTGTGGCGTGCACTCGCCTTCCAGTGAATATATCTGGCAGGCTGCCAATGTTGGTAATCCCTGGTACCGAGTATGTAGATGGGATCCTGCACAGGGCTCTTGGCTCCTGGAACACCAAACAAATCCCTCCTTGGTAAAGAAATGGGTTTCAGCGGCACGAGTCGTGGGTAGACAATGATATGGAGAGACCCTTGGGCCTCTTTCTCCCTTGGGAAAAACCCAAAGAGATCTGCCACCTTCACCTGGGTCGGCCCTATTTCATGCACTCCTCTCCGTTGCGCAGTTAACTCCCACTGGAACTGCGCCCTTTGGTACCACAACAGGCCACTCTCCTTTGCGAATGTCGTCTCCCTAGAGGAGGGATGCAGTGCGCCATCCACAGGCACCTTCATCTGGAGCCAGACCGGAAGAAGCTTCGCGTTTTCAGCACTCATTTTTAGGGTGAGCGTTTCTCCTGGAAAGACCTTATGCGCGTCAACTGTTGAATAGGATTTTATGCCGGAAAGGCTCAACCTGCTCCAGAGTCTTGCGGCGATCACCATACCTAAAACCAGAAAAGCCAACATAGTGAGATCCCGTTGGCCATGCAGTAAGGCTATAAAAAGCAGCAATCCCACAAAAAACTGGATCAGTGGGATAATGAAGAGGGTCGGCAATCTGTGTTCCTGTGCCTCCATAACCCTCACTTTACCCGCTGGGAGCAGGCACTGGTATCTGGTTTATGATGTCCTCTAGAAAATGCTCTTGTTCTTTTCCCTGCAACCGCTCTTCCTCTTTGAGAATCAATCGGTGAGCGAGAACGGGCCGCACCAAATACTTGATATCATCAGGCAGCACATATTCACGCCCTCGCAGGGTTGCCAGTGCTTGCCCGGTGCGCATTAAACCGAGAGACCCTCGTGGGCTGGCCCCGAAACGCAAGGACTTGTGACCGCGAGTAGCCCGCACAATGTCTGTTATGTATTGCCGTACCGGAGAGGAGATGCGAACTTTCTTGCGTGCCTGTTGCAGTTCGGTGATCTGTTCAGGATTTGCCACGGCCTCGAGCTCAAGCAGGGGGTTTTCCTCTTGAAAGCGCTCCAGTATCGAAATCTCTTCGTCTTTCTCGGGATACCCCAGCTTTATTTTAAGGAGAAACCTGTCCAGCTGCGCCTCCGGCAAGGGGAATGTACCTTCGAGTTCAATGGGATTCTGGGTTGCCATGACAAAAAAAGGATGAGGAAGGGGAAAGGTTTTACCATCCACGGTTACCTGGCGCTCCTCCATGCTCTCCAGCAGGCTGGCCTGGGTGCGGGGAATAGTGCGGTTAATCTCATCAGCCAGAAGAATATTGGTAATAACCGGCCCGGGTTGAAATGTAAACTGGCCGGTTTGCTGATTATAGACATTAAAACCCGTAATATCCGCAGGCAATAGGTCTGGGGTAAATTGCACCCTTTTAATAGATCCGCCAATACTTCTCGCCAGGGATTTGGCCATTAAGGTTTTCCCTAGCCCCGGAACATCTTCTATCAGCACATGACCATCCGCCAGAAGGGCCACGAGCAGCAGTTCAATAGAACGGTTTTTACCCACAATCACTTTAGATATGTTCTCTACGATTCTTTCACACAAATCGAAATTCAAGATGATCCCTCCGAAACCCTTGACGAAATCGTTAAAGAGATAGGCGAAATTTTTGTCTAATTCCTAATATCACTCCGTTTTAATCTTGTAAAGGGATACGCGGAATTTTCGAGAGCAAGATAATAGCATGGAGGAAAAGGTGTGTAAAAACAGCAATACACATTTGGCTTGACAGGCCCACCGACATGCTTGAAAGATTTGTCTTCATTGACTGAGGGAATCGGGCAAATTGGATAAATAGGACAACAAGGAGGAAGCACATGGAAAAGAGATCGGATTTAACCACGAGCACGAGAAAGAAACTAGAAGCACTGTTTCACAGGCACGGTTGCTGGGATTTCAAGTGGATTGACTCGGAAAAAATTGTCGTCTCCTAGTGGGTGAGGATGAAGGTGGGAAAAGGATTTTCGATATAGGAGCATCTCCGTATAGGAAAAATTGATACAAGAATTTTCAATTTTTTTCGTTAGTAACATTCACAATATATTGGGTCTAGGTCATTCAATCCAAAAGTCGTAACTTCTTAAATCGGAGGATTTAACGATTCATATCGTATTGCGAACATATCGTATTGAATCCTGTCAGCGAAAAAATCTCGACAGGAAACATATATTTCAATATGCAGCTGTTCGTCGATTACTATTCCATTCATCTTAGTTCCAAATAAACCGTACCCGCACGTTCAGC
>CP070673.1:454919-473613 GCA_020351915.1 Deltaproteobacteria bacterium
ATCCTTATCGGCAGTACATCCTGGGGCATGGAACTCGCACCCTGTCTCTCCATCAAGACAGGGCTGCCCCTTGCTACGGACTGTATCGACATTATGTCTGAAAATGATAGATTTATGGCCCAGAGACAGATGTACAATGGAAAAATCTTTGCAAATGTGGCCTTTGCAGAGACTCCAGGATGTCTCATTACCATACGATCCGGGGTGTTCCCGAAAGATAAGATCGGTGACCGGCAAGCTCAAAAAGTGCACAAAGACTTTCCCTTAGCAGATATCAAACCGGGAAAAGCGTTTGTCGAATTTGTTGAAACCGCCGCAGGCGATGTGGACATAACCCAGGCAGAGCTTCTCGTGTCTGTTGGAAGGGGTATCGGGGAGGAAGAAAATATCGCTCTCATCAAGGAACTTGCTGAGGCACTCAATGGAGTTGTTTCCTGCTCCAGGCCGATTGTTGACAAGAACTGGCTGCCTAAATACTTGCAGGTTGGCACATCCGGAAAATCAGTCAGCCCTAAGGTCTATATAGCAATTGGAATCAGCGGGGCATTCCAGCACATGGCCGGAACGAGTGCGGCAGGTACCATCATTGCTGTAAACAAAGATCCCAAAGCCCCCATTTTCAGGACTGCCCATTATGGTATTGTCGATGACCTATTCAAAATCGTACCGTTTTTAAAGGACAAGATACTTGAAGCAAAAAAAGGATAATGAACCATGGATTTCGAGTTAAGCAGGGAGCAAAAGGATATCGTCAGCGCAGCCAGAGAGTTTGCACAAGGAGAGTTTCCCGACCGGGCAGAAGAGTTTGACCGAGACGAGACCTTTGATGAGGCCCTGCACAAAAAAGCAGCTGAGCTAGGGTTCGTCGGGACCTTCATCAAAGAGGAGTATGGTGGCCCCGGCATGGGGCTTCTGGAGTACTGCCTCATCTTTGAAGAGTTCTCGGCTGTTGACCCAGGTATCGCGGTGGCCATCCTGATCTCTTCATACGGAGCGGAAATCGTGCAGGAATTTGGCTCAGAGGCGCAAAAGCAGCGCTACCTTCCGCCCGTGGCTAGCGGTGAGGCTGTGACGGGGAGCGCATTCACAGAACCGGATGCAGGATCTGACCTGGCAAGCGCCACCGCCACAACAGCCATCAGGGAGGACGATGAATATGTCATCAATGGCTCCAAAATGTTTATTACCAATGGAGACCGGGCAGACTACCTCATCTGTTTTGTGCAAACCGACCCCGATAACCCTGACCGCCACCGGCGGCACAGCATGATCATGGTGGAAACTGATCGGGACGGTTTTGAGGCAAATCACTTAACTGGAAAGCTCGGTATTCGCGCCTCTGACACGGCTGAGCTCTCATTCAGCAACGTCAGGGTGCCCTGCTCCAACCTGGTCGGAGATCCGGGAAATGGGTTTGCCGAGGCCATGTACCTGTTCAACCTCGATCGGGTGGTGGTGGCTGCTCAGGCGGTGGGCACAGCGCGGGGTGCCTTAGAGGAAAGCATCCAGCACGTGAAAAAACGCATCGCCTTCAATGCCCCACTGGCCTCCTTCCAGTCCATCCAGTTCAAGATTGCTGACATGTTTACCTGGATACAGGCCGGCAGAAACCTGGTGTACGAAGCAGCCTGGCGAATCGACCAGGGCACCATCGACCACAAGCTCATTGCTGCGGCCAAATCCTTCTGTGGGCAGATGGCCGTGAAATGCACCGATATGGCCCTTCAGATGCATGGAGGCTACGGCTATCTGGCTGAGTATAAGGTCCAGCGCCTCTTCAGGGATGCCAAGATCACCGAGATCTATGAGGGAACAACAGAGATCGAAAAGATCATTATGGCTCGGAATCTTTTGAAATGAATAAAGGAGATCAAATGGATATTCTCAAAAAGGCCCTCAAACAAGGGAGAGCCACACTTTCGGAGTATGAATCCAAGATCGTTCTGGCTTCCTACCAAATCCCGGTTACACGGGAAACAATGGTTGAAACCAGTAGTGATCTTATTCCTGCAACCCAAAAAATTGGTTATCCGGTGGTAATGAAAGGATGTTCTCCGGAATTGAGTCACAAGACAGAAAGGGGACTCGTGCGTATAGATGTCAGAAATGATACCGAGGCATTGAATGCCTTCAATGATATTACATCCGGCATGAACGGCAATACGGGTGCTGTCCTCGTCCAGGAGATGATAAAGGGAAGAAGGGAACTGGTTATCGGGTTGATTAGGGATCCCCAGTTTGGACCATGTGTCATGTTTGGTCTCGGGGGTATATTCACCGAGATTTTGAGGGATGTGTCATTTCGACTTGCACCTCTAGAGAAAAGAGATGCCCTCGAAATGATGAACGAAATCAAGGCCCATAAGATACTCGATGCTGTCAGGGGCATGGAACCTGTTGACAGGGATATCTTGTCAGAGATGTTAATCAATGTTGGAAACATCGGTCTGACCAACGACACCATAAAAGAGATAGATATCAACCCTGTTATCATATCCGGCAGCCGCCCCATAGCTGCAGATGCCCTTATTGTGTTACAATCTAACCCATAGGACCCAGCTGCATTGCTTGCAGTTTTGCTGAGACATTCAGCCTGAGGCCTCTGCGGGTAACAGCACAGAACGATCAAGGAAACGGTAATTTCCTGTTCTTGCCTCGGAATTTTTTGGCGTTGAGAAGTTGTTTGTTGTTAAAAAAGTTAACATTTAGAAAGGGGGTTCATCACCATGGCAAATAAGAAAATCAAATGGCTTGGACATGCTGGTTTTCAGATTACATCTGGGAAAGGAAAAATAATCATTATCGATCCCTGGTTATCGGATAACCCCGTGGCCTCCTGCAAGGCAGAAGATATTACGAAAGCCGATTTCGTACTCGTAACCCATGATCATTTCGATCACATAGCTGATGCAGCTCAGATTCTAAAGGCCACCGGTGCTACCCTCATTGGCATGCCCGAGACCGTGGGCAGGTTGAAAGAAGAGGCAGGAGTACCAGACTCTCAGATAGTTTTTGGGGCAGGCATGAATATCGGTGGCACCGTGTCCTCCGATGGTATTGCCATAACCATGACCCAGGCCTTTCATTCTTCACAGACAGGGAGTCCTGCAGGCTACCTGGTAAGGCTGGAAGATGGTTATACTGTTTACCATGCCGGAGATACCGGCATATTCTCTTCAATGAAGCTCCTTGGCGAACTCTTCCCTATTGATCTGGCCTTATTGCCTATTGGTGGGGTATTTACCATGGATCCGAAGCAGGCATCGGTAGCTGCCAAGATCTTGGGAACAAACAGCGTCATTCCCATGCACTACAAGACCTTTCCCATCCTGGAGCAGGACGCCACAGCGTTTGCGGAAATCATGAAAAAAGAGGCATCCGACATTCAGGTGGTTATCCTTGATCCAGGACAGGAATATGCTGTGAATGCTTGAGATACTTATCGTTTATTGACGGGCACTAACTCTCCTCGCGCGATTCCTCAATGGCGTTTCGCAAAAGCGCCGTATACCGATATATCGAGTGTACGAACTTGCTGTATGGCAGCGTGATGAAGAGTCCAACAACTACACCGAGGTGCACAACGAGAAGAATTCCCATGGCAGGCGTCTCGCGCAGCACCAGCAGTGCCAGGCCCGTGAGACTCGTGAGAAAGAGCAGAACCAGAAACGCTACGTCCATACCCAATAACCGGGGAGTAGTGGGTATTCTATCCATGCGCCGCTTGAGGTACAGCAACCCCCCTGTTCCTATGAGCAGGCCCACGCCGCCCACGGTCCCCAGGACAACCGGCAAACTCCAAAGGGGATACGGTGCACCCCAATGCAAGAAGTGTTCGTAGATAGCGGCCACTGTTGTGGCGGCCAGACAGAGCATAAAACCATAGAACACAAGATGATGAAACCACCGTCGAACGTGGCTGAACCTGTCATCCGGGTAATTGCATCCATGGCCACCCCCATCCAGGTATTTGAGTCGCAGGGCATCCCATAAGGCACGGAGGTGAGCATCCGATTCAAACAAATCTCCCATTTTTCCGCCCGTTTCGCGCCAGAAAGTAATGAACCCCATAAAGAGGGCTGCAAGAATAAACAGACCCCAGGCTAACATGGGTATGACTATAAGCGCATAAGGAATGACCTTATAGAAGGCATCCTCTCCAAGGTGGGCCGAGAAGATCACTGAAGGCCCTTGCACGATAAAGGCGAGCAGCAGAATAATGGAAGTGCTCAACGCTGTAATCAGTGAAACGGCCAGGCCGTTTCTCAAAAACAGCCTGGAGAAAAAAACTGGCCAGGAGAAAACCCTGTACGTATCCATCCTTAGTTCCCCAAGTGCCCTGGGAACGTTCAAATCAAACTCGTGGGGGGGCGCATACTGGCACGCATAGTAGCAATCGCGGCAATTGTGACAAAGGCTGGCAAGGTATGTAAGGTCCTGTTCCGAGAGGATTCTCCGGCGCTCCATGGCGGGGAAAACCGCGCAAAATCCCTCACAATAGCGGCATGCGTTGCAGATTACCATCACCCGTTCAGCTTCCTTAAGTGAATCAACCCATGGCATAACGTGCTGCCTCCCTTCCTGCGATCCGGCCAAACACGGTTCCAATGGTCATGCCGAATCCGCCCATATAGCCCTTACCCAGGATATTGCCGGACATGATCTCGCCAGCTGCAAAAATATTGGATGCAGGTTGATTGTCCTTCATGATCACTTGAGCCTGCTCGTCGACCGTAAGGCTGAGATAGGTAAACGTGATCCCGGGCCGCAGCGGGTATCCATAAAAGGGTGGCGTATCCAGTGGCCTCGCCCAGTGGCTCTTGGGCGGCTCAAGTCCTTCAGTTGCACAGTCGTCCATAATCTCTGAGTCGAAGGTACCGGGCCGGATAGATCGATTAAAGGAAGCCACGGTTTTCTCCAGGGCGGATGGATCGAGCTCCATTTTTACGGCCATATCCCTGATCGAATCGGCCTCAATTGGTGGAAAAACCGAGGGCATGAAGAGATCTATGGATTTTGAATCGATGATCGCGTAGGCCACCTGGTTCGGCTGCTGGGCCACAATGCGGCCCCAGATCGCGTAGCGTTTCGGCCAGAATTCCTCGCCTTCGTCATAGAAGCGCTGGGCATGATTGTTGACAGCGATACCGAAGGGGACGCAATCCAGCCGGGTGACAATACCCCCATCGAACTTGGGCGCCCGGGCATCAATGGCCACTGCATGGCACTGGCGTGGGTCGCCAATCGGTTTGGCCCCCTTATCCAGCAGCACTCTTAGTACGGTACCCGTGTCGTATGGTGTGCCGCGAATGATAAAGTTGTCCGCCGGCTCCCCCCATGACTCCCTCAGCCATTCAAGATTTGCCTGGAATCCTCCAGATGCAACAACAACGGTTTTGGCCCGAACCTTGTGAGAGATGCCTTGTAATTTAAAAGTCGCCGAAATGAACGCATTGTCGCGAATTTCAAGATCGACGACTTCCGCTTCATACACGATCTCAACCCCCAGATTGAGGGCCGTGTTATAGTAGGCGTTTATAAGGGCCTTTCCCCCGCCGAGGAAAAAACCGTTGGTCCTGGCAAGGTGGAGCGTACCGCGCATTGCCGGCTGAAACATGCAGCCATGACGTGCCATCCATTCGCCTATGTTATTGGATTCGCGAATGAGAAGTCGGGAGAGCTTCTCGTTGGTCTGCCCCTCGGTAACGCGCATCAGGTCATCCCAGAATTCGTCTTCCTGATACGGGCCGGTTAGGAACTCATTTCCGCTTTCGTGCAGATAGCGGATATTACGCGTGTGACGGCTGTTGCCGCCACGAAAAACCCTGGGGGAACCCTCGAGCAGGAGGACATGTGCACCGGCCTCCTGAGCTGTCATCGCAGCACAGAGTGCTGCATTCCCGCCGCCAACTACCAGTACGTCATAGGTCTTCGATATATCGTCTCCGGAGTTTCTATCGGGCACCATGGTAATCGTCAAAAGTATTTGTTGTCTCAAGAAAATCGTTACAAAACACATAGTTTATTAACATAAATTATTCCATCTTCCAAATAAGTTGTCCTTGTGAGGGGATTTCTTTCTTGATATGATTTTATAAAAACGATACGGCGTTTGTACCGGGTGCAGAAAAAGGGTGAAACAATGCAGATACGAATACCGGCGGTATACATGAGGGGCGGAACCAGCAAGGTGGCTTTTTTTCACGAGAACCACCTCCCCCGGGATTCGGAAATTAGGGACCGTGTTATTCTGGCAGCATACGGAAGTCCCGACCCGAATAAACGACAGATCGACGGCATGGGAGGGGCCGTTTCTACTACCAGCAAGCTGGCTATTATCAGTCCTTCAAAGGATCCGGCCTACGATGTGAATTATCACTTCGGTCAGGTCTCCATTGACAAGCCAAAGATCGGTTATCAGGGAAATTGCGGTAACATATCCTCCGCGGTAGGCCCCTTTACCATTGATGAGGGATTGGTGAATGCAGAGGAGCCCATTACCGAAGTCCGGATATACCAGGCAAATACCAAAAAGCCGATCATGGCAGAGGTTCCGGTAAAAAATGGTCTGTACAACGAAGAAGGTGATTTTGCCATTGATGGGGTTCCAGGTACCGGAGGAAAGGTTACGCTTCACTTTTTCAATCCAGGTGGCTCAGTTACCGGCAGGCTTTTACCAACAGGTAATGTGAGAGATAGTATAGATGTACAGGGCATTGGGGAGCTCACCCTCTCCATTGTCTATGCTGCAAATCCCGTTATATTTGTAAGGGCGCAAGATCTTGGTCTCAGAGGGACTGAAATTCATGAAATTGATGGCAGTACGGAAATCAGGCAGAGGATCGAGGCTATTCGCAGGAGGGTGGCAGTAATGCTAAATCTAGCCTCTTCTCCTGAAGAAGCCACTGAAATAAGTCAGGATGTGCCGAAAATCGCCTTTGTGAGCAAACCTCAGGATTACAAGACAGTTGCTGGCGAAGTTATCCAAAAGGAAAAAATACACCTCGTGGCTCGAATAATGTCGATGGGCACCCTACATAAGGCGTATGCAGCTACAGGAGCTATCTGTACCGCAGGGGCTGCAAAGATAGAGGGTACCGTGGTTCATGAGATGCTGGGAAAGAGTACCCCTGAATCGAAAGAGGGCTGTCTGGGCCACCCAGGGGGGATTATCCCGGTAGGTGCCATAATAGAGAAGAAAGGGAACACCTATGAATTTAAAGAGGCCCTGTTGAGTCGTACGGCTCGACGCTTAATGGATGGCTATGTTTACGTTCCAGAGAAGTATTTTCAAAGAGAATGAGGAGGGTAGATGAAACACTTACATCGTTGCTCAAAAAAATTTGCTAATTTTCAATAACCACATTGAAAAAATAAGGATAGAAACATGGAAAACGTAACCATGAGACTGGCTGAATTTATCAGCCGCCTCACCTATGATCAAATTTCTCAAAAGGCGCTGGAAACGATAAAGGCCTGTTTGCTGGACTCATTTGGGTGTGCTGTTTCCGGTTCCACTACCGAATGGGCGAGAATTGTCAATGAATTCATTCAAAGCCAGAAAGGAGTCCAGGAGTCAAGTCTCTGGACAACCGATTTTTTTGGTCCGGCCGCGAATGTAGTGCTCGGGAATGGCACAATGATCCATAGTTATGACTTTGATGATTTGCACATGACCAAAATCCACCCCGGTTCAGTGGTAATTCCCGCAGGTATCGCCATTGGCGAGAGAGAAAATATCAATGGAAAAGCATTAATGACCGCCATGGTAGCTGGTTATGAAACTATGATTCATATCAGCCGTGGGCTCAACCCAAAGGCTACAAGAGATAAGGGATGGCATCTCACAGGAACATGCGGCACCTTTTCAGCGGCGGCAGCTGTGGGGAGCATTTGGCAGTTGGATACCAGAACGATGGCCAGTGCCTTGGGCATGGCCGGGACCCAATCTTCCGGTTTATGGGCATTTAATGCCGATGGTTCTCACAGCAAAAGATTTCATCCCGGTCGCGCTGCTCAAAGCGGTGTAATAGCAGCCTCTTTGGCCAGAGCTGGATACCGTGGTCCAACGAAAATCCTGGAAGCCAAGGACGGCGGTTTTTTCAAAGCCACCTCCTTCGATTTCGATTTCGCAGCGGTAACTGATGGGTTGGGTGAGAAGTTCGACACAGAAGATATGGTGATAAAGCCCTACCCTGCCTGCGGCAGTCTCCACTCTTCCATTGATGCAGCCCTCATTATAAGAGGTGAAAATCAGATACATATTGAAAATATAGGGGAAATAAATGTCCACAACAGCGATGGTGTTAACCTTCAATGTGGGTTTGATTATAAACCCATGGGGGTCCTCCATGCTCAGATGAGTATGAAGTACTGCATAGCTCGTGCCATGTTGGATGGCATGCTTTCTCTGGCCCAGTTTACAGAGGATAAGCTTAGAGATCCCGAAGCGATAGCGTTGGCCAGCCGGGTTAACTTTGTTTTAGATGAGGAAATCAATAAGATTTACCCTCGTGAATTCCCAAGTATTGTGGAAGTTGTGATGAAGGATGGGGAAAAATACAAGGTCAGGGTCAATGTGCTCAAGGGCTCGGCTGAGAATCCCATCTCATGGAAGGAGGTTCAAGACAAGTTTAAGGCCCTTGCCGTTCCTGTTCTCGGAAATAATCGTGCAGCCGCTATTATTGATATGGTTGAGAACCTGGAAGATGTAGAGGATGTGGCTGCAATAGCAAGGCTGATGAAACGACAGGCAAATGCTTGAAATTTCGAACTATAGCTCACGCCAAGTGAAGATGTTTGATCAGCTTTTTGAACATTTCCAAGTGGGTCCTGAAAACTGCCTTAAGCGTATAAACGGCTGGCCCACTAGATGCTCTATTGATCGCCATGCCTTAAATTCTACAGTATTTTTTAAAACAGCGGAGTAACAATGTTGGTTCGGCTTCCATATGGCAGGAAATTTGTGGATATTGACCTTCCCGATACTGCCAACATAGTTTATCCTCGAGAACTCCCTGGAGTGGTTGATTCCCGGTCCGAAATCAGGCGTGCCATGGAGCATCCCATTGGATGTCCGCCCTTGCGTCAATTGGCCTTGGGCAAATCAGATGTGGTGGTGGTAATTAATGATATTACCCGCCCTGCTCCCAGCCGGCTCATGCTGGAAGAAATACTTATTGAACTGGAGGCGGGGGGAATTCGTGAAGATGAAATAACCCTTGTGATCGCATGCGGTAACCATCGGGCCAATACGCCTGAAGAAATACAAGAAATGCTGGGCTCAGAGTTATCTTCCCGTCTTCGGATATTCAACCATGATTGCGAAGGCGAGGAAAACCTTACTTTTTGCAGGGAAACCAATACGGGATTTCCGGTTTGGATTAACTCAGTTGTGGCACATGCGTCGCTCAAGGTACTTACCGGGCTCATCACCCCCCATCACTCAGCCGGTTACAGTGGGGGGAGGAAAAGCATCATGCCGGGGGTTGCCGGGATCAAAACCCTTAATAGGCACCACTCACTTCCTACACGCCCCTATCAGCCAGCATCTGGATGGATGAAGGGGAATCCCTTTCATGAAGAGGCTGTGAAGGTTGCTCGAAGCGTAGGGGTTGATTTCATAGTTAATGTGGTTAAAAACTCAAGCGGGGATATAGTAAAAGCAGTTGCAGGTGAAATGGAGGCAGCTCACGAACACGGTGTTGCAGTATGTGAAAAGAGCTGGGTAATAAAATTCCGGCAGAAGTACGATATCGTTATAGTAACGCCGGGCGGATATCCTCGGGATGTCAATTTACATCAAGCCCAGAAAGCCATGTCAACGGCTGAGACTCTCCTTAATGATGATGGTGTTATTGTTCTCGTAGCACAGTGTCTTGAGGGAATAGGAAAGTTTGTTGACTGGCTTAAGCAAGCTGAAACTCCGCGGGAGGTGATCGAGCGGTTCAGGCGCGAGGGCTTTACACGGGAGCAATCGTCAAAGGCCTTCATGTGCGCCAGGGCTCTGGACAAATATACCGTGATAGTCTCTTGTTCTGGCATAGAAAAGAGCGATTTAGAGCGGATGTTCTTTCGCTATGCTCCATCCCCCCATGCGGCCGTCGAAGATGCCTTAGCAATCAAAGGCCCGGACTCTAGTATGCTGGTACTGCCTTATGCTGTAAGCTGTGTACCCAATATTACCAGAAGTAACTAATTTCCTCAGTCAAGAAATAGGAGAAATCACTATTCAGGATAGATAGTGGGCTCAGCTTTGTTCTCGAAGCAATATAGGATATCTGGGGCCATGAAAATGTCCGGAAATCCTGAAAAAGGGAATAGTGATTTGTTATTGCAAAATTGGTACCCATTGGTTTATTATTCCACATAGGTGGGTTTTACTGTTAAAATTCTTTACAAAGGAAAAAGGAGGTTTATTATGCTTAAGAAATGGTCGTTGATATTCATAGCTTTGTTCCTCACTTCTACCCTAGGCATTGTCTCTCCTGCTCAGGGAGTTGATTTTTCCGGCGAGACCATCACGTGGATTATTCCCTTTGGTGTGGGGGGAGGCAGTGATGTATGGGCCCGAGTCTATGCCCCCTTTCTTAAAAGGTACCTTCCTGGCAACCCCAATGTAGCCGTTAAAAATATGCCGGGTGGAGGGAGCATCACCGGGGGAAACTATTTTCACACCAGGGTCAAGCCGGACGGTCTGACTGCTTTCGGCTCGTCGGGTTCAACAACTTTTCCCTATCTCTTGGGAAATAGTGCGGCGAAATACGACTTCGCGAAATACCACATTGTGTTTGCCTCTCCTACCGGTGGGGCTGCCTATATCAAGCCGGGGCTGGGGGTTGATTCAGTCAAGGATCTGAAGGGGTTCAAAGAGAAGCTGGCCTATGCCTCCCAAGGAGCTACGTCTCTGGATATAATTCCCCTGCTCGCTTTTGAAATGTTGGGCCTGGACGTAAAGGCCGTATTTGGGTACAAAGGAAGAGGTCCGGGTCGCGTAGCCTTCGAGCAAGGAGAGACAAATATCGATTACCAGACGACTACGGCGTTCGTCAAAAATGTCCGCCCCTTGGTGAAGCAAGGTTTGGCAGTGCCCCTCATGACCTGGGGGACACTGGATGCGAGGGGAAAGATAGTTCGGGATCCAGTGGAACCGGATCTTCCCAGTTTTCCGGAAGCCTATGAGTTGGTATACGGGAAGAGTCCTTCTGGTCCTGCCTGGCAGGCCTGGAAGGCCTTTTTTGTTGCCGGATTCGGGGTACAAAAGGCCATGTGGCTCCCTGAAAAGACCTCCCAGGATATTGTGACGGCCTATCGCACCGCGGCGGCCAATATCCTGGCTGACCAGGAGTTCAAAAAGGTTGTAGAAAAGAGCCTCGGAGGCTACCCACAGTTGGCCGGCGAGGAAGCGCGGATAGGCTTCGGCGAAGTCCTCTCAGTTTCTCCAGAAAGCAAGAAATGGGTGATCAACTGGCTGAAGGAAAGATATGATGTAACCATTAAGTAGTTGAAGAGGCCTTTATCTTGGAAGCAGCCCTCAAATCCCTGAGTATTATCCTGGACCCCTCCCATTTTTTGATGCTCTTCGCCGGTGTGCTGGTGGGGCTTTCTATAGGGATTCTTCCCGGCCTTGGAGGGATTGTAGGGATGTCCATTCTACTGCCCATCATCTACGGAATGGAGCCGCACAGCGCTTTCGCCCTGCTTATCGGGATGGTAGCAGTGATTCCCACCTCGGACACCTTCCCTTCGGTGATGATGGGGATTCCCGGATCATCTGCATCCCAGGCCACCATAATGGACGGGTATCCGCTGGCCAAGAAAGGGGAGGCGGCTCGGGCCCTGGGCGCGGCCTTTACCGCCTCCCTCATCGGAGGGCTTTTCGGCGCCGCAGTTCTCACGTTGATTATCCCTATCGCTCGCCCCATTGTACTTGCCTTCGGCTCACCTGAACTCTTCATGCTGGCCTTACTGGGCCTCTCTATGGTCGGGGTTCTTTCCGGCAATAAACCCATAAAAGGGGTGCTTGCCGCGGGAATTGGCCTGATGATCGGGGCCCTAGGAGATGCCCCGGCTCTTCCCGAATATCGCTATACCTTAGGTATCGGTTATTTAATGGACGGGGTCCCCCTGGTGATCGTGGGTTTGGGCCTGTTTGCCTTTCCTGAAATCTTTGATCTTCTCATTAAGGGAAAGGCCATCTCAGAAGTAGCCACCCTGGGCAAGGGGTGGCTCGATGGGGTGAAAGACGCCATTCATCACAAGCTTATCATCCTGCGCTGCAGCGTTATCGGGGTCATTGTGGGATTTCTTCCAGGTCTGGGTGGCTCGGTAGTGGACTGGATCGCTTACGGCCACATCATTCAAACCACCAAGGATCGTGAGGGCTTCGGCAAGGGAGACATTCGGGGAGTCCTGGCCCCTGAGAGCGCAAACAACGCCAAAGAAGGGGGAGGTCTCATCCCTACCCTGCTTTTCGGCGTTCCGGGGTCCGGCTCCATGGCGGTGTTTCTGGGAGGCCTCCTCATCCTGGGGATCCAACCTGGGCCAGCAATGGTTACAGAAGATGTTGATCTTCTCTATACCGCTATCTGGAGCCTGGCACTGGCCAATGTGTTTGGAGCCGGGCTATGCATTTTTCTCTCAAAGCCCATCACCCGGCTGACCATTATTCCCTTTACCTATCTCGCCCCCTTTATGATCCTGATCATTACCCTGGCCTCGTACCAGGCTTCAAGGGGCTGGGGAGACCTTATTTCGCTTCTAGTTATGGGAATCCTTGGCTGGATCATGAAGCAGTACGGCTGGCCCAGGCCCGCCGCCCTTATCGGGTATGTCCTTTCTGATAATATCGAAACCTATCTCTTTATCTCAGTGCAGCGCTACGGCTTCTCCTGGATGGCCCGGAAAGGGGTGATTATTCTTGGCCTCATTATCATTGCTTCTCTGGCCCTGGGAATTTTTTATCAGACAAAGAAAACACCAAAAACGAGATCAACGAGTAAGGATAATGCAATACAGGCTCCTCAGCTTTAGACTTGTATTTGCCGCCATTATGGTCCTGGCGTTTGCATACGGAATGTATGAGGCCTTTTCATATGCATATCTTGCAAAGATATTCCCCTTGTATATAAGCCTGTTCATGTTTGTCCTGGCTTGCATCAACCTAGCCCAGGAGATCCGGATTTCCTGGAAAAGGGTACAAGCATCCGGTGTGGGATTCGTAGACTTGGAATCTGACTGGGATATACCAATGTCAGCAGTTCTAGACCGTTTTGCCCGGTTTCTGGCACTACTTCTTTTGCTGTATGCAAGCATATGGCTGATGGGTTATTCCATTAGTATCACTATCTTCCTGATCCTTTTCTATCGTTTCCTCACCAAAACCACCTGGTGGGTGGCCTTTGGGGCAGGGTTTGCTGGCCTGGGCTTTATCTCCCTCATCTCCAAACTCATGGTTATTGACTGGCCTTCAGGAATCATTCAGGACTGGATTCACTTACCTTGGCCACTCGGGTAAGGCTTATCTGCAAGAACCCCCCCTATTTCATATCAGACCCTAAAAGGAAATATAAGGAAACTATCTTGCAGCTGAAAAAAGTGTTTGCAGGGTGCTGACCTGTCTGGTAGTGAAAGGTTTCTATCGACTGCATGGTTTGATCCCTGAAAAACGAGCAATGATAAAGCAAAAGGGGAATAATGATTGCAACCAAAGGAAGAGGTTTCCGTTTCGGGGTTTCACTACCCTGTGAATAAGCAAAGATGTGATTGGAGGAAACATGATTGCCCAAAGGAATAAAATTAAAGTAAAGACACCCATTGTTGAGATGGACGGTGACGAAATGACGAGGATCATGTGGGGCATGGTTAAGGAAAAACTCATTCTCCCGCATGTTGAGATGGACCTGGTATACTACGATCTTCATATAAAAAATCGGGATAAGACCCGAGATCAGGTAACCGTGAACGCGGCCAATGCAATCATAAAGCATGGTGTTGGAGTAAAGTGTGCGACCATCACCCCAAATGCGGACCGGGTCAAGGAATACAATCTGAGGGAGATGTGGAAGAGCCCCAACGGCACCATCAGGTCAATGCTCGACGGGACAGTTTTTAGAAAACCCATTCTGGCAAAGAACATCAAGCCCTTTGTATCCACCTGGAAAGAGCCGATCGTTATTGGGAGACATGCCCATGGTGATGTATACTCCAATGCCGAACTCGGTATTCCCGGCCCTGGGAAGGCTGAGATCGTGTTTACCCCTTCACAGGGCGGAAAGCCTGCGAAGCAGACCATAAAGGAGTTTGACGGTCCAGGAATCATTCAGGGGATCTACAATACCGATGAATCAATACGGAATTTTGCATCGACCTGTTTTTCCTTTGCCTTTGACCAGAAACTCGATCTCTGGTTCAGCACCAAGGATACTATCTCAAAGACCTATGACGCCCGTTTTCGCGACATATTTGAAGAGGAGTACCAGGGAAACTGGGTTGCGAAATTCCGAGACGTCGGAATCGAATACTTCTTCACGCTCATTGATGATGCCGTTGCCAGGATCATCCGCTCCAAAGGAGGAATCCTTTGGGCCTTGAAAAACTATGATGGTGATGTGATGTCCGATTTGGTTGCTTCTGCCTGTGGAAGTCTGGCCATGATGACCTCTGTTTTAGTTTCCCCCAGTGGCTGCTTCGAATATGAGGCGGCCCACGGGACGGTTCAAAAACACTATTACAAGCATCTCAACAAGGAGGAAACCTCAACCAACTCCATGGCCCTTATCTTTGCATGGTCCGGTGGCCTTCGCAGGCGGGGAAAGCTTGATGGCACAGAGGAGGTAGTCGGTTTTGCAAACGAACTGGAGGAAGCTGCTATTGAAACCATAGAATCGGGCGTCATGACAGGAGACCTTCTTTTCGTTGCGGAAAAAAGCCCAAATAATAGAAGGGTAAACACGCAAGAGTTTATAGACGCAGTTGCAGAAAGATTGCAGAGAAAATTACAGGGATAGCAAGACCTAAAAAATATGACGCCCTTAGGAGGCGAAGAGTTTTTTGTCAGAGCCAGAGTAAAAGGATACCGACTGGAGTAGAAAAATCCAGGGCCGATCAAGCTGGAATGCCTATCTTTGGATGGGATGTGATTCATCGGGAATGAGAGGAGCATAGCTTATGGCAAAGAATATCGTGCACAAGATCTTGGAGGCTCACCTGGTTTCTGGAACCCTTAACCCCGGCAGCGAGGTGGGGATCTCAATCGACCACACGCTGATCCACGATGCCACCGGCACAATGGCATTGCTGCAGTTTGAAGCATTAGGAATCCCACGGGTTAAGACCAAACGATCCGTTGCTTATATCGATCACAACACGCTCCAAACGAGCTTTGAAAACATGGATGACCACAGGTTTATCGAATCAGCGTGCCGAAAGTTTGGGATCTATGTTTCTCGGCCCGGAAATGGGATCTGTCACCAGGTGAACCTGGAGCGCTTTTCGGTCCCCGGTGACACCCTCCTTGGGGCTGATAGCCACACCACAACCGCAGGTGGGGTGGGCATGCTTGCTATCGGTGCAGGAGGCCTGGATGTAGCCGTTGCCATGGCAGGAGGGCCTTTTTATCTCTCTATGCCCAGGGTTCTCAAAGTGGAGCTGAAAGGGGCGCTTCCACCATGGTCTTCTGCCAAGGACGTGATCCTTGAAATATTGCGACGCTTGACCGTGTCAGGGGGATATGGAAAGATTTTGGAGTTTGCCGGCGCAGGGGTGAAATCCCTCAGCGCGACGGAACGGGCAACTATCGCTAACATGAGCATCGAATCGGGGGCCTTCACGGCCATCTTTCCAAGTGATGAAGTAACCCGACGCTACTTTCAAGCCCAGGCACGGGGAGAAGATTGGCAAAGACTTGAGGCAGACCGCGATGCGGTATACGATGAGGAAATGGTTCTTGACCTTTCCTCTGTTGAGCCGCTCATCGCCAAACCCCACCTTCCTGACAATGTTGTTCCGGTGAAAGAGGTTGCAGGTAAACCGGTAGATCAAGTGGCCATCGGTTCATGCACAAACTCTTCTCTTGAGGATATGTTAAAGGTGGCATCGATTCTCAAGGGGCACGTTGTGCCACCTGGAGTGAGCCTGATCGTCTCTCCTGGCTCCCGCCAGGTTCTCCTGGAACTGGCTGAAAGAGGTGCTCTTTCTCAGATGATAGCAGCCGGGGCACGCATTCTTGAATCTACCTGCGGCCCTTGTATTGGCATGGGGCAAGCTCCTTGCTCAAAGGGGGTGACTCTGCGCACCTTTAACCGTAACTTCAAGGGCCGAAGCGGTACTGCTGATGCCCTAATTTATCTCGTGAGCCCTGAAACGGCCGCTGCCTCTGCACTGCGAGGTGTGATTGCTGATCCGCGGGACCTTGGCGACCCCGTCGCTGCAACCCTGCCTGAGAGATTTCTGGTGGATGATAGTCTGATCATGCCCCCGCGCCCTGAGGAGAGGGAGACGGAGATCGTCCGCGGGCCGAATATCCAACCGCTCCCCCGTTTCGATGCCCTGCCCGAGGAGCTGGAAGGGGAGGTCCTCCTCATGGCAGGAGACAACATCACCACTGATGATATTATTCCCGGTGGATCGAAGATACTGCCCTTACGATCAAACATTCCTGCCATTTCGCGATATGTATTTTCGCAAATCGATGCAAATTTTGTAAATCGTGCCGAACAGAGAGGGGGTGGCTTTATTTTAGCCGGCCGGAACTACGGCCAGGGATCAAGCCGTGAGCATGCAGCCCTGGCGCCCCGCTTTCTAGGTGTTCGAGCGGTACTTGCGCAGTCTTTTGCCCGCATTCACAGAGCCAACCTCATCAATTTCGGTATCCTCCCCCTGGAATTCGTTAACGAAGATGACCTGAAGCGGTTTTCTCCCGGAGATCAGCTGCGAATCGGAAACCTTATCGCCCTGCTTGCTGAGGGGAAGACGCTCCTACTGGAGAATGTAACACAGGGATTTGTTGTTGAGACTTATCTGGACCTGAGCCAGCGCCTCCGGGAGGTAATCCTTGCAGGAGGGCTTCTGGAGTATACCAGGGAAAATAGCAAGACAGGGCCCCAAGAGGGACAAAGATAAGAGGGACGCCCAGCCGGGAATGATGCCATGAAACCCTGGATGCGAAAAAGGGCACAGGGAGCTGAAGAGTGGTGGGTATGCCCTCGAGATGTCAGGGATGCGTTCAACAGAGAGAAAATCCCCTTCTATTAACCATGGCCTTTAATGTGAGGCTAACCCCGTCTCATCTCTTTTTGAGATAACCTGCTTAGTGCCTGGGATTTACATCTTCTTCAACTGTCTTCCGCTTCTTTTCTCCGGGCATCCGGCGTATAAAACTCCCTATGAGCAGTTGCCATGGATTGCTGGGGAATACATAAAGGGTTTCGGAAGTCCGCCATCTCTTTTGGCAATGCCGAGGACAAAGCCAGAGGAATAACCAGTACCCATGAGAAAAGGAACACGGAAACGTACTTCAATATAGGTTAGTTAGTGATTAATGCACCCTTCGCTGCAGCTGGTACCGCCAAGAATACCTTTGCCCAGAGAGATCATATTGCCATTAGGATTCAGGCCTGATTAAAGCCTTTTCTCCGGCTTTTTTCCTGTTTTTACGAAGAATACCTGTGACACGATGAAGGGTATTGGCTCTATTGAGGATGAGGACGTCACCGGTCCGCCTCTCCTGAGAGAGAGCAATGGCAGGCAGGCCAAGAGGTCACTCAAACATCTGGATCTTTTGGATGTGAAACCAAGACTGCCAACCAACAGGGCTCAATCCTCCATCCATAAACACGCACTCAGATGAATCAGATTGGCGGATCCCATCCTTCGAAACCACTCTTTTCATAACCTAAGAGGCACGCCTAATGCCCTCTAGCCCTTGACACACGAGGCCGATTTTACCTACCTATACGCGAGGAGGGAAATTCTTGTCAATCCTACATTCATTTCGAAAGGGAATTTCTGTCAAGCAACTGATCTGGCCTTATTGCCTATTGGTGGGGTATTTACCATGGATCCGAAGCAGGCATCGGTAGCTGCCAAGCTCTTGGGAACAAACAGCGTCATTCCCATCCACTATAAGACCTTTCCCATCCTGGAACAAGACACCTCATCATTTACAGAAATCATGAGGAAAGAGGCTCCAGAGGTTAACGTGGTGGTTCTCGATCCAGGCCAAGAATATGTAATTTAGGATCGAGATATGAGGTTTATCTTTATTAGTGCCTCTTTTGCTTTTCCATCGCAATGGTGAAAAAACGAAAAAAGGGATTAAAAACTCTCTTTCAAAGGCCCTAACAGGGAACTCCTCATAAAATATCTCAAGGCCTTGGAAGTAGGCACACAGGGATAGATCCCTAGATTACAAGAATGAGGTTGATTCATTTCAAAGATCTTTGCCCATTAATGAGTAGAGGAAACTTTTTTTGAATTTTTTTTATAAAAGGCTTGACACTTGAATATTATTTGTTTATACAGACACAGCCACTTGCAGAGAAAAGTCAGGATTTACAATAGAATGAGTCAAATATTTCAAGACATTATAGGCATTATCAGGGCAACAGGGCTAATTATACCTTCCCTGTTGCTCCTCCTCCTGGTAGGTAGCTTAAAACTACCGGGCCTGATAATGGCATGATGTCTTAGAAGA
>CP070673.1:473713-485695 GCA_020351915.1 Deltaproteobacteria bacterium
CAAACCCTCTGGCCCACTCCGTAAAAGGATGTGGGCGTGATTGTTCATTAATGCCCAGGCATAGATCACCGTGCTGCTCTCAGAGGCAAGCTTGCCCATCCGAGAGATAAAATTATGCCGATCCTTGTCGTCATCAACAATCTTGCCCGTTTCTATCCCTCTGACCATGACATGGTGCAAAGTACCCGGGGCATCAAGTCTTGCCTGTCTGGGCATAGCGCTTGCTCCCAATGATCAATATAACCCAGCATATCAAAGTTATTCAATATAGTCAACAACGTCCCCTATGATTTGGGATCAGCCAAAGCCTTGTTAACGGCATGCTCCACGGCCTCTCGGTCATCGGGATGAACCGTGTCCAGAAAATCTTCGTAGGTGGACCCAAACTCATGGAGCTCGAGGCCGAAAATCCAGTAGACCTCACCCGACCAGCTCAGCTTGTTGGTGACAATGTTCCACTCCCAACTGCCGAGATGGGCAATCCGCTGCCCTTCGGCAAGACGCATTTTTTCATACTTTAATGCCTCAACAGCCCGGTTGCGCCTGGCCCGGTGTATGAAAAGACTCACTATGACCAAGGCTTGGAAGATGATTACTGCGATTCCAGCAATAATCTCTCGTTTGCGTTCCTCCCAGAATGACCACTCTTTATACTGGACGACACTGCCGGACGGCAACCGGTCCTCGCTGATACCCCAACGTTTCAACTGACGCCAGTCAAATTTAGGAACGCTGAGCGTGATCAAACTCATTTTCCCTCTTGCGTTACCTCGGCTCATTTCCAAGCGATATTTGATGGACTCGTAAAAGGTGGAATTTCCCCTCCTATAATTGTGCCATATGGCATTGACGACGGTGTTATAATCATGATTGGCAAAAAACGTTTTAATGACCGCTTAAAGGGATTTCTGTTTGGGCAATAGCCTGTGAAGACGCGAGCCCGGCTTCTAATAGAGATGGCTGATCCAGTGCCGCATGAAAATATCGAAAAATTGATAGGAGCCCTCTGGGGTTCTGTATAGAATGCCCTTTCGCGTAAGGGAATCAAGAGAGGCTTTGATGGAGGATGAGGGACCGATACCGTGTGTCAGCTGAAATTCTCGAGAAAAAGGTTTGGCATCCGGGCTTTTGCTCAGAGCAATAAGGAGGGCCTTCTGTTGTTGCGATGCAGTTTGCCACTGCAGTTGGAAATGGGGTGAGTCCTGCTCAGCAACAACGAGAGGAAGTTTCTCAATCAAAAGAGGTGTTATCTCATGAGTCTCACGGGCCAATTCCCAGGCAATGTGGCACATCCTTTGTATGTTATGGGGAACATCTATGCCCAGCTCTAGTATTTTCTCTAAATCATGCCTTTTAACCCTGTAGGCCCCTTTCTTAAACCATCTATGGATGAAATCCAAATAGGCTCCCCTCTCAATAGGACCCAGATTCATAATCCTTCCTAACTTGTAAAAGGCCCTTTTCCTATCTTGAATCATGGCAAGCATAACCGACTGCTCAGAACCTGAGAAGATATAGCCAATATGGTGATGTTTTTGAATTTCAGAACGCATGGCCTTTTCAAGAGTCTGTCCGTTATACTTCGGAAGGTCAGAGAATTCGTCAATGACAATCACGAGCTTTGTATCTTTTTTCCGTGCCAGGTTTTCAGCATTTTGCATTCCCTCAAGGAGAGCAGGGAGAACCTCTTTGTACTCGGCGGCCACCTCAACAGTGCCCATGAGCGATCCATCATGCGCCACGGTAACCTTTGGCCTTAGTCTCTGGAGCCTGGAAAATACTTTCAGGAGTTTATCCACGTTCGATTCCAAGGCCTTTGAGGTGAGATGCGTTAAGGCAGAGGCAAGAATTCTTACATCAGGATAGGCATTAAGGTCCAGGTAAGCAGTTGCAAGGCCAAGACCCTGGAGTCTGTCCATGAGATTGAAGAGAAGGCATGTTTTACCGAAACGCCTGGGTGAGGTCAAAAAGACTCTGCCGACATTTTTCATTTCCCCCACGAGCTCTGCAAGTTCCCTTTTTCGATCGGCAAAATAGGGGCCTCGAACAATCCAGCCGTATTTGAATGGGTTTTCCATGTGAAGTTATGCCGATTCGTTAATGACGAATCGCTGTTAACGTAATCTATAACGCCCTAAAATGTCAACAAAATAGTTAATATTGTGCGGACTCTATTTGGCGTGGAAGTCAAAAAAGGGGTCAGGGCGTGAATTGCCATTTCACGAGGGGCCCCCTCTCTGACTCTTTTGTGTTTTTGGAAAGCTGGGACTCGGCGGCATTACATCACCCTACGCTGCTGCAGCATGCTGTTCGGAGGCATCGGTTATACCCTTTTCCAGGGGCTGGGACTTGCTAAAATCCAGTACAACTGATTTCGCTCCAAAACTTTTTGCCAGCATCTCCATTGTCTGCCGTGCAGATTTTTCGATCTCAGAACTCAAACGCTTAATGAGCTCATTTGCCATGGAGGCCGCCTGCATCTTGGCCTCATCCTTTAACTTGTTTTTATCCTCTTCGCTGAAATTTTTTGAGAAGGCTTTTCCCACCAGGGGAGGCAAAAGCCAATCGAGGAGCTTTGCACTCTGTTCATCATAGAAGCTTATATCTTTTATCCCAATATTGTATAAACACTGGGGCATCGTTATGACAAACCTGTCTTCTCCCGCCTGTTTCACACTAAAATCAGGGCCTTTGAGGTCATACCAAAAATTTATTTCAAATTGAAAAATCATAGCCATTTTCATTTCAGACATCAGCCAGGTAAGATACTTTTTCCCTGCCTTGCCGAGCCAGTGGTCAGCCGTAGTTACGATCTCTTTGGTGTATGCCTTAAAAACCACTAATTCACCGACAGATTTCATATTTTCCACAAAGGAGTGAATTTGGTATTCCTGTTTTCTTCTAAAAAGCCTTGTGATGGCAATTGATCCAACAACACCTAAAATAATACCGAGAACTATCATGGCCAAGGTCATTTCCATGCTGTACCTCCCATCTATAAATATGTGGATCTTTCTGATTAAACCAGTTGAGGGAGCAGATTAGCGAAGCCTAGGAGTTTCCGTTACAGATGCCTATACCAGATCAAACAGCCTATTATCTCAAGTCTCTTCCTGCACCAAGCATGTCTCACTGGGCCATCACCTCATCGCTTGACCTGGGATGGGACTGGACAGACATCAAAACTTTCTGCAAGAAGCCCTCATGGCTTGATCGTTTCAAGTATCTCACCTTTGCTGTTTAAAATAAAGAGCATAAATCCATTCTCGGCTGCATTACGGACCAGCTCTTCATACTGGATAGCCTGAACCTCATATTTGTGCTCTTGTTCCCGTGCCAAGTGTTCAAGGGACTGGAGGGCTTCCTCCTTTTCGAGAAAGGTTGGTATATAAGATACCTCTTTTTCCTGATCATACTGACCGAGAAACTGTTCATTTTCGCCAGGGTCAAGTACCACTACCCAGACCCACGGGTTTCCTTGAATCAGCTTGCTCATTCATTGCTCCTGTTTACAGGTTGACTACGGTTATGAATCTTGGTCCATGAGGGGTACCGCTTCTTCAAGTACCGGCATCTCTCTAACTACTTCGTGTGACATGAGCGAGCCCTCAACCTCCGAAAAAGGAAAACTCAGGCCGGAGATGATTACCTCAACAGCCCCACCGAAAAGGCCAGAAGGAATTGCCCGAAGTAATACAGGGGCAAGCCAACGAGCCGATTGAGAAATTCTCTTTTCATAAAGCGGTCCCTGGCTACAAACACATCGGAAAAGTAGAAGCTGAAAGCGCCGGCGAAAACCATAATCCGTCCCGACCGAATTAGATCAATATCACCGAGAACCGTCCACGCCCCGGAAATCATGACAGTAATAATGATAATGTACACCAAGACCGGCACCTCCATTGCTCCCAAATGAGGCCTGAGCCAGGCATAGATCCAGGCACTGATTGCCATGACAGCCAAGGATCCTACCCATGTCAACAGTCCTATCTGGGCAACAGAGAAAAAACCAAAGATATAGGAGAGCTGTCCGAGCAAAAAAAAGAATAGACCGATAAGGAACATCTTTTTCTGGGGTAGCGCCAGACAAATGTCTCCTCCAAGACAACATATCAACCCAATCAAAAGAAAGTGATAATATCTGGAAATCGGATGGGGCTGAACCAGGACTGCAAGGACAAACAGTAGGGAAAGCACGGTTTTCGTCGGCACCATTCCCTTTCGATTTTCCTTGTTTTCGTAGAAGAGCAGCCCGGGGAGTAGAATTGCGGCCAAGATGATAATCAGAACATTCAGCATGATTTCCCTCGACTCTCACACGATAACTCAGTTTGACGCTACCCATATGCACTGAACATAGCCGCCTGCGGCGGAACTTTTTCGACAGGATCTACAAGATAAAGATGGTTTTCTTGTTTTCTTTATATGCTGAACAGGCCTGCCTGCCTCGCCTTGCGGGCTCGCGACCCTCCTGCCACTGCGAGGCACGAGCGGGCAGGTGGCAAGCAGGTCTATCCTGTCCAAAAAAAAATTCCTAAGCTTTCAAGATAGCCAGGGATTTGTTTCTCTTTCGATTTGAATAGTAGAAGAGGGCCTGACTCCATAGTCATGCCCGGGCCAGACAATCGTTTCTCCAGGAAGGGTGAGCACCTTTTCCTTTATGGCCTCCATAAACTGGCTCATAGATGCACCTGGCAGATCGGTCCGGCCTATGCCGCCAACAAACAGGGTATCCCCTGAAAAAAGGTTTCCATCTCCGAGAAGGCATATGCCTCCGGGGCTGTGTCCGGGGGTATGGATAACTTCAAGAGAAACATCACCCACCACGATCTGATCACCATCGGTGACCGTGATGTCGGTAGGTGGTGATAGGGTAAAACCCCATTGGCGGGCCATCATCTGACCCTGGGGAGAATTAGACATTTGATCGTCCAGCTCGTGCATGACGATCTTCGCCCCGGTAAGCTCCTTCACTCTGGCGTTGCCGCAGATATGATCACCGTGGCCGTGGGTATTTACAATATATTTCAAATTGAGATCCTTTTCTTTAATTCTCTCGACTACCTGATCCTCATCTCCAGCCGGATCAATGACCAGGCATTCCTTGGTGCGCGGACATGACACGAGATAACAGAAAACATCCATAAATCCGACTTTCATCTGTTCAATTTCCATCATCATTTCCTTTCCTTCCTCCCGTTGAGTTGATTGTAGTGAATCAATTAGAATTACCTTTTGGGTGAATGCAGTATAGGGGAAAGGCCCTGGTGCGTCAAGGGAACTGATCTCACAGTCGAGAATTGTAGATATCAAACTGAATACCCTTGGAAACTCTCAGAAATAGAAAGGAAGCCATTAATTTCATTGGCTCCTCATCAGAATTTGTGGGTTACATATCTCCTGTGACAAAAGATATAAATGCACATTGAGGCACTGAGCGCCAGATATCTGTTGAGCTATTTTTTTGAGGTAAAAACCTTCTCAGCTACCTGTCATTGAAACAAAGGGTATAAGGGCTTTTCTGAGCTGACTGGTGGCCCGCGTCGAACTCCCCTCGGCTAGCTCGGGGCCTGAGCTTGTCGAAGGCCGCCCTTATTTGATGGTGTTACGGATGTCCCGACGTGTCAGGATGGCTCCCCTGCCCTGAAGGAGCGGGGGGAAAACAGGGAGGAGGCTGGCTTCCCCCGTCCGCAATGCCCAGAAATAAGCAGCCCGGGAGCCTCGGAACCGAAGAAAAGACCCTATGCCCCAGTAGCCTCATCGTCACAGATATATGCCCACAAATTTGTGTGAGGAGGCTCCATTTTAATCTCTTGACAGGATCTGCCCGTATGATACGTATTGGTAACAATAATCTGCAGAGGTGCAAAAGTGAGGAGGTGTCAGATGTTTCAAACGAAGATTACCGAGGTCTTGGGGATTGAGTACCCCCTCGTGGGAGGGACTATGATGTGGATCTCTACCCCAGAATTCGTCGCCGCAGTTTCCGAGGCAGGTGGTTTAGGTATCCTGGGCTCGGTCATGTACGAAGGCCGTGAGGCATTTGCCCATGCTATCGACCGCGTCCGCGCCCTCACCGATAAACCCTTCGCTGTGAACATCAACCTGTTTCCCATAGCACGCCCTATTGATAATAGCGAGTACCTTGATGTTGTGATTGAAAAGGGTGTAAGAATAGTTGAGACCTCAGGGCATTCCGCCCCCGAGGAACTGTGTGCCCGGTTCAAGGAAGCAGGCCTGATCTGGATTCACAAATGTGTGGGCCTTCGCTATGCCCTCAAGGCCCAGAACATGGGTGCCGACATCATTACCGTTGTTGGGTACGAAAATGGGGGAGCAACCGGCAAATTGGATATCGGTACCCTGGTGCTGGTCCCTCGTGTGTCCGAGGCTGTGAGAGTCCCTGTGATTGGCGGTGGCGGTGTGTCCGACGGGAAGGGATTCCTGGCCGTGCTGGCTCTTGGTGCTGAGGGCGTCATTGTGGGCACCCGCCTCCTGGCAACGCAGGAAGCGCCCATCCATGATAATCTGAAAAGGGCGTTGGTGGAGGCTAGCGAGCTGGACACCATGTTGATTATGCGCTCAATTGGTAACACCCACAGGGTTTGGGCTAATGCCGCTGCTCAAAGATGTGTGGAGCTAGAGGCTAACCAGGCAGATCTTCCCGAAATCCTTAAGATCGTTGCAGGAGAAAAGGCCAGGAGAATGTACGATACGGGGGCCCTGGATGAAGGGGTCATTTCGTGTGGACAATGCGTGGGGTTGGTCCATGATATCCCCACGGTAGGGGAACTTTTTGGCAACATCATTGCCCAAGCTGCTGACATAAACAGAAGACTCGCTGGAAGTTGAAACTATATTGAAAGCCCACCTCGTTACAGAGGTTTTTTTCAAGGGAAACAGTACACCGGAAGTTCTGAGCTTCAATGAGCCTCTCTTGATGGGTTTGTAAGCCTTTGTGTTACTCCCACCTGTCTCCTTTCTTTTTGAGGTCAATATATTCCACCCTCCCCTGTGCACCAATAAAGGAGCTTAAAACCCAGCTCACTACGCTAATAAGCAGGGAGCCAAACACAGCTGACCAGAACCCGTATACCTCGAAGCCTGAAATAACCCCTGATGCCATCTTGAGCAGCAGGGCATTGATGACAAAGGTGAACAGACCGAGGGTCAGAATATTGATGGGGAGGGTCAGAACAATCAATATGGGACGGAAAAAGGCATTTAAGATACCCAAGATGGCTGCTGCGAAAAAGGCGCTGAAGAAACCTTTCACGTGTATACCATCTATGACATATGAGGCAAACATGATGGCCGCTGTCAAGATCAGCCATCTAATAAGAATCCCTTTCATTTTGGCTTTCTCCTTATTTCTTATACTTACAGTGCCTGAGAAGCACCCGGGTTTTTGAGAATCTGCCGGCTTTGCCGTTTCCCCTGGATCCCACAGATCTTGTTCACAGGTCTCGTTGCTCCGTTGCCTACTCTTCAAAACGGGAAACAGGTCGGCGTATGCGTTTTGTCTCTGCCTGGTGGCGCTTGGCTTCTAACCGTTGTGCCTTTGATGCAAGCGTGGGCCTTGTTTTGCGGCGAGGTTTTGGTTTTTCTGCGGCCTTACGGATCAATCCGACGAGACGATCAAAAGCGTCCTTACGATTCCGTTCCTGAGTACGGAACCGCCGGGCGTCGATAATCAATAAGCCGCCTTCAGTAACCCGCCTACCAGCCAAACGAATCAGACGTTCACGAACGTCATCGGGCAGAGAAGGGGAGTTGCCCACGTCAAAACGGAGCTGCACCGCAGTGGAGACCTTGTTGACATTTTGCCCACCTGGTCCAGAGGCACGAATGAAATGGTATTGGATTTCGTTCTCGTCTATTTCAATGGTGTCAATGATGTGAATCATGCCGCTGCCTTATGCCCGACCAACGGTATGTATGTGTTCCCGATTCCTAATAACCCCCGAACTCGTTGAATTCCTTCTCCTCTATTTTGGCAACCCAGGAATCAGTCAGGTTTACCATGGCCATTATCTTTTTACGCTCGATATTTGCCTCGGTCTTGGACCCGAAAAAACCGACCCGGAGTCTCAACCAGTCCTTTCTCTTCACTCTGGCACGAGTGATATAGACGGGGTATCCATTTTTCATAAGCCTGATAGCAGTAAGATTGATCTTTGTATGCATGGTGTTGGAGATGACATTGACTACCCAGATGTTATCGAGCCTTTTTTCTAGATTCTTTTTCTTTTCATCAGCGGAGACAATTTTCAGTCTTAGTCCTTCAGGGAGCTCTGTTTCCGGAAAACCCTTTCCCTCGAGCACGGTGCCAAGCTTATCCATGTTGAGGCGGTAAAGAATTGCCCATTTCAACCAATCTCCGTACACATCTGCTCGTGCTGCTATACCGGAGAGATTATCACCCTTTCTGACCGTGTAGTACCCTGCTATTTCCTTCGGTCCCGATTCTTTTCTGCTGGAATCCGTCTCTGGGGCCCGTACGGCCTCTGGTTCGAGTGCTGCAGTCTTTGCCCCCAGCCCCTCCTTTGCCTCAGTTTCAGGCTTTTGCTCTTCAACAGCTACTTTAGTCTTGGCCTTTTCAAGTTCTGATTTGTCAATGGGCATCACTACCTTGAAGTTTTCTTTGGGCGGTGGAGGCGGTTCCTCGTTTGAGCACCCTCCACACAATAGAAAAGATGCCAAGCAGATGGAAACTACGGCTGCCAAAAAGTTCATCGCCTCCTCCTCATAGATGTCTAGGTCGGAGCTGCCATTTTGACCGGATTCCCTGTATTACATCCCTGGCTACTGTTGCCCATTAAGGGTTTTCAAGGCGAGTATGAGCGCATGGGTCCCTGAGCGACCATGTCCCTGCGCCTTGACTGCTAGGTACAACTGGTGGACTAGGGCTAGTCCCGGAAGCGATAGGCCGACCGCAGAGGCCTCCTGAAGTGCGATACCCATATCCTTGATGAAATGGTCCACAAAAAAACCAGGACCATAGTCGCCACCAATTATACGAGGGCCCAGGTTGCTGATAGACCAGCAGGAGGCTGCGCCCCCGCCCATTATATTGATCATAGAGGCTTGATCAAGTCTGCCAACCTTTTCAGCGTAAAGGAGAGACTCGCATACCCCAATCATGGTTCCTGCGACAAGGATCTGATTGCACATCTTTGCGTGCTGTCCTGCACCTGATCCGCCCATATGGGAGATATTCTGCCCCATCAATTGAAAGAGGGGCAAGACTGTATCAAAGGCCTCTTTGTTGCCACCTACCATGATGACAAGGGTTGCATTGCGGGCACCAATATCTCCGCCTGATACTGGGGCATCGAGGCACTGGATTCCCCGTTTTGCTGCCTCTCGGGCGATGGTTTGTGCCAGGCTCGGTTGACTGGTAGTCATATCAACTGCAATTTGGCAGGGACCTTCAACAGAAAGGATTCCTTTTTCTCCCAGGTAAACATCCTCAACATCCGCAGGCAGGCCAACCATGGAGAATACGAGCTCAGCATTGGCTGCAATTTCACCAGGGGTTCCGCACCACTTGGCTCCGTTCTCCACCAGTAGTTTTTCCTTGCCTCTGGTACGGGTGTTGACATAGAGATCATGTCCGGCCGCCTGTAAATGACCGGCCATCGGCGCCCCCATGACGCCGGTACCAATCCATCCTATTTTCATCACACAACTGCTCCTTTCTAGTGTCTCGTATCGTAAATTCCGTTATCTGATATCAGGCGTTCCACAATCAGTATTCCGGCATCTCAATGAGGGAATAACCCATCCCTTTGCCGGGAATATGGTACAGGATACTAGTGGTGACAAAGGTATTTGGACTTCACCCAAGTGAAAGGGCTATTGGAAAGATGAGATAACCTATCTTTATGCCGCTTGCTTTTTCCCGTTACGTTACCATCACTTTCCCCTTTAGGGCAAGTAAATCTTCAGCATACCTGATTTCCAAGGGGTGCGCAGGAAGTTACCCGTTATGGGTAATAGCAAGCTTCCATGGGGCCTCTCAGTATGATAATCAAGAATGAAATTGCCTTCCTCATGCTTTTATGGTATAAAATTATATTAAATGCTACCAGCTTAATCGAGGTCGGTTTAACAAGGAAAATGAGTCATGCCTAAACTCTATATCATGAAAGGGGCAGACAAGGTCCAATCCTTAGAGGTTAGAGCCGATGCCATCCATATTGGACGGTCTCCTGAAAACGACATTCAGATCGATGATAGCTCTGTTTCTCGTAAACATTTAATAGTCCGCTGGAAACTGAATAAACCCTTTATCACCGATTTAGAGAGCAAGAACGGCACTCTTGTCAATGGCAAAAGGATACAATCTGGCCGTGAAATTGAGGTAAAAGAAGGCATTCCTGTTGGTATCGGCAAGATCGTCATTTCGCTGGGAAAAGAGTGTACAGACGATAAACTGGATGCTATGCATACGACGGGTTTCCCTAAGGGATTCAGCGAACATGAGGAAGCTTTTCTTCAAGACAGGCCCATGACCGCCCAAAGAAATATGGAATTGATCTATAAGGCATCCGGTGCCCTGATGCAGTCAATTAACATAAATGAAGATATACACAAGATTTTGGAAAAGATACTGAACTATATTCTGGATCTTCTCCAAAGAGTTGACCGCGGTGCTTTTATTTTAGTTGATAGTGAAACAAAAGAAATCTCAGAGTTAGTACCCATACTTAAGAAAAGCAATGGTGACGGAGTTCGGTCGTATAGCAGGACTATTGTGGACCGAGTCATGCGCGAGGGTAAAGCGGTTGTAATGTCGGATACGTTCAGTGAAGATAAGGCCGATCTTTCGGAGAGCATGGAGATAATGAAAGTTCGGTCTGTAATGTGTGTACCCCTGATCAGCAGGTCACAAGTAAGAGGGGTTATCTATGTTGACTCCATCAACCAACCATACGGATTTCGAAAGGAAGATCTCTCTCTGCTCAGCGCTTTGAGCATACCCGCAGCCTTTGCCATAGAAAATGCATCTATTCATTCAAACGTAGGGGGATAGCATAAGACCAAACTAACAGCCCTGAAAGAGACCGGGATTTATATTATCAAGGCTCTCTAAATGCTCCCAAGTATCCCCCTATTGTTTGCCACAGCCTATTACCTGAAGGAAAAGGTAGCAGTAACGGTTACCTTTTTCCCGCTTTCTGGAGCAGGGAAAAACAGCGCTCCGAGCTTCTGAACCATGCAGTGCTCAAGCTCCCTGCTTTTTACCTGACTTTCAACCACCCTCATCTTAGTGACCCTACCTGATGGATCAATAACAAAGCAAAGAACAATCTTGCCTTTATGAGCAGATCCCTTATTCAACGCCTGTTCAAGGCAGAGCTTGATTGGGTGGATATGTTGTGTGAGCAATCTGTGAACAGCCTTCTTTGACAATCCTTGGGTCACGGTGATTTTTCTCAGTTCCACGTGGATCCGCTCAAGGACGGGTTCGAGGAGTTCTTCATCAGAAGTCACCTGTTTGTCCTTTCTGTGTTCACCGCAACTTTCCTTCATCATGTCTTTTATGCCCATCCAATTAGTTGAAGGAGCAGCACGGGAACCTGCTTTTTGGGCAAAGGATCCTCTGCCCACAGCAAGATCTGAAACTCCTTGGGGCAATGGGAGGGGCTGTCTAACCGTAGTTGCCTGGCCGTCCTTCAGGCGCACCACGGTGTCGATAGCCACAAACGAGGTGTAGGCTGTCAGCAGGTTGTATCGGAGCCCGAGGTCTGTCACCTCTTCAACGCGCTCATCGTTTGGTCTCAGCCTGTTGTAGTCAGACAGGAGTGCGATCCGATGCCGTGCCCACAGGTAGCGCAGGGCCCCATTGGTCTCGAGGGGTTTTACAGAGCTCACGTCAATGTCTCTCATGAAGGAACGGGTCCCGGTAATCCCCTGTACGTGGATGGTACCCCGGGGCAGACCACGCCATTTCCCGAACACAATAATAGGGCGTTC
>CP070673.1:485795-489908 GCA_020351915.1 Deltaproteobacteria bacterium
CCCAGCGAAACAGGAGTTAAGCAATGCGCTTAACTGGACAAAGAATTAGGCCAAACAATCAGGCTGCGGCAGCAGGATGGCACTTTGATCTGAATTGCCCTCTCAGTCCCGACTTGTAGGGAATCAAGGCTCTATGATCTTTGTGGGCTCTGTGAGAGCTAGGTAACCAACTTTAGGCGTACAGTCAAGCCATCACATCTCAGAGGTAGTTATCAACTGCCCAGATATTTTCTCAAATATCTCGCGGTATATGATTGTTTGCCGTTGTTCACGATCTCGGCGGGTGAGCCGGTGGCGATCACGTAGCCCCCTTTGTCGCCCCCCTCCGGGCCAAGGTCAATAATGTAATCAGCCTCCTTGATTATCTCCATGTTATGCTCAATCACAGCCACGGTGTTTCCCTTGTCTACAAGGGCCTGCAATACCTGGATCAAGGTTGAGATATCAGCCACGTGCAGTCCTGTTGTGGGTTCATCCAGGATGTAAAGGGTATGACTATTTGAAGGCTTGGCCAACTCTTTCGCAATCTTGATCCTCTGGGCCTCGCCACCAGAGAGTGTAGGGCTTGGCTGGCCCAAGTTAAGATAACCCAGGCCTATTGCGCACACCACCTGGAGTGCGCGCCTGATCCTTGGCACTGCCGAAAAAAAGCTTGCAGCCTCTTCAAAGGTAAGGTTCAAGACCTCCCCCATGTTCATTCCCTTGTAGGTGATTTCCAGTGTCTCCCGGTTGAACCTGCTACCTTCACATACCTCGCAGTGTATGTGCACATCTGGCAAAAAACTCATCTCCACCTTGATTGAACCACGGCCTTTGCAGGCCTCGCACCTGCCGCCAGGCACATTAAAAGAAAACCTTCCCGGCCGGTATCCCCGCGCCCGTGCCGCCGGTGTCAAAGAGAAGAGCGTTCGTATTTCAGACAGGACCCCGATATAGGAGATCGGCACCGAACGGGTTGTGAGGCCAATAGGGGAATGATCCACCTCCAGAACCCTCCTGATTGACTCCCATCTCTCGATGCCCTTACAAGCCCCTGCCTCTGCCTGTTTCTTGAGCAATCGGTTACGCAGTCCTTTGTACAGAACATCTTTGAGAAGGGTAGATTTGCCGGAGCCAGAAACACCGGTTATGCAGATCAAGGTCTCCAGGGGAAATTGGACGTTGATCTCTTTGAGGTTGTGTTCAGTTGCGCTCTGGACTTTGATGTGGGGAAGGGTGTCATATGGCCTGAAACGTGAGGTAATCTGCCGGGAATCTCTGGCAAGGGATAAGCCGGTTTCAGACTCTGAAGCCTTTTTAATATCCTCTAAGCGTCCACATGCCACCAATTGCCCACCTTTTCTGCCAGCCCCGGGCCCCAGATCAATGATATGATCAGCCTCCCTGATGGTTTCTTCATCATGCTCTACGACCAGGATGGTATTTCCCCTGTGTTTGAGGTCCTGAAGGGCATCAAGGAGCATCCTCGTGTCTTTGGGGTGGAGGCCGATAGTTGGTTCGTCAAGGATATAGCAGACGCCGGTGAGGTTAGACCCAAGCTGCGCCGCTAGACGTATCCTCTGAGCCTCACCACCGGAAAGCGTTTCCCCACTTCGATTCAGAGAAAGATACGACACACCGAGCAGATTCATAAAGGAAAGGCGGGTAGTTATCTCAGCCATAATCGGTGTGGCTATCAGGGACTCCTGGCTGGTGAAAGAAAACCCCCCAAGGATTTCCTGGAGTTTTTCAGCCGGATGCTGAACCAGATCCCAGATAGAATAGCCCTTAACCTTCACAGTCAGGGCTTCTGCTCGTAATCTGCTTCCGCCGCATCGGTGACACACCATGCGATTTTCATCATCCATCCCCCCGAGATGGACTAGCTGGCCCAGCCCTTCGCAAACAGGGCAGGCGCCATGTTTGCTGTTGAAAGAGAAAAGCCGTGGATCAAGCTCTCTCGAACCAATTCCACAAGAGGGGCAAACCTTTTTGCGGGAAAAGACCTTCTCTTGTCCTTGATTATCCACAAGGATAAACGTGCCATCACCTTCCTCAAGGGCCTTGCTTACGAGGAGGTCAAGATCAGGGCTAGGGACTGTGCCAATTACCACCTCGATGGTATGCTCCTGATATCTGCTCAAGGACATACCTTCCTTGAGTTGTGCCACCCTGCCATCGATTCTGGCCTTTCGGTAGCCCTTGCGAATGGCCTGGTTGATTATATCCTTATGAAAACCCTTGCGTGCAGCTACCACTGGTGCCAGGACAGTTGCCACTGTTCGACTAAAATCATCTCTAATCTTTCCTGAAATTTCTTCCTTTGACTGCGTTGACAGGTCCCGGCCACAAGCAGGACACTGTTGTGAGCCGAGCTTGGAGTAGAGAAGTCTTAGGAAATGGTAGATCTCTGTGAGCGTTGCGACCGTACTCCGTGGACTGGTATAGCTTATCCGCTGTTGGATAGCTACCGTAGGCGGCAGGCCCGAGACCACATCGATCTCAGGTTTCTCGAGGATTTTCATATACTGGCGTGCATAGGGGGCCAGGCTCTCAAGATATCGGCGCTGGCCTTCGGCAAAGAGGATATCAAAGGCAAGGGTAGATTTTCCCGATCCCGATACACCGGTCAAAACGACCAGTCGTTGCCGTGGAATCGAGAGGCTCAGGTCCTTGAGGTTGTGTTCCCTGGCGCCCTGTATGGCAATTGCCCCAGGTTCGTTTGCTACAGGTGTGGGTGGGGTCTTGAAGAATTCCAGGTCACGTTCCGGTTTGCTTGATGCTTCAAGGCATTTTTTCAAGTATCTTCCCGTATGGGAGTCAGGATGTTCAGCTACCTGTTCCGGAGCCCCTGCTACAACAACCTGACCTCCCCCATCACCGCCTTCAGGTCCCAAGTCGATTACCCAGTCTGCATTCTTTACCACATCCATGTTGTGCTCGATAACGAGAACCGTATGATGTAGCTTTACCAGATTCTGAAGCACGGAAATGAGTTTTTCGATATCCGCAAAATGAAGCCCTGTGGTCGGTTCATCAAGGATAAAGACCACGGGACCACGGCCGGAGGTCTTGAGATGACGCGAAAGCTTAAGTCTCTGGGCCTCTCCCCCTGAAAGGGTATTCAAGGGTTGACCGAGCTGAACATAACCAAGCCCCACATGAGCCAGGGGTTTGAGGGTATCCTGTATCGTGGGTTGGTCCGCAAAAAAGGTAAGGGCCTGATCAACAGTCAGAGAAAGGATTTCATGGATGTTCTTATCCTTGTAGGTAATATCCAAGACCTCTTTCTTGAAGCGCTTTCCCTGGCATTGAGGGCAGGTAATAAAAACATCTGAGAGAAACTGCATCTCTACCTTTTCGCTGCCCTGCCCCTTGCAGGTTTCGCACCTGCCTCCCGCAACATTGAAAGAGAAGTAGCTCGGTCCAAAACCCCTGGCGAGCGCCCTGTCCGAGCCGGCTAACAGGCGCCTGATGGGATCCATGGCCTTTACATAGGTAAGGGGGTTAGCCCGTGGGGTCCGGGCAATGGGTTTCTGGTCAACCAATACCACGTCGGCAATTTCTTCCAATCCGCTTATTGCCTTGTGGCGCCCGGGTATTCCTTCTGGTTTGGATTTAACCTTCTTAATAGACTTGTACAGGATCTCTTCGGCAAGGGTGGATTTTCCTGAGCCAGAAACACCGGTCAAACAGGTAAGAAGCCCCAGCGGTATCTGAACATCTATGGTTTTCAGGTTGTGTTCAGCTGCCCCCTCAATGGTCAGCCATGCATCTTTTGGAGGGGTGTTCCGCCTATCGGGAACAGGAATACATCTTTGCCCCTTGAGATACTGGCCGGTAAGCGAGCCATTTACCGTGGAGGTGGGCCCGAAATACATGATCTCTCCGCCTTGATTTCCGGCTGCCGGTCCCAGATCCAGCATAAAGTCACTCTCTCGAATAATCTCAGGGTCATGTTCAACAACAATAACGGTGTTCTGGATGTCCCTGAGTTTCTTCATTATTCTGATGAGCCGGTTATTATCCCGGGGATGGAGGCCGATACTCGGTTCATCCAGGATATAGAGGGAATTGACCAGGGAGGAGCCAAGGGCAGATGTAAGGGCTACTCTCTGCAGCTCACCACTCGAA
>CP070673.1:490008-509825 GCA_020351915.1 Deltaproteobacteria bacterium
GCTCCAGTTCTTCAGGTGTTGTCGGAAAACGTCCCAATGGGAAAAAGGGCTTGAATGTTGTCGTTGCCACCTGACGCCATTCCTCCCATTCATTGAAATCGTAGCCGGCATCTTTAATTTGATTGGGGTAATTCATGATATCGATTGCCTTTATGTCTTCCATAATTCACCTACCTCCTCTCCATTAAGATATTTTTTAATGATTTGCCCATTCCTCATTACCGCCCCGTAAACCGGGGCTTTCTCTTTTCGTTAAATGCCGCCACTCCCTCCAAGCGATCTTGGGTATGGTAACATACTTCCGATGCTTCGCGGTCAAAGGCTAGGCCAAGAGCATTGTGAGCACCAAGATTTACGGCCTTTTTGATCTGCCTGACAGCAATGGGGCCGTTCTCTCCTATCATATTCCCCATTTCTTGGGCCGCTCTCATCAGATCTTGGGAACTTGTTACACGGTTAAAAAGACCTATCCTTTCCCCCTCCTCAGCATCAATAATCCTCCCTGTAAGCAAGAGTTCCCTGGCGATTCCTATTCCAACTATCACAGGTAACCGCTGACAGGCCCCAGCAGCTGGAATTATTCCCCATTTGACCTCGGTTTGTCCAAATCTTGCATTTTTCGCGGCGATCCTTATGTCGCATATCAAGGCGAGCTCTGCCCCTCCGCCCAGAGCCAGGCCATTGATCGCCCCAATGAGAGGCTTTTCCATTTCCTCGAGTCGTCGAAACAGAGGAAATATCTTTAATCGCCTTAGGGCATTAATTTCATCATCACTCATTCCTTTACGTTCCCTCAAGTCAATTCCTGCACAAAAGGCCTTTTCTCCTGCTCCGGTGATAATCACCGACCGAATGGCATTATCCTGCTCCAGTTCATCAATTACCTCCTTGAATCTCACACAAAGATCTCCGTTCAAGCTGTTCATGGCTTTCGGGCGATTCAAAGTGACTACGGCAACATGTTCACTTTTAGAGAACAGCACTACCTCTTTATCTATTCCGCTTGTTTCAGCCAACTGCTTACCCTACCTGTTCTTCCACACTGGTTTTCTCTTCTCCTTAAAAGCCGTTAGGCCCTCTTGACAATCTTCCGTGCTCATTATCAGAGCCAGCACATCCAGAAGATATATCAGGGACTTATCGAACTCCATGTCCAACATAGCATAAAATGAATCCCGCCCCAGGTTCATCACAATGGGACTTTTGTTGCTGAGTTTACGGGCCAAATCCATGACCGTTTCTTCCAGCTTCTCATGGGGAACAACTCGATTGATCAATCCAATCCTCTCTGCCTCTCTTGCATCGATTATATCCCCCGTTAGCAACAGCTCAACGGCCTTCTTTCTCCCCAAAATTTTTGGAAGAGAGGCAGAGACCATACAGGACCAAACCCCCACATTGATCTCCGGAAGCCCAAATTTAGCCCTCTCAGAGGCGATGGTAATGTCCGGATATACGGCTAATCCACAACCACCTGCCAATGCCAGGCCATTGACAGCGGCAATGGAGGGCTTTCCCAGATCAACAAAAATCCTGGATAGATCCGCAAAGGCGCCAAAGACCTTCCGCCCTTCTGTCGGGGTATGGCCTTTAAAGTCATCCAGGTTCGCCCCTGCACAGAAGGCATTTTCACCGGCCGCTTGAATGACAATTACATGCACCGCTTCATCACTCTTGGCCGTCTTCAGGGCGTCAACTACCTCCTTCATCGTTTCGATGCTGAGGCGATTCATCTTCTCCGGAATATTCAATGTAACTTTGGCGATACCATCTACTATCTCATATAAGATATCTTTATAGGTCATTTTATACCCTCAGATATTCTTGTGTGCGTAAAGAGAATGAAAGGCATACACAATCCACGGCCCCGGCTTCGTCTATTCATTCCCCTTGGTGATTACCATTCTTGATCCATTTATGAAAGAATCCTCAATCACCTTCCATCACAAAAAGGGGTGCCCGCATGAAAAACAATTCATGCAGAGAGAACCGATCAGGCTATGAGTTTCAGATTACTTTCTCGGATACTCGTAAAAGCCTTTACCGGTTTTGACCCCCAACTGCCCTGCAGCAACCATACTCCTGAGCCGGGGTGGAGGAGCATAGGCAGGTCCATAATTTTTCGCCAGATCCTCTGCAGCATGCAGCATGACATCTAAACCTATAACATCCATTAACTCCAGGGGCCCCATAGGATGATTGAACCCAGCCTTTATGGCGGTGTCGATATCTTCAGCAGTCGCTACCCTTTCAACCAGTGTCTGGATGGCGGCCATTCCAAAGGGGCACCAGATCCGACTGGTAACAAATCCAGGAGAATCATTCACATTGATGGGTAATTTACCGCACTGCTTTAAGATGCCATTCATGGCTTCGACTGTCTCATCAGAGGTGTTCAGTCCACGTATGACCTCCACCAGCTTCATTACCTGTGCTGGGCTGTGGAAATGTGTTCCTATCACCTTATCAGCGCGCTTGGTGGCTCCAGCGACCTCACTGATACAAAGGGCTGAGGTGCACACCGCTTGGATCACACGAGGAGGAAATACCTTATCCATTTGTGCATGAATCTTCTTTTTGAGTTCCATATTCTCCGGAACGGCCTCTTGCGCCAGATCTATATCCTTGGCTTCTTCCATGCCTTTTATGGGCTTGATCCTCGCGAGGATTCCCCCCTTTTGCTTTTCGTCTAACTTGCCTTTGGACACCGCCCTGGATAGAAACTTATCGATACTACCTATTCCCTTTTGGATCAAATCCTCAGAGATATCGTTCACGAATACTTCGCAGCCTCCTTGGGCATAAACTTGAGCAATTCCCGAACCCATGAGGCCCATGCCCACAACCAAAACGTTTTTGATCTCCATCTTTCCTCCTCCTTTTTTATTTATTGATCGATTTAAAGATCTCTGAGGGCTCGCGGTTCTTGATCTTTTCCAACTCTTCCGATGACGGATCCCGCGAATAGGCATGACCGGTTTCATCAAGACCAACTATCACCTTCTTGAAATCCTGGCCCTCTTCCCGCTCACTCTTGATAATAACAGTCCCTGCCATGCCTCCTCCTCCGCAGAGACAGGCCAACCCATACTCCCCTTTCTTTAATAGATGAGCAAGATGGAGAGTAAGCCGAGCACCGCTATACCCAGTAGGATGACCAAGGGCTATGCACCCGCCATGAGGATTCAGCTTCTCCCGGTCACGCCAATTCATCATCTTCTCCGCTGCTATGACTACTGAACTGAATGCCTCATTGATCTCCACATATCTCATATCATCTAAGGTCAAGTTGTTTCTCTCCAGAATGATCGGGATCGAGAGTCCCGGCCCATCCGGGAAATCGGCTGGTTCTAATCCTTGGAAGAGAAAATCAACGAAAGCGGCAATCGGTTTGAATCCTAACTCCTCTGCCTTCTTACGAGACATGATCAATGATGCACCCGCTCCATCGGTGATACCTGATGAGGTCCCTGCACTTTGTGTTCCATCTTTCTTAAATGCAGGGGGGAGCTTCATCTGCTTCTCCAGCGATGGGTTTGTTCGATAGCACTCATCGGTGTAAAATGTGAAACCTTTTGCCCCTTTCTTTACTGCCGGGATATCAACGGGAAAGACCTCATCATCAAAAAGTCCTTCTTCCCATGACTTGGCGGCTTTTACATGGCTCTCGTAACCTAATTGCTCGCTCTCCTCTCGAGTGATGCCATGTTTCTCACTCGCCCGCTCGGCAGTGAGGCCCGGGGTCAGGTGACAATAGTTATCCGCCAGGACAAGAAAACCATCCTCAAGGATAATGTTATTTAACCTTCCGATAGCTTGCCACCTGGCACCCCTCAAGATGTGGGGGATATTACTCATGCTCTCCGACCCCCCAACGACTGCTACCTGAGTCTCACCTAGTCTGATAGACTGTACGGCCAGGTGAAGGGCCTTCAAACCGGCGGCACAAACCATATTTACCGTATGGGCCGGTATTCGCTTGGGCATCCCGGCAAATAGCATCATATTCCTGGCCGGGTTGGTCCCGGTCCCATCCTGCCGGGTGTGGGACATTATCACCTCGTCAACCAGTTCAGGGTCTATGCCCGTCCTTGCCAGAATTCCCTTAATGGCCATTGCCCCCATCTGCCAGACAACTAAATCTTTCAGGCTTCCTCCAAACCTGCCGATCGGTGTCCTTGCTCCATCTATGAGTACCACGTCTTGATATCCTAATGCTTCTGCCATTTTCCACCCTCCTTTCTTTATTGTTGACTAAGACAAACGGTTATATCTACTTCTTAAAACCTTAGCTTCTTTAGGTACGAAAAAAAATATTCCCAAATCTTCACCTGAGCGCACGGTTTTCTCCCCTCCACCATGGAGATGATGAAATCACCGGATAATTAGTTAGGTACAACGAGCCTCAGCAGTTCCTGCAATTACGTCTTCATTATTTTGATTTGTTATACGAACTTCGCAGATTACAATCTTTTCTTCATTTTCTTGTTTTTTGTCAACAATCTTTGCCCTGGTAAACAACCAATCCTCCGGCCTGACAGGCCTGAACAACCGAACATCTAATATCCCTCCAACATACCATCCCTCACCAAACTCGCGCGCCATCAATTCAGAAATGTATGCCATATATTGAAATCCCGGTGCAATGGTACCCTTAAAGGGTGTTGTTTTGGCGAATTCAACATCCACGTGGAGCGGATTATAGTCCTCGGCGGCACTCACATACTTGTTGATCTTATCCTGTGTCATCTTTTTTACCAGCGGGGTTAAGTTCTCCCCGATACGTAATTGCTCAAAATCCTTGTTCGAATACATAGTCTTTCTTCCTGCAATTCGCTGAATACTACTATTTTGGCCAAATCGGTGTCAACCAACTCGTTGCCACCCTCTCACCTTTTTGGTTAAATACTTCAGACCTCAACACGGCAAATTTTCTTCCCTTTTTTTCATATTTATCCTCTATCACTGTTCTAAAAACCAATTCATCATGAGGTCTTATAATTCCGGTAAATTCAAACCGCTGTTTGGCATGTATCAACCCCGGTGGTATCTTACGATCTAAGGGCTTAATAAAATTGCTTACAGTTGTAGACATGGCTATAGAGATTGGGGGGGCAATTCGGCCCCCAAAGGGTGTATCTTTTGCGTAGCCCTCATCAAGGTACAGTGGATTGAGGTCATCTATCCCTTCTAGATACTCCTCTAATATTTCTGGCCTCAGCGTAACTGTTACCTCAGGTAACTGCATCCCTTTAACCATATCGTCATACAAGAGTTCCTTTTTTTCTGCCTCTTTCATCTTGACCTCATCCCTAATGAATTGTTTCCCCGTCTAAGAGCAATAAGTAACCAAGTCCTTCGATTCATAACTTTGATGACGAACTTGTTCACTTAGGACTTCATACTGAGTGAGCAACATCTCTGAAACAACTCGTCAAGAGTACCTGACCGTATTTGCGAATCGAAGCACTAAGCCTCAGTTTATTTCCCTGAAGATTAAAACAGGTCATCCAGTTCCTCATTTCCCGGAGGCATCCCGCCATGTTCTTTCATGTATTGCTGAATAAGCTGCCTTTCCCTGCTGGTAAACATGGGGTCTACCTCATAAGAAAAGTATCGGGCCACACCTCCATTTCCATATTCTTGTAAGACGCCCTGCCGAATATTTTCAACACCACTTATCTTATAGATCTCCTTGTTTTCGTCATAAAGCACATAAATCCCCTCTTCCTCGGGAAGGCCCTGAATACTCTCCTCCGCCAAATTCACCCAGCCTTCCGGAGGTAAGGCAACCGGTTTAATGTGAAACCTCAAATCACATTCCAGACATCTATTGGCCTCGGCAGTGGCCTGCTCATGAGTAAGTTTATCTAGTGAGAGGGGAGGTACCGCTCTAGATCGATCTGCAAAACCTTTATCCATCCCATGGCACAAATCGGGTCTCACAGCTTCAATGAGCGCTTCTTCAATAATCCCCTCACCGCCTAAATACTTATCTATAGATATTGCGGCTTTTCTGCCCATATCAATTGCCGTAACAACGCCATATGGCTTCTCTAGCTCAAGGCATCCGGTGGGGCACACACCACTACACACACCACAGCCGACGCATAACTCTGAAGATATCTCAGGGTTAAAGGTAACCTCACGATTAACTCCCCTTTTGATAAAATTAATGGCACTGACTCCAATTATCTCATCACACACGCGGGCACAGAGGCCACAGAGCACGCACAGTTCCCCTTTATCTCTTATCTTTAGCTGGGTCTTTTCTATTCCATACTCGCGGGCCAATCTCTGAACCACTCGAGCTTTCGGAGCACGGGCGAGAAGGAGCTCGACAAGCATCTTACGGGTCTCTACTACCACTGTTGAGTCAGTCTTTACCTCGAGCCCTTCTTCCGCACGATAGGTGCAGGAGGTAACCATCCTGGAACCCACTCCATCGTTTATCTCCACAACACACAGGCGGCAAGCGCCGAAGGGCTCGAGCAAAGGATGGTAACAGAGGGTGGGAATGTATACGTTTGCACTCCGGGCCGCTTCCAGAATTGTCATCCCTTCCGCAGCTCTAATGCTCTGATCGTTAATGGTTAAGCTGACCATGTTTACCCTATCCCTTCTTTCCTCGTGCCAGAACCCTCTGTTCGGCTGGTAAAGGTGGTAGCACGGGCTCACCAGATAATCGCACGACAGCCCCGAAACGAGGTGGACAGAGTCGGTAGCAGGCACCACATTTTATGCATTTTTCTTGATCTATTGAATGGATAAGGTTCTTCCCACCCTCAATGGCTTCTACAGGGCAGTTCTTGAGGCAGATCATGCAGGCCTTACACGCGCCAGGATCAACATAGTAGGATATGAGAGATTTACAGACATACGCAGGACAGCGCTTCTCCTCAATATGTGCGACATACTCATCCCTAAAATAGCGGAGGGTAGTCAGTACCGGATTAGGGGCAGTTTGACCCAGAGCACACAATGATGCCTCTTGTGCAGTCCCAGCTAACCTCCCCAAGAGTTCAATGTCTCCCTTTCGCCCTCTGCCTTGTGTAATGTCTTTCAATATCTCATGCATCTGCCATATGGCCTCACGGCAAGACAGACATTTGCCACACGACTCATCAGCAAGGAAATCAACGAAATATTTGGCTATGTCAACCATGCACGTATCTTCGTCCATGACGATCATTCCGCCAGAACCCATTATTGAACCTAACTTTGCAAGCTCATCATAGTCTACAGGCGCGTCAAGAAGCTCCTCAGGTATACACCCTCCAGAGGGACCGCCAGTCTGCACCGCCTTGAACTTTCTACCGTTGGGGATCCCCCCTCCTATCTTGTAAATAATATCTCTCAGGGAGATGCCCATAGGGACCTCTACAAGCCCAGTGTTGTTTACCTTACCCACTAGGGAAAAGATTTTGGTCCCTTTACTGTCTGCGGTCCCGATTGAGGCGAACCAATCGGCACTATTATTAATAATGAGGGGTATATTTGCCCAAGTCTCCACATTGTTTATGTTCGTGGGCTTTCCCCAAAGACCACTTACCGCCGGGTAAGGTGGTCTCTGCTCTGGTTCCCCCGGCTTCCCTTCCAGGGAAGCAATGAGTGCCGTTTCCTCCCCACAGACGAACGCTCCCCCGCCTCTCGCAACCTTCACATTTAAATCAAAGCCTGAGCCCAGAATATCCTTGCCCAGAACCCCGTATTCCTCAGCTTGCTTTACCGCAATTCCCACATTTTCCACAGCTAAGGGGTATTCTTCACGGACATAAATAACCCCCTCACAAGCCCCGATGGCGTATGCCCCGATAACCAAGCCCTCGAGGACACTGTGAGGATTGCCCTCGATGATCGCCCTGTCCATAAATGCCCCGGGGTCCCCCTCATCACAATTGACAATGACATACTTGGTTTCCCCTGGAGAATTCTTGGCAATTTTCCATTTTCTGCCCGTTGGAAATCCAGCGCCTCCCCGCCCTCTGAGCCTTGATTTGTCTACCTCATCTACAACCTTCTCAGGAGTCATTTGGGAAAGGGCTTTCGCCAAAGCAGAGTATCCTCCAAGGGCAATGCTGTCATCAATATTCCGGGGGTCAAGCTTGGCGTTGTTCCCAAGCAGAAGTCGCATCTGGTATTTATAAAAGGGGTTATCATGTTCATGGATAGCCTTCTGTTTTGTAACAGGGTCGACATAGAGGAGGCGATTTACTATCTCTCCCTTAGCAGTCTGGGAGACAACCTCAGCTACATCCTCAGGTTGGACACCGCAGTAGCAAACCCCCTGAGGATAGCTGTTCACTATTGGCCCCTTCTCACAAAAGCCAGGACATCCCGTCTCTTTTATCTCTATTTTGGCCTCTAAACCTCGCTTCCTAACCTCCTCTTTTAAGGCTGCTTTCACCCTTTTGGCGCCCAAGGGGATACAACCCGTACCAGCACATACCGCTATACAGGGTTGCTTGGGATCCCTCTTTGATACGATCTCCCGTCTCAATTCCTCCAAGTCAACGGCAGAGTTTAATCTTGGCACCTATCTTTCCTCAATTATCTATAGTTTTCCAATACCTCGTCCACCTTCTCCGGTATCAACTTGCCATAATACTCGCCATCAACGGTCATGATAGGACCTAAGGCGCAACAGCCAAGGCAATTTACCCTCTCTACAGTAAATCTCCTATCTTTGGTCGTGTCCCCATCCTCTACACCCGTAATTTGGCTCACTCTATCCATAACCCCCACGCCGCCCCGCACATGACAGGCAGTGCCCAAACAGACCTTAACAAGGTGCTTCCCTCGAGGGGTCAGACTCAGCGCCTTATAGAAGCTCGCAACTCGGTAAACCTGGGTTATGGGGATATCAATTCTATCACTGATCAGCTTTGCCGCTTCAGGGAGGATCCACTTGTATTCTTGATGCACATCCAACAGTATCTGTATGAGGGCCCCTTGGTCCTCCATATACTTGTCTATAATTTCATTAACTCTGTCCAGACTCATGCTATCCATACTATGTTGCCCTTCTCATCTTTACTAGGGCAGGGCCCCTTACTATATCCCCACCTGCAAATACCCCTTCCCTACTCGTGGCCAGAGTGACAATATCGACTTCAATCGATATCCCTTCGGTTCCTTGCAAGCCCCATTTCTTCATAGTATCAGGAGCCTCAGCAAGGACTTGATTGAATTCCTTGTGGGGAGCACCAACGGCGATGAATATTGCAGAGTAGCCTTGTTCAAAGAGGTCGTCTAACGAGTCTACCTTGGTTTTTGTCTCTATTTGGACACCAAGATCACGTATTACTTCAATCTCCTCATCAAGCATTTCCCGAGGTAGGGTTTTCTCGGAAATGCCTACTCTCATCATCCCTCCCACCTCAGGTAAGGCCTCAAAAACAGTCACCGAATGCCCAAGCTTCACCAGGTAATGGGCAGCCGTCAACCCTGCAGGCCCCGAGCCTATAATAGCCACCCTTTTGCCTGTAGAAGGGGTTACTTTAGTCCTCTTTTTCCACACCTGGGTATCATTCTTGGCGGCGAAACCCTTGAGCTCACATATAGCGATGGCTTCGTCTAATTCGCCACGCCTGCATACCGTTTCACAAGGATGGTAACAGACATATCCGAGGACCCCCGGAAATGGGACTCTCTCTCGGATTACTGCTACTGCTTCACCAAATTTCCCTTCAGCAATGAGACGGGTATATCTGGGAATATCAATTCCAACGGGGCAATTGCTCTTACACGGAATCAGATAGGTCTCTGGTTTTCCAATGCCAGCAACCTTATCAGCCAGGGCTCCGGTTGGGCAGACCGCAACGCAAAACCCGCAAAACTGGCAACCAGATTCCCTGAGGGAGGGCTCTTTGCTCCCCACCACCACTCTACCTTCTTCGATAGTAAAGCCCAGAGCATCTGCTCCTTTTACCTCCTTGCATACCTTCACACAACGGAGGCATCCAATACATAGATTGTAATCCCTTATAAAAAGTGGCTCGTTATCAACCACTGGAACGTTAAGAGGGTTATAAGGGGGCAACCCCTTTTCCAAACCGATAAACTCGGCAACCTTTTGAAGCTCGCAAAAACCAAACTTAAAACAACAGCGCTCAGCTTCAGGAACCTGGAGGGAGCAAATCTTCCGGTCACACCCCTTGGCCTGCGCACAAAGAAGGCAGCCATGGGGATGCCGCTCCAAAATCGTGGCCAGATTTTCCTCTCGGGCCTTTTGTAGTTCATCTGAGTCGCTGTGCACCGACATCCCATCTTCGGCTATAGTCTTACAGGACTGAAACAATCCTTCCCGACCCTGAATCTCTACCAGGCAGAGATTACACCCGTCGGAAGCTGCGCCTTCTTGTCCATAATGCGCCAAGCCTCCTTGGTAGACCCTCTGAAGGGACCTTATATCTGAAGAGGAGTCCAACTGGGGATGATAACAGAGATGGGGGATATATATTTCCGCATCCAAGGCTACTTCAAGGATGGTCTTGTTTCCCTCTACCTCTATTGTTTGGTCATTAATGGTAATTTCGATCATTATTTCTTTGACTTTTCATAAAGCGCTTTGCCAAAAAGTGCGGCTCCAATAGCACCGGCCAGCTGAGTATCAACGGTGGTGTTTCTGAAAATCTCGAAGCCTAACTCCTTTTCCAATCTGTTTACAATTCCGGGGTTTTTCGCAATCCCACCCGTTATGACAAAATCCTGTTCAACATCCACCGCCTTTACCTGGCTGAAAATCCTGTGTGCCATAGCAGAACAATAAGCCGCCAAAACCTTTGAGGTGGGCCAACCACCTTTTAGCAAACCGAGGGCTTCGGTCTTGGCGAAAACCACACACGTGGTACTGACCGGAGGCGGCTCTTCCTCAACCTGGAAAGATAATTCTCCCACTTTTTGAATGGGAACCTTAAGGAGGTCGGCCATGACCTCTACTCCTCGGCCCGTGCCCGCTGCACACTTTTCATTCATCAAGAAATTCAATACCTTTCCTCTCTCATCACAACGGATAGCCTTCAAATCCTGTCCGCCCATATCCAATACGGTTCGAACCGTCGGGCCATACATATAATTTGCCCCCCGTGCATGACAGGCGATCTCAGTGATTGCCTTGTTTGCAAAGGGAACTCTGACACGACCATAGCCCGTTCCCACAGTAAATTGGATATTCTCCAACTTTAAATCGGGAACGGCTTCCAAGGCCATGTTCATGACGTTTTTCGCACTTTCGCGGCTATTGTAACCGGATCTTGTGTTCGCATAGGCAAAGAGCTCCCCGTCTGTCATGATCACGGCCTGGGAACTCACCGACCCCACATCAACTCCGGCCGTAATAATTGCAGCATCTTTCCAATCCTTTTCGGGATCTTTCCAATTGCCCTCATCCCATCTCCAATACTCCATTTCTTTCTCAGCCATTATCTCATTCTCCTTAGATTTACTCTTAATTAAAGGGTTTCATGGCACAGCTAACCTTCACTGCCCTTGGCCGCTAAAATAGCCGCCCCCACTGCGGAAACAAACTGTGCATCCGCCAAAACAGTAGGCTCTGTTCCGAGGTCATCTTTAAGCGATTGCACAAGTCCTCTATTCAGCACAGCCCCACCTATAAGAGCAACTTTATCTTCTATTTGTACCTTTTTGGCCATGGAAGTGATTCGCTCAGAAATACCATCATGAACCGCACGGCAGATATCCTCCCTTCCAACTTCATCGCTAATCAAGGAGACCACCTCGGATTCCGCGAAAATAGCGCATTGTGCATTGATGGCAATCCGCTCTGTGGACTTGAGAGAGTATGCTGCAAAATCGTCCATGGAAATTTCAAGTGCCCTGGACATGGCCTCAACAAATGCCCCCGCCCCTGCTGCGCACTTGTCATTCACCGCGAAGTTGATAACCTTTCCCGTTCCATCTATCTTCACTGCCCGGGCCTCCTCTCCACCTATATCAATAACCGTTCTCACGTCCTTATCGAAATAATGAGCCCCTGCGGCATCCGCTGTTACATCCGTGACTGACACGTCTGCGTCTTTGATCAGGCTTCGCCCTGAGCCAGTGACGCCAACTGCGCTGATCTGCTCTGGATCAATATTGGCATCCTTTAACGCTAACTCGCGTGCCCTTTCAACACTTTCCTCTGGCTCAAGGGTTGTCTTGGATTCTGCCTTGCCAATAACCTTGCCGTCTTCAAGGATAGCTACCTTAGAATAAGCGGCACCCATATCTATTCCTGCGGTAATCATTGTCTAAACCCTCCCGTTCTTAATAAATCTTTTCAAGGCCCAGAGTTTCCATGAAGGATTCAATCCGGGCAAAGGTTCTCGGTTCATCATATTCTCGGGGATCAGCATGGTTTCCTTCGAAAGTCATGGTGGGAATTCCCGCCTTTAAAAGGGCTTGAACTATTTCCATTTGTCCGAGAGACGTCCCCTCGCAACCCCTGTTCAAATGCAGCATGACACCATCAAGGTGCCATTTGTCGACCATATCCATCATCCGTTGGATTTTCCCGGCACCGGAATAGCGAACGCCTCTGCACACCGTACCGGTGGTCAACCACCAGTTGGCGAGAGCTTTTGCAGCGTCATCACGAGTTCTTAACTCAATTCCTCGCTCCCGTGGTGTCGTGGCCGCATCATAGGTCTTTTCCTTTTCATTGTATTCCCATCCTCCCGAAAGGCCAAGCGTGTAATGAGCCCCAATAGAAACGACGCCATAACTCTCGAGCAATCTGAAAAGGTCCAGAGCAAACCACGGGGGTTGGCTGTCGGTCATGACCCGACATCTTTCATAGGGATTTGCCGCAATCTGGTTTTGCACCCTCTCTTCCACCTCAGCAAGGAGTTCCCTATAGAAATCTACAACATCCTTCCTGGGCCGGCCAATAACAGCCAATACGTAAAAGGTTAACATCGTTTTTTCATCAAGGGGTGCCGGAATTGCCCTATTTGCTACGCAGACTTTTGCCCACAAGGAGGTTGAATCGAACTCGTTGGTGACACCCTCAATGAATTTCTCATCATCGAATACCCTCCCTGTGGTCTTTTCCATCCACTCAATGGCCTCGTGTATTTGGTTGACGATATACTCCCTTTTCAGGTCTTTGATTTTTTCGCTTTCGCCAGATGTCTCCCAATCAAAGGGAATAATATCTAAAGAGAAATAGGGTATTTTTTCAATCTCGCTCACTATCTGGTACCATTTTGAATGGGTGTCACAAAAACCTGCCTGTAGGCAAAAATCCATCCTTGGAAAAGGACCGCCAAAAACATATTTATCTAAGAGGAGTGAGCCTAGGTAATTACGCATATAGGCGCAAAGGTCTCTTGGATATCCGGCGTGTTCGGTCGCTTCTACCATATCCATATAGAGCTCAGGGTTCTCCTTATAGAGAAAGGCCACCGAAGCCCCGTAAGGCTCCCCAACGAGCATCGCGTGATCAAATCCCGTAGGCAATGCGATCAGACTCTCTGCCCCTCCGCCGATAAGCACCTTGCCCTTGTCTTTGGCCTCGGCAATCTCCTTATAAATCCTCATCCTTATCTCTTTTGCCTTGTTCCACATTTTGAGGGGAGCGGTCTCATATTTTTTTTCCATCATATCTTCCTCCATATAATTTCAGCAATCGTAACGCATAACGCGTGTCACAATCTCTGTTATTACCATAATTCACCTTCCCGAAGGCTTTCTAAGAGTGCTTCAACCCTAATCTTAAATTGACCTACCGGAACTGTAACGTCGAGCTCCAGGTATAGGGTGGGGATATTATGCTCCTTAAAAAATTCTAACAACGCCACCTTATCAAGCTCATGAGGATCACAAAATTTCTGCTGAATCACAATCACACCTTTCACATTCCAATCCTTGGCCATATCCAAAAGATAACCGAGCCGACGCCTTTCAGGATAATCACGCTGAGGGCATACCGGTCTGTCAATATACCTGCGGGCAACGGCTTCAATGAGACCATCCTGGACCTGGACCTGATTCCAAAAATATCTGGAACCTGTGCAATGATCGTCGGCCACTATGACGGCATCGAAACCTTCAACCATTTCCAAGAACTTGATATCATCATTCTCACTGCCAACAATCATTAGTCTTATGTCCGAACTAGACTTAACCTTTCGTTCCGGAAATTCCTTTTCAATGGTGTCTTTGAGAAGTTTGTTGGCATCCTTCTTATCCATGAACAGGTTGGCCGTTGTTACGTACATTGATTCCGTTCCCGTAAGAGGAAGGTCATCTGACTTTCTTGCCTCATAGATTTGTCTCAGCAGAGCGCGATTTTCATTATAGAGGTCAATGGCGTCTTTTAAAGCCGCGTCTGTGATCTTCCTCCCAGTCCACTCTTCCAATTGTCTCTTGAGTTCCTCAAACATGCCGATCAAAAAACGAAGGGCATACGGTGTTTGAACCCTGTTTGGCATATCCACGTAGAAATACTTAGGCGTCACGTGAAAGACCCAGCTATCAAAGGCCTGCCCCAAATGCATACAGGGATACGCTGTTGTCACTGCATCCAGATAATCATAACGTCCAAGCAATCCCTGAGCTAAAACGTCCCGGGAGAAAGGGCAATACATGCCAAATATATGTGGTTCGGTCACATTTTGAGGCTCATGGGCCCCTAAGATTCTAAGCGGTAAAATACCTGCCGCATAGAAGATCTCTTCCGGAACATAGGAGCACATGGAGCCCACCAACTTTTCATCAGGATGTTTCTTCTTCCACTCCTTCGCATACTCATGCCTATTTTCATAAATCTCTTTGAAATCTTTGATCATTTATCCTCGTCCTCCCTAAAATTATTTCCCTGAAAAATTGGGTTTCCGCTTCTCCAGAAAGGCGGCGATCCCCTCCCTCATATCTTGAGTACCTAAAAGAACATTTGCAAGACTTGCCTCAAAGATCAGGCCTGACTCCAGATCCGTCTCCGTGCCATGATGCACCGCCATCATTGCCATCCTAACGGCCAAAGGAGCCTTCTGGATAATCTTCTTTGCAATCTCAATCGAAGTGGTCATCAGCTTCCCCTGTGTGACCACCATGTTTGCCAATCCCATTTGGAGGGCATCCTGAGCATCGATCATATCCCCTGTAAGCATGGTCCATAGGGCCCGAGATTTACCGATGATTCTGGCCAGGCGTTGGGTGCCCCCGTATCCCGGAATGGCCCCCAAACCGAGCTCGGGCAAACCCAGCTTGGCATTTTCCGATAATATCCTGAAGGTACAAGAAAGGGCCAACTCAAGCCCACCACCCAGAGCCAGACCATTCACAGCCGCAATACTGGGCTTGCCTACATCCTCCAGATCACGATTCATCGCTTGGCCCTTTCTTGAAAAATCAAACCCGTCCTTTAGGCCGAGATCCTCAAACTCAGTTATGTCCGCCCCAGCCACAAAGGCCTTGTCCCCGGTGCCGGTCACTATGATCGCCCTCACCTGATCATCACCCCTGAGTTTGGCAAGAACGTCTCTGATCTCATCAATCGTCTCGCCATTAAGTGCATTGAGCTTCGTAGGTCGATCAATAGTCAGAAAGCCAATATTCTCTTTCGCTTCGTAAATTATGTTATTGTATTTCATGCTTTCTCCTCTTCTCTTTATTCGTGTTAAATAACAAATCCAGGCTGATCCTAAGTCACGGAGTAGAGCTATATTAGGCCTCACCTTTGCCAGCTCTATTCTTTAAAATGCCTCTAAGAAACATGTCTATTACGTTTTCTGCAACCTCTTCAATGGAAAGCCTCCCACCGGGATTAAACCATTTATTGATCCAGTTCATCATGGCAAAAAGAGTAAACGTTATCACAGTCTTGTCTGCTTGATACAGAACATTTCTCTCTTCAAGCTCACGAATCCTGCCATAATAAAGATCATAAATTCGCCTGTGCTGCTCGAGGGCCTTTTTTCTCAAATGAGGTCGCAACTGATACAGTTCTTCCAAATAAATCTTCATCTCCTTGTATCTCTCTACTGAGAAAAAAACTTGCGTAGAAATCATTTCTCGCAAACATTCAACAGGGTTATTACTATGCCGTTCGATCACCGATTCGAGTTCTTCCAAGAGATCGGCCCCGACATCCATAATGTTCTTGAAAAGTATCTCATCTTTACTCTTGAAATAGAGGTACACGGTGGAGCTGTTTATGCCAACAGCCTTCACAATATCTCTGATGGAGGCCTTAACAAAGCCATATCTGTAAAAGAAGTCGGCTGACGTTTTCAAAATTTTCTTTTCAATATCAAATCTTTTCATCGTTCCATATACCCTTGAAAGCCAAAGTAGCGTGGTCTGTTCGGTTGAATAAACGAACGCCTGTTTAAAATTAAACAACCGTCTGTTTAGCAATATCAAAACTAGAACTCCCTGTCAACAAAAAATTTCAAAAAAATCTAAAAGGTCAAATAAGAATAGAAAGTGGACTGTTTCTTGAAGATTCGAATTTTGGAAGCGGGCTTTCTATTGAAGCTGGGGTTTGGATTGATAAATGGACTGAGATAACAGTTAGGATATCCTTGAGCATTTCAGCAAAGAGCAAACGTAAAGGAGATCTTTACCATAGAAGGAGTTTGGGCTCCCTGTAAATGATACCGAAAGACCAAGAAACCAAGGAATAGAACTCAGGGGCAGGATAAAATGAGGCTTTTGATACGTGAGCAGAAAAACGCCATTGTGAGCAATGGGGAAGATCAAAAATTCTGCACTCTCTTCCTGCGGGCAATGTTCGGCGGTGCGTGTGGGGGTGAGCTATTTGGTGTGAGGGTATTCACCACACCCTTTCGTCACCCTAAGTGTTTACGCACGCTTGATGAAATCGGCAAATAACGAGGCAGCTTGTAGGCCAGAGGAGACAGTTTTTGGAGAATGTGGTAGCAAAATGGTAGCAGCAACAAAAAAGGGATAGTTGGCTATCCCCTCAGTTATTGATTGTAATGGTAGGCACGACGGGATTTGAACCCGTGACCTCTACCGTGCAAGTAGTGTGCTGAGGAGTGGCCGTGGTTACCGTGTGTGTAAGGCCTCGCTCCTCTGTGCCCTCGGGCGGTCACGTGGAATCCCATCACGAATAGGTTTTGCTACTGTCCGCAATCACCTGGCCACCAAACAACTGATCGAGTTCATTGGAACCGATCTGTTTGTTTTTCATGGTTTTACCGAGTTCTATCTAGAGGGAAATGGATAAAGGCAACGCCGGCTCTTAACGCAGAACTCCGCCACAGACATAAGGTATAAGGTTCTTCCCCCTGAATTCGACGACCGTGAACACTCAAGTTTTCAGCAATACAGTCTGGAGGGAAAGAGATTTATGGAATATGTGGCGTTTTATGGGACATACGATATCCCTGTGGATACCATTGTTGCTGCAAGGGAAGAAACCTACGGGAGACACCGCGTTCAGAGATGGATCGAAGATCTAGAAAAAGCGAAAGGCAAGCCGATAGCCGATTTTTACAGCGAAGAGGTATGGGATGGGGAATCGGATACTATGCCATAAAGCGATAGTAGATACTGGAGGCAATCGCCCAACCCAAAACCAAGAGGGTCAAACCGACACAAGAACCGGCAAGAATTCTATGGAGGAGACTTTCTTTCCTTTTCTCCTGATACCCCAACAAGAAGCCAAGAATCGCTCCTGCAACAATTCCCCCTCCGTGGCCCCAATTGTTGATACCGGGCACCAACAGACCGAAGATAAAGAGCCCCAATGCCCAAGCACTAATCTGCTTATAAATGGCCTTGCCATAAATTCCTCCCCGGCTTTTACCATAGTAAAGGGAGGCTCCAATCAGACCGCACACCGCTGCGGAGGCACCGATGGTGAAGGCTACACCGGCAAGGTACGAGACCCAAAAGCCAATTACCCCACTCAGGGTGTAGAGGATCACCATTCGATGAGCCCCGTATTCGCGAATGACAAGGGGAGCAATCTGACTCAAGGCAATCATATTGAACAGGATATGGAAGATGCCCCCATGTAGGTAATTAGCAGTGACGAGGCTCCACCAGCGATGAAAACGGTCGATGGGGATAGTTCCGGTCGCTCCCAAGACCAAAAGACTTTTGTTAGAAGGGGAGAAGAGGGAAAGTGGATTCAAAGAAAACCCTGATGACCACGGATAAAAGAGGAGAGAGATCACATACATACCAAGATTCAGGAAGACTATGGCTTTGATGGGTTGGTCGGCGCTGACAAAAAATCGCGTCCACGCATTGTTCTTCCACCATGATCCAGGGCGAGCTATTCCACAGTGGGGACAACGAGACTCATCCGCACTAATCAGTTTCCTACAATTAGGGCAAAGGATTGATTGCCTCTGGTGGCTTGTCATGGCTTACCGTGTACAGGGAAGAATGAGGTTTTTGCCTGATTGGTTAATACCATTACATTTTACTGTTGTAAAGGAATACCCTCTAGCCAGTGGTGGGAACCTTAGTGACATACACGTGTTCAAGGTTATGCTGATAGCCGAGGGCTTTTCAATTGCTAAACTATTGGTATCGCTCAGAAGTGTTGGCATGAACCATAGTGATTAATCGTTCACGTTTTAAAGGAGGTCATGGCTCTTTTCGAAAGGCGATATCTTGAAAAAATTCCACCGCGTCTTGCAGTGGTTAAATATGTGGGGTTTACACCTCGGAAGCCCTCGGAGTTTTTGTCTGGCTCATCTAAACCCCAGATATTTGACCACATCCCTTGAGGCCTATAGATAGCGCCCGCCCGCCTCGCCTGAGCGAGAGCGATGGCGGGCAGGCCTTGAGAAAATGGGCATGACCTCATAGAGGTAGTTATGTACACGTTCTCTAACTAATATACCATTCGGTAAACACTTTTGAACGATACTAATTCTTGAGACAGGGGTCATGGTATCAGCATCCCAGAGTTCCAAAGGCAAGAGAAAGGGCTGAGAATGAGAAAACATAAGACAATTTCTACCGATATTGAGGTTCGATTCAGAGATATTGATTCAATGGGGCATGTAAATAATGCTGTTTTTCTAACGTATTTTGAGGAAGGCAGAAAAGCCTTCTTATATGAGGTGCTCGATATTGTCGATCCAGCAGATTATCCTTTCATCTTGGTTCACATAGATTGTGATTTTCTCAAGCCGGTGAAGTTAGACGACAGGTTGACACTTCAGGTATGGATTGGCGAAAGTGGTGAAAAGAGTTTTACCTTCAAATACCAAATAGTCGATCATCAGAATCCCTCTGTCACTTACGGAAAAGGTGAATCGGTTATGGTATTTTTCAACTACCAGAACAACAAGACGATCCCAATTCCAAGAGACTTTTTGGAAAAGATTTCAGATTATTCTGACCAGGCGATATAAGGCGCTAAGCAGAGCCTTTTATTGTTTGTATTGCACATAACCGAGAAGGGTCTAGGATGGTTACAACAGAAAAGACCTCATGCCCCTCCCGATATTGTAAACTATTAGATGCTGTCAGTAGTAACTCTGACAAGCTCAACTTTTTCCAACAGTTGACCGGTCATGAACAGAGATTACTTATCAGACGGCACTGCTTCTTGACACCCCACTCATAGGCTTTATCTTAGAGATATCACTATAGAGAGGTGCGATTATGGAAACAAAGAAATTCTCAGTACCGAATATAACATGCGGTCATTGTGTTATGACCATTCAAAGAGAGCTGGGTGAGATCGACGGGGTAAAAAAGGTGGAAGGGGATCCAACGGCAAAAGAGATCAATGTTGAATGGGCTGCACCGGCAACCCTGGAAAAGATCAAATCTACTCTGGAGGAGATCAATTATCCAGCCGCTGATTAGAGGTAGAA
>CP070673.1:509925-536068 GCA_020351915.1 Deltaproteobacteria bacterium
ATCGTGTGAGAGAAAGAATCAGGCAGTTAGCCATAAAGCGCTCTATCGTCGAACAGTACTTCGGGTTGAGCCATCTGTATGATGGTGCCTGCAGAGCGAGGTTTACCACTATTGTAAACAATATCTGGGATACCCTCTGTAGACAGATGGCATTTAACCTATTCAGGGGATCAAAAATCATCCTAGCAACCTAAACCAAAAGGAGGTGGTGTGTCCACAGAGAGAACATGGGATAGATGGTGATGTAAAAGCCTTACTATGAATGGGGAGATCTGAGAATCTAAGAAAAACTCTCCAAAAAAACAGGCAAAGGAAAAGAGATTAGATGTCAACTTTTGGCAAAAACTTGCCAGAGAGAATTAGCTCAAGCATTTTATGAGAAATTCAAAGGTCTCGCTATCGTAGGCACGGTTGAGTTTAACTAGATCCGACGAAAGGAGTAAGTCGATGCAAGAAAATATCATTACGGATGTGCTGGTTATCGGGGGTGGAGCAGCCGCAGCTAGGGCTGCTGTTGAGGCCGCTGCCTCCGGTCTGCGGGTAGACCTTGTGGATAAGGGGATTTTCAGTGACAGTGGCACAAGCAGCCCTTCCTTGTGGGGAATGGCTACCACATTCAACCAGGAAGACAGCGACGAGCGCTTTTTTGAGGATTGGACTCGCTGCGGAGGCCATATCAACGACCAGAACCTGTTAAGGGAGATTATTGCCAAAGCCAGGGAGGCTGCAGAAGGTCTGGAAGCCATGGGAGTGGAGTTCTTCAGAAATCCCGATGGCAGCCGGTCGCTCCACAAGCGTGTCAGCCACAGCGCAGCCCGAATCCAAATGGTAAAGGTTCACGGGCCTGAAGGTCGCCATCCACTCGTTGTACTTCGGGAAGAAGCTGAAAAACGAGGGTGCCGTATCCATGAAGGTATAATGATCACCAGGCTGCTCCAGAAGGGTAGCCATGTAATGGGGGCAGTCGGCATCTCCCCAAAGAGAGATTTCTTTGTCTTCAACGCTAAGGCCTTGGTCCTGGCGGCAGGAGGCTGTAACCGGCTCTATCCTAATGTGGCCACTCTGGTTGATGATCCCAAATATCGCACCACCGGGGATGGCTTATGTCTGGCCTTCGCCGCGGGGGCACCTCTGATCGACATGGAGTTCACCCAATTCAGGGATTCACCGCCGCGAGGGGCACTATACGGGGGCAGATACCTCAACGCCCTGGGCAAAAGATTCATGGAGCAATATGAACCCCAGGCTCTGGAAATGGCACCGCGATACAGGATGGTCGAGGCCCTCTACCGTGAGCTAAAGGCAGGGCGGGGTCCCATCAGGTGGGAGGGGCAAGGAGTCGGGGACGGAGAAGGCCCCAGCTGGATGGATAAGCGAACTGCCGGCCAGCTTAAGGAGGAAATAGGCGTCGACTTCCAGCGCATCCTGGGTGGTACCCGCATAAACGAGAGGACTGAGACACCCGTCCTTGGCCTTTTTGCTGCCGGGGAGTCCTCCGGGGGTGTCCATGGGGCTGACAGGGGTCAGGGAAATGCATTTTTGGAGACCCAGGTCTTTGGTCTCACTGCGGGAAAAAACGCCGCAGCTCTTGCACTGAAAACCAAGAGAAGGGAAATCGACCCATCGCAGTTGAACGAAGAAGAGGCCAGGATCGCGCGAATCGCTGGAGATGTGGACCCGGCAGAGGTAACCAAAGTCGTCCAGAAGACGATGTGGCAACGGGTCGGCGTTGTCCGCGACAGTTCCGGCCTCCGGGAGGCATTGGACAAATTCGAGCATCTCAGGAGGGAGAAGGTTCCCCGGCTATTGGGTGATGACGTTTTTGCTGCCCTGGAGGCATCCAATCTCCTACTCACCGCGGAAATGGTGGCAAGGGCAGCTCTGGCCAGGGAGGAGACCAGAAAAACCCAGATTCGCAACGACTTCCCGGCCGCCGATGATAATTGGCTGAAGCACGTTTGCATCACCAACGAGGGTGGTGAGGTAGCCATATCCACCGCCCCTATATCTTAACGGGCTTCATCGCTCAAGCCTGCAAAGGAGGTTCTCAACGACTAAAATATAGAAACGGAGAGGAAGCAGCCGAGTATTTTGACCGCTATTCCCTTTTGTACAGTACGGAGCATTAGCATTCCGGTATACACCACATCACACCTGTGCAATTCAATCGGAATATCAGAGAAATCATCATTGTTGAGAGAAGGGAAAAGCTTCTAAGGCAGCGTCTCTTCAGAAAGGAGGTGAACCGATCTATAAATGACTCATTGCTAGCCGATCTACCAACTATGATTGTTAACCCAAAACCGCTGATGTCCTGTAGTGTAATGGCTTCATGAGTTGAGACGTTGTTTCAAAAACGCGTCAGAGTAGTGGACCTGAGCAGGCAGGTCGCTTAAGCATGCTAACAGTTTACAGCTAATGAAGGAGGAAGAAATGAAAAAGTATCTGTATTATTGCCTATTGTTAATGCTGGGTGCCGCTATAACGTTAGCAACACCGGCGACTTCTAAATCGCAGCCATCAGCAGCCGATTTCTACAAAGGTAAAGTGTTTGTAATAATCGTAGGGCATTCTCCAGGGGGAGGTTATGATACCTGGGCAAGGATGATAGCCCCCTATATGGGCAGGGAGCTTGGCTGTACAGTAATAGTGAAGAACGTAGTGGGAGCCGCTGCAAAAGTAGCCGTGACTCAAATGAGAGACCAGAGTGATGGCCTAACCATCGGAACCATGAATATAATGACTGGCTTTTTGCAGCAGGTTTACACTCCTGAAAAGGTCAAATTCGACCTGGGACAATACAACTGGCTTGGCATCCTGACAAGGACCTATCAGGCATTTGTCGTATCACCAAAACTCGGGATAAAGACGGTGGATGATCTAAAGAAGCTGGATGAAATTACGGCGGGCGTAGATAGGCCGGAGAGCGGCATGGCTATGAGGATCAGAATACTATCCATGCTCTTGAACAAACCTATTAAGTTGGTTCTCGGCTATCGCGGCTCATCTGAAATAAATTTAGCGGTGATGAGGCAAGAGGTTACCGGGGGTGTGCCAGGGATTTCGACCGCCTTAGCCTTGGTAGAATCCGGCGATCTCGTTCCCATAGTAACTACTGAAACGACGAGGTTGCCAGCCATACCGAATATCCCCACTGTATATGAACTGAGGTCGCTAGCTCCTGAAGAGAAGGAATTGATGGATCTGGCGTTTGGCCTGGATCCAGGTCGCTATGTACTTGCACCACCGGCGATACCCAAGCAAAGACTTGATTTTCTCAAGGAAGCCTTTAGAAAAGTGTGTTTGGACCCTGGGCTTCAGGAAAAAGCCACTAAATTTGGAGAACCTATTAGTTACCAGCCTGGTGAAGTGATGGAGAAACTTATAAAGAATGTGCTGTCAATGTCTCCACAAACGAAGGCAAAACTCGCTGACATAGTTGGCTTTACGTACAAATAAATAGAGACCGCGCTGCTCTGACTATTTGGTTAGAGCAGCGCAGGTCTAAATCTAAAGCCGGGACTTATGTTATCCTATAAAGGGGCAGTGTCGTCAGGCATCGGTAAAGAGGAGCCGATTACATGAATTTTCTTGTGCTCATTGAAGCGTTGGGCAACATGGCCAGATTGGATGTGCTGGCGATTATGGTTGTGGGCATATTTGTTGGACTTCTCTTCGGCGTCATACCCGGGATTAGCGGCATCACTGCTATATCCATATTGCTGTCTTTTATGTGGGGGATGGACCCTGTACTGGCTTTAACCTTTATCCTGGCTGTAAATTCTGCTACTTCACAGGGCGGGTCGGTAACCTCAATTCTCCTCAATGTCCCAGGGGATGCTACCAATGCAGCTACCCTACTGGATGGGTATCCTATGGCCCAAAAAGGGATGGCGTCGAGAGCTTTAGGCATCGTTTTAACGGGCAGCGCCGTAGGAGGGCTTTTTGGCGGCTTGGTGTTGTTAAGCATTTTGCCGGTAATGAAAGTTGTAGTTATGAGCTTTGGTTCTCCAGAAACCTTTATGTTGATTCTGCTGGGTCTTATATTTACCGCATTAATAGCCCGGACCACTTTATTGAAGGGTTTCATTGCCGGCTGTTTGGGACTCATTTTATCCTTTTTCGGATTGCAGCAAGCCACCGCAGTCTCCCGTTTTGATTTTAACTGTATGTACATGGAGGATGGGATTCAGCTGATCCCCCTGATACTGGGGATTTTTGCCATTCCAGAGGTCATTGATATGATGGTCGAAGGGGAAACCTCCGTCCAGAGCAGTGGCTTTACCCAGAAAGCAAGCGATACGATTGAGGGTGTCAAAGATGTTTTCCGTAATATAGGGTTGACGTTACGTTGTTCCACTATTGGGACAATAGTAGGATTTGTACCTGGCTTGGGTGCAGGGGCTGCCACCTTTATGGCCTATGCACACGCCAAACAAACTTCCAAACACCCTGAGCAATTCGGAACTGGCGCGATAGAAGGCGTCATTGGTCCGGAGAGTGCTAGCAATGCCAAAGAGGGATCCGCCCTGGTCACTACCCTGGGTTTCGGCATTCCGGCAAGTGCTGGAACGGCCCTTCTGCTCAGCGGTTTTTTGGTGGTGGGAATCCAGCCGGGGCCTAAAATGCTGACGGAAAATTTGCACCTTTCTGTCTGGCTCGGCTGGACGGCTATCATTGCCAACGTCGGCTCCTCATTTCTTATGCTTCTTACCGCCAGACAAATGACGAAAATCCTTTATCTTCATGTGCGCTTCCTGGGCCCGCTCGTTCTGGCCGCCGTTGCCATAGGCTCCTTTTCTAATAGGGGAACCTTTTTGGACGTGCTCATGACCTTTGCCTTTGGGGCTATAGGTTACGGTGCTGCCAAGGCTGGGTATCCCAGGGTCCCTATAGTTCTCGGATTTATTCTGGGGAAAATGGCGGAGACCTATTTCTTGATCTCTGTCAGTGCGTTTGGTCCATTCTTCTTCCTGAAACCTATAAGTTTGTGCATTCTTGCAGTAATTCTGCTTACCGTGGCGTATGAAATAAGGTCCAGAATTCGGTTGCGGCGGAAAGGGGTTATTGCCAGTGCTTAATGTAATACTCCCTTCGGTGCTTTTAGCCTTTTTTGTATTGCTGTTTATATTTACATTGGGCTATCCTCCTGAAGCGCGTCTGTTTCCGTTGCTTGTTCTAATCCCCGGCATGGCCATGCTGCTATGGGAAATAGGCACAAATATTCTTGAACAGCTGGGGATGAAGAAGAGTAAAAAAAGTGGTGCACCGGTAGAAACAAAAGAGAAGAAGGCCAGGGAATTCAAAGGTGCACTCTTAATGGCGTGGTTACTGGGTTTCATTTTGGCTATGTATATCTTTGGCCTGCTGGTTGGCATTGCTATTTTTGTATTCTTGTACGCGAAGTTGAATGGTGGCCGCTGGCTGTCTTCAATATTAATACCCATCGGGGCTTCAGTTTTCCTTTACGGGTTCTTTGTGTATTTGATGAAAGAGCATCTATATGCCGGACTTTTGGGTCGAATAATGGGTTTTTATTAGAAATTCTACAAAATACAGTAAATAACATATAGAAGAGGAGGCTAGTGAAATGCTGGATGTCGAGGCAAGTGCAACCCCTGAAAATGACGATACATGGCTACCGACCGTTTGCTGGCTCTGTGTCGAAGGTCCTGATGTGATAAGGGTTCACAGAGTCAACGGAGTGGCGGTCAATATTGAAGGGAACATGGATTTTCGCACGCTGTCAAAGGGGCAGGGAAGAATGTGTCTCAAAGCCTTAAGCATGCTACAAAAGCTTTACAATCCCTATCGCATAAAGAGCCCTTTAAAGAGAACGAACCCGACAAAGGGGAAAGGGGTAGATCCGAAGTGGGTCAAAATAGGCTGGGATGAAGCCCTGGACATTGTTGCTGAAAAACTAAAGAAAATCCGGGAGGTAGACACGAGGAGACTTTGTGTTTGCCCCCCCGGACCAAAGGAGTGCAGTCATAATGGGACTTTTGATGCCTTCTTTGACGCCTTTGGACCCGTCCAAATGAGTGGTGGGGGGGGCAGTGTCCGTTGCGACATGGCAGAGCACGTTTTCGGCAATCATATCCATGGAGGCTTTCAATGTGAGCCTGATTTGACTTATTGCAATTATCTAATAATGATCGGTGAAAATACCTCGGCTTCGGGTGGGGCGCCGGAGACCGTACTTTACTCTGACGCCCGAGCAAGAGGCATGAAAATGGTTGTTGTTGACCCGGTGTTTACCCTCACAGCAGCCAAGGCGGAACAATGGCTTCCGATTAGGCCGTGTACAGATTCAGCCTTTCTATTAGCCCTAATTCACGTGGTCCTCCACGAACTCTGTGTCTACGATGCCCCATTTCTAAAGAAGGTAACCAACTCTCCTTACCTGGTAGGGGATGATGGCTATTTCATGAGAGACGAGGCAAGCAAGAAGGTCCTGGTGTGGGACCTCGTGGATTCGAAAGCAAAGCCTTACGATGATGCCAGCATAAAAGACTTCGCCTTGGAAGGAATCTATTCAATCAATGGGGTTGAAGGCAAGCCGGCCTTTCAGGTACTGAAGGATCATATGAAGCAATACACGCCCGAATGGGCTTCTGCCGTGACTGACATACCTGCGGATACAATTCGTGGGATAGCAAAGGAGTTCGCAGATCATGCTCAAATTGGAAGTACCATTACCATAGAGGGAGTCACGCTGCCTCTTAGGCCAGTGGCCATAAAACTCGGGCGGGGAGTTACCGGTAATATGCGGTCTTATCAAGCCATTTTAGCCAACCATATACTGGCAGCGCTTGTCGGGGCACTCGAAGTACCCGGAGGGCACGGCGGTGGCAGAAGAGAAGAAGGAAACGAGTGTAATCAGGGCATAATCCCCGGACCCGATGGAATGCTCAAGCTCAAAACCCATACCTTCACTTGGCCGCCTCTTTCTTTGACCGGGGCCGAGGTCCTCATACCCTTTGGAAAGTCATACCCAGGATGCAACCTGAAGCCCTTGGTCTGGCGGAACCTCGTTGACCCACCAAAGCATTTTCCTGTGCCAGCGCCTCCAGAAGCATTCTTTATATATCGCTGCAATCCGTTGATGTCCGTTGGTGAACCTGAAGTTGTGAGCCAGGCCTTGAGGAAGGCGCCTTTTGTGGTCTCCATATCCTACCTGCTCGATGAGATAGCGGAGCTGGCTGACGTCGTCCTTCCAGAGCACACTGATCTCGAAAGATTTGATCTGAGCACCGTCCAGAGAGATGCCACAGCCAAAAAATATGCGGGAGTGATATTGAGACAGCCTATAGTAGAACCCCTGCATAACACGATGGAACTTAGCGAAATCTTGACCGAACTTGCTGATCGGGCAGGTTTCCTAGAGGAATACAACATGGCGATTAACGCTTTGGGACAGCACCGGGGATCTGGCATAACCTTGACCGAGGACTACAAGTTGGATCCAAAGAAGAAATATAGCTGGGTAGAAATAGTCGATAGGGCCTGTAAATCGGCTACCAATGGTGAGCACGACCTGCAATGGTTTCGCAAGAATGGAGCCAAACTCAGGCCAGTCAGCGTGGAGGAGCAGTACGATGTGCATCTGGAAATGATGGCAAAACAATTGAGACACCCTATTCCTTACATGGAACTTGTAAAGAGGACAGGAGAGGAACTGGCCCAAAACCTGAGGAAGATAGGAATTGACTGGTGGCCTACCTCGGAATATGTTCCACTGCCGGTCTATGTGCCACCCATACTGGAGACCGTTCCGATGGACTATGATCTTTATGTAACCACCTGCCGCTTACCGCAATATACATTCGCATCCAATGCGGAATGTCCCTGGGAACTAGAAGTTTCCGAGAATGTGCCGGGACAGGGCGGCGATATCATCGTCAATGCCGGGACAGCCAGCGAGAGGGGAATCAAGGATGGAGATGAGGTTTGGATTGAATCCGATGTAGGCAAGGTGAAAGGAAGGGTAAGATTGTCTGAGGGTATACGCCCGGATACCTTGCTTATCCCAGCGGAGTTTGGTCATTGGGCTACCCCTGTCGCTAGAGATACAAAGAGGGCATCCCTAACACCATTGACCCCCATAAGGCACAGTTGGATAGACCCGGTAGTAGGTTGCATGCAGGGCATTACGCTTAAAGCCAAAGTATATAAGAGTAAATAGAGGTTAGGAGGTAAGATGGCCAGATATGGGATGGTAATAGACTTATCGCGATGTGTCGGTTGTTCCACCTGCATGGCAATCTGCAAAGCAGAGCATTGCCTGCCGCCTGGGATCCTTTGGAGCAGGTTGCTGATAAAGGAGGAAGGTAAATACCCATGGGTTTCCAAGCGTATAGTCCCACTGCTCTGCAATCACTGTGAGGACGCAGCATGCGTTGAAGTATGTCCTAGTGGGGCAACCAGCAAACGTGAAGATGGCATCGTGACCGTGGACTACGACAAGTGCGTGGGGTGCGGGTATTGCGTGGTAGCTTGCCCTTATGGTGCACGCTCCTTTTACCGCGAGGAGGGATCATCCTTTCCAGGGGAGGGGCTGACACCATATGAAAAGATTGGCTACCTACAATTCCAGACCGGGGTGGTGACAAAATGCAATTTCTGTCAGGACAGGGTTGACCTTGGGCTCAGGAGGGGGATGCAGCCCGGGGTCGATCCCGAAGCTACGCCTGCTTGTGTAAACGCCTGTATCGCCAAAGCCAGATTTTTCGGCGATCTTGACGACCCTGAAAGTGAGGTATCCCAGTTAATAAGGCTCAAACTAGGGTTTCAGATGCGTCCCGAAGTCGGCACGAACCCGTCGGTGTATTACTTGAGATAGGGGACAACATATCGCACAGCTCTCACAAGGAGAAGATCAATTGTTGAGTTGAGTAAAGGCGGGTCCCCCTATTTGCGGCTGCCGTTGTCTCAGGATGGGTGGAGATCATTCTTGTCCAAAAACGCTTTTGCCATGTCGCAGGGGGATGGGGGCTCTTGATATAGGAAAAGGCGGCTGGAAGAATCTAATGCACAAGATAGAGGTGGAAAATGGTTCGAACTGATGACGAGGAGAAAGAACAAGTCATCCCCACAGTGTGTGCCAGCCACTGCGGTGGTTCCTGTGTGTTAAAGGTCCACGTCAGGGACGGGACAATCACCCGAATCGAGACCGACGACGGAGAAGAACCGCAATTCCGGGCTTGCTTGAAAGGCCGCGCCTACCGGCAAAGGGTGTACAGTCCGGACCGCCTCCGGTATCCCATGAGGAGGGCAGGGGAAAGAGGTGAAGGGAAATTTGAACGAATCTCCTGGGACCAGGCTTTGGATACGGTAGCCGGTGAAATAAAGCGGGTCCGAGACACTTACGGGTCTCAAGCTATTTTGTTCAGGGGAGGGGCCGGGGATATCACTTTGCTGAACAACGCTACCCCTATGAATAGATTGCTATGCATGGCGGGTGGTTTTACTGACCGTTGGGGGGCATCCTCTTACGAAGGGGGCATATTCGCTGAGATGGCTACTTACGGTACTATCCGCACCGGCAGTACATCAGATAACTTTATCGATTCGCGCTTGATAATAATGTGGGGATGGAACCCGGCCGAGACCATCCAGTACACCAACACTAGCTGGTACCTGGCCCAAGCCAAAGAGCACGGGACCCGGATTGTCTCCATTGACCCCAGGCATACCGATTCTGCTGCAATCTTTGCTGATGAATGGATACCTCTAAGACCAGGGACCGATGCCGCGATGCTTATCGCTATGGCCTATATCATTATAAAGGAGGACCTTCAGGACCAGCGCTTCCTTGACACTTACACCGTGGGATTTGGCAGGTACAAAGACTATGTTCTGGGAATAGAGGACGGTATCCCCAAAACCCCTGCCTGGGCTAGCGAAATTACCGAGGTACCATCTACCACTATAGAGCGGGTGGCCAGGGAATATGCCACTAGCAGGCCGGCAGCCCTAGTCGCCGGCATTGCGCCCGGTCGGAGTGCCTACGGCGAGCAATACCATCGCGCGGCTATTGTCTTGACGGCCATGACAGGCAATATTGGCATCCGCGGGGGAGGTGCCGCGGGGAGGACCTGGCAATCGCCTCGTTTTGGCGGATTTCCCTTCAAGGTGGGACAGCGGATGACTGTTCCTCCCAATCCAACAGAAGAGAAGGCGCCCTTTCGTAAGAACGCTCTACCCCCCTATGGGCCTGACGGTAACAGTGCCAGGATACATTCTGTCAAAACAACGGACGCGATTCTCAAGGGGAAGGCCGGCGGTTATCCTTCGGATTACAGATTGCTCTATGTCGTCAACACGGACTTTTTGAACCAACGTCCAGACATCAATGCCACTGTCAGGGCCCTGAAGGCGCTCGAGTTCATTGTGGTCCAAGAACAGGTCATGAGCCCCATGGCCAAATACGCGGATATTTTGTTACCCGGGTGCACCTTCCTGGAAAGGAACGACATCACGCTCGGAGGGGCAACTCCGTTCTATGGCTCCATGAACAAAGTCATTGAGCCCCTCTATGAATCCAAGTCCCACCTGCAAATAGCTACGCTTTTGGCTGAACGCCTGGGAATATCGGACTTTAACGACAAGACAGAAGAAGAATGGCTGCATCAAATAATGAGCGGTAGCGATGTGTCGGACTATGACAGATTTAAAGAAAAAGGAATCTTTAAAATTAAGGGCCCTCTCCCATACATAGCCTTTCAAAAGCAGATTGAAGACCTTGCCGGCAACCCGTTCCCAACCCCTTCAGGCAAGATCGAGATATTCTCTCAGCAGCTGGCTGACATGGCCAATCCTGAAATCCCACCTATTCCAAAATGGATACAACCGTGGGAAGGTTGGAGGGACTCGCTTGCAAAAAAGTACCCTTTGCAGCTCGTTACCACCCATTTCAAAAGGCGAGCGCACACCCAATTTGGAACATTACCCTGGTTACGAGAGCTGCAACCTCAAGCGATGTTGATAAACTCCATTGATGCCCAGGCCAGGGGCATCGGCGATAAGGACAAAGCCAGGGTTTTCAATGATCGAGGTGAGCTTATCATCGCCGCAAAAGTAACGGAGAGGATAAGACCCGGTGTTGTTGATATCCCTCAGGGCGCCTGGTATGACCCCGACGAAAAAGGTGTTGATAGGGGCGGCAGCGCGAATGTGTTGATCAAAGCTGAAACCTCGCCTGGCGGCGCCTTTTGTTTCAATACAGCTCTCGTAGAAGTTAGAAAGGTCTAAAGCAGTCAAAGCAATCCAGATGTGCCATTTCTGTCCGGATAGGTTGGCCCTCCACAAGAAGCCGGCGTGTGTTCACGGATGCCAGGTGAGAACTCTGGATGCCGGCTGGCAGCTCTGTGAGGCCCTGTGGACTTCCAGGCTCCACGACCTGGAGTCCTTCGTCGGAATAGAATCAAGATATAATCTACTTGATCGCAGCATCGAGCGAGAATTAGTTCTTTGTTGTCAGGCCTACGGTATTGGGGTCGTGCCGTGGGGACCGCTGGCCGGTGGCTTCCTGACCGGCAGATATCTCCCCGGTCAGGAGATACCCGCGGACGTCCACCTTTCGAATTTTCCATCGCTCTATGGAGACGTTCCTACCGATGCGAACTTCGATCGGCTGGCCAAACTAGAAGCCTTTGCCAAAGAGCTCGGGCATCGCGTTGGGGGCCTCCCTGTAGCTTGGCTGCTCTCTCACGCTTGGGTGGGTTCGGTTATTGCTGGAGCTACGAGCATGCAACAGCTGTCAGCAAATGTGATCGCAGCTGGTTGGAGGCTAGCCAGGGAGGATATCGACCGGTCGGAGGAGATACTCTGAATGTTGCCGGTAATAGAAGCTTGGAACACCATGGCCGTGGAATTCAATAACTATAACATAAGCCGCAGTTCGGGTGGGAAGCTTTGGCGCTTTGAGATGGTAGCCAAGGCTCAGATTCTTACACAAGCGGACGACGCGCCCAAACACATCCATGAAAGAAGGAAAGAGACATGATCATAAATCGGTATTACCCAAAGCTCTTTGAACCAGGCAAAATTGGGAAGGTGAAGATCAAAAATCGCATCGTAATGTCACCGCTGGGAACATCTTTTTGGGGTGTCAATGGCGAAGTCACAGCCAAATTGATGGATCATTATGTAGAAAGGGCAAAGGGGGGAGCTGGGTTAATAACAGTCTCGTACATTGTTCTTGATTACCCGGCCGGTTACGCATCACTTGGAGCTCTGGACAAACCACAGCTTATTTCCGGCCATGCCGAACTGGTGGAAGCCCTTCATAACTACGGCGCTGCCGTATCGGTACAGATTGGGCACCCGGGGAAACAAAGAGCAGTAGCACCTGCATCGTCATCACTGGTCTCTTCCTCGCCTCTGGCCACTGTGTTTTTGGGAGAAAGGACTTATCCTGTACCTCGTGCATTGGAAAGAAGCGAGATTTATCACCTCATCGAATTATTTGGAATGGTCGCTTTCAATGCCCAGCGCGCTGGTTATGATATGGTGGAACTGCATGCGGCCCATGGATACCTGATCGGTTCATTCATGTCTCCCTACTTGAATAAGAGAACTGATGAGTTTGGGGGTAGCCTTGACAATAGGATGAGATTTCCCATTGAAATAACTAAGCGAGTAAAAGAAAGAGTGGGGCTGGACTATCCGGTAGGTATTCGTATCAATGGCGATGAGTTTCTGGATGGTGGAATCACCACCGAGGAATCTCCGGCCATGGCGAAGATGCTCGAAGACGCCGGGGCAGCCTTTATTCATATTTCATCAGGCATTTCCGAAAACTTGCATAAATCTTTTGATATTCAACGTTTGCCCGAGGGCTGGAAGAGCTATATGTGGGAGGCAATTAAAAAGAGGGTGAAGATTCCGACTTTCGCCGCAGGCGGTTTCAAAACGCCTGAGTACTGCGAAAAGGTTATCGCCGAGGACAAGGCTGATTTCGTTGCCCTTGGCAGGCCACTTTTTGCTGACCCGGAATGGCCGAACAAGGCCTTAGAGGGCAGAGTAGATGACATACGCAAGTGCACCTCATGCATGGAATGTCTCGGTGTTGGGACTGGTCGAGCAGCGGTTACCCGTTGTGCTGTGAACGTAGCAGTAGGGAGAGAACAACAGTTTGCAGAGATTAAGCCAGCGGCGGTAAGGAGGAAGGTGGCCGTCGTGGGGGCAGGACCTGCAGGCATGGAGGCGGCCAGAGTAGCGGGCTTGCGAGGACACGAAGTAACCCTTTATGACAAAAAGAAGGAGATTGGTGGCCAGTTATTACTTGCTGCTACACCACCGGGCAAAGACAAGTTGCTTTGGCTTCGAGACTATGAAGCAACTCAATTTAAGAAGCTAAAGGTAAAGCTGGAATTGGGCAGGGAAGTTACGCCCCAGCTAGTAGAAGAGGTTAGACCTGACGCGATTATAATTGCCACCGGTTGTAGACCGATCATACCGGATATCCCCGGCATAAAGAGCGAGAAGGTCTCGACTGCTTTGGATGTCTTGGAGGGCAAGGAAAAAATAGAAAACGAAAAGGTTGTTATGGTGGGTGGTGGTGTCGTTGGAGCTGAGACAGCAGAGTTTTTGGCTGAGGGAGGCAACGACGTAACCATTGTAGAGATGTTGGCTGACATAGCTTTGGATATGGAAGCCTTTAATCGGAAAGGGCTTATGGACGCGTTAAAAGAGAAGAATGTGACCATGTTAACTGAACGCGAAATAGGTGAAGTGGTGGAAAAGGGAATCATGGTTATCGACAAACAGAGCGGAAAAAGACACCTCATCGAAGCTGAACGAGTAGTGCTAGCGATAGGGGTCCGCCCGGCAACGGAACTATCAGAGGCTTTACAGGGAAACGTTGGGCAATTTTACACTGTGGGTGACTGTCGACAGCCAAGAACAATTATGGCAGCGGTCTACGAAGGTGCTCTTGCCGCTTTGCAAATTAGGTAGTGGGAGGAAAGCCAATTCGGAATGCAAGAATAATCACAGGCCATGAAAGTGAAAGAAGGAGCAAGAGTCGCGGTGCATACGGATATTTCGAGAGTGGCGCCAGAGATCAATTTGGCTCAAATAGGTGATCATATCGAAAGGATTATCACTGATCGTCCTATGGATCTCATGGTGCTTCAAGAGTCAGCCAGAGCAGTTACGTCAAAGGATCGGAAGAAAGAAACTCTACGCCAAAACTATAGCGAAAGGGGGTGATCTCCATGACTTGACGAGGCAATTACCGGCAGTGTGTATTACCTTAGTTAAAAAACCGAGGGGTTCTTCTGGCCAAAAGGTGGGCACAGGAGGAGAAAGAGCGAGGTTACCAGGCGATCTGGTGGTAGCTCAGGTCAGATAAACCATTCCAGATCATTAAAAACGTCGAGGTTTTTAGAGAACTTATAAGGTTACAGAAACCAAAGAGTAATATTGAAAGGGAGGTTTAGAATGAAAAAGATAGCGTATGTTTTGGTGATCACCTTAACAATCACTGGTCTCATGCTTGTCTGTCCTCCGGCAGCAACCTCGAAGGCTGCCTGGGAACAGAAGTGGGACAAAGCTGTGGCCGAAGCAAAAAAAGAGGGGGCGGTCGTGATCTATTCTGATCTGGCCCCTGCCCCCAGAGGAGCACTTGCAAAGGCCTTTAAAGAAAGTCTTGGCATAAATATGGAGTTTGTAGTAGCATCAGGGGCGGAGCTTACCACAAAAATTCTTTTCGAAAAGCGTGCCCGGCTGTCTTTCGCGGATGCAATAATCAGCGGCGGCACCACGTTCATTAACTTGACAAAGGGAGGGTTGGTTCTGCAGCCTTTGGACTCTTTCCTTATTCTCCCTGAAGTAACAGACCCCAAAGCATATCTCAACGAAGTGCTTCCTTTCATGGACAAGGACCACAAGGTGATACTCTTAATTGCCGGTTTCCGAACTTATTTGGTAGTAAATACGAACATGGTAAAGGAAGGGGAAATAAAGTCCTATGTGGATTTGTTAAACCCCAAATGGAAGGGCAAGATGGTCCTGGATGACCCCACCGTACCGGGCCCGGGGAATGCATTCGCTACTGAATTCCTAGCCAAAATATGGGATGAAGAGCGGGGCAAGAAATTCCTCCAGGACTTAATAAAACAGGAACCAGTCATAGCTCGGGACCGGCGTATGACCGTAGAATGGGTGGCTCGGGGAAAGTACCCCATAGGTCTAGGAACTTTCCGGGACATGACAGCACAATTCATACTTAACGGTGCGCCATTGAAATTTGTGAGGGTTGCTGAAGGTGGAGAGATCTCAGGAGGAGCCGGCCATATAGCCTTACCGGATAGGTTGGCTCATCCCAATGCGGCTACGGTTTTTCTAAACTGGCTTCTCTCAAAAGAAGGGGCGACAACCCTGGCAAAAAGTTATGGAAGTCCCTCGATCAGAACCGATGTTCCTACTACCGGCATTTACCCCTTCTTCATCCCCGTGCCTGGAGAGAAGGCCTTCTATAACGCCTGGGATTGGTACCTTATTCAGCCCAGATTGACGGAAATTGTGAAGGAACTTTTTGCCCCTGTTTCAAGAAAATAGAGTAGCAGATCATGATCTAAAGCAAGGGCCTTTAGATCTCCGTCATCAGACCCCCTCACCTCATGCCATGCTCCCAAACTGGGGGAGGGGGATGGGTGGCGGTGAACCAGGGGAATGCAGTAGGGATAAGTGCGTTTGTGTTAGTTTTACCCGATGTGAAAAGGGCTCACGCGTCAGCGTTACCTTGATATCAGCCACTTCCCCTTGGGGGTGACGCCCTTCTCCCTCATCAGGCTATAGATAGCATCAATGTCTGAGTGGGTATTCGTACATAAAGGATAGGCCTTCATCCTGGTCTTACTGAGCCCGAACCTCTTTCCCAGTTCCCCAGCTACTGCCTCCGGGTCATATTTGTCTTTGTGGCATAGAGATGAAAGTAGCCGTAACACCCCCCAAGAAGTTCGTGGAACCAGTAATACCCCTTTGGGCCAGCAGAGCGCTCAGTATTCCCCCTTGGGAAGCTGCGCCTTGAAGCACCCTAGCCGAATCCGATACAAACGCCCAAGCTAGGCCATAACTACCTCGATTCGGTCACCACAGGAACAGTTGATATGGCTATTTCACCGCTCTGGTTGGTGACGCAGACGTGCTTCAATCAGTTATTATCGTCCGAGGCCGGATAGTCGTTGCAGATCTGCGTCCTTGTGGTCTCCTCCCAGGTCAGGGCCGCCCACGCCACTATTTCCGCGGTCTGCAGGAGATTGGATGCCTCCAGGGCCGCAAAAATGTCACTGCCTGATAGACGGGGTGCTTTTTCGTTCTTGATCCGCTCAAATTCGGCTATCGCATCCCGGAGACCGGACCTGTCCCGGACAACGCCCACCTGTTCCCACATCGTTTTCTGGACGGTTTTGGTTAGCTCGCCAGCGTCTACATTGCCCCTAATTCGAATGATCCTTGCCCCTTCCTCATTCAATTGCGCCTGGTCGATTTCTCTTCTCTCGGTGTTCAGGGCTAACCGCAGGGTTCAGCAACCACTGAATCCCCTCCACCAGGCACCGCGGGACCTCCCTATAGGAGGACTGCATGTACAAGACCAGCGCGATCACGTAGTAGACCACCACATGCGCCGGCAGGTCCCGTTGTCGAATGCTGGCTTTCCCCGTACTGATCAACACCGACTTCACCTTCTGCATGGGAAAGGCTTTAGCCAGTACCCCAAGGCTCACATAATCCGTAAACCGACTCCCCTTCGGGAGTTCCGCCAGTGTTCGTGCCATCTCCCCACCTCCTGGAATGAGATGGCACATTGCATCATAGAAAATCATTTAGGTGAACAGTAGCGGGGTTAGCATAGTGAGAACGTTGTATATCGGATCAAACAGAAAAGAAAATACTATTTTTACGAAGTCAAATTAGACAAGTGGAGAATAATAGGGAGCCTTCATAATGCAATAACGCATGGCGCAATCGCCAATCAGGACGCATACAAATCGCAGGAAGAAAAATCCTCCGCTCAAATTTGATATATCTCTTCCCCATATCATAAGGGTAATGACCAGGGGGATGACGATCCCGATAATGACGGCACCAATGTAAAAATAGGCGGAACAATCACCTGCCAATATGCGCTGCATGGAGGCCTTCGACGTTTCCGATGCATGCATGCCCCCCCATAAATAGACCAATAAAGCCCCCACATAAAAAAACAAGGCCCATCGGATCCAAACCTCTGCCAAGGCCATATCCGATCCAAAAGCCTGTAACATGATCATAACGATTTGGGTTCCCACCCATATCCCTGAGGCCAGGGAAAGAGGAATCAGCATGGAGGAATTCCACATGGGCAGTGCCTTCACCACGCTAAGGATCATGAAGCCATGGATGATCATCAGGATACAGACAATTCCCATTAAAATTTTCAGGGCTGGCTTATCCCATGTCCATGGTAAGCCGGAGATGACAATCGGTGCAACCTGTAGTAAACCAAAGCCCCCAAAAAGAATGATAGCCCACAGGCCACGCGATAATTCCGAGCTTAAGACTTTAGTCAGTATTCGCCACCCACGGGTCGCCTTTCCCAGGTAGAGCAGGTGGAAAAGCCCGCCCAAACTCAGGGCCCCGAGCCAACCCACCAACAGTCCAGCTTTGAAGTTCAGGAAAAGGGAGACAAAATAGACACCGGCAAAGATCTCTGTGAAAAAGAATGCCAGCCATAACAACAATCCTCTTCCCTCAATCCAAACCTCCTGAGGCGTGTATTCGACCATCCATTGCCAGTCTAACGCTTTTGATCCTTTACTCATCTTATCCTCCACTAGCTTTTAGAGTTTTTAGATTGACGGCTCATTATAGCCCTTAATTTCAGAACTCCTGACATAGGCCGTAACAAGCCCGCCACTCCTGATTGGCTGGCTTGTTTGGGCGGAATAATTGATGAAACGTCATTTTCAGAGCACCTGAGCCCCTGTGGCCGATTTTAGCGGCTTTCTGAGTCAGCCGCACATCATTATGTTACATTACATCGGGAGCCAGTGTCAGGAGTGTTACCGCCGGGGAGAAAGTACCCGGTTTTAGCCGGTGAAAAAGTACCTATGGTTGGACGGTCATGAAATACCTCCCTTAGATATTCTTTCTGCCTTCCTGTAAGATTTCTTAGGGCTCCTCTTCTTTTGATCTGATTCTTATTCTTCCCCTGCGCAAACGGCCGGAATAACGTCATGGGTTTCCCCTAGGGTCAGAAACTATGAGCCAGAAAATCCGGTGCGCCAATCCCAACTGCCGAAGGCCTTTTCCTGGTGCTCGTGGCCGATCGAAACGGCTTGTCCTTTCCCAGATCGCCGTCATGGTAGTGTTGATAAAAAGAATGGCTCGGTTCATCATTAAGGTCACCATCGCCTTGAGAAGAAATCAACTCAACAACAACACTCCCTCTAATCGGCATTCTATCTTCGGCCCAAGGGTGCCTAACTTTCTTCGCAATCTCATCCAACGCGAAGTAGATTCCCCCCGTAATCCTCGCTGATCCGTGCCGGCTTCGATCCTCCCCATAGGAGGAATTGGGGGCCCACTGTCCCCTCTGTAAACCGGACATTCCTTTGCCAGAAAATCCCCTCGGAGATTTTTACCAGAGAGAACAAAACCCGTTCGGCAGCTACCGCCTGGCTTATGAACTGCTACCCCGACCAACCAGGCATGCCGACTCTTAAATTGCCTCTATACTGGAACGGGCTCAAAATATGTTTTTCCTCTTAACTAAGATCTCAATGGAAGTCAATAACAAACGTTAATCACGCCATTTCTCCTGATCTCTCGCACTTATATTCAATTTGACCATGTTTCAAAGGAGCAACTCTTGGCAGGGAATACCCCAAGCTATCCCCTTCCAGGGGGTAAACCAAATCCAGACCCCCTGGGGTCGGGTTTTTCAGTGTCTTGGCTTGAAGATAACGCTGGGCATCAGCTTGGCGCGATAGCTGAAGCCCTCAGCCTTCTGGACCTTCCCGTATCTGGCCCGCAGCTCGTCAAGAGGGCCGGCGTCCAAAGCCCTCATCGGACATGCGGCAACGCAGATGGGCTTCTTGTCCTCTGCCCACCTATCCAAGCAGAAGTCGCATTTTTCCATCCTCGCGTTGGGCTCTGCCCCAAACTGGGGAACGCCGTAAGGACAGGCTCTCCGGCAAGCGAGCCGGCAGGCATCTCCTCCCAGGCAGACATCCCTATCCACAATGACTACGCCATCCTCTGCCCGCTTGGTGATGGCGCTCACCGCGCAAGCCCGCACGCAGGCGGGATTCGCACAGTGAAAGCAGGCAAGGAACAGGTAGCTCACTGACAGGTCAGGGTACTGACCCCTTTCGTTTTCCTTTATTCGTATCCAGCTTGCCGGACCAGCCGGCACGTCGTGCCAGTCTTTACATGCGACTATGCAGGTGTCACATCCCGTGCATCGTGTCTGGTCGAAATAGAATCCCAGTTGCATTATTTGTCCTCCGTGAACCTCTCTAAGTATTGAGCTAATTTAACAGGCCAGGAATTTTGCTAGGGTTGTCTTTCGGGCGACCTTAATAAATCGATCAACCCAGTTTCCCTTCCCAATCCTTCCTCCTTGACCTCAATACCTACCTTATTATAAAAAGAAGGCCAGGATCACTTTAAACCCTACTCCTGGAACCAGAGGATTCATCCAAAGGGTACCGAAAAAATTGGGTAAGGCTGATCCCCTCCCGTGTCCCCAGTGCTCTGGAAGAATGAGGCTAATAAGCTTCATCGAGGAGAAAAAAGTTATCAAAAGGATCCTCAAGCATCTGGGCCTACGGGCTGCTAAGGCTAGGCCTCTACCTAGAAAAACAAAAGCACCACTTGAGTGCATCGAGCCCTATATCGACTATTGCGATTCGGAGCTCTTGGGATCCGACAATCATCTTTATCTCGACCCTGCATATACCACGGACTATTTTGCCTGATTTTTAGATGGGAATAGGGCCTGGGTGGGCAGTTCTGCTTTCATTTTACCAAAAGGCATCCTCTCCCAAAAAAATTAACTCCAGGTGACCTTTACCACATCGGCGACTATCTCGGTCCAGTATAGGATCTGCCGCGATGTCTCCATCCACCACAACATCTTGGTCTGTCTCTTTCATTGACACACAACGGGAAATTCCCTCTACCGCGGTCCACAGAAAGCAAGTTCTTGCATACACAGGGAGTAAAGGCGCTACCGGCTGTTTACTGTCTTATGGGCCGCCTTCATCCCATACTTCGAGCACTTGTCTAGAATCTACTACATCTCTGCTGTTAGACATAATGACCAATCCCGCATCGTGGAGCGGTGCCTTGTGGCTGCCAATACAGTCCCGCAAAATAACAGGATAATAGTCGAAAAACTGGGCATCAATGGTTGTTGATATCACGCAACCGTGTGTCACCAGGCCAACTATGGCGACAGCGCTTATGCCATTACTGCGCAGGAGCATGTCCAGATCCGTGCCCACAAAGGCGCTGCCGCGATGTTTCCTGATGACTATTTCATTTGGTAGCGGAGCTAGTTCATCAACTATCTGCCAGCCCCAAGTGCCATCGATACAATATGGCAGCAATTTCTGAGCGGAGTCGCCGCTTTTGTAACCGATGCGCAGCATCCGCCCCCGCAAGGCAGCAGGTGATTCAGCCATACGGTCCGGGTAAAAGGTCATCTGCACATGAATCACCAAGACATTACTATGCCGAGCCGCCTCAAGGACACGCTTGATATTTGGAACGATTTCACGGAGTGCAGACGAAAATCCCATCTTATCAAAATAACCTCCAGGCGTAACATAGTCATTCTGAATATCAATGAGCAAAAGGGCAGTATACTTTGGATTAACTAATTCCTCGATGGTGTTGAAAACCTCTTTGCCGTTAATGACTAGCATTCTCTCCTCCTTCGCACTGGGTTAAATCGGGACACACTGCTCGTCTCATATTGTGTGTTGTTAGTGGGTCTTGGGACAGCTGAGTAGAGAACATATTTGGTAACTGACCTAGTCATGTCAAAGATCCTGAGCTTACAAAACGTCTGGTCATATTGTTTGGTCGGTGCCGATTTCAATCCATAAAGCAAGCCAAAGCAACACTCCTAACCTTTGACAATTCTTGATAGTCTGACAGAAATAGACCTGGTTGCGGGGAGCTATGACAATTAGACAGAGAAGGTCATCTATTGGGGTCAAGCTTTATCACCCCGTTGGGCTCCGGCCCTGACTGCAAGCATGGTTAGCATAGGCATTACCACAACAACGACAGATCCAGTAAGATGTTCCTTTCAAAGGGAAAAATAACAGAAAATCTGGTGGATATGCTCCTCGCCTGGCGGCGATTTACTGGCTTTCTAGAACCCTAGGCCCATGCTGCTTGCGGCTGTGTTTACCCGTTACTCCCTATCTTGTTCAACCCTGCTGTCCCCGATTCTCACCGAAATCCCTTTGAACAACTTACGCAATCCGGCACGGTATTATTGTGCCTGGTTGGCTTGTCAAGGGACCGTGCTCGTTCAGTAGATTTAGATTTGATCCGCAGAAAAAGGTGCGTGCTGCAGCGAGTTTTAGCAACACCGCCCCCCTTTTCTCATAAGGGGAAGTTTCCATTTACTCGAGGTGTAACACACCTTGCCATCTCGAGCTGTATGCATCCCTTCAGTTATTTGCCCCAGCTCCTCCTCAGTAACAAACAGCAGCGCTCCGCCGATACAGTGCTGGACGCAACTGGGTTCCAGGCCATCGTCGATACGACTGACGCACAGAGAGCACTTTCCAGCGATTTTCCTTTCATGGTCGAAATAAATTGCACCATAAGGGCAGCCATATACACAGAGTCTACAGCCGGTACATTCATCCTCATCGATGACGACGATCCCATCTTGTCTCTTGCTGATGGCGTCAACGGGACAGAAATAGGAACAGAGAGGGTCATCACAGTGAATGCAGAGGGCAGGCACAAAATCTAGATGTAACTTCTCTCCTAGTTTCCTCGGCCCTATCGGGATAACCGTGCACCACCTTGGCTCCAAAGGGAGATGGTGTTCCTGCTTGCACGCTATCTCGCAAGCATAGCATCCCACGCATTTGTCCACATCAATCAATAATAGTCTTTCAGACATCCTACTCGGCTCTCCTCACTCTGCATAGCTGGCATCGCAGCTGAGCGCTTCCAATCATCGGAGCACACTGTTCGTTGTCTGTGATCAGATTCACGTTATTCTTGCCAGGCCAATGGCTGGGTACGTGAACCACTCTGGGGTCAATATCCTCCCGCAGCCAGGCTTTAGCCTCCACACTGCCCCTCAACGTTTCGACTATAGCTGTATCGCCTTCCTTGATGCCCATTGCCGATGCCGTTTTCGGGTTAATCTTCATTCTTGGCTCAGGCCATATTTGCCGCAGCACCGGGATGTTACGCAGTTCCGAATGTCTGAAAACTGGCTCTCGAGCCCCTGTTGTGAGGATGAGGGGGTATTCTGTGGCCAGCTCTGGTGTGCTGAACGGGCTTTCAGTAGGCTCTCTGTAACTGGGGAGGGGGTCAAACCCCAAATCCTTTAGCCCTTGTGAGTAGAGCTCTATTCTACCCGAAGGGGTGGCAAATCCGTCCCTTTCGTACTTCCTGTAGGTAAAGGGAACGGAGACGATCCCCCTCTTCTTAAACTCTTTAAAGGTCAGCCCGGTGTCTTTCAGGAGATAGTCGCAATATTCTTCCTCGCTACTAAACATGAGTTCCCCAACCCCCAGCCGCTTGGCCAGCTCATTCAAAATCTTGTAATCCGACCAGCAGTCCTCTACCTCGACTACCTTTTGTTGCAGGTGAATATGATTGTATGAAGTCTGGTGGGAGGGGGTGATTGCATCCCTTTCCAGCCACGTGGCTGCGGGGAGCAATAAGTCCGCCAGTTCCGAGGTCTGGGTCATAAACAGGTCCACTACTACAAAGAAGTCCAAACTGCGGAGCGCCTCAGTTACCATTTTGGTATTGGCATAAGAAAGGGCCATGTTGTTGCCCTGACAATATACAGCCCTGACCGGGTAAGGCCTCCCCGTCAGGATAGCCTTCCACAGGGTGGCATTGTGCGCGCTGGGAAGAGAACGGGCAGGCTCTCCAGCGAGCAGGGGATATTCCTTGCTCCCCAGTCGCATTTCGTGGTCTTCCCTGGTCAAGCGTTGCCTCAGAGTCATGACATTTGGAGGGGGAACGCCCGTTTTCATGGTAAAAACATTGCCGCCATGAACATCAATATTTCCAGTGATGGAGGCCAGCATAGCGATAGATCTGGAAGTAGAAATGGTGTCAGCATTCTGGTCGATGGCTAGGGCTTGGGTGATGCTGGCTGGTCGAGATAAGGCGTATGTTCTGGCTGCTTCAAGGATCTTTCCCCTGGGAACCCACGTGATCTGCTCCACCTTTTCCGGAGGATAGCCCTGCACCCGCTCTTTCAGTTCATCGAAGCCGAGGCACCACTTTTTCACAAACTGCTTATCGTAGAGACCTTCATTTATGGTCACCTGTAACATACCCAGCGCCAGAGCGGCATCGGTGCCCGGCCTGAGCTGCAGCCATATATCGGCCTTTGAGGAGGTCTCAGTTAGGACGGGGTCAACCACGATCAGCTTAGCTCCTCTAGCTCGAGCCTCCATTATACCAAGGGCTTTCGGTGGAAATGTGGCAAGAGGGTTTGCACCCCAGATTAACATGCACTGGGTAGAATCGTAATACGGGCACTCCGGAGCGAGACCACCGGTAACCAGGGTGCTGGCCGTGTTCCTCGGAGTGGCGCACTGTGCTAGTCCAGGCCCGGTACGTTGCCAGCCCAAGGCGTTGCCAAACCTATAGAAATGCCACATCCAGCCCCTCATCGTGCCGGTAGCTAGGGCAGTGCTGTATTTACCATATCTTGCCTGGATCTCCTTGAACCTCCGAGCTGCAGTATCCAGGGCTTCGTCCCAAGAAACCCGCTGCCACTTGCCCTCTCCCCGCTCTCCCATTCGTTTCATGGGGTATGTGAGACGCTCCGGGTGGTACAACACATGCCTTGAGGCCAGCCCCTTGGCGCATAAGGTTCCTTTAGTAACCGGAGAGCTGGGATCCCCTTCGACCTTTGTCACTCTTCCTTCTTTCACGGAGACTAGCACATCGCAACCTGAATTGCAGCTATAGCACTGGCTCTTGAAGACTGTAGCCCCACTTCTGGGGTCTACTTTGACAGGCTCTAGCTTTTCACTCCTCCGTTTAGCCACATGTTTAACTTTGGGCACCGTTTCCACGTTATTGCCTAACAATCCTTCGGCGAAAGCCCGTGTCCTGCATTGCTGGCATAGCTCATAGCGATCTGCAAAACTTCCCAGTTTTTTTTCTCTGATAACCGTACGGATTTGTTGAAACACTTTTTGAGACACAAAGGGTCGACCACATTTCTTACATGGAACCTGCTCTGGCTTCACCGTTAACCTCCGTTCTAGAATCTTACCTCATGCAACCCCTGACATCCGTTAAAAGCATTTTTGAGATACGAGTTGTTGACCACTTTTGCTATGTGAGCAGATAAACTAGACCTTCCTTGACTAAAAGATTCAATCAAGGAGAGATTTTTACTCATCGTCTGTTGTGTAATACATTAGCTCCTTCATATTTTTTGCCTTCAATACCAGGTAATTCCGTCCAATAATGTTCTCAGGCACCTCGGTAACATCAGATGTTTTTGCGAAGACATCCGGCAGGCACCCGCCCTGATGCGATTGCCTTTTCTGCCACAATTTAAGAGCCTTGTCAGCGTCCCAGTGGATCACCTGCCTTTTGGGTTCCGAAGGTATGAAGACAACAGCTGGGTCAGTGATAGAATCTTTAGGCATGTCCTCAAGTCTTCTCAGATTGCCATATCTCCTCTTCAATTCGTCGATGGGCCCAAATTCCAATGCTCTCATTGGGCAGCTCAACACACAAATCGGTTTCAGTCCTGTTTCCAAACGGTCGATACACATATTACACTTCGACATCTTCATATCAGGTTCATCTCCCTCAAATTGGGGTGCACCATACGGGCAAGCCGCCCAACATTTTCTGGTTCCCTTACACTTAGGGATATCTACCAGAACAGCACCGTATTTCCTTTCCTTATGAATAGCTCCATTAGGACATGCCTTCATGCAGACAGGGCTTTCACAGTGGTAGCAAGGAATGGCCAGGTGGTGAAGCCTCACGTTCGGGAAGACACCTTTCTCCCACTGGTAAACACGCATCCATTTGATCGGGCCAGGAGCAATGTCATGCCACTGTTTACAGGCCAGGAGGCAAGCATTGCAGCCAATACAACGACTTTGATCAAATAAGAAACCATACTGGGGCATGATTAATTACCTCCGAATTTCGCGATTTGAATAAGGGTAGTAACCTTGGCTGGAGTGACACAACTCTGAAAATCTCCACCCAACAGGGTTGCTGCGGTTGCCCCCCAATCGACACCAGATTCGTCCGGTACATATTGTCCCCCGTGGTGTAGCACGGTTATGCCCGGTAATATCCTTGAGGTAACATAAGCCGGCATAACAACCTTTCCCCGGTCGTTATAGACCGTCACCAAATCACCATCTTTTATTCCTCTTATTCTGGCGTCGGCCACATTTATCCACACCCTATGCTGGTAAACATGGCCTCGGAGCCAAAGAGTATTCCATAGCCAGGAGTGAATACGATACCGGGGGTGTGGTGTCAGCAGCATCAGCGGATATTCTTTCACCAAGGGATCGTCCATTCCTCTAACGGTTGGCTGGTAGATTGGCATGGGCGGCATGTCACCCCAATCGCCTTGCAGGTAATAATAGGGGCGACCAAGCGGATCGAGATGCTCGTCCTTACCCCGGTTGGCCTGATTAGCAATATAGTTAGAATATATTTCTATCTTGCCTGATTCTGTCTTAAATGCATTGCCTTCCTCAATTTCCTCTGGATAATCAGTATTGCATGGTTCACGTTCCAGCTCGTCGCAGTTAATAAACTTCCCCCGGGTAAATTCATCCCACGCCGGCACATCAACATTTCGTTTCTTATAGTGATTTACTACCTCCTGATAGCGGTACTGCAGGTATCTTTCCCAGTCGTTATCCCAATTTTC
>CP070673.1:536168-540392 GCA_020351915.1 Deltaproteobacteria bacterium
AGCAAGGCGGGGGTTCTCTCCACCCTGGTGGCCCTCATGGTGTCCGTGGCGGTGATTGTCTCGGTGCGGACGATCACCGTGTCCGCAAGGGACGAGATCTCCGATCAGATGCATACCCTGGGCGCCAATTTGATCATCCTTCCCAAGGTTGCACCTCTGTCGGGATATTACACCGCGGACTTCGGGGATGAAGTAATCCCTGAGGACTATATCCATAGACTCACCTCCTCGGAGCTGGCTGAAAAGATTCACCACGTGATTCCCAAGCTTTCATCCTCTTATGAGATCCAGGCTGAAAAACTGATCTTAACCGGGGTCCTGCCTAAAGGGGAGCATCAGGCGAGACCCGAGTGGAGATCTGGAGGACTCAGCCTCCTTATGAGCGAAAAGGATGGAGATAAAGAAGCGCACAAAAAGGAAAAAGAGGAGGCCCCACATCAACATCAGGTACCTTCGATGACTCCAGAGCTCTCCCTTGAAGCGTCTCGCAAGGCTCGGGAGCGGACTTCTCTGGAAGACATCGAGAAAGGGGAGGTCTTTCTCGGAAATGAATCGTCTCGCCTACTTGGGAAGAGTAAAGGTGATCGCTTGAGGATCGGCCCCTATGACTTCGAGGTTGTCAAGGTCCTGGAGGAGATCGGTTCAGTGGATGACATACGGGTATTTGTCCATCTTCATCAGGCGCAGGAAATCCTGGGAAAGGGAAGGGTAATCAATGCCATCGAGCTGATCGGGTGCGGCTGCAAGCAGGACATGCTCTTGCTTGCAGGTAATATCGAGAAATTGCTTCCTGGTGTCAGGACACGAACAATCACCCAGATCGCCCGGACACAGGCGAGAACCGTACGCCTTATTGAGAGATTTACCTTTGTCATTCTATTCGTGGTTCTGGTCGTGGCAGGGGGCCTGATAAGCAATACCATGACGTCCAATGTCCTGGAGAGACACCGAGAGATTGGTGTTTTGATGGCCATAGGAGCGAGCTCCAGGTTCATCTTTCTGGTCTTTATCAAGAAGGCGGTTGCCTTAGGATTCTTTGGGGGGCTCCTGGGCTTCTTTATCGGGACGCTGAGTGCCGCATGGATAGGCCCTAAGCTTCTTGACCTGAACATTGAGCCCAGAGGGGAGATGCTGATATGGACTCTCTTGGGAACTATGGTTTTGACAGTGGTCTTCTCATGGATCCCGTCGGTTCGTGCAACCAAAAGCGATCCGGCGGCTCTTTTGATGGAGGATTGATTATGATCGAGATAGAGAATCTGAGCAAGGTCTTCATTCAAAACGGGGAACAAATCGTCGCCCTGGACAAAGTGAACCTCTCCATAAGCCAGGGTGAGTTCGTCTCCGTGATAGGCCCCAGCGGGAGCGGAAAGTCTACCTTTTTGCTCACAATTGGGGGCCTTATTGAACCCACCTCTGGGGAGGTCCGCATCAATGGAACTTCCCTATACAAGGTGGATAACAAGGAAAGGGCCAGAATCCGGTTGCACACCCTGGGATTCATGTTTCAAACCTTTAACCTGATCCCCTATCTGGCCGCCATCGAAAACGTGGAAGTTCCGATGAGTCTTGCAGGAATTTCAAAGGGGGAGCAAAAACGGAAGGCCCGAGAATTTCTGGATCGTGTGGGCCTGTCCCATCGGATCAAACATCGACCCGCCCAGTTGAGCGTGGGAGAGCGCCAGCGTGTGGCCCTGGCAAGAACCCTTGCCAACGATCCATCAATTATCTTGGCCGATGAGCCGACCGGCAATCTGGACCCAGACTTAAGCAGGGAGGTCACTGATTACTTTAAAGGTTTTGCAGAAAATGGGATAACGGTCATCATGGTGACCCATGATCACCAGAAGGCTGCTGAAAGCAATCACAGGCTTCAAATCATAAACGGAGTGGTGAGTGCCACTCTTTAACGAAGGAGGAACATCATGTCTCGAAAACTTTCTAAGATCATGGCTGCAGGCTTCTGTGCCTTGCTCGTTGTATTTATCTTTCCCAACAGTGTTTTGGCGGAAAGTGCAGTATCCGCAAAACAGAATAACCCTGAGCTGGCCGGGATGAAAGCAATGCTCGACTGTCCATGCGAGTGCAGGTTAACGTTGGCCTATTGTGAAATAGAAGATGCAGATTGCTCTGTGAGGCCGGCCTTACTGACGAAGTTAGAGAGTTTGCTTGATCAGGGAAAGAAGGGGATGGAGTTGATCCTCGCCTTCATGGGCCCTATTCATCCGGTAAAGGAGCAGCTCATGGAGGCAAGGCTTCACAACCGTCATGCAATCCTCTTCTTTTACCAGGAAGGTAGCCAGGCGTGTGACGAGGCAAAGGCTGTTTTGAAAAAAGGATCACAGGCCTGGGGTGAGCGTGTAAAGATATCCCAGGTGGACATCAACAAAAAGGAGAACAGTGAGATTCGGCAGGAATTCAGGATTTTCTCCACCCCAACTCTTCTGGTTATTGCCCCAAATGGCGTGATTGTGCGCGAATTCAAGGAAAACCTCACAATGGAAAACCTGGAGAGCGCATTTGTCTCTCCTGCCATGGCCCAGATCCTGAGAGGCCTTCAGGATAGGAGGGTTATTTTCCTTCCTGTAGGGGCTGCGGATTGGAAAAATGAATCGAGCGTTAAAAAGACGGTTTCAATGGTAGGCGAAATACTTCGAACCTCTGTCAGGATCGTTCATCTCGATCCGACGAATAGGGAAGAAGAACCCCTGCTGAAGATGCTCAAGGTGGATAAAGATGAAAATGAAAGCATTACCTATGTGGTTTCTCAGTCCGGGCAAATAGGTAGCCGCTTCAAAGGACCTGTATCCAGAAAAGACCTCTTCATGGCCTTTCAAAAGGTCCTGGCGGCTCGCAGTGGATGCGGCGGTTCAGGCAGTGGCCCGGGTGGCACCACGTGCAAGTAAAGCACGGCTGGAGGACGTGGCTTTGCTGTTCACCACCATAGGGGTGGGTGCCTATCGGCAATTCGACAGTTTTTGGAGTGATGGAGTTCATGTGGTTTTCTAGGACGCAATAAACCTTGTGCGGGAGGAAATCCTTTGAATCTATGGAAGCTTGTCCTTAAGGAGGCATGGCAAAGACGATGGCGTTTGGTGTCATCCATCGTTTCTCTTGTTTTGGCTACGGGCCTTATCGTGGCCATTCAATCCCTCAATTCCTCTTCACGTCAGGCAATGCATGGGTATCTGAAGAATCTTGGTGCCAATATGATCGTGGTGCCAGCGGAGCTCGATCTCCTTGCCTATTTCTCTGCTGATCCAGGGCTCCTCATTAGCGCCAATATACCTGAAAGCCATTTCTTCAGGCTATTTGAGGCCGGAGTGGAAGGAGTTGAGGGGATCGATCCTCGCCTGATCATGCCCTTGCAGATAGGGGAAAGCCGCGTCGTCCTGACAGGAATCCTACCGGATAAAATGCTCCGGCCAAAGGTAAAGCAAGTTGAGGAGCAGGATCCCTGGAAGGTTTTAACACTCCTCGCCCCTGAGTCCAACGGAGTTGTGCTCGGTTCCGAGCTGAAAGGGATTTTAGGCAAAGAGATCGGCTCTACGATGAGTGTATCAGGCAGGGAGATAAAGGTAGTAGGGATTCTCCCCCAGCAGGGAACGATCGATGATCTTAGAATCTACATCCATCTACGCTTCTTGCAGAGATGGTTTGAAAGGCCTTTTTCTCTCAACGAGATCCGGATTTTATATACGGGCAATGAGATTCTCGATAAGATGGCCTCCGGGATAGAGGGAATATTGGAGAATACAAGGGTCGTGACCCATCGCAGGATGGCAAAAAAGCAGATCCAGGCCATGGATTCCATAAGCAGATATGCCTTGATGCTTCTGGTAGTTATCCTTGCTCTGGGTTGTATCAGTATTGGAAATGAGATGTTTCACAACGCCCAGGCGCGCAGGAGGGAGGTCGGGATCCTCATAGCCTTGGGGGCGACAACGAGAACCATTCTAGCGATCTTCATGCTTAAAGCCGTCTTCCTTGCCCTGGTTGGGGGTATATTGGGGTATGGCATGGGAACCCTGGTTGCTGTCTTGCTTGCCCCTAGATTACTTGAGATCCAGGTCTACCCGATCTTATCGCTTATTCCCTGGTCAGTTCTGATGGCGGTGGTGTTCAGCCTAATCAGCAGCATGGTCCCCTCATGGCGCGAATCGCGGATGGATCCTGGCGAGATCCTTCAGGAGACCTGATCAGAGATGCGACTCCAACAATAAA
>CP070673.1:540492-552703 GCA_020351915.1 Deltaproteobacteria bacterium
CAAGCATAAGCATACCCAAAAAGGCGGGTAGAATAGTCACAAATTTCTTGACCGCCATCTTAAAGGCTTTGAGCGTTCGCTCGCTATCTGCAATAAAAGAGATTAATACTGCCAATCCCGTTGCTATATATAAATAATACATCTTTCCTCACAGCCTGAGGATTATCACATGTAATCTCATATAAGCCACATGTCAGGTTTCTTCGGACTGTTGCCGAAATCACTTTGGGCGACAGCCCACCAACTATTGACAATCGCAAAGCCACCCCTATTGGAAGGATGATACTGCAAGTTAGTTGACCAGCTTGGACAATATCGGTACACTATTATTCCCGGCATCTTTTTGGGCAAGGAATCGGCCGAGAAATATGGTTTTGTTCAGGTGCTCGACAAATAGAGCGGTCATGTGAGCTACCGCACGCAAACTGGAATCTATTATGGACTCAATGAGTTCTTATCACCCCTTATGACAACACAAAAAAGGTACAAGCCTGTTATTGTCCTTGATGTGGGAAAGGTCCTGGTAGATATCAATCCCACTGTGGTACTTAAGGAGCTCTCAAGGAGGTACGGAAGACAAATAGGCCTGCCAGCGTCGCTTGACCTGGACAAGCTCTTCTCACCGATATATGTAGGTGCCTGCTCATGGGGGGATATACTCAAAGAGCTCAACAGGGCTCTTGGTTTCTCCCTTGAGCCTGGGGAATGGCAGGAGCTCTGGTGCCAGATCTTAAGGGGCGAGGTGCCGGGGATGAGGGAAGCGCTCGCTGAACTTAAGGGCGAATTCCGCCTCGTGGCCCTTAGCAATACAGAGGAGGTACACTGGGCCCATGCGGTCAGAAACTACCCAATCTTTAAACTCCTTGACGGTTGGGTAGTTTCCTACAGAGAGGGTGTGGCAAAGCCGGATCCCGTGATCTACCAGACACTCGTTGACCGCTACTGCAACGGCAGGTTGCCATTTTTTTATATTGATGACATTCTGCGCAACGTTGAAGCGGCGCGGCATCTGGGCTGGGATGCTGAGGTGTTTAGTGATGCAGCCCAGTTCAGAGAAGAAGTAGAAAAACGTCGAGCAAGCTATCTGAAAAACCCGATGTGATACCTTCGCCAAACCGGGCTCAAACCTTTGTCTCCAGACAATTTCTTCCTGCTCGCTATTACATTACCTGCAATTGAAACGGCGCTGTTGCCTTTGACATGTCTTCCCGTGTTGGAAACTGCACACTCCGGTGGAATTTTGATGCCCATGGGTACACGATCCACATGCAAATGACCTTGTTCTCTCCCCTCATATTCCTTTTGTTTGGCCAGGTCATGAAATATGCTACTGAGAGCATCAAATAGTTTGCAATATCGGGAGGGTCATGAGGTCTTTTCTGGGGTGACCATCCTACACCCCTCTCGGTTACGTCCAATGCAAACAATAATATGCTCTGCTTGGTATCCCCAAGATGTTTTCGGAGTGCACCATATATCTTTCCCTTCCGTCTTTTGGTGATAGGAACAACATCATACCTGCAATCCCATTTCGTGTGATTACATTATGGAAGTTTATCATTTCAGACCTCCCATAATTGAGTGCTGATGGTTTATGTGGGAGGTTTTATTTTTGCTGCCTCACACGGTCAAACCTTTCAGGGTCCCCTGGCAACGCGGGGGCACACCTGTTGGACTATTAAACACTCCGTGTGGTTTCCCCGGGGGAGTGCAGAGTGTGTAACGGGAATTGGATCGAATTTTGCACATATTTTTCCGGAAATTTAAGGGTATTCTCACTTGAATTCATAGGCAGACCCATGTTATATACGCCGATTCAAAAAGCCCAAAAAGGGTCTTGGCTGGCGGGTAACCCCTGCTCCGCCGCCTCGTGCTAGGCTGTAGAGGAGAATAAGATACAATAAAGGAGGTATGTTCATGGTTGATTGTTTCACGTGTCGTGCAACCGGTTCCACGAGAAGGGAATTCCTGAAAGCGGCCGGAAAATCTGCGCTGGTATTGTGCAGCGGACTGGCTGTTTACACCGTCGGTCGGGCCTCAGGCCAGGTTCCCGACCTGATGCATGAACGGCTTCAAAAACTGACCCAGGAAGAACAGAGCTATTATGTTGTCATGAAGGGCAATCTGATAAAGAAGTATGATGAGGCGACGAGGTTTCAAAAAGAGGTCCTAGCCAGACATTTTGATGAACCCAGGGTAAACAAGTGGCTTGTCCAAGCCAGGAAGGGCTATGAATCCTTAATTCCTCAATTGCCTTATATCGGCGGAAAAGAAAACGAGTTCACCAGGTATCTGATGTACCCCTCAGGCATTATGCCTACAGTAAGAATCCTTCGGGATGAAGGGGTGCCAATACGAAAGATTGGCCAGATGATTTTCGAGATTTCAACAGAGTACTACAACGCCATTCACCCACTCGTTAAATGGTATGTAGGATCGACCTATTTTGGGGAAGAGAAAAAAGCCCACATGAGAGCGGCCGCTCACAAATCGCAACTTCGTCAGTATCCTGGAGACTGGGTTTTCGACTTCATGGAAGGCGACGGAAAAACCTTTCAATATGGTCTTGATATGACGGAATGCGGGCTCGTAAAATTTTGGAGCGCCCAAGGCTTAGAGGAATTCACCCCCTACCTTTGCTTGACAGACTGGGCCTTGTGGCGAGCAATAGGCATCAAGGCAGCGAGGACACAGACGATTGCCAATGGGGCAACTCATTGCGATTTTCGGTACATTAGAAAAGGGAAGGATGGGGCACCGGGGTGGCCGGCCGCGTCCAATCCAGAGTGGACCGGCAGGTATGAGATATAGGCAAACATTTTCAGATGTGAAAACGAAATACATGCTGGTGAATAAAGTGGCTGGTCAGAGGATTTGGCCTCCTAGAATCAAAAATCAAAAGGCTGTTGCCCAAACGGAAATCCCTTTTCGCTGGATCTAAATCGTTTTCTTTGATCTCAATTCACTATCAATTGGCCCATTTGCTGAAAACCTTTGGATCGGAGATTTTTGTCTCGAGGCTCACAACCCTATAGATACATACTGGTTTTTCAAAAGTAACAGATTGTTGCTCATAGTGTCCTTTTCCGCCAGTTAAAAAACCTTCAAGTCCAATCCCCCATTCCAAATCTATGAAAGCAAATCCTTCCGCAGAAAATTTTATTATTCCGTGACCAGTATCCCATTTGGCTGTTTTTCGCCCTACTTTTTCATACCTTTTCTTCAGCTCGTTTAGAGTCTCTTTGTATTTCTTAGGGTTTAACAACTTATCCATTTCCATAGTTGAAATTACCAATTCCTTACCTTCAGGCTCCGCAATATAAGGAATCAATGTCAACAGGTAGAGGACATCCCTCAGGGAAGCGGGTTTGCTTTTAGTGCCTTCGAACCTTTTGTACTCGCATAGTTCCTTGCCTCCACCTGAACTAATATTTTGGAGATTGTATGTTATTCTTTTGGTGTTTATTTGAATCATACGTTCTTTAAGGACGTATGCTTTGCCTTTATGGGTCATCTTTTCCCACTTTTTACCCTTAAATTGATTACATTTCGTCGAAGTCAACTCCTCATATTTATCGATGCGGAGCCTAGGTGGACTTTTACTGAACCAGAGCTCGTTTATCTCCGATCCCAGGTTCCCTTTTACGAAGTTCTGGATATCATCCAGAGTGTCTCCGGAAACTAACCAGTACTTCAAATATATTTCACTCACATTTCGGCACCCTCCAAAGGCCCAAGGAATGGGATTTTCACCCGCAAAACCACTACCGGCTAGAAGCTCAGCAAACAAGAAAATTAAAAAGACCTGTCTTGTGAAAGAAACGCTTTTTTTGATTGTTCGAAATCTCATTTTATCCTCCTATTTAGAATGGGTGTGGTCGCATCTACACAGGCTGTTGCCCAAGCTCTTTGGTTTGCCTTGGCACGACCAGCGAAATGTTCGGCGGTTCAGACTATGTCAAACAGCTTCATGCGTAAAAATTGGAACCTTAATTCTTTTAGCTGCTGCTCTCAAGCCTCTATCCGGAGCAGCAATTGGTAGTTCCTTCCTGTCAGGTGCACTGGCAGGTTGGCCATTTGTTATTTCTTTGGAAAGTATTTCACCCCATAAATGTTCTTGAAATCTGAATTTTGAGTCCAGATTTTGGCATTGAATACCTGCGATGTTGCGAGGATAATACTGTCTGCCATTAAAAGACGATGTTGTAGGCTGAGTTTTGAGGCAGCAATCGCCAGGTTGGCTGTTAAATCCACAACTGTACCTCTTTGCATGGCAGCAGCCGCTTGAAGCGCCTCATTCTCACTGGATTCCCGAAGGACAACCTTAAAGACTTCATAGATCGTTACTGCTGGGACGATAAGCGAGGCCGTATCTTTCAAAGGAATTAGAAAGTGTTTCGCATTCGGTTCGTCTGCGAAGTATGCGAGCCAGCCGGAAGAATCGACGATATTCATACTCTATCTTCCTCCCGTTCGAATTCCGTGTTTATACCTTTGAGGAATCCACGAAGTTCTGCAATATCTCGTTCCGGGATAAACTCGATCCGTCCGTCATATTCTATGACCTGCATTTTTTGTCCGGGGCGAAGACCTAAAGATTCCCTTACAGTTCTGGGGATAACGACTTGAAATTTTGGTGATACAGTGACTATTTGCATGACAATATCTCCATCGATAATAATGGGTATTACAATATCATGATCGATGGGATCTTGTCAATCTTCTTGATGGCCAACGTTGCGCTCAGGGGCGCCACGTTTTTTGTGGATCCCCTTCTAGCGCATGGTTAGGCTACCTTCCTTCTTCATCAATCAAACGGTGCTTCCTCTATGCGATGCCACCACTCACGAAATACCCCACACTTCCCATCATCAGAAAACTCTGCCTTAAAAATACCATCAAGCTTTACCCTATTACCTGAAGGAAGACGTTTGAAATGTGCGCTCCAGCGAGCCAAGCCCACATTCCTATCCACCGCCAGTACATTATAGCAGAAACTCACATCCTCTTGGCTTAACACCGCATTGTCTCTCCAATACTTAATAATCGCATCGAGGCCTATCATCGGAGCGTCAAATGGTGTTTCGTAATACTGGGCATCACTCGTAAATAATGCCTTAATGGAGCCAGGGTCCCCTTTCTCCCAGGCGTCTCCATACCTTCTAAGCCAATTGTCAAAATCCTTGAAGCTAATGGAAGACATACTAACCCCGCAATGTGATAAATGCGGCCTAATGATCGAGATCAGCGGCACGGTTTACCGCGTCCGTTGGATTGCCTGGTTAGGTGCTGTTTGCCTCTGTTTGAAGAAAATCGAACCACTTCTGGTCTGCCAGAACCGAGGAAGTTTCAACTTGACGTCCGGGAATAGACCAATATTTTTTCAGCAACCGATCTTTCTCTTCTAGGGAAACTAGTCGAAACCCGTTCTTCTCATAGAAACGAATCGCCCAAACGGCATCTGCCCAAGTGCCGATTAAGATCGGGCGATCGGTCTGCCTGCGAAGCTCGGATAACAATTTTTCCCCAACACCTTGATTTTGTCTGGCCGTGCGGACATAGGCATGCCTGATGAGAGTCAAATCTTGAACGTTTTGAATGCCCATCACACCAATCAATTCGTCATCTTCTTCGTATCCCCAAAATACCACACCATCATCGATTTCATGCTTTAGCTCATCTCTAGACATGTAGGGGTCTTTCCAACGGTCCTCGGGGATAATACCATTGTATGCTTCTGCAGCCTCATTGATAATGGAGTAAATAATTTCAAAATCGCTATTGTCACAGATTCGAATCACGATACTCCTCTCCTAAAAATCGAACGTCACCTAAGGCTGGAACTAAGCTGTGTCAATAGTTAACAGGCTGTTGGCCAAACGGAAATCCCTCATATCAAAAGGTAATCCGGTTTTCACAGCAATTGCTTGGTTATTTGATTTTTCTTGCGATTTCTCTGCCTAAGGCAATACATCTTTTCCTGGCGTCATCTCCGATGGGGCGGCCGCTTCCAACCATCTCTCCCACCTGCTCGAAGAACCGATTAGCAAACTGCTCGAGGACCTCTCTCACCGTTCCACCTGTCCCATGGGAGTAGAAGAGGGCGGCCGGCTTCCCCTTAACAGGCTCACCCGCCTGGTCCCATTGGTAGATATCGTCGAAAAACGTCTTGATCGTACCGGCAACATACGAGAAATAATCGGGTGTGCCTAGCGCAACCGCATCGGCATCAATAAATTCTTGGAGCGTGACACGGTGCTCGTTTGTGTTAATAAGCACAACCTCCGCGCCATCCTCACGCGCGCCCTCGGCGAGGGCTTCGGCGAGAATCCTCGTGTTTCCGAACTGCTGGCTGTGGTAGATAACCAAGATCTTTGCCATAACCGTCTCCTTTCACATGTCTTGATAGTTGGTGCAATGCTCAATGGTCTAACGGGGAGCATTGTTTTAAAGCGGCACATCCGTGTAGAAGTTGCACAGCTATTCAGGTGCACCCTTTTATTTCTACTTCTTATCACTCTAAGCCTCCATTTGCAACAAATGGAGTATTTAACTAAAATCACGAGCCATAAAGCGATTTCTGCACGAATGTGCCGCTCCAGACAAAACACAAGATAAGAGTGGCCGTTGGGGTGAGTCTTTTACAGTTATGATCGCTGAAAGAAGAGGTCATCGTGGCAAGAACAAACATCCGATCCCGAAAAATGTCAAAAGTAAAGATTTGACCCCCTAAACGCGATGTGTGTTTGTTTTTTTGCTTTCTCGGCCTTCCACCAACTGTTGGGACGAACCCTTACTCCCATGAGAGCAAATGCGCCTCCGAAATGCATCGAACCATGTATCGATTACTCGGAATCCCAGCTCCCTCTGTCCGATAACTATCTATAGATAGACCCGGAATACCCCGAGGCCTACCCGGCCTGATTTCTCAATCTGGGAGGCGAGTTCAGAGGAGAGGTATACCCTTTTTCCACCAAATTGGCGCCCTTTACCCGACAAACCGGCCCCATGGACACCTTTTCCCCACCTTATTCATCTGGCCGCCATAGACCCGTATTGACGCAAAATTAGCACCCACAACATCGTGAGGTCTCTTTTCCATGAGGTCTCTTTTCCATTGACACACAACGGAAAACTCCCTATGCTTTTGCTCCGAAAAAGGGAGTTGTTATCAACTATCAACCAACTCAACTAAGGGTGATCCCGTGGGGGAATCCCTGTGAAACTCCGGGGGAAATGTCAGCTCTTTGACATGCTATCCAAGATTGCAGGAGAGTGCTATCATAGGGTTGAAAGGAGGTGATGCAGATCAGATGAAAGGTGGTATTAGTCTGAGATTGCTAAAAAACGACACCTTTTCAGCGGCGTTAATCCAAACAAAAGGAGGTTTTCTTATGAAAAAAGCAGTGATAGCTATCCTGGTGAGTCTTATGCTGGCTGTTTGGTTGCCGGCTTTGTCAGAGACACTCAAAAGCCCAGAGGAGTTTTATAAAGGTGCGAGTGTTTATATTTCGGATGGTGCCCCCCCCGCCAGTGGTGCCGGTGTTGCGGCGCGGTTATTTGAGAAATATTTTGAGAAAGTCAGTGGAGCGAACGTCGTGGTGGAATACCGGTCTGGAGGCGGAGGTATAGAAGGGCCGAATGTTGCATATGTCGCCAAGCCGGACGGGCTTACGATAGGGGCACATATGGGTGAGGTCGTGGCATCCAATTGGTTGCTTGATGAGCCTGCTGTTGCATACGACCTGACTAAGTTTATCCCCATCGGCGCTATTAATGGGGCGCCCCTCGGTTTATACGTAAAAAGAGATGGACCCTATAATTCCTTAGAGAAGCTGAAAGCAGCAAGCAACCTCATAGTTGCTGGCGCCTCCCCGCGAGGTCTGATAAGTACTTGGCCCACGATTGCTGCCCACCTTCTGGGGCTTGATTTCAAGCTGGTCGCTGGGTATAGGGGACCACCTGGCTGCAAGTTGGCTGTAATGCAAGAAGAAGCACATATGATGGGTGTTGGTATTCATACACCCGGGTTAACACCGGACCTCAAACCGCTGGTATTGTTGAGTTCCAAGAGGCATGAAATACTCCCCGACGTGCCTGCCCTTCCAGAGGTAATAGGTATGACGGAAGAAGGAAAAAAGATGCTAGAAATCCGGGATATATTAACACCCTTTGGACCGGCGCTCTATTTGCCGCCTGGCGTGCCGCAAGATAGGGTAGATTATTTACGAGACGTCTACAATAAAATCACGGCTCGCGATGACTTTATTAGCGAGGTAAAGAAAAAGGTTGGCATCGTCTGGGGTGTTCACCACGCCGAAGAATATGAGAAAACAGTAGAATATCTCGCTGAACATAAGGCAGATTTCATAAAGATAATGAACTTGGTTAAGAAATATACGAAGTAGGAATAGGAATTAAACCGGTCAGGCACACAGATTCACCGGCTCAGGGCTCACAAATTGCTGGCTAAGGCTAGCCGATTTGTGAGCCTAAAATCTGGATTAAAGAGGGATTAGGGTGGTTGAGGTCTTTTTACAGGGAGCTCTGGATCTATTCGCTCCAACGAACTTCTTTGCCCTTTTTGTGGGGGTTTTAGTAGGGCTTTTCATCGGCTTAATACCGGCAATCGGAGCGATAGTCGGGATTAGCTTGCTTTTGCCTGTCGTTTACGTGTTGAGTCCAGAGGTAGGGCTTTTGTTCTTAATAGGGCTTTATTCTGTAGTCATGACTACTGGCAGCATACCTGCTATTCTAATGAGAGTCCCTGGATCCCCAACAAATATAGTTACTACGATTGATGGCTACCCGATGGCACAGAAGGGTGAAGGCGCACGTGCACTAGGTGCTGCTCTTACCAGTTCTGCACTTGGGGGCATACTCAGTGTGCCTATGGCAATGTTGATGATCCCGGTAATTATTCCCGTGGTGTTAGCCATGAAGTCGCCAGAAACGGCCCTGCTAATACTAGTAGGGCTCTCCTTCCTGGCTGTGTTAGGTGCTGGAGACAAGATTAAGAATTTAGTTGCCGGATTCATGGGCATATTAGTATCTCTGATTGGACTACAACATAGTACCGGGGTCTATCGTTATACCTTTGGGAGTTTTTATCTCATAGATGGTATAAGCATCCTATTATTAGCTCTGGGAATATTCGCCATGGCTGAGTTATTTGACCTCTTTTTGAAGGGGAAAGCCACTATTGCAGCACCTGAAGCGGTAAGAATAGGAAGGCGCGATCTCTTTCAGGGCATAAAAGACGTGTTTCATCACTGGTGGCTATGGCTGCGCTGCACTGTAATAGGTTATGCGATCGGGGTAATTCCGGGGATAGGTGGGGCCGTAGCAATCTTTATATGTTATGGCCATGGTGTGCAAAGTTCAAAACATCCTGAACAATTTGGGAAAGGTCGTGTAGAGGGTGTTATTGCCCCTGAAGCTGGAAACAATTCAGCCGTGGGAGGGGCGTTACTGACAACCTTAGGTTTCGGGATACCTGGAGACTCAGTCATGGCTATAATTTTGGGGGCTTTTCTAATAGTGGGCATTATACCAGGAAGTGAGATGCTCACAGAGCGGCTTGAGCTATCATCCATGCTTATAATAGGTGTTGCCCTGGCTAATATAATTGCAGCAGTCATTTGTATACCACTTATCTCCACTCTAGCCAAAGTCACCATTATTCCCTTCAAGTATCTATTTTCCATACTTTTAGTCGTAGTAATGGCTGCTGCTCCCAGCGTTAGCAGGAATATCGTGGATATTTTTGTACTTATCCCCCTCGGAGTCTTTGGCTTGTGCATGAAGAGGTTTGGCTTCTCCCTGCCCTGCTTCATATTAGGCTTTGTCTTGGGGGGACTCTTCGAACATAAACTCTGGCTATCCCTTAAGATACACGGAGTGCTTTTCTTCTTGTCTTCTCCAATTTGCTTGGTTTTTATCGCCATTCTCATTGCTTTATTTGGCTATCAGCCGGCAAAAACCGCTCTCAGTAAAAGGTTCAGGAGGGGAACTAAGAAAGCATGAGAATAAGACCAAGTTCGTATTTTCTTATATTTCTCATAATAGTCGGAGTAGTGTTTATTGTTTTATCCCTGGGTTTCCCCACCCTGGAGTCTAAACTAATTAGTATAACGGTCGGGCTTGCAGTTATTATCCTAGGGATCATACAACTGCTGAGAGAGATCTTGGTCAAAGAGAAGGCGGGGGGGCCGGAGACAGAAGAACAGCTACCACAGGGGGTGGAAGCTGGTACCATTTTACGCAGATCTGGTATCTTAGCAGCCTGGGTAGGGGGCTTAGTCGTAACAATTTATTTGCTAGGTTTTCTTGTAGCTATCCCTCTATTTGTACTTTCTTACCTAAAGTTGCATGACACCAAGTGGCTGGCAGCCATTGTTACTACTGCTCTTACCACGGCAATTGTCTATGGATTGATTGAAGTTCTTCTAGAGCTCAAATTGTGGAGGGGCTTAATCTCCTTTCCGTGACAGAGCAATAAGGGGAAATGCCTCCAGATTTGGAGCAATCCGTTTAGCTGAGCCGTACTAATGGTCGAAGGCTTGCTTATTCCCCGGGGCAATACCATTCAGGTAACGCGGGACGCCCTTAAAAAACTAAATAGAAACTGTTCAATAATAACATTTGGGGGTGTTAAATATTAAATCCCTTAGCTTTTCGACACCGAAAATATTAAAAAAAGGCAAAATAACCGAAAATCACCCAATAAAAGCAAGCTTTTCAAAGAGAAAACACCAAAGTGCCCCAAAAATGATCGTAGTTTAACCCCTGAAAGTGGGGGTAACTTGCAAAATTCGCCTTCTGAAAGCATTACTGTAAGAGGATTTCAGAATATTGAACAGTCTTAAATTAAGCAACGTCAGGGGTGTTCTAAAAATGACTTGATAATTTTCTGTAAACAAAGGATAGTTTCCTGCAAGGCTCCCAAAAATTTTATTTGTCAACGAATTTCCAAAATCTCCGGCCGGCAAAATATTAAAACGAGAAATTCGTAAGTCATTATGAATATAAGATTCTCAGGAGGTCAATGGAAATTGAATAATAGAATTCAAAAACTGAGAAAATCCATCGAGGTCGATAAATACCCACTAGGGATAGAAAAAAGTCGACTGCTGACGGAATCATTTAACACCACGGAAGGTGAGCCCATGATCCTGAGACGGGCAAAAGCCCTTGCCCATGTTTTGGATAACATTACCATTTTCATCGAGGATGATGAATTGATCGTGGGCAATGCAGCCAGCAAACCCATGGGTCTCGAGTTCGATTTCTATGCGGGATTGTGGTCGCAGGAAGAAATCGATGGGCTCAAACAAGCCGGGTATGACATTAAGGCCGAGGAAGAGGCGGAAATACACCAGCTGAATGCATATTGGAAGGACTATAATCCGTTGAGTCGAATGGGCCGCATGTTCGATGACCGAATGTGGCCCTTCATGCAATCCGGGATGATTTTGCCCCCATGGAAAAATCGGGAAGAAGGCCCCGGGGGTGGTTATGCGGAAAGCGGCATGGGGCTCGGACCGGGATTTTATCTAATGACGGTTGATTTTGAGAAGGTGCTCAACGGCGGATTGAAAGCTATCCTTGGTGTGGCGCAGGAGGAACTGAAAAAACTGCGAGATGAAAGTGCAGACGCCGGTGAAAAGGCTCAGTTTTTAAAGTCCGTAATAATTTCCCATGAGGCGATCATCCGTTTTGCTCACCGGTTTGCCGACCTGGCAGACGAAATGGCGACTAAGGAAATGGATCGAAATCGGAGAAAGGAGCTTGAGAAGATAGCCGTCACCTGTCGGCAGGTACCAGCGAATCAGGCCCGAACGTTTTATGAGGCCATCCAGTCCCTTTGGTTTATCTTCCTGATGATTACACCGTCACCGACAGCCTCCATTGGCAGATTTGATCAGTATATGTACCCCTTTTACAAGAGAGATATTGAAGCGGGGGCGATCACCGATGCGGATGTTTTAGAGCCGCTGCAGTGTTTGCGAATAAAGGATACGCAGATCAATCGCACATCGGGAAAACTTGCCCGACAGAAGAACGCAGGTATGGCGAAGTGGCACAACATGACCATCGGTGGCGTAACACCTGAGGGTGAAGATGCAACCAACGAGTTGTCCTATCTTGTTCTAGACGCTTTAAAGTTGTGTCCGGTACCGCACCACACCGTAACCGTCCGGGTTCATGA
>CP070673.1:552803-555660 GCA_020351915.1 Deltaproteobacteria bacterium
ACCTCTCTCTGTTTTTGATTAATAACCGTTAGGCTTTCCTTGATAAGTTTCTCTTTCACCAAAGAGCTATTATAGTGGTCTCGTGTTACGGTTATCTCCTCTTGTATCGTTTTGATCCTCATGCCCATTTCACTGCTAAATTGATCAAGCCTCTCTTTTTCCCGCACAAGCCCTTTCTCTTCCTCTCTATACTGATTATATCTGACTGACAGCTGGGAGAGCCTTTCTTTCGAATCATCAAGAGTCCTTTCCAGTTCTTCAACCATGGCCTCTTTTTCTGTGATTATCTGCTCGATCTCCTCCTTGTCCTTGAGGCACCCTGAAAGTCTTTCTCTTAGATTAGTCAAATGAGATATCTTCTCCTCTTTGTCGGTGCGGAGTGATTCTAACTGATTCAAGATATATCCGGAGTGTTTAAGGAGTTGCTCTGATTCCTTTTCGAGCAGGTATATATCTTTATCCATCATGTCAATCTGCTGCACCCGAGCTGCCTTATCGCTTTCCAATTGATCAACGAGGCTCCCGAGATCATGCAATTTGAGGTCCAACTCCTCGATCTCTTTCTGCACGGTGACAATGAGTTCTTCCTTTTCTTTTATCTCATTCTCTAATTCCGTCTTTCTTCGTCTTCTCTTCAGTAGCCCCAGAGATTCCTTTCCCAGTCTCCCGCCAATGATAACACCCCTTCTATCCACGAGATCACCCTCCGGGGTAACCAGCGTCTGGTGCCCCCTATCTTTCCTCCAAGCAGATAAGGCCTGAGAGAGGTTATCTACTAATGCTGCATTACCGAGGAAGGATTTTATCACCGGAGTGAATCTCTCTGGCGCAGAAACATGCTCCCTCAAGAGCCTAAAACCGTTGAGGCTAACCTCAAATTTGTCGAGAGGGTTCTCACTCTTAAACTCCTCAAGTGGAAGAAAATAGCTCCTGCCCCTTTCTTTTGACCTCAAGTATTCAACAGCCTCCTTGCCATCTTCCTGCCTGGCGACGATGACATATTGCAACCGTTCTGCTAAAACTGCTTCAACGGCGAGTTCAAACTCTGGTTCGACCTTAATAAAATCTGCCACTACACCCAAGATCTTATCTTGTTTGTTGGTCTTAAGCTCGGGAGAATTCATAATTGTCTGAACACCTGATTGATATCCCTCATAGTTTTCAATAAGACTCTTGATGGCTTTTAGTTGTGAACGAGCAAGGGTTAGTTCTGACTCTACTGCTGCCCGATCAGATTCCCTTTGTCTTCTCAGTACTTCCAAGCCCTCTTGTTTTGTGCGCACTTCCTGAAGGTTTTTATCAACAGAGTTCGCCCTGGTGAGCATTTCCTTTCTCTTTGCCTTTTTTTTATTCAGCAAAAGGGAGAGAGTCTCAAGCTTTTTGGCAACCTCTTTTGACTCCCCTTCAAGCCCATCTTTTCTGGTCTCTAACTGACTGATCGTTTCAGAGAGATTTCCTATCTCACCCTTGAGCCTGGCCTCGTCAGTGGTCAATTCAGTTACTTGGGGTTTTTCCCTTTTCAGCTCATCTTTCATCCTATCCAGCGTTAACCTCTCGTTTTTGAAAACAGAATCATGATGAGAACGAAGGCTCGAGACTTCCTGAATCGATTTCTGTAATTCCTCAACCCTGGAGTCGATGTCCTTGATTTCAGATTGAAATTCCAATATCTTGCGACCAATTTCCTGTTTTTCCTTATTCAGCTTTGTTTCAGCCGTCCTCAGCCTTTCCTGATCAGCGGACAGATGATGCACGGCATCTTCATTTTTTCTGTATTCTTCCCTAAGGGAAAAGACTGACTCCTTCAGGGCAGACAAGTTCTTTTCTTTCTCTATCAGACCCATAGTGGTAGTTTCGATAATCTCCTCAGATTCAGAGAAACGGGCCTCTGCTTCTTTTGCCTTATCCGCAAGATCATCAATTATCTTTTTCCTCTTTTCCCTTTCTCTGTTCAGATCATTGTAGGTATGGGCGTTCAAAACAAGCTCCAGGCGATGGATCTCCGAGCTGGCCTCTTTGAACCTCCTGGCCCTATGAGCCTGCCTTTTGAGGGAATTCATACCCCGCTTGATCTCTTCAAGAAGATCCTGTACCCTGCTCAGATTTTCTTTTGTTAGAGATATTTTTCGTAAGGCAGCCTCTCTTCTCGCCTTGTACTTGCTAATACCGGCTGCCTCTTCCAAAAGGCGTCTCGTCTCCTCAGGTTTTTGCTCTATTATCGAACCGATCTCCCCTTGGGCGATAATGGAATACGATCTGTTGCCCAGCCCCGTTCCCATAAAGAGATCCTGAATATCCTTTAATCTACAGGGTGAATTGTTGATGAGGTATTCACTTTCATTCGACCGGTACAGCCTCCTGGTAACCGATACCTCGCTGGTACTATAGAATTCTTCTGCATCTTCAAGGGTCAGGGTTACCTCAGCCATGCCTAAAGGCTTTAAAGGGCCAGCTCCTGAAAAGATCATATCCTCCATCTGACGACCCCGCAACTGCTTGGGGCTTTGCTCACCCATAACCCACCGAATGGCATCGACTACATTACTCTTACCGCAACCATTGGGGCCCACAAACGCACTGATTCCCGGGGGGATCTGGAAGCCGGATTTGTCCATAAAAGACTTGAAACCGCGAAGAGACAGGTTTTTTATCTTCATCCGCTTTTGTCTCCATGTTTGTTTCTGTGTTATTGCTATAGGTACCTCATAACAGATATTGTGGTAGCTGTAAAGATAAAAATACTACATAGTGTATTCTGATTGCAGTATTCTGCAATATTTTGTGGGTTTTGTCCAGGGTAACGTCAAGGTCCAGGGTATGGGTATCTTTTTTTTGGTTATGCCCCTGGCCCAGACCC
>CP070673.1:555760-558956 GCA_020351915.1 Deltaproteobacteria bacterium
GAGTCTCGGTGTGCACGCGACTGCATTTTGGCCGAGCCCTAATTGGTGAGAGGGATCTTTACATCCGCCTGGCTTATTCTGGTATCAACATATCTGATATCCGAGAAGGATTAACGAAGTTCAAAGCCTTCATAGAAAGCTAAATGTTCCTCAGTTACCGTGTTGGAGAGATTACTCCCAGACAGCCCAAGGTTGAGAACCATCCTTTCTTTGGCTCGCCAGAACTGAGAAAATACCCACAACCGGGTGCCGGCCATGTAGGCTGGAGATTACCACAAAGCAAAGTCCTCGGCTCTGTCTTACTAACTCTGAAAGAAGAAAGGTGATTGGCCGATGATAGAGATTGAGCGAACCGTTTTTTATGATCCACACGTGGCCCTTGGCGCAAAGTTGGTGGAATTCGCCGGGTGGGAGATGCCAGTGTTCTATCCTACCGGCATCATCAAAGAACACCTGGCCACCCGCAAGGAGGCGGGCATCTTTGATGTGTCGCATATGGGCCGGTTTATCTTCAGGGGCGCAGGGGCACTGGGATTTCTTCAGCACGTGCTCACCAATAATGCGGAAGCCCTCGACAACAGGGCGATCGGTGCCCAGTACACCCTCATTCCCAACGAAACCGGCGGTGCCATTGATGACGCATATCTCTATCGTTTTGTCGAGGATGAGTATCTGCTGGTAGTTAATGCCGCCAATCGCGAGAAGGACTGGAATCATTTCCAAAACCTGCTCAAGGGGTTTGACGATGTTGAGCTGGCAGATCGAACCCACGGGATAATAATGCTCGCCTTGCAGGGGCCGAGGTCACGGGCGCTTCTGGAAGGGATCATCGAGTCCGGTTCCTTGCCAGAGCCGATGCGAAACACCGTGAGCACCGTGACAATCTCCGGTAGAGAGGTGAAAGTGGCACGCACCGGATACACGGGTGAGCCGCTGTGTTTTGAGCTGTTTGCGGAAAAAGATGATGGACCCATGCTGTGGGATGAGATTCTGGGTAAAGGGGCCACACCGGTTGGGCTCGGCGCCCGGGATACCCTTCGCCTGGAGGCCGGCCTGCCGCTCTATGGTCATGAGCTGGGGGAAGACGCCGACGGTAAGCCGATCCCCATTTTGGCATGCCCATTAACAAAGATCGCTGTGAGCTTTTCGCCGTTGAAAGGGGAATATGTGGGCCGTGCAGCCTTGGCGAGGCAGCAGGAGGCGTTTAAGAAAATCATGTACCGCGACTACTCGCTTATCCGAGACCTGCCTCGTATGATTCGGCCAATAGCCGTTGCAGGGAGAGGCGTTGCCCGTGAGGGCGCCAAGGTGTTCAAGGGCGACAGGCACGTGGGCTATGTGACCAGCGGTACCATGGTCCCCATGTATGGCTTCGAGGGTGAAGGATTGGAGTCGTCTCAGACCGATGAGCACGAGTTGCGGTCGATCTGTCTTGGCTACCTAGATAGTGACCTCAACGAAGGTGAAAAGGTAGCCATTGAGATTCGTGGTAGGGCAGTAGACGCCGTGATAGTGCCCTACCACCTGCGCAGCGAGGCTCCACCCTACGCCCGGCCGATCGTCTTGGATTACGAACTAGCACCAACTGAAATTCCGGCTGACGATGGGCCCGTGAAGGCGCGTCTGCTGCTGGAACGAACGGTGCAAAACACCCGCTGGCGACAACATGAGTGTATCAACCTCATACCATCGGAGATGACGATCTCGGCTATGACTCGGCTTCTTTCAGTGATGGATCCGGCCTTTCGCTACGCCGAACACCGAAAATCAAAAGCGTTTTATGACGCCGACATCTTCTATTACCAGGGAACCGACTTCATCAACGAGGTGGAACGGATGTTGGAGGTCGAGATGCGGGAATTTCTCGGGTGCGAAAACGTTGAGATGCGTCTTATCAGCGGGCAGATGGCAAACACTGCTGTTTTCAGCGCCATGGTAGATTACATCAATCGTGGCGAGCGCAAGTCTGAACCTCGGCGGATTCGCCAGGTTATGAACAACCATATCGGCAAAGGTGGTCACCTCAGTGCCCAGCCGATGGGGGCCTTGAAGGACTATGTTGCGCGGGATCCCCACACGGAGCGACCTGCGGTGGTGAATTTCCCGGTGTTGGCCGAAAATCCTTTTAAGATTGACGTTCCAGGTGCACTGGAATTGATCGACGAATACCGGCCAGAGCTAATCATCTTTGGCAAGAGCATGGTGTTACACAGGGAGCCGGTGGCCGAGATTCGCCAGTTTCTTGACAATCAAGGCATTCCCGCTGTGGTAATGTACGATATGGCCCATGTACTCGGGCTCATCGGTCCCCACTTTCAGGAGCCGTTCGCAGAGGGAGCAGACCTGGTGACCGGATCCACGCACAAGACCTTCTTCGGCACCCAGCGTGGTGTTGTCGGCAGCCGATTTCAGGAGGATGAAGAGCGTTACGAGCTGTGGGAGGCACTAACTCGGCGCGCTTTTCCGGGATCGGTGTCAAATCACCACCTGGGTACATTACTTGGTCTGCTGATTGCCGCCTACGAGATGAATCACTTCAAGGATGAATACCAGTCCAGGGTGATCGCCAACGCAAAGGCATTCGCCCGGGCGCTCAAGGATTGTGGACTGGATGTTGCCGGAGACCCAAGCATTGACTTCACCGAAACCCACCAGGTTGTTGTGCGAGTGGGTTACAGCCACGGGCCGGAAATCGCCGGCCGACTCGAAGCTAACAACATCATTTGCAACTACCAGGCAGGCCCTGACGAGGAAGGATTTACCGCGTCTGGCGCTCTGCGGTTGGGCGTATCGGAGATGACTCGATTCGGAATGAAGGAAGACGACTTTTGTGCCTTGGCCGTGCTGATTCATGATGTGGTAATGAACGATACCAATGTAAGCGATAAGGTAAAGGCACTTAGGGAACGGTTCCGGACACTCCAGTTTTGCTTCGGCGGTGGCGAATACTCTGACCTTATGCAGGAACTGCACGGGCTTGTGTAAGGACCGGGATCAGCGTGCTGAGACTTGGTACCTGTTTTTTGGCACTGGATTCTGGATTGACCAATCTGAAGGGTTATAATAAGCACAGCATATTATTCTTTGCATTGGACATAACCGAGAAGCGTCTAGGATGGTCATGAGGTCTTTTCTTCTGTTCCGAGGCTCCCAGCCTGGTCTTTTCTACGACTTATCAACAGGGGATTCTTTGACC
>CP070673.1:559056-561709 GCA_020351915.1 Deltaproteobacteria bacterium
TACCAGGTACTTTGAGATACGTACGGTGCGTAGTGTTTCCTGGGGAAAGATGAAAGCTGCTGTCTCAAGGGCATTAGGATTATTTTGCTGAGCTTGATAGATGATTATTTTCCGGTACCCGGTTAGGATTCTGTGTGCCTCAGGCACATACTGCTCTGCCCATTCTTTAATTTCCGCACACTTTGGACGAAGGTCCCCGTCTTGTGACACCAGTCGGTGAGGACGCGGAGCTAAACACCGCCTGTGGAAAGCTCGGGCAATTGGTGAGAAGTTTTCTGAAGATCAAATATTGAAAGTAATTCATTTTATCACGCTTCAGCACAAAATAAAGGACATTTCCCGATAAGACATTGAATATAAAGACTATTTGATAAAATAGAGCTGAAAAATAAGCAAAAAAAATGCTTGACATCTTTTGCATAAGCTATAATAATGAATCAAGTTCAATATCGAAATTAAGATGGTTGCCATAGCAGGTGGAGAGGTTGGGTAGAGGGGAAATGAGTGAATCATGTGCAACAATCAACAAGGGATAAAAAAGTGAAAATCGATTCCAATCAAATGAAACAGGCCATGTCCCGCCCCCAGGCGATGGGTTACCGGACAGGAGGCTGAAATGTCATATACCATAACAACTTGGAACGACTTCAAGAATTACCAGAGCACCCGCTACAGGAACTACGCATATGCTTCTGAAGGCCTCCGCTGCATGGGCTCTACGTGGAGTGTGTTGGCCCCCCTTAAAGGGTTAGGTGATGATGTATATATAATAGGCGGTGAGCCACACGCCGCGTCAACGGCGGGCACATTCCCTGAAGAGGCCCGCGAGGATATTTCAGCTGCCGAAATCGCAGGCTTAGGCTTTCACTCGTGTAGCTACCTGAAACTGTTCGTAGGGGAAGTGGTCCGCGACAAAATAGGTATTACAGATGGAACAATCAAGGAGGGATATCCCAAACCGGATTTGATCTGGACTACACATCTGTGCAACCTGCATGCAAAATGGTACCAGGAAGTTTCAAGGCGTCTCGGTGGCATACCTCTGTACCCGATAGATATGATCGGCGGGGGGAATGCGGAGAAAGATCCTAAAATCGTAAAATATGTGTGTGACCAAATGGAGGAGGGAATTCGTTGGCTCGAGAGAGTAACGGGTAGGGAATTTTCGGATGAGTCGTTCATCAAGGCAGCTAGAAACGAGATCAAGGTGCTGGTTCTATGGGGTAATATATGTGCACTAAACATGCACGCTCCCGCACCGTTGGATGAGCGTCGGCTTATAGCGCTATTCCCACCAGCCATGGTGGACAGGACAACTGATGAAGCTGTGCAATTATATGAGGCATTACTTAAAGAAGTGCAACATATGGTTGAGACCGGACAGAGCGTGGTTTCGGATCAGCGCTTCAGAATAGTCTATTTTGGACTAGCACATACTTACGGGCATCCAGAAATTGCGAGAATCCTTAGAGACGCCGGAGCTGAGATTGTAGCCTCGGTCTATACTTTTGGCACGACTGGCAATTTCAGGGGATTCGTAAATGGAAACTGGTCATGGAAACCCATCGACCCTGCATGGGTAGACAAACTGGATTTGTCCGGCAGAAGAGATGCCTTATCTGCGCTCGCTAAGATAGTCCTGGGCTGGCCTACGTGGCAGGGGGTAAGATCGTACTGGGCACTAGAACAAATGGCTCGGGCAATGGTAACAGAATTCAACGCAGACGGGCTTTTGTTGGCGCCTACCCGTACTTGCGAAACTGACTTTAGGAACGGTTACATAGCGATGCAGCGCATCTTCAAAAATGAAATTCCCACCGTAGAATACGATACCGAAACGGTTGACGTCCGGAAAATGGATATACCTGGTGCCAAACGGAAGACAGAGCTGTTCGTGCATCTTATGGAAGCGCACAAGAAAGGAGGTGCATGAGAAACGATGAACAAGGACTCTGACGCAATAATCGAACATTTTCGCCACATCACTGAGAATACACATCTATACGCCAAATCCCTTCAGGGGAAAGGCCAGCTCTTGGCCGGATATATGTGCACGCATGTTCCCGAGGAAATTCTCTATGCAGCCGGGATTGTACCAGTGAGAATTCTGAGCGCCCATGTTTCACAAGCAATGACAAGGAGCTATGTTCATGAAACATACTGCTCTTTTTCACATGATTGTGCATACCAAGGACTCCAACAAAACTATGATTACCTAGACTTGATCGTGCATAGTAGCAGTTGCATACACATGGCTGAAGCGTTTAATGTTTGGGTTCGGTTTGCAGGATTCCAGAAAAAAAGCTTTCTCATGCCGTTCCCTCATATCATACATACTAAATATGCCGGTGGGCTTATGAAGGAGTCTTATGGGGAGTTTAAACAATTCATTGAGAAGTTTGCGAAAAAATCTATAACAGATGATGACATCGAGAGGGCGATTAAAGTCTATAATCACACCAGAAGACTCCTTAAACGACTTTGGGGGTTCCTAAGGCGTGATAACCCACCTATAACGGGACCGGAAGTCGCGACGGTGACTTTGTCTAACCAGGTTAAGGACAAGCAAGAATGCAATCAAATGATGGAGCAACTTATTCAGCGATTGGAAGACGAGCATGGAAAAGAGCCGACAGGGGTAAGGCTGATGGTA
>CP070673.1:561809-566852 GCA_020351915.1 Deltaproteobacteria bacterium
CGCTCTTTTCGCCATTTCGTCAAACAAGTGCGTTGCCTAATTCCCCTAAGGTCTCCAGAGGTACATGAATTGTACCTCGGGTATCAAAGATAGCAAATCGCCGTTGATAGCGATAAGGTTGATTTCATTATCGGAAGTTTGGGGAAACCCTGAGTAGATAGTTCCCCTATAGCTACCAGGACGGTGGTACGTAACGACCTTTGCCTCTTTGAGTTTGAGAGAGCTTTTCGTTTCTTTCACTGCATCGTCTAAATAACCAATCCGGTCAACGAGCTTCACCTCCAGCGCCTGTTCCGCCGTAAAGATACGGCCATCTGCAAGCCTTTCCACCTCCTCTTTGCTTAATCGAGGCCTTCGCCCCGCATAGACCACCTCTACAAAACGCTCATGCAATGCATCGATTACTGTTTGGATAATCTCTGTCTCTTCAGGGGTACTTGGCCTCAGGGGGGACCATATATCCTTTTTGTCAGCTGATTTTACGATTTCCTCCTGAACCCCTACCTTTGAGAGAAGCTGCTCCACATTAAACTTCATGGCAATTACCCCAATATTCCCGGTAATTGCGGTAGGATGTGCTATAATTTCATCAGCAACTGAGGCAACATAGTACCCGCCTGATACAGCAAGACCAGTCACACATGCAATAATTCTCGCGCCTGTCCGCTTCTTGAATTCCACTAATTCATGATAGATGGTATCGGTTGCAGCAACAGTCCCGCCAGGAGAATTGATCCGAACGATTATGCCGACTACAGCCTTATCCTTTTCAGCCTTCTGGATTTCCTTGATTCGAGCTACTAAGGAGGTCCTTTGTCGAAATCCGATTCTGTTTGCCTTTTTCTTCTCGGAAATAACGTCCGATATATCCATCAGCAAGATCTTGGCCTGTCCCTCCCCTTCCAAAACCTGCTCCTCTAAACCCTGCGGAGAGGGAAACAGAGGAATCTTGACAATAGCACACCCTGCTACAACCAAGAACACAACACAAAGGAACCAAGTCACATGTTTCATGGTATTTAGATCCTCCTCATTATATGGATGGTGTCCGTTGAAAGTTGTCAGTTGTCCGTTGATAATAATTGGGAAAACGACCAACTAAAATCGATGGGTCAAAAAGATCACTCATTTCTTTCTCAGTATCTTAACTACACGAGCAGGCACCGTTGCCAACAGAGTTCTGAAGCGATGTGCAATGGTAAAACTGTTGCTATCGATAACTACGGTTCCGCATCTTCTACAAGCATACAGATTATGTCCATTACGTTCGTGCGGGTTGGGCCAGTTTTGAGTAGATCCCCGAGGGATTCGAAAAAAGAATATGAATCGTTAGCCAGGAGATAAGAGTAAGGATTCAGATCTGCTTGCCGAGCCCTCCTGCAGGTCAGACCACTAACAATAGCGCCTGCGGCATCTGTGGGGCCGTCTGTGCCATCGGTGCCGGCACTGAGCAGAAAAATCCTGTCCCAACCATCAATGGAGATGGCACATGCCAGGGCCAACTCTTGATTCCTGCCCCCTTTGCCCTTACCCTGAATAGTCACCGTTGGCTCCCCTCCTGCGAGCACACAGGCAGGAGGAGATATGGGCAGACCTGCCTGGCAGATCTCTTTCCCGATGGCAGCAAAAACCTGGGCCACCTCCCGTGCTTCTCCCTCAATTTGAGACGACAGGATCATGGTTTTATATCCAAGGGAAATGGCTTGCTCTTGAGCGGCCAAAAGGGCACCCCTATTGTTTCCCACGATAAGGTTTTGAACCCTCGAGAATACTGGATCCCCAACCTTAGGTGTTTCAGGTACTATACCTGCTCCACCTTGTCGAAAATATTCGGCCACCGTTTCAGGTAACCTGTCAACCAGATCATACCGCTGAATTATCTCGGTGCAATCGGCGAATGTGCTTTCGTCGGGCACGGTAGGACCAGAGGCAATGACATCCAATCTATCACCAATAACATCCGATAGAATTAACGAGACTAAGGTAGCGGGATCGGCGGTTTTGGCAAGCCAGCCTCCTTTAGTGCGCGAGAGGTGCTTCCTGATCGCGTTGATCTCATTAATGGTTGCACCAGAGTCCAGAAGAAGACGGGTAGTTTCTTGTTTTTGATCTAGATTAATAGGAGAAGCAGGTGCTGCTAAAAGGGCGCTTCCCCCACCCGAGAATGCACATATGATGAGATCCTCTTCTGTACATTCCCGGATCTGATCCAAAACTACCTCTGTAGCCTTGAGACCTGCCTCATCCGGGATGGGGTGACCTGCTTCCATGGTATGTGTCTTTTCCAGAGGCATCCCATATCCATACTTAACAATAATCCACCCGTCAGTCAGGTAATCTCCGAAAATTTCCTCCAGGGCCTTGGCCATGGGTGCTGTCCCCTTTCCTGCCCCAATCAGCAAAATCCGTTTGAAACGATCCAGAGCATAAGAGCGGTCTCCAACAAATAACCGGTTTCCTTTACGCCGCACGTATTTTCGGACCGCTCTTTCAGGGTCCACGGCCTTTAGTCCAGCTCTCAATATATGCTCCAATGCCTTTTTTGGATCCTCTGCCATATGATCTCCCTATATAGCCATTTACCGCAGCCCATAACCCCCTATCCTCCTCAGGCAAGATTTCTGGGCTGCCCGGTATTATCCAGGACACTCTGCCACAGAAGACTTGCTGGGTCTATTTTATTCCGCTCCTTGACGGAGAGCCGGATAGGTATATGGACAAAATGACCATTCCATATCCCCACGATCATACCGGTCCTGCCTGACATTGCAGCATGTACTGCGCTCCCGCCGAACTGGAAACAGAATACAGAATCATCTGGGGTTGCGGGTGCGCTGCGTATAGTATATGAGGGATCAAGGTATTTTACTGATGTGGGAATATTGCGACTCCCAAAGTAGTCTGCTATTGCTGTTTTCAAAAAGAGCCCTATATCTCCAAGCTTTTTGTTTCCAGATTCATCAGTGCCCTCAACAGGCACATACTCCTGCCCTGCTCCTTCTGCCACAACGATTACAGCATGTCTTTTTTTGGCTATGCGGTCCTCAAGATAGGCAAGAACCCTTTCTACAGAAAAAGGAACCTCCGGTATCAGTACAAGGTTTACATCACTTGACGCCAAGGTGGCATACACCGCGATAAAGCCTGACTCCCTTCCCATAAGTTTGACTATTCCTATTCCGTTCCTTACCCCCTTAGCTTCCATGTGGGCACCTGTTATTGGTACCTGGCTCATAGCTACAGCGGTTTCAAAGCCGAATGTCCTTTCGGTGAATAAAATATCATTGTCAATGGTCTTTGGAATGCCAATAACAGAGATAGGAAGACCTCTTTCTTCTATCTCCTTGGTTAGTGCGAGTGCGCCCCTCTGGGTTCCATCACCACCGATGGTGAAGAGCATATCTATTTTTTCTTTCACAAGGAAATCTACCATAAGGGCCGTATCCTGAGGCCCCCGGGAGGTGCCGAGGATGGTGCCACCGTCTTTGTGAATGTCTTCAACCAGGTCCGGTTCAAGGACGAGAGGTTCATGGTTGAATGAGGCTATCAAGCCCTCGAATCCATACCGTAAACCAACTATGTCCCTGACCCGGTACCGATACCACAGGACCATGACTATGGCCCTGATAACATCATTCAGGCCGGGGCAGAGTCCCCCACAGGTGACTAACCCAGCCCGGCTTGTTTCTGGATTGAAAAAAATCTTCTCTCGGGGACCAGCCTTTTCAAGGAAGGGTGGTGTGCCATCGCCTTTCTGGTAACCTGAGAGGGTTGCATCGAGAAGTACACCCTCCCCATCATGGATAAAAACCGCAGAATCTAAGGGAGAATCAAAGGTGCTTTCACCAACTCTCTCAATGCTCAAGTCTTCTGGCATATCCTTATCTCCTTGCCAAACAAATGGTGCGAACGGTATTCTTGCATGTTACAGACCGATTAACAATTAAAAATAGCACGGGGCTTTTAAATTTGGCTAAATCCACGGTCTTTTGGTAAGATCAAGCATCTTTCCGTATCATCGGCAGCCAAGGCTCGTGCCGAGACTACTTTTGGGTTATAGAAAATGATCCTGAGGTTACTAGTAGTCCGCTCGGCAAATAGCTTTGAAATAAGAAACTTCAATAAAATGCCAAATGCCAAAATCCAAATGTCAAATCAAATCCAAATGACTAAATTTCAAAATTTACACCCATATCCAGCACTTTCCCGAATCTAACTTTCTGTTTTGACATTGGTCATTTGGCATTGACTTGAACTTTGACATTGGTCATTTGATATTTTTCTTTTTGAAAAAATATGCTGTTACCAAGGAAACGCTATACTAGTAAGCCCTGAGCATGAAAGGAGGTATTTAGCATGAAGGCCATGGTCTTAAAGGAATTCTGTGAGATCGGAAAGCCAGGACAAGCGAGAAAAAGGGGTGATTTACCCCTCAAAGAAACCCCATTAGAGGTGGCAGAACTACCGGATCCAGCCCCGAACGCTAAAGAAATCTTAGTCAAGGTTTCTGCATGCGGGGTTTGTCACACGGAACTCGATGAGATTGAGGGTAGACTTGTCCCACCAAAATTTCCCATCATTTTGGGTCATGAAATTGTTGGAAGGGTGGAAGCACTGGGTTCAGGTGTAACCAAGTTTAAGGCCGGAGATAGGGTAGGGATCGCCTGGATCTATTCGAGTTGTGGAGAATGTGACTTCTGTCTCAGAGGTGATGAGAACTTATGCGACAAATTCCAGGCCACCGGCCTCGATGCCAATGGTGGGTACGCTCAGTCTGTTGTTATCTCAGAGGACTTTGCCTACCCTATCCCTGAAAGATTCTCTGATTCACAGGCTGCTCCACTTCTGTGCGCTGGGGTCATTGGCTACCGTGCCCTGAGGCTCTCTGGCATAAAACCTGGGCAAGTCCTTGGCCTCTATGGATTTGGGGCTTCTGCGCATATTGCCATTCAGCTTGCTAAGTATTGGGATTGCAAAGTCTTTGTCTTTACCAGAAAGGGCCAAAAAGAGCATCAAGATTTGGCCAAAAAATTGGGGGCAGAA
>CP070673.1:566952-574852 GCA_020351915.1 Deltaproteobacteria bacterium
AACCCTATTAGGCTTGTCTAAGAAAAATTGAAAGGGCGGGTCGTTTTGAAGGTAGGATTATTGAGCAAAGATTTATTGAGAGAACACCCTTCATTGTACTGTACTAGCCAATGATTAAAAGCGCACCCATAAAAGATGGAACCTTTTCCCCCTTTCCAGACGATTTAAGAAAGTTCTGCCATGCTTCGTTAATTCGATCATCTCTACCTCAATTGTCATAGAAGCATAACAGCTATGCTGCAATCTGCCCTCTAATGAGTGGCCCCTTTCTTCTCCGATGTTCAAAGGAGGTGACCATCCGGTAGAGGCTTTCCATAGCCTGCCGGAAGCCTTTAGAGGCAAAGTAAAAGGTATGATTAAGCACCCTAGCCACCCATAGATGAAAAAGTAAATCGCTCCAAATAAGACTTTTTTGGTCAAAATATCTCAACAAAACTCCATAAACCTCATACCAGGTCTCAGGATCCATGAACCTGACATCTACGGTGCCACTTTTTTGCAAGGCAAGCATTCCCTCCCTTATCTTAGCGGGAAATGTATCCAGAAGTTCTTTTTCCTGAGGGGACCAATTTTCCCTTAAGAGAGAAACCGTTCCCTCCACATCAAAGGCCTTTTTGTGCTGGATTTCCTGGGGTACACTAGCTATATCTATACTGTCCTTGTGATAAAGAATACCATTGGTATCTATCTTAACAGATTGATTTTCCTGAATAATAGTAAAGCACTCTACCAGCATAGTGTAAAGATCGGTGAGCTGGCCATAGAGTTTGTGAAGCTTGCCATTTCTGATATAGACCTCATAGATAGGGGCCTTGTATTGACAAAAGGCTAGCATATAGGCGGTGTCAATTCCCCAATCACTGTATTTTAATACCCACCTATCTTTAATTAATTCCTGAGCTATTTCTCTTCTAAAGGCAAGTTCTCCCCCCAAGGGTTGTTCAATCTCTGGAAGAAAAGTTTCGGGCCAGTTATAGGCAAAACCACATCTGGTGATATTCCAGGTAATCATGCCATCGGTGGGGGCTTTGGGAAAAGAACATCTTGCTACCTGAAAGTTTTGGTCTAGTTTTTCCTCGGTTTTTGTTATCCATTCCCGGTTAAAGGTCACAATATCGGCATCGTAGAAGTGGATTCTGCCGTAAGGAGTCTGATTAATAAAGAAAGTGAGGGCTGTATTCATCGCGTCTCCTTTACCAGACCTTTTCTCTCCCAATTTCTTCTGAAGGATTAGATGAACCCTTTTGCCCTTTTCCTTCTGTAAAAAAGGAACAGCAGACTCTACTGCCTTATAACACTCATCTTTTTCATATCCCACACAGATAACCTCTGCCACCCTTGGATGTTCCAGAGCCTCCTTGATGTTTTTAATGAACACCTTCGCATCTTCATTCTTAAAAGGAAAACAAACCACACTTTCTGGATGCGTTTTTCCCATCGGCCCAACCTCCGTTTAACGCTACGAATAGCTTCGGTCTATAATATTGCCTCGCCTGTATCTTTATTAAACAGGTGGATTCTGTTCAGGTCGAACAAGACCTCGAGCTCCTCGTCCTCCTCTACTTTCAAATCACCCGGTGCCTTAACTACAAGAAACCCGAACTCTTTTTGCAGATGGATGACAGTATCTGAGCGCAAAAGCTCTAGGAAGTAGACTTTGCCCTTTGTTGCTGCTAGCTTACCTGGTTGGGCCTGGCCGGCCACATAGATATGCTCCGGCCTTATGCCCAAGAGATATTTTCTTTTGCCTGAAAGTTCAGAAACTTTGGCTTTGAATTTATCCAGTAAAGGAACGACCAAACCTTTTGTTCTTAAGTACAGCCCGTCGTTACGGCTCGTTATCTCAGCCTCGATGAAATTCATCTGTGGTGAACCGATAAATCCTGCTACAAACATGTTAGACGGATTATGATAGATCTCATCACTAGCGCCCAACTGTTGAAGCTTACCTTGTTCTAACACGGCGATCCGGTCACCCATGGTCATAGCTTCTACCTGATCATGGGTAACATAAATGGTTGTAACTCCAAGATCTTGCTGTAATTTCTTTACCTCGCTGCGCATTCTAACACGCAACAGTGCATCGAGATTGGATAAGGGCTCGTCCATCAACAATACCCTTGGCTCAATCACGATCGCTCGTGCTACTGCCACTCGCTGTCTTTGGCCACCGGAAAGCTGTACCGGATAACGGTTCAGCAGTTCATCTATGCTTAAAAGTTTGGCAGCCCAGATGATTCGTTTCCTTATCTCATTCTGAGAATATTTCTTAACCCTTAAGGGATAGGCAATATTTTTTTCCACAGTCATATGTGGCCACACTGCATAGTTTTGAAAGACCATTGATATATTCCTATCCTTTGGCGAAAGATAGGTAATATCATCGTCATCGAAAAATACCTTACCAGCTGTAACTCTCTCCAGGCCGGACATGCAACGCAACAACGTTGTCTTGCCACAGCCAGAAGGGCCAAGCAACGCTAGGAACTCACCGGGTTTGATCTCCATGTTTATGTCATCGACTGCTTTCATTCTACCAAAATATTTCTTCAAACCTTTAAGCATTACCTTAACCAACCTTGCTCACCTCTCTTTCTGTTATGTGCTGAATTTGGGACACTTGACCTTCATCTCCTTTGAGCTGGTGGGCAGACCCGCTCTTACCCTCTGGTGTCTTAGGCGAGAGGAATCACTCCAGTTTTGTGAACCAGGAAAAGGTGTCCCAACTTCAGGTTATGCGAGATTGACAAGATATTCAAAGGAAAAAGCTATTTAAGCGAAATGCCCCACATGGTGACCAGGTGTTTCCTTACAAAGAAGATGAAGATGAGTGCCGGTACAGCCATGATAAATCCAGCAGTGAATTTAAAATAATCTGGCGAAGCCATAGCGGTTTTGAGAATATGTGCTGGCAGCGTTCTATTCGTCAAAGTCAATATGGCTGCAGCGAACACCTCGTTCCACGATATGATAAATGCAAAGATCGCAGAGGCCGCCAGACCAGGCAGTGCAAGCGGTAAAGTTATCCTGAAAAAGGCATGTACACGCGAGAGACCGAAAATCATAGCTGCTTCTTCATATTCCACTGATATACTCGACAAAATGCTTGAAGATACAAGGATAATTATCGGTAGTACCATGGCAGTATGCGCTAAAGCCGTGCCATGGGTCGTATCGCTCACCCCAATCTTCATGAAAATTATGAGCAACGGTATGGCCAAAACCATCAAAGGAAACATCCTTGTGGCTAAAATCAATAGTTTTAAAGAGTTCTTCCCAGGAAAGACATATCTCGACAGGGCATAAGCGGCAGGCAACCCCAACAAAAAACTGAACAATATCGTCAATCCAGCAACTTTGACACTGGTCAACGTCGCTTGCCACGCTTCAAGTTTAAAGAAAAGATCGTTAAACTGTTCGATAGTAAAATGTGTAGGTACTACTTTCTCGATCTGATAGTAGTCCTCGGGCGAGGCGAAAGCCGAAAGTGTGATGAGCACCAACGGCGTGAGAAACCACACCCCGATGAGTAAGGCAAGGAAAGCCGTAAACATTTGTCTGATTCTCAAAGCTACAGGAATTCTCTGTCTCTCTATGAGCGCTAGCTTTTCCAATTCACCCCTCAAGATGTTTGGATTTAAAAATAGTAATATACGCCCAACTGATGAGTATACAGATTAAAGCAATGATGAATCCATAGGTTGCCGCAATCTCAGTGTGGTAAAGCTCTGCTTGCTGGTAATATGTCTCACCTGCCAGTATCGGGATATCTCTACCAGAAAGCAACCAAACAACCGCGAATATTTGAAATGCGAAGAGCGTCCGGATGAGCAGAGCGGATTGCAGACTCGGCATAACCAGCGGCAGCGTTATACGAAAGAACTTTTGCCATTTGCTAAATCCAAACACATCAGCTGCTTCAAGGTAATCCTTGCTTATGACCTGAAGACCAGCCAGAAGAATGACGAATACCAAAGGTGTTGCCCTCCAAAGCTCGGTTAGCACTATTACCCAGAAAGCACGTGAGCTCAACCCTATGCCAAAAAAGTAAATAGGTGTCTCAATAATCCCGAATTTCATCAAAAACTTGTTTAAAAACCCGTGCGACGTGAAAATATTGTAACTCATCAGCGCAGCCGATACGTCACTTAAGGCTAAAGGTATGGAAATAAGATAAAGCACAATCATATAGCCTTGAAACCTCCTGTTCACGAAAAGTGCAAGCAGGAACGCGAGCAAAACGTCTAAAGGCACTATGGTGACCAAGAAAAGCAGAGTATATTTCAAGGCTTTCCAAAAAGTGGAATCTAGAGCCAAGGCAATAAAATTATCAAGGCTGAGCCTACCTGATTCAGAAGTGAAAGCTAGCTTTAGGGCTTCCAGTAATGGATAACCAACAAAAACAGCCAAAAAAATCAAGGTGGGAAGAAAGAGCAGATAAGGCAACCAATTTTCTTCTACCCTTTTGGAAAACATCCTCCTGTCCGTCCCCTTTTTTTGAAAACAATGCGCCTCCCCCTGTAAGTCAAAAGCTTTGCCTGGGAGAGGCGCAAAACACTCACCTAGTATTATACCATGGGCACACCAATTTCCTTGAATATCGCTCTCAGCTTGGCAGCAGCTCCTTTCAATGTCCGCTCAATGTCTGCCTTCTCAATTACCACCTTGGTGAAGACGTCACGATAGAGGGCCGTAAAATCGCCACCCTTCGGGCCAAGGCTGGGTATCATAACCATTATCGAATCTGCGGCTGCTGATTGTGTAAGTACGCCCTTGGCCAAAATCTTCAGTGGTCCTGCTGGTATAGCGCCTCCTGCTTCCTTCACTGTGGGGAAGAAACCCACATTCTTCAGTACCTGAACCTGTACATCTGGTCGTGTGAGGTAATCGATCAGTTTGATGGCGTTATCTTTCTGTGGCGCCCTTACTGGAATTGCCAGACCTACGGCCACTGTAATATAACCTCTGCCTTTGGGCCCGCTGGGTACAGGAACGATGGCAAAGGCCTCTGGTTTCTGGACTATGGCAGGTTTTATTCTGGCAGTGTGGTCCCAGGCGATGAGTACTTCTTCTTTAAGTAACGGCTCATCCATAGCCTCCCAAGTGGAACTTGCCGGATGGATGTAAGGCAGCAGCTCCCTCTGATACTCCCATAAGGCTACTGCTCCAGCACTGTCAAACGCTTTCGCCTGATAACCTGTAAATGAGGGATAGATATAGCCGTGCAAGAACCTATGCCACAGACCCTTGGGACCTATGGGGAAGCCAAGCTTTGGCGCTTTCAATGCGCCTTCAAGGTTCATCGCCCACTTGAGCAACATATCATAGGTCCATTTCCCTGTCGCGCCCATCACATCTTCAGTATTAAGGCCCGCTGGCAAATGATCGAAAGCCTTCTTGTTGACCACCATTACGTATGTCGCCTGCATCCAAGGTACATAAACCTTTTTCCCTGCGATTACTGAATGATCCTCTAAGCTCTTGATAAACGTCCTTTTGGGTAGTTTGATGCCGGCAAGATTTGTAAACAGGCCCTTTGCGTTCATCACATCAAGCCCACCGTGCAGATCACCTATAGCCGATATAGCAACCTTTCTAGCAGCAACCTCAGCACTCAGACGAACCACCGCATCAGCGTACTCCATAGGTATGAACTCTACCGGGATACCAGTTTCATCGGTAAAGCCCTTAAGCAGTACACCTTTGGCAAATTTTTGCTCCGCTGCTGGCACCATCTGGGTAGAGACAAAGTTTGCTGCTTCCCCTGCAAAGACAGCCGGAGAAAAGAGCAAACCAATAACCAACACGACAAAAAGTTTCTTAAACATTGGAATACCTCCCTTTTCAAATTATCAATCTTCACCTCAAAAATAGATATTTTATGCCTTTTATCACCCCCCTTCGATGCAGAATTGGCTCTCTCGAAAATTTCTTTACCACCTCCCTTCGACCGATCAGAAATCCTCTTTTTACTGAGGAAGTTTAGGAAAAGATACGTTGTATGTCAACATTAAGCGTTCATTAAGCCGAACGGACTCAATAAAGCGAGATGTTGTCGAGCCTGGCATCAGCCTTGCGTCGCAGGATACTTGCCGATGAGTTGGGTCAGTGTTGAAAGAGAAGTGCACGCTCAATGCTTCGGCAGAGATGGAAACATGACCTGATTCTTTCAGCATTTCCCCGGTAAAGGTTTACCCCGTCGAATGTTTTTTATTCCATTAGGGCGCAGCATATTTAACCAGGGTCAAAAGGGATCAGGAAAAAAACTCTCGCTCTGTGTTCTCTGTGTCTCGAACGAGGCCCGCCTTTTAACGGGCCGAGTGGGTGGTTAGTAAGACCCTGGGAGGGTTTATTGGAGCTTTCCGACCGCGGCTTCAACCTCTTCCAGTATCTTTCCGCTCCGTATGAGCTCCACCACGGTCTCGATATCCTTGGACAGCACGCGGTCCCTTTCCAGGTGGGGAACAGCATCTCTGATAATCTTGTAGGCAACCAGGGTACCTTGCCCGGGTTTCATGTTGGTGAATAGATCCATGGCCTGTGCACTACACAGGAGTTCAATGGCGATTACATGTTCAGTATTCCTTACGATTTCTCTGCATTTCCGGGCAGAAATGGCCCCCATGGACACGTGATCCTCCTTGTTTGCCGAAGTGGGGATGGAGTCCACGCAAGCGGGATGAGAAAGGACCTTGTTTTCCGATACCAGGGAGGCAGCCGTGTACTGGGCTAACATGAATCCGGAATTCAGGCCCCCGTCACTGACCAGAAAGGCCGGAAGCCCGCTCAGTTGGGGATTTACCAGCCGTTCGATACGCCGTTCTGAGATGTTCGCCAGCTCTGCGATAGCCATGCACAGAAAATCCATGGCAAGCGCCACAGGTTGACCGTGAAAATTTCCTCCCAGCAGGAACTCGCCGGATTCCGGAAAAATGAGGGGATTGTTTGTAGAAGAGTTCATCTCTGTTTCCACCACGTTCCTGGCATACGTGATGGCATCCTTGCTGGCGCCGTGCACCTGGGGGGAACACCGCAGCGTATAGGCATCCTGGATGCGGGAGCAGTCCTTGTGGGAGGTGATGATTTCGCTACCTCTGGTAATCCGGTCCATGTTGTCAGCTGCTGCGGCCTGTCCCGGGTGTGGCCGAACCTGGTGTATCCTCGAATCGAATTCCGTTCTGCTTCCCATGAGTACCTCCAGACTCGTGGCAGCCGCTATATCAGTCATTTTGGAAAGCCCTATGGCATCAAACACCGAAAGCCCGCCGATAGCGGTCATGAGTTGGGTACCATTCACCAGTGCGAGGCCCTCACCCGCTTCCAACTGGAGGGGCTGCATACCACATTTCTTTAAGGCCTCAATCCCTGATATTCTTTCGCCTTTATAAAAAGCTTCCCCCTGGCCTATAAGGACAAGACTCAGGTGCGCCAGGGGAGCGAGATCACCGCTGGCCCCAACCGATCCCTTTTCAGGCACTACCGGACAGACCCCGCGGTTGAGAAGTTCTACAAGACACTGAACCGTCTCCAACCTGATGCCTGAATGCCCCCTGGCCAGATCCTTGATGCGAAGAGCCGTGGTGGCCCGAACCGTCTCTTCATCCAGGATCTTGCCCACACCGGCCGCATGGCTCATGAGCACGTTTTCCTGGAGAAGCCAGGTTTCCTCCTTGGATATGGTAACATCACTGAGCGCCCCAAACCCTGTGGTGACACCATACACAGTTCTGCCTTCCTGAACCCATTTTTCGATGAGTTTCCGGGCATTAACAATGTGCTGTTCGGACTCCTTCCCCAGCCGAACCCTTGCCCCCTCGCGGGCTATGGCCACCAGGCCTTCAAGGGTCATACCGTCTATACTGAGAACGATTTCTTTCATATCCGATAAACCTCCATTTTG
>CP070673.1:574952-578079 GCA_020351915.1 Deltaproteobacteria bacterium
ATCGATATGTGCAGGAAGACGATTTTGATGTGATCATTCTGGACTGCGCGCCCACAGGCGAGTCTTTGAGGTTCATCAGTATTCCCGGTACACTTGAATGGTATATTCGAAAGATATTCAAGATACAACGCAGGGTGGTGAGCTACATCAGGCCCGTGGCCAGACGTTTTTACGATGTACCCCTCCCGGAAGATGATTACTTTGAAGCCCTTCAAAATCTTTTTGAGAGACTCGAGGGGATAGATGAGATCCTTACCGATCCGGGCATAACAACAGCACGGCTCGTGGTCAATCCTGAGAAGATCGTTCTAAAAGAGACACAGAGGATTTTTTTATATTTTTCGCTCTATAAGATGTGCATAGATGCGATAGTCATGAACAGGATTTTGCCGCCGAGTATTGAAGAGAAGTACTTTGATGACTGGAAGGAATCACAGAGACGATACCTGAAATTGGCGGAGGAGTATTTTAGTCCTGTGCCCATATTGCCGGTAAATCTCCTGCAAAGTGAGCCCCTGGGAAAGGGAAACCTCACAAAGCTTGGTGCAGATATCTATGGTGAGCATGACCCAACACAACATTTTTATCATGATCAACCCTATGAGTTCCAGCAAAAAAATGGCCAATTTATTATAAGGATTAAGCTCCCGTTTATCTCTAAGGAAACGATAGAACTAAACAGACTGCCAGAGGAGGTGGTTGTCAGGGTAGGGGAATTCAAGAAGTATATCCTGTTGCCCAGACATGTGTCTGCCTATAAAGACGTTAAGGCAAAAATGGATGGGTCTTATTTAGATATCATTTTTGGAGGAAACTAGGATGGAAAAGAAGAATCCTAAAGAGAAAGAGGACATAGGCACAGAGGAGGCCTTTCGTTCTCTTGGCCGGTTTTTTTCTTGGATGGAGGGGAGAATCGTACCCCACGGTGAGTTTCGGGAACATATGAAGAAGAGCAGGCTGGAATGTTTGAAAGGGATCAGATCCTTGATTGATGAGAGGATAGCGGGTCTAGAGAAAGGCAAGCCAAAAAGGGAAGACAAGAAGGCCACCCGGGTAAAGGTAGATTAGACGGAGACTTACAGAGGAAAGCGGAGCTGAAGGGGATGGATAATTCGCCTGTGGAAATCCCGATTGATGGAGTGTTAGACCTGCATACCTTTGCACCACGGGATGCTGCTAATGTTGTAGATGAGTATCTGAATGTTTGCTCCCAGAAAGGAATACTGGAAGTCAAGATAATTCACGGCAAGGGTAAGGGTGTTTTACGCCGGACGGTAGAGTCTGCCTTACAGAGGCATCCTCTCGTCCGCTCCTTCACACAAGACCGGGGCCCCTCCAACTGGGGTGCAACCATTGTTTTTTTGAGGCGTTCTGAGAATTCTCCACGAGGTATCCTCTAGGTGTCTATATAAGCCAAGATCTTAAAATCTATCCGCCAGACTTCGGGCGGATCAATGTCAACTTTTTTGCTGGTTTATTTGGGCAACGGTTAGGGTAACGAAGCCCGTATCGGTAACGGTCAAGGTAACGTAGAAATAAAAAGACGAATGACGTTACCGAAAAACGAAACGGGCATCCCCGACAGTATAGTCGGGACAGGCTCCACCGTAACTCAGAAACGTTACCCACTATTTCGTATTTTCTTACTGACACAGTGTCTCGACGGTTTGAGGCAGAGCTTCGCTAGTAATAAGGAGTAATAATGAGAGCTAGATTCCGATCCTTTAGTCTCGTATTCTTTGCGGTGCTGTGTTTTTTGATAGCGCTGCCCTTTATTCTTGAGTCCGTGCTGGGAATCAAAATTAGTACAGAGCTTTCATGGCTTAATAAAGGTATCAGCATCGGTAAGGCAAAGATCACGATACTCAACGTGTGCTATGTCATCATTTTTCTTTTTCTTATCGGCTATATCTCAAGGATCATCAGGAAGGCTTTGCAGGACGAGGTGCTCCCCCGTACCAGGCTGGATATCGGGGCAAGGGCATCATTGGTAAATGTTGTTGTTTACTCCCTCTGGGTTTTGGCAATCTATACCGGGATTAATATCCTGGGAATTGATCTTTCATCCCTGGCCTTCATGGCAGGAGCCCTTGGGATCGGGATTGGCTTTGGCCTGCAAAATATTGTCAATAATTTTGTTAGCGGTATCATTCTTCTCTTTGATCCTTCCATCCAGGTCGGTGATATGGTCCAGGTAGGCGAAGATTGGGGAACAATTAATCGGATCAACATAAGAACCACTGTCGTCCAGAGCTTTGACAATGCCTCTCTGATTATTCCCAACTCTCACATGCTTTCAGACAGGGTTACCAATTGGTCCTATAAGGATCCAAAGGTAAGGCGCCAGGTGGATGTAGGCGTGGCCTACGGTTCGGATGTCCAGCTGGTCCGCACGGTTCTGTTGCGGATTGTCAATGACATGCCAGAAATACTGGCTGACCCTGCTCCCCGGGTGGATTTCATGGATTTCGGTGACAGCGCGCTCATCTTCAGGGTCCGGTTCTGGATAGCCTCGCCTGATTTCTGGCTAACCGCGCCGACCGAGCTCAGGTTTCGAATTGATGAGGAGTTCAAGAAACACGGTATTGAGATAGCATTCCCACAGCAGGATATCCACATCAGGAGTGCCTCCGGTCTTGAGGAGATCATAAAACCATAACAATGCAGGAGCTGTGTACACCCTCGATTAGGTATGGAGCTGGTTAGAGGGTTTCATAGAAGTCCTGAGCTAGAGTCCGCAGGCAGCAGCGGAGTAATGAGCCTGTCTGCAAAACCGGTACTTTTCTCTTTGCAATAAAAAAAGTTCTATTCTATCCTCATTTTCAACTATTTGTTTTCCCTAGCGTCTAGCCGTTTTCCCTGCAGCATAGTCAAGGAAATGAATATTCGATGATCTAAGAGATCTATCGTTATCTACATGATCGTAGCCTACCAGGTGTGGCGCCGGGTTCCTCGATAATGATGGGAAAATAAGGGAATATCCTTATATCCTTTACTCCTGATTCGGATGTTGTAAGAAGGCATGGCTCGGGAATTCACCACAGAGACACAGAGGTCACAGAGGAGATTATTATTTCCCTGGCCGGGAGACGACGGCCAGGGAAAAATGCCATCGCCTTCGGCGAAA
>CP070673.1:578179-581722 GCA_020351915.1 Deltaproteobacteria bacterium
AAGTATCCCCCATTGATAAGTCGTAGAAAAGACCAGGCTGGGAGCCTCGGAACAGAAGAAAAGACCTCATGACCATTCTAGACCCTTCTGGGTTATGTGCAATGCAAACAATAAAATGCTCTGCTTAGTATGCAACGTAATGTTTGCTCGTTCCGCTATGGCAAGTTTGGACGAATCCACCAGAACCTGACGGGGTACAGACCCCGTGGTACGGATGACACACATTCCTATTGAGATACTGCTCCAGTCGCCTTTTTCAGGGCAGCCCGTGCCAGCACCCTTGTAGAATCCAAAATTGGCAAGGGTGAATCTTCTTGGCTTATGAGGAGCGGTATCTCGGTACAACCAAGAACAATGGCATCACAGCCTTGGTTTTGTAATCGGACAATTACCTCGGTAAAATACCCTCGAGCTTGTGAGGAAAAATGGCCGTTAATCAGTTCATCAAAAATGATCTCATTAATTCGCTCCCGGTCGTTTTCCCCGGGAATCCGGTGCTCAATCCCCACAGCATCTAGCTTAGTGGGATAAACCGGACCCTCCATCAGGAAGCGAGTACCCAAGATCCCGAGATATTCATAGTTTCTCCGCTTTGCCTCACCAGCAATCTCCTCAGCGATATGGAGCCATGGGATTGGGGATCTCTCAATAACGAGGTCAAATGCCTGATGGATTGTATTGTCAGGACATATAGCAAAATCTGCACCCACTCTTGCTACCTTGGCAACTGAGGCCTCCATCAAACGAGCCACGCCTTCCCAGCAACCGCTTTCAATGTACCGCATATACTCACTCAGGGGAAAGGTGTGCATGGTGACTTCAGGATGAGCGTGCCTTCCCAGTATCTCGGTCCCTTCTACGCAGATTGTCCGGTAGCAGAGGGCCGCCCCCTCTGCACTGCATGCAACAATACCAATGTGTTGAGCCATGGTTTTCCCTCATCCTCAGGTGTCTGCTGTTGACGGGCTGTTGCCGAAATCCCTTTGAGCGGTCATTAAAACGTTTTTTGCGAACAAATCTTGGCGAAGTGGAAGATAAGCGATGTCAACTGCTTGAGCCCTGAAGGCGAGTTTTGACATCGCCTGGAGGGAGCCTTAGATTTGTCAAAAAACGTTTTAGACTAAGAGAAAAGGGATTTCGGCAACAGCCTGTAAAGTTCTTGCTCTCAGAAAACGACCCAGATACCATAATGATATATCCACGATAATAGAAAAAACACCACCACGTGCAACTGCGATGTCTTTAGGTATCGCCTACCCGAAAAAATTTTCATTTGCAACCAAAATAGACGACAAAAGAAGTATCAAACGCCTTTTCCTCAGTTGCCCGAAGCCCTGCCACAAGAAGACCATTCTGCTTGAGGATACCTCTTCCATTGACTCGATACTCTCCCTCTCTTATACTACCTTGAGGAGGAAATGGAACTAAAGAAATACTTGTAATCAGGGAGGGAAACATGACCATCGAAGAGGCTATCAAGACGGCCATGGAATTTGAAGCCCAGGTTCGGGACGTCTATCATAGTACTATGGAAGCCACCACCGATCCCGTTGGAAAACGCATCTTTAGGGTCCTGTCCAACGAAGAGCAAAGGCACCGAGAATATCTGCAAAGCAAGCTCGATGAGTGGAAAAGAACTGGCAGGATTACCCCAAAAAAACTTGATACGGCAATTCCCTCAAAAGACAGAATCAGAAAAAGGGTCAATAAACTCGAAGCCCGCAAAGGGGGTAAACATCCAGGAGGTGAGCTCCAGATGCTCTCTGCTGCCTTAGACGTTGAAATTAAAACGTGCAACTTCTATAAGAAAATGGTCAAAGAGCTGCCGTTAGAGGGACAACAACTGTTCGCTCGCTTTGTAGAGATCGAGGAAGGGCACCTGGCCATCGTCCGGGCAGAAATAGACTACTTGAGCAAGACAGGGTACTGGTTTGACTTCAAGGAATTTGACATGGAGTGAGAGTGTTGTGGATTTATATTTTCATAATCTTGCTGTTAGCAAAATATTCAAAGCTATAATCTGTCATCTCACCGACTTTTTTATCCGGTATGGGCATCAATCGTGCTGAGAGTGGTTTATTCAGCGCAATAGAAAGAGACGCAATATCAAGCAGGAGGGCATAGAGTTTTTTCTCGGATATATCTCCCGGCAATGGGATAGTATCTAACCCGGTTCCACAGACCGATGAATAGAGCAGTAGATTACTCAGGCTATACCTTCCTTCATCATTTCTCTTTGCTAGTCCATAGTCCTCAAGCACCGGCAACATCAAACCACAGTAACCGCATTTCTTAATATCGATACTCTTAATTGTATCAGTTATTACCCTTGCAATAGCAAGTGTCCCAACATTTCCGAATTTGCCGAATCCTAACTTCTCAAAAGCAAACGCAATACTTTCATCTGGCTTTACAGAAGTTGCGATTGAAACGTCAAATCCACCATATTGTATCTTCTCTCTTTCGCTGATTTGTTCGGCTATTTCCTCTATCTTTTTATATTCCTCACTCAAAATCTGCCTGAGACACAACCTTGCCTCTTCAATGCTCTTGGCTTTGGAAAACGCCTTGTTTACTAAATCACTATTCTCTGTTCCAATCGCAAAGGATGTTGGTCCTTCATGATAGGCTGCTGGATAAAAGGGACTCCCCGGCCTTGTGTTAAAAATAGCAGCAAATCTCAGATTGGCGAATCCGTCTTTGCTGATTCTCGATAGTTTCCTCATTAGTTTGGCTGTCCGTCTGGCTGATTCGTGGTTTACCTGTTTGTTGTCACAAACCAGAACGGTACAAAACATATGAGAGGTATTCTTTATTATGTCGTAGATTACCGGGATGAGCTCTGTATTTGTTGTGGTACCCACATTAGAGTAGTCGATACTATATTTCTGAGCGACGCCTTCTAGCTCTTTTGCCAATCCCACAATCTGGTTCTGCGATTCGAAATAGTCCTCCCACTGTTGGGTGGCTATCCTTACCGTTTGAACTGTATATCCCTGGTCTTCAAAGACCCTCCTTGCATTATTCGTAAAATGAGCGATGATTCTGATCTGCTCCTCCTCAAATGGGAGCTCGAGATTAAAGCCTGTGGTTATTGTTCGTATCTTCATTTTCAATCACAAAAAAGGCTCGAATGAGGCCGCCGAGTGACTTTTTCAATTTTCAGTGATATGCTGGTAGCCGTCAACAGATTGTTTCTGACAAAGACTACGTAAGGTCTGTGTCTTAGAAATTACCCTTGCCTCAGTGAATTTTGGGCAATATAGCGTGGATCCTTGCCTTTTGTCATGCAAAATTTCAGCTCGATCAGGATAACGTCAAAGTCCAGGGTATGGGTATCTTTTTTTTGGTTATGCCCCTGGCCCAGACCTCGCTTATAGGGCATGAGTATATGTGCGTCGTCTGCGAAATAACACCGCGAACATGTGATATTTCAGAAATGTCGCGCCTCCCGATCCCGTCCCGGTCTCGGGACGGGGAGGGCAGGCCTATGACATGGCCCCTTACTGGGTCGTTTCAAAATGGTTTATTGCGCCCTAAGCC
>CP070673.1:581822-584715 GCA_020351915.1 Deltaproteobacteria bacterium
CACTAGTCTTTTTTTAGCAGCTCGTCTATTTGATTGCCCTTTACCTGCCGTTGCTTAAGTTTTTCGCCAGTCAAATAATACTTCCCCTTCACTGCGAGCTTTCCCTCCTCATCCAATTCTTCACTCCATTGCCCCAAAGAGTAACCAAACCAAGGGCTCTGAGGCTTTAGTGGAGGCAGCCCTAACTCTTCCCAAATTTCTCTTGCCCTCTCCATATATTCCTTCTTGGGCAGCGATACCGGAGGGAACGGCTCCTTCAAGGTCGCGTCTATCAGTAGAGCTGAATCAATTGCCTCAGTGATCATTTTCCCCGACATATCAAAAGGTGGACCATGAGCCTTGGTCCGGTTCTTCACTATGGCCGTATCTTCTGCTGGTCTCATCCTATAGGCCAAGGACCATAGCACCGCATCCAGATTATCGGGCTCGATATCCTCGCTCACGGCTATGATGATCTTTCCCACTTCAGGTTGAAAGGTAATCGCCGAATATAAGGCCCTCCAGACCTCATCTTTGCTAGGATTCTTCATCTGGATGAAAATCACCCTCCTGAGATTAGTGAGCGGCTCGTGCATAAACACCTTGTTAACACTCCGCACACGGCGCTCAATCTTCAGATAGCGGTAAAGCGTTGCCTCTAAACCTGCTGCCTTTATAACACTGCTCTCACTTGGGGTGATCTGGCTCATCCAAGAAACGAAAATGGCGTCTTTTCTATTCGTAATGGCCGTAATCTCAAGGTTCGGGTTAAAGGTTCTGGGATCCATATGCCCATGGGACTCGCCAAAAGGACCTTCAGGTTCCAGGTAATCTGTGGGTATTTTCCCTTCTATGACGATCTCTGCCTCCGCTGGGACCTCTATATCTACTGTCTTACATTTGACCACCCGAATGGGGGTATGGACCAAACCTCCAGCTATAGAAAGCTCATCCACGCCATAGGGTACGCGCGTCACAGAGGCATAGGCCATGGCTGGGGAACCCCCTATGACCAGAGCCGCCTCAAGGGGAACCCCTCTCTCCCGGCACTTATGCCAGTGCATGGCAGCGTCTTTCTCATCGAGCCCTATAAAGTTCAAAGCCAGCCTATCGTTGTCCTTCACCTGTGCCCGATAATTACCCACATTCCTTATGCCTGTTTCGGGATCCTTGGTTACCAACATGGCACAGGTAATATAGGGGGCATTGTCAAAACCAGGAGTAGAAATAGGCACCGGGAATTGATCCACTCCCAATTCCTTTAACTCATCCCCTGTGTGGACCACTTCCTGAACAGGGCCATCGGAAACGAGCTCTGGCTCCATGGGATGGGCAAGATCACGTTCCCAATTAGAAGCAACCTCATCCACCTCGTATCCTAGGCCGGTTGCATAAACATACTTCGATGCAGCGTATGCCCCCACCACTACAGGGATATCGTACTTTCTGCCTCTACTATCGACCACATTCTCAAATAGGAAAGCCTTCCTGTCCTCTTCAGCCAGCCCGCCACGAAATTGCCATCTCACCAAAGGATGAAGCTCTGTATCTTTATTTATCTCCCTTTTTACCCTCACCAGAAGCCCCTTTTCCTCAAGCTTCTTAAGGTGATCCCTTAGATCATTGTAACCTGCTCCCATTTTTAGTGCCCTCCTTGCCCTATTATGGTTATGGATTATTGACTCTTATAAATTGACATGCTCGCTTAAATATAATGATTACGTCGAGGTAAGCATGCATGTAAAGAAACATAAATCTTCCCTTGTTTCAAGAAGAATTTAGAACAGAAGATGCCTGTTACAAATGGCTTCTCCAAACACGATGGCCAAATGGTTTTCGATGCCCAAGATGTGACAAAAGTAAGTATACCAATTACAACTCGAAAAAAGTATGAATACTGACAATGTCACTAACAACCTCCGTTAACAGCAGGAACTATATTTCATAAATGCTCACCGGTTTTACTCCTCATTTATGCTATAACCAATTGAAATTTAAATAAAAAGGAGATGAAGTGATGCAACAAAAGCCAATGAGCCTGATTGAGTTTCAAAAGAAGTTTGTGACAGAAAAAGCTTGCCATGAACACCTGTTCCGTTTGCGCTGGCCTGATGGCCACCTATGCCCTCGGTGTCACTACGATCACGCATATTTCCATCGAATCCATCACTTGTGCCAGCGCACAAGCCGCAGTGAAAGGGCACATCCGTGACATGTGGACAATTGAATTTCATTCACTAGTCAAGTCATTAGATTCTTCATATTCCGAGCAACTCTTTCTGGATTATTCTTCGACTCGAATCCATCGTGGCCCTGTTGGCTGCCTTGCTTACCGCTGAGGAGCTGATATTGAGCGCGCGGGCCACCTCTGTACAATGTACCATGAGCTTCCTGACCGCTAGGTAACACACCATCATACGCCCACGGCTCGTTTGCCTCTGCTTGCTGGCAGTCTTTAAGTCCTCGCTGTCAATGTGATAATAGTGAGTAACTCTTTCAATCAAGGTATGAAGATCAAGACCTTCTGCTTGAAGACGGCTCTTGTGTGCAAGATCCTCATCCGCCTTTGCCAATACCCGTTCAACAAAACCCGAACTGCCCAGAATACGTTCGTCACCCTTAATGCGAACGCCCCTTCTCCGATAGCCTTCCAGCGCCAGCCAGCCCCCAACTGAACGAAGCAGGCCCCCACCCACTAACTCCGGCCGATGGCCCTCAAAACGCCGTGACCACAATACCGATAAGACTTCAATGCCTTTAAATCCTCAACCCCGCCTTGGCTCTTAGAGGATTCAGATGAATATAGCGAACCAACTCCAGCAGGTAAGGGTCCTCTTCGCATAAAAAGGACTTATAGCGATTTTGAAACAACTGCCCGTGGCGTTTATGCCGGCGGCTACATTGCTGAGCGTAA
>CP070673.1:584815-587707 GCA_020351915.1 Deltaproteobacteria bacterium
ACCCTATTCTTGAAGCCCTAACAGGGCTGACAATGCCTTTGTTCTCCAGAATTATCACGATCTCTTTATCATACAGATCTCAAACCTGCTCAAACATGGTCGGGACGACTGGATTTGAACCAGCGACCCCAGCGTCCCGAATACATTGGTCATAGCTAACTTATTGAAATTATTAGACCTGCATCTCCCACTAGTTAACTTTTTCAAGCCTTTTTAAATCCTTTTGGGTACGTTCCCCAGGTACATTTTTTGAATAGTGTACCTGGCCGTAATCTAGCCTTTTTGCCATATCCTGTAAATGACTTTTTGACAGGTGAGCATATATTTTTGTGGTTACCGGGTCCTGGTGCCCTAAAAGTTCAGCTATGGAATTTAAAGGTACACCCCTCATAGCAAGATGAGAAGCATAGGTATGTCTTAGGGTATGCCACCCCAATCCCCGCGTCCTTGCAAAACGCTGTCTTTTCAAAACCCTGATCTAGCCGTGTTGACTCCACCAAATCCATATTGATTGCCCTTCCCATTCATAACCCTGTCCTTTTTCCCTCTCATGTTAATCTACATTTCAATTTTACACAGTTGCCCAAGCCTTACCTGTGGCAATATTTGATATCGTAGGAGCAGTTATTCTAATATGACCTCATGTTCATCATTAACAGTAATCTTAGAGATATCAGCCGGGATAGAGATTGTTTCACACTTCCTTTCCCGGTCAACATGCTCCCGACCAGAGATCCCCCAGCAAAAAATGTAGATGCCTGGGCTGTTCTTACGACTTAGCGCCCACGTTTCACCCGGCTCTATTTCCCCGCCCCCTATTTCGAATGGCCCCGGCAATGTATCCCGGTAAGGGTGGTCCACATGATATACCCTGGCAACCTTGATATACTCTGAAGTGTTCTCCAAATTGATTGTCACCTGGGGCTCTGCTGATCGTGCAGGCAAGGACAGGAGCAAAAACACAGTCAGAAATGAGAGTGTTTTCAGTATGGCAGCCCTTTTCAGTAGTTCTTTTAATCCCATGGTTTCTCCTCTCGATAATCAGTTCTATACCTCAGCCCACGACCCAGGAATGACATGGTATCCAGCCACAAAGATCCCAGCGGTAATGATGATGTTGACATTCTCATGCGATCAGATGGATCGATTCTTGTGGAATATAGAAAGCCATGATGTAGATACCGACAAAGGCAGGGGCTTTGATGACCCTGCCTTGTGTCAGATAAGAATTAGCTCTTGTTAAACGGTAATGTCAAAATAATCGGTTGATTGCTGTAGAACTCCTTCTTCATCTCTAGGAATTGTTCTTTTGTCAAAGAGGGAAAGGTTTCGGGCTTGTTTTGGTAAACGTGATCTATATATCGAAATTTCTCAATTTTCGACCACCTATATTGAAACATGCCTTTGTGCTTTTTTCTGAGTAGTGTATATTTTTCCGCGCCTTCAGCCATACCAGCAACTTTGTTCAGTACTTGCTGTTGTATTTCATACCTTTTGTTTTGTTCCTCTTTGCCGATATCCAAATCAGTACTCCTATCCCAGTAAGTCATAAAGCCATGGTCCATACCATAATTATTTGGGTCGCTCTCATCGTCATCAATAAATACCAGTCTCGGCATATTCCATCTCTCGTCAGGATATCCAATGATTTGCCCTCTCTTGACTTTTTGTAAGGGTTTTACTTCAGGCTTCTTTAGATGAAGATAAAATGCCTTATAACCAGTGCCATGGATAACCCTTGCCAAAAATCCTTTTGCAGTATTTGGTTCTCTTACAAGACCCATCAATGCATGACTACTACCGCTTGCTAAATCTGCCATACTCATGATTTGGGTCACAGTGCCACCAGCCACAGCAACCATCGGTTTGGATGTCTTATAACAAATCCCCGGCCACCATTTCCGTGCGAGGCAGCCTTTGAACGTATGGGCTATTATGTCTTTCGCATTTGGATTAACATCATTATAAACATTAAATTCTGTTTTCGATGCTGTGGCGGAAGCCAATCTATTGGGGTCAAATATAAGACCACGGAGTACTGGCTCTAGGCTCAATGCAGTTGCGCCAGCTAAAGTTAGTTTGCCGGTTGTCTTTAAGAAACTTCTTCTATTCATCTCTTCCACAACATACCCCCCTTCTTCAAATTTATTGTTACGGATATTTGATTTCAGGCCTGTTTTTAGAAAGGTTTCGGAAGGCCAAAATGTGGATTCAGCAAATGAATAGAGCCCTTAGAGGATCAATAGTACGTATGTGATTGCGGTCATAACGAGGTAAATTCAGCTCAGGCCCGATTTTAGTACCAGTAAAAAATGAAAGTACCAAAGTCAAGAAAAAAGGCCATATATTGTGGGAGGTTCCATGAGGTCAATATTTCATATTTCTTGCCAAAAGGTGAACTTCCTGTAGTTTATAGATTACATATCGTAGTTTAAAGGTCAATATCAGGATTGGCAGCGAAAAATTCAATAGGAAAAACTATATTTCAAGATGAACTCGTCAATCTTTGCTCAAGCCTGATTTCATTTATTTGCGGTGGAAATAATTAGCGCTAAAACCCAAAATTACTCCTATTCGTAGGGGTTTGCATCTTGGCCGTGGGTCCCATCGGTCGAGGGGGGGATAAGGGGGTCTTTCTCAGGGGAATTTGTTGTTTTTCCTATATGCGTCCTACCTGTGCCTTTGAGATCGTGCAACCTGGACTAAATATGGGCCTCGTGGTGTATGTCTCAGGGTGGGGAAGGTACAGATAGGCTATTCGATTACTCAAATCTTCTCCCGCTTGATAAGGAGATCGAGGGCCTTCCTGACAAGGCTTGACTTGTCAACTTCATTCCTTGCAGTACCCTCACTGATATATTTTAATCTGATCTTATCCAGGGCTAGGTTTTG
>CP070673.1:587807-591728 GCA_020351915.1 Deltaproteobacteria bacterium
AGAGCAAGGAACACGTGAAATACTGGACACCAGCAAGAAAGTTTATACGAACACTATAAGCGAAAGGGGGTGATGATCTCCATGACCTGACCAGGCAATTAAGGCAGTGTGTATTCACCTGCCTAAAAAACCGAGAGGTTCTTTCGGCCCAAAAGGTGGGCACGGAAGGGGAAAGACCGAGGTTACCAGGTGATCTGGTGGTAGCTCAGGTCAGAGAAACAATTCCAGATCATGAAAAACGTCGAGGTTTTGAGAGAACTTATAAGGTTACGGAAACCAAAGAGTAATATGGAAAGGGAGGTTCAGGATGAAAAAAATAGCGTATGTTTTAGTGATCACTGTGACAATGGCTGGTCTTATGTTTGTCTGTCCTTTAGCGGGAACCTCGAAGGCTGCTTGGCAGCAGGATTGGGAAAAGACTCTGACCGCAGCCAAACAGGAGGGAACACTCAGGATGTATAGCACGGCCGCCCCTGGCCAGATAGGAGCAATACGCAAGGGTTTGATGGCGGCTCATGGCATCAACATTGAGTTGATAAGTGGAAGAGGGCGTGAGTTGCGTGCGAGAATCTTAAGTGAGCGGCGCGCTGGTTTGTATCTAGCAGATATTTATTGGGGGGGAGCACCGAGCATTTTTACGGACTTTAAACCCGTCGGCGCCATCGACCCCGTGAAACCGCTGCTGGTGCTGCCGGAGGTGGTGGATCCTCAGGTATGGTATGGCGGTCGCCATCTTTACGCCGACAAAGACGAGCGCTATGTAATTGCGTTGTTCTATTTCCCAGATTTATCCCTGGTGGTTAACACTGACCTGGTCAAGCCAGAGGATATAAAAACAAACTCAGACTTGCTCAATCCGAAGTGGAAGGGGAAAATAGTGTTCTACGACCCAACTACATCGGGTCCAGGCCGGGTGTGGTTTCTCATGGTTTCCAAGGCCCTGGGTTATGAATTCATGGAAAAATTTGCGAAGCAGGAGCCTGTAATATCAAGAACTCCTCGGCAGATGGTGGAATGGGTAGCCCGGAGGAAATACAGCGTCCTTGTAGCGCCTCAGCACGCTTCTGTTGCTGAGTTTCTGAAGGCAGGCGCGCCGATAAGATTCTTTTCACCAACTGATGTTACATACGCTGCAATGTTCACCGTCGTGGCACTTATGAACAAGGCACCCCATCCGAACGCGGCAAAAGTATTTATCAACTGGCTTTTGACCAAAGAGGGGCTCACTATTTGCTCTAAGGCCTTTATGCTCCAAAGTACCAGACTGGATGTCCCCACAGACCATTTAGATCCCATAAGCTTACGCCAGCCTGGAGTAGCCTATATTAATAGTGAGAATGAGGAGGCTGCGTTGGAGCTCAGTACAGCAGTGAATGAGGCAGCGAAGATCTTCCGTCTCCCCATGCCGAAGAAGAAAAAGAAGTGATCCTTGTTGAGGGTTGCAAAGTACCCTGCATAAATGCAGCCTTCTCCAATACAACGGTTAGCTTTGGAGGCTTTGACGGTCTACACCGTGCCGTTGTACACCTGGCTTGCTGCTTGATTCCGGCCACGATCGCTGTAGCTGAGATGCAGATTTTTGTGCTCCTTTCTATGCTGGTGTCCAACCTCATAAAAGGAGCACAATCAATTACTTACATATCCTTGGCAATACCTTCCTTGTTTTAACTGCATAATGTGGGTTTATTCAGGACAAATTAAAACAGATAGAAGAGAGGAGAAAGGAGTGGCAAGAGAATTTCTAAAAAGATTCAAAACCCGGGATAGCCCCAACAGATTTTATGCTCCTCTGGACATCCGGGTATGATTATTTGGACAAAGTAGGTCTTCCTGGGCAACATCCTCTTTGCTGCTAGCACCTATCTTAGTGTGGTGTTTACTCAATAACCTTGCTTTTATACTAGGTGAAATATTTATATAGAGGGTAGTTCAAAAATGCTATTCTAGAAATGCCAAGGGTAAGTATTGCCTTGATTCAAAATTGAAGTGTGCAGAGCACTGTTATAAACGGCACACGAGCGGGGCACCCATCTAGGAAGCTTTAGGAGGGGGTATGCTTAATAAATCGGAATTTAAAGAGCCAGAAACCAGGAGAGAATTGGGTACAACCAGAGGGCTCGCACAGTTTGTGGTGGATACAGGTTTTAAAAATATACCCTCTGAGGTTATAGAAGCCGCTAAGAAGGCTTTTATGGATTGCCTTGGAGTGGCTATAGCCGGAACTCTGGAGCCGGGAGGGGATATCATACGAAGCCTGGTGCAAGAAGTAGAGGCAAAACCAGTGGCTGGGGTCCTTGGGGGTGGTTTTCGGACCGCGCCTTTGTTAGCTGCCCTGGCTAATGGGACTCAGGCGCACCTCCTGGACTATGATGACAGTGGAGCCTTGCCTCTACCATTCCATCCCAGCGTGCCCATTTTACCCGTGGCCCTGGCTTCAGGGGAAGCACAGAATGCATCAGGCAAGGACATCCTTCTGGCCTACATTCTGGGAGTGGAGGCAGAGACCAAACTCGCTGCTGCCATCAAGGTAAGTCATTTCGACCATGGATGGCATCCTACAGCTACACTGGGCACCCTGGGAGCCACAGCCGCCTCAGCGAAACTTTTGAAGCTGGAGGCGGAGCAAACTGAGATTGCCCTGGGAATAGCCTCATCCCTGGCAGGTGGTTTGAGGCAGAATTTTGGTACCATGACAAAACCTCTGCATGCTGGCAACGCAGCACAAAATGGGCTTATGGCAACTATGTTAGCAAGAAAGGGCTTCAGTGCAGCCCCTGGCATCTTAGAAGCTCCCGTAGGTTTCCTGAATGTCTTCGCTGGGAGAGGAGAATATTCTACGGAAAAACTGGTGACCTCCTTAGGGAAGCCCTTTCACTTTGCCCATCCTGGAGTAGCCATGAAACAATATCCCTCCTGTAGAGGTACCCATGCCTCAATCGAAGCCCTGAATGAGCTTCTGAAGGACCATACGGTTTTACCCGAGGAGATTGATAAAATTGAGTGTGCTCTCTCCGGCCCCGGCCTGAGTGACAATAGCGTGAGCCGGCCTCAACCGAAAAGCAGCCTGGACGGAAAATTCAGCGTGGAGCACTGCTTGAGCGTTCTACTCCTGGATGGGGAGGTCGGGTTGAAGCAGTTCTCCCCGGAAAGAGTCTTGGATCCCCGGGTGGAAGCAATGAGAAAAAGGGTTAAAGTCCATTTTGCGAATGATTTGCTTGGTGAGACGGAAAGAGGGCACGATTTGGAGGCTCAGGTGATCATTAAGCTTAAGGATGGAAGGCAACTATCCCATTTCAAACGCCTAAGCAAAACTGAAATGGGAGTTCCCTGGTCCTGGGAAGACCTGATAAAGAAATTTACCCAGTGTGCTAACCTGGCATTGCCCCGAGAAGGGGTGGAAGAGCTCATAGAATGTCTGCTCCACCTGGAAAACGTAGAGAATACTTCACACATAGTTGATTTAGCCCTGGGTCCCTTTGGGGGAGTGTAGTGTACTGTCTGTAAAATGACTTTACATTTCGATAGCTTTCGATGGCTTGTTCAGGATACACGTATATACCTTGACACTATGGAGGGAAATATTTATAAAGCCACAGAATGTCTTATGGGATACTCCATACCATTGTCAATTTTGTATTGTTAATTTCTATCCTTCTCGTTTATTGGGTTGGCCATTTCAGAGCTTGGCGTATGCGTCCCTAGGAGCATGGCGCACATTCGAGTGCCAAGACACGAAAAAAGACTTCTCCAACGGTAAATCTTCACCGAAAATGGCACAAGTTGCCGGTGGAGAGCAAGGAACACGTGAAATACTGGACACCAGCAAAAAACTCTATACCAAAACTATAAGCGAAAGGGGGTGATGATCTCCATGACTTGACGAGGCAATTACCGGCAGTGTGTATTCACCTGCCGAAAGAA
>CP070673.1:591828-597228 GCA_020351915.1 Deltaproteobacteria bacterium
CCACATCTTTGACCACCTCCTGCGAGGCCTTTAGATAGCGCCCGCCCGCCTCGCCTGAGCGAGAGCGATGGCGGGCAGGCCTTGAGAAAATGGGCATGGCCGGATAGAGGTAGATATCTACCCCCTTCTCTAACAAATATACCATTGAGGAAACACTTTTGAACGATACCAATAAGCTCCGGTCCTCAGGAGGGAAATCTCTTTATATATTGACTTTTGGGTCTGGCTTTCTTAAAACTCACCTTAGCTTCTATCTGGAAATGGAGAAAATTGAGTAAGGTAGAAATATATGAAAATTATTATCATCGGTGCCGGAGAGGTGGGTTTCAATATTGCCCAGAGGCTGTCTGAAGAAAACCATGATGTTGTCGTAATCGACAAGGATCAAAATAAGATCAACCACCTCCAAACCGTAATAGATGTTCAAGCCATTGTGGGCTCAGGCACGAGTCCCTCCATTTTGCAGGAGGCGGGGATCAAGGAAAGTGACATAATCGTTGCAGCTACCGATAGTGATGAGGCCAATCTCGTCGCCTGTTTCTATGCCCAGCATCTCACCGACTATATCACCAAGATAGCCCGCGTACGGAACCCCGACTACATGGAACACAGCGATATGTTTAAGACTGATTTTCTCAACATTGATCTTATAATCAACCCCCAGTCAGAAATGGTAAGCTCCATGCTCAAGCTCATGGAGGTGCCGGAGGCATCAGAGGTTTTGGATTTCGTCAACGGCAAGGTCAAACTCATCGGTGTAACCATAAAGGAAGACTCCCCCCTGGTCGGGCGAAAACTCTCCTCCTTTCAAGACGTTGAGGAGGTGCTCCTTGTGGGTGTGATCATAAGAGGTGAAGAGGTAATCATACCCACCGGACAGGATGTCATCCAGCCAAATGATCTCTTATACTGCGTGACCCGCAAGGAGGAAATCTCAACGATCTTTCGGCTTCTGAACGTCAGAGAGGGGGAACTGGGCAGGGTTGTCATCGTGGGCGGTGGCACAACGGGCTTGGCCCTGGCAACGTCTCTGGATAAAACCAACATAAACACCAAGATAATCGAGAAAGATAGTCAGAGATGTCTGGAACTGGCGGATAAGCTTGAAAAGGTGGTTGTTCTCAACGGAGATGGTACAGACAGGGACTTTCTATTGGAGGAAAACGCAGCTGATGTCGACCTCATGGTGGTCATCACCGGGGAAGAGGAAACGAATGTCCTCATCTCTCTTTTGGGCAAGGCCCTTGGGGCAAAGAAAACGGTTACCCGCATTGGAAAATTCAGTTATCTCCCCCTTGTCTCTGCCATTGGGATCGATACGGTGGTAAGCCCGCGACTGTCTGCAATTAGGGCAATCCTCCAATATATCAGGAAGGGCAAGGTCGTTTGTGTTGCACCCCTCAAAGGAGAGGCCGCAGAGGCCATGGAGTTCGAGGCACTTGAGACATCAGATATAGTTAATACCCCGCTATCGGAGATAAAATTCCCAAAAGAGGCGATTGTTGGTGCCATTGTCAGGGGGGAGGAGATCATTATCCCTAGGGGACACAATATGATCAAGCCTCATGATCACCTGATCATCTTCGCCCTCAAAGGTGCTATACCGAAACTTGAGAAACTATTTACCGTTAAACTGGAATACTTTTAATGCGTTTTCGGCAGATCCTGCGGGTCATTGGAATCCTCAACGCCTTCCTCGGCCTCTTCATGCTCGCGCCCCTCATCGTCTCCCTAGTCTATTCTGACGGGAGCTTTTTGCCGATACTGTATTCTTTTTTTATCACCTCAGCCAGCGGCCTTCTCCTCTTTCTTATTGCCAGAACAGCTGATTACACCGCCCTGAGCCAGAGGGAGGGCATGGCCATTGTCACCTTCAGTTGGTTGAGCGCTGGTCTTTTTGGCTCTCTCCCGTTTCTGTTCTCAGGTTCTATTGGGAGCCTGACGGATGCCTTCTTTGAATCCTTATCCGGCTTCACCACAACGGGAGCCTCTGTCTTAAACAACATCGAATCCCTCCCTCAAGGAGTGCTTTTTTGGAGGGGCCTGACACAGTGGTTGGGAGGCATGGGGATCATTGTGTTTTCCATCGCCATCCTTCCTTTTCTCGGGGTGGGGGGAATGCAGCTTTACAAGGCCGAGATACCCAGTCCGGTTGTGGATAAATTGCAGCCGCGGATCTCGGAAACCGCTAAAACCCTTTGGAAAGTCTATCTCCTTATTACGGTGATCGAGATCGGACTCCTGTTTGCCGGTGGCATGTCCCTCTTTGATTCTATCTGTCACACCTTTTGCACCATGCCCACCGGGGGATTCAGTACTCACGGTTCGAGTATCGCATATTTCAACAGCGCTTATTTCGAGGGTGTGATCACGGTTTTCATGGCGCTCGCCGGGGTAAATTTTGCACTTCACTTTAGGTTCTTAAAGGGGGATTTTCGGGTATTTAGCAGGGATCCTGAGTGTCGCATATTTCTTCTTATTCTGGCTGCCCTCATTCTTCTGGTTACCGCTAACATCTATGGTACAGTTTATGACTCTGTAGCGGGTGCATTCAGACGCGCCGCCTTTCAGGTCACATCTATCATCACAACGACCGGTTTCGTAACCAGCGACTATGAAACGTGGCCGGCCTTATCGCAGATTATCCTTTTCTTGTGCATGTTTATCGGGGCGATGGCAGGTTCTACCGGCGGAGCAATAAAGATCATGAGGATCGTCCTGCTTGTCAAATACGGATTTCGTGAGATTTTTAGGCTCGTACACCCTCATGCTGTGAGATCTGTCAAGCTCGGTCGGAAACCGGTTCCGGAAGAGGTGCTGAACAGTATTGGCGGCTTCTTTATTCTCTACTTAGGTCTTTATGTGGCAGCTGTCCTTATCATGTCTTTTCTCGGTCTGGATGTCATAACATCTCTTGGATCGGTGGCAGCAACAATAGGCAATGTCGGTCCAGGATTTGGTCTGGTCGGACCGGTGAGAAACTACCTCACTATTCCTGATCCCGGTAAGTGGGGTTTAACCTTCTGTATGCTTGTCGGGCGCCTTGAGATTTACACCGTTATTGTTATGCTTGCCCCTGCATACTGGCGTAAGTAACGCATGAGTCTCGTAACTATCTCTAAACTCTCGGTTACCTTCCTCGGAACGAAGCTTTTTCACGATATAGGACTTCAGGTCGAGCAAGCAGACAGGATTGGACTAGTAGGGCCAAATGGGTCCGGTAAGACAACACTTCTCAGACTTATTGCTGGAGAAATATCCCCTGAAGCCGGGGAAATTAAGACAGGAAGAGGTATCAGGATCGGATACCTCCCGCAGGATGTTCGTACGGCTTTATCCGGCAATGTTCTTCAATCGGTCCTGGATTCCATACCGGGAAGAGTTGAGCTCAGAAATCGGATAGCTGAAACGGAAGAATCACTGGAGGATACCCAGAACCAGACTGACCGTGCAAGGCTGGCAGAAAGATTAGCTGAACTCCACCAGGAAATGAGCCATTTGGAGATGCACTTTCCTCCGCATGAGGCCGAAAGGATCTTGGCAGGCCTCGGCTTTGCACCTGATGATTTTTCTAGACCGGCTTCATCACTGAGCGAAGGGTGGAAGATGCGGTTACTCCTCGGGAGTCTCCTTTTTCAGGAACCTGACCTGCTTCTGCTCGATGAGCCAACTAATCACCTTGATATTCCTTCTGTACACTGGTTGGAACAATTCCTCCAAACATACAAGGGAGCCCTCATCCTTGTCTCCCATGACCGGGATTTTCTGAACAGGCAAATTAATCGCGTCATCAGTTTGGAATTGGAAGGAATAAGGAGTTACCGGGGGAATTATGATTTCTATCTGAAGGCCAGAGATGAGGAAAGGTTGGCCCTCGAGGCCAAAGCCAGGAATCGGGAACAGAGGGCAAAAGAGGCCCAGAGATTTATTGAACGGTTCCGGTATAAGGCCTCAAAGGCCAGACAGGCGCAAAGCAAGATAAAACTGCTCAAAAAAATGGAATTGGTTGAATCGTTCCGGCCCCAAAAGACCATTCACTTTTCCTTTCCTCCTGCACCAAGGAGCGGAAGAGAAGTGGTAGCTATCAAAGAGATCTCAAAAACCTTTGGCCAAAAGACCCTTTATAAAGATATTACCCGAACTGTGTTACGAGGAGAAAGGATAGCGGTTATCGGTCCTAATGGTTCGGGCAAAACCACGCTCCTCAGAATGGTGGCAGGGGAAATCAAACCCGATTCCGGTGACATAACACTCGGCCGGCAGGTCACCATGAGTTATTTTGCACAGCACCACCTCGAAATGCTGGATACCACAAAAACAATAATCGAAGAGGTGAGCCAGATAGTCCCTTATGAGACAATAGGTTCCGTAAGGAGTGTGTGCGGCGCCTTTCTCTTTTCAGGGGATGATGTGAACAAGTCTATAGGTATGCTTTCTGGCGGGGAAAAAGCACGAGTGGCACTTGCAAAATTGCTGGTAAGACCGGAAAATCTCATGGTGATGGATGAACCGACTAATCATCTTGATCTCATATCTTCAGAAATCCTCACAGATGCCCTGGTTGACTACACCGGCACATTGATCTTTGTCTCTCACAACCAGGCGTTTGTCAACAGGCTGGCAACAAAGATCTGGGATATACGGGAAGAAATGGTTGAGGAATACCCAGGAAACCTTAACGAATACTACGATCACTTGGATCGGATCTCAAAACATCTGCCCTTAGAACCTGACAAGAAGCAAGTGCTGGAATCACCCCGGAAAGAAAAGAAGAGCCGAAAGGATCAGAAAAGAACAGAAGCTGAGAAGCGGAGACTTATGAGATCAACCCTAAAACCAATCCAGGATAAGCTCACCCTGGTAGAACAGCGAATCACCGATTTAGAACAAAGGAAAAAAGACCTGGAAAAACTCCTTTCAGATCCAGATATTTTCACTGATAAAGGTAAAAGTGTGCCGCTCCTGAATGAATATAGTGAAGTCAGAGAAAAAATAGAAGAGCTGATGGCCCGATGGGAATACGGCCAGGATCAACTCGAATCTGCTAGAAAGAGTCTGGGATTAGAATAGAGATGAGCGAAGGGATAAACTAAGACGGAGAGGGTCAATCACCGACGGGCTGTTGCCCAAACGGAAATTCCTTTGAGCGGTCATTAAAACGTTTTTTGCTAAGAAATCTTGGCGAAGTGGAAGATAAGCGATGTCAACTGTTTGAGCCCTAAGAGCGGGGCAACGGCAAAGTCCAGGGTATGGGTATCTTTTTTTTGGTTATGCCCTATGACATGGCCCCTTACTGGGTCGTTTCAAAATGGTTTATTGCGCCCTAAGCCTTAGAATCATAGGCTCCATCTATATAAACCATTTTGAAACGCCCACTCATCTAAACTATGTGGGGCATAA
>CP070673.1:597328-628098 GCA_020351915.1 Deltaproteobacteria bacterium
ACTCGCCTCTATGGTACTAGCCAGCAATAAAGTGGAAGCGATTATCGAGGTCATTGAGGAACTGGAGAGGCTCGATAGCATCCAGAAGCTGATGGCACTATTGGTTCGTGAGTAGACGAGAGACGATTTAATGTTTTCCAGGATAACAGAAGAGGCCAATTATGGGGGATAGCAGAGGAGGCGGTAATGGACAGAGTATTCCAGTCTTCAACTGACTATGCTCTGTCCTTGCCGTACTAGAGGCTCCCCGGAGAGGGTGTAGCGGCGCATCGAAGGTGGGCGAAAGCATTCATGAAGGGGGAGGATTGGTTCTCAATACGAAGGGAGTATGCAAATGATTGGCACAGCAAGATTTGAGAAGCTGCTCGAGGCTGGCCATATAGGGCGGGTGAAGACGAGAAACCGAATGGTAAAGTCGGGCTCGGATCTATTTCGTAACGACTGGGGGAGATTCGAGAGCTTCTACGAGGCATTAGCCAGGGGTGGTGTCGGTCTGATTATAACGGGAGCCGTTGGCGTTGATTCGCCTTTAGGACATCGCGGGCCCTACAAGTTTCATATTGAGGATGATAAATACATTCCCAACTTTAGTGAAGTTGTGAAGGGCGTCCATAAACATGACTGCCCGATATTTTTGCAACTGTGGCACGCTGGACCCTGGCATCGAACGAAGTTTACCGGCCTTCAGCCGGTATCTGCTTCCCCCGTGGATTCGAGTAATCTCATAGGACCTGAATATATGGCGCCCAGAGAGTTAACCATCCCTGAGATTGAGGAGATTGAGGATCAGTTCGTCAAGGCAGCTGAGCGGGCTCAAAAGGCCGGGTTTGACGGTGTAGAGATCAATGCTAGCACCTGTCACCTAATAAATAGTTTTTTATCTCGTGTCTGGAATAAGCGCCAGGATGCCTATGGTTGCGGAGACCTAGAAAGCAGAGCACGATTTGCCGTTGAAATCGTACGGGCAATTAAAGACCGTTTGGGGCAGGACTTCCCGATCTCGGTCAAGATTAATGGCGCCGAATATGGGTTAGAGGAGGGCTTGACTTCTGAGGAGAGTCGACAGTTTGCTCGAATACTAGAACAAGCCGGTGCAGATGCCATTGGAGTAAGATACCATTTCTTCGGCAGCCAGATTTTCTCATTGTTTCCCGAGCAGTATTTTTTCCCCGAACCTCCGGGTCCCTCTTGGCTAAAAGGACTTGATGCAAGCCATAAAGGAGCAGGAGCTTTCGTGCCCCTGGCCGAGGCAATCAAGAAGCTCGTTTCCATACCAGTTAGTACCGAAGGCAGGCTCGACCCTGTCCTGGGGGAGAGGATTCTGCAGGAGGGTAAGGCAGACTTTATCAGTATGACGAGGCGCCTGCTGGCAGATCCGGAGCTTCCGAACAAGGTTGCCTCAGGCCGATTGGACGATATCGCCCCGTGCACAGCCTGCATCAACTGTTCTAGCCGCGTTACACTCAATGAATTCGCGACATGTCGGGTAAATGCTGCTTTGGGGATAGAGCGGGAATACGAGATCAAGGAAGCGGAGCACAAAAAAAGGGTTATGGTGGTTGGTGGTGGACCAGCCGGGATGGAGGCGGCAAGAGTGGCAGCGTTGAGGGGACACGAAGTAATGCTCTATGAGCGAGAGCATAAATTGGGGGGATTAATACCCCTCGCTGCCCTGGTAAAAGGGCTTGAAATTGAAGACCTGGTAGCCCTGGTTCGCTACCTTAAGACCCAGATTACCAATCTGGGTGTCACCGTCAGGCTCGGCAAAGAGGCCAATCTGCCCCTAGTCGAGGAGCTTAAGCCAGATGTCGTTATCTTGGCAGCAGGAGGCATACCGAGTGTTCCCGAAATACCGGGAATCGATGGGCGCACTGTGGTCAGCAATGCCGAGCTGCATCGTAGGCTCAAGATTTACTTGAGGTTCCTGGGGCCAAGGGTTCTGAGGTGGCTGACGAGATTTTGGATGCCCCTCGGGAAAAAGGTGATTATTGTCGGTGGCGCAATACAGGGCTGCGAGCTCGCTGAGTTTCTGACTAAGCGAGGGAGAAAAGTAACGGTCGTGGATACGGCTGAGGAGCTCGGAGATGGATTGGTAGCACACACGAAGGCGCGCCTTTTGGGCTGGCTCGCTCAGAAGGGGGTGCGTATGATGACTGAGGTTCAGTATGATGAGATAACAGACAAAGGGCTGACGATCCTACCTAAGGAAGGGAAGCGACAGACAATTGAGGCAGATACCATAGTGCCTGCCATGTCTCTGACACCAAACACCGAGCTTATCAAAGACCTGGAGGGGAAGGTTACCGAAATCTATCCGATTGGCGACTGTAATGACCCCCACCTGATACTAGAGGCTATTGCTGATGGTTCCCGTATTGCTCGTGCCATATAGACCGTAGTTTCTCCTGTCCAACATGCCAGGCAAGCATGCGGATCATCGCCTTCATCGAAGATGAAGAGGCCATAAAAAAGATCCTCAAGCACCTCGGGCTCTGAGACATCAAGCCCAGACCTCCGCCCAAGATGGCAAAACAGTCCCGGAAAACTACAATCAACCCTCCAATCCATTTTAAATGGGTAAAGACAGCGCAGGAAATAATGGCCGAAGCAAGAAAACCTGCTTATGCCTTGGAAGTCCATAAGTTTAAGATATGAGACGCTAGAAACTGTCCTTCAAGGCGTAACCTCTTTGTAAATCAATGTCATAGTCAGGGGATTCTATTTTCCACCAATGCGAACCTTGTGACTTATCTTTAGCCCACTTCATATAAGGATGATCCATTTCATAGAATATTCCATGCCGAATCCATTCTAGTATCTTGACCTCCCAAGGCATAATATTGGCAAGGTTTACGTTCGGCCCGAATTGCTTCACAAGCCATGCGAAAAGGGGGCGATTCGATTGATGCCTTGTGTCCCATAGCTCAAAGACCATTTTCTCCGGATCAACCTGGTTCGCAACCTCGATGAGTTGCTTCATACCTCTTTTGTTCTCCAACTGCGGCCCGATCAGGCCCCTGACGATCATGCCTTCCCAGTAAACGTAATCAGCGCCGGCTTCGATGAGCTGCTGTGTTTGCTCCACTGTTTTTTCCACAGAAATCAAATCCCTAGAAACCCGGGTCGTATCTCCCTTCCACCATTTCTTGCCCAGCTCGCCGACCACCTTAAAACCGTGGTCTTTAAAAAACTTCACTTCATCCTTCATTTCTTCAATTGTGGAAACCCCGGCATGATTCTCAACTTCTACCTCGTTAAAGCCAAGATCTTTCAAAAGTTTTAAGTATTCATTCAGGCGATCTTGAGCTTTGGCTACTTCAAAGTGGGTTCCCCCGGGGGCCACGTCCATATCCATTTCACGATATTCATTCACTGCCTTTTCAACGACGCTCATATCGTGATGCCACAAAAAGTCGAGCAGCTTTACTCTGTCGACAAGTTCTTGAAAAGGCTCAACATATTTTGGGCCGTAATTTACGACATCCTCAATTAAAATCATTGTGATTCCGGTTTTTCTACGTTTTTTCGTTCGACCGGAATCTTGGTCTAGTAGATCTTGTACGTCCTTTAGAATTTTCAGTCTATCCATCTAGTATTCCTCCTTTGTGGCGGCAAAGTTTTTCCAATACTGTTTTCTATTGTCCTGCAAGCTCCGCCTCGGTGAGGCCGAATTGATTCAGAGGCTCCCTTGTTGCGCGCGCCTTTGCTTTGGCGTACCGTAGAGTGCTACGCGAAGGCATAAACTCCGATATCCGTCTAGTTCCTCATAAAGGTTGCTCTCATTCAGGACTATACCCATTAAATGTTGGACCTTATTTACACCATTTGTGTAATAAAATCCTGCAAATCTCACAGAACCTGGAGACAGGAATTATAATCGCAATTTCAGTAGGTTAGCTAGTTAAGATGTATACTTTTTCGGCGCTGTGCGGACTCCCAATTGATTTGGCCAGTTCGCCGTTGCCTTTATTCTACGCTTACTGTTTTACCGAGATTAGGTTAGGCGGTTCGCTTAAACCGGATGCGTGCAAAGAGGTGGTAACGGGGAGGTATTGTATGAACTCACCTGCCAACCAGCGTTTATGCCACAGCTCATCCCCTTGCCTACGCCCTCTCAGATGGAGGCAGAAAATAGCAGAACTCCAACTTAAAAAGCGGTACAGATTATGGGGGCAGGTCAGAAGGGGCTTGTCTCTAAGGTTTTATGAAGGAGCACTCCACCAAAGGAACGGATAAAGCCCAAATCAATGTGAAAGGTCCGTTTGGTAAGTTACACCAGTAACGGGAATTCTTATTCCGAGACTCTCCGCTAAATCTAAAGCCAGGTGTAAATCCTTATATGCGAGTGCTACCATGCCGGGTGAGAGAGGCTTCTCCCATGTTTGGATTGCCCAACTATTGCCTGTACTTGTCTTCACCACATCTCTGAACCGCTCTTCGTCTATCCCTGCCTTTTTAGCTAAAGCCAACCCTTCTTTGATACCAGCGGTGGTTATGAATAAGAGCAGGTTGTTAAGGATTTTGGTCACCTCACCCATACCACTGCCACCCATGTAATAAAAATTCTTTCCCATGGCCCTAAAAATCGGTAGGCAATCCTCGAATACCTTTTTTTCACCGCCTACAAAAATACTCAGCGTACCTGCCTCGGCTCCTTCTGGAGCACCACTAACGGGCGCGTCAAGAACATATGTATTTTTTTCCCTTGTTCTGGTGGTTAGCTTTTGGCAGTAAATGGGATCGATAGTGCTCATAATAATTAAGATAGCCTTATCCTTTATTCCCTCCCATATGCCATTGTGGCCAAAGATCACTTCTTCAGTGCTTGGGGTATCGCGGACCATGGTGATTATGACATCACATATACCGGCCAGTTCTCTTGATGAGCTGGCGCCTTTACCCCCCAACTTTACGATTTCTTTTACAGGTTGGCGGAGCAGATCAAAGACGGTGAGTGGGAAGCCCGCTTTAGCAAGGTTTCTGGCCATTGGCTTACCCATTTCACCAAGTCCGATAAAGCCAATCAATTTCTGTGTCATAGCATTCCCCTATACCTTTTTGACCTTCTCTTGGTGTGCAGCTTTGCACCAACTTCTGGTTTCCGTTGCTCACAAAGATGCACGGGATTAGCTTTACGATGAGTGGTATGATGTATCTTAAATCACAAGATCACCTTCTGCTCCTTGAGCCTTTCGATGTCGTCCCAGGTATAGCCATTCTCCAACAGAATCTCCTCGGTGTGTTGTCCCAGCTCGGGGGCAGTCGTCCGGATTTGCCCGGGTGTCTTACTGAGCTCAACTGGTATTCCTACTGCCTCAATGTCACCGAATGAAGGATGCCTATACTTGACGATGTACTTATTGGCCCTGACTTGTGGGGAGGTGGCGACTTCACCAAAAGAGTTGATCGTCCCCCAAATGATATTATATTTGCCGAATTGTTCCCGCCAGTTGGACAAGTCTTTAGAGGAGAAGGTCTGATCCAAGATAGAAATCAACACTGAGCTGTGGTCAACTCTTAAATTGTGCGAACTGAATCTGTAATCGTGTTCCAATGCAGCCAGCCCTGTAGCTTGACAAAAGTCATGCCAATATGGGTCAGACTGTAACATCGCTAATTGGATCCAGTTTTTGTCCTTTGTTTCATAGTGGTTCCAAAGCGGGTTGACGGCGGATTTTCTTGATCTCCGCGGAACATCTTCCTCTGTGGTCAGAGCTTGCTGGAGGTTGATGCCGCCCGCCTCAATCCAACTTCCGAGCAGCGAAGCGTGAACCATTTGCCCAGTTCCGGTGCGCTCACGGTGGAATAAGGCGACCATAATCCCGTAGGCCATGACCACTGCCGTAATATGGTCACCCATTCCCGGTAGAGACGGAACCGGCGGCGTATTCAGTTCTCCCAAGGTGGCCATCAGGCCGCTGCTGGCGAAAGCCGAAATATCAAAAGATGGGCGGTGCTTTTCGGGTCCTCTGAGGCCCCAACCTGTGCCCGTGGCATAGACTAATCTGGGATTAATTCCGTTTAAGGTATCATAGTCTACTTTTAGTTTGATAAGGACATCCTCTTGAAAGTTGGTAACAAAAACATCGGACTTTTCCACCAATCCATATAATATTTCCCTACCTTTTTCCTGGCGCAGGTCGATGGTCATGCTTCTTTTGTTGCGATTATCCAATTCGATCACATAGTTTAGAGCGGTTATGGGCTGTAACCTTATTGATTCCAAACCACGAGAAGGGTCGCCGCCGGCTGGATTTTCAATCTTAACGACATCGGCTCCCATGTCAGCCAAATGGCGGGCAGCAAGGGGGGCTAACATCCACCCTCCGGTCTCGACAACCTTTATTCCCTCAAGTGGTAGGCTCACGGAACTACTCCTTTCAGCGGGTCATAGCCCAAGATATGCCTTCCTCACATATTCGTCAGTCAGCAGTTTCCTCGCTTCGCCAGCTATCGCGATATTGCCGGTCTCTAACACATAGGCTCGATGAGCTAGCTTGAGAGCCTCGTAAGCGTTCTGCTCCACCAAAAGTATGGCTATACCTTGCTGGTTGATCCTGGCAAGGAGCTGCATGATTTCCTCGACAATGAGAGGCGCTAAGCCAAGCGAGGGCTCATCCAACAGGAGGATCCGCGGCTTGGCCATCAGACCTCGCCCCAACGCCAACATCTGCTGCTCACCCCCGCTCAGGCTCCCGGCCATCTGCCTTTGCCTGCTTTTCAAAATTGGGAAAAGAGCAAACACTTCTTCTAAAGTTCTTTCTCTCTCCCTTCCCCTTTTTTGCAGGTAGGCACCCATATAGAGATTTTCCAGCGCACTCATCTCGGGGAAAAGCATTCTTCCTTCAGGCACGTGAACGATACCCATGGCGACTATTTCTGCCGGCGGCAAACCGTCTATTCTCTTCCCCTGAAACCAAATTTCTCCGGTGGTGGGTGCCTTTATCCCGGAAACGGTTCTCAGGATAGTGCTCTTGCCAGCCCCATTAGCACCTATAAGGCTCACAATTGCTCTTTCGGAGACATCCAGCGAGATATGTCTTATCGCCTCCGCCTTTTCATAATGCACAGTAATATTCCTAAGTTCAAGCACCTCTTACTGAACCTCCGAGATAAGCTTGGATAACCTTACGGTTCTGTGCTACTTCCTGTGGCAAGCCTTCGGCAATCTTCTTCCCGTAGTCGAGGACAACAATATGGTCACAGGTGCTCATGACCGCCCTCATATTGTGCTCCACCAACAAAATGGTGATTCCCTCTTTGTTTATCCCTTTGATGAGAGCCATCACCTCTCGGATTTCATCAGGATTCATACCAGAAACAGGCTCATCCAGCAGCAGCAGCTCTGGATCGGCACCGAGGGCAATAGCGATCCCCAAGCGCCTGTTGAATCCGTGGGGCAGGTGCTTAGAAAGCATATCCCTGTGCTCGGTCAGGCCCATGAGATGCAGTATACTCGTTGCCTTTTCCTGCACATCCTCTTCCTTCTTTCGCACTGAAGCGCCGCCATGTATGGCCTGCCAGAAGCCAATCTTGTCCTTCAAATGGCATCCAATAATCACACTTTGCAGAACGGTCATATTAGCAAAGAGGCCTGACACCTGCCAAGTCCGAAGGATTCCCTTTTCGGCTATCTTGCTGGGCCTAAGGCCAGTTATGTCTTCTCCCTTAAATTCTACTTTGCCCGCTGCGGGTGCATAAACCCCTGTAATCAGATTGAACGCTGTCGACTTGCCAGCTCCATTTGGGCCGATCATGCCCAATATTTGCCCCTTTTCGATGTGAAAGCTTAGGTCATTTACGGCAAGCAAGCCACCAAAGTGCTTGCTCAAGCCCCTAATCTCTAGCAGGCTCACCAGTTCTCCTCCTCATAATGGAATGAAGAATCTTCGAGCACCGAGTGACAAATCTAGGAGACAAGCTTACAATGCCATCTGGGAAGAATAGTATCGTCAATATAAGTATTGTGCCATACACCATAGGCTCATATTCGGCCATGCGGGCCACACCCGCTGACAAGCCCCTTAGTACCGCGATGCCGACAATGGGCCCGTAAAAGTACTCTCGACCTCCTATGATTATGGCAAAAATCAAGCCAAATATCATCAGCAGGCCAAAGCTACCCGGGTTTATGAATGAGATATAGTGAGCGTAAAGGCTACCTCCTATAGCAGCGAAAAAGCAACCGGTGCTGTAGGCAATAACCTTGTATCGCAGGACGTTCACACCGGCGGATTCCGCTACGCTGTCAGCCTCGCGGATAGCCCGCCAGGTTAACCCCCAATGGCCGCGTTGTACCCTATACATTATTATCAGGCTCACCACCATTGCCGCCAGCAACAAGTAATAAAAAGAGATCTCGGATTCGAACTTAAAATCAAAGAGATTGGGGATGGTGATCGAAGGCTTGGGTATCTCCTCAATTCCCTGATGGCCGCCAGTTATCTCCTTGAAGCGGGTCATCGAGCGTATGAGCACTTCTGAGAAGGCAACCGTCACCAGAAAGAAATAGGGACCTTTTATCCTCAGGATCAGCCAACCCAGTCCCCAGGCAATGAGTGCCCCCATTATCCCAGCCAAGGGGAGGCATAGCCAGAATGGCAAGCCCGCCTTCATTGATAGGAAGGCTGAGGTATAGGCTCCAATAGCGATAAAGGCAGCATGAGCAAAGTTGACGTGGCCGATACGCAGTATCAGGTTTAGCGACATCGCCGGTATGATCATCAGGTAAATCATGTTGATGATGTGCAAGACTCCAAAGCGGGATATCGCAACTGGCATCAGCAACAATACTACTATCAAAACTAGGGGTGGAGCCTGCTGGCCCAATCTACTTTTGGACACGCCCTAATACTCCCCTCGGCCTAAATATCAGAACTACTAGTATCAGTGCGAAGGCGATTATGTTAGCCATAATAGGGTCGAGAAGGGTGCCACCGAAGCTGATGACAAACCCCAAGATAAACCCCCCCACCACGCACCCCTGAATGCTACCTAAGCCGCCCAGAATCATCGCCGTAAAGCCCATCAGCAGGGGTGCCAGCCCCATATATGGGTCTATGCCAAAGACAGGACCGGTTATTACTCCGCCCGATGCGGCCAGAGCACTGGCGATAAAGAAACACAGGGCAGAGATCCTATTGGGGTTTATCCCCTGCAATTGCGCTGCCACCCGGTTCTGGGTTACCGCTCGCATAGCACGCCCTTCTTTGGCTATGGCCACAAAGAAGAACAATGCGCTCACCAGCACTAAGGAGACAAAGATTATGGCCAGCCTTTCCATGCTAAGGGCTACCCCGAAAACTGTTATGACACCGGAGAACAGTCCCCTAACAGGTAGTGTCCATGGCCCGAATATTACCATGACCAGGCTTTCCAATCCCATTCCGAGGCCGAAGGTAATGACCAGCGCTTCAAGGTGAGCTGTTCCTACCCGACGCACCAGATATCTTTCAATCAGGACGCCTATGAACCCGATAAGCACTATTGCTAGGATGGCGGAGAGGAAATAAGGGAACCCCGCTTTCATAAGGAAGGTGTAAAAGGCAAACGCGCCCAGCATGTATATGGCGCCATGGGCAAAGTTGAGAATGTCCATGACACTCAGCACCAGGGTCAGGCCGAGAGCTAAAAGAATATAGGTAAACCCTAACACCAACCCATTTACCACGATCTGGGCATACAACACCGCCATAGGTTTGTCTCCCCGTCCTTTTCTAGCAATGCGGGATTCTTCTCGCAGCGCCTAACGAACCTTTTCCACCCCCTCAGGCACGATCAAGTCGATAAGCACATTCTTCCCCCCTCTAATCGTCTGTACCGGAAAGGGGAACACCATCGAGCGAGGACGCCCCTTATACGTGTCCGGTGTACTGACATAATGCAACTTCCATCCCTGGACCACAAATTCGCCCGTTTCCAGGACCTTCGCTACTTCGTCCGGGTCGAAGGTACCAGCCCTCTGTATAGCTTGAATAAGCGGGCTTAATTGCATGAAACCCAAAAAGAAGTCCGGTATGAAGGGCTCGCCCCACTTCTTGAGGTAATAAGCCATGCCTTCCTTTTGTGCCTCTGATAGATACCGAGGATCAGCGTGGCAAGGCGTGCAATACACGAAACCCTCGGCGCCCTTACCCGCGATTTTCACCGCACTTGATGGGGCACCAATTGCACCCTGGGTCATTCCCAGAGGGCCTTTCCAACCCAGTTCACGAGCTTGCTTAATAATGAGAGGTACATTCCCCGGGTTGCCTAGTCCAATAAGTATCATATCTGCCTTGGCGGCTATAGCTTTGCTCAGGATTGGGTAGAAATCAGTAGTATCGGAGGGGAAGAACTGGTGGCTTATGATCTTTGCTCCCACTTGCTCAGCTGCCCATTTATCATCAGCCTCTGTGGTGTACCCCGATTCATTATCAGGGTTGATCTCAGCCACCGTCTTTATCCCCCATTGCCTTTTCATGGCTTTAAGGGCCATCAGTGACCAGTTGCGACCTGCGGGCAAAGTGTTAAAGTTGTACGGCCACCTCAAGGTTTGGGGTCCAACACTAATGTCCATGGTCATAATCTTATGCTCTGAGGTGGTAGGCAGAGTAGGGGTAACGCATACCCCACCATGGTGCATAATGGCCTGCACCTTATCGGTGAAAATCAGGTTCTTGGTGTTTTCCACCGAAACGGCTGGGTCGCGCTTATTATCATATTTGACGTACTTTATCGGGTACCGCTTACCCCTAACCAAGAGGCCACCTTCTTTGTTGATCGGCTCAATCAGTGTCAAGTTAGCCCTGGTGAAGGCTGTCCCCCACATCGCTCCCCTTCCCGACATAGTAGCATGCAATCCAACCCTCCACTCGGCTGGTTCTGCAGCCTGGGTTGGTGCTACATAGGCTAGGAAGATTGACACCAGACAGACGACACAAAACGATATAACTAGTTTCTTTTTCATATTGAATCCCTCCTTTAAGATTATGGTCTGTGGAATTGGCGGATACTTGGAACACAATTCATCTCTCACCTCCCTTCTCGTGGAATACGATCCATCTCTGACCTCCCTTCTCGACAAAGGTCAGCAGATTGAACTCCCTCTATTCCAAAAAACCACTCGAACTGACCACGTAGCCTATTCCGATAATACGCCTGTGTCAATATCTTTGCTTTATGCTTCCACCCTTACTTTCTAGCGCTATCACGAACCCATTTAACAATATCCTCCAGTCTGCTCCCTATGCCAAATACCTCGGCGATGCCTGTTTCCTTAAGTAGTGGTATATCCTCAGGTTGGATGAACCCACCCAAGATAACCGGAATATCCGATCCCTTTTCCCTGAGCAATTTCGTTACCTTAGGCGCCAGCGTCCGGTGGGCATCAGCTAGGGAACTGAGCCCTATAATATTCACGTCCTCCTCTATGGCAGACTGGACAATTTGCTCCACAGTTTTGTGTTTTCCAAGATAGATGACTTCCATACCGGCGTCCCTCAGCGCCATAGCCACCATTACGACACCCCTTTCATGGCCGTCAAACCCTAATTTGGATAATAAGACTCTGATTTTCCTATTATTTTTCATCGGGATATCCCCTACAAGAAACTTGGCTCATCGTATTCTCCCCAAACCTCTCTCAAGACGTCACATATCTCTCCTACAGTGGCGTAGCAATCAACCGCTTGTATTACAGCCGGCATAATATTGTTATCTCCTGCTGGATCCATCAAAGCGACTTCCTTAACTTCATCCAAGGCCTTTTTTACTTTCTTGTTGGCGCGCTCTTTTTTCAATTGTTTAATCGCTTCGATTCGCTGTTTTTCCACCCTGGGATCAGCGCGGTATACTTGAGCAGGCTTTTCCTCCACTTCGCTTGTGAAATAGTTGACTCCTACCCGGATCATTTCTCCAGCTTCGAAACCTCGTTGCCATTTGTAGGCGTCCTGGGCGATCATCCGTTTTATGTAACCGTTCTCGATGCATTTTACTACGCCCCCTAATCCATCAATAGTTTCCAATTCCTTGGTTATCGCCTTCTCCATCTCGGAAGTTAGCCATTCCACAAAATATGAGCCAGCCAGCGGATCGACGGTATCGGCGATACCAGTTTCCCTTGCAATGATATGCTGAACCCTTATGGAATTTATGATAGCCTCTTTAGTGGGAATACCGAACTGCTCATCATAAGGCCGAAGGTCAATTTGCTGTGCCCCAGCGAGTGCCGCGGCTACCCCCGCAATTCCGGCTCGCGCGATATTAGTCAGGTATTGCTCCCGGTGAACCGACATACCACCGTGACCAGCATAAATCTTACACTTCATTGACTCCGGCCTTTTTGCCTTGAACCGTTCTTTCAATACCCTGGCAAAAATTCTTCTCATGGCCCTTAGTTTGGCTATCTCTTCAAAGAACCCTTGGGGGTCGCAAGTGACAAGGAAATTAAATCCTGGGGCAATGATATCCACATCTATTCCCCGTTCCACCGCAACCTTGATGTATTCAAAGGCGCTAGCCAGGCCGAGTGCAACTTCGTGAATAGCATTAGCACCCATCTCCGCCTGATGCAAAGCACAGGCTTGTGTTGCCTGATAGTTGGGCATATGCTGGCCACAATAAGACAAAAGGTCGGCGACCAAACGCATGGAGGGTCCCGGAGGAAAAATATAATTGCCCCGAGCCTCGTATTCTTTTAAGATATCGCTTTGGCAGACACCCTGTAAATTCTTTAGGTCTAGGCCTTGCTTTTTTGCTAGACATATGTGGTTGGCAACACCGACGACTGCTGGTGCATTAAAGACCTGAAAAACTGCCACCTTCGCTATATCTATGCCATCGAAAGCGATTTCCCAATCTCTTTGAGAGGTCAAGGAAACACCCACCCTGCCCACTTCTCCTTCTGCCCTGGGGTTATCGGGGTCATAGCCTAATTGGGAAGGAAGATCATAAGCAATATAAATTACATTTCCTCCAGCACTAATTTGAGCCTTCCATAATCTGTTACAATCTTCAGGAGTAGGATGACCACTATATTGGGATATCCGCCACAATTCGCCTCGATACATAGTGGGACTGATACCTCTGGTATAAGGATACTCACCAGGTAGGCCGACATCCTTTAAGTAATCAAAACCCTTTTCAGCTAGGTCCACAGGGGTGTAGACTCTTCGAAGGGGAATTCCGCAATCCAGCGAAAATTCTCGCTTGCGCTCCTTCCTGAATTCCTCGGCATTTTCCGCTTCCCACCTTTCCCGTGCTGACTCTATATCCTGGAACTCACGATCATTCATTGTTTATTTCTCCTGTTCGCTATTAATGCGCCGCCAATGGCCGAAATCCGCCAGCGCTCTATCCATATCGTACTGAGGCGAGAACCCCAATTCTTTTTCGGCTAGACTAATGTCAAAAGGCTGGAACAGCTTATAATACCAGCCTTCATCATCTGGCGACGGCTCATTATTGGTGTCTACTCCTATCTTTATCTTCGAGCCCGGAAAGACCTTGTTGGCTATTCTCACGACATCCGGAAAATCATAAAATTTTCCCATTCCTATGTTATACACCTTGGTGTCCAGCTCCCCAGCATAACAGCACGTTACAATAGCGTCAGCTACATCCTTAGCATATACGAATTCTCTGGGAGAAGGCCACCCAGGAGGACGCGACAATGTAATCACCTTTTGTGACAGCCCGGCATCAATAATTTCCCTTATTAATACTGTATTTAACCCGCCCGACCCCTTAGGCCCTTTAAAAGCGCCAAAAATTCCAGCTATGCGCAGGGCAACAAAATCAAGGCCATAGCGATCATTGTACACCAATCCCAGATATTCACAGGCAAGTTTTGTGGCGGCATAGATGGTAGTAGGCCTCTGGCTAACACTCTTGAACATCATGTCCTCAGAGTAGGGGCGGCCTATATCTTTAATTGATGCACGCGTGTAAACGCTTGAACTGCTGCAAAATACGACCCTCTTTATGCCTGCCAAACGAGCTGCCTCCAGAACGTTGCTGGTTCCACTAACATTAACCGCAATCCCAGCATGAGGCCTTTCTTTTGAAGCTGCAGTGAGCATGAATGCAGTATGTACTACATAATCTACCCCTTCTCCTTCAATCACGCGGATCAAATCAGCCAAGTCTAGTATATCGCCGATTACCAGTCTCACCTTGTTTGGCGCCACCAAGCTCTCAACATAATCAACCCTCGGGGCCATTTCAAACAATACAGGCTCATCTCCAACTTCCAACAACTTTTGGGCCACGTGGCAGCCCACCAACCCTGCACCGGTAATTAAGAATTTCATTTTACCATTTGCCGCTATTCTATTCCGTACAATTTCCGTATTTGCGCCAGTTCCTTTTTGGACAGACCTGCATAGAGGCCCTTCTTGCTCTTGACTATACCCGCTTTGTCTAAGTCTCCAAAAAACTCTGCTGCCTTTAATACAGCGCCAACGCCGTCAAGAATAGGTGTCCCGTCCACTTCTCTCACACCGGCATCAACCAAAACCATGTTAAGAATATTGCAGCTGCACACCAGTATTCCAGCTCCCTTTTTGATAGTGTTTCTGGCTGCCTTATTGACTGCTTGTACTATCGGGTCTGGTTTGTTAAAGCCCTGCTGGAGTTCTTCCATAGCAATACTAAAGCAATCACCCGCTATGAATCGTTCCCGTAGTCCATAGTGCCTTATCCGTTCCTCCATTCTTAACATCAGGGGTTCATTATAGGCCAGCAAGGCAAACTTATGAGACAGCAAACAGGCCAGGTGAAAGGAGATCTCAGCGGCAAAAATGACGGGAATGTCAACGACCTCCCTGATTTCGAAGAATCCGAGATCGAGCATACAGCCGCCCGCCATCACATCATAGCCCTGCTGTTGGGCTTGGAGACTATGTTCTATCCATTGCCGGGTGTTCAGGTATTCAATGTAGTGGGACCTCTCCTGGGCCGGGCTTGAGACCTCTAATCCATGGATGTCAACGACTGTGCCAGACCTGGCAAGAGACTGAAGATGTGCCTTTAGTGACTCCTCATAAGGCTTCCAGGAAGGATCTTTACCGAGCGGTGCGGAGCTTTGATACCAAATGCGCATTTCACCCCCCTAGGTTCAAGCTCTGGGCCGACGCAGGTAATTGGGAAGGCCAATTCCTAGCTTACCACTCTTGCCACACTTCCAAATACCTCGTGAGTTTATGTGGATGCTCCCCAATTTGATTAATTTGCTTCGAGTACTATAACCATTCTCAATTGTCAAGCCTCTCCCGAAATTTTTCATAAAAAAATCACAACGCCGCCTTTGCACTCTCCCTCCGGGGTTTTTTAGAAGAGCCAGGTTACAAAAGAGCCTCGAAGAGAAGTTGAGGCCATAACGTATCCCCCTGGAACTGCTAATCTTCCGATTTTGATCAGACCTCCCCCTTTTCAGGTATCTCTCAAACGTAGGTTCCTTTTTGTAGCCTGTGTAAATAGCATGCATCGCTGTCGCATATGGAGACAAAGCTTATATTATTCATAACTAGTGACTAGCTTAGGGGTAAGCCTCCTTCCATGCCTTATCAGCTTTCCTGCTACCCGAATCAGGGACCGTCTCACAGTATGGGTAGTCTTTTTTGCCCACTCCTCTGGCAGGAAGGGAAGTTTCTGGGCAATGGCGGTGTTATACACCAATACCCCGAGGGCAAAATAGAGGGCATCTACCCGCTTTACTCCACACAGCCCTGCCCCTGTGCCCATGCTCCTCAGCCTCTATGAGCCTTTGTAATGCCTATCGTCCCGCATGTCCCTGACCTCCTCTCTACGCCTGCCACTCCCTAACGACAACGAGAAGATGCCACCCTTGGGGGGTTGGGATTCAACCAGGGCACTGACGAGGGTAGGAGTGCCCCGATGTCACAGGAGGTGACACTGAGCATGAAGCAATGGAATCGTTATGGGGTGATCCGCCATGTCCCGCAAGGACAATTGGTCGGCCAACAGCCAACCGAGATGCTGCGCCTGTTAAGGCGTCAACTCCAAAGGCTCAAGGGCCTGTCCCAGAACCCCGTTTGCAAAACCTTGCTTTTTCTTCTGGCAATGAATACTGATGCATTGCCAAAGAATTTTCTTACGCCTGTATCTCAGGTTCGTGATCAGGAAAGCTCCTTGACCAAGGTCTGTGCCTTTTGCGGGGCAAGGTTTTCCAGATCCTCCTGAACTTCCTTGTCCAATCGGTCCCACGCCCAGGGTTCATCGCCCCTTGGCGGATGAAAGAGCTTGATAAATTCCCTCTCCCATACCCCCCCCAGTTCCCTCTTGGCTATTTTGATCATGACCGCATACTCGGCAACCCTTCGGCCATTATAGACAGCCAGCCATCGGGCGAAGCGGTCCTTTGATACCCCAATCCTCGCTGAATAGTCTTTATCGCTTGGATGAGGTCCCCGAGGGGGTCCACTTACCCCGGTAACTCCTGCATACCATGAAACGGGGAGCATCTCCGAGGCATGAAGGATCTGATTCATATGATGGAGACAGGTCTCTTCGCCACCAAAGGGCATCTCACCCACGGTAATTGCTGCTGCCGGTTTGCCGGTAGTCCCGCCCCCCCACAGCAGAGGGCTCCATCGCTCGGTGAAGAGCCTGAACTTGCTGGTATAGGACCATGTAAAGGTTGGAGAACCAAAGACAAAACCATCAGCTTCGAACATCTTGGGGATAAGCACCTTTGCCATATAGTCATTGGTTATCGGGCAACCTTTCGGCGCCGGTCTCTTTTTCCCCGTATAGGGCAATCCCTTATTGGGCATATGGCGCCACTCGCAATAATTGAGACATGGCTTTATCTCTTTATCTGCCAAATCTACTATCTCGGTCTCAATATCAGCGATCTCTGCTACCCGTTCTGCAAACTTGTCAACGGCTTTTAGGGCCAAAAGCACCAAATAAAAGGTGTTCATGTGCTTTCGGTGTCCTGCTGAAACACCTAAAATCTTGACTTTTATCTTTTCTTTTGCCAATTCAACCTCCCATATGTATTTTAGCTGTTGTGCTGCTGCGGGGGATTTTTCACCTCAAATTAATCCTTCAGATCCCCAGTTCTCACTTATATGTTTCCTCCCACTTCATTGCCTTCTCTTGTGGCGTGTAATGCATTTCTTAAAACAACAGCACCACCAATGAGGTATACTTCCGTAACTGCCCCATGAATGGACTCTGCCAAGGCATTCTCCGGACAGGAGGCCACTGCAAAAACGGGTGTATTGAATCCCCGCAATATTTCGCTATTTCCGTCCTTGGTTACTATAATTTCCTCCTGCTCGAGCTTTCTAGCTTTGCAAACTTCAAAATGTGCACCTTTCGTTCCGCCAACTTAGGCATAAGGTGCCACCTTACCGGGGCAAACATGTCCGCGCCCACATGAAGATGATGATGAGATGAGAAGAACGCGCTTTTTTGGGGAAGGAATATAGTGAGATTTGGCTTGTGTGTCAATAAAGAATGAGCCTCATGATATTGTCTTGTGATTCTTGGTGTGGGCTGAAAGGATCTGCGAGAAATTGAGTGAGCAAATCAGATAGGCAATAGAATTCTGGGGTCCCTTTTCTCAAAACAGCAAGTAAATTGGGGGCAATTCAGACAGATCTGTCTATCTGAACCCAGTTCCCGTTTTGACAATCAGGCTGAAAGGGCTTCCGGATGCTGCGGGTTGAGATAAAGCCAATTATCAAATTCAGGAAGCTGGGGGTCCGGATAATCAATATCGGGATCGACATATTTCGATGGCGCGTTAGCCCTTCTTGGCAGCCGCCTGGCCTTCAGATCTCACAAACCCAGATGCTTTAGGATCTTTTTGATCACCTCTTCATCCTCTATGAAGGCAATAATACGCATCCTTCCCTGGCATTTCGGGAAGCTTAGTGGATCAACCTCGTCGATGGTTTGAATAAGCGTAGCCCACTTCTTTTTTATTCTTTGGATACCCCTTCTGGTTCCAGGATGCAGGGTATCCAGTCATTTTGATCTTGTTTTTAACGTGCCCCGGGATACCTTGCTGTAATATCCATAATAGGGCACCATCTGCTCACCCTTGTTAGGGACATGAGAGCACATTCCCGTTAACCACTCCAGGGCAACGAAGATCTTTTCCTTTTTGCCATCCTTTGACTGGTAAAGGACCTTGGATTCCTCCTGAATATGGGTCATTCTCTCCTGGGAAAACGATGCTCGGATACCCTTGCCCACAAGCTCCAGCAAGAGACGCCGAGAAGATTCAGAGCCTTGGATAGGCCGGTCTCGTGCTTCAGGCCATAGACGGCGGCCAGGAGCGTCTTGACATTGATGTGCCCCGCGCTGAAAGGGTACTTTACCTCTTGGAGTTTACACTGGTGCTCGAAGATAGCTCGGTCATAATCGCCATAGCTGGCCCACATGCGCTCCTTGGTCTTGAAGCGCGTGCGCAAAACGGAACATGCATCCTCGAAAGATGTCCCTTGCTCAACCTGTTCCTGGGTGAGGCTTGTCAGCTGCGTGCAGAAGGGGCTTACTGAGGACTGCGTCGGCTGCACGAGGATGCTTTCACTATCAAGGCGTTCGCCATTGGCTGCGTCCAAGAGGCACACGCCGATCTCGATGATCTCACTTGTCTGGTCCGGTGAGATAGAAAACCCTTGCTTGCATGAAGATCAAAGGCCGCGTATAATTCCATGAGGCACCTCTCTGGTTTAGATTGATCTCTTTCCATAGGCATGCCAGAAAGGGCCTTTTGTGGTATGCTTAGGAGATGCTGCTATTCCTACTGGCAAAGACGAATGGTTTCAGATGAAGGGATACAGTTCGTTTAACAAGGTGATTGACAGGGGGGAGGCTGCAGAAGCGAAGAAAAAGGCTGGAAGGCTGTTAAAGAACAGATTAAGGGAGGCGAAAAAGCCAAAAAGCGGTTTGTCGAAGAGCTCAAGAAGCAGATAAAAGCATAGACCATATTTCCGACCGCTTTGGATTGAAATTAGACAGAATATGAAGCTTCATAATCAGGGAAATCGATTATATCAGGTTTGTCTGCCAATTTGTTGACCTGTGCCTGGAAAATATCAAGGGTGATATTGGGAAGATGATTACATATAATGAAAGGGGGTTAGAAGTGCGAGGAATAAAAGTTTTGATCCTGTTGCTTGTTATTACTACCGCAGTTATTAAGAGCTATGCCGAAGAAAAAAGTCCAGCCGATGAAAAGAAATGGAAGGATGAAGCCGAATTTTCCTTTGTCAACACCAGTGGGAATACAGATATTACGACCCTGGCGGGCACGAATCTCCTGTCATACCAGTTTACCGAAAAATCCAAGGGGTTCTGGAAAATTGGTGCCCTTTATGGAAAACAAAGTGGCGAGACAACCGCAGAAAGGTACTATACGGATCTTCGGTTTGACCATCTTATTTCGGACCGATTATACAGTTACGGCCTGGGTGGGTGGCTGAGAGACCCGTTTGCCGGTTTTGAAGACAGATATTATGTCGGCCCTGGTGTGGGGTATAAATTTCTCATTGGGCCCAAACATTTCCTCGTGGGCGAGGCCGGTCTAAGCTACGCCTCGGAGGACTACACCGATGGTACCGATGAGGCTTTTATAGAGGGCCGGGCTTTTGGCAAGTATGAATATGCCTTCATAGAAAAAAGTAAGTTTTCACAATCCCTGGAATTTCTCTATGATTTTGAGGACAGTGATAACTATAAGGTAAATTCAGAAACCGCGCTGATATCGGCATTGAATAACCATCTATCGCTCAAGGTAAGCTACAACGTCAACTATAATAACCGTCCCAGGCCGTCAACGCTGGACAAAACAGATACAATCCTGGGAGCGGCTATTGTTGTAAGCTTTTGAAATCGAAGGTTTACAGGTCTTCTGAACTTCTTTAGTCAAATCTGAACAAGCAGATGCTTTGCACATTTAGTCCGTGTCTCTGGCTTCAGTCAGACGTTTCTTACATGAGGAGCATAAGGAATGTATTGTAAAGCTAAGCACTGAACAACCTTCAACGTCTCTAGAGCACTTGACAATGTAGCTTCTTGATATAATTTCTTCCCTTTAGTGGCATTATATCAAAATCAATTTAAGAAAGGAGGTTCAATGTCATGAGAGTGCTATCAATGGACGTGAGTAAGCGATTTTATACTGCAATAGTGTCGGCTGTATGCTTGACACTCATTCTTGGTTGCATCTTAGCCAAACACTCGTACGCCGCCACGGCCGAAGAGATCGACGTCAGCGTAGACGTTGCCTTGGAGCGCTTCCAGAAAGAAGTGGCAGGCGCCAACGAGTTCCTTAAGAGCGCAAAAGGCGTGCTTGTCTTCCCGAGCGTCTACAAGGCAGGTTTCGTTGTTGGTGGCGAGTACGGGGAGGGAGCGCTGAGAATCGATGGGAAGACCGTTGACTATTACAGTACTGTAGCCGGCTCTTGGGGTCTGCAGCTTGGGGCCCAGAAGAAGACCGTAATCCTTGTGTTCATGCAAAACGAGGCTCTCAAGAAGTTCCGCAACAGCCAAGGCTGGAAGGCGGGTGTCGATGGATCAGTGGCCCTTATAACCGTTGGGGTAGAGGGCTCAATCGATACGACTAAAATAAAGGATCCCATTGTCGGGTTCGTCTTTGGCCAAAAAGGGTTAATGTACAACCTGACACTTGAAGGATCGAAGTACACCAAACTTAAGAAGTAAAAGGTATGGGGTACCCCCCGAGGGTGTGACTCGGGGTGCGGTCCAGTAATTGTGTATCCCTTCTCTACCTAATATAGTATTGAGTAAACACTTTTGAACGACACTAACGATTGAACCAAATAAACTTGGTAAAATAAACGAACCCAAAATTAGCTGACAAGAGGTAACCAAGGTGAAAAAGTCCTCGATGCAGGGTATTCAGGGAATAATGAGCAAGATAATCAATTTTATTAGAACCGATATTTGGCGGATGCGTCTTGGAGATCTTCCTTTTGGGAAATCGTTCCTCATTAGACAGCTCAGAATTATTATTCTCACCATACGCGGATTTGACGAAGATAGGTGTTTTTCGCGGGCATCCTCACTGACTTTTTATACGCTGCTTTCTATAGTGCCGGTGGTGGCGATGTTATTCGGTGTTGCAAAGGGCTTTGGTTTTGAAAAAGTGATTGAGAGGGAACTCTTTGAAAGCTTCCCTGGGCAGGAAGAGGTGCTGGCTCAGGTAATCGGGTTTGCCCAATCCCTCCTTGATGCCACCAAGGGTGGCGTGATCGCCGGTATTGGCCTGGGTATACTCTTTTGGGCGGTGATAAAATTACTCAGTCATATCGAAGCCTCATTCAATGAAATCTGGGAAATAAAGGAGCAGCGAACCTGGGGCAGAAAATTCAGTGATTATCTTGCTGTGATGTTGCTCAGCCCATTGCTTGTGCTGATGTCCAGTAGTGTAACCGTATTTATTACAACCCAGGTTACCCAGGTAACGAACAATGTGAAAGTGCTGGGCATGATTAGTCCGCTTATTTTCTCCAGCCTGAAACTAATACCTTACATTCTAGTCTGGATCCTTTTTACGGTGATTTATATTTTGATGCCCAATACCAAGGTTAATTTAAAGGCCGGTATTTTTGCCGGTATTTTTGCCGGGACAATTTTCCAGATTGTCCAGTGGGTCTATATCAGCTTTCAAATAGGGGCCGCGAAGTATAATGCAATCTATGGAAGTTTCGCTGCTCTGCCGTTGTTTTTAATGTGGGTGCAGATCAGTTGGTGGGTTGTCTTTTTTGGCGCCGAACTATGCTTTGCCAGCCAGAATGTCGACACCTACGAATATGAGCCTGACAGCCTTAAGATCAGCCCGGCCTTTAAGAAATTGCTCACCTTGCAAATTGCTCACTTATTGATTCAGAGTTTTTCAAAGGGAGAAAAGCCTCCAACGGATTTCGAGATTTCCCATCGGCTTAGGATGCCGATCCGAATCGTCCACAATATTCTATTTGAACTCGTTGAAAGCGGTCTGGTTAATGAAACTAAGACGAAAGAAGATAAAATATTCGGTTATCAGCCGGCCCGCGATATCGATGCGCTCACTATAAATTACATTTTGGAAACTCTGGAGCAAAACGGTACAAACGATATTCCCGTTACTCAAACCGAGGAGTTAACTGTATTATCAGAGGCGCTGCAAGAATTCAGCAAGGCCATAGAGGCTTCTCCAGCAAACAGACTTTTGAAGGATATATAGGGGGGGTTGCAAGGAATTAGGGCCAACAGCCCTTGTAGCCCTGACCCTTATCCTAGTCTGAGGGCAAGATAGCTTTGATTTCCGCAGCGATTTCACGACTGAGTGCTGCAATCGTTCGGCTCTGGGCTGAAACAAACGCTTCATAGTCCTGGCTTTTCACAGGCTCGCTAAAACTTGATTTTCTCGACGGAAGCATTTCCCTGCGCTCCCCCCGGAATATGCCCCACCGAGCAACCAGTGTGGCGCTATCGCCGAGCACACCATCCAGGCGAAGGACCTCCACTTTAACCTGGTAATCAATCGGCGTGGATCCTCTCCAGGGAAAAACGGCAATTGCTTTGGCGCAGAGCAAGCTCGAAAGATTTTCTGCAAGTACCCGCGAGAAATTGTCTTTCAAAGGTTCTGCCCACTTGTCAAACTCGGCAAGGTTAAACTCATCGCAGGCCTAATAGCCCGCTCTGTGGGCCGGGCAGTTCACTGTTTGGGAGCAACCGCCTTTTCTTCGCCTTTGGGAAGGAGAGGCTCTATCACCTCAAACGGAAGCTTGACCGTCCTTTTCATCATTCCTAGTAGTCCAGCTCCAACTGCTGAGGGAGGAAGAGGGGTGAACTTTGGATCCGTCAAATCACCTTGTACTTTAACGGCCACAGAGATGAGGGTCCCCCCGGTGATTCGTCTTATGAGAGGAATTTTTTTTATGAAGCTATCTAAGGTTTTGATGGGAGACACCAGAACCGTAAGGTCTACCTGTTTATCGTGTACATCCAAGTGACCCTCCACAGCTATACCCATTGACAGGCCATCTATGATCCCTTCGTTGAGTATGATTTTGCCATTTTGAATGTCGATCTTAGCCGTTATGGATCTATAGGCAAATCCTTCCTTTGTCATTTCAGGGAGCTCCCCCTTAATTATTCCTAAGACATTGAGATAGGCGAAAAGCCTTTGCATTGGTACATGCTGGTAAACTCGGCCATCACTCGTGACAAGTTCTAAGTTTCCTTCAATGGAGTTGATCAACTCTTCACCTTTTCCCTGCGCTTTGATTTCGCCTTTCAGGCCAAAATTGCCTGTCACGCGAACTTCTTCTTCCTTCAGGCAGTTGAGGGTGGAATCTAATTCCTGATCTTTGGCAACCGGTTGGAAGTCCAGGGACAGACCCTGGGGGGTTACTTTCACAACCCCCGGTGTGGAGATCCCGCACAAACTGGCCTCCGAGACTGCAGCCTCAATTTCATGAGGATTAAATTTTAGGTTTACCTGAAGCGGGCGCACGGTGAACCTATCATACTTGAGGTCATTTACGTTGACTCTCAAGAGTCCGCGTATCGGCAGGTCGGATAAGTCTTTTCTTTGTGCATCGGCCGGTTCCTTACCTTCTCCGGCCGGCTCCTTGTCCGATTTGGCCATAAGTGCTTGCACTTTCTGCGCGTCTAAGCTATCAGCGGCAAGGTCCATATCGAGATTGAACCCCTCTTCTGAAACTTCCACATTCCCTTTAAGGGAGAAGCGCTCTTCCCCCCACGCAAAAATAGCCGATTCCAGTGTGATCTTATTTCCCTTGGCATCCAGTGAAACCTTGTCGATTTCCAAAGGCGGCTGAGGCTGCCATAAGAACAGGGTAAGATGTTCTGCTTCCAGTCTTCCTTCGGCCGTAGATCTCATCGGCTGATCCGTCAGAATGTGTGCCCGAAAGTCTCCCTGTACCCAGCCATCGCGAAATCTGTATACGGGAAAGATTTTCTCCAGTGTTTTCTCGTTCAATTTACCGGAAAAGGTGAGGCCCAAAACCCGATTTTTAAGGTTGAGCGTTAGGGAAGCATCGGATTCTTCGTCACGGACCACCAGATTTTTAATCCTTAACTCCTCTGGACTTTGAAGAATATTTAAAGAGACATTCGGACCTCCTTGCAGGGCCAGACTTGCCTTGAAAGATATTTTGGTACCCTTTTCGCCGACGAGGCGAGCTTCTGAAACAGACAGGGGAGCCCGTAATGTCAGTTGGGGTGGCAGGTGGATAAGCTTTGAGACCCATCGAAATGACTCCGGCCCCATATCCCCATGAAGACTTACATCAAAGGTATTAAGGCCCTTAAAGTAATCATTAAAGGTACCTGAGATATTCATCGAGGCATCCAACATGGATATCTGAGCGTACTTTAGCGTACCCTTCTGATTGGTAGCATCCCCAGTTACATGAAAGCCTGCCTTTTTCACTTCGATCGGGCTTGGTAATACGGCAGTATTCACCACAACATCCTTTATTTCACCTGTCGATTCGAAATCGAAGGTTCCAGGCTCTGCCAATGCGCCCTTGTAACGGACTGAAGACAGCGTAAGGGTACCTTTCAGGGCTCTTAAATCTGTAGGTTTTACAGGAGACCTTTCAAGCGACATAAGCCAAGAATGGATCTCATCCAAAAGGACATCGGCCTTTCCGGATTTAACATCCAAGTAAAGTGCTTTTCCCAAGTCCAAACCGGCAGAGAGCTGAGAAAAGGAGGACTTTCCTAGCTTGACACCCAAGTTTTCTACACTGATTTTCTTTTCATCGTAGGAGAAACGCCCCCCGCTCATTTCCAGCGGATATGGAATTCTCTGGTATTTGGCGGACAGATTGAATTCCGAGATATCCAGACGCACTTTGACCAATTCTGTGCTTTCATCCACAACCAATTTCCCCGTCGCGCTGCCGTTAAGGTCTTTTATGAGGCTGATCTCTTCTGCAAGGGATTTATCGTCAACTAAACGCTTCATAATTGGAGGCAGGTCTGTGAGATCAGTCTGTACCAGAATGTCCAGATGAAATGGAGCATCTTTTCCCTCCAGACCCAGTTTCAATTTCCCGTTACGTGCCCAAGAGTTCCCCAGGCGTGCTTCAAGGTTTTCCCCTTCCAGTATGCCTTGAGAAATGATCGCTTCACCTTTGACATCCTCAAGATCCAAATCAACGTCCGGCACGGAGATTTTCCCCTCAAGTATGCTGGCTTTAATAAGAATATTTTCAAGGTTTCCCAAATCAGCAAGTCTACTTCCCTGAGCCGCAAGGGCGACAAAGGGTACCTTTCCACCTTTTACAATGTGAAGAATTTCCTGAACATCGGGGTCATCTCCTGCCAGAACGAGGACTGTTTCCCGGATTGAGGAAATATCGACGTCTCTGCCTTCGAGTTCAAAACTCACCTGGGGAGAAGCCCGATTTATGAGAAGTTTTCCAGACATGGTGAGATGAGGATAATCCAGATTCAGTTCAGTGAGTGAAAACGCTGTGTTATCCGGATCCATCTGAAAGGAGGCTTTCAGGCTTTTGCCTTCTACGACCAATTTCTCATTTCCCCGCTGAAAGGCCAAGCGAGGGAGAGATCCTTCCAACTCCGCCTGCAAGGCTTTGAGACCGTCAAACTTAATCCCGCAGGTTAGATTGACTTGAGAGTCTGTAAGGTGCTGAGGAGCATCAGGAAAAAGGTGACTCGTGAGCACATGAGGTTGGAAGTTTGTGAGGTGAATAAGGCCCTTGCCCTTGAGATTCTCTGAATCTAATGTTCCCTCCACTCCGATTTTTTCCCAGAGATTGGAAGCACAAGCGAGATAAATTCTGAATCCGCTTGGCGGAAAAACAATACGTGCATGAATATTACTGAGAGAAAATCCGGGCTGACCCTGCTGGGAAAAATCCAACCTGCTGTCTTTAATTTCAACGATAAGGTCGGGTGCGTTCAATGCCAAAGGCGCCAACAAATGGGCCAGTGTTTTTTCAATATCCGGAGAAGGGGCGGCAGGCTTTGTTCTCTCCGTTTTTTTGACACGGCTTTCCGGGAGTTTAATCTTGAAATCAGGTCTTTGCACCTGGACTTCGGCGATGCGCAATTTACCCCTGAGGAGTGGGAGTATCCTGGGACGAACTCCCAAGGACTTCAAAGTCCCGCTGATTTTTCCTGGGATGGATAGGCTTGCCTGATGGATCACCACATGGGGACGTGGGAGAAATGAGAGAGCAATCCGTTGGAATTCGAGCGCACCCTCTACTTTCTGAGAAACGGTGGCCTGTATCTTGTCCCTTATCGGTTCCAGGTTGATTAAGTAGGGCAAAAGGAGAATGAGGGCTAACAGGAGAACCAAAAGGCATCCTACGGTTCCTGTTACCCAGAGGGCTATTTTTCTTCGTTTACTCATAGATCGATATCGGCTTGAAAGGAATCCTCATGGTGCTTGCGGATTATAAGGTCTATTATTGAATATTCAAATCGAAAAATTAGGGTCGGCTCCAGAAATGAGCTATTAAGCGGATCTGAGCAATGCAGTCATGGATGCCCAGAGCGAATTCGGGTACAGGTTCACGGAAACAGGTAAGCATTCAGGACATGGACTGCTAAAATTTATAGGTTATCCCAAGGCCGAAGAATCGGGAGGCATTTCTTATTTGATCTGTGAGATCCTGCTTTTCTCTATCTGAATGTGCCAGGAGGTTTGGATTGGTGGCTACTGAACCATCTGAATCACGGTGGAAACTAAGGGAATCCTGGAGGGTGATACCCAGGTCGAAGGAAACCACCCATTTATTGTTTTCCCCTATTCCGTGACCCCAATCAATCCCCATGTGAGGTGCCAGCTTACCAAAGTCAATGGTGGCTTCCCGAATGCCCAGTCCAGCCGGCAAAAGGGCTGTAGGATCAATAGCATATTCGTGCCATGTTTTTTCTTTCCCGTTTAATTCACTACTGCTTAACAGGGAGCTCTTTCTAAATGAGAAATCACTGTCAAACAGGTTGTATTCAGCCATGCCTCCGGTACGAGTGAAACTAAGATTTTGACAATCCAGACCCGTGCTTGTAAAGGGACTGCATGTGAGCCATGTTGTAAAGTTCTTTCCCAGGAATAACGTGCTGAGCTCTTCTGAAACTGCGAATCTCCTATAATCTGCATACGCGACCCTGAAGAAAACTAAAGCCAATAAGAATGCAAACAGTAATAATACGGACCATCTCTTCACCGGGCTATTCCTCCTTTTCGATATCCGTTACTACTCGATGATTTTGGTCTCTGCTTAACCCTTTCTCTGAAAAGGTCGTTAGTGATGGCTGCTGACCAATGGAGAATGGCTGTGCAATAACCTTGCCGTTCGAATGCAAATTACTAAATTATGTGAAATAACAATAAGTTAACTCGCAAACCCAATGAGTGCTCTTGTTGTATTCGGAAAATAAGTGTGGTATTTTTAACACACTTAGCATAGTGTCAGGTTTTAACGGACTGTAGCCCAAGTCCCTTTTCTCTTGGTCTGAAACGTTTTTTTCCGACTCGTCGGGATTCGCCCCCGCTTATGCAGCGGGATTAGCAAAGAACGTTTTAATGACCGCTCAAAGGGATTTCTGTTGGTGCAATTCTTGCCATAGAATAAGATTATACCTTTACTGCCACTATGCCAACAATAGGTATGGTGTCTCAGGAATTTCAACTTGGCTCCGTCATCTACTGCAGCCTGCGGTAAAGAAACTCCCCCAGCGGTAGCAGAAGGACTGCAGTCACTAGGCCGGCAAGCACGTCCACTGCATAGTGGTACCGGCAGTACACGGTGGAAAAGCAGATGAGGATGACTGCGACTATATGCAGATGGCGGAAGCGGGGGAGGTAGCGCCACGAGAAATAAAGGGTACAAATGGCGATGGCCACATGGCTGCTTGGAAAGGCGCCGCCATGCCCCTCGAAATACCGGTAAAATAGCTTCATGATGTGGAAAAAAGGACCTGCCTTCACCGCAGGCGGATAGGGCAGGGGATAGAAGGGGAGATTTCCCTGATTAGGGAAGCTAGGGATCTCCGTATAGAAGACAAAGGGCCCTATGACGGGCAGGAAAATGAATGCCAGTAAGCAGACGTAAAAGACGAAGGAGATGACCGATACATAGTGAAAGAATGGCCCCTTTTCCTGAAAATAGAGCGCAAAGCCTATCCCAGGAATTATGACATAATATGAGAAATAAGACATGTGAAAGAATTCGCTCACGAACAAGTAGGGCAACGCAGCCATGAAGCGGACGCTGGGCTGAAAGCCGAACAGGCGCTGCTCCAGTTCAATGAAGACACCGTCCAGGTAGTTGCCCACGAACATGAGATTCAGCGCCACACTCTCACAATAAAGCGGCCCAAAGAGGATGATGGGATAAAAATACCGCAGGAAGTCTAGCGCACGATTGTTCGTGCGGGCGTCGCGAACGCGGATGAGGAGGTGGGTGGCGATCATGCCTGCGGCATGACCACCGAGCAGGAACTGCCAGAAAGGTACGCGCTCACTATGGAAGAAAAGGATCAGCAGCCCCACCACTCCCAGGTAGAACTGTGTGGCGTAGTCGATAAACTGGTAATTCCGAGCCGACTGCAAAGCTGAAGCTTCGCATGAGTAGGTTTTGACGGTGGTGGATGGCATGGCTACAACCACCCCTGACGGCGGTACCGTTCGGACAGGGGTCAATCTGCTTTTGACTTCTAATGCCGATTTACTACATAAATACAGTTACTTCCAATCCCTTGCCAATAACACATACAAAATAATGAAACCGATGATTGCTAAGAAACGAAAACTAAGTGAAAGAGATGGGAAGCTTACTTCTCTGTTATTCAAGAGTCAAGAGCATACTTGACCCAAACCTATTTTATTGAAACGCCATCCGATCGGTGGTGCAGCAGAGAGAGCCTTTCGATTTGGACACTTACAAATACCTGCTAAGGAAGTATAAGAAACAAAGGCCTGAAAAGATTTTCGACCGGCTGGATAAGGAAGCAAGCTTTATCCGCTTGATTCTTAAGCAGAGGGGCGGCCGGTAACTTCAGAAAAGTCTCTTAAGCTCTGCCAGGCGCTTCGTTACGAGCTTAACACCGAAAACGGCTTCCATGTGATGGCGTGCGGCCTCGCGCACCTGGCTCAGGGATACCTTACGTGAGAGCTCTCGCTCCAAAGATGTGATCTCAGTATCGTCCAGTCCGCAAGGATGTATCCAAGAAAAAGGCTTGAGCGAGGTGTTGACATTGAACGCAAGGCCGTGGAAACTCACCCCACGGCGAACAGCTACCCCGATACTCCCTAGTTTATTGTTTCCAACCCACACTCCCCTGTTTCTGGGATTTCGTTCAGCCTTTATTCCCCAGTCAGCAGCTGTCCGGATCATAACCTCTTCCAAAGCGGTGACATAATCTACCACCCCGAGCCGGGCTGCTCTCAGGTCAATGATAGGGTAAATAACCAGTTGGCCCGGTCCGTGAAATGTAATGTCGCCGCCCCGCTCCACCTGGATGACCGGAATTCCCTCCTTTTCCAGAAAGGCCTCGGAAACCGTCAGATTGTTTAATCCGCCCCTACGACCGAGGGTGAAAACGGGGGGATGTTCCAAGAACAAAATGATGTTGGTCTCGATGATTCGATCTTTCCGTGCGGCCACAGTCTTAGCCTGCAGATCCCACGCCTCTTTGTATTCCATAGTGGGCAGATCCACACAGAGCCATGTTCTTTGTGCCAGGTCGGGCAGCAGGCTTTTTGGTTTTGGCTTCAAACCCAGGTCTCCTCTTATGTCGGTTGGCTCAGCGGAGAGCATGGTGCGTGGCGGATACCTCTCTGGGATTTTACCCCGCAAGACAGGGCCGCCGTGCTGCCGCTGTTTCGTCCATTCTTCGTACTTTGCATTTTTGTGGTGCTTCCAGAAGCAACTGGGGGGCTTGCTGCGCCTCATTGGCTATGGCTTTGCATGCTTCGATAAAGAGATCTAAGTCTTCCTTTGACTCTGTCTCAGTGGGCTCGATCATGATTGCACCGTTTACAACCAGTGGGAAGTAAACGGTAGGTGGGTGAAAACCGTAATCCATGAGGCGCTTTGCCATGTCTAAGGTCATGACCTTGTGGGGTTGTTGAAGCTTATCGGAAAACACGCATTCGTGCATGCACGGTCTGTCGTAAGCAAGGTGCAATGTCCCTTTTAACATCTCTTGGATATAATTCGCGTTTAAAACAGCAAGCTGGCTGGCCTTTTTCAGGTTATCAGGGCCCATACTTCGAACATAACTGTATGCCTTTACCATAACGCCGAAATTTCCAAAAAAGGCGTGCAGCCTGCCGATAGAGTCCGGGAAGTCTTCAGAGAGAACATACCGGTCGCTTTCTTGTGCGACCCGAGGAACAGGCAGAAATGGTTCAAGATGCTTCTTAACACACACAGGGCCGGAACCAGGTCCTCCTCCTCCGTGGGGCGTTGAAAAGGTCTTGTGGAGATTCAGATGCAGGATATCGACCCCGATCTGGCCCATTTGTACGATACCCATGATGGCATTCATGTTTGCACCATCACCATAGACCAGCCCGCCTTTTGAATGAACGATTTCAGCTATCTCTTTGAGGTTTTCTTCAAAGAGTCCCAGGGTGTTGGGATTTGTTACCATGATCCCGGCGGTGTCTTCGTCCATCACCTCGGCGATGGCCTCTGCAGAAAGGATCCCCTGCTCATTGGATGTCACAGGCACGGGACGGTAACCGCAGAGGGCTATACTGGCAGGGTTGGTGCCGTGTGCTGTGTCCGGCA
>CP070673.1:628198-632541 GCA_020351915.1 Deltaproteobacteria bacterium
CACCCGGAGGGTCCCCGGTTCAACGGGGCGCGCAGGATAAATCTTAAATAATAAGTATTGACACTCCAAGTCAAAGGGGCGACGCTCTTAAAAAACTGAGTTGACGAAGTGAGTCAGCCCGCCAGTCCGCCACAATAACGGCGGACAAGAAGAATGGCGGACAAGCCTACATTCCTAACAACCCTAGCTGGGCAAGATTTCCTGAAACCAAAATAGGCCTAAAAATGAAGCATTTTGCCCCGACCGCAGAAAGCCACGGTTTTAGTCCCGACCTATTGTGGTCGGGATTACGGTCGGGATGTCGTGCCACTAAGTCCCGCCGTTCACGAAGCGAATCAGCGAAACTAAGCGGTGCCACGGGCTTGCTTGCGGGGCTCCACCGGCGCCACAGATAATGATTGGTTTGCATTTCTTTCCCAACAGCCAGAGATAGATGAGGTGAATTTTTTGGCAGGCTGGGGGGACAGGCCTTGCATCGTGAATTTTCACTCATGAATCCGCCGTTTGGTGACTTCTCATCTTCTATAGCCTCTCTTACTCGCGATGAGTATACAAACACCAAGAATGACATCTACGGTGCATTTGTCAAAGGTGCATATGGACCGCCAGGAGCAGTTCTTTTCCGAATCGCAAAAAATAAGGTAGAGTAGGGAGCTGGCATAGTAGTTTAGGTTGAGCATATCTGTTGCCGCCCCTTTCGGTTAGCAGTGCCTCAATATCTCAACCATGTTCTATCTCTCGTTCCTCCTCGTCAAATCCAGCGGGTGCAGGACTATCCCATCATCTTCTTCCAGAGGCTTTCGCAGGTTCAGTCCATGCGCCGTGGTAGATATCTTACACTAGCCTAACATTAGATGTAGAGTCACCTACGAGTAATCCTTAGCATCCCTCCTCCAAGTTGCTGTTTCAATCGAACTCTTAGAAACGAATTAGGTTTGAGAGATTTCCGAGAAAAATTGAATTCCTACGGGGATTCAATTCTCTGCACACCAGAAAAGTATTGAAAAACCCGCCTCCTTCCTATATCCTTACACGGGCGATCAAGCGAAAACGCTGAACTTCTTCCTCCATTTCCCTTACACTTGTTCGGTACGGCTTGAGTAACATTTCACACGGAGCTCATTACGGGCCTGATCGAGCAATTTTATGGAACGCTCCCATTCGCCAAGATAAATCATTCGCCTGATCATCGAGAGCCAAGAGCAGGCTTGACCGTTTGATCATTCACAAGAACCACATTCTTACCATGAAAACGAGACTCCCTAGTATCTCACTATGCGTCTTTTATGCGTTTCTCATTCTTTCAAGCCTCCTTTGGGCAAAAAACGATAGGGTGATCTATCGCATAGCCGTCGAAGGAACAATAGATTTCGGTTTGGTCCCTTATGTTAAGCGCGTTATTGAAGCGGGAGAGTCGCATGATGCAGCTGCTACATTGGTGGAAATCAATACCCTCGGCGGTCGATTGGATGCAATGATTGCAATTCGGGATGCACTTCTCGATACAAAGGTGCGAGTCATAGGCTATGTGAACAAACGGGCGATCAGCGCTGGGGCTCTCATTGCGCTGGCCTGTCCAGAATTATACATGGCTCCCGGTGCCACCATTGGCGCCGCAACGCCAGTCGACCAGCAGGGCGTTAAGGCCAGTGAAAAGGTAGTTTCTTATGCCCGGGCAGAATTCAAGTCAACTGCCGAACGTAATAAGCGCCCAATGGAAATCGCGGCGGCCATGGTGGATGAAGATATAGAAATTGACGGGGTGGTTTCAAAAGGTAAACTCCTCACACTCACCGCGAGTGAGGCTGTCACGAACGGGGTAGCCGATGGGGTATACAACTCGCTGGATGACCTGCTTAGCTCCCTAGATTTAAAACCAGCCTTTGTGAAAGCACCCAAAACCAATTGGGCCGAGAATGTTATCCGCGTCCTCAACCATCCGCTGGTCAGCGGTCTGTTGCTCACGATCGGTCTGCTAGGATTGGTCGCAGAAGTTCTCTCTGCCGGATGGGGTGTGCCCGGTACCGTGGGTCTCGTTGCGCTGGTGCTCTATTTCGGTAGTCATTTCATGGTTGGGTTAGCCGGTGTTCAAGAACTATTACTGATGATGCTTGGCATCGTATTGATTGTGTTGGAGGCATTTGTCATCCCCGGTTTTGGCATTGCCGGTATCCTGGGAATTGCGTTCATAATGGGTGGTTTAGTGCTCAGCATGTTGGGCAAGTTTCCCACCGCCGCTGACATATCCCGTGCCATCTGGATTACCATCGGATCCCTGGTGCTGGCCACTATTGGCGCGTTTGCGCTATTAAAGCTATTGGAAAGACGCCCTTTCTGGTCCAAGATCAGTCTAGCTTCGTCAGAAGCTAAGAGTTCTGGTTTTGTCTCGTCAGCGAAAGAGCTGGCATTGGTGGGGCAGACCGGAACTGCAATAACGGATCTGCGCCCGACAGGCGCAGGCTTGTTCAATAACCAGCGCCTGGACGTTATCACTAGCGGAGAGTACATCGAGGCTGGCAAGACAATTAGGATTGTGAGGAATGAAGGATATCGTCTCATTGTTGAAAAGGTCAAAGAGTAATCATCCAAGACATTAACTTTTAGCGAGGTGACATCATGGGGGAGGTATCTTTAGCTTTTGGCTTTGTAATCCTTGTTATTCTTCTCATTCTCATATTTATTCTCAATTATTTCGTACCACTAGGGCTATGGTTGACCGCTTATTTCTCGGGCGTGAGCGTGAGTTTGTTTAGCATGATTGGCATGCGCCTGCGCAAGGTGCCGCCCGCAAGGATCATCAAGCCACAGATTAATGCGACCAAGGCTGGGTTAGCTCTAATAATCTCTGAATTAGAAGCCCATTACCTCGCCGGAGGTAATGTAGATAAGGTTGTGATGGCTCTCATCTCGGCAGACAAAGCCAACATAGAGCTTTCGTTTCAAAGGGGCACGGCTATTGATCTTGCTGGTCGTGATGTTTTAGAAGCAGTGAGGGTAAGTGTGAATCCCAAGGTCATAGAAACGCCGAAGGTGGCTGCCGTGGCCAAAGATGGCATTCAGCTTATGGCATTGGCCCGGGTAACCGTGCGAGCGAACATCGATAGATTGGTGGGCGGTGCTGGTGAAGAAACAATTCTAGCCCGCGTTGGAGAGGGCATCGTTTCAACGATAGGTTCTGCCGTCAACCATAAGGCTGTGCTGGAAAACCCCGACACGATCTCCAAAACGGTGCTGGGTAAAGGCCTTGACTCTGGCACAGCGTTCGAGATTCTATCCATCGATATCGCCGATGTAGATGTCGGTCGAAACATTGGTGCACAGTTGCAGACCGACCAGGCAGAGGCAGATAAACGCATCGCACAGGCAAAAGCCGAAGAGCGCCGCGCAATGGCCGTTGCTCGGGAGCAAGAGATGAAAGCGGCGGTTCAAGAAATGCGTGCAAAGGTGGTAGAGGCCGAGGCGCAAATTCCCCTTGCCATGGCCGATGCATTTCGTAAGGGCAATTTAGGCGTGATGGACTATTACCAGCTACGAAACATCCAGGCCGATACGAAAATGAGGGAAAGCATCGCCACGCCACAAGAAGACATGAAGACAGAACCAGATTAGTCTCAAGGCAAAGACCAAAAAGAGCACGGCGGTGGCGTTTGAATAACTGGGCGCGATATACAAGAAGCCCCGGCATCTACCGGCCAACACAATGAGCGCTCCCACCTAACATGCGAGCTCGTTAAAGGGAAATAACCATGGCAAAAAACTGTTATAACCATCCACAATATAAGGCAATCGGAACGTGCCGTTATTGCGGCCGCTCCTTATGCTCAGCCTGTTTGGCAAAAGGGGAAGGTTACTATTACTGCAAAAATGGAGATGATTGTCTTACATTCCAGGAAAAGGAGAGTGATACCAGTTCGTTGGTAGTGAAAAAAGAGCCTGCAGTACGAAAGGCGGCGGATGAAAAAAAAGAGGAACCAGTTCCCCCGAAAAAGGCGGATCTCCCAAATGAGCTGGATCGTTGGCCCGCAAAAGAGAAAGGTAAAGATTATTACCTGAAGCTGTTTCGCAGGCCTGGCTCTCTCCGTGATTCGGTTGTAATGGCGGAAATTTTAGCCCGGCCCAGATTCAGAAAACGATGAAATAATCAAGAAAAGGGACAGGACTCAACATTTGCTTAAGTCCCGAGGACGATATAATGGAATCATTTGCCCTAGTCATTGTCGCTATACTGTTTATTTCAGCATCAACCAATGAAATTGGGGACATCCTGTAGTGCAGCTGTCAAGAGGGGCACTCTTAAAAAACTGAGTTGACGAAGTGAGCCGAAGCAAATATTTCCTTTTGAC
>CP070673.1:632641-644062 GCA_020351915.1 Deltaproteobacteria bacterium
AACGATGTGATGCATCCTAAGGACCCGTTCGAGTTCATGGAATTGCTTGTGGTAGCCAGGATGGTCAGCATTGAAAGTAACGAGATGTTGGAAGATCTGGCCTCATGGATTCGGAGGGAGCCTGAACTTGCAGCCTGTTTAAAACAGAATAGGCTGGACGAATGCGATTCCTCATTTCAAGAGGCCTTCGATGCCATGAGCAAGAGATTCGGGGACCTCACCTGGGGCGAGGCGTTATTTGGACAGGATTCCCGACAATTACTTGATTTTATAATTGAAATGGCCTCCCGGCCGCCAGCAAAGGAAACAAATAGGACGAAAAGCCATGAAAAGCTGCTGGAGGAATTCCTTTCCCATTTCGACGGTGATCAGAGGTCCTACGCGATGGAAATGATTGATATCGCCCGGGCCAGCTATCGTTTCAGGGATGACGACAACACCTATCTGGGCAAGATCGAGGGACAGTTGCTCAATGCCTTGAATGAGGGCAGACGGCGAATTGGCTTTCGTTGCGGGATTGAAACGAGATTTATTGAACCTGAGCACATCGTCAGGGCCTTGAGAAATGGGGAAGAGACACGGGAGGTCTGTGAGGTGCCTGAGGACAAACCGGTCGAGAGCGATTTTACTTTAAAGGCAAGGCAATTGGTCGGTCAACCAGCAGGAGCGGGTATCGCCTTCGGAAAAGCGAGGGTCGTCCTGGATTCCTCAGATCTGTTCAACTTTAAGAGCGGCGAGATCTTGGTCTGTGATGCGGTGGATCCCAACATTACCTTTGTGGTACCCCTTGCAGCAGGTATTGTGGAAAGAAGAGGAGGTATGCTCATTCACGGAGCCATTATTGCAAGGGAATACGGCATTCCTTGCGTTACGGGTATTGCAGATGCAGCCCATTCGATTAGAACAGGAGATACGATTACCGTGGATGGTTTTCTGGGTATCGTGATCGTCGGGGAGCCGAGCTTGAGGGATGCAGAGGCCGCTTGAGGTTTGGGACGCGTGTCCCCGAGATCAAGGCATATCTTTTGGAGTAACCGGCTCAGCTGCCATAAGCGCGTCTCGCAAAATTTGGAATGTGGCCTGGTCTTTCCCGCGGCGGCCTTCACTCCGCTTTTTTAGGGATACATACGGCATCCTGAGACGCGGATTGTCCATCAAGTTTTTCTGATGCCGGGCAAGGAAGGCCCAATATAGGGGCGTGATGGGACAATTCGTTTTAGGGTTAAAGGCACATGCGCTACAGTAGTCGCTCATCCTGTTGATGTAGGCCGCGCCTGAAACATAGGGTTTTGTGATCATCAGTTCCCCCAATGCAAATGTGCCCATTCCTAGCACATTGGGCTCCACAACCCAATCGTAGGCATCCGTATAGGCGACCCAGAACCAATCGGCCAGCTCGCGCGGCTGAACGTCCAACAGCGTAGCCAGATTAGAGAGGATCATAAGTCGGGTAGCGATTGTCCGCATATTCAAGCACACCATCAAGGTCTCCGTCATGACAGACTGGAGATGCCTGCAAGGCATACGAATATACAGGCGGAAAAGCCTATGTTGTCATCATAAGCCGGCGGAGAGATATCAAACACCGGGTCAAAGGTAAGGCTTCACAGGAGCTAATAGAAAATGCTGTGAGGTCATCGATGCTTTAAAGCCCGTTACTCCGGCTTCGGTTTCGCCAAAAAACCCAACCGTGGAAAAGAATCAATACGATGCCTGTCAGGAGGGCCCCGAATAGACCCCGCGCCAAGGCAATGAGAGAAAAAAATATCACAATGCTGAGACCAACGTGAACGACGCCCGTAGCGCGGGGCCACTGGTTGCGAAAAATCAAAAACAAGGCCAGGCTGACAACAAACCAACCCAAAAAATTCGTCAGGGGAACGCCGTAATACCACCCTTTTTCCTCCCAGATCCAATATCCGAGAGGTCCAGACGCCAGCGGGTCTATCAGCAGATCGAGGGAGACCATCCAGGACGCGCCGCACAGATATTGCCAGGGCGCAGGAATCCCGCCAAAATGAAGCATCTGCTTTACGTATGCAAAAAGAACTAACCAGGCGCAACCGATAGCTATCGGCACACCCAGGACAAGGGGCTGGAGTTCTTGGGTATAGACGTATCGTCCAAAGGGAAATCCCAAACGGACACCAACGATCTCAACCACCAGACCAATCAAGCCGCAGGCCATCAGGGGCAGACGATAATTGGGAGACGTCAGTGCCACGGCAAGTGCGGCGGCCAGGCAAAGAAACAGCGGTGCGGTCCAGCGGCTGTCAGAAGGGGGACCGCAGATAAAAAGATAGCTGATTATCCCGCCGATCCAGAGCAGGCAGTAACATGGAATCAGTATCATGATGATAAGGTTATGCGCCTTCATATTTACGGATAAGCTCGCTTGTAATGTGGGCCGACATGAGCACGGTCGGCGTGCCGCCGCCCGGATGTGTGCTTCCGCCAACGTAGTATAATCCACGATGCCGCCTGTCTTTGTTGGGTGGCCGAAGGAAAGCCCTGCGCCAGCCGTGAGAGTGGGTCCCGTAGATGGCCCCCCCGGGCATATTATACGACTCTGCCATTCTGCGCGGTGTCCAGACGGTTGAAACAACAATGTCGCGCTCAATATCCGGGAAACCGCTCTTGCGCAAGCGCTGAAAAACACGGTGCCGTGCTGAGGCGATTTTTTGTTCGTCCCAAGCATCACTGTCGTTGGCAGGCGCGTTGGCCATGATGAATAGCGTCTCGCCATTGGGAGGTGCAATAGTTCTATCACCTTTACTGGGCATGCTCACGTATACGGTCGGGTCTTGGGGAAATCTGCGCCGATTGAACAGTTCTGCGAATTCTTCTCTGTAGTCAGCGGAAAAATACACCGTATGGTGTGCCAGATCGGAGAGTCGGCATTTGATGCCAATGAGCAAGACAAAGCACGAAAGTGATCGATCGGATTCAGAGAGCGCTATCGCACCAGGTTGCCTCAGCAGGACCCGCGCAAGAGAAGCGTCGCCGTTCATTATCGCCACATCACAGCCATGGAAAGCGCCATTCTCAAGTTCGATGCCTTTTATTTGCTCCTTGCGGGAAATAATTCGATGGACCCGCTGACCAGTGCACAGGGCGACCCCCCGCTTTTCAAGCAGACCCACCAGGCTCTCCACAATACAGTAAAGCCCTCCTTTCACATACCATCCCCCAAAGGCATGCTCTAAAAAAGGAATCAAGGTTAGTGTTGCGGGGATGTGGTACGGCGAAGAACCGACGTACGTAGGAAAGCGCTCGTACATACGGCGCAGATGCGGGCTTTTAAAAAAACTGTGGATCGTTCGATCGTAACGACCCCAGGCCCGACGAAAAGGCATGTGGCGCAGTGCAACAAGGGCTTCCCTGTCAGGCGTCTCAAAGGGCGAGCGCCGGAAAAAGGTATGCACGGAAAGAGTGAAAAGTCGCGCACCAAGGTGCATAAATTCCAGAAAGCGTCGTTCGCCTTGCGGTTCAAGGTTTCGGAGCGTTTTCAGCCATTGTGGCAGCGACGCCGAAACCTGGAAACCAATCCCGTCATCAAAGACATAATGGGCCAGGGGTTCCACAGGTTGAAACCGGACATGGTCATTTATCTGCTCTCCCACGGATTCAAAAAGCTCTGAAAAGATCCAGGGCATTGTGAGCAGGGAAGGGCCTGTGTCGAACTTGAAACCCTCGCGGGTCCAGGAGTTCATTTTCCCGCCCATAGTGGCCCCTTGCTCGTAGACCGTCACATCCCAGTTGCGGCCAGCCAGGCGCAGTGCAGTTGCCAGCCCGCCCAACCCACCGCCGATCACAATGGCCTTGGGCCTATTCACGACGGCAGCTCCTGACATATACCCTTCCCTTCCACGATACGCCGCGACCGACTTGGAAACTCCACCAGGAACTCAACCCAATCGCAATCAGCATCACCTCTGCCAGGGGGTGAACCAGTACTGACCAGGCCGGATAGCGAAATCTCTGTGCCTGAAGTGCACGCATAAGCAGAATGCATAAGGCAGACACCCCGAGTGGCCACAAACGCCAGTATCCCATGGCAAGCCACGGCAGTATTGCAAAGGGCGTAAGGAAGCAAGCCGCATGAAACCCCAAAAACAGCCAAAAGCTGAATGCGCGGGAAAAGGCGGGGAAAATGTTCTTTTGAAAACCCTGCCAGATTCCCCCCAGCGAATCGTACATACGAACCCGTACGAGGTCTTGCCCGTCCAGGCAAAATCCGTGGCGGCCACTTGCACGCCAGGCCCGTGCCAGCTCGGTATCCTCAAAAATTTTGTCAAAAACCAGCCAGTGCCCGCCGGTAGCTTCGTATTCTGTGCGCTTAACCAAGATACAGGCCCCATGTGCGAGCCCCAGCGATGGATCGTCTCTTCGAAGGGAAAGCGGGGCCGGAAACAGGGTGAATACAAGGAAATTCAGCATGGGCATTAGCGCGCGTTCCCAGGCGCTCTCCAGGACCAGTCCGGGCCAGGAAGAAAGAAGGGTGCAATCCCGTTGCCCGGCTTCGGCCATCATGCAGCTAACGGCATCAGGGCTCAATCTGGCGTCAGCATCGAGGAACAGCATCCAGTCTCCTCGGGCCTCGGCGGCCAGCAAAGCACAGGCAAAGTTCTTCCCGCACCAGCCCTCGGGCAAACCACTTGCGTTGATCATTCGGATCCTGGGGTCTATTTTATTGTAATTCTCCACGATTTCTGCTGTAGCATCTTCTGAGTGATCGTTGCAGACGATGATCTCGACGACAGGGTTTCCCTGGCGCATAGCCGAATCCAGACAGTCCCCAAGATTTTCCTCCTCATTACGTGCCGGGATAAGAATCGAACAGGTTTCCGCGCAAGTTTTCCCATTAGCGGATGGGGCGGGCCATGCCCGAGTATTCCAGACTACGAGAGCAAGAATCAGGAGGTTAATGAGGAGTAAAATCAGCATCAATCCTGTGGTCATTCGGTTTGTAGCGATCGGGCCTCTTTTGAAACGGGCTCCCAATGCCATTTTTTTATTGCCAGTCGACTGGCGGCCTGTTTTTTTATTTTGGTGAAGATCTTGTCGGCGAACTCAATCAGTAAGGCCGGGTTTTTATCCGCCAGATCTTCAAGAACCCTGTTGCACGCCACCTTGAGCTCTTTGTTGGCCTTTTGCCAAACGGCAGCAACATCGATGCCTATCTCTGGAAGGGGTGTGGCGGAATAGTCCTCGACTTCATCAACTATGTCGTCCAGCATCTGGTAAACCTTGCCCAGATTTTCACCAAACGCAGCCAGGGCCTTGATCTGGCCATCATCCGCTCCAGCCACAATCGCACCCGTCGTGAGCATCAGACGCATGAGCGCTGTTGTTTTTAGATAGCTGACCGGCCTGAGTCGTTTATTATCATTCACCCCCAACCGCAGGTCCACGATCTGCCCGGCAATCATGCCGTTGGGACCGATACTCGTTGCCATCTCGCTCATGAGACGTTGGAAATCGCTGTTCACCTTTTCTGAGTGATTGATTTGTCCAATAAGCGCATACCCCTGATTAAACAGGGCCAGGGCGGCAAGCATGGCCACATCCTCGCCGAAAACCCGGTGGGTCGGCCGCCTTCCACGCCGCTCACCGGCATTGTCCATGGCCGGAAGGTCATCGAAGATCAGTGAGCAGGTATGCAGATACTCTATGGCGCAGGCGACTGGTAACGCCTGCTCCGGGTCTCCCCCCACAGTATCTGCGGCAATTAAGGTAAAAAGCGGTCGCATGCGCTTGCCGCCTGGAAATACGGCGTAATAAACCGCCTTATTAAATCTCTCTGTGCCGGGTTTATCCGAAAGCGGCAACCAATGTAAAAAGGCCTCTTCCAATCGTGGGCCGTAAAGTTTTAGAAATTCGGCGAGTTGAACACTCATGGCTTTTTCACCCCTTTCCTTGATGGGTGCCAAGGCTTTCGCGTGCGAGTCCATAGGTGGATGAATCTTCGAAAATAAACGCGGCCAGTTGTGCGGCACCTTTGATCATCGGCAAATGACCGACGCCACGCAATTCCCTTACTTTTACCTGGGGCAGTAAACTTCTGAAAATCTCCACCGACCGGCGCACGGCGGCAAAAGTATGTTCCCCGTACAGAATATCAATGTCTACGTTCAGGTTTTTGAATCGCTGATGGATGTCTACTCGACTGAGCATCTGGAGATAGCGCAGGGTAACGTCATGATCCAGGTTTACAAACGCATTGCTGAAATTCGCGTCTGATGTCTGCAATCGCTTGAGAACCCAATCGGTGATTTTCCTTCCCACCTGCGTTTTAAAGGTTGTGGCATAGGCATGCCTGCCAAAGTCGCCGTAAAGGAACAGTCTGAAATACCAAGGGACAAAAGCAAAAGGATCGATCATCGCGACCCGTTCTACCTTGGCGGGTGTGCGCGATGCAAGCATCAGTGCCAGGCCGGCACCGCTGCAGAAACCGATGAGCGTGCAACAACGGATATCTCGGGTTTTAAGGATCGCAAGGACCCCATCAGTAATGGCATTCAGCGACCACTCCCCTGGTTTCGGCGAAAGGCCATAACCCGGCAAATCAATGCTGAGGAGGCATACATCATCAGGAGCGCGATATGCCAGTGGGGCAAATTCGCGGTGGTCCCCTCCCCAACCGTGGAGACACAGGAACAGACGTTTCCCTGTGCCGTATTCTTTAACAAACATCAATGCAGACCCTTTCGGCCGTCATCCTTCCGCTTATCACAACCATGGGCAGACCGGTTCCCGGCGTGGTGCTGGCCCCGGCGTAATACAATCCTTTTACATGACGATCCTTGTTGGGGTAGCGAAGGGCCCCCATCTGGGACAGCGTGTGGGCTGCGCCGAAAGCAGACCCCTGGAAGAGACCGAATCGTTTTCCCCAATCCGCAGGTGTCATGACCTTTTCAGTTACAATATCGGCCGTTGAAAATTTTATTCCATGCCGGCCCAGCCTCTTGAAAATCCGCTCCTTGATTTCTTGTTTCAGTGCGAGATAATCCTCTTGATCCAAATGAAAAGGCTGTGGCAGCGGCACAAGTATGAATACGGTCGAGTCGCCTGGAGGCGCCAGGGAAGGATCGGTTTTCGAGGCGATACTCATATAAAACGGAAGCTCCCTAGGGATTCTTTTTTGTCTGATAAGTTCCTCATAGGCCTTGTCAGGCTCCTGGGGCATAAAGATGGAATGGTGGCCGGCATTCCGGATTTTACCGCGTACCCCCCAGTAGAAGGTCATTACAGAAGGTGTCATTTTCATCGGTTTGGACGGTCGATGGCCATTACCGGATAAAAGATGATGCTGCGTCGTGGGAACGTCCACGTTTGAGATGACAATGGGGCAGTCATCCGAGCGACCGTTTGTAAGCTTCAGTCCGGCAACCTTGCCCTCGCGGATGAGGATTTGTTTTACCCGCTGTCCGGTCAATATGCGGACCCCCACTCGCCGTGCCAATGTCTCGATCCCCTTTACCAGTGTGAAAATCCCGCCGCGAGGGACCCACAGTCCCATTGCCATCTCACCGTAGGATAGGATAGTGAAAATGCCCGGAAGCTCCTGAGGGGAGCCGCCAAGATACATACCATAGGATCCGAGCGCCTCGCGAATAAAGCGGTTCTGGAAGAAGCGGGAAATCTCCCTGTCGAGACTGCGCCATATGCCGGTCCGAAAAAATTCTTTCAGGCTGAGCGATGCGAACCACTTAACAGGATTATCAATGTTGCGACATGCCATCTTTTCAAAGGCGATACGGTACTTGTTGCAGGCATCGGCCAAAAATGCGAACAATCCCTGACTCGAGCCCGGCGCCACGCGTTCGAATTCTCGCACGAGCCCGGTGAGGCTGCTCGTTAACTGCAGGTGATCGCCTTGCGGCCAGTAAAAACGGATAGATGGATCTATTGGCTGAAGATCCACATATTCATCCAGCCGGTAGCCGGCAGCGCCGAAGAGCTGCTCAAATACCCAGGGGTAGTTGAGGAGCGTCGGCCCTGTGTCAAATGTGAACCCCTCTGCGGTGATTTGGCTGGCACGCCCGCCAACCCTTTCATTGGCCTCGTAAAGGGTAACCTCAAAACCCCCCAGGCAAAGATGAATCGCAGCGCTCAATCCCCCAAGCCCCCCTCCGACAACCGCCACATGCCTAAAGGCCCTGTTTGTACTATGGATCATGACCGGACCTCACCATCCGAGCAGCGCCAGCGGCAGGCGCCAGTATTTGCTGGTCGGCAGAGCGCCAAACTTCTGGCGCGTCGAAACAGTCTCGCGCCGGCTGATACAGTCGGGGCTTGCAGCGATCTGTTCGTTCAGCTTACGGTAAACGTCCATACATGCCTTGATCGCCACGCGGCAGTCGGGTGCAAAGGCATCCAGACGCTGCGCCGATTTCCTGTAATAGCTATCTGCGATTTTAGCCATCCGGTGAATCACTTTCTGAACCTTTCTGTGATGGGTAGGTTCTTCTAACTCCCCCAAGTCGCAGGAATTGTCCACCTTAATGCCAACCGCGCTTAGCATGTCCAAGGGCAGGTAAAGCCTGCCTCGCCGCTGGTCCTCATCGACATCTCGCAGGAAGTTGGTCAGCTGCAGCCCAATGCCCAGGTCCCGCGAACACGCAAGCACATCCTCCATTTGACTCGCCTCAGAGGGGCCATAGACATACGCAAGAAAATATCCTACGATTACGGCGCTTCCGTAAACATAGTTGTCGATCAGATACTCGAGCGTCTCGAAAGTTCGGGGCCTGATGTCATGCCTCATGGCTGAAAGAAAGGAACGGTAGTGCTCAGGGGGGATTCGTTTTTCCAGAACCACCCGGGTGAAGGCCGCGACAAATGCGGGCACGCCGTTTTCAAGTGCCTCAAGCAGGGTATTGCAGGCCAACCCACGCTCATATGCCGCCTCCCAACGGTCCAGCCGGTTGTCACGTTCCTCGGCGGCAAGCGGAAACGTGTCGACCACCTCATCGGGGTATCGCACAGCAGCGTAAATGATCTCGACCATCTGGCGTTTTAAGGGAGGAAGAAATCGGCTGACAATAAAGAAGCTGGTTGTGTAGCGGGCCATGACCTTTCGTGAGGCCTTGACAATCCTTTCCCAGGCTTGGCCGTCGCTTTGGGTTGATAAAGCCTTTTTGCGGACATTATGCTCAAATTCGTTCCAGAAGGCCTCGCTCCATACAAGGTCGATCTCGCCCTTTTCCATGTGAGCATCCTTCACCATTGATAAAAACCCATTGGCCGGTGTAATAATATTTACTAATTGAGAGTCGCTGAAGACTTTTTAAGATTTGTGGCGATAATAACTTTTCCTTAAATTTCCTTAGATTTGTGACTTCAAGAGGGTCCACCATAGGGCAATTATATAAGATCGGAAAGAATGGTACTTGCAAAGGTCCGCTTCACGAGATATCCGCAGGTTAAAGATCTCTTTTGGATTGTCCAGATCGGGCGTTTTCTGTGATCATAAATAGAACTTCATACCTGCAGTTCCTTTATATCAAAATATGATATCCTCCTTACAGGCTCTCTTAACGAGACTTGCCATGAGATTCAAGATTGGGACGATTCAGAATGCCTCAATGAATACTTAAGCAATCAAGCAAGGGATTGAAGACCCAGAGTTGAACAGGAAAACACCTCAGCAAGAAATAGAGCACTAACAGAGGAGCGCTAACCTGATTGTCGTGCTGTCGCGAGATCAAAAGGGGATAAGAATAAGTTGATGGTCACGAGCCGGCGTCGCTGGGCCTCATCGCCGCTTAGGGTAAGACAGCCTCCCAGGGATCTAAGAGCCCTTGGAGGCTCGATATCGGCATTTTCAGGGTATCCCTTGTCATGACTATCACCTTACGGTTTGGGTCATAGTGAACTAGTTCCGCTACTCACGGGCTATCCTCATTGAATGCCCTATATTTAATTTCATGATAACTGCTTCTTCATTGTCAAGCAAAAAATTTGCCCTATGGAGAAGCACTATGCACGGTGACGGGGTAATCATCGACAACATCTTTTGCAATGTTCCCTCTGTTTAGAGGTTTTATAGGTTTCTTGCCATAGCTGACAGCAGCGATCGGCATCATTCTATTCGAGACTTGTTTTGGTAATCAAAGGTTTTTCAGGCTCTAAATTTTCGCCAATCATAGCAGTAGTCAAACTCTCAGACCAGACGATGCAAACCACAAGATTTTGGGGCTGCCAAATTGATGGAAGACACTAACCGATTCATACACTCCGAGGAATTTCGCAAAGACTTCGCCGAGGCTAATTTGTTTAATTGCGATACAAATATTGTATAATCCAAATTAGCTTCTAGCACCCTAGTTCATCTTGAAATACGCATATCCTAAGGTGAGTGTTCGCCACCACTTTTCAGTCCGATATTGAACTTTCGACAAGGATATGTAATTTTGCAATTACAGCAAGCTCACCTTCTGGCAAGAACCGGAAAGATTCCAAACCCACCAGGAGCCAAAGGCTCGATTTGGCACTCTTTGAATTATCTTTTTGATAGACTGTGGCAGGAATTGGTGAACTCCTGAGGCGGTGTTGCCACCTCTTGATATTGCTCTAGAACTCCGGCTCATAAACAAAGGGCTAGACAGGCAGATTGTCAAAAGACTAACTTAAAGGGTGGTACCACTTTTGGGGGCAGGTCAATCTGACTTAAAGGGTGCCGGCAATAAGGCTGCCGGCGACGTATTATGAGCTTATTTCACCAGCTCGAAGTCCCCGAGCTTCCAGTTTTCAGCTTTCGGGTGTTCGCGCAGGGCAACGAAACCCTGCGCTGACCGATGCGTCTTCTGCGACTACTTCACGAGTTCAAGGTCGTTCAGCACCCACGTCTTGTCCATAATACCCTCAAGCGGGCCATAGAAACGAAAGACGAGGAAGAATCCCTTTTCAGGATCAGTCTTGATCCAGTTCTTGTCGCTGACCCCCTCCGGCTTCGCCGGACCCAAGAAGACATCGACCGAGCCGTCGGGATTGACCTTAGGATCACGCAGACTGCTGACGGTGATCTGCCCCCCCGAATCGAGCAGGCTCCGACTCACCGGATCATAGGCCGTCACCGCCCAAAACCTCTTGACGGGAACCTCAGCCGGCACCCGAAGCTTGTAGTTCCGATCTCCGAGCAGGAATTCTCCGTTCTTGTCTCGGAAGCCGGTCAGGTACGAATTGCCTACACCCGGTTTGGTTGCGTTGAGGTGGGGGGCGACTACGATGGCCGGGTAGTGCCAGAGAGTGCGTGCGTCAATGTCGCTGAAACCATTCCGCGTGAACTCCGTATTGCGCACAAACATCTTTTCCCAACGCCGGTTGGGCCAGTAATTGATCTCCGGGTCCCTGGAAGAGTAAACAATGGCCCGACACATCGCTACTCCCTGTTTCGCAGCCTGATCGAAGATTTTC
>CP070673.1:644162-647473 GCA_020351915.1 Deltaproteobacteria bacterium
GCAGCTCTCTCTTCGGTCCTGTCTGGGGCCTATCAGATGGTCTTTCTCGTCAATCACACGAAGATAGAACAGATCATGGAGGTAACTGGGAACTTCCTTCTGATGCCCCGAAAATCCACCTACTTCTATCCTAAGATCTTAACAGGACTGGTATTCAATAAAATAGATCCCCATGAGATAATCCAGATCCCAGGACAGTAGGAGATTATGGCATTGCTCAGAAAACCAGACGAGACCGTAGACACCTTTCTTAACGGAAAATTAAGAATCATTCAGTCTCGACGAGGGTATAGATTCTCTGTCGACGCCTTACTCTTGGCAGAGTTCGTCTCGATAAAAGACGAAGATCATGTCATTGATCTCGGTGCAGGCAGTGGAATCATTTCTCTGTTTCTGGCAACAAAGAGAAAGGTTGGCTTTATTGTTGGCATTGAGCTCCAGAAAGAACTGGCCTCACAGGCTCAGAGGAATGTGGCGCTGAATGAGCTCGAAAGAAAAATTGCCATAATCCAGGGAGATCTCAGACATCTGCCCCTCGCCAGAGGATTTGCTGATGTAGTTGTGTGTAACCCACCCTACAGGCAACAGAGGAGCGGCCGGATTAGTTCCGATGAAAGTAAGGCTATTGCCAGGCATGAGATAGCGGCTAACTTAGATGCTATCTTGACCGCAGGCAAGTCCCTGCTGAAACGAGGGGGCAGATTGACCCTGATTTATCCGGCAAACAGATTAACCGAGGTTTTCACAAAGATGAGAAAAGAGAGGCTTGAACCTAAAAGGCTTCAGATCATCTTTCCGGATTCGGCCTCCTACGCCAAGCTTGCATTGATTGAGGGAAGATTACAAGGAAGATCTGGGTTGAAAATCTTGCCTCCCCTGTTCGGGCAAGGCCGGTATTCGGTACTGTAGGTTGTCAGTTGTTACCAGGCTGTCGCCGAAATCCCTTTTCTCTTAGTCTAAAACGTTTTTTGACAAATCTAAGGCTCCCTCCAGGCGATGTCAAAACTCCCCCTTCGGGCTCAAACAGTTGACATCGCTTATCTTCCGCTTCGCCAAGATTTGTTGGGAAAAAACGTTTTAATGACCGGTCAAAGGGATTTCCGTTTGGGCAACAGCCCGTTAGCATCTGACTCCGGATCTTCGCTTCGGAGTTATTCATGAAAGAAACCCTCGGTTATCTTCCTTAATGTATTAGACAGGATTAACCCGCCAGAAGTATGGCGGGTAAACAGGCCTGCCCTGGCACTATATGCTCTAATCAGCCTGTTAGGTCTATAATGAGCTATGTGCATGGAACAGAATATTAAGCCTATAAGCCAGGTCTGGGCCAGGGATTGACAGGTTTTTTGTTGTCCTTTTGTCCTTCCCGCCTGCCCGCCATCGCTCTCGCTCAGGCGAGGCGGGCGGGGATGGAAGGACAAAACCCAATGCCGCCAAAGGCGGCAAAAGAAAGCTCCAGGGTCAAACCAAAGGTGGGTATTGTGGCAGGCAATGGACAAGGAGCACACCGGGTTTACCTATCCCGCATAGCGGGATTTTTACCCCGTGAAATGTGCAACCTATTTCACTGGGGCGTCTTTCTCAGCTTCTTCCGGAGGCTGAGAAAAGACAAAAGAAAATCCAATAGATCCAGTAAATCCTGTCAGATAAGAAAGGCCATTGATAACTAACTTTCTTTACCAGATAACGGACACCTATCAACGGACATTGTCTTTTTTTGCCGCCACCTTCATGAATCGACCAAGGGATGAACGGAGCTCCTTATCTTTGACCCGTGCCAAGATTTCCCCCATCTCCTTCTCTTCTTCGGTGGTAGGGCGCTGACCAATCCCTTGCTTTGATTCGCCTTTCCTTATCTGTCTACTCTCTTGAGGGGTACCTACTTTAAACCGTATTTTCCTTACGGTGTCCGTTCGAAGCCTGCCATTAAGCTTTTCTTTTATCGTTTCGGCCATGAACTCGAGTTCCTGGAGCCATACGCTATCGGTGACCTTAACTAAAAGGATGCCTCTGTTTATCGTAGAAGGCTGGGCATGTTCGGCAATTTCTTTTCCCACAACACGATCCCAGATTTTCCAGATCCTTGCATCACCAAGATTTATCGGTAGAGCAGATGTTATGAAGAGATCGTCTATTACATCCTTAATGTGTGTAAATGATTTTGTATGCCTTTTCATATGTCCTTATACGCTTAATGTATTCAATATATAAAATATCCGCTATTTTATTTCTTGACGCAACCCTTTTTTTCTATTAGCATTTTCTCATAATCTATAAGAGAGGTAAGAAATTATGCCTTGGGATTGGGATAAACTCCAAAAGCAGAAGGTGGGCAGGGATGGCAACCCGCCACAGATGGATGAGGTCTTTAGCAAATTTAAGGGACTCAAGGGGAAACTGCCGGGATTCTGGATAATAATCGGTATCGTGATAATCTTGATTCTCATATCGTCTTCTATTTACACCATTGGTGTCAATGAAGTGGGTGTCATACAGAGGTTCGGCAGATATGTCAGGACAACCTCTCCGGGACTCAATTTCAAGCTTCCCTGGGGAATAGAAAGGCTGACAAAGGTAAAGGTGCGGCTTGTTTATAAAGAAGAATTTGGGCTGCGGACTATTAGGCCCGGTATTAGGACGCAGTATGCCAGATCTACGGCCTATCTCAATGAATCTCTCATGCTTACCGGTGATCTCAATGTTGCTGTGGTCCCCTGGATAGTGCAGTACCGGATCAAGGATCCCTATAACTATCTCTTTAAGGTGAGGAATGTAAATTCCACCTTGAGGGATTTGGCCGAGGCTACCATGAGACTGGTAGTTGGAGATAGAAGTATCAATGAGGTAATCAGCAAGAGGGAGGAAATTGCTGACCAGGCCCAAGTGCTCCTGCAAAAGGAACTCGATGAAGCGGAAACCGGTTTAAATGTGGTCACCATTGAGATGAAGAAGACCAATGTCCCTGAGCCGGTTCAGCCATCCTTTAACGAGGTTAATCAGGCAACTCAGGAAAAGGAGCGAATGATCTACCAGGCCAGGGAGGAGTATAACAAGGCCATTCCAGCAGCTCGGGGAAATGCAGAAAAGACGATCAAGGCGGCCGAAGGGTATGCCCTTGACAGAGTAAACAGGTCCAAGGGTGATGCAGCCAGGTTTCTCGCTCTGTACGCGGAATACTCAAAGGCAAAGGATGTAACCAGGAGACGTATTTATCTCGAGACCCTGAAGGATATTTTTCCAAGACTGGGAAGCAAGTATATCATCGATGCAGAGCAAAAAAACGTCCTCCCTTTGCTCAATTTAGGGAGGGA
>CP070673.1:647573-653180 GCA_020351915.1 Deltaproteobacteria bacterium
GCAGTGCAGAAGGAGTTCCACGCCCGAAACGCAGAGTTACCCGAAAACCGCAGAATGGTGTTCCGCATCGGGATCAACCTTGGGGATGTGATCCAAGAAGGAGATCGGATCTATGGAGACGGTGTGAACATTGCGGCCAGACTGGAGTCTCTGGCAGACCCAGGCGGTATCTGTGTCTCTAAGACAGCCTTTGATCAAATCGAGACCAAGTTGCCTCTGGGGTATGAGTATCTGGGCGAGCAAACGGTCAAGAACATTGCCAAACCGGTGGGTGCCTATCGTGTCCTGATGGAGCCAAGGGTTACGGTAGCTGGGGAAAGAGAAGAGGCAAAACTAGTTCCGTTATGGCGACGCAAGTCGATTCTGGCTGGGGCAGTTGCTGTGCTTGTATTGGTTGTCGCTGCCTTGATCTGGGATTTTTATTTTCGACCTCCTCCAATAGAGCCAGCCTCACTGGAGAAGATGGCATACCCTTTACCCGACAAACCCTCCATTGCCGTGCTTCCCTTCGAGAATCTGAGTGGTGATCCCGAGCAGGAGTACATCGCTAACGGCATCACCGAGAACATCATTACCGGCCTGTCCCAAATTCCAGATATGTTTGTCATCGCACGAAACTCGGTCTTCACATACAAGGGAAAGCCAGTAAAGATAAAACAAGTAAGTGAGGAATTAGGGGTGCGGTATGTCTTAGAAGGGAGTGTCCAGCGGTCAGGTGACCGGCTGCGCCTCACTGGGCAGTTGATTGATGCTATCAAGGGGCACCATTTGTGGGCGGAACGCTATGATCGAGAACTCAAAGACCTGTTTGCCCTTCAAGATGAAGTCACCTTGAAGATCCTGGCCGCCATGCAAGTGAAACTGACAGTGGGGGAGTCACCAATGTTGTACGGAACGGACAATTTCGAGGCCTGGGGTCATTTCGTCAGGGGGTTCAGTCTTCTCAATCGCGGGACAAAGGAGGATATCCTCAAAGCACGAAAGCATTTTAAGCAAGCTACAAAGCTGGATCCCGATTACGCACAGGCCTGGAACAATCTAGCGTCAACCCATTGTTTGGAGGTGGTGATCGGGGTGAGTAAGTCTCCTGCCGTGTCAATAAAACGGGCACTTCAACTTACGCAAAAGGCCGCAGCACTCGGTGGAGTCCAAGCGTACATCCATAATCAGATGAATAGGATCTATATGCTGCAAGGCCAGTATGACAAGGCCATTGCCGAGGGAGAGAGAGCCGTGATCCTTGATCCCAATAGTGCTCGATCTCATATCTTTTTGGCAATGGTGCTTCACTATGCAGGAAGGCCTGAGGAAGCAATCGTCCATGCCAAGAAGGCAATGCGTCTCGAACCCTATTATCAGGCCTGGTTCCTGTCTCACTTAGCCGGCCCTTACGAAATGGTGGGACGCCATGAGGAGGCCATTGCGATATGGGAGCAATTCCTTGAGCGGGCCCTCAAGGGGGAATTTCCCGCCATATATATACATGAACGCCTGGCACTGAATTATGCGAGACTCGATCGGATGGAGGAAGCCCGGGCTCAAGCGGCAGAGATACTGAAGATTAAGCCCGATTATACGGTGGAATTTTATCGCACGACGACCCCTTATAAAGATCATGAATATTTGGACAGCCTTGTTGACTTATTGATCAAGGCTGGTTTGCCCGAACATCCACCACTCCCGTTACCCGACAAACCCTCCATTGCCGTGCTGCCGTTCACTAACATGAGCGAAGACCCCAAACAAGAGTATTTCAGTGACGGGATGACCGAAGAGATCATTATGGGCCTCTCCAAGGTTCCGGAACTCTTTGTCATTGCCCGGAACTCCACCTTTGTCTACAAGGGAAAACCCGTGAATATCCAGCAGGTGAGCAAAGAGCTTGGTGTTCGATACGTGCTTGAAGGAAGCGTTCGCAAGGCGGCAGACCGGGTTCGAATCACGGCCCAGCTCATTGATGCAACAACCGGGGATCATGTGTGGTCGGATCGATACGATCGAGACCTAAAAGACATCTTTGCGCTCCAAGATGAGATTACTATGAAGATCATGACAGCCCTCCAGGTAAAGCTCACCGAGGGACAGGCAGCACGATTGACCGCACGGGGCACGAAAAATCTTGAGGCCTATATGAAGTGTCTAGAAGCCCGTGAACACAGTGTTCGCTTCAACAAGGAAAGCAACGCCCTGGCCCGGGAAAAGCTTAAAGAAGCCATTGCCTTAGACCCTAATTATCCCGCAGCCTACAGATATCTGGGTGGAACCCACTTCATGGACATATGGCTGAGGACCACAGATTCCCCAAAGAGATCTATGGGCGAGGCCATAAAATTTCTCAAGAAGGCCATCTCCCTTGATCCCTTATATGGCGATGCCCACGGCTTCCTTGGATTTTTCCTTGTCTATGCCCGGCAATATGAAAAGGCCGTTACCGAGGCAGAGAAGGGGGTTGCCCTCTGCCCCAGTTCAGCTGGCTCCTATGGGTATTTAGGAAGTGTGCTTCGATATGTCGGAAGATCAGAGGAGGCCATTCAGGCCTATAAGAAGGCGCTTCGCTTGAATCCCTTCCCCCCAACCAACTGGATCTATGGTCTGGGCATAGCCTATCTTTTCACGGGCCAGTGCGAACAAGCCATAGAACAGTGTTTGAAAGCCGTCCATTTAGAGCCGGAAAGTGTGTTGAACCATATCACCCTCACCGCAGTCTATGGGGCGTGCGGTCGTGAAGAGGACGCCCGTTCTCAGGCCAAGGAGTTGCTCAAGGTCCAGCCCGAATTCTCTGTAGAGTATTTTGGAAAGCGGCTCACATATAAGAATGATGCAGATAAGGAGCTCATCCTTAATGGTTTGAGAAAGGCGGGATTGAAGTGAGAGGGGGTGGTTACTACATATTGTGTTAGGGCTCGACTTCTGAGAAGTTTCTACTACTTGCCATAACCCGCATCCGGCTATCTAGCGGTTGGCTTTTAGCTTACGATCGGTAGTGGTAAGTTTTTGAGCCTTTCAATTCCTTTGACCCTATGCCTTTTGCTTCATCGCCGACCAAGGTGAGGAGCTCTTTGTCCGGTCCGGGAACCGTCTGGTCGGCAGGCTTACCGGCGGTAGCGGGCTTTTTCTCTGGTTCCTTCTCTAGCTCGATGACTGCCTTGAGGTAAGCCCCGTCCTCCACTGAGATGCGTTTGGCCCTGATCTCGCCGTTGAAGTCGGCCTCCTTGGTGATCTCCACCTTTTCACGGGCCTCTATGTTGCCGATCAGCCGCCCGCTGATGGTCACCTTGTCAGCGTGGATATCAGCCTCCACCCGCCCCTTGAGATCCACGGTGAGGTGGTAGCCCTGAAGCTTGACACTGCCCTTTACCGAGCCATTGATCACGAGGTCTCCACTGCTCCGGATGCTCCCCTCGAAGGATGCTTGCTCGCCGATGATGGTCTTTCCTTCCATGGAGACCAGCGAGTTGCTGCTCTTCACGCTCCTGGTTTTTCTCAGTATGGAACGACCCCTTATTCGCATTCTATCTGATCTCACGGAACATTATAAATCGTAACCTTTACGGCTGATTCGCCACTTCACGTCTGATTTTTCCCAAATATGGTCTCCAAAATTGCGGTTTCCATTTCCGGACTAGGCTGCCTAATACACAATTGGTTCTGCATATCCTAATATATCATGGCTTTTATAGTATTGTTCCTTAATTTCGATTTTTCACACTTCTTGCCAGAATCGATTCCCATGGAAAATTCATAAATTTTCAAGCTTTGATATCGTAATCGAAACCTCACTTTTTCTGGTTTAGTTTTTCCTTCAGTACAGAAGAAGATCTGAAGATAACAACTCTTCTTGCTCCGAGTATCAGATCATTCCCAGTTGCAGGGTTCCTTCCTCTCCGTTCACCCTTTCCTTTCACACAAAATTTACCAAAGCCTGAGATAAGGACATCCTCACCTGATGCCAAGGTGGATTTGATAATTTCAAGCAACGATTCCACTAACGCACTGGATGTTCTCTTAGAGTGTCCTCCGTTGTTACAAACGGCTTCGATAAGATGTTCTTTTGTGAGCGTCCTCACTGCATCTCCTCGAGTATGGTGCTTCATCAGCCATGGTGTTTTCCCAAGACTGCCTTCACAAGTGCCGTCTCCAGTTCGGGAGTCGGTGTCCATTTGTACTGATAATCGTAGCGTTTTTTAGCAAACTGGTGATGAGCATCAATAACCCGTCCATTTCTTATCTCTGATGGGATAGGAGGCACCATATCTAAAGCCAGTCGAGCGGCTTGTTCCAGATTAGTAGCGTCAAGTCTGCCTTCAGAATCGAAAAAGAGATATGCGTACTGGATCATGTTGATAGCTACTGGTTTTCGATTCTCTGTTTCCAGAACAACCAAAGCATAGCGGATCTGCTTGTTAGCATATTCAGGGAGTCGTCCTTCAAGCTCGCCTCGACGCAATCGCTCGAATTGTGCCACTGAAAGACGCCTTAAGGAGTCATCTTCGGTGATCAGAAAGATGCGTAAGCCAATACCCATGGTGCGTGCCTGAGGATACTTTAGTTGCTTTCAGCATAGCACTATCAAATCGAGAAGACTATGCTCAAATCGTTATGAACCGAAAAAATAGGAGGTGCACCATGAACGTATCACAGGCCATCGGTATCTTTCTTAACTACCACAGGGTGAATTCCAAGAAGACCACGCTGAGAAACCATGAGTTTGTCCTGACACGATTCTGTAACCAATTGGGTAAGCGAGAACCTGAATCCATTACTTCAGATGAGATTCTCAGCTTTCTCACCAAGCTTACTCAAGGAAGCAAACAATCAACAAAGCGGCTTCGGTATGCGCTCCTTAGGGCGTTCTTCAATTTCATCAGGAACTCTATTGATCCAACATTCAAAAACCCGTGTGATACCCCAATCATGAGAAAGCTCTTCAGAGGTGAGAAGCTGACCCACTGGAAGATTATCGATAAGGAGCTTATCGATGAGGTTATCTTTAGAACTGTCAAGGTAAGAAATCGGCTTATCCTTGAACTCATGGCTCGGGGCGGCATGAGAATCGGTGAGGTCTTGAATCTGACTCCTAGGGATATTGAGGATCGAAAGCTTACCCTCGCTGACCCCAAGAGCGGTAAAGAAGGAGAGGTTGTGTACATCCCGCACAAGGTGGCTGAGCGGCTCAGAGCATATATCACAGAGAGGGGAGTAGGAACTGATCAGCGGATCTTCCCCATAACTTATCAAGCTGCCAGGACTGTTGTGAAAAAGGCAGGCAATCTAGTAGGCATTCATCTTACACCTCATGACCTCAGAAGGCATGCTGCAACCTATGCCTCACGCTCCGGAACGCCACTTGAGATCGTTAGCAAGGTTATCTTGAGGCACGCCAATCTCTCAACTACACAGCTTTACCTGGGAAAGGTGACTGATGCAGAGGCTATGCGGTGGATTGAGAATCTCTATGGATGATTAGAGAGGCGGGGTAAAAGTGTAAGCTACTTCACCCCGTTTGCGCGATAGTTTCTGTGCACAAAGGGTATAGATTACAAAAAGGAACCTAAAAGTTTTTGGGCTTTGATTTCTTGCCCTTGATAGCAGTAAGCTAATCCTCAC
>CP070673.1:653280-660967 GCA_020351915.1 Deltaproteobacteria bacterium
AGAAGGGAGCGTGATCAGGAGATGGCTTATCAAAGGGAAGACCTAAGAACTTCTTAAGGGATATCCTATCGTTGATCTGGTTTGCAAGCTCGGGATCTGAGGGGATACGGAACCACTTCTGGAGCACCATACATTTCAATAACATCAGCGGATGATATGCATCAGCTCCCTCGTGGCTTTGGCCAATCGGATAGTATTCCCGCAGAAGCGCCGCTCTGTTTTTCAAATCAACTACCGTAGGGCCCCGATCCATCATCTCTACACTGCGGTTATGTTCTATTGATCGTAAGAGCGCTACCTCAGCAAAACTAATGGCCTTATCGATTTTTTTATATCCCATATTTTCCTCCTGCTTTATTGTCTTTTTTGAAGGAAAATATGGGACAAAATAGTTTAATTAGCAAGTAATTTCAAGTGGTTATATTATTTTTTATTGCCTATTGACTGTGCTCACCATCTTTACAGGCATTGGGTATTAGTCTCTGTCGGCTTCTAAGAAGAAGCTCACATAAATCTTTTTATGAGTTTTCTATCTAGAAAAAGGCAGGGTTATCTGGCGGGTAGGTCACGAGTACCATCCGCTGGCCGAAGTCAAGCTATACTCCCCCGTATTGTAGCCATATACTTTCTCAAAAGGCTTTGTCAAGTTTTTCTTGAGTTTTTTGAGAGTGTGTTAGCCAGCTATTACATAAAAATTACTATGCTTTTCATAATAGCTACTTATCTAATTTTAAAACATAGATTCTATCCACCCGCGAGGACTTGTTCGGATTTTACGTATAATTCTTTTGGATCATTATGCTCTTTACCGTAGTTCTATGCTTAAATCTTTGCTACTGCAATTTTTACACTTTTCCCTTTGGAGCTGAATAGAGTCAATAGGCCAATTTTTTAAACACTTTTTACAGGCTAGTTTTTGCCGGACGATTAAAAAAACTGACGCAGCCTCTTTCGAGCTGCTCCGCAAAGCCTCTGTTGACGGTTTTTGGCAAGTTGTGCAAAGGTCTCGATAGCAAGGACCAGCACAGTGCGACCGGGCCTCTGGCACCGCTCTGCTCTCAGCCACAGCCCACCAATGGCTAACAACATCTTGGGGGAATTTGACGGCCTTTCGACTGTGCCCGAATTCGTGAGGGGATGAGACGGTTGTCCACTCACCGACGGTTTCAAGCATCTCTACTTCATTCCAGTATAGAAACCCTGGCCCTTTGCGCCAGGTCAGAGTTCAGTGGCTTTGCAATTTGAACGATCTATTTGCTAAAACCAAGACCGCCTTGTCCCCACAACTTAGCCAAGGAGCAATAGATGAGTCGATTTCGGGAAGCTGGTAATGTAATATACTTCGTGTGAATTCTGAAACAGGTCGAAAAAACTTTTCCTTTACCAGGATTTTGACGAGAAACCCCAAAATGAAAGGAGAAGTACCGATTAAGATGGGAATCACTCTAGCAGACGTTTTCGATCTTATCAATGAGATCCGTCACCATCCTGAAAGCCTTTTTCAGATGATCCGCGCGAACGTGCAAGAAGCCGTTGGGCAATACCTTTCCGCGCTGAGGATGCGTAACTGACCGATTTTCTTGGCCGGGAGCGCTCCGAACGCTGTGAAGGCGATACTAATCACCGTAATGGCCCCTATGAGCGAGGGTTCACGCCAAAGGGGATTGGCAGAAACGAATTTCAGACAGGAAGATTAACACCAGTATCGCTTCTAGCACTGGAAGGGAAGTTCTGTCAACTTGTTTTTGCAATAGATCCCGGAATTCATACAGATCCCCTGGTTTTGGCACTCTGTAATCCTCAAGGGATAAGACTATCCCCCATTCATACGTGAGCTATGCGCTCTCACCTTCGCCACGATGATGGTGTCGTCTGGTAGTAATCTCGGAGGGGCCAAAAAGATGATGGGGCATGTGTCATCGAAGATGACAAATGATAATATGCTCCTCGTATATTCCAAATATGATCTAGAATGAAGCCAAAAATTACTAATTTTTTCCACCAAAATTCTAATTGGGCTAAAATGAGTCATGTTTAAAAAATACTTGACAGAACATAGAAATATACAATACACAGCTGTGAAACTAAGCTTTTAAATGAACGAAAAACTAACTACCCAACGACGCGCTGCTCTCTTTTTGGCTGCTATATATAGGAGGCGCTATTACACTCATTACAAGAATGAAAACCTCGGGCTTTGTAGACAAATTATCGTTGGATTAAGCCAGTCCTCGTATAGTCAATTGAGAAGGCAGTGCGCGCCTGTAAAATTATTGATTCTTGAGGAGCCAAGATTCATTTTAGGAGGCCCGGGAAACTTGGTTGTCTTAAGAATCCACACCCTAAGGCAACACAGCTTTGTGCTAACTGGATACGAACTAAAGAAGCTTCCTCTATCTGGTCTGGGGCAACAGGGTATCCATCTGATCGGCTAGATGTGAGCAAACAAGGCGTGGATTCAGCCTTCAGCCCCTGCGGTAATGAGATCTTTGCAGATGTAGAGCTATTGCAGCTTAGGTAAGAAATAAGAAAAGTCGCTGCTGATATTTTCGGTCATTAACTTAAATAGGTTAGCCTTCCATATGGTAGATGGAACCATATGAGGAAATGGCTCTTAGAGGAACAAATTACCGCCATGTGAGGGCAATAGCTCCCCATGTCTAAAAGGGGTGGCTGAACGGGTCGGGGATGGGAACGCTCATTACGGTATGGGTGCGTTTATCTAAAGTGTTGGAGGGAAAGCGGTGTTATTTTACCGGCAAGCTTAACCACGTGGGAGTTAACAAAGATATACATGGAGCAAGGTTCTTATTTCATAGGCATTGACACTGGTGGAACGTTCACGGACGTGGTGGTACTATCAGACAGTGGCAAGATATTCATGGCGAAGGCTTCCACAACGCCAAAGGATTTTTCTATTGGTGTGATTGAGGGTCTCAAGGCGGTGGCTGAGGTTATGGGCGTTTCCCCGCGTCAACTGCTGTCTCAATGCAAGATCGTCAAACATGGGACTACGATTACTACCAATGCGCTTATAAACCGGGTGGGCTCAAAAGTAGGCCTATTGACCACGAAGGGGTTTGAAGACACGACGTTAATAATGAGAGCCGGGGGCAGGGTTGCTGGTCTTAGCGAGGAGGAAATCAAGCACCAGGCTACGGCGGTAAAGCCTGTCCCCTTGGTACCGCGGAAACTGATCAAGGGTGTCACAGAGAGGGTGGATTTTGCCGGCAAAGTAGTAATTCCCATCAACCTTGACCATGCTCGTGAAGCCATTAGGAGTCTGATAGAAGATGAAAGAGTAGAAGCCCTGGCGGTGAATTTCATGTTCGGCTTTGTCAATCCGACTCACGAAAACGCAGTAAAGCGTCTCATATTGGAAATGTATCCCCAAGCCGGTTTACCAGTTGTTCTGGCCAGCGAGTTGATTCCTGTGGTGCGGGAATACGCCAGGAGCAATACGGTTATCATTAATGCCTATCTTGACGCTCCCATGCGGGCATATTTAGAGAAACTGAAGACAAAGCTGAAGGAGAACGGATATACGGGGCGTCTGATGATCATGCAGGCAAATGGTGGCATAGCTCAAGAGGAAGTGGTGAGTGCGATCAGCACTCTGGAATCCGGCCCTTGTGGAGGGATGATGGCTTCCAAATACATGGCTGACATGCTCGGAAACTCAATGGTCATAACGTCCGATATGGGTGGCACCAGCTTTGATGTTGGCCTCCTTACCGAAGGGTTCTGGCACTATCAAAAAGCGCCTATTGTTGAGCGGTTCCATATAACCTGGCCTATGATTGACGTTGAATCTGTCGGGGCTGGCGGTGGCACTATTGCAAGGGTGGATCCTGTAACCAGAGAACTGATTCTAGGCCCCCAAAGCGCAGGAGCGGAGCCGGGTCCTGTTTGCTATGACCGGGGCGGAACTGAGCCGACAGTGACCGATGCTAACCTGGTGTTGGGATTCCTCGATCCTGATTACTTTTTAGGCGGCAAGGTAAAATTGGATAAACCTGAAGCAGTTCGAGCAATAAAAGAGAAAATCGCCGAACCTTTGGGTATGGATGTTGTGCAAGCGGCTGCCGGAATCCATGATATCATAAACGGCCGAATGGCGGATCTCATACGCAAAAAGGTGATTCAGACCGGGCTGATGCCGGAGGAGCATGTGGTCTATTCATTTGGAGGAGCCAGTTCCATTCATGCGGTCGGCTATGCCTCCGATCTTGGTATAAAGAACATATATGTTTTCCCCACTTCCGCGGTATTCTCCGCTTTTGGTGTTGCCATAAGCGATATTGTTCACACGCAACTAGCCTCATATCATTCCAAAATGCCTGTGGATCCCGAAAATCTCAATGAGACATTGGTCGGCATCGAGAAGAAATTGGTCGGCATTTTGGAGATGGAAGGGCTGTCCACCGAAAATATCGAGTTCAGACGCACTTTTCATATGCGTTATATAAGACAGGTTCAAGAACTGGAACTCAGAGTCGCTACCAAGAAATACAACTCTCGTGATATCCAAGATATTATGAAGGACTTTGAGAAAAGATACGAAGATACTTACGGCTCCGGCTCGGCCTATCCAGCCGCGGGAATTGAGCTTATTTCGTTGAACGTTGACGCCGTGGTCAAGGCTATCAAGCCTGTCATGGGGTCACGAGAAAAGATGGCGAAGGATCCAGCCAACGCATTGAAAGGCTTTAGAGAGGTGTTTTTCCCGGGAGGCACTGATAAGTTTTTGAATACCAAGATTTATGATTTTGGGCGGCTTGAGCCAGGCAACGTTGTGAAGGACGTCAGTATCATCGAGTCAGAAACAACGACGATCGTTTTACCCCCGGGAACCCAGGCGGAGGTGGATTCATACAAGAACCTCAAAATTACGCTCTTAGAAAGAAACAAGAAATAGGATAGGAAATCATGCGGATACACGAATATTTGCGGATAGTTTCGAAGAATGGTGACAAGAAGGCTATTCAATGCATCAAGTGCGGCCACGAATTCTGTGATGCTAATGAGAACTACAAAGAACATGCGCTCATATGGGAGAGAAAGCTTGACGATGTACCGCTTAGAACACCCGTATCCGGGGACCCTATGTTTACCCTTTATCACGACTTTATTTGCCCGGGTTGTGGGACAGTCCTAGAAGTTGATCTTTATTGCCCTGAATTGGATAAAGACGACCCTATCGTTTGGGACATCCAGATTGAGGTTTGACGGAGTAAACCACTATGAATAATGAAATTGACCCCATTAGATACCAGGTCTTTCGTCACCGGCTATTCAATATTCTAGAAGAAGGCAGAATCGCTATGGGCATGGTGTCGGGCTCTCCGGTGGTGGCTGAAGGTGGCGAGACCTGCACATCAATGCACCTGGCAGACGGGACGCCTACGCTGGTTGCGGCGGGGATACTTCTGCACGGACAGAGCACCCGAGATTTCATTTATAAAGCCATTGAACTGTATGAAGAAGATCCTGGTTTTTTCGACGGTGACCAGATGTTCTTCAATGACCCCTACATAAGTGGGCAGCATCCTGCAGATATGGTGATAATAAAGCCGATTTTTTATGAGAAAAAGCGTGTGGCCTGGACAGGGGCCATTATGCATACACCGGAAGTGGGGTCGGGGAGGCCGGCTAACTCTGGTGGAGAGGCCACTAATATATACCAGGAAGGCATCAGAATCCAGGGTCTTAAAGTGGTTGAGAAAGGCAAGCTCCGTCGCGACGTGTTTAATACGATTACTCAGCAGACGAGGGATCCTCACCTCGTAGGGATGGATATCAACGCCCGAATTGCCTCGAACAACGTATGCGCCAGAAGGTACCTTCAGCTTATTGAGAAATTTGGCCTGGATTTTGTTGAGGCCGCGAGTCGCAAGATGATTGCCGATGCGGAGATGATGGTTCGGAAGAAGTTGAGAAGGTTGCCGGATGGCGTGTGGCGTTCGCGTCTGTATGCCGACACCACCGGTCTTCAAGAAAAGCCGTTTAAAGTCGTATGCACCATGACGAAAAAGGGAGACGAAATCTGTTTTGATTTCACGGGTTCGAGCCCGCAGGTTGAAGGGGCGTTGAACAGCACTTGGCCGGCCGTTCAGGGCAGCTTCTTTGTGCCTCTTTGCAGCCAACTATTCTGGGAAGTACCCTGGAATCAGGGTATGCTGGCTCCGATAAAACTGATTGCCCCGGAAGGGACGGTGATCAATTGTAAATACCCCGCGGCATGCGGCATTGCGGTGTTTACTACTGGTTGTCTGGTCCAGGAATCCGCCCACGAGTGTATCGCCAAAATGCTTTATGCTGGTGGCCTTATCGAAGATGTAAACTCGGCATGGAGAGGATGCCTCGGTATAGCGCCTTCGTTCGAAGGTGTCAATCAATTTGACCGGCGCGTGGTGGGAGTATTGATGCATAGCTTTTGTGCGGGCATAGGAGCCGCCCCTTACAGGGATGGTGTTGACACTGGGGGTAACATGATGAATCCCCAGTCAAACGTTGCTGATGAAGAGATTGTCGAAATGAGCTATCCTTTTCTTTGCCTGGGCCGGAGCAACGCCACAGACTCCGGGGGCTTTGGCAAGTTCCGCGGTGGTATGGGTCCCCAGATGATCTACATGCTACACGGCACCCAGGAATTCAACTTTGGACTCACAGGGTCTGCCAGAAGAACCCCTGCCAACTGGGGCATGTTCGGAGGGTATCCAACGGCTGTTTCCGAATCCACGTTTGCCTTAGATTCGGATTTGCCCAGGTGGTTGGAGGAGTCCCGCTGTCCGGGTACTTTTGAAGAAGTCCAAGCCCTGGGTGGAGAAATAATCAACCCACCTAATAATTCGCCTATGATTGCCGTCAAAGAACATGACGTGGTGATCTGGAGGTTGGGTGCCGGAGGTGGGTATGGCGACCCGATAGAACGTGACCCGGAAAAAGTCGCGGAGGATGTCAGAAATTGGGTTACTTCAATTGATGTAGCTCGGAAGGTGTACGGTGTGGTCATAGATCCGGACAAGCTGGAACTCCGCAAAGAAGCCACTGACAAGTTGCGCGACGAAATCAGGAAGGAAAGGCTGAAAAAAGCCACACCTGTTTCTGAATGGCGCAAAAGGCAGTGCGTAGGGTAAAGGCGGACAAGAATGGTTACTCCCAAAGACTTATTTACTGGGCTGAAAACACCTTTGGATAGAAATCCGGAGAACTTAGCTATGGACAATAAACTTGTCAATCATCTTTATGTTGATCCGCAATAAGAGGCCTACCTTGGCTGATTCCAAAGCTGGCGGGCCAGCTCACAGCACAGGAAGGCCCTTTTTCCGCCCAATCTTGATCCTATGCCCGAATAGATTGCCTCGTGGACATCCGTGTCTGGACTTTTGTTCACCTGCCCGCCACAGACCCATGATGAGACTAAAATGACTGGCTACCACATCATGGGCTATTGTCCTTATTGAGACACAATGGCAAATTCCCTATACTTCGGGTCACAAGAAGCGGCTTCTTACCACCCTTGCTAAGGGGAGGAAGAAAATGGTTCGCCGGTTGGAGACTCCGCCTTTATGAGATAGTGTAGCGTAAAACGGCATTAAAGGGTGTCATAAATTTGCGCGCAGAGCCTATTGTTGCTTTTTAGGCCATTTTGTCCGATATTCCTGTGATAAACAGACGTGACTGC
>CP070673.1:661067-663571 GCA_020351915.1 Deltaproteobacteria bacterium
TCACGTCATATACCACCTGGCTCTGAAAGAAATCCGCTCCCGCATCGATCTTTTTTTCCATTTTCTTTAGTTCGCGGTCGAGGTCTCTTGCCGTGGGCAGAGCGGTGGAGGCGATCTTGAAATCGGTATTCCCCCCAAACTCTTTGTCATTGTAGTCTACCCCCCTGTTCATCTTTTTGATCAACTGCATCAACTCAAACGTATTGTAATCGTAAACAGGCTTAGATGGATAAGGTCCGTGCTTAGGTGGGTCCCCCGTGGTTACCAAAATATAGCGAATACCCAACGCATGTGCACCCAGTAGGTCAGCTTGAGTACCCAAAAGGCTGCGGTCACGACAGGTGAAATGAGGGATAGCTTCTAAACTTAAATCCCTTTGGATAAGGCTGGCCATGGAGATGGCATTAATCCTGAGGTTGCCCATGGGGCAATCGTGGACATTAATTCCGTCCAAAGAAAGATACTCTTTAGCCTTGTCCAACGACTCTTGGAAGAGCGCGCCCTTGACTGGCCCTAACTCGGTGGTGATGACGAAACTCTTGCCCAGCTTCTCGATCAAACCCATATCCTACTCCTTCCTAAAGTTGATTAAAGCTGTTGTCCGGACACCGAAACATTTAAGAAATTAGCTTGTCCTTACTAGATCGCATCTCCTCAGGGTCTCTACACTCCTTCAAATTGTCAAATATCTATTTTAGTCTATGCATCCCGCCAGCCCTTGCCTTTCAGCAGCCCACGCACGTATGCTATCTGCCCTGCATGCTGGAAATTGTCGCTGATAATACCCGCGAGACGTGCACCAACTGTTGGGAACCTCGGATGGTCTAGCTTCCGGTCGAGATCGGATTCTGATAGTCTGCTAATATAGTGCTTCGATCGCTCCAGTACCGCGTGATGGTATGCCAACAGGGTCTGTACATCAGGTGATTTAAACGCTGCCAAATCTTCCGAACTATGACCAATCCCGACGTCCTGGGGATCATGAGGACGGTTAAACCTGCTGTGCCACCCGTCCTTGACCCAGAGTTGTTCCTCCCCCATAAGACCGGCAATGGCTCGGTCTTGGAGCCGTGTCAAGTGCCAAGCAAGCCAGCCCATGCTGTTACTATCGGGACTAGGCTGTTGATTCAATTCATTCAGGGTAAGTCCCTCAAGTGCCTGCTCCATTACTTGTGATATTCGCTCATAGTTGCCGATAATCAACTGTCGCCATTCCATAGCTGCCTCCATAATAGGTTTAATCAGTTCATTCTAATACATGATAACAACTAAAAGAAACTTTATGGCTAATTGTGCGCATCGTTTTAGTTTATAGGGAAATCAGGGAAATGTGAAACGAATCTTCAATATCTTGGGGTGAGTTCGTGCACTCCGAAATTTGCAACTACTTGCCATAGCTTCTACTTCAGCAGTACCTGAGCTTACCAGAGATTACGGAATCAAATGTAAAATATCAAGGAGGTATCGATTTCTGAGAGAAACCCTGATTCTTGAATGAAAAGGGAATTTGATAGAATGTGGTCATGCCAAGGTATCACAAACATTGGATTATATAATCGGTTTATTAGTAAACCATCCGCTTTTGTGCACCACACAGAAACATTCAACATCAAGAACCAATCCTATTCTCTCAAAAAAATAGTCAAATAGTCATGCCTGGTACCCCATTTTCACCCATGTGAAGATCGGCCCGGCCCCATTCAGCCATTCCAGCCCATCTTTCAACTTGTCATCGTTGCCTTGACAGGACCGCGGGTCACTGCTGTCGCCTTCTCTACGACATCGAAGTGCTTCATGCTGATGTCACTGAAAGCCTTGTTGGCCTTCAGTCCGGCGATGATGGGACCTTCGAGATACGATTTTAGGGAGTCGCCGTCCTCGAACAGGTAGATACCCGCGCCTTCGCTTCGCTCCTCGTTCATACCAAAGATCTTCCACTTCAGCCCTGGCACCCCCGCAATGTGACTCGCGGCTGTCTCAAACTCTTTCTCCAGCTCCGCAGCCGAAAGATTGAACCGCAAATTGATCTGTAGAATCTTATCGGACATAGGTTAACCTCCTTTCCTGAAGACATCTGCAGCACGTGATGTGCTCGAATAATTCGCCAAGCCCACCAACCATTTCGATCCTTTATTTTTTTTAGGTAATCGATTTCATTGATATGGGCTTACCAGTTAGCATATAGTTTCTGAATAAATAGGAAAGTTTTTGGATTTGCGAGTCCAATTTTGGATTTTTAAGGATTTTCTAACTAGATAACTCCATAGCTGAACCCTATCCAGAAAGCTTGATAATCCCGCATGATACGAGAATGGGGGCGGGCCCTCCCTACACTTCTGGAAATAATTCAACCTAGTCAACAACGTCTCCTGAATCCTGTCTTTCATGAATGTCCTTTCTTTTTTCATTTTTTTACACTTTTTTACCATTTTTTAGCACACTCAACAAACATTCTTAACAGGCCGCAGTGAGCATATGCATAACATGAATTCATTTGAACGTAA
>CP070673.1:663671-668108 GCA_020351915.1 Deltaproteobacteria bacterium
CGGCTTTATCCTGGTCCGGCCCAAAGTGATTGACCCCCCGGAAGAATGCTGGCCCGACATAAAAATATTGAACGAACTGGGTAAGCTCATCTCTCCTAAAGAATATTGGCATGATGACTACACCCAGTTTTTGGAAGATGTTGTTGGCCCAAGCGGCCTCACCTACAGCCAGTTCGTGGACAAGGGTTATTTAAAAGGCCCTGAAAAATTCGGGCTTTATGAAGAAAAGGGGTTTCGCACTCCCACCGGGAAGGTGGAACTCAAACTGAGTCAGGCCGAAAAATTCAGCCTCTCTCCATTGCCTCAATTTCAGGGGCTTCCAGCGGAGGATGATTCAGATTATCCCTTGGTATTAACCAGCTCCAAAAGCCAGTATTACCTCCATTCATCCTACCGGTGGATTAAAAAACTGAGAGAAAAAAGACCAAACCCAAAGGTTGAAATCCATCCTGAAACTGCGGCAAAATGCGGAATTGAAGACGGCGATGCGGTTATCATTGAAACAAAGTCCGGCACTATAACCCAGATTGCCCATCTTACTGATATTGTTGATAAAAGGGTGATAAATGCCTCATATGGATGGTGGTTCCCGGAGGGAAGGCCGGAAGAGCTCTATGAATGGAAAAAATCCAATTTCAACATCCTCACCTCTACCACAAGACTCGGAAAGGAATTTGGCACACCTAACCTTAAAGGTATTGGATGTAAAATCAGGCGAAATGAATACTAAAACCCGATTTCTCACACACAGAGGTGGGGTTTTGATTACTGGACACTATACTTTCTACACATGAAGAATATCATAAAATCAGATATCCGATAAAGGATTCTTTCGGCGCTGGAACCGAGTAACGGTAATCCATAACGCCACAATGCAATATTGTAGATTTTAATCAGCCTTGCACAAAGCAGTCGGTCTCCCCGGCTGCTTTTCTATTTCTGCTCGTCTTTCCATTGAATATAAACCCGGTACAGCTTATTTGGATAATCCGAAATAATGCCATCCACACCGCAGTTCAACAATTTCACAATCTTTTCCTCATCGTTAACTGTCCACGGTAACACCTCAATCTTCTTCTCATGACACTGTGCTACAAATTTCGGTGTTACATAAAGATAATAAGGTGAAATTATATCAGCATCCGCTTTAGTCGTTTTTTCAATGATTGCAGATCGGTTTGCATTAAGGCCCAGTAGCATTTTTATTCTCTGAAATCTTGTTGGCTGAAATAAAGCTGATGTCTTTAATTTACTGTTCAGCTTTTTAATTTCCGGAAGGATCTCAATAACAAGAGATTGAACTGTCGTTCTATCCACCATCCCGGCAGTTTCGATTGTGTTTACCATAATCTTGGCTGTTTCCAGGACCTCCTCTTTTGAATGGCTTTTGCCAAATTTTGTTTCAATATTAAAACCAGGAGGTTGTTTTTCAGGATGATCCTGTTCATATTTTTTTACAAAATCAAAAAACTCAGAAAGCGTAACCAGCCTTGTATTTTTCACAGGCACCTGTTCGGGGAATTTATCATTCTTTACAGCTCCGCAATCAAGCTTTTTAATTTCAGACACCGTTAACTCTTTGATCGGAACAGACTTTGCAGGGTTTCCATCTTCATCAAGGCACAATGAGCTGTTAATCACGCTGTCATGGCAAACGATCAATTGCTTATCTTTGGTAACGTTTGTATCGAGCTCTATTGTTGTCATGTTATGTTCGATACAGTACTGAAATGCAGGTATGGTATTTTCGGGTCTCATTCCCCTGGCACCCCTGTGCCCCTGCAGATCAACGGTATCACCCTTTGCGGAACTTCCGCCGCCTGATAAATTAGTTGATGAGCAGGCAGACAACAATAGGCAAAAAAGAGCTATTGTAAACAACGGCTTCAAATTTGCGATAATCTGCTCCATCTTGTTTCCTCCGGTAATATATCTTATTACTACCCAAATTCTGATGCCTGTGCAAGTGTATAGGGATAATGGGATACCTGACATTATTCCAACTAATTTGACCTCGGCCCCAAGAATTTGTTTATGACTACAGAATGATCTACTAAATTTTGCGTGCTTGAAGGTTATTCCTATGGCAGGTACGCGGCAATCTCAAGCATTGCCAAATAGTGAAGAATATCTTTAGAATACTTCAATTGTAAAATCGGAGGACTATGGCAAGGAGTGCTCGGCCTCGAATATCACGCACATATCTTAAGAACAGGCCCCGTTGTGATATGGCAAAATATGTGGGATTTGAAGAAATCGGAACCGTCAAGGGTGGAGAGTTACTGATTTACAAATGGGCGCCCTGCTTTTCACTAGTTTTCTTATGCATTACATCATGAAGCTCCTCTCAGATACATACCGGTCTTAACTAGGAAAAAGCGCTTGCTCGGGACCCCTCGCAGTTTGATTGACAGGAGAACGAATTTAGATTATTGAGATATATCATGACGAAAGAAGAGCTGATTGAGATTATCAAAAGTATCCTGAAGACCGATCTTGACCTGGGTTTCCTGGTGCAGCTGAAGAAAGGTGAGCTTGAAACCTTGGTTGCGTGCATCAGAGAGCGCGTTGACCAAACCAGCGCGTAGCCTATTTGCTGCCCGCCAACACAAAGATTGTCCACTGAATTCAGGAAGGCACTGAAACCATGAACAGACTCCGATTCATCCTGGGGCTCGTTTTTATATTATTCATGGTGACTCAGTCCAGCTGGGCCACCAAGGCCTATGTCTCGGATTCCTTTGAGATCACCCTCCGTACCGGTCCCAGCATTGAAAACAAAGTCATTGCCATGCCCTCTTCGGGTCAGCCTTTGGAGGTATTGGATGCTCAGGGAGATTGGACCCTTGTCCGCATGCGCAAGGCAGATGGTGACACCGTAGAAGGCTGGGTATTGACCCGTTATCTCAGCACCCGTCTGCCATGGGAGGTTCAGGCTGAAGCTTTAAGCGCAGAGAACGCATCCCTGAGAGAAAACCTGGCATACGCTGAAAAGGGATTGCAAGAAGCGACCGCCAGAGAACAGGACCTCGCCGCGAAACTTAAAGAAAGCACTGAAGCTCTTGAGGACGTGCGAGCTGAGTATGACTCCCTGAGGCGTCGTGCCGCTGACTATCTCAAATTGGAAGCAGTATACGAGGCGAATCGATCCAAGCTGGAGACCGCTGAGGCAGATGTTCATAGGTTAACCGAAGAGATCAAGCTATTGCGTACTTCGAAAAGGAATCGATGGTTTCTTACAGGAGCCCTCGTGCTTCTCTCTGGCCTGATCATCGGTCTGGTAATCGGGCGGCAGCAGCGGAGACGCCGATCATCATACTACTAGGCACGGAGGGCGTGACACCCCGTTCCGACTGGGGTGCCCCCATGATTCTCCATAGCAGTTTGAGATGCACCCGCAAAATCAAACACCTGAAGTCCCGTTACAAGGTAAAACCGGGTACAAGCTTTACTAGTTTGTGGCAGGATCGCTTGATTTACCAACTGCACGTAGGGGAATACAGGGATTTCCAAAAATCTAACTTTGCTGGCAAAGGGAGAATGCTCCGATACTGTAGTGGTTGACTCTCATATATTCCCCCGTTCCAATGCCGACAGGGGTGTGATTTTCTCAAGGCAATCCTCGATCAAAAGTAGTATGAGCAACCCGTTATGAGAAGCCTGCAAGAGAAAGAGGTATGGCGGATAACTTACATGAGAGAAGGTCAGAGCCCCGGAGCATCATAGATAGGTATTTTAGTGTAGAGTTTTCGCTCAGTGGGTGCTCCTTTGTCTATCAGTTGAAGATCCTGAATATCTCTACAACAGGTATATGCGTTTTAGTGAAGGAGGACTCAGACCTACTGAATCACGTGAGGGTTGGTGACGTAGTGAATCTGAGGTACTATCCGACTGATTCATCACGCCCAAGTGTACTGTTAAAGACGGACATCAAGCACATCACCAGGGATGAGCAAGGAAGATTCAAGGGGGTCTCTTTGGTCGGACTCTCAATCCTGGAAAACCAAGACCTCAATCGGTAAACACCTCCACTCGTGATGAGTGAAGATGGAAACAATGAAGAAGGCATGATCAACTCTGCCTCTCCAACATAAGCTTTTACCCCCTGCGAGGCAAGGTCACCGTAGCTTTGCTGTTGTTATTCGCCTGTATATTGTGTGTGTCCAGCTCAATCCAGAGTTTCTCGCTTACCGCTTCTGGTCTTTTTATAGGTCCAAAAACTTATTTCTGCCGATTGTAAGCTACAACCGAACCGCTATGTGGCGGGATGAGGATTATCATAAGGATAGGAAGGCCATCCTCGGCGAGAAGCATATACAAGATGTTGTGACCAGCTGAAGATTCGGGTTCGGCCTTGAATCTCTATCTGAGTTGTGTATATGAAAAGCGTATTACAACACCTTGTCAGCATTGATTATCTCAAATCGTGGCAAGAGA
>CP070673.1:668208-672791 GCA_020351915.1 Deltaproteobacteria bacterium
CCCCAGATCCTTTTACACCTGCCCTCACTGGGACTTCAGCCGAGGAGCGTCCGATACCTTCATCACCATATCGTGCTGAACTATCACTTCTACCTATCAGACGAAAACATCCTGAATCTCGGACAGCAAACAGAGGCCGCACTCGCCAGGTACCAGCGGGCAGAGGAATATGCCCAGTTGCTTGTGGTTAGGTACTCCGGTGTAGGTGAGGCAAGAAAAGCCTTCGCAAACATCTTAAGGCATTACCTGCCCGATGCTGATCTAAGCGGCCTGGTCCGGCTGGAAAACGGCAAGTGGTCCGCCGCTGAGGTGAGAGGTAAGCTGCTGACGATAGTTTTGGAGGCCGACAGCCGGCAGCTTGCAAAGAGCCTTTTGCAGGGAGTAGCGCAAAGCACTTATCGGAATTAGTTGCGGCCAAGGGTAACCACAAAGAATGCTGAGACGGCAGCAGAAAGGCAGGAGGGAGCGTACTGATATGGTAAAAAGGAAGAAGTTCATTACACGGCGTGATTTTATACGTACAAGCTCATGCGTGGCCGTGGGAGGTATCATGGGTCTCCCGGCTTTAAGGGGTGCCTCTGCTAAAGAACCTGTAATGAGCCGAGTAGTGTTGATACGGGACAAAGACGTTCTCGACGGCGAAGGGCTACCTCGGCCTGGTATTTTGGGGAAGCTGCTGGACCAGGCTGTAGGTGTCCTCCTGGGCGCACCTGATCCTGTGTCGGCCTGGAAGCAGCTGGTTGGGCCCGATGATATCGTAGGAATTAAGAGCAATGTTTGGGCCTATCTTCCCACCCCCAAGCCGCTGGAGGAGGCTATCCTGAAACGTCTGCTGGGAGCAGGTGTCAGGAGGGAAAACGTGGCTATCGATGATCGTGGAGTGCGCAGGAACCCCATATTCAAGCAGTCGACGGCCCTGATCAACGTACGCCCTATGCGGACCCACTACTGGTCAGGCCTTGGCACCCTGCTCAAAAACTACATAATGTTCATCTCTTGGCCCCCAAAATACCACAGGAACGCCTGCGAAAACCTCGGCGCAATTTGGCACCTACCCCATGTTAAGGGCAAAACCCGCCTTAACATCTTGGTGATGCTGACACCACTGTTTCACGGCACAGGTCCGCACCACTTCAGCAGCCGCTACACGTGGCGTTACTGCGGTCTGATCGTAAGCAGTGACCCGGTGGCGGCCGACGCAACGGGCGCCCAGATCATTCAGACCAAGCGAGACACCTTCTTCGGTGCAAAGAGGCCGATCAGTCCGCCGCCCCGGCACATCGCCGCAGCCGACACCAAGTTCGGGCTGGGCAACAGCCGTGCGGACCGCATCCAGCTAATCAAACTCGGCTGGGAAAAAGACATCTTGATCTAGGCGGTCGAGCCTATGTAAGTGAACCGTGGGGCAAATCTTTTCTTTTGACATTTTCCGGGATCATGTGAAAAAGTGCTATTCTCCGTGATTTAGGGGACGTCTTTGACTAGGTTGAATAATTTCCGGAAGTAAAGGAAGGGGTGTCAGGCCCGCCACTCCGACACAACAACGGCGGACAAGCCCTCAATCGTGAATTTTTCACCCATGTGAATTACGAGGTAATGCAACATGCCACGCATTTTTCAAGGCCCTGCGGTAAAGGGAAGCCAGAAGTGGATTCAGAGGCTCGTAAAGGAAAAGCCTGATCTGCTTAACGAAGATTCTCTGTATTGTAAGGTTAGTATAGAGGGAGCCAAGCCTCAACAAGTGAAATGCGACTCTAGCTCAAGGCTTGTTTAATGCGTTCTGGGTTCATCGGTAGTTGGAATATCCGGACACCGATGGCGTCATAGATGGCATTGGCGATGACACCTCCCATACAAATGATCGCGGGTTCACCGCCTCCTTGAGGAGCGGCCTCCTTATCATCTATAAGGACTGTCTCAATCCGGGGAAGCCAGGAAAATCTCGGGATTTCATAGGTGTCGAAATTCAGATCGAATATCTCCCCGCCCTTGAAATGAATATCTTCTCTCAAGGCGTATCCCAGCCCCATGGTGATACAGCCCTCCATCTGTATTGTTGCGCCCTCAGGGTTGACACATAATCCCATATCCTGCGCGCAGACCACCCGCTTCACTTGGACATGCCCTGTGTTCTTGTCGACTTCCACTTCAGCCATATGAGCCACATAGGTACCTGCATCAATACCAGTGGCAATTCCCCATCCACGGTCGCTGGGAGCTTTGGCTGGCTTCCAGCCGAATTTCCTCGCAACAGCCTTTAGGACTCGGATCATCCTTTTGTCCTTCAGATTTTTCAAGCGAAATTCAAGGGGGTCAATTCCGGCCTCTGCTGCCAGGATATCTATATGCGATTCTCTGGCAAAGGTGTTGGTATTATTAGCGGGGGCACGCCAGGCACCGGTCCCGAACGGATGAGAACCAGGTGTGCCTCTCCACCCTCCTCCATAGGCCACAGTGCGGTGATGAGGGATGTCATAGAAATGGGATGCCCCTCTCTCTCCAGCATAATACACGCCATAATCCCACAGGGTGAGTAGGCCTGAGCCATTGAACCCGGCCTTTATCTTGACTACAGCGGCTGGGCGAAAGGTATCATAGAAAAATTCCTCGGCCCTAGTCCATGCGACCTGGACGGGTTTACCACTCAACCTCGCCAGTTTAGCCGCTTCCACGCCTTGCTGATTACGGGTTTTTCCCCCAAAGCCCCCTCCCACAAAAGGCGTGATAATTCGGACATGCTCGACCGGAAAACCCAGGGCCGAGGCTGCCTCTTGCTGGAGGCGGAAAGGCGTTTGAGTGGATGCCCAGATGGTAGCATTATCTCCCTCGATTTTAGCCAGGGCAGTATGGGTTTCGATCGGTGCATGGGCCACATAGCCATCCAGATAGGTGTGCTCGACTACAGACTTAGAGATCCTTTTTCCTTCAGCCAGGTTTCCCCCTTGCGAAACGTCCTGCCCTTCAGGGGCGACTTTAACAAGGTGATCGAAGATGGTCTTTTCGTCCACTTTGGCTACAGGCTTCATCCACTGAGCTTTGACCTGGTTTAACGCTTCTTCTGTTAATTCAGGATCTTCATGCAAGACAGCAACAAGATCATCGGTCTCGATGACCCGAGCACCTTTGATCTTTTTGGCCGCAGAAGTATCCACGCTAATCAACCTGGCATCATGGGCGAGAGGCCTCACGATCCTGGCATAAAGCATGCCGGGTTCCCGAATGTCTCCGGCAAACTTGGCTTTCCCGGTAACCTTGTCCTCTGCATCCGTGCGCAAAACCGGGACTCCCACAATAGTGAAATCCGAAGCCTTTTCCAAAACCGCTTCCCTCTTCAGTTGCCTGGCAATCTTCTTGCCTTGGGTGAGTTGAGCATAGGTGACCCTCTTTTGGCTTTGAGACTTATGGAATATGACCCCGCCCTCAACTTTAAGCTGTGAAGCAGAGGTCTGGAGGTATTCGGCCCCCAACTCAATCAGAACTGCCCGGGCTTCGGCTGCTGCCGCCCTCAAAGGAGGTCCGAAAAAGCGTGTGCTCATGGAACCAAAGGTCCCCATATCCCAAGGGCACACGGCAGTGTCACCCATCACCATATCCACTGAATCCAGAGGAACCTCGAGTTCATCGGCCAGCATCTGGGCCAATGAAGTGATAATGCCGTGGCCCATCTCTATCTTACCCGTAAAGCATGAGACGCGGCCATCTTCGCCGATCCTAAGAAAGGCATTGAAATCGCCGGGAAGGCTCTGGCGAAACCTCCGCTGACGCGGCCGTTCCTGGGCGGCTAGAGAATCGCCGAGGGAGAAAAAGATGAAGAGGCCTCCTCCCATCAATCTCAGGAACTCTCGCCGGCTGAGAGGAAAGGCGGGCTTTATGTCATGAAAATCAAGGTCAAGAGAATCGTCTTTTTTCACAGCACCGGACTCCCCTTCATCTCCTGGACTGCATCCTGAATAGCCTGAATAATGCGCTGATACGATCCACATCGGCAGAGGTTTCCATTCATACCCTCTATGATTTGTTCAAGGGTAGGCCGAGGGTTTTGTACCAATAAATCATACGCAGTGAGCACCATCCCCGGGGTGCAATATCCGCATTGGAGGGCATCGTGCCTGACAAAGGCTTCCTGCAGGGGATGAAGCTTACCGTTTCGTGCCAGACCCTCGATGGTCAAGATTTCTTTACCATTGACATCTTCAACAGGAAACCGGCAAGAACGGACGGCTTCGTTGTTAATCAGTACGGTACAAGCTCCGCATAGCCCCTCACCGCAACCATACTTGGTTCCCGTAAGACCGAAATCCGTGCGTAGTACCCAAAGGAGCATGCGCTCGCGGTCAAGGACCAGGCTCTTGGGCCGCCCGTTGAGCTTAAAATGGATTGTCTTTCTCATTCAATCCTCCTCCTACGAGATCGATCTGAAAAGATTTTCATGGTTCAGGGCGATAAGAACGCACTGTCTGGAGGTGTGAGTATAATAAAGAGCGGGCGTATGTGTCAAGAAAACAACAGTGGAATTGGGGACATCCTTGACTAGATTGAATAACTCTAGCATCATGTGTCAAGAGGGACACTCTTAGAATCTA
>CP070673.1:672891-678083 GCA_020351915.1 Deltaproteobacteria bacterium
AGGCTCCTGTACCAATGGCCACCTGGAAGACCTGCGGGAAGCAGCCGCGATTCTCAAAGGGAGGAACGTAGCAAAGGGAATCAGGCTTATCGTCATACCTGGTTCCCAGCTCATATATCGAGAGGCAATCAAAGAGGGGATAATCCAGACGCTCACCGATTCAGGTGCAGTTATCGGTCCTCCCTGCTGTGGACCGTGCTTAGGCGGACATCTTGGTATCTTAGCCGAGGGGGAGAGAGCCGTTTCCACCAGCAACAGAAATTTCATCGGTCGAATGGGGCACCCCAAGAGTGAGGTATATTTGGCCAGCCCCGTTGTTGCTGCCGCCTCTGCTGTTTTGGGTTGGATAGCCGGACCGGAGGAGCTTTAGATGAAAATCCAGGGCACGGTTTGGAAGTTTGAAGACAATGTGGATACCGATCTCATAATTCCCGCGCGGTTTCTGAACAGCTCTGATAGAGATGAGCTTGCAAGGAATTGTTTTGCCGATATAAGACCCGGCTTTATGGATATGATTTCCCCGGGCGATATACTTGTGGCCGGGAATAATTTTGGATCTGGATCCTCTCGGGAACACGCCCCTCTCGCCATCAAAGCAGCTGGAATTAGCGTTGTCGTAGCAGAAAGTTTTGCTCGCATCTTCTACAGAAACGCCTTCAATGTGGGTCTCCCCATCCTGGAATCCAAGGAGGCGCCCCAGTCTGTTGACGAAGGTTCTTTGGTATCCGTTGATCTAGCAACCGGGGAGATAGTGAATATGAATACCGGGCAGCAGTTTTTTGCCAAGCCAGTCCCCAGGTTCATGAGGGAGATAGTAGATGCCGGGGGATTGGTTGAGTACGTCAAGAAAAAGGGATTAACCGGACAGGGGGCATCATGAAGTAGGCCTAAGAGAAAAGAACAGCAACCTAGCAAAAGAGGAGAGATAAGACTTGAAAATCACTGGCGCTCAAATCCTGATGGAGATTTTTAAGGAGGAAGGGGTTGACACCGTATTTGGGATGATCGGTGGTGCTGCCATCGATATCTTCGATGAGCTGGCCCGAACCAATATTCGGCATATCATGGTCAGGCATGAGCAGGGGGCTGTGCATGCCGCTGATGGCTATGCCAGGGCAAAGAGATCTGTTGGGGTATGCATTGTAACGTCAGGGCCGGGAGCAACCAACACCGTTAGTGGCCTTGCTTCTGCCTATATGGATTCCATCCCGTTGGTTGTTTTTACCGCACAGGTACCTACAAACCTTATAGGAAATGATGCCTTCCAGGAGGTTGATATTGTAGGTATTACCCGACCATGTACCAAACATAACTATCTTGTACGAAGCATTGAGGATCTGGCACGGACTATTAAAGAGGCTTTCTACGTCGCTCGATCCGGACGCCCTGGTCCCGTGCTGGTAGATATCCCAAAAGATATCATCCAGGGTAGAACAGCATATAAACCCTTACGTGCGCCCTTTCTAAAGTCTTACAATCCAACCTACAAGCCGAATATGAAGCAGGTCGAAAAGGCTATCAACCTCATAAGAGAGGCGAGAAAACCGGTTATATTTGCTGGTGGGGGCGTAATTCTTTCAGGTGCATCCAGAGAACTTGCCGAGTTTGCCAGAAGACTCAATGCCCCTGTGACAGCTTCTCTCATGGGTCTCGGTGCATTTCCTGGGACCGATGAGCTATGGCTCGGAATGCCTGGGATGCATGGTACCTACCCTGCAAATATGTCCATCGGATCGTGCGATCTTTTAATCGGGATTGGCGTTCGTTTCGATGACAGGGTAACAGGAAAGATCGATACCTTTGCTCCCCATGCCAAGATTATTCATATCGATATCGATCCTACCTCTATACGGAAAAATATCCCGGTAGCAGTCCCTATAGTCGGGGATTGCAAGATCGCACTTGGTGAGCTTAAAAAGCTCATGGATGAGGAAGCATTAGTAATAGACCCATACAAAAACAAACCTTGGCTGGACCAGATAGAGGAATGGAAGAGCACCAATCCTTTGTCCTATGAGCAAATGGATATAATCAAACCCCAGTATGTCATCGAAAGGCTTTATGACATGACAAAAGGACAGGCCATTATCACCACTGAAGTAGGGCAGAATCAGATGTGGGCAGCTCAATACTATCACTTTGATCAGCCAAACTCCTTTATTACCTCTGGCGGGCTCGGTTGCATGGGCTTTGGTTTTCCAGCTGCTATAGGTGCGCAGGTGGCCTCTCAGGATAAATTGGTTGTAGATATAGCCGGGGATGGAAGTATCCAGATGAACATCCAGGAGATGGCAACCGCCATGCAATATAGCCTTCCGGTCAAGATAGTTATTCTCAATAACAAATATCTTGGTATGGTCCGGCAATGGCAGCAATTATTCTATGACAAGCGGTATGCCTCTACTGACATAGATGAGGCGCCGGACTTTGTGAAGTTAGCCGAATCATACGGAGCCCTTGGTCTGAGAGCTACCAGGCCAGATGAAGTCGTTCCCGTTCTTGAAGAAGGTCTAAGCACACCAAAGCCGGTTATTATGGATTTCTGGGTAGACCGCGAAGAATGCGTATACCCGATGGTCCCAGCAGGAGCGCCAATGACCGAGATGCTTCTTGTGTAAATGGAGCATATTATGAGAACTATGACCGAAGAAAAGCATACGATTTCACTGTTAGTGGACAATCAACCAGGCGTGCTTTCCCGCATTGCTGGGATGTTTAGCGGTCGTGGCTACAATATAGAGAGCCTTTGTGTCGCTGCGACCATGGACCCCCTTGTATCCAGGATAACGCTGGTCACAAAAGGAGATCAACTCATTATCGAGCAGATCAATAAACAGCTCAACAAATTGGTTAATGTAATCAAGGTTCATGATCTGACTGAGACGGATTTTGTGGAGCGTGAAACGGCTCTGGTGAAGGTAAGAGCAAGGCCGGGGCACAAAGCCGAGATTTTACGACTTGTAGATATCTTCAAATGTAAGGTAGTGGATACGAATACTACCCATTATACCATTGAGGTAACAGGCACGGTGGAGAAACTAGAGGCGTTTCTTAACCTCGTAAAGCCCATGGGAATCAAGGAGATTGCGCGGACCGGCTCCATCGCCCTGCCGAGGAACAAGAAATGAGAACCCTGGACCAAAGCACAAGGAGGTAAATGATGGCAAAAATCGACTTTGGAGGAGTGTTAGAAGCTGTGGTTACTGCGGAAGAATTCCCGATCGAAAAGGCACAGGGGGTTCTGGCCAGCGAAACAGTGGCGGTTCTTGGGTATGGTGTTCAAGGTCCTGCACAATCCTTGAATATGAGGGATAACGGGGTCAAGGTTATCGTCGGCCAAAGGAAGGAAGAGCAAATATTTTGGGACAAAGCGATAAGTGACGGTTTCAAACCAGGAGAAACCCTCTTTTCATTGGAGGAGGCTACAGAACGGGGAACCATTGTTCAGATGTTAATCTCCGATGCGGGGCAAATGGCTGTGTGGCCCAAGATTAAGGGTCACCTCAAAGCGGGGGATGCTGTCTACTTTTCTCACGGTTTTTCCATTGTTTACAAAGATCAAACAAAAGTTATCCCGCCGGATAACATGGACGTGATCATGGTAGCACCCAAGGGCTCAGGCACCACCGTGCGGTCTAATTTCCTGGAAGGAAAGGGAATAAACGCAAGCTATGCGGTGTTTCAGGATTTTACGGGAAGGGCAGAGGAAAGGGCGCTCGCTTTGGGGATTGCCATCGGATCAGGATACCTCTTCCCCACTACCTTTGAAAAAGAAGTACACAGCGATCTTGTTGGAGAGCGGGGCGTTCTCATGGGTTGCCTGGCCGGTGTCATGGAGGCCCAGTACAATGCGCTTCGCAAGCATGGTCATAGCCCCAGCGAGGCATTCAACGAAACAGTGGAAGAACTCACCCAGAGCCTCATTCTCTTGGTGGCTGAAAATGGTATGGATTGGATGTACGCAAACACGAGCACAACCGCACAGAGGGGAGCTCTTGACTGGAGGCACAAGTTTAGGAATGCCGTTGCCCCACTCTTTGAAGACCTTTACGAAAGTGTTGTTTCAGGTGAGGAGACCAGGATCGTCCTCGAGGCAAACAGCGCACCAGACTATAAAGAGAGGCTCGGAAAAGAGTTGGAGGAGATAAGAAACTCGGAGATGTGGAGGGCCGGTGCAGCAGTTCGGTCATTAAGGCCTGAAAGAAGAAAAGGGAAATAGCACCATTCTTTGCTGCATGTTACAAAGCCAAGGAAACGCTCGGCTCATCACTGACCCTTTGAGCGAACTACTGCCAAATGATCCGAAATATGGTGCAAGTAGAGCTTCGAGGGTTGTTGCACTGACATGGGTGCCAGATTTTGCTTGACATTGGGGAGAGGATCGAGAGAATTATAAGCTATAGAACTGGGGGATCGTTCAGTGGTAGGACGGCAGGTTCTGGCCCTGCAAACAGGGGTTCGAATCCCTTTCCCCCAGCCACTAGGGTCCCATCGTCTAGCGGTCTAGGATATCGGCCTCTCACGCCGAAGACACGGGTTCGATTCCCGTTGGGACTACCAAGGAATATTAAGGACTTAGCCATTTTGGGTGAGTCCTTCTTTTATCTCTGGGTGCGCATAGGGTGCATTTGGGTGCGCATGTGAGATACCTTCTGCTCTACAGATTGAGCCCCAGTTGTTCAGGTCTATTCATCACCTCAGCAGACTCAGATGCCATCCTCTTTGGTTGAGTATATACCAAATATCGTTTCCTTGTTCTTGTCTTGAACTCAAATAATTCAGGAAATAAAGGAAACTGAAGATAGTTTCCGTAATCTGGACAATTTCTCCTTCGCCTGCATTTCGCACACACGGCCACATTGATCCTCGGTCTATTTCTCTTGAAGTTACAGATGATGAAGTCCATACGCTTCCTTTTCTGATCGCTTTCTAGCGTCAAGCTCTTTGGAACGATGTTCTTTCAATCCCCCCTTTTTTTACCTTAGGGGTTCCGGTTCAGATCAGATCAACATGAAAAACCCCTTGAGCTGATCAAATCAAGTCAAGGGGTTACCCTATTCTTGAAGCCCTAACAGGGCTGACAATGCCTTTGTTCTCCAGAATTATCACGATCTCTTTATCATACAGATCTCAAACCTGCTCAAACATGGTCGGGACGACTGGATTTGAACCAGCGACCCCAGCGTCCCGAA
>CP070673.1:678183-697235 GCA_020351915.1 Deltaproteobacteria bacterium
GAAGGCCAAGAAAAGACTGGCAAGAAAGGGATATGACCCGGAAAAACTCTGGGATATCTGGTGCTCAGCGGCAGATGGGCCGAAGTTTGCGAATACGATGAGGGATATGGTGAAGGAGTTGGGACTTGAGTAAGGAATCGGGACTCGCTGAAATATTTGTTGACGATGTGAACATGTTTCGGGCCTGTGAGCAGTGCGGGCTTTGTAGCTCTGCGTGTCCTCTTACCGGCGTAGATGGGTTTAATATCAGGAGGATTCTGAGGCATGTAGAGCTTGGTTTAATAGATGAGATCGCCAACTCCCCCTTTCAATGGTCTTGTACTACCTGTGGCAGATGTGAGGGGGTGTGTCCCAATGGAATAGGGATCCTTGATATCATAAGACCGCTCCGCTCGCTGTCTCCTCCTGAGTTTGTTCCAGATGGCCCTCCCTGTATTGATTCCTGCCCGGCAAGGATAGATATACCAGGATACTTAAGGCTTATTGCAGAGGGAAAGGTGAATGAGGCCTATGCCTTAATTCGGGAAAAGGTGCCCTTTCCCGGTATATTGGGCCGTGTCTGTACCCATCCCTGCGAAGATGTGTGCAGGCGTGGGGATGTTTTCAATCAGCCCATCGCCATATGTGCCCTCAAACGATACGTTGCGGATAATGCAGGTAATATAGGTGAGCGGATATCAGAGGTAGCAAAAGACACAGGCCACAAGGTTGCTATTATCGGGGCTGGTCCTGCCGGTCTGACAGCGGCTTTTTATCTGCGAAAGAAGGGGCATCAGGTCACTGTCTTTGAAGAGAGACCCGAGCCAGGGGGGATGATACGATTTGGTATCCCGGATTACCGTTTGCCCAGGGAGGTGGTGGACAAGGAAATCGAACAGATTCTGGAACTCGGGGTCGAGTTACAGACTGAAAAGAAGCTGGGAAGAGATTTCAGCTTAAGCCAGCTAGAGGCCGATGGGTACGAAGCCGTATTCCTGGCAGTGGGTGCCCAACTCAGTAGGAAGATAGACTTGGAAGGGACCAACCTTGATGATGTGTTCTGGGGACTCGATTTTCTGTGTGCAGTAAATGAGGGTAGAGCGGTTGCACTGAAAGATAAGGTATTGGTAGTCGGCGGTGGTAGTGTGGCCATCGATGTGGCGCTCAGCGCCTTCCGTCTTGGGGCCAAAGAGGTAACACTGGCCTGCTTGGAATGTAGGGAGGAGATGCCAGCCAACCCATGGGAAATTGAGGATGCCATTCAGGAAGGTGTCAAAATCATGCCCTCCTGGGGTCCCCAGAGGATCCTGCAGGATCATGGGAAGATCACCGGAATAGAGCTTGTTCGGTGTACATCGGTCTTTGATAGCCAAGGTAATTTTTCCCCAAGCTTTGCTACCATAAAGGAGACAGTTGCGGCTGATCAAGTTATCCTCGCTATAGGACAGGCTCCTGATTTTTCCTTTGTGGATGATAAAGAACTGTTAAGGGTGGAAAAGGGTCTTATGGTGATTGATGAGGAAACTCAACAGACAGATGTGCCACGTGTTTTTGCAGGTGGTGATGTAGCTCAGGCACCGGGTACCGTAATCGATGCGATTGCAGACGCGCGAAGGGCCGCAAGCTCTATTGATAGATTCCTAGGCGGGGATGGTATCATAGAAGAGTCCCTTGCGGAAAGGCCTGACTCGGTGCCATATACTGGGAGCAGGGAGGAGGGATTTGCAGACCTGAAAAGGGAAGAGATGCCTGCCACACCCCTTTCAGAACGGCATGATGGGTTCAGTGAGGTTGAGCTGGGCTTTAGTGAAGATCAAGCAAGGCAAGAGGCAAAGCGGTGCCTCAGTTGCGATCTAGAACTCCATCTTGCGCAAGAGGCCCGGAAAGCAAACGATAGGTAAGCGGTGAGGCTATTTCCGTTTTACGGAAAACTGCCTTGAGCCAGAATCGGTAAGGATAGGAAGGGGAAGGGCGTGTCGGACTGTTTCTAAAGTCCGGAAGCTTTTGCACCACGATGTATGGCCTCGAGAATCTTCTCTTGAGTTATGCACAGCTCCTTCATCCTAACCCCGATAGCGTCGTAGATGGCGTTGGCTATGGCGGCGGCTGTACCGACCATAGTGGATTCACCAATACCCTTAGCCCCGAACGGACCGGTTGGTTCATTGCTCTCAACAATTATCGCGTCAATCTGGGGTACATCGCAGGCCCTTAACATCCTATAGTCTGTGAAGTTGTTATTAACAATTTTCCCATCCTCTATTATCAGACCTTCGGTTAGGGCGTACCCAATGCCCATGGTTTCGCCCCCAATTATTTGTCCCTCAACGTGTGCAGGATTAATAGCCCTACCAACATCAAAGGCGCCAACTAGCCTTACAACATAGACTTCACCGGTCTCCATATCTACTTCAACTTCGGCGAAGTGGGCACCGAAGGTCGGAGGCATTGCAGGAGCTACCCCCGAGGCATTCCCAATTATCTGTTCACAACGGGAGAGATCCTCAATTTGAACCTTTCTCATGAGATCGCCGACCCGGATATTGGTGGAGCGATCCTTCACGTCGTACACTACCCCATCCTTTATTTCCAGGTTTTTTTCGTCTACATTGAGGTGCTGGGATGCAAACTGTAGAAGGGCCATCTTGGCATCGGCGGCGGCCCGCTTAACAGCAAGCCCTCCACAATATGTCTGCCTGCTACCGTGGGTCCCCCCGTCCAGGGGTGCTACATCGGTATCGGTGTCGGAGACCGATATCTGTTCCAAAGGCATGCCGAGCTCCTCGGCGGCTATCTGGGCCAGGACTGTTCTATTACCTTGACCGTCGTCGGCCGCAGCGGTTACGAGATTCGCTGAACCATCTGCATTGAGCATCACAATTGCTGATGCCGGGTCAGGCAAACCGAAACGCGCCCCAGTGCCGTGTTGCAGACACGACATGCCCACGCCCCTTCTCTTGGTTCCTTCAGCCATCTTTCGTGCTCTCTTCTTGCTCCAGCCAAACCTCTTGGCTCCCTTTGTTAAGCATTCTTTCATGCCGTCGCTTCTAATGGGAACATCAAACACAGGGTCTATCTCCCCCAGCCCACGATAGTTCTTAACTCTAAACCCCACAGGGTCCATGGCCAGTTTCTCCGCGATCATGTCCATCTGCGACTCCTGGGCGAAGTTCATCTGGGGGTTTCCATACCCCCTAAAGGCCCCATTTAGAGATTTATTGGTGTACACGCAATATCCTTCAAACGTCACGTTTGGACATCGGTACAGCCCTACCCCTGTTGACAAGGCATCGGCGAGAACACCGATGTAATGGGTACCATATCCACCCACGTCGAGAAACAGTTTGATACTATTGGCAGTCAGGATTCCATCCTTGGTCACACCGGTTTTCAGCTCAATGATAAAGGGATGCCGTGCTTCCGTTGCCTCAAAGTCCTCCTCCCTGGAAAATGACATCTTCACGGGCCTACCGGCCTTCCTGGAGAGGAAGCAACACATGACCTCCAAGCCATGGATGAGGCCGCATCTACCTCCGAATGCCCCTCCGGTATAGGGCTTTATTACCCTAACCCTATTAACTGGCAAGCCAAGTGCCCCGGCAAGATATATCCTGCTCCAGTGTGGAAGCTGGGTAGAGGTATAAACGGTAAGCCTGCCGCTTCTGTCGTAGTCGGCTATGGCTGTACCAATGGGCTCAATAGTGGCATGCTTCTGTTTTGAGGTAACAAACCTGTTCTCAAACACGTAGTCTGCCTGCTTGAAACCCTGGTCAACATTACCAAACTTCTTAGCCACGTGAATGGCTATGTTGCCCCCTTCGTGGATCTTGACATGGTCTTCTTTTATAGCCTCAATTGGGTCGAAAAGGGCTGGCAATTGCTCGTATTCAACGTCGATGAGTGACAAGGCCTCTTGTGCTGACTCCTCATCCTCAGCGGCTACGCCCAGAACCGGATCCCCCCTGAATCTAACCACATTATCCTGTAGATACATCCTTTTCATTGCCTTTTCGGTTCGGAGATTCCACCAGTATCCTACAACCCTTGGAACCTCCTCTATAGTGGATATGGCCCGAACTCTGGGGTGATTTTCCGCCCTGGTCGTATCGATTGCCTTCACCCTGGCATGGGGATACGGGCTTCGGAGAAGTTTGGCATGTAGCATATCGTCTACCCTCAAATCTATGCCATATTTCGCCCGGCCGGTAACCTTGTCAAGGGCATCGATACGTGGTAGGCTTTTCCCTGCGACCGATAATCTATCTTTCATCTTTCCCCCTCATTATCGTGGCGGCCTCAAGTATTGCCTTTACAGGCCTCTCATAGCCGGTACACCGGCAAAGATTGCTGGAAAGTGTTTTCCTTACCTGTTTCTCTGATGGGTTGCTATTGTGGTTGAAGAGGGCCTTGGCATTCATTATCATGCCCGGTGTGCAATAGCCGCATTGTACGGCTGCATGCTTGACAAATGCCTCTTGGAGCGGATGGGGTTCAGCCCCTTTCTGCAGGCCCTCAATGGTCAATATCTCCTTGCCATCGACCTGTACGGCCAGAGTCAGGCAGGATAGTATAGCCTTGCCGTCGATATTGACCGTGCACGCACCACATTCGCCCTTGCCGCAGCCCGATTTCGTCCCGGTAAGCCCCAGCCTGTTTCTTAAGACATCGAGAAGTGTCTCATAAGGCTCCACAGCCCGTTCGTACCATTTACCGTTGACGCAGATACTGATATCTCGTTTTGTCATGTTTCACACCTCGTAACGCTGAGTTTAAGGGCTCTTTTGACCAGTACCGCAATCATTCTCCCTCTATATTGGGCGGAGCCACGGATATCGTCAATCGGCTTTGCCTCTTGGGAAGCAACCTCAGCAGCGTCTTGAATGAGTTTCCCATCAAGCGCTTTTCCGGTGAGCAACCTTTTGGCCTTCTCGGCATAGATAGGCCTTTTTGCCACTGCGCCCAGCGCTATTCTGGCGTCTTCACAGAAGTTGTCTGAACAGGTTAACTTGGCTGCCACATTAACCACAGCCAAGTCAATGGCAGTCTGATGACGTCTTAACTTCAAAAATGACGCACCAGTGCTTGCAGGGCTCGGTGGAATATGAACCTCGACCAATAGTTCATCCTCGTCTAATGCTGTTTTGTTGACGTCCTCAAAGAACGCACCTATAGGTAATACCCTGCTGCCACCTAAACCGTATATTCTCACGGTTGAATCAAGCACCATTAACGCCAGCGGTAGGTCGGCTGCTGGGGAGGCATTACAGATATTACCCCCGATTGTAGCCATATTTCTGACTGTCGGAGTCGCCATATTGCTTGCCGCCTCAGATAGCACCACATATGGACCAGCGGAGAACATCTGAGAACGTTCGATTACGTCAAGGGTTGTTGCCGCCCCGATTGTTATTCCATCCCCATCTCTTCGTATGTAGTTTAGATCCAGGCTCGCCACATCGACTAGGCATTCTACCTCGGGGGGTTTATCGACCAAGAGGTCCGTTCCACCGGCGATCAGTCTGGCTTTCCTGCCGAAACTCGAAAGGAGCCAGGTAGCCTCCCGCAGGTTGTTGGGTCGATGATACTCCCGAGGGCGAAAAAAACCTTCTTTCATTATGGCATCTCCTTTCAAATGGTAGAATAATGGTCAGTTTTATACAGGCTGTTGCCGAAATCCCTTTTCGGTGGGGCCAAAACGTTTTTTGATCCCGCCTATATCTAGGCGGGACTCACCCCAGGCGATGTTGAGGGCAATAGAGGACCGCAGGGTAAAAGAGAGGATTCGAGATAGAATAGATAGCCTTGCATTAGACCCAGACAACATAGGTAAACCCCTGACAGGCGGACCTACTGGATATTGAAGCATCCGAGCAGGGCGCTATAGGATAATCTATCGTGCAGAAAAAGAACACGTCCTAGTTTTCGTTGTGGCTTTAGGAATACGTAAGCAAGCAGGTAAGCAAGATATATATAGTCTGGCAAAGAAGCTGATCAAAGTTGGATTGGTAGAGATATGAGTCCTGTCAATTGTTGCTTCTCAAAACAATTGTGAGTGTTCGGAACGCGCAACCAGGCCATCTACCTTTTCAACTCAGCCCATTTGTAATCGATCAGTTCAAGGAGAACACCGTTTACTGCCTTCGGATGGATAAAGGCAAATTCACAATCCCTGAAGGGTCTGGCTCCTCCAATAAAGGGATAATCCTTGCCTTTCAGCTCGTCCATGGCCTCTCTGGTATTGTCCACATTGAAACTGAGAAGCATGATACCTTCACCATGCCGGTCGATAAATTTGGCTACATCCCCGTCCGGAGTCGTCGATTCCATTAGTTCAAAGCCTACTTCACCCAGCCAATACCGTGCAACCCGGATTTTTTCCGGTTCATCAACGTAAGGGTCATCAGGTTCCGGTTTCCCCAGTATGGGTTCCCAAATCTTCCGGGCTTCATCCAGGTTTTTTACTGCAACACATATGTGATCTATCTTATTTACCTTCATGGTTCCCTCCACAGAGCAACTAAAAGGTTACCAATTCAATTGGAATGGAAATAGCATGATCCGGGCATATGAAACCGCATTCATTGCAATCTTCACACAAAAATTCAGTGACCACAATCCTATCATCCTGAACCCTGATAGCCTGATCCGGACACACCTCTATGCAGAGAGGCTGTGTTATTCCTCCACACTTTGTGCATTTTTCTGGATCTACCTGAGCAGCCATATTACATCCTCCTCCTATTTTTCTTCTGGCTGGTATAATCTCCGGAGACATACTCCATCGCCACTCGGGATGGCCTTCTGTGTCTCTATCTTCAAGTTTGTATCCAGGAAGGCGTTCACCTCGTTTAGAAATGCTTCAAGATATTTGTCGCAGCCTAAAAGATCCTCTTTCATAGAAGCACCAAATTCCTTGGCAGAGGTAGGCCATGGACATCGTTCCCATTTGATAAAGATCTCATTGGGGTCATTGCCCTTTTCGATTTTTACTACCGCCCCGTTGGTTGCCGCCAATCCTTGATAGGCTCTCGCCACATTCATCATGAGGCCCTCTACGCCCTTAAGCAGATTCATGCGGGGGAGATAGGATTTGCCTGTGTCTTTACCAATGATCTCCCAGGCCTTAACACCGATATCAAGGGGGTCTGCATCAGGACCTGCAAGCTCAATCGCTGCTTGCCGCATCTGATAAAACGTTCTCCTGATTGCTCCCTGTGAACCTTGCAGAGCCCTCCACAAGCTGCTTATTTCCTTTTCTGGGTCAACTGGCATTTTTAACCTCCTTCTAAACCCGAATACCTATCCGGTAACCATCATGAACCGCGCTTGATAGATTTCGAGGTACCAGTGCGTCACCAACTACAAAAAGTTCAATGCTGTTTTCCTGAACCACATCTTTCAAAACAGGATTTGCCTCCCTCTCTGAGGTGACTATGGTGTCTGCCTCAACCGGGATGCTGTAACCATCGTAGGTCATTACCGTAACACCCTTATCGGTAATTTCTTCAATATCACAATCGTTATAAGCTGTGACCTTGTTTTGCCTGAGGTAGCCAACATATCGCCATAGAAAGGAAGGGTTGATATCCTTGCCTAACTTCTTTTCTTTTCCGACAATGGTCACCTTTTTCCCTTGTTTGGCCAAGAACAGGGCTACCCCAATCCCGGGCTTCAGATTTCCCCAGACTACGACATTATCGCCAACCTGGGCTTTCCCATTCAGGACATCCAATACGGATACAACATTTTCTCGATCAAAACCGGGGGCTGTGCCTTTCACGTACTTGGGCCCTGTTGCCAGGACAACAGTGTCTGGCATTTGTTCCTCGATTAATTCAGGGGTTACCTCGGTGCCTAAATGGAATTCCACGCCTGCCTTTTCTGCTTTGGTTTTTGCAAACGTTATTTGCCCGTAGAGCTCGTCGTCTCCGTAAGGGGCCTTGGAAGCTTCGATAAGGGATCCACCCAATTCCTGTCTCGTATCGTACACATGGACCTCGTGGCCTCTCTCTGCGGCCACCCAGGCACATTCCAGGCCGGCAGGACCGGCACCAACGATCATGATGTTCTTATCCATCTCCGCCGGTTTGATCTCGTACTTTGGATCCCACTCATGGGCGCACACCGGATTAATGTAACAGGTCATAGGCGCGTCACGGAAGAGCCGTGCCAGACAGACATTGCACGCAACGCAAGGCCTTATCTCATCCTCTGTTCCCTCCAAGACCTTTTTGGGCATCAGTGGATCAGCAATCATTGGTCGACACATCTCCCAGATATCCAGTTTCCCCTCTCCAATAGCCTCGTTCGGTAGATCCGGGGTAAAAAGCCTATAGGCCATAGACACAGGTATCTTGAGATGCTGTTTGGCGCGCTCAGCCAAATGGAGCCAGCTACCCATGGGGATGTCTCTGCTGATCACAGGGTAGATCGATTCCTGCCATCCGGCCGTAACACTCATGACATCCGCGCCTGCCTCTTCAGCCATTTCATAGGTGATCATCGATTCTTCTGGGGTGTTTCCGCCCACGTCATCAAGGAGCTCGTCCGCGCAGAGCCTGATGCCCAGGGGGACGGCGCCGCATAATTTCTTAACCTCCTGGATGCATTCCACGACAAATTTCATCCTTCCCCGAATATCCCCACCATACTCATCGGTCCGCCTATTAGTATAGCTGGAGACGAAATTGGAAAGAAGATAACCTACAATCCCAGAAATTTCCACGTAGTCAAACCCCGCTTTGAGTAATCGTTCGGTCGCCTCAGCGTGTTCCTTAAGGCACTGTTTTATGTCTGCCTTGGTCATCTCTTGTATTGGCCTAAAAATTCTCAAACGCTGTGGAACCGGGGAGGGACCCTGGCCGTATTCTGTTTCAATGGCACCGACACGGCCGCAGTGCATTAACTGACAGCCAGCTATAGCCTTTTGTTCATGAATGGCATCAGCGAGCCTTTTCAAGCCAGGGATAAATTTATCATCCCAGGCAGCGGCCTGTCCTACATATCCCTGGCCTTGTCGTTTCTCATCCATGTAGACACCCTGCATAACGCACAGGCCACCCACAACACCTTTTGCTCTTTCCCGTAAGTAGCCAACGCCGGCATCGGTAACGAAACCATCTCTGCCGTTTAAATTGTCCTCGGTGGCGGCATATTTTATCCGGTTTGGAATGGTGAGCTTACCGATCTGGATTGGTTTAAATAAATGGGGATATTTCTTATACCCTGGATACGACGAATAATCCCATTCAAACAATAAGTTACCCATCTCTTTGGCCTCTTTTTATAAGTCGAGAAGATTAATGTATACAGTATACAAAACAAACCGAATATATTGAAAGGCTTCAGCGATGTCAAGGGATAAAATCCCAGAGTTTGCTGAGCAACTTTGGTCAGGCTTTTTCCTCTACCTGCTCAATTCACTTCGGGCAAACCAGTGACGCTTGGGAGCAAGCTCTACCGCTCCCAGCCGATTTTCGCTTAGACAGGTTGATTCAGACCAGATTAGAGAAACTCTGGATGAGAAGGCATCCTATTTTCTGACAATCTTTCCCATTTTGACACCGAGCCAGTCTTTCAGTCTATCGATCCATGAGGGCTCTTTTACGTTCAGAACACAATCGGCTTTCTTATCTGAAAGCATACTTACTGCCTGGGCAGTGTAAGTGCCGGCGGGCATGGGTGGTTGTGTTATAATTATGATGTTTTCCATTTTTTCGTTTGACCCGATTTTTGCCCTCAGGAAATCAGAGACCTTGGTCAACAATCCGACCGTGGCATCAAAGGTGCCATCTTTTCTTACATCGGCAGAGGCTATTGCCAGATCCATCTTTTTACCATCTACTGGTACATTAAGCAGTTTAATGAATACACTATCATCCGGTTCAAGGCCTGAACCGCTGAAGATAAGTTTTGTGTCCTTCATTTTGGCCACACCAAGGCGGACTGTGTCTGGATTAACGATTAGCTGTGGACCTTTAACTGCCGGATCCAGGGTTTTCACTGGTTGCGAACATCCTGAGGTGACAAAAATACCACAGGCAACGAGAACAAGACTGATCGTTACAAGGTACGTGAGATCCTTTTTCATGGTAACTCTCCTTTCTTTGTTACAGTCTTTACAACTACTCAGCCACAGATTTACGCTGACCTGTCCGCCATCGGCTTCGCCCTCAGGCGAGGACGGCGGGCCGTTAAGTAAGAATAATATCTGTAGTTTCTTTATGTTTAAACCTATCTGGGTTCATCTGTGTGAATCTGTGGCTGAATAGTTACAAGTCTTCTTTCTATTTATTATCAGATACGGAACGGCGCCTTTTCTGGTACCGAATAACAGCCCTGTTATGCTCTCTCAAGGTAGTTGAGAAATAGTGACTCCCATCATTTCTTGAGACAAAGTAGAGGTAGTCTGTTTGTGCCGGGTTTATTACTGCCTTAAGGGATTCCCTGCCGGGATTGGCGATCGGTCCAGGAGGGAGGCCACGATTACGGTAGGTGTTGTATGGGCTGGGGCTTTGAAGATCCTTCTTTGTCAGGTTTCCATCAAAATCCTTGAGACCATAGATAACCGTTGGATCACTTTCAAGCCTCATCCTCCTTTTAAGCCTGTTAAGAAAAACTGACGCAATAAGAGGCCGTTCCTCGGCGAGACCGGTCTCCTTTTCTACTATGGAGGCCAAGGTTACTATCTCCCGTAACGACATAGGTGTTTCATGACCCTTTTTCAGGTTACTGAAGATATCCCAGAACCTCTTGGTCATGAGGTCAATTATCTGTCGTGCCCCCATATCCCTGCTGAGTAAATAGGTGTCAGGAAAAAGATAACCCTCCAAGCTTTGCCCATCAATATGGTACGAGGCTGCAAGGTTTTTATCCATGGCCAGAGCCATAAATTCCCTCTTATCGACCAGACCTTTTTGTGCAAGTATGTCAGCGATCTGTTCAGCGGCAAGCCCTTCCGGGATAGTTAAGGGATGGGTTTTGACTGCCCCGGAAGCAAGGATAGTGAATATTGTAACCGGGGACATTGACTGATTCAGGCTGTATTCGCCTGCCTTTATATCCCGTGAGCCTCCTTTCAGGAGAGCCCAGAACATAAACAGATCCTTGCTTTTGATAAGCTTTCTTGTCTCAAGTTCAGTGGCAACTGACTTGAGACCACTCCCCTTTTTCACAATAAAGATCTCTTCTTTTTGATCAAATCCCGCAGGGCTCATTAGAAAATATCCAAAGTAAAAGGCTATAAAAATGCAAAGGACAAAAACTAATAGGACTGATACAAAAATGAGTCTTCTTGTTGACATTCTGCTTACCGGATAATTCTGCTCATTGAGATGCCCCGATACCTATCACGGTTATACCTCCGCTTCCCTGTTTACCTTTTCAAGAGGGCAGTCAGGACAGAGGGGTTTTTTCCTGCAAAAGCTTTTTCCCGTTTTTACAAGTAAGGCGTGAAACTCCTTAAAGAGTTCCACATCATGAGGAAGCGTATCCATAAACAACATTTGTACCTCAAAGTATCCTGCCTCTTCTTCAATGAGACTATGCCTTGATAGAATCCGGTGGGTATACGTATCCACTACAAACAGGGCCCTCCCTGCTCCATAGAGGATCATGCTATCAGCTGTCTCCAATCCGATTCCCTTGACAGATAGAAGTTCTTTCCGGATTGTCTCGGTATCATGTGAAAAAAGGCTGTTCAAATCCCCATCGTGCTTATCTTGGATCAGGGAAACGAGGTTTTTCAAGCGCTTGACTTTAAGATTATAATACCCGGCTGGTCTGATGTATTCAGCTAAGATTGGTGCAGGTGTGTCACGGAGGCCTTTTATGGAAACAAGATCTTTTTCCTTAAGAATCTGGATCGCCTTCTCCACGTTACTCCAGCTGGTGTTCTGGGTTAAGATGGCACCAATCATCATCTCCAGGTCAGTCTCTGCCGGCCACCAGTTCTGAGGACCAAAGGCTGTGAAAAGGAGATCGTGTATCCCCATCAGAATTGCACCCGTTGGAGTAGCCACTATTCCATCCGCACCTTGAGTATGCCCAGGCTGTTGTCGAAATCCTTTTCTGCTAGTCTAAAACGTTTTTTCCCGACTTGTCGGGATTCGCCAAGATTTCTTGGCAAAAAACGTTTCAATGACCGCTCAAAGGGATTTCCGTTTGGGCAACATCCCCTACCGACTTGACACGCTTTCGAAGATACCTTAAATTGAATCGCTATGTCAATGCAGCGACTTAAGAAAACACGCAATATAGGTATCATAGCCCACATAGACGCCGGCAAGACTACCATAACAGAGCGGATACTCTATTACACCGGTCGTTCTCACAAGATTGGGGAGGTTCATGATGGTGAGGCTATTATGGACTGGATGCCTGAGGAACAGGAGCGGGGCATAACCATAACCTCTGCGGCTACCACCTGCGAATGGCGTGGTCATACCATAAATATCATAGACACGCCAGGGCATGTGGATTTTACGATCGAGGTTGAGAGATCCCTGAGGGTTTTGGATGGAGCAATCGGGGTATTCTGCGCTGTAGGTGGTGTTGAACCTCAGTCCGAAACGGTCTGGCATCAGGCGGACAGGTACGGGGTTCCCAAGATGGCATTTATAAATAAGATGGACAGGCCTGGCGCAGATTTCGAGAATGCTGTGGAGATGATAAGGGAAAGGCTTGGTGCTACACCATTGGTTCTTCAGTTGCCGTGGGGACAGGAGGAGGACTTTCAAGGTGTAATCGATCTGATAAAGATGCAGGCTATTGTCTGGAATGAGGATGATCTGGGCGCCTCTTTTCAGGAAGTAGCCATTCCAGAAAGTTACCGAGAAGCGGCTCTCAGGCAGAGGGAGGAGATGTTGGAACTGTTAGCTGATGCCAATGACAGTATCATGGAGAAGTACCTCTCTGAAGAGGAGATAGATATTCAGTCAATTAAGGGGGCAATCAGGCAGGCTACCATAAAGCTGAGCCTTGTCCCCATCTTCTGTGGTGCAGCGTTGAGAAACAAGGGGATACAGCCCCTTTTGGATGGAATTGTTGAGTATCTTCCTTCACCACTCGATGTCCCGCCAATAACCGGTATCAACCCCAAGACAAAACAACCTGAGACCAGGTCTGCAAGCACAAAGGAGCCACTCGCTTCCCTGGCATTTAAGGTTGCCATGGATCAGGGAAGAAGAATGACGTATGTTAGAGTCTATTCTGGAGCCATGAAAACAGGATCCGTAATCTACAACAGCACCAAGAATGTCACCGAGAGGGTGGCGAGGGCCATGAGGATGCACGCAAACAAAAGAGAGAGAATAGACCAGGTTCTCTGCGGTGATATTGTTGCAGTTATGGGCCTGAAGGAGACCATTACCGGCGATACCCTCTGCGACAAGAATCATCCTCTGTTGCTTGAGGCAATGGAATTCGATCAGCCAGTAATATCCATGGCTGTGGAGCCAAAGCAATTAAAGGATCAGGAGCGGCTCATAGACACTCTACAGAAAATTGACGATGAGGATCCTACCTTTCGGTTTGCTCTCGATGAGGATACTGGCCAGATGATAATTTCTGGTATGGGCGAGCTTCATCTGGACGTTCTGGCCCAGCGGCTCAGGAGGGAATTCTCCCTTGATGTAAACACTGGTAAACCACAGGTCGTCTATAAAGAAACCATTAGCAAAAAGGCTAGAACTGAGAGCGTTTTTGACAGAGAATGGGGTGGTGTCATGCACTTTGCCGGTGTTACCATAGAGGTCTCACCGATGGACAGAGGAACTGGAAATCGCTTTGTCAATAAGTGTTCAAACCCTTTGATGACGGAGGAGTTTATCGACTCGGTAGATGAAGGGATAAGGGAGACATCAGAAAGTGGAGTTTTGATGGGTTATCCGGTGATCGATGTGGAAACCACTCTTTTTGATGCTACGTTGAAAGAACAGTTCTCAACCCCACTTTCCTTTAAGATTGTTGCATCAATGGCCTTTAGAGAGGCCTGTGAATCTGCTTCGCCTGTTCTGCTGGAGCCTATCATGAAAGTGGAAATTATTGTTCCCGAAGAGTTTGTCGGTGATGTGATCAATGATTTGAATACAAGAGGCGGCAGAATAGAGCGGATTACCACGAAAGGACCAGCCAAGATACTGGCCGCTATAGTTCCTCTTTCCAATATGTTTGGCTATTCAACAGCTCTTCGCTCTTCCTCCCAGGGTAGAGCCACCTTTACTATGCAGTTCTCTCACTATGACAGGGCCTAATCTTGGCAAAATCCCATTGATTTAAGAAAAACGTATGGTTCGCCGCAGACCCACGCACACGTGCACAGATACAATATTTCCTTAAATTATTGACTCTTATTCGGTAGTAAAAACCTTGAGCAAAACAATCCTCCACATTGATATGGATGCCTTTTTTGCAGCAATCGAGGTGCTGGATGATCCTTCTCTCGCTGGAAAACCCGTGGTTGTTGGCGGCACTACCAAGCGGGGAGTGGTCTCTACAGCCAATTATGAAGCCAGAAGATTTGGTGTTCATTCTGCCATGCCAATATTTATGGCAAAAAGGAAATGCCCTCATGGGACGTTCCTTCCGGCAAGAAAGGAGAGATATACAGAGATCTCGAGAAAGATTCTTGATATTCTAAAAGACTTCACACCGAGCATTGAGCAGGTTTCCATTGATGAGGCGTATCTTGATATTACGGGAACAGAGGAGCTTTTTGGCAGCCCGGAGCAAATAGTTCGGCGTATAAAAGAAAGGATCCGTAAAGAGACCGGCCTGACGTGTTCCATAGGTGTTGCCCCTAGCAAGGTTTTGGCAAAGATTGGGTCGGACATGAATAAGCCGGATGGCTTGACGATAATCTCAGCAAATGATGTTGAGGAATTCCTCTCTCGATTGCCTGTAGAAAAAATCCCTGGTGTTGGAAAGAGGTCATTAGACAGGCTCCAGCGCTATGGAATCAAGATGGTTGGGGATTTAGGGAGATTCAGCGAGGAACGCCTTTCAAAGGAACTCGGTAAGTTCGGCCACCGGCTGTATGAGATTGCGAAAGGTGCAGATGCCTCATCTGGGGTTGCCCGTAGGGAGGCCAAATCTATCAGTTCAGAAGAAACCTTACCGTCAGACACAGGTGATCTGAGCGTTCTAAGGAAGCGGGTAATGTTCCATGCCGATAGGGTTGCACAGAGATTGAGAAAAGAAGGGCTCAAAGGAGCCACGATAACCATCAAGATAACATTCAGTGATTTCTCCGCTATTACCAAGAGCCATACAGTTGCCGAGGCAACAGATAGCTCCAAGACGATATCAGAGAGCGCTGCAAAACTGCTCTTTGACCAACCTTTGAGAGCAAAGGTCAGGCTCATAGGGACCGCGGTTTCCAACCTAGAAAAAAGTGCAGAGGATGCCCAGCTGGGGCTCTTTGAAGAAGAGCATAATAGGGTCAAGGAACGAAAGGTTGACCAGGCTATGGATAAGATCAGAGAGAAATTTGGCACAAAGGTGATCACGAGGGGAGAGGACTGAACCCTCCCTATAGCCTCAGCAGTGCGTCAAGAAGGCTCATGCCGGTTCCTTTCTTCTTTACCGCCAGCAGGGGGATCGTGGTGGTTTGGATGAGGTGTTCTGTTACGCTCCCGAGCAGGACGCCAGCGCCGGCCTTTCTCCCTCTGGCCCCAACGACGAGCAGATCTATGTCGTGTTCTTCTATTACTTCCTCGATACCCCTGTATTCCTTCTCCTCTAGCTTGAATATAGGTGTTGCACTAATACCCTTAAGATCAAATTTTTTCATAAATTCCTGATAGTTTTTTTCTGCATGCCCTTTCATGATCTCAGCAAACTCCTCATAACTCTTCCCCGTCTTGTAATAACCTATGGGGACATCATAGACATGGAGACAATGGATCTCTGGTATCCCGGAGGCCGAGGCAAGGCCTACGGCCACCTCCATGGCGTCCATTGAGTTTTCTGAAAAATCCGTTGGGACCAAGATGTTTGTAAATTGAGGCCCTGTTCCCTCAGGGATGAATAGCAGAGAGCAGGGTGCTTTCCGGGCTAGTTTTTCAAACAGGGTTCCGCTCGCTGTAGGTTTGTGTCGTTTGCGCATCACGATAAGATCGATTTTTTCCTGTTTGGCCAAGCGCAACAACTCGATCAATGGCGACCCCTCGGCAACTTCATACTCAACCTGGGCGCCAGGATGGCCATCGAAGTATTCTTTCACACGGGCTTCCATTTCCTGCTGTGAATATTCATCAATCGGCGGGAATAGATCCGGGTACTGCTCGAGAAGGTCCTCTGGAATGTCTACCTTGCTGACGACATGGACAAAGGTAATTTTCTCGGATTTGGCCAACCGACTGATCATGGCTGCATACCGGATAGAGCTTCCGTCTTGGCTAGTGAAGGAAACACCTACCAAAAGGCGCTTGTATCGATCCATATCTAACTCCTTTCTATGTCCCGATCATTGATTTCCAAAATAGACTATTGCTGTGAACAAAAAAGCCAGTAAAATATTTACAAAACCGAGCTCTCATGCCGTAGTAACCTGGAGTATTGGGGAAAAGAAAAACATCCATTACTCCAGCACTCCAATACTCCAATAAATTCGCGCTTCTACATCATGAGTGGCTTTTGATTGAAAGCTCATACACTGCCTAACCAGTTATTTTGGACAATAATGTGTCCCGATATATTTTCAAGCCTACCTCATCATACGAGTTGGGAATCATAGGATAAAGCTGGTTGCGTGTCAATGAGAAAGCCAGGGGAATGAGGTATAGAGCTCCCTTTCAAGGCGATCATATTGGGTGGATGCCGTTGACATCAGGGAGGGTAGTGTTGTAATAATATCCTCCGACCCACTGAACACCAGACGTGCATGCATTTCTGACTCGCGGGGTGAAAGAGTTGATGCACAAGCATTACCAATGGATTACCTTCTGACCAGGCCGGGAGAGAATAGAGCGAGGCTTGCTCAGAGCGTTACCATCATTGAGACGGTTTAAAGGAGGATAAGAACCATGGAGACAAGAATCCTACAAATTAAGAAGGCACGAGAACACGAACTTCTTCGGAAAAGGAATGTCGTTGGCGTGGGTATTGGCAAGAAAATCGTTGGGGGCAAGCAGACGGACCAGGAATGCTTAACGGTCATGGTCAGTCAGAAGGTTCCCCTCCGGGCGCTTTCACAAGAAGATATGGTTCCCCGTGAAATTGAAGGCGTTGTTACGGATGTTGTTGACGTTGGCATCGTGCGAGCCCTTGCTGAGAGGACGGATCGATGGAGACCTGCACCGGGGGGAGTCAGTATTGGGCACTACAAAATCACTGCCGGAACCCTTGGGGCGCGCGTGAGGGATAGGGAGACAGGCAAAAGTTTGATTCTCTCGAATAATCATGTGCTCGCCAACAGCAATGATGCCAGTCAGGGTGACGAAATCCTGCAACCAGGCCCTCATGATGGTGGAGATACTGAAAAAGATGTGATTGCCAAGCTGGACAGTTTCGTGCCAATACAATTCAGCACGGCTCCGCCTGATTGTGGTATAGTCAAATCGGTGGCAGATTTGTGCAATCTGCTGGCAAGGGTGGTGGGATCATCCCACCGGCTCCGGGCCATCAGAACGAGTGCTGAAACAAACCGTGTAGATGCTGCGGTGGCTCTTCCCCTTGGCGACGATCTTGTGTCCAGTGAGATCCTCGAGATCGGGGAAGTAAGGGATTGGAGTGAAGACGTTCAGATAGGCACAGTTGTAAAAAAGTCGGGACGAACCACTGAATTGACGGAAGGCGCTGTGCAGATTCTGGAAGCCACTATCAATGTCCAATACGGGGAAGGAAAGATAGCTACTTTTACGGGTCAACTGGTAGCAGGGCCCATGTCCCAGCCAGGGGATTCAGGATCTTTGGTCGTAGACTTAGAGAATCGAGCTGTCGGACTCCTCTTTGCAGGTTCCGATCAATCCACCATCTTTAATCCCATCAAGGATGTGGTTTCTCTTTTGGGTATTGATTTTTCATAAGGGGAATATTTTTCGGTCCTCACCTTGGCTTGTTTCAGGAGGCCTTGCTGATAAGGGAGTGTACCATGAACGGAATACTCGGGCCCAGAAGCCTTTTAGATATTCTGGTTGAGACGTTTAAAATCTATAAGACAAATCCCATACGGCTCCTAGCCATTGTGGCAATCGTAGAGATAGGTCTCGGGTTCATGTGGAGTATCCCTGACTTTTCCGGGCTCAGGCCTTCTACGCCCGACGGAGGGACTGCATCCCTTACTCACCTCATTCCAGTAGGGATAATGCTTGCAGTGGCTTCCATTATGGGCCTTTCTTTGATGCAAGGAGCCCTGATTCACGCCATATCGGAGCAATATCTTCGGCAGTCGATAAATATTGGTAGGGCTTTTCGGTTTGCTTGGGAGAGGCTGGCAGCCTTAGCAGGTGCTATGATACTAGCTCTTTTTGCCACTACGGGTATACTAGCGGTTTCAATTGGCTATACGGTAAGTATCTCCCCTGATGTCGGCTATGTTTTTATAGCAGCTGGCTTTTGCGTAGGCCTCTACCTTATGGTCCGTTGGAGTTTTATTTTGCAGGTGGCGCTGCTTGAACGTCTTGGCCCCTTAGCTGCCATGTCGCGAAGCTCAGCGTTAGTAAAGAGAAATTGGTGGCGGGTTATGAACATGACGATCATAATCGGTATCATAACAGTAGGGATCAGCATCATTTTGGGGACAATACCGACTATAGGGCCAACATTGGGGAGTATTTTATCAACCCCCGTTTTTGCAATTGGAATCACCTTGCTTTATTATGATCTGCGAGTGCGGAAAGAAGAATATAATCTCGACTTGCTGGCAGCAGAACTGCACGTGTCAGAGTTTCTTGGTGATACAGAATCAAACCGGTTCAAAATGCACTAAATGCTACCTCACCGTGACCCAGTAATTTACTGTATCGGAAGTTCTATCCCGCTGAGGCGGGAAAGTAAGCATTTTGTGAAACTGGCTATCGAAAACCATTTCATCTCGCTGTCATCAACATTTTGAAGAGTATCTATTCATGTAA
>CP070673.1:697335-703693 GCA_020351915.1 Deltaproteobacteria bacterium
CGGCATAGTAGTCACTTTGGTTATAGTTGCGGATGATCTTTTTTTTCTGTCTGTAGGTATAATCCTCTCTCCATTTATGGGCCTGAAGGTAGGAGGCAACACTGGTAATGGCATCCTCGTGTTGAAAAAGATCGATTTTGCCATCACCGTTTCCATCAAATCCGTACCTTTTGATATTGGAGGGAAGGAATTGGGGCAGCCCAATAGCACCCTCTATTGAGCCCTCTACCAGGAAGGGGTCCATATCCTGATCCTTGGAATAGATGAGAAGGGCCTTCAGCTCAGGGTAGGCCCTTGCGCTCTTTTGTTCAAGCCTTTTTCTAACCCTTTGGGGAGTCAGGTTTGATTTTTCCTTCACGGGGATGTATTCGTAAATCTGTCGATAAATCTCTGGTTCCAAAGAGAGTGCCTGCGTTACCAAAACGTTAAGGGTTTCAAATTTGCCCATGTACCTTCCGCATGAAGTCTCCACAGAAAGGATCGCCACTACCACCGGCGCTGAGACCTCAAAATGCCCTTCCATCTTCTCAAGGCTCTTACGGTGGGTTTTCAGATAAGAAATAGTCCTGTCTACGGAGTACTTCTCCAAAAACTGGGCATAGTTGAGGTTGGCTTCCTTTCTCATAAGGCTCTTGGCGATTGCTTGGGGCATCAGCTTGAGATCTGGCCGTGAAAAGAGATCCTGGAGATATTGCTCATCCAGACCATCCGTGTGTAAGCGGTCCACCAAGTTGCTAACAGCCGGATGCATATCCTTTCCAAAGATGGGATTGACAAGGAGCAGGTGTATCGCCAACATGCACATAAAGGCAAAAAATCGGATTAAACGTTTCATCAATGTATTCCCGGTAACAGATAACCGTTGGTTTTGAGTCCCAGTGAGATTACCAAATTCAACCCGTATGTTCAATAGCTATCACGCTGTGTGGAGGTACTACTATGGAATGTAAAAAGGAAGAGAATCTCGAGAAATGTAACTGCACCTATGAGCCGTGTTCGAGGAAAGGCATGTGCTGCGAGTGTATCGCATACCATCTCAGAATGAGGGAGCTGCCAGCATGCTGTTTTCCCAATGATGTCGAGGCCACCTTTGACAGGTCCTTTGAATGCTTTTCCAGATTGGTTCAAGGGGGAAAGATTTAATGCTCCTTGAGAAAGTTATGGTAAAGGAGACCCAGAGATTGCTATCTGACGTAAGCATCTCTTTTGATCATGCAGCAGGAACAGGTTCTTGGGTCGAGATCATGTAAGATGTGAACTCTGATATGTATGGTGTGCGACAGGCTACCCCTGTAACACATATCACACATCACCCTAGAGAATCTCTATCTCCTCTAACGAGCGCTTTTTTCTCTCTAGTGCTAAGCCATTTTTCGTGGCCTTTTGCACAATATCTTTGCCCAGTAAAGCGGCACCAACAGCCCCGGTGATAAGAGGTTCGGGGGGGACCAGGGTGGCATAACCCAATTTGTCGGAAAGCGCCTTAACCAGACCGGCATTTTTTGCTCCTCCGCCTGTGATAACAACCTCATTTGCCACCTTCAATCTATGGACCATCCGCGAGATCCTGCTAGCCAGTGATTCGAGGATGCCAGCGACCAAATCGTTGAGAGGAACCCCTTCCGCTAACCGAGCTACTACTTCCTGCTCGGCAAAAACCGTACAGATACTGCTTATTTGTGCAGGCTGTTTGCTTTTCAGCCCCATTCCGCCCAAGTCTTGTATGGTGATTCCCAGCGCCTCAGCGATAACCTCTAAGAATCTTCCGGTACCAGCGGCACACTTGTCATTCATGACGAAATCTGTGGGCCTACCGTGGTCTATTGTTATCCCCTTGCTGTCTTGCCCTCCAATGTCAATAATTGTCTTGCACTCAGGGAAGAGGTGCGCCACCCCTTTGGCATGGCAACTAATTTCTGTTACCTGTTTGTCGGCAAAAGGGACATTGATTCGTCCATAGCCGGTAGCCACAAGGTAGGTGATTGCTTCAAAAGGAAGGCCAGCCTGATTGAGGGCATTTTCCATTACCTTATTGGCCAATCTTCGCTGCTCCGGGCCGGTAGGCCCTATAATAGAGGAGATGATCCCGTCATTCATGATCACCACCTTGGTCATGGTAGAGCCTATGTCAATGCCTGCAAAGTAGTCTGACATAGCATCTTAGCGGAGATCGGCCTTGTTTTTTCTTACTTGTTCCAAGGTCTCAATAAAGGCATCTATCCTATTTCGTGTATCGACCTCGGAATAGGTGCTTATGTCTATGATATCGCTTTCCAAAATCAGGGAAGGGAGTTCTCGCTTTTCCTCTTTCTTCTTTCCATCTTGCCCCAGTACTAAAACGGGGATCGGCTTGTATATCTTCCTCAACTGGTTTAGCTGCCAGATCAGGCCAAGGTGCCAGGTTCTGCATGAGAATGCCTCATGCATGACAACACCGTCGATCTGATAATCTTCAATATACTGTATTAAGCGTTCCACGTCTGGCTCGGATCCAGGCCTTTTTTTGGCCTTGTCGTACCAATAGGTCCAGTATCCCAGCCATCTCCAGGCCAGTCGTTCAATAGGGTCATCGGTGTCAGGCATGTTAAGCCTGTAGACGGGTTCGATCATACGATAGGTCGTCTCAACCGGAAAAACCGCCCCTTTGCTATTAAAATAGTTAAAATCGGTCAGGGCAAACCACGAGGGTAATCCCCCGCCCCACAAGAGTCGATATTTCTCATCCTCGACCACGCCCTCTTTCCTGGCAATCTTATCCTTGAGCTCCTTATTCAGTTTTACGAAGAAGTCATACGCTTCCTGGGTGCCCATCATAAAGCACATGGGAACCATGGTATTCATGGCATCTCCAGTGCCCATTGGTGTCGGCACAGCCCTTCTGAGATCATAGGTCTCCCAGATCAAATTCCAGGTCCTCTCGCCCAAATCAACCAGCTCACGGAGCCGATCGTAGTCCATCTTTTTTCCCGTTTGTTCTTCCAGGAATTTCACCAACCCCCGTAATTCCGCTACAATATACTTGATGTAATAGTCCTGAACCTCGGCAACCTCGATATCATCCTCATAAAGGGGATAGGGAAGACCTACATCATAGATAGGAACGTCGGGCATGTATTGCTGAGCAGCCTGGTACCACTTGTTTCTCGGGTCACACAAAATCTGGCCGCTCGAGAGCATAAAATCAGGCCGTGCTTGCCCTCCCCATGGGGCATCGGGAGGCATTTCGCCCAATTCTTCCCTCCAGTGGTCAAAACCGAGCCCACAGAGGGCGTAGGTACATAGAGAACGTGAGAAGTCTAAGGATTCAGCCCTTTCAAGGAATCTTTCGGCATCTCTCTTTGCCCCGCATACCCCAGCAAAATTTTCGGTCCAAACCGGCACTACATCCATGGCCCTAATGATCTCATCATAACAACACACGATAAAGGTATAGGCAAGCTTCTTCCCTTCTGCCTTTGCCCGTATTGTACCGGTGATAAATTCCTTTACCATGGGACCGATGGAGCTGGCGGCCTCGGTTGCGGTTCTTCTCTTCTTTCTCTCTTGCTTTTTTTGTTCCTCAGCCATTTGTTAACGCCTCCTTATCGTTCACCGTTAAGGGTTTTCCCATTCCCACGGACAACTGACATTATTCTATTACTTCAAGAAACGCCTGGATCCTGGTTCGTAATCGACCAATGGTGCCTGCCGAGTATTCATCCTCTAAATACAGAACTGGTATGTTGAGGGAATCAAGGTATGCTTTCCGTGCAGGAACCTCAAACCCAAAAGGGTCACAATATTTATACACATAGAGGATAACACCATCAACCTTGAATTCCTTACCCAGGGAGCCAATATCACCGAATCGTGCCGCAAGGTCTTTCTCATAGGCTCCCTCCGCCTTTTCCCTATACGTTCGGGGGCAATTTATTTTATCCAGATACCGGCGTGCGAGTGCATCGAGGGGATTACCCCCAACGTCCGTGTGAGGCAAGTAGTCTCTGGTGCCGATACAGAGGCTATCGACAACCACATTGGCTCCACTATCCTCAATGAGCTTGAAAAAGTTAGTGTTATCTATGCAGGCACCGTCAACCATTATGCGAGGTGCCTCGTGCACCGTGGGTTCCTTTCTCTGTGTCAGTTCTTCTAGAACCTCCGCAAATAACTCATTCGATTCAGTAACCGGAAGGCTCATTCCAACGGTCAGTATCTTCGACATTTCTGTTCCTGAGATAAGCGGCGGATCGGACTTCCGTAGGTCATAGAGGGCTTTTGCCTTGTCTCTGTTTTCATTGTACAAGTGAATGGCCTCAGTAAGGTCACTGTCCGCAATCTCTTTGTGAGCGAACCTTCCAAGGCTTTTTGTAAAGGTATTGAGCTCTTGGGTAAAGAATTCCATTGACGGTCCGCTGACTGTATGGGGAACATTGATAAAATGAGAGTAAGGGAGTCCGAGTGTATAGCGCCAGGTACTGTAAGTTCTGGTCATGCTGTCGCAGCCATGAGGAATAACGATACCATCACAGAAATCGTACCATCCTTTCACTGAAAGATCAAAACAGCTTCGTATAAAGGGGCATGCAATAGTCTCCAAATTAGTATCCCCTTTGGTGATGGGCTCATTAACGTTACCCCTTATCCTGAAAGGTACCAATCCCGCTGCTGTAATAATCTCCATTGGAACCAGGGAGCAGAGATAGGCAATCACGGTTTTACCTTCCTTCTTGAGTTCTCGTGCCCTGATTCCGTAGTCCTCATAATACCTTTCAACCTTAGACATCACGGTGTTGTTCTGTTCTTTCATCGCCCCTATCTCCTCTTGAATTGTACTGATACAGTTACCGCCTCTTAGGATGTGGCTACTTTATACCTAAAAACTAATTAAAATGCTTCACGCTGTCAATATATTCCTCATGTTCAAGCTTCCTTCTTCCCAAGACAGTAGCCGAACTTCACTTCGCAGATCAAGTGAGAGCAAAAAAGCGTAGATCTGGCCCTTATTCTCAGAGTTTCCCTGGGATTCTAGTAGTCATATGGCTCATGTAGGGGTTTAGGGCAGAATTGAATCATGCTTGATCTTTTATTTCAGGAAGTGTTAAGGTAACAGCAGTCTGGAATCTGTGACCAGGTACCGTTTCGTCGTCTGGGTGACCGGTCAAACCCGACTGGCTCATAATTTTTCCGGCCAGGGGGTGGTACAACGGTTCCAGTTGAGGCCTGCCTGTCTTTACATATAGGGGGAAGAAATGTTTGACTTGACCGTAAAACAAATCGTCGCTGTTCTCGTTTTTGCCCTTATCGGTTGGGCTGCCTGCGGGGCAACTATGGGTATCGGCATGGCACTGACAACACTAAACACCACTCTCATCATTCACGTCATAGGGGCGCCGATATATTTCATTATCCTTTCGCTGATCTATTTCAGAAGATTCAACTACACCAGCCCCCTCACCACAGCGGCGATCTTTATCGCATTCGTCGTTGCCGTTGATTTCTTCCTCGTTGCCCTAATAATAAATAAGAGCCTCGACATGTTCCGCAGTTTCCTCGGCACCTGGCTGCCCTTCATCTTGATCTTTAGTACCACGTGGGTAACGGGAAAACTTGCGGTCAAACAACCCCCAAGTGCATGATTCTTGCCATTGTCATTATCTGCGAATCAGACAGTGTAGAAATAAGCTACATTCGCAATACCTAAAAATTTGTATAGCACTAATGGTACCTGGCGCTGCGTCCTTTACTGCTACACGTTCTTGATAAACTGGCTTCACTAAGTGCCAGGCCCAGGCACAAACGACAGTTTGTAGCAATTTCAGAGGTGGATACTTTTTATCCACCTGGATGCCCTTCAACCGTGAAAATTGGATACTTTTTATCCAATCTCTCACACCTTTCTACGAATAAATAGCACTCGCCTTCAACGCCACGCCCGATAAAGCACATAAATTCAAATAGTTAAACGCTAACTACCACAGTGTGGCACATCTCTTGCTTATTGTAAGAGTCAAAGAGTAGAAAACCTAATAAATTGCCCCCCCCGAGCGGATGGGGTATTAAGAAATCACATAATAGGAGGTATAGCAATGACAAGAATAACAAAAATTTTAGGAATCGCGCTTTTGGTTGGCGCCTTAGCCGTTCCAGTATTTGTTTGGGCTGATGGCTGGGGAAGAGGCCATCACATGATGGGCCCCTGGGGCAGCGGTCCCGGGTATCACTCCGACTATGAGAGAGGATACGGGAACTTGACCGAAGAGCAGAGGACCCAACTGAAGCAGCTTGACCGGAAGTTTTATGATGAGACTGCTGACCTAAGAAATGAGATCCGGACAAAGTCAGCTGAACTCAACACTCTTCTGAATAGCTCAAACCC
>CP070673.1:703793-706921 GCA_020351915.1 Deltaproteobacteria bacterium
CACCATTGAGTATGCCGATCGTGATCGCCTTTACATTCCAGCAGATAGGATAGACCGTATCCAGAAATATATCGGGCTCGATGACGAGAGTCCCCTTTTGGATAGGCTCGGTGGAAGATCCTGGATGCTTACGAAAAAGAAGGCCAAGAAGGCGATTGAGAAGATAGCCAAAGACCTGGTTAAAATCTATGGCATGAGAAAGTTCCTCAAGGGTTTTGCATTTTCAAAGGTAGATAACTACTACAGGGAGTTTGAAGCAACCTTTGAGTATGAGGAAACCCCAGATCAGATCAAGGCTATTGATGACGTGCTTTCAGACATGGAGTCAGAAAAACCCATGGACCGGCTTATCTGCGGTGATGTGGGCTTTGGTAAGACTGAGGTGGCCATCAGGGCCTCCTTTAAGGCGGTCATGGACGGAAAGCAGGTGGCCATGCTTGTTCCAACAACTGTCTTAGCTGAGCAGCACTATCAGACCTTCACGGCACGCTTTAGCTCGTATCCTGTCAGGATCGCTGTTCTGAGCCGCTTTATTTCCGGCTCGGAACAAAACAGGATAATTCGTGATTTGCATGTTGGCAAGATTGATATTGTCATCGGAACCCATAAGATCCTCTCTGAGAGGGTGATGTTTAAGGATCTGGGCCTCTTAATAATCGATGAGGAACAGCGTTTTGGCGTGAGGCACAAGGAAAAATTGAAAAAATACCGTCACTCTGTTGATGTTCTCGCTATGACTGCTACCCCTATTCCGAGGACACTCCATATGTCCTTGATGGGCGTCAGGGATTTAAGCATCATTCAAACCTCGCCTGCTGACAGGTTATCGATTCAGACCTATGTAGCCGGATTTGATGAAGGTGTCATATCGCATGCTATCGAAAGGGAGCTGGACAGGGGAGGACAGGCCTTTGTTGTCCATAATAGGGTCCAAACCATTGAGGCAATGGCGGATACAATGAGAAGGCTTGTGCCCAGAGCCAGGATTGAGATTGCACATGGTCAGATGAAGGAGAGGGATCTCGAAAGGGCCATGATGAGGTTCTTGGCTCGGGAGACAGATGTTCTGGTATGCACTACTATAATAGATTCAGGCCTGGATATACCGTCAGCAAATACGATTATTATTCATGAGGTTGATCGCTTTGGCCTCGCTGAGATATATCAGCTCAGGGGCAGAGTTGGCAGAGCTGATGTGAGGGCTTACGCCTATCTTTTGATTTCGAGCAGCTCTTCCCTCACGAATGATGCACAGAAAAGGCTCAAGGTCCTGATGGATTTCTCTCAGTTAGGCTCAGGAGTCAACATCGCCTTACATGATTTGAGGATAAGAGGAGGGGGAAATATCCTCGGTTTTTCTCAGTCAGGTCATATCAAGGCTATTGGCTATGAACTGTATCTCAAACTAATAGAACAATCGATTGCAGAGCTGAAAGGAGAGGTGTGGCAGGAAGAGATATTCCCCGAAATAAATACTGATCTGCCGGTTTTTATTCCCCATAGCTACATCGAGGAGAGTGATATCAGGCTCGATATATACAGACGCTTGTCTACTATAAGGGAGGAGTCGGAATTAGATGAAATGGTAAAAGAGATTCAAGATCGGTTTGGCCCCGTGCCACCAGAGGTTTCAAACCTTATCTCTGTTATCAAGATCAAAATAGGGCTCAAAAAGATAGGCTCACCGAGATTAGACCTTAATGATAGCTCAATGATCTTTTCCTTCTCTAAGGATACCCCCCTATCATCCCGTAAGTTGCTTGATCTGGTTGCTCACAGTCCAGTGAGTTTCCGCTTCTTATCCGACCAGAAACTTGAGGTTGCGAGCAAGAAAAAGGGTCTCCCCGTTACCCTTGAAGAGGCTGGGGAGGTGATAACTCAATTTGGCAGGTGTGCTCGTAACAGTTGAGGATGGTATAAAAGCGGAGAATAGCCAAATTATCCTTGCAATTTTTAAAATAATATTGTTATTTTTAAAGGTTAGGTCTCTCTTTCTCTATCTCTTCCCATGGTGATCTGGCCGTATGGTGGAGCCCGCTGACCGATCGCCACAGGCGGGCCAGAAACGATAGATTTTTCTATCCCCCATGTGCAAAGGGAAGGCGTGGCATAACGGAAAAAGCCAAGTAGTTTACAAAGGTTTCCCGTGGTACGGACCAGTTTTATGAGATATCTTATTTTTTTGCTTCTTTGCGTCTTTGTTCTGTTCACTTGGTCAAACTGTTCTCCGAAAGGGGGATCAAGTCAGAATGTTGTTATCAGAGTAGGCGATCGAACAATCACACTGGGAGATTTAGAGAGAATCGTGGATATTACCTCGCTTGAAAATGGAATTCCTAAGGGGACGGTGTGGTTATCTATCAATAGTCTTGTAGACAGAATTGTGGATGACTCTCTCATACTTGCGTATGGAAAAGAGCAGGGAATTAGCGTTCCGGAGATTGAACTGGAAAGGGCCATACAAGATATTGTTAAGGACTACCCAGATAATAGCTTTAAGGAGACACTCCTATCGAGGTGCATAGACTACAGTGAATGGAAGCAAAGATTCAGAGAACAGCTCTTAATTGAAAAGATCATTCGGGAGCAGACTGGCTCCCTTCCCCCCATTTCTCATCATGCCATTAAGACTTACTATGAAGAGAGGAAAGAGGAATTTCGCCATCCCCCGCGGGTTAAACTACTTCACATCATTACCAAGAAAAGAAAAGATGCTGAAAACCTGTATGCCCGTCTTAAAGGGGGAGAGGATATGGCACAGTTATTGGAGGAGCAATCTGGGGATTCTGCATTGCAAGGCGATTACGGTACAGAGTGGCGCACCAGCGATATGTTCCCTCCTGCTCTTTCTCATAGAGCATTTTCGATGGAAGTAGGTAAAACAAGTACTATCATTGAGACCCAATACGGCTTTCACATCATTAAAGTCCTTAAAAGAGAACCTGCGGGGAGGAAAGGGTTTTTGGAGGTGGTCGCGGAAATTGAAAAAAGACTTGTCAGTGAGGCAACAGAACAGCGTTATAGGGTTTGGCTTCAAGAACTGAGGGATACATATCCCATCAAAGTTGATTACCCCTTATTAGACAAAAAGAAGGCTGAATATGCGGGCAGCTAAACCAATTTCTCTC
>CP070673.1:707021-709856 GCA_020351915.1 Deltaproteobacteria bacterium
CGCCCACTACTACCTCAATGATATCCGCTCCGCAGTATCCGTTCCGGTGATCGACATGATCGAGCTGACCGTTGATGCCGTCCTTCGGGAAAACCCCTCCATTGACACGGCGGGGCTTCTCGCCTCCAAGGCAGTGCTCCAGACGGACCTGTACATGAAGCGGTTTCAGGAAAGAGGCGTTGACCTGATCTACCCGCAGATAAAGCTCCAGGCGGAACTTATGACCGCCATTCGCACCATCAAGACGGGCAACTACGGCACAACCGAAAGGAATGCGCTTCGCTCCTGCACACAGAACCTCCTTGCAAGAGGGGCTGAGGCGCTGATTATCGCCTGCACCGAGCTCTCTATCATTGCCGACGCCCTCAACCCCGAACTAAAGGCCTACGACTCCGCCCAGATCCTCGCTGAAACGGTTGTGCGAATCGCAAGCGAGGGAAACCAGGGTTCCCTTAGAATGTGTAATGAGCGCTCTAAATGAGTCTCATATGGCCAGGTTCCAAAAAACAATAGGTCTCCTCACAGACTTCAGTAATCCCCGCCCCACATGATTTTGCCTGATAGTCTGATTTGAATCTCTATAAGGCCAATGTCTTTGATACGAACTGCCTCGACAGAGGCTGCTCGTCCAATGTAGGTCATGCATTTGATTAGATGTTCATTACTTTGCACGGCAGTTGCATGATAGCGATCTTGCCAGAAAGCACCCTTGCGCTTTTTCCGTTGATTATATTCCTGCCCGGTTCGTGCGGCTATCAGTTGCATTGACCTAGGGATGGCATCTCCAGACCCATCATCTAGCACAAGAAGATGAATATGATTTGATGTTGAGATATAATTGAGGATGTGCAATCCATATGGTTTTTTAGCCTGAAATAACCAATAAAGCCATCTTTGCCTATCTTCAATAAGTTTAGCAGAAACTCTTTTTTGTGGCGTCGGTGTGTTATATGCCAGACGTACCCGTGAAGATAATGTCTTTTTGCGCGCGCCATTCGAGCAAACTTTTTCTTAGAAGGGTGATTTTGACCCCAAAATGGACCAGCTAAGGCCCAAAATGGCTTGATATTATGATGTATCTATATAATGTCAAATAGGTGGCGTGGCCCGACCCCCGACCCCCTTTTGTTGTAAAAGCGCAAAAACCCCCTGATTTCTTTCCTTAATGTATTCGGAAAGGCAATAAAAATGCTTGACAGGGATACGCACTAATGATATCAAAATATGAAATATTGTTATATGTTACACAAATATGTTGCATATTGCTAAACTATCATGCCAATTTCCCGAAAACCCAATGATTATCATTCGGTGCAAAAGGCGCTGAAGATCCTCTTATCCTTTATTCCACACAACAATGAAATGGGCACCTCGGAAATTAGTGCACGGCTTGGGCTTCATAAATCGACCGTAAGCCGCCTGCTGAATGTTCTGACCAGCTATGGTTTTTTGCAGCATGATGCGAAAAGCAGAAAATTCAGGCTCGGCATATCCGCAGCGAAAATAAGTACGGCCATAAAACAGTCTCTGAGTGAACACTTGATCGGCATCGCCCAACCCCATATAGACGACCTGCGAAATGAAATCCGAGAAACAGTTGCATTGGAAGTATGGGTAGGGAACTGCACGATAATGGCTTATCGGGCGGAGGTTCTAAGGTTGCGGAGGGTCTACCTGCTCAGACTGGGAGACAGGGTCGATGTTCACGTTTCCGCCGGTGCAAGGGTCATTTTGGCGTTTTTCGCGCCTCATGTGGTTGATAGTGTTCTGCAGGGGCCGTTTGAGCGGTACACTGAAAATACCATCGCTGACCCGAATATTCTCAAGGAACAAATAAGGAAAGCAAGAGATGAGGGTTTTGCGATCTCAAAAGGTGAACGCCATCCGGATTCCAATATTATTGCGGTTCCGATTTTCGATTATGAAAAGAAACCTGTAGCTGCAATATCCCTGTTTACAACTACCGAAGGACTGCCGAAATTGCTTGAGGCCGATATAGTCTCAAAGCTTAATAAGACGGCCGCACTGATTTCAGCCAAGCTGCTCTATTCCGAAGAGCATTAAACACAATTATTCCCGACAGCGGGAAATGGAGGTGAAGAACTCTATCATGAATCCCCGAATCAAAAGACTGATGACCAAATTAGATGTACGGCAATTCCCCATCTGTGTGGAGAAGGCCCGATTGGTGGTGGAATCGTTAAGAAGGACGGAAGGCCAACCGCAGATCCTCAGACGGGCTAAGGCGACTGCGCATTATCTGGATAATCGAACGATCTTCATTGAAGACGATGAACTCATTGTCGGCAACATAGCTGCAAAGCCCATGGGAATGGAGGCGGGAACAATGGGACCAGCCTGGCCCAAGGAAGACATCGAGAGCCTGAGGACCGGAGGTCTTACCCTTTCAGAGGAGGACGAGGTCCTTTTGCGATCGTTGGATGAATTCTGGGCAGGCAAAAGCAGAACCTTGGATGAAATGCAAGGACTCTATTACGACGATGAACGCCTGTGGCCGTTTATCCGTTCGGGCATCCTTTGCCCGCCCTGGAAGGTGAAAACTGAGGGGCGTGGACAAGGTTCGGCCGGTGTGGGGTGGGGATTGGGCCTGGCATACACATTGATAATTGTGGATTTTGCCAAGGCCCTCAACCAAGGACTCAACAAGATCATCGCTGATGCAAAAGCCGAGTTGCGCAAGTTGCGCTACTTCAGCGCCGATGACATAAAGAAACGTGATTTTTTGGAGGCGGTGATCATATCCCTGTCGGCCATAGTTCGCATAGCCGAACGCTTTGGGGATTTGGCCGAACAGACGGCGGCCTCTGAAAAGGA
>CP070673.1:709956-714095 GCA_020351915.1 Deltaproteobacteria bacterium
AGGGGTTCGCGAACATTGTTCTAAAGAAATACTCTCCTCAGATTGTTGAAAGCATCACAGGGATAAAGAAAAGTGTCGTTATTGAGCTTGCCAGAAGGTTTGCATCATCACATGCCCCCATTGCCCTTACCGGCCGGGGAAAAGGTCTGTTGCCCGGCAGCGTATATGAGTTCATGGCCGTCCATGCCCTGAATGCACTGGCAGGAAGAATCAATAAAAGTGGGGGGGTTCTTGTAGCACATGATCTTCCTTTGGCCCCCTGGCCAGATGTAGAATATGATCCGGTAGCTACGGATGGTCTGAAAACAGAGAGGCTCGACCGTGCTGGAACGCTGCGATATCCCTTTACCAGTAGCCTCATACATACCTTTTCAGAGGCAGTAAACAGCAGTCAGAGTTCCCCTGTTGACATCCTGCTCATATCTTCTGCAAATCCTGTGTTCACGATTCCCGATAGCAAGAGCCTGATCGAGGCATTAGACAAGATACCCTTTATCGTGAGTTTCTCTCCCTTCAAAGATGAAACCTCTCTGATGGCAGATCTGATACTTCCTGATCATACCCACCTTGAGAAGATGGAGGATATTCCACGGCCAACCGGGGTGCAGTACCCCCTGTTTGCCCTTTCACAGCCAGCGGTAAAGCCATTATACAGGACAAGACACAGTGGAGATGTAATCATTTCTCTGGCACAAAGGATAGGGGGAACGATTGCTGAGTCCTTTCAGTGGAACAGTTTTGAGGAGACATTAAAGGGAAGAGTCAAGGGTCTCTATGAGTTAGGACAGGGGCAGATTACCTATGATGGATCTGAACCGGTCTGGAAGAGATTGGATAAAAAAGGCGGGTTGACCCCAGTGTATTCGTCGTTTGAATCAATGTGGGAGGCTCTGAGGGAAACCGGATGCTGGTATGTCCCTTCTCTCACCTTTGGTACATGGTCCGAGATCTTTCAAACGCCGAGCAAGAGATTTGAGTTTTTCTCTTCAAACATAGAATTGGCCCTCAAGACCTATTCAAAGGGGAAATCCCTTGATGATGCCCTTGCAGATGTGGGCATCCTAGCGAGAGGCGATGAGGTATGTATGCCCCACTACGAGGAGTTGAAATCGAGGGCAGATGAGAAGGAATATCCCTTGCTTCTCCTTCCCATTGAATTGATCAACCTGGCGAGTGGATGGATAGGCAATCCACCGTTCTTGAATAAGACGCTTTTTGATCATCAGCTCAGAAAAGATGATCTCTTTGTGGAGGTTAATCCAAAAACAGCATCCACCTATGGTTTAGGGGAAGGTTCAAAAGCGGTTCTTAAATCACGTACTGGAGAGCTGACGGTGAGGGTTCACGTTTTTCATGGGGCCATGCCTGGTGTTGTGTTTATCCCTCTTGGTCTTGGACATACTGCCTATGATCGGTACCTTAAGGGAAAGGGTGTTAATCCGTATGAGATCATAGACCCGACTGAGGATCCCCTGAGTGGGCAGCCTGTGTGGTGGAATACCAGGGTTACGATGGTCAAGATATAACAGCCATGGAGAAAAAGGATAGGCGATGAAAAAGCGAGACAGTGCCAAAGGTGCAAGATACGGGATGGTTATTGATCTGGATAGATGCACCGGCTGTGGTACGTGTACTATTGCCTGCGCCGCTGAAAACAATGTTTCTGTTTTGTATGATGAATCGGATAAGACCAGGAACATAAACTGGCTCAAGATTTACATGCTCACCAACGGGAAGGCGTTTCCTCATACCGAGGTGGTATATCTCCCGAGGCCGTGCATGCAGTGCGGTAATCCTCCGTGTGTACCTGTGTGCCCGGCTACAGCAACGACAAACGATTCAAGCGATGGCATCGTAAGCCAGATCTATACGCGGTGTATCGGTTGTCGATACTGTATGGCTGCATGTCCATATCATGCACGGGATTTCAATTGGTTTGATCCCCCCTTCCCTGAAGGTATGGATCGGTACCTCTCTCCCGAGGTTTCTCCAAGGATGAGAGGTGTGGTAGAGAAGTGTAGCTTTTGTCACCATAGGCTCATGAGTGCCAAATCAAAGGCATACTTTGAAGGCAGGAGAGACCTGAAAGAGGATGAATATATCCCTGCCTGTGTCGAGGCCTGTCCTACACAGGCCATAACCTTTGGCGACCTCAATAACCCCAAGCATAGGGTTTCTGAACTCATCAAGAGCCCCTCCGCATTCAGGTTACTGGAGCGGCTTGGTACCGAACCCAAGGTATATTATCTCACCACTAAGGACTGGGTGAGGCGCATGGCAGACAACTATTTGCAAGGGGAATCTATAGAAAGAGGGTAACAGGCCGGAGAAGAAAAATGGATGAAGCTCTAATTCCCAATGGTGTTCAAAGATGCTCGCCCAAGACATTTTTTCTATGGATGCTTGTATGGTTAGCGCTTATTTCCTGGGGCCTGGTGTCAGCCTTTCTATGTTTCTATAAAGGGTTGAACCAGACGAATATGAATCACTATTTTGCCTTTGGCCTGTGGATTGTCTTTGATCTTTCCCTGATTGCCCTCGGAGCAGGTGCATTTTTTACCGGATTCCTTGCCCATATCATTGGAAATGTCTTTATTTATCCTTTTGTCAAGAACCTGAAGGCCATTGTTAATGCAGCTGTTGTCATAGGGTTCATCTGTTATTCAGGTGCTATTGCCATGCTGGCAGTAGATATTGGTCAGCCTTTGAGGGGATGGTTTATTTTCTGGCATGCCAATGTCCATTCCATGCTGACCGAGGTCTCTTTTTGTATCACGGTGTATCTGGGTGTACTCACCATTGAATATCTGCCCCTCATACTTTCCAACAGAAAGCTCGGCGAGATACCGGAGCTTAACATTTTTGGTGATAATCTGCACCACCTCGTGGCCCTGTTTGCTGCTGCAGGAACCTTTCTCTCCTTTTTTCATCAGGGTTCGCTGGGAGGGATGTTTGGGGTACTTTTTGGTCGCCCCTTTGCGTTCAGACAAGGATTCTTTATGTGGCCCTGGACCTTCTTTTTGTTTATTCATTCCTCTATTGCGGGAGGTCCCTCTTTTACCTTGCTCTGTGTATGGATTGCCCAGAAAGTCACCGGAAAAACACTGGTCCAGAAGAGTGTTTTCAGCCTTCTGGCCAAGATTTCAGGCTGGCTCCTTGCCACCTACATCATTTTGAAGATTCTGGACACGATAGGCTGGGCCTACGGGGTGGTTCCCAGGGCTGGACTTTCCTTTATGGATTTTTATCAGGGATTTTATGGGATTTGGCTCTTAGTTGCCGAGATCGGGGTTTTTGGTATTATTCCGGCGATTATCCTGATCACCCCTCAGCTGAGGGAAAGGAATGGGCTCCTCGTTGTCGGCGTAGCGATGAATGTCATTGGTATTGTGTTCAACAGATTTGTTTTTAGCATTCAGACCCTGGCCATACCAGTTATGCCGTTTGACACCTTTATGAGTTATTTACCAACCTGGCAGGAGTGGGGTATTGCACTTGGCACTGTTGGGTACGGGATTCTTCTGTTCTCCCTCTCCTACAGATATCTGCCACTTTTTCCACAAGAGGCTGAACTGAATCCAGTCACCATTTTTGGCCAGGTTGTCAAGGATTTTGGCGTGGTAAAAAGAGGCTGATATGTTTCCTTTTGTTTTCGAATGGGGGTGGGATGCGGGACGGATCGTCTTTATGGGGCTTCTTTATATGGTGCTCGGCGCCATCTCATTGGGCGTGCTCTACGCCTTTGTCATGACATGGCTCAAGCTCACGGGACGCGAGAAGCTCTATGGGCGATTATGGCTGAGATTCCCGTTCACCCTCTGGTAAGCATCTTACCTGATCTTTATTATTCGTATAGCCACAGACCCACACAGATATTTTAGCCGAGCGACATGCTCGGCCAAAAAGTGTCATCGCTTCGCTGTAACAAGCTGGAACTGTCGGCAGAGGAAAATAACTTATGCTGTCCGTGTGGGTCTCTGGCTAATCTATTGGTAACGTTCAAAAGTTGAGACATTTAGGTTTAAGAAGGTAATGCCTGTTTCTGAAAGGCGATATCTCACAAAAAATACCACCGTGTTCTGCAGTGGCCAAATATTTGGGATTTACTCCACAAAACATTTGCGCCTTTGGTTATGCCC
>CP070673.1:714195-718679 GCA_020351915.1 Deltaproteobacteria bacterium
GCTCCAGCAGGAGGGAACCTCTGCATTGGAACAGGCTGACAGAGCCCTTAGGGCAAAATTGTACGATCGATTTGTCGAGGCCGCCACTAGATCCTGGGCCCTGGCAAGCCGTGTCTATGATCATGTGGAAAAAACGCAAAAGGACGTCCTGTTTGGCGTCCTATTTTACATTGCCCTTTTTGTCCCTTTTGCTTTCTGCATGGAGCGCTTTCTCTTCTCTTATTCAGATATTCATAAGAGAATTATCGCATTTTGTACGATACTGATCCTGCTCATAGCCTTGATATATAAAGTCCATCCAGCCTTTCAACTCGCCTACAGTCCAATGGTGGTGATCCTCGCCTTTTTCATCATTGGCCTCTCTTTTATAGTGACCCTGATCATCTTTTTCCGGTTCGAAGAGGAAATGATTCTACTCCAGAGCCGGGCCAGGCATATGAAGGCCGGAGAGATCAGTCGCTGGAAGGCCTTTGTGGCTGCTTTTTTCCTGGGTGTTACCAATCTACGTCGTCGCCGTCTCAGGACCATCCTTACCTGCGTTACTCTGATTATCCTCACCTTTACCATCATGAGTTTCACCTCGGTCAAGACTATGCGCCACCGGGCGCGGCTTTTGTATAAGAGCAGCGCCCCGTATCAAGGTTTCCTGTTTAAGAATGTCAATTGGCAAGATCTGCCGCCGGAATCCCTGAGTATTCTCTCCAACACCTTCGAGAGAGAAGGCGTGGTGGCCCCGCGGGTGTGGCTGGAGTCAAAGGATAAGACCCGAACAAGGCCGGTTCCAGTGAGATTTAGAGACCGGGCCAGTGAGGCTCAGGGTCTGGTGGGCCTGTCTGCAAACGAAGTCCGGGTTTCACGGCTTAATCAAATTCTTGTGGGCGGAAGGTGGTTTAAGGAAAAGGAACGATATTCGGTCCTTTTGCCTGAGCGCATGGCCAGAAACCTTGAAATCGATCCAAACCACCCACAGGGCTCTGTTGTTCTGTTGTGGGGTATCCCCTTTGAGGTGGTGGGCACTTTTTCTGGAAGAAAACTGCAGGATCGACACGACCTAGACGGGGAGCCATTGACGCCCGCCACCTTTCCAAGTGAAGTTTCCATGGAGCTAACAGAGGTGGAGATGGAGGCCTTTGAATCCGGCGAGGACGTCCGGGCCTTTCAAAGCCGATACCGTCACATTTCCGGAGACCTTACGGTGATTATACCCTATCGGACCCTTTTGGCTCTTGGAGGTAACTTCAAAGGTGTGGCAATCCGATCTAACCCTGGGAAAGCAGCCCAGACAGTGGCACAGCAGCTTGTAGACCGTTTCGGTCTCACCCTCTTTAGCGGCGAACCGGATGGAACTTTTTTGTACCATGCCAGCGACACCCTGAGTTATAGCGGTGTCCCCAATATCCTCATCCCCCTGATCATCTCGGTCTTCATCGTTTTAAACACCATGATCGGTAGCGTGTACGAAAGGAAGCGGGAAATCGGAATCTATACGTCAGTCGGACTGGCACCTTCGCATGTGTCCTTCGTTTTTATAGCCGAAGCCTTGGCTTTTGCAGTAATGAGTGTGGTCCTCGGATACCTTCTGGCCCAGACGACAGCCGGCAGCTTTTCCGGAACTTCCCTCTGGGCTGGAATCACCGTGAACTATTCTTCACTTGCTGGGGTGGCGGCCATGATCCTGGTAATTGTGGTGGTGCTGGTTTCCGTGATTTATCCATCCAGGGTGGCAGCAGAAATTGCCATCCCAGACGTGAACCGGTCATGGAAGCTCCCTGATCCTCAGGGAAACGTCCTTGAGATCACCCTCCCAACCCTGTTGAAATTTAGTGAGTTCCGGGGTGTCGGGGGGTACATTTTCACATATTTGAAGGCGCATCAGGATGTTTCCCATGGCCTTTTTTCTACAGGAGGTACAAGTTTCACCTTTATGTGCCCCATGCTCTCAGGGATTGCCAAAAAAGCCTCTGCATGCACAGAGGATAACTGCCCCTATAGGGCTTGCCTGGAATTTCACGCGAGAGTATGGCTTGCTCCCTTTGACTTCGGCATCATGCAGCGAGTGGATGTGCAATTCCGCCCCGCCTCGGAAGATCCGGAATTTTTGGAGATCAAGGTTCTCCTCGTGCGAGAGGCAGGGGAAGCAAACGCCTGGAGACGAATCAACAAGGCATTTATCAATCAACTGCGCAAGCAACTTCTGATGTGGCGTTCCCTCGATGAAGTAGCTCACGCCCGCTATGAAAGGGCCCTTGATACAGCTCAAGAAGGAAAAGAGGTTGATCTCGATCTGTGAACAAAGACAACAAGCGAAACCAAGTAAGTTCCCCTACCGAAGATTCCTTTAAGGGGGATGTTTCGGAACAAGGGGGTGACAGTATCCGATTGCGGGCGGTACTGGTAGGACTGGTACTTGCTGTGACCATCTGCGGCATCACCCCCTTCAACAACGTTTACCGCCAGTCGACTCCGCTTGGAGGAGGACACTTTCCATTAGCGCCTTTTTTCATTTTGATGTGGATGACATTTCTGGTGGCCTTTATCGGAAAGGTGTTCAGGGGCCGAACGTGGCTTACAGGAAAAGAACTTTTAGTGGTCTGGGTCCTGATGGTCCTGGTTTCTGGGATTGCTTACACAGGGCTGGTCCGAACCTTTTTCATTAATCTCTCGGTGCCGCATCACTTCGCAACTGTCGAAAACCGCTGGGAAGAGGTCCTCAAACCACTCCTCCCTAAGGCCTTATATCCCCAGAGCCAGGAGGCCATAGAAGGCCTCTATAACGCTATTTCAGGGGGACGTCAGATGGGATGGTGGCAGATCCTCCAGCAGATCCCGTGGGAGGCATGGCTTCCGCCCCTTCTTGTCTGGAGTAGTTTTGTCCTCCTCTGTTTTTTTGTCATGATCTGTCTGGTTAACATCTTTAGCAAACAGTGGCTCGACAATGAAAGAATGAATTTTCCTCTCTTGCAGGTTCCCCTGTTGATTCAAGAGGCAGTGGATAAAAATGAGCTTCGCCATTTTTTAACCAACCGCTTTCTCCTGGCAGGCCTGTTGGTGCCTGTATTTCTGCACTTGATCAATGGGCTCCATTTCTATTATCCGGCGGTTCCCCAGATCCCAACCCTGATCCTTGCTGGACCCTATTTCCCAGAGTACGGCCTCTTTTCCGGATTTCAAAAGCTCAAGATCTATTTCTATCCGGCCTTTATTGGTTTTGCCTTTCTCACCTCAAAACAAATTTCCTTTTCCTTTTGGTTCTTTTTCATCCTGGGGAGTCTGTTGATCGGTCTCTTGAGTGTTCTGGGGTATAATATACCGGCCGCTTCCCTGGGGATCACGTTCGGCCCAACCCTCTCCCGACCCGAGGAGACACAGATGATCGGAGCTTATGGAATTTTTTTCCTCTTCCTTGTCTGGCTGGCCCGATACCATCTTCTGGATGTGCTGCACGAAGCCTTTAGGTTCGGTAAAGGAAATCCTCCAGAGGCAGGGTGGCTTTCTACACGACTGTCCTTCTGGGGGTTTGTCGTGGGGACCTTCGGGATTATGATTTGGGGCCATTATTTTGGCATACCCTTTTGGGTTTCTTTCTTAGTGGTGGGAGCCTTTTTCATGGTCATGCTTGTAGCCAGCCGGGTCATCTGTCAGGGTGGGATTGCTTACTTTACCTTGACTGTTGCCCCCCTCGATGGCCTCATCGCCTTTTTTGGTCCCCGTTTTTTCACCAGCGTCGGGATCCTTATTGCCGCAGTGGCCCAGAAGGCCCTTTTCGTGGACCTAAGAGAGTCTCTGATGCCCTCGCTACTGCATGCTCGGAAGATTACCCACAAGATGGTTAGCCGGCGTATGATCATTGGCGGCATATCCCTTACCCTGGTGGCCGGGGTGGTCGTTTCTTTTCTAGCCATGCTGGCCCTTTGCTACAAATTCGGTATCCGGGAGCTTCAACTGGATTGGGCTACTCGAACTACAGTGGCAGTCTATGAAAACATCCATTCTTTGGTCGAATCGCCTGTAAGACCGGGCCACTGGGTGATGGTCTTCTCTGTGATGGGTGCACTCATCATGCTGATCCTGGTAATTTGCTATCACCGCTTCTACTGGTGGCCTATTCATCCCATTGGTTATTTGACTGCATACAGCTCGGCAATGCGGATTCTCTGGTTCAGCTTCTTTCTGGGATGGCTGTGCAACGCTCTTTGCATGCGTTACGGCGGGGTAGTTCTTTTCAAGAAGCTCCGGTATCTCTTTGTAGGGTTGATTATAGGCGATTTTCTTATGGGAGGGATTTGGGCCATTATTGGGCTTTTTGGCGATGCGAGTTTCCAGGTCCTGCCCGGTTGAGTTCCGAATTCTGGATTCCGAGATCGAAACGCATTTTTTGTCTCCATATAAAGAAAATGGTTTTTAGCTTTTTTTCTTCATGATAACTATTCAGCCACGAATGGACACGAATGGACACAAATGAAAATGAAATTCTGTATAAAGAC
>CP070673.1:718779-739840 GCA_020351915.1 Deltaproteobacteria bacterium
AAGTTGAAAATGCCTAAAGTGCCTGCCCGCTCGCCAAGGCCTTGCGAGGCGGGCGGGCAGGCTTTTCAGGACCTGCCTGCCGGCAGGCAGGTATAAAAAAATAAGAAAATCATGCTTACCCGCCATGCTTCTGGCGGGGTAATCCTGTCGAAAAAGTTCCGCCGCAGGCGGCTAAGTTCTGAAATCTGTAATTCTATCAATTCCCAAATTCGCGATTCCCAGTTGGGCTACCCATAATTTTAGCTCACTTTTAATCCTTCAAATCCGCTCCACTTTGAAAACCTCTTTGATCTTCTTAATTTTTGAAATAATATCTCTTAATTGATCATAATCGGATATCTCGATGGTAAAGGTAGATATCCCCTTTTTGTCTACCGTTGTCTGGACGTCTGCATCTACAATATTAGCCTCGCTCTGGGCAAGGATAGCGCTTATATTGGCCAGCATCCCCTTTTTGGAGATATTGGTAACCCTCAATCTCGCTAAATAATTCACATCTTCAGTACGCTCCCACTCTACTTCCACCAATCGATCTTGGTCAACATCCCTAATGTGCCGGCAATCTCTTGCATGAATGGTGACTCCCCTACCTCTGGTGATAAAACCGATAACTGGTTCACCTGGCAGCGGGTGGCAGCACTTTCCAAAACGAATCAGCATATCACTCATGCCTTTAACCCTGATCCCGGTGTCTGCCTTCTTTCTCTTAATCCGGTGAACTATTTTCTGGACCAGGCCTTCTGGTCTATCCTCTTTTATGTCTAAAGGAGGAACGAGCCGGTTCAAAACCTGCTTTGGTGAGAGCTTTCCGTAGCCGATATTGGCCAACAGATCATCGACACTGTTGAGTGAAAATTTATGGGCTACATCTAATATTTCCTCGCCTTTGAGTTGCCTGGACAAGGCAAGGTTAATTTTTCTGAGCTCTTTCTCCAGGATATCGCGCCCAATGGTGATACTCTCTTCTCTTTCTTCTTGCTTTATCCACTGTCTGATCCTGGTTCGAGCCGTAGATGTCTTTACAAAATTGAGCCAGTCTTTACTGGGTTTATGATTTTTTGAGGTTGTAATCCGAACAATATCTCCGTTCTTAAGCTGATAGCTCAGGGGGACTATTCGCTCGTTTACCTTAGCACCGATGCATCTGTTTCCAACCTCTGAATGGATGCTATAAGCAAAATCAACAGGGGTTGCCCCCCTGGGAAGTTCCTTGACGTCACCTTTCGGCGTAAAAACATAGACCTCGCCACTGAAGAGATCCAGCCTGACTGTTTCTAGAAAATCCTTTGGGTCAGTCAGGTTCTTCTGCCACTCGAGTAACTGTTTCATCCATGGGTACTGTCCGGACATCTTTTTGCCAGACTCATATCCCTCTTTGTACCTCCAGTGAGCCGCGATACCCTCTTCGGCAATTCTGTCCATGTCCCACGTTCTTATCTGTATCTCCATTCTCTCGCCCAAGGGGGCTATTACGGAGGTGTGCAAAGACTGATACATATTGGCCTTGGGTAGCGAGATATAATCCTTGAATCGACCTGCCAGGGGTTTCCACATGGAATGGATCAGTCCCAAAACCTCGTAGCATTCCTTTACAGCATTCACGATGATCCTAAAGGCCAGGATGTCATAGACTTGATCTATATTCAGATCCTGCTCCATCATCTTTCTATAAATGCTAAAAAAATGCTTGTTTCTTCCCTTTATCGTTGCCTTTATGCCAGCCTCACGTAATCGCTTTGCCAAGATTTCCTTTATCTCCTTGATGAACTTGGCCTGTGCCTCTTGTCTCTGCGCAATCCCTAACCGGATATCCCCGTAGATTTTTGGTTCAAGATAAAAAAGAGAGAGATCTTCCAGGTTGGACTTGAGCCAGTGAATACCCATTCTTCCGGCAAGAGGTGCGTAGATATCGAGGGTTTCCCGCGCAATTATTTCCTGCTTTTCAGGGGGTTGGAATCCAAGGGTCTGCATATTATGCAATCGATCTGCCAGTTTGACCAGAATGACCCTAATGTCGGTGGACATGGCAAGAATCATCTTTCGTATATTCTCCGCCTGCTGTACCTCTTTGCTCAGGAAATGTATCTTACTGATTTTGGTGACACCATCTACTATGGTTGCCACCTCTTTGCCGAACAGATACTCAATATCCTTTAGTTCAGCCAGGGTATCCTCAACGGTATCGTGGAGCAGACCAGAGACAATGCTCACCTCATCCATCTTCATATCAGAGAGAATTCCGGCTACTTCTAAGGGGTGGGAAAGGTATGGTTCACCGGAGAGACGGACTTGACCCTTGTGAACCTTGGCTGAGTAAACATATGCCTTTTCAATGAGATTTGTATCCGCAGCAGGATGATAAGAGAGGATCCTTGAAGTTATATCATTTAAGCGAATCATAAAGGCCCTGTACAACCTCCTTTATCGCCGCAGGAGCCTTGCTCACGGGTATTAACGTGAGATCTCTGTCAGAGCGCAATTTTGTCTCGATAGCATCTTTCTGAAGTGTTCTTACGCTGACGGTGACCCTCACGGGTATGCCCAGAAGGTCAGCATCCTTGAGTTTGAAACCTGGTCTTTCATCTCTGTCGTCCAGAAGGACTGTGAGCCCTAAATCAGTCAGATGCTGATATAAGGTGTCAGCCACTTCTCTCACCTGAGGTTCATGGGTTTCAAGCAGGAGGATTGTCACCTCAAAGGGTGCAATAGAGATGGGGAAGATGATACCGTTCTCGTCGTGACTTTGCTCTATGGCCGCCGCCACAGTCCTCCCAATGCCTATGCCATAGCACCCCATAATAATGGGAGCTTCCTGCCCGTTCTTGTCCAGAAAAGTGGCATTGAGAGCCTTGCTGTACTTGGTCCCGAGCTTAAAGACATGACCCACCTCTATACCCTTACCAAACTGTAATGTACCACCACATCTGGGGCACGCATCAGAGGGAGTGATCGTCCTCAGATCTGCATAGTGATCCACCTGAAAATCCCTGCCTTCGTTTACATTCAGGATGTGCCTATCCTCCTGGTTTGCGCCCATCACCATGTTTTTCATTCCTTTGATCCCGAAATCGGCCAGTATCTTAACCTCTAAACCAATGGCTCCGGCAAAGCCCACGGGGGCACCAGTTACTGCAAATATGGTTTCCGGATCTGCCATGGTGAGTTCTTGGACGTTCAGAACATTTCTCAATTTAGCTTCATTCAATTCATGATCCCCCCGTACTAAAACGGCTACGGGCACCTGCTCAGTCTGGTAAATAAGTGTCTTGACGATTCTCTCCGGTGCTACTGACAGAAAGGCAGATACCTCGTCTATGGTTTTCATTCCTGGGGTATCTACCACGTGTAATAGTTTTTTTCTTTCGGTGTGGTGAGAATCTCCTTCTTTTACCGCCACCTCCGCCTTTTCTAAGTTTGAGGCATACTCACAGTTTTTACAGCTGACGATGTCGTCTTCGCCACTATTTGAGAGCACCATGAATTCATGAGAGAAACTGCCGCCGATAGGCCCGGTATCTGCCTCAACTGCCCGGAATTTCAGTCCACACCTTCTAAAAATAGCCTCGTAAGCACGATACATACTCTCATAACTGTGGCTGCATCCCTCATCATCTACATCAAAGCTATAGGCGTCCTTCATAATAAATTCCCGAGCCCTCATCACTCCAAATCTCGGCCTGGTCTCATCCCTGAACTTTGTCTGTATTTGATACAGGTTAAGAGGCAGTTGCTTGTATGAATGGATCTCTCTTCGAACTAGGTCTGTGATGACCTCTTCATGGGTTGGGCCCAAGCATGATTCCCTGTTGTGTCGATCCCTGAACCTCAAAAGCTCAGGTCCATAGTGCACCCATCGACCGCTTTCCATCCATAAATCACCTGGTTGCACACTGGGCAGTAACACCTCTATGGCACCTGCCCTGTCCATCTCTTCTCTGACAATGTGTTCCACCCTTTTAAGGGCTCTCAAACCATAGGGAAGATAGTTATAGATCCCTGCTGAAAGCTTTTTGATCATGCCGGCCCTGAGCATTAACTGGTGGCTGATAATCTCAGCCTCGGCCGGTACCTCTTTCAAGGTAGGGATAAAGAATTCAGAATATCGTCTTGACATAGATGCCATAATCGAAAATTGATGATTGACTATTAGCAGGCTGTTGCCCAAACGGAAATCCCTTTGAGCGGTCATTAAAACGTTTTTGCTAACAAATCTTGGCGAAGTGGAAGATAAGCGATGTCAACTGTTTGAGCCCTAAAGGCGAGTTTTGACATCGCCTGGAGGGAGCCTTAGATTTGTCAAGAAACGTTTTAGACCAAGTGAAAAGGAATTTCGGCAACAGCCTGTTAGAAATTGACAATCGAAGATCTAACATACTCAATCTAAAATCGGAAATTGAAAATATTCATTCATCCGCCATCTTTTTAACTTCTGTAATGAGTACCCTTGCCAGATCCGACTCAGTCACTTTTTTCACCACTTTACCCTTCCTAAACAAGGTGCCCTGACCAGGGCCACAGGCAATACCGACATCAGCCTCACGTGCCTCTCCAGGCCCATTTACTACACATCCCATAATTGCTACCTTAAGAGGGGCTGTAATGTGATTCAGGGCATCCTCAATCTTTTCTGCCAGGTCGAGAAGATCTATCTGGCACCTACCGCAGGTAGGGCAGGAGATAATTTCAACTCCCCTCTGCCTCAAACCCAGAGCCCTCAAGATTTCATAGGCTGCCTTAACCTCCGCAACCGGATCATGGGTAAGAGAAACCCTGATGGTGTCTCCTATGCCCTCTGACAGGAGCAATCCTATGCCCAAAGCATTCTTGACCGTTCCTGATATGAGGGTCCCGGCCTCGGTGACACCCAGATGGAGAGGGTAGTCAACTCTCTCACTCAGAAGTCTACATGCCGATACCATTTGCAAGACATCCGGGGACTTGAGGGAGATCTTGATTAAATGGAAGTCCAGATCTTCCAGTATCCTCACATGGCCCAGCGCACTCTCAACCATAGCCTCTGGTGTCGGGTGACCATACTTTTTGAGAGTAGCCCTGTCTAGAGAGCCAGAGTTTACCCCAATCCTTATAGGAATGGCGCGAGAGGCAGCAGCAGCAACAATCTTTTGGATTTGTTTTTTCCCCCTGATGTTGCCTGGATTCAATCTAAGCCCGTCAGCACCGTTCTCTATGGCTGCCAAGGCGAGCCTGTAGTCAAAATGAATATCGGCAACAAGAGGGAGAGACACCTGGGATTTTATCTCTCTCAGGGCAGAAGCAGCCTCCATATCTGGCACTGCCAGGCGAACAAGCTCGCAGCCAGCGTTACCGAGATCTTTTATTTGCTTGACCGTGGCAACCACATCCTGAGTCGCGGTCTTGGTCATGGACTGAACCACAACCGGGGACCTTCCGCCGATCTTTACCCCACCTATAGTGATCGTTCTACTCAATCGTCTTTTCATATACTAAGCAGAGCATCTTATTGTTTGCATTGTACATAACCGAGAAGGATCTAAGATGGTCATAAGGTCTTTTCTACGACTCATCAACGTCCCGCTAAGCCGGGCTCCGAATTCCCTTCGACAAGCTCAGGCCCCGAGCTAGCCGAGGGAAGCTCGTCGCGGGCCACCAGTCACGGCAGAAAAGACCTCATGCCCCTCCCGATATTGCAGACTATTTGACGCTCTCGGTAGTAGGTCTTTTCCAAATATGTATCCGGATCAGGTTCAAACCCGCAGTACCGACTATGCCACCATTCCGGTATTCCATACAGGGCGGCGCGCTTCAGTTCACTTGTAGCAAGCACTAATCCCCTATGATCTTTAGAATCACGTGTAACGGCATGGAGATCTTTAAAGCGGGGAAGCTAATGACTGGTAAGTTATGAATATCTTCAATGTGCCTTAGCTATGGGTAGATAAATTCCAAAAATGTCGGCTTCCACATACCCGTCTTTTCTTGCTTGCCAATCAATGAACACGGGCTTCTCTATATTGATTATACCAAGTATAATCATAGATTGCATATTGAAGTTAACTAAAAAGGTAAATCATGTCAAGGCGATTTCTCCTGGTCATAGCCCTGCAAAAGCAGCGCTTTCCATATCTTATGTAAGCAACGCAGGGATAACCGGGGGATTGGACGCATTTTTTTGGACGATTCGCCGGGGGGCCCTTTTGTTCAGACCTTTAGTTGTCTTTGGTTAGTGCATTTGCTCCTTCGTGAAAATGGAACCTTGTTGAAGGGCTTGAACAAAAAGGGTGGGTGCGAGGGAAGCGAACTAAGTTCTGCCCCTATGGCGAGCTGTTGCGGATTTATGCACAAGGTAACGGTTGGAACAGACTCGGCTTTTCTCTTGCACTCTCTTAGTATATTCTGTTAAATTTAAACAGGCTGTTGCCCAAACGGAAATCTCTTTGAGCGGTCATTAAAACGTTTTTGATAATAAATCTTGGCGAAGTGGAAGGTAAGCGATATCAACTGCTTGAGCCCTAAAGGCGAGTTTTGACATCGCCTGGAGCAAGCCTTAGATTTATCAAAGAATGTTTTAGACCAAGCCAAAAGAGATTTCGGCAACAGCCTGTAAATAAATAAGCTAGCAGAATTAATACAAAAATTTTCAGATTCCTTTGAGGAGGTGGTGCACTAACATATCCTCAAGCGGAAGCTTTGCACGGCGGCACAATTTCCGTCATATGGGCAGGAGGGCAAAAACTGTGAGTAGAAACTTAACAGGCCAAGGAGGAAACTATGGCAGAAGAAGAAATACAGGGTGAAGGCTTTACCGTTAAGGATAAGAGGACTTTTGATAGCGAGGGAAAGGTGAAGGAGGAGTTTGAGAAGGCTCCCGATAGCGAGGAGGCGGTAAAGGAGGAAGGGGAAAAGGTTACGGGGGAACAAGATTTGAAGAAAGAGCAAGAAACTCCTCCCTTGCCAGAAGTAAATTTTTCATCTTTTCTTCTCTCACTGAGCTCGTCGGCACTCCTTCACCTGGGGGAAATCACAGATCCTCAGTCAGGAGAAAAAAGGAAGGACCTGGCATTAGCCAAACAATCGATTGATATCATTGGGATCCTCAAGGACAAGACCAAGGGCAACCTCAGCGAGGAAGAGGAAAAACTCCTACAGAATCTTCTCTACGATCTTCGCATGCGGTTTGTTACAGCAAGCAAACAAGAATGACCTCCAAACCTGGAAGAGAGCAATCGAGCGCCGCTTTCATCAATCAGGCCACCATTGAAATAGAGGCTCCGGCTAAGCTCAATCTGTTCCTGAGAATCACTGGGAAGAGGGCCGATGGGTATCATGAGATAGAGTCTCTTTTTGTCCCAGTGGCTCTCTATGATAACTTAAAAATAAGTATAATAGAAGAGGGGATAGAGGCGTCGTGTAGCGGAAGGAAACTGCCTGAAGGCCAGAATAATCTTGTGAATAGAGCGGCGCTTTCCTTCCTTGAAGAAACCCGAATCAGCAAGGGAGCTAAAATAAGCCTCATCAAGAGGATACCTATCTCTTCTGGCTTGGGGGGTGGCAGCAGTGATGCCGCAGCAACCTTGAGAGGACTCAACATACTTTGGGGCAACCCGCTCTCGAAGAGAGATCTCGAAAGGCTCGCCCTTTCTTTGGGCGCAGATGTTCCATTTTTTCTCTTACAGAGGCCAGCGGTAGCCAGGGGGATTGGAGAAATACTCGAGCCAATAAAGAACTTTCCGGACCTGTGGTATGCTATTGTGAGTCCGAACCTGATGGTCTCTACGGCGTGGGCTTACAAGAAGGCCAGATTGGGGTTGACAGATGGGGGGAATGAGAATATAATAAAATTCTTTGATGGCGCCGCTCTCAATATCCCAGATTTACTTTTGAATGATCTTGAAAGCGTTACCTTGAGCAAATACCCTTTTCTTAGCTCCATTAAAGCCTCCTTAAAAGCATTAGGCGCTCTTGGTGCCTTGATGACCGGCAGTGGCCCGAGCGTTTTTGGTGTTTTTGACTCAGAGAAAAGGGCCCATGAAGCCGGGAAGAGGCTGGTCCGCCAATGGCGGAGACACGATGTGTTTGTTGTGAAGGGATTGAGTTAAAACTATTCTGCAAGAAAGAATTCCCAATTCTAAAGCTCGAATGAATATCGAAGTGCAAATTGCAAAGTTTGACATGTAAGCATCTTTGTTTCGTTTGGCGTTTGGATTTTGAAATTTGGCATTAAAGCTCTGGGGTGTCGTCAAGCGGTAAGACACGGGCCTTTGGAGCCCGCATTCGGAGGTTCGAATCCTCCCACCCCAGCCAATAATAAGAGGATTTTTTCAGCACGAGAGGAAGATGCTGTGTACGAGCTTGATGATAGTTTGAAGCTATTTGGTGGCACAGCCAACATAGACCTCACCAAAGAGGTATGTGATTTTTTGGGGATCATTCCCGGAAAGATGTTAAACAAAACCTTCAGCGATGGGGAGATTCGCGTTGAAATCGATGAAAATGTAAGGGGGAGAGACACCTTTATACTTCAATCTACTTGTAGCCCAGTTAATGATAACCTTATGCAGCTCTTGATAGTGACCGATGCACTCAAGAGGGCCTCGGCCAGAAGTATAACGGCTGTAATCCCATACTATGGCTATGCTCGGCAGGACAGGAAGGTTAAGCCACGGGTTCCTATAAGCGCTAAGCTCGTTGCCGATCTGATAACCGTTGCTGGGGTGGATCGGGTGATATCAATCGATCTGCATGCTGGGCAGATACAGGGATACTTCAATATTCCCGTGGATAATCTGTTTGCAGCACCGATTCTTTTGAGCTACATCAGGAAGCATTTTGAAGGCAACCTGTCGATAATATCCCCGGATGCTGGTGGTGTGGAGAGGGCACGGGCCTTTGCTAAGAGGCTCAATGCCTCATTGGCCATAATAGATAAGAGAAGAGAGGAGCCGAATGTTGCTATGGCCATGAACATAATTGGGGATATAAGAGGAAAAACAGCTATCATTCTTGATGACATGGTTGATACTGGTGGCACGCTTGTTCAAGCTGCTGAGGCATTAATCAAAAATGGCGCTGCACAGGTTTATGCCTGCTGCACTCATCCAGTCCTCTCAGGTGATGCTACAAAAAGGATAGAGGGCTCGCCTATTGAGACCTTGCTCACGACCAATACGGTTCCGCTCAACAAAAAGGCCGCGGCATGCTCAAAGATGAAGGTTGTTTCCGTGGCGGAAATCCTCGGAGAGGCCATTAAGAGGGTTTACTTTTCAAAGTCTGTCAGTTCGCTATTTGTTTGATCTGCTGAGAAAGCCTTTCTGGTATTGATAGTTCAATTATTGGAGTTACCATATGGATACTATGCAATTAAGCTCTGAGATAAGAACCCAAACAGGAAAGGGGTCTGCTCGAAAACTCAGAAGCACGGGCAAACTTCCAGCCATCCTCTATGGACCAGAGACTGATCCCATCATGCTCACCTTAGATTGCACCGAGCTCAAAAAGGCCCTTAAAGGGAAATCCGCTGAAAGTATCCTTCTTAACCTCAGGATAGATTCCGGTAAGAAAGGGCAATCCAAAAAGGTCATGATTAAGGAGGTACAGAGGGATCCAGTTAAGAGAGATTATCTCCATGTAGACCTTTTCGAGATATCCCTGAAAAAAGAACTAGAGGTAGATATTCCTATACATCTGGTAAATACACCTATAGGAGTCAGTGAGGGAGGTATCTTACAGCATGTTCGCAGAGAGGTAAAGGTATCGTGCATGCCGGATGATTTGGTGGACAAAATAGATGTTGATGTGTCTGACCTTGACATCGGACAGTCACTCCATATTGGGGATATTTCTTTTCCTTCGGGGCTGAAATCACTTGAGGATGTGGATGTTACCGTCCTCACCGTGGTTGCTCCGAGTAAAGTCGCCGAGGTAGAGGAAGAGGAGGTAGAGGAAGAGGAAGTGGAAGAAGAAAGAGTTGAAGAGACTGAAGGTGAGGAACCAAAAAGCGAAGAGGAATCTTGAGGACACATACCTGATAGTGGGGTTCGGTAATCCAGGTAAAGGATACCAAAATACGAGGCATAACCTTGGATTCAAGGCGGTTGATCTTTTCTGTTCACAATTGGGCCTTCATTTATCTGATCGACGTTTTCAAGCCTTAAGCTCAAGCACCAATTACCATGGGAAGAAGATAGTAGTGGCCTGTCCACAAACGTTTATGAATCTATCTGGTCTCTCTGTTAAGTATTTGTTTGACTACTACACACCTGAGGTCAGGAACCTCATGGTAATCCACGATGACCTTGATTTAGATGTCGGTCGCCTCAAGATTGTCCGTGGTGGAGGTGCAGGAGGTCATCATGGGGTAGAGTCTGTAATCTTTCATCTTAAGACCAATGAGTTCAACAGAATCAGGATCGGTGTAGGGCGGCCTCGATATGATGAACCAATTGAGGATTTTGTTTTGAGCTCACCCTATAAGGATCAAAAAAAACCAATCAAAGACATACTCTATTCAGTCGTAGAGGCCATTGAATTGTTCATTATGAATGGTGTTGAATCGGCAATGAATAAATTCAATTCTCTGACAATGAGGGAGAAGGAGGTGGAACGCTAGTGCAAAGTCTGACTGTTTATGCGGCTTGGTTAGGGATCGTTGGTCTGATAATTGCGTATCTTGTTTATGTGTATGTGAAAAAACAACCCAGTGGTACCCAGATAATGCAGGAGTTGGAGGGTATGATTCATTCGGGTGCCATGGCTTTCTTGCGAAAAGAGTACTCTGTTCTCGTTTTTTTTATAGCTATTGTTTTTCTCTTACTTGGGTTTGGCATATCCTGGAGAACGGCTATTGCCTTTGTGACTGGGGCATTCTGTTCTATGCTGGCCGGATTTTCGGGTATGAGTGCAGCCACAAAGGGTAATTCTCGAACGGCAGATGCCGCAAACAGGTACGGTCAGGCGAGGGCCCTCAATGTTTCGTACTTCTCTGGCTCAGTAATGGGCCTTTCCGTAGCCAGTCTCGGTTTGCTAGGACTCGGTTTCTGGTTCTGGTATTATGGGGGCAACCCAGAAACCGCGCAATATATTAACGGGTTTGCCATGGGGGCAAGCTCAATTGCGCTCTTTGCCAGGGTTGGCGGAGGCGTGTATACAAAGGCCGCAGATGTAGGAGCTGACCTGGTAGGAAAGGTAGAGGCAGGCATACCTGAGGATGATCCTCGAAATCCAGGAGTTATTGCAGATAATGTGGGAGACAATGTGGGAGATATCGCCGGAATGGGGGCGGACATATTTGAATCTTATGTAGGGTCCGTTATTGCTACCATCGCCATTGGAGCCACCTTGTCTGTTACGCCTGAATTTCTCAATCAATTTCCTATCCTGAAAGGCCTGGATCCAGTGGCCATAAAGCTAAAGTATATGGCAATGCCGATCCTTGTTGTTATGGCAGGATTACTCAGCTCCTTTGTGGGGGTATTCTCCATCAAGATCTTTCAGGCCGGGAAACCGGCAAGCGCCCTCAGAAATACAACCTATGTGGCAGCTGCTATTTTCCTGATTTTGACTGCTCTCATTACACAATCCATGGGCATGCCCTGGGGAGCATTCTGGGCTATCTTTTCGGGTCTTTTGTGCGGTATTGCGATAGGGCTTTTGGCGGAATACTACACCTCTGGACCGCCAATCAGGGCCATTGCAGCTCAATCGGCTACTGGCCCTGCAACCGTAATCATAGCTGGACTTGCTGTTGGCATGCAATCAACCTATCTGCCCATTTTAGGCATCTGCGCAGCCACATTTATTGGCTTCAAAACTGCAGGTATTTACGGCATTGGTCTTTCGGCAGTGGGAATGTTAGCAACGGTTGGTGCTACCATGACCGTCGATGCATATGGACCAATAGCAGACAACGCTGGAGGTATATCGGAAATGTCAGGCCTTGGCCCTGAAACCAGAAAGATCACCGATGGCCTTGATGCCCTTGGCAACACCACTGCTGCCATAGGCAAAGGCTTTGCCATAGGTTCTGCTGCCCTGACCGCGTTGGCCCTCTTCGTTGCATATACCCAGGCGGCAGGTCTAAGAATAATTGATATAAAGAACCCCATGGTAGTGATTGGGGTTTTTATCGGTGGCATAGTACCGATGCTTTGTGCAGCTCTCACCATGACCTCAGTCGGGAAGGCTGCCTTTAGCATTGTGGAAGAGATACGACGTCAGTTCCGGGAGATCTCCGGGCTTCTTGAGGGAAAAGAAGGGGCTAAACCAGATCCGGCAACCTGTGTCTCCATTGCAACAGAGTCAGCCCTTAAAAAGATGGTGGCACCAGGACTGATTGCTGTTCTTACTCCTGTGGCCGTAGGTTTCCTCCTGGGAAAACAGACCTTGGGCGGAATGCTTCTTGGTGCGACGGTCATGGGCGCATTTCTCGCCCTTTTTATGGCCAATGGAGGGGGTGCCTGGGATAATGCGAAAAAATACATCGAGAAAGGTAACTTAGGTGGCAAGGGCAGCGACAACCATAAGGCTGCGGTGGTTGGCGATACCGTGGGTGATCCATTCAAGGATACGTCTGGTCCGGCAATGAATATCTTGATCAAACTGATGTCGGTTGTTTCCCTCGTAATTGCACCTGTGCTCCCTATGATTGGTTTATTTTTAAGATAACCATATGCAAATCTCAATGGAGCTGGCTCGTTTGGAAAACAGAGAATTTTCTTGATCGAAATGCCGACCGTATAAGGTTAATAGGAACAGGAGGTTACAATGTTTAAAATAGGAGATTTGGCAGTGTATCCAGCACACGGTGTTGGGATTATTGAGAGAATCGAAAAAAGGGAGTTTTCAGATTGCCAGGAAAATTTCTATGTCATGAGAATACTTGAAAACAACATGATCATCATGATTCCCTCGTCAAACGCTTCCCACGTCGGCTTAAGACAGATAATAAACCGGAATGAGGTATCAAAGATCTTCTCTATACTGCAAGAGACAGATATGTGTGTGGATGACAATCAGACATGGAACAGACGGTATAGGGATTATATGGAAAAGATCAAAAGTGGCTCTGTTTTTGAGGTTGCAGAAGTCTATCGCGATCTAACTACTATCCAGCATGATAAGGAACTATCCTTCGGGGAAAGAAAGATGTTGGATACAGCCCGAAGTCTGCTGGTGAAAGAGATTTCTCTTGCCAAAAATATGAAGGAAGAGGATGTGGAGAAAGATATCCAGTTGAATATCTCTATACAAACCTCTGATGGATAGGAGGTTCAGGGTACAAGCCAATTGTGATAGATACGAGAGAGAAAACGGTAATCGTTGATCGCTCATCACCTGCCTTGGATCAAAGGCTTGACAGATTTCTCTCTGATAATGACAAGGTTGATTTATCAAGGGCCCGAATTCAGAGCCTCATCAGGGCTGGCGCAATAACCGTTAACGGCGAGAGAAAAAAGCCCAGCTATCAGTTAAAATCGGGCGACAGAATCAAGATCCTCTCTGTGCCGCGGCAGGTGGTCTTGGCGCCATCTGAGGATGTTGAGTTCGATCTTTTGTACGAAGATAACTCGATTGTGGTAGTCAACAAACCTGCAGGGCTCGTAGTTCATCCTTCTGCCGGCCATAACACAGGCACACTGGTCCATGGCCTTCTCCATAGATGCGCAGATCTCTCTTCTCTGAGTGGTCCGACAAGGCCCGGGATCGTTCATCGGCTTGACAAAGATACCTCAGGGCTGTTGGTGGTGGCTAAGGATGACCAGGCCCACACGTTCCTGGCAGATCAATTTAAGAGGAGAGCGGTAAAAAAACAATATCTGGCCCTCGTCCACGGATATGTAGAAAAAGACAAAGGGATCGTCGATCTACCTATCAGCAGAAACCCAGCAAAGAGAACGGAGATGTTCGCATCCCTTTCAGGGGGTAGAGAGGCCATGACCGAATGGGAGGTTATGTCGGTTTTTTCTCTCGGTTTTTCTCTTTTGAGAATAAGCCCCCATACTGGCAGAACACATCAGATAAGAGTTCATATGGCACATATGGGTTTTCCGGTAGTTGGGGATGTTTTGTATGGATACGGGAAAAGATGGTGGAACCAACAATCTTCTCGCCTGAAAGAGTGCCGTGCTTTGGTGAAACGGCAGATGCTCCATGCGGAATTATTGGGATTCCTCCATCCCGATTCACTGAGGTATGTGGAGTTTGCGGCCCCTCCTCCCATGGATATGGCCTGCCTCCTCCAATGGCTCAATGAGAATCAATAAACAGAAATGTTAAATAAGGGGTAAAACCCCTTGACATAAGGGTATAGGCGCTATATTATTTAAAATACTATTTAATACACCCGCAAAAAATACATCCCTTACACAATTAGGTTATTAAACATTTCATCGTTAAAGGTCTGCTCTAAAATCAAGTTTATTCATCATTTTCAGAAATAATAGGATCATAGTAACGTACCTCATTCGAGGTTCTCTACTCTATTCCTCTACTTTCTGAGGGGGTTAAAAACCATGAATCTAGTCGAGCTTAAGGCTAAGAATATCAGTGAGTTGGTAGATGTAGCCAAAACGTTCAAGATCGAAGGTGCTACTGGTATGCGTAAGCAGGATCTCATTTTCTCCATTTTGCAGGCCCAGACAGAGCAAAACGGTGTCATTAATGGAGATGGGGTCTTAGAGATTCTACCAGATGGGTTCGGTTTTCTCCGGTCACCCGATTCTAACTATCTGCCTGGGCCGGACGATATATATGTCTCACCGTCCCAAATCAGACGGTTCACCCTTAAGACAGGAGATACCGTTTCGGGCCAGATAAGACCACCAAAGGAGGGGGAACGGTACTTTGCGCTCCTCAAGGTGGAGGATATCAACTTTGAGGACCCGGAAGCGGCTGCAGACAAGATACTCTTTGATAATATGATTCCGCTTTACCCCTCTGAGCGAATTAGACTAGAGGTGGATCCAAAAAACCTTTCAACCAGGATCATGGATCTGATGACCCCCATAGGAAAGGGACAGAGAGGATTGATTGTCTCGCCACCGCGAGCCGGAAAAACGTTGCTTCTTAAAGCCATTGCAAATGCAGTGACTGCAAACCACCCGGATATACACAAGATAGTGCTTCTTATCGATGAGCGACCTGAGGAAGTAACCGATATGCAGCGATCAGTAAAGGCTGAGGTTATTAGCTCAACCTTTGATGAACCTCCTCAACGCCACGTGCAAGTCGCCGAGATGGTTCTGGAAAAGTCCAAAAGACTGGTTGAACATAAAAAGGATGTGTTTATCCTCTTAGACAGCATTACTCGCCTTGCGAGGGCCTATAACACCGTAGTTCCACCGAGTGGCAAGATCTTATCGGGCGGCGTTGATTCAAATGCTCTTCATCGGCCAAAGAGATTTTTCGGGGCTGCCAGGAACCTCGAGCAGGGAGGAAGTCTCACCATAATTGCCACCGCCCTCATTGATACTGGAAGCAGAATGGATGAGGTAATCTTTGAGGAGTTCAAGGGTACGGGCAATATGGAGGTCAATCTCGACAGAAAACTGAGCGACCGGCGTATATTCCCTGCTCTTGACATCAATCGTTCAGGAACCAGGAAAGAAGAGCTCTTGATTGAGGAAGAAGTTCTCAATCGTATCTGGATCCTCCGTAAGCTTCTTGCCCCTCTTACCCCTGTTGATAGCATGGAATTTCTGTTGGAAAAGATCAGGGGAACGAAGAGCAATCAAGAGTTTTTGGATTCAATGAATCAATAGTGAATGGCAAAGCTCAAAGCTCAAATCTAACCTTGATTTGACATTTGAGCTTTGTTGTTTTTGGTTGCCAATGAACTGGTAATAGTGGAAAATAACACATAGTGCGCAGAATGCTGTGGGCTTACATGAATCTCTCAGAAGCTACGGTGTAACGTTTTAACAAGTGGAGACCAGCATCATGAAAAAAGATATTCATCCACCCTTTCAAAAGGCAATTGTTCATTGTGCATGCGGAAACGAGTTTGAAACCTTTTCCACTGCTAAAGAGATCACTGTCGAGATATGTTCTCAATGTCACCCTCTGTTTACTGGGCAACAGAAGATCGTCGACTCCAGGGGGCGAGTTGAGCGATTCAAACGGAAGTATGAGAAGGTTGCGAAAGACAGCAAAGTCAAAAAGAAGAAACAATAAGCCACGAATGGACACGAATGGACACAAATGAAAATGAAATTCTGTACAAACACTCTTGATAAATAATTGTTCGTGATAATTAGTGATAATTTGTGGCTGAATAGTAACAAAAGAAGAAACAATAAGAAGACGATTGATCATGTTCTCCCAGATTGAAGAGGTAGAAAAACGACTCAATACTCTGGAATACGAACTGAGTAAGCCAGAGATTATTCAGCAACAAAACCTCTACCAGAAATACCTAAAGGAGCACGTGAGTCTTTTGCCTCTTGTGGATGCCTTCCGTAGGTACAAAGCAACAAAAGAGAAAATTAGAGAGACTCAGAGTCTCCTTCGCGATCCTGACAGGGAGATAAGGGAGCTTGCTCAGACAGAGATAGAGAGCTTGAAGCATGCGTTAGCAAAACTGGAAGATGAGTTAGGGCTTTTGCTTCTTCCCAAGGATCCAAGAGATGAAAAAAACAGCATACTCGAAATACGGGCAGGCACCGGTGGGGAAGAGGCAGCGCTCTTTGCTGCAGATCTCTTCAGGATGTACTGCCACTACATAGAAAGAAAAGGCTGGAAAGTAGATATCCTGAGCCAGAGCCCCACGGGTCTTGGTGGCTTGAAAGAAATCATCGCCCTGGTGGAGGGGGACAGCGTATATAGTAGACTTAAGTATGAGAGTGGGGTTCACCGTGTCCAACGAGTTCCGGAGACCGAGGCCCAGGGAAGGATACACACCTCAGCTGTTACTGTAGCAGTGCTGCCTGAGGCGGAAGAGGTGGATGTGTCAATCGATCCCGCTGATCTCAGAGTAGATGTGTTTCGATCTTCAGGTCCGGGAGGCCAAAGTGTGAACACCACCGATTCGGCCGTAAGGATTACCCATATTCCTACCGGATTGGTGGTTTCCTGCCAGGATGAAAAGTCCCAGCACAAAAACAAGGCAAAGGCTATGAAGGTCTTGAGATCCCGTCTGCTTGATATGCAAGAGGAAGAACAACGATCCAAGGTATCTGAGGATCGAAAAAGCATGGTAGGTAAGGGAGACAGGAGTGAGAAGATAAGGACATACAACTTCCCTCAGGGGAGGGTAACTGACCATAGAATTGGGTTGACCATGTATAGACTCGATGGGGTTCTGCAGGGTGAACTTGATCTCATTCTAAATCCCCTCCTAGCCCATTTCAAAGCTGAGTCCGGGAAGGGTCAGGCAAACCTGGTGTCATGACTCAAAAGAGATGGACTATCCAGGAAATCTTGAACGTAACCACCGAGTTTCTGAAACAGAAAGAGATAGAGTCTTCCCGTCTCTGCTCTGAGGTCTTACTGTCCCACCAACTAAAGAGGAGCAGAGTCGAATTATACCTTGAATTTGATCGGCCATTGAGGAGCGATGAAATAAGTGGTTTTCGCTCCCTTATCAAGAGACGCATAAACCGGGAACCCCTTCAATACATCACCGGCCATCAGGAGTTTTGGTCCCTTGATTTTTTGGTGAGCCCGGCGGTCTTGGTCCCAAGACCAGAGACCGAGATTCTCGTTGAAGAGGCACTGAGGCTCAAACAAGACAATCTGCTGCCTGGCAGTTCCAGCGGCCAACTAACCATATTAGATTTAGGTACCGGATCTGGGGCTATAGCAGTATCCCTGGCAAAAGAGTTTGACAGTGCTGCTCTATGGGCGAGCGACATTTCTGCTGAGGCACTGGCTGTGGCAAGAGAGAATGCGGAACACCATACCGTTTCCGAAAGAATAACGTTTTGCCAGGGTGATCTCTGGCAGGCCTTTGCAAACTCTCCTGTTACCTTTGATATGATCATCTCCAATCCTCCGTATATCCCTGCTGATAGATTTCACACCCTGCCTCCTGAGGTATGTTCATATGAGCCGAGGATTGCCCTTGATGGGCATGAAAAGGGTATGCACTTTATCGAACGAATCATCGGAGAGGGCGGAGAATATCTGAAGCCCGGCGGATGGCTTCTCATAGAGATGGATCCAGGCCAGACAGAACAGGCACTGGAGCTTATAGACGCAACCCAATCCTTTGGTTACAAAGAACGCCTCAAAGATTACCGAAAAAAATATCGAATGGTAAAGGCTCAAAAGAACAATGGATAAAATCATTATCGAGGGAGGGACCCCGCTCACTGGAGAGGTAACACTGAGTGGGTCAAAAAATGCTGCTTTACCGATCCTCTCAGCCTGTGTTCTGACAGGTGGGTGGCATACCTTACACAATATCCCGGCATTACGAGATATTTGGACGATAAAGAAGATCTTGTCCAACCTCGGTGTGGTGTTCGAGGAAGATGGTCAAACCCTCAGGGTAAACTCTGATAACCTGAAAAGCCATGTTGCTCCCTATCAATTAGTCAGGACTATGCGGGCATCCATTCTTGTGTTAGGCCCCCTCTTGTCCCGGCTCGGAAAGGCGAAAATTTCCCTCCCTGGCGGATGTGCTATCGGTGCTCGGCCCATCGATTTCCACCTAAAAGGCCTCTCTGCAATGGGCGTGGATATAAGCCTGGAACATGGATACGTAGTTGCCAGGGCCGATAAGCTCCGGGGAGCTGCCATATTCTTTGACATACCATCTGTGACAGGAACCGAAAACCTCATGATGGCTGCTGTCAAAGCAGAAGGAAAAACTACCCTCAACAATGCTGCCAAAGAGCCAGAGGTCGTTGACCTCGCCAATATGCTCAATCACATGGGAGCACAAATCGAGGGGGCAGGTACCGATACCATCACCATTACCGGGGTAAAGGAACTACGCCCCGTTACCTACTCCATCATTCCTGACCGGATTGAGGCCGGAACGTTTTTAGTCGCCGCAGCCATAACAAAGGGAAACGTGAGGATCAAGGGATGCAGAGTAGATGACCTGGAAGCGATCGTAGAGAAATTGGTGGATAGTGGGGTAAAAATAGAAAAACAGGCACAGGACCTCATCGCTCAGGGTAACGATAGCATCAAGAGCGTCGATATAAAGACCATGCCATTTCCCGGTTTTCCTACCGATATGCAAGCCCAATTCATGGCACTCATGTCCATTGCCGATGGATGGAGTATGATTCGGGAGACGATATTTGAGAACAGATTTATGCACGTGAGTGAACTGAGGAGAATGGGGGCCGATATTGAGATCAATGCAGGCCAGGCCCTGGTTCGGGGTAAGAGCAATCTATCCGGAGCTCAGGTTATGGCCACCGATCTGAGGGCAAGTGCCTGTCTTGTTCTGGCTGGTCTTGCTGCCAAAGGACGGACAGAGATCTCACGGGTATATCATCTGGATAGGGGCTACCACGATCTTGATGGAAAGCTATCTCTGCTCGGGCCCAAGATTTGGCGTGAACAGTATTAGGGTTTGTTGGGTTAATTGAGTTACTTGCGTTTGTTGTGTTTTAGGGAACCGCAGGCAGCAGTAAGTCCCGCCATAGTTGAAACCCAATGAACCCAATGTACACAACAAACCCGAGTAACCCAAGAACCTGCTCATGTTCTCCCGCCCTCTTTTCCCGATAATGATTCAGTCTTGCTTTATTGTTCAGATTATGCCATAAGGTATGTGGTACATATCTAAGTCATGTGAACCCTTTAACCGAGGGTGCGAAGGAGTTGGATGCTTAGACCCCATTTCTCATCCCGAGAGGTGGGGTTTTGTTGTTCTAGGGGAAAGTCTTTCTTCATCGAGATTGTGTAAAAACTGAAGAACATCCGAATTTGTAGAAGTTTTTCTGTATATTGATTGTTCGTTAGGCCGCATCTTTCTATCTAATATGAAAGGAGGGCATGAGTAGAAACGGTTTACTCCAGGTCTTTCAATTGATCTGAACAACATTAGAGGAGGAAATGGATCATGGAAAAGCAAGTATCATCCGGTTTAAAGACCACGTTTCTCATCCACGCAATCCTAGCCACACTCTTCGGCCTTGCCTATCTTCTCATTCCAAAGAAGTTTGGCAGTTTTGTTAATTGGCCAGTTATGGAGCCCGAAGCCTACCGAATTATTGGTGCAGCTATTCTCGCCTTTGCCGCGAGTTCATGGCTTGCGTATTCGGCTAGCGCATGGGAACAAGTAAAGATCGTTGTGCAAATGGAGATCACATGGACGATCCTTGGGACGCTTGTATTACTATACGGCATATTCTTCGCGGGTATTCCAGCTTTCGCTTGGGTAAACGCGATCATCCTTGTCGTGTTTGCTGTTCTGTTCATTGTTTTCTACTTTCGTCGGTAGTGCAAGGGTCGTTTTAGGGTAGGATTCAAGTGCAGGATTTTAGATGTTACGATAAATATAAGTTCGATGCTGCCGGAGTCGCTGGAGCGGACCGGGGATGCGCGGTGATTTGAAATTGCGTGAACGGATCCCCGTCCGCTCAGCTCGCAGCCATTGGTTGTCACGGAAAACAAGGGCGTTATGGATTGATAATAAGACCCCATTTCTCATTTAGAGAGATGGGGTTTTGTTTTCTGAGGGGAAAGTGTTTCTTCATTGAGATTTTGTAAAAACTGAAGAACATCCGAATTTGTAGAATTTCTTCTACATATTGATTGTTAGGATGGAACGATGCAAAAATGTCAGCAAGTAATCAACGATATAACTAACGAACTATGCGGTGCCCCAGGTGAATTACGGCCTAGTCTTTTCGCCATTTTATGTGATGAACATTATGAATATGCTAAGGATGCTTTACACAAATTATGGGGTATCGCTCCATCTAACAAAACGCTGAAGCAGAACGCTACCCATAACCATGATTTACAATATAATCCAGAATCGGGATTAGTTGAATGCACAAAATGTGGTTTTGCTTTACCACCACGTTCTGCTTAGCTTAACGTTAGAAGTTTTTTGAATTAACCAAAGGGAGTCTTGAAATGGAAACTACAAAACGTCCCATTTCTTTTTGGGTCATCA
>CP070673.1:739940-743651 GCA_020351915.1 Deltaproteobacteria bacterium
CATCCGCTCAATTGCCATTCTCTGTTCGTCTACGGTTGGCTTCCAATAGACTCCCCCAGCTGCCAAGGCAAACTCGGCTACCTCCTGCAAGGCCTTGCGTGTTCTCTCCATCATGTCAGGGTCTGCCCGATTAAAGGTAAAGGCAAAACCGAACATCATGCAGTGACTTCTCCCGATAATCCTGGCCATGGCAGAGTATGCAAGGTCATACTGAGAGGCCAGCTCCATTACTTTCCGACTACATTCTGGATATTTCTCAACCGCTATGATTGGTCCGGAATATTCAAATCCACCACCCTTTCTTACATCTGCAAACCTGCTGACACTCCGCTGAGGCATCTCCAGGAGTGTTAGTTTCATAACCGGCGGAACCGACATAAACCCACCATCTTTGCTCTTTATAAACCCATCAAGCGAATCCCAGATCATCTTTCTTTTGAATTCAAGTTCCTCATCGGTATCTCCGGTAATGAATAGGGTTATATGGTGGTTATCTTTGAATATCACAGGCAGTGGCTGAGCGAAGATGTTGATATCTTCTACCATCTCCGTATGGGTAAGCTCGTATACCATATCTGGGACCAGGTCTTCTCTGTCGGTCACAAATATCTCAACATCCCTTATCTTCTTTCTGGGATAGAGCTTCAGAGCCACCTTGGTAATGATACCGGTAGCCCCAAACCATCCCAGAAATAGTCCGGATAGATCCGGAAGTGGTGCGCCTTTTGAGAACCACTCCGGAGACAGGGAGCATGAGCCAATCTTGCAAAGCTCCCCAGATGGCAAGACTACCTCTAATCCAGCAACCATGTCGGAATTGAAGCCATACTGTTGTGTGAGCCTGCCCTGACCGTGTATCATCACGTTTGCTGCTATTGTTGATGTGGCAGGAGAATCAGGAACGCTGTGCCGTAACCGGGGGTAGTTTTTTTCCAAGTATGCCTTTAACAAACCGTGCGATGTTCCTCCTTCAACTATTACATAGCGTGCCTTCTCATGCACCTCAAGTACCTTATTCATCCTTTTCATGTCGATTACTATGCCCCCCTTGAGGGGAATGATCAGGCCCGTTAAAGACATACCTGCCCCCATAGGGGCGATCGGTATTCTCTCCTTGTTTGCAAGCCTTAGTATCTTTTGTACCTCCTCCACTGTTTTTGGCACAACCACATAGTCTGGGTTATGGGCAGGCATCAAACCAGGGTCGCGCGCATAGAAATAGGTCTCTTCCGCCTTGTTGGAGACATACTGTTCCCCTACTATCTGGGCCAGTGAAAGAGTGATGTTACTCATATCATGGTACCTCCATTTCTGTATCTGATCACATAGTTATGTTTCTCTCGCCCGCTCCCTGTAGTCGCTAGAGCCCGCAGACCCGCCTGCCTCGCGTTGCGAAGCATTGCGGGCAGGGTTCACAGAGTAAAAAAACATTTCTCTGTGCTCTGTGAGTGGTAAATGGACCGCATGATTACTTATCGATTGCTCATTTTTCGCCTATGGCCATCCTGCAAAGGTCAATTATGTGGATGGGCTTTATCCCCTTTTTGGTAACCTTAGCGGCTAATGCATTTTGACATACAGGGCAGTTAAAAACACAGTACCCTGCACCATGTTCTACCATGTCATCTATATTCCTCTTCTGCACATCATTCTTCAGGTCATAACCAAAGACCATCCCAAAAATATCTCCGCAGCACAGGGCATTTTCTCCCTGATATTTTCTTTCAACCAGATCAACAGCTATTAACTCCATGATATCCCCTATAAGATGATGTTTGTCAGGAGAAAGCCGGGATGAACAAGGCCTCTGGTAGGCCACTTTGATATGCAAAGGCCTTACCTCTTGAGCTAGTTCTTTTAATCTCTTAAACAAATATTCAAAATAGTGAATGGGCTTAAAGGGGACTTCTATACCATATGCCGGTGCCAGTGAGGCGAATGAACCATAACACTCGTCATGCATACAGATAACCTCTTGGACGCCTAGTTTCCTGAAATTATCAATGACCAGGGGGAGCCGCTCCTTTATTATCGAGGTATTGGCAAAATGTATATAAACGACATTACAGAAGAACTCCTGACCGAAAACATACGAGGGCATCACATCTTCAAAGAGCCTTCCCTGGACTAATTCCAAGAGTTCGGGCATAAAACCAAATGAGAGTACCTTTTGTTTGATATCTCCGAGCTTATATTTCCCCCGCTGTTCCCCTATATTGACCCATTGCTTGGTGATGGCTCTGGGGGCAGTAAGGATGCCCTTTTCCTCTCTCCTTTCGGTAATCAAATAGAAGGGATGATTACCTCTTGTGCAATATTCCTCACATCCGTAACAGGTTATACAGTCTTGTAAGACAAAAGAGTCATCTCCATTAATGATCTTCATCATCTCCTCTTTTGCCTCAGCTACCTTTAAATCCATATGCTGGCATTTAACGAGACAGTCGCATGTTGGGCAGGTCTTGCAAAGATCTTTATCAAATCTTAGTGTATACATATTGCCTCCTTTTATGCTCCGAAAATATATTGAGCTATAGTGGGTGTCAAGTGCTAATAGATTTCTTCATTGACATACCGGAGATAGTGGCATAAGAATTTTGGAAAATGAGGGAACAGAACCGGCAGATTTTTTCTTTGGCCATGAGTGTATTTGAGAAAGACTCTAGCGAGGGAAGGAACAAGGTGATACACATAGCCATCCCTGGAATGGGTAGCTACGAAGTTGAACATTTGGTGCTCGACCTGAACGGGACAATCGCCTTAGACGGGAGAATTATGGAGGGTGTTGAAGAGAGGCTGGAAAAACTCAGTCAGAAACTGGACATCACAGTTGTGACTGCCGATACAAATAGAAATGCAGCAAGCTTGCTCGGAGATTTACCGGTAAGCATTCACATAATAAAAGAAACCCAGGAAGATGATCGGAAGCTCGCAGTGGTCTTAGACAAAGGAAAGGATAGAACCGTAAGCATAGGAAATGGACGTAATGATGTTTCCATGCTGAGAGAATCTGCTATTGGAATTTGTGTACTGGGAGGGGAGGGGACATCGGCAGAGGCAATGGTAGCGTCTAACCTGGTAGTGCCCACGATCAATGACGCTCTTGACCTTTTACTGAAACCACACCGCCTGCGGGCAACACTGAGGAGGTAGTTAAAAAAGCTGTTCAATTGGTTCAATTGTTGGATTGGGTAAAAGCAAAAACCAATAAACTAATAAAACAAATAAAACTAATAAAACCCTGAGTTCAAAATGATTTATCTTGATTACAATGCCACCACTCCGATAGCAAGGGAGGTGGCTGAAGCAATGATGCCTTTTATCCTTGAGGATTTTGGGAACCCGAGCAGCGCCCATCCCATGGGCAAAAAGGCAAAGGAGGCCTTGGAAACGGCGCGGGGCCAGATATCCACACTGCTTGGGTGCGAGGAAAACGAAATCATCTTTACCAGCAGTGGGACTGAATCGAACAATATGGTTCTGAAATCTATGGTATGGACCTTGCGGAAAAAAGGCCGCCATATCATTACGACCAAGATCGAGCATCCCGCCATAATCAATACAGCCCTCTTCCTTATGGAGACAGGCTGCGATGTGACCTTTATACCGGTAGACAAATATGGCCAGGTTGATCCAGACGAGGTGAAAAAGGCGATAAGAAAGGATACGATCCTCATCACCGTGATGCATGCCAACAATGAAACAGGAACG
>CP070673.1:743751-748234 GCA_020351915.1 Deltaproteobacteria bacterium
GCGCTTGCTACCAGAACTCCTTAGAACTTTACTGTGCTCCGGCTATATTGTCAAGAAAGGAAGCCACCATTTCAAGGTAACGTCAAAGTCCAGGGTATGGGTGTCTTTTTTTTGGATTATGCCCCACATATTTTAGATGAGTGGGAGTTTCAAAATGGTTTATATAGATGCAGCCTATGATTCTAAGGCTTAGGGCGCAATAAACCATTTTGAAACAACCAAGTAAGGGGCCATATCATAGGGCATAACCAAAAAAAAGACACCCATACCCTGCAAGAGAAGCTTAACAATCAATAGCTTGGGTTTCACAATGACGTGACGCTGGCCACCATTTTTTGAACAAACTTGAGGGAGACATATGAAAAACATGGGTTTATAGGAAGGGAAAACAAAGATGAATAAAGACCCGTAGATCATATAACGAACTACGGGTCTTTTCTGTGGGTTGAAAGGTTAACGATTCAACGTGTTAGGGAATTAAAGTTAGGCTGATAAGTGAACCACACAACGGGGCCTTGTGTACACTGTCTTCCCACGATGCCGTTATAATCCCAGGCACACATCCCTTGTTCACATAACGTGTGAAGGCGCCCTGTGGAAAAGATGCACGCACATCCGAGAAGGTCTCTATAAGTACTACCTCAAATTACCTTATTCCAGCATACCCTTTGGAGGCTCTTGCATATCATATCTTTTAGGTATTGGGCAGCACCTAACAGCCTTACCTTTGATACTATGCCAAAATCGTGCCAAATTGCGAGGTAAGAGAGATGAACAGTGATTTCAACTAGTTAGCTAAATCCAGCTGAAAATATTACTCAAAAACTGCCGCAAGTGCTCAAAATGTGTCAAACATGACAACACCTTCAGAATTGCTGGGCAAGGCGCACCATAGCAAAAGATGTGTTCCGCGCCTCATAATGGTTATGCTGGATGAAGACGGCAAGGGTTTTTCTGGAAGCCCTTTCATATTCTTGTTAGGTCTGGCAGTCTCGGAATGGTGGCCATGGAGATGCAGTGTAGAGGAAGTTTAGAAGACATGAAGGAAAGATAATCGCGTGAAGCCGTGCCAATCTTATCGGTGCTCGGCCCGATATCCTGCTACCTTCCTGCGTGCCTCAGGGTGGTCGTGATTGTGAAAGAGAATCTCCTCATAGGCGTATTGTGATAGATTCGTCTTACCAGTTAGGTCCAAGGCTCTGGCTCTGTGGAGGAGGGCTGCCTCATTTCCAGGCTCGAGGGCGAGTGACCGGTCGAAGTAATGGATGGCCATTTCCATGTTGCGAATGCTCTGGCCATAAGTATAGAGCCATCCGATTATGTTGTAGATGGGCGGCTTGTAGTCCAAAATCTCCAGTGCCTGGTGGGCGTATTCGAGGGCGAGGGTCTCAAGATTTTGCTGTTTGCCTGTAGCGATCAGCGAAACGTAGTGGCGCAACAGGATAATAAAGAGCCAGGATTCAGGCATTGGTTGTGTAAGGGCGTATTCTATTTTGTGGATCACCCCATTCTGCAGCGAGGGAGGCAGTGAAGACAGGATTTCAAAATTGACAAAGGAAACCACCTCGTAGACCGGCATCTTTTGGCTGATTCCTTTGAAGCCAAGGCTCCACGGCTTGCTGAAAGCAATATTGATTGTACCGATCTCCTGACACCTCTTATGAAAACTGTCACCAACCATAATCTGATAAACGGTACCCTCGCGCGAGGCGGATTCTATGCGCTTGGCCAGATTTATGGCGTAACCTTCGATAGTGGGGCGCTCCTCCCCCATCTTGACCCGCCATTCCCTCAGATCTTTGATGACCTTGCCGCAGTTGATACCAATGCCGATTCGGGAGACTAGGCGCCCTTCTTGCAAGATCCTCTGATTGAAGGGAGCGGCTAACCAGGCAAGTTTGATCTTCGTTGCAACCAGCAGGGCGCTCCGCACATCGAATCGCACTGAATCTGAATAGAGAAATACCTGTAATTGGTCGCCTACAATAGACCAGTCATAATCAACCCCACTTCCCTCGTACCCGTAGTGGCTCAGATGGTGGAAAACAACCTCGTACATGGTGGTCTGGAAATCGACGATCATTTCGTCGTATTCCTGAAGCGTAAGATTCTTTGCCATCTCCGTGGAATTCATGAGATCAGCAAAGAGAATGGTGGCAACAACGCTCCTTTTCATTGGCTACAACTCCATGTCGATGGCCCATTCGCGGATGTAGTCTTTCATTATTTGAATTTCTTTTGAGAAATCGCTGAGCTTTTTTTCAATCCTTTTGGTGTGCCTTTCGTGCGCCTGGGCGGTCTTACTCAGAGCATCTTGGGTGTCACCAAGAGAAGTTTTCAAGGACTCTATCTTGCTGTGTATTTCCGAGACTGTAGATTCGTTGCTCTCAAGAAACGCGTTGATTTTTTTTGATAACTCATAATCTTTTACTTTTAACTTGTTGGTGCTGTCAAATAAAACTTCAATCCTTTCCTCCATCTTTTGCTTTGTTTTGCGTTGCACAATAACTATAGCGAGCAATGAGAGAATGATCATTAGAAGAAGCCCAACATCTATGTAAGTTGCATTAGCAAATACATCAGTAACGGTCATAGGAGCACCATCTCCTCTCTATTCAGCCTGAGTTTCCTGCCGCTGGCTGCCTCCATGTGCTGTTGAAAGGCTTTCTCTTGCATCGGCAGTGTTCACACTGGGAAAGACCGCCCTAGCCATGATCGTTATGATCAATGGTGAACAAGGTTTGAAACACTCAATTTGGGGGAAAAGACAAATCTCCTGTCCTAATCCTTCTACAGGTCTTCAGGTTTGCCCTTTTTAACAGCTAATTCTTCGAGAATGTGGCATGACTCCAAGTGATAAGTCAAGGGAATTGTAAGAATCCCCAGGGTAACGTCAAGGTCCAGGGTATGGGTATCTCTTTTTTTGGATTATGCCCCACATAGTTTAGATGAGTGGGCGTTTCAAAATGGTTTATATAGATGGAGCCTATGATTCTAAGGCTTAGGGCGCAATGAACCATTTTGAAACGACCCAGTAAGGGGCCATGTCACAGGGCATAACCAAAGAAAAGACACCCATACCCTGGACTTTGACGTTGCTCATGCCGAAAGGGGTCGAACAATAGGCAGCATCAAAACACAATAGTAGGCTACACAGAGATCTTACCCCATTGATAAAAGAGAGCACTTCTATCGCTGAAAACATTCAGGTTATTGGCCTTGGCCAAGCTTGCCTTGATTTCTTGGGAAGACTTAAAGTCTATCCTGAAGAAGATGGCAAGTGCGAGCTCTTGGACCTCCATATTCAGTGTGGGGGACCGGCCTCTACTGCCCTTGTCACCCTTTCCCGCCTGGGCATACAAACATCCTTTTTAGGTTCCATATCTGACGATCACTTTGGCAGTGAAATCGTAAAGGGGCTTAAAGACGAAAAAGTAGACTCTACCTATCTAAAGATCACCCCGGGATATACCTCTCAGTTTGCCTTTATTGCAATAACCCAGGCAGGTGCAAACAGGACCGTATTCTGGCACCGGGGAAGTGTTCCTCATCTGAGAGCCGCTGACGTAGACCTGAGCCCTTTTTCAAAAGCCAAAATTCTGCATTTGGATGGCCTGATGATCGAAGCATGCCTGGAGGCAGCACGCCAGGCCAGAAAAAGGGGGCTTTCCGTGGTCATGGATGCCGGAACGATGAGGGATGGTTCCCGGGAACTGGTATCCTTGGTGGATGTGTTGATAGCTTCAGAAGGTTTTGCAGAACCACTGGTAGGAAGAGGTACACCCCCTGAGAAGGTCCTTGCGGCCCTCCGCCAGTTAGGCCCCAAAGAGGTGATCATCACTCGGGGTTCAAAAGGGAGTGTGGGGTTGAGCGGTGAAGAGCTCCTTTTTCAGAAGGCCTTTTCCGTTGATTCAGTGGATACCACGGGGGCAGGTGATGTGTATCATGGTGGGTACCTCTATGGTCTGCTTCAGGGCTGGGATGTCCCAGAATGCATGCGTTTCGCCTCGGCCACTGCTGCACTGAAATGCAGGGAAATAGGGGCCCGTAAGGGTATCCCTCGTCTTGAGGAAATAAAAGAGTTTTTGAGCCTTCAATAAAAAATGCGGGGCAAGACCTTTACATCTTGCTTTTCAGGATTAACTTATGTCTATAAGTACAAGTCCTTGAAATAATTTTAGATTATAGTAAAAGTGCGATTTAAGGAAAAAATGGATTCCGTGCTACACAACTCCAGCATTATTTGAGAAAACCACCGGACGGCCACAAGCCTCCACAGGTTATACTTGAACAAAAGGGAGTGAGTCGTGGCATGTAAGAGGCTTCTCGGATGTTCGTGTATCTCTTAGAGATATCATCGGCATCTCGGGAAGCCATCAAAACTTATGGCACCCCTGCTTTGGTTCCGCCTTTTCCTGAAAACGAAGCGGGCCTCTCACCTTATTCTCCTCCAATTTAGACAAGAGATGTATCCGGTACTACC
>CP070673.1:748334-752796 GCA_020351915.1 Deltaproteobacteria bacterium
CCATAATAAGGAGGTCTATCCCAAACAAAATGAAAAAGATAGCAACCAGTGCCAGGACAACGTGGATAACCCACCGTGGAATGGCTTTTTCCATTACTTGTCACCTGGTTTTAGTTTCTTTGAAACAATATTGTCGCAGGCGGTATAGGGATCGAGTTTTCTCTGCAGAACTAGCTGGACAGCATCCTCAAACTCTCTAGACTGAATAAGGTCTGACAAAATATCGCGGACAACTTTATCTTTTATCATCTCGGTAAGTTCATTGCGCACCTTTTCATACTTAATCCCGGATTGTCTTTCTGTGGAAGATCTTAGATAGGTGGCATGCTTCTCAACCTCATCCAAGATTTCCTTTATTCCCTTATCAAATACTGCCTGAGCGGTCAAGATTGGCGGTTTCCAGCCATTTTCATACCTCTTTTCATCCATCTCGATCATCAATCTGATATCATTGACAGTCCTATCTGCACCTTCCCTATCACCCTTGTTTATTACAAAGATATCACCGACTTCCAGGATACCTGCCTTAAGGGCCTGAATGTCATCACCCATCCCCGGTATGAGAACAATAAGCGTTGTATCAGCACTCCGAACAATATCTATTTCGTCCTGCCCAACGCCAACTGTTTCAACGAGAATATAATCCTTTCCCATCGCGTCCAGCACATCTATTGCACTTTTGGTAGATTGAGTCAGTCCACCAAAATAGCCCCTTGTTGCCATTGAGCGTATGAACACACCCTCATCCATGCTATGCCGCTGCATCCTGACTCGGTCACCAAGAATAGCGCCTCCGCTGAACGGACTGGTTGGGTCTACGGCGAGCACTCCCACGGTCTTTTCCGCCTTCCTCAGATGAGCCACCATTTGATCCACTAGGGTACTCTTCCCTACACCTGGTGCTCCGGTTATGCCAACTACATACGCCCTGCCAGTAGAGGGGTAAAGATCCTTGAGTACCTCTCTTGCCTCAGGGACCATATCATCAATGTCCCTGATAAGCCTGGCGACTGCTCTGATGTCCCCGGCTACGATTTTATCAGCAATACTCATCTTAGAAGTGTCTAAAATGTCTGAAGTTAAAAGTGCCCGCCTGCCTCGCAAGCTTGGCGAGCGGGCAGGCCTAAAGTTAGTTGTGGATTTCTACACTCCTTACTACTTACTACATTTCCCTACTGTTATGAACTCCTAGGTTCCACATGTTCCTCAACCCATTTCACCACCTCTGTGAGGGGTGTGCCTGGCGTAAATATCTCCTTGATCCCAGCTTTTTTCAATTTAGGTATGTCCTCTTCAGGAAAAATACCGCCACCGCAAACCACAATGTCATCGGCACCTTTCTCTTTTAGCAGCTCCATAACCCTCGGAAAGAGATACATGTGGGCACCTGCCAAACTGGAGAGCCCTATCATATCCACATCCTCTTGGATAGCAGCCTGCACAATTTCCTCAGGGGTCTGATGAAGACCAGAATAAACGACTTCAAAACCGCCATCCCTATAAGCCCTTGCAATAATCCTGGCACCTCTGTCATGACCATCGAGGCCCGGTTTTCCCACTAATACCCTGATCTTCCTTTTTTGGTTCATGCTATTTTCCTAGCAAGTGCTTTTTGCCCTCCGGAACACAGAAACCGTTGAACAATCTATTGTCCACAACATAACAACTTTCTAAGTTTACCTCACTTTTAACCCTGGCCCTGTCCTGGCCTATAGATTTAATAAGCTAATTCAAGCACATACTGGCTTACAAACCTGTAGGCTTATCATAGCAAATAGCACCAGGGCGGGCTTTAGGCGCTTTATTCAATAAACCCCGGGATCGCGGTATATCCCGAAGACATCCCGGAACACATCACAGATCTCCTGCTCAGTAGCATATTCTTTAACGGCTTCCAAGATAGGATACATGAGATTATCATCCCCTTGAGCCGCTTCACCTAATCTCTCCAGGGCCTCTTTTGTCTTACTACTATCTCTGCTATTTTTGATCTGGTTTGTCCATTGTATCTGTTTCTCTTCCAATTCTGCCTCTATCTGAAGCGTCTCAACAGGAAGCTCTTCTTCTGTGACATATTTATTTACCCCGACAACTGTCTTTTCTCTGCCGTCTATCTGTTTCTGGTAGTTGTAGGCAGCATCTGCAATCTCCATCTGGGGGTAATTCTTCTCTATTGCTGCTACCATCCCTCCCATCTCGTCGATCTTTCTGATGTATTCAAACGCCTCTTCCTCCATATCTTTTGTGAGACGCTCAACATAAAAGGATCCACCCAGAGGATCGATGGTATGTGCGACCCCTGACTCTTCTGCAATGATCTGCTGTGTGCGAAGAGCGATCGTAGCCGCCTCTTCAGTGGGTAAGGCAAGAACCTCGTCCAAAGAATTGGTGTGCAGGGATTGGGTTCCTCCGAGTACAGCGGCTAGGGCCTCAAGGGCCGTTCTGATAACATTATTGTAAGGCTGTTGGGCAGTGAGGGAACAACCTGCGGTTTGGGTATGAAACCTGAGCCACATAGAGCGCTCATCTTTTGCCTGAAACCGTTCCTTCATTATTCTCGCCCACATCCTCTTGGCAGCCCTGAATTTTGCAATCTCTTCAAAAAGGTCGAGATGGGAATCAAAGAAAAAGGAGAGCCTCGGAGCAAAGGAGTCAACATCAAGGCCCCTTTCCAGGGCAGCTTCAACGTAGGCTATACCGTCGGCTAAGGTAAAGGCAAGCTCTTGAACAGCAGTAGACCCAGCTTCCCTAATGTGATAACCACTAATGCTGATGGGATTCCATCGAGGAACCTCTTTCGTACCAAATTCGACAGTATCGGCTATGATTCTCATTGATGGCTTGGGGGGGCACATGAAGGTCTTCTGTGCGATGAATTCTTTGAGCATATCATTCTGGATAGTTCCTCCTATAACCCTTCTGCTGATGCCTCTTTTCTCTGCCATTGCAATATACATAGCCCAGAGCACAGCCGCTGGCGGATTGATCGTCATGGAGGTGGTAATCCTTTCAATGGGAAGGCCCTCAAACAGTATCTCCATGTCCTTCAGGGTGTCGATGGCAACTCCACACCTTCCACATTCTCCCCTCGATTTTGGGGAGTCAGTATCACATCCCATAAGGGTGGGCATATCAAACGCCACTGACAGACCTGATTGGCCTTCATTTACCAAAAGATGAAATCGCTTATTGGTGTCTCTGGCAGATCCCATACCTGCAAACATCCTCATTGTCCAGAGTTTTCCCCGGTACATAGAGGGCTGAACCCCCCGTGTATATGGATATTGCCCCGGAAAGCCAATATCTTGTGCGTAGTCCAGATCTTTTGTGTCCAATGGCGTATACAGGTTTTTGACAGGACGGTCTGAAACGGTAGAAAACCTCTCTAGTCTTTCTGGGGCTTTTGAGACAGATTCTTGAAACAGCTCCTGCCATTTCTTATTGTCTGCCGCTATCCTTTGTAACGTTTCTTTTGTAAACATCAGAGCCCTCTGCTATAGTTTACCCAATAATGCGCTGGCTATGGTGTTTTTCTGTATCTCTCTTGTTCCCTCATAGATTTCCATTATCTTTGCATCTCTGTAAAACCGCTCTACCTCATATTCAAGCATATAGCCGTATCCTCCAAAGAGCTGAATAGCCTCATCGGCTACTTCTACTGCTACCCGGCCAGCGTACATCTTGGCAATAGAGGTCAGCTTGGGGTCAATGTTCCCCTGATCAAAATTCCAGGCTGACTTGTAGACAATGAGCCGTGCTGTCTCTATCTGGGCTACCATATCAGCCAATTTATGCTGTGTTACCTGAAACTGAGCCAATTTTTTTCCAAACTGGCTTCGTTCCTTGGTATAAGCAAGTGCACGGTCAAAGGCTCCCTGGGCAATCCCAAGGGCCTGGGCGGCAATCTCCACCCTGCTCTCGTCAAAAAATTCAAGAACCTGGTAAAAGCCCTTATTTTCTTCCCCTACTAGATTTGAGGAGGGAACCCTCGCATTGTTGAACGAAAGCTCCGCAGTTGATGTCATCTTTATTCCCATCTTTTCACCGACATCGGCAGTAGTGTATCCAGGTGTCCCTGTCTCCACAATAATGGTTGACTGACCACGGTAGGTCGGCTTTGCCTCTGGGTCTGTTTGGCACAAAACGATAGCAAAACTTCCAATGGTCCCATTGGTGATAAATGTCTTTACCCCATTTATCACGTATTCATCCCCCTCTTTTACCGCAGTTGTATCCATAAGGGTAATATCGCTTCCGTGGTCTGGCTCAGTAAATCCTCCACTTGAAAGTGCCTCACCTTTGGTAACGGGACTCAAATATTTTTGTTTCTGTTCCTCACTGCCAGATCTCAAAATAACCTCAGAGGAAAAGTCAGCCAAGCTCAGGGCGATGCCAATACTTGAGTCCTGTCTACAGAATTCTTAAACCACGAGTGCATTTTCAACAATGCCGTACTCCTGCC
>CP070673.1:752896-756782 GCA_020351915.1 Deltaproteobacteria bacterium
ACTCAGCAGATCTCCTGGTGTTGGATATGATAATGGATCCTGGAATAGATGGTCTGGAGACCTACAAGAGAATCCTCAAGCTCCATCCCCACCAGAAAGCAATAATCGTGAGTGGGTTTTCTGAAACAAGACGGGTGAAGGAGGCTCAGAAGTTGGGTGCAGGGTCCTATGTTAAGAAACCGTATACCCTAAATAAACTCGGTACGGCTATTAAGAATCAATTAAGCAAATAAAAGGCTTAGGTTTTTTTCCAATGCCTCTTTTTACTGCCTCAGGGTGAAAGAGGCTTCATGCCCTTGCAGAGGATTAAAGGGGTATAGATAAACCTTCTGGGATCCATCAAAAACTTCTTAAAGTCCGAAAAAAAAGCATCACGGCCACCGGGGTAGCTTTCAAATAGTCTACTGGCTTTGATGGCGGCAATCTGTCCCTTTTTCATCCAGTTGAAGGTGTCTTCGTATCCTATCTTTCCGTAAATCAGCTTGTGGGCCCTAAGATCCAGCTGAATATCTTGATAACCTATATCATATAAGTAAGAATACAATTTTCGGCCTGCATAGGGGTCGAAATCATATTTCTCTTGTACAATATTAATAGCCTTAAAGAGGATTTCTTCCATCTTAGGAGGCAACTCGTAATGATTCAAGGAATTATGGTCTAGGTCAAGTAAACATAAATATCCACCTGGTTTCAATACGGCTGTTAGATTTCTCACAATATCAGGGCTTTCCATGCGGTTGTACTCCAATACGAGACGGGCCCAAATGAGATCAAACAAACCCATGCCATTCAAGGGATCCCTGAGGTCATGGACCTGAAAATCAATGACCGATTCCTGACCATAGTGCCCTTTGGCGTGTTGGATCCTTTCTTCTGAGTAGTCCACTCCCAAAATACTCCCGCCAGGCTGTATCATTTCATAAAGGATCGAGGTTACCTTGCCTGGCCCGCATCCAGCATCGAGCACCCTGAGACCAGGTTTCAGTCCACACCAGAGTCCCTGTTTTATAACCACTTCAGGGTCGATTTTGATCTCCAGGCGAACGATTTCTTCCTGGTTTTCCATCAAGTAAGCTTCGGCTCGAGCCATCGACCTGCTCTCCTATCTCTAGGACGTATCAGTGGTTAAGGGAGAAACTCCAAAATTTTCTTGAGCACCAGCAACAAGGCTTCCACAGGGAAAAATACAGCAGGGAAGAGAGGGGGCAACAGAGTACATTTCGCTCCTCAATCGCCGCCTTCACAACCCACAACTCTGGCGTTTTTATGGTGCTTTTTTAGGAATAGAGTATAGGCAAAAGATCGGCCTATGTCAATAGAACGCTTACCTCACCTCAGACAGGGTGTGGCTACCCCTTTTTTAGCGGTGACACAAAACTCTTGACGTTACCCTTACCTCAGGTCGGATTCTCTTTGAAGATTGAACATCACTGATCTTTCATCTGTACCAGATTTTCAATTATGTTCCCAGATTATAATCCTGACCCAGATTACAGAGAACTAATTTAGGGGATCCGGAGCGATAACCATTGTTTTGTCAAAATGAAAGATCAAAGAATGCTCGCAAAGGTGCGGATCTTTTTCACAAAAAGGAAAGAAATGCATTCGAGGTAGAAACTCAATCAGAGGAGAAAATGTTAAAAGGCCAACGACTTAAAGCGAGGTTTCAGACAAGTGGTGCGTGGAGTATTTCTCCATGCCCCGCCAAACGAGAAATGCAGCCTCACCTGCTCTCGAGTTTTTTGACGAGGCTTATTAAAAGAAGTGCTGCTGCGGCCATTGCTGCATTGATTGCGAAGGCATGATCATATACACCCATCGTATCACGCAAAATGCCGGTGACCCAGTGTACGAGCATAGCCCCAAATCCATAGAAAGCCGTCCATGCCCCGATAACGGTCCCCATCATATCCCGTGGAAAATAGTCTCCTGCGCATGCACCATACACAGGAAAGATGGCTCCACAAAAGACGGCCATTATGCCCACAAGCACAAAAAGCACTCCCCAGGAATTTCCCGTGAAGAGGATTCCGGCCAGGCAAGCGGCAACACAGGAGTTAGAAATGATTAGCGTCTTTTTCCGTCCCAGGTAATCGGAGAGCGGTACAATCGTCAAGACCCCTGCCACCTGAGCAGCACCATGTACGGTGGCTAGGAGGCTCGCCTTTTCCAATGGTAATCCCATTTGGTATCTGGCATAGTCTACCATAAAGGTGGTGATTCCATAGAGACTATAAGCTATTGAAAGGTAGGAAAGTCCGATAAGCCAAAATCTGCTGTTCTTAAACACAATGGAAAGAGAGCCACCTTTCGTATGGGTTTTTGCATCAGCTCGACCAATACCGGAAGGTTCGTCTTTCTGCCCCCATGGTAAACACCCTGAGTTTTCGGGATCACTTCTCAGGAGTAAGCCATTTATCAGAACCATAACCAGTGCCGCTGCCCCCAGAAAATACCAGCCATACCGCCAGCTAAAATGGTGTACAATCAAGGGAAAGACCGCTCCCATGGTTGCCAATCCCACCCCAGGACCGGTACTAACTATACCCAGGGCAAGACCTCTGCGGTTGGGGGAAAACCAACGCTGCACCACGGTAAGGACCGGCGTCCACATGCCCGTGGCTCCAAGACCGGCGACGGCATAGAAAAGACACGCTGTCCACAGGGTGGCAATGGTCCCCATTAAAAGGACGCCAACACCGAGTATGAAGCAGCAGCTGGTAATTACTGGACGGGCCCCGAGTCGGTCGGTCAGATAACCCGTGAGGGGAGTAAGGGCAATATAAGAAAAGAGGTAGGCGTTGTAGATTGATCCTCCAGCAGCCCGACCAAAGTTTAGGGAATGAATCATTTCTGGAAGGACCACGCCATATCCAAGACGAACAGAATAGTTGATAAAGAGGTTGACAAAGCAGGTCGCGAGAATAATCCAGGCCCAGTGAAAGGGTTTTTTTGTTTCGACGATATTCTCCCCATATGCTTTCATAATCCCCCAAACAAAAGGGAAAGTTCAAAGGAAATAATCAATATGCGCTTGCCTGGCGTAAGTACTCTTTAGTTCTTGAGATAAAAGCGCCACTTACAAAACATATCCTGTGGATGTGGGTCAGGAGGGGCGAAAAGGCACTCAACCTGAATCCGTTCATCAACTTCGTGGGCAAAGCCCTCAAACTCTCTGCGATGCATCTCCTTGCATACAAACTCTCCTAAGCCCCGTCGGATCCGTGCCTCTTGGGTAGGGCACGATGGAACAGAGATAATTACTTGATTCGCTTCTTCCTGAATCTGGTACCCTACAAGGAGGTGCCAGGGAAAGTACCTGAGTGCCCTCACAAAGCCCCTCAGACCCTTCTCCTGAACCTGAAACCGGCTAACCAGATCCCTGGCAGCCATCCCGGCTACCCGCCCCCAAACCTTTTCGTTAATGAGTTCTGCAGTGGGTTGATCGAAGTTCTCGGCTACATAGATAAACCAGAATGCATCCACAACCCGGTAGTGCCACAGAAGGAATTCAATATACTTTCTAAGTTCGCGTGCATCCATTTCTTCAAAGATTTCAAGTTCCACGGGATCTCCTTTCACCTATTTGGTTGTTTTTTTTCACCACACTGCTTTCAGTGCAAGATTATTACCTATAGCGCTTATGCACATGACTCCGAAAATGCCGGTGGGGAGCCCAAGGGTTGCTGATATGTTTTTGCTCACCACAGAGGCACAGAGTTCACAGAGGGTGAGTTCTTTTCTTACCCGATCAGGAAATGCCGATAGGGTAAGAAGGCCCAGCCCTTCGGGCAGTACCTATCTTACTTGCTTATCGAATTTGAGCGTTGCTCTGAACACCAAACCGGTGAGATTATCTGTAGCCTTCTTGTGATTCACGGTCATC
>CP070673.1:756882-759493 GCA_020351915.1 Deltaproteobacteria bacterium
GACCATCTTGCGACTTACCACTCCTACCTCCTGTAGGATCCTGTTCGACGGTAAAGACATCACAACTTTGTCGGCGCAGGAGTTCCGTCCCTTGAGGAAAGAGATGCAGATGATATTTCAGGATCTCGATGCCGCCCTCAATCCAAAGATGTGCATCCGGGCAATACTCAAAGAGGCAATTAGGGTTCACCACAACGTAGACGGTGCGGAGGTCGACCGGAAGATCAGCGAGCTTCTTGAACAGGTGAACCTGAAGGAGAGCAAGCTCACTAACTACCCACATGAGCTATCTGGTGGAGAAAAGCGGAGGGTTGGCATTGCCCGCGCACTCGCACCAGGAGCTCGATTTCTCGTTGCGGATGAGCCCACAAGCGCGCTGGACGTCTCCATACAGGCCCAAGTAATCAACCTGCTCAAGGATCTGCAGAAAAACCTGGGTTTGTCGTACCTGTTCATATCCCACGACCTGCGGATTGTGGAACTGGTTAGCCACAAGGTGGTGGTTATGTACATGGGGAAGATTGTGGAGATGGGCCTGGCGAATCGTATTGCCGAGGCGCCGCGCCATCCCTATACCCATATCCTCTGGTCGTCACTGGTTGAAAAGGAGAGCAAAGAAGCCTCCGGAACCTCCTCAGGGAGTAAGTCAGCTGGCTGGGGCATATGTGATTTCGAGCGTCCTTACCGTGGCTGCCGGTTTGCCCCACAGTGCCCAGTGTACCGTAGGCGGGGCAGACCGGAAATATGCATCAACCATTCCACCGAGCCCCAGCTCCAGGATATGGGCGAAGCCCATAAAGTGGCATGTCATTTCCCGCTTTAATCGAAGGGGACATCCGTGCAGAGAGTGCACTGCAATTTTCAATGATTAGGACTTATTTCACGGGATTGAAAGTAACGAAATTTCAGCACGAACGTCCCCACCCGACACAAAACTCCCTAATAAACCGGCACCGGCGTATTCTCGTATTTCATAGTCGCAGGTGGATTTTGCACGTTATTGACTTTACTTTGAGACAAATCAAGCCACACTTCAACAATTGGGATTCTCTTGACGGTATTCAAAAGCAACTCTTTGCCTTCCACATGGCGATCCGTTCGTAAATCCGCTTTGGTGAAAATGATTTTGTAGTGACTCTTGTCATAATCATCTGACCGAAGAAAGTGATCTGGGCTGCCTTCAACGACGTTCATTGGGATTTCCGAGACATACCACTCTGCCGGCAGCACATAGTTGAGAAATTTTGTATTTGTGCTATCTTTCGCGTCGCCAAGTTTGGTCTGAACGTCTTCATTGGCCAATGCAATTGCGACGAGTTTCTCCATTGTCTCTGGCTTTATTTTGCTGACAGAGATATATGCGGAATCTTTTGAATACAAGGCGTACAAGCTGTCCAGGGCGAGAGATTGGATTCCTCGTGCCAGACCAAGAGAAACCAGGACCGTCAGGACATAAAGGGCCGCAATAGACAGGGCCTTTTTGAGCCTCGATTGAGGCAAATTAGGCAGTTTCTCCGTGAGCGGTATCCTGAATGGCAGAAACATATTGGTTCTGTTTTTATAGTCTATGTAGGATTGGCCAAACTTTTCTTCACACTCTCGCTCCTCTACCTTGGCGAGAAAGTAGTAGGCAAAGAGCATCGTCATAAACATGACGAGGACAATGTAGCGTGGCCAGAGGAGCAATAATCCGAAACTACAAAGCGCGAAAGAGGCATATTGGGGATGCCGGATAATGTTGTAGATCCCACCCGTTACAGCCCCCTTCCTCGTTAATCTGTAGTAATAGACCTGGCCTGCTCCGACGCAAAACGTCACAAAACCAAGAATAGCCAACACAGCACCTACCACGTTATGCAGATTCACGAGCGTAGAAGACGTCTCCGCAACAATATGTGGTAGAAAGAAACTGGTGAGCCATGCTGCCCCCGGGACCTGATTCAGGAAGTTCAATCCTGGTCTGCACACGGAATAGAAGTAGATCGCAAATGGGCTGGCCATGTAAAAAAATTCAAATGCAATCAGTATATAAAAGACCGCAACGGTCCAAGCCGCTCTTTTTACTGATGTTCCATGAGGTTGCATAGATATTGTAGACATTTTCTTACCTCCTTGAGGGTTGTGTTGAGGGTCTTCATCTTGATGGGGCAGCAACCCTGCACTTGGATAGGATACCGGTTCATGAGAAGAGACTCTCAGCACACCCCGATCGATTGATTCTCAGAAAGATCCAGCTCCTCTACCCCTTTGCCCAGATGCTTCATGACGTGGTCGAAAAAGTTCCCGTCAGCGAATCGGTAACGTGCCCATCTCCGGTGAAACGCGCTCCTCTCCTGTGTATCCTTGGCCGGAAAGAGTTTGTCGCAGAACCAGTGAGGTGCGCAGCCGGCAAGAAGACCGAGAGAGAGAAAGAGTGCTCCAACCATGAGGGATTTCTGTTTGAATTTCATTTTCCCCTCCTTTGTTTGAGCTTGTTGTTACGTTCAAATGAATTCATGTTATGCATATGCTCACTGCGGCCTGTTAAGAATGTTTGTTGAGTGTGCTAAAAAATGGTAAAAAAGTGTAAAAAAATGAAAAAAGAAAGGACATTCATGAAAGACAGGATTCA
>CP070673.1:759593-764772 GCA_020351915.1 Deltaproteobacteria bacterium
CCCCGGAAAAGACGGGTTTTTTCAGAATTTTGCGCGGGATCTGCTTGCCCTCACACAGTTTGACCTCCCGAATGCGGAAATAGCTAAGGCACATCAAAGGGAGGATCAAGAAGACGACCCCAATGGACAGTATGTCGCCCGGTATGAAGCCGAGCCTCATACTCGCGAGCAGGGATCAGAAGAATCACGAACTGGCTTAAAGACATTCCGCAAGACCAAGGTACGCTACCTTACGCCGCACCAAAAGACCCGGCCGGGCAAATTACAGGTTTCAACCACGATCAAGCCTGAGGGAAACCTCGTAGCTCGGTTTGATGTGGACGGAGGTCATTTGTACTCGTTCAGGGGAACCGAGGGTCAGGTCATCATGATGGCAGGCAAGACCGTAGCCCGTGCGCAAACGAACCTCTTCATGGAATTCCTGAAAAAGGAGGCACTGAGCGCCGAAGAGCTCACCGGAATGCGCAACGCAAGTGCCGCACGAAACATGGTTGCCCGTGCCGTGCCCCTGTCTGCAACTATCTCCAAACAAGAGCGCGAGGCCATCATCCAGCGCAGCGAAATGGGGCAGGAAACACGAGAGAGCCTGGTGGCCCAGCTTGCACAGGCTGAGTCAGATGGGAAATCCCGTGATACTCCCCTGTATCTCAAGTTCAAGGCGCTTGCCTATGTTCACCCCGAGACCAGCTCGGGTCTTGGCAAGCTCTTATACACCGCCCACCCTCAGAGCCTCACCATGCGGATCCTCGTTGGGGCCCTGAGCGCTGCCGGCCATCCGCAGGCCCAGGAGGCCTTGGTAAACGTCATCCGCGCACGTCCCAGTGATTCCCCTGCCCTCTTGACCCTCGTTAAGAGTTTGGGCTCGGTGGAGTCCCCGACCATGCTCGCGGAAAACACGCTCCGCGATCTGGCTGCAAATGCTCCGGACTGGGACGTTGGGGCCACCGCTCAGCTGGCCCTGGGTACCATGGCCCGGAACCTCGCTGATACATCTCCCGAACGCGCTGATAAAATTGTCGAGCGGGTCGTCAGCCAAATCAATTCCTCTCCCTCTGAGGATCGGACCAGGCTCCTCCTGTTGGTGCTTGGCAATGCCGGCTCAATTCGGGCTCTGCCCACAATCACTCGATTTGTTGCGGACCCCTCGGCCCCAGTGCGCTCAAGTGCGGTATTAGCCCTGCGATGGATTGAATCCGTTAAGGTCGATGCACTCCTCATCAAGGCCTTGAGCTCTGATCCGGACCCTGCGGTGCGGTTGGAAGCCACCTTTGCCTTGAGCTTTCGAGAGCCGACGCCCTCTACCCTTCAGGCGCAAAAGAGGGCCTTTCTCGAAGACCAGGCGGTGATGGTGAGACTCGCCGCCCTGGAAAACCTCTGGAACGTGCACAAATCCTTTCCCGAGGTTCGCCGGCTCGTCAAACAATCTGCTGCACATGATCCTTCGAAAGAGGTCCGTAAGGCAGCGGCGGAGATCATGGCCATGTATCCGAGTGATTATTTCGATGAGTAGATTCAGAAGCCCGAAACGGAACATAATCTCAACCCTTCCCAATACTCCAGATCGCCGGTTCCCTCTGAAAAAGATTAGGGTTTTTGCCTTTCTTCTCGCCTGCCTCGCCTGAGTCCCGCAGAGCGGGACGACCCGCCTGCCATTGCAAGGCACGAGCGGGCAGGTGGCGAACAGGCGGAAAACTAAAAAATCCTCACTATCCTGTCAATCCTGTCTGATTAGAATTCACAAAAGCTATTCACAAACGCACGGCCACATCCTATAATCTCACCATGAATTCAATTTCCAACAGGGTGGATAGGATTCTCGAGCTCTTCCCCGCGAGGAGGTGGTACACCGCACTCACGCCCTTTGAAAGATTGGTCTCCACTATCCTTTCTCAAAACACCTCCCGAGAGGCGACGATCAAGGGGTTTGAAAACCTGCGCAGGAGATTTAAGATCGTCCCGAAGGTCCTGGCCGAGGCCACGGTCGAGGATATCAGGGAGTGTATTAAGCCGTCAGGCCTCTACAATTCAAAGGCACCCAGGATCAAAGAGCTCGCGCGGATTATCCTCAACGAATATGAGGGAAATCTTGATAGCCTCACCCGTTTGCCGCCCCATATTGCCAGAGAGAGCCTGTTGAAAATCCCCGGGGTGGGATTTAAGACCGCCGATGTCTTCTTATCCACTGTGTGCGGCACGGACACCTTTCCCGTGGATACCCACCTTACCCGCATGGCCAAACGGTGGAACATGGTCAAGGCAAATGCCACCTACGAGCACATCAGAGTGGCCTTTGAAGCGGCAATCCCCGGGGAGAAAAGGCAAAACGCTCATCTGTCCTTGATTGAGTTCGGCAGGGAAATATGTCGCGCGCGGCAACCGAAATGTGCAACCTGCCCAATTTACGGGGAATGTGAGTGGGAGCGAAAGGGCGACTTCAAAGCCGGGGCCTAACTGCTTTCGATATTTTCCTTGATATTTCGGCGCCTATCCTTTATTGTCCAAATCTGGCACACTGCTGAACCGGAAGCTCCATTCCAAATGTAGTTCAGGTTCCTGAGCAAGTTCCTCTCACTGCTGTTTCACCTCACCACCTCTTCCTACTCCACCACCTGACCTCGAAATCCTGCAAAAGCCAGCTAGTAAAGATGCAAAATAATATGTTGAATTTTACCGCCTTATGAATCCTGCCCGATCATCGGTAATGGCTCATATGTGCGAGTATGAAAAAACGATATTTGAGAGAATCCTTATTTCATAAGGCAATTATATCATGCGGGATTTTCCAGGTTTCTGGATAGTATTCAAATATGGAGTTATCTCATTAGAAAATCCTTAAGAATTCAAAATTGGACTCGCAAATCTAAAAATATTCGCAATTAGGCAGAAACTATATACTAACTGGTTGGGCAGGAATTTCAGGACATTACAGAAAAAATAAACCGATTGTTTCGTTAGCTTCGATTTCTGTCGGAAGCAGATGGTCGGATAGACAATCGGGAAATAAAATTTGAGTACATAGATATAGGTGTAAATCGATTTATAGGGGGGTGGAGATTATGAAGATAAGAACTGATTTCGTAACAAATAGTAGCTCTGTAAGCTATATTCTGACAATGAAAGAGGATATGGTTGAAACCTGTTTGAAATTTTACAAAGGTAGTTTCAAACAGGGGCAGGATAAAATCGCAGAGGTCATCAGGAAACCCATATTGGAGGAAGGTACAAGGGTTTATATTGAAGATGAGGAGATTTATACACACAAATTCCGTTTCAGTATCCTTCAGCCTTGGATCCTGACTGATCAGCCCTTTCATCCTATCAATCGGATGCGTAGTCGGCTCAAGGGGGTAAAAGCTCAAATAACAATGGGTAAGAAAAAGTAAGATTATCAAGTAATTTCAAATAAATAAATGCCATTCCTCGATCCGTTGATTTTCAGCAAATCTACCCATTTTTCCCCATGTTTTTCGGATCTATGGCAAAATTATGGCAAAACTTTTTGGATGCTAAGGAAGTATCATAAGTGTCGGCTCGCGTCTACACACCTATCGTTTCATTTTTGATGAAACGATAGAGACGAGATGGCTAATAAAACCATTATATCAAATGGTTAAACGTTTCATACCTGGCAGCTTTCGTTGCAAACGGCCTATGGAGGCTATCATTTCAAAAACCATGAAACGATATCTTGACAAGCTGGAAATACCTTTATATTATAAGAACATATTCATTTCACAGCTTTGAAAAATCGTTTCAATGATGCTTTCTAACCAGGCTATCCTTGACTACATTGCGGCCCATCCCGGCGCTCGCCGGGAGGATATCCGCCGCCAGGTCGTCCCCGAGGTGAGTGAAACGACCATTTGGCGCACTCTGAAGCGGCTCGTGGACGAAGGCGAACTAGAGGTTTCAGGTAAAGGCCCGTCCACGGGCTACAGCCTCGCGGGTGCTGCCGTGGTCCGCGCCCATTTGCAGACGCCTTACAACCGCCGCAGGCCGGCGAGCTATAAAAAGGAATTCCTGGACCGCTATATTCCGAACAAGACATTCTACCTCGCCGAGGCTGATCGGCAGCGCCTGCGTGAAGCCGGTACGCCTACAGCCTCGCCGCTACCGGTGGGAACCTACGCGCGCCGCATTCTTGAACGACTCCTAATTGATCTCTCCTGGGCGTCATCTCGCATGGAAGGGAACACGTACAACCTTCTCGAAACCGAGCGCCTGATCCGATTCGGGCAGGAGGCCTCGGGAAAGGATCGCAAGGAAGCGGTGATGATCCTTAACCACAAGGAAGCAATTCAGTACGTCGTGGAAAATCTTGCTGCCATTACGATCAGCCGGGCGGACCTGTTCAACATCCACGCTTTGCTCGCAGACGGCCTTCTAGCCGATCCCGCCATGACTGGGCGGCTGCGGCGCATGCCCGTAGGTATTACCCATTCAAGCTTTAGACCCCTTGGCGAGCAGTTCGCGATCGAAGAAGAATTCGATATACTGATCGAAAAGGCGGCGGTCATTAGTGATGCGTTTGAACGATCTTTCTTTCTTCTCGTTCATATCCCTTATTTGCAGGCTTTCGACGACATCAACAAAAGAACCTCGCGGGTCGCCTCCAACATTCCTTTGCTGAAGGCCGATCTCGCGCCGATGTCGTTTCTTACCATGGACGACAGCGCCTATATTGACGGCCTTATCGGAATCTATGAGCTGAACAATGTTTCCCTGCTGCGCGAGTTGTATATCGAGGCATACATGACTTCGGCTGAGAACTACAGGACGTTGCGTGCGGAGGTCGAAACCCCGGAAAAGGCCACGCTGGTTTATCGCGATTTTGTTCGTGAGGCCGTGCGCCGCAGCGTGATCGACTGGAAGGCATTCCGGCCTGAGCTCATCATGGCCATGGCCGCCGAGGCTGATATCCCCGAAGCGGACCGCGAGGAGGTAGTCAGTTATATAGGAAACGAGTTTCGTGGCCTGCATGAGGGCAATGTCATTCGCTACCGGCTTCGCCCGAAGGACCTCGCGGGCATCAGCCGGGAGTAGCCGAAAGAAGTGGATGACATAAAAGGGGACGCAGGTTCCAAAACGACTTACCATTATGATAATTGAATTGTTTTGGAACCAACGTCCCGGTTTATGAACGCGAATCCATGGCGAGAGCGAAAAGACACTCTATTCC
>CP070673.1:764872-768104 GCA_020351915.1 Deltaproteobacteria bacterium
GCACCTCGTCACTAAGAAACCACGAATTACTGAGTAACGTTTATGGGTTACGGTTACGATGCCCGTTTCGTTTTTCGGCCCGCCCTCCCCGTCCCGAGACCGGGACGGGATCGGGAGGCGCGACACTTCTGGAATACAGTGTGGTCGTTGCAGTATTTCGTAAGTAAGCTCTTTGTACTGATGCTTTGCATGCCAGGCCTGCCCGCCATCTGGCAGGCGGGTCGGGGCCAGGGGCATAACCAAAAAAAAGATACCCATACCCTGGACTTTGTGACGTTACCCTGCCGCCTCAGCCAGATAGATTGATTTTGACGTGGAAGTATATTATCATGTGCTAGTTCTGTCAAGCGTACGCCCTGACAGTACTTCCTTCAAGAACTGGCCGGTATATGATTCTTTCATTGCTGCTATCTCCTCAGGTGTGCCGGTCCCGACAACAGAACCTCCCTTATCTCCTCCTTCCGGACCCAAGTCGATTATGTAATCCGCCGACTTAATAACATCCATATTATGCTCTATGACTACCACCGTGTTTTGCAAACCCACCAGATGATTTAAGACCTCCAAGAGTTTGTGTATGTCGGCGAAATGGAGACCGGTGGTAGGCTCGTCCAAGAGATACAGGGTTCTTCCTGTATTCTTTTTCCCCAACTCTTTGGCCAGCTTTATCCTTTGCGCCTCACCACCAGAAAGCGTAGTTGCAGACTGCCCAAGTTTTATGTATCCAAGACCAACGTTAAAGAGAGTTTCGAGCTTAGTTCTGATTCGAGGGATAGAAGAAAAAAACAGCATGGCTTCCTTTACGGTCATATCGAGCACATCTGCAATATTCTTGCCTCTGTACTGTATCTCAAGGGTATCCCTATTATACCGCAACCCTTTACACACATCACAGGTAACATACACATCCGGCAGGAAATGCATCTCAATCTTGATAATCCCATCACCCCTGCAAGCCTCACACCTTCCGCCATCTACATTAAAACTGAATCTGCCAGATTTATATCCCCGGACCTTTGACTCCGGTAGCATTGCGAAGAGGTCCCGGATATGGATAAATACCCCGGTATAGGTGGCCGGGTTGGACCTCGGTGTTCTTCCAATAGGGCTCTGATCTATGTTAATGACCTTATCCAGATACTCTATACCCCTTATCCTCTTCACCCGGCCAACCCTTTCCTTTGATTGGTACAGTTTTTGGGCCAGGGCAGGATAGAAAATCTGGTTAATCAGGCTGCTTTTGCCAGAGCCTGAAACGCCGGTGATACAAGTAAATGCCCCCAAGGGAATACCAACATCAATTCCCTTCAGGTTGTTCTCTGCTGCTCCCTCAATAACTACCTCCTTTCCGTTTCCCTTCCTTCTCGTTTTTGGAACAGGAATGGAGAGCCTTCCTGAAAGATACTGGCCAGTTAATGATGCTCTTTCTATGACGAGCTCAGCTGGCTTGCCGGTAAATATCACCTGTCCACCCATCTGGCCAGCCCCCGGCCCCATATCTATAACGTGATCGCCTGAGAGGATGGTTTCAGGATCATGCTCTACAACCAGCACCGTATTGCCCAACGCCCTCAGTCGCTTGAGGGTCTGCAGAAGTTTATTATTGTCCCTGTGGTGTAATCCGATGCTCGGTTCATCCAATACATACAGTACACCAGATAGACCTGACCCAATCTGGGTGGCCAGCCTGATCCGCATCTCTTCTCCGCCTGACAGAGTAGATGCAGACCTATCAACCGAGATGTAATCCAGGCCCACGCTCTTTAAGAACCCAAGCCTTTTAATAATCTCTTTGAGTATTCGCCGGCCAATGATTTCCTCTTTTTCGGTGAGTTTCAACCCCTCAAAATAGCCCAGGGCTTTATCAATGGAAAATGAGGTTACCTGAGATATGGATTTTCCATCAACCGTTACAGCGAGACTCTCCGGCCGTAATCGGACTCCATTGCATTGCGGGCAGGGCCTGATATTCATGAACCGATCGATCTCTTGCCTGGAAATGGATGAATTAGTCTCATGGTACCTCCTGTTAAGATTTGGTATGACGCCCTCAAAAGGTTTCTTGTAAAAATGGCGCCTATCATCGCTGTCAAAGGAAAAGCTGATCTCCTCTTTTCCTGAACCGTAAAGAAGGACCTTTTGAACATGCTCGGGCAGTTCTCTGAAAGGTGTGTATATATCAACCTGATAATGGTGGGTGATGGAGTCCAGCATCTGTTGAAAATAGAGAGAGTGCCTATTGGCCCATGGTACAATTGCCCCCTCCCGTAAAGAAAGATCTGCGTCAGGAACAATCAATTCTGGATCAAAATACATCTTGGTTCCGAGCCCGCCACATTCTGTGCAGGCTCCGATGGGATTGTTAAAGGAAAACATCTGGGGAGTTAACGGTGGAAAGCTAAACCCACAGTTCGGACATGAAGCCCTCTGGCTAAAAAAATACTCCCTCTCGCCTATGAGATCCACAAGAGCCAACCCGTCTGATAGAGTAAATGCCAGCTCCATGGAATCGGTCAACCTTCTTTTTATGGTTTTGCCTACTATCAATCTATCAACAACGACCCTGATAGAATGCTTCCTGTTTTTATCCAGCCTGATGTCAGATTCAAGGAGCATGATCTCTCCATCTACCTGAACCCTTACAAAACCTTGCTTTCTCAAATTTCCAAACAGGCTTACGTGTTCTCCTTTCCTGCCGTCTACCACCGGAGACAAAATCTGAATCTTGCTCCCCTCCTCAAATTCCATGACCTGGTCAACAACCTGTTGAACAGACTGGGACACAATAGAAACGTTGCAGTACGGACAAAAGGGATGCCCAATCCGGGCAAAGAGAAGCCTCAGATAATCATAGATCTCCGTAACAGTACCTACCGTTGACCTGGGGTTTTTGCTGGTAGACCGGTGTTGAATAGAGATAGCAGGGGAAAGCCCTTCAATAGAGTCTACATCCGGCTTATCCATCTGTTCCAAAAACTGCCGGGCATACGTTGAAAGTGACTCTACATACCGCCTCTGGCCCTCGGCATAGATCGTGTCAAAGGCAAGGGTTGATTTGCCGGAACCAGATACACCTGTGATAACCACGAGTTTGTTCCGGGGGATAGTAACATCAATATTTTTAAGATTATGCTCCCTGGCCCCCCTGATGACAATATCCTTTGAAGACATAAGCCTTATCTTGTTTTATTGGTTGAACTGGTTCAATTGGTTGGTTTGAAAGACCAGTAAA
>CP070673.1:768204-775745 GCA_020351915.1 Deltaproteobacteria bacterium
CAGATCGAGGATCGGGGCGCCATCGTCGAGCGAGTAGAAATTCAGCCATTCATGCTGAATGTACCGGTTTCGAACCCGTATTGGACTCAGCTTAACTGCCACGGTGTCAACAACACCCGCGACATCACCATGATTCATGGCAACTACATCATTGAGGCCACGACCTGCCGCCGTACCCGCTACTGGGAGCGTATGAACCTGCGGCCGATCTTTGAGCGGTACTTCAAAGAGGACCCCGAGGTAGTGCATTTTGCGGCACCCATGCCGATGCTGACGGATGAGTCCTACGTCAGGAACTACTACTACGACTACGAGCACACCTGGACGGATGAAGAGAAGACGAAGCGGCTGCACAATTGGGAGTTCCAGCTGAGCGAGAAGGAGCCCCTATGGGACGCCGCGGATGCGATGCGATTCGGCAAGGACATCTTCCACCAGGGTTCGTGTGTGACGAACAAGGGCGGTATGGACTGGCTGAAGCGCATGTTCGCCTCGCTCGGTCTCCGGCTTCACCATGTGCTGTTCGACACCCCCAAGGAAAAAGACAAGCCGGACAACCACCATCCATGGCACATAGACGTCAACCTGGTGCCGCTGCGGCCGGGCCTGTGCATGTACAATCCGGATTGGTCGCCGCGCACTCCGGAGATGTGGGATTTGTTTAAGAAGAACGACTGGGAGCTGATTCCGGCGGCGAGGCCGACCTACGTGCACAAAAACAAGGTCTATCTGACCGGGCTGTACGAGGGTAAGTCGTGGATATCGATGAACACCTTCTCAATCGATCCGAAGACGGTCTGTGTGGAGGCGCACGAGACGGCCTACTGTGAGCAACTGGACAAGCTTGGGATGGAGGTTGTCCCGATTCCGTATGAAAAGGTGATCCCGTTTGGCGGCGCCCTGCACTGCACCACGCTGGACGTGTATCGTGAAGGGACCTGTGAGGATTACTTCCCGAAACAGGTTGAAGGTTATTAACAAGAATTTTAACTAGCTGATTGGGAAGTGTTCTGCAAGGATTACTTCTCAAACAGTATGTCAATAGCCATGAAAGTTATTCTTGTCTTGGCAAGCTGTATTACTCTTAGTTTAGTTCAATTAACCATTTAGGGAGGGGGTATTTATCATGTCAGCTATGGCTTGGGGTCTTGTTGTCTTTATTGTTTTCTTTTTTGTGGTTGGTATAGGCATGTACTACCTGGTTCAGCAAAGCGGCAGACGCTTTATTATATGTGGCAAGAGTCTTCCTTTTTTCCTGGTAGGAACCATGCTTTTAGCACAATCGTTGGATGCGAACGCCACTATGGGCAATGCAGCAGGGGTATATGGCGGCGGATGGTGGGCTGGATTCCAATTCCCCTTTGGCCTGGCCCTATGCCTTTTCGTGGTCGGGTGCTTCTATGCGAAACCACTGAACCGGATGAACATGCTCACACTGCCTGATTTCTACTTTAGAAGATTTAATTGGTTTACAGAAATCATCTCCGGGCTTCTAATGATCTTTAGCTTTGCAATACTGGTTGCAGGCAACTTTGCCGGTGCTGCCTGGATCGTTTCCATTATTTTCAAGATGGATTATGTTACGGCGCTGATCATCATAGCAATCTTCATCATGGTTTACACTGTTTCTGGGGGGCTCTACTCTTGTGCCGCCACGGACATAGTACAGATATATCCTGCCTTAATAGGGTTTGTCGGTGGTCTTATCTATCTGCTCGCCACCCATGGCTGGGGCCACTTCTCAGCGGCAATTCCATCTAATTTCACGGACTTAAGTGGTTTATATTCGATCGAGAACGGCGCGCTCCTAAATTGGGCAGGCATTCTGGCTCTGGGTATTGGTGATGTTGTAGCTCTGGATTTCATGGAAAGGGTCTTTGCTGCCAGGACCCCTGAGATTGCCAGAAAGAGCTGCTTCTATGGAGCAGTGGGGACGCTGGTTGCCGGTGTAGTTTGTAGCTATATGGGATTAATGGGCTTAACGTTTTTCCCGGAAATCGCCGATGCGAGAATGATTCTGCCGACAATTGGGCAGGATATGGTCCCTTATGTATTCGGATTATTAATGCTGGGCGGCATTATCGCAGCCGGAGCATCTACTGCTGACGGTGGGATATTAGGGGTATCTGCAGTGCTGGGTAGGAATATACTTCAGAGGAACATCCTCCTGCCGTTGGAGCGGAGAAGAAAAGCACTGGGGAAAGATGAGGGCCGAGAGATATCTGATGAAGAGGCCAAGATAATTTCCGACCGCAACCTTCTCATAGCCGCCAGGATTATGGCCATACCGGTAGTTGCTTTTGCAATTTTTCTGGCCATCGTTAAGCCTGAGCCGGGAATTATGCTGGTTCTTGCTTTTGACGTGGTGTTTGCCGGGTGTCTTGTCCCGCTGACATTGGGCATATACTGGAAGAAGGCCAATACACCCGGGGCCCTGGCAGCAATTTTTGTTGGCTCTATACTTCGATTAATTTTGTTCTATCAGATTCCTGAGCACTTGGCCGGTTTGGATACATTAATCCCTCCGGTTGTCTCTCTGATGGTCATGGTACCGGTTAGCCTGTTGACTCAAAAGACACATCCGCCAAAACACCATGTGATCGACATGGTACCGGATGACGCAGACGTGATCGCAGGCATATGGTAAAGACCTCTTTTGCTAGATGAATTCATCTAGTGGTTACCGTGATAATTTTTATTGTATGCAAAGTTGGAGTGCAATGCATAAAGGCATTGCACTCCAAAAAGATTGATAGTTTTCCTTTTATTTGACATCCCTTCACTGTCATCCGCCCTTCCAACCCAAAACACCAGATCACAACATCATAAGACGGGTTCGTTATTGACGCACAACGGTAGATTCCATATACTTCGGCCATAAAAAGGGACTTCAACTCAACCAAAATCTGTTAAAGCATTGCCGAAAAGGAAACTTTTTCGACCTTGACAACTTCCTCTTCCCTAGAATGGGTAATGCTGCGCCCTGCGGTTTAATGAATTTGGTTTCAAAAACATGTCTATATTCCTGAAGTATCTGTTTAAATTAAGAAGTTTGTTCCTGATTAAGGAGAGAAACACGAAGCAAATAACAGACGGTGTCTTTTTTATACCCGGTCAAGACGAAATGATCCCGGACGCCCATGTATATATTATTGGCAGACGTTCCAGCAAAGATTTCACCCTTATTGATGCAGGTCTGATGGGAAAAGACCAATACAAACTACAGGCGATCCTGAAACTGGGGATTGAGTTTTCAGATATAAAAAGAGTGATAATGACCCACACGCACCTGGATCATGTAGGTTGCCTTCCTGGGATATTGAAGGAACTCCCCAATGCGGAACTCTGGATGCACGTTAGTGAAGGCGAGCCTCTGGAAAGGGGAGATGATAGGATCGTACTGGGTTTGGAAATGTTCAGGGAGATGTGTCAGGCTCAGTTCGGTATCAACCCGGGTGATTTTGCTTTAAAGGTTGATCGGAAGCTCGAGGGTGGCGAAACGCTTACAATAGGAGACATGAGCTGGGAAGTTCTTCATATCCCCGGACATTCTCCTGGATGCATCGGATTTTATAATCGGCCGGGGAAGATCCTCATTCCCGGGGATGTGGTCTATGCTAATCATGAGATTGGGCGTTTTGATCTTTTCGGGGCCGATGGACCGCAGCTGTATAACTCCCTTTTGAATTTGGCCGAACTTGAAGTGAATATCCTGCTGCCGGGGCATAACCGGATTGTGAAAGACCTCCCTGCCGGATATATTGACGAGACAGCCAGGGAGTGGAGGCGTACCTTAAATAGTGTCCGAACGAATATGAGATATATATTTCCAGTTCAAGGAAGGTGGAAATCTTAACCACAGGAATGAATAATAATATGGGGATCTCGTGTTGGGTCAAGGTGGGGTCTTATGCGTCATTTTGGCATGGAGACATACCCTATTGTAAATACAAAGGATTATCCTCTAAGCCAGGGTAGTACGCTATTTTGACGTACCACTTTGATCAATCATGGGAAGCCCCCGGCTCTTCCAAGGAACTCCCGGGGTTTGACTCTCTTTTCATCGTTTTCTTTGATAACTGTTTCAGGATGTTCTCCAGTTGTTCCAATTCTCTTCCGCATCCTGCCCAATCCCCTTCACATAAATATTCTTTAGCTTTATTATAATGCTTCAGGGCCAGGACTCCGAGATCAGGGGTTTCTCCTGTTTCCGGCACAAGAGGGGATACCTCTTCTCGATAGGCTATCTCACCCTGTAAGACACGGTTCAATGCCTTCTCAAGGTCCTCTTCCATGGTTACGCGATTTCCGAGGGCCACAATCACCCTTTTCAGTTCGGGTAGGGCAGCGGTCCTTACGTTTCTCAGCCTGGCAGGTCCCATGGCTTGCCCCGTCTTGGGTTTACCAAAGGGGCCTCCTGATGGGGGTGGAGCCGCCGGAGAAGGTCTCTGTCTCTCCTGCCTCGCTTCCAGGTAGATAGGCTCCACATAGATGAATGAGTCACTCACCGGAATGGCAAGGAGATTGCCCCTGATGACCCTGGAACCCCTCTGGCCCCACAGGCTCAATTCACGGGAGATATCTGTCTGCTGATCCACCCTGGCTTCAATCTGCATCGGCCCATACACCAGTTTTTCCTTGGGCAGTTTATAGACAAGCAGGTTGCCGTAGTGAGGGAGATCGCTCCTGGCCGCCAACCAGCCGATCATGTTATCCTTCTTGGAGGGGGTAAAAGGCAACATCAGGAGAAACTCCTCCTTATCCTCTTCCGGCAGTTTTATGATGATATAATAAGGCTTCATCCTCTGCCGATTATCACCGTACATCTCATCCGGAGGCTCCCAGAGATCTTCTTGGTTGTAAAATACCTGGACATCCTGCATGTGATAGATGGTGTAGGTATTCACCTGGATCTCAAAAAGGTCATTGGGGTACCGGATGTGCTTTTTCAGATCAGCGGGCATCTCATCAAAGGGCCTGAAGAGATCCGGAAATATCTTTGCGTAAGTCTTAAGAACAGGGTCTTTCTCGTCAATCATGTAGTATGAGACATCACCGTTATAGGCATCGATGATCACCTTGACCGAATTCCTGATGTAGTTGAGCCTCCTGTTCCCAAAGCGGCTCTTGGATCGGAGGGAGTAAGGATACATGTTTGAGATGGTATAAGCATCCTGTATCCAGAAAAGCCTCCCTCCCGAGACGACCATATAAGGATCAGTATCATACGCCAAGAACGGGGCGATCGTGTTTACACGCCTGTCGATCCGGCGGTTGTACATGATCCTGCTCTCGGGGCCCAGATAGGTAGTGAACAGTATCTGGGGATCCAGGAATTCAAAGGCAAATAGGAGCCTCCTTAAAAAAGATTTGATGAGAACACCGCCCGTTCCCTGATAATCTGTATAGACGTTCTTGTCGCCTTTGGGAAAATCAAATTCCTTGGTGCTGGTCCTTATCAGGATATACTCATCCGTCTTTTCACCGTAGTAGATCTCCGGGCGATCTACCTTCAGGTCAATATCTACTGAAGGGGGGAGGTCCTTTATCATGAGGCGGGGAAGACCTTCACTGGTGACCTCATTTACGGGACTCAGGGCCAATCCGTAGCCGTGTGTATAGATCAGGTGCCTGTTTACCCAGGTCTTTGCCTGGGGCGGAAGCTGGTTTACCACCAGTTCCCGTGCGGCCAGCATGACCTGACGATACCGGTTGTTTATCATATAGCGGTCCACATCCACGTTATTGAAATCGTAATAGAGCCGTATGGATTGAATCTGCCTGTAGGTCTGGAGCAGGGGACGTTCGTCCCATACCCTGATGTTCTGGATGGTTACGTCATGATCCTTGATCTCTTCCAAGCTCAGCGTGTCATTGACCTCAAAATTGACCTCCTTAATATTGTTCAGGTTATAGGCCTTGCGGGTATGATCGATATTATAGGCTATGAAAGGGTATTCCCTGGCAAGCTCATTGGGCTTGACCACAAACTGCTGTACCACGGTAGGGAGACCGTTGGCCAGGATCAGAATGGCGCCGAACCACACTGCTCCACTTACGAAGAGCTGCTTCTTCTTGAAGTTGAATGCATTGTATATGAGGAACAGACCCCAGATGAAGGATATCACCATTAAAATCCTGAGGGCTGGAATCTTGACGTGAATGTCCGTATAGCTTGCGCCGAATGCAGGTCCCTGGGTGGAATAGAGAAGGCCGTAAACCTTCAGATGATAACCCCACCCGATCAAGAGCACGATGATAGCGCCGAGTACCAGAAGATGTTTTCCGATTTTTTCGCTGATATTAATCTTTGGCAGGGAGATGGGTGGCTGGTCTTGAGCCAATTGACCGATTATCTGGAGCCCACCGTCCTTTATATACCATACGATGGTCACTATTCCGGCAAAGAGAAACAGGACAAGCAACTCTTCCCGGACAAACATGTAAAACGGAAGTGAGAACACGTAGAAACCGATGTCCTTGTTAAAGACGGGGTCATTGCTGCCGAATGGTTGCTGGTTCAGATAACTCAGCACCATGTCCCACTGCGCGGAAGCTCTTGATGCAATAACAAGACTAACAATCAGGATAGCGGCCAGGATGATGATGTTCGTAGTCCAGCCGGAGACGGGCATCTCACCTATAGAGGCTGACTTCTGCTCACTTACAGGATGAAAACGCTGGGCAGCGTAAAGGTTAACGAAAAGGATGATGATCATAAAAAGCCAGATCACCGTGGCAAGCCCGAATTTGCCTATTAGCATTGTCCAGAACACGGGCGCGAAGTTCAGATTTTGGAACCATAGCCAGTTAGGGTATAGTGAGATAACTGCCCACAGCAGGATAAACACCAGAACACCTAATAAGATCATTAATCTCTTAATATTCATAATCTTAGACTCCGGGAAAATAACGTAAATAAATGCTTTTCAATAATGTTTCTTACGGGCAACGATATTAAGGCTTCACTCTATTTATTGCAAGGATTTATTGACCGGCCTCACTTGGCTTGGCTGGAGGGCGGGCCTGAGCTCGCGATGGCGGGCAGGTCAAGAAGATGTTAAGGCATCTTGGCTTGTGGGACGCCCAAAGTCAAAGATTCTATTCAAAAGATTGAGTCTTTCATTGCCTATTCAGATTAACGCAGAAATCGAAATTACGCTTGACAAAATATATCATAAAGCTAATATTTAAAGTTTACGTCGCGTGTTGGCGCGCATGGGCGATGGCATCGCCATTTGAACTCTTCGATCTGATTACTTCGAAGAAGTTACAGTAAAAGAAATATTATAAGAATTAGATAGCGGGCCATTGAAAAAGGAGGTCCTCTTTTTTTCAATAGATTCCCCATGGAGGAATAGCGTGTGACAGGAAAAGTATCTAACGAGTCACAATCCAGTAAACACATTGTTATCGCATTGGGTGGGAATGCAATACTGAAAGCTCATCAAAGGGGAATTGCAGAAGAACAACTGGAAAACATCCGTGTCACATGTGAGCAAATACTGGATATGATAGCGAACGGACATAATATCATCATC
>CP070673.1:775845-779863 GCA_020351915.1 Deltaproteobacteria bacterium
CACTCTGAACATCGACAGGTCCAATCGCTGAGAAAAATGCATCCCGATCCGGTCATGCAGATTAATAAAAAGACAGCAGAAAAATTGGGCATTGAGGAGGGTGATTGGGTCTATATAGAGTCTGCCAGAGGGAGAATCAAACAAAAATGTAGATTTTTCGATGGAATAGATCCAAGGGTGGTCCATGCACAACACGGCTGGTGGTTTCCAGAGGAAAATGGAGCAGAACCTTCATTGCACGGGGTCTGGAAATCAAATTGTAACGTATTGATTGATGATGATCCTGATATCTGTAACCCAATTAGTGGAGCGTGGCCCCTTCGTGGATTGCTTTGCAAGGTCTATAAAGCTCAAGATTAGTGCTTCTAGAATCGAATCCTTTCCTAAGACAATGAGACAATGACCTAGATAAAAAAAAGACACAGGCGAGGCACATAAACGCAAGCTAACAAGAGCAGGAGGAAGTAGGATAAATGGATCGAAAAAAAGTGTCAACAGCAAACCGTTATTTTCTTAAGAAACTAGAAAGAATGTCTATAGACGAAGTGAAAGAATTGCAGTTCGAAAAAACAAGAGAAACTTTGGAGAGAGCTTATTCTAAGAGTGAATTTTATCGCGAAATCTTTGATAGGGCAAAGGTAAGACCGGAGGATTTCAAAAAACTCGAGGATATTGCCGGATTCCCCTTCATTGATAAACAGGATCTGGTAAGAGATCAGGAGGAAAATCCCCCTTTTGGAAGGAGGGTTTGTGTTCCATCCAGCAAGATCCATCGCGTCAATGTGACCAGTGGTACCTCAGGGATGGGGCAGGAGGTGCACTGCCATGACGAAAAGGCCATCTGGGCGGCAAACGCCTCCACCGCATCGCATTTTGCGGCAATTGGGTTAAAGAAGGGGGATGTATCGGCTGTCTTATATCCCCTGGGCACCATGACCGGTGGTATGCTTTCTTATGAAGGCCTCCGGATCTTCGGTGCTACCCCCTTGCCTCTGGCCGTATTCAACACCAATCAGAGAATCGACATGATGAGGAGATTCAACGTTCACCATATTCTCACCACGCCTGCTCATCTCGCTCGCATAACGAATATCTGCATGGAGCGTGGTTTAGATCCGAAAAAGGAGTTTCCCCGTCTGAAGGGGATTACCCTTTCAACAGAACCCTTTTCTGTCTCATGGGCGCTGCAAATGGAGGAAATATGGGGGACGGTCGTCCATGATATTTATGGATCTACCCAATTAAACCTGAACTATGCGATTACCTGTAAATACGGCGTGGTCCCCGATGGGCACTTTGGATACTATCACTTGGCCGATTACTTTGCATTGGTTGAGGTGTTGGATAAGGAGACTAATAAACCGGTGAAATACGGTGAATGGGGAGAACCTGTCGTGACCACTTTCTCCAGGGAAGCCATGCCACTCATTCGCTTCAGATCGAATGACCGGGTGAGATTACTTCCACCGAGACTTTGTGACTGCGGTAGAGAATCTGCAGTATGGGAGGTAGGAACGATTTCAAGATACGATGATATGATTAAGATAAAGGCGACCAATGTATGGCCACAAGCTGTGGATGAGGCAGTATTCTCTTTTATCGAAATCGAAGAATATAACGGTAGGGTTTTTATCGCAGAGAATGGGTTAGAAGTAGCCACAGTAAGCGTTGAATTCAAGAAGATGGCGTTGGATGACAAGGCAAAAGCCACGATACTGAAGAAATTGAGCGATAAGATAAAGGAAGTAACGCAGGTGACCATGAGAGTTGAACAGGTTTCCCATGGAACTCTGCCTCGATTCGAGTACAAGGCAAGACGCTGGACCGATGAGAGGGTTGAGGGGTTGGAAAGGGTGAAGTATATTGAGAAATAAAGGCGATGCATGGAACCTTATCTTACAGCTTTTGGGTGTCCGGTTTGATGGCGCCTGGTTCAAAGATGGCTAATTAATTTAGAAAATCCTCAAATCACCATTCCGGTAGGTTCCAGATTCTGTTTCCCAAATGCGAAGTTCAGATATGGCTATTCTGTCGCAACATACTGAAAAGTACGGATATTGGTATCTGAAGTTTTGTGTTGGCAGACTCCCGTGGACTGAAAAACGTTGGACCGCATTTTCGTGAGAAAACAGCAACTTATGATTGTATGGATGCCCCACTTTTTCAGAATACTCTTTAAGGAGTGTTTGCTACTTATTGTCAGGCACCCAGCCCATAGTCGATGGCCGTTTCCACCATGGCGCTCAGATTTTCTATCGATGTACCAGGAGGAACTCCGCACCCGCTCATAAGAATGAAATGGTTTTTACCGCCGGTGCGAAGACAATGCAGGGTGTCCTCTACCACCTGTTCTCTAGTCCCAAGGAGCAATGAGTTGATAGGATCCACGTTTCCTCCCAGAACAGCTTCGGGCACCAGATCTCTTGATTTAGAAAGATCCATACACTGGTCCAGACTGAGGACTTGGAAACCCGTTTCCTGCATGACTTGCAGTGTAGGAGCCGTATCACCACATATATGCAGCATACAGGGTACTTTCAATTCGTTAATAAGGGATCGTAACCTAGGGAGCACAAATCGCCGGAACATGGCCGGTGAAATCATGGAGGCGGAAGCAGATGGTTCTGGAATGAAGAGCACAGTGGCCCCACTCTCGATAAGGGCTCGCCCGAATTCAAGCAGAAATCCATTGACCCTGTCGAGTAAGGCCTCAAGCAGGAGGGGGTTCTTGTAGATCATACGCATGACCTGATCGGCCTCAAGAATGCGGGTTGTGGACGTGAAGGCGCCTTCAAGGGCGCCGAGCACCGGTATATCTCCACCGCCATATGCATGTAACTCCTTCACAAGTTCCAGAATCACAGGAAGTCGCCTCGCCCGTCGTGCATCGGGGATGGGGATCTTTTCCAGATCTTCAATGGAGTTGATGGAATGGGGCAATGCGTCGACAAGGGGCCCTGTCTCTGTGAAACGAACCCTGCATCCGAAGGCCTCTGGTATATACAGGGGATCGGCATAGGCAAAGAAGGCATCGTGGCCCACAGTTTCCATGGCTCGCACCTGGGCATCAGCGATCCGTTTTGGATCCTGTGCAAGTTTGGAAAGGGGAACATCCGAAAAGTTGGCCGCAGCCCATCCCCCAATCATGGGGATAATAGGGACTCGATCATTCGGTGTACCCCTGAGGGCATCCTGAAAACGCCCCATGCATGAATCGGTCATAGACGTCGTACCTCAGAAGACAGGAAAGTCATTTGTTTCAGTAACCTGTATGTTATCAGATTGACAAAACCATCTGTTAATCAATGGTGCCGCAAGGATAACCTCTTTTTTTCATTCCAAGGCATGATAAAAACTGGCCAGGCCTTTGACAATAAATAATCTGGTTTGCTTTTGCAATGGAATACTACTGCAAACAGGGGAAAGGCAATTGCTGTTCTGCTTCTTCCAAGACATGGGCAATCAGAGATTAACCACTTCCGCCGTTTGAGGGGGGGCAACAACTTGGATCAAGCCACGGGAAAAGAGAATGTTCGATTTATTAGTCTGGAAAGGCTGATACGCGATGTCCATCCCACAGTGACCTTATTTGCAATTACCGGAATTTGACCTGACAGCCTCTAAATCACACCTGGATCTTTAAGAATTGGGAACCAACTGTTTCTGACCATTCCTTATGGAAATACTTCGCATAAGGCATGGTAAAAGCAGTTGAATTCTTCGCTTTGGCTAGAGAGAAAGGGCAGACCCAAATGCACTGCCAGCGACAATGAATGTCAAGATCTGAAAATCATATCAAAGGATTTGTGAAAGGTTATGAATTTCAAATAAATAGCAGAAAGCAAATCCTCAGACCCGATTATGGCTACCCCAAGATGTGGGGGTAGGCAAATTTAGCAATGCCACCAATCGATTTGAGCACTCCAAGCGATCTTTCAAAGGCTTCCCACCGAAGTCAATCTATTTGTTTGCGATACAGATACGGTGTCCATGACAATCTAGCATATCTCCAGAGCAA
>CP070673.1:779963-782867 GCA_020351915.1 Deltaproteobacteria bacterium
CCAAAAAGGCCCGTAGATCACATATGATCTACGGGCCGCTGTGTTGGTTGGAAGGTTGACAATGTAACGTGTAAAGTACCTAAAGGTGAGGCTGATAGGTTAACCATCCAACTGGGCCATCCATATCAATGACTTCCCGCGATGCCGTTTTTCCCCGGCACACCTCTTGTTTTCTACCTTGTTCATGGTTTCTTTGGAGATGCCCGGCAGAAAGATACACGCACACCCGAGAGGCCCGTTTCAGTGCCACCTCAAACTCTCTTTATAAAGTATAACCTTCAGAGGCGCTTGGCCTTCATATGGTTTCTTGTATTGGTGTTAAAGTTGGGTGGCATCTGATACGGTCTTACCCCTCCTATAATGCCAAAATCATGCCATATGCCGGGACTAAAAATATCATATAGATTTCAACTATTTGGCTCAACATAGAAAAAACTCCAGCTCAGAACCTGTCAAAAATTGTCAGGATATGTCAAAATATGTCGGCACTGATAAGGCCTTTGTTGTTATTTTGAAGGCCTCATCAGTGGGCTTCGCTCCTTTGATTCTGTGTGCATGAGGTTCCTGGTCATCGCTGGTCTTGCCTTAAGTTACATAAAGGTTGCAGGTTGGAGGGGAAAAAGCGTATGCTAAAAAAATCTTCAACAAGATAGAGGAGTCGGAAGGGTAAACGTAACCGTTCACGGGTTGAAGGGTTCAGGGTTCAGCGGTTGTGGATTCACCACAAACCCGCCTGCCATCCATTGGGCAGGTCAAGTACCCGCTGGCTTACGAGCAAGTTCAAAGAAAGAAAGATAACCCTGAACGGTGAACTCTGAACCTGTGAACGCCTACGGGTGAATAAAGGAAGAGGAACGAATGAAACGAGGTAGAGAGGCAAGGATATGAAGGCAAAGAGATATATTACACATTTGCTATGCTTGGTGACCTTAACCGGCCTTGTGATAACAGGCTGTGCTCCAGTGATTTCTAAGGAGGCATTAAGGGAAGTTGATCAAAGCGTCCGTTTCGAGGAGTTATTGGAAAATCCACAAGCGTATCGAGGGAGGACCGTGCTGCTGGGAGGTGATATCATTGAGACGCAAAATTTGCCTGAAAAAACCTTGATTATTGTCCTTCAGCGCCCGCTCGGCTTTCAAAAGAAGCCGGCCGCGGATGGTTTGTCAAAGGGAAGATTTATCGTCTCCGCACCCGGTTTCCTCGATCCAGCAATCTACCGCCCTCACAGGAAGATCACTGTAGTAGGTGTAGTAGTAGGAAAAGAGATTCGTTCCTTAGGTGAGATAGAGTATGCCTATCCCATAATCTCTAAAAGAGAGCTCCATGTCTGGCCCTCAGAGGATTCCCCCAAAGAACCGAAGGTGCATTTTGGTATAGGGATAGGCATAGGTTTATAATAGCCTGTTGACAACTGACCACTGACGACTGACAACTAACAAATGGTGAGGTGAATGTTGCTCTTATTTAGACTCTGAGTTATCGGTATCAGAGTCCAGATCAAAGAGTTTTCGGGTGACATCCAGGTAGAGATTGCGGGATTCCTTATCTTCCTTCCGCTTGAGGAAAAGGATGGGGTTGTTGAGAATCTTTTTAGTAATAGAGAGAGTGAGATTCTCCAGGTCTTTTTTCTGTTGTGGTGAAAGTCCAGCGAGACTGGAGAGCGTTTTTTCGAGCTCGCCCTGTCGTATGCTTTCGCACTTGTCCTGGAGCGCTGCTATGGTTGGCACAACCTCCAATGTCTTGAGCCAGTGGATAAACTTGATGACTTCCTCATCTACCAGCCTCTCTGCCTTTACTGCTTCCTTTTTCCTTTTACCAATGTTTGAGTCAACAACGCCTTTCAGGTCATCAATATCATAGACAAACACATTTTCAATTCTATTTACATGGGGTTCAACGTCTCTGGGCACGGCAATATCTATAAAGAAGAGGGGCCTGTTCTTCCTGGACCTCATCGTATCTTTCACCTGGCCCGAAGTGATTATCGGTTCGGGTGATGCGGTGGAGGTAATTACAATATCCACTTCACGCAACTGATCGCCTATCTCGTCAAAAGAGATTGCTGTTCCGTGAAACTGCTCTGCTAATTCCACAGCCCGTGAGAAGGTCCGGTTGCTTACCAGGATTTGAGCTACCCGGTTACTCAGAAGATAGGTTGCAGCAAGCTCTGCCATCTCTCCAGCCCCGATGAGGAGAACCTCTTTCCCCTGGAGGTCTCCGAATATCTTTTTTCCCAATTCCACGGCAGCGAAACTGATGGAAACGGGAGATCCCGCTATATCCGTCTGGGTTCGAATTTTTTTGGCCAGGGAGAAGGTCTTGTGCATGAGCCTGTTAAGGATTACTGAGGACGACTTACGTTGGACTGCTGTCCTGTAGGCATCTTTAACCTGACCGAGTATCTGTGGTTCGCCGACCATCATTGAGTCAAGGCTTGCGCCTACCCTGAATATATGGCGGATCGCTTCCTCATTTTCATACACATAGAGTGTTGGCGCCAATTTCTCTCTTTGGATACCACTGAAACGGCAGAGGAATTCTATGACAGATTCCGTGGCCTCCTTTTTTTTCTCGGTTGTGAACAGAATCTCAACGCGGTTGCACGTTGAGAGAATGAGGGATTCTTTGATAGCCTTAATACCTCGGATGGCGCTCATGACTTCATCCGTATTATGGCTTTCGAAGGCAACGAGCTCTCTCAATTCAACTGGCGCTGTCTCATGATTCATACCGATGTTAACGATTGTTATCATGACGATTGCTACTTTCCAAAACTCTTCCGCTTTTTCTCTCGCCCGCTCCCTCCGCTCGCTCGAGTTCGCGGAGGCCGCAGAGAGAAGATTTATATCTTGGTCTGATTTTTTGACCCCGGTTCAATATGCTAGCCCTGGTGGAACATTAAGA
>CP070673.1:782967-785480 GCA_020351915.1 Deltaproteobacteria bacterium
ACAACCAAGGAAGTATCTTTAAAGGCCGATATCAATTGCTGCACTGAAGGCGGTATCACTATTTTTAGTGCCTGGGGAAGAATAACCAGCCGCATGGTCAGGTAATAGCCTAATCCAATGGAATCTGCTGCCTCATACTGCCCTCGAGGTATGGCCTGCAGTCCTCCACGAACCACCTCGGCGATGTAGGCTGCGGTAAAAAGGATGATGGCAACCTGGGCTCTTAGAATATTGTTGATGGTAACTCCCTCGGGTAAAAATAAGGGAAAGACGACCGAAGACATGAACAACAGACTGATGAGAGGCACGCCACGGATCAATTCAATATAAAGAATACATAGCGTTTTGACGGCCGACATTTTCGATCTGCGCCCCAATGCCATAACTACACCTAGAGGATAGGCGGCGGTCAGTCCGAAAACGGATAACATCAATGTTAACGGAAGCCCCCCCCATTTCGTGCTTTCAACCGGTGACAAACCGAAAAGCCCTCCTTTCATCAGGAGCCCCATCACAAAGAGGCCAATCAGCCAGGCATAAAGCAGTGATTTTTTCCAGTGATTTCGGTTCCGGCTATAGAATAGCAGGCCGACTAACAGCACCATAGCCACCAAAGGTCGCCATTGCTGATCATAAGGAAAAAATCCGAAAATGATAAATCTTATATTGGCGGGTATAATGGACCAGCAGGCACCATCGCTCTGCTGGCATTCTGCCCCTGTTGATACCCAAAGGCTGTCAATAAATGCCCAGCGAATCAGCGGGGGTACGATTACCCATAAACAATAAATCGTTATTATGGTTAGAAGAGAGTTAAACCAACCTTTAAACAGATTATATCTTATCCATCCGATGACGCCCACGCTCGTTACAGGGGGTTTTAACGCTTCTACTGGTTTTTCTTGCACGTAAGCTTCCATGAATTTATCTATCTTTCCACAAGGGTTATTTTCTTATTATACCAGTTCATAAATGCAGATGTCGTTAGACTGAAAAAAAGATAGACCAACATGATCATTGCCACACCTTCAATAGCCTGTCCGGTTTGATTAATGGCCGTACCGGCAACTGAGACAAAATCGGGATAACCGATGGCCACTGCCAACGAGCTGTTCTTGGTAAGGCTCAGCATCTGACTGGTCAACGGCGGGATAATGACCCGCAGAGCCTGGGGCAAGATTACCAACTGGAGAACCTGGTTGGGTCTGAGTCCGATGGACATGGCGGCTTCTCTTTGTCCTTTGCTCACGGATTGGATACCGGCACGGACTGCTTCAGCAACAAAGGCTGCCGTATAAAGTACTAAACCCAGTAAAAGGGCACTGAATTCGGGGCTGATATTGAGCCCGCCCTGAAAATTGAAACCTTTGAGTTCAGGAACACTCATCGTTGTTGGAGCTCCCCCCGCCAGCCAGGCCAAAAGCGGGAGCAAGACGAGAACGCCGACTGAAACACGAAAAACAGGAAAGACCATTCCGGTTTTTGCCTGTCGCTTGCGCGCCCAGCGACGCAGAAAAAAAATACTTACACAACCTGCCAGAAAAGCGAAGGCCATATACGCATGCGCTGGATGGAACTCCGGAACGGCAAAAACAAGGCCGCGATTACACAAGAAAACACCGGTAAGTGGGGTCAATGCCTGTCTAGGAGACGGAAGTATTTCATAAAACAATGCATACCAGAAGAAAAGCTGCAAGAGTATCGGTATGTCCTGAAAGACTTCAATATAGACAGCCGCCAGTCTGGATACCAGCCAATTCGTTGATAAGCGAGCAATACCGATAAAGGTGCCGAGTATAACCGTGAGGATAATCCCGATAAAAGAGACCAGTAGCGTATTTAAAACGCCAACCAATAAGGCGCGTGCGTATTTGTCTGCTGCCGAATAGGAAATTAAGGATTCACCGATTTCAAAGGCAGCTTCCTTTTCAAGAAAACCGAATCCCGTGGCAATGGCTTGTCTTTCAAGGTTGGTCTGGATGTTAGATACAAGATAATATCCCAGCATCCCCACCATTGCCAAGATACCAAGCTGGTAGAGAATGGATCGTTTACGAGGATCATACCAGAAAGCAACCTTATCCGACGGTTGGCTGTATGCGGCGTCTGCGCTATTCTTCATCATCTTCAAACCAAGTTCGTAAAAAAGGTGGTCCTATCACTCGATTAGATCTTTGGAATGCATTTTTGACGGAAAATTAAAAAGGTGCCCCCGGCGGTGGCACCTTTTTAAAGTGAATAATTACTTGAACGGCGGTGCATACATTAAACCGCCCCTTGTCCACAGATCATTCAAACCACGCTCAAGTTTAAGGGGAGTATTGACACCAACATTGCGTTCAAAGACTTCACCATAGTTTCCGATTTGTTTGACGATATTATATGCCCACTTTTCATCTAATCCCAGTGCTTTGCCATTGCCTGCGGTGACACCCAGAAATCTCCTGACTTTGGGATCCAAGTTTTTAACCATTTGATCTACGTTTATCGAGGTGATTCCGAACTCTTCAGCA
>CP070673.1:785580-791533 GCA_020351915.1 Deltaproteobacteria bacterium
ACAAGAAAGAAACGTCAACAAGTTATCTCCTGGTCTGAAACCGTTCCTAAAGTTTTGAACATTTGATATTCGGATTTGTTTCGGCCTGCCCGCCACTTGTCTGCTTCTGTCTAGCAATAGCAACCAGCTCGCATTGACACGCCGATGGTCCCTTGCAGTCACTGGAGTGCTCAGGCAAGGCAGGCGGGTATTCGGCCTGCCCTGGCGCGAATTGCCTGAAACACAGTCTTATGCCCGTAGTAGTTGCGAAATGAAATCTACACAATGCAATCCTTGCAAGCCAGCCTGCCCTGGTGCGACGGGATGTGGATATGCAACTGTTTTCACTGCTTATGAATGCCTCACTTTCCATCACCGCATCTTGACATGCCAGGTCTGGGCCAGGCAGTAATGAAAAATTATAAACAGACAACCTCAGAGGACGTAATCTTAGAAGGGACAGTGAACATCCGTATGAAAGAATGTAAATGGTTTCCGGTGTGCCCGATGAAGAGGTTCTACGAGGCGAGAAAGCTGAATAAAATATGGATCAAACAGTATTGCAAGGGCGATTGGAACACCTGTATAAGGTATCACCTTTATCCCAACCTTCCTTGTCTAAAGGCCGTGACATAATCCATACAAAATTCGTCCTTGCCACCGATGATGAGGGCTGCCTTGAGGGAGCCATAAAGCATCTTGTCGGTCGGATCAATGATGGCGGAGTCAAGGCCACGGACTATTGCTGCCACAAGAAAGGTTCGATTCACCAGCTTTCTGTTGGGAAGCCCGTAGGAGATATTGGTGAGACCACAGGTGGTGTGCACACCGGGAAACTCTTTCATGATATGTTCAATCGCATCCAGGGTTGCCAGTGCAGAGTCAGTATTGGTTGCAAGGGGGTAGACAAGAGGGTCGATATAGAGGTTATCATGGGATACCCCCGCAGCAGTAACCTTTTCAACCAGGTGGCCAGCCATCGTGAGTTTATCCTCTGCAGTCTCGGCCATAGCATCCGCTGCCTGACAGAGCCCGATGACTTTGGTCTTGTATTCAGCCACCAGGGGAAGGATTACTTCCAAACGACGGGGCTCCAAGGTAATGGAGTTGATCATGGGAGCTGTTTTTACCAGAGGAAGCAATGACTTGATAACCTCCGGATGGGGACTATCAATGCACAGGGGGTAATCTGTAACCTCCTGAACCACCTCGATTAACCACCTGAGATACCTCTCTTCCTCCCCAACAAAGCTCCCTGCATTAACGTCCAGGTAGTGAGTCCCGGCCTCAATTTGGGCTTTGGCCTCATTCTGAATAAACTCAGCGTCATGTGATGTCAGAGCCTGGGATATGGACTTGCGAGATGAGTTTATTCGTTCACCAATGATTATCATGAGTGCTCTCTCCCTCCATTAATTCTGTTACCTTGTTTTGCTGAAATAAGGCGACTTGCGCGCTTAACGGCCTTTTCAACGTATTCGCCATAGCGGGCTGCACCGGTTCTTTCTGCGAATGGTGCCTCCACCAAGGCCTTCATCTCCTATACCTAAAACCATTGCCTTCGGGTTTCATGAAACTGTGGGAAGTACTGTAGCCTAGTGAGGTCCGAGAATTTGTAAATAGCATAAATTAGTTATTTATTTTAGAATAAAGAATTATTCAAGATAGATTTTGAAGAAATTGACTGTATTGATGCACCCAGAAATCCTTGACAAGCGTATAATTTCGGTTCACTATTCCGGACAAGTGGGAAGGCCTAGAAAAAACAAATCTGGGGAGATAAGAGCATGGCATGGGATATTTTTAAGGTAAAGAGGAGAAGGAGAAGCGTTGAGCCAGACGATGATTTTCACCCTGCCATAGAGAGCATTGAAAGATTTGCCCCTAGGCGGTTTCTGGGGGAAAGGGAAATGTACTACTATAATTATAGACGGATTCCCAAGTATCGGAAGCCGCTACTGTCTTTACTTATCCAGCTCTCAGAAAAAACCGGGATTGACGAAAACGAAGAGTTATCTGTTCAGACCCTTTTTCGGAGGCTCAAAGACTTTTATGATGTCAATGATACACTATCTCTCAAAGAGGCGGTAGAAGACTATAGCCTCAAAATCAAATTGCTTCAACTGCATAAAATATTTTATGATGATACCACGTTAACAGGGACAAAGGTCGAGGACTACCTTAAAAAGATAGGAAACAACTAGACTACCACCCCTTGAAGGGATTTCTGAGACCCCAAAAGGGTCTTAGTTATCTCTCACAGAGCCCGCCGAGGCACTGAGTTTTGACCTGAATCGCTGAGACGCCGATTCAGGTCAATACCTGCAACGCTGCGCGTAGTACTCTGATTGGGCTTGTGAATTTGTACATGGCATATCATCATATCTTGTTGCCCCGAAAGGGGCTGCTGGTTGGCCTGATTTTTCCGTCTCAAAAAATCAGACCAAGAAAAAACATCTCCCTGCGTGCTCTGAGGGCTCAAGCGAGCCTCGCAGCAGCCTGCGAAGGCGAGAGAATATTGAGACTATCTTTTGACTAGCATAGCTCAACTACACCATCCCGTAGAGCGGGAGGGTTTTGAGATTACTAAACCACATTCAATAGAGGGTGATATGAAAATTAAGGTTGAAAGCGAAAAGGTTGTTAAGGCGGTGAGAAAGCTCGATGGGGTTGAAATTGTGTTAGAGAGTACTGATGATGCCAAAGAGGCGATTGATCTTATCCTCAGAAAGACCGAGCTAATCAAAGGAGACGATTATGGAAACCTGAAAGAGGTCAAGGTCACCTCTTTCCAGGAATATGTGACCTCAGCAGTAGATTATAAGATGGTATTTTTGCTGGAATTCTTATTTGAGGATAATGTGTCTCTAGATACAAAAGTCTCTATCATCAAAGAGGTGCAGAAATTCTTTGAAAAAATCTGATCTACACTATTCACCCTCTGTCATGGCTTACGAACAAGGTCAGCGAAAGAAGGGTAACCCTGAACGGGGAACTCTGAACCTGTAACGCCTACCATCATTTATTGTTTTCCCACCATGGGTGCAATGACCACTTCTACCCTCCTGTTTTGAGCCCGTCCTGCCTCAGTCTCATTACTGGCAACCGGCTCATAGAATGACCTCCCTACTGCCTCAAGGCACTTAGCATCAAGGCCGCCTTCTCTTTGAAAATATCGTACAACAGCAGCGGCCCGAGCAGAAGAGAGGTCCCAATTTGACGGGAATCGGTATCGATATTCTCTTCTGATGGGGACATTATCGGTGTGACCCACGACCCTAATCTTCATGCCCGGGGCATCTCTCAAGACCTCCCCCACTCTCGCGAGGACGCTTCTCCCTTCAGAGGTAACGGTTGCCTTTCCAAAATCAAATAAAACCCTATCAACAAACGTGATGGTGAGCATTTCCTCAAATTCTCTTATGGTCATCTCCCTGTCTTTGACCTGCTTTTTGAGTTCAGAGATAAGGGAGTTATAGGTGGATCTCAACTCCTCTATTTCAGCCTTACCCAGAGACTCTTCCTCTTGCAGTTGTTCCTTAAGCCGAGCAACCTCGTCATCCCTTACTGAAAACTCTTTTCTGATCGCCTCCTGGATCTTTTTCTCCCCTTTTACCTCCTCCTCCATTTGACGGATTCTTTCATCCGACCGTGAAAGTGCCTGGTCCTTAATCTTTATTGTATCTTCAAGTTGAGAAATGTGTCGCTTTGCATTTTCAAGCTTCTCAATAATTTGAGAAATCCGCAGGTTTGCATTTTCAAGCCTCTCCAACTCCTGAGCATTCTTCTGGATTTTGTCATAGAGCCCTGCTCTTTCTTCATTTGATTGAGCAACCTTTTCATTCAGGACCAACAATTGCTTATTGCTCTCCTCCAGTGCATCTTTCATATCACGATGTTTCCCATAGAATACATACCCGAAGACTATGGCTGCTCCTAACACAACTGCTAGAACTGAAATCGTAAGGTTTTTCATTGTCTTCCTCCCTGAGGGTCCCACTATCTAATGCATTCTAAACAATCCTCATTGGTTTCATGAGAAAAGTGAATAAAAGATTGCACCTGCCTGGCGTATATTTAATAAAAATAAGCTCAGACAGTCAATAAATAAGCAATGCTACTGTATTTTTTCTTGACCTGGCAGGCTTTTCACATTATACAAAAATGATTAAACAATTAATCGTTAACTTAAAAGGAGGGGAGCGATGAAAAGAGTCATTTTTATTACAAGCGTTCTGATCTTTTCCATAGCCTTCATTTCAGGTGCCATGGCACAGGAAGTCAAGATCGGAACACTTCTTTCACACACAGGGCCGCTAAAGGAATTTGGTCCCAATCTTCAGAATGGCACTGTTCTTGCCGCCTTACACATGAAAATGGCTGGTTTTACTATCAAGCTCATTCATGAGGACAGTGAGACATCGGCCATTCCAGCCACCAATGCGGCGAAGAAGCTCGTGGAAATAGATAGGGTTGTGGGTATTGTCGGGGCCCTGGCAAGTGGCGTGACCGTTCCTGTGGCCGAGTCCGTGACCTGCCCTAACAACGTGATCATGATATCGCCTGCATCCACATCACCCTTGCTCACCATCTTGCCGGCGGACCAGGGAAAAGACTTCCTGTTTCGAACGTGCCCATCCGATGCCCTTCAGGGTGTGGTTGCGGGTAAACTAGCCGCCACCTACAACAAAACGGCCTCTGTTCTTTACGTGAACAATCCCTATGGCCAGGGGCTTGCAGAAATATTCAAGGAAAATTTTGAAAAAAAGCGGGGTAAGGTGCTGGCCATGATTCCCCATGATGAGAAGGCCGCCGAGTCTTATACGGCAGAGCTGAGGAAGGCCCTTGAAGGAAATCCCGACAGACTGTGTGCCTTCAGTTACCCTGATCATGCAAAGGTCTATCTCAAGGAGGCCATTGAGTTCTTCAAATACAGAAAATTTCTGTTCTGCGATGGAACGAAATCATTTGATATCATTAAAGCCCTTGGAGCGAGGAACGTTGAGGGTCAGATGGGCACAGCTCCTGGCACTGCAGGGGGTATGCCCTGGATAATCTTCAATTCTGATTATAAGGTCAATTTCGGAACACTCCCACCGTTACCCTTTATCACTAACGCCTATGATGGAACGGCAGTTATCGGTCTTGCTGCCTTTGCAGCAAACGTAAAGGGCCTGCCACTAACCGCTACAAATATCAGGAATAATTTGCGGGCAGTGGCCAATCCACCGGGGGAGGTCGTTATGCCCGGCGAATTCAAAAAGGCCTTTGATTTGCTGAGAAAAGGGAAGAAAATCAATTACGAAGGAGCGGCCGGATCCGTGGATTTTGATAAGAACGGCGATGTCACAACACCGATCGAGGTATGGAAATTCTACAAGGGCGGTATCGAGACGGTCAGGGTAGAGCACATGTTCTAAGAGAATAACAAAAGGCCAGGATTAATGATAAAAAGAGGGGTCCGTCTATGGCGCACCCCTCTTTTTTTTGTCTTCCGAACCCCTCTCATTCCGCCAATTTGGATACCTTTTTTTCTTCTCCTAAAAGGCCTTGAGGTCTGTAGATGAGTATGATCTCCAAAAGGATCCCGATCAAAAGAAATCGTATATAGGGAGCCCTGGCCTTCAGGGTATACGGGAGAAAATCGGTCATAAATTTGGTCCCTATCCAGACGGCCCATACCACATATGCCCCAAGAATGGCCCCTTTATTATTGCCACTCCCACCAGCCATCAGCATAACCCATATTATGAACGTCCCGTACAGGGGGGTGAAGACATCAGGCGAAATGGCCTTGGTATAATGTGCGTAGAGTGCTCCGCCAAAGCCCATGACCATTGCACCAAACACAAGGGACTGCATCTTAAAGTTAAATATATCCTTTCCGCTCATGGAAGCAGACACCTCATCCTCCCTGACTGCCCTTAACACCCTTCCCCAAGGGGATCGAATGACTCGTTCGATCAACAGATAG
>CP070673.1:791633-795291 GCA_020351915.1 Deltaproteobacteria bacterium
AGGCTTGGGCTCCATATAGAACATATAAACACCTGGCCGCTTGATTGCGTAAGAGGTCTCCCAGGCAGTATGCCCCATGACCTTGGTTTTTGTTAGTGTCTCCAAGAGGTCTGCTTTTTCCCCATTTGCCATGACCCCAAAAACAACCGGTTTGACCAGTTCCATGACTTCTCCCTCGAAGGGGTGAGAAAAGGATAGTTTTACATTGATGGTCCGATTATCATTTTGCATCACCATAGAATCAGATGGTACGAGCATTCCAAAATGTGCCAGGGCTGCTCCAGCTGAAAAGCTAACATTTATACTCATTATAATGAAAATAAAAAGTTTTTTCATCTTTCGTTCCTCCTTTCAGGGTTCTATGCTAAGTACCAAAGAGGCCTCATTCGATTTTTTCACGCACCCCCTTTCTACTAGAAAAGCCACGAAAGGTTCAGGAATTTCTATTCCTAAAAGCCTCCGTGGCTTTCTTGCTTCCCGTTATTCTGTTCTTACTTTACTCTGTTCTCTGAGTATCTTTTTGTAGCAAAAACGATCTTCTTGATCAACTCTTTCTTTTTAAACTCTTCTTAAAAACTCTTTCTTTTTACCGGTCTCTATAGCAACCAAAAAGAGGCAGGTCAAGAAAAATCTACCTTACAATCGGTGACTTTTCTGTCATGTGCGAGATCAGAAAATGGTGATCCAAACTCAGGCATGATGAAACCACTTCTAGAGACTGCAACAATCATCTTGATGGTTAGCTCTACCCGGCGCTCAAGGTAGGCACTGAGGCACCGGTACGAAGCACACATGCTAAAGAGGAGCCTCCGTAATCTTAGCCATCCAAGCCAAGCCCCCGTTGCTGGCAGCCAGTTTAAATTTTTGAAAAATTGCACTGAAACAGCAGGGACTGATCAATTGATTTCAAACAGTTAAATTGTTACGACTATTTTTCTTGGTTTGGTGCTGGTTTGATGTTATTAAGCTTAGCCTTACTTTGTGTGAGCGATCGAGACCAAGAGAGATGATGATCAGGATTATGTTGAAAAACGGGTTTATTTTGATGACCCTCTCGGCCCTTTTTTACGCAGTCACTGATGTTTTAATAAAGTTCATGTCTCCATCAATCGGGCCGATTCCAATCGCGTTCGTTCGGTTTCTGCTGGGAGGTCTTATCCTTTTGCCATTTCTGGTGCAGGGTCATGAATCTCTCAAGGGGAGCTCTACTCGTGTTCTCCTGTTGCGGGGGCTTACCGGGACACTGGCCTTCTTCTGTCTCGTCAAGTCAATTGCCATGATCCCCCTCTCAAATGCCATAGTGCTTTTTTACACGTTCCCCCTTTTTACTACCTTTTTCTCTTTTCTTCTGTTGAAGGAGCCTTTAAAAAAGCTCGAAGTGTTGCTCACCGTAATAGGTCTGATGGGCATATACATTCTTATCAACCCGAGTTCTCACAGCTACAGCTTGGGCCATGTATTCGGGCTCCTGGCAGGTGGTTTTACGGGTCTTACAATTGTTTTAATTCGAAAGGTCAGGAAAACCAACGGCCCTTTGACTATCTATTTCTATTTCTGCCTGGTAGGAGGAACCGTCTCTTTTCCCTTTTTTGTTGTGAACTTCACCATGCCCAATTTTGAGCTCATTTTGCTCTTAGTTGTGCTTGCCGTGATTTTCCTGATCGCCCAGCTTCTCATGAACCAGGGGTTCAAGTACTGCAAAGCGTCAGAGGGTGCAACGATTTTGATGTCAGAGGTTGTGTTCACTGGAATTGCAGGGGTGTTGCTCTTTAAAGACTCTTTGGGGCTTGGCTTCCTGATTGGGGCCAGTCTGATTGTGGGGTGCGGGGTAGGTCTGAGCTTAATAGGGCGCGACCATCCTTCTTCTTATACAATGTCAAACCCATAAGCTAGGGTACCGTTGCTGACTTATTTCTTCTCACCACCCCAGTACGATGGTTCCCACCTGCGGGGCAGGCAGAGACACCCCTTTGGCGTCCGTTGTCCGTTGCTGAAGTCATTTTAGTGGTTATGGGGATGGTTGGTCTCTCGCAGTTGGCTTTTTTCCGATTGAAGCAATATACGCACTCAATTTAGGAGTAAGCTCTTTGATCAAATTTTGGAGTAAACTTATCTCTTTGGCAGATAGGAGCTCTCTTTTATATGCCCTTCGAAGCCAGTGTTTTACTTCAAATAGGGAGCCCCTTGCGATTTTAGCGAATCTCCGGTTGTCAGCAAAACTGCCACGTCCTGTACCTTTTTACCCTGTTAAATAAGATTTGAGCCTTGTTTCTAGAAACCTCTTACCGTTGTAAGACTTGAGATATTTCTCTCGCTTCGTCGCATCATTTTGATGGAGGCATGCCCCAGTTAAATTTTGGCTAGCACCATTTAACGGGGTAAACTTCATAGGAAATTAACGTGAATGGCCGTCTCTATGCATTGTTGATTCAACAATCCCTTTATTATGCCTGGGCACTCACAATAGAATAATTTTCAAGCTCAAGAGCATTACCTATCTGTCCTAGGATGCAGTCATGCGAAAATGTATACATTATCAATTGTGAAATGCTCTGCTCAAATTTTAGCTTGAGGTTCTTGGGAGAACCTATATAGAATTCCTTATCCTTCATGCTCTGCAATAAGTATGTGTAATACGCTTTAACCTCAAGCTATTTAACAGGGCAAGTATTAGCACCGATACTGTCTGCAGAATTTATCAGTTGTTTTCCCACAGTATTCTGAGACAAGCGGTTCCATTTGATAACTACCCCCCAGGTAAGATCTGCTATTTCTTCTGTCAATTGATAAACACCAAGGTTTTCAAAGCCAGTCCTATCCATATCACTCTCCCCTAGGATATTTCCTGTTTTTTTCAACGGGCAACTGACCACTGACTACTGACAAATGGTGTGGTGAATACCCGGGTCATTACAAAGAAAAGCTGGGCATAAAAATCATACCCAGCTTTCTCACGATTACTAAACTTTTAAGAAAAACTATTTGACCGATTGAGCTAACTTATTGCCAGCCTTGAACCTGGCCACTTTCGTTGCAGGAATCATGATCTCCTTACCAGTTCGAGGATTCCTTCCCGTTCTGGCTTTCCTGGTGCTTACAGAAAAGGTTCCAAATCCGACCAGGGCAACCCGATCGCCCTTACCTAGGCCTTTTGTGATGGCATCGATAGTGCTGTCTAACACTTTGCCTGCCAAGGCCTTTGAGATACCGGCATCCTTGGCAACAGCCTCGATTAAATCCCCTTTGTTCATGTGTCTCCTCCCTCCTTTCTGCTGAAAGTGTTAATAATTGCGGCATTTGAACATTTAAATTCTTGCATGTCAACATTTTTTCCCAACATTTTTTCCTAATTTATCATATTTATAGAGACGTGCCCTTGTTGCCTCATAAGTTTTAGGTGAAATCACATCTCACAGTTCTTCAGTGAACCTTCTGACTTACTACTGAAAGCATCAAATAGTCTGCAATAGCGGGAGGGGCATGAGGTCTTTTCTGGTGTGACTGGTGGGAGGCCGCTGTGCTCTTCACGTCTTATCAGTGGGGGAAGCCGCAGCTCACCCGACTTGTCGGGAGAGTATGCGGAGTCCCGCTAGCGGGATGCAGATAAGTCGTAGAAAAGATCCCGCTTTGCAGCGGGAGAGCCTCGGAACAGAAGAAA
>CP070673.1:795391-799036 GCA_020351915.1 Deltaproteobacteria bacterium
AGTTCAACAGCAGAACCAGGATCAAAGGCCTCTTGCCTCTCAAGGTCTTTGATGATGCGAATTGCCGTATTTCTTATGCGCCGGGCAACACCGATCCGGGTCAGGATATACACAACTACGAGAAAAATAAGGCCCAAAATAATCTGGACAAATTCAGGCATTCCCTATCCTTATCTTACCATTCCAACCACGTACGGACCGTCTGGGACGACGGTATTTGCGTGGGTTTGGAGCAAACAGGCTGTTGCTAAAATCCCTTTTCTCTTAGTCTAAAACGTTTTTTGATAAATCTAAGGCTTGCTCCAGGCGATCTCAAAACTCGCCTTTAGGGCTCAAACCGTTGACATCGCCTATCTTCCACTTCGCCAAGATTTGTTGGCAAAAACGTTTTAATGACCGCTCAAAGGGATTTCTGTTTGGGCAACAGCCCGTAAATCGTTGACGGTTTCTGCCACACTCTCGACCTTAATGACCCCCGTCTTCTTAAGGTCAGCATAAAGAAGGCCGGGCGAATAGATGTACATGTGGCCTGGACACTGACTGGCTCAGATCACTATCTTACTGACCTGATAAAGAGTAACATCCAACGGGCAGCCTCCTTCTGACTTGATAACCATATCAAACCGGGTGCAAAGACAGCAATATGATAGGGTGAAGGTACCTCACGATTTACAAAAAGGCAATGCATAACATGCCCTACTACCTCTTCATGCGCAGTGCCGCATTGTTCAGCCTGGGGGGATGTGGGTTTGCAGCAAAGGTGTTTTTGATAAACCCGGTACTCACGCCAAAGGAGGGAAGAAATTTTCATAATATCAATTCACTGAAAATCCTCAATGAGGTAATCTACGCAAAATCCTATCTATGTATGGGAGAGGTTTTTTGTGCTCCAATTCCCTGTGTGTATTGAGGGAAGGTACCTAAAAACCGGCAGGTTTTTCCTTGACAATCTAGGTACAGGATACTAATAGACTCCTGAATCAATTCAAGAGATGCTGAGAAAAACACCTGAATGAAATTGTAGGGGAAGGTCATGGAAAGAATTAATGTAACTATTGACGGTACCAAGGTTACAGCTGATAAAGGCACTACGGTTTTAGAGGCGGCTCGGAGTGCTGGTATCTATATTCCGGCACTGTGCTCTCACCCTCATTTGCCCTCGTCACGGCAGGTAGAGCCCTTTGAGGTTGTGTACAGGGGCAAAGAGAAATATAAAAATGACAAATCGACAAATGAGTTTGAGGGTTGTCAGCTTTGTTTAGTGCAAATAGACGGTATGGAAGGCCTTCCCACTGCCTGCACCACTGAGGTTACGGAGGGTATGGCTGTTCACACCAATACCCCTGAAATACAGCATAAGCGCAGGGAGAATCTGAAACCTATCATTAGTGAACATCCAAACGTGTGCCTCGTTTGTGACCGAAAAGAGGATTGCGATCCATTTAGGGGTAGTATACGCAAGGCAGCGGTGATAACAGGGTGCGAGTTTTGCCCCAACAACTTGAGGTGCGAGTTGCAGGAAGTTGCTGCGTACATTGGGACAGACGAATCAACACCTCCCTATGAATATAGAGGGCTACCTGCAGTTAAGAGCGATCCGTTCTTTGAGCGCAACTACAATCTCTGTATAGCCTGCGCCAGGTGCGTAAGGGCATGTCAGGATGTAAGGGGCAATAGTGCTATCGGCCTTGTTTTTCAAGATGGCAAGGCAATAGTGGGAAGCAAGGCGCCTACCTTAGAAGAATCTGGATGTCAATTCTGTGGCGCCTGTGTTGACGTTTGCCCTACAGGTGCATTAACTGAGTGGATTAACAAATGGGAGGGGGTTGCTGAGAAACAGGTGGTATCAACCTGTCCCTATTGCGGCGTCGGCTGCCAGCTAGAGCTCCAAATTAAGAAAGACAGGCTCATCGGGGCCACCCCAAAAGGGGATGGTGTGCCAAATAAAGGGCAGGCGTGTGTGAAAGGTAAATTTGGCATCGTTGAGTATGTTCACCACCCTGAGAGACTTAAGGTTCCTCTCATCAGGAAAAACGGCTCCTTTCAGGAGGCGTCCTGGGACGAGGCACTTGAGTTGGTTGCTGAGAGGTTGGGGAGTTTCTCTCCTAGTGAGATTGGGGTGATCTCCTCGGCCAAGTGCACGAATGAAGAGAACTATGTTGCCCAGAAGTTTACACGGGCTGTGCTTGGGACGAACAACATTGACCACTGTGCGCGGCTTTGACACTCTTCAACGGTGGCCGGGCTGGTCGCCACTTTCGGAGCCGGCGCAATGACCAATAGCATAGGAGACATTGGGCATGCCAAATGCATCCTGGCTATAGGGACAAATACAACAAAGGCCCATCCGGTGATCGGTATAGGGGTAAAGGAGGCAGCCCGTAATGGGGCAAAGCTTATTGTGGCAAATCCAAGGGAGATAGAACTGGTAAGCCATGCTAACCTGTGGCTTCAGCACAATCCTGGCAGCGATGTTGCGCTTCTTATGGGAATGATGAGGGTTATCGTGGATGAAGATCTCCTTGATAAGGCTTTTGTTGAAGAGCGGTGCGAGAACTTTGATGCCTTCAGGGACTCCCTTAAAGAATTTGACCTGAAAAAGGTGGCAGAGATTACCGGAGTTCCAAAAGGCAAGATAGCTGAGGCAGCACGGACATATGCCACTGATAAGCCTTCCACGATTCTCTACGCCATGGGTATCACTCAGCACACTCACGGTACCGACAACGTGATAGCCATAGCAAACCTGGCCATGCTTACCGGGAATGTCGGGAAACCATCAACCGGCGTAAACCCTTTGCGGGGCCAGAACAATGTTCAGGGTGCATGTGATTTAGGGGCTCTCCCGAACGTATTTACTGGCTATCAGGTGGTAGTGAATAAGGACATACGGAAAAAATTTGAAACCGCCTGGGGATCCTACCTACCAAGGGAAACTGGACTTACCCTGCTTGAGATGCTGGAGGCGGCTCGCAAAAAGGAGATAAAGGCCCTGTACCTTATCGGTGAGAATCCCGTGTTGAGTGATCCTGATGCGAGTCATGTCCAGGAATCCTTGGAAGCGCTTGATTTCTTCGTGGCTCAGGATATTTTCATGTCTGAGACTGCCCAGTTAGCTGATGTGATTCTGCCTGGTGCGACCTTTGCCGAGAGGGATGGAACGTTTACCAATACGGATAGGAGGGTGCAGAGGGTCAGAAAGGCTATCGAGCCCGTTGGAGACTCTAAGCCTGATTGGTGGATTATCTGCCAGATTGGGCAAAGGATGGGCAGTAAAGGTTTTGATTTTGAGGACCCCTCTCAGATCATGGAGGAGATTGCCAAACTGACCCCAAGTTATGGCGGTATCAGCTTTGAGCGGTTGGAGGATGGTGGGATTCAGTGGCCCTGCCCCACCAAGGATCATCCAGGTACGCCTATCTTGCATACCGAGAAATTTACGAGAGGGAAAGGCCGGTTCATACCCCTTACCTACAAGCCACCAGCAGAACTCCCTGATGATGAATATCCTCTGCTTCTTACGACTGAGAGGAGCAGATACCATTTCCATACGGGCACTATGACACGAAAGGTTAAGGGGCTCACTGCATTGGATGGCGAAGGCATGGTAGAGATGAGCCCAAAGGATGCATCACTATTGGGTAT
>CP070673.1:799136-807422 GCA_020351915.1 Deltaproteobacteria bacterium
GACGGTCAGGGTAGAGCACATGTTCTAAGAGAATAACAAAAGGCCAGGATTAATGATAAAAAGAGGGGTCCGTCTATGGCGCACCCCTCTTTTTTTTGTCTTCCGAACCTCTTTCATTCCGCCAATTTGGATACCTTTTTTTCTTCTCCTAAAAGGCCTTGAGGTCTATAGATGAGTATGATCTCCAAAAGGATCCCGATCAAAAGAAATCGTACATAGGGAGCCCTGGCCTTCAGGGTATACGGGAGAAAATCGGTCATAAATTTGGTCCCTATCCAGACAGCCCATACCACATATGCCCCAAGAATGGCCCCTTTATTATTGCCACTCCCACCAGCCATTAGCATAACCCATATTATGAACGTCCCGTACAGCGGGGTAAAGACATCAGGCGAAATGGCCTTGGTATAATGCGCATAGAGTGCTCCCCCAAAACCCATGACCATTGCGCCAAAGACAAGGGACTGCATCTTAAAGTTAAATATATCCTTTCCGCTCATGGACGCAGACACCTCATCCTCCCTGACTGCCCTTAACACCCTTCCCCAAGGGGATCGGATGACTCGTTCGATCAACAGATAGATCACCACCATGATGATCACTATAATGATCAGGTAGATATAGTTGTAATGCCTGGGATCAACCAGACCCTGCAAGGGTTGTGGCAGGCCCATCAACCCTCTCGGCCCATTGGCCAGCCAGTGCTCATTATTGAAGATGAGCCGAAATGTCTCTGCAATTCCGAGGGTTGCAATGGCCAGATAGTCCTCTCTCAACTTGAGTGTTGGCATTCCGATAAGAAAGGCGATAATCCCACAAATAATGGCTGCCCCTAACAGTCCGACGATAAAAGGAAGGTTGAGCCCGAATATCTGCTTGACATAATGTGCATACATACCGGTGGGCTTGGGAGTCGTGATCAGGGCTGAGGCATAGGCCCCGATACAGAAAAAACCGGCTATGCCGATGTTAAATAACCCTGTGTATCCCCACTGAATGTTCAAGCCCAGGCAAAAGACAGCGTATATCCCCGCCATAATAGCCAAAGACACCAGATATGCAAGGATCCCACTAATCTCCATGAATCTCTACTCCTTTCCAAAGATACCCTGCGGCCGGATCAAGAGAATCAAGACCATGATCATAAAGGCTACTGCCAGTTTATAGGTGGGTAGCAGGAATGCTGTAGAAACCTGTTGAGCTATTCCGATGGTGAGGCCTCCTATCAAAGCACCATATATATTACCTTTACTACCCAATATGGTTGCAGCAAAAAGGGGAATCAGGAAATTCCAGCCCATATATGGGTGTAACTGGACATCGATACCATAGAGGATTCCACCAGCAGCAGCCAAAGCCCCTCCTATTCCCCATGTCCAAATAATAATCCGCTCGGTGTCAATACCTGATATGAGGGCCAACTCCATGTTATCTGCAGTAGCCCTCATGGCCTTTCCCATCTTAGTATTTTGCAAAAAGAGATGAAGGAGGCTGACAAGAGCAAAGACAGTGAAAAGAATCAGGATCTGATCAGGTCTGATCTTGATCCCTAAGGGGAGCTCCAGGGCTACCCGTAATACCCCAGGCCGGTAAAAGAGGGAGTCTGAACTCCAGATGATGAGTATGATCATGCGAATGATAAACGCTGCTCCCAGAGAAGACATGGCCAACATCACAGGTCCACTCCCCTTAATACGAAGCTTTCGATAGAGGATCCGATCCAAAAGAATGGCCACACCGCTTACGGCCGCCATAGAAACGGGAAAGGCAATAACCATTCGCCATCCAAAGGAAAGGGATCCAAACGTATTGTCTGGAATCCCTATCCATGACAAGATTCCAGTAACCATAAACAGGGAAACATATGCCCCTGCAGTCAAAAAATCTCCATGGGCAAAATTTGCAAATCGAATGATGCCATAAACTAAGCTGAGGCCTATTGCTCCTAAGGAAATGATGCTCCCGAGCACAATACCATATACGATGAGCTCTGCCATCCTTTAGCCCCCTAAATAGAGACGACCGACCTCTTCATTTGCCAACAAGGCCTCTCCCGTGTCATCCAAGACATTTTTGCCCATAGCCAGAACATATCCATGATGTGCCATTTTCAAGGCCTCTTTAGCGTTCTGCTCAACAATGATCATAGCCACACCCGTCGCATTGATCTCTTTTACCTTTTCGAATATTCCGGAAACAAGAACCGGTGCCAAACCAGCTGATGGTTCGTCAAGCAGCAGTACCTGAGGATCCAGCATCAAAGCCCTGCCCATTGCAACCATCTGTCTCTGTCCCCCGGAGAGATGCCCTACCTTCTGTTTCTTCCTCTCACTCAGAACAGGAAAAAGATCAAAGACCTCTTCAAGTCTTTGACTGTAATCATCATTCCGGATAAAGGCACCCATTTCCATGTTTTCCTGGATTGTCATGGAGGGAAACACATTTTCCACCTGGGGAACATAGCTTATCCCTTTTCTCACGATCCTGTCGGGTCTTAGACCTGTAATATCCTCGTCTTTCAAAGTGACGTTTCCGTTCCTGGGCTTCAGAATACCAAAAACTGTCTTTAGCAGAGTGGATTTTCCCGCCCCGTTAGGCCCAATAACAGAAACGATTTCTCCAGATCTTACCGTAACGGTAACATTATGAAGGATATCAATCTCGGTATATCCAACGGTGATATCTTCAGCTTTTAACAATATCATCGGTATTGCCCACCTAGATACGCCTCTAAGACCCTTTCATCATTTTTGATCTCTTCAGGAGTCCCCTCTGCCAACATTTTTCCCTCACTCATCACAATCACCGGATTGCAAAGGTTCATTACCAGATCCATATCATGTTCAATCAAAAAAAAGGTTATCTTTTTTTCTTCACACAATTTCCTGATATTCGCCATAAGTTTTTTCATTAGGGTTAAGTTTACCCCGGCCCCCGGTTCGTCCAAAAGCACCATTCTCGGCTCAGCCATCATACTTCTGGCCAATTCCAGAAGTTTCTTTTGCCCCCCAGACAGGGAACCTGCATATTCGTCCTTGAGATCTATTAACTCAACAAATTCAAGGACCTCAAGGGCTTTCTCTTGAATAGTCTTCTCTTGCCTCCTAACCGATGCTGGCCGAAACCATATGTTCCAAATCTTTTCCCCAATTTGGTTCTCTGGCATAAGCATTACGTTTTCCAGAACAGTCATCTGTGCAAATTCACGGGTAATTTGAAAGGTTCTATAGATCCTTTTTCGAAATATCTGGTGAGGAGGCAATCCATCAATACCCTCGCCCTCAAAGAGTATGCTCCCGGTGTCAGGTTTATAATAGCCGGTAATTACATTGAATAGGGTTGTCTTGCCAGCCCCATTGGGACCGATGAGCCCTGTAATGGAACCTTCCTCCACTCTGAGAGAGCAATCACAGACTGCCTTAACGCCTCCAAAACTCTTGTCCACTTCCTTTATTTCAAGCATAGAGTCACCTTTCACACTCAAACTACAAAAAAATGCTCTTTGTTCTGTAATAAACTAGAGCAAGTTAGCTTTCTTTTAAATAGATTATCCTGATAAGTCAATCACTTTTTCGATGACCCCAGGCACAGGGCCACACCATAGTGAAACCTACCCTATTGATTTTCAAGCTTATTGGTGGGTACGGGTATCTCTTTTTTTTGGTTATGCCCCTGGCCCAGCGCTCTGACGTTACTCTGCCCCAGGCAGATCTGTTGTTAACAATAACCCAAAATTATGATAAAATAAAAAAGTTTGGAGAGGGAGTCTTTGGCCAGCACAGTTGTTTTCAGGAACTGTCGAACATGGAAAAGACCCTATATAACGCCGAGGGAGAGCCGGTAGCCTATATTTCCGATGGCCTGACTAAGGCCATCTACCTCTGGGATGGCCATCCAGTCGCCTATCTCTGGGACTACCATGTTTACGGTTTTAACGGTCGGCATCTGGGCTGGTTTATCGATGGCATTGTGTATGACCCTGACGGGAAGAGAATCGGCTTTACCTCAACATCCTGTCCTGTGCCAGTGCACAAAGAAACAGGAAAGGCAAAGAAGTATCCATTAGATAAGCCTGGGCCGAGATATGAAGCCCCTCCCCTTCCTGAACTCAGTTTTAACCCTTCAGCAGAAGATTTTGAGGAATTCTTAAAAATGGGACAGGTTTTTCTCTAGGCCGCTCAGGTCTCCTACACACTCACACCTGAAAGATATCTTGTCCTAATGGAGTGAGGATCTCATAGCCATCCTCGGTGACCACCACTGTGTTTTCAAATCCTACTGAACCCTCTCCCGGGAAAACGATCTTTGGCTCCACCGCAAGGGTCATTCCCTTCTCAAGCGGGTAGGAGTGGCCCTGGGCCAAGAATGGGAATTCGTTGAGTTCCAGCCCAATTCCGTGGCCAATGAAACGGGTCTGGAGCCCCGGCGGTCCCAGATAGTTGTCTTGGTAACCCAGTTTCTGCGCCAAATCGATAGTCTTCTGGAATATCTCCTCGCAGTTGGTTCCCGGTCGGGTCTCTTCCAAAACGGTGTCGTGTATGTCCCGGCATGCATTGTAGGCATCAGTGAATTTTTTTCCCATTCCACCGATAGAAAACATGCGGGTCTGGTCGGCCTGGTAGCCATGATAACAGGTGCCGAAGTCCACCAGAATGGGTTCATGTGCTCGCATAACCTTACGGCTGGCTCCTACAGGAAAGGCGGGTGAAAGTCCGAGTCCACCCATAGGAGAATCCGACTGGCTCACAATGCCCCCGCTAGGCCCACTGAGTACATGCCAGGTGTAGGCCTCGTAGTTGAGAGACCGAACCCTGAGCAATCCCTCATGACCGTATGTTTTGGCAGCAGCTTCCAGAAGACCGCCAAATTGGATCTCAGTCATCCCCTCTTTGAGGATCTCCCGGCCTCTTTGATACACCTTCTTGCCTATTTCCCCAGCTACCTTCATGAGATCGATCTCGAATGGGGATTTGATCTTCCGGGTATCCCGTATGACCAGTGAACCGTCCCGAAACTTGACAACTGGAAACAGATCCTGATACCTGAAGTAATCTTTTGCAGGAAGAACGTCCAGCTCCAGCCCTATGGTCTTGGGGAACCTGCCATAATAGGTCTGTATCAGAGAAGGGAGATTACGAATAGATTGTGTCGCCACCACCTCGGTCAGGGCTGATTCCACCCGTGCCCGCTCTACCTCTCTCCTGACCATAAGCAGCGGTTTTCCCTCAAGGGGTACGAAGAGGAGCCCGTCTTGGGCGGTTCCAGAAAGATAGTAACAGGCCATCTTCTGAACCACCAGAAGGCCCTCTAGCCCTTCCTTGGCCATGGCCTTCCTCAGCCGTGCCAGCCGGTTTTCGAGCTCATCCAGCGGAGTGTACCGGAAACCAAGGGATTTGGACAATGTTTCCAATTCCTCGTGCACCCAGTGTTCGTAGTTCACGTTCTCTCCTCTCTCTGTGGTAGGCACATACAACCTTGACGCCGTTCTTGCAACCCCATATAGTTACCTTTCTGGCTCGGCAAGTCCCATCAGAACAGTGTAAGGGTAAAACTTCTTTCAATCAGCATTGCCTGACACTATCTTTTGGTACATATCCGGATCGGTGTCCCCCTCGGTTGAAATGAGCAAGATCTTTGATTCTTGAGTTATTTTAAGTGCTTCAGCACTTTTCCGATATCTTGCATCTCCGACAAGGCACGCAAGCAGCCCTGTGGTTACCGCACCTGATTCACCAGAAACTACCTTACCGTCACCGGCCAGGGGATTGGCAAGGATCCGCATGCCTTTTATCGCTACAGAATCACTACAGGTAACAAAAACATCCGCATAGGAATATAATATCTTCCAGGCGAGCAAACCTGGCTCACCACACGCCAGACCGGCCATAATTGTATTCAAATCTCCGGAGATCTTATGAAGATTCCCATCATTAATTGACATAGATTCATAAAAGCAGCTGGCTCTTTCAGGCTCAACAACAACAGATATCGGTCTGTTTGGGCCAAATAATTCCACTATAGAGGCCTGCATAGCAGCAGCAAGAGAACCTACGCCACATTGCACAAAAACGTGGGTAGGGATCTTGCCACCCAACTGCTCCAGGGCCTCATGTAATAAAGTAAGATAACCCTGAATAATTCTGGTTGGAATCTCCTCATAGCCTTCCCAAGCAGTATCCTGAACCAAAATCCAGTCGTTTTTTTGGGCCTGTTCCGCCGCCCAGTGCACCGCATCATCATAATTACCCTTAATAATCTCAGTTTGTGCGCCGTATTGTTTGATGGCCTCAAACCGGGCACGAGAAGATCCTTGAGGCATATACACAACGGCATTAACCCCAAGTTTCTGGGCAGCCCACGCTACTGCACGTCCATGATTACCGTCTGTGGCAGTAACAAAAGTAGTACCTGTTAGTTTTTCTCTAATAGGGTCAGAGTTGAATATATGGAAGGACAGATCAGCCTCAGGTATTCCAAGTTTCCCGCCTATCACACAGGCTATGGCATAACTGGCGCCCAGAACCTTAAATGCATTGAGGCCAAATCGGTGGGATTCATCTTTGATCCAGATATTGGCAACCTTTAGGTTTCTGGCTCGGTTGGTGAATGTTACCAACGGTGTGGGATCGTATTGAGGAAAACTCTGGTGAAATCTTCTCACCGACTCAGCAACTGATAAAGAAAAGGGCTCCGTAAGTGATCCTGAGGGAGCTCTTTTTCTTGCTTCAGTATTGAGTATGTATGATATTTCCACTCCTTCTTTCACTCAAACAGTCCTATCGTTCTTGTTAAACATAGCAGCAGAACCTCGACACCCTTTTTCAAGCCGGGGCTCACCTGGATCATGGTACCTGTAATCTGAGATCAGATCTACTAAGAGCAGCCGGTATCATAGATTGCCTCCTCATAGAGCCTAGGCAAATGCCCTCACCATCAAAGGTATAGCCACAAAGGTTCCAAAGGCACTACCCAAATTCGTGAATACTACGACCAGCAAAATCCGCGTAATCTTGTTTTTCCAGAATCCTCTCAGGGATGAGAGGTCTTCAGACAGGTTTTCGAAATCCCTGACTTTGGGTTTTCCCAACACGGTCTCGACCAGACCAGAAACCCAGCCGGCTGCAATCATGGGGTTGAGAGAGGTCAGGGGAGAAGCCACTACTGCCGATAAAATCGTCAGGGGATGGCCCAGTGCAAGTGCAGCCCCAAGGCCTGCCAGAACGGCATTTGCCAAAACCCACCATTTGACCATAACGGTGCCCACAGCACCTCCAGCAATGAAAAAACCCACGATAAACAGGACTACTATGAGGGCCGGAATGCCCCACTTCAGAAAACCCAAAACCTTGCCTTTGGGAGGCATTTGGTTCAGCATGTGTATATCCACCGACCCTTCCCAGTACCTTTGAATACCGGGAACATGGCCTGCTCCTACTACTGCAACAATTCTTTTGCCAGGCGCAGTTCTAATCTGATAGGCAAGGTACTGGTCCCTTTCGTCGATCAAAACGCGTTTTATTTCAGGAAGAGACTCCCCCATTTCGAACAGGAGCATCTCGAGGACATCCTTTTTTTTCATCTTCTCGACATCTTCTTCTTTGATTGCATCCAATTGGCCGGCCGAGGCCAGGAGTTGGGCCAACAGTTTTATCTTTGTCCATAGTCCCATGAGACGCCAGGTTCTCGATAAGGTGGTGCGTATGTCCCTGTCTGCCAAATGAATGCGGGCCCCTACCGCCTGTGCCACCTTGATGGCTCGGATGATCTCCTCACCTGGCTTAATACCCAGTTTCTGACCAATCTTTTTCTGGAAATACGCAAGCACGAAATTTATTAGGAGCAGAGATGCCTTTTTTTCTCTAATCACCTTGAAGAGGTTCGTATCTTGCCATTGCTTCTTTTGTGTAATGGATTGATATCGAGACTGACACAGTTCGATACACACGGTATCGGGTTTCTCCTGTTCAATGACCTGCTCGACCAAACCAGTGCTTTCCTGAGAAACATGGGCCGTACCCACAAGGGTGATCTCTTTGTTCTGGAAGGTCAGTCGGTGTGTATTCTTATTGTTTATCATAGATATTCGGTTTACACTTCTTGTGGGATGAGGGATGCATTGATTCCTATTGCTATTGGTGTTCCCTTTGAACCCATTTTCACAAAACAGCGATACAGCTGTTGCCTCTTATCACAATTCATACCCCTTTCCAAGCAGTTTTCTGCCTCCTCTTACTCCCTATCACTGGAATCCTCTCTCTTCTTAACCGGGGCATGAAAAAATGATAA
>CP070673.1:807522-817410 GCA_020351915.1 Deltaproteobacteria bacterium
CTCAGAGACCTCATCGCATAGAACTATACAGTGCGGATTCCCGATCGTAGCTGCACAGAATTGTAATTCCTGGCCATCAATAACCATGGTTTCGTTTATGACCTCCCGCGGTGGTCCCTCGACCGGTATTCGAGTACTGTCAAAGCTGACCCTGCCCATATCCACGGTAACGCTTTCACCTTCTCCGTGGACCTGGGATTGTACCGTTCCCCCGGCCGTCCATATCGTGAATGGCTCCTTTCCGACGAGGCCCATATCCCAGAGATGCCGAGAGAAAATACGCAGTCCGTTTCCGCTTTTCTCTGCCTCGCTGCCGTCGGGGTTGAAAATGCGCAGAGCAAAATCACATTCTTCACTTTCCAGAGGACCAAACAGAATACCGTCTGACCCGATACCATAATTACGGTGGCAAATTGATCGAATTTGCGACGAGGTTAATTGGCCCCCAACATCGGGAGGATTTAGCACGATGTAGTCATTCCCCAGTGCGTGATACTTAAAAAACTGCATGAGTGTCCTCTTCCCTTATTTAGAAGTGAAACCGCAATGCGCGTTAATGCTTTATCACATAATAAATCACATAAATCCAGGAAAGGTTTCCGTGGACCATTGCCCATAACAGAGATTTGTTTACGGGCCACGATATCACAATTGCTAATGCAAAGCCAAAACCGATCCCTGCTCTTCCAGGTTTTCGTGAACAAGATATACCAATGCCTCATTTCCATCACACACAATGTGCGCTTGGATTCCGGAATGGAGAACTTCTGTTGCTTTCTGGGTGCCCAGCACTCCCGGTTTATTCATGAGCCCTAGCACTTCTGCTGCCCGGGATACGCGGGTTCCACGGTTGGTGATGACTCCCGCGAAATGCTCTAAGATTCGAGTCCATGACCAATCGATCTCGGTTGTTACTAAAATCTCTGATGAGTTTTTATTCTTGGTTTCAAGGTACTTATCAGCCAGTTTATAGTTTGAAAGAACTCTCAAACTGCCAAAGGCAGTTTTATGCATAGTGGGACATTCGCCAGTCACCACTGGAACGGGAATGAAATCTTTGTTTCCGGGCTTTCCACTCATTTCATATCTACAAATCAGGGGTTCGTCCGCGAATGGCCCCACCGTGATCGGGTGATCGACGATCGGGCTTGCTTCAGGTTTACTGCATTTCGGGCTTCATGGCAAGGGGGGTCACCGCATATTACCTTCAGTCATGGCAGAGTATCAAAAGACTCAAACGGATACTTGCCCCGATCTGCAAAGCTATGGCTGCATCTCGATTGACAATTTTCTTCTCCCATAAGACCTCTATAACACCATAGCGCTTGATCTCAAGCATGGTGAATGTTACCTCTCGTTTCATAGAACGCCTCCTTTCTGTGGAGATGCTCAAACTTCGCCTTGTTTCAGGAGGCGGTCATTGATTCATCTTGAAGTATGTATTTTCCACGGAAATTTCTTCGCTACCAGGGTGCATTCCAATATTGCACTTTCAATTACTGTAGTTTATACTTTTCCCACATGAAAAATTTATAGGATCAGACTGAATCTTCCAATAAACTCACCACTCTCATTTTCTTGGATTTGCAAAGATTTTGCTATACTTGCAGTCGATTGACATATCGGGTTCTTTATTCGTCTCAAAAAACCACGTCCTTCCCCGCATAGCGGGATCTTCGATGGGCGTGGTCAGAGACGATGGCTCTGCCGGTCGGTTTTCTTTCTTTCGCACGGAGTGATGGAGTTTTGGATGATTGGAGTATTGGAAAACATCTTACCGGATACTCTCCACGCAAGGTCCAAGGGAGACAGTGTTTGTGCGGCCTTCCGGACTTTCAAAACCCTTCTCTCAATTCCAGACCATTGCTCCAGTACTCCATTACTCCAACAACCCCGGGATCTGAGGGTACGCTTTTGGCCCCCTTCCAGGGGGCTCCAAACAAAGCCACGCCCTCTGGGCGTGGATTCTTTACTGCATTACTCAAAGCTGCATATAGGCAGCATAATCTTCGGCGAAATAGTCACTTCGAGCAAAAGATATAAAAAAATGGATAATTACTATGTAGAAAGGGGTAAATAACAAATGGTGGATACGGCTTGGTATTTCAGGCTCTTCTATATGCCCGTCTTAAATCTCATTATCAGTATGCTTCTTTTTAAGATCATAAATGCAAAGAGGATGACCGGTCCTGGCCCTGGCAGGTTTTGGGTGATAGTTTATTTCATAGAGCTCATTCTTTTGTGTGTATTGATGTGGTTTGTCTCCTTTTGCATTAATTTGGCTTTCTGGATTGGGATTTGTATTATTGTCTTCGGGCACGTGATCTTTGCTTTGGGCTACAGCGCCATGAGAGAACATCCTGAGAAAAAGGAAGTCGTTGTAGATTGGGGTATCTATAAGGTCAGTAGACACTCCCATGTCCTAGCAGGTAAGATTACTACCCTTGGCGCGATTGTCATGGGTTGGAACTTGAATTCACCTATGTATATCATTTTATGGATTTACCTTGTTTTAGACATTATCGTCAGTCATTTTGCCATTCTCAACGAGGAAAAAATAAATATACAACAATTCGGGCAAGCGTATGAAGATTATATGAAACGTGTGCCAAGGTATCTTTTAATGAAGTAGAGGGAGATACGAACAAAAAAGCCAATGATGAGGGAGTTGTGGCCTAATAAACTGACAAAAGGCAGATTTTTCTCGACTTTAAAAACCTTTTTTCGTTCCATAGGTAAAAGCTTGTGTCCTCAATTATTTAACCTCTATTATGAGGTTATGCCGTGGAGAAACTCCTCAAATTTTGTCTACCTCGCTCCCTACAGGATGCTGTGCATTCTGTTGGGAGCTGAAGCAGGAACATAAAGAAAGCTAGGCCATTGTATGGTTTATGAGACAAGCGCAAGTTCTAATTGATTGTGGTATCTTGTTTTCCTACTCAAACTTCAGCTGCTTACGCGGCAGCAATAGTACTCGCCACTTGGTAGTATTTTATTCCTAAGCATCGGTTTTTCCTTTCATTTTTCTCCTTCGCTCCTAACACGATAGCTTCATTACCACCAAACCAGTCGTTGAAGCCAGGGCGTGGTCATTTGCTCATTAACCCATGAAGACAGACCGATAACGAAGCTTTGGGTGAAAATATGGTTACATTGTTTAAAGGAGACAGGCGGAAGAAATACCGGGTTGAGCCGGAATCACCAGGCGTTCTTGAGGTGAGCCTTATCCTTTCGAGCCGAAAGTCATTGCCGGGAGAGCTCATCAACATGAGTCTGGATGGGAGTGCTGTGTTCTTTCCTGCTAAGCGGTGCCCTGATCTGACTCCGAATGAGCGGGTGAAGCTCAAGTTCGGGATGACCCAAACAAAGAAGAGCGTAACGATCGATGCCATCGTGAAGGATTCGTGCACGACTGGTGAAAGGAAGCTGTGTCGATTCCAGTTCGCGGAACCAGCCATTTTCGTTAAGGAACTGGACCCATCCCTCTGGAAGTATTTCAACCGCAGGAAGGGTTTCCGGATGGAGCCTGACGAGCTCGAGCCCATTGAGGTGATGCTGGAGTGGCATGGCGGTTTTGCTCACGGCCGGATCATAGACATCTCGACAACCGGCATGGGCCTGGAGGTCGACCCTGAGCTCGCCCGAGGGCTCCGGCGAGCCGACATGCTGACCCTTTCATTTCAACTCCCAAGATCTGAGATCCCGTTGAAACTGGCTGGGAATATTGCGCATCGTAAGCCAAAAGGAGAGAATACCCACTGCGGAATCAGGTTCGACTGGAACTGGAGCAAAACCGAGGACTTCGAACTGCAGGAGTCGGTTATTGGCGCCTATCTGATGAGGCGGCACCGGGAAATACGCCGGAAGCGTTCGCGTAAGAGGAGAGGTTAGGAGTCAAGGCGGACACTGTAGATTTCAGACGAGCAATAGGATGCCTGGCAGTATTGAACACACTATAGAGCTTGGGGTAATAGTTAGAGTTGAGGAGCTCTTCTAGCTTCTTGAAAAACAGAAAACCGAAAGACTCATTAGTAATATCTACAGGCTGGGTGCATACTGCTAACTACCTAAGCCCTTGATGAGTTTTTAGTCAAGTGTGCTCACAGTGTGGTTTTAGTCTCTGATGTGGCAGTATGCCGACTTACTCATGAGGTTTTTCCTAAAGTTCGATTGTCATGCCATCTGAGGCTGCAACTACATCGATACCGATAAATTGATGTGAGGATATGAAAATCGTATCTGAAAATTTCTGAAAAGCCCCTGATTTCGGGTAATAGCAGATATTCAAACTCGGGACCCTGACTATTTGAAACCGAAATAGACAGAATAGTCATAGATGAACAACTGCGTATAGCATCTTGAACTAAACAGTTTTGGTCAGAACAAATAGCATGGCAAAGGCCCCCTCAAGGTCGGTGACAGTGATTGAAGAAATAACGGTTTGCGGATACCTATACAATCCTTCTTTAGAAATACTCGCTCCCACGAAAAGCACGTTCTTATCCGTTTCTAGACCATCCAGAGAGACTCCAGGTATGAGGCTCCAAAGTCGATAACCATCCTAGGCTGATTGTTTTTCAAGTCCCACGAAACAAAAGGGGTCAACTGATCAGAAATCAATTCTCTTCCCACGCCCAAATGGCTCGAAATGATGTCGGTTGCCTCCTTCACGGTTGTAAGGAGGACCTTGTCAATTCTTGTGGCTTCATTGATCGTGATCAACCTCGGGTCGCTTTGGAGCTGCTCAAGGGCCTCTTCCATATGAATGCCATCGATTTTGCGCCGCAAAACATATCCGTTCCCCCTATCCCGAATAATCACCAGGATGGGATTCGTTTTCAACAAGGCACTCTTGACCCTTACATTGGATATCCTAGATGAGATTTGCTCCAAGAGCTCGTTTCTTTTCTGTAATTCCTCGATTTGTCTCGCTTGAATACGTTCAAAGATGTATTCCTCATCGTCGATGGTAATTTCTTTGAGACGGGTCGGGTCAAAACCCAGGTCCATGAGATCCCCAAGTGTTAGGCTATCCTTGTAAGCCTTTCCGCGCTCCTTTAACCAGGCCATGAAATTGGGCCTGCGGTAATTGGGCAGTGATTCGATAATGCGGGCGGGTTCCTTTTTCAGGTCCTCCGGAAGGCGAGACAGCAATTCCAGATCCCCTATTCCTACGGCGTTCTTTTTCACAAGCTCTCGGGGCGCATAGGACTTGACCTGTAGCTTTTCAATTCTGGCGTCCAGGGTGATTTGCTCCGTGGATTCACCGCCGGTGTATCCTAACAAATCTTCGATGCGGCGCCTGAATGCAATGAATTTGGTCACGAAACGCGTGAAAAGAAACCGCATGAACAAGGAGGATTGCGGGTTGTTCTGTTCCGTACCAAAGTAAGTCGACAGTGTCTGATATAGGTCTCTGAATTCGCTCATGGTTCGCTTGACCATCGTTTCGTTGTCCCGAATGTCTATAACGGCGCGCCTCCGTTTCAGATGGTACATCAGCTTCAAGACCGGTTGTTTCAGGTCTTTACCTGTAAGTGTCGGAGGAATGAAGATCATGTAGTTATCATCCTTGTAGAGCATCAAATGGCCAATGATTTCTTCAACGGGTTTCCAGGACTGTTTGAGGTAAATGTCATAGGTGGGATCCTCTGGCGGAATAATATTGTCAAGTATCCCAACTGCAGATTTGCTGATCAGAAAGTCTGCAAAGTATTTGAGGATGCGATTACCCAATCCTTTTCTCCTGAAAGGTGCCGCTACCTCGACATACACCAAATAGTAACAGGGAATCGGCTTTTTCAGATACAACATATTAAGACGGCCGAGGTGCTGCCCAGTCTCTGCCTTGATCTCAAACATCTGAAAGCCATCCTGAGAATCTTTGAATTTCAACCGATTGATTCTTCCGCCTTTTGCAGTGGCATTCACTAGATCCCACAAGTCATTGAAAAGGTCCGCTGCAATGGGGGCTTCCGGTAAGCCCAGACGCATGCCTTCGTCTATAAGGGCCACGAGGCTCAGCCGCTCATTGAGACCGAGATCTCTTTTCTTTTCAGGGAGCCCGATCGAACGGGTTTCCTTGGGTTTTTCTTCTGATCTCTCCGGTTTCCCAGCGGCTTCCGAGTTAGGGGAAGGCGGATCTTCCTCGGAAAGACTGAAAGACAGTTCGACCTCATTCGTCTTGGAACGCTTTATCATGAGCCTGCAGAGCTCATATATGACCTTGAAAGGCTGAATATCCGTGAGGCTGCTTACGAATTGGGCCTTTTCCAGAGCAATACTTTCCGTCGACTCTCCGCGGCTGAGCCGTTGCAAAAGATCCTTATGGTAATTTTCAGTGGCCTTCATGGCCCTTTCCAAGAACTGCCTAACATCGCCTTCAATTACGGTGTTGTGGCTCAGTGCGGCCCGTTTAGCCGGGAAATTGTAGAGTTTGCGAATACTATCACAGTAGCCCTTCAGGGATACAAAGTAATTGGGCCAAAAAACGTCCTCTTCGGGAACGTAAAAGCCGGCGGCGTCTCCCAAAACCAAGGTGGCCTCCTTTTTCTCATACATAGAGATATGGCAAGGAGAATGGCCCTGCGAGTCGATAATTTCCCAGGTAATTCCATCGCCCAGTTCTATGGTGTCTCCGCCCTCAACAATCAAGTCAACTTCAAAACGATAATCCTCGGGTGTGGCTGGCATTTCATCGAATTCCGCTTTTGCTTTCATGAGCTGGGCAATGCCCAAGTCCACTAAAAGGAATTCATTGTACAATTCCCTCATGTTCAATATTTTCGAACCCGGGGCGCTGGCGAGAAGCTTTAAGTGAGGCCACTCCCTCTTGAGATGAGGCAGTGCGCCGATATGGTCAGCATGGGTGTGGGTCAAAATAACGTATTCTATCCTGCCCGGATCAATACCCAATGCGTCAATCTGGCTGGTTATGATTTGAAACGTGGGGCCGGTACCCCCTTCGATGAGCATTCCCATTTCCCCGAGGGACAGAAATGCGGGAAAGGCGGGTATGCCCAACTGATAGAAATGAGGTGTTATGGCAATAGGTTTATGCTTTATGTTTACCATGTCATTCCGCCTTTATTGATTGGGGTGAAGTTGCAGAACGCCGGATCCGCTCTCCTGGGAAAACGAGTTCTATTAACCTTTTGGGGCGCAATTTCAAAAAAAAGGCCGTGGGCTTTTAGATGCCCACGGCCTGATAATCGTCAAGATAAAATCAATCCATGGGCAGACTTTCCCCCCTAAAGTAAAAATTAAAAAAGTACCCGGATTGAGATTCTATCATGATTATGCCAGCCCTTTTTGAGTATGATACGATCTATAAAGGAGAAGTCTGCATTTGTCAATACTTTTATTTCTGGTATCCGGGAAACAAACCAGGAACGGCAAAATTATAGATTTATGGTCGTCATCCTCATCTCTTCTTAATATCAATGAGAGGATTATATAGATCAAAGTAGGAACAATAATTGTTTATTGACCTTGGTGCTCTTGCCACCATTGCAGTCATATGGAATTCTCTACCACGTCCACATTTCATCCGAATATCTCATGAATTCAGCGTCATACATTCCTGGGTAAAATAGCAGTTACATGTAATTCAGTGCCACGAGATATATGTTGGAGATATGTGAATACACAACATAGAGTTAACGCGCGCCCAGTTCGTGATCGCCCTCCACAGGCAACGAAGGGGAGGCGAAAGTATCCCATAAAGCTTAGGCGTCGCGTTCAACGACTTGTTAAGTGCTTTCTGATTCTAATGCTTCTTGTCGTATTTCATATAATTCTTTACAAATTTTCCGAATGCTTTATCCTTCCTTCGTTTATCATAATAGGACATGCCGTAGTATTCGGACTCTTTCAACAGTTTCACATAGCTTTGATATCGATTGGCGGACAACCTACCCTCTTTTACTTCTTGCAGTACCGCACATCCCTTCTCTTCGGTATGTGAACAGTCTTTGAAACGGCATCCTTTTGCGATCTCAGCAATATCTTCAAAGCTTTCTGCTAAGCCGTGATCGAAACTAATCATACCCAATTCTCGCATGCCTGGGGTATCAACGAACATTACACCATTATCCAACATCACCAACTGCCGCCTTGTTGTCGTATGCTTCCCTTTTCCACTTTTTTCCCGTACTTCGTTGGTGATGAATTCATTCCTTTGAAGAAGGTTATTGAGAATGGTACTTTTTCCAACCCCAGAGGATCCAATTAGGCAGTATGTCTTTCCTTTCTCCAATATGCTATTGAAGGGTTCATATCCAACGCCGGTAATGTTGCTTACTGCGACTATTCTAATCTTATGATTCTTCTCAACCTCAGCTATTATTGAATCCAGACGCAAACTGTCAATAAGATCACTTTTGGTAAGCAATAGAACGGGTTCTATGCCTCCATCTTTTACCATGACAATGTACCTATCAAGCCTATTTAGATTGTAATCAACATCACAAGACTGAACTATGAATGCGACATCTATATTAGCCGCAATTAGTTGATATTCGATTTGACGCCCGGCGGTTTTCCGCTTCAATATTGATTTTCTAGCAAACAACTCGTAGATGATCGCATGCGTTTCATCATCATAATAGTCCACTAGCACCCAATCGCCGACGCATGGCATATCTTCATTCGTCTCAGTGGAATACATGAGTCTGCCCGTGAGCTCCGCTGGGACCGACTTTAGCCCATTGCATACTACGTATTGATCTCGATCAACTGCAACGATTCGTGCTGCATGGCCTTCTGAGCGTGATAGAGTACCTCCATTTTCCTCAAACCATTGGTCGAAACCTAGATCGCTCAATTTCATAAAGTCAAGTCACCGAACATTAATATTAGATAAAAAATTTTCCACCTATTGAAGTATGATGCCAAAAAGTGGAAAAGGCCCATCCTGAGCACTCAGACTTAAACCTCTTGCCTCATCTTTGTTTAGCGTCGATTTGCGATATATTGAGAGTACCTCAGGAAAATCGGACTTGTCAAAACCTTTGATCACTTGCCAAGACATTCAATATAGAAAAAGTGAATATCTAATAAGAATATAAAAGCCTCAGACCATGAGACGAGATTCCCCCAGATTTCCGAGCCAAGCACGCAAATTTTCTGCGCCTTTATTGGTACCAGATCTCAAACGCGAACCAACAGGATTGGTAGAGGTAGCCACTCTTAGACTTCATCTTGAAATCAATAGATTTCTCAAATCCTATAGTTCACCGCTTTGACAGTTTCTGCCACATGAAGAAGCTGTACCATCTTGCGGCTCTCTATCTGATGAAGACAAAACGCAGTATATGTGGTAATATTTAATTATAATAGCGAAATAACAGACCTGAGGATCCAAGCCCATGAACAACCACAGTGCCTCTGCAGAGCGCAGACGACATCCCCGTATTAATGAACGTCTCCCGTTTACCCTTAAGGCCGAGGGTTTTGATGCGGTCACCGAAACGATAAATCTGAGCTGTCTGGGGGCATATTGTCAGCTGGATAAGCCTATTCCCCTAATGACGAATCTCGAGATCACCTTGGCATTACCTCGCAGTGACAAAAAGAAAGACTTTGAGTATGCAAAGTGCAGGGGAGTGGTGGTACGAGTTGAGGAAGGAGGATCCCAATTCCATAGAGGCAGTGTCTATAATACCGCCATTTATTTTAATGAAATTGAGGAATCTGAGAGGGAGAAGATAGTGAGGTCGGTTGAGAACCGGGGGCCATCTCGAAGTAAGGATAGCACCGCTAACACCGATAAATCACTTAGATGAGCTTATGGCGAACTGCCAAAACAGCGGCCTGGGTTCGATCATTGGAACCCAGCTTATTGAAAACATGAATGACATGGCTTTTGACCGTATGCGGGCTTATGGC
>CP070673.1:817510-822706 GCA_020351915.1 Deltaproteobacteria bacterium
CGGGGCACATACTACCAGATATTCCAAGGATACACCCAAGAGGTAGAGTGTGCCAAAGGTTTGACAAAAATTGTCACTCTTCACTGCTCGCTTTATCCCCATAGATCCACCAGCCTTTTGTTATTTCCGGTTAAAATGTATATCTATTTGATATACTTATGCTTTTTGATTTTCTATGAAGCCTATCGTTATCCATTCACACTGGCACGACTATTGCTTATTAGGAAAGTGGGTGTATTTTGGCAATCGAAACCAGGCATGAGCGTCATTGTTTCTTGTCAGCTTAGATGTCACTTGAGAAATGGCCGATCCTCAACCTTTGAACGGTGCTGAAAAATCACATCAAACGCTGACGGGAAAAGCCTTATGCGCATATGCCAATAATATAACCTAGGGATTTTTTGAATTATTTCGCTGTAAGGGGTTACCATGGAAGACACCCTTCCAGAATCAGAGGATATCGTTGTTGAACCAATACCTGATGATCCACTTAAGGAGCTCAAGGCCAAACTTGCCGACTTTCTTCTCGCCTTAATCCAGGCCTTTCTCCGCACCGGTTATTACACTCCCGACCATCCACAGTCCAAAAAGGCCAGAATTGGTCTCTATGAAGACTTCAAGAACCTCTTTACCCAAAAGGATGAGTTGACATTCCTGGTTCGTGACGATGAGAAAGAGAAAAAACTCTTAATCGAAGGTGTGCTGAAAGAAAGCCATCCCCTGGAAGAGGTAATGATGCGAGGGATGGCAGAGATGTACACCCCCAAATTTGCCAAATTCCTGGAGCGCAAAGATCTCATCAGTTTAACACTTAAGAATTCTATGACTCGCACGGAATTCACCAATTTCGTCGATGTCATGAGCGCCTCCACTTTTGTCGACACTCAGGAGAAAAGCGACAAGGAACGATTCAGCAGAACGCTGCAAGACAAAGGCATTTTCAACATTTCCTACATCTTCAGTGAAGAGCTCCTGGCCGCAAAGCGAAAGATCCCTTGGCGATCTCAAATCGCCCTTTCCCGCCTCAATAAAGACTTCAGGACGATCCCCCTTTTCCTTGATCTAGACGAAGAAGGGTTCAAAAAGGTGAGAAGACAAATTATTCAGGACATAACTCGGCCTATTCAAAATAGTGAAATCGTTTACCCCATCTTGATGAACACCGATCTCGCCGAAACCAAAGAATTCAAGGAATCCGAGATTGACGACGCAATCATTGTCTTTCTCTCAGATGAACTCCTCTTCAAGCTATCCAAGGTTTTGCTCAGGGAAACACTTCACCAAAAAGAACCGCATGCCCAGCAGGAGAAGTTAATAGTGATTGCCAGAAAACTCGCCTCTTCCCTCAATCTCAGGGAAATCAAGGGAAGAGAGCCTATCCTTGAGGAGTATTTCAAACATAAACTTATTCCTTTGGAACTGCTTTCAGCGGCCACGCAGAAAAAGACCAAACTTGAACAGCTTACAAACAAATTCCTTCAGAACAGCGACTCCTTTTTCACCCAGTTTGACAAAATTCAGGACGAAGAAAAATATCTTCGTGCAGCTCGGTCGTGCAAAAAAATTATGCCCGAATTGATTCGTCGCGATCGGTACGAAGAAATCTTAGCGATCATCACCCATGTTGATCGTCACCTTAAGGAGGAAAAGCAACTCGCCATTTGTGCAGGGCAAGTCTTACAGGAGATCGTAGAGAGTGACATTCCCCAGGTATTGAAGGCAAAATTTCTCACCGGGCAAAAGGAAATACGTGAGGGCATCGGCCCCATTCTTCTCAGACTCCACACAGAATCTGTGCCGCTGCTTTTGTCCGTTTTTAGGGAAAGCGACGACCAGTTGGTTCGAAAAGATGCCTGGGATATACTCATACAGATCGATTCCTCGGCTATAGACTACATCCTCGATGAGCTCAATAAAGAGGAAATTGCAACAGAATCCACCATCGACCTAATCCGGATTTTGGGAGAAATCAATTGTGGTGAATGGATCGAACCTGTGTCCAAAACCCTCAGGGCCTATCTCAAACATGAGAACCCTCATCTCAGAGAGGAGGCTTTATGGGTATATTACAAGCTCAGGGGTGGCAAAGGTGAAAACGTATACCTGGCTCTCCTCAGCGATCCGGATACGCGGGTTCAGAAAAAGGCGATTCAGTGCCTGGGCAAAATCAAGAGTGAAACCGCCTTGAAAGAGTTCGTCGAAGTGTTGAAAAAAGTGGAAGACTCTCCCTCTGATATCGATCAGCACCTAGAAAGCCGTATCTTCAGCGCCCTCGGCTCTTATGGGGATGTTGAACTGCCAGGCGGAGGATCTCTTGAAGATTTCTTGCTGGAGACACTTAAGCGCCGCCTCGGTTTGGGCCGCCTCAAATTTCTCAAGAAAAAGGAAAGCCTTCTGAGCGAAGGTGCGGTGGCAGCGATTTGCGAAACCTTAGGGACAATTGGAACTGACAAATCCCGCGGCATTCTCCAGAAACTGGAGAAACAGCGCGACAGCCTGTGGAAAAACAAGGCCCAAGAGGCTCTGGAAAGAATTGCTGAAAGACAGCAGGCAAAAACCTCAATCGAAACGGCGTAAACGAACCTCCCTTCCCACAACAACGATTCAATCCTGCCGTTCAAAATCCCCTTAGAAATAGTTTAACCGTTCACGGGTTCAGGGTTCAACGTTCAGGGTTAAAGAAAAAGAAGGCATTGAGGACCCTAGGGCCTCGTTAAAAAGGCTCACTTTCTCAAGTAATTGCCAATTTGGCTCCAAGTTTTGGATTACGCCTGAGGAAGCTGACGCTTTTCTCGTAAATATGCATCCCAAATGCAGTCCGGGGACGAGAATGGAACTCTGAACCCCTGAACCCCTGGCCCAGACCGACCATCGGCACTATATATACGAAAAGCATAGCCTAAGCCTACTCAAGCACAGGTTTGGAATCATGCCATGAGTCGCACCAGGGCGGGCTTTGAACCCGTGAACGCCTACAATTTTAGTTTATATGAGTGGACGTTTTTGTTAAGGTGTGGTGGTTGGCCGAACCAATCTCCTATTAAGCAGCAAAAGGGGGAAACTATAAGATCGAAGGGCTATGTTGAGGCGGTTTGGCTGTTGCTCTTGCAGTCGCCTGACGATTTTCAATCGTGCTAAGGGCCGGGATTAACTTGAAAAAGAAAACTAACCGAACCTGGGACTATTTCAAGCTACTTATCTTCGTTGTGTGCTTAATAGAATTAGTCCTTTTTCTCATAGCGATGATCTTTGGGCGGTTATTCGGGTACCAACTAACAATAATCGCATGCTTCTGGCTTGGAGTAATTGTGGCAGCCTGTTTTGCAGTAATAGTGTTTGCCAATTTGACAATAATAGGTTTCAATAAACTCCGTCTCAAAATTAAGAGAACAGCATAACATGGTCTTTTCTTATCTGACAGGATTTACTGGATTTGCAGGATTTTCTTTTCTTTTTCTCAGTTTCCTCCTGCCCGCTATCGCGAGCCCTGGCCACCTCGCTCTGCTTGGCAGGTGGCAAGGACAAAAGAACAACAAAAATCGTGTTTACCCGCCATACTTCTGGCGGGTTAATCCTATCCAACATATTAATTAAGGAAGATAACTTAGAGTTTCTTTGATGAATAACTCAGAAGCGCAGCGTCGGAGTCTGATGCTGAGTAGCACGAGAGCGCATATGGCAATTCGCGCAAAATTTGTTCATATCAATATTGTTGCTGAAGACTGGAAAAAACTTGCCACCTTTTACGAACAAGTCCTTGGATGCACACCGGTTCCTCCTGAGAGAAACCTATCTGGGCAATGGCTTGAACAAGCCACGGGAGTCAAGGGTGCTGAAATCCGCGGCGTACACTTACGACTCCCAAGCCAAACCAGGGAAGGTCCAACCCTGGAAATATTCCAGTACAACAATCAGGAAAACCGTCAGGGAACAGCAATCAATCGGCCCGGGTTAACCCATATCGCCTTTGCGGTTGATGACGTCCAAGCCTTCCGAGATGCGGTGATTGCTGCAGGGGGCCGGGGAGTTGGCCAGCTTGTTTCTGTAGACATTCCGGGCGCAGGCAAGATCACATTCGCATATGTCACGGACCCAGAGGGAAACATGATAGAACTGCAGCAGTGGGCGGAGTAGGGTCACAACTTTTAAACAGCACCGAAACACTTCGTTACAGCAGGAGGGCATATTGAAAATCGGTTTTATTCAACTTGCACCGGCATTGGGAGATGTCCGAGCAACGATTCAAAAAATTGATCAGTTACTTCATGGCTGTGAAATTGCAGACATCTTGGTACTACCCGAATTGTGTAATTCTGGGTACAATTTTGTCTCTCACGAACAAGCCTATGAGACATCAGAAGAGATAGAAAACAGTATTTTTGTCCAATTCTTGGAGGAAAAGTGCAGCCAATTGAATTTGTACCTAGTCTCTGGGTTCAATGAAAGGCATAAGGAGGTTTTGTATAACTCGGCGGTGCTTATCGGCCCGAGCGGCTATATTGGAAGATATCGTAAGCTCCATTTATTTATGAATGAAAAAGATTATTTCACTCCGGGCAACACAGGGTTACCAATATACGACATAGGATTGTGTAAAATAGGTATGCTCGTCTGTTTCGACTGGGTGTTTCCAGAAGTATGGAGAATGTTAGCGCTCAAAGGCGCAGAAATCATCTGTCATCCTTCAAACCTCGTGCTACCGGGGCTTGCCCAGAAAGCAGTCCCTATCCATGCACTTACCAACCGTGTTTACACCGTTACGGCAAATCGAATCGGAACCGAAAGAGAGCTCTCATTCACCGGTCTTTCAACAATTGCAAACCCAACAGGCGATATACTGATCCAGGCCTCGCAAACAGAGGAAGAGGTTGAAGTTACTGATGTTGATATAACTGTGGCAAGAGATAAAACGATTACCGAGAGAAATGATATATTTGCCGATCGAAGACCAGAACAATATTTCTCAACGCTCTTTACCACAAAGGCTTGATCCGTTTCACTCACCACCGCAGAACGGAGAAAAGGCGTCTGGACAAATACGCATTTCTCTGTTAACTAAAACGAGGAAGCAAAGAAACCACTCAAAGGGTTCAGTGGTTTCCCGATGAAATTGGGATTCGGGGTTAATGAAGGTTAACAAAAGAAAAGCAACCTTGAACCCCGCCTGCCATCCGTCGGGCAGGGGTGAACTCTCAA
>CP070673.1:822806-826995 GCA_020351915.1 Deltaproteobacteria bacterium
AGGCTCTCGGCCATGATAGAAGATACCCCGCAGATTGCGGAGCTCGACTTTAACCCGGTAAAGGTAATGCCGCGGGGAGAAGGTTACTGGGTTGTAGATGCGAGGATTATGGTGAAATAAAGGCAATCATTCCGAGAGGAAAGAGTGTTGTTAACCAACAAATAAGTCCTTCTGCGTTATCACCACACAAGGCGTTATCCGTCATCATTTCACCATTAATAGGGTATAAGCACAAATACCTCTTTCAGTCTTAAGAGACGCCACTGTCTTAAGATCCCTCTTGGTTTGCCATTTCAACAAACTAGGTAATTTGCCCCATGTGAGGTAGGGGATAAGGCACAGAAAAAACCTACTCCCATTTGTAAATGGGGGTTGGTTTTTCACTTTTGAGTAAATCACCTCATTGAACCTGTGCGTTAAAATCAATAAACTCAATCCGAAAAAATGATGCTGTTTTCAAACCTGCTCGGCGGTACTAGCTGAAGAGCAAAACAGGACACAGAATTGTTTGCAGGTCAAAGATTGATAAAACCATTCTAGAGGAGGACTATCTATGGAAGACAATTATGCTAATCCGGCACCTCTCGGTTTGATGGGTTTCGGGATGACGACAGTCTTGCTGAACCTTCACAACGCAGGGCTCTATGAAATGAGCGCTATCATCCTTGCCATGGGGGTGTGTTACGGTGGAATTGCCCAGGTGATTGCAGGCATTATGGAGTACAAAAAGGGTAACACGTTTGGAACAACAGCGTTTACTTCCTATGGTCTATTTTGGCTAAGCTTGGTCTTTCTGATTTACTTCAATGGCAAGGCTGGGGTGCCGACGAATACGTTGGGATTTGCCGCATGGTATCTCTTCTTCTGGGGCCTGTTTACATTCTTCATGTGGATAGCTACATGGAAACATCACCGGGGACTTCAGACAATCTTCCTGTCGTTGACTGTGCTGTTTTGGATGCTCGCCCTCAGAGATGCTTTTGGATGGAATGGTGCCTGGGCTGTTCTAACAGGTTATGAAGGCATCTTCTGCGGGTTATCCGCGATTTATGTAGCCATGGCGCAAATCCTCAATGAGGCATATGGCAAAATAGTATTCCCGCTCGGGGAAAAGCAGGCAGCATAAATGAGACAGAAACACACCAAGGGCCGAGCGCATGCTGGGCCTTTGGTTTATAAGGCCTGTTCCTTCCACTACAAATCCCTGTGTGCGATCCGCTGCAGCAAGCCCCGAAACCACTCCCACGCAAATCGAAAGCAGTCCTTTTCCACCCCTGCACAAGGATCGAGTTTCTTTCACGCGGACCGTCTTGGCGGTTCGCTTTGCCGAGAATTGTTGGCTAGACTAATTGTATTCCACGTTAGGATCTCAACGCCTGGTCAAAATCCTCGATAATATCTTCGGGTGCCTCTATTCCCACAGACAAACGGATGAGGCTATCGGAGATCCCCAGGTTCTGCCGGTCTTCGGGAGACATGCCTGAATGGGACGTGGTGGCAGGCCGGGTAATGAGAGTTTCCACCCCGCCGAGGCTTGGGGCGACGAATGGTATCGTCGTATTTTGCATAAACTGCTCCGCTGCCTTGACACCGCCTTTCAGTTCGAAACTCAACATACCGCTAAACCCATCAAATAGTTCGCCGGCACGCTGGTGCCTGGGATGGCTTTCAAGGCCTGGATAATTGACTTTCTTGACTGCCGGATGCTCTTCTAGGAACCGAGCAATCTTGATCGTGCTCTCATTCTGATATTTTACCCGCACGGCAAGTGTTTTCAGACCGCGATGTAGCAGAAAACAGGCGTGGGGATCGAGGGAGCCGCCCAGGTGGTTAAGTTTGTGGGTGATCTTCTCGATCAGATCGGTGCATCCGATGACAGCGCCAGCTACAATGTCGGAATGACCGTTGAGGTATTTGGTGCAGCTATGGAGCGAGAGGTCAAAGCCCCACTCAGGTGGTCGGAAATTGACAGGGCTGGCAAAGGTATTATCGATCACAGAAACCAGGCCATGGGCGTTGGCAAATTCAACAACCGCTTTGAGATCTCCGACTTGGAGCAGAGGGTTGGTCATTGTTTCAACATAGATAGCTCTGGTATTGGTTTGGAGTTGGTGCTCCCAGGAATCCGGATTGTCAGCATCAATGAAATCATATGAGATGCCCAAGGTGGGAAGATCTTTGGTGATCAAATCATGTGTCCCGCCATACAGACAGTCTTGCGTCAGCATGTGATCGCCTGAAGAGAGAAGGGCGAGAAGGGTAGTTGAAATCACTGCCATACCGCTGGCAGTCACCAGCGCTGCATCGGCACCTTCTAAGGCCGCCAGCTTTTGATGCAAGGCAACGTGGTTCGGCGTATTGTTCAGGCGAATGTATTTGAGATCATGGTAACTGGTGGCCCCGCTGTATTCAAAGGTAGAAGACTGAAAAATCGGCATACTGACTGCACCCTCGATAGGTGGGTCAGGTTCACCGGCGTGAATAAGTCTGGTTTCGAGATGGTTGTATGCTTTTCCCATGACAAGTCCTCCTTATGTGATCCTAATGAGTACATAATAAAGGTGTTCACTTATCTTTAGTTGAAATCCTCGCTTGCTCCGAGTATGTAACATTGCAAAATAGAAAATCAAAGGTAAAAGATCAAGTCGTAGAATGAGCGAGGTTAGGCTTGTACGATTTGAGGTTGCATCTCACAGGAGATTACCGGATCCTGGGAAGAACCATTTTCTTACCTGCCTTTTTTTCTTGAATTAAGGTTTGACTCTGATAGGATCAAAATGAAAGAAGTACTCATTAGGAGGCTAAACGGTGGAGCCCTTCAAACCCTTTCCCCAATGCGTTGATTGCCTTATGGATCTTGCTCGCCAGGCGGCCACACAGGTTGCCGGCGAAGATGGTCAATTCCTAGCTGAGACTGGGTCTATAGCCCGCGAAATTCTAATTGATGCCGAGAAGAAGGGCATGACCTCCCCTGAGGCAGCCAATCGGATCCTCAGGGAGATTAAACGCCGCTCAGGGGTGTCAGACCCCTACGCCCAATTCAAGGCCGAGGAAATGGCACAGGGCAACAGAGTTCTTTCACAACTGGAAAGGTATGTGGGAGATGATCTGCGCTCCCGCATGAGCCTGGCGGTTTTGGGTAATAGTCTGGATTTTTTCATGGATCCTGATGAGGCCCTCTCTCACATTCCAGAGCAGATCCAAAAAGGACTTTCCTTTTTCCACGATGATGTTGCCCGACTCGAGAGTTTCCTCTCAGAATGTCCGGGCTTGGTCCTCTACCTAACTGACAATGCTGGCGAGATTTACTTTGATCAGCCACTCTATGAATACATTCGAGACCGGGCCGCGCGAACGGTTTTGGTGGTGAAGGGTGGCCCTTCGCTGAACGATGTGACCAGGGCTGAGATCAAGGTAAGTAGTCTGGAGAGGCGGTTTTCTGAGGTGGCAGACACTGGAACGGATGGAGTGGGGATAGATTGGGAACATGTTTCAAAGGAATTTCTTGATCTTGTTGACCAGGCAGACCTTATGTTGGCTAAGGGGATGGCGAATTTTGAGTCCCTGTATCCTAGGGATCTACCCAGTCCAGTGTTCTTTCTCTTTAAGGCAAAGTGCAGGCCCATCCAAGATTATCTAAAAGCCCCACCAGAGAGCTACTGGGCACTTTGGTACGACGGTCATTCGAAAGGCAGGTACTGGTGATACAGAGGATAAACGTACAATTCTTTGCAACATTCAGGGATATCTTCGGGACAAAGGCGATGGAAGTTACGGTAAAACCCGGAACTAATATTGGGGAGCTTCTAGGTCTCATTTTCAACACCGAAGAGCGCCGGAAAAAGATCTTTGATAATGGCAAAGTAAAGCCCTATGTCATCATTTTGAAAAATGGAAGACACATCCAGCACCTTGATGGAGTCGAAACAGAAGTGAAAGAAGGGGATAAGGTATCAATATTTCCTGCTATCGCCGGCGGTTAAACGATGCAAAAGAGGAAAGGTGAGGCCATAGTCTGCTCTTGATTGCATTACCATAAAGGCAGCATCAGATAGCCAATTGCAGATATAACGGTCGGGGTATTTTTACTACAGAGAGAAGAGGGGTTTCCTGGATCCAACAGTTTTAGATAGAGTGGCGGTAGGTATCAAATCAGTACAGGCTGTCGCCGAAATCCCTTTTCACTGGG
>CP070673.1:827095-846086 GCA_020351915.1 Deltaproteobacteria bacterium
CAAAGCAAAACCGTAACTGTTTAAATTCTTTGAAAAAACAGGCCTCTTGTTTGCCAATATATTTCTAAAAAAACAGCATGGCCAGGAGTGAAGTGGAAAAGCTTATCCAAAAAAAGATACCCATACCCTGCAATAAGCTTAAAAATCAATAGGATAGTTTCCATTATGACGTGACCCTGGGCACGAGTAAGATGATTCACAGTGGCCTTAACCAGGGAACCGTTGGCCTGAACATGGAGGGAAAAACATGATGAAGGTTTGAAGCTCTACTCGGATGCTGCAGTTTAAAGGAAAGAGGTAAGTGGCGGTGAGAAAAAGATAAAGGGGAGGGTTTTCCTCTTATGTTTTAGCTAACAGATACCGACAAGATACAATAAGGGGCTCAAGCTCTGTCTGGATACCAGCTTTTCACGGTGATCAAATGGGGCACCGATTATCTCAGGATTTTCCCAGGACTGCAGTAAGGAACATGGCAGAGGAGAGATGCCGGAGAAAAGGGCACTAGGATGATCCCTGGGCACAGGAAAGTGCGTCAGCCTGATCATCGTAAAAATGGTTTGCGTAGATATGAACATGGCCTTGGACATATTGATTATTGACGATGATGTTCTTTTTACTGCTTCTCTCTCTGACTTCCTCATGAGCAAGGGTTTTCGTGTCCACACTGCCACAAACGGAAGGGAGGGGATAGAACGTTTTGAGAGCCATCAATCCTCTCTCGTTTTGTTGGATCAAAGGTTACCTGATATGGGAGGGATTGAGGTTTGCGAAAGAGTTTTGGAGAATAACCCCAACGCCAAGATTATTTTCATGACCGCATACGCTACGGTTCAATATGCGGTTGAGGCAATGCAAGCCGGGGCCTTTAATTATCTTTCCAAACCTTTCGAGTTGGACGAGCTTCTGATTGCCATAGATTTGGCTGTCAAAAGCGTCCATCTGGAAGGAAGGCTTAGAGCTCAGGATTATGAAAGGCAAAAAGCGAGCCAGGAGCAAAAACTGATTGGTTCTTCTGAGGTCATGAAAAGAATCAAAGAACAGATAGAACTGTCTGCTGGCTCTGAAGCCAACGTGCTGATCACAGGAGAAACCGGGGTAGGGAAAAATGTAGTGGCTCGGGCAATCCATGATCTTCAGGATAAGCGGGAAACGTTTCTCACTATCAACTGCTCTGCTATCCCCGAGAATTTGATGGAGGCCGAATATTTTGGCCACGAAAAAGGTGTCTTTACCGGTGCAGATACCCGTCGTGAAGGAATCTTTGAGCTGGCAGACAGCGGAACACTGGTACTGGATGAGATTGGGGAAATCCCCATGCACCTCCAGAGCAAATTGCTTACGGTACTGGATGATAAGCGGGTTCGAAGGATAGGAAGTAGCCGAACTATATCCGTTGATGTAAGAATCATAGCCACCACTAATCAGGACTTAGAAGAAGCCATAGAGAAAAGAATCTTTCGAAAAGATCTCTACTACCGCTTGGCTGTCATCAATATCAACGTTCCACCTTTGCGTGAGCATCCAGAGGACATACCGGAAATAGCAGGCTATTTTGTGGAGCACTTATGCAGGAATCCCGTCAGGATTCCTGATAGTCATCTAGAAAAAATGATGAAATATCCTTGGCCCGGTAATGGGAGAGAACTTCGGAATGTGATTGAGAGGGCTTCTCTCCTGCTTCAGGGTAGTGAAATAAGGCCCGCGGATCTCTTGCTTCAGAGTAATCTTGATCAGACGCTCCCAAAGAGTGAAGAGAGGGGTGCGTGCAGTCAAGATACTATTTCACTTGAGGAGGTGAAAAAACGTCACATTATTTCTGCCCTGAAGGCCTATTCTGGGAACAAAAGTTTGACCGCGAGGAATTTAGGTATCTCCCTTTCGACCTTAAAGCGAAATTTAAGAGAGATGCACACAAATTAGCACAAAATACGCCACCTAACCTATTTTGACCCACCCAAAATGACCTACATACTTGTTCAAATCTGCTACCCAATCATCAGATTACTCTGAATAATCAAATAGTTAAGGACTTTGAGATTCGCCATGATAAAGTGGTATGTATTTTGCTATTAATTCATATCACAAACCGCACGATTCCCGATGAACGGTATAAAGGGTAACATATTTCACCACGGAAGATGCAGATTGCGGAATCATCTCTTTGCTTACTGGGGGAGGAATTGTTGGCTTGATGACAACTGATATAGAATTAGTAGAGAATCTGGAGCAAATCCTTTCCACTCTGCGGCATGAGCTGGGTAATTCAGTGAATTCGCTGAAAATCACCCTTGATGTCTTGCGGGAGAACTACGAGCTCTTTGATGATGACAAGAAGAAAGAGTATCTGAAGAGAGGGGCAAGGCTCTTGGCACGGCAGCAGCAATTGGTTGATGCCATGAAGTCTTATTCTCAATTCAAAGTGAAGGAGCAAAGCGAGATGGCATTTCTTTCTTTTTGGAAACACTTCCTGAGCTCGGCGTCCGGTAGAGTTGAGGATGCAAACATCAAACTCATCCATCATCGTGAGGTGGAGCCCTGCCTGATCATGGGAGACAGGGCAGCCCTCAATAAGGTCATGGCCAGTATTGTTGAGAACGCCATGGAGGCAGTGGAAGGTATGGATGATCCCGTAATAGAATTGAAGATCTCGAAGACGAATAGTTCTCTCAAGATAGTGGTGCAGGACAATGGATCCGGCATCAGAAAGAATGACATGCCGCGGGTTTTCACACCCCTCTTTACCACCAAACCTGGAAAGATGGGGATGGGACTGCCGATTGCTCGGAAACTCTTGCTGGAGATGGAGGGCAGAATAAAAGTGGACAGCGTTTTCGGTAGCGGCACCAAAGCCAGAGTATGGCTTAAAAGTGTTGCTGGTCAAGAAAGAGGGACATAAGCAATATTACTAGTTCATAGGAGGTAAGCCATTGACCTATATGCTCGCTCCAGAACAGCTCGATGCCATAGAACAGGTGTTGTTAGAGGATGTCTTTGATATTGGGGTCAACTGCATCTTTTTGATCGACATGGCAGGCAATGTTATTGCCAACCTTGATAATGGCGAAATCAAGCACGATATTTACTCGTTAGCGGCCTTAGCCGCGGGCAATTTTGCGGCGGTGAGCACTATGGCTAAAATTGTTGGGGAAGATGAGTTCTCTTTGCTCTTTCATAAAGGAGAAAAGGAGAGCATACACTTCAGCAAAGTTTTGACGGATTTCTTACTGATCACTATCTTTGGCAAGGGGATATCTTTGGGTTTTTTGCGGTTGAAGGTGGCTGAGGCTACGGAAAAGATCAAAAAGGTTTTGGAACCCTCCTGTGCTCCATAGCCTGACCCTCTCTTAGCGTGCAGCGATGAACAGAGGTGGGGTGATTACGGTTCTTTTGTGAGGTATCTGCTGATGGCATTTGTAAACCTGAAGAAAAAAGAGGTTCAGGCAAAAATAGTCTACTATGGTCCAGGGAGGGGAGGAAAGACCACCAATCTGGAATATATATACAATAAATTCAGAAGTCGGATAAAAACAGAGATGGTTACCATCAAAACCCACGGGGACCGAACCCTTTTTTTCGATTTCCTTCCCTTTAATGTAGGAAAAATCAGGCAATATGATGTGAAAATCCAGCTATACACGGTACCTGGACAAGTCAAGTATGATGCCACACGGAGACTTGTTTTGAGAGGGGTTGATGGAATTGTTTTTGTGGCAGACTCGATGGCAGTGAGAAGAGAAAAAAATATTCTTTCCCTCAGAAATCTTCAGAAAAATTTGGCCACTTTCAGGAAGAGTATTTTCAAGATCCCCATTGTTTTACAATACAACAAAAAGGATCTGGCGGAACAGGGTATCCCTCTCTTGCCCCTGCAAACACTTGAAAAAGACCTTAACAGTCAGCTAAAAGCGCCTTCTTTTGAAGCGAGCGCTCTGATGGGAATGAATGTTGTGCCGACCATGAAAAAGATTATATCAATGACCATGGCTTCTTTGCTCATGGAACTGAAATAGGAGGTGATGGAATGGCCTTACAAAAAGATGGTACCGTAGATTTTGGGGTGGAAGCAGACCCCAAAGATCTTTTTGGACATGGCAATGAGATCCTTGACTCTGTGGAGGATACCGGTGATCCTGAGGTTACTCCCCTCACGGAGTTAAAGTCTATCGTTTTATCACTTGACTGGGAGATTACCGATGAAATCATGAGTCGGTTTGTTAAGGAGATAGACAAATTAAAAGATACATACCGAGATGATGAAATCCTTGTATCATTTCTCGGTCTCCTTGATTCGGTGGGAAAACACATCAAAACCCATAAAGCGAAAGCCCATCCGAATGCCAGCAAATTATTGAACTCCGCCTATATGAGCCTGGAGAAGGTAATCCTCTCCAAAGACATTACTGAGCCTGAAAGAAATAGAATACTCGCAAGCCAGCTGAAAAGCTTCAAAAGATTAATGGAGCAGATCGCGGTGAGAAAGGCCGCCTCAGATAGAAAAAAAAGGTTGAAGCCGCCTGATCAGGCGAGAGTGGCGCCACAAGAACCGAAAGAGGATCAGGCTATCCAACAGAAAGAGGAGAGGTCACCTGAGGAGGCAAAGGAGAGACAGCTCGAACCCCATGAAGGTCGTGTAAGTCCCGATGAGAGCCTTAGGTTAGCCGTAAATGAACTCAAACAGTTGGTTCAGGAGGAGTTCAAAGCATTGAGGGAAGAGCTGCGCCAACTGCGGGAAAGCAAGGAGAGGCTAATATAGACGCATCATTTGTGGCTCTGAGATCAGGGAGCCATACCTTTTGCGGGCTGTCCATGACTGGCCAATTGATTCATCGGAGGCAACCGAGTGAATATTCTATCCGGTGATATATCTGGTTTGGTTTTTGAGCGTGCTGACCGGGGAGACCTTGGAGAGTTTTCTCTTGACAGTCATATGCTCAGTGTACTCGTGGAGCTAGATGGCAGGAGGAGTCTTGGCTCAGTAGCAAAAAAAGCAGGCCTGGATATGGGTATCGTGAAGGGGGTGATCTTAAGGCTTCTAAAGCTTAAGCTCATCAGACCTGAGGGAAGGCGTATCTCGGTACTTGGCAGGGACTTTTTCGATTATCTTAATGTCCAATTGTCTCTAGCCTTGGGACCAATAGCTGATGTGCTGATTGAGGAAGCAGTGACTGACCTGGATCATAGTAAGCGTGAATTCCCAAGGCACCGGGCAGCAGAACTCGTGAATCTCCTTGCCCGTGAGATTCGACGTGAGGAAAAAAGGATCGTCTTTCAACAGAATATGGCTAAGAAAATCAAGGAAATAGAGGCGTGATACTGGATAACGTCAAAGTCCAGGGTATGGATATCTTTTTTTGGTTATGCCCCTGGCCCAGACCTGGCATGCAAAAAATCATTACAAAGAGCTTACTTACGAAATACTGTAACGACCACACTGTATTCCAGAAGTGTCGCGCCTCCCGATCCCGTCCCGGTCTCGGGACGGGGAGGGCAGGCCTGTGACATGGCCCCTTACTGGGTCGTTTCAAAATGGTTTATTGCCTCCTAAGCCTTAGAATCATATGCGCCATCTATATAAACCATTTTGAAACGCCCGCTAATCTAAACTATGTGAGGGCATAATCCAAAAAAAACATATCCATACCCTGCAAGAAGCCTAAAACTCAATAGGTTAGGTTTCACTATGACGTGACGCCGGGCATGATACCTCAATCGATCAATTCGCACTGTCTTAGCGGCAAGGCAAAACAGGGCAAAGTGACAAGCGGGTGTCTACAAAACAGAGGAAAAAAGTAAAAGATAAGGAGATTGCATCATGATCGTTTCATGTGAGGATTGTGGAAAACAGTATAGGATACAGACAGAGAAAATAAGAGGTCAGAGGGCCCGGTTTAGATGCAAGGCTTGTGGATATGTTATATTAGTTAATAAACCGAGCGCAGTGACAGATGAGCCTCTGAAGCCTGCCCGTCCCACCCTCACGCTCACCAAGCAGAAGCCAACTGGCCCACCCAAGGAGGAGCCCGAACCGGCTCAAACAGAGGCGCCAAAAGTTCCCCCAACCAAGCTGAAAGGGATTGGTCTGAAGGGGAAGTTGATGTTTTTTCTCCTTGTCCCCCTTATGCTGGGTTTGGCCATCGGTGCCTTTTTTTCACTGAAGCACATGGTCGGCCTGAGTGGCCTCATCACCGAGGAAAGCTCGAGAATCGTTACTCAAATGGCAGAGAGACAGATTGCCGAGCATGCTCGGGCAGTGGCCCTCCAGGTCGGTCTTTATCTCCTGAGCCATCCAGAATTGAAGAGAGGGAGATTTCAGAAAGATGCGGAGCTGAAAAAAATCGCGGTACAGAAGGTGGGATCCACTGGATATACCGCATTGCATGCAGTACCGGATAAGAACGGGATCTGGAGAAACTGGGCCCATGCTAACCCCAAAATCGTTGGCATTGATATGAGTACGCTCAAAAAGCCCATGGGGAAAGCATTTCACGGATTTTGGACAGTTTTTAGCGCTGGTAAAGATGGAAAGGAATCGAGTGGTTATTACACATGGCAGGACGCTGACGGCAGGTTTCGGGACAAGTTTATGGTGTGTGCGCCGGTAAAAGGTACACCATATTATGTGGCAAGCACCACGTACCTGGATGAGTTTACTCGTCCAGTAGAAAGACTTAAGGCACGAAGCCAGAAAATAGCCAAGAGAGTTCGAAACATTAATGCAGGCGTTATGTTAGGCACTATCATACTTATCGGCCTGATCGTTTTCTTTTATGGCCGGAAGGTAACGGGCAATATCAGACGTCTTTCTGAGGTTGCCGACCGGATTAGTATTGGCGAGCTGGATGCCGAGATTGATGCTAAATCTAAGGATGAAATCGGGGAATTAGCCGAGGCAATCTCGCGCATGCAGGACAGCCTTCGTCTATCTATAGAACGCCTGCGACATCGGCAATAGGTCTGATGCGGGTTTTTGAGAGGGGATCATGATCATAATTCCCAGAGAGAAGCCGGTACTCGAAAATCTCAATAGTTATTATGTTGATGTCCCAAAACTTGTTGAGCACTGTCAAGGTGAGTTCAGTTCTGGATGTATCCACTTACAATCACCGAGGATTGAAGGGGTTGTTTTCTTTGATAACGATGAACTCTTGAATAGTATTTTCAAAAACAAAGAAGGGCAGATAGAGGGTCAGGCAGCCTTAGATGGTCTTATTGAAGCGGCGGCGGACCACAATTTTACCATCCATGTGTATAAAATAGATCCGAAGAAGATTTACTTCTGGTCCAATATACCAACTGCAAAAGAAATCTATAATGATCTCAGGACAGAGTTTACTGATCTTGAAGGGCTGATACAAGAGATGAATTCGGAGAAACTGACCGGTTACATTGATGTCTCCATTGATAAAGGGAAAGAAAGTGGTCTGGTCTTTTTTGACAAGGGGCAGATCATAGGTGGATCCTATTCCTGGAACAATGGAGAGGTTAATGGTTCAAAAGGGAGTCAGGAGCTTCTTATTCAGAAAGCAAAGGAGTCAAGCGGGATCTTTCGTGTCAGCAAGATATCCTTCCCAACAGACGAAGTGAAGACTGAGTCTAAAGACATCAGAAAGGAGCCTTCACAGAACAGCATCACCATGCTGGGGGAGCTATTAGGTATTTTTGAAAGGGTGATCGGGTCTCATAAGAAGGTTAAAGTGAACTTCAATACCCTGCTAAAAAAGAAATTTGTTGAAAAGGCGGATGAGTATGCCTTCCTAGACCCCTTTGTTGCTGAATTTGTCTATGCTGATCGGAATATTACCTTTATCGGGGATGCCAGCGATGAGGAGCTGGCAAGGGGGGTGACGGAATCTGTTAAGGAATTGGCAGAGGAATTGGGAGTGCTTGCTGAGGTGAGAAATGAGTGTGTGTTCTGGGCTCAGAAACACCAGAGAGAACTTGGGGGAATCGGTTTCAGTTTTTGACAGGCTGTTGCCGAAATCCCCTTTCTTTTGGTCTAAAACGTTTTTTGATCAATCTAAGGCTCGCTCCAGGCGATGTCAAGACTCACCCTTAGCGCTCAAACAGTTGACATCGCTTATCTTCCACTTCGCCAAAGGGTTTTTTGGCAAAAAACGTTTTAATGACCGCTCAAAGGGATTTCCGTTTGGGCAACAGCCTATTGACATAAGATATACTATTTCAAGGTGTTTCAGTTCTAGAAGGTTCTGTTGAATTACAACTCTTTTCGCGAGGTTTGTGCACAGCGCGGAGGTTGAAAAAAATGGTGGGTACCGTTTCTCAGATTGATATTGATAAATCAGTACGATGGTATGCGGAGTTTCTTGATAATATTCCTCTCGCCATTTACCGTACCACTCTTGAAGGCAAGCTTGTTTTTTGCAACAAGGCCTTTGCACAATTATTTGGCTTCGCTGCGGTTGGGGAATTAATTGGTTATCCAGTTGTGCAGCTTTATCGGAACCAGAAAGACAGGGGTATTTTCATTGAGACCATTATTGGGGGAGGTCGCGTAGAGGATTTTCCCCTTTCACTCATGAAACGGGACAGAACACCCCTATGGTGTGCCGTCACTGCTGAGGTGGTCTTTGATGAGGATGGCATGGCAGTATTCTTGGATGGTGTGATCAGGGATATCACGGAGGCAATCAAGGAAAAAGAGGCACTAGACCATTTCGATGTTACGGGAACCAGCAGTAAGGATTTTGTCCTCCTCCTGAATCTTCAGGGAGATTTGCTAGATATCGATCAGGCCTGTGCAGACCTCCTAGGGTTTCACAAGGAAGAATTGATGGGGAGACCGTTATTTGAGCTTATTGTACCCCAGGGGAGATACCTCTTTCCCCTTTTTCTCTCCGATGTTTTGCAATCCGGTCAGGAGGAGGGAATCCTAACACTACTCGACAGAAATGGTATGAGACATTTTCTCGGATTCCATGCCTTCCTCGTAAAAGACAGAGACAAGGCACATCAGATAAAGCTTATTGCCCATGATGCAATAGAGCGAATGGAAGACCAGAAGCACCGATTGAGCAAGGAGAAATTCCTTGGGGTTATGGAGATGGCTGGTGGGGTTGCCCATAAACTGAATCAACCCCTTACGATAATTGGTAATCTACTAAATGAGGTCTTACCTGATTTGAGCCCTCATGACCAAAATTACGAGAATATTGTCAAGATAGATAATCAAATTAAGAAATTGAATGAGATCGCAAGAAAAATAGGCGCCATAAAGAAATATGAGCCTATGGAGTATGTTGCCGGGGTAAAGATCGTAGACATTGATAAGGCATCCCGAGTGAGAAAGGGTAAGGAGATTCCATGATAAGAAAGGTGATGATTGTAGATGATGATCAGGAGATGCTGGTCTCCTTGAAGGAGGGGCTTGAGAGGTACAGTGAGATCTTTCGTGTGGTGATTGCAGAAGATGGTCTGATTGCTGTAGACAAGCTCAAAAATAATGCTATTTCCCTCGTGGTCAGTGATCTGAAAATGCCGAGAATGGATGGCTTTACCCTTCTTGCCCATATCATGGAACACTATCCAGACATACCGGTAATCATCATTACTGGCTACAGCACACCCGAAATGGAAAGGCTGGCCCGAGAGGGAGGGGCAGTAGGCTATATTGGGAAGCCTTTCATGATTCAAGATCTTGCCCGGAAAATAATGACCACTCTCAGAAAGGAATCTGAGGGTGGAACATTACACGGTGTTTCTTCTGCTATGTTTTTGCAGTTGGTAGAAATGGAGCAGAAAACGTGTACCATCCGGTTGGTTGACAAATTATCGGGCAAACGGGGGGTACTTTTTTTCAGTGAGGGTGAGTTGCTTGACGCAAGAGCCAGTGGTCTCCAAGGTGAGGCTGGTGCATACGAAATCTTTTCGTGGGATGAGGTCAGTCTTTCCATTCAGAATACTTGTGCTCAGAAGGAAAAGAAGATTCAGGCGGAGCTCCAGGCGATACTCCTTGATGCAGCACGGTTGAAGGATGAGGCTGGCTGTGAGGAAAGGCCGGAACCGGTGACGAAAAATAGTGAAAAGACGGTAAAGGTGTCTGAGCCAGAGGAATCGCAGAAATCAAACGAAATAGCTAGTGTCAGGGCCAGACTGGAAAAGGAGATTAGCGAAAGACGCGGACTTGAAGCCATATACCATGACAATTCGTGGGATGGTTTCATAGCGCAGGCTGCACGTGTGGGGACATTTTTCAACGCCGGAAAACTAAAGCTAAGCTATATCGATAGGGGTGAATCGAATGATTTTATCTTGGTCCCGGGTCAACAAACAACGGTAATTTCAGTTAGCCCTAAATGCCCCAGAGACAGAATAATAAAGGTTATCAGTGGTCATATGGGTTCTTCACAATAAGAAAGTCCCTAGTACAAGGAAGACATGAGAGAGCTATTCAGAGATATTCTGAGCTTGGATAATGTTGACGGAATCATGCTCTTTTCTTTTGAGGGCCAACTCATCTTTAAAGAGTTCTTAACTCCCCTTCCAGAGGAACCTGAAAGCCGAGACTGGTGGCGTGTTTTTATTTACTCCCTCAGTGGGGCCAGGGAGGTGGATCTTATTTTTGAAAAATGCAGGCTGTACATCAGAAGAACGGATCTCGGCTATCTTATGATACTGATGGGAGTTTCTGCTCCTATTGCCATGATGAGACTCAATTGTGATTTGCTGGTACCCTCGTTAAAGCAAATAAAAACCACTAAAGGATTGAAGCGTCTTTTCCGATTGAAAACATAGATGCTGGGGGAAGTGGATTTCAATATTTTAATTGAGCCTGAGGGGATACAGTTCGCTTACCCACCGAAAAGGAATCAATCTTAGCAGGACACGTGCTTGAAAAAGCTTCACTAAGGCAAATTTGGGATAGGAGTTGGACTAGATTCTGACTCAGGGGAGTGCAGGATGCCGCGCGTTACGGAAGATGAGAAAATAGATTTGCAATCCAAACTTAATGAGGCAGAGGTTTACCGTTCCATGGGATTGCTCGCGGAATCTCTCAGCGCTTATGAAAAGATCCTATCAGACATCCCTACATTGGATTCTCATAATCGTGAAAAAGTTGAGCAGACGATCGGCCAAGTAAAAAAGGAGATCGTCGATGAGGAACAGGCTAACGTGGAAAATGTTTCCACTGAGGACATCTCAATTCTCAAAAAGGCCGTGTCCAACAATGAAAATGTTCAGGCTGTTCTCGCGAGTGCCTCTGCATGGAAAGAGCTGGGCCTTTACGGGGAGGCTGTTGCCGAATATGAGAAACTGTTTCAGCTGGATTGCCACTCAGGAAAAATCGTTTCGGAAATGGTTGCATGTCTGTCCGTAACCCATTCGCTTTCCAAAGTTGTCGAGCACGTGGAAAAGATAGTGAATAAGCAGAAGCTGGGGAAAAAGGAGAAGGTGCAAATCAAATTCAGGCTCGGCATGGAAATGGAGAAGAGAGGCGAAAAAGAATTAGCTCTCGATTTGTACCGATCCGCCAAACAAATTGATCCGGACGATAAGGAAGTCAAAAAGAAACTGGATTCGATCATAGCCAGCCTCTCTTCCGGCTCAAAATATGACTACCTCCTCAATCAAAAGATGGTGACCCCAGAACAACTCCACAAAGCCCTCGGCCTATCAAAGAAGATGAACAAGAGCGTAGAATTTATCTTGATCGAGTATTTCAGGGTTGAGAAAGAAGAACTGGGAAAATCCCTTTCATTATTCTATGGCTGTCCCTTTAGAACCTATGACCCGGCATTGCCCACACCAGTTGAGCTCATAAGAAGTCTAAGAAAGCCGTTTCTCTTACATGAGGTCTGGGTTCCTCTGAGCTGGGGTAAGGAGGGAATTGAGATACTGATTGATGACCCCAGGGATCTGACCAAAACTGATCACATCAGAGCTTTGGTGAAGACAAAAAAGATCAGTTTCTCCGTTGCGATAAGAGAAGATATAGAGCCATACATCAAACGCTTTTTTGATGACCAAAAAATTCATACGGTTGCCCCTGGGCCGAATGTTATGGAGGGTTATGACCTGATCCCTGATATATCCTTTGAAGAAGAGGAAGAAGGAGCAGAGATTGAAGAGACCCTGTTTGATGAGACCTCAAGCCAGGTGGTAAACTTGGTTGACCAGATTATAATAGCTGCATACCGAAGAAACGCCTCTGACATTCACTTTGAGCCTTCTCAAGATTCGAGGGTTACCACGGTACGCTTCCGCATAGACGGCGTATGCCAGGACTATACGAAGGTTCCCAACTCCATGATTAGGGCCATAATCATAAGGATCAAGATTATGGCGGGAGTCGACATCGCTGAAAAGCGTCTCCCTCATGACGGAAAAATCAAGTTCAAACGCAAGGGCATATCTCCCTTCGAGCTTCGACTAGCTACCCTCCCCACCGCAGGAGGTTATGAGGATGCCGTGCTGAGGATACTGTCCGGAGCAAGCACCATGCATCTGGATGAGATGGGGTTGAATGAGAGAAATCTTAACCTTATGAAAAAGATTGTTAGCCAACCCTACGGTCTCGTACTGGTGGTGGGTCCTACCGGTTCAGGTAAGACGACTACCCTTCATGCCGCGCTCGGTTTTATCAACAAACCGGGTATCAAAATTTGGACAGCAGAAGATCCGGTGGAGATCACCCAGCCCGGTCTGCGACAGGTGGAGGTGAAACCTAAGATCGGGCTTGATTTTGCCATGATTATGCGCGCCTTTTTGCGGGCAGACCCGGATGTTATCATGATTGGTGAGATGCGCGATGAGGAGACTGCGGCCACTGCCATTGAGGCATCTCTTACCGGCCATCTGGTTTTTTCTACGCTCCATACCAACAGTGCACCTGAAACCGTGACACGGCTCCTGGATATGGGGCTCAATGCCCTTAATTTTTCCGAAGCCCTTCTCGGTGTGCTGGCCCAGAGGCTGGTCAGAAGATTGTGCAAAAAGTGTCGCCAGGAGTATCATCCCTCGGAAGATGAATTTCAGGAGATCGTGTCAGATTACGGCACTGATCATTTTGATACCACTGGAATTGAGTTCACCCCCGACCTAACCCTCTACCGTCCCCAAGGGTGCGAGGAATGTTCTGGAACAGGTTACAAGGGGCGGCTTGGAATCTATGAACTGCTTTACGGAAGCAATGTGATAAAAAGGATGATCAAAAAGCAGGCCGGCACAGATGCTATTTTGGAGCAAGCAGCCAAGGAGGGAATGACAACCATGAAGCAGGACGCTGTTGTGAAGGTCTTTCAGGGGATAACCGATATCAGTGAAGTGCGAAGGGTCTGTATAAAGTAGGCCAGCTAGATGTCTACCTGGATCGATCGGGGAGTCACACGCCAAACGGTGGGTGGAGCGGGAGTTTTAATGAGGTTGGAAAGATGATGAAAAGGGCTCTGGTAGTGGATAACGATTTCTTTTTCATGGAGTTCCTCACGGAACTGCTTGAGGCGAGGGAATATGAGGTAATAAAGGCCTATGATGGCAAGGAGGGTATATCCAAACTGGAGCTGGAAGAATTTGATCTGATCTTTGTAGACATGATTATGCCAAAAATAGATGGAAAACAGTTAATCAGATTCATCCGGTCCAGATTTCCTAACGCACATTTCCCCATTGTTGCCTTGTCAATTATTGAACAAATGGACACACTGAGCGAAATAGGTGCTGATTATTTTATAGCCAAGGGTCCTGCTGAAAAAATGGCCAAGAGCATAGAGATGCTCATGGACAGGATTGAAAAAAACCCAATCCCTGCTCCATCGGATGAAACGGTGTTCCAACCAGATAACATGATCCCGAGGCACATAACAAGTGAGTTAATTCAAAGTGTTGATTTCCAACAGGCAATCACCGAAAGCATTGGGATGGGAATTATTGTTGTTGACCGGGATGCCAGGATTATCATCACTAATTCTCTTGCCCTCGACATCATCAATAGGTCTTATGAAAAGGTATTGAACCGTGAGATAATATCTGTATTTCCAAGCGAGGAAAGGGCAAAAGTAATGGGTTCACTGAAAAGGGTGCTGCTCAAAACAGAACTAAGAAAGACGAGCCTTTTTGTTATTATCAACTCTCAGAAGATTCGTCTAATCGTCTCGCTTTTAAGGCTCAATGGTGACATAGCTGGGTGGGTAGTAGCACTATGTGTGGAGCCGGATGCATCATTGCATAGCAAGAGTAATAACCAAATGAATAGTGTTTGAAACATATCCTCAAAACTAGTCCTTTGCTCACGACCTATCCGTTTTTCCATTCAATCGCTTCACCAGTCCACCTCGCCTCAGATAATTGCGATAGTCCTTTTCGTGATGTTTGAGTATGAACTTAAGATAGCTGATATGGTTTTCAACGGCCTCAGTATAAAGGTCTCTGTCCAGGTCCCAGCGCGCCTTGAAATGATGGCGCATATACTCATTCACCCCGCTCAGATCCTTGGTAATCCTTTGTCGGATCATTGCATAGAAGTCTCTGGTTTTCTTTAGTAAGTCCAGTTCGTTATCGTACCCCATGACACCGCCATCTCTGAATTCGTAAAACAGAAACAGGAGTTTTTCAAGGTAGGTTCGGTCTGCCATCTGGCCAAGGAGGTCGGCAGTACCCAGAAGCTTAGCAAGCAGCTCAATTTCTCGGGAGGGAAAGTGGATTTCAGTGATGTCTGCACTCAGATCAGTGCAGGTGAGGATAACAGAGCAGTGGTTGAAGATCTCAGGTGATAAACCGTGATCGGACCGATATCGGTCCATAAAGGCGATGCTGCGCCTGATATCAGTAAGAACGTCGTGGGTGTTTTTTGTGCTTCCCTCGTCATCAAAGCTCCGGATATATCCGCTATCGTGCATCAGTGCGCACAGCAACCCCAGCATTACCTGGTCTCTGGTAAGGTTCTCTCCTTTAAGTATAGCACCATGAATAAGCCGTGCCATGGCCAGGAAGGTGTCAGTGGTATGCTTCAGGTCGTGGTATTGTGTTTGACAGCGGCTGTACCCGGGATACTCACCGCCAAAAAGTTGCACAATATCGGTGAAAACGCGGTTGAGCATCTCAAAGTCAAAGTCAGTGTAAAGCGTGGAAACAATATTTTCGACCTCATTCAGGACGGCATGAGGATTTTCCATATCCACAAGGCGTGATAGTTGTACTGGTTCCATTCGTATTCCATCATCAGTTAGAGACTTGTTGATCCAAGGAGGCTGGTTGCAGAGGGCCTTTGGCTGAAAGCTTCCTGTATATAGCAAAAAAAACGTATTCAGGCAAGGGTTCGTTTTAGTCCGATAGGGTACCCACCCCCGCCCAATGGTTTGCTTACGATCGCAAAAAATTAGTATCGTTCAAAAACAGCCATGACCTCCTTTAGAACGTGAACGACTACTCACTATGGTTCATGCCAACACTTTTGAACGATACCAAAGAATTGCGTCATCCTTTAGCCTTGCAACAATATAATCGACAATTCACCATAAACATTACTTTCTTGTTGACAAATCCCGCTTCTTCTATTTATATTCCTTTGGAAGATTGTATAAGGGTGAGGGAAATGGTAGAAAAATCATATTTTTCAGCATGCGATTTTTTTCTTTTTAGCTTCTTTGGCTATTTCCCTGTCCGCGGCCCGGATTGAATCGACCTATAGAGGAAATGTCAGGCCGTGGAAAGATAAAAATTTCCACGGCCTTTTTTATTATTCCTATACCATAAGAAGGGAGAGAAGAGCATGTCTGTATCCAAAAAGATTAGCACCTCGATTGAGAGTGCCTCGTGGGTAAGAAAGATGTTTGAGGAGGGTGCCCTCAGAAAGGCACAATATGGTTCTGAGAACGTCTTTGATTTTAGCTTAGGCAATCCAAGTCTTGAGCCTCCAGCTAAGGTCAAAACGATATTGAGGGAATTGGTTTCTAACAATTCTCCAAGCGTGCATGGCTATATGCCTAATGCTGGATTTATTGAGACACGGCAGGCTGTAGCTGATTACTTGAGCAATGTGAATGACTTTTCCTTTGATTGTGAGGACATTGTTATGACAGTGGGTGCAGCTGGGGCCACCAATGTGGTTTTGAGGGCTATCCTTGATCCAGGGGATGAGGTAATTATGCCGGCGCCCTATTTCATGGAATACAATTTTTACATAGATAATTATTGTGGTGTCCCGGTAGTGGTTACTACCAAGCCTGACTTTTCTCTTGATCTCTTTGCCATTGAAAATGCTATCACTTCCAATACTAGAGCGGTATTGATAAACAACCCTAATAATCCAACAGGAAAGGTTTATAGAAAAGATGAACTCAGTCAATTGGGTGAACTATTAACCCTTTACAGTCAAAGAAGGGGAGAGCCGATCTATCTGATATCTGATGAGCCGTATAGCAAGATCATCTATAATGGCTTGGTGTTTCCATCTATATTTGATGCGTATACCGAGAGTTTTTTGGTAACCTCCTTTTCAAAAGATCTCTCTCTGCCTGGGGAGAGAATCGGATACATTGCCGTTCATCCCCTCATTGCTGAAAAGGAGATCATTATAGGTGGTCTCACCTTATGCAACAGAATCTTGGGATATGTGAATGCCCCTGCCTTAATGCAGCGGTTGGTACCGTCCCTGTTAGAGGAGTGTGTTGATGTGACCCTGTATCAGAGAAAGAGAGATATTTTGTGTAAAGGTCTGGAGGCGGCTGGTTATAGGTTTGCTCTGCCAGAGGGAACCTTTTACCTCTTTCCGGAAACCCCTATCCCGGATGATCTGGAGTTTGTCAACTCCCTGATGGAGGAAAACATTCTCACTACCCCAGGTTCGGGCTTTGGAGGACCTGGGCATATGAGGGTTGCCTTCTGTGCAGACGACAAGGCAATTGAAAAGGCCCTCCCTGGGTTTGCCAGGGTACTGGAAAAATACAGATAGGGAGATTGTCATGTATTCAAAGGTGGTTCTTCTCAGATTTCCTCGAGAGATAGTCAATGAGCCTATTGTGGTGAATTTGGTAAAGAGATTTGACCTCTCTTTTAACATATTAAAGGCGACAATCTACCCGAGGAAAGAAGGCATGGTTGTTATGGAGCTAACTGGCAATCGGAAGAATCATAACGCCGGGGTCAAATATCTGAGAAATGTCGGTGTAAAGGTTGAGAACATAAGCCAAGATATAAGGCGAAATGAGGAAAGATGTTTCCATTGCGGTGTCTGCACAGCGGTCTGTCCTACTGGAGCCCTGTATATTGAAAGGCCAGAGATGAGTGTTGGCTTTGAAAAAGATAGGTGCAGTGCCTGCGAACTGTGCGTAATAGCCTGTCCAGCAAAGGCCATGGAAGTTAATTTCGACAGAGCCCTGCTCGACTAATGATCCGTTCTGATATCGCAAACCCGGTCCTCTGGGCCAGGTCACAGTCCATTGGCTCTGCCTGAAAGGCATATCTAATTCGTCCATGCCCGTTTTTTCAAGGCCATATCTATTTCGTGAGGAGGAAGCAACCCACTATGTGGGGTTTAACAAGTCCATAGGAGATTCCCAGGTGTTTGGGGGAGTAAACCCCACATAGTGGGTTGCGGTCATATTCGGTGGTATTCTTTTAAGATATGGCCTTTCAAAAAGGCCATGGTCTCCATTGAACACACTTTTGGGGTTTAATAAAAGCAAGTGCTCTGGGCCTTGATTCTTTAGTCCTGAGCCGGGGTGAGTGGAGGTCAACCAAGGTCCATGACTCAGGGAAAAAAAACCATTGCCGTTGCCCTCAGTGGTGGAATGGATAGCGCATACGCAGCGTTTGCCTTAAAGGAGAAGGGATGGGACGTCATCGGTGTTCACCTCATCCTTCCTCTTCCTCAAAAAGAAAGGACAAAAAGGGCAAAGCTCATTGACTCTATTACCAAGAAGCTCGATATCCCCTCCCACTTTTTAGACGTCAAAGATCTATTCCATAAAACGGTCATTGAATATTTTATTAGCGCCTACTCCTTAGGAATAACCCCTAATCCATGTGTTGTTTGTAATAGTCTTATCAAGTTGCAGCAGATGATTACATGGATTGAGCAGAACAGGATCGATTATCTAGCTACAGGCCATTACGCCAGGGTGAGAAAGAGTTCACGTGGAAACCAAATGGAACTACTCAAAGGAAAAGACAAACAAAAGGACCAGTCCTATTTTTTGCACAGGCTAAACCAGCGGCAATTATCACGGACGATATTTCCGCTGGGGGATATGACAAAGTCTGAGCTATGCCTGAAAGCAGAAGAAAGGGGACTGACCGACTCAGTTCGTCATGAAAGCCAGGAAATCTGCTTTATCCCTGATAACGATTACCGGTCCTTTTTCATCAGGCAGGTTGGTGAAGAGATACTATCATCTGGAAATATAGTCGATTGTGAAGGCAAGGTATTAGGTGTTCACTCTGGTACCTATGCCTATACTATTGGCCAAAGACATGGGCTCGGAATAGCCTCCCGAGAGCCTCTGTATGTACATCAGATCAGACCCGAGACAAATGAGGTTGCAGTTGGGCCGCGGAAGGCACTATTTTCCAAAGAACTAACAGCACATGAATTCAAATGGATAGGAGATCTGCCAGCTAAAAGGAGGCTGAAGGTAGAGGGACAGATACGGTATAGACATCAACCGGCCTCTGGTACGCTCACCGTTCTTGCACCTGATTTAGTCCATTTCGAGTTTGACCAGCCTCAGTGGGCAATAACCCCTGGCCAGGCCTTTGTGTGCTACAAGGGAGAAAAGGTTCTTGGTGGTGGGTGGATAAGAAGGCCAAAATAAAAAGTGCCGTAAACGTTCATGGGTTCAGAGGTTCAAGGTTCAGGGTTAGTGAAGGTTAAAAAAAGAAAAGCAACCCTGAATCTCCATTTTATCGGGAAACCCTGAACCCCTACAGAGTGCCTAAAAATGCCTTAAATTTGAACGGATTTTAACGGGTTGTTGCCCAAACCGTAATCCCAAACAAATCTTGGCGAAGTGGAAGATAAGCGATGTCAACTGTTTGA
>CP070673.1:846186-849549 GCA_020351915.1 Deltaproteobacteria bacterium
ATTTGCTTCGCAATGGTTGAGGAGTAGTAGATGAAAATGACAAAGAAAGAAAAAAACACCAATCCATCTATTCTCGTCAAAAGAGAAGACCCGCTTTTGTCTATAAGTTGGTCGTTTGCAACAAAACCTAGAACAAGGGCAGCCAAGAGGCTGAAGGGGATTTCCCTCCACACCGTCCCCTTGCTAACGGTTAACGGGAAGACGATTGAAGAGACACCGAGGATCAAAAAGACATTTGCGATGTTGCTGCCCAGGATGTTACCGATTGCGATATCGGTGTTCCCTTTCAAGCTCGCAATTATGTTCACGAACAACTCAGGTGTCGAGGTACCAAATGCCACGACGGTCAGTCCAATCACCAGATCCGAGATGTGCAAACGCCTCGCGATGGATGAAGCCCCGTCAACAAGAAGATCGGCACCTTTAATCAAGAACACAAATCCAACAATGAGGAGTATGTAAGGAAGTGCGGCACTCATACTTGTTGGGTTGCCCACATATTTGCTGAGTTTAGCTGTATTAACCGTCCCATCCTGCTCTGGCTAGTCTTTGGAGCAAGGTGGAGGCCATTGACATCTCACCGTTATATCAAACAGATACCAAATCCAGCTTAGGGGTTTGATTGGCCTTGCAAGGGCTTGATCAGTGCGTTTTCTCTATTGCCCTCTCCTGCCGTTTAGGTCGGGGGCCCTGTGCACCCGCAACAGCATACAATACATTATAGGAAAACGCCCTACAAAAGCAAAGCGGGAATCGTGTCCTTTGCGAAAAACCTACCACCTTTCTCCCCGCACTTATGGCTGCCACCAATTCCTGTCTCAACGGCACAAGAGGCGCCGTGCATGTAACAACCCTTTGTGCGAGGTTGGTTTATCGCCGGGGATTGGCAGAGCCGGATACTGTTATTGTGAGCTTGCAATACATCATTCATTCAGTGTAGAATGTGAAATAAAACAACAAAGATCACAGGGGTTTCAACAGGCTCTGCCAGGAGATTGGCGACTTCGAACGATATGGATTGAACCGGAAAAGTTGGTGCTGAGGCACGTTTCGACGTCTCTTGAAAGGTAGCGGGATAGCGCGATAAATCGGGGTCAAATTGGCCTGAGCACGAGCGTGGGAAGAATGACCACCACAATCTTAAAGCAGGATCTTGAGCTGCAAAAAGGCCGCAAGGTAGTTGGAAGATAGCGCTATGCAAAAATCTTAACGGAGGGCTCGAACATGAAGGAAAAGGGCAGCAATGACCTGAAAGAATTCGTGAAAAAACCTAAAACAATCGTTGCGTTCGTCATAATTGCACTCTTACTCATAATTTTTTTTCAGAACACTCAGGTTGTAACCTTTCGAATATTTTTCTGGAAGATCAGCATGTCCCAGATCATTCTAATCCCCCTAACGATGATTATCGGTCTGGTTCTCGGATATGTTATCGCTAAAGCGACCGGTAATCGCCATCAAGGAAGAATGCTTGACTAAGTCACCACATTCGGCTTCACGATAATAGCCACAGTGGTAAGACCCTTGAGGCGGGAACGGAAGAACTCCTTCCTTGGATTGCTTTCCCACCCGAAATCCTATCGGAAGGAAATAAGGTATTACCTCCTGGATTTTGAAGGGGCTATACCCTCTTCTTTCTTATTGGTGAAGTACGCCCGCTGGGCCAGGGTACCTTCGCTGTTAGAAATGGAATCTCACGAAGCATAATCAGGGTAGTTAGACTCAACAAGCGCCCGGATTCTGTCATCAAGATCCGGATGGGTGGCAAACAGCGCGGCTAGCCCACGCTTCTTGCTCCCTGAAATCCCGAAGGCTGCCATTTCATCGGGCAGATGCTGCTGCTGGATTGACGCCTTCAATGACTGGAGGGCGCCTATCATGGCTTTCTTACCTACTAAACCTGCTGCACCGCTATCGGCGCGATATTCCCTTTTGCGGGAAAACCAAAAGACGATGATAGATGCTAATATGGCAAGCACTATTTCAGTCAAGATAGTGGTTATCCAGAAGCCTATTCCGCGCCCCCTCTCGTTTTTAAACACCGCCCTGTCGACTATGTAGCCAATAACGCGCGACAGGAAGATAACGAAGGTGTTTAACACACCCTGAATCAGCGCAAGTGTTATCATGTCTCCGTTGGTAATGTGAGATATCTCGTGAGCCAATACAGCACGGATCTCTTCTTTGTCCATGCGGTGAATTAGCCCTGAGGATACAGCCACAAGGGAATTGTTCCTGCGCATGCCTGTGGCAAAGGCGTTTTTATCTTCTGAAGAGTAGATTGCCACTTCTGGCATGCCGACCCCAGATGCACGTGCTAACTCGGAGACCGTTTTCACGAGCCAGATCTCCGTCCCAGAAACAGGCGATGTTATTACCTGGGCGCCGGTAAGTCTCTTAGCCGTCCATTTTGAAAGGGCGAGGCTTATAAAGGCTCCACCCATGCCAAAAACCGCTGCAAATATCAACAGCGACCGATAGCTTAAACCCTGCTGTTGGAGATACGGTTCTACACCGAGAAGCCTGAGCACCGTGCCCAACACCACAAGAATTGCTAGGTTGGTAATGACGAAATAAAGAACTCTCCTCATTTTAAGGCCTCCTTTTCTGACTTGGTAGTGTTATGTCCGCTAATAAGCATTGCAAAGCTGGCCCTGGTTGTCAATCTGATTCCTTAGATGAAAACTCCGGAAGAACAGTACAGTTACAACGGCTCAATCGTACCTCGAGCCGATTTGATCAGGAAAGTTTAGCTTGACCATCGCACCGTTCTGATTATACCCTGGTTAACAAAGGGCTCAAAGATTTCAAGACGGAAAGCGCGAGCAATAGTTTGAACGTTTTAGAGAGCTGGCCCGTTTCGGGCTCTCCACTTCTGGCTTGATATCTTAGTTTTGGCCATGATTTAAAACTCTTAGCAGGAGGCCTTACCATGGAAACAAAAGGTTCTATTTTTTCTACATTGGCCAATCTTGCTCGGACTCTTTTTTGGCTTTTATTAGTCATCCTCATCCTTTCCCAGCTGTTCCGCTCGCCGTCCTTAGAGGGCAAACGGCTGGCAGCGATTGAAGCCATTCAGAAGGAGCGTGGAAGCCGGGTAATTACTCTCATACATCGTGAGGAGACCGTGAGCCTCTTTGGAGTTCCGGTGAGCAAGTACATTGATATTGACGACGCCGAAGCCATCCTAAGAGCTATCCGGCTCACCCCCGCAGATAAAGCCATCGATTTGATCGTCCACACGCCTGGTGGACTCGTGCTTGCCGCATCGCAGATTGCACATGCCATTCAGAAGCACAAAGGCAAGGTTACGGTCTTCGTCCCGCACTATGCCATGAGTGGTGGCACTCTTATTGCCCTCGC
>CP070673.1:849649-853007 GCA_020351915.1 Deltaproteobacteria bacterium
ATTCGCGCAGGGAAGTGGTGGACTGTCAGATAGATATTGAAATCAAATTCGTTAAGTCTATTCATGAGATAAACACCATATCAAATTCGAAACAGAGAGATTGAATCCGAACATGAGAATATAAGCCCGAAGCTCAAAGGGAGAGAGCCATGGAGATTTATGAAGATTTGTGGATACCCACCACGTGCGGCAGGTGTTATGCTGGCTGCGGGATAAGGGTCCGCCGTATAAACGGTGTTGCGGTACAGATAGAAGGAGAACCGAACAGCGACATGGGGGCGCGTGGCGGCTTATGTGCCAGGGGCATCGCAGGACTCCAGGTGATGTATGACCCCAATCGGTTGAATGTCCCATTGAAGAGGACAAATCCAAAAAAAGGCCTGTATGAAGATCCAAAATGGAAGGAGATTTCTTGGGATGAGGCCTTACGTGAGATAGCCGAAAAGCTAGGCAAGATCTTACGAGAGGAACCAGGAAAATTATTGGTGCAGATTTCAGTGATACGCCCCTTGTTCGGTGCATTCGCATTGAAACCATTGTATGATCTGGGTATGAAGAATGTATGGGTAGGAGGTGGAGGCCTTCATTGCGGATCCGGGGCTCATGCGGTAGCTGGTATGGTAAATAGCTCGTGGTCGATAGTTCCTGATTATCAATATTGCAACTATATAACTTATTTCGGCGCGAGCAAGGGAACAGCGGCGGGCCACTCTTCGATGGTGTCGACGAGGCTTGCTGCCGAGGCAAGGGATCGAGGTGCAAAATTTATTATCTTTGATCCAATGTGCCACTTCGCTGGAGGCAAAGCAACCGAATGGATACCCATTATCCCCGGCACCGACGGTGCGGTTGTTCTTGCCATGTGCAATATTATCGTTAATGAACTGGGCACCATTGACACCGTGTTTTTGAAGTCCAAAACCAACGCCCCTTACCTTATTGGACCAGATGGAAGGTATGTGAGGGATAAGGAAACCAAGCGATGTCTCGTGTGGGATGTTGCCGAGGGGAAGGCCGTTCCTCATGATTATAGAGATATCCCTGATTATGAGGCCGCTCGAGATATCGATTATGCCCTAGAAGGAGAATTTGAGGTAAACGGAACAAAGTGCCAGCCTGCATTTCAGCTCATTAAAGAACACCTCAAAAGATACACCCCTGAGATGGCGTCCCAGGTGTCCACAGTTCCCGTGGATACGATTCATAGGATTGCGATGGAGTTTGCGCAGGAGGCCAAGATAGGCAGCACTGTTAGTATAGATGGGCACGAGGTGCCGTTCAGACCAGTTTCAGCCGTTCTCTTCCGAGGCGGGGAAGGCCACGAGAATTCGTTTCAGACGTGCTTTGCGGTATCTCTTCTCAATTCGATTGTTGGAGGGGCTGATGTGTGTGGTGGAACTCTCGGATGGCCTGCTCGCAGTTTAGGTTATCCTGATACGGGTAAGTTTGCATTTTCACCTTATAGGGGTCTTGATGGGTTTTTGGAGACCGATTACTTTGGTCCTGGTGTGTTGCATCCAGGAAGACGCGTGGAGGAGGTAAAAAACACCTATGATGGATTACCAGGGAGGATAAACAGAGAAAAAATCGTTGATGAAAACGGTGAAACCATAGTGGAGGCTGGATCTGTTATTACGCGGGAGACGGCCTATGCGCTCGCTCGTCTACCTGAGCGGATGATCAGGGTAAAGCCTTTTGTTTCTGGTGGGCCATGGCCCATAAAGGAACCTGAGATGCGGGGTAATGCACAGTTGAAGGATATTTTTGCGCTTGGTTTCGACCCAGGCGTTTTCGGCGCAAGCGATCAGGAAGAGATTTGGAAGAAGATTAATCTTCCTTATAGATTTGAGATGATGTTGAGCTGGGGTTGCAACACACCGCTGAGCGTTGCAAGCTGGGATGCCGTAGCTAACAGTCTCAGAAAGATTCCATTCATTGTTGTTTCAGAACTTTTTAATACCGAACTGACAGAAGGCTTTGCCGATATAGTCCTGCCCGACAGCTGTTATCTAGAGCAATTGAGCTGGACTGACGGAAAGGGTCAAAACTTTAACTACCCCTATGGCATGGATAATTGGAACTACCATCTCGTGCAGCCGGTGGTACCCCCGAAAGGTAAAAGAAGAAGCTTTATTCAAACAATATGGGAAATCATAGATAGAATGGGCTACAGGGAGAAGCTGAATAAGTCCCTTAATGAGTTCGTGGGCTTTGACGACGCGCATAAGCTGAAGCCAGATGAAACGTTTACCGAAGAGGAAATTGCGGATAGGACGCTGAAGGCCTGGTTTGGCCCCGAACATGGCCTGGAGTATTTCAAAAAGTACGGCTTTATCAGTTGGCCCAAAAAGGTAGAGGAGGCCTACTGGAGGTACTCTGTTGACTGTAGGGTACCAGTTTATGCGGAATATTTGATCGATACGAAGGAGAAAATGCAGAAGATTACCGATGCGATAGGGCTTGACGTCGATTATGCCCAATACTCTCCTCTCATTTCGTGGGTTCCCTGCTCAATCCATCGCGTGACTGATCCGGACTATGATTTGTACTGCTTCTCTTATAGAGATGTTCTTCACACCGGCTCTGCTACTATGGAGCAACCGTGGATCGATGAAGCAAGCCGGATGAACCCGTATACCTATAATATCACGATGAATCGGGAAACTGCCGAAGTGAAAGGCCTTAGAGACGGAGATTCAATAGAACTGAAAACCATGACGGGACGCACCGCTACAGGATCGCTAAAACTCATGGGGGGGCAGCATCCTCAAACGATTGCTATAGCAGCATGTAGTGGGCACTGGGCAAAAGGATTGCCCATTGCTAGAGGCAAGGGAACAAACTTCGATAATCTCTTGGAGATCGACCTAAGACACTCCGACCCTATTAGTCTGAATCTGGAGACCGCCGTAAGGGTTAAGGTCACTAAAGTGAAACAGGAGTAAATAATGGCGAGATGGGGAATGGTTATTAATTTGAATAAGTGCATAGGCTGCTATGCTTGTATGATAGCCTGCAAGCAGGAGCATTTTCTCCCTCCTGAAATCTTTTGGGCCAGAGTACTGATGGGGGAGTCTGGAAAATATCCAACTGTCCGTAAACTAATATACCCGGTGCTTTGTAATCACTGTGAAGAAGCTGCTTGTGTGGATGTTTGTCCAACCGGAGCTACTACAAAGCGGGAAGATGGTATTGTTGTAATAGACTACGACAGATGCGTCGGGTGTCGGTATTGCATGATGGCCTGCCCATATCAGCAGCGGACTTTCTATGCAAATGGTAAAAAGGAATATTTTCCTAATCAGGAGCTCACCGAGCTGGAAATCACGGGAAGGAAGTTGTACCCTCTTCAGGAAGG
>CP070673.1:853107-860810 GCA_020351915.1 Deltaproteobacteria bacterium
AAGCCTTAGAATCATAGGCTCCATCTATATAAACCATTTTGAAACGCCCACTGATCTAAACTATGTGAGGGCATAATCCAAAAAAAAGACACCCATACCCTGTAGTTTGATGTTACCCTGTGCTTACGATGAAAACCGGCGCTTTCAGGTTATTCGGTGACGGGAAAGTATAGCAGGAGAGGGAGTTTCAAAATCTGCCTGTAAGGAGTGATGATTCCCCCATACGCGTGTTGATTCAATGAGGCGCAGAGGTGTAATCAGCCGTTTATCAGTTTGACCACTTTGGTATTATCAGGGAAAAAGTCGATAATATTAAGACACCCGTAATCTTGCTCAAGACTAAAAACCTTTGATAAGTCCATATCCAGTATGTGGCAGAGAATAACCCGGTTTACTCCCTTGTGGCCCAGAATGAGAATATCTTTTCCGCGATTACCGTTTATGATTGAGTTAAGACACTTGACTATTCTCTTGGAAAAATTGAGAATGGTCTCACCTTCGGGTATTTGGAAGCTCAAGGGGTCAGTCATTCTCTTGTCTAATTCTCCTGGGAACTGCTCCTCAAGGTCGGTGAGGCTGAGACCTTCCCAGCGTCCGAAGTTAAGTTCCCTGAGTTCGGCGAATTGGAACACCTGGACGTCATGGTCTTTTGCTACTATTAGAGCGCTACGAAAGGAACGTTGAAGATCACTAGCATAGATAACCCCTATTTCTGCGAGGCGGAGCCTTTCGGCAAGATGCTCCATCTGCAATATCCCGGTAGGAGTAAGGGGAGTATCAGTAAAGCCGCAGATGATTCTTTTTTCAAATCCGTAAATCTGGCCATGTCTGGCTAAATAAAGTCTGCTCTGTTTTTTCATTGGCCGGCATAGTAATGATTAAAGATGATTATGTCAATATTGGGTTTGGGAAGTTAGGGTTTGGGGTTTGGCAATGGTAGAGATAACATGCCCACACTGCAATTACTCTAAAAGCGTTGCCCTTGAAGATATACCCGAGGGGATAAAATGGGTTCGGTGTCCCCAGTGCGGAAACAGATTTGAGTATCAAAAAAGGGAGGAGGATATCGGGACCGAAAAGAGGCATGCCACACCATGGGAAAGACGGTCTCAGCTGGGGTTATGGACCAGCATAAAACGAACGCTTGGTTCAGTTATGTTTTCACCGAAAGGTGCGTTTTCCTCTATGCCTGTCAGGGGTGGACTGAGAGAGCCCCTGGCATTCGGACTACTGGTAGGCTCTATCAGTATCATGTTTGCCTTTTTCTGGGATTTTTTGTTGGCGAGCAGCGGATTTGTCAAACCGTGGGGAGGTTTTCCTATATCGCTGAGCTCACCATTACTATTTCTATCCTTTATCTTCTTTGCACCCTTGTTGATGACGATTAGTCTGTTTGTCTTAAGTCTCATTATCCATCTTTTGCTCCTGTTGGTAGGAGCTGCTACAAATAGATTTGAGGCCACGTTCAGGGTAGTGGCCTACTCTCAGGCCACGAGGGTCTGGAGTCTAATACCATTTATAGGGAGCCCGATAGGGTGGGTTTGGAGGTCTATTGTTCAGATTATCGGGCTTAAAGAGGCCCACGAGACAAGCTACGGGCGGATAGTTGTTGCCTTCCTTATCCCATTAGTCATGCTCATAGTGGTTATTGCAGTTGGGGCGTTTTTCTTGATCTCACGCCTCTGATGCGGTGAATGGATACTGTGCGTTTTCCTTTGATAGTGTTGCACAAAATCCTTGATTGTTCTTTTTAGACTGTGCCGATGTTAAGGGCATACTGGAAGACCACGTAGACCAAGTAGACACCCAAGAGCCAACCTCCTTGTGCTTTCTTGAAAGGACCGTCCCTGTTAAGGGATATGAACAAGCGAAAGGAGTAAAGGATAATGAGCATGGCCGGAAAATGGAAAGAATAAAAGTTAGGCGGAATCGCTAAAGGCCGAGCTGCAGCAGCAGCTCCGATAACGAACAGGCAGTTCAAGACATCCGCGCCCACGATGTTTCCCACAGTAATTTCGGGATGCCCCTTCTTGACAGCGGCAATAGCGGTCATTAGTTCGGGAAGAGAGGTGCCCAGGGCTACCATGGTTGCTGCGATGACATCATCGGGCACACCCATCCTGTGGGCGAGGCACGATGCACAGGGGATCAATATCCGTGCACCCGCAATCACCAAAAACAAACCCCCAGCAATCATTACGCAGGACATGCCCAAACTTATCAGGGGGGAATCATCTGTATCTTGTGCCTCAAGGACTGCTCCCTGTTTGGCCCATAAATAAGTCATATACAGGTAGCCAGCCAGCAGAAACAGAAACAAAAAACCAACCCATCGGCCCAGGACTGGCACACCTTCCATGGTTACTAAGAGAATCAGTGAAGTGGTTACCAGTAGGGTGGCTGATCCCACCTGTACCCAGCCGGTTCGATTGAGGATGAAGCGACTTACGGGCACGGTGGCAAGCAGGCAGGTCATGCCGAATATGAGGCCGGTGTCGGCTATGATCGATCCGACCCCGTTTCCGAGGGCAAGGCCCGGGTTACCCATCCAGGCTGCCATGACCGAGACAAACGCTTCGGGCGTAGTAGTTCCAATGGAAACTATTGTTGCACCGATAACGATTCTCGGCAAGTTTGTCCTTCGGGCTAGGTAAACGACACCATCAATCATCCAGTCGGCTCCTTTTGAGAGCATGATGATACAGACAGCTATGAGAGCCAACAAAACAATGGTAGGCAGTCCTGCGACAAGATTATTTAGGAGGGTTTCGTCCCCTATCCAACGGAAAATCGTTTGGGCCACAATTCATCCTCTCTGAGTCGAGGGCCTGTACCAATTGTAGGAATCTTCAAATTTCATAGGACTTACTGACTAGATGATTTCATTGTTTGCATTGGACATAGCCGAGAAGGGTCTAGGATGGTCATGAGGTCTTTTCTATGTTCCGAGGCTCCCGGCCTGGTCTTTTCTACGAATTATCAACAGGGGATTCTTTGCCCCCTCCGCATTCTCTCCCGACAAGTCGGGAGAGCTGCGGCTTCCCCCACTGATAAGTCGTGAAAAGCACAGCGGCCTCCCACCAGTCACAACAGAAAAAACCTCATGCCCCTTCCGATATTGCAAACTGTTTTGATGGTCTCAGTAGTAGGTGCACGCTATTACGCTACGCCACCAAAAATGTATGACAAAATCCCTGAGAAGAGAAAATGCAAAAAAACAGGCCGATCTTGGCATTTGATCTTTTTCCTACGCTTTATTAAAGTGAGCCCGTTAGTCTATTGGGTTTTAGGGCTCATCATCTTTCAGAACTCGGGCTACCATAGCCTTATCCACATGGATAAGCAAGCCTAATCCAGTTACCAGTTGTCAATCTTCTCTTCACTTTGCCGTCTCTTAAGCAGGCCACGCAATGGAGAGGTTCCCCTGTTCTTTGAGAAGCGGGAAAAAATGGTATCCCTTTTTCTAGGAGGAGTTTTGGGTTTATGGTTTGGAATATTCAGCATTTTTGTGGTAAGACTGGCATCAGGCCTTAATAGAGTGTTGCCGAAATCCCTTTTCTCTTGGTCTAAAACGTTTTTTGATCCCGCCTAAAGACAGGCGGGACTCCAGGCGATGTCAAAACTCACCCTTAGGGCTCAAACAGTTGACATCGCTTATCTTCCACTTCGCCAAGGGTTTTTTGGCAAAAAACGTTTTAATGACCGCTCAAAGGGATTTCCGTTTCAGCAACGGCCTATTAAGGCCCCAAGGGCGACTATGTCAAGTATCATACAATACGAGAAGGTTCTAAATGAGACCCAGTTGTCTGCGGTTACGGCCCCTGACGGCCCGCTGCTGGTCATCGCTGGGGCCGGGAGCGGAAAAACCAGAACCCTGGTCTATAGGGTTGCCTGGTTGGTGGAGAGAGGTGTGCAACCCCAGGAGATACTTCTTCTGACCTTTACCAGAAAGGCGGCCAAAGAAATGCTTGAGAGAGCAGCAGGGCTCGGAGACAGGAGATGCAAAAAGGTTTCTGGTGGTACATTCCATTCCCTTGCCCAGCGTGTGTTAAGAGAGGAGGGTCAAAGGGTCGGGTTCAGTCCGTCCTTCACCATCATGGATAGGTCCGATATGGAGGAGGCAAGTCGTGCGCTCGTTCCTGAACTCGATGAACAAAAGAGATCTATGAGATTACCAAGGAGTTCTACTATTGTTAATATTTTGAGTAAAGCGGCAAACACAGAGAGTTCTGTAGCGGATATTATGGAGACAGAATACTCCCAATTTTTCCCCATTGTTCCAGAGATAGAGCACCTGCTTCAGCTCTACAATGAATACAAACGTAAGAACAACCTTATGGATTATGATGATCTTATCCTTTTCTTGAGGCTCCTTTTGAAAGAAAATGATGATGTCAGGCTTACCTTGGCGAAGAGATACAAATATGTCATGGTTGATGAATACCAGGATACCAACGCCATTCAGGCGGATATCATCCGCTATCTCGGTTCTACCCATAAGAATGTTATGGTTGTCGGTGATGATTCTCAATCAATATACTCTTTCAGAGGAGCCAACTTTAGAAATATGTTTGAGTTCCCTCATAACTTTCCAGAGGCACGGATCATAAAACTGGAAGAGAACTACAGATCCACCCAGCCGATTCTCACTATGACCAACGCCCTCATGGATCAGGCCAGCCAGAAGTACACGAAGTGCCTCTTTACCAGGAGGGAGGGTAATGAGGTGCCTCTGGCGATTGACACGGGAACGGAACGTGATCAGGCAGTGTATGTGTGTAGGACTATTGAGTCCCTGGTGGAGGAGGGGCGACTACTCAAGGACATAGCTGTTTTATTTAGGGCAGGCTATCATTCCTTTGAGCTAGAGCTTGAACTGGCACGGCGCGCCATCCCCTTTGCCAAATACGGTGGATTCAAGTTTATGGAATCTGCCCATATCAAGGATCTTTTGGCTCACCTCAGGGTGATTATTAACAGAGATGATGTTCTGAGTTGGGGCCGGCTCTTGCGGTTACTCAAAAATATTGGTCCGGGAAAGAGTCAGGCAATCATAGACTGGATGAAAAAAGAGGATGTGCTGCCAGCCAGGGTAGAGGAATGGCCTGGGGGCAGCAAGGAAAAGGAAGGGCTCGCTAATCTGGCCAAACTCATGGGAAGCCTTTCAGCACCACGGGTCAGGCCTGAGAAAGCGGTAGAATTGGCAGTCGAGTATTACAACCCCTTTTTAGAGGAGAAATTTGACGATTTCCCACGAAGGCAGCAGGAGTTAGAGCAGTTAATTTTTATGGCATCCCGATATAGAGGCATTAGGGCATTTTTAGATGACCTCTCTCTTGAACCTCCGGTGAGTCCAGTGGATGTTCGGCCTTTGGATAAGGCGGATTATCTGACCCTCTCGACTATACATTCAGCGAAGGGCCTCGAATGGGAAGTGGTTTTCGTAATCTGGCTTGTAGATGGACGCTTTCCACCTGCGAAATCTTTTAAGAATATGGCGAGCCTTGAGGAAGAGCTGAGGCTCTTGTATGTTGCATCTACGCGGGCTAAAGACAAGCTGATTCTGGTGTATCCAGGGCGTGGTCTGGTGCAAAGTCCTCAAGGGTGGAGCGGCAATTACCAGGGGGGTCTTTCATCATTTGTCAGGGCTCTCCCCCAAAAGGTTATTGAACATCGTTCTGCTTGGTCATCATATTTTGCTCCAGATAGCGTAGTGTCACCATCACACATGTCTATTAACTCAGGAAAGCAGCCTGCTACAGACTCCTCAGGCTTAAGACAAGGGGATAGGATCAATCATCCCGCATTTGGTGCAGGGGTAATAGCCAGGTTTTTGAGTGAAGACAGGGTAGAGGTGGTCTTTAAAGATAGGGGACTCAAGCTCCTTCACCTTGGCTATACGAGCTTGGAGAAGATTTAGTAAACAGAGCATTTTATTGTTTGCATTGGACATAACCGAGAAGGGTCTAGGATGGTCATGAGGTCTTTTCTTCTGTTCCGAGGCTCTCCCGCTGTGCGGGATCTTTTCTACGACTTATCAACGGGGGATACTTGCCCCCTCCGCATTCTCTCCCCACAAGTCGGGAGAGCTGCGGCTTCCCCCACTGATAAGTCGTGAAAAGGACAGCGGCCTCCCACCAGTCACAACAGAAAAGACCTCATGCCCCTCCCAATATTGCAGACTATTTGATGGTCTCAGTAGTAACTCGCCGATCTGGGCATTCCCTATTGCTTGGACAGGACAGGAAGGCCTCTTTTCCCTGGTCTCTTCTCTCGCTCGGAAGTGACGGTGTGGATTTCACAGATTCTGTCCGTATGGGTTATTGTTTGTTCGGACGTTCAAGGGTAGGGAGAACGGTGGTGAACGGCACGCTTAAGCAGGTCAGAGCGCTACGGATAATCCGCATTACTGCACGAGGCAAGATTTGACGCTTCGGAACTAGGACCTGGAACCGATACTTAATCTTGAAGCTGTACCGTTCACCAAGGGCAGTCTACCAAGTCCTCTTCCTTGTGTCAAGATTTAGCCTTTGAATACCCTTTTGCTCGATAGAATGAATCCGCTACTCTATGAGCCCTCAGCATATCAGAATATTAGAGGTCCCGCTGTTTCCCTTCTCTTTCGGATAACCCTTCCTCCAGCACAGGAATAATCTGTGGACTGAGTAAGAAACGAGCTATTCTTTTATCTACGTCAATTTCGTTCTCCTTGTGTTTGTCTCTCAAAGCAGCATTTTTGATCTCATGAGCCATATCTTCCTTCTGGAGAGCGAACTCCACATCCGATAACTTTCTGACGTCATCCATGGTTCGAAGCAATATTATCTTAGCCTTACCTAATTGCTCAGTACTAATACGTGGAGACCTGACGGAGAGTTTCTCAATGATTCTATCAGCTATTTCATGTTTCTTGGTTTCATATCTCCTTGCTGGCATATTCCTTATCCGTTCCAATAACCTGGTTGGACCGCCCTGAGAGGAGAGTTGACCGATTCGTGCAGGACCTTTAGGAGGGATCAAACAAGGTTTGAAACTCTTGATGAGGTATATCTGATTATCACTCAATGTGGATTTAACCTGTTCGGTAGCCTCACCCAAGGCATCAATATATTCCTTGCGTAACCTAAGCAGAAGGTTGTTGCCCTGATGTATTCTTTTTGCCAGGTTTTCAGAGACTTGGGGAACCTCTTGCTTTACTTCTTCTTTCAAATCCAAAAGAGCCTGAGTCAGGGTGGGAGCATTAGATCTTTTCCTCTCCTCCAACCTCTCCCGCAGTGAATCAAGGTCTTTTGCTCTGCTTAAGATAAACTCCATCTGATCATCGGTTAAGTAGAGCCCATTTACAAGGTTATAGAGGGTAATCTGAGTGCGCAATTCCCTCTGTTTTTCTTCGAGATCTTCAGCCAGACAATTTAATGAAAGGCTGAGGATCAAAACGCACATTCCGGTCAGCACTGCGGCTGTTGTTCTTTTCATGCTTCATCACCTCTATTCTATTAGACGTACGAAGCACAGTTTTAGTCTACAATTGAACGATACTCATTTTTTTGTTGTTTGAACGATTTTAAAAGTGATATAGAGGCTTGGCGACTAAAACTAAACTGGAGAGAGAATAATGAGCGACTTTTTAGGTTTTATTTCGCGATTTGTTTCTAAGAGCTGGGATACATGGACCTTAGTGTTTTTGGTAATCTCGATGACGC
>CP070673.1:860910-864615 GCA_020351915.1 Deltaproteobacteria bacterium
ACCCAGCTTACACCAAAAGCACAACCTATCAAGAAGGGATATTGCGTCTGGAGCAGATAGGGAGGCAGAGCACCTCTGCCTTTATATGTGCAGAGCGATTTCCGTGGAAGTGCCACCGGCGATTCATCGCCTCAACACTGCAACAAAGGGGATGGCAGGTAGTGCATATCATTGAGAAAGATAGAGTCTGGCAGCCAAAGGGCCTCCGTAAATGAAGTCCACTGCCTCTCTCCCATCATCGATTCAGCAGAACCGTTTCAGAACTTTTGTTAAGACTCGTAATATATCCTTTCGCTCTGTCCACCCACTACACTCCATTGCAATAGCTCTTATTTCAAGAAGGGCAAACCTGAAGGTCTCATACGCTAATGCCCTTGATTTTGTCGGCAAATTAACTTATAGGTGAAAAAACTGCTACTGTAATTTAGGTGCTGACATGATTGAACGGTATACGCGACCAGAGATGGGCGCGATATGGGAACCCCATAATCGCTTTGCGAAATGGCTTGAGGTTGAAGTCCTTGTGTGCGAGGCAATGGCTCAAGAGGGGATGATCCCCCAGAAATCCCTCGATACTATCAAGGAAAAAGCGGAGTTTTCCATTGATAGGATTCAAGAGATAGAGGAGGAGGTAAAACATGATATTATTGCGTTCTTAACCAATGTAGAGGAATATGTTGGCCCGGACGCTCGCTTTATCCACTTGGGTCTTACCTCATCTGATATATTGGATACTGCGCTTGCTCTCCAGCTTAAAGAGGCAATGCTCATGATCATAGATGATGTTCACAATCTCCTCGCTGTACTTAAAGAGAGGGCTTTTGAGCATAAAAATACCGTTATGATCGGGCGCTCCCATGGTATCCATGCTGAACCTATTACCTTTGGACTCAAGCTTGCGGTATGGTACAGCGAGATGAAACGGAACCTCAACAGGCTTGAGCAGGCACTGGATGTGATAGGCTATGGCAAGATATCAGGGGCTGTTGGGACCTTTGCCAATATCCCCCCTCAGATCGAAAAATATGTGTGCGATCATCTGGGGCTAAAGCCAGCAGCGATCTCCACCCAGATTATTCAGAGAGACAGGCATGCCCAGTATTTTACTGCACTCGCTATCCTTGCCGGCTCAATCGAAAAGATAGCTGTAGAGATAAGACATCTCCAAAGAACAGAGGTTGGGGAGGTGGAAGAGGCTTTTGCCGCGGGTCAAAAGGGCTCATCAGCTATGCCCCATAAAAAGAATCCTATAGGTTCAGAAAATATCTCGGGACTCGCCCGCCTTGTTAGGTCCTATGCTCTTGCCGCCATGGAAAATATTCCGCTCTGGCACGAACGGGATATTAGTCACTCTTCTGTGGAACGGGTTATCGCGCCAGATAGCACTATCCTCATAGACTACATGCTGAACCGATTGACCCGCATGTTAAAGAATCTGGTGGTATATAGCAAAACTATGGCCGAGAACCTTGAAACACTCAAGGGACTCATTTTTTCGCAGCAGGTATTGCTAGCCTTAATAGCCAAAGGCTGTGCCCGTCAGCATGCATACTCGTTGGTGCAGAGAGTCTCTCTCCAGGCCTGGCATGGCGAAGAAAGCTTTAAGGAACTTCTCGGAGGTGACCCGGATATCCAAAAGTATCTTGACAAAAAAGAGATAGAGGAGATATTTTCACTCAACTATCATTTGAGACATGTGGAGGAGATCTTTGCCAGGGTATTCTAATAGAAGTCTTATCCGTCTTGTGTTTCCAGTCTTGTTCTCTCTCCTGGTCTTGCCTTTTTTTTCGACCTGTACTTCGACTCAGAGAGTATATACGAAGCTTTCCGATACAGAGTATACTTCTCCTGAATACCGTATGGTTCTTGACAAGTGGACACGAAAGGGATCGATACATAAAGGCCTGGGAACGGAGTTGCTCGTTACGGCCACCTATCAGGTGGAAGAATTCAGGAGGGCCTTTGCAGAGGAATATGGGCGGGTCTATATGCAGACGCCCCAAGAGAACCAAAAAGTGATTGATGATCAAGCAAGGGCAGGTCAAGACTACGATGATTTTATGGTAGCAATATACACGCCAGAGAGGGAATGGGATGACTTTGCAGAAAGAGATTCTATCTGGAAGGTGTATCTCATCAAGGATGGGCGATTGAGGTTGGAGCCTTTAGAAATCAGAAAGGTTAAGAAACAGAGAGCAATATCTAAAGAGATTGTAAAATATAGAGCATTATCTGTATCCTTTTATCCCTTTGTATCCCCTTGGTCGACTGTCTATCGTTTCAGATTTAAAAAGAAAGATCAACCTCAGGCCTCTCACTCATTAGAATTGATCCTGACGAGTCCATCTGGGTCTGCTACACTGAAATGGGATTTCTAGCGATATATAGAGATTTGTTTGTTTGGGTAACTCGTTTAGGTATCAAAGTCCTTTTAGTTCTCACGATCTCTTTTCAGGCAACCGGGGCCGTTTCAGCAAAGCCCCCAGGTGCTCCAATAGAACCAAGAGACCTCGTGCCAGACTCCCTGCTTTACTTTCCCCCCCAAGATCCTGGATACATACTCGTGGTAGAAAAGGTTACCCAAAAGGCCTACCTTTACGAGACTCAAAGCCTTGACGACCCGGTAAAGGTTTACCCTTGTTCTACAGGGGAGAATATAGGGCCTAAGTCAAAGAGGAATGATAAGAAGACACCAGAGGGTGTGTATTTTGTCACCAATTCGTTTGAACGGAAGGATCTGTCCTCTATTTATGGAGACCGGGCCTTTGCACTTGACTATCCCAATATGCGGGATCGCAAACTGGGGAGAAAGGGATATGGGATTTGGATTCACGGAACCAATGAGGACCTGAAGCCTCATGACACCAACGGTTGTATCGTTTTTACCAATGAGGACATACGAGACCTTTCCCAGTGTATCATCCAAGGACATACGCCTATCATCATAACCCAAGAGATCAACTTTGTTTCTAAGGAAGAGCTCATCAGGGAAAGGAGGCAAATCAAGGCATTCGTTGAGAGCTGGCTCAACGCATGGAAAGAGGGTCACATTGATCTCTATATGTCCTTTTATGATAGAGACTTCACTGCCCAAGGAAAAGACTGGTCGCAGTGGTGGACCTATAAGAGATGGTTGAGTGAAAGATATGGCGCGATAGATATAACAATAGATAATCTGCAAATAGTACAGGAAAACGGAATCGTATTGGCCAAGTTTTATCAGAGCTACCGGACCAAGAGATTTTATAGCTTTGGAGAGAAAAGACTCTATCTGCGGCAAAAGAGTCCTGAATGGAAGATAGTTGACGAATTCTTCCAAAAGAAACACCACCCCTCTCCCCCACCCCCTGCACCACCTATAACAGAGCCCGACCGGGCAGCGATTAAACAGTTAATTGCTACCTGGCAGCAGGCCTGGCAACAGAAAGATCTCCCCCGGTATATGGCCTGTTACAGCGATGATTTTTCCTCCCGCGGTTTCACCCGCACGAGATGGGAACGACATAGAGCGAAAATCAATGGGCGCTATACGAATATACAGGTCAGCCTCAGTAATCTTACGGTAGAGCTCGTTTCAGCCACCAAGGCACTGGTATCCTTCGATCAGGACTACCGTGCTGATCAGTACCATGACTGGGGCAAGAAGACGATGAGACTCAGAAAGAAAGACGGAACATGGAAGATCCAGAGAGAGACATGGCTCCG
>CP070673.1:864715-873772 GCA_020351915.1 Deltaproteobacteria bacterium
CAATGAAGTCGGGTTTGTCATGTCGAGCCTCGCTCTGGCGCGGCTTTTGACCGATCTTCTAGCTGGTTACTTCAGCCAACGTTAGGGGGTGTCCAGAACTCTTTTGTCGGGACTCATTCTGACGGTGGTGTCCAACGCAATGGTTGCCCTGGTTCCCTCCTTCTGGTTCCTTTTTTTTGGCGTTTTTGGCAGGGAGGGGGGTCAGCCCTCTTCGTTATCACGGCCATGGCGGGGTGGCAGATCTGAGCCCACCCGAACGAATGGCGCAAAACCTGGCTCTTTTTCAGCGCGCACACCACTTAGGCTCTAGCTTAGGTCCAAGCCTAGAGGACTTTTGGCGCAGTACCGTGGTTACAGTATCCCGTTTTTTTTTCATGCGGGCATGACCGCGTTGGCGGGGGGTTTTATAGACTGCCAACTAGGGACAGGCCTTAAACCGCAGCGCGAATCAGTGGCGGCCGTCGGAAGGACCAGAGATAGTGACTGGCGGTCAAGTCCGGGATCGGGGCTAGAGATGGCGTCCGGTGGAAACGGGGAAAGGGCTGGAGGTAAGCCATCCTCGTATCGAAGGTGAATTAGAGGTGGTCACGGCAGAGCCTCCGACACGTGGAGGACAATGGTGCATGTGGCTGCGAACCGGCGGTTTCTCTTGATTGCCCTCGTGAAATTCGTCATTTTCTTCGCCCGGCCGGGAGGACGCGTGACGATTCTACCTTTCCTGGGTGCGATGATTTGTATTTGACGGTTAGTCAGATCGGCTTTGCCCCAATGCTAGCGGCAATTGCTCAGCTGGGCACCCTCTATCTGATAGGGTGGTTAGGCGACCGCTGGGGCGTGAAGGGGGTACTTGTTCCCAGCGTTTTATTGGCGAGCCTCGGATTTCTCCTTTGCGCCACGAGCGAGGGTTATATCTCTTATTGAACAGCAGCTATTATTATCGGGGTAAGGGGGTTGGCCTGGGAGGCCAGTTGCCTCCGGCATACGCCGCAAAACTCTGGCGCGATGCTGGTCACGGCCCGTTGTTGGGCCTCCTGCGCTTCGTTGGTGATGTAGGCCTAACGATCGGCCCCATCGTCTTGGGCCTGGTGGCCGATATGGCCGGCTACAGACATGCCTTGATCGCAAATACTTCCCTGATGGCCGGCATCATACTGCTTTTCTGGCTGGTGGCAACCACGCCTGTTGAACCAGCAAGCAGTGGTGATAACCTGGGTTGAGGTAATAGTAAATGTACGCAGAAAAATTCCAGAGACACCATGCTTAATTTGAAAACGCTCAAAGTGTCCCTTGCTATTCGATATCTGATCTTTCGGCCGGTAAGCACCAAGCTAAACTTTATAACCCAGCGGATGAACATATCTGATGTTTTAAAACCAAAGATGAGTAAAATATAGTGGCTAAGAACAAGAATAACCCAAAAATTTTCTATGGCTGGTGGATCGTCTTGGCCTCCACCATCGCTCGTGCCTTCTCCGGGGGATTCTTTTACTACGGCTTCAGTGCCTTCTTTATGCCGCTAGTCAGAGAATTTGGCTGGTCTCGAACAGCCCTATCTGGAGCCTTTTCTCTATCGAGGATTGAGGGTGGACTCCTCGGCCCAATAGGCGGGTTCTTGGTCGACAAGCTTGGGCCAAGGAAAATTATGTTCTTTGGCATCACGTTGATGGGTGCTGGCTTTATCTTGCTTAGTCGAATTGATTCATTAATTGCCTTCTACTTGGTGTTTGTCCTCTGTGTATCAGTGGGTTCAACCGTTGGTATCCATCGTACTACAATTGTGGCAATAGCAAATTGGTTCATAAACAAGCGCGGTATAGCTATTGGTATTGGGACATCTGGTATAGGGCTAGGCGGTATGCTAGTTCCTATCCTTGCCTGGCTCATTGTTCAATATGGCTGGCGCCCCACGACTGTCATCATAGGTCTTTCTATATGGATTATCGGCATCCCTCTCTCCTTGGTTATGAGGCATCGGCCGGAGCAATACGGCTACTTAGCTGATGGTGAGGTAAAAGAGGAAATTGTAATGCGAAGAGAGCCCGAAGTAGATGAGGTAGAGCACCATTCGTTCACAAACTCGGCAAAAGTAAGAATTAGCAACAGTAATATAGATTTTACTCCACGCCAAGCCCTTAGAACAACGATCTTCTGGCTGCTTGCGCTGATATTTGGACTTCGTCAGTTCGTGGTAAGCGCAATCGTGATACACCAGATTCCCTTCCTGATTGGTATTGGTATCTCCCCCGAACTAGCTGCTGCTATGCTTGGCAGCATAGGAATAATCAGTATAGTAGGGAGGTTGGTGTTTGGCCGGCTGGGTGATATCCTCGAAAAGCGGCACCTAATGGCAATTTGCTTAGGCCTTACTGCTCTCGGTTGCCTCATCCTCGCCAATGCACAAACCTGTTGGCATGTCATTCCTTTCTTAGTTATCTACCCTCCTGCTTATGGGGGAGGAATGACATTAATGAATGCCATACGAGGGGAGTACTTTGGACGACAATATTTCGGCACTATCTCGGGCTTCATGGACCTAGTCCAGATGTTTGGGATCGTTTTTGGTACCGTATTTGCTGGATGGATATTTGATGTCACCGGAAGCTACAGGCTAGCCTTCGTGTCGTTTGCAATTGCGGCAGCTGCGGCGATGATGCTGATGCTAATTGCGCGGTGCCCTGTGCCAACACCTTGTGAAAGCTGCATTCGAGAACGCTCTTCAATTTGCCACTGAGTTGGATTTCCTGTCTAACAGAAAAAACGTTGATGAAAAGCGTTTGCTATGTGAGTTGATATTTAAGCTTCTCTATACTAAGGATTCCAAGGCAAACTGCCTTTGGTTTTATTACCATAAGAGTAGCCTGGAAAGCTTCCAATTTGTTGGCCCGTGTTGCAAGCATGCTAAACTTGATTTGAGAAGAACCAGCCTATCCCAAATATTGTTAGATAGACAGAAGGATGGAATTCCTTAGGTATCATTTAGCTCTAGTGTCACAGGCGGTACGTAATATTTGCTGGTAATCTTCGATAGGGTATCAAATAGGCGGAGTATTAGGCGAATTCAGGTCGCAAGTGCATGACTGATAGCTTGGCGGTAGACTTCATGTGGGGTCCGTCCGGTAACTGAGGCACTTTTTTGGCCTATGATTTAATTTTTTTACCACCGATGCAAGTATTTCTTTGGTTATCGTTCTGAAGTTTATCCCTTTTGGGAAGTACTGTCCTAGTAATCAGTTTGTGTTTTTGTTTGATCCTCGCTGCCATGCAGGATAAGGATCTGCAAGATATATGGTTAGGCCGGTGTTTTCCTCAAGCTGTTTGAACCGGGAAAATTCTCTGCCATTGTCAACGGTGAGCGTTTTTCTCATCGTTTTCAGAATACACAAAACTGCCTTGATCGACTGGGTTGTCATGGTATTGGATGTTTTATCGGGCAGCTTGGCAACGACAAGATAACGACTCTTGCGCTCGACATGGGAGGCGATACCACCAGTTCCCTTAGCCCCTTCGGGTGTATCTCCCTCCCAGTTGCCGAAACGCTCTCTTGTGTCGACAATCTCTGGACGCTCGGAGATGCCAATACGACCAGGAATCATACCTCTGCCAGAGCCGTATCGCCGTTGTTTCCGACGCTTTTTATGTTGACGCCTAAGGTGCTTATACAGTTTGCCCCCTTTAATTGCGTCATCATAAATCTAGTGGTAAATAGTTTCATGGCTAATCCGCATACCCACGTTATCCGGATAATCGATTAGCAATCTGCTAGCTATTTCCTCGGCAGACCAATCCCAAAGCAGCCTTGTTTTTACATACTGGATCAATCGATGGTTAGATTGCCTTCGATAATAACGCACTATATGTTTTCTATGATCCGCATAATCTTGTGCTGCTTCATGCCAATATACCGCACCATCAGCATAAGTCGGGCGGTTTAGATCAACTTCGCGACGAATGGTGCAATGGTGTCGGTTGAGACGCCGACTGATTTCACGATAGCTCAGTCCGTAAATATCAATAGATGCTTCTCCCGTGTAAATACGTCTAAAGATAATTCAGAGCCAGAAAGATTCAATCAGATGCTACAGTATGAATGGCTCTATGATGGGAATTTAGATTTGGATTGTGATAGGTTTAATCACCACTTAACTGAATGGTTAATAGAGTATAATTTTAATCGTCCCCATCAGAAACTTCGTTATTCAACTCCCATAGAGCATATTGAGAAAGAGATAGGACAAATCCGTGGACCGGGTAAAGTGTTACCTATGTGGTCAGCTAGGACAAAAGGTTGGAATTTTCCTGATTTTTGTGTTAAAGCCTCTACAGTTTCAAAAACCAATTTCATATGACCCGGGCCAGCAAAAAGATTCCTAGAGATCTAAAAGAAAGACAATTGGACAGACAAAATTTGGAGGAAATGAGTCAAGCATGACCCGGGTTTTTGGGAAGTGGGTTTATCCCCTTAGCGAGAAAAAGATGAAGTGGAAGGGAAGTTACTGGGAATTTAGAATAGCCTGAATTATGGACCATAAAAGCTTTTTAGGAGGATAAAAATGCGTTTTGATGATCTTCGAGATTGGATAAAAGAGAGTGAAGAGTTAGGAGAACTTAAGCGCGTGGAGCATGCTGACTGGGATGTAGAGATAGGAACCATTGTTGATCTTTATCAGGAAAAGATGGGGCTGCCCGCCCTGCTTTTCGATAAAATCAAAGGATATCCACCAGGGTACCGAATTCTTGCCAATTCACTTACCTCAATAAAGAGGATTGCTCTCACCCTCGGGCTACCCCCCGAAGCCACCGCACTGGATATTGTCAAACTGTGGCTGGACTATCTCCGTAATTTTAATCTTGTTCCCCCTAGAGTGGTTGAAAAGGGACCGATCTTAGAGAATGTTCAGGAGAAAGATGACATTAATCTCTTAGCGTTTCCTGCTCCGAAATGGCATGAGCTTGACGGAGGTCGTTACCTGGGCACCGGTTGCGTAGTTATTATGAAGGATCCTGATTCAGACTGGGTAAATCTGGGTGTGTATCGGGTCCAAGTTTTTGACGAATCTACTCTCTCGGTAATGATCTCGAAAGGCAAGCAAGGAAGCATTATCATGCAAAAATATTGGGACAGCGGACAGCCATGCCCGGTGGCAATTTCTTTCGGCCATGACGTTTTATTATACCTTGTGGGCGGAATGGAGATCCCCTATGGAGTGTGCGAATATGATGTATGTGGGGGGCTTAGGGGTGAACCTGTAGAGGTCATCAAAGGAACCAAAACGAACTTACCGATACCTGCAACTGGAGAAATCGTTATCGAAGGAGAAATTCATCCCGATCAATTTGTTGAGAGTGAAGGGCCTTTTGGAGAGTGGACAGGCTACTATGCAGGAGGAAGAAAGCCCCAACCCAAAATTAACGTAAAGGCGGTATTGCACCGAGATAATCCGATCATTCTTGGGGCTATGCCTCGAGTACCTCCTAATGATGACACCTATTATCGGGGTTTCTTAAGAAGCGCAGCAGTATGGGATGAGCTGGAAAAGGCAGGGGTGCCAGGAATTCAGGGGGTTTGGGCACATGAAGCAGGCGGAGGGCGTTTTATGCTTACCGTCTCTATCAAGCAACTCTATCCTGGGCATGCCAAGCAAGCGGGGCTAATTGCCTCACAATGTCATTCAGGTGGATACGCAAATCGAATTACCCTCGTTGTTGACGATGATATTGATCCTGCGAACACAAATGAAGTCATTTGGGTGCTGTGCACAAGAACCGATCCCAGGGAAGATGTAGAGATCCTTAAGAGATGCTGGAGCACAAGGCTTGATCCAATGAGTTATCCAGAAGAGGCACGGGTGTTAAACTCGAGAATGGTCATAGATGCTTGCAGGCCTTGGGAGAGACTCGATACTTTTTCTCCCGTTGTTAGACCGAGCACAGAATTAAAAGACAAGGTAATTGAAAAGTGGAGAGATCTTTTTCCCGCAGGATAAGCCAGTTGGGTATTTTGGAGAAGAAGGATATGATATCTGATTAATAAACACAATAGGAAATCTGATGAGCAAAACAGAGGCTAACTAATTTTCGCCGTAAGCCAGGAAGGGGGGATTATTCATGAAGAAAAGAACTATTCTTAGGGAAAAGAGGCCAAAACCATGGCTAAGCTACGTTTGACCCTGGCATGCGGCGAATATGAGATCACCCGAGCCCTGATAGAAGGAAAGATTCAACCCGAAGGAATCGAACTCATTTCACTGACCATGCCCTCACCAGAACGGCACTGGAGGATGATCAGACATCAAGAATTTGATGTCTGTGAATTTTCCTTGGCCCAATACTTAGTGTCTAAGGCTAAGGGGGAGCCTCTGGTGGCCATACCGGTTTTTCCACATCGCAGATTCCGACATTCTTATGTGTTCGTCAATACTCAAGCCGGAATTGAGAAACCAAAAGACCTGGAAGGAAAACGCGTTGGCCTGCGAACAGTTCAAAATACAGCAGGTCTCTGGATGCGAGGGATCCTTCAGCATTACTACGGGGTCTCCCTCAAAAAAATCCAATGGATTACACAGGATGAGGAACCCATACGCCTTGGGCGGGGGAAAGGGCTATGCCCGAAAAGGGTTGCCCCGGGTGAGAACATTGATGATATGCTCATCAAGGGCCAGCTGGAAGCTGCCATTTATCCTGATATTCTCCCCTCATTCTCGCGAGGAGACAGAGCGGTAAAATATCTTTTCCCAGAACCGGAGAAGGAAGAGATGCGGTACTTTCAGGATACCGGCATCTTTCCCATCATGCATACTGTCGTTATTAAGCAAGCGGTTGTTGATCAATATCCCTGGGTTGCAAAGAACTTACAGGATGCATTTCAGAAAGCCAAAGAAATGTGTTATCGGCGAATGGAGGATCCCCGAAAAATAGCTCTCGCGTGGGTAATGCACCATGTGGAAGAACAAAAACAGATTCTGGGACAGGACCCCTGGGTTTATGGTCTCACTCACAACCGAAATAATCTGGAGACTCTTTTAGTGTATGCTCAAGAACAGGGTCTCATCCACAGCAAGTTAGAACTGAAAGAACTGTTCGTTCAAAGCGCTTCAGATAAGAGCCCGCACTATTTAGTCGATCTTAAAAAGTCAAAAGAGTAGAAGATTAATTTTAATAAGAAAATATTAACAAAATGAATATTATGGGAGCAGACATCCGTTATACAGAAAACAAGAAATATTTAGTAATCGCAGGGGAGAAAAAAAGATAGCAGTTTAATGGAGGTTTAAAAATGCCAGAGAAAGTACTGGAAGAATGGGAAAAAAAAGGGCGGACGCACCTTAGAGGGTTGATCGGAGACTATGACCTTAAGGAAGAACGCAAAAGACTTAGAGAACTGCCCCGTATTATTAAAAGCAGCCAGATACCCTGGAAGGGCGGACCGCGAATGTTTAATAAAATGCTTCTGCAACCCAAAGGTGGGGGGATTCAAACTGTTTTCGCACATCTGAAGGATTTTTTACCGGGAACAGAATCACAGATACATGGTCATCAAAACGATGCTATGATGTATGTTCTGCAGGGCGCCGGATATGATGTGCAGGATGGAGAAAAAATTGAATGGCAGAGCGGCGATCTGGCAATTATTCGGGGCGGAACAGTACATCAGCATTTTTGTACCAGTGACGTACCGGCAAGGGTGCTCATTTTCAAGCCTAAACCGCTGTTCATGTTCGCTAATTTAATTTACCAGGAACTGGTGGTACCGGCCAACAAGGATCCGCTTCCCGGGTGGGAAAGCTATTCACCGGAAGACTGATGCGGGGGAGGAGAAAAAGATGAAAAAATTTGAAGAATCGCGGTGCTGGAACCGTGGGGATAAAACGGCCAGCTACTATGAAAAGCGCATAATAGGAACAAAAGAAAAACCCCAGAAACATGCTAAGTTAATGAAGGTTATCCATCCGGAAGACATGCCCTGGGAGGAATGCCGACACGGCAAGCTCAAACACACGGTAAATGATGAGATGGGTGCGGTAAGCCAAACCATGACGGCGTATATCCAAGAGATTCCTCCAGACAGCAACACCGGTAAGCATCGCCATATGGCCGAGGAAATGGTTTTTGTTCTCGAAGGAAGGGGTTATGATCTTCACTGGGACGTGGAGTTAAAGCTGACGGATCGTTATGAATGGGTGGTTGACGAAGAGCCAAAAAGATTCGATTGGGAAGCAGGAGACTTAATCGCCATACCGGTGAATACTGTTCACCAGCATTTCAACTCAGATCCGGAGAAGTCTGCCAGAATACTATCAGCAACCAACAATGTATACAAGATGCTCGATTGCGATGATTTGGAGCAGATTGAAAATGCACCTGAATATAAAGAGTAGTATATCCTGGAAAGAGCGGTTGGGTTATGGCTTTATGGGATGACATAATTCCGCCGGAAGATCTGAAGATGTTTTCCAAATGTAAAATGGGGGGGCAGCATATGGAAAGAATCCCGCCATTATCGTCGCTGATATGACCTATGGATTTGCCGATGATGCCTTTCCCAAAGGTCGCAGTAAGATGGGGCGGCCAGCGGTCGATGCATCCCACCTGAAAATGTTCAGGAAAAGCCCGGCTCCGGTTACCAGCATGCGGCCTGATATCAATGTTTTCAATGAAGCGGGAATCCCCTCTCTGACATATGGACCGCCGAGATCTATCCCACAAGGCCCGGACAGTAGTAAAGGAAAGTTTATGTTTATAAAGGATTTAGTGAATGTTACGGAAATATACGCCTTGATTGCCATGGATATCTGCGGCGCTAGCATTGATTCCTGAAATTACGAAACTTAGGATCAAGATAACAGGGCGTTCCTTCGTAATAGATATTTCTCGGCAACCCACGAGGGGTCGCCCTACGGTAGGGTGATTTTTGGGTCGTCTTTGAATAACAGACAATTTGACATAATTACTACTGAGTGCATTTAATAGGTTACATTTTTCACCTGAATTAACACTCGGCCTTTTTTAAGACAGGATTGACAGGATTTTTTGGATATTTCCTTCTTGGCTTTCCGGATG
>CP070673.1:873872-879934 GCA_020351915.1 Deltaproteobacteria bacterium
CTCTGCGTAGCCTTCAGCTGAGCTAGGCGGCACAAATGGAAGGTCAGCAAGATGGTATGAGTATGGAAGCTCTACAAGATGCTGCAGCTTCAACGGCTCCCAATACTCCCCGAAGAGATCAAAGTTAACTTTCAAACTTTCCTTTATCCATTTCTATTCCGCAGTCAAAAAGAAACCCGTAAGCTGCTGCACGGAATGGATGGTCCCATTCATCTTGGTTGATGGTACTGTTTATCAATGCTGCGGCTTGACTGAGGGCAATCAGCGACGATTGGTAGCGCCGCACACTCTGGGAAATGTGTTTGATAAGCCTTTTAATGAAATCTGGAAGTCCAGGGAATATAATGAGCTCAGAAAGATGATTAATAAGAACCAGGTACCGGATATATGTCACCTTTATCGTGAATGTACCATGTATGATGCCGGCCCTCCTTTAAAAATGCGCGATGATTGTGAGATAAGGGTAAAGCAACGTGCCGCAGGCTCTCGGAATGAGTAACCAATTGTGTGCTATAAGAAGATCCATAGAAAAAAACACGCCCTTCTAGATAAACTTCACTAGACTCTATTATGAGCCTCAAAACCTATTTAACAGCTACATGAACGAAAAACTGCAACTTTTGTCTTGTCTGGGAACGATTGCCAAATAACAGTGCCGCAAAATATTCAGATAAACCAGCCAGAAGAAGGCCTCACTATGCCGGGTCACGTAGAGAGAACATACATCAGCTTCTGGAAAAACGTCGTGAAAGGCCTTCTGCAGGGCTTTAGCCTTTTATGTATCTTAGCTGCATGCAGGGATCAGCCTAATGCGCAATACAAAAAAGTATGGAAGATGTGATGAAAAAAGGGACATACTCGGTACAGTCAGATAGCCTTAAGGTTATTCAGCAATGGCAATACATGGGAAAGGTTCACCCTATATTGCTAACAGACAAGGCCTTCGAAAACTGTAAGGAAGCAGGCATAACCAGTCTTCAGTCCTATGTGACATGGGCGGAAATCGAAAGAAAACCAGGCCTTCTTGATTTTTCCACTTATGATGTCTTGGTGGAGAAACTATTGAAACACGGCCTAAAATGGGTTCCTTTTCTCATTATGGGACCATATTATGCAACGCCCCGATGGTTCCAAGAATCCGAGCAGAGCATATATGCTAAGTGCCTGGAACACGGTAGAGAATGTAGCATTCAATCGATCTGGAACCCATATCTAGCCAATTATGTGGACCATTTTATAAGTCTTTTTGCGGACCATTATAGGGATAGAACTCTCTTCGAAAGCATTTCCCTGGGGATAAGCGGAAACTGGGGTGAAGCGATTTATCCGGCGACTGGGGGTTTCTTGGGTGAATTCCATGTCCATCCAGGCTGGTGGTGTGGCGATGACTATGGGTTAGCAGACCTCCGCCGTTTCGCAACTAAGAAGTATACCTCGTTAGCCACGTTGAACCGACGCTGGAATACCAATTTCAGGACCTTTTCAGACATATCGTTCCCCGAAGTAAAACAAACAATTTGGAAAGATCTCTCATGCGAAATGATTAAAGCGATTCCTCATAATCTTAAACCGATGCTGAAAAGGATTAGGCACCGCTGGACCGAGACTTACGGTACCTCTATGACTCAATTGCGCACGGCATTCTACAAATCTCACAAAAAAGCAAGTATTGAAAAACTTCAGCGATGGCTCGACTTTGTTGAATGGTACCAAAAATCGATGACCGATTGGGCGGAATTCTGGATTGAGACTGCAAGAAGATATTTTCCTATAAACGAAATCTACCTGGTGACAGGGGGTGAAGGAGAACCCATGCTGGGTGCTGATTTTTCGACTCAAACAAAAACGGCAGCCAAGCATAGAGCCGGCGTAAGAATTACAAACCAAAATGATGACTACGGTGAGAGCTTCGTCCGCACCCGGCTTGTTGCTTGTGCGAGCAGACATTACGGGACATATTTTACCACCGAGGAAGCGGGGGTCAACCGCCCTCATGGCGTTACCATGCGAATATTTGACTGTGCAACATCGGGAGCCCGGGGCATCTATTTCAAGAGTATCATTGGTACCGGAACCGATATGTGCACTAACCGCAACTTGACGCCCGGTGAGCCTACAAAGGGTGCTGAAAATCTGTTGCGAAATATGCATCATATGTCACTCTCAGCCCCGATCATAGATCTAGCAGTTTTGTTTCCTAATACGTCCATTAATATAGACCATTCCATAGTTGGTTCCCTTTACAACCAGTGTTCAGCCCTGAGATCATTAACGGATTTAGACTTAATAGACGAAAACATGATAGGAGATGGGCTGCTTAAAGAATATCGTTTCTTAGTAATACTTGCTGGAAACGTGCTCAGAACATATACACTGGCTGAAATAAGGAATTGGGTCACCGGTGGGGGTATCTTAATTTCGGCCAACTATCTTCAGATGCAATCCCTGGACGACGATACCAATGCTTGTCATGGTCTTTTCAGTGAATATGGTGGCGTGAAAAAGGTTGATCGTGGATATACTCTATCATTTACAGGAAAGAGGGATAAGTATCTCGGCTTTATATCAGACGTGGTTTACAACCTTGACGGAAACTACCCCTGGGAAGGGATTCCAAAGATTCACACTCACCAAGAAGGAGCGTATGTCACTCGATTCAGCGATAAAATAATGAGCTATGATCCAAAAATTCATTTGATCACAGTTCATAAGATCGGTGACTAAAGGTTAACCCCAGTCTCAGGAGTAATCTCCTGTCAAAGCAATCATCATTTCACGTACTTCGAATACCATGCCAAATCGCTGTCGACCATTTCCTCGATCAATTCCTTAAAGCTTGTTGTTGGCCGCCATTTTAGTTTTTTGCGGGCTTTGGAGGCATCTCCTTGAAGAATATGTACCTCTGATGGCCGATAAAACTCATCGTCTATGACAAGATATTTATGATAATCCAAACCCACATGGCCGAAGGCGATTTCCAGAAACTCACCCACAGAATGAGATTCTCCAGTGGCTATGACAAAATCCTCTGCTTTATCCTGCTGAAGCATAAGCCACATTGCTTGAACATAATCGCGGGAGTGTCCCCAATCTCGTTTTGCATCAACATTCCCCAACCTAATCTCCTTATCAATTCCCAGCTTTATCTTAGCAGCAGCGGATGAGATCTTTCTTGTTACGAACTCTCCACCCCTTCTGGGGGATTCATGATTAAACAAAATACCGGAAACTGCAAACAGTCCGTAAGCCTCCCTGTAGTTTCTTGTGAGCTCAAACCCGGCCATCTTCGAAATCCCGTAGGGGGAGCGCGGGTGAAAGGGTGTGTCCTCACTCTGGGGTGTCGCTTTGACATGTCCGAACATCTCACTGGAGGCAGCAAAGTAAAACTTACAGTCCGGTGCCTGCCTCCTAATCGCAGAAAGCACGTAGTGAGTCCCATTGAGATTAGTGTTGATTGTTGAAAATTCGTCCTCAAAGGAGTATGAGACATAACTTTGGGCGGCTAAGTGGTAGCACTCATCTGGTTTGACCTCTGAAACGATATTAAAGATCGAGGCGTAGCTTTCCATAGAAGCACTGTGAATATGTATTCTGTCTAACAGGTGCCTGACACGCCACATCCGTGACCGCGGATCTTCTAAGGCCACACGCCTGACTATTCCGTGAACTTCATATCCTTTTTCAAGCAAGAATTCTGACAAATAGCTTCCATCCTGACCAGTGATACCGGTAATAAGTACCCTTTTCATCTTACTTCTCCCTCAATTCTTTGAAATACAATTGGTTATTCTCTAAGAGATTGCTCCACTCAGTGCATGGGTATTCCGCCTTTCCCTTTTCCTGGCTGCCACGAAAAGGTTCCTGCAGCAAGCTTTGAGTTATTGGGAGCAATTCTATTGCAATGCATGATAGATATTTATTATTTGCTCTGCTGACTTTCTCCAGCTAAATCTCTTTACGTTTTTCAATCCCTTTTCGATATTGTCATTCCTGACCTTTGGGTCTTTGAGTATTGCAAAACATTTGTTCGCAATCTCATTCACATCATAGGGGTCAAACATCATGTCAGGGTATCCGATCACCTCTGGTAGGGATGATGTATTAGAAGTCAGTGTTGGACATCCGCATTTCATAGCCTCGAGCGGTGGAATGCCAAACCCTTCCATGAAACTTGGATACACGAATAGACTTGCGTGACTGTATAAAGAACCCAAATCAGTTGTTGGAACATAACCAATGAGCTTGATGGAATTCTTAGATGGCGATCTTTCGATGTAAGTCAAGGTCTTTTCATAACCCCAGCCTTTTTTGCCAACGACAACCAAGGACTCGTCGATGAAATACCGCTCTCTTAGTATTTCATAGGCTCTGATTAAATTAAGGAGGTTCTTTCTAGGTTCAATGGTGCTGACGAACAATATATATTTGCTCGCTGTGCCGTATTTCGATGATACCATATCTTTCCCCATCTCAGAGCGCTTTATCAGATTATTGGGAGCGCAATAAACCACGTGCACCTTTTTCTCATCCACGGGAAATGTATCCAATATCTCCTCCTTAGTAAATTGTGAGATAGCAATTATGGCGTCTGCTTTCATTAACGAGGATCTGTTGAGAGCTCGACCAAGATAGATTTTTGAACTTCTATTAAAAGGATATGCTTTGTACAAAAACAGATCATTGACACCAATTACTATTTTGGACTTAACCTTGAAGATGAAACCACCAGGAGAAAAGCGATGGACAACATCAAATCTATCAGAATGCTTATATAGATACCAGCTATCGGAGAACATGGCGGGCAGATACCTATAATATCTGTAAAGGATTTCGTTCTTTCCGTATATTTTGTTATTGCTTTTCATATAGTGCAACAGATAGTAAGTGTTTTGTTTGTCCAACTGTATGATATTTTCAACAAGATTCTGGACGAGTACGCCCACACCGCCAGGGCTTTTTTCGATTTGATATGTTATAAGACCAATATTCATAATCCTAGAGTGGAATTCTATTAAGAAAAAGTGAATAAGATGAGCTTGGCCGTTCGATTACCTTAAATCCGGAGCCATGAAACGCCCCAGTTATGTTCCCGGGTTTCAACATACTTCAACAAAGCCTTCTCTATGGAATCATTTCTGTCACCAGACAGGAATGCCACATTAATAAGTGGAAAAAAAGCAACAAGAACGTAAATATGGCCCTTCTACCCCTCAATTACTTTCCTGTAGAAAGCAAATTGTTCTGAAGAAATAGATTCCCATGAAAATCTCTTTGCCCACCGCCTTCCCTCTTGCCCAAACCTGGCTCTTAGCTCCTTGTTTTCAAAAAATAGATCCAAAACATCTCTTAGCCCTTCAACATCTTCAGGTTCGACCAAAAGAGCGGTCTTCCCGTGCAAAACAGCTTCGGCAAGCCCCTTTATTTTGGTTCCAAGGACTGGTTTACCAGCAGCATTTGCTTCAACCGCCGTAATTCCCCATCCCTCAAACCTTGAAGGCATTGCCAGAAATAGACAGGTCCGCAATAACTCAAGTTTTTCCCTCTCGCTTACTTTCCCGAGAAATTCAACCCTATCTTCAAGCCTCAAATCCTTAATCAGTTGTACCAATTTCTTTTCATCACTCTTTTTACCGCTTCCTGCAATCTTGAGGGCCATATGTCGATTCTTAACTTTGGAAAAGGCCTCTAGCAATTTATCAAGGCCCTTCATATACACATCTATCCTACCCAGAAAAAGGACAAAATTTCCATCTTCTGGCTTTAAAAGAAACAGTTCATTAGACACACCATTAGCAATATTTGAGACATTTTTACCTTGATATCTTTTTTGAATTTCTTCTTTTATGCCTTTTGAAGAAGTAATTATGTTTCTTGCGATCCTTAGAAATATGTTTTCAAAGATAAAAGGGAAAAACCCAAAAAGGGGGTAAATTTTAAAGGAATGTTTTCCCATCAAATGATGAATAACGTTTACTACCGGTCTCTTCGTATATAAATCTGCAAAGCAAGGAGCAAAAAAAGAACAGTCATTGATTACAATATCACTTTTATACTTTCTCATA
>CP070673.1:880034-885847 GCA_020351915.1 Deltaproteobacteria bacterium
ATCGGCTTGCCCACCGTCCTAAAACGGATCTCTTGGGGAGACTCTGGTGCATTGATAATCTCAACTCCCCAGTCAGTGGCACCCAGTAGCGTCACAATGGTGCCCCCAAGCTTGGCCTCTGCCTTGACACCTATCTCATAGGGCAGAGGCGCTCCCGTGCACCACCACCACCGCAAAGAGCTCAGGTCATACTGGTCACGGCGGGGGTGATCCGCCATCATCGCCAGCTGTGTGGGCACTGCACAGGCAAAGGTCACTCTCTCGCTCTCTATAAGTCGGAAAGCGTCCTCAATATCGGGGCTTTGCAAAAAGGTAAGTTTAGCTCCCACTAAGGGCGCACCGAAAAAGGCTGGAAGGGCAATCCCGCCGCAATGTGGGGTGATGAGGGCAAAGATATCGTCGCCTGTTACATTGAGGTACTTGGAATTCCTCTTCCACTGCCATATGCGGTGGCACGCGGCATACTCCACAAACTTGGGCAATCCGGTGGTCCCTGTGGTGTGTATAATGAGGGAGGTCTCTGTGGCCTTTAACTCCTTGTTTCGAAGGTAGCCCAGAGGATAACGCTTCTCTATGGGGCGATTCACCATTTCTGTTATGGACAGGGTGCCTTCAGGCACTTCATCTCCCACGACAAACACGTGCTGGAGTCGCGGCAGCTTGGGGCGAAGTTCCTGAATCATCTGGTGGTAGTTGAAATCACGATATTCCCCTGGGATGACCACCCCCACCGCCTCAGAATAGCCCAGAATATACTCCATCTCGGTATGACGAAGGTTCCTTAAAGCGGGTATGGACAGGAGGCCGGCCTTCTCGCAAGCGACTCGCAACAGGGTGTGTTCCACGCCGTTGGGAACCTGGATGACGATCAGATCATCTCTCTTAAGGCCCAGCTCGAGAAAGCTGAGAGCAAGCCTGTCTATCCATTGCTTAGCTTCGAGCCAGGTCAGCCGATGATTGGAATCCACAACGGCCTCCCTATCAGGGAGGTCTCGAGCATTTCTTTCCCAGAGGTCAGACAGTGTGGTTTCTTCCCAATATCCCTTCTTTACATATTCATCAATCATCTCTCGGGTCCATCGAATCGGTCTTGCCATGTCAACCTCTTAAGAATCCTTTAAATGTTTATCTCATCAAATTGAAAAGAAACAGCGTAATTCGGGGAGACAGAATTAAGGTCTAGACTAGAATAAACGATTATCTCTGCATGTCTTTAAGAGCGAATTATAGCTATTTTTTCTCCTATAATTGAACCGAAATTCCAACTCCCGAATTGACTCAAATCAAGTGTCACCGTATACGAGATTTAAATGAGGTGTTTGCTAAGGTTAAAATTTGAGATAGCAGCTCCTCGAACAGCTGTACTTTTTGATTGGTAAAAAATATCAAAAGAAGGCAGCTGCTGATAAAAAACTACTACGACTGGGCAATGATGTCAAGGCAAGGAGATCGAGGCTTAAGGAGTTCATGAGCCTAAAGCTAACTGCACTTGAAATGGATATAAAGCTTTACATAATCCATGAGCTCACCCCTTTAGGGCTTATACATATAGGGGAGGTTTTCAAGCAAGAGGTAGAGACCCTTGCAGGTGATAGGTACAGGAGAAACGGAGAACCCGGCCATGTAAGGTGGAGTAAGCAGTGGGGTTTAGTTTATATAGCGGAGCAGAAGGCACCCGTACGCTATCAGAGGGTGAGGAACAGGAGTGGGAAGCTCCATGATGCAGGGAATGGGCCGCTACAGAATGTCAACTAAGAATGGGATTGACTCATACGGAGGTATAAGATGCAAAATGTTAAGGGTCACAATAAGGCTTACCTATGAGGAAGGCCTTAAGGTCACGCCCACAGCCCGGGCTATAATAGCAACCAAGATGCACATGGCTGTAATTATGAGGCCTACTACCATACCTTTCTCCGGGGACATTCCTATGTAGTGTTCCAGCATGAGAATGGATAAGACCTTCGACTTGGGGGTGTAAAGTAATACAACAATAGCGATATCTCTGATAGATCCTAAAAATATAATCACCGCTGTGGATACATAGGTGGGTATTAAGAGGGGCATCATAATGCGTCTGAAGGTATAAAGCCAGCTTGCGCCAGACATCCTGGCTGATTCTTCCAGTTCTTTGCTTATTTGCACCATGGTGCCATCCATCACACGCACACCCATAGGCATTTGATTAATGATCAGGGCTATGATGAGGATGTATAAAGTTCCATAAAGGGCTACCATACCAGGAATTCCTCCCAGGAAAACCCAGAGTAAACCCACTGCTAACAGAAGGCCGGGAACAGCCCAGGGGAGCCAGGACATAAAATCCAAGGCACCGCGACCCGGAAGCTTAGTCCTTATATTTATGTAGCTAAGAAAAGAAAAAAAGAGCATGCCCCCAAGAGCAGCGGACCCGCACACTATCAGGGAGTTTATAATGGAACGTATAAAGAGGGGGTCAGTCAAGACAGCTTGCCAGTGGGTCAGGGTGTAAGGGTCTGGCAGTTCGAACATGCCAGATACTTTCATAAAGGTTCCTACTACCAGAATAGCCAGAGGAAGAATAAGAAAAACACATGCGTACACGATAACATAGGCCAGGGTGACATATCTCCATTTGCCCAGGCGTATGGGTGAGGTGCGGTATCCCTTTCCAGTTACGGTAGTATATTGGCGGCGCTGGACAACAAAGCGGTTAAGGAAGACCAGGCCTATAATAACAGCCATAAATACAGCACTCAAAGCCATTGCCGGAGGATACTGCGGCGGTTCCCAGCGCAACATGTCATAAACTTTGGTGGAGAAAACAAAGAATTTGGCTGGCATGCCCAGAAGCAGTTCTACCTCAAACGATTCCAGGGACTTGATAAATCCGAGCAGGGTGGTCCCCAATATGGCTGGCATGAGGGCAGGGAAGGTGATGCGGATCAAAGTGGTAAGATTGCTGGCTCCTGACATCCTGGCGGACTCCTCCAGGGCTGCATCCATATTACGAAAAGCGGGGGCAAACATTAATACCCTCACGGAAGTGGAGAATGCAATACGAACCCATACAATCCCCCAGAACGAGTAGATGTCAAACACGGGGCCATCGATGAAAGGCAACTTCATCAGCCACTGGTTGAACACTCCATAGCTGGGGTCCAGTAGTAGAATCCAGGCCATAGCTATGGGCAGACTGGGTATAAAGAAGTTGATCCAAATCAAAATTTCCAGCATTCCCTTAAGAGGGGTGTCCGTGCGGACTATAATCCAGCAGAAAAATATGGCCAGAACCATGCTGATAAATGTCCTTGTTGCCCCTAGGCTAAAAGTGTTTATCAGGCATTTAACAATGGTGGGGTCGGAAAAGCCCTCGATATAACCATTGAAGGTGAAATAACCGGGTTCCCCCGGTGCCGCACTCCGAAAGCTTCCATAAAGAATCATGCCCAGGGGATATATGGTTGCGAACGCTACAATGACCAGGAGCAGTAACATGCCCACATAGCGAGGGCTAAACAGTTTCAATTAGATCACCTTCCTCTCTGCTATGAAAATTGAATTCAGATGCATCTACTGCCGGATGCGTTTGAATTTATTCGTTACGCGTTCCCTGAGCTTAAGGCTGACGTTACTCTCCCGAGGGGATTCTTCTTTCCATTCATAAGGTTTGCAACCCTCTACAATGGCTCTGGAGTTAAAATAAGCGTTGCTGGACTTTTGGATATAAGGATCCACCTGTGTACTCCAGCAACGCCGAATGATGTCTATGTCTTGCTCTGGGTCTGGCCTGCTACACAAGGCCCATAACACTTCCTGAAGAGTGATAGGATCAACGTCCTCACCCACACCGATGATATAACGTCCTGAGATCTTTGAATTTCTCATAGAATGCTTGAGCTAATTCTCTCTGGCAAGTTTCTACCAAAAATTAGCATCTAATCTCTTTTCCTTTGCCTGTTTTCTTGAAGAGTTTTTCTTAGATTCTCACATCTCCCCATTCATATCAAGCCTTTTACATCACCATCTATCCCATTTTCTCTCTGTGGACACACCACCCCCCTTCGCTTTAGGTTGGTAGGATGATTTTTGATCCCCTGAATAGGGTAAAGGCCATCTGTCTCCAGAGGGTATCCCAGATATTTTTTACCATAGTGGTAAACCTCGCTCTTTAGGCACCATCGTGAAGATGGCTCAACCCAAAGTACTGCTCGACGATAGAGCGCTTCTTAGCTACCTGTCTGTTTCTTTCTCTCTCACGATCAGTTAGTTTGGCAGTGGTGGTATCTTTCCGCATGATCCCATCGGTAATCCCGTTGAGAGAAGGAAAGCCCCTGTTTGTTCTTCCATAATACCCCGTATCTGCGTAACCCGTTTTGATAGGATCCTCGGTATGGGAGCTCGCTCCCGCACCAGAGGGGAGGGAGGTGCTTTCATGAACAGAGGCAGGGGTCATGGTGGTAGCACGGATAAACCCATTCGTTGTATCGACCGAGGCATGCCCTTTCAGACCGGAGTGCGGTTTCTTATCCCTGACGGTCCGGTCTGATTTCATATCCCGTGAGCATGTGAGGGGCCCGCTCCTGAACCGTGAGAAGGGAGCGTGATCAGGGGATGGCTTATCACAGGGAAGGCCCGGAAACTTCTTAAAGGATATTCGATCTTTGATCTGGTTTCCGAGCTCGGGATCTGAGGGGATAGGTAACCACTTCTGGAGCACCATACCGTTTACTACCATCAGGGGAGGATAACGATCGGCTCCCTCATAGCTTTGGCCAGTAGGGTAGTATTCCCGCAGAAGTGCCGCTCTGTTTTCCCAACCAACTACTGTATTGATCCGCTCCATCATCTCTCCGCTGCAGTTATGCTCCATTGATCGTAAGAGCGCTCCCTCAGCAAAACTGATACCTTTATCCACCTTTCTATATCCCATATCTTCCCCCTGGTTTAGTAGGGGCCTCTTTGAGGGAAAATATGGCACAAAAGTGCTCAATGAGCAGGTACTTTCAAATGGTGATGCTATTTTCACAATGGTTTTTAACGGCAGCTTCTCAAGGGCTATTCGAGAAGATAAAAAGCTCTCTGTTGCAATCCTCTGTACAGTCTCCACTGACAATTATTGCCAGGTTGTGCAAAGGGCTCGTGGTATAAGTCACCTGGAGTATCTCTAACCGGTCGGTAAGTGAAACAGGTATCACTATCTTCTTATCCTGTCAATACTTTTTTTTGGTTTGTGTTAGCTTAATAAAAATGTCCCCATTATGGAAAGGGAAATTGTAGCAATGAGTCAGAGAGAAAGGCAGCGGTACCATCTTTGAGAGATGGCTATAGGGGGAAGACAACCTTGAACGATGCCGGTAAACGGATGGGGGTCTCCTACCGGCACGCAAAACGGCTCAAGCAGAAACTGAAAGCTCTTGGGGCCAGAGGCCTGGTCCATGGCAATCGCGGCAGACCATCACCAAGGGCACTCAACCGTGAGCGTGCTGAGTGGATCATTGAGCTGTCGGTGACGACCTACAGCAACTTCAATGACACCCATTTTACCGAAAAGCCAAGAGAAATAGAGGGGATCAGCATAGGCCGAGATACCGTCAGGAGGCTCAGGTGTACCAACGGGATAGCATCAAAGAGGAAACGGAGAGCAAGAAAACACTACAAAAGAAGACCTCGTAAGTCCCAAGAGGGCATGATGGTGCTGTGGGATGGGTGCCCTCACCGGTGGTTTGGAAAAGAGAACCCTTTCTGCGGGCTAGCGTTTGCCACACTATCTAAGAAGCTGAAGCTCCCTGTTTCGAGCTGGTCCGCAAAGCCTCCACTGACAATTATTGCCA
>CP070673.1:885947-889607 GCA_020351915.1 Deltaproteobacteria bacterium
ACACTGGAACATCCGGGAACCCCCCGGCTTCATGTTGAAAGATTCACCAGGGGAATGGGCATGTTTCATCCAATAGAGCACCTTCCACCAGCGGAGTTGCCCGATAAGGAATATCCCCTGTATCTCACGACCGGGAGAGTCCTCTATCACTATCATACGGGCACGATGACTATGCAATCTGCAGGTCTGAATGACCTGGCTCCAGAGTGCTTTGTAGAAATCTCATCAAAGGATGCCCAAGATTACGGTGTGGGGGAAGGGGATTTCCTGAGGGTACGCTCTCGCAGGGGAGAGATTAGGGCAAAGGCGCAGATCTCTGATGAGGCAATACGAGGGACGGTGTTTATCCCATTTCACTTTGCCAAGGCTGCTGCCAATAGGTTAACTATTGCTGCCCTGGATCCGATTGCCAAGATACCAGAATTTAAGGTCTGTGCTGTTACGATTGAAAAGGCACAGTAAGTGTTTACAGTAGATATCGACCTTCAGAAAGTCCGCTGGAGGGGGACGCACTACAATGTGGGAAAGCTACCAGGCAGAAACGTTGAGAGATGAGACATGAAAGAAATCACCGAGGAGATGTGGACTGAGATCGACGAGATCATCGACCGGCACCAGGGAAAGTCCGGAGCACTCATACCGGTTCTGGAAGAATGCCAGAACGTCAGTGGGTATCTGCCCATGGAAGTGCAGCAGCGGATCTCACAGGGCCTCGGCATCCCCGGAAGCACCGTGTATGGTGTGGTCACCTTCTATTCCTTTTTTACCATGGTACCGCGGGGCAGACACACCATCAAGGTGTGCCTGGGAACTGCATGCTACGTGCGAGGGGGAAAGGAGAACCTCGACTTCTTGCACCGGGAGTTGGGCGTTGAGGTCAAGGGCACAACGGAAGATCTCAGATTCTCCTTAGATTCGGTGCGGTGTGTGGGTGCCTGCGGCATGGCCCCAACCATGGTCGTGGATGATGATACCTATGCCCAGGTCGCCAAGAAGAACATTATGGAGATCCTGGATCGATACGAGTGAGGGAGCATGGAATGGGGAACATAACCAGGGATCGGTTAGAGGAGATCAAGGCAACAGGAAAACACACGGTTGCGCTCCGCTCAGGCACGGTGCCGATCAGCGTTGATGGCGAAAAACACCTCATGATATGCGGCGGCACCGCCTGTAAGGCCAGCAAAAGTGAACTGGTACGGGATGCCCTGAAACGTGAGATCCAAAACCGGGGTCTTTCAAATCGCTGTATGCTGGTAGAGACCGGAAACGATGCCTTTGCCACCCTGGCACCGGTGATGGTGATCTATCCTGAGGGCATCTACTATGTGCACCTGAGCCCTGAAGACGCAGAAGAGATCGTCACCCAGCACCTCATCGAGGGCACCCCGGTAGAACGGCTGTTCTATCAAGACCCGACCACCGGCACCCCGATCCCCCGGATGATGGATATTCCATACTTTGCTCACCAGAAACTGATCACCTTGCGAAACTATACCCTTATTGACCCTGAGAACATCGATGATGCTATTGCCCGGGATGCTTACCAGGGAGCAGCACAGGCACTGATCGATATGCGTGCCGAGGAGATTATCACTGAACTCAAGGTCTCAGGGCTCAGAGGTCGGGGAGGAGCAGGATTTCCCACAGGACTCAAGTGGGAGTTTGCTGCCGAAACCACGAGTGACACCAAGTATGTTCTGTGCAATGCCGATGAAGGTGACCCCGGGGCATTCATGGACCGCAGCGTACTCGAGGCAGACCCCCATGCTGTTATCGAGGGGATGATCATTGCGGCCAGGGCAATTAATGCCCATCAGGGATACATCTACTGCAGGGCAGAATATCCCCTTGCCGTCAAGCGACTGAGTACCGCGCTAGACCAGGCCCGAAACTACGGGCTGTTGGGTGCCGATATCCTCGGAAGCGGCTTTGCCTTTGATCTGGAGATTTACCAGGGAGCAGGTGCCTTTGTGTGTGGCGAGGAGACCGCTCTGATGACCTCTATCGAAGGCAAGCGAGGAATGCCCAGACCCAGACCGCCGTTTCCCGCTAAGGCAGGGTTGTGGGGAAAACCAACGGTTTTGAATAACGTTGAAACCCTGGCCAATGTGCCCCAGATTATTGTGAACGGGGGTAAGTGGTATGCAGGCATGGGTACGGAGGGAAGCAAAGGCACCAAGGTGTTTGCCCTCTCAGGAAAGGTAAACAACAGTGGCCTGGTAGAGGTTCCAATGGGAATGCCGCTAAAGGATATTATCTACAATATTGGTGGTGGGGTGCCCGACAATAAACGATTCAAGGCAGTGCAACTGGGCGGACCCTCAGGGGGATGCATTCCGGCAGAGCTGCTTGATACCGTTACCGATTATGAGGTCATATCCAGGACAGGTGCCATTATGGGTTCCGGTGGTATGGTGGTGATGGATGAAAATAACTGCATGGTAGATATAGCCCGGTTTTTTATAGAATTCTGTCAGGAAGAGTCATGCGGTAAATGTACCCCATGCAGGGAAGGAACCAAACGAATGCTGGAGTTACTCACCAAGATAACGGAAGGGCGCGGTGAGATCGCTGATCTTGGCACCTTGGAAGAACTTGCAGAGATGATTAGGGACTCTTCCCTGTGCGGCTTAGGGCAGACTGCACCCAATCCGGTGTTGTCAACACTCAGGTATTTTAGAGGTGAATACGAGGATCATATCCTGGAGCAATACTGCGAGGCAGGGGTATGCGCAGAGCTGTTCACAGCCCAGTGCATTAATGCCTGCCCCCTCGGACAGATGGTTCCCGGATATATCTCTTTGGTAGACGAGGAGCGGTTTGAGGAGGCAATCCGGTTGATCCGGCAGACCAATCCCATGCCCGGCATCCTGGGCCGTGTCTGTAACCATCCCTGTATGGATGTGTGCGTGAGGGAGCAGACCGATGAGCCCATCAATATCCCCAAGATCAAGCGGTTTGCCGCCGATAGGGCCCGAGCAGAGGGGATCACTGTCCAGTTTCCCACGGCACAAGAGAAACAGGAGACAATTGCCATAGTAGGCGGAGGCCCCAGTGGCTTAGGGGCAGCGTATTACTTGAGGCTCATGGGATATCAACCCACCATCTTTGAGGAACTACCCAAACTGGGCGGAATGCTCCGGTATGGCATCCCTGCCTATCGACTCCCGCGGGATATTTTGGATGAAGAGATTGATGCTATCATTGCTGCCGGTGTCATGGTCAAAACTGGGGTCAAGGTGGGCCGCGATATTACCCTCGAAGAGCTGAGAAGAGACTTTGATGCCCTCTTCATCGGTATCGGTGCCCACCAGAGTCAGCGCATGGGAATACCGGGAGAGGAGCTCGCAGGGGTGCACGGGGGAGCAGAATTCCTGCGGCAGGTGGAGCTCGGTAACCCCTCTGAGATTGGGAAAACAGTGGGGGTCATCGGTGGCGGCAATGCCGCCATCGATGTGGCCCGGACCTGCAGGAGAATGGGAGCAGCGGTCACCATCCTCTACCGCCGGGAGCGCGAGGATATGCCGGCATCTGCTGAAGAGATCGAAGATGCTCTCGCCGAGGGAATTACCTTGAAAACACTGATGCTGCCCAGTGCTATTACAAAGGCAAACGGAAAACTCGCCCTTACGGTGCAGCACTGTGAGCCCGGTGAGT
>CP070673.1:889707-895014 GCA_020351915.1 Deltaproteobacteria bacterium
ACTTGCCCGCCGTTCTACTGGCGGGCCGGCTCACTTCATCAACTCAGTTTTTTAAGAGTGGCCCTCTTGACACATGATGCTAGAGTTATTCAACATAGTCAAGGATGTCCCCAATTTCAAAGTTGTCAAGAATGAAGACGCGACCCCTATGTTTTTAGAAAAATGGCGAAGGTAAAGATCTGACCCCCGGCTCATGTGAGAGTCAATAGATAGGGTTTGACCCTCCGTCACTAACATTATTGATTTTCTTTTGAAAACGACCACAAGGCTTTATCAAGGGCCCTGATAGATATTCCCAAACGTGTGCTTTCAGTTCTCATTCTTTTGACAAAATCCCACCAGAAGTCAAACGAGTAGTCCGAAGGTCTTTGCATCCCTAACGACCAAATAGCCCGGAAATCGAGGATAGGGTATTGGACCGGAAACGCAAAATGAAGCAAAGTTGAGGCAACGGGGTAATTCACTCCCGCAAGTAAAGTCAAGATCTCTATCCTAACTCTTTCGTTTCGTCCGCCTTCAAACGAGATTCCAGTTATTTCCGATACCAATGAGGCGGAGTTGCTTTGATAGTTCTTCCGCTGTCGGGGAGTTTTCCAACAGGCAATCCGGAGAAAAATGTTCTTCGACAAATTGACCTTGCCTTGTGCAAATCTCTTTTGGACTTGCTGTTTTAGCCGCTGCTCCAACTCCTCATCGTAATTATAGGCAGAATACCTTTTTATGTAGTCCATTACTTTCACAGAAGGTATCCTAATGCTGCTTATGGTTCCCATGCTGAAGCGTTGTCTAGTGCGTTGGGCTATTAAAGCCGATTTCCAGGAGGTATGTCAATATTCGAAGGGTGAGATGAGTTTTTTTGGCAGGGAGGTGATTGGGGCAAAAGCAAGGTTTGATCCCGAAACATGGCAAAGGGAAATATTTGACCCCTGCCCGCCGTTCTTCTTGTCCGCCCTTTTTGTGGCGGAGTGAAGGGCCTGCTCAACAAGTTGTCAAGAATGAAGACGCGACCCCCTTGTTTTGCGGACATGTACTTATGTTTTCTGTATCGGCTTTCCATGCTTGCTGCGGGTCGGTACCTCCCTTGACATTGTGAGTGCATGCCGATTTTGTCCATAAGCTCAGAGTCCGGAATGTGGGTGCAAGGTCACGGCTCTATGCAGCACCGTTTCTGGGTTTTAGGGGTTCCCACCGATAGATCTGAGGTGAAAACGGGCAGATTTGAATTCAAAATCGATAGATTTAAACTTTCTTTTCATTTGTTCTGATCTCAGCACCGTACGGATTTACCCGCCGTTCTTCTGGAGGGCTTACCCGCCATTATTCTTGTCCGCCGTTGTTGTGGCGGAGTGGCGGGCGTACCCGTTTTCATCCAAAACGAGCTTTACCCACCTCTTGTCATCGCTCGCCTTTTGTGTGATAGAATAGTATTGTTCAAAAGCGTTTCTTCAATGGTAGAATGATCAGCAAACGAGTATATTCATAACCTCTATCGTGTCATGTGAATTCTCTCACGGCGATAGCTGTGAGCCTCACGTGGGATGGCCTTAGAAATGACGGGCTTGCGGCCTAGGGAGTAGGTGGAACGCGGTTGTACGGCCTAAAGCAATCGGCCTTAGGCATTCTTTCCTGGGATAGATATGGCCCTTTGAAAACAGCTCTAATCTCCTTTAGTACATGAACAACTACCCACGATGGCCCTTGCGAATCCTTTCGGACGATACCTGCAGAATAAACCGTGAGCGACGAAACGGGGAAACACAATCAGTGTCTGCACCATTTGAAATGAATCCTGATTCTAGGAACTTACCGGAGAGACCACGCAGGCATAGAATAATGTCCCTGGCGGTCGCTTTCGTTCTAGCAGGCGGCTTGTTGTTGGCCGAGAGCGTTCGAGCCGGTAGTCTTTATGAGCAAGTGGCCGAGAGTCTACAAAGCAGATTTAGCCCCTCGGCCGAGGAGCACATGACTGTCTGTAGGGGTGATCTGCTCTGTAGTTCGGCAGTGCTGCCCCGCTTTTACGCGCACCGGGATTTTCAACCCGCCTGGATTAACGACCAAGGCCTGCTGCCACAGAGTATGAGTCTGATTGAAGCCATTCACGGAGCTTACCAGGAAGGTCTGAGGCCCGAAGACTACCATTTGGCAAACATCGAGGCCTTGATTGACGAGGCGGTAAAGGGCGTAACCGGATATGATAGCCCGGAACCCGAAAAACTGGCCGATCTGGACCTGCTGCTCACGGACGCTTTTCTGTTATATGCTTCCCATCTTTTGTCCGGCCATGTGAATCCCGAGTCAATCCAGGCAGAATGGTTTATACCCGCCCGGGATGCCAATTTGGTAGAGATCCTCCAGAATGCCGTTGCAGAGGAGCGTATTGTGGAAGCCCTGGAGCGTTTGCGACCGAACCATCCCGACTATGTAATGCTGAAACAGGTTCTATCAGAATATCGAACCATCATGAAATGCGGTGGATGGACAACAGTGCCTCGAGGGCCGAAAATGCAGAAGGGAACCCGTGGAGAACGAGTCGCAGCCCTTCGGTCCCGATTGCTGGCCACAGGCGATCTCGAATCAGAGACAGAGGACGATCGCGAATATTTTGACGATGTCCTGGAGCAGGCGGTCTTAAGATTCCAGGGCAGACACGGGCTCAAGGTGGATGGCATTGTCGGCAACGCAACGTTGGCCGCGCTCAACGTGCCGGTGCAGGCTCGCATTTGCCAGACCAAGGTAAATCTCGAGCGCTGGCGATGGCTCCCCCACGATTTCGGGCAGCGTTATGTGCTGGTCAATATCGCGAGCTTTGGACTAGAGGTGGTAGAGCACCAACAGGCCGTGATGAAGATGCGCGTGGTTGTGGGGAAAAGGGCCAGGCGCACCCCGGTTTTTGCCGGCACAATGACCTATATGGAGTTCAACCCGTACTGGAACATCCCTCAAACCATTGCCAGGCAAGACATACTGCCCAGTATCCGGAAAGACCCCGCATACATAGCCAAGGCAAACATCCGCGTTTTCGAGGGGTGGCACTCCGGAGCCCAAGAGATCAAACCGGAATCAGTTGACTGGTCTCAAATTACTGAGGGGAATCTCACCTTCAAGCTCCGGCAGGAGCCCGGGCCTTTTAATGCTCTCGGTCGGATAAAATTCATGTTTCCCAACAAATTCGCGGTGTACCTCCATGACACACCGGCGCGAGAGCTATTCGAAAAGACCAAGCGAACTTTCAGTTCCGGCTGCATCCGCATTGCAAGGCCCATAGAGCTGGCAGCGTATCTTGTGCAGGATGACCCCAAGTGGACCGCCCCAAGGATACATGAAGCAATTGATAGCAACGAAAGGCTCGTTGTCCGGGTGCCAGAACCGATTGCGGTGTACATTCTGTACTGGACGGCCTGGCTCGGCAGGGACGGCACCGTCAACTTTCGTGAAGATGTCTATGGGCGAGATGAAGTCCTGGAAAGGGCGCTCAAAGAGAAACCTCCGGCCTCGTAACCTATCTCGCTACAGCTGGGTATAACAAGGCGCTTTGCCTTTTCGCCCAATCCTATGTTACTCTCCTTTCAGGCCTTACCAGTACCGGACTGGCCCCACATCCACGTGCACGAAGTTAGAGCGAGGGTAATACCCGACTCCGCCACCCTTCAGATCCCTTGCCACTCGATACAGCACAGAAAGCCCGACGCAGGGCAGGTGCACATCCACTGCTTTTCCGTATTGGTGAAGACTGTTTTTGGCTGTTCCCGCGCCACGCCTGTGAAGCATGGCGTTGGTTCTCGGGCAGCGGTACCCTGATATGATGTGGATCGGATGGGGAAATTTCAGGTTTTGGACGATTGAGAAGACCAAATCCAAAAGCCGGGTATCAATCGCCTTGATGTCACCGGTCCGGTGATCACGCATGATGTGGTTTATTTTGGCAAGCGCATTGGGAGAATACCTGCCGTGAGCCCAGTAGGTGACCTGGAGCGATTCATCCGTGTGGGTATTGTGCAAGGCGAGAGAGCGAACCGGCGCTTGCAGGTCGCGAAAAGCAGGAAAGGCAGCACCTGGCCATAGAGTGCCCAGCGAAGCGAGCGAGCAGAGTTTGATGAATCGGCGGCGGGTGAGTGCACCTTTTCTTGTAGCTTTTTGTTCGCACAGACCTGACATTCCTAATTGTCCCTCTAAGAGTGGAGTCCCAGAGCACATTATCCCGTCCTCTGAACCGGTCCCAGGGCCTTGATCAGGGGCATTATGTATCAGCTTTGCGCAAACAATCAAGAAAAAACAGCCGCCAGGCCACGGCTGAATCGCTTCGTGCGCGCAGTTATCATGGAAACCGCGCCGCAAGGGGATTGCCTATCTTTGCCGATCCATCGGCCGGCTCAATCCATGGTTTGACTTTGCTGCGCTCCCTATGCCTCCGGCGCTGTTGCTCCGCTCATGGTTCAGATATTGCTGTTAAGTAGGCAGATTTCGATTTGAATCCGTCAACCTGGTTACATTCCGCCTTTAACCTTTCTCCTTAGGCCTTCCCTCACGAATAATGAACAGCTGAGAGGTGGACGTGTATGCTTGATTGTGAAGTTATATGCTTTCTTACGGATTTATCCGCCATTATTCTTGTCTGCCGTTGTTATGGCGGAGTGGTGGACTGGAGGGCTTGCCCGCCGTTCCTCTGGCGGGCCTGCTCACCAAGTTGTCAAGAATGAAGACGTGACCCCCTTGTTTTACAAGACTTGTCCCCATCTTCTTGGAATAATAACGTCCCCAAAATCCGACCAGAATCTCACAAGTTAGATATCCTTTGGGCTCTTGACCACAGTGAGTAACATCTTGAAGGGTTTTGTAGCGTTTACCGAATGGGGCACATCAGCAGGCATCACAACAACCTCTCCCGCTTTGGCAACCACCTCTTTCCCGCCAATGGTTAGCATCACTTCGCCATCCAAAACCTGTACCATGGCATCTCCGGGCGCCGCATGGGTGCTCAGGCCTTCTCCTTCATCAAAAGCAAAAAGGGTCAGGCTCAGGCCTTCATTCTGGGCAAAGGTACGGCTGACGACCCTTCCTTTTTCGTAATCCACCAGATCAACAAGAACATGAGGTTCTGAGTAAGGGATGTTTTTAATAAGTATAGGTTTGTCCATACGTGCCTCCGTCTTTTATCAGGCCTTCACAAGGTATACAGATTGCCGAAGGTCAATTGTTGAGACCTGACACCGATCCTCACTGGAAGGGCTCACCATTTATGATTACACCTGTTTTATCGCCATACTTATTCCTGATGATTATTTTATCTGGGCTGAGAAGGTCCCTTTC
>CP070673.1:895114-897862 GCA_020351915.1 Deltaproteobacteria bacterium
CAAAGGGACCGTCATGAACTTCCTGTGACAAGGCGAGGGCAGATTCGATAATCACATCCGCGCTGCCGAGAAGCTTCGCGATACGGTAGCAGCGCTCCGAGATAGAGAGAGAGTCTCCTATGGCAAGCCCCACTTCACCGCCTCCTACCAGTAGGGGCACGGTAACCAGCACGGGAACATAGTGCTCGGCCCCAGCCCCGATCATGGTAAGGCGATCGGCGCCGTAACCCGCCATCTGCTCAAAAGGGACGCCACACCGCTTCGCCAGCGCAAGGATATCCCGAGCCAGCCGTTCTGTGCGAAGACCAGTGGGGTATGCCATGTTTCCAGCGACCTTAATGACAATGTTTCCCTTTGCCCTGCGCATCTTCTCGTAAAGGGCCGTGTCAATTGGAAGTTCCCGCTGAATTTCCTCGAGACCTTCTTTGGACAGAATACTGGCTTCAAAAAAACCGTCTGAGGGGAGCTTTCCCCGGTCAAACCCAAAGCTCACCCCATCAAATCGTTTCACCTTTTCCAGGGTCCCAGCGATCTCATGATTGATAACTGCAGAGCTCGTCGATACACCATCGATAATTCCCTTGTGGATAAGTTCCGCGATAAGTGTAGTCACACCCTCATGCAGATTCGGGCCGCTGCCCAACACGGCTACCACCTTGCCTCCCTTTTCCTTGGCCTTAACGATCAACTTGGTGGCCCGCTTGAGCCTGGTCTGAGCCTTTTGAGGAAGGTCCTTGTACATACTTTCAATTGTTTTTCGGTCAATGGCCATGAATCAACCTCCTCTTACACACATTTTCAGATTATTGCCGGACCCAAACCTCAGACCAATCCAGCTATCACCCTGGCATGTTTTTCCGCAGCATTTTGGTTCCTTTTGACGGCTTCCCGCCCTCGCACACCGCACGTTTTCAAGGCATCAGGATGTCTGAGAAACCAGATGGCCTTTTCGGCCAACATTTCAGGACTCGAAATGGGTATACCCGCACCGACCTCCTCTAACAGTGTCTTTGCGTCTAGAAAGTCCTCCATGGAAGGACCGTAGAAGACGGCTTTTCCCCAAACCGCTGCTTCCAGGGGATTGTGCCCTCCCAGCGACACGAGGCTTGCTCCGCAAAACACGACGGTTCCAACACTATAAAGCTTAAAGAGTTCTCCAAAGGTATTGATGACCACGACCCGCTCCGTGCGCTTTGCCCTGTCACTGTTTAGTTCACTCCGGAGCTGATACCTAAAGCCACGTCTTTCAAGCAGGGATCCAATCTCAGGTGTTCGCTCAATGTGCCTGGGTGCAATAATCAGAACCGTATTGGGAAATTCTTTCAGGATTCTTTCATAAGCATCCAGCACCATGGCCTCCTCACCCCCACGGGTGCTGCCTGCAACAAAGACCGTATGTGAGGCGTCGAGATTCAAGATTTGCCGGATTTCTGTTTCCATGACAGGGTCTGCAAGGTTCGCGAGGAGATCATATTTTGCATTGCCGTTTATCTCAACTTTTTTTGGATCAGCTCCCATTGCCCTGATGCGAGTCCCATCTTCTTCCAATATCATGCTGAATACATCGACGTTTCTTAAGACTTCACGAAAAAAGGGCCGAAGCTTGAGATAACCCCCGATCGATCTCACAGAGATTCGGCCATTGACCAAGGCGATTTTGATTCCCATCCGCCGCGCTTCGGTAAGCCACGCAGGCCAGATTTCTGTCTCCATAAAAACCAGTATATCTGGACGCACACGAGAAAGCGCTTTGCGCACTGAACCGATAAAATCGATTGGCGCATAGACGACGGGGGTATCTTCTCCCAAGGTCTCCATTGCAAGTTCACGGCCGTGTTTGGTGCTCGTTGAAACCACGAGTGAGCAGCCTGGCAGGATCTCCCTGAGAACCCTAATGATAGGTGCCGCCACTTTGACTTCTCCCAGGGACACCGCGTGGATCCAAACACGGGGCGATCCCGAAAGCGTTCGGGCAAGTTTTGGGGATACATGCCCCAAGCGCTCTTTCAGGTTCTCGCCATATCGTCCGCTCAGGCGGGTATAGATCCAGAAAGGCGGAAGACAAAACAGGATTAGGCCGCCGGTAAGGAGAATGTATGCCCCGTAAAGAATGTTCATGACTCACAAGTTTTCAAGGCATCGGTGTCAATATAGTCTTTAAATAACGGAGACCGGGAACCCACTTCTAAACACATTGTTCCAATTGTCAGCAAAGCTGACTCGGCTCTATTTAGTCCGAACTCCGCTCTCCGCATTGACTTGAGACACGGTAACTCTGGGCAACCAGTTTATGGGCTGCCCCTCGTTAGGGTTATTGTATCATTATGAAATTTTCAACAAAACTATCATGAATCTATGTATGAGACAAGGATTTTCCATTGACTTCTTGTTTGAATTGGTCCCCGTAAAGGCCTTCTTGTCTTAAACACAGATTTCGTCTAAGGAGACCAAGACCTCCAAGGAGAGAAACATAATATTTTGTTTAATGCTTGCAGACAAAAATTCCAAATTTCCTACAAATCAAAGCACCTTTCAAAGGATTGCGATTCTGAACCAGCTTGAATATAAACAAATCATACGCCGTTTTTATTCTAACTTGTAAAACCGCGTCCTTCCCCGCATAGCGGGATCTTCGATAGGCGTGGTCAGAGGTAATTGGCTTTGCCTGAAGGAAACAGGAGTATTGGTGGAGTAATGGAGTATCGGAGTATTGATCTCCGGGTCAAATAGATATGTGGGCTTTGGAAG
>CP070673.1:897962-900952 GCA_020351915.1 Deltaproteobacteria bacterium
AAACCTTGCCATGATTGCTGATTCGCTCAGGTATCTTAAATCAAACGGCAAGGAGGTTATTTTTGATGCAGAGCATTTCTTCGACGGCTATAAGGCGAATCCCCGGTATACCCTAACAACGATTCAGGCTGCAATTTCCGGGGGGGCTGATATCATCGTACTTTGCGACACCAATGGCGGCACCATGGTACGTGATGTGGAAGAAATAGTGGAAGCGGTCAAAAAATCTTTTCCAGAGATCCCGCTGGGTATCCATGCACACAATGACTGTGGACTGGCGATAGCCAATTCACTGGCTGCTGTTGAAGCAGGTGCAGCCATGGTTCAGGGAACAATCAACGGTTACGGGGAGCGGTGTGGAAATGCAGATCTTATCTCGGTAATCGCGAATCTCCAGCTGAAACTCGGCAGGAAATGCGTTGAGGAGACCAAAATAAAACACCTGACCGAGGTTTCCAGATATGTCAGTGACATAGCAAACATCCCGCCACTCAATGAAAGGCCCTTTGTTGGCCGAAGCGCCTTTTCCCATAAAGGTGGAATGCATGTAAGCGCTATCGTGAAAGAGCCCATCGCCTATGAGCACATTGAACCCGGCACTGTTGGAAATAAGCGCCGGGTACTTGTTTCAGACCTGTCAGGTAAAAGCAACATAGAGTACAAGGCCAAAGAGATGGACCTCACTTTAGGGGGGAATGGTTACGACAGCAAAAAGATCGTTGAAGAAATCAAGCGAATGGAAGACCAGGGGTATCAATTCGACGCTGCCGAAGGCTCACTCGAGCTCCTGATGAAGAGGACTACAGGCCAATTTCGAGAACCTTTTTCCCTCCTTTCTTTACGGGTGATCAATGAGAAAAATAAGGATGGTCAATCTACCTCTCAGGCGACCATCAAGATATCGGTAGGAGACGAGGAAGAGATTACAGCCGCTGAAGGAAACGGACCCGTGAATGCTATCGACAATGCCCTTCGTAAGGCCCTGAGTAAGTTTTATCCTGCTATACGAGAGATGAGGTTGGTTGACTTTAAGGTGAGGGTATTGGAAGGCAGTGCCGGAACAGGCGCACGGGTCAGGGTGCTCATAGAATCAAGCGATGGTAAAGACATATGGAACACGGTAGGTGTTTCAGAGAACATCATTGAGGCCAGTTGGCAGGCCTTGGTGGACAGCATCTATTTCAAGTTAAGTAAAGAGTAAAGCTTGGGGCTGATTGCTCCACAGGTAGACAGACCATGGTTCAAATCGATTTTGAAAAGGTGAAAAAAGCCGCAGGGAATTCTGTAATGAAGCCCCTGCGGCTGGCGCTTGGTTTCATTTCTCGCGGTTCCAATATCGTTTGATCATAATAATTACCACCTAATGATGAAATGAAAGGAGCGTTTCCATGGCAAACAAGATTATCGTGTTTGATACTACTTTGAGGGATGGGGAGCAGTCTCCAGGCTTTAGCATGAACACTGCTGAGAAAATCCACCTTGCTTCCCAGTTGGAAAACCTAAAGATAGACGTACTTGAAGCAGGTTTTCCGTCCTCTTCGGAAGGGGATTTTGAGGCAGTTCAGATGATCGCTCAAAAGGTTAGGACCGTGCAGGTAGCCGCGATTGCTCGAACCTCTAAAGAAGATATTGACGCCGCATGGGGTGCAATCAAGCAGGCTGCAAATCCCCGTATTCATGTTTTCATTGCCACCTCTGATATCCACCTTAAGCATAAATTGAAGATGAATAGAGATCAGGTCATTACCCAGGCAGTTGACGCAGTGAAATATGCCACACAATTCACGAGCAATGTCGAATTCTCGGCTGAGGACGCTTCTCGAAGTGACCGAGATTTTCTATGCAAGGTTTTTGAGGCAGCTATTTCAGCCGGAGCCACCACGGTCAATCTTCCTGACACCGTGGGTTATGCTATTCCTGCTGAGTTTGCTGACCTTATCGCCTATGTGAAGAGTCACACGCCAAATATTGGCAGGGTAATTCTGAGCGTTCACTGTCACAACGATCTGGGCCTGGCGACAGCCAACACCTTGGCGAGTATCAATGCTGGAGCAAGGCAGGTCGAGGTTACCGTAAACGGGATTGGAGAGCGTGCGGGCAATACATCGCTTGAAGAGGTCGTTATGGCCCTCCACACCAGGAGGAATTATTTACCTTATCGTACGGAAGTTGATACCAAAGAGATATATCCATCAAGCCATTTGCTCGCAATGATTACCGGAATATCGGTCCAGCCCAATAAAGCCATTGTTGGAGCGAATGCCTTTGCCCACGAGTCTGGCATTCATCAGGATGGGGTCTTAAAAAATCAGACCACCTACGAAATCATCGAGCCTACTACCGTTGGTTTGGAAACCAATCGTCTCGTTATGGGGAAGCATTCGGGCCGGCACGCATTTACGGATCGTTTGAGCAAGCTCGGCTATGAATTGTCCGAAGGAGATATCGACCGTCTGTTTATAAAGTTCAAAGGCCTTGCAGACAAAAGGAAGGAAATCGTGGATGAGGATTTAGAAGTCCTCGTTGCCGAAGAGATACTGAGAGTACCGGATACCTATAGACTCAAGTACCTTAATGTGATAAGCGGGACCGCAACCGTCCCCACGGCGACAGTACAATTGGAGATCGAGGGCAAGGAAAAACAGAAGGCAGGGTTCGGCGTAGGCCCCATTGATGCCACTTTTAATACTATTGCAAAGATGACTGGAACGAAATCCAAATTACTTCGATTCTCTATTGATTCGTTAACCGGTGGGACAGATGCCCAGGGGGGTGTGACCGTGCGGCTGGAAGAAAACGGGGTGCAGACACTTGGTAAGGGGAACGATCCTGACATTATAGTCGCAAGTGCAAAGGCCTTTATTAACGGATTGAATAGACTGGCACATCTTAAGCGGAACTCATCGGCTCACAAGACCGAGTGAGCCAACAATGCTCATGTACTCTGTCGGCTCTCCGCGGAAGCGAACTGGAGGAGAACATAAGAGATG
>CP070673.1:901052-907214 GCA_020351915.1 Deltaproteobacteria bacterium
CGCGCGCTCATGGGGTTTTCCAACGGCGTTCGACGTGTCTAGACAGTTTATTTAGGATTTTATCTTGTATTCCAGAAGCCAAATATATTTCCGAAGAGTATCTTGTTGAATTGAGGAATTTGATCTCATGCCTTGTTTGAATAACTCACATTTTGTAGACTAAAAATGGCAACAATGATTCCAATCGACAATGAGTACTTTAAAACTGATGGTGAACGCCGATTTTATAGATTCTTGGAAAATGTTGCTAAGCCCGATGCACAGTACATCGTATGGTATCTCCCGGATATCAAGGGAGAAGAGCCTGACTTTTTATTGTTTTGCGAGAAAATTGGTCTTATCATCTTTGAGGTTAAGGACTGGGCCTTAAGCCAGATCAAAAAGGCAGCTCCAAATTCCTTCACTATAGATATAGATGGCAAATATGAGACCAGAGGCAATCCCTTTCATCAGGCACGCCACTATTTCGAAACCCTAATGGAAAAGATAAGGGCTGATGGCCGATTGGTTTCAAAAGTTCTAGAACACCGGGGTAATCCTAAGATACCCATAGACTACGGGGTAGTTTTTCCGAACATAAACAAGTACGAATATACTGAAAAAGGCCTTGGGGCTGTAATTGATACAAATAAGATATTTTTCTGGGACGATTTACATCCGGACTCGGATATCTGCCAAGACAAAACAGGTAAATGCTTCCTTCAAGCCCTAAAAAGGATGTTCCCCCCAAAATTCTCTTTTAAAACAACTCGGTCAGATCTTGACTATCTTAAGCACCTCATATTTCCGGTTGTATGCATCGAAGAGCCAAAAAGGACTCCCTGTGCTTATGAAGAACAAATCAAACACCTCAAGATATTTGACAACAACCAAGAGGCCATTGCCAGGAAATATCATGGAGGCCATCGAATCATAATAGGACCATCTGGAACTGGAAAGACGTTAATCCTCGTTCATACAGCTGCGGTGCTGAGACGATATAACCCCAATGTCAAAAGCATTCTCTTTGTTTGCTACAACATTACCCTGGTTAATTATATCAAGCGGTTGCTGTCCAGAAAGAAGGTTGGGTTAGGTAAAGGGAGAGTAGAGGTTTATCATTTCTACGAGCTGTGCTCAAAGATATTGGGTGAGGAAGTAACTTATGAAAAGGAAAGCGACGAATATTATGAATCAGTCGTATCTAAGACTTTATCGCGAGTAAAAGACAAAGAGATGAAATACGACGCTATACTTGTGGATGAAGGGCAGGATTTCTCGGACGATATGTTCAGGATCATCACAAATCTTCTCAATCCTGATACCGAATACCTTGCTATAGCCCTGGATGAAGAGCAAAATGTTTATGATCGGAAGCTTTCCTGGAAAGACTTCGGGGTTGAGGCGCGAGGTAGGGCGCATCGAGTTTCGTGTGTATATCGTAACACCCAGGAGATATGTCGCTTTGCCAATAGATTTATTGGAAAGGATATCGGGGAAAGCAAAACACAGGACCTGGAGGTTTTCCCCGATTTTTTTGATTTCCACGGTCCAACGCCTGAAATGATACAATTAAGGAGCTTTGAGGAGATCGTTTCACATGTGGTTAGTAAAATGAAATCAATGACCGACAAAGAGGAGTATCCTTTGTCCGAAATAGCAATAATTTACGCCAAGAAGTCATTTGAGGATGAAGATGTCAATTTTATGCCGAAAATGTTTGAAGAAGCCCTGAATGCAGAAGGCATTCTATGTACTTGGGCATCCGAAGACTATCACTCCAAGACATCCTATGACATAACGACTGATAAAATCACCATATCAACAATCCACAGTACGAAGGGGCTAGACTACGCATGTGTCTTCGTAGTGGGTTTGGACTCACTTAAAGAAGACGGGTGGTCCAAAGAACAGCTAAGAAACCTGGCCTACGTAGTAATTACAAGAGCCAGGTATCAGCTATTCATTCCTTACATTCAAGAGAGCGAGCTGATAAGCCGGTTACTCTCCTGTCTGTGAACCGGGGGCCAAATATTTCCTTCTGACAGTTTTCGGGATCAAAGCGTTTCTTTTGCCACAATCACCTCCTCGCTGACGGCTGATAATTCCTCAAGACTCACCCGAAACGCCACTTTTATTTTTGTGGCTGCCCTTTTCGAGAAAGGCTTCCTCCATGCAGGTCATTGTCTCATAAAAAGAAAAAAGGTAGGCAAATCATTACCTTTTTTGAACCTTGACGTAATCAGAAAATTACGTTATTTTTTTCAGTATGATTGAGCCTGACCAATCTCTTAAACCTGACTGGGATGAAGACAACATCGATCACATTGCCGTTCATGGAATAAGCCCCGAGCAGGTGGAGGAAGTTTACTACAATGAAGGCCCATTTCCGACCCTTGCCGTTAGAGGCAAAAAGAGACGAGGAAAATCTGCCGAATATCGATACCGTCTATGGGGTACAGACGCCTCTGGACTCTGTATCGAAGCCATTGTGGCCCCGTACTCCAAGTATGGTTTGTGGGGATGCGTAACAGCATTTCCCATGTCAGATTCCACTAAGAAGACATATTTCAAGAGGATAAAGAAATGAGCAGACTCCCAAAAGAAATAAGGAATAACCTCAAGGAAGAAGCCAAGGAATGGGACATCACCATTGCTGGAGAGAGTCCCGAGCAAGTTCAAAAACTGCTGAATACGGCAGAGGCTTTTAAGGTTCCACGCCCTGCCCGTCAGCCAGTTTCCCTTCGTCTGGACCCATTTGATATCTCTTTGGTAAAACGCCTTGCCCGTAAGAAAGGTATTCCACACACCCAACTCATGGCCATCTGGCTTCACGAAAGAATCGACCAAGAAAAGGAGGTCGCTCCTAAGTAAATATCCCCGTGCTTTCATATGGGGCATCTTCACACCCATAAAGCGGGGGAATGGGGTCAGGCCCGCCAGAGGAACGACGGACAGGTCCTCCAGAAAGACGGCGCGCAGGGGTGCAGATATTTGTTTTTAACATTTTTTTGGGATCAGACTTTTGCTTTTGACACAACCACCTCCCCTCTCCGTATGGGACCACCTTTCTCCCTTGACCGACGCATTTGTCTGATCTGAGATGAAAAGCAATTTGGCATTCTGATTACGACGTCTGGTCCACAATAGCCTTTGACCGAGAGCCAGCGTCAATTCTGGATATGAATTCACAATAATCAACTTGTCGGAATTGTTTCGAAATCTCTCGGTTTCAATAAAGTCTCATGTCGCCCTCCACCTTGCCCACACCTATAAATGCCTGGTTTTTGCCAATCTCCAATAATCCACCACAGCATCGATGTAGATAGACAGCTTTGCTCAAAATAAGCCTGCTTCAATCTGCCGGAAAGATGGGCTCAGAAATGGGTCTGATTTCTATCGAGAGGATCGATAGATAGTGTGTGATACAGTTCAATCAGAAGCATGGGGTCTGTTGGAACCCCCTAACCATTGCTTGTGCGGAATTGATATGGTGAGGAATTCTTAAAGAATTTCTTGGAGCTTGCCGATACGATACTTTGAAATCAAGGGATAGCGAGGTGCTGAAAAGAAAATACGTCCATTTGGTAAGACTCAGGAGATGGTTCAAGATTTCTAACACACTATGAGGAGAATAAGAAATGAATCTTCACGCCATGGCAAAGCCGCTCATTTTTTTGTTCTGTGTTCTTTTCATCATTTCCTTTACTGCAGTAGGCAGCTCGGAGGGAGATCTTCAATTCGGCTGTTCTCATGCACTAGCAAAGAATAAAAGAGTCGGCCCACCGCCGCATGCGAAAGCCCATGGTTATCGAGCAAAATATACCTATCGCTATTATCCTTCTGCTAGAGTATATTATGATGTCGATAGAAGAGCATATTTCCACCTTGAGGGAAACAGTTGGCGGATTTCGGTGTCGTTGCCGGCCATCTTGCGGGTACAATTAGAGGACTATGTGACCATCGAAATGGATTCAGACAAGCCCTACCTCAAGTTTGAAGAACACCGACGGGCCTATCCTCCAGGGCAAGCGAAGAAGAAGTGATACGCATAAAATATCGTCAAGGGGGGCGCCCTTAAAAAACTAAGTTGACGAAGTGAGCCTGAGCAGATTTTAACTTCTGACATTTTTCGGGATCAAACCATTGGAAAGGCGACGCTCTTAAAAAACTAAATAACTCCATGAAAGGAGACGTTGATGCGGAAATTGCTTAACTTACCTTGAGGCACCAAATGAATGGTTTCGTCGGCGTCACGCACAATGATTGGTTTGCATTTCTCTCCCAGCGATCAGGGATTGACGAAGTTTACTTCTGTCAGTTTGGTGGAACAGTGAAGCGGGGCACTCTTAAATAACTCGCCATAACCAGAATTAATCTGACACTTTAATAGAATTAGCCGGGCAACCAATGCACCCACCACATTGCATCTTCGGTATTGACTTCAGCGGGGCTGACAATCAGGTATAAGAAATCCACATGAACATGGAAATGAAAATTGGAAAGGAATTATGAAATCTCTTAGGCGGAATTTGAAATCCGCAACAAAAACCATTAGTTCAACCGTACCTTTTCCAAGCTACATATTGCCAATCTTTGCCTCCCTAATTTGACTTCACATCCATTGGCAGCGTATCCTCCCTATGAATCCTTTTCAGAGCAGTGGAGCCGTCATCTTATGGGTACGAAGAAAGCCAGAAAATCGAAACACAAATCGAGAATCCCTGGTGTCTATGTTGGAAATGAAGGGATTTGAGAAGAAGGGAGGAAGTGACTAGGGATGTAGGGAGGAAGGGAAAGATTAGATAAGCATCAATCCAGATATGTTTTCAAAATGGCGGTCTTTGGTGAATAATGGGAACCCGTGCTGAAAAGAAACTGAAGCTATCCAAATATCATTGGTCGGAATAGGTTTTCCTTTCTTCCTTAATCCATTCAATATTGCGGCATAAAACTCCGCCGTATCTTCATCAATTCCATACAGCCGAACACGCGGTGTATCTATAAATTCTGCCAGCTCTTCTCTATTTTTTTTCTCTTTTCTGCCCGCTTTAAACCCTGATAGCAATTCGCCGATGCTGATAGAGCAAATAGCTATTTCTTTTGCCTGCTGTAAAATAGAAATAGTTTCAGGATCCCCCTTAAGTGCATGTGTATAAATGCTGGTGTCGATGAGGAGGCCTTTCATTTCCAGAGTTCCTTGTCAATCTTACGTTCTGAATCGATCTTCCCTTGAATCCGTTTAAATTCATTTTCAGACCATATGCCGAACAGATGATCCATGTCGTGATGAACAACAGTATACTTTTTTTCCTTCTTTAACCCCAGCCGCTCTTTCAGTGTGTCTAAGACAAACTGATTTACGCTTTTCCCATTTTGCCCTGCCATCCGCTTAAGGTTTTTTGCAATGGTCTCATCCAAACCTCGAACGGTAATCGTTTTCATCACTATACCTCCTTTCCATTAAAGCAGTCATATTTTGAAATCATTATTACATCATTTGATGCATATGTCAAGTAAGTGGGCGTGACAGAGAGTTTTATATCCAGAACGCATTGAAGTTCCCCACTGATCCGCCTGTAAAGGTAAAGTAGGACACTCTTAAATTTCTAAATAAAAACTATATATAGGCCAGTGAATGGGGGTCAAATATTTCCTTTTGACATTTTTCGGGGTTAAATCTTTGCCCTTGCCACAATCACCTCCCCGGCAAAGATGCCTTAGCTGCATCTCGAGAATTGACATACCTCCTGAAAACTGATTCTGGTAGCCTGGAGGAACAACGTATTCGGTTGTGACCGACAGTTCACGTCCCAAAAGGAATGATTATCGACAGATCAAATGATTTGTTGAATTATCGAAGGGCGTCTCGCTTTTCATAAAAAAACTTTGTTACAAGGACTTAATCCTTGCCATTTGATCAAGCTTCCGTTATCAATCTTGAAATCTCAGCTTATCAAGGCACAAAATCGTAACTCATCATAGGAGAACAGGCGCAATGAACTGGAACACCCTCTATTCCAGTCGCATCGATTCAATGGGACATTCAGATGTCGTGGAAATGTTGAAGCTGGCTGAACGGCCCGAGGTTATCTCCTTCGCCGGTGGACTACCCGATCCGAAAACTTTTCTGTTGGAGGAAATGAAAGACGTTTTTGAAGAAGTCTTCGCTCAAAGGGGACG
>CP070673.1:907314-911555 GCA_020351915.1 Deltaproteobacteria bacterium
GGTATGGCACGAGTCTCGCGGGCTGGCCGCGCGAAGACCAGTTCGTGCAGTACAAATACCCTGCCGACGGCTGCTCGGAGATCCACATGATCTGGACGGACGCACCGTGCCTTGATACGTGTTGGAACAACGGGAACAGGGTACACCAGGCCCTGCGCGACCCGAAGGTCGAGTTCATCGTCGCCCAGCACCCGTGGATGGAAAACGAGTGCCTCTTTGCCGATATCGTGCTTCCCACGAACACGAAATTCGAGCAGGAGGATATCAATGTCGATCAGTTCAGCGGACAGTTCAGCACCCTCCTCTATGAAGGGCAGAGCATAAAGCCCATCGGGGAAAGCAAAAGCTGCTACGAGGCGGTGGCCGAGGTCGCAAAAAAGCTGGGACTCTACGAGAAATATACGCGCGGCATGAACATTGAGCAGTTCATCCGCCACGGATTCGACCGCTCGCGGTGTCAAAATATGCTTACCTACGAGAAATTCAGGGAAAAGGGCTATTTCGTCGTGCCCACGGCCGATAACTGGGAGGCCGACCCTCCCGGTTTCATTAACTTTTACAAGGACCCCGAGGCCAATCCGCTCGACACGCCCACGGGCAGGCTCGAGTTCTACTCCGTCGGTCTTCACGAGCACTTCTGGGACGACGAGGAGCGGCCTTGCGTCCCGCACTGGATTCCCCACGGTGAGAGCCATCAGGAAAGCCTCCTCCACGAGAGGTCGGAAAAGTACCCCTTCCTTCTCGTCACGAACCACCCCAGATGGCGTGTCCATGCCAACCATGACGACATAAGCTGGCTTCGCGAGATACCGACGTGCAAGGTCAGGGGACCTGATGGCTATCTGTACGAGCCTGTATGGATCCACCCCTCGGATGCGTCGAGGCTGGGCATTGCGGACGGCGACATCGTCAAGCTCATGAACGACCGGGGTGCCGTCATGGGGGGTGCCTACGTCACGGAGCGGATCATGCCGGGGGTCCTGTATCAGGACCACGGGGCGCGCGTCGACGTGATCGAGCCCGGTCAATTGGACCGTGGCGGAGCCAACAACCTGATCTGCCCCGCCAAAACCACCTCGAGGAATTGCCCTGGCGAGGTTACGAACGGCTTTCTCGTCGATATAGCAAAGGTCGACCTCGACGAGATGCGAAGGCTCTATCCCGAAGCATTCAAGAAGGAGTACGATCCCGCGTGCGGCTTGGTCACCCGCGCCTGGGTTAAAGGAGGCAAATAGCCATGAAGTCTTTCGTCATCGATATAGCAAAGTGCAACGGGTGTTACAACTGCCAGATCGCCTGCAAGGAAGAGCACGTTGGGAATGACTGGACGCCGTACGCGAAACCGCAGCCTGACACGGGGCAGTTCTGGATGAAGATGCACGAAAAGGTCCGGGGGAGCGTGCCCAAGGTAAAGGTCTCCTATGTCGCCACTCCCTGCATGCATTGTCGCGATGCGAGATGCATCGCGTCATGCGGCCCGGGCGCCATCTACCGGCGGGACGACGGGCTCGTCCTCATCGACCCGGTCAAGTGCACGGGCTGCATGGCTTGCCTCGACGTCTGCCCCTACGGGTCGATCTACTTCAACAGGGACCTGGGCCTGGCGCAGAAATGCACGGGCTGCGCCCACCTTCTGGACAGGGGCTGGAAAGAGCCGCGCTGCGTCGATGTCTGTCCGACAGGGGCAATCAGTTTCGGGGAGGAAAAGGAGTTGAAGACCCTTATCAAAGGGGCGGACGTGCTGTTCCCCGAGGAGGGGACCCGTCCTCTCGTACATTACCTGAACCTGCCCAAGCGCTTCATTGCCGGCTCGATCTTCGACCCGGTGGAGGACGAGTGCCTGGAGGACGTCAGGGTGACCCTCACATCGGGTGCGACCCCGGCACGGAGGGAGAGGGAAGGCGCGGATTACTGTTTCAGAGGGGACCACGGCGGACAGCCGAAAACGGGTGTCACGCTCGTATCAACGACGGACGACTTCGGGGATTTCTGGTTTAATCAGATCGATACCGCCCAATATGTCCTGAAGATAGAAAAGGAAGGGTATGTGACCCGGACGATCGAGGCGATTGACGTCAGCGAAAAAGACGTCAATCTGGGGGACATCGACCTTCAGAGGGCGCCTTGATGAAAGGTCATTAGAAGGAGAAAGACTATGTGCTTCAGACCCCCTACGGTCGGTAAGAAGCCTATTAAATGCCCCATATGCGGTGCTTTGAACCCGCCTACGGCAAAGAAATGCGTCCAGTGCGGCGCTGAGGAGTCGGAGGTCGTTGCCCCCAACGCCCCACCCAAGCGGGTGGCGCCCCCCTTGCCGAAGCCGCCTCCGCCCAGGCCGGTGCCGAAGGCCCCGCCGGGTCCGCCGCCCGGCCCTCCCGAAGAACCGGATGAAGAGTAACTGAGCAGTCCCTGATGAGTGCGTACGAGAAAACGGACGGAACGGCAGTTCTAGCAGCTGTAGAGCATACATTGACGTTTCTCGGGACAGGCGCCGGAGGAGGGGTGCCGTCCTTCTTCTGCAACTGCGCGGCCTGTCTGGAGGCCGCCCGGGAGCCGCAACTCGAGCGGACGCGCTGTTCGGTGCTGATTACCGGAAGAAAGAACGTCCTCATAGATGCGCCGCCCGATCTGCGGCGTCAACTGCTTGCGGCCGGCACCCGGCGGATCGACGGTTTCATCCTGACCCACGCGCATTACGACCATTCCGGGGGACTCGGGGATATCGAGTTTCATGCGCGGATTGACGGCATCGCTCCCATACCGTCCTACATGTCACGGGAGAGTGCTGTCTGGCTTCAGGGGGCCTTCGGCTTCATGGCGGATTGTCTGGCCGTCCATGTCATCGAGACGGGAGAGGAATTCGTCCTGGACGATATGACATATACCGCCCTGGAGGTTACGCATTCCCCCGGGACTTTTGGGCTGCTCACGAAAACGAACCACGGCCGCGCTGCCTATATCCCCGACACGGGACCGCTCCCATGGGCCACGTTAGAGGCGATCAGGGGCGTCGAAACGCTCATACTCGGGGCCTCTTTCTGGGGAAGGAATAGGCTGCCCGAAGACCACCTCTCAGTAGAAGAGGCGCTTTCCATCGCGAGGGATATCAGGCCCAAGGACTTCTATCTGACGCACCTGTCCATGCACTATGACTCGCCCGTTACGAACCATGAGCTCGAATCATACCTCGCGCCTTTCGGCGGGTCCTTTCGTGTCGCCCGCGATGGCCTCTCCATAAGTATTTGAACGGAGGCAAAGGTTGAGCAGCAAAGAAGAGTTGAAACGGGAGGCTTCCGCAGTAAGGAAATCCGCATCAACCAAACATGAGAAAATCATGCGGACAAAAAAATGCTACAGAAAAAGGATCATTCTTCGACAGTGCATCTTGCAAAAAAATTGGTAGTTCGATCTCGGTGGATGTCGGCAGAAATTGGAGACCATGTTCCCAAGGTTAGATTATTTTGGCCAAACGGGCTTCCTGACAGGGTCCCGTATCGCGCCCGTTCAGCAGCCCAGAATGATGTCCGGCAACCGCATATGCTAACAAATGCCCCGATATGGGCAACACCAGTGCAGCATAATGGGCACCAGCGCTGGAGTGATCGACCCGCCCAGGAGCAGTTTCGATATGAGCATCAATATCATTTGTCTTTTTCAAATAATCCTGAAATTCTTGGAATACTTCCCGAGATCATGCCAGAGCCCTGCCAAATAGGCCCATTCGCCAGCGCCAAAAGGCTCACCAAAGGAGCGGGCCAACTCGGCTACATTTTTCAGGTGATCTTCAAGTAGTTGCCATTCGGAAGGAGGCTTTCCAGGCAGGCTGTGGGCATAGTAAATTTCGGCCATTGCGCGCTCCTACATTATGGAGCTGGTGGTTTATGCGAACGAATTATGATCTAGCTTATTCGCGTGATGGTCGGGTAAGCGGCTCGGCATGCACGCGTGATTGGTGCTTTGAACTCTGTGTGATAAAGAGACATGGAGTCGCGGTTTCGTTTAAGCTGGAACGCAGGAAACTGGTCAGCATGTAATTGGCTGATTATTAACATATTCTCAGAGTAATTGCAACAAGGAATGCCTTACGATAAAGCCGTAGAGAAAATCGAAACTCTGAATCCGACACTCGAAGCAAATGGGATTATTTGAAACTCCGATGACCTAAAAGTGGCTCACTACTTTTCCAACAGCTGCGCCACTAATCCTGGCTCCGGGTCGTCTTGCGTTCCTACCCGAGTTAC
>CP070673.1:911655-915505 GCA_020351915.1 Deltaproteobacteria bacterium
AACAATGTATTCTCAGATTTTTCCCAGAAAAGTGAATGTGGCCACTGGAGTACTATGCTTTTCGGCGGCAAACCTTATACACTCGACCGCGTCATGCGCCTGGCCATTGCCGCGGCACTATTGTGGGGCCTGGTCTGGCTCTTGGGGTATTTGAGCGACGTTTTGATCCCTTTTGCAGTTGCTCTGCTTCTGGCCTACCTGATCAATCCGCTGGTGCTCTTAATCCAAAAGAAGATCCCCAACCGCATTGCTGCTGTGTTTATTAGTCTGTTTTCCGTTACGGCTTTTTTGGCGCTCTTGGCTTGGCTTCTCATCCCCGTGATCGTGGATGAGATTGGCCATATGGGCCAGATCATATCCGGACTGGTAAGCAATTCGGACCTGGCTGAACGGGCCGCCAAACACCTGCCCCCAGATCTCTGGCAGGCACTCAAAGATTATGCAACGCGAAAGGAGGTTCAGGACTTCTTCAGAACTGAGAATTTCTGGAAAATCGTTGAGACCGTGGCCCGTAAGGTTTTGCCTGGGGTGTGGGGGCTTATTGCCGGAACCGCTAGTTTTATCATGGGTCTCGTGGGACTGGCCGTGATTGGACTTTATCTCGTGTTTTTGCTCTTTGATTACCAGAAGGTCAGAGAGGGCTGGAAAGATCTCATCCCCCCTGCGTATCGGGAGACCGTCACGGACTTTGTAAGCGAATTTAACTCGGCCATGAACCGCTATTTCCGCGGTCAGGCCTTGGTTGCCTCTACTGTCGGAGTACTGTTCGCTATTGGCTTTTGGCTCATTAACTTGCCACTTGCCGTCTTGCTGGGCCTTTTCATCGGGCTTTTGAATATGGTTCCCTATCTGCAGATCATCGGACTCATACCGGCCTTTTTTCTGGCTGTTGTCCATGGACTAGAGACCGGAGGCGGTATATGGGTCCCATTAGCTCTAGTTGGCCTGGTCTTCGTGGTGGTTCAGGCTATCCAGGACGGCATATTGGTGCCCAAAATCATGGGTCGGGTGACTGGTCTAAACCCTGCTATAATTTTGTTGTCTCTGTCGGTATGGGGGAAGCTACTGGGAATTTTCGGGCTGCTTATCGCCCTACCCATGACATGCCTGCTATTAGCCTACTACCGTCGCTTTTTAGTTTCAACGGCACCGGAAGAAACCTCCCCTCTCTAGTGAAGCTTCGCCTCCCCGGCCCGTACCGGCCCGGGACGGGCAAACCGACAAGGCACGATGTCAGTAAGAAAATACGAAATACTGAGTAACGTTTATGGGTTACGGTGGAGCCTGTCCCGACTTTACTGTCGGGGATGCCCGTTTCGTTTTTCGGTAACGTCATTCGTCTTTTTATTTCCACGTTACCTTGACCGTTACCGATATGGGCTTCGCTACCCTTACCGTTACCCTAATAACCCAGCAAAAACCCTGAACCAGACCCCTGGCCCAGACCTGGCATGTCAAGATGCGGTGATGGAAAGTCAGGCATTCATAAGCAGTGAAAAGAGTTGCATATCCACATCCCGTCGCGCCAGGGCTGGCTGGCATTGCAAATTTGGTGTTTGATATTGAATTCTTGAAAAATCAATAGCCCATATATGATAACCTCATAACGTTGCGCCAGGGCGGGCTTGACATTAATCCCCCCGAAGTCTGGCGGATAAATTTTAAGATCTTAGCTTATATAGACACCTAGTGAATGGAACTAACGAGTAATTCTCAGGTCTGAACACGTTGTGTATCACATTGCCCCCCAAGAACAGCTACCTGAGCTTATCTCTGACGTTCATTCGGAATCGCAGACAGGAACGAAGGACAGAATAGATGCAGAAACAGAATATTAAGAACGCTTTCTCAGAACGCCTATTTAACTATCGCTCTGTGGAGAGGAGAAAGCTCCTCCTATCATTATCCATTACATCAATAGTAATGATTGTTGAACTCATTGGTGGCTTTCTGACCCACAGCATTGCTCTCATAAGTGATGCCGGGCATATGTTTACACACTGTTTTGCTATTGGAATAAGCTTAGTCGCAATCATGATAGCAAGAAAACCTCTCTGTCACCATAGGACTTTCGGTTTATACAGGGCGGAAATCGTAGCCGCATTTGTCAATGGCTTATTTCTCCTGCTTGTGGTTGGTATCATAATCTACGAGGCAGTTCTCAGAATCATCTACCCTAGAGAGGTGCTTAGTTTCTCCATGCTGATCATTGGCTTTATTGGGCTTTCTGTGAATATGGTCAGTATTGCTATTCTTCATGGGAGCCACAAAGAAGATATGAATGTTAGAAGCGTGTTCTATCATATGATCGCAGACGCCGCTTCTTCGGTGGGCATCGTAGTAGCAGCCATTATCATCTTATACACTGGATGGAATATCATCGACCCCATAGTTAGTTTGGGGATATCAGCCATGATAGCGTATTGGGCTTTGGGCATACTAAAGCAATCGACCACGATCTTACTGGAAATGGCTCCAACAGGGCTAAACACCGATATCATCTCAGATGACCTCAAATCACGGTTCCCTGAGATTAAGGAATTATTTAATGTTCATCTGTGGACAATTACTCCTGATATGCTTGTTTTCTCTGCTCACATGGTACTCAATCAAAAGAATGGTTCTGTGATAGACCAGGACACTGTAATTGAAAAAATAAACAGTTATCTATCCGAGAAATACAAAATAATTGAATCAACTATCCAAACAACATCTAAGAGTGAGGCTGAGGTATGTAACTTGGATGGTTTCGGATCTTGAAATGATTCATAACCAATACGTGTCTTCTTTGGAATCCATACGGCGCACGCACCGAAAAAGGGTGCCTACGTCCAGGCGTCAGGTCCCTGGGTCTATCAAGGGTACTCCGTTTGGTTTGACCAGAGGATGGGATTATGAACAATGTTCTGAAAAAGCTCAAAGGTGGGGATCGGCGTTCAATTGGGAGAGTGAACGAAGTTGTCGCCGATGTGCTAAATGAACCCTCTCTGTTCGGAACCCTTTTCAGTGGCCTGTTTACCAATGATCCGGTTATCAGGATGCGATCTGCTGATGCTATTGAAAAAATAACAGCACAGAACCCTGATTACCTCCAGCCTTACAAAAAGAGACTCCTAGAGCAGGTGGCAAAAATCGAACAGCAAGAGGTTCGTTGGCACGTTGCACAGATGGTGCCCCGTCTTGAGTTAAGTAGGCAGGAACGTGCAAGTATCGTGGAGATTCTTTTAGGCTATCTCACTGATAAGAGCAGTATTGTGAAGACATTTTCTATACAAGCACTGGTAGATTTGGCAGATAATGACACCGATCTTCGACGCAGAGTGATCCCGTTATTGGATGAGTTAATGAGAACCGGAAGTCCGGCAATGAAAACTCGAGGCAGAAAGTTACTGGAGAGACTATACCGACATTAGGAAGACCTTGGCAAAAACCAATAAATCACACCGATTCTCTTTGCTTATTGGCGAAAATGGCAGTATAAGACAGTCTGTTGCTCAAACGGAAATCCCTTTGAGCGGTCATTAAAACGTTTTTCGGCAACAAATCTTGGCGAAGTGGAAGATAAGCGATGTCAACTGTTTGAGCCCTAAAGGCGAGTTTTGACATCGCCTGGAGGGAGCCTTAGATTTGTCAAAAAACGTTTTAGACTAAGGGAGAAGGGATTTCGGCAACAGCCTGAAGAGGTTGGACTCGAATCCTTATGGTCTGAATTCTTCAAAATAAAACATTCGGAGGCAGTGATGAGTATCAACGCAAGTGAGTTCAGAGACATCGACCCAGGTGAACGCATACTTATGGGGCCAGGGCCAAGCAACGTGCCTGCGCGCGTATTACAAGCCATGTCTGCTCC
>CP070673.1:915605-919800 GCA_020351915.1 Deltaproteobacteria bacterium
AGGAAGTCGTCAGAGAATTAAACGTCATCGATTCACAAAGGCTAGACTTCAGACTAACGTTGTAGTGTTCCCTCAAGGCCGTAATAATGTAACAACATAGCCTCAACTTCTCGAAGATTTTGCTTGACAATGAATAAAATGCAAACTATATTCTACTGCATCCTAAACAACCTAAAAACATAACTCTGAACCTTCTTGGAGCAAGTTATGACAAGAGGTTACCAGAAGGTGCTGATATGTTGCCTCCAAAGGTGTGCTTATATCCCTTCGGAGGATTTCGTATTTTTGTTTTTGTTTTCTCCAGACATGTCAGGGGAAAAAGCCATGCTGTAGTATTCACAGAGGATAGAAGATCTTTAGAAGAGGTGATTTTTTGTCTGTAAATAAGATTGTGGTGCGTGGTAAGGATGGGAAGATTTTAAAGGGAGCAACCGCAGACTTTCTTCCCAATAAGCCAGTATTTCATCTGATTACAGGAGGAATCCCAGGCGAGGAGGTACGGGAGATTTTCGTGGACGATCTCAAAGCGGTTTTCTATGTCAAGAGTTTTGATGGCAATAAAGATTACAATGATATTAGGGGGTTTATTGGCCGCCCAAGAGAAGGGAAAAGAGTAAAAGTGATATTTGAAGACGGAGAAGTCATTTTTTGATATACTCATGCAGTCAATTGTGAGCAATTTGGATTCTTTGTCCTTCCTGCTGATCGACGTAGTAATAATGAAAGGGTATTCGCTGTCTTTTCATCCATAAACAAATTAGAAGTAGAAGGTCAATTCCTCTTAAAAAGAGTCATCCTCGGAAAGAATCAGGATCTATGGGACAAATTCTTCTGAGAGGAGACAGCTCCTTAACAAGAAGGTCGAGCAGTTCCCATCTGGTTTTGTCTTTGGGAGAACGGTAACGTCAAGCGTGTCACAAGGGTAAATTTTGCAGAGAAGCGACTTGGGTTTCTGTTGAGAGAGTTTGCCTGAATGAGGGACTTATCAGAGTGAGACATACGTCGTATTGTAAGCGTTATTTCAAGAATACGGAATTAGCAGAGCTTGGGGAGGAAGCCAGGGTCAAAGGATAGGACATTGGAGTGATCCACATCCTGTTCTGCCTTGTGGGCAAAGAGGGGGCGGAAGAAAAATAAAGCGGTATATGGAAGAATCCAGATGGCCCAGCGCCGTAAGCTTGAACGATTCGAAGAATCTATTTCATTAAATATGAGGCTATTGGGTGTATTTACCCGGCCTCTGACTGTCAATGTGCGAACTAGAAATGTTTCCTTTGAGGGCTTATCAATAGAACTGATTGAAGGGGAAGAGTCGTCAACTCTGATTCCTCATCTGGTATTGGACAAACAAGCTGTGGAATTAGACATTGTCCTGCCAGGAAAAGATCAACGGGTCAGGGCCCTTGGAAAGGTTATGTGGCATAACCCGCGATCGAGGAGGACGGCAGATCATTTCAAAACAGGAATCTTTTTGGAACAGATGGAGCCTGAGGATAGAAACGCGTGGGAAGAGTTTGTGGGTGATCTCGCTGTATTCTGGTCGGCTATCCGGCCATGACTGCTGGAACCACTTACGATTACCGTCACAATTCTATCGTGAATGAGAGATCGCAAAATTCCCTGTTTCAGTTAGTAACTATGATACAAAGTTGAGCCTCGCTGGCGAGAGGGGTATAACCAAATCAGCACCAAAAACCCTCAAGTCAGGAGGCTCATATGGAAGAGTACAGGAGGAGCACAAAAGAAGGCAAGACTATTTTTGTGGGAGTGGATTTGCACCGTTTCAAGTGGCATGTAACGGTGAGGACTGAGGATCAGGAGCTCTTTAGTGGGACTTTGCCGGGGCAATGGGAGGCCTTGCGGCAGTTACTAGATCGGTATCGGGGAGACTCGATTCAGGTGGTGTATGAGGCGGGCTATTTTGGGTTTTGGCTTCATGATCGACTGGCAACCTATGGAGCAGAGTGTATTGTGACACCACCGAGTCTGCTGCCCCAGGAGTACGGTAACCGGGTAAAGACGGATCGCAGAGATAGTCGGAAACTGGCTCATCTTCTTGCCAAGAGGATGCTCAAGCGGGTGTGGGTACCGAGCGTGCAGGAGCGGTATCATCGGCAGGTGATCCGGCGTCGCCGACAGCTCATCGGGGATCGCGTCCGGACGCAAAACCGCATCAAGGCTGAGCTTCGATTCTATGGGATGGAGGTGGCCGAGCCACGTGGTCCATGGACCCGAGGTTATGTGGAGAGGCTGTGGTGTATTCGTTTCAATAACCCCTGGATACAAGAGAGTTTCCAGCGCTTACTGGAGCAGTATGAATTTTTGAGCCAGCAGATAGCCAAGCAGACTCAATTGGTACGACAGCTTTCTGAGATACCCTTCTATGAGGAGCGAGTCAAGATCCTTCGGACTGTTCCGGGCATTGGCGTCATTTCGGCTATGGAGCTGGTGGTAGAGCTTCAGGACGTGGCTCGTTTTCGGCGTTCGGATCAGCTCTCAGCATATGTTGGACTGACGCCATCACAGTACAGTAGCGCTGAGAAGGTTCGGATGGGACGAATCACCGGGATAGGCAAGAATTCACTTCGTGCGATCATGGTGGAAGTTGCGTGGTATATCATCCGGAAAGATAACAGTATGCGGAAAAAGTTTGAGCGGATAAAGGCTCGCTCAGGCTCCAAGCGGGCCATCGTAGCCATTGCGCGAACCGTGTTATTGCGAACCAGACGGATGCTGTTAGATGGGCTGCCTTACTCAGAGCAATTGACAGGATAATGAGTGGTTATTGCAAGCCGTTAAAATCAGAGGGGAGGATGGCGTGTTGAATTCTGTGAGCCGGTAGCTTAAAACACACGGACCACGTCAGTTAGTTTGCTGCCTCCGCTGTGAATACCTCGGATTGATTGCCTGTGGCTCCATAAATTCGGGAGACCACGAATAGTAGACTGGTTTGGGATTCACGTTACCCCTTGACTTTGTACATAGTAGAATTAAACGGCCCTGCCAATGACTTGTCACCCCCGGCGTGTACATCTCGGATTGATGACCTGTGGCTCCAGAAATTCAGGGGACTCACGAATAGCAGACTAGTTGGGGTCCAAAACAGATACCATGCTCTTTTGTTCTGACTAACAACGCACTTAGGAGATATACTTCCTTTGCCATTGAGGCACCTGCTGCAATATTCCATAAATTAAAATGCCTCTATGTTAAAAGTATGAGTGATCTCGTAATGGTGGAAAACGATTTCTAAAAACGGAACGAACCTTCCATTTTCTCTGTGTCGGATGATTTAATCAAAAAGTCTCTTGTCATTATAACTATTTGAAATAATTAATCATATTGTTCTAATAGAGCACATTTGATAATGGCATAAATTTTGCCAGTATTATATCAGTTACTAGGAAGATAGAAAAATCTTCCATTGATTACTTGTTGAGCCACATGGACAACTAAGATGAATATTCGGGTGATAGATAGTGGGGGAAAAATAGTCATGAAGCTGAGCGGATATTTGGATGCCTTATTTGCATGGCAAATAGTCAGGAAGGTAGAGAATTACAAAGGTAAGGAGGTTGTCTTAGATTTTAAGGGAATAAGCATGTCCATGCCTTTGGTTGGGATGCCCTCAAAGCCAGAATAGGACCAAAGGTAACATTCCAAAATTTAGATGTTCAGATACTTAAAAGAGAAGGGGTTTTTGACGAACATAAAGGTTTCTGAGGCAGCCATTAGAAGGCTTTTCACTTGCCATCGTTATGTGAGAGAGGTCATGAATGAACGATGTGTTAGGTAACATCAACGAGACCGACGTTTGTCCTCATTGCTATTATTTATTTGCCGTCGAAGAAACTGAAGCGTGTAAAGAATGCGGCGCATACCTTTGCCCTCTTTGTGATAGGTGCGAATGTGATTCCCAACATGCAGGTCGCGCCGAAAGCCGCTCTTCGAATCAAAGCCGACTGGATGCTGGTGTTTACCCTGCCCTTCGCCACTGAATACCTCACCTAACAAATTGGAATTACAACAACTCATTACATTATCATGCCGGAATACGATAATCGAACCGACGACAAGAGGGTTTAGTAGACCCAGCACAAGTTGAGATCCTCAATCAGTTAGATGAGGCCGCTCACCCCGGTGCTTCCCGAATCGCCTGCGGGCGAATAGAGCATTAGGTGTCTGGCAGAAGGAA
>CP070673.1:919900-924630 GCA_020351915.1 Deltaproteobacteria bacterium
AGTTGAATGAATAGATACTCTTCAAAATGTTGATGACACCGAGATGATATGTTTTTCGATAGCCAGTTTCACAAAATGCTTACCTTCCCGCTTTGCGGGATTGTGCTGGAACACTTTCGTCCCCGCCCGCCTCGCAAGCGAGAGCGTTGCGGGCAGGTGGAAATTGATCCATTCAAAAAAATCCTATTGATCCTGTTGATCCTGTCAAAATAAAATTATGAAATGCAAACTATTTTACGCTCCCATTAATAATCCAAAACCACAACTACCAGAGCGCTGCTATTCAACCGGAGCGCAGCGATCCTCAAGTGTAATGCTCGGTAATCTTGGATTACCTCATATTGGTTTTTTTCCTTTTTTGTGCTAAACTCCCTCCCGTGTAGTGCTTTTACTGTGCTGATTAGCCGTATGCTTACACCTTGCTTGCCGCACCTGTCGAAGATGCCGCAGCGCGGTGCCCTGTAAAACCTGAAGCTGTTTTACCGGGGTGCAATGAATACCCTGTTGAATCCTTTTTCTATTCAACTGGGACTAAGCCTATGGCACTGGGGGTCCTGAGCCCTTTTGCTAAGGTTGTTGGATGTTGGGACCTGACTCATGTTCTCTCGACTTGCAGCTTGGTAGAGAATAGGGTACCGAATTCTTGAACCAGTGCACGTAGGCAATTATCAAGGCTTGCTCTGATTACACACAAACAAAGATAGTAGGAGCCTTACCATGTTGTGCAAACCGTATCGTGGGCACTTGGGAACTGTTCTGGTTGCTCTTGCCCTGGCCCTGTTTTTCGGTGCTGGCGGAACGCACTCCAAGGCCTTGTCTGGGCCCACAGAAATAAACCCAAAAGCCGCCTCGGCGGCCGGCCTCCAGGGCGATGACCCGGTATCCTTCACGATAACTTCGGAATCGCCAGTCCAGCAAGGGCAGGGGCGTAACCTTAAACTTGATGGTCCCGATCGCGAGGGCGACCAGCTGCTTTGCAAGGCAAAGGTCGCCCGCCCCCATGGGCAGAGTGCATTCGGAAAGCGGACCGGCACTGTGATACTGAACGAGATGAGCCCCTGGGGAGGGAGGGATAACGTCTGGGTCGAGCTCATCAACCCTACCGAAGTGGCTGTTTCACTGAAGGGCTGGTCACTTCGCTTTCTCTCCGGCGCAGCGGTTCCGTTGCCGGAAGATGCGCCCGACTGTGCGGCCGGAGCTCTCGTGCTGGTGAGATTCGGCAGGGGAAAGACGCCTCCACGCCTGAAGGACCGGACGGTGCATGTGCAACTACCGCTTGAACCGCAGCTCAACCCCCGTGGAGACGGGTGTATCCTGGAAGGACCGCAGGGCCCCGTGGATGGGCTGAGCTGGGGTCGCCGGTTACCAGGAAAGTATCCGCCTCTGGCCGTCGGCGCCTCCATGTGGCCACCCTACGGGGTGCTGCGGGCCGATGCCGTGTTCCGGGCCGACGATGTCTGCATCCGCCTGCCCCATACGTGGCCGCCCACAACCAAAGATTGGGTTGGGTCAAGGCATTGGGTCTATCGATCGGGCGCAGCTGCAACCCCCGGAAAGCCCAATGCAGCGGTCGGACCCACGGTGATGACCCCTTCCCATGGTGCTCGAATCGCCTCCAGGTTCTCGCTTGCCGTCCTCGGTATGCACTGGGCCGGTCGAATCACCTTCCAGGTAGCCCGCGATGCCGAGTTCAAAGGCCTCGTGCTCGAAAAAACAGTGAAGGGAAACCGGCTCCCGATCCACGATCTCGCGCCAGGCACCTATTACTGGCGCGTGCGGGGCTTGAGCCATACCCCGGGTTTGTGGAGCGGGGCCCAGAGCTTTACGGTCCTTCCCTCCGTTGTGGAGGGGCTGATTAAGGGGGCGAGCGGCACGGCCAGTGGTTCCCGGGGTTCCGACGGCCACACATTGGCCTCGATGGCACGGCCAATGCGGCTGCCCCCGGGCGTGCTGCCCACACCTGACGAGGATTCTGATGCACCGGGTGTGTCCGGTGAGGAGGCGGTCGCATCTCATGTGATCGGCTGCTCACACGTCATTCAGGGAAAGGATACGGACATGGTGTGTCTGGACGGGTGCCCGCGAGACGGTGACGCGTCCTGGGAGGATCCGCACCTCCTCGCATCTGAGCACGGCGATCTGTACTGCTCCCGAGCATCGCTCGCAATGATCGCATCATTGGCGGGCTGCACCCTGAGCCAGGATCGGATCAGCTACTATATTTTCGAGGAGGCCGACCCCCCGACCCGCAATGGGACGGAAGCCGGGGACCTCGGTAATCCCTTCGCCGATCTGGGACACCACATGGGTACCCACTCTTCGTCTTGCGTCCGCGCCCTGGAATGGATCTACGGCCAGCCCGTCGGAACCGCCAGTTCCTTCACTTTCGGCCACGATGCCTTTGATGACGGCGATCCAGCCGACATGGACACCATCCGGGAGTTTATCGATGACGGTCGTCCCCTCATGCGCATATTGCCCGACCACTCCACCGTGGTCGATGGATACCGCATTATGCGCAACCGCACCACGGGAGAGGAAAGAATACTGCTGCGGGTGCTTGATCCTGCTCGCGAAGATCCATTTACCTGGTTTGAGTTTGGGAGCGGCGGTGTTGTCGGATATCTTGCCCCACCCCGCAGCGGCGCCCCCATGCGTTGCGACGAACCAGGGGTATCGAGAGATGAAGACGGCGACATGCTGGTGGATTTCGATGAAACCGAACGGCTGAGAACCGATCCGCGCGATCCCGACTCCGACGGCGACATGCTGCCCGATATGATCGACATGTACGGATATCTTTTCGACCGGGACGGCAACTCTCACGCACGAGACCCCGACTTCGATGGCGATACCCTCGCCAAGGAGGTGGATCCGGATAATGACCGTGCCGAAGATGACGGGGTAAATGACGGGTGCGAGGATGTCAACCTCGACGGTTACTTCGATGAAGACGGCACCGAGTCCGATAATTTCAACACCGGCGACGATTTCACCGTCATCAGTGAACACTGCTTCGACGGCTACATCCGCATCGAGGGCAGCGCCACCGGACCCTTAGCAGGGCAAACTACCACGACACGGGAGTCGATTCTCATCAGACACCAGCCGAGCACGTCCCGTGATTACCCCCACCGCCACACCTGGGAGATTCAAGGGAGCGCCACCGTGAGCTTCCCTGCACCGGTTGGTTCCATACGCTCCGACATGAGGGGAGAAGCTGTGGGTGGAGCCAGTGTACGAATCGAAGTCGACGATGAGGGGCACTATAAGCTCGTGACAGACTGCAACCCACGTATCGCCACCTACACCGTCGCCACCACGGGTTCAGGTACCAGGCGATCCACCCGCCGAGACTTCCATCTCTACCTTGCCGATCACCACTTCGACTATGTCTCGCCGAATGCACCACCATCGGCCCGCGAGTGGATTCAAGGACTTCAGCCTCCCAATGTCTTCGAGGGCCGTGTAGAGAAAATGCCTGGAGGTGGGGTCCGGCTGGCAGGAAGCGACACCGTGAGCGTCCCTGTCAGCGTGGTCGGCCCAGATCTGAGGTCCACATCTACGCGGACCTGGGAGGTTTTGATCCGCCCTGGTGAGAGAAGATAACGATGCCTCACTCGTTCCCATCCAAAAGCGGCCCTTAAGCTCTGCACTCCTTTTGCCTTTTTGCTATGAGCTATCAGCTGTGAGCTTTCAGCTGCCTTGCGCCTATTTGTTATGAGCCATCAGGTATGACCTGCTTTTGCCTTCAACCTTAAGCGAAGCGCTCCTTGAGTTCTGCCATCGGCAGGATGCTCATGAAGTCTCACGCTCCTGAAGCACGCTCGTCTTGATCAATCGAGGATAGATTTCCCGCAATTGCTCTTTGTTCCTCCCACATGCTCGATTGCAAATAGGTTGCAAGATTGACATCTCTGTTGATGATGTCGAGCTTTCTGCGAATATGCTCACGGTGACGATTGATCGTGGCCACTGACACGCCTTGAATCTGTGCAATTTCTTTGGTACGCATTCCATTGCGAATCAATTTACAGATTTTAATCTCTGTTGGTGTCAGGGATAAGAATCTACGAGACAAATGATTAATAAAAGGAGAGGCAATCTCCTCTAAATTAGTTCTTAGAATCTCCACATATTTTTTCTGACTTCTCGGCAGTTCCAGTGAAAGTGCGTGCAAAATCGGCATCAGGATCTTTTCGACATTTGCCTGCACATTCTTTTTGATATCCATCTTTTCTTCTTCAATCCTCTGCAGAACTGCCCTCAGAGCTGCATTCGCTTCCTGGAGTGCCTTACGCTCTACGGTAAGCTGCTTATTCAGTTCCCTCAATTCCTGTTCAGCGAAAATCCGCACGGCAGTTTTTCCAATCTGTTCAGCAATTGCATCCAGCAGCAGACGCTCTTCCCTCAAAAAAGGCCCTTCATCTTCAGGCGGCCTCTCTTCAAGATAGAACACTTCAACTTCACCCATGGGCTCATTGTATATGAGAATCCGAGAGGATTGACGCCACTTCGAGGCTTTGAATGCAGGGTTTTTATAAATTTTTCCATCGAACAAAATCCGCGCACATGTGATCTCGGGGTACTGCCAGGATGGGGGCAGGATGTTCACGAGATTCCGCAGGAAATCCTCGATGGAATCGGAATAACGCTCGGCAAGTATTGCCATCGCATACATACAATTCAATTCTTTTATGCGTTCCAGTAGCGCGACTTCTATCTTCGCG
>CP070673.1:924730-936415 GCA_020351915.1 Deltaproteobacteria bacterium
ATACCGACTGTCTACGAATAGAAACCCATCTTCCCTCAAGGCCGGGTCCGCAAAGACCATCCATTGAGGCGAATCAAACACTTGTCCGACCAGGAAATTAATCAGAATCATTAATCCTCCTGAGGCCGCATTTTTCGGCAATAAGGTCGCTTCCATTGAGTGGGCCATGTAAACGCAATGATTGTGAATAAACTGGGAATAGAGGGAATGGGATGAAGAAAACAGAAAAAGAAAAGGCCTTCAAACAAGAGGAAACGTGGACATGGGAGGCAGATAACCACAGGATTGTGCGCAGCATTGCTCGAACGGGTCCGGGGTGTCACGACGGATGCGGGGTGCTTCTGTATGTCAAGGATGGGAAACTTGAGAAGGTTGAGGGTGATCCCGATTTTCCATTTAATCAGGGGCGTTTATGTCCGAGGTGCCTTGCTCTTCCCCAGGTGGTTTATCACCCAGATCGCCTCAAATATCCCCTCAAAAGAGTGGGAAGAAGGGGAGAAGGAAAATGGGAGCGCATAACATGGGAAGAAGCCTATGAAGCGATCGTCCAACAATTTAACGAGATCAAGAAGAAACACGGGCCGGAATCCGTCATCTTCTGTCACGGAACAGCGAGGGATATAGGAACCTATATTTCAAAGCTCGCCTACTCCTTCGGAAGTCCGAATAGGGTCTGTTTTGGACCTTTGCAAGGCCACGCCTGTTTTGCACCCAGAAGGACAACTCTAGCGGCTACCACGGGAGGCATGGAAGTTCCAGACTGCGCCCAATTTTTTGCAGACCGCTATGAGAACAGGCATTGGAAGGTGCCTGAATGTATCGTTCTATGGGGGAATAACCCGTTGCTTTCTAATCCAGACGGCTTTCTTGGACATTGGCTTATTGAGTGCATGAAGCGGGGAACTGAGATCATTGTTGTTGACCCCAGAAAAACCTGGCTCGCGACACGGGCAAAGACCTGGATGCAGATAAGACCCGGGACAGACGCAGCCCTGGCCTTAGGTATGCTCAATGTCATTATCAATGAAAGGCTTTACGATGAGGAGTTTGTTCGGAAATGGACCCATGGATTCGACGAGCTGAAGAAGCGTGTCCAAGAGTATGGGGTCGAGAAGGTTTCGGACATAGCCTGGATACCCAAGGACAAAATTGTTGAAGCCGCGAGAAGGTACGCAGCAAGCAAGCCGGCAGCCATCCAATTTGGTGTTTCAATCGAGCAGACAAAAGAATGCGTTCCAACAATCCACGCCATCATGGCTCTATGGACAGTCACCGGGAATCTGGATGTACCAGGAGGGAACGTGTTCAGGAGTTCCAGTTTTGAATATGAAACCACATTACGAGAGGAATTTAACCCCGTCACCCAAGAACAAAAACAGAAGAAGATCGGAACAGGAATATACCCGCTGCTCGACCAACCGTATTACATTCACGCTGTAGGGTCGGCTGTGATCGACCAGATATGGACGGGTAGGCCATACGCAATTAAAGCGGCCTGGATACAAGGTACAAATAGCTTCGTCTGTGGCAGTGGCGATCCCAAGAGAGTTTATGAGTCTTTCAAAAAGCTCGACTTTGTCGCTGTCGTCGATCTATTTATGACGCCAACGGCCACGGCTTTTGCAGACATTGTGCTTCCTGCAGCTACGTATGCTGAAAGAGACGGCGTTGCCACGACAGGCGGAAATGTAAGCTATATCGGCATCACAAACCAGGCCATTGAACCCGTTGGGGAATGCAAATCTGATATGGAAATCAATCTCGAACTGGGTAAAAGGTTAAACCCAGAAGCCTGGCCATGGCAGAACGTCCGAGAGATGTTTAGTTCAATGTTAAGGCCGACGGGCATGACGTTTGAAGAACTCCGAACGAGAGGCTTTGTTTACGATGCCTTTGGATACAAGAAGTACGAGAAGGGGTTGCTGCGTCCAGATGGGGCGCCGGGTTTCAACACGCCCACAGGTAAAATTGAGTTGTACTCAACCGTATTCGAAAAATGTGGTTTGGATCCCCTCCCTTATTTTGAGGAGCCTCCGGAGAGCCCTGCTAGCACCCCAGAAATTGCAAGGGATTATCCTCTGGTGCTAACCACGGGTGCCAGAACACCGGGATTCTTTCATTCAGAGCATCGGCAAATTTCCTTACTCCGTCAGATGAATCCAGACCCTGTTACAGAAATCCACCCGGAGACGGCTGAAAAACTGGGGATTAAGGATGGAGACTGGATATATATCGAAAGCAAGTATGGGAAATGTCAGCAGAGGGCTAGACTTACGACAGGGATCCATCCTGGTGTTGTCAATTCTCAACATGGATGGTGGTTTCCGGAGAAACCTGAACCGGAACCAGACCTATCCGGGGCATGGCTATCCAATATCAATCTTTTGCTTCCCTCAGGGTGGGTGGGCAGATCTGGACTCGGCTACCCTTTTAAATCTCAAATGTGTAGGGTCTACAAGAAGGATGAGGTCTGAATGTCTAGATACGGTCTCTTGATCGATTATGATTTTTGTATTGGTTGTCATGTTTGTGAGGTTGCCTGTAAACAGAAGCACCGGCGACCTGCTGAAGAGTGGGGCATCCAGGTCATGGAAGTCTCGCCCGAAATTTCGGGCGGCAAATTATACTACTTCCCGTTCCCTACAGATCACTGCAATCTGTGCGGCAAACGTATCGCTAAAGGACTCCAGCCAGCCTGTGTTAAAAACTGTCAAGCAGGAGTGATGCGGTTTGGGAAAATAGTAGAATTAGTTGAGGACATGCAAAAAAAGCCAAGAACGGTACTCTGGGTACCTCATTGATCTCATAGATACTTTTCCGTAATAATTCCATGCGTATTAATTTGCGAAATGTGTAGGCTTGTCCGCCGATTTTCTTGTCCGACGTTCTTGTGGCGGACGTCCCCCTATTCACTACTTCTTACTTGACACCAAGATCCCATTTCTCTAGATTTGCTTCTCAAAACGGGAGACTATCATGCCACTCAGGGATAGCGGTGCAGGACTTCCTGTTCATGTGTCAAGCGCCGTAATGAATAGTCTTGAAAGTCGAGGAAATAGCTTGGAAAAACGAGATGGCATCTTTTACGGCTGGGTTATCCTCTCCGTAGCCTTGACCACCTTACTGCTTGGCTTTGGCATCAGGAACGCCTTCTCTGTCTTTTATCCCACCATTGTAGCGGAATTTGGTTGGGGGAGAGGTAATACCGCCTTGATGTTCTCTATTACTATCATTGTCTATGGCCTGGTGGCACCAGTTGCGGGCAGCCTGGTGGATCGGTTTGGGCCGAGACTTGTCCTACCGGTCGGAGCTTTTATTGTGGGAGGTGGGGTAGCTCTATGCGGCACGGCAACGGCTCAGTGGCACTTTTTCCTCTTCTATGGGGTTATGGGAGCTGTCGGTCTGAGTCTGGTAGGGTGGACTACCCAAGCCACCATAGTATCGAACTGGTTTGTCAGAAAGCGTGGCCTTGTATTCGGGATTCTAGGCACCGGCTTCGGTGGTAGCCTGGTATTCGCTTCCGTCGCCCAATTTCTCATTTCCACGTTCGACTGGCAAACCGCGTATGTCATCATCGGGGTCTCCTCAATTGCCATTATTGGGCCGCTCTCCGGCCTCTTGATGCGCCGTAGCCCCCAAGACAAAGGGCTTTTGCCGGATGGACTATCGCCGTCGTCACAAGAATCAAGGCACTTGAATGAGCTTGAGATATCAGTCGGGATGCAAGGGGAATGGGCTGCTACTACCTGGACGCTTTCCCGTGCGATGAAGACCTATCATTTTTGGTTCCTTTTCTCGATTGCCTTTTGTCTCATGGGTGTGGCCGAGACAATAGCAATAGCCCATCAGGTTTTCTTTTTCCGGGATGTAGGGTATGGGCCCATGCAGGCTGCCAGCATCTACAGTGTATTTGGGGTTGCCTTTGTGTTTGGAAATTTGTGCACCTTACTTTCAGACCGCCTCGGGCGCGAAAAGGTCTTTATGGCCAGCTGCCTGCTCGGTACCGTGGCCGTATCGTTTCTATTTCTGATCAAAGACACATCCCAGCCATGGATGGCCTTCTCATTTGCTGTCTTCTGTGGGCTGGGGATAGGCACTGCAGGCACTGTGCTTCACACCACGGTAGCTGACCTTTTCCAGGGAAGGTATTTTGGCTCTATCCAAGGTACAATAATCTTAGGATTTGCCTTAGGTGGTGCTATCGCTCCATGGCTTGCGGGGTTTCTCTATGACAGAACCGGTAGCTACTTCACAACGTTCCTCATACTGCTAGGTTCCCTACTGGTCTCCATGGTGCTGATGTGGCTCATTGCCCCTTCCAAGATACGCCCAGTTTCCAGCAAAACATCAAAGATTGATTCAGAAAATTCAATGCCTTAGCTTGATCCGACCCGAGCTGGTATATGGTAGATACGGGCATGAGACAGTCCGTTCTGCCAATGCCAGTAGGAAGCCTAACCGAAGGTTGACCTTTTCCAAATGCTATGTTCGACTGTGGGTCAAAGATGGAATGATTTTTTTGCTGCTTTGAGGTCTTGGATTCTCTACTTGGATATGATGATGAATTCAAATTGCAATATGCAACCGGTGAGAGCTGTCTGAACTGGGAAAAAGCCGGGTTTGATTTCTAAAGACACCAGAAGCAAAGATTTGCCCGCCAGCTCACTTGGTCAACTTAGTTTTCTAAGGGCGTTACCCCTGACTAACTTGCCAAGCTAGGGTTGTTTGGAATGTAAGTTTGTTCGCCATTCTTCTTGCCCGCCGTCTGTCTGGCGGGCCTGCTCCCCAGTCAGAGACCGTGATTGGGGCAAAGGAAAACCTTTGATCTCGAAACATGGAAAAAGTAAAGATGTGAGCCCCGCTCACTTAGGTCATGGTTACTTTGCGCTCACAAACTTCTCATACATCCTCTCAACCTTCTTCTGCGTCACGTGGGGCTTGTGGGCTCGAAAACCACCTCCAAACGAATGAGGAATATGCATCAGTTCATGGATTAGCACCTTAGTCTGCTCTTCTTTGCTAAGCTTATCGAATCTCTCAGAGACAACCTCAATGGCATAATGGGGTTTCTGGTTGAGAGCTAACTGCATAATTCTTGAAAGCCCGTGACAGCGGGCAATTACCCTTTTGCTTTTAGAGCCTTTGCTCCTTATGCAAGCCACTCTGGATCCATCTACATGGGTCATCTGAAGTTTATCAATGATATCTTTTATTTTTGAACCGATGTCCTTGGCCAACTCATACCGAATCATAAGAAACAGATAACCATAATTGAGGATCAAAATCAATCAAGAGAATACGATGATGAGTTATTCAACCTAGTCAAGGACGTCCCCAAATTCATGATTAAGCTTGAAGCACCTGTGTTCAAGCACATACATTAATAACTTACCTGTATCGAACGTCCACCCCACCTCCATATTAGGGCACCCTCAAAAGGCGGAAGCCGATGGCGTCGCAGCCATAGTCTGGGCTGTAAATATCGCGATTAGCCGAGCGACATAAATAGGCGTTGAAATACCAGCCGCCGCCACGATTCACCCGGTGTAATCCTGTGGTAGGACCGTGAGGATCGTGAGAAGGGCTGTAAAAATAGTAATACTTTCCATACCAGTCCTGGCACCACTCCCCTACGTTGCCATGCATATCATATAGGCCCCAGGCATTAGCCCGCAAGCTCCCCACAGGCAACGTTTCTCTCCAATATACTCCTTTCAAACATCCCGGGTATGGATAGTTGCCGTTATAATTCGCCTGATCCGTGGACAGACAATTTCCGAAAGAAAACGGACCTTCAGTCCCCGATCGGCAGGCATACTCCCACTCTGCCTCCGTGGGTAAACGGTATTTGTCCGTTACCTCTCTGGCGTTCAGCTTACGGATGAATATATTGACATCGGTCCACGATACTTGCTCAACCGGTCGATCATCTCCTCTGAAGCAGCTAGGATTGTTCTCCATGACCGCCCTCCACTGGGCCTGGGTGACCTCATAGATCCCCAGGTAAAACGGATTTTTTATCTCAACCAAGTGAACCCCCTCGTCTGAGTTGCGACCCTTCTCCTTGGCCAGACTACCCATAAGGAAACTACCAGCCGGAATAAGCTTGAATTTGATGCCGATGGAGTTGATGAAGAAACTATCCTGTTGCGGATTGGGCCTCCTGGCCATGTTAACCGTGGCTCCACCAATAACATCCTGGGCCAAGCATCCAAGGGTGCTCTTCTCCACGCTGTTGCCACAAACCTTACCAACCGGGGTGATACAAAATAAGATCAAGAAGAACAAATGAAATACGACAAAAGCCATGTTGTAAAAGCCACCTACAATTACTTCCTTGCTCATTACATCATCCTTACGGGAAGATAATTGACATCTAGTCGATAAGTTCACCGGCAGCGAAGACGCCAGGCTTTCGCTGTCAGGTGAAGCGACTTGTTGGGAATTAATTCGTTACCTTGGTAATAAAATCACCATGATTACTAAATCAATGTATCCCTTATCTTTCTTTGTAGCAGATTTTTTAACACCTCCTTTTAGAAAGCCGACTTTTTCGTACATGCGGATTGATAACTCCCTTTTTGTGGCAAGAAGTATAGGCAAACTATCGTTGTGTGTAAAGCACACAATGCCTGTATGATGTTGTGCTTGAAGACCTTTTGTGGAATTCGTTGGACGGTAATGTATCGAAGCAACGAGGTAAAGACAGGTCTTTGGAGGATTTATTGCCCCAAAAGGGGCAAATTGGCGGGATTAGGGTACAGCTATCCACTTACACCCATCCTCCATTTTAAAGAATTAGGCAGAAGGCCCTTTCCCGATTTTATCGGGATTCATTCACTCAGAGATAATGGCGGGAGGGAGGAGCTGAGAGTCTAAACAGCCTGTATATTGTGCTTGCCTAACCCGATCAATAGGTTATGAATTCTTGCCAAAATCTTCAACTCGAAGAAAGTCCGGGTTTCTTTTCGTAATCGAAACAGCAAGGGCTTTTACTTTGGTTGGTGAAACGAGGTCGCCTGCTCCAGGAGAGCCCTTGTTTTCTTTCTCGAAAAGGGCGAGCGCAAAAAAAATGGCGTTTTGGACGAGTCTTAAGGAATTATCATCAGTCAGCAGGGAGGTGGCTGTGGCAAAAGCCGGGTTTGGTCCCGAAGAATGGCAAAAGTAAAGATTTGCACCCTTGCCCGCCATTATTCTTGTCCGCCATCTTTGTGGCCGGGTAGCAGACGTCCCCATCTTCACGGAATTCTTATGGATGGATTGATCAAAACATTTTGAATTGAATATCTTTTTGGTTATTATACCCTCAAGATTGCAAAACAACCATCATTCAGGGCGCACATCTTGTCAAATAAACATACCAATCCTTAACACCTTAATCGAGCAAAAATTGCTCGATTGTTCATGGTCTGTTTTATATTGGAAGTGGTCAAAAAGCAGAAGAAAAAGAAAGTTCGTAATAATTCTGTTAAGTGAAAAATAATTCACTCTTTGAAAATTCCCCCCGCCGCTGAATGCTGACTTCTGGCTTCTCCCTAATTGAGCTTTGGCTCAATTAGGGTAACACGTATCTGTTTAGCTGAAATAGCCACGTTCTTTGGGCGTGTTCAGAGACAGGAGGTTTTGCCTCCAGTCCTAGAAAAAATTTTGAGTGATGGAGTGGTGGAATATTGGTGAATTGATCTTATTCCTTTTACCCCAGTGAGCTACGGAAGAAGAATAGGATATGAATGTAGAGGCGGCGATATTTGATTTAGATGGCACACTGATCGATTCTGTACCCGCTTACGTAAAGATGCTGGAGATTATTTTGGATAAAGTTCATTTGCCCCCTGTTCCCAGAGAGACTGTATCAACGTTGATGAGGGGAGGGGTAGAAGGTTGGAAACTGTTAATTCCCGAGGAGATGAAAGATCAAGAAGATGAATTGCGTCCCAAGATCCTAGCGGCTGCAAATGAAGCCAGTCGTAAAATATTCCCAAAGGAAGTCAGGCTTTTTTCAGGGGTTCCTGAAATATTCCATGAGCTTTCTTCCAAGAAGATAAAGATTGGGTTGGTGACATCATCGCACGCAAGGACCATTGAGGCCAAACTCCTGCCCTTAAAAGAGCAAGGTATCGATGAACTGATTGATGAAGTAATCTCAATCGATGATGTCCACAAAATAAAACCGGCCCCAGAGCCCTTGATAGAGTGCGCATGGCGGATGAATGTCAATAGGGAAAAGAGTGTTTACATCGGTGACTCCTATGTTGATCTAAGGGCGGGAAGATCGGCCGGCATGATGACGGTTGGTGTACTGACAGGGATGGATGATTACGAAACATTAAAGAATGAAGATCCGGATCTGATCGTGGCCAACATTGGGGATTTACGAAACACCTTCAACCAGGTTTTGGAATAGTTGTGAAGGGAGGGGCATGATGTTCAGTGATCTTAGGGATTTTATCGGTCACCTGGAAGAGGAGGGTGAACTGATCCGAGTCAAGGAAAGACTATCAACCTGCCATGAGATTCCCGCGGCAATGAAGTTCATTGATCAGAAGTGGGGGAGCGCTGCTTTCTTTGAAGACGTCCAAGGATATGATATTCCAGTCATAGGCAATCTGTTAGGGAACCGGAAGAGACTGGAGATGGCCCTTTCAGCCGAAACTGATCTGACAAACCATTATCTAAATCGGACCAATCACCCAATTAAGCCTGTCATTTTGGATAACGGTCCCGTAAAGGAGGTCATACTGGGGATGTCTTTTGATATCTTGAAAAGCATGCCAGTGCTCACCCATCATGAGAAAGATGCTGGACCCTATTTGACGGCCGCCGTAACCATGGCAAAAGATCCGAATACGGGTGTGGGAGGGATGGGGATCCATCGTATTCAGATCAAAGGACCGAACCGGGTCGGTATCCTTCTCGCTTCGCCCCCATTATCCCACTTTTTCAAAAGGTTTGAAGAAAGAGGAAAGCCCATGGAGGTTGCCATAGCGATAGGAATGGATCCCATTACCTTTTTTTCCTCCGTTATATGGGCACCCAAAGGAGTAGACAAGTTTGACCTTGCTGGGGGGTTAAAAGGTGAGGCGATTGAGTTGGTCAAGTGTGAGTCGGTCGATCTGGAAGTTCCAGCACGAGCGGATTTTGTTTTGGAGGGAAGAATCTTGCCGCACAAAAGAGCAAAGGAGGGACCCTTTGGCGAATCCACCGGGGTATACCTGACCTACGAGAATCCCATTGCCGAGATAGATATCATCACCCACAGGAAGAGCCCCATATATCATGCCCTCATGCCTTTTACGGGGGAGGAGTCTGTTTTAATGGGAGTCTCATGGGAGGCGGAGAACCTGAGGGCTATTCAGAAAAAGTTTCCCCAGGTCGTTAAGGCGCATATTAGCCCGCTTGATTTTGGCAAGATCATTGTCCAGATCGACAAGAAATCCGATGAAGACCCCAAACATGTGATTGACTACGTCCTTGAACTTAACCCACGGAATAAATCCGCGGTTATCATAGATACGGATGTAGATATCTATAATCCCAAGGAGGTCACCTGGGCCCTGTCGAACCGATTCCAACCGGATAGAGATGTCATTATCAGAAGAGATTTACCCGGGTCTGTGATCGATCCTTCAGCTGATGAGAGACATTATACCTCCAAGATCGGTTTCGATGCCACAAGACCACTGGGGAAAAAGGAGAAATTTGAAAAGGTCAGGATTCCGGAAAATGTGTGGTCTCGGGTTAGAAAGATTCTGGAGGGCTATGCTCCGTAAAGGAGAGGAGAATAGATTAGTATATGGAAGGGGTGCCGTGTAATAAGGACCTGCCGGGAGTTTATTGATCGTGAGGCATAGCTCCGAGTGTCGAATCTATTTGGGAGAAACTCCTTATATTGAAACCGGTCAGTTCTGGGTGAGTTTCGAAAGCACCAACGAATAATGAATAATTAAGCTGCAGCGCTGGGTGTTTCATTGTCAACTTATTTACTTTCTTACGGACTTGTCCGCTATTCTTTTGGCGGGCTTGCCCGCCATTATTCTTGTCCGCCATCTTTGTGGCGGAGTGGCGGGCGTCCCCCTTCTTCTCTTAATACCTCTCGAATAGTGAATAATTAAGCTGTGGCCCTGTGCTTCAATAATGAATATGTAAGATGTGACTCTGTGTGCTTCACTGAGGCGGCGGGAGTCGCCACAGCTTTTCCGCGTTAGCATGGACAACCGCGTGGGCCACATCATTGGGGAGTTCCTTCAGGGCCTTTCGCCACAGCGCGACCTGCGGAACATAGAGTTTCCGCCAGTGGCCGGACATGATGATGTCCAAGCCAAATACAAACCTGTCCCGATGATCAACGATGAGCTCTCTCCACTCGGGTGCCAAGCTTGTTCCTTCGAACATATTCACAAAAGGTTGATCTGCATCGACTTTCAGAGCAACCGGATTGGTCCACGAGGGGATGAAACCGATATTCGGGTGCTCTTCGATGAAACGCTTGACGTGGTTTACATCGAGATAACCCATGTTGTTGAGGAGAAACGGATGATCTGGGTGCTGGCGCAGCAAGTTTTCGAATTTGTCCATGAATTCATTACGTTCGACCACAGTAGGAATATTGGTGAATTCGATATGGGCCACGAAAGGCCATCCCCGCTTGATAGCCGCGGCAAGTACGCCCTGGACCCTCGGATGATCCGGGGGGAAGACGACTTTCGGCGGCGGTCCCATTGTTCCATCACCGCGAACCACACTGGCCTTTCGCTTTTCCGCATGCCACATGAGGACCTCCGCCATGGCTCCGAACTGGAGCATACGCATTTGTTTCCTGAAAAACCTTTTGAACTCTTCCTTCGGGCGATTCATACCTCCCTTAGTCCTCACCGCTGGCGTGATCCGGTCGGGATGGCGGGAGGCGAAACCAGCTAGCTCCTCTGGTTGCCTCCGTCCTCTTAGGGTAAGAATGGTGCGAGAAACCCCAGCCCTGTCCATCAGTTCTATGATTTCGTCAAAGCCGATGTGTTCGTCGGCTTGGCTGTGGGCGTCGATGATGGGAAGTCCATCGGCGCGGAGGCCGTTTGCCGATATCAGCAGGAAAAGAGCGGCCAGCCAAGCGGTCAATCGTTTCATCTGTCTTTCTCCCACTGAAATGATAAGAATTCCCTGTGTCCTGCCCGGACGAGAAACGAGGTTCTTATGAGAAAAGACAAACACAAGTAATGGTGACTGTTCGAGGGAATGATTTTCGCCTATGAGCGCTGAAACAGGAGGTGATTGGGGCAAAAGAAACGGTTTGATCCCGAAAAATGCAAAAGCAAAGATTTGCTCCGGCGCACTTCGTAAACTTAGTTTTTTAAGAGCGTCGCCCCTTTCAGTTGGGGTGTCAATACTTATTATTTAAGATTTATCCCGTTAGACGTTCTTGCTTCTATTTAACTGGGATGTGACCCTATCGTTTTCTAGTTTCGAATCACTCGGGCGTCAGGATATCGGTCTCAACAACTGAGATGATATCTTGCCTGAGGCGGGTCGCTTGGCTGAGTAACTCATTGAAGTCTTTGCGCTTAGCGTGTGCATGTTGCCGCATATCGAGCTCCGGATCGCTATCGAGTTGTAAGTCGACGAGCCCGTCGTACATCTTATGGCGTATTTTGTGCGCCTGGCGAAGGTCCTTAATAAGCTGGGTAGCCTTAGTAT
>CP070673.1:936515-939836 GCA_020351915.1 Deltaproteobacteria bacterium
AGTCGAGTTTTCCGAGATTGATTCTGTAGCGGTCGTCTTGAACAGCGTCAATCGTTCCCTCAAAGGGAAATTGATCAATGATATTGTTCAAGATTAGCTTTACTGTATTCCCAATGTGCCTTTTCTTACTGACCCTGTTTATTTGGCTCAGGATTGTACTTCCATCGGAGAAGTTGACCGTAGTTTCGATCGTGATCCCCCGGTCGCCCTTCGTCACGTTCCCGGCGATAATCATATCAACGGATCTGATAAGAGGTGTATTTTGCCAACCTTTTGTGGCAACAGTTTCCATGTCGAGGGTTGCTTGCAACATCTCCTCCCGAAGCTTTGGCTTGGGCACCTCCAGAAGGCTTGAATAAATCGATAGATTATCGCTGAGCGATTTTTCAATCATGCTCAGGGCTTCCGACAAATCCTCTTCCGGCGTGTTGTTTACATAACCATAAATACCTACCTTGAGTGGCTCTGGCTTGGCAGGAGAAAAGAACCGTTGGAGACTTTGCTCACCTTCTAACTTTATCGATGTCTGCCACTGTTCAGGAATATATCCCGGGGCAGCGAGTTTGAATTGTGCCTCTTCACCCGGTTTGCCTTGAAAAACATATGTGTAGACGCCTTTGGCATTGGTCTTGCCTACCAGTTTATCATTTACATTTACCGCGGCATCTGGAATTCCTTTTGAAACGCCATATGCCTCAGTAATTGCCGCAACAGAGACAGCTGCCTTTGTGACGTTTGCCTTTGGGGCTGGAGCCTTCGCAGCTGTTGCCGTGGCTACCCGTGCCTTTTCTACCGGTGCTTCTGCTGGTGGTAGCTTTGCTGTTGGGACCTTTTCTTCTGGAGCCTTTGCTACCTTTTTGATTCTAGAAAGGGAAACTTCTACCCTTTGCCCCGGTTCTACCATGACCGTCTTCCGCCATGTCCTATACCCATTTTTGCTTATCCTGATCTTCATGCCTTTCTTCGGCAGAACCTGATAACTGTGTACATACTCACCGTTTTCGTCCGTCTTCACATGTACCCTATCTTGAATACGGATAGAAGCACCCTCAAGTGGCTCCCCATTTTCTATAACAGAGACGGTAATAAACTTTGTGGCTTTGAGGTCAACATTGAACAGATACCTTTCCACAGCCTCTCGCTCTTGCTTCGGCAGTTTGACGACGAACGAATCCTTCCAAGGCTCGATCTGATATCCTGTGGCTTCTTTCCGAACGGCAACGGAGACCTCCGCGCCGGGTTGTCTGCTGATTCTCTTCGAAAAGAATCCATTGCTGTCAGTAGCCCCCGTTTCGACCCCATCTAACAGAACCTCGGCCTGGGTCGCCGGTTTGCCGTCCAAGGTGACCTTCACCTCTACATCAATTTCCGCCTGTCTGCCGGCTTCACAGGCAAAGATCAGAATCGATGCGAGCATGACTATAACTATTTTTGTAATTTGCTTGACCATGGCGTATACCTCCCAAAAGCATAACAGGCCATTGGAACTATTGGCCCGTACATGAGCACTGCCCTCCTTGCCCTATATTTCATCCTAAAGACTATCGCTTGCAGTATTCGGAAAGAAAATGAGGCTACATTCCGGGCGGCCGGATATTTACTTCTCCGGGATTTATGATCTTATCCGCATCGGAACTGGAGCCAGCGATAGACTTACGCTCACCTTCAGGAATCTTCTTGAGTGCGAACTCCAACTTCTTACGTGTGCTGCTGCCTATTTCCACCGTCTGCGTTTCCATATCGTAGCCGATTCTGGCGGCCTCCACCTTGTACGTGCCCGCTGTTATTGCATCTTTTTCAGACTCGAATTTTCCCTCTTCGTCTACCAGTACCGAGTAGGAGGCCTTTTCCACCTTCGCCGTGATATTGATCATATTCACTACCGTGCCTTTCGGACTTTCCCCGACAACAGGCTTCATATGAGCGTCAAGGAGCCTAACTGTGCCGGAGATCTTCGCCGAACAGGCCGAAAGGAGTAATACCGTGGCGGCAAACAGGAAAAACAAGGTGATTCTAGGATTCATGGTTGAGTCCTCCTCTAATTTGAAGATTGTCAGGATTGATATCTACAATCGTGTGGGGGCGGAAGAAGCTCCGCTCCTCGCTACTTGGATTTTGTTTTTTTTGCGCTGACTTTCTTCTTTGTTTGAGTTCTATTTTTCTCGGTTTTAAGAACTTTAGTTTCCTGAGCCTTAATCTGTTTGGTCAATTTCTTGATCTTCAATTCTGTGGTGTCGAAATCAGCTTTGACGCGAATACCATCAGATTCGATGTTGAGTTTTTTGGTCTTTAGATTTGCTATCTGTCTTATGTTATCTTCCTTATCCCCCAGATTTGCGTTGTCTATCGCCTCAAACTTTCTTATCTCCACCTCTAGCTCAGCCTTCCTTTTGTTGATTTCGGCCAGTTGCATTCCATAGCCCGCATATTTCTCCTCAAGAAGTGCCTTTTCTTTTTGCAATTCGGCAAGCTTCACTTCTTCTCCGGCGAGTTCCGCTTTGGACTTGGCCTGCTCCAGGTCAAACTCCGCCTCTCGGACCGGAGCGCGCATAGCCGCCGGGACTTTGGAATAGAGGCCTTCTTCTGTCCCTTTTAGTGAACTCTTAGTCGCTGAGGCGCCTTTTGTTGGGAGTGTGATGCACCCCGCAAGCAGGGAAACTGCCAACAAAAACGTCAGGCCTGCATAGCATAAAGTTTTCATGATTTTTGCCTCGTCTAATGTTAGGTAGAAATTTTGGTTCCATCCCACTGATTAAGGAGCAAAATAGGTGCCAAAGTTCATCAAAGAATAGCACCCTCGAATAGCCAATGAAATTACGCTCGGAATAGAAAGCCGAAGATTCTGTTTGGGTGGAGTGGCTGGAGTGGGTTGCAAAGCGTAAATGGAAATGAGTTAGTGTTGAGCTTTTTCAAATCGTTGATCAGTTCAACCATTTTGAAAGCAAAGGTCTCGCCATGAGCAGCATTGTAACCCAGTGGATTTTTTGGCAAAGGGTCAAAATTTTGACAACTACCTGGGGAACTATATAGGGATTGGTGTCAGGCATTACCAGCCTGTTACCCAGCGCTGAAAGATCGGTTTTAAACCCGAGGCTTCTTCTCAACTCCTAATCTTGCCGGCTTCAAGGTAGAGTATAGTATTCACTTAAGCATTCTTAGGAACGCTTCATTCTGAACGAACTCAGATCATTCTTTGAACACAATCCTTTAGAGCAAATTATTATAAATTTCAAAAAGTTATCCTATGTTTGCTTTTCTCTTTTGTTGGATTTTGAACACAATCTAATAGCTTATTTATTCTTTACAAACAATCCATCTTCA
>CP070673.1:939936-945743 GCA_020351915.1 Deltaproteobacteria bacterium
GCTGGCGATTGAGGATTGCAGGGTCCGAATAGATTCGTCATTTCCCATTCGTTATGGGTCGGTTCTGTTTCGAATCAGTTAGCAGCTCCCTATGACATATTGGACGGGGGGTATGTAGCCCAGTTCTCAACCCTTAACAGACTGTTGCCGAAGTCCCTTTCCTCTTAGGCTAAAACGTTTTTTGATCCCGCCGGGCGGAACCCCAGTCCCGCTATTCAGTGGGATTAGCAAAAAACGCTTTAATGACCGCTCAAAGGGATTTCCGTTTGGGCAACAGCCTGGTAACCGGTAACCTAAAACCAACAGATACTACAAACACAAGTGCAAAGGTCCTCAGCTTTTGAGCTTATTTCTCCATTTGAACCGAAAGGTGATCAGCAGCACGCCATTGATGCCCTTTCTGAAGGGGTAGAACGAGGGCTCAGGCATCAGGTATTGCTTGGTGTAACAGGCTCCGGAAAGACCTTTACCATAGCCAATGCCGTGGCAAATGTCCAAAAACCCACCCTCATTATCGCTCCCAACAAAACCTTAGCTGCCCAGCTTTATGGGGAGTTCAAAAGGCTTTTTCCAAACAATGCGGTTGAGTATTTTGTGAGCTATTATGATTACTATCAACCTGAGGCCTATGTCCCGCAAACCGATACCTATATCCAGAAGGATGCATCTATCAATGAGCAGATCGACAAGATGAGACATTCGGCAACAAGATCACTTCTGGATAGGGATGATGTTCTTATTGTAGCAAGTGTGTCGTGTATTTATGGGCTTGGCTCTCCAGAGGCCTACCACGGCATGCTCCTTTACGTAGAAAAAGGTGATTCAATAAGCCGAGAGGATGTGCTCAAAAAATTGGTGGAAATCCATTATGAGAGGAGTGATTACGACTTTCATCGCTCATCTTTCAGGGCCAGAGGTGACGTGGTAGATATCTATCCAGCATACGAGGATTACTCATCGATCAGGCTTACCTTTTTTGGCGACTGTGTTGAATCTATTCAGGAGATTGACCCACTCACCGGTCAGGTGATACAAGGGCTCAACCGGATGACTATCTATCCGGCCAGCCATTACGTGACCACAGTGCCAAAGAGGCAAGAGGCAATCGTGAACATAAGAGAAGAGCTGGCGGATAGGATTGACTATTTTAAGACACAAAAAAAATGGATCGAAGCACAGAGAATCGAGGAGAGGACCCTTTTTGATTTGGAGATGATTGAGGAGATGGGTTACTGTCATGGCATCGAGAACTACTCCAGACACCTAACAGGCAGGGAACCCGACGAACCACCCCCGACACTTCTTGATTACTTCCCCGACAATTCTCTCATTGTTTTGGATGAGAGCCATATCACCGTTCCTCAGCTGGGAGGTATGTATAGAGGTGATAGATCGAGGAAAGAGACATTGGTTGAATTTGGTTTTCGCCTTCCGTCGGCCCTAGACAACAGACCGTTGAAATTTGAAGAGTTTGAATCTCGGATCATCCAGATAATCTATGTCTCTGCAACACCTGGTCCATATGAACTCAAAAAAGCAACACATGTGGTCGAACAGATCGTTAGACCGACGGGACTCATAGACCCGGAGATCATTGTCAGGCCAGCAACCAGCCAGGTAGATGATCTCTTGGCCTCCATCAGGGAAGTTATACGTGATGGTCAGCGTATTCTGGTTACAACGCTCACCAAGGCAATGGCTGAAGACCTAACTGAATACTTTGTTGAATTAGGAATCAAGGCGAGGTATCTCCATTCTGACATAACTACCATTGAACGCACAGAGATTATCAGAGACCTTAGGCTTGGAACCTTTGATGTTCTTATTGGAATCAATCTTTTAAGAGAGGGTCTCGATCTACCAGAGGTCTCGCTCGTGGCTATTTTGGATGCAGATAAAGAGGGTTTTTTGCGATCGGAAAGGTCTCTTATCCAGACCTGTGGCCGTGCTGCCAGAAATGTGGATGGCAGGGTCATTTTTTATGGAGATGAGATTACATCTTCAATGAAGGAGGCGCTTAACGAGACTACCAGGCGGCGCAGTTTACAGAAGAGATACAACGAATTACACAGGATCACGCCAAAATCCATTAAGAAAGATATTTCCGACATCCTGAGTTCTATTTATGAAGCAGATTATGCGCCTATTCCCTCTGTGTCAGAACCAGAGGAGGAATATCTTTCTCTGGACCGTTTGCGTAAGGACATAAAGTCCCTCAAAAAGGAGATGCATCGTGCAGCCAAGAGGCTGGATTTTGAGGAGGCAGCCCGACTCAGGGATCGGATATCTAGTTTGGAAAACAAGGAACTGGCTTATAAAAACTCACCGCAGTTTTAAACCCATTATCTTTTCCAGGGTCCATTGATCTTCATCTTGGTCGTACTTAATAAGATAGACCTTGCTGTCGTTGGCTAATACCTTAAAGAAACTGTTGTTTGGCCCGTACCATCGGTCGATAATCTCTTCTACCACCAACTCTCGCCCTAGAAGGGTAAAGCTAATCGGCCGCTCATCAGCCTTGTACCCTGAATAACAGCTGACGTGGATAACCTTTAAACGTGAATCGATTTTCATCATGATCAAATTATTGTTGTTTGATTGTTACTATTCAGCCACAAATTGTCACTAATTATCACGAACAATTATTTAGCAATTCTTTTATATTCAAGGTTTATACAGAATTTCATTTTCATTTGTGTCCATTTGTGTCCATTCGTGGCTGAATAGTGACGCTCGATTTGTGCTATTGGTTAGATTGGTTTCATTGCTTCGACTAGATTCCTTCTGCAACAGCAAATGAACCGTCACACATTAACCAATTGAACCAATAAAACCAAAAGAAGGACTATTTCTCACTGAGCTTATCTATCATGGCAAACTTTCTATCGATGTTGTCTCCTATCCAGTGGCTATCCCACCATTCTATTGGATTAACAGGAACCCCGCGTACCAGAAAGCCGAAATGGAGGTGATCGCCGGTCGCCAAACCAGTAGTTCCACTCACACCAATGGCCTCTCCTTTGGTGACGAGTTGACCAACTGCTATCTCGATACTGCTTAAGTGACCATACATCGTATAAAGTCCCTGGCCATGATCAATCACCACGGTAAGGCCATAGATGCCAAGATCTTGCGCAAAAATAACCCTGCCACTATTGCTCGCCTGAATGGGTGATCTCGCCAGGGATGCCAGATCAACACCAAGGTGTACGCCCTCATCAACGAGTTTACCTTTGTAATAGTAGGTTCTTCTGTCACCAAAATTGGCCAGAGTGGCAGCGTTTTTCATCCTGAGCCAGGGCCCATCCCACAATCTCTCTCCAGTTGGTGAGTGGCAGAGTTCTTCTAAGAAAAGGTAGTTTTCCTTTCTCAATTCTCTGTTAAGGAACAGATATTTCTCAATCTTACTCATACCCGCTTCAAATATCTGAGGCGAAAAAGACAAAATGAGGGTGTCTAAGAGGCGGTCTGAAATCCGAATGGTATCCTTACGGAAACGCTTTTTCCGTATATGATAAACAAAGCCCTTTTTTGTTTCATTATCAGCCCTGTCTTTGGCCCAGAGATACAGGGAAGTGTCTTTTTTGAGATTGTAGGGAAAAGCAAAATAGCAGATATGTATTCCCGTTTGAGGATCATTCAGATACGGAACACCAGGGAAAAACAAATCATTCACTAAAACTCCACTTTCATATGTGTCGGTCGAGATCCGGTAGATAATAAGGCCTGAACCTCCTATGCTAACATTATGGCTCCTGCTCAGGGGGGTTGTTGATGGGGGAATGGTGTCCACTACCATTTTATGCTCAATGATGGTGAGGTTTCCATCACCACCTCTTCTCTTGGAAAAATCGTGAACTTCGATGATAAGATTTGCCTGCCCTTGTACCAGGTTTAGCTTTATTGGATCTACTGCGAATTCATCCTCGAAGGAATGGATTCCCCTTCTATTGAGAAGTCCGGTATACGGAAAACTCTTCTTAAGGACAGAGATAACAGGGCCGTCCTGTTTTACGCTCACCTTTACCGTTCTAAGGCCCATCTTGAGGTCAGTAACCGCAAGATTAAAGGCAACACTCTTACTCAAATACTCTGGTAACGGCGTCAACTGGGCCTGGGGTTTTTCGCCCTCAAAGATGGACATAATGAACCAGATTAAGAGGATAATAATAACAGCAATCGGTAAGAGAGCAATGATGAACCGTGCGCTTTTAATTCTTGACTTTTCCATTGTGTGTATTTAACCCTAGTTTGTTAATTCACATTATCGTAAGTTTGGCCTATCTTTGGTTATGATAGCGCTTTTGTCAATACTTTTTTGTACTGAAAGGTGATGGTCATCAAAATCCATATCGGTGTTATCGGTGCAGGTGAGTGCTCCACGGAAATCTATGGTATTGCCTATGAGGTTGGCTGTCTTGTTGGGCGGAATGAGTGGGTTCTTGTGTGTGGAGGCCTGGGTGGAGTTATGGAAGGGGCTGCAAGAGGGTGCTTTGAAAACGGCGGGATCACGGTTGGTATACTGCCAAGCACTGAAAAGCGTTCCGCTAATCCGTTTGTGACTCTGGCTTTCCCAACAGGAATGGGTGAAGCAAGGAATGCACTAATAGTTAGGGCCTCAGACGTTGTCATAGCAATTGCAGGTGGGTATGGAAAATAATCAGAGATCGGTCTGGCCCTTAAGATCGGGAGGCCGGTAGTAGGTCTCAAAACCTGGCCTCGTATTACCGGAATTGATTATGTGGAGACAGCTCAGCAGGCCATTGAACGAGCACGTGCGTACCTGAAGGGGAAGGAATGAACCAGCTACTCCATACCTGGCGATTGGGGAACTGCTGGTCATTTCCGGAGTTTATTTGACGAATACAACATTTAATGCAAGATCTGACTGAGAAAGAGTTTTGTTCGATCGTTCTGCGGATTTTCAAAGAACTCTCGAGGTGTGTTTCCTTCAACAATCTTTCCGAAGTCCATAAAAAGCACCCTGTGAGCAACGCTCTTAGCAAAACCCATTTCATGGGAGACCACAATCATTGTCATGCCTTCTTGAGCAAGTTCTATCATGACATCTAGCACTTCCTTGATCATTTCGGGGTCCAGGGCAGAGGTGGGCTCGTCAAAGAGCATGACCTTCGGATTCATACAGAGGCTACGGGCAATGGCGACACGCTGCTGCTGTCCGCCTGAAAGCTGCCCAGGATATTTTAGGGCCTGTTCAGCTATGTGGACCTTATCCAGATAAAACATGGCTGTTTCTTCTGCTTCAGCCTTGGGGACCTTTCGCACCCATATGGGCCCCAGCGAGAGGTTTTCGACGATGGTGAGGTGAGGGAAAAGATTAAAGTGCTGAAACACCATGCCTACTTCCGTGCGAACTTTCTCGATATTTTTTATGTTATCGGTCAGTTCAATCCCATCAACGATGATCCGCCCCCGTTGATGTTCTTCCAGGCGATTGATGCAACGGATCAGTGTCGATTTTCCGGAGCCCGAGGGGCCGCAAATGACGATACGTTCCTTTTTGCGCACGGTAAGGTCAATACCTTGAAGCACGTGGAAGTCGCCAAACCACTTGTGCATTTCGATAATTTCGATGATCGCATCTTTTGCCAAGGAATTATCTGCCTTCTCTGACGTTTTGGTGCTCATAAGGGTTCTCTCATCTCAGGTTTAGATTTAACCTAATATTATTTTACATGTTAAAGACCTGTTTCCAACTCACGCTCTAGACGCCGACTGTAATTGGACATAAAGAAACAGCATAAAAAATAAATCATGGCCACAAAAATATAGGCTTCGGCTGAAAA
>CP070673.1:945843-949603 GCA_020351915.1 Deltaproteobacteria bacterium
TGGCGCTTCTTGAACGTCTTGGCCCATTAGCTGCCATGTCGCGAAGCTCAGCGTTAGTAAAGAGAAATTGGTGGCGGGTTATGAACATGACGATCATAATCGGTATCATAACAGTAGGGATCAGCATCATTTTGGGGACAATACCGACTATAGGGCCAACATTAGGGAGTATTTTGTCAACCCCCGTTTTTGCAATTGGAATCACCTTGCTTTATTATGATCTACGAGTGCGGAAAGAAGAATATAATCTCGACTTGCTGGCAGCAGAACTGCACATGTCAGAGTTTCTTGATGATAGAGAACCGAACCGGTTCAAAATGCACTAAATGCTACCTCACCGTGATCCAGTAGTTTAGTGTATCGGAGGTTCTATCCCGCTGAGGCTGGAAGCATTTTGTGAAACTGGCCATCGAAAACCATTTCATCTCGCTGTCATCAACATTTTGAAGAGTATCTATTCATGTAACTTCGCCGAAGGCGATTGCATTTCTTGGCTTTCATTCCCGCCCGCCTCGCTTGAGCTCGCGACCCGCCCGCCTCGCGTTGCGAAGCATTGCGGGCAGGTAACGGGCAGGCGGAAAGCCAAGAGGGAAATATCCAAAAAATCCTGTCAATCCTGTCTTAAGAAAAGCCGAGTCTTAATTCAGGCAAAAAATGTAACCTATTAAATGCACTCACTAACAACAAAGAAGCAGATGAGCTAAATCCAGAGACCACCGACAACTATCAACGGACATTACGAGATTCAGGTGGCTATGAGCTTGAGTTGTTCTGGGGTTAGATACCATTTCAGGTGCCCCGAGTGTGTCGGGAGGTCTTGTACATCAATCCTGCAGCAACCGCCCTTTTCAAATGCTATGGTTGCGTGAGAACCTTCGGTCAGCAGAGAAGAAGCGACCTCGGCAAGTGATGGCAGGTGTCCGGCTATCAATACCTTTGTGTTGACACCATATTCCCGCAAGACCGTGACGGTCTCTTCCGGAGGTATCATAGGCTTGACCTTTTCGGTCTCCATGATTTTTTCAGGCGGAAACCCTACCTCCTCTGCTACAATGGCAGCGGTCTGTCTGGATCTTTTCTTGGGGCTCGCAAGGATTACATCAAAGGTAATCCCCATCTTTTTCAGGGCCTTTCCGCTTGCATGGATTTGAGCCTCTCCCTCAGGACCCAAGCCCTCATCGGGATCCTGCTCCTTTGGAAGATACGGACCATGTTGCATAAGATATATCTCCATGTAATCACCCCCTCGAATCAAATAGTTTGATTATTGCTTTAGCTCCGCATATATACTGAAAGTCTTCTATAACTCCGGGCTTTTACCCCGAGGGCAGGGCTTTCCGTCAGTTCCTAGGCTCTCCCGCTGTGCGGGATCTTTTCAGGTACTTACCTGCGTCCCGCTAGCGGGACTCCGCATTGTCCCCCGCTCCTTTGGAGCAGGAGACCTGCGGCTTCCCCCGCTGATAAGTACCGAAAAGACAGCACCCTCCCACCAGTCACTTCCGAACAACCCCGCCCTCTTCAGGGTAAGGATTGGTAAAAGGGAGCTAAAGCAATAATCAGTTAAATAGTTGTAATCATCATATGTTTTTTATGTAAGAAGGGATCACAATGTGCTATAGATTCTCCGTGACTTCTCAAGAAAACACATGAATCATTGCCTTTAAAAATACCCTAAAAAATAGGGATTATAAAGTAAAACAAATAATGGCTGCCAGACTGGAAATAAGATTAAGGCCCGAGTTGATTGATGCAGAGGGGATGAGTGTTAGCCGCAAGGCATCCGCCTACTTTGGACTCGCTGTGAGTGACACCAGGGTCATTAAAGTCCTTACCATTGACGCTGATCTTAGCAATGATCAGTTGGAAAGGATCAGGACCGAGATATTCACCAATCCTGTTACCGAAGAATCCTCTTTTCTTCCGCTCGCAGATGATTTCGACTGGATAATATGGGTTGGTCTGAGGCCAGGGGTGAGAGACCCTGCAGGCAGCACCGCAGTCGAGGCCATAGAGGATCTCCTCGGCGCAAAGTTCGGGCACGATGAATCGGTTTACACGTCTAAGATATACCAGATAAAGGGAAATCTGCAAGAAAACGATGTTGAAACGATAGCTCGGGAGATATTAGCCAATGATATCATCCAGCAATGGAGAATATTCAAGAGACCTGCCGGCTCAGGCCTGGCTGTGGCAGGCGGGGACGAATGGGATGGTCAAAAGGGGATTGGCATACATATTCCCAAGGTTGCCCTCGATAACCTACCCCAGGTAAGGACATTCCGAATAGAAAGCGATACTGAATTACAGAGGTTGTCAAAAGAAAGGAACCTCGCACTGCAGGATAGAGATATACCGGTTATACGAGACTATTTCCTCAACAAGGGTGTGCTTTTAGAGAGAAAGACGGTTGGCCTGGATCTTCCCACAGATGTTGAGCTCGAGTATATATCGCAGGCACGGAGTGATCATTGCAATCACAACACATTCAGGGGCCTTTTTAAATATTGTGATCTGGCTACCGGTCGTCAAGAAATCGTTGATAACCTCTTTAACAGATGTATTGAAAGCCCCACCCTGCAGATAAAGGAGAAGAAAGACTGGGTTGTCTCAGTACTCTGGGATAATGCAGGGGTGGGGAGGTTTGATGAGAATCACTATTACGTTATTACCGGAGAGACACACAATAGCCCCTCAAACATGGAGGCATATGGGGGCGCTATCACAGGAATAGTGGGAATTTACCGAGACCCTCTCGGGACGGGAAAAGGTTCAAAACTGATCCTGGGAACCTATGGTTTCTGTGTCGGTCCCCGGGACTATGCCGGAGAATTAAAGCCCCACCTTCATCCCCGGCGGCTTCTGGATGGGGTAATTGAAGGGGTAAAGGATGGTGGAAACAAGAGTGGTATTCCCACCGCATTCGGACAAGTCCTCTTTGACCACTCCTATATGGGAAAATGTCTTGTGTTTGTAACTGCCCTCGGCATAATGCCAGCCACGGTGGACGGTAAGTCTTCGCATCTGAAAGAGACACATCCTGGGGATCTCATAGTCATGTGCGGTGGCAGGGTAGGAAAGGATGGTATCCATGGTGTTACTGCTGCCTCTGAGACGTATAGCGAAACAACGCCTGCAGGCCACGTTCAGATTGGGGATCCTTACACCCAAAAGAAGATGCACGACTTCTTAATCGAGGCCAGGGATGAAGGATTGATACAGTTTATCACCGACAACGGCGGCGGCGGCCTTTCTTCGTCAATAGGGGAATCGGCCAGATGGAGTAACGGGTGTTATGTAGATCTGGCAAAGGTACCTCTCAAATATGAGGGATTAGATCCATGGGAGATATGGGTGAGCGAATCCCAAGAGAGGATGACGGTGGCGGTAAGACCTGAGAAGATTGATCGGTTTCTTGAACTCTCCAGCAGACACGCGGTGGAGAGTACAGTCATTGGCCAATACACGAATACCGGATATCTCCATCTCACCCATATTGACAAGACCTGTGCCTATGTGCGCATGGACCTCCTCAAATCAGGATTCCCCCAGTGGGAATTTGATGCCGAGTGGGCTCCCCCTTCATCCAGGGGATTGGAAGAGCCCGGGTTAGCTGATTCAGAAGACCAGGATTCACTCCTCATATCACTTTTGAAGAGGCCAAACATATGCGCCAAAAACTGGATCCAAAGGCAGTATGACCATGAGGTTCAGGGTGGAAGCACGGTGAAACCCCTGATAGGGAAAGAGCACGATATGGTAA
>CP070673.1:949703-954646 GCA_020351915.1 Deltaproteobacteria bacterium
ATACTTACCAATAACGTCACCTACCACCCTGGCGGATTTTTTGTACGCCCGGTTATGATAATTCTTTAGCTGTTCCATTGCGAAGAGAACTCTTCGGTGCACAGGTTTGAGTCCATCGCGCACATCTGGTAGGGCCCTGCCAACGATGACGCTCATGGCATATTCGAGATACGATTTTTTCATCTCTTCTTCTATGGTAACCGTATGCAAATCTCTTTCCCTTAAAGGACTCATCTTCTCTCCCCAATAATTTAACAAAAAAGAAACATGATGCACTCATTAAACTAATAAGTAAGGAATTGCGTATAAGGAGGGCCTAAAGATTGTAGATACTGTCTTGCATGTCAGAAGGTAATCCGCCTGGGTCGAATAGGTCCGCTGGCCACTAAACAAAACGCTATGACTCTCTAAATATCGAGTTCTGTTACTTCGAGGGCGTTATTCTGAATAAATTCTCTTCGCGGCTCAACCTTATCACCCATGAGCAGAGTAAAGATCTCATCGGCTGCTATAACATCCTCTATGGTCACCTTTACTAAACTCCTTTTCTCTGGGTCCATGGTTGTGTGCCACAACTGTCCAGGATTCATTTCCCCTAAGCCTTTATATCGCTGAATCACTGTTCCCTTCCTAGCCTTATCCACAAGATATTCAACAAGCTCTTCCTTTGTTTCTATCTTTGTTTGGTTTTTTTCATCACCAACCAAAAAGAACGGGCCGTCAAGATCCCTTAGCGCTTGATCCAGTTTGAACAGTTTTTGGAAATCGGGTGAGGTGAGAAGATCCCAATTAAACGTACAAAAAGCTCCGTTATTCTTTTGATCTCTTAAGAGTAGTTCATACCGGTTATGCTCTTCATCAAACTTGATTTCCTCAGTAATAAAGGCGTCTTTCTCTAATTCCTTGGACAAGGAGATAACGAGTTCTTTGTTTTTTATCTGGTTCTTGTTAACCTCTTTCTTACACAGGAGCTCTAAAAACCTACCGCTATACCCTTTTCTGGTAAGACTGTTCATCTTGTCGAAATAATCAAGTAATGTGTACAGCAGCGAGCGGAGTTTTTTCCCTGAGATCTTCTTTTGTCCATCTACCCAAACCGTTTCCTTTGCTGACACCTTGTCCATGAGATAAGAGTTGTAGCTGTCTTCATTGTGAAAAAACACCTCCGATGTGCCATCTTTCATACGGTACAGCGGGGGTTTTGCAACATATAAATGCCCCGCCTCTACAAGATCTGGCATTTGCCGGTAGAAAAAGGTTAAGAGAAGGGTTCTTATATGGGATCCATCAACATCGGCATCGGTCATGATAATTACTTTATTATAGCGGAGTTTCGAAAGATCATACTCTTCTTGGCCTATTCCAGCCCCCAAGGCAGATATGATAGTTCTTATTTCAGTGCTCGAAAACATCTTATCAAAGCGAGCCTTTTCGATATTCAGTATCTTTCCTCTCAGGGGTAAAATAGCTTGAAACCGTCTATCTCTACCCTGTTTGGCTGATCCACCAGCTGAATCTCCCTCCACCAGAAACAGCTCTGCCTTTCCAGGATCCCTTTCTTGACAGTCAGCAAGTTTTCCTGGTAGAAAAGTCTCAGATAAAACCCCCTTTCTCCTCGTCAATTCTCGTGCCTTGTGTGCAGCCTCTCTTGCTGTCGCCGCCTCAAAAACCTTGGCGAGAATATTCTTTATTAAAGATGGATTTTCCTCGAATATGATGGTAAGGTTCTCGTTTACAAGGTTCTCAACTAACCCCTTTACCTCACTGTTACCAAGCTTACTTTTTGTTTGCCCCTCGAACTGTGCCTCTCTTAATTTAACACTTATAACCGCAGTAATGCCTTCTCGTACATCATCACCGGTGAGTTTTATGTTTTTGTTCTGCTGGCTCGTTTGGAAATAAGAGTTTATGCTTCTGGTTAAGGCAGCCTTAAAGCCAATCAGATGGCTACCCCCTTCTCTTGTGTTTATGTTATTAGCAAAAGAAAAAATTTTTTGAATATAAGACTGACTGTACTGGAAGGCAATTTCTATAGAAACCCCGTTCTTTTCTCCGCTTATATAGATAGGTTTAGGGTGTATTACATCCTGGTTTCGGTTTAAATACTCTACAAAAGAGATTATTCCCCCTTTATAGAAAAACTTCTTTTCTTTCTCTTTTCGATCATCGTAAACGTTTATCTTTAACCCTGTGTTAAGGAATGCCAACTCCCTCATTCTTTGGCAGATGATATCGAAACTAAAATCGAGATCGTTGAATATTTCCTCATCTGGCCTGAAGTGGATGCTGGTGCCTCTCCTTTTTGTTTTTCCTATAATCTACAGAGGACTAACTGTAATACCCCTCTCATATCGCTGATGATACACGCTGCCCTTTAAGTAAACCTCCACCTCAAGGTACTGGGAAAGGGCATTTACAACTGATACCCCAACACCATGAAGGCCTCCGGAAACCTTATAGCTTTTACTATCAAATTTGCCCCCTGCATGGAGTTTGGTCATCACAACCTCCAGGGCAGGTAATTTCTCGTGTTTATGTATATCTACCGGTATCCCTCTCCCATTATCCTTCACAATAATACTATTATCGCTTAATATCTGAATGTCTATCTGATCACAGTAACCTGCTAAAGCCTCATCTACACTATTATCTACAACCTCATATAATATATGGTGAAGTCCCTCGGTTGCCGTATTTCCGATATACATAGCGGGCCGCTTCCTGACGGCCGTCAAGTCTTTTAATACCTTTATACTGGATGCAGTATATGCCTTTCTTGGTGCCATTCACTAAATCCTCATAGGCATTATGAGACCCAGAAAACCATCATCCTGTGCCCCAGTAATGAGGCATGGGCTTGTGTTATCTTTAATATTCAACCCGATCTCCTCACTGTCCATAGGTTGCAGTGCATCAATAAAATATCTTGGGTTAAACCCTATCTCGAGCGGTTCACCACTGTAATTTATTTCCACCTTCTCCTCAGCATTTCCTAAATCCGGGTTTACAGAGATCATCTCCAGATAATCAGCCGCCACATTCATCTTCACCCCTTGATACTGATCGGTCCTCATGATCATCATTCTTCTCATAGCCTCTAACAAAGATTTTTTGTTAAGGGTTATGATATTTTTATCACCTTCTTTTTGGGAAGGAATTACGTTTTCATAGTCTGGAAATTTACTATCCAGTAACCGTATTACAATTAAGGCCTTTTCTTTCTTAGCTACGAGGTTATTCTGTTTGAATCCCAAAAGTATATTTCCATCCTCTAGGGTAAGTTTATTTAATTCTATTAAACCTTTCTTAGGGATCATAACACCATGTTCTAACTCTATTTTTTGGATATCAGGTATTTTCTTATCAATTAATGAGAGTCTGTGGCCATCTGTGGCCACCATTCTTAAAAAATCTTCTCCTTCTTTAGTTATTCTTTCCATAAATACGCCGGATAATTTAAACCCAGCCTCTTCCATGGTGATCGAGTAGATGGTCTTATCAATCATCTCTGATATTACACTACTATCTAATTCTATCATTACCGTACCTTCTGGTTCTGTTAAGACAGGGAATTCATCGGCAGGGAGACATGAGAGGTTGTAGTGGGCGTTATTATCGGAGATATAAACCCAGTGATTATCCTTTTCTGAGATGTATATCTTATCTTTATCTGTCTCTCTCGTAATGTCCAAGAGTTTCTTACCAGAGATTGTGATACTTCCTGGTTTTATAATTTCAGCTGGATACCTATCCTGAAAACCAATCTCAAGGTCTGTAGCTGATACTTCAAGCTCCTCATTTTTACCTACTAATAGGATTGTTGATAGTATAGGCATATGGCTCCTTTTTTCCAATATACCCTGGACACGAGAAATACCCTTCAAAAGGACGTCTCTCTTGATTTTTATTTCCATTACTCCTCCGATGTTTTGACGATATTGGTAATGATTAAAGTTAACTACATTTTAATAATAGTAATAATAAGAGGTGTTTTATTGTTGAAAAGTTTACTAATATATTAATTTTTTTATACTTATATTGTTTTTACACTACCGTATTACTGTTCAATATTTTTGCATTATTTACTATTTACTTATAAAACATAAACTAATCCTATTCCCCGGAGTTTTTTTGAACATAGTTTCTGTTATCCTGCTTTTCTAAGTGGGATAGTTTACCTTTTATCTATTAGCCTTTCTTATACCAAGTTGATCTTGTGCAACGATAAATTTACAGATATTCGTTGATCCTTCCACCATTCCGTAGGGAGGCGCATCTCGGTAGTAACGGGCCACCGGGTATTCGGTAGAATAACCATAAGCCCCTAGGATACTCATTGCATATCTGGAGGCTTTATAGGCTATCTCACCAGCTAGATATTTAGCTTGAGCTACTTCCATATTGTTACCTAACACCCCTTGATCTTTCTGCCACGCTGCCTTATAGCAAGACAGCCTTGCCGCCTCGATCTCGGCGACCAGTTGTGCAACCATGTCTTGGTTCATCTGAAACTTCCCGATTGGCTGACCAAATTGTTCCCGTTCCATAGCATATTTCGTTATGGCTTCTAGACATGCTTGTGCTAGACCGACACCTCCGGCTGCGCAAGAGAGACGGGAATTAGCAAGAGAGCCAAAAAGGATCTTAACACCATCACCTGGCTTACCAATAATGTTTTCTTTTGGAACCTTAGTGTTTTCTAAAATCACTTCACCTGTTGGGGTAGCGTGAGTCCCTAACTTATCCAGGTCGGTTGTGGTAACACCATTAAAGTTTTTTGGCTCTATTACAAAAGCCGAAAGCCCTTTACCTCCCTGAGAGCGATCGGTATATGCATAGTTGATGATCACATCTGCAGAAGTGGCGTTAGAGATCCAGGTTTTGTAACCATTTAAGAGCCAGTGATCCCCTTTATCCTCTGCAGTTGATTTCATCGACATAAC
>CP070673.1:954746-959214 GCA_020351915.1 Deltaproteobacteria bacterium
CTTCTCCGATATGGTAGGATTTACCCCTCTCACCGAACAACTCGGCCCTGAGGAGGCTTACACCATCATGGATCAGGTCTACGAGATCCTCATCCACAAGATCCACGATTACGGAGGCACGGTCAATGAGCTGACCGGTGATGGCATCATGGCCCTCTTCGGCGCTCCCATTGCACTCGAAGATGCCCCGCAGCGGGCAATCCGCTCCGCTCTGGCAACGCATCGGGAAATCTCCAAGTTTTACGAGAGAGTAAACCAAGAGCAAAAAGGCATCCCTCCGCTCAAAATGCGCATCGGTATCAACACCGGTCCCGTGGTGGTGGGCACCCTAGGTAACAACCTCAGGGTTGAGTTCAAGGCAGTGGGAGACACGGTAAATTTGGCCTCCCGTATGGAAGGCCTGGCAGAACCAGGGTCTACCTATGTGACAGAAGATACCTTTAAACTCACCGAAGGCTTTTTCCGTTTTGAAGCCCTGGGAGAGAAGAAAGTCAAGGGCAAGAAGAAACGTCATAAAGTGTACCAGGTGATTGCCCCCAGCACCAGAAGGACCAGGTTTGATGTGAGTGCCGAGCGGGGACTGACTCCCTTTGTAGGAAGGAAGAGGGAACTTGACCTTCTGTTAGATGTGTTTGAAAGAGCCAAGGCGGGGACGGGACAGGCCATCTCCATAATGTCTGAAGCGGGAGTAGGCAAATCCCGGCTCTTATATGAGTTCAGAAAGGCTGTGGCTCACGAAGATGCAACCTTCTTGGAAGGAAAGTGCCTATCCTACAGCAGAGGAGTTGCCTATCACCCTATTACAGATATCCTGAACGCAAACTTTGATATTCAGGACGGCGATGCTGATGTGGAGATTAGCGAAAAGGTCAAACGAGGCCTGAAAATACTGGGAGCCGATGAAGCCTCCACCCTTCCATATCTTTTGGAGCTCTTAGCGGTAAAAGACAGCGGCATCGACAAGATCTCCATGAGCCCTGAGGCCAGAAAAGATCGAATCCTCGAAGCATTAAAGCGAATCGTCCTCAAGGGCTCAGAGATCAGGCCGCTGATCATGGCCTTTGAGGACCTTCACTGGATTGATAAGAGCTCGGAGGATTCCTTGAGGGATCTACTGGAAAACATTTCTGGGGCCAGGGTCCTTTTAATATTCACCTACCGGCCTGAATTCGTGCACACCTGGGGTGGGAAATCATATCACAGCCAAGTGACCTTGAACCGGCTCTCAAACCGGGAGAGCCTCGCTATGGTGGCCAACCTTTTGGGCACAGAGGACATGGACAAGGGCGTTGAGGAGTTGATCCTGGAGAAGACAGAAGGCGTTCCTTTTTTCATTGAGGAGCTTGTAAAGTCGTTTACAGAGCAAAAAGTCATCGAAAGACGCGGAAATAGATGCCATTTGGTAAAAGACATCAAGGAGGTGATTGTTCCTTCCACGGTCCAAGATGTCATCATGGCTCGAGTTGATGCGCTGGCTGAGGGTGCAAAGGGCGTTCTTCAAACAGGCGCCGTTGTAGGCCGAGAGTTCGGTCAGGAATTAATCCAAGTGGTCACGGGGATTTCTGAACGAGAACTGTTGTCTCATTTATCCGTCTTAAAGGACTCCGAGCTTCTCTATGAGCGAGGGATCTACCCACAATCGACCTATATCTTCAAGCACGCCCTCACGCAGGAGGTGGCCTATAACAGCTTGCTGTTCAAAAGGAAGAAGGAGATTCACGAGACAATAGGCAGGGCCATTGAATCGCTCTACGCCCAGAGGTTGGACGAATACTATGAAATCCTGGCCTACCATTATTTGAAGACTGACAGCTTCGAGAAGGCTTATGAATATCTGAAGCTATCCGGCAACAAAACCACAAAAAACTATTCCAACTGGGAAGCCTTTCGCTTTTACAAGGAGGCGATAGAAGTACTCAATCGACTGCCAGAGACCGATGATCATAAAACAAAACAAATCGAAATCATATTGTTAGTGGTTTCCCCGATGATGTTCTTGGGTTTTCCAGAGGATTCTCTCAGGATCCTTCTGGAGGGGGAGAGGCTCTGCAAAGAACTAGACGACAAGAAGAGCCTGGCAATCGTGTACAGCTTAATCGGCATTTACTACATGCACAAAGGAAAGCCCTTAGAAGCAATAAGATACTCCGAGATCGGTTTTGAAGAGCCCCGGAAGATTCAGGATATCGAATTGATGGCCCCGATTGCCAGGGGGCTTTGCGTTTCATACATCGCAGCAGGAGAATTCCGAAAGGCCATTGATGTAGCCCCAAATGTGACCGATGTACTTGAGAAGACACAGAGAGAATCCGATCTTTTTGGCGCGCCTTTTAATTCGTACACCTTGCTTTGCGCTTACTACGGGCTTAGTCTTGCGATGATTGGGGATTTTAAAAAGGCAACGCCATCTTTTGAAAGGGGCCTGCCTGTCAGCTTAGCGATTAATCACTTAGCTACGCTTGGCGCTGCAGAAGCTATGTATGGCTTATCTTTTATTGCCAAGGGAGATGGAATAAATGCGATCGAGCACTTCCAAAAGAGCATCAGATACTTCGAAGAGAGTAGAACTGTCCTCATATTCGCTGTGGCTTGGAGTGGCTTAGGAAGCGGATATTATTTTTTGGGGGATCTCGAAGCTGCCAGAAAGCATATGGAAAAGGGCCTCAACCTCACCATGGGTGGCGGCAGTGAATGGTGGCAGTCGTTTCATTATTTGTATCTGAGCAAGACACACTTCGACTTGGGCGATCCGAGAAGTTCTCGAAGCTTCATCGAGGAGGCGCTAAAGCTATCCCAAAAGAAGAGCGAGAAACATTTTGAAGGTGCGTCATGGACCTGGCTGGGGAGGATATTGGGAAAAACAGATGCATCACAAAGCGATACGGCCGAGGAGCATATACTTAAAGGCATCAAGATCCTGGATGAGTTGAGAATCAAACCGTGGTGCTCGGAAGGCTATCTTTACTTGGGAGAACTTTACGCCGATACGGGCCAACGAGGAAAGGCTCTTGAGAATCTGAAAAAGGCCGGGGGAATGTTCAAAAACATGGGAATGGATTACTGGCTGGCCAAGACGCAGGAGATCTTGGGGAGGCTGTAGAATCCGCTTGGGCAGGCCATCATGCGCATAGCAGTTTTTGGCACAGGGGGCGTGGGGGGATATTTTGGCGGGCGATTGGCCCAGGCCGGAGAGGATGTCGTGTTTGTCGCCCGCGGGGATCATCTGCGGGCGATGTTAACGAATGGTCTGCGGGTGGATAGCATCAAGGGTGACTTTGTTGTGCAGCCAGTCTCTGCAACTGATGATCCGACACAGGTAGGGTTAGTCGATGTGATACTGGTAGGCGTCAAGGCATGGCAAGTGCCGGAGGCAGCGCAGGCCATGCGTCCTATGGTTGGTCCAAAGACCTTTGTGGTACCACTGCAAAATGGGGTTGAGGCGCCATATCAGTTGGCAGCTTTGTTAGGTCACGAGCACGTGTTGGGTGGTTTGTGTGGGCTTATCACTTTCATTGTTGAGCCGGGTCATATCTGCCACGCTGGGGCAGATCCTTTCATAAGATTTGGTGAGTTGGACAATCGCCCGAGTGAGCGTGTCGAAAGGCTGCGCGAAGCCTTTGGCCGAGCGGTAGGTTTAACAGTGGAGATCCCTCCCGATATTCAGGTTGCCATGTGGCAGAAGTTCATGTTCGTTACCGCTTGGAGTGGCCTGGGGGCGGTGACACGGGGTCCTATCGGGGTATTTCGCAGCCAGCCCGGAACACGCCAGATGCTAGAGAAGACAATGTGCGAGATCTATGACGTGGCTCAAGCACGCAACATTGCCTTGCCGAAAGACATCATCGGCAAGATGATGGAGTTCTTAGATAGCTTGCCGCCGGAGGGAACAGCTTCAATGCAGCGAGACATTATGAATGGGCGGCCCTCGGAACTGGAGGTGCAGAATGGAGCCGTGGTGCGCCTGGGTCAGGAAGTAGGAGTAGAAACGCCTGTAAATTTCTTCATTTACCACAGTTTGCTTCCGATGGAGATGCGTGCACGAGGCCAACTTCAGTTTGGTGAGTGACCTCTCTGCCCTGTTCTGTTTTATCACTTCAAAAAAATATGGTCTGAGTCTTTTGCCACTTTGGACGATTATATATCCCATGGCTGTGTCTTTGGACCATAATGCCCATGTATTGTGTATGGCAAATCTCCCCCAAGACGATAGGTTCCTGCTATCAACATTCAAGAAATATAGCCCGATATTTTTCAGTATGCCACGTGTAGTTTATGTTTTTTCCACCTGAAAATGGTAACCGAACTAAGGGAAAGCTCTCCCCTCTCATTTTCTCCGATTTATTGAGTTTTTTGATCAAGACATCACGCAAGTGATCATCGTTGACACATACGTGTGATTTCCCTACACTGCTTCCACGAAAAAACAAGATCTTATCACTCACTAGAACCACACATGAAAAAGAGAACC
>CP070673.1:959314-962737 GCA_020351915.1 Deltaproteobacteria bacterium
AAAGGAGGTACCCCCATGAAACACAGCAGTGTTGTTATTAAGAGTTTGTCACAAGCATATGAAGTAATAAAGGAAATGAATCTGGATAACGATCAGGGTGAGTCGGATTATCGCACAGCGGGACGCCGATCCTTAGAGATGATCTTGGAGGGGAGGATGCAGGAGCGGGTCAGTGCAAGTACGGTCTCTCGGGTGGCTCAGAGCCTCGATACGGCGGTAGCGGCCTTTCATCGCAGGCCCATTAAGCGGCAGTACCGGTTTCTGATCACCGACGGGGTGGTGCTCAAACGCAAAACCGGGGCAGGATCGGTCAAGCGGGTGGTGTTGGTGGCCCTGGGGATAAGAGAAGAGGGCAGAAAGGAGGTGATTGATTTCTCCGTTGCCCCGGGAGAGTCCCAGGGGGCCTGGGAGACATTTCTAACCGATCTCTACCGGAGGGGCTTGAGCTGATTGTGACCGACGGTGGTAAGGGACTGCTGGCCGTCCTGCCCACCGATACGGTCCTCCGGAAGCTTGCACGAAAGCCCTGATTTCAAATATGTCCACCAGCTGTTCCTCACAAACTAACCCTTTTGTTTCAATGAACCGATCCGGCTGATCACCAGGTCATCAATCCATCTTAACCAACGGCGCACATACGAGATAGGCAGCAGCCAGTTACTGGAGGTCGGGTAACAAAAGCGCACAATATCAGGATGGGGGAAAAGCAAACGCAACAGAGATGGGATACGCTTTAGGAGCAAGGAGGGATTCGAAAGCGATCGTTTCAACAAAATGGTCACCCAATGGTGCCGCATCGTATCTGCCCAAACAGCAGACTCGTCCTCTGTGGGTCGTGGCCAGGTGGAGAAATCATCGAATCCTCCCGGTAGCTCCAGTCCAGCCCAGACTTGGGCCATTTTCAGGCAATGTTCTAGCGGCTGCCGAGCCCTCCAGGCTACGCACCTTTTCTCCAGTGTTTCCCAGTCATCCACCACTTGAAGGTGTTGGGCAAGCAGTGCCGTGTCATAGATCCAACTTAACCGCATTTCATTTCTATGGATCATTATCAGGTGAATTGCCGAATGAATGAGATAGTCCACTGGGTGTAGGGTCTCGAAAGCCAGAGTTGGGGTCTCAACCTTCCACGCCCTCTGAAAAAGATCCAGTATGTCAACCTCATCGCTGCCCTTGAAAAAGGGGTGCAATTCCCAATGGACCCAGTGAAGATCAACCGGAAACTTGTTACCCGGGTTTTCTTGGTAGATGAAGCACTCCTCGCGGAAAAAGTCCCTGGCTGTTTCGAACCTTCTGGCCAGGCATCTGTAGCCAAGGCTTTCCAGAATATCTCGCGCCTGGATCACATTTTCAGGAGCCACTAAAAGGTCGAGATCACAACTGGACCTCATCGCTGGATCTGGATACAGTGAAAATGCGAGGGCAGGTCCCCGCAAAACTAGCACTCGTACGCCTTCCTCCAGGAACCCTTCAATAATTTCACGAAGTTGCCTTTCCATGTGAAGAGAACGTACACGACTGAACAGGAAAGCCTGCCTCATTTCATCGGCTATAGGTTCTGGCGGGCGACATTCCTGTGGTAAAGATCCGACTTTTCGATAAAGGAAGGGAATTATCCAGTGAGCTTGGAGGAAAGTTAGCAGGCTAGACCATTCATCCACAGATGCCGCTGGAGCCAGGGGAGATTCATCTTTCAAAACTGACCTTACATAGGTCAGAAGTTCATCCGAAAGATCAAGAAGAGATGTATCTGTCGTCCCACACAGCTTCAGATTCGGGTGAATGGAGTCCATTGCTGCTTTCAATGTAGAAGCTGTGTCGGAATCTATTGAGATTGCTTCATTCAAAGGAATTGTATCCCTTCATATGTCTTTATTAGCCACGGACAACTGATCCGCCTCACGCGGAACACCTGAAACCTCTGCTGTATTCTCCGGCAAAGACGCCTCATCCACAAACAGCCGAAAAGGTCGCCGAATATGCCAGCGTGACCTGCCCGGCAGCCACCTGCCGACGACACGTCTACCCATAAGCAGTTGCAACTCTGTTCCTGCTGGATGAATCAAAGAGATAGCCCTTGTCTTCATCCAGCCTGGCAACCATCGCCTGAAGATATCTGACCTAGACAGCCTCTTATAGACAGGGTGGAGGAGGGAAGAAAAGCCTGAGTCGATCGCGTGAATCACTCTGAGGACTGCGGCAAACAATTGTCCCACCGGCCCGCCAAAGACTCTGTGCCGCCTGTTTCCCCTCTGTGCGACGACCACTCGCCCAATAATATGCTCACGACTCAAGACCCATGCATCTTCATGATAAGAGTTGTCCCCCCGGGTCCTTATTCCATCTGAATTTACTGAGATGACTCGGTGTACAACTTTGGAGCCATCTTCGGGGGAAATAAAAACTACCACATCCCCCGCTCGAATTTTTCCCTGATCGTAAGAGATGATTCGCAATCGATCCCCAGGCTTAAATATGGGATTCATGCTGGGACCGATGTAATTCATTGATTCCAGATTCGTTGGTGCAATTTGTTGTTGTGGTTCCATTGTTTCTATTAGTTGATTATGGGAAAGCTTCTTCAATTTTCTCCCAAAACCTACCTTTCAAGCTTGCTTTGAGCCTAAATGCCGGAATAGCCTTGGCTAGTCGACAAGAATTTTCGAACAAGTCTTTCCTGAGATTGCTCACCTCCTCACGATCTACTTTCATCCAATTCCGATGACACACCTCTGTGGCTGACTGGTACACAAGTACGGCAGATTGTCCCCGCCCCATGGGAACCACTTCATCTATCTTTGACTGTTCCAAGAAAAATAGCGCTTTCAGGGGAACATACTTCTCAATATTCCATGTCCTGTCAAAACGGTCCGCAAAGTAGTCACTCCATGTCGGGAAAGGATGTGCCAGGTACCCATTTTGACTGTGGCATACGACTAACACTTCGTCATCGCAAAGGGGGCGCCAGGGATCTCGAAGACGGAGACAGCAGGTCGACTTTCCTATGCCTCCTCTCGCTGCTAGCAGTATGCCAAAACCCTTACGTTCAACCAGAGCAGCATGTAAGGGGAGCCCTCCTGAATCTCGGGTTCTTTGGTAAACAGGCTGAAGTGCCATTCGCATACTTAGGAAGTTCTCTTTGTTTCCCTCTTGCGGCTCTAGTTCGCAGATAACATCTGGTACTTCACGATGTGACCAAACCCTTAGGTATAATAAATCGCTAGCATTCCATCCATTTGATGGCAGATCTTCTTTTATCTTCGGATGTAGTTGGGAAACCGGCTCTCCATTTCTTTTTTCCTCCCTGGGCCTTAACACAAAAATAATTTTGGGATACTTGCTTGATTTTCGTGTTTTAAGCTCCATTATCCAAGCCAACCTCTCCACCCAGGGCCTTACTCCCTTGGTGGCTATCATATGCCACCC
>CP070673.1:962837-969035 GCA_020351915.1 Deltaproteobacteria bacterium
CTGACCATAAAATAGTGAGTAGTGAGAGCCCCTGTAAATGGACTATGAAGTATCGCAGCGTTATTGGAAAGGGAAAGGCCTCACTCATCCAAGATCCCGAAGCAAAGCCTAAGGCCTTTGATATTATCATGCACCACTATTCAGACAAGCTATCCGCCTATTCAGAGGCCGGGCTTGATAATTCGCTAATTATAAAGGTTGAAATAGACAGCATGACAGGGAAGCAATCGGGATACTAAAAACCTAATCTAACCTTTGTGGCCGTAAAATCACATTCGTATCTTTATTTGAGGTTTTGAATGGATTTGAAGTTACTATTAACGGTGTTTTCCACGGTATTTATCGCAGAACTGGGGGATAAGACACAATTTGCAACGCTCCTCTATGCAGCGGGCCCCACGAAGAGCAAGCTCACGGTGTTCCTCGGGGCTGCTCTCGCGCTTGTTGTGGCCTCGGGGATTGCGGTTCTCGCCGGCTCCTTTTTGGCGCACCATATCAATCCCAAGTATCTCTCGTGGATCGCAGGTCTCGGATTTATTGGCGTGGGCATCTGGGTAATCACCACGGCTTAGGTAAGCTTTGCCTCATAGTAACGGCATGTAGGGACTTGCAGAATTTTGCAAACAACTCTATCATGAACGATAGGTGCGGTTGGGTTTTCACCAACCTTTGCTCCGCTGCAATTTTGTTTTCTCTAAAAGGTGCGTTTGGATGAAACTCCTGCTTTGTCTTCTGGGTTTGGTCTTAATTGTTGAAGGACTGCCGTATCTGGCATTTCCAGATAAGATGAAGAGGTGGTTACAACAGATCCAGCAGGTTCCCGATAATCAGCTCAGGCTGGTTGGTTTTCTGGCCATGTGTTTGGGTCTCCTATTGACATACCTCTTCAGGTAGTAAGAGATGTATCGCATTGAAGAATATGATTACGAGCTGCCTGCCGAGTTAATCGCACAGGAACCAGCAGTCAAAAGGGATGAGTCCCGTCTCCTGTGTGCAAAGAGACAAACCGAGGAAATTGCCGACTATCGTTTTTTTGAGCTCCCCTCGCTGCTCAAAGCAGGTGATCTCTTGGTTGTCAATGATGCCAAAGTAGTGCCAGCCAGATTATGTGGCCATAAGGAAACCGGAGGTCAGGTAGAGATTTTGGTTGTCGAACATCCCGTCAGACCTCTGAACAAGGGCCAGGACAGACGCTGGTGCCTTGTGAAGGCATCAAAGAGGCCAAAAAAAGGTACCAGTATATTGTTTCCAGATGGCCTAACAGGCATTGTAGAAGGGTTAGGTGAGGATGGGCAGGTTCTGCTCAGATTTGAAGGTAAACATACGCTCGATTACGTCCTGAAAAAAAGAGGTTGCCTTCCCCTACCCCCTTATATTAAAAGAGACAACAACGATAGAAGATCCAAGCAAGACAGGGAACGGTATCAGACTATATTCTGCCGTTATTGGGGGGCGGTGGCAGCACCGACAGCCGGCCTTCATTTTACCTATGATCTCCTTAAGGCTCTGCAATCCCGGGGAGTAGATATCGTGAATATAACCCTCCTGGTGGGTCACGATACCTTTAGGCCGGTGAGGGTACAGGATATCAGGGAACACAGCCTGGGAGACGAGTCATATGTTGTTGGTCTTGATTCTGCCAGGGCTATTCAGAGGGCTAAGGTAGAGGGTAGAAGGGTTATTGCTGTTGGAACAACGGTTGTCAGGGCCCTAGAGACCGTGTTTCAGAAGAAAGGCGAAATAGCAACTGATTCTGGAACTACTGATCTATTGATCTACCCAGGATTTCGCTTTCAGGTCATCGATGCTCTTTTGACAAATTTTCATCTACCTCGGTCTTCACTGCTCTTTCTGGTGGCTGCATTTGCCGGGATTGAATTGACCATGAGGGCTTACCGCTGGGCCGTAGAAACCAGGTACCGGTTTTACAGCTACGGCGATGCAATGCTGATTAGCTGAATCACAAAGTGTCGTTTTAGGGTTAGCTCACTTTAAACATCAAACAGTTAATAGGGAACCAGGACCTTGGAGTTCAGGGTTCGCAAAGAGTGTAAATCAAGCAAGGCCAGGCTTGGGGAGATAGTAACAGACCACGGGGAGTTCGAGACCCCTGTTTTTATGCCTGTTGGAACCACAGGAGCGGTCAAGGGTGTATCCCCTGACGAGGCCAGGGATGCCGGGGTTGAAATAATCCTGGCTAATACCTATCATCTGTACTTGAGACCCGGCCATGAACTGATAGAAAGGCTCGGTGGTCTGCACCGCTTCATAAACTGGTCAGGACCTATACTCACTGATAGTGGAGGATTTCAGGTTTACAGCCTTTCGAAACTCAGGACGATATCAGTAGAAGGAGTCACGTTCCGGTCTCATGTGGATGGTTCCAGTCACTTTTTGAGTCCGGAAAAGGTTATGGAAATCCAGGAAGCCCTGGGTGCAGATATTATCATGACCTTGGATGAGTGTGCACCTGGTGGCGCCGATCACGATTATGTTCTTAACTCGGTCAAGCTCACTGAACAGTGGGCCCGACGATGCCTGGCGAAAAAAAGGGATAATGGGCAGTCCCTCTTTGGGATTGTTCAGGGTGGAACATATCCTGAATTGAGAGAGATGAGTGCCCAAAGCCTTGTCAGTATGGACTTTGACGGCTATGCCTTAGGCGGTTTATCGGTAGGCGAAGATCGCACTACCAGGGAACAGGTGATCAAATTCACCAGGGAATTTATTCCAATGGATAAGCCGGTGCATCTTATGGGGGTAGGAACACCGGATGACATACTTGAGTCAGTGAGAATTGGTGTGGATATGTTCGATTGCGTTCTGCCTACTCGAAATGCTCGGAATGGCATGTTATTCACTAACAAGGGAAAGGTTGTAATAAAGAATGCGCAGCATGCAGACGATAGCTCCCCAATCCAAGAGGGATGTACGTGTTATACCTGCTCTCATTACTCGCGGGCCTATTTGAGACATCTCTTTTTAGCAAAGGAGATCCTGGCCTACAGGTTGAATACCATTCATAATCTCCACTATTATGCACAGCTTATGTCTGGAATACGCCAGGCCATAAGGGAGGATCGACTGGCTGAATTTAGCCGTGACTTTTATACAGAAAGGGAGGAAGATTTATGATTAATTTAGTGTACGCTATGGGTACCGGAGGCGCTGGAGGCGCTGGAGGAGGCGGTGGGCTGGGTGCATTTTTGCCCCTGATTATTATATTCGCCATTTTTTACTTTCTTTTGATCAGACCCCAGCAAAGGAAGGCCAAACAACACAAACAGCTTCTTGCAGATCTCAGAAAGGGGGATAGGGTCGTCAGCTCCGGAGGTCTCCATGGGCTGATAACTGGGTTGAGTGATGATGTGCTCACCGTGGAAATATCCCCAAAGGTGAGGGTCAAGATTTCTCGAGGTTCCATAGCAGGAATAATCAGAAGAGCAGAGGCCCAAGTCAAGGAGTAAAGCGTGTCTAAGAAACTTCAGTGGCGGGGAATTGCAGTGCTTCTGGTGATTGTCATTGCACTGATCTACCTGACACCATCCATCAGTAGAACGATGCCTGCGTGGTGGCCTAATATATTACCTGAGGAGAAGATTCATCTCGGACTTGATTTAAAAGGTGGAATGCATCTTGTGTTGGAGGTTCAGGTGCAGAAGGCGGTGGAGAGCCACCTCGAACGCACAGTTGAGGACACAAAATACGCCCTGAGAAAAGCAAAGATCAGGTATCAGGCGTTGAAAAGAACTGGTCCAGATAGGATTGGCCTTACCCTGTTGCGGACTGAAGACAGGAAGGCAACGGAAGAAATGGTAGAAAAGAACTTTTCTGGCCTTGCCGTTGAATCCGGACCATTAGGACAGCGTGACCTCACCGTGGAATTGGTCCTCTCTGACCAGGCCCAGCAGCATATCAAAAGGATGGCTGTAGATCAGGCTGTAGAAACCATAACGAACCGAATCGACCAGTTTGGTGTAGCCGAACCGGATATCCGGCCGCAAGGAAGGGACAGGATTTTAGTTCAACTGCCGGGGATAAAGGACCCAAAACGGGCTATCGATATCATCGGGAAGACGGCCCTCCTGGAATTCAAGCTGGTCGACGAGGAGAACAGCCTGGAAGAGGCATTACGGGGAAACATACCGCCAGGAGATCAGATTCTTTATCAAATAACAGGAGAGCCTGGTTCTCAAAGAAAGATTCCTTTTCTTTTGAAAAAGCGGGCTGCATTAACAGGTGAATATCTGACCGATGCCCGGGTTCAGATAGAGAGCCAATACAACGAGCCCTATGTTTCGATTTCATTTGATTCCCGGGGCGCACGGCTCTTCGAGCAAATTACCGGGGCCAACATAAAAAAGCGGTTGGCCATCGTCCTGGATGGTGTTGTAAATAGCGCACCCGTTATCCAGGATAGAATTGCAGGCGGCAGGGCCCAGATTACCGGAAGATTTACCATGGAAGAGGCTCGAGATCTGGCCATTGTGTTGAGGGCAGGCGCCCTGCCAGCACCGGTGAAGATCATCGAAGAAAGAACAGTGGGCCCCTCCCTGGGAAAGGATTCCATTGAGAAGGGTCTCAAATCAATGATGATTGGGGGCCTGATCGTTATCCTCTTCATGGTTTTTTACTATAAGTTTGCGGGAATACTGGCCGATTTGGCCCTGTTTCTGAATATCATCTTTATCGCAGCAGCACTAGCAATGTTCGGTGCCACCCTAACACTACCGGGTATAGCAGGCATTATCCTGATCATAGGAATGGCCATTGATGCCAATGTACTGATATTTGAAAGGATCCGGGAGGAATTGAGACTGGGTAAGACTCCTCGGGCAGCAGTTGACGGTGGCTATAGCAAGGCACTGGTAACCATACTTGATGCTAATATCACCACCTTAATAGCCGCTTTAGTACTCTTTCAGTTTGGAACGGGTCCAGTAAAGGGATTTGCTGTAACCTTAAGTATTGGCATTGTTGCCAGCCTTTTCACCGCCATATTTGTCACCAGACTCATCTTTGATTATCTCATTATTGAACGGGGCATGAAGAAAATAAGTGTTTAGCAGAAAGAGCGGAACATGGAATTCATAAAACCGGATATTAATATTGATTTCATTGGGCGACGAAGGATTGCCCTTTTCTTCTCGGGCAGTTTGATACTTTTCACCATCGTTCTTTTGCTATTTCGGGGCGGACCTAATTATGGTGTGGATTTTTCTGGCGGTATACTGATTCAGGTGCGGTTCAATCAGCCAACCACACCGGATGCTATCAGGGGAGCCTTACGGTCGATCGCTTTGGAAGATAGCGCTATTCAGGAGTTCGGGGAAAAAGGAAAGGGTGAATATCTGATACGGGTGAGCCAAACCGATATCGAGCTGAGCAACCTTTCCCAAATGGTCAAACAATCGTTAGATAAAGCGTTCGGGGAAAACAACGTTGAAGTGAGGAGGGTGGAGATGGTGGGGCCAAAGATTGGGAAAGATTTAAGGGAAAAGGCCCTTTTTGCCATCTTTTATGCAATCCTTTTCATGGTTATCTACATATCAGGCAGATTTGAATACAAGTGGACCATGAGTATAATCATGGCAGCCTGCCTTGCCTTCGGAGTCTATATCATTTCAGCAATAGGAATGAGTATCATTTGGCTTATTGCTGTTGCCGGCCTCATTACTATCGGTCTGTGCTGGTTTCTGCGCTTGGAGTACGCCCTTGGTGCCATTATTGCGCTCTTTCACGATGTTGTCATAACAATTGGAGCCTTTGCCCTCACCAACAGGGAAGTAACATTACCCGTTGTAGCCGCGCTCCTCACCATCGTTGGTTACTCCCTGAATGATACCATTGTCGTTTTTGACAGAATCAGGGAAAACTACCGTCGCTCTCGGCGTAGCGATTTCGCCGAGGTGATTAACCAAAGCATCAATCAGACGCTCAGTCGAACCATCCTGACTTCAGCAACCACCCTCATTGTTGTTGCATGCCTCTTTGTCTTAGGCGGTGGTGTTATTCATGATTTTGCCTTTGCCCTCCTCATTGGCATAGTAGTTGGCACCTACTCTTCCATTTTTGTAGCAAGCCCTGTTCTCCTCATTTGGGGTGACCAGCCAGGAAAAGGAGGCCTTGGCAGCACAAAGAGACACGGGAAAGGAAGGTAATTGGCAAGAGACAGATTTTCGCGCCGGCAAAAGAAGA
>CP070673.1:969135-976195 GCA_020351915.1 Deltaproteobacteria bacterium
CGTCTCATTCTGTTTTGGAATTAGAATCGAAATTCTCTCTAATTTCCCTTGATCCTGTTTGTCCGGTATGTAATTCAGTACTATGCCACATATGATTCAAAACAATCCTTCAAGTGGCTGGATTCGATTTGCGGCATTTTTTCGTAGCGTTGTTCTTTACCATAATAATCACAATTTGCAGGTAGTAAAATATCAAATGAGGATCTGTTTGCTTTTTTCTGCAGTGCAGGTCCTGAGGGACTGATTTGAGGTGTTTTTATACCTAAGGCATATACAGTCCTGCGAGAATGAAAGTACTTGCGTGCGGTGTAGGAGTCGCGTTACAGTTGTGGCAAATGTTGCTTGCCCATATCCTTAACGTATCGATATCTATTGGGTGTCTCTCTTTCGCGGGTTTTTTATCAATCTGAGATCTCTTCTTGCATGAAGTGAAAATACCCGTGCTGAAAGGTCAAACATCGGATGGGTCAGTGAGCATGCGATACCAATATGAATCCGTTTGCAATAGTGCTGGTTCTTGTTTCCACCTTTATGCATGCTGGTTGGAACCTGCTTGCTCGGTATCAAAGGTCTGAAGCCATCTTCTTCAACCGGATGCTCACATCCGAAGACGGCGCACATACTTGAAGCAGCGTCGCAATTTGGTAAGGTGTATGCGATTGTTGGTGGTCTGCACGGATTCAGTGACTTTGATTTGTTTAGAGATTTTGAGCTGATTTGCCCTGCCCACTGTACCCAACATAAAGCGAAAATAAGGTCTCTATTCCCGGAGAAGTATATTGATGGTGGAGTAGGGAAAATAATCGTGTTATAAGTAATACGGGGCCCGCAGTCTCATCTCGTTTTGTTGTCGTCTTTAACACCCCACAGGTTAGCCCTATTGTGTAGCATCAAAAGGCTTACTCTACGGGGTGAATTTGACATTTGAGCTTTGAGATTTAATATTAAGCAACTCAGTTTCTATAGTATCCGCACATCCTCTGGGCGTGGATTCTTTAGTAACGTCCAAAAGTAGTAGCAAGGTTTTGATTATGAATAAGGTATCAGATAGGCCAATTCCCTCAAGGCGCTATCCATCCTGTCATGATGAGGTGGCCAATCTTTGAGGGTTCAAGAAACATCTCATTAGTTCTGTAAGTTCTCTGGAGTAAACCCTCAAAGATTGGCCACTGCCGACACAGGTGGAATTCCTCTAGGATATCGCCTTTCAGGAACAGGCCTACCTGCTCTACAAAGGATATTGAAGAATTGTCGCTTTGTGTTGAATAATTCATAAAGCCACAACTTTTGAACGATACTAATTCTTTACCTCTGGGGGGTTCACCTGCATCGGTTTGAAATCGAGCTCTTGTTGCTGGAAGCCATCAGGCCATTCCAAAAGGTAACCTATATGCACAGACTGGACAGTGTGATGCCCCTGCGAAAAAGATGCTTGAATGCGTTTTTGCTGATCTTGACCATTGGAGCTATGTGCTTAAATGTATGATTGGTGACTGGCATAACGCTTGCACAGGAACTAAAGAAACCGGAAGAAGCGAGGGAACTTATGAAAAAGCGGGAAAGTGACCCGAGAATATCCCAGAAACCTGAGTCAATGCCGGAGAAAAAGTACCATAACAAATTGATATCTGAGAAAAGCCCCTATCTGCTCCAGCATGCGCATAATCCAGTAAAATGGTATCCATGGGGGCCAGAGGCATTCCGACTGGCGCAAAAGAAAGATAAGCCTATTTTTCTATCCATTGGCTATTCGACCTGCCACTGGTGCCATGTAATGGAGCATGAGTCATTTGAGGACCCTGAAGTTGCAAAATTAATGAATGATGTATTTGTATCCATTAAGGTAGACCGGGAGGAGCGACCTGACATAGACAGCGTCTATATGATGGTATGTAAGATGCTGACCGGGAGTGGAGGATGGCCCCTTACCATCCTTATGACGCCAGACAAAAAACCGTTCTATGCTGCCACCTACATTCCCAAGGAGACGAGATTCGGACGCATCGGGATGGTAGACCTGATCCCCCGTGTAAAGGAGATGTGGACGACACGACGCTCTGAAATGTTGAACTCAGCCAACCAAATTACCGAATCTATTTCTGAAGCCTCACGGGAGATGTCGCCGGGCGCAACAGGTGAAGCTCTGGATGAATCTACCCTGAACCTTACCTATGAGCAGCTTTCCACGCGGTTTGACGAGCAGTACGGTGGTTTTGGGAGCGCTCCCAGATTTCCTACTCCCCACAACCTGCTTTTCCTATTGCGCTACTGGAGGCGCAGCGGTGATGAGGGGGCTTTGGAGATGGTTGAAAAAACGCTTCAGGAGATGCGGCGAGGTGGCATCTACGACCATGTCGGGTTTGGGTTTCACCGCTACTCTACTGATTCTCGATGGCTTGTACCACATTTTGAAAAGATGCTCTACGATCAGGCTCTGTTGGCCATGGCCTACACTGAGGCCTATCAAGCAACTGGAAAAAAGAAATACGAAGAAACGGCACGGGAGATTTTCACCTATGTTTTGCGGGATATGATGCAACCAGAGGGAGGGTTCTACTCGGCTGAGGACGCTGACAGCGAAGGCGTTGAAGGAAAGTATTATGTGTGGACGTTTAAGGAAGCGCAACAAGTACTTGCACCGGAAGAAGCAACTCTGATTGTCAAGGTATTCAACATCAGAAAAGACGGCAATTTCATGGAACAGCCAACCAGAGAGGGGACAGGGAGCAATATCTTACATCTGAAAAAATCAGTCAAAGAACTCGCATCTGACCTGAAGGTATCTGAGGAAGCCCTTCAGAAGCGACTGAAAGCAATACGGCAGAAGCTATTTGACTACCGCGAGAAACGAGTTCATCCCCATAAGGACGATAAGATCTTGACCGATTGGAATGGCCTCATGATCGCCGCACTTGCAAAAGGGGCACAGGTTTTTGAGGAATCTGAGTATGCTGAAGCTGCCGAGCGTGCTGTAGATTTCATCCTCAAAACGATGCGCACTCCTCGTGGGAGACTCCTTCATCGCTACCGGGATGGCCAGGCTGGCATACCAGCTCATATAGATGATTATTCCTTCCTGATTTGGGGACTGTTGGAGCTTTACGAGGCTACCTTTAGGGTGGGCTATCTTGAAACTGCTCTCGACTTGAACAAGGATTTAATAAAACATTTTTGGGATGAAGATGGTGGCGGATTTTACTTCACAGCAAACGACAGCGAAAAACTCCTGGTTCGCCACAAGGAGGTCTACGATGGCGCCGTTCCATCGGGAAATTCGGTGGCTATGTTAAACCTGCTGCGCCTTGGACGGCTCACTGCCAAATCGGATTTAGAGGAGAAGGCAGCAACAATTGGAAAGGCTTTTTCTGAAAGCATCAGTGAATCCCCATCTGCTCACACCCAGCTCATGGCAGCGGTCGACTTTGGCATAGGGCCTTCCTACGAGGTGGTAATTGTCGGTAACTCGAAGGCAAAGGATACCAAAGAGATGGTACAAGCCCTTCACACACACTTCATACCCAACAAGGTAGTACTTCTCCGCCCCATTGACCAAGAAGCGGCCAGTATTGAACGTCTTGCGAAGTTTACGGAACATCAAACCAGCATTGATAACAGAGCCACTGCCTATGTTTGTCTCAACTACAACTGCAAGCTTCCAACAACCGATAAAGGTAAAATGTTGGAGTTACTCAATGCGAAGTAGTCGGCAAAGCTTCACGAGTTTTTCACAAAGGTGATAAGTATGAGAGAGAGGATGGAAAAGGCCTTACGCAAGAGCAATGCAGAATACACAGAGATCCGCATTGAAAGTGCAACTTCTTCGTGGGTGAATTTCAGGGGCGAGGAACTGGATAATATCGGATCTGCCAGGACCCTGGGTGGCATCGTGAGAGCTCTTGTTAAAGGCGGCTGGGGCTATTCTACGTTCAATGATCTCCGTGACCTTGAGACCCGAGTGAGAGAGGCCTGTGAATCCGCTCGATTAGTGGGAAAAGAACACAGTGAGTTTGCAGAAGTGGAATCGGTTGATGACACGACAACAGCGACCTTAAACAAGGATTTTCGACAAGTCTCGTTGTCAGAGAAAAAGGCGGTTATCGAGGAGTATAACAAGATTATCCTTGGGTACCACGACCGGATTGAAACATCGAATGTTGCCTATAACGATAGGTTCAGAAAGGTCTGGTATTGCAATTCACAGGGAACCTACATTGAAGATGAGCGGCCTGATACAGGCGTGTCAATATCAGCCACTGCTCGGGATGGCGACAATGTGCAGCGAGGATTTGAGAGCGTTGCTGGCAGCACTGGATTTCAGGTGGTTGAGGGAGTACACAAGAAGGCAGAAGAGGCTGCCAGGCGAGCTGTAGACCTGCTCTCAGCACCACCCGTTGCTGGCGGAAAATATACCGTAATTATCAATCCCAGGTTGGCAGGAGTTTTTGCCCATGAGGCATTTGGACACCTGAGTGAATCAGACGTTCTTTACGAGAATGAGCGCATGAAGGAGCTTATGGTGCTGGGAAAACGCTTTGGTTCGGATGGCCTCAACATCATAGATGACGGCTCGTTCAGCGGTCTGAGAGGTACCCACACATACGATGATGAAGGCGTGAAGACCAGAAAGAACTACCTGATCAAAGATGGCATCCTAGCGGGAAGATTGCACTCCCGGGAAACCGCTGCCAAAATGGGTGAGCAGCCCACGGGCAACGCTAGGGCTATTAGTTACCAACACCCACCTATTGTGCGCATGACCAACACCTTTATAGACAAAGGTGATGACAGTTTTGAAGATATGGTAAGAGATGTAGAATTAGGGCTCTATGCCCTGGACATGGTCGGCGGTCAGACCGCCATGGAGATGTTTACCTTTAGTGCTGCTTATGGCTACATGATCAGGGAGGGCACGGTAGCGGAGCTTGTCAGAGATGTGGTGCTGACGGGCAACGTTTTTGAAACCTTAATGAATATTGATAAGATAGGCAATACAGTAGAACTGCCCCCGGTAGGTGGTGGCTGTGGAAAGGGGGGGCAGTCACCTCTGCCCGTAGGATTTGGTGGTCCTTACGTCCGCATTCAAAACGTTGTGGTTGGAGGGAGACAGCAATGACCGTAAACCAGTTGATTGAAAAGGCGATGGTAAAGGCACAGGGCGCACAGGCGTCATTGGGGCAGAGTGAATCCACAGCGGTTTCTTTTGAGAACGACAAGCTCAAGTCGGCTAAATCTACGCAGAGTACTGGTATGAGCGTGAAAGTCATCGTTGATGGAAAAATCGGCACATCCCATACTACGGACACAGACGATGTGGATGGTGTGGTAGCAAGGGCCTTGGAGGCTGCTGAGTTTGGCAGCCCGGTGCATTTCGATTTCCCCGGTCCACAGAGAGGCACAGAGGTAAAGGTCTGCGACGATGCGGTGCATCCGGTTACCAAAGAGGAAATGGTGAGCATCGGCGAGGAGATGATGAGCCTGGTCAAAGACTATAACCCTGACATCCTTCTTGGTGCCGGGGCGACCAAGAGCGAGGCAACCAGTCAGTTTGCCAACTCTGCCGGCACTGTTTATAGCACCGAGACCACAAATTTCGCTGTGTGGGTTAATGGTCAGCTGGTGCGGGGGACCGACCTCCTCTGGGCTGGACATGGTTTCGGGTGGAAAAAACGTGAGATTGACCACGTGGAGATCGCCCAGAAAGCCATCGCGTTGTTCAAGATGGCGGAGAACATCGCCCCGGTCACATCAGGTGATATGCCCGTGATTTTCACACCCGAAGGCATGAAGGTGCTCCTTTTGGCTCTTGCCCTGGGAGTTGATGGTAAGAATGTAGTATTGGGATCATCGCCGCTTGCTGGCAAGCTGGGGAAGAAGATCGCACACGACAGTTTCACCATCACCGATAACCCCCTGATTGATTATGCAGCGAACAGCGGCACGTATGACGGTGAGGGTGTGCCGCATCAGGTTACCCCACTCATTGAGGATGGCACATTGAAAAACTTCCTCTACGACCTCGATACAGCAGGGCGGGCAGGAGCCAAGTCCACTGGTAACGGCATTGGTTGCAGTCCCACAAATCTGATCATCAAAGAGGGTGATACGGCCTACGAGGATATGGTGAAACACACCAGAGAAGGGTTGATTGTTCACGATGTTTTGGGTTTGGGCCAAGGGAACCCCATGAGTGGAGAGTTTTCTGTAAATCTTCATTTGGGCTACAAGATAGAAAACGGCGAGATTGTGGGACGCGTAAAGGATGTTATGTTAGCAGGCAATACCTACGATGCACTGAAAAATATCGCTGCTATCGGTGACACAGCAGAATGGGCCGGGGGTTCCCTTTCAACCCCGCCCATACAAATCGCCAAGTTGAGTGTGGTGGCCAAGTAAATAAGCGGCATCATCTGGCCAGAGATCCTCCTGATGTTTACACCCGCCCTATTTCTTAGGTAGGCGTTTGCAGGTTCAGGGTTCAACGGTTCACCGTTCAGGGTTATCTTTGTTTCGTTGACCTTGCTCATAAGCCAGCAAGTACTTGATGAAACCTCGAATGGCGGCGCGGGTGCGTCCGGCATGATCAAACACGTCCTGAAATTCAGTTTTCGTTATGTATTGTTGATCCAACGCCACGTAAAGCTCACTCTGGACTTCGGTGCAAGACCGTTTTGCATACCGAAGAAAACGAACAAACTCCGGGTTTGTCTCCGAATCGAATCCTTCAGCAATATTGTGCATGGATGAACCCGCTGCATCCTGAATTTGCCCCTTCAAGCCGAAGTCGCGATCAAACTTGGCCTTCTTTGTCAGGTCATAGACCTTGTGAGTTAACTCCCGGGCCAACTGCCATGCGTCAATGTCCTCAAATCCTTCTATCCTCATGCGTTTTCCTTTATAGGTCCTGGGTTCAGCGTTCCGGGTTCAGATTTTCGATAAACTCCAAATATCCGAAGCCCCAACCCCGAACCCTTCAACCTCTGAACCTTGAACCCTGAACCTCTAAACCTTAAACCCTGAGCAGATACCTTACCAGGGATGTGAAAAATGATTGAAGCCCTTC
>CP070673.1:976295-979948 GCA_020351915.1 Deltaproteobacteria bacterium
CTACGGCAAAATTGATGTCCCAAACCGTTTTCAAGCCGCGATTTGGGCTTCCAAAAACTTTTAACCGTCAATAGGCAGTCAAATCCAATCTACTGTTGGCGTCGTAAATGCCCCAATGAGAACAAGGACTCCGAGGGCGAGACAATCAATTATCTGGTGGGAACTCCGCAATTCCGTATTGATGTTGCTTGACGAGCGTGGGAACGCGGTCTTCCCCTGAGCCGCTTGTTTTGAGCGGTTCCCCTCATCCCCACCCCTGAAACGAATGCAGGTGACTGTATCTCCCGGGTTTTTCGGTTGACCAACTCCTGCAGAATTGTTAGTAACCTCTTGTGACGGTGAGATCCGGATATACGGTTGCTGTTTTGTTGTTCATCCCTATCTGAGGGCCATATATGATGATTGTGACTGCTGAAGAACCTGAAAAAGTCGGGGTCGCCTTCTCGCCTGAGGCACCTGACAGCCTCGAAGCTTTGGATATCCCCGAGTCGCTCGTAGAGGATCTCATGCTACGTCGGCTTTACAGCAAAGGGTCGACCAGCATGACGGCTCTATGTAGCTCGCTCAAGCTCCCCTATCCGGTGATCCACGACCTCTTTCAGCGCCTTCGACGCCGGCAACTCTTTGAGGTGTTGGGTGTGAAGGATAATGATTATACCTTTACGCTGTCCGGAGCAGGCCGGGACCAGGCCGAAAGGCGGTTCACTGTCAGCCACTATGCGGGGCCGGCGCCGGTTTCTCTCCGAAGCTATGATACGGCCGTGAGGGCTCAGGCCGCAAAGGTCGCCGTAAACCGGGCGGGGCTCAAGAAGGCGCTATCAGACCTGGTGCTGACCAGGGAGTTGCTTGACCAATTAGGGCCTGCCGTGAACTCGCAGAGCTCCCTCTTCTTGTATGGGCCTACCGGAAACGGCAAGACCAGCGTGGTGGGGAGGCTAGGGCGGATCTACCAGGATGCCATTGTCATTCCCTACGCCGTGGAATTCGACGGACAGGTCATTGTGCTCTACGATCCCGCCGTTCATGAGCGGCTGGCAATCGATGTCACGGGCCTCGACCCCCGCTGGGTGGTGTGCCGTCGTCCTGCTATCACGGTAGGTGGCGAACTGGAGCCGAGCATGTTGGAGTTACAGCTTGAGGAGAGTTCCCGGGTTTACGCCGCCCCCCTCCAGATGAGGGCGAACAATGGCATGCTTATCATCGATGACTTTGGCCGGCAGATCGTAACCCCCCATTATCTGCTGAATCGATGGATCGTGCCCCTTGATCGTCGTGTGGACTACCTGAGCTTTCGCTATGGGCTCAAATTCGAGATCCCCTTTGAATTGCTCGTAGTGTTTGCCACTAATTTGGATCCGCATGAACTCGCCGACGAAGCGTTCCTGCGGCGCATTCAAAACAAGATCTATGTGGGACCGGTCAGTTCCCCTGTCTTCGAGAAGATCTTTGATCGGCTTGTTGCAGAGAGAAACCTTTCGTGCGAGCCGGGGAGCGCCGAGTTTCTCCGCGCGCTGTGCCTTCAATTGGGCGGGAGGGAGCTTCGTGCCTGTTATCCGGCGGATATCCTCAACATCCTCGCTTCAATCAGCACCTATGAAGAGGTGCCGGCGACGGTGAACAAGGCCAGTCTCAAACGAGCCGCTGCGATGTATTTTACCAAGACCATGGCCATCAAAGGGGAGCGCCCCCGAACGCACCAGGAATTGGAGCCTGGGGAGCGGGAGTAGGAGAAATCAATTTCCGCCTTGAGGTTTAAGGAGCATGGATGACGGCTAAGGTCTTCTTGCTTTTCTCCTCTGAAAGGAGTCACCCATTCCCGCGCCCCCCAAAGGGATCGCGGTCAGAAAATCTAGGAATGATGACAGCCGGTATCCCTGTATACAGCTTAGTCTGGCACAATCCGTACCCTCCATGATGAATAAGCAGATCGCGCTTTTTTGGGCCATTGCTAGGAAGCCCCTCTAGGGCCGTAAATTTTCCCTACATTCGCTGATCAAGGGGGAGCAAAGAAAAAGGTCTTATAACTCGTGAACTAGGCGAAGGGAGCACCTTCTCGATGATTTTCACCGCTAGCACCTCTTGGTGAAGTCCAAGCTGTTTGGATTCTATCCGGCTTTTGCCAATGATATCAAAATATTAAATAAACTCCTCAATAATCGCCTCCAGAATCATTCTAGCTCTGCTCGTTCACACCATGAAAATAAACTTATCGCGTTTAGAGTATATTCTGTACTTGATCTCCAAGGCTGTTTGTCTCATACTTATCTTGAAAAAAAGCGGATTCTTATACCTCATTAGCTAGGAAATTGTTCGATATGAAGAACCGCGATTCAATTAGCATTAAGCTCCAATACAACAAACTAAACGCTACAAATGTTTTTGCGCAAATATCCTGAACACGTTTTTCTATCAATTGCTCTCATAACCACTATTCAACTGGGTATTGCTTTCATGGCCGGGGTGTTCAGCGGCTTGTTGGCGGATCAGAATTGCTACGACTGGTTGAATAGGGTGGTCCAGCTCCACGAAAGCAGGCAGTGGTTTGATGCGACTTTTCACAGGGTAGATCCGCCATACGGCTTTGAGCAGCACTGCACCCGGCCCCTTGATGTTCTGCTGCTTGCAGGTGCGTGGGTCATGAGTCCTTTGACGGGATTTGAAAAAGCCTTGCATTTCTGGGGAGCTCTGATCAGTCCGCTTCTCCACGTCTTCTCGGCCCTCTTTTTGGTTTGGGCCTGCTGTCCTGTATTTAATAGAAGGCAATTAGCATTTCTGGTTCTGGCGTTTATTTTTCAGCCGGCTGTAATAGGATGTTTTCTTGCAGGCAAACCAGATCATCACAGCCTTATGACGTTTCTTTTCGTTGTCTCCCTTGGGTTTTCCATTCGTATGATGCATACTCCCCCCGAGAAAAAGTGGGCCTGGGGCGGTGGTTTTGTCTCGGCTCTGGCTTTCTGGGTCTGTATCGAGGCCGGGATATTCATCATATTGCCCATAATTGTATTGCTGAGCGTGCTCTGGTTTTTGAAAGAAAAGGATATCGGTTCAGCTCTTTTCAACTACTCCTCTTCCCTTTTGCTTTTTTCTGCGGGCGCTTTGCTTATTCAAAACGGGTGGGGCGAGTTCTTCCGTCCCGAAGTTGACCGCATCTCCATAATTTTTATCTTTTTCTTTTTTATGGTCACTGTATATGCTTTTTTTGTTCAAAGATACGAGTTCAACGATAAGATCTTTTTTAGAGTTTTATTTTCCGGGGCAGCAGGCATAGGCATCCTGGCGGTTATGCAGGCTGTTTACCCGCAAATATTTTCAGGGTATGAAGTTGATCCGTTATACAGGACTTTGAGGCTTCCCCTTATAGGTCAAGTCCAACCTATATTCAGACTGGAATGGCCCCAGGGTGCGATCCGGTTTATTTTTTGGGCAGGCATCATTATGCCTACCTTTTTATGGTTTTTGCATTCTCTGTTTACCCAAAAATGGTGGCAGGCCCTGGTGAGCCGGGCAAGAAAGGACATCTATGTCAAGCTATCCATATTTGTCACAGTATGTTTGATACTCTCTGTTCAGTATGTAATATCATTACGTTTTGTAGTTTATCTGGAAATTCTTTGCCTGCTCGGATATGTGGTTTTTATGGATAATATAATAAG
>CP070673.1:980048-990065 GCA_020351915.1 Deltaproteobacteria bacterium
GACCTTTTCATATAAGACCTGTAATGCCGCAAGGCACTCTATGTCTGTTTATGTCGGTATTAAAGGAGTGATATTGTCTATCTACATGGCCGTTCATCCTGCTTTCAGCGATCGTTTCATAAGATCCAGGTAATAGTCGATGATGCCTTCAGCGATCCAGTAGCGGACATATGGCCCCTCATTTTCCGCCTTGATCCAGCCGGTCTCTTTAAGAACTTTGAGGTGCTGGGAGACACTCGACTGTGCCAGGGGAAGGGCATTGACAATGTCACCGCAAACACATCTCTCGGGCGGCCTTATTTCAAGCATACGAATAATCTCCACCCTTGCCGGGTGGGCAAGCCCCTTGGACAGTTCAGCCAATCTTTTCTTGCAGGCCTCAAGGGATAGATTACCCAGTGCCTTGAGTGTCTCCGAATTATCCTCCCACGCAGATTTTTCGGCAAAGGGTTTCCTGGCATTCATGTATGCAGTAAATACGATATGCTCTGTTCCCGCACCGATATTCCAGCTCTTTATTATCTCTTCACTGTTATCCTTTTTTGTTATTGAGATGTCTTCAAAGTTTAAATCGACCAAGATCTGTCTCACCTCATCGGGTGAGATGGCCCCGGAAATTCACCCGGTATAGGCAGATGGATTATCCCTGATTTCCTTTGGGATCTCTCGTGAACTGAGCACATCCGATATGCTGATCCGGCCTCCAGGCTTTAATACCCTAAAGATTTCTCCATATACGGCCCTTTTATCGGGTGAGAGATTGATGACGCAGTTTGACATGACGGTATCTACTGAATCGTCCACAACTGGCAGCTTTTCTATCTGCCCAAGTTTAAACTCCACGTTGCCGGCGTGAAATTTTTCTGCATTCTTCTTTGCCTTGATTATCATCTCGGATGTCATATCAACACCAATAACCTGTCCCTCTGAGCCCACACTTTCCGCTGCCAGAAAGGCATCAAAGCCGGCCCCACTCCCTAAATCGAGGACCGTTTCCCCGGGTTTCAAATCCGCCATGGCCACAGGATTTCCACATCCAAGGCCGAGATTGGCTTCCCCCAATCCGATGGCAAGTTGATCATCCGTATAGTCAAGCTTTTTACCCAAATTTAAGATGTCCACAGGATTTGACAAACTACCGCAACAGTCCTTTGAGCGGCCAGAATCAGCTGATTGGGCAGCCTTGGCATAGCTTTTCTTTACCATCCGCCTGATTTTTTCCTCCGATGATTCCACCTTAATTCCTTGTATTATCGTGTATCGTCGATATACGATAATAACCCCGAAATGTTTGTACGTCAAGCACTTTCTTCTTATTCGTAAAACAGCAAGCGATCTGCTTCCAAAACCTGGACATTCAGTCTGAGAGGATGAGAATGCAACCGCACCTTAATCAGGTTTGGGGGGAGACAAACGAATTGTCTTGGAAATCTATGGAGGTTCGAGTGGAGTAGTAGGGCATGGACCTTAAGATACTGCTTACAACTTTTTGGATAATATTACATATCGTAGTTTAAAGGTCAATATCAGCTTGAACATCGGCAGGGAAAAAACTCGGCACAAAATGCATATTACAAGATGAATCAGGTATCTTTATCCATTCGCCACTCTGTTGATTCCCGCTAGAAATAATCAGCGGCGGCTCGTTCATGATGCTCGAAAAACCAGGTGTGGCTATGAAGATGGCAAGTCATATGTAGACGCCCCGAAGCAGAATGGCTGATCAAATCCTGGTCACCACAGCTTGAGCTTGTGCTGGCTTGTGCGCATCTTTGTTTACGAATGGACGAGGCCGCCATCTCGGCAGTAGGTTTGCCACAGTACCGAAGTCTTCTTTCAAAAACTCAAAGGGATATTTGAATCGCTTGAAGAAAGGTCTCAGAACGCCCCTCAGTTCATCACTCCGTAAAGCTTAAGCTTTTTATGCAAAGTTCTTCGGGTTATCCCGAGCCGCCTAGCGGCTTCACTCTTATTGCCATCGGTCAACTCCAGCGTCTTTAGTATGGTCGCCTTTTCCATCTCATCCAGCGGCATATCTGCACGTATGACATCTTTTGACGAAATTTCCCCCGGTGATGAGGTGTGTTCGAGGATCAAAGACAGATCTTCTTGGTCCAGGTACTCTGACCGTGCAAGCACAACCCCTCTTTCAACGGCATTCATAAGCTCCCTGACGTTTCCCGGCCACTCATATTTGAGCAATCGATCCATGCCCTGGGGAGTAAATCCCTTTACCTTTTTACGATTTTTTTCTGAAAACATTTCCAAAAAGTGCTGGGCCAGGAGCGGAATATCCTCTCTCCTCTCCCCCAGAGGGGGTACGTTGAGAGCAACAACATTTAACCGATAGTAAAGGTCCTCTCGGAATCGTCCTCCGTGGATCTCTTGCAATAGATCCTTGTTGGTAGCTGTTATGATCCTCACATCTACCTTAATAACCTCTTCTCCGCCAACGCGCGTGATCTCTCTTTCCTGGAGCACCCGCAACAGCTTGACCTGCATTGCCAAAGACATTTCACTGATTTCGTCCAAAAATAGGCTTCCTCTGTGGGCCTGGCGGAAACGCCCCTCTTTTTGCTTATAGGCTCCGGTGAATGCTCCCTTCTCATGACCGAAGAGCTCCGATTCGAGTAAGGTCTCGGTGATGGCGGCACAATTGATTTTCACAAAGGGACCATCCTTCCTGGGGCTGTTGAAATGAATCGCTCCGGCAATCATCTCTTTCCCCGTGCCTGACTCACCAGTTATCAGTACCGTCGCTTCCGATGGAGCCACCTGGGCCACTGTTTCCAAGAGCTTTACCATGGCCGGGCTTTGACCAATAATATTCCTCCTGTCAAAATGACTTCCAAGGGTTTCCCGGAGGAGACGATTCTCTTCTTTTAGGTCTCTGTGATCCATAGCCCGGTCCATGGCAAGACGTAGCTCATCGAAATCGAGCGGCTTGGTAAGGTAGTCATAGGCACCATTTTTCAGTGCTTCCACAGCAGTTTCTACAGATGAATAGGCTGTCATAACGATAATTGGTATAGTAGGGTTAAAGGTCTTGATTTCTGTCAAGGCCTGAAGACCCGAAACCTTGATCATTCGGATATCCATTAAAATTAGGTCAAATGCTCGATCATGCACCTTTTCAATTGCTGTTGAACCGTCATCTGCTTCATCAATACCGTATCCCCACCCTTTCAAAAGGGTCCTCAGCATGGTGCGATGGCCAGGATCATCATCTACAACTAATACGCTACTATCCTTCTTCATGAGAAAAACCCTTTCATTTATGGCTCCCTGTTATTTCCCTCATTGCCTTCAATGGCAACAGGCAGGAAAATCGTCACAGTCGTTCCCTTACCCCGCTCGCTATCCACGCTGATCTCACCACCGTGGGACTCGATGATATTATGGACTATTGCTAGTCCCAAACCGGTTCCTGATTGTTTGGTTGTAAAATAAGGGTCAAAGATACGGGCCAGATCCTCTTTGGTGATCCCGCCCCCGGTATCTGAAACTACGATCTTTGTGCGTTGGGAACTCTCATCCCAAGAGAGCTCCACCAAAAGGGTTCCTCCTTGCTCCATTGCCTCAAGGGCATTTAGATACAGATTAAGGAGAACCTGGTTAATTCTATCCGGATCAATAGATATGTCCTTGATCTCAGGTGAAAGGCTGGTACTTATTTTTATATTTTTTTCCCGGGCCTGCCCCTCAATCATCTTGAGGGAATGCTGAATCAAGGTGTGTAGGGAAGTGGGCTTCTTAAGAATTGTCATGGGACGGGCCAACTCCAAGAGTTGACCAATAACCCTGTTTAGCCTCTCTACCTCCTGGACCATGATTTCAGCCGTTTTTTGGTCTTCAGGTGTGTCCTTGTACCGCTCCCCAAAGTAGGTGGCAAACCCCTTGATTGAGCTGAGAGGATTCCGTATTTCATGGGCAATCCCGGCGGCGAGTCTCCCCAGAGATGCCAGGCGCTGATTTCTTTCAATCTCCTTCTTAAGATTTTTGACTTCAGTCATATCCCTGAAAAGGATGATGTATCCCAAAAAATTACCCTCATCCCCTTCCAGCAGAGATATGCTGACATCCATGGGAATCACTCTTCTGTCCCCAAGGGCACAATCTATCTCCTTTGCAACAATACTCTCCTTGGTATCCAGTTCATCAATGAGAGACCATAAGTGCTGGGGCAGGACTTTATGCGCGTTTTTGCCGAGCACTTCACGGGACGAAAGGTCAAGCACGGCCTCAGCTGTCTGATTGAAAGAAGCAACCTTTCGGTCCGCATCAATGGCCACAAGACCTATGGGCATATTCTCAACAAGGGTATCAGAAAAGGCCTTAATTCTGGTTAGAGAGGCTCTCGTTGAACGATAGGCCTGGGCCAGGAAGAGAGATACAATTCCAGCAAACCCAATCAAGAGAAGGATAAGGGCCATGAGCACGGTGTGGCGCATATCTTCTTTTCTTGCCGCCTCAATCGGACCCATGTCTAACCCCACAAAGATGAGCTGCCTTGTTTCGTTTCTCTGTATCAGGGGATTAGCATCGGGCCTGGGCATCATGCCCTGCCCCGTTCGGCCGTGAAAGCGCCAATATATCCTGCCCGTCGGCGCAAACTGACGAAAAACCTCAAAGGTATCTCCTCCATCCAGATTTATCACCAGGCGCCATTCCACCGTTTCGGTAAGAGAGATCCGCTCAAGATCCAGATTTTTGCCATGAACCCCTCCTATCCGGGCAGGATCGTTATGGGCCAAGATGGTACCATTGAAGTCAGTGACTATGATATAAGCAATATCAGGCTGCTGGGCTGTTTCCGTCAACAATTTCTGAAGTTGAAAACGACCTCCTTGCATCCCCATCATTCCCATCATTCCAGTGCGAGCACCGGCTTCAAAAGACCTGATGAGGGCGGCTCCCTTTTCGAGGAGAAGAAATGTGGTGCTTTCTTTTTGTTTATGGATAGTCCTCAGTGTCCAAAAGACAAAGATGGGCATCAGTATGATCACCGCCCCGACGATGAGCCAGGGAGGTATGCTAATCCACGATATCTTCTGTGCTCTCTTTCTTCTCATAATAGCCTCATATTTGGGCAAGATCCGTACCAAAACGAGGTTTAGTGTCACATGCGGTACAGAAGAAAGGATGCTCCACAAATCCTCCCAAGCCAAGACTGATGCCTCGCCGCATCTCGGCGTACTTTGTGTTTTAGGGTGAAAGAAACACCCTTCCCCTGAACCCCACACGTGGGTACTTTCTATCCATTTGGATATCCCTAGATGGATATTTATTATCCACTTTTTCTTACCCAATTGCAAGAGAATAGATCAACATTATTGGGCGTTATCGAAATAGTCTTGTAATATCAACTTGTTAACGACTTTTCCCTCATTTGGCACGGCCGTTGCTCAAGTAGAGTGCAAAATTATTAATATTAAAGGAGGAATCCACATGAAAAAAACACTAACAATCGTAGGAACCGTAGTTCTGGTAGCGGCCATTGCTTTTCCCGTACTGGCCTACGGTCCAGGTCGGGGAAAAGGTTTAGGAATGGGATTTACAAATAGGGTAACTCCCTATTGCGAAAATATCCCGAACCTCAGTGCCGAACAGTCATCCAAGCTCAAAGAGCTGAGAGAGCAGCATCAGAAAGAGTTGCTCCCACTCCAAAATGAGCTCAACAGCAAGAGAGTGGAGATGAGGAGCCTCTGGTTGCAGGCCAATCCCGATGAGGCCAAAATCAAGGCTAAGCAACATGAGATCACCGAGCTGGAGAATAAGCTCCGAGAGAAGATGACGGAGCATCGGCTTGCGAGCCAGAAGGTTCTCACACCCGAGCAACAAGCTCAATTGCAATCGGCTAGACCGACATCGGGTTTCGGGTATGGTGCAAGAAGACCTGGAGCCCCTGGCTATGGCCGAATGAGAGCCCGGTAAAGGACATTTGGGGAAGGGGTAAGAGCCTTCCCCCCCCTTCATCGTTCCCCCCCCTCATCGTTCATGTTCAGGGAAACCAGATAATGTGCCTTTGATCCAAGCATCGCCAGGCAAATCGAAAAAGGAGGCATCTATTGTGGAAAACAAGAAGAAAGGATTCAACTGGAGAGGATGGACCACATTTGTGGTCATCATAGCCTTTATTGTGGATACAATCTCGGGGATCATCCTCTATATCGCCCCGCATGGAAGGGTTGCCAATTGGACAAACTGGAACATCTGGGGGCTCAACAAGGAAGAATGGGCAGCCATCCACACCATATTCGGCTACATCCTTCTCATCATCGTTGGAGTGCATCTCTATTACAACTGGAAGGTGTTCATGAACTTTATCTGGAGAAAGATCCGGAAGGCCTTGAATCTCAGGTGGGAAATGATGGCGGCTGTCCTGCTCTGTCTTTTTGTCTTTCTCGGAACGTTATGGAATTTTCCGCCCTTTAGCACTACAATGAATGTAGGCGAAACTCTAAAGGACTGTTGGGAGGAAAGCAAAGCCGTAGCCGCACCTGTTCGTCAGGCACAGGAGTTGAGTCTTCAGGAGTTTGCAGCCAGAATACAGGCGCCTGTAGATCAAATCCTCAGTGCACTGAAATCCAAGGGATTCGCAGTGAAGAATGCCCAGCAGACCTTGGAGGAAATTGCCAAGGAATACAGAACCTCTCCTGATAAGCTCTACGAGGCTATGACATCCGAGGGTGTGAAACCCTCCGCTCCTCAAGCTATTGAAGGAACCGGCCTTGGAAGAAAAACACTCGATACGATCTGTTCTGAAAAAGACCTTTCCATTGACGAAGTGCTATCCAGACTAAAGGAGAAAGGGATTGAAGCCAAAGCCAGCGATAGGATAAGGGACATTGCAGGCAGATATGAAAAAACGCCCATGGAGATCTTTGCCAACATTGAGGGCAAAGACTGAATGTAACCCGAAGATGTCTCAGATGCGGATCAATTTCAGGCTTGAAGCGCGCAAGATCACTACTGAGGTCCAGTAAGGAGAAACCTGTGATGAAAACGCAGAAAAAGAGGTTCAAATGGCGTGGCGTGACCACCTTCATGCTCATCTTAGCTTCAGTGGTAGAAATCATATCAGGTGTCGTCCTGTACATCACCCCGCTGGGGAGATTTGCGAACTGGACGAACTGGACCCTGTTGGGTCTTAACAAACACGAATGGGGAGCCATACATACAATATTTGGATATCTTCTCCTAATCATCATTGCTGGCCACCTGTATTATAACTGGAGGGTTATTGTTGCCTTCCTATGGAGTAGGATGCGCAAGGCCTTCAACCTGAAACGGGAACTGGCGGTGGCCAGCCTTATAAGCCTCTTTGTTTTTCTAGGGACCTTTTGGGATCTCCCGCCTTTCAGCACCGTTATGGATTTCGGATACAAAATGAAACTAAGCTGGGAAGGCAATGCAGTTCAATCGGGGCGCTGGGAGGGGAACAGGGCGACATCCATGTCCGTTCTTTCAACCCTCGAAAAAGGAAATGAAACAAAAGGCTGGAGGAGAAATAATGACTTGCCACCAGGAGTCGCTCATGCTGAGATAAGCCCAGATACAGAGAGGGTTTTTCCCGCCGAGAGAGGGGGAGGCTTCGGGAGAAAAACGCTTGAGATGATCTGCTCTGAAAATGGCGTGCCTGTGAAAGAAGGGTTATCTCGCTTAAGAAATCAGGGAATTGAGGCCAGCGCCACAGATCGGATCAGGGACCTTGCAAACCGTTCAGGAAAAAGACCGAGCGAGATCATTCAGGTTATTACAGGAGGAACGGGTACATACCTCGGCAGTGCTCACTCACAGTTAGATCGGCATTCTGAGGTAATTCCCCGTGCTGACAACGGGGCGGGCTCTAAGAAAGGAGAGGCTGCAACACTCAAAGGCCGAGATCTCGTTCGGCTTGGTAAGATCGCCACCGTAACAGGTACCTTGGTCCAGCATGATGACGAATGGGGTCTCAAGGTTGGAGATACTCTTTACGAAATTCACCTGGGGCCCGCTGAATACAGGGCACAAAAAGGCTTTACACTAAAGGAAGGGGATCAAGCCACTATCAAGGGGTTTGTCTATAACACCGATGTGGCAGTAGCCACAATCGAAACCGGCGGGAAATCAATAGTGTTAAGGGACGAGACAGGACGTCCGGCTTGGGCGAGGACAACGTTTAGCTCAGCTGGAAGGGCCCAGAACTTATAAATCTGGATCTTTTCTGGGCGCGCCCTGTCCTTTGATATATTCAGCCCGCGCTGCTCCGATTTCGTCAGACAGAACCATAAGAGCTTTAAGACTCCTGACATTGACTTATCAACTTTGTCGGGAGTCTTGCATTTCCAGCTTCTTCTGCCTCATAAGGAAGTCAAAATCACTGCCTTTTTTTGCAGGCTTCTTTTTGTCCAAAAATATGAGATAAAAGGAACACCTCATTTGCTTTCCAAACAGCATGACCAGCGGGAAGTGAAAAAGCTCGGAGCCGCTTATGAGAGTGTGATTCGATGTTTAATGTTTACGTCACTCCTTGGCCTTAGTAACATGTTTATATGGGCTGCAAGAATAAGGGGGGGCAGGCTAATGAAGAGCGGTCATGCATCATATCCAGCATTTTTCCCTCGCACAATTCGAGAGTATTTCAGGGCAGTATTTAATAAAAAAAATCACTCATACTCTTGAAAGAGGGGATCTGTGGACATATCTTACTGGGATATAATTCGCCTAGAGCAAACTGGACTCAAAAAGAAGGATTAAACCATGACAGACAACCAAAAAACGTTCAGCTGGAGAGGCTGGACGACCTTCGTGGTGACCATATCTTTTATCGTGGATACCATTTCAGGCATTATTCTCTATATTGCCCCTCCGGGGAGGATTGCAAACTGGACTAACTGGACCGTCTGGGGCTTAAACAGGGAAGAGTGGGTGACCATTCATACAATATTCGGTTACCTGCTTCTCATCATCGTTGGAGTGCATCTCTATTACAACTGGAAGGTGTTCATGAACTTTATCTGGAGCAAGATCCGGAAGGCCTTGAATCTCAGGTGGGAACTGATGGCGGCTGTCCTGCTCTGTCTTTTCGTGTTCCTGGGAAGCTTGTGGAGCATCCCTCCCTTCAGCAGCACTATGAATTTAGGGGACAGCATTAAGGGAACCTGGGCAGAGAGCAAGGCTGATGTCCCCATTGCCCACGCAGAGCTCATGAGCCTAAGGGATTTTGCAGAAAAGATCAAGGTTCCCACGGACGAGCTTTTGAGTTCCCTGAATTCCAGGGGCTATAAGGTGAAGAATGCCGAGCAAACACTCGGAGAGATTGCTAAGGAAAACAATACCTCGCCCGATAAGCTCTATGAGGCCATGAAGTCAGAAGGGGTGAAACCTACCGTTCCCAAGATGCTCGAAGGATCCGGGCTGGGGCAAAAGACATTGGAGAGAGTCTGTTCCGAACAAGGTATATCTCTCGAAGAAGCGGTGTCCAGACTCAAGCAGAAAGGGATCAAGGCAGCTCCCGACAATACGCTAAAACAAGTTGCGAGCAAACACGGAAAAACACCGATAGAGATCTATAAGATTATGGCAGGTGAAGAGTAAGGGCTCCACTCCTACAAAAGGGTCTCTGCGCATCCAATCTCGTTTGGGCATTTATAAGACACCCTTGCGAATAACCCCGTTTCCGAAGAGTACCAATTCTTTCCTTTCCTAATAACGAGGTGACGGACATGCGAAGGTGGAATGGTTGGGGTGATGACTCGATTTCCTATCCGTTGATCGGAAATGCCCTCGAGTTTCTATCAGAAAAGATCGGCGAAGCCACACCGCTTCCGGATGCGACGTTACACGAGGTTGTAGACCGGGTACCGCCGTCTCGTCTGCCCGAACACCCGTCAATAACCAAATCGGCCGAGGAGCGCGTGCGCCACGCCCGGGGCCAAAGCCTCCCTGACTGGCTTGCCCTACGCACCGGCAACCTTGGTGTGTTTCCTGACGGAGTTGCTTATCCTACCAGCACAGGAGACGTGCGTGACCTCC
>CP070673.1:990165-995716 GCA_020351915.1 Deltaproteobacteria bacterium
ACAGGGCGAGGGTTCTTCGAGTTGAATTCCTGACCCCGGTTAAATATGCTCCGTATTTAACGGGGCAGGGACGCGGATTCATCTCAAACCACAGCGCTCCGCGCAGGGTTTGCGGTGTCGCTTGCACTGTCAACGCCACTTGCCGCCGCGGAATCCTTTGCCAGGGGAGATGACACGGAGATCATCTTGAAACCTCATCATTGATCCCCTCATCTGCCAGGGCTTGGGAGGGAAAGGGGAAGATCACAATTCCTTCTAAGCTGCGGGTTTTCGCCTGATGCAGCAGCTCTTCGGTTGTCACCTTGATTCCAAGGGTCACCAAAGGCCCCCAATGCATGTGGGAATCAATAATCTCCATGGTGCCCTTGTCGTCAAAAATCCAACCGGTCAGTTTATCGGATCTCCTGCTTAAGGCTCAGCGCCAGCATACCCGCACTTTGATAGTGGTAAGGTTGTATTGCTTTTTTCCATGATTTTCAATAAAAAGCCTTGTGCGGAACTAAAGATTTGATTATTAAACCATCCTACAGTATAAATAGATAAATCAAGAAACGAGCGAGAATATCCTTGGCTTGCCAGGCTGAGTGAAGAAAGCGGGGCCTTAGAATATCAACCGTGCTCGTTTGAGTCTTTATCGTTACCAAGTATCAAAATGCGACCAGTTTTATGTTAGAACAGATCTCAAGGTTGAATCCCCCGTTTTCAGGGTCCATTCCGATTTACATTGCAATCGGGGTGTTCCTTCTCGGCGTCGTGTTGCTCATATGGTTTGTCTACAAACGGGTTTCCCGTCTCATTAATCTTGTACGGCGCAGACCTGTGGAACATGTCCGTATGGTTTCCAGTACCCTACGTCTGCTCCTGATTCTGCTGGTGATCGCTGTCTCAGCAGCCACCGTATTCCTATTCGCGTTTCTCCAATCCTACACTGCGTTCACCCACCTTGAGCGGATTGGTACGGTGTACTGCACACCGGTGCCCGATTCAGAGAACGATATGATACTCCGTCTCGTAATGGCTGAGTCGTCAACCGGTGGCCGCATTCGTGAGTACAGGGTGCTTGGCGAACAGTGGGTCATCGAGGGACACATCTTGAAATGGGACAATTGGCTTAATTTTCTCGGTGTCCCCACCATGTACAAACTAACACGCGTGCGTGGTCGTTACCTCAAGGCCGAGGATGAAGCCAGTATGCCTTCCACTGCATACAGCTTAGTTCCCAACGAAGAGGATCCTTTTTGGGTCTGGCTGTATCAATATGGTGCCCACCTGCCCTTTGTGAAGGCGGTTTACGGCAATGCGGCATTCACCTTCCCTTCCACATCCAAGGTCTTTTATCTCAATGCAACTATCTCGGGCTTTATGATTCAAGAAAAGTAGGGGAATTCATAGTACCCGCTCCCTCTGTTCGAAAGACTGAATTGATACAACCACCCGGTGCAGCAAAAAGGCATTTTTCTCATCCCTCAAAAAATATTGCCTCCAAGAAATCAAAACGGTACAGTAACAGATACCAGGTCTTCGGATCTCATATTTCGAAATACCCCAAGCCTGACCAATACAGTTGACTTTGAGGAGCGAAATGTGGTTTTCATGAATGCTATCACCGACCTGTTACACCCGCACAGCGGTGGCGCTTTAAAAAGGCCGTTCCATGAAACTCAAAAAACTTAGCTAGTAGTAAGGAGGGTCATAATGCTGAAAGAATTGGTATCAAAAAGCAGAAGCTATCGCCGGTTTTATCAAGATGTTGCCATCGAGCTTGAGACACTCAGAGAGCTTGTTGACCTTGCCAGACTCACTGCATCTGCCGCCAACCTCCAACCGCTCAAGTACATTCTTTCCTGCGATTCCCAAAAGAATGCGCTGATATTTCCTCATCTCGGTTGGGCCGGGTATCTCAAAGACTGGCCAGGTCCAGTTGAAGGAGAAAGGCCATCTGCCTATATCGTTATCCTTAAAGACAACGACATCAAATCGCCATTACCTGACTATGATTGCGGAATTGCCGCTCAAAACATCCTTTTGGGGGCAACTGAAAAGGGTTTCGGCGGGTGCATGATCTACAGTGTGCAGAGGGAGAAGCTTCAGGAGGCCTTCAAGATACCCACGCGCTATGAGATACGCCTTGTCTTAGCCCTTGGCAAACCGAAAGAAACGGTGAAAATCGAGCCGCTTGGGCCGGATGGGGACATAAAGTACTGGCGCGATAGTGAAGCGGTGCATCACGTGCCAAAAAGAGCCTTGAAGGATATTATCATCGGATAAATTGCTCTACAAATGCCAAATCCCACCCTTCCAAGCCGTCGGTAAACAGAGAGGATATTTGAAAGGTGCCAACGAAAATCGATTTCAAGAAACAGCTCAAGCATCTCTACAATCCGTCATCCAAGCAGGTCGCAGTAGTGAATGTGCCCGAACTCAATTTTCTCATGATCGATGGTGAAGGAGATCCAAACACCTCTGAAGCGTATCAAGATGCAATAGAAACGCTCTTCGCGGTATCTTATGCGCTGAAGTTCGCGATTAAGAGGGGTGAATCTGGTATTGATTTTGCTGTTATGCCACTCGAAGGCCTGTGGTGGGTTGAGGACATGACGCAGTTCAGCATGGAAGACAAGGACGCATGGAAGTGGACAGCAATGATCATGCAACCAGCGTATGTAACTCAGCAGTTGGTTGAGGAGGCAGTAAAACAGGTAGAGAAAAAGAAGGGCCTTCCATCACTGTCAGACATACGATTTGAGGCCTTTCACGAGGGAACGGCAGCACAGATTATGTATTTTGGCCCCTATTCTGAGGAGGCACTAACCATCGATAAGATCCACGGTTTCATCAGAGACCAAGGGTACCGGTTACGAGGAAAACACCACGAGATCTATTTGAGCGATCCAAGGAGGACGGCACCACATAAGCTCAAGACGATTATCAGGCAACCCTTTGAATAGCATTTGAAGCGGATTTGGACTGCATTTTGCATATCCATGTTTCTTAAGATACAGGGGCAAAAACCACAAAGAGGAGAAAACAAGCATGAGAAAGAAAAGCCTAGTGAGCATCGTGATCGCCGTGGGAGTTGCCTTATCCATTCTTGCAACCCCCGTCGACGCTCGAATCAAGATGGTGGCACTCCCTGAACGCGGAACCACCATCATTCGGCTCGATAATCCACAGGCAACCCTGATCGAGGAGGAACGGGTCCTCACCCTGCAGAAAGGCCTCAACAAAGTGGACTTTTCCTGGAAAGGGGTGAACATCGATGCAGACTCGATCCGGCTGAGCGTGCTCACCAGTCCAGACAAGGTCAGCCTGCTCAGCGTAAGCTATCCTCCTAATGAGGCTGCACTGGTGTGGGAAATCTCAAGTGCCGAGGCCTCAGAGGTCACGGTGCGAATTAGCTATCTGCTCTCGTATATCGATCGGTTGACCACCTACAAGGCAGTTGCCGACAAAGAAGAAACAAAGGTGAACCTGAAGAGTTTCCTCGTGCTCCGCAATTTTTCGGGTGAGGATTTCGTAAATGCCCATGTACTCCTGGACAGCGGCCAATCCCCTGAGGCGAGTATCAGCCACGAAGAGACCAAACAGCTCCTCTTCTTGAATAACGATGGGGTGCCTATCGAAAAGATATGGACCTTTGATGCCCGCAAACTTCCCTGGGATCCAGAAAAGTTGCGTACCAATGTGGGCATACCCGTAACGTACCGGATTGAGAACGCTGTAACAGCTGGCCTTGGTCTGTTCCCCCTTTCAGAGGGGAAGGTACGGGTCTTTCAAGAGGACGGGTATGGAAGCACCATCTTCCTGGGAGAAGATGCCACCACGGTGGTGCCGGTGGGAGAAAAAATGGAGGTGTATATCGGGGACAGCCGTGACATTGTCGTAACTCAGCGCAAGATGCGAGATGAACGTATCAATGTACGTCGCAACAAAAAGAACCGCATCGTCCTCTACGACACAGATGAAGTGATCAAGGCAACCATCGAGAATTTCAAAGACAAACCAGCCATGCTCACCATGATTCAACACATTCCCGGGCAATGGGACATGGAACAGTGCACCCTGAAATACGAGCGGAAAGACGCCTACAACCTGGAATTCGAGATCGCCCTGCCAGGTCACGGTAAGACGGAACTCTCGATGCACTACCATCGCCGAAACGTTCGCCCATAGGAGATGATACCATGATACGAAAACTGATACTTTTCGCAACCATCGCATTACTGCTGGGATATAACCTTGCCTCGGCCAAGGTGGATTTGGTTATCCTCCCAAAACGCGACACCGTGCAATTGACTATCTATAACTCAGCCGACCTGACCCTGGTAAGAGAAAGACGGGCCCTCACACTAAAGAACGGGCTCAATCGCCTCCAATTCTCGTGGGCCAATACCCTTATCGACCCCACCAGTCTGGATATGTTGCCTGTACTTGACGCCGATAAGATCGATATCCTTGATCTCACCTTTCCTCCCCGGGTGCGCAACCTGGGTCTGTGGCACGTCCGGAGCCAGATCAGTGGAAAGGTACCGGTAGAAATCACGTACCTCACCAGCGGCCTTTCATGGCGTGCCTTTTATATGGGGACGCTGAGCAGGGATGAGAAGGTCATGCGCTTGCAGGGCTACGTACGGGTAACGAATAAGAGCGGTGAAGGGTATGAAAACGCCCAGGTCCGAATGATTGTCGGGAAGATACATCTCATCGATCGAATTGCCGATCTTGCCCGCAGGCAATATCCATTCGGCCGTCCTGGTCCACCAGGAGTGCCCAAAGGAAGAATACCTGCTCCTGAAGCCGAAATGGCCGAGGTCAAACGCCAGGTTATGAAAGCAGAAGAAGTAATGCTGGCCCGGCCCAAGGAGATCAAAAAGGAGGGGCTCAGCGAGTATTTCCTGTACACGATTGAGGGAACGGAGACCATTCCCCACGGATGGTCGAAACGGTTGCCCAGCTTTGCCGTTGATGAGGTTCCCGTTATTAACCTCTATAAGTATGAAGAGGAACGGTATGGCAACCAAGTCGTCCGTTTCCTGAGCTTTAAGAATGATGAAGAGCACAACCTGGGCACCACCCCGATTCCTGGAGGCACCCTGCAAGTATACCGCGATGTCGGCGAATCGGCTCATCTTTCCTACGAGGGCCGGTCCCGTTTCAAGTACATTCCCGTAGATGAAGATGTAGAGCTGAGCCTTGGGCACGTTGCCAACGTGATCGTAAAGCCCACGCTCATGAATTACAAAACTGATCGATACCTCTTTCACACTAACGGGAATATCAGCGGGTGGGATGAGATCCGTGAGTTCGAGATAGAGGTTAAGAACACCCGCGAGGTCCCTGTGAAGGTAGAGGTAACGCGCAATTTCAAGACCCCATCCTGGGATCTTACAAAAACCGGGGATTTCGACACCTTTGAGAAGGTAGACCTTGACACGGTCAAATTCACCCTGATGCTGAACGGGCATGAAATAAAGAAGTTTCGTTACATCTTAACAACGCATCACGGACGGCGAGCAGATTAAGAGACATCTTGTTGGAGCAGAATATCGCA
>CP070673.1:995816-1003546 GCA_020351915.1 Deltaproteobacteria bacterium
ATGAATTGGATACCCACACCACAGGCCAACGAGATAACAGCATCATACTGATCAATGATACTTCTTATCTCTTCCAGGTATTCATGATCGCACTGGCGCTCCAGGGTAACCTCTGTGATCTCAAGTTCTTTTTCGTCTTTTGCGAAGGCCATTTTTAGGGCTGAGGCCAGGATGGCCACCTCTTTCTTGCCTCCGGCATAACATACCGTGACACATTCGTTGCATCCGACAATAAGGATCTTTTTGCAGTTCTTCACAAATCCTATAATTTCATCAATGGGTTTTCTTTCTGCTACGATCATAGTTAAAGGCCTTTCAAATTAGTTTGCTACGCAAAGTCCGTTGTCCATTGTCAGTGGTCAGTAGCAAAGAATCTTTCTGACAATAAGGTGCTGCTGCGTCTCTTCCGGTAGAATCAGATGTGCATGATCTCACCAGATCAAAAGAACAGCAGACTACGGACAACTATCAACGGACACTACCGTTTCCTAGGCAGCTTTCTTATTCGTGATTGCCTCCCTGATGGGACTGGGGCCCAAGGCTGTGATCTTATCATGCATCTCTCGAGCAACCGCTGCAAACCGGGGGCCATCGGAGGCGGCTATATTATACATTTCTAACCTTTCTCCCCCGACACCAATCTCATCCAAAAGCTTTTTTGTGTATTCTATCCGCTTTCTGGCCCTTAAATTGCCTCTGATAAAGTGGCACTCACCCTCCAGACATCCTGCTACATATACACCGTCGGCACCCTTTTGAAAGGCTTCCATCATATGGATCACATCCACTTTACCAGTACAGGGCAACCTTATTATCCTGATGCTATCAGGATAAGGTAGACGCATGGAACCTGCCAGGTCCGCTGCCTCGTAACCTCAGAAGTGGCAGCAAAATGCGACGATAACCGGTTTAAACTCTTTCACCTGAAAATAGCCTCCTTACTCAACTACTACCAGATTTTGATCCGCCAGGATCAATGGAGTATTGGACTCAGGCTCCTATAGACTACATCTTGGAGTGAGATGAAATATACTGGTCCCCATTTCTCCATTACTCCAGCACTCCATTCCCTCATCTTCGTACTGCCTCCAGTAGTGCGTCAATCTGGGCTAGTATTTGGGTATCCTCGAAATGGGAGAGGGTAATAGCCTTGGCTGGACATTCAGCAGCACACACACCACACCCATGACATTTAGAAATATCAATCTCTGAAACACCATCCTCATTAATAAACGGTACCTCATAGGGACAGGTCCTGACGCAAATGAGACAGGCGGCGCAGAGATCAGGATCGACTTTGGCCACAACACCTCCTACCTCTATGGAATCCTGGGAAAGCAGACAGCAGGCCCTTGAAGAGGCAGCCAGAGCCTGAGAGATACTCTCATCGATTAACCGTGGTGAATGGGCCATACCGCAGATAAAGATACCATCTGACTGTGTATCAACCGGCCGTAGCTTCACATGGGCCTCTAAAAAGAAGCGCTCGCCCGTTAGGGGAACCTTGACTATGTTTGCGAGCTCCTCTGTGTCTCCAGCAACAACTCCGGTGCTTAGGATTACCTGGTCAGGGTTCATTTTGATCGCTCTGCCCAAGGTAAGGTCTTTGAAAGCAACCTGTAGTTTTCCCTCTACCTGTTCAACAATGGGTTTTTCATCCTCCTGGTACCGCAAGAAGTGGATACCCATTTCTCTTGACTTTCGGTAATAATCTTCTTGGAATCCATAGGTCCTGATATCTTTGTGGAGTATAAATATATTAATATCCGGGTTAATCTCTTTTAGAGCGAGGGCATTTTTTATGGCCTCCTGGCAACAGATACGGCTGCAATTAGGATTTTCTTCGTTTCTGGAACCTATGCACTGTATCATAACCACGTTTTTCCATTCCTTGATCCTGTGCTCCTCTCTCAATACCATGTCTTCTAATTCTACCTGGGTCTTAACCGAATCATGTTCTCCATACAGATATTCTGTAGGACTATATTCGCTAGCACCTGAGGCCATAATGAGTACCCCGTGATTCACTTCCCTATGATACATGGCAGGCCCCACCGTAAGTGCCGTTTTAAAGTCGCCCTTGGTGCCTGAGAAGTCTGCCACAAGAGTCTCTGTCAAGATTTGGATCTTTTCATTATGAGTGACCTTGTCAATCAAATCAGCCAAATAATTCTGGACGTCATCTCCCTGTAAGGTCTTACGGATATTTTTTGCAAAGCCTCCCAGCTCCTTTTCTATTTCCACCAGAACCACCTCGAAGCCCTGTTCCGCGATGTTTAATGCGGCTGTCATGCCAGCGATACCACCGCCAATGACGAGCGCCCTTTTGACTACCGGCAGTTCTGATCTATAGAGAGGGGAAAGCTTTGCAGCGTTGGCTACGGCCATTCTAACCAAGTCCTTGGCCTTTTCGGTTGCGCTTTCCTTATCAGATTGATGCACCCAGGAATCTTGGTCTCTGATATTTGCCATAGTGAAAAGGTAGGGATTTAGGCCTGCCTCCCTGACAGTATCCTGAAATAGGGGTTCATGGGTCCTTGCAGAGCATGAGGCCACAACCACCCTGTTTAATTTGTGTTCATGTATCTTTTCCTTCATTGTGTCCTGGGTATCCTGAGAACAGGTAAACAGATTCTCATCAGTCACCACCACGTGGGGCAAGTTGGATGCATACTCGGTAACCTCTGGAACATTCACTACCCCCCCGATATTTATTCCACAATGGCAGACAAAAACACCGATACGGGGCTCTTGGTCGGCAATATCTATCTCCTCTGGGTACTCCTGCTCTTTTGTCAGGGTATGCCTTTGATCTGACAACAGTCTCGATGTCGCAGCAGCTGAGGCACTTGCCTGCATAACTGTTTCAGGTATGTCTTTTGGGCCTTGAAAAGCCCCGCAAACAAAGATTCCCGGCTTTGTCGTGTGGACAGGATCAAAGGAGCTTGTGCTGATGAAGTTGTAAGAATTAAGGTCAACACCTATCTTTTGAGCCAGATCGACGGATTCTTGCGGTATATCAAGCCCCACAGATAAAACCACGATGTCAAATTCTTCCTGAATAACCCTCCCGGTCCCGTCTGTATATCTAATCTTGAGATTCCCTGGCTCATCCCCTGGCAAGACATTATTTATTCTCGACTTGATGAACCGGACCCCTACCTCATCCTTGGCCCTATTATAGAATTTCTCGAACTCTTTTCCATAGGTCCTGATATCGATATAAAAGATAGCAGTATCCAGTGGGGCATCACTATGCTCTTTTGCTACCATGGCCTGTTTTATGGCATAGGTACAGCAGACACCGGAACAATAACCTCTATCCCCTGCATGGATATTTCTTGACCCAACGCACTGTATCCAGGCGATTTTTTTCGGTTCTTTCTCGTCAGATGGTCTGATAAGGTGTCCCTCATAGGGACCGGAAGCACTCAGGATGCGCTCAAATTCAAGACTGGTGACAACGTTAGGAAAGCGGCCATATTGATAGGTATCGTGAATACCAGGGTCGTATGGCTGAAAACCAGGAGCAAGGATGATCGAACCAACCTTTAGTTTGACCCTTTCATCCTGCTGTGTAAAATCAACTGCCCTGACACCACAGAACTCGGCACATATCTGACAGCCTCCGGTCTTGAAGTGTAAGCACTGAGTTCTATCTATGGCTGGTGTGTTGGGTACGGCCTGCGCATACGGCACATAGATGGGTTTTCGCCCCTTGAGGCCCATATCATATTCAGAAGGAATGGGCGTAATTGCATGCTTTGTAATATCTTCAAGTTTGATATGTCCGGTAGGACACACAGAGGCACATGCGCCACATGCCATACATACCTCGGTCTGGATATGAAAGGGGGTATCTACTTTCGTGTCCACACCTCGGCCAGTCAGGCTTATGGCACTATTTCCCATCCTTTCGCAGATCCGGGTGCACAGACCGCACAGGATACAATCATCATTCTCTTTTTTAAAGCGTGGCTCTTTGAGCCCATATCGTTCTGCTAATTCTTTAATAATAGGCACGTTTGGGCACCGGGAAAGCAACAACTCAACGATCAGTTTACGGCCCTTATGAATCGCCTCGGTGTCTGTATTGACCTCCATGCCTTCCCATATGGGGTAGTTGCAGGCAGTGACAAAACGGGTTCTTCTTCCATCAAAAAGTTCCACCGTACACAGACGGCACATTCCAGCTGGCTCAAGCGCCTTATGGTAGCAGAAAGTGGGAATCTCAATGCCATATCGTTCAGCAACCTGAAGGATATACTCTCCTTCCTCTCCCTGGACTTTGTTCCCGTTAAGCTTAAAGGTGATCATATATCGTTCTCTTCTGACGAACTTTGGGGCTCCGCCCCAATTGGAATATTGGAAGAACGGAATGCTGGAATGATGGGTTCAATTAAATGACTATTGACTATTGTGAATTTCCAACATCAATATTCAATTCTTACTCCCCACTACTCCAATACTCCATCATTCCATGTGAACTGCATAAAACAATTGCTCCAGCCCCACCACAAGATGGTGACTGAGCCTATGTACTATTTCACAACAATGGCATCAAACTTACAGGCATCGTAACAGATACCACACTTGATACACTTGTCCTGATCTAACTGGTGAGGCGTTTTCTTTTCGCCGGTGATTGCCTCCTGGGGGCATTTAAGGGCACAGAGGTGGCACCCAGTACAGGCCTCTTCATCAATCCCGTAATGGAAGAGGGCCTTACACACCCCTGCCGGACATTTTTTATTCTTGATATGGGTCTCATACTCTTCACGGAAATAACGGATGGTCGTCAGCACGGGATTTGGGGCTGACGTACCGAGTCCGCAGAGAGAAAATTTTTGAATCATATCACCCAGTTCTTCAAGGAGTTCAATATCCCCTTCCTTTCCGTTGCCCTGACATATATCAGTGAGAATATCCAACATCTGCTTGATCCCTTCCCTGCATGGAGTACATTGACCGCAGGATTCCCCTTTGAGGAAATCTAGAAAATAGCGGGCCACATCGACCATACAGGTATCCTGATCCATCACAATCATACCACCAGAGCCCATAATAGAGCCAACCTTGGCCAGCTCCTGGTAATCTACCGGGAGATTAAGGAATTGTTCCGGGATACATCCTCCTGAAGGGCCACCTGTTTGAACAGCCTTAAATTGTTTCTTCTTAGGGATCCCACCACCTACGGTAAATACAATATCATTGAGAGAGATTCCCATGGGCACTTCTACCAGGCCAGTATTCTGTATCTTGCCCACGAGACTAAACACCTTGGTGCCTTTGCTATTCTCTGTCCCCATGCTGGCGTGCCATGCAGCGCCTCGTGAGAGAATCACGGGGACATTTGCATAGGTTTCTACATTATTCAGGTTTGAGGGCATATTCCTAAAACCCTTCTCTACAGTATGGATATATTTGGCCCTGGGTCTGCCAACATTGCCTTCCAACGAGGCCATCAAGGCTGTTGACTCGCCACAGACAAAGGCCCCTGCTCCGGTGGAAATCTTGATATGAAAGCTAAAATCAGATCCTGCGATATTCTCACCAAGCAATCCGTAACTCTCTGTTTGTTTGATCGCTGTTATGAGCCGTTTTACTGCTAAGGGATATTCATGTCGGACATAGATAAAGCCTTGATTCGATCCAATGGCACGTCCTGCAATCAGCATTCCTTCAAGAATGCTATGGGGATCTCCCTCTAAAATACTTCTATCCATATAGGCGCCAGGGTCACCTTCATCAGCGTTACAGATAATATATCTTTCTCCGGACTGTTTTGCACAGGTCTCCCACTTAACCCCTGTGAGAAACCCGCCGCCGCCTCTGCCTCGTAACCCGGATTCTTTAATGGCGTCAATGATCTCTGCTGGTTGCATCTGTGAGAGAGCGTTCAGAAAGGCACGATATCCTCCCCTGGCGATATATTCTTCAATGCTATCAGGGTCAATATAGCCGCAATTCCGTAAGGCAATCTTTCTCTGTTTATTGTAGAATGGAATATCCTCTAAGAACGGGACTCCTTCTAATGGCTTAACTTCGGAGAGAGGATTTTTACTGTTGTCCTCTAATAACGAGCGGGGATCACGCATCTGCCCCAGGATCCACTTCTCATTAAAATCCCCTTGGGCATACCCGTGGATTGCATCAAGCATCTTATCCTCAGTAATATGTTTGTACATGACCCGTGGTCTGCCAGCTGCACATATCTCAACCAAGGGTTCTTCTTCACAGAAACCGATACATCCAGTCTGGCAGAGTTGTGTGCCATTGTCCCGGGGAAGCTCTTGTAACGCCTTTTCAAGGGACGCCTTTGCACCAGCTGCAATCCCGCACGATGCCATCCCTATGTTCACCTTAATGCCATCAGGATAATATAGTTGCTTGCTGTATGCCTGCTGGATCTTTTCTAGGTCCTTAACGGACTGAATTTTCCTCTCATCATGCACGGTATGAGCGCATCCTCTCTAGTTATACCCCTCTACTATCTTTCCTGCCGTATCCAATGTGACTCGACCATGAATATCGTCATCAACTCGTACCACAGGCCCAAGGCTACAGCACCCAAGACACCGTACCGATTCGAGGGTAAAACGCATATCCTCTGTGGTCTGGCCATCTCGTATGTTCAAGGTTTCTTGAATTCTTTCTCGAACCTTTTCAGCGCCTCTTACATGGCAGGCAGTCCCAAGGCACAGAGAAATGATGTGTTTGCCCCTTGGTTCGAGGCTGAAGGTGCTGTAGAATGTGCCAACTCCAAAAATCTTACTGATGGGAACATCGATCTTCTCTGCAAGATACATGAGTGATGCCTGTGGTAAGTAGTTATATTTCTTTTGAATCTCCTGAAGAATCATAATCAGGTTTTCTTTATTCCCAATAAACTGCTCTTCGATTATCGTATCAAGTTCCATGTAATCGATCTCACCAGGGTGATGAGAACTGGCTGAATCTCCCTGTTCCATGTACTTATCCCCCGAAAATGGAAATTGCTTGATTTGTGACTGGGCAGTTTTCAACGCAACTGCCACAGCCAGTACAAATGTCTGTGTTGACACTGCGGGCCCGTTTTTTAATCGTTACTTCGAAGTCTCCAGCAGAACCCTCTACAGATTCGATATCTGCATACGTTATTATCTCGATGTTGAGATGCCGGCCACATTCTACCAGCTTTGGTGACATAATACACATGGAGCAATCATTGGTGGGGAATGTCTTGTCGAGCTGGGACATCCTGCCGCCAATGGCGGGTGTTTTTTCAACCAGATAGACATAAAAGCCAGAATCTGCCAGATCAAGGGCTGCCTGTATCCCTCCGATACCACCCCCGATAACCAAAACTGCTCCATTTTTATCTTTGACCATCTCTTCTTTCATTAAAATTTCTCCTATTCTGACAAAAATCCTTCAATGGAGGTTATATCTATCTTATTCTCTGCCAATCCTAATGTTTTCCCATCAATACCCATGCTTAATCCAAGAAGCTGAGGATAAAGGATAGCAGGGAGAAGATTATTATTACCTGTTGTGTGAGTAATCATTCCTTGCACGGTGTCAAACTGGAGGTGACAGTAGGGGCAGGCATCACAGATAAACTGGGCCCCGGATTGTGTGGCACTGGTGAGCTTTTTTTGGGTTAACTCCACCGAGAGCGCATCATTACTGCCAAAAAGGGGAGCACCACAGCACTCTAACCGTGCCTGCCAGGAGATACTCTCGGCACC
>CP070673.1:1003646-1011231 GCA_020351915.1 Deltaproteobacteria bacterium
AGGGGAGTATTGAAATGGAAACTACAAAACGTCCGATTTCTTTTTGGGTCATCATAGTATTTTTGATTGTATCAATGGTATTGTTACTGATGGGCCAAACAATGGCCATATTCAATTATGAGTTTGCTGTAAAGCTTGGGTTACAAGAGGATGTCAAAGAAGTAAGTGAATTTGGTGTACAAATCAACCGTGCATTCGGAGCAGGTGACACCTTTGTTTACATACCGCTAATGGCTATTTCTTTAGTCGGGCTGTTTTTGAAGAAGCGCTGGTCATCAGTAACCACAGCAGCAGTAATGGGAATATCAACCTATTGGGCAACAACAGTAGCCTTCATGCTGTTTTTTTTACCAGGTGTCCCCAACTACAATCTTGTTCCAGGTCCGGAATATTGGCTATTTATTGGTGCATATATAATCTTTGGTGTTTGGGGCGTGGTTTATCTCGTCTTCAGAGGAGACAATATAATCAGTTAGAGTGCAAAGGCTTCTAAGTGTGAACCAGACGTGAGAAACTTCGGCGGTTTTAGTTAAAGTCGGTTGCCAGTTTGGAAGGCATCAGGCCCGCAGCTCACTTCCACGTTGGGCGGCGAGGCAAAGCAGCTAGCCAACGGTTCGCGGTTACGTTGCAACGGGAACGATCTCATCATTGATACGACTTCACCGCTAAAAACAACCGATTTGCATACGCATCGTCTAATCGGGATCGTCTCATCCGCCTGTGCTTGAACTCCCGAAGACATTGGAGGATGAAAGTGAAGATTGTGCAAGCTGAATCAGAAGAACAGATTCAACAAGCGAGGGACCTGTTTACAGAGTATGCTGAGTGGGTAATGAGACATGAAGATGTCGACCCCGAATTCGTTCGGCGCGTCTTTACTTACCAGGGTCTGCAGCAAGAGCTGGCAGAACTCCCCGGAAAGTATGTTCCACCAGATGGCCGTCTTCTACGTGCCAACCAAGATGCAGAAACAGCTGGATGTGTCGCGCTGAGGAAAATCGATAGAGGTATTTGCGAAATGAAAAGAATGTGGGTTAGACCTGGGTTTCGCGGGAAGGGGGTTGGCCGAGCCTTAGCCGAGACCGTCATTGACGAGGCTCGAAAAATTGGCTACACACAAATGCGTTTGGATACGGGCAAGTTTATGAAAGAGGCGCCAGCGTTATATCGCTCGTTAGGCTTCAAAGGCATCGAGCCCTATTATGAGATCTCCAACGAGATGAGGAAAATGATGGATTTTATGGAGCTTAGTCTTCAGTGAAGCCCTGCAAAACACAGAGGTCAAGTCTTCATTCCTGACAGATAAGACGGAGCGAATCGTTAGGTTCAGGGGACACCTTACTTATCTTTCCAGCATGCCTGTTCAGAGTCTATTGATTTCTTCCACTCCAGGCAAGAGTTAGGTGGGCTGTCCCTAAATCTCATACTTACCGTTTCATGTATTTTCCCGATAATGATTCAGTCTTGCTTTCTTATTAAGATTGTGCCATAGGATATATTATGTTTATCTAGGTCATGTGAACCCTTAATCGAGGGTGCCATGGATTGATTATTGAGACCCCATTTCTCACATTGAGAGGTGGGGTTTTGTTGTTTTAGCGAAAAGGCCTATTTCATCGAGATTTTGTAAGAACTGAAAAATATCTGAATGTAGAATTCCTTCTGCACCGTTAGCCTGGGTTCTTTTTGAGGTACATTTAGCTAGTTTTCAAATCTATTTTCATAAGGTGCCTGTGGAATTTTATCGATCTGACTCGATTCCTGTATCCCAGCGGGGAAAGGAGGTGATTTAAAATGGCAAAAGTACTTCGTTGTAGTGACGTCGGTTTTGAGTGCGAAGGTGTGATCCGTGCTGAGACCGAGGAAGAGGTATTGAAACAGGCCGCTGAACACGCTCGAACAGTGCACAACTTGCAAGAAATGACTGAAGAGGTTGTGGAGAAGGTGCGTGGAGCTATTCGAGACGAATAGAGCTTGTGGCGTTTGACACACCCATTTCAGCCGAAACTCGCCTCGAACGTACTCTCATGTGGTCAGAGTTACAAGCGGGGCGGGTTAAGGTTGAAGGCGTCACGAGACAACGCACCCTTCAAAGAAAATTCAACGGAAGAGATAGCTAAATCAAACACATGACAGGGAAAATGACATGAGCATTGCTAACAACGTTCTTGAAGCCATCGGCAATACACCATTGGTGGAACTGCACAGAGTCGTTCCAGCTGATCACGCACGTGTCTTGGTAAAGCTGGAAGGTACGAACCCGACCGGAAGCATGAAAGACCGTATGGCGATCGCTGTGATTGAGCGGGCAGAATCGGACGGTCGATTGCAGCCCGGCGGAACGGTTGTTGAGTACTCAGGGGGGAGTACTGGAGCTTCGCTTGCACTCGTATGTGCGGCCAAGGCTTACGGGATCCGCATAGTCACTTCGGATGCATTTAGTCGTGAGAAACGCGACCATATGCGAGCACTTGGAGCAGATTTGATCGAGGTGCCGAGCGAAGGTGGTCGAATTACGAAAGAATTGATTAAAGAAATTATCGAATTAGCACGCCAGATAAGTGAGGAGCCAAATACCTTCTATAGTGATCAGCTACAGAACGAAGATGCCATTGCAGGTTATCATCTGCTGGGCGAAGAGATCTGGTCTCAGACAGGAGGAAACGTCGATGCCTTCATACAGGTTGTCGGAACTGCTCACTCTATCGAGGGCACTGCGGAAGCGTTGCGCAGCAACAAGCCCGATCTTAGAGTAGTAGCAGTAGAACCCGCGGAATCGGCGGTTTTGTCAGGTGGACAGCCAGGTGCGCACAAGATCGAAGGAATTGGCCTCGGTTTTATCCCTCCATTATGGAAAGCCAGCATAGCAGATGAGATCATGACGGTTTCCACGGAAGAAGCTAAGTCGATGGCACGGCAATTGGCGTCTCATGAAGCGCTCTTTGTTGGTACCTCCTCAGGTGCTAACGTCGTCGCGGCTATTCGAATGGCCAAACGGCTAGGACCCGGGCATACCGTTGTAACGTTGCTCGTCGATACAGGCCTAAAATACCTGACCACTGATCTGTATACAAGCTCTTGAGTGGCATCTTTGATTCTTGACAACAAAAAACAGGGTGATCAGGCGTACACATTTGACAGGACTGCCAAGAATTAACAAAAGCAGCAGTAACTGATCGATATACATTCTAAATCACAACGTTAATAAAGGGGAATTGGGGAAACGATAAAGAAAAACCTCTCTTTGTCAAAAGTGTAGACCTGCTCCTTTGTTTTTTAAGGAGTGCATTAAACACTCGACATCAATTTCCAGTGATGATGCCTTTTCTGCAAGTCAAGAAAAATAGAATTTGCTACCGACCTTCTTCACGCACTTCTTTAGCGAGAGGGTAACGCTTGCCCCAGTATTGGCCAGCAGTGCACTACCAACAACATAGCTTTTCCACTTAAGCTTGACGCAGGAGCCTAATTCCCTTTATGATACCGACTGAAAAAGGAAGTTATCGTGAACTCCAACATTTAAGCCTGCTCTCGCAATCTTGCGGCACCGAGGGAAGTGGAGCGCAGTTCGTTATGAATTGATGTCTTAATAACTTTAATCATTTTTTCACTGAAAGGGAGGTGCTCTCATGAATGAAAGTTTGTTAGACGGCAGAAAAATTCTCATCGTAGATGATGAGCCCGATGTCCTGGAAACATTAGAACAGCTGCTGTCGATGTGTGTCGTTGTAAAAGCGACCACCTTTGATGAAGCCAAAGAACTGCTGGAAACCCAATCTTTTGATATCGCTATTTTAGACATTATGGGAGTTCACGGGTACAAACTCTTAGACATTGCTGGCGAGAGAAAAGTCATAGCCATAATGCTCACGGCCCATGCATTGAGCCCCGAGGATGCTGCCAAATCCTTCAAAGAAGGAGCAGCCTCCTACATACCCAAAGATGAAATGGCCAACATTACAACGTTTTTAAACGATATTTTGGAAGCCAAGGAAAAAGGAAAAAGTTTTTGGTGGCGTTGGCTTGACAGGTTGGGTTGGTATTTTGATAATCGGTTTGGCCCAGACTGGAAATATGCAGACAAGGACTTTTGGGCAAAGATTCAAAAGGGTGAGTGATAAATACAAAGGTAGATTCTATAGCAATCCATACGTCGTTCAGGGGACACATTACTTATCTTTACAGCATGCCCGTTCAGAGTCTATTGGTTTCTCCCACTCCAGGCAAGAGTTAGATACGCTGTCCCTAGATCTCATACTTATCCTCTTACGTATTCTCTCATCAATAATCCAGTCTTGCTTTCTTGTTAAGATTATGCCATAAGATACGTGGTGCATAGCTAGGTCATGCGAACCCTTAACCGAGGGTGCCATGGATTGGATAAGCAGATCCCATTTCTCACAGAGAGAGGTGGGGTTTTGTTGTTTAAAGCAAAAACAGGGGGTTCAGGCTTACCCATTTGACAAGACTGCGATTTTTCGCCTGAATTAAGACTCGGCCTTTTTTAAGACAGGATTGACAGGCCTGCCCTGGCGCGAGATTAGTGCAAATCGAAAGAGGGGCTTTATTATTTCACAGCTCAACGCTCTCTACTGATGCCTTGAAAACCAGGTCTGGGCCAGGGATTTTTTGGATATTTCCTTCTTGGCTTTCCGCCTGCCCGCTACCTGCCCGCAATGCTTCGCAACGCGAGGCGGGCGGGAATGAAAGCCAAGAAATACAATCGCCTTCGGCGAAGTTACATGAATAGATGCTCTTCAAAATGTTGATGACAGCGAGATGATATGCTTTTCGATAGCCAGTTTCACAAAATGCACAAAAAAATCTTATTAATCCTGTTGATCCTGTCAAAATAAAACTATGAAATGCAAGCTATTTTACGCTCCCATTAATAAGTTTTCGATGGAAACGGCCATATACAATATGTTGTATAAGGTGTAATCATTTGGGATCGAGAGGTCGTTGATTTTAGGAATGTGATATCAGGGTGGTATGAGCAAAATGCGTGAGTCGGGCATCCATAGCAGTTGTCTGTAATTATTCCCAAGCCTGGATTTGTCAGACATATCACGGGCTTTTGAGGTGGTTGATATTTTAGGGATGGGGAGAGATATCTTGAACAATCAGTTTGTATGGCGAATTTTGATTACCAATCACTATTTTTTGATTTTGAGGAGCTTGCCGCTCAACGCTCCAAACTCCCTATATTGAGTGACAAAAAAAATGGCCCAGGGAAGACCTTTTTGACTGATCAGACCGAATGGGCTGAAAACAGTTTAAAATTACACTGGACTTGGGTGTTTGTTTGACATTTCGTGCTATAAAGGTGCATACTATTCCCTATTAGTTAACGAAACGTCAAATCGACAACCACTTTAGTAATGTTTAATGTTTCGTAACAATAAGGGGGAAATACTTCCCCATAACAACACGGATTGTACTTTGAGAACAATAGATTTTTTCAACACTCACTCGGTTTTTTCGCTGAATGAAGCGGCCAGGGACCTTGCTCCTGCTGGCGGGCGTCCGGGCACTGTGGAGCGGCTGAAATATCATTTGAAAGCCGGCCGGTTAAAGCTTGTGGCGCGGGGAGTTTACGCGGTTGTGCCACCGGGTGTGCCGGTCAAAAGTTTTCAGCCCGACCCCTTTTTGGTTGCGGCGGCAGTCCGCCCCGATGGTGTTTTTTCATATCACAGCGCGTTGGAGCTTCTGGGTGCCGCGCATTCGGTTTGGACACAGTACACCCTTTACGTTGAGCAGCGTCGGCGTCCGCTGCGCTTAGATAGCACCAATATTCGTTTCCTTGAGCATCCCGGCCCCATGCGCACCGCACCCTGTCGAAAGCTGGGCCTTAGACGGGTTGAATACCGTAGAAAACTAGTTCAAACCACTGGGCCTGAGCGTACACTGATAGAGGGATTCCGACGGCCGGCGGAGGTGGGGGGGCTTCAGGAGCTGGTCAATTCAGCCGGTGGTTTTGCAGTCTTGGAACTCGATCTTCTCCAGGAAATCCTGCACTGTTACGATATTGCCAATCTGTGGGCTGCGGTCGGTTGGTTTCTCGAACGCTTCCGGCAAAGCTTCCACGTAACCGAAGGGGTTCTTAATCAAATGGCCCATCACTGTCCGCGAGCTCCGCAATATCTGGAACGCAATCGTCGGGACGGCGTTCTCGCATCGCGATGGAATCTGCTACTGCCGAAAGAGCTCGTTAGTTTTGGAGAACCGGATGAGCGTTAGCCTCGAGTACCTTCAGTTGTGTTCTATGCAGACCGGCTATTCGATACCTACATCCCTAAAAAGCGTGAGTTGGATAATTTGACATATCAGCTTAGGGATATTAAACGCCTTCGTCTGCTCGTCGCGCTGGGTGAGTTACTAGGAATGCTTAGGGACAGCGATAAGAGTTTCGCATTAACCCGCAAAGGAACTTTCTGGATTCATTTGATACAAAACTATTTCTCCTTACGCTGGATAAACAGGATTTGGACCAAGGCCAAATGTGAAGCCTGGCCTGCGTTTATCAAATTTTGAAAAAAGTCCGCTTGACCGGTTTTTGCAACAAGTCGTATCAACATATTGTGCTTTTATCAATCGAGATAAGACTGCATCATTTACTGCTATGAGTCTATGCCTTAGACTACTGTCAAAACGTTTACATTACTATACGAAACATACACAGGTGGGTTGTATAATCCTAACTGAAATCCACCGCTACCATCATGGCATGAAATGAACGATTTGCGATTGAAATATAGTATGATCAGGGTCGGGACTAAATGGTTGAATTCATCTTGAAGTAAACACCTCAGCGAAGATAACGATGGCCAGTCGACCAGAGTAATAACTTGCCATCTCATGTCCCGTGTGCTATATAAACCAGGTGGTTGATGCCCCACTAAGAACTGCTTTGATCTTCTGGAGGTCCTATGACAGGATCACACCAGAAAATACCGATGCGAAGCCTCCAAGGATTTTAATGCCTCCTTGGAGGCTTCCGTGTCTTGATCCTGAACAAAGCAGAGTGCCGCGAAGGAAGAGACCGAATGTTCTAAAACTGCCGAATCTCTGTTCCCTGTGATTTCATAAACGTTTTCATCTCAGAGAAGATAGCTACTTCTGAACTTCCTTTCTCACACGCTTTCTGATAGGTCTCCCTTCTTGGTTCTTCAGCTTTCAACCCTTTGAGAGGGTGATTCCATGACCACAGAGGGATCTAAACTTAGGTTCATCAACAGAAAATATTCCTGGCCTTTCCTGCACATGAGCTCACTCTCGTCTATACTCACCCCATCAAAAGCGAGTTCTTATCATTCAGTTCAATTAAGACGATTTCCCAAAGAATTAAGAGTTCAATCTGCATATGATTAGGCAGGTAAGAACAACAAAGGAGGGAGACTGAATTATGTGGAAGAAGAAAGAGGAGAAGAAAGAGGAAAGTTTGTTGAAGGAGTTGTGTGGAGATGATGCAAAATTATATGATTTTCTCAGTAGGTATCTGTATGAAAATCCGTTAGCGGCCATATCCAAAAAGGATCTCGATATCCTCACCGAGGAGGCAGAGAAAAGCGGGGACTTTAGACCG
>CP070673.1:1011331-1019385 GCA_020351915.1 Deltaproteobacteria bacterium
CATACGTTACCTCACCCCTCCCCCCAGTCTCATCAGACATACTCTTCTCCTTTTATCCTTTCCACATAGTGCTGAGCGGAAAACGCAGCCGTAGCACCATCTCCACAGGCAGCTACAATCTGTCGAAGGTTCTTCTTGCAACAATCCCCACACGCAAAGATGCCCTCCCTGGATGTTCCCATCTCTTTGTCTACGATAACATAACCATCCTCACTTTTCTCAACTATATCACCCAGAAAGGAAAGGCTTGGGATCCAGCCAATAAATACAAACACACCATTCACGCCAAGATCTTTCCTCTCTCCTGTCTTAAGATTTCTCACCTTCACACTGTCAAGCGTAGTCTGACCAGAAATCTCATCCAGCACAGAATCAAAAATAAATTCTATCTTGTCATTACTAGAAGCCCTCTCTTGAAGAATCTTTGTTGCCCGCAACCTGTCTCTCCTGTGAATAACATGTGCTTTTTTCACAAATCGGGTCAAGAAAAGGGCTTCTTCAAGTGCTACATCCCCGCCACCTACCACTGCCACAGACAGGTCTCTAAAAAAGGCCCCATCACAGGTAGCACAATAGGAAACACCTTTACCAGCATACTCTTTTTCACCAGGCACACCGAGCTTTCTCTGCTCATGGCCTGCAGCAATGATAAGGGATAGACATTGGTAAGGTTCAGGATCATCATTTACAAAAATCTTCTTAATTGTACTCTCATCACTGACCTCAATCCTGGTAACCTCACCGAAGACTGTTCTCATCCCAAAGGACTTAGCCTGTTCCCCCATACTATGAACAAGCTCTGGTCCTGAAATCCCACCGATAAAACCAGGATAGTTCTCTATTCTATCGGTAATAGCGGCCTGACCACCGATCCCTAATTTTTCAATCAATAAAGAAAAGAGTCTCGCTCTGGATGTATAGATACCAGCTGTAAGGCCAGCCGGCCCACCACCTGTAATGATAACATCATAAATATCCTGCTTACTCAGCAACTCGTCGGCCATAATCTATATCCTTCGTTTGAAAGTGCCTGAAGTTAAAGAAGTGAATCATATTGAATTCTAATTCCGATTGGAGCAAAGCGACACAGTAACTTTAGGCACTTTACCTCACTCATAGTTTCTGACATGTTACCGTCACCAACCCCTTTTCTCTGCCTGCAACTAAAACAAAATCAAACAGATCTCTCTGCAGACAAAGGAGGGGATCTTCTCGCGGAAGATACATCTTATCTCCCCTTAAAAACTTCTGAGCAGTCTCATCAAAGATTATCCTTCCTAGGGTCTCAAGGTGATCGTAATAGCTTCCGGTGAGAAGATGCTCTAAGTAGTCAGCGCACCCCTCATCCTCCGGTGCCCTGCTAATTCCTCTCCTTCCCATGGCTACAAGGGTAACGACCTCGGGAAGAGGATTTTGAGAAAGAATATATTGTGAGATAGCCGAGGCCATCACATAGCTGCCCAGAATAGCTACCTTAGCCTGGCTGACTGCTTCTATCACGCCGTTTACCCCGGCCGTAGTCCGCTGAACCACTGCTTTTCCCTTCAGGCATCCGGGGCTTTTCAGAATGAGTTCTGAAGGCGAGTTCCCGAGATCAAAACCGGGAATCAGTTGCTCATCCATCTCACCTGCCAGGATTATGTCCTTATATTTCGATTTGAGAGAGAAGGCTTTTTCTGGATGGTCAACCAAAATAACCTGCTTTGCCCCGAGATGGAAAAACAGGGGGGTCACGGTAAATGCCCGAAAGACATCAATAACAACTGAAACCCCGTGAGCCCGCTTCGCACCTTCAACCAGGCTTTTTCTGACTATTTTCATCTCACTCATTTGTATAACTTAGTATCAAAAAACATGATGGTAATTTATAGAGTTTCTCCCGCCCACTCTCTTTGATCGCTAGAGCACACAGAGATCTCGAGATAATCTTTTTCCATAATGCTTTCCTGCGGTAACACGATGGCACTTTGATCTGGATTGCCCTTCCTTGCCCTGTTGAAATTCCACCGTTAGGCGGAATCCCCTCTACGGAGGGTTCCACAGGGCGGGCCTATTTAACCAGGGTCAGGTATCCAGATCAAGCCTCTGTGCCCTTTGTGAGCTCTGCGAGAAATAAATGGTTTTAGCGCCGATAGGAGAAGAGTTAGCCGAGTCGCTTCAAAGCATCCACCAGCTCCTGAACTGCCTGGGCTGATTTCTGAAGGGCCTCATGCTCTTCCGGGGTGAGCGTTATCTCTATGATCTCCTCAACCCCGGCTGAGCCGAGCTTTACCGGCACCCCGATAAAGAGATTCTGGATTCCATACTCACCCTGAAGATAGGTCACACAGGGCAGGATCTTCTTTTTATCCTTTAGGATTGCCTCGGCCATCTCCACCGCAGCAGATGCTGGGGCATAGTACGCACTACCGGTTTTCAGCAAGCTCACAATCTCACCGCCGCCCTTTCTAGTTCTCTCAACAAGGGCCTCAATCCTTTCAGCTGACAGAAGCTCAGTGATGGGAATACCGGCAACACTAGAGTACCGGGGTAGAGGCACCATGGTATCACCGTGGGCACCCAGCACAAAGGCATGGGTATTCTCAACAGAGACATTCAGCTCCATTGCAATAAAGGTCCTGAAGCGGGCAGAGTCAAGCACCCCTGCCATGCCGATTACCTTGGTTTTATCAAAACCGCTCGTATCTAAGGCAACATGACACATGGCATCCAGGGGGTTGGTGACCACAATGAGAATAGTATTAGGGGCAACTGTTGCGATCTCGCTTACTACTGATTTCATGATACCGGCATTGGTGCTGAGCAGGTCATCCCTGCTCATGCCAGGTTTTCGGGGAATCCCTGCGGTGATTACCACGATATCTGAGCCTTGTGCAGCGGAGTAGTCATTGGTGACCCCGGTAATGTGTGCGTCATGCCGCTCAATAGGTGCAGCCTCAGCAAGGTCCAGGGCCTTTCCTGCTGGAACCCCTTCAAGCACATCAACTACTAAAACATCTGCCAGTTCTTTTTCCGCAACCCTCATGGCCACTGTTGCGCCAACATTTCCTGCACCAACAACCGTTAGCTTGTTTTTCATTTTCTTGGCTCCTTTCGTGATCAAAGTTTTGTTTAGGCTATCTCTCTTTCACTTTGCTGTCAAGAAAGATAAAGGATTGGGTGTCAGAGCTTTATAATTTAATATTCATGAAGTGTCTCGATTATTTCCTCCATCCTTTTACAAAACCTCTTATCTTCAGCCATTCTTTTCCTTATTTCTGCCGCTGTGTGACAAACCATGGCCTCCTTAATTCCACCAAATGCAGTCCCTATCTCTCGAAGAGACTTTCCACTTAATTCTCTCGCGAGATAAATCCCAACCTTCCTGGCATCATTATTATGGCGGCTCCTAGAAACAAGGTCTTCCTTCTCACATTGAAAGGTACTGCTCACCACCTCTATAATCAACGCTACGGAAGGCCTTGGTATAACCTTCCCAAGGTTTGGAATGGCTGGATCTGGATCATACCCTTTGAAACGTTCCTTCATAGTAGAAATAAACTCTCCCCCTCCTAAAAGAAAACCGTGTACAAGAGAATCAAAAGGCGATAAGGTGCCGGTGGCTCCCCATCCTTCAACAAATTCCCTGTAAGCCTTTCTCACCCCTCCCCGGCTTCCCCTGAACTCGGATAAGATTGTCTCATAATCCAGCCAATCAACGGCCTTGGATTTCCTGATATAGCCCGGATAACTGCTCCAGGGATAATCAGAGAGTCGATCCACCATGCCAGCCCGAAATGGGTTCATGTGAATGTACCGGCTCACCTCCAGATAATGGCCTTCGGTCTCGATGAGGATCGACTTGAATCGGCCCTGAAAGAGATGGCCCATTCGCTTATATCGATTATTGAAATAATTCGTGTAGGCACCATTTAAAGTCTGAATCGCTCTCGAAAGCCCTAGTCCTTGGAGACGGAAAAAGAGATGGTAGTGGTTGTCCATCAATACATATGCATAGAGGACCACTCTGTGGCGAAGAACCACTCTTTCCAAATAAGATGTCCATCTTTCCCTGTCACGTTTATCCCGGACAATTGCCTGACCTTCATTGCCTCGGGAAGTGACATGGTAGAGGACATCGGAACTTTCTATCCTGAGAGGCCTTCCCATGAAAAACAGGATAGAATGTCTTTGAAACCAAATCAATAAAAAAATTAAATATTAAAGCTCTGACACCATTTTTAAGTTGCTCCAATCATTTTAAAATAGTATTTAAAAAATCTATGCTATCAGTACCAACCATAAAAGGTCCTCGCCTTCGGCCGAATCAGACAGTAGGAGTTATCGCACCAGCAAGCCCGGTTAGCAAATCTGAAATAGTGGAGGGTTTACAACTCCTGGAGTCTTTTCCCCTCAAGGTAAGGCTTGGCAGTCACCTCTTTGATCGTTTGAGTTACCTGGCCGGCTCTGACCATGACAGGGTATCGGATCTTCACCAGATGTTTTCTGATCCTGATATCAAGGCAATCTTTAGTACCAGGGGTGGGTATGGCTCAGCAAGGCTTCTTGATAAGGTTAATTTCACCCTCATACGAGAAAACCCGAAAGTACTGGTAGGTTTCAGCGATCTAACTGCCCTTTTGATTTCTCTCTATAAAGAGACCGGTTTGGTCACCATCCATGGGCCAACCCTCTCGGATCTTCCCAAAGGTAAAAACTGGCAACATCTATCCAGGCTGATTACCACCTCTCACAAACCTCAAATCTCCTTGGCACATGGCAGAGCAGTCAATAAGGGGAAAGCGAGGGGTATACTCCTGGGGGGTAATCTTTCAACTATATGCTCTCTCTTAGATACCCCCTTTCTGCCCTCATTTGAGACTGTTATCCTTTTCCTAGAAGAGAAAGGAGAATCTCCCTACAGAGTGGATAGGATGTTTACCCACCTCTTACTGAGCGGTCGATTGGCACAGGTATCAGCACTCGTTATTGGTAAAATGGAGGATTGCGGGGAAGAAAAGCTTCTCTACAGTCTGTTTCAGGAGCGACTTGGTAGTCTTTCCGTGCCAGTGATAACAGGTCTTCCTGTCGGCCATGGAGATGAAAATATATCCGTCCCTCTTGGCCTTCCTGCTTTTCTGGACAGCGACAGAATGGTTCTCGAGATAGAAGAAGCGGCTACCTCATAGGGTTTGTTGGGTTCTTTGTGTTAGCGACGAATGACAAATAAAATAACCGAGTTTTTGAAAACAGGACTTAACCAAAAGGCGTATCCTGGTGCGGTTCTGGTGGTCGCACAATCGGAAAATATTGTGTTTTTCCATAATGTGGGCAATCGGGCAGTAAAACCGAAACCCCTTCCCATGGAAAAGGAGACTATCTTTGATTTGGCCTCGCTCACAAAACCTTTGGCAACCACTTTAGCAATCATGAAACTCGTGGACGAAGGTCTCCTGGACCTCGATAAACCTATTTCATACCTCATACAACCGTTCCCCTGGAAAGATAAGGCTGATATAACACCCCGGCTTTTGCTAAACCACTCTGCGGGTCTCCCGGACTGGAAACCATTTTATCTGGAACTGATAAAATACCCTTTGGAGAAGCGAAAGTCTATTTTGCAGAAGTCAATTATGGAAGAGTCCTTATGCCATGAACCTAAGGCTGTATCGTTTTACAGTGACCTTGGATTTATGCTTTTGGAATGGCTCATAGAGATAACTGCTGGCCAAGATTTATCGTCGTTTCTTAATGTTACGTTTTACCGTCCCCTTGGGTTAGAAACCCTTTACCTTGATCAAATCACCGTCCATCCGATATATGAAAAAAATCGATTTGCCGCTACCGAGTTTTGTCCGTGGAGACAAGAGATTATTCAAGGCCATGTCCATGATGAAAATGCATATGCCCTTGGAGGTTATTCAGGTCATGCCGGGCTCTTTGGAACAGCACTGGATGTCTTTACCCTGACCACGGCATTGGTGAAAATATATCATGGTACGCGGTCTGACCTACTTTCGACTGAAACCGTCAGGACATTTTTTTCAAGACAGGGAATTGTGCCTGAGTCTACCTACGCCCTTGGCTGGGACACACCAGCAGAAAAGAATTCGAGTGCGGGCAGTTACTTTAGCCCAACTAGTGTGGGCCACACTGGATTTACCGGTACCTCAGTATGGATGGATTTAGAGAAAAACATAACAGTAATATTTCTCACAAACCGGATCCATCCAAGCAGATCAAATGAAAAGATAAAAGATTTTCGCCCTAAACTTCACAATCTCATTATGCAGGAACTCGGATATGGATAATAGCTTTCATATCCCTCCACAAGGTGCCCATATTCACTTGATGGGTATCTGCGGCGTCGGAATGTCATCGCTGGCAGGGATGCTCAAGGAAAAAGGCTACACCATAACAGGCTCCGATCACAACATCTATCCGCCGATGAGCACGTTCCTCGAGAGCCTATCAATTCCCGTAAAAAAAGGTTACTCTCCTTCCAACCTCTATCCCCCTCCAGATCTCGTGATCGTGGGAAACGTTATCACAAGAGATAATCCCGAAGCGGCTGCGCTACTGCAACATGGCTTACCCTATGTTTCCATGCCCCAGGCCCTCAGAAGATTTGCCATGGATAAAAAAAGGTCCATTGCCATTGCTGGAACTCACGGCAAAACAACAGCATCTGCTTTGATAGCATGGATTCTTGAGATTGCCGACATGAAACCCTCATTTATGATTGGAGGTATAGCAAAAAATTTCGGCACCAATTTCAAATTAGGTACCGGGCCATACTTTGTCATCGAGGGCGACGAATATGATACAGCCTTCTTTGACAAAAGGCCCAAATTCTTACACTATGACCCTTATATAGCGGTTATAACCGGTATTGAGTTTGATCATGCAGACATCTACAAAGGGATTAAGGAGATAAAAGACGCGTTCAGAAGTCTTATTGAAATGATACCTGCTGAAGGACTTTTGTGTGCAAACCGTGATGATCCAGTGATTCTGGATGAAATGAATAGAGTAAAATGCCCTCTCTTGACCTATGCCATCAAAAGAGAAGCAGACCTTTGTGTTCGTGACATTATTGTCAGTACTAATGAAACAGAGTTTACTGTATTGCAGGGAGGCAAAGAATATTTGCGCGTTGCCACTGAGCTTTATGGAGACCATAACATATACAATATCCTTGCAGCTCTTTCAGTTGCTTTTCATTTACATATTGAACCTGAGATTATCACTAAGGCCATCAAAACCTTTAAGGGGATAAAGAGAAGACTTGATACCATTGGTAATTATCGGGATATCCTGGTGATAGACGATTTTGCCCATCATCCAACAGCTGTAAGAGAAACAACAAGAGCAGTGAAGAGCCGCTACCAAGACCGCCGCCTTGTCGCCGTGTTTGAGCCCAGGTCGAATACAAGCCGGAGGAACGTCTTTCAAGATGCTTACGCCGCTTCCTTCACCTCTGCTGATGTAGTCATCCTTCCTGAACCGCCAAAGATGCAAAAAATCCCATTACATGAGAGATTCTCCTCCACCAAACTTAAGGCCGACCTCATAAAACAGGATATCCAGACCCTTTATTTCCCCAATAATGATGATCTGCTCGACGGTCTGCTTGGCCTCATCAGGCGCGGCGATGTAATACTTATCATGTCCAACGGCCCATTTGATAATATACAGGAGAGCCTCCTCCAACGGCTAAAAGAAAATAAGTAGTTTGTTGAGTTTCTTGTGTTTGCCTGCTAAAATCCTATGAACTCAATGAACGATAGTTCGTTCTATCGATAGGAATTATTGTTGTTCTGTTAATGCTTATGAAGGTCAACCCTAACAATCCAATAGGCGTCTTTGATTCAGGTATAGGCGGACTTACTGTAGTCAGAGCCGTCATTAAACAACTGCCTTCCGAGAATATCATCTATTTTGGGGACACGGCCAGAGTACCCTATGGAGTCAAATCGCCTGAAACAATTTCCAGATATGCAACGCAGATTACAGAATTCTTACTTCAGCAAAAGGTCAAAGTGCTCATCGTTGCCTGTAATACCATGGCAGCA
>CP070673.1:1019485-1023874 GCA_020351915.1 Deltaproteobacteria bacterium
AGGTCCCTTCTATCATGATGCCCCCGACCAAGAGAAGAGCTTGTATTGGCTGGCTTTTAATAACAATAAAAGGGGCATAACCCTGAACATCGAAACCAATGAAGGGCAGCTGTTGTTTAAAAAATTGGCCCAGCACGCCGATTTTGTTATTGAGTCATTTCCCCCCGGATACATGGACAGGCATGGCCTGAATTATTCCATGCTTAGTGAAATAAACCCCCGAATCATCGTAACCTCAATTACCCCCTTCGGACAGTCAGGCCCCTATAAGGATTATAAAGTTGCTGACATTGTAGCCTGGGGCATGGCAGGTCCCATGTATGTCTGCGGTGACCCTGACCGTCCCCCACTTCAAATCGGTTTCCCCCAAGCTTATATCAATGCTGGCGTTAGCGCCGCGGTGGGCTCTTTGGTCGCTCATTACTGGCGAGGGTCGACCGGCGAGGGCCAACAGGTTGATGTTTCGATACAGGAAAGCGCTGTTTGGAGCCAGCTAGCCGCCCATCATTACTGGTCATACCAGGGAGAAATTCAACGCCGGGTAGGCACTTTCCGTATCGGCAGAGACACGAAAGGCGTTGCCCAGCGGATAACGTGGCCCTGCAAGGATGGTTTTGTGGCCTTGTCGATGCTTGGGGGTCCGGCAGGAGCAAAGAGTAATAGAGCAATGGTAGAATGGATAGAGAGCGAAGGAATGGCAAATGAGTTCTTGAAGAATTTGGATTGGAATTCTGTTGACGGGGCAAGAACGACTCAGGAACTTCAAAACTGCATTGAAGAGGTTTTTGGAAGGTTCATTTTAGCTCATACCAAGGCAGAGCTTCTCGAAGGCGCTGTAATGAGGGGTGTCTGGCTTTATCCTGTATATACAGTCAAGGGGCTGGTAGAAAGCCAACAGCTAGCCGCGCGGGGACATTGGGTAGAGATAGAGCATCAGGAGTTAGGCGCCGATATCAAGTACCCGGGCGCTTTCGTAGTAGCCTCGGAGACCCCCTGCACTATAAGACACAGAGCCCCGCTTATTGGAGAGCACAACGACGAGATCTACGAAGGAGAACTAGGGCTGACCAACAAAGAAGTCATTGCATTGAAACAAAGCGGAGTTATTTGATTTGACAGAGAAAAACATGGCAAAGCAAGTATTCGAAGGGGTAAAGGTGGTTGATTTTTGTTTGATGATTGCTGGCTCCGTTACGTCCAGGCATCTTGCTGACCACGGTGCAACGGTGATCCATATTGAGTCCCGCAGCAAGTTTGATTCCTGTAGATCCGGCACGCCCTTTAAAGACGGCATATCAGGATTAAATCTCAGTGGTCATTTTAATAACTGGAACGCAAACAAACTTGGCATAACCCTTAACTTAAATCATCGTCAGGGGGTGGAGGTAGCCAAAAGAATTATAGCCTGGGCTGATGTTGTAGTGGAGAACTTCGCCCCAGGAGTTATGGAGAAGTGGGGCTTGGGCTACCCAGACCTCAAGAAAGTAAAGCCCGATATAATTATGCTACGCCTCTCTGCACAGGGGCAAACTGGGCCCTACGGCAGGCATCCCTGCACTGGTTATGCGTTAACAGCTATGGCGGGTTTCACCTGGATTACGGGCTGGCCAGATCGGGGTCCGGTTCAGCCATATGCCGCATATTCCGATACGGTTGCCCCTCGCTTCGGAGCCCTTGCCATTATTGCCGCCCTTGACTATAAACGTAGAACGGGAAAGGGCCAGTACTTAGATCTCTCTCAGTTAGAATGCTCCATTCAGTGTTTGGCTCCAATTATCTTGGACTACACTGCAAATGGCCGAGTAGCTTACCGAAACGGGAACCGCCACCCCCATGCGGCTCCTCATGGTGCTTACCCCTGCCAAGGGGAAGATAGGTGGTGCACCATTGCTGTGTTCAGCGATGAGGAATGGAAAAGCTTTTGCACGGCTGCTGGACATCCTGAATGGACCAAAGACCCCGGGTTTGCCACTTTGACCGCAAGAAAACAAAATGAAGATGAGTTAGATAAACTGGTAGCCGAGTGGACCAGCAACTTCACTGCTGAAGAAGTAATGACAAAAATGCAATCACTCGGGGTACCTGCCGGTGTGGTGCAGAATGGAAAGGACATACACCAAGACCCCCAGCTAGAGCACCGCCGACATTTCTGGATTTTTAACCATCCAGAGGCTGGTGCATACAAGGCCGATAGTTTTCCTTTCAAATTATCCAAAAACCCTGCTGAACCACGTTTGCCGGCTCCCTGCCTGGGTGAGCATAATGAATATGTCTACACCAAGATTCTGGGGATGTCAGACGAAGAATTTGTTAATTTACTGGCAGACGGGGTATTCGACTAGACATAGACAGCTAACACCGAGTAGATAAAGGAGGGTTTAGGAAATGAGTTCTGAGTTTCGCGATAAGTTCGCTATTGTAGGGCTGGGAATGACTAAAGTGGGACATGTACCTGGCTATAGCGCTCGAACACTTCAGACAGAGGCAGCAAGATTGGCTATTGAGGACGCTGGTTTAAGAAGAGAGGATATTGACGGCTGTATACATGCTATGTCAGCTGATGGCGGCGGCGGTAGCGCGGGTGATTGGACGGATGCCTTTCCCAGGGTATTGGGGTTGCCTGCTAAATTTTACTTCAGGATTGGCCGAGGGGGGGCCGGCCCTACCTTGTGCATTGTAGCGGCTACTAAATTTTTAGAGCTAGACCTTGCTAAGTATGTGCTTATAGCATTTGGAACCAATGCTTATTCCGGGAGAAGCACTTCTCAAGAAAGGGGCCCTCAAGTCAAGGAAAGGGAAGGATTGTGGGGCCGCTCATTTGGGGATATTGTGCCAGTGAGCCACCATAGCTTTTTTGCCTCGCGCCATATGCATGAATACGGAACTACGAGCCGGCAGCTTGGGGCAATTGCAGTTTCAGAACGGCAATGGGCTTGCCTGAACCCTGCTGCTCATATGTATGGTCACCCCATGACAATCGAAGATCACCAGGAGTCCCCAATACTCGTTTGGCCCTATCATATGCTGGATATTTGTTTAATAAGCGATGGCGGAACGGCTTTTATAGTGACCACAGCGGAGCGGGCGAGAGACTTAAGGAAGTCACCGGTATACATCATGGGGGTTGGCTTTGGGGAGCATATGGAGAAACAATGGTGGGACAAGACCAATTATACCCAGTTACCCGTAGAGACAGCTAAAGCCGATGCCTTCCGAATGGCTGGCATTGAATTGAAAGACATAGATGCAGCACAGCTCTACGATTGTTTTACAGCTGAGGTGCTTTTTCAGCTCGAGGATTATGGCTGGTGTAGAAAGGGGGAAGGGGGACCCTTTGCTGAAGCAGGCAACATTGGTCCGGGAGGCTCCATTCCGGTCAATACCGGAGGTGGGCAGCTTTCCTCACACCACCACAGTGGTTTTACCCCTTTTGCTGAAGCGGTAATCCAGTTAAGGGGAGAGGGTGGAGCAAGACAGGTTGAGGATGCAGAGATTTGCTTGGCCAGCGGACATGGTGGGGAAATACTGCGACCAGGGATGTGCTCCATTCATAGCACTATAATCCTGCGGAGGTAAGGTCAAATGACATGGAATAAGCCATTGCCTAATGTGGACGAAGACATTGCTCCCTTTTGGGAAGCCTGTAAACGTCATGAATTTGCACTGTTCCGGTGTAAGTCTTGCGGAGCCTGGTACTGGCCGGCGGCGTTCTGCCGAAATCATAAAAACGAGCCTTTCTATGGAAACATGGAATGGGCTAAGGCAAGTGGTAGGGGACGGGTATTTGCGTTTAACATCCATTATCGCCCCTTCCATACGGGCTTTAAGGATGATGTGCCTTACGTTTATGCGCTAATCGAGCTGGATGAGGGGCCCATTTTTTCAAGCAACATCATCGGGTGTAAACCCCAGGAAGTAAAAATAGGAATGCCTGTGGAAGTAGTTTTTGAAGATATTAGCGAGAAATTCAGCTTGCCTAAGTTTCGTCCCATCGGATGATTGGTCGATGAGTAGGTAATCGCTTAATTCCTTCACGGATTAAGGCATGCTCAAAGAACCAAGAATCCACAGAGACTGTGGTTACCTGTTCGGGGGCTATATATGAGGATTGGGCAGTTCCAAAGGCACAGCCGCCCTCTCCGGCTCCCTGTCTACCGTAAACCTAATTAAGTTTACTCATTTCCGAAAGGAGACAATCAATGCTAGAGACTATCACCACGGACGTGCTGGTTATCGGGGGTGGGGCAGCCGCTGGCCGGGCAGCTGTAGTGGCCGCCGCCTCAGGGCTCCGCGTAGACCTGGTGGATAAGGGGACATTCAGCGACAGTGGCTCCAGCACCCAGTGCCTGGGAGGGATGACCACCACATTCAACCGGGACGACGACAGCC
>CP070673.1:1023974-1027169 GCA_020351915.1 Deltaproteobacteria bacterium
CAAACAGAGCATTATTTATGGAACGGATGGATTCACCTGCACCGTTGGGCGGATGATTCCCAGCACCGAGGATACAGGCGGCTGGACTGGTTTCGAGCAAGAGGAGGACGGCAGTTGTCCCCTTGGTGGAACAAACTCCCAAGAGGTAAAAGGTCTGGTGGAGACAGGCTGCCTCGGAGAGGGTGCCAACCCTGAGATGCTGAACTTGGGTGGGGGCATAACGTTCAACGAGGGGCAGATCGACATCGCCTTTCAGAACCTAATAGAGTGCTGGGTAGAAAACGCGGGGGACCCGCCTACCCAGCCCTGGACAATCATGCTCCCTGTGGTGGACTGCTCCGAAGGAGGGCCCACCTGCCACCCGCTGAAGGGAGCGGTTGAGATAAATATAATCTGGATTATCCGTGAAGGTCCTCAGTATAACGAACCTCTTCATCAAAAAAACGACGACATAATACCGTGGCAGATGGCTGCTCCGGAAGGATCGGAATTAGGTAGCTGGTTGTCCACCGAATCCAATGCTCAGGTTCGATGGGACGAGTTTGCCTTGCACTTCAACCTGCGGATTACCGAGGATCAGTTTATTACCTGGGAATGGATGAAAGATCATAATATAACTAAAACAATCTTTTTTCTGCCGGACTGCACTCCCCATGAACCGAAAGGAGATAGCGGGGGAGAGAACTTCGGAATCCTGGCAAAGATACCAAAGCTTGTAGAATAGCGTGCTCTCTGCCGCGCGCTACATTGGAGGAAACAGACTAGCAAAAGGACGTGCATATGCCTGATAAGACGTTTTTAGTTCATGTGAAGGTAGAAAACCGACAAGTACGGAAGAAGTTGGAAGAGATCATCAAATCCGATCCGGGGTTGCGGGTTCAGGCTTTTGAAAAGACCCGGCGGCCTGATCTCGTAATCTACGAGCTGGGGGATGATACGGAAGGAGATTTCCAGGTGCTCCAGTCCCTCATGAACTCCGATGCCCTGGGCGAGGTTTTTCTGACATCGGACCGGACCGACTCCCAACTCCTACTCAAGGCAATGAGAATGGGGGTCAAGGAATTTCTCCTGCAACCTCTGAATGAGCAGGAGGTTCGGCAGGCACTCGCAGGGTTTAAGGTAAGAAGCGGGCAATCTGTCCGTACAGTAGCTGCCGAACGCGGCAAAGTCATCAGCGTTATGGGAAGCAAGGGAGGGGTAGGAACCACCACCGTTGCGGTCAATCTTGCCGTGAGCCTGGCTGAGAGCAAGGCGAAACAATCAATAGCACTCGTCGACCTGAACGCGGTGGTCGGGGAAATCCCGCTTTTTCTGGCGGTACGGCCCAGCTATCACTGGGGGGAAATCATGCAGAACATCGGGCGCCTGGACTCCGCGTTCCTCATGAACATCATGGTGAGGCACGGCTCAGGCCTGTATGTCCTGCCCTCGCCGAGCAAATTGAACGGATATCCGGTGGCGACTCCTGACACCATGCAGCGTGTTCTGAATGTCTTGCGAGATATGTTCGATGTCGTGGTGATCGACGGGGGCCAATCCATGGAAAGTGCACACCTGAAGGTCATCGAGATGTCGGACACACTGCTGATAGTGTCTATTCTGAGCCTCCCGTGCCTGCACAATACCCATAACCTGTTGCGCTCCCTTAAGGGCCTGAGCATCCTCCCCCAGGACCGGATCCGGGTAGTGATCAATCGCCATCTGAAAAAGTCGGATGTATCCATCTCGGAAGCAGAGGAGAGCATAAAGCAAGAGATTTTCTGGAGCATACCGAACGACTATAAGGCCACCATGTCTGCGATTAATCAAGGTAAGCCGCTCAGCAAGGTGGGACGCAAGGCGCCAGTCACCCGAAGCCTCACCGAGATGGCCAATTGCCTGGTAGGGGAAGACAGGGAGGATACTACAAAGAGGACTAAACGATTCAGATGGCATTAACATAGGCGTGTCAGGGCAGCGGTCCCTGTAATACAAGAACCAAACACATGAGGAAGAATTACCATGGAAATGGCAGTGGAAAGCACTCGAGAAAACGGCGTCCGACCACTCATGCCCGAGGCATATTTTGAGTTCAAGAGCAGGATACACGATCGCCTGCTGGATCTTTTGGATCTCTCCCTGATCGAAACACTGGATACCCGTCTCCTCAAGTCTAAGCTCAAAGATCTCCTGGAGCGGATACTTAACGAGGACGGTTACGACATACCGCTCAATCTGAGCGAACGGGAACGTCTCGTTACCGAGATTCAGGATGAGGTGTTGGGGCTCGGCCCCCTGGAGCCCTTTCTGCAAGATCCTACCGTGTCGGATATCCTGGTCAACACCTATAAAGCGATTTATCTTGAAAGATTCGGCAAGCTGGAGCTTACCGATGCCAGGTTCAAGGACAATGATCATCTGATGAAAATTATCGATAAGATCGTCTCATCGGTAGGCCGACGGATCGATGAATCTTCACCCATGGTGGATGCCAGGCTCGCCGACGGTTCGCGGGTGAATGCCATCATCCCTCCGCTCTCCCTAGAAGGACCAATGCTCTCGATCAGGCGTTTTGCCGTAAACCCCCTGGAGCTGGAAGACCTCATCGATTTCAAGACGCTGATTCCCGAGATAGCCGAGTTCATCAAAGGGATTGTCAGGGTTAAACTGAACGTCCTGATCTCAGGGGGCACAGGCAGCGGCAAGACCACGCTTTTGAACGTGCTCTCCCGTTTTGTCCCGCAGAGTGAGAGGATTATCACGATTGAGGATGCAGCGGAATTGCAGCTCCAGCAGGAGCACGTTGTGCGGCTTGAGACGAGGCCGCCCAACATAGAGGGCAAGGGCGAGATCACCCAGCGGGATTTGGTAATAAATAGCCTGCGCATGCGCCCTGACCGCATTATCGTCGGTGAGGTGCGGGGGAAAGAGGCGTTTGATATGCTCCAGGCCATGAACACCGGGCACGAGGGATCGTTGACCACAATCCACGCCAACTCGCCCCGTGACGCCCTGATGCGCCTGGAAACCATGGTGGCCATGGCCAACTTCGACATACCCAGCGAATTCCTGAGGAGATATATCAGCTCGGCCATGGATGTGGTAATCCACGTCGCCCGTCTGACCGACGGCACCAGGAAGGTGATCAGCCTGCAGGAGATTACAGGCATGGAGGGAAGTGTTATTACAATGCAGGAGGTGTTTTCATTTAAGCAG
>CP070673.1:1027269-1032297 GCA_020351915.1 Deltaproteobacteria bacterium
TGCAAAGAGTAAGAAATTCGCCCGTAAAGATTTTTGGGGTTTTCGGATGATTGCGTGAGATTTAGCTATACTGCTATAGGTGCAAAGCCTCCCACAATTCTCAAGACCTGCTATTACCATACGTAACATGGATAGGCGGGGTGCAACATTTCTCATAAGAATCAGAACCCGTAAGAAATTGATTTCCTTGTTACACGACATCTGATTCTTCCTGATATAACGTGCTCCGCATGCCGGAGCGTGTCTGTTGCTAACTGAATCAGGCGAGCTTTCGAGGCCTTAAAAAATTGCATGCTTCAAGCGCAAATAAAAACTACGAGATGGGTGATAAGCCAGTCGAATCCATCTTGAAGTAGATATCTTCTGTAGGGGTCATTTCGCTCACTCGGTGCAATCTGATACCGACCTTTCAACTTACCATATGCAATCCTCAAATTGCTCGAATTTAAGTGTATGGCAAGTAATGTCTAATATTTCCCTATCGCTGCTCAGCACAACATGTGGTAGCTTTCTGCATCCTAAGGAAAGTGAAGATAACTCCGCTATCAGTAAAGCCAAAACCGAATGATCTGCGTTTACCCTGATAATGAATATCGCGAGCTTTTGTTATCCCACTATGGCTTGCTTTTTCTGTGTAGTTCTGGATGAGCTCCTGTATACTTGCAGGAAGGTATTGTTCAGGCAAACAAGGCACTAGGCAGTTTGAACCCAAGACCTGTGTTCAAGCATGTTCGGGCCTATCAACCGAACAAAGTTTTTACTGAGCGAGAGGAAATATTGACATCCCTCACCTAGTGGGCTATACCGCTAATCGTTAATCTGCACTGCTACTTGCACACCTTAGACCGGTCATAGAGAACCCATGATTAAGAAAATCTTCTATGGATGGTGGATCGTCCTCGCGTGTTCCCTGATAAACCTTTATGTTGGCGGTGTTATCTTCTTTGGCTTCACCGCTTTTTTTGAACCAATCAGAGAAGAATTTGGGTGGAGTTATACACAGATTTCCTTTGCCGCTAGCCTTCGCGGCTTAGAGATGGGGATCTTCGCGCCTTTGGTAGGCTTCCTCGTTGATCGGTTCGGGCCTAGAAAGCTCATCTTGTGGGGCACAATTACAGTCGGATTCGGGCTCATCCTCCTCAGCCTTACCCAATCGCTTGCAGTGTTCTATGCCTCTTTCCTGCTCTTGGCATTTGGGGCCGGTGGATGTACCATTGTGGTCACCATGACTGCGGTGGCCAACTGGTTTCGCAGGAAAGTAGGGTTAGCACTCGGTGTGATGGGCTCTGGTATTGGCGCCGGTGGATTAATGGTTCTGCTCATCGTTGGCCTCATCGATCTCTATCAGTGGAGAACCACGCTGATCATCCTCGGACTGGGCATGTGGGCTTTGGGCATACCTTTATCACTCGTTATCCGCAATAGACCAGAGCACTACGGGTATCTTCCTGACGGTGAGGTCTCGAGCCCTCGTGTCCAAGCCCACGAAATTCAAGACAAAGGATTGGAAATTGGCCTCAAGGAAGCGCTTAAAATGAGGTCTTTCCTCTACCTGAACATCGTGGAATGTATACGGCATATGACCCTTATGGCACTCTTCACCCATGTCATGCCCTACCTCGGCAGTGTGGGGATGCCACGTCCCACCGCTGGGCTGGTGGCAGGGGCTGTTCCCCTGATCGGCATCATCGGAAGGTTTGGCTTTGGCTGGTTAGGGGATGTCTTTGATAAAAGGCATGTGATGGCCGTGGCAACCGGCTTTATATGTTTAGGAACGCTGGCTTTCGGTTATGTGCACGTGAGATGGGCACTTTTTCCTTTTCTTCTCCTTTTCCCTCTAGGCCATGGAGGAAGCATGGTAGTAAGGGGATCGATTGTGAGGGAATACTTTGGAAGAGATTCCTTCGGAAAGATGACCGGGGTCATCATGGGATCTGGGGCTGTTGGAGGGATCATAGGCCCTACCTTAGCTGGGTGGGTGTTTGATACCGTGGGAAGCTATCACCCTATTTGGCTTGTCCTTTGTGGAATTACTGGCCTGACAACGGTTTTGATATTGAGAATCAAACAGTCTCCTTTGTAGACGCTGTTATTTCTACTCATTTGGTCATAAAAAGAGGGTGGTTGAATTTGCGGACTGGCTTTGCCAGTATATGGTGTGTAGGTTGCTTAGCCGAAAATGTTGCTTTCTGCTATAATTGGCGAAAATCTAGAGTCTGAAAAACCTTTGATTACCAAACCAAATCTATAATAGAATCAAGCTGATCGCGATTATCAGCTATGGCAAGTAAGTTTAACTTTTTGGTTTGAGAGGCTGAGCCGAACATATTCTGAATTACTCTTAATAATGTGCACCGAACTACGTCAGCTGGCTTGAATTTTGCCTTTTCATAGAAGGCGATTTCACCTATGCTTTCCTTCGGAGAAAGGGGTCCTTATCAATATTGTCAATAAATCTAATGATTGAGGGTCGGGAATTGGCAGACCTCAATTTGAGGACCAAAATCATGGCGCAGCAAGGTTTCGCGGGATATGCCATACTTTGTCTTCTGGAAGGAGGGAACAGATCATGGCAACGGCTAAGGATTTGTTGAATGCAAAGGGGCACAATGTCTACTCTATCTCACCGGACGCAAGAGTATTTGATGCCTTGAAGCTGATGGCGGACAAAGAGATCGGAGCACTCTTAGTGTTGAAGGAGGATAAGCTGATGGGGATTATCTCCGAGCGGGACTATGCCCGCAAGGTGATCCTCAAGGGGAAGTTCTCCAAGGATACCCCGGTGCGAGATATTATGTCCCCAGAGATTATTTGTATTGGTCCCACTCAAACCTTGGAAGGATGCATGGCCTTGATGACGGAAAAGCGCATCCGCCACATGCCGGTGCTCGAGGAGGATCGGCTTGTGGGGATCATTTCCATCGGAGACGTGGTGAAATCGATCATTTCCGACCAGGAGCGCAGGATCGATCAACTGGAGCATTACATAAAAGGCTCTCTGTAGTGCTGGAGGAAGATTGGGAAACTCAAGGATGTTACTATGGCTATTATAATAACGTTTCTCGAGGTAAACGGATAAAGTAAGAATCGACCGTCGAAGAAGTACCGCAAAAACCGGGCAAGGTTGATTGAAAAAATATACGAGGTTGATCCTCTCACGTGCCTCAAATGCCAGGGGAAAAATAGTTCTGCTTTTTCTGGCAGAGTTCCGATATCGAGTGTTACCTCTTGTGCCTCAAAGAATTCAGTATTCTGCTATGATTGGAAGGAATTGAAAGGCTCAAAAACTTACCGTTACCAATCGTAAGCTATAACCGAACTGCTGGATAGCCGGATGAGGATTATGGCAAGAAGTCGTAACTTTTTCAGCGTTTTCGAGGGCCACAATATGTAGTGTGCCTGATCATTTCATTTCAGTCCCGCCTTGCGCAAGGCTGTAATAAAGATTTCTTTGTCCGCTTGATTTTTGTACGCGAGCGTTCTTGAAAAATATTCTACAGAGAATTTTGGCTCTATCCTCAGGATTTCCGCGGCGACAGCGCGGGCCTCGTCATCTCGTCCAGACACGCTACAGGCTACAGCTAAGGCGAGGTGGGCGCCAAGATTATTGGGCTCGCGATTGGTCGCTTTCTTACAATGTTGGACCGCCTTCTCGTGTTGTCCCGCAAAAAGATATGCGAGCCCTAAATTGAATATGTAATTGCTTGGAGCGAAAGGATCGAGACGAATGGCCTTCTCCATTACTGGAATGGCGTCATTTGGTCTGCCTCCAAATCTAAGAGCCAGACCCAAAAATTGATGGGCTTTGCCCGAGTTAGGATCAAGGCTAATGGCCTTCTCGGCTTCCGCAATGCCCTTATCATGCTGCCGAGCCATTGTGAAGAGGAAACCCAACAATCCGTGTGCGCCCGCGTCGGAGTAATCCAAAGCGATCGCTTTTTGTGCCAATTCTATGGCTCTCCCAATAGATTGTTTAGGGGACTTGGTTGTTTTAAGCCATACATCCATCATATGGGTGAGGCCCAGAAGATAAACTGCATGTGAATACTGCGGGTCCAAGGCAATGGCCTCCTCTGCCAATCGCCGGGCGACGACATTATCTTCTTTGTTAAAATGAATTGCAAGCTCACGGGCTTGTAAGCACTTTAGGTAGGCTTCAAGGTTATCCGTTCCTTTTGCGTAAACGTTAGCTTGCTCACCTTCTGTCAGCTCGACCTGCATCGCTGTTATGATCTTTTTGGTGATCTCATCTTGAAGGGCAAATATATCTTTTAAATCTTTGTCATATCTTTCCCCCCACAAATGATGTCCAGTTAAAGCATCGATCAGCTGAGCTGTAATTCTGACCCGGTCTCCCGCTTTGCGAACACTTCCTTCAAGCACGTACCGTACACCCAATTCCTCAGCGACTTGGTTAACCTTCACCGCTTTTCCTTTGTAGCTAAACGTGGAGTTACGAGCAATCACAAGCATTTTCGGTGTTTTGGAGACCGCAGTAATGATTTCCTCTGTGAGCCCATCGCTGAAATATTCCTGCTTTGGGTCTTCGCTCATGTTTACAAACGGAAGCACGGCAATCGAGGGTTTGTCCGGTAAAGGGTATGCCATCTTCTCCGGTGAGGCTGGCTCTATTGGAGGAGGTCGAAAATAGAAATTCCAGATCAAGGCAGCAATGACCACAACTACGAAAGCGACACCTCCGGCCAGAATTGCCTTGCGTCGCCATACTGGAGGAGCTTTTGCCTTTTCCCCAGCTACCGTAACCCTTGGCTCCATCAATACCTTATAAGCTCCCACCGGTTTGGCGATGTTCTTGACCGTCTGCTCGCCCAGATACTCATACCCTAGAGGCAGCTTGGTTTCGATGTGATCAAAGGCCGTCTTAGAGACACAGATGCCCCCAGGGTCTGCCAATGACTCCAGTCTGGCCGCAATGTTCACACCGTCACCATAGATCCGATCTCCTTCTTGGATCACATCCCCAAGGTTGATCCCGATGCGGAACACCATTCTGCGGTTTTCGGGTAA
>CP070673.1:1032397-1043503 GCA_020351915.1 Deltaproteobacteria bacterium
CGCTTTGGCAAGTACCTCAAACATAGTGGAAGAAAATCTATGGCTAATCGATGACTTTATGGCAATGATATTGTGATATATGGAAGGCTCGTATATGGAATATTATGGTTTCCATTATCTGTTAGGCTGATAGAAAAAGCGCATGAGAGGAGGTCCTATGTCACTTATTAACGGTATCAGAGACAACCGTGAGGAGCCTCCGAACAACGACGGCATAGAGCACGCAGGTTATTGGGTCGCTGTACTATGCGCATCTACATTGGGACCAACTGGCATTGCACTCCTTACCGAAATCCTACCGGAATATGGCAAGCTGAACGCGGCTGCATACAAGGCTATGTTTCAGGTGTTTGTTCTCACCGAACCGCTTGTAATCTCAGTAGCCGTTACAATGCTTGGCTTCATGCGTAGATGGTTCTCGCCTACTGTTGACAACTCGTGGTTAATCCTGGTTGTGGTGTGGATCGGCGCAATGGGCCTTAGTTACGTTGGTTTAGGGATGGGGCCAGTATATCCGCAAGATGTTGTTGGCGGAAGTCATCCGGCTCTTTTTATCATTAAGATATTCGCAGGCTACTTAAAGGCGTACGGACCGCTGCCCTCTCTAAGCGCGGTGGCCTTAGGGGCATGGCTCGCTTTTGCAACAAACAAACACATGGCGAAGCTTTTTCGGGAAATAGAGGAGATCTCATCCGAAAGGTGATGTGTAAAGAAGAAGTATGCCCTTTAACCGACCGAACCAAAAAGGAATGAGACGACCTTCCATGTCGTTTCAACTCCATTGTTCAAGAAGCCGTATAGCCGGGCCCGCATAGATAAGGGGTCTGGCATCCAAACATCGCAGACGATGCACGTTCGTTTAGACTAGACTCGCCTAACAAGCCAAATTCAGCCGACCTCCTACGTCGGCGGCTGATTTGCAACGTTGGGCAAAACAATCTTTATTTGAAGATTGGGTTAATAAGATGAAACTATATCAAAAGAATGATGTTTGTTATTTACTGCTAATTTTTCTCTTTTTCGGATGTGAATCAAAAGAGCAACTATCAGAGAAAAATGTTGTAGCTGTAAATGGTGTAAAATTACATTATAAAATAGAGGGTAGCGGGATTACTGCTATGGTGATTGGAAGCGCTATACAGCAACCCAGGATGTTCTCTCAAGAGCTACGGAAACAATTCAAGTTTATTTTTGTTGATACAAGACTTTTTATTCCTGCTAGCATTGAGAAATTCACATTAGATGATGCTGTTGAAGACATAGAAGGTATCAGAAAATATCTAAATATTGACAAAATGGTGGTTATGGGTAACTCAATGCTCGCTATTATCGCTTTAGAATATGTAAAAAAATATCCCAATCGGGTGTCTCATCTTGTTATGATTGGCATATCACCTATATTTGACGATTCTTATTACAAAGAAAGAAATAAATACTGGGAATCCCATGCCACGAAGGAAAGGAAACAGATTTGGAAAGAGAACAAAAAGAAGCTTACAAATGAGGCGCTAAAAAATGTATCACCGGGGAAGGCACGCGTGTTACGCTATGTCGCAAACGGCCCCAAACGATGTTATGACGCTAAATACGACGCTTCCTGGTTGTTTGAAGGAGTTACAGTCAACGTGTCCAAGGGAATACAAAATTTTGTAAAATCCTACTATCGATATGACATTACAAAAAACATCCAAACAATAACCATGCCTATTTTACTAGTATTGGGGCGGTATGATTTCAATAACCCATATTATCTTTGGAATGACTTCAAATCTAAATTTCCTTATTTAGAATATCATTTATTTGACAAGAGCGGCCATCATCCAATGCTTGAAGAAACAAAACTTTTCAATCAAACTTTTATTGAATTCATCTATCAACATAACAATAAATTATCTCTTAATATTCCAAAATAGTTGCCCAAGGCTGGTGAAATAGGTATCCCTATCCTTGGAATCTGCTATGGGCATCAATTGCTTGCCCACGCAATGGGTGGAAGAGATGGCTTTCATCCAAATGGATTTGAAATAGGAACAGTAAGAGTGAGCAAAACTCGCTTTGCCAATGATGACCTCCTGTTTTGCGATCTGCCGACAAGCTTCGAAGTACAGGTAAATCACACTCAATCTGTGTTGAGGCTTCCACCCAAAGCAAAAATTCTAGCATCAAATACATTTGAACCACACCAAGCCTTTGTTCTGCAAAAACATGCATGGGGCGTACAATTCCATCCGGAATTCGACCAAGATATTATGAAATGTTATATTATGGAGCAGAAGGAATTGCTTCTGGCAGGAGGTTACGATATTGACCAATTGATGTCAGCGGTAAGACCTTGTTTGTTTGGAAAGGCAATACTCAATAGGTTCTGCAAAATAGCTCTGGAAGCCGATAAGGCATAAAAATTCAGTGGCAAACCCCAAGCGGCTGAACATATTCGTTATGTGAAAGAACAACGGCAAAAGGAGATAAAGATGAAAGAAATGATAGCATTCTGCGGACTTACCTGTCATGATTGTGGAGCATTGTTGGCAACACAAGATGATGATGATGCAAAGAGAGCAGAGGTTGCCCAACAATGGTCAGAGTTATTTAAGGTAGACATTAAGCCTGAAAATGTCAATTGCGACGGGTGCCTCTCTGAGGGAGGACAGCTTTTCAGTTACTGTGAGGTGTGCGAAATAAGAAAGTGCGCATTGGGAAAAGACGTTATGAATTGTGCCTATTGTAATGAATACGCCTGTGAGAAACTTGGGAAGTTCTTTCATATGGCTCCAGAAGCTAAGAAACGATTAGATGAGATACGAAGCAACTTGTAGGCCGCTCTTGACTTCCATCTTGGTTTTCAGGGATTCAATGCTGATGAACCACTGAAGGCCGGATAAAAACGGTAAGAAACAAAGCTAATAGCTGAAATGAGGGGTGGTGTATTGCCATGAAAAAAATCATCATAAGCGACGAAATATTTGATTTGTTTCCTGATTTCTATCGAGGAATTGTGTTAGTCAAGGATATCCAAAATCAGAAATCAAATAAGAGGATTAGGAAATTACTAAAAAAAGAGATAGAGAGACAGGTTGCCATAGATGAATCCTCAGATGGTAGAATCCTGGCTTGGGAGGAAGCTCATAGAAAATTCGGCTCCGATCCAGATCTCTATTCGCCATCTATTAAATCCCTTCTCAAAAACATGAGACCAAATAAGGCCCTGCCTTTTATTAATTCAGTGGTGGCACTGTTTAATCATATATCACTAAAATATGTTGTGCCGTGTGGTGGAGATGACCTGGCACCCGTTCAGGGGAATCTGGTATTAGGGATCTCTGATGGAACGGAAAAATTTATCCCGTTAGGCGGTGAGCTTGAAGAAAATCCTTTTCCTGGCGAGGTCATATATTATGACGATGTCACCAAGAATGTGTTGTGTAGGCGATGGAACTGGAGAAACGGAGATATCACCAAAATAGAAGTCGATTCAAAGAAAATAGTAATTAACATCGACTGCTTACCACCTGTTACTCCCGATATGGGCAATGAGGCACGAGACGACTTGGCTGCATTGCTGAAACAACATTGTAACGCTGAAGTCGAAACGCTTTATCTAGACTCCACTAATAGGGAAATTGGGCTCTCTTAGCACGGTTGGTTTCAGAACTGTTCCCATGTGAAGCCATTCCCAAACCCCATAATGCATCTGATTGAATAATGTTGCCCCAAAATATATTAAAGATTGAGAGGTAGTTTCATGACTCAGAAGGTTCCACATAGTAACCAGGCATTTGCACAAGCCAATGGAATTGAGATCGCCTACGATACGTTTGGCGATCCGAGCGCACCTCCACTGCTGCTTATTATGGGTCTCGGGGGCCAGCTCATTAATTGGCATGAGGAATTTTGCGCCCAGCTCGCCACCAGAGGCCACTGGGTAATTCGGTTTGATAATCGTGACGTGGGGTTATCAACGAAGTTCGATAAAACAGGTGTCCCAGACATTCCTCAGTTGACCGAGGCACAGGAGCGCGGGGAAGAGGTTCAAACGCCCTATACCCTGCGTGATATGGCAAACGATGCGATTGGCCTGCTCGATGCCTTGGAAACCGACTCTGCACATGTTCTCGGTACCTCGATGGGAGGCAGGATTGCCCAAATCATGGCCATACACCATCCTCAGCGGATACGCACGCTCACCTCCATCATGGCTTCCATGGGTGAACCGGGGTTTCCGCCCCCAAAACCCGAGGCCCTGTCGCTCCTGCTTATGCCTGCTCCAACCGATCGGGTGGGTTACATTGAGAACACGGTGCAAACCTCGTATGTGCTCAATGGGCCTTGGTTTCCAATTGACGAGCTGCGTATCCGGGAGCGTGCGGAGCGAGCCTTTGATCGTGGCATATATCCCGACGGCGTAGCTCGCCAATTCGCAGCCCTTATGACCGCACAAAGTTCAAAAATAGCGCTCGGCTCCTTGAGGATTCCGACTCTGGTGATTCACGGGAGTGACGACCCCCTCATACCGAAGGAATGTGCCATGGATGTGGCCAATACAATCCCTGGGGCGAAGTTGTTGATTATTCAAGGAATGGGCCACGCCCTGGCGGACATCCCACAGCTCTGGCCACAGGTGGTGGACGCAGTCGCCCGCCATACGGCTTAGAAGAATCTATTTCTCTTCTGAGGAGCTCACGGGAGGGTGAGCATGTTACCTGGATCAGGGCGCGGGATGGGGGCTGATGTGGCACGAATCGCCCAGATCCCCAGCAACCTAACCGTGTACTTTCAGTTGGGTAAGGGTTTGAAGGAACTCCCCTGATAGAAAACGAATTGAGAGGTGTGTTTCCCTATCTCGTATCCCCAGTTACTGACTCGGGTGAGGTTACCTATTGACTCATAATTAAATGTTACCCAAGAGATGAGAGAAGAGATCGTCATAATTTCAGGGATATCCTGGAAACAACTAGCGGGAAAACGATGGGGAATTTTGACACTGTTGATGAAGAGTTCCTTCGGACGCGGCTCTTGGGGTTGTTTCCTTACTGAAAGGAGCTTTTATGAAAAAAGACGTTGTATGTAGGCTGGGACAAGAAGGCGACACAGATGCCCTTATTCAATGTAATGTATTCATGGCCCGTGAAACCGAAGGTAAAGAGCTTCCCATTGAAATCATATCTTCAGGGGTAAGAAACCTATTGAAAAACCCACATCTGGGTTTTTATGTGGTTGCTGAGAATCAGGGAGAAATACGGGGTTCTTTGATGGTTACAACTGAATGGAGCGATTGGCGGAGTGGGTTTTTCTGGTGGATTCAGAGTGTTTATGTGAGGCCCGAGTTTCGCCGCCAAGGAATATACCGAAGGCTTTACGAGTATGTAAAGGGAAGAATAGTGCACGAGACAAATGTTTGCGGACTTCGGTTATATGTTGAGCGAAAAAACACTGTCGCTCAAAGCACATATAAGGCATTGGGTATGCTGGAAACACCCTATAAGATCTATGAGGAACTGATTCAGCGCTAAATATCTAAAATCCAAAGCCACGAAGGCCGGAGAACTAAAAGTTGCGCTTTTCCTCAGAGAAAACCGTTAGTCAGATGGGTTTTACGCACCCGTGAATGCGCCATTTTACTTTACAGGAGGATGGTATTAGGGAGGGTTTTTTCTCTCAAACCAATGGCTCTATGGAAGGGTCTGTGGCATCTCTCCGTTCCCTGCTTGCTGGATTAGAGCTGCCCTTTTCTGACGGCGATGCTGTTGGTGTGAAGCTCCATTGGGGGGAACGGGGAAACCGCAGTTTTTTACCACCGGTCTATGCAAGAGAAGTTGTACAATGGCTTTCCAATCACGGGAAAAAACCGTTTGTCTTTGACACCACTGTTCTCTATTCCGGAGGACGACGCACCGGGAAAGACACCCTGGCAACGGCAGCTGAGCATGGGTATACAGAAGAATTCCTTGGCTGTCCGGTTGTTGTTGCCGATGGCATGGATGGCCGGGATGTCATTGATATACCTGTAGAATTCAAGCATTTCGATACGGTGCAGGTTGCGTCGATCGTGGAAAAAGCCCACGGCTTTGTGATTTTCTCCCACTTCAAAGGTCATATGGGATCGGGATTTGCCGGGGCCATCAAAAATATCTCCATGGGCTTTGCTTCACGAGCACAAAAGCAGCGCTTGCATTCTGATGTTCATCCGGTTCTCGGGCGGCAGAAGTGCACCCGCTGTGGTATCTGTGTCGAGGTATGCCCGACTGGTGCGGCACAGCTCGTCGCCGACGAATACCCAACCTATGATCTGGAAAGGTGTATTGGTTGTGCCCAGTGCATTGCCCAGTGCCCTGAGGTAGCCCTCCAGATCTTTTGGGGTACCGACCCAAAAGTCTTTCAGGAGAAATTGGTGGAGACAGCTGCCGCGGTATGGCAATACATCAAGAATAGGACCGTACTAGTTAATGCCTTGCTCAACATTACGGTGGATTGCGATTGTTTACCAGGAGAAGCTCAGGTCATGGCCTCAGATTCAGGTTTTCTGGGGGGGTACCATCCAGTGTCTGTTGACGCTGAATCCTTAGAACGTGTCGGGGCCAATCTCTTTACCAAGGCACATCCGAACGTACCCTGGCAGAGACAGTTCGAGCATGCTCAGGAGATAGGCTTTCACGAAGCAACGCCAAAGGGGTAAGGCTGCAACATGATGAGGCACCAGACATGGAACAAGAGAAGGTTATCCTGACTCGTGTGACAACTCCCCACGGGGAGTTACAACTGCAACGATGGACCGAAACCGATGAAAAAGGCCAGCAGGTGTACGAAGTCATCTTTAACGGCGTTTTTTTGATGGCCAGCTACAATGAGCTATCAGAAAAGGCTCTGGCCACTTTGGCCATTGAGCCACTGACTTCGGACAGCCAGGATCTCAGGATTCTGATCGGCGGCCTTGGAATCGGGTATTCTCTGCGGGCTACGCTGGATGATGACCGCATTCAGGCCGTGGACGTTGTTGAGATCGAGGAACATATTATCAGGTGGTCAAAGGGTATCTTCAGTAAACAGAACCACCACGCCTGCTCTGACTCGCGGGTGCACGTCATACAGATGGATCTGGGAGACTACATTACCCAGACAGACAAGACATATGACGCCATCATTCTGGACATTGACAATGGGCCTACCTGGCTGGCACTGGCAAGTAACCAGAGGCTCTACGAAAAGCCTGCTCTCCGTAAGTTCAGGACCCTGTTGAGGGATGGTGGCGTATTCGCGATCTGGGCAGCACACCAATGTGCACCCTTCCAGAACAGGCTCGAGCAGGTCTTTGGCCAAACAGAGCTGATCACAGTACCGGATGTGGGCCCACAGGGCCGCTCAATTGACTATTTCGTATATCGGACGCGGTCGTTCGAAAACTGAGAAACAGGGACGGAGGTGAAACTGGCCTATTCATCATTGACCACTTGGGGTCAGACCCTCGGCTTGTGTAAATGGAAGTGTAGCCCTTGCTGGGCCGGTGCCCAAACAGAAATCCCTTTGAGCGGTCATTGAAATGTTTTTCGCCAACAAATCTTAGCGAAGCGGATCAATAAACGTTTTAGACTCACCGAAAAGAGGTTTCGGCAACAGCCTGTTGACACTAGACCAAACGGATGGCAGGCGAAACTACCTCAGAAGAAAAGGATAGAGAGGAGGAAACAGTATGGGTAAACCAGAACCCAATTTCCATTATAGGCTGATGGCTCTAGGCTACAAATTCCGCGATTTCTTCTTGCCCCGCATGAATGTCCTGAAAGAGGCGGAGATAGAGCCAGGGTTTCATGCACTCGATTATGGCTGTGGGCCGGGAAGCTACATAGCCCCCCTTGCGAGATTGGTAGGCGAATCAGGGAAGATTTATGCCCTGGATATCCATCCGCTTGCAATTCAGATGGTTCAAGATATTGCTGAACGGAAAGGGCTCAAAAATATTGAAACCATTCATTCTGATTGTGCAACCGAATTAGAAAACGGTGTTATCGATGTGGTCCTGCTGTACGATACCTATCATGACTTAGCGGATCCAGATGGCGTATTAGAGGAGTTGCATCGGGTCTTGAAGCCTGACTCCATGCTATCTTTCAGCGATCACCACATGAAAAAAGAGGAAATCCTATCTCAGATAACAAAAAACAACCTTTTTGCCTTATCGCGAGAAGGCAAAAAAACCTATAGTTTCTCCAAGGTTTAGATCAATGGTAACGCGAGCATGCGAGCTACCCCTCCCTGCACCTGACACCTCCTACCGTACAGCTCTCGTTCAATGCTCAGCCCCTTCAGAATAGATGGAATACCCTGATGGCACATACTAACGCAGGAAAGAGCGAATTTGAGGAGTCAGGGCCGAGGAAGGAGGGTATCTCTCAATGGCGCCCGTTAATACATCAAATCGCTATCCACCACAAATCTTGGTTTACCTGTTTTGAGATAGGACCTTATGTTCTCGATGGTTTGGCCTATATTCAGGACCGCGGCCTGGGGTGTGAAACCGGCCACATGAGGCGAGAGCACTACATTAGGAAGCTCATGTATCGGGTATTTCGATGGGTCCCGCCGGTCCGTGCCGCTTCTTGGATATGTGTACCATACATCAATTCCGGCACCCGCTAGAACACCATCTTTCAAGGATCGATATAATCCCTCTTCATCCACAATTCGGCCCCTTCCCGCATTAACAAGAAATTTCCCTTTCAGCGTAGCCAAGATTTCGGCGTGAAACATTCCCTGTGTCTCTTCAGTCAAAGGAAGACTGATGAATATCAGCTCGCCCTTTTCTAAGGATTCTTCTAAATTCAGCGTGATTTCGTCAAAAAATTCCAGTTTCTTTTTCACTGGCCTTTTCTTAAACCCGATAACCTTACAGCCAAACACCTTTAAGTATTTCGCAATGTTTTTCCCTATCTCACCGGTTCCTATTACCGCACACGTCCTTGCCTGCATTGAATTCCAGGTATCGCGCACTCCCTTTTGAGCCGCAAAGCCGTGCCATCGGGAATCCTTGAGATCATTATGATAATCAATGATCTTCCCGTAAAAGGCCAAGGCCATAGCAATGCACCGCTCAGCAACGTAGGGTGCATTACCGTGGGCATTGGAAATCGTGATACCATGTTCCTTGATGTAGTCTAAAGGCAGTGCATCGACTCCTGCAAAAGGAACGAATATCATGCTCAAATGTTGCGCTCGCTGGACAAGTTCGCGGGGAATGTTTCCACTCACCAAAGCATGTGCGGTTTCTATCTCACCCTTGACCCTTTCTTCCTCGGTCACAAAATCAACGTGACCGAATTCCTCGCGTAATTCCCCAATCTTTTCATGCCAAAATCGATTTAACCGGTTATGAAACACGAGCTTCATAGCAAACACCTCCACAGCAACCGGTTAATCTTATCACGAAACGCGTCATGAGTTCCATAGCTCATTGAAGTCCTTCTCCTGAAGGAGGAGTTCTTGTTTACCTTGTTATGTTCCGCGGGACCGAGAGAAATTTCAGTGGATGCCATGAATTGCGAGAGCTATGCCTGCCGGCTTTCCTCATCACAGAACGCAACAGGGAGATCTTTGGCAGGAGAGTCGTTCGTGGTGAGGCGCGGGTCGAGGTCGCTGAGATACGTGCGGTCTCTAAAGAAGTCAGATTTTTAGCCATTTTCCGGTAAAGTTTTGAAATGTTTACGTCGATAAAAATACAAGACAAGATCTCTGCTCAGAGGAGTCCTGTGCTCCTCTCTGAAGGGCGGGATTGTAGATTCATGAAGATAGCTTATGGTCAGCCTAGATAAAGGTGATGTAAGAGAAATACTAAAGATGCTTGAGAATGAGCTTAACCTCACGCCTAAGGTTGATAAGATAGAAAAGATGAAAATGAGAAGTAGAATCAGAAAACAAACTAATTGGCTTTTAGGCACCATAAATCCCACTGCAGATAGGCTCTACAATGGGCTGGAGGAGAGACTTCCTGAGATCTTTTCCCTCTATCCCTATCGATTTTGTCATCAACTCAGAGACCTCCTTGATTTAAAATTGTTGGCATTGAGAAAAAGAGAGAAAGAAAAGCTCAGATTAAGGTCCCAGTCATTGACCTCGTAAGCATTTACCCTCCAAGAAACGGGGCCGTAATCAAATAGTATCGCTCAAAAGTGTTTACTCAATGGTATATTGGTTAGAGAACGTGTACATATCTACCTCTATCCGGCCATGCTAATTTTCTCAACGCGCTATCTATAGGCCTCACGGGATGTGGTCAAATATGTGGGGTTTAGATGAGCCAGGCTACAACTCCCAGGGCTTCCGAGGTGTAAACCCCACCTATTTGACCACTGCAAGACCCGGTGGAATTTTTTTTGAGATATCGCCCGCCCGCCTCGCCTGAGCGAGAGCGATGGCGGGCAGGCCTTTCAAAAACAGCCATGACCAATTATAGAACGTGAACGAGTACGCAGTATGGTTCATGCCGACACTTTTGAACGATACCAAGCGAATAGCTCCCTCGCCTATGCAAAGCCTCCTTCAACGAAATCCCGCTCCATCGCAAATTCCGATACCGTTTGTGATTTCCGAACACGCAATGTTTGCCCCTTGACGCTCAGCTGAGGAAGGATTACCTTCAGCGCATGACAAGAATTGGGTAGACATTGCTATCATCTGCTTAAGAGTCTTCCGCGGTGAGGACTATCCAGATATACGGATCTGAGATGTAAAAATGAGGGAGCCCGGTTGACGACAAGCGATTTTGTTTCAAAAAAACATGGAATTCTGTGAAGGAATTGATAGTATGAAACAAGAAAGGAGGGATCTCATGATGAAGCAAATGAGTTTTTGGATGATTGTTGCCTGTTCTCTTTTGACTATGCTGATTAACGGGTGCGCGCCTCCTCCTGTCACTACTTATGATCAACCCGTGCTCCCAGAAACCGGAAGGGAGAGTATTGCTGTGATGCCCTTCCTAACATGAATTAATGACTCAAGGATTGATGAGGCCATCAATGCTACGTTGGACTGTGATGTTTCTCAGCTCTGTTTCAATACCCAGTATTTCAGAAGTGGGGAAGACACAACCTGAACCCGCTACATGCAGGAAGCCCTTGA
>CP070673.1:1043603-1050402 GCA_020351915.1 Deltaproteobacteria bacterium
CAGCCCAGAAAGCGACAAGCTTACGATTCAGAGAAATGAAGCCGCATACAATATATTGACATGGCCTTTTCCATTCAGAACCTTCAGCTTCTGCTATAAGTAGCAAGTCTCTCACAAGTCTTCTGGCTTGCGATTACTATACGTAACATCTACAGGCTGGGTGCATAGTCCTAACTGAAGCACTCAGATTCCATAGGTCTTGATTGATACCAGATTTCCAACGCAAATCAACGGAATTAGCCGAGATAGCCGATAGCAGGTTTCATCTTGAAGTAGGTATTTCCCACAGAGATTCTTTCGCTACTAGGATGCAGTTTGATATTGATCTTTCAACTACTATAATCGCCAAACTTGTTGAATTTAAGTATATGGCAACCTAATAAAAAATTTGATTGGCAGGACAAACCCCACTATGTTGTGGATTTAGTTCATCAAAAACGAGGTTTTCTGAGTTAGCCTTTGCCTCCTGCAACTGCCCACTCCCTCGACAGTGCCAATGCACCACTTTTATCCAGCCAGCACTCTGAATTTTTGTCTCCGCATCTTTTCCTAATAGTTTCGCATTGTTTTTATTGGCCCGTGAGATGCTGAGTTCAAAGAACCTCAAAAATGCTTATAGCTTTTTTGCTCTGATAGGGATACGAAATAAGGGTAAAGAAAACCAGCTCATTCATGAACGGGTATTTTTTTGTTGTTTTTGAGTAGATTCCCCCATTGAAATTATACCCCTAGATTAGTATAAAAATTATCAGGTTATTCATTTTGATAGCTAAGAAACGATTATTCTCCTCAATCCAATCCCTCGGGAGAAATTGTGACAAGAGATCCCCTGAAGATGCCGATATAAAGCCTCCAAAGGTTCTTATGTTCTTTGGAGGTTCTTGTATTTTGAGCGGGGATAAAGTTAAATTATCTTTAGGCGTGGGTGAGTAGCGATGGTTCTTAACTGCTCATCTCTTCTTGTTTCCCCTTTTGCATTTCAGTGGCTGACACAATAGCTATGCTGCCTAGCGTTTGTTAGTGTTCTATTTTTCGCCTCTGTGTTTTCCTTCTCATTCTTGAAGTTCAAACCCTTACAAGAGATGGCCGAATTCGACGTTTTCATAACCCTGAAGCGATAAGCTGGGTATCCAGACTTTCAGTTTTCCAGAGACCGTTTATTTTTCCCATCTCAAAACAGCAAGGGCGACGCTCGTAGGTCTATCCAAACTGCATTTGCATGGAGAGAACGCAATAGAATGCCTTCTGTCTCTTCACATGAAGGTGCCGGAACTGGTGAGGGTCTATCTAAGCTCAATTTGCCACCTTATTATGCTGAAACTCAACTGGACCATACGGACGCCCGGCTTCCGGTAACCTCTATGAATAGATTTATGTTCATGAGAAGTTTTTTGAAGATTTCTCAGGCTACTTTCTAAAATGGGAGCCAAGGATATAGGGGTACCGAATGAAAGCCGATCTCCCAAAAAATTATTCTCCTTCAGATGACGAGCCCTATATGAGTCCGAACCAGCTTGAATATTTCCGGCAAAAATTGCTTCACTGGCTTAACCAGTTGGTATTGGAGGTTACTGACATATCCAAGCGAATCAAGGAAAAAAGCTTAAGAGAACCTGACGTCGTGGACCAAGGGGCACTGGAAGCCCATAAGGCCGTAGAACTTAGAACCCGCAATCGCTACATCAAGCTTATCTACAAAATTGACGATGCCCTGGAACGCATTAAGAAGGGTACCTATGGCTATTGTGAGGAAACGGGGAAAGAAATTGGAATAAAACGCCTTGAGGTTCGCCCCATTGCGCGGTTTTCCATTGAGGCCCAGGAAAGGCATGAGCAAATGGAGCGGCGACAAAGAGCAGGGCACCGAAAACGAGAGCTCGTGAAAGGGGTAGGAAACGATGAAAGCTCACCAAATTGAAGACTTAGTCGGGATTTATGAGCAGGACGGAAGCGTGAAATGCAGGTATTGCATGGAGGATGAAGATTGGAAACACCTTAGCCAAGAGAATCTTATTACCTTAGACGATGTCGAAAATGGCGAAAGGCTATTCTACTGTGATTATTGCGAAGAAAAGCTCTGATAAAAGAAACATGAAGGGTAATAAGGGAGTATGGTGTGCTTATGCAGTTCTAAAGATTTGATCCGAGCTTGAAGATTGCCCACGTCCCGCTGTGGATCATTTAGCTTGAAGCTATCGACTAGCTGCTATGCTTCTGCACTTTTTGGAGGCTCAAAAACTTACCACTACCGATTGTAAGCTATAACCGAACTGCGAAATAGCCGGATGAGGATTATCGCAAGAATACGAAACCTATCCTCGTCGAGAGAGGCATACAAAATATGTTGTGACGAGTTGAACATTTGGTTCAACCTGTGAATCTCCATCGTGATCGCCGGTATGAAAAACGTATCACAGCATCTTGGTAACATCGATTATTTCACATCTTGGCAAGATATCACAACTTCGTCTAGATACTGGCCACGCGCACAAAATATACTTGAACCTGTTTTCTATTGGTGCTAGGCTTCTACTGATTTTGTGTCAGGATAACACCTAGCTGAGGGTGCTATGTTCAAAGAACATTCAACCCCCACTTCTCCTAGAGAGAGGTGGGGATTTGTTGTCTTGGGGGAAAGGTCATACATATTAATTATCATATGGCACTGCTTATTTTGATGTATCCACCAAGGATAGTAGTATGAAAGCTGAATCTTGTGCTAGAAAATCTAGAGAGAATATTCCCGCAAATGTGAAGCACCAACTCCTTCAAATATCGAGGTTTTCATGTTCCATTTGCGGTAAAATTCCTATTGTTTTTCATCATATCGAAGAGTGGTCAAAGGAGCATTCAAATGATATTGATGCGCTAATACCTATTTGTGATTCATGTCACAGATGTACTCATGGAGAGGGTGGAAATGTGTTTTCCAAAGACGAACTTTACGAATATAAGAAAAACCCCCAAAGCCCATCGATTTTGAAAAAAAGACTATATTTAGACCGGAAGAAGAATTTTTCATTCTTTATAGGAAGTAACTTCATAGAAAACGGTAGAAAGGCAAACCTTATTAGATTTCCTGATGGTAGTCACCTAACATCAATTGACATTTCCGATGGCAATTTAAAGCTGAGCATACTTGAAAGAATAGTTGATAATGAAAAATTCCATTTAATTAAAGAAAATGAGTTGATAATTGATCCTTCAGATATTTGGGATATGCGTTATTCTGGAAATTCTTTAAAAATCTGGAAGATAATAGATAGCAAGAAAAGAATTTTCATAGAGTTAATTATTAGACCTGATTTGATAGTAATTAAAAGAATGGAAACTACCTTTAATGGCAAACCTTTCCGTATATTTAAGCCCAGAGCCCCACACAAGACAAAAGTTATCAAATTAAAACAAATAATCGACGCTTATGAATCTGAATATAGGGAGATCTCAGACCAACTTGATATGCTACCAAAACAATATGGAATCTACAAAGGTTTAGATATTGATACTTTCATAAAACAAAGCCGGAAAGACATAATCAAAAAACAATTCGAACAAGCAATATTATACGAGCATCAGAAAGAATTTAAATGGGACTGGCCCAAATATTACCAAGTGGTTCAGAAGTTATTTGAGGATTCAGAAGTATTCAGAGCAAAAGAGCGAATGACAACTTCACTGCCCAAAGAATATGAAAGAATCAATATGCACATTTCTGAGATAAAAAAGAAATACAGCAGCGACTTTGCTGAATTAAAGGGTACAATAGCGGAGTATGGAGGCTTTATTTTTAATGGAACCATAATGATCTAACAGATGTCATATAACAAACGGGTCAACTCTGATACAAAAGGCTCATGCTTTTTGTTGAGGTTACCCTTGCGTTAGATGGAAGACAATGGAGTTTGAGAGTCAAGTGAGCGAATTTCTGAATAGTGTACCAGGCCCAACTGATCGCCTGTTCCTGAGGCTGCGAGACATACCCCGGTATTCATCACAGCGAGAACTGCTGACCAGGCTTTGGGAATGCTACAAGCCCTACGCGGATTCCCATTTCCTTGTGGAGATCGGGCACAATTTCTATGCTAGATTCTGGGAAATGAGTCTGGTTGCTGAATTGCTAGATCAGGGATTCGAGCTTATTCCGAGGCAAGACAGGCCTTCCCAAGGCCCTGACATTTGCATTTCCTTCGAGAACAATCTTGTCTGGATCGAAGCCGTTGCCCCTAGCCCTGGAACAGGGGTGATGAAGTTGACTTCTCCGAGAAGGAGGGAGGCTGGGTTCCAAGGTCCAACATTGTTCTTCGATACCAGAGTGTGATTAAAGACAAGCACGATAAACTAGCGCAATACCGAAAAGACGGAGTAGTAAAGGACGGTGAGCGGTTCATCATAGCCATCTATGGTCGAGGGATTCCTGCAGCTGCATGGGGGGATGACATTCCCTATGCCGCGCAAGCTGTCTTCCCAATTGGCCCTTATACCGTAACGATTGACATGGAGAGCCAAGAGGTCGTGGATCAGGGATACTCGCATCGTCCTGTCATTGAGAAGAAATCAGGCAGCAGCGTGCCAACCACTAGCTTTCTGGAGTCCGAATTCAGTGATGTTAGTGCCATAGTTTCAGGCAATCCCGATCCAATTGAGATGAGCAATCCCCCACTAATCCTAATTCATAATCCCAAGGCGGAGAATCCAATGCTAATGGGTTGGCTCAAACGCGGTATTGAATACTGGGTAGAAGGAAACAAACTCAGGCACCGCAACCTGTCTTAATACGTCTAAAGGCGCATGCACCTGACTCGCTCCGCTCGCAGGTGACGCGTAGGACGTTATTTCGTCCTTGCGATATCTGCTATTAAAACGTACCAAAATGATAATTGACCCTCTATAGGCTAAAAGGCATTATCTGTCTGATTTTTCTTAAGAAAAGAAAAAGGAGGCAGATATGCAGTGGGAACAATTATCGTTTTTAAACCCCGATTCTCTGTACCAATCCCATCCCTTCGATCTTCGTTCCAATGATAAGAGCGAAGCTTTCTCTGAACCTATCGATTCCTCATTTGCTCACAATCACGTCCAACCTATTAACAACACTGCCCAACCGGGTGACAGGCAGGAGATATTGGAGCGGCTATTAGAGAAGATCTCTCAGCAGGATCTTCCCGGCAAGAAATACGTTGAGCACTATCTGCGGTATAAATACCGGCGCAACTGTAAGGCAAGGACGCTACTGTCGACGACCGGATCGCTAATGCAGTTTCTATCCTTTTTTCGCACCTCAGGTAAAAGGAAGCTTGAGCAGCTGAGCAGAGAAGACCTCGAGGCCTTTGTGGAGGATATGCAAGACCGGGGGTTAAAGCCGGAAACGGTTCGAACTCGGCTCTGTGCCGTGTATGCGTTTGTCCGCTATGGCATTGAGCAGAAGGTGCTCAGCCATGAGCTCTTAGAGCGCAAGATAAGACTCAAGATGCCCGATCGTCTGCCCCGGGCGATCGATCCGCAGGATGTAGATAAACTACTTTCAGTCATCAACAACACCCGTGATCGAGCACTGATTTTGCTGTTGCTTCGAACCGGCATGCGGATTGGGGAGCTGCTCAACTGCACAGTCGATGATGTGGATATACAGCGGCAAAAGATCTTCATCTACCAGTCTGATAAGACCTCTGTGGGACGGGTGGTCTATTACAGTGAGGATGCACAGCAAGCGCTTTTGGCCTGGCTAAGAGTCAGAGATCCGTATAAGGAGAAGCTTTTCTACGGCCAGGGTCGGCAATCACTGTGTTATGAAGCCGCCCGTTCGATGTTCAACAAGTATATACACAAAGCGGGCCTGCAGTACAGCGGCTACACACTCCACTGTCTGCGACATACCTTTGCCACCGATCTTTTAAATGTCAGGATGCCACTGGAGTGTCTGCGGGTGCTGTTGGGTCACACCAATTTAGAGGTCACCCGGCGCTATGCGCGGCTGACCGATACAACCCGTGAGCACGAATACTTCAAAGCCATGGAAAGGATCCTTAAAGGAGAACTTGATTGTGATGACTAATGTGATCATCAACTTCCGTCGGTATCTCAAGCGCCGCAATTACTCACCTCATAGCGTCAAATACTACATGAACATCCTCAAGCACTTTGTGCTCTGGGTGGATGTGCCCCTTGAGCAGGTAACAGTGGAAAAGATGGAGGCCTATATCGACTATCTGCATCGCAAACGCATGCAGCCGGCCAGCATCAACTGCTATGTGGCAATCGTGCGGGTATTCTATCAGTACCTCAAATATGAAGAGAAGGTAGCGCTCAAAAACCCGATCACAACCGGCTGCCGCCTTCGTGTCCCCAGGCCGCTGCCGCGATTCTTACGGGAAGAAGAGATAGAGCGGTTCTTTGCTGTTATCCGGAGCAAGCGCGACTGGGCCCTGTTTCGGTTGATGCTTAGGAGCGGTCTGCGGGTCGAGGAAGTGGCCACGCTTACCTTGGGGGGCATTGATCTCAAACGGCGAAGGATTCTGGTTGTAAACGGCAAGGGCAGTAAAGACCGGGTTGTCTACATGAGCGATGATGCCCATGATGCGCTGGTGGCCTATCTGAAGCTAAGAGCTCATTGTGGCACCAAACGTGTCTTTTTAGTTGAAAAGGGAGTGTGTAAAGGCCAGCCGATCTCGGTGCGGGGCATTCAAAAACGCATGGAATACTATGCGAAGAAAAGTGGAGTAGCAATCTCCTGTCATCGCCTCAGGCATACCATGGCCACCCAGCTCTTAAATGTCGAGGCAGAGGTTGAGACCATCCAGGA
>CP070673.1:1050502-1053002 GCA_020351915.1 Deltaproteobacteria bacterium
AGGAGTCAAGAACCGGACAGATCGACAAATTCCGCATCAAATTTGCCCATACTGTCTGAGAAAATGCCTCAATAGACAAGCCTCAACTATCGCCAATAATTAGAGGATATCTCTGTACACCGCTTTGGCATGGTTTCTGCAATCATACTGACCTAGAGTGGTATTCCCCTGTTAGTACATATCACCTTGCTCGAACGGAAAGAGTATTGAGCCAAGGGTGCAGAGTACGGCTGAAGGCTTCAATGATGACCATAAAGCCACCGGGATAGAACCAAAGAGAAGGAAAGGTCCCCTATGGGACAGCTGACGCTCTTACACGCGAAAGATAAAAGCATGTGTTACTTTTTTGCTGAGAGGGAAACTGGAGAATTTTCCAATGGCCACAAAATCAGCCTATGAAGGACTAAAACAAAGAGTCAATGAGTTAGAGAAAGAAACCGTTGAGCCCAAGGGTGCAGAGGAGGCGCTTGAGGAGAGCGAGGAGAGATATCGGACCCTTTTCGAGGACTCCAGAGACGCGATCTATATAACCACCCGAGAGGGCAAGTTCATTGACGCCAACCAATCTGCATTTGATCTTCTTGGTTATAGCAGAGAAGAGATGGTAGCGCTGAATGCCCGACAACTATATGTCAATGCTATCAATGGAGTGAGGTTTCAGAAGGAGATAGAGCAAAAAGGATTTGTTCGAGACTACGAGGTGAAGTTGCGCAAAAAGGATGGGACAGAGATAGACTGCCTGTTCAACGTTAGTGTACGGAGAGCCCCTGACGACAGCATTCTGGCATACCAGGGCATCATCCGAGACATCACCGAGCGCAAACGGGCAGAGCAGGCGCTTGAAGAGAGTGAGGAGAAGTATCGCAACCTAGTTGAGCGAGCAAATGATGGCATCGCTATTGCTAATGATGAGGCACTCCAATACGTTAACCCAAGGTTGGCGCAAATCATAGGTTATACCGTTGAGGAGTTAACTGGAACGCCTTTTGCCAATTATATAGTTCCTGAAGAAGTTCAGAAAGTTGTTGATCGGTACAATCGGCGCATGGCAGGTGAGTATGTTATACCGATATATGAGACAGCCCTTAGGCATAAGGATGGGAGAAGAATAGATGTTGAGTTAAACACAGGTATTATTGCCTATAATGGCAAACCAGCAGACCTCGTGATTGTCAGGGATATCACCGAGCGCAAACGCGCAGAGGAAGAAAAAAAGAAATTAGAAGCCCAATTCCAACAAGCACAGAAGATGGAGGCACTCGGCACTTTAGCCGGCGGAATTGCCCACGACTTCAACAACCTTCTCATGGGCATCCAAGGAAACACTGCCCTGATCCTATATGATACTGACTCTAGCCATTTCCAGTATGAAAAGCTTAAAAGCATCGAAGAACTGGTTCAAAATGGAGCTCAGCTTACCAGACAATTGTTAGGCTTTTCCAGGCGCGGAAAATACCAGGCTAAACCGACTGATATAAACGAGCTAATTAGGAAGAGTTCAGATATGTTTGGTCGCACCAAGAAAGAGATAACCATTCATACAAAATATCAGGAAGGAATCTGGCCAGTAGAGGTAGATCAGGGGCAGATTGAGCAGGTGCTCCTAAACCTTTTTGTCAATGCCTGGCAGGCCATGCCCGGAAAAGGTGAACTCTATCTCGAAACAGGGAATGTCACCCTTACTGAAGCCTATATCAAGCCCTATCAAGTGAACCCTGGTAAATATGTGAAAATATCTGTTACAGATACCGGTGTCGGTATTGATAAAAAGACTCAACAAAGGATATTTGATCCTTTTTTTACCACAAAAGAGATGGGAAGGGGCACAGGCCTGGGATTGGCCTCTGCGTATGGGATTGTTAAAAATCACAGTGGTATCATCAATGTTTACAGTGAAAAGGGGGAGGGAACCACATTTACCATTTACCTGCCAATATCTGAGAAGAAAGCCAGACAAGAAAAGGCGTTGCCCGAAGAGATCTTAGAGGGCTCAGAGACGATTCTTCTGGTAGATGATGAGGATTTTATTATTACCGTTGGCAGTCAGATACTGAAAAAATTGGGCTATGAGGCCTTAACAGCTAGCAGCGGGAGGGCGGCCATCGATGTCTATAAAGCAAACAAAGACAAAATTGACATGGTCATCCTGGATATGATTATGCCGGAAATGGGTGGAGGAGATACGTATGACAGGATAAAAGAGATAAACCCGGCGGTAAAAGTGCTCCTTTCAAGTGGATACAGCATAGACGGCCAAGCAAAAGACATATTGGACCGCGGTTGTCATGGTTTTATACAGAAACCATTCAATATAAAAGGGTTGTCTCAAAAGATTAGGGAGATTCTGGACAACGCGTAAGTGGTACTTCCACAAATTTTGGAGACCTATCCCAAATGGCGCCGTACCATATATTGTATATCGGCCCTCCATCCTATCGAGGACCATGGTACATCCCCACTTTAGGGGGTATCAGGACCAAGGTTATTCCCCACCCCCTTG
>CP070673.1:1053102-1055964 GCA_020351915.1 Deltaproteobacteria bacterium
CAACATGGCCGCCGGCATAACCGGAAGACCATTGACACACACAGAGGTGATTGAAGCAACGCGTAAGGCTGCAAATAAATTCAAAGGGCTTGTTCGCGCAATCGTTGAGCGTCTCGGAAAAGCGTAATTCGATATGATCAGGCATAATAAAAGGGGGAACAACGAATCAGAGGCGAACATATAGATGAAGACATATGAGTTGATCAAGAAGAAGAGGGACGGCATTGAACTGTCTCGAGATGAGATAGGCTACATGATTAACGGATTTGTCAAAGGCGACATTCCCGACTACCAGATGGCGGCGTTTTTGATGACCATCTATTTCAGGGGGATGAGCCCCAGGGAATGTGTTGAGCTTACTATGGCCATGGTTGACTCCGGTGTCAAGGTGGACCTATCGGGAATAAGGGGTTTTAAGGTTGACAAGCATTCAACGGGAGGCGTGGGCGATACTACCACGCTCGTACTGGCCCCTCTTGTTGCGGCCAGCGGGGGCATCGTGGCGAAGATGACCGGCAGAGAGCTTGGCCATACGGGAGGTACGGTGGACAAACTACTCTCCATCCCGGATATGAATGTAGATATGCCTAAGGAGAAATTCGTTGAAATCGTTAATCATGTCCACGTCGGTCTAATCGCCCAGACAGCGAGCTTGGCCCATGCTGATAAGCATTTGTATGCCTTGAGAAACGTAACTGCCACTGTTGATTCCATTCCCCTTATTGCAAGCTCCATTATGAGCAAGAAACTGGCGGGAGGATCGGACGGGATCGTCCTCGACATAAAGACCGGAGTGGGCGCGTTTACGCAGCAGTATGAAGATGCGTTAAAGCTTGCCAGAACCATGGTGGATATCGGGGAGGGCGTGGGGAAAAAGGTTGTAGGCCTGATTACAGGCATGGAACAGCCCTTGGGAAAGGCAATCGGCAATGCCATAGAAGTGCAAGAGGCCATTGATACGCTGAGCGGAAAGGGCCCGGCGGATCTCGTTGATCTTGTGGCGGAACTGGGGGCCAACATGCTTCTTATTTCCGGCGTGGTGGCTTCCAGGGATGAGGGGATCAATCTCGTAAAGCACAACATCCAGACAAGAAGAGGTCTGGAAAAACTGGGCGAGTTGATCGAGGCCCAAGGGGGCAACCGGGAGGTCATAGAGAATCCCGGCCTGCTGCCCCAGCCCAGGGTTAAGATTGAAGTCGAAGCTGCGTGCTCTGGCTATGTAGAAAAAATAAATGCATTGGATGTAGGGTTGGCCTCGAAGATACTGGGTGCCGGGGGCAAAACAAAGGACGAACCGATCGACCTTTCCATAGGGATCTATCTTAACAAAAAGGTGGGCGATCCAGTGCGGAAGGGTGAACCTGTGGCCGTCCTTTATTCGGATGGCGATAAAAATAAGATCAACCCGGCAAGAGAGCGGCTTCTGAATGCATATATCATTGGGCCTGCCCGACTAGATCCGCCCAGGCTTTTTTATGCACGAGTCTCCAAAGAGGGTGTCGAAGAATTGCAATGATCACGACCGATCGAGCGCGCCAATTCGAGCACGTTGTTGAAACATTTCCTGAAGAGGCTCGCAGACACGTACGGGCTGTTTCGGCCTACGCCGGCAAACTGGCTGCAGCGCAGTCTAAGACGATCATGGAGATCATGGAAATCGGGCAAGAGGCTCTCATGGTGCTGCTGTTGCCCTTGGCCAGGCTCTATGCGATTACCCCGATCTCCAACTTCCGGGTCGGAGCCGTAGCCAAGGCTTCCGCAGATTCTGCGGGAAGCGAATGTGACCTCTACCTGGGTGCCAATATCGAATTTACCGGTCAGGCTTTGAGTCAGGTGGTACACGCCGAGCAGGCAGCAACTATGAACGCATGGCTACAGGGGGCGGCGCAGCTCCATTCGATCGCCGTATCGGCAGCGCCCTGTGGGTATTGCCGGCAGTTTCTCTACGAGTTGGAAGGGCGTGATACTCTCATAATCGTCACACCGGGGGAGGGCCCTCGGGCATTTCGATCCACCCGTCTTGCCGAGCTCCTGCCAGAGGCCTTCGGACCTCTTGACCTCAAAAGGACGGCTGGTCTGATGGCAGCATCAAATGACCGGCAAAGGCTTACCCTGAATACCGATGTAAAGGACCCATTGATCCTTGAAGCACTGTCTGCAGCAAATCGGAGTTACGCCCCCTACACGAAAAATATGGCTGGATGTGCGATTCAGGCGAACGACGGGCGGATCTATAGAGGCTCCTCTGTAGAGAACGCGGCCTTCAATCCAAGCCTCTCACCCCTCCAGACGGCGATCTCAAGCATGAATATGGGCAGCCTCGCGCAAGGGAGAATGATCACCAGGGCGGTTTTGGTGGAAAAGCCGACCTCAAGCGGGCAGCGGGCTGTCACAGAGCTGATCCTCCGCTCATTTGCTCCGGACGTAAGCCTCGAGTATTTCGAAGCCGAATATCAAGAGGGACGCCCTTAAAAAACCAAGTTGACCAAGTGAGCCGGCCCGCCAGAAGAACGGCGGGCAAGGGCAAATCTTTACTTTTGACATTTTTCGGGATCACACCCAGCTTTTGCCCCAATCCTCTCGCCGCCCACTAAGCTCCTTTTGTCTTTGGCCTTCCGCCTAAAGCCTGCCCTGTGGAATCAAATTCTCCTTCTAAACCGGCTGTGAGTTGCGCTTCCCGTTACTCAATTACTCCAAACCCATAACTACCAGAGCGCTCCTATCCCACCGGGGTGCAACACTCGTAGTCACGGACTGCCTATCTCTTCCCCGGATTCCCCGACCCTGAATTTTAGATTTTGCCTTTTTCCAGTGTTTTTAGTATATTGTGCCAGGATTGGGAATGATCATAACTCGGTGAAA
>CP070673.1:1056064-1059507 GCA_020351915.1 Deltaproteobacteria bacterium
TATCTCTGAGAGCGCAGTTCCTTAGGGTAGGAGATTCGATCAGTCAGGAAGATGCAAGACATCGGATTGGTTTTGCAGTGCCGAGTTTCTTCGATTTCCTCTGTTTAACCTTCACGAGTTTCTTGACTTCTCAAGAAGGTGCAGATGGGTGCTTATGATCAGATTGCAGGTTCGGTCGAGGTCCGGTCCTATGGCGATGTACCCGTGATTCTTCAATACGATTATCCGCTCCGTACGCTGAAAGGTTTCAATGGCCATGCGGGCGAGTTCGATAGTGCCATAGGGCTCCTCCCGCAATGATTCTACTACCTCCCCTGCCAATAACTCAGGACGAGTTGCAAATTCATCATGTGCATGGATAATGGCCCGTGCTTTCGGTCTGTTCGCATAAATAAGCCAATGCATGATTGACTCAGAGGATGGCTTGAGGGGGCCGTCGTAAACGACACGTTCGGCCTCAGCATCGCACTGTTCAACGAATACTAGCTCGCTTTGCTCAATGGACCCCAGATTACACCCCGATGCTGTAATCAAAAGGCCTCGGCCGTACCGGACACTCAATTTACCTGCATTGACAGAGGCCATATTGTGAGCCTTCAGCCAATCCCCTACCCCTCTGAATACCCTGTAAAGGGCTGCCGCTTGAGAAGGGGGCTCTTCAGAACGTTGAATGACCTCAAACTTCACCCCGACATAGCCATCCAGAAGGGCTCTATTTTCATGGTCATTATTCATTTCTCGACACACCCATACGATAGCACTGTCTCCCACCTGCAAAAGACTACTGAATATTGCGCGTACTTATGGAGCATATGCGGGGATATTTTTAGGTAGATTGAGTACGTTGCTCTCGTAAGCCTGCAGGAATGATGGAGAGTTCCAAGCCGCTCATTCCTACGGAAGAATAAGGACCACCTTCGCGTTTAGGGAATAATCCGAATCTTGCGCGGAATCTTGTAAGGAGAGATATTCTGTCTGCACCAATTCTGGAAGTCCTGTTCGCTTAAAACGCCCCCAGATTCCAATCCAATTTCACCAGCAACAATGATCCCGAATTTTTCGTCCCATTCCCCCCAGATACGAGCCGATCGGATTGCCGGATGGTACGAGAGTATCCGTTCCACCTCATTGGGATAAACCTTGAGACCCAGTATGTTAATCATATCCTTTTTTAGGCCTGTGATGGTCAAATAATTCTCATCATCGACATGCCCGAGATCACCGGACTTGAACCAGTCTTTTACAAAGGCATTCTGAGTGTGTTCAGGTTGATTGAGATACCCGGAAAAAAGGTTGAGCCCTCTCACCAAAACCTCTCCTTCCTGCCCCGGAGGGAGGTCCTTGCCTGTATCATCAACCACCTTCACCTGGCAACAAGCCAAAGGATAGCCAACTGTTCCAAATTTAGGGGGGCGGTGGGCTCGGCTCCATGTTGCCACAGGGGAGGTTTCTGTGAGCCCATAGCCTTCACCAATGTTCAACCCCAACTGTTCTCGGTAACCTTGAAGCAGTTTCATCGGGATTGCTATTCCACCGCTTGTCAGATTGTTTAATTGCGAACAAAGCCCCGGTTTATCAGATAACGGCTTCATCATTGAGAAGTATATCGCTGGGACGGAAAAGATCTGCGTAGCTTGATAGGCTTCCATAAGACTCACGATCTTTCTTCCGCCCAGGGAAGTATTCAGCAATAAACAAGTTGCACCACCTGCCAGAGGCATCAAGAAGCCGACGGTAAATCCGTAGGTATGAAAAAGAGGAAGTATACATGAGACCACGTCACACCCTGAGTCTTCTTTTCTGAAGGCCTCTCCAGAAACCGATATAGTATCATAGAAGAGAGAAGCATGGGTAAGCTCCGCACCTACGGCATAACCATCTATGGCAGCCGTATACACTATCATAGCGGTATCATCTGGTGCCATTCTTTCGCAGTGTGTATTAGCTCTTGAAAGATCAAGATCCTGAATGAACATTGTGGATGGCGATTTTTCATCCAGGGTGATGAAACATGAGGAGGGAACTTCTCGAATCAGTTCATAAGCCTTTAAAGCACATGGTATGGTGCTGGATTCACATATGATCAATTTGGGCTGAGTCTCGGAAATGATATGGGCCAGTTCATAGTGCCGAATTCTGGGATTTGCAGGCACCAACACAGCTCCAATCCGAAAAACAGCAAGAGAGATGAACGCGTAGTTTAGGGAATTGGGGGATATGAACAGGACCCGGTCATTTCGTTGTAATCCGACATTGTGAAGCCCATGAACCATACGGCACACCCGATCATAATATTCCTCAAAAGTTAGCAGTTGTCCCGGAACAACAATTCCATTTCTGGTGGGATAAAGACCAGCAGAGCGATCCAATATTCCTCCAAGGTTACCTGGGTATTGAAATGAATTGTTCTCTAGGCTGCGTTGAAGATCACTGGTAAGAGGTATATCCATACAATTTCCCAAAAAAGGTTACTATTCAGCATCTGACTCCGAATCTTCGCTCTGGAGATATTCATGAAAGAAACTCTAACTTATCTTCCTTAATGTATTGGACAGGACAAACAGGATTTTTGTTGTCCTTTTATCCTTCCCGGACGGAAGGACAAAGACCCAATGCCGCCAAAGGCGGCAAGAGAAGGCTCCAGGGTCAAACCACAGATGGGTATTATGGCACTCCATAGAAAATGCACAACCCAGTTTCATCTCTCCCGCGTAGCGGGATTTTTACCCCTTGAAATGTGCAACCTATTTCACTGGGGCGTCTTTCTCAGTTTCTTCAGGGAACTGAGAAAAAGAAAAGAAAATCCAATAGATCCAGTAAATCCTGTCAGATAAGAAAAAGGCCATTTATAATCAAGTTTCTCAGGAGAGCTCAAGGGAATAAAGGCTTTAGGCATTCGCGATGAACCACGTCCTGTTTCTGTTCTGCACTTTGCGATTAGAGTGCTAACTTTGAGTTGTAAGGTATCAGCCATCAGCTATGAATTCAACAAGCGTCAAACCGACACCTGACCCGTTCATGGATTGTGCAGAGAAAAGGGGCTCGGCCCCTTTTCAGGCCGTAGCCCCTCAGTCGGTGAGACATATTACGTATGATTACCGAAGGTTAGTGAACCGACGTCACCAACCGGTCGGCGTTGCGGGCCTCAGTTCTTCAACCCAACAAACCCACTGAACACCATAATCCTTTATTTCTTTAAAAATCGCTTTCTACCGAGCGCAGCAAAACCAATCAGGCCAGTCCCCAGCAGCAGCATGGTTGCCGGTTCCGGGATGTTATTCGGTAGCACTGGATCCACAAAGCTGAGAGCATCAAAATTAACTTGATCATATCCATCGGTGGTACTAAAGGATTTCAATACCGCTACCACTTCGCCAGTTGCAGTGGGTGTGTCACCGGCAGTATATGTTAATTGCACCGATTCCCAGCTATTAGCCTGTGGA
>CP070673.1:1059607-1070961 GCA_020351915.1 Deltaproteobacteria bacterium
AAGAAATTCTATGACGAGCACGGTATTAAGCTCAAAGATCTGGCTGAGTTGCTTCGTTAGACAAAATCGGCCTGATATGTCTTAAGAGAGAAAGCGGGAATCATGACAAAGGGTGCCCAAAGAGCCATCGCGATAGTTTTGCCAATAGTGGCTATTGCGATGGCCATTTATCAGCTCCTCTACACGCAGATTCTCATCCAAAGCCCCGACGGCCATTTAATCACCCACCTCGGTTTTGCCTTTGTAGTCGTTTTCCTGTCCTTGATGCTGAAAGACCCTAGTAGAAAACGCTTATGTCTAATAGTGGTGTTGCTCCTCCTTTCCCTGGGGATTACTGCCTATCTGATGATCGAGCTTGAGGAGATATTAGAGTATCGCACATCAATACCCGCAACCTCAGACCTGATCGTAGGAACATTACTGATCTTTATACTCCTCGTCGCAGGCTGGCTGGTATTTGGTAAGACCTTTACCATAGTAAGTCTCATTGCCATAGCCTACCTTGTCCTGGGTCGATTCTTTCCTCCTCCTTTCACCGTTCCAGCCATATCCTATGTAAGGCTGCTGATGTGGCTCAGTGTTGAGCTTGGAACCGGTAAAGGAGTCTATGGGGATATCCTGTACTTGTCAGCCATCTACCTGTTTTTGTTCATTTTTTTCGGTGGCGTGCTCTACGCATTTGGGGGAACTCGGTTCATTATAGGATTAGGCCGCTGGGTTGGCTCGAAGCTCCGTTCAGGGCCGGCAATGGTAGCCTTATTTGGCAGCTCTCTTTTAGGCACCATTACCGGGAGCACTGTGGCCAATATCACCATCACCGGGAGTTACACCATACCCATGATGAAAAAGAGCGGATATACCCCTGAACAGGCCGGTGCCATTGAAACCGTCTCATCGAATGGAGGCCAGATTACCCCCCCAATCATGGGGGCCACCGCCTTCTTGATGGCCGGCTTTGCCAACATTCCTTATGTTCAGATCGTAATAGCTGCCATAGTGCCTGCGCTGTTAAAATTTACCTGCGTGTTTTTTTATATTACCCTGACGGCACAAAAAATGAAGATTCGAGCACGCGTAGAACCGGTGAAGGGACGGGAGCTATTGCTCGACTCTCCTATCTTCTTTCTTCCCTTAGGTGTCCTCGTATTCCTTCTCGTCAAGGGTTTTACACTACCCTATGTTGGCTTCTGGAGTATAGTGACGCTCGTTGGCGTTGGTCTTATTACCAGTGCATTAAGAAAGGAGGCCCGACTTGGCCTGAGAGAAACGCTGAACAAGGTTGTGGACGGTGTTCGCTCAGCAAGTGAGATAGCTATAATTTGTGGTTTATTAGGTGTTGTTGTCTCCGCTATCGTGAGCAGTGGATTAGCAGTAAAGCTCCCCTTGGCCATAGAAGATCTGAGCCATGGAAATCTTCCCATCGCACTATTTATAACGATGATATGCTCAATGCTCCTGGGTATTGGAGTACCAACGCCGGCGGCTTACATGCTTGTTGCCGTGGGGGCTGTTCCGTGTTTGCTCAGGATGGGGGTACCAATCCTGGCGGCTCACCTTTTTTGCTTTGTCTCTGCCGTTTCCTCACACATTACGCCGCCAATAGCAATAGGCGCTCTGGTCGCATCAAAAATTGCCGGTGCTAACTACTGGAAGACGGCCTGGGAATCGGTTAAGGCGGCATTTGCAAAATATCTTCTGCCCTTCTTTTTCATATATGCCCCTGTTGTGCTTCTGCGACCTGACGCCGGTTTTGTACCCTCTCTCCTACAAGTGGTAGCTATCTTAGCGGTGATCTTTTCCCTACAGATAGCGGTATCTAATTACTGCTTTGCTAATCTCAGATTGGATGAGACGATTGCGTTTATAATAGCCTCAATGTTTTCCCTGGCCGCAGTTTTTACCAGGGGTGAGCTTTTCTTTTTTATTGGGTTGGCTCTTTTTTTAGTGAGTATTACTCGCCAATTCATGATAGGGAGGAAACTCAAAACACAAACAGGTGGCGCCCCAATCTGAGCCGTTAAGGGCAATCGAGGGAACACAGACTAAGGTGCCAGGCCTTGACAGCCTGCTGCCCAAAGTCACCTTACAAAGGAATTTTAATCGATATGCAGCGACGCCTTGAGCAAATCACGGAAATAGCCAGCTCAAGTCCTATTCAAAAAAGAGTTGACACCCTTTTGTTGTGGCCAAATTTAAAGTTGAAATTTAGATCTGTCCGTCAAAGAAAGGGGCATTTGAGGGCACCCCCGCCTGTTCAACGAACTTCGCCGTCCCGTGGTCTTGAACGCCCCCCAAACCCCGGAGTATGCGGATATCCTCTATGCCGGACACGAAGGTGGTGATTTCCTCTTCGTACGCAAGTAGTGCAGGAAAGCCGGCGTCAAACCACAATTCACATCTAATCACATCTATCACCCTTCATAAAATTCGCCCTCATATTCAATCCTTGGTTGCCGTGCCACAGGCAAGGAGTAATCATGAGGAGTACTTTGTTTTCAACTGTGTTTTGTAGGTTACCCCTGTATTTTTGATATTTGAGGTGAACCCCGATCTATTGGGTTGCAGCCATATTTAAAGTTGAAATTTAAATCTGTCCATAAAGTAAGCCCTATCCCCTCGTGAGCGCATACCTGAGATAGCATTGAAATCAAAGATCCCTGATATTCGTCAGGCAGCCTCCGGTTTCCCTCTAAGACCCTCGCTCTCTTGTCCGGGTATGCATCCCGATTTCATTTAACAATTCAGAATATCTCGAGCATTTTAATCTGAACCCGAATTTCCCTTTGACATTCTGACCTGTCTTGATAAAAGAACATGGAGACTTCATATAATACCACATACGGCACTAAAACATGAATTGTGGCAGATTAGGATGAGAGCAGCATTTGTTGAACCTCAAGATTGAAGGGAATAAAGGGAAATGAGACAATTCTTCTACCCCTCGAGCATAGTTATCTTTGGTGTTGCGGATAATCCGACAAACCTGGCAAAGAACATTATCCTGAATTGCCAGGAGATGGGTTTCCAAGGGGAAATCTATCCAGTAGGAAAAACCCCGGGCACGGTTTATGGAAAGGAAATCATAACCGATCCGGAGTCTTTACCCCGCGGCGTTGATCTAGCGGTGATCCTTGTTCCAGCCAATGTTGTAGCAGATATACTCGGCCTCTGTGGACAAAAGGGGATCCACCACGCCATTATCTCCACTGGTGGCTTTCGGGAATTCAGCCACCAAAGCAATCAGGCCGAAGCAGATGTCTTGGCCGTGGCAAAGCAATATGGGATTCGATTTCTTGGCCCGAACTGTATCGGCGTCATGTGCACTGGCTCCGGCCTTTGCACCCCATTCAATCCACTCGAACCAAGGAGATTTAAGAAAGCGCCACTGAGCCTCATCATCCAAAGTGGCGGCGTAACCACCCAATGTGCTTACTACTTCTCCGATGAGCATGTGGGTTTTTCCAAAATCATCAGCGCAGGTAACAAGCTCACGATAGACGAGATCGACCTCATGGAATATCTCATGGAGGACGACGAAACGGAACAGATTCATCTCTATCTGGAAAGCATTGAAGATGGGAGGGAATTGACACGGTTGGCAAGACAATCCAAAAAACCGATCGTAGTCTTTAAAGCCAATGTGAGCCACACAGCATCAGAAATAGCCAAATCACATACCGCTGCCCTTTCGAATAATGATTCGATTGTGGACGGCGCCCTGAGACAGGCAGGGATCCTCCGAGCACAGGACATCCACGACATGACTGTCTGTGCCAAGGCGTTGAGACTCCCGCCCTTACAAGGGGATCGATTAGTGGCGCTCTCTATGTCAGGTGGTTTTTCTGTGATCCTGGGAGATGCGTGTGAAAAATACGGTTTCACGTGCCCTGTACTGCCCCGTGACCTCTTGGATCAGATCGAAAGCTTCCGCCGGGGCGGGGTGATCCGCATGTCAAATCCCATGGATCTGGGCGATATCCATGATATCGGGGCTTTGATCTTTACGCTCAAACAGTGCCTGGCCTTGGATTATATTAATGGCCTGGTGCTATCGTTTTTATATGAGCCCCAGATGATAACCATTTTTGGCCGTGGAATTGGAACCCCTGGACAAATCATGATGTTTTTCAGAAGCCTCTGTGAAGAAAGCACCAAACCAATAGCAGTCAGTCTAATTGGCGAAAGACAATACGTTGAGGAGTTTAAAAAGATAGACACGTTTCCCGTGTTTGACGATCCTGTGGAGAGCGTCCGGGCCTTGCGTGTGTTACGGGACTATTGGCGAGGAAGAAGAGCTGACCGCTCCTGAGTTGTTGAGGACTTGTGTTCTCCTGATGCCCAGGGTCACGTCATCGTGAAGTCTAACCTATTGATTTTTAAGCTTCTTGCAGGGTATGGGTATCTTTTTTTTGGATTATGCCCCACATAGTTTAGATGAGTGGGCGTTTCAAAATGGTTTATATAGATGGAGCCTATGATTCTAAGGCTTAGGGCGCAATAAACCATTTTGAAACGACCCAGTAAGGGGCCATGTTATAGGGCATAACCAAAAAAAAGAGATACCCATACCCACCAATAAGCTTGAGGATCAATAGGGTAGGTTTCACTATGACGTAGCCCTGTAAGTATCCCCCTTTTGGGTTTTGGTAGCATAGGATAACGGCAGAGGAAGGATCGGCCACGAGACTCTTGCCAGAAGCAATGGGGCAGCACTCCTTATTGGGATGACAAACGGTTATGGATTCTTATAATAGAAAACATGAGCTTAACTGATTGCCATTGCCATCTTTATGCTCTTGCCAGGGTAGAAACCGCTATTCTCCGTGCTCGTGATGCTGGCGTTACCAAGGCAGTGGTGGTGAGCGAGGACCAACCGTCAATGGAGCAGACGTTACGACTGAGAGATGCTTTTCCAGAATTTGTTCTCCCTGGCCTGGGCATTCACCCTGTGAATGTTTTTTCAATGTCACCACAGGAGTGGGAAAGAGCCTTTTTCTTTCTGAAAAGTCATGCCCAGGAGGCCTCTTGCATTGGAGAAATTGGTCTGGATTTCAAGTATGCCACCACAGAAAAGGAGCGGGAAAAGCAACGCAAAGCCTTGCGTGTTCAAATGGAGGTGGCAGCCGACAATCACTTACCGATCAACCTTCATTCCCGAAGAGCTCTGAGGCAAACCATGGAAGAAGCCATTGCGTTTCACAGAAACACCGGGCTGCCAGCCCTGCTACACTGGTTTGCTCATTCAGAGAAACTGCTGTCACGAACCAACCGGGAAGGGATCTTTGTCTCGGTTGGCCCCTCCATCCTTTTTTCAGAGGAGGCCTTGAATCTCGCCTATACCATAGACCCCCGACTGATTCTGGTAGAGACGGACACACCCGTACCCTTCAAAGGCAAATCCGCTTCACCGGCGTGGGTGGCAGAGGTGGCTGAGCGGTTGATCGTCAACTATCCGCAGAACCAGGTAACCTCAAAAAAGCTCTATGATAACGCTCAACGATTCTTGCAAAAGGCTTGAGGTTGGGAAGGCGGTGTTTCCCTCTAGGAGCCATGCATCTGGTATGTAGCGGGTGCCGTTAGGGAACCTCAGGAGAGCATCTACCATAGGTTTGCAAATGAATTTTGATTGTGATAGCCTTGGAGCAAGGGTTTTCAGAGAAAGACCTCCGAAGACCGGCTATCTCTGGAACCAACATAGTGTGGGGCGCCCGTTGTTGGGAGCGTATCCTGACTTCAAGAAGATACGTACTCAAGGTATTATGTAATTACTGCTGGCATGTTGGCTACGCGGTGTGGCGGTTTGGGCAAAACGAAAAAGGAGGGCACCATGAAGTATCCATTGTTTCAAAAACCACTGTTTTTTTTGAGCGTCTTGCTGTTGATGTCGCTCATATTTGTCCTGTCTATTACACACGACATAAATGCCGAAGAACCGCAACAACCCTGTCTCGATCCTAAAATAAACACCATTGTTCCGAATCCGGCTAAACCTGGAGATCAGATAAGAATCCGGGGAGTCAGGTTCGGACGTAAGCCAGGTGAAGTTACTTTTAGCCCTGGCGTAACAGGTGAAATTAAGAGATGGGGGAATACGGTAATCTATGTAATTGTGCCTGAATCTGCAACAAGCGGCCCTGTTAGCCTGTCAATTCCGTGCGGTTCAGTGAGCAACGAGAAGAATTTTACGGTTAAAGAGCAGAGTGAGTAGCAAGGCGCTCATGTATGCCAGAATAAGGAGGAACTGGTACGTACGATCCGGAAATCGACAGCCAGTGGAGGGATAGAGAATGAGTGGAGGATACACGGAAAGGATGGGTTTTGTGGATCTATCTACAGGAGAGGTGCGAGAGGAACAGCTCGATGAGAATCTTGCCCGCGATTTTATAGGAGGCTATGGCCTGGGAGTAAGAATTCTATATGAGAGTCAAAAAGGAGGAGTCAACCCATTGGGGCCGGAGAACATCCTTGGATTTACCACGGGACCCCTGACAGGAACGCAGACCCCAACTGGTGGCAGATATATGGCGGTGTGCAAGTCACCGCTTACCGGCGGTTGGGGAGATGCCAATTCAGGTGGCTACTTTGGGAGCGAGTTGAAATCCGCTGGCTGGGATGCAATCTTCCTGTCCGGCATAGCAGCGTCACCTCAGTATCTGGTGGTGACCCAGGAAGGACTGGAGCTGAAAGATGCATCACACGTGTGGGGGCGAGACACCGTTGATTCCGAAGACGCACTGCGTCAAGATCTGGGGATCTCTAAACTCAGGGTTGCTTGTATCGGGCCAGCATCTGAGAGACTCTCACTCATCAGCGGCATCGTGAACGATAAAGGGCGCATTGCGGCTCGTTCAGGATTGGGTGCGGTCATGGGATCAAAACGGCTCAAAGCAGTTGCAGTGCATGCGAAGGGAAAGGTTGCTGTTGCTAACAAAGAACGACTTAACCAACTGCGCAAGGCCTTCCTCAAAGAATTCCGCGAATCAAAAGGCGTCGGCAAAATTCTAAGAGACTATGGCACATGCGGGTTGACCGGAGGACTCGTAACCAGTGGGGCAACTCCCGTAAAAAACTGGCTTCTAGCTGGAGACCAAGCTTTTCCGACCGCGGATAAGATCGCCGATGGCGACACAGTTATCCAATACCAGGTGAAGAAGTATGGCTGTGCCAATTGCCCGATTGCCTGTGGTGGTATCTTCAGTGTTAAAGAGGGGCGCTATCCGGTGAAAGAGGTGCACAAACCTGAGTATGAGACCATCGGCGCATTTGGAGCCATGTGCATGAACGATGACCTGTTATCCATCATCAAGATGAATGATATGTGTAACCGAAGTGGCCTGGATACCATTTCCGCAGGCAGTGTGCTTGCTTTTGCAATGGAGTGTTTTGAAAAAGGCATTATCACCACCTCTGATACCGAGGGGATAGATCTCACGTGGGGCAACGCGAAAGCCATGATTGCCATGCTCGATAAGATCATCCGCCGCGAAGGGTTTGGTGATATTCTGGCTGACGGGGTTAAGGTTGCTGCGCAAAAGCTGGGCAAAGGCGCCGAAGCATATGCCATGCACGTCGGTGGACAAGAGCCAGGTCTGCATAACGCCCTGTTCCTGCCGAGCCGAGGCACGGGATTTGTCTGTGACCCCACCCCTGGTCGCCACACAGCTGCTCCTATGGCTCGCATAGATGCAAGTTCGGCACGGATTGCCCCCTATCCGGAATTGCAGTTTAGTGGGTTCGAAACCTATGAATACAAGAGGAAAGGGCCTGCCAGCGCTACCACTTCTTGCTACTGGCAAGTGGGTGCTTGTGCAGGGGTGTGCCTCTTTCCAGCAATATTCTTTGGTTACTACCCGCTGCTCGATTTCCTTAATGCAGTTACAGGGTGGGATATGGATATTAGTGAGGCCTTGGAAGCAGGGGCTCGAATTCAGACGCTGAGGCAGGCCTTCAATATAAGAGAGGGCCTTACCCCCTCTGAGATAAAACTGCCCCCTCGCATGGCTGGGATACCACCCAAGAGCGAGGGCCCCCTCTCAGGAATAACGATAGATATCGACTCCCTGAGGTCCGAATACTGCAAGGCCATGGGCTGGGATCCAGGGACTGGCTATCCCAGCGAGACGACCCTTGAGCGACTGGGAATAAAGGAGCTCACAGAGACCAACTGAAATTGAGTAGATTGCTGGAATCGCGAGGACCTGATCCTCTTTCAAGGTCCACTCAAACCTTTAGCGGCGATTCCGGTGCCCATTCTATGATCCTATTTCTCACGGGAACCATGTCTCTCCTGAGACCAGGTGACAAGGCCCCGTAGCGTGTGGATGGCTTTACGGATACCTATTTATCAGGTTTGGGTCATGGGAGGAAGAAAGAACTGGGTCTTTACGATTACCAAGGCTGTCTCTAGGGTCCTTCTGGCATCACTCTTTCGCCTGGAAACAGACGGAACAGACAATCTTCCCCGAGGGACCTCCTTTATTCTCTTACCCAAACACCAGCGGTGGGAGGACATCCCCCTGCTCAGTTTGGCCACACCCAGACCCCTTTACTACGTTGCCCGATACGATCTATTCGATAACCTTCTTAGCAACTGGTTTTTCAGGTCTCTTGGTGGTATTCCGTTGAACCGGCAGCGTCCTCTGGAGAGCAGGCGGTCCCTGCAGGCCATTCTTGAATGCTTGAAGAGAGGGGAAGGAGTTGTGGTGTTTCCTGAAGGGACCTACCATAGGAATACCATGGGGCCAGCACGTGTAGGCATTGTGAGACTCATCCTTTCCCGGTTTTCTGTTCCTTTTATTCCTGTGGGGATTTATTACTCACGAAAGAGGATCCGGACCCTGGTTCGGATCAATTTCGGCAGGGCCTTTTTTCCAGACCCAGCAGCCTCTGCAAGCGCATTTCTTGACACGGTCATGAAAGAGATCGCAGTACTTTCTGGATTATCTTAACGCCTTAGGGTGACTTCATCTTTCTTGCATATCGCCGCATGCCAGCAGATCGAAGAATGGTGTGGAGCTCTTGCTGATACTGCGCTCCCTGTGGGCCGGTCTCCGCGAAACCTTCTGAGGAAATAACAACAACCTTCACCCCTGTCCGCGCGCATTCGGCCAGGGCTTGTGGCACGGCCTCGGGGGGGGATAAGCAAAACTGCCAGTTCTAAGGGAAACGGAATTTCCTTCACGCTGCGATATAATGGAATCCCATGGATGTGTCCTCCTTAGATTTTTACACCTGCCACCTGTCCTTGGAAACCGTTGTCCTGCAAAACTTTGAGAAGCATTGCGCCTGGTTTCAGGGGATCCCGAGAGGCCCCGATCACCGCAATGTTCCTGGAGTCCATTATTTCATCAAGCGAATACATCTGGCCTCCAATAAGTATGAGAATCCATGTTTGGTGTTATTATGCCGAAACCACTGGAAAGTCAACCGGATTTAGGGAAAAGATTGAAAGGGTGATGGGCAGGTCTGGACTTTTGAAAAAAGGCGTTTCGTTGTGTTCTCTTTGACTGCCGCTTTAAGGATATACTGGCAGAAGGTATGATCCACTCCTGGTTTTCAGCCAAGGTCATATACTGCCTGCAGGAGGCAGTAAGGGAGGTCACTGTGTTCTCGCTGCAAAAGAGCATGTGAGGCAAACACCAATAACACACATATTACCTGGGCCTTTACATACCGTTGAGTCTGCTCTCCTTGTGCCTACCCTTAGATCGTCAATGATTTTGTTGAATCTTCCATAGAAGAATCCGTACGATCAGCGCATCTCAGACCATCAGGTGCCTCCCCGATCTTTCACGTGCATTACCAACTGTTTCAATTCCTTTTCCGCTTCCTGGTCAGGTCTTTTAAGTGGGGGTCGCGGGTGTCCGCCAAAATAGCCTACCGCATCCATTGCCACCTTCAAACCACCAATGCCGTACTTCACGGTTACCGCCTTGGCTAAGGGGGTTAAGAGATTCTGTAGTTCCCTCGCCTCATCCAATTTCCCCGCACCATAAAGATTGTGGATCTGACAGAATTCTTGTGGTACTATATTCGTCGCCGCTAAAATCCCACCCACAGCACCAACGCAGAGAGCGGGAAAAAACACAGGGGCGGAGCCTGTAAAGACTGCAAATCCCTTCTCACAGAGATGGACAATTTCACTCAATTGACCAATGTTCCCTGAGCTGTCTTTAATGCCGATGATATTGGTATGCTCAGAAAGCCTGGCAACCAGTTCCGGCTCCATATTAATGCCGGTGAATTTTGGAACATTATAGATCAATATCCCTATCTGTGACGATTCTGCAACAGCCATGAAGTACTCATAAAGGATTTCGGGTTTCATCGATCCTTTGAAATAAGAGGGTGTAATAACGAGAGCATAATCCGCGCCCAGTTGAGCTACTTGAGTGGTGAATCGACTGGTTTCCCTGGTAGATTCCAGCCCTGTCCCGACAATCATGATCTTTGATGATGGTATCACGGCTCTTGAAGCCTCCACTAAGGACAACTTTTCACGCTCATTCAAAGACACAGCCTCACCGTTGGAACCAAGCACTAAATAACCTGAGAGATCTGTTTTATTCCACCTCCGAAGGTTTTCCTTGAGTCTGTCCAAGGCCACATCTCCATCTTCAAAGGGTGTTGCAATCGGTGGCATGACGCCCTTGAGTTTCATCATTGATACACTCCTCCTCTGTTATCCTTTTTTATCTCATATGTTAACCTTCTGACACGGATTAACACTGTTCTAAAATACTATGCTTGCCTCAAGCGATCAAGTGCTGGGTTTTGGTCTATCGACTTTTTTGGTGATTCTTTCGAAGACGTGGCTTGAAGGGCTCAATCGGGCAGACGCGCTCGTCCGATATCGGGCAAGTCGGGGACTACGATCTCCGATTTGACCTCAGCACCCCTGGCACTCGTTTTACCACCTCAAGCAGACGACCTTCAGACTCGTGAGGCTTTAGAAGAGAAGGTGCGCACCTGCAAAGCGCAGTCGAAGTCGCTGAGAAATAACTGAGCGCCGTGTCCAAATAAGATTCCCTCACCCTGACGAGCGATTTCATAGATGAGCGCCTCCAGCATATCCAGGTATACCTCAGGTTTACGCCGCAAGAGGCGGTTAAACAGTCCGGGAGCCTGCTCATCAAATCCCTTCAGGTCTTCCAATGAAAGCCCCATCTCAACGGCCCTTTCTTGGAGTCTTTGATCGTCATACAGTTCTAGTTTGAGCCCGTCGGCAACCCGCCGGGCTATATGCATCTCTCCACAGCCAATGCCGCTCGTAATCGTGATTAACGACATCTGGAGGCCTCCTTATGGCTTGAACTTGTGTTTCGATAAATTTTAGCATAGCTCTTTCCAGAAAG
>CP070673.1:1071061-1077260 GCA_020351915.1 Deltaproteobacteria bacterium
TGGATCGATATTATTTGATAGATTTCTTGCCAGAGTCGATAAAGCGGCCCAAATGAGTTTTATTAAAGATTTGTTTTGGTAATCAAATCTTTTTCGGGCTCTGAATTCTCGCCAATTATAGCAGTAATCGTTACATTGACCTGCCTTGAATATGTGATATCCCAAGTTTTGAAAGGCTGGAATTTTTACAGATATGTTGGAGTAATCACAGATTTCATGCCCGATCCCATAACAGCTACATCTTGTATAACCGCCTAAAGATGCAGGGAAAGAAATTCTTTATTTATTGAAGGCATGAAGGGTGGTAGGAGGAATAAAAGGGCCTGGAGAATGATACATTTTGAATGTATTCTCCGAAAATGGCTGCTAATAGACGCAATATTGTAAAGAAAATTGTTAAAACAGATACCGATGTTCCTCATTTTTTTAATGGCTGTAGCAATTGAATTCTCTTTTGTCTGAGACCGGATGTAGCAATCATACCTATTACACTCACAGCCGCACAGATCGCGAAAGCTGTTCGATAGGATTCAGTCTGATCATAGATAGCTCCAGCTAAAAAGGGGCCAAAGGCGCCTCCGATGGTTACGCTGATTCCGAAAACACCCATAATCAAGCCATGCGATTTCAAACCAAACAGAGTGGCCGTTATAGGAGAATGGGAAACCGTGCAGGCACCATAGAAAAATCCGAATACTCCGACACTCATGAAGATGGTCCATGTTCTTTCTGCAAAAACGATTGTCAAAAAGGCGATCGCCATCATGCTGAAGCCAATGAACATGGTTTTCTTGCCATTAATTCTATCCAATATTTTTCCAAAAAAAATTTTCCCCACAATGCTCAATCCACCAAAGGTTGATAATAGGCCGGCCGCCATTTTAGGCATAATTCCAAGATCCACCGCATGGGGCACCACATGTACCGTTAGGGAAAATAAAGTATATCCATAGCAAAACCCTGTGAGCGAAAAGATCCAAAACTGAGCCGAACCAAGGGCTTGCCTGAGGTAGACACTCTGATGGTCAGTATCCGCCGGTTTCGAAACCGGCTGCAAACTGTCATCAGCCCTTTGATCCCTATGATCAGAATGGTTTTTTAGAAACTGGGCAGCAGCGACCACAGCCACAAGGGCCGTGATCCCTGTTATGAGATAGGATCCACGCCATCCAAAGTACAATAAAAGCCTGGTTGAGATCTGAGGACCGACCAGTGCACCGACACCGACACCTGATGCGACGATACCGGTCATTAACCCCCGATCAGTGGTAAACCAACGAGTTACAGTTGAAATAAGCGGAATAAAGCCTCCACTCATGGCCAGGCCGATGATGATTCCATAATATACATAAAAGTTCCAGAGCGATTCAGTCTGCGACATGAATATGCACCCAAGCCCCAAGAAAAGTCCACACAAAGACATTACGACCCTGGACCCAAACTTGTCATTCATCCATCCCATATATGCCGTAACCAATCCGCTTAGAATTGCGGCAAGCGAAAATGCTCCGGATGTTAAGGCTCTTGTCCACCCGAATTCAGAGATCATAGGTTTAAAATAAACCCCAAAAGAATGGAAAATTCCCCATTGAATCACCATTATGATAAATGCAAATAAGACAACAAAATATCCATAATATGGTAAGGATTTGTCGTTTTTTACAACTAATCTGGATCCATTAGGATCGGGGGAATGATCCAAATTTTTCATGGATGCCCCCTCATTAATTTGATTCACGAATGGTTGTCATTTCTTTTGATCGTTTCCACCACATGGTGCAGCCTCCACCAAATCGAATGCTGTCTAAATCCTCTCTTTACAGATTTAATCTAGATCACTCACGTACTCAATGCCCATGATGATTTCCCCCATATTGCAAGCGACCTTATAAAAAATTTTTGGATGGCTCCACTCTTGTCTTTTAACAGGGGGGCTTCAAAGCATTGTGCTCTCAATTTGAGAGAAGCTCAAATACTTTTTTATAGGCCGTATCTGCTTGCACAATTGTTAAATTATGACTTGCATTTGGGATGATCTCTGTTGCCTTTGTCGAACTTGCTCAACCGGTATGGCAGAACGCGGGACTGTTATTAGGATTAAAACGGCGAGTACTGAAAGAAGATTACTTTTTTCATTATGAATCTCCTTTCTTGGTTCATTTGTGTAAGAATAATTTTTATAATTTGGCTTTGAACCTCAGTTGTCAATTCTTATAAAAAAACGGGCACAAGATGTTGTAGTTCGCCTTCTTATGGCCGAACTGGTGATTTATTGAGAATATCTCAATAACAAGAAAACTTGTAATTCGCAATGGATAACCTAAAATTTGGTGGATTCAAAACTTAGTACTTCTTGCCATATTCGGAAGGAATTTCAGCATACATATGGTAGTAGTAAGGTCTTGAGCCATGGAGAGGCGAACAAGCATGGCAAGAATCTATAATTCTTCGGCGAACGGCGCACATGCAACATATGGACATTCTAAGTAGAATGCAGGGCTCTTGTGCATCTATTCGTGATTTTCTCGGTATTTATTCTGCCTATCACAGGTAGGTTTCGAAATAAACCTATAATCTTATGTACGTCCCCTATTTCTCCAGGCAACGCGATTTCTGCCCCCTTTTTTAGCTTTATAAAGGCTTTTGTCGGCAGCTTTTAAAACCTTTTCCGGATCGGTCAGCTCTTTATCCGGTGATGCAATACCGATGCTAACCGTTACCTTTACTTCTTTTTGATCGGAAGATTTGCCGCTTCCTCCTTTTTTTCTCTGGCCTCGACGGCGATCTTTTCCACGGACCACAAACGGTGTGGATTCAATCGCCTGCCTGAAATCTTCAACATAGGTAATGGATTCTTCGGCATCCTTTCCGGAAAAAATGGCGGTGAATTCCTCGCCGCCATAGCGAAACGTGCGCGCCCCACCCGATATTTGCTCCAGTTTTGACGCAATCATTTTCAAAACCTGGTCGCCGGTTTTATGGCCATAGGTATCATTGAATTTTTTGAAATGATCCACATCAATCATGGCGATGGCATAGGTTTTCCCTAAATTTATCAATGTGTCGTTTAAGCTTCTGCGTCCCGCTAATCCGGTGAGTTCATCCAGATATGCCATGGAAAAGGAGGCTTCGACTGTAGTTATGATCAAGGCAAGCCCGCCGGCGATAAAATAAAAAGGAATCTCAGGATCGGGATCTTCAGCGGCAAATCCTAACAAAAAAGCGATAAGAGCAAGAAAAAACCCGCCGATGCGAATATCCCGTGTGTATATGAAATACGACAGTACATAAACAAGTGCCAGCATAAATGTAATGATGGATGGGGTCGCCAGATTCCCGAATCGGATCAAAGAATCGTAGGAAAGCGCTGAGCTGACCCACAGGGAAGAGCCCGAAAGGATTTTCGCAAGCCACGGCAGGCGATGATTGATTTGGGTAATCAATTGAGAGGAGATTTGACCTTGGGGGTGGCAAACTAAAAGCACAATGAAACATTGAATTAAGACCAAGACAAGCGAAACCACAGCAACTGTGGTAAATATCCGCCGCTTCGTCATCATCACAAACGAAGCCAGATTCATGGGCAGTAAAAACGCCACAACCTCGGGAACATTTGTGTTTATGTTTTCTTGCGCGGGATTGCCGGCCGAAAAAAGGGTTAACGCCACGTAAGAAAATCCCAGCGTTAAAGATGCCAGCATCAGCCCCACATTATGGTAGCGCCACCCCATAAACAATCCGGCCAACAATATCAAATAGGGAATAATAGGTAAAACAAGGGGAAGGGTTTGAAGCTGTCTGCCGTCGTTGACCATTAACAGGATTTTATCCCATTGCCAGATGAGTACCGCTGCCAGGATAAGTATCGCGGTCGGTAAGATTAATGGGTAGATGGAACGCTTGAACACTAACAAGGTAGTTGGGCTCCTTGATGCGGACTCCGCAATAAATACGTTTATCTTGTTTTGTAGCGGTTCTTTTATCATCCCAAGGGCAAAGTGTCCAGAAATGCTTTCAGAAATATGCGCTTTTCTTAAATAATTCTAAATGATTAGGCCGTAAGCTAAAAGAAATGAACTACCCCGCTGCAAACAACGGGGTATCAATCGGAATATTTATCATCGCCCCAATGGGCGGGGAATTAAACCCTTGTCCGCCGACGGATTAAATCAATCAGCTGAGTTAACAATGATAAAGACACCGATAAGGATGAAATTAAAAGCAGGAGTGGAAAAAAACTAGCAAATTGCTTTCAAAAAAGTTGGAGCTGCTGCCGGTATACCTCAGTAACCACTTTAGGATCGTCGGTGATGACGACATTTTTCTTAACCTGATGAGAACGGCTGGATGAAATGAAGATCTGAAAACGATATCCCAGCATTTTAGATTCGTTGGGAATTGCATCTATAGCAGAAAGCAAATCCTCAGACCCGATTATGGCTACCCCAAGATGTGGGGGCAGGCAAATTCAGGAATGCCAGCAATCGATTTAATCACTCCAAGCGATCTTTCAAAGGCTTCCCACCGAAGTCAATCTATTTGTTTGCGATACAGATACGGTGTCCATGACAATCTAGCATATCTCCAGAGCAATCAACGTGACGTCGTCATGGGTTAACCCCTTCTTAGTGTGTTGATGTAATGCATCGAGGACTTTCGATTTAAGTTCTGAAAGAGGGCTTGTTACGTTTTCATCCAGGATATTTTTAAGACGATCTTTACCGAACATTTCCCCTTTATGGCTTAATGCTTCCGTAATACCATCGGTATAGACAAAAAGCCTATCCCCTGGTGCCAGAGGGATTGCAATTTGCCTATATTGGGTATCCGGGGAAACATCAAACGGTAAGTTCATTGGGAGACTATCACTTTGAACTTTTCGATCTGGCGATTTCGCAAATGACCAGGTCTTATCAGTCGTGTGCTTGTAAAGTATAGGTGGGTGTCCTGCATAAGAGACGAGTGCCTCACTTTCATCTTTGTAGTAAGCGACAACTGCCGCTGTTGTCATAGCATCCAGGTCACGGCTGCTAACTCGTTGATTAACGTCGGCCAGGATGGTTCGACTGTCCGGATCTCACATATGATCCTTCAATGAGTCATATACATACTGGCTCACATCCGTGACGGCTTCCCCATGGCCGGCAACATCTGCGATAGCGAGTCTAGTGATCTGGTCGCCTTTACAGACTCCAAAGTAGTAGATGTCTCCCCCTTTTCCTCCATCACAGGATAAAGAGTATATAGAAGCGATGACTTTTCCAGCGGTAATCTCTATGTCGCGATTACGTATCCCTCCCAACATTCCGGAGCACTTAAGCCTTTGAATTGGCTCCGTGCTTTCGATTTCTGAGTTTTTTCCGTGCATAAGCTGCTCCAATACTATGCTGTTATAGAATTTTAAATTAAAACGCCCAACCAAGGTCCACCCGTATCTTGTGGACAGTCAGGCCAAAACTGGTGTGGCGATATCATACCAATACATTCTTTTTAATTGTTTTCAGTATATTGAGATATGCAGATCTCTCTTTAATACGCATAAATGGTCTGATGCTTACCAATACCATACTTAATTATTTCGTGTGTACCGAAACTTTCCCATTCTTGCATTATGGTTAATTTTCTTTCAAATTACTATTTTATCACAATACTAACATTTCTGAGAGCATCAAATTTTTAAGGATTCTTGCTATATCTCTGCATGAGCATAGCCCTCATTTTGTTACGATTACTAAATGTAAGATGAAAAATTTCATTGATTCAAGGCTACCCAAATTAGTCTTTACTTTTTGGCGGGTCAAGATTTTCAAGACTTCTTGCCACAGTCCTCATCCGGCTATCTAGCACTTCCCTTTTAGCTTACAATCGGTAGTGGTAAGGTTTTGAGCTTCCAGAAATTGTACAAGTATAGCAGTATCTGTTGGTCGGGCGGCTCTTAAGACTTCTTATCGTAATATGGAATTTAGGGACAATCGATTTGGTTACGATTACAATTAGAATACTTTAAGATGGTAGAATTCCAGCATCATAAATATCTAACGTTGCGTTGAGGCGCGCTGCCATTTTTACCGAGTCGGCTCTCAAGAGCATAGTTAGACGATACCTCCACTAACTATTCACTCAAGATGTCCTTTTTCATATTTGCAAATTCGTCCTTTGTGATCTCTCCTTTAGCATATCTCTTCTTCAATATTTCTAA
>CP070673.1:1077360-1082140 GCA_020351915.1 Deltaproteobacteria bacterium
ACAAAAATACTATGTCCTTGATCAGCATACCTTAAGCCTTGCCGTGTTTGCTGTGGGCGAAAAATGGTTTCAGAGTCTGCCTGCTGATATACAAACCAAGGTAAAGATTGCTGGAAGGATGGCCTCAGTGGCTGGCCGTGGTGCGGCCTGGACAAATAACAAGCTCGCACTGGAGTATGTAAAGCGTCACGGTATGAAGGTTTATGCCCCAAAACCAGATCAGAGAGCTCAATTCAAGAAGCTTGCACAACCCGGAGTGCTCGAGTGGATGCGGAAGAATCCGAAGATTGGTAACCAGTGGATTGATGGACTGCTTGCAGCCGTAGACCAGGCAGAGAACAAACTGGGGATGAGGTAGGAAAAGAATGTCAAATGATCGTGGTTGAGGCCGGGAGGTGTTTTCTTCCGGCCTCTAATCATTTTATTGCGGTTTGCAGGCGTGCTAGGCCTTTTTTATTTCTTTCACCTTTGTTGCACTTCTCTCTGGCTACAACTCACCTTGCACCTCGGGAACAGCAAAGGCTTGACGGCTATTGTGTAGCGGCAGAGTCCCTGTTTTCCTAAAGTGGCGTGTCTTGGTAAAGCTCTTGAGCAGTGAATTCTCGGTGCGCTGGTGCAGAAAGCTATATGAGCGAATCTTTGATGTCCCCAGCGACACGTGTGGGGATTCCTAGGTGTATGCAGGTTGCAACAAGCTCTTGAAGAATATCACCGTAGCCAATAGTGATATGGTTCGACATGTGCGACGCCATGCACTGATCGCGACCATAGCCTGGGATGTGGGCGTTTGCAATGGGCCATTCAGCGGTTGTGCTTTCCAAGCGATCGTTAATCTCCTCTTTAGGCAATTCGATTATCTCACCGACGCCGCAGTCCATCCCTATCTCACCAAACCTCTCATAGAACCGTGCCCAGGTAATGGTGCCGGGCTTGGATATGCCGGAACAGGTACCGCCACCCAAGGGAAAGAACATCTTAGGCTGGCGATAGACCTTTGCATCTACCCAGCCACCGAAATGGGTAGGTGGAGCGCCACCGGAAATCTCAAAAACCCAGATAAAGTTCCCCTCGTACACACGTCCCCATCGGATATCGTGAAGCGTCGTCTCTGCAGGAATGCCTTTCCGTTCGTATATGTCTCGCATGAGAACCTGTGGAATACCAGAGCCGATGTCGCCCTCGTTGAAATGAGCAATCAGCTTGCCCTCGTTGATGATTGTTCCGGTGTCGGGATCGATGACATCGGGACGGTCGGCATTGTTTAGCATTCCTTCTGCAAGATCTGATGCGGGCACGCATCGTACAAGGCCAACCTGGTAAGGGATGCCGATAGCGCTGAGGCCGTAACGATAATGGATCCTGGCGGCCGCGGAATACATCTTCATCTGCATCAAAACCTGCCCGTGCACCAGATCTTCGTACTGATCAGTACCCCAGTTGAACCAGACGCCCCTATTTACGAGCCAGTTCAGGTGGTCTTGGGCTTCATGATCATCCACCAACGACATTTCGGCCACCAGGTCGGATTGGTTCAACAGTTCCACGGGCATGCCGATCGCCCCGAGTTTGGTAGGGTTGATTACGGCATTGAGCATGCCCATACAGCCGGGGTCGAGCTGACCCATGATGCGTTTTTCCCGGATAATATCTGCGGCTAGGCCTTTCCCAAACTCACTGGCCTCAGAGGAAAGTTTGAGTTTTTCACCACTCACAAGGTGCGACATGTCATAGTGTATCTCGCCATCCTGGCACCAGGTCTTAAGCCGCTCCATGTATTGGGAATCCTCAACAAACTTTTCACTCCACAAACGCGAATGCTTCACGCAGAGCCGTTCCAAAGTGGCTGCGTGATTCAGGAGGGCGACAAGTCCCGGGTAGGTGCCATCGAAGTTTGCCAAAAGCAAAATGGGGCCCTTGTGGGTTTGCAAACTGCTTGCAACGTGGTGTGCGTAGGCCCAGCAGCTCAGCACAATAACGACCGGTGCCTCGGGGTCGATTTTTGAAAAGATCTCAGCACCAGTGCACTGTTTAGTCAGGAAGCCATGTTTGCGTTTGGCATCATACTCGGGCAGCACTTCCGTTTGGTGCCCAAGCTTCGTGAAGGCTGCCTTGACTGCCTTGACGGTTCCTGCTGTTTTGGCCACGAAACCTCTCCCGCTGAATCACGAAAATCCCCATTTGAAATCAGATAAACCCTTTTTTCGTTCTTTTTCATTTTTCCTTCCTCTTTCTTTTTTACACGGGCTGAGTTTGACGCAAGCGATGCAAAACCTCTTCGATCTAAGTGGATGACCTCTCGCCACCTCTGTCGGGTAATAAGGTGCTCTAGGTAACTCCTATCTTGCCCATGGTCTTAAGGATATTCTTTTGAAAGTCATACATCTGTTTGAATATCTCGAACTTCGTTTGATGAAAGGCGGACGTGGACACGTCAGGATGGCTTATCCTGCTGACGCGACACATGGATCTCATCCCCTGGAGCACATCTGAGAATTCCCCTGACGCAACTGTTCCTAGGATTGCGGCCCCAAGCAGCACTGCCTCGGCCTCTTCCGGAATGATGACTTCGCAGCCGGTAATGTCAGCATGTTCTTGGATGAACAATTCATTCTTCAGCTGACCACCGCATAGATAGATTCGTTTAATACTGTACCCTTGGCCATTCATCGCTTCGATAATGTGTCGGGTCCCGTACGCAACGGCCTGCAACGTGGCATAATACCAAAGGGCAACATCATCGGGAGTACTGCTCAGAGTAAGGCCACTCACCATTCCCTGTGCCGATGGGTCGGCTCTGGGAGACCGATTCCCGTGGTGATAAGGCAGCACGTGGAGGTTGCGAGCAATGTCTAGCCCCCGTTCTCTTTTGATCTTCTCGATTCTGCTGTTCAAAAAGGCATAGATATCAGCTCCTTGGGCTCTGGCAGCCTTGGCGAGACCTGCGTAGGATGAGTTGTTTTTAATAACCAAATCAATCAAAGACCCAGTTGCTGACTGTCCCCCCTCGTTCAGCCACATTCCCGGAATCATTGCTCCATAGTATGGCCCCCATACACCGCTGATAAATCGGGGTGATTGAGATACCGCCATGTGGCATGAGGATGTTCCCCCGATCAGGGCAATCGCGTAGTCAAAGGGGTTTTCGCCAAGCCCCGCGTCATCGAGCAGCGAACCCAGCGAGCCGATGCCACCTGCATGAGCGTCGATTATACCAACGCCAATGGAAACACCCTGCCGAAGACCAAGCTCCTGCGCCGCTGCCTCAGTTAACTCCCCGATGGGCGTTCCCGGTGGTTGAGCTTCAGAGGGAACCTGCTGACGATCGAAGAGATCAGGGATGCCAATCTGCTCAAAAAAATCCATTCGATACCGTCCAGAAGTTCCCTCATGACCGAGGTAAGTCCACTTACACACCGTAGTGCAAAGGCTCCGCGCGTCATTTTCACAAGCCCTGTAGACCATATAGTCTGCAAGGTCCATGAACCTTCGGGCCTTCTTCCAGGTGTCGGGCAGGTTCTCCTTGAGCCACATGAGTTTGGGGGGTTCCATCTCGGGAGAAATCCTACCCCCAACATACCGCAGAACCTCATGCTCGGTCTTGTTGATAGCCTCGGCCTGGCCGATGGCCCGGTGATCCATCCACACGATGACATTTTGCGTTTTTCTTGCGGTGGGAGAGACCGTTATCGGCTCAAAACCCTCGCCGAGTGCCACAAGAGAACAGGTCGCATCAAATGAAATGCCCCGCACTGCATTGGGATCGATCTTTTCTGAGGCAAGGCAGGAACGTGTGGCCATGCACGTGGCCCTCCATATGTCCTCAGAGGATTGTTCGACGTAGTCGGGTTTCGGTCTCCAGATCCTGATAGGGTGCTCTCCCTTGCCTCTCAGTTTCCCTTGTTGATCGAAGGCCCCAACTCGAACACTATTGGTGCCGACATCTATGCCTAAGAAGATCTTTTCCATATGCCTCCGCCTTTTTTGGCCCTCAGTGCTTCAGATCTTTCTTTGTGGGGGACTATTTTTTATCTCTTCATGAATTGGAACCACCGTGATCTATGAGATTTCAGAACCTTATTTCGATTGGTTGTTAAGGGGATGATGTTGCAAAGCCGTGCCGTAAGATGTCGCTGTAAACTTGACTGAGTCCCAGTTTTTTCAGGTATTTCGCCAGGTTATCTGTTTCTTCAGCCGTAGGCTCGCTATTCGGTTCTCTCACGGTCCCCACTTTTACTCCTCAATATTCTAAAGCCTTTTTAAAGAAGGCCATGCTCGGCCCCTGCACACACATGTTTTCCACCTTATGACAGGATGTCTGGCATTCTCGAGCCTTTTCAAGCTCACGCCTCTTAAAGGCCCGGTACATGTCTAAGAATGGTTCAGGCAGGGGAGAGGAATTGCGTGATATGATTCCCCAGGCGCCGGTGAATCGAGCCACAAGAACAAGATGATCACACCCAATAAGTACAGTACGTCTATCTTTCGCAATCGAAAGGCGATACTGAATTCGATATACATCTGGATGACTTGTCTTTAAGCACACAATTGGGTCTATGGTATCTATAAATTTCCGAGACAAAGCAGCGCTGAGATCGTTTGCCGTGGATTGAGCTATGTCATAAATAAAGACAGGGAAGTCGGGTACGCCATCGGCTATCCGCCCAGTTTATCAAAGTAAAACAGAACTTATTTATGCGCGGTAGCTCTTCCTTCTCGTAGGACGCATTTCTTGAAGAGATAAAAACAACGATCATGCAACCTACCCTAAGTCCGAATAGAA
>CP070673.1:1082240-1087558 GCA_020351915.1 Deltaproteobacteria bacterium
CTCAAACAGTTGACATCGCTTATCTTCCACTTCGCCAAGATTTGTTGGCAAGAAACGTTTTAACGACCGCTCAAAGGGATTTCCGTTTGGGCAACAGCTTGTCAACCTCAAGCCTGTCTATTGTGGAACGCTGATCCGCCTGAGACAGAGTCGTTGCATATCTTCTGGTTAGGAGACAGTGAGGCCAAACGAGGCTGTAGGGGGTATGGAACAAAATTCGAAAACAATCAAACCTGAGACGAAACGGTTTCGACTGGTAAAGTTTTTTGCCTATGCCAGTTTCGTGATCCTTATTGTTTCGACCTTCGTCCTCTCAATGATCATTTCCCAGCGGGCTACTAAGGTTTTGAGGAATACCTATGAAAATCATGCGCTGCTCATAGCAAATAATTTGAACCATCAGGTATTTCACTATTTCACCATCCCAGTGAGGTACCGATACGGGGCGATAAGCTTGAGACAAAAGGAACAATTCGATTTGATGGACAAGATCGTCAGGACCACTATTCACTCCCTTAACATAGAAAACGTCAATATGTATGATACCGAGAAGGGGCAAATTGCCTATAGCACTAATAGGGATTTGGTTGGATTAACTGGCAGAGGAGGCATGGGATACGAAAGTGCCCTGGAGGGGAAGCACAGCTCCCGTTTGATAACCCGGGAAGATTCGGTCTTTGGTACCTGGCTCCTTGATTTTGCAAAGGAAAAGAAGCTTAAAACCTTTATTCCCTTCAAGGCAGAACCCCCCTATTCTTATATAGGCATATTGGGTGTATTTGAAGTAACCCAAGATCTGACAGAAGAATATGAGTCAATACTACGATTCAGATATCTTATCTTTGGCGTATCTCTTGTGGTTATGTTTCTCATATTTCTGGCTCTTCTGCTGGTAGTGAGAAAGGCTGAACGTACTCTTGCAAGAAGGGCTCGGGAACAGAAGCTGTTGGAGGATCAACTGAATCAAGCGGAGCGGTTGGCTGTCCTCGGTGAAATGGTTGCTGGCGTATCTCACGAGATAAAAAATCCTTTAGGCATAATCAGGAGTACGGCAGAATTGTTGGCTGAGAAATCCGAACACAGTCAGGCCCAGAAAAAACTGTCAAATATTATTATTGAGGAATCAGGGCGTCTTAATGATATCGTAACTGACTTTCTTGACTTTGCCCGGCCCCAGGTGCCTAACCTGCAAGACTGCCCCCTGGGCGAAGTTATTGAGAGAAACGTTACTTTTCTCCGGCCCGAACTAGATAAAAAGGGGGTCATAGTAAATGACGGCAACCTGAATGGTAGGCCATATATTATTGAGGCAGACCCGGGACTTCTCCGTCAGGCATTCCTGAATATCTTTATCAACGCCATTCAGGCAATGGAGGATGGTGGGAATATCACTATCAACATCGAAGAAGAGAAAGGCAATTACCGAGTTGAGATTCAAGACACGGGAATCGGAATCAGAGATGAGAACCTCAAAAAGATATTTAGCCCCTTTTTCACAACAAAGGACGAAGGAAGCGGTCTCGGCCTTTCTATTGTGAAAAATATTATCGAAGGACACAAAGGAAAGGTATGGATCGAGAGTAAGGAAGGTGTGGGCACAAAGGTATTTGTTTCCTTGCCCCGCAAACAATAGTGTAAAGGTATCTTCATATGGAAACAATCTTGATTGTAGATGATGAAAAGAACTACCTCGTTATCCTTGAAGCCCTGCTGGCTCCACAGGGTTACGAGATAATTACGGAAGACAATGCTGTTAATGCCCTCCGGTTAATCAGGGAAGCGGATTTGGATTTGATAATTACCGACATGAGAATGCCCGGAATGAGCGGGATGGAGCTTCTCGAAGAGACTAAGAAGATAGACCCGGAACTTCCCGTTATCATGATGACCGCATACGGGACAATAGAGAAGGCCGTTGAGGCTATGAAAAAGCGGGCCTATGATTATATTACCAAGCCCTTCAGAAATGAGGAATTGAAGCTGACCGTCAAGAAAGCCCTTGAATTTTACCGGCTCAAAAAGGAAAACAGGCTCCTCAGTGATGCACTATCAGATCGCTATAAGTATGGGAATATCATTGGTAAGAGCCAGCCTATGCTTAAGATCTACGAAATGATTGGGAAAGTTGCTCCATCCAAAGCCTCTGTCATGATCACTGGCCCGTCCGGCACCGGTAAGGAACTCATCGCCAAGGCCATTCACTACAATAGCCCCAGGAAAAACAGGCCCTTTATCTCCATAAATTGCGGTGCGCTGACTGAAACCTTGTTAGAAAGCGAACTTTTCGGGCATGAGCGAGGTGCCTTTACCGGAGCTGTTACCATGAAAAAGGGCCGATTTGAACTGGCTGATGGCGGCACCCTATTTCTGGATGAAGTGGGAGAGATGTCACCTTCACTGCAGGTAAAGCTGCTCAGGGTGTTGCAGGAGATGGAGTTAGAACGGGTGGGGGGCACCAAAACCATTAAGGTGGATGTCAGGATTCTGGCAGCGTCTAATCGCAGACTGAAGGAAGACGTAGACAAAGGCATCTTCAGGGAAGACCTCTTCTATCGCTTGAACGTAGTTCATATTGAGGTACCACAATTAAAGGAGAGGGTCGAGGATATTCCCTTTCTTGTTGCCCACTTTGTGGAAAAATTTAGGTCGTCCAAGAAGAAAATAGAACTGGCTCCGGAGGTCTGGAAGGCCCTGTACAGCTATCCCTGGCCAGGGAACATCAGGGAACTGGAGAATACTATGGAACGAGCTATGGTGATGAGTTCAGATGAAAATATTACCTTGAAGGATCTTCCTGATTATGTGATAAGTCAAGAGGAGGAAACCATAGACCTGGATAAGATAGTCCCAGTTAACTTGGCCCTAGCCCAAGCCCTTGACCAGATAGAAGAAAGACTTATCTCAAGGGCCTTGAAGCATTCCAATAATGTACAATCCAGGGCAGCTGAAATGCTTGGCATCACTCGGCATGCAATGCATTACAAGATGAAAAAATACGGCATGTTAAGTTAGCTGTTAAAAAATTTTAACAAAGAATATATCTGTGATTCTAGGTTGTTACACACCTACTACCTCCGTCATGGTGTGAGTATGTTAAATAATTTTAACAGCTCCTGATGATGGAGATGAGGAAAGAAATTTGGAATTAATGAATACCTCAGTTATTTCAATCAGTTACATGATGGCCTCAAAAATCTACTATTCTGGCAAGGATATTGCATATTCTTAAGAACCAGAAAGTGACTCTTTTCTCCTAACAAGAAACCAACTGCCTTCGGGTCGTTGGTTTCTTTGTTAATATCCGAGCTTCCTCAAAGAACGGGCATCGCTGCTCCAATTCCTTTCTACCTTCACGAAGAGCTCCAGGTAGACTTTCACGGAAAACATCTTTTCTATCTCTACCCGTGCATCCCTTCCTATTTTTTTTATCAACGTTCCCTGTTTCCCGATAATAATCCCCTTCTGTGATGCCTTTTCCACACATATAACGGCCCGAACAATGAGGAGATCTCGTTTCTTATCTTCCTCCAAGTTTTCAACCACTACAGCGGAAGAATAGGGCAACTCCTCTCTTGTTGCATAGTATATTTTCTCCCGTATGATTTCGGCTATAAGAAAGTCCTCAGGTTTATCCGTGACCATATCGGGCGGAAAAAATTGAGGCCCAGGGGATAGTCTCTTCTTCAGTTCTTCGCCCAAGACTTTTACCCCATCACCGTAAAGCGCCGAAAGCGGAACGATACAATCAAAACAGGTTAGTTTGCTATAGGACTCGATCATAGGGAGCAGATTCTCTTTTTTTATCAAATCTACCTTGTTTATGGCCAGGAGTGCGGGCTTTGGTGTCTTTTTTACCAGTTTTACGATACTATTCAACTCATCCCTATGAGTAGCCTCGTCTAATCCTACGACGAGAAGAATAATATCAACCTCTTCCAGGGAAGCCTTAGCCGACCTCACCATGCTTTTATGGAGGAGAGATCTGGTTGGGTGGATCCCGGGCGTGTCCATGAACACCATCTGAAACCTGTCTCCATTATAAATCCCCAGTATCCTGTTTCTGGTAGTTTGGGGCTTGGGAGACGTAATCGCTATCTTTCGACCCAGAAGCCTATTCAAAAGGGTAGATTTGCCACTGTTCGGTGGTCCAATTATAGCTATGAAACCTGATAAATAGGCTTCAGGTCTTGACATGTGACACAATCTCAGAAAGTCTTTGAATATGAAACCCTAGCATGAAATATGGTAGGCGTTCACAGGTTCAGCGTTCCGGGCTCAGATTTTCGATAAACTCCAAACATCCGAACCTCCAACCCTGAACCTTGAACCCCTAACCTCTGAACCGTAAACCCGTGAAGGGTTACGAAATATGAATCCTAAGAACTCTTTGGAGTTTGCTATTTTGTTACATGCCCAGACCTGACCTTGTTTACCAGGATGTGGGCCTGCCTGATAGGTTCGGGGATCCGATATACTGAACATGTTTCAAGGACAAATCTTATGCACTCGGTTAATAATACCCCATATCCAGGAGAAACAAAGACAGGCTTGACCCCCGGCCTTGTCCTCACCACAGCCCCAATAATCTTGTTCTGATAAGTGAGGTAGACATGGTCGCCTCTCCGCTCCCCAACTGGATTGAATTCACCCACGAGCTTGGTCTTCGCACAACCAAGCGTAGGTTTATTGAGAATAACCCCCAGATGGGAGGCAAGACCAAGGCCCCTCGGGTGTGCAATACCCTGCCCATCACAGAGTATCAAATCTGGTTCTACCTTTAGCTTCCTGAGCACATTAAGTAATGCAGGAATCTCTCTGAAACTCAGGAGACCTGGGATGTAAGGAAAAGAAACCTTTTTTTGGGACCATCTCTCTTCTGTCTTGGCCAAGTCGGGAAAATCAAGAACAACAGCTCCTGCCCAGACCGTATCAGCCTCTTTCGCATAGGAAACATCTAATCCGGCAATATGTTTGATCCTTTTACCCAGCCCCTTTAAAATAACCCTGTCCCTTAGGCGTTCCTGGATCTCGACTGCCTCCTCATACGTTACATCCCAAGGATGTAGATCGGCAATATCCATCCTAATTACAAAGACCTTAAGAAAAATATTTTTGAGCTGGAATAGATACTGTTACTACAGAGACCATCAAATAGTCTGCAATATTGGGAGGGGCATGAGGTCTTTTCTGTTGTGACTGGTGGGAGGCCGCTGTCCTTTTCACGACTTATCAGTGGGGGAAACCACAGCTCTCCTGACTTGTCGGGAGAGAATGCGGAGGGGGCAAGTATCCCCTGTTGATAAGTCGTAGAAAAGATC
>CP070673.1:1087658-1090899 GCA_020351915.1 Deltaproteobacteria bacterium
GATAGAGCAATTAAGAAAATCCGATGCAGTGCGTCGGGAGCTTGTGGCCAATGTTTCCCATGATCTGCGCACACCTTTGGCGACCCTGCAGGGTTATATCGAAACACTGCTCTTGAAGGAAGACAGCTTAACAGAGGAGGAGCGCCGAAATTATCTGGAGATAGCCATCAACCATTGCAAACGTTTAAGCGAGTTGGTGACCGAGCTTTTGGAACTGGCAAAACTTGATTCCGATGAGATAAGCCTCCACCGCGAAGCCTTTAACCTGAGCGAACTTGTTCAGGATGTGGTTCAGAAATTTCAATTAAACGCGAAGGAAAAGCACATTAGTATCGTCACAGAGGCTGAAAAGGAATTGCCCTTTGTGAATGCCGATATCGCCCTGATTGAGCGGGCGCTCGAAAACCTCATCGGAAACGCTATTCACTATACCTCGCAGGGCGGTTCCATCAGCCTTGTGCTGAGCCCCGAAAAGGAAGATATCTCGGTTCGGGTCAGCGATACAGGGCAGGGCATCCCCAAGGAAGAGCTTCCCCATATCTTCAATCGTTTTTATCAATTGGATAAAAGCCGTAAGGGCGAACCGGGGCATTCCGGACTTGGCCTGGCGATCACCAAGAGAATCCTGGAATTACACGACAGATCCATAGAAGTCACCAGTGTCTTGAACGCCGGCACAACGTTTACCTTTGGGCTTCCTGTGCACACACCTGCCTAACGGTCTTTCCCTTTTTGCATCTTTTTTTGACGAAAACGTTATCATTTCGTGATGAATACGTGAATTCTTGTGCCTAGTATTAGAGCATGGATGTCACGTTATGTTCAGATATACGTTCCGGTATCCACGCACCCTACAGTTTGCAACATGAGGGTAGAGATAAGGAGGGAATATGGAAAATCGGAGAGAATTTCTAAAAACTGCTTTTGAATTTCTCACGGGCATGGGCCTTTTGTTCAGTCCTGTCCTTTCAGTCCTTCGAAAGGCCTATGCAAAAGCGCAAAAAGTCATCCTGCCGAATAATACAACAAGGCAAAGCCTGGTACACATGAATCCCAGCACATTAGACACCAGAAATCTGAATATTACTCCACTGAATAATTTTTCGACCATGGGGTTATCTGATTTTGAGGTGGATTTGGATGATTGGCGCCTTGAGATTACGGGCCATGTCAACATGCCGCTCGCGCTGACCTATTCACAGATTTCTACACTGCCGTCTGTAGAGAGGAACGTCCTCCTGATCTGCCCCGGATTCTTTGCCAATCATGGGCGTTGGAAAGGCATTTCCATGGGGAAGCTCCTTGAAACGGCGAAAATGAAGAAAGGCGTCACCCATGTGACCTTTTCCGGGCAAAACGGTGGAAGTGAAAGAGTAGAAAGATTTCCCATTGAGGACATCCTTTCCGACAAGGTCTTTCTGGCATATGGTGTAAATGGGGAGACCCTTCCGAAAGAACATGGGTTTCCCCTGAGGGTAGTGGCAGAGGGCTATTATGGAGATGACTGGCTTAAGTACGTTTACAAAGTCAAGCTAGAACGAAGGGCGCAAGACTCATGAACCAGATAAATCGGCAATTCAGCAGGTCCTTAAGAGTGGACGTCGGTTCCAAAACGACTTCGGCAGTTTTCGGTACATTCCTTGTTTCACCAATGAGCGGGACATATCCCCGTTTTACTCTTATGCAGCGAGCCTGTCCACTGATCAGCGCAGTGCCTCGTTCAAAACGTCTATTGCCTTTATTTAGCGTATCGCATCACGCTCCGAGTGCATATGCTCCAGCGGCGATCATGATAATGCCTGTGGTGGCAAACGGGCACAACCGCCCATCAACGACGAGCCGAATTACCTCTCCGTTTTGGAGATTTCCCTCAATGATGGAATTGACGAGATGGTCGTCTTCTAGTTTTTGATACCGGATTGAGAATCGAAATTCGTTTTCTCCAACAGACACTTGGTAGGTAAAGCCGCTTCTGGTTTTTTCGATCTTACCCAGTTCCATTTCCAGGGGACCGAAGGTGCCTGTGATGATCCGCTCTGACTGCTGGTGATACTTAAGCGCAAGCTTGTGGTATGTGCCCCGGATGTCGATTTCGCCGTTAATGTCCGAACCGCAGTCGTATATCGCCCAAAGGGGATGGCCGCCTGAGGTGCCGAACACCTTGTCGTTCATGAAGTAGATATTCATACCGGTGCCGGTAATATGCCGCGTGCCTTCTTCGGAGGCGTGGACCGATATTGGAAGTAGGGATACAGCGAAGAGGAAGATCGTTAGTCTTAGTTTCATGTTCATGGTTTTACCGCCTTTCCAGAATAAGAAAAATGGGGTCAGATCTGCTCTTGACTCTTGCCCAGATAATCATCCCAGCATTCGATACCAGACGCTGCTCAAAAACGTCCGTAAGCCTGGGTCGCGCCCGCCAGACAAACGGCGGACAAGCCTACACTTTTGACAAAAAGTTTGGCTTCCTGTTAATACATGACTACCGATTTTTGCTCAAGGTTTATCCACCATTTTTTGGCGGGCAGTTTTCGATAAATCCCCTTTTACACCACGGTTCAGAAAAGTTACGGGCTGCTCCCATGAGACAACCATAATATAGCAATGTTAGACGGAAAAATATAGTGCTAAGGCGCTCGACGAAGCGGAATGGGCAAAGCACAGTTCATAGTTCACAGGCGAAGGACCAAAGGCAAAAGGAGCGCTATGCTTAAGGACCACTGCGTTTGAGGAGCGTTTCACTTGAGGGGGAAGGAGCGTCCTGCTCTAGGCAGGCCCACAGGCTGAGGGCTTAAAACGAGAGGCGGGCAAGGAGTCGTGTGCAGGGGTTTCCTTTTCTTTGAAGTGCGATTCCTGTTGACAGGGCCAAACCGAAACCCTATCTTTCCAGGTAGTCAGAAGAATGCACGTACAATGAGCATGTAAGCAAGGAGAGACCATTCATGAGTAAACAAAAGACAATTTCGGGCAGCTCGAAAATGGGCAGCTGTGAGGCAACACAGCCCTGCTGTGGATCGGCCACAGAGGTAGCCTTCAACTCCACCTGCTGCTCCCAGCGCGGGGAAGATCAACCTAGTTTGCCCGGCCCAAAGCAGCCTTTCGTAAGGGGTTCGGTTCCCACCCCAGTCGGCGCAGTTCCCCAAATTCCCTCTACTCTGACGCTGGCTGACCGGTGGGGGAGTATCAAGGCCCGCTGGGGCGTCGGGCGTATGCATTTCACCGTAGAACCCGGTCTCTATGC
>CP070673.1:1090999-1095438 GCA_020351915.1 Deltaproteobacteria bacterium
CAAAATAGTCCTCGGGAAGTTTCTTGAGTTCCTCCAATTCCTGTTTAAGACGTTCGGCAATCTTTTCGTCGACTCCCGATTGGGGTGTGAAGATGCGGATCATTACCGGCTCTTCCACGCCCTCCTTCCTGCCTCTGCAGAGGATGCTTGAATAGCCCTCATGGAGAATCTCCTCTATCAGGTAATCATCGATGTGCCTCCTCCCTTCGACAACCTCGCTGCCGCAGGAGGGGCAGGTGATGATCTCTTCAGCCACCAGCTGACCACAGTTTTGACAAAGCTTCATAGATTGCTCACAAAAATTCGGTTAGATCTTGATAGCCATACAAACGCGAGCCGCCGGAAACAAGAAAAGTGCTATGCAGGTGAAATTATCTTCTTTCTCTTCAACGGGAGCTAAACGTCGGGGCCTCATCTGCTGGGAAGGGTGAGGCGACTAATAGTGCAATTGGACGTTTGTCTTGGCTCTGTGAATAGCAATATTTTTCTTTTCTTATCATAAATATGGACAAATGAGGTTTGTGAGTCAAACAAAAAGAATCACAGGCTGTGATAAATTAGGATTACCCTGAGAAGAAAGCGGGACGCGCTTCAATATTTCAATATCTAATTCTTAGAATGCCTTAAGCATTTGATACCTTGCCATGACCACATTCTATCAAATTCCCTTTTCATTGCGGATATGTCCCTCTTATCCCAGACCTAAGAGGAGAAAAAGATACGCCCAAAAAAGAGGCTTTCAGAAGGATGGTTTCTCTAAGAAATCGATACCTCCTTGATTTTGCGATTTGATTTAGTAATCTCTAGTAAGATCAGGGAATGCTGAAGTAGAAGCTATGGCAAGAAGTCTACAATTTAATCCTCCCAGCACAAACCTCACCATGTTGTATGTTCCACTTCGAAGAGACGAACCCTTGACAATTCCGTGGTCTTTTCGTAAGTGTAATTAATTGTCTATTGGGGCTGACTTTGACACTTTGCCTGATCCCCGACCTTCTCAATTGAGGAAAAAACTACTAATTCAAGGGCAGAATTAAGCCCTCATCAAGATGAATTAAGTTCTCCTGGCGGGGGCCTTTTGCTCTTACAGTCAGCGGAAGGATATGTTGTGATGACTAGAAAACCAACATATGAAGAACTCGCAAAGAGGATAAAGGAATTAGAGAAAGAGGTAATTGAGCATAAGCGGAGTGAGGAAGCGCTGAGAGCACGCGGGGAGAGATTGCGTGCAGTGGTAGAAGACATGCCTGCTTTGATTTGTCGTTTCCTTCCTGATGGAACCCTGACCTTCGTCAGTGAGAGTTACTGTAGCTATTTTAACAAAAAGAGCGAAGAGTTAATTGGTCAGAACTTTTTTCAATTTATCCCTCAAGAAGACCAGACGAGAGTAAGGAACCAATTCATTTCCCTCACTAAAGAAAATCCCATAGTAACCTATGAGCACAAGGTCATTGCTCCCGATGGGACGATTCGTTGGCACCAATGGACCGATTGTGCGCTCCTTGATAAAAATGGCAGGGCGGTGGAATATCAATCCCTAGGCAGAGACATTACCAAGCAAAAGGAGGCAGAGGAGGCCTATCGCTCGTTGGTCGAGCAATCACTCCAGGGACTGGTGATCATGCAAGACTTCCGCATCGTCTTTGCCAACGACGCTTTTGCAGAGATCTCAGGCTGCACCATTCAGGAACTGGTGTCGCTTTCACCCGATCAAGTAAGGGCGCTGATTCACCCCGAGGACCAGGCGATGGTCTGGGGACGCCTTCAAGATCGTTTGGAAGGCAAACAGATTCCACCCCGCTATGAGTATCGCGGAATCCGGAAGGACGGTACGGTGTGCTGGCTCGAGATGATGGCCAGTCTCATCGAGTATGGCGGAAAACCCGCCATACGGGGAGCAGTTGTGGACATTACCGACCATAAACAAGCGGAGGAGGCGCTTCGACAAAGTCAAGAGAGGTTCAGAGAGTTAGCTGAACTCTTACCGGAAACCATCTATGAGATGGATGTCAGAGGCAATCTCACCTTTGTGAATCGGAATGCATTCACTCATTTTGGATACACGCAACAGGATTTTGACCGCGGGTTAAACGCCTTTGATATGCTTGTTCCCCACGAGCGTCCCAGATCCATGGCAAACGTTAAAAAGATATTGAAAGGGGAAGAGACTGGCCTTACTGAGTATACAGCGTTGAGAAGGGACGGGAGCACATTTCCTTGCATGATCCGTTCGGCGCCCATAGTCCGAGAGGGAATGCCGGTCGGTTTAAGAGGGTTCATCATAGACATCACCAAGCGTAAGCGAGTAGAGGAGGAACGAAAGAAACTTGAAGCCCAGCTCCAATATGCCCAAAGAATGGAGGCTCTCGGCACCTTGGCTGGCGGCATTGCCCACAACTTCAACAACCTCCTTGCGGGTATCATGGGGAACATCTCTTTGACGCTTTTCGACTCAGATCCCACCCAACCCCATTTTGAGCACCTCAAGAGAATTGAAAAGCTCGTTAAGAGCGGATCTCAATTGACCAACCAGCTTCTCGGATATGCGAGGGGAGGAAGATATGACGTCAGGCCTCTTGATTTGAACCAGTTGGTAAAAGACACCTCTAATACCTTTGGCGCCACCAAAAAGGAGATTAGGATACATCGAGAGCTTGCTGGGGACCTCTTAGGAATAAAGGCTGATCAGGGGCAGATTGAGCAGGTTCTCCTCAATGTTTTTGTCAATGCTGCAGATGCTATGTCCGGTGGTGGAGATCTTTTCGTGGAAACGATGAATGTCACCGATAAGGATATGAGCGGTAGGCCCTATGAACCGGAGCCCGGAGCCTATGTCTTGCTTACGGTGAGGGATACGGGTATGGGTATGGACGAAAAGACTGTAGAGCGTATCTTTGAGCCGTTCTTTACAACAAAGGGACTGGGTACGGGCACTGGTCTTGGATTGGCCTCCGTCTACGGGATTATCAAGGCCCATCAAGGATATATTGATGTTGAATCTGAGAAAGGACAGGGAACTACCTTCGAGATTTATCTGCCTGCATCGGAAGGCAAGGGCGGGCAAGCCTCTAAGAGTGCTGACCATGCCGCTAAGGGAAACGAGACCATTCTCCTCGTAGACGATGAGGTGATGGTTTTAGAGGTAGGTGTCGAGGTACTTAGGGAGTTAGGCTATACGGTGCTTGAGGCACAAGGAGGCGGACAGGCTGTTGAACTTTACAACAAGAAAGGAGATGCCATAGATCTGGTTATCCTGGATATGATCATGCCGGATATGGGAGGGGGCGAGACCTTCGACATGATGAGGGAGATTAACCCTGAGGTAAAGGTGCTCCTCTCGAGCGGATACAGTATAGACGGCGAGGCAACGGAGATATTGGAGCGCGGTTGCGATGGTTTTATTCAGAAGCCCTTTAGTATAGAGGAGCTCTCGAGGAAAATCAGGGAGGTTCTTGACAGGAAGTAGTCTCTACTTGCACAGTTTTTAAGAGCTGCCCAAATAACGCCCTACTATATATGGGGTATCAGCTGTTCATCCCAAAAGTTATGATTTCTGCTACTATACGTAGCAAAATGATAATTGACTCTTGATGTAATAGGGGCCATTATCTGTCTGATTTTTCTAGGCAATTAAGGAAGGGGGGGGGTTATCCAGATTTTAACTGAAGTCCTTGGATTTTCAAATCTCTTTGGATAAACCTGATTTCAATCGCAATTTAGCAGAACTAATAGGGATGGTCGCTAGCAGAGTCCATCTTGCACTAATCACCCTGGCCAGCTATGGGACCTTGCCTTGAAGTATTCGAACCAATTTCGATTTGTCGATGTTTCCTCCGGAGATGATGCAAACCACCTTTCCACTGCCGGCCTTGCCGGCAAGCGCGGCGGCTACCGATACCGCCCCAGCACCTTCAGCGATGATACGATTGCGCTCAGCCAAAAGGCCGATTGCGGAAGCCACTTCTGCCAATCCCACGACCAGTGAACCATCCAACAATTGACTCGCCAACTCCCACATTCCTGGAAAGAGGAATGGAGCGCCAATACCATCTACAAAGCTAGGCGTATGATCGACCTCAACCGGCTTCCCGGCGGCGAGCGAAGCGGCCAAGGGTGACGCTGTCTCAACCTCGCAGGCGTAAAGCTTGATATCTGGCTTAAGAGCACGCAGGCCGGATGCGATCCCGCAACTAAGGCCGCCTCCACCATAGGGGATAACGACCACCTCCACATCGGGCAATTGTTCGAGGATCTCCAAGCCGATGGTGCCATTACCGGCCAACACCGCCGGATCACTAAAGTCATCGATGAATAAGCCCTCCATCCCTTCGTAGCTGCGTGATCGGAAGATCTGCAACAAATCGTCGTAAGGCGCGGAAACAATGCGAGCCCCAAAGCGTTCGATTGCGGCGATCTTTGTCTCTGGCGCACCTCTAGGA
>CP070673.1:1095538-1098273 GCA_020351915.1 Deltaproteobacteria bacterium
GTGCTTGCTTTATCCGGCCTTTCGCAATCAAAGTGGGGGCTAGAGATATGTAGGCCAGCTCTGACAGCTGCCCTATAGCGCGTTTTTCACAGAAATCTAAGAGCGATTGCAAAACGTCTTCCGCTTCCTGAAACTGACCGCCAAAAAGAAGAGCAAACCCTAGGCCACCTTTTGGAAACGAAGCATAGAAAGGGTCCAACGCAACTTCAAGTGCCTTTTCACAACTTTTTTGATATGAGTTCATATCTCCGGTTAATGAGTAAGCCCAACCAATCACCCAATGCCCAAAAACCTTGCTTCTGCTACTCGAGTTTCTTTCGCCATAGTCTAAAAGAAGTTTTGCGCCCTCAAAAACTCTTTTCGTATCCCCCTTCATCCAGTTGATGTAGCTAAGTGCTGCAAGAGATTTGAAAAAGAGGTACTGATCCGAAGGGAACGACTCAGCTATCTTCTGAGCCCTCTCACCAAAGCCAATACCTTCAGAAAAAAGGCCCAATTCTCCACATGCCCATGTAAGCCAAGTGCAGGCATAGCCTACTACTTTTTGGTTACCAGAATTCTCGCCTAGTTCCAGTGCATTACACAGGCATTCATAGGAATCTTTTGTTTTGCCAGACAGCCAAAGGGCAATGCCGAACCAGGTATAGAACATCCCGAGTCTAGCCTTGTCATCCAAGGACTCTGCCAGGTCTTTTTGAGAATTGAAAAGATTGATGAATTCCTTAATATCTCCGAGGTAGTAATAGGCATAACCCCAGCTATTTAAGATGTCGATAAGTGCAGCTTTTTCGGCTTTAGATTTATCGGCTTTAGATGTAAGGATATCAAAGGCCTCTTTGAAGTATTGATGGGCTTCTTCCACTGCGTATCTTGCCAGACTCTTCTCACCCGACTTCACAAGGTAATCGACAGCCTTAATAACAGATTGACCCTGGGAGAAATGAAAGGCCAAGGTTTCATAGAATTCGGGAAGCCTATCTTGGAAAAGTTCCTCCATCACAAGCGCAATTTGTTCATGGATGGCCTGCCGCTCTTTTTTCAGAAGACCGTTATAAACTACCTCCTGGGTAAGGGGATGCTTGAACATATACTCCAGATCCGGCTCAATGGACCTGGTTCTAATCAGGTCAAGTCGCTCCAACGAACTTAGACCCCGATCAATGCGGTCTTCCAGCTCCGTGATCCTTTTGAGAATCTCATAAAAAAATGCTCTCCCGATGACCGAAGCTTCTTGCAGAATCCGCTTTGTCTCCCTTTCCAATCGATCAAGTCTGCCCGATATAAGGCCATGGATCGTCGAGGATATGTCAGATTCAGTGATGGGTCTGGTGATTTTCCAATTGCCATTGTCTCGGATCAGCGTCTCAGATTCGATCAACGAATTGACCAGCTCTTCCAGGTAAAAAGGATTTCCCTCTGCCTTGCCCTGGACAAGTTGCTTCAGATCAGAGGGAATACTCTCGGTCTTCAGTAAAGATTCCAACATATCTTGTGCCTCTGAAGATGAAAGATCCTGCAGTCGGATCTCTTGGTAGAATTTACCGATTCCACCTAACTGATGACTCGAGAAGAGACTGAATGTGGGCCTGTAAACACAAAGGACTATAGCAGGTTGCCGAACTCCTAGAAGGGCATTGCGCAGAAGGTCTACAAAGGAAGGATCAGCCCAGTGAAGGTCCTCCAGAAAGAAAACAGTTGGCGCCCTTTGGGCGAGGGCTGAAAGAATGGTCTGGATTGCCTCTTGAAGACGGGATCTCCAGAACTCCGGGCTCACATCTTCCACCTCAGGATAGCGCAGCGAGTAAAGACCACCCACATAAGGGGCAAGATTCACCTTCCCCCCGATAAGATTTTCAATCCCAGATTCGACTTTTACCCTCACGTTTTCAGTAGAATCGCCTTCTTCAATCTGAAATACCCTATTCAGCAGATCAATTAATGGGAAAAAAGGTATGTTTTGAGAATAGGCATAGGCATGCCCTTCTAGCCATTGAATCTCCTTGAGATCCGATGCGTTCTTAAACTCCTCAACAAGCCGGCTCTTTCCTGTGCCTGCACCGCCGCAGATAGAGAAAATCTTACCCACGCCCGCCTCACGGAGATTGTCAATGGCTTCAGCAAGCTGGGCGATTTCTGCCTTTCTACCGATGAGATCAGCCCTCAAGCCAGAAAGACGGTGTATAGTAACTGGTTTCTCTTTTGCCCAATTTTTTAGTATAGTAAGTATTTTAATCATATTCTTTTCTTTCGTAAACACCTTCCCCAAACGTACGAACACCCCTATAAAGAAGCTTATTCGTTCTTTTTTTATCAGGATCAATCATATTAGCATGTCTCAACATTTCGTTATCAGCCAATAAACGAGCCTTATAAACTCCTAATTCATCCATTAAATAATCATTCTTATACATCCAGTCATGAAGGATATAAGCTTTTACAGTTGAGGAATGTGAAGAAATAAACGATTGAAGAAAAGGGGGAATACTGCATAAATCACATTTAAAACCTTTCTCAATTACAATCTTTGTTCCATCAGCAAGAGTGTATTCCAAATCTTGTAAAGTTTCCCATTCCGTTTTCAACTCGAAAAAGAAATACTTCAGATGTTCAAAGAATGTTTCGGGTTGCAATTCAGCAAGAAGCCTTAAATCAATGTTTATTTCTTTTCTTTTCATTGGTTAAAGAATTATATTAATATTTCAAAATCTTCCCTAGTCCAATTCTTATTCATTTTA
>CP070673.1:1098373-1110988 GCA_020351915.1 Deltaproteobacteria bacterium
ATTTGATCCAAATTTGGGATGTAGTGCTCCCAGCGAATGGTTTTTCCGGCAAACACCTCCTTTGCCCTGCACCAGGGGCAGACTGCATCGTTCCCGTAAATAACTTGATAGCACTTTTTGCCAATGCCGCGCCCAAAATTCTTAACCATGACATTATTCATGTACTCCACGTTAAAATCATCATCAACAATATAGACCCCATCCACCATTGCTTCAAAAATAGTGGTAAGGTTTGTTCGATCTTTATCGATCATAGTTTTTCCCCGCTTAGATCTTCTGTTTTCTTAGCTTTTTCTTAACCACCGTTCCTTGCACGTTACGCAGGGCCCATGGCCGCTAGTTCAAAAACCTTAAGATGCTACCGTCAAAAGTGCCCTTCTCGTGGAACCACAGCAATCCAGGGTAAAATCCTCTTATTTATCTTTTTACACCGAAAATAACTAACAGTAAACCTTACAATCCTCTGCATCCTCTTTTGTGGCAACGTGGGTTACCTTATTCACGGGATCAGGATTAGCAAACAATATACATCGTTCCTTTTTTGATTCTTCGGGACTCTATCGTTTCTCTATTATTTCCCATTGACTAAATAGAAAAAACAGTATAAAAAAATGGGTACATTTATAGTCTTTTTGACCCTTTAACTACTATAGAAACCATAGAGGGGGTAATATATGGCTAATGATAAGCTCATTCTGGTAGTTGATGATGATCCAGATCTGGTAGAGGCAATCTCTATGAAATTAGAGAGCAAGAATTATAGGGTAGCAAAGGCATATGATGGGATAGAAGCCTGGGATAAGGTACAGGAGGAAAGACCAGACCTGATTATCCTAGACGTTATGATGCCTCGCAAGAACGGCTACGAGCTCTGTGATGAGCTTAAGAAAAACCCAGAATATGAAGATATCACCATTGTCCTCTTAACCGCAGTTGGCTCAGCAATAACCAGTACCAGATATACGCACCAGGACGGAATGAGTACCTTAGCCGATGATTACATAGCTAAACCAATCGACCTGGATAAACTGATGGCCATGATCGATGATTATACCAGCTAATTCTGAGGCAGCTCTTCCTTTCTCTCGATATCCATATAGAATCTATAGGCTACCAAGCCCTTTTTTATGGTACCGGAATAATGCAGAACTTGAAGGTAGGAGGGCTCAAACAGAGCCTTGAGCTCTGTCAGTTCGACCTGAGAGGGCCAGATTCCTCAGAGAAGACAGTCTCCAAGATAAGTAAGCTCTTGGCCTCTCAAAAGAGTAATATAGAGTTTCTCACGTACAACCCAAATACCAATAGATACCATCAACTAACCCTCTGCGTCAGCCAGGATAAATTCTCCAGTACTTCAAAAATCTTAAAAAAGGATGCCTCGCTACCCACGGGTTGGCAGATAACCTGGCGGGAACATGTGGGTATACTCACTGTTTTCCCTCATCACTCGCCTATAAAGATATTGGGTGTAATTATGGTTTCATGGGGAGCGCAATCTATACCTATCCACGGGATAGCTACCTCTCTGTCTGCAATCTCATTTGTAACCGATTACAACAGCATAGATAAGGCTGTCGAGGCCATTCAGCACTCGTTGCAGCTACCAGAAAATCGCGCACCACTGAAACCTGAAATTCGTTACTATCAGAGCGATATCGTCAAGGGGGAGTAGATTATGTCCCAGAAATCCTATAACTTACTTGAATAAAATGGATTTTACTGGCCACTTATTTATGCCATCTACATGGAGTGATGGAGTATTGGAGTAATGGATAGTGAAAGGGAAAAAAATCACTCAACATGCTCTATTATTACCACTCAAGTACTCCAATATTTCAATGGCGGAGCTAAGTTCTATGGAAACAATCGCTGTTTATTGGGAACCCCGGATCAAAACCTATGGTTTTCAAAGACTAACTGATTTGGCTTTTGTTGAATTCTCTTACCCCGTTCATGAAATGGAATCCCTAGGAGAAGTCCTGTCGCGAGATGAACTTCAGGACGTGAAGACAAAATTCATGATTGCCCAGGAGTCTGATGGCGATATCTCTTTTGTTTTCTGCCTTCCCCATAAAGAAGGTAAGGATTTTCATGAATCTCTGGAAAAGGATCTCGGACCAACTACTCACCGATATATCTATCCTGTTGCCATTATCTTTTTTTATGGCCCACACTTTGGTGATAGGTACGGTATTGCTGATGCCACCTTTTCTACCCTTTCAAATGCGGATATCGAGGTTATAGCATCTGGCTGTTCCTCAGCCTCTGTTTTCTTGGTTCTGGTGCAGGATGATATAGATAAGGCTGAAAAGGTATTAGGTGAGGCATTTGAGGTAGCAAAATGATGTCTTTGAGGACAGTCTAATATGGAAACTCTTGACTGGCATGAAAAGCTGTTTGAGTCGCTATCATTTCCAACCTTGATTCTTGCTCCTGACATGACCATTGTTGCAGCCAGTAAGAGATTTCTTAACAAATACAGCTCCCATGAGAAACAACTGGTAGGGAAAAAATGCTACCAAATCCTTTATCAATCTAAAGAACCATGCTCGCAATTGTCTTGCCCTGTTCGACTTACCCTGATCGATAAGAAACGAATGTCTACTATTAAGAAAACTACGGGGCCTGATGGAGAAGAGGTATATGAGGATAGGGTATGTTCGCCTATCTTAGATAGTAACGGAGACGTGGCTTACGTAATCCTAAGCTTAAGGGATGTCACCAAAACCAAGCTCTTAGAAATAGAAATACAAAAGACCAACGAATTTTTGGAAAATATCATTGGCAGCTCTGCAGCTGCTATTTTGGTTGCTGATATGAAAGGTGTAATCCTTCGCATGAACGAGAGTGCCCGCAAATTATTTGGCTATACCGATCAGGTAGCTGTTGGCACAAGCATCGCTGAATATCTTTATACACCAGGTGGGGCACGAAGCATAATGAAGAAACTTAGAAGCCCTGATTACGGTGGAGTAGGCAAACTCTATACTACAGAGATGACAATAATCAATTCCTCAGGAGAAGAGATACCGGTTGAGATGACCGCCGCCATCATCTACCAGGATGGCAGGGAGGTCGCCACCATGGGTGTCTACAATGACCTGAGACCCAAGATAGAGATTGAAAAGAAATTGAAGGAAGCCGAAAGGATCAAATTGGAGCAGTCAAATAAAATGGCCTCCCTCGGTCAACTGGCTGCTGGTGTAGCCCATGAAATAAATAACCCGCTGAGCGGAATATTAATAGACGCCAGTTTAATCCTCGAGGAACTGGATGAAGATAGCCCTATAAAGAATGATATAGAAAATATTATAATTGATACTCACCGGTGCAAGGACATTGTTAAAAATCTTCTTGCCTATTCCAGGCAGACAGAGATGAAAAGGGAACTTTTCAATATAAATGATGTAATAGAGCAAACCTTTGCCTTTCTTGGACACCATGCCCTTCTGCAAAATATTACGATCAATAGAGAACTTTCCTCCTCCATGTTAATGTGTGAGGGTGACAAAAACCAACTTGTTCAGGTTTTCACCAATATAATAATAAACGCTGCCCACGCTATTACTGGCGAAGGAAATATCACCATACGCAGTAGCAGGGATAAACCAGAGGGAAAAATCTATATTGAATTCAGCGATACCGGATGTGGCATCCCCCAAGAAGCCCTTCCAAAAATCTTTAACCACTTCTTTACCACTAAAGAAGAAGGCAAGGGGACTGGATTGGGTTTGGGCACTGTGAAAAGCATAATTGAAAAACATGGAGGAAAGATTAAGGTCAAGGAAACAAGTCCCGAAGGCACAACCTTTCTTATAGAGCTACCCCTTTTTAAGGTAACTAAAAATAGCCCTATTTAAGAGGAGAATTTATTTATGACCCTCATAGAGGATCAGACATATCAACCAAAAATACTGGTAATAGATGATGAAAAACGAATACTGGAAGGATGCTCTAAGATACTCAAAAAAGAGAACTGCCTGGTTGATATGGCCGAAAATGGAGAGACAGGACTCAAGATGTTAGCGGAGAAACATTACGATATTATCCTTACTGATTTGATGATGCCAGGCATAGGGGGTATGGAAGTTTTGGCCAAAGTTCGGGAACAACATCCTGATTCTGTTTCCATTGTCATTACAGGCTTCGCAACCCTGGAACACTCTATCGAGGCGATGAAGAAAGGGGCCTTTGACTTCATACCGAAACCTTTCACACCGGACCAGCTGAGAGTTGTGGTCAGTAAGGCTGTTAAAATGACAAGAACCTTACAGGATATTGCCACAGAAAAAACCCGCCTGAAGACCATAGTAAACTATTTGGAAGGTGGTGTACTGGTAACCGACATGACCAAAACTATTATCCTCTATAACCCCACCTTGCTCAGAATGTTAGGGTATGATGGTGAGCCCCTCGATGATCAACCACTTAGTGCTTTGACCACAGATGAAACACTGACCGGGATGATAGATTCGATCCTTGGATTAAAGGTAGGTGAGTTCAAGGTTCTGAGCGCTGAGATTCTGCCACGCGATAGCGGTGAAGGGCTATCTGATGAACACTATCTCAGGGCACAGTCAGTTCCCTTCCAGAACAGGTCTGGAGAGATACTGGGCTCAGTGACCATTATTGATGATATAACCCATCTGAAGAAGTTGGATGAGATGAAGTCTGCCTTCGTTAGTATGGTTGCCCACGAGATCAGAGGCCCCCTCTCCACTGTGTTGAGTCAGATCAAGATCCTCATGGACGGGCTAGCAGGTGAGCTGGGCGCTAAACAGGCTGATATACTCGGTAAGATATCCCGGAAGGTTGGAGGTCTTGTTGAATTGACCAACGAACTTCTTGATCTTTCCCGGATAGAGGCGGGGTTGATAGTCCAGGATAAACAACAGGTGCAATTGATGGATATCCTGGATAGTTTGGTGGGGTTCATGCAGGCCAGGGCAAAGGAGAAAAATATCTCTCTCAGCCTCAAGAAGGCCAATCTACCCCTTATTAATGCAGACGGCAAAAGCATGGAAGAAGTCTTTAGCAATCTCATCACCAATGCTATTAACTACACTCCGGAGGGGGGCAAGATAACGATAGCGGGAGAGGTTACAGGGGATTTTGTAGATATACGAATAAGCGATACCGGTTACGGCATCGCACCTGACGAGTTACCCCGCATCTTTGAGCAGTTTTACCGGGCAAAAACCGAGAAAACCAGAAGCATTGTTGGAACAGGCCTGGGACTTCCCATTGTAAAGAGCATCGTTGAGGCCCACAACGGGACCATAAAGGCAGAAAGCAAGGAAGGTGTTGGGTCCACCTTTTCTGTCCGTCTTCCCATATAATGAGCCCCGAATCACCCTAAGCATAAATCTACGCCCTTTGAAATAAACCCTCGCTATTTATTGTGGGGTTAAAAGGCAATAAACTTGGACGAGCTTTAAAGCCCGGCCAAAATCTTATGATGAGGATTACTGTCAGGCTGACTAATCTCTGGGATAGTAAATTCTAAGTCAAAAGACTTCAACGCTTGAACTTTTGAAGGTTAGATAAACATGAGACCCTAAGTTTAGATTCATCTCCTGAAAGGATTTTTTCGTAACCTTTACCCGCAACTTTTCTCCAACATCAACTTCCAATCGAACCGAATCCCCTTCGTCAAATACATTAGATATATTACCAGAAAAGGAGTTGCGGGCACTGGTAGAGATGGGCTTAATAGAGACGATGATGTCTTCCGGTGGAATGGAGATATGGTTCACCTCATCCCCTTCAGGCAATATGGCAACCCGTATTTTTCCAGTTTCAAAGAGGGAGATATCTTTATCTTTTATGACCCTTCCCCTATACAGGTTTTCTAAAGGAGACCTTGCCAGCTTCCCCTCAAATAGACAGATAACTTCATCTGATATTCGGTAGGCCTGAGTTATGTCGTGGGTAGCAAGGATAACAGTAATCTTGAATCTTTGGTTCAATTCCTTTAAGATCTTCTCCAGTAGAGCCACGCTTCCTCTGTCCACATTGGCAGTGGGTTCATCAAGAAGCAATACCCTGGGATTTAGGGCCAGGGCCCTGGCAATGGCTATTCTCTGAATTTCCCCCCCAGAGTGTTCCCGGGCCCTTCTCTTTTCAAAACCATCCAGTCCCACTAATTTTAGGCATTCTTCTAATCTTTTTTTCTGCTCACCTTTCTTTACCCCACGAGCCTTTAGTCCGTAGATTATATTATTTCCTACCGTTGTATTAAAAAGAAGGGGGTTTTGTAAAACCAGGGTTACATTTTGCCTGAGTGAGTGTTTATCTGCCTTGTCTATATCTACTCCTTCCAAGTAGATTGTTCCCGATGTAGGAGGCATAAGCAGAGAAAGGATAGAGAGTAATGTGGTTTTTCCCGACCCGTTTGGCCCAATCACCCCGTAGATCTTCCCTTTTTTAATAGTTAGAGAGGGAATATCCAGTACTTTTTTACTATGATAGCCCTTGGTTAATTCACGGATCTCGAATTGAAGGTTATCCATAATGTTAGGGTCTCCTGGATTGCAGCCAGTGTAAGAGAATATTTACAAAAAAGGCAACTGCAAGTAAAATAAATCCCAGGGCAAGGCCGAATGCAAACTCTCCTTTGGACGTCTCAAGGGAGATGGCGGTAGTCATGGTTCTGGTATATCCCTTTATATTACCACCTACCATCAACGCACACCCCACCTCTGCAATTACACGGCCGAATCCGGCAGTTACAGCAGCCATCAGGGCGAACCTGGCCTCCGAAAGTATGGTTATGGCCCTACGCAGGGGACCGGCCCCAAGGGTCATAGCAGTGAGCTTCACCCTGGGATCAATCCCCTGAGTAGCGGATACAGTAAAGGCAATGATGATAGGGGTGGCAAGGATAAACTGCCCAATCACCATTGCCGTGGGAGTAAATAGAAGCCCGAGAGGACCTAAAGGACCCTGGCGGGAGATAAAGGAGTAGACCAAAAGTCCCACCACTACCGTGGGAAAGGCCATAAAGGTATTGAATATAGTGATAAGTACCTTTTTGCCCCAAAACTCACTGGTTCCGATGATAAATCCTACGGGCGCTCCTATCAAGGAAGAGAGAATGGTAGCAGTGGTAGAGACCTTCAAGGAAAGCAGGGCAATGCTGAATATTTCACTGTCTAAGGAAAAGATTAGCCTGAGTGCCTTCCATATGCCCTCCAGGATGTATTCCATTGCATGAACCTATTGAGGATTGGGCACAGCCACCGGCTTGTAGAGAGACTGGCCGAATTTCCCCTTCCCGAACTCCTTGATAATCTTTTGGCCCTCTTGTGAAGTCACCCAGCCGATAAGGGCCATGGCCTTGATGTAGTTCACATGAGGATGCTTAACCGGATTGACGGCGATAATGCCATAGGGGTTAAAGAGGAGGGGATCCCCCTCAAAGAGGACCGGAGAATCAATCTTCTTTCCTCCAATAAATGCGAGATAAGTACCCCGGTCGGCCATGGTATAGGCCCTTTTTTCATCAGCCATGGTTAGCACCTCTCCCATGCCTTTACCTGCCTCCAAATACCATGTGCCGGAGGGCTTGCCCCCGGACTTTTCCCATATCTTCAATTCCTTTATATTGGTTCCTGATCTGTCACCTCTGGATATAAAGGTAGCCCTGTTTTTTGCAATGAGGCCAAAGGCCCCGGCTGCAGTCTTGGCCTTCTTGATTCCTGCCGGATCAGATTCGGGACCGATTATCACAAAGTCATTGTACATTACGTCTCTGCGGTTGACCCCGTAACCTTCGGCTGCAAATTTGTCTTCAAGGGAACGGGCATGGACAAGGGTAACATCCACATCCCCATTCTCTGCCAGCTTCAGGGCCTTACCGGTTCCCACAGAAATGACATCCACCTTCACATTGAATATCTTTTCAAAGGGTGGAAGCAGGGCGTATAAAAGCCCTGAATTCTCGGTGCTGGTGGTTGTGGAAAGTTTGACCCTTTCTTCCGCCAGTACTACCGAAAATGACAATGCAACAAATAGGATAGCAAAATATAGCACTAAATCCTTTCTTAGTTTCATTTTCAACTCCTTTCTAACTCATAATTCCTCTCGATTTAATTGAATAATGTCAAGACCTTGTTTTTCCATGTGGTTGTTACCTCATAACACCAACCTGCCTCTCGCTATAATCCTTTAAGGAAATTGGTATCAACATCAACTCGGTAGCCCTAATCAAGGCAGTAACTTTCTTCCCTTCCTTGATTTCCATCTCTTCAGCAGCTTCCTCCCTCTAACCTTCATCCAAACCACCTCCTTTCTCTTCAACACTTTTACTTTACTTACAGTAAATAGATGTCTAAAATGAAAATGGTCGCTAAAGAAGGCAAATGCCTTCCTTTAGTGTTCCGGAGGAGGTTTTCTGCTAAAGGACTTTGGCCGGCCCAGCAGAAACCTCCTTTTTAAACAAAAAGCCGCACCGTGTCTGGAGATGGATGCAGGCTTTCTTATTCATACTCCTTTTCAAACACGGGAGGCGTGATCGTTTCTAACAATACCCTATCGTCTATCTCTCTTAGATTTCCTATCCTTAGCGAAGATAGATTGGAGTTCTATGTTATCTCTATCCTTTTCAGGCTGTTGCCCAAACAGAAATCCATTTGAACGGTCATTAAAACGGTTTTTGCCAACAAATCTTGGCGAAGTGGAAGATAAGCAATGTCAACTGTTTGAGCCCTAAAGGCGAGTTTTGACATCGCCTGGAGGGAGCCTTAGATTTGTCAAAAACGCTTTAGACTAAGCGAAAATGGATTTCGGCAACAGCCTGTTTTAATCTGACATTATCTGTCCGCAATCCTTCGTATCATACCCCCCCATTTGTTCTATTGTTGCTCTAAATTCCTGAGATCTGACCACCTCCAGCAAGGCAGTTAAAGACTTGCCAAAGAAATTCTCCTTAGGAATGACAAGGTCATACCTCTCCTTAATAATGTAGATGAATTCCAAACCCAGCATCTTTGCCGCTGACAATATCCCTAGCCCTACATCAGCCATTTCACTGAGCACTGCCATGCCCACCTCAGAATGGGTGTTGACCTCCTTTTCGTATCCATTGATCTTGCTGGAATCAATCCCCAGCCTCTTGAGTTCAAAATCGAAGAAGATTCTCGTGCCTGATCCCTCCTGCCGGTTGACTATTCTGATTTCAGGTCGGGCCAGATCCTCAATCCCGGTAATATTTAGGGGATTGCCAGGTTTTAGTATCAGACCTAAATCACGGTATACCAGATTAACCACAATGGTTTCCAAATCGGGCAAATACCGATATACATAGGGTAAATTGTATCTGCCTGTCTCTAGATCAAGCAGATGGCAACTGGCTATATGACTGGTACCCCTCCCTAAAGAAATAAGCCCCCCTATGCTTCCCACATTGGAGAAAGAGAGACTAAATTCCGGAAACCTCCTGTTCAACTCATGGGAAAGAAGCTCAATGGTAAAGTCGTTACTTCCCATGACCACAATATGATCTTTCAATTCTCTTGCTTTTCCCTTTCCGACGTTTTCATTGGCACTTTCTATTATCCATTCATCAATCAGCTTTCTGGGGAAGGTCCATTTGCCGGTAATCCTGGTTGCAGGGATCTTCTTCTCCTTTATGAGCCGGTAGACCTGTTTCTCATTTATGTTCAAATAATTCGCTAAGTCTTTGGTGTTTAACATCTCTTTATTCATGCTGTTAAAGGCCTCCTCAAAGTGAAACCAGCTTAACAGAAGATTGTCATTTGTCAAGAAAAATATAACAAATAATTACCTAAAATACCAATTAGTAACTGATATTCCATTTACCAAGGGTATAGTTTTGCTCTGTTGCCCCTCCATGCTCGACTCTTCGGCCATTAATCTATCAAAGCGGTCCCCCAAGCCTTGAAAGAAAAGTGCAAAAATAGACTGAGGAATCTCAAACTACCTCTTCCTTCGGTGACTGCCTTAATATAATATGCAAAGCAGGATGGCTATAAGGGTAAAGAAAATAGATTGGAATGCAGCGGAGGATATTGTTGAAAAATATACGGGCAGTAACTATAACCTATGGGTGAACGGCTTTGCCTCATTGAGCATTAATAGTTCTGGTGTGATGGCTTAGGGCCTTAATTCTCTTGGAGACCCTCATGTAACTTGGCTTCGTTTGAAAACCTTCGGAAGGGGATGTAAGACGCTATCCTAATTTCTGTCAGTGATTTTGGGGAATTATATGATCAAAAAAAAGACAGATTTTGTTACCCTGTTATTCTTTGAAAATCTACTAAAGCACCAAGAAATCAAGCATTTCATATCAACCCGGACTGGCGGTTTCAGTACCCTGCCTTACAACTCTCTTAATCTTGGGCTCCATGTTGGCGATGCTCCAGAAAAGGTTATGAAAAACAGAAAGAGGCTTGCCGCTACCATGGGGATACCATTGCACCACCTTACTATAGGCCAACAAATCCATTCTGGTAATGTTGCGGTCATATCAGAAGAACTGAGGGGGAAAGGCTGCGGTCACCATGACGAGGCAGTAAAAGACACAGATGCCATGGTGACTAATGTCCCAAATATCTGTCTGGTAATCCTTGTGGCCGACTGCGTTCCTATGCTGTTTTTTGACCCAGTGAGAAATGTAATCGGAGTCGCCCATGCAGGATGGAAAGGCACACTTCAATCTGTTGCCTTACATACGGTGAGTGCCATGGAAAATGGCTTTGGTTCCTCGCCCCATAATATCATCGTTGGCATGGGGCCATCCATAGGCCCGTGTTGCTATGAGGTTGGTCCAGAAGTTATCTCCCAAATAAGAACCATATTTCCCACTAGCACAGAATACATCCTGAATGAATCCAGAGATGGTAAAGGCTATTTGGACTTATGTAAGGCAAATCTGGACCAACTCCTCGATGCCGGGATAGAGAGGAAGAACATAGAGATGGCAATGAAATGTACCTGCCATAATCCCGATGTATTCTTTTCGTACCGGCATCAACAAGGAGAAACAGGAAGATTTGGTGCAGGCATTAGTATATCTTGAGTCCTCCTATAGTAACCGTACAGTTGTGGCTGAATCCAGAATTCGTACCTCCTCATGGTTTTCTGAAATCTGGAGACCAAACCGTATCATTCATTGGTCACAATCTTTGGATGAGGTAAAGAAAAGTAGGCAGACGGCTCAGAGTTTTCACCTCACTGAATCTTTTCAACACCCCCCTGTTCGCTTCTCTACTCTTAGACCTTCCATTCATCAGTGGTGAAAAATAGATAGCCCCCTTGCTGTAGAAATGATCTAATCTATTTCTAATCAAATCAAGACAACAAGGCAGGTGAGTTGAGGGGAGGTCACCGCCCAAGAGAAAGTTTGCAGTTACTTCGATTTTTTCATACCTCCTATTAACCTCCAGCATCCTGACAAAGGCCTTGGTGACGATTTCTATGGTTATAGGTTTTTTTAGCATAGCCAGGGTTGCCGGATCAGCAGACTCCAGCCCTATATTGATATAGGTTAGGAACGGGAGGTCGTTTAGTAACTCAAATAGGGTATCTTCCGATTTTAGCAAGGAATCGACGCTGCCAAAGAGAAACAGATGAGCACCTTTCAGATTGGAACGATCGAATTCAAACCGTTCATAGGCCTTTTTTGCTGTAAACTCAAGAAGTTCTGGGCTGACGCCAAGGGCATCATGTTGACCTAAAAAGATCGCGTTGTAGTTACTGAGGTCTTGGGCATAGAATTCTTTGAGTTTGTTAATCTGATCAAAGACATTTTTTTGGGTGCGAGGTGAAAAATCTTCCCCTGTCTTCACCCGGCAAAACCCGCAGTTATACAAACAGCCATCCGCCACAAAGATGGGAATTACTTCATAATCCACATGCCGGGTATCAGGTGGAAGAACGGATAGCTCCCCTCCGATCAGATTGTGGAAGGCTTGAGATCTCAACTGTAAGGCCTTTGTATCGTTCCCGGTGGCGAGAATCAAAAAATCTTTAAGGCCCTGAGAAATGGTGCCTGAAGGCAGCGCTCTCATCTCTGTGAGCAACTCTTCCCAAGCCTGGAGTGCCGATCTTACTGCATTATCATCAAAAGGGTTGCCACCCATAATGGAGTTGCTTGGGTATGACAGGCAGGGGAGATAGTATTCACCAAAGTAATCGTATACTTCACTATACGTACCAGCCGAGTAGTATACCCAATCATTGGCCACGGTACGTTTCAGCCACTCCGCCGGATGCGGCCAGCTTTCACGACGTCCCTGAATGTACTTCACTTCTCCATTCAGGTTAAATTGGAAAATGTAATCCGGGGTCTTTATCTCGGCGAAACGCCCATAACGGATTGGATAACTGGCCTTCGCGAATTCCCGGGATCCTTGTTTATTAAGGATTATGCTGAGATTATCAAACTGAAAGGATTCCATTAACTAAGATTACCATATCTCAGCACTCTTCCTCACCTCAAGCCAGCGCCTCTGGGATCGGGTGAGGGGCCCGATCTGCTCTTCGATCCACTCAGCATCACCGGTCAGGAGGGCGAGCTTCTCGGGCCCCGTGAGATAGTATTCTTCCAGGGCATCGGCGGGATCTTCCAGGAGGCTGGTGAAGATGAGCGAA
>CP070673.1:1111088-1122160 GCA_020351915.1 Deltaproteobacteria bacterium
CTGTATATGGTTATGGCGGTGCTACTCGTAGCAACCGTGCTGGCTGCTAGCACTGTTATGTCAGCAGAAAGACCAAAGCACTGGCCGAAAGCCGTCTCTATCGGCTCAGGCACAGGCACAACCTATTATGCCATAGCCGGAGGCATGGGCAAGATGATGGACAAGTATCTGGGTGTCGCCGGTATCCCGACCAAGACCTCGGGGGGTGAAGAGACCGCCCGGCTTTTACACTCAGGCGACTTGGATATGGGCTTTATTACCCCTGATGTTGGCTATGATGCGTTCAGGGGTATAGGCAACTTTAAGGACATTGGTCCAGCGCCTATTCGAGTCTTCTTGCAAGATTTCCCTCTGCACTATAACCTGGTCACGTTGGAGGGCTCAGGCATAAATTCATGGGCAGATCTTAAGAACAAGTCAGGATATTACAGAAGTAGAGGCTCATCCGTCATGGAGCTTCTCTGGGGAGCCAGCTTAGAGGCCTATGGTCTGAAAAGCAAGGATATCAAGAAAACTATGCGATTTGATAGGGCCTCGGAATGGATCAATGCTATCAAGACAGGCAAAATCGATTTCTCTTTAGACTGCGGGTTCCACCCGGCAGGCAAGTGGATGGAGTTGGCCAACACCCATCCTATGAAGATTATCCATGTAGACAATGCCCACATCGCAAAGATCCAGGAGAAATTGCCGTGGGTATTTCCTTTGACCATTCGTGCGGGTATCTATAAGAAGATGCCTAAGGAGGTTCAGACCGCAGCGTTTGCCGTTGTTGTCGACTGTCGAAAAGGTTTGCCTGAAGACTTTGTTTACGCCCTGACAAAGATGATCTGGGCGCACTTCGATGAGTTCAAAACCTACCACCCTGTGTGCAAATTTTTTAGCCCCGAGGCTGTAAAGAGAACAAATTTTGCCTATCACCCGGGAGCCATAAAATATTATGAGGAAGTGAATCTCTGGACCGATAAGCTGGGTGAACGCCAAAAGAAGCTCTTAGCTGAGATTGGAGAAAAGAGGTAGAAAAAAGAGGCAGAATAGTAGGGATCTTGGCCCTGGAAACGGGCCAAGAGATCCCTACTCTATCAGATACGCGGTAGATAAGGCAGTGCCCATCGGTCTTGTGTATGAGTGCAAAATAAGCGGGCTAGCATGGCGAAAAATGGAGGTGCGATGTTAAGAAAAGTGGTTACTCTTTTGAGCGCTGTTTTGATGGTGATCGGCGGGCTTTATGTCTCAAATGCTCTAGAGTTCCTTGGGATACATATCACCATTGTGCCCTATTGCGCCCTCATTTTGATGCTGGTATTGGTGCTGGTCTTTCTTATCTTTCCGGCTAAAGGAGGTCCGGGCAAAGAGAAACTGCCATGGTATGATATCGCCCTCATCACTATGAGCGTATGTGGCTCCGGCTATATAACCTTTTTCCCCGGGCGCTGGGAACCGCTTTTAGTGAGAGGGACCACAACACTTTTCGAGGTCATTCTATGCCTTATGCTCGTCATAGCCATCCTTGAGGCCACGAGGCGGACAGTCAATTTGTCCATGGCTCTCATTGCATCATTCTTTCTTATCCATTTGGTGTTTGGGTCTCATTTCCCGGGTATATTTCTTACCTTTGACTTTACCCTGGAGCGAATCGCTGGCATATTCTACCTGAGAGCAGAGGGCATTTTTGGCACGCCTGTAGAAATAGCATGTACGATCGTCTTGGCATTCATGCTGTTTTCCGCTATACTACAAAATTCTGAAGCCGGACGTTCCATACTAGACGGCGCCTTCGCCCTCACTGGTCGTTGGAAGGGTGGTCCGGCTAAGGCTGCGATCCTGGGTAGTGCCGCTCTCGGAACTATGGTAGGTGCTACTGCAGCTAATATAGCTACCACAGGGTCAATCACAATACCCCTGATGAAAAAGACCGGCTACAGTCCAGTCTTTGCCGGAGGAGTGGAAGCAGTGGCTTCCAACGGCGGCCAGATCATGCCTCCGGTTATGGGAGCTGTAGCATTCCTGATAGCTGAGCTTCTAAGTATGCCGTATTGGTCTGTATGTGTGGCCGCCTTCTTACCGGCCGCCCTTTACTTCCTGGCAATATTTGTTCAGGTCCATTTCGAGGCGGTCAGATTAGGACTGCGAGGACTCCCCCCTGAGGAACTGCCATCGTTTGGTAAGGTATTTAAAGAGGGATGGTATTATCTCATTCCGGTCCTTCTCCTCGTATATCTCTTAGCAAAACTCCATTTACCGGTCCAGCATTGCGGGTTCTACGCCTCAATGGCAGCCATGCTGATCGTAATCATTAACTGGCAGAGAAAAAAAGAGACCCGGAAAGGTGTCAAAGGCCTCGTAGTCTGGTTCATTGCCTGCCTGGAAACAGCGGCACGGGCATTACTGGTGCCGGCAGTGGCGTGCGCCTCTGCCGGGATTATCATTGGCTCTCTTGATTCCAGCGGTCTCGGATTCAGGCTATCCAGTATACTGGTAGATGCTTCCGGAGGGAGTCTGTTCCTGTTGCTAGTCTTAACAGCCATTGCCTCATTTATACTTGGGATGGGGATGACGTCTATTCCATGTTACCTGGTGCTGGTCATTTTAGTGGCTCCTGCCTTGGTACACTTGGGAGTCGTGCCTATCGCCGCCCACTTGTTTGTTTTTTATTGGGGCCTGATATCCTTCCTTACCCCGCCTGTCGCTGTCGCAGCCTATGTCGCCTGTGGAATATCAGGAGGGCACCCCATGAGGACCGGGTTCATAGCTATGCGCTTAGGAGTAGTTAAATATATTGTTCCATTCTTATTTGTCTATAGCCCCAGCCTCTTACTGATGGGGCCGATAGGAAAAATAACCATTGCTCTGATTACCGGGATAATAGGCGTCACCATCTTAAGTATTGGCCTTGAGGGGTTTCTCTTGAAGCCCATTACTGTGCTCGAGAGGCTGTTATTCATCGTTGGCGGGTCCCTCGCACTGATACCAGCCGACAAGTCCTGGGAGATCATGGCCGCGGGAATAACTTTAAGCATTATGTCCTGGGAGATCATGGCCGCGGGAATAATCTTGAGCACTTTAGCAGTATATTTGCATGTAAAATCCGCACGGGGGGCCGCTCTACAAGTTTAGAGAAATAGGTGAAGAGATAACCTGTGACAAATAGATGATAGGAATTAGCGTTATTTTTGGATATGGTTTACAAATGATAAATTCTTTAGAAGACCTTTGGCTTTCCCCCTTGCCAATCCAATGAAGAAGTCATGAAGGTATTTATCACCTCACCATATAGCGATCAGGAGGATGCATACCATCGGATTGAAGAGGCTGGCCTCTCCCTAGTCAAGGGGCGATCCTACGACCAGTTTCGAGACCGCCCTTACACTGAGGAGGAGTTGGTGGCGCTTTGCCAGGATGTGGACGCCATCGTGGCCTCTCACCGCGACTGCTTGACTCGTCGTGTTTTGGAGGCGGCCGAGCGGTTGCAATTGGTGGTGTATCTCATCACAGGGGTTGATCGGGTGGACCTAATAGCGGCAACCGAGTTAGGAATCCTCGTGTGCAACAGCCCTTCACCTGAGAATGTGATAGGTATGGCCGAGGCTACTATCGCCCTGATGCTGGCTCTCGTCAAGCGCCTCAAGCACAAGGAGAACCTTTTAAGGCAGGGCCGCTGGGGGCGCATGAAGGATCGAGGAGACCTTCTTTTTGGCAAGACAGTGGGTATTATTGGACTGGGGCGCATCGGCAGAGCACTGGCCCACCGGCTGGTCCCCTGGGGTCTACAGTTCCTAGCTTATGACCCCTATGTGGATCATGAGCAGGTGCAAGATTTGGGAGTCAGGTTTGTCGATTTAGAAACGCTGCTTCGGGAGTCTGACTTTGTTTCGGTGCATGCGGCTGTGAAACCCGAATCCAGAAACCTGCTAGGCGAACGAGAGTTCCGCATGATGAAGCCCACCGCTTATCTCATCAACACCTCACGAGGTGAGGCAATCCATGAGCCGGCCCTGGTCAAGGCAATAACGGAGGGATGGATCGCCGGCGCTGCATTGGACGTTTTTTGGCAGGAACCGCTGCCACCCGAGAGCCCTCTTCGTCGGCTAGATCCCGAGAAAGTAATCCTGACACCCCATAAAATTGGACAAGCAGAGGCAGCATCCAGAGCCAATCATCGACTGGCCGTCGAGAGCCTCCTTAAGGGGCTTAGGGGCGAAATCCCTGACTACACAGTTAACCGAGAGGCCATTCCGCACTGGCGGGCACGCCTAGCTCGATTATAACTTCTCCAATATTGACCCCGGTCTTCCAATCTCTAACCTTAAACATAAAATGTCTGTAGGAAAATGGGAAAAACTTTATCCGTGGAATTGAACTAGATCGATCTGGAGGGAACAATGAGAAATAAAAATTATTTAAACTTACCCAGAATCAGGAGGTGGTAATGGATATTGCTAAAGAGAGAATAAGTGTACAGATTTCAACTCAAGAACTAGAAAGGCGATGGAAGGCTGTCCGAGCTGCTATGAAAGAGCAGGGCATTGATTTCCTAATCATGCAAAACACTAACCAGTTTCTCGGTGGGTATGTGAAATGGTTTACCGATGTACCGGCCTTTAACGGCTACCCAACAACCGTTATTTTCCCTAGAGAAGATGAAATGACGGTGATTAACATCGGTCCCAAGATGGACCCTGAAAGTTTACTGACAGACCTGAGTACAAAAGACTGGGCACTCAGAGGCGTGAAAAACCGATTCACTGCCCCATACTTTCCCACCTTACACTACAGCAAGACATATGATGCAGAGTTAGTCGTGCGTCTGCTCAAGCCCATGAAGGATTGCACGATTGGTTTCGTCGCCTTGGGTCATATCCCTGCACCTTTCTACAATTATATAAAAACAAATCTTGCCGCTGCTACGGTTACAGACGCTACCGATTCAGTCGACACCATCAAGGCCGTTAAGAGCGATGAAGAGATCGACTTGATTAAGAAAACAGCAGCCATACAGGACACTGCTATGGAAAAAGCTCTTGCGGCTGTCAAACCGGGAAAAAAGGATTTTGAAATTATGGCATTGGTTCAGCATACTGTGCAGAACTTGGGCAGCGAGCAGCAACTGATCATGGCAAGTTCTGCCCCCATGGGGACTCCTTGCCCCATGTTAAAGCGCCACTTTATGAACCGAGAAATGCGGAAAGGTGATCAGTTTACCCTGATGATAGAGGTGAATGGACCTGGAGGGTTATACACCGAGTTGGGGAGGACCTTTGTCCTTGGGAAAGCTTCTGATGAGTTGCTCGAGGCCTGTGAGATTGCGAAAGAGGCACAAAAGGTCACGATCGATCTTCTAAAACCCGGAGCAGAGCCCAAAGATCTCCTTGCTGCAAACAACGAATTCTTACGAAGTAAGGGGCTGCCCGTGGAAAAGAGGCTCTATGCCCACGGCCAGGGCTATGACCTGGTAGAGAGACCGGCTATCAGGGATGATGAGCCCATGAAACTCAGGGTAAACATGAATATTACCATTCATCCCATTGCCGCCTCAAAAACAGCCTTTGCCTGGGTGTGTGATAACTATCTGGTCACAGAACGTGGTGCCAGTGAGTGTCTTCACAAGACACCAAAGAAGATTTTTGAGGTATAAGGTTTCCTCGGTTAAGGGTCCTCTTCCTCATTGAGAGGGCTTTAGAGCGTTACAACCGTATCTTTACCGAGAGAGTATCCGCGGGGGCGTGTGTCTGTTTCTGTTTTTCAAAGGCTTCCCGAGGGATAGCCTACCCCCTCTTTCCCGGGCGCATATATGCATATATAGGGAGTTAAACAAGGGGCTTCAATGTAAATCCATAGTCCCTTAAGAATGGAAACAGTCTATTAACCCTCACCGTATTCAGAGTCGAATCATTTTCTTAAATTTGCCAAACTTACGATAATGACCATAGCGAAGTAGGGAGAAAAAGAGTGCCAAAAAGCAGGGCTGAGAAATCAGACGCGAAATCTGTCAAGTTTCGGGTTTCCTTATGGAACAACGAACGGGAGATTACATTAGACTTTCCCCAGGAATGGGAGATAATCGAATGCCGGATGGCCGGACATGACTTTCCCCCTTTGTCGGATTCACAGATTCGGAAAGCATTCGAAAAACCTCATGGCACGCGCAGGATCAGGGATCTCGCCCGTGGAAAAAAGAAGGTTGTCATTCTTTTCGATGACCTTGCACGCCCCACACCTGTTTACAAAATCCTCCCGTTTGTACTTAAGGAACTCAGGGAAGGAGGGGTCAGCGGAGATAAGATCAGACTGGTTTGTGCCTATGGATGCCACCGGCCCTTGGTTCGGGAAGAAATGATCAAAAAATTAGGAAGAGAGGTCGTAGAAAACTATTTGGTTTTCAACCATAACGTGTATGAACATCACGTGAAAATGGGCACAACGAGCTGGGGGAGTCCTGTATTAATAAATCGGGAAGTGGCCAGCTGCGACCTTAAGATAGCTGTAGGATGCATAATTCCTCATTTCACCACAGGATACGGAGGCGGGGCAAAGATTTTGGTGCCTGGCGCCGCGGCAATGGAAACGATAGCCTATAACCACATTGAGCTTCACAATGCATATCCGGAACAAGTCGGTCTTGGGAAGGTCAAAACAAACCCCAGGCGGCTGGACCTGGAAGAAGCGGCACGAATTGCCGGTCTCGACATAATTGCAAATGTAGTAGTGAATCATAAAAAAGAAATTCTAGGGGTATTTGTGGGAGATTTTGTAGAAGCACACCGCAAGGGGGTGGCCTTCGCCAACAAAGTTTATGCCACGGAAAACCGTGGGAAATTTGATCTCATGGTGCTGAACGCCTTCCCTATCGAGGAAAGTCCGGAAAAAGCGCTTTGGACAGCTCAAGAGTCCTTAAATAATGGTGGGGATGTGGTTTTGATCTGGCAGACCACAGAAGGGTTACTTCCCCACTACCTTGTAGGAACATTTGGAAGTGATTATGGAGGAAGGAAGTGGCAAACACCGGGTCCCTTACGACTCCCCCATGCAAGGACCTTGTTTATTTATGCTGATTGTCTTTCAAAACAAGAGCAGCTGTGGTGGGGACCGAAGGACACGGTCCTCTGGTATCGGGATTGGAAAAAATTGATTGACTCACTGAAACCCCTTCATGGAAAGGGAACCTGGGTGGCCGTCTATCCGTATGCAACTCTGCAGTGCCCGATCTTTCCAGATGAATATTGATGGGCAGTAAACCGGAGGAAAAAAGATTCTGTTATAACTCGTATCATACAATCAGTTTAGGGTGGAGAAAACAGTGTAGCTAGTGAATGGTTCGTGTGCTGATATTGAATTGAAACAGGTGCTGAACCTATTCTCAAATTCCAGCAAAAACTTTCCATTTCCACTGCCACCAGTTCAAGAGCAGCCGCCAATGTGCCTAACTGCTGCGGAAAGAGAGAGGCGCTTTCAGGAACTCAAAATAAGAAGGAAGGATAAGATAATAGGAGAGATACTCTTTATTGCTGAGCATGGACACCAGGGGAGGAAGAAGAGTCAGGACAGGAGGTTTCCGGTAGCTGACGGCTGTCTTTGCAATATGTAGCTATGCTGTCTTGATTTTCTATCCGGATCAAGATCAAGTTGTCTCCATATCTTCTGGGAACTCCAAAAATACTGCGCCCTTGGGTATGGGCGGATAACTGATGCCAGAGTCAGCCCAAACCCTCCTGTGCTGTGGTCTTTCTCTTGCTGGTGGAGGACATGGAAAAAAGACAATCTGTTTTTCTGGTCCGGAGGACATATCCTCCAGCCTTAACAACATTTGGCTGAAGCGATGCCCGAAGCATTGCAGAAATCCCTGAGAGTTTATATGTGCAAGGTGCTTGAGCCGATCCCGCAAAGGATCTCTGTGAATATGGGGAGAGCGTTTTTCAGATTACGATCATCACCGATCTTCAAATACAGCAAGATCGCGCTTCTTTGAGAGAGGGACCAAAAATCTCAAAGAAAATATGAACTTGGCAAATTAGGTATTTTTTTGTATGGTCCGATCAAAAGTAGGGGAGAAGGAGGGGAAAATGGCGAAGGCCAGCCAAAAGAGTACGACAGCCGTCATGTCTATCACTCGCACCAGCGATATCGTGAATAGATTTCTAGACATCGAATTAAGAAAATGGGATTCTAGCCCACCCAGATTTGGCGTAATGAACGCCCTAGTCGTTCACGGTGGGACTATGAATCCGAGTGATATTAGCAAACGGATACTCCGTGCCAAGCATTCTGTTACCTCAATGCTTAAAGTACTTGAAAAAATAGGCTATGTGGAAAGAAAACCCAACGAGAGGGACGGTAGATCTGTAAACATTTCTGTCACTCAAAAGGGATGGAATGCTACCGATAAGATGATACCTATTGCGGAAGACATCAGTAAGAGAATTTTATCCTGCCTAGATGAAAATGAAATAGACTCCCTACTGGATATTCTAAAGAAAATTAGAAGACATTTGCTCAATGAGTTGTCAGCACCTCAGATTGCTTCAAGTAATAAAAATGAGGGCAGACTTCTGAAAACATAGGAGGCTATACCAAAAATGCGGCACATTGGTTCTCAAACAACTTATCAGAAAGGGCATGGGAAACCAAAGACGAGTGCGCTACCACTTTATTATCATTAGCAGCCGAGGCTTGGCCGCTCTTGATAGACTCCTGAATATGTCTAGAGGTAGGCTCAGAAAAGAAATAGAAGGAAGATTTCCAAAAGACATAATAGACAGGCGCTGCCCAAGCAACATCGCCTCCAGCCGTAGCCATTGTCATCGTTGATTCTTGCCGGATGAGATCCTCTGCTAAGACCCTAACCTCCTCATCGCTCACATCTGGGCCCGTGGATTTCTTTTGGGTCATTACAGCTCTTGTATCCTCATTCTAGTGGATAGCTTTTCAGGCAGACAAATGTCCAGCCATCACAGGCATAGCTTGGTTAGATTTTTTGAAGCTCTTATCTATTAGAGTTCGGCGCTCCCTGGTGTAATCAAAGACCTCGTCGAAACAATGAAATCAATAGTGGAGTTGGTTTCAAGAAATATGATTGCAAGGCGCCTGTTCAACATCATGGATGACATCTTCTACGGAAAGGAGCCCCCCAAACCCAAACTCGCTCCGAAATGGGCTCACTTCAATGCACCAGGTTCATCGTAAATTCTTCATTCAGACGCGAAAATGTTCACCTGTTTCCTTGCGCTTCCAGCGAACCCGCTGGGGGAGGGCATGGTTGAGTGTAATGGCACCGGGTTTAGGACACATAGCCACACAGCAACCACCGTACCAGCACTCCTCTGGATAGAGAACGATAGGGAGTTTACCTTTTTCAGGATTGGGAATTAGGAGATCTACCTAGCACACCTCTACACAGGTGTTGCATCCGTTATAAATATCCGGGTCAAATATGACCGGATTGGCGGGAGTGCACCGGTTGGGAAAGACATATACCTTGTTCTGAGTCATCGATCTCTTCCTTGAAATGGAAAGGGTGTAGCAGGTCTCCCGGGTTAAAGAACAGAAGCGTCGTCCCTGCCACTGGGCATGGCCCACATGAACTGCCTTCACAATGATAACAAAGGCCTCTTTTCTTCCTGTAGCTTCCCCTGTCAGTAATGTGGTATTGAACTTCGGAGAATAATCCATTAGATTCGTAATTGTCTTAAGCATATGTTTTATAGAGTGAAGTGAAGAAAACGCTTTTGTAAAACTCAACAAAGTCTTCTGGAGGTGAGGTATGGAACAAAGACCTAAGATCGACCTTAATTCTGACGTCGGTGAGAGTTTTGGGGCTTATAAGATTGGCCTTGATGAAGAGGTGATCCCCTTGATCAGCTCGGCCAACATCGGTTGCGGATTTCATGGCGGAGATCCCAGCGTAATGAGACAAACCATCGCCCTGGCTCAAGAACATGGTGTGGCACTGGGTGCCCACCCCGGATTCCCCGATCTTATTGGCTTTGGCAGAAGAAAGATAGATGCCACCCAGAAGGAAATCCGGGATTATGTTACCTACCAGATCGGAGCCCTTCAAGCATTTGCCACCATGCAGAAAATGAAACTGCAACATGTCAAGGCCCATGGTGCGCTCTACAATATGGCTGCTCAGGATATGCGTATCGCAGAGGCGATAACAGAAGCGGTTTCCAAACTGGATAAGGATCTTATCCTCGTCATGCTGCCGGGCCCCAAAAAAGATGAGCTCCAGGAGATAGGAAGGCGTTACGGCATCCGCGTTGTCTTTGAGTTCTTTGCAGACAGGGGCTACAATAGTGATGGCACTCTCGTGTCCCGAAGGGAGCCGGGTGCGATGATTCATGATCATCAGTTCGCGGCGGATAGGGTTATCAAAATGGTGACCGAGGGCAAGATCGCCTCCAAGGATGGAACCGAGATCGAGGTGGCATCGGATACCATATGTGTCCACGGTGATAACCCCGCAGCGGTAAAGTTGGTAAAGCAGATCAGGGAAAGCCTCCTTTCATCTGGCATAGAGATTACCCCTATGGGGCAATTCCTATAGTAAAGGGCAATGCTCTACGACAAATTCCAATATCGAATCATGGGTGACCGCTCCTTACTCGTCGAATTGGGAGATGAGATCAGTCCTGAGGTGAATCGACGAGTGAGGGAATCCTACGTCGTTCTTATGGAAAGTCCCATGGAAGGCCTTGTTGAAATTGTCCCTGCATACCGATCCTTCCTCATCATTTATGACCCTCTCAAGCTTGACCTTGTCATGATAAAAAACCGGATGGAGGATCTCCAAAAGAAGATCGAGGGAATCGAAATCCCCGAACCCAAAACACTGGAAATCCCCGTTGTCTACGGTGGCGAATATGGTCCCGACCTGGAATGGGTGGCCCGGTACCACAAAATAAGCTCTGAACAGGTAATCCAACTTCATGTAGGAACCATCTATCAAGTCTATATGATCGGTTTTACACCTGGGCATCCCTATATGGCGGAACTCCCAAAGGCCCTTATCACACCCCGCAGAGAAACTCCACGGACCAATGTTCCCGGCGGGTCCGTGGCGATTGCCATGAATC
>CP070673.1:1122260-1125765 GCA_020351915.1 Deltaproteobacteria bacterium
ACGCTCGATATGCCCGGGAATGTTCCTCCATCCCTGCTCGAAACTCTGGATGGCTTTTAGCGAGGTACCAAGCAGCTGGGCCATCTGGCTTTGGGTTTTTCCCAAGTGGCGTCGAATCTTAGAAAACACCTTTTTGTCCACCGAAGACTCCCTCCCAGCCTCAGTATTTATACCACGATGTGGCCGATGTAAAGGCTTTCTTTCCCTGACTCCGAAAGGGCCAGTGCATCTGCCCCGAAAGCTCAAGGCTAGGGTTTTATTGCGGACAGGAAAAAACCGGAACAATTCGTCGTCCACCGGCATATCCCTGAGACATCCTGCCTGAAAGGTATGAGATCACCAAAATCCTTGACGGAGAGCTTGACGTTAGGAGGAGAGAGATTAGGTTTCCTATAGAAAGTACCACGTTGTGGTATAAATTAGAACGACCAACATTAACCATCAACGGTAATGTAGGGAGAAGATGAAAAAACTATTAGCACTACTCGTTGGCGCGGCTCTCGTTGTGGCTGTCGCCGTACCCCTGTCCGCCCATGGCCCCGGTTGGGTAAGAGGCCCTCAGCACGGGCCACGAGGAATCCCAACCTGAAGGTAGGTAAGGTTACGGACAGGGACACCTACTTTGAGGTCGAGATCCTGACGAACGAGGATTCCCTCGCGGATAAGCTGGCTGTTTATAAGAACACCGGCTGGATGCGTCCCATTTACTGAAAGAGAGTGCACTTTTGAGCCAATTGGGCTCGAGGGTGGTTCAAAAAAAGGAGGAAAAGAGATGAACTTTATCTCTATACTTATTGGAGGCCTGGTCTCCCAATGGCGGGGTGAGTGGGGTCATGGGCCCGGAATGATGGGCTGGGGACATGGCATGTCATGGTTTGGGCCCATTATTATGATTGCCTTCTGGATTGCCGTAATCGTGGGTATCATTTTCCTTATCCGGTGGTTGGTTCTGTCAGTACGGTCCGGAGGTCATGGGGGCATTACGGGAGAATCCCTCCTCGATATCCTCAGGAAGCGGTATGCCCGAGGCGAAATCAACAAAGAGGAGTTCGCGGAGAAGAGGAGGGATCTAAAAGAGCACATTAAGCCCAACTGAAGGAGAAATGGAGGTGAATGTCAGCAGAAGGACATTTCTTAAGACAACCCTAACAGCTGTGCTAGCCATCGGCTCTCCCTTATTCCCACAACCGCCTGCCCAGTCTCCGGCTAACAGAAAGATGCGGGAATTTCTCCTCTCGGCGTCACCTGTCAAGGTCAAGCTTGGTCTTGGCTCGGATTTTACGGCGTGGACCTATACTGCCTACGAGAATGGGTTCGCTTCTACACTCTTGACAAAATCTTCGGTTTCCTGTTGATCCATCACTTTACTATGATAATTCCAGGCCTATTGATTTGTCAATTGTTGAGACCTGACACCTCTTCCCTGTTGTGTGTCTACTCTGATCTGCCAATATGGTATGAAATTGTCAAGCGTAGATTCCGCACTCTTCAACTCTATCCACTGTTGAGCAAGGAGGGGATTGGGGCAAAAGGCAATGTTTGGTCCCGAAAAATGTCAAAAGTAATGATTTGACCCCCGGCTCACGCTCACCGATTCGTTATTTGCTTATTTGCGGATGTCCCCCTCTTGCGCTAATTCATTAGTGAATTCAATCAATGAAAAGATGATGACGTTCAGTGCAGCGTCGTTGAATCTATTTTACCTTTATTGCCACCATCGTGACATCATCGTGAAGTTCTTCGGATTGGACAAACTCATCCAGCCGGCGATTGATGCCGGCAACGATTTTATCGGCGGGAAAATGAGCGCTTTCCTTCAGAGCCGATTCCAGCCGGGGTAAAGCAAACAGGTGGTTACTCGAATTCATGGCCTCGGTGACACCGTCGGAGTATAGCAGCAATACATCCCCGCTATAGACTGGCAATGTTTTTTCCTGAAGGCATGCAGAAAACGCCACGTCCTTATCGACACCCAGGCACACACCAGGAGGTTTTAAAGAGGAGATGGTTTGTGTTTGCGCGCTGTAGTACAGGGGCCAATTGTGTCCGGCGCGCGCAATGGTCATGGAATTTTTTCTGGATTCAAAAAAAGCAATCACAGCCGTAATAAAGTCTCCTTCGCGCAGGTGCCTACAGATGAGCTGGTTCAATCTGTTCATGATACCCGCCGGGGAGGTGCTTTGTTCCGACAAGGACTCGAACATGCTCTGAATGTGGGCGGCATACAATGCGGCCGGAATGCCTTTTCCGGCAACATCGCCGACAATGCTCAGCATCTGGTCGTCCTGGCGTTTGACGATGTTAAAAAAATCCCCGCCCACGATTTTGGCCGGCTTTGAGAAAGAAAATATTGATAACCACGGGATTTCAGGGAGGTTTTGCGGCTGGAGGCTGACTTGAATTTCCCTGGCGATTTCCAGCTCGTCGCGGGTGGTCAGTTTATTGGCAAGCTCCAGAGCAAGTAACAGGTTTAAGATGAAAAATGCGCCGACAACCCATAGCCACTTCGTCCAAAGAAACCCGAGCACAAAACCAACGACACTGAGTCCATAGAACAGTCTGCGAGCCGGTGTCAGTTGCATCAGAAAACTCAAAAAGATTTCTTTAACCACGCTTATCGTTGTTTTTAACGATTTTGTTTTCAGCGTCTTATCCCGGTGGGAGGTTTTTTCTTTGTAATACTCAAAGGCCTCCAGCGTATCCTTTTTCAGCAGCCGCTCGACCTCCTTGCGGTTCAACCCGGTGGTGTACAACCGGTAAAATTCTTTTATCTGGTTGATTTTCCTTTTCAGATGTATCTTCATTTTTTATCCCCGGCTTTTGTTTCTCAAATAACTGACCTCGGCAACATGTGAGCGATAACTGTTTTCAATTGGAAACCGTTTGTCCGGTAAGGCGGTCGCCACCTGTAAGGGGATCATCTTTCACTGAATTTTATCTATCAAATTTAGCCCTCTAAGAATAGGAAAAAATAGCTGGGTCCTTTTGATGGATAAACTCCACTTTTTCATCGCACCAACTTTTATTCTGATTCATTAGATATCACAACTTTGCCCTAACCTTTTACATTGAGAATATGACAGTTCGGGAGAATATGTGATATGTTAAGAAGTCGATGTGAATTTGATGCTTTTCCAAACCTGACATTTGCCACTACCTAAGCTTCTGAATCTATCACAGTCTTTTGGATATCATTTGACCATCAAATTTGAACGCCTTACCGGAAACAATAATCAAGGCTTTTTAGCGACTACAATATCTTGTATATTGCTGGATCGATACTATCTAATAGATTTCTTGCCACAATCTTCAACTCGAAGAAAGTCCAGGTTTCTTTTCGTAATCGAAACAGCAAGGGCTTTTACTTTAGTTGGTGAAACGAGGTGGCCTGCTCCAGGAGAGCCCTTGTTTTCTTTCTCGAAAAGGGCGAGCACAAAAATAAAGATGGCGTTTTGGCCGAGTCCTTAGCAGCTATCAACGGTCAGCAGGGAGAGGATTGGGGCAA
>CP070673.1:1125865-1133634 GCA_020351915.1 Deltaproteobacteria bacterium
GTTACCACAATAAGTTCTGATTTTTCTATATCCGCTATGGGATTGGTCATGGCACCACTGCCGAGAGAGGCGACCAGCCCGGCCACCGTAGAAGAGTGTCAGAGCCTGGCACAGTGATCGACATTGTTTGTTCCGATCACTGCCCGGGCAAACTTTTGGGCCAGGTAGTTTTCCTCATTGGTAATCTTTGCCGAGCTAAAAACCCCTATGGAGTCCGGGCCGGATTTCGATCTTATTTCACCCAGCCTCTCAGCAACCAAAGAAAGGGCCTCGTCCCAGGATGCCTCTCTGAACTGACCATCTTCCTTGATAAGGGGAACGGTGAGTCTTTCAGGCTCATTGATAAAGTCGTATCCAAAACGACCCTTAACGCAGAGGCTGCCAAAATTCGGCGGAACACCTTCTGTACCGGTTACCTTAACAACCTTGTTGTCCCTTATATGTAAATCTATCTGGCAGCCTACACCGCAGTAAGGACAGGTTGTCTTAACCGTGCGGACCTCCCACGGTCGTCCCTGAAAACGGCTCGGTTTCTCTATCAAGGCACCTACCGGACAAACCCGGATACACTCTCCGCAAAACACACAATCAGATTCATGGTAGGGGAGATCACCGTTTGCTACAATCTTCGAGGCAGTTCCTCTGTATCCATACGAAATGGCGTTATTGACCTGAACCTCGTTGCAGGCTTGAACACACCGGCCACAGAGGATGCAGCGAGAAAAATCCCTGATGATAAGGGGGTTGCTGGTCTCAGTTGCGTATCTGACAGGGCTTTCTGGAAATCTGACGATCTCCACCTGATACCGGTAGGCCAGCTCCTGAAGAACACAGTCACCATTTGCCTCACAGGTAAGGCAGTTATGGTTGCCGGAGGCCAGAAGAAGTTCTATATTCATCTTCCGCGACTGTATCACCCGTTCCGATTCTGTTTCAACAACCATATTGTGCGTAGCAGGTGTGGCACAAGCAGGAAGGAGATTTCGAGCCCCCTTAACCTCAACCATGCAGATCCTGCAGGCCCCGGTAGGCATCGATCCCTCAATATAACAAAGGGTCGGGATATCAATACCGTTTCTCTGGGCAACCTCAAGAACGGTTTCTCCCGCTTCAAGAGAAAACCTTTTTCCATTGATAGTAATGCTCTTTTCTCTATTCACAGCACTCCTTTTCCTTTGCTGTTATCTTGCGGCCTTTCTTCCGGTAAAGGTCTTTATATTTGAGGTTTCAACCCATGTCAAGACCATCTTCATTCTCTATCATCCAGGCACCCACTACTGGCACAAGGGAGAATTCTCTCACAACCATAAGAGACTGGTCATATGGGTGTTGCTTCTCGGCCTTTTATGCGCCATCTTCCCTGTATACCCTGTCAAAGTTTTGGCATACAGGCTCGCTTTCCTTTCCCGCTGTTCTCACACAGGCTTTGAGGTTTTTTCTTTGCTGGCGTTCATAAAACACCATATCCCATTGATATACTTTATGTTTTTGATCTACTCCATAGATATAGTGCGGTCTGTCCACGTTGGCACGCCTATTGCTCAAAAATAGGGCATACAATCCGTAGATCGAAAACTTACATGAAAATCACTGTTACGATGCAGCCGGGAGATGGTTTTCCCTTCCAGTTGAAAGGGCGCTAAAAGATTGTGTTTGAAGGCCAAAAGGTATATGGTATAAGCAACAGCAGCGTTCAGCCCAGGAGGATCGATTTGATAAAAGGGAGATGCCATGGCCCAAATTGATGCGTTCTTCAAGCTTATGAATGACCAGCAGGCCTCAGATCTTCATCTAGCCGCCGCCAAACAACCTGTTTTGAGGGTTAAGGGGGAACTCGAAAGGGTAAAATATAAGCCTCTGGACAACGATTCTCTCAAGTCCATGCTGTATGAAATAACACCTGAGCACAAAATTAAGGTGTTTGAAGAGACAGGGGATGTTGACTTTGCCTATGAGATACCGGGTTTGGCACGCTATCGGGCCAATTTCTTCAAACAGAACAACGGAATAGCTGCCGCCTTCAGAGAGATACCAGGTCAAATCCTCACCTGCGAAGACCTCGGGCTTCCATCAGTTATCAAACAGCTCGCCACACTGCCCAGAGGGCTTGTATTGGTAACAGGACCAACAGGAAGCGGAAAGTCAACCACCTTGGCAGCCATAATAGATGAGGCCAACAAGACCAGGAAGGACCACATTATTACCGTTGAAGACCCCATTGAATTTGTCCATGTGAGTAAGAAGGCCATGATTAATCACCGTGAGGTGGGTATTCACACACGCTCATTTGCTGCAGCACTGCGGGGAGCACTTCGAGAGGATCCGGATATCATTATGGTCGGTGAAATGAGAGACCTTGAGACCATTGATCTTGCCATTGAGGCATCCTTGACTGGGCACCTCGTTTTTAGTACCCTCCATACATCCTCTGCTCCCAAGACAATCGACAGGGTAATAGAGGTTTTTCCCGCAGACCAACAGGCTCAGGTGAGAAGCACCTTGGCTGATGGCATCAGGGCAGTGATATGTCAGAGCCTTTTTAGAAGGCAAAACACAAGACCAGGTGACATGGGTCGTGTGGCTGCACTCGAGATTATGATTGGCACCCCAGCAGTGAGAAACCTGATTCGGGAACAGAAAATATTTCAGATTCCCTCTGCTATCCAAACAGGAAAGAAATACGGAATGCAATCTCTTGATGACGCCATCATGGACCTCTTAACCAAAAAGGTAGTAACCGCAGAAGAGGCCTATGCAAAATGTAACGATAAGAGTAAATTTGTCCCATTCCTCAAAAATCCTCCCACAGACTTCACCGAGGCCTAACCATGACGGGGTAGAGAAATGAGAAAGCAACAGGTAGATCACATATTAGGCGTTATGCTTGAATCATATGAAGATGTCTCCGACATAAATGTCACGGTAGACAGGCCGTTTCAGGTAGAGACAGCAGGTGAACTGAAGCCTGTCTCTCTTGAGATATTGGGTGACCAATTGACACCCTTCCAGACCGAGATAATTGCCCTGAATATGATGAGAAATGATAGGAAACTCACCAAAACGCTCTTAACGGAAGGTTCTTGTGACCTATCCTATCAGCTGGCTGGGAGGGCGCGTTTGCGGGTCAATGTGTTTTCACAAAAGGGGTGGTTTTCCGTGGCCATGAGGCAACTACCATCCCGGGTGCCTACCATCGAAGAAATGAGGCTTCCTCCTACCTTCTACAAAATGACCGAGACGTTGAATGGATTGATACTGGTTACCGGCGCTACCGGAACCGGAAAGACAACCTCTTTGGCAGCCTTTCTGAACGAGATAAATGAAAAAAAATCAGTTCATGTGGTTACCCTTGAGGATCCAGTAGAATTTGTCCATTCGCAGAAAATGTCCACATTCAACCAGAGGGAACTGGGTGCCGACTTTGATACCTTCGCTTCCGGCTTGAGAGCTGCCCTGCGCCAGGCACCAAAGATCATTCTCGTGGGTGAGATGAGAGACAAGGAGACCGCAGATATAGCGCTTACTGCAGCAGAGACCGGTCATCTTGTATTGAGCAGCCTTCACACGGTGGATTCGGGTTCAACGATCAACAGAATTATAGGCATGTTTGATAAAGAGGAGGAAAAGCAAATCAGGATCAGGCTGGCTGACACCATCAGGTGGATCGTATGCCAAAGGCTCCTGCCTCAAATCGGGGGTGGTCGAGTAGCAGCCTTTGAGATGTTAGGCTCAAACCTCAGGGTAAGAGACGTCATCCTCCATGGCGAAACTGAGGAAAAAACATTTTATGAGATTATTGAGGGAAGTCAGGCCTTTGGTATGATGACCTTTGATCAATGCATTGCCGATCACTATAAAAATGGGCTGATCACCAAAGAAACAGCTCTGGCCTATGCATCACAAAGGGCAGCTTTGGGAAGGGCGATCGATACCATAAGGGCAGCCAAGGGAGAAAAGACCACTACCATAGAGGATCTGGCCATAGACAGCGGCTATGAAGAAACATTCAATTAAAATAACAAAGAGATAGGCTTATGGATGTTACCTGTACATCGTGTGAGGCAAAATTAAAGATTCCTGATTCAAAGCTTCCACCTCCTCACGTGAGGATGGTGAGCATTACCTGCCCCAAATGTAAGAGCAAACTAAAAATAGATAGAACAAAACCGGACGCCGGTCTGGCCCCAAAGAAAAAACCGGAAATTAAGCCGGAAAAGGATCTGGCCCCCAAAAAGAAGGAGAAGATCGAAGAGGGTGGCGAGGACCTGGTCTCGAAAGAGAAAGGCGAGGGTGCCATTATCTTTGACTATGAGTATGACGAAGATATCAGCCCGCTGGAATTTTACGAGGAAGGAACCAAGCTGGCCCTCATTTTGGATGGAGATGCCAAACATGTAAAGGAGATCACTTCCGCTCTTGAGGAATTATCCTATAAGACAGTTGTCCCGGTCTCTATTAAAGAGGCTATGGGTAAGGTGCTTTTCCACCACTTTGACCTCATCATGCTCTCTGATGGTTTTGATGGACTTGCCCTTACGGAGAGCCCGGTGATTAACTATCTCAATCGTCTCTCCATGAGTGTAAGGAGAAGGATCTTCCTGGTGCTGCTCAGCAGGAAATTCAAGACCATGGATCTTATGAAGGCCTTTGGAATGAGTGCCAACATGCTAGTGAACCCCGATGATATCTCTAACCTGACCCTGATCCTGAAAAAGGGAATCTCCGATAATGAGAAGTTCTATAAGGTGTTTTTGGACACCCTTGCAGAGACGGGGAAAGCATAAAAGGGAAGTTATCGGCCTTTTAATAGAGCTAGAGGTTTTTCCTGCAAAAAAGATCTCAATAAGATTTATCTAATTCCAAATTTCAAAATCCCAATATCAAATCAATGCCAAATCCCAAATATCAAAAAGGCTTGTGATCTCCAAGTGATTGCGCTGGGGCCTACTCCTATTCTGACATTTCTCTCTATCTATATTTGACTCTATGAACAATGCTATAGGCAATGGGGATAATAAAGAGGGTCAGAAAGGTAGAAAACAGCAAGCCAGATGCTACAGCAATGGCCATGGGTGATCGGAGCTCCGCCCCTTCGGTGTGACTTAAGGCCATGGGAAGCATACCGAGGATCGTGGTGATGGCAGTTACCAGTATGGGCCTCACCCGCACTGCTGCCCCCTCAACAATAGCCTCTCCAAATTCCATCCCCCCCTTCTTTAATCGATTGATATAGTCTATCATCACAATGGCGTTGTTCACCACGATGCCGGTGAGGATCATAATCCCCATGAGGGCAGGCACGGATAAGGTTCGTCCAAAGGCAAGGAGTCCAGCGATAACCCCGATAAACCCCAGGGGCACGGTAAACATGATAACAAAGGGGGTGAGGAGCGATTCAAACTGGGCTGCCATAATCATGTACACCAGCATGATCGCCACCACCAATGCCCACAGAAGCGCCGAGAATGCCTCCTCCATGTCTTGATACCTGCCCCCGAATTTCACAAAATACCCTTCCGGAAGCCTGATATTTGCCACCTTTTTCTTGATATCCTCCGCGATGCTGCCGATATCCCTCTCAAAGGTGTTACCCTTTACCGTGACCTTTCGCTCCTGATCCTCCCTGGTTATCTCCACCGGCCCCCTGCCGAATTCGATTTCGGCAACCTGATAGAGGGGAATCTGGTGTCCCAAGGGAGAGGGGATATTGATATTGCGTATGTCGCTGATTGAGTTTCGGTCAAGATCCTGCAACCGTACCCTCAGGTCGTACTCGTCACCCCCGATTCGATACCTGCTGGCAACGATTCCCAGAAAGGCCTCCTTTACGGTCCTTCCAATGGCCCCCACCGTTAGCCCCAACCGTGCTGCCTTTTCCCGGTCCACCTTTATGCGTATTTCGGGCTTGGTGTCTTTGAGGCTCAGTTCAACATCCCGCAACCCAGGAATACCTCTACAGGCCTCTGCAATGGATGCACCGACACCTTTCAGTACGGAAAGTTCCTTACCAAAGATCTTCACCTCTACCGGCGATTCATTCCCAGCGCCCATCATCATTTCACCGAGATCTACAAAGGTGAATTCAGCACCCTTTACCTTGGGAAGTCTCTCTCGTATTGCATCGGTTATATCATCCGATAACCTGATCCGATCCTCCTTATCAACGAGCTTGGCCATGATCTGTGCCTCATTCACATCTGCCGTTCCCATGCCCCAGGCGAGATCCATCTTGCTCGTTTCAGTGAGCCCGATAACGAGCGCGGCATACTGGGTTTCCGGTTGATCAAACAGGATATCCTCGATGTTCCCGATCACCCGGTTGGTTTCCTCCAGGTTTGTTCCCACCGGCATCTTGGCCATCATCGAGAGAATGGGGATATCCTGCTTGGGCATAAACTCAAACCCTAAGCTGGGCACCATATACACACTTCCGGCAAAAAGCAGCAGGGTGGCTGCGATCACGGTCTTCCGGTGCCGCAGGGCCCAGCCAAGGGACCTCCGGTACACGTTCCTGATGGGTTCAAACCGGCTCCTACCCGCTCCCAGCCCTGTTTCATCCCGCCTTCTTCCCTTCAAGAGGGTAGAGGCGATCATGGGTACAATGGTAAGAGAGACAAACAAAGAGGCGAGCAGTGCCAGGCATACGGTCAAAGCCAAGGGGCGTGAGAGCTTGCCCGCCATTCCCGATGTCAACACCATGGGCAAGAACACCGCCATGGTTGTCAGAGTCGAGGCGGTTATGGCCATTCCTACCTCTGTTGCCCCCACTTTAGCAGCCTCATTACGATCTTTGCCCAGTTCATCGAGGTGGCGAAAGGTATTCTCTATGACCACCACGGCATTATCGACGAGCATACCGATACCGAGGGCCAGACCACCCAGGGTCATGATATTAAAGGTATAGCCCAGGCCATAAATGCCCACAAAGGTCGTTACTACCGACAGGGGAATGGCCAAGGAGATAATCAAGGTCGGCCTCCAGCTGCCCAGGAAAAACAGTATCACCAGGATAGCCAGGATACCCCCCTGAATGGCATTGAAATTCGTTCTCTTGACAACCTTTTTGATAATACGGGAAAAATCTATCACCGGATGAAAGGTAACACCCTTTGGCAACTCATCCTTTATCTCATCTAGGGCTGCCTTTACCCGATCGATTACCGTAACCGTATTGGCCCCTGACTGTTTCAAGATCATCACCACCAACGAGTCTTTTCTGTTGGTCCTGGTGTAGCTCCGAATCTCCTTGTGGGTATCGTCTACCCTGGCAATATCCTTGACATAGATGGGCGTGCCGTTGTGCATGCCTACAATGGTATTGGCAATGGGCTCGAGGGACTTGTACTCGCCCATGGTCCTCACCAGGTACTCGGTATATCCCCGGGTCACGTGCCCGGCTGAGACATTCAGGTTTTCCCGTTTCAGTGTTTCGATAACCTGGTTCAAGGAAAGGCTGTAGGCCCTGATTCTATCCCGATCAACCAATACATTGATCTCCCGCTCCAATCCCCCGGCGATCCAACAGATTGCCACCCCATCAAGCCGCTCAATCCTCCCTTTCACATTGTCGTTGAGATATTGGCGGAGCTTGATCGTATCCTCCATTCCGGTGACACCATAGAAGAGGATAGGCGAGTCTGACATGTTAAACTTAACCACTAACGGGGTCTCGGCTTCCTCAGGCAGGTCGTCTGTTATCCAGGAGAGCTTCTCCCTGACATCCTGGGCGGCAAAGTCACGAAGCGTGCCCCACTCACACTCTATCCTGA
>CP070673.1:1133734-1138872 GCA_020351915.1 Deltaproteobacteria bacterium
ACACCTTTGTGAGTGATCCCCGTGCCTTCCAGGCCGACGGCGATGTGGTGAAGAGCTTTCTTCACTTTGATGAACTCAAAAGAAAGATAGCCGACATGCTCGCAAGGGATCCGCTGAATCCAACGTAAGAGAGAAGAAGGTACGGAATGCTCATAATTTGCTCACATCTTAGTCAAGTCACCTAGGGCATTTTGTTTTTGAGGTTTTAAAAGAAATGGAAGAGGATGCGGGGAAGAAAATCCTGATTGTCGATGATGAAAAGGCTATACGGGATATCCTGTCGAATACCCTCGTCTGTTGGGGATATCAAGTGGCAGTGGCCAGCAGTGGTATTGAAGCTTTAAATCTGTTCCTAAGAAGATCGTTCGATCTAGTGTTAACTGACCTGAATATGCCTGGCATAGACGGCTGGACCTTAGCCATCCATGTTAAAGACAAATCACCCAATACGCCGGTAGGTCTGATGACGGCTCAGGACAAAGAAGGCGTTATGAAAAAACTCGAAGGGAGCTGCGTTGACTTTGCTCTGTTTAAGCCGTTTACGTTGGAAGACATTGAAGAAACGGTTGCGACAATATTAGGCAACAGGGCATTAGAAAAAGGGATACCCCTATCGAGTATAAACACTCCCTGTATCTCCGAAAAGCTAAGAGGACAATGATCGTATTGTCAAAGGAGAATAGATCATGGCGTCCTGACCGGTAAATCCCTAGCACTGGTTTTTACAGGAGAGAATGCTTCACGATTGGCGCCTGAAAAACCGATATCCTTCGACACTGTCATAACGACCATACATCCAGGGGAAGGCAATAAAGTTACTCCACCGTCATAACCCTACAAATGGGGTGAGAGATGGAACAGCTGATCAGGATCTTGATAGAACGGTTAACACGAAAGGGGATAGAAGTGACCTCCATTCCTGCCTACATCAGGAACTTCGCTAACACCATAGTTACTCACCCCTCTATAAGCCTTGAGGAATTGAACGACCATTTACAGCTATTGGGCTGGGATGAATTTGCACTGGATAATGACATCTTTTACCTTATGTTAGCCACCTTGGAACCTGATCTTGCCTATGATCCAGATTACTGGGTTAATAGATCGTACAACTCCAACGGCCTCCCGCAACGGGCTGCAAAAAAGGAACTGGGCTCAAGCTTTGAAAAAGACAAGGATAAACTTTTGCAGGAGTAACCCATGAATTCGAAAGCAAAACCGCTACCCATAATTGGGGAGAGAAACGTTTATTGCCCTTATTACAACGGCTGCCTGGATTACGCTGTCGACCATGCATGGCAGTCTTGGAATTGTTGTAAGTGCCAACATAAATTGATACGGCCATCTACCAATGCGTGGGATTACGAGGTTACCCTGGCAGTTACGTACTATGATCTGCCAGCATATGTAGCCCGAGGCATCGATAATGGCATATCTGAATAATCATAGTATTGTTCCGAATTCCATACAGACAGTCTTCAGAGGCCAAGTTAATGAGGTCGGCAGGACCATGTTCCGGCACATCGCGGATGAGGAACTGGAGCACTACGAGAGGTTGAATCAGCTCCCTGAGAAGTGGGAGAAAAGCGAAAAGTGGCCTGAAACGGTGCCCCTTAAGGTCAAGGATGCGATCGTGAAGGATGTCCTGAAGGATGCGATCAGGGAGGTCGAGGGGGAACCAGAGAAAGAAGACGATGATCTCAAGGCCATCCGGACGGCAATCGATTTCGAGGAGAAGGGTTCGATGCATTATGCAAAGCTGAGGGACGAGGTATCTGACCCAAAGGAGAAGGGATTTTTCGATTTACTGGCCACAATCGAGCACGAACACTTTCTCTCCCTTAAGGACACCGAGGAGTATTTAACAAATCCCGCCTCATGGTATACCAAGGCTGAGCACCATATTCTGGATGGCTACTAACGGCCCCAGGAGACACTGGAGGTGGACGGCGCATCACCATGTTGATGCTCCCCCGCAGACGCAGAGGCCACATGCACCCTTTGGGTGAGCGTTGAGAATGATGAATGTGGTCGATCAATGCGAGAGCGTAACGTAATGTCCATGTAATGTATGAAAAGAGGGGGAGATATGATCCATATCACAAAGGAGACCACTCATTCGGGTAATGAGGTGGTCAAACTTGACTCGGATTTTTTTGGCACCGAAGGCCTTGGTCTGGAGGAGAAGGACCGCAACTCGTGCTGCATCACCTTTGAGGGGGGTGGCGGATACGTGTCTGTTACCGTGGTGGAAGCGGGGGACAAGCGAGATGTGGACGTTGAATCCAGGGAGTGGGAATACGAGGTGAAAAAATTTTTGGAGACGATCTAGGCGAGGCTCTTTGCTTGAGCAATCACCTATCTCTATGGTGCCATCTACCCTGACCGTCCAGTTGGCTGGCAAGGGAGGTGATCAACGTGCAGAACATCCTCATTACAGGAAGCAATCGCGGGCTTGGACTCGAGTGGGCACGGCAATATGCGTATGATGACTGGCGCGTCTTTGCCACGTGCCGACATCCTGCCGAAGCGGCTATTTTGCAGGAGCTTGCGGAAGAACAAAAGACAGTTTCAATCCATCGCCAGAGCAAGTGAAAGACATATCAAAGTCTATTGTGAGTATTAAAGTAGAGGGGAAGAAAACAGCTGAATGTTGAGTATTCTTACGGCGTGAGGTTGCGTTGCCTCGGAAAATACGAACGCCCTGAAAAAAGACGCATTAGCTCAACCCCCCTAACGCCAAGGTAAGAAACACAAAAGGCAGAATCTCAAGGTTCTGCCTTATCTTTTTGAAGTTCCAATATGTGGTGCGTGTCCATTTCGGTCTCGAAGTAGTGCCTACTGCTATAATTGGCGAAAATGTAGAGCCCGAAAAAGATTTGATTACCAAAACAAATCTATAATAGAATCAGACTGATCGCTGCTGTCAGCTATGGCAAGTAAGCACAACTTTTCAATGTCTCCAATCAACAACAGTATACGGTACATATCTGTGAGGTCTGCTTTATGATCGGTTCACTATTTGCACTTTTGACATCCATCTCTTTTGGGATGAACGCGATTTTTATCCGGCGAGCCGTGCTTAGAGTCTCTGACGCAAGCCTCGGCACGCTGATCAGTGTTCCCATGGGGGTGCCCCTTTTCTTTCTTCTCCTTGCCTTCACGGGTCAGGTACGAAGCGTTCTGGAATTTTCATGGCAAAGCTATGTTTGGCTCTCCCTGGCAGGGATTGTTCACTTTGTGGTCGGACGTTCTCTCTCTTACCAGTGCATCCAGTTGGTGGGGGCAAATATCGCCAGTATCTTGCGCCGAATAAATATTCTTGTGGCCGTTTGCATTGGCGTTTTTTTGCTGCATGAACCTCTAAGCTGGCAGCTGGCCATTGGCGTATTCCTTATTATTACCGGTATTACAGTTGCGGGATTTAGTCCTCAGATGCTTCGAAATTACCATGGTCAGTTTTTGAAGATACCCACCAAGGCTTATATCACAGGATTTGGGTGTGGCGTGGCGTGGGGGCTGACCCCTATCTTTGTAAAACTGGGACTCAGGGGCTCGGGATCTCCTATTGCCGGGGCTTTGATCTCATTTGTGGCAGGAACGGCTGTTTTGAGTATTTCCCTGGTAAACTACAGAAGGAGGTCGTCATTTGTTGATATCACCGGAAAGGCCGCTACGTTATTTTTCATTGGTGGTCTTCTCAGTTTTACTGCGCATTTATTTCGTTATTCGGCGCTGGGTCTGGCACCTGCAAGTGTGGTGGCGCCCATCGTCTCGACTGCCCCTGTTTTTACTCTCGTGCTTTCTTTTCTATTTAATCGAAAGATTGAAATATTTAGCAGCCCCGTCATCGCTGGGACCGTTATGGTCGTTATTGGAACGACCATACTTATCTAACCGACCCTTTGTTGTTTGTCTCTACATCAATATAATGCATATGACATTATGTTAACATGACGTTTGTGTTCTGAGATGATACTGAAATCAATATATTTGTAAGCATTCTACTGCTAATCAAAAGTAAATCTGATAGCCATATTTTAGAGACTACGATAAGTAGTTTGCCGTTTATGCAGATTAAAGTATCCTGCTATGATTGCCGAAAATTTTGAGCTCGAAAAAGATTTGATTACCAAAACAAAGCTATAATAGAAACAAGTTGATCGCGACTGTCAGCTATGGCAAGAAACCTTTAACCGTATCTTTCTTGGAATAAAAGGATTATTTGGGTACACTTGAATCTATCAAAACTTTCATTTGTATTTTGTAGTTTAATTTCAAAGGGGGATTCAACTATGGGAATTTGGCTGATAAGAATATCTGTGATCTATCTTTTTCTTGGTACTGCTCTAGGGATGTATATGTCTATAACAGAAGATTTTGAATTAAGTTCAGTACATACACATATATCGCTTATAGGCTGGACTACCATGACATTAGCCGGTATTATTTACTATATTTTCCCAAAACTAGCCCAAAGCATCCTTTGTAAAATTCAATTTATACTTTTCAATATAGGCCTGCCGATTATGCTGATAGGACTTGCTTTATTTCTAAGTGGTCCAGGATCTGTGGTAGTGGTTTCAGTTGGCGCAACAATTACATCGATTGCAATCCTTATTTTTACAATAAACGTTTTAACTGGATTGAAAAGCATTCCTGATTTCAAAAGTGATCAGGAATAATAAAGATGATATAAGATATTTTATACAAGATTAGAAAATATGGTTTGTAAAATAAGGGCTATATTTGGGGATCTGTCGTTTTTAAGATTATCTAAATTCAAGAGTACGAAAAGAAACCGGGCTTTGGAGCTCGGTTTCACTTACTGCTATGATTGGCGAAAATCTAGAGCTCGAAAAAGCTTTGATTACCAAAACAAATCTATAATAGAATCGGATTGATCGTGGCTGTCAGCTATGGCAAGAAAGCTATAACTTGAGCATACTGTAACCAGGCACAACATGTAGGGATCTAGCGAAACTGCGGTTTCTCATCTCCGATTGATAGATGATTAATTCTTCCGCAATTCGTCAGTTCCACGAAGGGGCAGTGACTCACGAATTCAGTTAGAAATGTTGCACCCTGCCTGTCCATGTTACGTATGGTAATAGCAGGTCTTGAGAATTGTGGGAGGC
>CP070673.1:1138972-1165530 GCA_020351915.1 Deltaproteobacteria bacterium
CGAAGAGAATAGTCATAGCAGTAGCCGCTGTTTTGTTATTCGTTCAGGGAATGGCTGAGTTTGTCCGTAATGTCCGCACCATCATGGGAAGAAAGGACACAGAAAGCTCACAATGAGCATTGAACTTATCACCTTGCTGCTGTTTATCTCCATGTTCGCGCTTTTGGCTTCAGGAATGCCTGTTGCTTTCTCGCTAGGTGCGGTGGCAGTGGTGTTTTGCATTGCCTTTTGGGGATTTGACTACCTGAGTGTACTGACTGCATCTGTCATGACCACTCTGCAGAACACCAACTTGATAGCTGCACCCTTATTCATTTTAATGGGATGGATTCTTAATCAGTCTGGCATCGCCGATGACCTTTTCGAGACTATGTATGTGTGGATGGGGAATGTCAGGGGTGGCTTGGCAATAGGAACCGTGTTCGCAGGTGCCATGTTCGGAGCAGTATGTGGGGACTTAATAGCTGGTATCTTCAGTATAACCGCTATAGCCCTTCCTCCGCTCCTGAAACGCGGCTATGATAAAAGATTGGCCGTCGGCTGTATAATGGGTAGTGCTCTTCTGTCATTCCTCATCCCACCCAGTATAATGATAATTATCTTTGCCTCCGTCACCGGAACATCGGTGGGTAGGCTGTATCTAGCTTGTTTTGCTCCCGGCTTTCTGCTCGCTGCTCTATATATGGCATACATAGGGATAAGATGCTACTTACAGCCAGATATGGGTCCCGCAGCTCCTCCAGAAACCAGAGCTAACTGGAAGGTAAGGTTTATCAAGTTAAGGGGCGTAGCCATGCCTTCAATCCTGCTGCTGTCTATGTTGGTAGGCATTTATTCGGGAGCTGTCACGCCGATGGAGGCTTCCGCGGTAGGAGCTGCCGGAGCATTTGTATGTGCCGCCATAAAGCGCCGTCTTAGTTGGAAAGGTGTCTGGCAAGCATCCTCTTTGACGCTCCGATTTACGTGCATGTTAGGCTGGATGCTTTTGGCTATTGGCGCCTTCACAGCTGTGTATAGTGGCCTAGGTGGTGCAGATCTAGCCCGGAGAGTAGCTGGGGAAGTGCCAGGTGGGGCATTGGCTGTTGTCATAGGAATGCAAGCCATTGTCTTCATGTTAGGGATGTTTGTGGATGTTCTTCCCATTATATTGATATTTGGGCCCATCTTTATGACTGTTGTTCAATCATTGGGCTTCGACCCGACTGTGTTTGGTGTATTATTCATGATTAACGTCCAGGCGGCCGAGATGTCACCGCCCTACGGTTTCGTTCTGTTCTATACGAAGGCAGTTATTGCAGGTCTTCCGGAAGGTTATGACATATCCACTGGGCAAATTTGGCGCGCTGCTTTTCCCTTTGTTGTGATGCAGTTAGCCTGTCTTGCTCTAATTTTGATATTCCCGCGTGTGGCCACTTTTCTCCCTGCTCTCTTAATAGGATGATGTGAAGCTATCTATTAAGATTGTAAACGGGGTAGTGCTTTGCGAGATTCCGGTTACAATCGTGTTGAACTGACCCACTTCGGCGCGAGTAGGGGGATTCAATCGCTCTTTGGTTCCGCTTCGATTTTAGCGGAAGAGCGGGCTTGGCCTGACTCCCGAAAATCGGTCCAGAGTTTGAGTTAGTATTCTGGCATAATCTGGTCTGGAACAAGGAGGTCGGGATGAGCAGAAAGCGATTCAAAGCGGAACACATCATCGGGATGCTCCGGGAGGTTGAGAAACTGTATTATGCCCTTTGTCAGATCATATCCCAGGCCATTGAGAAGGCCGGGGTATTGGATGGTCAGAAATTTCGCCAGGCTTTGTTAGACAACAAATTCGATCCGGTGTCGGGCAAAGTGGATTATGCCGAAAGAGGGTTTGCGATTTTCGTGCAACCTGTATCCCAATGGTGGAATCGAAGGCAAGAGCTCATCTATCCTTTCGAATATGCTAAACATACTGTCAAGCCCGCCCCGCCGTGGGACAAACGTTAGAAAAAGAAGAGCCCGTTTCGCTCTCATGAAGACTTAAACGGAGCATATTCCAACTTCACGAGGAAAAAATGGAAATTAGGGCAGCAGTCGTCTATGAGCAATCGGGAAAGTTCAGCGTTGAACAACTGGAGATCAGTGATCCGAACGACGATGAGGTGCTGGTTCGGATCGTCGGGTCCGGCATTTGCCACACGGACCTTGGAGCCCGTGACCAGAATTTACCGATCCCCTTGCCGAGTGTGTTCGGCCACGAAGGGTCCGGTGTTGTTGAAAAGGTGGGGGCCCGGGTGACCAAGGTAAGACCTGGCGATCATGTGGTATTAAGCTTTGGGTCCTGCGGAGCATGCACTTCATGCAAGTCAGGCAGTGCTCCTTATTGCGTGAATTTCTTCCTGCACAATTTCAGCGGCGCTCGTCCGGACGGCACGACGACCTTGCGGAAGGGCGATCAAGTCATCCATGGGTCCTTTATGTGCCAGTCTTCTTTTGCCAATTTTGCATTGGTCAACGAACGAAACGTCGTAAAGGTGAGGGAAGACGTTCCCCTGGAAATCCTCGGCCCTCTTGGCTGCGGCGTCCAGACCGGCGCAGGAGCGGTCATGAACTCGCTTCGTCCCAGGGCCGGGGCTTCCATTGCCGTATTTGGCGTGGGCAACGTGGGGATGAGCGCTATTCTCGGCGCGGTCGTGTGCGGTTGCACCACCATTATCGCTGTGGACATCATTCCGAAGCGCCTTGAGATGGCAAACCAACTCGGCGCCACGCATACCGTGAACGCCGGTGAGGCGGATCCGGTGGCGGCGATCGAGGACATTACCGGCGGTGGGCCGCAATTCACCCTGGAGTGTGTCGGTAATCCCAAGGTACTTCGGCAGGCCGTGGATGCCTTGCCGCTCCTAGGCGTTTGCGGGCTGTTGGGGGCCGTGGCAGCTGGCACTGAGGTGATTCTGGATATGGACAAGATCATGAACGGGCGGACGGTCCGGGGGATCATCGCAGGCGATTCCATTCCTGATCTCTTTATCCCTAAATTGATTGAACTGTATCGCCAGGGGAGACTCCCCTTTGACCGATTGATTACGTTCTATCCACTGGACGACATAAACCAGGCCGTGGAAGACATGGAAAAGGGACGCGTGATCAAACCCATTTTACGACCATAGCGCTCACTCTTCAAGCTCTCAAGACAGATATTAACAAGGAAGATGGCTCAGCATTGATCACGGTCAAGATTCGTACGATTCTGACACTAAAGAAGATCCTTGGCAAAGGAGAAGTTGAAATCACTGTTCCAGACAGAAGCACCCTAGGAGAGCTTCTTACGTCAATGGTGAACAGATGGGGAGGTGAATTGGCGTCCCACTTGTTCGAACCAAAAGGCACAAGCGTCCTTCCCTCTATTCGATTAATGGTTAACGGGCGAGACATAGCCTTCCTCAATAGAATGGAAACAGTGCTTCAAAATGGGGATAAGGTCTTGCTCCTACCCCTTATCTCCGGAGGCTGAGTAGGGCCATCTGCGTGCAGACCGATTTGAGCACACAGGAAGAATGGAACAGCATGGCCGAGGCAGCCACGGTCTATGCCGGCCCCATGCCCTTCATTAGAAAGACTAAACGGCGAAGCCTATATATGCGATGACGTTTCGCCACGCAACTGAGCAACCCTAAAGATGAGGTGAAAAATGTACCGAGGTGGATATACTGGGAAGATAGTGCGGATCAATCTTACGGATCAAACTGCAGAAGAAGGGGAGTTACCCCTGGAAATTGCAAGGGATTTTATCGGGGGCGCAGGATTTGGGATTAAATATCTCTTTGATGAAGTCAAGGCGGGTACTGACCCCCTGGGCCCTGAGAACAAACTGATCTTTGCTTCCGGACCCTTCTCCGGCACCACAATCCCCTGTGCGAGCCGCATGTCTGTCACGGCCAAATCACCGCTCACCGATGCGGTCGGTGTTGCTCTTACAGGCGGGTATTTCCCCGTTGAATTGAAATATGCGGGCTATGATGCCTTGATCATTGAGGGAAAGGCGGAAAAGCCAACCTATATCTGGATCAAGAATGGAAGAGTTCAGTTCCGAAGCGCCAAAAAGCTATGGGGAATGAAGACCACGGACTGCCAGCAGATTATCAAGAACGACCTGAACGACCAGAATGTACGAATTGCCTGTATTGGGCCAGCCGGGGAAAATCTGAGCAAAATAGCCTGTATAATCAATGAGCTGAGGGCTGCAGGACGCAAGGGGCTTGGCGCGGTCATGGGATCAAAGAATCTCAAGGCCATAGCAGTCAGGGGGAATACAAGAGTGGCAATAGCTGACAAAGGGAAACTCAAGGCCGCAAGAGGGGAATTTACAAAGGCCATGAAAGAGAGCCATGTCCTCTACCCTAAGTTCTCAAAACTCGGGACCCCCGCGACCGTTGACCTTACCTGTGCCATGGGAATTTTCCCGGGTAAGAACTTCTCCGCCACAGGCGAGTTTGCCCCCGTAGAAAAAATCGGGGTAGAGGTCCAGGAAACCCGAAATGTGGGCAGCGAGCACTGCTATGGGTGCCCAGTTGGATGTAGCCAGCTGAAGATGGCAAAAACAGGCGCCTATGCAGGGATTCTGGCTGAAGGCCCTGAGTTCGAGACCATGTACAGTTTTGGTGGCGTGACGGGTGTGGACAACATCGACGCCATCATTGCCGCGGATCGATTGTCCGATGAGCTAGGACTGGATACGATCTCGGCAGGGGTAACAGTTGCCTTCGGAATGGAGCTGTATGAAAAGGGAATCCTGAGCACGGAGGAGACAGGAGGTCTTGTACTCAAGTTCGGCAATCACGAAGCCATGGTCACGCTGCTTAGGTTGATGGCGTTTCGGGAGGGAATTGGCGATCTCCTCTCCGATGGGGTTAGGGTTGCGGCTGAGAAGATCGGCAAAGGAACAGAGAAATACGCCATGCATGTCAAGGGCCTGGAACTCCCCGGCTATGATGTTCGGGGGGCCAAAGCGCACGGACTCAACTATGCTACATCGTACACGGGTGCGGACCACAACCGGGGTTACGCCTTTCAGGAGATCTTCGGCATTCCTATCCCCCATGAAGTAGACAGATTTGCCCCTGAAGGCAAAGGCAAGCTGACCAAGTGGAATCAGGATGTCTGTACAGCAACCTGCGACGCTCCCACCATGTGTGCCTTCCTTATGGCTAATGCTGTGCCTGATACAGCCACCCAAAATACCGCTAACTTGATGGAGGCGGTAACAGGCCTAAAGTACACTCCAGAAGATATATGGGTTGTAGGCGAACGGATTAATAACTTGGCCAGGGCGTTCAATGTGCGCGAAGGATTTACCCGGGATGATGACACCTTGCCCGATAGGCTGATGACCGAACCTCTTAAGGAAGGAGCCTCCAAAGGGCATTTCATCAGCAAAAGTGATCTCAAACAGATGTTGGATGAATACTACACGGAACGGGGCTGGGATATTAACACGGGCGCTCCAACGCGAGCAAAACTCACTGAGCTTGGTCTTGAATATGTTGCTGATGCTATGAGATCGTAGTGTAGGATAGTATCCTGTTCATGGAAAATACTTCTCCCCGGATCCATAGAACCCATCCGAATCCTCCACCAGAGGTAGAGGGGTTTAGTTGCAACTGATACCACTATATTTTTCTCGTCAACATGACCTCCATCATATTAAAAACCTATTTTGACATCGTATTATTCTAATATCAAGGCGCGTTGGCAGCAGAGTATGCTATTTACTGTGGACCATTCCTTCATTACAGCCGTGTGGTTCCACAATTCGTGGATTTTGTTCTAAAGTGGGCCTGATGTGGATACGACTGGCCATCACCTCGAAAGTGAGCAGTCGTCGGTCATGCGTTGTATTGTCATGCCCAAGGAACTCACCGATCATGGCTGAAAACGCTGCCTTGACACTTGCTCTGTAGGGGTCTATTTACAAATTGGTGCATTGTATCCGCATATTGAGCAACTATTAAGAGTTGATAGGGCTGGATACCAAAATTGGCAAGCCTCTTCCGAAGACCCTGGAGAGGCTGGTGCGGAACATCTCATCTCAGGTCTAGACCCCTGCAGCGGCTCTCCATAAAAACCAAACGTAAAGGAGGTCAAGAGATGGACTTGAACCTGTCGGGCAAAGTAGCCATCGTAACAGGGGGTGGACAGGGCTGTGGGAAAGCCTACTGCCTCGCCTTTGCCGAAGAAGGCGTCCGTGTAGTGGTGGCGGATATCAACGCTGAGAGTGCTCAGCAGACCGCCAAGGAAATCCAAGATAAGGGCGGCAAGGCGCTCGCTGTCAAAGCGGATGTCTCCAAGTGGGAAGACGTCTCCCATATGACCGAGAAGGCCCTCGAGGAATTCGGCCAGATAGACATCCTGGTCAACAATGCTGGTATTCGGGGTCTTGCCCCAGTGGAGGACATACCCGATGAACTTTGGGACAGAGATCTCGACGTTAACTTGAGGGGGGTCTTCTATTGCACCAAAGCCGTGGCTCGCCATATGAAGGAGCGTCGCTATGGTAAGATCATTAACCAGTCTTCGAAAGCAGGAGTGGAAGGACATCCATGTGGTGGGTCCAGTTACGCCGCAGCCAAGGCTGGTGTCTTGGGCTTCAGCAGATCCATGGCAAGGGAGTTGGGCCCATTCAATATCAACGTGAATGCCATTGCCCCGACTGTCATACGCACACCCTTTATGGCTAATCTTCCAAAGGAATTCGTAGAGAGTATGGAAAAGGCCACACCATTCGGTCGTATAGCTGAAGTCGAGGATTTCACCGGATTGGTGCTTTTCCTGGCTTCTGACCGTTCCAGTTACATAACAGGGCAAACGATAATCGTTGACGGCGGACAAAGACCTACGTAAATAGGCAGGGCACAATTGTCCAACCCAGAGGAGGGGGTTTTTATGTCAACATCACAAGGCTATGGCCATACAGGTAACCTTTTGCGGGCAGACCTGACCCAGGGTAAGAGCTTTTCTCAACCGCTTGCTGGAGCTATGTTGCGTAAATATGTAGGCGGAGCAACATTGGGGATCAAGTTCCTGTATGACGAGGTGCCCCCGGGGGTAGAATGGTCTGGTCCTGAAAATCGCCTATTCCTTGGCTCGGGGCCACTGGGAGGAACGAGGGTAGGCGGCTCAGGCACGATTGCAGTTGTCACCAAAGGTGCTCTGACTAACGGGATTGCCAGCACGCAGGCAAATGGTTTCTTTGGAGCTTTCCTCAGATTTCAAGGTTTTGATGGTATCATATTGCAGGGTGCTGCGCCTGACTGGGTCTATCTTTACCTCCATGACGGTATAGCTGAACTTAGGCCTGCCAATCACCTTGTAGGTAAAAACACCTTCGAAGTGGACCACATGATCAGAGAAGAGCTGCAGAAAAAAGGGAGAGAAGTAAGCGTCTTAAGTATTGGTCCAGCCGGGGAGAACCTGGTTAGGTTTGCGTGCATATTCGTTGACAGGGGTCACATAGCTGCCCACAATGGGGTTGGTGCGGTGATGGGCTCCAAGAAATTGAAGGCGGTTGTCGTTGACCGCGGTAAGAAAGTGGTCCCGCTCAAAGACAAGGAGGCCCTCTCACGAATAGCCAAGGAGATACTCGCCAATACCCTGGCCAATAAATTCTATGAGATGACTGCCAGAGAGGGAACTGCAGGTGGAGTTGTCCACCTGACTAAGTTAGGCGTCGTTCCGGTTAAGAATTATACCACGAGTATCCATGCGATTGATCCTGATAAACTTAACACATATTCCTCAGAAAATATTCGGCTCAAGTTCAAAGCCAAACCGTCTCCATGCTGGGCGTGTTCGGCGAAGCACTGTCATAAGATGGAGATCAGGGAGGGCAAATATGCTGGTCGGATCGTGGAGGAACCAGAATACGAGGCTATGGCCGCGTTCAGCTGCTTGGTTGGCATAGATGACGTAACAACTACCGTAGCGTTAGCCAGTGAGGTGGACCGTTTGGGTATGGATACGAACGAGACTGGTTGGATCATGGCTTGGCTGATGGAATGCTATGAAAAGCGCATTCTCACCAAAGAGGATACTGATGGCTTAGAAATGACGTGGGGTAACGGTGAAGCGATAATGGCCATGATGAACAGAATTGCCAAGCGCCAGGGGTTTGGAAATGTCCTGGCAGAAGGAATCATGCGGGCCGCTCAACACGTGGGCGGCGAGGCACAAAATATGGCTATCCATACTCAGAAGGGAAATACTCCACGAGGTCATGATCACCGGGTTCAGTGGCTCGAGCTATTTGATACGTGTGTCTCCAATACAGGCACTCTGGAAATGCATAGCTTTGCACCATACGAGTTGCTTGGACTGTCTCAAAACTACGATACCTTCGACCCCCAGGTAATATCAACGGTAGAAGCCAAGATTAAGGGCGCTATGCTGTTCGAGGACTCCCTGGTAACCTGCCGTTTTCAAACGGCAACCGCGCTGGAACTACTGTGCCAGGCGGTCAATTCAGCCACCGGCTGGGACATGGACTTTCATGAAGCCATGGTAGTAGGCAGGAGAGCCGCAAACCTGGCGAGGGCATTCAATCTGCGCCATGGGATCAGTGCTGAGCTTGACCGCCCATCAATGAGATACGGGTCTACGCCGCTGGATGGAGTAGCCGCCGGTCGAGGCATTATGCCTCACTGGGACAAGATGTTACAAAACTACTACAATCTGATGGGTTGGGATGAAAAAGGCACACCGCTTCCTGACACACTGAGAGGTCTGGGTCTGGAAGATATTGTTCACACCTATGGGAGTGAAGGGAGTTAAGTCAGTAGAGGCTCAAAAGCTCTCTGCTCTCTGATATCGCAGATAACGACAGTGAAAGGTAGGGCACAAAGAGGCAAGCAAACAAGGTAGCCATAATAGCGCAGCAAGTCGTGGAATGGAGCGGGCCTGACTCACGGCAAACTTGTGAAGCCACAGCGTGCTACTTGCGTAATTCTTGAGGAGGATTGTATTACGAGTTATTTGGGACAAATGGAGACTGCGCACAATGGTAGAAATTGGCAGGTCTCGGCAACCAGCATTTATTGCGACACCGTGGGCAAGGATAACTCAAATCGTCTATATTACGGCGTCCAGACTTAAGTGCTATTAGCACATAATAAAAGGAGGGTTGAATGAGGCTCAAGGACAAAATAGCCATCGTAACTGGAGCCGGCGCCGGTATGGGAAAAGCCACTTCCTTACTCTTTGCCAAGGAGGGAGCATCCATAGTTGTCAATGATATCAATGAAAAGACAGCCGGAGAGACAGCCAAGGAAGTAGAAGCGCTGGGGCGGCCGACCTTGGCTATTCGAGCAGATGTGTCAAGCTATGCCGAAACAAGGGGCATGGTAGAGAACGTTCTTGCACAGTTTGGGAGAGTTGACATATTAGTCAACAACGCCGGTATAGGTGACGTAAAGAAGTTCATCGAAATAACGGAGAATGATTGGGATCGGATTCTATCCGTCAACCTAAAAAGCGTCTTTAATTGCACCCAGGCTGTGGTCAGCGGAATGATAGCCCGTCGCAGTGGGCGCATTATTAGCATCTCTTCCGTAGCGGGACTTACGGGGACACCCACTCATGTTCACTACTCAGCAGCCAAGGGTGGCATTGTAGCTTTTACAAAGGCGCTGGCAAAGGAGGTTGGCCAATACGGAATCACAGTAAATGCCGTCGCTCCAGGGATGGTCGAGACCGGATTCGGTGGTGGTGCGCCAGACTCGATAAAACAACTCTACAAGGAGAAGACGGTCTTGGGGAGAGTAGGTCAGCCCGAGGAGATTGCGGCAGCCTGCCTTTACTTGGCCTCAGAAGATGGGAGCTATATCACAGGTCAGGTGCTGAGCCCCAATGGGGGATACTTCATATAAATCCTTCTTTTTCTACCACGACGAAAGTCGGGGCTGTTATTTCTAATTCTCACCGTTGTCGAGGGTGTTTCATTACGAGGGTTGAGCCGCCCCCAATAGTTGCACGTGGTGAACACCCCCAGTTCAGAAGCTCGTCTCCAAGCTTCCCCTTAGGCGATTCTATGTATCCATTTTTGGACGTTTGTCAACGGAGGCAACGGTTTGGCGGGTCGGTAGTTTCTTACCACAAGAGACTTCAGAGTGACACACTTGTGATAGATCCGTTGGAATTACATGCAGCCGGGGAGATAGCACTTTCTTAAGCGATGCGCGAATCGGAAGCACCCCACAGTGTTCTACGGTGGTGGGTTGTCGGGCGCCTGCTTCTTCACTTCACTTCATACGGGCGGAGCCATACTCCTCGGTTTCACTGCTGTCTTTGAACCGATGGTGGAGGAATTTGGCTTGAGCTATGCGCAGGTCTCACTTGCCGCTTCGCTACTGGGCCTGAAAATAAGTCTTTTCACGCCACTGGTTGGCCTTCTTGCTGATCGCTGGGTTCCAAGAAGGTTGTTATTCGTAGGGGCAATCCGGCTGGCCGACAAAGCAAAAGCGTGAGACGAAACGAAACGGCTGTTGCCACATCAACTGAGAATAGACAGTTGTTGGTCCACCAACGAGGGGATACTCAGTAGCACTGCAGCCCGCCTCCTAAGGCCTTGAGGGGGCACTAGACTGGCGCTTTCATTAATCCGGGTAACCAAGTTGCCAGTCCAGGAAAGATACCAACAAAAACCATCGTCATCAGATGAAGAAACCAGTAAGGCGCTACTCCCTTTATTATTGTTGCAAATGGTGTATCTGGAGTCACACCTTTTAGCACGTAGAGGTTCAGTCCTACTGGTGGCGTAATCGTTGACAATTCACAGTTAATCATGATGAGGATGCCAAACCACAAGGGGTCAAGCCCCAGCCTAACAATTACCGGTACAAATATCGGAGTGGTGATAAGTAAAATGGAGCCAGCGTCAATAAAAAACCCCAGGAATATGACTACTACCTGCATGGCAGCTACTATCAGCCACGGGGAGACTGGCAGGGCAGTCGCAGACTCAGAAATATTAGCAGCGATACCGAGGTAAGCCAAAATCTGGGTGAAGAAGGTAGCTCCGATAATGATAAAGTAAAGCATGCAGCTCATTTTCAAAGCGGTGAGCATAATCTTTTTGAGAACCTGCCAGTTCAGCCTCCGACGACCAATGGCGAATAACATGGCTCCGATAACCCCTATACCTGCGGCTTCGCTTGGTGTAGCCACGCCTAACCACATACTTCCTAGTACCACCACGATAAGTATGAGCAAAGGGAGTAGTAGCACCAACCTGGTGATTGTCACTTTGAGGCTTACTGTGCTGCGCCCTGGAGCAAGTCTCGGGTTTAGAATGCAGCGAGCGATGATGTAGATTGAAAACATGCCCGCAGAGAGGAACCCGGGCATAAAGCCGGCAAAGAATAACTTAGAGATAGAGACTTCGGCAATGAAGCCATAAAGAACCATCAGAATACTTGGCGGGATGAGAATATCCAGACAAGCCCCCCCGCCAACTGCTCCCACGGCTAAGCCCCTGTCATATCCCCGCTTGAACATTTCCGGCAATGCCATAGTGCCTACGGCAGCACAAGCAGCAATGCTAGCACCACTAACTGCCCCAAAAATAGTGGCAGTTCCTACAGTTGCAATTGCCATCCCTCCAGGGAGGCGCCCCAGTATGCCATCCGTTGCCGTAAAAGCGTCCCCGGTTAGCTCACAGTCCGCAGCAACTTCCCCCATCATTATGAATAAGGGCACTGCAATAAATATATAATTGTCGCCGACGGCGTAAGCTGTAGTGGCGAGGACAGATGCCCCCTTGAATCCCCAGATAAACAAAGCGCTTATCATGGCTACTGACCCCAAAGCAAAGGCCACAGGAATGCCCGAAGCCAATAACACTAATAAACCCATAAACAATAAGATCGCTATCAGTTCCCAGGCCATTACCCTAATCTCCCCTTTTGCTTTTTATGAGCACCAGGAGATAGCCTCCGATTTTGCTTATGCATACCATACAGAGGAAAAATGCCCCAAAGGGGATAACAGCATAGCTAGGGAAAAGGGGGAACCGTGTCGTTGAGTCTGTATAGTGCCCCCAGTTCGCTAAAGTCTGTTGAATGCCTTTCCAGGTAAGAATAGCAGAGAAGATGAAAACCATAGTCATGGTAATGGTATTAATAACCAGCCGAGCCCTTTCCGGCAACGATACCAATATCAGATCAACTCTGACATGACCATCCTCCAACATGGTGTAAGCACCGCCGAGAAAGATAAGACCAATTTGCATAAAAAGACTTATGTCAAAAGCCCACGCCTGCGGCATCCTCACTACGTATCTCATTATCACTATATAAACGGTAAGAAGCGCCAAAAGCACAAGGGCAATACCGCCAGCAAGGGCTAATGCCCTCACACCCTTCTCAAGAAAGTCCCCAAGTAGTCTTCGCATTTTGTCCATCTTCTATGATATAAACGGCTCAGGACGCCGCTCATTTACTGTGCTAGCTCACACTCTGATTGTGAGGAGCCTCAGCAAGCAGGCGATCCCACGTCGAGATTCGTCGCTGGCAGTTTCGGCTCCCCACAATGACACGTAAGACTCCCCAAACACCCTCAGGCTAGCCGGTTACCATTTTTTCTCCATGAGCTTAATAAAGTCCCGAAGTATTTGCGGATCAGCACCTTTTAGCCCCAGAAAGATAGGCGTCAGATCGCCCACTAGCTTTGTCCTCCATCGCTTGGCTTCATCTGGAGGTAAGGTGTAAAGTTTGACTCCCTTGGCCTGGCCCTCATTCTTGCATCTCTCATTCTCTTCTTTCCAGTAACGTATCGACCATATAGCAGCCTCTCGGCCGGTGTCAAGGAGGACTTTCTGAAGTTCTGGAGACAGCTTTTGATATCGATCCATGTTCATGCCTACACCGCACGCAAATCCGTAGATGAGCGGATCATCTACAACGTAACGCACCCCTGTCTCGTAAAGCTTGTAATCCATAAAGGACATCCAGTTATATATCGCTCCGTCAACAGTGCCCCTTTCCAGAGCCGTATAGAGTTCTGCGGTGGGAAGAACCACAGAACTACCACCAAGCGACTCTATCATTTTGGCCGGCATCAGACCGTATCCTCTTATAACCCTGCCTTTGAGGTCTTCCATCTTATGGACTGGCTTTTTGGTAAAGAAATGCATGACTACTGTGTAGTTGGAGGGACACAGAAGTTTTACTCCCTGTTTATTAAGGACTTTGTCAGCGGGTATCCAGGTTGCTTGAACTAGTTGGGGTAGGCCCTCCCAGTTCACATTCCAGGGGAGGCCATCGTAGCCCAATTCAGGAGCTCTTCTGGCCCAATAGCCCAGGGGGCAGTGGACCAGATCCACAATACCTTGACCGCATTTCTCTAGCAAGTCCCCAGGCGAGAACACTTCAGGACCACCTGCCCACTTTATTTGCAGTCTTCCGCCGGAGCGCTCACGAACCAAATCGCCATAATAGTCGAGACCAGCCAACGACGGATATCCTTTAGTGGCGTAGGAAACTACCTTAAGTTCTATTGGAGCAGAGGTAGCTATCTTTTCGGTTGATACTAAAAAACCCAGGATTAGGACTGAAACAACAGTGATACTCAACCACTTTTTCATTTTCTTGACCTCCTTTAAAATAGATTAGCGAGTCGTTTGAGACGAAAGGATATAGTCTTCTTCTTATCTCTCACCCCCTTTCTTTGCTAATATTAATCCGCGACCTCTTCATTATGCAACTTTTTTCAGAAAACCGCGGTTTTAGCACTACGTCAAGCACGAGCTAGGCACGCTATTCTTAACATCAAAGCATGGCTTTAAGACAGCTAACAAGCTCCGCTTTGTCAACTTGCTCTCACTTGCCATAGCATCGTAATACCGCGCCGAACAACTTAAAATGATGTAGGTCATGTCAACAAGTGAATACGGCGTTTTGGCTTGTCCAAACGCGGTGCGCCGACTTAGCGGATATGGCTCCCCACTCCTATGCTTGTGGCGAGGCTCCAATCAACAACCCCAGCTTCGACTGATCCATTATGATTATCTTTCGACGAGGAGCGCGGACAACGCCTGCCTTTTTTAAGCGGCTCACGAATCGTATTGCTGTCTCAGCACTTGTCCCGGCCATTTGAGCGACTTCTTCCCGCGTAAAAGGAAGGGTGTGTCCAAGCTCTAAAGAAAGTGTAAACAGTGTATAGGCAAGGCGGTGTTCCGCCCTCTCCGCCGCAAGGTCCACAAGGCGCCTTAAAGCACTCGTGAGTCGTTGGTCCACAACAATGAGCATTCTTCTAAGAACCTTGAAGCCTACTTCAAGGTCACTAGAAAGCAATGATAGAAGGTCATCTGTCTTTATTGCTAATACTTTGGTGTCAAGTACGGCCTGGGCCGAATAGAAGCGCTCCTTATCTGAAGCAAGGGATACATTGCCCAAGATTTCTCCCGGACCACTGAAGGCGACGATAACGTCCTTTCCCGAAAGGGAATGCTTCAAGATTTTAAGCCTTCCTTCAGCCACTACATAAAGATATTCGAGCAGGTCGCCCTCTGAGTACATGAATTGTCCCAACTTCACATGATGCTCCACAGCGAGCCGAGAAAGCCGGGCACGTTGCTGTGTGGTCAAATCTGAGAATATTACCGACTTCCCGAGAATATCGGTTTTCCCATCATGCGCCGACATTACGTCTCACCCCAAATCATCATTTCTGCGAAAGGCGTAGTTTACGCAACATCTCCCCTCCGGCCCCAGAAAGTGGTTTGTGCTCCGCACCAGCCGACGGAGAGCCTCCTTGCCCAACTCCTCCTCACGGCCAAAGATATGGACGATCCGAAGAATGGACCCTTGGCCTTGACATCCCTCACGTTGTGGGCTCGCCGCACATAGCGGGCAATGGTACAGTTCTAATTACACCAAGGTGCCCGCCGCGCGAGCGCGCCGAAATCGCTTGCTAGGCATCCTTGCGGCGTGATCCGATTCAAAACACTTTTCCCCAAATCCTGCACGTCTTGTTGGCAAAATCGCCCGAGGCTCACGGGCGGGTGACACCACAATCGTCCCGTGTCTTCAATTCCTTTCCGAGGGTTCGATTGTTATCTTTTGTTCCTCAAGTTTTCTCCCGGTCTCGTAATAGTCACCCCTAACGGCTAGTTCCGCTTCATGCTCAAGATCGGAGGGCCAGGGACCGAGCGTGTACCCATACCACGGTTCCCTCAATTTCAGCGTCGGCAAACCCTCTTCTCTCCAGATCTCCAACGCCCGTTCCATGTAATCCCTCTTGGGTAGGGAAACGGGGGCGTAATCCCACTTCCGCGTTGCATCAATTAACAGCGCCGAGTTACCTTTTACTCCCGGATAAATCTGCTCTTCGTCCGGCGCTTCCGGGGGGGCCGATGAAGGATCCAGTGTCGAGACGCGCCCTTGGATCACCTCCATATCACGATGTGGCTGCATCCGCCAGCAGAGGGCCCAGACGATTGCCTGCAAATCGTTTGGATCCACGTCCTCATCCACCGCAATGAAAATTTTTCCAAACCCGCTATCCAATGAAGCGGCCGCGCGCAGCGCCTGCCAGGGATTGGCCTGGAGTCGCTTCTTTATCTTGATGACAACGAAATTCTGTCCAGCACCACCCGCTTCGTGGAAAACCACATCTAGAACAAAGGGGCAGTTACACTTATTCTTAAGGGCATCATAGTAGGCGGCCTCATTGGCGATCCCACGAATCTTTGTCGACTCGCTGGGTGGAAACTGGCTGATGAAAACCTGAAAAATCGGGCGCTTCCGGTGAGTGATGCACTTTATCTTAAAATAGGGGCGACTGCCCCTTGCGCCCATGAAACCGCTGAACTCCCCAAAAGGCCCTTCGGGTTCCTTCTCCGTCGTCGTGATCTCTCCCTCCAATACGATCTCGGCCTCCGATGGTACCTCCAAGTTCACGGTCTTGCAGGGAACCAGTTCAACGGGGCGTCCCATCAGCCCCCCGCCAACGGCGTACTCGTTCAGCCCATAGGCGACCTTGGCGACCGCAGCCATACTCACGGAAGGAGGTCCACCGATAACGATGGCCGCCTCGAGCGGCAGGCCCCTCTCCCGATGCTTCGACCAATGGATTCCAACGTGCTGGGTTGGATTCAGCAGAATGCCCAGTTTATCCCGGCCCTTGACCATGGCACGATAGTTCCCGAGATTGGGAATGCCGGTCTCGGGATCTTTGGTGACCCAATTGACGCACGTGATGAAAGGCGCCGGGTCGAAACCAGGCGTGGAAATGGGGATCGGAAACTCATCCAGGCCGACCTGTTGGATCGCATCCCCGGTGTACACCTCCTCGTGCACCGGTGCCTTGGCGTCTTTCACAAGTATTGGCTCGATGGGGTTAACAATGGCTTGGTTCCACTTCTCTCTGATCTCCTCCACACCACAGCCCAAAGCCCTGGCGTAGATCTGCTTCGAGGCCCCCAAGGCTCCTACCAATACCGCGGACTCATAAGTCCTCTTCTTGGCGTCCGTCACCTGGGTGAACAGAAAAGGCCTACGCTCCGATTCTTCGAGACCGCGATACTGGCAGCGCACCAATGGCATCAACTCCGTATCTTTATTGATCAGTCGATCAACTACGAAAATCTGTCTTTCACTTCTCAAATGCTCCAGGTAGTCGCGAAGCGATTGGAATGACATGTCGCACCTCCTCTTAGTGGATTTTTAGGCGCCCTGCCAAACTGGGCAAGGCTGCCGCCTAAGCTCGATATCTCTTAAGGCATTCTGACTTTCCTCTCGTTCTTAACGGGATATTCTGCGCCAGGACTGCCTGTGGGGCAGTTTCCAGAGGCCTTGTCCAAAGCAGTGTACTGTTGGTTTTCCTGGCAAGCTCCCCATTGTTTCTACTCATTCTCTGAGCACAAGTTTTATAGCATCAGACTGGCATGCAATCATACAACCGCCGCAGCCGGCGCATCTCTCGGCCCTTATCTTTATTTTTCCCTTGTCGGAGTACAAAGCAGTACAGATATTGTCAATGCAGCGCCCGCATTTTGTACACTTCTCTTCATCCAACTCGGCGACAACTTTCCCCCCCATCATGTCAACATCTTCATTGTACTTGATGTATTGCTGACCCAGCCCGATGAACTCTTCGACGCTCTGGTACCCTTGCTCTACCATGAACTTTCTAATGAAGCTGTTGCTCTGCTTTATTAAGCTCCTGCCCTGCTCGATGACCCCAGTGCAGAGCTGTGCCAAACGTGCACCAAGCATCATGGCTTCTACGCAATGCTCAGGCAGCACAAAACCCCCAGCTGCAGCTATGTCGAGTCCTGGCACGAACCTGGCAATGGCAGCAACATCTCTATAACATGGAATCCTGAGAAAAGAACCCGATGCCATACAAAACGGACTCCCATCCATAAATGGCCATAGAGGTTTTCCTCGATCATAAATATTCGGAGGTGCGATGCCCACTGCGGAATTAAAAGTATGAATAAATTTGGCTCCTGCATCTCTTATTCTCTCCGCTAAGCCTACAACGCGGGGAAAGCCTGTTTCCACCGATATCTTAACCCCGACCGGAATATTTACCGCCTTAACCACTTGCCTGGTTATCTCTTCTACGAGGTCCGGGTTATCGCCTATGAGGACACCTTGAAATCGTGCAGGAAAGCTCTTTTGGAAAAAATCGTTTACAGCTCCCCTCATCGTTGTTGGGAGGGGACACGAAACATTTACTTCGATCAGGTCCGCACCTAATTCCTCCCATCTTTTCGCTCCGTCAACCCAAGTATCAGGCAGGTCGCCCATTCCGATAGTGTTAGCAATGATCGGGACATCTTCGGGTTTCTTTTTCTTTAGTATTTTCATCAGTTTTTCTTTGGCAAGGACACCCCCCTTCTCGTGTTCAGCGGAAAGCCAAAAGGGGGAAGGAATAAAATACATCCCTTCCAGGCCGTAGGGTGCAACCGCTGTATTAGTCTTGATAGCCCTTGTGCTCATGCCATCCGGTGGAAATTGATGTTCTCCCTCCGGCCTTGCCCTATCATGTAACTTATCTATCGTTTCCTCCTTTAAGAAGGCCCCAGCTATATAGATATAACCTGCACCCGCCCGGGCATGCTTCAGGAGAATTTCGCCATTCACTTCAGCGTAAATTTCCGGATCCTTAATCCCCTTACCCCAATGTGCACCTATGGGGGCCACGCCAACGGGCGACCTAAATTGAATCCCGGCCATCGTCACATTCAAGTTAGGTGATGTAGCATTTTTCATAATCTGTGAACCCCTCCTTAAAGATCGCAGCGCGAGTTTTCAGTTTATATTTAGGCCTGCTCCATAAGTAATGGTATGCCATCACGTCTGATTTTCCGTATTTTCATCCCCATGAAGGCCATCAAATCAATGACAATTTCGCACAAGTTCTTGGTACGGGCAGAGCCGCTTGGCACGAAACCTAGTCTGGAGAGGAGCCGAAGGTATTTGCGACATTGTGCGGGTGGACAAAGGCCCATGGATAAGAAAGGGTTTGCTGTAATCGCGCACATTCTACGGACAGGATGCCAATGATAGGTCTTGTGAAAAGCCGCATTCGGCGGTGCCGGTTCTGTGCACAAGTATCTTCTGGGGTGGAGGAGGAAGGGGGTAAATGCAAGCCGCGAAAAGGAATTCGCACTATAGTGCTTGGTGACGGGTGGTTGAGAGGACTCAATACTCTTTAAACCGGTTTTCAACGCTGCTTGTCCGATTTGAAAAGAAGGCATCGAGTCATGAGGCCTTGTTTGAGTTAGCTTGTGCATTTACCGTCTTTCTCAAAAGGCTATCTGTCTGCGGTTAAGGCCTAAATCTCCCAATCGAACCGCGAGACCTCTTCGCACAATTCAGACAAAGATAATGAACTCGAAAGAAGCATCTACACGTGGGGCCGGCAGAGCCAAAGGAAAAAGTCTACCAAGGGCTTGGGAAGAATCCTGACATCATCATCTAACTCTTCGAAGCACTTTCCCTTTGAAGCCTTGCCTCTACTCATCCTCCCGGACAAATCATCAAACTACGAGAACTAACTTCTCATATTATGAGAGTAAAGCCGATAATACATCATTGCAATGCGATGTCAAGCTTTTTTTGAGCAACAAGAGGAGGAAAGTGTTGCTGAAAAAAATAAAGATGTTAGATTGTCATCTGAATGGCGGCCTCAATGCCAACCGAGTAAAAACCCTGCTTCCGCACGAGGAGGAAAGGGTTGATTTTTCGTGAAAAACCAAATAGAAAAGGGGCTTGCACCAAACTGTGGGCTCTTGCGTTCGTCCTTTATGACCAGCCTTATTCAGTAGGGGTAATTATAATGAAGTCCTTTTACGGACCAGCAGCATATAGGCTGGTGTTTATGAATAGGACAGCGTATAGGAATGTGAAGGATTCTGTCAAGCCCTCCTTCTGGCATGAGCCTTTTCGGATGTTTGTGTATTGGCGAAGCCTTCTTTGGCTTTTCCATATCCCAGATCACAGGAGATTTCCAGGGCAGTTTTCTTGACCATATCGATGAATCTTAAGACATTCTTGCCAGCCATTCTCGCTTTGGGGGCAAGAAGCGCAATGCTTGCCACAACTCTTTTCTTGTGATCAAAAATCGGCGCCGCAACGGCGCACGCCAAAGACTCAACTTCTGAATCTCCAAATGCAACACCATCTTCTCTGATATGTTTGAGGGCCATTTTCAATTGATCAGGGTCGGTAGCCGTATTCCGGGTCAACTTTGAAAGCCCAACCTCCCTGATCATCGCATCGACGAAAGCCTCGGTTTGATATGCCAGTAATGTCTTCGCTGCAGCGCCTGCATGCAAGGGAATGCTCGCTCCTAGTGTCGGGGTTACTCTCACCGTTTTTCTGGACTCTATAATGTCTATGAACAATGCCTTCCATCCTTTGAGGACTCCCAGCACCACGGTCTCGCCTGAAAGGGATGCCAGGGACTCAAGATAAGGCTTCATCACATCAACGAGTTCATATTTAGGAGACTCGGTGCTTCCGATTTGAAAGACCTTATGTCCGACCGTGTACTTATTAGACTCAAAATCCTTTGTTAAGAATCCTTTATCGACTAAGACGGTCATATACCGATAGGTCGTGCTCTGCGGAATGTTCAGCCGCTCGGAAATTTCGAGCACAGAAAGCGCTTGATGGTCATAGTCGAAACAGCACAGGATATCGAGTCCTTTTTGTAGGGAGACCATTCCCTTTGCCATGCTTTTTTTTCTAACAAGAGATTGGACTTCCATCGTACGCTAGGATAATACCCCCTTCTAAAGAGTTAACTTCCCGCGGCCCGCAGGTCCCGGCAGATCCCCATGCACTCAACATCCTCCTTCCTGCCCATCCCCATTCTCGCCTCCCTTCTTTTAGGAAACTACAAACCCAGTAGAGTGCCTTTTGCTTCGCGATCCTCGGGGGTCAAATTTCGGAGAATACAAGAAGCTCAAGCCTGGCTCGAGCAAAACTTCTGTACCAACTCTGGTGAGGTGGCTATGTATGCCACAGTTAAAACTGCTAAACCAACAAAAAATCTTGCCAACAAATCTTACTTGATAAAGGGACAATAAGCACCTGTGTGGAAGGGCGTATTAACCTATTCGGTCAGCCCAACAGGTATACTTGACCCCGAAATTCGGACCATAAGCTAAGGTGGACTTTGGACATGCTGTACCGATCATGTGGCGGGTCAGAAAATGTCAAAAAAGAGGAACCCTTGCAGCGCTGAGTTTAAGTTTCACGTCTACGAAACTTTTCTCCCCACCTAAAAAGCAGAATGCCTCGAGAGAATCCTCCGAGTGTTGTAGTTTATGAGGGTAAGATAACCATCAACCTCTACGGGCTGAGTAAACCCCTCCTCGTGGTTCGAAAAATCATGTGTCTTGGCTCCCCGGGACGGACTCGAACCGCCGACCAAGTGGTTAACAGCCACCCGCTCTACCAGCTGAGCTACCGGGGAGCATAATAGCAACATTTAACAGTAAGCTATTCTAACGTCAATCAAATTGTCCAGCCAAATCTCTCTCTTAACAAACCCTTGCTTGACAAGGGATGCAGTTCCCTTTAGTTTAGCATCTCAGCAACGGCAAGAAAAAAAGAGGAAGGAATGAAGCAGATTATTCTTGGCACAGCAGGTCACATAGACCATGGAAAAACTGCGCTTGTCAAGACCCTGACAGGCATAGACACGGACAGACTCAAGGAAGAGAAGCTCAGAGGAATAACCATTGAACTGGGTTTTGCACATTTAAGGCTGCCCAGCGGTGTCAGTGCCGGCATCGTGGATGTGCCCGGTCATGAAAAGTTTGTTAAGAACATGGTAGCCGGTGCTACCGGGATTGACGTAGTCGCACTCATCATCGCAGCTGATGAAGGTGTTATGCCTCAAACGAGAGAGCACCTTGAAATCTGCTCTCTTCTTGGAATCAAACATGGTTTAGTGATCATAACCAAAATAGATCTCGTGGATAAAGAGTGGCTTGATCTCGTTAGGGAAGACATTTCTGCGTTTCTCGCTGGCACATTTCTGCAAGATGCACCCATAGTGGAGGTATCCTCGCAGACCGGGGAAGGAATCAAGCAACTCGTAACAACCCTCGACGAGCTTACTCGAAACGTTCCGGAGAGGGACCCCGGTATCTTCTTTAGGCTCCCTATAGACCGAGTTTTTACAATGAAGGGTTTTGGCACGGTAGTCACTGGTACCAGCATATCAGGTCATATCCAGGTGGGCAGCGAGGTAACCATCTATCCAAAAGGAATAAGGAGCAAAGTGCGAGGTATTCAGGTGTATCATCAAGATGTGCCATCAGTGAGCGCAGGGCTCAGAACGGCCATAAACCTTCAAGGCCTGGAAAAAGAAATCCTAGCCAGGGGTGATGTGGTCGCTCAAAAGGACTCTCTTAAACCTACCTATATGGTGGATACTGTTCTTGATTACCTGGAGAGTGCGCCCAAGAAGCTAAAAAACAGGGCCAGGGTCAGGTTTCACTGCGGCAGCTCCGAGATCATTTCCGTCGTTATTCTTTTGGACAAAGACGAGCTTTCTCCAGGCGACACATGCCTTGCCCAATTTCGTCTGGAAAGACCCACGGTAGTTCTCACAAAAGATCGCTTTGTCATCAGGAGTTATTCTCCTATCAGGGCCATTGGAGGGGGTTACGTCCTAGATCCCCTTCCCCTGAAAAAAAAGAGGTTCTCAAAAGAAAGCCTACAGGAACTCTCTGTTCTGAGCAGCGGATCCGACAGAGAAATTGCTGAGCAGTTTATCAAAGGGAGTCAACTCCAAGGCCTCAGCAAAACCGAGCTCTCTTTTCTCGCCAACCTCAGAAAAAAAGAACTGGATGAAATAGTCAATAGCTTAATATCAGATACGACTATTATTCAGACCAATACAGAGAATGAGGTATTTGTACATGCTGAATTTTACAATAAGGCAGGAGAAGAGATCGTAGCGATTCTTACGGATTACCACAGCCGCTTTCCCCTCAAAAAGGGACTACTTAAGGAGGAATTGAGGTCCAAGATGGCGGGTAATATAAAGGAGAAACTTTTCAATCAGCTGGTTGACGACCTGATAAAGGATTCTGTTATTACCAGAGAGAAGGATATTATCCGGCATAAGGATCATAAAATCGAGCTCCTTCAAGATCAGGAAGAGCTACGCAAGGAGATCGAACAAATCTACCTAAAGGCAGATCTTGAACCGCCATACTTTAAGGACCTGGATCAAAACAAAGTTGGGCGAGGGGGAAGGGATTTGCTGGAAATCATGGTCAAGGATGGAACCCTCATTAAAGTGAAAGAGGATCTTTATTTCCACAAAAAGTCCATACAGGAGCTCAAGGGCCGACTAGTTGATTTTATAAAAGAGAAAGGTGAGGTAGCCACACCCGAACTAAAGGAGATCACCAGAGTTTCAAGAAAGTATACCATTCCTCTCATAGAATACTTTGATAAAATCCAGCTAACCGTCAGGATAGGAGACAAACGAATCCTCAGGAAGAGACAGTAGTAAAAAGTAAGTTCCAGCGAAAAGGAGCAAAATAATCTGCGGATTCTGTTCATTATAATGAACGTACTTTCCTTTTCAAGCTTTCGTCAGGGTTTCCCAATATTGGCTGAACATGACTGCTGATTTGGTTTATCATTACGGGATTGGAGGGTTATGGAAAGATTATTTTCACCCTTGACAAAACGGATGAATGTGGTATGCTCTGCTCGGCTTTCAGTTCATGATAATGAACTGGAAACCCAGACGTCAAGAGAGCGTCAGAAAGATAGTGGGGTCATAAATAAGACATAAAAAGAGAGGGCAACCTAAGATGGATTTCGGTTCCTTTGTTGAAGGCCCCTTGCTGTGGCTTATCTTTTTGATTTTTGCTATCGGGATTATTGCTCGACTTGCCTTCTTTGTTTTCACGATCATAACAAGCAGCAAGGATAAAGAATTCCGCTGGGGGTATATTCCAGCTACCTTGGGGCGCTTGTTTGTGCCGTTTCATAAGGCAGTTACCAAAAAACCCCTCTATGCAACACTGCGCTATATGTTCCATGTATGTATGGTTGTTGTTCCCATCTGGTTATCCGGACACATTGTGTTGTGGGCGGAATCCAGGTTTGAGTGGGACTGGACCCCGCTGCCCGATACATGGGCTGATTGGATGACCCTTCTTCTGTTGGCCCTTGCCCTTTATCTCTTACTCAGGCACCTTATCGTAAAGGATATTCGCCTCACCTCTTCCACATCAGACTATGTTTTGATCGTCATAACCGCTCTCCCCTTTATGACCGGATACTTTTTAACCCATGGGAGCCTGGATACCATTGCGTTTTTGGGAGACAACATGCGGATCATCCATGTGCTCAGTGGTGAGGCCATGATCGTGATGGCAGTTTTTCTGTTCTGTAGAGCCCGGCTTAACGTGAACAAATGCACCGGGTGTGCCGCCTGTGAGCTCAGTTGCCCGACCGATACCCTTGAATCCAACGATGAAGAAACCTTCAGGATCTTCACCTACGCTCACTATCAGTGCATCTGTTGCGGGGCATGTGTCAATACCTGCCCTGAAGACGCTGCTGACCTGCGGCATGAGATAAGTATTGGAAGGTTTTTCCAGATCGTCCCCAAACAGGAGATCCGGTCAGTGGAGCTGAAGGCATGTGAACGATGTGGTACGCTGTTTGCGCCGGTACCTCAACTAGACAAAGTTGGCCAGACAATTAAAGATGAATATCTGCGTTTCTGCCCGAAATGCAAAAAACTCAATACTGCAGAGGTCTTCTATCAGCTGTCTCCCTGGCACAAACCATTGAAAAAGATTATTCAATCAGATCTGATCGGCCGCCAATAGAATACCTCTTCCAAACACAGTGCTTGACATGCGATGGTGATCAGTGGCCTGAGGGTGGCCCCAGTACTGGCATGGTGAGCCTGGCCTGAGACACGAAACCTATTGCTCTTGCCTCCGCTTAAGATCCTGCGAGATCGCATCAGCGGCCTTGCGGGTCCTTTCTTCTATATATCCCATCTTATCTACTGTGATGGAAGATGAGAACCCGACAACCCAAACGGTAGCCAAAACCGGGCCTTGGGTCCGTATGAGGGCTGCCACAGCCTTGACTCCTTGGAGGTATTCCTCATGGTCCGTGGCAAACCCCTTTTTTCTAACCTCCTTTATTTCCTGTAGGTATCGGTCTAGGTCAGTAATAGAGCTTTCCGTATACTTAACCAACCCGTTGGCGGTGAGGTATCTAAGAGCACTCTTTTCCTCCATATATGCCATAAATACCTTGCCCGTAGCACCAGCAGTCAAGGGGATCTTGGTTCCGCTGGGAGAGGTGATCTTCAATTCCTTGGTGCTCTCCGCAACATCTAAGATTAAGATGTGATCATCCTTGAGAATACCCAAAAAGACGGTTTCATCGGTGTCCTCCACGAGTTCCTCCATGTGTCTTCGAGCTACTTCTCTCAGGGGTATTCTAGAAAGTCCCTTTTTTCTGAGCTCGACGAGGGCATACCCGAGGTTATATTTCTTGGTAAAAGGGTCTCTGATGAGTACCCCTATCTCTTCCAGAGCGGAAGTTATTCCGTGAATGGTACCCTTGCTGATCCCCAGGCTTTTTGACAGTTCACTGATCCCCAATCCCCGCTCAGTGTCGGAGATAAGCGTCAATATTTGAAATGCCTTTTTTACTGAAGGAGCTTGATATTGTAGTGACATTGTTCACCATAATGAACTAATTCTAGCACCTTACATCCTTTCACTATCCTTTGTCAACGTTAATTTGTATCCCTATTGATTCCCGTCATAATAATGGGAAAGCAGCTCTTTTAAAAGATTATTTTTCCCCTTGACAAACCGGAGTAATGTGTTATGATACGTTCCGCATTGTGTTCATAATAATGAACTGTGACAGTAACTCGAAAGAGAAAGGAGGATCCTATGGCAACAGACAAAGAGGTCCTGTCAACCGCGGAGAGTCTGCGCCAAACGAGGACCTATGGCAAGTTCAGGTGCCATAATCCGAGTTGCATGGGGAGACTGCAGCCCACGGCTGGACAGAAACAGGTCAAATGCCCGGTCTGCGGCATGGAATTCCGCGTTCATTGGATTCGACCTGATTTTCCCCGGATACGGGGCCCGGTATGGGATGTGAATCGGAGAATAGCTGAAGAGGCGCTAGCAAAAAAGGAGGGAAAATAACATGCCATTGAACAGAAAAATCGCCTATATTGATCTCTCCACGGGCAAGATCGAAACAAAACCCATTCCCCTTGAGGTTCGGAAGAAATTCCTTGGAGGAAGAGGATTGGATGCATACTTGCTTTACAACCACACGGAGAAAGGAATTGATCCCCTGGGCCCGAAAAACGCGCTCATAATGAGCGGTGGTATCCTCACCGCAACCTGTGCTTCGGCAACTTCCAGATGCCACGTTATGGCCAAATCACCCCTCACTGAACTGCTCGGCAGTGCGAATATGGGGGGATTCTTTACCCCTGAGCTCGCCTGGGCCGGTTTTCACCATCTGGTCATAAAGGGAAAGGCCAAAAACCCGGTGTACATCTGGATCCACAATGGAGAGATAGAGATACGAGATGCCACCAATCTGTGGGGTAAAACGGTCACCGAAACCCAATGGGCTATTAGAAAGGAACTGAATGATGAGGAGGTTAAATGTGCCGTTTGTGGTCCAGCAGGGGAAAATCTCGTATATTATGCTAATGTCATGACAGGCATAAAAAACTCCGCCGGCAGAACGGGAATGGGTGCCGTTATGGGATCCAAGAACCTCAAGGCGGTAGCCGCCAGAGGAACTATGGATATAAAGATAGCCCACCCTATGGAGGCACTGGAGTTTAACAAGCGGTTCATTGATCAGATCACAAGCGCAAAGGTCAATCAAACCCAGGGAACCTTGGGAACACCCTTTATCTGGGGGGCAACCAATTCCTGGGGTGGAATACGGACCAGGAACTTCCAGTACAACCAGTGCGAGTATGCAGACGATGTCGAACCGGAGCGGCTTGATGAAATCGCCACGGAAACCATGGGCCCG
>CP070673.1:1165630-1168528 GCA_020351915.1 Deltaproteobacteria bacterium
GAGGATGAGCCAACGGCCTGCTTGAGGTTCCACCCCTTGAATGCTTTGGCCTTCTTGACCAATTCTTTTTCATTCTCTATGCATGTCTTGACAATGAGGTAGGCCAATTCATCGCTGGCGTTGGCCGTTATTGCGAAAATTGTGTTATGGCTCAGGATATAGGTGTCTTCGGGGCAAGCGGGCGATCCAGCCTCGACCTTCATGAAATATATCGCCGGACTAAGGGATCTTGCAAGGGCTTCGGCCTTTTCATCATGGGCCGATTGCAGAAAGATGCCTCCCACAGTGACATCAAAGTCCTTGGTCTTTCCGCCTCTGACCGAAACATTCACGGTATCGGCGCGCCCCATCTTGACCATTTCCAGGCCGTCCTTACTGGATGAGGCAGGGACCCATTTGACATCCTTCTCAGGATCTAGGCCATTTGCTAATAAGTAAGCTTTGCATTTGATTACTGAATCAGGGTGGGTGGGGAATTCGACGACTCTTTTGCCTTTGAGGTCAGCAACCCTCTTGAGTCCAGAATCTCTTCTTGACAGCAATCCAATGGGGTTCCCTGTTCCCACTTGGAGTCCCAGGATGGGTATCCTCCCCAAGGTTTTATAGATGACTTCCCCCCGGAAAGCACACCCGACATCATAGGCATTGGTCGCCATTAAATGCGCCTTACCCTGTTTTATCAGGTTTGCCATGGCGAGTGCGCCGGGAGTAGGTTCGGGCGTGACCGTAATCCCTAGCTTACTTTGCAGGAGATCGCTCTGCGCTACCGCCCTGGCATACGCGCTGGAACCCATTGTGCCTGCCACGAAGACGATGGACTCTGGTAATCCGGGGGCTTTTTCTGCGTGGGATACCCCAGGCAGTATTGTGGCCACTAAGACCAAAACCGTTCCTAACCAAAATGCCTTTTTCATAATATCCTCCTTGCTCCTTTTTAAATTTGGTTATTGCTGAGTTAAGGGCCTATCCCTTCACCCGATTTTGAGCACACCGAAAGCTTATCTATAAAGGTCATATTTTCGATATCGTATTGGGCAAAAAAAAACGAACGGCTATTCATTTCAATAAACGCTTACTAGAAAGAATTCAATCGGTTAAGAATAATATTGTAAATGTAAACTTTTTGTCAATGCCAAGTTTAATTTCCACTGATTTGCAAATACTGAGCTGCTGGATCCTGAATTATTAGACCTAGTGATTTTCTCATGAGTATCTTTTTTGCTCTAAAGCACTTTGATGATCGTTCTAATAGGGGTTGTGTACAATATTTTGTATGAATTCTGAGAGAGTAGAAAAAAGGGCACTTTTCCTTTGAAAGGGTTTTTACCAAAAATCAGAATAACACTGCCCCAAAGGAAAGCCCATTCAGCAGGTTTATGAGGATTGCATCCAAATTTCTCTGACCTCATTCCAGATACCTGAGGGAGGTGTCTTTCCACCTTGCCGTGGCCGCCTAACAGAAACAACCCCCCTCAGGAAAAAGAACAGCGCGGGGTGCTCGGCTATCTTTAGCGCGGCTCCGTGTCAGCGTAGGTATGCGCCACTTGCCACAGATACTCGCCCTCCACCTTCGCGACCTTCACGATGTAGACGTTGAAAATTCCCGCCCCCTCAGGAGTAAAGCGCAGAGGGCCACAAGGAGTTTGGATTCTAAGGTTCAAAATGGCCTGCCGAAGCTTTTCGGGTGACGTATCACCGCCGGCGGCCTTTATCCCCTCCACAAGCACCTGGGCGTTATTATAACCCCCTATCACCGCGCAATCACCCGGCCGTGAGCCGTATCTCTGCTTCCATCTGGCTACTACCCGTTCGTTAAGGGGGTTATCAAGCGTGGAGGCATAGGCGCTGGGACCATGCATGCCTAAGGCCTTATCACGGAGTTGTGGCAGTATCTCTTCATCCATCAGGCTAGATGCGAAAGAGCCTATCATGGGCATCTTCTTAGAAACACCATATTCGTGGTATTGGATGATAAGGCGCAAAGCCCCAGGTCCTGCTACCCAGGCGGCACAAGCATCGGCCGGCTTCAAGGCCCCCAGGTAAGGTGCGAAATCGACGCACCCTACGGGAAACCACTGTTCCTGAACGATCTCTCCCCCCTTCTCCTTGAACCCACCCATAAAACCGCCCACAAAGGCTCGGCCGGCGATATAATCCGGTCCCATGGTGGTCACTTTCCGGAAGCCGAGCTTTTCGTAAGCATACCAGCCCATGGGGGCGCAAGTCTGCTGCTGTGTTCCATCCAAAACGATGAGATAGGGATACTTGGCTATGAGCGGCTTTGGAAACTGCCTGGACTTCATGCTAATTACCTTATTTTTATTCATATAGGGCTGGATTGCGTTGGCTACCCCGGAATGCTGTGGCCCTATGATGGCAATCACTTTGTCCCTCTCCACCAGTTTTCTCGCCTTGTCCAGGGCGGTGGTCGGGTCGGTTGCAGAATCCTCTATTATGAGCTCTATCTTTCTGCCGGCAGCTTTCCAGCCAGCATCTTCCAGGGCCAGCTCCATGCCCTTCTTGACTTTTGGGCCCTCGTGAAGCAACGCCCCAGTCAGGGGAATAACAGCACCAATCTTTATGGGTTCCGATGGCTCTGCTGCCAAAGTCACACTACTGACTGGAGAGCAAAAAATGAGGCTCCCCATGACCATAATTGCGAATACAGCCAATAAACATTTTTTGCTATTCATTGTGCCACCTCCTAGGTTAATGGTTAATATGGATAAGGTTGGTTAAATCATGATATAGTCCACTTTGCACAGCATCGGCGATTATGTCAACTTTTTTGTATAACCTAAAATCCGATGTTGATTTTGCCGGATCTATGGGTTTCTCTCTGTGGCCCACTATTGACCCCATCAATTCCCATTTGTACTCACCCCAAGATATTGTCCA
>CP070673.1:1168628-1172638 GCA_020351915.1 Deltaproteobacteria bacterium
ATGCACCACGTACCTCATGATAACCTCGTACATAGTGAGACCCAGAAGGGGAACAATGAGGGTAGCCATAGCTCTAGCGATCCAGGTATTAATTTCATCGATAACACGCACCAGAGCCATTATTGTCTTCATAGTATCATTTGTGATATAGACTAGATTACTGAAATTTGAAAAAGGGTGTTATTCCTTTCAGTGAGGAGCAAAACGGAAGAAAGGAGGTAACACCCTATGAAAGCCCACTGGAAGGGTAATGCCCTTAAGCTAATTTCCGCAAATTAGTGGACATCACCGTATCATTTGTACTCCCAAGCTTTGTTGTATTTCAGCCAAGCCCTGTACAGTTCAATTATTTTGGCAGCATCCGGGTGCATACCAGCTACGTAATCCCAGCCAGCTCGACATGGCTTTAAGACCTTGTCTAACTCATCGGGGGGTAGAGTGATAAATTGAACCCCATATTCCTTGGCTTTGACAAATGCATCGTCTTCAAGCTTCTGCATCATCGGTATCAGCTCAAACAGATGAGCATCGAGATAGTTCTGAAGTTGCTGTTGAAGGTCCGGCCCCAAAGCATTCCATGCCTTCATGTTCACGATCAGATGCGTACTAGCAGGGAAAAATGATGGTTGCATGATATACTTGGTAACTTCCTTCAGCTTCATATGCTCCAGATTCATAGAACTATAAGAGAACCCCTGAATGGTGCCGAGCTTCATGGCCATGTACGGGTCAAAGCCTGGCATTTCCGTAGGGACTAACCCAAACTCTTTAAGAAACATAAGAGATGGCGACACCCAAACCTTCTTACCTTTAAAATCGTTGGCAGCGTTAATCGGGAAATTGCTAAAGAAACAAATCATTGCGGCGTAGGGTGCACCCAGGTAGTAGACGCCGCCTTTAGCATAATGTTCCCTAAGCAGTTTGTCCAGTCCCCAGGCTACGTGTAGCTCCCAGTCCTCATATCCATCCCTAGTCCCATAGGCACACTCACCAGTCAAAGTGGCCGGTGCTATACCAGCAGCATAGCCAGGGATGATTCTGACAGCTTCGACACCGCCCGCAACTACCGCGGGAACCTGTTCCTCCAGGCTAACAATGGGTCCAACGGGGTAGAGGTCGACCTTAATCCGTCCTCCACTTCCCTTTTCGATCAAGTTCGCTAAATAATGGTCGCCAACCCGATAGATAATATCACCCTCAACACAAGCGGTCACCAACCTCCACTTGAATGTCTTTCCAGGTGTAGCTGATGTCTGCGCTTGAGCTGATCTCGCTGCTTGAGAGCCAGCATAAAGCAAGCCAACAAGCAAGCCAGCAACTAAGAAACAAACTACTGCCTTTCTCATTATTTTATCCTCCTTCTTTAAGGTTCCTGAGTATAGTTGGTAGCGTCTTTACCTTTATCTCATTTCTTATGGGTGATAGAAGTCGCTTTTGTCGAGTTGAAATATGCTGAATTTGCCGTTGTCTGTCAAGGAAAAAGTCAGCCCACGATTTTGTGTATGCTCATTTTCGGCCCGTATGGATCCATGGTGGCCAGACCTGCCTACCGCGACGCGTGCGGCGCAGGCAGGTGAATAAGGGTTGATAAAGGTGGACGAGGGGTCGGTTCTGCAATTGGTGTTATAGCCGCAGTATTGAAACATCTGTTCTCCCTTGTTAGGCACATGCGAACACATGGCCGCTATAGCCATTTCAAAGCATCAAAGGTCTTTTCCTTTCTCCCGTCTTTCGACCGATAAAGAACCTTGTGTCAACGGGCATGGTAAAGTGTACCAAAAATGGGAACGAAAATGTACCACCTCCTGACCGCTCAGGTGATAGACATCTCCACTGAAAAAGGGATAGGCCACGATTTCGATGGAGGTGTTCATGGACATTTTTACACTCCGGCCTCAGGGGCTCTTATAAATTAAATAATACCATGTCAAAATAGCTTTTTAATATGATGTAGGTCATGTTAAGAAAAAGATACAGTGGCCTTAGTTTATCAAAATAAGGCCGGATGTGGATAAATAAAATCGCCATATTTTTTTGCCAACATGACCTGCATCATTTTCAGTTGTTCGGCGCTGTATTATCCTAATATCAGCGTACGTTGATAAGAGAGACTCTTAGCTGCCTCAAGGCCTTAATATAGGGAGTGTATTGGTGGTGGACCTGATCCGGCAAGCACGCATGCGTATACGGCTGCACCCATTGCGCCGCAGTTCAGGGCAAGCCGGCACTCTATGTCCTTGGTGTCAGGCTTTTCCATAAAGTCACCAAAATATGAAATATCTGATTGGTCAAAAAAAGAAAGAAAAGCACTTATATATCATTACTTAATAGGCCTATGTAGGTCCTGTGCCAAGGAGGTACGTAATGAATGAAACAAGACAACTGGCCCAGCATGTAGCTCAAGTTCGATACGAAAACCTACCGAAAGAGGTAGTGGAGAAAGCGAAGCGGCTAATCCTGGACCAGATTGGGTGTGAATTAGCTTGCTCAACCAAGCCCTGGAGCAAAATTGTATATGAGTACACGGCGCAGAACGCCCCTGCTCAGGCAGAAAGTACCATTGTTAATTATGGCTTGCGCACCAAGGCAGAGGATGCTGCCCTGGTTAACGCCACCTTTGGTCATGGCTTTGAGATTGACGATACCGACCTAACAAGCAAGATCCACCCCGGGTGTGTCGTTATTCCAGTGGCTATGGCTCTTGGCGAAAGAGAACAGGTAGGGGGCAGAGAGTTTCTCACCGCAGTGGTTCTTGGATATGATGTGGCATTAAGAGTAGGGGGGGCAGCGAGGTTCGCTATTAAGAGAGGGTTCCACCCCACTCCGGTTTTTGCGCCTTTCGGGGCTGTCGCTGCTGTATGCAGAATACTGGAGATGAATGCTGACGAGGTGCTCAACGCCTTTGGCATCGTAGCGAGCCATTGCTCCGGGCTTATGGAGTATTCTGAGTCGGGTGGGGAGGTCAAGCGCATCCACGGGGGAATAGCTGCACATGCTGGGATCAGGTCAGCCATGCTCGCAAGACGAGGGTTAACTGGCCCGCCCACTATCCTCGAGGGGAAAAAGGGATTCTGCCGGGCATTTTCCGATACCTATCGTCTGGATGATATTACTGAAGGGTTAGGGAAGGAGTTTAGGATACTCCGGACTGGGCTCAAGGCATATTGTTGCTGTGCGGGGCAACACGCGGCGCTCGACGCCGCGTCTTTAATAGTAGAGAAGCATGAAGTTCACCCGGACGAGATCGAAGCGATCGTGGTCGGGCAGGGCCTCCAAGAAGTGAACGTTGTTGGGGGTATCGTTGAACCTCAAGATATAGCTTCTATGCAGTTCAGCGGTCGCTTTGGCATCGCTCTCAGGCTACTAAAAGGAGGGAATGAGTTCTCCCATTATACCGAAGCGAACCTCTGGGACCCAGCGGTGAGGAACTTTGCCAAGAAAATAGCCTGGATTGAGGACGAGGAAATTGAAAAGACCACAGTCGCTGGTGCTCGAGTGACTATGCAGCTAAAGGATGGGAGGTCCCTGACTGAAAAGGTCGCATGGGCTAAAGGCACTATCCACAACCTGCTAACCCGGAAGGAGATGAAGGAAAAGTTCGAAGGACTCGCCTCTATGGTACTAGCCAGCAATAAAGTGGAAGCGATTATCGAGGTCATTGAGAAACTGGAGAGGCTCGATAGCATCCAGAAGCTGATGGCACTATTGGTTCGTGAGTAGAAGAGAGACGATTTAATGTTTTCCAGGATAACAGAAGAGGCCAATTATGGGGGATAGCAGAGGAAGTGGTAATGGACAGGGTATTCCAGTCTATAACTGACTACGCTCTGTCCTTGCCGTACCAGAGGCTCCCCGGAGAGGGTGTAGCGGCACATCAAAGGTGGGTGAAAGCGTTCGTTAAGGAGGAGCATCGAGTCTCAACACTATGGGAGTATGCAAATGATTGGCACAGCAAGATTTGAGAAGCTGCTCGAGGCTGGCCATATAGGGCGGGTGAAGACGAGAAACCG
>CP070673.1:1172738-1175786 GCA_020351915.1 Deltaproteobacteria bacterium
CAGTGGAATAGTTTTCAAATTCCACGGGATAAATCTCCGTTTGACTCTTGCTAGGCTTTTGCCTGCTCGACACGATTTTTACCGATTTCTGCTCAAGGCACTTTTCGGTGCGCATCGGCCACGGGTACGGGTTCGTTATCCCCTGTTTTCATGTCTGCTTCAAGATGATTTTGCTACCCACTCGGCGAATCTGGTTGACTCCTGTTTCAGCTTATCGTGGTTCACTAGTCGATACTTGTCGAGTGGTCTTCCTGTAGGACTCTTTACTTGTTCCCATTTCAAAAGATCAGCGTTCCATTTGCCTAGGCTTCCGTATTTTTGTAATTCTTCTCCAAACAAATCCTCCAAACGTCGACGGGGGGTAATACAAGCATCTTTTACCGGGATTTTATCAAATCCTTCTGAACTACCAGATTCCGATAATGTTGATTCTATTACTGATAATTCCCAGTTAAGTAATCTAGCATAGGTTCGATCGATTTCAGGTAATAATTTGCCACAGTCCTGATGCGTTTTCTCATCATTGGCGGCCACCTCCAAAGAGATTAGACTCTCTTCTAATAGATGGAATGGCGAATATTCAATGTCTTTAAAGTTGTCCCGGTTTTGAAAAGCATTGAGAGAGTGAAGAAGGGCTTTAGCAAAATAGAGGTGCCCTCGAGGTGATTTACCTGCACGCCAATCCAGATCATTAACAAGGTCTTTGATCTCTTTTTCTGTCCAGGATTGTAAATCAGTTTTGAGCATACTTCCGCAGGAAACACAATAAATAGCTTCTTCAGGTACACGAAAACCACAACCGGAACATTCTTTTTGAGGTCCGACGTCTTTACTATCAGTTCGCCGCATGATTCCACAGTCCGGACAGAGAAAAGGAGCAGCATCACTACTTGCTGCGGTTTTAAGTCCACAGTAAGGACAAGTGGAAAACGCAAGGCTTTGTTGAGGATCTTTGCTTAAAAGCAAAAGCTCGTTGCAATTGGTGCAGACATAACTGAGTGCGTTTTTAAATATCTTGTGTTCATGAGCACACTTTAGGCAAATTACAGATTTAGTGGGCTTGATTAAACTGAAAAGTAAATATATTAAGCCCCCTATAATAAGCCCGGCACCACCAATCGCGCCTATAACGAAATACCAATAAGTACCGGCCCAACTTATAGCGACTATGGATAGGCCTAAAAGCAAAACACCCGCTAAAGTCATTCCAAAACCCGTTTTGGTTGCACCCAGTTTTGTCTTATCTGATTGATGACTCCGCACTTTGACATCAAATAAGGTTCTTTGTTCGTTCATCGCGCCCCCCTTATTAGTATAACTTACCGTGTAATTAACCTACCGAAACTTATAAAAGTATATGCTTATCAAATCTCCGGTTGACTCTTGCTCAACAAAAGAAACCGGGGTCAAGTGAACCGGCACGTTCGTGCAGAAATTGCCTAACATGCATCCTTAAACTTGAAACATAAGAGGGCGTGTAGCTTCTGAAAGAAATTTTCTACACGCCTTAGGCCGTTATTTTGACAAGTTCCACATGGCCGGGCCCCAGTGGAATAGGCCGTGGAATTTCACGGGGTGAACCCTTTCATAAAGATTAAATCTATCCAGCCAAAAGCCAATAAAACTTAGCTCAGAATAAGTTATTTGGTCAAGAAGTTTTGCCTATTTGGTGGGCTTTCTGATTTCTCTCAATAGAACAAAGATGTTACGGTCGGTGGGCTATCAGAGATGGTGGCGTTTTATAAGAAAGTCGATCGTCTTCTCCACTTCCTGACGAATTTTATCCTTTTCGGGCCCTTTTGTCATGTAGGGCCGGTCGTACAAACTACTCACCTCCATCTCTGGACCATACATCATCCCGCCTACCCGGCCTGCAAACTCATCCACTGGTTCAACATCGTTGAGGATAGCCCAGGCCAGTGTCCAGCATCGGGCTGTGCGATAGATATCATAGCCACCGCCACCAGTAGCCAAAATCTTACCACATAACTCCTTGAGTTCCCGAACGATCTGCGTATACGAATTGTTGGTGAGCATAAGGTCAGTCAACGGATCAGACACCAGGGAATCTGCACCTAGTTCGGCAACTAAGATATCCGGCTGAAAACCCTTGATAAGGGGAACGACGATCCGGTTAAAGACCTCAAGATAGATCTCATCATCTGTCTTTGGGGGTAACGGGATGTTCACCGTGAATCCCTCACCACTGCCTTCTCCTGCTTCCTCTACAAAGCCCGAGTATGGATAGATATGTTTTCCCGATTCATGCATGGATATGAATTGGACCCTGTTTTCACTGGAAAATTCCTCTTGAACAGCATTTCCGTGATGCGCATCAATATCCATATAGGTAATTCTCGCGTTACGATCGACTGCCTCTTTGATGGCAATGACGATATCATTGATGTAGCAAAATCCCTCTGCCCGGGATCGGTAGGCATGATGATACCCACCAAGTGGATTGAAGATGACGTCAGCGTCCTGATCCAATATCTTTATCATTCCCTCCCAGGTTGCACCTGCACATTTTCTGGACCAGTCATAGATGCCCGGGAGCGGAGGATTATCCTCTGAGCCAATACCATATTTGAGCATTTCCTGAAATATTTCCCCTTTTCCGACACGTCGGAGTACCTCAAGGTAATCTTGGCTGTGGGCAAGAAGAAGCTTTTCCTGTGTAAGCGATGGTGGTTTTTTCAGGGTCATATATTCTCGATCCAAAACCCCATACCGGTAACAGAGTTCGAGGGTTTTCTGGGCTCGTTCAGGCTTGAAGGGGTGGTCTGGTCCAAAATCATACCGGGCCAGTTCGTTTGAATAATAGAAGACGGAATGCAATTCACAAATCCTGTATTGTTACTGCGCTGGGTTCTCCAATGTATCCTTGACCAATTCTTTGAGCCGGCCTGGATCAATAGGTTTGGTGAGATATAGGTTGCACCCGCACTCCTCTTCACTCTGCAAATCCCTCGGCTCGGTTTTTGCGGTGAGCATGATTATCTTGACCTTCCTCATTTCGTCATCTCGCTTACGCACCTCTCTGGCGAG
>CP070673.1:1175886-1182014 GCA_020351915.1 Deltaproteobacteria bacterium
AATTCCCAAAAAAGGCTGATAAGAGGTGTATAAAAAATGATCAGTCATGTTTTTTACGCGGTTATCCCGGTTTTTGAAAGGCGATATCTCAAAAGAAATTCCACCGGGTCTTGCAGTGGTTAAATATGTGGGGTTTACACCTCGGAAGCCCCGGGAGTCTTTACCTGGTTCATCTAAACCCCGCATATTTGACCACATCCCTTGATATTTATAGATAGCGCCTTGAGAAAATGGGCATGACCTGATAGAGGTAGTTATGTACACATTCTCTGACCAATATACCATTGAGTAAACACTTTTGAACGATAGTAAAACGTTTTTTTCCCGACAAGTCGAGACTGGGAGGAGCCTTAGATTTGTCAAAAAACGTTTTAGACAGAGTGAAAAGGGATTTCGGCAACAGCCTGTCCTGAGCCATTCGCCTAAGGGGGGCATCTTTCAATTAGCACAGGAAGCCACTGAGCTTGTCAGGCGGGGCCTTGGTGACCGGAAAACCTATCCGATATGAGTGTACCATCTACTCGTTAAGTGCGAGCTCTATTAGTCGATCCAGGAATTGAGAAACAGTCAATCCCGCTGTCCGGACCGCAAGTGGAAAGAGGGAGTTTTCAGTCATACCTGGGAGGGTGTTGGTTTCCAAGAGATACACATCGTTGCCGGTTACTATCATATCCGATCTACTAAACCCCTTGCACCCGAGCACGCTGTGGGCCTTTATGGCATACACCTGAATCTTTTTGTAGACCTCATCAGACAGTGTAGCCGGACATATCTCTTTAGATTCACCGGGAACATATTTGGCCGTATAGCTAAAGAAGCGGTGTTCTTTCTGGGGAACGATTTCGATTACGGGCAAGGCCTCTGGTTCGCTGTTGCCGATAACACCGCAACTAACCTCTCTGCCCTCTATGTACTCCTCGGCTATTATCTGTGAGCTCATGGCAAAGGTTTCCTCCAGTGCTGCAGCAAGCTCCTCGCGTGTCGCACAGATATTCAATCCAATACTCGATCCCTCTGCTACCGGTTTGATTACCACCGGCTTTCCCAAAACGGATAATATCTCAATCGGATCACACTCCCGATCCTTAGATAGCAACATCTCCTGAGGCACCGTGAGCCCAATGGATCTAAATAATTCCTTGCTTACCGGTTTGTTCATTGCCAAAGAACTCGCCAACACACCTGAGCCGACATAGGGAAGATCCAAAAGATCAAGGAACCCTTGCATGCAACCATCTTCTCCTTTCTTTCCGTGGAGAAATATCAGCGCAATATCTATGTTCTTTGAATCATGTATCAATCTGACCAAATCTGATCTCGGATCATATCGCTCAACCTGGTACTTCGCTTTGTCAAGGCTCTTGTATACAAATTCTCCACTTTTCAGCGATATCTCCCGTTCCCGTGACCATCCTCCGGCAATAAGTGCGACTCTCCGCTTACCCATGATCTCCCCTCGCGTAATAGATGTGTGTGGATTTTTTGAAAATATCATAAAAAATAAAAAAAAATAAAATAAAAAAAAGTTGTCAAAAGAACTGTTCTCATCCCTTCTTTCAATAAAAATGGGTAACCTTATTCCAGCCGAGCTTTCACCAGTGCGATCATCAGAAGATAAGCAAAATCCTTGCCCATTATTTCGGTCTTCAACCTTTTCCTCCGTGTCAGCAAAAATCCACGCTCAGAAAAAGAAAGGCTCTAAAAAATAAAGCTTTTGAGAGCAAATGATAGTTTGACAATATCGATAACATTTCTGTTGTGTGTTGAATAGAAACAAAAGTAGCTGAATTCAATAGTAATTTTTCGTGATCTTCCTTTCTATGTCCAGCAAGGATTTGAAAGGCGGCACACCATTACCTTCATCAAATCAGTATGTTAGCTCTGTTGAAAACTCAAGACAGGTTTAAGATTATTTTCCACGTAATCGCCTTTGACAGCCATTGTATGTTTTATTAGAAATCTTAGAAACCCCTAGCATGGCAATGAAAAAGGATTTGGTACAAAACTAACAGAATAATGTACCAGTGGATCGCGTGCTTTATTGTACGGCTTCCTAGAATGTAGTCACAGCAAGTGTTTCTCTTGTACCACTGAGACCTTTATACAACCTTGGCCCAGACCTGACTTGCGGAACCAAAGTGCCACAAACTGAACTTCCCAAATAGTGCAGCCCCGACTATGTCGGGATTCCCAGCACGTCGCACCAGGGCGGGCCCTGTTTGGGGGCATAGACAAAAAAGCGCCCTCCTGTGTCTACAGGCAACAAGGAAAAGCCGAATTCCGTCAGAAGAGGTGTTATCCAAAGGTCTCACTGCGGTACTGTTGTTAATGCATCTTTCTTCTTCTTAACCTCAAGATATCGTTACGCCTTTCATTGATTATGACACATGAGGCATTCTGGTGGATTTTGCTATGGTTCTGACTAAGGCCTTTGCATCAGAGGTTTTTGTCGGCAAACCTCAATCATAGATACCGTGTATCTCAACTGTAGAAGTAGGGATAATTTTTGACATCACTTTCTCAAAAACAGCGTGAAGTCCTTGTGGTCCTCCGAACCTAATAGACCACTGAACGCCACTGTTTCTGATACCTAACTTTTCGATGTAACCTTTTTTCAAGATGACTTCCCGACAAAACTGAGGATCAAGAATGGAAACTGTTTGGAACCGAGCGAAAGAATGCCTCAAAAAGGTAATGGACCAAAAAAGCTATTCGCTCTGGGTACAACCACTCAGATTCCTGGATTCAGATGACGGTGCCATCTACCTTGGATGCCCCAACAAGTTCTCTCGAAACTGGCTCCAAGAAAACTATGCCGCCCTCTTTCACCGGCAGCTTTCTGAGACTGGACTCAATGGCCATAGATTAATCTTTAAGGTCTTGTCGAATAGGGACTTACATGAGTTCCAACCAAGCGGGGGCAATGGTAATGGAAAACAGTTACCCCTTCCCACAATGCCGAAAAAAATAAAGGCTGGTGAAAAATACCTGAATTCACGGTTCACGTTTGAGAGATTTGTAGTCGGCGAATGCAATGAGTTTGCCTATTCCGTTTCCAAAGCATTAGCCAACGAGTCTCATTTCCCGTACACGTCTCTGTTTTTGCTGGCCAAAACCGGTTTAGGGAAAAGTCACCTCATTCAGGCTATTGGCAACTCAATTCTCCAGAGAAAACCGACAGCAAAGGTCCTGTATATAACCACAGAGGATTTTACCAATGAAATGATATACGCATTGAGGAATAACCTCATCGACCAATTTAAAAATAAATACCGCCGGTTATGCGATGTGCTCCTTTTAGAAGAATTACATTTCCTCGGTGGTAAAGAGAAAACACAGATTGAACTCGGTTACACACTTGACTCATTGTTTAATGATGGAAAGATGGTCATCTTCACGAGTCCCCTCAATCCAGAAGAAATCCCGAATATGAAAAACATGCTTACCTCGAGACTTACCTCGGCTGTTATTACCAGCATTGAAAAGCCCGGGTTTTATACCAGGGTCGATATCTTAAAACAAAAAGCGATAGAGCGAGATATTTCTCTACCAGAAGAGGTAGCTCACTTTCTTGCTGAAAACATTACCCAGGATATAAGACACCTTGAAGGAAGCCTTGACTCCCTGAAGGCCATCTCATTTTTCCTGAAGAAGGAAATAACCATGGAATTAGCAAGAGAGACCGTTAAACAATTAATACCTGCCAAACATCTTGCAACCGTTGAGCATATTCAGAGAATGGTGTGCAAATATTTCAAGATCGATACCGAGGCGCTTACATCCAAAAGCAGAAAAAAGGCTATCTCCTATCCGAGAAGTATAGCAATCTATCTCTGCAGAAAATACACTGAAAAATCCTTGGAGTCTATCGGTCGCTCCTTTAACCGAAACCACTCAACCATCCTATATGATGACGATAAGATTAAGAGGAATATAAAAATTGACGATACCGTGAGGAGGGAGGTAGAATTCCTCTGCAGACAGATAGAAGATAGGGTTTCATGATAAAAAAACTCGCCCGTTTATTCCTCATATTTTTCCTTTCTTTTTTTTCCTTGTATCTCGTGTTTCTCTCGGTTATCTCAGTTTCCATTGGCTTCGCTAATTCAGAAAGGCCCGGATTTTGGATGCCAATACTGTGGGGTGTGCTCATATTCTGCCTTGGCCTCTTCATCGTAAGGTTGATAGTATATCTATTTAAACAGATGAAACCGAAAGAAAAATATCCATATTTCTAACACTGCTAAACGGTAAATAGAGAATCCACTGACTCAGCCAAAATCCTACATTATTCTCCAGCCAGTGAAGCGCACTACCAACTATGAGATTATGAGTTTCTAAGTTTCTGCTATACATTAAACCCCTTACCCTGCCAGGACTCTCTCTCGGCTAGGATCTCTTTAATACGTGAAAGTGTCTCATTCTTTCTCAATGACCACTCAGGTGCCACCAATTCATGAGGATGGGGATCTCCTGTAAGTCGCTGAATGACCATATCAGGGGGAAGGAGTTCCAGGAAATCACAAACTAGGTTTACATATTCCTCCTGCTCAAGGCATCTATACTTACCTTCCAAATATAATTTCTCCATCCTTGTGCCTTTCACAACATATAGCAAATGGATCTTGATCCCATCAATTCCCATTGCTGCTACCGCCTTTGCCGTAGCGAGCATATCATGTCTATCCTCAAAAGGAAGGCCAAGTATCACATGGGCACAGATCTTAATACCCCTGCCCCTGGTTTTGTCTACAGCCCCCTTGAAGCACCCCACGTCATGGCCCCTGTCTATTAGGGCAAGTGTCCTGTCGTGAATAGACTGGAGCCCATATTCGATCCACACAAGATAATCCTTGGCATAACGCTCAAGGAGGGTGAGTACTAACTCATCTACACAATCTGGCCTGGTGCCAATAGACAATCCAACGATATCATCTATTGCCAGTGCCTCTTGGTAGAGGCCTTTCAGTTTCTCATAGGGACCATAGGTGTTGGAAAAAGACTGGAAGTACGCAATGAACTTCTGGGCCTTATATCGCTTCTTAAGGAACTCTTTGCCTCTCATTATCTGTTCTGTGATAGAGAGGCCTTGCCTGCTGGCACCGGTACCTGATCCTCTTGAATTACAATACATACAACCGCCGGTTGAAATACGGCCATCTCTATTCGGACAGGTCAGTCCAGCATCGAGAGAAATCTTTTGCACCCTATACCCAAACATGTTTCTCAGGTAGGAATTCAGATCATGGTAACGATTGGTCATGGTTTATCCCGGTATGTGTCCGTTTCAATAGAGACGATCTTTTCATATACATTCTACCCGTAAAATTGTAAAATGTTAAGTCAGTGAGCGTTATGCATCATTCGAGTAGTAACAAATGAATTACTATCCTAAGAAATACGACATTATCGTTGTTGGTGCAGGCCATGCCGGCTATGAAGCAGCCCTAGCCGCTGCGCGGATGGGGTGTAACATCTTGATTATGACCATTGATCTTGACGGGATTGCAAAAATGCCCTGTAGCCCTTCCATTGGAGGGGTAGCAAAGGGACAGTTGGTAAAAGAGATCGATGCCCTCGGTGGCGAAATGGCCAAGGTAACGGACAGAACTGCAATACAGTACCGGACCCTGAACACCAAAAAGGGGCCTGCTGTTCAATCCTCACGCACCCAAAATGATAAGATTCGGTATCATATCGCTATGAAGGAGGCACTGGAAAAGGAGTTTAACATTGACATTAAACAGGGCATGGTTGAGAGACTGGTAGTGGAAAACGGTCACATTTTTGGCATAGAGGACCAAACAGGGTTCGGGTACCAGGCTCCTTCAGTGATCCTAGCCACGGGAACATTTTTACGGGGGCTCGTGCACATTGGTTTCACCGCTATCAGGGCCGGCAGAGCAGGCGAGTTTGCTTCCTACGGACTGCCGGAAAACCTAAAGGAATTAGGTTTCAACCTTGGCAGAATGAAGACAGGTACTCCTGCGCGACTAAAAAAATCAACTATTGAATTTACCAAGTTTGAAAGACAGGATGGAGACGAAAATCCCAAACCCTTCTCCCTGTTTACCAGAGAAATCACGAATCAGCAGATTCCCTGTTACATAGGCCATACAAATACAAGG
>CP070673.1:1182114-1185195 GCA_020351915.1 Deltaproteobacteria bacterium
GAACATCCTTATCGAACTTGGTTCTAGCCCAATCGCATGTGGTGGTGACGTTCCCTGAACCGATGCCAACAGGATAGCCGTACACGTTCTTGATATCATAGATAGCCCTCGCGGCCGCACCCATCTTCACCCCAAAGGCAAAGCTAGCCACGTCGATTATAGGTTTCCCAACTCCGGCCCTGTCCGCCAACTTCATGATTCTCTCTACAATCTCCACTTTTCCTTCCGAAGTCTCTTTCTGGGGGTTTCTCGCCAACAGAATCGCCGCATCGACCTGAGAATCCTTGATTGTCTTCAACGCCTGTGCGCCGCCAGTGGGTATCGAATTGTAGATTACTTTGTCTTGAACTCCTATCTCAGCAACATGTTTGGTGCCCGCGATCAGTGCAGATGCTACCTCTGAGCTGATCATGAATGGGAGATCCGTCACATCAGCCACGAAATCAACTTGGTTCATCATGGCTTCGTCGGTGGCTCCGACCACCTCGACTAGACCAGGGTTTCCTGTTATGTAAGAAAGAGTCTCCTGTTCTTTTATAATGTCCTCAGCTTTTTCCTTATTGAAGCTCCCTGTTCTCTCATCTAAGTCTATATTTTTCTGACCAAAATAGAACATCGAGCCAATGAGTACTGTTGGGACCTCTCCGGGCTGACCTCCGAACTTGACGCCACCGATATCGAAGATTTTCTGCTCAGCTTCAAACTTGAACATCATCATCACTCTTTACTATCTTGTTTTCGTTATGGTTATCGTCACTTCCTTTCTTCTATAGCTTTAAGCAGAAGATCAACGGCTTCCTGTTTACTTTTACCGTATAAGGCCCCTATCTCGTCGGCATCTTCCTGCTTTACTGCTGACCCACCGATCATAAAAATGACCTTGTCTTTGAGTCCCCCAGCCTCCAGCGCTGACGATAAATCGGGCAGGTTGTCTTTTGCCATGTATAAGTTTATTGAAACAGCGATAACATCGGCATTAACTTCCTTTGTCTTTGAAACAAAGTCATCCGGTGAAACCCCTCCACCAAGGTCGACTGTCTTGAATCCCGCCTTTTTCAGCGCTTTTCTGACAAGCTCCTTTGCGCCCACGTGCATATCTGGATCAAGATTTCCGGTTACTACCGTTCCTAGAGGATTTTCGGGCTCAGGCGGTTCCTCTTCCGCTAAAGCATCTAGCCAAGCCATGCAAACACCTCCAAAAATATATTTGTTAGCATTGTATTTATTTAATTATTCCTACTTTAACTAATTATTTGAATGTGCTAAAATTGAAGCCAGAGAATTTTCAGAACAAAGTAGTTCTGATCGCTGGTGGAGGGTACTTTGGTTCACAAGCAGTGATTATTTCAAAGGATGTAAATGCAAAAGTGGTGGTGATCGATAACAAAATAGATTGCGAGGCAAGCGTATTTATAGATGAAATCATTAGAGAAACGAACGTTCAAAAAACCTCAGACGTAAAGGCTGGAGCCGCTGCTCTCTTTGTATGCGATGCCGTAGAATTCACCGTCCGTTTAATGATGATGGCATCCCCAGATTACATCGTCCCGGCCATGCAGGGTCATTTTGCAGGTAAGCTGGTTAAAAAATGGCTAGAATGTGAAGGCCTGGAGGTAAGAAGTACATCAAACGTTTTAGAAAACGTGTTGAAGGATATCCCCCAAAGCCTGATTCTACATTGTGATAAAGAAATGGGTGTCATCATCACGAGTTACATGTCAAAAGGGAACCTTTGTGAAGTTCCGTGCGATCAGCCCATTGACATTTGCCCATCCACGGGCATAGCTAAAATGGGCCCCATGCACCATATACTGGCCTATGCCACTCATGACAAGGTAACCCTATCGAAAATCTTGGTCGGCCATACGCTTTGGGGGAGAAAAGGAGGGGAGGTAGGGTATTTTCAAGGATCGGCATTGATGTCATTCCTGTCAGATACCAAACAGCTTAAGACCCCTTACAGTCTAGCTGTAGGAACGGCATGCGACTGTCATGGAATTTTAAATCTTTTTTATGTTAGCCCTTGTTAGCAAGGTCAGATCTATCCAAGTAGTGGGTCGATTCGTTGCGTATCGTTTACTGAACTAGTCCCGATGTTGCTCAACCTTTTTTCCAAGGCGGAGGGGTGCCAAATTCTATTACTGCTTTCACGAACTCCTTAATGTGTTCGGTGGGGGTTTCCAACCAGATGTCACAACCTGCCATGGGCATGTCGCAACCATCTGCTATTACTCTTTGGACTCTGTCTCTAATCTTATCAACTGGTCCTCTGTGCAGGACCTCATATGCACTCAGATTTCCGCCAATCGGATACCATGATCCTTGTATTCTGTCAGCGATCTCCCTTACTTTATCCATAGGCGTGGCTTCCTCGACCGTGACGGCATCGGCATTGCATTCTATGAGCCCGCTTACATTCTCGACGGATTTACTCCACAGTTCACCGCAACAATGAAGGATGACTCGTCCATGCTTTTTTGCACGTGCTATCGAATCTTTGAGGTAGGGCATAACCAGCGAACGGAAGGTCTTTGGATGAATGTTCGCAAGTGAGGAAGCCTCCTCTCTGTATGTGATTACGTCGGCGCCTGCGTCAAAGTACGCTATTACGACCTCGGTGTAGAGATCCGTGAGCACCTTCATGAATTTATGGGCTTCCTCAGGATTTCTTGCCACCATCATATACCATGTAGCAGTGTCAACAATGTAGCCACCGATGCTCTGGAAAGGGAAATCAATGTTTGCGAGAACCGGAACCTTCCCCCCATATCTTTCCTTCAATATTTTTATAGCTTCGCACACGACGGGAATCCTCCCAAGTTCTCTCATTTGGTCTGGGCTTTCGGGTATCTTGAGGTCGTCCACGGTCTTAACAAAGTACCCCTTTACCGAAGGCCACTTGATTTTACCTTCGAAGAATTCAAGCTCGATGCCAAGAGCCTCTGCCTCAAGCGTTAGTTCAAATGGAACCTCCACACACTCAAGACCTGCGAGTTCATGGAGAGCCGCGCCTAAGTTAGCCATTTTTACCGGGTCTTTGTGAGCCTCCGGCCAGTACGCATCAAAGACCTTCATGCCATC
>CP070673.1:1185295-1187897 GCA_020351915.1 Deltaproteobacteria bacterium
GTAAGGCATTCAATTTGATAGTGAAATGATATCCTATAGGCTATGATAGATTCAGAAGCATAGGTAGTGGCAAGAAATGTTAGCCTTTGAATCACACCAAAATTTATTCTGATTCATTAAATATCACAGTTTTTCCCTTTACTGTGGTATTCTCAATATAACGCAAATCAACGCTAGACAGAGATGAGGCAGGAGGTTTAGGTTTGAGTGCTCAGGATGGGTTGTTTCCATTTTTCTAGCATAATACTTCAATAGGCGGAAAATTTTCCGTCTAATATTAATGCTAGCGATAAATTACCTGTTTCACATAGGGCCGGAAAAAGCCATACTGCTTGGCAATGCGCTCATCGTAGACTGGTTCCAACCTTTCAAAATGGTCTTCAACAGCCTGGTAATACCGAGAGTTCTGTGGTTTACGTGGTTGCTAAACGGGAGACGTGTCGCACATGGACTGTTCTTTCTGAAACAAGATGAAGATATGCCTGATAGCCTATACTGTAAATTAAACTGAAAGTAAAAGGGTAAGCAAATCAGTAGAATCGTGGTGGGAAAGAAGCGTGAGCATCCAGGTTATCAAATCAGGGGATTTATCAGTGCTTGTAAAACCAAGGAATTTATTTTAACATTTTGAATAATTAAGATTTATTTTAAAAAACCATATTCGAGGAACCGTGAAAAGACCTTGGATAGATGATAATCATGAAGGCCCTAAGAACCGGGGTATCCATGAAAAAATGAATTTTTACCATAAAAAAAGGTGGCTATAACCTTTAGCATGTCTAACATAATGGTATTTTATTGAAGTATCTTTATAAAAGGAGCCTGGAAAAATGGATATTTACGACATAGCCATTGTCGGTGCCGGGCCGGGTGGTCTCGCTTGCGCCATCAAGGCACAGGAACTGGGCCTGAGCTATATCCTCCTGGAAAAGGGGAAACGAATCATGCAGGGGATCATCGATTCCTACCCGAGGGGCAAAAAAGTGTACCCCACAATCCCCAAGGGAGAAACCGAACCTTTTCCCATTGACGACCTTGAGCCAAACCCCGAGAACGAGCCTATCGAGGAATATCTCTCTAAAGTTGAGGCCAGTGTGGAGAAGTATAAGATCCCCGTTCACCTAAAAGAAGAATTTCAGGATATCGTCAAAGAGCGAAATCAATTCACAATCGTGACAACCAAAGACCGTTACAGGGCCCGTGGTGTGATTTTGGCCTTTGGCAGCAATATACCCGGTGATCTTGGCATTTATGGTGAGGCCAGAACAGTGGCCCGGAATCTTGATAATCCGGAGGAATATTTGGGGGCCCCGACACTGGTATTGGGCGGCGGCAATGCGGCAGCGGATGTGGTAGCGACAATGTCCAAGACCAAAAGGGCGGCAGGTGATCGCAGTACGATTTACTGGGGCCACAGAAGAGAACACTTCAAGGTGGACAAGGATGTGGCCAGGGATCTCGGGGAGGAAATTCTCCTTGGAGGGAATATCCGAATTCTTCAAGGGGCTATCCCTCAAATCGGTCGGGTGGATGAAGACGGCGTTGAAAGGCTTATCATCCAAACACAGGAAATTGATGTGGGCCAAGGGGTTGAGTTGCATCAGGGCATGAGTTTTCCGATGAAACATGTCATTGCGTGTGTCGGGACACAAGGGCCGGCGCCATTGTTCGAACGTCTGGGGCTTCAGCAGATTACCTGTACAGCCGGGGTGTGTAAGATCAGCAAAGAAGGCACCCAGCTTCTTATGCTGACGCCCGACTTTCAAACCAGTGCAAAAGGTATCTACGCTATTGGCGGCGCCATAAGTCCCACCTATATCCTGATTAAGGAAGAAGGCGTCCTTAAAGAGCAGAAGCATGCCAATCTTATCTACTTTGCTGTAAAGGACGGCGCCCGAGCCGTTGAGGCCATTGCCAAACAAAAGTCGAGTGATTCCTAAATAATATCGATAAGATAGATTACGAAGATGATATGGGCATTGAGTAAGAAGGTTTTAACAAATTCCCCCTGGAGGATGTCCGATAACTTCATTCTGAGGCGATAGCCGAAGAATCTCAGCTTAGGAAGTCCTCGAAATGACGAAATTCTTCGCGGAGTTTATCCCTTCGTCAGGCAAGGGAGCCATTGAGAATACCACACTCATTGGCTGAATTTGTGATGTGCCAAGTTAACAATACTTGCATAATGCTGAAATCTGCCAGCATTTAACATTGCCTACAATTGTTGGCAAAAGATGGAGAACACTGGTACACCTGTTGTAAATCTCCCTCTTGTACAGCAATGTGCTGAAATTCACTGGAAAAGATATGAGTACGATACCAAGTCATTACGAGAAAACAAAAAGTGCTAGCAAGCCCATGAACCAGATGGGCTAAAAAACGCGCCCCCTGGTTATGGGCGGCGTTATGTATTCACATATCTACAACGTATTTGTAAGTATTAATAGTAATTAAAACCTGTGATATCCAAACTCTCCTTTTGAAAAGCTACAGTTGCGTTTACTGCTATTGATGCCAGATTCACGCATTTTGTGCATACCATTCTGATATCACATTTCTGAAATCAATGACCTCTCGATTCCGAATAGTTAGGCCATATACA
>CP070673.1:1187997-1191157 GCA_020351915.1 Deltaproteobacteria bacterium
CCGAGATTCGTTGAGGTCTGTATCTCAGATACGGGCATAGGAATCAGGAAAGAGGATCTTAATAAACTCTTTGACAAGTTTAGGCCGCTTGATATCTCAGCCACGAGTGAATACAGAGGGGCAGGCTTGGGGCTTAGTATCTGCAAAGGATTGGTTGAAATGCAGAATGGAAGTATCTGGGCAGAGAGTAAATACGGAGAGGGCAGTAGATTTTGTTTCGCCTTGCCCGTAGAAGCGGAAGCTTTCGAACCAAAAAGGAAGTCTCTGCAGCAGGATTATCAAGCAATGGGCGTTTTGAAAGAGGATAAGGGGGTTGAAAAGGCAGTTCAGATTAAAGTGCTGGTGGTGGATGATGAACCCGATCATGTGGAGTTAATCAGCAAGATACTAAGGGATGAGGGTTATCAGATTACAAAGGCCTATGATGGTGAAGTGGCTATTGAGTCAATTAAACTCTCTAAACCCGATCTCGTTATCTTAGATTTGATGATGCCCAACGTCAGCGGTTTTGAGGTAATTGAGTTTCTTAAAAAAGGGGACGATACAAAGGAAATCCCAATCATAGTCGTTACCGGTAAGGAGTTGACCAGGGAACAGATGAAAGTCTTAAATGGAAGGGTGGAGAAGATTTTGAAGAAAGGGCTTCTCGGAGGGGAAGTCATTCTAGAGGTGGTTAGGAATACCCTCGATAAATTTGGCCTGTGCTAAAGCGGGAGCAGCTATGGACAGTGAGGAAATTGACAAAGCCTATTCGCCGAAAATCTTGGTAGTAGAGGATAATCAGGATAATCGGGAAATGGTGGTTAAGGCCCTAAAGTTCAATGGCTATCAGGTAGTTGAAGCAGTTGATGGGGAAGAGGCTATAGAAAAAGCAAAGGCTGAAGACCCGGACTTGATTCTTCTGGATATTTTCCTCCCCAAGATGGATGGTTATGAGGCAACCAGGAGATTGAAGGGCGATACAAGCCTTAGGAATATCCCAATAATAGCCCTGACGGCCCATGCAATGAAAGGCAGTATGGAAGAAGCCTTAGCCGTCGGTTGTGATGGCTACATCTCCAAGCCCATTGATGTCCGAGAATTACCCAAACAGATCCAGCATTTCCTGAAGCCTCGTCCATAATCCATTTATGGAAACTGAAATGACTAGCAAGGCCAAGATATTGATAGTGGATGATGATCTTGATTCCGTGGAATTGCTGACCAAGAGGTTGCGTGCTGAAGGGTACCATACCTCAGAGGCCTATGATGGGGAGCAGGCCCTGCGACAGGTAGAGGAATACCGGCCTGACGTAGTAATACTCGATATAAAGATGCCCAAGATAGATGGCTATGAGGTATGCAGAAGGCTGAAAGGTTCCGAAGATACCAAACTTATCCCCATTATCATGCTCACGGTGAAGAGGAAGGTACCCGATAAAGTGAAGGGATTGGATGTCGGGGCAGATGATTATATACCGAAGCCCTTTGATTACAGAGAACTCTCACCCAGGGTCAGGTACTGGGCTGCGGTCAAGATGGAGGTAGAGGAAAGGGTGAGACAGATAAAGCGGCTCGAGCAGGAGCTCATCGATTCTGAAAGGTTAGCGGCTATTGGACAAACCGTAGCGAGCCTTGGCCATTACATGAAAAATATATTGTTTGGCCTAAAGGGAGGATTCTATTTGGTAAACACGGCGTCTAGAGGAAATGAATCAGATTCCCTGAAAACTGGTTGGGATATGCTGGAAAGGAACATGGGCAGGATTTCTGATCTGGTTCTTGATTTGCTCGAGTATTCCAAAGACCGGGAGCCAGAATATGAAAACTGTTTTCCCAATGAGATTGCCAATGAGGTCTGTGAACACTTGGAAGCAAAGGCAAAAGAATATGGTGTAGAGATGACTAGAGATTTTGATCCGTCCGTGCAAGAGGTACTTTTGGATCCTAAAGATATTCATCGCTGTTTGCTTAACCTGGTTTCCAACGCCATTGATGCCTGCCTTTTTGATTCTAACGAAGAGAAAAAATGGGTGGTGCACGTGAGGACAACTCTTGAAAATGATGGCGCGGTCAGATTTGAGGTCTCTGATAACGGTTGTGGCATGGACGAAGACGTCAAAAAGAAGCTATTTACCACTTTTTTTAGCACCAAAGAGGGAAGAGGTACTGGTCTTGGTCTCCTGATTACCCAGAAGATAGTTCAGGAACATGATGGAACCATCACTGTCGAATCGCAACTCGGAAGAGGGTCAACATTTACTATTCGGCTGCCTTATAGGGATGGAGCCACACAGGGAGCAATGGTAGATGAGAGTCATCAAACCTAATTCCAGGCTAGCACCTACCAAAGGGAGGATATATCATGAAGAAGGTTCTTATTGTTGACGATGATGTTGATGTGAGGAATTTTGTCTCAAAACTTGTTGAAAGAGCCGGCTATGAAGTTATAGAAGCCAAGAACGGTGTGGAGGGAATGGGCAGGGTAAGGGAGGATAAACCGGACTTAATCATTTTGGATATCTTGATGCCGAAACAGAGTGGAATCAGGATGTATCGGGAATTGAAGACCGATGAGCCTCTCGGAGATATTCCCGTGATCGTGCTTTCTGCCATAGCCCCAAAGACCTTCTTTCGCTCCCAGGAGGTATTGGCTGAATTTGCAGGTCAACCTGTACCTGAACCTGAAGCGTATATAGAAAAACCAGAAGAGCCTGAGGAACTGATAGAGTTGATGAAGAAAATCTTAGGATAACGGAAATGAGGTGCCCTCCCTAAGACTTTCATACAGTTCCACCCCTTGCTGGCAGGCTCACCCCGGAAACCTAACCTTCTTTCAGCTCTGAAGCTCGGGGATATTCTCATAGTAATCCAGCGATTCCGGATTCATCAGGGCGTCCCGATTTAACACCGGTCTCTCGTGGAGGATATTGGTGACCGCGCTTTCAACCTTCTTCATATTCAGCGTATACGGGATATCTGGGATCTCGATCATTTTTGCAGGGACATGTCGGGGGGAGGCCTTTGCACGGAGGGTCTTTTTGATCTTGGCTTTCAACTCCTCTGTGAGGTGATATCCTTCAGCAGGTTTGACAAAGAGAATAATCCGTTGATCTCCCTCCCAGTTCTGTCCTATTGCCAGGCTATCGGCTATTTCTTCTAATTGTTCCACTTGGTTATA
>CP070673.1:1191257-1197818 GCA_020351915.1 Deltaproteobacteria bacterium
ATGTCCACATCACTGTTGATGCCACCGATGATCCAGACTGGCCCTATAATGTCGGTTTTGTGCCTGCTGTCACAGAGCAAAAGATCAAAACCAGTAAGAATTCCTATGCCCTGGTCTGTGGCCCGCCTATTATGATCAAATTCACGCAACCAGTGCTTGAGAACGTTGGGTTTACACCCGAGCAGATCATTATGTCGTTGGAGATGAGAATGAAATGTGGAATTGGCATCTGCGGCAGGTGTAACATCGGCGATCAGTATGTGTGCAAGGACGGCCCCGTCTTCTCCCTGGCCAAACTCAATGAGTTGCCACCGGAATACTAATTATTCAGTACCAACGCCTTTGGTTAGGCACAGCTGTGTGCTTATGGCAGCGAGAGGAAACTGTCCTTGCAAAAAAATGGGATTCGAAGTCCACCTCAGGTACCGTTTCTCCCGGCCTACATGCCTGCCAGACGCCTTCACGCATCTCCGCGGCACCGATCTCCACATATAGCTTGACATACAGCCATACCTTATGATATGGTTTATCCTATGAAAACAACCATACAGATACCAGACGCTGTTTTTGAAGAGGCGCGCAAGCTGGCGCACCGGGAAAGGACAACTCTTAAGGCCCTTGTTGAGCAGGGGCTTCGAAAAGTCTTGTCAGAACACAAGCGGCGCAACAGGTTTCGACTTCGGAAAGCCTCCTTCAAAGGAACGGGGCTGCAGGCCCATCTCGCTGGAGCCTCTTGGGATCAAATCCGCGAGACCAGCTATGAAGGTCGAGGCGGATGATTGCTGTCGACACCAATTTGCTGGTTTACGCACATCGCGAAGACTCGTCTTTTCATGAAGCCGCCTATTCCTGCATTCTAGAACTTGCTGAAGGTCAAGCTCTGTGGGCGATACCGTGGCCGTGCATTCACGAATTTCTCGCCATAGTGACACATCCCCGAATCTACGCTCCGCCAACACCGCTGGAAAAGGCCATTGACCAGGTTGAGGCCTGGATGGAATCACCGACTCTTGTCCTGCTTTCGGAATCCGAAGATTACTGGCCGCAAATCCGAGACCTGCTTCAGAAAGGTCTTGTTACCGGCCCGCAGGTCCACGATGCCCGGGTTGCGGCCTTGAGCCGGGTTCATGGTGTAAGGGAGCTGTGGACGGCGGATAGAGACTTCGGTCGATTTCCCGGCACGCCTGTGCGCAATCCCTTGGTCGGTTAGATCCACGGACCCTATCAATCGAGCCTGAAGCCTACCCTCGTTTCTTCTGATTTTTCTCCTTGATTTGATGTTTGGTATTCAAAGATTCTGTGTGCAAAGCTCGCTCTTCCTCACTTCGGAAACAGTAAAACAAGTCCCACCTTGAACCCCCAGCCCTCGGGGTCACTAGGAGCGGAATCCGCCCAGTAGCGTATGCCGGCCTTTAGCTGGATCAACTGGTAAATGATGGGACGTCCATTTGTAAATAAGTAAATTAATCCAGCAATCGGTAGTTCTTCTCCCTCGCTATCTTCTCCCCATTGATAACAGAATAGACGACGCCTGGTTGACTCATTCCAAACCGCTGTGCCAAAGAGGTTCCGCTGATCCCCAATTCACGAACGGCCCAGAAAAACAGGAGGCTCCTCGCTTCCCTACGTACCTTCTGACGTCCCTTTCGGTACAGTTCTCCCTCATCAATGCCATAGATCTCGGCAACTCGCTGCTGAACCCGTTCAAGATCATATCCCAACTGTTTGAGTTCATAGTGTCGACTCTGCGTTTCATCGGCCTGAGAGAGCACATCCATGACAAAATCGCTCTCGCCGAGTATCCGCTCATCTCCTTTGAGTCGATCCTGCCCCATGAGCCGTATCCTCTTAACCTCAGCCCATCCGCCTACGCTTCGAATCACCCCACCGCCAATCAATTCCGGGCGCCTCCCTTGTTCTATCCCTGCTTCCACATAGGCACGATAGCGCTTCTGTGCTTCAGCTACCCTGCTGCCAAAAAAGGACAATACATACTCTGCATCCTGCCACTCGCATTTGATATTACCCATCAGCACACTGTGACCGCAGTAGTTGTAGGTGTCAAGCTCGGAGATAAAAGAAACAACCTCCGCCCGTAAAGGGTTCAAATGGATGTAACGAACCACTTCTTTCAGATACCTATCTTCCTGGCAGATAATGGATTTGTAACGGTTCTGGAAAAGCTGGCCGTGTCTCTTATGCCTTCGGTTAAACCTGACTGCATAGCCGGTAAGCAGCCTCCTCATGAGCGTTGGTAAGCCACTGTCTCCTGATCGAAACAGAAAATGAGCGTGGTTGGGCAGCAATGCCCATGCATAGCAGGCAGTCTTGGTTTCAGGCACCAGTTTGCCGAGCCGTTCAAGAAAATCGTGCCGGTCTTTATCATCTCTGAATATCTTTCTACGCTCTATTCCCCGTATAATTACGTGGTGCAGTATACCCGGGGCATCTAGTCTGGCTGATCGTGGCATAGGATGAATAGTACTATGAATAGATTAAAGAGTCAACTGATTTACAAATGGACGTCCCTATCTTCCTTACTGAGCGTGCGTTCCGGAACACTACGGGGACGGAAATGGAGGATCAGGCTGTTGAAAAACCGTCGATAGGTATCCTGCCCCCTTTCTGCCCGAAGCGTACCCGGAAAGATGGAGTATCGCATGCGCTGAAACAGGGTAAGATGCTCTTGTATGACGTCGTCCTGCGGCATCTGTCGACTTTTCAAAGCTCCTATGGGGGTCCACGAAATCAATCACCAGTAGCGCGAAGGTTTGCCCTGTCAACCAACGTCTCACCTCAGCGCTACCGGGGATGAAAACAAAAAGCAACATCATATGGGCTACGGAAGATATGAAGAGGATAGATAACCTGTTGGGCAATACCGCAACTAACAACAGAAAGTGTCATCGAATTTCTTTCTCTCTTATATTAACTGTCATCTTTTCCACTATCTCTTTCCCTGCCTGTCTAACAACCAAAAGAATGCCGCTTTTCCCTGCTGGAATCGGGCCTGGATGGATAGCGGGTTCGTCCGTACCTACTTTACGCTCTCTAATGGGGGCACGTGCCAACAGTTTGTGAGGTGCAATTTCTTTCGAAAAAGTAGCTCCTGGACGGATGACGTCAGGCGGTATGGTCCAGTTCTTAATATCTTTAGGTTCAATGCCTTTGAACACAAAGACGCCATATGGTTTTCCGTTATAAAGATATCGTGTTTTGTTCCAATCAATCTGCAAATCTTTATTGCTCTTATTGGTGACGGTCAGGTGAAACACAGCAAAGAAATTGTGATCCCTAGTCAAAGGTTCAAATTGGGCCTGATAATAAGGATTGGCAGCAGTCTGTATCTTTGGGTCACTTATTGAAACCATTGTTGGTGCACATGTTGCTCCCATCATTAAAGCAAAGCCAACTATCATAATTAACAGGCTTTTCGTCCGCGGGTTCATGGCCTCTTCCTTTCTTTTAAAAAATTGAATTAAGTGCTGTCTCCTAAACTTACTATGATTAAGGGTTAAGACCCGGCAACCTTCTGTTTTTTGGCTTAAAAGAGGTAGCACTTTGGCCCAGTCGCCTTCTCGCCCTGCTGACTGCCTTGTAAAAACTCTTCCCCGACCAAGTTTCATGCAAGTCAAGGGCTCGATTTCTTCCATAAAGCATCAACTCAAGATTTCCAAACTCTTCCGCTAGGCTCGGGTCATCTGCCTGCAAAACAAAGCCTTCGAGACAGGCGGTTTGGCCTGTAAAGACGCAATGATCGAGCCATGACAGGAGCGTCTGCATTATTCGAGAAAGGCTTCCCGGTGCGGGCTGTGACCTTCCAGTCCATGTTGCGGATGTCGTCACCCGGTAGATATTGGCGCAGCTCCTCAAAATCCAATCCCCGACTCAGTGGTCTTGAGGCGTGTCTCCCCGATAACAGGCTGTGCACGGGCTGTCGAGGCAGAAAGCTGAATCCGGAAGCTTTGTGCTGCAGCTTGATCAACTCCTCTAAGGATGTATAGACACCTTTTTCTTTACATAAAGCTACTATGATCTAAGCGGTCATCTCCTGAGAGCCACAGGGCACATTCCACAGACCAAAATGAATGTGCCATCTCTGCCTCAATCTGCGTGCCAAGCAGGAATGCAACTTGCTGCCCAGAAGTACTCGGTTGATGACACGGATGCAGCATTCCATCCAAAGCCTTATAACGGCAAAGGCAACCGGCTTATAACCCTCTCTTTTCATACTAAGAGCTGGCGCAAAGCAATTGCAAGAAAAAATTTCCCTCACTGAGATTTCTCGATTTGGCGTTAACATAAGCACGAAAGGGTAGCGGTCAAGCTGTTGGCGGGAGATTCCCGGAGTCCGATAGATTATGGGGTCCAGATTAGTAAGGCAGGCCCACGTGTTGGGTCAATTTGTAGGGAAATCCAGGTATCGCCTGGAGCATCTGTGGGTGATCTATCCCGGCCATGAGGAATACACCCTCGATGATAAGATCACTGTCATTCCCATCTACACTATCTCACGTCTTGCTGATAGCCTGCACTACGCTGAAGAGTAAATGGCATCAAGTTTTGTAATATAATATTTAGCTAAGACGGAAACAATTTCCCTACGGTACTCTCCTGACTACTAGACAGATTCTACTGGCTTTGTCATGCATATTGTTTGCCGGACAAAACCATTATCATCTTGTGATTGAAACCCAGGAAGGAAAACTATCTCAGAGACAAACATCCGCACCAGAACCTTCCCCTAATGAGCTTTTTGCAATGGAGAAAGGTAAAGATCAAATGTTAAGAAATGAAGCGATAGAAAAAGGTTACCCTCAATACAGTTGCACCTTGCAACAGATCGCTCAGTATTTACGAGTTCATTATGCCGCCGTGACCCGTGGTCCTGGATAGAAAAGAGGAGGAGGACGAGAAATGTGCGCTAATGCAAGGCCTTATACACGAGTGCTCACATACATATGGCTTAAGATTAGCCAAGAAAGTTGGGTTAATGCCCTTTGTCCCAACAGATACTTGAAGGTTGACAGCTGAGCCCCTATTCGAACTTCACCTTCGGCGCTTCCTTTGCCTCGGCCGGCGCCTCGAAGAACTCGGCCCGCGTAAACCCGAATATACCGGCCAGGATATTGGTGGGAAAACTCCTGATCTTTACATTATACGCCCTTACTGCCTCGTTGTATCTTCTTCTCTCAACAGCGATCCGGTTTTCGGTGCCTGCCAGTTCATCCTGGAGCCTGATAAAGTTTTGATTCGCCTTGAGATCCGGGTATCGCTCCACTACAACCAAAAGTCGTGATAAGGCGGAGGAAAGCTCGTTGTTGGCGTCTATTTTTTCCTTCACACTGCCCGCCCCTCCAACCCGCGCCCGGGCTTCCGTCACTTTCAAAAGCACGTCCTTCTCGAATTTCGCATACCCCTTGACCGTTTCTACGTAATTGGGTATGAGGTCATATCTTCTCTGAAGCTGGTTTTCCACCTGAGCCCAGGCACCTTTTATCCCTTCGTCCAATCGAACCAACGAATTGTACGTGCCTTTGATAGAAAAAAAGAAGGCGAGAAGAATAACTACAATAACCAGGCCTGCAATGGCCAGTGCCTTGCCTGTTTTTCCCATGATGACCTCCGAGGGTTTGTTGTGTTTTTTGAGTTCATTGAGTTCAGGGGTTCAGTAACTGCCTAATTCAAAGGTCCATCTGATCGACCTGGGTTGATAATCCTCTGATCTCACTAATGTATTTCTGAACGATTTCTTCTAGTTCGTCTTTGCCGGGCTTTTTCTCTCCCCTCTTGATACGCCAGAGGTTCTGGAAGAGGTTCACATCAAGCCCGAAGCTTTGGACTGTGGCGGAGAGAACGGCCACATTCTTCTCGGGTACCTCATCCCCTTTGAGGTAAAGTAATGCCTTGAAGATAGAGATGAATGCCGAAAGGGATTGTGCTACAAGCTCCCGCAAGAGATGCTTCTTATTGTTTGCCTCCAAAAAGGACTCTCTCAGCAGGAGAAGCTTGGCCTTGAGCTCTCTCTCGCATTGAAGGCGGAGATCCTCTTTCCGAATAACTACATCCTTCAGGACATCCTCACCATACACCACCTGGTAGGCTGATTTGATGTTAAAGAATTCCAAGGGAAAGGCATCGAGGGATGATTTTATGTACCCTTTCGTCATGACTAGGGGGGTCCGCACGTTCCGCTTCCGCCATTTAGCTGCGGCATCCGTCGCATCACCCAAGCGCTCGATTCCATTCTCGGACAAAACAATTAGGAGATTGATGTCTGATTTTTTCGGTACGTATTCACCCCGTGCACCACTCCCATACAGGATAATAGCCACCAGATCATCACCGAAAAGGGCAGTATAGTCCTGTTTAAGTTCATCAAATATCTCTTCAGGGCTGTTAGGTATTTTCCCCATATCTGTTTACCTCTATCTCAAAAGCTCCCAATTGCACCTCCGCCCCCACTCATTCCTCCTCCAAATCCCCCAAAGCCTCCTCCGAATCCTCCGAAACCGCTGTGTCCGCCAAAACCTCCTCTGCCCCTACCGAGCATTAGTAAGA
>CP070673.1:1197918-1206283 GCA_020351915.1 Deltaproteobacteria bacterium
AAAAGATCACAAGGAGGGGCTGACTGCTTTTCTGGACAAGAAAAGGCACGATTGAAGGGGAGATGGCGATCTGAGGGGGTAATTGTAGTCTCAAGAGGTGTGGTGATCAAAGATGATTTCTCTTGTAATTACTTGAAAACGTTCAAAAGTTGAGGTCCAGTTCTTTTCTTCAGCCACATGATGAGAATCAATTTATCTAACTGGCAATGCCAATTTCCTCAAGGCGATATCTATTAGCCTCAGGGGAGGTGGCCAAATATTTGGTATTTGACAGGGTATTACCAAAGGTGCAAATGTTTTGTGGAGTAAATCCCAAATATTTGGCCACTGCAGAACACGGTGGTATTTTTTGTGAGATATCGCCTTTCAGAAACAGCCATTACCTTCTTAAACCTAAATGTCTCAACTTTTGAACGTTACCAATTCTTTATATTCTCCGCTTTACTGTTCATCTATCGTCATAAGACCAGGTAACGCTGGAGATAACCTGCGTGTAAACAGCGGAGCTGTGAACACGCCGGGTTCATTGACTACTTAGGCGTTGAATCACTTCGGTAACAGAGCCCTGTGATTCTATTGATGTGTTAATCTTCCCTATCAGCTGACTATTTCTTATGCTTTGATACCTCGTAACAATGATCGCAAAACTCATTCCCCTGCATGAGGGTTTTTGTTCGTTTCAACGTAACACCTGGCCAGAAAGCCTTAGCCTCACCAAAGTCGAGAGCACAATGCATTGCGTAACCAATTTCGGGGAAGCCCTTTTCTTTATAGAAATCAGCATACCTACAGCCCGCAATATTCACAGCAAATCTGCTCTCGGAATCATCCAATACATCATACTGTAAAAGGTCCGATCGAGCTGTTGTGACAGTGTAAGCAGAATGTCTAAATACTTCAGCGGGTCGGCTTGGTGGGCTTCCTTTCGACAGTTCTCTCATCCATCTCTGATGAACAGCCAAGCGGGCCTGACTAGCAATTTCGATGACCTCTTCGCCAAATCTCTTTTGCATTTCAAGTAGAATCTCAAGCTGTTCCGTTAAGATTTTCTTTTCATCAGACCAATCCATAAATCCTTCCTTTCTTGTATTCTCTGTTCAATGTATAGTGGGTCGACCCCCACAACTACGTTGATTTGACATTGGAACCATCAACTTCATCTTGATTTCTTGACACCCCTTTCATGCTCTAGCGCTGACTTTGGCCGCCCTTTGCGGTCCAAGTAATACACCAATCCATCGGGTTTCTTCTCTACTGTCCAAGGCAATCTTTGCCGTAATCGTTAATGGTACCGATAGCAGCATGCCCACAGGACCCAGTACCCATCCCCAAAAAATAAGAGATAGGAACACCACTAACGTGGACAGACCCAAGCCACGACCCATAAAACGCGGCTCGATGACGCTGCCCATTACAAGATTAACGACCAAGTATCCGATGGCAACGGCGACAGCCTGGATGATACCCAGCTGAATGGTTGCCAGCAAAACCACCGGAATAGCTGCGATGATGGAACCGATGTTAGGAACATAGTTCAATACAAACGCCAATAAGCCCCACAGCAGAGGATAATCAACTCCGATGATGGCAATCCAAATTGTTACAAGAACACCGGTGGCAAAGCTGACCAATGTCTTGATGGCCATGTATTGCTTCACATTATCAGTAAAGTCGTTGAAATGCACCAATGATGAATCAGCGTCACCCAAAATTGTCTGCAATTTTTCAGGAAAACTCGATGCTTCCAATAAAATAAAGATTACCGTCATCAGAATCAGAAAACCGTTGGTTAGCACGTTCCCCAAACTGTTCAGCAATGCGGAAACAAGTCTCATAATTGAACCCGTGTCAAATTTTTCTTCCAGTGCAAGCCCGGAGGTATCTATGCCGTGGGATGCCAACCACGCGATTATCGCCGCAGTCTGCTGTTTAAGCTTTTCCTGGTAGATCGGAAGATCTTCACTGAAATCTTTGACGGAAGATCCAACCAGCCCCACTATCAAAAACCCAATCACAAAGATCCCAAAGATTACAATTAGCAGGGCCAGCCAGGTGGGCAATCTCTTGCGCTGCAGCCAGAATAGCGGCGCTCCGCCAATAATCGCAATAAATGCCGCTAAAAGGAATGGGACCAGGATTGTAACCGCTGCTTTCATTCCGGCCACCACTACGACAAAGGCGGCAATTGTTAAGAGAAGTTGAGACGGTTTCATTTTCGGAGCTGTATGTTCCATGAACTTTCCCCTCTGTTTTATTGATAGCCCTTCTAAAAAGGGCTGCTCATCCCATGCCTTCCCATGGTGCCAGCAATAAGATGGGTGGAATAAGGTAAGTGTGACCCTTTCTTCTTTACCTTTAAGTCAGACAATGTAAGCTGTATCTTAACGGCACGTTCAACCTTATACATATCAGTACCTGATAACTTGCCTATTCGATTTATCAGGCGCAATTTGCTGACTGTGGCGAGTTGGTCAGCCATAGCCTTGTTTGGTTTGCCTCTCAGCGTCACAAGAGCTTCACTGGGATAAAAACGATCAACGTTGCTGGTCAGTGGTATAACCTGTACGCAGTTCAAATATTTGTTCGATGCATCATTACTAATGATGACAGCAGGTCGTTTTTTACGGATTTTACCACCAACTGCTGGTTCAAAATTCACCCACCAAACTTCACCTCGGTTCATCACTTACGTCTCCAATGGTTCCCTCTGACCATTCGAGAGCCTCAGATTCCCGTGCCTCGTCCTGAGCCATTTGCTGGTATGCAGCTTCAAGCTCTTGGCGCATTACGTAAGGTCTTACCAGGTCCTCGATAAAGCGGCTTATCCGGCGACGGCCTACAATTTGGTGAAGGCCTTCATACACATGTTCGTCTACAGTAATGGTCAATTTTTTTTGCATGATCCAAATCTCCCTTGCCTTTACACGTACTTAATACGTACAATGAGAACTCTAATAAAATATGTCAAGAATTTAAAGGGTCACACCTATTTAATCTCTCTTTGCCTCCCCCTTTTTCTCATCTGTCTGTCCAACGTCCACCTCATCCCTCCTTGAAACATAATTGCGAGCCTAATGCACAGTCAGCGGCGGCGGGCAGAATCGACCCCGATTTCCCTAAATAGAAACGTTGCGATTTTTGTCGTCCTTGAATATAGCGCAACGTTCAATTCCCGATATCATGATGTGGTACAAAGCACCGGGGGCCTGCCCGCCATCAGGTGGGCTTCAGGCGCTGGCACCCGGCGCATCAAGGCGAGCTAATCTGGGCATGCATTTTGCAGTTGCACGGTTGTAGCGCTGTGCATTGAAATTTTTAAAGATGTCCTTGTGCCCCCTCGAAAAAAAAGATAAAAAGTTACTCAAAACATGCAAATCAAAAAGGCTATTTTTTCCAACACGTTTTTCTGTGTCGCGCTAACCCTGTTGATTCTGGCTGGGATGTTGTTCGAATTCTACCCTTTTCGAGCGCTCGAATATCGTGTGTATGAATTGATAATGACGCTGCGGCACAAACAGGAGGCAAATCCGGTCGTGTTGGTAACGATCGATGAGCGGAGTTTAGATGAAATTGGGCCATGGCCATGGCCCCGATCCCACATTTCGGAAGTGGTCCGACGCATATCCGAGTCTGCTCCGAAGGCACTGGGTATTTACCTGTTATTTTCTGATAGGGAATACAATGCTGGGCTCACTGAAATCAGGCACATCAGAAATACCCTTCGAACCAATAAGGTCATATCAAGGCGGCGGGATGCACTGAAAATCGACGCTATCCTGGCAAAATCTGAGCGAGCATTAGATCATGATGCCAGATTAGTATCTGCCGTGAACGCCGGTGTTAACGTTGTGATGCCCGTACTTTTCAATTTCGGGCTGCAGCACAGGAAAAATGTCCCTGCTGTGTCGGCATGGCTGAAAAGGAATTCGCTCGATCGGCTGACACCGTTGCCTGACCAAAGGGAAAGGTTTTTAAATTTCATTGGGTTAGCGCCTGGGCAGGCGAAGAAAATGCCCTGTGCCCGAGAAATCATACCCACATACAGCCAACTGGCAAGGAAAGCCGGAGCAGTAGGCCATATAAACATCATCCCTGACAAGGACGGAAAAGTCCGACGCCTGCCGCTTTTTATTCAATACAGGGGCAGGTATTTCCCATCATTCGTTTTTCAGTTGGCCGCAAAATATGTGGGCGTTCGGCTCTATGACCTCAAGACCATAAACCGCAGCAATGCTTATGGAGGCCTGCGTCTCGGATCACGTACAATTCCCACCGATTCGAGTTATCGAATGCTCATCGATTATAACGGCGGACGCCTTCCGTACGACACACTGGCGTTTTCGGATGTCTTAAAGGGAAATTTTGAAACGGAGGTGTTTCGGCAAAAGATCGCACTTGTAGGCGTTACCGCTGAAAGGATTTCCGGCCGCTATCAAACGCCCATACACTCGGCCGCCCCGGAAATTGAGATCGTAGCCAGTGCGGTTGAAAACATCGTAAACGGCAGACATGTTGCCCGTCCGCCATGGGCCTTTTCACTGGAAGCCATGATGGTAATCTATTTGTGCGTATTTCTGGTGTTCGTCATTCCCAGGGTCAGGCTCAAGGTAGGTGCTTTTATTTTGGGGTCATTTGTCGTGACCTGGACGGGCACAACGGTTTTACTTTTTTTGGAATATGGATACTGGTTGTGGATTTTTCCTCCCTTTCTTGTCGCCATTCTCGGCTATGGATTTTTCATCTCCAAAAGGTCATCCGAGAAATTACGTGATGACACGGTTGAAACAAACAAGGCCCTTGGTCTTTCTTTTCAAGGGCAGGGAATGCTCGATATGGCATTTGAGAAATTTCTGAAATGCCCTGTTAAAGATAGCTCGGTGAAGCAGACCCTGTATAACCTGGGGCTCGATTTTGAGCGCAAAAGGATGCTGAACAAGGCGATGGCCGTTTATGAACACATAGGGAAAGCGGGGGAATTCAAGGATATCCGTCAGAGGATCGTGAGACTGAAGGATGCCGGAAAAACCGTTATCCTGCCTCCCGAAGCCAAGAAAGGAGGTGGCGTTTTGTCTGAACCCGCTCTGAGCAAACCTACGCTGGGGCGATATGAGATCCTGAAGGAGCTGGGCCGGGGCGCCATGGGAACGGTCTATCAGGGAAAAGATCATAAAATCAATCGAGAAGTGGCCATCAAGACCTTGAGATATGTTGATGTGGAGTCGGAACAGCTGGAGGAGGTCAAAACCCGTTTCTTCCACGAGGCCGAGGCCGTTGGTAAGCTTTCACATCCCAACATCGTAACGATATTTGATGTCGGCGAGGATCACGATATGGCCTATATGGCCATGGAGCTATTACAAGGTACTGATTTGGCCGAGTATTGCTGGAAAGACAATCTGCTCCCGGTCGACCGGGTGCTCCGCATTGTTTCATCGGTCGCTGATGCACTCAGCTATGCTCACAGCTGTGGCGTGGTGCACCGGGATATTAAGCCGGCCAATATCATCCTTTTGGAGAATGATCAGGTGAAGGTTACGGACTTCGGTATCGCGAGGGTGCTGAATATATCCGAAACCCAGACAGGAGTGGTTCTGGGCACCCCCGGATATATGTCTCCCGAACAGGTGGGCGGCAAAAAGGTTGACGGTCGATCTGATCTGTTCTCTCTCGGCGTTGTGCTCTATGAGTTGTTAACTGGCGAAAAACCGTTCACAGGCGACAATATCGCAGCGGTGATGTATGCCATTGCCAAGTCATCCTATCCGCCCATTAAGAAAATTGCACCCAATATCCCCAGGTGCTGCACACAGATTGTGGACAGGCTGCTGACCAAACAAGTTACCAAAAGACTGGGACCTGCGGGCAAAGTCGTTAAAGAGATTGACAATTGCCTGAGCAAGCTGGCCTAGGAAAAACGGGTCAGGGGGAGTGTACGAAAGCCCTGCAACACGTGTGAAAAAAGAAACAGACACGCATGAATGGGAAATCATAAGCCTCTTGAAGGAATCTAAAATAGGCTTCTTTTTTTGCAATCCGTGGCCTGTTTTTTGCAAGATAGTTAGTCGATTATAAGACCCGATAGGGCATAAAATTTTCACTTTTGGGGAGGCAACCTATGTTGAAATTATTATTTAAGTTTAAAGATTCCATCCTTCGTGAAATCGAGACGGAGAAAACCGAAGTCGCAATTGGGAGAATTGCTTCCAATGATATCCAGATCGATAATGTCGCGGTTTCTGCCCATCATGCAAGAATCCTGCAGGATGGCCGTCACTATGTTATCGAGGACCTGAACAGTACCAATGGCACGTTTGTTAATGAGAATAAGATTACCCGGAGGGTCTTGAAGGCAAATGATGTCATCACCATCGGAAAACATTCATTGGTGATGATACCTAAGAAAGGAGGGGTAAAAGCAAGAAATCTAATTATGACTGATATTGAAAGGACGTGGAAGCTGGACACCGAACAACACAGGAAAATGATGAAAAAACAAGGGAAGAAATAGTAACCCTCCATGAAAGAAACGCCTAAAAGATAACCTAAGCGCATCGGGATAGAGCTGGGGCGCGCTTCCTCTTAGCATACACCCCTCACTACCCAGATTCACTGTTTGGCTCGCAGAAAAGAATTCCCTTTACGACCTAAACCAGGCGCAGCCTCCTAAGATGGTGTCATCCCGCTACCGCCATGTGTAGAAAGGTTTCAGATGAAGAATATAAATGGACTAATTCACAATACAAGATGTGACCCCCTCTGTTCCAAGAATCAAGAACTAGTACCTTAAGAATATTTCACTAGCTAAATAATAGAGAAGGGATTGGAGATGACAGAACACAGAAAACTGATCGCATTTGTGACAGTATTACTAATACTCTGTCTAACGCCGATCTGTAATGCAGCATATTTTGTCTTTCATAAAGTTGGAAACATAAGATCAGGACCAAGTACGAAATATCGAATTATTGGCAAAGTGTCAAATGAAACGGTAGTCCAAATACCTGACACCTTTGATGACTATGATGCGACATGGATACCAATTGATGCGAAAATCGAATATGATGTAAAGGCAAAAATAGAAAAAATTGTCTACACCAAATGGGTGCACAGAACTCTTGGCGCAGTGGTGAAGGGTGAGATGGAAGATGTGGAAAAATATCTTGCAATAAAAAGCTCTGGGTGGCCAAACGAAATACAAGAACTAATCTTGAAGGGAGAATTAAAGACAGGCATGACCACACATATGGTCTTTTATGCCTGGGGTAAACCAGATGCTATCAATGAAACGACTACATCCGATGGCGTAAGGGAGCAGTGGGTTTATAAACAGTCAGATTCCAAAACACGATACCTTTACTTTGAGAACGGTCTTCTGACAGCAATACAGAAATAGTGATTGCTGACCTTTTCAATAACCTCCGAAAACGTTAACAAAGGGGTCAGGTCTTCATTCTTCACATTTTCACTTTCTTTTCTATCTTTCCGATTTTTCTTTTAAGCTTTTCATCTCTATCAATTTTTTGTGACGATCCTAGTTTCTTCTATCTTCCTATTTACTGCGACACTGTACCGAATGTACGCGAATCGTTGGTGCGTCTCACGGCTTTGAGCGTGTTTCCTGTTTGACTAAAAGTCACTATACTTGCTTTGATGTTGTTACCCCTTTGAACTGTTCTAATTCCTGCCATATAATGACCTGCATCAGCGGCAGCAAAAAGCAGAGCGACGAGGAACGAGGAGCGGCGGGTTTGTGGGTCGGCTGATTTGCCTTGTTATGTGCTTTCTACATAATTTGCCACTTCAATTAGATTTTTGTCTGGATCTCTGAAATAGAATGAAATAATTGAACCAGTTGCCCCCGTTCTGGCTACTGGGCCTTCGATTATTTGTACGCCTTTACTCTTTACATGCTCCATAGCCACTTCCAATTTTAAATCAGAAACAAAACATAAATCTTCTGAGCCGGGAATTGGTTTATTTGCCTTTGGTTCAAATTCTTTGCCTTGCTCATGAAGATTGATTTTTTAATTGCCGAATTTTAGTGCAACTCTACCTTCACCAAAAGTTTCCGCGACCATGCCAAGAACTGACTCATAGAACTGAGCTGTTACATCAATATCCTTAACCGTCAGAACAATATGATCAATATTGGTAATATTCATGTTTTTCTACAGCACATAACGCATTTCTCACCAGATGGTGTGGAGCGCAGCGCGTCGTTGGCTATCCTCGCATGAGGCGATCTATTTCCTGAGCTTGATGGCTGTGCCGTAAGCTAAGAGCTCTGCCGCACTCCCAACAACACTCGTAGTCATATAGCGAACATTGATTATTGCATCCGCCCCCATCTCTACGGCTTGGGCGG
>CP070673.1:1206383-1209162 GCA_020351915.1 Deltaproteobacteria bacterium
ATCTCTGCGTTCTAATCTTGCGGGTCCCTTGAAAAGTGTGTGGGAGCGCCTAAAATTCGTTGTAGGGAACGGTCTTAGACCGCTCCCTACACGCATGTTTTGCTGCCCCGAAGAGGAGAAAGGATGGCAAGCCAATTTAAGACCTTGCGATTCGTCAGCAAACTCCTAAACATCATCGCGGGTATAGCAGTTACCGTTATGATGCTCATGACCGTTGCCGATGTGCTCTTAAGAGCAGGTGGCCATCCCATCATCGGGACTTATGAAATCGTGGCTCTACTCATGGGGGTCGTGATCGGCTTCGGCATTCCCCAAGTCTCCCTCGACAGAGGGCATGTGTACGTGGAATTTCTTTTGCAGAAATTCTCCGAGAGGGTAAGAAACGTGGTCAACAGCCTGACTCGCGTGCTGTGCCTGATTCTCTTTGCGTTTATAGGGGTTAACCTTTTCAGCGTCGGGGCTGGGTTTCGTGCATCAGGGGAAGTTTCACCCACCATCCAGCTTCCCTTCTACCCGGTCGCTTATGCCGTGGCAGTCTGTTGCCTGCTTGAGTGCTGCGTGTTCATCTTTGATATCGTGAGAATCTGGAGGGGCCAATATGAGTGAGATCATTGTAGGCATTGTCGCCCTCATTGTATTACTTTTTCTTTTCGCAACAGGCATCGAGCTGGGCTTTGCCATGGCGCTTATAGGCTTTGTAGGTTTTGCCTACCTGAACGGCTTCCATGCTGCGATCAACCTCCTTTCAAGAGATATGTTTGATGTCATGACCAATTACGGGTATACGGTCTTTCCGCTTTTCATTTTGATGGGACAGATTGGCTTCAATGCCGGCATCGCGACACGTCTCTATGATGCGGCTCACAAATTCGTGGGGCATATCCCCGGCGGTCTGGCGACAGCAACGGTCATCGGTGCAACCGCTTTCAAAGCCATCTGCGGCTCATCCGCAGCCACCTCAGCAACCTTTGCTGGCGTCGCTATACCCGAGATGGATCGGTATGGGTACGACAGAAAGCTCTCTTCGGGAATCGTTGCAACCGTTGGGACCCTCGGTGTCATCATACCGCCCAGCGTCACGCTTATCATATTGGGCATTCTCACAGAGCAGTCTATCGGGCAGCTCTTTATCGCCGGCATCATCCCGGGACTGATCATTGCGTTCTTGTTCATTGCCGTCGTTTACGGATGGGCAAAAATCAATCCTGCGATTGCGCCCAAGTCCGAACGATCCACATGGAAAGCAAGGATGCGAACTGTCCCCGAGGTGTTCTGGGTTCTGGTCGTCTTCATCTTGGTTGTCGGCGGGATCATGCGAGGCTATTTCACTCCTACCGAGGCAGGGGCGGTTGGGACCTTTGCCGTGCTTCTTCTGGCGATCTTCAAGCGTGATATGACCTTTAAGAACTACTTCAAGTCAGTAAAGGAGGCGCTTCGCACCGCCATCATGGTTCTCATGCTTATAGCAGGTTCCACTGTACTCGGCCATTTCATCACCGTAACCAACATCCCCCAAGTGACGGCAGACTGGATCGAAACGCTTCCTCTCAACCGCTACCTAGTCATGATTCTTATTTGTCTTGTTTTCGAGCTTGGGGGCTCGATCATTGATGATCTTACCTTTCTGATTCTTGCCACCCCCATTTTTTATCCGGCCGTCCTTAAACTCGGTTTTCATCCCATTTGGTTCGGGATTGTCATCGGCGTGGTCGCTATGATCGGAGTCGTCATCCCACCGGTGGCAATCTGCGTGTTCGTGGTAAAAAACATTACCAAGATTCCCATGGGCACGATCTATGCGGGTGTCGCTCCTTTCTTGATCTCCCTCATCTTCGTCTGGGCCTTGCTATTTTTCTTCCCCGATCTGGCTCTGTGGCTTCCATCTGTCCTTTACAAATAAAAGGAAGCTGATGAAGAACACGGGCACAACCTAAGCCGGACAAGCCGGGACCAAACACGCATATGAAAGTGAAGGGGCACGTTGGTTCTGAAACAACTGACCAAAAGGTTTAAAACAGCAAAAAAGTTATGTTCATAACTTGCTTCAGAACCTATATCCCTTCCTGCAAGCCAGTAAAGTAAATAACGTACATAAGATTATAACTCTACTGGGGCTCTCCGTCCCCTTGCATGTGGCGCTCACGCTCCGCCTATCCTCGGGATGGAGGCTGACTCCGCCCCATTGGCAGATCAGATGCAGGAAGAGCAACTGCTGCGCCCGAGGGGTGCACCTTATATCACAGCGCGGTAGCTTTGAATAGTATGGAAAAGCTTCAAGTAGGTGATCGGATCAAAGTATCTGGTGGGTACGACATGGATCCACCCTGGCTGAAAGGGGGGAGCGGTTACTACGCCAAAGTAATTGGATTCTTCGATAGTGGTATTGACAAGAGAAAAGGTGGCGAAAGACTGTCAGCATCTATTGAGTTCGAAGAAGAAATAGAGCATAAAGGTTTCACGGGCAAATATGGGTTCATGCTTGGCCGTTGGGAAGGGCATCTATGGGAGACATCGGGCATAGTGCATGTCCACATATCGAATGTGCCGATAAATGATAGCTCAGACATAACCAAAGAAAATTCCATATGGGCAGAATCACATGCGCGTTATGAACGAGTTGACAGCTAGTAATTCGCTGTGGGGGACGCATAGGCTCCCTGAATGGGAATAAGCATTAATGTGAAGCAAAGAAATCCGACTATGATAAACAGGTTTTTTGCTCTCATTTTTTCCTCCTTATCTTTGGTCATTTTGTATGCCACCAATCATGAGCGTTCAT
>CP070673.1:1209262-1217429 GCA_020351915.1 Deltaproteobacteria bacterium
AACCTCTGGAATTTGCACTTCATGAACATAATCAGGCAGATGGCGCAAATCGATCCACACATGCTGGGTATTGTGATCAGGATTCAGGATACCTCTTCCTTCTCGAATCTCTGTCTCGATGGCCCGTGACACCAAATCGCGTGGGGCCAGTTCTTTCATTTTGGGAGCATAACGTTCCATGAAGCGTTCCATATCCTTGTTGCGCAGAATGCCGCCCACCGATCGCAAGGTCTCGCTGGCCAGGATACCGGGACCAACGATCCCTGTGGGGTGAAACTGGATGGCCTCTGGATCCAGAACAGGAAGCCCTGCCTGAAGGACGACGGCAAGCCCGTCTCCTGTGTTCTGTCGGCAATTTGTGGTGATTCTGAAAACCTGACCATTGCCGCCTGTGGCAAAGACCGTGGCCCTCGATAGAATAGCCACAAATTCTCCCTCTCTTTCCCTGAAGACAATAGCGCCTGCGCATCGATCTCCATTGAACATGAGTTCTGTGGCAATGCTCTGATTCAAGAAGGATATACCCCCTTTCATGGCCTCTCCCCACACCGTATCCATAATGCCCTTGCCGGTTCGATCTGCTTCGAAAACCGCCCGAAATGCGGGGGACTCTCCAAAATTCAAGGTCATGCCGCCAAAGGTCCTCTTGCTGAGTCCCCCCTTTCCGTCCCGCGTAAAATGCATACCATGATTTTCCAGCCATGCGATTTGTTCCCATGAGGCATCAACGATCTTCCTTATGATATTTTGATCCGCTGTGCAGTCAGAACCCTTCCAGGTGTCGAACATGTGGTAAATGGGCTTGTCTATGGGGTCGCTGGGATCTACAGCCGCCATGCCGCCTTGGGCAGTTACGGTATGGGATCTTTGAGGGTGGGAGACCTTTGTCAGGGCCATAATGCGGGTTCCGGGTTTCTGCTCGAAAATCTCCGCAGCACAACGAAGGCCCGCCCCCCCAGCTCCGACAATGAGGACATCGCAATGAATCGTTGAACCAATCCGAAGTGTGTTTCCCATCTCAGCTCCCTAAACCTGTTAAATGACAAGAGTCAGCCTTATCCCAACCGCCGCAAACAACAACATGACCAGGAAAACCAAACCTGCTAACCCCATCCGAAGAGTTGGAGATTCAAGGTAGTCTCCTATGAAGGACATCAGGCCATATCCGGCATGGTACAGGACCACGACCGCCAAGCTGATGTCCACCGCCTTGATAAAATAGTTTTGCATTCTCATGGCCACGGTGTTAGCCTCGTGAGCCATTGCGTAGTTTAAATGCATAAACAGCATATGGGCCGGAATCAGGATCAGCAAGTAGGCGCCGGTGCACCTCTGAAGTTTCCACAGCAACGAATGTTGAATTGCCCAGATCCTTGATGCAACCCCGTAAGCCAGGGTAAGACCCGCAACTAACATGGTTAACCAGAAAAAGACTGCGGATACACTCTGATTATCTATCAACATCAAGGCTCCCAGGAGCGCTACGTAGAGAACAGAAAGCCACAGCAGCCAGCGAATCATGGATTCATCGTCCCTTGTCTCGAAGCTTTCGTACAGGATGAGTCTCCCTCCATTGAAGGCATGGAAGATGACCGGGATGGCTAAGGCCCACTCGAGAATCCTAAAGAGGAAGAATCCGTAGAATTTCATCGTGGCATCGTAGCGGGGGGGTGATGAGAGGGATAAAAGGGTATAGATATGAAACCATACATAGCCAATGAGCAAGAGTCCGGCGATCCGATGGCACCAGGCGATGACAAAGGGCCATCCCCTGATATTGGAGTAAGAGGAGAGGAAAGGTATACGGTTCAAGAGGCCTAAGACCGAGCCCTCAAGATCTTTTTCTACGCTCAACTCAAAACCCCAGCATGATAAGACCATACTCTCACGGAGACCTCTTATCTTGGTATCTTCCTCCCTGTCTTCGCAAAATCGTTGATGAAAGGGGAAATACCGATGTGGTGAGGTGATGTAGCAAGGTTAACCTTGAAATATGTCCCTTACATCATCTACCTTCTCGAGGTTCATGACCAAATCTATGATTCTGTTTTTTTCATCCTCTGTTATTATATCTCCGCAGAGTTTGTTGAACTTCTCAATCAGTTCCTTTTCAGAAATGGGATTCTCTGGATCACCTTTAGGATATTCGCAATATCCACTATATCTTCTTCCATTTGTCAGTTCTATTTCCACTCTGGTGGGCCATCGCTGAGGATACAGCGGGGTAAGTTCTGGATCACCTTTGACAGAGATAGTGCCCATAAGGCGTAATATTTCGGAGTGAGTGAGTCTATCGGTTGTAAAATCATCCAGATCAACATGTCCAAAATTGAGTGCAGTAGCAACGCAGAAAGGTAGATTGAACTTGGCAAGGTAAGGGGTATGGGCCTCCACATCTTCAAGCAGATCAAGGGCCTCCTGATATATATAAGCGGTTATGGATCTGATGGCTGCTAAATCCAGGTTTACCTCTCTCCAGGCCTTGAGAGCTGCCTCAATAGCAGAATGGGTATGACCGCAAGAGGCATAGTATTTTAGAGAATTTCTTGCTGTGTGAAAGGTCTCCCCTAAGCCATCGGTCAAGATATTAAGATCATAATCATTGGATGTGGCCTTGAGGAAGCCCTTTTTCCCCTCAAAGATGCGCCTTGAACCGGTAAAGCCCTTTTGCGCCAGTAGCGCAGCCAGGAGACCATTCATAGATGACTTTCCCGGGTGAAGCTGTTTACTCATGGCCCCTTCGGTGAGAAATTCCCACAGCCCTGAACTCTGAGTCCCGGCAGAACCAAGGGACCACACAAAAGGCTCTGACTCTAGACCTAGAACCTTTGCTGCCCCGGCTGCTGCACCAAAGGTGCCGCAGGTTCCTGTCGTATGCCAGTATTCATAGTGACTTCTACCAGCGGCCAAAGCGGCTCTTATCCCGGTTTCATATCCGGCAACAATACCCAGGATAAGATCACAACCAGACGCATGCTCCTTTTCTGCCACAGCAAGAACCGCCGGGAGAATCGGTGCTGCAGGGTGAAAGACAGATTGCCGATGCAGGTCATCCATTTCCACCACATGAGACGAGGCCCCATTAACCAGGGCAGCCATCAGAGATAAGTTCCTGCTATTAGTTGGAATGATGGTTGCCTCCTCAGATCCCTTCATATCGTTTAGAAGGGAAAGCACAATCTGAGTAGGCGGTTGAGAAATGCCGGCAAATGCGGAACTCAACCAATCAAGGAAAAAGGTCTTTATTTGATAGACCAGGGTATCTGGGAGATCTTCGTATCGAAGGGTACAGAAAAACTGAGCCAGTTTTTGGGAAATCGTAGGAGATGTCAGCATGATTGAAGTTATTCCTCGTATAATTTATGTATGGTTATTGCATCTATCTCACAGCCTTGAAGGCAGAGCTTACAGAGGGTGCATTCATCCTCATTAGATTCTACTACTTTGGGATAGTCACCATTTGATGTGAAAATATTAACCGGACAGATCTGGATGCATTTACCACACTTCTCAATACCCAGGCACCTGTCAAGGTCAATGTCAAGCTTGATGAATTCACTCATAATAGGCTCCATATCACCCCTTTTTGCTAATGGCAGCGGCTAATGCCAGAATATCCCGGGACTTTTTTACCACTGCATAGTCGATAAACTTTCCCTCCACCTGGATCGCTGCTGTACCGGCAACTTCAGCCTCTTCAAACACTTGAATGATCTTTTCTGCCCTGGCTATCTCCTCCGGGGTAGGGGAGAATATACGATTGCAGGGCTCAACCTGTTTGGGGTGAATAACCTGTTTCCCCTGAAACCCCAATTCCTTCGCCCGCTTAGCATCAGAGATCAAGGCCTCTATGTTATTGAGATCAATCATAAAAGGAGTGTCTATCGGGGGGGCAATTTCCGCAGCCCTACAAGCAATAGAGATCCTGGACCGGGCATAAAAAAGTTCAGTTCCCTCCATAGTCATTTCTATGCCCATATCAAGGGTGTAATCTGCAGCACCAAACGCTGCGGTATAGATTCTCTCTGGTTTTGTTTTGATAGATAGAATTTCATAAGCGTGTTGCACAGCAGCAGCTGACTCAATCAGGGGAAAGAGGCGAATGGAGCCGTCAGGGATGGCTTTCTTTTTTTCTACCGCACAGAGAAGGCTGTTGATCTCATGAATGTCATCAGGCTTTTCAACCTTGGGGAGTATAATCCCGTTAACGCCTTGTACGACAGCTTCCTCCAAATCATCTTTGATAAATGGGGACCCCAAGGCATTGATCCGAACAAGGATCATCCTGTCTGGGTATTGGGCTACCTTTTTTCTGACCTTGGATCGACTAGTCTCCTTTTCCGAAAGGGGAACCGCATCTTCCAGGTCAATAATAATAACATCGGCCTCTGTATTGAAGGCCTTTTCTATGCGGTCAGGCCTATTACCTGGTACAAAGAGAGCCGTTCTTATGAGTATCGGCATGGCTCACCTCTCAAAGGAGGGTCCCAAGGATGGACACAATATCATTTAGCCCCTCTGCCACACGGATTCCCGCCTTTTGAAACCGCTCGATCTTGCCAGCAGCGGTTCCCTTTTTTCCCTCAACAATGGTGGCAGCATGTCCAAATCTGACTCCCGGCATCTTGTCCACAAAACGACCGGCAACAAAGGCCACGATAGGGGTTTTGATCTCCTCTGACAGTACCAGATCGGAAAGCCTTTCCTCTATGACACCTCCTGGCTCACAAAAAAGCACAATAGCTTTCGTATCCGGATCCCTGTCAAAAAGCGGGACAAGGTCAAGGAAATTAGAACCCACTACAGGATCTCCTCCAATGCTGATACACGTACTTTGCCCTATCCCGTGAGTACTCAAAAGGTTAGCAATCTCTGTAGTCATACCCCCACTTCGGGATGCAATAGCTACAGAGCCAGGCATGTATGCCTTCTTCACATGTTCCACTGGTCCGCCGGCCATTCCAATCTTAACAGTGTGGGGATTAATCATGCCAAGGGTATTGGGGCCAATAACTACACCACCATCCGCCCTGGCAACTTCCAAAACTTCAATAGTATCTTTTTGAGGCACTCGCTCAGCTACAATAACCAGTAGCTTGATTCCGTTAGATAAGGCCTCTAATGCCGCACCTCTGACCATTGCCGGTGGGACAGAGATGACACTGGCTTCGGCACTATGTTCCCTTACGGCCTGGTAGACCGTATCAAAGACGGGCACTCCATGGATAGTTTGTCCTTCCTTGCCTGGAGTAACCCCGGCAACAACCTTTGAGCCATAATCAATCATATCCTTGGTAAAGGTGACAGCCTCTCTGCCTGTAATCCCCTGAACAATGATCCTCGTATCTTCGTTGGCCAGTATAGCCACTTCAGCTCCTCTTTAGCCCTTTGTTAACTTTTCAACGCCCCTGCGGGCCGCCTCATCAATAGAGATAGTCCTGTCACAGTAATCCACACCATATTTGGAGAGGATCTTGAACCCTTCCTCTTCCCAGGCGCCTGGCACCCGGAAGACACACAATATCTCTGAGGGGTTTTTTCCAACCTCCAAGATACCCTTTATTACACCCCTGGCTATGAGGTCTACCCGTGTATTGCTCACAACATTCATGATCACAGCGATTTTTTTCACGCCTGGTTTTGAAAGTATATGTTTCGTAAGCTCTTTTGTCTTTAGCACTGAGGGGTTGCCCCCAATCTCGCAATAGTTTGCAGGATGCCCTCCATGTCTTTGAACGGCATCAAATGCAGTTAAGGAAGCCCCTCCACCACCAATAATTAATCCGAGGTTCCCGTCAAACTCGATGAGCCTTCCAGCGACCCCTCTCTGATCCAGATTGTCGATCTCGGTTGCCTTTTTCTCAAAATTGCTTGTGATGCGACCACCTTCAACTCTATGGAGATCTTTCTCCTTTTCTGCAATAGCTCGATTTCTATAAAGGGCATCATCGTCGATTTCCAGATGGCAGTCTAGAGCCACTCTCTTGCCATCGCTGGTTTGAGCGAGGGGATTGATTTCGGCTATAGTAGCGTCAGTCTCCAGAAAAGCGGTTGCCAAAAGAGAGAAGATATTGGACAGCCCTAACAACGGCCACCCAGTAATACTGGTTTGAGAAATCATCTCCCGAGCCGTATATTCCGGAAGACCGGTTCTGACTGAAAAATGCCTTTTCTGCACCTTTTCCGGCTCTTGTTCAGCTAGCTGTTCAATATCAACCCCGCCTTCAGCCGAAAAGATTGCAACAGGTTCCTTAGCCACTGTATCATAGGTGATCCCTAGGTAGAATTCCTGGGCGACATCCAGCTTTTCTTCCACCAAGACCTTATTCACACGATAGTCTCGAACGGTACTAGAAAGCATTTGCTCGACCTTAGATTCGGCCTCCCTTTGATCCAGGGCTTCCACAACCCCTCCTGCCTTTTGACGACCTCCTACGGGAATCTGGGCTTTAATAATGACCGGGGGAGGCAGGGAAACAGGCCCAGGGCTGGAAATTATAATGCCAGCTGGTGTGGGAATATCCTTCTTTGCCAGGATCTCTTTTGATTCGTATTCTAATAGTCGCATTCCATCTCCTCATGTCAACAGTAACATTGTGTCGACACTATTTCCCAGAACTCAATCTGTCAAGAGGAAAAAGGAATTGTATCCTTATTGAAAGTTGTGCTTAAATGTGAACCAAAGGTAGGCAAAGATCTTTTTTACAGGTGATAATAATGAAAAGAAAACCATTACAAGACAGCCCATTACAGGTAGATATTTCAGATATCGATTTAAGCCCAGGGCCATTCTGTATGAGCTTTAATTTTGATCTGGAACCATTGAAGGCCTCGATAGAGGGGTTTGGTGTTCTCAATCCCCCATATCTGCTTAGAAACTCAGATACAGATACCCACTTTACAGTGGTTGCCGGATATCGCCGGTTGTTGGCGGTAAGGGAGTTAGGGTGGCCAGATATAGTCTGCCAGGTATTGCCCGATGGTTTTCCTCCCTTTAAGGCACTCTTACTCAACCTACATGACAACCTTGTTCATCGCCACCTGAACAATGTTGAAAAAGGAATGGTTGTGCAGAGGTTGACTCGTTTCGTTAAGCATGAACAAATAATAACACAATTCATGCCCATGCTAGATATCCCCGCTAACAGACAAACACTAAGACTATTCCTGGGTTTGGAGGATCTTGAGGAGCCAATAAAGGCCTCTATTGCCGTGGAGAGGCTGTCACTAAGAGTAGCGGGCTTAATGATGAGCCTTGGAACAGAGGATCGCCTAAAGATCAATGAGTTATTCATAGCCTTGAAATGGAGTTTTAATCAACAATGGGAAGCCATTCAGTGGATTACAGAGATTGCCAGTAGGGAAGGGCGGTCAATAGAAGAGGTTATAAATGACAGGGAGGTCACAGAGATTCTGCATGATAGCAGAATGAGCAATCCCCAAAAATTGAAGGACATCGTGAAAGCCCTCAAGAGAAGACGATTTCCATCTCTTATGAAGGCAGAAACTGAATTTAGGAAGGGCATTTCCGCACTTCCTCTTCCAAAAGGAGTCAAAATAAGCCCCCCGCCATTTTTTGAAGGCACTGATTATAGGGTTGAAATAGTCTTTACAAAAGGAAAGGATCTCAGGGACAGGCTAGAAAAATTATCTCACTTATCCGGTTTAGGCAAGATCACCGATTTTTGGAGAGGCCCTGAGTGCAGATGAAACAATTTACAATCAGGCGGATTTTGATTGAAGGGGGAGCTGAGAGCGACCCCCTTGCTAAAATGATACCTAAGAGCTTACCGGATATACCGAAAGAACTTGTTGATTCACACGATTTGGCTTTACCTGAAGGCATCGAAGAGACGGACAAGGAATCCCTCCGGATTATCCACTACAAAGGGGAGTTTCTCAAGCCTTGTCCAGGGACAAAAAGATATATCTGCTGCGGTTACCAGATACTAAATGTCGGCATTAACTGTCCCATGGACTGCAGCTATTGCTTTCTTCAATCCTATACTAATCAACCATCACTGAGGATTTATACTAACCTGTCCGGGAAACTTGATGAAATAGGCGAATATATCGATAGCTTTCCTGAGAGGATATTCAGGGTCGGGACCGGGGAGTTTACGGACAGCCTCGCGCTTAACTACCTTACCGGATGGACTGATTATCT
>CP070673.1:1217529-1233157 GCA_020351915.1 Deltaproteobacteria bacterium
CAGTTGTTTTTTTCAGCCACATGATGAGAATCAATTTATCTAACTGGTAATGCCAATTTCCTCAAGGCGATATCTATGAGCCTCACGGGAGGTGGCCAAATATGTGGCATTTAACAGGGCATAACCAAAGGCGCAAATGTTTTGTGGAGTAAATCCCAAATATTTGGCCACTGCAGAACACGGTGGTATTTTTTGTGAGATATCGCCTTTCAGAAACAGGCATTACCTTCTTAAACCAAAATGCCTCAACTTTTGAACGTTACCAATCCGTTAGTATCGTAAAGAGTGGTTACCCAATGGCAATGGTATATCTGTTAGAGAATGTGCACATAATTACCTCTATCCGGTCATGCCAAATGAAAAATGAAAAGATAAGTGTAGTTCTGATTTGAATATACAGTATGGATTCGCAGTTTACAGAACCCTCGTCTCATGGGACGTAAAAGGTGCGCACTCCTGGAAGTTTAACTTTATGTTAGCGGCGCGCAAATGGTATACAGCCAATTAAGCAACCTAACTCCTGCAACAGAGCATTTTCACAAATTGGGGCAGGAAAAAGGAGGTAGAATTACATGAGAGCAATTATTATCTCAGCGGAAGATATTTCTGTGTCAGCTGAATTGAACGATACTTTCACGGCTCAGAAGATATGGGAAGCACTCCCTCTCGAAGGCACAGCCAACATCTGGGGTGATGAAATCTATTTCGGGATCCCACTCGTAATTGAGCAAGAGCCAGGAGCCCGCGCTGACGTTGAAGTAGGTGACTTGGGATACTGGCCGCCTGGTAATGCCTTCTGTATCTTTTTTGGGCCAACTCCTGCCAGCACTGGCGAACATCCGCGTGCAGCCAGTCCAGTCAATATTTTCGGGCGTGTGAAGGGGGACGCGACACGGTTTCGAACTGTGCAGAGCGGTGTAACCGTTCGAATCGAGCCTTCTAACAATGAACAGGAATAAGATGCAAGCCGCTGGCGTGTTCAAAACAGTACTCGCAACGATTACAGCAAGAGGAGGCGTTGTCAACCACCACGAAAGATGATGAACCAAACACAGCCTCAGTATATCGTGGTTGAAAAATATCCGGACCTTTACCGGATAGGTGCAGGCCTCCAAAAAGAGGAGGCTATCGGTGTGGACCTTGAAGCTGATTCCATGTTTCATTACCAAGAAAGGGTCTGTCTCCTACAGATCTCCACACGGACTCAGAACATTCTGGTTGATCCCCTCGCTGTGAAAGATCTTTCACCCCTCACACCGGTCTTTGCAGACTCTCGAGTACGAAAGGTTTTCCATGGAGCCGATTACGATATCCGTTCCCTGTACAGAGATTTCGGCATTGAGGTACACTCTCTCTTCGACACCGAGATTGCGGCCCGGTTTCTTGGCTTCAGGGAGACCGGTCTTGCCAGCCTATTGAGACACATGTTCGGGCTGATTATTGAAAAGAAGTATCAGAAGAGAGATTGGTCCCAAAGACCCCTGCCTCCTTCGATGTGCGCCTATGCTGCTCAGGATTCCTGCCACCTTCTGACCCTGAGCAGACTGTTTGAGAAGAAACTGCGCACCAAGGGATTGCTTTTCTGTGTGGAGGAAGAGTGTGAGGCTCTCAGCAAGGTGCGCCCAGGGCTGCATGAGCATAGTCCGTTGTTCCTGAAATTCAAAGGGGCGGGGAAACTCGATTCCCTAAGTCTGGCGGTCTTGGAGGCACTGTTGCGATTCCGGGACGATGTGGCCAGACGGCGGGATCTCCCACCCTTCAAGATCGTGGGGAATCTGCCTCTTTTGGAGATGGCTCAGAAAAAGCCGGTGACTCCAAGTAAACTAATGGCTCTAAGAGGTCTGAGCCCCAAACAGGTTAAATCCCTGGGCCAGCCCCTTCTGGAAAGAATACGCGAGGCGCTGAACCTCCCAGAGGAAGCGCTGCCCACCTATCCCCGAAAGCCCAGGCCGGCTTATGACCTTACAGTTACAAGGCGGGTCAAGGCACTCAGGGAATGGCGAGAACACCGCGCCGGCAGTCTCGGCATTGATTCTGCCCTGACCCTGAGCAATGCTCAAACCCGTGCCTTGGCCCTGGAACATCCCGATCATCCGCATGCTCTTGAACGAATGACCGAGATAAAAAACTGGCAGAAACACCTCTTTGGCCCTGAGATTTGTGCCCTTCTCAAGACGATCGGCTGACCCAAAATGGGTAGTCAGGCCGAAAACTTCACGTAATCCTATGAACGCTCTTTCGTGCCTAAAAGGTAGCCTTGACTTCCGACATCCTTTTTTTCAGGGTAAATTCAAGCTCTTTCAAGGTCACCCCGAAAACACGTACTTCATCGTAATACGTCAGGCTTATGGTTACGTTGTTATTTTCATCTTTTGCTATTCTGAAGTCTTCCCCAGTAAAACCACGCCCCGCTTCCTTCATCTTCTGGGTTAAAAATGTCCTGGTATCCCCCACACTGTTTTTGGTTCCGTATATGGCAGCAGCTTCCACATCCTGTCCAAGCCAATATTTATCCCAGTAAGGCCTCACTATACTCACAACAATCCAAATGATAATAATTAGAAAAATAAGGTTTAGGATCTTCTTGATCATTGTCTCATCCCCCGGTTATAGTCCTTTCCCCCGATGAGGGGCTTTGGCCCAAGCAAAATTATACGATGAGGGTCCACATGGAAAACCATGGGGCAGTGTTTTTCTCCCATGATTTCCCTCTTCTCTTATTTAGCTATCCCTTTGAGATGGCCTACAACGATCAGTACGAGTGATATGATACTTCAACAGATTCTAAGATTTCTAGCACATAATGTATTAGTATCGTTCAAAAGTATTGGCAGAATGCTATATCGGTTAGAGAACGTGTGTATAGTTACGTCTATCCGGTCATGCCAATTTCCTCAAGGCGATATTTATTGGCCTCGAGGGAGGTGGTCAAATATTTGGGGTTTAGATGATCACTCAGTATTGTCCATGCCTATACTTTTGAACGATACCAATGTACTTCTACCAGAAAAAAGAAAGCAAGTCAAAAGGGGACTCCAGTGAATTAAGTGAGGCCTACGGGCTGGCCTTTCGCTGTGTTCAGACCCAGAGACCTTCCTTCACAGCAGGAATACCTTTTGGCGGTAATATCTCAACTCATTGATGGATTCTTTGATGTCGCTCAATGCCAGGTGGGTCTTTTGCTTTTTATAGAGAGGGAGAGACGGGTACCATCTTCTAACCAGTTCTTTGATGGTGCTCACATCAATATTCCTATAGTGAAAGAAGCTCTCCAGGGTAGGCATATGTTTTTTCAAGAATTGACGATCCTGGCCAACGGAATTCCCACACAGGGGAGACTCTCCTTTCTTGCAAAAGGAAAAAAGGAATTCAAGTGTCTCTTGTTCAGCACTCCGGCAGTCACAGGACGAGGATTTGACTCGATCCAGGAGACCCGATTCTTTGTGGTGGATCATACTCCACTCCTCCATGAACACAAGTACCTCATCGGGCTGGTTTACCGCTATGTTTGGACCCTCAGCCACAAGTTCCAGTTGATCGTCGGTTACCACTGTGGCAATCTCAAGGATGAAGTCCCTTTCAGGGTCCAGACCTGTCATTTCTAGGTCTATCCAAATTAATCTATTGTTCAAGATCCAACCTCACGTATAATCTTACTAGGCGAATCTTTCTGTCAAAGGCAGCAAGGGTGAAAATATATGAGAAACAATCCTACATGTCAAAAGAAAAGATGCTCAAGACAGGGTAACGTCAAAGTTAAAGGGTATGTTTCACTATGACGTGGCGCTCATACTCCAGGGGCGCTAATAGGTTTGATCCTGTCACAGTGCTTTTCTTTTAGTGCTTTGTCCAGTGCTTGGCTCAGCTCAAACAGGACCTCGAGGCTCGGCCGTAGCTCCGGATCTGAAAATGGATCGGGCGCTACGCGCAGAAAGTACCTGCCCCGCCAGAACAGGATGATATACGTATCGGTACATGCCGATTCTCCTAGCCCAGAAATCCCTGAGCATTGTTTCGCGAAGTACTGTTCAAGCACGCCGCGTGCCCCCTCGGAACTGTCCATATCGTAGCACTCCACGAGCACCAGGCCACCGCTCTCAAGCTTCCAGTAGCTCTGCTTGTAGAGCCTCTTGAATCCGAAGGACAGGTAGACTTCTGCCTCTCCATTAAGGTAGTCGAAAATGTTCTCCCTATTGTAGACGATGAGAGGATCTTTTTGCTCAAAGCCCTTTAGGCTGGCTCCTCTCAGAAACGGGCTCTCAATCGGTAGGTGGCAGCTTACTGCCCAGAGAGTTGCGAGCAGGGCCAAAAAACGTCGCGTACGCTCGTAAACGCTTACTGTCAGGTGTAACCGTAGCCATAGCGGTATTCACCCCGAATGGGGAAAGCGAACTAACGCTCTTGCCAAATCGTTTCGGTGTCTGTTCTCTCGAGATTAGGCAAGATCAGGGCTCTATGATCCTACTCCCAGCCGGGAGGTCAGCTTCAGTGTATCCGAAATCCACCAGCACCAGCATCCGACGAGTTGCCTCTACATTAGGCTGCCACCCCATCTGCTCACCCCGAAACTGTGTCGCGACCTGATAATCGACAATCGGTGACATGACACCCATGGCGAGGAAGTTTGGCTGATGACTGGGATTACCCCCTGGACCCCCTCTGCTCGCCCAGAGTGCGTCTACCAGACAGAGCTGCTGACGAGGGTAGATGACCTTGCCCAAGCGCCTGTCCATCGGGCCTAGGATTTCTGGAGTTTGGTTGATGGCCAAGAGATAGTCCTGGCTTCCCTTCCGGTGTCCAGGAGTCGGGGAGAAGGTGCCAAAATGGTTTTTCATGGTCATGGTGAATCCGCCAAATCGCTCGCTGTGCCCCTTGCACATGGCTATGTTTATGAGAATGTCCACTGATCCATCAACCAGGTGTTTCAGACACCTGGCCTTACCTCCAGAGCCCCTCCATGGTGCAGGCACCTCGGTACGTGTCGTACTTCCGTCCCAGGTGTCTTCAATCCCGCACCCTTCCGGAAGTCCTGAAAAAGGCGTATACCTTCCCATGTTGTAGCCGTGGCAAGCATCGTAGATGTGTATGTTAGGTGCCCACACCAAGGATACTGGTAAGCACGTGCACCACCTTCGCCATGACGGCGCTACGGGTATGCTGCTGGGAGATATTGTTGGTCTTAATCGCGACCACTGCGTTTGCCCATGATTTACGGGGCGGCTTTACGAAAATCGTCCGCCAAGCCTCTCCGGCATTCCGAGTTTCGGCAAGGGCACAGGCAAGCTTGTCGATATTATCTCACACCGCTTCCGTAACGACGAGCTCATTCTGCCGATCCCATGAACAGCCCACCTCAATAGCAGCCGTCATTTTGCTATCTGTAATACCCACTACCCGGAGGTTATCCACGCTGGGGTGAACAAGCGTTCTCGGCCTCCACGCTGCCCGAGCCTTGGGTATGAGCACTGTTGGGAATCCCGCAACTGCAGCACCCATGGCGATCGCCTTTTTCATGAAGCACCTTCTGGAAACGCCGTTCATTGCAAACCCCCCTTGATCCCCCATGTCGAAATTACGATTAAGGATTATTGCCTTAACTCCGTAGAACAATGCCGAGCATGTATTTTAGTTCACATGGCACATAGATAGGGATATGGATATCTTTTTCACCGAACTGGGCAGTCGCTTTGAGCCTACCCCTTCCCGCTGACGTCCGCGTTCCTAAGGCCCGCGGACTTCGGAAACAGGCGGGCGCCCGTCTCCCCTGCGGATCTCTCGATTCAGAGAAGTGGGTGTCACCTGAGGGGCAGCTCGCCCGCCTTCATCTGCACCAATAGCGTGCATACCAGCATGGGGTTCTTCGGTGTCAAAAAAAGATATCCATATCCCTAGTGACACTGCAGTTTCGGGGTTAAGACAATAATCCTTTTACGATTTTTCTGCTGTGACGCTATACACATATTTTATCCAATCAAAGCCGTAGTAACCTTCAGCTACTACGCGCAGCGGGAACCCGTGCTTTTCCGGGAGGGACTTACCGTTTATCTCATACGCCAGAAAGACCTTATCAGAGAGGGCATCTCCAATGGGAAACGCCTGCACGTGTTCGCTGGGAGGCCTAGGTCCCCGTATGGTCACCCGCGTTATGCCTTTTTCCACTTGGGCCAGCTTGAGCAATTCCATAATGGAGATTCCCTTCCAATGGCCATGGTTAACAAAAAACCCGGGACAGATCAGGAGTATATTTCTTTCAATTTGTGGCAGGGCGGTGATCTGCTGATAGGCGAGAGTTAAGGGGTTCTTAACGTGACCCTTGATTTCCAGACGCCAGGAGTTCACCTCCACAGCATGGTTGGTGAGTCCCATGGTGCCAAATTCAGATAACGGGGTAATCTCAAGGTTTCGAGCATCCAGATGAGCGGGATTCTTATCAACAAGGCTCTCCCGTTTGGTTCCCTCTGGGAGGATAATCTTCTGCATCTTACCCCAGACCCTTGTTAGCTTTGAGGTAAGGGGCATAGAAATAGCCCCTGAAAACGCTAGTAGATTGACCATTTTTCTGAGAAACTGTCTGCGCGTGTGCATTGTCTTTCGCTCTAGCAAATTCGCGGGAACTGTTCACCGCTGAGGGGCTCAAGCAGCCGGTGGCCTCCGATTGTGGTCTTCAGAAGCACCCTGCCTGGGTTTTCGCTTACTACTTCCCCTATGATTGCCGCCTCTCGTCCCAGGGATTCTTCCCTCATGGCCTCCAAAATGCCCTCTGCCTTGTCCTTTGGCACGACGGCAACCAGTTTCCCCTCGTTGGCCAAATACAGGGGATCAAAGCCGAGCAGGTCACACACCCCCCGTACCTCCTGCCTCAGCGTGATCCTCTCTTCCTCCACGATGATGCCGACCCCCGAGGCTTGGGCAATTTCCCACAGCACCGTCGCAAGCCCCCCCCGCGTCGGATCCCGGAGGACATGGATATCATGGCAGACATCTAGCATCTTCTGAACGAGACCGTTAAGCGGTGCGCAGTCACTCCGGACAGTTCCCTTCAGGGAGAATTCTCCCCTGGCAAGGAGTATAGCGACTTCATGATCCCCGATTGGGCCACTTATGATTACGGCATCGCCAGCTCGAGCGTGGGCAGCACCCATATCTACCCCTTCGGGAATCGTTCCTACTCCTGAGGTGGTAATAAAAAGCCCCTCAGCTGCCCCCCGCTCAACTACCTTCGTATCTCCGGCAACTACCAATACTCCCGCCTCATGGGCAGCTGCCTGGAGGGAAGTGACAATTTGGTCAAGGGCCTCGGTGGAGAACCCTTCCTCCAAAATGAATGAGGCACAAATCCCGAGCGGCACTGCTCCTGCCATGGCAAGGTCATTGACGGTGCCACAGAGCGCAAGCCTCCCGATGTCTCCCCCGGGGAAAAACAGTGGCTTGACCACATACGAGTCCGTTGTCACGGCAAGCTTGCAGTGCTCAGTCGGGATAACAGCACTATCGTCTAAGGTGCGCAGGATGTCATTGGTGAGCGTAGGAAGAAATAGCTCACTCACCAAGTCATGGGTTAGTTTCCCTCCAGCGCCATGGGCAAGCAGGATGGTGGTGTGTCTCATGACAAACCCCCATATTTGTAGTAGGCGGCACAGCTGCCCTCAGAGGATACCATACAGGGTCCTATGGGGTCTTCCGGCGTACAGCGGGTGCCAAACAGCGGGCAGTGAGGGGGTGTAGTAACGCCCTGCAGGATCTCGCCGCACCGGCAGCCCGATGGATCCGCCATATCCTTGTAAGGTATCTCAAAGCTCACCGCTGCATCCATCTCCTTGAACTCCTCCCTCAGGGCAAGGCCGCTGTCAGGAATGGTTCCGAGACCCCGCCAGCGGGCGCTCACGGGACTAAAAACCTCCCCCATGATTCTCCGGGCACGCTCATTGCCCTCGACTTGAACGGCTCGCGTATACTGGTTTTCGATCTCTGCCCTCCCTTCTTGCATCTGGCGCAGTAACATAGCGACCCCCTCCAGGATATCGAGGGGTTCAAAGCCGGTAATCACCCCCCTCAATGAAAAATCACGTGTAATAAAGGTGTAGGGGGCTTTGCCGATGATCACGCTGACATGCCCCGGCAGCAGAAAGCCATCTATCTGGACTGCGTCAGAGGAGAGCAAAGCCCTCATAGCTGGCGGGATGAGCCTCTGGGAGGATAGAATCGACAGATTCCTCACTCCCTGTCTTTTGGCCTCTGTTATCGCGGCAGCAATTGCGGGAGATGTAGTCTCGAAACCTATGGCAAAGAAGACGATTTTCCTGTGCGGCTCTCCGCGTGCGATCTCGACCGCATCCAAAGGAGACGTTATAACCCTGATGTCCCTACCTCCCGCCCGCTCCTGGTTCAGTGAGGAGTAACTGCCGGGCACCCGCATCACATCGCCAAAGCTCACCAGTATTACCCCCTCTTCTCGTGCCAAGGCAACGGCCTGATCGATCTCTCCGATAGGTGTAACACAAACGGGACAGCCGGGGCCTGAGATAAGCTCGAGTGATTGGGGCAAAAGCGATCGTATGCCGGAACGAAAGATCGATACGGTATGGGTACCGCAGACCTCCATGAATCGGGTGGGCTTTCGGGCCAGGATAGCGATCTCTTCCAGCAAGCTAGCTGAAGAGCCGGCCTCATCGCTCCTCGTCAGTTGACTCTTCATACCTTTTCTCGATCTCCGCAAAGAGTTCTAGGGTCTCCAGCGCCTCATGCTCTTCCAGCCGCTGAATCACAAAACCTACGTGCACGAGCACATAGTCTCCTTCACCCACCTCAGGATAGAGCAGTAGGCTCACCTTTCGTCTGACGCCGCCAAAGTCAACGTCAGCGAAATCCCCTTCTACCGTAACAACCTTACCGGGCACACCCAAACACATATCTAGATTCCCTGCGCAGAATCAACGGCCATCGGTCAACAGCCGACCTGCTCGTTTGACCCTATGACACGTTAGAATCTACGGAGTGGGTTCCTCTCCTTGCAGATGAAGGGCATAATAAGCCTGCCCAAGGGATATACACCCATCATTCGAAGGGACTTTTTGATGTGTGTAGACTGTAAAGCCCTTCTCCCTAAGGATATCCCATAACTTCCCAAGGAGAAAGGTATTTTGAAAGACCCCGCCGCTGAGGAAGATATCAGAGAGTCCCTTCCATTCCCTGATCCTCTGAGCCGTTTCACAGACAATCTTCGCTACAGAGTTATGGAACCGAGCCGAGATGACACTGGGAGCCTCGCTTCCTCTTATATCATTTACAATAGCCTCGATCATTGGATCGGGGTTCACAACGAGCGTATCCCCATGCTCGGGAATTCCGAAGGGGTATTCTACCCGTCTCTCCTTCTTCGGCCATTTGCTCAAGCTCGATGGCCGCCTGACCTTCGTAGTTTACTGACTCCCTTACACCCAAGAGCGCGCTGACGGCATCAAACAACCTTCCCATACTGGAGCATGAAGGTGAATTGAGCCCAGCTCCTATGGCTAGTCGTAGCTGGGACCACCGCTACAGATCGATTCCCCTGGTGAAGGGCAATTGAAGCCTCTCAAGGTCGCCAAAGACCCTCTCAAGGTAGCCGGCTGCCACTCTCCACGGCTCTCGTACAGCCCGGTCACCTCCAGGCAAGGGAATCTGTCGGAGATGCCCCAGCCGTCTATACTCTCGTACAGTCACTTCCAGAAACTCACAACCCCACACCGTACCGTCTTCTCCGTATCCAGTGCCATCCAACACCACCGCCAGTGCCGGCCCCATAGCACCATATTCGGCCATGCAGCTCAGGGCATGGGCAAAGTGATGTTGAACTCCGATCTTCGGCAGATCAACTCCTATGGCATACCTAGCAGAAAGGTAGTCGGGATGTAAATCGTGGACTATCAGTTCAGGCTCTATCTGGAACAGCTGCTTGAAGAGTTCTATTCCCTGTGCAAAGGAGTTCAAAGTCTCGAAGTTTTCCATATCCCCTATGTGCTGGCTCACAAAAGCGGAGTTATCCCTTGTGACGCAAAACGTGTTTTTTAAGTCTGCCCCGCAGGCGAGTACACTTCTTCCCGTCCCGTTAAATTTGATGGGAAATGGGGCAAAGCCTCTTGCCCTCCTGAGAAAGGTGATCGTACCATTGAATGGCTTGACCACCGAATCATCGCATCGTGTCCGTATTTCCCTGTTGTGAATGAGGAAGAAGTCGGCTATTTCCTTGAGCCGAGAGAGGGCCTCGGCGTCTTTGAAGGATATGGGTTCATCGCTCACGTTTCCGCTTGTCATCACCAGCACTTCAATTCCCTCGGCAAAAAGAAGGTGGTGGAGCGGGGTATAGGGGAGCATCACCCCGAGAGTTCTCTGAAACGGAGCCACTGAGGGCGCCACTCTGGCGTTTCTTTTCTTCGGTAGGATGACGATCGGCCTTTCTTTGCTCTCAAGGACTCCCCGTGACAATGAATTCAGACGGCAGAGCCGGCTAACGACACCTACGTCTCTACACATAAGGGCAAAGGGCTTGTCCTCCCTGAACTTCCTCTTCCTCAGGCGGGAAACCACATCCTCTCTGGTTGCCTCACAGGCCAGATGAAAGCCCCCGAGACCCTTAATCGCAACAATTTTACCCGCTTTGAGCAACCTGATGGTCTCTCTCAGCGGGTCATGTGTGGTGAGTCTCATGCCGGATGGAGCAAAGAGCTTTAGATCCGGCCCGCACTCTGGGCAGGCATTAGGCTGAGCATGAAAACGCCTGTCGGACGGATCGTGATATTCAGCGTTGCACGCGGGACACATCTTAAAGGGAGCCACGGTGGTGTTATCCCTGTCATAGGGGATGTCCTCAATTATGGTAAAGCGAGGCCCGCAGTTGGTACAGTTAGTGAATGGATAATGGAAGCGACGGTCATGCGGATCAAACAGTTCGTTCAGACAATCCTTGCACGTTGCAATGTCGGGAGAAATAAGAGCAAATCGTTCTTCACCCTCTCTGCTCATTTTTATCTCAAACTCCTTATACCCAAATGGGGGGAGGTATGAGACGTCGGTTTTATCTATCGTTGCAAGCGGCGGGGGTGATGAAAGCCCCGAGAGGAATCCCTTCACCCTGTCCCTATCGCCCTCAACTTCTATAGTGACCCCTCTTTCATCATTATAGACCCATCCTGTGAGTTCGTGCTGCTGGGCAAGTCCGTAGACGAACGGGCGAAATCCGACTCCTTGAACAATACCCTGAATCTGTATGTAAGCCCTGATCGCTTCCACGAGCTATCCTATATGCTAAGCCAGCTGCCCCTCAATCCATCTGAACCACGCATCGAGCCCCTCTCCCGTCTTGCAGGATACCGTCATTATCTGGAGCTTTGGGTTTACCTTGAGGGCGTCAGCCCGGAACCGCTCCATATCAAAGTCCAGATAAGGAATGAGATCCACTTTATTGAGCAGCAATACGGACGAAACCTGAAACATGAGAGGGTACTTGAGCGGCTTGTCATCTCCCTCAGCAACGGAAAGGATCATTGCTTTGTCGTTTTCTCCGATCTGAAACTCCGCTGGGCACACGAGGTTTCCGACGTTTTCAACAATGAGAAGATCAACCTGGTCCAGACTCAACTCTGCTAGACTCCCCCTCACCATGTTCCCGTCGAGATGGCAAGCACCGCCTGTGTTTATCTGCACTGTTGGTATGTTGAAGCGCGCAATCCGTTCCGCATCGCGCGATGTCTCGATGTCCCCCTCAATGACCGCAATCCTCTTTCGCTCCTTGAGATGTTCAAGCGTCCGCTCTAGAAGGCTCGTCTTCCCTGCTCCGGGGCTTCCCATGAGGTTGAGGACATAGATTCCCTTTTCGATGAAGAGGCCCCGATTCTGGGAAGCGATCCGGTCATTAGCCTCAAGGATGTTCCTGACAACTTTGATTTCCATCGGCAATCTCCATTTCGGTTATCTCAAGCTCCCGCCCCCCGGTCAACTCTACCTCGCTTCCGCGGCAGTGGGGACAGAGGAGAAACGGATCGGCTACGGTACTTACCCTACCACAGGCCCGACAGGAAATCTGAATCGGCACTTCTTCGATGAGCAACGTTGCCCCGTCGGTTCTCCTTCCCTCACTGAGGACCGAGAAGGCGAACCTCAAGGCATCGGGCACAATACCACTCAGTTTCCCGATCCTCAGCTTCACAGCAACAACTGGCGTCGTGCCGTAGGAGGCCGCTTCCTGCTCAATGATAGCAAGCAGGCTCTCGGCAACGGAAAACTCATGCATCTCATACCCCTGCCAGCTCTTCAAGCACCGCTGTAACCACGCGCGGCAAGGCTGCCTGGAGCTCGGGTGTGAGCTCCGTGCCCCATGATATCTCCTTGGGCTCAACGCCGATAATCACCACCTCACCCTCTGCCCCAAGCTGCTGGGCCATACCCCACACTTCCAAAAAACCGACCTGATGCAGTGAGAGGGGGCGTGCACTTTCGGATCTGAGCTCCCCAGGGGTGACCCGGTAGATGGTCCCAGGCTCTCCGCCTCCCATAAGGACGTCAATGATGATGATCCGCTCGGCGTCACAGAGCGCCGGCAGGAGATCCATGGTTGCCGTGCCTCCCTCGATCAGTTGAACACCGGGAGGCAATGCCTGCCCCTCCAATGCTCTAACCACGTGAACCCCCAGACCTTCATCGGTGAGGATGAGGTTCCCAATACCGATGATGAGGGTGGCCTTCGGTTTCATCTCCACAAAATATCCCTTAAGGGTTCGCCCCTTAAGGGATATCATTAGGTTCCCTAGCTAATTATAACCAGCTAAGCTAGATTTGCAAGGCGCAAGATCTCTGGGACTTTTTTCTCCCAGCCGATGGCCATGATATGTACGCCTTGGCACAGATCCTTTAAATCAGTGATGAGCCTGGCGGCTATCTCCAGGCCGGTTGCTGCCTTGTCCTCTGCCTTGGCCATCGCGCTAATCATATCCTCGGGCACGAACACCCCTGAAACGTTCTTGTTCATATATCGCGCCATACCAGCGGACTTAAGCGGAATGATCCCCACGAGCACGGGCACCTTGAATTGCTCGGCCCGCTTCATGAACTTTTCAAAGGTGTCGACATCGTAAACCGCCTGTGTTTGGAAAAAACGCGCACCCACACTGATCTTCTTCTCCATCATGGCGAGCTGGAGTTCGAAGGACTCCTCAGTATCGGAAACGGGCTTTACCACGGCCCCTACTAACAAATCGGTCTTGCCTTGAAGTTCATTGCCAGCCAGGTCATATCCCTCATTCATCCGATTAATCGTCCAGATCAACTGCTCAGAATCGAGGTCGTAAACATCCTTTGCATCGATGTGATCACCCAACGTCGGAAAATCACCGGAGATTACCAACACGTTCCTGATCCCCATCACTGAGGCACTAAGCAGATCGGACTGTAAGGCGAGCCTGTTCCGGTCCCGGCAGGTCATCTGGAAAACAGGATCTAAGCCTTTTTGTACCAGGATGGAGCAAGTCGCAAGGGAACCGAGTCTCATCACTGCGCTTTGCTGATCAGTTACGTTTACCCCATCAATCTTCCCATTGAGGATTTCAGCTAGCTCAAGGACCTCTGACGTGTCCGTTCCCTTTAAAGGGCCAACCTCCGTTGTGATGGCAAATTTTCCGCTGTCGAACGCTTCTCGTAAGGACATTATCCTACCCCCTCCTGTATTAATTCATCGCCTTGTTCAATGGCCCAGAGGGATGTCGAAAGCATCTCAGGTCTGGGCCTCATCTTGTTCCAGGCCTTGGGAGGAACGAATTTCTTCATCACATCGAGCCTGCCCACCTCCTTCAGGCGTTTGTAAATCAGTTCCCAACCGCAGGGCTTCTCAGGGCTCACCTCACACTTACTATTGGAGGCACCGCCACAGGCCCCATTTCTCAAACCCTTAGAACAGGCCGTTAAAGGACAAATTCCGCCAGTATATTCGAGAAGGCAGTCACCGCACTCCATACAGCGCTCGGAGCCCTGCCATTCACCTCGGGACCCTCCCATGTTTATGGTGTTACATCCGGGGTGAACGGGTTTTGCGATCATGGCGGCCGCAGTCTGGACCCCAACGCCGCAGCACAGCACCAACACCGAATCTGCTTCCATTACCCTATCCTCTAAGGGCCGAAGCCCTGAGGCCACAAGCGCCTTCTGACACAGGAAATCGACGACCTTCTGACCTGTAACCTTCTTTCCTTCTTTTTGCAGTCGTTCTCTCATCTCCAAGACTTGAGGCAGGCCGCCGGACCCGCTTGCCTGAGCGCATCCGTCACATCCCAAGATGAATATCTTCTTTTCACCCTCCAGGTATCCCAATATTTCCTCGAAGGGTTTCTGTTCTGACCGTAGCATTTTGTTATCCTCCTGTTACGCTATGATATATCTCCTCAGCTCCCGTCCCCTATGGTTCAGCAGATGAACCGCACAGGCAATGCAGGGGTCAAAGGACCTCACGATCCGGACTATTTCAAACGGATTTCCTTCATCCTTCACCTTCGTGCCGAGCAAGGCCTGCTCAATGGGACCCTGGGTGCCCCGGTCATCCATGGGAGATGCATTCCATGTGGTGGGTACGACGCACTGGTATTTCGCGATCTTCCGGTCTTTGATGACCATCCAGTGACCCAGAGCGCCTCGAGCTGCCTCCACGATCCCCACACCGGTAGCCTCCTCAGGGATGGTAAATTCAACATAAGCCGGCTCATCGAGCTTCAATTCAAGAATCCATTCCTCGAGACTATTGGCAATGTGAAGGGCACAGAGGGCTCGGGCTGCGTGCCTTCCGAGAACAGAAAATAAGACATCTGGAGAGGCCTTAAAGTGATCGAGCACTGAGCCTACCATCTCCCTTATTGCCTGATCCCCAGCTGCGTAAGCCACGGCAACCCTCGCCAGCGGGCCTACCTCATGAGCATCTCCCTGGTAGCGGGGAGCCTTTATCCAGGAATAGCCACTCTCTTTATGAGGATTCGGCTGGGTCTCTCCGTTAAACGGGTGAACTCCGGTTGCGCCGTCGTACCAGGAGTATTTGACCCACTCGTTGATTTGTTCGAGATCCAGGGGCTGGTGCTTCAAGTCAGTTGCTGTGCTTCCCTGTGCGAAGAGCCGCTTCCTTGTCGTGTAATCGGGATCCTTCCCATCGAGGTCATAAACTCCGTAAGCGAGAAAGTTCCCGCAACCCCTCCCGATCTCGAAGTAGTCACTGTAGTTCTCCGCAACCTTTATGACATCAGGAACGTAGACATCCGCGACAAACTCCTGAATCTCCCTTGCCCTCGCGAGCAGTGTTGCAATCTTATCTATGGTGGGGATTTCAGTCATGCCACCAGGAGTCACCGCGCAGGCATGGGGAAGCTTTCCAGCCAAAATTGCAGTTGCCTCGTGACCTTTCCTTCGCATCTCCAGTGCCTGGACATAGTGAGTCACGAGTTCGCGATCAACCTCGGGTGAAAAACGGTAATCCCCCTCATATCGGGGAACAAAGGGGGCCAGTTCTCCTCTTGAGATAAAGGCCTTTATGCTATTTAAGGTTCTGTCACTACCTTCATAGGTGGCCACTTTCGTTACATCAACGTAGTCGAGAGCAGCAAGGTGATAGAAATGCAGA
>CP070673.1:1233257-1249546 GCA_020351915.1 Deltaproteobacteria bacterium
CATCCAATGATAGGGATCTTCCTGAGCCATGGTGTACCTGTCTCGCTAAGCCCTGTGGCCTCTTTATAGATTCCGCCGATAACCACGGTGTCTCCACTGGCAACCATCATTTGTGTCGTAGCTTCTTTGGTAAGGATTGGCACATATTCGCCCACCCGATTGGCATAGTCAGGATAATCATCGGCGACCCTGATGTCCATGATAACCATGTCGTTTGGGGTGATTTTGGGGGTAACGTTCAGTTCTAAGGTGGCATCAACCTCTTTTGCGGTTCTGTTTCCTTCGACATCGGTGTAAGGAATATAAATGGTGGTGCCCTGCTTAATGGTTGCCTGCACGGTGTCCCTCGTTATGATCTTTGGCGCAGAAATGGTCTTTAACTTCCCCTCTGTCTCAGCTAGGGCTATCTGGGCATTCAGAACCTTTGTCATTGCAGTATTGGCAAAACCGATGCCGATTGCAGTATCAGCAGTCGTGGTGAAATTTGTGGCAAAGTTGTAGGTCCAATTTCTGTTACTGTCAGGCCCTCCTCCGCCCCATGGGTTTCTCGTTGTCTGGTAGGTTCCAGTCCAGTTGACTCCAAGATCCCGCGAGAACGTGGTTTTGGCCTCCACAACCCTGGCTTCAATCATCACCTGCTTGATAGGCCTGTCCTGTCTCTTTTTCAGGGCTCGTGCCTTTTGAATATTGGAGGCTATATCGGTAAAGATTATGGTTTTATTTGCCGTATCAACGGATATCTTGCCCCTCGGTCCCTTTACATTTTCGTCTATGAGCTTTTTGATATCTCCCACATCTGCATAGTTAACCGTTATATAACCGGTTACCAATGGCTCTGCTTCCTCAGCCTCCTTCACTGCTGCCTTGGCAGCCTTTATGCTTTCCTGTTGTGCCTTGAGTTTCTCCTGCTTTTCTTTCTCCAAATTCCTTATTTTTCCCTTGGTGGTTATCCAGATAATATTTCCCTCTCTAATCATGCCGAGGTCGTTGGACTCGAGCACGATGTCTAGGGCCTGATCCCAGGGGACATTCTTTAGTCTCATAGATACGGTTCCCTTTACCTCGGGCCCCCACACCAGATTCAGCTTGCTGACCTCGCCTATTAATTTGAGGATGTTCTTTATGTCTGCGTTGGCAAAATCAAGGCTTATCCTTTCTCCGGTATATTTTCTGTACTTTGTTGGTTCAGGGGCGCGAGGTGGACCAACTGCGGGTTCAACCTCACGGGGAATTTCCTCTGGCGCCACAGTTGTCGTTGCCAGCCGGGAGACAGTTATTGTTTTGGCGGGGGGCTTGACAGAGGTTTTATTGAAGTCCAACCGGATTTCCTGCTCAGTCCCCATCAGGTGGTAGGGGACCATTTCTTTTAACTGTATCTCAAACGAAACGCTCCTGTCTGGTGCCCTTACAATGGGGGTAATTCGGTTGACGACCCCTCGAAAATGAGAAGAATCTATATACCGTGTCAGTTCAGGGCGGATCGTGACCTCCTTTATTTCTAAGAGCAAGGTAAGGGGGTCTTTCCGGCTGAGCTCATATTCTGCCTTTTCTCTTGTGGTAATGGTGACCCTTGATTTATTTTTGGGGAGCATAAAGAAATCAATTCCCAGTATTTGATTCAGTTTCGTTTTACCCGGAGCAAAGAACAAGCGGGGTTCTTTTTGTGCGACTGCCTCCTCTTTGCTCGCCACAACTGGTGGCCCTACTGTTTCATAGGGTTTTTTCAGAGAAAGTAAAATGTCTATTATTCCATCCTTTTCCTGCACGCTGTATTCGACATCCTCGTAAAGCGTGGCAGTAACCCTGGTAACCAGGGATTTATCGTCCATTCTCTGAAATGCGATGGCCTTTATGATTCCATCCTTGCTGACATCTGGCCCAGTCAATCCCTCAGTTGGTAGTGCAGTTACATCTACTATAATGCGTAACGGTTGCATGAGCTTAAAGGTCGTATACGGAACAGCTTTTGAGTTGGTTATCGCAACCCTTGTGGATTGTTCAGACGGCAGAGAAACAACCTTGATTGATTCGATCTGAGCAGGTCCTTCTGGTGCAAGGCCCGGTGCCTTTTTCGTGGTAGGTGTTGGGGCACAACTTACGATAACACAGAGTAAGCTTATGGTTATCAAGAGAAGGATGAGATTTCCTCTTCTTAGGCATTTGGTATCCAACATGCCAAGTCTCCTTACATTTTTTTCTGTTTTTAACCTATTCCAGTGACGGCAGCCTTATAATACGATCTCTGACTGTTTCGCGGCCTCTAATGTCCTTATAGCGTTCCCTAATAACGACCTTTTTCTCAAGAATCTCGGTAACTTGTCCGCCCCTCTTTCCTATAGGGGTTCCTACTTTAATTACATGACCATCTCCCTTTGAATCCCGGACAAGCGCCCAATTCCCGCCACTCGCTAATATTATGGCTGAGATGGTCAACTGGGAGATGTCAAGGGTTTCAAGATAGGTTCTCGGTTTTTCTCTTGCTTTTTTTTCCTCTAACTCCTCTCTCACTGTTATAAATGATTTGAAGGGGTCTACTTTATTCGTCGGATCATAAAAATAGGGTGCTTCTTCCTTCTCTTTCTGAACCTTGGGCTCAATCTTTGCAGCCTTAGTCTTATCCTCTATAGGTTTTTGAGACGGCTTGGGGAGCTTCTCCTCTTCTTTTGGAATCTTCAAGATTTCCTTCTTCCCGGTCTGTGCAGAAGATATCCCTAAAAAAAGAGGAATAACCCCGATGCCGATGAGTAAAAACAAGATTGTCCTAATTCTTTTTATTGTGCCCACTTTAAGCCTTTGCTACTCCTTGAACCGGTACGTTAGCGATTTGCAGGTAGTCTTCAGCGTGGTGCTCGTACTTTCAACTGGAACCATGCTCACATTGACAACGTTAACAATCCTATCCAGTTTTGATACCTTGTCGAAAAAGAGAGCCACGTCGTGGTAGCCCCCCTTTACCTCTATATTAACCGGTATTTCTATAAAATATTCCCTTGAAACCTCTCTTTGGGGGCTGAAAAGGAGGAATTCTAGGTTAGAATCATTACCGAGTTTAGTAATACTCTTTAAGAGGTTCGGTATTTCACTGTTAGTGGGTAAGAGCCTGAGGGCAAATTGCAAATCACCCTGGGCCTTAGCCAGTTCCTTTTCAAGCTTTTCCAAATTCCTAGCCCGTACTTTGGCAAGCCTGAGCTGTTTTTCTAGCTTATCCAGTTGGGTGTTTAACGACTTTATTTCAGCCGTTTTCGGCATGTATATAAGCCAAACAAAGAGAGTTATGAGGATAACAACCGTGCCCACAAAGATGAGCACTCTGTGAGCCATGCTCAACTTAGATATCTTGTCGGAAAAGGTATTGAGATCGATTGCCATGGTCCTTATTTCTTCTTTCCCTTTGCTGCTGGGGCTTGCTGTTGTTTAAATGCATAGGTCTTACACTTGAGGGAAAAATCTTTGAGGCTGAGATCAAGTCCCGCTATCTTTTTTTGCCTTGTTCTTACTAATTCAACAGATTGTATGCTCTGTGTGCTTTGCAACCTATCCATAAAATCAGCAACAGTTTCGTTATCCATTGCTGTTCCCTCCAGCATAAGCGTTCCCTTGTTTTCTCTCAGGCTGGCAAGCCAGAGCTTATCTTTTGGGACACTCATGGCGATATCGTCCAAAAGTTTGACTGGACCGGTCTTGACTTTTTCTAATTCTGTTATTGTCTTAAGTTTAGTCTCAATGTCGGCGATAGTCTTTGTGAGATCCCTTATTTTGGCGTTCGTGTCTTTGTAAGTGTCCAGTTCTTTCTGCTGCTCATCTATCTTGTGTCTCAGGGAGTTTACCTGTTTGCTAAAATTCATATAAAAGTAAGTGATTGCCAGGAGGATAATGATAACAGAGCCAAAGTAATACGTGATCTGTCGTCTTATATTCTCCTTTATCCTGGCAGCCCTGAATGGAAAGAGATTAATCCTGATCATCGATCACCTATACTCCTTAGGGCGAGACCTATTGCAATAGGAGCAATAGGAGCAGAATAGTTTAAGTATCCTGTGTCGAATGATTTTTCCCTTATTTCCATATTAGCAAAGGGATTGAGGGTCTCTATTTTTAGGCCGGTCTCCAAACCGAGATATTTACTGAATCCGGGAATCAGGGATGAACCTCCGGTCAACAGGATATTTTCGATCTTTATGTCGGTAAATGTCGTTGCAACAAAATCAAGGGCCCTCTTTATTTCTTGACCCCACCTCGTAACAGTTCCAGAAAATGTCTCTTCTATAGCAGATCTCTGTTCCGTTGCAAAAGGCTTGGCTCCTAGTTTAATTCTTTCGGCCTCTTGATAGGAGATGTTTAATTTTTTTTGTATCTCACTGGTTATTTGGGAGCCCCCGTAAGATGAGTCTCTCGTGAATATTGAAACGCCATCCTTAATGACGTTTATGGTGAGGTGTTGAGCACCGATATGTACCAGGGCATGGCAGCCAGATTGTTCCTGATCGCTTATTTCGAAGGCATTTTGGAGTGCAAAGGCATCGATATCGAGAATAGCAGGATTGAGCTCAGTTAGGTGAAGCAGGCTTATATACTCTTCAACAATATCCTTCTTTGCAGCTACCAAGAGAACATCCATATACGATTCCTTTCCCTCTTCTTCTGGCTCTTCTTCACCTGAGTAAAGGACCTGGAAATCTAAATTGACGTCATTGATGTCAAAAGGAATGTATTGTTCTGCTTCACTTTGGATGCTTTCTTCTAGGTCTTTCTCTTCTTTTCTAGGGATAGTGATCTTTTTGACTATAACTGAATAGCCAGAGATAGACAGGGCCACATTTCTGTTTTTAATCTTTAGATTTTGGAGGAGGTTTCTCAAGGCGGCAGAGACTATCTCCATCTCCTTTATAGAGCCTTCCAGTATAGCATCCTGGGGCAACCCTATGGTGCCGAAATTTTTGAGGATCATCCCCTTGGCAGTATCCTCAATCTCGGCAACCTTGATTGAATGTGATCCGATATCAATCCCAACTATTTGATTTTTCTTTGGTATGGGCATGCTAGGCTTGAATCCTTGAAGATTTACGTATCATTAGAAAAGATCTTCTCTTTGTCGCTTAGTTTGTAGCCGAGGGCCAAAATGATTTTTCTTTTTGTCTCCATCCGACAATCCTTACCTTTTTCAATCCTGTCGATAGTGAGTGGAGATACACTAGCCTTTCTAGCCAGCTCTGCCTTACTGAGCAAGAGTTCTTCTCTTATTTTCCTTACCGTATTCTGGGACACTATCTTTTCCCTCCAACAAAGTTTAATCAAAAAATAAGAAAAGTTTTTATAGTAATACAATATATAGTTTAATTTGTCAAGTATTTTTAATAAATTAAGTAAAATTATCACAATTTATATACATATAGTGGTTATTTGTAATCTTGACACAATATATTGTAATATTCCCATAAGAATCTTATCGAAATAACCAAAAAAAACTGTAGCTATTTTAGAATTGCCTATTTTGAAAAATTACTGTACAAGAAGGCAACCTGTCCGGCAAGTTCACCAGGGCAACGTCAAAGTCCAGGGTATGGATGTCTTTTTTTTGGTTATGCCCTGTGACATGGCCCCTTACTGGGTCGGTTCAAAATGGTCTATTGCGCCCTAAGCCTTAGAATCATAGGCTCCATCTATATAAACCATTTTGAAACGCCCACTGATCTAAACTATGTGGGGCATAATCCAAAAAGAAGATACCCATACCCTGCAAGAAGCTTAAAAATCAATAGGTTAGATTTCATTATGACGTGATCCTGCCTGAGGCGGAACAAAAAACCACGGAGATTATTCATTTTAGAAAAAAGGGGGGGCGAAAATAATGGCAGCAGCAAACGATATCCTTATTGTCATAAATTCTGGGCCTGATATGAGATATAATCACTATGAAGCCTATACTGTTGCCTGGGTGGCCCGGAAGTTCTACAAGGCGAAAAAGGTGACCATAATGTATGGTCCCCAAGCGGTAGAGATGACCAAGAGAGGTACCTTGGCAGGGTATACTATGACACCTGAGGTAAAGGAATTAACTGCCTCCCAATTTGAGGGACTCAAGGCAGAGAAACTGCCCGATCATCTGGAACAGCTTGCACGGTTTGAAAGGGACAAAATGGGCATTTCCATAGTTTCCTGCGGCACATTTCATGTACTTGCGGGATTTGCAGAAGAAATTGAAGATAAATCAAATATAGAAGATTTCATTGATCCCATTAATCTGTACGAGGCCTGTAAACTCATGCTCGAGGCAGATCAAATCTTATATTACTGAGTGCATTAGAGGTACGATGAGAGAAATCCTAGAGAATTCAAATATTGGTATTGTAGGTGGCGGAAGGGTTTGTAAGGCGATCCTTAAGATTGTCCTGGGAGAGAATTTCAGTAACGATAAAATGAATATCCTGGGTGTAGCCGAAATCGATGAGAAGGCCGAGGGGTTGGTATATGCCCGTAAGAAAGGGATATTCACTACCTCTGATTACAAGGAACTTTATGGCCTTAAAGGGCTCAATGTGATTATTGAGTTGACGGGCGACAATAAGGTTCTGGAGGAACTTAAGGTAACAAAACCAGCAAAAGCGAGGTTGATTGATCACTTTGAGGCAATGTCAGTCTGGGATTTCCTACAGATAGAAGAAGAACGGCTCAGGATCAAGAAGGAGTTAGGGAGACATATAGGCGATCCAGGGAAGATTGAGATGGAGTTTGATCTGTTTTCCCAGCAGCTTGCAAAGATTGTGGAAGAAAGGACCAGGCACTTGCAGAGTGTGGAGCGGGAGCTCGTTGAGAGGGAGAGAGCCTTATCGCAGATAATCCAGGGAAATACCATACCTACCTTTGTCATAGACAAGCACCATATTGTAACCCATTGGAACAGGGCCATTGAAAAGTTGACTGGTTACAAGGCTCAGGAGATAGTGGGAACGAATAAACAATGGCTCCCCTTCAGGCTAGAAGAGAGGCCTATTATGGCTGATGTTATCGTAGATGAAATGGATGAGCAGGAGATACGGAAATATTACAGTCACGAATGGCGGAAGTCAGCCCTGATTGAAGGAGCTTATGAGGCAGAGGAATTCTTTCCACAAATAGGGGAGAAGGGTAAATGGCTTTTCTTTACAGCCGCGCCGATAAGAGGGGCTGACGGAGAGACTGTGGGCTCAATTGAAACCTTCTGGGATACAACGGAGCGCAGGCAGGCGCAGGAGGCGTTACAGAGAGCGCACGATGAGCTGGAGACACGAGTAGAGGAAAGGACAGCTGAACTCAGGAAGGTCAATGAAGAGTTGAGAAGGTCGGAGGAGAAATACAAAACCCTCTTCGACAGCGCTCCAAACTCTATTTTTATCATGGACCAGCAGACCTTTAGCATCATAGATGTCAATGCAACGGCCCTGGAATCTTATCGGCAATCAAAAGAGGAGTTGTCGAAATTGACATTCCTGGATCTCCTCTATGAGAAAGATAAAGAGCTTGAGGATGGCTTGCAGAAACTGACTGCCCACCAGTGTTGCTTTTATCCCAGGAGAAGGCACATCAGGAAGGAAGGAGAACCATTTTATGTAAATATTGTGGCATGTCACGCGATGCATATGGGGATGGATTGCCTGATAGCAACAACAACCGATATTGCTGAGAATGTGGAAAAAGAGGCCCAATTGATACAGGCAAGCAAACTCGCTACCCTCGGTACCCTGGCATCGGGTATGGCTCACGAGTTGACACAGCCTTTAAATGTGATTCAGGTTGCAAGCGATTTCTTTTTGAAGAAAATCAAAAAGGGGGAGGAGATCTCCAAGGACGAGTTAAAGACCCTTGCCGAAGAAATAGAGAGCAATTTAGACAGGGCCTCAAAGGTAATTAAGCATATGAGGGACTTTGCCAGGCAATCTGACCTCACCAGGACTAGGGTTAATATTAACGAACCCGTTAAGGACGTTTTTAAGGTTATGGGTCAGCAACTGAGGGTACATCAGATAGAGGTTGAGCTCGATCTAGACAAAAATTTGCCTCACATTATGGCTGATCACAACAGACTGGAGCAGGTGTTTGTCAATCTAGTAACCAATGCCATGTATGCCATGGATGATAAGGGCTTGAGATGGGGGGATAAGAAGTGGCGGAGACTGCTCAAGATAAAAACATTCCCTGCCAATGGTCAGGTAGTGTTAATGGTGTCTGATGCCGGCAAAGGGATTCCACAAGAGATCATTGATAAGATATTTGAGCCCTTTTTTACTACCAGAGAGGTAGGCCAGGGTACCGGATTAGGGATGAGTATCAGTTACCGAATTATTAGCGACTATGGTGGGACAATAGAGGTGGAAAGTGAGGTAGATGTGGGTACTACCTTTACCTTGAAGTTTCCCTCTGTGGAATGATAGGATTTACCGTGTTTGTTGGGTTTATTGAGACCGTTACCCGCAACTCGTAACAAGGGACTAGTAGAGTGTTTCCTTAATAGCACTCCATTTTTTCAGAAACAAGAATTGAAATGTCTAAGCTTCTAATCATAGACGATGACGAAGGGATCAGGAAGGTTCTCAGTCTTTCTCTTGCGAGCGATGGATATGAAGTACTAACAGCTTCCGGAGGCGAGGAGGGTGTCGAGAAATTTAGGACTGAATCACCACCGGTGGTGCTAACAGACATTAAGATGCCGGGCATGGATGGGATTGAGGTCTTGAAGCAGGTCAAGGAATCCAATCCCGATGCCGAGGTCATAATGATAACTGGGCATGGGGATATGGATTTAGCAATAGAGGCCCTTAAACTTGATGCCTCGGATTTCCTGAACAAGCCTATTAAGGATGAGGCACTCTCAGTGGCCCTGAAGAGAGCAGAACAGAGGATAGCAATCAAAGAGAAACTCAAGGCATATACCGATGACCTTGAGAATATGGTTAGCATAGCAACGGAGGAAGTAAAGAGGAGATCTGAGTTTCAGCATAAACTCATTACCTCTTCCAATGACGCGATTATTGCTACAGATGAGGAAGGAACTGTTGTTATCTATAATCAGGGTGCTGAGGAGATATTTGGATACCCTCGTTCAGAGATAATAAGGAAAATGAGCATTTACAAACTCTATCCACCGGCAATAGTTTCAGAATTTCGAGCGGGATTGGAAAAGAGAGAATATGTGGATCTGTCAAACTGGCGAGGGGTTTCCATCGTTACTAGGGGGGGAGAGGATGTTCCCACCCGATTCTCAGGATCTATTCTGTATGGGGATGGCGAGGTGGTTGGTAGTGTCGGTTTCTTTCAGGATCTCAGAGAGATAAAGAGGTTGCAGGAGGAATTAATTAAAGCAGAGAGACTGGCAGCCACCGGACAGACCGTAGCAGGCCTTGCCCACTATATCAAGAATATCTTGAACGGACTTAAGGGTGGTACCTACGTACTAAATGTTGCACTTGACAGGAAGAATACGGATAAGATAAAAAGCGGCTGGTCCATGATAGAGAGAAATGTGGAGAGGATATCAGACCTCGTTCTTGATTTGCTCGCCTATTCTAAGGATCGCAGACCTGAACCTGAGAATTGCTTTCCTAACGAGATCATACAAGAGGTTTGTACCCTTATGGAGGCAAAGGCGAGAGACAATGGTATTGAGATAAAAAGAAATCTTGACCCTCTGGTAGGTGAGGTGTTTCTAGATCCAAAGGCTCTCCACAGGTCTCTCTTGAACCTGGTTTCCAATGCCATTGATGCCTGCATCTTTGATTCCACAGCAAAGAAAAAGTGGCAGGTTACGGTCAGCACGGCAATTGAAAAGAATAACATAATCAGATTTGAGGTGGCCGATAACGGTACAGGCATGGATACAGAGACAATGGAAAGAATTTTCTCTTCTCTCTTCAGCACCAAAGGTGAAAGAGGGACGGGATTAGGGTTGCTCGTAACCGAAAAGATAATCAAAGAGAATGGAGGGAAAATAACGGTTGAGTCTCAACTGGGGAAGGGGACTACATTCACCGTTTACTTACCCTATCAGGAGCTACAAAAAAGTGCTAATGTTAGGTAGTTTCTTGTGTTTGCTGGGTTGAAACCCTATAAATTCAACAAACGCAACAAACTCTATTAGAGGGAGGATAATCGATGGCCAAAAAGGTGCTCAACGTTGAGGATGATCCTGATATTAGGACATTTGTAACAACTGTTCTGGAGGAAAATGGGTACATACCAATCATGGCAAAAGATGGCGAAGAGGGGACGAAGAAGGTGAAAGAGGAGAAACCAGATCTCATTATCCTGGACATACTGATGCCTAAAGAGAGTGGCATCAAGATGTACCATGAACTCAAGAAGGATCCGTCCCTAAAGGATATCCCAGTTGTCATGCTCTCAGGTGTTGCAGAACGGACCTTTCTCAGATCCCAGGTGGCCTTGACCGAATTTGGCGATGAAACCGTACCCGAACCTGAGGCCTACCTTGAAAAACCGGTAGAGGCAGAAGACCTTGCTGAGATCTTAAAGAAGATTTTGGGCTGATCACGGTCGAGAGGAGGCGTGAGTTCCAATGAAAACCACTACCATGCTTTTTGTTTCCGAGTTTGAGGAGTTATGGTTCGATGCTCTGCAATCCTTGATGGGGCTCAGGAAGGCAGGCCTGAATCATGTGGTATTTCTCCATGTAATCCAGAGAGAGAAGGTGGCCATGAGGAGGGGTACCGGTTACCTTAAGCAGGAAGAGCGGAAACTCCGGGAGATAGCTGACATCCGGTTTATTGATTGGGCCGAAACCCTGTTTGAGGAAGGGATGGAGGTCGGGGCCCATATAGCTATTGGAAATGTAGTACCAAAAATCCTCTCCGTAGCTGAAATTGAAAAGGTAGATCTTATTGTTACTGCCCGAAAAAGAAGAGGCAAACTGGAGAAACTCTTTGCCAGTTCTGAAACTTCAGATCTTCTGAGAAGAACGGTTAAGCCAGTCCTGATATACAACTATCTGTCACAATCCGGAAAGGTGGGTGAGAACCCGTTTGAGAGACTTCTTTTGGCACTCGACTGGTCTGTATCCTCTGAAAAGGTCCTCGACTTTGTACTGGCACTCAAGGGGCCAGTCAAGAGAGTCGAGATAATCCATGTTCTCAGCGACAAGGGGATCGGGAAACTTTCCAAGATGGAGGCTCATAAGGTGGAAAGGGATAATAAAAAGAGATTGGATGAAGTTTGCGATACCTTCGCTAGGGAGAGATTTGATGCACGGCCCCATCTTTATATTGGCAATGCCGAGGAGCAGATTGAGAGGGGTGCCTCTGAGCATAAGGCGACCATGATTATTGTTGGAACGAGAAGGGCAAGTGTCTGGAAGGAGAAGTGGTCAGGAAGTGTTGCACATTCCCTGGCAGGGAAGTCTGAATTACCCCTTTTGGTTATACCCGCCGAGGTTAAATAGTAGTTAATGATAGAAATAAAGAAGCTTCTCTACGCAACACATCTAAAGGAGCCAAACCTAAGTCTATTTGAAGGATTGTTGGATATTAAGAAAATTGGACTCGAGGAAATAATCCTTCTGTGTGAGAGCCTACCACAGGAGTTGAAAGAGAGTCTATCTGAGCAGGGAATAAATCTCAGGAGAGTTGAAGGATCAGGACCACTTGATTCCAGGATTTTAGAATGGGCCAATAGAGAAAACCCATCTCTTATCGTAGCTCATCTTAGTAGAGAAAAGAGGAAGCTATTTAGGGGCGGTGCGGCGAGGAATCTGATAAAAAACACTCTTTTCCCCCTCCTGCTAATTCACGAAAATGGCAAGGCAATAGGTTCCTCCACAAGAGGCCTATTTGACAGTGTAATTCTTGCGACCAACTGGTCTGATTCAGCCTACAAGACGTTACTCTATGTTATCGGTTTAAAGGAGCTTTTAGGGGTCTTGGATATAGTGTATGTGCTCAATGAGAAGCCCACGATAAAGGACATTCGGCAACTGAAGGAGAGGGTGGAGGAAGTCAGAAAGATCTGTCTAGAGGATAAGATAGAGGCTGAATCTCACATCTACGCCGGCAAGACCGCAGGGGAGATCATATTAGCTTCAAAGGACTATAATGCGTCCCTTATTGCAATGGGATATCGATCAAAGGGCATCCTTAAGGAAATCTTCTCAGGCAGCGCGTGTTATCGGGTAGCAGAGGAATCTCCTTTACCTGTTTTGATTATCCCTTAATCTCAAAGCGAGGATCCAGGTATCTGTCTGCCAAAGATGAGAACAGAAACCGAGACGAAACATCACGTAATTGAAATATCTTTAGTCAGAGGATAATTTGTTGTTTTGCTTTATCTTGCTGATGACTGTTTACTGACCGCTGCTAACTCACGGTCAATTGGGGGGGTACATATGGAAGTTACAGTACTGGTGCAAGCCATCAGTAAGGCCTTCGAGATTCTCGAAAAGGCCAGAAATAACGAAGAGGCCAGAAATGAGGCCAGAGAGTTACTATACACTTCTGCTAAATTCACTAGTGAAACAAAATCCGTAGCAGAAAGACGAGAGGCCAGGGCTCTTCTATCCGGCGCCCAGCAGTCCAGATTAGCATTCCGGAACTTTGCAATAACCTTCTTCATACTATTCGCCTTCTGGATTTTACTCTCAGGTCGTTTTGACTATTTTCATCTTACCCTTGGCATAATTTGTTCAATCCTTGTTGCTTACCTATCTCACGACCTCCTCTTTTTGAATGTGAGACTCGGAGACTTCAGGACCAGGGCCCGGAGATTCTTCGCTGCTGGTCCCTGGTTTCTGGGCCAGATTTTTTCAGCAAACCTGCATGTGGCTTACCTGGCGCTATCCCCAAAGATGCCTGTAGACCCGCAAATAATAAGGTTTAACACAAAATTAGATAGTGACATCTCATGGGTTGCCTTGGCCAATTCTATTACCCTTACTCCGGGCACCATTACCGTAGATATTCGAGAAGGGGAGTTTTTTGTACATGCCCTGGATAAAAAAGTTGCCTATGATCTCAATACCGGACAAATGGAAGACCAGATCGCCCATGTCTTAATGGAGGCAGATCACGTATATATTCAGGACGTATTAGATGTTTCCCGGATATTTGGCGCGCTTAAGTGACGTTGTATAAACCGAAATGTCAAAATCCAAAGTTCAAATAAATGTCAAAGATCAAGTGACAAAAACTTTGGCATCGAGTCATTTGGATGTCATTTGACACTTAAGCCTGACTACGGCTTTGAAAATTGAAAGCTTATTATTTCATAACTATTGATAGCCATAATCTCAAAGAGACCAATCTATGACGAGCGTTACCGATGACATCATTATTAGGACCGTAGCCAGGGTACTTATACCATTTATCCAGCTCTACGCCCTGTATGTTATCATGCACGGACATCACAGCCCGGGCGGAGGCTTTCAGGGGGGAGTTATTTTGGGTGCAAGCTTCATCCTCTACCTCCTGACCCACGGTCTTGAAGAGGCCAAAATCAGGATGTCTGAAACAAAGGCCGGCCTCTTTAGCTCCTTTGGTTTATTAATTTATTCGGGGATAGGCTTGCTCTGTCTTATTTTGGGAAGCAATTACTTGGACTATGGAAAGCTCTCTACCATCTTAAAGGTAATCCCAGCCCAGGCACGGTCTCTTGGTATTCTCGGGGTTGAGATTGGCGTTGGGATTGCTGTCATGGCGGTTATGTTTTCCATCTTTTTTGATATATCCACAGGCGGAGAGATTCCAGAGGATGAGGAATAATTAAGGAGGGAGAGATGGACAGCTTTTTCTTATGGCTCGGAATGGGATTATTCACGCTTGTTTTACTCTGTCTTTACCGGGGTGTGTTTGGGCCAGGTGTCCTGAATAGGATCGCAGGTATCTGCGCCATTGGCACCAAGGCACTGGTTATTTTACTGCTGATGGGCTTTATCTACCGTAGGGTGGAGATGTTTATCGATATCAGCATGGTGTATGCCCTTCTTAATTTTATTGGTACTATCACCGTAGCGAAATACCTGGAAATGAAGGGAGAGGTCTAATGAATATCCACCAAATAGCTTCTATTCCGTTTCTCCTGGGAGGTTTCTTTTTCTTTGTGGCAGCCACTGTCGGGCTTTTGCGCTTTCCCGATTTCTTTTGCAGGCTCCATGCAACAGGAAAGGGGGATACCCTGGCAGTTCTTTTATCCCTGATCGGTCTTAGTGTTTACGAGGGATTTTCCCTTACCAGTCTGAAGATAGTCTTTATCGCAGTATTTATGTTTCTTGCCCAGCCCACCTCCACCCATGCCATTTCCAGGGCAGCCATGAGATGCGGCCAGGAGCCATGGGTTAGGGAAAGGAGTAAATAGAATGATAGCTGCCTTTGATCTCGTGCTCTTGCTCTTTGTCTTAATATGCGCCATAGCTGCTATTTCTGTAAAGGATCTCCTGAGTGCGGTGATTATACTTGGGGCCTATAGTTTCTTTATGTGCCTTTTGTGGGCGGAGATGGGGGCGGTAGATGTTGCCTTTACTGAGGCATCTGTCAGTGCAGGCATAGGAACAGTGCTCTTCATTGCCGCAGTAAGTAAAACTAAAAGGAGGAGCAAAGATTGAGGGTCTTGGCACTTCTGACGGTAGTTCTAACCGGCATACTACTCTTTTTTGGTACTCAGGACATGCCCAACTGGGCAGATCCCAACTCACCTGCAAGCATCCACGTTTCGCCTCGGTATATCGAGAGGACCCTGGAAGAGACAGCCACACCGAATGTGGTTACCTCGGTGCTGGCAGACTACCGGGGTTATGATACCCTCGGAGAGACTACAGTAATCTTTACCGCTGGGGTTTGTTGTATTCTCATATTAAGAATAAGAAGAAGATAAAAAAGATAAGGGAATGTCATTGGTCAGTTGTCAGATGTATTTCCAGGCAACAAATACAAACGAATTGAGGGATTTAGGAATTTAAACACAACAAACCCAACAAACACGAATCATGTTTGATTTTATACTGAGCAAATACAACTACTGGATTTATATTATCCTGATGATGATTGGTTTTTACGCCATGATTGGCAAAAAAAACCTCGTAAAAAAGATTATCGGGATCAATATATTTCAGACGGCAATCATCCTTTTCTTTATTTCGACCGCTGCAAAAGGGGGAGGGACCCTACCGATTGTCGAGCATGCCCATGGTAACGGAATACATCATATTCATGCCGCATCTTACGTAAACCCACTGCCCCACGTTCTCATGCTTACAGCCATCGTGGTTATGGTGAGTACCCTGGGGGTAGCACTGGCAATAGTAATAGCTATTTACCGAAGATACAGTACATTAGAGGAAGATGAGATCTTAGAGCAACGGAAATGACCCCGCAGTCTCCTGTTTTAGTAGTTGTTATCCCCCTGATATTCGCATTTCTTACCCTCCCGTTTGGTTGGTGGAGAAGAGGCCTGTGCTATCCAATCACGTTAGTGGCCGTCTCTTTGTCTTTCCTGGCATCCCTTCATACATTACATACCGTTATCACCACTGGAACCATCCATTATTGGCTTGGAAATTGGGAACCCCCATGGGGGATTGAGTATGTGGTTGATCATCTGAATGCCTTTGTTTTGGTGATTGTATCATTTGTCAGCCTGGTTGTGGCCATCTCTTCCAAGAAGAGTGTGGAACAGGAACTACCTGAGAAGATCGTTTACTTCTATTGCGTTTTTCTCCTACAGATAACGGGTCTTTTGGGAATAGTGGTAACCGGTGATATGTTTAATCTCTATGTATTCTTAGAGATCGCTTCTCTTGCCGGTTATGCCCTTATTGCCATTGGCGAGGATGGTGCGCTATTTGCCAGCTTCAATTATCTGATCTTTGGGACCATAGGCGCCTGCTTCTACCTGCTCGGCGTGGGCTACCTTTATGTAAGTACAGGTTCACTCAACATGGCGGACCTGTTTCAGATATTACCTGATCTCTATCAATCTAAGGTGGTGTTGGTTGCCTTTGCCTTTTTTATGGTGGGGGTGGGCCTAAAGATGGCGCTTTTCCCTTTACATGTGTGGCTTCCAGATGCCTATACCTATGCCCCTTCGGCAGTAAGTGCCCTCCTTGCCCCCCTGATGACAAAGGTAGGTGCATATGTGATGATACGGATTATGTTTACGGTATTTAAGCCCCAATTCTGCATAGAGTTGATCCCCGTAACCACCATTCTTGGCTGGATGGCTGCAGGAGCCATACTCTTTGGTGCAGTAATGGCCTTGGCCCAGACTGACTTGAAAAGAATGCTTGCCTATATCTTGGTAAGTGAAGTGGGTTACATAGC
>CP070673.1:1249646-1253320 GCA_020351915.1 Deltaproteobacteria bacterium
GGTCCGCGGATATGATCTGCTGGACATTGCGACCAAAAAGAGTATTCCAACTCTCATGCTTACAGCTCATGCGATTTCTAAAGATAACCTCAAGAAATCCTTTGAAAAGGGTGCCTCCTACTACGTGCCTAAAGATGAGATTAATAACACTGATGTCTTTCTAGCCGATATCCTGGAGGCTCGGGAAAGGAACAAGAACGTATTCGTTAAATGGTACGAAAGGCTCAGCGGCTTCTGTGACAGGAGGTTCGGTCCAAACTGGAAGGACGAGGATCCCGAATTCTGGAATTCACTTTTGGGGTACTAGAAACCGAGGACAGTGAGGAGACTACTTGGCCTTCGCAAGGGGCAGTTTGACTATAAATTCCGCCCCTTTTCCTTCATCGCTCTCAAGGCATAACTCGCCACCCATGTCCTCTACCAAAACCATCACTCCGGCCAAGCCCAACCCATGACCTCTGACAGTGTAGGTGTCGGTGGCGTTCATCTGAAAATAGCTCTCAAAGATCCGCTTGTGGTAGCTTGAAGGTATCCCTTCGCCGTCATCCTTTACGGAAAAAGAGACCTGATGGGGCTGCTTCTCAACCTTCAGCTCCACACAGCTTTTTCGATACTTCAGGGCGTTATTCAACAGATTTCGGAGGATCTGCTTTATCTTTGCCTCATCCAATGAAAGCTCCGCACACCAAAGAGTTTCATCTATGCAGAGCTTGAGACCGTTTTCATCGAGCGTCCCTTGCAGTTGGTGCAGGTCTTCACAGCACTTTATGTCTTCTGATGCCTGGTAGTCCACCAAGTCAAATATCTCCACAAGGGCCTCCTCAATTAGGTCAGAAACCCTCGTCCGGCTTATGTTGAGCACCCCCCGCTTGGATCTCTCCAACTCTAACGAATCGTTCACTAATGCCTGGATCACCCTGGTATTCCGCAGTGTCCTTTGAAGCACCTTTTCCTGCTTTTCAGTGAGTGGCCCGTATTTCTCCAGCTTTCCCAGCAGGGAGGTGATCCCCGCTTCGATCACGGCCAAGGGAACCTTGAGGTCATGAATGAAGAGTTGGAGGCTTATTTTGTCTCGATGCATATGGGAATCTGTGTCCAGTCTCTGATGATTCTCCATAGAGCCTGGAACCCTATCTCGGTGGGCCAAATATTGAGCTAGGCCCTTTGTTACGACACTATATCAAGCCCTCTTTAAAAAATCAAACTCCCCCCTTCCCTCTCAATAAGTGGCTTCTAGCTTGCCTGCACGACATGCTCCCTGTGAAAGGTGACCGCGTTCGTTTACGTAACGCCGGCCAAAGGTAGCCATGGTGATTCATCTCCTCGGATTCGATAGTCTAAAAAACGCGACTTCTCAAGGCCTTAACGTATGCGTATAGGAACATGCTAGGGTTTTGCAGTCAATAGAAAAGGAGGCTATTGGGCAACACCGTGTGTAGGGAGCATGCCCGTTTGAAATCACATTTACATATGCTATGCTTTAGAAGCCCCGCCGTTTCTGAATTTATGTCTCAAAAATAGGATTGAATTACACTACATGGCATGGTGAGGTTGGGATGGGGTAACGGAGGGAGCCCGTAGGGCGACCGGAGTGAGCCCATCCCTGACCGCAATGAAAGGAGTATACCATGCACGTGATTGATCAGGGGAATTCCCCTGAAGCGAAAAAGAAACGACGGTTATTATCACCGGAGAAAGAATTCCAGATATTTTTGGAATCCCAAAGCGGCAAAAGGCCTGTAGGCGAACTGCTACGACGCGAAGGGATCTATTCCACAGATTTAGCCCGTATCCGCCAAAAAGTGAAAGAAGGCGCCCTTGAACGCCTGGCTGACCGGCCTGGCGCGAAGCGCAAGGCTGTTCCCCTGGAGGATTATGAGGCCCTGAAGCGGGAGTTGGAGGAGAAAGAACGGGCACTTGCTGAACAGGCGGTGGAGTTGGCGATCCTGAGAAAAAAAACGAATGGGGGTTCGTGGGAGCGATAAAAGGCCAGTGGTTAAGCCAAGAGCACAAGGTTGCTATCGTGGCAGTTGTTGCGAGCGCCAAAGAGAGAGGCCTTTCTATAACACGAACCTGCGGATTCTGGAGGATTAGCCGCCGACGTGTGGTACGGTGGCGCTGGAAGGAGAGACATGATCTCAGCCTGGAGAATCTCAAACCAGGTCCAAGAGAGCCTGTCCATAGGCTTCTACCAGAGGAAAGGACGGCTGTTTTGCACATAGCCAGCAAAGAGGCATATGCTGATTTATCCCATCGTATACTGGCGGTAACTGCCTGGGATCTGGGTTTGTTTTTCGTCTCCTTTTCCTCTGTGTATCGCATCCTGCGCTCCGCACATCTTATGACAATGCGGGGGATCCAGAAACGGCATAATGGCCGCTCAATCCCGCCGGTTCGTAAGGAGATCACCGGTCCAAATCAGCGATGGTGTTGGGACATCAGTTATGTGCCAACGCATGAGAAAGGCATGTTTCTCTATCTGTACGTGCTCCTGGATGAATACTCTCGTAAAGCCATTGCCTGGACGGTTAGCTGGTATCAAAGCGCTGAAGAGGCCCACTGTCTTCTTGAAGAAGGCCTTATCAACGAGAACATCCTTGATCTACCTGAGGACCAACGTCCTGAGGTTATCAATGACAGGGGCCGTCAAATGAAAGCCAAGCCGATCAAAAAGATGTTTGAGGATCACGGTATGCCCCAGCTGTTTGCCCGACCACGGACCCCCAATGATAATCCTTTTGTGGAGTCATTATTTGGCACTATAAAGATGGCTCCAGAGTATCCTGGTCGCTTTTTAGACCGTGATGAAGCAGTTGCATACTTTAGCCATTACTTCCCCTGGTATAATAAAGAGCATTTGCATTCAGGCATCGATTATGTAACCCCTGAGCAGTGTCATAAAGGGCTGCGAGACGAAATTGTTGCTCGCCGCAAAGAGCATTTCAAAAGACAGCGTCATCTAAGAAAGGAGGTGAACCGTTTCCATCAAAACGCCTTGACAGATAATCCGGTAAACTTAATTGTTAACGTAAACCAAATCGCTGCCTGTAGCGTAATGATTTCTTAATTTGAGACATTGTCTCAGAAACGCGTCGCTATCGTGGAGCCTTGGGGGATTATCTCAGCAATAGACTCATAGGCTTCTGAGCCACCACCGGTGTAATTTCCCGCATCGTAGATCATGTAATGGCCATCGGGCATCACCACAGCTACGCAGAGTGCTGGGCCTGAATCAATCACACGGGCAAAGATGGCATCTTGTTCAGGCTCTAGAGCATATCCCTGAGCACTCCAAAAAAAGATTGCCAGGAGCAGGCAAACCAGTCGAGCTGCTCGACGTGCTTTCATTGGAACCCCCCTTTCTTAGAGTTGCCTTGCCAATGGTTAAGTTAAAAACAAGAAAACCCCATTTCTCATATGAGAGGTGGGGTTCTGATTCAATTCATGGCGCCCGGACCTGAGGATTATTCCATCGGATTCTATATGTTTTCTTGAAAACTAGATACCCGCTGCGATACCACTGAGCCCGGAGACCACAGTAAGATATTCAAGAAAAACAACCACATAGAGATTAAAGGTTTGTTTCTTTCATGGGGTTGGAGTCTCAGATGCTGCCTTTATCTTGTTGAATATACTCTGAGCCATTCGACCACTGTGTCCGAAATCACCGAACC
>CP070673.1:1253420-1260424 GCA_020351915.1 Deltaproteobacteria bacterium
ATGTGATGTGTGAGATCCCCAGCAATGTGATCGTGGCCGACCGGTTTGCCGATATCTTTGATGGATTCTCCATTGGCTCCAATGACCTCACCCAGCTCACCTTGGGGCTGGATCGTGACAGTGACCTGGTCGCTCATATCTTTGATGAGCGGGATGAGGCAGTCAAGACCCTGGTCAAAGAGGTGATCACCGTTGCCAAACGACGGGGCAGAAAGATCGGTATCTGTGGACAGGCACCCAGTGACTTTCCTGAGTTTGCAACCTTTCTGGTTGAGTGTGGGATCGACTCAATCAGCTTGATCCCTGATACAGTGGTGAAGACCCGGCTCGCCATTGCCAAAAAGGAGGAGGAGATGGGGAAGGGGGCGAGCAAAGACATCGGAGACGCAATGTGAAACGGAGAGTTGTTATCACCGGTATGGGGGCTGTGACTCCCCTGGCTGTCGGTGTAGAGGAAAGCTGGAAGAAATTATGTGCCGGAGAGTCCGGAATCAAAAACGTCACCCAATTTGATGCCTCCTCGCTGAAATGTCAAGTGGTCGGTGAGGTACGGGACTTTGTAGCAGAAGATTTTTTGAAACCAAAAAAGCTCAGGAGGACCGATCGCTTCGTACACTTCATGTTGGCAGCTACCAAGATGGCCTTGGACGATAGCCAATTTAGCGTTAAATCGGGCGAGGAATACAGGGTAGGGGTAATAGCTGCTACAGCTATCGGGTCCTGCAAAACCTTTGAAGCAAACCATGAACGCATCATCAATGGTCTCATGAGAAACGTTACCCCTTATCTGATCATCAACCTTTCGGCTAATACTGCTGGGGGCGAGATAGCACTCATGTGTGGAGCTCGCGGGCCCCACCATTTCCTTCAGGAGGCCTGCTCTGCGGGGACAAATGCTATTGGGCTTGGATTTAAGACAATTCAACACGAAGAGGCTGAGGTAATGATCGTGGGTGGCTCTGATGCAGGCATTAGCCCTACGCTCATGGCCAGCCTTGACAACCTCGGCGCCATCGCAACCTCCTGGAATGACGAACCTCACAGGGCAAGCAGACCCTTTGATAAGAAGAGAAATGGTTTTGTCACCAGCGAAGGCTCGGGGATTTTGGTTTTGGAAGAGCTCGACCATGCAAAGGCCCGGGGAACTCACATTTATGCAGAAATAGTGGGCTATGGGTCCACCTGTGATGCCTATCACGCAGTTGCTCCTCTGCCAAGTGGAGAAAGTGCGATGAAATGTATGGAGCTCAGCATCGAAGGAGCCGGGATTCGGCCAGAGGAAATTGAATATATCAACGCCCATGGAACATCTACCGCTGCCAACGATGAAACAGAAACCCGTGCCATTAAAGAGCTATTTGGACCCAGGGCACAGGAGATCATGATCAGTGCAAATAAGTCGATGATAGGCCATATGTGGGGAGCCGCGGGTGCAGTAGAGGGTATCTTTACAGCGAAAACTCTCCAAGAAGGTATCATACCCCCTACCATCAATCTGGATGAACCTGATCCCAAGTGTGACTTAGACTATGTTCCCCATCGTGCCCGACACTCAAATGTCACCTTCGCCCTTTCAAATTCCTTCGGGTTCGGCGGCATCAATGCAAGCCTTGTGTTCAAGAAATATGAAGAATGACACATACATGGAATAACTCAACATGATTGCCCTGGATCTTTCGCAGTAAAGGTCCCCCCATCTTTTGAGAAATCTTTCATTAAAGTCCTTGACATAGATTCTATTATCTCTTAATTTTCCTTGGATATACGCAAGGTAGTAGTAGTTTATAGTTATTTGAAATATGGGGATTAACCATGGAAATAAAAGTAAACGCAACGGCCCAACCGAAGCAAAAACCAGCCGATGAATCCAAACTCGGTTTTGGTCACATCTTTAGCGATCATATGCTCCTCATCGACTACGATGGCGCAAAGGGTTGGCACAATGCAAGGATAGAGCCTTATGGCCCTCTAGAACTTGACCCGGCTGCCGCTTGTCTCCACTACGGCCAAATGATCTTTGAGGGTCTCAAGGCCTATCACGGCAAAGATGAGGGGATATATCTCTTTCGGGCTGTCGATAATTTCAGGAGATTAAACCACTCGGCAAGAAGGGTATGTATGCCTGATTTTGACATAGAAGAAGGCTTGGAAGCATTGAAAACATTGATTCTCCTTGACCGGGAATGGATCCCTAAGACTCGCGGAACCTCTCTCTATATCAGGCCTACCATGATTGCAACAGAGCCCTTTTTAGGTGTGCAAGCAGCAAACAAATATCTATTTTACATTATTATAGGCCCTGTTGGAACCTACTATGCCGAGGGCCTGAGTCCTGTCAAAATTTATGTTGAGGATAAATACGTCAGGGCCGTTCCTGGCGGTACCGGAGAGGCCAAAACCGGTGGTAACTATGCGGCAAGCCTGCTGCCAGCAAAGAAGGCCAAAGAAAAGGGTTTTGCCCAGGTTCTCTGGCTGGATGGATGTGAAAAGATGTACGTAGAAGAAGTTGGAACCATGAATATGTTCTTTGTGATAGATGGTGAGGTCATCACAGCCCCTTTGACAGGAAGTGTCCTGAGCGGTATCACCAGGGACTCCGTCATCAGGATAGTCAGAGACTGGGGTCTAAAGATGGAGGAAAAACTATTATCCATCGGTGAAGTTGTTGCTGCTGCTAGTAATGGCAAGCTGAAAGAGGCCTTCGGAACCGGAACTGCAGCTGTCATTTCACCTGTTGGCCAGATAACTTATAAGGATAAGGACTATGTGATCGCCGGCGGCAAGATGGGGGAATTATCCCAAAAACTGTACGATGAGATTGTGGCAATCCAGTATGCTGAAAAGTCTGATCCTTATGGCTGGGTGGAAAAAATCGGATAAAACATAGACTACGATGTCGTAGCAGGCTTAGAGGTCCATCCCCAGCTATTGACAGCGAGCAAGATATTATGCGGATGGTCAATGAGATCTTGAAAGAAGCCTTAACAAAACCATAGCGCTGCCATTCATGCCTCTATTAAAACTTACCGAGACTTACCGAGTACATGACGAGATATAAATTCTACCAAAAGAAACCACAGCGTGAAAACAGGGTCTCTGGTATATATTGGTTTTTGACTGGTACATTCTGGTTCCTAGTCCTTGCTCTTCTTGTTTCAATTCCCGCTATCTACTTTACCAAGAAGGATTTTGCCACTGAGGTGAGGCAGGTCAGACAACCCCAGTCCAATCGCTTCTTTATAGGGATTGATGTATCTCAAACGATTGGGCCGGATATTCTTTCCGATTTTGAAGATTCCCTCATCTCACGGCTCCAAAGCTTTATCGGACAAGAGGAAGTCTCCTATCATATTTCCATCTTCGGGCTTCCAGGTTGTGGAGAGGATACGATCGCCACGCTACTTTCAACTCAATCGCCAAAGGATCTGGCATCTTTCACGCGAAGGGTTGAGAAAAGAATAAAAAAGATATCCATTGCCAATAGGGTAGGCGGGGAGGAAGACACAACCCCCTTAACAACCCCCTTGTTTTATTTTCTTGAAAAGATACTGAAGGATAGGGCAGGGCAAAGGGTGATAATCTTTTCAGATCTGGTTAATGACGATGGAGGCTGTCAAGAGCATTCGTTTCCCTCTGAAACAATAGAGAGATACGGGCTCCATAGAGGGGGTCAGATTATTTTTCTATACGCCACTCCCCATGTAACCGGGGAATACGATACCCCTGACCTGCCTGAAAGGTTGATGAAAAAACAGAAGCGTTTTATCACGTCAATGTACAAACTCAGCAAGCAAGGTAAGGTGAGGGCGTTCTTCTACCATGTTCCTGATGATCCTCAGAAAAGAGTAGCTTTCTTGAAATCACAATTACAACACGCTATACCGGCAACTGTGTTTGAAATCGTTTGGGAAAGAGTTTCGAAGATGATTGACACTATCATCGTTGCTGTGAGGGGGTGATAGGAGATGGAACTCGTATTTATTGAGGCCCGTGACCTACCTGATGCCTGGTTTCAGTGTGTATACAATATACTCGAAAAGGGGAGAACCTACCTAATAGACAGAGGAAGCTATGAAGGGCAGAAGAGGCTCGAATTTGATTATGTAACAGTGCATATAAAATTTCCAGGCACGAGACCCCTGTTGCCCGACATCCCTCCAGCTCTCGGAATACCCAACCCGGTTGCCGATGATTACTTGGATCAATACCTGCCATACCTTGTGACCTCTGAAAAAAAGGAAGGCGAAGAATATACCTATGGCGAGTATCTCGAACCCCAGATAAGTGAGGTTATCAGGATGTACCGGGAGGATGGCCACGAAACAAACCAAGCTTACATGACCGTCGGTAATCCGGAAACAATCTCCCTGAGCGATCCACCTTGTCTCAGGGGGATTGATACGAGGATCAAGGAAAACAGGCTCCACTTTGCTGTCTATTTCCGATCATGGGACCTGTGGAACGGATTTCCCGCCAATTTGGGTGCTATCCAATTACTGAAGGAGTACATGGCCGAGAGTATAGGTGTTGGAGATGGCGAAATTATAGCTGCCAGCAAAGGCCTTCATCTTTATGACTATATCTGGGAATTAGCAAAATTGCGAACTATGAAATCGTAAAAACCGCAGACACACACAGACAAACAGTTCCGCTGGCGGAACTATTAGTCCTCATGCCCTTTCCCGAAGGGAGTCTCGTCCCACCGGGACGGAGCAGGCAAATTTTAGGACATTGATGACCCTCCCACGCAACTCCCTAAATCTAGACAACATATTGTGGTTCAGCTTCCGTAAGCTTTTTTTAGGTTCTCGTGTATCATGACCAAAGTTGACTTCAAAGATCTTGATCTGGAAGAGACCAAAACATGGGTAAAACAATGCGGGCATAAGGCCTACCGGGCCGAACAGATCAGGCAGTGGGTTTTTCGCCATCAGACTCACTCATTCGACAAAATGACCACTCTCTCTAAGGACTTAAGGAACTATCTCAAATCTCATGCCTATATAAGCCAACTCAAAACAGCGAAGACCGAGGTCTCTGTTGATGGTACCAAGAAATTTCTGTTCGAACTCGAGGATAGCAACAGTATTGAGTCCGTGCTTATCCCTGAGAGGGACCATTATACTGCGTGCATATCTTCCCAGGTTGGCTGTGCCATGGGATGTACGTTCTGCCTCACTGCCAAGCAGGGGTTCACCCGGAACCTGAAATGCTCAGAGATAGTAAACCAGGTCATCCAGATCAGGAAATCAATGGATCAACCGGATAGACTTACCAACATTGTGTTGATGGGTATGGGTGAGCCACTTGCCAACTACGAGGCTGTAGCCAGGGCCGTTAGAAATATCATTTTCCCAGATGCCCTCAATTTCTCCCGCCGACGGGTGGCCCTTTCCACCTGTGGTCTTGTGCCTGAGATAGAAAGACTCGGCAAAGAGCTTCCGGTAAATCTGGCTGTTTCCCTGAATGCTGCAGATGACGCAACCAGAAATCTCCTCATGCCCATCAACAGAAAATATCCTCTAACGCAATTGATTGAGGCGCTCAGCCGTTTCCCCCTCCCAAAGGGAAGGAGAATTACCTTTGAATACATCCTGATCAAGGATATTAACGATCGCCTGAGCGATGCCACTCATCTCACGAAACTTCTCAAGACTATTAGCGCGAAGATAAACCTGATTCCGTTCAATCACTATCAGGGGAGTCCCTTTGAGGCACCTGATGAAGGAACAATTCTCGCGTTTCAGGATGAACTCATGAGAAACAACTTCACAGCAATGATCAGGAAAAGCAAGGGGTGCGATATCTCCGCCGCCTGCGGGCAACTGAGGACAGGGCTGTAAAGGATTGTTCGGCAATGGCGCAATAAAAAAGGACTAAAAGTACATTCCTATGTTCAGAAAAAAGGTAATATCAGCGCCAGCATCTTCTGAGTCAAAGAAATCTTCCACCGCCCCTCCCTGGATGAGTATTCCATGTTTTGTACAATAATTCACACCTAACAGGAGATCGAGTATTCTTCTATCCAGCATCTCAAGGCCGGTATCTTTAAATGGTCGTGTCACATAATTTACCTGCATCAGAAGAGACAATCGTGGTTTGACCGTGTATTCTCCTCCCAGCATAATGTCATAGAACTCGCTCAATGGCACATTGTCTTGGTCAAACGCATCCCCAGGGAAGATAACATCGCCGTTTAGATAAAGCGTTAACCTGTCAATATTTTTTTGGAGTACCAGGCCGAGGCCGTAATCCACTTTCCCACTTCCCAATGCCCTGTCCGTATCTCCTGTGGGAAGCTTAACAGCAAGCCGTGCGCTCAGGCCAGGCACTCTATCCCCCTCATCCCATATCCTTCCTTTTATCCGCAAAACGAGGTCCCCGACTCCGGTACATCTCTTTTCCTTACCTGAGATGAAGGCCTTCTCATTCTTTTTCACAGCATATTCATATCGGTCTGGCTCTTGTTCTTCCCTGACCTTTCTTACACTGTTAAAAAACTGTTCTACATCCAAGATAGCATGATCCATAATACCACCGTAACTGTACACAAAGGGAAGAGACATGCCTATTTCAAAACCCGGTGCAATTCCATACCAGAGATCCAGGGACGATCTTATCATTTCCATGTCGATAACGCCTTTGTAGCTACCTGCCTTTTGTGAAAGAAGGGTATTCGTAATGGTAGTATTAAGACGTAAAGAGCCATGACCTTTTGGTACGATTTCTGCTCGGTCAGGCATTGCCTGGAGAAACAGGAGTTGAATTGGTGCCTGGTTGACAATAGGGATGGGGCCTGATGCTACCTTTTGATTTTCCATTAGGCTACTGCAAAAGGCATTTCCCCCGTGTTGAACGATAGATAATCCAATTAAATAAGATAGCCAGCAAGATGATCTCAAGCGATGGTAACTGTTTATCCATATCATAATCCTCCTCATAACGATCAATCCTCCGTGGAACTCCATCCCTCTGTAATGACAAAAAATATATCAGCAATTCTG
>CP070673.1:1260524-1263227 GCA_020351915.1 Deltaproteobacteria bacterium
GAACCGAGAAATGTGGCAATGTATCTTACAAGGGGACTCAGAGGGGAGAGACTTGTAGATATTGGCAGGGGATTCAACATCTCCAAATACAGCTCGGTCAGCAGTGCCATAGAAAAGATTAGAAAAGAAGTCCTTACTAATGGTAGATTGAAAAGGCAAATAGGCAAGGTAGAAGCGGTTTTCACTTACAGTCAAAAGCAGACCCCATTTTTATATGTCAAGGCCTGACACCCTTCACAAAAGTATAATGCACAGATGGTAAAAAAGTGATAAAGTAATTACATAATCCAGGTTTGGAGCTGCCGTTTGCTCCGTTGTGTCCGTAAATCACAATCAAGGGAGGTCAGAAATGGATTATTTTGACGTTGTTAAAGGGAGAAGAATGTGCCGCAATTTCAAGCCGGATCCAATTCCGGAAGGAGCAGTCGAGCAAATTTTGGATGCCGCCCGCCATGCCCCGTCGGGCGCCAATTCACAACCCTGGGAGTTCGTCGTCATTACGAAACAGGAAACGAAAGACAAACTCGCCGAGATATACGTTGAATACGGCAGGAAGTCCGGTTACGTTTTCGAGTCCACCCGAAGCGCAGGGTTTCGGCACAACATGTTCAGGAAATTTTACCCCAACCCTCCGGGATGGAGGGTTGCTCCCGTAATTATAGCCGTCTGCGGCGATCTGAGGACTTATCTGGGAACCGTCGCTTCAGCGTACTACTTTGATGGCGACGGAGGTCCGAATGCGACCTACTTGATGAATGTTGCAAATGCCACGCACATTATCTGTCAGGCTGCTCACGCCCTTGGACTGGGCGCGTCATGGGTGAGTACCGAGAGGCCGTGGGAAAGGAGGGCTAAGGAACTCCTTAAGGTGCCCCATGAACTGACGATACATGAATTTGTGCCCATAGGATATCGGGTATCCAAACCGCCAGCACGCTATCGAAGGGAACTGAAGGAGATTGTCCATTACGAGGAATACGACCAATCCAAATTCAGATCGGATGAAGATATTGTTGAGTTCGTACTCAAATTAAGGAAAAAAACGAAGCCGGCATACAGTGATTATTGGGTTAAGTAAGGCGGGCTATGATATGGGGTCAAGTCTGATCTTGACTCTTACTTAGCTCAGCGAGCTTTTGAACCCTTGCTTTGAGCCTTCGATCGGTGGGTATCAGCCCTTCCATTCGCTCGATGATGCTGCTCACCGAGCTGCACTTAGCCATGTGAAATTCGTGGCCGATCTCTTTCAGGCTGTCGCCCCGCAACCTTCGAGTCAGATAGATCGCCACATTCCGTGGCTCGTTGAGAAGGCCCCTCTTTGAGCGGAGCAGTTCTTCTTCGACGATGCCATAAAAATCACAGACAACCCTTTTAATCCGCTTGTAATCAGGCGCCATCTCCCTTGATTGGGGTATCTCATCATCACGCTTACCTGAGAAAAACCGTAAAGGGGTCAAATCTACGTTTGACTTTTGCTTGCCATTTTGATATAGATACTTCATGTCCCGGCCACTAAGAATTCAATATCCAGATGCATGGTATCATGTTATGAATCGCGGTAGACGTGGTGATGAGGTCTTTATTGAGGCGAAAGATTATCTCTCCTTTATTGATCTTCTCAAGGAAATCGTTGAAGATTATAATGTGAAGGTCTCAGCCTATTGTTTGATGCCAAATCACTATCACCTATTAGTACAAACTCCAGATTCCAATATATCAAGGGCTATGCGGCACCTTAATGGTGTTTATACCCAGCGTTACAACAGAACTCATCATTGTGATGGTCAACTATTCAGAGGTCGCTATAAGGCAATTCTTGTAGAGGCCGACAGCTATCTTTTGGAGTTACTTCGGTATATACATAGGAACCCATTAGAGGCAAACTTGGTTGATAATCTTCAGAAGTACAATTGGAGTAGCCACAAAGGGTATTTATCCAAAGCCAAGAAATGGGATTGGTTATATAGAAGTTTTGCGTTGTCATTATTTTCAAACGACCATACAAAAAGTATCAAATTATACAAACAGTTTGTCTCCCAAGAGGTTCCCGATGAAATCAATAAGATACTGGGTCGTAGAAAGCTGCCACCAGTATTGGGAAGCAAGAAATTTATTGATAAGGTTAAAAATCTATTTTTTTCTGACAAAAGCCATGAGGAAATTCCTGAAGCCAAAATACTCGCCCCCGATCCGGATCGAATACTTGGAGCTGTCTCAAACCTTTATAACGTAGGAATGGATGATCTTGTTAGGTCCAGAAGAGGATATTTCAATGAGCCAAGAAATGTTGCTATCTATCTTACGAGGCGCCTGAGGGGTGATACGTTAAAGGTTGTAGGGGAAGTTTTTGGAATCAACAAGAACAGTACCGTCAGCAGTAGCGTTGACAGAGTGAAGTATGAGATGACAAGGGATAAGGGCATTAGACTGCGTGTTGAAGAACTAATTAAGATCCTGAGCAACAGTCAAACGTAGATTTGACCCTTTTTCGGAAAAAGAAGCCCAAGCTTTAGTCAATAAGATAAATGGGTACATAAAAGAGAACTAAACCTAACATGCGGTTTCACAAGGGACCGCACGTACCTCGCGGCCTGTGAACCGCGACGTTGGAAGCAGGGAGAAAGCAAGAGAATGAAGACGATATGCCTGATCGGTGCCTTTGACACTAAAGGTTCGGAGTACGCATTCGTACGTGAGCAGATA
>CP070673.1:1263327-1270866 GCA_020351915.1 Deltaproteobacteria bacterium
ACATTCTTTCATACGGATGTTCACTGTCCCTTCTAAGATTACGTCCTCTGAGGTTGTCTGTTTATAATTTTTCATTACTGCCTGGCCCAGACCTGGCATGTCAAGATGCGGTGATGGAAAGTGAGGCATTGATAAGCAGTGAAAACAGTTGCATATTCACATCCCGTCGCACCAGGGCAGGCCATCACTCCAGTACACCACAAAAATTCTGAAATGGTAGATACCATGAGCCCCATCTGGGGGTAAATAAAACCCACCTCCTCTGGGCGTAGATTCTTTACTTACGTCTTCTGTCTGATATGTTTCTTGGACCATGCTATCAGGTCATCAAAGGGTGTGCCTTTTGGGAAAAATTCCATCACCCCCATGTCTTTTAGCAAGGCTATTTCGCTTTTATCCAAGAAGCCGCCTGCGGTAATTGTTATATGATCACTATTTTCCTTTACCAGAAGCCTTTTGATCTCAGCAAATGCCTGGGTATCAGCACCAGGCAAGAGAGTGACCCCAATGTGATCCACTGATTCCTGCACGGCTGCGCTGACGATTGCTTCTGGTTGTTGCAGTTCTGTGTATATCACCTCGAAGCCTGCCTCACTGAAGTTACGTGCCAGCGATTGCGAGGTCTCCTTATGCCCCTCCCCCAGTTTTGCGAGTAGAATTCTTACTTTTCTTTCACTCATACTGTGCTCCTTAGTGCAAGAGGATTTTGCCAATCGTGGCGGTGCAACCGACGTATTGTCCAGTTAGCATACATATTACGAGATAGTAAAGCATCATTTCGTATATTCACAAGGGAATCAAAGATCTTACGAGGGAGCATCAGGGAGATCAGAGTCTTTTCTCACATGATAAATAATATCCTGTATCTCTTCATGATAAGCACTCGGCGCACTGATGTAGCCCCAGCCCTTCTGCGTCTGGTACAGCCCGTCATACGCTGTGTCATAATAGGATATCATAACATGGGGAATATTACGCTCTTTAAGCACGGAATCCAAGAGGCGAGCCTCAACCTCATTTTCCAGGATTACTACTTTTACGTATTCTTCTTCCATTATCAAAGCTCCAGCAGCACACGATAAAGAGCAAAATCAGATAATATCCTGGTGGCATCGTAGCTCTGTGTTGATGAGATGAAAGCCACCTGATTCACGGTTACCCTCGTCTGTGCAAGATTTTTTGACAACAGCCAAGGGCAGGGCCATATGATAGTCAAACCTAACCTATTGATTCTTAAGCTTATTGCAGGGTATGGGTGTCTTTTTTTTGGATTATGCTCTCACATAGTTTAGATGAGTGGGCGTTTCAAAATGGTTTATATAGATGGAGCCTATGATTCTAAGGCTTAGGGCGCAATAAACCATTTTGAATCGACCCAGTAAGGGGCCATGTCACAGGGCATAACCAAAGAAAAGACACCCATACCCTGGACTTTGACGTTATCCTGCAGCCAAGGGTATTTTCCTTTACACGTATACCTTGGGTATTGTATATAAAAAAATTATCTGGTGAAAGCAATAGTGCATGCCCCCCTTTGGTGAGTTGCGGGTATTAGTTCAGCCACAAAGTCACGAAGACACTAAGATTCTAAAATGATTCATTATTTGTTATGCACAGTAAAAGCTAATATCTGTAAATTCTTTTGGGAATTAATCTTCCTTTTTCCTATGAGATTTTGAAATTCATATCTTTCCTTCGTGACTTAGTGCCTTAGTGGCTGAACTGTTACTGCTGCGGTATGGTGGAGTCAGAGAGGGGCATTCCTTCCTTTGTGACCCGCAGATAGAATGTGATCGAGCCTGGTGTAGTAGGCGCTAGGCCGGATGACCTTCTTTTGCCTGTTTCTGTTTAGCTCTTGACTCAATTGATGGTTTGACTATGAGCGCCCTTACCGGGCTAGGGAAATATCTTTCACCTAAGGAAGACTAATAGCAATAACACCCTCTATTGTTCTTCCAAGCTCTCCTTCATACATAATAACATGTACCTAACATTTTTTCTCAGTTAGCCAGGGAGTATGAGCATGATGCGGTGTGCCTTTTGTGAAAACGAGGTGGATTTTAAAGGGAAGGTCTCTCGTAATGATACCTGCCCGCACTGCCACCGGGATCTCCATTGTTGTTTGCAATGCAAATTCTATGACCCAGGATCATATAATGAATGCAAGGAGGTTATCGCTGAGCGGGTAGTTGATAAGGATAGGGCTAACTTTTGCGATTATTTCGTATTGAAGGGCGCAAAGGGAAGCGAGGGTGGAAGAGAAGCATCGGCAAAGCAGGCCTTGGAGGACCTTTTCAAAAAGAAATGAGGATTAGTCTGTAGCTATCTTTTCCGCAGGAACTGCCATCATGGTAATTATGCCTTTTGCAACCACCATTTCACTTTTTTCCCTCACATCGTAGACCTCGGATTCGGCCACGATAATTTGTCTTCCTCTGTTCACCACTCGGGAGCGACATCTCAAGGCACTGCCATATGCAGGTTTTAGGAAGTTTATCTTGAATTCAATGGTCAGGATTCTAAGGTTCTCCGAAACTGTGGTAAAGGCGGCATATCCGGCTGTATGATCGGCCATGGTAGCTATGAGGCCGGCATGAATGAAATTATCCTGGGTTCGGTGATTTTCTCCAATGGCAACTGTAGATTCAAAAAACCCCTTCTGTATCACTGAGGCCTTTAATCCACAGAACTTGATGAATCCCCGAGAATAGTCCTTTGCAAGAAAATCCACCCGTTCCTGAGTAAGATGATTATTCATCTATGAACCTGTTTGAATGACATCTCATGATCTACCAGGTGGCAATCGTTAATTTAGTCAGATTAAACCAAGAGCTAAGCTGGTGGTCCAAGCTTTGCTATGCAGGTAAGTGAGTTCAGTCGTGCGGCTATAGCAATCTCTCGCCCGCTCTCCCGATTTATCGGGATCGCTCGAGTTCACAGACCCGCCCGCCTCGCGTTGCGAAGCATTCCGGGCAGGCCCGCCAGATTTATGGCGGGCAGGGTTCACAGAGAGGGCTTTTCTTTTTGTGGTGAAGGTGCAAACAACAATGTAAACCCTGCGCGAAGCGCTGTGGCTTAAGCTGAATCCTGCTCTCAAGGATTCAGCTTAAGAGCTCTGAGCCTCTGCGATCTCTCTGAGTAGTTAAAGACCCTTTTAGGGTCAAAATCAAGCCACCCTTTTTGGGGATGGTGGTTGACTTTTGAGCATATTACAGAAATGGAAATCGTTATGCAATCCTTTTGGTGGCAGTTTTCGGAGGACTATCAATCTTCTGGATAAAACGATATTGGATTTTGCACCAGTCAGAGGCTTTTGATTTGTCCTTGATTCAGGAGGATTGATCATCTAAGATACCAAGATATTCTTGGGAGGAAAAGAAGCATTGGATAATTTGATCAGGATTCTCCGTTCCTTTAGTGAGGGAGAACAGGATAAGAAATTTATTGAGAGTTTTGTAGCCCTGCTCAAAGATGAGGTGATGAACAACGTTCAGGCCATGTACGAAGCCGGTCTCAAGTTCAAGAATGGTAAGGTTGTTTTCCCACCTCCTTGGGATTCAATATACGCCAGCCTAAAAGAAATCGGGCTCTTTAAACGTTTTGTTCCAGTTGCGTATGGGGGGAGGACGACAAGCGAGGAGAGTATCTATTTCATAATGGAACTCTTCGGATACACATGCCCCAGCCTTGGCATTATGTTTGTGGCTCACAGCCGTGCGGTTGACCTTATCCTTGCCGGAAAAGATGAGGGTCTGAAAAAGAGACTCCTTTCCGGACTGCGTGAAGGAGATTTTGGGGCAATCGCGATGACTGAAGAAAAGGCGGGTACTGATGCAAGTGCTATTGAGTTCTCCGCAAGACGTGAAGGGGATTACTATATTTTCGATGGTGAAAAGATTTTCATATCTAATGCAGGCCTTGCCAAGATTTACACCATTCTTGTCAACACAAAGGGAAAGAAAGGGGCCAGATCCCTGAGCGTTTTTGCCGTTGAAGATGAAATAGACGGATTCAGGGTGGCTCTACTGCCTGAAAAAGATGGGCTAAAAATTCTTCCTACCGGCAGGATCACCTATGAAAATTGCCGTGTTCCAAAGGAAAACTTGCTTGGAGACGAGGGCAGGGGACTACTCTTGGCCCTTGACGCAATAGACAGGGGCAGGATAATGCTGGCAGGCATTTCTTGCGGTCTTGCATGCCGAATCTTCGATATAATATTTGAATATTCCCGAAAGAGGATTCAGTTTGATCGTCCCCTCACCAGCAGTCAGGACATCAGCTTTAAGATGTCTGAGATGTACACCCAGATTAACGCCGCTCGGGGATTGTGCTTCCACGCCTTGAAACAGGTCAATAGCCCATTCTATCGGGGTGCTTCATCTCAAGCAAAACTCTTTGCCGCCCAGATGGTAATGTCAGTGGCTCAATTGGGCCTGATGATCATGGGTGGCAGGAGCTACTTTAAGAGCAATATTATGAGCTTGCTCAGCGCAGATGCAAGGGGAATGGAGTATTTGGAGGGAACCTCCAGCATTCAAAAGATGATCATTTCCAGAGAACTCTTCAGGAGTTATTTGTGAGGCTCAAGATGCCTCTGAAGAGATGTAGCCATGCAGTGCCGCTATCATCCTGACAGGGAGGCCCGGGTGGTATGTCAGAAGATGGGCGTGGGATACTACTGCCAGGAGTGTTTGGATAATTGTGAGGCCTGTACAGATCCCTGTGCGTATTGCAAGGATAGACCCTCATGTATCATATGGGAGCTCTGTCGAAAGAGTGAGAAGCACTATAGTCTGGAGAAGGAGGCAACCGGTGAAAGAGAAGATTAAGGATAGATCTGGCGGACATTCTATTATTGGGAGAGATTTATTTTGACATTGGTTCACAAATTTGATATTGGCTCCGAAAATAAAAGATTTTCTTGATTCATAGTAATCCTCAAACGTTCCTCTTTCAAATATGAACTGGGAGGTTCCGGTAATGAAATACCTAAGGTATGTCTGCCTTCCTATCGTCTCTAGTCTGATTCTTGTTTTGGGAAATCCTCCTTTGGTTCAGGCATATGAGGACACCCAGTGTTTTATCTGCCACACCAGTGCCAAAAAACTAATCGAAATAACCCGAGAGATTGCCAGAACGAGGCCTGCTGTTACGTCTGCAGAAACAGAAGGTGAGGGGTGATGCGGTGCTGTGGAGCCGTTGGCTCCGCACGAGAAAATCCTCGTTGACAGTGACATCTTGGAAGATGAGAATCATGGGGAGATAGCGTGTCACGAGTGCCATGGCGGGAACCCTGGTGACACTGACTGGAAGACCGCACATGAGGGTGTTGTTAGAGATCCTACTTACCCCGATGCTGCTGCGGCCTGTGGTGATTGCCACGATGAGATTAATGAGCATTACCAAAAAAGCCTTCATGTAAGCCTCAGGCCTTACAAGATCGTAACCGATACTCGGGCAAATCCAAATGCGGGCGTCCGTAACAAATTAGCAGGCGCCATGAATGCCCACTGCTTTCACTGTCACAGCAGTTGCGGTCAGTGCCACATTAGCAGGCCAAATTCCGTTGAAGGCGGATTTTTGGATGGTCACCTCTTTCAAAAGAAGCCCCCCATGGAGGAGGTTTGTACCGCGTGCCATGGGAGCCGGATACGGCAAGAATATTTCGGTGAGCATGAAGGTACCCAGCCGAGCGTGCATCGAAAAATGGACATGTCGTGTGACGGGTGCCACGCTGGTGAGGAGATGCATGGCGACGGCAAGGAATACGCAAACCGGTTCGAGGTAGAGAATGGGCCGAAATGCGTCGATTGTCATGAGGAAATTTACGAAAGAGACGCCGAGAACGTGATAACCCATAGGATCCACAAGGACAAGGCAAGCTGTCATGTCTGTCATGCCCAGCCCTATAAGAATTGCTCTGCGTGTCACGTGGGAAAAGATAAAAAGGGAATTGCCTTCTCCAAGACAAAAGCGTCGTGGTTTGATTTTAGGATAGGGCTGAATCCATTGAAGTCAGAAAAGAGGCCCGAGAAATTTGTGACACTTCGGCACGTACCCATTGCTCGGGAAACCTTTGGCTTTTATGTTAAGGATGCCCTAAGCAACTTTGACGCGCTGCCTACGTGGAAACTGGCAACACCTCATAACATCAAGCTCAAAACGCCTCAGAATTCAAGTTGTAATGCCTGCCACGGAAATGAGAGTCTTTTCTTGCTGGAGAAGGACGTAGCGGAAGAAAGGAGAGCTGCGAACAAGAGTGTTATTGTGCCAGTTGATTTGGTGCCTAGAAAACAGAAGTGGCAACCGAAATAGGGCTTGGATACGCAATCTCGGTTGCGGAGTTGTTTGCTAACGGATGAGATATAGATAGCTTTACGCGAAGGGGGTGTGCGAAGAAATAGAAACATAGAGATAAATATAGCCAAAACCAGGTAGAAGTTTTTTCTCGTAGGAGTTGAATTTGGCTATTCAAAAGCGGTAATATAAAAGAGGATACCAAATGAAAATACATTGATTCTTGTTACTGCTCTTATGACCAGTGCAGCCTTTGCCTTTAATGTATCCCTGGCAGTGGCCGCGGATATGACCGCAAAGGATTTTGTGGCAGAGGCAAAAAAGAATATTGCCACAATCTCTGTCGCGGAAGGCAAGACTCTGTTTGATAAAGGAGGTGTTATATTCCTTGATGTAAGGGAGCCAAAGGAATATAAGTCGGGGCACATACCTGGTGCAATCAATGTTCCGAGGGGTCTCCTTGAGTTTAATATTGGCAAAAAAATGCCTGACAAGAATGCTCAAGCTGTTGTTTATTGCAAGTCTGGTGGTAGGTCTAGCTTGGGAACTGATACCCTTGTTAAGATGGGTTATAAGAATTTAAAGAGTATGGATGGCGGCTGGAAGGCCTGGACAAAGGCAGGGTATCCAGTCGAGTAAAAAAACTGATTATCAAATCCTTAAGGCAGCCTTTTTTTTGCGAAAACCAATTCAATAATATAATCATACCAGAAATAGAAGAACATCAGAAAAAGGAATTATGATTTAATTATTTTGTCTCTTGACAAAAAAATTGGTTCTATTTATAAGTAGTCTCGCAGCAGGGATGAAGGATATAATCGAAAGGCTGAAAGAGAAGGAAGTAGCGTTGACTCCTCAGAGGATGTCTATAGGAGAGTTTCTGAGCAGAAGCGAGGGACATCCAACGGTAGATGAGATTCACAGGGCTATTCAGAGGAGATATCCAACCATGTCAGTGGCAACGGTGTATTCCACTATGGAATATGCTCAGAGTGTCTGAGAAGTGAGAGTCAGGAAAGAGGATGATCAGAAAGTACTATTGCTATTAATGGAGAAAGGAAGAGCTTTTCGAACATTTACGATCAAGGAAAGGGGCGAGGAAGAACACATCTGTAATTTCATACTAACTAATAGTTGATAACTGCATCTTTTGAGCAGGAAGAAAGGGGGGTTAGCGTATGAAGATTAATAGACGAGAATTTTTAAAGATTTCTGCAGGGACTGCTGCAGGGGTGATGGTGC
>CP070673.1:1270966-1277672 GCA_020351915.1 Deltaproteobacteria bacterium
AAGTTCCTCGGATGTAAGCATCTATTTTATCCCATTTCCCATTACTCGGAGCAACCGAGGCCTTTTTGATTGATATTGCTAACAACCCACCTTCTGAGGGAGGAAGTGTAAGGAAATTACGGTTGTGTGTCAAGGAGCGATCCCAGCTACCTCCACCTGCCCGCCATCGCTCTCGCTCAGGCGAGGCGGGCGGGTCCTACGATTACCCCTATGTAGATGAGCAGTATCCAGAAGGGCCTTCTGCCTAATTCTTTACAATGGAGGCTGGGTTTAGGTGGATAGCTGTACCCTAATCCCCCCAATTTGTCCCTTTTGGGGCAATGAATCCTCCAAAGACCTGTCTCTACCTCGTTGCTTCGAGACATTACCGTCCAACGAATTCCACAAAAGGTCTTCAACCACAACATCATGCAGGCATTTTGTGCTTGGCATACAACGATAGTTTCCCTATACTCTTCCCCACAAAAAGCGAGTTCTTATCAAACGCTATGTCAGCGCCCCGTTTGGATAAACTAAAACCACTATGTTTTTCTTGTTAACATGACCTATATCATTTTAAGGTTATTTTGACGTGGTATTATTCTAATATCAGGGCGAGTTGGCAGCAGAGCGTGCTAGTTACTTTAGACCATTGCTTAATTACAGCCGTGTAGTTCCGCAATCCGTGGAATTTGTTCTAAAATGGGTCTGTGCCAAACAACCTTGAGAGACTAAGACGTCTTGAATTTGAGGTGAAAGGTATTTACGGGAATAACATGGTCGGGACATCGCACATCGCTTAAGAATTCAATAGTTAGCTCAAAAGGGGGAGAAAGGAAATGGCGTACTTTATAGGTGTTGATACTGGCGGAACATTTACAGATGTAGTTGCCATAGATGAAAAGTCTGTAACTACTACAGCAAAGGCGCTGTCGACGCCTCCAAGGTTTGAGGATGGTATCATGAATGCCCTACAGGCACTTGCAGAAGAAATCGGGATAACACGAGAAAAGCTTCTGCGGGAAACGGCCAGGTTATCCTTAGGCACAACGGTTGCAACAAATACCCTAATAACCGGTACAGGAGCAAAAGCTGGACTTTTGATTACAGTGGGATTTGAAGACACGCTCCATATTGGACGAGGGATATCAAAATGGATAGGACTTCCTGAGTCGCAAATTAAAGATTACAGTATGGCATCAAAACCAAAGCCCTATATACCAAAAGAGCTGATTCGAGGTATTACTGAGCGTATTGACTGGAAGGGGTCTATTGTTTGTCCACTCAATCGGGAAGAAGTCAAACAGGCTGTCAAAGCTTTGGTTGATAAGGGTGTGGAGGCTATTGCCGTCTGCTTTTTATGGTCATTTAAAAATCCAGCACACGAAAATGAAGTAGGAACAATAATCTCGGAGATGTACCCAGACCTTTTCATTTCGCTTTCGAGTGAAATGGCGCCTATACTTGGTGACTATGAGCGTTGTAACACCATAGTGCTCAATGCGTACATAGGCCCGACAACCAAAGAATTTATAGCAAAGGTGGATGAGGATCTCAAGGCGAAAGGACTTAACTTCCCGATGCTAGTCATGCAATGCAGTGGCGGGACCACATTTGGCAGTGCAGTGACACCTGCGGCAACCTTTGAATCAGGTCCAGCTGGAGGAGTAATTGGCAGTAGATTTATTGGCGAACAATTAGGACTTAAAAACATAATAACTACAGATGTCGGCGGTACAAGCTTTGATGTGAGTGTAATCGCGGATGGAGCAGTAATGTTCGCTCGTGAGCCTGTTGTGGAGCGCCAGGCGATTGCTTTGCCCCTAATCGATGTAGCTTCGATAGGTGCCGGAGGTGGAAGCATAGCATGGGCGGACCCAAGTACAGGGTTGATACATGTCGGCCCAAAAAGCGCTACGGCACGTCCCGGGCCGGCGTGCTATGGTTTTGGCGGCACAGAACCGACAGTAACGGATGCCTGCTTGGTTTTGGGTTACCTAGATCCTGACTATTTCCTTGGTGGCAAGATGAAGTTGTATCCTGACAAGGCATTGGACGCTATTAAAAAAGTAGCTGACCAAGCTAAATTAGATGTTACAAGAGTCGCTGCTGGGACATATGATATAGTCTGCAGCCATATGGCAGACTTGATAAGGATTACCACCGTCCAGAGGGGCTATGACCCAAGAGATTTTGTTCTTTTTGCGTTTGGTGGGGCTGGACCTGCGCATGCTGCCGTATATGGGGCTGAGTTAGGGGTGAAAGAGGTGATAATTCCCTCAGCTGCTTCTACCTATTCAGCTTTGGGAATAGCGACCTCAGACATCCTCCATACTAATGTCCTATATGATTCTAGCCCGATACCGATGGACCCTAATAGATTTAATAAAAATTTCCAAACTCTCGAAGAGCGGGTAACGGAAGATTTGAACAGAGATGGGATTAAGGAAAAAGACAGAACCATGAGGTACTTTCTTGAGATGAAGTATGGGTCTCAGATCCACGTGCTAAGGGTGTTAATTCCAAGGAAGAGGTATAGAGCCGAGGATATGGATTTCATAGCCAATGAGTTCGATAAAGTGTATGAAAGTGTCTATGGGAAGGGGTCAGGCTATAGCCCAGCTGGGAGGTTTGTGACCACGTTCATAGTGGAAGGCATTGGTAAGGTTCCCAAGCCACCATTGTTAGCACATAGATTGAAGGGGAGGGATGCTTCTGCAGCTTTAATGGGCAAACGAGATGCATTCTTCAAGAAGCATAACGATTATGTGCCTACCAATATTTACAATTACGATAAATTGCGGGCTGGAAACATTGTTGAGGGGCCAGCTATAATAGAAGCAACAAAAACGACTATAGTAGTTCCTCCCGACCAAAAGGCAAGGATTGATGAATATTTGAATATACGAATCTAAGTAAAGGGGTAGACCTCGACTACAAAATAAACACGGAGGCAAGAGAAATGGAAGGAAAAGAGTTGGATCCTGTAACCTTTGAGATACTCAGTCATAGGTTGGAACAAATAGTAGCTGAAGCTTATTTTAGCCTAACTCGTGTCTCTGGTAATCAAATTGTATACGAGTGTGGTGACCATCAAGAGGCCGTAATGAACGCTGACGGCGACATAGTCTACTTTGGTGGAGGTGTTACACACTGGACACCATGCCTGGGGATAGCAGTTAAGCATTTAGTGCGAGAATATGAGGAGAATCCGGGCATTTTCGATGGCGACCAATTCCTACAAAATGACCCTTATACAGCCTCTGTTCATGCAATGGATATTCAGTTATTAGCCCCCGTTTTCTGGGAGGGCAAGAGGGTGGCTTGGGTAGGGGCGGCTTCTCACCAGTCGGACGTCGGCGCCATAGATCCCTCTGGCTTCTGTGTCAGAGCAGAGGAGGTCTTTCATGAGGGACTGCAGTTTCCTGGCATCAAGGCCGTGGAGAGGGGGGTGGCGAGGAAGGATATATGGGAATCGATACGAAGGATGGTCAGGATACCGGATCTTCAAATGCTGGATATTAGTGCCAAGATAGCAGCCAACAATGTTAGCAAGGCAAGACTACTGGAGATGATCAAACGCTACGGTATTGACACAGTGCTGGATGTTTTTGACCGCGTAATGAACTATGCAGAGGAGATGGTCAGGAAGAAGCTTATGGAAATACCTGATGGGTCATGGAAATCAGTATCATATTATGAAGGTCACCCAGAGCCCTACATAAGGGTTGAGGCCACAGTTATTAAAGAAAAAGACAGCTTAACAATCGACCTTACGGGGAGTTCACCCCAATCCCCTGGAAGCAAAAATTCCTCTATGGTAGCTACGATAGCTCATGCGCTTGGCTCTTTTCTGCTGTTATTGTGTCCTGATATACCCTGGTCTGGAGGAATCTTTAGACCAGTAAAATTTGTCCTGCCTGAGGGGAGTATAGTAAACGTTAAAAACCCAGCCCCGGTCTCCATGAGTTGCCCTAGCGGCGGGGGGCAACTAACCGCGGTTGCCTTATATTCCGCCATATCAAAGATGCTTCTTTCTAGCGACAAGCATAGAATGAAGACCTGGGCCAATATGAGCAGTTCAGCAGGGGCACCGACATTGTCAGGCTTAAATAAGGATGGGAGCTTTTTTATAGATCTTATCATAGAGGATTTTGCCTCTGGCATGGGGGCATATCCAGACAGGGATGGCGTTAATACTGGTGGCAATTTATGGACCCCTAAGGCAATGATTGCTAATGTTGAGACGATAGAATCGCTGATGCCAATTATGTTCCTGTACCGTAAAGAAAACATTGATACCGGTAGTCCTGGTAAATTCAGGGGTGGAGTCGGACTTGCAAGCTGTATGATACCCTGGGATACACCAAGTGAGCAATTGGTTGATACTCGTCAGGGTTGTGGGGTTGAAGTTAGACCTACCGCGGGGCTAAGTGGAGGATATCCATCGTCTACCCGTCGACTGGGTTACATCAGAAATAGTGATGTCTTGGAGAGATTTAAGCGGGGGGAGATGGTAAGAGATGTTAGTGAGATCAAAGGGGAGTGGGAGGGAGTACCGGCAACAGGTATATCAACGGTAGGGAAAAAGGATGTAATATGCGATTCCAAGAATGGTGGGGGCGGGTATGGTGATCCAATTGACCGTGACCCGGCGTTAGTGCTTAAGGATGTAAAGGAGGGCTACGTTTCACTTGAGGCTGCAAATGATGTATATGGTGTCGCTATAGAGCCGGAGAGGCTTGGACTTGACTTAAGGAAAACGGAAGAACGTCGAAAGGAAATTATTCAGGAAAGGTTAAAGGTAGGTAGGCAGTAGACGCATCCTTAACGTGAGGAGGTAAAAATGGTAAAGGTTCTTGAAAGCCTAGAGGTAGAGGTAGTAGGGGGGAGGAGGGTTTATAGATGTCTGAAGTGCGAGCACGTACTCGGCCCGGCTACTGAGGATTATAAGAACTACGCTCTGAAGCATGATGCACCGTTCTCTAAGGCGCAACCGATTGGCCTAGTAATAAAAAGCGACATGTATGTTCTTCGGGAGTATTACTGCCCAAAATGCGCAACGATGTTTGAAGTGGATGCGGTATTAAAGGAGGAGAAACAAATACATAGTATTCAATTAAAGAAGTGATGGCTAGTATTTACAGCTTAGACGAATAGCGGAGAGATGGTTTGCTTCAGACTTACCTAGGTGACACTCTTTTGGGTGAAGGTCATTTATAAAGGACTATTTAAGGGTGAAGGGGGGTGATATACATGTAATAGAGCACTAAGATTTTGGGGAAGGATCCAGCCATTTGAATTGTAGGAACACTAATTAAGGAGGACGATCTCATGAGAAAAGCAATAATTTTGCTCATAGTAGGTAGTGTAATCTGTTCATTGTTCGCAATATTGGCAGCATGTCAGAAAGGGCCCGAAGCTGAAGAGACGATAAAGATAGCTTATGTAGGGGGCTTTACAGGCTATGCTGCAGCCAAAGCCAAACACCTGACTCATGGGGTAGAGCTAGCGGTAAAGGAAATAAATGAGGCGGGTGGCGTACTTGGTAGAAAGCTCGAAGTGATCAGTTATGACACCAGGAGCATTCCTGAAGAAGCAGTTTCGGCAGTGCGCAAAGGAATTTATGATGATAAGGTGAGTGGGATAACGGGCTTTGACGATGCCTCGCAAGCACTGGCAGCATTACCAGTAGCTATAAAAGCTGGAATTCCGATTTGCAATGCCATGTCTATTCATAAGGACTTGGTGAGGAAGCCGGGAGAGTTAGGTTTCTGGGGTATAACCCCTCAGAATGACCAGTACATAAAAGCACAGTGCGCTTTTGCCGAAGATATCTTGGGGATCAACTCCGTTGTGGCCCTCGGGCCAGAAGTTGCTTGGCTGCATGACTGCTTTAGTCATATACGGGAGATCTGGGAACGACCAGGGTCCCCGGTTAAGGTCCTTGACACAATTGCCTATCCGATGGGGACGGCAGATTTAAGCCCGATAGTATTGAAGGCGGTAGGCTATAAGCCTGATATGATCTGGTCATTTGACTGGAGCGTAGTGGGTACCATCCAGGTTTATAAGCTACTTGCAGACCTTGGTTACGAAGGCGAAAATATGCAGTGTCTAGGTAATCTTAGCCAACCGGTAATTGAAGGGGCCGGAAAGACCTGCGAAGGCTCCTGGAGCATCTTCTGTTGGGACGTTGCACTCAATAATCCGGAGAGCATAGCCTTTAAGGAAGCGCTAGTGAATGCATTTGGACCCCAGGTTATGAATGAGGTATCAGATGTTACTCCATTTGGCTACATAAGCGTAAAGTCAATGTGCATGGCATTTGAAAAAGTAGGCGGTACCACGGATTTGGAGGCGATTGACAAGGCTCTTTTTGAGCTTGACTGGGTAACTCCTGCGGGCTGGAAATGGCACCTAGATGAAAAAGGCTGGATGGATTGGAGAGCACTCTACATTTGCACTGTCAAAAATGGCAAACTCGAGGTTGTAGCAGCGATACCCAAGTATAGATAAGCAGTCTACAGGAGGAAAGTGTTAATCCCTTATTCGCCATGAGACGGTAAGCCTGGGCATGGTTCAATATGAAAACTGTGCAACAAATTACATATGGGGGGTAGACTTCCTACTACCAAAAATGCTCTTGGAAGGCAAATCTAGTACGCCCTGATAGGCGTTAGATCGTCCCCGTAGATCGATGGCATGATGGGGACAATCTGCTAAG
>CP070673.1:1277772-1300478 GCA_020351915.1 Deltaproteobacteria bacterium
AGTTAGAAACCTTTATAAATATTAAGGATATCAACGAGGCAGTGCTCTTTAACCCAAGGAACAGCTACCAGAACTACAATGTGGCAGTAAATCTATCGGATAAGACTATCTACACCTATATGGGGATGCTTAAGCCCAATTTAGGCAATGCCAACTATTGCAGTGCTGGCCAACTCTCTCCACTACTAAATGATCCATGCTATAAAACAATTGGTATTGGTACAAGGATCTTCCTAGGAGGGGGAGTGGGATATATAGTCTGGCAGGGCACGCAGCACAATCCCTCAGTGCCACGCAAGGAAAATGGTACACCTAGTGTACCCGCCGCGGCATTAGCGGTTTTGGGAGACCTAAAACAGATGAACCCTGAGTGGTTGCTAGGAACATCGATGCAGGGCTACGGCACTACTCTTACCGTCGGTATTGGTATCCCCATTCCCATCCTTAATGAGGAGATGTGCCGGTATGCTGCGGTGAAGGACGAGGACATATGGACACAGATTGTGGACTATAGTGAGGTCTATCCTCAAGGGAAAAAGGGTAGCCTTGGAGAGGTAAACTATGCCCAGCTTAGGAGTGAGAAGATTGCTATTCAGGGTAAAGAGGTTCCTACAGGAAGCCTCTCTAGTTACCCCAAGGCAGTGGAGATAGCCACCATGCTAAAGGAGTGGATCAAGAAGGGTGATTTTCTCCTCGCTGAACCGGTGGGCTATTTTCCCGGTCCTGACTCGGGCTACACCTTTAAGCCCCTCAGGGAAAGACCAATTGAAGGGTAAACCAAAACGAAAAGACGGGAGGCTGAGATGAGAAAAGATCTCATTTTATGCCTCCCCTTTTTCGCTTGCTGGAGGTAGTAGAGATGATTTCTAAGAGAATGGTGCTCCATTTTCCCTATAATCTGGCAGATCAACCAATTGTGTACAAGCTGGTTAAGGACTATGCCCTCGAGTTCAATATCCTAAAGGCCTATATTACCGCAGAGGAAGGGGGTCTCTTGGTTTTAGAATTGCGTGGAGAAGAAGAGAACTATAAACGGGGTATCCGGTATCTGAAACAGGTGGGAGTAAAGCTCCAACCTCTCTCCCAAGACATTGTGCGCAATAGTAGCAGATGCAGTCACTGTGGCGTCTGCGTTCCCCTGTGTCCAAGTGATGCCTTTGTGGTTGAACCCCTAACGAGAGAGGTCCACTTTCATCACGATAAATGTATTGCCTGTGGGCTCTGCGTCAAGGTCTGTCCAATTCGCGCAATGGAGGTCAGCTTCTAATAGCCTAGAATGCGAGAAATCTTAATAGATGTGAAGGGATTTATGACATGTTTGAGAGAATGCGAGAAGATATCCAAACAGTATTTGCCAAGGATCCAGCGGCAAAAAGCGTATCAGAGGTTATTCTTTGCTATCCGGGACTCCATGCTATCTGGGTACACAGAATAGCGCACTTCCTTTGGAAGCATAAGTTTTTTCTTATCGCAAGACTGATTTCCCTGTTCACCCGTTGGTTAACAGGGATCGAGATTCACCCGGGAGCAAAGATTGGCCGACGGTTCTTTATCGACCATGGTATGGGTGTCGTAATAGGTGAAACTGCCGAGATTGGCGATGACGTTTTGCTGTATCAAGGTGTTGTCTTGGGCGGCACAACCCTAGAGAAGAAGAAGCGGCATCCTACCTTGGGAAATAGTGTAGTGGTGGGAGCAGGTGCGACAGTTTTGGGAGCAATTACTATTGGAGATGGAGCAAGAATTGCTGCGGGGAGTGTGGTTGTCCACCATGTTCCCACTGGGGCTACAGTGGTCGGGGTACCTGGAAGAATTGGCATGGGATTCTCGGTAAAGGAGGCTCAGGATTTAGAACACGGAAAACTCCCTGACCCAATAGCTGATGCTATTCAGTTTGTGCTGAAGGAACAGGAGAAACTCGAGGAAAGGGTAAAAAGACTAGAGTCAAGGGAAGGCAGGTCTATAGCATTAGATAAATATCTAGATAAGAAAAAAGAAGAAACCCCAGAAGGGATTTTGCCCGCCTCCGAAAAATTCAGCGAAAAAAAAGGAATTTGAGAGAGCAGCTGCAATTGACAGACATCTTGGCTGTGCTTAATATCATCAAAGGGTCAAAGACCGGAGGCGGCGGAAACGTTTACCATGAAGACTAAGACAGACGACAGCAACAAGAAGTTTCAGAATCTCAAAAAGATCCTATCAGAAATGGACAGTGTTCTTGTTGCTTACTCAGGCGGGGTGGATAGCACTCTGGTTTTGAGGGTCGCGAAGGAAGTGCTAGGAAGTAGGGTCCTCGCTATTACTGCAGAGTCTTCAGTTTATCCTTCCGAAGAGGTAGAACAGGCGAAGGCGTTAGCCGAAAACCTGGGTGTGAAACATAAGATCATAGAAACCCAGGAGTTGTCTAACCCCAAATTTTTCAACAATCCAAAAGATAGGTGCTACTGGTGCAAAAGGGAACTGTTCGGTGAGCTAGCAAGCATCGCTGGAGAAAATGATTTGAAATATGTCCTAGACGGCACAAACTTTGATGATTTGAACGACTTTCGCCCTGGTATGGAAGCAGCTCATGAATTTGGTGTGAGATCGCCCCTTAGAGAAGCTATGCTCACAAAAGAAGATATCCGCTCTCTGAGTAAGCGACTGGGGCTGTCCATCTGGAGCAAACCGTCTTTCGCCTGCCTTGCCTCTCGGTTTCCCTACGGTATGATGATAACCCAGGAGAGTCTCCTCAAGGTTGACAAAGCAGAGAGGTTTTTAAGGGAGCTCGGTCTGAGCCAAGTACGGGTAAGGCACCATGACACAATTGCCAGAATAGAGGTACTCAAGAATGAGATACCCAAATTGTTAGAAGAAAAGCCGAGATTACAACTTTTGTCCTACCTTAAGAAACTAGGTTATTCCTATGTATCAGTTGATTTGGAAGGATACAGAACAGGCAGCATGAACGAGGTTTTGACTGGAGATGATAAAAGATGAGAAGGATCTACCTGGATCATGCGGCCACAACTCCTACTGATCCAGAAGTAGCAAGGGTGATGTCGCTATACCTTACCGATAGATTTGGCAACCCTTCGAGCACCTATTCCTATGGCCAGGAGGCAAAAAAAGCTATAGAGGAGGCGCGGGTTCAGGTTGCGGAGCTCATCGGTGCCCGGGACGACGAAATCGTCTTTACGAGTGGAGGGACTGAAGCGGATAACTTTGCCGTAAAGGGCGTAGCTTTCGCCAACGAGAACAAGGGAAATCACCTGATTACTACCTCCATCGAGCACCACGCGGTGATAGAGACGTGCAAGTTCTTAGAGAGAAAAGGATTCAGGGTAACCTATCTCCCGGTAGATGTGTATGGCCTGGTTGACCCCAGCGATGTCAAAAAGGCTATCACGAATAAAACCATCCTCATTTCGGTGATGCACGCTAACAATGAAGTGGGCACCATCGAGCCAATAACAGAGATAGGCAAAATTGCTAAAGAAAGGGGAATCTCTTTTCATACTGACGCAGTGCAGACGGTAGGCCACATCCCACTAAATGTGGATGAGCTTGGGGTGGATTTACTCTCTATGTCAGGGCACAAGCTCTATGGTCCCAAGGGGGTTGGAGCCTTATATGTTAGAAAAGGTACAAAACTAGTCCCATTCATGCATGGCGGGGAGCAGGAGAGGAGGTGGCGGGCAGGTACGGAAAATGCCCCCGGGATTATCGGCTTTGGCCGGGCAGCAGAGCTTGCCCGGCGGGAGATGAGCAACGAAGCGGAGCGGCTGACGTACCTTCGGGATAAACTGATTGAAGGTATCCTGGAGCGGATTCACCATACCCACTTAAACGGACATCCTTCAGGGAGGCTGCCCAACAATGTCGATGTAACTTTTGATTTTGTGGAAGGGGAATCAATCGTTCTAAACCTTGACCTGGAAGGCATATGTGCTTCTACCGGCTCAGCGTGCAGCTCATCAAGCCTCGAACCGTCTCATGTTCTTCTGGCTATGGGGCTTTCCCCTGAACAGGCACACGGTTCGTTGAGGCTTACTTTAGGGAAGTGGACCACAGAGGAGATGATAGAGCAGGTTTTAGACGTCCTGCCTCGGATTATTGGTAAGCTCAGAGCCATATCGCCGCTTTTAAGGAACCACCGATAGGAGAGAAAAAGATGGGTGATGTGTGGTCGATATATGGTGAGAAGGTTATTCAGCACTTCAAGAAGCCAAGGAATGTGGGGAAATGAAAATTCCATTGACGGGAGTAAACCTCCTAATAGTTCATAGAGCTTTCTGCGGTGTCCTTGAAAAAGGTAAAGCTTAGGGGGTGAAAAGGTGAGTACAGAGGCAGAAATCCTGAACTCCAGCAAGACAATCGCTGTGGTCGGGCTTTCGGCGAAATCTGACCGGCCAAGCTACAGGGTAGCCAGCTATCTGAAAGAAAATGGCTATAAGATAATACCGGTGAACCCTGGGGCAAAGGAGATATTGGGAGAGTCTTGTTACCCCGACCTTAGCTCCGTCCCCGTGCCAGTAGATGTGGTTGACATCTTCCGGCGCTCTGAGGGGGTGCTCCCAATTGTGGAGGAAGCAATTAAAATAGGAGCGAGGGCCATGTGGATGCAGGAAGGGGTGATAAATGAGGAGGCAGCAGCTCGGGCTAGGGAGGCTGGACTATTGGTAGTTATGGACAGGTGTATGTTCAAGGAGCACCGAAAACTGCAAAGGAGCAAGGACAGCTAGTGATAGTCCAATCTCTCTGGTTAATCGTATTCACCCTAGTCTACTTTTTGGTGTCTCCCAGTGTTATACAGTAGATGAATTATGGCAAAGGTAGTGGTAGCTATGAGCGGTGGGGTGGATTCATCCATTGCCGCCGCTCTTCTCAAAGAGAAAGGTTATGAGGTTATCGGGGTGACCATGAAAGTGTGGGATGGGGAGGTTTTTCGCGGGAATAAGACTCGCCATAGTTGCTATGGGCCTGGTGAGGAGGAAGATATAGAAGACGCTCGGAAGGTCGCCCAAGTTTTGGGGATACCCTTCCATCCCTTTGACCTAGGGAAAGAATATAAAACCGAGGTTCTGGATTACTTCTGCCATGAGTACTTATTAGGTAGAACGCCTAACCCTTGCATTAAGTGTAACCGCACGGTTAAATTTGATGCCCTTCTCAAAAAGGCTCGGAATAGCGGGCTCGAGTTTGATTATTTTGCCTCCGGTCACTACGCCCGGGTGGAATACGATGAGAGTAAGCGTCGTTACTTACTCAAAAAGGCTAGAGATATGGCGAAGGATCAGTCTTATTTCCTCTCCTCTCTATCCCAGAAACAGCTGGCACACTCAGTTTTCCCACTGGGCAGCTATACCAAAGGAGAGGTTAGAAAGATGGCCCAAGCTCTCGGGCTTGGCACTTATGACAAGTCGGAGAGCCAGAATTTTATCGCTGGAGGTTACTCCACCCTTCTGGAGGCAATGGCAAAGCCGGGGCCGATACTTGACAGACAAGGAAACATTCTTGGACAGCACCGAGGAATCCCATTTTATACCATCGGACAGCGCAAAGGACTGGGAATATCAGCAAGAGAGCCGCTGTATGTCATTGCTATTGAACCAGAGAGGAACGCTATCGTGGTAGGCTGTAAAGAGGAGGTATATGGAGACGAACTTGTAGCCTCCGAGGTAAACTGGATAGCAATAGAGCGATTGAGGCAACCCACAGAGGTAAAAGCGAAGATACGACACCTTCATAAGGAGGCTCAAGCAATCATAAGTCCCTTAGCCGAGGATAAAATCCGAGTGAAATTCAAGGAACCGCAGATGGCGATCACTCCAGGTCAAACAGCAGTCTTTTATGATAATGATACCGTAATAGGCGGGGGGACGATAGAGAGAATGGGAAGATAATGACGTGGCTAAAATAATCGCGGTCTGTAAGAGCAAAGAAAAAGGCACTAGGAAGGGACCCATAGCTGAGGGTGTCCTCAGGGAAGATTATGGTCTTGTTGGTGATGCTCATGCAGATTCCTCAACCCGCCGGCAGGTAAGCCTCCTTGCAATTGAAAGCATTCGTAAGATGAGAGATCTTGGGGTTGATATAGACCCTGGAGATTTTGCTGAAAACCTTACCTGTGAAGGAATAGATTTGGTCTCATTGTCTGTTGGTACACAGTTCTCTGTAGGAAAAGAGGTTATCTTAGAGGTTACCCAGATCGGCAAAGACTGCCATAGCGGATGTGCTATCTATCGTCAGATAGGCAAGTGCATCATGCCCAAAGAAGGAGTATTTGCGAAGGTAACTAAGGGAGGATTGGTAAAGGCAGGAGATACGATAAACGCAATAGTAAAACGGCGATAGGAGTTAAGGGCAAAGAAGAAAGCATCATGAGGTAGGTTTTGGATTCATCTTCTTAAGGTACTAGCAACTCATAAATAACGGGATAAAAATGGCAAAACGACCACTCGCTCTATTCCTCGTCGGCGCTTTTGTAATTATCATAATGGGGGCCAACTGTATTGATAAAAACGTTAATAAATTAACTGGCATAGCTGTTGAATTTAATAATCATGCCGCATGTGCTTATATAGCCGACGCTAAAGGCTGGTTCGAAGAGGAAGGGCTGGAGCTATTACCTGTCTTCCAAATCTACGAGTCAGGTGCAGCTATTGCTGCTGCTTTAACGCGAGGAGATATTCAAATTGGCTATATGGGGCTGACGGCAGCTATAATGGCTTATGCTCGAGGAGTGCCTGTAAAGGTGATAGCGGGAATTCATAAGTATGGGTATGGCCTGGTGGCAAGGCCAGAGCTAAAAGAGATCGAAGATTTGCACAACAAGACCATTGGATGTCTAAGGGAAGGCACTGTAACCGATCTCCTGCTTAACCTTATGATAGACAAATATTATCTTAAGAATGTAACGATTCTCCGGATGAGTCCATCCAAACAGGTCATTGCCTTAATTGCTGGGAAATTGGATGCTGCATTCGCTCCTGAACAGCACGCAACCATATCTGAATCTAGAGGATTTCCTATGCTCATTATGAGTCAAGACCTATGGCCTAGTATGCAAGGGGATGTTTTGGTAGTTAGGACCGAGCTTATAAGGAACAATCCTGACCTAGTAATAGGATTAGTAAAGGTTACCCAAAAGGCCACAGCGTGGATAAATGAGCACCCAGATGATACGGCGGAAATCATGGCGAAGCAATTGCGAGTCGCTGGAGAAGAAATCTTTCTCGCTAAAGAAGCGAAGCTTACCGCGAATTCAGAAATCACGCCGGAGGTCATATCCCGCTCGATGGATAGAGTCGAATATGCCACTAATATCAATCCAAGAATAGTCCAAGATATGATAGACTATATGGTGGGGTTAGGGTACATAAAAGAGGGGATCAAAGCTGCAGATATCCTAGATTTAAGGTATCTCCGAGGCGGGTAAGTTAAGGAAGCTCAAAGGAAAGGGTAAGTTGATGGACAGTGTAAAGATGTTTCCTATACAGCGTGTTACTAAGGAAGGTAAGAATGATACTGAGGACTTAGTAACCAGGGAACTACCCCTCACCATCATCCTAAACAACCAGGAGTTGGTAACCTTGCTCTGCTCCCCTACAGATCTAAAATACTTGGCTATAGGCTTCCTCTCCTCTGAGGGGTTGGTCAAGAGCAAGGATGAAATCAAGAAGATAACAATTGATGACCAGAGGGGCGTGGTGCGTGTGGAAACCGAGGAGGATAAAGATTTCGCTAGTGAGCTTGTATTCAAGCGGTTTATAACCTCAGGCTGTGGGAGAGGGGCCTCTTTTTATAGCGCGGCTGACGTCCAGGGGCAGAGAAAGATAGAATCTCAAATGAGAATATCAGCCCCCGAGATCTTGGCCCTGGTAAAAGAACTCCAAAATCGCTCCAAGGTTTATAGAACAACCGGTGGCGTCCATAGTGCTGGTCTCTGTGATTCCACAAGCATTCTCGTCTTCGCTGAGGACATCGGCAGGCATAATGCCATTGACAAAATCTTTGGTCAATCTCTTCTGGAAGGTATCCCAACAGAGGATCGTGCCATAATCACCAGCGGCAGAATCTCCTCGGAGATATTGCTCAAAGTAGCCAAAAGAAACATTCCCGTGATTATGTCCAGGTCAGCTCCCACTGACCTCGGGGTGAGATTAGCCGACGAATTGGGCATAACGCTTATTGGTTTTGTCAGAGGAAAGAGAATGAATGTTTACAGTCATGAGTGGAGAATAGTAACTGATGGCGAATAGTACCGGCGAACTAGCTGAGAAAATTCTCAATGTTAAGAGAGAAAGGAATGCCGTTATCCTAGCCCATAACTACCAACGCGGTGAGGTTCAAGATATTGCCGACTTTGTTGGCGATTCCTTAGAGCTCAGCCAAAATGCAGCTCGAAGCGATGCCGATGTGATTGTGTTCTGTGGCGTCCACTTCATGGCGGAAACGGCCTCAATTCTCTGTCCTGAAAAAGCAGTATTGCTTCCCGATATGCACGCTGGCTGCCCCATGGCAAACATGGTTACCGTCGAAAAACTAAGGGAGAGAAAAAAGGAGCTTCCAGACGCTACGGTCGTCTGCTACGTTAACTCCACAGCCGAGGTTAAGGCGGAGTCAGACATTTGTTGCACCTCAGCAAATGCCCTCAAGGTTATAGAAACTTTAGAAAGTAAGGAGGTACTTTTTGTCCCTGACCAGTATTTGGGACACTATATATCAACTCGGACCGATAAGAAAATAGTCCTCTGGCCTGGCTACTGCCCCACTCACATAAAGATACTCCCGGAACATATTACCGAGCTAAGTCACAAGTATCCTTCAGCCAAGGTTGTAGTCCATCCTGAGTGCCGACCGGATGTAATCGCCCTCGCCGATGAGGTCCTCAGCACCGGGGGAATGTGCCAGTATGCCAGGAGACAGGATGTCAGCCAAATGATAGTGGGGACTGAGGTAGGGATAATACATCGACTCGCCAAGGAAAACCCAGGTAAAGAATTCATTCCAGCCTCAGGCCAGGCAGTTTGTCCTAACATGAAGCTGATCACCCTCGAAAAGGTCCTACAGTCTTTGGAGGAGATGAAACCCCAGGTCAAAGTCCCTGAGGAGACCCGCTTGAAGGCAAGGGCAGCCGTGGATAAGATGTTAGAGGCAGTCTAGGCAGAGGCTTAAAGTGCAAAACAGAAGAGCTTATTTCCGCTGCCTGCTGGCTCATCTGTCCAGCGGTTATCTATATTAGCGGCAGCAGAAGTCGCGAAGGTAAGAATCATTAACTATGGTACAGTCGAGCCCAGGGTATTGAAAAACCCCATTACGAACACTGTGGTCAGGCAAAGGGAAAGGAGTAAGCTGTGCGTCAAACGGTAAATATTCATCAGGCTCTGCGCCACTTGACAAACAACCAGGCGACCGCTGAGATCAATGGCAAGACCGTTGGCGAATGCCTCGCGGAGTTAGTAGAACGGTTTCCAGGTATTAAGCCAAAGCTCTTTGGCAAGAACGGTAAACTACTCAACTATGTTGACATATACGTCAATGCCGAAAGCTCTTATCCGGAAGAGTTAGCCAAACCTGTTATCGACGGAGACAAGCTCTCTATAACACTCTTGATCGCCGGGGGCTAAGGCTTGGATTAGAAACGAGAAAAAGGATTGCACTCCTCACGCAAGAAGATAAATCACTCCACCCAGCGAGGTTCCCCTGAGACTGGATACCCTCTCTTTGAAAGGTTTTTTGTAATCTGGTCAACGCTGGTCTTCTGATCATCAAACGTTATGGTCACAGCAAAAGATTCCACGTTCATATCGTATTCAATACGCTCTCAATACGAGCCATAGGATACAACTTACCCTTTCTGGTGGTCCGCCTCAACCGTCCCTGCCAAGATTACAGACCCTTAGTTGCACAGTCTTTCCAGCTGCTCCAGTTACAGCATGGTGAAATAAAAGGAGTAGCAAGCGCAATCATAGCCCTGTGTAAATCAAGACAAACCATATCCAGAATCTATTTATCAATAATATGGCAAAGAATTCACAATCCGAGTACCCCTCCCTTTACAGTAGAGGTTCAACTGAAGCGACGACGTACACGGGAATTTTGTCACAACTCTATAACCCTATCACATCTTTTCTTTAGTGCCTTCATGTTTTCCCTCTCCCTCTTTCCCAATTCCCCTCCCCCCAGACTAAAACCATAGTAGCCATTCATGATAACCGTGGGAGTTGAATTGATCCATAAAAGGAGCTTATGAAGATCTCCAGCCTGAAGATAGAGTGAAACATCGTTTATGAAAAGAACCTTGCTGGGATTCTTCAGATATTCTGCAAAGATACCCTCTATCAATTTCGCATTATGTTCAGCCAGCGCTTCGACCTCATCGACAGTCCGCCCCATAAGCCTCGGAGCTGCTATCTGCGCTGTGCAATAGCTTATAGACTTGGTCACTTCCATGGTCATTTTCCCGCCAATTCCTTTTACCCTTTCCGGGGCCATATCTATAACGGTAAGGTTCGTTTCACCCCCCTCCAGGAATCTGTTTAGGATTTCAGCCAAGTAAGCCGTCTTCCCGGTGTTCACTTCGCCTATTATGAGCGTCCTCCTATTTCTAAATTCTTGTATCCCATTTATGGGCCTGAACCCATTTTGAGCTGGCATCAAACCAGACCATCCTTGAACAAAATAAACCTCACGACCACAATCTCCTTACAACCCTTTGCTTCCCACTTCATCTTGTCAAACATAAACAGGCTGTTGCCGAAATCCCTTTTCTCTTTGTCTAAAACGTTTCTTGATAAATTTAAGGCTCGCTCCAGGCGATGTCAAAACTCGCCTTTAGGGCTCAAACAGTTGACATCGCTTATCTTCCGCTTCGCCAAGGGTTTTTTGGCAAAAAACGTTTTAATGACCGCGCAAAGGGATTTCCGGTTGGGCAACAGCCTGTGAAATAGGTACCTGTCAAAAATGCACGCGACATGGTAGAAAGGGCAGCAATAATTCCCCTCTCTTAAGTGATTTCCATTCTGGTTGTGAAGTACTGGGCTCTGGCACAAAAAACTGCATTGAAAATTACCACCCACAAAATGGCAAATCCGTACAAGGCACCCGCAATGCAACATTTCCCCTCCGGCCATTTGAAAGCAGAAAAAGGATTCCACTTATCTGGCAATCAAATACGTCAGTCCACCCATTGAGGTTCGCCTGAAACCGGATACCCTCCCTTTGAAAGGTTTTCTATGATCTGGTCCACACTCGTTTTCCTGGTATCAAACGTTGCGCTTACCGTAAAGGAGTCCGGGAACAGACCGTAAGTCACGACCCCTTCAGTATTTATTAGGATAGACCTTATCCTATCTTGTGGCTCACCTCAGCATCCGCTCGGAACATTAAGGACCGTGAGATTTACTGTCTTTCTGGTTTCTTCTGCCGTACGAGCATGCTGGCATGCGAACAGGAAAAACAGGCCTAAAAGCACCATAACAACAGCAGCATTTCTGTGTCTCATGAGATCTTCCCTCTCTTAAAGATACATAATTTCGCTGGGTAGAATACAATCAAAGCCTTTTGCAACTCAAGAGAAAACTCATAAGAGATTTTACATCTTCAAAAAACGCGATGATACCATTGGTGGGAAACCCTTTGACTAATTACCCTTTATCCTGGTAAAGATGCTTGCATCTATTTAGTTATCAAAACTCTTTCTCACTTGATGTCAACTAATCAATCTGATAAGCTTATAGTAATAAAAAAGGCAATCAAGGAAGGTAGCTTTTTCGATAGGATTGCCCTGATTTCATCAATATGGTTCGGTGCCGGTCTGCTGCCGCTAATGCCAGGTACTTACGGCACGGTTGCTGCCATACCTCTGTATCTAGTTGGAAGTTTTCTAGCTCCTCAATACCAGCTCTCTATCTTACTGATAATCGTCATCGGCGCAGTCTGGTCATCTCACAGAAGCCAGGGCATCCTTGGTGTGTTCGATCCACCTGAGATTGTTATTGATGAGGTAGCTGGGCTCTTAGTAACCATCATCCTTATACCCTTTACCTGGCCAACTCTCATAGCGGGATTTTTTCTCTTCAGATTTTTTGATATCCTGAAACCACCTCCCATAAAAGGAATTGAAAAAAAGATAAAGGGGGGAGTTGGGGTAGTCCTCGATGATCTGGTGGCCGGTGCATATGCTCATATTTCCTTGAGGCTTCTTATCTGGGTGTTTAACTGAAAACGCGCTATTGACAGAAAAATAATGCTCACAGAGATCATAGTAATAGGTAATGAACTGGTTTCCGGAAAGACAAGAGATCTTAATGGCTGGTATGCATCAGGGTGTCTCTTATCTTGCGGCCTAGAGGTCAATGAAATTACAACCGTGGGCGATAACTACGATACACTCTCCGCTGTGTTGAGGAGAGCCGTAAAAAGGTCTCATTTTATCATTGTTACGGGTGGATTAGGCCCAACCGAAGATGACCTAACCACTCAGATAGCGGCAAAGGCTCTTGGCAGGCCTCTCTGTTTTGATCAAACCCTTCTCGATCACATAAGGGAGGGTACGAAGAGATTAGGCCTCACCTGGTCTCCCTCATTGGAAAAACTGGCCTGGCTTCCCAGAGGGGCAAAGATTTTGGATCCTCACGGACATACCTGCGGTTATTCACTATCAAAAGAAGACAGTCAGGTCTATTTCCTGCCAGGTGTTCCCGAGCAGATGAGGGAGTTGATGGATAGGGTTGTTGTTCCAGATATTCTTAGAAGATACACACCGGTCACGGTGCCACGACACAGGGTACTCAAGGTCTACGGATTGAGTGAATCCCAAATTGTGGATGTCTTCAAAGGCCTCAAAGATGATCGAAAGAAGGTAATGTTCGGCTTTTATCCCTTTTTTCCTGAACACCGCATCACCATTACAGTCCGGGGAAAAGACGAAGCGGAGATTGAAACGCAATTGACCGGGGTCGAGGATAAAGTCAGGAATCTCCTGGGATCTTACGTCTTTGCATCGGGTGACAAAACCATGGAAGCCGTGGTTGGAGAGTTGCTCAGAGAGCAAGAGATGACGTTGTCTGTTGCCGAATCATGCACGGGGGGTCTCATTGGCCATAGGCTTACCTCTATATCAGGGAGTTCTCTCTACTTTGAGCGGGGGTTGATTGTTTACAGCAACAGATCCAAGGTCGAGATGCTTGGGGTAAGGCAGCAAACCATAGATTCATATGGGGCTGTAAGTGATCAAGCAGTAAGGGAAATGGCGGCGGGGGTCAAGAAAACTGCGAAAACGGATATGGGGCTCGCTGTAACAGGCATCGCCGGTCCTTTAGGGGGAACAGAGGACAAACCAGTTGGCACCGTGTTTATTGGACTCTCTGTCCACGGCAAGGCATTCTCAGGTCATTATCGTTTTTCCGGAGACAGGGATAAGGTCAAGCTTAACGCTGCTGAAATGACCCTTGATTGGGTCAGGAGATATCTCAATGGCTATCCGTTCATTCCTGGCATTTGAACTTCCCTCTGAGATCAGGGAACAGATTGCGAAGATCTCCCGTGAACTGCAGCAATCAAGCCTGCCCGTGAGGTGGGTTAGGACAGAGAACATTCATCTCACGATCATCTTCCTTGGGTCGGTTAGTGAAGATACCATAGATGATATAAAAGAGAAGAGTGGCGCGGTTGTTGAACGGTTTTCAGCTTTCAAGATCCGTCTGAATGGTATTGGTGTTTTCCCTAACTGGAGGAGACCAAGGGTGTTTTGGGTCGGCCTTGACGGAGAGATTGAAAGCCTGTCAAATTTGCGAAATGAATTACAGGCAGAACTAAAGGCGCTCGGTTTTAAGCCAGAAAAAAGGCCATTCAGGCCACACCTGACATTGGGTCGTTTTAAAAGTTCATTGAAGCGGGATGAGGAATTGAAATGGATTCTTGATCGATTTCATGATATTAATAGTAATCCACACTACCTCAATGAACTTATCCTTTTCAAAAGCGATCTTAAGCCAGGCGGTCCAGTTTATACAAAGATGGCTGCCTGGCCATTGACAATGGATTAATCAGGCTCTAACCGTTCACCAGTGTTTAGTGGGGCTGAATGGTTACCGCAGACTTTAGTGAAGGGGGATTATCATGGCAGTAGATTCGGAAAAGGAAAAATCTGTGGGTCTCGCCATTTCACAGATTGAAAAGCAATATGGGCGAGGATCGATAATGAAGTTGGGGCAAGATGGGGCAGTGATAGACATCCCTGTCATCTCTACAGGCTCCCTTGCCCTGGATTATGCCCTTGGTTTGGGTGGGGTACCGCGGGGAAGAGTGATTGAGATCTTTGGTCCTGAAGCATCAGGAAAGACTACCCTGGCCCTCCACATTGTTGCAGAAGCGCAGGCCAAGGATGGGATTGCAGGGTTCATAGATGCCGAACATGCCCTTGATCTCTCCTACGCCAGACGGCTCGGGGTAAACGTTGATTCCCTACTGGTATCCCAACCGGACAGCGGAGAGCAGGCACTGGACATAGCGGAAATCCTGGTGCGGAGCGGGGCCATCGATGCGTTGGTCATCGATTCTGTTGCAGCCCTTGTTCCACGGGCAGAGATTGAGGGTGAAATGGGAGATCAACAGGTTGGACTCCAGGCCAGACTCATGTCCAAGGCCCTCAGAAAATTGGCAGCAACCATTAACAGATCGATGACTTGCGTTATCTTTATCAATCAGATCCGGATGAAAATCGGGGTGATGTTTGGAAATCCAGAGACTACCACCGGTGGGAATGCACTCAAGTTTTACGCAACTCAACGCCTCGACATCCGAAGGATAGGCTCGATACAGGATGGTGACAAAACAATCGGCAATAGAACCAGGGTCAAGGTAGTAAAAAATAAGATTGCTCCTCCCTTCAGACAAGCCGAGTTTGACCTCATCTATGGTACTGGCATATCAAAGGAAGGAGACCTGCTAGATCTCGGTGTTGAACTAGATATCGTGGAGAAGAGTGGCGCCTGGTACTCATTTCATGAGGAACGGATTGGCCAAGGAAGGGAAAACGTTCGAAGGTTTCTGAGCGAGCATCCAGATGTAGTGAATGATATCTCTGACAAGGTAAAGGCAAAACTTGGCCTCAGTGAAAAAAGAGAGCTCTCGCAAACCGAAACCGATAACGCACCAGAATAGTACAAGTGAATGACCTATGGATAGCAGAGGAATCAGAGAGAAATTCTTGCAGTATTTTAGAGATCATGGCCATGAGGTCGTAAAAAGCGCCTCACTAGTGCCCAAGGATGACCCTAGCCTCCTTTTTACTAATGCCGGCATGGTGCCATTCAAGAATCTATTCCTCGGCCTTGAAAAGAGGGGATATACACGGGCCGCTAGCTCACAAAAATGCGTCAGGGCAGGAGGAAAACATAATGATCTCGATGAGGTAGGCTATACCAACAGGCACCATACCTTCTTTGAAATGCTGGGTAACTTCTCCTTTGGCGATTATTTCAAAGAAGGGGCCATCGAGATGGCATGGGAACTCCTGACCGTAGGATATGGCTTGCCAGAAGACAAACTTTGGGTCTCGATCTACACGGATGATGATGAAGCATTCAAAATCTGGAACGAACACATAGGTGTACCTCATGAGAGGATCAGCAGATTTGGAGAGGAGGACAACTTCTGGTCCATGGGAGACACCGGCCCGTGCGGCCCATGCTCGGAGGTGTATATTGATCAGGGTCCCGAGGTAGGATGTGGCAAGCCCACCTGTAAGGTAGGGTGTGACTGCGACAGGTACTTAGAGTTGTGGAACCTCGTCTTCATGCAGTACAACAGAGACGCTGATGGCACTCTCACCCCCCTTCCAAAACAGAATATCGATACCGGTATGGGACTGGAGAGATTGGCTGCGGTCTTGCAGGGTGTGTATTCGAACTATGATACAGACCTCTTCTCCGATATTATCAAACTCATTGAGGAGTTGGCAGGATCTAGATATGGCCAGGATGCAAAATGCGATATTTCTTTCAAGGTGATTTCAGATCACTGCCGGACTGCTGCCTTCCTGATAGCCGAGGGCATTATGCCATCAAATGAGGGGAGGGGCTACGTTCTCAGGCGGGTCATTAGGCGGGCTCTCAGATACGGCCAAATCCTTGGACTCAAAGGCACCTTTTTGCATCGTTTGACAGATACGGTTGTTGAGGTAATGGACCCCGACTACCCGGAGTTGCAGCAATCCAGAAGATTTGTTGACGAAGTGGTGATCAATGAGGAAAAACGGTTTGAGGACACCCTCTTCCATGGTCTTTCGGTTTTGAAGGAAGAGATCGACGGACTACGCACCAAAGGGCAGTCGATTGTCCCTGGAGGATTGGTTTTTAGACTCTACGACACCTATGGTTTTCCCCCAGACCTGGTTGAGGATATAGCCCGAGACGAGGATCTTACGGTAGACCTTGCGGAGTTTGATCAAGCCATGGCAGAGCAAAGAGCTGCCTCTCAGAGAAGCTGGAAGGGAAGTGGGCAAGAAGAAATACCAGGGATTTACAGAACACTTGATGCGAGCGGTGTGGAATGCCAATTCTTGGGCTATGAAACGTTACTGGCACAGGCAAAGGTGATCTCTCTCTTACAAGACGGTAAAGAGATTGATTCGGCCCGTGCAGGGGATCAGGTTGAGATTATCCTTGATCGAACCCCCTTCTACGGTGAAGCCGGTGGTCAGATTGGGGATACCGGGTGGGTAGCTAGTGATTCTTGTAGGGTTGAAATTGAAGATACGCTCCGGTACCCTGCGAATCTTATTATTCATAAGGGGAAACTTGTTGAGGGTGTGCTCTCTCCGGGGGATACCGTCAAAGCTATGGTTGACGAAAAAAGGAGGAATAGTATTGCCCACAATCACACGGCAACGCACCTCCTTCAGGCTGCATTAAGGGAAACCCTTGGGGAGCATGTGAAACAGGCAGGATCTTTTGTGGGACCTGAAAGGATGAGATTTGATTTCACCCATTTTGCACAGATAACGCCTGAGAGATTAAAAGAGATTGAGATGTTGGTAAACCTCAATATACAAAAAAACCTTCCTGTTACAACCCGCATTATGCCACGAGATGAAGCCTTTGAGCTTGATGCAATTGCCTTGTTCGAAGAACGGTATGGTGATCAGGTGAGGGTTTTGACTATTGGGGATGGACTGAGCCAGGAGCTTTGCGGAGGAACTCACGTGAAGTCAACAGGAGAGATAGGTGTCTTCTTTTTGGTGAGTGAAGGGGCAGTTGCATCTGGCATCAGGAGAATTGAAGGTCTCACCGGAGAAGGAGCTATTCGGGAAATACAAAAGGAGGTAGACAATCTTAAGGCGGTATCGGGCCTCCTCAAAACCACCCCTGATCAGCTTGTCACACGAGTCGAGCATTTCATCGACATCCAAAAACAAAAAGACCGCGAAATAGAATCCCTCAAGGCCAGACTGGCAACGAAACAGTCCGAGGATATAATCACTACTGCTCGTGATGTGAACGGTGTTAAAGTTATCAGCCAGGAAGTAGCAGCAGATAACCCGAAAGACCTGAGAGACTTTGGCGACCACCTCAGGGATAAGCTGGAGTCTGGAATAATCGTGCTCGGTGCCAGAGATAAGGATAAGGTCTTTCTGCAGTGTAGGGTCACCCCCGATCTATCAACTAGATTCAATGCTGGAAACATCATAAAAGAGTTGTCTGCGTTAGTTGGCGGAAGAGGTGGCGGAAGAAAAGATATGGCAGAGGGCGGTGGAACAAAGGTATCTGAGCTGAAAAAGGCCCTCTCTAAGGTTTATGATATTATTCTCAAATGACAAATTCCAAAGCTCAAATACCAAATGAAATCTTCACCCTGTTAGATGAAGGCTTTGCATTTTAATTTAGGCCCTAATACCTCTCTACTCCAGGAAAATTATGATTCTTACCGCCTTCCCTTTGGATCAAGGGGCTCCTCCCCATATTTATGGCCCTTGAGAATCACATCAACAATACCGCTGCTGCCCTCATGAGCGAAAAGGTTGGGATTCCCCTCTCACTTTTGAGAACATGGCTCCCATCTCATTACACAGCCGAATGCACACTGGAACAAGGGAAACAGATACCCTCCCTCCCCCACTGGGATCTCACTAAGACCCCCGGGCACACCCATTACAGCATCTGTTTCTACAATCGGGTGGAAAAAACGCTTATCTCCGGCGATACCATACTAAACCTCAAGGGCTGTGGTGAACTGAAAAAGGAACAATCATTTGCTTGAGCACACTTTTATCCACATTCCCGGCATTGGTACAAAGACAGAGCAGCACCTCTGGACAAAGGGCATCCTTACCTGGAGAGATTTTTTAACTACTAACGAGACACCCTTATCCCAACCACGAAATGCCTTTGTACGCGAGAATCTAGTGGCCTCAATCGAAAACAGGGACAACATCCACTTTTTCCTGGATAGACTATCTCCCGGGGATTTGTGGCGAACATTCGACAATTTCAAGCATAAGGCTGTGTACCTGGACATTGAAACAAGTGGGTTTTACCAGGGCATCGACGAGATTACCGTTATTGGCATCTATGACGGCCAAAGGGTGAAGACCTTTGTGCAAGGGATCAACTTAGATGAATTTGAACTGGCGATCGCACCTTATGAGTTGGTCATCACCTTTAATGGCTCCCAGTTTGATTTACCCTTTATCAGGAGGCAATTTCCGAATATTTCTTTGCCCCCCGCCCATATCGACCTCAGGTTTTTCCTGAAGAAGCTGGGCTACAGAGGCGGTCTCAAGGCGATTGAAAAATCCTTTGGTCTTTCCCGTGACTCTGCCATTGACGGAATGGATGGTTATGATGCTGTTTTGATGTGGAACGCTTACCAGTGTGGAGATGAGAGCGCGCTGGAACGCCTGATCCTCTATAACACCGCAGATATTGTTGACCTCGAGCCCTTGATGGAAAGAGGATACCAGGAGATGAAAATCCGGCTGTTATCCCCGATTGACGGTAACGTCAAGAGTTTTGCGTCACCGCTAAAAAAGGGGTAGCCACACCCTGTCTGAGGTTCTCATAGGAGAAGACGAAATTGAAGGTTCTTTTCATAGGTGGAACAGGTGTCATTAGTTCAGCGTGCGCTACATTATGCGTGGAGCGTGGTTTCGATCTGTGGCTTTTGAATCGAGGCAAGAGCTTCAGGCCGCCGCCCAGAGGCGCGAAGCTAATAAGGGCGGATATCAGGAAGACTGCTGAGGTCAGATCCGCTCTTGCCCGCTTGGATTTTGATATCGCAGTTGATTGGATCGCCTATGATGTGGGCCATGTGAAAAACGATATTGAGTTATTCAAAAATAAGACGGCACAGTATATTTTTGTCAGCTCAGCTTCGGTCTACCAAAAGCCTCCTGCCAGATTGCCCATCACGGAATCGACTATTCTGCATAATCCCTACTGGAAATACGCCAGGGATAAAATTGCCTGTGAAGAATATTTAGTTGAGGCACTTAGAAAAGAAAGTTTTCCGGTTACTATTGTACGCCCCTCCCATACTTATGATAGGACCATGATCCCTCTCCATGGAGGATATACCGTCATCGAGCGGATGAAAAAGGGGAAAAAGGTTATCGTTCACGGAGATGGGACCTCATTATGGACACTGACTCACCATAAGGATTTCGCCAAGGGCTTCCTCGGGTTATTGGGGAACGATGATGCAATTGGCGAATCGTATCACATAACATCCGATGAACTACTGACCTGGAACCAAATCTTTCAGATTACGGCCGAGGCTTTGGACCTCAAACCACGTTTTGTCCACATCCCATCGGACTTCATAAGTCGGTTTGATCGGGAATGGGGAAGTAGCTTATTGGGTGATAAAGCCCACAGCATGATTTTTGATAACGGCAAGATCAAAAAGATTGTCCCCGATTTTCGCGCGACCATACCCTTTTCAAGGGGAGTACGGGAAATCATCGACTGGTATGAGGCAGATGAATCCAGACAGGTCATCAATGAAAAGAAGGACAGAATTATGGATCTGATCATAGAGAGATTCGAATCCATTATAAAGTGGTAGAGATTTTGAGGTGCTCTCGTGTTCATATGCTTTCGCTGGGATTTCCTCCTGATGAAGATCTTTGATCGCTTTCTGGAATCAGAGTTATACCGTATTGGTATAGTGTATGATTTAGATCATGTTTATCCTCTTCAAATCAGGTAGATTTATCTATGGAATTCATCTCTAATTATGTTAGTATTAGGCCTAACGTAAAGCGAATACTGATAAGATTCCTCATACGCTGCAAGCTCTACACCTTCTGTAATAAAGAACGGGGATGCAAACCCCAGGACCTTCAATCTGCAATCCAAGTTAATTATGCTTAGAAACTGACATCCAATACCGTATCAAAGGTGTTTTTTTGCTAAACCCTAACTAAAAAAGGAGGGCTAAGATGGGTTTAAAACTATGTAAGCGTGCTCTAACGGTTATGGTTGGCCTCTGCATTCTTTCTACCTATGCCTTTGGGGGTGAGGTAGAAGTATTGCATTGGTGGACTTCGGGCGGCGAAGCGAAATCGGTGGCCGTTCTGAAGGATTTATTGGAGAAGGAGGGGCATACCTGGAAGGACTTCGCTGTTGCAGGCGGTGGGGGCGATGCCGCTATGACAGTTCTGAAATCCCGTGCGGTTGCCGGTAATCCTCCTACAGCGGCTCAAGTTAAGGGCCCGCAAATTCAATTATGGGGCGATGAGGGGGTGCTGGCGAAGCTGGATGACGTTGCTCGGGCGGAAAAATGGGATGAACTGCTGCCAAAAGTTGTGGCCGATGTCATGAAATATGAGGGCTCCTATGTTGCCGTTCCGGTAAATGTGCACAGGATTAATTGGATGTGGGCGAACCCGGAGGTCTTTCGCAAAGCGGGTGCCCAGCCTCCTACAACCTGGGAACAGTTCGAAACAGCGGCGAAAAAGATCAAGGACGCAGGGTTCATTCCGGTGGCCTGGGGTGGGCAGCCCTGGCAGGAGGCCACGGTCTTTGAAATGATCGTTGCGGCGGTTGGTGGACCTGATTTCTACCAAAGCGCATTGGTGGACGCCGATGCCGGTGCCTTGAACAGCCCCACTATGGTAAAGGCGCTGGAAGTACTGAAGATGATTAAGCCGTATACGGACAAAGGCGCCCCGGGTCGCGATTGGAACCTGGCCACGGCCATGGTTATTCAAGGTAAGGCTGCCATGCAATTTATGGGCGATTGGGCCAAGGGTGAATTTACAGCCGCTGGTAAAATGCCGGGGGCTGAATACGTTGCGATGCCAGCTCCTGGAACAAGCGGTCAATTCCTTTTCAATGTCGATAGTTTCATCATGTTCAAGCAGAAAGATCCCGGAGCACAAGAGGCCCAAAAAGCAATGGCTCGCCTGATCTTGCAGCCCGAATTCCAGAAGGTGTTTAACGTGAATAAGGGTTCAATCCCGGTTCGGTTAGGGATGCCTCGGGCACCTTTTGATGATCCTGCGTTGAGATCCATGAATGCCTTTGTCGCCAGCGCGGCCAGCGGCGGTTTAGTGCCCAGCATGGCGCATGAAATGGCGGTATTTCCAGCCACAAGAGGCGCGATCGTTGATGTAGTCACCAATTATTATAATTCCGATATGTCGGCCAAAGATGCAGCTGCCAACCTGGCGAGCGAAGTAGAGGCTGCGAAATAGGTATGTGATGAGATGGGTGCTACCCCGAAGGTAGTGCCCATCTTTCCCATGGATCGAGGAAAATGGCTGATCTCAACAAGACCCACCGCAAAGGATTTTTCGATTACCTGGAAGACGCAATCCCGAAAGTTGTTCTAGCTCCCACATTCGTGGCTGCCCTCGTTTTTATCTACGGTTTCATTGTATGGACCGCATGGATTTCTATCACACAATCGGGACTATTGCCCGATTATAAGATTGCCGCAGGGTACAGAATCTCGGAAAAGGCATTGTCTAAGATGAGGAGTGGGGGTGTTCCGGAGAACATCGTGGAGAAATTACGAGCCTTGGAAGGGTGGGAGCTGACGAAAAGCAAGAGCAAATTCCTGCGGGATGTCAGAAAGCAGATCGGCGCGGAACAGACCCGTCAGTACAGTGAGCCCATTCTAACTTATTCCTATACCCGTGATCCGCTCTTTCAGTACAAGAAACTATTCAATAGCGATCGGTGGGCGGTAGCACTTAAGAATGTGCTCATCTTTACCACGCTATTCATCGCCTTTTGTATCGCTTTGGGACTACTGCTGGCCATCTTCCTCGATCAGAGGATTCGGGTCGAAGGCGCCTTGCGCACCATTTATTTGTATCCCATGGCACTCTCTTTTATTGTCACAGGGGCTGTCTGGAAGTGGATTCTGAATCCCGATTTAGGCGTGGAACGGCTTGTCAGAAATATGGGCTTCGCTGAATTCACCTTTGACTGGCTGGTCAATTCCAAGATGGCGATCTACACGGTGGTGATAGCCGCTGTCTGGCAATCAACCGGGTTTGTATTGGCGCTCTTTCTCGCTGGATTGCGCGGCATTGATGATGCCATTATAAAAGCGGCTCAGGTTGATGGAGCAAGCCTTCCTCGAATTTACTGGTGTATCATTATTCCAAGTTTGCGCCCGGTATTTCTTAGCGCGATGATTATTTTATCTCACATAGCAATTAAGAGCTTCGACCTAGTCATGGTCCTCACGCGCGGCGGACCGGGATA
>CP070673.1:1300578-1303306 GCA_020351915.1 Deltaproteobacteria bacterium
GGGCAAGAAGAAGCTTTTCGTGTGTCAGGGGTCGGGGTTTTTTCAGGGTCATGTATTCTCGATCCAGAACCCCATAGCGGTAACAGAGTTCGAGGGTTTTCTGGGCTCGTTCAGGCTTGAAGGGGTGGTCTGGTCCAAAATCATAGCGGGCCAGCTCGTTTGAATAGTAGAAGATGGAATGCAATTCACTTATCCTGTATCGTTACTGCGCTGGATCCTCCAATGTATCCTTGACCAATTCTTTGAGCCTGCCTGGATCAATAGGTTTGGTGAGATATAGGTTGCACCCGCACTCCTCTTCACTTTGTAAATCCCTCGGCTCGGTTTTTGCGGTGAGCATGATTATCTTGACCTTCCTCATTTCGTCATCTCGCTTACGCACCTCTCTGGCGAGATCAAAACCGGTCATTTTGGGCATTACTATATCCAGAATCAAGAGGTCAAAGTGTTCTTGATCCAAAATATCCAATGCCTCCTGACCTCGGGTAGCGACCCTTACCTCATACTCTGAAGAGGTGAACAGTTCCTGTAGGGCCTCGAGCACCAGAATGTCGTCATCAACAATCAAAATTCTATGAGGCATTGCTTTCCTCCGGCTCGTGGTTGGCACTCTCTCGCCCACCTCCACCTAGATAAACTGGCAGGCCTACAACAAATGTTGTACCTTTATTCAACCGGCTCTTAACCTCGATTTTACCCTGATGGGCCTCCACAATGCGATAACTAATGGAAAGCCCGAGACCGATACCCCTATCAGAGTCTTTGGTGGTAAAAAAGGGGTTAAATATCTGTTCTATCTCCTCTGCTGTCATGCCGGTACCTGTATCGGTGACCCTCAGCTCAACTTGCTGGCCTCTTTGATTGAAATCTGTTTGAATGGTTAATACCTTTTGCGAGGTTTCCTTCATGGCATCCCGAGCGTTGGAAATGAGATTCAGGAGGACCTGCTCGATCTGGTTCTTGTCCCCCAACACCCGAGGTAGATTCTCACCCAGTTTAAGCTCCAGTTCTATGGCCTGATTGAGCAACTGTTGTCGAGTGATCTCCATGACCGACAATACAGCATCATTAAGATCCATGGCGGTAAATTTGAATTCAGAGTGTCGGGAAAAATCCCTGAGTTTTTGTACAATTTTTTGGATCCGCTTGTTACACTCCTTGAGCAGCACAACCCTCCTTTTCAATTCTGGGCTATCATCTGTTTCGCTTTCCAACAAATGGAGAAAGGTATCGGATGCCATAAGAGGGTTATTGATCTCGTGGGCCACCCCAGCTACCAGATCACCCAAGGCTCTCATCTTAACTGCCTGGAATAGTTCTGCCTGGGTGGCAGACAGTTTTTCCGAGAGCTTTTTCTTGGCAGTGATATCCTGAAAAACCCCCATAGTCCCCACAATTTCGCCATAGTCATCATACAGGAGGGTGTCGGAGGTTCTAATGGTGATAATCCTTTCTCCAACCTTTATGTCGAATTCATAATCCCGTATCCGTCCAAACTGCTTCAGTTTATCCATAATTCGATGTGCCTGATCGATGCCGTCCTTATAATAGTCGGATATATGTTTCCCGACTATCTGGTGGCCACGTAACCCTATAAGTTCCCTAAATGCCCGGTTGGCATAGGTTATGTACCCCTTCGTGTCCGTTGTAACGATAGCGTCAATAGAGCTTCCCAGGATGTTTTCCATGAAATTTTTTGAGCTTTTGAGCTCCTTTTCCAACCGGAATATGTTGGGCATGTCCTGCGTTATCTCAACGATGCCTTCAGGTCTTCCTTTAGAGTCTTTCAGGCAGGTAATGGTGGAGAGTGCTGGGAAGAGGTGTCCATCCTTATGCTGCCGAAACAGTCTCTCTTCTGCCCAGCCTTCACTCCTCACGCGCTCAGCAATATCCTCAAATAGATGCGCCTTCTGGTCATCTTCTGAAAAAGTGAGTTCCGGCAGATACCCATCTTTTGCCTCTTCTGCCGTATATCCAAACAAATTGGCTGCCCCCTGATTGAACACGATAATTTTGCCGTCAAAATCCGTAACGACAATAGCAGTATTGGTTGCAGAGTCAAGTATACGGTTCAAAATCTTGGGGGCAGCCATATTGTATCTTTCTAGCGAAGCTTTGCCTTCCCGGCCCGTACCGCCCCGGGACGGGCAAACCAATGAAAATAGAAAGGAAAGTATTTCACCACAGACGCAGGGAACACAGAGATGATTGATCTTTTTTCTTCACCGCTGAGACGCCGGCAAAGAAAAATGGTCATGCCCTTCGGGCAAGCTGTGATAGATTTAAACAACTCGCGCAAAGCGTTAGGTCTTTTCCTTTTTGCTCTCTGAGCCGAAAAGGGGGAAACGTTTTCCTCTGCGATCTCTGTGCCTCTAACGAAGCGGGCGGTCAGACATAGTATGTTCACGCAACAGTAAAACCCTGGCCCAGACCTGGCATGTCAAGATGCGGTGATGGAAGCTGAGGCATTCACAAGCAGTGAAAACAGTTGCATATCCACATCTCGTCGCACCAGGGCAGGCTTGACATAAATCCGCCGTAAGTCTGGCGGATAAATTTTAAGATCTTACTTTATATAGACATCTAGTTGACGAGAACTCTTTCCCTTCGCCTTATCTTGCCCTCATAAAGAGGAAAGGCCAAATCGAACGTTCCTGTTTTTCTACACAACCCTCTCGGCTACCAACTTATCAACAACACTGGGATCGGCCAGGGTAGTGGTATCACC
>CP070673.1:1303406-1307388 GCA_020351915.1 Deltaproteobacteria bacterium
CGAGTGTATTGACATTATCGAAGATATTATTGGCCATAAACCCCATGTCAAATTTGAGCCTGATCGACATGGAGATTTGAGATACTTCGTTTGCGACATTGGCAAAGCCAATAGAGAGCTCCATTGGGAACCGAAGGTTTTGCCAAGGGATGGCATTCAGAAACTGCTAGACTGGATCACAAATAATAGAGAAAAATTTGTAGAGGAAAGACAGTAAAGGATATTGATTATGAAAGCGCTGATTTTGGCAGGAGGCCGCGGAAACCGGATAAATGAATTTTCCGAGAATCAGAACAAGTGCATGATTCCGTTTCGTGGTAAGCCCCTAATAGAGCATGTTCTCGAAAAGGCAGCGGAGTTAACTATTTCCGAAATCGTCATTATTGTCGGGTATAAGGCGGAAGACATTATTAACCACTACGGCATATCCTTTAAAGGTAAGCCCATCCACTATACGCTCCAATGGGAGCAAAAAGGTCTCGTTCATGCCATTGAATGCGCAAAAGACGCCTTAGAGGGTGAAGATTTCTTCCTTATGCTCGGGGACGAAGTCATGTCCAATGCGAGACGAAAAGAAATGCTAGACTTCTTTCAAAGAGATGAAGGTCTTTTCGGAGTTTGTGGAGTGCTAAAGGTAAATGATCTAGATCAAATTCGAAGGACCTATGCCCTAGTAAAGGATGAACAGAACAGGATTTTCAGGTTAATTGAAAAACCAAGAAGACCCATAAATGAGTTTCAAGGTACTGGGCACTGCATCTTCAAAAACAGGATCCTGGACTATATCGACATTACCCCTATCCATCATGAGAGAGGCGAAAAAGAACTGCCGGATCTCATCCAATGTTGCATAGACGATGGCCAGATGCTCAAAGCCTTCCTAATCTGCGATCAGTATTCCAACATAAATTCAAAAGACGATCTCCTGAAGGCAGAGGGTTACTGAAGCTAAGATCAGATGAATACTGCACAGAGAATTGCGAAAAACCTTTTCTCTCTCCTATTTTCCGGAGTAGTGACCGAAGTGCTAGGTTTTTCTGCCATAGTATACTTGGCGCGAGTCTTAGGACCTACTGATTTCGGTAAGATTAACTTCGCGATGGCCATCATCATCTACTTTGCACTGGTGACGCATTTAGGGCTACCCCTTCTGGGAACTCGTGAGATAGCCAGATGCAAAGAGAAAGCTAGTGATTATTTCAGCAGCATCCTCGTGTTGCGACTATTTCTCGCCTTTGTAAGTTTTATTTTACTCCTCTTCTTTGTCTTTCTCCTGGACAAACCACATGAAGTGAAGATGCTGATTCTCCTTTATGGTTTAGGTTTATTCTTCTCCGTCTTGATGACAGATTGGATATTTAGAGGTATCGAAAGGATGGAGTATATAGGACTGGGGCGGATTGTGTCAGTAATAGTCTATGTTGCTTTGGTATTAACTTTTGTAAGTGGTCGAGAACAGTTGTTATTGATTCCGTGTTTTCAGATTGCTGGCAGTCTCCTCGCAGCATTGGTCCTTTTCACCATATTTGTGAAGAATTTCGGCAAGCCAAAATTTGTATTGGATTTAAGCAAATTTCAAAAGATTTTAAGACAAGCCATGCCGATTGGGTTCTCCTTTTTTATGATCCAGATATTCTATAATTTGGACACAGTGATGTTGGGGTTTATGAAAGGTAGTGAGGATGTTGGCATCTATAATGTCGCATATAAGATTATTATGGTTCTTATTGCTTGTGTCGGTTTATATCCTGACACTATTTTCCCTATATTCTCTGTCTATTATAAAAATGGATCTCTAGAATCTCTTAAAAGATTTATGGCATTATCCGAAAAATTGATGATTACCTTAGGATTACCTTTAACAATCGGGGGAATTATTGTCGCCAGACCCTTAATTATTACTCTATACGGGCCAAAATATAGCGAAGGAATAATGGCCTTTCAGATCCTGATCTTAGCGGTTCTTATAATTTGTTTTAACATTAATTACAGTCGAGTGTTACTCGCTTGCAACAGAGACATTTTGTATATGGCAGGAGTTACTCTACCAGCTATGGTGAACATAGTTTCAAATTTCTTATTGATACCTCCTTACGGATTAAAAGGGGCTGCTGTGGCTACAGTCTTAGCAGAGATAACAGGCTTTCTGATAATGTACAAAGGATTCACCAATTTTTTGAAAGTACCCTTTGCAAATTATGTTGTAAAACCCGCAATTGCTTCTTTTGTGATGGCATTGTTTCTCCAAGCGGGGATACTCTGGTTGAACATGAATCTAATTCTAATGATTATTGGTGCAGCATTAACCTATTCTGCGTCTCTTTATTTAATTAGAGGGATCACAAAAGAAGAAATAAACATAATTAAGAGTTTACTGCCAGAGACTTTTTTCAGACAGCCTGTATGATTTTCTTTTTTTGAAATTTAGTCCGGGTAGCCCGCTTTACTTATAGCTGTGAAAACTTCTCATCTGAGAATCTTGTTCTTAATGCGTAATGCCAATGTAAGCGAATCCGGCTACTTTGTTGAATAGTTAGCAGTTTCTTGCGAAACAGACATTTATGCTATCGCAACCACGAGTTTAGGTGCTGGAAATAAAGCGTTAATAAGGATTCTTACGTAATATAAATGTATCTAGCTAAGGAGGTTTCAGAAGTTGGCAAAAGTAGCATTGATTAATCCTGGAAAAGATCAAAGATATGCAATCCAGGAGCCGTTGAATCTTGGCTTTATTGCTAGCTATCTAGAGAAACACCACATCGAGGTCCAAATTATCGACGAGTTAGCAGGGCAAGATGTGGAGAACGAGCTCGATAAGTTTTGTCCAAGAATAGTTGGCATCACTGCAACAACCCCTGTCTTTCCAGATGCTTGCAGAATTGCTGATATATGCAGAAAGAAAGCAATCTTAACGGTAATGGGTGGAGTGCACGTGAGTGTTATGCCTGAGGAAGCACTCCAGCACTGCGATATAGTTGTTAATGGCGAAGGAGAGTTAGCATTCTTGGATATTGTCAGGGATAACAATATAAACTCTAGAATCATCTCCCGCCCTTATATAAAGAATATAGACGAGGTGCCTCCTCCAGCAAGACATCTCATGGATATGAACTTCTACCTCAAAACTAAAGATAGAATATCACAGAGCTATCTCCACTTTGTCCCCCCTAATACACCTACTGCAGCAATCTTGACGAGTCGAGGATGTCCTTATGACTGTATTTTTTGTCATAACACGTGGAAAAATATGCCCTATAGATTCCATAATGTTGAGAGAGTTATCGCAGAAATAGAAGATCTAAAACGAACATATGGCATTCGGGCTTTGTTTTTTATAGAAGACAATTTATTCGTAAACAAAAAAAGGCTTCGTGCTATTTGTGAGATGATGAAAAGAAAAAATGTTGACATTCCCTGGGGTGCTAACTCAAGAGTAGATCACGTCAATTTGGAGATTCTTGAAGCTGCAGAAGAATCTGGATGTAGACAGATTACTTTTGGATTCGAGAGTGGTTCCCAAAGGATTTTAGATATTCTGAATAAAAAGACAACTGTTGAACAAAACAGAAGAGCTATTGAGCTCTGCAACACCGTGGGGATCATACCGCAAGGCACCGTTATAATCGGCAATCCTACTGAGACACTTGAAGAGCTCAGACAAACTCAGGAATTCGTCGAAGACAGCGAGATAGAAAGTGTTGGCATTTGTATCGCTACAGCTTTTCCAGGAACTCAACTATGGAAATGGTGCGAAGATCAGGGACGTATTCCAAAAACGTTGAACTGGTCTGATTTCAACTATCATAATGCACCAATAGCCATCTCTGATTCGATGACCTTAGACCAACTAAAAAAACTACAATTGGAAATGGAATTAACACTTCTTTATAAAAGGAAAACGCCTTTGAGGCTTTCAGAATTGTTAAAGGGAATTCTACGAAGTCGGAGTAAAGCAATAAGTGCTTTTATAAGTATTTTGAAG
>CP070673.1:1307488-1314638 GCA_020351915.1 Deltaproteobacteria bacterium
CGACCAAGCACTGGGAAAATCGCAGGGATGTTATATGAAAAACCAGGGAACATCATCTGCGCATCATTTTGAGCATTTTATTTTCTCAGGTTCAAAGAAGTAACTGAATGAAAGAGGATGGCATGAACAAAATTTTAATCATTGACGATGAAAAGGCCATCCGTGATGTCCTCTCAGACACACTGTCTTTTCTGGGCTATGAAGTGACTGTTGCCAGCAGTGGGCATGAGGGCTTACGCCTATTTCTTAACAATACGTTTGGGCTCGTCTTTACCGACATGCACATGCCCGGTATGGACGGGTGGAGCTTGGCCCACCACATAAAAGATAAATCCCCGGATACCCCCGTTGTCCTGATCACCGGTTCGGAGAAAGAGACGGTTATGAAAAGATTCAAAGGAAGCTTCGTTGACGCCGCAATCTTTAAACCGGCGAGCTTGGAAGATATTCAAAAAACAGTTCAGCGATTGTTGCACAGCAGGGCATTGCCGAGACGGGGTGCGCCATCAGTGAGCGACTCGATTTCCTCGCAAAATACATGAAAGCGGAAGAGCAATAGCCTCAAAGGACAATCCTTCATCGGGATAAGAAATGGAACAGCTTATAAAACTCCTGATAGATCGTCTCGCAAGCAAGGGGATGGAGGTTACCTCTATTCCTGCTTACATCAGAAACTTCGCCCACACCCTTGTGGCATATCCCTCCTTGAGCCTTCAGGAATTAAACAGCCATTTACAAATGCTGGGTTGGGATGATTTTAAACTGGATAATGATACCTTCTACCTGATGCTAGCCACCTTTGAACCAGATCTTGCATTTGAATCGGTCAATTGGTTTGATCATACGTTCAACTCCAACACTCCTCCAAAACTCGCTGACAAAAGAGAACGAGCGCCCAGAGTTCAGAGAGACAATAACACACCTTCAGGGGAGTAAGCCATGGATCGAAAAGCCAAACCGATACCAAAAACTGGAGAGAGAAATATTTATTGCCCTTACTATGGTAGTTGTTTGGACTACGCTGTCGACCATTCCTGGGAGTCATGGAGCTGTTCAGTATGTGGGCATAATGTGGGCATAAAATGGCAAAGCGATCCCTCAGAGAGTGGGATTACGAGATAACAGAGACTCTCGCATATTATATGATCTGCCGCCAACAATTGCCGAAAATGTTGGGAACGATTCATCTGACTAACATAGTAGCTGTGCGAATGCTTCCAATACACCCGTCATAGCCTGTGGCAGTGAAGAGTGCCTGCTTAGACGATTCGGGTAAGAGTCCCCCATTTCATTTTGTTTGCACTCCTGGAACGCCCCCTCTAACTTCATCGTTGATCACCCAGGTGGCCACGTGGGCGAAAAAAGGGTGCTAGCTTGGTTCTTTTGACAGTAAGGTCTGATTAGATCAAAAATCTGTCATCTTAGGCACACCGATTCTCAGATATTAGCCAATTTTTCTTTGACATTATTCGTTCCTTTCACTACTTTCCTTCGCATGTCATATCTTCGATTTTCCTGTTTTTTGCTTACGAACTCTTTACTGTATCAGGGGACAAACAAGCCCCTGTACTTGAACACGGAGAGGCAGAATGAACATTGGAATTGGATACTGCAACGAAAAAGACACTTTCATTTCAGGTAAAACAGTAGCTGAAACCGCACTAGAAAGTGGCAACATAAACAGACCTGATATTGTGTTTGCCTTTTGCAGTGGTCAGCTCGATCATGATGAGTTTTTTGGAGGCCTCCAATCGGTTTTAGGAAATGAGGTCCCGATAACCGGCGGTTCAGCTATTGGCATAATCACTAACGATACGTTATCATATGAGGGCTATCCTTCAGGTGCTGCTGTGATCCGGTCAGACACACTGCGCCACAGTGTTGCTGCGGTAGGCGATCTAGATAAAGGCGAAGAACTGGCGGGAAGGGAATTAGCAAAGTCGTTATCGAACAAACGAGACGGCAAGCTCTTGCTTGTATTTTATGATTCAATAAAAACGCCTGCAACAGATGATATCCCTCCTACCCTCAACGCGTCATCACCACTGATTGAAGGCATAGAGCAAGAACTCCGGTCAAACACCCCTATCATTGGTGCAGGCCTAGTAGGAGACTATGCCCTGAGTTCTACAAAGCAGTTTTGCGGCTCTTATGTTGATACCCAGGGTGTTGTCGGAGTCATGTTAGAGGGAGATTTTAAACCTTATTTTCGGATCATGCCTGGCTGCACCCCACTAGATGGTGTCCACCATACGATTACAAAAATGGAAGGCTCGATTATCTATGAATTGGATGGCAAGCCGATTGTTGAAATGATTGACGATCTCTATGGAAATCAGGATTGGCGGCATCAGCACCCCGTCGATCTTCTCACAATAGGGAGATACCTTGGGAAAAGATTTGAGGAATCCCAAGAAGCTAACTATACCAATAGATTAATTACAGGGGTCTTACCAAACGGAGAAGGTATCGGTATTTTTGAGCCAGACTTTGATCCCGGTACAGAAATACAGTTCATGTTACGGGATACTGCAAAAATGATAGAGTCAGCAAAGAAAAACTCGGCAGAGCTCATGGAGCAAATAAAAGCAGATGGAGCAAAACCTCTTTTTGGAATGTATATGGATTGTGCTGGCCGGGCAGCGACCTACCTCCATACTACAATCGAGGAAGCCGCAGAAGTCCAGGAAGTATTTAACCACTACAACACTCCCTTATTAGGCTTTTATTCTGGAGTTGAGATTGCTCCCCTTTTTGAAAAAAGCAGAGGCCTCGACTGGACAGGAGTCTTATTCGTGTTTGCTGAGGAATGAGTGTATGGCTGAAAAAGGGAAGACCGGTAAAAAAAGATACGCAGATTCGGAAAGGCTGTTAGAGGAGGCGAGAAAAGAGGCGAAATATTATCAGAGCATTGCAGAAGAAGCCGGAAAAAAACGATTACAAGAAATCAATCAATTATCAAGGCTTATCTCTGCCCGCAACCAGGCAGAGGAGGCATTGCGGGAGAGCGAAGAAAAATACCGAAACCTTGTTGAGCGGGCGAATGACGGTATTGCCATCGTCCAGGACAACCTGCTCAAATACCTTAACCCACGTTTGGCAGAAATAGGCGGTTACACTGCTGATGAGGTAATTGATACACCATTTACCGATTATGTCTATCCCGATGAGCTTCCCAAAGTTGTTGACTACTGCAACAGGCGTATGGCAGGCGACGAAACCGTATCCACCTACGAGACAGCCCTCAGACACCGGGATGGCAGGAAGATAGATGTTGAATTCAATACGGGTATAATCACATACCAGGAAAAGCCAGCCGCGTTAGCGATCATCCGGGACATGACCGAACGTAAGCGCCTCGAAGCCCAACTCCAGCAAGCCCAAAAGATGGAGGCCCTTGGTACCTTGGCCGGGGGCATTGCCCATAACTTTAACAATCTACTCATGGGCATTATGGGCAATGCCTCCTTAATGGTATCGGAGACTGATTTCGCTCATCCCAACTATGAAAAACTGAAGAACATCGAAAAATTAGTAGATAGTGGATCTAAGCTAACCCAGCAACTTCTTGGATATGCCCGAGAAGGAAGATATGAGATTATACCCCTCAGCCTGAACCAATTGATGAAAGAGACCTCTGATACCTTTTGCGCAACCAAAAAGGAGGTTAGGGTTCACCGAGAGCTTGCCGAAAACCTATTCCCGATAGACGCAGACCAGGGGCAGATTGAGCAGGTCCTGCTGAACCTTTATGTCAATGCTGCAGATGCCATGCCCGGTGGCGGAGATCTGTTCTTGAAGACCATAAATGTCACTGATAAGGATATGAAAGGTAGGCCTTATAAACCAAAGCCAGGAAACTACGTCTTGCTGACCGTAAAAGACACAGGCACCGGCATGGACAAAAGGACCACAGAGCGCGTCTTTGATCCATTCTTTTCCACAAAGGGTCTCGGCAAAGGCACCGGCCTTGGATTGGCCTCTGTTTACGGCATTATCAAGGCCCATGGAGGATACATTGATGTGGAATCTAAGAAGGGCTCCGGAACTACCTTCAGGATTTACCTGCCTGCAGCAGAAAAGAAGGTGGAGATGGTTGCCAAGAGTGCTCGACAGATCATAAAAGGCAGTGAGACTGTCCTGCTTGTAGACGATGAGCCAATGGTTTTGGAGGTAGGCATAAACATGCTCAAGAAGCTAGGCTATACCGTTCTTGAAGCGAAAGGGGGCAGAGAGGCAGTCAAGGTTTATAAGGCAAATAAAGACAAGATTGATCTCGTCATTCTGGATATGATTATGCCTGACAGGGAGGGTGGGGAAACGTATGACCAGATGAAGGAAATTGACCCGAGCGTAACAGTGCTCCTTTCTAGTGGATACAGCATAGACGGCCAGGCAACCGAGATATTGGAGAGAGGTTGTAATGGCTTTATCCAGAAACCCTTCACCATTAAAGAGCTATCTGGGAGAATCAGGGAGATCCTGGAGAAAGATTAGATGACTCGACAATCCTAGTGCCACCATCCAGAATTGCGACTCCTCCAAGATTGGCATTTCTCGTGTTCGCATCCTGTGTGTGATTCAACCTCGACCTCCACCATTGGATAATAGTATGATTTCAACAGGCTGTTGCCGAAATCCTTTTCACTTAGTCTGAAACATTTTTTGCCCCCAAAAACAGGCGGGACTCCCTCCAGTCCCGACTTGTCGGGATTTACCAAGATTTGTTGGCAAAAAGCGTTTTAATGACCGCTCAGAGGGATTACGGTTTGGGCAACAGCCTGCCAATATTCTGTCTTCAATCCGAAACGCAGGACATCAGTCACCAGAGGAGCTTCGGAAAGAGATGAACAGAAGATGATCACTCTATATGGTGCTTTGCAATAAACTCGGCAAGTGGGCTTCCCTTTTCCTGAAAGGGCTCGGTCACCGCTGTGCAGGCAGGGGATTTGATAATTTTGAGATCAGAGAGGGCCTTCTTTACTGTCCAAACTGGATTACGCCGATACATGTCCATGAGGTCTTTTAGAAATTGCCCCATCTCCCAGATTTGACTTACATAACCAGGTTTCCTTTCACCTTCTTCCAGCACCCCCAGCGAGGCCCTTGTAACTGTACTCCAGATTCTTGGTGCCAAATTCGCACCCATAGAAACTATTCCACTCAGGCTGGGATGCTCTAAGAACCGTGCCTCATCGCCATCATAGATCTTGAAATCCGGCCTTTTGGTAAGGGCCTTTTGGTAATTATTCACCCGGGTAAGGGAGCCGCGAAAAACCAGTGCCATAATCTTCTCTATCCTGCTTAAATCCTTAAGGATATTTGTCCTGATGTTGCCCCGCTTCAACTGCTTTTCTAACAGTCTAATCAGCCCGGCATCATTATAGAGAACAAAAGGACGGTCTGTCATCGCAGTAAGGTCTTGATAGTATCGATACAGGCCCCTATTGCTATGATAAACAAGCGGGGAGTCAAGCCAAAAAACCATACCGCTATAACCAGTTGATTCCAAGATACCTTTAAGGTGGTCGAGGAGCTCTTTGGTTGCCTCTATTGAATCTTCACTGATCCAAAAAAACAGGGGGACCTTCCCCTGAACAAAGGCGCTCGCCTTTTCAAGCAGCTCTATCTTGAACTGCAGACCTAGGCCCCTGCCCTCCCCCATCTGGGGACCTGCCAAGAGTATTCCGTCGGCTTGAGGCAGAACCCTTGCCAAAAGAGCATTGAGGCCCTCTGTATCAATGGCTCCCGTATCCGTAAGGGGGGTAACCAGATCGACTATAAGTCCTTTAGGTAACTTGTTAGCTTCCATCTAACCTAAATTCTTTCCCACCTAAAAGCCCATGTAAATGAACAATACCTTTTACCCTTTTTGCTTTATCCACAATAGGTAACACGGTGATACCATGGTATTCCATTAATGCCACTGCGTCCGCTGCCGTTTTCTCCTCATCGAGCTTCTTCGGCGATATTGACATCACCTCTTCCACCTGCAATCCCATGATGTCTCCCCACTGCAGAAGAGATCTCCTGATGTCACCATCGGTGACGACTCCCTGTAAAACGAGGCCATCATCGACCACCAGGGATGCACCGAGGTCTTTTCGGTCGATCTCAGAAAGGGTCTCCTTTATCGTTTGACCGATACAAACGAGCGGTATCGCCTCACCGGTAAGCATGACTTCCTTGATCTTGACCGAAAGCCTGTCTCCCAAGCTACCACCTGGGTGAAACCGTTTGAAGTCCTTGCTGTTAAACCGCCTTCTGTTGATAAGAACAACAGCTAGCGCGTCACCCATGGCTAAGGCAGCAGTTGTGCTGCTTGTAGGCGCTAGACCCAAGGGACACGCCTCTCTATCGACCCCCACATCTACGAGCAGATCGCTTTCCCGTGCTACGGGCGATTCTGGGTCTCCGGTAAAGGCAACAAGTTTCACACCGAGGCCCTTCAGAGTAGGTATAATGGTAGTCACTTCCTTTGTGTAGCCGCTGTTTGATATTGCAATGACGACATCATCAGCGGTAACCATACCCAAATCACCGTGGATTGCCTCTGCCGGGTGCAGAAAGAGTGAAGGGGTACCCGTACTGTTCAGTGTTGCTGCGATCTTTCTTCCAACTATGCCCGATTTACCCATTCCGGTGAAGATTACTCGTCCTTTACTCCCGAGAATGATCTCCACAGCTTGCTCAAACTCCGTCCCGATCCTCTCAATTAGATTGAGGATCCCCTGAGCCTCAATCTCTAACACCTCTCTGGCCTGTTTAATCACTCTCAAACCTTTTTTCATATGGCCTTTACCTTGCCTACCAACACCCTTTCTTCTGTTTCCATTCTTGCCCTATTCTCTTCTAAGGGAGAAAGCGAAAAATATCCTCTATTCGTTTTCTGGTAGAACCAATATAGCTTTCGATTTCATCCCGGGCAAGCCTTCCCAAGCGATCAGACTCATCTGGATTTTCCAGGAGCCATGTGGCCGTCTTTACCAAATCATACCTATTCTCCACCCGAAAGCCTGCACCTACCTTGTCTAATAGCTCTGTAGCTTCCAAGAAATCCTCCATTGAAGGGCCATGCATAACTGGCTTGCCCCAAACAGCGGCTTCCAATATGTTTTGCCCGCCAAGGGGCACAAGGCTGGCACCGCAA
>CP070673.1:1314738-1319053 GCA_020351915.1 Deltaproteobacteria bacterium
CTGCCAGAGAACAGGGCCTCTCCTACAGCACCCTCATGGGAGGACTCACAAAGGCAGGTATTGCACTCGACCGCAAGATCCTTGCTGATATGGCTGTCAGCGACCCCAACGGGTTTGCTGAGGTAGCCAAGATGGTGGGGTGAGTTATCTTCGATAACCGTTCATTGCGCTATCCGGTCCGCATCAGGTGGATCACCTTTCTCTCCCCGGCACAGAGACCTTGCAGGATAGAGCCACATCGATCCGGCCTTTGGCAGGATTAGGTGCACTCCGCTCCTGCCTTATCAGGCCCTGACCGTAAGAACCGTGACATAGACAAGGCGATTGATGGAACCGTATGACCCACGAGGGGTATTTTGAAAAACGAACTCCTCACATTAAAAAACGAGGCCCTCAAGGAGCTTGAAACACTTGCTGAAAGTGCTGATATCGAACAATTGCAGCGGGAGTATCTTGGCAGGAAAGGTCGCTTCACCCTTCTCTTGAAAAGACTCCCAGAGTTGCCCAAGGAAGAGCGACCGGCCATAGGCAAACTGGTAAACCAAGCAAAAGAGGAACTCCAAAGAGCGTTTCAAGCGGCAACTGATGCCCTAACAGCCAAGGCTGAAGCTGAGATTTCAGTTTTCGATGTAACCCTTCCCGGAAGAAGACCTCCCTTAGGCCATGTCCATCCGATTACCCAGACAACAGAAGAGATATGCCGAATCTTTGTGACCTTAGGTTTTCGGGTTGTTCAGGGACCTGAGGTTGAACTTGACTACTACAACTTTGAGGCCCTCAATATGCCGAAGGACCATCCTGCCAGGGATATGCAGGATACCTTCTACATCTCCGACAACGTGGTCTTGAGGACCCATACCTCCCCTATGGAAATCCGGGTCATGGAAGCACAAAGCCCCCCTGTCAGCATTATCAGTCCCGGAAAGGTTTACCGGCCGGATTCTGACATTAGTCATACCCCCATGTTCCACCAGGTTGAGGGGCTCCTCGTGGATAAGGGAGTTACCTTTGGGGATCTCAAGGGAACATTGACAACCTTCGTCCACCAGATGTTTGGTCATGATACAGAACTTAGATTTAGGCCTAGTTTCTTTCCTTTCACTGAACCTAGTGCAGAGGTAGACATCCAATGCGTGGTCTGCAAGGGAAAGGGTTGTCGCACATGCTCTCACACTGGCTGGTTAGAGATTCTTGGCTCTGGCATGAATGATCCTGAGCTGTACCGCTTTGTCGGTTACGATCCTGAAATTTACTCCGGTTTTGCATTCGGCCTGGGGGTTGAGAGAATTGCTATGCTCAAATCGGGCCTGGATGACATCAGGCTCTTTTTTGAGAATGACATCAGGTTCCTTAAACAATTTTAAGAGTCAGAAACAGAGGATAATCATCCATGAAGGTTAGTCTTAGATGGCTGAAAGAATTTGTGGAGATTGATCAGGCACCTCCTGAACTGGCAGAAATGCTCACCATGGCAGGGCTTGAGGTTGAGGGCCTCGAACACAAGGGCCAAGGCCTTGATAATGTAACTGTATCAAAGATCCTCGATATACACCCCCATCCCCGAGCCGACCGGCTCTCCATCTGTCAGCTCGACGCTGGCAAAGAAGAGGTATCGGTGGTGTGCGGGGCTCCTAATATTAGCAAAGGAATGGTGGTGCCCCTTGCCCTGCCCGGAACAACCCTTCCCAATGGCATGCGCATCAAAGAGAGCAAGATACGGGGTGAATTATCTTACGGAATGCTCTTGGCAGAGGATGAGATGAATCTCACGGATGACCATACCGGCATCATGGTCCTTCCCCACGATCTTACCCCTGGTGAGCCGCTCTCTGGTGCCATGGATCTGGAAGACTGGATCCTGGAGATCACTCTCACCCCTAACCGGATCGACTGTGCATCGGCAATAGGTATTGTCAGGGAGATCGGCGCCCTGACAAAAAAACCGGTTACCATGCCCGACATCCGCTTTGAGACCAGCGACAAGAAGATCGGCGATCTTGCCCGGGTGACCATCATCGACCCCGAGGGTTGTCCTCGGTATTCGGCAGGTCTGGCAGAAGGGGTAACCATCGGCCCCTCCCCTTTTTGGATGCGCTACCGGCTCCATGCCTCAGGAATCAGGGCAATCAACAACGTAGTTGACATCACAAACTATGTGCTTTTGGAGCTCGGCCAACCCCTCCATGCCTTCGATTACTACGAGCTTGCCGACAGGAGCATCGTGGTTAAGCGGGCCGAGGTTGGCGATGTCTTCACCACACTCGATGGCCAGGATCGAGACCTGAATGCTCAAACGCTCATGATCTGTGACGGGCAGCAACAGGTCGCCGTCGCCGGGATCATGGGCGGCCTCAACTCCGAGATAACAGAAAACACCACTACGGTCCTCATAGAAAGCGCTTACTTCAATCCCACCTCGATCCGCCGTTCCTCGAAGTGGCTCTCCCTGGCTACCGAAGCCTCATACCGTTTTGAAAGGGGTATCGATGTAGAAGGAACCGCCTTCGCCCTGAAGAGATCCCTTGCGCTTATCGCACGGCTGGCGGGAGGCGTTGTTGCCGAGGGGATCATCGACTGCTACCCCAGGCCGTGGTCTGCCCCGGAGATTACCCTGCGCGTAGATAAGGCCAATGAGTTCTTGGGAACGAGCATCGATAAGAGGGAAATAGCCGATTCCCTTTCCGACCTTCATATGGAGGTAGAGGAACAGGATCATAACAAGCTCCTCGTGAAACCGCCTGCCTTTAGGGGAGATGTTACGAGGGAAGCCGATCTCTTTGAGGAGATAGCCCGCCTGGTCGGCTACGACAGCATCCCTGTCACCCTTCCTCTAATCAGGCCCACGGAGGAGGAGCAGCCTGAGCTCTCTCTCAGGGATCGCTGCAAGGCCTTGTTGGTGGGTGTCGGCTTTACCGAGGTCATTACCTACAGCTTTGTCTCACCCCAGTCAGCGGATCTCCTGGGCGCCGGAGAAAACAGCGACCTCAGGTCCTTTGTGAAACTCCGCAACCCTCTCTCTCAGGACCAGTCGGTGATGAGGACCTCTCTCATCCCAGGGCTCCTTGCAACGGTCAGGCTGAATTCCTTACGTGGCCAGAGCGATTTGCGCATCTTCGAGTGGGGAAAGGCTTACATCCAGGGCGGCGAAGAGTTGCCGCACGAACGAAACATCCTCGCTGCCCTGGTCTCCGGAATGAAGTCCAGGCAAACCTGGTACGGGAAAGTGCAGGAATTTGACTTCTACGACATCAAGGGCATAGCCGAGAATATCTTCGAGGAGCTGGGCATAGCCGAGCCCGCATACGGCCGAACCGCTCCCAAGGAGGGGTTCGACCCCCGTGAATACGCCCGGATTTTTTCATCTGGCACAGAGATAGGCGTCCTCGGTGGGGTTTCAAAAGAGACTCTGGCAGGATATGAACTTGAGAACAAAGCCTATATCCTGGAGCTCGACATAGATGCCCTGCTACCCTTGGTTGCCTGGGTAAAGAAATTTACGTCCCTGGCCAAGTTTCCCGCGGTGAGGAGAGATATTTCTGTCATCCTCAATCGCTCTCTTGAGAGTGCCATGCTCATAAAGATAATACGGGGTATGGGAAAAGGCCTGATTGAATCTGTGGATGTATTTGATGTTTATCAGGGAAAACAGATTGATCCCGCCGAAAAGGCCCTGGCTGTAAGAATTAGCTACCGATCTAACAAAAGAACATTGACAGACGATGAGGTAAATACTATTCATGGAAAGGTAATCGGCGAGATTCGCCGTCAGACGGGTGGAAGGTTGAGAGATGGCCCTCCACACACGGATTGAGTTTCTTGGGTTTGTTGGGTTAATTGAGCTTGTTCTATGCTTTTGTCTCTCGCAGAGCCCTCAGAGATACAGAGTTTTTTGAGCTGAATCGTTGAAGGGAGGATTCAGCTCAAATCCCTAGGTAGGCCCATCGCGGGATATTTCAAAACCACTGATTCTTATTTGGAGGCCTAATCAGAGCAGTTGCTGAAGCAAAAAAGCCTATTGTAGATCGACTGCTTATTGGAAGCTCAGCGACCTCGAGCGAACCGCACCCAAGGAGGTGAGCGGGCGAGAGAATACCTATTCGAACCATGTAACCACTGGGCATGGTGATGAATTTATGGCCATTTTATGACATTTTGAAGTATTTTAGTTCATTTTAGCTCACTTAGTGAGATGTACATCCCGGACGATAAGCGCTATTTCAGGATCGGTGAGGTTAGCCGGATAGTTGGGGTAAAACCCTATGTCCTTCGCTACTGGGAGTCAGAGTTCCCCACCCTGAGGCCGAAAAGAGCAGAC
>CP070673.1:1319153-1325460 GCA_020351915.1 Deltaproteobacteria bacterium
GCCTTCCTGCCGATAAGATCAGCCCTCAAGCCCGAAAGACGGTGTATCGTCACTGGTTTCTCTTTTGCAGACAAAACCTTATGAACCTGGATCGGTTCCGCCTTACCCTTGACCGTGGTTGGTTCCAAGCTTTCAAACGTAAAATGCCCCTCAGCTTGTCGATAGGTGTCTGGACCTACCAGGATTTCGTTCTCCTTAGCCAGGCTACTTAGCCGGGAGGCAAGGTTGATGGTGTCGCCTGCTACGCCATGAGTGCCTTTTTCCATGTCCACTTTGCCGGTCACAACGAGACCGGTATTGATGCCTGTGTGCATGGAAATGGGTTGCCCAATCCTCTTCTCTACTTCGGGGCTTAAGGCATCCACTAACTGGTGTATTTCCCGTGCAACCTTGATAGTCCTTATCGGGTCATCCTCATGGGCCTTTGGTACACCGAAAAGGGCCATGACCGCATCACCAATAAATTTCTCTATGAACCCTTCGTATTTGGTTACGACCTGAGCGATCTCTCCGAAGATCCTGCTCATGATCTCCTTTAACTCTTCTGGGTCAAGTTTTTCCGACATCGGTGTGTACCCCGAGAGGTCGGAGAAGAGGACTGTGACATGTTTGCGCTCACCTTCGGCTTCCGGTAATGCCTTCGGTACCTCTTGTGCCTTATCTAACTTTTGGCCGCATTCCCCACAAAAGTGCCTGTCTAAAGGGATCTGAGCTCCGCAGTTGGGACACATTAATTCCATTTTAGCCCCACATCCTTCACAGAACTTTACACCTTCCCGATTATCAAACTGGCATTTTGGGCATTTCATCTTCTATACTCCCTAGCAATAACAAAAGCCCTTACTAGGAGATGTAAACTCATCCTAATGAGGGCTTAATTCTGACCTTGTTCTCATATGCCTTTCCTCAACTGAGGAGGTTGAAGGCTGAAAAGAAATGCTACATAGTTCTACGCGCTAATCTTTCTCCAAAAATAGCGGATTGTCAAGTCCTCCTTTCTTTAAACGATAAAACACAAGATAATGGGGTGGCTTGCCCGACGCAAGGTTAAAGACTTCTTGCCATAGCTGACAGTCGCGATCAACTTGATTCTATTATAGCTTTGTTTTGGTAATCAAAGCTTTTTCGGGCTCTAAATTTTCACCAATCATAGCAGAAATCGCTACATTGTCCTGCTTACATATGTTGGAGATATCACATGCGCAGACTGCAGATTTCTTATTGTAGTCTGCGCTTTTAGGACACCCAATCTTGTTGTGATTACAAAGAGAATAATCGAAAATGCCAGTATTCCGGTCTCATAGCAGTAAACTAATCCTCAGCTTGGTTATCGGAACCACAAGATTTAGGGCTTAGGGGTAATGAATTCCTGTGTCACCGGAGCCGCATCGGTCAAAAAAGGCCTGAAAGTAATCGCTACATCCCATAGTTTATGCACGTTCTGCACGAAGGTCCCCTGTTTGGGCAGCAATCCTCTGGCCTTTACTTCCCGATTGCTTTTGACTTCTCTTGTTCCAGTGTTTTGGCTTTCTTGACAATATACTCCGTTATGCGGACACCCTCTTTCCGTTTCACAGTGACCAGAAAATTTCCGATAGCTATTTCTTCGCCCTCTCGAGGAATTCTGCCAATAGCACCGAGGACGTAGCCCGAAAACGTATCGTAGTCGCTGGAGTCAGGGATGTTCATCCCAATTCTGGCATTCACGTTTTCGATATCTGTTTTCCCAAGCACAATCCACTCATTGTCTTTCATGGGAACGATGAGTGGCTCACTTCGATCAGTTTCATCTTCGATTTCGCCGATTATCTCCTCAAGTGCGTCTTCTAAGGTGATCAAACCGGAAATGCCACCGTGTTCATCGACCACAATAGCCATATGGGTTTTACGGTTCTTGAATTGGTGGAGCAACTGGTCCAGCTTCTTGTTCTCGGGTACGAAATAAGGTTCCCGCATAATTTCCCTGATGTTGATTTTTTCATCACCTGAGGCCTGATTCAGGAGCAGATCTTTGACATTGAGGATGCCGATAACGATGTTCGTATCTCCTTCGATGACCGGTATTCGCGTAAATCCGCTTTTTGCTATGGCCTCCAGATCGAGTTCCTGACTGGCATCGATCACAAACATATCCCCCCGGGGCGTCATGATTTCGGATGCATTCGTATCATCGAATTGGAAAATCTTGTGGATAAGTTCTTTTTCGGTCCTCTTAATTTCCCCTTCCTCTTCAACCACCTCCACAAGGCTTTTTAATTCATCCTCCGTTATGGTGGGCGACTTCTTGATTCTTCCCGTTATTCTCGGAATGAAGTTGAGAAGAATGAGGACCGGATAGAGCACCAGAGAGAGCCAGTAAAGTGGATAAATGGATATTTTTGCAATCACAATGTTGTTTTGCGTGGCAAAAGATTTGGGTAAGACTTCTCCGAAGATCAATATGAATAGGGTCATCACTCCTGTTGCCACCCCCACGGCATAATTGGAAAAATAGCCTATGCTAATGGAGGTGGCTAACGCAGCAGCACCGACATTGACGACGTTGTTTCCGATCAGTATCGTGCTGAGAAGCTTGTGGGGGTCCTCTTTCATCTTACGGATCAGCTTAAAGCTTCTGTCCCCTTGCTCGGCCAAATAACGCACCTTAGTTCGGCTGATCGAAAAAAGGGCTATTTCGGAGGATGAGAAGAATCCGGAAAGAACCAATAGAACAAACAGTATGATGATCTGTTCCGTCACCATCTCTTGCTGCCTTCCAAATCTAAACGGAAGAGGCGATCACCACGATACAGTCTCTTTAGGAGAGACCTGCTAAGGAGGATAACCTGTAGAACAAACTTGAAGATTGCGGCTAGTCGCTTACTATGAGATTTCTGTATGAGAAGGTATCGACAAAAATGTGGGGGGTCTTCTGATGAATTCTGGTCGCTCATCTCGGATCACGTTGAGTCTATAATAACTCCCTTTTTGTCTTGAAATATAGGAAATTTAGTATCGCGTGTCAATAGGGAATAGGCTACTACGTGCCATATGTCTTACTCCTATTAGCCCTTATTTTGTTGGGGTTAGCTTATGAAACCTCAAAAATCGGTCGATTTAAGGTTACCCAAATTATACTAAAATTCCATTGGTCTTGGGGTTAAAGCCCTCGATCAAAGATACACTGCCAGTATACTAACCCGATGTAATGTTGAGGTATATTGAGAATACTACAGATCGGGGAAATTTGCGATACGAAATGGATTTGACGCAAATTTGATGCTTTTCGGAATCTGAGATCACTTGCCAGGATATTCGGTTTAGGAAAAATGAATATCCGATAAGAATATCAAAACCTCAACCTCTGAGATGATATGACCCCAATTAGACGAAAAACTGTTCGAGGGGGAGGTTCGTGCAGAGTGTGCAGAAATTAAGGAACGGGCAGATCGTGAATTTTCAAGGCGTTTTTTGCTCTGTACAGCGTATTTTGAAGTAAGGCAATCGAACGCCACACACGCTCAAACTGAGCTCGATGGAACTTACACGCCGGTTAAACGCCCTTTGTGAGATTCTGTGGAGCCCCACGCGCAAGCGCGTGGCACCTCCACATTCTTCGGTGGAACCCGCCACAAAGGCGGCAGACAAGCCCGCCAAATCATATCCGCCTTCGTCCCCATAGGACTACGGTGGATTCCCCTGCCTCGCATTCATCCACTGGCAAGCCCGCCATAATTCTGGCGGTCAAGCCCGTGGCTTTCTGCGTAGGCGGGCAACATCCCACCAAATTTAGTAGCAACAGAGGGATTGGGAGCTAGCGGATGAGTTGGAAGGGAGGCTTATACCTCTGAAAAACACTATTTGGGCGGAAGAGGATTTTTATTGATTGGGGAGGGGTGCCATAGCCAGAGCGTGACATGTGATGATTACGGGTACGAATCTATCATGTGCTGCGATCTTCCATTATGGCAAGAAGTCAGAAAAATCCTGAACCCTTGAAAGTGAACGGTTTATTTGGGTATCATGAACCCTCAGTGGGAGCGCTGCCAGCCCATGATTGGGCGAGCGATACTTGAAAATTTGGGGAGCGACTGAAGTCGGTATTTCCACATTTCCAGTGCAACTTAAGAGGTGAGAATGCATCGAAGCATGGTAAACTGGCCTTATCCTTGACACACAAGGGCAGATTCCCCTATATTCCCGCACACCTGAAGCGAATCCGTATCACCGACCTCATCAAAGTCATTTGCATCCAAGAACGGAAATGTGTAGAATAAAATCATGGAATCTGTGGAACTCAAGCTCAGGGAGATTGACAACGGCGAATTCGTAGGCCGCTACACAAAAAAGATCGTGGAGATACTGGGTGAGCCCGAACTGAGTTTAGAGGTTAAGGCTGGACAGATCAGCCAAGATGTGTCCCGGTTAGTTGAGTCACTGGGCTACCATGTTACAGCCAAGAAAGCTATGGACGGCTGGAACACACTGAAGGCTGTGAAATTAAACAAGTAGGGAAGCAAGGTCGGGAGAGGCAAAACGCTCATAAAATTATAGCATTCTCCCCGACACCCGGTCCTTCTCCCCGATACCATCTTTATGCCAGGCAAGGCGCACGTCGATTCCGCCGGGTATGCTTCATCACGTCATCATCAGGGGAATAGAGCGACGAGCCATCCTTCTTGATGACGATGACGGCAATGCTTTTCTTGCCCGATTGGGGAGTGCTTCTCGTTAAAGCACGTGCTGCTACGCCTTTAATGTGAAGGGTGGGCCGTCCGTTTGGAGAAAAAAATCGAATGTCACACACGCTTAAATTGAGCTCGATAGAACTTGCACGCCGATTCAACCCCCTTGTAATATTCTCTTAACCTCCCACCAAATTTCATAACAACAGAGGGATTGCGAGCTGCCGCATGACTTGGAAGAAAGGCTTGAAAGTCTGAAAAACACGATTTAGCCGAAAGAGCATTTTTATTGATTAGGGAGGAGTGCAATATGCAGAGCGTGCCATTTGATAATACGGGTACGAATCTATCATGTGCTCCGATTTACCGTTATGGCACGGAACATTAAAAGTGAAGATGCTGCCAGATACCGCAAGATACAGGAATCCACCGTGAATAGTCGGTGGGTATGAAAGGGAGAAAAATTAGGCTGATTTAACAGCCTCTTCCTGACAAGACCATTCCTCGTCCTTCAGACCATACCTTTCACGGACCTTCCATCCTTGCGGATTACTGACAAGGGTTTGGCGGACATCAAGAACAAGCGGTTAGTGTCGCTCTACGTCAAGTGATTTGGAGGTATTGCCCTCAGCCCGTCAATTAGTATACGGCTCACCTCTTCATGATGTTCGAGGAGATCGTACTTCTCTTCCTTAAGCAGCCAGCGGGACACCATATGCTCGAGGATGCCCAGAATTAAATGGCGCAGGACGTAGATGTCTGTATCCTGCCGAATGACGCCTTCATTCTGTCCTTCTGTTATGATATTCATTACCTGGCTGACCGATTGCTTGAGAAAACCGTACGTTTCCGTCTTAACAAAACTCTTGCTCACCCGCATCTCGAGCATCAGTATTCGCCCATAATCGGGGTTCGTCTTGAAGAAATAAAGAAAGTACCATACGAATTTCCGGATTTTGTTGAAAGCGCCCGAAATCCCCTCGAGGTGTAATTCGAGCTGACTCCGAAATTCGTTCGTTTTTTCTATGGGGATGGAGAAGAACAGGTCTTCCTTACTCTTGAAATACTGATAGATCGTGCCATCGGCGATACCCGCCTTTTGAGCTATTTCGGAAATACTTGCTGTCTTGAAGTCTTTCTTGCTGAAGACTTCAATAGCTGCCTGGATGATGGATTCTCTTCTGATGATCTTCTTTGACATGATATGTGTCAGATTATTGCCGCCTATAGGAAGCATCCGCAAATAGGGCTGCACCTAGAGCTGGCGTTAATGCAGGATCCCACTCAGGTTTAGGAGCCAACCTGCTTACCTTCAGGATACTTTCCAACCAATCTGTTATTCCTGGATTCTTGGCCAGTCCTCCAATGATTACGAAATCCTTTTTCACACCTGACCTACCTACTAACGTGCTGATTCTCTTAGCCATAGCATAGTGGTAAGCTGCTATTACTTGTTGCAGCGGTACCTTGCTGCGAATTAGATCTAGAGCTTCGGATTGAGCATACACCGCGCAAAAGTCACTGAGCTTTGGGAACTGATCGGATTGAAGGGCGATGTTTCCAATCTCAGTTACTTCTTTCTTAACCAGATCGGCAAATGTTTCCATATAGCGTCCAATACCCGCGGCACATTTGTCGTTCCA
>CP070673.1:1325560-1328628 GCA_020351915.1 Deltaproteobacteria bacterium
ACCAAAAAGATTTGGTCTTGACCCCCAAATTCTGATATCGTTCTTGTTACAAGATCAAATCTTCAACAAAACTAAAAACAAGGTAGTGCCATGCTGACGGTAAAAAACATCATGACCAGAGATCTTATCACCGTATCACCCAATACGGAGATTGCGCATGCCGCAAAGCTTCTTCTTGAAAAAGGCATTAATGGCATCCCCGTTGTGGATAAAAAGGGGGAGTTGGTGGGGATCATCTGTCAGAGCGACCTGATTGCTCAGCAAAAAAGGCTCCCCATCCCTTCCATTTTCACTCTTCTCGATGGTTTTATTCCCTTGGCCTCCATGAAGCATTTTGAAAAGGCAGTTCAGAAGATCGCTGCCACCACCGTTGCCGATGCCATGACACCAAACCCGGTCACCGTCCAGACCGACACGGGTATTGAAGAGTTGGCCAGTCTTATGGTAGATAAGAATTTCCACACCCTTCCTGTAGTTGATGAGGGGAAGCTTGTAGGGGTAGTGGGAAAGGAGGATGTGCTGAGAACCTTCATGTCAGAGTCAGAATCAAGATGACCTGCAGGCTCCTGGAGGACGATTTTCTTAAATGACACTTATTCTCGGCATGGCCGGCTTAATGCCAAAAGGCAGAGTTTCAGAGGTAATCGGGTCTTTATGGAACCAATCCGAATTTAAATCCAATTTCCACCTCAAAAAAATAGCGATTTTGAAAAATGCCATTTTTAGAGGAAACACTTCTTATCAGTACATCGATGTTATGATTACTAGTCTACAATAAGATTTTGCTGATCGTGCGTTTCAACAGTGGGAAGTTGTTACTTTTGCAGCACCTTCAACGAGCACAAAATATAGGTACTTGTCTCCCCTCACTTCAGCCCCGCCTTGCGCAGGGCATCAATGTATCGCTTTTTCACAACTTGATTTTTTTGTGGGTCTGTCCTTGCCATTCGCTCTACAGAAAACTTGGGATTTATCCTCATAATCTCTTTGGCTTGGGCACTCGCCTTATCCATCCGGCCTGCCAGACTGTAAACGCTACAGAGTACAATACGAGAAAGGGCATTTTTGGGATTCTGCTGAACTGCTTTCTCACCCCATTCTATGGCTTCCTCATACTTTTCAATTTCTCTATATGCCGCGGCTAAGACGTGCAGATACCACTCCGGCGCATGAGGGTCCAGGCGTATTGCTTTCTTGAGGATCGGAATGGCCTCCTCTGGTCTGCCCGCAAATCGAAGCCCCATACCCAAAAATGCATGGGCATCGGCGCCATTCGGTTCAAGCTCAACGGCCCGTTCTGCTTCCCGAATGCCCTTCTCATAGTCCTTTCTCATAATATAGATATTGCCCAGGAGACCATGCGCACCGCCCAGAGAGTCATCTAAGGAGAGGGCCTTATTAGCAAGCTCCATAGCTGTTCTCAGAGACTCCCGAGGCGATTTGGTGGAGCCCAACCACACATCTATTAAGTGAGTTCCGCTCAACCACCTGTAGGCTTGTGCATAATCAGGATCAAGCTTAATAGCTTCCTCCGCAAGCCGCCGAGCCTTATGATTATTTTCAATATTTTGGTGCCTTTTCAGATCACGTGCCTGCAAGATCTTCAAATAAGCATCTAGGTTATCTGTCCCGCTACCAGCCACGAGAGCCTGCTCTCCTTCGGTCAATTTCACCTCAAGGGCCGTAATGATCTTCATAGTAATCTCATCCTGAAGGGCAAACAGATCTTTCAAATCACGATCATACCGTTCAGCCCACAGGTGATGGCCCTTTAGAGCGTCAATCAACTGGGCGGTTATCCGGATACGGTCGGCGGATCTCTGGACGCTACCCTCCAATACGTACTGCACACCAAGGTCCTTTGCGACCTGCTGAACTTTCACCGGCTTACCTTTATACGTGAAGGTGGAATTACGGGCAATGACAAATAGTTTTTCCACTTTTGACAGAGCAGTAATAATGTTCTCAGCAATTCCGTCACTGAACTACTCCTGCTTGGGATCATCACTCATGTTAGTGAAAGGCAAAACGGCAATGGAGGGCTTGTCGGGCAGCGGCAATGGCGGAGTTTCGGGCAGCCCTGCTTTTATAAGACCGTCAATCAAAAGAGCCCTATACGCTTGATTCTTATAAGGGAGTTTCTTCGCGAAAGCTTTGACAGAGAACTTGGGATTTATTTCGAGAATTTTTGCGCCAACAGTACGTGCGTCCTCCTCACGGCCCAATGACGCATATGCGACAGCCAACCCGAGATTGGCGGGTAGATTATTCGGTTCAACCTTTAGTGCTTTCCTAAATGTTTCAAGGGCCTCATTGGGCATTCCCGCAAACACGTAAGACATAGCTAAGTTATGGTAAGCCATTACTGTAGGAAAAGGGTCGAGACGGATTGCTTGCTTAAGCACCTAAATGGCCTCCTCTGGCTTTCCCATAAACCTTAAGATATGTCCCAAAAGCACCTTGTTCTCGGTGCAATTAGGACACATAGATACTGCACGCTCACCTTCCGCAAGCGCCTTATTAAACTGTTTTTTCATAAGGTAGATGTTAGCCTGTAAGGTATAGAGCATGGGAATAGAGTCATCCAGGGCCATGGCCTTTTGACACGATTCTACGAGCTGTTCCATCGAATTCTTGCGGGATTCGCTCCAGTTCATGATTAAATCAGCCCAATGGGTATACCCAAGTTGTCCATATGCAACCGGATAATTTGGGTCCAGGGCAATTGCTTTCATAATCATCTGGCGTGCTTGAGCATTAGTTTCTTTACTCACAAAGCGTCTCCAATGTTCCCGTGCTTGTACGTACTTCAAGTAGGCATCAAGATTGTCTGTACCTTTTCCCCATAAGCGGGCATGCTCTCCTTCCGTCAGCTTCACTTGAAGAGCAGTAAAGATCTTTTTAGTGATCTCGTCTTGGACTGCAAATATGTCCTTCAGGTTTCGACCGTACCGCTCTGCCCATAAATGATGTCCAGTTAAAGCATCGATTAGTTGTGCTGTTATCCTTATTTTATCCCCAGCTTTTCGAACACTCCCTTCCAGTACATACTGGACGCCCAATTCCTC
>CP070673.1:1328728-1336466 GCA_020351915.1 Deltaproteobacteria bacterium
CATATCTCATGGCAGTTGAGCCTGCGCCTGGCTCCGCATATCTCGCAAACGTGATCTGCCTTTTCATAGACTTCCCGACGCAACTTATTCCAGCGAGATCGGGGCATGTTCTTGCGGAGATTTGAATACCAGCAGGTCTTTGGTACCAGATCAATCTCTAATTTCAAGGATTGCTTTTGAGTCATTTCCATCCAAAGCCCTATCCTTCTCTTCGGCTTTTCCATGGTAATCCCTTAACTGTTTTTCGGCCTCAGACGCAGCCTTCAGCTTTCTTCGGCACCAAAATCTGAAGACGACTCAGGTCTATTTGTGTAAGGTGAGTGACTCAGAAGCAATTCGCTGGATGGATATTCTTCATGGCAAGTGATTCAATCGCAAATAGGCAATTGCAGCGTTGCGGCGGAGGCACGATTACATCTTGAAATATGGTTTTTCCTATTGAGATTTTTCGCTCCCAATCCTTATATTGACCTTTCGACTACGATATGTAATCTTAAAATTACGGAAAGTTCACCTTTTGGCAAGTAGCTGAAAGTTTACTGAGCCGCTTGAAACGAAAGGCTAATTTGGGTAACCTTGAATTTGGTTTTTTGATAGATTACAGAAGGAAATCAGAAGGCGAGCGGACGGATAGGTGTCCATCCAGCCGATAGCTTCCTGCTATGAGTGCTGCACTTATAGAGGACTGGAAAACTTGTAACTACTGGATGAAACGTCTCTTGTTTATGATTTATCCGGATCGTTGCGTATCGCACGCAAACATTCAATCAAGGCGATCTCTGATACGCTACAACATAGTGAAGGCATCTTTTTGTCCTCAAGTTATTTGACTGTGTCAAGGAGATTGTAATAAAGCCTTCCATCGAAGAGGCTTGATTTGAATGAATATTTCATCTTCCAGCTTTTTCCAACCTCGGCCTTTTGTAATGGGCTCAAAATATGGGAACCCTCATTGATACTAGCTTCATGTGTTGTTGTGCACCAAATACGTCCCTATCTCCGGGAGTGCCTGAAAGAATAGCCCTATGAGCGGTAATTTTAATAGCATGGCATGCTTCGGCGCGAAAGCTGCCAACAATACGCTCAAGAGGAATTTGAAGTATACTAGCAATGCGACGTTTTTCGAAGAGGCCAGAGTCAAGGGCCTGTCTGTATTCGTCTTCTGAGTGGAAATAGATTTCATAAGTGATACTGTTCACGCCCGCATTCTTTGAGCGAATCACGCTGGCCATTTCGATGAGGGGCCTGAAGTCAACCGGTCTGCCGGGGTGGGCTACCACCTCGACGGGTGCTAGCTTCTCCTCTTCCAGAATACCTTTGTAGTGCTCGAGCCCGATGGCCCTATAATCCCCCTGAATCTCTTTCAGGCGCTGCCAGTTCCGGCCGTCCACTTTGAAGACGGTTACCGGAAAGAGGCGATCCCTGATCAGGGCCTCGTCTTTCAGGAGGTGGTAGATGCTCCATTTAAAAGCATCCCCCGCATAAATACTTCGAAGCGAAGGCTGTGTCTCATCCACAAAAGCTTCAAGCCTTTCGAGCTCCATCTGATGCCTTTCCCAGGCGTCTTTTCGGTTTTTGCCAATGGTTTCAAGAAAAAGGAGAGGGGTCTTCCTGTCTGCAGTGAGAATCTCAATACTACACCGGTCCGCATATCCGGCCAACTTGCTCCGAACCGATGTGTACGCCTCTGCCTTGATTTCTTCCAGTCTCCTCTGGAAAAAGGGATCTCTCGTTCCGCCGATGATCGCGCAGATGTATCGCCCATGCTCATCCTGGAAATTGATCTCGGATGGCGAGAGGGGGAAGGCCATATTGCCGGCGGTTGATATGCATCCTTCATAATCGAAATGGAGGAAGTGGCCTTTGAGGGCCGTGCCGACTGGCTCTACCACGCCCGGTTCGCCACTGGAGACTTTTATCAGAACCCCGATTTCAGAATCCTTCTCTGAGACAGGCGTTTCTTCGACTCCATTGCGGCCATAGACCATGTACTCAGGGGGGATAGGGTTAAGACTCTTACAAAAGAGCAGAGAGACAACACGACCCCCCACTCGCTCGCTTCCTTCGAGCTTTACGGTGAGCGGGCGGTGGACAAAGACGCTTTTTCTCAGTCCTGCGGTCCTTGCATCGTGCTGGAAGTACTCGGTCTCTAACAGCGTGAGGACTCCTTCCGGATAAAATTGCAGAAGGGGATGGGATTCTTCAAAAAGACTGTGTGCGGCGATGGACTGGATCGTAGTTCTTCTATTAGGATTGGGGGCAATGAAAAGAACACTCCCGTCATCCCGGAACTCCCCTATAAGGCAATCCATTCCGGAAGATGGCTCTGCAGCCGCGGCGCCGCATTCAAGGATGTGAGCAGCGTGGAAAGCCAGTCCTGGGTCAATGCCCCGCCGAATGGGATCTGCCGCAAAGATCGCTACATCGCATGATCTCCCGGCCAGGATCAACTGTGCGCCTTCTTCAAGGGCCTTGATCAGGGGCGCAATCCCCATCTGCCCCACAATGGCGCTGGTTCTAATCATATCTTCCGTCAAAGGAGGCATGTGACCCAGTGGCTTCAGATCATCGACACATCCGATAAGCAAATCGTTGTCCACGTGCCCGCTGATGACCGCGACCCGAACATCCATGAGGGCCTTTTCCTCAAAGATTTCCCTGGCAATATCCAGCATGAATTCCAGGTGTGGAGTATCCCCAGCCAGGCCACAACTGCCGATGATGAGGGGACAGCTTTGCTGCAGTGCCGCTTCCAGCATGAGCGAAAAATCCCGTTTGGTCTGGGGCTTTTCCATGAAAGAGATCCCCTTGCCCAAATAATAGGGCCCTGGGTCGATGGATCCCGCATCCGCTGCGATGAGATCGAACCTGTTTTTCAAGGCCTCCCTGAAAGAAAATGCCGGAAACCCGAACCCGAGACCAGCACAGGGGGCCAGTATGCGATAAGCCATTGCCTTTATCCTCCACAATCCTATCGACAGCTGAAATCCCGGCTGCGAATTCGGGTTGAAAAACCGAACACATTAAAAATGGGAATGACCCATGACAACAGGGCCTTTTGCGTTCTTAAAGGAACCCTGTAAGGCAAGTATGGCATTTTCAATCCATCAGAAGTTGCGGTAGCCAGAGACTGAGCTGAGGGAATATGATCAAAAGCACAAGGAGCACAAAAAGGGCTCCCAGAAAGGGCATGATCTCCTTGAACACATGGTGTACATGGGCTTCGGCTTGGGCCGCGCAGAGGAATACAACCATCCCCACCGGTGGCGTGCCAAGACCAAGCAAGTTCGCCAGGACAGCCACAACTCCCATCTGAGTAAGGTTGATACCCACTGCAGCGGCCGTCGGCACCATCATCGGCACAAAGATCACAAAAACGGTAATGGGGTCGAGAAACATGCCGCCGATAAGAAGGACCAGCGCCATGAGACCCAAAATCAGGGTGGGATTGGTGGTGACACCACCGATCCAATCGGCCAGCACCTTGCCCACATTCATATTGCCGATGATCCATATGAAAAGACCTGCAACGGTAACGATAATGAGAACCTTTGACCCATCGATACCGACCTTGCACATCACCTGCCACAATCTGTCGAGACTGAGTTCACGGTAGATGAACATGCTCACGATGAGGGCATAAGCCGCAGCCACAGCTCCCACCTCAGTTACTGTGGCCACTCCGCCTACGATTCCGACGACCACGATCAAGGGCATCAGCAGCGCCAGTACGGCACCCATGGTGGCATGGAAGAGTTCTGTAAGTCCGACCCATTGTGTAGCTGGATATTTTCTTGCCCGGCTGATTATGTAAGAGGCGACAAGCAGGAACACGCCCATTAATATTCCCGGAACAATACCGGCGACAAACAGGCGACCAATTGAGGTCATCGCAAAAAGGCCGAAAAGGACCAGAGGTATAGAGGGGGGAATCACCGGTCCTATGGTTGCTGATGCAGAGGTGACCGCCGCAGAATAATCGCCCGGATAGCCTTCCCGCTTCATGGCCGGAATCATGATCGATCCAATGGCCGAGGCGTCGGCCATAACAGAGCCTGATACGCCCGCAAAGACCATGCTCGACAGAATGTTTACATGGCTAAGGCCGCCCGGAACAGATCCGAAGCAGGCCCTGGCAAACCTCAGCAATCGGTCAGTAATGCCTCCCGCGTTCATGATCTCACCCGCCAGGAAGAAAAAAACAATCGCCGCAAAATGATAGTTGCTGAGGCCTTTGATGAAGCCCTGGGTCACGACCATGATCGGGACATTCGGCCAAAAACCGATGACATAGGCGGCCTCGGCTAGGGCCATGGCAATGAATACCGGTGTCCCCAGGATCATAAAGATGAGCATGACACCGAAAAGGACCGTAAGCTCCCAGATCATGCCGCCGCCCCTTGGTTACGAAGCTTGTGACAAAGATCAAGGAACGCGGCGAGTCCGAGGCCTACTGCACCCACGGGGATAGGATAATACTTGATGCTCAAATCGACTGCCAGCGTGTCGAGTTCCATGCCGACCATGGTACTCAATGTTTCCCTGGAAACCCAAAGGAGCGCCCCGGCAATGATGATTGCGATCCCGTCAAAGATCACGGCCAGGTCCCTATTACTGCGCTGCGATAAGCAGCCGGTTAGAAAATCCACAGCGATGTGGCTTTGGGTCAGCCACAGGACCGCCACCCCTAGCCAGGTCATCCAAAGCATGATGATAACGGAGATCTCCTCGACCCATATGAGGGACGCGGAAAAGACATAGCGAAGGATGACCTGAAGAACGGCCAGCCCTGTCATGGCCATGACGCATGTGCCGAGTGTGGCATTCAGACATCGAACCACGATGTTCCGAAATCGGGTCATCGCGAATTTCCCTAATTCATCCCTCGCTCTTGAGAGGCGATCCAGTGCGTGAGTGTCCGATGAAGATGGGTCTCTACCTTAACGGAGCGAGGCTTCGGACAGAGGTCCCGGAGACTACGGCATAGTGTGAATCTTCTGATACAGACCGTTGGGCCAGAATTTGCCATCGAATTTGGCCAGAATCTCATTTACAGGCGCGTGGAATTTGCTCATATCCGGCTCTACGATGGTGATGCCCTTGGCCTTGGCCTTGTCGTAATATCTCTTCATCATCTGATTGTACGATTCTTGTTCTTGGTCTACCATGACCGTGGCCTTCTCCGCCCATGCCTGTTGCTGGTCATCGAGCTTTTGCCAGGTCGTGCCGCTCACATAAATGCATAGCCCCGAATGCACATAGTTTATCGGTGTGTGGTATTTCAGAATCTCCATCAGCCCCCTTTCGAAAAGGGTGACGATTCCATTGTCGTCGCCGTCCACCATGCCGGTCTGGAGGGCTTGATAAATATCAGATCCTTTCAGGGGTGTCGGGCTCGCTCCCCAGGCCTTCCACACCTCTGCAATAAAAGGAAGGCCGGGAATCCGCATTTTCAGCCCTTTCATGTCATCGGGAGACGCAATGGGCCGCTTTGCGGTGGAGAGGCTCCGGGGGGCGCGGTCTACAATTATCCCCACGTATCGAATATTGATCTTTTTTTCCGCGCCGTTGATCATCTCCTTAAACAGATCGCTGTCCAGAAACCTGCGGTAGTGTTGTTGATCCCGGAAGAGGAATGGTGCAAAGAAAACGAAGAACTCCTTGCATTCTTTCGCAAACATGGGCGACTCAATGGGCATGAACCAGAAGTCGAGCTTTCCCGCGCGCAGTTGCGCCAGGGTCTGCTTGGGGTCACCGAGGAGACCCCCGCCGATGACCTCCGTGTGAATTGCCCCCTTTGAAAGGTCTTCAAGGTTCTTGGTAAATTTCACCGCCAAGTTGTACTGTTCGCTGTTCGGTGGAGCGGGAGACCCCAGTCGCAGATTTAAGTCTGCCCCTTGCCCTGACCCTGCGAAAAGGATCAATAGCGCCATAATGCCTAACATTGAAATAGTTTTTCGTGACATTGTCAGCCTCCTTATTTTAGTGTTCATTGCATGCTCCCTCAAGGGAGCTGCTTGGCACACCTTACAATTATGGGAAACTATATTATTGCTGTCCCTCCCTGGCTACACTCCGGAACAACATAAAAGTTCAACGCAATTCAACCAATTTCCTGAGAGATCTAATACTTATGTCAGGATTTCCGGAGATCTTACCCTCTTTTAGATACGGCCTTTAGAAATCTTAGACGTGCTTTTTCCACATGTTCTGCCATCAACTGTTCTGCTTTTCTTGAATCTTTCTTAAGTAGCGCTTTTGAAATTAAAAGGTGTTCTTTGTATATTGCTGCAATGTCACTGGGCTCGGTACTGACACCCCATAACCTGACCCTTTCCTGTTGAATCAGCAGGGATTCGTTTATTCTAATGAGGAGATCGTTTTCGCTGGCATTGATAATGAAGGTGTGAAACCGCCTTGACACTGATTGGAGATGCTCAATATCCTTTGTCCCGCTCTTCTCTTCTAACTCCTTTATTATGGAGACTAGTTCGTTTTTTCTCTCGTCGTTCATATTCATTACAGCGAGCTGAACCGCGGGCACTTGGAGAAATTTCAAAACGACGTATATTTCTTCGATCTCCCTAACAGTGAGGGGTTTCACATGCGGACCTCTATGAGGGATTGTTTCAATGAAGTTTTCTGATTCCAACACTCTCATGGCTTCTCGGACCGGCGATCTGCTAATTCCCAACTTTGAGGCAATGAGCACTTCATTAAGCTTTTCGCCTGGTTCAATCTCTCCCTTAACAATTGCATCCCTTAAAAAATCAAAAATCTTAAGCCAAAGTGGCTTGGGCGGGGCAAAAGACTCACGGTCGATTTTATCCAGAATATTTTGCATAATGTCGACATTATTCATAATGCAGCCTATTGTCAAGAAAAAAATTATGATTTTTGAGATCTTATACAAAAAAAATAGGCTGGACCACCTGTTACAGGGAAAACAGGGGAGCCCTTATTCATATGTCCCTGAAAGGAGAAAACGTATTTACTTACTCCAAGGAGGATTATTGGACTGAAACCGTGTATGTGAATCGCACAGTTAAGTTGAGAGTGGGGTCTCAATAAAATCTGTCCCGCTATATTATCCGTGCAGTTTTCTCTCAAGAGAGAATGAAATAAATTAAGGAAGAGAGCAAGCTCAGCTACCACCCCCTCCCTCCGTTCTCGGCGTCCGATGTTGCCATCCCAATATCTTGTAAATGCTATAATCTGATCTGAGGGTTTGACTACTGCTATAAGTCCAAGCCTTAGCAGACCTTCAATAACCTTTGATTACGAGGTGTAAGCCGCAATTCGCCAATAAGAATGAAATGCCATTTTTCCGTTAGGCTTCCTACCTGCCTTGACAGGACACTCTGTTTCATCCCTCCCACAATGGGATTTGTTTTCTTTAGTGATTTATTCCCTCTTCTCTCTGCCCCCTGTATCCCTCAAAGTGTGTAAGACATTACCAAGAAGGAGAAAGTAACTTCTCATTATGTAGGTATTCTATTACCTATACCTGGATTAGCTTTCAGTAACTATTTGAAATCTAACGGCAAATGAATGCCACTCATCTGTGCACGGTTTTTGCAGGAATATCAGAGAAGAATTTGTTTTCTTCTACCATTTAACCTTGGGCTGAATGCTCAATGGAGAGACCTCTCAAATTTATCTCACCTCGCTCCTGAAAGGACTTTTTCTGTTCTGTTGGGAGCCTCAATCGCTTCATTCAGGCAGGATTATCTCCCAA
>CP070673.1:1336566-1342575 GCA_020351915.1 Deltaproteobacteria bacterium
CTCGTAGCCGGCCTTGTAATGCTCCTGGCGCCAAAAATCCTCGATGATGGTGCGTATTGTCCCCCCTTTTGGGTGCCACAGGATCAGGCCCGCTCCGAGGTCCTCATGGATGCTGAACAGGTCCAGTTCCCGGCCCAGCCTTCGGTGGTCTCTCTTTTTTGCCTCCTCAAGGTTCTCGAGGTGTGCAGCAAGAGATTCCTCGTTGGCAAATGCAACGCCGTAGATCCTGCTCAACATGAGGTTCCGCTCATCTCCTCTCCAATATGCCCCAGCAACAGCGGTGAGATGAAATGCCTTTATTCTCCCTGTTGACGGCAGATGGGGCCCCCGGCACAAGTCGGTAAAATTTCCTTGCTTGTAGAGGCTCACCGTGTCTTCTGCAAGATCCTCGATCAGCTCGACCTTATAGGGCTCACCCTGAGATTTGAAAAACTCAAGTGCTTCGCTCCTTGGAACCTTACTCCTGATGAAGGGAAGATCCTTGTCTATTATTTCAGCCATCCTTTTTTTAATTGCGGGCAGGTCATTGGGCTCAAATGCCCGCTCATAGTCAAAGTCGTAATAGAAGCCATTTTTGATTGCAGGACCTATGGTGACCTTTACCCCAGGGAAGAGATCTTTTACAGCCTCTGCCATAACATGAGCAGCACTATGCCTCAGTATGGGAAGTCCCTCTGGGGAGTCTAAGGAGACAGGCTCAAGTTCGGCCGGTGCTTCGATTTCTGCTGAAAGTTCCCTGAGTTCACCATTTATCTTGAGAGCTGCCAGGTTTTCCAGGTCATCTATTCCGAGGGCCTTTAAGGCCTGAAAACCATCGAGGCCTTGGGCAGGAATCTCAATAGGAGAAGAGCCCTTTAGGTGTACTGTTACCTTTTTTTTCATGTGTTAACACCTGATTAAAATAAGGCACCTAAGGAGAAAACTAACTTAGATGCCTCATTGTGCCAATGCATAAAGTGATATGCGCGGTGTATACCATTTCTATCCATTCTGATGCAAGTTTTTATTTACCATTATAGATCAAGGGGAGCATTTTTCATGTTATTGGTAATGCTATGTTTTTTTAACAAGTTATCACGGCATAATCAAGGCAAATCCTTCAGGGCGTTAGATATGGGCGATTTTTGCCAAACAGAGATCCGAAGTGAAAAATGCTACCCACTATTTTTTAGGGCTGACAAAAACCTGAGAAGATGACAAAGCATTTGTTACAGGTATTCAGGTATTAATATTGGCGGAAGCCAAGGGCGCAGTAATAAAAGGTCGTGATTGCTTTAGAGAAGACAGAGTAATCTTGATCTAAAGACCGACGAGCTTGTTTTGAGAGAAAACAGAGATTGGGACTCCATTCCCTACTTCATACCTATAATAAACTGTTTTCGGTAGCAGAACGGCATCTCAATTTCCGGTAAACTCCGGCTTCCTCTTTTCCAGATAGGCTGATATGCCCTCTTTAGCATCGTGCGTTTTATAGACCTCGCCGTAAAGCTTTGAGGCGAGTCACATGGCTTGTGCAGCGTCCAGGTCAAAGGCCCCATTGATAGCCTGTTTTGCAAATCGAATGGCTGCAGGCCCGTTTGAGATTCTTTTTGCTACCTTCATCGCTTCGTTCATGAGATCTTCGTTTGGTACGATACGGTTTACGAGTACAATTCTCTCTGCCTCTGCTGCATCGATCAAGCGGCCCGTATAGATTAGTTCTTTTGCCTTGCCAGCACCAATAAGGCGAGGGAGCCTCATATTTGCTCCATATCCGGGAATGATGCCCACCGTTACCTCTGGCTGACCGAGCATTGCCTCGTCACTGCAAATCCGGATTTCACAGGCCACCGCCAGTTCACATCCACCACCCAACGCCCAGCCGTTTATAGCAGCAATTACTGGAATTCTCATATTTTCGATGAACAGAAAGATGTCGCTGCCATGCTCGGAGGCCTTTTTCGCATCTTCGGGCTCATAGGCCTTCATCGCAGCAATATCAGCGCCTGCAACAAAGGCATCCCCAGCACCAGTGATTATTGCGACCCGAATATCATCTCTGGAATCAACGGCTTTTACTGTTCTAAAGAGGTCAGATCGAACCTCTTGGTTCAGTGCATTGCGTTTCTCAGGTCGATTTATGGTTATTATGGCAATCTTTTCCTTAATTTCCAATTTGACCGTTTCCACAGCGTCTTCTCCTTCAGATGGGAAATGATGTCAATCTCGTGTCTCGTTAGGGATTCCTCTTTCTGGCATCGGGAACGTTGTAAAGGTCAGACCAATCAACAAAAGCCCTCCCATGGGATATCCTGTCCCTCGGCCCATGGTCTTATCGATATCTTTGGCACGAAGCCGTAAGGCCTGTGAAAAGACCATTCCATTGATATTGTCTACCATAAAACCTATGCAAGCATGCGTATTGAAAAGTTTGGATTAGAAGAAGATGATTTGTCAGAGGGGTGGCGAAGCTCTTTTGTTTCTCATTCCTCGGCATACTGCCTCATGCCCTCTGCATAGAGATCATTTCCTTTTGTGTCATTGATGACTGTTACTGGAAAATCCTCTACCTCTAATCGTCGGATTGCTTCGGGCCCGAGATCGGGGTAGGCAACAATCTCAGCCTTCTTAATCCTCTTAGCAATGAGAGCTCCTGCTCCACCAGTGGCGCCAAAATATACTGCCCTGAATTGCTTCATAGCATCGATAACAGCCTGGGAGCGGTTTCCTTTACCAATCATGCCCTTTAACCCCAGCTCCATTAGTTTGGGGGAATACGGGTCCATCCTGTAGCTTGTGGTGGGGCCGGCTGAGCCAATCGGCTTTCCTGGCTTTGCTGGCGTAGGGCCGACGTAATAGATTACCTGGCCTTTGATATCAATCGGGGGTTCCTTTCCGTCCTGGATAAGGTCAAACAGCCTTTTGTGCGCAGCATCCCTTCCGGTGAAGAGAACACCACTTAACAATACCTTATCTCCAATATTCAATTTCTCCACATCTTCATCAGACAACGGAGTCGTTAGTCTTATCTGCTTGGACATCTTGCCCTCCAGTTGCTCGTGTTCATTGTGTTTATTGAGTTCATGCTGGACAACGGACAACAGACAATAATACTATATCACTGCCTCTTTGTGTCTCGCTGCATGACATTGTATATTGACTGCTACCGGTAAACTGGCAATGTGGCAGGGTTCCATTTCCAGAAACACATCGAGTGAGGTCGTAGTGCCGCCATATCCAACGGGACCGATTCCTAATTTTTTGATTCTTGCCAAAATCTCTTTTTCGATCTTTGCCAGCTCCGGATCAGGGTTTCTCTCTCCGAGGGTTCGTAAGAGTGCCTTCTTTGCGAGAATTGCAGATCTTTCAAAGGTCCCTCCCACACCAATGCCAATAATGGTCGGTGGGCAGGGGTTAGAGCCAGACTCTTTTACCCTGTTTACGACAAAATCTTTTACTCCCTCCATACCTGCTGCTGGGGTAAGCATGGTTACCCTACTCATGTTCTCACTGCCTCCTCCTTTGGGGGCTACAATAATCCTTATCTTATCTCCCGGAACAATTTCCAGGTGTATGATAGCAGGGGTATTGTCACCGGTGTTTTTTCTGGTAATAGGATTGCATGCCGATTTTCTTAAATACCCTTCCTCATACCCTTGTCTCACTCCCTCGTTGATTGCCGCTTTTAGATCACCGCCTGTGATATGGACATCTTGACCAATTTCCATAAACACGACAGCAAGCCCGCAATCCTGGCATATGGGAGCCTTTTCTTCCCGGGCAATCCGAGCATTCTCTTTCAGCTCCCTCAGGACCTCTCGTGCTATCTCTGATTTTTCGTTTTCTATTGCCTGGTCAAAGGCAAGGAGGACATCATTGCCGAGATTGTAGTTTGCATCGACACACAAGTCTTTGACTACCCTGATAATCTCCTGAGCAGGAATCTCTCTGGTCATTATCGTATCTCCTCATTTTCTGGGCTGGTTGGAGTGAAAGTAAGGTACTTGGGGGAAGGGCTCAAACTCGGTTATCTTCCAGGAATTCTTAGCTGCCAGAGTCTTCTCATTTCCATTATTTCTTGCCTTCCAGCAACGCCCCAGAGATTGATCGGGGAAGGTCTTTTTTCTTTCCTAACAACCTCTTTCTTTTTGGGTTTGGAACGTGCCTGAGTGGCGCTGGATGTCTTGCCTTCTTTCTTCTTTGCCATTCCCAATCTCTTCATCCTAGTGCTACACGGGTATGTTTCCGTGTTTCTTGGCGGGCCTTGTTTCCCTCTTGGTAGTGAGCATCTCGAGGGCGCTTATGAGTTGGGGTCTGGTGTCCCGGGGTAAAATAACGGCATCTACAAATCCCCGGGAGGCGGCGATGTATGGATTGGAAAAATGGTCCCGGTACTCGGTAATTTTCTCCTCCCTCTTTGCCGCAGGGTCAGAAGCTCCCTTTATCTCCTTCCGGTGAACAATCTCGGTCGCTTGCTCGGCCCCCATAACGGCGATCTCTGCCGTAGGCCAGGCAAAGACATAGTCACTTCCGAGAGGCTTTCCGCACATAGCTAGGAAGGCTCCTCCGTAGTCCTTTCTGGTTATTAAGGTTATCTTTGGCACGGTAGCCTCACTGTAACACCAGAGAAGCTTGGCGCCGTGCCGTATGATACCGCCCCATTCCTGTTTGCTTCCCGGTAAATACCCGGGCACATCCACAATGGTGAGGAGGGGTATATTAAAGGCATCGCAAAAGCGAATAAACCTGGTAGCCTTATCTGAGGCATTGATATCAAGGCATCCAGCCAGAAACCTTGGTTGATTCGCAATGATGCCCACAGTCCTTCCATTAAGCCGGGCAAAACAGATAATAATATTCTTGGCATAATGTTCATGGGGTTCAAAGATCTGACCGTTATCCACTAAGAGGCGGATAACCTCTTTCATGTCATAGTAAGATCTTGGGTTATCAGGGATGATAGTATCAAGGAGTGGATCAGTTCGACCTGGGTCATCTCCCGAGTTCACCATCGGAGGATCTTCCATATTGTTCGATGGCAAATAGGCGAGCAATTCCCGGATCCTTTCTATACAGTGGACGTCGCTGTCACACGCAAAGTGGGCGACCCCACTTTTTGTGTTATGTACCATGGCTCCGCCCAGATCCTCAAAGGTGATTTCCTCACCAATAGTTGCCTTGATTACTGCTGGACCCGTGATAAACATGTGACTGCTTTTCTTGGTCATAAATATCCAATCGGTCATTGCAGGAGAATATACCGCGCCACCGGCGGTAGGACCCATAATGGCTGAGATTTGCGGAATCACACCAGAAGCACAGGAGTTCCTGTAGAATATTTCGCCATAGCCCGCAAGGGAATCGACGCCCTCCTGTATTCTGGCCCCTCCGGAGTCATTGAACCCGACAAGAGGAGCCCCGGTCTTGAGAGCCAGATCCATAACCTTACATATTTTCTTCGCATGCATCTCTCCCAGGGTACCAGCCACAGCGGTAAAATCCTGAGAGTACGCATATGCCAATCTCGCATTTACCGTACCGTGGCCGGTGACCACACCTTCTCCAGGAATAAAGGTTTGAGCCATATCAAAGTCTGTACACCGATGTCTCACAAACATATCAAGCTCTCGAAAACTGTCGGGATCAAAGAGTAGCTCCAGCCTCTCTCGTGCAGTGAGTTTGCCTCTATCATGCTGCTTCTGGATCTGTTGTGCTCCGCCCATGGCGAGCTCTTTTTCTTTCCTCTCCTCTAACCCCTTCAGTTTATCTGCAGTGGTACTCATCAAACCCCCTTCGATTCTTAAAGGACATTAGCATATAGGTACAAGAACATACCATGAAGCTTCGTGGTGCTTTTACGTGATGTTTGCCCCATACCTGTTTTTCCCTACCCCACCATCTTGGCTACCTCAGCAAACCCGTTGGGGTCGCTGACAGCCATATCAGCAAGGATCTTGCGGTCGAGTGCAATACCTGCCTTTGTGAGTCCTCCCATGAGGGTGCTGTAGGAGAGGCCCTGTTCTCTGGCAG
>CP070673.1:1342675-1347074 GCA_020351915.1 Deltaproteobacteria bacterium
CCTCTCTCAGTAAGAATTTTGCTATCAACAGCCGCCCTCCCCTGTGCATCTCTTCTGGAGAAGCTTCTTGTCTAACGATGTGCCCATTTCTCGTATTAACCCTGATGATCCAAATCATGATTCTGTTACTCCTCGGTTAACCTCAGTGGGCTTTTGGCCTTCTCCAGCAGCTCGTTCAGGCTGCCCGCAACGTCACGGTCTATTTCAATTCCATCAGTCAGGCTCCGTCTCTCGTTTTCGAGCTCGATTTCTCCGGGGAGATAAATGCGGGAAACACCATTGACCTTCTTCGTCCCCCTCACGGATGAGGTATATGACTGCATTACCTGTCTGAATTGATGGAGGGGCATGAACCTTTCGATATCAATGGCCATGGAAAAAACACCAATGCCGGTCGGCCCCAACAATTGATGGAATGTCTTGATGTGCGGGCCATACTGCGAACCGGAAAGGATGCCCGCTATGACGTCGATCATCAGTGCCAGACCATAACCCTTTGGCCCTCCAATGGGGAGGAGGGTTCCCTTTAGTGCAGCACTTGGATCAGTAGTTGGAATCCCTGCCTCGTCCAGCGCCCATCCTAAAGGGATATTCTCATTCATGCGCTGGGCCCGCCGGATTTTCCCCCTGGCTACAACGCTCGAGGACATATCCAGGACTATGTCGGGGAGATCGAAACCACCCGGGACGGCGATGGACAGAGGGTTTGTCCCAAGGAGAGGCTCTGTTCCTCCCCAGGGAGACATGGACGGAGCGGCATTACACGCCACGATTCCTATCATCCCTTGCCCGGCCGCCATGAGCGTGTAAAAAGCCAGAAAACCGATGTTGTTCGTGTTTCGAACGAGGGAACAGCCAAGCCCAGCCCCCCGCGCCTTTTGAATGCTCATCTCCATCGCTTGATGGACCGCCACCTGACCCAATCCGTTGCCTCCGTCGATGAGAGCGGTTGTATCATCTTCCTTTACCACCGTTAGGTCTGTCGGGAGATGAACCATGTGAGCATCAACACGATCAGCCAGGATTTTCAGGTAGTTGACACCGTGGGTGCCTATTCCCCTCATGTCGGCCCGGACCAGGCTTTCCGTAACGAGCAGCGCTTCTTCTTCGGATGCGTGAAGCCCCTTCAAAATCTCGATGGCTGCTTGCTTCAATCGTTCGGGCACAACTTTCATGAGGATCGATCCTCAGTTAAACCCAGCCATTCAAAAACGCTTTCCAGCTTATTCAGCTCCACACTGGTGGTTCCAGCCTGAAGCCGGGCGGATTTCTTTTTTTCTGCTTCAACTCTGTCGATAGATTTTTTTAAAGCAACTTCGCACATGTTACGATCCACAACAACGATACCATCATCGTCTCCAAGGATCAGATCACCTGGATTGACCACAACCCCGCCAAACAAAGTCGGATGATTGATCAAGCCCAATCCCGTCTTTGTTGTTCCACGGATACAAAGGCCACGACAGAATACGGGAAATCCCATCCCAATGATCTCCTCAGAATCCCTGATACAGCCGTCAATCGCCAATCCCCCTAAGTTCTTAGCCATGCCGGATATTGCCATCAGAGCTCCCCAGTAGCCGGCCTCATAATAGCCTCCTACCGAAGCCACGATTACATCCCCCGGCTGTGCTTTCTCAAGGGCCTTATGGAGCATTAAGTTATCCCCTGGGTGGCATCGAACGGTAAAGGCAGGGCCGCAAATACGAATCCCTCTAGCTACCGGTTTTATCCCGCAGTCCGCTGCCCCTTTCCTGCCAGATGCCTCGTGGACCGTGGCCGCGCTCATCGCCTTAAATTTGTCGATCAACTCTTTCCGGGGCCTTTGAATATCGGTTATGATATGAATCATCTGCCTTATTCTCCATTTGTTCAGATTAGCTGTTTGATATGATCCTGTGAATTTCGAAGATGAGTTTTAACGGCATTTTCAGCTGCTACCGGATCCCTGGCGATTAATGCATCCAGAATCTCTTTATGTTCTTTGGAGCTATGTTCCAATCGATTTGGATCAAATTGGGTTACGAAGTGCATGCGGAGCCTGTCAATGTGATCCTGCAACCGTCTATACGTTTCAGTTAGCCTATTATTTCGGAAACTCTCAAATAAGTAGTTGTGAATTTGATCGCCGGCTTTCAGGAGGTTCAGTGGAGTTCTCCCATTTACACTTTCGATAGATTCTAATCTTCTTTCCATCGCTTTGAGTTTATTAAGCTCCCCCTTCAGTGCAGCACCTTTGGCAGCTGCACATTCCAATATTTCACGAACTTCAAATATCTCCCTGATGTCTTGTAACGAAATTCTTGATACGAAAGAGCCTTTATGAAGAATACTTTCTACAAATCCATCTTGCTCCAGTTGCTGTAATGCTTCCCGAATAGGTGTTTTGCTGATTCTCAATTCCTCTGAAATGACTCTTTCATTGAGAGGGTCGCCGGGTTTGAGGGAATTGCTGATAATTCTCTTCTTTAATGCTTCATACGCAATTGTTTTCTTGCTTCTTTGATTTCGCGGCATTTTCTTGGATGAGTTTATTTTGAATTCTCAGTTTATTCGCCTTCGCTAGTATACCCTGCAGCTTGTCGGAACGCAGCGGACTTGTCCGCCGGAATCATGGCGGAGATCCAGCCCTGCGGGGCTGCAGGGATGATCAGCCTCCGCCGAAGGCTACTGCTCGACGGAGATGGCGAAGCGACTTTGGCGCAATTCCCTTTGATACCCTGCAGTTTACTGCAGGGTGCTTCATTGCGGAAAATGGTAAAATCGCATTTTTATAATATATTTATAATATATGATTAGTTCATATATCGTTAATTTCTTAATGTCAAGGTAATCCTTGGAGGGTTGAGGACCATATGAATTAAAAATATTGAAAATATCATCGATTTTTAATAAAAACCGAACATTTTTGAAAAAAATCTCTTATTTCTTAATTCATGAACAAGTTGGAATCAGAAAAGAAAAAGCAACTTATGGCATGGGGTGAAGCAGCTGATAAAGTACCTGAACCTCCCCTCGCACGGCTTCACGACGCTTCAAGCCGGCGAGATCAACTACTACTAGACTTTCGGTTGTGGATGAAATAGACGACCTGTTTCTTTCCATTACATCCTGCGAATGGAGAAAAAGCAGCTTCACTTGCCCTGTCAAATCTTTTCAATAGTCCAATGATACAAGATGAAATAGGGTGCTCGAAGCTAATTTGGATTATACAATATTTGTATCGCAATTAAATAGATTGGCCTTGGCGGGAAGTCTTTGTGAAATCCCTTGGAGTGTCCAAATCGGTTAGTGTCGTTCCTCAATTCGCGAGCCCAAACATCTTGTAGTTCCCATAATTGGGTCTGAGGATTTGCTTTCTGCTATGATCTGTGACTCAGACTACGCCTGAAAAAGTTGCGATTCCACTACGAATTCTTAAATCCCAATGCTGTGAAATTGAGATCGCTGGCCGGATGATAAAGAGAATACGGGGCGAGGAGATGTGTGATGGGGTGCACGTAATGGCCATCGGAAGAGAGGAAGTCGTCCCCGATATCCTCTCTGCAGCAGGCTTAATCTAAGGCATATACCCTGTTAAGGGTATGCCGTGATAAAATACGAAGGCCTGCCGGGCTATGCGTGACCAAACTGAGTCGGGAAAGAAGATATGCAATGGTTTTATTCAACCTTGGGTCTGGGGTAGAGGCCGCTTTGCTCCACGATCTCCGGCACCTTTTCTTCCCATTCTATAGCCATAACGTGAAATCCCCGTACACCCTCCACCTCTTTGAGGCGTTGGATGGACTCCACACAGATCTTGATTCCCTCTTCAGGCTGCTTTTCTTTGGAAACCCCGCTCATTCGCTCAACTACTTCATCGGGAACATCCATGCCGGGGACGCGGTTTTTCATGTATTTGGCCATGCCTGCAGATTTGAAAGGCGTTACACCGGCCAAGATATAAACTTTCTCGTGAAGACCCCGATCTCTGGCCTGCTTCATCCAGAGCTCGAATTTATCTAAGTTATAGATACACTGGGTTTGGATAAACTCAACACCGGCCGCTACCTTCTTGGCAAGCCGCGGAACGCGGATTTCGAATGGATCTGCAAAAGGGTTGGCAGCAGCTCCAACAAACATCTTTGGTGGCTGTTCGATTTCATCTCCCCCCAAGAATTTTCCTTCGTCTCTCATGTACCGTACGGTTTGTATTAACTGTATAGAATCCAGATCAAACACATTTTGACCCTGAGGATTATCGCCAAAGCTCTGGTGATCTCCGGAGAGACAGAGGATGTTAAAAATATCAAAGGAGGCAGCTCCCAAGATATCGCTTTGCAGGGCAATCCGGTTTCTGTCCCGGGTGACCATTTGTAAAACCGCCTCTACGCCCATCAACTTGAGGCGGATGCAAGCA
>CP070673.1:1347174-1350609 GCA_020351915.1 Deltaproteobacteria bacterium
CTATGGCTGCCCGAAAAGTCATGACGCTTTGATTTCAAACAAGCAATATTAACCAAAAAGAGGAGGTACCTTATGACTAAAAAACGGAACCATACTATCAAGGCTGGGGTGATCGTTTTCGCCATCGCGATCATGTTGTTAGCTGTTAGCAGTTTTGGTGTCGCAGCCCCCAAGAAGAAGCTCGTGTTTGCTGACCTGAATTGGGACAGCGCTCAGGTCCACAGCCGCATTGCCGCTTTTATCATCGAGAATGGCTATGGTTATAAGATTGAGTACATACCAGGAGGGACGATTCCTCTGTGGGCCGGGTTGACGCGAGGGGACGTAGACATCAATATGGAGTGTTGGGTTGACAACCAGCAAGAAGCTTATGATAAAGGAATTGCAGCTGGAAAGGTCATTGACCTGGGGGGCAACTTCCCCGACAGCTGGCAGGGTTGGCTGGTACCCACGTATGTGATTAGAGGAGATGCCAAGCGAGGCATAAAGCCGATGGCCCCGGGTTTGAGGTCGATCGAGGACATGCCCAAATATTGGAAGCTCTTTAAAGATGCTGAAGACCCGAGCAAGGGGCGTTTCTACTCCTGTATCCCCGGCTGGGAGTGCGAGAAAATCAACGAGAAGAAGTTTAAGGCCTACGGCCTTGACAAATACTACAACATTTTTCTCCCTGGCTCTGATGCTGCCTTGAACGGATCCATGGCAGCTGCTTATAAGAAAGGCGAGCCGTGGTTCGGTTACTATTGGGCACCCACGTGGGTTCTTGGCAAGTTCGACATGACCCCTGTCGAGGAGCCGCCCTATGACAAAAAGGTGTGGAATGCCAACTATGCCTGTGCCTATCCCTCGGTGCGGGTGAACATCATAGTCAACTCTGGTATGCAAGAGCGAGCCCCTGAGATTGTTGCATTCCTCAAGAAGTACGAGACGACGCAGGCCATGGCCAACAAGTTCCTGGCATACATGCAAGACAAGAAGACTAATACCCAAGCTGCGGCTGTATGGTTTTTGAAGAATTATCAAGAGCTATGGTCCGGTTGGGTACCAGAAAATGTAGCTAAAAAGGTTAAGACAGCCTTACCATAATAAGGATATGAAAACTGAATAATAACCATTCCAAAAACCAGGGGGCAGAGGTCTGCTTAGAAGTGCAAGGGTTGTGGAAAATTTTTGGCAAAAAGGCTAAGGAAATTCTAAACTCTGAACTTCGCTCAGCTACCAAAAAGAGTTTACTGGAAACAACCGGATGTGTGATGGCGGTTCGTGATGTATCTTTTACCGTCAAAGAGGGTGAGTTTTTCGTTATTATGGGTTTGTCAGGGAGCGGAAAATCTACGCTGATCCGAATGCTTCTTCGACTTATTGATTCAACGAGTGGCAATATCTATATACACGGAGAAGATATTTGCCAATACGACAAGAGGCAGCTTATGAATTTCCGCCGTCACACTACCGGTATGGTTTTTCAATATTTCGGCCTTTTTCCCCATCGCAGTGTCCTGGATAATGTGGCCTATGGATTGAAGGTGCAGGATATTCCAAAGGAAGAGCGCTATACACGAGCCCAGGAGGCCATTGAAACCGTGGGGCTGAAAGGGTGGGAGCAATACATGCCCAGTGCCCTGAGTGGTGGAATGCAACAACGGGTGGGTATTGCTAGGGCACTAACTACAGACCCGGAAATACTGCTTATGGACGAGCCTTTTAGCGGATTAGACCCTTTGATTCGTAGGGAGATGCAGGATGAGCTTATTGAACTTCAGGATAAGGTACGAAAAACAATTGTATTTGTGACCCATGATCTTCATGAAGCACTGAAGATGGGAGACCGTATTGCAATTATGAGGGATGGGGAGATTATCCAGATCGGTGTCCCGGAAGATGTCATATCTAAACCCGCTGACGATTATGTTCGTGAATTTGTGCAGGATGCATCGCCGGCCAAGGTATTTACCGCTGGCAGAATCATGGATGAACCTGATGCCCTGCTCTATGAATGGCAGGGACTAAAGGCTGCTCTACACGTTCTGAGCGCCGCAAAAGAAGATTACGCCTTTATGGTAGGCAGGAATAGACAATTTTTAGGGCTCATAACCATGAAACGCCTGAAAAACCTCATTCAAAACCAGGGCACCTCGCTCAAGGAGGCACTTGAACCGAGTCCCCCGACTACAGATCCTGAGGTGGTACTTGAGGATCTCTTTCCTATTGCAGCAGAGGCAGATTATCCTATTGCCGTGGTAAATGAGCAGGGAAGGTTTTTGGGAGAGGTCCAAATCAGCTCTATTTTTGAGAACATGGTTCAGGATAAAGGGGAGGGGGATGAATAATTTCCCTGAATTTTTTAGGATACCTCTGGCGGACTGGATTGATGCACTCATGGACTGGCTGCTTTCTCAATTTGCGGGCCTGTTTGATGCCATCGGGCATATTCTTCTGTTGATGCTCCTGTATATCGAACGCTTTTTCCTGTGGTTACCCTGGTGGTTGGTGATTGTTTTAGTAGGGGTAGCAAGCTGGTGGGTTATGCGGAAATGGTGGATGGGCTTCATTATGGCAGCCCTTTTGGCCTTGATCGGGAGCTTTGGATATTGGGAGCTCTCTATGATGACGTTGGCGCTGACCGCGTCGGCTGTTATTGTTTCTCTGGCTGTTGGAATTCCTATCGGCATTGTTATGGCGAGGAGCGACTTAGCCGAATCGATCATTAGACCTATACTTGATGCTATGCAAACGATGCCCAGTTTCGTTTATCTCATTCCCGCGCTTATGTTATTCGGTTTGGGCAAGGTGCCTGCACTATTCGCTACGCTGATCTATTCTGTACCGCCAGTTATCCGCCTGACCAATGTAGGCATACGACAGGTGTCCCACAATGTGATAGAGGCTGCCCGAGCATTCGGCGCCAGCCCCAGGCAGATACTCTTTGATGTTCAAATACCTTTGGCTGTCCCATCCATTATGGTTGGCATTAACCAGACAACCATGATGGCACTTGCCATGGTAGTTATAGCCTCCATGATTGGGGCCAGAGGTCTGGGTCTGGAAGTTCTGCTAGCAATCAACCGGATTGAGGTTGGAAGGGGATTTGAGGCTGGGATTAGTATTGTTTTTCTGGCTGTTGTCATCGATCGGATAACTCATGCCCTGGCGGCCCGACAGGAGAAAGCGATCACTCCATAAGCACAGCCCGGTCTTATCTAGGCCGAGCTTTCTGAGGCAAGTGCCCAAACCCATCTTTCCGATCAGTACGCGTGCCCCTTGTGTTACTGAAAGGTGCATTCTTTTTTCCAAGATCTCGCTGGGCTGAATCTCAATAGGATCCAATAACCTGCGTCACGTACTGCCATCCGAGAAGATCCTTAACTATATCAACCGAACCGTGTGTTGGCGATGAGATTCAAATCGAGTCAAGTCAGTCGCTTGTGTACCTTC
>CP070673.1:1350709-1356339 GCA_020351915.1 Deltaproteobacteria bacterium
GGTAATGGCTGTTTCTGAAAGGCGATATCTCACAAAAAATACCACCGTGTTCTGCAGTGGCCAAATATTTGGGATTTACTCCAAAAAACATTTGCACCTTTGGTTATACCCTGTTAAATGCCAAATATTTGGCCACCTCCCTTGAGGCTCATAGATATCGCCTTGAGGAAATTGGCATTACCAGTTAGATAAATTGATTCTCATCATGTGGGTGAAAAAAACAACTGGACCTCAACTTTTGAACGTTTCCAATTTATTTCAACGGACAACTCACCACTGTCAACGGACATAGTGTAAACGGCTATGCTTGAATTTCTCCTGATTATCATAGTGCTTTTCTTCTCCGTTATGGTTCATGAATACGCTCATGGTCTTGTTGCCTTATTTTTTGGGGACGATACGGCCAGGAGGGCCGGAAGGTTATCTCTTAATATCGCAAGGCACATAGATCTCGTGGGTACCATTATTGTGCCCTTGATTTTGCTAAGCTTCTATTTGATGAGCGGATCAGGTATCATCTTTGGTTGGGCCAAACCAGTACCTGTGAGTGCACATAATTTGAGAAATCCTGCCAGAGATTACACCCTTGTCTCTCTTGCTGGTCCTCTATCCAACATCCTCCTGGCCTTCGCCTTTGCCGCAGTGTGGGCTCTTTTGGCAATGATTTCGCTTCAAACGAGCGCTATCCTCTTCGTGGCACGATTTATCTGTTTTATAGGTGTTAAGATCAATATTATTTTAGCTGTGTTTAACCTTATCCCAATACCCCCGCTGGATGGTTCACACCTGGTAAGCTACTTACTCCCTTATCGCCTTTCAGTGAAGTATCAGAAGATCGCACGCTATGGGATTCTCATAATCCTCATCCTTATCCTTACAGATACATTACAATACCCTTTTTTACTCGCCGACCACCTTAGTCGCACAATCCTTGACTGGATGTACAGGGTAGGGAGCCTTCTTGGGTAGGTCTTTTTCTGGGGAATACCTATGATAGGGGAGGAGCCTTTAGACTTGACCAGACACGGCGTGTTTGTTTAGTATTATTCATGTGGGTGGGTGGCAAAGGGAGAGTCACGAGCACCAAAAAAAGGGGCATGCAACCCCTTGTTCGTATAAACTTCGCTGGGGTGAGTGACGGGACTTGAACCCGCGACCACTGGGGCCACAACCCAGTGCTCTACCAGCTGAGCTACACCCACCATTCCTATTATCTCTATCATACTCTGATGTGGTTGGCAATGGAATATTTCTGTTTGGGAGGGGTAATCTGGGATACGCGATTTGCGCTTGCTCATCTCACATGTCATATCCTATATGGAATCTCTTAGCAGTTTCCAAAAGGGGGATGGAATACTTGAAGGAAATTTGGGCAAACATAAAAACAGGGAGTTCTCAGTGGAAGATACCAAGAATGTAATGTTCAGGCAGATACCCTCTGTTGATGAGCTGTTGGTGACTTCAGGCATTAAAAGCATGCTGTCCACTATACCACGGGCGCTGGTTTTGCGCGCCATTCGCCAGGTTTTAGATGAATTAAGGGAAGAGATTAGAAAAACTCATATCGGTGACGAAATGCCAGATGTGGGGCTGAGCACGGTTGTTGACCAGATCACCAGGAGGGTATCGATCCTATCACAGCCCAGTTTAAGACAGGTCATCAACGCCACTGGAATCATTGTGCATACTAATCTGGGACGTTCGCCTGTACCAAAACGCGTTATTACGGCGTTTAACTCCTTGGCAGGTTGTTACAGCAATCTAGAGTATGACCTCAACACTGGCAAAAGGGGGAGTAGGTATGTCCATGTACAAGACATCCTGAGGGAGCTCACCGGGGCTGAGGATGCCCTCGTTGTTAATAACAATGCAGCTGCTGTTCTCATTGCCTTAGATACCATAGCCAAGGGTAAGGAAGTTGTTATCTCCAGAGGTCAACTAGTGGAAATCGGGGGCTCCTTTCGCATGCCTGATGTCATGAGAAAGAGTGGGGCCAAGATGTTTGAGGTTGGGACAACGAATAAGACAACTATCAGAGATTATGAGGCAGCAATTGTTTCTGATACCGCTCTTTTCCTTAAAGTCCATATGAGTAATTTCCAAATAGTAGGATTCACCCAAGAAGTAAGCCTAGAGGAGTTGGTTGGTCTGGGAAGGAAATACAGCATCCCTGTAATGGAGGATCTTGGTAGCGGGTGTTTGATTGATCTTTCCCGTTACGGACTTAAGAAAGAACCAACCGTTCAAGATTCTGTAGAGAAAGGAGCAGATATAATCACCTTCAGCGGTGACAAAATGCTGGGTGGGCCTCAATGTGGAATAATTCTTGGAAAAAAAGATATTATCTCAAAAATAAAGGCCAATCAGTTGAACAGGGCGCTCCGAGTGGATAAACTGACCCTCATTGCGCTTCAGGAGACCCTTTCTATGTACCGGGACAGAGAAAAGGCAATCAGGCAAATACCTACCCTAAGGATGATATGCCAGTCGTATCCAAGCGTTTGCAGAAAGGCAGAGAGATTAAGGGGTTTGATTGGAAAAACAGATACTTCCAACTTTGTGATCAGCCTCAGTGATGGTTTCTCACAAGTCGGTGGTGGCGCCTTGCCTTTGGAGGAGATAAAAAGCAGACTCCTTTGCCTATCACCCCGTAAACTCTCAGCTTCCCGTATCGTGGAGTTTCTGAGGTCCTATGATCCACCCGTTGTCGTAAGACTGGAAAAAAACAACGTTTTGCTGGATTTAAGAACAATCCAGGAAAAGGAGGTGAAGATTGTGGCTGCGGCCATACAGAAGATGTCAACCAAAAAGGTGCAACCGGCTGATTAACAGGATCGCACCACCCCCCCGTTCCTTGAGCAATCCTCTATGCAATGCTTTGTATCAATTCCTTCCCGGGCCGAAACCTGACAGCCTTGCTGGCCTTGATTTGAATCGGTTGGCCAGTTCGTGGATTTCTCCCGGTTCTTGCTTTTCTGTTGACTACCACAAAGGTTCCAAAACCGGCAAGGGGAAATCTACCGTCCTTTTTGATCGTCCCTTTTGCAATAGCGAGGACAGCGTTAAGAGCTCTTTCTGAATCGGCCTTGGTTAAACCAGTTTCTTTTGCCATCCCTGATATTAACTCTGTTTTTGTCATGACTCACACTCCTCCATTTGTTGTAGGTTGTTAAATAGGAAACATGCCCTTGCAAATTCCTACAGATCTTCCCCTTTGCTTTTACTCGTTTCTAGATCTATCGAAAAAGGATAGATGATTTATGATTGTACGAAATGCGCTGTATTTCGGAAACATGTATGCAGGCTGCAGACCTGCTGCTGTCAGGATTTAGCAGGATCTTTAACACAGTGAGATCGCAATTTCAATAAAAAATAGTCTCGGTGTTCGATAATGTTTCTTTGCTATCTAAACTAGCTCTACTTAGATCTTTTAAAATTAGCTGATTATCAATGAGTTACGATAACTATATAACCCACTTTATTAAGGAAAACTTTTTCACATCTGCCTCTTTGGCCAGAGCCAAATCCAGCATTGACAAATGTTTCGTGAGATTATAACGTTAGAACATTGTTCGCTAGAGGCTGGCTTCATACAAAGAACGGGTGCATCAATGGAGAACATTATTGCAAATGCGTTGAAAGAAAGTCTTAGAATCAAAGAGGATTTCGTTAAAAAAAACACCTCTAAATTGATTGAATTTGCTCAGTATCTTTCCAACGCCTTTAGAAATGCTAAAAAGCTTATGATATGCGGCAATGGCGGAAGCGCAGCTGATGCCCAGCATCTCGCTGCTGAATTTGTTAATAAATTTCAATTAGATCGCTCTCCCTTGCCAGCATTATCACTTACTACCGATACCTCGATTATTACAAGCGTGGCAAATGATTATCGGTACGAGGACGTTTTTTCTAAGCAAATTGAGGCCCTCGGTGTTCGCGGAGATATTCTCCTTGCCATTTCTACGAGCGGAAGATCACCAAGCGTCCTTGCCGCCATAAGGACTGCACGGAAAAAGGGGGTATATACGGTTGGTTTTATTGGAGGGGACGGGGGAGATATGCTTCAATTGGTGGATTTACCCCTCCTCGTTGAAAGCGAGCACACGCCTCGGGTCCAAGAGGTCCATATCTTAACTGGACATCTCATATGCGAGCTCGTTGAACATATTCTTTTTCACAAAAATCCTTCTGAAAACTAAATCCTTTGTTGTTGTTCAAAAGTGTTGACATGAACCATAGTGAGTAGTCGTCCACGTTTTAAAAGGAGGTCATGGCTGTTTTTGAAAGGCCTGCCCGCCTCGCCTGAGCGAGAGCGATGGCGGGCAGGCCTTGAGAAAATTGGCATGACCGGATAGAGGTAAGCATGTACACGTTCTTTAACCAATATACCATTGAGTAAACACTTTTGAACGATACTAATCCTTTATGTTTTGATCACATGAAAATAGTAAGCAGGGTGATTGACTAAAGAAATGGATACATTAGAACCAATATCCTTAAAGAATCTGAAAACCTATTCCCTGAAAAAGAGAGCAAGCAAGGTCTCGGTAAAGAACTTTGCATCAAGCTGGGAACCAGGTGGTACCATGGGCCAGTGGTTCGAAAAACTGCCTAACATTTTGGCAGGAAGTCATCTTAGAGACCTGGTAAAGAGATTGAGCATGGCCGTAAAGGAACAAAAGACTATCATCCTGGCTATGGGGGCCCATGCCATTAAGGTCGGGTTGAGCCCTGTAATCCTGGATTTGATGGAAAGAGGAATTATTAGCGGTCTGGCTATGAACGGCGCTGGTATTATCCATGATTTAGAGGTTGCCATGGTTGGGGCCACATCAGAAGATGTAGAGTCTGCACTCCCCCAAGGGAAATTTGGGATGGCCCGGGAGACAGGAGAGTTTCTTAATGGCGCTATTACAGAAGGTGCCAAAGTAGGGATAGGACTGGGAGCATCCGTCGGTGAGCATATTCTTCAGGCATCACTTCCTTATGCTCGGTATAGTTTATTAGCTGCAGGTGCGAGGTTACATATACCCGTTACCGTTCATGTGGCCATAGGTACTGATATTATCCACATTCATCCAGCGGTAAATGGATCTGCGATAGGAGAAACTTCACATCGAGATTTTCGAATCTTCGCAACCCTCGTCTCACGCCTTGAAGGCGGTGTATACATCAATCTTGGTTCCGCAGTGGTTCTACCAGAAGTATTCCTGAAGGCCCTGACCTTGGTCAGAAACCTAGGATTTGAGGTCAAACGATTTACAACGGTCGATATGGACTTCATGCGACACTATCGCCCTATGAATAACGTAGTCAAGAGACCTACCTTAGAAGGTGGCCAGGGGTTTTCTCTCATTGGGCACCATGAAATTATGTTTCCCTTGCTTGCAGCAGCCCTGATTGAGAATTTAGATAGTAATAAGGTTTTTTGAACAGGGTCTCATTGCCTGATTATCCCACTATCAGTAACAAGAATTTTTCTTAGAAGAGAGAAATGGTCAAAGAGAGATTCAGGGTTGGTTTTGGTTACGATGTTCATAGGCTCGTTGAAGGAAAGCCTCTCATCTTGGGGGGTGTGGCCATTCCAAATGATAAAGGCCTCTTCGGCTATTCTGATGCAGATGTCTTGA
>CP070673.1:1356439-1368967 GCA_020351915.1 Deltaproteobacteria bacterium
AAACATCTTACCGGATACTCTCCACGCAAGGTCCAAGGGAGACAGTGTTTGTGCGGCCTTCCGGACTTTCAAAACCCTTCTCTCAATTCCAGACCATTGCTCCAGTACTCCATTACTCACACAACCCCGGGATCTGAGGGTACGCTTTTTGCCCCCTTCCAGGGGGCTCCAAACAAAGCCACGCCCTCTGGGCGTGGATTCTTTACTGAAAAAGGGGGTCCTATACACGCTTTTATCGGATATATATGGGCGGTACTCCTTGCTGGAACTACAGTTGGGGGGTTGTAGGGGCCCGACTGAATGTTATCTTTACCTATCTGGGTGCTTCAGCTATCTGCAGAATCCCGATGGCGATATTTGAGGTATCTTTTATGGGGATAAAATTCACAGCGATCAGGCTATTAGTGTCTCTACCATGAGTGATTGTGACCTCGATATTATTGGGGGATTATCTGGTAAAGAGAAGCTATAAACCTATGGAGGGGAGATAAGTGATGGCCCATTGTCAAACAAAATGTCACCTCCCACTGAAGCTGCCAGCCCTTACTACTGAAAGCATCAAATAGTTTGCAGTATGGGGAGGGGCATGAGGTCTTTTCTGTTGTGACCATCCTAGACACTTCTCGGTTATGTCCAATGTAAACAGTAAAATGCTTAGCTTAGTAATCATCGTCTTCCTGGATGAGATAGGATAAGTCTTTACGTTCTTGCTGAATGGCTGAGGCACGAGATGTAGTGTCTTGAAGGATTGGCCTTTGTCCAGCATACTGGATATTCCTGGCGGTCAGGAAGAACCCAATGGCAATCACTGCGCCGAGCACGGCGAGCGGCCAAAACTCACTCGCGCCAATGCCGCGATCTCTCGCGAGATCGACAGCCAATCCCAAAACCGGTGCGATGATCATTGTTGACACGCTCTTCGCCTGGGATTCAATCGAGAGGACTGTCGCCCCCTTTGTTTCGTCGCAGTGGGCATCGAAGCGGCTGATGAGGACCGGCCTCCAGATGTTCTGCATGATATAGAGCACTATGAACCCGGCTATCATGAGCCAGTAGATGCCGTCGTACATGGCTGGCAAAAGCGCCAGGAAGATCACAACGCTCAAGCCCCAGAGCAATCGCCCTGTCTTGTCCTCTTGGCCGGGACTACTGACCAGACGGTAGGCGTTGCGGCTGGCCAGGGCCGAAAGGAGAAAGAGCACGAAGAAAACGGGCCCGATGAGGAACACCGATTTTTGTTCCCCGGTGAGGTGCATGCTTGCAAACAGGACTGCTGTTACCGGAAGTGCTGCGGCCTTGAGGATCGGCTGGAGATAGTCCTTCGAGGCCTTGAAGAATCCCTCAAAGCCCATGGACTCGAATATGAGTCTTCTGAGACTCGCCTGCTTTACCGAGATCACCAGTGCCTCCTTAAGGTGCCGTGCCATTTCACGGACGGTTGTCTCCTCCTTGATGTGGCCATCTACCTCCTTTGGGTAGCCGAGTAAATTCATGATGTTGATGATGTAAGGGATGATAGAGAAGAAGAAAACGTAAATGTAGTTGCTGGTTGCAAACACGAAAAAACATGCCAGAACCACCGATACCGCCGAGCCAATCTTGCTCCAAGAGCGGGTGTACCCGTAAACCTTGGTCCGCTCGTCAGTACGCCCGTGGATGCGCAGCCACGTGAAGATCATGGCCTTGTGGGTACCGGTCCGAAAGGCGTCTCCGATTGCGAAGAAGCTCATCGCCAGGAAGAGAAGGGGCATGAGAGTGTGAAGGGCGAGCTTGAACTGCATCGCCGCCATACCAGATAACCCAAAGGTGGTAAAGCTGATGATATAGGCCACGAAGCTGAGGATCATCGACTTGCGTCGCCCATAAAGGTCGGCGATGGCACCGCTTGGTATCTCGATGATGTTGATCATGATCTCGCGGAACGCGATGAGCACACCGATCAGGAAATACGACAGCCCCATCTGTATGAATGCGAGCAACAGGAAATAGTCGTAATACTGCTGGTTTTTGAGGAAGCCATAGAGGCTGAATCTCCTGAGCATCTCATCCCCCGCTACCCTGATTCTTGAGGCTGTCTGGATACGCCAGATTGAGAATCTCTGGTGTGGAAGAATCGTCTCGAAGCTTGTGTGGCCAAAGCCAGCGGTCTCAGTGACAAGCCCATGTTCTTGACATCCACCTGCTCCCGGATTTTTTAGGACTCTTCGTGGGTGGGAAGAAACAGGCGATCCATCTCGGACCAATCGGTTAGGCCGTTGGAGCGGTTACAATCGATCCCTATCTTTTCAATCCTTCTTTCTTTTAAGAGAAGCTTTCATGACAGCATGTACCAACGTAGCCAGTGGTACGGCAAAAATCAGTCCCCAAAATCCCCACAGCCCTCCAAATATGAGCACTGCTGCGATTATGGCCACAGGGTGCAGATTTACGACTCCGGAAAGCAGCAGGGGGGCCAGCAGATTTCCGTCCAATAACTGTATGATGCTATAGGCGATCAGGGCATAGAGGAATTCCGCCGACAGTCCCCACTGGAAATAGGCTATGAGTGCCACCGGCAGATACATGACGGCAGCGCCGATATAGGGGATGAGAACCGAGAGGCCAACAAAGAGGGCGAGCAGCATGGCAAATTCAATCTTCAGGGCCAGGAAGGTAACGTAGGTTGCCACACAGACAATTATGATTTCCCACATCTTTCCACGAATGTAGTTTGTGATCTGCTGGTTGACTTCGTGCCAAACCTCGGTTGCCAATCCCCGGTCCTCAGGCAATAAACCTCCCAACCAATCCAAAATCACTGTCTTGTCTTTCAGGAAGAAGAACACGAGAAAGGGCACGAGAATTAAGTAAGCGATAATGGAAACCACACCGCGCACCGAGGCCAGAGACAGGGACAGCAGGCGCTGCCCCAGGTTGGTGAGCTCGGAGCTTAGAAAAAAAATGATCTTTCCGATCTGTACTTCGGAGATGAAATCCGGGTATCGCTCGGGGAGCAGCATCAAGGCCTTCTGCACCCCGGCAATCATCGAGGGCAGCTGTTGAAACAACTGGCCGATCTGTTCTGACAGCAGCGGGAGTAGCCCTACCAACGAGACCACCAGACAGACAAAAAATATCACAAAAACCACTACTACAGAAATCCTACGGGGTATTCGGCAGCGCACGAGTAGAGATACGAGTCCATCAAGCAAAAAGGCGATTGCAATCCCGGCGAAAACCGGAACAAGCATCTTGCCCAAGAGCAGTATGATAACAAGCCCCAGTATGAGCAGAATTCCCAGAATGAACACCTGGGGGTCAGAAAAATATCGATTATACCAATTTCGAAACAGTTCTTTCATGGTTTCTGGTAGTGTTAGACATCCCGTGAATCATCGCCAACATTTGCTCCCTATTAGGGAGCCCTTTCATAACATGATTCACGACTTCTGATTACGAGATTGGAGATTACCTGCAGCAATCTGCAATCTCCATAAAACAAAGATTGCATATGTCCAGCGGAACATCAACTATTTTTTGCTGAATCTATGAAACAGTGGGCCCTGTTGGGGTGCGTACATCACCAGCCGGTGTCAGTTCAATCTTATCTCATAGTAGACATTGCCATCACACGTCGCCTATTCTGGGACAACTGGCTTCTTTATTGCATGGGCAATAATGCCCCCACTTAACAGGAGTATCGCCATAATCATGAAGACAACAAGATAGCTGCCAGTTGTATCAAAGATGAATCCGGCTACATAGGGGGCAAAGGCTCCGATGAACATGCCAATGGCCGTGGTGATTCCGATGAGTTCCCCCAATGAGCGCATCCCGAAGAATTCACCGAGAATACCGAGATAGGCAGAAACCCTACTCCCGTGACAGATTCCATAGAAAAAAACGAAACAGTACAGCATCCACACTCCTTTTAGAAATAACAGCCATAGAATGAATAATGCCATTCCAAAGAGTGACAGAGCCAGTATTCTCTGCCAAGGTATCCTGTCAGAGAGGTGGCCAGATATGATACGCCCCGGAATTGAGAATCCCCCTAAAAGGCCAATGGCTGCTGCTGAGGCTGTTGAAGAAATGCCAACATCCGTTGCATAGGGCACGAGATGGGCAGAAATGGTTTGGAAGGCAGCAAGCACAGCACAATGAGAAAACGTTATCCCGGCAAAGGGAAGAGTAGTCACAACTTTGCGTGTTGTCCATTCATGGATGCTTATCCGGTTTAGCCTTGTTTCCGGTCCCTCTGAACCGGTTTCTATCGCCACCGGGCTTGGTTTAACCACCCATGATGATGCGGTAATGATGAAAAAGACGAGGATACCAATAACCAGATAGGCGCCTCTCCAGCCGTAGTTGAGAATTAGAAAGTTGATCAGCGGTGCGAAGATGAGGGCCCCTACACCAACTCCGGACACCACTATTCCGAGTGCCAGGCCCGCTCTCTGCCTGGCGAAGAACCATCGCTGCACGCTTGAGGTTGGTACTGACCAGGTTGCACCAACGCCCAGCCCGCCAATGAAAAGGAAAGTGCGAATCTGAGTTATGGTATGAACCTGGCTGCACAGGAAAAACCCCAGCCCGGCTAGTAACGCGCTCACCAAAAGGATGGGGCGGGGACTATATCTATCGGCAAGCCTACCAGTAGTTATTACTGAAACAACATAGCCAATCAGAAAAGCTGTGTACCCTGATGAAACCAGAGCTCGGCTCCAACCAAATTCGTTCGCCAGCGGCTTTAAGAAGACGCCAAATGTCCACATAGCTGCTCCGTGAACGAGGATCACAGCAAAGCAAGCGCCGACTACAAACCACCCGTAAAATAGTGTTGGGCTCTTCGCTTCTTCAGACACGACCATCACACCTCAGCACTTCCGCATGGAACTCTCAAGAGCTCTTCAACTGCTGAATACATCTTATCACATCTTCATTTACATTTTGGAAGAATATTCGCAGGCACTGGGCTCCGCTATCTGGGGCTATTTGATGCTCTCAATAATATGACTATATGTGAACTATGAGGATTTGCTCAAGGATGAGGGGGGTGTAGGAGAGCGGAGCCTGCGTGTGAAGGGAAAGGTATTGGAAGATGTTGCCGTGCGCTGGCACTTCCTAAAGCCAGGTGAGGAGCTGGTTGTGGTGAGAGTAAAGGATTAGCCCCAGCAAATGCCCAAAGGAAAGATAGGATAGCTAGAAATAATAATTGAACCCTAAGCTTAGGAAGCCCACGTCCTTTTCAATAACGGTATACTCAAGCTCAATACTTCCAAAATGCCCTATCCTCAAACCACCACCGATTCCCAGGGAAAGGCCTGAGTCCGACCCCGTGGCACCAAAACCACCCACAGTACTCGAAACATCTTCGTGCAAGTAACCAATTTTCCCCTTGAAAAACAGGGTGTCTCGGGTACGGAAAACACCATAAATGGCATACGTCTCAATATCCCACTCGCCATGGATGCCACTGAAAGTGGCATCGCCTTCGGAAATAGTCTCGGTATACTCGCCTTCGATAGCGATCGAACCTACGTCTAAATCTAAGAACTCAAAGCCTAATAAGACCGCGCCATTTACTGCATCATCATACCCGCCCGCATCGGGCTTCATGAGACCGCCTTTGATGCCCACATAAAGTTGATTGGCTGCTGCCAGAGGGGAAGCGACCACAGAGAGAATTACAAACGCTGTGGCCACACAGAGTTGTTTTCTCATAATGTCCTCCTTTTATGTTTCATTAAGTGCTGCAGTTGACCTTCGAGTTCAGGTGCCGCACTTACGCGCTATCTGCTTCTAGCCTTTTGTGATTAGCAATGTACCCTAGATACAATAAAGTCAGCAACGATCAGGCTTTACTTTTTGTTGCTGACTTTTTAGCGAGCGTTTGGCACAAGGAATAATTAGTTTAGCATAGAATTAGTAATAGCTCTTTAGCTTCTCTTCCCAAAATTCTCTCTGCTGCTCTCTCCAATTTGGTCCACTGAATTTCTTATCAAAGAAACCACCGAGCCTCTCGGCCCACCTGGCCCAGGGGTTTTTCTTCTTTTCTCTGGCCTCAATCACGTCCGCCACAAAGACATCGATCTTACCTATTTCATCTTTGGGTACATAGTAAGAAGCTCCGTCCTCAGCGGATTTTCTAAGGCTCTCTTCGCTGAGGGCATGTGCCGTGAGCATAAGGGCAGGAATTCCTCGTTTGTTAGCGATTTCAAGCAGCTCAAATCCTCTCACGCCCATTATGTCCAGAACTGCAATGTCATAGTTTTCAGTTTCAAGCAGTCTCTTGGCTTCCTCGAAAGAGGAGGCGGGATCAACCATACAGGCGCTCAGAAGCTGTACTAACAGATCGAGAATATCCTGTTCGTCATCAACGATCAGTACCTTTTTCCCTCTTAGTATTTTGTCTGTATCCATTTTTGGTTCTCCTTTTATGGATGAATAGGGGATTCCTCGTGGGCACTCTAACTATCCACCTAACATAAGCTCCATTATACATTTGTCAAGCTCAATGTCGAGGTCAAATTCCCACAGGCCTTTGCTCAAAGGGATTTCGGCAACAACCTGTCCAACCGTGACAGACCAGCATTATCCCTCTGATTGAGCCTCACAACCTGATGGGGAAGAGGGAAATCAGTTGATAGGTTCCCAATGAAATATGCTCCGCCCCAGTTGAATAATGGGCGGCATTCCACAGGGCAAGCATAGCTGATAGGCGATATTGAAGGGAGAGCTTGCTGGCTAGAGCAGGATCTGGTTTTCCAGGGAGCGGGACTCGCCTGCTGAGATAGTCCGTATGGCCGGTCGTCCTTTGACCGGGCATTTGTACTCACAAATGCCGCAGCCGACACACGTTTTGAGATCTACATAAGGCAATTGGACCGATTGCCTTTTGCCATCAGGCCCAATCGCCATCTCTTTGTGAAAGTATATGGCCTTTGGCGAGGTGGGGCAGTGTTCTTCACACACAATACAGGGTCCATTTCCTGACCAGGGAAGGCATCTCCCCCGGTCTATATAGACGGAACCTATTTTTATGGGGCCTTCGATCTTCTCTTTGACTGAAAATTCCCGTATGGCACCCGTCGGGCAAACATTTCCACAGAGGGTGCATGTGTACTCACAGTAACCTTGAGTCATGATGAGATGGGGTGTCCAAATTCCTGCCATTCCCGCCTCGGTCAGGGTAGGGTTGATCACATTGGTGGGACATACCTTCATGCACTGTCCGCACCTCTGGCAGAGGGTGAGGAAGTCCTTTTCCGGCAGAGACCCTGGGGGTCTGATGAGGCGGGGATCAGCCACCTTGTGCACCTGGCCATCTAATCTCCCCAACAGGGGCAGGGAAATGCCGGCAAGTAGCCCCGCCAGCACAGCACGCCTTCCCATATCCGGCCCCTTGTTCAATTTCGGAGACGACCATTTGAGGTGAAAGGAGAGGGCATGTTCAGGGCAGGAGCTAAAGCAATTGAAGCACACGAGGCACTCGGCGCTCTCCCAGTCCTGTCCCGGCCTAGGTGAGGCAGCCCCCTGGCAGCTCTTGGTGCACAATTTGCAGTTTGTGCATCTTTCCTGATCCTTTTCCAGCTGCAAAATACTAAACCTGGAACATACACCTAACAGGGCCCCCAAGGGGCACAGTACCCGGCACCAGAACCGTGGCCTGATCCGGTTTAAAAACAGGATTAATAGAAAGATAAGGCCTAAAAACCAGGCCGTTCGGTATGCTTTGAAACCGAAGCCAAACAGGGTTGCTGCCACAACCTCTCCCCCATGACTCAGCAGGTTAAGTGCCTTAATGTCGCTGTTGGCCATCACCTCAAAAAGCTCCTGCAATCCCCCGGCCACGGCTGGGAACACGGCCAGGGCAAGGGAGCGAAAAAGCAGAGATATGGGATCCATCAACCCCGCAACATTGAGGCCAATAACTGCTCCCACAAGCACGGTGATAAGGAGGAAATATTTCACTCTCTGGCTGGGGGTCTTTTCATTGGCCCGTACCATGTGCTCCCCCTTCAAAGCCGGTTTGAACCAGCCTACCGCATGGTGGATGGTACCCAGGGGACAGATAAAGCCGCAGAAGATCCTTCCGAGGAAGAGAGTCATAATGAGCAGGCCCAGCCCCCACCAAAATCCTTTGATGAGCTGGTGTCCTGAAACAAGGGAAGAGAGCCAGACGAGGGGATCAAGTTGAAAGAAAAATCGTACCGGGTAGTTTATTTTAAGATCCAGCTCGGAGGAAAAAACCAGTGAATAGTCTACGAAGGCATCCTGGGGTAGCCGACTTTCTATGAGGAGAAAAAGGAAGAGAAGCAGAAAAAAGCCTTGACTGATTCTCCGTATCCAGACCAGGTGTTGTACCTTCACACGATCACCTTTTTCTGGTGCAGTTGCTGGAGATCATCGGTGCCGAGGCCCCACTTTTTTCCCAAGCGGATGAAACCAATATCTTCGGGACTGTAGCCAAAGAGTCCGGTAGCCAGGACGTCTGCTGCAACGGGGTCATCACTTAAGATGAGGGTATTTCTCACAGCAATATCGGAAGGGCTTCCACCGGAAGGCCCGTGCTTTATCATGATCCTGGTGGCATCGATCAGGGTCACGGTGGGTTTGAAAAACTGGGCCAGATCAACAATGCTCTGGTGTATATCCTGGTGAAGTGCATGCCTCCTTCCACCAACACCTCCGATCCAGTTCTTGATACCCAGGGTCAGGGTAGTCAACCCATGATGCTTGGCAACCGGCAGGTTGATGAGCTTGTCAGCCTCAACCAGTGGAACAAACACAGGCCAAACGTCCAGGCGGTGGCCGTTAATCTTCATTTGTTTCATGAGTGATGATCGGGGAAAGACCAGGTCTGCGTTTGTGTTTTTGGCCACCAAGCCCGCGCCAGTAATAGCGAAACACCTGCGTGCATCGTTGATCGTATTGTCCACGATCCTGACCTTTTTGGCCCCGGCCTCATAGCACAGCTCGATAACCCCTTCCAGGACCAGAGGGTTAGTGGTGGCTGCCAGGTCGGGACGCCGGGCCCAGGAGAAATTGGGTTTGATCGCCACCACATCTCCCTTTGAGACAAAGCGCGTCATGCCTCCTGCGGCATTGAAGGTCTCTCTGGTCAACTCCTTGACAGAGTATCCCGCTGTTTGTCCAAGGGCTTCAACAATAAAACGCCTCGTCGCGGGCTCGGCCCGGACCGATCCGAGCCTAGTAAGAGGCCATCCGCTGAAGGCAGAAAGGGCCACGGTGCCAGAAATGGTGAGCAGCTTTTGGAGGGATTCTCTTCGGGTTATAGAATGATTCTTATCCATGATAGACCTTCCTCATTAGTCGTATATTCCAGTGTCCTGACTATCCAGATTCTATGGCGTTTTTTGAGTCTTGATCACCACAGAGGCACGGAGGACACTGAGGGTGGTTCATTTTTCTGTTACTTGCGTCATTACAATGATGGAAGGAACACGACGAGTAAGGCCGTTGCTCAAGTCCAACATAAACCATTAGCCTTTCAGTTCTGCGATGATCGCCCTCATAAATGCTGGGAGATCGTCCGGTTTTCGGCTGGTAATGAGCTTTCCGTCCACAGCTACCTCCTGGTCAACCCAGTTTGCACCGGCATGGATCAGGTCATCCTTTATGGCAAAAAATGAGGTCACGGTGCGGCCCTTCACGATCTCTGCAGAGGCCAGCATCCATCCTGCATGACAGATTGCGGCCACCACCTTACCGGCGTCAAAGAGGTCCTTTACCAGCTTAACCATAGCCGGATGACGGCGCATATGGTCAGGGGCATATCCACCAGGGATAACGATGCCATCAAAATCGGCTGCTGAGACCTGATCGGCGATGGTGTCCGGCCTCCGCGGAATGCCAGCCTTTCCGGTGTACTCCTCGGCACTTCCAGAGCCAACAACAATGAGCTCAGCCCCAGCCTCCTTGAGCCGGTAATAGGGATACCAGAACTCAAGATCATTGTACATGTCCTCAACCAAAATTATGACCTTTTTCCCTTTCACTTCCATTACTTTTCCTCCGTTAATTCTGTCAATTTGCGAAGTCTTTATAATATAGTTACCCCCCTCAGGAGAAACAACCCCAGTGTCAAAAAATTAGTATCGCTCGAGAGTTTTGGGAGAATTGCATATGGGGCAACGTGGACAGGCACGAGGAGAGGTGAGAGACGAGCTGCCTATTCCTTCTCAATCCTCTCAAGGAATTGACGTGCGTTGGTATGGGTTGGATCAATTTCCAGAATTTCTCGAAGTTGCTCAGCTGCCTTTTTCAGCTCACCCCTATCAGCATAGAGCAGGCTCAGATATAGTCTGGCATCCAGGTGCTTTGGATCGATTGTGATAGCCTTCAAGAACTCCTCCTCTGCCAATTTGTCGGCAAGGCTCCTTTGGTAGCTGAGGGCCAGGCCAAAGTGGTTATCAGGGTTGTCGGGGTCGGTATCCACGGCCTTTTCTAAGGCACGAATCGACTTTTCTATCTGATTCAACTCGCCGTATGCCATGCCCAGGTTAAAGAAGATACCGTCTTGCGTAAATCCGAGGGCAATGGTTTTTTCGTAATAAAATATTTCCTTGCGATGGTTTCCCAGCTGGCCGTGAGCATAGCCAAGGTGGTAGAGAGCAAGCGCATTCGAGGGTTCCTCCTCCAGAAAGCGCTGATGGAGAGCAATTGCAGCCTCATAATCTTCCCGTTTCATGGCATTGTCCGCTGCTCTGTCACACGTCCATGTTTTTTCAGGAACGGATTTTTCAACCGGGATTACCTGAGAACACCCGGCCCCTGAAAAGAGGCCTGCCAGGCAAACCGCGAGAATTGAAAGATACCCAAACTGAAGGATTTTCTGATTACCTCTGGAGATCTTGGTTGGAGTTGCCATAATTGCTTATGTCTCGTGTTCTGGAAAACCGCGGTACTGCGGGGGATCATACGTATCATTTGTGCTGGACTTTCTCAAAACCTATTGTATCAGTATCTCAGGCAACTTCCAAAAGAAAAAACCGCACTGTAGTATTCAGCACGGACTCACCACTAGTGATATCCTTGAAAGGCCACAGCCACTTATTCCGCGGATAACCATTGCTTATTCTTTATTGTCGATCTTTACGATTTTTGAGACTTTGTCTTCTAGCACCTTAACCTCTTTTACGATTATGTCGAGATACTCCTTGTCTGGGGCATCATCAGGAGTATTTTCATAGAGTCGCCGAGCAAAGCCGCCAACCACTGTCAGTGAGTTTCTACAGTCATCAGCTACCCTATTTGCGATCTTACCCAGAGCAGCAAGTCTTTCAGCCTCAACCAGCTGTTTGGCTTTCTGCTCCAACTTTTCGGTTCTCTCTTGAACCATTTTTTCAAGCTCTTGACTAAAATGGTATGCTTCGTCGTACAATTGGGAAATCCTGATAGCTGTGCCGATTTGATTGGCAATCGTATAGATCACCTCATTGAAGCGTTCATGAAAATAATCCTTATGATTTGAGGCAGTTACCAGAACGCCAATGATAGTACCTTCTACTTGTATGGGAGTAACAGCAAATGATTTGATATCTTCCCCAACCAGGCGTGTAGTTGATATGGGTTTATCGATCTTTTCTGCATCGTTGATCATGACGATTTTCCCGGTGAGGAAACATTCCCCTGAGTAACTATCGATGGTCGGCTTTCTTGAAGCCGTCTCCACAAAGGCCTCACTTAAACCCTTTTGGCTCTTGATTCTCAGGTACCCGTCCTCGTCCAACAAGCGGATTGAACAGGCATCGAGCCTAAATTCTGTAGCGAGTAAGCCAACTATAGCGTCCAGCACGTGCTGTAAGTGAAGAAGGGAAGAAACGAATTTGGAAATCTCAAAGAGTATGTGAAGTTGCTGTTTGTTTTCTCTTATCTGTCGAGAAATTCCATCAATGAGCTGCAAGAGGTTTTTCACCTCATCGCTGGATGTGACAGAAATCTCTTCACGGTTCTCTTGCCCTATTTTCCCGAGGCCATTGAATAGACTTTTGATAGACAGAGAAAAAAACCGACTGAGAAGATAGGAGATGGGGATAGCAATAAGTAAAACTGCGAGAACAGTTAGAAAGATACGGTATGAGCCTTGAGGCAAAAAGGAGGTGAGCCGTTCGATCAACAGAAAGGCACCGATGACGGCAACTATTAGAACCAGATAGGATAGAAAAAGTTTTTTGTGAACAGCCATCTTCAACCGCTACCCTCTAACTACAAAAGACATGTCGGGCCTTTTAGTCCTTGCGCCGGCCTTTGTTTGGCAAAACTATTATCACCTATAAACTCTACTGTGCAAAGCCACCAGGAATGCTGGGATATCTCAATGCCACCCCACATTCATAAGCGCTTTGAGATGGTTAAATAAAAAGTAATCCCTCTGTCTTCACCGGATTTCATCCACACTTTACCGCCATGTTGTTCAGTTATCTCTTTTACAATAGATAATCCCAAACCGGTGCCTTTGACTCCTCTCGATGTTTCATGTCGTTGAATAGGTCCGAAAATCTTCTGCGAATCTTCGCTCTTTAT
>CP070673.1:1369067-1380318 GCA_020351915.1 Deltaproteobacteria bacterium
CCGTTCTACGGTGCTGGGTATCTACTTCTTCGGGAACATGGAAGGGGGTGGCGTGCTGACGCCGATTATGGGTTATCTGATTGACAAGTACGGCTTCTCCGTCAGTTTCACACTGGCAGGTGCTGTTGCACTTGCAGTGACTCTGGTATGTTCGGTTTTGTTGTGGGGCAGCCGTGAGTGAGTGCCGCAGCTGGCTGTTTGAGGCTTTTAAGGGGGAAGTAGTTGATGTTCACCACTGTCAATATGAGTTTATTTCGCTTCTCACGCTGCGTGGGCTCCGGTTATGGTAAAGGTGCTGAGCACTCCTTCAAAGGTTTGTAGATCTTTTTCGAAGTAATATCGTTCAGCAGCGTTGTAGCGTATGCTATAAAACCTTTCCCCCATAATAACGCCATAGTAGATGGTTTTGAACCCTAAGCCATCTTTATTTCTGTATTTGAATACGATCTTAAACCCTTCATATCGGTTTATTGTTGCAGGAATATTTTCGATCACCGAAAAATTGAAGACAGATTGGTCAGAGCTGATTTCATCAAGGATGACCTCTGCCGCCTCTTGAGGCAACATTCCCCTCTGAAATCGCTTTTTTGTGTGCCTGAAGGGTTGATCAATATGACGCTCTTGAACGAGGACATACTGTAAGAAAGGCCCATCCCTGCTTATGAGCAGATATTTATCGGTATTCAATCTCATCCATTTTTGTGGGATGTCGAGAGTGAAGCTATGTTTTGGAGACTCATATAAGCCTCTACCTTGCATCCAGGGAGCGCAGGCTGTAATTAGTAATAGTAACAGGAGCAATAAAAACCTTTTCATGATCCTTTTTATTCGTTGCATTGTGCTAAATATTGCTTGATATATGCCCTATCCGGTGCATGTGGTGAAAGGGACAAGTATGACTCAAAAGATCTCTTTGCAAGGGTCTTTTTCCCCTCTTTGTAATAGAGTAATCCTATCGCTCTGAGTGGGTCTGGATAGGATGGTTCGATAGAAAGGGCCTTTTTGTAGTAGGCTTTCGCTCTATCTGTATCATTTTGTTTTTTCCTCTGCCTGGAAATTTCACCTAAGAGATAATACGCCCTGGGATCGTTCGGTTTGGTCTTCAGATATTTCTTGGCACCTCTCTGCGCAGAGTAAAACCTTCCTGCTTTTAGATCCAAAAAGGCATTGTCCAGTATTAGCTTATGGAGCTTTTTAAGGAAAACTTCTGTGTCTTTAGTCCCTGCTCTTTTTCCTTGATATCGGGTATCAAGGAAATTTCTATAGTTCTCAATTCGGTCCCGAAGCTTTGGATGAGTTCCGAAAAAGAAGGGCTCTCTTAACTTTTCTTCCGCGAGCTCTTTTGTTAGATGTTCAAAAATCTTTGGCGCTTCATTCGGGTCATAGCCAGCTTGTGAAACCAACCTAATACCAACCATATCGGCCTCAGTCTCGAACTCCCGGGAATAACCAGTCACCGCAGCCATACAACCAGTTGAACCGAGAAGAGCTAATAGATCAACGGCCCCATCACACCCAATTTGGTTTTCCTGAACAGCAGCAAGGTCGATGGCCTTGTTTTTGCGATCCCGAAAAGCTCTTAGAGCATGCCTATGGGTACAATGTGTCATCTCATGAGCTAAAAGGGTTGCAAGCTGAGCCTCATTGTCCATTCGTGCAAGGATTCCGGTATGGATATAGATAACACCATTCGGAAACGCAAAGGCATTCAAATAGGGATTCTTGATGACTATTATTCTGAAGGGAATCCGTGCCAGGATCTCAGGTGTCTGGAGGTTTCTTGCGATTTTGTTCAGATAATCTTCAATCTCATTATCTCGGTATACTAGCCCACTGTTGTTTAAAACTCTTTGCTCTTCCTTTGACCGTTGCCACAGCCTTTTTTCATCATCCTCAAGCCCGAAATCTTCTGTTACCGGAGGAAAGCTGGTGGTTAAACAACCGGCTATCAGGGAGCATAAAATCAATAGTAAGAAGAAATATCTCATCCGGTCACCTCTGGGAAACAAGAGAGAATATCTTTCACGAGCTCTGTCGCGCTTTCAAGATCTCTAAGGTCATACTCACCCAGAGAACCCTTCACACAATACCAGACAATGGTTCCGGATGAATCTGAAACACAGACACTTACAGATGCCTCTGGCTTATTCGTGGATATGTAACCAAGGGCATCAACGAATATCAGTGAATCTGCTTCGCATTTTTTTAGGATTCTTTCAATAGAACCTAAGGAATAATCAAAATTTCTCAGTTTCTCTGGAAATAGCTGTGGCCCGTACGTGTGCAACTGAATAGACCTATTCACAGCCTTGTGAAGAGCTTGAATCTCTTTCATCTCTTTCTCTATCCCCTTATCGGTAATTAATGGCTTTACGTTGTAGTGTTTATCCTCCAAGTTTGCTAAAATCGCACTCAGGAGATTGTGCTTGCCGATTACACCCCAGTCATCTCTTAGCTCGACTACACCACCTGGCGAAAGCTCATAGATTCTGATATCAGAAAGCACAAGTATCGGTATTCCTATATTTGTAACCCTAACCTCAAATTCTGAGTGAGTTCGGTATGCTGGTGAGGCGCACCCAAATACGGTGATTAGAAAACAGAGACAGGCGAAAGCGAAAAGGAATCTTTTTCTGTTGTCACTCATTTCCTCCCTCTTCCTTTTTTTCGAAATAATCATCAGGCGTGCCTGCTTTGTTGAAACCCATGTGTGACATTCACTCATCTCGGCACATCTTTCACTGGGGCTTTTTTCAAGATCTAGAAACCGTTTCTTGACGGTCAGTCGCCCAAACCGAAATCCCTTTGAGCTGTCACTAAAGCGTTTTTTGCCAATCCCGCTGCATAAGCGGGAGCGAATCCCGACAAGTCGGGAAAAAAACGTTTTAGACCCAGTGAAAAGAGATTTCGGCAACAACCTGTTGACTTATGACCGCATGGAATCTGGAATCTAAGGGTACCACCCCTGCATACTTAAAGTATCGGCAACTAATCGCGGAGCCTTTAGTAAGATTTTTGTTATTCCCAGGGGCATATTCCCACCAAAAAAGTAGTCCATTTTGGCGATATGCGATTTTTTCTGAAATGTTGCTATGGGTTAGACTTCTGAATCGTATGCTCAACTGCTTGCTCTATGAATTGGCCATTCTTCAAGAAATCGGAGGGAAGAGATTCTGCACAGGAGTCTGCACAGAAAACTTGACATTACTGATCTTAAATGTTACTTTTCCTCGAAATCAGCACTCTTTAGGCTCATTGAAATAAAGGAACGACCCCTTTCCAATCTTGTCATTTTTTTGCATTACTCAGGCAGATGCCATAGATGTCAAGGCCATAGGCCAAGTCCTCTTCTTGAGGGTGGCGGTCACGGCATTGGTGGCATGAATGAACCTGAACATGGTTTGGGCATCATGTTCAATTTTCAAAAAATTCAAAAAGGAGGCATGAGAGGATGAAAAAGTTATTTTTGTTGCTTTTGACGGCTCTATTTCTTTACGGGTGTGGAGCTGGAGCAAGAGAGTCTGGGTTCTGGCAGCACGATTCCATGTATAAAAATTGGGATCACCTTAAGTACAGTTTATATGGCTACAAAAGTCCCACTGCAGACACAGCAAAAAAGTCTCAGGAACAAGGCTGGTGGGGAATCGAGATCCCTTATATCCCTGCGGAATAGTCTTTTTGAATAACGCTAAATGGAAGGGCCCTCCTTGTAAAGGTGGGCCCATGGTTTTCTGTTTGGTCGTATCTGCTGTCTAGAAAACGGGTATGTTAGTCATTGCCGAGCGTCAGGGTAGAGGCTTATGAGCCTCATGCATCTCTTCTCATATGCTCGATAAGCCCTTGCTGAGAACGGGTATAAAATAGAATTCGGATTGATGCCGGAAACGTTCTCGTAAAAGGCCTTGCGCAGTCTGTTTTGTTGGAACATCATGATTGGGCTGTGTACTTGACACACAACCGTGTTCTTCTTATTATCCCCCCTTCAAAAAGACAGTTTTTACCATCAATTTATCTTCTTTTGCAGGGCGTTTCGAAAGGCTGAAACGCAAGGCAGTGGGAAATTCTTACGTCCAAGCAACCAAGGGATATTGCAGCGGCTAAGGTAAATTCATGCCTGATCTGGCAGATCGGGGTGGCCACTTTGAGTCGACTCTTTCTCAATACTGCACGCCGCTTCCCATATCCGTTTGCCCCGGCGCTGAGTCGGGGTCTGGGAGTACCCTTGACAGCTGTCACTCGGCTGATTGCGGCGAATCAGATTACCGGCATATCGGGATTGTTGTTTACGCCGCTCGGAGATCGCTAGGGGTACCGGATCATGCTATTAGCCGGGCTGGGCTTGGTTTCGTTAGTATGGGGGTTGCGGGGTTGGCAGCCCCAGGCAAAGGGGGCTGGAAACAAACCTTAAAATATAGCATAACATACAAAACGCCTTAGCGTTTTGAAAATTGGAATTCGTCTATTAAATACTGTTTCAGATTTCCGGTTTATCCGGGTTTGGCAGGTGAAATGCAGGCAAAGAGCTGTGTGATATCGTTACAATCCTCCAAGGTCTGGATGAGCGTAATGGCTTCTTGTATTTGGTCTTGGTTGAGGATTGAGTGGGTATTTCTCTTAAACTTGTCTACAAGCTCTGTATCGGTCATTTGATGACCGAGTGCAATCCCCTTCTTTGAGTAGGTTTTTCTGGCTGGGCCTGTACCGGTTACTACCTCAACATCAGGCCTTTGGTGGGCCTCATCGTCGAGATCTGTAATGACTTTAACTTTGCTGGTAAATTCAGCGATGCCCTGGTGTGTGAAAATCTCCGGCATCTGCCAAGACGGTCCTATTTCAATGCGGTGAGCAGCAATGGAGAAAATGTAAGAGACACTGAACTGAAGGCCGACGTGAGTCTCTATCTGAGTGGTTCGCCATACAGGGAGTTCAGCCAAGAGATTAAGTTTCACTATTACCTCTGTTATATCTTGGTGGTCGAGGTCGTTTTGGGTGATAATGCTGTGGAAATGGGCAAGGGTGTTCTGCATAGCACCACAACAGGGGAAGGTCTTATAAAATATCCTCTCAGGGAAATGCCAGACCTGACCCAATCCTTGTGTAATATACTCAGGCTTCCATCCATCGCAGCCAAAGGCCCTCCAGAAGCCATAGTCACTGTCCAAAACCTGGGTATCTCCAGTGTAACCCATGTGCGCAGAGAGGATTGCGAGCACCTGTGCCTGTGACAAGAATCCTGCCGAGAGATATTTTCCCAGGGAGACAGGAACAGTCGTGGCGAATTTCGTGAGCATGGGAACAGGGGCAACATAGCCTGCTATTCCCATGGCATGAGCAATTTGGTCTGCAGACAAACCGAGCAGCCTGCCCCCAGCTGCTGCTCCGGCAAAGGAACAGAGGCCATATCCAGGTGTAGGGAGAGACATTACCGCTCCTCTTTCTGGCAGTTCGACTGCGAACCGGCGGCCAAAGATCAGACTGGAGCCTATTCGTGTTGCCAGCTCATGAGCCACAGCCGTAGCGATGATTAACTCTTTTCCTGAAACTCTCTTCATTTCTCCAATGGCTAATGGAGCTGGCAGTACATAAGGGGTAGCGTGGTCGGGCGGGGAAAGGAGTGCCTCGTAATCCAAGGCATTTATCAGTTCGCCTGCAGCAAAAGCAGATGAGGCGCCTGATACCTTATCGCCTGTACCTAAGATGGTTGCCTCTGCCGGGCCCTTGAGTAAACGCGCCAGGTCTATGGCAATTTTTCCCTTTTGTGTGCTAAGACCACCGATGGCGCACCCCATGGTATCAAGAAGGAGCCTCTTGGTCTCTCGTACTGCATATGGTGGCAGATCCTCATAATTTGTTTTAACTGCGAAGTCAGCAATATCCTTGGTTACCTGCATGGCTACTCCTCTAAGGCAATACTATTGTGCCCTCACCATCCCTCTCCCTTGCTACCGTGTTTCGATACTCACTTCTTCCGTAAGGGTTCACCGTTCAGGGTTGTCTTTCTTTCGTTGATCTTGCTTGTAGGCCATCCCCCCAGATGTATGGCGGCATGAAACCACGACCGGTAGCGCTAGTGCGTCGAGCACGATCAGACATGTCATGAGACTCAGATTGATCCAACACCGGGTAAAGCTCACTCTGAACTGCGGTAGGAGACCGTTCAGAACTTACGAAACAACTGTTCAGACCTCTCCGACGCCCGCCTGCCGCACTGCGGGCTGGCCCGCCAGACTTATGGCGGGCAGGGATGGCAGGCGGGTTTTCAGTGAACCTTGAACCATTGAACCTTTGAACCCGTGAACGGCTACCCTCTTGCTTACTCTGTCCAGGTCTAATAAGCTCTGCTACAAAACTGCCCACCACTACCTTACTCTTTACTTTAACAGGGATGCGCCTGCTATCTGCCGTGACCCATATCTTTAGTTTCGCATGGGGGCTTTTCTGGAATACCCCGCCGATATGCCTGAGGTCAGGCTCCACGAGATAGGTATCGTAGGTTCCACTCACCACGGTAATGGTTTCTCGTTTGATCACCGTTGCTTTGCCCATGACACACTTTTTTCCATCGGCAACGGGGGCTTGGATCACCAAGTTTTCGGTGAGATCGTGGAGGCGAAAGGCATAGAAAATAGACAGGGGGTCAAAAGAGCCTGGCACCAGGGAGATGGGTGATGCCTTTTGTCCGTTGTTAGAATACTGGGCCTCTTGCTTTTCCCAGTTAAAGGTCACCACTATGTCTCTGGTGGTTCTCCCCCTGTTCTGCTTCTTATAGAGCAGGGTGTGGCTCATCTGGGTATCGGTATAGGAATCGATGCGATCGCGGACCTTGTAAAAGAGATCGATGAGGGGATAAGTCCGTGCCGTCATTACAAAGTGAAAGGCGCTCACACCGTCTACGGTTTCTATGGGGAGCACCTGGAGAACGGCCTCTCCAGCTGGAATAAAGCTCCACCGGACCTGAAAGGTGAGTTTTTCACCAGGGGAAAAGGGCAAGGACTTCATGGTGGCGCTCGTCGTTCCAACACAGCATACAGTGGAAATGAGCGCTACCGTAATAAAAAGGGCAATCAGAGATAGTAGCGGTCTGCTGTGATCTCTGTCCAAAGCTGGTGCATTCACGGGTGGCGCCTCAGTGGTCTCAGGTTATCGTCGTGTGAGCTGGTATCATAGCAGATGTCAAGGGGTGAAGCGAGGTATTTGTAAGAGCACAAGCTTGCGATTGGAACCCGGCTGTGGTAGCCTGCGTAACCATGAAGAAAGACAGTACCAGGCCGAAAGAACCGAGGAGAGCCTCCACCGTTATCCTGATACGGGAGGAGGGTGGGGTGCTCCAGGTCTTTCTCCTGGAGCGGAGTGGTGGAAGTGGCTCTTTCCCCGGCAATTACGTCTTTCCTGGGGGCACCGTAGACCCCGGAGATGGGAACTCTGAGCTGTGGAAGGCACATGTGGACATGGATCCCAAGGAGGTTTCCCGACGACTTGGTGGAGGACTGAGCGAGGAAGAGGTCTTTGCCTTTGCCGTTGCAGCCATCCGCGAGACCTTTGAGGAGGCCGGAGTCCTTTTGGCTTACAGGAGTGAGCAGACCAAGGGTGATCTGGAGCGGGTATGTGAACGGCGCATGAGCACCACTGGGCTTCACAAGGACTGGGCCCAAGAGCTGGTGGTGTCTGAAGGGTGGACCCTAGCGTTTACTATGCTCGCACGGTGGGCACACTGGATCACCCCTGAACTTATGCCGTACCGCTTCGATACCCGATTCTTTATGGCTTTTATGCCCCAGGGACAGGAATGCGTTCCGGACACCCGTGAGACCACACAGGGGATTTGGGTCAGCCCTGAAAAGGGGCTTGCTGGTAACCTTAACGGAGAGATTCCCTTGAGCGCCCCGACCTTGGTTACCCTCCAGGAGCTTTTACAATACTCGAACATTGAAGAGCTGCAGAAAGAAGTGCAATCCAGACCATGGGGAGAGGCGCTCTTACCGCGCTTGATTCCGTTGCCCCAGGGGTCACTCATTCTCGAGCCATGGGATCCCATGTACCATTCGGAATTTGAAATCGACCCCAAAGAATTAGCGAGTTCCACCCTTCCCCTGGGAGAACCCTTTTCTCGAATGTGCCAGCATGAGGGGATATGGAGGCCAGTTGAGCACTGAAGAGCAGGCGCTCATATCATCTAAAGGCCCTCTATTTTGGTGGGCTTCCTGCCGTCGGAGTCATAGCTGTCGAGGGAATACGCTGTTACTTCCTAAGCCGTTTTATCACCTCTTTCAGATCTATATCCGATCTCAGCCAGTCGGAAATGCGGACAATATTTCCGCCCTCTCCGTATTGAGCTAGAAGCTCTGAGCGTGTCCCCTGTCTCTGATTGTACCCAAAGGTGATTCTTTTGGCCTATAATCTTGAAATCCTTAAGCTTTTCCACACTCAAAGCTAACTATATGTCATAGGCCGGAGGTCACCGCATAAATTGCGCCACGAAAGGCTTTCGTGTTACTGGCGCAGAAGTTTTCGGTTCTGGTGACAGGTATAAAGGGGAGGCACAGGGTCATGGACAACGGCAAGGTGTTCTTGCCTACATTGATTTCATCATAGCAGGTGCCAAGCCAGGCTGCTTGGATTTCCTTGGGGCGGAAGGCGGTGGTATTGGGGAATCCCTGGCAGCATCTAAGGACTTGATTCTCTTCATATTGGCTGCTACAGCTCCAGGGCATACGCACGTCCTAGACCAGCTCCCGCTCCGGTGACGATGGCACCGCGGTTGTCGAAACGCATGCCGCCGAGCTTGGCTCGCTTCGCCAATTCGTCTTGACTCATCCATTCTACAACGCCCTGATCGATTGCCATCTCGCCGTTTTCAACATTTATAGTGCGAAACAGGGCCTTACCCTCTTCTATCTTCCAAATCTGTGTTCTGATGGGAACACCGGGGTAAATAGGGCGGGACAAGCGCACGTGGAAGCGGCTGATGCGCTCAGGTTCCCTGGGAAAGAGATGCTTAATAACGGCACGACATGCGTAGCCATGGGTACAGAGCCCATGCATAATTGGTTTCTGGAAGCCGCTTGCCTTGGCAAAATCTGGATCCACATGAAGGGCAAAGACATCACCGGAGAGGCGGTACAAGAGTGGCTGGTTGAGAGATGGGTGAGCATTTTCCTCAAAATCGGGCTCGCGGTCTGGGAATTCGACGGTTTCATCGGGGCCAGGTTCGCCCCCAAATCCTCCATCCTTGCGGCAGAAAAGGGTGAAGATGTTAGTGAAAAGCTTTTGACCATTGGAGTGGTAGGTGTCAGCTTCGGCGACCACCAGTGCCCCCTTCTCAGGCCCTTTATCGTACATGTGGGTAATTGATCCTTCTGTGGTCAATGTGCCCTCAGGAGGAATGAGGCTGTAAAAGATGATATCTTGCTCTCCGTGAAGAGTCCCGGCCGGGTCGTGACCAGCGCTAAGCCCCACACCAGTCATAAACTCAAATACGATCGCACTGGAAAAGCTGGGGATCACCTTTAACCGATTTTCATAGCAGTATTCAAGCTCATCGAATCCGGCGCCGACGCCCAGAGCATAGAGCACCACGTCCTTCCAGTTGTACTCCTTGGTGAGGGGTCCAATCCTCTTTCCGATGGAATCTAGGTTCAAGGCCATTCTCAGCCCTCCTTTGTGAGTTTATGATCGCTCACCGCGGATAATCGTTCAGTTGTCGATTATCACTTTAACTCCGCAGAAGAACAATGAGAATCCATTCTGCTTGACGTGGTACCAGTGAGAAATATGGATGTCTTCTTTTGCACTTCACCCTGTTGAATATCTCTTTTCAATTCCCTACGGAGGGATAACAAGCCCCTATTCAACAGGGCGGGCTCGGCAGGTGCTCTTGGTCTGCTCTCTTCCGATGATCCCGGCTCCGAAGACCCAAGGGCTACGGAATCCGCATCTGTACCCTATGGAATCCCCCAACGGGGGTTTCCCTCAAGCGGAAGAATTCCACAGGGTGAACCATGGGCTGTACAAAAGCATGGGCTTCTTCGGTGTCAAAAAAAGAGATCCAAATCCCTGTTACAAAGTAATTTCGGAGTTAGATCGATAATCACATCGAAAGATTTCGTATCCATAAAGAGATCTAATCCTTCCGATGCTTCCCAGGAAAGTCTTTAAAGATGTGCTCCTTGCCGCTCTCTCTCAAGGCCTGAGAGGCTTTAACGATACTGTTGTAACGGTGTTTCAGTTCGTAAAACCCGTGCCACCAGGCGTAGTCAGGGGCCATCATGGCAGCACCCATCCGAGCACGACGACCCTCGTGGTGCCAGAGCTCATAAAACTCCCATTCGAGATCTTCATCAAAATAGGTTTGCTCTGAAAGAAGCCCCTCTGCATAAAGAGAATCGATGAGGCTCTTGATTGGCTTAAAGTAGATCCCATTGTAATTTGCGATTACACGATCGAGATTTGAGAAGTGATCATCGACCCATGCCTGGGAATGGCACTGCAAGCAAACTCGTTTCATCTTTGCCCGTTCTACCTTCCAGTCAGTTTCAGCGGGGAACGGTTTGAACTCACTGGGCCTTACTGTCAAGGGAGCCTGGGTTTCCCATGAAAGCCTCTGAGTTACGTCATGGGTTCCAGGTACATCGTCAGCTGCTGACATATGACAGACAGCGCATGTTGGGGTCCTGAAATCCCGTCCTGCCTTCCAGCGGCCATCATCAGGAGACCAGTTCCACTCGTTGCCCTCGGCGTGGTAGATAGTACCGTGCTTGGATTCGTTGTAGATCTCTATCTGAGGGTGATCCGGGCCAAGGTGGCACTGGTCGCAGGCCTCTGGTTTTCTCGCCTCCACAACCGAGAATCTGTGTCGAGTATGACAACTACTACAACTGCCGAGCGTTCCATCAGGATTTTTCCTTCCCACACCGACATTGGGCCACGTGCCAGGTACGGGGCGGCCATCTACAACCTCCAAGACGGTACCATGGCACGCGTAGCATCCCGTGGTACGCTCTATGGCGTTGTTCATCCCATCCTGCAACCATTTATCCACCTTCCATATGATCTCCAGGGTATGGGCGTGTTTGCTTCTATCGTACTGAGCAGCTTGCTCAGGATGGCAGCCCGCGCAGTTTTTTGGCGTGATAACGGGGGATACCTCGGTGGAATCATATTGCAGGTGCTCTTCACTGAAAAAGGGCTTTTCACGATCAGGTTTGTGGCAGGTATAACATTGGACCCCGACCTTGGCATGAACGCTCTGAGC
>CP070673.1:1380418-1384142 GCA_020351915.1 Deltaproteobacteria bacterium
CCTGTCCTTACAAATGTCAAATACCGCTGAGCAAAGACAGTCGGTCCGGCTGATCTTATAAAAGGGCTTGTTACATACTCAGCTCTAACGTTGGGAGATCTGTCAATTTAATCTGTCACGAAGTCAGGAGGAATACCTATGAACAAACTAAAGGAAATCTCCACCAGAAGAGAAGCTGCTCATAACAAACTGTTGTCTTTTAAGTCCAAAGTATATCAAGCGTTCCTTCAAATGGAGGAGGCTGCCTTCTCTGACGGTGCTTTGCCCGAGAAGAATAAAGAACTCATTGCTATTGGGATCTCAGTTGTAATAGATTGCGAATCCTGCATGCACTGGCATATCGAGCAAGCTGCCAAAGCCGGAGCATCCATGCAGGAAGTCTTGGAAGGAGTTGAGGTGGGAATGGAAATGGGAGGTGGCCCTGCCACCGTCTCTGCGAGATTCGCCCTCGAGGTGATGGAAAAGGTCTTTAAACAATAGGAGGAAAGGCTAATGGACATTCGTACCGTTGCCTGCATCGGAGCCGGGCTCATAGGACAAAACTGGACAACCCTCTTTTCTTCAAAGGGTCTCGAAGTGACTCTCCATGATGTCACACAAGACATCCTTCACAACTCAATCACCAACATAGCCTCCAGCCTGATATTTATGGAAGAAAACAACCTCCTGAGAGCAGGTGAAGCCGACGCTGCGCTTAAGCGGATAAGGCCGACCACAGATTTCGCCGAGGCTGTGGCTCACGCGGACTACGTTCAAGAGTCCGTTCCCGATAATTATGAGATCAAAAAACACGTTTTCCAAGAATTGGACGCACAAGCTCCGCATCACACGATTTTGGCGAGTAGCGCTTCCGGATTGCTCATGACCGAAATTCAGAAGGTCACGACGAGACCCGAACGCTGTGTGCTGGCCCACCCTGTGCTCCCCGCTCACCTTATTCCTCTTGTTGAGATCGTGGGAGGTGAACACACCTCTCCCAGCACGGTTAAGGCAACCCGAGATTTCATGAAAAGGATCGGGAAAGCCCCTGTTGCACTGAACCGGGAGGTCCCCGGCTACATCGTGAACCGGTTACAGGCGGCTCTTTTGCGTGAAGCAATTGATCTCGTTCACAAAGGTATAGCCAGTGCCTCGGATGTGGATACTGCCTTCTGCATGGGGATAGGCCTTCGGGACCCCCTCATCGGCCCTTTCCTCCGCATACATTTAGCAGGAAGTAGTGTAGAGCGCTTTATCGAGAATTTCTCCCGCTCGTACCAATATCGCTGGGAGACAATGGAGACGTGGACCAGCATTCCCCCCTCAGCAGCCAAATCGATTATAAAGGGGGTCAATGAAATGGAGGTTGTCCGCACCAAGACCCTTGAGGAGATTAAGAACTGGAGAGACGAGCTGCTGGTTAAGATCCTTAAGCTTTTGGGTGAAGAGTAGCATCATATTGGATTTTCAACAGGGTTTAGAAGATAGTCGGGTAAAAAACAGTGGATTGGATATCTTATGAAAGGTTTGAAGGCATTTGCTCTGTTCCTAGCGGTTGCAGTACTGGCGAGTTGTGGAACACTTCCAAATGGGCGCGGTTGGGGACAGGACGCTACCCTTTTCCCAGGCTGGCGGCGGGTTCGCGATGCAGCAGTGAACGCAGTTACTGACCCTGCAACGTGGGCCCCCGCTGCAGGGGCGTTAGTTCTCCAGGTAGATGATATGGACGGGAAACTTGCCGACTGGGCCACAGATCACATGCCCTTGTTTGGGTCCCAAGACGATGCAGAAAGGGCCGCCGACCTTCTCAACGCGACCGCCCATGCGTCGTACCTTGTCACCGCGCTGTTAACTCCCAGTGGAGACAAGGAGGTTTGGTTAAATGCAAAGCTCAAGGGGATTGGCGTTGGGTTTGCAGCCATGATGACGACCTGTGGTACAACGTTTGTGCTAAAGGACACAATCAGCTCAACGCGCCCGGATGGTTCTAATGATCGAAGCTTTCCCTCGGGCCATGCCTCAAGCGCAGCTACAGCAACCATGCTGGCGTCTAAAAATGTCGAATACTTAACCTTATCCAATCCGGGAAAAACCGTCTTGCACGCCGGGTTGACCACCCTTCCCTTTGCCGTGGGATGGGCCCGCATGGAGGCAAACAAACATTATCCCTCCGATGTCCTTTTTGGGATTGCACTCGGGAATTTCTTTGGCGCCTTTTTTAATGATGCCTTTCTTGGAATCGATTTTCATGATAGTATAACGGTGACCATTGAACCCTACAAGGAAGGTGTAATGGTAGGCCTGACCTGGACTTTTTAGGTTACGCCCGAACAAAACAAATCTAGCCATTTTTGGCGAGCAGCAATGAAAGAGGAAAAAAGGTATGGATGGAAAGGATGGAAGATGCCTCTACTCCATCTCACCGATCCCGATTATTGCGAATATGGCTGCCCTATCTGTAGGAACGCAAGAAAAGGTAATCGACTCGCCAAATCTATCCAGGCTATTGAGATGGCATTGACTTCCGGCGGTTGTTGGTGGGGAAAGGCCAGGGAAAAGAAATACGACGTCAAGCCTAATGAATCTATTCATCCTGGGTAGCCAAAAGACAGCGCATCACATAATATACGATTAATAAGACACAATAAAGTCTTGATTTGCTTTTGCTATCTTCAACTAAACGCACCCTTCTATTTCTCCATCCGGGGGGGAGATTTCAGATTCATGGAGGATGTCTATGGCCCGTTTGACTTCACGCGATATACAAGAAATACTTCAGGCGCTCGAAGATGGAATTAGGTTTATCCCAAACCTCAGTAAGGCGGAAAAGCTGACAATGAGAAACAAAATCAGGAAACAATTTATTTGGCTCTCAGAGCTGAGCAGTCCAACTGCAGGGATGGTTTTTCATGAATTGGAGAAGAGACTTTCTGATGTGTTTTCTCTATATCCTTATGGAGTTAGTGACAAAGTCAAGGAACTCTTACAAGAGAAATTGATGCGGTAACGTTCCAGGGGAGGTTCCGCGGCTGCTCATCTCTGTCTCTTCTTAACTGCTTTGATACCAGCAGACAAGATTTCGTTGAGCTTTGGGATTCTCCAGTCAGAATCAGTAGCGATTTCCGTTGCAAATAAGGCAGGGATGGACATTGAGCGAAATTATCTATTCCAGTTAGAGGTATTTCCCAACCCGCACTGTCGCACATTTCTTATTGACATCTTGTTCCCGAGAGATAGGATCAGGGTCGTAAGGTGGGTGGGTATGTAGGTTGTCGATTGATACGCTGGAACAGACATCTCACCTTAAGAATGCTGAATGCTCCTTTCGGTGTTGCAGTTCCCGTAGTGACTTGAAGCGCTCTCCCTATACGCTGCCTTTCGTGCTGAAATTGATCAAACTTACCTAAGCTATCACATCTGCTTCCGAAAGTAAGGGTTCGCTGTGATAAGTAGATTGCTCTAGGAGGTATGAAAATGTCTGCTCTCGAGCCCATCCCACTAAGGGCGATTCGCGAGGCCCAAGCACGCCTCACTGACACAGTGCTTCGCACCCCGGTTGTTCGCCTAAACGCCGAGGACTCACCGGCGGAGATCTTTCTGAAACTGGAGAACCTGCAGCCCATCGGATCTTTTAAGCTGCGCGGCGCAGGCAATGCAATGCAGTTGGCAAAAAAGGAACAGTTGCAGAAAGGCGTTTGGACTGCAAGTGCAGGAAATTGGGCGCAAGGGATCGCTTGGTACGCTC
>CP070673.1:1384242-1388179 GCA_020351915.1 Deltaproteobacteria bacterium
ACAGAGACTATCCCTCAAGATTCCCGTACTATCGGGGCAACAGGGAGATAGGGATGGAACACCGGATTCGGGTTGTAATCGCTGACGATCACCGGCTCTTTCGAGAAGGGGTGCGGATGATCCTCCGTGAGGAAAAGGACATCGAAATCGTAGGCGAGGCCGTCAATGGGCTCCAGACAATCAATGTCACCAACGACCTTAAGCGCCTGACGTTGTCCTCCTCGATATCAAAATGCCGGAGATGGATGGCATTCAGGTCATACCCCCAATCAGACAAAAAAGCCCCAACACCAAGGCGCTCATGCTCACTGCCGCTATGGATGAAGCTAAGATCTTCAAATCCCTCAAGGCCGGGGCCAAGGGATATCTTTCCAAGGACTCCACCGTCTCTGATCTCACCAAGGCGATTAAGACAGTTCACCGAGGAGACCTGTGGATAGAACGGAAACTCATGTCCAGATTCTTTGACCAGAAGGCCATTGCCGATTCACAAGGGGCAAACCCACGCGGGAAAACAAAGGAGGGGTTAACTCCGAGGGAGCAGGAGGTTCTGCGTCACCTCGCTACAGGATGCACCAATAAGGAAATTGCCCAGGATCTCTTCATCAGTGAGAAAACAGTGAAGACTCATCTAAACAGTATCTTCAGGAAGCTCAAGGTCACCCGACGCCTCCAGGCTATTCTCTATGCCATCAGCAAAGGTCTCAGCTAAAACCTTTTTCTGGTGAAAATCCGACCAAAGCCCGATTGACAATCACCGTCCCGTTAGATTCTATTGAAGGCTAAGATTGCCTGCTCAGAGACAAGGAGGTCATGATGAGCGGGCTGCCAGAGTTTCTCTTGAGGATCGCAAAAGCAACTTCGCCGCCTGAAAAAGGGCCCGGGGTGATGACAGTCATGATACGGCGGCCCTATGCCTATCTTGAAAAGGAGCTGCGCAGCACCTTTGAGGGGCAGGAGGATGTCAAGGTGATCGTTGACAGGCGCTATCGTGAGCGGAGGACGCGAACCCAAGCCATTGAATCAGAGCGCCGCCGCGCTGATCGGCGAAGACCAAAGGAGGAGCTCGTGGAGGTATCCCTTTCGCCCTAGACCAAAGGACCTAATTCTATCGCCCAGCCTCCGCCCCACAACGTGGGGCTTTTTTTTCGAAAAACCCACCCGAAGTCCAATTGCCATTACAGATTGGCATCTCTTAATATAAAATGCCCAATTTTTGTTCTTCTCACGATCTAAACAGCCATTCGGCAGCGGCGAAACCAGGTGCGCCGATCGGAAATGTTTTGCCATGAAATGGAAATGTTTTTCTTCCGAAGGTTAGTATTAAATTACACATGTCTCCTTATGGCTTTGGGGGGTTACCTAACTACTTGAAATTTAATGGGAATATTAACCGACTTCTCGCTGCCTCGCTGGCACGATCTTTGCCACTAATGGGTATAAAATACCTTGAAATAGGCTAATTCCTTGACTTTATTTCAATTTATGAAAATCCCATTGGAAATCTTAAGACCTCAATGAAAGCATGACTGATTGTAAAATGCAGGAAAAAACTCAATCAATAATGCATAACTATTTGAATTTATAGCATTATTTTAATTTTTGCGAATGCTCTAACAATAAATAATAATACAGTGTCTGTCTAAGAATTTTTCTCTCTAATGCCGGAATGTGTAGTTCTATAAAGAGTTTTTATAGATTCCTATGTGGCCGGGAGATGGTCCTGGGGAACCGAGCAAGCCGAACCAGAGGATCTTACTGATTAGATCACAAGTCCACATCTTAGGTCCACTTAAGTTACAGAATGTGCTGATGGCATTCTATTTACAAAGCGAGACTGGATTGCCTTGCTTTTACAGCCAGGATTTGAATCTGACTCCCATACTTACAAGCGCCCAAAGGTCCCTTGTCTTGTGGGATTGTATCAGAACGAATCTGGACGATCTGTGGACTCAGTTGGATAGGGGATTCGATTCCAGAGGCGCTGAATCTTTCGTCGCCCTATTTAATGCCAGCCTTGACAAAAAAGCCTATAGAGCGCATAAAGAAGCTGTTATTCGAGGCATCCGAGGCATTTTTTTCGAACATGACCCCCTGGAAGTATTCCCGAAGGGTGTTTTAGCAATTCTCAAAGGAGAGCGTTGGCTCTCGCGAGATCTCTTGACCAAATGTGTTTTAGAGACAATGGATGTCATGAGTACTTCTCAAGAGATACGGCCCAGTCTCACCCCCAGAGAAAAAGAGATACTCCTTCTGCTTGCCCATGGCGCTTCAAATGAAGAGATCGCTGACCAGCTGTGCATCAGCTACCACACGGTCAAGACCCACCTAACCAATATATACGAAAAAATCAGGGCCAAGAATCGACTCCAAGCGGCTTTTTGGGTCACCAAGAACCTTTAACAGTTAAGGGTAAAGTTAGATGTCAGAAGGGTTGAGTGGGCATTTTCCCCTGCCACGATGTGCATGGGCACCATTCTGCGCAATAATTAATGTCGCTCCATATGACTTTAATCTGGTGCAAAAAACAATCCCCCGAAGCAGGGTTCCTCTTTTATAAGAAAGGTGACGGTCTGCATCAAAAATGGAAACTGATGTTCACATCGTGAGTCCTCGTAACCTCCAGAGTAAATTGATGGCCTCCTTCCTTCAAAGGACCACAGGATTGAAGTGCGCATGCAGCACAGATTCCGATCTCAGTCCTGTTGTTGACAAGAAACATGATCGCGCGTTCTTAATCCTATTTGATTGTCTGGGAAGCGATCTTGGCAAATTTTGGATCGGGCTCGGTGTCGGAGTCAACTCCAGACACAATAAGTGTTTAATTGCCCTGTTTAATGCAAGTCCCCACAGGAAATTGGAATACGAGGCCATTAACCGAGGCGTGAGAGGCATCTTTTTAGATAATGACCCACCAGATGTCTTGGCCAAAGGCCTCCCGGCTATTTTGAAAGGCGAATTGTGGTTCTCCCGAGAAACTTTGGTAGAATGCCTTTTGAGGGAAGAGGATTCCAAAAAACCCTTAAGACAGACCGACACATCTCTTACACTCAGGCAAACCGAGATACTCATAATGGTTGCTTCCGGACTCCGTAACCCTGAGATTGCTGAAAGGCTCTGCATCAGCCAGCATACAGTGAAAGCCCACCTGCACAATATCTACGGCAAGATTGATGTCCCAAATCGTTTTCAAGCCGCCATTTGGGCTTCCAAAAACTTTTGACCCTGAGTCGGCAGGCAAACTTAACCCACTGTTGACATCATAAATGCCCTCCCCTGAACTCCGAAAATTTTTCCCTATTCGATGAAGGGGCCATTTGGCTGCCGCATCTCGAAAAGAACAACCAACTCGTGGCACTGGTTTATTGATACGGCAAAGACGCTGCGGGCTTCCGTTCATAGCGGGCCGATTGAGATTCAACTACTACTACTCCACTATTAAGAAAACCTAGTCCCCGGAGGTCCTTAATCCCACCTTCCTACCCATTTCAGTACGAAAAAATACGCAAGAAATAAATCTTTCACCCGATTGTCTTCAGTCTCATTTGATGCTTTTCTAGTTGGCAAAATCGAGAATTCAAAGGAAATCTCTGTGTACTCCTATGGCGATGACTATTCACGAAAAAAGATCAATGGAAAGATTCGGCCTAGAACTGAAAGCGCGCGTTTCTTTGAGAAGTAATGACAGAGACCGAAAATGGATCAACGTAATAACCAGCAATATTTGTGCAGGTGGTACCTTTTTGCAAACCCAGCACCCCTTTAGGATGGGTGCCAAATTGAACCTTGAGGCTGTACTGCCCCTCAGTGAAAAAAATTCGAAGAGGAAAACCGCCTTAATAAAAACCTCCGGAGTCGTCATTCGGACCGAAGAAGTCGGGATGGCCCTCCGCTTCGATGATGAATACGAGATTTTGCCATTACCCGAACCCGTGCT
>CP070673.1:1388279-1391177 GCA_020351915.1 Deltaproteobacteria bacterium
CACAAATTCAGACTATACTCAATGGGGGGTGGCTTATGAGGACGGCGGTGGTGATCCCCAGCCACTCTTCCAGGCCTTAGGCCAGCCCATCACTACAAAACCGGATGTTATGCGGCACCCTGAGAAACACGGTTACCTGGTCGTGTTTGGCACCGGAAAGTACCTGGGAGTAACCGATTTTTCGGATACTAGCCTCAATACCATCTATGGGATATGGGATTACGGCGATGATACTGATAACAGCGAGTATCTGGGGTTCTTTAACAGGGGATCTACCACGAACAAGCTATCAAACCAGCCGGGGACCGTGACCCTATTAGCGCAAGAAATCGTGCCGTCCCCGGACACCGATCCCAATTTCCCCTTCTTCTGGACCGTAACCGTTAACAACGAAGATCTAAAACTTCGCATTTTGACCAATAACAGTCCCGACTGGGAGACTGTCGACGACGAAGCCGGTCAGTTACCGAATCCGGCCGTGCATGCAGGATGGTACTTTGATCTTCCCCTGACTGCAGAGCGGGTGGTCACCGATGTGATGATTAGAGACGCCAAGGCCATAGTCATCAGCTTCACACCAGAGGATGAACCCTGTAGCATTGGGGGAGATTCTATCGTTCACGAGATGGATGCAGCTTCTGGGGGGAGGCTCTTAGCGGCGCAGTTTGATATCGATGCCGACGCCGCAATCGATTCAGAGGATCTCATTGACATTGGAGAGGCATCTAAGGTGGCTCCAACGGGCATACAGAAAACGGGGAGATTGCATGTCCCGGCCATATTAGGAATGGGAAGCACTGAGATGAAGTACTTCAGTTCTTCCGAGGGCACCATCAAAAGAGTACGGGAAAAACCGCCAAGATTGGGTGTCAGACACTGGAGAGAACTTGAATAAGATTGCAGGAGGACCTATGGAAAGAAAAGGCAACTGGTTTCTTTGTTATGGAAAGATCTTTGTCTTTGTGCTGCTTACTGGGCCGATGCTCTTGATGACTGGCCAAGGATTACCGGTACCGCCGGCGGCCGCGGAAATGCAAGAGGAAGGAGGATTCGTCCTTCCCGAATACTATCCTGACACGTTTGACGGATCCGGACAGATCAACAGGATAGCGGTAGATGAGGTGGTTATCGATGATTCACTGTACCGGTTTTCCCCGTATGCCGAATACGCCACACCGACAGACAGGAATGCCTCGCAAGCCTCGTTCAACGTGGGTAATCGTGTGGGCTATCTGACGAACGAAAAAGGTGAAATCACTTCACTGTGGTTGCTTGAGTAGCTAGCGAAGCACTGTCTTAAACCGATAGAAATCAAACGAAAGTATTTCACCACAGAGACGCAGAGGACACAGAGATAATTCGTTTTTTTCTTTGCCGCTGAGACGCCGGCAGAGAAAAATAATCATGCCCTTCGGGCAAGCTTTGATAAATAAAATAGCTTACCCAAAGCCTTATGTCTTTCTCTCTGTGATCTCTGTGCCTCTAGCGAAGCGGGTGGTGAGAGATACATATAAAGATCTTACTCTATATAGACGGTTAGTACCACTGAAACTGATACTGGATTGTGCTATGAAAAGAATCTATGTTGAAAGATGGACCATCACCATGGTGATCCTGGTATCCCTTGCCCTGTTGGGGTCAGGGATAGGAAGTGCGCAAGATGCCGGCACCCTCTTTGATACCGGGAGCGGATACCTGAAGGAAGGTAAATTCGATGAGGCCATAGCCGCCTTATCAGAGGCCATTGATTTAGATCCCGACTATGCTGAGGCTTACAACAACAGGGGTCTGGCTCTATACGAAAAGAAGCAATATGCTCAGGCTCTCAAGGACTTCAAACAGGCTATTACCATTAATCCCAATGATGAAAAGGCCCACAACAACATTGCCCTTGTTTATTACCAGCAAGGGGACTATTCCAATGCTGAGAATTATTACAACATTGCCCTGTCCTTAAGTGGCGAGGAGAAGCCCTATCATGCCGATATTCACAATAACTTAGGCGTAATCTATGCCGCAAAAGACATGGACCAAAAGGCCCTGGATGCCTATGGAAAGGCCATACGTATTAGTGAAAGTAACGATTTAGGGTATACCGATGCCTTTTACAACCGGGCAAACCTGCTCTACAACCAGAAACGGTATGACGAGGCTATAGCAGATTACACGGTAGCCATAGATTTTTTCGAGAAATCAAGCGATGTTGATCTCGATTTCTCTGATGCTTACTATAACAGGGGACTCTGCTACTACAATAAAGGCCAGTATGACGCGGCTATTTCGGATTATGAGAGTACCATACAACGAAAACCTGATTCTGTGTGGGCCCACTACAGCACGGGGCTTGCCTATTTCATGAAAAAAGATTATGAACAGGCACTTTCAGCCTACCGTAAGGCCTTGGATATAGACCAGGACTTTGCCGATGCCTACCTTGGTATGGCGCTGGTGTATCAAAGCACCGGGCAACAGGAGGAATTGCTGTCTAGTTTGAAGAAGAGCTGCAGTCTGGGTAAGGCCGAGGCGTGTAAGGCCTTGGAAAAGTTTGGCGAGCAATAGCAGGCAGAAGCTAGTTCGCTTCGCTCCCGCCTGCCAGCGCCTGAAGCGCAGCTAATGGCGGGCAGGCACAATTGGAATATTGGAATTATGGAATAATGGGTTATGGGAAAATGGAACAATGTTTGAACTTGTGTTGGACAATGTGAAGGATTGGCAAAATTCCTCTTGATACGGAGGCTAGTGAATGAGTAACTTCCTTATTCAAACCAACATTCCAGTATTCCACCATTCCATTTGGCCTATATGAAACATGTTCCATTAAAAGTGCTTTGATTTCAAAAAGCTGTAGAATTTCCGATACATTTATTTAATAGTGGCACCTGGTGTGCCTTCAGTATC
>CP070673.1:1391277-1394244 GCA_020351915.1 Deltaproteobacteria bacterium
CCTTTTAAATGAACATCTATAATTGAATCCCAGTCATTCTCCGTCATTTCAAAAGCTTCTTGCACGCGCTTATAATTGGCAGCACAGTTAACCAAGATGTCGATTCGACCGAAGTTGCTGATGGCAGTTTTGATGATATTCTCGCCACCCACCATTGTGGCTACGCTGTCGTAATTGGCAACGGCAGTGCCACCGGCTTTTGTGATCTCCTCAACTACCTTATCAGCTCTGCTCGTGCCATCAGGGTCACGGCCGGTATCGTTTACTACCACCTGAGCCCCTTCGGTAGCCAGAGCTAAAGCCACTGATCTGCCTATACCAACAGGACTTCCACCGCCGGTCACCACAGCTGACTTACCTTTCAACCTCTGAGCCATTGCCTTGCCCTCCTCCGTTACTAAGTTGTGTTACCTTACTGGGGGGAAGTTCACCCCCCAGCTTGCCTGTCTCCACGAGAACGCATCCCACCTCTCAAGCGAAGGCCCTTCGTTTTTGGGCCACGTCGCTTTATCCTCGGCCATGCCCAAACCGGAGACCGAGCTGTTGCTGCCTTCGATCATTCCCCAGCAGGGCAAGGCTGAATGTGCCGTTACTTGTCAAGCCATACTTGGTCGAATAATCCCCAATCCAGCGGTAACACGCCCGGATTGTTGAAGTCCTTCACATAGGGCTGCAGGCCAATGACATAGCCATAGTACTCGAAAACCACAAAAGGTAGATCTTTCCACAGCTCTCGCGCTGCCTCCTGTACTACCTTCACCCGCTCCGCCCCTGTCACCTGTGAGCTTCTGACGAACAGTTCGTCAAACTTCGGATTGCTGTACCCTGCGTAGTTCAGGTACTCACCAGTGTGGAAAGGCAGCAGTTGCTCCTGAGGGTCTCCCACGGTCGACTCTATAGAGTCCAATACCCATTCAAATTTTCCATCCCCTCGCTGCTTCAGGTACGTTGCTTCTTCTCTCTCATCTATCTTGAGCGTAATGCCGATCCGGCGCACTTGCTCAGCCAGCATCTGTGCAGAGCGGGTATGTCTAGGGTCTTGTGCCCTGCATAGCAACACAGCTTCAAAGCCTTGACTAAACCCTGCTGCTGCCATTAGCCTTTTGGCCTCCGCCACCCTTTCCTCATAGGGCTTGTCCGTTCCCTGATACCTTGCCAACTCCTTTGCAGGAAGGGCATAGGAGCCAAAAGGATACAAATACCCCCCGGGTGCGGCGAACAGCTCGCTACCCTGCACCGCCATGATCTGCTCCTTTTGATCCACCACCAGGGATATTGCCTTTCTTACTCGCTGGTCCTGCCAGGGAGCAGCGGGATTCTTGAGGTTTAATAACACACCCCAACCCTGGCCAAATATGCAAGGTTGAAACACTATCTTAGGGTCGCTGGCCCGTATGGCTTCTATATCCTGTATGGCCCTGTATGCCGACCCCGGGGCAGACATGTCCACCCGCTTGGCAATAAGAGAACTTTTCTGCGCTTCCACATCTTCCATGAAGTAGGCAGCTATCCCGTCCAGATATGGAAGACCCTCACGGTGATAATCTGCATATCTCTCCACTTCCCAGCTTATACCCTTATTATAGTTTTTCAGCTTGAAGGGTCCGGTGCCAACCAGCCAGCCGGGGGATTGATGGTGTGTGCCCGCTTCAGCAATATGCTTGCTTTGAACCTTGCAGTGGGCAATGGTCAGAAACGGCAGGAAGCTTCCCTGAGGCTCTGAAAGGTAAACCTTTACAGTGTTCTTATCTACCACCTCTGCTCTCTCGAAGTTGGGGAATAGCCTCGCGGTCTCCACACCTTTCTTTGGATCTGTCATTTTCTCGAGGCTGTATTTGACATCCTCCGCGCTGAAGGGTTTGCCATCGTGCCACTTCACATTTTCAAACAGGTGGAAGGTATAGACCTTCCCATCGGCGCTAATCGCCCAGCTCTTGGCCAGGTCAGGCTCCACGGCAGTAAGGTCTTGCATACTGCACCTGACAAGATTGCTAAAAACCAAAGTGGCTGGTGAGTAGACCGTGGCCCCACGCCAACGGTTCGGGTCGTTGGTAGTCGCGTCGCGTTTTAGCCACATGCGAAGGATGCCGCCATATTTGGGCTTTACCTTCTCTTGGGCACTCGTTAAAGCCCCCCGCGAGGCCAGCAGGACTAAGGCCAAACCGAACACAAAGAATACACGCCACATCTTGTTCCCGTTTCCTTTCATAGCTTTCATAGGATACCTCCTTCTTTTATGTCTTGACACCAGTATTTTCTGGCTCTCCGCCATTAACTTTGATGCCCCTTGTAGTTTAGGTATATAGCTTGCAGACATAGCTAGCAACTGAGGTATGAAACCGAGCTGCCAATAATCTCTATAATGGTCGCGCTACAACGGCTCTGTGCCCTTGTCGATATCCTCCTCTCTCCGACTAGGACTGTTATTGTTCAGGCTGTCCAAAAACCTTTCCTGCTGGAAGCTAATCACCACCCATCGATCGCCCAGCACCTTAACCGTTATCCCTTGAAGGCTATCACCCCCTTTCGGCTTCTTCTGCTCACTTCCCGGCCGCATTAGCACCGGCAATACGACCGAACACCACCCCTAATGTGATACCACTTCCGCCAACATAATCTTGTGCCAGAAACCAACTATTTCCCCTGTTGCATAGAGTCCCGGGATTGCTTCGCCTTCTGCATCAAAGACCTGAGCTCGACTACTAATCTTTAGCCCGCCGAAGGTATAGGTGATCCCTCAGCCCACCGCATACGCTACAAATGGCGGGGTGTCTAGCTTCTGGGCCAGTTAGACTTTGGTGGTGTAATCCCGACTGTTCCCCTGCCATCCCTGATCGTATAGTCCAGCGGTATTTCCTCCTGCACCGCGGCGTTGAATTCGTCAATGGTCTTGGTCAACCCCGGCGTCCTCAGTTCTTCTGCTAGCTCTTCTATGGAGTTTGCCTTGACACCGGGAGCAGTACGATA
>CP070673.1:1394344-1405302 GCA_020351915.1 Deltaproteobacteria bacterium
CAGGGGCGGTCCTGAGGGAATCGTACATCTGGTCCGCCCGTATCGAGCTGGATAATAAGACCTGGACCACCCGTGCCATCGCGACCTGGGACCCCGTCGCCACCAAGGGCAGGGAGTTCCAGTTCAACAAGCTCACCCTTGCGGAAAAGGCCCTGCTCGATCCCGATTCCACGACGGCAGAGCTCATCGTCCAGTTCCTGAGAGGCAATCGAGCCCTGGAGGAGCAAAACGGCGGCCCCTTCAGAAACCGCTTCGGCGTGCTCGGCGATGTGGTGCACTCCTCGCCCATCTTTGAAAATGGCTACCTCTTTGTGGGAGCCAATGACGGCATGATGCACTGTTTGGATGCAACGACCGGGGAGGAGGTCTTCGCCTACATGCCGTACCTCGTGTACAATAACCTGGGCTGGTACGTGGACCCCGGCTATAAGTTCGACCACAAGTTCTACGTGGACCTGAGCCCCGTGCTCACCCCCAACGTGGATGCAGGGATGGGAAGTACCATAACGCTGCTGGTCGGGGGATTGGGCAAGGGCGGCAAGGGCTACTATGCCCTGGATGTCACCGATCCGGCCTCCATGACCACCGATACCGCGGTGGCCAGTAAGGTGCTGTGGGAGTTCGGCCACGACGATGACATGGGCTATTCCTATAGCAAGCCCACGGTTGTTAACTCCAACGACGATGACGTAAATATTGACACCACCGGCTGGGTCGTGATTACCGGAAATGGCTATAACAGCGTAAACGGGAATGCCGTGCTTTTTATCCTCGATCCCTTTGACGGCACCGTGCTCAGAAGGATCGATGTGGGAGGTGGCCCCTGCAACGGCCTCTCAACCCCGGCTGCCATCGACGCCGATGCCGACGGCAAGGTGGACTACGTATATGCCGGGGACCTCAAGGGCAACCTGTGGAAGTTCGACCTCACCGACCCCGACTCCACGAACTGGGATGTGGCCTATGAAGACGGGGGTACTCCCAAGCCGTTGTTCCAGTGTCCCGGCCAACCCATCACCACCCAGCCCGATGTGATGGAGCACTGCGATAAACCCGGCTATATGGTCATCTTCGGTACCGGAAAGTTCCTGGGAGCAACCGATCTCACCGACACGAGTCTCCAGAGTATCTTCGGGATCTGGGATGCCGGTGATGACGATGACGATACCGAGTACCTGGGCACCTTTACCCGGGGAGCAACCCCGCAGCTGGGTAACCAGCCCAATTCGGTAACCCTACTCAGGCAGACCTATGTGCCCTCTACCGAGGCGGATTCCCATTTCTGGACCGTTGGTGACAATAAGCTCAGGATCTTTACCGCCAATGAGCCTGACTGGACCACCACCACCTTTGAGGCGGACGGCGTCACCTGCACAGGAGCAGGAGCAGGCACTGATGCCTGTGATCGTAATAGCACCGGTGCGCATCCCGACCCCGTTGCCAATGTGGGCTGGTACTTTGATCTGCCCATCTCCGGAGAGCGGGTGGTGAGCGATGTCATGATCAGAGAGAACAAGGTGATCGTGCTCTCCTATATGCCAGAGGGTGACCCCTGTGGCGCCGGGGGAACCACCATCATCCACGAGATCGATGCCTGTACCGGCGGAAGGTTCCCTGCCGATGATCCCCAGTTCGATATCGACAACAGCGGCACCATCGGAACGGGCGATCTCATCAATATCGGAACAGCAGAAGATCCTATCTGGGTTGCCCCATCCGGCCTCCTTAAGGACGGACGGCTCCAACCGCCGGCAATCCTGAGCCTGGGCAACGAGGCGGGAGAGGAGATGAAATACTACAGCTCCTCCTCAGGAGAGATCGAGGGAGAGATCGGACCGCAGGTAACCCTGGGGATCGGGCACTGGAGAGAGTATCGGTAAGGAGGCAGATGAAGAAAACAGGGAAAAAGGTGAGTCCTAGGAAAGTCTCCCGTCTACCCTGTTTTCTTTTTTGGGCCGGAAATGAAGGAGTAACGACCCCACGCCCACAGGACGTGGTTTTCTGAGACGAATAAATTGAATCACAGCACCGCATAAGTATAACTGGTCTATGTTTCATAACATAGCCGTCAAAAATTTGACGTCATATTTGTAAACTTTATTTACAGCCAGGGGAGGTCCCGGGAACGAGAACCAGTCTGCTTTTGGCAATAGCTCCTACCAGACCACGGAATTTTCGTGTAAACTTATTTTACAACTCCTCATTTCTGTTGCACCACCCCACAAGCACTATTTCCTAAAAACGATGCTCCAGAAATCTTATTTTTATAACAATAACAATGAGATAGGCCTTATTTGCACTCTCTGAAATAGGAGACCCGGCTGTTCGGCATTAGTTTTGCAAGTTAAGAGTGTACTTCTTGAGAGTTGACACATGACCAGAAAAAGCGGCTTTACCCTCGTTGATCTTGTAGCTACCGTTTCAGTGCTGGGAATCGTAGTGACTATTGCGATCCCGGCATTCTCAACCTGGCTCCCTGACCAGCGGTTAAAAACAGCGGCCCGAGACCTGTATTCAAACATGCAGTTGACGAAAATCGGGGCCATAAAGTCCAATGCCCAATGGGCGATTGTGTTCGATGCTGGAGCCACACCGGGAAGATATTTTATCTGTTCAGATGACGGCGCTAATGATACGTGGGATGGCCCTGCCGCAATGGGAGGCGATGATGTGGCTGAAAGAACAATAGACCTCACCAACTACAAAAGTGGCATTACCTATGGTTCCGGAAATGCCACCGATGATATACCAGGGGGCGGCAGTGCACCGGCCGACACCATAACGTATGGCAGTGATGCAGCGGCTTTCAACCCCAAGGGTACCTCCAACGGCGGCTATGTGTATCTGCAGAATAGCAAAAACATCACCACCTATGGCGTTGGTACCCTCACCACCGGAGTTATCCGTTTGTTCAAGTGGACAGGAGCTGACTGGGAATAGGGGAGAATGGGTTATGAAAAAACAATGTCTTGCGAGGATTAACAACCGGGGCTTTACCCTTGCTGAGCTTTTGATAGGCCTGTTTGTCTCCGCTATCGTGATGACCACTATCCTCTCTGCCTATTACTCTCAGAATAAATCCTATACCGTTCAGGAGCAGGTAGCAGCAATGGTACAAAACCTCAGGGCGGCCATGGATATTATGATCAGAGAAATACGCATGGCAGGGTATGACCCAACGGGGACCGCAAATGCAGGGATCGTCACCGCAAATACAACGTCCATCACCATTACAGAGGACCTCGACGGTGATGGCTCCGTTGCTGGTGATGAGAACATAACATATGCCCTGGCAGACAGCGATGGAGATGGAGATAACGATCTGGAGAGGAACAATAACCTTATAGCCGAAAATATCGATGCCCTGGATTTTCTCTATCTGGACGAAACCAACAACCCCACCACCGTGCCTTCAGCGGTCAGATCTGTGCAGATTACGATGGTGGCCAAAACAGGCCGAGGAGATCGAGGATACGTGGATAGCGTTGTTTATACCAACCAGCAAGGCACAGGTATTTTCGGCCCAATAAATGACAACTCTCGCCGCAAACGTCTTACTGCTGAAGTCAGATGTCGCAACATGGGGCTTTGATTGAGGAAGGAGCATGAGAAAGAACAGGAGCCATATAACGCGTCTCGCAACCGACCTTAAAAGAAAACCCAACGACAGGGGTTTCTCAATCATCGAGGTTATGATTGCCATCTCCATTTTGAGCATAGGCATCCTTGCTCTTGCCTCCATGCAGGTTGCTGCAATGCGAGGAAACTCCTTTGCAGGGGGAGTTACCGAGGGGTCCACATGGGCACTGGATCAGATTGAAAAACTGATGAGCCTGCCATGGACCGATGCAAGCTTACAGGACGCCGACCTGGATGGCGCCGGCGGTCTGGATAATATAGGCTTTGATAACGATCCAGGTACGCAGACCGATGCTGACTTCAGGGTGACGCAAGGGAAGTTTTCCATCCATTGGAACGTAGCAAATAATGTGGTGACCAATAATACCCGCACGGTAAACGTGATTGTCACCTGGACTGACCATGGCGCACAAAAGAGCGTTTCCATACAGCGGGTTGTCGCAAGAATCATCTGATTTGCCGGAGAAAACCATGAAACCCTTTATCAGCCACCTCAGAGATGAAGAGGGGTCCATTCTGGTGATTGGCCTCATTATGTTGGCCTTTCTCACCATACTCGGCATAGCAGCCACAAGGACTTCCCAGATCGAAATACAGGTTGCGGGAAATGACGAGTACCATAAAATCGCCTTTTATTCCTCGGATAGTGGGATTTATACGACCCCAAAGCTGATCTCTGCCGCTATTGATAACGGTACTGTGCAGAATGTGGACAGCGGCAGCTACACCCCCAACGATGGAAGTTTCTACCGGGAGGTTTTGGGTTTCGATGCCTGGGATTCTGCCACTGATATACAGTTCATCATGGGTGATTTCGATGCCAATGTGGATGTTAACCGCACCGGTCAGCAAAGTCTGCCCGGAGGGGGCACCGAATTCGCCAGCGGCGCTGAAGGGATTGGTGTGGGCTCCGCAGGCGGCGTGGCCATTTTTTATGACGTAGATTCCTTCGGGACCGGCCCGAACTCAGCACAGTCCAGGATAACCGCCGTGTACCGAAAGGTTGTAGGCGTAGCAGGAGGTTTATAACCGTGAAAAGATTACAGGCAATTCTGATAGCAAGCGTTTTGGCAGCACTTGTCCTAAGTCCGCACCAGGCCTATGCTGTTGAACCTGCCATGGGCGATTACACCCACTATCCCATATTTCAGGTGAATGCTGTAGCACCCAACATTCTCATTATTATGGACAATTCATCCAGCATGAACTTGCAGGCCTATATTGGTGACTATGATCATAATACCCAGTATTATGGTTACTTTGAGCCCTACAAGAAGTATACATATGGAAGCAATATTTTCGTGAGGGACACAAACGGCGACTGGGACGGCAACTTCCTCAACTGGCTTTGCATGCGCCGGACCGACGTGGCCCGGAAGGTGCTCATGGGCGGCCTTGCCACAGCAAGGACCGGGGGCGGCAACCAGACCAATATCGGGGAGGTTCCCCCTGCGGGCACCGATTTCACAAAAATCTACAAAGATACAGACCAGGTTACCGGATTGATTCCCGATGTAGAGAACACCTACCTCGTGGACGGTGGATATTTCTATGTGGATGGGGGAACCTATACGATACGGGTTCAAAAAGACATAACATACCCTGATGAGGCAGGCAACTTTGTTGACGGTAACATTGCCGGTGTCTTGCAGAAGGTGGGCGATAAGGCCAGGTGGGGGCTGGAGTTTTTTAACTACGGTACCGGCACTGGCGAGAGCGGGGGGAGTATCACCCGAACGATCGGCACCAATATGACCGACCTGATCACGAGCATCCAAAATACGGCCTGTAATACGTGGACCCCGCTGGCTGAGGCCTACTATGTTGCCATGCAGTATATCAAGCAGGAGGATGTCCAGGCAGGGCTCGACTATCCAAACAATGTTATCCCCAATGATAACGTGGGCCAGGACCCGTATTGGGACAACGAGTGGGTCTACTGTGCAGATAGTTTTGTGATTCTTCTGACTGACGGCGTCTCCACCTATGACAGGATGATCCCCGATTCCCTTAAGGACTATGATGGTGACAGCAACGACCCGGGCACATACCCGGACTACGGGTCCAATCACCTCGATGATGTTGCCTTGTATGCGCGCACCACTGACCTGCGCCCAACAGATTTGGATGGTGATCAGAATCTGATTTTATACACAATTTACGCCTTTGGTAATGATCCAAATGCCGAGAATTTGTTAAAGGATGCGGCAAAAAACGGGGGCTTTATCGACCGGGACGGCGATAACCGTCCAAATCTCGATGCGGAGTGGGATGCCGACAGTGACGGGGACCCCGATACCTACTATCAGGCCGATAACGGCTATCAATTAGAGGCCAAGCTGATCCAGGCCATCAATGACATCCTGGCACGGGCGTCTTCAGGCACTGCTGTTTCAATACTGGCCACCGCGGACGAGGGCGAGGGCAACCTGGTCCAGGCATACTTCCGGCCCGTCGTGCCCGTAGATCTAACGGAGGTGAACTGGGTAGGATACCTTCAGTCTTTGTGGATAGATTCGAGGGGGTATTTGCGGGAGGATACAGACCAAGACCACGGCCTGGATGTGACCAAAGATCTCGTGATTACTTACTTTTTAGATACAGCCACTGGTGATACCAAGGTAAAACGGTTCAACGTGCTCCCTTATCCCAATGTGGACACCGATTCCTATACCCTTCTGCAAATGGACCAAGTCATTCCGGTCTGGGAGGCCGGAAGCCGCCTCGCCCAGAGGAACGCCGCTAGCCGAACCATCTTTACCTACCTCGATAAAGATAAAGACGGGCAGGTAGATACCGGTGAAGTGGTGAGCTTTGATACCAGTTCTGCACCTTCTATAAAGCCCTACCTGGGGGTAAAGGACAATGCCACGTGGAGCTATCTCGGGGCGACTCATGATGAACGGGTAACCAACGTGATTGACTATATTCGAGGAGAAGATAAAGATAGTTCCGGCCTGAGAACAAGGACGCTAGATGGCAAGGTCTGGAAACTGGGAGATATCGTGGACTCCACGCCTGTGTCTTTATCCAAGCCTCCTGATAATTTCCACATGATCTACAGTGATGAGTCGTACCAGACCTTTTATGAGGCCAACAGACACAGAGAAACGGTGGTCTATGTGGGGGCCAACGACGGAATGCTTCATGCCTTTACCTCATGGAAATATGATACAGCGAATCACCGCTACACTCAGCCTGCTGCTACAACAGAAGAAATGGGTGATGAGTTATGGGCCTATGTCCCGCAGAGCCTCTTGCCCCATCTGAAATGGCTCCCATCGCCGGATTATACCCATGTGGATTACGTTAATCTAAAGCCAAAACTCTTTGATGCCAAGATAGATCATGATAACGACTCCCTCACGCCCGATGAATGGCGAACGATCCTCCTGGCTGGCCTGAACATGGGAGGCAAGCATATCTGGGCGGAAGGAGATTTTGATGACGGTACAGGATCACCCATTCTCGAAACAAGAAACTTTTATCCCAGCTACGTGTGCATGGACGTAACTGATCCGAGAAACCCCACCCTGTTGTGGGAGCGCTCGTACACGGATCTGGAGATGACTACGTCCTTCCCCGCAGCCATCAAGGTAAAAGACAAGTGGTTTGCCGTATTCGGCTCAGGCCCCACTAACTATGACGGGACGAGTACCAAAAATGGGCATATTTTCGTGGTTGACCTAAACACCGGTGAGCCCTACCGAAACGGCGCAAATGACTGGCTCTTCGAAACAGGCGAAGCCAACGCCTTCATGAACTCACCGGTTTCCCTGGACAAAAACCTGGATTTTAGCTGCAATGCCATTTATTTCGGAGAAACCTACCTCTCAGGCAGTTGGAAGGGAAAGCTGTACAAGGTCTCTATCCCATGCATTGGCGCCGGCGGCGACTACGATGACACCGACGTCAACAACTATGTCGATAACCCCTTGGATGCAACCAATCCCTGGTTTCGTTCAGTCCTCTTCAACGCCACCAAGCCGATCACGGCTCCGGTAGCCCTGAGCATGGATGAATTCGATAACGCATGGGTGTACGTCGGTTCTGGCCGTTATTTAAGCACCGACGACAAGACCAATACCGACCAGCAGTATATATTCGGCATAAAAGACCCATTTTTCAATACTGCCCACACAGGCGATGGTTATTATCACGACTACAGTTCTTCTCTTGAATTGCAGATATCCGACCTGTTTAATGCCGATCCCTACCAGATTGCCGAGGGCGGCAACGACGTTTATGAAAACGGTGTGAGAATCGGCACCTTTGATGACCTCGTAAGCCTGGCCCAACAGGAGGATGGCTGGATCAGGAGCCTGACGACCTCAGGAGAGCGTATATTGGCCAAAAGTACCGTCATCGGCGGCATAACGCTCACCCCTTCATTCTTACCCAACAACGATATCTGTAGTTTTGGAGGCCAGAGCTACCTCTATGGATTCTACTATGAAACGGGAACCGCCTACTGTTGGGTAGGTTTCAACAGCGGAACCGCCACAGAAGTCATTGACGGACAGCAGGTAACAGTGGTGTTGGATATGATTTCTCTCGGTGAAGGTAGGGCATCAGCCGTTGGCATTCACGTGGGAACCTCGTCGGGGGTTAAGTCTTTTGTGCAGCAGAGTACGGGTACGGTCTTGTCTGAAAAGGTAACTCCTGCATTTAAGGTCAAAAGCGGTCTGAAATCGTGGCTCGAACGATGAGGAGGGAGGCCATTATGTGTATGTTTTATAGAGGTCAGTCGATCTACAGGATTTCTCTGTGCTTGGTTTTCTTGCTGATTTTCTTGTTTTTGCCGGTTACCGGTTTTTCGGAAAGCCCGCCAGAGGGTTTAATAAGATCCGGGTCCGTGATAATCCAGGGGAAAACCAGTGACACCATTATTGTTTCAGAACGTCACTTTGTGGTAACTGAAGCAACGACTATCGTCACTATGGAAGGCGAAAAGATTCAGTTGAGTGCTCTCCCCGTACCCTGCAAGGCCGAAATTACCTATCAATTGAGAATGGATCAGGACCCGGTGACGCTGAAAATAGGCATCAAGCAGCTGCTAAGAGGCTCAAGCAAAACGTGGCCTCCTCCAGGCTCAGAGGGATAGACACGGAATGTGTCATTCTGAGGGAGCAAGCCAGTGGCGTTCCTCCCTGCTTGTCATTCTGAGCCCCGCCCAAAGCGGGGCGAAGAATCTCACAGCCAGTCCTTACTCAAATCCTTCCATTCCACCAGCTCTCGTTGTTCGCCGCAATTATGACCACTTCGTTTGAGGATCATCCCGGGGCGAGATTTGAGGACCGCTCCGCCTGCCCGCCATCGTGAGCGCTCAGGCGAGGCGGGCGGGCTTGAGGACCGGCCCTACGGGCCTTGAGGAGCACTGCGTTCGAGGAGCGGACCTTCGGTCCTTGAGGAAGGGAAGAAGTAAGTGATGAGGACTGAGTCACTAGTACCAAGTGAAGACAAATCATCTCTGACTATCTCGTTAATTGCGGAGTTCATTCTGATGGGGTGTCTATAGCTACATAGAACGATTCAGCTGATCTGAACCTCCGCGATCTTTATTGCTTGACAATAGTTGAACTTAAAGCTATCTTACTGTAAAGATGTAATGAGGTAAGGAAATGAGGATTAGTAGCAAAAGGCAAATCTCCATTCCAAAGAAGGTCATGGAGGCTTTGGCCCTGAAACCCGGTGATGAAGTAGACTTAGAAGTTGAGGAAAATACTGCCCGACTGGTCCCCATCAAAACCATTAAGGTACCGAGAGACCAAGCCTGGTTCTGGACACCCGAATGGCAAGAAAAGGAGAAGGGAGCGGATCAGGATCTTTCCGCTGGCCGCTACCGCGATTTCGAAACCGCCGAGGACCTCTTGAAAGAACTTCACGGTGAAGATTAGGCGTACAAACTCCTTTCTCAAGGATTACAGGACCTTGCCACGGGACATTCAAGATCGGGTTGACAAGCAACTCACCTTTCTCCTTGAGAATCCAAAACACCCTTCCTTACGGCTGAAAAAACTAAAGGGGACCGATAAGTTCGAGATCAGGGTAAGCAAGGGGTATCGCCTGACCTTAAGATATGTGGGCGAGCACCTTGAACTCCGGCGAGTTGGCACGCATGATCTGCTGACAAAGGAGGGATAAGTTACTCAACACTCAGTCCTCATTACTCTCTTCCTGAGTTGCCTTAGGCGGCCAAGCATCTCCCGTGCACCCTCCACGATCAGTAACAATCCAATACTACCAAAAAGCTTCATAATTCCCGTACCACTCAGCCCACCAGACGACACATTGCACGCGAGGGCAGAGATAAAACACGACCCACCACTTCCTGCGGGTCCGCTCCCCGTGCCGATGCCGGCAAGGAGGCTGAGCTTAAGGCTCTGCACACTTTCATCCCCGTCCCCATCAACAGCCCGCACCACGTAGTAATACCTGGTCCCGTCTTCAGCAGTAGTGTCGGTGTATTCAGTGTCCACAATAAGCACGCTATTCACCTTGGTGTATTCTCCATCAGGGCTTGTGCTCCGGTACACGTTGTAGCCGAAGACAGGATCGCCGTTACAGTCGGTTGCGGCATTCCAGGTAATGGTAATTCCCTGAGCTGTACTCTCGATCGAAACCCCCGTTGGCCGGTGGGGAAGCGGTATCTTGAGCTTCATGGCCGGGTCACCAAAGAGCAGGAACGTCTCGCTCACCTCCTCATACTGGGCTCCGTTGGCCAGCAGGGTCTGCTTGGCCTGGGATATCGCCGGGCCCAATGTACGAATATCATCCGTAAAGATCGCTTCAAACAGGGCCGTATCCAGGATGCGCTGGCCGTCGGTGGTGGTCATGCCGGTTGGCATGAAGGCGGCTACTGCTCCTTTGCCCTCAGGTCGCAACAGGCCTTCCATCAGCGATGGTTTATCCAGGAACCCCAGCTCGGGATAGGCAAAATAGCCGGTCATACAGGTCATATTAACCATGAAGACCAACTCATCGTCGTTGGTTAAGTCGAGCACATCATCGGTATCGAATATGTGTTCATCAGCCCATATCTGTGTGGCGCCGTGGCCGCTGTAGTTGACGATCAAGGTTCCCTGGTTGATCTCCTCCTTGATGTCAGTGGTCAAAGGTCCGCTTGCAACATAATCGCCTAAATACCCCTTGAACGGCTCGCTCATACCGGTGGGGATCAGTGCTGCAACGTCCTCGCTCATGATCTCAAAGTCCGCCTCGTAGTCATTGCCCTCGGTGTGGTTATCGGCAACGAGCAGGGTATTCTTCTCCCATGTTTTCGTGTTCGCCGTGGTCTCGTAAGCAACAATCTTGTCGAC
>CP070673.1:1405402-1409049 GCA_020351915.1 Deltaproteobacteria bacterium
ACGAACCATACCAGGAAAGGAGGCGATGAGCCATGAAGTACCTTGTCACAGCCCGACCAGGAACAACAACGATCAAACTAAAACACGGAGCCCGCTTGTTTCAAGCTACCAAGAAGTGGGTCAGTGCACATTTTGAAGACGGCACATTTGACTGCCACTACGGCTTTTCCGACCTCGGTGCATTCACCATTGTCAATGCTGACTCTCATGAGGCCCTTTTGGATGCGATTCTAGAGTGCCCGGTGTATCCGTTCTTTGATTGGGAGATCAAAGTCCTTTGCGATTGGCGACACATTTACGACAAGAACATTCAGTACTTTAAGAAACTAGCCGGCTAATACCCCCAGATGCCTATCTTATGGTACCAGAGTCCCCTGACAGCAGATCAAAACCGTTGCCACCATGCCGCCTGATATAGAAGTTTCCGCTCATCTGCCTGCGGCGGACTTTCTGAACACCGATACGGTTATATGAGATTGTGTGATAAACATACCTGATTTCAAAAAGGAGGAAAAAAATCTCTGAGGATCCTAAGGTTCCATGGGGATGGCTTAAGGTCATGTATATCTACACCATTGTTTGAGCAGGGGGACCGCAGAAAATGTCTTTTTTTCGTCGTATATCGGGCAAGGAGAGGAGGTCTGGCAAAGACCGACGAGTTATCAGTGACCCTTCCTATTCTGGGCCTCTGAGGCGGAGGGGGATCGACCGGAGGGGAGATCAAGCTCAAAAAGGGGATCTGCGTCGGCTGAAGAGCCAATATAACAAGCTATCTGGAGATCGGAAAAAAGTTGTAAACCGGATTATTACCTCCCTTGAGAAACAAGATAAGCGAAAGAAATAGTGTGGACACAGCGCAAGCTTTGACATTGTTGACCTTCTCGTATCCTAACCAGTAATCCCATATCCCAAATCTCATATCGCAAATCCCAAATCCCGCGCTGGGCGCGACGCTCCTCCTCCTATGAGCTATCAGCTATGAGCTGCTTTTGCCTTCTGCACTCTGCCTTAGATCCCCCCTGGCGGGACGGGCCTTAAAGCGAAATTATGCAATAGGCTCCAAAAGATTGCAATAATTGCAAAAAAACTTGCATTAACTGCAACTAGATGCTATTAGATGTAACAGCGTTAATCTAGGCAAACCTAATAACTTTGAAATATTATGCCACAAGAGCTCAATCGGGAGGAAATTATTGAAAACCTGCGTCTTCTCTCAGAATGGCTCGGTGTTAAATACCCTGCTGAGGCATTTGATTTGACCGTCGTTGGGGGAGCAGCCATGGCGCTCGCCGGTTTCAAAGATCAGACCAAAGATATTGATTTGCTGAGGCCAGCAAGGTTGCCTGTTCCACTGAAAGATGGGATTACCCATGTCAGCAGGGCGAAGAGATTGCCTCCCGAATGGATCAACACTAATGCGGCCAATGTCTTAAGGAAAGTCAAGCCATTGAAAGGGTTACCGGACTATTTCAGTGAGATATCCCAGACGATTGTGATCAGTGGGAACCTGAGAATCAACGTGATAGGGAGGCAGGCCCTGATTTCCTTGAAACTATGGGCAGCCACCCCATCACACGCAAAACACACAACTGACATCAAAAACCTTCAACCAGCTCAGCAAGAGATTAGCGAGGCGGTCAGATTTGTGCTTAGCATTGATAACAGTGAATTAAGAAAGGACGATTTGCGAATCGTTCTGAGGGAGGCAGGATTTGATTTTAAATAATTTATCCCACCTGATGGAGAATAAGGCAAACCAGATGCTCCGCCGGGCCTTGGTCAACATGGGCTTGCCCTTTGCTGTTCCAATGGTGGATGAAAAAAGAGAGGGCATTATTGATGTGGAGGCCCTTTTAATCCTCACGATTCTCTTGATGAAACAGGATCGAATAGTCACCGACTTACCGGCGTGGATAATTCGTTTTAAGGACCTTATCAATCATCAGAAATTGAAGACCATAGTAAAGGCCTCTCCCGAAAAATACAAGAAGACCATTGTAGAAAATTTGAATCAAGATCCTTTTGCCGCAACTCCAGACGCTTTCAAGAAGATCTTTGATCTTCAAAAAGTGCTCACAAACACAATAACGGAAACAATCCAGATAAGAACAAGCAAACTGAATTCACTGGAAAATGTGGCTCGGTCGTCGATTATGCTCAAGAGCAGGCTCCTCTATGGTACTGGGTTTCGGGCAGATTTGATAACGATCACCCATATCAAAAATCTCACCATGAACGGGAAACAGTTAGCCCATTTGCTCTGTTCCAACAGTTCGACAATATCACGCATCTTGAATGACTTGCGTGCCAGTCAATTCTTGAACCGGGATAACGAGAGAGCAACGCCTACGAATCCTTATCCGGGGATGTTCGTATCGACCCAAACCATCTGGAACATGTATGAAATGCTCGATGCTGAGGAGTTGCAATCTGATGAGCTCAGGAAAGCAACCTATGAAAACCTTACCTTCAAACACGACAAATTCGGCAAGCAAATAGCGAATTTATCCCTTTAACCTCTCGCTTTTCTACCCTTGGCCCTCTGCGCTTTGGCCTTCCCTCCTGCCCATGAGCTAAGAGCTATCTGCTATGAGCTGCTTTTGCCCTTCCCATCACTTTTTGCCTCAATCCTTGCGCCTCATTTTCTTAGCCTTCAGTCGCAAACGCAGTGCCCCTCAAATCCCGCGCTGGGCGAGACGCTCCTCCTCCTATGAGCTATCAGCTATGCTTGCCGCGCCTGCCCTGTGGAATGCGAAGCCTATTCCTCTGGGGTGAAACAAGAAAAATGTTTCACTGGAGAGCTAATCGCTGCCTGCCCCGCAGGCCCGATTACTTAATTTACCTCCGTATTCTCTACCTACAAAATTCAGTATTGACTTTTGTTTATTTTGGTGTTTATATGAAAATTCGGAATTAGAAATCACCACAGCTCTTTAACTCCAATCCCTGTCACCACCCTCCTGGAGTTTGATCATGGTGAGAGATTTCCAGTGGATTTACCTCAAGCCTTCGTCAGAGAGAAGAGTTAGTCTCTGATCGAAGGCTTTTTGTTTTCAAGCACTACGGACTATTAACCACGAACGACGTACATTGCGGAAGGCAACCATGAACCTCAAATTCCTTGTTCAACCCTGAAGATTGCTAAGGCCAAACCCACCGTGAGGTGGGGCCGGAAAGCCACGGGTCTTTAACGACTCCTGTTAGTGCTTTCGCAAATTCTAGCTCAGTTTCAGAATAGATAGCCGGGCTGCCGAGTGTGACATCGTCAAGGTCACAAACGCGCAGCTCGGTTCTTTTATGCGCCTGATGAAAAAACACTTTTGAACAAAGCTATGTCAAGTGAGAAGACCGCCCGGCTTTTAGAAGGAGAGGCATGGCTGTGAACGGAAATAGTGTAAGGCGATTGCGCATCCTCGCAGTGGATGACGAACAAACAATGCTCGATCTCTACCGAGATGCTCTCTTTCTTCTGGCCGATCAGGGTGAGGCAGAATATGAGTTTGAGGTGACGCTCTGCAAACAAGGAGATGAGGCACTTGAAGCGGTCAGAAAGGCAAAAAGTGAAAACGATCCTTTCGCTGTTATCTTTCTGGATCTGCGATTGCGACCGGGACCTGACGGTATATGGACTGGTGAACAAATCAGGA
>CP070673.1:1409149-1415531 GCA_020351915.1 Deltaproteobacteria bacterium
CATGGGGCAAATTACCTAGTTTGGTGAAATGGCAAACCAAGAGGGATCTTAAGACAGTGGCGTCTCTTAAGACTGAAAGAGGTATTTGTGCTTATACCCTATTAATGGTGAAATGATGATGGATAAGGCCTTGTGCTATCATATTTTTCTCCTCACTCTTTCGCCATATTTGAAGCACGACCTACAATAGTATCATAATGGTCCCATCAGTATTTGGCACTCTCCCCCATGTGAGAACTGTTGGAATCAGGGATGGTGGCCAAAGAGATATGAACTGAACCCTTTCGATCAAGTCTTTCTGTCTGACTAATCTCTTCCGACCCCCCTAATTGAGCCGTATAAGGTAGGAACAAAAAAGAGGGTGAAAAGGGCGGAGACAAGCATCCCTCCGATCACTACCCGAGCCATAGGGGCATTCATCTCCGATCCTTCTCCGAACCCGACAGCCATGGGGACCAGGGCGAGGCAGATGGGCCCTTGAGGTCTATGCCCGAGCTTGATTCTCTCGCGCTTCGAGCTTGCCTTTTTCTTGGGTGTAGGCAAGAAGCCCTCCTGCTAGAAGGATCCGTCGTAACCTGGCAGAGAGGTTCATATAGGTCTCGATAACGAATCCCTGGGTGGCATTCTCCAAGGGGATTCTTCTGCCATCTCGAAGCAGGTTATGGAGGTCTCTGATGCGAAGCCTGTCCCCCTGTGAGAAACGCATTTGGTCTTCCTCGTGTTTGAACTCGAGAGGAAGAATTCCGAAGTTGATGAGGTTATCCCTATGAATGCGCGCATAGGAGTTCGTGATGACGACCCTAATTCCAAGGTAGCGCGGAGCTAGTGCGGCGTGTTCCCTGCTTGATCCCTGTCCATAGTTTTCTCCACTCATGATGAATCCCACCCCATCAGCCTGGGCCCGACCGGCAAAACCTGGATCAATGCGAGAGAAGACGTACCGAGATATAGCCGGGACATTCGCCCTCAGGCTGAGGATGTGAGCCCCTGCCGGGAGAATATCATCGGTGGTGACGTTATCTCCCAAGGTAAGCAGCAGTTCTCCCTCGAGCTCCTCCGGCAGCGGCTCTAATTGGGGCAAAGGCGCAATATTAGGACCCCTGATTATCTCTACCTCCACCCCCTCAGGGGCTGGGCGAACAATCATCTGATCATCGACCATGAATTGTTCAGGTAAGTGTACCTCTATCCGCTTTCCAAGAATCCGTGGATCAGTGATACGACCATGAATTGCTGAGGCAGAAGCCGTCTCTGGGCTCACTAGATAGAGATCAGCATCTGCCGTGCCGCTTCGCCCCGGGAAGTTGCGGTTGGAGGTACGAAGGGAAACCCCCCTTGAGCGGGGGGCCTGCCCTACTCCGTTACAGAACCCGCACGCCGTTTCAACGAGCCTCGCTCCGGCTGAGAGCAAGTCTGCCAAGGCACCATATGCAGTTAAATCCCGCAGCACCTGACGAGAACCAGGTGCTACGATGAGGCTCACATGAGGCGGAACGAACTTTCCTCGTAATATGGCAGCCACTTTGAGCATATCTTCAAGCGAGGAGTTCGTGCACGAGCCTATCGCCACCTGATCAACTGTGCGGCCTTCCTCGAGTTTAACCGGAACGACATTATCCGGGGAATGGGGTCGGGCGATCATAGGCTCAATGCTCGAGAGGTCGACGACCATCTCCTCGTCATAACTTGCATCTGGATCTGCCTGAATCTCCCGCCATTCTCCCTCACGGTTTTGAGCGATGAAGTAACGCCGTGTAACTTCATCGGAGGGGAAAATAGCGGTGAAAGCGCCGGTCTCTATGCTCATATTGGCGATGGTGGCCCGCTCCGTTGCGTTCAGCGTTTTTATCCCGGGGCCAGTAAACTCCATGATCTTTCCTCGCCCTCCTGACACCGTCAAGCGCCTCAGTATCTCTAGAATCACGTCCTTTGCTGATGACCAAGGCGGAAGCTCTCCCATTAATTCTACTTTAAGGACCTCCGGCATGCTCATGTGGAAAGGTGCTCCCGCCATGGCTACCGCTAGATCGAGGCCCCCTGCCCCAATAGCCAGCATACCCACTCCACCTGCGGTAGTGGTGTGGCTATCCGCACCGAGGAGGGTGTCTCCAGGAATCGAAAATCGCTCAAGGTTGACCTGGTGGCAGATGCCATTACCAGCTCGAGAGTAGTAGAGACCAAACTTCCGGCTCGCTGATTCAAGAAATACGTGATCATCCATATTCTCAAAGCCGATCTGAAGAATATTATGATCGGTATATGTGACCGAGCACTTAGTCTTCACCCTAGGTATCCCCAAAGCCTCGAACTGGAGTAAGGCCATCTGTCCGGTGGCGTCATGGATAAGGGTATGATCGATGGATAGTGCTACCTCACTTCCGGGAGTCAAAGTTCCCGATACCACGTGGGCCTCCATGATCTTCTGCACGATACTCTTTCCCATAGATATTTCTCCTTACGTTACATACAACCCATAATCTCTTCTGCGAACTGCGAGCACCTCAGCTCAGTTGCACCTTCCATCTGTCGAGCGAGGTCATAGGTCACTTTTTTTTGAGCGATGGCCCTGACCAAGCCCTCTCTGACTAGATCCGCAGCCTCCTTCCAGCCTAGATATTCGAACATCATGACCCCTGAGAGGATGAGGGAGCTCGGGTTTACCTTATCCTGCCCCGCGTATTTTGGTGCGCTTCCGTGTGTCGCCTCGAAGACCGCAAACCCATCGCCTATATTGGCCCCCGGAGCCATACCAAGGCCTCCCACCATAGCCGCTAAGGCGTCTGATATATAATCGCCATTCAGATTGGGCATGGCAAGGACATCATACTCCGCAGGCCTCAAGATAATCTGCTGGAACATGGCATCGGCGAGACGATCGTTTATGAGCAGCTTGCCCGAAGGGATCCTACCATTATGATCCCTTCCTACCTCTTCCTCGGTCACGATTTGATCTCCGAACTCCTCCCTTGCTGTTTGATATCCCCAGTTTCGAAAGGCACCCTCGGTGAATTTCATGATATTTCCTTTATGTACCAAGGTAACGCTCCTTCTTTCCTGCTCTAGTGCATACCTAATAGCCATACGCACCAATCGGCGGGTGCCAAATAAACTGATAGGCTTCAGCCCGATACCGGAATAAGCTCTGATTTCTTGTTCCTCCTCCGCCCTTACCAGTTCTATAATTCTTTCTGCCATGGATGAACCTGCTTCCCATTCGAGCCCGGCATAGACATCTTCAGTGTTTTCCCTAAATACCACCATGTCCACATCCCCCGGCTGCCGCATGGGGCTGGGGACGCCATTAATGTATTTGACCGGCCTCACACACGCGTAGAGATCGAGCTCCTGGCGCAATGTAACGTTGATACTACGAAACCCCTCCCCCACCGGTGTAGTGAGAGGCCCTTTAATGGCAACACGATGGGCCCTGATCCGTTCCAGAGTTTCTTCAGGAAGCCAGCTACCAGTTCTATGAAAGGCCTTGTCGCCTGCAATGACCTCCATCCACTGAATCTTCCGGGTTTCACCATATGCTCCTGAGACCGCTCCATCGAGCACAAATTGGGTTGCCCTCCAGATATCAGGCCCAGTTCCATCTCCCTCTATAAAGGGAATGATAGGGAAGTTCGGAACTATAAGCTCTCCTTCTTTGGTATGGTCAATGTTACTCCCTTGCTTTGCCATTACTAATCCCTGATACTGGCATTCATAGAATCACGCGAACATATTTCTCTTTGAGTGATCTTACTTACTCCTCTTAGGGCTGAAACAGAAAGTGTTTTCTCGGGAATCCTTGAATAGAGGTTAACGTATAGATGCCTCTCATACAAGCTTAGCTTAGCAATCTATAATACAGGTGGGCCCAATTAGGCATTTCCCTCCATTGCATCCTCCCTTGCGAGTTGTAGCTGTCTCGATTTCTCCAAAAGATATGGCATCGCGAGAAATAATAGCGCACCAATGAGAAGGGCAACGGAAATGGGCTTTTGAAGAAAGATCAGGGTGCTTCCGCGAGATATTATGAGGGCCTGACGGAACGCTTGCTCCATCCGGCCGCCTAGGATCAAACCGAGAAGTACCGGTGCAAGCGGGTAATCATGCTTTCGCATGTAGTATCCGAGAACTCCGCATATACCCATAATTATCAAGTCCATTGAACTATAACTCAGCGACCACACCCCTATAGTAGAGATGACCAAAACGATAGGCATGAGGTAGCGTGCCGGGATATACATTATCCGGGCAAATAGGTTCACGAGAGGCCAATTGAGGACGAGGAGCATCATATTGCCCAGGTACATGCTCGCAATCAAACCCCATACAAGCTCCGGGTGCTTCTGGAAAAGCAAGGGCCCTGGAGTAATGTCGAGCATCATGAGGGCACCGAGCATAACCGCGGTTGCCCCACCTCCTGGGATGCCCAATGTCAGCAATGGAAGAAGTGCCCCTCCGCTCGCGGCGTTGTTTGCCGACTCCGGGCATGCAACCCCCCTAATCTCCCCATTCCCAAAGCGCTCGGGGTTTTTAGATACCCGTTTTTCAATATCATAGGAGAGAAAAGAGGCCAGAGTCGCCCCCGCGCCCGGGAGGACCCCTACAAAAAAGCCAATTACTGTCCCCCGCAAGATCGACCCTATACTATAAATGAACTCTTTAAAGGAAACCCAAATGCTTTTTGGCTTAATGATTTGACCCCGTTCTCCTGTTCTGAGCTCCTCTGCAGTAACAATCACCTCAGAGATCGCAAACATCCCTATGGCTACCACGATAAAATCGATCCCATCGAGGAGAAAGGGGTTTCCAAAGGTGTAGCGTGGGGCTCCGGAAACAAGATCAATCCCCACGGTAGCCATCATCAAACCTAACACAGTAGCCATGATAGCTTTTACCACTGATTTCCCCGTGAGGCTGGCCACAGTGGAGAGACCAAAGACCATGAGAGAGAAGAACTCCGCTGGCCCAAAGCGGAGGGCAAAACTGGCTACCGGTGCCCCTATAAAGGTCAAAACAATAATACTAAATGTCCCGGCGATAAAAGATCCAATGGCGGAGATGGCAAGTGCAGGTCCGGCACGTCCCTGGAGCGCCATTTTATGGCCGTCAATTGTTGTCACCACAGAGGCTGATTCTCCTGGTATATTCACCAAGATAGAGGTAGTAGAGCCACCATACATTGCCCCATAATATACCGCCGCGAGCATGATTAGCGCGGAGGCTGCGGGCATACTAAAGACCAGGGGAAGCAATATGGCGATCGTCCCAGTAGGCCCCAGGCCAGGGAGTACCCCGATTATTGTGCCGACAAGACAACCGGTGAAGGCTATCATCACATTGAAGGGCGTGAGGGCAACACTGAACCCATATATGAGATGATCAAACATAGGGTATTACCTTAAAATTCCTTCAAGGATCCCTAAAGGAAGGCGAATTTGCAAACCTTTGGAAAATGCGAGGTAGATGCCAATGGTGAAAACCAATGCGATAAATATCCCCAGGTACCAATGGCGCTCACCGAGCAGGAAGAAAAAGGCGGCGAGAAGAACGGCACTTGATATTAAAAATCCAAATATAGGCAGTAGGAATACATAGCCTATGAGAAGGCCCCACATGAGCAAGAAGTGCCACTTCCCTATAGGCCGACGCCACGGACTCTCTTTTGGGGGAGTCTTTTCAGTTTCTCTCCCTCTGCCAGGTAAAATCAGCAACCACAGGGCGCCTGCTGCCATAATAGCTCCGAGAATCGATGGAAAGAGGGAAGGGCCTGGCACCCCGGCCATTTGATAATACGGGGGTAAGCTCAGGCCCGCCCATATGTACCCTACTACTCCCAGCAGGACAACCAGAGCCTCAGTCCGTGTACGGGTTATTTTATCCCTAAACTTCATTTTTCATCAATGCACGCCATGCTACTTTGAGCATAGCTATTTGAGAAAACCCAGCTCCTTGAGGAGCGTCTTGTAGCGCACCAGTTCACCCTTCGCGTACGTATCGAAATCATCGCCGAACTTAACAACCGGCTCCCAGCCTATTTTCTTCCTCTCTTTGTCCCACTCAGGTGTTTCTACCATTTTTTTGATAGTCTTCGCCCAAAAATTCACAGCTTCTTTTGGAACACCCGGAGCCATGTATAAGCCACGCCATACAGTGAAAGTAACATCTACGCCCTGTTCAACGGCTGTAGGCAAATCGGGAAAACCTTTCAGGCGTCCTTCCGACAAAACAGAAAGGACGCGCACTTTGCCCGCTTCCAGCTGACCTGCAACTTCGGAGACATCAAGTGGGGCAACATCGGTGTGACCGCCCAGCAGCGCGGCAAGGGCCTCGCCACCGCCCTGGAATGGCACATACACAATCCTCAGTGGGTCTTTGCCTATTGCCTTAC
>CP070673.1:1415631-1419065 GCA_020351915.1 Deltaproteobacteria bacterium
TAAGTTCTTGTCTCACCATAGGGAATTGTGCACACGCTCTTCCAGACTCTGTCCCTAAAAGCAGTAGCATCGATATCCCACGGCAAATTCATGAGCGGCTTACCTCCCTTGAAGTAAGCCTCTAGGGTGCTAATCAGCGCCTTATTCGGTTTGAAATCCTCAAAAAATTTGGCTGCCGGGGCTAGGGTCTTTAGATCAGAAATAAAATCCTCTTGCCTGGTAAAGCCTATACTCACCCTGACCGCGCCAATATGTGACGATGCTACGTCCACTGTTAGTCCATTGCTTTGAAATTCCCAATAATAGATATCTTTTCCTTTCAGGCTCGATGCTTCCACAGATCTACACACTCCTCTGGGACTATCTCCCAAATACTGTTATTAGAAAAGGCAGAGCCATTCCCTGCTCTGCCCTAGCTACCGGACATGGTTTTTCAAAAAACCTAATTACCAATGATAACCCAGTAACACACCAGCTTGGTAACCTCCTGCTTCCCGATCTACACCGTACAGGGTGACCTCAGCCTTAGACCATCTAAAGTCAAATCCGAGGTTGAAGTGATTGTAGAGAGTCAAGTATATGCCTGCTCCAATCCATAATCCAATTCCGGTATCATCATCAGAGACCCTATTTCCGGTTGTTCTTCCTTCCAATTCGGCCCAAACCAGCCCCATGCCCCCACCGAAATAGGGGTGCATGTTGGGAGAATAGTCCCAAATTTTCCGCACGCCGAGATCCAGTTCACGAGATTTTGCCTCTGCCTCCAAGCCAACCGTTCCAATTCCTGGCAAAAAGATTGCACCTTGGTCATCCCAGGAAGCCAAAAAGTCAACTGCTATACTAATAGGCCAACTCTTCTTTCTGAAGTCCGCCAATACCCCAATTTCATCCTGTATTTCGACCGGTTCCCAATCGTCCTCATCTAGGGCCTTAACTCCTATAAAAACATTGACGTTCCCAGTCCAGTAATCAGGAGTCCAATCGTCGGAGTTCGAATCAGGACCGGATATTACCGGGCCTGGAAATGACAAGAGAAAACATATGATGAAAACCAAGAAAACTACCTTTTTCATCGCTTACCCCCCTTGCTGTGACAGTAATTCCCTCTATTTTGACACTATTTTGCCATACAAATACCCATTCATCATATAAGGGACGATCACAAAAGGTCAATAAAAAACAGGGCCTTATTAGTGCCGAAGAAAGAGTGAAAGAAAACCCAAATCTTTAGATACAGAGAAGACGCGATAGGCTCTGGCGCAATTGTAGCTAAAGAGACAAAAAGAATCGAACTGCGTTGTCTGTAAACCGGTGGAGTTCGGAAAACCTTATCCCTATGGTACAGGAATCGTTTTGCTCTTCTTTAATAACCCTCATTATTTCACCTTGAACCTTTTGCATGTCATTTATCAGAGGTAGTGAAAACAAAAAGGTTAACAGAGTGCCATCCTTACAATCTAGTGAACAGGTTTGCTTATAGCTTTGGACAGCCATACCTTGCCTGGAAATATCGACGATTCTTCCTCGCCAGGCCTTCTGATCATCTAAGGTATCTATATCGAAAGCAGAGTACATAACGGGAATTGATACTTTTTTTCTGTAGTAATTTCTACGATTTATCTTGATCAAAAAGTCTTGCCCACACTGCCAGCATAGCGCAGTGAGGTCCTGCTGGGGAGACCTTCCCCTTTTCACGCTCCCTTCTGCCCCGCAATTCGGGCAGGAGATACTCATAATTACTGTTGGATAGACCATTCCGGCTTTCACACGTGGCTACTTAATCAATGAAAAACTACACATACAGATTAAGATCATGGCACCCAAAGTAGTGGACTGGGATTCCCTAATCCAGTTTCCAAAACTGCCCTAGGTACCTCTCAAACTCTTTGAGGGCAGCAGTTACCGGAATAGCAAAACCTATGCCCTCGACCTTGGGCCCAACAACCTTCCAGGTGTTGATTCCGATCACCTTGCCATCTTTGGTGACGAGGGGCCCTCCACTATTTCCAGGATTAATTTGGGCATTGGTTTGGATGTAGTTCTGCCCACTGAACTCCCTGACTCCCGAGTATATTCCAGAGGTAACTGAATGCATAAGCCTCAATGGGCTTCCAATTGCATAAAGAAGGGTTCCTTGCTCCAATTGGCGGGGGATGGCTGGCTCTATAAATGGACACTTATATCCATACAATTTCAGCAAAGCGAGATCATACTGGTAGCTTGTAACGACCACGGATACGCTCAATTCCGTATTATCTATGAGAACAATTTGATTAGCATAGCTACCACGCATTTTGGCCTTCAAGTCATCAAACGCCCTTAATCTCTTTTCAAACGCTTCTTTTTTCTGTTCGTGCCTCGCAATATAAGCATCCAAGCTTCTCTCATCCATCAAATAGAGTGATAATAGATCTGCTGGAGCACGTCTCCTCCGACTACCAAGGAACGCTTTTACTTTTTCCAAGCGTTCTTGCTCTTTCAATATCAATTGTGATTCTTGGTCTAGTTGTGCCTTCTCTTGCTCCAACATCTTTTCCAATCTATGAAGCTTAGCTTCATCGCCTTGGATAACATGCTTATTGGTAAGAATATAGCCGTCTTGTGTAATAAAGAAACCAGAGCCTATTCCAAGGGAATTCTTTACGGCAACGGTGGCATTGCGGGCCTCTTCCACTCTGTTTTTCGGAGGCGCGGTTTCTGAAAGTTTTTTATGAAGGTCTTTTATCAGTTCGGTACGAAGAGAGTTCCTTTCTTCGGCTTTTTTCAGATCAGGAACAACGGAAGCATCATCGGTAAAAGACCACGTACCGTCTTTATTCTTGTATTTGTATATCTTAGCGAGACAGCAATCGGAGGAAAGCAGATAAAGGAGAAAAAACAAAAAAAACGCCGCTGAAATGTTTTTCATCAAATAATCTCTTATAAGACCAAAATAATTTTTCCCCTATTATTAACACGCTAACTTGTGAAAAACCCCACCTCTCTTTGTCAGAAATGGGGTGAGATGTTCAGATCATGCGCCCACACCGATAAGGGTTACCTCCTGGGCTTCTTTTCCTATTTCTTGAGCACCGATTCCATGGCTCCCTCGTTTAAATATAAAGAACATCTCATCTGAGATCAATCAAAAAGACTTCTCCAACGACGCTATCACGCCACCTTGACGTTTGTTGGAAGCAATCTTTCAGAAGCAATCTTTAAGTTCTTATTACATGGAACTATTTTCAATACGCAGAACGCCTTCAGGTACGCTATGCAACGACATATACGAGCTACCTGTGGCCGAAACCTTGTGGAATGAATGGCCGATTTGCAATGGATTAGGTAACCTGAATCAGTACGATAGGCAGATGATAGAGAAATATGTACCGATGATGATATCGGTGGCTGACAATGGGGAGAGAAAGAAATTGACATTTCAGATAATTAATGAA
>CP070673.1:1419165-1421840 GCA_020351915.1 Deltaproteobacteria bacterium
GTGGGGAGGCCCACATGCCCTTATGATACATACAAGGTCATTGATGAAGATGGAAATGAACTTCCTCCGAACACGCAGGGTGAATTGGTCCTTAAAGGGCCCGGTGTATTCACGGGCTATTACCAAAATCCAGAGGAGAACGAAAAGGCATTTACTAAGGACGGATTCTTCAGAACCGGAGATGTGGCCAAGATCGATGAAAAGGGCTACATCACACTCACCGGTCGCATTAAAGAAATGATCAATCGGGGCGGTGAGAGTATCAGTGCCACGGAAATCGAGGAACTCATCAACCGTCACCCGGAGGTGGCGGCCGTTGCCGTCATCCCCATGCCTGATCCGGTTATGGGCGAAAGGGTTTGTGCCTATATTCAGCCCAAATCTAGGGCTCAACTGACCTTTGATGAGATCATTTCCTTTTTGAGAGGGCAAAAGGCCTCTGTGCTCCAGCTTCCGGAGCGGATTGAATTTATGGATGCCATGCCCTATACCGGCGCACAAAAAATGGATAAGAAATTTCTGCGAGAAGACATTGCGAAAAAGCTTCAGGTGGCTGGATAAGTCAGGCGAGGAAGGTAATGCAGAATGGATGAAACAAAAACGCAAAGGGCTTAACCGATGGAAGATGTGAAAAAAATCAAGATCCATTGCCGCGGTTGTCATGGTGCGTGCTGCGTTACCGCTCACGTGAAAGAGGGCAAGGTGATCAAGGTGGAGGGGGATCCCGATGACCCTATCAGTCATGGCACCATGTGCACCAAAGGTCTTTCCATTACGCAAACGGCCTGACAGGGAAGAATGCTGAATTGTACTACTGGGCCAGCCGCAACCGTGAAGTAGATTTTGTGCTCCGCCGGGCACGGGATTTGGTGGCAATTGAGGTGAAAACCGGAAGAAGAAAGGCCAGCCTCCCGGGCATCGAGGCATTTTCAAGGGAATTTGCGGTGAAGAGAAAGCTATTAGTGGGCAAGCAAGGGATTCCGCTGGAGGACTTTCTGCGCACCCCGCCAGAAAACTGGCTGGATTGACCGGACTACCCTCGGATCAACTTCCCCGCCTTTTGCCCTTTCCCTTTTTACCTTCCCAAGGGTCTATGAGCTGTGAGCCATAAACTCCAAGCTGCTTAGTTCCTACTGCTCCCTGCATACTGATTCAGCCTCCGTATTTCCCAAGCAGGAATTTTGAATTGCCTTTTCCAAATTTTTTCAGTATATTGAACAAGTTATATTGGCTGCTTTTTTTGACTTTCTCACCGTTATCTTTTCTTTGAAATATAGAGATGTGATCATGACAAAAGAGATACATATAGAGTTTCCCAAGGAGGGAATAGAACAGTTCTGCAAAAAGCACCATATTCGGAAATTATCCCTTTTCGGTTCTGCCCTCCGGGATGACTTTACCCCTGAAAGCGATCTGGACATACTCGTGGAGTTTGATCCAGCCCACATACCTGGCCTTATCCGGTTGGCTGGCATGGAAATTGAGCTGACCGGACTCCTCGGACGCAAAGTGGATATGAGAACAGCGCAAGATCTGAGCCCCTATTTCAGGGAAGATGTTCTTAGCTCCGCGAAGGTGCAATATGCGGAAGGATGATTCGATACGACTCCAACATATGCTGGATGCCGCGAGGGAAGCAGAGTCCTTCTCTCAAAACAAGACAAGAAACTCCCTCGATACCGATCGGAAACTGGCGCTCGCTCTTGTCAAATGCATTGAAATTATAGGAGAAGCTGCCGCCCAGATATCAAGCCAGTCCCGTGAAGCTTTACCGCAAATCCCTTGGGCAGATATCATTGGAATGAGAAATCGTCTCATTCATGCGTATTTTGACATTAACCTCGATATCCTCTGGAACACAGTCGTAGAGGATCTTCCACCTCTCGTTGCCGAGCTTGAAAAAATTGCAGAGGAGTAAACTGCTCCTCAAATCCCTCCCTGGGCGGGGTGCTTCTCCTCCTATGAGCTATCAGCTATGCTTGCCGCGCCTGCCCTGTGGAATGCGAAGCCTATTCCTCTGGGGTGAAACCAGAAAAATGTTTCACTGGGGAGCTAATCGCTACCTGCTCGGCATGCCCGATTACGTAATTTTTCTCCGTATTTTCTACCTAGAAAATTCAGTATTGACTTTTGCTTTTTTTCCGGTATTCTTAAGTATAGCACTTTCCGCAACCTCTAGAGGTTGTTACTTATGGGGTACCCCCTCAAATTCTGCCCACCTGGCTCCTAACAGGACATGGAACACTTTGTTAGGAGCTTGCCCCATCGAATCAATTCCGTAGAGCCAAAACGATCTACCCGGCGCATGGGGATCCATTCTCGGCTCATACCATTCGAAAGGCCTTATGGTGAGGGAGAGAAAGCCACTAAATTTCCTCACAGCTTCTGTCTTGAAACAGATAGTACTGCGTTCGGCCACGTGGCGGCAACGAACCATACCAGGAAAGGAGGCGATGAGCCATGAAGTACCTTGTCACAGCCCGACCAGGAACAACAACGATCAAACTAAAACACGGAGCCCGCTTGTTTCAAGCTACCAAGAAGTGGGTCAGTGCACGTTTTGAAGACGGCACATTTGACTGCCACTACGGCTTTTCCGACCTCGGTGCATTCACCATTGTCAATGCTGACTCTCATGAGGCCCTTTTGGATGCGATTCTAGAGTGCCCGGTGTA
>CP070673.1:1421940-1425057 GCA_020351915.1 Deltaproteobacteria bacterium
AGGGGGGTATGAGCTTCACCAAGATATATAATGGATTCTAAAGGGATAACAGGGGCAATGAACTCATAGTAGCGGAAGATACCCTTGAGAGGACTGATATTTAGCATCCGCCTATAGTCAAAGATTTTTCTCCACAGAGAACCCTCTATGCCTCTGGTTTCTCCTGTTGGTTCATAAGAGAGCATCAATATTCCACCACACGATGGGCAGGTGTACAGCAGGCTGTTACTATCGAATATACCCCTGCACCCAAGACATCGGTAAGACATGGTACCTGAAGGCTCAGGCACCAGATATTCTCTGATATCCCCTGGAAATTGATTCAACTTCATGCAAATCCCCTAATCTTTCGGTATCGTTCAGAAGTGTTTACTTAATAGCATATCGGTCCGAGAACGGGTATATTATTGGCTCTATCCGGTCATGCCAATTTTCTCAAGGCGCTATCTATTGGCCTCAAGGGAGGTGGTCAAATATATGGGGTTTAGATGAACCAAACGGAGACTCCCAGGGCTTCCACAGTATAAACCCCATATATTTGACCACTGCGGGATCAAGTGGAATTCTTTTAAGATATCGCCTTTCAAAAACAGCCATGACCTCCTTTAGAACGCAAACGACTACTCACTACGGTTCATACAAACAGTTTTTGACCATACTAATCTTCCCAACCGTGGATGCCAATGAGGTTAACAAAACGACACCCCCCAAAGCTCTCTTGCTCTATATGTTCTCCCTTTTTCGTAACCTTTATCAGCTCCTGTGTATATCTGTCACCAATAGGGATAATCATTCGGCCATTATCTGCCAGCTGATCTATAAGCGGCTCTGGTAGGCCTGGTGCCCCAGCTGTTACCATAATAGCATCGAATGGAGCGTATTCCTTCCAGCCCAAGGTTCCATCAAAGGCCTTAAAGAGGACATTACTATACCCCAATTGGGCCAATAGTTTTCTGGCATCTACCAAGAGCGATTTTATCCGCTCTATAGTATAAACCCTGCTCGACAATTCAGCTAAGATTGCAGTTTGATAACCGGAACCAGTACCTATCTCAAGGGTATTTTCCTTTCCCTTGAGCTCTAATGCCTCTGTCATGAGGGCTACAATGTATGGCTGGGATATGGTCTGTTTTTCACCTATGGGGACAGGATGATCGTTATATGCCTCCCCGGCCAGGGCCTCTGAAATGAAAAGGTGCCGCGGGATTTTACCCATGGCTTGCAGAACTCCTTCATCTGCTATGCCCCTGGAGGCTAGCTGATTCTTTACCATCCTTTCTCTTGCAAGCTTGAAATCATGCGACATGGAACCCCAACACCCTTCTGCGTTCTCTGTTCAACATATCCCCTTTGCCAGTTGCTTACCCATAATACCTGTTCTGCCGATAATTTCCATACTTATTTGTTCAGTGCTCCAGTCGATGAGCTTAGTAGCATTTAGTTCCCGCAGACCGTAAATTGGGATTATTTCTTCAGATAGAAATATCATTAAGTATTTCCCTGCAAGGGATATATTCCTTTTTGTGGAGGTTCTCATGTATAGTTGGTTGTGGGATTGTGCTAGGAGAGCGACCTTTTTCCATTCATAAGGCGCACTGCCACGAGATCTGCGGCAGATAACCTCCCCCTTTCTTGCAATCTTGTTGTCTAGATGAAAGGCGAATAACCAACTCGGGCCCCAAAAGAACTCATTGATCAAATCGATAGCCTTTGGGTTGAGGCTTTCCATCAACGTATGTGATGTTGTTTTCGTCCAAAGCAAAGCGGCCCTTGGCGATCATTTCCACAGTTAACGGAAAGATTTTCCAGTCACCTATCTCTTTGAGGCGTCTCTGGTGTTTATCGACTACTTTTTTGAAGGCGGGTTGGTCCTTGAGCAGATCTGGTAGTGGGAGAGGCAATTCAACTTTAAGAGGACTTGAGACTATCAACAGGGGACCGGTATCCACCCCAGCATCGGTCCAGATGGTTGAGGCGCGTAAAAAGGTCTCCCCACTGGCTATTGCATCAGTCACTGCCTGATCACCAACATACTTCCTTTTTCCATTAGAGGTGAGTATGGATAGATCGCCTGGGTGGACATTGACACATCTGCTTAATGTCAGGTAGCTCATATATCCTGCCAAGGCAATGATGTCTATTTCAAAACACTTTGTCAAAAGAAAGGCCACAGAGTCAAATTCTTTTCTCGCTGCGATACCTTCAGGGGTTGTAATGGTCTTTTTTAATCCTTTGCGCCGGTAAAACTGCCTTATGTCGTAACTGAAGTAAGGGATACCTGCATCAAGTGCAATTCTCTCTCCTGCAGAGAGCCCGTCGGAGCGGTCACTGAAAATGAAGATAACTTTAAAGGGAGACCCACCAGGCTCATTCTCCAGTTCCTTTTCTCTTTCGAGGAGCCGGATAACATTGGTTCCAGAGCCTGACATAAAGGCAGCGACTCTCATGGCCCTACCTTGTGCTTGCGGATCAAAGATGGGTGAAGGTTTCATAAGGGTTTGTCTTCCTTGTTTGGCTCCGTTACAGGCAACTCTGGTGAGTACTACTCTATCGTTTATGCGTGCTTCACGGATGACCTTGAAAGCTGAGGTTTTTTACCTGAGACAGTGAGTAACCCGTTTGTGAATTTATCAGTACTCGTTTAGCATTTTTTTTGAGTGATAATCAAGACCGAAAGTTCCTGACCATTAGCGGGAGTTCTCGGAGGAAAGAGTTACCCTAGTTAAGCTGAATGAAATCCACAACCTTAATAACACCCTTCACGCGGGTGGCATGGTTCAGGCAGCTCTCGAGAAGAATCTTCCTTTTGCCGTGGCAGATTGAGCTGATAGGGTCACGTCATAGTGAAATCTAACCTATTGATTTTTAAGCTTCTTGCAGGGTATGGGTATCTTCTTTTTGGATTATGCCCCACATAGGTTAGATGAGTGGGCCCGCCCGCCTCGCCTTGCTTGTATGGCGGGCAGGCGTTTCAAAATGGTTTATATAGATGGAAACTATGTTTCTAAGGCTTAGGGCGCAATAAACCATTTTGAAACGACCCAGTAAGGGGCCATGTCACAGGCCTGCCCTCCCCGTCCCGAGACCGGGACGGGATCGGGAGGCGCGACACTTCTG
>CP070673.1:1425157-1430301 GCA_020351915.1 Deltaproteobacteria bacterium
CCTTACTCAGAGCGACATGTCTCTTTTGATGGGGGTTGCCTCACAAACGGCGGTCAGTATGATTAATGCCTTGTCGTTCAATAAACTTCAGGAAAGCGAGGAAAAGTATCGAACTATCATTGAAAGTACTGAAGAGGGATATTTCGAGATTGATCTTGCTGGCAACCTGAACTTTTTCAATGAATCGCTATGTAAAATTTCGGGGTATTCCGAGGGCGAATTGAAGCGTATGAATTATCGTGATTATGCAACCCCGGAGACGGCCAAGAGAATGTATAAGGCCTTTAGTGAGATCCGCCGGACAAAGAAGCCTGCCAGAGTAATGGATTACGAAGTCATCAGGAAAGATGGCAGCGCAATTGTTCTTGGGATGTCTGCTTCGCTGATACAGGATTCAACAGGTGAGCCGATCGGTTTCCGTGGTGTGGTGCGGGATGTCACCGAGCGAAAACGCGCTGAGGAGGCCCTGCGGGCAAGTGAGGAAAGATACCGCACAGTTCTGGAGGCAAACCCCGACCCAGTGGTTGTCTATGATATGGACGGTAAAGTGATCTACTTTAACCCTGCCTTTACAGAAGTCTTTGGCTGGTCCTTAGAGGAACGCTTGGGTGAGAAAATGGATTTGTTCGTGCCTGAGGAAAACTGGCCAGAAACCAAGATGATGATTGAGAAGATGCTGGCAGGAGTAAGTTTTACTGGCATTGAAACCAGGCGATATACCAGGGAAGGGAAGACTATTCCTGTGAGCATCAGTGGGTCTACCTATCGGGATGTGGATGGCAATCCTGTAGGGAGTGTCAACACCTTGCGGGACATCGGTGAGCAAAAGGAGCTCGAAGCCCAACTCCAGCGAGCACAAAAAATGGAGGCCATCGGAACCCTTGCCGGTGGGGTGGCACACGACCTCAATAACATCCTCTCTGGTCTCGTGAGCTATCCCGAGTTGTTGTTGATGGAAGTTCCGGAAGACAGCCGCCTGAGGAGGCCGATCCTAACAATACAAAACTCGGGAGAGAAGGCTGCTGCTATTGTGCAGGACCTTTTGACCCTTGCACGAAGGGGGGTTGCTGCGACAGAAGTGGTGAATCTCAATCATGTCATATCTGAATACCTACATAGTCCGGAATATGAGAAGTTGGAATTATACCATCCTAAGGTTCGATTAAAGAGCAGTCTCGAAACAAATTTTTTGCCTATCATGGGCTCTCCTGTTCACCTTTCAAAGACTATTATGAATTTAGTCTCCAATGCAGCTGACGCCATGATCGATGGGGGTACGATTCGCATTTCCACAGAAAACCGCTATATTGACCGACCAATTGGAGGCTATGACCATGTAAAGGAGGGGGATTATGTTACCCTCGCTGTTTGTGATACGGGTGTGGGTATCCCTCATAAGGATATAGAAAAGATATTTGAGCCTTTCTATACAAAAAAGGTAATGGGACGGAGTGGAACAGGGTTGGGTATGGCTGTCGTGTGGGGAACCGTAAAGGACCATAAAGGATATATTGACGTTCAAAGCAGTGAAGGGAAAGGAACCACCTTCACCCTCTATTTCCCTATTACCAGGAAAAAGCTAGACTGAGATACATCTCAATTGTCCATGGAAGAGTACCGGGGCAATGGGGAGTCAGTTTTGGTTGTAGATGATGTGGAAGAACAGAGAGAAATCGCATATGAGTTGTTGAGCAGGCTGGGCTACTCGACTACAACGGTCTCAAGTGGTAAAGAGGCGGTTGAGTACATGGAAAGCAACTCAGCAGATCTCCTGGTGTTGGATATGATAATGGATCCTGGAATAGATGGTCTGGAGACCTACAAGAGAATCCTCAAGCTCCATCCTCACCAGAAAGCAATAATCGTGAGTGGATTTTCTGAAACAAAACGGGTGAAGGAGGCCCAGAAACTGGGTGCGGGATCATATGTTAAGAAACCGTATACCCTAGATAAACTTGGTACGGCTGCAAAAGCTGAGCTAAGCAAATGATTTAATTTCATTGAAGCGTTTTTCAGGCCTTGTTATTAAAAAATCTTTATGCAATTTTTGCTGCTTAATTCAAGCATGGGTGAACAGTGTTTTTCGATTAATTGCTGAGCTATTGACGCTGTTCCAAATCCGAAGTTTAGAAGTCCAACTTCCCTATCACCTTTGAACTCAAATTGTTTACTCCGCCGTTCATCTTCAAATAGCAAAAAAGAACGCCCCTCAAAATAAACAAGATTAGGTGTGGTCAAGGCAAAGGACTTACCTGCTTCTTTTAGTATTTCCGTTTCCCCCACGTGGGCACCTAGTTGGCAAAGTATGTTTTGGGATCTTGCGAACTGTGCAATCCGCTTTGATCTCAATAACCCACCGCATTTGGAAATCTTTATATTCAAAATATCGCAAGCCTCTGTTTCTATCAATCTTATCGCATCGGATAAATTGCACATAGATTCGTCAACAATTATTGGTATTCCTGTGGCCTTCTTTAGTCTTTGCAAACCTCTAATATCATCTTTGCCTAAGGGTTGCTCGACTGCTGTGATATTAAATTTTTGCAGTCTATCTAGATTAGAGATGGCTTGCTGAAATGTCCATTTTCCATTGTTTTCGACCCTAATATCTGCATTGTTTCCAAATAGAGATCTAACTAAACCTACTCTTTCTATGTTCTCATCTTCAACTTCCCCTACCAAAACTTTTACGTATTTGACTCTGGCAAGTTTTGGTAATTGGAAAAACAATTCTTGAATTTCCTTAAGAGGGAGAAGTGGAATAGAGATAGAATAGGGTACTCTCTTTCTTACGATTGAGCCTAGGAAATTGGTGACAGGCAGTTTTTGAAACCTGGCAAGAGCGTCCAATAGAGCGGTATCAATAGCTCCTAAGGCAGAATTGTAATGGGAGATATTTCTATTATGACATTCGCTTTCTAGCCGCTCCAATACCTTGTCAACGTCATCTATTGTTTTTATTTCATGGGAAAAAAGTATCGATGAAAAACAACTTCGTATCACAAGCGGAACTGTTGAACAATCCTCCCCAGTTACATACGTTCTCGGTGCGCTTTCTCCATACCCCAAAATTCCATTTTCGAATTCCAATCGAACTATTATGGACTCAGCGCTCGTTCTAAGGGTTTGTGTGGAATGAAACTCAAGCTTGAGTGGCTCGTCATATTTATAAAGATTGATTCTTACAATCCTCATGCCTAAGCAAACCTTGACCATTCAGCCTGCCAATCTATGTCGTTTTTCGTTATCCCCAGCTCATGAAGAAAAGCGTCTAAGACCTCCGGCTCTGTAGTCTGCTCAAATGACATTCTTTCCAGGGCTTCTTCGCGGGTCATGAGCCCTTGCCGAATTAACACGCTATTTTTGATTGTCTCCTGAGTCAAACCATATTTTTTAAACTTTAAGTATTCCTTTAGAGGAAAAAGAGAGCAGTCAAAATGGCTTTCATGTACGTCTGGGGGGTGCTTCCATCCTAACTTTTCAGACAAAATATGGGGCATTTCCCTTAAGTCCCATTCAACATAGTCCGGCAATTGAATAAAGTCCATAGCATAATCGCCTAATTCTTTATGTTCCTTAGTGCCGATTTGTGCTTGCCGAGGGTCTTTTAGTTGCATAAACCTGAGGACCACCTCTTTTTCAACAAATGGTTGAAACATCAATTCTTCAAGCAATTCCTGAGTCAAATTCTCAAAGAAATATTGCATGGAAGTGACTGAAACGCCATGTTGAAATTCATATTCCTTTGACCACCCTCCAACCATCAAAGGAGAAAAACCCAGGGATAATTTTTGATTCCAGGAGAGACTTGCCCCAATGAGGTATCCAAAATTGTTGCACACAGAGCAAAACTCTCCGCGGTTTCGCAGAAAATGTGCGAATAACTTATTTAAGAAAGCTCTATTTGGCCTGAGGGTTAATAAATCTATTTCCAGTTTATCTGCTAAGATCTCAAGGTTCTGAATAGCATATGTGGAGCGATATCCAACATCATAATTCAAGCCCAATATCTTTACATCATATTCTTTTTTCAAGTAATAAGCTACGTAGCTACTGTCCTTACCACCGCTGAGGCCAACAATAACATCGTATTTTTTGCTCTTCCCTTTATGAGTTCTGATAATTTTATCTAACTCCTGTCTTCCTAAGCTTTTTTTTGGCGCATTTTTATTGCTTGATTCACCCGAACAAAAATTGCAGACACCGTTTCTATCAAACTGGATATCAGGATAAGTATCAGGAAGGATACATCTTTTGCATCTCGTAACGTCGCCCATTTCATCCTCTTTTGATTTTGTTATACTCAACTATCCGAGAGATCCAAGTGAGGCTCTCCAGCTCAAAATACCTGAAGTTAATTGTGCAATAATGCCTTTCTTCTGGGCATCAATAATTCTTCATCACCAGACTTATGTTTCCTATTATTCACATACTATAGAAACCAATTGCAATGACTTCTGCAAAAAATAACAGAGTTCGGCACAACATATACTTATGCACAATCTATTAGTAAAGAAAGATTCAATTTATTGGAAGAATCAATTCCTTAAGCAAAGGAAATAAACCAACATGCTCCTTTGCGCAAAGATTTTTCTATTTTGGCCTTTCCTATAATACACTTTTCAAACATGAGTCAACTTCTATTCTTTTTATGAAAAACCAGAATACCCCACTATATGGACGGCTACAGGTTAGGAGCAGGATGGATGAGATGGTTTCAGTCTTGCACGAGCTGCTGCTATTGTGCAGGATCTGTTGACCCTTGCACGAAGGGGGGTTGCTGCGACAGAAGTGGTGAATCTCAATCATGTCATATCTGAATACCTACATAGTCCGGAATATGAAAAGTTGGAATTATACCATCCTAAGGTTCGCTTAAAGAGCAGTCTCGAAACAAACCTTTTGCCTATCATGGGCTCTCCTGTTCACCTTTCAAAGACTATTATGAATTTAGTCTCCAATGCAGCTGAGGCCATGATCGATGGGGGTACGATTCGCATTTCCACAGAAAACCGCTATATCGACCGACCAATTGGAGGCTATGACCATGTAAAGGAGGGGGATTATGTTACCCTCGCTGTTTCTGATACGGGTGTGGGTATCCCTCATAAGGATATAGAAAAGATATTTGAGCCTTTCTATAC
>CP070673.1:1430401-1434923 GCA_020351915.1 Deltaproteobacteria bacterium
AAGACCATATCGTGCACCAGATCGGGCTCCTCGAGGGGTTCACCGTGCCTCGACCGATGCACATGGTCTGTGAGGCAGCCCTCCACAAGGAGGCGGTAGTCCCCTAGATCGTACGTTCGAATGGAAAGCTCCCTGTTGTGAACAAGTTTCATCATGCCTTTCCCCTTTCTTCAGTCGTGGCTGACTCTTCTCGCGAGTTCCATACCGTCGTCTCTTAGCTAGGTACAGAGATAGCGGAATTCTGCATTTCAAGCAAGGAGAAAGGTGAAATCGGGCCTGGCTGACAATATCGACTACTAGTGTCGTGGTAGAAGCCCTTGTTCGAGGAGCGTTCCTGCCCTGAGCAGGATTTGAGGACCACTTCACTGAAGGCGCGTAGCGCCCAGCTCACAGCTCTTAGGTTATAGCTCATAGCAAAAAGGCACAAGGCGTAAGGCTAAAGGGGTTAAGCTCACTCAGTGCTGTGAAGTCGGTATACCTCGATAGAGTCGATATAGGAAACTGAGTGCTCGCCAGTATTGTCTGAATCGTTCATTATGGCTATGCTCGCGATGGAAGGTGGGTCGGTCCTAAACGCTTTTCGGTAATCGTCTACGATATGTACGTCCTCTGTCTGCCATGTTCCGAGGCGTGTCCCGCCCATTTGCAGGGGTATCATCTTTGCTCTTTCCGAATAGGTGTTTGTGATGACCCGCTCTGCGTACTCCCTGTTTGCCCAGATGTAGTTCAAGCTGCTGTGGGGTGGATACTCGCCATAAAGTAATTTTGCTGCCTTGTACTTAATCCGTTCGAGGAAACCAGCGGCTTGGGGATCAAAGGCAAACACAATGTATACGCGGATCGGATAATCATCGCCTGATTTGCTTTTTGCATCACCCTTCTTGTAGACGGTTTCTGTCTTCCACCGCCACGTGACTCTCGAGTAGTCATAGACGTTGAAGGACTGTTTAAACACTAATGCAGAGGCCGACGCCTGGCTCTGTGCCCTCAGGAAAGTATTTCCTTGATGAGACTCCGTGGTGTATGCGGTGTGTTTTTTTATCTTAGGAAAATAGACAGGCTTCCAGTTTTCCAGGTCCATAAAATCCTCGCGAAAGAGGATCTCGCGCTCCTGTGGGAAGGTGGCAAGGGGCGCAAACAGGACGGCCAAAAGGCAAACACAGGCTCTGATGGACATGCGACCATAGTAAGCCGGGAAGACCATGGGAGACTCCTTTGTGCTACCTCAGTACATCAGTGTCAGGTCTTGACAGGGTGACCGAGAATGCAAATTTTACAAAACGCATTGTCATAGAATCAAATACGTAGCAGACTAAGATTACTAAGGAATGCTATTCCCGGTCAACCTGTCAACGTTTGAAAAAGTGATCTTACCAACAATGTTCAGAGTTTTTAGAAGCCGGACCATGTTACCTATCACTTCTTGCCAGAAAAAAGGCCCCCGTATTCCCCGTAACCTTCCTGTTCCAGATCCTCTTTGGGAATAAACCGAAGCGCGGCCGAATTAATACAGTATCTCAGACCGGTAGGAGGCGGCCCATCAGGGAACACGTGTCCCAGATGGGAATCGCCATATTTGCTTCGAACTTCCGTACGCACCATGAAAAACCCGCGGTCTTCTTTCTCCACGATGTTATCGGGCTCCAGAGGCTTGGTGAAGCTGGGCCAGCCGGTCCCGGAAGCGTACTTGTCCACCGAGCTAAAAAGCGGCTCGCCCGAGACGATGTCCACATAGATCCCTTCTTTCTTGTTATCCCAGTATTCATTGTTAAACGCTGGTTCCGTGCCTTCACGCTGCGTCACCTTGTATTGCAATGGTGTCAATTTTTTGCGCAGTACTTCGTCAGTCGGTTTCATGTATTTCGAAGTGCCCGAAAAGCTCATGATTCTCTGCTGTTCATCGCCCCAGACCTTCTTCAGAAATTGGTCGCGACCGGAATTCCAACGGTAATATTTGTAACGCAGTGCGTGGGTTTTGTAATAGTCCTGATGGTATTCCTCCGCCCTGAAAAATTTGGTAAACATCACGATTTCGGTCACAACAGGCTTATCAAACCTACCTGATTCTTCCAGCACGCTCTTAGATTCTTCCGCCAGACGCCTTTGTTCGTCGTCATGGTAGAAAATGACGGTTCGATACTGGGAGCCCCTGTCAACGAATTGTCCATCCGGATCGGTGGGGTCCACATGCCGCCAGAACACATCAAGCAGCTCTCCATAGGAGATCTTTTCGGGATCATACAGAACCTGTACTGCTTCCACATGGCCCGTGCCTCCGCCTGATACCTCTTCGTAGGTTGGGTTGTCCTTATGGCCGCCGGTATACCCGGATAGCACCTCAACCACACCGTCAACCTTTTCAAAGTCAGCCTCCACGCACCAGAAACAGCCCCCGGCAAAGGTAGCCGTAGGCAGATTTTTACGGTTTTTGCCCATGAGGGCCTTTTTTTCCCGGTCCTCCATTTTGTTGGCATTGGAAAGCTGAAAGCCAACCACAAATGCACCTATGATCAAAATCATTACAATAAGCAACATTGATTTCATGTCTATTCCTCCTTATCAACAAATGACATACTATTGATCCTGTAAAAAGAAAACGTATCTACCGACACACTCAATTGGCCGATCCTTTTGATTGAAAGATAAGCATTTGCAATGACAAATGTATAAAGGAATTGTAAAATTTCTATAAAATCTGGATAGGTTGCGTGAGCATGTGGCAGGGCAAACCGGGGAAAGTGCTTTTTTGGTGCCTCATGATATCGTCTTTCCCTTTCTGTGCGTTTAGCCTCGGTCTTGCGTTTTGATTTGCATTTGGTGATTTTAATCTGCTATGTCTGTCAGGTATGGGAGAGATTCTAAGACTAACCGTACGTTCCGGTCTTGAGGTCCCTCATGTCGCGAAGAATTCTGGTGATTGAAGACAATAAGGATCTTGCCCATCTCCTGGAGATTCATCTCAGGGATCTATCCTACGAGGTGGACGTGGCGTTTGATGGAGATAAGGGCATAGCCATGGCGGAAGGCGGGAACTATAATCTCATCATACTCGACCTCATGCTACCGGGCCTTGACGGGTTGGAAATCTGCAGGCGTTTGCGCAGCAGGCCTTCCTATACTCCCATACTCATGTTGACGGCAAAATCATCGGAACTGGATCGAGTGCTCGGCCTCGAGATGGGAGCAGATGATTATGTCACCAAACCCTTTAGCATTAGGGAGCTCATGGCTCGGGTTAAAGCCATTTTCCGGCGAATAGATCAGGTGAAAGCTAACCAAGAAGCCGGCGATCAGGCCATCATTCACGCCGGTGACCTGACCGTTGATCTGGAAAAACGAACAGTGAGACTACGAGGAGAACCCATTGATTTTACTGCCAAGGAATTCGATCTGCTCTTGCATTTCGCGCAACACCCCGGGAGAGTCTATACGCGCTCACAGCTATTGGATGAGGTCTGGGGATATGGGCACGATGGCTACGAACACACGGTCAATTCCCACATAAACCGCTTGCGCGCTAAGATCGAAGAAAACCCTGCCCAACCTCGCTATATTCTCACCGTCTGGGGCGTCGGTTATAAATTTGCGGAGACGGAGAAATAATGAAAAGGCCCGTGCTGTTCAGATCGCTCTATTCAAAACTGGCGGCCGTGTTAACCGGATTGTTTTGTCTGGTGGGGCTCTCCTTTGTGGCAGTCACCATGTTTTCTACAGAGATGTATCAACAGGAGGTTAACCAGAGACTCAACAGCGAACTGGCTCAACATATCGTCAACGAAAAGCTTCTCATGCAAAACAGGCGCATCAACCAAAAGGCCCTTGAAGAGGTATTTCATATGCTCATGGTCATCAATCCGAGTATCGAGATCTACCTCCTGGATCCCCAGGGTAATATCCTGGCGTTTTCAGCGCCTCCCGGGAAAGTAAAGCGGCAGCGCGTGGATGTGCGACCCTTAAAGGCATGGCTTGAGTGGAATGTGAACCTCCCTGTTTTGGGTGATGATCCCCGGGACCCACGTGGTAAAAAGGCATTCACGGTGGCACCTATCTCCGAGCAGGGCAGATTGGAAGGGTATGTCTATGTGATTCTGGGAGGCGAGATTTACGAAGGCGTTGTGCAGAAATTGAAGGGGAGCTTTATTCTCAAGTTGAGCGTCTGGGTCATTGTGGGGGGCCTGCTGTTTGCCTTGATCGCGGGGCTTCTCCTCTTTGCCATGTTAACAGGAAGACTAAGACGGCTTGCGAATGTTATGGAGGCTTTTAAGGGGGGCGAAAGGCTAGAGCACATCACCCTGCCCGTTAAGAGGCGGCACTATGCAACGGACGAAATCGACCGGCTCAGTTCAACCTTCAAGCAGATGGCCGAACGCATTGACGCGCAGATAGAGCAATTAAGAAAATCCGATGCAGTGCGTCGGGAGCTTGTGGCCAATGTTTCCCATGATCTGCGCACACCTTTGGCGACCCTGCAGGGTTATATCGAAACACTGCTCTTGAAGGAAGACAGCTTAACAGAGGAGGA
>CP070673.1:1435023-1437532 GCA_020351915.1 Deltaproteobacteria bacterium
AGACGGAGATCTGGTAAAGATCTTCCCTGTTTTACCTACCACTCGAGATATTGTGTATCTTGAGGGCCACGTCAAACGCCCGGGAGGCTATGAGTTTAAGCGGGGTATGAAGCTGCTCGATCTTGTCTCCTCTTTCGATCAACTCCTGCCCGAACCATATCTCGACTATGGCGATATCATACGGTTGATCCCGCCCGATTTCCATCCGGAGACCGTCTCATTCAATCTCGGAAGCTTGTTGAGAGGAGACCCATCCCAGAATATCGAATTATGGGAGCACGACAGGGTAACTGTCTATTCCAGAGAAAGCCTTCAGGAAATACCTCGGGTTACTATCAGTGGAGCGGTGCAGAACCCGGGCAAATATCGGTTACTCGATAATATGAGGGTAAAAGATCTCATCTATAACGCCGGCAATCTGAAACGAAGTGCTTACCTGCCCGAGGCCGAGATAACCCGATTGCTGAAAACAGAGGAGGGGGTTGCCTCAAGGATAATAGAAATCAATCTGGGTGAGGCGTTAAAGGAAAACTCGGCACATAACATCCCCTTAACAGTAGATGACTATCTGTTTATCCGGGAGATCCCCGAGTGGTACACGGACAAGGTTGTTACGGTAAGAGGAGAGGTGAAATTCCCCGGCATCTATTCATTCTCCAAGGGCGAGCGGTTAAGTTCGATTCTTGAGAGGGCAGGGGGGTTTACGGAATATGCCTATCTCAAAGGCGCTTTCTTTACGCGGGAATCGGCTAGGAGGATTCAGGAAGAGAGGATCAAAAGATTCATCGATCAGTTGGAGGAGGATATCTTAGAGACCCAGGCTCGCTCTGCCGAGGCAGCTCTGTCAGAAAAGGACGTAAAGGCTCTAGAGCAATCCCTGGTGGTAAGAAAGGAAATGCTACGGAAGCTCAGGGCAGCGAAGGTTACCGGGAGGGTAGTGATTGTGCTGGGTACTCTTGATACGTTCAAAGGCTCTAAGTACGATCTGGAACTGGAAAATGGTGATGCACTCACCATACCCCAAAAGCCAGGGATCGTGAATGTTCTCGGGAGTGTGTATAACCCAACCTCAATTATTTATGCCAAGGGCAAGACGGTTGACTTCTATCTCAATACGGTAGGGGGGCCGACCCCAGATGCCGAAGAGGACGAGATATATATAATCAAGGCCAATGGTACGGTTATCAGCAAGACCCAGAAGGGGTCATCCGGTCTCACATGGGACTCTGAAACCAGCAGATGGGTGTCCAGTAGTTTTATGTCCTCCAAGATAAGCCCTGGAGATACCATACTGGTGCCCACTAAGATAACGAGGTTTGTCTGGAAAAAGGAGCTTATGGACTGGACAACCATTCTCTTCCAGATTGCCGTGTCGGCGGGTGTTATCATCGCCGCATTTTAGGTAAGATAATCCTATAAAATGGATTTATGAAATGAGAAAAGAAGACGAGTCCGATCTCCTCGAAATGGAAAGAGAGGACGAGATCAATCTTCTGGACTACTGGCGGGTGATAAGGAAGAGGTGGAAGATCATCGCCTGGATCTTTGGGGTATCCGTTGTGACCGCAGGTGTGATAAGCCTCCTCATGACCCCGATATACCGGGCCAAAACTACTTTGATGCCTCTTGAATCTTCTGGGAGCCAACTTTCTGCTGCAATGCGGAACCTGGGCTCTCTTCCCTTTGTGGGGGGTATGGTCCCGCGCATAGGTGGCGCCTCGGCTGACAAACTGGTTGCTGTCCTTAAGAGTAGAACAGTGGCAGAGGATGTAATTAACGCTCTTGATTTGATAGACGTTCTATTTGAGGAAGATCGGGATGAACCTCCTACGCTTCAGGATGCGGTTAGGCTCCTTAGCGAGGGGATGACAGAGGTTACCGATGATAAAAAGGGGCTCATCAGTGTGTCTGTTGAACATAAAGAGCCTAAACTCGCTGCTGATATTGCCAATCAGTACACCATCGCGCTTCAACGATTCCTCAAGGAAAACGCCCTGTCCATGGCCAAGAGGAACAGGATATTCATAGAAAATCAGTTGAAAAAGGTTAAGGAGGAGTTAAGAGAGGCAGAAGAGGCCATGAAGCGCTTTCAGACGAATAAGAAGATAATTGCCATGGATGCCCAGACAGAGGCAGCTATCAAGGCCTTAGCCGATTTGAGGGCCCAGATAACGGCAAGAGAGGTTCAACTTGGGGTTATGAAGCAGTTTTCTACGCCTTCCAATCCTGATGTCCTGAGGATTAAGGATGAGCTCAGAGAACTCAAAAAACAGTTGAGCATGTTAGAAACCAAGAGTTCCAACCCTGAAACAGATGCCCTGCCTTCCCTTTCAGAGGCACCAACCATAGGGCTGGACTATGTTCGGCTCAAGAGGAAGGTATTAACGGAAGAGAAGGTCTTTGAACTTATGACCCAGCAGTATGAGATTGCCAAGATAGACGAGGCCAAAGAGGACATCACTTTCCAGGTAATCGATCGTGCTATACCGCCTGAGAAAAGGGTAAAGCC
>CP070673.1:1437632-1440684 GCA_020351915.1 Deltaproteobacteria bacterium
CATGCCCCGGAAGACCTCAACAGAGTCTCTCGTTCAATTTTTAGCGATCCCGAAAAACCAGATCTTAATAAGTTCTACGACCAGATTGCGTGGTTCACGGGTGATGAGGAAAAATCAGGACTTTCCATGAAGTATGTGCGTGGAGGTAATTTTGATTTCACCAAAGTGGCCCTCAAATCGCGCGGTCTTACCAAACCGCAACTGTCGTGGCGCATCTCCGACCACTACCCGCTCTGGGCAGAATTCTCAGTGCGAGATTAGGGCAGGTCTCTCGTGTTCCAGGAATAGACACTTAATATTTACAAAGTCCTGCTATTTAGCAAACAGCGCGATCCTGCGTGAAATAGATTGTAAGAGACGACTATTACTTTTTGAGAATCATATCTAAGGAGGCAAGATGGATCGGGAATATTTGGAAAACCTTTTCGATTTATCGGGCAAGGTAGCGGCCATCACCGGGGGTGGTGGCGTGCTATGCGGAACACTGAGTCGTGCACTCGCTCGACTGGGTGTCAGAGTGGCGGTTCTCGACATTTTAGAAGAGACTGCGCAGAGGGTTGCTAACGATATTGTTGAGGCAGGTGGTAAGGCCATAGCTCTACGATGCGATGTGCTCGACAAAACAAGCCTAGAGGCTGCCCGAGACGCCGCACTGTCTCGGTTCGGCCGCGTGGACATTCTGATCAATGGTGCGGGTGGCAATAAACAGCAGGCCTCGACCTCGTCTGACCTGTCTTTCTTCGATTTACCTTATGAGGCCCTCCGCTGGGTCTTCGACCTCAACCTCCTGGGTACCCTGCTACCTAGCCAAATTTTTGGCAAATCTATGGTAGAGCAAGACGGGGGTTCCGTTCTGAATATCTCCTCTATGAACGCCTTTCGTCCACTCACAAGAACGCCAGCATATGCGGCTGCCAAGGCGGGGGTCAGCAACTTTACACAGTGGCTGGCAGTGCACATGGCACAGGAGTACTCACCAAACATACGCGTCAACGCCATTGCACCAGGATTTTTCCTGACCGAGCAGAATCGCTTCCTGCTCACCGACGACGCAACCGGAAGCCTGACACCTCGCGGTGAGACAATCGCTAAACATACGCCGATGGGTCGGTTTGGCGGCCCCGAGGACTTGATTGGTACAGTCGTGTGGCTTCTCTCTCCTGCCGCTTCTTCTTTCGTCACTGGCATAGTCGTGCCGGTAGATGGGGGATTTAACGCATTTAGTGGAGTATAAAGGTTCGCTGTTGGATACCCACAGGCGGGTTTCCGCAGTTTGGCGTCGTTGCGTCAAATGAAGCTCCCCGCAGCCCTGCAAGCGGGATCTCCTGCTCCGACAAGCTGCGGAGTATCGGAGCGAAATTGCGTCGCCTCGCCATCTTCAGTCGGGACGGTGCTTTTAGCGAAGGCCGATCATCCCTGCAGTCCCGATGAATCGGGACGGAGTATTCAGGCGAAGACGAATAAATGAAAAGATAAAGCCAGCAAGGGTGGCCACCGTTTACCCTGTTTCAGCAAAATGGAAGCGGAATCAGAGAAGTCACGTCCACTAGTGTTAGATTCCGGACACAGTAGCAAGCGTTGACAATTTCGAATTACCCCTTCCCATAAGCAAACTTGCATTTGAGGACCATGTTTACCAAACCTTTTGTTTTGACACCGGAGGGAGTTTATATTATTCTGGAAAATAAGTAAGTTCCCATGATTCCTCTTATTAATCACGAAACACAAGTCGATAGGGTGCTCGTTTCTCCTATTTTTGACGTTCATCAAAAGTAATGAATACCCACTCTTTTAGAGTTGTCTTAGTAGACTACGACGACGACCTCTTCTCTCCGCCAGATTGGGTTAGCAAAGAAATGTTGCGCCATGGTATCACCTGGATCGTGGGTCAGCACCGTACACCTGAAGCCGTTCGTGAAGCAGCGCGCGAATGCGATATGGTAATGATCCAGTCGGTCCGCCTTTTGTTTGCCAGGCCTATTATCGATCAACTGAGGCAGTGCCGTTGTATCGTTCGGCTGGGCATCGGCTATGATAACGTCGACGTGGGTGCTGCCACCCAACGAGGCATCATCGTGTGCAATGTTCCCGCCTATTGCATAGATGATGTGGCTGATCATGCTCTTGCGCTCCTCATGGATGGGGTCAGACATACCTCTCATCAGGATCGTTGGATTAGGGCCGGGCGGTGGGACCGCACCGGCTCGCGAAACGCCAGACGAATAAAAGGCTGCACTCTGGGATTTATTGCTTTCGGACGCATCGCCCAGGCTCTTGCGCAGAGGGTGAGGGGGTTCGGTATGACCTTACTCGCCTATGATCCCTATGTCTCTAACGAGACCATTGGGAACTATGGGTGCCAAAAGGTAGAATTTGATGAGTTGTTGCAACGGGCTGATTTTATTTCAGTACACTGCCCTCTAACTGGGGACACTCGTCACCTGCTGAGCACAAGGGAATTCGACCTGATGAAACGGGGCGTTTTCATCGTCAATACTAGCCGCGGGCCTGTCATCGATGAATCAGCTTTGGTGGAAGCATTACGCTTTGGGAAAGTTTGGGGAGCCGGATTGGACGTATTTGAACACGAGCCGTTACCTCCGGATTCGCCACTCCGTGAGTTCGACAATGTCATCTTTACACCTCACGTTGGGGCCAATTCCCGGGAAAGCGTTAATGACCTATACCGTACCGGCTGCCAGATTGCTAGTGACATCTGCAATGGGCGCTGGCCCCAGGGGGTTGTGAATCCGGAAGTGAGAGGAAAAACTTCGTATGCGTATCGTTGAGAGATCGGATCTTATTAACCCTAGTGAGGAGATTCCAAAGATGGCAAAAAAGAAAGTGATAACCTTCGGTGAGATCATGATGCGGCTGTCACCGCCAGACTTCTTACGTTTCGCTCAAGCCCGTTCTTTCAATGTCACATATGGGGGTAGCGAGGCCAACGTGGCAGTTTCGCTGGCCAACTTCGGCGTTCCAGTGGACTACGTCACCCGTTTGCCCAACAACGATTTAGGTGAAGCGTGCATCCAGTTCTTGCGCCAGTACG
>CP070673.1:1440784-1454664 GCA_020351915.1 Deltaproteobacteria bacterium
ATGGCGCAGTCATTGGTGGGGAAGGTCTTGTCCAACTGGGCCATAACGCCACCAATGGATGAGGATCTTTCAACGAGGTAGACGTAGTAACCTGAATCCGCCAGATCCAAAGCGGTCTGCATCCCGGTGATCCCGCCACCTGCGATCAGAACTGAGCCAATCTTGTTTTCGGGCATACAGAACCTCAAATTCACTATGTTCACTCACGCTCTTTCCAAGCGCTCAACCATCCGCTCTCAGGTTTAAGTCAGAACAAGGGCTGAGACACAAACCCTGCAATCCGTATACTGAAAATCTGTATACGTTTTTCTTGCTCATGCGTGGAGCTTGCTTGCCACTATTGTTGTCTTTGCTTAAGCAATTTCTTCGCCTCTTCAGCCATTTCAGGAAGAGAAGGGAGTCCTACCTTTGCCCTCTTTTTATTATCAAACTCATCAATAATGTAAATCTTGCCCTGATCCATCAGCAGTTTTTCCTGAGTGCTCACCCCGAGGGGAGTATTGTCTTCATGCGTGGCAAGATTCTTGAGGTGATTGATAATATCGGTGATCTTCACGTCCATTGGGCAGTTTTCCTGGCAAGTATAGCAATCAGAACAGAGCCAGATCATCTCCCCTTTCAATAGTTCCTCTCTCAGACCAAGAATGAGCATCCTCATAATACGAAGGGGATCATAATCCTTATTCACCCTATGTACTGGACAACCTCCTGTGCAAGTGCCACAGGTGTAACAACCCCTGAACCTGCCGATAAAGTCTGACGATTCGATCTCTTGAATAAAATCAGAGTCCAAGTCTCTTAAACTAAACGTTCTCATCACCTTACCGTATCTTATGATAGCCTTTATGCCTCTAAGACTGATTCCAATTCCTTGGTGCTGACTGAGTTAAGGTTAAGACCAAGTTCCTTGCGACTGAAACCCATGGCCAGACCTATTACCTGAGGCAGATACAGGACCGGGATATTAAATTCATTGCCAGATTTCGTTTCGATACCTTTCTGATTGGCATCAAACATTAGACTACAGAAAGGGCAGACGAGATTCATGCAATCGGCTCCAGCCTCTCTGATATTTCTGAGCTTTTCCTCCGTCACCCTGAGGGCCACTTCCTCATCTGATAAGAGGACAGGCCCTCCGCAGCAATCCTTTTTTCGTCTATATTGAATATTACTGACCCCGACTGTCTCGAGGATGAGTTCAAGGGTTTGGGCATCTTGGGGATCGTCAAATCCCTCATAGATGTATGAAGGTTTTAGATAGTGGCAGCCATAGTGGGTTGCCACCCTGAGCTCCTTCAAATCCCGTTTTGTTTCTTTTTTGATCCTCTCTAACCCGACATCCTCAAGTAATATCCGTGCAAAATGCTTGACCTTTACTGTTCCCTTATATTCTTTGCCTATCTTTGCAAGTTCCTTGTTTACTTGCTCCCTCAACTTCTGGTCATGATCTAAGTGATACGCTGTCTTGGTGAGCATAGAGGCGCAGGCGCTACACAGGGCACATATATCCAACCCTTCTTCTTCTGCTAAGCACAGATTCATGGCACCCAAAAGAATTGCCCCTATTTCATCAGACGCCTCAAGGGGAAAGCCACAACAAGAAAAATCCTCGATCTCAATAAACTCAAGATCCAGGCGGGAGGCTATGGCCCGTGCGGAAAGTTCATAATTTCTGGAGCGAGCTGGGATCGTGCATCCCAAAAATAAGCTATATTTCATTACGCCTTTCTCCATACGAGGATATCTTGCCCACGAGCAAATAGATCGTTACAATATAGCTATAATATAACTACATTTCCGAAGACATATAATTTTATCATAGAGATTATGTCAAGTGCAAATCCTCATTCTCCCCGAAACTCCAGTAAGTTCTATGGACATCGTTCACTAAACCTTATGATTCCTTCACATTGCTTGGTTTTCACGTCATCACGATCTCCATCTAATAATAATCATGGATTGAGGTACGTAAAGATCGTTGCATGAGGTCCGAACAACTCCCACCCTTGCCAGAAAATTTTTACCCAATCAAAAAAATGTATTGACCATCGTAGCTCCTTTTGTTAAAAAATGAATCATTATTCATATTAGAAAACGTGGATGGTAACCTTTTTTCTGGTGGTGTGGACTGGCATGAGACATAAAAACTATGAAAAATATAGAAAGATAATAGATGCTGCCACCAAGGTGTTTGCCAAAAAGGGCTTTTATAACGCCAAGGTGTCTGAAATCGCACAAGAAGCAGGAATAGCTGATGGGACCATCTATATCTATTTCAAACACAAAGACGATATCCTTATTTCCCTGTTCGAAGAAAAGATGCAGGAAGTATTAGATAACATGAAACAGCAGATTAGCCTGGAGAGCGATCCATTGAAAAAGATTGAAAAGTTCGCCCTAGTTCACCTCAAATTGATCCAAGACAACAAAGATATAGCCGAGATTATTCAGGTTGAGCTGAGGCAGAGCAGTAAGTTTATGAAAAACTATCATAATATAAAGTTTTTCGAGTATCTTGACCTCATCGGCCATATTATCCAAGAAGGGAAGGAAAAAGGGTTAGTAAGGGAAGATATACTTCCCGGAATTGCGAAGAGGGCCTTCTTTGGTGCCCTCGATGAAATGTCAAGATTTTGGGTTCTATCGAAAAAACCGAAGTATGACATAGAAACCGCTTCAAGACAGATCAGTGGTTTTTTTATAAATGGCATTAAGAAATAGGGCTGGAGAAATTGTTCAGGGGCACCGGCAATAATCAGCTTAGAGTAAAAGACCTGTTAGTTCCTTTTATCTGATCACTGTTGACATAACAAATATTTTAGTGCTAAGAACTTGCACCAGCAAAAGGATAGTCTTTAAGACGTTTCGTTTGGTACGGCTTACAACTAACAGCTAAAGACCACCAGAAAGGAGGATAACGTGAATATCTTAGTTTGTCTGAAACAGGTACCTGATACAGAGTCTCAAATCAAGATTGCTCCAGACGGTAAGGCAATCGTAACCGATAACATTAAATGGGTGATGAATCCTTATGATGAGTACGCAGTCGAGGAGGCCCTGCGCATCAAAGAAAAATTTGGTGGTGAGGTCACCATCATTGGAGTTGGGCCAAAACGGGTAACCGAAGCCATAAGAACCGCCCTTGCAATGGGCGCAGATAAGGGAATATTGGTTGATGATCCGGCTCTTGCCGGTACCGACTCACTCGGCACCGCCAGAGTTCTCGCTGCGGTTATCAAAGATCTTGAGTATGATATGATTCTCTGCGGTAAACAAGGGGTTGACGATGACTCTGCTGTGGTTGGATCCAACCTGGCAGAACTCCTCAGCATTCCACAGGTTTCAGTGGTTGTTAAATTGGAACTCAGTGAAGACGGTTCCGTAGTTAAGGCCCACAAAGAGGTGGAAGGTGGAGCTTTTGTGATTGAGGCTGCTCTCCCTGCATTGATCACCGCGCAAAAGGGCTTAAACGAACCACGATACGCATCACTGCCCGGCATCATGAAGGCCAAGAAGAAACCCCTCGATGTCAAGACAATAGCCGATTTGGGTGTGGATGCCGGTGAGGTTGGAGAAAGTGGAGCAAAGATAAAGGTTATTCAAATCACACCTCCTGAAGAAAGAGCGGCGGGAAAGATCGTAGAAGGTGAAACACCAGAAGAAAAGGCCGCCAAACTGGCAAGCTTGCTTCATGAAGAGGCAAAGATCATATAGGTGAAGGGGGTTTTCTAACAAAAAGTAAAGGAGAGATAAAATGACAGAGGGCATTTGGATTATTGCTGAACAGAGAGAAGGTGAATTGAGAAAGGTATCCTTTGAGTTAGCAAGCGAGGCAAGACGCCTGGCGGATACAATGGGACAGCCGGTAGCCGCCATCCTTTTAGGTTCAAATATCAAGGAAAAGGCAGCAGAGCTTGGGAAATACGGCGCAGATAAGGTTATAGTCGCCGATGATGACCGTCTGGCAACCTATACCACAGATGCATACGTATCGGTTATCGCACAACTAGCCCAGGCTCAAGAACCTGCCATCATCCTGTTAGGTGCATCAGTTCAGGGTAAGGATCTTTCAGGCAGGCTGGCGGCCAGGCTTGGAGTTGGTGTGGCCCAAGATTGCGTGGCATTTTCCATTGAGGATGGCAATCTGGTTGCGAAAAGGCCTATCTATGCAGGCAAGGCTTACGCCACGGTTACCTATACGGACAGCGTGCCGCAAATAGCCACAGCGCGGCCCAACGTTTTTGAACTGAATGAGCCGGATGAATCACGATCAGTTGAGGTTATTGACGCTGAATTCAGCCTTGATGACTCACAGCTGAAAACAAAAGTTGTCGAGGTTATGCAGGAGGCTGGGGGCAAGGTCGATCTCACAGAAGCTGAAAGAATTGTCTCCGGGGGACGAGGAATGAAGGGGCCAGAAGAGTTCGCCATCCTCGAGGAGTTGGCAGATCTCATTGCTGCAACCGTGGGCGCATCACGTTCAGTAGTGGATGCTGGCTGGAGACCTCACTCTGATCAGGTAGGGCAAACTGGTAAGGTTGTGTCTCCAAATCTCTATATTGCCTGTGGCATTTCAGGGGCCATTCAGCACCTGGCAGGAATGAGCACCTCTAAAACCATTGTCGCCATAAACAAGGATCCTGAAGCCCCCATTTTCCAGAAAGCCGACTACGGTGTCGTTGGTGATCTCTTTGAGGTAGTACCAGCATTAACTGAGGCGCTGAAAAAGGTCCTGTAAGGTAAGATTCACCCATCAGCTGTCATTTCTTTGACAGCTGATGGGCATCTCATACGACCTAACCAAACTAATCCCATCATACCATCCCTGTAGCAAATCTTGTCTTTGCTGACAGGTGATAAGACGTACCCATAGGCCATAAAAAATAGTATCGATTCTTTCGTTCTTATGCCATTATTCAGCTTTTTTGGGTTGTATCGGCCATCTTCAAGCCCTCCGTACAGATCATATCACCAAAAACTCATCCCTTTCTGCACACTTTTCTCTCCTCGGCAAGCCCTGTTGGGCTAAAAGTAGCCTGGCCTCCATTTTGCATGTATAGAGATGGGGTTTTGAGACTCCATGTGGTCAAGCACCCTTTTGTGGCCATAGAGGCCTCTTGCCTCACCACGAGCGAGAGTGCGCCGTATCGGCGAGAACATTTCCTGTCTTGTCGCCTTTGCCAGACTGCATACTCGGGAGGTTAGCCACATGTTGCTTACATTCATGCGAATTATCTCCGTCAACTTGTGCACGCAACAGCGTTAGCACTCAGTTATCCAAATCATATCGCTATGCGAGGTAATCGTAATGCGAGGTGCAGAAAGAACAACAGAGAGACGCAGAAATGAACTAGCGGAAATCCCTCATAGGATAGCTGAACCGGAAAGATCAGAGGCTCAGTATAAGCGTGCGGAGGAGACTTACCGAGCGATGGTGGAGCAGTCACTCCAGGGCTTTCTAATCATCCAGGACTTTCTCATCGTCTTCGCCAATACCGCTTTCGCCGAGATCTCAGGTTACACTGTTGACGAACTAGTATCGCTTTCACCCGATCAAGTAAGGGCGCTGATTCACCCCGAGGATCAAGGGCTCGTCTGGGGGCGCTTTGGTAACCGCATGGAAGGGAAACTGGTGCCGCCGCGCTCTGAATATCGAGGGATCCGGAAGGACGGGACTGTGCGCTGGCTGGAAATGGTTGCCACTCGTATCGAGTACCGCGGAAAACCCGCCATACACGGAGCCATAGCAGACATCACCCGACGCAAGCAAGCTGAGAAGGCACTGCGAGAGAGCGAGGAACGCTACCGGAACCTTTTCGAGCAGTCAAGAGACGCCATCTATATCACCACCCAGAAGGGCAAATTTCTTGAGGTCAACCAAGCTTTTCTGGATCTCTTTGGCTACACAAGAGAAGAAATAAGTCATCTGAAAGCTCAAGAAACGTACGCTAATTCCGACGACCGATCCAGGTTTCAGCACGAGATAGAGCAAAAAGGATCCGTGAGAGGCTTCGCGCTGAACCTCTGTAAAAAAGATGGCACGGAGATGCAATGCCTGCTCACCGCGACTTTACGGCGGGCCGACGACGGAAGGATTCTGGGATATCAGGGTATTATCCGCGATATCACCGAACACAAACATGCGGACAAGGCCCTGCAGGCATCTGAAACAGAGAAAAGGGCCATTTTGGATGCCATGTCCGATATTGTCTTGTTTCATGATACTGAGCTTTCCATTCGGTGGGGCAACGAGACGGCCGGGCTGTCCCTGGACAAGACTCCGCAGGAGTTGGTCGGCGGCTCCTGCTATAAACTGTGGCACGGACAAAGTGAGCCCTGCCGAGGGTGCCCAGTACTCGTAGCACTAGAGACAGGAGTAAATGTCAGGAACATCATGACGACTCCTGACGGGAGACGGTGGGAGATCACAGGAGAGCCTGTGAAGGACACTGACGGGAATGTCGTGGGGGCCATCGAGATTGCACGTGACATCACCCGGCAAAAGCAGGCTGATGAGGCCCTGCACCGAGAAAAGGAAAAGTTCCGTATTCTGGTAGAAGAATCTCCTTTTGGAGTATCAATGCTCAGAAAAGATGGTACTTACCAATATATTAATCCAAGGTTTACTGAGATCTTTGGATACACGCTAAACGATATTCCTACAGGCCGAGAATGGTTTAGGAAAGCACACCCTGATCCAGAATACAGGAAACACGTCATTTCAACCTGGTTCAGTGATCTTGAGCAGTTAGAAATTGGCGAGCTCCGGCCCCAAACACATAATGTAACATGCAAAGACGGATCTGAAAAGGTGATACAGTTTAGGGCAGTGACCATGGGCACAGGAGATCAGTTCATTCTCTATGAGGACATCACTGAAAGGAAGCGGCTAGAAGAGCAGCTCCAGCTAGCCCAAAAGATGGAGGCTCTCGGCACCTTAGCAGGTGGCATTGCCCATAATTTTAACAACCTGCTCATGAGCATCATTGGAAATACATCTCTGGCACTCTTCGAGACTGATCCCACGCATCCTCAGTATGAAAAGCTGAAGAACATCGAAAGACTCGTTGAGAGCGGGTCCAAATTGACCAAGCAGCTCCTCGGATATGCAAGGGAAGGAAGATATGAGATCATACCCCTGAGTCTGAACCAAGTGGTAAAAGAGACCTCTGCGACCTTTGGCACGACCAAAAAGGAAATTACGATTCATCAAGAACTTGCCGAAGATCTATTTCCAATAGAGGCAGACCAGGGTCAGATTGAGCAGGCCTTGTGGAACCTCTATGTAAATTCTGCAGATGCCATGCCCGGTAGCGGAGATCTTTTCTTGAAGACCACTAATGTCACCCATAAGGATATGACAGGGAAGCTCTACAAACCAAAACCCGGGAACTACGCATTGCTGACCGTTACAGATTCGGGCGTAGGAATGGACAGAAAGACCATGGAGCACATCTTCGAACCCTTCTTCACAACAAAGGGGCTGGGTAAGGGAACCGGTCTTGGATTGGCCTCTGTTTACGGTATTGTCAAATCTCATGGAGGATACATTGATGTTGACTCTGAGAAAGGGCATGGGACTAGTTTCAAGATTTATCTGCCAGCATCCGACAAAAAGGCTACAAAAGCAAAAAGAGCAGCCCCAGAAATACTCGGGGGCAAAGAGACCGTTCTTCTGGTGGATGATGAGGATATCGTCCTTGATGTAGGTACTCAGATGTTAAAGAAAATGGGCTATAAGGTACTGGTAGCCAAGAGCGGCAAAGAGACTATTGACATCTATAAGGCAAATAGACACAAGATTGATATGGTAGTTCTTGATATGATCATGCCGGAGATGAGTGGTGGTAAGACCTATGACAGGATAAAGCAGATAGACCCCAACGTCAGGGTGCTCCTCTCGAGCGGATACAGCAGAGAAGGAAAAGCAACAGAGATACTGGAGAGAGGATGCAATGGCTTTATCCAGAAACCCTTTAATATGAAAGACCTATCCAGGAGAGTCAGGGAGATTCTTGACGAGACGTAGCTCGCCTTCCATAATGCAAGAGACGCCATCCGAAACAGCAATTTCCCATACTCTATTTGTTGATCATTCTGCCAGAAGATGCAGGCACTTGCTATCTCTCCATTACTTAAACCACTGCCCCAAGATTTCAATACCACGATCATTATCCTCATTCCACAGCTAACAGCCCACCATAGGAAATCGCTAAAGTTTTGAGAGAAAATTCCGATTATTTCAATAGGCGCAGGGCTAATGCCAAGAATAGATTTGATCTCACCCAGCTTCAATACAAGGAAATACATACATAATGAACTCGAGCTCCCGAACCTTGGCCGACAACACATGAAGTTTGAGGTGGAAAAAAGGGCTTCTCGGATGTGCGTGCATCTTTACTCCTGGCATCCCGTATAGAAGCATAAAGCTTAAATTGAACCGGGGAAAAACGCCATCTCGGGAAGCCATATTTTTGGGGGCTCAGTTGGCGAACGGCCCTGCACATAGGAATGCTTTGATATCCTTTTCCTCTGAGTGTGTTGTGGAAAGCTGGAGATGGTGGTGAACAATGATTGGCATATGGGGCCTGTTTCTAAAAAGAGCGATTTTTTTATTTCTTTTGAAAGATGGGGAGGGAGTCTCCAATGGAACACAAACCAACCTATGAAGAGCTCGAGCGCAGGGTCAAAGAACTCGAAAGAGAGGCTATTGAGCGCAAGCGGGCAGCTGGGACGCTTCGGGAGAACGGTAAAAAGTATAGACTTTTGGTCGAAAACGCCAATGACGCCATCTTTGTCACTCAGGACGAAAAGGTAAAATTCCCCAACCCCAAGACAGAAGGCATGATAGGTTATTCCGCTGAAGAATTACTTGAAATACCCTTCCTTGATCTTGTTCATCCTGAAGACCGAGATATGGTTTTGAATAGGTACAACAATACGCTGAATGGAGAAGATCTTCCCGGTACCTATTCTTTCAGAATCATAGATAAAGATGGCGAGGAATTATGGGTGCAACTCAATGCTGTGTCAATAGCATGGGGAGAGCGCCCTGCCACCCTCAATGTGCTCAGAGATATAACGCCACAGAAGAAACTTGAAGTCCAGCTCAAGCAAGCCCAGAAGATGGAAGCCATCGGCACCCTGGCCAGTGGCATTGCTCATCACTTTAACAATGTGCTTATGGGCATACAGGGAAACGCTTCGTTGATGCGCCTGGATATTGACTCCACCTACCCTCACACTGAAAAACTAAGGAACATCGAACAATATGTTCAGCAAGGGACAGAACTCGCAAAGCAACTTCTGGGTGTTGCGAGGGAAGGGAAATACGAGGTCAAGTCCACCGATCTCAATGATATTGTTAACAACAGTTCTCAGATGTTTGGTCGCACCAAGAAAGAGATAAAGATTCATACGAGATATCAGGAGGGAATCTGGATTGTTGAGGCTGACCAGGGTCAGATTCAACAAGCACTCTTAAACCTCTATGTTAATGCCTGGCAGGCCATGCCCGGAGGCGGGGAGCTCTACCTTGACACAGAAAATGTCACCCTCGATGAAGGCTATGTAAAGCCATATCACATTGAGCCCGGCAGATATGTGAAGATATCGGTTACGGATACTGGTGTTGGTATGGATAAACAGACTCTGGAAAGGATATTTGATCTATTCTTTACCACTCAAGAGATGGGAAGGGGAACAGGCCTGGGATTGGCCTCTGTTTTTGGAATTATTCAAAACCATGGGGGTCATATAAATGTCTACAGTGAAAAGGGTCATGGAACCACGTTTAATATCTACCTCCCGGTATCTGAAACTCAAATCGTGGAGGAAAAAGGAGCTCTCGATGAACTCCTCACGGGCACAGAGACGATTCTTCTCGTAGATGATGAGGATATGATTATTACTGTCGCCAGCGAGATGCTTAGAAAATTAGGCTATGAGATAATCGTTGCAAAAAGTGGAAAAGAGGCTATTGAGCTCTGTAAGGCGCAGAGGGATACCATTGATATAATCATCCTGGATATGATTATGCCAGACATGAGTGGTGAAGAAACATACGACCGAATAAGGGAGGTTATGCCTGAGGTAAAAGTTCTCCTTTCGAGTGGATATAGCATTATTGGTCAAGCAAAAGACATGTTGGAACGAGGGTGCAACGGTTTCATCCAAAAGCCCTTCAATATGAAACGGTTATCCCAAAAAATAAGAGAGGTTTTGAACAAAAAAGAGCAGTAAGGTTTCGACAGCCTGTCGACGCTCCGCATAACAGCAATTGCATAGCGGCCTCATTTTCCTTGGGAATAGACCTGTAAAAATCTTTCCGAAATCTTCTGCGCAATACGGGGGGCATTTCCTCCAGCACGATTATTGACGATCACGTCTATGTCCACTCCTCGATCGATCGCTGCTCCTACTATTTCCACCGTGTCTTCAATCATTTGTGGGCTCATCATTCCATCAATCAACCGATTGAACGGATGCGCCTTTACATATGCCTCATCATAGCGCATTCTCAGAGGGGTCATTAATCTGATGATGGCTTGGTTACCAGCGTTCAAGAATGTACGGGTGCTCAAGGTAAATTGCTTCCTTAGGGGAGGTAACCAAGTCCAGTGGGAGAGAACCTGTCCAACGCCATATTTTTCGAGTACCTGGAAATATGGGTCTCTAAGCATAGACTCTGTTCTGGTCTCAATATGGTACCGCTTATCTTCGGGGATCTTATCGAGGAATTCATCAAGAGTTGCTGCATACTCATCCGGGGAAACTCTTTCGTTTTTAGGCTGATATTCCTGCTCGAAAATAAATCCGCTGATCATATCACCCAGAAGATCCACTGCTGGTTTGTAAAACTGATGGGTAAAGATTTCTGAATTGAGATAATCACGGTTCTCTCTAAACGTTCCTCCTCTCCAGAGTCTCTGTGCAAAAACTACCTGTGGGACCTTCAGTATCACATGATCATCTTGACCCAGATGTTTTCGGTAGGTCCGGAGCACATGATAATTCTGGGTAGGACTTAAATCTTTTTCAAACAGCAAGCTGTAAAATGTGAAATCCAGTTCGAGAACCGAGAAATGTTGAAAATACTCCTCAACACTTCCTACCGGTAATACTTCCTCTTGAAGAGTCTTCCCCCCAATAGTCTTAGGTCTCATCGATATGCTATTTTGGTACCGTTCTTTCGAATAGATCTGTCCGATCCAACCGGCATATCGATCACTCGCTGTTCCCATGAACACATTTGGATGAAGCCCACGAAAATGAAATGTCTCCAGGCTCGCGTATTCCTTTAGGGCCATGGTTTTCCTTCCTATATTGACTCAGGTCTCCAGGGTTTCTAGGACCCCCTTACCTGGAACTCGCAGAAAACGACTCACCTAATCGGCAAAAATCGGGAATCGGTCTTCAACCTATTTTTCTGAGAATTCTGATCTGCCACCATGCTCTCCATGATTATGATCGCCTTATACTATCTGCTTGCGCACCTCGGCAAAAATTAAGCCTTGTTATGGAATATTAAGGGGCTTGAGACATTATTAAAATTATTATAGCATACCTCGTTGAAAAGTGTACACCTTACCGAGGCATCTGCCGCCGGAACGTCTAAGTCTATGGTTGGCACGGGTGTCTCTTTTCAGACATTGACTAAGAATTGGCTTGTAAGATATTTTTCTGGTATGATAGATTCGGTTAGAACGTGAGATATACTGAGTATTTCCCTGATCAGTTGGTTCACGGAATTGGATTCTGGGTAGGCACAATCGCATGAGTAAGAAGTTCTGGACAATCACCGACGTTGTGGAGGTTCTCCAAATCGACGAAAGTTTCCTCGCTGATATGGAGGAAGAAGAGATTGTATGCCCGATATGCCGTGAGAACTCTTCAACCAAGTTGTTTTCGGCGAGCGAGATTGAGAAATTGCGTCTGGCAAAAATCCTCATCCAAGAAATGGAGGTTAACTTACCAGGCGTTGATATCATACTGCGGATGAGACAGAGTATGATCGATATGAGGAAGCAATTTGATGCTGTACTCGAAGACCTGGCACGCCATCTCCGAGAAACCTCTGAAAGAGCCCCCTGAAAGAATCCTAAACCAGCCTCTGCTCATTGACTCTTTTGTCAGAAAATCGGTACAGTTACCACCTCTCTCCTAGGTTCAGCCGATATTCGTTCCAGTATCTTTCACAGCCTAATCCTTGCCCTCACATCCTCTTTATAGTGTCGATCCATCTTTTCGGCACCTTCAAGAATCTCCCTGTCATCTGTCTGAGGAACCTTGACGACTAGTTTCACCATGAGATCCCCTCGCTTTTTCGACTTGACTTTAGTGGCCCCTTTTCCTTTTAACTTGAGTGTCTGACCGCTCTGGCTCTTGGGAGGCACTTTAAGTTTGACCAGTCCATCTACGGTGGGGATAGTTATGGTCCCGCCGGCCATGGCTTCACGGACGGTGATGGGAACCTCCATGTAGAGGTCATTACCTTCCCTCTTTAATAAGGGGTGCGGTTTTACACGAATGACCAGATAAAGGTCACCAGGCTGTCCGCCGTTGAGGCCTGGCTCACCTTTACCAGCTACGCGAATCTTGGAACCCTCTTTTACGCCCGGTGGAATGACCACCTTGATTCTTTCGGTGCCAACAACCTGTCCGGAGCCCCCGCATTGGGCACAGGGCTTTCCTATCTTTCCGTGGCCGTGGCATTGAGGGCAGGGCTTGGTAAAGTGCATGGGGCCTTCTGCAACGTTCAGACGTCCCGAACCCCCGCACGTCGGGCAGGGGGTCATGCGTGAGGAAGGATCTGTTCCCGAGCCACGGCACCCAGGACACTCCTTGGGCATCTGCATTGAGAGTTCTGTCTGAAAACCTCTCAGCGCTGAAATCAGGTCAATGGTCATTTCATGCTCGACGTCCCTTCCCCGGGCAGCCCTGGTTGTTCTGAAACCAGCTGCCCTTCCGCCGAAACCAAAGAGGTCACCGAAGATATCCTCATAGCTCTGGTACCGGCCAAATTCCTGCCCACCTGCCCTTCGCTCCTGCTGTTGGAAGGAACTCCACTGCCGGTACTCCCGAGCCTTTTCGGCATCAAATCCCGCCTGGAGACCTTCCTCGCCAAACTCATCATAGAGCTTTCGTTTTTCCTCATCGCCAATAACGTCGTAGGCCTCGGCGATCTCCTTGAATTTCTGTTCTGCCTCCTTGTTTCCGGGATTGATGTCTGGATGCCATTTCCTGGCCAGTTTGCGGTAGGCCTTTTTTACTTCTTCCTGGGTTGCGTCCTTTGAGACACCAATTATCTTGTAATAATCTTTCGTAACCACTCAGCCACCAAGACACTAAGACACTAAGATTAAAGAATTATTCTTTTAATACCCTCTTTAATGAGAGGCACATTGAAATTAATAAGAAAACCAAGTCGCTTACCCGTCAATTTTAAATGGCTGAGAAGCTGTGCTTCCCATACAGGATTCACCTCGTCCACAGCTTTCAGTTCACAAATAATAAGTTCTTCCACCAAAACATCCAATCGTAAGCCTTCGTTAAAGGTTATTCCATCATATATTATTAGGATATCTACTTGTCTTTGATATTTCAACCCCCGCTTAGAAAGCTCATGACAAAAACAAACTTCATAAACTTTTTCAAGCAAACCTGGCCCTAATGTTTTGTGGACAGCATATGCTGCATCTACTATCTTTCTTGCAATGCGTTCTTCCCCGCCCGCCTCGCTTGAGCTCGCGCCAGGGCAGGCTTAGTGGCTATCTGAAGAGTTACAATCTTTTACCATAAATCACACCGCCTGAACCTCTGATTACGGTCTCTTAACAGACCTCCATCAGGAAATAACTACACTGAGAGCATTCTCCCTC
>CP070673.1:1454764-1458684 GCA_020351915.1 Deltaproteobacteria bacterium
ACCATGCCCCCCGAGCCCATCATCGAGCCAGCGGCCGTAAGTGAGTCGAAATCAACAGGCATATCCAGTAAATCGGCAGGCAGGCAGCCACCCGAGGGGCCTCCGGTCTGAACGGCCTTAAATTTCTTTCCATGAGGTATTCCACCACCGATATCATTTATTATTTCCCCGAGTTTTATCCCCATGGGCACTTCAACTAGTCCCGAATTGTTTATCTTTCCTGTAAGAGAAAAGACAACGGTACCCTTGGATGGCCCAGAGCCCATATCAGCAAACCATTGAGCCCCATTTTTGATTATGAGGGGGATATAGGCCCAGGTCTTGACATTGTTGATATTTGTAGGCTGTCCCCAGAGGCCCTCTGAAGCAGGATAAGGAGGTCGCGGGCGTGGACTTCCTCGTTCACCCATAATAGATGCCATTAATGCGGTTTCTTCCCCGGATACGAATGCACCCGCCCCTTGATTGATCTGGAGATCGAAATCAAAATCGGAACCCAATATGTGAGAACCAAGGAACCCCTTTCCCCTTGCCTGGGTAATAGCAACTTCGAGTCTATGAACAGCCAGGGGATACTCTGCCCGAACATAGATAAATCCCTTTGAGGCCCCGATTGCAAATGCCCCAATAATCATACCTTCTATCATGCTGTGGGGATTCGCCTCAAGGAGACTCCTATCCATAAATGCACCTGGATCACCTTCATCTGCATTACAGATTACGTATTTTTGAGATGCACCTCCACCATTACTGCGCCGTGCAAAATCCCATTTGACACCGGTGAGGAAGCCAGCCCCGCCACGTCCACGCAATTGAGAGGATTTGACCTCCTCAATTATCTCTTCAGGTGTCAGGGCCAAGATTGCCTGTCGAGCCGCCCTATATCCTCCGATAGCAAGGTACTCTTCTATATCTTCAGGGTTTATGAATCCCCACTGGGCGGTAATCATCTTCTTCTGTCTGTTATAGAAGGGGATATCTTTCCATTTTGGGATAGGTTCGCCTGTGGTGGGATCATGATAATGAGATTTGCTTACCGGGATGCCATTCATTAGATGGGAGTTAACAATCTCTTTTATATCATCAGGTTTTAACCGGCAGTAGAGAACATCATCAGGGTCCACTATAGCGCTTGGCCCTATCTGACAGAAACCACGGCACCCCGTTAGCTTTACTTCTACATCAGTTAATTGATGTTCTATAATCTCACGTTCAAATTCTCTGTGTATTTGGGGTGCGCCAGCGGATACACAACCCGTACCCTGACAGACAAGTATTGTTCGTTTTGTGGTCATTTTTTCTCCTTTGGACGCAGATGAACGCAGATTGTAAGGATTTCAAATATAATGAACTAAAGTAAATATTTTCTGCGGGTATCGGCGAAAATCTGCGTCCTAATGAAACTATTTTCACCACCAATCCGGGGTCACGGTTTCATCACTTTGTTTCATTAAATCTTCATGTATTGCCTTTGCTGCCATCCGACCGGCCCCCATAGCAGAGATAACCGTTGCTGCTCCGGTAACAATATCTCCACCTGCATAGACGAGCTTCTTGCTTGTCCTGCCCCAATCATCAGTTTCAATGTATCCCCATTTATTTGTCCTCATATCAGGGGTTGTCTTGGTAATCAATGGATTGGCCTCGCCACCTATGCTCACAAGAACCTGGTCGCAGTCAAATTCAAAGAAGGAATCCTCTATGGGAACAGGTCTTTGTCTTCCTGATTCATCAGGTTCCCCAAGTTTATATCTCTGGCATTTCATTCCAGTAACCCATCCTTCGTCATTACCAAAGATCTCAACAGGACTTGAAAGGAGTCTAAACTCTATCTTTTCCTCCTCTGCATGATGAACCTCTGCGGCACGTGCTGGCATCTGTTCTCTTGCACGTCTATAAATGATAGTAACCTCTTCCGCTCCCAATCGGATAGCAGTCCGTGCAGAATCCATAGCAACATTACCCCCTCCAAGAACGGCAACCTTTTTCCCTATGATCATGGGGGTTCTGTATTGTGGAAATAGATAGGACTTCATCAGATTGCTTCGGGTGAGATATTCGTTTGCTGAGAATACCCCATTTAGGTTATTGCCAGGTATATCTAAGAAGATTGGAAGCCCAGCTCCCACCCCAATATATGTTGCATTGAATCCCAACACATTGAAGAGATCATCAACCTTATAGAGCCTTCCGATCACGCTGTTATAGTAGATTTTCACACCTAGATCTTCCAGGGCACCGATTTCACTTTCCACAATCTCTTTTGGCAGCCTGAATTCTGGAATGCCATAAACCAGTACACCTCCTCCGCGATGAAATGCCTCATAGATGGTGACCTCATAACCGAGTTGTATCAAATCTCCAGCAACGGTCAAACCAGAGGGTCCAGAGCCTATAGCAGCCACCTTAAGGCCATTTTTATCCTTTATTTCAGGGACTTCTACGAGATTATTTTCTCGTTCATAATCAGCAACGAATCTCTCAAGGTTCCCTACGGCAACAGCCTCCTTTATATCTTTCTTTCCCCTGACACACACCCCCTCACATTGTGTCTCCTGTGGGCAAACACGTCCACATACAGAAGGAAGGACATTTTTAGTTTTAATTACTCTGGCCGCCTCGGCAAATTTTCTCTCAGCTACCAGGGCAATGAATTCAGGGATAGGGACTTCTACCGGGCAGCCAGACACACAGGTCGTTTTTTTGCAACTTAAACAGCGCTGTGCCTCAGCTACTGCCTCTTCGGGCGTATAGCCGTATGGAACCTCTTCGAAATTGCGGTTTCTCGTGTCAGCCGGCTGTTCAGTCATTCCGTGCCGCTCGATGGCCATTCGCTCTTTGGCGGTTAACTCCATGAATATAAGCCTTCTTTAGGATGTCCGTTGTTTGTTGGAATAGAATTGATAGACAACCGTCTCTTGCTCTGTGTATGCACTCTTACGCTGATTCAATTCCTTCCAATCAACCTTATGTCCATCAAATTCTGGCCCATCAACACATGCAAATTTTGTCTCTCCTCCCACACTCATCCGGCACGCACCACACATCCCTGTCCCATCAAGCATAATAGAATTGAGGGCAACCTTGGTTGGAATGGCATAGGGGCGAGTAGCCTCAGAGCATCTTTCAAGCATCTGGGTGCATCCTATGAAAAAGGCCTGATCAATTTTGACCCCGTTTTCAAGCATCTCTGTGATAATATCTTCAACCTTGCCTTTTTTACCTCTTGAACCATCACTGGTTGCGTATAAGACTTGATCACTCACTGCATGGAGTTCCTTTTCATGATAGAACATAGAACTGTAACGTGCTTCAATGACAGTTATAACCTTATTCCCAGCCTCCTTGCATGCCTTTGCTATTGGATAAATTGCGCCAATTCCGTAGCACCCACCTCCCAAAACGACAGTCCCAAAGTTTTTGATTTCTGAGGGGTTACCCAATGGCCCAGTCACAGCATACAGTGAATCTCCAACCCGCATCCAGGCCAGCTCCAGGGTGGAGATCCCAACCTCTAAAACGTATATGGTTATTGTTCCCGTATCTGCACTCCAATCGGATACTGTGATTGGTATCCTCTCACTATATTCACTACCCATAACAATAACAAATTGCCCTGCCTTAATAGAATGTGCAATCTCTGGTGCCTTGATAACCATCTCGTGCACATTAAATACTTCACCTTTTTCTACCAGTTCATACATACGTGTCTCCTAACCCGGACAAGCCGGGAAAAAACAGGTGTTAACGTTGTCTTAGGTATTGTAAAATTAATATTTAAATCCTAAATCCTAATACCTAAATCCGAAACAAATTCCGAATTCAAATGTTCTAAATCTAAAACCATTAAATAGCTTCCTGAGATCCAAACTCCAAACATGTTTTGAACATTTGCGTTTTGATATTTGGCATTGTTTAGA
>CP070673.1:1458784-1465950 GCA_020351915.1 Deltaproteobacteria bacterium
CAAGTCCTCCTTTCTTTAAAGCATAAAACACAAGATATTGTGGGGAGTTGACGGACGGGAGAATTCAAGACTACTTGCCAAAACGTGAACTTCCTGTGTTTTTAAGATTACATATCGTAGTTGAAAGGTCAATATCAGGATTGGCAGCGAAGAATCTTAACAGGGAAAACCATATTTCAAGATGAAATCGATTGGTTGCACTCATGCCCCATCTCGTTTAATAGCGGTTGAAACAATTGGCCACCACCAGGCCTAATCTTCCAATAATCTCAGTGCCTCAATAGATGTTTTGGAAAGACTCTTCATTAAATCTTTTTCAAGCCAATTGCAAAGATGGCCATAATCACGTGGGACCGAAGAGGGTAATTCATAATTTTCAAAAATGTCTTCAACAATGAGACCAAACGTAGCAACCCAAACTTTTGGCACAATCATTTCCTCAATAGGATAAATCTCTCTAAGTTTCTCTATTAAGATATCAACAGTCCTGAAGATGCCTTCTTTCCTTAGGTCTATATAAACTATATCCTCTTTAAGTCCATTTAAATTGACGTCGTCGAGACGGATGGGAAGTATAAATTCAAAACGTCTTCGTGGTTCTTCTTTCTTAGCAGTCTTAAATTCGTACTTCGGCCAACGTTTCTTAGCATAATTTTTAGAAATAATTGGAACAACAAATTTAGTATCTGGCCCAAATATATATTGAATCTCTGATGTGAGGCTTTTTCCAAATAGGTAAACATTTTCGCTCCTTGCAAAGAAAACTTTCACTTTTTTTCCCGAAGTAATTGATATAAATTCTCAGCAATACCCTCTTCATCACCTGCATAGGAAATAGCAATATCAAATCTAAACATTTATATCAGCTCCATATTTTTTCGCCCGCTTTCGCTTAATTGTTTGGTAACATTCAAAAGTTGAGGTCCAATCATTTATTGGGCATAATGGTAGGCCTTCAGGGGAATCCATTGTTCCTGAGCGAAAATTGGCTGGAAGCAGTGGGGCACCCATCGAGGTAAGCAGGGAGGGGAAAACCTCGCCTTCAGAGCGGGGAAGGGGCAAGTATTCCCCACCTGCGAACCCAATAGGGTCACTGCGGAGGCCATGAAGCGAAGGAACATGGGATCCCACCTACAAAATGTGAATTCCTGATTATTTTTTTAATGATGCTACCGCTTCGATTTCTATACTAAAGCCATGGTGTAACTTTTTCGTGGGAACAACAGCCCGTGCCGGACGATGTTCGCCAAAAAATTCACCATACACACTGTTCACCCTGTCCCATAGTTGAATATCGGATATATAAACGGTAGTTTTAATTACGTTATCGATACTACTGCCTGCAGCCTTAATGATTTCAGCTACATTCTTTAATACCTGCTCAGTTTGTTCCTCAATAGAACCAAGGCGCTTCTCTCCGGTAATCGGATCAATAGGCAGTTGTCCCGAAACATAAACAAGATTGTCATGAACTATTGCCTGGGAATAATGACCTGCAGGTCTAGGTGCGCTTTGAGTAAAGATTCTTTCCATAATTTCTTTTACGCTCTCTCTCCTTTTATGATTATATTACCAATAGCTCAAGGATCTGTTTTATATTTTTCAGGTATTGCAATTGCATAACAGCGGATACGGACCTTCTTATTTCAACCACTATTGTAAATGCCCCGCTTTGATTGGAGCTTGCCGCACCGTGAACATTCAAGATGGCTCAGAAAACCCATTGTGCTTCCTCTATTGGACAATGATGACCAAACATTTACTTCCCAAGCAAATCGAATGTTGACGGATGGGTAAAAAGGAGCGACCATTACCCGGTGAAAAAGGGGAGAGGTTCCTCTATTTATATGAGGATCTTGTCCAGGAAATCCTTTGTTCTGGGGCTCTTGGGATTTTGGAAGAAGCTAATATCAGTCCCCCGTTCAATGATAGTTCCCTCATCCATGAAGATGATCTCGTCGGCCACTTCTCGGGCAAATCCCATCTCATGGGTGACTACGATCATGGTCATTCCACTCTTGGAAAGATCAATCATGACCTCGAGCACCTCCTTGATCATCTCAGGGTCCAATGCTGAGGTGGGTTCATCAAACATCATGATCTTTGGTTCCATGGCCAGAGACCGAGCTATGGCCACCCGTTGCTGCTGACCACCAGAGAGATTGGCCGGATATTCATGGGCTTTTTCAGGAATCCCTACCCTCTCTAAGAGGCTTATGGCATGATCTCTCGCCTCTTTTTTCGACTTATTTCGTACCTTCAAAGGAGCCAAGGTAATGTTCTGAAGGGCTGTCATATGGGGATAAAGCTCGAAGCGCTGGAAAACCATACCGATCTCTGTACGAAGTTTGTAAAGATTGGTTGTCGGATCGCTGACAGAGACACCATCCACGATGATTTCACCTTTTTGGAAGGGTTCAAGGCCATTGATACATCTGAGAAGTGTGCTCTTTCCCGATCCACTGGGACCACACACAACCACGGTCTGCCCCTCCTTGATTTCCTCGCTGATGTCTTTGAGAACCTGAAAGTCGCCGTACCACTTGCTCATGTTTTTTATCTCGATCAATAGCTATACTCCTTCCTCTGCCTTTACCTCAAATCGCCGGCTAATCACTGACCCGATATAGCAGGTGATCAGGAATATAATGGCTACAAAACCAAAGAGCTGGATGGATCTGACTTCTAAGGTGTCAACGATCCTTGCCCTCCGGATAAACTCAGGGAGCCCGATCACAAAGGCCAAGCAGGTATCCTGGTACGTTACGATACTCTGGGTAATCATGCTGGGGAGCATCCTTCGGAGGGCAATGGGGATGAGGATATGGCGGGTGGTCTGAACATAGGTCAGGCCAGTCGAATATCCAGCCTCAATTTGTCCTTTGCTTACAGACTGATAGCCTGCACGCAAGATCTCGCCGAAGTATGTTGCCTCGAAGATGATAAAGGATATGACCGCCGACGGGAAAGGATCTAACGGGCTTCCGATAATGATGGGCATCACGAAATAAAACCAGAAGATCACCAGGATGAGGGGGATGTTTCGAATCACATTGACATAAAAAGTAACCGGGTAATAAACCCACTTCTTGCTGGAGATCCGCCCCAGCCCCACCAATATGCCCAAAGGGATTCCTCCGGCCAAGGCAAAGAACGCCAATTTGACTGTCACCCAAAATCCACCCATGAGAAATGGGAGGTTCCTCCCTATTGCATCAAACATCCCTACCTCCCGATCATACCGGGTATTTTGAGCCTCGACTCCAGAATACCCATCAACCTGACAACTGCTAAACCTAAGGCCAGGTAAATCAAGCAGGCACCGGTGGTCGATTCCAGTCCATGGAAGGTCTCTGAATCGATCTTGTAGCTCATAAAGGTCGTCTCCAAAACACCAATGGTCATAGCAATGGAGGAGTTCTTAAAGATGGTCAAGAACTCCGTGGTTAATGGAGGAATGATAATCCGTAAGGCATAGGGAATGATCACATAGCGATACATTTGGGGGTGCGTTAAACCGGTAGATAAGGCAGCTTGATAGTGATCCCGAGAAATGGATGAAAAGCCAGCACGAGTATGCTCGGCCACCCGGGATGCGGTGTACATTCCGAGGGCGATAATGGCAACATAGTAGTTGAGGCCTATAATGGAATTAATACTTTTTTGAAGGGACGGCCCAAAGAGCATGGGCCCGGCGTAATACCAGAAGAAGAGCTGGACCATGAAGGGGATATTTCGGAAAAGCTCTACATAAGCCCCTCCCAAGAATCTGAGCCATCTCCAGGGGGAGATCCGCATCGTTCCAATGAGGACCCCTAACGATAGCGCGATAACCCAACCAATGAGGCCCAGTTGAATGGTCACCCAGATTCCCTTGAGCAGATACATCCCATATGGATTTCTCCACAGGACGCTCCAGTCGAATTCATAGGCTAAACCCAGCATAATCCCCCGAAAAAACATGGAGGGGGGGTTACCCCCCCCTCTTCCGTCTTAATGCTTCTTCCACCAATCGGTCGCTTGTGGATAGCAGATCAGCGTTAGGTAATCTCTGTAGGCCTTGGACATCGGAATCGGGACAACCCCCTTCGGGCCCATCCACTTATCGTACATTTCGAAGAACTTGCCCGTTTTGATCGACCATACAATGGTATTGTTGACGAAGTCCCTAATATCGGAATTCCCTTCCCTGCACATGTAGCCATAGGGTTCGTAGGCGATGGCGAAGTCCACGGTTTTCCAGTTCTCAGGGTGTGGGGCCTTCATCCTCAACCCTTCCAGGAGACTCCGATCCGTTGAGTATGCATCGACTTTTCCGCCCTTCAAGGCAAGGAATCCTTCAGGATGAGTTTCCACGACGACGATAGCATTGGGTGTATATCTCCCTGCTGCAACCTGGTCTTCTATAGCCTTCAAGTTAGTAGTTCCTCGGGCCCCCCCGAGCCTTTTTCCGTTTAGGTCTTTAATCGTCTTGATATCGCTATCTTTGGGAACGAGAAAGGTCGTCTCCGAGAAGAAGAAGATGTAGCTAAAATCAACCACCTCTTCACGCTTTTGCGTATAGGTGGTGGAACCCATCTCCACATCAACCGTCGCATTTGCCACCATGGGGATACGCGTTTTGGGAGTAACGGTAAACGGCTGGATCTTTATTTTCTTGCCGAAGTGTTCTGCGAGCTTATCAACAAGGAGGTACGTCATATCCACGGAAAATCCAACGTGTTTCCCGACCTTGGGATCGATGAAGGCGAAGGGTATTGAACCCTCCCTCAACCCCACACGGATCTTTCCCGTTTTGTTAATGCGGTCCATGGTCTCATCTGCCAGCACCACACTGCCAAAGAGTGTCATGGCAAAGATGAAGCAAAAGGCAAAGATAAAAGATTTTTTCATAAGAACACCTCCCTTTGATTGTTTTATGATTGTGACCATAGCCCACCTCTTACTTGAATGCTATCACCCCCTTTTTTTCTCAAAATCCAAACCCACTATAAAATGGGGGGATGGATGTGTCAATCTTATTTCATAAAGAAACCAGTTTGATAAGATACCGAAAATACTTGCTAAATTCATTATTTTAGAATTTTGTAGAAGCTCTAAAAGGCATCATATAAGATAGTTGAAAGAAACCGAGGTTTGATATATCTTCATGGTAGAAATCAGGCCGAACAATAGTTGAGGAGGTATCGATGAAAGAAGGAGTTATCGGTATATTAGGCGGAATGGGCCCAGAGGCGACATTAGACCTTTTCCAAAAGGTCATCAAGAACACGAAAGCGGTGAGAGACCAGGACCACCTCAGGGTCCTTATCGATAATAACCCCAAGATCCCTGACCGCACTCCTGCTATATTGGGTTCAGGAGAAAACCCTGTTCCGATGATGATTGAGACTGCAAAAAACCTGGAGAGAGCCGGTGCCGACTTTATCGTAATCCCCTGCGTTTCAGCACACTATTTCATCAATCAATTGGGGGAAGGGATTGCTATTCCAGTTATCTCTATCATCGAGGAAGTGGCAGGGGAAATAGAAAGGCGCCTTCCGGGTATAAAACGAACGGGCCTCATTGCAACTACGGGAACCATCAGGGCTGGCCTTTTTCAGGATAGATTAAGGGGAATAGGGGTCGAAGTTTTAGTCCCTCCGCCCAAGGATCAAGAGAACTTAGTCATGTCTGCCATCTATGGGGAATCGGGGATCAAGGCAGGGTTTACTTCCGGGGAAAATAAGGGGAAAATCCTGAAGGCCTCGAACGCATTGATTAAGAAAGGTGCGCAGGGGATCATAGGAGGGTGCACTGAAGTACCTTTAGTCCTTCAACAAAGTGATATCGAGGCCCCCTTTTTTGACTCTCTGGATATCCTCGCCCTCGCTGCAATACGCTTAGCTAGAAGCGGAACCCACTAAATCTGTCTTGTCCTGAAAGATCCACAAGGAGAAAAAGAGCAGGGCCCTCGAAGCAGACCCCCTTTGGCTAACTTAGAAAAGTATATCCTTTGGGAAAAAACTGTGACAAGCGGGGTTTGGTCGTATAACACCAAGGGTAGCGCTTTGATGTCATCTTACAACATTTTGATTATTTCTGGAATCGCTGGTTTGTTCACTGATGAATTCCGGTTCAAATATGCAATGACTTGTGATCACTGAAAGTTGCCTACTTCAGTTAGCAACAGACACGCTCCGGCATGCGGAGCACGTTATATCAGGAAGAATCAGATGTCGTGTAACAAGGAAATCAATTTCTTACGGGTTCTGATTCTTAGGAGAAACATTGCGTTTCAGCTTTTATTGACATATCTTTCTTTCCTGGTAAAATCGGCTCAATCGACAAAGCCAAACCATCCGTGAGGGTGGGGCGGAAAGCCACGGGTCTTTGAATCAAAGTTGTTAGAATCTGCGAGTGGCTCTTATCTAATTGGTTGAGTAATAGAAGGATTGTTGGCAGAACTGCCTTAGCGAAATAATCGATAAAGTTAAGAGACAGCCGGGTTGCCGAAGTGAGTGGGTAACTCGGCTCTTTTACTTTTTAGGGTAACATTGCTCGCTCCGTTGGCTCCGCAGCTCGGCAGCATCCCAATGTTTTGTGAATTTGCCATTACAAGAAAACCCGGGGAGTTTAGAATCATGAGAACATCAGCGCAGATTTTTTTATCGGTGGTGCTGGTCCTATCGTGCACTGTATCCACCTATGCCCAGGAAACCTTGTGGGAGGAGTTGAATACTAAGGCTAGAGCACTCTATCAACAAGGACGGTATTCAGAGGCCGCCGAGGTAGCTGAAGAGGCATTGGCCGTTGCGGAAAAGACATTTGGGGCAGATCACCCTGATGTGGCAACATCCCTGAACGATCTGGCGGTAGTTTACCGACACCAGGGCAAGTATGCCGAGGCCGAGCCACTTCACAAGCGAGCACTGGCGATATATGAGAAAGCCCTTGGTAAGAATCATCCCCATGTGGCTGCTTCCCTGAACAATCTGGCGGTACTTTATCAATCCCAGGGCAGATATGCCGAGGCCGAGCCCCTTCACAAGCGAGCACTGGCGATATATGAGAAAGCCCTTGGTAAGAATCATCCCCATGTGGCAACATCCCTGAACGATCTGGCGGTAGTTTACCGACACCAGGGCAAGTATGCCGAGGCCGAGCCACTTCACAAGCGAGCACTG
>CP070673.1:1466050-1469842 GCA_020351915.1 Deltaproteobacteria bacterium
GCATGAATTTATACTGCTGAACTCCCGTACCACCTGTTCCTGCGACCTGAAATATTTCATGACCATGGCGCATGGAGTGAATTGACCATCGGGGTTTACTACGAGGAACCTGTAGCCTGCCATGCACCTCCGCGTATTTCCCGTTGTCAGGAAGTTATAGTGATCCCACAATACCCGATCTGAAGTGAGAACCCTGTATCCCGCCCGCTTGAGGGAAACCACCTCCTTTATCGACTCCCTCAACGCACGGGCTAATCCATCCTGTCTTACGAGAAACTGGGGGTCGTCTGTCCTGAGGGAGGTGTAAGATGAGAAATTGACTCCAACACCCCATGAATTGGCTACCCTGACGATATCCGGTAGTGTCTGGGCGTTCGCCGCTGTTATGCAGCAATTGACTAAGATGTCATTCCGCTTGAACAGGGCTATCTCCGGGAGATTGTTGCTCAGTTTGTTGAATAGTCCAGGGATGTGGCGCCAATCGTCATGCCTGCTGTCGGGAAAGTCGAGAGAGACGCAGAACCTGTCAACCCCTGCCCGCCGTAGTTCATGGTATTTTTGTAATGTAAGATTTGCGCCGTGGGTCACAACCTGCACGATGGGCGTGCCCCCGGGGTTAGAAATCGCAGAAGCGATGTCGCATATGTCCATCCTCAGAAGCGGTTCGCCGCCCGATAGATGGGCCACTAAAGGCTTTAGCTCCCGGCATAACTCACCGTATTCAGCAGGGGTCAAGCGTGTTTCCATGACTCGACCGCCCCAGTTGCAGTGCTCGCAGTTTGCACTGCACGAATGGGTTATCTCAAAGGATACAGAGATGGGCTTTTTCAGGATAATGTTTGTCAACCCTCTGAACCCCAATTTCACATACCTTGACAAAGTGAGTTCAGCCATCGAACAGTCCTTTCTACTGCGATTTATCTGCCTGAGGCTGATCAGCTGTTAGTCGCTTCGTTTCACGTACGAGTTTAGCTAAATGAGGCAAACCCCGGAGAGCATAGAGCAAGAGCATGATGATAAAAGCGCCAACTATGAGCCAGTTCGGAAGATCAAACACAGCTCCTAGTAATGCAAGGAGGTAATATCTCGGGAGCCTTCCGACCAGAAGGGCAGCAAGGTATTTCGATATTGGATACTTCACGGCGAAAGCGATGAACTTGAAAACAAAAAACGGAATAGGCGTAAACCCCGCCACGATGAGCGTGAGGAACGGTTGGTAGCTGAACCACCGGACTGCTGTCAGGTAACCACTGGTTGCCTTGATTCTATCCACCGCCCTGTGCGTGAACAGGGGAACGAAGACGTAATAGTCCAGCAAGCCGGCGATCCATGTTCCGACCATCACAATGCACGCTAGGATAATCGGGCTATAGGTGGCACCCAGATAGACCAGGACTGGTTCGTGCGGGAAGAGTGAAATTGCCAGGTTCGACGGGATGGAGTAAATGAAGAAATAGAGCAGCGGGCGCACGGATTCCGACATGTTCTTCCAGATTGAAACCAGAAGAATTACCCCGAGCATTATGCCTGCCGATACATAGAAACTTCGCCCGATAGGCGAATGATTGGGCGATGAAGAGCTATTCGCGCCCGACTTTTGCATAATGCCCCGTCTATGTTTTAGATGTTTTATGAGCCTTAAGCCTTTTCTGCGGTAATTAAGGGTAACCATAGTCGGGTCAGCGATAAAAACAAGGCTGGTTGAGTCACTCAGAAAGCAAAGTTGAAGTCCCTAAGGTATTAGGATGATACCACAAAGTCAGCAAAAAACAAGACTAGATTAATACGGGGACAAAAAGCAGGTATTGATGGACTAAAAGCAGGTGCGAACTGGGTTTGAAAGGAGGAACAGAAACTTGGCTAAAGCAAGGATTAACCTATAAGACCTCCTTTCTATCAACTAAATCCTCAGTATATTGCGGTTAGCTTCTACAGCTGAACGCTTTCGACTTCTTGTCGAGTAGAGCATTAAGATTTAGAAATCTTATGACAAAATTCACAGTAAATCGAGTAGGCTATTAAAGTGTGAAATTATAGACAAACACCATTGTTTACTATTGATTCATTGCCTTATTTTGAGCCTCGCCCAAATATTGCTTTCACTATCGCCGCCACTATTTCCTCTGTGGGTGTCCATCTGTACCGATCATCATAGCGCTTTCTGGCAAACCTGTGGCCAGCATCAATGACCTGCCTTGGGTGATTCTCTATTAGCAGAGGAGACATCAGCTTGGCCCCCAACCTCCACTCCTTTTCCTGTTCAGTGGCATCGATATGACCTTTTGAATCAAAACATAGTATGCCGTACTCAAGGTGAGTCACATCGACTGGCTTTCGGTTCACCAAATCGAGCGCCACCAGTGCGTATCGTACACGCCTGCCAGCATTCTGTGGAAGAGATTCCCTTGGATCTCCCCTGAGCAACCTCTCGCATCTGGCAACTGAAAGACGCTGTATTGAGTCATCATCATTTACAGGAAAGATTCGTAAGCCTGTGCCCATTTTTCCCCGCATAGGTGCTTAATTGTTTAATTTAAGATTCAACAACTTAATCATACCATTACCAAATCTGAAGGGTTAAGGTCAAATTTTCACTAACTCATAGAATAGGAGGTAAGCTATGAGAGTATCAGAGGCAAGCAGATGTTTTTTGGACTACCACAGGATGAATTCTAAGGAAAACACCGTGGGGAACTATGAGCTTGTATCTACCAGGTTTTGTAGTGAATTCGGTGACAGGCAGCTGGGGTCCATAACTCCAGATGAGATCCTGGCATTTCTCACCCGGCACACCGAGGGAACCAAACAGTCAACCAAGAGACTGCGTTATTGCCTTCTTTTAGCCTTCTTCAATTTCATAAAGAACTCTGTAGATCCTAAATTTGAGAACCCATGTGAGACACCGATCCTGAGGAAACTAGTCAAGGACCCAAAACCCAAGAAACCGCCTCATGCTAGAGCTAATGGCCCGTGGTGGCATGAGAGCGGGTGAGGTCTTAAACATTACACCCAGGGATATTGAGGAGCGAAAGGTGATCATCAGGGAGCCCAAAAGCGGCAAAGAGGCAGAGGTTGTCTTTATTCCTCAAAAGGTAGCTGACCGGCTCAAGGAACATATCAGGCATAAAGTAATTAGACCTAGTCAAAGGATCTTCCCTATCACGTATCCTGCTGCGAGAGCCGTGGTGAAGAAGGCCGGTAGATTGGTGGGAATCAATCTCAAGACCCATGATCTAAGGCGGCATGCGGCAACCTATGCCTCACGATCGGGAACCCCTCTTGAGATTATCAGCAAGGTAATCCTCAGACATGCCAACCTCTCAACCACTCAGAGGTATCTCAGGAAAGTCGGCGATATGGAAGCGATGAGGTGGATAGAAAATCTTTACGCTTGATCAAGGGAAAATGGGTGAGAAATAGAATGCCTCACCCCTCATTGATCAATTTTTTTTAAAGGAAAAAGCATAGATTAGGAATACGAAACTGACATTTTTGGAGCGATACTTTTGCGCCGTTGATAGCAGAAAGCTAATCCTCAGACCCGATTATGGAAACTGCAACATGTTGGAGTTGGTGAATTCAGAAAAGGCACTAACCGATTTGCGTACTTCGAGCGATTTTGCAAAAACTTCCCACCAACGCTAATCTACTTAATTGCGATAGAAATATAGTATAATCCAAATCAGCTTCTAGCACTCTAATTCATCTTGTATTCAACAGATTAACTCAGACGAGAGGGAATAAGCGGAAATGAACTGCCTCAACCTGAGTAAGAGTGACTGGATGAAATGA
>CP070673.1:1469942-1485822 GCA_020351915.1 Deltaproteobacteria bacterium
CATGGCCTTTGCCAGGGCCGGTCTGTCGATGAGGGCACGCACAAAGGTGGCCAGTCCTTCGGAGGCGCAGTAGAGGTACACATTCTGACTAATAAAGCCCGTGTCTGCGGCCGAGTAGAAGATCTTCTGATCGGTTGGCGCATTCCCCATCCTTGAAAAATCCGCCACATAGATGAGATTTACCGGCACATCTCTCACAAACCCTTGCCGCCCGGTCATCGCCCTGATGTCTCCCGCCAGGATCGGCTCCAAGGTGTGAGTCTTTGCCTGATAGAGGTAAAGGCCATCGGCGGTAGCCACGTAAATATCGATTTCCTGCCAGTTCCTGGCAGATGGTGCGGTGCGCTTCCCCGAATCCGGGCGATTTATTCCGAAGGCCGCCCAGAGCAGATCTGAAAGCACGCGCAAAGGCACCTTCTCGGTGCTGAATGCGCGTGAAGAGCTTCTGTCCTTAAGCACCTGCATGAGGGGTCTACCGATCTCCGTTTGGGGATTTGGAAGCTTGATCGGCTTCAGCTCCTGCGCAGACGTGACCGAGGGGCACACGAGCAGAGCGGTTACTATAAGGCGAGCAACGAGAGGCGCTATGGTATTCATGATGTTACTCCCTGGAGTGTGATAGTTGTTTATAATAAGGGGCTCTATAACTGGCAGAGAATACCAGAACAGGTCTGTATACTCCATGATCATTGTAATTCTGTCAAGAGTGAACAGGCTCTTAAGGGGTGGTGTTTTCCGGAATGGGAATGTGCGCGGCGCAAAGAGGGAGTGGAAATTCACGATTGAGGACCTGTCCGCCGTTTTTCTGGAGGACTGGCGGGCCTGGCACCGATCCCACTGTTGGTTTCACATTTTCAGTTATTCAACTTAGGAAAGAACGTTATATATTAAGAAATCAAAGGGTTACACCTCTAAGGGTAGCAGAGAAAAAAATTATTTACTAGCTACCAAAAAAAGAAACCTCCTGTTAAGTAATAAGTGAAGAGATAACCAAAGTTAACTTAAACAGGAGGTTTCAAATGAACGAAGTAGATAGTATCAGGCTGGAGCAATTTCGTCAACTCAAGAAGGGGATTCGGGGCTCCAAAGAGCATTTGATTGTTGGCATAGATATAGCCAAAGAAAGACACCATGCATTCTTTGGCACAGCCACAGGAAAGACGCTCTTTAAGAGATTGGTCTTTGAAAACACCATTGAAGGATTTGAAAGGCTTCTCATCCAGACAGAGGCTCTCAAAGTCCAGCATGGTCTCACAAAGACCGTATTTGGCCTTGAGCCCACCGCCAACTACCATAAACCACTGGGTGAGTTCTTAATCAAGGGTGCCCATCATGTGGTGTTAGTGTCCGGGGTTGCGGTAAAAAGAAACAGGGAGTTACTCGATGGCCGCTGGGACAAACATGACACAAAAGATTCAGCCAATGTGGCAGATCTTATCTCCCAGGGAAAAAGTCTGTTTTTTGAGTACCCTCCCATGGCACTCCGGGAGCTGAGGAGTCTGCTATCTCTCAAGAGACGATTAAAGAAGCAGGAGCATGGGCTAAGGGTCCGTATTCGCAATCATCTTTTGGCCCAGTATTTTCCGGAGCTGGATCGCTATTTTGCTCGATCAGGCTCTGTGGGTTTGGAAATAGTCACGTGGTGTCTCGCCCCTTCGGTGATTGCAGATCTGGACTATGAGCAGTTTGCTCACCTGGTTGCCCCTGGCACCAGGAGCACCGGGCAGCATAAGAGACTACAAGCGGTTTGGAAGATGGCAGCTGACTCAATCGGTTGTGATGCCGGTGAAGCGGTGGCATTTGAGGCAAAGGTGTTGGTAGAAGGATTAGGGCAGGTGAGAGAAGCGCTTAGTGCCACCGATAGTAAGATCGAGGATCTGTGCTTGCAGTTTCCCGAATACAGCCATCTTCTCACCATCCCTGGCTTTGGCCCTGATGTTTCCTCCAAGGTTCTTGCTGCCATTGGCAATCCCTTTCGCTTTACCACAAGAGGGCAGGTCCTCAAGATGGCAGGCTTAGATCTGAGTGCCGATCGCAGTGGAAGGGGATCTGATGCCGCAATACCGGTACTCTCCAAGAAAGGCAAGGCTGACCTCAGGTATGCGTTGTACCAGGCAGCCTTCATTGCATCTACGAGGAATCGGCACTTTATTGCCTACTACACCAATAAACTTCGTGGCAGAGAAAAGGAGAAAGGCATTATGACCAAGATGAGGGTAAAACTGGCTGCCAAGCTTTTAGTCATTGCCTGGACACTAATGAAGAAAAAGCAGCCATTTTATACGCCTCAGGGCTATTAGCCCCGATTATCTAACCATAGATTAAAATATTACTATTTCGGCGAGAGAGCCCGGGCACCGACGTTGAGGCCATTCAAGGACCTCGTGGGGGACAATAGAGGGCCTCTCACTGAAAACCTTGTAACCTGGATTAGGGATGATTGGTACTCCCGCTTAGCGGGATATACCGGATAATGATAACGATGAGGTGAAGGGTTCTTCCCTAGCGAGAGACTCGCCGAATAAAAAACCCATCAATGGGCTAAGGAGAGATATACTCAAAATAAGCCACAATTTATATCTTATTGATATTACAAGAATTTTCGCTTATTCATTTTCTTCCTTGACAGGGGGAATATAGGATGTCCCCTTTTAGACATCGAGGAGCATGAAGCTCTACCTCTGCCATCGGTATACCAGAAAAAGACTGAAGGATATCGGCACGTATTTTGGTATCGGTGAGTCCGGGGTATCGCAGGCAAGTCGCCGGGTTGCCAGGGAGTTCGATCACGATAGTGATCCGAGAAAAAGGTTTAAGCAGGTTGAAAACCGGCTCGGCCTGTCAAAAGGGTAGGCCTGACCCGATCCATATTAGGCTTCTCCGAAATATAGCTTTTCAAGAATAGTCTTGTCTAAAAAATCTTGGGCAAGGCCTTCAGCCACAATTGATCCATCCCGCAAACAGTAGATTCGGTCAGCTGCTCCCAATGCCTTTTCGGCCGCTTCTTCTACAAAAATAACTGATTTATTCTCTTCTCTCGCCCAATCTGTAATTATGTCAATTGATTGATCACGAAGCAATGGCTGCAAACCCTCACTTAACTCATCAGCTAGGAGTAAATCATGATCCTGAGCCAGGACACAAGCAATCGCCAACATTTTCTTCTCACCTCCGCTTAAGGTTATAGCTGTCTGCCCTAGCTTTTGCTTTAAACGAGGGAAGAAACTAAATACTTTATCCAATCTTTCCGAGATCTCGTAATCTTTCTGTTTCTGCGAATATAGTGCCATTTTCAAATTATCGTGAACTGTCATGGAGGGGAAGAACCCATCACGTTGCCATATATAACCAATTCCCAAAGCAATCATATCGTGCGATGAGCACTTGGATAAATCTACCCCATTATAGCGCATGTCACCTTGATGAAGATCCGCAAAACGATAGATCGTTCGCATTAAAGTAGTTTTCCCCGCGCCGTTGGGGCCAAGAATGAGGACAATTTCACCATCCTTACACTGGAGCGATATATTATGTAAAATAATCATCTTACCGTATCCAGCTCCAACGCCATTCAGTTCTAACATGACTCACCACCCAAATAGGCTTCCATGACTTTTTGATTTTTTCGGATCTCCTCCGGGGTTCCACTGGCCAGCAAAGTGCCATTTACGAGTACATGGATGATATCCGATATGCTCAGAACCGGGTCCATTTTGTGTTCTATCATCAATATTGTTTTACCTTTCTTTTTTAAACCTTTTATGTAGTTCAAGAGAAGCGGGGCTTTGTTCATACTGACACCCGCCAAAGGTTCGTCCAGGAGGAAGATGGTTGGAGAAAGGAGGAAGATTTGCCCTAGTTCGACCAATTTTTGTGTCCCTATATCCTGATCCCTTAGTTTCTCGGCTTTTTTTTCTTCTAATCCAAGCTCCCTTAGCATTTCATTCGCCTTTTTCTCTCTATCCCAGAGCGATGTCTCTTTTCTACCTGGCAATAAGAGTTGAAGCATGCTAGTGAGAGAGTTATCATTGGCTAATGGCGGCGGTACCATCAGAGATTCCAAGATCGGCATATCTCCAAACCCCCTCGTTAGCTGGAAACTCTGAGCAATACCTAACTGGGCTAAAGTATAGGATTTACCGCTTTTGCACAAATCTGTTATTTCCCTATCCATATAGTATATCTTCCCAGAATCGGCGGGGATCAAGCCGGTAATTAAGTTGAACAAGGTTGTTTTTCCCGCCCCATTTGTGCCTATGATGCTTGTAATGGTCCCCTCGTAAACTTCTAGAGAACAGCCGTCTACTGCTTTTGTTTGTCCAAATGACTTCCTAAGATCCTCACACCTAAGGATTACTCTCCCTTTATTATTCATATCTTGACCTCTTCGGACCCAATATTCCTTCGGGCTTACGTATCATCACAATTACAAGTAATAATCCTATGATCACAAACTTCATGCCAGCTGCAATTTCGGGGTGGCCTGGAAACTTAAGATATAGTCTTGTTAATATATCCATTAGCATGTAAATACCCGTTCCCAAAACCACTCCCATATTATTGCCGCTGCCTCCCAATAAGAGAGCTATCCATACCGCAAATGTCAGGCCAACAGGATACAGTTCGGGCAATGCCCTCATTGCAAAATATAAATAGAAACTTCCTCCTGCCGCCATTATCATACTTCCTATTACAAAGGCCTTGATTCTATATGAAACTGTATCGATTCCCAAGGATTTTGCTTTTATTTCGTCCTGCCTTGCTGCATTTAGTATCCTTCCAAATTGCGAGAAGTTTAATTTCCGTGTAAAATAATATACCAACAGCGCAGCGACCAGCAAGATCACAGCAAAGAAAATATTGTACCCCAGCAGACGAAGTTTATCATTGGGAAGGGATGAAATGTAAATGCCTACTGTGCCCCCAGTTAACCACTCTTCGTTAGAGATAATGAAGTGTATCAATTCGGCAAAGGCTAAGGTTACGATTGCCAATTCCTCTAGTCCGAGCCGAACTATAGACGAAACGAGCCATGCTATAATGCCTGTAACAATAATCGCTATTAGAAAAGCGACTGGGAATGGTAAACTAAGTCCAACACGCACATGAGGTAAAGTTGACGGATCGATCATGCATATTGCCGTGATATACGCCCCAAGCGCAGCAAACCCCACAAGGCCAAAATTCAATATCCCTGCCTGCCCCCATTGAAGGTTTAAAGCGAGGGCGAGTATGACATAAATCAAGAAGAGGGACAAATAGCTCAAACAAAAGGCGATAAAGGGGGTTGTCATCTCTTAAGGCCTCCTCCAACAATGATTGCAATTACAAGTATCGCAAAACCTATGCCCATCCTGTAGGCTTCTGGTATGAAAAACAGGCCAAGTTCCATGCCTCCAGCAATAATGGCACATGCTACTAACAAGAGGGAAAATCTTATTTTTTCTCCAGCTAGAATCGAAACGGCAATTATTAAGAGTATCCATGAGAAGCCCATTTCGAATGTCAAGGGTCGATAGAATGCAAGAACGACCCCAGCCAAAGCAGCACTACCTCCACTTAAAAACCACACAAATTTGAGCGTTTTCTCCGTATCGATCCCAAAGCTTTCAGCAAGCTCCGGATTATCAGCCACAGCCCTAACAGTTGCACCCAGACCGGTATGATTCAAAATGTAATAAGCTATCGATATGATGAAGCATCCAAAGATGACAGCTAGAATCAGGCTTCCACTGATTGCCACGCCCAGCATTTCGACCTTTGGGAGAGTAACCGTCAGTTTCTTGAATCTCCCACCCCAAGCCATGAAAATGCCATATCGAACAACTAGCGCCACTCCAATTGAACAGAGAAGGAGTGCTAATGGTGCACCACGCAAGTATTTATAAGATATTTGATCTATCAAGATGGCAAGAAAACCTGTAACGACCATAGAAATCGCCAGCGTGATCCAGATGTTCCATCCGAACCTGGAAGTGAGGGTATAAATCAAGTAAGCCCCCAAGGTTACATAGTCACCATGTGCAATATTGAGAAACTTGGCCGTTCTATGAATAAGGAAAAAACCGGCTGCTAGCAGGAATAGAATAAACGTTTCCAGTAAAAATGAACTAATAATGGGCCACACAGTATATGTCAAATTCACCTTGTTCTCTCCTACAGAGTGATCGGCCTACATATATTTGGCGACACATATCTTGAGCTATCATGTCTCTGGCATACTCACTGCAAGAGAATCCCAGAGGAAGCAGGCCCAAAATCAATACAAAACGACCAGCGCCTATGCTCCTCTGGAATCTATGCCATTGTTAATCCGGCATGGGTCTGGCGATAAGGAACGCAGGCCAAGCCTAGTGTGCTATCTTGTAATGAACTGCTTTATGCGTTGCGGAGAATAAACCTCTATTTGCTGGAATTCACCGTTCATCATCATGTACACTCCACATGGTGGGTATACGTTGCCATATTCGTCAAAATTACACAGGGATCCACCACCTTCATAGTCTATTTCCTTCCCTTCGCCCAATGCCTTTTTCCCTTCTAGATAGCTGTGAACTTTGATACCCGGTGGACTGGCAACCTTCGGTACAAACTCTGATACCGCTTCAGGGGTGGCCTTTCCCGCAGCCTGAATAGCAAGTGCTCCGAGGATAACAGCATCGTAGAGGTTCACTGCAAAAGCATGTTCGGGCTCAGCTCCTGCGCCATACATCTTTTGATATTCGGTCATCATTATGTCGTATGACTCTCCTGCAAACTTCTTGACATCTTCACCTGAAGCAGGATTAGGGGCTACCACCCTCTTGTCTAGCGCCCCCGCTGCCGGAGTGACTGCCTTTACCGCTTCTGGGGTTGGCCATTCATCAGGTACCAGCCATAGGATATTCTTATTGAGACTTGATTCCCACCATTCCTTCATTATGATGCTTCCTTGCTCAACACCGGATCCAAGGAATACGGCATCAGGTTTTTTTGCGAAGACCTCAGCTAAAAGCCTTGAGAATGCCGTTTGCTCCCCGGGAAACTCTTTACGCAGGACAACTTCCGCTCCAGCTTTTTTGAGGCTTTCTACTGCGACTTCAGCAGTAGATCTACTGGCTTCATCAGTACCATGCAGGACGGCTACTTTCTTATAACCCTGTGGAGCTAACTTATCCTCCCAATAAATGCCATATAAATGAGCCATTTCCGAATCGCTAGCACAAGTCCGGAACATTAACCTCTTCTTCCCGGCAGAAGTTCTATCAAGCTTTGATGTACCAGACCACTGAGTAAATGTTGGCGTTCCGTATCTTTCTATCACGGGCAAGGCCGCCCATATCCCATCAGAGGAGTAACCGACCGCAAAAATAACTCCTTGTCCGCCCAAGTAGTTGGCAACTCTTATCGCCCCTTCAGGACTGCTTTCCGTGTCATCCACAATGACCTTGAAGGGACGCCCTAAGGGGGGATCTTCATTTATGAGTTTTAAAGCCACCTTACCTATCTTGTTACAACCAGGCCACCATGGTCCGATATCGCCCGTCTCCGTAGCGGCAAATCCTATTTTTATAGGATCTGCCGCTTGTGCAGTAGCAGAAGCTGACACAAGGAATAGCGCTGCCACTGTCAGAGCTAGAAGTACACTGCCATTAATTGTTAATAAAGGTTTCCTTCTCATTTGAATACCTCCTTTCTTATAAAGAAATTAGCCTGCAGAATTTTAGTTATCCCTATACCATGGAGTATCTGCAAGGCAGATCGGTATAGCTTTTCTATCTCTACTTGTGACAGATACCTCAAAATAGGCTCACGTACAGTTCTACCCGGCCACTTCTGTTTAGCCAAATAGCTATGACAAAATTCGTATTGACACTCTATTGTCGGGATTTCTTTATTGGGGTGGTTGCGTCTCCGGCGAATAAAACACAGATGGCGAATCAAAAAAGGCCATATTGGGAGCTCAGTTATGCTTGAATGCCTGTCTGAAGTTTCAGCCTTTAATAAATTTTTCATCTTGAGTGCCCCACACAGTGCCTGAAAGCTATTGATGGATCACGATATCTATTGCCCCTGGGACCGGACAAAGGGAGTAACAACCCCCGCACCCGATGCAGTTGTCCTCCTTCGCCCAAGTGTGTTCCCTACCTTGCTGCATGGCCTGGTAGAAACACCCATTTAGGCATCGCCCGCAATTATTGCATAACTCTGGGTTGACCCTGGCTCGTTCGCGAGGCATATCAGCGTAAGCCATAGCAGCGTCAGAGGCGATACCCCTCATTTGGTCTATGGTTTCGTAGCCCTTTTCATTCATGAACTTTTCCAGACCGCGTACTTGTTTGCCTAGCCACTTGTAACCGTGGACCATGACTGCGGAGCACAACTCGACGATATGGGCGCCGCTCATGATGAACTGGACGACATCTCGCCAATCGTATGCTCCATTGGTGCCAGCAATAAAAATCTCTTCCCTGTAGGCAGCGCGCACCTCGTTGATCCAGCGCAGTGTGAGCGGCTTGATCCAAGGGCCGCCGACCCCGGCCTGTCCGTAAATCAGTGGTTTGCCGGTCTCGATGTCAGGTACAAAACCGAGAAACCGGTTGGTTAGTGTGACTGCTGCCGCACCAGCCTCTTTTAGCAAGCCAGAGAATTGGATTAAATCGGTCACTTGAGGGGTGACCTTGATCATGATCGGCACTTCGACTGCTTCGGCAACCGCCTTAGTGATCTCACAGGCGTAATCGAAATCCTGGCCGACATTCATTCCGGTCCGTACGCCGGGCATCAGCTTGGGGTGAGGACATCCGAAATTTAGCTCAATGAGCGGCACCCCGGCGTCTTCGATCTGCTTGCCCAGTTTCACCCAGCCTGAAATCTCGGTCGAAGCGATACTCCCAATGACTACAGCGTCATGTACGACAGCATATTTCAGTGTTTCTTTGATATCATTAAGGAACTCTTCGGGTTCCTCGAGGGCTAGGCCACTGCGTCCATATAGACTGAAGGCCCGCGGGACCTTCCCCTGGCAGACCTCATGATGTTCGTTTAGGAACCGCCACTTGGATCGGGTGGTCAACTCCCGCATCGCCGGCGAGTCAGTCATGGTTTTGGCAATGACGCCACCTGCTCCGGCATCTATGCATTTTTTCATGTTACGGGCATTTAAAGTTGGTTCGGCTGAGGAGGCTACAATGGGATTTTTTAGCCGCACTTCGCAAAAATTGACCTCCATATTTGCCATTACGATTCTCCTCTCGAGTCAAAGGAATCGATGCCCAGAGGATTCCCTGTTAGCCTAGACAATATTGCCCAGCCAATCCAAACGATCGGCCAGAGCAGGGAAACGCTCCCGGGCACTAATCATGTCGTTCAAATCAATTTCAGCCCGCAGAACGACCTCCTCGTCCCCGCCGCTGGCCAAAATCACCCCCCAGGGGTTGACCATCATACTGTGGCCTACGAATTGGGAACCCATGTTCGGTCCCACAGAGTTGGCCGAAACAAGAAAACACTGATTCTCCAGGGCGCGTAAGCGATTCAACATAATCCAGTGCTCCAACCGCGGATAGGGCCAAGCCGAGCCGACCAAAAAGATTTCTGCTCCTTTTTCCACCATTCGCCGGAAGAGCTCGGGAAATCGGAGGTCATAGCACGTGGCCAGACCAAAGTTGGCCAAAGAGGTCTTGGCAACCACCACGGTATCACCACGGCTGAGGATCTGAGTTTCCTTAGAGTTGTAACCAAATAGGTGGAGTTTGCGATAGTTTGCGATCATTTCACCCTTGGGTGAGATCAAGTAGCTGGAGTTGTAGTATTTACCACCATCTTTTTCAACAAAACTGCCCGTATGAAGGAAGGCCTGCATCTCTTTGGCCAGTTCTCTGAGTATGGTCAGAGTGGGTCCATTTTGGTCCTCAGCTTCGGGGACGTAACGATCAAAGCTCATGAATCCAATGTTCCAGAGTTCGGGCAGGACGATGAGATCAGCACCACGAGCATGGCGAATGTTCTCAACGGCATTCTCTATGGTCGCGATCTTGTCGTTCTCTACCACTCCAATCTGTATCGAGGCCACCAACATTTTTAACTCCTATTCTACGGTCATGTAGTCCAAGGGCCGGATGTCGTAGGCCAGCTCGAGACGACGGTCGAGTTTAGAATCCACCAGTTGTGCCGTGAATCGCTCACCGTAAACGAAGCCGCCTGTCAAGGTTCCCAGGGTACCAGAAAAGATGATTGTCTCATTCAGAAGGCCCGGAACCTTTGACCAGACAAATTTCATGAGGGCCTTGGGATCAAGAATAAGCTCGAGAGGGCCTTTTTGATAGAGGACTTCTTGACCATCCTTAATGACCTTACTTTGGATCTCCAGATCATCCCAATGGTCCTCCACCTCGGCCAAAGGCCAGACAGTCTTACTGAGTACGTTCGGACAGATCTGTTTGCACCGGGGTATATCGGTCTCCTCCAGGTGTCGGTCACTGTGATCGCTGCCAAGACCGACGTAGATCGTATGCTCATCTTCAATCAGCAATACATATTCAACCTCACCACACGTCTTTTGACCATACACCTCAATTTCAGCATCGGTCACCAGGTTGCGCGCGATCACCGGATAAAGGGCCGGTGTCGTTTTGGGACCAGGAATCCCCTTTTTCGCCAGTTCATCGATATGTCGCCGGACTTCGTCTTGATCTCGACCCACGTACCCAGCATTGACCATACGAGTGTATCCAAAAGTCAGTAGCTGACTCCTGCCTCTCTGTTCTAGCGTCAGTTCTATTTCCACTATCTTCTCCTATAATGATAGATTTGGAGTCCTCGCCCAAGTCCGTCAATGCATTTTCATAATCCTCCGGAAACCTACTTTCCGTAGTATCTAATCTCAAAAGTGACGCATCCGTAAGGAATACGGTAGGGGCCGTGTTTCATTCCCGGCGGACGGCACGCGTAAAAGCCCGGTAAATAGGTTTCTTTCTTGGCAATGTCGTAAAGACTCCCTTCGACGATTAAGACCTCTTCCCAGAAATCATGCACAAGCGTCTCTGTGGTTTCGATTCCGGGAGGGAACTTGAGCATGCGCGTATAGTCACCCGTTTCGGGGTCTTCGCTCAAAATTTTCTCCTTGATTCCCAGCGTGTCTCCTTCTACCGGGCGCCACTGGTATTTTGTATCATAGTCAATGAATTCGATCTCCGGTTTTGCCATTCCCTCCCTCCCTCCTTTATATTCATTATTCAGGTAACGTTAACAAAACGACCATTAAAGATCGTCTTAGGCCAACCGCTTCTTTAACTCGGCCAGAATCTTCTCTGCAGAAACGGGCAACTCTTTAATTCTGATGCCGGTGGCGTTGTAAATGGCATTGGTGATTGCAGACATAGCCGGATTGAGGGCCGGTTCCCCGATGCCTTTAGCTCCATAAGGTCCGTTGGGTTCGATCGGCTCTACAAGTATGGGAGTTATGTTGGGCACATCCAAGGCGGTAGGGGTAATGTAGTCAAGGAAATCGGGATTGCCTATTCCCTCTTTTTCAGTCACCATGTTCTCCATCAAGGTCCAACCGAGTCCTTGGGCTACCCCGCCCTGGATCTGACCCTCCGTGGCCATAGGATTGATAGCCCGACCGACATCGTGGGCCGCAGCGAAGTTGAGCACAATGACCTGGCCTGTATCAGGATCCACCTCCACTTCGGCGATTTGGCAGGCGAAAGGGTATGCGGGAGAGATATTCCCGTACTTGGTCTCTGGATCAGGAAAAACGGTCAGTGGCTTATAAAAACCAACTCCGACAACCGGCGCTCCACGGCGGGCGAACGCGGCTTGATTGGCCACCTCCTTGAAAGGCACGCTTGTGTCCGGAGAACCCTTGACGAAAAATCCTTCATTGCGGCATTGAATGTCCCCGGGATTGACTTCAAGCATATCTGCAGCCACCTCGGCCAGTTGTTTTAGGGCTTCGTTAGCGGCGGCTAAGACCCCATTTCCGCCCATCAGGGTGCCCCGAGTAGCGAAGCTGCCGAAACCAAAAGGAGAGATGTCCGTGTCCACAGTGGCCACATGAACCGTATTTAAGGGCAAACCCAGGCGTTCGGCAACTATCTGCGCAAAGGCGGTCTTTTGTCCCTGTCCCATATCTGACTCACCGTGATAAACCGTCACCCGCCCATCTAAGCCCACGCGGACTATCCCGGCTCCCCCGTCAAATTCCCGGACAAAGGCTCTGTTGCCGGATACGTGGTTGCAACAGGATAAACCAATGCCCTTGAAAGGCTTTTTCCGCTGTCGCTTATCCTTCCAGTTGACTGCCTCAGTCGCTCTCAAGATGCAGTCCTTTAAACCGCAGCTGGTGACCTCCCAGCCATGAACACTGACCTCGTTGGGGCCTACACCGTTCCTAATGCGCAGGTCGGCCGGATCAATGTTGAGTTGATCGGCGACCATATCCAGAGCCGACTCGAGGACGAAGGTCATTTGGGCATTGCCAAAGCCTCTGAAACAACTAGTCGGCACAGTATTGGTGTAAACTGTGTAACCTTTACTCCTGACGTGTCTGAAACGGTACAGAGAATCTACCCTGTAACAGGCTGTGGAGACGATCGCTTGGGCATAAACTACTCGTGCGCCAGCCCCACCTACGACCCGAACATCTTTGCCGGTTATGATGCCCTCCTTAGTCGCTCCTAGCTTGATGTCGATATACATGGGAACGCGTGGATTGCCGGCAATGAAGTCGTCGCGGCGGGTGTTGATTATCTTTACAGGCCTGCCTGCCTTTTGGGCCAACACAACTGCGACCAAATGAACGTTATTTTCCATCTTTGCACCGAAGGCACCACCATACTCCGGAACGATAACCTGAATATTGTCTGGAGACACTCCTAGGGCCTTAGCATAGGTCATTCGCATCATGTTCGGGATCTGGGTCCCGACCCAGAGTGTGATCCGGCCCGAAAGATCAACGTCCGCCAGTGCTCCCATGGGTTCGAGGTAGGCCTGGTATACCTGGTTGGTGTAGTAACGGTCCTCATAGATGATGTATGAATCCTTGAAAGCCTGGTCCAGGTCGCCCGCCTCGATCTTGAATTCAAAGGCGACGTTACCAGGCTTATCTTCGTGGACCAAGGGTGCCCCCGGTTCCATTGCCTCTAACGGATCGGAGACGATTGGAAGTTCCTCATACTCGACCTTAATCAATTCCAGGGCTTCTTCGGCAATATCCTCGTCCACGGCAGCAACGGCAGCGATTTCGTCACCGCAAAAACGGGCCTTGTCGCTGGCGAATATTGTCCAATCCTCAGTCCGCGGCCCGAACTTAATTCCAGGTGTATCTGCGTAAGTCACAATGGCCTTAACCCCGGTGAGCGATTCCGCTCTGGAAGTATCGATATGCCTGATGCGGGCATGAGCATAAGGGCTTCTTACGATGCGGCCATAGAGCATGTTGGGCAGAATCAAATCGGAGACGAATTTGGTCTTGCCCATGCTCTTTTCCATGCCATCGATTTGGGGATAGGATTTTCCCACGACATCAAAATCGCTCATATGTTTTCCTCCCCGCCCAGGGGTGTTATTCAAATTCGGAGACGGCGCAAGACTTAATCGCTTCGACTATCTTGCTGTAGCCGGTACAGCGGCAAAGGTTTCCAGCAATAGCAGACCTGATCTCTTCTTCCCGAGGTTTGGGATTCACATCTAGCAGCGCTTTCGCCGTGAGGATCATGCCCGGGGTACAGTATCCGCATTGGATTGCCCCTTTCTCGGCAAATGCCTTCTGAAGGGGCTGGGGCTCTTGGTCTGCCAAACCCTCGATGGTAACGATTTCTCTGCCGTCGGCTTGAGGTGCGAGTATCAGGCAAGAAATGACAGGCCGACCGTCCATGAGGACAGTGCAAGATCCGCACTGCCCTGAACCGCAACCTTTCTTGGTACCGGTCAAGCTCAATTCCTCCCGCAGGACATCGACGAGGGTACGGTTAGGTTTCACGTCAAGATGGTGTTCTTCTCCATTAACTATAACCTTTATGCGAACTTTCATTTTTGAATGCCTTCTCCATTGAAAAGGGTGTTTAAGATCTCTTTAGCGGCACGCCGGACATAGATCTCCACGATTGTTCGGCGATAATCGGCCAAGGCACGGATGTCTGTGATGGGACTCGTTGCTTCAACGGCCGCTCGAGCAGCTTCGGGAATATCCTTGATGGCTTCTTCATAGGAAAGGCCGGTGAGTCGAGCCTCAGCCTCTGGCGCACGAATAGGCGTCGGAGCCACCCCGCCAAGACCGATTGCCACTCTGTGCAACTTTTCGCCAGCCTGGTCAGTCTCGGCCTGGAAAGCAACTCCGACCAGAGAGAGATCAACCGCCTTCCTGCGCATTAACTTGAGATAGCACCCGGCGGACCGAGTCTTTGGCCTCTCAACAATAATCTCTTTTAACAGCTGATTCGGCTTTAGGGCAGTCGCGCCAGGACCAGTAAAGAAAGAGCTGAGGGGGATCTCATTTTCACCTTCCGAATCCGCGATTACCACCCGCGCGTCGAGAGCCAACAAAGGTGGCGCTGAATCAGCAGCTGGAGACGCGTTACAAAGGTTACCGCCAATGGTGGCCACGTTTCGAATCTGCCAAGACCCGATCAGAGAGACCGCCTCGCACAGAATGGGAAAGCTGTCATTGAGCGTCGTATTCTTTGCTATGTCAGCGTGTCTGGCCAAAGCACCAATGCGGACTCTCGAATCTTCCTCCCGAACGAAATCCAATTCCCTGACCTTGTGCAAACTCACCACAACGCGGGGCAATATGGTCTTGTGCTTCATGGCCACGACAAGGTCAGTACCTCCAGCCACAACCTTCGCATCTGGGTCGTACACGGCCAACTTATCCAAGACGTCGCGCTGATTAATCGCCGCATAGTATTCAAAGGGGCGAATTCTCATAACTGACTCCATGGCACTAGGAAAGGGGTATCAGAAAGAGGGGCTCCCTTTACGTTCCTCTGCCTCGAACCTAGTCCGCTTCAAAACCGCTTCTTTACTTCGATCGAGGTGGTAGTCCATCGCTTCTCTTGCCTTCATCGGTTTTCCTTGCCTGACCGCCTCAAGAACTTTCTCATGCTCAACGATCACCTCTGGCCAGCGGCCGGCTCTTCCCAGGGCTTCCGCGCCCATAAGATGGATAATGTCGCGGAGGTTCTCCAAGATGTCCACCAAGCGTCTGTTATTAGTCATCTCACTAAATGTGGTGTGGAACATCCTATCGGCTTGCAAGAAAGCGAGAAAATCCTTTTTCTTGATGATTTTTCGCTGATTGGCTAAGGCTTTTTCGCACTTAGCAAGATCACGGGGAGGGGAGGCCTTTGCTGCTTTCTCTATGGCAGCCAATTCGATGGCTTTGCGTAACTCGAAAATTTCCTCAACATCCTGCCTCTTGTGGTGACTAACCATCACTCCTTTGCGGGGCAGAAAGGTGATAAGCCCTTGAGTGGAAAGCTCCAAAAGAGCTTCTCTTACAGGGGTCCTGGAGATCCCAAGCTCTTTTGCGATAGCCATCTCATTGTAAATCTCACCTGGAACCAAATGTCCACTCAGTATCGAATCGCGCAACGCTTTGTAAGCCATTTTGGCTAAGGGAAGTGGTTGTGTTATGGCCCTAAGTTGCAACATTGGTATGCATTTGGATGTGTTTTGTGTTTAATATATTACATACAAAATGTATCAAGTCAATAAAAAATGCACAATTTTTTTCAAAAGATTTTTCTTTGCAGCTATAAGTAAAGCCTCCCCGCTCTGAAGAGCGGGGCATCCTCATAATGGATGGCAAGGAGAGGAAATAGGTTCGCGATCGAACTTCTGAATCGAAGGACTTAGCTATTCGAATTTTCAGCCGGTGATTGTATTCTACGAG
>CP070673.1:1485922-1490284 GCA_020351915.1 Deltaproteobacteria bacterium
AGCACAGCATATTATTGTTTGCATTGGACATAACCGAGAAGCGTCTAGGATGGTCATGAGGTCTTTTCTTCTGTTCCGAGGCTCCCAGCCTGGTCTTTTCTACGACTTATCAACAGGGGATTCTTTGCCCCCTCCGCATTCTCTCCCCACAAGTCGGGAGAGCTGCGGTTTCCCCCACTGATAAGTCGTGAAAAGGACAGCGGCCTCCCACCAGTCACACCAGAAAAGACCTCATGCCCCTCCTGATATTGCAAACTATTTGGTGCTCTCGGTAATAATTGGCAGGTGTCGGAACAAGAGGAGAATCCAGTAACGAAACTGCTCATGACCCAGTAATTGAGGGTTAGGGATGCGGTTAAGATGAGCACGACTCGGAATGGGATCAGGCTGGATTTATAGAGCGATGAAATTTGTCCTGTAATCTTTTGACAATGCTCATTCTCTCAGGATCCAGAAAGGTTTTATAAATATGATCGTCTGAGTGCGGAGATCTTCCCAGTAATTTCTGCTCCAGGAGGTATAGGGCCTCAATAGATTTATCACACACAGGATAGCCTTTGTCATCGACGTGGATAATTGGGTCAAATGAGACCACAGAGATATTGTTGAGATCCACGAGCCTGATATCTCCAGACCGGGTAAGGAGAAGGTTCCCTGCGCCCGCAAGATCTGGGATATGGTCTGCCTCAAGGATCATTCGTCTGATTCTTCCGATAAAGTCTTCAGTCTTTTTTCGAACTGTCTGGATCCATTGGTCGGTTGCCCTGACCGAATCCTTACCTTTTTTCACCCCCATCCGATACAGGAGTGAAATCAAATGGTCTTGATCTAAGTAGTTCCATGGCTCCACAACTTCACCTTGTACGTACTCCTGAAGGCCGCAAAGGAGAATCTCCCGTTTTCCCTTCCTTATATAGTCTACGAGAAATTCTTCGGTATTCGCCAGATAATCAGGGGCCAAGTAGGTTTGGACAATTTTTACTCTTTCTACCTCTTCCTCAGCCTCTGCCAGGCTGTTGAATCTGATTCTGTATATCCTGAGCATCTTTCGGGGCTCTGCCCTCGGATACCACTTCAATCCGTCGGTGATGATCCCCTTTGTTTCATCTTTTAAGTCACCAGAATTCAATACCTCCATGATGTGGGAGCGCAACCCTGCACGGTAATGCCTTCTGTAGTGGTATATACCAGGGTTTCTGATAACGTTCAGCGCCACTACATCATTGTGATTCAGGTATGGTTTATCTCGTATGTCCTCTGGCATGTGATAAATGGGCCTGTTTCTCAAATATCTGGCTGTAGACCATGGTCCTGCTTCGAACAACCGGGAGATCAAAGCGATTAATGAATTTCTAGATCTATTACCGCATCCGGTGTAGCAAAACAACCACCAATGTAGATCAGATTAATTGTAATGACCAGAATCTGACCTGACATTCAGTTGACGAGCATCTAAATATGACCAGACATGTACTTGATCACACCTAGATCTTTAGGAATTGGGAACCAGCTGTTTCTGATTATTTCTAACGGGAATCAATAGAATGGCCATGAATAAAGATCGTCGATTTCATCTTGAAATATAGCTTTTCCTATTGAGATTTTTCGCTGCCAATCTTTATAATGACCTTTAAACTACGATATGTAATCTATGAACTACAGGAAGTTCACCTTTTGGCAAGAAATCATTAGATCAACCTCATTATGGCTATGTACCATATATTGTGTTTGCTAAGATCCGTTATCTGCTTCCCCAATAGCCAATTCTCTTGTGATTTCAGGGCTGTATCTGTAGAATTCTGGTAGATTCCGGGTTACATTTAATGGCAACATATACAGAATTGCTAAAGATTTATCTTTTAGAGAATCTTAATATCGGCACATCACTTTAATTTATGCGCATCTTAGTTCTCAATCAGCCGGGGTCCGGTTATTAATTCAAAAATTTGCTATTAAACCTTTCTCAGCAAGCTGAATGCAGGTTCTAACCTCACAGAACATATGACTTTCCTTTAAATTTTGATTGTTTGACACTTATTAAAAGATTTCATAGAGCTTCAATATCAAACCAATTTTAAATCTTATTCGCTTTGATCAATCATACTATTCCTTATTAATTCCGTATGATCGAAATATTTCTAAAAAGAGGTAGGAGGTATGCCAATGACGAAATTTACCTTATTTCGCCTCAAAAATTGGATGATTTTTGGGAACTTAATTTCAAATTTCATCGGAATTAATATCGTTGGTATTATTAGTCATCGTTCTATTGCTCCTCCACCCCCTGAAGTGATGGACTTAGTAAAACGCATCGACATGGTTTTCATGCCGATGGGTTTTCTTATTATGATTATTGCTGCCATATATTATGAAAGACCAATCAGGCTGTACTTGAATAACACCTATAGAGGCATAACTACATCATCTGAAATTGAGCAAAAGGCACGCCGGAGATTGCTAAACGAACCATTTTTTCTAATCGCCATTGACTTGTTTAGCTGGCTACTCGCCGCGCTGGTGTATCCGAGTGTTATTCACACCATAGATGCCGGAGAAATGATTGTTGGTCGTATTTTTTTTCAAACGTTGCTAATTGGTATCATCACTACAACCACCGCCTTTTTTATTTTAGAGCAAATTTTACAAAAAGCCATGGTTCCTCACTTTTTCCCTGAGGGGGGACTATATATGACATCGAAAACGTTACGCATTCGTATTCGGGAGCGACTAGTCGCACTCATCGTTGCAAGTAACATGATTCCATTCCTCGCTTTTCTAATTATTATTAGAGGAACCTATCGATCCAGCTATGCCCCTGAACAGTTATTCGTTCTATTAAGATCTGCAATTTTCACCAGCTCACTCATTTTTCTGGGTATTGGAGCATTACTGACCTTTTTGGTGTACAGCAGTCTTTCAAGACCTCTACAAGAGATTATCCAAGTCCTGAAGAATGTGCGTAACGGTAGATTCGATAAAAGGGTTCGAGTAACCTCCAATGACGAAATCGGATATACGGGGGACGTCATAAACGAAATGAACGAAGGACTTATCGAAAGAGAAAAAATGCGGCAATCCTTAGATCTAGCCATGGAGGTCCAACAGAATCTTTTGCCAAGAACTGATCCCACAATCGAGGGATTGGATATTGCAGGAAAAAGCATTTACTGTGATGAAACCGGGGGCGATTATTATGATTTTATTATCAGTGGTACGGGTGAAAATGGTTACACAGGTGTAGCCATAGGAGATGTATCAGGACATGGCATATCCTCTGCTTTGCTTATGGCCACTGTTCGCTCGTCTCTGCGGCAGCGCTCATCCTTACCGGGGAGCGCCGCAAGCATTATGTCCGACGTAAACCGTCAGCTGGTCCGAGATGTGGAGGATTCGGGACAATTTATGACACTGTTTTACCTGACTATTGACCCGGCAAAGAGAAAGCTCCAATGGGTTCGGGCCGGACATGACCCCGCCATTTTTTATGATCCGGGCACCGATTCATTCGAAGAGCTGGGCGGCTCAGGCATCGCACTTGGTGTGAATGAAGATTGGAATTTTAAGGAGTATACAAAAACAGCTCTCCATAAGGGGCAAATAATTTTTCTTAGCACTGACGGAATCTGGGAGGCACGCAACCAGAAAGGAGAAATGTTTGGCAAAAAATTGATCTACCATATCATCCGTAAGAACTCATCATTAAGCGCAAACGAAATACTCGATGCAATGTTGGAATCGCTAAATAGGTTCCAAAATGGCGCAAAAATAGAGGATGACATAACCTTGGTGGTCATTAAAATCGATTATTGATTAACGTCTTTAAGAAAAGCCATGCTGGCTCACATTTGGAAGGACCAAAATATTATGATTCAATAATTCATCGCCAATTCCAAATCTTTATGGATCTTCTAAAAATCTGAAAAAAATAAGGGTATAAAAGTTGTGATTACCAGGCAGTCTATCAATGGCGCTCATTGTTGAGAGATCTGCCAGACTCACATATTTTGCTCATACTATCCTGATATAACACTCCTGAAATCAATGACCTCTCGATTCCGAATAGTTAGGCCATATACATCATATTGTATAAAGCCTTTTCCATGGAAAACCTTCTACTACTGGTATGAGTGGCGAAAATTTAGAGTCCGAAAAAGCTTTGATTACCAAACCAAATCTATAACAGAATCAACTTGCCGGCGAATATCAGCTATGGCAAGTAGTGTAAAAAACTTGCTCATCACTGCCCACCAGTAGAGTCGAGGACGGGCGCGGTTGCCAAAGGCCCCGTTTCCCATCCCCGCTCATCAAACCGGACGTGCGGAACTACCGCATCCGGCTTTCCGACTGGCTTCACCTCAAGGC
>CP070673.1:1490384-1496556 GCA_020351915.1 Deltaproteobacteria bacterium
CAATCTGATCCGCAAGGGCAAGCCCGGAAAAAGCATCACCACCGGGAGAGTTAATGAATAGATTTACATTTCGTATATTTGTGCTCTTGGTGAGCACACAGATGTCGTTCCACAAGTTGGTAACATCTCCAACGCTCAATGCAGAAAAGATCTTGACAAAAGCTTCATCCTTAATAATGAAAGACAGGGGTGAGAGGGTTCCTTCCTGATTGGGAATTTGCATAGACCTGTGGACATTTTCACCATTCTTAACCTCAACCTGAGTCGGGTCCGTTGCCTGCACTTTCACTACAATCTCTTGCGGTGGCGGTGGCGCCTTTTCCATGGCAGCGCAACCCACTAACAAGATCGGAAAAATGGTTACAAACAACATTTTTTTTAACATGATAAACCCCCCGTTCATATTCTTTGCGTCTTCACCACTCTCTGGTTTGGAAGACAGGAAAGTTTTCGATTTTTGTGACAGGCCCCTTCGTTCTCTGGCAAATGCGCCAGTTCGCCAATGGTATGGCACAGCCTGCTTTATAATTCTATATAGCAAAAAACATACCAGAATCTTAAACAAATGATAGAGAGACAGAAGTTACTATAATTTCAATTGTTTAGAATGTTCGCATAAGGTGTGATAAGGAGCGGAAGGAGCTACGAATTGGTGACTGGGAAAAAAGAGTCTATCCTCTTAGGTAATTTTATCCTGTAAGATCAGAAGGTTAATTTTTCCTTGATAGACCGAACCTTCTGCTTTCTGGATCCTGGGGCAATGCCGGCCGCTGTTCGGCCAGTTTGAATCAGGTTCAAGCTCCCTGAACCAGGGCAACCATGATTGCCTTCTGGGCATACAACCTGTTTTCTGCTTGGTCAAAAACAACGGAATGCATCACGTTGTTCTTGGCATCGCCCAGGTAGACTACCGTGCAGCCCTTTAGTGATTCCTTTGTGCTCCCAAATCGTCAGCGGATCTGCGACTATCTGTCCTTTCAACTCACCAGATCCTCATGGTATCTGTCAATCTCTCCGTCGCGATCGAATACGGTAAGCATGAGTGCGGCACGAACCCACATTCCGTTTCGCACCTGCCGCCAGTAAACGGCGCGCGGATCAGAATCCACCTCCACAGCTATCTCCTTCCTTCGCGGCAACGGATGAAGGATCACGGCGTCAGCCTTCAGCATCTTGAGGTGCCTGGCCGTAAAATGATACCGGCTCGTATCCATGAGTCGGCTTTCATGTGACGTATCCCACTCGTCCTGGATGCGCGTCATGTAGATAGCATCAATTTCGGGGATGACGGGTTCGAAGTCCTCACAGATCTCAAACTCTGTGCCGGCTTTTTCCAGTACCCCTACAATGTCTTCTCCAATCTGCAGCTCCTTGGGCCCAACAAAATACTGCTTCACACCAGGATACAGCAAAAGCACGGTCGCCAACGACCGAACGGTCCGCCCCCGTGCCAGATCACCAACAAAGGCAATCTTCTTACCTTCGATTCCCCCGCGATTTTCAAAACTCCGCTGCAAGGTATAAATATCAAGCAAGGCCTGTGTGGGGTGCTGATCCTTTCCAGAGCCTGCATTCAACACAGGTACCGGTCTGTTGGAGTTGGACAGAAGCCAGGCGATTCGTTCTGCAAAACCACCTACCGGATGGCGCATGATAATCATGTCGAAATACGAACTGAATGTTCGCACCGTATCTTCCGGAGATTCTCCCTTGACTTCGCTCGAGGTAGTCGTGTCCCTCACCTCCGCAGGCTCAATACCCACCATCTGGCAGGCCGCATAGAAGGAAAGAAAGGTTCGTGTCGAAGGCTGCACAAAATACAGCATCGCTCGCTTCTCTGAAAGGAGGTCTTGGAGAAAATGGATACCCCCCTTGGTTTTTCCAATCATACGGATTTTGGTAGTCAAATCACAGATCCGCTCTAACATGGAACGATCAAACTGCTGGGCGGTAAGCACATGATAGGGGCGCCTGTCCCGCAGGAAATACGGCCCTTTTTCCTTTGGTGTCAATTTCTGGAAGCCCCGCCACGAAATCTTCTTTAAGGGATTATCACGATACATAGTTACCTCCTTCCTCTCTGTGATTATGGGCTCAAGCCCAAAAACAGTGCCGCACGAGCCGAACCCCTCCTGTGCCTGCCTAAGTAACCAAAGTGCAAAAATATCCTCTTCTGGATGGTAAGAAGCATAGGATAATCACATCGGTGTGTCAAAAGAAAACAGGCTGTTGCCCGAACAGAAATCCCAAACAAATCTTGGCGAAGTGCAAGATAAGCGATGTCAATACCACCCCTTGAAGGAATGGCTTGATTTGCAAAACCCTGAAAGGGTCTTCACTGTCTCTCACCCCAGTACGATGGTTCCCACTTACCCCAGTACCATCTCCCGGAGCTACGGGGAACCGCGCTGCGGCATCTTCGACAGGCGGGACAGGCGCGAGAGAGAACAACAAATCAATCTTTTCACGAGCAAAGCTGATCTACACCACCCCGCAAAGCGGGAGGGTTTTGGCAATTACTAAGCGAAAGGGGATTTCGGCAACGGCCTGAAAAGGCTCGACCCAGGTAACAAACTAAGGCACATCTCCCCTCCTCCCACCCCGATCAGCTATAAGCTATGACTTATGAGCTGCTCTGCCTATCCCATATCCTTCAAGTCTACCCGCTCCCAGCTGTAGGCTATCGCCGAATTAGCCTTGCGCCTTTAGCCCTGAGTCCGGTGCCGAAGCCACGACCTCTTGACGTATTTGTCTTGTGGGTATACCATAAAATTCGGCATGCGATGGCAAGGCTTACAATTCAAGATTCACACCTTTTATCAAAGAAAGGAGGAGACATATGGGCGAATTCAATAATCTCATTTGTGTAACACGGTACTGTCCGAACTGTGGGAGCGAGATCTTTTGCACAACTGACTCTGACAGGCACACGGTTTTCTATGTTTCAGAGGACATGAACGATCCCACAAACATCTGCCCCCGATGTCAGTTTGATTTGTTCAAACTTCCCGATGAGGTGCTCCCGGTCGAGCCAGGCCGTGCACAGGAGACAAGGTTATTTCCCCATAGGGTACAGGCTGGTAAGCAATTAATAGAGGCAGTGTTCAAAAAGGATCCGGGAACGTTCACGAGTAAAGCTGCAGCCAAACGGGCACTCCATGCTGTAGGAGCCGTTCTTTTTGATCTCTTGGCAAGTGGTGAGGACGTGCGGTGGTCGGGACTCGGAAGGTTCAGGATTCGGCAGAGGAAGGCCCGGAAGGGGCGCAATCCCCAAACAGGCGAAGAACTGCAGATCCCGGCTAAGAGGGTGATTACCTTTTCGGCGAGTAAGACACTCAAACAAAGACTGAACCGTTGATCACTGACAGAGCGGGGGAGAGTGGCCCGTGCCACATCGGGTGCGGGCCCCCAAGATTTCTTTTCTTGATCCTATTCTATTTTGTCCACCAGGCCGTAAGTCTTTGCCTTTTCTGCGCTAAACCAGGTAGTATTGTGCTCCAGTTCTTCCCACTCTTCTCGGTCAAGTTTGCTGTGTCGGGTCAGTTTTCCTATATACCGCTCACGAAGAAGATTCATCAACCTATTCTGCGAACGAATATCTGAGGCTGTCTCACGCCCCGGCCACTTCCAGAGTGAGGTTTCATGTACCATGAAAATCGTCCCTGGTGCAGCCAGACGCTCATTGCACACTGCAAACACTGGCACAGCAGCACTTGCCACAATACCAGAGGCATGAGCCGTGACATGAAACCCTTCACTTTTCGCGCGTTCAATCTGATCCGCAAGGGCAAGCCCGGAAAAAGCATCACCACCGGGAGAGTTAATGAATAGATTTACATTTCGTATATTTGTGCTCTTGCTGAGCACACAGATGTCGTTCCACAAGTTGGTAACATCTCCAACGCTCAATGCGGAAAAGATCTTGACAAAGGCTTCATCCTTAATAATGAAAGACAGGGGTGAGAGGGCTCCTTGCTGATTGGGAATTTGCATAGACCTGTGGATATTATCACCGTTCTGAACCTTGACATCTGTCGGCTCGGCTGCCTGCACTTTCACTACAACTTCTTGCGGTGGCGGTGGCCCTGTTTTCATGGTAGCGCAACTCACAAACAAGATCGGAAGAATTGTTATAAGCAAAATCTTTTTTAACATGATAAACCCCCCGTTCATATTCTCTGCGTCTTCGGAACTCTCTGTTTCTGAAGATGCGCACATTTTCGCCTTTTATTGGCGCCTCCATAGTCTTTTGGTAAATCCGCCAGAATACACCTGGCATGGAATACCCTGTTATACATAGATAGCAAAAATCATACCAGAGTTGTCAATAAATGATATAGAAAGAAGACTTAATTTAATTTCAACCACTTAAATCACTCAAAAGGCTAGTCAGGGACCGTTCAATTTCTCATAACATGTTCAAACTGATATATTTTTTTACAGTATTTTTTCAAAAATTGTCATCCCATATCTTTATTCTTGTGCCTATCCTTTGGAAAGTTGGCTCGGTTGATCAATTTCATTCTCTTGACAATTTTCGGCAGCTCCTTCCGCCTGCTCCTGCGAGCTATCAGCCATGAGCTAATTTACCCTCGCCCTTTGACAGACTGTTGCCCAAACGGAAATCCCTTTGAGCGGTCATTAAAACGTTTTTTGAAAACAAATCTTGGCGAAGTGCAAGATAAGCGATGTCAACTGTCTGAGCCCTAAAGGCGAGTTTTGACATCGCCTGGAGGGAGCCTTAGATTTGTCAGAAAACGTTTTAGACCAAGTGAAAAGGGATTTCGGCAACAGACTGTTCACGGGTGAGCCCAAAAAAATGACTTTATTTTTTTCTTGACAAGCCCTCAAAGGTTTTATATAGGGATCATTAGTATTCTATAGAGAACAAATTCCTGCGTTGAGAGTGAGAAGGATGAAAACGGAATTTAAAAGAGTCCCGGCCCTGGATAAGTGCTTCACCGTATTGGAGCTCTTTGCCAAGGAAAAAAAGCCATTGGGCATTAGCGAAATATCCAAAGCACTCAACTACAATAAAAGCACAGTCTTCAACATGGTCTACACCCTCACGGCTTTAGGGGTTCTCGAAAATGGCGATAACGGGTTTAGTTTCGGAACAAAGCTCTATGTGCTGGGTAAGGCGGCCAATCAGGGTTCAGAGTTGATACATACCGTCCATCCTTTTCTTGAGAATATAAGCCAGAAAACCAAACTATCAGCTTTCTTGGGTATTCGTTCAGCCCTGAGAGCCATTATCATTGATAAGGTTGATTCGCCTTATGACATAAAGATTTCCTCTGAGATCGGCATGAGTGTTCCCCTGCTCGCAAGCGCCGGGGGCAAGGTGCTCTTATCACAGCTCCCTGACGAGGAGATTGATCAGATCTTGTCAAAGGGCAAACCGAAGAAGTTCACAACCTTTTCGCGCACCAACAAGCGCCAATATATGGAGATGATTAAAGAGGCCCGTCAACAGCGTTTTGCCATAGATGATGAAGAATATATTGAAGGAATACGAGGCCTTGCTGTACCTCTGACACTCAACTCAGGGCATGTGAACGCGGCGATTTGGATCGTAGGCCTCAAGAGCCAGATAAAGGACGAGTTGATCCCTTCATATAGGTCTGTGCTCAAGGAGATCGCCGAAAAGATCGAGACCCGTTTCTCTCTGGAATGAATCTTAACTCGCAAACACCTTATTAATGTAATCAATTGGTATAATGGAGGGCTAGGTATGGTGAAGTTACTGGAAGGGTTTACGCCGTATAAAAAGAAGGATGCTGAAAAGTATAACAAGTTTCGGTGGTGGCCAGGGCTGACATTCGGGGATATCCTCGACAGGGCTGCGGATATTCACCCGGAAAAAGAGGCCTTTGTGGATCGGAAAACGCGCCTTACCTATGGTGAGGCTCGGGAAAAAACGAATAAGCTGGCTATAGGCCTGATGGATTTGGGCATCCAGCCCTTGGACCGGGTCCTGGTTCAGCTTCCGAACTGGAACGAATTCGTTTTTGCCTATTTTGCCCTTCAAAAGACTGGGGCCATCCCGGTGTTGCTGATCGACCGATATCGCCAGTTTGAAATCAACCCCCTGGTTACCCTTACAGGGGCCACATCCTGGATTGTTGCATCACGGTACAGAAAGACAGATTACGTTCCCATTATCAATGAC
>CP070673.1:1496656-1500218 GCA_020351915.1 Deltaproteobacteria bacterium
CCAGAAACGGGATGGTACTGTAGCCGAATTTTTTCATGAAATAACCCATGATTCCGGCACAGATGGTGGCGACGACATCCAACCCCTGACTTCTGGTGGCATAGGTCGAAATCACCCCTAAAGCAACGATCGAAGGGGCCAAAATGCTAATCGGTATAATCGTAACCCGGGCTGCATAGCGGCTCAGGATAGTACCGCCGATGAGCAGAAGAAAATTAGCCACGATTAAGCCAAAATAAAGGGTTGTCAGGATATCCAGATGTCGCGTAAAAAGCTCGAAACCCGGATTTAGCCCATGTAGCATGACGCCGCCCATAAAAACCGCAGCGACGCCTCCTCCGGGAATGCCTAACGTCAGCGTCGGTACCAGGGCCCCGGCCACGCACGCATTGTTGGAGGCCTCAGGGGCGATGACGCCTTCGGGAATTCCGCTGCCAAATTCCTTTCCCCTTTTTGAGATGCGCGCCTCGGTCAAATAGGCCGTAAAATTGGCAACGGCAGATCCTTCACCGGGAATCACTCCGATTCCAAGGCCGATAAATGAAGACCGGATCAGCGTTTTTAAGTGGCGAAACGGTAGTTTCAAGCCATCGACAATTCTTCCGGACAGTTCTCCTTTTTCCGAAATTGTTTTATCCCCGCCTTCAATCAGGGCGAAAACTTCGGAAAAAGCAAACAATCCAATGATCAGGGGCACCAGCGGAATACCGCCCTTAAGATAGGTACTGCCGAAAGAAAAACGGGCATGCCCCGTCATCAAATCCATTCCAATCGAGCTTACGATAAAGCCAAAACCACCGGCTATAAAAGATTTCAGAACGGAGCCTCTTGAGGAGGCGGCAATAAGGACCAATCCAATAACTGCCAGCATGAAATACTCGGCCGGTTGAAATTTGAGGGCAAAGTCGGCGATAACGGGCGACAGGAATATCAGTCCCGCCAGCCCGATGAATCCTCCCACAAAAGAACTCATCATCGATATGCCGATGGCGACCCCGCCTTTACCCTGTTTGGCCATTGGGTACCCATCCAGACAGGTGGCCGCCGAGGCCGCTGTACCGGGGGTATTAAGCAATATCGCCGATAAAGAGCCCCCATAGGTCACACTCATATAAAGGACGGCTAAAAGGATCAGCGCAGGGCCGGGCTGCATACCGAAGGTAATGGGTAAGGAGAGGGGGAGTGCCGTCAAAGGTCCGATTCCGGGCAAAAAACCGATCGTCAATCCCAGTAAAGATATTCCGACGATTAACGCCATATTTTGCCATTGAAAAACAATGCCGGCCGCCGCGATCCAGCCGTCTATGGAATACAACGCCCCTACCCTCCTATGATGGTGAAAATAAGCCCTTGCGGCAAAAATGATTTCATAATGACCTTAAAAATGACATGAACCGAGACAGTAATGATGACCGACGAGATGAAAAGATATTTTATCTTTTTGTAACCGAGAGTCCAGCCCGATATAATCATAAAGATAAAGGCCCCTAAAATGACACCGAAAAGAATTATCAAAAAGAAGAAGACAAAAACGAGACCAGCCATGTAGAAAACCTTTAATTGCTGCCTTGGGCTGACATACCTGTCTTTTTGCCGTGTGTTTTCAACGGCTTTATCCTTCCACGGCTTGCGTACGGTCACAATCATATCCAACAGAGTCACAATCATAATCATGATCAGCACCAAGCGGGGAAAAGTACCGGCCATTTCAGGATAATCTACCGTCAGAATAAACAGAAATATGCCCAGAACAATTAAACCCAGATCTATCCAAAAAGACACGCTAAAAATGGAACTCATGTTCGGGCGCTTTATCAATTTGAAGCCTCCTGTTTTTTATGCGGCCCTCAAAGAGGGGAAAGGGGCATCCCCTCTTTGAGTTTTACAGTGAACTTCTATCCGAATCTTGCGTGATGCTTTATGAGAAGATATTTTTATAAATAGATACAGGTAGTAAGCCAATTTGTCACTATTGAGTATTATACCCGTCGGGTAAATTGAGTGATTGACTTTTTTATTCTCATCAATTTTCACCCAGGGGGCGAGGCGGAGGCTTCCATCTGCTGCGTTAGTAAGGGCTCCAAGTAAAAGACTCCGTCTTTACCCTTACATGCCTTACATACGAAAGCCTCCAACTCGTGCAAAATTCAGGTTCTATTTTTTCTTTTGCGCCGCTTTCATAAAAGGCAAATACTCTTTTGCCAATTGAAAGTTATCCTCTACAACTTTTTTCATATCGGCAGAGGTAAAGGCTTTGACCGGTCGTCCCTGTTTTTTCATGACTTCCCTAAAGCCATCGTCATCCACTGCCTTTTTGAAGGCATTTTCTAAGATGCTGATCTTCTCATCGGATACACCCGGAGGTGCCATTGCACCCCGCACAAATGGAATGTTGGGATAATCTTTATAGCCCAATTCGTATACCGTAGGCACATCCGGTACTTCCTTAACGCGCTCGGGTCCCATGATGGCAAGCATCCTCAATCTTCCATCCCTGACAAACCGAAGCCCGGTAGTGCTCACGCCTATGAGGAAATCAACTTCGCCGCTCAACCCCGCTTTGGTGGCCGGACCACCGCCCCCATAGGGGATCTTAATTGTTTCGATGCCCATATGCTTTTCCACCAGCAGGGTATGCAGATGATCAATGGTTCCGATTCCCACCAAGGCAGCCTTGAGCTTCTTCTTTTTGCCCGCCGCAACCAAATCGGAAAGGGTCTTAAACGGCGAATCGGACTTTACCTCAACGGCCATGGGGCCTTCGAACCACCCATAAACGGACTTGAAATCCTGCACATGGGTTCCACTGCCTTGCAGTTCCTGGGCCAGTACGACGTCCGGCAGCACCACTCCTACAATGGTATAGCCATCTGCTTTGGAATTCTCGGTAGCCGTCATACCAATCGTTGACCCTGCACCCGGCATGGACTTGACGACGACCGGCTGACCCAGATACTTTTGGACAAAAGGCATAAGATTTCTAACCTCTATGTCCGTCCCCCCACCCGGTCTAAAAGGATTAATGACAGTGATCGTTCGGGATGGAAATATATCTGCCGCCATTACGGCCGAATGGAGATTAAACGAAATAACCAGAAGCAAGGTGAATACCCCCAAAATCCATCTAAATTTCTTACACATTTTCTCCTCCTTTTATTAATTGATTGCCAATTTCCCACCCATAAGGCGGGCGCCTTCAAATTCTTCTCTGGTTAACTCCCCTCTAAGCCCCCGGCTACGCCGGTGGTACTGACTTCAGCAATTCAAATTAATTGGTAACGTTCAAAAGTTGAGGCATTGAGGTTTAAGAAGGTAATGCCTGTTTCTGAAAGGCGATATCTCACAAAAAATACCACCGTGTTCTGCAGTGGCCAAATATTTGGGATTTACTCCACAAAGCATTTGCACCTTTGGTTATGCCCTGTTGAACAGCAAATATTTGGCCACCTCCCGTGAGGCTAATAGATATCGCCTTGAGGAAATTGGCATTACCAGTTAGATAAATTGATTCTCATCATGTGGCTGAAAAAACAACTGGACCTCAACTTTTGAACGTTTCCAA
>CP070673.1:1500318-1504805 GCA_020351915.1 Deltaproteobacteria bacterium
AAAACTTCCGTCACAGGAAATCGCCCGCGGCTATATTGGATGTGAGAGAACCCCAGGTCTGCGATGCCCGTGAGCACGCCGTCATACATCTTGACCGGGTTAAGAAGTGTGCCGCCAGGGTAATACTTGATCTCAACCTGACCATTGGTACGCTTCTTTACCTCGTCACAAAACCAGCCGTTGAGGACAGACATTGGGTGAGTGACTGGGAGGTAGTTGGCCGCCTTCAATTTGACGACATCGGCCGCGGAAACAAAGGAACTGGTTACGGAACCGAAAGCCACAAGAATAAATAAGGCAGCAACAATTGTAATAGTTCTTCTCATCTCACGCCTCCTTTTAAGGGTTATAGTTTTTGTAAAACATCTTCACCCAGATTATCGCTCTTTATAATCGAAACTAGTTCTACCACCTGGTGCCCATAGATACCTCAGAGCGCTATGTCAAGGAGCACAACTCGTGCAAGCATTTTGGCTTCCTTGTTTGGTATTGTCAAGTTGTTTTGTGTAAATTTGTTATGAGCCAATTGTTAGAATAAAAAAATGGGTCAAAAATGTGGTCTGCTCTTGTTTATTACTCACGTAAGCACTTATGTAATTGGGCCAGGCCTTCGCTAAGGCAAGGGGTGTCGAGTACATTACCCTGCGCGATGAAAAGGCCAAACGATGGACTGAGGCGGTCGAACCGATAATCGAGAAATACATCCAGAGAACGATCTCCAAGGGCTTTGGAGAGTCTGAGGTCCGAGGCTGGATCACGTACTTGAGAGAGCGGACCGATTACCTGACCAAAAAACAGCTGGCACTGCACATCAAGTCCGTGACCGGTCCGCCTGAATTGAGGCGATAACGAAAATATTTGACACCGTACCCCTTCCCCATTTCGCCTTGCTTACCTTCGAAATGGGGAAGGGGGTATTCCACTGCGAGTGGATGCCTATGCCGGTCTTGCAGAGATTTGAGACGTTCAATCAAAAGATCAGCTCAGCGATCGAGTGGGTGGGGCTGATCGGATTTCTGGTCATGATGCTGATTACCACCGTTGATGTCATTGGTGCAAAGGTGTTTCTCAGCCCGGTCTTCGGCGCATTGGACATCGTTATGCAGGCCCAGCTTATAGCCATGTCCTTTGCGGCTGCAACAACGCTCATTGCTGGGCGACATGTGGCGGTGGAGTTTTTCGTTCCCTTGCTGCCCAAGCCGCTGCAGAAGGTTGTTGATATCTTCGTCAATCTACTGGGACTGGCCCTTTTCGTCATTATAGTGTGGCGCCTCACCGAGTACGCGTACTCCTTGCAAACCGTAAATGAAGTCACCCCAACCGCCCGTATCCCGCTGTGCCCTTTTGCATATGGTACGGCTATTGCCAGTATACCGGTTTGTTTAGTGTACCTCTGCTATTTGCTTGAATCCATGATGCGACTGATAAAACGATGACCCCTGAAACCGTTGGTATCATTGGTATCGCGCTGCTTGTTTTTCTCTTCCTAGTGCGGGTGCCCATCGCCTTTGCCATGGCCGTTGTTGGACTGGTCGGGTTCGCGTATCTCAGTGATGCAGAGTCCGCCCTCAGTATATTGGCCCAGGATGTCTATGAAACCCTGTCTAATTATCCCCTGTCCGTGATACCCATGTTCATCCTGATGGGTTCCTTTGCCTTTGCATCGGGAATCAGCCAACGGCTCTATTCAACGAGCTACACCTGGGTCGGCCAATTCCGCGGGGGCCTCACCATGGCCACCGTGCTCGCGTGCTCCGGCTTCTCGGCAATATGCGGCTCCACTGCAGCCACTGCAGCCACTATGGGCAAGATTGCCCTGCCCGAGATGAAAAAATATGGTTATGATGATGTTCTGGCCACAGGTACCGTTGCATCCGCAGGGACGCTCGGTATTCTCATTCCACCCAGTACCGTGCTGATTGTTTACGGAATCCTGACAGAGCAATCCATCGGACAGCTCTTTATTGCCGGCATTCTGCCGGGCGCGATCTTGAGTATCTTTTTCGTGGCAACCGTTGCTCTTTTATGTGCGCGCAATCCGAACCTCGGCCCACCCGGTATCCCGACGAGTTGGCGGGCAAAGGTGTGCTCCTTAAGCGGAATCATTGAGGCCGTCATCTTGTTTTCTCTCGCCATCGGTGGGCTTTTTCTCGGGTGGTTCAGCCCGACACAGGCCGGAGCTGTTGGGGCCAGCGGCGCATTGCTCATCGGCTTGTTCCGCGGAAAGTTCGATCTGAAGGTCATCTCGGAATCCATGAAGGACGGACTTCGCACGGCCTGTATGGTCCTCTTCATTCTAGCGGGTGCCACTTTATTCGGGCATTTTCTCGCCATATCCAATATCCCGTTTGCATTGGCTGAGTGGGTGGAAAATCTGCCGCTTCCTCCCATGGCCATTATGGGTGTATTGCTCCTCATCTACTTTATCGGCGGTTTTTTTATGGATGCAATGGCCATGATCGTGGTGACCATCCCTATCTTCTTCCCCATTGTGGAAAGGCTCGGATTCGACCCGATCTGGTTTGGTGTCATGATAGTGCTGGTCGGAGAAATGGGGGTGATCACACCGCCTGTGGGTGTCAATGTATTTGTGATCAAGGGCATTGCACCGGATATCCCGCTCGAGAAAATCTTTCGCGGGATCTTCCCCTTTTTGGCCGCTATCATTTTACTGACGATTATACTGCTTATTTTTCCGAACATCGCCACATTTCTTCCCAGCCTGGTTTCCTAGGCGGTCGATGAGCCGCACGCCTTTATGGCTCCCTTTCCCTTGACACACGGAGACAATTCTATCTATATTCACGCCATCCAAATGCGGATTCATTCTTGTACCCTTAGCAACAGGAGACCGAAATGAGCAGCATGCAAGAGGAAGAGAGGAACAAAAGTAGGATGTGACCAGGGCGCTTGTGGCTCCTCCACGGTGATCATGGATGCAGACCCTGTATTGTAGTGCATGGCGCTGGTACGCAGAAAGCGATGTCTTTTCTGAACACACTTGGGGAGTCTTCAGGTGTGGAAGCAGATTGGGAATATATAAACAACCGCACGGTTCAAATTCTATAGGTGTAGGAGGTTAAAATGACTCTCACTAAGAAAGAGTTAGCTATTTTGGATAAATTTGACTTCGACGTACAACCCGTAGGCGTTAAATTCTTAGTCAAACGACCAGACGCTGTTGAGAGGCTAGAGGAAAACATGGCTTTCTGCGAAATGCTCAAGAGGGCACAGGAAGGGAGTGCCTTTTTTGCTGATGCAGAAAACCACACCTGTGAGGCAGGACTGTATGTATTAGGGCAGGCAGATGCCCCGGAGCCTTTCATAGGTGGGGAGTTTGGAGCCGGGCTAAAAATTTTCGAGGCGCCGCGATCTGCGAGCAGGCTGTACCTGTATCTCCCAAAGATAGGTAAAGGCGTAGTGAACTATGTGGCCTTTTCCCCATTGGACAAGCTCCCATTCGATCCGGATGTCCTGGTTCTCCTTGCCAATACCTCCCAAACCGAGATTTTGCTCCGGGCAATGAGCTATAGAACGGGGCAAATGTGGCTGAGCAAGTTCTCAGCCGCGATAGGATGCGCATGGACTTACATCTACCCATATCTAACCGGAGAGCTGAATTATACCATTACCGGTCTTGGCCATGGTATGAAGCGTAGAAAGCTATTTCCGGAAGGTCAGCAAATTATATCTATCCCCTTTGATCTGTTATCTTCCCTGCTACAGACATTGCAGGATATGCCATGGGTCCTTCCTGCGTATAAACCAGACGGACCGGAATTTGTCAGACGACTACTTATTGAGTTGGGCATTACCCCGCCCCTGTAATTCAAAGCCATGTCGATATTGTAGTGTGCAATGTTAACAAATGGTGGTTCGATCTGAAGGATGTGAACGGTGACGGTGTGCTAAGTGTCCCCGCATACTCCGGTAGCAGGGGAAACGATAAGCCCCAGAAATAAACTAAAGATCATTTCAGAAAATGAAAGAAAGGCCTCAGGTCTCCGTTTAACTCTTGTTGATATCAATTCAAGGCCCTCCCGCGGTTTCACGCTTACTGGATATTCTGCAACCTCTTCGGTAACTTCTAACATTCCTTTTCAATCCTTTCAGCCCTATCAACCAGAGCTTCACATAGAGAAACATCTCATAATGTGTCTATTCAGAGAGGGGTCTATCGGTTCTAAGGCAATTCGATAAGTTGTCTCAGAATCGACCTCCCCCTTCACACGGAAAATCTAATTTTTTGCATTTTTTACTTAACTTCTGTTCAAATCGTGACGAAGAAAATGTATACGGTTCAACCGCATGTCGCTGAGGCTTCATGGGTCCGCGTGGTTCATATGGCACTGGCTTTATTTGCCTGAGGATCCTATGGCGAGAGTTATCCAGAGAGGGGCATATCGGTTCTAAGGCAATTCGACAAGTTGTCTCAGAATCGACGTCCCCCTTCACATGCTATATCCCCCTAACGTGCCGTGCTAATT
>CP070673.1:1504905-1507811 GCA_020351915.1 Deltaproteobacteria bacterium
AAACAACTCGAGACACGTTTTATCGCTACATCGACACTTTGGTTGGAAAGTCATTCTGAGTGATCCTGCCAGGCGGGACAGCGAAGAACCTACGATTTGTTGGCAGATATGAGAGCTAAAATCTAGATTCTTCGTCGTTTCACTCCTTACACCTGTCCTAGAGCGATGCGAAGGAATGACAAAGGGTCGTTTGAGGGATAAATACACCAATAATATTCAACAGAGCTTTGCTCAGGGGGTAAGAGATATGGCAAAATTTGAGGCGTTTCATGAATACGGAGAGGAGCTTGAGAGGCGGATACGATTGCAAACCTTCCCGTTAGCAGTAAAATTGCTGGGACGAGAAACAGACATTCCACAAGGAGCCGAGAGGCCTGTAAGGGACTTTGGCTATCAAGTACTTCTTTGCCAGGGCTATGCCCTCTCACGAAAGGAAGGGAAGACGATTGCAATGTTTAAAGAGGATATGTGGTGTTTTGAGCCAGTTGTGGGGTATGGATGGACAGAAGCTCCTCAGTATTTTCTAGATGGACACAACCGTTTTCCCCAAGATGTTAAGGACCTGAAGGCAGGCAAAAATTTTGTGACTGATTTCCCTCGACTGGAAGTCGGTAAGTACCAGGGCGTGGTATCAGCTCCATTGACAACGGCAAATTTTGATCCTGATTTGGTTATGGTCTGCTGCGACTCCGTGCAATTGAGCTTGCTACTCCTCGGAAGAGAATACCAGGATGGCCATGACCTGACCTGTCATCTATCGAGCCATGCAGCTTGTGTTTACTCTGTTGTGCCACTAATCCAGAGTGGAGAATGTCAGGTGGCAATACCCTGCCGGGGTGATCGTTATGGTGCACTGTCAGGCAATGACGAAATCATCTTTTCTATCCCAACACAGAAGATTGAAGATTTGCTGGAAGGACTGAGACATGTTGAAAAATATGGCTCCAAACTGCCAAGAAGCCCTCAGATGAGGATCGAACCCGAGCGCCCTGAGAGTTATGTAAAGATATATGAGATGATGGGGTTGGGAGATTCTTAGATACATCAAGGAAAACTACGACATCTTACTCATGCCGATAAGTTGTAACACCCGCTTCACATACAGCCGCCAGACCTTGCTTTCAGAGGAACCAGGAAATACCTGCTTGAGGATTTCTGGCCCCGGGAAGAGGTTTTCCCAAGAAAAGGCAAAACGGTGAGCCCACCCCATCCCAGAGGAGAGGAGGATAAGTGGCGCCCAGAGGGTAAGAGGCTCCCCATTCATTCTTCGACTGAGAATCTTCTTTTCCAGCAGGGATATGTTCCCGTTTCTCAGAAGTTGTCGACCTTGCAAAGGGCTGTGGAAATCAAAGAGGTGACGAAGCAAGAACCAAATGTACACAATGATCTTTTCCTGGCCAACCTCTTGAGCGCGATGCACGAGGGCCTCCCAGTCAGACGTATCCCAACTACCGACGAGGCTCTCGATATCAACGAGCCAGATTAATCTGCTGACACTATGCTTCAGTACATGAAGGCTGAGGAATAACACTTGGTCGTATTGGTTCAAGGAGCGGGCCTTCCGGCCCTCAAATTGTATAATCTGCGTATCGCTATAGATGTGTTCCTGGCCCTTGCTGATGAGCAGTTTGCGGGTCCTAATGCGGTCAGCCCACAGAAGATGAGTACTGATATCAAAAATGGTTGAGCCTTTTCTGAAGGTATTAGGATATAGGCGGTCTCTCTGGTAGCCCTGGCTCATGAGTACATCGACGAGTTCAGGGTAATCCCTGTCCAATACCCAGAGATCGATGTCTGTCAATGGTCTCAGGCCGATATCCTCATAGATCTGCGGCAAGAGAGCCATCCCCTGCAGCAGTACCACATCAATCTTCTTCTCATTCAATTGATCCAACAGCTTTTTTAGGTCGTGGATGAGCTTCGCGTTAAACTGGACCGCTGTGTAGTAGAGCGATTCGAGTCTTTCCTTATGCTGGCGCCCCAACCTCTCCAGCACACCTGCTTTCATGAGGTTTTTATAGAGCAGACCAGCAAGCCCCTCCTTGAGAGCAAGATCAATCAGATGATCCACATTCACATCACCGGACATAGCGGTGCTCAATCTCTGCTGCCGAGCTGGTCCAGGATCCAACACCGCCGCACAAGCCAATATTTTCCGCTCAACCGAATTCATTTCTTAAACTTGGGAATCCCTGTGGATTTAGAATTAACTCCCATAAGCTATCCAAAATCCAGAGTCTTTAGCCCTAAGCTTCAAATTCGAAATACGAAGCACGAAACTCGAAACAAATCCGAAATTCAAATGTTCGAATTCTTAAACATTACTTTGTCTTTCGTAGTATGGCACCGAAAATGTTCATCAGTTCCGTAGCCTCTTTTGCCAAGTCTTGCCGCTCTTTTTCCTGCTCTTGTCCATCACCAGTATCTATCAACTTTAACCAATATCGACTTTCTTTAGCCTCCTTGCGGCAAATCTTAACCTTCATCATAAAATCTTTCTTGCCAAGTGATTCGTTTGCCTCAATATAGTTGGCGCCAACAGAACCGGACGCCCTAACCAGTTGTTTCGCGTCTTCAACATTTGCTATAGTCTTCGGCAATTTCTTAACAAAAGATCTTACCCTCTTCGCAAATGCAAATGTTCGGTCTTCAAGATCGTATAGTTTTGAATTTCTATTTTTGGTCATTCGGATTTGTTTCGAATTTCGAAATTCGATATTCGGATTTAGAGTGTAATTCGAATGAGTAACTGGACAGATCAGAAAACAGTTTCATGCGGTAACCCTATTTACGAACTCAATGGTGCTTCTGTCCGGCCTAAAGGTAAGCTCTTGGCAAGGAACATGCGCTGCCAAATCGGTGAATAGATCCAGGGTGAATGCCATTCCATCAGGGTCCCAATATGG
>CP070673.1:1507911-1512884 GCA_020351915.1 Deltaproteobacteria bacterium
TAAGAGGTACATATGTCATCACGGTCACGTCATAGTGAAACCTAACCTATTGAGTTTTAAGCTTCTTGCAGGGTATGGGTATCTTTTTTTTGGATTATGCCCCACATAGTTTAGATGAGTGGGCGTTTCAAAATGGTTTATATAGATGGAGCCTATGATTCTAAGGCTTAGGGCGCAATAAACCATTTTGAATCGACCCAGTAAGGGGCCATGTCACAGGGCATAACCAAAAAAAAGATACCCATACCCTGCATATGTCATATTGACAAATACCTAAATTTGTATTAAACGCTAGTGAGAAATAAGATCAAATTTTCTAGGGACTTAGATTGGAAGCAAAGAAGATAGACAATAAACTGCCGATTGCCCGGGAGGGAATTCCTTTCATACTTACTGGAATAGGATTGACTTGTGTCTTTCTCATCTTAGATTTGCTGGTCTTGGCCATTCCTCTCGCTGTGCTAACCTCATTCATCATCTTTTTCTTCCGTGACCCAGAGAGAGACCTGGTGAATAGTGAAAAGGCAGTTCTGACGCCGGCGGACGGCAAGATAATAGCAATAGAGAGACTTACTAACGGAGATAATCGTTTTCCAGATACCGCGGTAAAGTTAAGTATTTTCATGTCAGTCTTTAATGCCCATATTAACCGGATCCCTGTTGGAGGGAGGATTAGCCAACTAACCTATCATCCTGGCAAATTCTTTTCGGCCAATTTGGATAAGGCCTCTCTCCACAATGAGAATAATATGGTACTGTTAGAAACAGACAACAGGGAAAAGATTGTCCTCGTTCAGGTCGCTGGTCTCATTGCCCGCAGGATCGTCTGTTGGGTGAAAGCGGGAGATTATGTAAAAACTGGCCAGAGATTTGGTCTCATTAGGTTCGGCTCACGACTCGAGGTGTATCTTCCGCCTGATAGCACAATCACCGTTCGGAAAGGGGAAAAAGTCAAAGCCGGTCAGACAATTATAGGGTACCTTCGTTAGAGTGAAAACGAAAAACAGATCAAAAAAAAGGAATAAGAAGGGAATCTACATCCTCCCTAATCTGTTTACCTCCTGCAGCCTCTTTGGGGGATTCTATGCCATAATCGCTGCTACGCAGGCACGATATGACGCTGCAGCAATTGCCATCCTTATCTCTTTCATGCTCGATGGATTGGATGGGAAAATTGCCCGCTTTACTAATACAACGAGTCAATTTGGTATCGAGTATGACTCTCTGGCTGATCTGGTTGCTTTCGGTGTGGCACCTGGATTACTGATTTTTGAGTGGGCCTTAAAACCATTTGGGAGATTTGGCTGGCTCGCCGTATTTCTGTACATTATCTGCGGTGCCTTGAGGCTTGCTCGATTCAATGTTCAAAAAGGCAACATCGAATCTCAGCACTTCAAAGGCTTACCAATACCCGGAGCAGGTATCTTGATTGCCACCGCCGTTCTTTTCAGTAATTCCTTGGGAGGGCTGAATGAAAATCTACACATTTTGATCATAATCAGCATTTACGTCCTATCATTCCTCATGGTAAGCACGATCGACTATTTGAGTTTCAAAGAGGTTGAGCTTTTGAAGCAAAAGCCCTTTAATGTCCTGGTAGCGCTTATCCTTGTTTTTGTTGTTGTGGCTTATAAGCCTGCTTTGATGTTGTTCCTTTTTTCTTCCGTGTATGTTCTTTCTGGCCCTGCACTAAAGCTCTATCATATCCTTCGTGGAGAGGCAAAAAGGCCGAGTCCTTTGATCGCTTCCTCATCAAAGAGTAGTGAGGAGAGTTTAGAAAGCAAATCATGAGAGTAACAGGCGGTAAGGTCAAAGGCCACCGGCTGATAAAGGTTAAGGGGCCTCATATCAGACCTACCGCAGATATGGTTCGGAATTCTATCTTCAACATTCTGGGCCAGACACTCACTGGTGTTACAGTATTGGACCTTTTTGCTGGCACAGGGAGTCTGGGGATAGAATGCCTTAGCAGGGGGGCCAAAAGGGCCGTGTTCATAGATAACTCACGGCGGGCTTTTGCTATAATTAAGAAAAACCTCACCATCTGTGGGCTTGAGGAGCTTTCCATGGTTGTTAGAGAGGAATTGCCTCAGGGTTTGAATAGAATCAGAAATCTCGGATGCGGTCAATTCGATCTGGTCTTTATTGATCCTCCTTACGGGAAGGGATATATTGAACCTACCATGAACAAACTCGTTGAGAGCAATCTGCTGACGCATGACGCCATGGTAGTGGCAGAATCATCAACCAGCGCCAATGATCCGTTGCCATGTAAGATCCCTCATTTTCGGCTTCAGCAAACCCGATCTTACGGATCCACGGTAATAGGTTTTTACTCTAGTCATAGGGGCATCATAACGTGAAGAAAATGGCAATTTATCCAGGCTCCTTTGATCCTATAACCAATGGCCATCTCAGTATTCTGCGAAGGGCACTGACGATATTCGACTCTGTCACCATCGCCGTAGCCGCTAATCCAATAAAAAATACCCTTTTTACTTTGGAAGAGAGGATGGAATTGATCAGAGAATCAACCAAAAACGATAAAAAGGTCTTTGTTGACTCCTTTCATGGCTTGCTGGTTGATTACGTGAAGCGCAAAGAGACCAATGTCATTTTGAGAGGAATGAGGGCCCTCTCAGACTTTGAATATGAGTTTCAGATGTCACTAATGAATAGAAAGTTGAGAAGAAATGTCCAAACGATCTTCATGATGACTGATTACAAATGGCTCTATACTAGTTCTACCATAATTAAGGAGGCAGCTAGTTATGGGGGAACTATCAAGGGTCTCGTGCCTGACATTGTCTGTCAGAAGTTAAAAGAAAAGTATGGTTACAAATCATAGGTCTGAAACCGAAGGAGGAGCAGCACATGACACTAACGAAAGATAAAATCACAGATAGTGTTTACAATCAAGTTGGTCTCAGTAAAGGCCAATCCAGAAGGGTTGTAGAGAATCTGTTAGAAATCATAAAGCAAACTTTAGAAAGAGGAGAAGATCTCCTCGTCAGCGGGTTCGGAAAATTCGTTGTGAAAAACAAGGCTGCTCGACGGGGCAGAAACCCTCAGACCAAAGAAGACCTCCGGCTAAAGGCGCGAAGAGTTGTTGTTTTTAGAACCTCTGGGGTTCTCAGGAGAAAAATCAATCATAAGGCCTAAAGCGCCACAACAAAGGTCTCCGAAAATCCAAGATCTTCCAATCTCGTGACTATATTGCCTGCTTCAGTCATATTTTCAGAGAGAGAAACCCTGACCCGATAAAGGGTTCTTGTGGGATATGGTTCATACGGTGTTATGGTAACATGATCAAAAATAACCCTGAGCCGGCCTGCCAGACGTTCTGCATTTTCTCTCTTTTCAAAGGCGCCAACCTGTACGGTAAATTCTCCACTGCTAAAATCCTTTGCCTCCACGAGCGTTTTCTGGGTATTACCTGATTTGATCTTGCCAACCTCCCGTGACAAGGCGGTCAAATGTACCCGTGCCGTTCCAGGACCAATCAATCCTATCTCCCTTGCAGCGCCATAAGAAAGGTCAATAATCCTCTGTTTAACAAAAGGGCCCCGATCGTTAATCTTGACTACTACCTCTTTTGAATTCGATAGATTTTTCACCTTTACATACGTTCCAAAGGGTAACGTTTTGTGAGCAGCAGTCTTATCATACATATTGTAGATCTCACCGCTGGAGGTCTTCTTTTGATGAAACTTCTTCCCATACCAGGAAGCAATACCTACCTGGACAAACCCTTCTTCGCTGGGCAGAGGGTAGTATGATACCCCGTTTACTATATACGGTTTCGTTGTCGCTGGGAGTACGAGAGCCGGTTTTGCATACCTGGTTGTTGGTATCCGCCTCTTGCTCTCAGTACAGCCAAATACAGCTAAAATGACAACAAGCGCAACCAAAGATCTCTTCATACCCTGAGTACACCTTCCGGATTCACGTCTTTGTTCTTGTATTCGCCTTCGCCAGAATACCCTGTCCCGCTATACAATAAGCGGGGCTGCGGGGAGCTTCATTTTGTTCAATCCACAGCCACCCTTGAAAAGGGATAGCTAAATATGTCTCACCACCCGCTTCGCTAGAGGCACGGAGATCGCAGAGGAAAACGTTTTTCTCTTTTCTGCTGATCCCGGAGGAATAGGCTGCTCCCCAGTTGAATGGTTTCACATTCAGCGGGGTAACCATTCCGCAGGGGGAGGAGGGCAGAAAAGGGAAAGACCTAACGTTTTGCCCAAGTTGTTTAAATCTATCAGAGCTTGCCCGAAGGGCATGACTATTTTTCTCTATCCCGAACGCCTTTCGGGACAGAGAAAAAAGATGAATTATCTCTGTGTTCTCTGCGTCTTTGGTGAAATGCCTTCCTTTCTACTTTCATCGGTTTAAGTCAGGGCTTCGCTAGCATTCCTCAACTGCCGAGGGCAATGGACAGGGCAGTTGTGAGCCTTATTACATCTTGACTTGATTGTCGCAATCTGCTGACTAAGAGCTCTGCGAGCCTCCTCAAGATCTTTACGCCCATCTGCGGTCTTTTCTCTACGAGCTCGAGAAAATCTTCCCTTTCTATCTCCAAAAGGATGCAATCGGTGGTAGTCGCCACTGATGCAGATCTATTTTCTCGATCAATCATTGCCATTTCTCCAAACACGAGATTGTCCTCTGCCTTAAATCTCGTTAAGATCTTTTCTTTTTCCCGAAAATCACCCTCCTCTAGCTTCATGGTAAGCGTCTTTGAGACCTCAACATTCCCATCAAAAAGGATGTACATACTGTCGCCTTGTTCGCCTTCTTGGGTTATGGTTTCCCCCTTAGAGAACCGCCTTTCCCGGCTGATTCTTAGGATATCTTCAACCTCTCCCTCATCAAGGCTGTTAAAAATGAACGTCTTTTTGATTACGTCGTTTGGATTCATTTGGAGCCCACAAGCTTATCAATGAAAGAGATTTCTCCAGGATTCTCCTTTGCAA
>CP070673.1:1512984-1517716 GCA_020351915.1 Deltaproteobacteria bacterium
CAAAATGCTTACTTTCCCGCTTTGCGGGATTGTGCTGGATCACTTTCGTCTGGAAAGTGATCCAAACAAAAAAATCCTATTAATCCTGTTGATCCTGTCAAAAATAAAATTATGAAATGCAAACTATTTTACGCTCCCATTAATATATTACTAAAAAAGTGGGATTTCCTATACTGTCAAGATATTCAAGCAGCATAGTACGGCATTATTAACCTGGAGAATTCACCATCGATGTAGCTTTATATTAGGCGCATTTTCAGGCTGTAATCTTTCTAAGAAACAAGCAAGGCAGAAGGGAAATATATTGATGAAGTTAAACGGAGAGAATGAAAATGTAAAAATAAAACTGGCACTAGCCTGCCGTATTCTCTATATGGAAGGTCTTGCTGATTATAATCTGGGGCATGTCAGTTGCAAAACTCCGGATAATAAAAGCGTATATATTAAGCCGAGAGGTTTAGGGTTTGAAGAAGTAAATCCCAGCGATTTGATTCTTATTGACATGGAAGGAAATAAGCTTGAGGGTGAGCATCTGCCCCATAGAGAAAATCCGATCCATACCGAAATCTACAAATTAAGAGAAGATGTTGGCAGTGTTGCCCATGTGCATCCTGTTTTCAGTACTGCATTCAGTGCCGTACGTACAGCAATGAAGCCGCTGAATCAGGATGGTGTGCTTTTTCCCCATGGCGTACCTACTTTCGAAAGCCCCGAGTTAATTACGACGAAACAGCAAGGCCAGGCCATTGCTCAAGAATTAGGCAAGAATAATGCTATTGTTTTAAAGAATCATGGAATTGTAACAGTAGGAAGTAGGATCGAAGAGGCTTGCCTGAACGCGCTGTTCTTTGAAAGAGCACTTCGTGCGCAATTAATCGCTTCCGGGCTTGGAGAGATAGAAGCCATTTCTAAAGAAACTGCGCTAAAGATGTACGCTGAATTTCAAAATCCAAACCGTTATGATATGATCTGGCCCTATCTCGTCAGAAAGTTGGAAAGAGAAGGCCTAAGTTTTGAACTGAAATAGCGAGCGAATCTAAGATCAGACATATTCCTTAACGGAGGAAGCTTCCCTGCAACGACTGGACTGAACTTGCCGAAGTCTTGCCGCAGTGTACCCTTCAATAATAGACCGTTGTTAGAAATACTTTTACAATTTTAATAATCAATGCTGTGAGATAGATGTTTGTAATTTTTTTAAGCTTACTAGCGGCATTACTTTTCGGATGCCATGCTTTTTTTGTCAAATTGGGGTTAACAGACTCAGATCCCATGTCAGCGACACTTGTAAGCACTTCGATTAACTGTCTATTCCTTTTGCTACTTACGTTTCTGTTTGTCCCGTTTTCTAACTTAAAATCGAATGGGTTAATTTGCCTTATTATTGCCGGATTTATCGCACCCTGCCTGGCCAGAATTTTCCTCTATACAGGCATTGAAAAAATGGGTGTGTCGATCGCTTCGCCGATTCGAAGTACTTATCCCTTTTTTTCCATAATTCCAGCTACTATTTTTTTAAATGAGCATTTTACACTGGGTATTGCCATAGCAACTTTTGTAACTGTCTTCGGAGTAATTCTAATCAGCATGTCTTCCTCTGATGCTCCCAAAATTACTAGCCAACTTCAATGGAATAAAGGGGACTTAATTTATCCTTTTTCTGCTGCTGTTTGTTATGGGATTTCGAATTTCCTTAGAAAGACTGGGATGAATGAGATTAGTTCTCCAATATTTGGAGCAACCATTGTCGCAACGGTATCATTATTGTTTCTTATTGTCATTTTCACTTCGATGAAAAAAAAGCAAGAGGACTATCTAAAAGAAACGTTTTACTATTTTCATTAGGCGGTATTTCAGCAAGTCTAGCACAAATATCAATGTTTGCTGCTTTTAGAAACGGGGAATTAATAGTTATCGGGCCTGCGTCAAGCACAACGCCATTGTTTGTGCTCATTTTGACATGTTTGTTTTTGAAGAAAACTGAACGAATAGTTTTGACGGTGGTGTTTGGGGTGATTGCTATTGTATCTGGTGTTATCATTCTGAAGAGTATGACTTGAGTATTCAGCATTTTCTGCTGGCTGGGTTCCGAGGGCTGATGGATTATGTCTATTATTTGCCTTCTTGGATTAAAAAGAGGTTACGTTAGCGTTTAAAGGATGGCACAAGGGAAGGATTATTTGGGGGTGTAGGTGCTGAATAATGTTTCTGAGGCAATTTGAGAGCATCACCTTTAATGTGGTGCTGGAAGTAATCCTTATCGTTAGTGCTGCGATCATATTATCTATTACGTCATAATATGTTGTTTGAAATACCAAAATTGCTTAATCATTCAGTCTTAAGCAAGTGATATCAGTCTCAATGTGAGGAAATTACTGTGAGTACGCTTGTATTGAAAAGTTGAGGTCATCCGCATTTATATGATGCTTTATGTGAACAATTCAATTTGGTTTATGAATATTTTGAAGGTATATTGAACTTCGATTTATTGGAAGGACCAGAAATGAGGCAAGTGGAAGTTGTAGGGCGCAATGTTGCCAGGATAGATGCTCAGAGTAAAGTTGCCGGGAAAGCTATCTATGCAAATGACCTGAATTTCAACAATATGATATATGGAAAAGTTTTGAGGAGCCCTTTGCCTCGTGCCAGGATAAAGGGGATAGATATTTCTGAAGTCAAAAACCTGCCAGGAATTACAATCCTGATGGGCAAAGACATCCCGGGCAGGAATGCCGTGGGAGTTATGATTGCAGATCAACCAGTTTTGGCGGATGAAGAAGTGAAGTATGTTGGGGAAGGGGTGGTGCTCGTTGGAGGAAACTCTGAACAAGCAGCAGAAGATGCAATTGAGTTGATTAAGGTGGATTACGAACCCCTGGAACCTATATTGGATCCTCTTGAAGCGACGGCTAAAGATGCACCCACAATACATGAGGGGGGCAACGTCGCGGCGCATGCGAAAATTCGCAAAGGAAATGTTGAAAAAGGTTTCGAGGCGGCAGATGTTATAGTTGAGGAGGCATACAAAACAACATGGGTGGAGCACGCCTACATGGAACCGGAAACTGCTGTGGCAAAAATGGAGACCGATGGACGTATTACGGTGTGGGCGTGCACGCAACATACTCATTATGACCGTAGAGCGATATCAGCAGTGCTTGGCATCAGTCAAAATAGGGTGAGGATTGTTCAGACGGTTACGGGGGGTGGTTTTGGTGGAAAAATATGGAGTTTATGTCAGTACTATTCTGCGCTGCTAGCTTTTAAAACAGGCCGGCCGTCTAAGGTACTATATACAAGGGATGAATCTATTTTGGCGACGACGAAGCGACATCCTTATACAATAGAGTACAAAACTGGAGCTACGAAGGAAGGAAAATTAGTAGCGGTTGAAGTTAAGATTATTAGCGATACGGGTCCTTATATGGTAGCGGGAAGCAGCGTTTTGGCAAGGTCCGTTATTCAGGCTTCGGGTCCATACAACATTCCGAACGTCAAAATAGACGGATTGGCCGTGTATACGAACAACCCCGTTTGTGGGGCAATGCGAGGATATGGAGGGCCCCAAGTAGCTGTTGCTCATGAGTCACAAATGGATAAGTTAGCGAGGAGACTGGAAATCGATCCCATTCAGTTGAGGCTGAAAAATTCGTTGGACGTCGGTTCCACGACAGCTACTGGGCAACGCTTGGAACACAGTGTGGGGATTCACAAGGTTTTATTGGAGGCAAAAAAAGTTGTAGAATCCCTCAAAAAGCAGCCTCACCGAGGTAGGTTTTTTAAGAAACGAGGCATAGGAGTTGGAGTGGGTTTCCATGGAATAGGAAGTACGAGAGGTGGTTCTCAGTCCACCGCCTTTGTAAACTTGCTTCCGGACGGTAGTGCCACCGTCATATGTGGTTCCGTAGATATTGGTCAGGGCTCAGACACCATTATGGCCCAAATAGCGGCAGAGGAGTTGGGTGTGTCCGTTGAGAAAGTCAGGGTAACGACGACCGATACAGATATGACCCCTGACTGTGAATCCACTTCCGGTTCTAGAGTCACATACATTTCTGGAAAAGCTGTACAATTGGCAGCGCAAAAGACAAAGGATATTTTATTTCAAAAAGCATCTGGGCATCTCGACGTTGATCCTGAGGAATTGTTCTTGCAAGACGGGACTATCTATGTTCGTGAAAACCCACAGAAGAAAATTGATGTTTGGCAGTCGATGAAACTGAATAACATGCAAGGTGTGTCTGCTGTTGCTTCTTTCTTGCCTGATACGGTCGCGTTAGATCCGGAAACCGGTCACGGCAGTCCTTGCGCTACTTACGCCTTTGCCGGTTGTGTTGCTGAAGTCCAGGTAGATTCAGCAACAGGTCAGGTGGAGGTCTTGAAGCTGGTTAGTATTGCCGATGTAGGCAAAGCAATAAATCCCGTTAGCGTGGAAGGGCAAATTGAAGGTGGTGCGAGCATGGGTATTGGCTATGCTTTAATGGAGGAAATCAAGACACAAGAAGGTGCAACGAAAAATACAAGCTTTACAGACTATGTAATGCCTACGGCTATGGATATACAGGATATGGAATCAATAATAATAGAGGAAAGTGAACCAACCGGTCCATATGGAGCTAAGGGATTCAGCGAGGTAGCAGTGACTCCAATAGCCGGTGCCATCTTGAACGCAATTCGTAATGCTATCTGCGTACAAATTGCTGAAGTTCCTGCTACGCCAGAATAGGTATTG
>CP070673.1:1517816-1524230 GCA_020351915.1 Deltaproteobacteria bacterium
ACCAGCACGATTTCAATGCGGCGATTCTTGGCCCGCCCTTCCTCGCTCTCATTAGAGGCAACGGGCTGGTATTCACCGTAGCCTATGGCGGAGAGAAGCCCGGGGTCGATGCCGGTTTTCTCCTGCAGATATCTGGCCACAGTAGTAGCCCGGACGGCCGAGAGCTCCCAGTTGGTGGGATACATCTTGCTGAGCTCGGCCCCGATGGGAACATCATCCGTGTGGCCCTCGATGCTGATAGCCCTGTCTTTGACATTCAACAAAATGCTCCCCACTCGCTCCAGTACTTCAAGGCCCTGGGGCTTGATGGTGGTCTTTCCCGAATCAAACAGGATCTCATCCAACATATTCACCTTTAACTTCCCCCGCAGTTGCGTAATTGTAATCTCGCCTTTGGCTATCTCCCCCTTCATATTCTCGAGCAAGTTCTCGTAGGTGCCCCTCATCTCTTCCACCTCTTTTTTTCTCTGGCGCTCTAGGGCCTCAGCCTCAGAATGGAGTGCCACATTTTTCTCCTCCAAGGCCTTTACATTCTGGCTCAGATTCTCATTTTCTCCTTTCAGTAGCCCGTTTTCCTTTTTCAGGTCAGCCACATGAGCCCTGAGGTCTACTATGTTCTTGCTGAGGGTATCGGATCTCGCCTGTAAGATCTCCTCCAGCTTAAGGTTATCCTCCTTGAGGGTCGCTACCTGTTTATCGATGGCGGTTTTTTGTCCCTCTAACGTATCGTATTCGGACCTCAACGCCGCCAATTCCCCTGACAGTTTCTCGCCTTCTTCAACTTTTACTAGATAGTCCTTCTTGCTGACGCAACTCCCTAGAGCCACTAAGCCCAGAGTTAGTAAGATGACACCTACCATTTGTCTCTTTCGATTCATTTTCATCCTTTCCTCCTTTCACTGTATTGCCGATAGCCCTATACTACCGTTTACCCCAGGCCTAGTCAAGAGGGCAGTTAAAAACCAACAGTTTAGCTTGGTATCGTGACACGTGGTTTCTATAAGATCGAGACTCGAAGCTTGTTGTCAGAATCTGCCCCAAAGAGAGGCAGGGCCGTTGCTGGCCCTGCCTCTCTTTGTCTGATTCAAGATGAACTCAGGTGCTCGAAGCTAATTTTGATCATGCAATATTTGTATAGCAATTAAATAGATTAGTCTTGCCTTTAGAATCAAATCATTCCCTTTTGAAATCTTTACCCCAATCCAACTGTCAGCGGCTCCTTCCGTACAGCTTGACCTGGTTCTCCGTTTGCGTGTAAATGGGGTCAGGCACGCTTAATTGATTATTGAAAGGAAGGAGGCCTACACCTTTGGCAATTTGGTGAGCAGATCCGCCAGAATAAAGGCGGGCAGGCCCTCCACTCCGCCACAACAACGGCGGACAAGAAAAACGGCGGGCAGGGGTGCAAATATTTTCTTTTGACATTTCCCGGGGTCAAACTTTTATTCTCGCCACAATCAACGCTTGAAATCTTCTAAAATTCATTTATCATTGCAGATACAACCGCACGTCCCTGCTCTCTTTTTCCGCAGAGAGATGGTGCAACTTTTCAAGGCCTCTTGTGAAAAAACATACCGGTCTCGTGAAGCATATGACCCAAGAAAGATCGTAACAGGCTTTAGGCTAAGGGTATTTAAAGTTACAAAACCTTAGATAAGGGGTAAGGGATATGATCAGACACACAAAAAACATTGCTGTACTTGTTACACTCTTTTTGCTGGTCGTACTTTCCGCTACGAGTGTGTACGCGCAACCATTTGGGGTTATGGCACAGCAACCACCGCAAGAATCCCAAAGAGCCGTTTTATCCTCTACACACGGGAGATTCGTTTTTGGTCAGATATCCGACTCCGGCCAGGACCAGTTCATGCTCGATACAGCGACCGGCCGTTTATGGAGGCTCACCAAACGATCGGACATCGGGGTATGTTTATCCGCCGTTCCCTATCGCAGTGCAGAGGGAGAATGCTCTGCTCTACCGGAAAACGCACCTGTTTCGGAGGGCAGCGAAGTAAAAAAACAAAAACGATAGCTGGCCACGATATTCGACTCGAAGAAAGTCCGGGTTTCTTTTCGTAAGTAAAGCGGCAAGGGTTTCTGCATTTATGAGCAGACGTGATTCCTTGTATGTGCAGCGGTCAGTTCATATTCCGGCAAAGATTTTGCTGAAAAATCCCACAAACGGCCAGATCAAGCTACCCAGAATGGGCACGCCGGTAGCTCGCCCGAATATGATCAATCCAATAAGGATAAAAGGACCGTAGCGCTCTAAGAAGTAAATTGTGCCTTCATGCTTGGCTGGTAAGAGCCCGGCTAGAATTTTTGAGCCATCCAGAGGGGCAATTGGAAGCACGTTGAATATGGCCAGAGCCTGATTGATCTGTAAGCTCATAATCACCATAACTATAAGCAATCCCACAATGGAATGCTCATGAGGGCCGCGCCAATGGCGAAAACAAGTCTGAGCAAAATGCCGCTCATCAGTGCTAAAACCATATTCGCAAGGGGACCGGCAGCGCTAATCCAGAGCATATCTCTTTTGGGATTTCTCAACCTATATGGATTTACCGGCACCGGTTTGGCCCACCCGAAATGCACCAAGAAGATCATGATTGTGCCCAAGGGGTCAAGATGCCCGAGCGGATTTAGAGTTAAACGGCCACTTCGCTTTGCAGTATCGTCTCCATACTTGTATGCAACATAGGCATGGGCATATTCGTGAAATGTTAGGGTCAACAGAATCGGCGGAGCTAGTAACAGCAGCGTTCGTATCTCCATAGATCAGACCTCTCTGTATTTCTGGAGTATAAGGCGAAGCGCCTAGTGGGTCAACGGCAAAACGCGCCTGAGCTTCATCTTCTGTCACGGTTTAGACGTTAGTCGGCCTATCGTAGCATGAAAGGATGCTGAGAGCTGATTGCAGAATGTTTAGATGATAAGTGAGATAATGATTCACAGACGCGACTGTGAGTAAAGGGGGCAAGTCTCCCTTTGAGAATCATGCATAAGAGTAATCGGAGACCTAGCCCTTGAAGCCGTTCACAAAGGGTCGCATTCATCATTGACATTGATGCACCCAATAGGAAATCTCCTATGCCGATGTCTTTCCATTGACACTTAAAGCGCTTTTTTGCTATACTGCTTCCCTCCGCAAGTAAACAACCCCGTGCTTCCGCACGGGGCATCCAGGGTTGGTTTTTCGTGAATTTTTCTCACTCAAAAAGGTAGTTCTTACCTTTCTCTTTCAAAGAGGTGCCTATATGAAGCGCTCATTTCTTCTCTTGCCGTTTCTCAGCATTGTGCCCATCCTGTTTTTTTGGTCTTGTAGCGGTCCCGGTGGATATCGATCACCTAGTATTATGCCAATTCGGGACAAGATCACGGAGCATCCCACGTCCTTGCACCCAAGCGAGCCTGTCCTTGTAATCGACACCGGCGGACACATGGCAAAGTTATGGGATGTCATGTTCACCAGTGATGGGAGATACTTGGTCTCGGCATCTGAAGACAAGACGGTACGCGTATGGGACGTATCAACTGCAGAGGTAGTTCGTGTCCTTCGGAGCCAGATTGGAAGGGGAAATGAAGGGACGATTTACGCAATGGCCATCTCCCCCAATGACCGTTTGCTAGCAGTTGGGGGATGGATGGCTCATGGGCTTGGAATAGATTCCAATAAGGTTGGCGATATCCGACTCATCGATTTTCAGGCCGGCGAGGTCGTCGCTCTGCTCAGAGGGCATAGGAACGTGGTTTTGGGGCTGGCGTTTTCCCCAGACGGAAGCAGGCTGCTTTCAGGGGGCATTGACAAAAACGCCCGCATCTGGGACGTACGCTCCCGCAGCACCCTGCACGTGCTCAAGGGGCATAAGGATTATATCTATGCCGTTGCCTTTTCACCTGATGGGACACGAGTCGTCACTGGAAGTGACGACAATACTCTGAGACTCTGGAAAGCCAAGAGCGGTGAGCTGATCACGACCCTTAGGGGACACGAAGCAGAGGTGCGATCTGCAGCCTTTACCCCGGACGGGAGATACCTCCTGTCGGGTGGCAAGGACAAAAGCATTCGGCTGTGGGATGGGAGGACCGGGAATTTCATCAAGGTGCTGGCAAAGCAGAATAGGACAGTAGATAGTCTTTCCATTTCAATCGATGGGACCAAGTTGGTGACAGGGCATGGCCCCGGCCATGGAAAAAGGCTAAACAACGTCTTCTCCATCCCCTCAGGAGAGGGGATCACCTCCTTTGCCAAACACCCAAACATTGCCCTAGCAACTGCCATTTCCCCGGACGGCAAAACCGTTGCCACGGGGGGAGTTGAGGGGGAAATCTATCTTTGGGACATTCTATCAGGAGAGTCAAAACAAAAAATGCATGGAAATGGTAAGATGGTCTGGAGCGTTGGCTTTTCAAGGAATGGCCGGTCCATAGCCTGGGGGAAGACGAGCAAACGCCTAAGTCTGTTTGATAGAGGCCCTCTAGAGCAGGCATTTCAGATCAAGGGAGAAGGGAGGGCGTTCGACCTAGCCCTGAGCCGGGAGCTCAAAGGTGACAGCGGCTATCTTCGGGGCATGGAGTCCGTTGGCCCTTGGTCTATCATGACTAAAAACGGCAAGATTGGCCCTACCTTACGGATCCTCAAAAACGAAACCGTAGCATATGAAATCACCCGGCATTCCACGAGTGGATACGATCACCGAAGCCTTACCCTGACCCCTGACGGACGGGCCGTGATAAGCGGCGGAGCCAATGGCAGACTTGCTTCTTATGATCCCAGAACAGGGGAAAAGGTCCATGATTTTATAGGCCACAGGGGTGAGGTTTGGGGAGTGGCGGTATCCCCTGACAGCACCTTGCTGGTCTCAGGATCAGCGGATCAGACGGTAAAATTATGGGACATCTCAGCGGGAAAACTTCTTCTTACCATCTTTCGTGGAACTGACAACGAGTGGGTGGCTTGGACCCCTGAGGGATATTACACGGCATCAGTCAATGGTGATAAATATGTCGGATGGCACATCAACAGGGGTGAAGACAAATCAGCCCTCTACTATCCCGCATCAAGATTTTCAAAGCAGTTTTACTCACCTGACATTGTGGCACGGTACCTTGAGACGAGGGGAGACATTGATGAGGCAATCAGGCTTGTCAATGCAGAAAAGCCCATGCAAAAGAGGGTAAAGGACACAGCTGTGTCAGGAGTTCAACGTCTAGTGCCTCCGGCGGTCTTTTTCCAGACCCCTTCCCAACGGGAGATAACCGTCTCTACTAATTCTATCAGGGTCGCGGCGCAGGCAAGGTCTCTCACCAAGGAGCCCATCACTGACATCTGGCTCCTAGTAAATGGAAGGCGTGTGGAGAAGAGTCGGGGAATCAAAGTGACAGGGAGAGAACATAAGAAGATAGAGGGCCTTCGGGCCGAGATTGATCTCATTATTCCTTTGACACAAGAAGAAAACAGAATCTCTGTTATGGCCTCTAACCGCCATGCCCAATCAGAGCCGGAGATAATCTATGTAAGGTGGAAAAGGGAAGGACCTGCAAAGGGTACCGAACCGATATATAAGCCTGATCTTTATCTCTTTGCCATTGGCGTTTCCAGATACCAGGATCCAGAATACACCTTGGGCTTTGCCCACAAGGATGCCGCAGGCATTGCCACATTTTTTGAACGGCAGGGCGGGATGCTTTACAAGGAGGTGCACAAGCGGGTCCTCACGAATCACGATGCAAGCCGGGAAAATATACTCGACGGTCTGGACTGGATCCTCAAAGAGTCCACCCAGAAGGATCTTTCCGTTATCTTTGTTGCTGGACACGGACTCAAGGATGAGAGGGGGAACTACTATTTCCTTCCCCATGACGGTAATCCAAAAAAGCTCCGCCGAACCGGGATCAAGTGGTTTGACTTCCAGGATGTTCTTACTAGTCTCCCCTCCAAGGTCATTTTTATGGTGGATACCTGCCACAGCGGAGGTGCAACCGGTAAAAGACGTGGTGTTTCTGACATGACCGATGCCCTTCGAGAACTGGTACATGCAGAGAGCGGCGTGGTGGTAATGACCGCATCTACAGGAAAAGAGGCGAGCCAGGAGCGGGCTGAGTGGGGCCACGGCGCCTTCACAAGGGCCCTTATTGAAGGCCTTGAAGGGAGAGCAAACTATAACAAGGACAATACCATAGACATAAAAGAACTTGATCTGTACATCACAAACCGGGTGAAGGAATTGACCGGCGGGGCACAGCACCCCACAACAGAAATCCCAAAGACAATGCCTAATTTCCCGGTGGTGTATAAAAAACAATAGGGTCACATCCCAGTTAAATAGAAGCAAGAACGTTTAACCCCAGTTGAACACCCGGAGGGTCCCCGGTTCAACGGGGCGCGCAGGATAAATCTTAAATAATAAG
>CP070673.1:1524330-1529220 GCA_020351915.1 Deltaproteobacteria bacterium
AGACTCACTCATTTTGCTCATACCGTTCTGATATCACATTTCTGAAATCAATGACCTCTCGATTCAGAATAGTTAGGCCATATACATCATATTGTATAAAGCCTTTTCCGTGGAAAACCTTCTACTACTGCTATAAATCTATGCCCCAGACTGCTGTCAAAAGGTTTCGATTACTATACGTAACATACACAGGCGGGGTGCAACATTTCTAACTGAATCCTGGCATCCTTCCACCTTGTTGATTTTATCGAATGCGGGTTGAAACCTGCAATAATCTGCCCTGACAATTTTCTGCCATATTTGTTCCACAAATAAATGTGTTTATTGTTCATCTATAGCTGATCTTTTGTAAACCTTAAATCACAAAAAGGAGAATCAGCGATGAACATTACAACTGCATTGAGGCTTTTTCGGGATTACCAGAAATCAAACATTAAGCCGAGCACCCTTATAGGGTACCGGTACTTGTTAGATAACTTCGAGGAGCTTTTTGGAGAGAGAAACCTTGGTTCCATTAGCGGTGAGAAGATCTTTCAGTTTTTGGATCTACTCACAGAGAATGATTGCAGGTCTACCAAAAGGCACCGGTACTCCCAACTGAAGGCATTCTTTAATTTTATCATCATGAATTATGAACTGGACCTCAAGAACCCTTGGATAGCCCCTTAATGAGGAAAACCTTTTGTCAATAATCCATTGGCCATACACCCCACACCTTGCACCGTATACCGTAAACCTTATACCTTAAACCGGTTAATTTATTTCACATGGGCAACGACTTCAATCTCCACCATGCCCCCATCAAAACCCAGTGCCGTGACACCGAGAAGGGTCGTTGGAGCACCCTCTTCGCTTGATACCGAACTGCCCCAAAGGTCCGGAAAATTTTGGCAGCGCCATTCCGCTGTCGACACAAATTCTTTGACGTCCGTCGTGTACATCCTCATGTGAACGACATCGGCCAACGTGGCCCCGCCTGCCTTTAGCCCCGTCTTGATATTCTCTACGATCTGCCTGATCTGGGCTTTCATATCTCCTCTGCCCACAGTGTTTCCGTTTTTATCCACGGGAATGGCGCCTGCCATAAAAAGGAGCGTTCCACCTTTCACCTTCGTGCCGTATGAATAAGGCCATATGGGTGTCCACAAATCCTCTGATCGAATGATTTCCCTTGCCATAGCTTACCTCCTTTTCCTGTCTTTTTTTCAGGTGTACACAGTAGTGTCCGCCTATATTATGCAATTCGCGTGTGTATTATTGGTTGATAGCCGAAGTTCAGATTCTTTATTTTTGAATATGTGGTTCTGAAAAAAATATAATGCCTATTGACATAACTCAGGATACGCTTCCATTGCCAGGGGCCAGGAGTTTATCCCGGGTAATTGGAACTCCAACCGTACAAGCAAACAGGAGACGATTGAACAAGCGGAACTCAATCGCGGTCAGCTTACATAAGGGGATTGAAATGGCACCAAAAATGTGACAAAATGTGACAGTAATTGATTATTTTGCTTATATTATTTCTATTGTTTCTACTAGGCAGTTCTAATAAAATCAATAAGTTACGTGATTTCGGGAGGTTACAAAAACCCCCTGAACCTGAATGGGGTTCAGGGGGTCGCGAGTTCAAATCTCGCCGTCCCGACCACTAAAGTCACCACTGAGACCTTGCGCAATGCAAGGCTTTTTTTATTACCGCACTCACCTTCGCGTTTTTCAGGGAAGACTTCTAGAATACTATCCCTGATTTCTACTCTGAAGTAAACGAAAATTTAGTGTAAAGAGGATAATTCTAAGCACAGGATCGAAACACCCAGACGGACTGAGTCCAATGCTTAGATAAATCACAAAAGGGGGGCTCGAAATGAATCCCTCAAATTGTGCCAAAATGTTGCAGTTTAGGACAAAAAGCAGATCCTATTTCTCTGTTGTTCGTATTTCCCCCAGTCCACTAATAATGAAAGGGAGGGCCATTGCCCTCCCCTATAAAGACTAAACGGCAGAGAAAGCGTGCGCTGCGGTGTTCATGAGTGGCACGGAAAAACTCTAATTAAGACTCACTTTCGGTTGCCGCAGGAGCGTCTGGTCACTCAACGCCTCAGGAACCTCGGTTTTCCGCTCCACAGGCAGCAGTGCAACTTCGAGCGCTTCGTCAATCCCCTCAACCGGAACAAACTTCATCGTGTTGCGCACGTCATCAGGCAATTCATCCAGATCACGCTCATTGCGTTTGGGCAAGATAACCGTTTTAAGCCCGGCACGGTGCGCAGCAAGCACCTTCATTTTAATACCACCCACCGGCAGCATACGACCCCGCAGGGTCACCTCTCCGGTCATACCAATGTCACTTCGCACTGGCCGACCGCTGAACAGGCTGGCCATGGCCATCAATATCGTCACACCAGCAGAAGGCCCATCTTTGGGAATAGCCCCAGCCGGCACGTGCAGGTGCACATCGGTTTTTTCAAACAGTCTTGGGTCAACACCTAACCGGTTGGATTTTGAGCGCACGTAACTATGGGCAATTTGCGCACTTTCTCGCATCACATCACCCAGTTGACCAGTGAGCGTGAGCTCCCCTTTGCCCTTCATGCTCGTGGCCTCAACAAAAAGAATATCACCTCCCACTGACGTTACTGACAGTCCTGTGGCAATACCTGGAATCTCGATGGACTCTGGCGACTCGGACTCGAACTTCTCCTTCTTCAGATATTCGCGTACTATTTCCGGGGTTATTTCCACATGGGTTAATTCCTTGGCCGCGATCCTTACCGCACTCTTGCGACAAATCGCGCCGATCTGGCGCTCCAGGTTACGCACACCTGCTTCCCGCGTGTAATCCTGCACGATCTTGTTCAGTGCCTCTTCGGTGAAGCTAATTTCCTCTTCACGCAGACCATTCGCCTTTACCTGGCGTGGCACTAAGAAGCTTTGAGCAATATGGATCTTTTCGTACTCCGTATAGCCATCAAGTTGAATGATCTCCATACGGTCCCGCAGCGGCGGTGGAATCGTCTCTAACTGGTTAGCGGTGGTGATAAAAATGACATCACTCAGGTCAAAGTCCACGTCCAGATAGTGATCACGAAAGGTATGGTTCTGTGCCGGATCAAGGACCTCCAACAGTGCGCTGCTTGGATCACCCCGCCAGTCATTGCCGATCTTATCCACCTCATCCAGCATAAAAATCGGATTGCGAGTGCCTGCCCGCTTAATTGCCTGGATTATCCGGCCCGGCATGGCGCCAATGTAAGTACGCCGGTGACCGCGGATTTCCGCTTCATCGCGCATCCCACCTAGGCTCATACGGGTGAACTTGCGCCCCAGCGCACGGGCAATACTCTGTCCTAAGCTGGTTTTGCCTACGCCAGGAGGGCCCGTGAAACAGAGAATGGCGCCCATCGCTTCGCTGGCAGTCGCTTCCTCGCCTGTTAGCGTCTCGATCCCCCGTTCCTTGACCAGTTTGCGCACCCCCAGGTATTCGACGATGCGATCCTTGACCTCCTGTAAGTCATAATGATCCTCATCCAACACAGCACGGGCGTTGTTAATATCCAATTGGTCTTCGCTTGAGACATTCCAGGGCAACTCAAGCAGCCAGTCGAGATATGTGTTGATAACCGAGTATTCAGCCGCCTGTGGGGACATTCCCTCAAGTCGCTTCAACTCGCGCTCGGCCTCTTTCTTGGCCTCTTCAGGCAAATCGGTCTTTTCGATTTTATCGGCATACTCAGTAAACGCCGACTGGCTTTCGTCCCTTTCACCCAGTTCCTTTTGAATTGCCTTGAGTTGCTGGCGTAGGTAGTATTCCCGCTGCGCTTTGTCCATCTCTTCGCGCGCTTCCGTCTGAATCTTTTGGCCTAATGTCAGAACTTCCTTCTCGTGTGTCAGGTGTGAGATCAGGGCGCGCAATTTATCTTTAAGATGGTCCATTTCCAGGATCTTCTGGCCGTCTGCAATTTGCAGACGTACGTTCGCTGCTACCAGGTAGGTGAGGTAGCGAGGATCTTGCACCTGGTTGAGCAATGTGCCCGCTTCATCTGGCAAACTCGGTGACAGGGCAACAACTTCCTGGGCCAGGTCACGCAGACTGCGTTGAAGAGCATCAAGTTCAAGGCCTTGCTCAACCACATCGGGCGCAAGGGTAATCTCCGCCCTCAGGTAGGACTCAGTGCCCACCCAGTGCTTGACGCGGAAGCGCTCTATACCCTCAACAATCACCTGCAGGCCTTTGCCAGGCATCCGGTGCACCTGGTGGACCTTGGCTACCGTACCAATCTCATAGATCTGGCCTGGCTGGGGTTCCTCAATTGAGGAATCCTTCACGGCCAGGAGGCCAATCAGCCGATCCCCTTCTAACGCCTCTTCCACCAGTTTCACTGACCGCGGAATACCAACCGCCAGCGGCAGCACTGAGAAAGGAAACGCTATGGTGTTACGCAAGGGCAGAATTGATAGCTCGTTTGGTATGCTATCCACACGCTCAGCATTTTTTTTGGGTTGTATAGAATTAGCCATATCTGTTTCACTCCCCCTATTGCATTGGGCAGACCTACATACCTACTGGGTGGTCTGCGCTTGTTTTCAATACTCTCTCCCCTTTTTCCAACTGCTCCCAATATTTTGGTAACGTTCAAAAGTTGAGGTATTGAGGTTTAAGAAGGTAATGCCTGTTTCTGAAAGGCGATATCTCACAAAAAAATACCACCGTGTTCTGCAGTGGCCAAATATTTGGGATTTACCCCACAAAACATTTGCGCCTTTGGTTATGCCCTGTTGAACAGCAAATATTTGGCCACCTCCCGTGAGGCTAATAGATATCGCCTTGAGGAAATTGGCATTACCAGTTAGATAAATTGATTCTCATCATGTGGCTGAAAAAACAACTGG
>CP070673.1:1529320-1540203 GCA_020351915.1 Deltaproteobacteria bacterium
CATAGCCGATACCTTTGAAGATAACCTGTATCAGGGGGAAGAAAAAAAGATAGCAGATCTAGAAGATTTTTCAGAGATCTTTAGGGGAAATAAGGATCTGCACCAAAGAATGCGCCTCTATGAATCTCTGAAATTCAGATGGAATGAAAACTCATATGAGAAAGACCTTATAGAGAACGGTTCCATAGTCTTGAGGTGCTACTTTGATATATCAGAAACGTACCGGAGAATAATTGACCCCTTACTGGTTAAGACCTCAGAGGGGATGGCAAAATTCCAAAAGCGTAAGCTCGAGAGCAAGAGCACTATTTTTCAGCTCGCAGATATCAAAGAGTTGGAGGATTATTGTTATTACGTGGCGGGTGTTGTGGGAGTGATGCTCACCAAGATTTTTTGTGAGAAGCAGAGCATAAGAGAAAAAAGGTCTAAACTTGAGAGGTTCGAGGTTCATTTTGGACTTGCCTTGCAACTGATAAATATCATCAAGGATTATGAGAAAGATATAGCGAGAGGTTGGTTCTATATCCCTGTTACGGTAACGGAAAATTATAACATTGAACTTGATAAGATGGATACGTTATCTATGGACCAGAGGCAGGGAATCGTACGGGAATTGGTTCCTCGTGTAGTTAGGTACCTTGACTCAACCTTGAAATATATCCGATTGTTACCGCTTCATGAGGCATCCATCAGAAGGTTTTGTATCCTACCGTTTGTTATTGGGTATAGAACATTAGCAAAGGTTGTACAGGTGGAAGGAAACAAGATATCTCGGGAAGAGGTTGCCTCGATAGTGAACAAGACGGCTCTCTATGCTCAATCAAATCGGGCCTTGGAGGAAGATTACCTGGAGATAAGAGGACGCTGTTCTATTGCAGGCGGTGCCCTGTAACCTGACTATCTTGCTTTGCCAGAGAGGTCCATGTCGAGCTGGAAAAATTCCCCCGGTTTTGCTTGATCTGGTTTTGGGGAATACAGGGTGGGCTCCGTGCCTTTTTTAAATGCCTGAAAGCAGGTTTTCTCTGAAAAGGGGCTCGCCAAGAGGCCAGTTTTGGCATCTATTTTGGTGATAACGACCCCTTCAGGGTGCTCAAAGGGGACGATCGGTTTTCCTTTCAGAACGTCCTGCATGAAGTAAAGAAAAATGGGGCTTGCAGCCCGAGAGCCGGTTTCTCCTTTTCCCATAGGTCTCCGGTCATCATAGCCGACCCACACACCGGTAACCGCGGAAGGGGTAAACCCGAGAAACCATGCATCTCTCAGGTCATCGGTGGTCCCCGTTTTACCTGCAACGGGCCTCTTCAGTGCTTTAATCCTCCAACCGGTACCCTCCTTCACCACAGCCTGCAGGAGATCGGTCATAACTGCGGTGGTTTCTGGTGACAGAGATTCAGTAAATGAAGGGTGGCTCTCCTCAAGAACTTTCCCATTTCTATCAACTACCTTAGTAATAAAGATCGGCTTTACCAGCATGCCGTTATTGGCAAACACCGAGTATGCCCTCGTTAGTTCAAGCAGGGATGTTCCTGATGAGCCGAGGGCTAAGGAGAGATCAGCATTGAGGGGTGATTCGATCCCCATCTGTTTTGCATAATTGACTGCATTACTAACCCCGATCTTTTCCAGAATCTTTATGGTAATGATATTCCGTGATTGTATCAGTCCGGTTCTCAACAGGGTAGGACCGAAAAATCGTTCCTTGTAATTTCTTGGTTTCCAGAGTCTCTCCTCTTCCTCCTCGCCAATGGGGGAGATAAAGGGTGCATCAATAATGATGGAAGAAGGGGTGAAGCCATGATCAAGGGCTGTGGTATAAATAATGGGTTTAAAGGCCGAGCCCGGTTGTCTGCGTGCTTGCGTTGCCCGATTAAACTGGCTCTTGGAAAAATCTACTCCACCGACCATCGCCTTCACCTGGCCGGTTTTGGTATCTAAGCAGATCAATGCAGCGTTTGCCTGTGGGGTTTGTTCAAGTGAGAGGATCCAGCGAGGAGAACCCTCCAGATCCTTTACAATTTTTACCAGAATAATATCTCCAGGGTCGAGCACTTCGGCTGGATCTTCCAATTTGGTTTCAAAGTAAGCCTTTTCTACGTCAGCCATTCTTGCCCATTCCATGCCTGAAAGAGGGAGCAGTCCGAGTTGATCCCCGATCCTTACGAGAGTTTCTTTCTTTTTGCTGTCGACCTTTACGACCATTGCCTCGGTAATTGTCCCTATTTCAAGGGAGTTGTTCTTCAGGTGTTCACGCATTTGCTGGGTGAACAGGTTTTCATCCCCAGGAGAAATCCTTCCTATTGGTCCTCTGAATCCCTCTCTTTTATCAAACTCCCGTATTCCCCTTACTACAGCGTCTTTTGCCGCTACCTGCATCTCTAGATCAACCGTGGTATAGATCTTGAGCCCCCCCTTATAGAGGAGATGGCGCCCGTATTTTCGTTCAATGATTCGGCGGATGTGCTCTATGAAATGAGCTGCCTTTTCGAGAGCCTCATCTTTGTCTGGTTGTATGTGTAACGGTGTTGCTAATGCCTCATCATATTCCTTCTCACTGATAAAGCCCTCGGCCTTCATCCTTTCTAACACGTATTTTTGTCTGGTTTTTGCCCGGTTAAAGTGTTTGATCGGCGAATCTTTACTTGGAGCCTGGGCGAGGCCGGCCAGGAGAGCAGATTCGGCGATACTCAATTCACTGGCCTTTTTGCGGAAATAGGTCTGACTGGCTGCCTCCACACCATACTGGCCATGGCCCAGGTATATCTGATTCAGGTAAAGGTACAGAATCTCCTCCTTAGAGAATTCCCTTTCGATCTGAAGGGAGAGGAGTGCCTCCCTCACCTTCCTTTTGTACGTTCTTGCGGGGTTTTTCAGAAGCAGTGATTTGGTAACCTGCTGTGTGATCGTGCTTCCCCCCTGTTCAATCTTTCCTGCCTTGATATTTTTCAAGAATGCCCTCACAATGCTCAAAAAGTCGATGCCCTTATGCTGAAAGAATCTGTCGTCTTCCGCTGCAATGAAGGCCTTGATGGTATGATAGGAGATCTCCTCTAAAGGGACTAGGATTCTCCTTTCGTCGGAGAATTGAGTAATGACTTGGCCTTTGTCATCAAAGATTTCTGTGATGATTGGGGGATTATAGTCCTTAAGGGAGCCTATGTAGGGAAGGTTACTCGACCATAGGTACCATACTGCAATCCCTATCGAGGTGATTACAAAAAAGATAAGAAAGAAACCAGCAAGGCCTATTTTAACAAACGTTCTCATACCATCAGCTTCCTATCGAGGGATCTATATTGTATTGCTTCGGCTACATGCGCCTGCTCGATATCCTGAGCTCCGGCAAGATCTGCTATGGTTCTGGAAATCTTAAGAATCCGTGAAAGAGCCCGAGCGCTGAGCCCAAATTTTTCCATAGCTGTCTCCAGGAGAGCGGTGGAATTTTCATCTATTGGACAGAATTTCTTTATCTGCCTGCTATTCATCATGGCGTTGCTATGAATCTTTGTCTTGTGGAGTCTTTTCTCTTGGGTCTTTTTGGCAGCCAGTACCCTTTGGTAAATACTGGAAGAAGATTCACCTTGACTAATCCCGGTTAGATCTTTGAAGGGTACCGATGGCACGTCTATATGGATGTCGATCCGGTCCATGAGGGGTCCTGATATCTTTGCCCTGTACCGCCGTATTTCCCTATAAGAGCAGGTGCACTCGCGCTTTGTATCACCAAAGAAGCCGCAAGGGCACGGATTCATCGCCCCAACCAAAACGAAATTGGCTGGATAGGTTACGGTGGAGCTGGCCCTGGATATGGTGACTATCCCAGCTTCCATTGGCTGCCTCAGCACCTCGAGAACATTTTTTCTAAACTCCGGCATTTCATCTAAGAAGAGCACACCATTATGGGCCAAGCTGACCTCTCCCGGTTTTGGTATTACCCCACCTCCTATGAGGCCTGCGTCAGATATGGTATGATGGGGAGCTCTGAACGGCCTGCGCGTTAGTAGCCCTTGGCCTCTCGGCATCAGGCCCATGACACTGTATACCTTAGACGTTTCCAAGGCTTCGTTGAAGGCAAGACTTGGCAGGACAGTGGAAAGCCGTTGGGCAAGCATGGTCTTTCCTGCGCCTGGTGGACCAATCATCAAGAGATTATGGCTACCTGCAGCAGCAATCTCCACAGCCCTTTTCACGTTTTCCTGACCACAAACATCGGCAAAGTCCAGATCAGAACTCAATGGATTCTCCAAGGGGTCTCTGTCTACGGTAAAGGAGGTTATGGATTCCATACCATTCAATGATTCAACTAACTGAGAAAGTGTGTTCGTTGGATAAACAGCTATCTCATCAACCACAGCTGCTTCCGCAGCATTTGCTGAAGGAACATAAATTCCTTTCAGATTGAATTCCTTTGCCATTATGGCCATTGAGAGAGCGCCTTTAATCGGCCTCACACTCCCATCTAATGATAACTCGCCCATAATGAGGTAGCCTTTCAATGCTAGAGGCGGAATGAGACCCGTTGCTGTCAAAATGCCGACAGCTATAGGAAGGTCGAAGGCGCTTCCCTCCTTTTTTACATCAGCGGGAGCGAGGTTAACGGTAATACGATCGGCTGGGAAGTCATAGCCAGAATTCTTGAGCGCTGCCTTTACCCGTTCTTTGCTTTCCCTGACCGCTCCTTCTGCCAGACCCACGGTAGAAAAAGACGGTAAACCCCTCGAGATATCTACCTCTACTTCTACGGTATAGGCATCGATACCTATGACCGAACTGCTATATGCGGTGGCGAGCATAGTCTAACGTAGGTATTGCGATAATCCTGTATGATAGTTAGGGTTACTAAATACCAATACCATAAAATAGAATTTTTATAAACAACGAATGGATTGGTTGCTTTTTCAGAACGGAATTTTATGAGTATCTTGTAGAGGTGGAAATTTCTATCATATTAAAAGAAATGGCTTTACGTTTGACCATTGAATAATTATAATACTAAATTTAAATTATTCAAAGGGGGATCCGTAATGGCTCGAATTACGATCGAAGATTGTTTGAAGCTTGGTTACAACAAATTTGAGCTTGTACATTTGGTTACAAAGAGGATTATTGCATTAAGGAGAGGAAAGGAACTCCTTATCCCTACATCTAACAAAGAGATAGTAGGCGCCTTACGAGAGATTGAAGCAGAAAAGGTGAGATTGAGAGAAAGCACTAATCTATTGTCAGATGGTTTGGCAGAGGATGTATTAGCAGTAGATAAGTTGTTGCTCCATGATTCAGCAGTTGGTGAGCCAGTTGATGACTCAGAAAGCACTGCGGATGAAGGGGATATACCCGGTGTCCAAGAAGAGGATTCTGTGGATAAAACCTGATGGTCATACCAACCAAAAGAGACTATTACGAAATCCTTGGTGTTTCTCGGGACGCCGATGGGGATGAGATAAAAAGGGCTTACAGACATACTGCGCTGAAATATCATCCTGACAGAAATCCGGGAGATAAAGGGGCTGAAGAGAATTTTAAGGAGGCCGCAGAGGCCTATGAGGTGCTCAGCGATAGGGAAAAGAGGAAAATATATGATCTATACGGTCATGAGGGCTTGAGGGGGACAGGCTTTACCGGGTTTGGTGGTTTTGAGGATATTTTTTCTGCCTTTGGAGATATTTTTGACGGTTTCTTTGGTTTTGGAGGCAGGGGTTCAAGGAGAACGAGGGCAAAAAGAGGTAATGACCTGAGATACGATTTGGAGTTGACCCTTGAAGAGGCCTACACAGGAAAGGAAGAGGAGATCGTTTTCGGAAAATGGGAGTCTTGTGATACATGCGGTGGCAATGGTATTGCCCCGGGGAGCGAACCCGCTACCTGCCCCAACTGTCAGGGTAGAGGAGAAACGGTGCATTCTCAGGCTTTCTTCCAGATCAGAACCACCTGTTCCAGCTGTAATGGTACCGGTGAGGTCATAGTTGATCCATGCACCAGATGCAATGGCCAAGGGAGAGTAAAGGCTGAAAAGAGAGTCTTGGTAAAGATACCCCCTGGTGTGGACACTGGTTTGCAATTAAGGATTGAGGGGGAGGGAGAGAATGGAGAAAATGGGGGGCCAGCAGGAGACCTCTTTGTGGTAATCTACGTTAAGGAGCATGATTTTTTCGTGAGGGATGGGGATGATCTGAGGTGCCACATAGCCGTATCTTTTGTAGATGCAGCCTTAGGGACTGAGATTTCCATCCCTGTTATTGATGATAGTGAGCAGAGACAGGTCGTCATCCCAGAGGGGGCCCAGCCGGGCGAAATCATCAGACTTAAAGGTTGTGGCATGCCAAGCCTTAGGCGGGCAAGACGGCGAGGGGATCTTTTCGTGCAGGTCATGGTCAAGACACCGACCAATTTGAGCCAGACACAGCGTGAGTTGCTGATGGAATTTGAGGAACTTGAGAAACAGACCCATAGAGGAAAGAATCGAGATATCTGGGAAAAAATAAGGGGAATAAAGAAATCAACATGACATGTATTCGAGGATTTAGCGAATGGACCAGAAAAAATTAGAATATTTTGGGCGCTTGCTTCAGGACCAGCTCGATGAACTCATCGACGAGGCCCTTAAGACGGTCAATGGAATGACCAATTCAAAGGATACTTTCCCTGATCCCACCGATAGGGCTGCCCTGGAGACAGATAGGAACTTTCTCTTAAGAATACGGGATAGGGAAAGAAAGTTGATTGAAAAGATCAAAGAAGCCCTCGATCGAATAGAGAACGGTCGCTTTGGTGTATGCGAGGTATGCGGAAAAGATATAGGAGATAAGAGACTGATGGTACGGCCTGTTACTACCCTGTGTATTGAATGCAAAAAGAAGCAGGAAGCCAGAGAAAGGGCCCGGGGACTCTGAGAGAACAGGGCTAATATGAAAATAGCCTACCTCGATTGCTTCTCTGGCATCAGCGGGGATATGTTTGTTGGATCCCTACTGGATGCGGGTCTGCCTTTTGAGAAACTTGAGACGATCTTGTCTGGACTCAAGATCAGCGGTTACAAGATATCAGGAAAAAAAGAAGCAAGAAATAATATCTTTGGGACAAGATTCCTTGTCTCTTTACAAGAAGAGGACCAGAAGGTCCGACATCTAGATGATATAAGAGAAATACTTAAAGATAGCGATCTCCCTCTCCCGGTTATTGAAGGCTCCATTCAGGTCTTTGAAAAACTGGCGATAATTGAAGGTGAAATACACCATATCTCACCCAATGAGGTACATTTTCATGAGGTTGGCGCTCTTGACTCTATTGTTGATATAGTCGCTACTGTTGGAGGGATCAATCTCTTGGGTATCGAGAAACTCTTTGCCTCAAGAATTCCGGTAGGTACCGGAATGATCGCCAGTGCCCACGGAAAGATCCCGGTACCCTCCCCAGCTACCATAGCACTCCTGAGGGATATCCCTATCTATCATAGTGGTCAGGATGTTGAAATGGTTACGCCTACGGGGGCCATCTTGATTACCTCGCTCTGTTCTTCCTTTGGTCCGATGCCGCAGATGATAGTGGATAGCATAGGTTATGGCGTGGGGAGTAGAACACTGGTTGACCGGCCAAATCTATTACGTATTCTGATTGGAAGTGATATCGACAAAGAGAGGTCAGAGACGGTGGTTGTCTTGGAATCAAACCTAGATGATATGAACCCGGAATTGTTGGGTTATTTGATGGATAGCCTCTTTGACGCAGGTGCGAGGGATGTTAGTTTTTCTCCCATCCAGATGAAAAAGAATAGGCCAGGCACCCAGCTCCAGGTGATCGGCCAGCCTGAAGATAGAGAGAGACTTACTGCTATCATTTTCCGAGAGTCAACGACACTGGGGATTCGCTATAGCTTCAGCCAGCGGGCTGTGTTAAAGCGAGAGCGATTGGTAGTTGATTCTCCTTGGGGAAAGATGAACCTCAAGAAGGTCATCAATCAGGATGGCAGAACAGTACTCATGCCTGAATATGAGGAATGCAGAAGAATAGCACAGGAGAACCATCTCGCCTTACGTGATGTTTATGCGTGGGCATCAGGCCTGTCAACACATCCTTCGAGTTAAGATTTCTTCGTTATACTAAGCCGTTCACAACTGACAGGCTGTTGCCGAAATCCCTTTTCGCTTGGTCTAAAACGTTTTTTGATAAATCTAAGGCTCGCTCCAGGCGATGTCAAAACTCGCCTTTAGGGCTCAAACAGTTGACATCGCTTATCTTCCACTTCGCCAAGATTTCTTGGCGAAAAACGATTTAATGACCGCTCAAAGGAATTTCCGTTTGGGCAGCAGCCTGTTAACTTTTGCCCCATCACATTTGAGGTACCTGAAAACTACTGGAAAAAATTCTTTGGTACCACCACAATTCCCCGAGGCGTTAAGGTGAAGCGTTTCTTGTCTTCATTCGGATTATAACCAATTTCAGTATGGGCTGGGATTGCGTTATGTTTGTCGATGATGGCCTTCTTGATCTTACAGTGACGTCCCACGACCACATCATCCATAATTACTGATTCCTCAACCGTTGCCCAACTCTGGATAATCACGTAGTAAGAAATCACTGAATTCCTCACAATGCCACTTACTATTGAGCCGGGGGCCACAAGTGAGTCCAGCGCCTTGCCTACTCGAAAACCATTAGGCCTTTCGCTGCTGAATACGAATTTGGCAGGCGGGGCTGGTAGTTGATAGGTGTGGATGGGCCACTTGCGCCCATAGAGGTTAAATGAAGGATCCAGCCCGGTCAGGTCCATGTTAGCGTTCCAATAGGCATCCAGTGTTCCCACATCTCTCCAGTAAGAAGAGTCGCGGGTTCTGGACTCTAGCCGAAGTCTTCGCTCTCCGTTTTCCTGGGTATTATACACGTAATCCTCAATTCTATTCCGCTGCCGAAAGGGATAGGCGTACACCCGCGATTTGGGAATCAAGTAAGGGATTATGTCCTTGCCAAAATCATCCTTGGTGACGGCTCTCAAAGCATCTAACAGGATGTCTGTCCTAAACAGGTAAATGCCCATGGAGGAGAGCACCCGGTTGGGATCGCCAGGGATGGTTTTGGGATTTCCCTTGGGTTTTTCCTGAAATCCGTGGATGCGAAAGTCCCCATCTACCTCAGCCACACCCACTTGAGGAGCCACCTCTTTTTCCAGTTCAATGAGAGCAACGCTCACATCTGCATCTTTCTCTTGGTGATACGTGAGGAATAGGCTGTAGTCCATCTTGTAGATATGATCACCCGATAGGATCAGAACCTGGCGTGGTCTTGTTTGCTCAATGAGGTAGAGATTTTGGCGGATTGAGTCAGCAGTACCTCGGTACCAATCTCCACTAATCCTCTGCTGAGGTGGAACAATCTTCAAGAAGTGCCCGAGCTTGTGGTTGAAAATATTCCAGCCATCCTCTAGGTGATCAGTTAGGGATTGGGATTTATATTGGGGTAGAACAATGATCTTGTATAATTGCGAGTTTATGCAATTACTGAGGGTTAGATCAATAAGCCGATAACTACCACCGAAGGGAACGGCTGTCTTAGATCTGTCCAGGGTAAGAGGCATGAGCCTTTCGCCTCGACCGCCGGCCATGATGAAAGTAAGTGTATTCTTCATGACAAGATGAAAGATTTCTTAATACTCTATAAAAAAACTATGCGAAAAGCCTGTTGGATGTCAAGGGAAAAGCCGAAACCCATACCCTGCAATGAGCCTAAAGATCGATAAGCTAAGTTTCACTATGACGCGGCCCTGCATGGTGAGCAATTGTATGGGAAGCGGGCCAAAGGAAGGTTGTTTTTAGAGAAGGGGGCTCTAGGAGCCCCCAGGAAATCACATTTAGAAGCTTACGGTAAGTGCTACATAAGGACCGGACATATCAGAATCAAGCATCACATCGTCTTCATCTATATCTATGACAAAAGTCTTGTAACCCCCATGAATATCTATGAACGGAAGAGGAGTCAATGATATGTCAGCCATGATTTCGTAGATGGTATTACCTGAGTAGGACATAGCGGTACCCTTCAGTCTGGCTTCCAGCATATCAGAAATTAGTCCTATGTGGAGATTAAGACCAACCATGGGGATGGGTATGGTGAAGTCTTCTTTTTCATCAAGTCCTGTGGTTTTCAGGTTCACTTCACCGTCAAGATACTTGACCTGGAAAACACCTCCGAGAGAAAAACCGGCCAGTATATTTTCCAGGTTCAGAAAATCGTACTGATAGTGAAAATCAATCATCTGATATTCGATCGAAGAAGTTACCAGTGAGTTAATGACATAGGTCTCTCCCTTAAAAACAATGGTCCTGGTGAGTGTCTTACTGCCAGAATAGTCAATATTCGTATAGGTTAGGGAGAGGTGATGCCTGCCCAAACCAACAAATGCCTCACCGGTAGGATAATCCTCATCCTCGATTCCGAGGTCGTTTTCGAAATCTATGGTATCACCGATAATGTTGGCCTCATCCACTTTTACCGTACCATCGAGCGATGGAAACCAGTAGTAGCCTCTCGCGCCAATCTCAAAGGCCAATGATGATAGTGGTGAGAGTAATATGGCTAGCAATAAAGGTAGTGCAAGGCATGTCCTTTTCATTCATCTTCTCCTTCTTATCGGGTTATTCTTTTAGGTGTGCCCTTGCCAAGGGAAGCAGAGGTGAATCCTTGAACTCATCAACAAAGTCTTTGAAAGCCTCCCGTGATTTTTCTGGTTGACCACTTAGCGCATAGAGCCTGCCCAGTGAAAAAAGAGCTTCTTCTTTTAGAAAGCTGTTTTCGCCATCAACTATCTGTCTGAGAGCACCTATTGCTGATTGATACTCTCCTTTGGCCTCATAGGCAGCAGCCAAGCCAAAGTGGGCCATGGACCGGTAAATGGA
>CP070673.1:1540303-1551372 GCA_020351915.1 Deltaproteobacteria bacterium
AAGCACCCATCGTCTAGAAAAAGCCGACAACCCCAGAACGATCGGAATGATCAGGACGAGGCCGGCGATAAGAAACATGTATAAATACGCGCCCAATTTCACCAACGGGCTCGGCTCGATCACTCTCCCTTCAGATGTGGTCCCTTTCGAGAGGCCCGTATACTTTCTCCTCTCGACCCACCATCTGGCAAGCAAAAAGATGCTAATGCAAACGACGGAAGAAACGACCACCGCCACGATCCCCATGTACTTGCGGTGCACATCGGTAAAGTGATAGGCGATGTTGATGTACGAAACCGAGGGAAGAAAGTCCACCTGCCCCAAGATCAATGGCGTGAGCCAGTCGGTGAAGGGCCACAGGAATACGATAACCGCGCCTGCCAGATAACTTGGGGTGCAGAGAGGCAAAGTGACTGTGAAAAATCTCCAAAAGCCGCTCGCCCCCTCGACTTCGGCGGCTTCTTCAAAGCAGGGGTCTATGGTGGTGAAGCCTGCGGAAAGACCAAGGACAATAAAAGGGAGCATGTGCAGGGACTGAATGAACACCAGCCCGTGTAGCCCGTAGATGAAATTTATGGGTTTCTCGATCAACCCCGTGTCCATGAGGAGCAGATTCACCGTTCCATACTTGCCCAAAAAGATGACGAATGCAAACACGCCGGCGTACGCAGGCAGAACAATCGGCAAAAGGATGAGGGCTGTGAAAACTGTCTTCCCCCAGTGCCTGTATCTCGCCAAAATGTAAGCCAGGGGCACCCCGAACAAGGTGGTCGTCATGAGCACCAGCGAGCTCAGCACCAAGGTATTTCCAAAGGTTTTAAGATAATAGGTGTCCTGGAAAAATTCCAAGTAGTTTTTTATGCCCCAACTCTCGGTCCCGGCGATCTTAAAGCTCTCCAGTACCAGAAATGACAGCGGATAAAGCACAAGGAAGGCAATGACCGACCATAGGAGCGTTGCCAGAAAGATATTACCGCGAGACATATCAGAACCTTTCCTTTCTCCTCCATGAAGTACGAGCGAGCTGAGGCTCGCCCGTACATTTAGCGCGGAAAGTCTTCAGTCGAGTTGGGGTAATTCGCTACCCGGGTCGCCGTCGCAGCGCGATGACCACTGCCGCCACTGAAATCAAGACGGCTATCACTATTATTGCCAAGAGGAGTCCAGTTGGTAAACCCGCTGCAGCGGGGAGAGCTCGTGCCTCCGATGCAGCCAAGCGGGCTGCCGCATACGCGCCATCTGTCTCGAAGAGCCTTCTGGCTTCTTTTATTTTCGCCTCGGCGTTTGTCACGTCTTTTTCCTGGGCCTTCGCCGCTTTTATTTCCCCCTCAACCTCCTCTATCAGGAACAGGCTGCTTTTCAACTCGCCCCACTTTCTGTAGATCTCGTACTCATAGTACCGGTTGACATCGTCCCATCTCTTGGTGGCGAGATCCAGATCGTACTCAATGAACCCGACATCGAGATCCCAGAACGAATCAACTCCCAGCGCCTTCGTGGCGTGCTCGGCCATTTCAAAGCCCTCTTTTTCCCACACAGAGAATTTGATATCCGTCCTAGCTGCGAAGTAACGGCCCTCCAGCACGTATTTTTGTCCGTCCATGCTAAATAGCCAGTCTAGAAAGATCTTCCCGGTGGCTTCGTTGGGCGCGCCTTTCAACAAGGCCACTGCCTCGGGAACCAGGATCGTTTTTTCCGGGAGCAGATCACGCACGGGATAGCCATCTTTGCGCGCAGCCATCGCGTTCATCTGCGGCTGCGCGACCCCGATGGGAATTTCGCCCCGGGCCACCAATTGGGTCGTATCTGTGCTGCCGGTGGAAAAGCGCGCCAGCTGCGCCGCCAATGATCTGAGATATTTCCAAGCTTCCTTTTCTCCAAATGCCTGGATGAGAATTTCAACGGTTTCATGCATTGTGCCGGAGGCATATGGCAGGGTATGTACGATGGAACCTCTGTAGATGGGATTGAGCAGATCGTTCCACGTTTTTGGCGGCGGCAGTCTGAGCCGTTTCAAAATCTTCTCGTTGTATAGATTGGTGACGATCCAGGGCGCGAAGCAGGTCCAATAATCATCTTTATCTTTTACCTTCATGCCGTGCCATTCGGCGGGAACCTTATCCCAATCCTTTGGCCTGTAAGGGACGAGGAATCCCTCTTTCATTAAGAGTTCATGCGCTGGAGCGCCTGCGCCCAGGAAAATGTCGGCATCAGGTTTGCCGCCCCATGCTCTCACTTTGTCTACGACGACCGGCCATCCGCCGGGCCGCACGAAGGTGATGTCCACATCCTTACCATAGGTCTTCTTATAGTACGCCTTGAAACCCTTCTTGAGACTGTCAGATAACTCCTTGTAAACGGGACCGATCCAGCCGACTTTGTCTGCGGCCTGCGCTTGCGCCGCAAAGGTTGTAAGCAGCAGCGCCATTGAAAGGACAGTGAAGATTGTTGTGGTCAAAATTCTCTTTCTCATTTTGAACTCCTTTCTAGTGACATTGTCACATTTGAAAAAATAAAGTTCTCTTTACCCTTAATCACCTCCTGTTGCAAAAGTTTACTCAGTTAGTCTACCACCTAACAGCCTAGTATCACCTCCTTCTCTTCTTGTGTGTTTTGGTTTAAGCGGCACGATATAGCCTATTGAAGAATAGATAAACGCTTTATCTTTGTCAATGTATGAGTTTGTTTCAAATCAGTTTTTGGCAATGGTCAGTCAACAAAGCGCATACCCCACCTAACAGGTGCGATTATATTAAGTATGTGGTCAAACGAGAGTTTCAATAATTCTTTAACAAGGTTACAAGAGAGTTCTTTACGCTAACAGAACTTCCGTTTTCGATCGAGTCATTCACCGGTTATTATCAACTCTATTGGTTCAGAGTTTTCAGTTACCGTGATTGCTGAGCCGATAGTAGGGACTTCAGAAAGCTGGACCCGTTTGATATGTTGCATAATGCCAGTGATTTGTGAAAGCGGGACAGGAGAGGCTGTCTTGACCGGGACCATTCTTACCCCTTCTTTTGTTTCATACCGTATAGTGGTCGTGATGACTCGCAGAGGTAAGATCACTTCCTGGCGGGCAAATTCCTCTCCTTTTTTGCAGCGAGCACCACTAACCTCTGAACCGTCTGTTTCCAGTTCACAGCATTTAGGGCAGATTATGCAGATGAACTTTCTTCTTTTTTTCCTTGCCATTATGATCCCTGGCCTCTGGTCCTTAGGGTGGGTTAATCCATCGACTTCCCCAGCTTTTCTGCTTCTCTGGTCACCGCATCCACAAGATCGTGTACGTAATCTGCATTACCGACCAGATATATACCATTTCCAGGTTTGATGCCTGCCTCTATCAAGAGATCCTGTTCAGGTATAAGACCGACCGAAAACAGCACTGTATCGCAGGAGAGAAGTTTCTCCTCGCCAGTTTGGTTATTCCGGTATCTAACTGCCTCTACCCTGTCTTTGCCAATTATCTCCAATAATTCATGCTCAAGATACAGGGGGATACCGAAATCATCCAGACACTGCACCTTGTTTCTGATAAGACCAGAGAGGTGATCCATTATTTCCAGTACTGCATGGACGGTCGCTCCTTCCAGGGTCATCCGTCTGGCCATGATCATACCGATATTTCCAGAACCGATTATTACCACGCTTTTCCCCGGCATGACACCGTGGATATTGATCATCTCCTGAACCAGCCCTGCTGTAAATATCCCCGCCGGCCGGGTTCCGGGAACTGTTAGCATCTCCCGGGTTCTCTCCCGGCATCCGGTCGCCATAACTATGTTTCTCGCAGAAACCGTAAACTCACCATCAGCACATACGAAGGTTACCTCTTGAGGTGTAATCCGGTGGACAAAACACGAAGTCTTTACCTCGATATTTCTTTTGTAGACCTTTTTCTTGTACCGGGCGGCATACTCTGTCCCGGTCATTTCTTCTTTAAAGTATTTGAGCCCGAATCCCACATGGATACACTGGTTAAGAATGCCGCCGAGCCTTGGCAGCCTCTCAAGAAGCAGGATCTTCTTCAAACCGCCGGAAGATGCCCCTACAGCTGCTGCCATACCAGCAGGTCCTCCTCCTATTACAATAAGATCATATCGCTTATGATCCATATCCTTTGACCAGTTCCGATCCTTTTCCCCTTTTTGTTATCTGTTCATAGGGGATGCCCAGCTCTTCAGCTATGATCGCCATTATTTTCATTGTACAGAATGCACCGTGACACCGTCCCATCTGGCTGCGGGTACGGAATTTGATGCCATCCAGCGTGCGGGCACCTCTTCTAATAGCCTCTTTGATCTCCTTCTTGGTGACCAGCTCACACCGGCAAATTACCTCTCCATACTCGGGATCCATTTTTATAAGCCGATTCCTTTCTTCTGAGCTTAACTGACGAAAACGGGGTATAGCTCTCCTGGTGGCAACATAGTTTTCCTTAGGCAAGAATTCTAGTTTTTCGATGAGCATTTTCACCACATACTCGGCAATAGCTGGAGCTGCCGTGAGACCGGGCGATTTAATCCCGACGATGTTGACGAACCTGTTCTTGTCTTCACGAATGTAAAAATCTCCTTCTTTTGTGGTGGGTCTGAGCCCGGCAAATGATGCAATTACCTGGTCTTCACGTATAGAAGGCACCAGTCTTTGTATGTGTTTCAGTACCTTCTGCTTGCCTGCTTTACTGGTTGTGAGATCCCCCCTATCCTCGATTTCCTCTGCTGTCGGACCGATCATGGTATTACCATCCACAGTTGGAATAACCAGTACCCCCTTGGTGTTCTTTTGGGGCACCGGAAAAATAATCCTCCTTGTTAGCCTGTCTGCGTGCCTGTCAAGGATGAATTCCTCTCCCTTCCACGGTCTTATACGCGGTACTCCGATCCCAGCCATCTGCGAGATCTTATCAGCTGATAATCCTGCGGCATTGATTACATAGCGGGATCTATATTCTGACTCCCAGGTCCTTATCTTCCAGGAGTCAGATGTCTCTTCTATGGAGATTACTTCGTTATCACAATGAATTTGAACGCCATTGGAGGTGGCATTTTCTGCCATAGCATAGATCACCTCATATGGATTAATAACCGCGCCGGTGGGGCCGAGAAGAGCGTATTCGATCTCTCTAGAAAGATTCGGTTCATGTTTTTCAAGCCACTTCCTATCTTTTATTTCAAGCCCGGGAATCCCAAGTTTTTCTCCGTTTTCTTTGATAAACTCAAGGCTCTCCCTTTCACCTGGGAAAGCGACAACCAACTCGCCTGTCGGAATGAATGGAAAATCAAGTACCTTTGCCATTTCTCTGTAGAGCCTGTTTCCCCGCACAGCAAAGCGTGCCTTGAGTGACCGTGGGTCATCCTGAAATCCGGTATGTATAATGCCGCTGTTGGACTTGGACACGCCAAAGGAAAGCTCAGCCTCTTTTTCCAAAAGCACGATCACAAGCTGGTACTTAGCGAGTTCATACGCCAGTGAAACGCCAACGATACCGCCGCCGATTATGAGAAAATCTATCATTCTTTTTTGGAACTGCCCGTTCCTGTTCTCTCTCCCAGCCTTCTACGAGCTCTTTTCCGCTTTGAACTTCCATTAACGGTACCCAGCACTTGCACAATCTTTTCCTGGACACCCTGACATACAGCAAATAATCCTCACGGTCATCTTCTTCATTACCGAAAAACAAAATATATCAGATTCCATGTGTCATGCTACAAATTTTCAGCTCAATGATGAAATAATTTGGTATCGTTCAAAGTGCTGACATGAACCATGGGGAGTAGGCGTTCACATTCTAAAGGAGATCATGGCTGTTTTCATATTTGACTACCTTACAACACGATGAGCATATCCCTCAATATCATTTCACCGCTTCCTGAGAGCTCAGCACCTTGCGCTCTTTTACCACCCTAAAGCTCCAGCACTCACCCTTTTCTGCAACATGATATAACTAACTAGTATACTATGTTCACTCACCTTCTATAAAGCAAGAATATCTCATCATCTGGTCCCCTTTTTGGCCACCTGAGAGAAAAGTGCGGTCTGGAACAGCAGATTCTCTGTCTTTTCACCTGCTTCGTTCGGGGCGTGGGAATAGCTGCCTCTCCTGACACTTGATTTCACCTATCATCTCTGATATGTAGCAAAGACAAGGCTGAGGAGACTGTAGCTCGTTTGATGGAGGCTTAGAGGTGGAGAAAATGGTTAAGATCGGTGTTGTGGGAGGAGGGAGTTGGGGTACTACTTTAGCTAACCATATGGCCCTGAAAGGCCTTGCTGTGGATTTATGGGTCAGGGAGGATGATATATACTATCAGATCAAAGAAAAAGGGATAAATGAGACATTTCTACCTGGAATAAAACTTTCCAATCGAATAACACCCGTTCAATCACTTAAGGAGGTAAGCAAAGAAAAAGATATTGTATTGATCGTTGTGCCCTCCCATTTTTTCAGGGATATCTTAACCAAACTATCTCCTTTTCTCTCTTCGTCAAACCCTCTCATAGTGGGCACAAAGGGAATAGAGAATGAAACCCTTATGACCATGTCCCAGGTGGTTCATTCGGTATTGCCTGAGTATGGAAGCGAAAACTTCGCGTGCCTTTCTGGTCCGAGCTTTGCGCGTGAGGTTTGTCAGGAACGCCCAACAGCAGTGACTATTGCATCGAGAAACGAGGCATTAGCCAAAGATCTGCAGGTACTCTTCTCCACTGATTACTTCCGGGTCTATACTACCCTCGATGTGATCGGCGTTGAGCTCGGGGGTGCCTTAAAGAATATTATTGCCATTGCTGCTGGTGTATCGGACGGGCTGGGTTTTGGATCTAATGCAAGAGCCGCCTTAATAACAAGGGGTTCCGCTGAAATAGCACGGCTTGGTGTTTCTCTGGGGGCAGATCCAGTAACGTTTGCCGGCCTGGCGGGAATCGGTGATCTCATCTTAACCTGTACCGGTGATCTGAGCAGAAATCGTATGGTGGGGTTAAAAATTGCCGAAGGTGTTCCTGTTGAGAAGATCATTTCTGGCATGAAGATGGTTGCCGAGGGGATAAAGACATCACTGTCTGCTCATAATCTGGCAAAAAAGATGGGTATAGAGATGCCTATTTCTTCAGAAGTCTACAAAATCATCTACGAAGGAAAGGACCCACGAGAGGCAGTTAAAGATGTCATGACGAGGAAGCTCAAGGAGGAGCCGGAGAATTACCACATAGAGAGAGTGAAGCCTTCTTAGGAATGCACATATTGCGCGCATCTAAGAATGCCGTTTTTGCTTTTGCAACATTTCTCCTGAATTTTGGTTTTTCGCAAATCTTATTATTACAGAAATGATCTAATATATGCCTGGATATCTTTAGGGCCTTTGAATATCCCAAAATGACCTTCACATAGAATATCAGCCTTGAGAGAAAGGAGGAATTTGAGCGATTTAATGTAATCTTCTCGATTGGAAAGAAGCGAAGGATCCAGGGGTCCGTGGACATCCTGGCCGAATAGGATTCTTTTCCCCCTGGATTCTACCAGATACACTGCCGACCCTGGAGAGTGCCCTGGGGTATGAAAGGATTGTATTGTTCTGTTGCCAAGCACAAACGAGTCCTCAAAGGAGGTGATTTTGTGGTCCACAGTTACGGGGTTCAGCACTTCACCATACCACCGGGCCCCGGTAACATTACTGTCACCCCTTTCAAGGTATACAGCATCCAATTCGTGTGCCACAATCTTGCAGCCAAATGCTTCCCTCACCCTCTGGGCACCTCCTGTGTGGTCATAATGGCAGTGGGTTAGGAAGAGATACTCGATCTGGGATGCACTAACACCCCACTTCTCAATATTGGCAGCAAGCCTTTCATGTGCCTTACCAGTACCAGCATCGATCAGGGCTGCCTGCTCGTCAAAACCGATAAGATATACAGCAGCATCTTCAGGGTCTGTTAGGCTTCCACCCCCGACCTGCCATACCTCTTCTGTAACCTTCATATTCCAATTTCGGATTTGTTTCGGGTTTCGACCTGCCCGCAATGCCTTTGTGTAGATTCAGGGCAATACATTAAAGCTGATTTTGTTGGCACAGCTACTATTCTATCCCTAAATACCTTGCATGGCAGGCGGCTATTCGGGTTTCGAATTTTCCTTTTGCCATTCGAATCAAAATAGGCGGTCTAAGTATAAGTTCGCTACTATGGGGCGCGGACTGTCAAGCAGACCGTATCTCCTGCTTCATAAACACCGCATAGGAGACCCCAAAGCAGATAAAGGTGATGGCTATGAGGGTGATCATATGGGGAAGCACAACATAGATGCTCTGAGATAGGGCCAGTGGCCGCCTGAACCGTTCTGAAAGCGCCCTTTCAATGCGACCCATACCCATAAGCACATCGGATCTTGTTGTCTTTCTCATGGGATCAATGATGATGGCAGTGGATTCATTGTAGAGCTGCATGGGCGAGACGAGTGAGACAATCTGTTGAACCCTTAGATGCTTCATGAACCTTTCGCGGCTTTCTTCGGTTTCAAGGGGAACAAGGGAGTTTGCCACAACACTTGGGCCCACGGCACCAAAAAGTAAGAAAAAGATCCAGATGGCCAAGGTAGCCAGAGCTGAGGTGGCAATACCTCTAAAGAGGATGGAAAAGAGGATACTTATACCAAGCCAGAAGGAGATGTAGAAGATGCTGATAATAAGATAAACAACGATCCTCCAGAGCTCCTCGATACCAGGTTCGACCCCAATGAGTGTGAGCCCCAACCCTGATACCACCATAACAATAGAGGTCACCATAATAGCAATGGTAGCCACCCCTGATCGTAACTTACCAATGATAATGGCATCCCGGTAGATGGGCTGAGAGGCTAGCTTGCTCAAGGTCCCGCTGCTCCTCTCCCTGTTGATAGAGTCAAAGCCAAGCACAAGCCCTATGAATGGGCCAAAGAAGGCGACAAACTGCACCAGGGAAAGAGGACCTGTTGAGGTAAAAATCCTCAAAAAAACGAACTGAAACTCTGGACTGACAACACTGACAGCACTGTCAAGCTCCTTCCTGAGATTTGTGCCCACCATGTGCGTTATTATTAGACTCACCATGGCAATCAGGGCAAAAAGGATAATGAACCGGTAGGAGCTGAAGTGATCGGCAAGTTCCTTTCTAATAATAGCCCTAATCCCTGTCATTCTGAAACCTCCTGAAAGTATTTCATATACACCTCATCGAGTGAGATCTCCCTGTCCTCAACACCGAGCTTTTCATGGGCCAGTTTTTCTAAGGGCCCTTCGGCAATCATCTTGCCGTGGATCATTATCCCGATGCGATCGGCAATTCTTTGGACCTGAGTGAGATCATGGGAGGATAAAAGAATCGTCATATGGTTATCTTTACTCAACGATTGGATATAGTCTGTAATGAGGGTGGTCCCCTCAGGGTCCAACCCCAGGGTCGGCTCATCCAGAAAGGCAAGTCTAGGCTCTTTGATGAGGAGCTCGGCAATGGCCAGCCGCTGCCGCATGCCCCGGGAGAAGGCAGCTACCTTTTTTTCCGCCTCATCCTTGAGCCCCACCCGCTCGAGGGCTTCCTCGATCTTCGAGGTGCTCACCGGATCAGGGATATTATTGAGTCTGGCGATAAACTGGAGATTCTCCTTCCCATTCATATCATCATAGAAGCCGATATTCTCTGGGATATAGCCGACCATGCGCTTGACCTTGATCGCGTCTCTGGTGGGGTTAAGCCCCGCAACAGAGGCACTGCCCCTGCTGGGCTCAGTAAGCCCCAAGAGCATGAGGAGCGTCGTGGTTTTCCCCGAGCCATTAGGCCCTAAAAAGCCAAAGATCTCACCCTCGTTGATGGTAAAGCTCAGCTCATCCACGGCCACGGTGGTGCCGTAGTGCTTGGTCAGGTGGTCGGTTTCAACAATAGCGCTCCGCTTCATATTACCTCCTGCCCAAAGAGACAAACAGACCAAAAAGACCGATAACAACGAGCACAATAATGCCAATACCGATCCAGCCCCAGGCTGCTGATGCTTTGACAGTGACCCGGAACTCCAGATTTTCGACGCTCTTTTCTCCCTTGGCAGTTACGATCACCGCATAATCACCAACGAGGGCCTCTGCAGCAGGGGTAATAGAGAGCTCAATCTGTTTTAAATCACCTGGTTCTAAGGTGGGGATTGTTTCAGGGTCAAAGCCAACCTCCCAGTTTTCCGGCTTCACCGACAGAAACTCAATATTGGCTGCAGAGGCTGAGCCGGTGTTTTTAAGATAGATCGAGATCATGCCTGCTTTTCCCTTTTCAGTGGTTAAAGACAGGATCCCGGTGGCAGTACCAGCCTCGATCTCATAGGTCCCGGTGATAATCACAGTCAGCTCTGCCTGTGCCTTTGCCTCCCCTGCGGCGATCTTGACAGGGATGCGGTACTCACCGGCCGTGGTGAACCGGTCGGGGGTGACCTCCACATTGAGGCTTTTGCTCTCATTGTCCTTGAGCCTCAGTGATGAGATGTATTTGTCTTCATATGGGGGCTTGAAGTTGGTCTGCCAGCCCTTGGGGGCGGTAGCGGTAAGGTTAAAGAGGGCCTCTTTATCGATTTTGTTCTTCACATCCAATGAGAACTCAAACTTGGCATCGTTCGGGCCCTGGAGAACCGGGTATGAGGTGGTAAGCTCTATTTCTCCCTTCTCCTTTTCCTTTTCGGTGAGGGTGATTCTCAGGGTAGGAGAGGCACTCAGCTTCCCGTCGGCGCTCTTCGCCTTGACCTTAAAGTGGTAGGTGCCGGGTTTAGTGTCCTTAGCGGGCTTGGCGTTAAACTGTACGGTCTTCTCGTCATCTTCAGGCACGTACACGCCGCTGATTCCGAAGCTATAGGTCTTGATCCTGCTCTCCCAGCCCTTGGGCGATGAGACGATGGTAAAGGAGATGGACTCATCGCGTCTTCCCTTGTTTTTCACGATGAGATCTACGGTGGCATCATCTCCGGTACTAATCACCACCCCGGGGTATTCAAAGGCAACGCTCATGCCTCGTTCAGGCCTGGTGTCTTCTTTTTCCGTTTCCTCTTTTGCCGTAGCAGG
>CP070673.1:1551472-1555740 GCA_020351915.1 Deltaproteobacteria bacterium
CTATTTATACTGTAGGATGGTTTAATAATCAAATCTTTAGTTCCGCACAAGGCTTTTTATTGAAAATCATGGAAAAAAGCAATACAACCTTACCACCATCAAAGTGCGGGTATGCTGGCGCTGAGCCTTAAGCAGGAGATCCGATAAACTGACCGGTTGGATTTTTGACGACAAGGGCACCATGGAGATTATTGATTCCCACATGCATTGGGGCCCTTAACTGTCACTTGGCATGACAGTGACCACTGAGGAGCTTTTGCATCAAGCAGAAACCAGTAGAGTGGACAAAATTGTTATCTTTCCGTTTCCTTCGCAGGCCTCGGCAGATGAGGGGATCAACGATGAGGTTCTAAGATGATCTCCGTGTCATCCCCCCTAGCAAAGGATTCCGCGGCGGCAAGTGGCGTTGACAGTGCAAGCGACACCGCAAACCCTGCGCGGAGCGCTGTGATTTGAGATGAATCCGCGTCCCTGCCCCGTTAAATGCGGAGCATATTTAACCGGGGTCAAGAATTCAACTCGAAGAACCCTCGCCCTGTTAAATGTATGAGCAAGTGGAAATCGTTTGGGTAGTCAATCTCCTTGGTGCTACTCATGCTACGTGTAATAGCACAGCCTATGTAACAGGGTAAAACTTTGTGACCTCCGCGAGAGATCAAAGGCACCTTTGGGGGTTATCTTGTAATGACCCTTCCTTGGCAAGCCAAGGCAGGGGTATCCGAGAACCCCGGTAACTTCGTTGAGCACGAAGCTAAGAAAATAGGTGGACTTCAAAGGCGATCTGTGCTAGTGTATGCGCGTCTTTTCTGAGTATCAAAATCCCCTGGAATCATTTGATGCGAATTTATCCCTGGATATCGCAACAAAATGGTTCAAATACCCCATTTCTGAATCATTGCCTTAAGAGTGTGATTAAAATTCAAAAGCTCATAAGAGAACGAGCAGTTTCAACACTGTGGACTATCCCCTTGGTTCGCAAAGGTATTTCTTTTTCGATTCTGTAGATCAAATTGAGGGATCATATGCGCGTCTTAGTAACTACCACATCATTTATGGATACACCAGGGGCCCATCATGACCTTTTACAGGCACAGGGCTTTGACATTGTAACGGCCAGGGGGCCCCTCGACGAAACCCAGATGTTCAGTTTGTTGGGCGAGGTAGATGGTATCATCTGTGGGGATGATTCCATCACCAGAAGGGTTATCGAAAAGGGCGTGCCGAAACTGAAGGTAATCAGCAAATATGGAATCGGCGTGGACCGAATTGACCTTGAAGCCGCCCGGCAGGCGGGTGTACCGGTAACCTTCACCCCAGGGGTCAATGAGGTCACCGTAGCGGAACACGTGTTTGGATTGATGGTATCTCTGGCCAGGAATATTCCACAGGAAAACCGGCTGGTAAAAGAGGGGCAGTGGAAGCGGATTACAGGCCACGAACTATGGGGTAAAGTTCTAGGTATCATTGGGCTGGGTAGAATCGGCAAGCAGGTGGCCAAAAGGGCTTTGGGTTTTGAGATGAAGGTACTTGGGTGTGACCCCATCTGGGATGATCCCTTCTGTCAAGAACACCCTGTCGGGAGATGTGTCATGGCAGAGGAGATACTTACACAGGCCGATTTCGTCACCCTGCATATGAATCTGACCCCGGAGAACCGGTGTTTCATCAATCGTGAACGGCTAGAAATCATGAAGCCGACTGCCTATTTGATCAACTGCGCTCGGGGTGGACTGGTAAACACGGCCGAACTGTTGGAGGCACTAAGAAAAGGTGAGATTGCTGGGTATGCAGCCGATGTTCTGGATCGTGAGCCGCCTGGGCCGGATGATCCATTAATTAGGAGCGGTCTGGAAAACATCATTTTGACCCCCCATATCGCTTCAAGAACCTATGAGAGTGTGGTTCGACAGGCGACGATGGCCATACGGAATCTTGTGGCAGTTCTGAAAGGCGAGGAACCGCCAGCGCGGGCAATCTAAGGAGAATTGAAGGGAGAGTTCAGGGCATTGGGAATGGACTCTCAGGTTGGCAGTAAACAGCAACTATGAACCACTAAAAGGAGTTTTGTGATGGCTCCCACACTAATTACAGCGGAAGCATTGAGAGCCTTTGGCAAAGGGGTATTGCAGAAAGTCGGTGTACCAGAAGAAGATGCAAAGATCGTCGCCGAAATTTTGGTGGAGTCCAATCTGAGGGGAATCGATACGCACGGCATTTACCTCAGCAATTTGTATGTGCGCCGATTGGAGAAGGGGCTTATTAATCCAAACCCGCGATTCTCTTTCGAGAGGAAGAGGTCTGGAGTGGGAATCCTGGATGCAGATTTCTCCCTGGGTCAGGTCTCTACCCTTGAGGCTGCTCGAAAGGCAGTTGAACTTGCAAAGGAGGCCGGTACGGGTATTGTTGCGGTGAAGAATTCCAATCACTTCGGTGCAGCGGCCTACTACGCAGAGTATTGCACCAAACGGGATTGTATCGGTATGGTTATGTCTGATGGCGAGTGTGATGTCACGCCCTTTGGCGGGCGGGATAAGTTTATGGGCACCAACCCCATCTGCTGCTGTGTTCCCGCAGGCACGCACCCTTGGTTTTGCATGGATATGGCGACGAGCGAGGTGGCCTTTGGTAAAGTCCGGGCGGCAGCAGAGGCGGGTAAAACCATTCCGCCAAATTGGGCGGTCGATCGGAACGGAAAGCCCGTGACCGATGCTACCAAAGCATATGCTGTTGTGCCGATGAGCGGTGCCAAGGGGTACGCCATAAGCCTGATGATCGAAATCCTTTCGAGCCGTCTGACTGGAATGCCGTACGGTTCCCACATTATTCGGAAATTCGATGACTGGGAAAATAGGGCGTTCATGGGCCATTTCGTTCAGGCAATAGACATTGGGGCTTTCTGCCCTGTGGAGGAATTCAAAAGACGGATGGATGAGTTTTTTAGCGATCTAAAGAACCAACCGAGAATGGAGGGAATCGATGAGATTCTGATACCGGGGGAGCCTGAATTACGCATCAAGATGCAGCGGGAAAAGGAGGGGTGTCCCATCAGAGAGGAAGATGCTGCGCTTCTTCGAAAGCTCGGTGAGGATTTCGGGGTGCCATTTCCAGCTTGAGAAGAGGCCTTCAGAGAAAAAAGAATACCAAGGCAAGACGCGGCGTTTCGGGCCAGGCATGCCAAGGGATTGGGTTAATGAATCAGGATGAATGTATGGTGCGTTTTATTGTTTGCCTGGCTTGCGGGATTGGGAACTATGTAGTAAATTACCATTGTTCAGGCAAATGAAATGGAAAAGGGGGCCCACAACTGCCCCTCTGGTGCTCAGATATGGACGTTAGACAAATAACTTTCCATACTGGTGAAGTAACCCTCTGGGAGACATTTTTATGGCCGAGATAGAATTGAGAGATGTACTCAAACGCTTTGGAACAGTCACGGCGGTCGATAGGATCAACTTGACAGTAGAAGACAAGGAATTTATAGCCCTCGTTGGTCCGTCGGGATGCGGCAAAACGACTACGCTCAGAATGATTGCGGGGCTGGAGGAACTGACCGAGGGGGAGATCTATATAGGCGATCGGAGGGTCAACGATGTCCCACCCAAAGACAGGGACATCGCGATGGTATTTCAGAACTACGCCTTGTATCCCCATATGAGCGTTTATAAAAACATGTCATTCGGTCTGAGGCTGAGGCGACTCGCAAGAAACGAAATTGATTCACGGGTCAGGGAAGGGGCTCGAATTCTCGGAATCGAGGAACTGCTGGCAAGGAAGCCTAAGGAGTTGTCAGGGGGGCAACGGCAACGGGTAGCCATGGGACGTGCCATCGTCAGAAAGCCCCAAGTTTTTCTCTTTGATGAACCGCTGAGTAACCTCGATGCTAAGCTGCGGGTACAGATGCGAGGGGAGCTTGCCAAGCTCCATGAGCAATTGGAAACAACCATCGTTTACGTGACCCATGACCAGGTCGAGGCTATGACCCTTGCCGAGAGAATTGTCGTCATGAAAGATGGGGTCATTATGCAGATAGGGACCCCGCTCGAGGTATATAACAACCCCAAAAATATCTTCGTGGCAGGGTTTATCGGAAGCCCGGCCATGAATTTTCTCGATGTTCGTGTTAGGGAGGAGAATGGATCACTCTTCCTCGCGGGAGATACTTTTAGACTGCAGGTCCCTAAAGGCCTCGAAGGCCGATATCTTAAGGCAAAGGACCAAGAGGCGATCTTGGGAATCAGGCCACAAGATATCTATGATAAGGAGATCAG
>CP070673.1:1555840-1558876 GCA_020351915.1 Deltaproteobacteria bacterium
ATAACAAAGCGGACTAACCAGACGGGAAGAAACTTGGCGTTTTTCGTTAAGGCCGTACCATCTTGTGAGACTTTGGCCCGCTGGTTATCCGCAGCGTTACGCGCGCGGCTTCGGCAACACACACTTCAGTAGCGTCAACTTCAGCAAGTGAAGCCAGAGGGTGTGAAAGTCAACGGGAGGTGCATGCAACGGTGAGGTACTTTAGGAATACTACATTATCCGGCATTAAAAAGGAGGTGGCATCATGAATGAACCGAGTGTTCGCGAGGCATGGGTCCGTATACCCAGCGAGGAGGAAAGGCGTTCGCAATTACCCCCTGGCGCGCCGGCAAGTGCCTATGGTTTTGAATTCATCCCTGCTATGGCACGTCTCCAGGCTGCACATGACAAGATTGGGCCTGCCTTGGGCGCATTGCTCAAGCAGATTATGTTCGAGCCAGGAAACCTCAGCCGTCAAGAACGCGAAATGGTGGCGGCTGTGGCATCCGCCGCCCAAGACTGCCACTATTGAATGCAGTCTCACGCAGAGTTCCTGCGTGTGGAGAACGGCGACCCTGCACTGGTCGAAGCCATCAAACATAAAGATTGGCGCGAACTACCAAGGCTATCGCAGCGTGAACGAGCGTTATGCTCTCTTGCCGAAAAACTAAGCGCGACGCCAACGCGTATGGTAGAGCAGGACTGGCAACCACTACGTGATCTAGGATTCGATGATCGTGCGTGCCTAGAAGTGGCACATATCGTCGGATTATTCAACTATCTCACGAGATTGGCGGATGGCTTTGGCTTGCAATTGGATGCCAAAACTCAGGAGTCGGCAAAAACAGGGATCACACTCAAACGTATATCTAAAAGCGAGACCTGATATTTGACTCACAAGTGACAGGGGCATATCATCGGTCGCCAAGGAATGGCAGGCAACAGTGAGACCTCTTTCCAAACACGAGCGCACCTAACAAGCTGAATGCAGGCGACTCACAATAGCTCGCGCCTGATCCACAACGTTCGGTTCTGATGATTGCTATTTTATTTTAAGGAAGGAAACATCTATGACGGTTGAATCCACATTGGCCTTCGCTTTAGCCATGCTGGTTTTAGCAGCCACGCCTGGCCCCGGGGTTTTCGCATCTCTTGCTCAGGCACTTTCCTCGGGCTTTCGTTCGTCCATTAATGTAATTGCCGGTATTGTGATCGGCGATCTTTTATTTTTGATACTTGCCATTTTTGGTTTATCAGCGGTGGCTTATGCATTGGGAGAATTATTCTTTATTGTAAAAATCATAGGAGGCGCATACTTAATTTGGCTGGGATATAAGATGTGGACAGCAGAACCAGCTCCTCTTAACTCTGATTTAGGCGTTGGGAAAAAAAACGGATGGCAAAGATTTCTGGGAGGTCTTTTCATAACTCTCAGTAATCCGAAGGTAATACTTTTCTATTGTGGTTTCTTGCCTACCTTTATGGATCTTCGGAGCTTAGCTGTCGTTGACATAGTTATTGTTGGTGCCGTGGTTGTAACAGTTTTATCTAGCGTAATGATGGTTTATTCGTACTCTGCCGCACGTGCTCGCCAGTTGTTCGGCAGTCGCAGAGCCACCCGGAATCTTAACCGGGGGGCCGGAACTGTTCTGATCGGAACTGGGGTGGTCATTGCAACCCGTTAGCTTGTAGCACACGACATTACATGCGAAGTTAGTTTCTAATCTTGATACGGTATTTAATGTCTGAACCTAACAAATCACTGGAGCCCGTTCCCCCGCCTAGCTCCGCGCGCGTAACCAGTCAATGGAGCGGAAAACCTTCCGCTCATCTCACCGTTAGCTCAAGTAATATTTAGAAACCGGATGTTGAATAGGAGCAGATCATGAAAATTGTTAATTTAACAGAAGAGTATGAGGGCAATTATTTTGTTTGTCTCGAAGATTGGTCAGATGAAATAAGGGAAGCTGGAAATCACAAAGTACACTGGTATCGAAAAATGAAAGATAAGGGCCTTTGTGTTAAATTGGCCTTAAATGATGAGGAAAAACCAGTTGCCATGATTCAATATATCCCAATCGAATACTCCTTTGCTGAAGGCAGCGAATTATATTTTATTCTGTGTATCTGGGTCCACGGATATAAAAACAAGGGGGTTGGGAATTATCAGAAACAGGGGATAGGTAAGGCGTTAATAATGGCAGCGGAAGAGGACGTGAAAAAGAGAAGTGCGAAAGGGTTAGTTGCTTGGGGAGTGCCTCTACCAGTATTTATGAAAGCATCCTGGTTTAAAAAACAAGGATATGTTCAAGTAGACAAAGAAGGCTTTTTCGGTCGGGTTTTATTGTGGAAGCCATTTTCGGATGATGCTATTCCACCAAAATGGATTGAAGCCAGGAAAGAGCCAGAATTAGGCCATAACAAGGTAACTGTAACAGGATTTATTAATGGATGGTGCCCTGCTTACAATATGGTATTTGAAAGGGCGAAGCGTGCTTCTTTAGAACTTGGAGAGCAGGTTGTTTTTCATGAGATAAATACCTTTAATAAGGATGTGTTTGACGAATGGGGTATTTCTGATTCTTTATTCATTAATAGAAAAAAAGTTAATACCGGCCCGCCTCCATCCTATAAGAAAATAAAAAAGAAGATAGCAAAGGAATTGAAAAATGTATGAAAGCCACCTAACGTTGCTCTTCAGCCGACAGCTAACCGCTGCGGCTGAAGAGCAACGTTATGCAAAACAATCTTTATTGGGAGATTGAGTTAAGAAGATGAAACTATATCAAAAGAATAATGTTTGTTATTTATTACTAATTTTTCTCTTTTTCGGATGTGAATCAAAAGAGCAACTATCAGAGAAAAATGTTGTGGCTGTAAATGGTGTAAAATTACATTATAAAATAGAGGGTAGCGGAATTACCACTATGGTGATTGGAAGCGCTATACAGCAGCCCAGGATGTTCTCTCAAGAACTACGGAAACAATTCAAATTTATTTTTATTGATACAAGACTTTTTGTTCGTGGTAACATTGAAAAATACACATTCGATGATG
>CP070673.1:1558976-1567160 GCA_020351915.1 Deltaproteobacteria bacterium
TAACAGAAAAAATCCAGTCAGATTGATCATCATGCAGTGCCCCTTACGTCGATAGGTCAAGGCATTGATGACCAAGATGAAAGAAAGCCACAAGGGAGTGAACGTATGGGGCTGAAACCAGTTAAACCACGAGAAACGTGTCCATGCTAGGATCCATGTGACGAATCCCGTAGCCAAGCCAAGCCACCCCCACCAGGGGAACGTATAAACGGGCGATTTTTGGGTCTCCGTTTGACCACGAGCTCTCAGCCCTTGCAAAACCAACGGTACGGTGAACGCAAGAACGAAGAGGCTGCATCCAACAAAGGCAAGCCAAGAAAAAGCAGCATGATGGACGTGTCGGGTTTGCGGGGGAAATTCCAGATATATGCCGACAGGGGAACCAGATAAGACAACACCCAGCAATGGGAGTCCAAGTAACATCCCAGCAAGGATAAGAAACTTCAGGAGGAAACTTTTCATTTTTAGTTTTAGCTATCTCGCGTTCACAAGACCTTTATGGATAGCCCTTCGAATGCTAAGTTAATGAGAGATCAAACGTCTTGAAATCGTTATGGGAGTAAAAGATAGTGAGGGAGTTGAGATCAAGTGAAATCAACAGAAACTTGACCATTCAAAGAACAGGAACACAATTTCAAAAGCAAACATAGGAAAAAAGCAGGAATGTGTCAACGGTATAGTGCACTCATTTTAAGGCTAAAAGTTTAATGTTAATAAAAGCATTGACACCACGATCCATTATGGCATCTTAAGAGTACAAGATACCCATATGGAAGAGCCAAGAACATAGACCCACACAAGAAATTTGTTATGAAGCTTATGGCACGTCCTCCAGTAGTCCTATTTGGCTCTATGAAAGAGCTTTGGCAGTGGATTTGGATTGTGACCTTTGCGATCGCTTTCGCATGGGTCGAGAGTTCCGCGGTTGTGTATCTTCGTGAAATCTCTTTTGGGGGTTCATTTTCTTCCCCCTTTTTTCTGGACTGGGAAAATGGTCAACTGTTTGCTGACGCTACCATCCGCATTGAGCTTGTACGCGAGATCGCGACTATCCTCATACTTGTGTCAGTTGGCTGGGCTGCAGGAAAGAACGCTTTGCAGAAGTTCTGCTTCTTCATGATCGTGTTCGGCATTTGGGACATATTTTACTACATTTGGCTTTGGGCTATGGTTAGGTGGCCTGATAGTCTCATGAGTTGGGATCTCCTTTTCATTGTGCCTCTTCCTTGGGTAGCTCCGGTGATAACGCCGCTTTTGATTGCGCTGGCGATGGTAGTAGCTGGACTTTTTCTCCTCTATTATGACGAGAAAGGCTATATTATCTACTGGCGCTGGTATGACTGGGGTATAGAACTGATTTGTGCTTTCCTAGTGATTGTCGCCTTCTGCTGGGATTGGAAAAACATCCTGCACACCGGTATTCCAAATCCGTTCGCATGGTGGCTTTACTTGCCTGCATATCTTCTCGCGATAGTCTATTTTGGAGCGCGGCTTAAGCAGATTATTTCTTCAAGTAGGCCTCACCTCAGAGACCCACAAGCTCGTTAAAACTCACCAGATATTTAATGTTTTGACCCTTTTTTACGCTTTCCTCACTTCAGGCGATTTTGAACATCACCAGGGAGAGCGCCAGGACTACTGCCTCCAGACTCGTCGAGAGGGGAATTCTCATACGCCTGCGCCGTGATCTCTACACGCTAGTCAACAAGAATTATTCCCTTTTCTCCTTGGCCAATGCCCTCCACCAGCCGTCGGTCATTTCCTTGGAAACAGCGCTCAACTACTTGGGGTTGATTGTGCAGGTTCCACAGGTAATCTTTTCCATATCCCTACGCAGTTACAGATACGAAATAGATAATACCGAATTCATCTATCGACGTATAAAGCAATCCCTTTTCCGCTTCGGGCAAGTAAGGGCCGAGGGCTTCTATATTACTGAGCCGGAAAAGGCCCTTCTGGACACGCTCTATATGAAAAGCAAGGGCTTGGTTGAGCTACTACCAGGAGATGTCGATATGGGAAAGCTTGATTATGAGCTGATCGAATACTACAGCCGTTTTTATCCTGGCATAGTGAGGAAATTGCTCCGAGTATTCAGAGAGCAAAGCTATGACGCCAAGTAAGCAAGATTTTTTTAACAACTATAGGCAAAGCACCATCATAGAGGTAGTCCAGGCCATTGCGAAATCCAGGGCCGGCGCTCAAATCGTATTCAAAGGTGGAACTGCGTTGAAGCTGTTCTGTGGCCTACCCCGTTACTCGGAGGACATTGACTATGACTCCCTTCCAGGTGTTCCACCCCAGGAACTCATGAGGACCTTAAAAGAGCTTTTTGTAAAGAGAAGGTGGGAGATAACTGATGAAGCCATTAAATATTTCACAATTCTCCTGGAGCTGAGGCTCGCCGGGCCGGAGAGACGTTTTCGGGTGAAGATTGAAATCTCTACGAGGGAAAAGGAACTGGAAACTACCCTTCAATCTTTCAGGGGGGTACCGATTCTCACGCTTGAGCCCTCGTTTTTGATGACGGAAAAACTCCTCACCTTTCTAGATCGGCAGGCGGCAAACGGAGAAAACAAACCTCAACCTGGAGCATCGGAAGAAACCGGTCTACTCGACTCAATTTCTACCCAGACGGGACATCACTTTCGAAGAAATAGAGCGGCAAATGGAAGTTCGTCACAAGAAGCGACAAGAATCCATTGACTCAGCATCAAGAAAGAAAGACAGATACATAAGCAGTCGTGGAAGCTAGCAAAATATGTCTTTTATTGCCAAAGGCTGTTGTGAGTAATTAAGGGCAGAATTGTCCTTGACATAGATAGCTGTTTCAGGAGATACAATTTTCTTTCGTAAACATGAATGATCAACTACTTTTTTGAGAATGCTTTGAAGGCAGTTTGACCTGCCCTAAATACCACTCAATTTTAGAGCTGAATACAAGAGGCGAAATTCTGAGAATTCTTAATCTGACAAAGTAGAATTAATCCAGTCTCATTCCTCTCCTAGTATGGCTAGCGGCTTTGCCAGGCAACTGCGTTCCAGCTCACTGCAACCCCAAAGCGGCAATTGTACCGTTGAGTATCAGCGAGAGTACAACAGAAGCAATGATCAGTGGTACCAATGCTCCGAGAGCCACGAGCCCCTTCTGCCAGTAGCTCCAATGGCGATATCTGGCAATCAGAATCCAACCCAAATTGTTATCCTTCGTTTACATCCCTCTACCACCAGGTCCACCTCCAGCGCCACCAGGTCCACCTCCAGCGCCACCAGGGCTTCCACCACCGGGGCTTCCGATTCCTTCAGGACGCCCAATTCCTTCTGGCATGCCTATCCCTTCGGGCCTGCCACCAGGGATCTCGCCTCTTTGGATCTTTCTCAACGTATCCAAGGCAATATTCCTGCCTCGTTTGGAGACCTCTATAGCATGCCGGATAGCTGGTTTGGCCTGTTCTGGTACTTTATCAAGCAGATCTGTTAAAACCTCAGTGTGTTTCTTGGTAGACCTTTCAACCGCCTCTAAAGCTTCACTTACATCCCTTCCTTGGGCTTGAGCCCTGTTGATCTCGTCCGTCGCTCCACCAATAGCCTTTTCATTGTCTTTTACCAGACCCCCTACAAACTCCGGTTTGCCCTTAGAGATCATTGCCTTTACTTCAGCCAATCTCTCTTTGGCATACTTGGTATGAAGGGTAGCCTTCTCCAATGGATCAGAACCAGCGTTTAATTGCGCTGTTTCCATCTGTCGCTTTGCCTGGTAAAGTGGATCATCAGGCAGTATCTCTGGTTCTTCTTGGGCAAAGACATTAGCAGACAAAAATAGACAAACAGCTACCGAAACCATGAAAAATCCCACCAGTTTAGCTATCTGATTTTTTTTCATGACACCCCTCCTTGTTAGATTATGGTTGCTGCCACCTATGAGGTGGAATAATGAGCTCTATACTTAATTAACTGCTCCGTCATCCTGCACTATCTTTTTGACCAGCTTTATCATAGGCATCTGGCAGAATATTGCTTCCAAGATCTGTCTGGCTTTGTTCTGACTTCTTCCCTTGTGTCATCTGTGTATCCGCGGTATAAGGAACCCGCCGCAAAGCCTGGCTTTTAGACAAGGGTTTGCGGCGGGTTCCCGTTTGGATGGGTATCGTTGTTGACAAAATCGTACCCTGGCACAAATGAGGTATTAGCAAGATCTGGTGCTTGTTTGTATCTGCCATAATCTTCATAAGCCACTCCAGTATCTATCACAGCTACGATGACCTCAGGGCTCCCTGTTTGAATATCCCAGGCAGATTCCATATGGATTCCGCCATAATCGCTATTGTCCATATGCCACTGGTAGGAATAATAAGGGTCATTTGGTTCCATAATTGCGCTAACTGTGAAGTTTGGCTCTGGATACTCCACGTTTGGGTTTCGGCTAAAAATAGCCACCATCCCTTCCACGGTTCTGTTTTTGGGGATCCTAGGGCGCATAAATTGCCCGCGTTTGCTTATTGAAAGGGTGGAGGTACCGTGGCGCTGGATTATTTGGCGGATCACATCTTGAGAAACACCCCTTTTGAATTTGACGATGATCTCACCTGGGGCCCATTTCCGGCCTTCAATAGTCCTCACCCCACGTTTTTCAAAAAAAACTCCTCCTGTCCAAAACTGACCCCAGTAAAGCCTAAAACCAAGAAACCCGCCAATACCAGATTTCTTTTCATCATGTTCATCTCTCATACCTCCTTTTCTCAAAATGGAGGTTTTGCTCGTTCTTCTATGAATAATTGCCATGGGAAATATAACGAAAATGAACTCTCCCCGCAGCAAGCTGCGGGGTATCACGTCGGCTTCACTTTGTTTCGCCGATCATAAGGAAACTTTCTATTCTTGGCACCATCCCCGCTGCAAGCAGCGGGGAATTCCAAGTTAAATTAAACCCGTCAATATTTCCTACAAAGCAGCTTAATGCGGTTTTTTCAAAGGCGGGCCGCATGCAATGAGACGATCATGATCTAAAGTGGTCGAATCCTGCAGGTCTGAGTTCCTCTACAGACCCATTCTCGTTCATAATTCTAATGCCCTTTTCTTCTCGTATGTCACCTATCAGGAAGAGGGGGGCTGAGGTCCCATCTTCATATGCCAGTTCAAAGTCCCGGGTCTTTGTCGCAGGCACAGTTACCAAAAGAACATAGTCTTCCCCTCCTGAAAGGGCAAAATCAAAAGGATCGAAACCCGCATGAGCGGCAAGGCTTCTAAGCTCTTCAGAGAGAGGAATCTTATCCCTAAGGAGGAGCGCCCCAACACGACTTTCCTCACAGATATGGGCCAAATCTGAGAGAAGCCCATCGCTCAGATCGATCATGGCGCTGGCGAGCCGTGATCCGGCTACCACCTTTCCAGTTTTGATCAGGGGTTCTGGTTCATTGTGGACTTTGATGAAGTGCCTGCGCAGAGACTCTTGGGGTGATATTTCATGTTTTAGAATACTCAATCCGGCGGAGGAATCCCCGACGGTTCCGGTAAGATAGATCTTATCCCCTGGCCTGGCACCGGATCTATAGAGAACCTCCTGTTCATTTGCGTCACCGACCAGAGAAACATTGATAATCAGGTTGTCGGGCGAGGCAACCGTGTCCCCTCCTACGATATTAACGCCGTAGAGGCCACAGATCTCTCTCATGCCTCGGTAAAGCTCTTGAATTTCCTCAACCTCTGTTTGAGAGGATATGGCCAGAGAGATCAAGGTAACGAGCGGTGTTCCACCCATAGCTGCAATGTCGCTCAGATTCACGGCTATAGCCTTCCGTCCCAACTGATACGGGGTTATGGTATTCCGCAAAAAATGTATATCCTCAACCAGCATATCAGTAGTCAGCAGTAAAACCCGGCCAGGTGAGGAATGAAACACAGCACAGTCGTCACCAATGCCCTTGACAACCCCTTGCAATGAGGTGATGCAGTCTTTTTTGATGGACTCTATTAGCCCAAATTCCCCAATCTCATCAATTTTCAAGGCCAAGCTCCTTCAAGGGATCCCCTCTATGCGGGCTAGGTTAGGTAGTGATTTGAACTGCCCAACTAACCGTACCACTCGTTTATTGTTTCCAGGCAAACGGGACTCAAGTTCAAATGACGAAATCAAAATGTCAAATCAAATCCAAAGCCCCAATGCCGAAATCTTACTCAAAAAAGGCAGGTATCTCGTCAAGAGCCTAAACCGTTTGGCATTTGAGTTTTGGGCTTCACTTGTCATTTGAGCTTTGGAATTTGTCATTTGAAATCACTTCATGAGATTACCCCAACCGTTTCAGGATCAAAAAGAAGCTTGCTCTTGCGTAAGTAGTCATCGACCAAGACGATTTTATATCATTCGATCGGGAAAACACGCATAATGCAAGGGGCTCGCAAAGCCAAATCCTTTCATGATCCATCATTTAATTCTCCACAACATATGGAATAGACCAGGTGGAGGTCCCGGAATGTTGGTGCCTTGATATCTACCAACTCCGCTCACCGCTCCCCCAGCACTGATTATGCCTGCTGTATGCCCACCCCGGGTGATTACCCTGACACCTGAAGGGATGGCGCGGCCCTTAATGGTCTGATAGGTATCCGCAATGGTTCTATCAGTACTGTTTTCTTCGCTGAAGTCAAACACAGATGTACCCCAACAGTAATTGAGGGCATAGACAAAGGCATTGCCGGTGGGATTGCAGGGATCATCAAACACGGGTTGGTAAGTGGTACAGTAAACATTTCTAAAGAAGAGTGTGGGCTGGCTGAGCACCTGTTCCCCCTCATGGCTGAGAGTCTCATCAATGCAGTCCCCCTGCTTGTCCAAAACCCGATAAAAGCCCCTGCATGGCGATCCTGGAACAAGATTACTCAGGATCGCCTTTAAATCCATCTTTCTGATTGCATCATCGTCATGCGGCGGGATGAGTTCTAAAACCCCATCACCATCGGCATCTGCCTGGTCATCAAGTTCATCGCAGGTAAGGTTCAAAAGGTCTGTTTCCTTGGTTATACTGTTGTAATCTGCTACTATATAAAATCGGTTGGAGATCGTTGTATACCGGGGATGGGCTCGGTCACCGGTACCGAAATAGAGAACCGGCCGTCTTGTCCAGCAGGTGCCGAAAAAGGATACATCAGGGGAATAGAAGGTCTTTCTCCCCTGATCAGCAATATTATCATGAGCACCCGCTATGTTGGTGTCACCGGAGGCAAGATCAGAGCCGGGATTTGATTTGAAAATCAGCTTGGCCTTCCACCTGGCAGCAGGAGAAGGATCATAATAATCATAGGTGATCTTCCATATCTGGCCATAGATATCAGCGGAATATATGACGAGTTTTTCTTTCGACAGGGCAATGACCGATGGATCAGCAGGGAAACAGTACTTCATATCGGTATATTTTTGCTCTGTTCCGGTAGTTACATCAGAGGTACCGTAGGTTGCACTGAACACAAGGCTCCCGTCAGCGGCATCCACCACAAATATCCCTCGCCCCATGGTATCTTCGCCAGGATTGTAGGTGTCGTATCCTGGTGTTCCACCTGGTGTATTTGTATAGGATTCACCAGGAGCGGGAGTGCTATCCCACTTTCCATTTTCATTGGAATCCAAAAATTCCTCTGGAAAACCATCCTCTAGTGGGTCATACCCCCCGGCAAATATGACAACATCCTTAAAATCATCTGGTTCAGACCCGCCTGACACCCTGATACGGGTAAACAAGGGCTTGTTCCAGGTTTGGCCCAGTTCCTTATGCTTGACAGTTCCTCCTTTGATGTGCCATTTTACGGTCCATTCGCTCGGGTCTGGCTTGGTTACATCCAGGGCCCAGTAACTTCTCCCACCCCTCCGCTCGCCAAAGACCAGGGTCTTGTCATAGTAGCCGCCGGTTTTGGTCTTGGCCCATAAGAGGTTGCACGAGCTGTCCACCATGTAGGCATGGGTATCCGGGCTGGCGAGTTCTTTGAGCCTGACAAGAAGGTCTGAAGGCACAAGGGCATAAATTTCGCTTCCTGCAGCATACGTTCTGCCATTAATATCGGAGGCGTCCCTATCAGTAAAAACATGGAGCATGCCGTCATTGGCACCAACAGCAATAAAACGGTACTCCAGTTGCCCATCTGCGTCGAAATAATCGATGACCCTCGGCTCAGAATGGATTATGTCACCCAAAA
>CP070673.1:1567260-1572332 GCA_020351915.1 Deltaproteobacteria bacterium
ATGATATCACCGGTACTATCCTTGATGTAGTGGATGTTATCGATCTCCATGAGACGCTTGAAGAAATTTGGAGTAACATCGATGCCCGAGTGCTCAGGAATATTGTAGACCATAATCGGGATCTTAATAGCCTCAGATATCTTCTCATAGTGATAATAGACCCCTTCGTTGTCAGGACCCTCGAAATAGGGCGGTAGAATAAGCAGGCAGTCAGCCCCAACACCTTCGGCATGCTTGGCAAACTCGATGGCGTCGGCCGTATTAATTGCCGATGTTTGAACCATAAAGCCAGCCCTGCCATCGATATGTTTTGATGCAACCTCAGCGATTCTTTTTCTTTCCTCGAGCCTCAAATAAGCAAATTCACCGGTCCCACCGCAAACCAGAATAATATGAATTCCGGCATCTAACATGGAATCTATGTGGTCCTTTAATGCTGTTTCATCAACTTTTTCACCATCCTCCGTAAATGGAGTACACAATGCGGCGCAGATTCCTTTGAGTTCTTTCATGTTAATCTCCTCCTTTCTGTCTTTCTACGACCTAAATCCAAAACCGTATAGCTTGTCTATTTTTCCAAGACGAAAACCGGCAGGAAACGGGTCTTTAGTGTCGACCACAAATTGGTGAATCCCGGTGATATAGGCACTGCCTCTAATGGTTGGAACTACAGCCCGATATTTCCCTATCATCGTTTCCTCTATGAGTTCGCCGTAATACAGGGTTCCAATAATGCTTTCGTGAACGAACTCCTCATTCAGGCCAAGCTCCCCTCTCGAATATAGAGTAGCCATCTTCGCACTTGTCCCTGTTCCGCATGCGGACCGATCCATACCCCCCGGGGGTACCACCACTGCGTTCCTCATCGTTGCTTTTGGATGAGTACCTGGAGCGGAAAATTCCACAAAGTTTACACAATCTATCTCCGGTTCTTCAGGATGGTGGATCTCAACCTGTTCGTTAACCGCCCTCCAGATCTTTGTTCCGCACGATATGATTTTATTCACATGCTCTGTTGATATCTCCAGCCCCACACTTTCCGCCGGACAAATGGCGTAAAAATTTCCTCCGTAAGCGATATCTAACTTTACCCATCCAACATCCGGGACATCAATTCCTACATCCCCCTTGTAGAGGAAAGATGGAACGTTCCGGAAGGTGACTGATTCGGCCTTTCCATCCTTAACGGCCACTGTGGCCCGCACGAGTCCTGGGGGCGTATCCAGAACGATCCCGGTTTCAGGCTCAAGGGCATCAATGATGCCCGTCTCTACCAATACAGTGCAGATAGCAATCGTTCCATGGCCGCACATCGTCACATACCCACCCGGCTCTAAATACATCACCCCAAAGTCTGCCCCGTCCACGGTAGGCGGAACAACAAGGGAAGCATACATATTGCTGTGTCCTCTAGGCTCGTAAACCAGCAACGTACGGAGATGATCCAGGTTATCTCGCACATACTTCGATTTCTCAAGCATGGTCTTGCCGGGGATAGGTGGTATCCCGCCAGTAACCACCCGTTCCGGATTTCCCTCCGTGTGCGCATCAATTGCCATTAACATTTTCTTGAAGTTCATACTATCTTCTCTGGTCAGAATTATTTTTTGTTTTCCTGCTTATATGCTAGGTATCGATAGGGTTGATGCATTAAAAAAGCGAAATATGCCTATCTTGCCAGACCTAACCGATCCAGAGTTCCCTGACTCGGTTCACCGTTTTCATCCCACCCCCTCAGATTGTAGTAATCCTCCATTAACTCTTTAAAGGGAGGAACTTTACCAGCCCTAAATCCCTCTTTGGCAGGTTGTAACATTTTTTTGGGCATTACATCTGTTGCAGCGTTATAACCATCCCGGATGTTGATGAGGCGCTGAACGGTAAAAATTCGCTCCCCGGCCTCTATCAAGTCTTCGATAGAATAATCCCACCCCGTGATGGCATTGAAAAGATCCTTCACCCCGGAAAAAGGCATATCCCCGCCGTCGACCATAAAAGCACAGAGAACCAGTGAGTTGAGAAGGGCAAAATAGTCCTGGCACTTGGCCGCCAGCAGACTCTGGTTTTCTCTCTCAAAAAATTTGAACATCCCCTCTTTTATGCCGATCTCCGGTATGAAAAATCCTCCCATCTCCACATCCTCGCACCCGCCTCTAAAGTGGCATGCCCCACGTGTACCGGTTGCATAGGTCGGCGCCAGGGAGATACATGACCTGGCATCATGGGAAGGAAAATCCAGCCCTTTGCAATGGGCCACAATTTCAACTGCCTCCGGGCTGATCTTCTTTGCGGCTCCCAGGGTCCCTTCCGAAAATATCGCTCCGAAGCCTTCCTTATTCCCAATCTGCTCCAACAATGCAAAAAGAGCCTTTGGATCTCCCCATTTGAGTTCTAATCCATCCGAGTCCTGGTCGGTGATCCATCCCTTTTCAAAGCATTCCATGGCAAAACCAACCATCGCACCAGCAGAAATCGTATCAAGCCCCAGTCTGCTTGCCAAGTTATTGCCTTGGGCTACGGCCTTCGGGTCGTCGATAAGCAGATTGGTACCCATCATCCCAAGGGTCTCGTATTCCGGGCCGATCCCTTCCTGGACATATTCGGCGGGTTCTGTAATCTTAATCTTTCTGTGACATCCGATCGGACAGAACTTACAGGGATACGGCTTGGCGTTGAGCACCTTGGTGTAGTTCGGAGCGCCGAGCTTTTTAGCGCCTTCAGGCCACACATCCTGCTCCCAGTATTTGATCGGCATGTCCCCGAGGGCCTCGGCACTCTCGCACAGGGCTGTTGTGCCATGGGCTCTGAATTCATTCTTCTTGACCGTCGCCAAAATCTGTTTCTGGTATTGCCCCATCAGTTTCTTTGCCTTATCGGGGTCGCTCATTTCGGCGGTTTGAGTTCCCCGGACGGCAACGGCTTTCAACCTCTTGGAACCCATAACAGCGCCTAACCCGCATCGTCCGGCAAAGCTGTGTTTATCGACAACAATACATGCAATGGCAACCCTTTTCTCCCCTGCCGGTCCGATCGAGGCGATGCTTAATTTTTTATCCTCCGTCTCTTTGTGAATCGCATCGATCGTTTCATGCGTATCCATCCCAGTCAGGTTAGAAGCGTCCCTGATCTCAACTCGGTCATCAACAATATGAAGGTATATCGGTGTTTCAGAAGCCCCTTCAATCACCAGCATGTCATAGCCGGCATCCTTTAATGCGGGGCCCCAATCCGCTCCGGCAGCTGTGTCGCCGAAAGTACCCGTTACTGGAGATATTGCGGTCATGCTGAATTTCGCCCCACCCGCAATAGGCGGCCCCTGGAATGGTCCTGCCCCGAAAATAACAAGGTTTTTAGGATCGTAGGAGTCTATCTTTGCCGGGACTTCTCTGCGAAGAATTTCAGCCGCCAGGCCGGCGCCTCCGATGAACCGTCTGAGGTCTTCTTCCGCTATAGGTTCCACGGATGTTTTTTTGTTTGTTAAATCTACCCTGAGTAATTTTTGCCAATAGCCATTCCCCATCGAGAACCTCCTTTTACTTTCAAAGTTTTTGGCTCGTTTACGCTATACCTTCCTATATAACATCCTTTATCTTATCTTTAACCAATTCCAAATGCACACGCGCTCTCAGCCGCTTTCTTACTCTCACCTTTAACCACATGAGAAAAAACTTAATTGGCTGTAGAAATTGCTTTCTCCCTGGCTTTAGGGATAGTGGCCAAAAATTTATCAGCATACAATTTCACTTTTACAATGAGCAGCTTCATTATCTCATAGATCACCTCATTACTGGTGGCCTCAGCAAGTGCGATTGTCAAGGAAAAAATTCATACCAATAAGAAAAATTGAGGGAAAAGCCAACGGTTTTAATTGCACCCGGTATTAACTCTTAAGTTGCTTTCTGATAGTCTGTTTGATATTTTCCGAATGTACGAGGAAGCCTCAATATGGGCGTGAGATTATAGGAGGCCTCATGCAGATAAGAATTCTCACCGGTGATGATGTCAGAGCCGCTTTGCCCATGCCCAAAGCAATCGATATCATGAAAAGCGCCTTTGGGCAGCTCTCGGCCGGTAAGGCAACTGTACCGCTTCGAACAAGAATATCTTCAGGTAAAGGTGTCACGCTGCTGATGTCCGCCTACCTTCACAGCAGTCAGGATTTGGGCATTAAGATTGTCTCCATTTACAAAGATAACCCAAGCCTGGGCTTACCAACCACTACTGCCTCTGTAATCGTTCTTGACCCACAAACGGGGATACCCAGAGCGCTTATCGAAGGAGACACCCTGACCGCTATCCGCACCGGGGCAACCGGCGGTCTTGCCGCTGAACTATTGGCTCGCCGCAACGCAACGAAAATCGCTCTCTTCGGGGCCGGTGTACAGGGTCGGGCACAGTTGCAAGGGGTTATGGCTGTCGCTTCCATAACGGAGGTCAACCTTTTCGACCTTTCACTATCTGCTGCACAAAAGCTGGCCGATGAGATTACTACTTGGAAGAACGCCCCTACCGTCAACCTGGGTTCAAACCCCAGACAGGCCATCCAGGATGCGGATATCATCATCACTGCCACGACCTCTTCAACGCCCCTGTTTAATGGGAATGACCTCAAACCCGGCACACACATCACCGGTGTTGGATCATTCACACCCGAGATGCAGGAGGTGGATGAAGTTACTGTGCGTAGGGCACGGGTCGTGGTCGATTCTCGAGAGGCCTGCCTGTCCGAAGCGGGTGACATTATCATTCCCGGGGCAACAATCGACGCCGAATTGGGTGAGATTATCAATGGGCTCAAGCCGGGACGGCAATCTGGTGAAGAAATTACGTTTTTCAAAACAGTAGGTGTGGCAGTGGAGGATGCCGCCGCTGCTTCAGCAGTTCTGACTGAAGCAGAAAAAAATGGGCTTGGAACAATGATAGAGGTGAGTTGAGATTGGATATACGATGAGACAATCGAAACATACAGGAAAAACCCTCAAGGAAGATCCGAAAGACGCCCAAACGATAGCGCATAAGCTTATGCTCCGTGCTGGATACATCAGACAGGTTTCAGCGGGAGTGTATGCCTA
>CP070673.1:1572432-1575783 GCA_020351915.1 Deltaproteobacteria bacterium
AACACGATACCATAGTTGGGCATAGGAGTCGTCACTTTCCGTATATGCGGTAAGGGGGGTAAGAGCATCTCCATTGTATGTAACCGAGAGAACCGTCTCATAATTATTGTTATTGATTGATACGCCAACGATCATCAGCCGATCGGTGACTGAAGTCGTATGTGAAATCGTAATCGTATTTGTGGACGTCGTACCGGTAGATACAGTGCCATCAACCGTAATAGCACCATAGGCTCCGGGCACAGAAAACAGCACAACCAGAAGTGCAATCAGGGCAGCCACTGCTCGCCTCATGAACCCGTTTCCCATTCTTGAACCCCACCTGGGAGCTTTAACCCAATCTTTATGTTCTCGGCTCTTCATCTTGCTACCTCTCATGGTAAAATTACCTCCAAGATAGAATGCGGCAATCCATTAAAAGCTCAATAGTGTTAAGAGCCCTTGCTCGCTTCATAAAAAGACTCTACACAGCATGTCTCTCATTGAAATAGCAAAACTGGTGCCAAGCAGGGGTGGTTTGTATCTGTGAAAGGAAAGTGGATTTATGTAGTTGGTATTAAAAAGAAAATAGGTTTTGTGGCATGATGAAGCAGGGGGGCAGACGGGGAAGGGGTACTGCAAAATTTATTGTCAAGTGTTAAGAAATTTGACAATACAACCAGAGCTTCTGCCTATTGGTAATTAGCCCAATTCATATGCCTTGATCTTAGAGAGAAGTATGGGGCGGCTGATCTCGAGCATTTTGGCAGCCTTTGATTCTCTACCCCCGGTCTTGCTCAAGGCACGATCTGCCTGAAAATCGCTAAAAGCAAGCCTCGGTTGGAGTAATCGCAGCGCTTAGGTCATATTCCTCATTCGACATTCCTTCCGAGATGGGTAGAAACCAAGTCGTTAAGGATCTCGCGGTCCTGTTCGGTGATTTGGACAAACCGAATTCCCATCCCACGGTTTACGATCTTCTCATCAGAGACGCTGCTATTGGACCAGATTACCTCCGCGAACAGGGCCAGGGAACCACCATGGGGCAGGGTAATGGCGAGGGGAAACTTTTCCTTGGGTGGGAGGGGATTAGCACAGCAGATGAACGCGCCGCCAAGGGAGAAATCTTTTGTCTCTGCTGTTATCGTGCCTTCAGCGGTCTCAATGCTGACCGGCAGGCGGATAGGGGCTCTCGCGTGTTGCCTTCTTTCCTCCTTACCTATCTCTACCACTTTCCGTGGAATTGCAAATGTATGGTTGAATTGCGAACCTCGGCTGCGGTACGCGATGAGAGATTGGATAAACTTCAAGGTGAGGATCAAGAAGACCCCACCCAGGCCTACACCGAGGAGGAGGATCAGGTTTCTCATCGAGGAAGTTCTCCCTCGTTCCGAGATCGCTGTTTTTGAGGACGTACGGTTACCAAATTTGCCTTTCCATGTGGGGCAGTGCGTTATTGCATTACGGCTAGCCCAATTCATATGCCTTGATCTTAGAGAGAAGAATGGGGCGGCTGATCTCGAGCATTTTGGCAGCCTGTGATTTGTTACCGCCGGTTTTGGCTAATGCCCGCTCGATGAGGTTTTTTTCAAGCAGACGGGAGGCTTCCTTAATGGAAGATATACCTTCACGGGTGAGGCCGCCCGATGGAAAGCGGGCAGCTTTGAGGTCTGGGGGAAGGTCGGACATTTCTAAAATATTGCCGGGGGCAAGGAGAATTGCCCTTTCTATAACATTTTCCAGCTCCCGGACATTCCCTGGCCATCGGTGTATCATAAACTGTTCCATTACCTCAGAGGAAACGCCCTTGAGGTTCTTGTTAAGCTTGCCGTTGAACTGTTTGATAAAGTGGTCCGTAAGCAAGGGTATATCCTCACGCCTCTCCCTTAAGGGAGGCAGGTATATGGTTACCACATTTATGCGGTAGTAAAGATCTTCCCTGAACAGCCCCTTTCTTATCTCCTCTGCCAAGTCCTTGCCTGTAGCTGCTATTACTCTCACATCTACCTTCTTGGTGGCAGTGGAGCCAAGGGGGGTTATCTCCTCTTCCTGGAGAACTCTCAGGAGCTTAATCTGGAGGGGTAGGGGAAGTTCACCAATCTCATCCAGAAAGATGGTTCCCTCATGTGCCTCTTCAAAATGACCTTTTTTATCCTGCCACGCATCCGTAAAGGCCCCCTTTTTGTACCCGAACATTTCACTTTCAAGCAGTGTCTCTGGTATTCCGCCGCAGTTGATAGACACCAGGGGACCGGTGTGTCGTGATCCATTAAAGTGGATGGCCCGGGCAATCAGCTCTTTTCCTGTGCCGCTCTCGCCGTGAATGAGGACGGTGGTTTTGTAATCCGCAACCTTTTTAATGAGGTCAAAAACTGACTGCATTGCCTTGCTCTTGGCCACGATATTACTGAAGGTATAGCTCCGTTCGATTTTCTGGATCCGATCCTTTAATCTCAGGTTCTCACTTTTCAGTTTCTCCCGCTCCTCTGCCTTTTTCAGGGTCAAGAGCACTTCGTCAGGCTTAAACGGTTTGCTGATGTAGTCATAGGCACCGAGCTTCATAGCCTCAATAGCCGTATCAACGGTTCCATACGCAGACATCATAATAACGGGGGTATCCCTGATGATATCAATTGCCGACTTGAGAAATGTCATCCCGTCCATTCTGGGCATCTTTATGTCGCAGAGGATGAATTGAAATGTTTCCTTTCCGGTCACTTCCAAGCCCTCTTGGCCATCGGCTACTAATGTCACTCCATAGCCGGACTTTTCCAAGAGTACTTCCAGCATGTGCCTCATGTTGGCTTCATCTTCGATGATAAGAATCTGTTTTTTTGTCATGATCAGTCTCGATTTAGTCCGTTGATTAATCCCTTAAACCACCCCGCAGTAGCGGGGTGGTCCCAGCTCTGCTATGCGTGTTAGATAGTGATTTGTGATGCCCTATGGAATAAAGTTCAAATGACAAAATCCAAATGTCAAATCAAATCCAAAACCCCAATGTCAAAATGTTTTCCTAAACGATCAGTTATTTATCTTTTTCCCATTGTGCATCTTCACCAGTGTAGGCTGCGTTTGAACTAATGGGCGGAGATATATTTTTTAGCATTTGTCATTTGACATTCACTTGAAATTTGGGCTTTGATCTTTGTCATTCGAATTCATTTTATTTACATATTTGGACCCTTTTAGGGTCACCATTCAAGCCACCTCTTTTGGGGGTGGGAGTTGACCGTCTAGAAGTTTATCAGCAATATCTTCAGAAACACCCCTCACATAGATGAGATCCTTTTTGTTGCCGGTTTTCTCAACGATGTTTTTCAATGCTGTTTTCTTTTTGTTGAGTGCGGCTGTTTTCAAATGAGCAAGGTT
>CP070673.1:1575883-1579107 GCA_020351915.1 Deltaproteobacteria bacterium
GAACCCTTTCTGCGGGCTAGCGTTTGCCACACTATCTAAGAAGCTGAAGCTCCCTGTTTCGAGCTGGTCCGCAAAGCCTCCACTGACAATTATTGCCAAGTTGTGCAAAGGTCTCGTCCTCTATAGCCACCGCGAGGTGTCTGTGAGCCTAAACCAGCAGCGTGTTTAGCATGGCCGGGGTACCTTTATTTTATGGAAACAACAATAAATCCTTGTATGGGTGGCTCTCCCGTCCATACTGCCTTTATGTCGGGTACGCCTAATTGGGTGAGCTCATTGTGCGGCGTGGCACTGCACATTATACCCCTGAAATAGCTTGAATCACTGGGAGCACGCCCTAGTGGCATTCCAACTATAACACGGTGTTTGTTATAATAGATAATTCGTAGTGTCAAGATTTTTGTGTAACACGTATACCATTTAAACTTGACAAACAAGCCTAACCTCTCTACACTTCCGCCTGAAAAAGCAAGTTCTATCAACAGTTCTTATCGAGTCAGCTCAACTAAAACCCCATGCGTTCTAACATTATGAGATACCGTGTCTGTAATACTGATCTTGTCAAGGAAGAGGGGAGTTAACCGCCTACCGGGATCCCTTGGACTCAAAATGGAAAGGGGAAACGGTCATGACAGAACCCCCGCGGCCGGGATCCGGCAACGGCCTTATATCCTTTTTGGCTGCGGTTTGGGGTCGTGAGTAGACCCCTGAATTCTAGAGGTATCTTGTAAGGCAGGGGCCAGTTATCGTTAAGGGATTCCGCCTCCCAATGGAGTGGGTCGTGGCAAATATGCTATCTGCATAGGGATGAAGCCGGAGGTCCTTCACGATTTGCTGAACATGGGGGCGCCGGTAGGCATGGTGAAGATCGTTGAGGGTGGCCTCCACGGTTGCGGATCGGCAAACATCGCCGTTGTCAACAGTCGCCCGCATCCCAATGTCACGGCTGTCTTTGTTAACCGGATACTTAGGAGGGGGCACTATTTGCTCTAAGAAGGACGGCCACCTCAGCAACAGGCTGCTGTCCGCCGCAGAGGTCTATCCCACATTCCTACCAGGGCCGGATGAGAAGGTCGTGGTAGAAGATAAGCAGGCCAACAAGAATAGGTCAAACTCATTAAGGAGAGCAGGGCATCTTCGCACCCTTTTGAAATAAACCTATTTCTTGCGGCATTTTGCTTATTACAAGGGCATGCTGAGCAAAAAACAAAACTTTTTTCTCAGAATGCTATCCTCTTTTGACCTTGACACTAAAATGGAAAGAGATTACGTAGAGATCTTAAGATCAATGGAAATGGAGGTACTGACGCAGTGAAACATAATGGCATAATGATAAAGGTATCTGATCTCTCTAAGACATTTCAAACGGATCGGGGGGAGGTTTTAGCTGCCGATCAGGTAAGCTTTTCGGTACAGACCGGGACCTTTTTTACCTTACTCGGCCCCAGCGGTTGTGGTAAGAGCACGACTTTACGCTGCATCGCCGGGCTGGAGAAACCAGAACAGGGCGAAATCGTCGTTGGTGACAGATTACTCTTTTCTCACAACAGGGGCCTATCGGTGCCTCCTCACAAGAGAGACATCGGTATGGTCTTTCAATCCTATGCTATCTGGCCCCATATGACGGTCTTTGAAAATGTGGCATTCCCACTTAAAGTAGGGAAGAAGGGGTTTTCCAGACGCCAAATAGGTGAGAAAGTCCAGAAGGCCATTATTCTGGTTCAGCTGGAGGGTCTGGAAGATCGTCCGGCTCCACAGCTGAGCGGGGGTCAGCAGCAGAGGCTGGCACTGGCAAGGGCACTGGTCATGGAACCGCAGGTGCTCCTCTTGGATGAACCGCTGAGCAACCTCGATGCCAAGCTTCGGGAACAGATGCGCATTGAACTAACAGACTTGTTAAATCGGCTGGGGATTACGGCCCTCTATGTTACCCATGACCAGCTTGAGGCATTGGCTATGTCCCAAATAATGGCAGTCATGAAGGATGGGAAGATCATCGAGTGGGGTGAGCCGAAGGAGATTTATATCCGACCCAAGACTCGTTTCGTCGCTGACTTCATTGGTACCCCTAATTTCCTTGAAGGGAAAATAATTGAAGGGACCTCCATGGGTATGGGCGTAGTGGAAACCACGGAAGGAGAAATTACCTGTCAGTTGCCCGGATGGGCCAAGCGAGAAGACAGGGTAGCCGTCTGCATCAGACCGGAAAATGTTACCGTCCGTCAGAAGCCCCTCAATGAAGAAAAAAACGTGCTTGAGGCAAAGGTGGAACTTGTCACCTTCTTTGGCGAATATAACGATTGCCAGGCTATGGTGGGAGAAAAAATGGTCCGGCTCAGGTTACACCCCTCCATTGATCTCAAAAAGGGTGATGGTGTTTCCCTCTTCTTACCGCCTGAGATGTGCACAGTGCTCAAAATTTGACAAAAACTGAATGATCAAGCTTCTTCTGGAGGAACTCATTATTCGGCCCCCTAAAGAACCTCCCTCCTGATTACCCCAAATCATAGGCCACAACGTGATGAGCCCTGTTTCCTGTCGTCACACAAGGGTAAATTCCATAATGCTTCTCCTCCCAATGAGGGGCTTGGTATCAGCCGACTCAACCGGGTCGTCACTATCGGGAGGCAAGAGGGATCTGATTCCCCTCAGAAGCCGAATAGAATAACGGTGCCCGCCACCACGGACACTGCGCCCAGGATAACCCGTATTGTGAAGGTCTCCAGGCTGTGGTTTATGAGAAAGGAGAAGAAAATCGTAAACAAAGGGCTGGCACCAATCAGGGGGGCCACGGCAAACACGAGAACACCCTTATAGATATCAAGTATAGAAGAATCTGGAGCTATTCTCTTGATGACATAGAGATTCATCCCTACAGGGGGCATAATAAGACCCAACTAAACAAACTTCACCATAATCGCTCCAAACCAAATGGGATCAAGGCCCAACGCCACAATCGTGGGAAAGATAACAGGCAGGGTCATAAGCATCAAAGAAACGGAATCGATGAACATACCGAGGATGACATAACCGGGGCTTCACTTTCCAATCTCTTATCCAGACTTACGTTTGCCTTGACGCCCTATCGATAGCGAGGATCCGTGCATGGGGCAGGGGGCTTCTCAGCACCTTGCCATACAGCATATTGGGCAGCACGATGTCATCCACATAGTGTGCCTCACCCCTGACCTTGGCCACATGATCCAGCTGTGGGAAGCCCGTTC
>CP070673.1:1579207-1586598 GCA_020351915.1 Deltaproteobacteria bacterium
ATGCTAGCTTTAACCCAGCTTACTCGAGCTTGAACCTTGAGAAAGGCGAGAACAAATAATATAATCCCTATATGAAAATCCACGAGAAAGATCACAATAAAAAAGCCACACATCCATGAGACTATACCGAGGCTTTTTTTCTCAGACGCATGCCGATCGGATTCCCTTGAGGTTGCCCCTCTCCAAGATCCATCAGGCTGATGTCTAAGATGCTTAACAAAAAAACCATGTTTCTTAGAGATTGTCAAGTCCCAAAACCCAGTCCCAAAATCCACTTATGGTCTTTATCTGTCGTAATAAAGACCCGAAGTATTGCTCCAAGTGCATCAATAAAAAAGGAATCATATACCCCCATTTCTTCCAAAAGCCATCTCAATGATCCGTGCCCTATTTCTCTTCTGAGAAGTATCACTTTTTCTTATAGATAGCATAAAAAAGTTAATAATGTTTAAGCTTTGTAAATATGTCCCCTTAACTGCTTAGTGAAAATGTCCCCCCTTAATTGCTGATGCCATATAAACCCACTGTTCTTCGGAAGCTGCCCGTGCCCTTGATTTTCTCCTAGGCTTTGCCCTGATTGGCTCTATCAGAGGAGTCGGGTCTGTCTGGGCAATCAGGGTGTCTTTGTAGTACACCCTCCAACTCCCATCTAAGAGCTGCCGGACTTCTACCTTTGCCTTGGCATAGCCTCTTCGGCCAGGATCCTCGGGGATATCGATGACCATGCCCCCTAAGCGCACAGCATTGTCATTGCCCACCACTGCCTGGTAGCGGAAGCTAATCACTGTTTCAATGTCCACATCCAGCGGTATCCTTCGCCATGCCTTGTGGGACAGCTCAGGGGCTACGGCAAAGCGCCGGTTGAGCTCAGCAATGAAGTGCTCGGTAAGGAATGTATTTCCCGCGTCCATCTCTTTGATGTTCCTCAGCTCCAACTCGGCGATAAGTCGATCCTGAAACACCCCAAAGAGCCGCTCAACCCTTCCCTTTGCCTGGGGGGTGAGGGCGAACAGAGCAGTGATGCCAAGCGATTTCAGGCACCCTCCTACCTGGGTAGGGTCCTGCTCGCCGTTGAGTTGTTCTTCCAGTGTCCAGTGATCGTCATTTCGGTGTAAGCTTCCATGTCGATCCTGGTAAATGGAGCACGGGATACCATATCGCTTGACTATGTGCTCTAAAAGCTTCATGTACCCAAAGGAGCACTCATACGGGATAAAGAAGGCGCCAAGGAGCTCCCCAGTGGCATCATCTATGGATGCCAGTAAACAGCAGCGGAGTGTATCTTCTCCAAACCACCGATGAGGACTCCCATCCCACAGCACCATCATCCCCGCTTGGGGCTTACGAGCTCTGCGCTGGTGGTGTTTTCGTGCTCTGCGTTTCCTCTTGGGTGGTATCCCGTTAGAACGTCGTAATCGTCTCACGGTATCTCGGCTCACGGTGATACCTTCCACCTCGTTAAGCTTCTCGGTAGAGTGAGTATCATTGAACCTTGCATAGGTCTTCTGGGAAAGCTCAATGATCCGTTTGGAAAGCTGAGGATGTAATGCTCTGGCTGAGGGCCTGCCTCGGTTGCCATGTATCAATCCCCTGGCTCCTTCACTGACCAGTTTCCGCTTCAGCCGCTTTGCATGACGGTAGCTCACCCCCATCATGCTACTGGCCTGCCTTAAGGTTATTGCGCCCTCTACCACCATCTTCAGGAGATGGTACCTCTGCCTCTCTTTCTGACTCATTGCTATAATGTCCCTTCTCATAATGGGGACATTTTAATACAGCAGTTAGAGGGGACATTTTCATTAAGCTAGCACACAAAAAAGTTAATATTGACAAATCGGGTAAGCCCAGTATAAAAGATAGTGTAATCATCAATATAACCATCAACATAAAAGGAGGGTGTTATGAGAACAGTAGTCTATGGATTAATAGCAGTAATTATGGTTTTCGGCCTGGTAGGATGTGCCACCATGGGCACGGAACCAAGCGGGGCACAACAACAGGCACTCAGTGCACCAACTCCCATCGTCGTTGTTGCCTCCCCCATGGTCAAGATGGACAAGAAGGCTACGGTCTCTATCGTAGGCTCCGGGTTTACCCCCGGACAAGAACTTGCCCTTCTGATCACCGATGCCAATGGGGTGGATTCTGACATCGGCGATGCCCTCAAACCCGAGCCAAAGGCCAATGAAAGCGGTGCCTGGTACACCACCTGGAGCTGTGGTCGGTTTATCAGCAAGAAGCTTGTCAAGGAAGGTGCCTACGCCATTACGGTCACCGATACCGACTACAACCCCCTGGCCCATGCTCCAGTTGCCTTTTACAAGGCAAAGGAGAAGAAAAAATGAACTTCCCTGGGTGCATTCCCAAAAAGGCGGTCGCATGTGTAACTGATTGATTTTATCGGTGGTCTTAGATCTCCCAGAAGCCAATACTGGGTCATATGGTTATAGAAAACCTAATCTACCCAAGCTGAAAAGGTTTGTTCACAAGTTCCGATGAGACAAACGCATCTTGAGGCCTTCAGGAGGAGGCAGAATGATAGAGTTTAATGATATGCGGGAGTGGATAGAGCAGGCGAACAAAATAGGAGAGTTGAAAGTCATAGAGGGAGTGGACCCAAACCTCGAAGTGGGGACAATGGTGCAAATAAACGGGAAAAACGAGGGACCAGCACTGTTGTTTGATAAACTCAAAGGTTACAAGGATGGTTTCAGAATTGTGACCAACTCTTTGGGTAATATAAAAACCGTTAACCTTACCTTTGGGTTACCGGTCGAACAGGGCATTCGAGAAACGGTTGAGGCGCTGAGGCTAAAAGCCGGAGAGTGGTCCAGTTCGGCAAAAGACTTTCCGTCTAAGCCTGTCAGTGCCGGTCCGATTCTTGAGAATGTAGAGAAGGGAGATGGAGTTGACCTCGAAAAGTTCCCCGTCCCCCTGTGGCACGAATTGGACGGAGGCAGATATATCGGCACTGGTGTCAGCGTCGTAACAAGGGATCCAGATACGGGCGTAGTAAACGTTGGCACCTATAGGGTGCAACTTCACGATCGCCGAACCGTGGGCTTCTATATCTCCCCAGGGAAACACGGGAGGATGCATCGTGACAAATACTTTGCCAGAGGAGAGCCCTGCCCTGTAGCGATGGTTTTTGGCTCCGACCCACTCACTTACATACTCTCCGCCAGCGAGATACCGCAAGGCATCTGTGAATTTGATTATATGGGAGCTATAAGAGGTGAATCAGTACCGATCATAGAAGGTAAAGTCACGGGACTACCTATCCCTGCAAATGCAGAGATTGCCATCGAAGGAATCGCTCATCCTCAGGATTTCAGATTTGAGGGGCCATTTGGCGAGTGGACCGGCACCTACGCTAGCAAAGGGAGGGACGAACCATTTGTCAAAGTAGGGGCATTGTATTATCGGAATAACCCAATACTCCTCGGCTCCCCACCTTCAAAAGGTCTTGCCAGCGACCAAGGTTTTTGGCGAGCCGTTTGGAGATCCGCACTTCTTTACAATGAGATCGAAAGAGCGGGGATTCCCAACGTTACCGGCTTGTGGTGTCCTGCTTTTGGCGGTTCTCGCCTATTCACAATTGTGGCAATAAAGCAAAGTTATCCTGGCCACGCTACTGAGACAGGGCATGTAGCTTCACAGACGAGGGCGGGTGCATACCTCGGGCGGTATGTTGTGGTAGTCGATGATGACATAAACCCCTATGATATTGAAGATGTTATGTGGGCGATTTGCACGAGGTCTGACCCCAAAGAAATGGATATCATTAAGAGGGCATGGAGTGGGCCGCTTGACCCAAGGATCAGAAAGCCGACGGATAATTATACCAACTCCCACGGTATTATTTATGCAGTAAAGCCCTATGAGTGGTACGATGATTTTCCACCAACCGCTCTAAACAGTAAAGAGCTGACAGAAAGGGTATTTTCGAGGTGGAAGAAGCATATGGGCGGCAGGTGGAAGAATATCTGAGGACTGCCTAAATAAAGATGGCCGTTTTAGATCGAACAGCATGGATAGAAATTGACTACAATGAAAAAGATCAAACAGAAACCTCAAAAAGGAGGAGACAAATGAAAAGGATAATTTGGCAGAAATGCGCGGGCCGCGCATGCGTAAGTTTGCTATTAATCCTGACGATAGCGGTGCTTGCGTTTGGCAGCGCTGAGGCAAAATCGGCATTTCCATCCAAGACAATAACCTTTGTTCTTCCTGTGACCCCCGGAGGAGGCTTTGATACGGTTTCACGAATGATTGTTCCTTACCTACAAAAGTACTTGCCTGGGAAGCCCAAGATTATTGTGAGAAACTTACCGGGCGGGGAGTGGAATATTGGGATCAACAGAATGTACCGGGCAAAGCCGGATGGTCATACTATTGGTATCTTGAACCTGCCGGGTAACGCTGTTAGCCAGGTGCTGGGAACGGCAAAATTTGACTTGAATAAGATAACGTGGCTGGGCAATATCAGCGTGGTAATCTATGTGACTGCTCTGTCTACCAAGTGGAAAGATAAAACACTTGAAGATCTTAAAAAGGCCCCCGAAGTGACCTCTGGCGTTGTGGGACTTGCCTCTACTGCTGGTCTGGGAACCATTATTGCTGCTGAGAGAATGGGAGTCAAGATGAAGCCAATACCCCATGATGGCAGCACGGAGGCTATCCTATCCGCTATACGCGGTGATGTGGACTGGGTACAGTACCCATTTTCTACGCTCAAGAAATCAATCATTGACTCTCACGACCTTATCCCGGCATGGATCTATTCCAAAAAGCGCCATGAACTCCTTCCTGACGTACCAACAGTTACCGAGCTGGGCTACGGGGATTTGCTGGACATCATAACGATGTATCGGCCCGTTGGAGCTCCACCCGGGCTTCCTAAAGAAGTGGCCAGGATCTGGGAGGATGCCTTCTGGAAGGCGACGAATGACGCGGAGTTCCAGCAAAAGATGCTTAAGCGCAATCATCAGGTCTGGCCAATGACACCCGAAGAAACGGCCGCCATGGTTAGCGGGGCTGTCGTGGAGGTGGCCAAGTACAAGGAACTCATCCTCAAGTACCGCAAGTAGGAAATGCGAACGACTGAAAGAAAGGTTGAAACCTTTCGTTATCATAGCCTGTGCCTTTCCGTTTAGGGGCCCAGGCTATGAAAAATCATTGATCTACTAATCTTGCTGAATTAAAGGGAAAGCGAAATGTATGAAGCAGCTCTACCGGCCCTAATGAGTATGCTGGCGTGGCCCGCACCTCTTTATCTGGTTCTTGGCACACTTTTGGGCATGCTGTTTGGGGTCCTGCCTGGTCTGGGAGGCCCACAGGTGCTGGCGCTGTTACTTCCCATTACCTATGGCATGAACGTGGATCTGGCCATAGTGCTTCTTGTTGGAGCCATGTCGGCAATAGCTTTCGGTGGTTCTATTCCCGCGATCCTCATCAATACACCGGGCACCGGTCAAAGTGCGGCTACGTGCTTTGATGGTTTCCCTCTTGCCCAGCAGGGAAAGGCAGGCATGGCCATTGGCGCTGCGGCTACAGCCTCTTGCTTGGGTGCCATATTTGGTGCCATTATCCTCACCATAATTTTGCCTGTCGGCCGACTGGTGGTCCTGGCCTTTTCATACCCGGAGTATTTTATGCTGGCCCTAATGGGGTTAAGCGTTATTGCCGTGGTGTCTAAGGGCTCCCTATGGAAGGGTTTGATCGCTGCCTGCCTTGGCCTTATCCTTTCTACCATGGGTTACGATCCGGTGACCGGATCCGTTCGATTCACCTTCGGCAGCGACTATTTGTGGGACGGTATCAGGCTTTTGCCGGCCTTTATCGGCCTCTTTGCGGTGGGTGAGGCCCTGGACCTTTTTCTTAAGCGGGGAAAGATCGCCCAAATCGATTACAGGGGCAAAATAGGTGGGGTAACGGAGGGTATAAAGGCGGTGTTTCGCCACTTCGGCCTCTTCTTGCGCTGTTCCGTGGTTGGGACAGTGGTCGGCATTATTCCCGGTGTAGGGGGCGCTGTGTCCAATTTTCTGGCCTATGGTCATGCTGTGCAGGTATCAAAGGATCCTGAAAAGTTTGGTACCGGGGATATCCGGGGAGTGATTGCTCCAGAAGCGGGAAATGATGCCAAGGATGGCGGCGCTTTAGTGCCCACATTAATCTTCGGTATTCCTGGGAGCTTAGAGATGGCGGTGTTCTTGGGCGCCCTCATCCTATTGGGGCTCGAGCCAGGACCGCGTATGATGATTGACAACCCCGAAGTGGTATTGGTTCTCATTTATACCTTAGTGGCCGGAAATATTCTGGTCGCCCTGATTGGCCTTTTTGGGGCAGGTTTCCTCGTTAAGATTACCTATGTTCCCACCAGCCTGCTGGCCCCGGTCGTCTTTATGCTGGCCCTTATGGGGGCCTATCTCGCACACGGGCTGTTGACCGATGTCGTTGTGGCCCTAATTTTTGGTGTTTTGGCCTTTGCCATGAAACGTTTTGACTTCCCCCGTATAGCAGTGGTCATCGCCATAGTGCTCGGGGGAATGGCCCAGAAGACGTTTCACCAAACCCTGATGCTTTGGGGGTATAAGGGATTTTTCAACCGGCCTATCTCACTGGGGCTATTTATCATCATTGTAGCTATGGTACTTGTACCCTACGTGCGCGAAATGTTGATCAGCAGAAAGGCGTCTAAAGCTGCATGAAGCCACGAATCCGAAGATCTAAGGAGTCGAGAAAAGATGGGTAATAAAAGGGATGAAAAGCGGGCATTTCTGAGCGATGCTATCATATTTGACGTGATCATTATGCTTTTTTTTCTGTTACTCGCCATAATGTCTCTCAACTATAATCCCCGTGCTCGCTCCATTCCCTTAGGGTTGGGAATCGTGGGGGCGGCAATGATGTTTTTGCAATTTCTGGTTGATGCTCTGCCCAGAGTAAGATCCAAACTGCGCTTTGTCAGCCAGAGTGGTATCTTAGCGGGCGAAAGCCAGTTCCAACCAAAAGGGTTAGGTACGCCAGGAGTGGAAGCTGTAACAGTGCCAGATCAAACGGTGCTGTCTCCTCAGGAAGAAATGAAAAGCAAAGCGGTTGAGTGGTGGCGACTCTTTCGTGTCATTCTGTGGCTTGTAGGGTTTATCGTTTTACTCAGTTTCACCAATTATTTAGTCGCGGTGGGTGCGTTTGTTGTTCTGGCGACCAGACTGGAGGCCAGGGAAACGTGGAAAAGGTCAATGCTGCTTGGCATCTGTGTTAATGTAGGGTTTTACATATTATTTGAGGTGATCCTGGAAGCTCAGTTTTAGTTGGAACACCTCACCACGCTGATATAAGGTTCTGACTCCTGTTCGGAAGGCCTTGCCTCGAATCGTTGAGGGTGAGCC
>CP070673.1:1586698-1591345 GCA_020351915.1 Deltaproteobacteria bacterium
AGGCGAACAAGAACACCAGCCAGGCGATCAAGAATGCACCACCGCCGTTGGCTGCGGCTACCCGGGGAAACCGCCAGATGTTACCGGTGCCTACAGCCATGCCGATGGCCGCCAGGAGAATGCCCCAACGTGTGCTGAATTGTTCGTTGTTATCGGTCATTTACGGACCTCGATTCGGTAGCTTTTTTCTGGTGGTCGCTCGCCTCTTCGTCTCGCTCCCTGCCCGCGCTCCTCGCGCGGACTTTCGGCCGGATTCCCTCGCGCCCCCTCCGTCGCTCCTCGCTCCGGCGCGACGCGATTCCTCCCGGCCGCGGCCCTATCGAGCCGGTCTCTATGGCTCATTACAAAATCTGAAAAAAAGTCGAGCTGTTTTGTCGCCATAGAGGCTAGTGGTGATTCCGAACCGTCATTTTACTCGATCTCTAGGAAATGAAAATAAACCGACTCGATCCGGCAGGTATAAATTTGCTTCTCTGTAATTCCTCGACCTAAGATCAATACCTCTCGAGTGGGGGATAATGAAACTTCGAAACGAGATTCTCGTCGGGCTCGCCTCGACGACTCTTGTTTCTGCTTTCCATCTTGGAGCAACGAACCAGAGCGCGATGTGATAAGCCGGATGTTCGACAACCTGATGGAGGTTTTGCCATGAACTTGTTTTCTGAACGGACTTCGCTCATTGATACGGAGAATGCCTTCAAAGTAGGTCCTTACATTGCCGAAATAGAGGCCGCTGGAAACAAAGTCATCAAGTGCAACTTGGGGGAGCCGGATTTCGCCTTGCCCCGCCACATCCGTGAGGAAGTCAAGCGTCAAATAGACAACGACCTCACACACTACTGTGACCCGCAGGGGATATTGCCTCTCAGGGAGGCTCTAGCCAAGGATATGAGCGCAAAACGGGGACTCGCGATCACCCCTGCTCATATCGTCGTTTTTCCCGGAGCCAAGCCGCCCATCGGCCTCTGCCAACAGACCTACACCAATCCCGGCGACGAGATCATCTACCCGAGTCCGGGATTTCCCATCTACGAATCTTTCATCAATTATGTCGGCGCCAAGCCCGTACCGCTCCACCTCGACGAGCAGAGAGGGTTCAGCTTCGGCGGCGCTGATCTGGACAAGCTCATTACCGACCGTACTCGGCTCATCTTCATCTGTTTTCCGTCGAATCCCACCGGCGGCGTTGCGACTCGAGAGCATTCGATGAAATTACAGCGTCGGAAGGATAGTAAAGTCTGGGACAACAAAAAGTGATAGAGGTTTTGATATCGCTAGCATATCATAACACTTAGACAATTTCATTGTGAGGCGGTTAAAGATGGATCTTGAGAAATACTTTGAGAACCTGAAGGGCAAGGGAGTCTTGGCAACCGCAGACGATCAAGGGCGCGTGGATGTAGCCGTTTATGCAAGACCCCATATTATCGATAGGCAGACCATCGCATTTATCATGCCGGACCGTTTGACTCACCACAACTTGCAGTCCAACAATCATGCGGCCTATCTCTTCGTGGAGGAAGGCCCTGGGTACAAGGGCATCCGGCTATTTTTAACCAAGGTTCGTGAGGAAGAAGATAGCGAGCTGCTCCACTCGATTCGCCGAAGAAAATATGCCTCGGAAAAAGGAGAAGAGGAAGAATTACCACTCTTCGGGGCTGGCGAGGAGCCATGAGGGAGATGCTATGAAGGTCTTTATTACGGGGGGGCTTGGCTTTATTGGCAGCCAGCTGTCTATCCGGTTCTTGGAAAGAGGACACGAGGTCACTGTCGTAGACTATTGCCCTAAGCCGAGGCCTTATACACCCCACCAGGTCAAATACATCTCTGCGGATACCACAGCTCCCGGGGCGTGGCAAGAAGAGGTCTTCATGCAGGACGCTGTGATCAATCTGGCAGGGGCCTCGATCTTTCGCCGATGGAATGATAAGACCAAACAGCTCATTTATCATAGCCGGATTCTCACAACGCGAAACGTGGTGGAGGCCATGCCCCGAGAAAAAGGAGCCGTGCTTTGCAGCACATCAGCAGTGGGATACTACGGTTTCCGGGGTGATGAGGAGCTGACAGAAGAGGATAGATCCGGAGATGATTTTCTGGCAAAGGTGTGTGTTGATTGGGAGAAAGAAGCTTACAAGGCAACTCATAAAGGAGTTCGGGTGGCCATAACCCGATTCGGTATCGTGCTGGGTAAGACAGGGGGTGTCCTGGGACAGATGATTCCTGCATTCAAGAGATTTGTAGGAGGGCCATTGGGAAGCGGTAGGCAGTGGTTTTCCTGGATTCATATGGAAGACCTGTTGAGCGCATTCCTGTTCGTCTTTGACAAGCAGGACATCCACGGCCCAGTTAACTTCTGCTCGCCGAATCCCCTACGCAATAGGGACCTAGCCAAGGCCCTCGGTAAGGCCCTCTCCAGGCCTTCTTTCTTGAGGGCACCCGCCTTCATGCTTCGACTTGTGCTTGGAGAATTTGGATCGGTCCTTCTTGAAGGCCAAAGAGCTATCCCAACGAAGCTAGTCAGCTATGGGTTCATCTTTCAGCACCCGGAGATCACGGGAGCTCTGAAGGAGGTTATGGGGGAAGCTAGCAACTGAACTCTAGGGAAAAAATGGTCTTAGGGTCTGGAGTTCATTTATGACTAAACCTGATCGTGAGGTGGCGACCAGTCAACGAACTCGGGCTCCGAGGGTTATTTTTGAGGAAAACTCTGGCCTCACATCTGTCATCCCGGTAGACTTGATCGAAGAGACGGCGAAACTCGCACAAAGAAGACTCAAGGCCAGGATCGCGCAGGGTAAACGAAGATCGAGGGTCAAGAGGAGGCTCTGACATCCCAATGGAGTGCCACTGGGTTAAGGGCTTGCGTGTTTCCCCTAGTGTCTCATTGTGCTCGTTATTTCTTCAATCACTGCCACCCACCTTGAGGCGCTCTTTTGCTCTGCTTTCTCTTCAAACCAAAACTGCTTGATTCAAGATGCTATACGTAACAAACCGGCCCCCCTTGGAAATTGACTCTTGATCTTCCGAGGGCCATTATTTGCCTGTTTTTTCTAGTGAATCCAGGAAAGGAGGCAAACGATGGTCCATACCACTATTGAAACCCACCCTTCAGCGTTTTCCCATGAGCTTCACAAATGCATGGTGACCAAGGAGCGCTCAGTTGATGCCCATCATGTCGATCATCGGAGAGTCCGTATCATTAATGATGGAATAAAAAGGCTTTACAAGAAGAACCTTCCAGGGAAACACCACGCTGAGTGCTATCTCCGCCACAAGTATCGACTCAACCTCCAGGCCAGCACGCTCCAGGGAACCATATCGTTTATCCAACACTTCCTTACCTTTCTCAACCATATCGGTAAAAACCATCTAGAACAGCTCACCCGAAGGGATCTGGAAGCATTTATCGAACATGAACAGGATCGTGGCTTGCTGGCCTCCACCGTGAGTACAAAGGTGAAGTGCATGAAGGCCTTTGTGCGCTTTCTGATCGAACAGACAGTGATTCATCCTGAACTTCTTTTCAGGCGCTTGACGATCAAGGTTCCCGAGCCCTTGCCCCGGGCGATACCCCTTGATGATGTAAGACAACTGCTCAGCGTCATTAAAGAGGTAAGAGATCGGGCCATGATCCTGGTGCTGCTGCGCACCGGCATACGGATCGGGGAGCTGCTCAAAACCAAAATCAGCCATGTGCTTATCAGGGAGCGCAAGATTGTGATCTTCGAAGGTGAGAAGAATCGTGTAGGACGGGTAGTGTATCTCTCAGATGATGCCTTAAGGGCACTAAAGGCATGGGTGAGGGAACGAGACGCTGGAAAGGAGTATCTTTTCTATGCTAAGGGAAGAGACACTATGTGCTATACCACAGCCCACACCATGTTTCACCGGTATCTCCTCAAAGCAGGGCTGGACCATAAGGGCTACAGCCTCCACTCACTGAGGCACACCTTTGCCACCGAGCTTTTAAATGCGGGAATGAGGCTGGAGTGTCTTCAACCGCTTTTGGGACACAACTCCTTAGAGATAACCCGGCGCTACGCACGGCTTACTGATAAGACCCGGGAGGAGGAATACTTTCGCGCCATGACAATTATAGAAAGGGGGCAGAACGATGAGCATTACCAACTCGATAGTGAACTACAGGCGATTCTTGAAGAGGCGGAACTTTTCACCCCACACAGTTAAGAACTATCTCAACACCTTAAAACACTTCGTGGTGTGGGTGGATGTGCCCGTTGAGGAGGTGAGCACAAAGAAGGTGGCAGCCTATATCGATTACCTTTTAGCAAAAGGTCTCGCCCCTAAAACAATCAACTGCCACCTGAGCAGCATCCGTGGGTTTTATGACTACCTTAACTCAGAAGAGGGAATCGAGCTCGCCAACCCGGTCAACACCGGCACCCTTCTGCGGCTGCCCCGGCCACTGCCGAGACATCTCAAGGATCACGAGGTGGACAGGCTCTTTGAGGTGATAGAGAGCCCGCGGGATCGAGCCATGTTTTCACTCATGCTCCGCTGTGGCCTCAGGGTGGAGGAGGTGGCTCACCTGAGCCTTGCAGACATTGATTTTCGCCGCGCACGGATCTCCATTCAAATGGGCAAGGGAGGTAAAGGCAGGGGAGTGTATATGAGCCGTGATGC
>CP070673.1:1591445-1607258 GCA_020351915.1 Deltaproteobacteria bacterium
AATCCTTGTTGTGGCTAACCTTTCAACAGGTTGTTGCCCAAACAGAAAACCCCTTGAGAGGTCATTAAAACGTTTTTTGCCAAAAAACTCTTGGCGAAGTGGAAGATAAGCGATGTCAACTGTTTGAGCCCTAAGGACAGGGTAACGTCAAAGTCAAGGGTATGGGTATCTTTTTTTAGGTTATGCACTGTGACATGTCCCCTTACTGGGTTTTTTAAAAATGGATTATTGCGCCCTAAGCCTTAGGATCATAGGCTGCATCTATATAAACCATTTTGAAACGCCCACTCATCTAAACTATGTGGGGCATAATCCAAAAAAAAGACACCCATACCCTGTACTTTGACGTTACCCTGCAATTATTATCCCTTGCAATAATCCCACCTTTTTTCTATGATATCCCGACTGTAATTACGACATGGCCTCTGACATTCTGTCCAATCTTCTTGCGAGCGGCAAGCTGGAACCTTTGGCAGAGAGAGGGGATGGCTGACCCTTCCTCTAATCAGAAGGAATTTCTTCATATCATATGATGCTAAAAAAGAGTATTCTTTGTGCCTTGGGTATCGTTCTCCTTGTCTGTATCTCTCCTAAGCCTTCTTCTGCAAAAAAAGAGGCACACCTATCAGATATAATTGTCACGAATACGCTGCATGATCTCCTTGTATATTTCAAGGTCGAAGAGTGCTTTACTGAGGAAATGAATAAGGCCATCATAAATGGGATTGAGACCAAATTTACTTTTATTGTCAAACTATATGAGGTCAAGCCAAAGGGGTTCGATACCAAGATTGCGGATATCAGGCTAACGCATACAATAGCGTACAATACCTTGAAAAATGAGTTTTGCCTTTTTCTGCCAGAACAGAATGACAAAAAGATATTAATCAAGGATTTTGAGGAGGCCAAGAAACTGATGGCAGGCGTAGTTGCCTTAACCGTGACTAGGCTTGCTAATCTCAAAAGAGGGCTTCAGTATCAGCTCCGGCTGAAGGCAGAGCTTGATAAAATTGAATTGCCCTTCTATTTAAGCTATGTCTTCTTTTTTCTCTCCCTGTGGGATTTTGAGACCGACTGGTATTCAGTGAGCTTTAGATACTAAAAGCGATGAAAAAACATATGGATCTAAAAAAAGAAGATCTAAAGAGACGAAGACGAGAAATACTCATCATATGCATCATACTTCCTACCATTGTCTTGCTTACCTATCTGGGTACCAAAGTCCTTGATCTTGGTATTGAATTGCCTATCGCCGACAGCATCCTGATTTTTGCGCTCATTAATATCAATGTGATCTTAGTACTGCTTCTCCTCTATTTGACCATGAGAAATCTGGTCAAGCTGGTCTTTGAGAGAAAAAAGAAAGTAATGGGTTCTGGCCTGAGGGCTAAGCTCGTTTTTGCCTTTGTAATCCTTTCTCTTCTGCCAACGATCATCATCTTTTTTGTTTCAGTTCAATTTATTTCTCTCTCGATTGATTATTGGTTTAATCTTCAAATTGAACAGTCTCTTCAGAAATCTTTAGAGGCTGGTCAGGACTACTATGGCAGAATTGGAGACGAGGTTTTGGCCTTTGGCAATAACTTGAGTTCCGTCATTACCCACAATGGATATATGTTGGTATCTCGGGCAGATCAACTCCAGGCTTTTATAGAGGAAAAGAGGAGGGAATACAATCTCGCCACGATTCAGGTCTTTTCATCAAAGTTGCAGCCGAAGATCGTTTCTAATGACCGCAGGATTGATTTGAAACCTTTTAAGGAGCTGAGCGTTGACCTCTTGCGCAAGAGTTTTGAGGATTCAACTGACATAAAGGACATTCAGAGTTCCTCCCACGGCGATCTGGTCAGGGGCGTTGTTCCCATATTCTCACGAACCGAGACCAAGGCCCAGGTAGGAGCGCTTTTTCTCGCGAAATTTGTCCCCGGAATGGTTTCCACGAGACTAGCGACCATTGATAAAGGTCTGCAAGGGTATAAACAACTCAAGATGCTTAAGCAACCTATTAAATTAAGCCATCTTATCACGCTGTCCATTGTGACTATTCTCGTTATCTTTTCGGCGGTTTGGTTTGGTTTTTACTTGTCAAAGGGCGTGACTGTCCCTATAGAAGAGCTTGCTAAAGCTACTAATAGGATTGCATCTGGTGATTATAGTTTTCGTATCGATATGGAACCCAAGGATGAAATAGGCGTTCTAGTAAATTCATTCAACAAGATGACAAAAGATCTGAGGGAGGGCAGAAGAAAATTTAATTCAGTTAACCGGGATTTGATTAAGAGCACTAAGGAATCAGAGCAGCGCAGGCTCTATATGGAAACGGTTTTAGAAAATGTAGCTGCTGGCGTTATATCGGCAGATTCTGATGGCGTAATTTCGACAATAAATAAATCAGCGGAGGAGATGCTCAATATCTCTGCCAAAGATATAATTGGCAAACATTATGCGGATGTGCTCGGCGCTAAATATTGGTCAATTATTAGCGGATTTATGGCAGACAAAAATCTCTTCAGCAAGGGATTTATGCAAAAGGAGATTGGGATTTCAATACGGGGACGTTCTTTAAAGTTGCTGGTCTCATTGAAGGTCTTGAAGGATGATCGTGGTAATTATCTTGGATTGGTCGCGGTATTTGAGGATCTGACTGAATTGGAGAGGGCGCAGAGAATGGCCGCATGGAGAGAGGTGGCCAGGCGCATTGCACATGAGGTGAAGAATCCATTGACCCCAATTCAGCTTTCAGCACAGAGATTGAGAAGAAAGTACGGCGAGCGTTTGGCACAAGAGGATGGAACCGTTTTTGATGAGTGTACGCGGTTGATAATAGCCAACGTTGATGAGTTGAAGGTATTAGTCAATGAATTCTCCAATTTTGCCCGCATGCCAGCCTCTAATCCGGTGCGGGATAATATCAAACCCATAATTCAAGATGCGATTCTATTGTACAAAGATATCTATAAAGACATTAGATTCGATTTTGTTGACAATGATAAGGTTCCCGCGTTTAAACTGGACAAGGAGCAGATGAAAAGGGTCATGATCAATCTGTTAGATAATGCTGTGGCGGCCATTCCTGGTAAGGGAAAGATTACGGTCAAGCTCCTTTTCGATGACGTATTAGGGGTTGTCAAGATTGAAGTGGTTGATACTGGTACCGGTATTGCCGAGCAAGACAAGGAAAGGCTCTTTGAGCCGTATTTTTCTACAAAGAAGTCTGGTACAGGCTTGGGTCTTGCTATTGTGAGCAGGATAATCAGCGATCATAATGGTTTTATCAGGGTTGAAGATAATAAACCAAAGGGCACCAAGTTTATCATCGAACTCCCTGCACAGGCTCAGAAGTAGAAAAGGAGGTCTTCTAAGTGTTAACTGTGGACAGACTGTTGCCGGCATCCCTCCTCTCTTGGTCTAAAACATTTTCTGGCAAATCTAAGGCTCCCTCCAGGCGATGTCAAAACTCGCCTTTTTCACAGAAAGCATGACTGAGGTTCATTGTATGAAAATACTTCTCGTTTATCCAAAATATCTTGATACCTTCTGGAGTTTTGCGGGCGCTTTGAAATTTATCTCTAAAAAGGCAACTCACCCACCGTTGGGATTGTTGACTGTAGCAGCAATGCTTCCAAAGGACTGGCAGAAAAAACTCATAGATATGAATGTAACCACACTAAGGGATAAAGACCTTGAATGGGCTGATTTCGTTTTTGTTAGTGCTATGTCCATCCAAAAAGCATCGGTTAAACAAGTAATTAGCAGGTGCAAAAAAATGGATATCAAGGTTGTCGCTGGTGGTCCTCTCTTTACAACTGAATACGAAGAGTTCGAGGATGTGGATTATTTTGTGCTTAATGAGGCTGAAATTACGCTTCCGCCCTTTTTGGAAGATTTGAGAAATGGATGTGCTCAACATATTTATACCTCTCAAGAATTACCTGATATACAAAAGACGCCTCTTCCACTCTGGAACCTTATCGATATGAAGAAATATGCAGTTATGAGTATTCAGTATTCCCGGGGCTGTCCTTATGATTGTGAATTCTGCAACATCTCGGCGCTTTATGGGCGAAAAGTGCGTACAAAGAGTAAAACCCAAATAATGAGCGAATTAGGAGATCTCTACTCCCAAGGCTGGAGAGGCGATTTGTTTTTTGTTGATGATAACTTCGTCGGAAGAAAGAGAAAGTTAAGAGAAGAAATTTTGCCCGCTATAATTGAGTGGATGGAAAGAAAAAGACATCCCTTCTCTTTTTATACAGAGGCGTCTATAGATCTTTCTGACGACGACGAGCTTATGCAATGCATGGTCAAGGCGGGGTTTACTTCAGTATTTGTCGGCATTGAGACACCAAACGAGGAAAGCTTGGCAGAGTGTAATAAGGTCCAGAACAGAAATCGTGACTTAGTGGCCAGTGTAAAAAAAATCCAGAAATTTGGTTTGCAGGTAGTGGGGGGATTCATCGTAGGGTTTGATAGTGATCCACCTTCGATTTTCGAAAGGCTTAGTGTATTTATCCAAGAAAGTGGAATTGTCACCGCCATGGTGGGGCTATTAAATGCTCCGCGTAGTACCAGTCTATACAAGCGACTTGTAAAAGAGGGCAGGTTGCTGAAAGATGTATCGGGTGACAATACAGATTTTTCGATCAACTTCATCCCCAAGATGGATTACGAAATACTCATCAAGGGTTATAAGAAGATTCTCAGCAGAATCTATTCCCCTGAACCTTACTATAGACGGGTTAGGGAGTTCTTGAGAGAATATAAGCCGTCGCAAAGAAAGGCATTTCGTTTTAATCTCAGCTACGTTGGAGCATTCTTTAGGACAATATGGTTCTTGGGTATCATAGAGAGGGAAAGGGTTTATTACTGGAAGCTCTTTTTGTGGTCTTTATTCAGGCGACCACAACTTTTTCATCTAGCACTTACTTTTGCCATTTACGGATTCCATTTCCGAAAGATTTTCGGAAATTATTTGTAAGATATTTGAAAGGAAAGGCGAAGAGCAGATAGGGGAACGATAGATTGCTTAATCAGTCTGTGGGGCTAGACCATTCAAGTGAGAGATCAGTATGTGAGGATGGAGGCTACAGTGTCAGATATGAGGCTGTTGATGGTGGCTGCGGTTGCAGGAGAAAACCAAGGGTTACTGAAATCTCCTTCAACGGCAAATCAAAGTGATGTGGTGGTGATATCAAACATGGAGGTAAGATAACATGAAGGATTTGATTGAAAAAATAGCAAAGGCGCTTGTGGACAAGCCAGAGGAAGTGGTGATTACGGAAATAGAAGGAGAGCAGACCTCAGTGATTGAGCTGAAAGTGGCCAAGGACGATCTCGGAAAAATAATCGGCAAGCAAGGACGCACGGCGCAGGCTATCAGAACGATACTCAATGCAGCCTCCAAGAAGATACACAAGCGATTCGTTTTGGAGCTTATTGAGTGAAATACCCCGCCCACAGGGCAGAGCATTTCACTTCCCTTTTTCTAATTCCCAAGAAATGATGCGTTCGTAAAAAGTCGATTTTGCTCTATCCGTGAGCATTTTAGGCGCACTAAAGATGTTCAGCTAAAATGCTAAAACTCGTTATAATGCCCTCAGACAGTTAGCATTTCTTAACGCTGAACATCTCAAGCGCTTTTCTCCCAAAATGCTCAATCTCGTTCACAAAACACGTTTTACGAGTTTGTCAACAAACAAAGGTCCATCAAAAGAAAGACCGGTTCATAGCCGCCCAAACCTTGGAGTTTTAGAAGAGGGTAATCTTTCTCTGATAATGTGTTCAAAGGAGGCTTATCGGCTTGATAAGGGTTACTACTACTGAGAGCATCAAATAGTTTGCAATATCGGGGGGGCATGAGGTCTTTTCTGTTGTGACTGGTGGGAGAAAAGACCAGGCTGGGAGCCTCGGAGCAGAAGAAAAGACCTCATGACCATCCTAGACGCTTCTCGGTTATGTCCAATGCAAATAATGACATGGTCTGCTTAGCATATTGCCAGAGACCGTAAATTCAATGTGATAAGAAAGACCGCGTTGCATGCAGGCCCGACTGCTTCGCAAGCGAGACCGTTGCAGAGGGAGGGACTTGGAATTTTCTATTTGGTTACGCCTTTGATGCACTGTGAACACAATAAACTCAAAAAACTCAAGCGACACAATCAACCTTATCCGCCACAGGTGGATCTAATCTGAGTGATGAAGCGGATTAATTGGTCAACCATTCACGAAAAGAAACAAAGGAGTGCATTCACCTTTTTCCTGAGGACCATTTCCGTTGTTTATGGCCTAGGGGTTAGGCTCAGACTCATTGGTTATAACGTCGGTCTTTTCAGGATCAGATCCCTTCCTGCTTATGTTGTCAGTGTAGGAAATATAACAGTGGGAGGTACAGGCAAAACACCAGTTGTAGCCATGCTTGCTGAGTGGGCAAGTGAAAATGGCATCGGAGCAGCTATCCTATCGAGGGGCTATAAGGGGAAAACAAGTCACGACTTTCTTGTTGTCTCTGATGGAACTAAAGTTTTGGCAACTTCTGATGACGCAGGAGACGAGGCGGTGCTTCTGGCAAAAAAGGTATCGTCTATTCCCGTATTGATATCGAAAAACAGATACCTGATAGGGAATCTGGCCCTACGACGATTTAATCCAGAACTGCTGCTCTTAGATGATGGATATCAGCATGTATCACTACACAGGGATCTGGATATTCTCCTTTTAGATGCAAGAAAACAGTTTGGAAACGAATGGTTACTGCCCCGTGGTCCCTTGAGGGAGCCCCTCGCGGGGATAGAGAGAGCTGATCTCATTGTTATGACCAAATGCACAGCTGAGAGTAACGGCAATGTCATGTTAGATTTCTTGCGAAAGAACTTTCCCGGGAAACCAATCTTTAGATCGGCACATCTCCCAGATCAGGTTATATTTCCCCTTGATGGTAGAACCTATCCACCAGACTTCTTGTCGGGGAAAAAGGTGGTGGCCTTTGCAGGGCTGGCTCATCCCGACGATTTTTTGGATATGGTGAAGGGTTTGGGAGCTCACGTGATTCATTTCAAAGCTTTTTCGGATCATCATTTTTTTACTCACGGTGAGATTGGAAAGCTTGCCTCTAGGAAGAAAGCCTCGGAAGGCGATTTTTTATTGACCACAGAAAAAGACTGGGTCAGGATTGATGGGAGAGTTGATGTTGGTGCGGATATCGCTGTATTAACCATAAAAGTGGGACTTCTTTCAGCTAGCGATACCCTTTTTGATACCATCAAGCAGGGGATCCGTAATTCTAGTGTGAAAAAAGATGAGGGTTAGAGCAAGGCATAGCATCTCACCTGAGAACATTGATAAGATACTGGTAAGATCCACCAATTGGGTAGGTGATACGGTGATGATGCTTCCCTCCCTGGCAGCAGTTAGAAGGGCCTTTCCTCACGCCCAGATAACGGTCTTGGCTAATCCATGGGTTGTTTCGCTCTTGAAGAATCATCCTGCCGTGGACAGAATCATGATCATTGACAAAGGTAAGGGTTTGTTGAGTACCTGCAAAGAATTGGCAAGGATCATATCTGAGTTCAGGCGTGAACAGTTTGATCTGGCTGTTCTTTTTCAAAATGCCTTTGAGGCTGCTTTCTTGGCCTCTCTGGGAGGAGTGAAGTATAGGGTCGGTTATAATACCGATGGCAGAGGTCTGCTTTTGACCCACAAGGTTAAAAGAGATAGAACCATTCTCTTAGCCCATCAAGTTGAATATTTTCTTGGGATCATGGAGGCGATGGGTTGGGAGGTAGAAGGCAGAGAACCACGTGTATACCTTGATGATGAGGATGTAACCGCAGCTAATGCAGTGCTCTCCTCAGAGGGTATTGATGAAAATCATCTTGTAGTTGGAATTAATCCAGGTGCTGCATACGGATCAGCCAAGAGATGGCCAGCGGAGCGGTTTGCCGTAATCGGTGATTGGGCTTCACAGAGGTGGGGTGCAAAGGTAGTGCTTTTTGGTTCTTATTCGGAGAGAGACATAGCTGCACAGGTATCAAAGCTAATGCACACCGATCCGGTCAATCTCTGCGGGAAAACCACATTAGGTGGGAGTATGGCATTGATCAAGCGATGCAACTTTTTTGTAACCAATGATAGTGGTCTCATGCACATAGCCGCTGCCTTTGACACACCTCTGGTGGCTGTATTTGGCCCTACTGATCACGTGCGAACGAGCCCAGTTAGCAGAAACGCAAGAATAATCAGGCATAGCGTTGAGTGCAGCCCCTGTTTGAAAGTGGAATGTCCATCGGATCATAGGTGTATGCTATCCATTGAGCCAGAAGAGGTCTGGGATCAAATGGAAAGCCTGAAAAAGGAATTAAAAATTGTAAGCGCTTAGCCACGAATGGACACAAATGAAATTCTGCATAAAGACTTTTGATAAATAATTGTTCGTGATAATTTGTGATAATTTGTGGGCTGAATAGCAACATTGAAAATTGAAGGATGAAACCAGCGGTATTTATAGACAGAGATGGAACTATGAATGAGCAGCGAGGTTATGTAAATCATATAAGCCGCTTTGTGCTTTTGCCCGGGGTAGGGGAGGCCATATCACTCTTAAACAAGAATAACCACCTTGTGGTCGTAACCTCGAACCAGTCTGGTGTTGCACAGGGCTATTTCCCTGTAAATTTGGTACATGAGATCCATGAGTTAATGAAGCAGGAGTTAGCTAAGGATGGCGCATACCTAGATGGCGTCTATTTCTGCCCTCACCATCCTCATGGTGTAGTTTCTGAGTATAAGAAAGAGTGCAGGTGTAGAAAACCAGGAATAGGTCTCATAGAAAGGGCCAGGGTTGAATTAGATATCGATATGCAAAGGTCATACGTAATCGGTGACCGCTGGCTTGATATAGACTTCGCATATAACGCAAATCTACCTGGTATTCTGGTATTAACCGGCTACGGCAGGGGGGATTTCGAATACATTGTGCCTCATAAAAGGTTAAAGCCTACCTTTGTGGCAGAAGATCTATTAAGGGCTGTAACATGGATTTTACAACAGGATAGTAGCTAATCTTTAAGGTTTATTTATCAAGCAACAAGTAACCAGCAAAGCGGAGGTTTGACTATGGCTATCAGCAAGGAACTGCTGGACATTTTAGTATGCCCCAAGTGTAAAGGCGATATCTACCTGACTGAAGCAGGAGATGGACTCATTTGTGATAACTGCAAGCTTCTATACGAGATCAAAGATGATATACCTATCATGCTCATAGATGAGGCAAAGCCTCTAAAAGAGGATTAATTGGATCTCTCAATTATTGTTGTTAGCTTCAATACCATAGAACTCGTGCTCGAGTGTCTGGCCTCCATCAACAAAACCATCAAAGGGGTTTCTTTCGAGGTATGGCTTGTTGACAATAATTCAACTGACGGAACAGTGGAGGCCGTAGGAAAAGAATATCCTGATGTCACTATCATAAGAAACAAGCAAAACTTAGGTTTCGCTGCCGCAAATAACCAGGCCTTCAGGCAGATGAATGGACGGTATGCTCTGTTGCTCAATAGCGATACCGTATTGACCAATGGGGCTGCAAGGGAGCTCTATGGTTTTATGGAAGTTACCCCTGAGGCAGGCATGGCATGTGGGCAGTTGTTGAACCGGGATGGTTCCAAACAGAATTCTATTGCCAATTTTCCTTCCCTCCTCACTCTTCTTAGCAATGAGACCGTTCTCAGAATGGTAATGCCGAACCGATTCCCAAGCAAAAGAAGAGGCTATGTTTCGCCTATAAAGGTAGATTCAGGTATTGGTGCGTGTTTAATCGTTCGAAAAGCGGCCATGGATGATGTGGGGTATTTTGATGAGAGGTATTTCTTTTTTTTTGAGGAGACTGACTGGGCCTATAGGATGAAACGGGGCGGGTGGCGTACATATTTTGTGCCATCGGCACGAATATTTCATGCCCAAGGGAAGACAGTGGGGAGTGGTGTAAATTCAAGGATTATGTTTTATAGGTCACGGTATCTCTTTTTTAGAAAGTGGCATCCCGGCTCATATCCCGTATTCTACTTGATTATTTTTTTTAGGTTGTTGATCAATGTCATTCTCTCTTTTATAGGTCTGATGTTTACCCTCGGCCTTGAGACTTCGACAAGAAAAAGATTTGTCGTTTACATTCAGTTAATCGCGTGGCATCTAAGGGGATGCCCCGAAAAAAGGGGAAAGTGAAGGCCCATGTTGGTTAAAGGTAGGGCATTTTCACCAGAGGGTATTACCAGGATCCTGTTAATACAATTGGGAGATATAGGGGATGTGGTGCTTACTACCCCTACGATAAGAGCACTCAGGGAGAATTGCCTTCATAGCGAGATCTTTGTTTTTGTAAGAGAGCATACAAGGGAATTGGTAGAGGACTGTCCGTGGGTTGATGGAGTGATTTCGGTGAACAAAGGTAATAGGAACCTGAGAGAGGAGATCGCCTATCAGAGAGATTTTCTTGCAGAGCTACGGAGGAAGAGATTTGAACTAACCATTGACCTCCGGGCCGGGACCAGGGGTGCTATTGTCTCATATTTGAGTGGGGCAAAAGTAAGGATAGGACGATATTCTGACGATGGAACATTGTGGAGGAACAGGCTTTTTACCCATTTGATCAGACCTGAGAATGAATTGGAGCAATATTCTTCGCTCCATAGTCTGAATATTTTGGCTCCGCTGGAATTAGACGTCAAGGATACATCTCCGGCGTTAGAGGTCACACCTGAAAAAGAAAAAAGTGCATTAGAGATATTGAGAAGAGAAAAAGTGCCCCCCGACAAACCAATACTCGCCCTGCATCCCTGTTCGCGCTGGAGTTACAAGGAATGGCTTACTAGAAATTATATCAGACTCATCAACCATATAGGCTCCCGGTACCCGGTGTCTATCGTAGTAACCGGTGCTCCCGAAGAAAGGGAGAGAGTAGCTGAGATGGTATCGAGGAGCAGTGTAGAGGCATATAACTTTGCCGGGAAGACGTCTCTTGGTGAGCTGCCAGCCGTTCTCAAGAAATGTAGTTTACTGATTGGGATAGATAGTGCCGCTGTACATATTGCCGCAGCGGTTGGCATACCTACTATAACGATATTTGGGCCATCTTCTCCGGTGAGCTGGGCTCCCCGTGGAAAGAAGCATCGCATTATTCAGAAAGATTTGCCATGTGTACCGTGCAGGCAAAAGGGGTGTAATAACAGTGAAGTAAGCCGGTGTCTTAATGAGTTAGAGCCAAAAGATGTCATTCCGTTAGTTGAAAATCAGGTTCATGGCGTTGTATCTACCTTTTCAAAATCCAGCTATCTCACCTAAGCCACAATATTTCGCTACTGTTTCATCTTTTCATCTAATTGAGCAATGACAGCAATACTGTGTCCAGAGTACATTTTGGCAATGAGGTGGGCAAACGGTTTGAGTATCAGGATCCGGCCCCATTTCTCTCTAATGACAGAGGAGTGATAGTCCTTACTTTTTATGACGCTGAAACCGTATTTCCCGAGAAACTGCGCTAAGGTCTGAGAGGTAAAGTGCCAAAAGTGGTATGGTACAGACCAGTCATCCCATTCTTGCCACATTCTCTGGGCATCGGTTCCTTTATAGTTGGGCACGTCGATTACCAGGATTCCATCTGGCTTCAAGCATGATTTCACCACCTGTAAAGCGAGATGAGGATCGGGGCTGTGTTCCAGGAAATGCCACATGGTGATTATATCGAAATGGTGAGAGGGGAGGGTCAGGTCACCAACTTTTCCGAGCCTGACAGGAATTCCAAGCCTTTCGATGGCATACTGGGTTGCCCAGTCTGAGACATCTACGCCACTTACCTCAAACCCCTCATTCCGGCAGGCGGCCAAAAAGTAGCCATATCCGCATCCAATATCGAGCACCTGACCATCCTGTTTTACCTTTCTTATGAATCGAACACGATGCTTCTCACTGCGGAGCCTTTTTTGGAATTCCGCAGAATTTGGATCAAGACCCTCATCGTATCGTTCGGAGAAATACTCGTCGCGATAAAGATGCTGAATCTCTTCTTGAGATGGACGGGGATCGAGGAATCCGAGGCCACATTTCTGGCACCGATATATTTTCCAAGAGTCTTTTTCGATCAAAAGTTCTCTTTCTTGCGCGCCACAGAGAATGCATGCCTTAGGAGCTCTTTCCATCAAACGAAGTTCCCTCCACGAATGAGTTTATGATAGAGGTCTGCTACTTGATCGGCCACCTTATCCCAGCTGTGGTGCAATGCAGACTTTCGGGCATTATCGCCCAATCTCATGCGGTTTTCTTTCTTCATCAGAAAGGCAAGTTTTTCGCTGAGATCCAAAGGGGAGGGGTCTTTCCCGAGCACGAATCCGTGAACACCAGGATTTATCAGATCCCTTGCACCCACTTTTTGTGTAATAATAACAGGCAGTCCCGCTGTCATTGCCTCCAGAACGGCCAAGCCAAAGGTGTCGAATTGGGATGGCATAGTAAAGATGTCGCTCGCCAGGTAGTATTTTTCGACCTCACGGGTCATCCCTGCAAAAAGAACCCGATTCTGGATGCTTAAGTCCCGCGCCATAGCCAGATATCGCCTCTCATCACCTTTGCCCACAACCAACAGTTTCAAAGTGGAATTGCTGGTTTCTCTCCCAACCAGGTCAGCAATCCCCTCTAAAACGAGTTGCAATCGTTTGATCTCGAAGTTCATTCCCACGAACAAGACGATAATATCGCTTTGCGACAAGCCATGGCGCTGGCGTATTTCATATCGACAGCTCCTCTGATCCAGGGCCCTAAAGCGGTCTATTGAAACCCCTGGATGGATAACCTGAATCTTTGATTCTGGAATATCATAGATCTTAAGAAGCTCATCTTTTACGAGGGTTGAAACAGGGAGGATCATGGGAAGGTATGATCCTTTCAAGGCCTTTTTCTCGACCCAGGCCATGGACCTGTCGAAAAGGCTTAAGGGTTTTACGCGAGCCTCTCTGATCCATGTCTTATGGGGAATGCCATGCACGGTGAAGATATTCATGGTGAAAATTCGGTCGTGACTGTGTATCAGATCATAGTCTTCAGGAAGAATTCGTCTCTTTGAAAAATATGCGAAGTTAATCGGTCTCATAAAGCGTGGGAAAGGGAGATGCGGGACCTTGTGAAAGGTAACAGCGGACCTCCCTTGGCGCCATTTATTGGCGAATACATGAATTTCAAACTCATCGCGCTGAGCCAATCGTTCCGTGAGTTCGTATGCAAAGGCTTCTGCTCCTCCTACAAGCCCATATTTAGGAATTACGACTGCAATCTTCATAGCAAAAAACTATTCTTCTCCCAGTTCAAATGTTCCTCGTGCCGAATGCCTTCAGAACTAACCTGTATTTTTCCAATTTTTTAAGGGAAGCGTCTTTATCAGAACAAAAGGGAAGAGTAAGTTTCAAGGTCAAAATCCTCCAGAAGGCTTTGATAAGGTTGGCTTGCTTTATTCCACGGATAGCCCTTTTGGAGTAATGTTTTCGGTAAAAGGTAAATTCTGCGTCAAACTTCTTCTTCCAGACCTCTGCAGGCAGATTTTCACGCTCGCTTTGTCCACCCCAGTGGACCACTGCTGCCTCGTTGATATACCCGATAGCCCATCCTGCCCTTCTTATCCTCAGACACAGGTCTTGTTCTTCCCCATAGAGAAAAAATTCTTCATCGAAGCCGCCCAAGTCTTCAACAATTCCTCGCCTGGCTATCATGCTAGCGCCCATCACCCAAGCAAGATTCCCTTTAAGATCTCTCAACTCTTGTTTTGCATATTTTTCACCAGGATAGCGCTTTTCAATGGATGATTGGAGCGATCCATCTGGATTGACAATTCGGGTTCCGGCAAGGCCTATCTCAGGGTGCTGATCCATGAAATCGATCATGTTTCGAAAACATCGCTCCAATACCTCTGTGTCAGGATTGAGAAAGTACACGTAATTGGCTCTGCAGGTCTTCAGAGCTAGGTTGTTGGCTCGGGCAAAGCCTAGGTTATGTTCATTCGCAATCAGTATTACCCATGGGAAATTATTCCTTATCAGATCAAGGCTATTGTCCTGTGAAGCGTTATCAACAACTATGACCTCGGAATCAATCTGTGTTTGGGAGGCAATCGAATTCAAACACCTGACAAGAAAGTCGGCGGCGTTGTAGTTAACAACAATGACTGAAAGGTCACTCAGAGGGCTGGTTTCCAAAACGATTCTCTATCTCCCTCAGCTTGACATACCGGACAAACAGACCGTACGCAGACGTAATTGCTATGACAAAGCCGGCAAGGCCATCCAAAAAACCCAGTTTAATCACATAGACCTCCAGAAACTTGAATGCGGGACGGAGCACAAGCAGCCAGAGATGGTACCGCTTTCCTTTCTCATACATGTCTTGTGCCAGGAGGCTGGAAAAGCTGTTCACAGTTTGAAGCTGTCCGGAGATGGTGCCCTTATAAGGATAGTGCAAAAGGTCATGTTTCAGATCACCGACGCTCCCATTTATCTCCACTCTTTCATGCACGCGCCCTCCCACCCAGCGACCGCGACCTGATTTGAAGAGACGAAGCTGTCTATCGGGATAGAAACCGCTGTGATCTATCCACCTCCCCTGGTAAAAAGACCGGCGAGGAATTCGGTACCCATCGTTGGCGTCGGGCTTACCAATCTCAACTAAAATCTCCTCCCGCAGTTCAGAGCTTACCTCTTCATCGGCATCCAAACTCAATACCCAGTCTCCACGGGCCTTTGAAAGAGCAAAGTTCTTTTGTTCCATATAGCCAGGCCATGGTTGTTGATAGACCTTATCTGTATGTTCTCTTGTAATCGCTACTGTTCCGTCCTGACTCATGGAGTCAACAACCACTATCTCGTCTGCCCATGTTGAGCTGTCAAGACACCTCCTGATATTGTGTTCCTCATTAAAACAAATAATGCAGACCGATATAGTCATAGGAGATATGATCGAATTTATGTAGTAGGAAGTCCCACAATAGACTGTTCTGGCCGATTTTCCGTTTCATGATACAGTATTCCTATACCAGCACAGTGTTGCTCGTAATCTTCAACTATTTCAATATGATTGTAGTCTGATCTTATTTCAGACCAAAACCTATCAACACCACAATCATCCAGAATATCATGAAATGCTATAACCCCCGATTTTCTTACAAATGGGGAGTATAATTGAAAATCTTTCTTCACGCCCTCATAAGAATGATCGGCGTCAATAAACAAGAAATCAATTTGCTCTCCGTCTAGAATCCTCTGAACCCTTTCTTGGCATGCAAATGATTGAGAGTTTTCCCTCAGAAAATAGATGTCCTGACTCTCAAAGAAGGCTGAGTGAAAGAAACGGTTGAGAGATCTTCTGTATGTTCTGGGCAGATCTATGCTGATTATTAAGCCATCTTGCTGGATGGCTTTAGACCAGAGATATAGCGTTCCCCCCTTATCGGTGCCTATTTCACATATGACTTTTGGATTCACCTTTTTCACAATATTGAAAAGCTCGGTTATCTCGGATTCGATCTGGACAGGCGCGATTGTGTGATATAGACCTATTCCGGCAAAACGCTTTACTACTTCCCAGGGGTTTTCGCAGGCCAGCTCTTGCTGGTGAAGCCGTTTCTTTGAGAGCCGTCTTACGAGTGGTCCTACACTCAGAAACTCATAGTACACTTCGCCTATTGCCTCTTGATACATTTTATATGACTTTGGAAATCTCCTTCTAAGTAATTTAGCCATTTTGATCCAAGAGATCCTTGGTTATCTCGATGTTTACCCCGGCAAT
>CP070673.1:1607358-1610188 GCA_020351915.1 Deltaproteobacteria bacterium
GTCGAAAATCTCTCAAAGATCTCATCAAAGTCCTTTGGATCGACCAGCGAATGGGATCGAGGGAACATGTTCTCGATGCAGAGGCAGAGGCCGAGATGATCAGCTTTTTCCACAATGGCCTCGAGACTCTTTAGGGCATACCCCTGTGCCTGATCCATGACAAAGACGCTGAGTCCTCTCATAATGCTCGGATGCAGCACGACCTTAAGGGGACGAAGTTCCGCCGCGACGTCAAGGGATTCGAGCACCTCATTCAGGGATGTTTCTCTGAGCCTATCGGTGAGATCTGCCGTGGACACAAAGGTTGGGAGGTGACAAACGATTCCCATGTTGCTGTGATCTAAGGCGCCCAAGAGCTCTTCTTTGTGCTCATGGATGCTGTTGTAGTGTGCCTGAGGTGGATCCATGGCTAGCTCAAGGTAGTCAAATCCCAACCCTGAACTTGCCTCAAGCTCTTCAAGGATCGGGCTGATGGGGAAATTCATGGCACCGTAAAGCATCAGATATCATCACCTCCTCTGAGGGCTTCCATATCACCCCACCGTTGCTGGAGGTCATATGAAAGGTGTTATTGAGCGTTTTGTTTTTTCCAGTGGGAGTGGATTTCTTGTGCGCGTTCCCAGCATCTTTTTGGCTCGTCGTTTTTTCCCATCTTTCTGTAGAGTTCTGCCAGATTTTCCAAGACCGTCGCCACATCGAGATTATCTGGGCCCACGGATTTCATCTGCCCCGTTAAATGCCTTTTTTCATTCAACCAGGGTGCTTCGGATTCATACGTTCTAAGGAGAAATGCTGCACGCACCCCTAAGGGGGCATCCTCAAAGTCCCATCCTCTGGGCCTGGATTCTTAGTCATTGAAGAGGAGGTGGTATGGTCTCCGAGGTACAGGTTTGAGCCCCTCCGGATGATTTCATAAGGATGGTTCGCCTGTTATTCCGCTATTCCCTGGATGCCGGTGTAATCTCCATGGGGATAAGTACGATTTCGATCCTCCGGTTCCTGGCCCGCCCATCTTCGGCGTCATTCGAGGCTATCGGCTGGTATTCCCCGTAACCTGTGGCAGAAAGTACACCCGGATTGATGCCGATCTTTTCCTGCAGATATCTGGCTACCGTTGTCGCCCGGGCAGCTGAGAGTTCCCAATTAGTGGGATATTTTTTCCTGAGCTCAGGCCCAATAGGAACATTGTCCGTGTGGCCCTCTATGGTGATATTCCTGTCCTTCACGTCCGACAAGATTTTTCCCACTCGCTCTAATACTTCAAAACCCTGGGACTTGATGCTGATTTTTCCGGAGTCAAAGAGGATTTCGTCGAGCATATTCACCTTTAATTTACCCTTCAACTGCGTGATGGTGATTTTGCCCTTCTCAATCTCCGATTCCATGTTTTCAAGAAGAGATTCGTAAGTACCCTTCATCTCAAGGATTTCTTCTTTTCTCTGGCGCTCTAATGCATTGGCCTTATCTTGGAGTGCTTCGTTTTTCTTCTCCAAAGCTGAAATGTGATTCTGGAGACTGCCAACATTAACCTTGAGGGTTTCTATGTTCTGGCTCAGTTTCGTATTCTCTTCTTTGAGGAGCTTGTTTCCCTTTTTCAGGTCAGCAACATGGTCCCTGAGGTCTACAATGTTTTTGCTCAGGGTGTCCGATTTGGCCCGCAGGATCTCTTCGAGTTTCACGTTATCGTCTACTACAAGGGCGACCTCATTCTCAAGGGAAAGGTTCTTGAGCTGTAACTGGGTTCTCGCATTCTCCAGATCATTCCGTTGCTCCTCAAGGGCTATCACTTGTTTGTCAAGGGCTTGTTTATCTCCCTTGAGCCGATCATGTTCGGATCTCAAGGCTGCCAATTCACGCGATAGGTTTTGGCTTTCCTCGACTTTGAGCAAATAATCCTTTTTGCTAACAACACAGCCCCCTACAACGAGGACGCCAAATGCCAGCAAAAGAAAACAGCCGATTTGCCTCTTCCGGTTCATAGGTCCCTCCTCTTTTGTTATCTTACTCTATATTGAGTAAGGGTTTTCTGCTTTTGAATCGATCACCGTGAGGTATCAGTCGTCGATTTGATTCTTGGCCATAGCATAGCCACTTCCAGTATAGGTAGCCTACCAAAATCGCAGGTAAAATACAAATAGTTCAGACATGAGGACAGGGTAACATCAAAGTCCAGGGTATGGGTGTCTTTTTTTTCGTTATGCCCTATAACATGGCCCCTTACTGGGTCGATTCAAAATGGTTTATTGAGCCATAAGCCTTAGAATCATAGGCTCCATCTATATAAACCATTTTGAAACGCCCACTGATCTAAACTATGTGGGGCATAATCCAAAAAAAAGATACCCATACCCTGCAAGAAGCTTAAGAATCAATAGGTTAGGTTTCACTATGACGTGACCCTGACCTAAAGGCGAGTTTTGACATCGCCTGGAGCGAGCCATAGATTTATCAAAAAACGTTTTAGCCCCAGTGAAAGGGATTTTGGCAACAGCCCGTCGAGTGGTGGCAAAAACCGTGCATTTACTCCTCTCGGAGCCTCAGCCCTTTCTCAAATTTTCTCATCTGACGGGCAAGATACTTCTTGTTTTCAGATGCATTCTCCAGGGCCTCTTGTATGGTTTGCAATGCCTCCTCGTAGAATCCATTCACATAGTATGCCTCGGCCAGGGTGTCCAGAAAGGTTGGTGACCTTTTTATTTCAACGGCCCGCTTTGCTAAGGATAGTGCCCGTGGATAGTCAAGCAGCGTTGTATCCTGAGCAGTGGCGAGAATCCATGCAAGGTTGTTCAGTGCCACATCATCATCAGGATGCAGTCTCAGGAGGTTTTCA
>CP070673.1:1610288-1614084 GCA_020351915.1 Deltaproteobacteria bacterium
CCAGCTGGGAAGGGACACCTGCTGGCCTAAGGGCGATACCGAGGGATTGGTATGCTTAAAATAAGTGAGACATTAGCTAAGGGCGTTAGTTTAATGAATAGCGCGCTCAAATATGTTTGTGTCGGTTTGCTGCTTTTTATGATGGGGCTCGGCACAGCTGACGTCATAGGCAGATACTTATTCAACAACCCCATCCTTGGCACATTGGAGGTTTTCGAGATCCTCCTGCCCGCGATAGTTCTTCTCGGATTGGGTTATACTCAGGAAAACAGAGGACATGTAACCATGGAGCTATTGGTTACACAATTGTCTCCCCGAACAAAGACTATCTTAGAAATTGCTACGAATGGTTGTGCGCTTATTATTTCGGTCCTGATCCTTTGGCGAGGGTGGATTCTAACTGCTGTATATTGGGATATGGGTAGAACAATTCCGACTATTGATGTACCTATGTTTCTTCCCCAACTTTTCGTGCCCCTGGGAGCTTTAATGCTGAGCCTTGTGCTGATGGTCCAAATACTTGAAAATATAATTCAGCTCAAAAAAGGGAATTAAGATGTCTCCTTTGCTGATTGGCATCCTGGCAATAATCGCCTTCCTTTTGCTAGCATTATTGGGCTTACCTCTTGGCTTTTCTTTTATTTTGGTGGGCTTAGGGGGGATGGCTCTTCTAAAAGGTTTGATGCCAGCCTTAAATCTTCTCGGTGGGAATCCTTATGCTCAGGTAGCCTCTTTCGTTCTTTGTGCCGTTCCCTTATTTGTTCTCATGGGTCAGTTAGCCTACTACTCCGGAATCAGCAGGAGCCTTTTTGATGCTGCCTATAAATTTTTGTCAAGGCTTCCCGGGGGGCTGGCCGTGGCCACAATGGCAGCCTGCACCGGTTTTGCAGCCTGCACCGGTTCAAGCCTAGCTTCGGCAGCTACGATGGGGACGATCGCTTACCCTGAAATGAAAAGATACAAGTACCACTCTCGGTTGGCAACCGGCACGATTGCCGCAGGAGGAACTTTGGGGATCCTCATACCCCCGAGTACCATCTTCATCATCTTAGGGATTATTACCGAAACCAATATAGCAGCCTTATTCATTGCTGGGATATTGCCCGGCCTATTACTTGGGGCGCTGTTTATACTGTTAATATTTGTTATGTGCAAAAGGAATCCTGCCCTAGGTCCTCGTGGAAAGGCCTTTTCCTGGAAAGAGAGATTCCGGTCCTTATCAGGTATTTGGGGGATGCTAGGGCTTTTCATACTGGTCATAGGCGGTTTATACGTTGGCGTATTTTCCCCCTCCGAGGCAGGCAGTATAGGTGCCGCCGGAGCATTTGTTCTTGCTTTGGTTAAACGCATGCCCCTTTCCAGTTTTATTTCTGCGTTTAAAGAATCCGCCCAAATTACTTGTTACATGTTATTTATCCTCATTGGGGCGAGCATCTTTAATATTTTCCTGGGCATTGCAGGTGTGCCGGCTATGGTGAGTAATTGGACAACAGCACTTCCTGTTTCACCAATTGGAGTTATCCTGGCAATGCTTATTTTGTATATTCCTCTCGGCATGTTTCTGGATACACTCGGAATGATTTTGCTTACTGTACCCATCTTCTTCCCTGTTATTCTTCAGCTAGGCTTTGACCCTATATGGTTTGGTGTCCTGATGTGCATGATGACGGAATTAGGCATGATCACTCCGCCTGTGGCGATCAATGCGTTCATTGTTCAAGGGGTGACCAAAGTGCCTATGGTTGAGATTTTCCGAGGGATAATCCCCTTTTTTTTCGTATATTTAATAGTCATAGGACTGATAGTTGCTTTTCCCGATATCGCCCTCTACCTGACCAGATTGATGGGGTGATACGGCTCCGAACTCACTTAAAGATGTGATACCGGTATCCGTGCAGCCACACCGAGCATGCCTGCCAGGAGTACGCACCAAAGGGAGGGTGCACAGCTTTCATTGCAAATGCGGAAACAGCTTTGAGATATAACAGAAATAGCCTATCGGAGGTCAAATGGAAAAGATTCAGACAAAACATAAAATGGTAGAGGTGAAAACACCTTGGGGTCACAACGAAACGGTATATGCCGACAGACCCGGGAACCTTGCCGAGTTGCTGGCTAATACGGTGGCCCAATATGGGGACTCAGAAGGGATCATCAGTCCTGATGCTCGGCTAACGTATAAACAGTTTGCTTCTTTAGTGGATCATGTCTCATCGGGGCTTTACCATAAATATGGAATTAGAAAAGGAGATAGAGTTGCCTTAATGCTGAAGAACGGATGGGAGTACTCCGTAGGCTTTTTTGCTTTGATGAAGTTAGGCGCCATCGCCGTGCCATTGAACATTGCCTATAAAGGAGAAGAGGCCGCTTTCCAACTGAATGATTCGGGTTCGGTCGCGCTCATTGTGGACCCAGAATTTCGTGATGTCATAACCGAAATTAGGCCGGACATTGGAGAGGTACGAAACATTTTCGCTACCGACAAAGGAGAGTTTCTGGAACTACTCGAAGACAAAGAGCACGCGGCAGTCAATGTTCAATTGGACGAGATGGATAGCGCGGTCATCATGTATACTTCAGGAACGACCGGTAGGCCTAAAGGAGCTGTGCTATCCCACAGAGGCGTAATTGCTGAGGCCATGTCTACTTCAGAGTTGTTGGACTGGAACGCCGGCAGAGATAAGCACCTGTGCTCAGTGCCTTTATTTCATGTCACAGGGCTCGTTATGAATTTTTGCGGTTGTGTGTACTCAGGGGTTCCTGTGGTGTTTATGAAGAAATTCACTGCTGTAGATGCCCTCAAAATCATGGAAGAAGAAAAGATTACGACTATGATAGGCGTACCAACAATCCTGTGGTTAATGCTCAATGCGCCAGAATTTGATCACAACAAACTAAGATCTTTTCGCTGTTTTGCAGCGGGTGGCTCAGCGAGTCCCGAGGAGTTGTTGAAAGCTTGTAGAGAAAAATTGCCGGGATTCGAGCTTTGCCCAGGCTATGGGCTCAGTGAAGCCTGCGGCATGGTTTTAACAACAGTCAGCCTCGATGATGCCATGAACCATCCGGGCTCCGTTGGTCGCGACCTCCCACTCATAGAGACCAAAGTCGTTGACACTTCCGGTGAAACGTTACCTCTCGGCGAGGCAGGAGAACTTTTAGTCAGAGGTTGCCTGACTTTTAAAGAATACTGGAATAATCCGGAGGCAACTCGGAAGACCCTTGTTGACGGCTGGGTACATACTGGAGATGTAGGCAAAACGGATGAAGAAGGCTATGTTTTTATCCTTGATCGAATGAAGGATATGATTAACCGAGGCGGTGAGAAAATCTGGAGTCTTGAAGTTGAAAATGTGTTGTATCGAAATCCCAAAATCCTGGAAGCCGCGGCTGTTGCAGTGCCCGATCCCATTTTTGGCGAGGAGGTCAAGGCAGTTATTGTACTTAAACCAGATGAGCAAGCAACCCCAGAGGAGGTTCAGGAGTTCTGTGGCCGCCTTTTGGCCAAGTACAAAGTTCCAAAGTTCGTTGAATTTAGGGAAACCCTACCGCGAAATCCCGCTGGCAAAGTAATAAAGGGCGAACTAAAATAAGAGTATTTATTGATGGATCATCTCCAGATTAGTTGATAATCTGGAGAGGGTTCGAGGGGTCAAGGATTCAGGGGTTCAAGTGAAGTGCTGAGAAATTATAAGGAATTAAAGGTTTGGCAAAAGTCCTATCAGCTCTGTTTAAAACTCTATCGGGCAACGGATGTATTTCCAAAAAATGAAAACTTTGGCTTGACCTCTCAAATGCG
>CP070673.1:1614184-1619258 GCA_020351915.1 Deltaproteobacteria bacterium
CTAATCTCAGGATCCTGAGGGAGGTGTTTCTCATAAAAGAAAACCGCCTTGCTCGTCCCACCCCGCATATAAACAGCAGGTATTCTTGCTTGCATCGCTTGAGCTCCCTTCTTTTTCCCTTGAAAAAGGCGACAGATATTTCTCCTATTTCCTGAAGATGTTTACAAAGGGCTAAAAGGTACAAATTGACAGGAATATCTTTGACTGATCCAAAAAACCCATTGGATAACAACTGGATTCATTCACTATCGATTCCTGAATTCGAAGAGTAACCGGGCGTTTTATAGAGCTATTACACCCCACGGCAACAAAAGGATTGTTATCCAGGAATAATGCCCTGGTGTAACGGGATATGCAATAAATAGGCAAAGATAAAAAAAACAACTCCTAAAACAGCTCCCGACATACACAGTGATAATACCCATCCCTCACGGGCCCAAAGCTTTAGAAAGAGAAAAAGAAAAAGCGGAATGGCGATGAGAAATCCCAAAACATAGGTAGCAGCCGTAAGAAATAACAACCACCCAACAACAGAGATTTCCTTTTTCTTTATCCTCGTCTGATCAACTTTTCTATTTGGCTCACTCATTTCCTCAGTCGTTGTGATTAAGGGCTTTGAAGATTTATCCTCCAATTTTTGGTACCAAGAGGCAAATCTTGGAGAGATTGCCAGTATGCTTAATGATACCATGAGAATTGTGGTGCAAAATCCAATGATCAAGGGAACCAATCTTGCTCCAGGTCGAAAATCAAAAGATAACACCACCATCAAACACACGCTTACCAGAAGAAAAAAGGTCAAAACCTTTTCCTCTGTTTTCATATACCTTTTCTCCTTCTCTTTCGGTATCCCTGAACATACGGTGAAATAAACAATATCAAAATTGTCAGGAATAGTACCAGAGAAATGGGGCGGGTAAAAAATCCCGCAATCCCGCTTTCTGACATCAGAACTTGACGAAAGCTTCGCTCCGCCATGCCACCCAAAAGCAGTCCCAGAATCAGGGCAATCCGGGAAAAACCGAACTTCCTCATCTCATACCCCAACAATCCGAATAAAATGGTCATAAATGCATCACCCATACTGTTTCGAAGGGCAAAAGAACCGATGAGACAGATCACAAAGATAATCGGGCCGAAAAGCGTGGGTCGAATTCTCGTAAGGATGGCAACCTTGTCGGCCACCAATAGACCAATAACAGCGGCCACCATATGGCAACCTAACATTGCCATAATCAACATGTAAACTACATCCAAATGCGTTATAAAAATATCTTGTCCCACATCCAGGCCATGTAAGGTCAAAGCTCCCAGGAAAACGGCCATGGCAGCACTTCCTGGTATCCCAAACGCCAGAGTGGGTAACAGGGCACCTCCTTCTTTGGCATCATTTGCGGCTTCAGGTGCAATAACGCCGCGTACATCACCTTGACCAAATGTCTCACTGTTCTTACAGGTTTTCTTTGCCTGCATATAGGCGAAAAAGCCTGCCACTGTACCGCCAACACCCGGAATTGCCCCGATAAAGGTTCCCAAAGCGGAACTTCGAAGCACTAACGGAATGTTTTTAAACGTCTCCATGACACCCATCCATACCTGCGCTTGTTCCGATCGTGTCGCCTGGGGCGAGGCAATCGTCTTTTCTTGTATGATCAGGTCCATGATTTCGCCAATGGCCAGAAGACCAAATAGTGCGGGAACAACAGGGATGCCATCCCACAGGTATTCGATTCCAAACGTGTATCTCAATACCGAATTGATTGGATCAAACCCTATAAAGGAAAGCATAATGCCAAAACCCCCTGCGGCCAATCCCTTGATGAGCGTCCCTTCCCCCAATACAGCAATAATGCATAATCCTAAGAAGGCCATCATGAAAAATTCCTGGTAAGAAAAAGACATCAAGAATTTTGTAAGCAAAGGAATTAGCAATAGGGTAACAAGAAGGCCTACAACCCCCCCTAGAGTAGAAGCAGTGGCTGCAGCTCCCAGGGCGATGCCTGCCTTTCCTTTCTGGGACATGGGGAAACCATCAATAACTGTTGCTGCATTGGGTGCTTCTCCGGGGGTGTTGATCAATATGCTCGGAATGGCGCCGCCATAAGTGGCGGCGCCGTAAGCTGCTCCCAGCCAGAGCATCGCCGTAGAAGGTTCCATACCGTAGGTCATGGGAATCAAGACAACGATAGCGGTGGTACCACTCAACCCGGGTATGGCGCCAAAAATCATTCCAATAATACTACCCGAAATAAGCAGTATGATCCCGGGCCACCTTAACATGTCAACCAGCGTTATGAAAAAAAGTTGCCAATCCAGCACGCGCAACCACCTTCTATTATGGATAAGGTATAAGGCGTCAAAAGTGGCGAGAGGTCCCTTAACTCAGACAAGAGTTATCATTGGTGAGGCAAACCCAAAAATCACCTTACCGTAAGGCAACCCCTTGTGGGTTGCCGAGAGATATCTATTACCAAGGAATACTCTTCTATCTTGATTCGGGTACGGATAGGTTACCGCGTTTTACTCAAAGTAAGGTTTCAAAAGATCCCGGAATTGCTTCTTGGCATATAGAGAAACAACATCCTGCAGTGCTTTTTCAGTGGCGGCACTGCCCAGCGGTGTAACAAGTCGTTTGGCCTTTTTCGCCCATTCCTGAAATCCTGGGTCGTTCAAGCTTTTCCACAAAAGGTCACTTAAGTATTTTTTCCGGTCTTCAGGCAAACCCGGAGTTGCTGCAATGACACGCCAGGTGCCGAGAGGTGCCAATGTTGGATAGCCGAGTTCAACTGCTGTCGGTACATCCGGTATCTCAGGAATTCTCTTTTCCGTGCCAATAAGGAGCACTGCTTTGAAAGTTTTATTCATTAGAAACGGGCGCGTGGATCCATAGGAAAAGAAAATCGCATCCCCATCTCCTCTCATGGCAGCCAAAAATGCCTCCTTGCTGTTGTTATGTCCGATAATAAATTTGGCCTTGAGTCCCATCGTTTCCATTGTGACCGGCGCAGCGATTTCCGGCCCTGTAAATCCCGTGCCACAAATCCTAAAAGATTCCGCCGCCCGCAAATCTTTGAGCGTTTTGAACTTTGATGAAGAAGCCAAGGCAAAGCACATTGGCTCATATAGAACCGTGCCCAGCCAGGTGATCTTTGCAACATCATATCTGGTCTTATAGAACATTTGGGGCACGTACATACCTGGCATGGGTAAGATTCCGACCGTATATCCATCCGGCTTTGCTCTGTAAATCGTACTGGTGGCCACCTGTCCTCCGGCGCCGGCTTTGTTAATTATGATAACATTGACGCCTTTGGGCAGATACTTTTTCATCGTTCGTGCAATGGCCCTTGAATACATGTCAAACCCGCCGCCGGGCGCATATGGAACATACCATCTGATATTTTTCTCGGGAAACTCTTTTGCAGAAACCTGTGCCAGATAGCCAGAAAAGGTTCCCTGAAAAAGGAACACGCCTATCAAAACTACGACAAAAAGTAACTTTTTCATATTTTACTCCTCTCTGTTTGATTTCTTTAGTTTATAGCCCTGTATCTTTGTGCTTTTCTTCGATTACATCTTGACTTTGTTTTTGGCAACTTTTTCACCGGTTTTGTAGTGCTCGCCTCTTAAGGCAAGCTCCGCCTCTTCCTCATTCTCCTCCGTCCATTGCCCAAGGGAATATCCAAACCACGGGGTCTCAGGCTTAAGCTTTGGTAGCCCGAGCTCTTCCCATATCTGCTTAGCCCTCTCCATATATTCCCTCTTGGGCAGCGATACTGGCGGGAACGGTTCCTTTAATAGAGCGTTGATGAGCATCGCTGAGTCAAATGGAGTCTGATCCCCGCCTACAGGAGCTGGCACTTGCCGGAATGGTGGCCCGTGCCCTATTCTTCTGTTTCCTACAATAGCCACATCCTCCTGAGGATTCATCCTGTAGGACATAGCCCAGAGAATTGCGTCCCAGTTATTAGGGTCGATATCTTGGTCAACAGCTACCACTATCTTTCCAACACCAGGGTCCCGGCTTATAGCCGCATGCAGTGCCCTCCATGCATCATCAGGTGAGGGGTTTTTGAACTGTAAAACAATCACCTTCCGCAAATTTGTAAGTGGCTCATGCATAACAACCTTGGTCAAACTCCCAATACGGCACTCATGTCTCAAATAGTTGTAAAATACTGCCTCGTAGGCATCCCTTTTTATGCAGCTGCTCTCACTGGGAGTTGCTTGACTTATCCAAGAACTCCATACGGGGTTCTTTCTATACGTTATGGCCCTGACCTCAAGAAACGGACTGATCTGCCTCGGATTCATATGTCCATGGGACTCACCAAATGGACCTTCGAGTTCAGCAACATCGGTGGGTACTATTCCCTCAATCACTATCTCTGCCTCTGCTGGGACTGCTATATCGACCGTTTGACATTTGACCATCTGAATAGGCGCTCCTGCCAGTCCACCAGCCACAGCTACTTCATCAACACCACGGGGAATCTTTGTAACGGCTGTAAAGGCAACCACTGGCGGTGCCCCTACCACCAATGCCGCCTCAAGCGGAATACCCTTTTCCCTGCATTTCTCCAAGTGAACCAACATATCTTGCCCGAGGCCACTAAGAAATACGCCAACCCTGTTCCTGGCCTTTATTTGCCCTCTGTAGTTTCCTACATTCTGAACACCCGTATCTGGGTCCTTAGTAGTCCAGCAGGAGCATGTCGAATAAGGGCCGTTGTCAAAGCCAGGCGTGGAAATGGGTATGGGAAACCTGTCTAGGCCGCCTCCTTCCACCTCCAGTTCCTTTCCCATATGTATTTCTTCATGAACGGGCCCATCAGAAATTATTACTGGTTCTACGGAGTTGGCAATAGCATATTCCCATTTGGCATTGATTTCCTCAGGTTTACAGCCTAACCCTATGGCGTATACATATTTGGAGGCTGCGTGAACACCCACTGCCACCGATTGGCCGGGGTATCTCATGCCCTTGCAGTCGATGACATTTTCGAACAAGAACCCCTTCCTCCCCTCCTCGGGAATGCCGCCGCGATACTGCCACCTCACCAAGGGATGCATC
>CP070673.1:1619358-1623448 GCA_020351915.1 Deltaproteobacteria bacterium
TGCCAAGTTCAGCATCCCTTTCACCGTGGCCACAGCACTATATAATAAGGAAGTGGGATTGGAGCATTTCACGCCTGAACGGCTAAAGGATGAAAATGTTTTGCAACTGGCGCAAAAAATAAGATACGAAATGGACCCCGGCTTAGGCCTGAGAGACGCTACGCGGGGATTTCTGGAGATCAAGACAAAGGACAATAAGACTTACGCCAAACGGGTTGATCGGGCTTATGGACATCCTGATAACCCCGTCTCCCAAACGGCCGTTGTGGCTAAGTTTATGTCTTGCGCGGATAAGGCAAAGACAAGAATTTCGGAAGAGAGATTGAAAGAGGTATCGAAATGTATCCTTTCGCTTGAAGAGATAAACGACATCCGACAGATTGTAGAGCTGTTATAAGTATCTGTATGGGCAGACAGCGACCGTGATGCATGACGTCGAAAATCCCAGTCCCTCCGCTGCCGGATCAAAATAGACCAAACTCCATAGACTCTGCTTTAAGTAAAGCTTATTTCCCTGTTCGTTTTGATTGACGAATCAACAACAGGGGCGAAACCATGTTACATCATCAGTCCCACCAGAAATAGAGCGATGGATGGAAACAGGACGAGCATCGTTACATGAAGGAAATCAGGCACAAGAAATGGAATAATGCCTCTCCATACCGTCTCCATTTCAATACCCATATCCTTGGCAACCCCGGCGATGACAAAGGTGTTCATTCCTATGGGCGGGGTAATCATGGCTATCTCCGCCATCCTCACAAAAACGATGCCGAACCATACAGGATTGAATCCCAGGTCTACCACCATTGGGAAAAATATTGGTACGGTGAGCACCGTCATTGCAGCTACATCAAGGAAACAACCGAGAAAGAAATAAAGCACCAGCACCATGACAAGAATCGCCATGGGTGGCAAGGGCAGATTGCCGATGGTGTCCGAGAGAGCATAAGGAATCGTGGTGGCCGCTACAAAGTAGTTAAAGATCAAGGCGCCGATTAATATTCCGTAAATCATGCCTGAAGTCTTCAGCGTATCGAGTATGGCCTTTTTGAAATTATTCCATGTGAGCCGACCTCTGAGCGTACACATGATGATCGCCCCAAAGGAGCCGACCGCTCCAGCCTCGGTAGGCGTAAACCACCCGACGATAAGACCGGTCAGCACGAAGACGATTAGTATGACCACCTCCCCACAACTGCCCAGGGCTTTTATCTTTTCCACAAAGGGTGCTTTCTCGGCCGGGGGGCCGTATGCGGGTTTCCACCAACATAGGATGGCGATGACCGCTATGTAAAAGAGGCCTTCGAGTATCCCAGGAATGATGCCGGCCACGAATAGCCTTCCGATAGACGTTTCGGTAATGATGCCATAAATGATGAGCGCGCCGCTCGGCGGGATCAAGACACCCATGGTACCTCCCGCGGCCACGGAACCGGTCGCCAATGCGTGATCGTATTTGAGCCGCTTCATCTCCGGTATGGCAACCAGCCCCATGGTGGTTGCCGTGGCAATGCTGGAGGCCGATACCGCGGCAAAGATTGCGGAACCGGCAACGGCCGCCATTGCGACCCCCCCTTTCTTATGGCCAAGCCACTTGGAGGCAAGGTTGAACAAGTCACGGCCCATTCCACTGACAAAAACCACCTGTGCCATGAGTATAAACAGGGGCAACACTGCCAAGGAGTAATCCGTTATGGTCTGGAATGGAACTATGGCCAATTTAGTAAAGGCCGCCACATCAGAGATAAGCAGCCAGATCCCAAAAAAGCCCATTAATGCCATTCCTGCGCCAATAGGGACCCCTAGGGCCAATAATGTAAAGAGGATAACGAAAGCGAGAATTCCAATGATGACAGGACTCATTTTTCAAAAAACCTCCTGAGGGCCCGAGACAGATCCACAATATAAACCATGCAAAAAAGAAACAAACAGAATACCCATACAATACGGAAGGGCAGATAGTAAACCCTCAGGATTTCCGAAACCTCCTTTAGGCCATTTTCGTAAGCCAGGTGTGCGCCGGCATAGGCAATCAAAGCCCATATGGCGAAACTCAGCACGGTTGCCAGTATTTCGGCTGCAGCCCCAAGCTTCGGGGGAAACCGGGAGACAATGAGATCGACGGTGACATGCGCGCTATGCAAGGCGGCGTATACCAGCGCAAAAGCCACAGGAATCGTCATTGTTACTTCGAACAGCTCATAGCTCCCAGGAATGATAAAATGCACAAATCTGCCCAGTATGTTGCTCATCAGAAGCAGCATACCCGCTATCAGAAAAATTCCACCTATAAGTGCACCGCCTTTGGTTATGCGTTGAAGCACGTCGGCAAAGAAGTTCATGTTCCCCCCTCTAGCTTTGACTACTGAAAGAGTTCAACAACCTGATATAGTGCTCTTGAATAAGTCCCCTATTTCTTCCTTAGACCATAGAACAGCGCTGCCACTATAGCGAACGACAATAAAAGTAGTCAAAAGGAAAGAGCAGATCTAACAGTGGAAATCCGCCTGAAACGGATAGATCCCCCCACCCCCTGTTTGGCAACAGGGGGCAAGGAGGGGATTTGAAGCGTTAGCAACGATTGAAAAATGCCCACATCACTGTATGTCTACTTATTTAAGATGTTCACTTTAGTTACCTGCCGTGCTGCTTTATGAGACGCCTCATTTCTTTGTAGACGGCAGTGCCATCCAGTCCTTTTTTATCCAGATCCGCCATCTGCTCAACAATTATCCCGTCAACTACGGCGTAGACTTTATCCAATTCTCCAGGCGCAAGTTTTATGAACTCCGCCCCGTGCTCTTTGGCGAAATTGATGCCTAATTCTTCACCGGCATAGACCATTTCCTCTATCTTCTCACCGAACCAATCAATATTGTCTTCGAATACCTTTTGGATATCCTTGGGCAGCTTGTTCCAGGACTTGAGGCAAAATCCCCAGTGACCGGCAGGTGCGGATGCAATATTCAGTTCAAGGGCATACTTGATCACCTCTCCAAACCGGAATGTCTTCAGGGTCTCAAATGGGGCAAAAGCGCCATCAATGGTGTTTTTCTGCATTGCAGTGTAGGTTTCACTCATGGGCATGACAATACCCTCACCACCGAATGCTGGAGGTATTTTGCCAATGTCGCCGGTGGCCTTGAAGGTCATACCCTTGAAATCCTCTACTTTCCTGATAGGTTTCCTGGTAAGCAGCAGCTGGTAGGGAGGAATACCCGCATAGGCCATTACCTTAACGCCGGCATCGATGAACTCCGCTTTGAGTTGAGGGAACTTGTCCAGTGCCTCCATATATACCTTTCTGGCGAGGTATCTATCTTTAACGCCCCAGAAGGCCATGCGCATCGACTTCTCAAAATCATACCCCACGGCGGCATATGCGCCGGATAAATCGCCGATATCAGCGACACCCTTGGCAAGCTCCATGGCAGAGTCCTTTGGCTTATACAGTGCACTGGCCCAGAAAGGCTTGATTTTCACTCGCCCCTGTGTTTCCTTCTCTATCTTATCGATCCAAATTATAGTGGCTTTCGTAAATGGATGCGATGGTGGCCAATTACCACCATAAGTAAGCTCGATAGTGTCTGCCGCCTGGACCACATTCACGCTGGCGCCAAGTGTCAACCCCACTACGATCAAGGTCCCCAAAATAGACGTGATTAGATAATTCCATACTCTTCTCATTTCTCTTCTCCTTTCTGTGATCTATTCGTTATGTCTTTCGACCTTTTTCTGAGACAATGTCTCAATCTAGCGATTCTACACCACAGATGGAGGGTGTAGTTTGGTTACCAATAAGGGGTATCGGATCATTCGTTAGCGTACGTTGCTGTATACGATTCACCTCCTTTCTCAGCAAACGCTGCTTTTTGAGGTTAGCTTTCCGTTCGGAGACAATTTTTTCCCGTAATCGCCGGTGGCATTCCTCTGGGCTCACATAAAAAATGCCTGAGTGCAGATGCTCTGTGTTGTACTCTCATGGATTTGGCCTTAATCTGACGGCGCCGCTGGCCCTCGGGCACATCAAGGATGTGTTCATCGATGAGACCTCCCTCAAGAAGGCCTTGGGCCTTTTCAATCAACA
>CP070673.1:1623548-1635300 GCA_020351915.1 Deltaproteobacteria bacterium
ACGACAAATCACCTTTTTCCCATTCAATATGTTCGGATGATTGGTTAGTGCGATTGCTAATTCATCTGCCCATTCCAGCCAAACAATATCCGCCCACCTAATTGCTGATTCTATTTCTCGGCGATTGTTACCGTAGCAAGCCTGCACTTCATAACTGGTACCAAGAAAATTGACGATATCGCCTAGAAAGGAATCAAAGCCAGGGAGGCACAATACTGCGATCTTGGGTCTCGCTTGAACTAGTGAACGAGCATCTTCTAAAATCCGAAGAATTTCTTGGTCCTCAGGATATCTCTCAGTGATCTTTTCCAAAAAAGAGACACCTTCATGCAGCTGATTCAATGTCCGAAGTACATTGGAAAGGTTAATAACAGCATCCTTATAAAAAGGATCTATTTCCAACGACCGGACAAGATAATTGGTGGCCTGCTCAAAGTCTTGCCTTTGATAGGCAATAACCCCAAGATCATTGTATACCTCCTTGTTCTGAGAATCTTGGTTCAGAATCTCCAAAAAGCACTTTTCCGCTTCTTCAATTTTGCCTTCTGCGAAAAGTCTCTCTCCTTTTTCAATTTCCCTCATTGCTTCAACATCTCCTCGGCATTCCTATCAAAAAACCTATAAACCTCTTCTCTCACCACCTCGGCCACCCTGTCTGCGAGAAAATCGATCTTGCTTTGATTCAAATCATCCATTCCGCTTCTATAATTTTTCATCAGATGGGCGTGAATCTCGGTTAGGTTTACCCCCATTCCTCTTAGCTTCTTTATCTCCTCAATCATGGACATGTGCTCACGGGTGTAGCGCCTCTGCCCTCCCTTGGTTCTCAGGGGAACGAGAATATCGCTAAACTCCTTCTCCCAGAACCGGAGACTGGGCTTTGGTATGGTGAGCTTGCGGCTGACCTCTTGGATGCTGAAACCCTGTTGCTTCTTCTCCATCCATCTTCCCTTTTCTCTGATTTCCTTTCGCTCTGTGTATCGGAGGTACTGTCGAGACCTTTAACTTTAACTTAAACTTTAAGCAATTGGTGTGCCAGCATGCTTGATGTCATTTTTGTATTTAATTTCAATATGATATAGGCATGAAAGAGTTCGGCAGGGAAAAAATTTCCACGAGAAAAATCAATCGGATTGGAATAATTTTCCTTAAGTTATTCTGGGTAGATGCCGAATATATAATAGTGGTTGTAGGATAGTAGCTGGATTTTTTTCGCCCGACAAAGGCAGGCGCAGAGGAATATTATTTTCCTCAAGTTTTCATACAGGCCTTCCGATAAAACCATTGAGGTAAACTCATGGTAATCTCGACCTATCAAGTTAATAATGTCCTAAGGGTCTACGGAGATCAACTTCGCCACAACAGACTCTCAGGTAAAGAAAAGGGTGGCGATACTTGCTCACCGGATAAGATAAATATCTCTTCTGAGGCCAAGAGGAAGGCCATTATTGATAAGATAGCCTCCGATATTGTAGATAGAATCACGCGATACGGACCCCATGAGAATGTTGAAAAAGACGTATTTAAGCAACTTGAAGACGAGTATGGAGCGCATTTGGCCATATCCAGAAACACTCCCACTGACTTAATCTTTAAGGTAATTGATGGAAATGGTGAAACAATGAATTCACTTTCTATTGAAGATTCTAAATTTTTGCGGTATAAGTTAGAAGAAATCACTAGAGACATAGTAGATAAAAACATGATGTAAGAGTTTGAGGAGTTGGTAAATGAAAATTGATGACAAGATTCTCAACTATGAGATCAGCAAGTACCTCCCGAAATCTACTCCAAATGCCACGGAAAAGATCGGGGAAAAACCGCTTTCTGAGGAACAAAAGGTTGAGGGAAGCGAAAGGTCAGACCAAGATACTATTGTTAATCTTTCCGAAGCGTCCAAAGAGGTTCAAAAGATTAGAGAAATCATCTTATCTGAACCCGATGTCAGGGAAGATAAGGTAGCTGATCTAAAGGAGAGGATTGAATCAGGAAAATACACCATCGATCATAAGGCTGTTGCTGATAAGCTTGTTAATGAACTGATAGACGAGCTGTTCTAGCCCCACTCAGTCCACTCCTCCTCAGGCCAAATCCCATGATCCTCTTAGCCGATTAATCCTAATCGGCTTTTTTCATCCCACAATTCCCCTGCTCGCACACACCTGAAAATCCAAAATGCAACAAAACTAATATCCCATGAGACTATCCAAACACCTATCTGTTGCCTGAATCACCCAACCATCTGTAGCACCACCTTAGTGACTAAAATGATTACTCCGCTTTTCCTGCATTGAATTGTGCCCATTTCGGGATAGCCTTGACCTTTGGTCTCTTTCCATAACAAATATCATCCATGATTGAAAAGAGGCGCCGTGCGATTGACCTGACCCCTTTAAACGAGTCCAGGTTTTAAGTTAGTATTCTGGAATCTGGAGAAAGGAAGGAGGTCAGGATGGCACGAAAGCGATTCACCCCTGAACAGATTATCGGCATGCTGAGAGAGGCTGAAGTCAGGCTCTCTCAGGGGGAGAAGGTCAAGGGCATTTGTCGTAGCCTTGGGATCACGGAGCAGACCTACTACCGTTGGCGCAAGGATTACGGTGGGATGAAGGTTTCTCAGGCAAAGCGTCTTAAGGAACTTGAGCGAGAGAATGGTCGTCTGAAGAAGGCTGTGGCTGAACTGACGCTAGATAAGTTGATTTTGAAGGAGGCACTTGAGGGAAACTACTAAGCCCCGCCGGTGCGCTGGGCATTTGCAGGAGAAGTTGGGGATATCAGAAAGGCGTGCCTGCGGGGTGATAGGCCAACCCAGAGCCACCCAGCCAAGGGTTTTGAAATCAAGGATAATGAAGAGACCCTTAGGGCAGCGATCGTCACCTTGGCGGTCCGCTATGGGCGTTACGGATACAGACGAATAACGACCTTGCTACGAAGGGATGGTTGGCAGGTAAACCACAAACGGGTGGAACGTATCTGGCGTCAGGAGGGGCTAAAGGTCCCCCAAAAACAGCCTAAACGGGGTCGGCTGTGGCTCAATGACGTCTCCTGTGTCCGTCTCAGGCCCACGCATCGCAACCATGTCTGGTCCTATGATTTCGTGGTGGGTCGAACATACGATGGACGAGCACTCAAGATTCTGACAGTCATCGACGAGTACAGTCGGGAGTCTCTGGCGATAGTGGTGGCCCGGAAGATCAAGTCCGATGATGTGCTCGACTGTCTTACGGATCTTTTTGTCAAACATGGGACCCCGGAGCACATCCGCTCAGACAATGGACGGGAATTTACGGCTAAAGTGGTCAGAAGCTGGCTTGGGCGGATTGGAGTTAAAACCCTGTTTATCGAACCAGGAAGCCCTTGGGAGAATGGGTATAACGAATCCTTCAATGGAAAACTTAGAGATGAGGTGCTCAACCGGGAGATTTTCTATACCCTTAGGGAGGCCCAAGTAATCATTGAAGGATGGCGGCAAGAGTACAACACCTTCAGGCCTCATAGCTCTCTGGGATACCTCCCACCGGCACCTGAGGTGGTATTGCCACCTCCTGATAGAATCATTGAACCCTGGCTCATAAGCAAAAGGATTGACAGGAGCATTATCTAAAGACTAACTTAAAGGTTGGTGTCACTTTTGGGGGCAGGTCAAGAGGACCCTTGATTGCGATCCGATATGTTCTGATTTTTTCTAGAGTTTCTTGCGGTAACCAAGTACCAGACTTGCGGTAAGCATTTTCACCTGCCAGCACTTCGAGCCATTCTATCTTGTGAGAACCTGAATAAGATCTGTTTATGGCTTCCTCCAATACGCGCCGAGTGGCCCGCCAGATGTCAGGACCTACCCCATCTCCCTCAATAAATGGGATTACCGGAGTATCTGGTACTAAAAGCCTGCCTTCCGGAGAGTATTGTATGGTATGCTTATGATCTGCGATACTTTTGCTCCTCGATTCAGTATAGAGGTAATTAAGGTTAGAACTGTGCCAAAATAAACCCGTTTATCCAGACATCACCAACAAGGTATTGTCAGGCAAAACTCCCCACAAGGAGTCATTCTTTTAAATTCAAGCTTTCGGATATTTTCCTATGCGTCTAATGTCTTTTTGCTTCTAATTTTCACTCCTGTCACTTTTTCTAATACACCGATTACGACAGGGAAATAATTCTTGCCCTTGCCAGAGGACCAGGGAAATTCGTATAATTGCATACCTAAAGAGCTTAATAGTAATGGAACTTGCAACTCTTTCCCGGTTTCCAAGATTAATCCCAAGTCTTTGAGTATGTATTCAGTCTGAAAGATTCTCTCGTTAACGGAGCGCCTCTGCTTATGAAAATATCATAAGCTTCATTTCAAGTCATAATTTTCTTCACCTTGATGTTAATGCATAATTCATCAATGCTGAACTTTTATACTATTTAGAGGAAAACCTGTTGTCAACACAAGCAATCTCTCTATTTCCAAGGATCTTAAATCTTTTTGCATGACACCTCCTCCCTTTTGCACATCGGTGTTTCGCTCATTTCCCCTCTCTCTCCACCACTCAGAAGGTGTAGGTTCAACTCCCTAAGATGACTGGATCCCATCTGTTTTTTCCAAATGAACTGGCAAGCAGAAAGAAGGGGAGGCCGTCTGACAGTGGAATTGTCAATGCTAATTGAGTTGTGGTTTATTGGGACAAAGATGATCACGGAGTAGTTCAGCGGAGCAGATAATATCGGATATCTTGGCAATAGTTGGAGGTGCAGCCGGACTTGAAAATGCCAAATGCTGATTTTGTCATTCTAGCTCTATTCGAAAACCCCTTCTTGCTCAAGTTGCTTGTATTCCTCTTGAGAGAAGCCAGCCATGTTCAGGTAGACGTGCTCATTATGTTCTCCGAGAAGTGGGCCAGACATCCGCAACTGACTGGGCACCTTTGACAGTTTAAAGGACGGCAGTTGAAGGTGATATTTCCCTATCACAGCATGTTCCATCTCTGCCCACAGGTAGCGATTCAAATGCGGGTCATTATACATGTCCTGCGCGTTACTGACTACTGCCGCTTCTACTCCCTCAGCTTGCAGCCTGGCCATGATCTCTTCGGCGGTGAAGTTCGCCGTCCATTCTCCTATCAATCTATCCAGCTCTTCCTCATGCTGCTTTCTGCCCAGCAGTGTGGCAAATTTAGAATCCCTCGTCCAATCAGGGTTGCCCATGACCCCGCACAGATTCTTCCATTCCTCATCGGTAAACACAGCGATAACGCACCATCTATCTTCACCCTGGCACGGGTATGCTCCATGGGGAGCAGCATAGTCACAACGATTGCCATTCCTCCCCTGAACATGTTCATTGACCGTGTAATCCAGCAAGGCTGGAGCCAGGAACTGAATACCGGTCTCAAATTGAGAGACATCTACGTGCTGTCCCTCACCTGTCTGACGACGGTGCTCAAGGGCTGCGACCAAGCCAATCGCGCCATAGACTACCCCGATGAAGTCTATATACGGACCGGCAAGAATTAAAGGGTCTCCATCAGGCCATCCGCTCAGATGGCTAAAGCCACTTAAGTGCGTAAGGTGAGAGCCCATGCCAGGGTGCATTGCGTGGGGTCCTGTCTGTCCTTGGTTACAGGAGCTCAGCATAATAATGTCAGGCCTGATCTTTCGTAACTCTTCGTAACCCAGCCCCATCCTTTTCATCACGCCCGGCGTGAAGTTCTCCGTAACCACGTTGGCCCAGTTCTTTACAATCCGTTTCGCCACCTCCACACCTTTCGGGTGTCTCATGTTGAGCGTTATGCCATACTTGTTGTGGCTGTAAATGGGAAGCTGAAAGCCCCGATCTATACCCGGCTCATTGTCCTTAAAAGGCGGATACAACCTGTATTGGTCAGGTCTGCCGTGTGACTCTACATGAATGACTTCGGCCCCATAATCAGATAGATAGGTAGCAATGAGCGGGCCAGCGACAATCTGCCCAAATTCCAGGATCTTTACCCCTTCAAATGTTCCTTTGCCTTCCATGTTACTCCTCCTTACAGAAACAAGTGTCTATATCTTTAGCCTCAACGCCTCTTTTGCGTTCTCACTATAAATCTTCTCCATCGCCTCATCGGCTAGACCAAGCTCCTCGAGCTTACGAATCTTATTCTCTATTAAGCGACTCCGAGCGAAGGGATCGTCTGTCCCGAAGACGATCTTGTCCGGACCCGCGAAACCATACGTGCACATGAATGACGACTTGGTGAATGAAGTCGCGGTATCATAGTAGAATCGCTTAAAATACTCGCTTGGCAACTTCGGGATATTTTCCCTGATCTCACGGAAGCCCTTGTATCCATCGTCTACCCGTTCTGTAAGAAAAGGAAGAGTGCCCCCAAAGTGAGACAAGATTAAATGTATGTCTGGGAACTTTTCAAAGATCCCATCAAAAACCATCCTCGCAGCTGCCGTGGTTGTTTCAAATAAGAAACCGAGAAAAGCACCCAAGTGGTATTTGGCCATTAACTCACTCTCTGCAGGTAAGGAGGGATGAATATGAATAGGGAGTTTCAGCCTGTTTACCTCTGCGAAGAACGAAAGATACTCTGTTGAGGTTAGTGGCATTCGGCTTATGTATGTTCCTACAGCGATACCGATCAACCCCAAATCATTAATGGCTCGGTTCAGTTCCTCTGTGGCCAGAGATGGATTATACAAGGGAACGTTGGCAAAGCCTTTAAACCTGTTCGGGTACTTGCTACAAAGGTCTGCAATAATATCGTTAGTCATTTGGGCTAGGTGAAGGTCAGCTTTCTTACCAAAACTTTGAGGAGGCAGTGATGTCGACAAAACCTCTATGTCTATACCTAGTTCATCCATCTTAGCTAGGCGGCTCTCTGCCGAATCCCATATCGGAATCGGAATGCCAATATCAAATAGTACTTTCTCAGCATCTTTGCCACTCAACCTCTCTACCTCTTTTAGATACTCACTGGTTTTAACATGACAATGCACGTCAATCTTCATATTCTTCCCCCTTTACTTTGTCTTATATGACATGTGCCTGTTTGAGAGCCAGAAGGTCTTGTCTAGGTAAGCCAAGTTCTTTATAGATCTCCTCATTATGTTCACCAATGAGCGGTGCTCGCCGTCGAATCCCGAGTGAAGACTTGGACAGCTTGACCCAGGGTCCGGGATACGTGATAGCATCGTTTAACTCCGGGTGCTCTATCTCCTGCCACACCTCCCGAGCCGCAAGCTGGGGGTTCTCCATTATGTCCTTGGCTGTCGACACGGGATAGCCCATTATCCTCCTTTTCACCGCTTCATCCAAGTATTCCCTCTTGGTCAACCCTCGAAGGAACCGGCTCACCGGCTCCATAATTTGGTTGAAATCGTCCTGAGTTGCCGGAGCAGGATCGAACTTCTCCCACTCTTGCGCTCTCAGCCAGTCGGTAGCCACCCCTTTCTCATCCATCCATTTCGTCATCTCCCGGTTGGTAACGGCCCCTGCCCTTGCTCCATATATGAGCCAGCAGATATAACCATCCTTGCATGGGTATGCAGCCCGCATGACTGCTCCCTTGACGCTGCGCAACGCGATCGCATTTCCAACTCGCTTTGCAATCGTGCCATTCGCCTCCCAGGAAAATGGATATGTATCTGCGGACCAGGCTACACTGGCCTGCGACGAAACATCCACATGCTGCCCCACCCCCGTAATCTGCCTATGGAAAAGTGCCATCAGTGTTCCCAAGGCTGCATAGGCCCCAGTCCACATATAGGACACCGGAATCGTGACCCGCACTGGAGGACGGTCAGGGTCGCCCAAGAGATACATTGCGCCGCTCAGAGCTGTGACCCCAATGTCAGAAGCCTTATAGTGAGTATAAGGGCCAGCCTCTTGCCCAAAGGGAGTGATTGATGTCATTATGATTTTATCGTTTATTTGGTTGAGCACTGAATATCCTAGACCGAGCTCATCCATATACCCCGGTGAAAAGGTCTCGATAACGATGTCGGCGGTCTTGGTCAGCTTCTTAAAAATCTCACGCCCGTCAGCGGTTTCGATGCTCAAGGTTATGCCTCTTTTGTTATTGTTATAGGCAAACCAGTAAAGACTTTTCTCTGGGTCAGGGATATCGTGATAAAAAGGCCCTATTTTCCGGGCCGGGTCACCCCCTGGCCTTTCAATCTTTATCACATCGGCTCCCAGGTCGCCCAGAATCTTACCACACAGAAAGCCTTTCTCATCGGTAAGATCCAAAACCCGATAAGGAGAAAGCATGTACTCAATTTTCTTTTGCTCGCCCATCAGTAACCTCTTTTCAGTAATTTAATTGTATAGGATTTGCTTTTTGGACACAGATGAACCCTGTTGAATTTCCCGGAGGGAACCCTACTCAACACGGTGAACGCAGATTATGAAGTTTTTCAAATTTATGAATAATGATGTTATCTGTGTATATCTGCGAAAATCTGCGTCCTCTTTAACTTGAGTTATTGGGTAGGCTGCTTCCCTCCTAAGAAACCTATCCAACACCCAAGATGAAGAATACAAGCTTAAGGTTAATCAAGTACCAGTCTCAGAAAACCACCTTGCATAAGCTTCCTGGAATGACTTTGCTTTCTCAATCTCTTCTTCAGAAAACCAATCTTTGAGATCTACGACATCAATCGGATATGATGAACGCTCAAAGGCATCCCGATACTGATATGGAACTGTGGCATCGATGCCGATAGCGCCTGAAAACCTGATATTAGCCTGAATCCATTGCTTATCACCAGCGGAACTTCGTTCTGCAGGTTGGAAAGTCTGTCCCATCCCACCAGGTGCTACGATCATGATATCATCCTGGGCATCTACCCTCGTAACCAAGGCCCACATTAAATCGTCCGCCGAGTAGATGTTGATGTCTGTGTCCACGACCATCGCAAATCTAGCGCCCAGAGAACACGAAAGAGCTGCTGACAGGATATTTCGCGGATACCCCTCATCCCTCTGCCTTCTCTTTCTTACCTGAAAAATTGCACCACCCCAGTCAGGGATAAACATTGGTATGTGCGTATCAACGCAGAAGCCCGGACTGAGACGCTCTGCAAGCTCAAAGAAACATGCCTCGCGGAAAATAACATCGATGTTGTGGTCCTCATAACCGTGAACGATCAGAGGATCATAGATCGGTTTGTCACTTCGATGAGTGATACACGTAACATTAAATTGCCAGGTTCGGTACGCTTTTCCGAAATAGCCAGACCACTCTGGATGGAATGGGTGAACACCCTGCTTTTGATCCTTTTCAGCCAGTGGGCTTTCCCACAGCTTCTTTGTCGTATCCAGATACCCCTCGATCACATACTCTGCTTCAGCAAGTGCGAAGGCATCAATAGTCTTGCACTTCACCACGTCAATGGGATACCCTTGAAGGGCTCCGGCGATTCCCAGTTCGTCACATCCCCTTGGGAGGATAACATACATAAAGCCCGATCCAGCCGCGATAGTCGCAGCAGGGGGAATCCCGATATTTATGGTGAGCGGAATGGGTTCCTTTTTATAATATTTGGTAGCTATCTGATCCATATGCGACCCTGGCGATACTTGAAATGTGGATTTGTCTTTCCAATGAAGGTCTTCGCGAAAACTCATGCGATTGTACGCGATGTGCCAGCCCCCCCAGAACTGTTTCGGTGAGGCAAGAGTCTTACCAGCACCGAGGGTTGGACCAGGATCCCTCGGCGTATGCTGAATCATGGGAATTACCGGCCAAACATCAATGTCCTTGTCAATCACAACTTCCTGACACGGTGCTTCGTCAACGATTCTCGGGTGTATGGGCTCGACAATACCGCTATGGACTCTGAACTTGACTTCCTTTCGATCCTCACAGTCAAACATCTTCGCCATGATTTGGTCTGACCCGAAGATGTTGGTGGCAAGGCGCGCGTTCGGATACCCTTTTACATTCTCGAAAAGAATCGGAGGCCCGCCGTCCAAACGTTTTTGAATCGCCGCCAGTTCCAACTTAGGGTTTATTTCACGCTGTGATTCCAGAAGCAAACCCTCTTTTCTCAGCCAATCAAGGGTTGACCTGAGATTTCTGGCTTTTTCGTTTGCCATTGTTTCATCCTCCTTATTTGATTTCTAGAGATTATTTAGATTTTGAATCGCATCCATAAATATATTTTTTACATACCTTATGAACTGAAAAAATCAAAGTTATTTTTTCTTATAGTGGTTATAAGAAAACATTATGCCTCGCAATCAGTGAACAACAAGTTCGCTGAACCGCTCAAAAGCGGGAAACAAAATGTGTCATTAGTATTCAGCTCATAAAGCGTTCACCTCTTGAGGGGAGGATTAGGAAGAAAGTTTCTCCGTTCAACCATCAAAGATCCAGGTTTGTAGTGCTGTCAAACAGGAAAAACAGAGCGATTTTTCTTTTTTTATGCTATCTATAAAAAAAACTGATATCTCTCACAAAAGGAAGAAGACGGTAAGGATTATTGAGAGGGTCTTTGAGGCAATTAGAAAGGGGGTGAGGCAATTGCTCAATTTTAACCAGTTGCGGACATTTCATCAGGCAGCAAAATCGCTCAATTTTACCGTTGCGGGTAAGGCTTTGTTCGTGAGCCAGCCTGCAGTTACAGCACAGATCAAACTATTTGAGAGGTTCTGTGGGTTGACCCTGTTTAAGAAAAAAGGGCGCTCGATATATCTGACTGATGAGGGCAAGACAATCTTTAAGTACACCTCTAAAATATTCAAGCTGGAACAGGATCTGATGAAAACCATTTATGATCTCCAAAAGATAAAACAAGGGTGTCTCCGCATTGGTACAACCAAAACGTATGCCCGGCATTTGATGCCCATCCTGCTTACCCCCTTCCATAAATCTTTCCCGGGTGTGACGATCGAGTTAAATGAGGGGAGCTCTCTGGAAATGAGCGAAAACATGCTCGATTTCAGGAACTCAGTGGCTATCGTACCCAAAGTGGATGATAATCCCCGCATACATTTCATCCCCCTTGTCCAAGAGGAGGTTGTATTGATAGCTGCACCGGATTATCACTTAACCAAAAGAGATGAAATATCCTTTGAGGAGCTTGTTGGGGAACCCATTGTAATGAAAGAAATCGGTTCGGGAACCAGAAAACTGGTGGAAGAATGTTTCGGTAATAAAAAAGAAAAACTCAGCATAATAGCTGAAACCAGCAATATGGAATTCATCAAGGAACTGGTAAAACAGGGCGAGGGGATTTCTTTCCTGGTTAAAACAGCTGTCAAAAGGGAAATAACTGAGGGAACCCTTGTAGCCATACCCGTAAAGAACCGAAGATTATGCTTAGATGTGTGTATTGCGCATTTGCGTGACTATCATCTCCCCATGGCCACCCAAGCCTTCCTGGATTTTCTGCAGCCCATTATTCAGGTAAACGAACCCCTTCAGGATATAGATGCCTTTCTAGCTAAAATAACATCAAAAAAGTAGTCTATGAATCCATGCTATCGAATAAGATGCTTTCCTAAATATTACTAATTGTCCCTTGATTTTTAACGATAAATTGAGTCTATGGCTTAATTGATTGGAAACGTTCAAAAGTTGAGGTCCAGTTCTTTTTTTCAGCCACAGGATGAGAATCAATTTATCTAACTGGTAATGCCAATTTCCTCAAGGCGATATCTATTAGCCTCACGGGAGGTGGCCAAATATGTGGCATTTAACAGGGTATAACCAAAGGTGCAAATGTTTTGTGGAGTAAATCCCAAATATTTGGCCACTGCAGAACACGG
>CP070673.1:1635400-1647863 GCA_020351915.1 Deltaproteobacteria bacterium
CTCATGTTCCCTTTTGGGCAGAACCCCTGTTAATATGAGCTTTTCGCCCTGGATTGGATAGGTGGAGGAAAGCTTTGGGATCACGTGGTGAATTTTTTCAGCCAGCTCGGAGGAGGTGAGCATGTGGACGTAGTTCTCAGGGATGACTTCATCTCCGAAGTCCGTGGTGTAATATCCCGACAGCGGTGCAACCTTGGGGAGGATGATCATATTGGCACCCAGGGTATGCATCTGATCGGAGATCTCCTCCCTTGCGGAGATCGTGATCGTCCGGACCGAGACGATCACCGCTGCGGACACCATGAGGGCGACTAAGGTGGAGAGGACCCCTGCCTTCCTATGGAAGACCTCCTTCAGTATCATCTGTGTCTGATTCATGGAGATACCCTATTAAATGACTTGGAAGAGATCCCTTACTGACAGGAGCTCTCCCCAGTGACGCCATAGCCAGGTTGGCAGGCGCTGCCTCCAGTGATCGTGGATTGACCACAGCCGCTCTTCATGGTCAGAATACTCTGAAAGGAATCGAAAAGTCTTCTTTCTGTCAGACCGCTCTCGATCTTCTCTATCAATAGACCCGTCGGGGCAATGACAAAGACCGGGGCCGTGTTTTTGCCACCTTTGTATTTTAGAGCTGACAAGAGGGACTGCTCGGAGCGGTCACTGGGATCGAGCCAGATAGCAGTGGCGATCCCTCCAAGTTTGCGCACGGCTGATGATATGGTCTGCTTCACTTCCTCGAAGCCCATATCGTCAGGGCGTGCCACACAGAGATAGGTCGTATTCCCCTGCTGGACGGCCAGCAAGATCTCTTCCATTTTTGGTGAGACAAGCCCGCGTTTTAGGTTTGTAGCAGGCGGCTCCCCTTTGAAAAGAGCTGTGACCGCGCCATTGGGTGCGACCATGGCCACAGAGGGCGATTCAATTCGATAATAGTTGATAAGAGTCTTCTCCTCATTATCGGCCAAGGAAATCGGAATCAATGCTAATCTGTCTTCGTACTGCTTCTGGAATTTCAGGAGCGTCTTCATATATCTCGATTTACCGCCGCTCTTTTCTTTATGCACATAAAGGAGACTGGCGCGACCCTTCAGTGCCTCGCTGAACATCTCTCTTTCCGCACTTGAGATATGGATTCCCGAATTGTGGAGGAAGGCCTTTTCAGATCCATATTTTATGGCCAGTCGTTTGAGCTGTTGATGGATACGTGGTCTCTGGGTGCAATCCTTGTGTTTTTCCTGGCATTCAGCCAACTTATATCCACAGCCACAGCTGCATCCGCCCAATTCAACCAAGGATGGTCCCCCTGATTCGATCGTGGCCGGAAGCTTCTGTATGATTACAGGTCGAATCTCGCAATCGGGGTCATCCTGTTCACATTCTTTAAATGTCAGGTCGCAGCCGCAGTAGCACCCCAGGATCTCTGTGACTTCATCAAGCCATGCCTTTTTCACCTCGTCTGACACAGCCGCATAGGCGATCGGTATAGGCAAGTGATGAAAACGAGGTGCTGAGAAAACAAATAGGCAAAAGATGGCAACCATAACGGTCAATTTTAAATGTCTCATCGTTGCTCTCCTTCCAAAGGCCACAGTCCTTGAACCATGTCAAGATCAAGGAATCTGTTGAACCTGTGCAAATAGACCCGTAGAGCAAAGCAGGATCTATAGATAATGATTGAAACGTGCTTCTGGATCAGTAAAGAGTAAAATGTTGAGAGGAGCGATAAAGAATCAAATCAGGAAGGTGCAGTTGACAAGAAAGAACTCTTCTTGGTGTAACGAATTGAAATCGTCAAAACATCTACCTTTCTGGCTTAGGGGTAGGTGGTCAGAAAGGTCTACCATAACGGCCTGCAGTACGGATAACTGACGAAGCGTGTCTCTGTAAAGGAGGGTGACGTGGGAATTCTTGGGTGTGTTTTTTATGGCGCACATGCAGCATGAGCTCGCGGAGGAAGAGCAGGAGCAAGGATTCTCGAGGGGAATTCTGGCCACGGAAGAATGGTTCCAATTTACGCCTGGAGCGATATGGAAGTGGTTATTATCACCCTTTTCCATTACAGCGGCATTGCAGCTCTTGGAGGCCACCCTAATTGAGCACATTAAGAATAAAAGGCACAAAGTCCCTATCAATATGCGAGATCTAGTTCTTTTGCCTAAAGTCAAGATCATAACGCCTTTTCATAAATCGAAAGTAAGAACGAATGGTCCTTATGTTTTTTGGGTGCGACGGATTCTTTGGAATATTCTACCACGTTGTGGTACCTATAGCAACAAAAAAAAGCTTTTCGGAAAAATTGCTATGAGCGGTTAGTCAAATTCTTAAAACCATAAGCTACGGAAGTACCTCGAATGGGGTTCTTTGCACACATTGGCGCCATAGTCTAGGGGCTCGCAACTCTCTCCAACCTAATCATCGGCGCCCCCGTTAAAGTTACTCTCGTGCCAGTTGCTTATTAGGGATAGCATCTAACCCAAGGAGATCTGAATCATTCCTGCCAGACCTGCCACATGCAAGGAGGTAACCACGAGGTGAGGGCTGTATGGGGGTTTCTGTCTCTCAGATTCCCCATGCCGGAAGATACCGCATGGACAGAGGCCCGCAGGACCATCCTGTAAGGCCTAGGTCTGCTCGAACCTGAGGGGACCCACACTGACAGGTTTAAAGTGCTAAAGACGGCTGATGTCATCCGGCTCACCCAGGAGGCCTGGCAGAAGCAGCGCTATGCAATACTAACAACCTGCAATACGTGTCACTCGGTCAACTTCGTGAGGGCAGAGATGGAGAAGGGAGATCAGACATACTGCTGGTATAAGGGAGGTTCTTTGAACTGAGCTCCTTCTAGCGCAGAGTTAGGGAACGTGGCAAAGCCCTGTGGTTCTATGTTTGAGCAAACCACTCTGCTATTCAGGTGGGTACCTTTTTGAAGTCATACTCACCTAGAGTTGGGAGAGTTATTTTAATGGTCTCCCCAACAATTTTACCCACTATCACACCACCGGATTTGGTGTGGAGCCAGATTTCGCCTTGTCTGATTTCCCATTTGAAGGAAACAGTATCTTCTTCCGTAGACCAGGAACCCTGACCATTGTCCATGAGTTCAAGCGATATGGTGGGCGATAGTCGGCTTTCGTCAATATCGGCGGCATACCGACCTGACAATCTACCCGTCTCCTCACAACCCGTCGTGAGCGGTAAAGAAAAAGCCAAAACCATCAACACAAGAAATTGGGGTAGCCTCATCTCTAGATCTCCCTAAGCATCAAGGTAAACCTACTCTCCAAATGCAAGGCCTTATCGTAGAAAAAAACATGAATAATCATAATGAGCCAAATGATATCCCTCCCTATTGTCCGCCAGCTTATGTTCTCTCCTAGGGCACTGAAACAGCCACAGGGTATAGCTGCATTTCTAATCAAACTTATGAAGGTTACAGTGGTAAACATGATCATCATGAGGCCTATGACCACTGCTGCAGATCTGGACCGAATGCCGGCAATAAGAAGTAGGCCGCTAATGAGTTCAACCCATGGAAGAACAACAGCGAAAATATTCACGGCCCAGTAGGGAACCATCTGATAGCTCGCAACGGTTTCGGCAAACTCTGCTGGGTAATTTATCTTGTACATGCTGGCATAGATAAAGAGCCCTCCGATATAGAGCCTGAGAGCCAGCGCGAGGTATCGGTGCGTAAGAAACTTTTTAGCAAAGAATATCGTTTTCATGGTGCCGAAGGATAAGTCTTTTCCTGCCAAGCAGACAGCCCGCCTGAAAGTACCTTAACATTAGCATGGCCCCTTGAAGCTAGTTTAAAGGCCACCTCTTCATCATAGTGCCTGCTGATGTTTCTGCCATAAACGATGATCTCTCGCTCCAGGTCAAGCTTGCTGAATTTCATCATGTACACGAAGTCGAATAATGACAGAGGCAGGTTGATAGCCCCATCGATATGCATCTGTTTATAGAAATCCGATGGCCTAGCGTCGACAAAGAGAGATGCCCCAGCATCATATTTCACCTTCGCCTCGTGTACTCCTATCGTGAGTGAAGGCTCACGCAACCACACTCCTGGGATAAGCTTGATGCCTTCAGGTTTGGAAAAATTGGAAATAATACCCAAACCGAGGGCAACAACCAAAATCAGAATGATGTCCACGACTGATACTCGCCGTGTTCTCTCCATCTCTTTTTGGATTACGTGCTTAATCTGGGACTTTGCTTTTTCCAGCACCTCAATTCTGCGCGTGCTGGCAGAGAGTTCATCTATGGTCTTATTGAGCTGGACGTTTCTCTTTTCCAGATCGACATTGAGTTTCTGTACAGTCTCAAAGGATCTCACATTTCCCAAGAAGACCATAAAGTTGTTGACAAGCGTTTGGAGCAGTTCCTGTTCCTGTGAGGAGTAAGTTTGCTCTGTGATTTTTCCTCCGAGACCCACAACACCTTGGCACGTATCGTCAATGGAAAATAGTAGCCCCACACTAACCTGAATGGGGCAAGCTGGATTGTCTGCCAATTTTTCAGGAGGCACCATCTGGGCCTTCATGGGGAGCAGTTCATTCGTTTTAGCTGTTTCAAGGAATTGGGGAAGCGTCCTTTCGATATCATCTCCTCGCGGCCTTATTACCTCCTCCTTTTCAATGCCTCGATAAACCACGAACACCTGCTTTTCTATGCTATCCAACAACACTATATAGCCTTTCTCAGCGCTAAAGGTCCCCATGGCCATTAACAGAAAGGTTTCCATAATCTTTTTTGTATCATTAAGGCCAATCAGTTCGTGAGTAGTGTCGTAGAGGGCATTCAGGTGAAAAATCCGACCGTCCAATTCCTTTTGGATGCGCGCCGCGTTGTTCAGGGCCTCGTGCTGCTCGACGTTTTTCTGCTGAAGGTCTAAATTGAGTTGGCGGATAATGGTCATGGATCGCACATTCTTAATAGAAACCATTAGGCTGTTTGCAAGGCCAAGAAGGAATTCGATATCTTCCTCACCGTAATCTTCGGTTCGTATCTTTGCTCCCAGACCCATAAGCCCACACTGCTTTTCATCAGGGGTCCATTGAATTAAAGCTTTTGTTTCAAGCGGAAGAGAATCCTTATCTGGAAGCCCGCTCCTCGGTAATAGCCGAACCCCCACGGGTGAGAGATGATCTTTGTGAAAGGCGTTCGGAAAGTACTTCGTTATGATCTGGGGGGCGCTCTCATAAAGCCTGTGGATATCCCGATCCTCTAGCCCCCTGCTGATCACTTTACCCTTCAGCGAATCTGTATCCAGTATTAGGACAAACCCGTGGGTGACGCCGAGCGTGCCCATAGAGATCAACAGAAAGGTCTCTGTCATCTTCTCCGTATCTTCAAGACTGCTCAGCTCGGGCGTTGCGTTGCAAAGGGTTTTCAAAAGAAACCCATGCCTTTCCATTTCCATTAGTGCATCTTGCTTCAGATCATTGGCTTGTTTGAGGTTCGCGATCTTCATGCTATCTCTTCTATTTCAAGAACTCCTTAATCTTAAGAAAGAATGTATCAATATCTCTGATAATTCCCAGGTGAGCAAATAGGATCTCTTTATCCCTTGAAACAAGCATGATAAATGGGGTTCGTGGCTCTCCTAGTAACTTATGTATCTCAAAGTTGGGGTCCTTAATAACAGGATAGGGGATATTGTACTTTTTCTTAAAGTACGCTTGTTCCATTGGATTGGCTCCAACGGCAACAGCAAGCATCTTGGCTTTCTCATTAATGTTGGCATCTCTCTTGATCCTGTAGAATAACTTATTAAAGAAGGGCATCTGAATATGGCACTGGGGGCAGTAGACACCGACGATTTCGATCAGTGCAAGTTGGCAATCCAGCTGATCGATTGAAAAGGTTTTAGAAGTTCCTATTCCCAAGTAGGTTCTCTCTTTTTCTGATGAGGGTGTTTCCAATTGTAATTCAGGAAGATGTGATCCCGGGGCAGGGGTGCTTGCCGAAAGGGCGGGAACAAGCTGGACTCCAAGGACCAAAAACATCCATAACAGAAAAATCATGCACCTTAGTAAGCCTTTATGCATAGTGTTTCTCCACGTGACTTGGTTTTACAAGATCTTTCTTCCCTTTGATTTCATCCATTCTGAGCAAAACTACTGACTGCGTCTTCTTCGTGATTGAAGATTGTTGCAAACCCGGTAATGCCAACCATTTCAAAAATCTTCTTGAAATTTTCCGAAAGGCCAGTAATGGTGACAGCTTGGTTTCGCTTTTTGCTCTCTGAAAGTAGCTGGATCAAAACAGCAAGCCCCGCACCATTTATAGAAGAGTGTTCATTGAAACGGAGCACTATCTTGGTTGCGCCTTTTTCAGAAGCTTCCTTATAGGCGTCTAGTAATAAAGGCTCAGAAACAGAAGTCACATTTCCCTCTATATCCATGATGGTGACGTCATTCACAGTCCGGAGAGAGACCTTGTTCACTTGCTCCTTGGCCGATTTAAGTCTCTCTTCTGCTCGCTTCAGAGCGGAGTCAAGTTTAAACTTCTGAATGGGCTTATTGACAAAATCCGTAGCACTAAGATTCAAGGCCTTAACGGCCAAATCCATATCCCCGTGGCCGGTAATGACGATCACTTCAGTGTCAGGATCGATCCCCTTAATCTCCTCTAAGACCTCGAGGCCGTCCATGCCTGGCATCTTTATGTCCGTAAGCACAATGGGAGGCTTTTCTCTCCTATATAACTCGAGGCCTTCTGACCCATTTTCCGCGGTCAATACGTTATGGCCACAAGCGCTGAGTATAAGGCGGAACATTCCCAGAGTAGGTTTTTCATCATCTATGACCAAGACTTTGCTCATTCACTTTCCCTCTCTCTAATCAGGAGCACAGGGGAAGGTGAGCTTGAAGGTAGTACCTGATCCCTCTTCGCTCTCCACATGGATGTCGCCCCCGTAGTCTTTTATAATCTCATAACTGATGGAGAGCCCCAACCCCATACCTTCGCCCATTTCTTTTGTGGTAAAGAAGGCCTCGAAAATTCTATCTCTCGCAGCCTTGGAGATGCCGATACCTGTGTCAGATACGGTGAACGCCACGCGATCTTCACGCCAGAAAGAGCGGATGCTAATAAGGCCATTGTTAGATCTCATCCCAGCCTCGTGCTTCTGATTTATTGCATCTCGGGCGTTGGTCACGAGGTTGAAGATGACTTGTTGTAGGCGGTTATTGTGGGCCAAAATGGGAGAAAGGGTATCATCGAGATCCAGTGTCACCTCTGTGTTCTGCAGGTTAAGTTGCTTGCCGACAATATCCAGAACGCTCCTAATAGATCTGTTGACGTCTACTTTTTCCTTAGTAAAGTCAGACTTTCTGCCGTACTCCTTGAGGTGGTCAATGATGTCCGCTGCCCTGTCCACCTGAGTGCTCACCTCATCGGCTACCTGAAGCAGATCCTGCTCAGGAATCGTCTTCCGTTGTTCAGTCATCATCTTCAAAAACTCGCTCCCCATCTTGATAGCGTTCAGTGGCTGATTCAGCTCATGGGCGATACCTGCAGACATTTCACCAAGAGTTGTCATCTTGCTCGCCTGTATTAGTTGGGCTTCCTTTTCCACATTATCGCTAATATCGGTTGTAGTTGCTATGAGGCAGTCCATGTACATATGCACCGCGTGACATGCCACGATGTTTACGTAAAAGGGCTTTCCTTTCTTTCTGACTAATCTCCTCTTGGGATAGAACCCGCACTGGTCTTCAGTGAGGCTCTTTAGTCCTCGCTCAAGGTCGTTATCGGGTTCGTATAGCAGATCCAAGAACGTCATATTCAACAGCTCTTCTTTGGATTGTTGGTAACAATCCAAGGCCGTTGCATTGACATCAATGATCTCAAAGGTCTGTCCGTCCATGATGAAAGTAGAGTTTGGGGCGCTATCGAAGAGAGTTTTGTATTTTTCCTCTGACCTCCGGAGCTCCTCATTCACCCTCCTGAGTTCAGCCGTCCGTTCCTCTACCCTGGTCTCCAGCTCATCGCGCGCTCGCTGTAATGCCTCCTGTGACTCCTTGCGCTCTGTTGTGTCCCAGAGGGTTTCGATAGAGCCCACGGTCTTTCCGTCAGCCCCTTTTATCGGTGCGGCGGTAAAGAAGAGCCATTTCCCCTTCTCACCGATCTGAGGGAAGAACTCCTCTGCCTCATAGGCATCTTCAATGAGGGCCGATCTCCGCCAACTATCACCGTAATACTTTCTTATCGCTTCCTCATCCATTTCATCTACGATAAAACCAGCCATGATGGGCCTCTCCTCTGGCCTAAAGGGGAGCCACTGTTTATTTGTGCCCACGATCTCCTTTGCCTTGTAGCCCGTCAGTCTCTCACAGGCCCTGTTCCAGTGGGTGACAATGTGGTCATTGTTTATGACGAAAGTAGGTATGGTATTTCCCTGAATAATCTGTGATAAGGCCCTCTCCCGCTCAACGAGCTCCCGCTCAACGGCTTGTAGATGTCTGGTCCTCTCTTCCACAATCCTGGCAAGCTGCTCCGAAAAAAGGTTGAACTCTTGCTTAATCCTCACTGGTTCGCTGAGGTGTTTCTGTAACGTACCCTCAATCCGGAGCCTTTCGTCCTCGATTTGAAGAAAATCCCAAACTGACATAGCCTCGAAATGATCTATCAACCTCACATTAGCCGGTTTAGTTGCCTTCAGTTCTGCTAGAACCTTATTATTGCCTGTCAACTCGATAATCAGATTGAGGCCTTCGATTTTATAGAGATCCTGGTAATCGTGGGTAGTGAATATCCCCTTGTGTCTAGCATATGTAAGACCTTCAGCCCTATCATTGATATCAGCTACACCGAGGATATTCATAATATCTTTCGGAAAGTTCTCTCCCAGAACAATTTTCAGGATTGCCTTACAAACACTGCCGCCACCGACAATAGCGATATTGGAATCTTGTAAAAGGTCTCTCATCCCATCCCCTCTGTAATTAAAGATGCACTATTAGATTCGCGGCCATACTTCACCCTTGAGTAATGCAATGTACTCACCATCGCAACCTACAGCACAGAAGATAAGACCTCACAGGCTCGGCAAATCTTCATCTTTTCGTTTCAATTTTTCTGAACCTTACCCTCACAAGTGGTACCGTTAATAAACCAACACAGCCTTCCAGCCCGGAACTGCCAGGCGGGACATTCTCTCTTACGCTCAGGGGGGCATTTTTTGATGGTCCAACATGGCTTTCGCTCTTTATGGCTTCCCCCCGTCCTGGAGACCAAGAAAAAGAGTTGCCGCTCCACATGGGCTGGCACCGATCGCCATCCCTGTTCATAGCTATGGACAGCCTTCAAAGAGGTGCCCAGAAGTTCGGCCAGTTGTTTCTGGGTCTTGCCCAGCTTCTTACGGGCCTGTAAAAACACTTCGCTGTCCATAGGCGCCTCCAAAAACGTTTTGTTTAAGCGTCCATAATAAAGGCTTGGTTGTCACTACCACGCTGTGGTAGTCATGTCAACAAAAAAAAGATTGTTTTTCATGATGACAAAAAGAATGGTTCAGAGAATAACAACGCGCCCATTATCGCCCAGTTCAAAAATGGGGGTATAGTAAAGCCGGGTTTATCAGAATCAATCTATGAAGAAAGGGAAATACCAGATATCAAAGCTGAAACGACATAGCAAGTTCAAATATCTTGGCCTTGGGTCATTTGAAATTTGGATTCATATGTAAAGCTCTCGTTTTGCGTTTTCTGCCTTCACCTTGATCAGCTCACCTATGATGCTGATAGCGATCTCTGCAGGTGTTTCAGAATGGATGTCGATGCCGATAGGCGCGTAGGCCCGATCTAGAAGTTCTTTTTTTATCCCTTCATCTATCAAGCCCTGGTAAAGAAGAGCGACCTTTCTCTTGCTTCCGATCATGCCGATATATCCTGCTTTGGTTAGGATGGCCTGTTGTAGGACCTCTCCATCGTGTAGGTGTCCTCGGGTCACAATCACAACATAGGACTGAGGATTAACCTGTAATTTATTGAATACCCCTTCAAAGGGCTCCACAAGGACCTCATCTGCCTCTGGAAAGCGTTTTGGATCAGCGAACATCGGCCTGTCATCGATGATAACGACCTTAAAATCTGCCATTTTGCCAAGGGGTGAAAGGGCTTGGGCAATATGGCCAGCTCCAAAGATATATACAGTTGGATCCGGTTCGATCGGCTCCAGCAGGATCTCGATAGACTGGCCACCGGTTCTCTGAAAGGATTGGAGCCTTGGTCCTTTTAGAGGATTCTCTGCACACCAGTGTCTTATCTGACCTTCTAAGGCCTCTCCTTCTAATAAGAACCCCCATTTCTCCCCTCTTCCGAAGAGAATCTTGGAATCCTGAGTAGAGAGTGGAGTGCCTCCCCTTGAGAGAACCGAGGCAAGGATTCCCGTTTTCCCTTGTTCCCGCATCTCTTTTATCTTCTGGTATATATGGAGTTGGCTTTCCTCGGCGCTCTGAAGTGGCTCTATGAAAATGGAGATTGTCCCCCCGCAGATAAGGCCGCTGTCGGCCATATTCTCATTGTCTAGCCTGAACCTCATCAAAGAGCTTCTCGCATGGTTTATTGAATCCATAGCCCCTTGCCATACTTCAGCCTCAAGGCATCCTCCTCCAATAGAGCCAATGGTAGGGCTGTCCTTTGGGACAAGGAACTTTGCCCCTACTCCTCTAGGAGATGACCCTATCACCTGGATAATGGTAGCTAAGGCCGCTGGAGTCCCTGAGCCTAGCACCCTTACGATCTCTGAGTAGATATCTTTCATCCGTTTTTCCACCTCGATTCTATAAAAATGTACTATGATAGGGTCAGCATCCTTAAGAAAGGGGGCCGATCTTAGGATGAACCAACAAAGTGCAGATACTTTTATCCAACCCACGATCGAGCAAATGCCCGAATTTACATGCCTTCTCATGGATGAGCATACCCCTGGTGCCCAGAACATCGGCCAGAAGCCGCTCAGCCAATCGGTGTCTCCTAACTACGTTTCTTGCCTCAGGCCGTCCCTCAGGTAAACCCCCGGCTTTGCCGGAGGTAGCTTAGCTCAGATAGCTTTTTTTGAAGTATCTTTAATCTTTTAGACCTATCTTTATCTTCCATACAAGGAATTTCCTTTACTTTTCAAATTCAGAAAAAGTATTCAATCTTTGATGAGGCCCCTGTGGAATAGAGCGATCAAAGGGAGCGGACGAGAGTAAACTAAATCAGATACCTGCACTTACCCTCATAGTAAAGCTTGGACCATCACCACAGAGATTTGGAATCCAAATATCAGAATAATTGCAACTCAGTAAACATGTTGAAAACATTACTTCACAGATGACCAAGAGTCAAACGATGACCCCTTAGATGCTATTCTGAACGGAAAATACATGCCCTTCTGCACCTGCTATATAAGAAAACCTGCAATCCCAAAACAAAATATATGATATCCCGCACGAGCAGCAGCTCTACAGAAGATGTGTACCCGGTTTGACCTGACCAAAAACACCCGCAGTCGAATTCATGGCCCCTGACAAGATTTATAGACAATGCAATGATAAAGCCCAGAAGCATTCCATTAATGATCAGTGCGGCAGACCGGGGATAAATGCCGAGAATCAGGGCAAGTCCTGAAAACAGCTCTACAAATGGTAAAACGATGGCAATCAGGTTTATCAAAACGCCGGGGAAAAGGTCGTATCCGTAAATGATTTTTGCAAAATCATCAGGCGAAATAATTTTATGAAAACTGGCATAGATAAAGGTTATGCCCAGAATCCAGCGTGCTGCAAGTTCTATCCTGCTGTTCTCAAACAATCTTTTCAAATGCTTATTCAATCGGATAATCCTCCGATTCCCAACCTGGATAACCGTCGATCATAACGTTTATATTTGTATATCCTTCATCAAGAAGAAGATGTGCCAGCCGGCGACTGTCCTCACATGTCCTTCCCGAACAATAGATAACAATGCTGCTGGAGGGTGAGTATTGATCATGAAAGGCGTCGATAGACTCATCGAATTGGCCGACCGGCAGGGATACCGCCCCCTTAATATGGCCGTATTCGTAGTCTTCACGCGAACGGGCATCGATAAAAACGGTTTTTCCACTGTCATAAATCTGTTTTGCGATCTTAACATCGTCAATTTCGAGGTCAACGACTACAGCATCGTGTTTGGCATTTGTCGTAATAACGCCCTTTGATTCATCCCATTGCCCAACCAGTGAAATGCCGGTGGGCGAAAAATAGTTTACCGCAAAAGCGGCAATTACCGCCGAACCCAGAAGAATGACAATATCCCTTGCCGTATTCTTATAGCCCATGCTCAGGTTTCCTTTATTGAAAAATGTATCAAACTTTGAAGGTTATTTCGGTGAGGCATATACTTTTTTTAGGATTGAAAGTAATCTGCCCGGCGGAATGTACCCCGGCAGGTTACCGATCCTTTCCCCGTTTTCCTTTAGAAACCAG
>CP070673.1:1647963-1661109 GCA_020351915.1 Deltaproteobacteria bacterium
CCGAGCCCTGTTGTCTGCAGTTGAAAACAAGAGTGCCTTATTTTTGATGCCTGAGGCTATGCCTACACCATAAAAGACCTTCCCTTTATCAACATCAAATGCCCCGCTTCCCTTATAAGTCCAAGCAGGGCCTGCTATAGGTGGGGCTGGTTCCTTTTTTGCGCAACCGATAGCAAACAGCACTCCCAATGTCGCCAAAACGCATACTACCTTGACCATGTTACCTTTCATAACTACCTCCTTCTCTTTCTAAATTTCTCTATGGTTTCTCGCATTTCATCCATCATATCTTCCATCTCCTGGATCCCAGCAATCAATTCATCCATCTTATATGGCTTCTTTTCGGTTAAGATTTCTCCCTCCTTTCTCTCTTTGCCAGATTTGGGCTCAGGAGATTGCACTTCCTTGTCTGGTTGAACAGGTTCCTGTTTTGGTTGCTCTTCGATAGCCGGAAGAGCAGGTTCCTCTGGTATTTGAGGCTCCTCTTTCGCTGGCTCTTGCCCTATATCGGATGGAATAGCCTCAGCAGAAGCAAGCCGGTAACCCATTCTGTTCAACCACTTGAGGGCCACCTTCGACTTAATGGCAAAATTAACGGCTGTGATGGCCAAACCGTCCTCGGCCTTCCGCGCAATCAGAGAGTTGATTCCTATCATAGTGCCTTGTTCATCCAGCAGAGGACCGCCGGAATTCCCCCTGTTAATACTGGCCTCGGTCTGAAAAAGGTTCTTCCCAGGAACACCGGCATAATCACTCTGCTGGGCACTGATAACACCGGTTGTCAGACTCCACAGACCCCCCTGCTCTGGATGACCAATGGCATAGGCTTGATCGCCGACAACAATCTTGTCCGAATCCCCAAAACCCACTTGAGTGAGCGGCTCATCCACATTTTCGATCTTAACCAGGGCCAAATCCAAGGGCACATCATATGCCACAATCTTACCTTTGTAGCGCCTGGTCAGATCTTGCTGGGTGTTCCCGCTTACCCTTTCAGGCTTCAAAAAAACAAAGATATTTGACATTGGCGATGAGTCTTTCCGGATGAAAATATGGGCGTTGGTTATCACAAGACCATCCTCGCTGATGATTGATCCGGTGCCAGCGCTTCCCGTCCCAGACCCGGAACCTTCAGAGGCAAATAGCAGAACAACACCAGGACTTACCCCTTGGTAGATCTGCTTCGGTGTCAAGGCCAGGCCGTAAGAACTAAGAATCCAGAAACTCATCATAATGATTGACCAAAAAATGATCGTTAGTCTTTTGTTTCTCATCATCTTTTACCTCAACTTGTTTAGATGCTTATATCTTATCCCACGAATGACGGACATCCTACTGAGAAAAAATATAGCGCTTCATCTTCACCGCGATTTCTGTTGTCAGGTTTTTTCTTATTTTTCGAACCGCCCTGTTTTCCGCCTGAGCAAGGTTCAAATGTCCTTCCCTTCCTGTCTTATTGACACTTCCAAAAACAGCACCACCCTCCTTATCAACCATATCAAAATGGGTCCGCCACTGTACATATTTCCACTCAGATGCGTCTCTGTCAAGGGGTTTGATCTCAACCGTACCCCTTACCAGCACCTGAGCCCTGGTGAGATCCTCGGAAACAGAGAATCCCTGCTGATTTAGTCCTTGAAGGAGGGCATCTTGAATCTCACCTGCCCTCGTGCCCGTAACTGATACCCCTATCAAAAAATCCCTGAGTAGAATAGATTCCAGCTTACTTTTGATTTCGGCGAAATGTATAGGCGGGGAGAGTCCTCTTCCGGACTGACTCACAATCCGAAGCTCAGCATCATAGGCTCCCCGCAGAATGTGTTTCTGGATTGCCTGCCTGAGATATTTTACTGTGGCCAGCATGTCTTTTTCAGCCGCAGCTTTGCTGAGAAGGTGTTCTGTTTCCCGATCCAGCCCATGGATTTTATCTCTCAGTATCTCAGCTGATTGATCCCTATCAAGCACTGCAAGGGCATAAAAAATAGGCTCCTGCTCTGTCTCTTGGTACACCTGGGAAATCCTCACCCCGGAGAGGACCTTCTGGGTTGAAACCTTGGTAATCTCCTCGATACTCATGGCCTGCTCTGTTTGGGACCTTCCCTTGGATGTAGTTTGAAGATACTCTTGGTAAGACCTGGTTCGTGCATCTATTCTGCTCAGAAATATCTTGGCGATCTCAGCCCTTGCCTTATCCTCTGCCGATCTCCGGTCAGCATCATACCCAACTCCTGTTAAATAGTGAGAGGAGGGATACTGGATACTCTCTCCATCAACCCAATCCGGTCTCTTTCCTTTCTGGACCCGAACCGCGCCCCCCTGCTCCCGAGCAGACTGAACCGAAGGCCGTATCGCATCTCTTTCATCCTCCCTTGGAAAAGCTTTATCTCCGGTCTCTTCAGATTTCAATTCACCGAATGTCCGGTCTGCCCTCCCCCGGATATCATCTGCCGGGATCTTTTTCTCGCTTGCGCATCCTGTTATCAGTAAGAACAGAACCACAAACACAAAAGTGTTTTGCTTGATTCTTCTCATAGATTGATTCTCTATCACGGCTCAAAGACTAATTAAGCGTCCTGAACATGAAAAACCTTTTTTCTGTCTTTTTCACAGAAAAGGGGGGAATTTCTCTTGAACCCATAACAGCGCCACGAGCATCGACAAAGTCTATTTTCCCACGGTACTTGCCCGGAGCAATAACAACTCTTCCAACCCGAATCTCTGCGGGCAGCAATCTCCAGTGCCTTACATCTGCCTGTTCTGTTGCAGCACTGGCAACAGTGGCAGTGAATTTCACCATTAAACCAAGCCACTCCCCCCCTTCTTCTTTGGCAGCCTTTTCCGCCTGCTTGCTCACCAAATATTTCGTTGTAGCCCTTGCAATGGCCTTTGCCTTGATCCTATTGATCCTGTTGTCTAGATTCGTGATTGCAATGGAGGTAATATCTTCCATCAGAACCGTGGGCAAACGATATGATTCGCCAGATTCCATATTTCTTAAGGTTATCTGACCATGAGAGATCTGGTAGCTCCTTTTAACAAACGTGGGGTATGCGATTTTGACCAAAAAACCATCAGGCATCGGAACAACAAGGGAGTTCTCAACCTTTTCCGGCCCCAACCCATTGTAGTGAACGAAAAGAACCTCTGCCATACCCGTCTTCTCTGCCAGATCCCCGAATGTCACATGCGGATATGCATTTTGGATCTCTCTCATCTCTTGGTGAAAGTCCATTGCATCGGCTGCGGCCAACAAATTCTCTATGAGAAAAGCTGGCGGACGGACTCCATAGTTCAGAGCGTAGTCCGCCCTGTATACTTCTTCTGCCTTTCGATACGAGATAAAGGCATCGTTGATCTCCCCTTCCGCCTCGTAGAGTGTCCCCATTAAGAAGCGAATAAAGCCGTCCTCTTTGTAAACGTTCCTTTTCTCTTCGTCATATTTGCTATTAATAATACTCAATGTGTTGTCTACCTTTCGGGCCTCTACCAGGGCGCCTTCCCAATCTCCCAGCCCAACATAGTTCAATGCCATAAACAGATTGACCATCGCCCTCTCAAAATCTTCCCCCCGGTATGGAATGGTGTTATCGCTAATCAAGAAAGATGCCGCCTCTTTGGAAAGGGATTTGGTGTACAACTCATCCATGATGGATTCGGCTTCGAACAAGCTGAGGTTACTCTCTTTGTAACGGGCTGCATAGTGGAGAAGAATCCCTTCATCCAGATAATAGAGCGCAGCATTTCGCTTGGCATAGGCCTTCTTGCTTTCCTTTACCAGCTTACATGCTGAATCATAGTCTTGAGTGAGGAGGAGTTGGTTAATCTTTGGGTACTGTTTGACGCTGGGGGCACAGGAAAAAAGAAGAAAAGACCCCAAAAGAAAAAGAGGTAAGGAGATGAACCTCACTCGGCCACCTTTCATCCTAGTCTCCATCCTGACCCTACCATGAGAATTTTGATTTTTTGATCACCTTCTTGATTTTTTTCTCCCCGATCCAGGCCTTAACGTTATTGGACATGTTAACCAATTCCAGGTTGGTTTGGTAGAACATTACCGCTTTGCGTCCCGCTTCATCCCTGATGGTATTTATTGTTCCAATCAACATGAAATCAGCCCCTATCTCCTCGCCCGGGCCCTTCATGGTTTCCTCTGAGGCATGCTTGGCTTGATCCAGCCTTTCCTCCCTTACTCCGGATCTCTCACCCTTGGAGGCAACAAACTGAACCCTGCCTGAATTTATCAAGGACCTCTCCAGATCCTTAACAAAGGTCTGGACATTGATATGCTCATGGCTCCTATTCCTGACCCTCCCCACTATTACCGTGGGGCGTTTCCCTCCGTGAGTGTCTCTGAATGTCTCCAGCCACGGCCTGTCAAGGCAGTCTCGAATCATCTCCTCTGCAACCATCCTTGAATCAGCATCATTCCAGCGTCCGCTGACATCGATAGTTGTATCGACCGCCGTCCTTTCAACCTTAGGCGTTGAGGCGCAGCCTGCGAGCAATACCAAAACCCCCAAGAGCAAAACGAGTGAACTCATTCTATGACGTCTTGTCTTTTCCATTTTCTTCCTCCATGTATTTTCTCGTCGGTTATTACGGCCTTGGATTGGCCACAAATAAATATCGGCACTTTCTTTTCAAACCTTATCCTTTTTCTATCTGACGCTTCTCAAAACGGACTCAGCCCTCATTTTTTCTATTCTTACCAGAACATAAAAATGCCCGGGTGGCCCATACACACCTGACCGATCGGCCCACCTTTCAATTACCTCGGTATAGTTGAGCTCGGTGTCTGAGAGGATCTTAACTATCTCTTTAACATACTCGCCGCTCGATGTGCTAATGATCGTATCCTTGCTCGTGACATGAGAGATCATTACTCGTCCCAGCTCCGCTCGCGCGCGCCTGATCGCCTGATCCCATGCGTCAGTGACTCGCGGGGTTGCGCCTGAAATCCCAATGGCGTAATAGTGGTTTTGATCTTGGGGAATTGATTCCAGCCATCCTGGGACTGTGTCGATCACTGGCTCAGGGTCAGAGCTGCAGCCCATGCAAGCGAGCAAAGGCGTCAGGATACCGAAAATGAGCAGATGGCGTAGTTTTCTCTTTTGCCTTATCATCTATGATTGCGCAAAGTCGGGAGAACCTACCGTCTCCAGGATGCTCATACAATAGCTAACGGGCCTCTGCTTTCTCCGGGAAAAGCCTTTTGCAAGCCCTCTACTAAGCTCAATTGGACAGATTCCTAATCCGCTCTTTCCAGGATCTCTTCTGCTAGAACCCTCGGGTTGCTGGCGCATCCAGCAATAAGTGAGACAACCCTTTGAATAGGGTTACGGGGATATCAATGTTGTTTGTAACTACTCAGGTATCTTGCCACAAAGGCACCAAGATTATATAATTATTCGTAGGCGTTCACAGGTTCAGGGTTACCTTCCTGCCTTTGCATCGCACGCAGGCAGGTTTTTGGGTCCCTGGCCCAGACCTGGCCTGCAATGAATTTATATATAGAATTCATCTGATAAACAATTCAGCGCCCATATGATATTCAGGCAGTTGCGCCAGGGCAGGCTTTGTGCCTTGGTGGCTGAGTAGTTGCTGTTATTTTAAAGTATTATCGGCAGGATCAAGATCATAGTCAAGGAAAAATATTTGGGACCTTGCCACATCTTTTGAACGATACGAACACCTTTGCTTGAATCAGTGAATAGTAACGGTACAGGCATCTTCTGCCCAACTGAAATTGGGCAGGTTATCCAGGGCAATGCTAATGCCCCTCATGCCTCTGGTGTTGGTTCTCTCAACTGGGGGAAAGAAACCTTTCGAGAAGTCGAGGTCAAAAAGGGAGAGCGGCTTGGTGGTGGCGATCGCCTTGATCTTTTCGATCCCAATGGGAGGCTCTATGGTGAGCTTGAAGCCATATTCCCTGCCAGGGATTGTGTAGGTTTTGCCTTCCCTTATGAAATTATTCTGATAGTATCGGTTGGGGAAAAGAATTTTTACCTTTCCGTTTGGCTCATAGTCTATGAGTGTCAGGTAACAGTCCCGATCTGAGCGAAAGGAGAAACGAATTTCTTCACCTACGCGATAGGTACTCTTATTTGTCCAGATATCTATATTGAAACTCGGCCTCTCCTGTTTGAGGTTGACAATCGTGACCAGGGGATCAGCCAAGAGTGTGATGAAAAGTGTTTTATTCTCGTAGAATTCGATCTCCCGTGTTTCTGGCAGATAGCCATCTGCCCGTGCCACGATCGTGTGTTTACCTGAAGGCACATCCTTCAAGACCATGAACCCTTGAGAAGCCTTACCTTTGGCTTCACCATCAAAAAGGATTTCCCCTTGAGGAGGCGCTATTCTGAGGGTTAAGGTGCCCCTTTTTGAAGTAAGGGGAATAGTGATGCTTCTGTCATCGTTCAGATAGGTACTTTCCTGGACTATCTCATACCCTTTGGCAGTAACGATAATGCTCCGTTTGCCCTGTGGGACATCTCTGAAAACGGCAATGCCGTCGGTGCTGTCTACCAGCCGATCACTTACTGCAACGGACGCTTCTACGTCCGATGGAGTGATAGCCACCGTGAGGGTGGCCGTCTTTACGCCCCGGAGCATGCTCTTAACACCGGGGTCTTTATCAATCTGTGCTTCAGCCACACTCAAAATTTCCCCGTTCGTGTCGATAAGCCTGATATTCACATCAACTATTGATCCGCAATCTGTGACGAATCCCATGACCATTGCATCGACTCCGATCTTTCCGCAGATAGACTTCACCGTATCTTGATCAAAATATCCCTCCATCTCAACCTTCTGCTGCGCCAGAAGGTCTTGTAAGAGCTTCCGCTCCAGAACCTTTTCGAACCTCCCTGATTTGAATAGCCGGGTGATAAGCTTCTCGGAGATGTACGATCCTAACTGGGTGTGGTCGTCATTTGGCCCAAGCAGGTCCACAACTGCTATGTTCGGTCGCTTCTCTGGTGCCAGTGATTGTGAAACCTCGCGGGCTAATTTGTCGATTCCCTTATCAATTGTCATCTCAGGGGCAACAAGTTTATCTGGTGGCGTTACCTCCTTGTCACTGGCTGCGCATCCGAAAAAGACACTAAGAGAGAGTAGGATAAGAAAACAGGTTTTCAACCTGCTCTTTCCCAACCCGTCAATCCAACGTATCCCCATTGTCATCATAGTACTCCCTGCATTGGCTTTCATTTCTAAGATGATTCGCTCTGTCATCTTTCCAGAGCAAAAGATTTTCTACTCACCTTTATCCAATTCCTCAAAGGGATCTTTTTTCTCTCTGTTTTCCCTGAATTCTTCTACCTTTCCCTTCATCTCATCCATAAGATCTTCCATATCTTTCATTGACAGTTTCATCCCTTCTTCAATCATAGCATTGAACTCGGCATGTATCATCTCAATATTGTCTAATTGCTTCAATATGAATTCCTTTCCCTGGAATTTCTTTGACAATTCAGGATGCTTGGCCAGATACCCGTAGTGAGAGAAAAGCCCAAAGTCGCATTCTAGCCGCCTTCCGGTGAAGGCAATTCTTTTGTTCAACTCCAGTATTTCTCTACTTATCTTCTTGGCCTCAGACATAGAGGACTCGTACCCTATCTCGTCACCACGTTTCCGGGCCTCTTTTGCCATTGATACATATCTTTCTCTCTCTGCTGTCAATGTATTGACTTTGTCAACAAGGCCCTTTAAGTAATCTGTTCGTTTATGTATCTCGGTGTATACAAAACCACCATATTTTTTACCATCTGCAAAGAGGTTTTTTCTAGCATCTTTTTCGGCTCTCTCCCACTCAGGCCTATAATCAGATTCCACTACTATCTTTTTTGCATCAAATGAGAGTTGAGTGCCTTGATTTGAACAAAGAGTACGCCGATCTGTTTCACTATCCACAGTGACTTCGCCAGAATCCACACGAACTATCATAGTTCCATCCTCATATGAGGCAATATCAAATTCAGTTCCTCTCACACCAAGCACAGCAGTTGGTGTTTGAACTTCATAGCCTTTCATTTGCACAATTGTTTTCCTTACCTTGTTCCATATTCTTCCAAAAAATAGCAGAACCGAGTTTTTCTTTTCTATTGGTGAGACAATGGTATTTAACGCTATATGAGTGTTGGAATGGATTTCAAGTGAACTTCGATCGACAAGAGTGATTGTTACTCTGCTGTTTTCCCAGGTTCTTATGTGATCCCCAAAATAGACACGCATGTTGAGTTCAGCCGGTGTCCATACCGTCTTTTTCGCTCTCCTCACCTTAACGTCACCGGTGCGAGAGCTGACATAACCCAATTGCCTCTCTTTTGCAAAACACACCTGAGTAAAAACAAGAGAAATAATGGTGGAAAACAAACAGGCTATAAAGAACCTCTTTTTCATGATCTTACCTCATCTGTCTTGTGACCCTCTTTGTGCTCCCCTCACCAAAAATTCCAGATCATTATCCCTAATCTGAACCCACAATCTAGCGAAACAACTCATGTCTCTATAATCCTGCCATACCCTGCAAAAGGGCCAGCACATTATGACCCAACACCTGATGGTTGTAACCCCCCTCAAGGATAGCAAAATAGCCGCACCTGTTCTTCTCACACCACTCCCTGACCATCTTCCCTATGGTCGTATAGTCCTCTGTTTCCAGCAACCCTCCCCAGTCATCTTTATGATTATCAAATCCGGCTGATATCCCCACTATGTCCGATTCCTGCTTTTGCAGCTCTTTCGCGATTGCCTCTAAGTAACCCTTCCTATCATTGAGAGATGCGTTGAAAACAGAGACATAATCCGTACTCCTGAATATGTTCACTGTTCCGTCTCCAAAATGGAGATCTATGTCTAAAACAAAGGCGCGTTCAATCGCGTTTTCTCTCTTTAGTTTCTCCAGGGCAACAGCCATATTATTAAAATAACAAAATCCCCATGAGGTATCAGTGGAGGCGTGATGGCCGGGAGGCCTGATCAGGGCAAACCTCGGCTCTTTCAATCCCTCTGATGCAGCCTGAATAGCTCCACCAGCAGCAAGGGCCGAGATATCATAGAGACCGCATCCCTTAACATATTCTATGTGGGACGAGGTGTGAACAGTAGCAATATCCTCTTCCGTGGCAGCAGTGGGTTCGGTAAATTCATAGTGCCCGGAAATCACGTTCGCGATGCTTTCCATTCTCTCAGGGGCGGCCGCCGGATCTGATGTATACACCTGATAAAAGTCAGGATGAAATATGATTTTCATAATCCCATCGTTAGACGATATGTGAAAACAAAGAACACTCTCAGAGGTTAATTCTCAAAATCTTCTCTCAGGTGCTCCGGGAGGGCAAAGGCTGCTTGATGAATCTGTGGGTTATAATATCTGGTTTGAAAACTCTTGTCAAAACGGGATGGCGTTGCCATCTCAGGTTGTATCGTCTTTGAACAGAATGCAAAGCCATAGGGAACCATGGTATAGGAAGGTACAGGTGCGCAGTATATCCTGGCAACAGGAAAGACCGTTTTAAGCTTGCTGAAAACACCTAAAACAAGATTGGTTTCGAAGCCTATATCCCCTACCTGGGCTGCTAGTATCCCTTTTTCGGTTAAGGCGTTCAGGCAATCTTTATAAAAGGATACGGTAAATAATCCCCCACTTTGCTCAATAACCGGATCTGTTGAGTCAATAAGAATGACATCGAACGTTTCCTCGGTATCTTTGAGATATCGAAGGGCATCCATCACAAGAACATTTACCTGAGGATGGTCAAGGGCACGGGCAAGGGAGGGAAAATACCTTTTGGAAACGGAAATGACCTCCCCATCTATCTCAACTAATTGAATCTTTTTGATCCCCTTATGCTTAACTACCTCCCTGGCAGCGCCTCCATCGCCACCTCCTACAATAAGTATCTGTTGCGGATCTGGGTGCGAGAACAGGGGGACATGAGCAAGCATCTCATGGTAGACAAACTCGTCTCTCTCGGTAAGGTTAATAACACCATCAAGAACCAGCATTTTTCCAAAATCAAGAGAGTGAACTACCTCTATCTTCTGGAAATCGGATTGGCTCGAATGCAGGATTCCGTCGCACTCGAGACACACCCATACATGAGGAGATATCTCGTAGCGAAAGATATGGGGCAACATTGCACTATCCAGATACTGCCTTCAGGTGTGAAGTGGCATCTTCTTCAGCGATCCCTCGTACGATTTCTTTACTCACCCATCTCCTTGATTGCAACTTCTCTTTGATATATTCGAAGCCAATCCATGGGTCCACCCGGGTACCACAGGTGAAAAGGTCTACCGAGGCATACCCGAACTCGGGCCACGTATGTATGGCCAGATGGGACTCCGCTATCACCACTACACCGGTAACACCTTGGGGGCTGAAATGGTGAAAAACATCACCGACGACCGTTGCTCCGGTTCTCGAGGCCGCATCGAGCATCAGGTTCCTTATGGCAGGCTCACTGTCAAGATAGGTGCATTCACATTCAAAGTATTCTGCCAAAATGTGTTTACCAAAAGGACTCTCCATTTATTGACGAGCTCCTTTCACGCTCCATAGAGATTGGTTACGTAGGCTCGTATCACTTGAGCACAAACAATGTGGTTTTGCCGCCGATCCACCGGCGGCGGACATCAAAAGGCTTGTTGATACTATGGTTTATCAGGTATGACAAACAAAGACAGTAGATCGACAAAGGTGCCCTTCCGTGCCTAAACAGGCTGGGTAGCACCTCAAAAGGTGGGTTACGATGCGGGTTTATACCGGTGGCCTTGTGCCAAGGCCTCTTCCTCCCTTACATAGGTATCTAATCCTTGAGCGATAACTTGTATGCATTGGGTGATGTTTATAACCCTACACTGCTATTTTGTCAAGACTCTAATGAAAATTTGCAGGGTAACATCAAAGCCCAGGGTATGGGTGTCTTTTTTATGGTTATGCCCCTGGCCCAGACCTAGCTTGTAGGGCATGAGTATATGTGCTACGTCTGCGAAATAACACTGCGAACATGCGATATTTCAGAAATGTCGCGCCTCCCGATCCCGCCCCGGTCTCGGGACGGGGAGGGTAGGCCTATAACATGGCCCTGTGAAAATCTGCTCCTTGAAAAAGGACTCTTTTGCAGATTCTCTCCCGAGCCAGCATTCCCCAGACCCTACGTAATGGTAAAGATCTAGGTTCCACCTCTTTCACCGAAGATAAATTGGGTTAGAGAAGATCCATGGCCTCCATCCAAAGAGTGGCACTTTTCGGAATGCCTCTGCCCTGTATACACCGTTCTCGGTAATTTTGATGGATAGCTCGCCGCCATATCCTCTTTTGAAGAGAGATCCATCCTTAATAATTCTTATCATTCCATCTTTGGGCAACTTGCTTACCAATGTCCCGGGGCTAAATGCATCCTCCTGCCCCATCTCAACCCTCTTTTCGTCCTTATTCCTGGTGAAGTAAAACCTGAAACCCTGTGCAGGAGAAAGACCATCATGGGCAACAAAGCAGGTGCCAGCCCTGAGGGAGGCGTAGATGATTCCTTTGTCCGTTATGAAATCTCCCTTCAGTGGCGAAGATGTCAGAATATGGGTATTGATGGTTCCCAAAAGATACCGGTATGACAGAGGTGTAAATTTAAGGAGCCCTATCTTCATATAAGATCCGTGAGCGTCTGAGCCTCCCAAGGCTACCACCTGCCTTTTCAGACAGAGCCTGTCCCACGTTTCCAGGGTCTTCTGGCTCGGGCCTTTTACCGTATAGGTTTTAAAGATAAGGTGGTATATCCCATGCAAGGAAGTCTTGACGTTTTCTTTCCACCGAGAGGTAAAGTTCCAGATGCAGATCCCGGTATACCCACTCACCGACCAATCATTCCAGGTATAGACCGTACTGTTCTCCAGAAAGGGCATCCCCTCTTCAAAGGGATGGGCCAAGAATCCAAACCCACCCTGCCTATTGATGGCATCGATCACCTCCTGGGGTGAGTAGCTCTCATCATCCACCTGGTGTTTAATATTATAGGCAAGGTAATGGTGGAACTTCCTGCCGATCTCCGAGCCAACCAAGACCGGAATGCCCTTATGATAACCCTCGTCTTCAAGATGAAGTTGGGTAAGGTATGAATGATCGTTCAGAGCTATAAAATCAAGACCGACCATTCTCGCTGCCTCAGCAATCTGTTTGGCGCTCCCACCGCCGTCAGAGTGGGTGCTATGGATATGGAAATTACCTACATATTCAAAGGAAAACGCTCGTGACACTCAGCCCTCGTACCTACTCAGAGACTTCAATCCAGCTGCCATTGGCTTTTTCACCGCGACTATCTGTACAAAGATAACCAGAATAAAGGAGCCCGTGATCCATACCCATTGAAGATGGGTAACCGCCTCTCCTCTAAAATGTGCTGAGAGTATGGTATATACAGGTCCGGCCTCCAGCACAATGACCAGAGCAATGAACACCGAACTACTTATCATGTAGATCATGCCGCCGAAGCTTGTTGCCACCTGGGCAATATTTTCATGCTTGAAATTGGGGTAAACCGCACCCAAACCTACCCCTAGCCCGACAATACCAAACACCAGAAAGAATATCGTTGCTGAGGATAAGACCATCATAAAGGCGGTAACCCGTAAAAGGTAGTTGGTGTAGATTATTAATACCTCTGCCAAGATGAGCATGGGGATAAGATAGGCAAAGTACTTGGACCACAAAAAACGCCGTGCTGAAAGAGGTGAAGAGAGGATAATCCAGAACGCATTGCCTTCAGCACTCACCGCAGGAAAGATGAACCGTGCAGACAGAGCAGAGATAACAAACCCTGCCAGCCCTATGTTCAGAAAGGATAAGGCATTTTGAAGATAGACTGATTTTATAGGACTTCTCTCTAAAGGAAGGACGCTGAAATTGTAGAGATAAACAACCACCAAGGCTCCCAGAAGGAGCAGTTGAGACCACTGGCTGTTATCCCGGAAAAAGGTGCGTATGTCCTTTGCAATCAGAGAAGTTGTGTCTGGCCCCAGCGGTCTGGTTAACGCTGAAACGATCTTTTCAAGTATCTTTCTGCCCACGTGGGTTCTCCTCTTTGCCTCCTGTGCCTTTGAGAAACCCCTGAAATAAATAAGGCCGGCCATCCAGATATCTATCAC
>CP070673.1:1661209-1664893 GCA_020351915.1 Deltaproteobacteria bacterium
AGGGAGCATCTAGAAACAAAAATGCTCCTCCAGGTCCATGACGAGTTAGTTTTTGAGGTCCCCAAAGGAGAACTTCCTGTTACCAGCAAAATAATAAAAGATGAGATGGAGGGTGTTTATCGCTTGAACATTCCCCTAAAGGTAGATATAAACTGGGGCACCAACTGGGGAGAGGCTCATTAAATTTGACAAAGGAGGATATTTACAGATAAAAGAATATGATTTGTTTGAGGCATCGATATGATTCTGTATTACGCGTTGTCGCAAAAGCCAATGGGCGCTACTGGATATGTGGTGCAGCGAATCTGTTTCAGTTTTGATTTAGGAACAAAGACACGGAAGAGGGATCGAGCATGGAAACTTATTATATCGGCATTGACGCTGGTTCTGTAAGTGTGAACGCTGTTGTAATCAACGACAAGGAAGAACTGGTTTACGAACATCCTTACAAGAGACATTTTGGCGGGGTGGAGACTGTTGTCTTTGAGATCGTAGATGAGCTGTACAGCCGTTTTTCTTTTGAGAAAATAAAAGCCCTGGTCTTTACCGGAAATCACGGAAGTATCATGAGTGAAAGGATAAGTGCATTCTATGAATTCGAATCCATTGCCCAAATCCTTGGTTCCGTGTTCCTGCAACCGGATGTACGGTCTATTATCAGCATGGGCGGGCAGGATACCGCCTTATATATCCTCAGTTACCATGGTGATACGTGGGAGCTTGAGGATTTTAACACGAACGGTCCCTGTGCCTCTGGTACAGGATCCTTTATTGACCAGCAGGCGGAAAGGTTAGCGTCATCTATGTACGGCAAAGAGACCGACATATCAGAGGCTCATATCTCGAAGATCCTCGAAGATTTCATTGTATTAGGTCGAAAAAGTCAGCATCCTGCACGAGTAGCCTGTCGCTGCACGGTTTTTACCAAGTCAGACATGATCCACCTCCAGAATAAGGGTGAAAAGCTGGAGGATATCATTGCCGGTCTTCACGAGGGGAATGCGTCTAATTACCTGAGCACTATTGTCTCAAACCGGGTGCTCCCCAGACCAATACTGTTTATTGGGGGCCTCGCAACCAACGAGCTCCAGGTTAAGGCCTTCAGAGATCACTTTCCCGAACTGATTGTCCCCAAACATGTCACATCTGTTGGCGCCATAGGAGTTGCCCTCCAGGCCAAAGAGCTCGGTATAACCAACAGGCCTAATTTGAGCGCATTGAAATCCATGACAGAGAAAGGAACATTTACATTTGTAGGGGCCCCCAGATTGCAACTAGACAAAACGGATTTTCCGGCAGACAATCAGGTAAAAACACTGCCCAAGGCCAGTGGGAAGATGCCGGTTTTTTTAGGAATCGATATTGGTTCAACAACCACCAAGTATGCCCTCCTGAATCAAGATCGAGAAATAATAGACAAGGAATATCGGCAGACCATGGGTAAACCGACTGAGGTAACCCAAAATCTTCTGAGCATAGTACGAGACAGATTGGGAAAAACGATCGATATCAAAGGAGTAGCGACGACAGGTTCAGGAAGGATGGTAGTTGGTGATTTCCTGAATGCAGACCTGATTATTGACGAAATCACCGCTCATGCACGGGGCGCAGTTGAGATTGACCCTTTGATCGACACTATTTTTGAAATAGGGGGCCAGGATAGTAAGTATATTTCTGTTTCCAATACTCACCCCCTTGACTTTGATATGAACAAGGTATGTGCAGCTGGAACAGGGAGTTTTCTCCATGAGCTGGCAAGTAAAAATGGCATAAACATCGTTGAGGAATTTCAAGAGATAGCCTTATCCTCAACAGACCCAATCAAGTTGACCGAACGATGCACCGTGTTTATGGAATCTGATCTGGTATCCTATGCGCAAAAAGGTGCCGGAAAAAACGACCTTATCGCTGGCCTCTGTTATGCTATTGTTTACAACTACCTGCACCGAGTGGTTGGAAACAAGAAGATAGGCAACAGGATAATGTTCCTGGGAGGCCCTTCACTCAATAAGGCGATCGTAGCAGCCCTTGAAGCAGTGTTGGGAAAAGCCATCTTAGTTCCCAAACATCGGGAGGTGCTGGGTGCTTACGGGGCTGCTATCAGCGTGCAAGAAATGATGGAGAAGGAAAATATCCAACTGTCATCTTCCAGAGGACTTGAAGAGGCAATAAACGACAGATTGGATTACCGAGAAACCATATGCCATGCAGACCTACAGTGCCACAACGACTGCAAACTAAAGATATACAACTTTAGTGGCAGAAAGAGCATATGGGGAGGAGAATGTGGCAGATATGAAATAAGGGGCCACTATGGAGAAAAAAAAGAGGACTATTTTAAGGTAAGAGATGCTCTCTGGGAAAGACACCTCGAAGGCCTCTATTACGATCTTGGAGACGTGAAAAAGGGCATTCAGGAGGATAGCAGAACTGTCTTTCAAATTGATGGAAGGCCAACTGTTGGTATGCAGCGGGCATTGTATAGCCACCAGATAGCCCTTTTCTGGGCTAGCTTCTTTGACGAGATTGGGATGCGTGTTGTGTTAACACCTAAAACCAACGATCGCATCTCAAAACTAGGTATCGAATCAATGACAACCGAAACATGCTATCCGGTTAAGGTCTCACATGGGCACGTCATAGATCTACTTGGCAAAACACGATTTCTGTTTCTCCCGAATATGATTGATCTTTCCTCTCAGGATGAAAAGAAAAACAGCTTCTATTGCCCCCTGGTGCAAGGCAATCAATACATGCTCAAGACGGCACTGGGATTTAATGATAGCGAGGTCCTAAATCCTACAGTCCATCTCAAGCACAACCCGGACCTGCTCAGTGCAGAACTGCATGAACAGATCGGAAAAAGACTGAGGCTTAGCCTGAGCAAAGTAAGGCGGGCGTTAGATGTAGCATTTGGGAGACAGCGGGACTTTGAAAATGAGATGTATAAGAAGGGTGCAGGGATTATCACTTCCCTAGAAAATCATCAGCCACTGGTTGTTGTCACGGGTCGACCGTATAACCTCTACGACGAGAAGCTAAATCTCAGAATTGGGCAGAATCTGTCCAAAATTGGATTAACCGCCCTCCCCATGGACTTCTTGGATATCAGTGATGTCGATCTGTCAGACTTCCCCAACATGTATTGGGCTTACGGTGCCCTGGTATTGAAAGTAGCCAAGCTCATCAAGACGATGCCGCATTTGTTTGGCCTCCACCTCACTAATTTCAGCTGTGGCCCAGATTCCTTTAATGAGCACTTCTATAAATATATTATGGAAGAAAAACCATATCTGATCCTCGAACTGGATGAACACAGTGCCGTTGCTGGGGTCATGACGAGGCTCGAGGCATTCAAAAACGTAATACAATCGGTTCAGGAGATTGAAGCATCAGACACCCAAATCGGAGAATTCACTGCCGTAGCCTCTTAAGAAAATGAACAAAGTAAATCAACTAGATACCTTTCGGGTTATATCAGAGGGGATTGGCCGGTTTGACGTTCAGGGAAAAACATGTCTGATTCCGGAGATGAATAGGATTGGGTGTCACCTTATGGCAGGGGTGTTCCATGGCTTTGGGATAAACGCCGAGGTTATGGACACCTACAAAGGTCTCGATCTGGGGAAAGAGTTCACCTCTGGGAAAGAGTGCTTTCCCTGTGTTGTCACCCTGGGAGATATC
>CP070673.1:1664993-1670687 GCA_020351915.1 Deltaproteobacteria bacterium
AATACCTCCTCAGGGAGCTCCATCGGGTCGCTCGCATTACCATAACCGGCGTTGTTAACAAGGATGTCAATACGACCGAACCTGTCGGCAGCCTGGGATACGAAGTTCCTGTTGTCTTCGTGCTTCGAGACATCGGACCGGATAGCAAGGACTTCCGCCCCTTTAGCTCTGATCTCCTCGGCCGATGAATCCAGTTTGTCTTTGCCTCGAGCGCAGATGGCCAAATTACAGCCTTCTTCAGCCAGAGTCAGGGCAATGACTTTCCCAATGCCCTGGCTGGCTCCAGTAACCAATGCAACCTTTCTCTTCAATCCGAGATCCATTTTGCTCCTCCTTTCAATCTAGTGACACCAGGACCCTGGCGTCCGATCAAATGCTCAAATTGGACTCCTTGAAGCCTTTTTCTAAAGCATGAATCCGCACGATTCCAGACCTCACTAAATCCTTCCTCTCGATATCTAGAGGAGCCTATTGTTCTCCTCATGGAAGGTAGATAGGGTTGCCCAGGGCATCTCTGGCTGCCTCTGCCAGCGACTCGCTCAGCGTTGGGTGTGGAAAGGGGGTGGAAGCAAGTGTATAAACGGTAGCCTCCGTCTGAATCGCCATAAGGGCCTCCCCTATCATCTCGGAGACAGCTGTCCCAATAAGGTGTACTCCGAGGATCTCCCCGTATGATTTATCAGCGACTACCTCAACGATTCCTTCATCCTCTGCGAGGATCATGCCGAGGGGGTTCATGGAGAGCGGTGCGGCACCCACTATAACCTCATAGCCGTTTCCCCTTGCCTCTTTTGGGGTGAGTCCAATAGAGGCAACCTCTGGGTGGGTAAAGAGCACCCTGGAGAGGGTTTCGGGATTGAGGGAGGTGCCTTTCCCCATGGCATTCTCAGCAGCCACAATTCCCATCTCAGCGGCACGATGGGAGTAATGCTGCTCAGGGGGAGCGGTGAGGTCTCCGATGGCGTATATACCCTCTGCAGTGGTTTCCGTCTTCTCATTGACCGCCAAAAAGGAGCTCTCCTCGTCCAGGCCGATGGTCTTGAGCCCGATCCCCTTCAGGGCGGCGGCTCTCTCGAGGGTGACTATTCTATCGACAACCACCTCTTTAAGGCCCTCTTTGGCGGAAAGCTCGACAGTGAGCCCGTCTTTCTTTTTTGTTACCTTTTCAATGGTGGCCTGTGTCTTGATCTCTATCCCCTCATCGTTAAGGACCTTCCTGAGACGAGTGGCGATGGTCTTACTCTCCTTTGAGAGCAGCCTCTTCAAGGTGGTGGCGAGGGTAACCTGGGTACCAAAATGTGAGAGGAATTGGGCGATCTCCAAGAGCCAAGGGCTCCCCCCAAAGAGGAGGACCCTTTGGGGGAGTTTCTTAGTGGTAATGAGAAAATCCGTATTCACTACCTCCTCGAGCTCAGCCCCTGGGAACTCGGGTTTTTGCCACTGGGCGCCAGTGGCCAGGATGATCTTCTTGCACGATATGCTCTTTCCTTCGACATCAAGGGCTCCTTTCCCTGCAATTCTTCCCCTGCCCTCGATGACCTCCACGTTATTTTTCTTAAGGGTGTTCCTTACACCTTGCCTCATGAAGGCGATGATCTCGTCCTGGCGTTTGATGAGTGTAGGGTAATTGATGGTGATATCGCGGACACTGAGCCCCATGTCCTTTGCGAGGCTAAGATTTTTAAAGATGTGTGAGGCCACCATCATGTGGCCGAAAGGGATGCAACCTAAGTTCATGCAATGGCCTCCCAAGTCCCTAGCTTCGACAATGGCAACCTTGCCCCCGAGCTGCCAAGCCCGGATTGCGGCCGGAACCCCTCCCGCACCACCGCCCAACACAACGACATCGTAGATCTCTTGGCTCACCATTTCCTCGCTTACAGTATCATCAATTATTCAAATATCAAGGACGGATCTTCAACAAGTTCCTTTATGCGAGCAAGGAACTGGGCTGCTACCGAGCCATCCACCACACGATGATCTACTGAGAGAGATAGCTTCACACATGGTCGTATAGTGATCTCACCCTCCACAACCATCGGTTTTTGAATAATGGCACTTACAGCCAATATACCGCTTTCCGGAGGGTTGATAATGGCATGAAAACCTTCCACACCGAACATCCCCAGGTTAGTAATGGTAAAAGTTCCGCCCCGATATTCATCGGGAAGGAGTCTTTTATTTCGGGCTTTACGTGCCAGTTCCGTTACTTCATGGCTAATCTGTGAGATGGATTTTTGATCAGCATTTCGGACTACCGGGACTACTAATCCATCATCCACTGCAACAGCCACCCCAATATTGATTGCCCTGTGCACTCTAATGCGGTCTTCAAGAAAACTGGCATTCACTACAGGGAACTCTTTCAAGGTCTGTGAAACGATTTTGATCACAATGTCATTAAATGTAGTTTTGCCCGCAAACTTTTCTGAGCGTTTCTCAAAATCCTCCTTGAGTCGTGTAATGGCCGTTGCATCGGTAGTTACATCCACGTAAAAATGAGGGGCCGTCACTTTGCTCTTTTGAAGGCGTTGAGCAATCACCCTTCTCATTTTTGTCAACTCTATGTCCTCATAGCCTTCAATTTCAGGTTGGATCTCGTATTTCGCCTCAGCTTTGGTTGCCTCCAGGGGTATCTGAGATCGCTCGGCTATGGCCCTTTCTACGTCTTGTTTTGTAATTCGGCCTCCTGGGCCTGTTCCTTCAATGGTTTGGATGTCAATATCCTCCTCCTCGGCAATCCGCCGGGCCAGAGGGGAAACTTTTATGATCTTTCTTTCTTTGGCCTCTACCCTTGCCGGTTTGGAAATCCCAAGCTCCATCTCTTCAGGTTCTTCTTCGCCTGGGGAAACACTTACCGAAGGCTTCGCTACGATCACAGAGGAGATGTCTTCATCCATGCTGTCGGAAATGATTGCAATAGGTGTATTGGTGGGAACTTCGATTCCCTCTTCCAGCAATATTTTTCGGAGGAGACCGGAGGCCAAGGATTCGACCTCGACATTTACCTTATCTGTTTCAACTTCGAAAAGGGTTTCTCCCTTTTTCACGAAATCTCCTTCTCGCTTAAACCATTTGACCACCTTCCCTTTTCTCATGGTGGAACTGAGTGCAGGCATTTCGATGATGGTCAGCATATTGCCTCCTGCAATCTTTAGGGGCTCAAACTTAGGATCTTAAAACCCATAATTCATCTACTCGGAAGAGATGGCCATGGCCAGCGATTTATTCTATGTATAGTCTCGAATAGAGTAGATGCCGCTTATATTAGCTCTTTTACTCCTCTAATGATCTCATCCGGATTGGGGATAACCGCGTGGGATAATTGAGAAGCGTAGGGAATGGGTGTATCAAGTCCCGTAACCCTTTTGATTGGTGCATCAAGATAATCAAAGGCGTTTTCCACAATAAGGGCCGCTATTTCCCCACCGAATCCACCCGTTTTGCAGGCCTCATGAACGATAACGACCTTGCCGGTCTTTTTTACGGACTTAAGGATTGTTTCCAGGTCTAGGGGTTTTAGGGTCCGCACATCGACCACCTCAACATCAATGCCCTCCTTTTCCAGCTCATTAGCCGCCTCCAAGGAATCTATCACCATTTTCGACCATGCAATAATTGTAATATCTTGCCCCTGCCTTTTTATATCAGCCTTTCCTATTGGAATGATATAATCATCATTCTGAGGGACAGGACCCTCAGTCAAATAGAGCAGTTTATGTTCAATGAAAACGATAGGATTGTCGTCCCGAATAGATGCCTTTAGAAGGCCTTTGGCATCGAATGGTGTTGACGGCAAAACAACTTTAAGCCCTGGGATATGGGCATGCCAAGCCTCAAGACTCTGAGAATGTTGTGCCGCATCCCCAAATCCCACACCTCCCTGGGTTCTGATTACGACAGGGACGATGGCCTGACCCCCGGTCATGAAATGAAATTTGGCGCACTGGTTGGCGATCTGATCCATTGCCATGCTCGTAAAGTCAACAAACATAATCTCTGCGACGGGTCTTAACCCGACCAATGCCGCCCCCAGGGCTGAGCCCACGATCGCCTGTTCTGAAATCGGGGTATCCACAACCCGAGAAGCGCCAAAGCTCTCCAAGAGGGAGGCCGTCGCCTGGAACACCCCTCCGAATTGTCCTACATCTTCCCCGATCAGAAATACCCTTTCATCACGACTCATTTCTTCTCGAAGGGCCTCGCTTATGGCTTCACGATATTTGATCTCTCTCATTCTATCCTTCCCCCTTATCTAATACCACTTATTGGGCAGCGCTATAATAGACGCCCGTTAACATGTTCTCGACATCAGCCGGATCGCTCTCCTCGGCAAACTTAAAGGCCTTCTCAATCTCTTCATTCACTTCATCGTGAATTCGCTCGAGCTCCTGCTGGGTAACCTCTTTATTATCCAAGATCTCTTTGGCAAGATTCTTGATCGGATCACGTTCTTCCTTCCAGTATCTGACTTCCTCCGCGGGACGGTATTTGCCGTCATCGGCCGTGAAGTGTCCGTACCATCGATAGGTCTGACATTCAAGGAAAGTGGAGCCTTCTCCTCTGCGAGCTCGATCTACGGCCTCAGTTGCAGCCTTCCTGACCGCCAACACATCATTGCCATCCACGCACACGCCTGGAATCCCATAACCAGCGCTACGATTCGCCAGGGTATCTAAGGCACATGCTTTCTTTATCGGTACGGAAATCCCGTAGAGATTATTCTCACATACAAAGACGACGGGCAATTTCCAGATCGAAGCCATGTTGATGCCTTCATGAAATGCCCCAGTGGCTATAGTGCCATCGCCAAAAAAGCAAAGCACCACCTGATCGAGCCCCTTGTATTTGATGCCAAATCCCGCCCCCACAGCAATAGGAACACCACCCCCGACAATCCCGTTGGCCCACAATATGCAGATCTTCATATCGGTGATATTCATGGAACCACCCATTCCACTGCAATAACCGGTCTCCTTGCCAAGGAGTTCTGCGAACATCCGCCCCATATCCGCTCCTTTGGCGATCAAGTGGCCGTGCCCTCTGTGAGTGCTGGTAATGTAATCCTCCTTTCTTAGGTCATAGATGCAGCCTGCTGCTATAGCCTCTTCACCAGTATACAGGTGGAGGACACCATGGGTAAGACCTTTGTTGAACGATATAAAACCCCGTTCTTCAAAGGCGCGGATTCTATACATCAATGTGTACAAATCGATCTTTTCCTGCTTTTTAGCCTGCATAAAACCCTCCTGCGCAAGATGATGCTTGGAAATGGTACCCATTTATATAAACTATTGTTCTTGTTTGGCCAACTAAAGTCAACTTACGCCTCGATTGAAATCCTAACCGAGCATTTTCCCTGATCTTATACTTGCCGCGGGAGCCTTTTGCCAAAGAGGCTTGAGTGAAGGGGTTCGTGACAGATAATACGGACAATAAAGACTAATAATAGCACGCCCAATTGATGTAATCGATATTCGATTAAAACAATAGAGCTTGTCAAGATTAAAAGCAATCGGAGTTTTCTGATTTTTCCGCGAGGGATCTCTGCAACCTATTGGCTTTGCAGTGAATTAGTTTGTGATAAGTGAACACCATTGTCCCTTCGCTCCGATGCTCTCACGGTGACCCTCCCGGAGTTCGCAGGTGGGGAATGCCTGCCCCATCCCCGCTCTAAAGGCGGGGCTTTCCCCT
>CP070673.1:1670787-1674629 GCA_020351915.1 Deltaproteobacteria bacterium
CAGTGTTGTGATCGAATTGCTCGGCGCCGTTACCAATTATGGCAGCCGCACCGGATACGCCATGGGCGTGAACATCTCCGTTGCCCTCTCTATATGCTATTTTGTGAAGGAGATAATAGAACCTTTGCCTAATGTCGGACGGCATATCGGGAAAGTCTTTTTCCGTCAGAATCCCGGCATCCAAGAGCTCGAGGGCAAAGGCGATAACCTGCGGCGTTGAGTAGGAGTCCAGCCCTAAGTCCATACCAATAGGGAGTATCTCGTAGGTGAAGTCCAACTCCTGGAAGGCGGCCATGTGATAGGTGTCTTTTCCGTAGCATTTGTAGGAAAATCTTCGCCGGTTCGGCCACTGAATGAGATTGTGGCATGCCTTCGGGCAGTTCCAGCAACCTGTCCAGCGGCTCATGTGGTCTAACTTGAGGTTCCGCCATCTCTCTTCGAGCTCATCGCTCCAGAAGTTCTTTCTCCGTACACGGGCATTGCCCCAGGAGAAATTGTTGTGATGGAAGCTGTCATCTTCATCGGTCGCCATCCAGTCCCCGATATTCGGGTTCTCGTCAAGCTCCTTCCTCAGGCGTGAGCATATCTCCCAGGCTTCAGCGGGGTGGGCGAGATACACGTCTTTTGTTCCCCGGATGGCAATGGCCTTCAGCTTTTTGGCCCCCATGACCGGCCCGACCGTTCGAGCGGCGCTCGAGTTGCCGCAATCGATTGAAGCCATAATGACCCTATTCTCCCCGGCCGGACCAATGGCAGCCACCCAGGCCCTTTTGTCGTTCAACTCCTCCTTGATCAAGGTCTGCGTTTCATCCATAAGTTTTCCGCGGAGATGCGTGGCATCACGGATCTCGACTTTGTCGTTGTGTATCGCTAGGTAGACCAAGTCGGGCGCTTCGCCCCGGATGACTATTCTGTCATAACCGGCCATTTTCATTTCCGCCCCGAAAAATCCGCCCATCAAGGAATGCCCCAGAAATCCGTTCACCGGGGCAATCGTATCGACCGTCACGCGGTTTGCACCGGGAACGCATGTGCCGTTCAGAAGACCACTACCGAATATGAGCAGATTGTCGGGAGACCATGGATCGGTGCCCGGAGGAACCCGATCAAATAGCAGCTTCGTGTTCATACCGAGCCCCCCGAGAAACAATGCAGTATCTCTCGGATCGGTCTCTACCTTATCAATGCTTCCCTTTGACAAATCAACTTCTAATTGGAAGCCTGTTTCAGCGTACCTCATTTTCTTACCCTTCTAGTTCTCTTCGCAGCCTGATGTGTGGCTGCGCAGGTTGTTCATATTTCACGTGCCTTCGTAGCACTTTCTAATGGCGCATGGTCATTGAACCATGTCCGCCTCTCTTTTCCTTGACTTCAACTTTTTTAATTTCTATCGCCGGAGGCGCTACAGGAGTCTCTGTGACTGGAAGCAACCAGATAATATCTCTCAGCGAATCCTTAAGAATTTGCTTGGCAGTCTCCATATCCGGGGCTTCGATCTCCCTTACGTTACAGTAAACCCTGAAATACATGCCTTAACCTCCTCTAATCAGTTATTACCCGTCCCGCAATGATTGTTCGTTGCAGGTTGCCCATATTTCTTGGATCGTTTTCTACCTTCTCAATGCTTCCTCGGGATAGGTCAATTTCTAAATTATACCCTGTCTCTGCGTACCTCATTTTTAAACTCCCTTAGCTCAGTAATCCTTTAATGCTGATCAAAATAACTATGTGCCCTTTCCGCCAGCATATCGTGATACTGGTAATAAGAACTTCCTTTTTCGGGCTCACACTGTAGGGGATTCGCCATTGTGTGTCAAGCCAGAACCACGTGAGATTGCCTTCCTAGTTCAGGGCTTCTTTCATATGGTTGAAAGGCCCTGCAATGATGGAAAAGCGGTAATTGAGCTCCTTTGCGATATTTGAAAGGAATGTGGTAATTCGTATCATGACATCTTCCCGAAACTCTTGTTTGAGGCCCACAGCCCATATGGCTGCCTGCAAATCCTCCCTGTACGTGTGAAGCGGAACGGCCACGGCGATAAGCCCTTCGATGTATTCTTCCCTGTCGTAGGCAATGCCGTTTTTCTTGACACTCAGAATCTCTTTTTTATAGGCCCTCTTGTTAATGATGGTCCTCGGCGTATATCGTTTGGGCGTATTTTCCGACAGGATTTCATCGATATCTGTTTCAGGCAGTTGTGAAAGAAGGGCTTTTCCGGCAACCCCGGCAAAAATCGGTATTTTCATGCCGATTTCTGCTGATATCTTGATCCCGTGGGCCCGATCCGCCTTGTCCACGATAATGACCTCCCGGTCTGAAAGAAACCCGATCAGACCCTCCGGCAGCAGCCCTGCCCAGGATAAACAAACGCGGTCCCAATCTATAGAGAGCGTCTGGGCCAGGGTTGCGCAAAGGTCTGATAAGACCTGCGGGCAAAATGGAGACTACCCCCGCCCGTACAAAACCTTCCATCCCTCTGAGTGAGAGATGGCTCCTGGTTCACATGCACCTATACAGGGTGGGGGACTCTCACCGTAACCGGGCTGGCAAGGAGCGCAACTATACCTGATCTTCTTGCGCTCCTCGACTCTCGCACTGGCTACCAGTTCCTCGTTAAAGGGATCAAACTCATCCTCACCCACCTGGAGCACGTTTGCCGGGCAGGCCTCTACACAATCGCCGCATCCAGTGCACTTATCTGTGTCAATAATTACGAACCAGTCGCCAGAACCGTCTTTAAAACCGTACTGCGCTATCATTTTCTTGCCTTTTTATCCTTTCCTTGCACTTTTCACATTTCCCTACTCACCATAGCATCCCCAAAGAGAGCAGCTCCCAGAGCGCCGGCGATTTGGGCATCAAAAGGGATAGCGCTATACCCGGGCCTAGGCCACACCTTTTCCGCGGTCTTAATACCCAGCTCCTTCTCCAGCCTTTTCACTACCCCTTCATTTTTGGCTATACCACCGGTGATTACAAACTTCTCCTTAACGCCTAAGCGATAAGGCTACTTAGGCTTTAAATGCGGGAGGGTGTTGCCGTTTCTTCTTGCTCATAGTCAGTTCCTTTCTTTGGGCTGACTCAGAGCTTAGCACATTGTCCAATTTTTGGGGATCGCCTCAGGCAACCCCCATGAGGTTCTAGGTTCTCGTGGTGACAAAGTGTCGGAATGAATATCCCTACATTTTATGCTGCCTCCAAAATAGTCATCCCTTCCCTTGCTTCAACCAACTTCTTTTCAGTCAATCGGTAAAAGGATTTCTCTCATTTTTCTTTACTCTTTCTGACTATAGTTCTTTCTTCTTCGGGAATAGGAGGCGGAACAGGCTCGCCGGAAATCTTCTTCACCGCACCAAATCGAGGTGGGCAAGCTTCAAAGCAAGTTCCGCATTTTATGCATTTCTCTTGGTCAATTACATGGATCTGGTTCTTGCCACCTGCAATCGCCTCTACAGGGCATCTCCTAAGGCAAATCATACAGGCCTGGCACTTATCCGGATCAATATAGCACGAGACTACTTCACGAAATAACCTGTCTACCTCGTCACTGGAGAAAAATCCGTCATATTCTTCTTCGTTATCAAGACGTGACTCCAGCTTCTCCCTTTTCACTATCTTAATGTAGGGGAGCAGCTTTGTAACTTCTTCAAGTTTGGACTTTAATCCATCTTCGTCTATTTCTTCGCCTTTGCCAAGTGGTCCTAACTCCTTCACCTTCTTAACAAAATCGTTAACAACGTCGGCAAAAAGGCCTCCTTCACCGGAAGACATAAATTCTATCCTTAACCTCTCCGGATTAAGCCCTATGTGCTCCATTATTTTTTTACAAAGGAGCACCATG
>CP070673.1:1674729-1677986 GCA_020351915.1 Deltaproteobacteria bacterium
AATACTTAAAATCTAAGAGATAATCTCTCAGAATGAGCATGTAAGAATCTATATTTGATAGAGGGTTCCTCAGTGGGTTAACAAGCCTCAAAAGAAAAACTGAACAAGGGCAGGACCTCCCCTGGCAACGAGAGTAGAAAAAGATAAATTAATTTCACAGGTAAAATTGTTTACAAAAATAAAACGACGCTGCCAAAATCAGCATATGTCAATTTGATTTTCCTAAACAATCAAAGATAATTTATCAAAAACAACACAGATATGATAGAAAAGAAAGAAATTACGGCAAATACATGTTGAATATTTCCTGGAAATCCCAAGAGCAAAGGAGAAAAGCTCATTACTTTTGATACTCAAATAGATAAAAAGGAAATAGATCGGCAGAAGCAGCGGGCCAGGAAACTGAGGCAGTCTGCATGGTGGCAAAGAAAGGCGTCTAAGGGGATTTGCTATTACTGCGGCCAGCGCGTTGATCCGGGGGAGTTAACCATGGATCATATCGTCCCCCTTATTCGGGGCGGAAAAAGCACCAAGGGTAATCTTGTGCCTGCCTGCAAGGATTGTAACAATAAAAAGAAATATCTTCTACCGATCGAGTGGGATGAATACCTACGAAGTCTCGCTCAAAGAAAATCGTGATTAGCGGTGGTATTCAATCGTAGTGAGGTAGCAATGGACACAATAATTCGAATCGATATGGCGGAGCTCAAGGTCACAACTGAAAAAACTCCCCCAGATTTCCAGCTGCTTGGGGGAAGAGGCTTAAGCGCCAGGATCTTAAATGCAGAGGTTTCAGCACTTGCGCATCCATTGGGGGAGGAAAATAAGCTTGTGGTGGCACCTGGCCTTCTGGCAGGGACCATGGCTCCCTCATTTGGAAGGATTTCGTTCGGCTCCAAAAGCCCGCTGACCGAGACCATTAAGGAGTCCAACGCCGGTGGTACCGCAGCGCAGAAACTCGACCGACTTGGTATCAAGGCAATTATCGTCCAAGGTAAACCGAAGGATGATCAACCCTATATTGTCTCCATTGACTCAAAAGGTGCCCAGCTCCTTCCCGCCCCAGATTTGTCGGGGAAGATGAACTACGAGCTGGCCAGCATCCTTCAAAACAAATATGGCAAAGACATTGGGGTCATTGCCCTAGGACCAGCAGGGGAGGCGAAAATGACCGCATCCACAATCGCCGTCACTGATCAGGATGGCAGGCCATCCCGCCACGCAGGAAGAGGTGGCCTCGGCGCGGTCATGGGGTCAAAAAGGATTAAGGCGATTGTAGTCAATGCAGAAGGCACCAAGGCGATAGAACCTCTGGATAGAGAGCTATTCAAGGAGACGGTAAGGGATCTCATTGAAATCCTAAAACAGGACAAGGGCGCGCAGTCATTTTCTAAGTTCGGAACACCCGGTGGAATCAAGTTCCTGAGGGAGCTGGGAAGCATGCCCAGCTGGAACTACCACGGAGGCCCGGTTGAGGGAATAGAAAATATCTATGGCGACACGATCGCTCAGGTCAATCAAAGTAGAGGAGGCCGGATGCATGGCTGTATGCCGGGCTGCGTGGTTCAGTGCTCTATCGTTTTCCATGCAGATGATGGCAAGCACACCACCTCTGCCCTGGAATATGAAACTCTGGCTATGCTCGGAACCAACCTGGGTATCACCAACCTCGATGCAATAGCGAAGATGGACAGGATGTGTGATGACATGGGCGTAGATACTATCGAGGTGGGAAGTGCAATCGCTCAGGTCATGGAGGCGGGGGGCATTCAATTTGCGGACCAGCAGAAGGTATTAGCGATCTTAAAAGGGCTCAGAGAGGGTGCACCTCTGGGCAGGATTGTGGGGCAAGGTGCCGCCTTCACGGCCCACTATTTCGGGCTCGATCGGGTTCCCACCTCCAAAGGCCAGGCCATCCCGGCCCATGATCCAAGGGCTTGCAAAGCGGTGGGGGTAACCTACTGTGTTTCACCCATGGGTGCCGATCATACCGCGGGCATCGACTACAGGGATTCATTCTCAAAGGAAGGCCAGGTAAAGCGGTCCCGCGATGCACAGGTACTGAATGCCGCCATTGACTCCGTGGGGTATTGCTTTCTCGCCATGCCCACCAAGGGGAAGCTCATGTACGAGTTTCTCGCAAAGTTACTCAACGCCCGCTATGGTACGGATCTCGAGGTAGAGGATGTAATGAACATGGGAATCAATACTATCAAGGAAGAACTTGACTTTAACCGTTTGGCGGGCTGGGCCGATGTCCAAAACCGATTGCCCGAGTTTCTTATGAAGGAAAAGCTCCCACCGCATAACGAGGTTTTTGATATATCGCAGGATGAGATAGACGCTATCTTTGAGGATGTCAATTGAAATTTGTGGGTTGTTCGTTGATTACAAAGAATGGATGAGTGTGTGGCTATGCTTCTATAAGTCTAATTGGAAAAACAACGGACTGCTTACGACGAACTACGGACATAAACGATCTTAAAGCGCCTTTCCACAGTAAGGGCAGAAAACAAAATCTCGACCCACAGTTCTTCCACAGGAGGGGCATCTGTTCTCCCCTCGCGTCTGCTCGAAATCCATCCTCGCTCCGTGTTCGTCCAGGATAGTGTTGCATTTTTCACACATTAAGAATGGAGTTCCCCGCTTGACTGGAAACAGGGGGATAAAGAACAGGCTCACATAATGATCAACCCGCTTCTGGTACACACCCACATGGCCACAGGCCGGGCAGGATCTCGGTTGCTTATCAACCAAAACCGTCTTCGGTTGTATTCCCCCAATAAAGAAAAACATCGGTAATAGTATTTATATAGTATAAGTTTTTGCTGATACTAAACTACTTTCCCCTTTTTCAGCAATTGAAAACTTTCCTAGCCAAGATTTGATCAGCCAATCGCCTCATCTGGGCTCTAAACTGATCTGACGAGCCGATGATTCGACCGAGGATTATTTTAAATGAGGGCCAATTGGATTCTGATTATTTCAGCCGCAATTCATCACAATAGCAGACGAATGAGATTCGTTGATATTATCTTGAAATATGTGTTTCCTATGGATATTTTTTCGCTGCCAAGGTTCAATCCGATCTCTTTTCCACGTGCTTCCTCCTTGTTGTCCTATTTATCCAATTTGCCCGATTCCCTCGGTCAATGGAGACAAATCTTTTAAGCATGCCGGTTCGGCCTGTCAAACTAAATGTGTATTCCTGTTTTTACACACCTTTTCCTCCATGCTATTTTCTTGATCTCGAAAAT
>CP070673.1:1678086-1681571 GCA_020351915.1 Deltaproteobacteria bacterium
CGGACCGAGATAATTTGCCTCCATCCCTACTTTTTTCAAAAATGTCTTGAAAGCTTTGTGCTCCATACATTTCTTAAAGGCATCATGCAATATCTTTATTTTCCAGTCCGGAGTACCTGCCGGAGCAGCAGCCATTTGCCCACCCATGACATTGATAATATCATAACCTTGTTCCTTGAAAGTAGGAGAGTCAGGATACAAAGCACTTCTCTCCTCAGTACAAATACCCAAGATCCGTAACTTTCCAGCAGCAACCATCTCTGGGGCTAAAAAAGTAGCGAACAAGCCGTAATCGACGTGTCCCCCTGCAACTGCATTTCGAGCCCCAACTCCTCCCGAATAAGGGACCTCTGTCACATCGATCTTCGCAACCCTGATAAAATCGCGACCGTTGATATAATGAATACCTTTCCCACCGGGATAAGTCCAGCTCAGTTTCCCCGGATTCTTACGAGCATAGCCAACAAGATCGTTCAGGTTCTTAAAGGGAGAATTTCCTGGCACAGCTAAGCAGCCTGACAACTTAGTGACACTGATGACCGGCTTGAAGTCTTTAAATACGTCAACGGGCATCTTGGCTATATGCGCCCGAAAAACGTGGGTTGAACCTCCCCAACCCATAAGCAAGGTATGCCCGTCCGGCTTTGATGAGACAACAAATTTTGCGGCTAACATCGTTTGGGCACCAGGCTTGTTGACGACCACCAAGGGCTGATTGTTAAGACGGTCACCCAAAACCATAGCCAAGGAACGAGCAGATAAATCAATCGCACCTCCCGGTTTATGGCCCACAATCATGTAAACCGGACGAGTGGGAAATTTCTCTTCAGCAAAAGAATATGCTGCAACGGCACTTAAACAAATAATCACTAATAAAATCGAAATAACTAGCTTTTTTTTCATTTTTGTCCTCCTTTCCTAATAAACATGTTATTTGCCCCCCATATTTCTCTCTTACGTTGAGGAAAAAAACTTAATCACCTCCTTTCTGCCTTTCACTGGCTTCGGTAATCCTAGCCTGTTTACTTATCTCTGCCAAGATAAATAAAAGACCATTCAACCCATAGAGCCAGCAAACTGAGTAGCCTTCTCCGACTTCTTACGAGGACTGGCAAAAAAAGCTCCCAACAAAGCCAGTGATCCCTTACGTCGGACCCGTTTCTCCCGGTGTGGGATCTCCTGGTGTGGGAAACCATACCCCTGCCGAATAATCCATAAGGCCCGGAAATAAGGGAAGCGGTCCTCCTGCATCTTCAACCGCCTTCTCATACATCTCCTTGACAATCTCAGGATGATCAGGGGCTATGTCATTAAAGTTGCCCGGATCGTTTTGAAGATCGAAAAGCCGGGTATAAGACATGTCCGTTAGAGAGATAAGGACATGCCTTTCATCCCTGACCCACACGTACCTCCGCAAACCACAGCTGACATGCCCCCGTTTGGGCCCTCCTTCCCCGCTCATCAGGGGCAGGAGATCTTCTCCATCGACCTTTTCAGGAGGGGCAACTCCAGCAAAACTCAACGCAGTCGAGAATAGATCCTGATGTTGGACAAACTCCTTGATCCTCTTCCCTGCTCCCATACCTTCAGGATGTCGGATTAACAGAGGACAATCCATCAGTTCGGGATACATCGCCCAGGCAAGCTTACGTGTCGTCTTATGTTCACCGAGGGGATGCCCGTGATCGGATACGACGAGGATCAGGGTATTGTCGAGGAGTCCAGGCTCTTTCACGGCAGCCATGAATTCTCCAAACCACCGATCAACCATGGTGACCTCTGCCGCATAGAGGGCCCGGGTGTGTTTTAGCTCCCTCTCGCTCAAATAGGTCGTCGGATCCCCGGGTGACAAAAAGATGCACTCCCTTCCCTTGTAGCCCGGATCATACAAATCCCGGTATTCCTGCGGAGGATCCCACGGTTCATGGGGATCAAAACAATCTATCCAGAGGAAGAATTTCTCCGCATCTCGGTTGTCTTCAAGCCATCTCATGCTTTCTCTGAAGACCATTGGGGCAAAATAGTCTTCCTCTCCCCTTCTGAAGGTCGTATTCGATAGGTAACGAATCAATTGAGTGTGAGCCAAGGTTCCGACCAGCCCGGGGGTAAGGAAGTGGTCGAGATCGATATCCTTGGGAGGGGGAGTTGAGTTGTACGGATCCACCTCTTGTCCCCTGATCCACCTCCACTCATCGAATCCCCGATGGAAGTTCATCGAGGGTTTAAACATATGCCAGACGTCCGTAATGAAGGCTGTCCGATAGCCTGCTTTCTGGAGGATCTCGGAAACGGTCACGTCGGTTTCCCGAAGGGGCGCCCATCCAGGAACCGCATAGCCCTTAGCTCTGCTCGGATGGGGCTGCCACTCCCTGAAGGGAAAGAGTCGATTACCCGTGACTATAGCGCGTCTCGCAGGAACTGTTGGTAAGGATTCAGGAAAACACCTCTCAAAAAGGGCACTTTCCTTAGAGAAGTCGTCGAGATTTGGTGTCCTGATCCAGGAATTGCCATAGCAGCCTAAATGGTCAGCCCGTAGACTGTCCAGTACAACAAAAATCACATTCATTTTCTTCTTCCTTATTTATAAGCTTTTTGGTTATACGATAAAAGAAATATAGATCTCAGATGGTTGCCTAGGATTTATCTAAGTAAATCTCACATCAGAACTCCTGAGATACTTCGAAAGAAAGTAGATTATCTCGTAGCTGACTGATTCTACTGACCGGAATAATAAGTGAAACATAATTTCAGGAGAAATCAGACTCCGAGCACGAAATATAGGAGATGTATGGCCCTCTTTTATCGCTTTGCGTTTCAATAATGGCAATCCTACGCTAGAATGTCTGAACATATGGCACAGGTTAGTCACATATAGACGGACTCTTTGCTGCGTATCCAGCTCCGGAAAATGTCTCCTTACTGTGTCTGATTCCAGCGCTGCTTGTTGCCAAGTAGGCTTGAAAGTGGCGCAGCATCAACACTGATTTCAGCTATGAGTGGGCCCTCTCGTTTTTCGGTGATGAATCGAATAGCCATTTCTGAGCACCAGGTGGTCTGGTGGTATTCTGTCGGCACGCCTTCCCCGACCTGGTCCGAAAGTGCGCCATATAGTTCGACGGGATCTACTCCCTTTTCCTCTTTAAGCCAAATGGCATAATCATGTCCACAGGGATAATCAGGGTTAGGGTGATTGCTCCAGAAGAATTTCCGATATCCGTCGTCTGGACGTTTTTCGAGGTTACCTTTACTTGCCTTTGAAAGATGGAGTTTGCCAGCTAGCGCGCAATCGTAACCTGCGTCCTTGAGTATTTTTGTAACCAATACTTCGCTGGAAGGGAAACGCTCGTTGTTGTTTCGATGAACGTGATGAGTATTCGGGTAGCGGCCCGTCAAGAACGTAGCACGGCTCCGGGTGCAGATCGGACTCGGGGTATAGGCACGTGTAAAAGCGACCCCCTGACTACAAAGGGCATCAAGATTGGGAG
>CP070673.1:1681671-1685009 GCA_020351915.1 Deltaproteobacteria bacterium
TATCAGTGAAACGAATGAAACGCAATGATTAACCTGATTACTCTAACGTAGGTTAAGCTGGTTTGTAGGAATGGCTCCGCTGGTAACAGGCTGTTGCCCAAACGGAAATTTCTTTGAGCGGTCATTAAAACGTTTTTGCCAAAAAACTCTTGGCGAAGCGAAGGATAAGCGATGTCAACTGTCTGAGCCTGAAAGGCGAGTTTTGACATCGCCTGGAGTCCCGCCTAGATAGGCGGGATCAAAACGTTTTAGGCTAAGAGAAAAGGGATTTCGGGAACAGCCTGTTAAAACCCTGATAGAGTGAATTCGTTTTGGCCGGAGCATTCAGGATTTCGCCACAGACAACTGACAACAGACCACTGACAACCGCGAACGGACCACTCCTTGCAGACTCAATTATCAATGGTCTTTTTCTTATCTGACAGGATTTACTGGATCTATTGGATTTTCTTTTCTTTTTCTCAGTTTCCTGAAGAAACTGAGAAAGAAGAATCCCGCTACGCGGGAGAGATAAAAAACTGGATTCTGCATTTTCTATGGAGTGCCATAATACCCATCTCTGGTTTATCCCTGGAGCCTTCTCTTGCCGCCTTTGGCGGCATTGGGTTTTTGTCCTTCCGTCCCCGCCCGCCTCGCCTGAGCGAGAGCGATGGCGGGCAGGCGGGAAGGACAAATGAACAACAAGAATCGTGTTAATCCTGTTTATCCTGTCTAACGTATTAATTAAGGAAGATAAATTAGAGTTTCTTTCATGAATGACCGTGAAGCGAAGCTTTGGGTCTGATGCTGACCACCGACCATTCACAACGGACGACGGACCACTAACAACGGACTTTACCAATACTACGAGACGTTAGTCGCGGGCAACTGCAGAGATAAAACAACCCCCTCCGGTTTCTGCCCCCTTAAGTGAAGGAAAGCTCAGATCACCCAGATCATCTGCTGCCTGAACAGCTGAGAAGTGATAGACCTTTATCTCAATAGTTGGAATGGCAGCCTCGTTGTGGTTCACTCGTGAACCGGGCACCATCCACCCTTCACCGTCAGGACGCACCTTCCCTTTATTATCACAGGCCAGGACCCAGGTTCCACCCTTATACAAATAGACATGCAGGGGGTTCACGTCTTTACGGAATGGATAGGGGATAAAGATCTTTGTTGGGGTATTGAACACGGCGAGAGGCTGGAGGTTCATAGGCACACCACGGCCTCCTTTGAGAGGGGGGATTTCATCGGCGGGGCCAAAACTGGGGATCAAGGGCTCATTGCTGGCATAAATGATCTTGGCGCCCTCAAGATCGCCGCTGTTTACCTGGATACCTGCATCATAGGGCCCTTCGAGGGCCGGGTCAATGGGGTCAACAGGGCCGGTGTCAGGCAGATTCGCTGGATCGTGAGCATAGTCATGCATTTCTTCAGTTTCAATCTTGAAATCGTAGGTGGCGGGGGTTATGGAGGTGCCTCGTCTGTTCTTGGCATCTACAGTAATGCTGACTGTTTTATCAAAATGGTAATTCCCAAAGGTATCCCAGGCTCTGTCGTACGCCATCCACAGCTTGGTCACCGATGTGTCATCGTCGGTTGTAAGCTTCACCACCCGAACAACGGTGTTGTCACCCAAATCCCGTGCATATGGTTCATTAACGCGATCATTGATAGTAAAGGTCACACACCCAGAATCAGTCGTGTCTATTCCATCAATATCTTCAATACGCACGCAAAAGGATGTGTTGTTGGAGACGCGGGTTGTGTCTCCATTGATCCCTGCATTGTGGTAAGGCATGGTTTCTACTATGTTTGGCGGTGAGGAGGATGGGAAGGAGGTATTATCGGCTGGGTTGGTGCCGTGGATATACTCTTCATAATTGCTCCAGGTGTCATTGTCAAAGTCGCCATCTTTCCCGTTGACGCCGGTGCTATCCAATGGGTCGAGGCCATACTGGTCTTCCCAGGTGTCAGGCAATTCATCGTTATCATTGTCCGGGTCTATGTAGTCACGTTGACCATCACCATCCGTGTCTCTGGTGTCAGTGGTAAAATTACTTGTTTCCTGCCCCGTGTTTCCTACCAGATCAGAAACATTGGAAATCGTAACTAAATAGACCCCATCAACTATGGTGGAACCGTTATGGCGCTGAATGGTAAGGTTATAGCTCCATACACTCCCTGAGCCGCTCATGAGAATAGGGCCGATGGTGGACATCGGGCTCGGCCGATCGATGGTAATCCGGGGTGTGGCACCTAAGGGCTCACTGAAGGTTGCAGTTATGGTCAGGGTGCCCACGTCTACGTGGCTGGAGTTGGTGTCACTATACGTGATAGTCCCTGTGGGGTTGAGATTATCCACCCGGAAGTTTTCTGAAGTAACGGGCATGAGGCTATTGTAGGTCCCGTCGTTTATGGTAAAACGAACCCTAACATCATTTTGGTCAATTCCGTTAAGCCCGGTCACATCCTGATGTCTGGTGTTGCAGGTAACTGAATGGTCTTGAGCACCGGGAAAAGCTGGAGCTGAACTGTATTTGGAACTAGTGTTGTCCCGCCAGCCAGCGCTCAAGGAACTAGAGCTATCGCCATTAATGGGGGCATTCCAGGTGCTTCCGCCGTTAATGCTGTACTGAAAGCTATGAAGGGTGCAGAGATCACTGGTTGGATCTTTTATTCTAAAATGGATCGTAATGATTCCGTCGCCATTGGTGGATTGGGTGATCTGAGCAGTTGGAATCACATTGTCGGTGGTGTAACCTCCTATAGGCTCTCCAGAGGTTGACACCTCGTTGGAATAGCCACTTTCGAGATCTCCCGTATTGTAGGCAGTGACAACAAAAAAGTATGTAACGCCATCAGCCAGGCCAGTAAGGGTGAATTGGGTTACGTTGCCCACATCAATGGGAGAATTTCCTTGAATGGCTCCGGTCCCGTTGTACGGGGGTCCGGAGGATCCTGTCTTGTAGTAAACGTTATAACCAGCTAGATCGGGTTCTGTGTTCGCATCCCACTCCAGGGTAACATCCACGGCATAGGTTGGTGCTGTGAACGAGAAAAGCAGTGTCAACGTTAGGCACAACAGGGAGAGAAAACGCAGGAGTCCCTTTTGCAAAAAGCGGAGAGAGTGCGATGAAACGTAGGTATGGTTTTGCATGACCGCACCTTCTAACGACTGTTGTTTCTCCGTGCGAAACGCAGCATCGTTAGGAGGTGCTGCCTTCGCCCGGCAACCCTGCTACCGTATCCCGATATCATCGGGACTTAGGCCAGTGGCTTTGCGTCCTATCCTTTCGGATAGTTTGCCTTTTTCAGGCTATGAATCACCTCGCGGGTCTGAATAACTAGTTTCA
>CP070673.1:1685109-1696754 GCA_020351915.1 Deltaproteobacteria bacterium
TGAGATGAAAGCGGTTCGGGCCAAATATCCCCTGACGAAATAGAGTGACGGCAACAAGAGGGGGTTCGCAGTGAGACTGCCTCCCCCTCGATTTGTATTCGGAGATTTGGACGGGAAACCGTATAACCGAGAGAGGGGGCGGGGATTCTACGAAACATCGATGAGTTGGCGAAGACAGTTATTGCGGGAGTGATGGGGTTTGCTGCCGGCGCATTGATCATGATGGTGTACGGCTACGCTCCGATTTCTGCATATCGAGCGCTGTTCAGCGGCGCCTTTGGTGATCTATATGGGTTTTCAGAATCCCTCGCGAACGCCACGCCGCTCATTCTCACGGCGCTGACCTTTGCCATCGGATTTCGGGGAGGGATGTTCAATATTGGGGCTGAAGGACAGCTCTATCTGGGGGCTTTGGCCGCGGTGCCCCTCAGCCTCCTCCATCTCCCCCCTGCCATGGTCTTCGCCTTGAGTCTCATCTGTGCGGTCCTTGCCGGGGCAATCTGGAGCCTACCGGTGGCCATTCTGAAGGCGACGAGAGGCGTTCACGAGGTCATATCCACCATCATGCTGAACTGGATATCTCAGTTTCTTGCCTTCTATCTTATTGCCAATATCCTCGTTGACCCTATGAGAGCTGAGAAAACAATAAGCATTGCTGAGGGGGTCCGTTTCCCTGTATTAGTGCCGGGAACAAGCCTCAGTTACGGAATATTCATTTCTGTGGTTGCAGCCATTATCGTCTACCTTGTTTTGTGGCGAACGGTCATCGGCTTTGATGTCCGTGCGATGGGGTACAACCCGCTGGCCGCCACCTATGCGGGCATTGAAAGATGGAAGATTATCCTCTTTGTTTTCATCACCGGAGGATTCACAGCAGGGTTGGCTGGTGCTGTTCATGTAATGGGTCGTCCACCTACATACGCTGTTTACAGCGGCATGCCTTCTATCACAGGACTCGGGTTTGAAGGCCTGGCTGTAGCCATGATCGGGAGAAACCATCCCATTGGGATTATCATTTCGGGCATTTTTTTCGGAGGACTTCTGGCCGGTGGGAGAATGATGCAGCTTTTTGCACAGGTACCTTTGGAGATGGTTCGCGTCGTTGAAGGGACTGTCGTTCTCTTCTTGGCAATCCCCGAGTTGATTCGGTTGTTTTCTTTTCTGCGGAAAATAGGACCCGTCGCCATTTTCCGATCAAAGCGGCCTTCAGATGAAGATCGGAGGCGGTTATGAATCTCGCGTTCTTCAGGGGAATCTTCATAGGGTCTCTCCATGCCATGGTTCCTATCACGCTTACCGCTACCGGTGAAGTGATTGGAGAGTCATCGGGCCTATTCAATATCGGCCTCGAGGGGATCATCCTGATGAGTGCGATGACTGGCGCTCTCGGAGCAGAGGCAGGAGGCCCCATTGTTGGTCTTCTCATAGGGGTTGCGACAGGGGCTGCCATTGGCCTTGTTTTCGGGTCGATTTGCACCTATTTCAAAGGGGTACAGCTCATCGCCGGGGTGGGAATCAACCTTTTTGCCGCTGGATTGGTGACCTTCTGGCTGATCGACCTGGGTGTTCCCGGACACCATGCTGTGGCTGATGAGGGCCAGATGGTTGATATTTCAACGCCTCTCGGGGATTTGAGCCCGATGATACTTGTGGCAGTTGGTTTACCTTTTCTCGTTTATGTTTTGCTCTATAGAACGAAGCTTGGTCTGAAGATCAGGGCCGCCGGGGAAAGCCCTCAGGCTGCCGACGTGGCAGGAATCAATGTGCATCGGCTTCGGTTGTTGTCAACGGTGGCAGGAGCATCCCTGGCAGGATTGGCAGGAGCCTATATCAGTGTAGACTGGATGGGGTCGGTGACCAAGGAGATTTCCGCGGGTCGAGGCTTTATCGCCTTGGCTACCGTCGTATTCAGCGGACTAAATCCAATGCTGGTCTTGTTAGGCGGGTTCATATTCGGCTTCTTTGACAACCTTGCTGTGTGGGTCGCGACAATGCCGGCTGTCCAAAGAGTAATCCCCTGGCAGTTTGTATCGATGGCACCCTATGTCGTGACGCTGCTTGTCGTGGCTGGAGTCATTGGTCGGGTTCGTTTTCCCGCCGCCATGGGTATTCCCTATGAGCGTGAGTGAGTCAGAAGGATCGACATTCTTGAATGAGAAAGGCAACCTAGTGGACGGCAAAGACAGCATCATCCTCGAGGGGAAAAGTCTCTGTAAGGGTTTCCCTGGGGTCTGGGAGCATCTCATACTCGATCATATCGATATTGATGTCAAGGCCGGTGAAATCCACACGCTGCTTGGAGAAAATGGAGCCGGAAAGACCGTAATCGCAAACTGCCTCTCGGGGTTCTATATCTTATCAGAAGGCCAGATCTACGTTAAAGGGAAGCCGGTAACGCTGAAATCACCGAGAGACGGCATTAGGCACGGCATCGGCATGGTTCACCAGGAGTTAGCACTTGTGAAACCCTTTACCGTGGCACAAAACATTGCGTTGGGGATCCCCTCATCCGATCTCGCTTTTCCTCTCCCCGAGGTGGAAGAAAGAGTACGGAAGCTGTCAGAGAAGTACGGACTGTATATTGACCCACGAGCCAGAATCGAAGATCTTTCTGCCGGGGAGCAGCAGAGGGCTGAGATCATAAAGGTCCTCTACCATGACCCGGAAATTCTGATTCTTGATGAGCCGACCTCGCTTATTTCTACGGATGCCGAACATCTGTTTGGGGTACTGAACAGCATGGCAGAGATGGGATATGGAATTCTTTTTATCACCCATAAGATCGAAGAAGCCTTGGAAGTGGGAGATCGTGTGACAGTTCTCCGTCTCGGAAAGACCATGGGAACCAGAGAGACCGCGAGAACGGATAAGACAGAGTTGGTAAAGCTCATGTTTGGTGAGCACACCCCAGTTCATCTTGAAAGACAACCGGTTAAGTCCGAGAGGCTTGCGCTGGAGGTCAAGAATCTCGAAGCCCTTTCGGCAAATAAAGAACCCGCGCTACAGGGTGTCTCCTTTACCATCAGGGAAGGTGAAATACTGGGTTTTGCCGGGGTTTCTGGAAACGGGCAGAGCGAACTCGCACAGGTCATCACCGGATTGAGGAGGGCCACGAAAGGCCAGGTGATCATTCAGGGAGAAGATCATACCAATCATAAGCCGGGGCAAATCATAAAGGCCGGTGTTGCGCATATTCCGGAGAAAAGACGCGAGATGGGTGTGGTTGAACCCATGACAGTCGCGGAGAACGTTTTCCTGAAAGACATCAGGCTGCCTCCATTCTCAAAAGGGTCTTTCTTGAATGTATCCCAGATTACAGCGCATGCCCAAGAGATCGTGTCCAGATTCGGGGCCCTCGTTTCCGATCTTTGGAAATCCCAGACACGGATACTCTCTGGAGGAAACATTCAGCGACTCATATTGGGACGGGAGACGTGGAGAACGCCGAAATGCGTCGTGGCTGTCTATCCCACCCACGGACTCGATGCAAAAGCCATCGACCGCACATTAGAGCTATTCATGCGGCTGCGGGAAGCAGGGTCCGCTATTCTCCTCATATCAGAAGATTTGGACGAAATAATGGCGCTGAGCGATCGGATTGCAGTCATGTCTCAGGGCAAAATAGTCGGCATGTTTGACGGTAGTGCAGCAAAACGCGAGGAAATCGGGCTCATGATAGCCACCGGCGCTCCAGAAACATGACGTAGTCAATTGATCCCCTTGAACGCTATTAAGTATTTCCTACTACTCCCTTAACGATAGATCTTCTTCTCGATCTTCGCCGCAACTGTGCTCTCGACAAATGATGCCTCCGAACACAGGTTCTCCAGGCCACCTCCGGGAAACCTCAGTGCCCATTGATACAGTTCCTGCAACTGGCCCTTGTCCCCCCGAAACACCGGAGGAAGCTCTAGTACTGATTCCAGGCTCTCGATCAAAAGCGACGTGATCCGTGAATACAGTCGATCCATGGCCTCCTCCAGGGATCGAGTTTCATTAACGGCCTGTTGATGAAACTCAATGGCATTAAACTGAACCACTCGCGTTCGGGGATAGAAGGAGCACATCAGGTTCCAGTCCTCTCCGCCAAGCTCCTTTTCCCCTGATGAACGGAAATCAGACCGCATGATCACGGAGGGGATATCGAGCAACTTGGCAAATATGAACTCGACCACCGTGCCTGCGTCCAGCTCTGTCCCCTCGAAATTGAACAGGGCAAGATCGCATTCGATAATCTGCTTGATATCCTGATTCCTGATGTCAACGGCCGTGGCGTTTTCCTGCGCCAACGTTTGAGGGAGAAAACATCGATACCGGCCTCCAGACCGCTTCTCCAGATATGAGGCCAGGAGTGCATTTCCGATCAGGTCTTTGTGATCGAACAGCGAGCTCCCGAAATAGAGTTTGTAAACGTGACTCATCGTTGATCCCTCTTGCTTTCATGTGGCTTTCTGTTGTGGAGCCCCCGCAACGATCGCCACCCCGGCTCCCGCTCCTATTCTATTAGCGCCCGCGGCGATCATGGCCGAGGCCGTGGCAAAGTCCTTAATGCCGCCACTCGCCTTCACACCCATCTCAGGGCCGACCACCCTTCGCATCAAGGCCACGTCTTCCACGGTGGCGCCGCCGGTCGAAAAACCCGTACTGGTCTTGACGAAATCAGCACCCGCCTTTTTGGCGATCTCGCAGGCGAGGGCTTTTTCTTCTTCCGTCAGAAGGCAGGTCTCAATGATGACCTTGAGCACCGTCGTGCCTTTTGCTTCTCCGCGCACAGCCTTGATGTCTTCCTCTGTGGCCTTCAGATCGCCCGACTTCAGCGCGCCAATGTTCAGGACCATGTCGAGTTCGCTCGCCCCCCGTTCAATGGCCCTCTTGGCCTCGAATGCCTTTGCGCGGCTGTCCATGGCACCGAGGGGGAATCCAATTACCGAGCACACTATTACCCCGGTGCCCTTGACCTTCTCGGCCACATAGGCCACACGGCCTGAATTGACACACACCGATTTGAACCCATAGCGTGTGGCCTCATCACAGAGTCTGTCGAACGCAGATAGGGGTGCCTCCGGTTTCAAAAGGGTATGATCGATATATCTGGCCATCTCAGAAGCCGTCATCCTGGCTGCCTTATCCGCCGTGCCTTCATGGGTTACATTCATGCTCGTTCCCTTCTCACCGTGGTTACTCGCTATCCGCTCACCCACCTGAGCCAACCTCAACTCGGTGGTAACGGCTGTGGCTCATTTCCACATATACTTCTAACCTTTTCAAGAAATCCCGCAAGCCTTTTTTCATCTAAATCACCGTCCGTTCGAACCCCGGAGCATGTGTCCACAGCATACGGCTTGACGGTTCGAATGGCCTCGACGACATTCTCCTCCCGTAAACCGCCCCCAAGAATCAAGGGAACACTTACGCTCTCCCTGATTCGTCGGCTGATGTCCCAGTCATGAGTTCGCCCCGTACCGCCCAGTTCTTTTTTCGGTAAACCCGGATTCCCCGTGTCCAGCAGGATGGCGTCAACCTCAGAGGCGATTTCTTTGGCCTCACCGATGACGTGTTCCCCAACAACATGAATTACCTGAACGATATGAATTCCGGGCAGTGAAGCTCTGAGGTCAGCGTGAGTCCCGATTTCAAGGCGATCGGTGAGCTGAATTGTGTTGGTTCGGCAACGCCTTTGTTGTTCAATTACCTCCCTCGTATCCGTCAGGCTTGTGAGGAGAAATGTTGCGACACCAGGAGGAACGATCGATGCAATCTCGGTGATTAAAGATTCGGGAATCGGACCGGGACCACTCGGCATTTCTGACACCAGCCCAATAGCCGAGGCACCGTACCGGACGGCCATCGCCGCCTCATCGATGCTTTTGATGCAACAGATCTTAACACGGGGAATATACAGCATGAGCTCACGGCCGGTTCTGTGTTTTTTTCGGTCTGAAAGTGGTGCTCTCCGGGTTACTAAGCGCCCCATGGGCGCGATCTTCAGACTGCTTCATATCCTCGATTAATAGAAGACGGTTCTCGTTCTGTGTCTCGGTTTAACCTTTTTGTAATAGGGTTTCTGGCCCCGGTTCCAGAGAACATAGGCGAGCCTCACGGGAGTTACGCCATGTCCCGCTTCTTTGAGCGCTTTTGCCATTAGTTCCACCGCATGAAGAGCACAGGCCTTGATTTCCACCTCCTCAGGGGACCCGGAAGGGATCAACTCTTCCGAATCGATCCGTGCTGCCAGGTTTTCGTCATAGAGCAGAATGCCATCCATACGCAAAACGTGGGGCACGAGATTGTCTGCGAACATGGTCATCCCATGAAGATCGCGAAAAAAGCCCAACCCCTGTCCGTTGGGTGCGATCGACAGCCCCTCAGCCCAATATCCCCGACATTCAAAGGGTATCCTTAAAAAAGCCTCGTATGTTTTTCTCCCAAAAAGCCATCTGGAGCCGGGGAGACGAGTATCTTGATCGCCCGGGCACGCCTATGGGTTCAGGATCCTATCGGCAATGGCATTGGACTTGGCGGCAAGGACAGATTCGTCAATTCCGATAAGGGTTCCCTTGTCCACTACGATCTCACCGTTCACAATGGTATATTCAGTCCCGTGGTTATAGCCTGAGAATATCAGCGCGGCCAGTGGATCGGAGTGGGCGCCGCTGTACTCCATCTTGCCGATGTTGAAGATCGCTATGTCGGCGGCCCAGCACTCTTTGAGTGCTCCTATCTTATCGAAGTTTAACAACCTTGCGCCGTTCTCAGTTGCAATCTTGAACGCCTCTCTGGCCGTGATGGCCGCAGCCCCGTAATGTACGCGCTGAAGCAGCATCATGTTTCGGATTTCACCCAGCATATCGGAGGAGTCGTTGGACGCCGATCCGTCTACGGCAAGGCCCACGTTGATCCCTATGGGCAGCATCTCTTTGACCCGGCAGATCCCGGAGCCCAGACGCATATTAGAGGTAGGACAGTGGGCGATATGGGTCCCGGTGTCGGCCAGCACTCTTAACTCATCGTCGTTAAAGAATATCCCGTGGGCATAAGATACATCTTCACCGACAAACTCCCAGTCTTCCATCAGCTTGAGCGGCCTTCGGCCGTACAGGTCTTGGCAGAAATCATTTTCGTCACGGGTTTCGGCCACGTGGGTGTGCAGCCTGACCCCGTAGTGTCGGGCCATCTTTACCGATTCCCTCATGAGATCCTCTGTGACTGAAAAGGGGCTGCACGGCCCCAGTATGATTTTTCTCATGGAAAACTCGCCGTCGTCATGGTACTGCTGAATCACCCGCTCGCAGTCTTGCAGTATCTGATCTTCCGTTTGCACCAGGCTATCAGGCGGTAGGCCGCCGTCCTTCTTGCTGAGGGACATGGAACCTCGTGTAGGAGAGAATCTCATGCCCAGCTTTTCCGCTGCATCAAATTGTGCACCCATCAGATCCCCTTTGATGTCTTTGGGATACACATAATGATGATTCGTCGAGGCGGTGCATCCGGTCTTTAGAAGCTCACCCATGGCCAGGAGAGAGGAATAGTACACCGCCTCTTCGTCCAGACGGTTCCATATCTCGTAGAGGTATACCAGCCAGTCAAAGAGCTCGGCATCTTGCACTGCAGGTAGATTCCGGGTCAGGGTCTGGCAAAAGTGATGGTGGGTGTTGACCAATCCGGGCACGACCACGCACTGAGAACAATCGATCACCCTGTCCGCTTTGCTGGAAAGGTCTTTTCCGATTCTTTCGATTTGATGATCACGGATCAGAATATGCTGCCCGTGAAGCGGCTCTTCCTCCGCGGATAAAAAGATGTAGTAGCAATTCTTAAGTAAAATCGAACCCATTGAAAAACTCCTTGAATCCTAGATCTTTCAGCATCTATTGTCTTGGGCAGGATAAAAAAACTCGATTATTACTTTTAGTCCGCAGCATGATAATGAGCATTGGGCGAAACGACGGTTCATGCTCCCGGTTGGCTCCAATACTCACGCGAACCTCCTCTTCTGCATCATGCCCTACTCTGTTTAGCGGAACAAATAAAAATTCTTTAGTGCCCTCAGCAGCACCCCCATTTCGGCGGTATGCCTCATGTCAATCAGGTCGGCTGTTTTTGATTTAAACCGGCATTTTTCTACAGCCAGGGTATCATAATGCAACCGGGCCCACAGTTCTTTGGCCTCGTAGATCAGAGAGCTCCTCTTGAGGGTCAGGGTTTCCGCTCTGCCGTCGATTTTCGCCCTGAGCATGGCGTCCTTCAAAAAATAGCAGTTATCTTCCTGTTCAAATGCCTCCTTTGAGAGGTAAAATTTCCACTTAACCCGATACGGCGACCTGCAGGTAGGGCAAAAGGTGGTTCAGTTTCCGCACTCATTGCAAAAGTTCCCAATATTCAGAATCTGAAGGGGTTGTCGAAACCGGACGCTGCCAAGGTCCATGATCACAATGCCGCCGTCTGACCTTTTGATCTGCTGGGCGGTAAATTCGACGGGGTTTATCCTGTAAGAGATATTGGCTCGATTGGGGCACACAGTCACGCAGACGTCGCAGAGGGTGTCACAGGACAGGCAATGGGCCGCTTCGGCTCGTGCGCTTTTTTCGTCCAGGGTCAGGGTCGTAAGATCAAACCCCGTGCGTTGAGCTGCTGGGATTTCGGGCGCCTTGGGCCCATATTGCCGCCGCCGAACACCACGACCCTCTTTCCCAGTGCAGGCGGGTATTCTCGACGCACGGCGCTCAAAAAGTCGAGCTGGTCTATGACGCCCTCTGCATCTTCCCCTGGGATGTTTAACTCTACCGCTTTTTGAGCACCTGCGGCGATAAAAATAAAATCGTGTGATCCCCTCAGTTCATCAAACCTGTTCCGGTCAATGGCTTCTCCGCAGTGGATGTTGACACCCAGGGCGAGTATCTCCTGGATATCCCTCTGTATGCTGGTGTCATCCAACCGGAAAGATGGAATGCCGTCTGCCGCCATTGCACCGGCAAACTTCTTTCGCTCATAAATAAAAATGATAAGAGCCTTCTTTTACGGACTCATACTATACGGGATTCGGCCTTGTGTGTCAATCCAAGGTCAACCTCATGATGTTGTGGGGGAAACGCACTGGCTAGATTTAGCACTCTGACTAGCAGGCGAGGGGATACTAAGACGGTTACGAGGGGCTTGATCTTGACGGGAGAGCGGAAAATGGAGGAAATCTGGGTAGGGCTATGCCGCAAACCCATCTCTTTTTCTCAAGAATCAGCCGGGGTAGGCCCCGGGATACTCCGGATCGACATATAGCCACTCATTCGACCTAGAGGCTCTCGACAGGTTATCGGACCCGCCAGACAAACGTCGGGCAGGCGTGGGGAGCTGGGACGCCGAATAGTCCATGCTGTATTCGGGGGTCTTTTGTGGCTCGGTCGCTTTGGGTGGAGGTCGGGGCTTAACCTCCCATAATCGCAGATGCTTGAGGATCTTTTTTACCTGCCCGCCATTGCCCTTCACAGCATATTACCATCTTAATCACTCTTACCATTTTCAGAGGTTCGTAATGAACTCATGGCATGCATAGGCGAGGCAGGCGGGTGATTTCCTCATCCTCTATCACACTGATTACTTTCATCTTTCCGGAACATCTCGGACACGTTAAGGGATCCACTTCGAATCAGATGGGTAAACCAGCTATGAATTGTGGCGGATAGAGTACGTATTTTATGTTAAGGCTGGTATATTTGTTCGGAGGGTTGCATTCTTCGGTTTTCCACGAGTCGTTCGTTTATATAGTCGGTATCTCCGTTGATCTCTTTTACCAGTTGCTGCATCTGCCCCGCACTTATAAGGTTTTCCTCTGCAAAGATGTAAATCAATGCCTTCTCCGCTATGCAGCTCACCTTGAGTGCGTCCAACATAATCGGCTTCGGGGTTTCAATCTCCACATACTTGTTAACAAGATGTTGGTAAAGCTCCGACCGTTCGATATCTCCCTTTAACCGTTTCAGCTCATTGAGTAATGGTTTGACATTCCCCCCATAGGCCGTCTCCGCAAGCGGTTTTAGAATCATAAAGGTATAGTCTTTTCCAGGTAAGTAGTGGTGATGGTCGCAACGTGTCGAATAGTTTGGAATTTTTGGGTCATTTGACTGCTTGTCTCCTCCCACGATGATGAGAGGATCGAAATAAAGCGCAGGGCATTCCTTGCCATCCACTGAGTAAAAGCGGTAGGTGTAATAGGAATCTGCTATACAGTCGGGATGTTCGCAATAGGCAGTTAGGGGAAATACATCCGTGGATTCCTCCATGATGAGTCTAGCCGTCCGGTTGAACAGGTCCTTGCGGAAATTTAGGATGAGCATGGGAAAAATGAAATTGAGGCTTTGCAGCTTTGCATACTGGACAATCACATAGGCGATGCGTTCGTCGAAAAATTCTACCTCGTCGATAATCCATGTACCGACGGTCGGATTCTTCTCGAGTACCCTCTCGAGTTCAAAGGAATCCTTGATGCTTGCCACATTATGCCCCGGAACCACATAACCGCCCCGGTAGGGGATGCAGTTGCTCGGATACTCTTCGAACCTTGTGTCGTCTATTTTAGAGCGAATATAGAACACATTTCGGCGATCAACCCCGTTGCTGGCTGTGAGTTGCTGAACCATTTCGGATTTCCGCATGGCCACCTCGGAGTCACGGTATATGCGCGCTGAAAATTCGGATTTGCCCGAACCCATTGGTCCGATAATCAGGATTCTGCGGTCTGTCTTGGTAAAATCGAAGTGATTAATGGAATGATGGATGCGAAGATCGGGAAAACCGAGACTTTTCATGAAACTTTGTGTCTGTTCCATATTATCGATAAGCGCCAAGATGGTCCCTCCTGATTAAGTGGCACATTATGATAAGCCATGAAGAGATGTCAACAAGGCCACAGGGAGCTTCATCAAATTCATGAATGGATTTCGATTTGAGGAATAAAGCTTGCAGATCTTCACCAACCGTTCAAACCGATCAAGGTGTGGTTGCATGCGTTCGTTTGAAGTCCTCTGGCGTTGTCAGGTTTTTCTGTAAAAGCCCATGGAATCCCTCGTATCCGCCATCTTAAAATGAAATGATAAATGAGTCGAGTAGACCGGTTTCTTCCGATGCTGCAGGTTGAGGTTTGTTTTCTCCGTTTGCCGCCTGGTTTCCCGGCGGTGCCACGATATTTCAACCATACACCAGTTGGCCCCAGCCCCTCCCAGAACCGGGCGTGCGGTTTTTCCGCATCCGGCTCTGAGTCCAGTAATTGTTTCACCTCCTCGATACACCTATTTGTCAACCCCTTCCCTCCTCCGGCATTACCCGTTATCATCGGTACTATGGGTTGATCCGACTACCTATACCCCATCCTCTGGCCTCGTCTCCTCAGCTTCAAGCACCCCCCACTCTTGCGGAGGGAGGCATAGGTCCTCCCAGGTTCCTGTGAGATGCCTTGGACAGCATGCCACGGACTATGACCCCGGTGGAGTTTCCACCATCTTGCTTATAACGATGGTTTCGTTGCTGCCTTCGGTGTTCTTAATCACTTGGGCTTGCTCCACAACATAAGCGTTTTCGAGGCTGAACACCTTCACCCTTCAAGGATTATAGCCTACTGCCACCCTGTTTACGCTTCACCCATACGATTACGCGCA
>CP070673.1:1696854-1700525 GCA_020351915.1 Deltaproteobacteria bacterium
ATAGCCCAGGCCTACCCGCTTGCCCTTTAAATCCTGATGTGTCTTCATACCTGAATCAGCACGAACCATAAAACCCGTCGACATACGAGGGCCAGCCATCAAGATGCGAAGATTTGGATTACCACCCTTGTAGAAAGGCCTTTTCCCAAGCGGGTCGCCCGCTAAGGGTCTCGGTGATATCTTACCCGTCCACGCCCACCAGGCATCCAGGATATGGGCGCTGCCGAACTCGGGCTTACCGGTTTTGTTCATCACGGGCACCCAGGCAGCAGGCCCCGTGCCTGGAGATACCACCACCATCATTTTAGAGTGCCCCGAGGCTACCTTGCTCAGCGCAGTGGCAACGCCGTGGTGCGTTGACCCCACCTTATGGGTGGCGTAGCTTATCCTTTTCGGCAAGGGCTGAGCCAAGGCTAGATTAGCACATGGTAGTGCAATCACCATGAGTGCCAAGCAAGCCATGCCAGACAGCATCACAATTCTTTTCTTCTTCATCTAAATCCCTCCTTTCAGAATTTTTGAGGGTTAACCTAACGAATCCCTCCATTGTCAATGAAACGTCTGAAGGCTATCTAAAAACCTTCCCTGCCAGAGGCTAATCGCTGACCACCGATTATCTCCGGCACCTTACCATTATCTGTTGAAGACTACCACCCCCTTTCGGCTACGTTTGTTCAGCCTCGGGCTTATTTTACACCATGGCCCCGATATAATAGCGGTTTTATGACGGGATGTCTATATATTGTATGTGCTTAATATCATTAGAAATGCTATGTTTCTGCTATGAGTGGCGAAAATTTGAAGGCCAAGAAAGTTACGACTACCAAATCAAATCTGCAATAGAATTCATTCGATCGTGAGTTTTTGCTTTGGCAAGAAATCTATAATCTCAGAACAACAGGAGCCATCCAACATCTTGTGGATCTATGTGCTAATTTTTTTCTGTCCTGCTTCCAATTTTGCGCCTGTCAGTCGTCCGATAATGGGGAAAATTAAGCTCCCTTGTGATATCATCTATATCTTTTCTTTTTCTCTATCACCACGCCAACTACTCTATATTCAATCTCTCTACTAAGCTCAATATCATCGTATTTAGGGTTTAGAGGATGTAGTACCCGTGTTCTGCCATACTTTTTGAGCTGCTTGAAGGTTGCCTCCCCCTCCTCGTTGGAGACAACCACATAGTCATTGTGTTCTGGTTTCAGATAAGGCTTGATAACGATGATATCTCCTTGGTGGAATTCAGTCTCCATGCTATCCCCCCTCACCCTGAGGGCAAAGATTCCTTTTGCGTCAGTTTCTATATATTCTCCATAATCACCATACTGAGAGGTATCACATATCTCCTGCCAACTGCCAGCCTCGGTCCATGATATTATAGGGAGACGTTTTGATTCTCTTACAGGCTCTACATTAGGGGGCAGATATCCTGTCTGTCTCAGGAATTCCCCTATATCTACCATGTAGGCCTTGAGGAACTTCATAACCATTTCAAAGGATGGAGTGCTCCTTCATCTTCTATGTCTCTTATGTGAGTGTGGGAAATTCCCGAGAGTCTTGAAGCATCCTGTAGGGACAAACCCATCGCCTCTCTCTTTTCCTTCATAAACTTACCTAGTTCTTTTATGACGTAATTTATATCTTACCCTTCAATCGACGGCAAGGGAATTTTATTGTAATACTAATTCGCATTCAAACGTATATTAACAATCCAATCAAAGCCTGCTATGCTTTGTGTTCTTTCATGGTCAGTTTCTAAAGTAACCAATGCCTTCACTAAGGTATCCTCAACAGTTTGCATACTTCTGAAAACTGAATTGGAAACCATTTCTCCCTGATTTCGTCCCAGATGTTTTCTACTGGATTGCACTGGGGTGAATAAGGCGGCTGCCAGATGAGACGTATATTTGCGGGCATCACGAATACATGGTGGGTCTAATAATGATCGGTCTGGCCCGCTGCATCGCCATGGTCATTGTTTGGAATGACCTGGCGTCTGGGGACAGAGAATACTGTGCCGGGCTTGTGGCCTTTAACTCTATTTTTCAGGTGCTGTTCTTCTCCATCTATGCCTACCTCTTTATTACGGTCGTTCCTCAATGGATTGGATTGAAGGGGGCTGTGGTGGATATATCCATCCGGCAGATTGTTGAGAGTGTCTTCATCTACCTGGGAATCCCCTTTATTTCGGGGGTCATCACCCGTGTAATCGGCCTAAAAACAAAAGGTCGAACATGGTATGAAGAAAAATTCATACCCAACATCAGCCCCGTCACCCTCATTGCCTTGCTCTTCACCATCCTGGTCATGTTTTCCCTCAAAGGTGAATACATTGTGCAACTCCCGCTGGACGTAATCCGGGTGGCAATTCCCCTCTGTTTCTATTTTGTGGTCATCTTCTTTGTTTCTTTTTATCTGTCGATGAGGGTGGGGGCCACTTACAAGCAATCCACCACCTTGAGCTTCACGGCTGCCTCGAACAATTTTGAGCTGGCTATTGCCGTGACTGTGGCGGTCTTCGGGATAGACTCAGGTCAAGCTTTTGCAGCGGTCATTGGCCCACTTGTAGAAGTACCGGTATTGATCAGTCTTGTAAATGTGGCCTTTTGGTTCAAGAAAAGGTATTTCCCTTTTGCGGTGGAAACTCCTATCGGGATCTGCCACGTAACCTGCAAACCATGATGGGAAGAAGATAACTGATTGTGCTTGCTTCGATGTAGTATTATCAAAAGATTAATAGGATTTATCTCAAGAGAAAGTCAAAAATGCACAGGTTATGGAGATCCCAGACACCTTACAATGAGCAGAAAACATCCAACCACCCATCTTTCGATGCTTTTTCCCTTGACACAAAAGAGCTTTGATCCTTATTCTACGCTTGTTCAAAAGGGAGTTCTTATACCTCAATCAATCCAAAGCCCTCATAAATCCATTGGTCAACAGAATGGGGAATAAGCAGAGCTGGTCAGACACATCCACCTTAACCCTCTGTGATTCACGATGGTCCCCCACTAACAAACACGGAGTCTGCCACTGCTGGAAAGACCTATGCCTGAATCTAGGACAGAGTCAGCCAAGGCTGGCAGGTCAGTTACACTGGTCGGAGCCCTGGTCAATGCCTTTTTAATTCTCTTCAAGTTCTTGGCCGGGATATTCGGCCAGAGCCAGGCCCTCATCGCTGACGCGGTTCACTCCATCTCCGACCTCTTTACCGATTTTGTGGTTCTGCTCGGCCTCAGGATCGGCCGAAAGGCCCCCGATGAGAAACACCATTTTGGTCACGCTCGCATCGAGACCTTGGCATCTGCCATCGTGGGACTAGCCTTAATCGCAACCGCTCTGTGTCTGGGAATAAAGGCTATCTGGAACATCTATCATCACACCGAATATCACCCCACATGGCTGGCATTGGTTGGGGCTGGCGTGTCCATTGCTTTGAAAGAAGCTCTGTATCATTACACAATACACATCGGACGGCGCATAAAAAGCTCGGCGATTGTTGCCAACGCATGGCATCAGCGTTCCGACGCCCTCTCATCTGTGGCCGTCTTGCTGGGCGTGGCTGGAGCACAGATCAAGCCTTCCTGGCACATACTCGACTCCCTTGCCGCCCTGTTGGTATCCTTCTTCATCGTAAAAGTTGGTCTGGAGATCCTCAGGAACACGTTCCG
>CP070673.1:1700625-1705350 GCA_020351915.1 Deltaproteobacteria bacterium
GTCTTTTAGCGGTTACAGCGATGGCTCCACGTATTCGCCGTACACCTCTCGCAGAACATCACATATCTCCCCGACAGTAGCATATGTCTTCACTGCAGCTAAAGTAGGGGGAACCAGGTTGTCACCCTTCTCTGCAGCGTCTTTCAGTTCGTTGAGAGTTCTCCTTACCTCGCTATTATCCCTTTCCTTCTTTAACTGCTTAACCTTTTTTATCTGCCTCTTCTCCTCCCTTGGGTCTACCTTCAGGAGCTGAATGGTTATGGGTTCGTCTACCTGATACTTATTCACCCCGACCACGACTTTCTCCCCACTCTCAACTTGCCTCAGTTGTTGATAGGCAGACTTGGCAATTTCCCCCGTCATAAAACCTTCTTCAATGGCTGCCAAGGCACCTCCCCTTGCCTCCACCTCATTGAAAAGTTGTGTCACTCGTTCTTCGATCTCGCTGGTAAGTGCCTCTACATAATAGGACCCGGCCAACGGATCCACAGTATTTGTTACCCCAGTCTCCTCGGCAATAATTTGCTGCGTTCTTAAAGGGATTCTCATTAACTCCGGCGTGGGGATAGAGAGAGATTCAGCCATACTTTTAACAGCCAGAACAGCTGCTCCTGAGAGTGCCTGAACCAATGCCGTTATTGCGCCTCGAACAATATTGTTCATAGGCTGCTGGGCTGTATAGGCGGTGCCCGAGGCACCAGGATGAAGACTGATTGCCATCACCCTCTCATTCTTGGCACCAAACCTTTCCTTCATGAGCTTAGCCCATACTCTTCTAAAAGCTCTTGACTTGCATATCTCCTCAAAAAAGTCCATACCGGCCACAAAGCCAGCACGCGGTTGAGGTAACTCGTCTATTCCTATCCCCCTGCTTAGCACCCCTTCGATATAGGTCACAGCATTAGCCAAGGTAAAAGCCAGCTCCTGAACCAGATTCGCTCCACCCTCCCTCATGTGATATCCGCAGTACCAAATGGGCTGAACATTGCTAAGGTTGTTTTTGATGACATACTCTATTACGTCACAAGCAATTTTCACTCCAGGTTTTGGTGGGAATATGTATGTGCCTCGCGCAATATATTCCTTCAGGATTTCATTTTGCGCTTGAACTCGCATCTTTTCAAAGGGGATGCCCCGCTTTTCAGCCAGCGCAATCATCCAGGAGAGATAGATCGGACTTATGGCATTACCAGTTGTTCCAGTAGCGATATTCTCCAAAGGGATGCCATCATATATGGTTTCGATGTCTGCCAGCGAATTAATAGGTACGCCTACTTTACCTACCTCGCCGCGCGACAAAGGGTGGTCAGAGTCATAGCCGATCTGCGTCGGCAGGTCCAGGGCGAGATAAAGAAAAGTTGCTCCTTGGTCAAGTGAATGCCTGAACAACTTGTTTGTCTGCTCAGGGCTGCCATATCCTGCATATTGGAACATCAACCACGGAATGCTTCGATACATGAGGGGTCTTTCCCCCCGGGTAAAGGGATACTGCCCCGGGAACCCTATATCTTCCATGTAGTCCCACTTCTTGTCCTCGAGACTCAGTGGGGTATAAGTCCGCTCAACTGCGATTCCTGATTCTGTGCTGAACTTTGCTCTTGTTTCTCCAGCTGTCTGGAGTTCCTGCTTAAGAGAACCCTCTTCCCAGGCTTTCTTTGCCTCCTCAATCCTAGCCAGTTTCTTCTGATCAAACACTAGCCGTCACCTCCTTTACTTACGAAAATCTGGTTCCCGTTGAGAACATACTCAGTACCTTTCTTTGTATGTCTTAATTCTATCGGGGTAATATCGCTTGCTGCTGTTGATTCAGTCAAAGCGAAGGCGGCCATTTCTCCTTTGACTACTGAAGATAGGGTACAACTTACTTCTTTAAGATAATAATGTCGCATGCTGCGTTATCCTCTCCCAACCACCCACCAGCATCTTGACATAACCCCACTTTTGGGGAATCCACTTGACGGTCACCAGCTTCTCCCCTCAATTGCCACACTATCTCTGCTACCTGAGCTAAACCCGTAGCACCTATGGGATGCCCCCTGGCTATTAAACCGCCGCTGGTGTTCACGGGGATATCCCCTGTCATCGCTGTTCGGCCTTCATTAAGCATTTTAGCTCCCTCTCCTTCTTTACAAAAACCAAGTGCCTCATAGATACGAAGTTCATTTGGAGCTATAGCATCATGAAGCTCGGCAACGTCTATGTCCTCTGGGCCGATTCCGGATCGGTTGTAAGCCTCTTCAGCCGTACGCCTGCGGATGTCATCAACTTCATCGGCCCCTGGTTGTCTGACTGCCCCAGACTTTAATGCGACACTACCAATATGCACCAAGGGTTTATCTGTATATTTTCTGGCAACTTCTTTGGCACACACTACGGCTGCCGCCGCCCCGTCTCCTATTGAGGCGCACATAAGAAGAGTAAGTGGGTCAGCAATCATGCGGGAGCTGAGGACCTCCTCCACGGTACGGGGCTTACGATATTGACCATACGGATTAAGGGAACCATTGTAGCTGTTTTTAACTACGACCTTAGCAAAGTCCTCTCGCGTGGCTCCGTATTTTCTCATATACTTCTTAAGGTGAAGGGCGAGATCGGCCGTAAATTGAAACCCGCTATTGCGAAGCTCACTGGGGGTAAGGCCGGCTAGAGCCTTAAGCTGTTTTGCCCTGTCGCCCACATACATCTTCTCCACCCCCAGAGCCAATCCGACATCATATAGTCCCAGAGCTATTTCCATCCAGACCCCTCTCAGTGCTGTGCCAGCAGTTGCACACGCATTTTCCACATTTGTTATTGGCAATTCGGAGAAGCCAGCTTCACGTAAGAAGACTTGTCCTCGTATCCCTTGTTGTCCAGTTACTATCCCGGCTAAACAGTTACCAACCCAAGCGGTTTGGATATCTTTTCCCGAAACATTTGCGTCCTTAATCGCATTCCAACAAGCTACAACTGCCAGATCGCTTGGGCTCTGGTCCATAAACCGCCCGAAGGGTGTCATGCCTACTCCAATTATCACTACGTCTCTCATAATTACCCCTAAACTGTTTTCAAATTCCTACCTTTTAAGCCCCAAATTGGTTCGCCAAGAATCCATTAAACAGGGCGAAACTTATATCCGATTACTTCGTTGCCTTCCTCGTCCTCACGAAGCTTTTCTATCACTAACTCAGCTTCTGTCCCAATTTCGAGTGCTTCCTCCAAAGGTTCACATCCGGTGATCATAGCAAACACCCTTGGCCCTTCAGGCAAATCGACACTTGCCGCAATGTATGGAGCCTCAAACCCTTGCGGAGCAACGCGAGCAATAGTGAAGCTGTTTATCTTGCCTTTAGTGCCAAGGGCTACCTCATTCATGGTCCCCTCTTTGATGCAGATGGGACAGACCGTTGTTTTAGGAAACGAGACATACCCGCACACACTGCACTTACTACCTATCAAATGGGGCTTCTCGGACGAAGAGGTTGGTTGATAGAATAAGCCTTCGGCAAATGGCTTCTGTTTCGCGTCTTTATCCTCTTTTACTGTCATATTTTTCTCCACCATATCAACGCCTACAATAGGTTTCCTTGCTCTGTCGATGGTAAGTAGGAACGGGTCCTGAAATCAGCGATTGAAACACTTTGAGTAAGACCTCTACATATATCTACCGCCACTGGCATCAAAGATTTGTCCAGTGGAATAGCTCGCCTTATCGGATGCAACAAAAACAACCATTGGGGCAACTTCTTCAGGTTGAGCTTCCCTGCCCAACACTAAACTGGCAACAAACTGTTTATGAGCCTCTTCTGGTATTGGTGTGAGCCCCGGTGTAGCAGCTACAGGGGTTATGACATTGACGAGAATGTTGTAGGGACCCAACTCTCTGGCACATGACTTCGTAAGTGCTATTATACCGGCTTTTGCAGCAGAGTAGGCAGCTAGCCGGGGATTTCCGTAGCGTCCCGCGTTAGACGAAATATTTATGATACGCCCATATTTCTGGGGTATCATAACCTTGGCAGCCGCTTTGCTACACAGAAAGGCACTCTTCAAGTTAACCTTCAGGATCAAATCATAGTCTTCCTCTGTAAATTCCCAGAACCAGGTATATTTGTGAACAATACCAACATTATTCACTAAAATATCCAGCCTACTGAAAGTCTTTACCGCACATTGAACCACTTCTTCAGCACCTTCCGATGTGGCTACATCTGCAACACAAGCAACGGCACGGCCTTCCTTGTCCAATATTTCTCTTGTAACTTGTTCAGCCTTTTCATTGACAACATCGTTTACAACAACTGCAGCACCTTCATTTGCCATAGCGAGCACTATTGCTCTGCCAATCCCAGCGCCAGCTCCCGTTACCAGCGCAACTTTTCCCTCCAGTTCCATATGTTTTCTACCTCATTTTTCGCTATTATCCTTTGTCTTTTCCCTGGAAACTACATCGCGTAGCCTCATGGAAGTAGTATCTAAAATACCTAGGTGACGAATAGCTCTGACCGATCTTAAGTGCCAAAGCGCACTAGGAATAGAACCGCTAGATCAGCAAAGCTCATAAACTTGCCCAGCTTCTTGTATCCCATCTCTCTCCCTTGACTCAATGGTCACTCTTAAGGGGGCAACATGGCATAAAATACCCTCTTTCTCACACAATATCAGGCTATTGTAGCTCTTTTTTGCCCCCTCTTCATCTCCGTTTCCTAAGCCATTCCAGGGCTTCTGGTTTCCGAGAGTATTCAC
>CP070673.1:1705450-1708016 GCA_020351915.1 Deltaproteobacteria bacterium
CCACTTCATCCGGAATATGGAACCGAACCAGCAGCATATTACGCTGCTAGATAAGGAGGTGTTAGGAAAGGTATTTTGCTGATCAGGCAGTGCTGTGGGCGAAGGGGCGTCCCATCGCCAAAGGCAAGGGCAGTAATTTTGATCGCCTGCTCCAGTCCGATCTGAAGCACTACGATCCAATAGCGCTGGCCTTTGAAACTTCTGTTCCGGTAAAAATTTATAGGATTCAGGAGTAAAAAATGGCAAAAGAGTTTAATTGATTTTGAAAAAAAGAGTGGACCTTTTCGTAAACATGCTCTGTTAAGGCGTGCAATTGATGGTGGATTTTAACAACTGGCATTCTAAAACACGAAGACATAGATCCCTTCAACTGGACCCAAGTCTGGTGGGTCATGTTCGCCACCATGATATTCCGCGATGTCGCTGCTTCTACGTCCATAAACAATATCCAATTTGGGCACCGGTATGAATGGTATGTATAGGGCTGTCCTAGGCATTTCAGCCAAGTACATTTTTCTGTTCGTTACATTCGGCAGTCCATTAAGAGCATCAGGGGCGACAGGTATTTTCATACAGGTTGGGAGAACACTGGGAAAGAGGTTTAGATCTGGATCGGCTATGGCAGAGATAGTAACCAGCGCCCTTGTTGGAACACAGGGCTCCTAAAGGTTTGGTTCTTCGAAACAGTTCTTCGAAAAAAACTTGACATAGGGGTATAAAGCAGATCATGATTCTTTAGTTTGCGATAATAGCGGCGTAATGATTGCGTTCTTCCGGTGGAGTATTTGTTTGGCTTTACTATACTACACCACCTGAGAAGCGGCAGGAGAGGCAACTATACCGGAATTACAAGAGGGTGGGGTATTGAGAATCATAATAGATAGAAGGAGGCACTAGAGATGGCTGAGGAGATAAAAAGAGCAGTGTGTGAGTTTTGTCATTCGAGGTGTCGGGTGGCAGTACGTGTTGATGATGCCCAGTTTATTGACGTGGATGAAGATCGTACTGATCCCAGGGTGGATGCTATCTTCCCGCCAACCAAGGCATGCCTCAGGTTGCGGGGAGCCAAAGAATGGTACTATCATCCTGATCGCCTCAGATTTCCCCAGAAGAGGGTGGGTGAGAAGGGAGAAGGGAAGTGGCAGCAGATAAGCTGGGATCAGGCTTTGGATGAGATTGCAGACAAGCTCGGGGAAATAAGAGATAAACATGGCCCTGAGGCCCTGGTTCATAGTGGGGGCACTGCTCGAACGAGCGAGCAACACATAAGTCGCTTTTTCAATATTTTTGGGAGCCCGAATATGATCGGATCTCAGAATGTCTGTTATGCTCCCTGCATTAAGATGGGCTCGAGTATGCTTGGCTGGGCGCCTACACACCGCACACACCTTACCCTACCCAGGGATGCCAGCGGTAAGTTTGTCACGGGGTGTGTCCTTCTGATCGGGATTAATCCAGCACAAGCCGTGCACAGACTATGGAAAACCTTTCGCGATGCCAAAAAAGATGGAGTCAAGAGCATAGTCGTTGATCCCAGAAAGACGGAGACGGCGGAACTGGCCGATGTCTGGCTCCAGATCAGGCCTAATACTGATGCTGCCTTGTTGATGGCAATGATAAACGTGATCATAGAGGAAGGGCTCTATGACAAGGAGTTTGTGGCCAAATGGTGTTATGGGTTTGACGAGTTAGTGGAGAGAGTCAAGGACTATCCTCCGGAGAAGATGGCTGAGATTACCGAGGTGCCTGCGGAGAAGATTAGGGAGGCGGCTCGAACATACGCTCAAAATGCTCCTACCGTCACAGTAAATGGCATGGGTGCGGAGGAGCTTTCTAATACTGTGGAAATCATCCAGTGTAAATATATCCTTAGTGCTCTTACTGCTAGCATTGACGTGGAAGGAGGTGAATATCTTCCCGGCCCCCCCAAATGTTGGGATGGTCCGGCTGTAGAATTATGTGAGCTCATGCCGGAGGAGCAGAAAAAAAAGCAAATAGGGGTAGAACGTTTTAAATTACTCTCCTGGCCTGGTCATGACCTCATAGAGCCGACTATAAAAAGGATGTGGGGTCAGGAGGCCATGATGCACCGTACTTCTGCTTGTGCTCATGGTCCCTCAGTCTATCGGGCCATACTTACCGGTAAGCCATATCCCGTAAAAGCTATGATTACACTGGCCGGTAATCCTCTACTCAATATGCCTAATTCTAAGCTGGTCTATAAGGCATTCAAAATGCTAGATCTCCACGTGGTCAAGGATTACTGGATGACACCTTCTGCTCAACTCGCGGACTATGTGTTGCCCACGGCGGGATGGATGGAGCGACCCATGCAGCTCACCGGGTGGGGCACGGATTCTGCCATAATTACGGGTGAACGGGCTTTGCCAGCCTCAGTGCCTGGCGAAAAAGATTGTAAAACAGACTATGAATTCTGGCGCGATCTGGGCATCAGATTAGGCCAAGAAGAACACTGGCCCTGGGAGACCTTGGAGGAGGCTTATGATTATCAGCTCTCGCCTGTAGGAATGACCCTCAAAGAATTCATGGCACAACCGCATGGCGG
>CP070673.1:1708116-1713430 GCA_020351915.1 Deltaproteobacteria bacterium
ATCGCATAATGCTCAATACCGATTCAGGGAGCATCTTCTATGAAGACCTCTACAGCCTCTACCTTTCCGAGCACATTTCGGAAGATATTAAAACCAACCTTATCAAAAGGAATGCGCTCAGTTTTTTCAAGGAAGCCTTAGCGGCATTCAATCACACTTGAAAAACTGGTCACCCGCTCGCAGGGTTTATGTGCAGCACGAAAAACACAGCAGCAGCTTTATTAAGAAAGCCTGACTAAGCAATAGAGTAGAATTTGATCCCTTTGGCAATAAGTGGAGAGAGTAAGAAATGAAAAAAATAGATGCACACGCACATATAGGGTACTACGGGAGCTTTTTTGATGTGGGGATCACGGCTCAGAAACTGTTACGGCAGATGGATGATTTCGAGATTGAGAAGGCTGTCGTGAGTGATCTCAACAACGAGGAAATCCGAAAAGCCGTTACGGCCTTTCCCGATCGGCTCATTGGAGCCGTTTGGATCAATCCGTTCGAAGGGAAAAAGGCCATCGAGGAGGTAAAACGGGCAATCACCGAGTGGCAATTCAAGGCGATCAAGATTCATCCCCTCCTCCATGCCTTTGTTGCCAATGATGAGATTGTCCATCCAATTGCCAAGGTTGCTGATGAGCTTGGTGTTCCCATGTTCATGCATTCTGGTCATCCTCCTTTTTCACTGCCCTGGAGCATTGCCCAGTTAGCAGAAGACTTTCCAACGGTGAAGATGGTAATGGTTCACATGGGTCACGGTCACGGAGTCTATATTCAAGCTGCTATAGATATGGCGAAGAAATATTCAAATCTCTACCTTGAAACCTCTGGCATGCCAATGCACACAAAAATCAAAGAGGCCTATGAGCAGGTTGGGCCAAACCGGATTATGTTCGGCACCGATGCCCCATTTCATCATCCATCGGTAGAGATTCAGCGGGCTATGGTAAGTGGTCTTGATGAAAGGCAGCTGAGTGACCTCTTTTACAACAACGCAGCATTATTTCTGGGTCTTTAAACTTCTGGAGCAGCAATCTATCTGTTGCCTGTTTTTCATCTGATCTAAAAGTCTCTCGAGACATTGCCACATCTCGCAACCAAGCCTAACTGGTATTTTTCAATAGTATGTAAAAATATCACTGGTAGGCACATCCAGGTTTAGGTAATATACCTATCAGATACTTTGACGTTCTCATTAACTAGCTAGGAAAGGGCGGATGACGGGAGGAAAAGTCCCTGAGGAGGTAACTCGTGGTTTCCAGTTCTGATCCAGACGTGAGTACCCAGATCATTGCTCAGGCAAAATCATCAGGTGCATCCCTGGCAGGAATCGCGAGCATTCGTTCCCTTCGGAACTCGCCTTCTCATAGAGTGCACGGGAAACCTGTGTGGCCCCAAGGGGCCAAGTCAGTGCTTATCCTGGGCCTGCACCATAAAGAAACTGAGCCTGAACTTGACTGGTGGGATGGTAACAAGGGCAGCCCCGGAAACCGCAGATTGATAAATGTGGCAAACGGTTTGATAGAATGGTTGAAGAAAGAGTTCAATTCGAATGCCTACGACCTACCCTATCATGTTGAAAAAGGCGGCATATTTCTCAAGGATGCAGCAGTACTGGCAGGGTTGGGCACCATAGGCATGAATAATCTGCTGATCACTCCCGAATTTGGAGCTCGTGTTCGGTTCAGGGCCTTGGTTGTTGATAGAGGGCTGGAACCTACTAGCCCGATAGATTTCGCCCCGTGTGAGTCCTGCGATATGCACTGCAGGCAGGTATGCCTACAAAAAGCCTTTAGGAGCGGATCCTACAGCAGGACGTTCTGTAATGAGCAGATGGAAACAGACAGAGCCACTAGGGTGATCGTGAAAGAAGAGAAAAAGGATTTGCCGTTTGAATATATTAAGTATTGTAGAGCCTGTGAGCTGGCATGTCCTGTTGGTAAGTGATAAGGATACGAAGGGTTTGGGTCTAGATTGTCGCTAGCATACGTGCAGAGTAGAAAAAGAAGAACGGCCACACTTAAATAGATGGAGTTTTCATGTCATCCCTACATTACGAATCTACTGGGGAACTGGTAGCACTCTTCAAGTCGAAAGAGCTCTCTCCTCTTGAACTCATGGAGAAGACACTAAAAAGAATCGAAACAGTTAATCCTGTTCTCAATGCCTTTGTCTCCATTCGGGCAGATCAAGCAATGGAGGAGGCAAGGGCAATGACTGAGCAGCTTGCTTCAGGCAAAGAGCCAGCACCCTTAGCTGGAATACCCATTGGCGTTAAGGATCTGGAAGACGTGAAAGGGATGGTAACCAGCTTCGGATCAATCCCGTACAAAAACAATGTTGCCCAGAATGATTCAATCCAGGTAGCCAGACTCAGGGCAGCTGGTGCCATTGTTGTGGGAAAAACCAATACCCCAGAATTCGGATTCACCGGCTTTACAAAAAACCTGCTCTACGGTGTGACCCGAAATCCGTGGAATTTGGAGCGTACTCCCGGCGGATCAAGCGGCGGCTCAGCCGCTGCGGTGGCTGGGGGCATGATTCCTTTAGCCACGGGCTCCGATGCGGGCGGTTCCATCCGCATTCCAGCATCATATTCTGGCTGCTTCGGATTGAAGACCTCCTTCGGCAGGGTACCGAGAGGTCCCTTCCCCCTTGTGCACACACATCCGCTCTGGTGCATGGGCCCCTTGACCAGGACTGTGGAAGATGCTGCACTCTATCTGGACTGTGTTGCTGGATATCACCCTTGTGACCCTGAGTCTCTTCCTGCTCCAGCCCAATCCTTCTTAAAGCGGCTGAAGAATATGCCCACTGGTCTCAGGATCGCCTTTAGCTCTACCCTCGGATACGCTCGGGTACAGAAAGAGGTGATGATAAAGGTAGAAGAAGCCATAAAATGCTTTGATGATATGGGACACCAGGTGGAGTTCTGGGAAGGCGAACTGCCTGATGCGGGTGAAATCTGGTCCAATCTCTGCAATCTTGATTTATACGGCCAGCTGTGTCAAGACCTTGATAATAATCGGGAAGAGATGGGAAAAACTCTGGTCAAAGCCCTGGATCAGGTCAAGTCTTTTTCCATAGAGGATCATATTGAGGCCCGCAAAGTCAGAACCGAGCTGAACCGAACCATGTGTGACCTCTTTGACCAGTTTGATCTCCTCCTCACCCCCACCATGCCCACCGAGGCCTTTGCTGCCAAAGGTCCCCCACCAGGGACAATTGATGGACATCCCATCCCCCTGCTCGGGGCGGTAGCCTTTACCTATCCCTTTAATCTGACCGGCCACCCTGCCGCTTCAGTGCCTGCAGGTCTCACCAAAAACGGTCTTCCTGCAGGTTTGCAGATCATCGGACCCCGGCACCGGGATGATCTGGTGCTCCAGGCCTCCTATGCCTTTGAGCAGATGAGACCATGGAATTATCGCTGGCCGAATATTGGGTAGACTATGGTACAAAAGATTCGCTCTTTGATTCCAATAGCGCTGGCTGCCAGTATTGATTCCTTCTTTCGCCAGTATGGAGGTTAACGAAATGGAGCAAACGGCTATAACGACATCCCCGGCAGACTGTCCCGAAAACTGTGGAATAATAGCAAGAGTGAAAGACGGCCGTGTTATCAAACTGGAGGGAAGTCCAGAGCATGGTTACACAAAGGGCTTCCTATGCAGAAAAGGCTATCGATCCCGAATCGTGTTTACAGTAGTAAGAGGGTATTGTTTCCACAGAAAAAGGTCAAAAGTGGATGGAAACGGGTCAGTTGGGATGAGGCACTTGATGCCATTGCGGAGAAAATCAACTAACACAAGACCTGATTTCCAACTCTGGAAATATCGCAGCATTTTATAGGACCACAGTCTCCATACAGGCCTTACCTTCTGCATAGGAGTTTCGCTCTTAAGCTCATAAAGACTTTGCTTTGGGTCTCGTTGTGTACGTATAATTGATTTTATGAGTCCTATTTTCAATCATCGTCTAAAAAGAGGGGGTACCAATCATGTTTGATACGCTGGATATCATGATATCACTTGCCGTGGTTTTTCTGATTTTAAGTATGGTCCATAAGTATCTAGTGAGTCTGATCAAACGGTTGTTGAGTATCAAGGCCAAGGTCGTTGCTAAGGAAATGAAAACCTTTGTTGGGGAAAATACTATGCAGTATCTGATCCCCTATCTGGAAAAGAAGGCCAAGCATCTGAATTTCCTGGAGCAACAGCACGGTATTCCTTTAATTAGAAAGGGGCAGGTTGGTCTTCGGCGTCTCGAGCAGAAACAGTTAGAAGAGGTTGTGGATAGCCTCAAAGGTTTTTTGGAGAAGAAATCCGTTCGGCAACTGAAACACGATCTCGCAGTTCAGATCCCCAGTGTTACAACAAAGAAAAAACTCGATGAAATCAGGGAGCACCTTGTCACGCTCCGAGGCAGAATCGAGACCATGTATGACAACACAACCGAAAGGATGAGCGAGGTATATGAAACCAGGATTCGACATCAGACACTGATCTGGGGTCTGGTGCTCGCAGTACTGATCAATGGTGATTTCCTGGATATGTATAGCTCACTGGCAAAGAATTCCCTGGTTCGCGGGAAACTCGCCGCCCAAGCGGAAGTCATTGATCGACAGATGCAACTCATGAGTGAGCAGATAGAACAAAAGGAAGGTGAAGAGATTAAACGGGTGCGACCTCTCTTTAAAGAGGCGCAAGCAAATCTTTCTGAACTAGCCGAATCCTTTGAAAAGGCGGGACTGAGCTTAGCCTGGACAAAGGAAAAACTCCTAGCTGTGTTCAAGGGGTGGGGTGTCTTTTTCAATAAGCTGCTGGGCCTCTTTATCTCAGGCCTTCTCATCAGTTTTGGCGCGCCCTTTTGGCACGATCTGCTCTCATCCTTTTCCGGTCTCAGAAGGATGTTGCAGGAGAAGGAGAAGCGAAAACCAGTTGTGCCATCCCCTCCTGCTGCCAGTCCTTAAGAACCAGGCTCATAGGTACCGCAAGACGTTTGTTCAGATTGGGAGCTCATACACTTATGACTGATAGCTGCTTGCGGGTCCGGATATGATACCTAATGATACGGGAAATATACCATCACATCCCGTTTTTGATGACTTTAAACAGAATTGACCCCGGGCAAGGAGGAAACTATGGCAAAAAAAACCGATGCAGTTTTTGAAGGAGGAGGTGTCAAGGGCATAGGTTTGGTTGGTGCGGTATCAGAGATTGAAAAGGCAGGTTACGAGTTTGAAAATCTGGCAGGTACCTCCGCAGGGGCGATTGTAGCATCACTCCTGGCAGTGGGCTACACGGCAGCAGAAATCAAGGAA
>CP070673.1:1713530-1716984 GCA_020351915.1 Deltaproteobacteria bacterium
ACCGGTCAGTATGAAGACCTGGTCCAGGCAGGGATCATCGATCCCACCAAGGTGGTACGCTTTGCCCTTCAGAATGCTGCTTCAGTGGCTGCCCTCATGCTCACCACTGAGGCATTGGTAGCTGAGAAGCCGAAGGAGGAAAAGAAGCCCGCGGCACCTGGCATGCCTCCAGAAGACATGTACTAAACGCTTCCACAATACCATTTCACCCGGGCAGGGCGTTTTCCTGCCCGGGCAACAAACCTCAAGAGCCTGGATTGCTCACATCGGGAAAATGAACGAAAAGGCAGCCAAAGATGAATTAAGGACGGAAATTGAGCATGGTCACTTCTCGAAAGCGGCTTTCCTAGCTGCTTCCTTCGGTTTACCTGAGCAGGAACTACAGGATCTCCGGGTTAAGGCCCTGTGGCAGATGGCCGCTGTATACAGGAATGCTCCGGGTACAAAATCGCTCGCCCAGCAATATGGGCTTTCCAAGCAAGAAGTCCGAGACCTTCTGGAACGACATGCCGAGGAACGGATGAATGCAGGGGATACCAAGCCTCTCGAGCCTTGTTATGATCTGAACACAGGCAACCATTTGTCCTTCGAAGAATGGATGTACCATTTCTTAAAGAGGTGGGACAAATTGCCTGTCTCTTGACCTATCATGACGTCTTTCAAAACTATTCCGGTAACGCCCCCTCCTGGGATCATGAAAGTAACACTCTCGATAAGTTTTTCGCGTAGGCCTATAACCGGATCGGAACTCAATGATAAGGGTGACGCATAGACCTGCATGTTTTGCCAATAGCGTGCTGTTTAATGAAATCGCTTTCTCATTCGGCCACAGGGAAACTTTGGGATTCTTTGCGTCCTGTGCGGTTGGATAGTCAACGGCCATAAAAATGATCTAAATCCTTTAGTGCAGAAGCCAGAAAACAAGAGACCGAGACCATAATGCAGAAGCGAGACTACTATCAGGTCCTTGGTGTAGGCCGAAACGCCTCGGATGGGGAAATAAAAAAAGGTTACCGGCATCTGGCGCTCAAATACCACCCTGACCGTAATCCTGGCGACAAGCAGGCCGAGGAGCAGTTCAAGGAGGCAGCAGAGGCGTACGAGGTCCTCCGAGACCCTGAGAAGCGACAAATATATGACCAGTACGGGCATGAGGGACTCCAAGTGACCGGATTCCACGGTTTTCGAGGCTTTAAGAACATTTTCTCCTCCTTCAGCGATATCTTCGAAGATTTCTTTGGCGGTGGATTGCGGGCCCGAACAAGGGTACAGCGCGGGGCAGACTTGCGGTACGATTTAAAGATCAGCTTCCTTGAGGCTGCCTTTGGCCGAGATATGGAGATTGAAATTCCACGGTTTGAGACATGCGCCCACTGTAACGGTTCTGGTGTGGAACCCGGCTATGAACAAGAAATCTGCCAGACCTGTGGCGGCCGGGGAGAGGTTACGAGATCCCAAGGGTTTTTTCGCATTAGTACCACCTGCCCCGATTGCCACGGAGCGGGCCAGATAATCGCCCATCCGTGCACGGCATGCAAAGGTTTTGGGCGAGTGGAAGAAACCAGAAGGATCAAGGTCAAAATTCCCCCGGGAGTGAGTACGGGCATGCGTCTGAAACTCAGAGGAGAGGGTGAATCAGGTCTCAGTGGTGCTCCACCAGGCGACTTGTACGTTGAGATTTCTATTGAGCCCCACGAGTTCTTCGAACGAGATGAATATGACGTAATTTGCCACATTCCGATTTCCTTTGTGCATGCTGCCTTGGGTACAACGCTCGAAGTACCAACGCTTAATGGTTCCGAAAACGTCTCTATCGCCCGGGGAACCCAGCCTGGCGATATTCTCCGGCTTCAGGGTAAAGGGATTCCCAGGTTGCGAGGCCGGGGGCGCGGAGATCAGATCATCATTATTGATGTTCGAACACCCATCGACCTTACTAAGAGACAGAAAGAATTGCTTCGGGACTTCGCCAGGCTCGAACATGAAAACGCAAATGAGAACCACCATCACTGGAGTTTTCTCGGCAATAAGAATAGAGGATAATGACCCAACTGCGATAATCATTGATCCTACACGGAAAACTACCCGCTCGCTTGTGCTCATGTTCCCGATCGAAAGGCTGTCATTGCTTCCTGGAAGAGTTCTTTTTCCCGATTGAAATACCGTGGTGAGAAGTGAAACAGGGTTAGTTCCTTGACCCGTGCCCTTGCAGCTATGAGACCGGCCTCTTTTGCAGTCAGGTGATACTTTTTCCGTGCCATGTCCCTCTCATTGTCCAAAAAAGGCGCCTCAATATAGAGGTGATTTGAGTCCAAAGCTAAGTTCACGGCTTTTGCAATATTTTCGGGGCTCCCGATAATATCCGTAATATACGTGATCTTCTGTCCCGGCGATATCCTGGCAATCTTTTCCTTAAGTTCACCAAGGGTAAAATACCGCTCTCCTGTTTTCTTGTCTCTATCCTGCCAAAACACCCGAAACTCTCGACCGGGATCATATCTCTCATAGATTGCCCTCTTGAATTCCGCCAGCCATGGACCAACGGGGAGCTCAAGCTCCCTCAACCCCTCCTTGATGATATTGATTGAGAAATTTTCCTTTAAAGTCAGCCCGAGGCAGTCCACCTTATGGTCAAAAAGAGCGGCATCTACTGAAAAGGATGGCTCTGCTAGTAAGTTCCCGTCAAAGGTGAATTCTTGCGGGGCCTCAGCACGCCTGAATCGATTCCTGCTTTCATATCTCTGTATAAAGCCCTTTCCCCCAGTAATCTCTGTGACATTAATAGACAGAATGTTTTCATAGTTCTCTATGAGATTCCAGGTATAGCCGCTGAGTTTAGCCTCAACCTTTTGAAAAAAACGAGACGGTCCAAATAGATAAATCTCCTTACCGCGTCCGAGAAGAAGGCGAAGGAGGGTATCAAACCCGATAAAATGATCCATATGGGTATGGGTAACAAAGACATGACTGACCTTCAAGAGATCTCTGGCCGAAAGGTTAGAGAGTTCTCCCAAGTCGAAAAGCAGAGCCCGCCTTTCAAAAAGGAAGGGAATAAAAAGCCCGGGATCTGAAAAGGGATCATTGACTAATCGAGGATGGAAAGATGGTCTCATAAGAGGTGTTAATTGAGTTAGTTGAGTTTATTGGGTTTATATGCTTCTAATATCTACCCTGTTAGACAAAGGATTGGAAACGTTCAAAAGTTGAGGTCCAGTTGTTTTTTTCAGCCACATGATGAGAATCAATTTATCTAACTGGTAATGCCAATTTCCTCAAGGCGATATCTATGAGCCTCACGGGAGGTGGCCAAATATTTGGTATTTAACAGGGCATAACCAAAGGCGCAAATGTTTTGTGGAGTAAATCCCAAATATTTGGCCACTGCAGAACACGGTGGTATTTTTTGTGAGATATCGCCTTTCAGAAACAGGCATTACCTTCTTAAACCTCAATG
>CP070673.1:1717084-1721098 GCA_020351915.1 Deltaproteobacteria bacterium
CGTGAAGCTGATCAGGATGATTACCCGGTTATTGATGGTGGTGCTCGGTGCCATCTATGTATTGAAGGCCATCACCCGAAAGCCGCTGAACGCCTTGCTGGCAGGACTTGGTATAGGCGGGTTGGCGGTGGCCCTGGCAGCACAGGATACCCTAAAGAATTTTTTCGGGAGCATCATGATCATGCTGGACAAACCGTTTGTCGTTGGCGATCGGGTGACCGTTGATGGTGTGGATGGTCCCGTGGAGGATATCGGTTTCCGGTCCACGCGAATCCGCACCTTCCCTGGTCACCTGGTGGCGGTTCCGAACGAGAAGATGGCCAGAATCAACATAGAAAATATCGGCAGGAGGCCATCCATTCGCCGACTTACAAATATTACCATCACCTACGACACTCCACCCGAAAAGGTAGACAGGGCCTTAACGATCATCAGGGAGATACTCGACAATCATGAGGGCATGGATCCGGAATTCCCTCCGCGAGTCTATTTTAACGAATTCAACGATGCATCATTGAACATCATGATGATCTACTGGTATTTCCCGCCTAACTACTGGGATTTTCTGGCCTTCAACGAACGGGTGAACCTGCAGATCATGAAGGCCTTTGAGGCTGAGGGTATCGAGTTCGCCTTTCCGACCACAACAACGTATCTGGCCCAGGATGATCGAAGGCCCCTAAATGTCACCATTTCGAGCGATTCTGGGCAGACAGAATCAGACGGAAGGCGCTGACTTTCCATATTTACTCTATTCGGAAGTCTTTTTGTACCCTTTAGAGCAGGAGGTGTGAGATATGCTGAAGCTATTTAGAAAGACCTCTAAAAAGGCCGGCCTTGCCCCAGGTACGCTCGTCCACGATGGGGATAAAAAGGTCGAAAAGGCGAAGATTACTATCATTGACTATGATGCAACGCAATTTCAAGAGAAGGAGCTCGATACAATCGAGGAGTGCTTCCCTTTCAAGGATACGCCGACAGTAACATGGATCAATATAGACGGCCTTCATGAAGTCCAGATTATAGAGAAAATTGGCAAGCATTTTAGTATACATCCTCTTGTCCTTGAAGATATCCTGCACTCCGGACAACGTCCGAAGATGGAGGATTTTGAGGATCACATCTTTCTGGTAGTGAAGATGTTTTACTATGATGAAAAAAATAATGAGATCAAGATGGAGCAGGTCAGTCTTCTTCTTGGCTCAAACTTCGTTATCTCCTTTCAAGAGAGAGAAGGGGATATTTTTAATCCCATACGAGAAAGAATCAGAAATCACAAGGGCCGGATTAGAAGGATGAAGGCAGATTATCTTGGCTATGCGTTATTAGATACTATTGTTGATAATTATTTCATCATTCTCGAGAAAATCGGAGAAGATATAGAAAACATGGAAGAGGAGCTTGTCACTAGACCAACGCCGGAGACCTTACAGACAATTCATAATCTAAAAAGAGAGTTGATTGTTTTGCGTAAATCCATCTGGCCATTGAGGGAGGTAGTTAATAGCCTGGAAAGGGGAGAATCGCCGCTTATCAATGAAGCAACAGGTGTATATCTGAGGGATGTCTACGATCACACCATACAGGTTATTGACACCATAGAGACGTTCAGGGATATGGTCTCGGGGATGCTCGACATCTATCTTTCAAGCATCAGCAATAAGATGAACGAAGTGATGAAGGTTTTAACGATTATTGCCACCATATTCATTCCCTTAACCTTTGTGGCAGGCATTTACGGAATGAATTTTGAGTTTATGCCAGAACTCAAATGGCACTGGGGTTATTTTGCAGCCCTGTTGGTGATGGTTGCCGTTGCGGTTATTATGGTATTTTATTTCAGAAGAAAGCGGTGGCTATAGGCAAGTACGTGTATTGGGCACGGAGTATCATGCTGTAAGGCCAAATACCATTGAATAAATATATCCTTGAGTTGCGTCAGAATCTACCTATCCAAGCAAGATAGGTGAAAGAGGCACCTTTGGGAGGAATAAGCAAGAATAAAAGATGTCTGGGCTAAGAGCGTCAAGAGCCTCTAGTGAGATATCTGGGGTAATACCGAATCGACTTGTCCTTTACTTGCCTCATTCAAGGTCGTGCTCATCCTTGATGCTCCCTACCAATTCCTCCAGAATGTCTTCCAAGGTCACCAGGCCGGCCACCTTTCCCGTGCCGTCGAGCACAACTGCTTGATGAAGCTTTCTCTCCTGGAAGCTGCGGAGCTGTGCGTCGATTTTCTTGTCTGCCGGTACAAAGTAAGGTGGCCTGATTATTTTCTTAAGAGAACCGGTTTCTTTTTCTTCAATCAAACGGAATATGTCTTTAGCGTGTATGAAGCCCACGATATCAGAGTCGCTCTTTTTTCTAATTGGGAATCGCGAAAAGCCCGTTTTTGAAATGAGATGGGCCGTCTCATCCAGAGATGCGTCCCTATCCAGAATGGCCATGTTTTCCCTGGGCACCATGATTTCCCCTATGGTCATGTCGTTCAGGGTAAAAACCCTGGAGAGCATTTGTCTTTCCTCCGCGGTGATTGCACCCTCATCCCACCCCATCTTGATGCAGGTTTTGATTTCCCCTTCAGTCATCATCGGTTTTTTTATCTTGGAAACATCGACTCCCACGAGATAGAGGATTCGATTGCTGACATAGGTAACAATGACTACCACAGGGTTTAACACAAGCATGAATCCGTTGAGAATGGGAGCTGCAATGAATGAAACTCGCTCGTTGAAGTGCCTGGCAAAGATCTTTGGGGTGATCTCTGCGAAAATCAAAATGACTATGGTTAATATAGCAGTGACGTAAGCGATTCCCCGTTCACCCCAGAGTGTTATGGCAAGGGCGGTGGCTAGGGCCGACATGGCCACATTTACGAGGTTGTTTCCAAGCAATATCGTTCCGATGAGTCGTTCTGGCTTCTTCAGTAGCCGTTCAACAAGCTTGGCCCTGATGGGTTTCGTTTCAGCTAGGTGTCTCAAGCGGAGTTTGCTGATAGCCATGAGTGCCGTCTCGGAGCCCGAGAAAAATGCCGAAAAGGCTAGAAGCACTGCCAATACGATGACCATGGGTACCAGATGCGTCTGCAACATGTTTTTCCTCTCTTATAGATTGCCGTAGCATTTTCTCATTTGTTTGGCCGTTACAACGCCCTCTTTCACACCAGAATCGTGTTAGCCATCACAGATTCAGTATACCCATAACCCCCCTCGCCTAAATCCCCCGTCCTGCTCAGCGATTCAGGGCCAGCGTCTGTGGGGAAGGGTATCAGATAGCATCGTGAGCACAGGATTAGCGAGAATGGCGGGAGCAATCAACGATAGAGTCAAAAGCGCCCTTCCCAGATGAGGCTTATCAACGTCGGTGCTCAGCCTTCGTCAGGGTACCAAAACGGGCATTGACCATCACTCTTTTGCCGCTGGCACTGTAAATCTTGCTAATACCTGCTTGAACTCATTCGTCGCGGCGGGCACCTCGATTTCTTCGTTTGAGAAGATCTTTCTGGCTGTGATGCCTTCCTTGTTGTAAAAAGCTTCGTTGGATTTGTAGTCAATTTGCAGGGCCGCGCCCTCCAGGGCAACACCGGCGAAAAGCCCCCGGCTTCGGGAGTAAGAGTAAATCTCCGCTTTGAGCTGCAGGTCAGTGGCAGCTGCAGCTTGACGGCCCACCGGACCTGCGGCTATTGCTGCATCGGCTCCAAGCGTGAATTTCCCCTTGACGATGCCGTCTATACTCTTGCTACTCTTGAACACCAGGATAACATCTGTTGACTGTGCTCCGATCTGATACCCAATACTGGCACCAGTAAGAGAGACAAAACAGGGATTGCTCCATTCACTCCCTTTTGGCCGCACGACCAGGACACCCCATCCATATCGACCTCCGACTACTAAGCCGGCCTTGATAACGGCAGGAATCACGGCAATGCCGTAAGCATTGTGAAGCAGTGACGGCGGAATGGCCTTTTCCGGGATGGCCATGATCTCCGTCAACACTTCGGTAGCAGACTCTACC
>CP070673.1:1721198-1726960 GCA_020351915.1 Deltaproteobacteria bacterium
TCTCGGCCTCATCAGCATGAGGGAGCGAGTAGCCCTGATCGGAGGAGAGCTTACGATCTCCTCCCGGCCCGGAAGGGGCACCACCATGAGCGCATCCTTTAGGAGGAGCAAACCTTATGAAGGATAAGGTAACCATTATCATTGCCGATGACCACCGCATCTTCAGAAAGGGCTTGAAATCCCTGCTGTCAGAGAAGGACTACATCCACATTGTTGCCGAGGCAGACGACGGGGACCAGGCCCTGGAGATGACCCTCAACCACAGGCCCAGGATCGTCATCATGGACATCGGCATGCCCAAGATGGACGGCATCGAGGCAACCCGCCAGATCAGGGAGCGGCTCCCTGAGACCGAGGTCATCATCCTCTCGATGCATGCCAAGAAGGCCTATATCGACCAGGTCTTACAAGCAGGAGCCAAGGGCTACGTGCTCAAGGACTCCGATGAGGAGAACCTCGTCGCTGCCATCAACACCGTGCATAGCGGCGGCTTCTACCTCGACTCCCCCATCGCGGATCAGGTCCTCTCCCACTACTTCGGGGGGGGGCAGCAAAGCGGGAGCTCAAGCAGCAGGCAGACCCGCTGTCAGAGCGGGAGAAGGAGGTGCTCAAGCTGTTAGCCGAGGGCCACTCCAACCAGGAGGTCGCCGACATCCTCTGCATCAGCAGGAAGACGGTGGAGAACCACCGCGCCCACATCGTCCGCAAGACCGGTGTGCAGGGTCAGGTGGGGCTCACCAAGTACGCCGCCCGTATCGGGCTCATCGACCTGGATCTGTGGGACTAACCCACACTGCATCACTTCGGTAGGTAGTTTGCCCTACTTGCGGTAGGGAAGGGGACTAGAGAAAACCACCCCCATGGAGAAATGGGGGCGGTTTTTTTGTTTTTGAGTACAATACCTGATTGAACCAACACTCTAAATCAATGCACCCTATAAGGGGAGTATTTGTTAAGTTGCGCAGACTGCGAGCCTGAAGAAACCTCAAGAGTGACGGGCTAAGTCCTTCGATCAATAAATTCGATGACGAATTCATCTACTCAGGACTTAGTGCTGCCCTCAGCCATGAGCTCGAGGCCGAATGGCACGGGCCGAATGGAGTGCGAAAGATTGTGGAGATCCTCTATAAGTATAAGAAGGTTCCATTAAGTTTGATGACGTTTCCCTGAAGAGGATAAGCATAACCGTTACTGCTTGCTCCTCACTATCTGCTGAGGGCTGAGGTTTAACTCAGGAGAAGCAGCAAGAGAGGACCACAATGGAAAAAAGGAAAGCCCTCGTCATTGATGACGAACAATCAGTGTTAGATAAGGTTAGCAAGGCCCTGACCGATGAGGACTATGAGGTTGATGTCTCACTGAGTGGCCAGAAGGGGCTTGAGGGAGCCCTCAAGCACCACTACGACATTGTCCTTACCGACATCCGTATGCCGGACATGGGGGGCATGAGGATCCTTAGGGATATCAAGATAGCCAAGCCATCCCTTCCCGTTATCATCATGACCGGCTATACAACAATCAGGTCTGTGGGGCAGGCTATGAAGCTCGGCGCAGTAGATTATCTTGAAAAGCCCTTTACCCCTGATCAGCTCCTCAAGACAGTGACATCAGCAGTGGATTTAGCTGCTAGCCAACCACCTGAAGAACATGGGTTGATTCACAAAGAGGAGATGATAAAGCTACTCGAGCGGGCTGAGTCCGATAATGAGTTCATCTTCAGTTTGCTCGATTTTGGCGCAGATGCCTTGGATGAATATGATTTATCAGGCCCAGAGAAACTTGCCCTCCTGACTGGCGATATTTCGTGGATAGAAAATAAGATCGGGCCACTTAGCCCGTCACAGAGGCGCTGGCTTGAGCTGCGGAAGAGTTTAGAAATATGGTAGGCAAAGGATTTCTTCCAAGAGATAGTGGAAGACTCATGGGGTTGTCACATGTGAGACTGCAGGGCGGAGAGCTGGCGAGGGCTCAATGGTCGAAAATCTGCATGTTAGGTGAGATCCATTTTTTGAGCGAAAGATCAAAAACGCAAGAATATAGGAGCAGGGTAAAAAAACCATTGGTGGCATGCGGATCAGCATGTAACTCAGCACAGTTCTTCCTATATTCGGATGGCAGAGAGAATTCGAGGAGTGCATATGTTACTCAGAAATAAATTGGTGCTATATTTTCTGATTGTTGTCTTAGTTAGTGGTGTTATATCAACGATTGTGGGAATAGATCTCATCAACAAACACATCATTAAAAGGGCGCAAAATCAAGTAAGACATGACCTGGCATCCGCTTGGCTGGTTTATAACGAAAAGTTGAAGGATGTGAATGACATAGTCCAATCGACGTCAGAGAGTTTTTGTCTGAGAGACGCCCGTGTCGCAGGAGAACGAGATATCGCGAGGAGAGAGCTAGAGAAAATAAGAATAAAACATGATCTGGATATGTTAACTCTGACCGATAAAGAAGGATTCGTTACTGTAAGAACGAGAAACCCTTATAACACCGGTGATGACCAGTCGAATGATGCTGTGGTCAGCAAAGCTTTGAAGGGCGAAAGCGTTGTAGCTACTCAGATTGTGCCCACGGAACAGTTGAAGCTCGAAGGGGACGGGCTGGCAGAGCAAGCATATTCTGTTTTGAAAGAGACACCAAAGGCCAGACCAACGCTGAAAAAGTATGAAACCTCGGGTATGATGCTTAAAGCGGCAGTGCCTGTATTAGATGATAGTGGAGAGCCACTGGGAGTATTGTACGGCGGGGTATTAGTGAATCGCAATTATGAACTTGTTGATAGAATCAAGGGCATTGTTTACAAAGGAGAACGATACAACGGTAAGGGCATAGGTACGGCAACTATTTTTCAGTGGGACGTGCGCATCTCTACAAATGTCATAGAATCGAATGGGAATAGGGCTATCGAAACTCGGGTTTCAGAGGAGGTGTATAGGGAGGTCTTGGAAAATGGCAAATCTTATGTGGGGAGAGCTTTTGTTGTAAATGCTTGGTACATAACAGCATATGAACCCATAAGAGACTATGATGGCAAGGTGGTTGGGATTTTATATGTAGGAATACTTGAGCAGCCGTACCTTGATATGAAAAGGGACGTTGTCTCCTCCATGATAAGATACCTAATTATCGCAGTAGCTGTTGCCATGATCATAGCATTCTTCCTGGGGAGAGCCATTACCAGGCCTATCACTAGGTTAGTGCATGCTACCGAGGAGATACCTCAAGGAAATTTTCCTAGCACAGTGGAAATAGCGGCCGATGATGAAATCGGCATACTGTCTAGGTCTTTTAATTCCATGGCAGTGAGGTTAAAGCAAACCCTCGATGAAAAAGACCTTGCGAATGAAAAGCTAAGGGACTTGAATACGCGTTATCTAGAACTGTTAGGGTTTGTCACACACGAATTGATGCAACCTCTGGGGGTTCTCAAAGGCTACCTAATTATGATGCAAGGGATTAGCCCTAACAGTGCGCTTACACCTGAACAACAGAAGCAGGCAGTATCTACCATGCTGAGAAATGTAAATATGTTGATCAATATGAGTCAAACGTATTTGCAGCTATCAAAGATGGAAAGTGGTGTAATAGAGATATACAAGAAGAAACTAAACGTATATAGAGAGCTAATCTTGCCGGTGATGGAGGATAGAAGGCCCCAGTTAACTGCGAGAGATATTTCATTCACGATAGAAAATGAGGGAAAATTTGAGGGGGTGGAGGTCTACGCTGACCCCGTTATGTTGAGAATAGTCTATAATAATCTGGTCACAAACGCCATAAAATATGGCGCGAGAGGAAAGCAGATATCCTTCGGCGTGAAAGATGGGGGCGAATTCTATCGGTTCAATGTCAAAAATGAAGGTGAAGGAATACCCCAGGATAAATTGGAGGCGATATTTGAAAAATTCGTAAGGATAGAGGGAAAGTCGAAGAGCAAAGAGTGGGGAACGGGCTTAGGACTATATAATGCCAGGGAGATAATCAAGAAGCACGGCGGCCGAATCTGGGCGGAATCGGTTGAAGGCAAGTGGGCCAATATTATCTTCACGCTGCCAAAGGGTGAATAAAGCGTGAAATAAAGAAGAAGATTGGTCAAGTAAGGCAGCCGGAGATCAGTGGCACAGAGATAGACAAATGTCAGAAGAAGCTGTTGTTCTATCACGATCCCCGATAGTTATACCTATACGTAATCGGCTTATGTTGCCTAGAAGAAATCAAGGGAGGTAGCAAAAATGGAAGAAAAAAAGACTAAGGTACTTGTCGTCGATGATGAACCAGATGTGGTGGAGATGCTAAAAATGGTGCTGGAGAACGCTTCTTATGAAGTTGTCTCCGCTTTTGACGGAAGGAGGGGAATCGAAAAAGCAAAGAAAGAAAAGCCGGATGTCATTGTATTGGACCTTATGATGCCTGAGATGGATGGGTTTGAGGCGTGCAAGGCAATGAAACATGACCCTGAATTAAAACGTGTCCCTATTCTGGTTTTGACGGCTATTGGTCAACATATTTCTCACACCAAGTATGCAAGGGACTTAGGGTTGGGTTTGGAATCAGATGACTACATCGACAAACCCGTTGACCCAACTGTGTTGCTCAAAAGAATAGCAACTCTCTTAAGGAAAGGATAAGGTTCTCCTTTCCGCAGAATGCACCAGTCTCAAAGGTATCCAGACCTCGCGAAAGCGTCATGCTGTGCAGAAGGATGCTTGGGTTTAGCTTCCGTATGTCTGCCCGTCCCGGTGGGACCAGAGTCCCTTCAGGAAAGGGCATGACAGTAAGTATCCAGCCAAAGTCAGCTGGATATTTGTCTTCGGTGGTCTGCGTCGGTCTGCGGTTTATTACTTTTGAACAGAGGAGTAAAAGGCATAGGTCGTAATATGAAATTCTCTAGCTCCTCCAACTTCTTTGAGCCGTTGAATAGACACAACGGAGAGCTTAGATCCCTCTGATATAAATCCTGTCCTTGGGACTTCAGACTCAGTCTTGCGCACGCCAGCCGCTCTTATTTTGATCTTCAGATCTCATACTCCAAAAGGTTGCCAACGAAACTTTTCATTGGAAATTCTCGCATTGAAGCTAGAAAGCAGCATAATGTAATCTGAGAAGGCATCATCTGGGCGCTTTAGCCTCGGTTTTCTCTTAAGGATTTAAACCGTGCCCCCCATTCATGAGAGTGAGTTGAGTCTTTAGTTAGTGTGAGTGATGCAATTAGCAAAAGGGTGACAGATTGTTTCGCCGAGGTTGGCCTCACTCAGTACGCCGCCCGTATCGGGCTCATCGACCTGGATCTGTGGGATTAGCTGCATTCTCGAGAGCGGAGGTAGGTATATTGCCCTAGGTGTGGTTGGGAGTCAGCACCAAAACAGGCCACCCCCGTGCAGAAATGGGAGGGTCTATTGTTTTTGAGTAAGGCACCTCATTGGATCTAGCTTTGTAAATGGATTGACTTTAGCATAGAGCAATGATTAAAGAAAAATGGGAGTTATTATGGTTGGAATAGTGAGGCAGATTCTTTGCCCAGAAATGTCTTAGAGTTTCTAATAATAGAGGGAAAAATGAGAGTAAGAGACATTATGAGCACCAATGTGGTAGCCGTCAGCGAGGATACCTCTCTTCACGATGCCAGAAAGATTATGGAGGCCCATAGGATCAGAAGGCTGCCTGTTCTGAAAAAGGATAAGCTGGTAGGTCTCGTAACTGAGCACATGCTCCTGGAGGCAGCACCTTCTCCCGCTACAGACCTGAGCATTCATGAA
>CP070673.1:1727060-1729721 GCA_020351915.1 Deltaproteobacteria bacterium
AGCATCCAGTCAAACGCTTCGTAGACGGAGACCATTCGTCGGGACCGGGACCATCGTACAGTTCTTGCTCCAGTTGCGCCGGAAGCAACGAGTAATTTCTCCGTAGCTTGCACGATGCCGGGAGGAAGAAATCTATCCATCCCCGGTTTCGCCCCCATGGTAACAATGTTCAGGGCAACCTTGTACGCCGTTCTACTCGGTTTGTCTTTGCGCATGGAAACCTCTTCGAAACAGAACGCTGAATTTAGCGGTTTGCGGGGCGTAGCGAAGCGGAGCCCTGCAAATCCGCTGGAATGACAGGTTAGGCTTTCACCTCTATTTATTTAAATGTTCTGTATCTGGCGCCGTACCTTTTCTATAGAACATAAAATCACAATACTCATCTCCCTTTGCAATTGTATGCGGCCTTCTGAACTCTGCATTAACTCTGTCAAGGATTACAGGATAACCGGCCAGATCATGATCACAACCGAGTTTTGCTATTTCAGGGCAATCGAAAGCCTTGCCGACCACACAATTTGCACATTCGGTGACGATAATAATCAGTTTATCTTTTTCTTCTTCAATGTTATCAACTATCCATGTGCCTTCGTCGTTCATTGCATTAAACCAGGCAATATTGAATTTTACAAAGTTTTCAAAGACGTCTCCTTCGCATTTTGCCAAATCATCAATTTGGTATAATGCGGGCATGCTGTATCTCGCTACCTCTTGAAAAATGTTCTTTAAAAAATTGTATGCATTCTCCTTCCCCTCTTTTCTGGCAATAATATTAAATATTGAAATCAACATAGTGATTTCCTTAGCTGCATTTTCACTAACGTTAAGCGCTTCATGGTATGCTTCCGGGTAGTTCTCTTTTAGTGCTTTTTGACCTAATAAGATTTTGATAAAAAACGGTAAAATGCCCAATAATCCATATTTCGTTCTTATTTCACGGAGCACAATCGCTTTTTGTTTCTTCAGGGCCTCTTTGGGAAGACCGGATAGAGTTTTTCCGTATTGAGAGAGTTCTTCAACTTTCATGATGCCTCCAATTTGTTATTAATGATGGCAGCCTAACAATGATATTAGATAGAATCTCGTTTTTTGTGGCTCAATCAACGCTACCTAACTGATATATAAAATCTCTTAATAATTCAACGATGATAAACTCTGAATAAGCCTTATTTAGATATGGCCGAGGTAAACAAATATAGGAATACGTTTCCGATGCATCAGCTCATAAGACAACCTCAAAACTTCTTCTTTTTATCCCTATAGGGAATGTCATATAGAATCGTGATAATTCCCAAATTTTATTATCTGGAGGTGTGGTGGGCCTGTTACAGGAAGTTATTGGACACCGATGATTACCTTTAGAAATGTTGAGAATTGGCAGTTTCAAGTATTCTGCTATAAGCCCAGGCCTCAGCTGCCCTCAACAACCTTTGATTACGAGCTGTAAGCTCCAATTCGCCAACAAGAATGAAATGCGATTTTCCGGTTAAACTTCCTACCTGGGAGCTACCCAGGATCGCCTGGGAACCTTCCCTCCTGCAACCATTTTTGTAACCACCTCAGCCAAAAAAGACCAAACGAAACCCAACAAAAACAAAAGTTAGAAAATCCAGCAAATCCTTGATAGAAAAGGGGAAAGCCCCTATAGATAAGGCTCTCCCCATTTGATGAAATTTTCTGTAAAAGGGACTTAAAATCCTCTTCGCTATCTCGCTGTTATAGGGGGCGGAGAGCGTCTTTCAAGACACCTCGATACGAATGAAACGTCAAGCATTTTTTTCTTACCATGTTCTTTCTCAGTTCAAAAGGGTTTTTCACTTACTTTAGGTAAATGTTGGCGTTTCCATCCACGTCGGCAAAGAGAGTTTCTAACCGCTTCAGCGTTTCATCGACTTCTTTCTCGCATTCTGCAACGAATGCCTCGTCTTTGATGCGGGAGAGGTTGATTCGCACGTTATAGCTCGCCACAACTGCTGTGGCGTTGGCCAGTTGAACAGCCGCTCCGGCATCGGTAATGGCGTTGGGGTTTCCTCCTTGCACAGCCTCTCTCGCTATACCAACAAGCCTCTCTGAAGCCCTGAGGGTTTCCAAAGGTACCGTGGCAGCCCGTTTCATTGCTTCCTCAATGGCGATCTGCCGCAAAGCCTTCTCCTCCTCGGTTTCTTTTGGAAGTAGAAAGGCCGCCATCACCTTCTCGTATGCGTCGGTATCCTCTTGAACCAAATCAAGGAACCGGGCAACCAGTTCGTCCGCTGTTTTCTTGACCTCTTCCATGCTCGGCCACGTTTCCTTGAACTTTTCCCTATCCACGGTAAGCCTGGATACCATAGCCGAGAGGGCAGCACCAAGGGCCCCGCAGAGTGCGGCTACGCTCCCGCCACCGGGCGTTGGGTTACCGGAACCCAGTTCCTTTACAAAATCCCGAATCGACAGTTGATCAAGTTTCACAGGAATTCCCCCTTTAAATTGACGATTTTCTATTGAAGATTGACTATTTTTTTAAAGAAGCCCTTGATCCTTAAATATTCAATCGCCAATATTCAATTCCTTGCCACCAGCTCTCCCCGCTTATACACTTCTGCCACCGGCGAAACACCCGCATGATACGCCAGAATGGCAGGGCTGTCTCCATCCAGGAGAAGAAGGTCAGCGCATTTCCCA
>CP070673.1:1729821-1735763 GCA_020351915.1 Deltaproteobacteria bacterium
CAATAATGGAAAGATTTTCAGTTTTTCAATCGCACAGGTTGCTCCACCTGGTTTTGAAGTTCCGCATGTACAGGCATACATTGATTTAGATGAAGGTGTACGGGTATTTTCATTACTTGTTGAATATGGAGATGTGGAAAACCTACGAACAGGACTTCCCGTAAAATTGGTAATAGTGAATGTTGGAGAAAATGAGGAGGGAAAAGAACGATTGACCTATTGTTTTCGTCCGATCTTTGAGGAGGATGAGAGATGAGGCCTGTTTATGTGTTGGGCGTTGGTATGACTAAGTTTGGGAAATATATTGAAAAATCACTAAAGAATCTCAGCTTTGAAGCGGCGTGGAATGCGATACATGATTCGGGGATTGGAGCAAATGAAATTGAGATAGCTTTTTTTGCAAATGCATACGCTGGCTTAATAACTGGCCAGGAATCTATACGGGGGCAAACGGTATTCCGGGAAATTGGACTCATGGGTATTCCGATTTTTAATATTGAAAATGCCTGTGCATCGGGTTCTTCCGCTTTTTATTTGGCTCATTTAGCTGTCGCTTCAGGGCAAGTTGAGGTTGCGCTCGCCCTTGGTGCGGAGAAATTATTTTGTGGAGACCTAAATAAGAGTTTGCATGCCCTGTCTACTTCGTCAGATTTAGAAATAGAAGGCCGGATGGGAATGTTGTTCGCTGGCATATATTCAATGAGGGTGCGTAATCATATGGAAAAATACGGATTGACCAGAGAGCAGCTTGCAAAGGTTGCCGTAAAAAACCATGACCATGGCGCATTAAATCCCTACGCTCAATACCGCAACCGTGTAAGCGTAGATGAGGTTTTGGAATCGAGAATGATCGCCGATCCAATCACATTACTCATGACGTGCCCGATGGGTGACGGCGCAGCCGCGGTCATTGTGGGAAGTGAAAACGTTCTTTCACGCCTTAATCACCCTGCGGTGAGGGCAGCCTCGACGGTTTTACAGACTGCCAGAATACCGAAAATAGGGGGCAAAAGTATTGCTGAGCGAACATCAAAAGAGGCATATAACAAGGCGGGAATCAGTCCAAGGGATGTGAATGTTGCCGAAGTGCATGATGCTGTTGCTCCGATAGAATTGCTCCTTTATGAACAACTCGGATTTTGTAAGCCCGGAGAATCAGGGCGTTGGATTGATGAAGGCGTAACCTGGATAGGGGGGAGCCTCCCTGTCAATCCATCTGGAGGTCTATCTTCGAAAGGGCATCCTGCGGGGGCAACAGGCCTAGCACAGATTACCGAATTGGTTTGGCACCTTCGTGGAGAAGCAGGAGAACGGCAGATTAAACCAATCCCAAAGGTTGCACTTGCTGAAAATGGTGGAGGAAACGTGGCTGGAGAGACAGCGGCTGTGGCAGTTCATATACTTGTCCGAGAATAGGGAACTAAATAGAAAGTTACGGGAAGGTGTAAAAACTATGAACATCGGATATATTCTCAAACGTACGGCCAAAAACCTTCCAGATCGGGAAGGGTTAGTCGTAGGTGGACGACGATTAGCTTTTAGGGAAATAAATGAGAGAGTCAACCAACTGGCAAATGCCTTACTGGCTCAGGGACTACAAAAGGGAGATCGTGTCGGCCTGCTGTTTTATAATTCATTGGCCTATTTTGAGAGTTATTTGGCCTTGTATAAGGCGGGTCTGATCTGGGTTCGGTTAAATTATCGTCTCAGTATCTCAGAGTTGACAAATATGATGGAGGATTCTCAAGCATCCGCCATTATACATGGTCCCGAATTCGGAAAAGTTGCAGATGAAATCTGCAGTAATGTCTCAGCAGTGAAACTAAGAATTCATCAAGGGGAAGGTTCAGGGCTTGGGTATGAGGATTTTCTTTCCTCTGGTAGTAAAGAAGAGCCGTCTATTGAAGTCAATGAAGAGGATTTAAGTGATATATGGTACACCTCAGGAACAACAGGTGAGCCCAAGGGAATTATGATTACCCATCGAAACATATTGACATGTGTTCAGTTACTTTTGTCAGATGTATATTGGATAACAGAAGAAGATAGACTGCTGACTGTGGGTGCCCTGAGCCACGCAGGCTCTGTTAGGGTTTTACCGTTTGTATCAAGAGGGGCATTGAATGTCTTACATAAGAGCTTTGATCCAATGGAGATTTTTGAAACCGTAGAGAAGGAAAAGATCACTGATATTTCGACTGTCCCTACCATGTTATTAGGCTTAATGGATCATCCCGAACGTCGAAACTATGATCTCAGTTCTTTAAAAACAATCACCTATGCAGGAGCGCCGACTCCGGTTCAACGAATTAAAGAGGCAGTAAACATATTTGGTCCAATATTGGACCAGAGTTTTGGGCAAGCCGAATCGATCATCACCATAACGCACCTTCCAAAGCATGAACACATCGTTAATAATGACCCTGAACGCGAAAAACGCCTTGCATCGGTAGGCAGAGAATACCCAGGTGTACAGCTGAAAGTGGTAAATGAGAAGGACGAGGAATGTGCTCCCGGTGAAATCGGTGAAGTGATCACTAAATCGGATTTAGTAATGAAAGGTTATTGGAACCGTCCACAACAAACAGCTGAGGCACTGAAGAATGGTTGGCTTTATACAGGCGATTTGGGCTATCAGGATGAGAAAGGCTACCTCTATCTAATGGATAGAAAGCATGGCAAGATAATCACGGGGGGATTGAACGTATACCCGAGGGAGGTAGAAGAAGTTCTCTCCCAACATAAGGCTATTGCAGAGGCCTGTGTTTTTGGTGTTCCCGATCCAAAATGGGGCGAAGCGGTGGCGGCCGCTGTTACTCTCAGATCGGGCACAGATGCCTCTGAGCAGGAATTGATCGAATTCTGTAAAAGCAAGGTAGCATCTTATAAGAGCCCCAAAAAAGTCCATATCCTTGATAGTCTTCCCAAAAACGCTTACGGAAAGATTTTACAGCGAGAGCTAAAAAAACGCTTTAGTGATTGAGCCAAAGGTTTTTGTTTTGCTGTTTTGGTAATATTTCGAGTCTTACAGGCAGAAGAATTGTCAAATTGAAGAAATGGTTAAAGATAGGGGAAAAATGCCACATTTAGCAGAGATAATAGCTGAAAGGGTTTTATCGGCAAAAAAAGCGGTACATAAAGGGAATCATCTCTGTTTTTTTGCATCTCAACATTTTCTCGATACCTTAGCAGCACTCATTGTCGGTATTCGTGTGGGATCATATAAAGCGCTCATGAAATCCATCCAGGCTGAACCGGGTTCGGTGCCGATACCGGGCACTGACAGGAAATTCTCACCCATTGATGCTGGCTCAATTGTTGCGTATCAAACGAATGCCTCTGTTTATGAAGATGGGTCCCGATATGGAGCATGTCACCCGGCAGCAGGAGTTTTTCCGGCACTTTGGGCAATGGGCCAAAAAGCCAACTTGTTTGAATTGATCCAGGCTATGGTAGGGGGCTATGAAGCGATGGTATGTATCGCATCTTTAGGAAACCCATTATTTACAGAGAGGGGCTTTCATCCTACAGGACTCTGTGCACCATTCGGAGCAGCCGCTGCGTCAGGAATTCTTCTGAAATTCGACAAAGAGAAGATAGTACGCGCTTTGACTCTATCTACCTCTGGCAGTTGTGGTTTGATGCACGCTTTTCAAGAGGAAACCACTCAGCCATTACATGTATCCCATGGGGTTCGAGCTGGTTTAATTGCCGCTTTAATGGCTGACCAAGGATCTTCTGGAGACAAGACAGTCCTTGAAAGAGGATTTTTCCCTGCCTATCTGGGTCGTGTCCCTCCAGATAATATCGATGATTATCCCTATTTCGGCGATGGATGGGCTATTGAAAATGCTTACTTGAAGTTATATCCCGGTTGCCGACACCTCCACCCTGCCTTAGATGCGATGGATCAACTGTTGAAGCAGCACGAAATGAATTCTGAAGAAATCGATTATATTAAGGTAGAGACATATCGTGTGGCTGTAGAGACAGAGATTCACCAAATAAGATCTCGTGGTGATGCCTATTTTAATATACCCTACGGTTTATCTGTTCGAATAATTTTAGGCCGTGCCGATTGGGATGCCTTTGATGTGAGACACCTGGAGAATCCAAATGTGAAAAGACTCATCGACAAGATTCACGTTCTTGTTGCTGAAGATATTGATAGAGCCTACCCGAAGGAGAGGGGTGCCAGGGTAACTATAAAGTTGAAAAATGGAGGGGTTTTTACCGCTTTTCAACCACTACCCAGAGGTGAGCCGGAATTACCGATTTCACTTGATGAGACTGCAGAGAAATTTCGCCGGGAAGCAGAGGGATATTTGGAAAAAGAAGACATAAATAAAATCATTATCAAAGTACGGGGGGCTGAGGGACAGGCGAGTGAAATTCTTGGAATTTTGTCTAAACAATTCCATAGGGAGAAAAAATAATGGGTAAAATCCAGAGAGATTCCATTGAAGATTGGAAGAGAACTGATTTGGCAAGAGACTACAAGGAGAGAGGTCGCAGGAAAAATGAATTTGAAACCGACAGTGAAATTGAACTCGATGATGTCTATACATCTGATTATTTGGATGGTATTGGATTTAACGAGAGCAAGGATTTAGGTTTGCCAGGTCAATTTCCCTATACTCGAGGCATTTTTCCTGGGATGTCCCGTGCTGAACTGTGGATTATGGGGCAGTACGCCGGTTTTGGAGCCCCAACAGACACAAATCAACGATTCAAGTATTTACTGGAGCAGGGACAGACAGGTTTAGCCATAGCGTTAGACCTGCCCACGCAGCTTGGTTTAGATAGTGACCATGAGTTGGCATTGGGGGAGGTAGGAAAGGCTGGTGTTGCTATTAGCTCCTTGCGAGATATGGAAGAGATTTTCGATGGGATACCGTTGAGTCAAGCAAGGCAAATTTTTACCACAGCGAATGCAATCAGCCCCGTCATATTGGCCATGTTTTTAGTCCTGGGCAAGAAACAAGGTATTGATCCCAAAGATTTCAAGATTGTTCTACAAAATGATATCCTCAAGGAGTTTGTAGCGCGAGGTACATACATCTTCCCTCCGGATGGATCAATCAGATTTAACGTGGATACCGTAGAGTATTGTACTCGGTATCATTCCCATTTTAAGCCTATTGTGGTGTGTGGTTCACATATGCGTCAGGGTGGTGCGACCGCAACTATGGAGTTGGCATTTCTTCTCGCCAATGCGAGGACCTATATCCAGGCTATCCTTTCAAGGGGCCTTGACATCGATTCCTTTGCACCCTCGATGGAGGTTCAACTTTCAGTTCCGATGAACCTTTTTGAGGAGATAGCGAAGTATCGGGCCCTTCGACGCATGTGGGCTCGTATGATGCGGGATCAATTTGGGGCAAAGAAATCCGAGAGCCAGCAGGCCTTTATTCGTGTGTATACAACCGGCTACACAATGACTGCCCAGCAGCCAATTCTGAATGTTATTCGGGTTACGATAGAAGCCCTGGCAGCGATCCTCGGTGGCTGTCAATCGCTGAGTTGCAGTGCGATGGATGAGGTGCTCAGTCTTCCTACCAGAAAGGCTGCCCATGTCGCTTTGATGACTCAGCATATTATTGCACAGGAGTCAGGTGTTGCCGATGTGGCAGACCCGTTAGGGGGATCATATTTTATAGAGGGTTTGACGAGTCGAATTGAGGAGGAGGCCAATAAGATTATGGAAAAAATTGAGGAGATGGGTGGGGCTGAGAGCGCAATTTCCCAAGGTTATTATCAGCGGCTTAGTCGCGAGGCAGCCTCTCGCTATCAACAGGAGATAGAAGAGGGGAGTCGTTTAATAACAGGCCTAAACTGTTTTGAAGACCCCGAAGAGGAGATTCAAATTGAGTCTTTCACCAGTGACCCCGACCTTTATGAAAGACGCCTTAAAGGGTTAAAAGAGCTACGGAAAAATAGGG
>CP070673.1:1735863-1742730 GCA_020351915.1 Deltaproteobacteria bacterium
CTGATCATGGGTCACGTAAACGCTCGTGGTCTTTAAACTATAGTGAAGCTTGCTGAGTTCGGCCCGCATTTGAACCCGAAGCTTGGCATCAAGGTTGCTGAGGGGCTCATCAAAGAGAAAAGCGGCTGGCTTTCGAACAATTGTTCTCCCCAGAGCCACTCTCTGTCTCTGTCCCCCTGAGAGCGCCCGCGGTTTTCGATCAAGCAGCTCGGTCATACCCAAGATTCCGGCGGCTTCCTTGACCCTCTGGTCGATCTCATCCCTGGAAAAGCCCCGCATCTTCAGACCAAAGGCCAGATTCCGATAAACGGTCATATGGGGGTACAGGGCATACTCCTGAAAAACCATGGCAATATCCCTGTCCTTTGGGGCAAGATCATTAACAAGCCGATCGCCAATGTAGATCTTGCCTGAGGTGGGCTCCTCCAAACCCGCTATCATTCGTAACGTGGTTGACTTTCCGCAGCCGGAAGGGCCGACAAGCACCAGCAGCTCTCCGTCTTCAACCTCTAAGTCTAAATTCTTGACCGCGTCGACTTTTCCGAATTTCTTGGTCAGGTTTTCCAGTACGATCCTAGCCACCTTCGGACTCCCTTCGAATAGTGCTCCCCTTTTGACCGATATCTGGGTATCGAGGCCTTGGAATTCACCGACATCGCCTCACTTAAGGCTAAACCCTCCATCTACCAGGAGAAGCTGACCGGTGATGAAATCGGCATCATCGGAAGCGAGGAATAGTATGGCCTTTGCAATATCTATTGGTTCTGCTATTCGCTTAAGGTACGACCCCTCAATCATGTTTCGCTTAACTTCTTCGGGAAGCGATTTGGTCATTTCGGTCAGCGTGTGCCCCGGGGCAACCGTGTTGACATTGATAGTGGGGGCCAGCTCCTTAGCCATGGTCTTGGTCAGGTTGATCACTGCTGCCTTGGACGCGCTGTAGTCCATGATCCCTTCGCGGCCGCAGTGCTCGATCCCCCGAATTGAAGATATGTTTATTATCTTTCCCGAATTCTGCTTGAGCATATATTTAGCGGCCGCCTGGGAGCACAAGAAAACCCCAATCAGATTAACCCCCAGTGTCTGTTCCCAATCCTCCACGGTCTTCTCCATGAAGGGCCTGGAGATGGCGATCCCCGCGTTGTTTACCAGGATATCAATTCCACCGAACTCCCGGACGAACTCGTCCATCACCCTTTCAACCTGGTCCTTTTTTGAAACATCGCCGACAAAGGTTCTAAACTCAAACCCCTTTTGCTTGGCCTGTGCCGCGATATCTCGTAGGCCTTCTTCTCGTAAATCAACGATCCCTACTCTCGCCCCTTCCTCGGCAAACACGAATGCTGTTGTCGCCCCAATGCCTCTGGCCCCACCAGTTATGAGTGCTCTCTTATCCTTTACTCTCATGCCTGCACCCCCTCCATAAAACGCAAATTCCTATCTTATGTCTGCATCTTCTCGACATCTTCCTTTATTTTCCTCTCGATGAAGTCCAGATGGTCTACAATTTTCTGCCTTGCCAAAGCAGGATTTCTCTGTTTAATGGCCCGGTAAACCTCGTGATGATGCTTCCACATGAGTTCCTTGTTATCGGTTTTTGAAAGAAGTTGTCGAAAATTAAAAAAGGTATCAAAACTCACCTTGAGTGCCTCCATTATATGCATGGCGATAACATTGTGTGTGGCTGCTACGACAGAGAAGTGAAACTCCATATCCGCTTCTTCCCATTTCCTGTTCTTTGTGCTGAGCTCCTTCATCGTCTCAAGGATTTCCTTCATTTTCTCTAAATCCCCTGCATCGGCCTCTACAGCGGCCTTTTCCGCACACCATCCCTCGATCAACTTCCGAATTTCCAAAAATTCAAATACCCTCTCTGCCTGTTCAGCCAATAGAACTGCAAGCGGGGAGCTCAAAGATTCGCCAACAGATGAGAGGACGAAACTTCCCTCCCCCTGGCGCACTTCAATCAGCCCGATGGTTTCCGCCCGATAAAGGGCTTCCCTGATGGACTGCCTGCTGATACCAAGATCTGATGCCATTTCCCTCTCCGACGGGAGTTTCTGGCCCGGCTTAAGCTGACCACTGCCGATCATAGAAACAATCTGTTTATATACTTCATCGGGTATCTTGCTCGTTTTTATGGGAGAGAATATCCCTCTTTTGCCTTCGTTCTTCTTCAAAATGTTCCCTCCATTGGACCCATTCGTTACCTCTCAGCCTTTTACTGCGCCTGTCCCCCATCCGGCTATCAGATATCTCTGTATGAAGATGAAAAATACCAGGACAGGTATGGTGATTAACATTCCCCCGGACATGATCATTCCCCAATCGATCACGGTTGCGTTGTGTAGATCGGCGATGCCGACCGAAAGGGTCTTGAGCTCATCTGAGGTGATCAGAATTCTGACGAAAATATAATCATTCCACGCCAATATGAAGGTGAAGATCCCGGTCGCGATGATACCGGGCAAGGCAAGGGGAAGAATCACGTAAATGACCGCCCGGATTCTTCCCGCTCCATCTGTTAGAGCGGCCTCCTCAAGCGCCATAGGTATACCCTGGAAGAAGGCCCTCAGCAGCCACAGGCTGAAGGGGAGACAAAAGGCGGTGTACGCCATTATGAGGGCGAGATGGGTGTTAGCAATGCCCATTTTCTTGATCAACACGTAAAAGGGGATAATGATCATTATGGGAGCAAACATGTAGGTGAAGAGGATGAGACTCGCTATTCTTTCCCGACCGTAAAATCTGAACCGGGTTAGGCTATAGGCCCCGGCCGTTGCAATGGTCATGGTGAGCACAACAGCTGACGTTGCGACGAACACGCTGTTCTTGAAATAGGTCAGAAACCGAGTCTGCTCGAAGAGTCGCTCGAAGTTGGCGAGGGTAAATTCCTTGGGAAGAAAATACGGGGGGTAAACGAATATCTCCCGTAAGGGCTTAAAAGAGGTGGAGATCATCCAGAAGAAGGGGAATGCAGTCAGAACAAACAAGATGGCGGCACACCAGTAGATCTGTTGTCCCCGTAATGAGAAAAACCCGTTCTTCATGTTAAATCTCTTCTTCTCTCCTGAACATCTTGAAGTAAATCGCTGTGGAAACAATCAAGATCCCGAACATGATCACCGCAAGGGTTGAGCCCAATCCTGCCTGATAGTACATGAAGGTCCTCATGTAAGCGTATACGGGCAGGGTTCTGATGTATTTTTCCGCACCTCCGCCCTGAGTAAGGAGCCACACGGTATCGAACTTGGTAAACATCCATATGCTCCTGAGAAGGATAACCACAAAGAGAACGTTTCTCAACTGAGGGAGGGTCACGTGGATAAACCGGCTCGCCGCCCCGGCTCCGTCAACCTTGGCAGCCTCATAGAGGGCCGGTGGTATTGATTGCAGCCGAGCAAGGACGCTCAAGACCACGAAAGGGAAGAACTCCCATACGCTAATGATGATCAAAGACGTCATGATAAGGTCTTTTCCCATCCAGCTCAGGGGATCTCCAATGATGCCCATGGCCATCAGTAGATAATTGACCAGACCGAACTGACTATTCAGGAGCCACTTCCAAAGGATGATGGCAACAACCGTCGGAATCATGTACGGAAAGAGGATGACTCCCCTGACGAAATTTCTCCCTCGAAATGCCTCGTTCAGAATCAGCGCAGCGATAACCCCGACAATAATTTGGAGAATTATGGTACTGACAGAATAAACCGTCCCATACCAGACGCTCATCCAGAATTCGGGGTCCTTCAGCAAATAGACGTAGTTCGCGATTCCCGCAAATCTCTGGTCCGGGAAAAAGGAGTGTTTCTTGAAGAAACTGAGCCAAACTCCGTATAGAACCGGGTAGACCAGCAACGCACAGATCAAGAGAACAGCCGGTGTAATCAGCACGATTCCTGCCCTTTGAGAGCTTATCCTCACCTTTTCACCCCGTCTAACTTCATGAAAAGGAAAAGTGCCAGGGACCCCTGAAGGTTCTCCCGGCACTTCCCTTACTTACACTACCATTTGGCGTAACCCTTATCCTTTATGAGCTCTTCCGCCCTCTTCTGGGCCTTGGCGGCGGCTTTTTCAGGAGGTACATCCTCCTTGGTCACCTCCATGACCATGTCCTTCAGTATCGCCGAACCCAGAATCTCCATAAGATAGGGCTTGCCGGCCATATCCTTCCAATCTACCACGAGCGTCGGTTTCACCAGGTCGTTATCCAGATAATAGCCCTGGACGTCGAGCCAACCCTTCCATTTCTTGATCATGGGGGTCTCCTGGTATGCCTTGTTCCTGCGCAGGGATTTGGTTATGGGGAAGAAGTGAATGGGCACCGTTTGGATGTACTCGAGGTAATTATCGTCCTGGTAAAAGAACTTCAAGAATTCGATGGCCTCCTTGGGATATTTGCAACCCTTGAACATCAACCATGGCTCCTCATCAACCTGGGCAGCCGGTTTCGTGCCGCTGGGCCCGTGGGGCTTTATCCACACGTCGAAATAATCGCTATTGGCCATATCCTTGGGTGCATACTCCTCGATCAATGAGGCGCCCCTGCCGTATCCCTGATACATCATGGCCGCCTTTTGGCCGTACATGTTGGCGAAGGTTTCTCTGTAGCCGTGTCCCTCCCAACCGGGGGGCATGTATTTGGTCAACTCCTTCAAGAAGTTCAAGGTCTCGATCATGCACTTGTCGGTAAATTGTGGCCGATTCTGATCATCGAAGAGAATGCCGCCATTGGCCTTGGTCAGTTCTCCCAGCAGGATATTGATAAACAGATTGTCGCCTGGTATGGTGAGGCCGTATATGTCGGTCTTTCCGTCGCCGTCGGTGTCCATGGTAAGCTGTTTGGCAAGGTGCAGCAAGTCATCCCATGTTTTTGGGCCCTTCAGGCCTTTCTTCTGGGCCAGATCCTTCCGGTAGATCAAGAGCGAGGTGCCTGCGGCGTGAACCAGACCGTAGTAATGGTCTCCATATTTACCCACCTTTTTTATTTGGTCCCAGATATTATCCTCACCGATAGCCTTCACCACCTCATCGAGAGGCATGAGCAACCCCTTCGCCTGGAATGCTGCGCAGGTGATGGGCTGTCCGTGTGTGAGCTCCGGCGGCGATCCAGCAGCCAGGGAGGCCATGATCTTGCCCTCCAGGTCTCCCCATGCGAGGGCTTCTGCCTCCACCTTAATATCAGGATGAAGGGCCTCGAATCTTTCAACGATATTGGCTACCGCCGTCCTCGAGAGTGGATTGGTCTCGGTATGCCACACATGGATTACTTTTTTTGCCGCAAGGGCCGTACCGCCAAAAACCATCAAGAACAGGCAAACCAAGCCCAACACGGCCATTAGTCTCTTATTTGGCTTCATCCCTCTTTCCTCCTTTCTAAAGCATAAGGTTCAGTTCCGAAACTATGCTCCTGCCAAAAAATACCTCCTGTTCACCTCCTTTCACTTGAGAAATGGAAATTGAAGGGACGTAAGGGGCGAGCTATATCTTCATCGCGACTTCTTCTCCTTCGTACACGGCCTCGAGGGCTTCGCGTGGCTGAGAGGCATCACCAATCACATAAAGCTCAGGCACTTTTCCTTCGAGGATCTTGGCAATCCGGTCGTCGGATACTGAACCCACCGCCAAAACCATGGCATCAAATCCATCAATCCTTCTGACCGCCGCCGCATCCTCAACCACGGCATAGCCCTTTCCCAGCTCTTTCACCTTACTGGATGTGAGAATCGTAACCCCTTTTTGTTTTAGCCTCTGGGATAGATAGTGTTTCAGGTGCCCAACCAGATCTGATGCGATCTCCTCCAACATCTCAACCAGGGTAACCTCTTTGCCCATCTCCGACAGATAATCAGCGGTCTCTGCCCCGACGCCCCCGCCGCCAACCACCAGAACCCTTCTTCCTATGTCTTCCGCCCTCCTGGATAAGGCATCATCGACAGAGATGGCTCCACTCTCTTCGACTCCTTTCCAGTCGGGAAAGTATGGAAGAGCCCCAGTGGCAACGATTACCACATCCGGCTTGACTGGACGCAGCATATCGACAGTGAGCTCCCTCCCTAACTCTAGGGTTATCCCTAAGCCCTTGACCCTCCTTTCGAGATAATCGTTAAAATCGTTCAGGACTTCTTTCTTCGGAGGGACAGCAGCAAGCCTCATTCTGCCGCCCAGCCTATGAGCCTTTTCGAACACCGTCACTTGGTGTCCCCTCTGGGCTGCTATTTCGGCCGCCTTGAGGCCTCCGGGCCCCCCTCCCACAATCCATACCTTCTTAGGTCGATCCGTTTCAAGCAGTCCAAATTGTCCTTCATTACCCGTCTCCGGATTGACAGCGCATCGAACCACCCCCTTTCTCAGGGTCTGAATGCACCGATTACAAGAGATGCAGGGAATAATTTCTTCAAATCGGCCCTCTTTTGCTTTTTTCGGCATATGGGGGTCAGCTATTAAAGCCCGGCCCATGGAGACCAGATCAGCCTTACCGTCTCGAATTATCTGGTCAGCCATGACTGGATTTCTGATTCTCCCGACTGCAATAACAGGTATGCCTACTTCCGATTTGATCGCCCGCGCAAGATGGACGAAAACACCTTCCTCCACATAATATGGGGGATGGTTCAGGTAACCTGAGGCGGCGTTGCATGCCGATACATGGAGAGCATTGGCCCCCTCCTTTTCCAAGATTTTGGCGATCTGTTTGGTTTCCTTTATTCTCAGCCCCCCATCCACGTACTCGTCGCCGCTCAACCTGCAGATGATGGGGAAATCCGGACCGACCCGGCTGCGCACCGACTTGAGAACCTCCGTGGCAAACCTGGCTCGATCCCGGACATCGCCTCCATAGCGATCCGTTCTCCGGTTGGAAAA
>CP070673.1:1742830-1752365 GCA_020351915.1 Deltaproteobacteria bacterium
GAAACGTGGGAACCACGTCGAGGTGTGTCTCCCTCCCGACACGGTCGATAACCCGAAGCATCTTGAGTTCCGTTTCGGTGTTGAGCCCGTAACCGCTCTTGATCTCGAGCGTGGTTGTGCCGAGTTCAAGGGCCGAGAGTGCGCGTTGCAGCGTAACAGAAAGGAGCTCTTCCTCAGAAGTAACCCTTACTGCCCTCACGGACGAGAGAATCCCCCCTCCCTGGCGGAGAATTTCGAGATACTCGGCACCTTCCATCCGGAGGGCAAACTCCTTCTCCCTTGTTTCCGCGAAACACATGTGGGTGTGGGGATCTACAAACCCCGGGATAACGCAGCATCCCTCGCAATCTACCTCAATGTCTACCTCGCCCGGCAAAAGCGAGGCCGTGACCTGCTGCTCCTCCCCCATGGCCTTGATCACGCCGTCTTGGCAGAGGATGGCCCCTTGCTCGAAATGCAGTATTTCCCCAAGCCTTTTCCCGGTAAGTGGAATACCCGGATCTGATGCCGTGAAGATCTTTGCGTTTCTAAAGAGCTTTCGGATCATTTCTCATCTCCGAGCATCTCGAGAAGCCGAAGCTCGATCACCTGGCTGGCATCAAAATCTGCTGTCTGCATGTAGTATGCTGTGCTCTCCAGCAGCGCCGCAGCAGGTACCATACCGTATATTTCAGTTTCAACTACAGGTACCCCCCATCGCTTTGCCTCCATGCGAATCAATTCCAGGACCCGGTAGAGAGCATTCTTTTCATAGTCTACTATGTTTATGCTCACCTGGACGAGCCCCCGTTTTTTCAAGGCCAGGCCGATGCTTTTCACGTGGCCCAGGCCGCCACTTGAGGCCCGAACCTTTTTGGCTATCTCTCGGGCAATACCGATGTCATCGGTGCCCAGGTTCACGTTGAATGCAATGAGGAACTTCCGCGCACCGATGGCCGTTGCCCCTGCGGTGGGGTGTAGCTCGGGTTCTCCCACGTCCGGATGCCGCTCCGGTTTTTGTATGTCTTTTTTCAGGCCTTCGTACTGACCTTTTCTGATAACCTCAAGCCGCCTCCGTTCGGGCATGAGCGCTGCCTCCTCATAGAAATACACGGGGACGCCGGTCTCCAGGTGGTATCTACGACCGAACTCGTGGGCCAGGTCAACGCAGGCCTCCATGGTTATGTTTCGGAGGGGCACAAAGGGAATAACATCCACGGCCCCTATTCGGGGGTGGCCGCCCTCGTGGCGGTTCAGGTCAATACGGGAGACAGCGACCGTGGCAGCTTGGATGAGCGCCTCCTGAACCGGTGCCGGTTCCCCTGCCAGGCTTACGACCATCCGGTTGTGATCTGCATCCGCCCGATAATCGAGAAGGGCGCATCCCTTCCTTTCGCGAAAAGGCGCCACAATGGCCTCGATAACTTCGGGCCTTCGCCCCTCGCTGAAATTGGGAACGCATTCGATAAGTTGCTTTGCCATGATCCGCTGGTCCTTTCGTCAAACTCTTCCCGAACTGCTCACCACGCAATGATCAGGGGGCTTCACATCATGCACCCGAGCGAGCGCTTTCGAAGACACTAGATACAGGTTCAAACAGTGGTTGCCGCATGGGTCATTGAAACATATTGATCATGGGGATCTTTATGCCCCGTTCGCGGGCCACCTCAACGGCCCGTTTATAGCCAGCATCTGCATGCCGGATCACGCCTGTGGCGGGGTCGTTCCTCAGTACGGTTGTGACGCGACGCTCCCCTTCGTCAGTTCCATCCGCAACGGTAACCTGGCCCGCGTGGAGGGCATAGCCGATCCCCACACCGCCGCCGTCGTGAAACGAGACCCAGCTCGCCCCGGATGCCACATTCACCATGGCATTCAAAAGTGCCCAGTCGGCCACGGCGTCCGAGCCGTCTTTCATGGCCTCTGTCTCGCGGTGCGGTGAGGCAACGGAGCCGCAGTCCAGATGATCCCGGCCGATAACAATGGGTGCCTTTACCGCCCCTGTGCGGACCAGATCGTTGAAGATCTTCCCGGCCTTATCCCTTTCACCGTATCCAAGCCAGCAGATGCGTGCGGGCAGGCCCATGTGGGCGACCTTCTCCTCGGCCATGGTAAGCCAGCGAACCATGCGCTCCTTCTCAGGAAAGGCCTCGATCAAGGCCTCACCGGTTACGGTGATGTCCTGGGGGTCCCCTGACAACGCGGCCCACCTGAAGGGCCCTTCCCCTTCAAAGAAAAGCGGTCTGATATAGGCAGGCACAAATCCGGGATAGTCAAAGGCGTTGTGCACGCCCTTCTGGAATGCCTGCCCGCGCAGGTTATTACCGTAGTCAAAGGCGATCGCCCCCTTTTCCTGCATATCCAATATGGCCCGGCAGTGCACGACCATGGAATCAAAGGCCATTTCCCTATACCGTTTGGGGTCGGACTCTCGGAGGCCTAAAGCTGCCTCATAGGGAATCCCCGCCGGCACGTATCCGTTCAGCTCGTCGTGGGCGCTCGTCGGGCTTCTCGCCGCACTCGGGATCGAGGTTATTGCAGAGCATCCTCAAAGCTCCCTCCTGGTGCCAACCCTTGCACAGGAGCTCGGCCCCTCGCGGGGCCCTCACCGGCCTGGGTTTGCCGGAACCGATTTCAAGCTCCTTTAAAAAGCGTTCTTTTGCCGATGCTGTCATGATTTCAACCTCCAGCTTTTCGGGCCCTCGTCAAAGGAGATCTCCAACGTGACCGAAACTTCTTTGGGTTGATTTATCCTTACCGTCTCAGTTTTCCCGAGAAACCGTATGGTGCCCTCCCGGCGTATCCGCCGGGCCACCAACTACCTGATTACGAGCTCATTCTTTTCCGTGAAACAAGGTCTCTTGTACTCATCCTCGCATTCAAGGCGCCTGCCTAATGGACTGGCGAGAAATCCGTCTGGAATGGCGGCAGATCTGTCCTTGCCCAGACCCCTATTCCCTGCCTATCGTTGAACGAACTCCATAGCAAGATTAACAAGTTGCGATAATGTCTAGGAAATGTTCGTTGAATGAGCTTGTTAGTTCTTTAAATAGCACAATTCAACTGCGCGGTCTATAGCGACTCTGAATATAAAGGTAGGTGCTCGTTGCCCCTGAAATCTTGCATGATCAGTGCCAGGCAAGGTGGTTTATTCGCCAATAAAGATTTTCTTTCGCGGCTGGAAAGGCCTCAAGGGCAAATGTGTCCTGCAGAAACGGTTCGGGGTTTCGGGGGTGGGGAGATGTCAGGGGGGGTGAGAAACGCTTCTGTTATTTTACCCTTTCCACGTTCCCCTCCCGCCAGGGAGGGAATAGAAATGCAGCGCATCCTCCCGTCAAGACAAGATGCCCTGCCAGTTGTTACGGCTGGTAATGCTCACCACCGGCTCAGCGATGAGGTTGTGGCCCAGGGAGGCATCCCGCGGAAGCATTTGGTCAGGGGCCTCCCCCGACGCCATGACTGAGTCGATCTTTAGGACGCCGGCTTGCCGGCCCTCTTGCTGATCCTCTCCAGCTCTTTGTCAATCATGGCGTCGAACGCTTTCAGGCTGTGGCCTCTCAAAACCCTGCCGTTGATAAAGATCGTCGGGGTTGCTCTCACACCAGCTTTGGCCGCGTCAGACATGTCCCGGGTGATCCTCGTCTGCACTTTGGCATCCCGGGCGTCCCTAGCGAACTTTTCCATGTCCAGACCCAATTTCTCGGCAATTTCTCGTATCTTCTGGTTGTTCAAGCTCTTGTGGTCCTTAAAGAGCAGGTCGTGAAACTCCCAGAATTTCCCCTGCTCTTCGGCTGCAAGGGAGGCGATGGCTGCCTGCCGGGCGTATCTATGATTTCTCAGTGGAAAGTTCTTGAAGACCAGTTTCACGTCCTTGGAATATTTCTCCAGCACCTGCTCGAGTACAGGCACGAGCCTGGCACAGGCAGGTCACTGAAAGTCACTGAACACAGCGAGCACCACCGGTGCCTCAGCCGGTCCCTTGAACGGGGAGCCCGAGACATTGATCTCCTGAATGAAATCAAGGGTGATAATCCGAACCGACTTGTCCCTCCGGCTACTCAGGAGAAGGATGTCGTCCCTAGGGCCGGCCTTGATTCCGTCCACGAACTTGCCGACGGAGATCGTGTCTTTGAGCGTACCGTCCGACGCGTAGATCAGGATCTCACCCTGATCGGTGAGAACAAAAACCCACCTTCCGTTCAGTGAAACCGCGAAATCGATGGGTGTCTTTTCCATCTGCAAGATCCTTTGCACGGTCCACTCAACCTCGGCATGACCGTAACCAAAGAACCCCAGCACAATCAGACCTGTTAAAAGGAATACAGCGCGTTTCATTGGAACTGGAACCTCCTTCTACCTAAAATGTGTTGCCTAGGTGTAAACATTCTAGCCGCATGAACTGTCCGCCTCAGGCCCTAAATCACCTGGTTTGGGGGCCGAGTTCATTCAATAAGCTCTCCCGATTAAGTAAATCGGGCCAATGTAATGTAATCTTTTGAATTATAACCTCTTTTGCCGACAGCCACAATCAGAATGCGTGCCTCAAGGACAAAAAATACTCTATGCACTCCGTTTAACCGATTGCTTTTGGGCCGTGCATATGAGAGGATAACAGAAGTAGCAAATTCTCGTAGGGCTTTCATCAATTACACCGCGTCAAGCAGCAGAGACAAGTGGGGTATCTCGGAGGGGGATCTGTCAAGGCTACACCTGGAAGCAGCACAAACACCCTTCCGGGAATGTTACCTATTTTTATCGGATGAGGATTGTAGTCATCACCTAGCGTTTGGCGCCGGCGAACTCCCTAACGAGAAAACATGGCTGTTCATCAGAGCGAGTTCCCCATGCTGGATGGGGGTTTGAGTTTCTTTTCTCAAACAAGCGCTCTGGCATTCCCACCCTTGTGGAGTCGATCTGTGCATTCTCTTCATAAAAGAGTGACAGGGGCATCTTCCCGAGCCATACAAGCTTCTGTACGATCCTTGGGAGCAAGCCTCATGAAGCTGTATCCTTTTCTTGCAGCAGTCTTGATCACCGGGCTTTTTCTTTCCAGCTCGCCTGAGGCAGGAGAGCAATGCTATTCTCCGAAGAACAGCGGGCCCGAAAGCGTTGCCAGTGAACCTGAGGCAACCGGCCCTGCGGTCCTGGAAAAGCCTGACGTTCGAAAACACCCCGGTTCAAAAACACCTGACGGGGGAAATGATGTGCCGGGTGGCAGCGCACAGCAACAGAATGTCGCCGTCCCTAAAGAGCCTGAGGGGGGAGAGCAATCCGGTGGGAAGAACACAGGAGAGATCCCCCCTGTCGACAAAACCTTGCCCGAGAAGGAGACGGTTCAGCCTGAAGGCGGTGTCACAAAAGAGCCTGCTGAGCCCAGGGGCAAGGCAACCAAAAAGCCGCTTGACAGAAGGTGGATCATAAAACTGCGACCGCTCGAAAAAACGAAAATCCCAAGTAAGAAACCGGCCCCGATGGAATGGGACAACGAAGAGCAAAAGACGCGATGCGAATCGCTCCTGGCTTCTCTCAGGGAGACGTTCCTCAAAGCGAGATATCATTCCATCCAGGGCGACTATTGTGTCACTGCCAAGCATGCAAAGGCGTTCTCGAAGCTTGTCGAAAATTGCAAAAGGGATTGTCCCGATGGATTGCTGGAAAGAAGTGGTTATTCCGGTGCTACGATAAGAAACCTGGAAGTGCTTCACGAATTAGGGTCTAAGCTATGTCTGGAAACCATGAAGTAGTGCATTTAGCAGACCGTCGCGGTTTAGCATATCCACGCATCTTGCTGTTCGGGCATGAAAAAACACCCTCAGAGCCTGAAATACGGGATGATGGAGTTCGGCGGGCACGGGCTGGAAAAAGAGGTGTGACGTAAGGGGACGTTGAAATTTGTAAATGGCACATCAATTCGGCCGGGATCGCCGTTGTGAGCAAAGGCTCCTGTTCGCCGAATTGTTTGCGCGACAAAACGGCCTTGACCGAAAATGATCCACGTCAGGCGCTCTTGGAAAGAAGCGCTACGTGCAAAAACATACCGCATCGCATATTCCACCGCTTTTTTGCTTTGTCTCACAAATAGTGAGAAGAGAAAAGGAACCCTCTGCCTGTTATATGCGTGCTCTTAAGAGTCGTTGCGCGCATCTCCTATCCCTCTTCTCAACTTAAACTCCTCGATGGCACAGTAGATCACAGGGACGACCAACATGGTTATGACCTCCAGGGCCATACCCCCAAAGACAGGGATGGCCATGGGAACCATGATGTCGGAACCCCGACCCGTTGAGCTGAGTACCGGGATCAGTGCCAATAAGGTGGTCGCCGTGGTCATCAGGCAAGGTCTCACGCGCTGCAGGCTCGCCTCAACGGTTGCCTGCCGAATTCCCTCAACCGTTGTGGTGCGGCGTTTGGAAAACGTTCCTTCCAGATACGTGCCCATGACCACGCCGTCGTCCGATGCGATGCCAAACAGCGCCAAAAATCCCACCCACACTGCCACACTCAGATCAATAGGGTGGACCTGGAACAATTCCCGCATCGGGGTCCCAAACACGGAGAAATCAAGAAACCAGGGCTGGGCGTAGAGCCAGACCATAAGAAACCCGCCGGACCAGGCCACGGCGATGCCCGAGAAGACCAACAAGCTTGTGGTCACGGAGCTGAACTGGAGATAGAGGATCACAAATATGATAACCAGGGCCACGGGCAAGATGACCATCAAACGGTTTTCGGACCGAACCTGGTTCTCATAGGTTCCGGTGAAAGAATAGGTCACACCAGTTGGCACCTGAAACTCACCGTACTCGATTTTTTCACGCAAGTAGTCGCGCACCTCCTCCACCACACCTACCTCCGCATGGCCCGATTTCTTATCGAAGAGGACATATCCCACCAGGAAGGTGTTCTCCCCCTTGATTACATTGGGTCCACGCACGTAGACGATCTCCGCCAGTTGCATGAGTGGTATCTGGGTGCCATCCTGCGCCGGTACCAGGACATTGCCCAAGGTCTCAAGTTCGTCTCGCAACTCTCTCACGTAGCGCACGCGAACGGGGTAACGCTCCCGTCCCTCCACCGTGGTGGTGACACGCCTGCCACCAATGGCAAACTCGATAACATCCAGCACCTGTTCCAGGCTGATACCGTACTGACCAATCGCCTGCCGATCGATATGAATCTCCAGGTATGGTTTCCCGATCACGCGGTCTGCGATAACGGTTGTGGGCTCAACGGATGGGATTTCCCTCAGATACTTCTCGATTTCCAGGGATACCTTCTGGATGGTTTCCAAGTCAGGTCCTTTGACCTTGATCCCCATACTGGCCCTTATGCCGCTTTGGAGCATGACCATGCGGGCCGATATGGGCTGAAGTCTTGCGGCGGAGGTGGTACCGGGAATCTGGCCCGCGCTAACTATGGCATCCCAAATGTCATCAGGCTTTCCGATGCCCAGCCATGCCTTTCTTCCCGGATTGAGCGCCGGGTCCAGAGGCGATCGCCACAGCCGAAACGGTCTGCCATCGGGATCGGCAATTAACCGGTTGTTCTCGCCCCGTTCAAAACGTCCCCGGACTAAATAGGGTTTACCATCAGGTGCCACAAGTGGCGTTCCATCCTCACCGCGAAACAGGTCCAGGCCGTCTTTGGAAAAGCGGAATCGCAGTCGCTCTCCATCGGGGCCTTGCAGATACTCCGACTTATAGGTTATAAGGGTTTCGATCATGGAGACAGGAGCGGGATCCAGCGGACTTTGCACGCGTCCCAGTTTGCCCACCACGGTCTCCACCTCCGGTACCGCCTGGATCGACCTATCCTGCTTTTGCAGAATGTCCAGAACTTCGCCGATCGAAGCATGGGGCATAGTGCTGGGCATGAAGAGATAGGACCCCTCATCCAGAGGAGGCATGAATTCCTTGCCAAGCCCGGGGAAATAACGTGCAATATGGGCCACAGGCGTCGCTTTTTTGACTAAATTCGGCAGCCATCCGAACACATCGTCGAACCCCTGCCAGATTGTGCCGCCCAGGAGCAGGAAGATCAGGGGAATGGACAGAAAGAGAGTCCTGTGCACCAGGCACCACCGGAGAATTCTCTCATAGAGGTGGTGGAACACACGGAAGGCGCCCAATGCCCCTCCAATGACCAGGGCCACGAACATGAAGTTTCGGATCAGGCCTTTTTCCGGCCCCAAAGGAAGCCAGTAATCGGCGAGGCCCAGGGTAACACCCAAGCCGACGAGGCCGCTCGTCAACACATGTAACCATCTCGCCGCAGACTCGGGAATCCGCGGCCTGACCAAGTTGTATCCCCCTATTAGGGCGACTACCAGGCCCACCTTCCAGTCGAGCAGGAAGCCGAGCACCCCTCCCAGATAGATCAGCCCTTCATAAAAAACCCAACCGTGTTTTCGGGAACGGATTCTAGCGGTGTGCAGGATATGAGCCAGAGGGGGAATAATAACCAAGGCCACGATAAGTGAGGTGAGCAGCGCGAACGTCTTGGTGAAGGCGAGGGGTCTGAAGAGCTTCCCTTCTGCCGCCTCCATGGTGAAGACCGGAAGGAAGCTGATGATCGTGGTGCTGACCGCCGTCAGGACTGCGCCGCCCACTTCGCGAGAGGCCCGTAAGATGATTTTTAGCCGGTCCTCCTCGGGGTGTGCCGTGCTGAGATGCCTGAGGATGTTCTCGGTGATGATGATTCCCATGTCAACCATGGTGCCGATGGCAATGGCGATCCCCGACAGAGCCACGATGTTGGCGTCCACACCGAAGACCTTCATGGCGATAAAGCACATGAGAACCGCCAGGGGGAGCAGTCCGGCGATCAACAGGGCACTCCCGAAGTGGTAGATGGCGACGATGATCACAATGATAGTCACCAGGATCTCATTGGATAGTGCGATTCGCAGGGTCCCCAGGGTCTCCTTGATGAGTTGGGTGCGGTCGTAAAAGGGGACAACGTGCACCCGGCTCACCCGGCCGTCGGAGAGTGTCTTGCGTGGCATTCCGGGGGTAATTTCGGCGATCTTTTCCCTCACCTTCTTGATGGCCTTGAGGGGATTCTCTCCATATCGGACTACCACCACGCCCCCCACGGTTTCGGCACCTCCTTTGTCCAAGGCGCCCTGCCTTGCAGCCGGCCCCAGGGTTACCCGGGCCACGTTTCGAACAAAGATGGGCACGTCGTCATTCAGCCTGATCACGGCATCTTCCAGATCACCGAGCCCCTTTATGAAGCCGATCCCGCGAATGAGATACTCCACCCGGTTGACCTCGATGGTCTGCGCGCCCACGTCGCGATTTGCCCCCTTGACGGCTGCAACCACCTCGTTCAGCGTAACCTCATTAACCCGCATCAGGTCCGGATCCAAATCCACTTGATACTCCTGAACAAACCCCCCCACCGAGGCGACCTCGCTAACGCCCTCAACGGACAGAAGGGCGAAGCGCACATACCAGTCCTGAATGGTTCTTAACTCGTTAAGGTCCCATGAACCGGTGGGATTTCCTTTCTCGTCAAGCCCTTCAAGGGTGTACCAGAAGACCTGCCCCATAGC
>CP070673.1:1752465-1755391 GCA_020351915.1 Deltaproteobacteria bacterium
ATGGGCGAATGCAAACTCGAATGAACTGACCGAGCTCGAGCCTCGAGATCCCGTCACAGGCTATACGGAAATGAAGGCATTGCTATGCAATATCAAAAAAGTTGAGTGAGCAAAATTGATGAACTCGTAAAAGGTCCGTCCACATGCCGAGAGCGGTTAAGTGTCGGCCAGGGATGATTGGCCGCCTTTAAGAATCGACAATGAAAACGAGCGCTTTCCAGGCATTTCGCTGCGCGGTTGGCGCTCGTTTTGCTTTCTCAGGATAATGGATCATATTTCGGGGTCACGACACTAGGGAGTCTCGCCCGCCAGAACATCTTCGAGCATCTCCTCCAGCTTGTCCTCGGCGCTCTGGTCCGCGTACTGGGGTCTTTTCACATCAGGATAGAGACTGAACATCCCTTTCATGATTACCTCTGCATGGGGAGGACAACCCGGCAGATGTTTGCCCATCTCTGCATGGTGCTGTTGGCAAATCCCCAGGAATACGTTCGTCTCTTCAGGGTTCGGTTCAGCCTTCGAAAAAGGACCAAGGAAGACGTTTACCTTTTTCTCAAAGAGCCGGTCTATAAGGAGATTATCTGGATTTTGGGGATCAGGTCTTCTCAGCTTATGCAGGACATAGTGCAGGTACCCCTTACATCCGGGACACGCACTCTCGGCATGAACAATCAAATTTTTGCCGCTTTCGAGATTGATTTCAGCCTCTTTAAACGGGCTCATCACTTCCTCAATGGGAGTGCCCGCGACGGTTATCTTTTCAGGCTCAATAGACCCCAGTCCCTGCATATGGGCGAGCAGCACCGGGGGGGAGAGTGCAGGATCCAGTCCCATTATCCTCATTGTTACTGCATCCACAGCCACCGGATTTGTCCCTCCGATGATGAGATTCATTGTCTTGGGAGTCCCATAAACCGGCCCGAAGTCTTCCTGGGCTGTGAGACCGTCGATAATATGGAGTTTGGGTCTTACCAGATGATGGATATTGATAAGGTTCTGCCAGAGCCCGAAAAAGTGGCTCATATATTTCTCAATGGGTGGAATTGCTCCCTGGAGGCTTTTGATGCTGAGAGAGGTAAGGGCGGCGAAGTGGATCTTCATGACCGGGACATTGATTATGGTGTCTGCATTTTCTAATGTAACCGGGATCTCCCTTGAAAGCATCCTTTTCCCTCCGGGGACTGATTTCCTAACCAGCTTGTCGGCGTTAAGATCCACCAGACTGACCTTGACAGGATCAAGATCCACCAGTTTATCATAACCATAGTGCTCAAACAGTTTGGCAGTCTCGGCCCTGTTTATGGAAGCTCCTTCCGCAACAACCACTTTTCCTGCAATTGGTAACAGGATCTCTATAAGGGCCCTCATGATCCCTATGTCGGTTACAATTCCTCCTGTATAAACGCCGTTTCGAAGTCCATGATCTGCGACCACATTGGGTTTCAATACTACTATCTGTCCTTTCTCTACGAAATTTTCCAGGCCTCCCAACGCATTGAGGACATTCATGATTGAGGCCTTGATCTCTTCGTGGCTCCTGGTAACAGGGACCTTTTCAACAGCTACTGTCTCCTGCTTTGTATATTCCTTTGACGGTTTCCGGCCTCGGACCTTATTGAGAAATACTGAAGTGCTCAGATCCATTTTAACCAGGTCAAATCCATCTGACTTGAAGAGACGTGTGGGACGAAAGCCGTAATCCAACATTAAAGCATATTTCCCTGCATCTTCCTTGAGGATCTTGGCCGAAACAAGACTTTCCTTGTTGATCAGGGCATCTAATATCGGAAATTCAATGTCCTTTCCATGCCCTTCTTTCTTATAGAGGACCTCTTCAATGCTGCTATGATCAGGATTAAAGATGATCCACCCGACTGTCTCATCATCTTTTTCAGCTGCATAGATTAGGATATTTTGGCTCTTTACCCATTCACTCAACTTATGTTCTGCATACACTTTATTGTCAACAATAGATGAGTAATAGCGAGTGAAGCTTTCCTTGAAACTGTTTGATAATTCGCCTTTTTTTAACAATATGTCTGAGGACATGCGCTCCCCCTGAATTTTGAAAAGACCTTTAGTCTTCTCAGTATTCCGATTATCAAATAAAACCTGACTTTGTCAGGGTTTATATCAAGTTTTCGTAGAGTTTAGGGAATTTTGAAAAAGGTGTCAACCTTGGTTATTTGTTCGACCCTAAAAACCGTGGTTCTCTGAACAAGTCGAAGATCCCGTACAGCGGAGGTCGGAGTTCAAGGGCTTTACCATTTGAACGCTCATTGCCGACTCAGATTGCTGGACGATAGCCCAACTGAGGAATTTGGAGTGAGGTTGTTTCATCTCATCTCATTTTTTTCTTGACAAAGCAAAATCACTCCGGTATATATAGAGACCAATAGTTCTCCCTGGAGATAATAAGGGGGGCGAATCATGGTTTCTTTTGATTAAATTCACGAAGCAAAAATGACCCAAGGGGCACCATGTCACTGAATTATAAAAGGGTCCCGGCTCTTGACAAATGCTTTTCAATTTTAGCACTGATGGCGGAAGCGAATCGTCCCTTTGGATTCAATGAAATCGTCAAGAATCTTGGTCTGAATAAAAGTACGGTATTCAACATCCTGCATACGTTGAACGATCTTGGTGTACTTGAGAAAGGACCGGACGCTCTCTTTCGATTGGGACCACGCTTGTTTATCCTGGGCAATGCTGCTGCCGGAGGGTCTGAGTTGATCCAGACGGTGCATCCCTATCTCGAAACCATCAACAATGAATTTAAATTCTCTACGTTTTTCGGGTTTCTTTCAGACCGGGAGGTCATTATCGTGGACAAGGCGGATCGGGCCCACGGGATCAAGATATCAGCAGAAATCGGCATGAAAATACCGATTTTTGCCGGGGTTGCCGGAAAAGCCCTTCTTTCACA
>CP070673.1:1755491-1758915 GCA_020351915.1 Deltaproteobacteria bacterium
CCGCCCGGCTTCTGATCCCTATCAAATATGGTAACATGGTATCCTCTCTTCCTCACATGAAAGGCTGCACTCAGGCCTCCGGGGCCGGCACCCACTACGGCAATCTTTTTGTCTTTTTGCGGCTCAGTAACGTGTATCTTGAGGCCGTGGGAAAGACCGTAATCGCCAATGAAGCGTTCGACCGTGTGGATAGATACGGCTTCATCGTGGTCATTTCTATTGCACCGCTCCTCACAGGTGTGAAAACAAACCCGGCCCATGATTGCAGGGAAGGGATTTTCCTCCGTGATCAGTTTCCAGGCCTCTTCAAACCGCCCCTGGCTGGCCAGATACATATATCCGGTAATATCCTCGCCAGCGGGGCACTGCTGGTTACACGGAGAGGTGCGGTCAATAAACAGGGGTTCGGCAAACTTCCAGCTTCCGGTTTTGTTTACCAGGCCGGGGGTGGTAGAGATGGCACATAACGGAACGCCCACCTTTTTTTCGGTATATTTCATGTTCAATCCTCTTTATTCTCCTGAGAAACTTCACAGGAAGTTTCTTTTATGTATAACCCTGTTTTCCATTATTCCATTACTCCATTATTCCCTGGCCCAGACCTGGTTCTACTGGCCTCAGTTCTATAGCGTCTTCCTCTCTCAAGCTACAACGCCACCAGGCTCTTCAGTGCAAGTCGCACCAGGGCAGGCCATTACTCCAGAAAAACTATGGAATGACCAACAATCTTCATAAGCCCCCTCTGGGGCCAGATCAATCCCACCTCCTTTGGGCGTGGGTGTTTATTAACCTATCGTTACATGAAAGAAAGTGCCTAAAGTTTTAAGTGCCTAAAGTGCCTAAAGTTTAGCCGCTAAGCCCGCTAGTAGAAAACCGGCCCACCGGCCAACAGGCGAACCGGCTAACCTATAAACTCATCATTCCATCATTCCATTATTCCAGTATTCTCCCCGCTGTTTCAGCGGGGATGAGCGAAGAGAACTGACTTGTTACAATTGGACAACATCACTCACTGTTTCATAGGCCTCTTGAGCCGCGGCGGCATTGTTTTCGGTATATGCTGGCACATCAGTCTTGATACCCTCAATCAGGCTTTCCGGGGTAACGACCCCAAGCACCTTGGCCACAGCACCTAATATGGCAGTATTCACAATGGGAGACTGGGGACTGCCAAGATGATACTTTACGGCAATTTTTCCAGCCGGAACAGTGGCCACGCGAAAGCCTTTGAACATATCGGAAAACTCCGGCGGTTTCTTATTGCTATTGATGATGATAATGCCGTCCTTCTTGAGTCCGTTGGCAAGAGGTACCTGTTCTACCAGGAGAGGGTCGAGGACTACCAGATGGTCAGGTTCATATATCTCGGTGCGTATCCGTATGGGCTTGTCATCTACCCTTAAAAAAGCAGTCACTGGTGCTCCTCTTCTTTCGACCCCGAACGCGGGAAAGGATTGGGAGTATTTGCCATCCAGGAATATAGAGGTGGCAAGAATCCTTGAGGCAACCACAGCCCCTTGGCCCCCCCGCCCGTGAAAACGTATCTCAATCATATTAGAGCTCCCCTTAATGTATCAGAAATTCTATCCGTCTTTAGCGGGTAATCATAGTGCTTTTAAGGCTGCAACTGGGGCGCAGCCCCCAAGTTCTACCTTACGGCATCTTGTTATAGGTTGGAGATACAATAGAAAAATTGCTTTCTCGAATAAACGGTTTGCCGTTGCTGTTAAGGTGGAAAGGCAAGACAGTTTTCAATGTTGTTGAAGTTTTATTCAGTGCAAGTAAAATGTCAAGGAAAAGATTAGACTCTTTCATTTTTCAAAACTCATCTTCAGGGGAGTTATGATGAGCATTGACAAGGATCAAGAAATATCTGATTATCTAGAATAAATCAATAACATCCCTCACTAAGAATTATGGTAAGAAAAACTCTACTATGTTTGTGCTTTTCCTTGTTGTGGGTTGCATCACCTGCCTTTTCTTTGGAGAAAATAACTATCCCTTGCGAGGTAATGGAAGTATCAAAGCCGTTTGAATCTTCTTCCAGCAAACTCAATGGGGTTCGGTATATATTACTCCACCATGCTCATAGCGAGGATAGGGAAACACTCTCTAAGTGGCTCAAGGCCCACAGCGGAACTGAGGTAACATTTATTGTCAATCAAAAAGCTTATAAGGGCATTCTTTTTCGGTTGGCACATTGTTTTGGTAGGGGTTTGCTCATCTACGTGGGTGATGTAAGGCCTGAGAAACGAGACATTATCGAGGTGATTCTCTACCCTCCTCCTTAATCACCATCCGCTTTGCGCTTAGCGACATGCGCATTGCTTTGAACTTTGAGCCATCAGCCATCAGCTGTGTTCGCTACGCGTTCTGCTATTAGCTATGAGCCATGACCTTCTAACATCTCACTATTTTGTTTTATGCGTCTTGCATCGAGAAAGAAGTAACTAGGAAAGTCGCAAACAAAGCCTCGACACCCCTAGCACTATTTTTGAGTAGTAATACGTATTGATATTTGAATTTTCCTGATATATTGAAGAAACATAGTGTAGGCCGGCCCACCGAGAAAAGAGGATCATATTCGTGCATTGCGTTGCGTAGCACGATGATCGCTGCATAGGATGGTGAAGTCCTCCAAAAAGGAAGACTGTATTTTTGTCTCGGTTTTAGGCAAAAAACTTCTCAGTAAATTATTCATTGATATGCATGTAACTCAAGGGGCGGAGCTGTGTCTGTGCGAAGCGCATGGAGCAAAGGGCACAAGACGAAGCGCCATTCCATTCTTCGTTTTCCAAACTTGCAACCAGGCGAACAATCAGCCATGATATCAATGTTTACCTCCTCTGAAGGCCTGCCAAGCAGAGCGAGGCGGCCAGGCGGAAACTGAGAAAACAAAGCAATAATCCATTTAATCCTGTAAATCCTGTCTAATTAATAAATCCTGCTTGCCCAGCCTACCCTGCCAGTCGAAGATGCCGCAGCGCGGTGCCCCGTAGCTCCGGGAGATGGTACTGGGGTAGGTATGAAATATCTTACTGGGGTTAAATTGCGAAGCACAGTTCATAAATTGAACTTATTAACTGGGGTCAGAATAAAACGGCAACGATATGTTGTATCATTAGATCGTTGATGACAAAAATGATCGAAATATTGCACAAAAGTAAAAATTAAAGCTCTGACACCAATTTTTTAAAGGCGGCAAGACAAGGCTCGAGGGACAAACTAGAGATGGGTATTATGGCACTCCATAGAAAATGCACAACCCAGTTTCATTTCTCCCGCATAGCGGGATTCTTCTTTCTCAGTTTCTTCAGGGAACTGAGAAAAAGAAAAGAAAATCCAATAGATCCAGTAAATCCTGTCAGATAAGAAAAAGACCATTGATAATCAAGTTTCTCAGGAGAGCTCAAGGGAATAAAGG
>CP070673.1:1759015-1762271 GCA_020351915.1 Deltaproteobacteria bacterium
GGTTCGCAGATACCGGCTAAGCGCGTTCCCGTAATGGAAATATTATACGTTCCGGTGTCGGTATCGTTGAAGTGCTTAACCCGAACATAGTAGGTACCTGGGGAATTTGCCTGCCACACGATTCTTGAAAACAAATCTTGTCCGCTGTCATCATCACTAGCGAGCTCGGTCGTCCCATCGGTGTCGTAGAGATGTATGAAGGTATCAAAGAGAACCACTAACTGACTGGTCAGAATCACATATCTATACCCTGAAGCGGCGCTAAAACTGAAGTAATCAACATCTCCCCCTATCTCTATTTCCCCGTCATACAATGTACCGTCGGTAGATATCGGTGTAGCCGCTGAATAAGTGTTGCCATGATCATCAGCAAATACTACCGATGGCAGAAGGAGAAAAATAGATAGAGCAAAGCTACAGATAAGATCCCGTTGATGCTTTCTTCTTCGCATGCTTACCTCCCTTTTTTTAGAAAATGTTTTGTTAAAACATGATGCTACGAACTGCCCAAACCTTCAAATCGCCCTCTTACAAAACCACCAAACTTTTGGGCTCCTGGATTCCAATAACTCATGGTTACAGGGCGTGTAGCAGTTAGGCACTGTTTTTCAGAGAGAGGTGCTGCCCCCCTGATATAGGTCCTTACAAAAATGAGCTTTCCATACTCTCTTACAGACATTCATCCCGATTTTTTGTGGCGTCCTGGGTTCAAAACTTGGCTCCATATCAAAGTAACATCCCACCCTCAAATCACTTCAGTTGAAAAATTCTTTCGATATTATGTACAAAAAAGCCGAACTGCACATTTGTGACCTTGACGGTGTCACCCTCGGCGACTATCCGCCTGAGGCGAACCCGTGGCTTTCCGGCCCCACCTCACGATGGGTTTGGCCTTAGCAATTTTCAGGGTTGAACAAGGAATTTGGGGGTCATGGTTGCCTCTCTTTTTGTTCGGCAATGTCCGTTGTGCTTGAAAACAAAAAGCCTTCGATCAGAGACTAACCCTTTTCTCTGACGAAGGCTTGAGGTAAATCCACTGGAAATCTCTCACCATGATCAACCCCCAAGAGGTTGGTGACAGGGATTTGAATTAAAGAGCTGTGGTGATTTTCAACTAGATTTTCTAAATAAACACCAATTGCCTATTGACTCTACTAGCCATCTTTACAGGCATTGGATATTACTCTCTGTCGGCTTTCCAGAAGAAGCGCACATAAAGCCTTTATGAGTTTTCTGTGTACAAAAAGGCAGGGTTATCTGGCGGGTAGGTCACGAGTACCATCCGCTGGGCTAAGTCAAGCTTTTTTCTGCCGCATCCTACCCATATACCGTATCATAAGGGTTTGTCAAGTTTTTTATAGTTTTTTTGAGAGGGCGTTGGCTAGTTATTACATATAAATCACCATGCCTTCATAATAGCTAACTGTCCAATTTTAAAACATAAATTCTATTCACGCGCGAGGATTGATCGGATTTCACGCGCACGTATAATCTTTTTGGATCGTTAGGCTCTTTACTGTAATTCTATGATTAAATCTTAGTTATTGCGATTTTTATGCTTCTCCTTTTGGAGGTGAATAGAGTCAATAGGCCGAACACCAAAATAGTCAAAAGTCAACCCCTAATTTCGTACGTGAAAATGGCAGTGGGAAGCGCCCTTCACCGGTGAAACCAGAGAGGGATTGGATGAAAAATGGGCGGGAATTTCTTCCCGCCCCTTTTCATCTCATATACAGCACTTTCCTGTCTTCTTAAGCCTTGTGTCTGGCCCTCTTACGCTTCAGGCTAATCCCTGTGCCAAACCCAACCAGGCCAAACAGCAGGATTACAACTGCTGTGCTGACTCCGCGAATGAAGTGATTTGCTATGAAAGACTGATGAGCCGCCGCTTGGATGAAGCAAATATTTCTGCCGCTGTCGGAGGGGGGAGGAGCAGGTGTGGTTGCGCTGACCTCATTAGAATAACCGGAGTTGTCAATCCAATTGTATGCACGCACGCGGTAAAAATAGGCAGTTGAGGCACCGAGGCCAGTGGTGTCACTGTAGCTGGTTACGTTTGGAGCAACGGTTGCTATCTGGCTAAATGTGCCTCCTGATCCGGTCTTCCTTTCAACTTTGAAACCCATTTCATTTTGAGAATTGTCTGTCCAGGCCAGATCAATCTGGCTTGCCGAGGCAGCCATTGCTGATAAGCTGGTTGGTGCTGACGGTGGAATAAGGGCGTTATGTGCATTCACCCTTCCCCCGGTTGCCACTACGCCGCTCAGGGATGCTTTGAGGTCCACGCTTTGCTCTATGGCTGCCTTGATTTCTGTATTGGTTAAAGATGGGTTGAGTGCCTTGATGAGCGCAGCCAGGCCTGACACGTGAGGTGCAGCCATGGATGTGCCCTGCATATACTGGTATTCTGTTCCGTTATAGGTTGATGAAGCAACGGTGATGGTTACATCGTCAAAGAGCCACCCTTCTGCCCCATTGCCGTCTGCGTTGGAGTAGAAATTGAACCGGAGGTAAAAGGTACTGCTCCCATCGTATGCCCCCAAGTCGGCAGTTGCCAGGGCAAAAGAGGACTGCGAGCCGCTCCAGAAAATGCCTTCCTGGACCCCAATGACCAAGGTCAGGTAATTCCAGTTGGTGCCATCCTTGGAGCCCTGCACGTAAAAGTAATTGCCGCTCTGTGAGGTTCCCTTGAACCAAAAGGTTAGAAGAGCTCCGCTGTGGGATGAGAGATTAATGAGTGGCGTTTGAGCATGAGAATCAGTGTTTGGTAAGTAGTCGGCGTTGGGTCTATCGGTGAGAGAATGAGTTGCGCTATGACTCGCCTCGCTCGTCAGCCCCCAAGAGTTGTTTGTTCCTCCTGTGCTCCAATTAAACGCTCCTTCAAAATCATCGCTCCACACCGTCTGCCTAGCGGGCTCGGCACTGTATATGTTCGTTCCCGGTGCAGCGACATCCACGGAGGTAATGCCATAGTTGGAAAACCAGGCCAGCTCATCGTTCTGGTCGGTTGCAGCTACTGCAACAATGTTGGCACTTGAGAAACTGGCCGGATAGAAAGGGGTGGTGTCATTGTTCGTGCCGTCGTTCCCTGCCGCACACACAACTACAGCAGAAGATGCATCGATGGCATCCTTGAGGAACTGACTGGGTCCCCCACCTCCCCAGCTGTTATTGATTATGTGAGCCCCTTTGTCATTGGCATATTCGATAGCACTGATGGCCTTGTCAGTTGTACCAACACCAAAGGCATCTAAGA
>CP070673.1:1762371-1768932 GCA_020351915.1 Deltaproteobacteria bacterium
CTCCTTTTTTTGGATCAGTTAACGCGGCATAATTGTCTATCAGGAGATAATAATTACTCGCTGCCCTTTTTCAAGGCTTCTACTAAGAAACTCATAACTTTAGACCAGTTGAATTCCGGAGATACTGCAGTAGTAGTACTGGTAGTAGAAAAAAAAGAGGGTTACCGGCAATCCCGGTAACCCTCTAATTTTCCATGGTGGGCGGTGTGGGACAAGCCCGAACAGGGATTGCTTTACCCGCCTTCTTGAGGCAATGCCTGCCATGGCAATAATCTTGTTCAACCGTTCCGTCTTTTTATTGCTCGTCTTCTCCACCGCCAAGCTCTTCTATTTCCTTCAAGGTCGGAAGGGATGACAAGTCCTTTAAATCAAATACCTCGAGAAACTTTCTCGTTGTACCATAGATAATGGGTCTGCCTGGCAGGGGTTTTCGACCTACGATCCTAATCAAACCCTTTTTGAGTAACAACCTGAGTATGCCGCCTACGTCCACACCTCGCAACCGTTCAATCTCCTGCCGGATGATGGGTTGTTTATAGGCAACAATGGACAAGGTTTCCAGTGCGGCTCTGCTCAATCTGGATTCCGCTGAACTCAGCATTTTGGCAATGTACGGTCTAAACCGGGGTAAAGTGCAAAACTGATAGCCCTTAGCTACCTCCCTGATGATAAAGCTCCGCTTCATTTGTTGGTATTCGGCTTTCAGCTCCACCAGCACGGCCCTTATCTCCTTAAGATCCCTTTCTGGAAGGAGCTCGCGAATCTGCTGAGGGGTTAAGGGTTCTTCGGATGCAAAAACAAGGGATTCTACTATGAGTTTGAGAGAATTATCCATAACAAGTGCCTCACTCTCTAACGAGGTTCGTTGATAGTTGTCCGTTGTCTGTTGTATTTTCTTTATTAGTTTTTAGCGCCTGAATTACATGCTTCCATAGGATTCGAATATCCTATATCTATATTTCGTGACTCACAACTAGGATCCAGTGTGGAGTATACGGTAGGCACTAAAGACCTCTTTGCTGTTTACTGCATACTGTTTACTGCTTACCTTCCTTTCCCATTGCGCCACCCCTAGGCTTGTTTCGTTACTGCCTCGAGCATTATATCAGTACCTTCTTGCTCCTGAAAAACACTTATAAATTCAGTTCTTACCAGCTCAAGTAATGCCAGAAAGGTGGCGATCATTTCTGAAATGGAGGCCGTCTCGGGAAAAAGATCTCTAAAGGAGAGACTCTTTACCCCTTCCAATTTATCCCGTATTTCAACCATCTTTTCCTTCACTGACCAGGGCTCAGGTTTGAATCTGAGAACCGCACCGGGATGTTTTTGCTTCATAAGCCTTTTAAAGGCATCCATCAATCCGTAGAGATTAACCTTGGCTGGGTTTATATTGTCTTCCTCACCCCTTGTGCCATTCATTTCTATGCCCCTCTTGAAGACATCTCTGTAGAGAATATCCCTAGATGCTAATTCATTAGCAGCCTCTTTAAGTTTCATGTATTCCATAAGGGGCCTGACGATTTCCTCCCGTAGATCTTCTATCTCCTCTAGATCATCATCTCTTCTTGGGAGGAGCATCTTGGATTTGATGTGCATCAGGGTAGATGCCATAACCAGAAAATCACCGGCGATATTAATGTCCAAGGCCCTCATCAAGTCCAGATATTCCAGATACTGTTCGGTGATGGTAGCTATGGGTATGTCTGAGATATCTACCTCGTTTATCTGGATCAGGTGCAATAGCAAATCAAGGGGACCTTCGAACACCTCGAGTTTTGTCTCAAAGGGCATGGTTAGATCTTAACGGCCTCTCTCACCTCTTTCATGGTACTTTTGGCAATCTTACGCGCCTTTCTGTTACCTTCCTCAATAATAGTGTCTATAGTTCTGGGATGGGCCTCCAGCTCTTTCCTCTTCTCTCTTATCGGTTCCAGGGACCGGTTCAGACTGGCTGCCATGATTTCCTTGCAATCCACACAACCGATGGTCGCTTTACGGCAGCTTTCATCGATCTCTTTTACCGTCTCTTTCTCAGTATATAACTCATGAAAGGTGAAGACGTTGCAGTACCCTGGCCTGCCAGGATCAGATCTTCTGGCCCTCTGAGGATCGGTAATCATCTCATCCACCTTTTCTTCTATGACCTCCTTTGAATCAGAGATAAAAATAGCATTGTCATATCCCTTACTCATCTTCCTCCGGTCTATCCCGAGTATCTTGGCCTCTGGGGTTAGAAGAACCTCTGGCAGAGGAAAAACATCTGAATAGAAATGATTAAAGCGCCGCGCTATCTCTCGTGTCAATTCAACATGGGGGCTCTGGTCCTCTCCGACAGGCACACCATGTGCTTTATACATCAGGATATCTGCTGCCTGCAGAACCGGGTAGCCTAAAAATCCATAGGTATAAAGATTTCTTTGGGCCATTTCCTTGAGCTGTTCCTTATAGGTAGGGTTTCTTTCCAGCCATGATAGCGGTGTTACCATAGAAAAAATCAGTTGCAGCTCAGCATGCTCCTTTATGCTTGACTGAATAAAGAACACTGATTTCTCGGGGTCAAGACCGACTGAAATCCAGTCAATAATGATGTCCTTGGTGGTTTCCTTTATAATCTCAGGATGTTCATATTCACTCGTTAAGGCATGCCAGTCAGCGATAAAATAAAAGCACTGGTAATCCTCTTGAAGAGAGCGCCAGTTATTTAAGGCCCCATGGACGTGCCCGAGATGCAGTTTGCCAGTCGGTCTCATGCCGCTGACAATTCTGTTTTTCCCCATCATTTAGTCCTCCAGATGTGAATAAAGCTACCGATTCTAATTTGTAGCTTCTAAGCCTACAACGACACTTTGGCTGAGAAGTCATTCTGAGTGATCCCGCCCACGCGGGAGAGCGAAGGATCTACGATTTGCGGGCAGGTACTAGAACTATAAAATCAGGCCGCCTGCGGCGGAACTTTTTCGACAGGATTAACATGGTTTTCTTATTTTCTTCATACCTGCCTGCCGGCAGCCAGGTCCTGAACATCGTGCCCGCCCGCCTCGCCTTGCGGGCTCGCATAGCGGGCAGGTCTATCCCTGGCCCAGACCTGTGTGAACGAGTTTGTTGACTGAAGCCGTTATTTAGTAGTTAATAACCATAGTTAAACGAAACTTCTTATACCGCGCCAGGGCGGGCCTGTCCAAAGAAAAGGAAATTCCTTAGCATTAAATCTAGATTCTTCGTCGCTTCGCTCCTCAGACCTGTCCTCGAGCAAAGCGAAGGAATGACAAAGTGTCGTTGTAGGGTTAACTTTTAGCTTGCTTTGGTAAACTAGAAAATCTTCTATTTACGAATTCAATCTCATCTTGCCTTGTGCTTACCTCACCTCCCAACTTGGCCTCCAGGAGGCTGTCAAACATATCCTTGAAAAGGGGACCCGGTTCATAACCCATTGCAATGAGATCCTTGCCCTTCAAATAGACCCTTGTTCCCTTAAGTCGAGAGAAAAAGGCGGATATGGATTTCTGTATCTTTTCACTCTTGGTTTTGGCCATACCACACAGTAAAATTTCAGGAGTAAAGGGTGAGAGAGCTTTGTATAGGGCATAGTTACTCTTATCCTTGAGCTGAGAGAGTTCCTTAAAGGCTGTGTTGACCTCTTGTCGGGTGGAAATCGCATTTACTATATCTCTGTCTTGAATCTGCATCCTCTCTATTATCTTTTTCAAGGCATCATCGCTCAAAGATGAGACTATCCCCAGAAAATATACCTTCCATGGTTCATAGGTAATACCCAGGTACAGGAGATTAAACCATACTAAAATGCCCTTTATTCTCTTCAGGACAGCCCTTGCCCCCTCTGTAAGTTTAAGCTCGGGGGAGATGAACTTCAAAATGTCATAGTCATCCATCCTCTCTATTACTGCAACGGGATCTTCTTCCTGCAAGATCAGTTTTAGTTCCAGAAAAAGCCTTTGCCCAGGCAAATTCTCGAAGCAATGCACGTTGACAGCATTCTGAATCAGGCTTTCTGTGAGTTTGCCTATCCGGAACCCAAACCTCTGCTCGAACCTAATGGCCCTCAAAATCCTCGTAGGATCTTCAACAAAGCTAAGGTTATGAATCACCCGCAAAACCCGCTCTTTAATATCCCTCATAGCACCAAAGTGATCGAGGAGGGTACCATAATGCCCCTTGTTAAGATGAACTGCCAGGGTATTAATGGTAAAGTCTCTGCGAAAAAGATCCCGCTTCAGCGAGCTCAGCCTAACTTCCGGCGGAGCAGCCGGTGATTCGTAGTGCTCCATCCTGGCAGTTGCGACGTCTATCTTAAAGCCGTCTGGCATAACCACAACCGCTGTTCCGAACTTAGGGTAACTCCTCACCCTGGCCTTCTTGTTCTGGGCAAAGGCTTTGGCCAACTTGATAGCATCTCCTTCGATAACGATATCCACGTCAAGGTTTTTCCTCTTTAGGATAACGTCTCTTACGAGACCTCCAACCAGATAGGCATTGAAGTCGAGTTCATCCGCCATCTCTCCCAGTTCCTTCAGGAGCGTTGTGATCTTAACGGGCAACCGTTCTTTGAGTAGATTTTTGATATTCTTCATCCGAACAAAGCTCGTGATCTCCTGTGAATCATAAACAAACTCAGGTGTGGATGACCTCTCTATCAGAATGTTTAAAAGGTCGGTTCTGGTAATAACTCCGAGCAGCTGGCTGTCTTGCAGTACAGGTAGAATTCTCAGTTTGCTATTGATAATCAGATCCTGTATCTCATTCAAGGTAGTTTCAGGTCCTACGTGCCTGAATTCCACATTCATGTACTCTGTTACCGGCCTCATTTCCAGGCCAAGGAAGATAGCCCTGTCCACCACCTGCCTGGAGATATATCCCTTGAGGGTTCTATTTTCATCAATAACCATCAACGTGTTGATATTGTACCTGGTTAGGGTATCACCTGCCTCTCTCATGGAAGCGTCCGGTAATATGTGGATGACAGGAGAGGTCATCATGTCTTTGGCAAATCTCTCAAAATTGATCCGGTTTAGGAGAAATCTATTAAGATCTTCCTCTGCCTGGATGAGGGTTTTATCAAGAATAGTAGCAGAGGCTGCCTGTGGATGTCCTCCACCACCGAAGTCCATGGCAATTTCACCAACATTTACCTCTGGAAGCCTGCTTCTGGCAACCAGATAGACCCTGTTCTCCATCTGGGTGAGAGCAAATAAGACATTGAGATTTTCCATTTCCATAAACTTTTGAACTAGAACAGCAAAATCACCTATATACCGATCTCTCTTGGCCTTGGCTATAACCACTTCAATACCATTGATAGTGGTTCTGGTAGCAGAAGCCATCAAATCATTTAAGAGCCACACCTGCTCAGCGGTCAGCTCTCTGGTTAACATATCAGAGATCGTATTAAGCGATGCCCCCTGCTCTAGTAGCCAGGCAGCAGCCTCATGATCTTCAGACCTCGTGGAAGAAAAGGTAAAAGATCCAGTATCTTCATAGATACCGAGTGCCATTAGAGTCGCTTCATCAGGGGTGACTTTGATACCCTTTTTTCTGATTATTTCCGTGAGTATTGATGTGCCTGCCCCGAGTTCTTGGATAGCTTCAAAATCACCCTTGATATCATCCTCAGAGGGGGGATGATGATCATATACATGTATTTCCAATCCTTTCTTGCCCAATAGCTCTCTAAATTTGCCAATCCGCTTTTTTTGGCGTGTATCTACCAAGATGAGCCTCTTGATCTTATTAAAATCAACATCCTTAATACGGAGGAAATCAAAGAGATAAGAGGTTGAGTGCAGAAAGAAATTCCTCAGATTCTTTTCCTGGGCACCGGGAAATACCATTTTTGCCTCGGAGTAAAGCTTTTTTGCGGCCAACATGGATGCCAAGGCATCAAAATCGGCATTCATATGGGTCGTTATTACCTCGAGGTACGGTGCCTGTTTTGTCACTGCTTTTTCTGATGTTTTCGGCGCCATCTGTAAGGTCTTTCAAATGGTGGCCTGGGAGATTCCTGAGCAGCCTTTAATATCCTTTCTGCGAGCTCTGGAAATCCGTTATCTCCGTAAAAGGATATAGTTTCATATGCTAATCCAGCTCTGATCAAACGGACAGCCAAAAGTTCCTCATCAACAAATACATGTGCAAGAAGCCGGCCGTATTTATCGTTTTGAAAGGGAAGATATTCAACAACTGTGGCATTTTTCAAGACATCCGCAGTCATTGCTGCCGCCTTTCGACCATAAGGCTGATCCTCAAATATCCCGTGTTCCTTATGGATAATCTCCGGTGCATCTATGCCGAGGATCCTTATGATAAAATCCTTGTAGAAAAAGGTATCTCCATCATCCGGGCGAATACCTGACTTGTCAATCCTGATTAGGCCGTGATGTTCTCCCCGCTCCCTTTCAGCCCAAGGGTTTGAACCCCACTTCTTCAAGAAAACCGAAAGAAGACTTAAGGCAATTAATCCGGTGATGAGAATGTACTTTCGGTGAGATAACAATCGAGTTCTTCCTCTGTAAATGCTAACCAAAAATATTTGAAATTTTCATAGTA
>CP070673.1:1769032-1774785 GCA_020351915.1 Deltaproteobacteria bacterium
ATAAGTCTCTGTGAGGGGGATATGCTCTGGGATTGGGTACCGGTTTTTATAACGAACCAGGTGCCGATCTTATAGATGAGGCCACCCAGAAAGATGGCCAGGGCAATGTAGAGGGTGATGGAGAAGAACATGGGTTTGTTATCCTTATGTTATTGGATTTGTTAAAGGGAACTGCACGGCAGGTAATCAGGTGACTCCGGCACCTCTCGGCCGGCCCCCTTTTTTAGTTGTCATCGGGTGGATTGCAAAAGTCCCCTCGATATGAATCCCAATAGGCAGGCACGCTAAAGGACCCATTTTTTGGTGCTTCCTTTATCATGTTATCTTTGATGATGTCAAGAAAAATGGGTAAGAATTCCTATAGGAAAAACAGGCAGTTCACCCAGCACCATACGGTCTTTTGCACGGGAAATGAAACTGGCACTATGTCCTTCACACCCGAGACATACACAACCGTATTAGAAATGAAGGTAATATTAGAATTTGACCTTCTAAGGGCTGGAGACTAGGGAAATGTGATTTACGGGGGGATATGAATTCAACCAGAGGGCGTCTTAAAGCCTTGCTCGTGTGCCAGCATGTCCAAATGCAAGGTGATAATGTTTTCCAGTTCCAGAGGCGCTGGCGACTCGACAACTCTCCTATCGAGCGTCTTGATATACACCTTACATTTTTTGCAGAAGTCGACGCGAAAGCCTTCTTCCTCTTCGCTCACAAAATATCCTAGCTCTTTGGGTTCGCTTTTCTCACAGAAAGGGCATTTGAGCCGTGGATAACGCCATTCAGAGCCGCAGAGTTCACAGTGAAGCATTCTATTACCCTCGTCATCTAAGGACGCCATATCCGGAGAAGAGCCGCATAAAGGGCAATAGCCATAATCCCATGTTTCCTTTTGAATCCTCTCGCCAACAGCCTCTCTCAGGGCATTCAGGGAGGGCTTCAAGGCCATACTGGTCACAAACCTAAGGACCATCGGTTCCAGGTTCACCTCCTGTGCCATGGTGGTGAAAGTCGTCTCATCCCTTGAAAGAAAAGCAGTAATCGTACGCTCAATCCACTGCGGATCAGTTTGTACCCTGTCCAGGGCATTTTTCAAGGCCTTGCTATCTTCCCTCTTTTGGGAGGACATATGCTCAAGCAATCGGGGAAATAACGAGGATGTAGCTTTCAGGTCAAGGGGCAAATCTTCTCTTGAGAATACAGGAAACCCTTGTTTAGCCTTTGTCTCGGCTACTGCCTCGTCCTTCGTTGAATACATTATCTCTGGCTTACTATCCTCTATGAGACGCACCAACTCCCTGTAGGTAGACAGGGCCTCTTTGTAGAGAGGTCTCTTTTGGATAACCCGATCTATTTGAGCTAACAGTTCATTAGACATAAGCGCTTTTGTCTTCGGCTATAGGCTGTGACCAAAACAAAAAGGGCACCTATGAGAGGCACCCTTTTTGCTCAGCCAATTTCTCTTAACTAGCCAATTTGTGAAGCATCTGCCATTCTTTCGATAGTTCTTTCAAGGGTCTAGCAATCCGCTTTAATGCTGTCTTTCTGTCGATTCCTCCTGGCTTTACCGGAGCGAATGCAAACTCATGATACTTTGCAGGCTCATCAGCCAAGAGATAAAAGACCCTTACATCATCGAGACCGGTAACCGTGGCTTTAGGGAATTGAGATTTCACCTCGGCCAGACGCTTTTTGGCCAGAGCGACCATCTCATCTCGATCCCCAAAGCTCATGGCCCCTGTGGGGCAGGTCTTAACACAGGCAGGAAGAAGCCCATTGTTCACCCTATCCACGCACATAGTACATTTTGCCATATACCCGGTTCGCGCTTCGCCTCTCGGTATATCATAAGGACAAGATTCCCTCAAATCCTCACTGCTCTCTTTTTTCAGTTTATCGGTGTAGAGTACTGCACCGCTAAGCTGATCAATGATGATAGCATTCGGATCCTCAGGGATCTCTTTGCAAGGCGGTTCAACGCAATGCCGGCACTGATCGGGGAAAAAGTACCATACCGGTTTGCCGTCACTTCCAAGAGCTTCGGAAAAACGTACCAGTTTATAGGTATAGAAGGAAAGATCCTTAGGATTCTGGTAGCTTCCCCAGTTTTCCGTCTTGGTAGCCGGGAGTTGGTTCCATTGCTTGCAGGCAATCTGACAACCCCTGCAACCGCTACACAACGTAGTATCGATAAAAAATGCCTTTCCGTTCATCAGATCACCTCCCTTACATCTTTCTCACATTGACCATAAAGGCCTTGGTTTCCGGGATCCTGGTATTTGGATCACCCGTTGACGGTGTCAGCAGGTTGGCCGAATCACCGCCATCCTTAGGGTGAACCCATCCATAATGCCAAGGTAGCCCTACCTGATGGATCTCATTACCCTGAATCGTAAAGGGCTTAAAACGAAGGGTAACAATGGCAACAGCCTCGACCTTACCCCGTGCCGATTCCACGATGACCTTCTCACCGTTTTTGATCCCCTTCATCTTAGCCAGTTCATTGCTCATCTCCACAAAGAGTTGTGGTTGGGCGTCCAGCAGCCAGGGTTGCCACCTGGTCATAACACCGGTTTGCCAGTGTTCGCTCACCCGGTAGGTCGTGCATACAAAGGGGTACCGGGGATCGCACGTCCTGTAAACATCCATTTCGGTACTGTAGATCGGTGCCGTGGGATTGATGAGCTGGCTGGAGAGGAGGTTCTTCTCTACGGGACACTCAAGTGGCTCGTAGTGTTCAGGGAAAGGCCCATCTGTCCTGCCTGGGCCAAATACGCTCGCAACACCATCGGGCTTCATAATGAACGGGTGTTTGGTCTTGGGATTGAGGGTACCATCCGGATTAAGCATGGGTGGCCATCCGCCGTCTGGAACATCGCCAACCCATTTTGAACCATTCCACTGTACCACCGGGTGTTCGGCATCCCATGGCTTTCCGTAGGGGTCTACCGAAGCGCGGTTGTAAATGATGCGTCGGTTGACGGGCCAACACCACGCCCACTCAAGGTTGAGGCCAATGCCCGATTTCTCCCTCGTACGCCGTGCGGCCATGTTCCCCTTGCCGGTATAGGAGTTACAGTAGAGCCAATTAGCGCTACTCGTTGAACCGTCTGCCTGAAGATACGCAAAGCTCGGGACAAGATCACCCTTCTTAAAGGATTTTCCCCCAACGGTGGTATCCTTCAGGAAGTATCCGTTGATCTCCTTGGCTACCTTATGGGAGTCGAATCTTCGCTGTGTCGTGTAATCCCACTTGAGGTTCAGAATCGGCTCGGGAAACACTGCATTCTTATCCCGGCGGTAGAGGTATCTGACCTTCTTAAACAAATCGGTCATGATGTCGCCGTCAGGCCTCGCCTCCCCTGGTGGCTCCGCGGCCTTATACCGCCACTGCATCCAGCGACCGCTGTTGGTAATGGAACCTTCTTTTTCCACAGACACTGCACAGGGCAGCATGAAGACCTCGGTTTTGATCTTCTTCGGATTCATGTCGGGACCCTTCCAGAACGAGCCGGTCTCATTGTCAAAGATATTCACGTTAACCAGCCAATCCAGGTTTGCCAACGCCTGCCTTGTCTTGTTTGCATTGGCACCCGAACCTGCCGGGTTCTGGCCCCAAGAGAAGAACCCCTTTATGGTGCCCTTATACATCTCATCGAAGATGTCAAGCCAGCTGTAGGCCTTGCCGGCATCCAGCTTGGGAACCCATGGGTATCCGAAATCGTTCTCTTTGGTGGCCTTCCTTCCAAAAAAGGATTTCAGTATGCTCACCATGTACTTGGGCTCATTCTGCCACCAGTTCGCACTCAGAGGATCATTGCTCTTGGGCCTCCTCTTAAGATAGTCGCCCAATGTAGACCACGTGGTGCTCGGGGTAGCGAGATAACCGGGCCAGATATGGTAAAGGAGGCAGTGATCGGTAGAACCCTGAACGTTGGATTCGCCTCTCAATGCGTTCACACCGCCGCCGGCCACGCCCATATTACCCAACAGGAGCTGAATCATGGCCATGGTCCGGATGTTCTGTACACCGACGGTATGCTGCGTCCAGCCCATTGCATACATGATGGTACCGGCCTTTCCCTTCTTCCCGCTAGCTGTATACATCTCATAGACCTTTAACAGATCCTCCTTTGGGGTACCGGTAATAGCTGATACCGTGTCCAGATCATACCTGCTATAGTGTTTCTTTAAAAGCTGAAATACACACCGGGGATCCTGGAGGGACTCATCTCTCTTTGGAATACCCTCTCCGTCCTTTTCAAACGCCCACATGCTCTTGTCATATGAGCGAGTTTTGGAGTCGTAACCCGAAAAGAGGCCATCCTCAAAGGAGTACTTGTCACTCAGGATAAATGCCGCGTTGGTGTAATCTACAACATATTCCTTGAAATACTTACTGTTATCGATGATGTATTTTATCATACCGCCGAGGAAGGCAATATCAGTGCCCGATCTGAGCGCAGTATAGAAGTCTGCCTTTGAAGAGCTGCGGGTGAATCGAGGGTCAACGCTTATCAGCTTTGCTCCCTGCTTCATTGCCTCTGTCACCCACTTAAATGAGATGGGGTGGTTCTCCGCAGCATTTGAACCCATTATGAGAATGCAATCACTGTTTCTGATGTCGATCCAGTGATTGGTCATTGCGCCGCGTCCGAACGACTCTGCCAGAGCCGCAACAGTGGCGCTGTGTCAGATACGAGCCTGGTGCTCGATATACACCAGGCCCAGAGCTCTCATCATGGCCTGTAGAGCCCAGCACTCCTCATTATCGAGGGCTGCGCTTCCAACATGCGCTATAGCCTCTGTACGGTTAACCACCTGCCCTTTACCGTTCTTGCTGATAAAGGTGGCATCCCTTGTTTTCTTGATATTCAGAGCGATCTTGTAAAGCGCCCAATCCCATGAAACCGCCTGCCATTCGGTACTGTATGGCTTCCGATAAAGCGGTGTTACTAACCGATTTTCATTATTAACCAATTGACTGAGGGCTGCACCCTTAGAGCAAAGGCTCCCTTCATTGATGGGATGGTCGGGATCACCCTCGGTATTGATAACCTTTCCGCTCGCACCTTTGCCGGTGTGCACAATAATACCGCAGCCCACTGCGCAATAGGGGCAGATTGTGGTGCTGTCTGTCGCATACCTGATCTTCAAAGTCTGAGCATATGCTTTGACCGGTTTCAAATCCATGCCCAGACCAAGCACCATCACACCCGCAGCAGTGCCCGCAGAAATCTTTAAAAATTCTCGTCTATTAATCCTCATACGCTAACCCCCCTTTCTTCCTGCTCAAAAGATGCAGTTATCTAATAGTTAGTATGAAATTACAGATGTGTTCTTCCTCGCCCCTTTCCTTGATCGTAAATGTTCGAAAAGCTCTTCCTTTCCCCATTAATAGCAATAGTACTTTCTGATTATCCTCTTTCCTCACTCTCACTTTTCAGACACTCTGAGCATATTCCATAAGGTATGCCTGAACTTCCTCAACTTTACATCCGTTTACGCCTTCCTTTGCAATTATTGGGCAGCCACTGGGGTAATCAATCTCAGTATTCAATATCTTTCCGCATTTTCGGCAGAGCAAATGATGATGAAGATGCGGATTTGCATCAAAAACATGCCCTACCCCTTTTCCTTATAGAGAGTCCCTGTATCTCTCCAAGCTCTTTTAACAGCTCAAGCGTGGAATACACCGTTGCCACTGACATGGTTGGATATCTCCTCTGAATAGCCCTGTGAATCTCATCTAC
>CP070673.1:1774885-1777508 GCA_020351915.1 Deltaproteobacteria bacterium
GATTTGAACTTCCTGACAATCTCGGGTTGCTCACGGAATTGAGAGAGATGATAGCCTCCACTGAATTGACCCATGGCCTTTTCTTCTCGAATCATGCGTCAAACTATCTGCCGGTCAGGGTTAGGTACCCGCAGGGGAAGCAGCAGGCCCTTGACGTAATAGATTTGGCCCTCCAGGGGAGGGTTGACCTCAGGCCAGAGTGGATGAGGGCACTCTAACTGGTGATGACAAGAGCACAGGATTACCTATATGCAGCCATCATGGCTGGTGGGAGCGGAACCCGGTTTTGGCCACGGAGCAGAAAAGATAGGCCAAAGCAAATCCTGAATATCACTGGAGATGAGATTCTTCTCAAAAAAGCCATCCAACTTATCAGACCCATCATACCGATCAGTAGAATAAAGATCGTAACCACCGAATCCCAGGCAGATGCTGTTAAGAAAATAGCCCCTGAGTTAGTGGCAGGTAATATCCTAGCAGAACCGTTTGGGAAGAATACTGCTCCTGCAATTGGGCTTTCCGCCCTTTTTATAGAAAGAGAACATCCTGGTGCTGTTATGGTAATTCTGCCTGCAGATCACTATATTCAGGATGAAAAAAGGTTTCATGAGCAGGTCATGGTAGGTGTGCGTCAGGCCTTTGAAGCAGATGGTATTGTCACCATTGGAATCATCCCACGGGGACCGGAAACCGCCTATGGCTATATAGAGACCGATCAATTGGTAGACAAAAAACGTTCCATCTATAGGGTCAAGTCATTCCATGAGAAACCCGACGAGGAAAGAGCCAGGGTTTTTATCGATCAGGGCAACTTCTTTTGGAATAGTGGCATCTTTATTGTGAAGGCCTCATGTATCCTCAAGGAAATCGCAGAATACCTGCCTCATAACCACGAATGGCTGATGAAGATAAAATCATGCCTTGATACAGATCAGGAATCAGCAGCAATCAGCAGGGCCTATCAAAACATGGAGGCAATTTCTATTGACTATGGTGTTATTGAAAGGTCAAAGCATGTTTTCATGATACCGGGGGATTTTGGCTGGGATGATGTTGGCTCGTGGCCATCTGCGGCCCAATACTGGTCCAGGGATAGTGACCAAAATGCCTTCATTGGTGAGGTCATCAATCTTGATTCTTCTGAATGCATTGTGCATAGCCCAAAAAAACCGGTTGCACTCCTGGGTGTAGAGGATCTGGTTATCGTTGAGGAGGATGATGTGCTGTTGGTCAGTAAGAAACAGAGGGCTCAGGATGTGAAAAAGCTGGTGGATAAGCTCAGGTCGCAGGATCGCGATGAGCTTTTGTAGGTTTGAGAGGGTCTAGGATGGTCATGCCCCTCCCGATATTGCAAACTATTTGGTGCTCTCAGTAGTAACAGGCTGTTTGGGCAACAGCCTGTCAACTGACAACACCGAGATGAGGAATACATATGAACCCGGAGATTTATAGAGAGTACGATATAAGAGGTGTAGTAGGTGAAGATTTTACGGACGATGAGGTTATTGTTCTGGGAAAGGGATTTGGTACCTATTTCCACCGCCTGGGAATAAAAACGATTGCCCTGGGAAGGGACTGTCGGTTGAGTTCACCCACAATACGGGATGGGTTAAAGGAGGGCCTCTTATCAACAGGCTGTGACATCGTGGATGTTGGAGTCTGCCCCACCCCCACGCTCTATTTTGCCATACGGCACCTCAGGGCAGATGGAGGGTTAATGATTACGGCCAGTCATAACCCTCCCCTATATAACGGTTTCAAGATATGCAGAGGATTTGATACGATCTATGGGGAAGAGATTCAGGGCGTGCGAGGGCTTATCGAAGCGGGGGATTTTGTAAAGGGCAAGGGGGGGTATTCAACCTATGAGATCATTGAACCATATGTTGATAAAGTTCGGAAGGATATGAGCATATCGCCCGGGATCAAAGTAGGTTTTGATGCGGGGAATGGAACGGCAGGACCTGTAGGGATAAAGATACTACAGTCCTTTGGCTGTGACGTTCACGGTCTTTACTGTGACATGGATGGCTCTTTTCCCAACCATGAACCAGATCCCACGGTACTGGATAACATGAAAGATCTTATTCGAGAGGTGACAGCGCACCATCTTAACCTCGGTATTGGTGTCGATGGGGATGGAGACAGAATTGGCGTGGTAGATAGTTCAGGAAACATGGTATTCGGGGATATGCTTTTGCTTATTTTTGCAAGGGATATCCTGACGGAACATCCTGGGGCAACCATTATCTCTGAGGTAAAATGTTCAGATAGGATGTATAAAGACGTTGCGGCCCGGGGTGGAAACGCCATCATGTGGAAGACAGGGCATTCTCTCATCAAGAATAAAATGAAGGAGACCAAGGCCCTTCTTGCAGGAGAGATGAGTGGCCATATGTTTTTTGCTGATAGGTATTTTGGTTACGATGATGCCCTGTATGCCTCATGCAGGCTGCTCGAGATAGTATCCAAGACGGGAAAATCGGTTAGCCAACTCTTAGAGGATGTCCCAAAATCATATACTACACCTGAGATCAGGGTCGAGTGCCCCGATGCAAAGAAATTTGCCCTGGTTGATCGGCTCAAAGAGGATTTTAGCAAGGAATACAGTGTGATTGATGTA
>CP070673.1:1777608-1784538 GCA_020351915.1 Deltaproteobacteria bacterium
AGATCGACAGGGAAAGGCTGCAAAAATTCTATCCACCCATGGATTGACCCGGGATACTATATTAAAGGCCCTGATAGACATCAGAGGTTCTCAGAGGGTAACCGATGCAACCCCAGAGGATAAGTACCAGGCCATAGAACGGTTCAGTCAAGATCTTACCGAAATGGCCAAGAACGACAAGCTTGACCCGGTAGTGGGCAGAGATGATGAAATCAGGCGAGTCATTCAGGTTCTATCCAGGAGGACAAAAAATAACCCGGTTTTGATTGGAGAGCCGGGAGTGGGAAAAACCGCCATCGCCGAAGGTCTGGCTCAGAGAATCGTTCACGGAGACATACCTGAAACCTTGAAAGACAAAAGGGTGGTAGCCCTTGATATGGGTGCATTGATAGCAGGAGCGAAATATAGAGGCGAATTTGAGGACCGGTTGAAGGCCTTTTTGAAGGAAGTAACCGAGGCAGAGGGATCTATAATTCTCTTCATCGACGAGCTTCATACCCTGGTAGGTGCAGGAGCAGCCGAGGGGGCGGTGGATGCATCGAATATGCTCAAACCGGCCCTGGCCCGGGGTGAACTCAGGTGCGTAGGCGCCACAACCATAAAGGAATACCGAAAGTACATAGAAAAGGATGCTGCCCTGGAACGGCGTTTTCAGCCGATCGTTGTAGAGGAACCCGATGTAGAGGATACCATCTCCATACTCCGCGGTGTGAAAGAGAAATATGAGGTCCATCACGGTGCCAGGATCAAGGACTCCGCCCTGGTTGCGGCAGCGGTACTCTCCAACAGATATATTACCGATCGTTTTCTCCCTGATAAGGCCATAGACCTTGTTGATGAAGCAACCAGTAGATTGCGAATAGAGATAGACAGCCTGCCATCTGAGATAGATGACCTCAGAAGAAAGATCACCCAGCTTGAGATAGAGAGAGAGGCGCTTAAGAAAGAGTCGGACAACCCCTCTAAACAGCGTTTGGAAAAGATCGATGAGGAATTGAGTGCCCTAAAGGCACAAACAGATCAGATGACCAACCACTGGAAAAAGGAAAAGGAGATCATTGCCCGGATCCGGGAAGTAAAAGAAAAGATAGACGCAGCCAAGTCAGAGGCCCAGGTTGCCGAGAGACAGGGAGATCTGGCCAAAGCCGCAGAACTCAGGTACAGCACCATTCTGCAGTTGGAACAAAGCCTGTCCGAGGAAAACACCCGGCTCAGTGAGCTTCAGTCCAACAAAAAGATGCTCAAAGAGGAGGTAGACAGCGACGACATTGCCGAGGTGGTTTCCAAATGGACCGGTATACCTATAGAGAGGATGATGGAGGGCGAGCGGGAGAAGTTGTTGAAGATGGAGGAGAGAATTGGAAATCGGGTAATAGGGCAAAATGATGCTGTAATCGCCGTAGCCAATGCTGTTCGGAGGGCACGGTCAGGACTTCAGGATCCAAACCGACCTATCGGATCATTTATATTCCTTGGCCCTACCGGCGTAGGCAAAACCGAGCTGGCAAAGGCGCTGGCCGAGTTCCTGTTTGACGATGAGCAATACATGATTCGGATAGACATGTCCGAATACATGGAAAAACACTCAGTCGCAAGAATGATAGGGGCGCCACCGGGCTATGTGGGTTATGAAGAAGGGGGATATCTTACCGAATCGGTTAGAACCCACCCTTACTCGGTAATTCTTTTGGACGAAATAGAGAAGGCTCACCCGGATGTGTTCAATGTGCTCCTCCAGATCTTAGATGATGGCAGGATGACCGACGGTAAGGGAAGAACCGTTGATTTCAAGAACACGGTCTTGATCATGACATCGAATATTGGTAGTCAGATCATAAAGGAGTTAGCAGGCGAGGATAAAGAAAAAATGGTTAGCAGTGTCATGGAAATGCTGCGAGCCAGCTTCAGGCCAGAGTTCCTCAACAGGATCGATGAGACCATAGTCTTTAACTCACTCGGCAAAGAGGAGATAAAGAGAATTGTTGGCATACAAATTGACCAGTTAAGCAAAAGGCTTCAGGATCGTAAGATTACGCTCCACTTAACGGACGGGGTAGAGGAATTTATGGCTGACGTGGGGTTTGATCCTGTGTATGGTGCGAGACCCCTTAAAAGAGCCATCCAACATTACGTTGAAGATGAGCTGGCATTAAAGATTTTGAGTGGTGACGTAGCAGATGGTACTGATGTGAAGGTTGACGTAAAGGATGGAAAGGTTGTATTTAACTAACCCGGATAAACCGGAAAAGTGCCTAGAGTGCCTAAAATGCCTAAAGTGACTAAACTTCAAAATGGCTACCCGGAGCACCCGGAACCAAACAACTTGTAAAAAAGTTGAATGATTATTCAGTCTTTGGAAAGTCTTTTCAGTAAAGGCTATCCAGGGTTTAGAAAACATTTTCTGCGCATTTTGAACAGAAATTTATTGATAGGCGCCTAACCATTACCAATGTTCCGGTAAGGGATTGGGGAATTGGGGGATTCAGGGATTAAGGAATTAAGGTCTGCCCGCCATCTGCCCGCAATGCTTCGCAACGCGATGCAGGCGGGAATTGAGGGGTTTTGGATTGAGGAGTTATGGCAACTTTAGGCACTCATAATTTTAGGCCCTTAAGATTCGTTCTCAAGCTGGTGTTTCCTCTTTTGATCTCTTTTCTGCTTTTTCCCGCTCTAACCTGGGGAGGTCAGACGTTCCCCAGAGAGAACGCTATCGTAAAGGCTGCACGGAAGGTAAGCCCTGCTGTAGTCAACATTAGCTCCAGTAAGCTCGTTGAGAGAGGTGTCAACCCCTTTTTCCCGTGGGAAAGTGACGAATTCTTTAACAAATTTTTCAGGGATTTTTTTGAGCCCCGCAAGAGACAATATGTTCAGAAGAGCCTTGGCTCTGGTGTTATTATTGATCGCACTCACCACTATATCCTGACCAATCATCATGTTATTGTGCGTGCATCAAAGATAACCATTACGATGGCCAATCAGCAGGAATTTGAGGCCAGGGTGGTAGGCACTGATCCTGAGTCGGACCTGGCTGTCCTGAAAATAGAGACGGACGCGGAATTACCGGCAATTCCAATGGGTAGATCAGATGACCTTATGATAGGAGAAACAGTCATTGCAATTGGTAATCCGTTTGGCCTGTCTCACACGGTTACAACAGGGGTGATAAGCGCCCTCAACAGATCGGTAAGGACAGAAGCCGGCGTTTATAACAATTTTGTACAAATAGACGCCTCGATCAACCCTGGCAACAGCGGTGGTCCCCTCCTGAACATCAATGGCGAACTCATAGGCATTAATACGGCGATTTATTCCGGGGCCGAGGGAATAGGATTTGCCATACCTATTGACCGGGCAAAGCGGATTGTGCATGATTTGATACACTACGGGAGGGTTCAGACAGCCTGGCTCGGTATCACGGTTCAAGATCTAACTGAGAATTTAGTCACTTATTTCCATTTGCCGATAAACGAGGGGGCCCTGATTACCGATGTTGTTGTTGAATCACCAGCAAAGGAGAGAGGCCTTAAAAGAGGGGATGTCATTACCGAGCTCAATAAACATAAGATTAAATCCAGTCGCAATTATTACGACCACCTATCCCAGTATACGGCCAGTGAAACGGTTCATCTGACTTTTTTTAGGGATGGAAAAAGCCACAAGATAGGTATAAAGGCTGCCTCGTTTCCATCTGATCTGGCTCTTAACCTGGCATCCGACCGGCTCGGTTTCAAGGTGGAAGAACTGAATAGGCGCTTGGCCACGCAGTACAGGTTGAGGGAAAAACAAGGCCTGGTGATTGTAGCCATCAGAAAAGGCTCCCAGGCAGATAAGATAGGCCTTGAGCCAGGTGATCTCGTCAAGGGTGTAAATGATCTTTCAGTTAGTACGAAACAAGATTTTACAAAGGCAGTTATAAGATATAGACTAAAAGAACAGATAACCGTACTTGTTCAAAGAGGCTGGACTGTTTATTCTATCTCCTTTAAGATGTAGACTCCATTAGAGGATTTAATATCTCCCTATTTTTTGCAAGACCTTTATGATTCCTATTCCTTTTGACTGTCTTTTAATTCCTGTATATTCTTCAAGATTGTATTGGCCTTCGTGATCAAATAATCTACCCTTTTATATTTGGGGTCGATAATCCACACCAATTTCCACTCCTCAATAGCTTCGGTCAATAATTCCTTATCAAAGAGCTGGATCCCTTTTCTATAATGCACTTCTTTGTACAAGTTTTCGCTCTTTTCAAGGTATGCCTGGCACTCCTGGCTGTCATTCTTGAAGCGCAGACATGACTTGAATTGATCTCTGGCTTCCAGGTAATCCTCCTTGCCAAAAAGGCTTATGCCGTGCTGCAAATAAGCTTTGCAGGAATATTCAAGAGCGATAGTATCCTGAGGGTATACATTGAGAACCTTGTTAAACGCATCAATAGCCTCCTGGTATTTATTTATGCTGAAGAGCTCAACGCCATCATCGCGATAGCTGGCAAGCTGATCGAGAGCTTCTTCTTTCTCCACAACTGGTCGTGTTTCAGCAGGCTCTTGCTTCTCCAATGCATACTTTTCCCACTCCTTTAATACGACATCAGTTGCCTCCAATTCCTCTGTTCTTATTCCCTCCTTGCGAGCTAACAATGGCATGCCTTCAATTTCAGGAACCTTGATTTTTTGACCGACATAGACCCGGGTGGCGTCGGTGATGTTATTGTATTTTGCTATAAGGGGAAACTTACGGTGGTCGCCGTAGTATATCTTGGCCACTTTTGCAAGATTCTCACCAGGCTGAACCGTATGCATAACATACCTTTTTATCTGGATCCGTTTCCTTGTGGTAAGCATCTTAACGGCGCCCGCATGGTCTGGCCAGAGCCTTAAAGCAATAAGGAATTCGTGAGGGGCATGTCCATATTTTCCCGCCTTATAAAACTTGATACCAGCTTGATAATGCTCCTCTGCTGAACTGTGTAACTCCTCTTCGACCCCCTTTCGGCTCTCGATTGCCTCCTGGTTCAGGGGATCTACCGTGAGAGCACGTTTATAGTATCCGAGGGCTGTAACCAGATCTCCCATCTCTTCATACTTTTTGCCATCCTGGAGATACTCTGTCACTAGTTTTTTCTTGAGATCTTCGGGCGAAACTTTAGCAATCTCTTTTGGGAGCCGTTTTATGAGGGGTGCACAGCCCGCTAAACTCGCAACCATAAGGAAGATTAGGAGATGGTTTTTCTTCATAGTGTTTCTACTGTAATGGAAACTTCTCGAAAGATGTGACTCTGGTGATAAAGGTCTCCATGTCCTTTTTTATTATGGGATCCCTCTTTAAGGTAAGGGGGTCTGAAAAAAATGGGTTGCCTCCCCTTTTTACAGATAACCCAATCTTATAACCTGCCTGATGAGAGAGGTGTAATATCCTCTGATTATAATTGCTATAGGGGTAGGCAAAATAAATGGTATCCTGGTCCAGTTCTTTATCAATGATTTGTTTGGACACGAGGAGTTCCTTTTTAATCCGTGCCATATATGTTTGATCGTCCTCGCCCTCCTGTTTCCTTGTTAGGTCACAATGCGATATTGTATGGGAGCCAACTTCGAAGCCCTGAGCCTTCAGGTCTCTCAACTGGTCCCAGGTTATTGCACTTTTTGAGATACCGACATAATCAGTATAAATGAAAAGGGCGGCGGTAAAACCATATTTTTTCAGGATTGGATAGGCGATATCATAGCCTGATCTGTACCCATCATCTATGGTAATAACAACCGATCTCCTCGGCAAGGGGTGACGATAATTAAGAAAGCCAAGAACCTCCTCCAAGGTTACGACTCGATAATTGTTATCTTTGAGGTATTTCATTTGCTGATCAAAAATATGAGTGGGCATGCACTGGGGAGATTTACAATTTTCAGCAAAGCGATGGTAACATAGTATGGGTACTACCTGGTAGCCATCCAGCGTGAGACCACCGTTGTTTACCTCCTTCAGGGGAATAACAATGACCTGACTCCTTTCAAAGGGGATGCCTCTATTGGCATCCTCAATCACCCATGATTTCTTTGCATCACCCAAAAACCGCTCAGCCAGGCTGAAAGATGTCTCACCTCCTTCCAGTCTGCAGATAGCATAGTCTTCCGATTGAAATACGGTGGGCTCCCGCGCCTCCTTTTTGACAACTGCTCCTTTACCCGTGTTCAGGGCAAAATCCTGAAACGCACAGGAGTGCATTAATAGCGTGCCCACCCACGCCAGGAAAATAACCAGGGTAAATGATCTATGCGTACATCGTCTCCTTTTACCGAACATCTGCATGCTGATCCCCTTATCAAGCCTATCTATTATTGATGCATGCATTCTCATTCCGCGATCTTGACTGCCACCTTATCCACTACCTACCTTTTCGGCGTGTTTCTCTTTTTACTTAATTGACAAGTTGGATTGTTCAGAAATAATTTTCACTTTTGCAGGCCGTGCGCACCAATCGCATTGGATAACAAACACTGTTTCTTACAACGAGAGGCCTCTAGGGGCAGTGCATGGCCCACTGAAACCGGCACCCATTAGGGTCAAAGGACAATACATCAACCAATAACCCGATACACCACAATAGGCTTGGCCCGCCCTCCTATTTTTTTCGGCAATTCCTTTTTCAATTCAAAGTGCCGGCGAAGCCTCTTGGCAGTTTCTTCGCTGGCCAGGATATCGCAGTGGATTTCCTTTGTGAGGCCCTGAATCCTTGAGGCTAGGATGACCGTATCACCAATAAGGGAATATGAGAGTTGATCTTCGCTCCCCGTGTTTCCAGCCAGAACCTCCCCTGTGTGGATGCCAATCCCATGCCTGAAGGGCATCAACCCCGTATTGACTCTCTCATTGTTCAATGATTCGAGGAGCCTTCTCATCTCAAGGGCTGCCATCACCGCCTTTTCTGCA
>CP070673.1:1784638-1788844 GCA_020351915.1 Deltaproteobacteria bacterium
ATTATGGCAAAAGGCATTCAAATATTAGAAGCTTGACGGTAGGCCATATTTATACTGGAACTGGCTATATAGCAGCCGGAGATTTCACGTCTGCTAGTGACTGCTATAAGAGAGCCATTGAGGTTGCAGCAGATCCCTTCTATTCTCACTGGGGCAGAACATTTCTTGGTGCAACCTATGTTTACAAAGGTCAATTCCGGGAAGCTGAACCAGCTCTCAAAGAGCTTACCTCATATTGCGAAAATTTTGGTTGTGAGCAGATTCGTCCTTACGCCTATATGTTTCTTGCCATTGTTATGATTGATAAGGGCCATATATCCCAGGGATTAAAGATGCTGGAAGAGGAACGACAATTATCTCTAAAAAATGAGAGAAAAATTTTACATGCAATGCTTGAGCGTATCATTGGAAAAGTCTATTTGCAGGTCGTTCAGGGAGAGGGGCCAAAAAGTCTCTCCTTCCTAGCCAAAAACATCGGCTTTTTGATGAAAAATGTCCCCTTTGCCAGTCAAAAGGCCGAAGCCCATTTGAATAAGGCGATCGAAGCTGCAAAAGAGATTGGGGCCAAAGAAATACTAGGCCAGGCTTATCTTGACCTTTGTCTCTTGCATAAGGCTAAGAGGAGACAAGACCAAGCTAGGGAATGCATCTCGGAAGCCATTCAGATCTTTGAAGAATGCGAGGCCGAAGTGTATCTCGCACAGGCGAAGGAAGTCTTTGGTTCTTTAGGATAAGGATGGCCTTATTCTTGGTAGAAAGTATCTATATATTGTATCTCTTGCTTTTACCTCCAAACTGAATGATTCTGCTATGAACCTCTTCCGGCAGAATTTCCACTTCAGCTTGCGCTTACAAATGCAAATCTAAACCCTTCTAAGCTCAATACCATATAGACTAAGTCATCAATTGTTGCTCTGGTGTGTGCCATCTGTCAATTGCCTGAGGCTGCAAGATCGAAGCTGGGGTATCTTGCCATGATTTGAGATAATCAATGCTGACAAGATGTTGTAATACGCTTTTCATACACACAACTCAGATGCAGATTCACGGTCGAACCCGAATGTTCGGCTCTTCGCAACCTATTGTATATGCTTCTCGTCGTGACCAGCTTACCCATTCCTGCAAATCCTCATCCGTCTATGGAGCGGGTCAGTCATAGCCTAAAATCGGCTGCACCAAATCTGGCAAGACGACAGTTGGGGAATGGCTCATGGTGTTGATGAAGGATCACCGAATCACATGACCCATGCGTATTGCTTTTTTCTTTGCCATCCATTTGCTCTTTCTTCTCGCAGCATACACGATTATCTCATAGACACGCGCAAATGTTAGGAGCCGGTGTATTATCAACTTCTTCAATACCCTTAGTATCACCGGTATGGTAAAGAACGAGGCATTTACATCCCTTCGTATCTGTTGGAGCTCCTCAACGGACAGCATATCCGAGTAGACCTTCCCTGACTCCTCCTCAATATGGTAATCATCAAGCTCTTTCAGGATCGCCTTGAGAGGAGAGTATTTGGTAGCCCTTAAGACCGACAACCCCAAGGTATCAACACCAAGCTCATGTGCGAATTCTACTGCATCGAGCATCTCATCCCTGGTTTCACCTATATTCCCTATGATGAAGTAGCAATGGTAGATGAAATGAAATTGTCTCAAAACTTCAAAGTATTCCCGTACCGTTGCAGTAGTAAACCCCTTATTCATCGATGCAAGGGTCTTATCGTGGGCAGATTCTATGCCTAACAGAAATGCCATGAAACCTGCTTTATACATCTTTTTAAGAACATCGGGCCTCTTCGCAACCTCCAGTCGAGCGTTTATGACGTATTTCTTTTTTATGCCCTCTTCTATTATCAGGTCACATATCCTTTCAACCCAGTTCATGTCTGCCGTAAAAATATCATCGGCAAAGCCAACCACGCCAGCCTCTATGGTCTTGATCTCCGATACAACGGACTCCGGCGTTCTGATAGACCACTTTCTCTTCTCCCCTAGGGGATTAAACTTGAAGTCGCAGAACTTGCAGTTATATGGGCAGCCCCTCGATCCCAGCATGAGGTCAATCTGGATATCCGATTGAAACTCATCTAAGGTAACCATATACCTGTACCGACGAAGTTTTCTGTTCGGATAAAAGTCGCTTCGGACAGGCTCAAGCCTTCTGTTCTTGTTATGCACTATCTTGTCGTTGAATCGAAATGAAAGCCCCTCTATGTCAGGTGAAATGCCCTTTTGAACAATTTCCCTCGCAATCTCCTCACCGTCACCCCGGGCAATTCCGTCGATTCGAGGAATATCCTCAAAGAGTCCATGAACGCATTCGGTAGCATACCTTCCACCGACGATTACCGTTATTTTGTCTGGTATGCTGGTGATTGTGGACTTTACAAAATCCCCTTCAATGTCCCAATTGTGGCTCACCAGCACTAGATCTGTGTTCTTATCGATAAATGAGGATAACGACCTGCTTTCATATCGTAAATCTATTATCGTTACGCTCTCTACAAGATCTTCTATAGCACTGGCCACATACTCAAGACCGATTGGTGGCAGAAACCCGACGGTTTTCAACTCCTGTTTATAGGGATATATGCAAAGAACCTTTTTATATCTCATGTCAGTTTTACCCATGAATGTGAATGGGGTCAGAGTACCAAGAAAATTATATCTCCTTCATATTTCACATTTGATTCGGTAGTCTCTAATGAAATGGGTCGATGTTCAGTTAAAGGCTTTGGCAAGCTAAACCGAACCTTTTGCGTCCTAGATCCTTGCACAATATGGGGTATACCCCCTTCACCTTTCATCTGGCTAAATTCATTCATTCTGGAGCTATTCTGAAGGCCTTCTTAGCCTCTTGATCCGCTCTTTGGCAAAATCGTATTCAATCCTGGTATCCATGTACGATCCAAGAGCTTCTTTGTAGTGCTTGATAGCTTTCTTTTTGTCCCCAGAGCCTTCTGCCCAGAATCCCAGTGCTGTATGCCAGGTGACGAGATTTTCAGGGCTTTCTCCTGCTTTCTCTGACAGGGATTGCTCGGTCTGCTCGCCAAACAGGTGCTCACTGATGGCCAGGTACCAGGGGTCCTTGGTCCGGCGGTAGTAGCCTTCAAGGCTGGTCTTTGCCTCCTCCTTCCGTCCCATATTGTGAAGAACCTCGGGCTCCAACAATCCAACACTTAACCGTCCCGCATTTTCCCGGCCCTCAATTTTGAGAAAAGTCCGGGCGTATTCAAGGGCACGTTCCCATTGTTCGTTCATTGCGCAGTAGAAAGCCAGCCCTAGCAAGATTTCTCCATTTTTGCGGTCATTTTCGAGGATCTGTTCCAGAACACTTTGTTTGTCCTCTGGGTTGATGGAGTCCTGTTTGAGCTTAGCCACAAGGGGGGCTACCGTGGTTCGTTGTTCTAACTTGGCCGCATAATTTTTTTCTATTGCATTGGCAAAGGCTTCAATTTTGTCCTTATACTCAGTCCTTCCGGGTTTGTTCTGTAAAGCATCCAATCTCTGATTCTGAACCTTTTCCAGCTCGGCGAGGGCCAGGAAGAACAACCAGTCATCGATGTCGGCCGCTAAAACAGCTTTTTTCAGTAGCTGCTCCGAATCTGCCAGGTCCCCCAGTTTAGCCCGGATAAGACCGACAACGTAGTGAAGCCAGCTCTTTTCAGCCTCGGTGTACCCCCCTTTGAGGGCTGATTCCTCATCAACCAGTCCTTCCAGAACCTTGACCAGGTGACCTAAAAATTCGGTCGGTGAACGCCAATCCAAAGCCAGTAATTCCTGGCGGTACGTGCTTACATGAGATCTGCCGGTCAACCAATCGATAAGAAAGAGCATCAGCTTTGCCTTGTTGTTTTCATCATCCATTGATAAAGCTTCACCGAAGAGTTTCCTGGCGCCATTGTTGTCCCCGGCGCAAAAGTGCATCATTCCGGCTGCCATTACCAATGTTGGATCAAGGCTAAGCCGGAGTTCCTTAACAGCCATAGCTTTGGCATCGGCCCATTTACGCTGTTTAGCCTTATCAGTGATTTGTTTCAGTTTGGTGTCAAGAGATAGGTCCAGAACCCCATTCCACTTGATCTGTCCGGCCTTCAACTCATGAATAAAATTTACAGCTTTGGTAATAGGCAGGATCATCCCAATGTCCGACAGAGGGGTACCTATTGGCACCGGTCCGACTGCCCATCCCATAGCCAC
>CP070673.1:1788944-1795895 GCA_020351915.1 Deltaproteobacteria bacterium
GTCGGGAGAGCTGCGGCTTCCCCCACTGATAAGTCGTGAAAAGCACAGCGGCGTCCCACCAGTCACAACAGAAAAGACCTCATGCCCCTCCCGATATTGCAAACTATTTGATGCTCTCAGTAGTAATGACCGCTCAAAGGGATTCCGTTTGGGCAACAGCCCGTGAAGACCTGACCCTTATGTTTTCCATGATCCGCTTTACAAATTCCCTATAAATTCTACAAAATGACTTCCGTGTGTATTGCCGAGGGTACTATCCTTCACTGAGGGGTGCCCGATGAACGGCCAACATCGTAATGTCATCGAACTGTTCCGCTTTGTCCATATGAATGAACAAATTCTCCTTGATGCGCTCCAGAAGATCAGATGCGGTGGAGGCAGGTTGCTCCAGGAGTGATAGCAATCGGTTGATCGTATAAAACTCACCGCTTGGGTCTTGAGCTTCGGTCACCCCGTCGGTATAGCCAAGCAAGATGTCACCGGGTTCAAGCTGAACTTCTTGAATAGAAAACTTCATATGGGGCATCATTCCCACTGCCGGTCCTGTGGGCTTGAGACGCTGCTTTACGCCAGCCGAGCCAACGATAAGGGGGGGTAGATGTCCAGCATTGATGTAGGCGAGTAGGCCGGTTTTAGGATCCAGCACCCCAAAAAACACCGTGGCAAACATTCCTTCCTCACCATGTTCCTGGGCGATGTAGTCGTTGGTGAGGGCAACAGCTTTCAGGGCGTTGATTTGATGTGCATCGGTTGCCGCCTGCATGTTTTCGTTGATGGCAGAGGTGGGGAGGTCGTACAGGGAACTCTCTCCAGAAAACACCCGAATGAGGCTGCGGGAGAGCGCCATGAAAAGGGCTGAACCCACGCCCTTGTCGCATACATCGGCAATTACCAATCCTACGCACTCGCCGGGTAGCAGGAAGGCGTCGTAGAAATCACCGGATACCTGAAGGGCTGGAAAGAAACAGGTGGCAATCTCCCAGTTGGGCAGCTGGGGGATCTGGTCGGGCAGAAAATTCCTCTGAATCTGTTGGCCCTTTTCCAGTTCATGGTCGAGCACTAATTGGCGCTTCATATTCTCGAAAGATATGGCGTTTTTCAGAGCGACAACTAGATTGTTAACAAGGGTGACTAGGAGTTCTCTGTCACCCTCATTGTACGGCTCGCCTATGAGTTTGGAACCCAAGCCCAGGAATCCCATACATTTTTCGTCCACTCTAAAGGACACGCCGCAATCTACGCTTGGTATTAAGTCGTGGGACTCTGTCAAAATCTCAGCATTCTCAAATGCCCTCCCGGCGCTACCATCCAATAGGAGCTGCTGTGCCCCTTCTCTTAAAGAGGCAAAATCACTTTCCTGGTATCCATTAGACTCAAAGTGGGTTATTTCTCCGGACGGCGTGTCCAGGGTCAAGATGAGGGCTTGGATGACGCCAAAGTTGCCCATAGCCATTAACAGGAAATTCTTCAGGATAGTCTCAAAATCCACTGAACCAAATATGTCTTTACTCACATCATACAGGGTCTTTAGATGATAGACTCGTCGGTCCAGCTCATTAAGCGCCTTTTCGAGCTCCACATTTTTCTCCTGCATGTCCAGGTTAAGGCGCTTAATATCCTCGAAGGATCTGGCATTCTTCAGCGAAACAACCAGGCTATTAACCAGGGTCTCCAGGAGGTCCTTGTCGTCATTACTGTAAGGATCACCGACGATTTTTGAACCCAGTCCGAGAAAACCGGAGCACCCCTCATCGATAGAGAAGGGCACTGCGCAGACCACGGCAGGCAGGAGAAAGTCAAAGGATTGGAGCGCCTCATCACGTATCAATACGCCACCAGGATCAGCCTTTGCCAAAAATCTGGTCGCCCCCTTTACCAATAATGGACGCTCGTTTTCCTGAAATCCCATGGATATCAGCTGTGTGGTCTCCTTAGCTTGGGCATCCTGAGTAAAAACAAAACCTTCAACCACCCCAAAGTTTCCCATGGTCATGAGCAAGAAGTTTTTCAGAATTGCCTTGACCTCAACAACCCCAAGCAACTCGCGGCTCACATCGTAGAGAGTCTTGAGATGAAAGAGCTGTCTGTCAAGCTCGGTTTGCATCCTTTCGGGCATGGGTGAGGGTTCGCTCCGTATCTGTGTGTCTTTGATGCGGTCCACTGTATCCTTAGCCGCCATTGATGATCTCTTAAAAAGTCGAAAACATCAGGATTTGGAGTAATGCCAGTACGTATAACTACTTAAGATAATTTACAATTCCTAAATTCCTAAATTCACAATTGCCCGTAAAAAGGACTTTTTTCAGGCGCATCATTATTGGAGGTGTGTCAGGTTTTCTCCAGCTAGCTTATGAACGCATGGATTTAAGAAGAATTCTGAAGTGTGTTTTCAGCTCTTGTCTGGTCTCTCTAAGCGTATCAAGAAAGTGCTCTGCCAGATTGCGCATGATCATGCATTCAAGGCCACGATCTGCGACCATCAGTTTTTTCAACGAAGAGCGCTCAATGCTCAAAAGAGTGCCCGCTTCTTCACAACGAGCTGATAAGCTATACTGGTGTGGTGCAATAAGGGAATGTGAACCAAAGATGTCACCGGGGTCGCGCAACATGGATATGGGGAGCTGAAGCTCCTGTTCAACCCCAGTTATGAGCTCTACGGCACCCTCTTTGAGAATATAGAGGTGTTTAGCCTCTTCCCCTTCTACAAAGAGCTTTTGCCCGTTTTCCATGGAGATTTCTCCGGTGATAGCGGCAATCTTTCCCAATTGATCTTGATCAAGTCCTTTAAAAAGAAAGCCTGTAAAGAGATCCATGGCTATGACCTCCATAAAATTCCTTGAGAGAGTAGGCTGCAAAAGGCTATCAGACCGCTGAGGGCCTTGTCCAACTGTGCGCAGGTCTCAGGAGAGATTCGGTCAAAAGAGAGCGGTTATTCTGAACTGGGAAACCTCTGCATGGCTTCGTCCACCGATGAATAAATTGTTGCAAATTTGGTAATGCCCACCATCCGGAAGATCTTTTTGAAATGGTCAGAAAGACCAGTGATTCCAATCTGTTGTTTGTTCCTGTTTGTTTCTGCAAGCAACTGGATCAACACCGCGATGCCCCCGCTATTTATGTATGCATCTTCATCAAAGATCAAAAGAATTTTCTCTGTTTCATGAATATCCGGATTCCCGTATGCTTCGTTGAAAAAAGGTTCAGAAGCGCTGGTCACGTCCCCCTTGATGTCGAATAACATTATCGCCCCGTGCTTCTCAATTATGATCTGATTTTGATGTTCCATAGCTCGTCCAGCCCCTTCCTCACATCATTTACGAGAGTTTTTAAGTTCACAACTCAATAAATTAACACCTCAGCAACTAGACTGCCATTCGAATTACCATTCTGATAACGTGACCATCTTTGGTCATTTGATTAAAGTCCACGTGGTCCGCAAGCTGTTTTATCAAGAATATGCCGAGCCCTCTTGGGACTTCCAGCTTTTCAATCTTTTTTCTGATATCAGGTTCTTTAGGAATCTCTTGGATGCCAGTTCCTTCGTCCATTACTGAAACAGTGAAAGAACCGTCCGCGAAATTCATGGTAACAACTACCCTGGCGTCCGGACGCCCCCTATTGCCATGCTCCATGGCATTGAGGCATGCCTCGGACACGGCGGTTTTCAGGTCTTCTATTCGATCTGGTACGAAGCCAACAATTTTTGCGAAAGAAGCTGAACACGCCATTGCAATGCGTTCATACCCAATCTTGTTGGGGAGGGTAACCTCAATTGTTTGCTCGTCCACCATCCTCACCATGTTTCTCTCTTTACCCATCCCGCGTAACTGTCTCCTCCATATTTCAATGTTAAAGATTCACCCTGTTAGAATGCTCTGCTTGCCCCGTTAAATATCCCGATGGGACCCTATTTAACGGAACCAACACAGGTTACAATGCCCCGTGTGAAATCTAATAGAGTTTGCTCGACAGATCCAGGGCATCGTACTACGCTTGGAGGAAAAATACAACGAATATATCCCTGAATCCCTGGAGTTTCCTCAGAAAATAGGCGTGTAATTTGAAAATTGTTCCACATTTTCCAAATTTCTGATCAAGTGAGCTTTTCGAGCCACCTACAGAATAAAACATCCTCGAAGACGTAAGCACCTTTTTCCCGTCTCAAGATACCTTTTGAGCAGAGAGCTCTAAGGCTTTTTGCAACGTTGGAAGCCGACTCTAGGTGGAAACGGTAAATGGTTTCTTTTGCGGTGAGCAGCCGGCCTTTGAGCAGTGCAGCCACCTTAACAGTTTTTCGTTGATGGAGGGTTAGGCCTTCCCAGATGGTCAGATAAGCCGGCTCCTGCCCTCGCAGGATAATAGACAGGGCTTCCGCCACATGAGCCTCCTCGAGCTGGGACACGCCCTGGAAATGATCCCAGAGATAAAAGGATAGAAGCTGAACATAATGTGGCACGTTCTCGGATTCCATGATGATCCGGTTCACGGCAGCAGGGGAGAGCGGTTTCCCAGATTTGACAAATTTGGCAGTAATAAAGGAGCTGAATTCTTCTTTGGGAATCTTATCAAGGGTCATTAGGGTGCCCATCTGATAAAAGGGACGCGTTTGCTCGGAGACCATATCAATAAGCATGTGAGATTTGCTTCCGGCAAATAGGTAGCTCACATTTTTATGGTGCTGGATTGCTGCTCTGATCTGCCTTTCTAGAGCCTCACCGTCAAGTTTGACAATCTCCTGAAATTCATCCAGAACGACCACGAAACGCTTTCCCTGGGCCTTGGCAATTTGCTCCGCCAGATTGAAGACTTCTTCTGCTGCTTCCGCAGGTGTCTCCCTGGAGACATCCAACGATAGCTCCGGATTCCCACTTGGGTCGAAGCCGAGGCGCGGCCTAAGCCTGGGCAGAAAATCCCTGATAAAACCAGCAGCCCTTCTGGCAACGGATCTCGATCCCCGAATAACATTGGAAAGATATAGTTCCATGAACTCTCTTGAAGAGGTAGCCCAGTAGAGGTCTACATAGGCGGTGAGCATTCCTTCCTTTTGCAACACCCCCAGAACATTCTTGATCAATGAGGTTTTGCCATACCTCCTAGGGGCGGCCAGAAAGATCCGCACAGTTTCCTTGAGTCTATTGGCAAGCTCTCGAAGTTCCTTATCCCGATTGGCAAAATCCTCTCCAGAGACCACCGTGCCATACTTAAAGGGATTGGACATAGAAACTCCTAAGTTGGTATTACCTGGGTTGAGCGGTTCAACGTTCAAGGTTCCGGGTTGATGAACCCCAACAGGCTCAATCCAAAAGAATTACGCCTCCATAGAGGCGGCAAATAATTTTCACGCAATGGGTGAAAGAGACTAAGCCCGGCATTGGGCTGCAACTGTAAGTAATGTCAGTATGTTGTAACCCTTGAACCTGGAACCCTGAACCTAGAACCGATCAGTTTAGGTATTATACTAAATAGTATTCTCCCATTTAGTAATATACTGATTGGTATTATACCAATATTTCTGAAAAAGGCAACCATTTCTCGTCCTTGCAGCAAGTTTTGACCTGAGCTCTTGGGGCATCCTATATTGTATTTGTCATGTGAAAATTTGAACGTCCAACAGTTGCATAGCCTTCTCCGCATTTTCCAGATCCTCCTTTTTCCGGACATGCGCCAGAATAGTTATGGCATAGGGCATAGCGCCAAGTGCAGACAGTCTCAAATGAGGTAGTAGCGCCATTTTATTTAATTGCAAATTAGATTTGCTCTATGCGCCATGCTCTTTGCTCTATGCGTTATTATTCCACACTTACTACTATAACGGTCAGGTCGTCGTGTTGGGGGGCCCCACCGGTGAACGCGTTGACCTTATCCACGATCTCCTTCAGCAATGAATCAGCATTCACGGACTTCGCCTCTTGAACCACTTCCAGCAGGCGCTCGAATCCGAAGACCTCCTCCTTTTTGTTCATGGCCTCCACAATGCCGTCCGTGTAAAAAACAACGCTGTCGCCGGGGGCCAACTGAAGTCGGGTCTCTTTATAATCGGGTTCATCCAGAATGCCCAGGGGGAAGGTGTCGCCCTCGGTTTCCACCAGATTAGCCTCGTTCGTCTTAGATGAGAGATGTATGGGCTGAGTCTGTCCGGCGCTGCACAGGCTCAGGGTTTTCTCCTTCGCGTTCAACATGGCATAGAGCAGGGCCACGAACATGCCTCTCGTGATGTCTTTCTTGGTCCGCCTGTTGGCCTGGATCATAATCTCGCCAACGCCCAATTCCTCCTCAGAGAGCATGCGGAACACACTGCGCGATGCGGCCATGATCATAGCGCCTGAAACACTTTTCCCGGTGACGTCGCCGATGACGAGCCCCAATCTGTCGTCTCCAATCTCAATGAAATCAAAGAAATCTCCGCCCACCTCTCTGGCCGGGGTTGAGCTGGCGGCAATTTGATATCCCTCAATCTCGGGGCAGGAGGCCGGAAGCATGCTCATCTGAACGTCCCGGGCAGCGGAGAGGTCCTCTTCCATGCGCAGTTTTACCAGGACTTCCTTGAAAAGCCTGCCATATTCAATGCCCACAGCGCCCACAAAGGCGAGGGGAGCCTGGAAAAATAAGGGCACAACAATAGGATACCAGACACCGCTGGTCTTGAAGTGAAACGCCACAGCGGCGAGATAAAGAACGCTCAAACCAATTAAACCCAACGCGCCTACTTTGAGAGTGGATATACGACATATGATACCCGAGAGGATACCCCAGACAAGGATGATAAGAATATAGAAATGTGAGCTGACCGGTTTCACGGGGGTATCTTCTAAAATGTTTGAGAATGCAGTTGCAGCAATTTCCACCCCACTGATAAATATTCCCCCTGCTTGTGAAAAAACCGTGTAGAAGCTGTCTTTTCTATCTGCCAGCAATACTTCCGAGAGTCCCACAAACACGGCCTTACCCTTA
>CP070673.1:1795995-1799126 GCA_020351915.1 Deltaproteobacteria bacterium
GAAGCTGCTGTAATGGCAGCCGAGCGAAGGGGCTCGGTCATTCAGCTACCAACGATTGACCAACTGTATAACAGGAGGAGTCATTGGAGGTAGCAGAACCATATGGTGACATATGGTTTGAATGATAGGAGCCGGATGAGTCGAGAGGTTCACGTCCGGTTCTCGGAGGGGCCGAGGGTGAAATTCCCTCGGCCTACTCAGCCTTGAAAATTAAGGTGTTTTACAGCTCTAAGATTTGCATCAACTGGCCCCCTTTTTGGCGCTTTTCACCAGTAACAAGATGTCACTTGAAAATTAAGGTGTTTTTCAGCTCCTGGAAGAAGTAATTTATTGAGAAACCTTAACAGTATTTGTGGATGGCCAACGGTTGTTTCCACACAATACTTGAGCCTTGTTTCCTCCAATAATTTTATATATAATATCTATCAGCGAACTTGGATTCGTTTTCACACCATCGGCATTACATCGAATTAGAGTATTGGAGGACATAAAATGAGAGGACATTTAACATATCTGGCCTTGTTTGTTATACTGCTTATCTGCCAAATTTCAGTATGCCTTGCTGCCGAAACCCCAGACCCAAACGAAAGCACCAAATACCTCGACGCCGTTCGCATGTTCGCTGACAACGTCCTGAAGTACGGCCGGGATACCTATGGCCCCAAACACACGCCTTTATTTGTCGACGGCTTGATGGTCCGCGACCCCAACGACCCCAATTATGGTAAGGATGGAGTATTCAAACCGGTTGAGTGGATAGCCCCCAACGGTGAGAGGTGGATTCTTTCTAACTTGGCAAGTCAGCAGAATCTATTCCGCACCCTTGATGGCCTTACAAAGATAACTGGTGACCCGAAATATAAGCAGGCAGCAATGGATGCAATTAAGTATGCTTTTGATAACCTGCGCAGTCCGAACGGTTTGTTGTATTGGGGTTTGCAGGATGCATATGATGCTCAGAGAGATATTATTTATATATCTGGAGACCATTCACTCAAATCATACTACCCTTATTATGAGCTTATGTGGGAGGTAGATGCGGAAGCCCTAAGGAAGTTCGTAGAAGCTTTTTGGTCAGCACATATTATTAACTGGTCGAACTTGGATATGAACCGGGTCGCTCGGTCTTTTAATACCACTTTTGAAGAACCATGGATTCAAGAATATACAGGAGGTCCCGTATTCTTTCAAAGTCAGGGCAGATCATTCCTCAATACAGGAAGCGATCTTTTTTATGCAGCAGGAATTCTAACAAAGCTATCCGGTGACAAAAAGCCGTTAATCTGGGCTAAACGTCTTAACTATAGATACGTTCAAACAAGAAACCCACGTGTGGGCATCAGCGGTTACGTGTATACCCGCAAGGAGCCTGATGGAGTGTGGCTTCAATTTGGAGAAGATTTTGAGGGACATCTTGTCCTCGCTGCCACACTGGTTCCTTTGCCGCCAGGATTGGGTAATCCAGATATAAGGGAGATATTTCCGGGCTATCTTATGGTAACTCCCGGCATAGAATATAATCCAGCGATCAGCCCATGGGCATCTTCCATGTTGCTTGGGGATAATCTAGGCAATGATGGGAGAGACTTTATACAATGGGGGCTCGAGGAACTTACGGCTTTAGGCAAAGTAGCCTATCGTCAGCAAGACAATGTGTGGATTCCAATGCTTAATGATGGTACAAGTCTCGAAGGGTATGTATGTAGGAAAGATGGCGGTCATGGCTGGCGTGGCTTAGAATTTAAGGCTATACCCGTTGTTGCCATGGATTTCTGGGTTTACGCGCTGGCATACAGAATTACAGGCGACCAGTTCATGTGGCGTATGGCGCGTAGCATAGCTTCCGGTTATGGCTTTGGAGATATCGGCATTACCCCAGAAACTCACTCTCAACTCAAAATAGCTACGGATTGTTGGCAGCCGTACACTCTGCTGGGATTCCTCGAGCTGTACAAGAAGACAGAAAATCGGTCATTTCTCCAGATTGCTCAAAATATTGGAGATAAATTACTGGCTCGGAGGTTCCACAAAGGGTTCTTCGTTCCGAGTGATAAACACATCTACACCAAGTTTGATGCGATTGAGCCTCTCGCATTATTGCACCTTTACATTTCCCTTAAGGCAAGCTCGACCGCGATACCCATAGTTTGGCCGGCTAGATCCTATTTCAATGTCCCCTACCGTCACCACCAGAATATTTCAATAGATAACAGTTTAATATATACTTTAACCAACTCTTTAGAGCCACCTAAGTCGCTGCATGAAGTTGCAATAGAAGGAGATCTTGATAGGGTTAAAGCTATGCTCGCTGGTGGAGCCAATGTAAATGCTTGGGATCAACTCAATGCTTCTGCACTGCATTACGCTTGTCAGCAAGGTAATATAGAGGTAGCTGAGCTATTGATCGCTAAGGGAGCTCGAGTAGATGCAGGACGAGCAACCCCCCTTCACTACGCAGTTGAGAAGGGCCATAAGGAGGTAGTGGAACTACTTATCGCCAAAGGTGCCAATGTAAATGCAACAAGAGGATATCCTGCAGAAGGTGACACACCTCTACATTCTGCTGCAAGGGGTGGTCATAAAGAGATTGTTGAGTTGCTTATCGCCAAAGGTGCCAATGTAAATGCAACAAGAGGATATCCTGCAGAAGGTGACACACCTCTACATTCTGCTGCGAGGGCTGGTCATAAAGATATTGTTGAGTTGCTCATTGCTAAGGGTGCAAATGTAAACGCAAAAAATAACGATGGTCAGAAACCAGTGGATGTTGCTGTCCAGCGAGGGCAAAAAGAGATAGCTGAGCTGCTCCTGTCCAAGAGTTGCAATGTTTCGCTGCATACCGCCGCATATTTTGGAGATTTGCAGAGAGTAGAGGAGTTAATTGACGACGGTGTGAGCGTGGATGCCAAAGACCAGAGGGACCAGACAGCGCTGCATTATGCCGCTAAGACAGCACAGATAACAGTAGCTAAGTTTTTGATCGCTAATGGTGCGGACATCAACGCCGGAAAATGGACGCCCTTACAGGAAGCAGCTTATCACAGCAAGGAAATAGTGGAGCTGCTTCTTGCTAAAGGGGCTAACATCAACACAGGCGAATGGACGGCTCTTCATAGTGCGCTTGATGCCGA
>CP070673.1:1799226-1802077 GCA_020351915.1 Deltaproteobacteria bacterium
CCTCATCCAGCCCAATTCTAAATCCTGGATGATGCAAGCAAAGTAAAATAAGCTTGACAATGAGTAAAATTTAAGGCAAGTAAATAGTATGTAACTAACTAATATTAATAGAAAAATCAGAATTTGTTACGTTTTACCGCTATAGAGCACAGTCTAACCAAATCCTTTGATATCAAACGAATAACCGGCATTGAAAATCGGTTGAAAGAGGCCCTCATCAGGAGTACCTTCCTCTGGTGTGGGCTTTTCTTTTGTCTATCACGACCGTTACATGAGACGTCGGTCTGATCAAGGGGTAAGAGATGATCATCAGCGCCAGCCGCCGCACCGACATACCCGCCTTCTATTCCGAATGGTTCGTGAACCGGTTACAGGAGGGATACTGCCTGGTGCCCAACCCCTTCAATCCCAGGCAGGTTGCGCGCATCTCGCTCGTGCCTGAATCCGTGGACACTATTGTGTTCTGGTCAAAAAATCCCGCGCCCATGATCCGCTTTCTTCCAACGGTGGGAGCCATGGGTTACCGTTTCTACTTCTTGTTCACGGTGAATGACTATCCCAAGGCCCTGGAGCCCGGCCTGCCGACCTTGGCGGAGCGCATCTCCACATTCGTCGAGTTGAGCGAGAGGATCGGACCCCGCCGCGTGATCTGGCGCTACGACCCCATCATCCTTTCCAACAGGACCGATGCCTCCTATCACCGCAAGACATTTAAGAACCTGTGCCAGCAACTCGCAGGGCGCACCCAAAGGGTGATCACCAGCATCATCACCTTATACAGGAAGACCCAGCGCAACCTTGCGCCCCTGGAAAAGCACGGATACGTCTTCAACAAGGATCCAAGGAGCAACCCTGAAACAGGAGCGCTCCTTTCACACATAGCCACGTGCGCAGCCGAGCACGGACTGGATATCTTTGCCTGCGCTGAAACAAGAGATTATACCTATCTGGGCATCAAGCCTTCGAGCTGCATTGACGCCGCGCTCATCCGCGAGCTTTGGGGCATCCCGGTCTCATCCAAAAAAGACCCGGGGCAGCGTGAGCACTGCGGCTGCGCCATAAGCCGCGACATCGGCATGACCGATACCTGCCCCCATGGCTGCCCGTACTGCTATTCCAACATGAATCCGGAAATCGCCTTGAAACGATACAAAACTTATGATCCCGGCTCTACCGCGCTCATCGGAAGCCCCGAGCCCTCGGAAGAGGATCCAATCGCAATGCAGGGTCCTCGCATGTGAACTCAGAGTGAAACATGTCAAAATCATTGTATTTTCAGGTCCTATTTGATAAGAGTAATTGGTATGAGAGGATATCATTGATGAATGCCGTTGCCATGAAAAAGAGAGAGGAGCTCGCGCTTCTCTATGAGATCACCAAAGCCCTCAACGAGAGCCTCGACCTCAGGAAGTCCCTGTACAAGGTCTTGGATATCCTCTCCAGTTCAATGGATATGGTCCGAGGAACGGTGACGATTCTGAATCCCCTCAGAAATGAAATCAGCATTGAGGTTGCTCATGGCATGTCCAAGGTCGCCATGGAAAGGGGGAAGTACCAAGTCGGGGAGGGAATTACCGGAAGGGTAATCCAGGCGGGCAAAAGCTTATTGGTGCCGAAAATCAGTCAAGAACCGCTCTTCTTAAATAGGACGGCCACCAGGAGGGTTGAGCGAGATCAGGAATTCTCATTTATCTGTGTGCCGGTCAAAAAAGGGGACCAGGTTGTAGGGGCCCTTAGTGTTGATCGGCCCTATGAAGAGCCCTACTCCCTTAAGGAAGGCGAGAGGCTCCTTTCCATCATTGCCACCATGATTGCCCAGCATGTGATCAATCTGGAAAGCGTTCAGCTTGAACGGGAGCGGCTCAGAGAGGAAAATCGTAGGCTTAGCAATGAGCTCTCGGACAAATACAAGATCACCAATATTGTTGGGAGCAGCAACAATATGAGGGAGGTCTTTCAGATGATCTCCCAGGTCTGCAAAAGCAACGCAACCGTGTTGATAAGAGGTGAAAGCGGCACCGGCAAGGAACTGGTGGCCAACGCAATTCATTACAACAGTCCACGGGCAAAACAACCCTTTGTCAAGGTGAACTGTGCCGCTCTCCCGGCGAACCTTATCGAGAGCGAGCTCTTTGGTCATGAAAAAGGGGCCTTTACCGGGGCAATCCAACAAAAAGCGGGGAAATTCCAGCTGGCCAATAAGGGAACTATCTTTCTCGATGAAGTCGGCTCCATCGGCATTGATCTCCAGGTCAAGCTTCTTCGGGTGCTCCAGGAAAGGGAGTTCGAGAGGGTCGGCGGCTACCACACCATCAAGACAGATATCAGGATTATAGCGGCCACCAGCAGGGATCTGGAGTCGGCCGTGGAGGAGGAAGCATTCAGGAGCGATCTATACTATCGGCTGAATGTGTTCCCCATCTATATGCCCCCGTTAAGGGAGCGAAAGACCGACATCCTGCTTTTGGCGGACTACTTTTTGGAGAAATACGCCAAGGAAAACAGCAAAGACATTAGACGATTGTCAACCCCTGCCATCGACATGCTCATGCAATACCACTGGCCGGGCAATGTGAGAGAGCTTGAAAACGTTATGGAGCGAGCCGTTCTCCTATGCGAAGAAAGCGTCATTCACAGCTATCACCTCCCCCCTACGCTCCAGACCGGCGAAGAATCGGGTACCGTGCCCGCCTTATCCTTGGAAGACGCCGTTGCCACCTTGGAGAAGGAAATGATCATCGATGCCTTGAAGAATACCTTTGGGAACATGGCCAAGGCAGCCCACATGCTTCACATAACGGAGCGGAAATTTACGTATAAGGCCAAGAGGTACGGCATAGACTACCGCAAA
>CP070673.1:1802177-1811635 GCA_020351915.1 Deltaproteobacteria bacterium
GGTGATGAATTTATGGCCATTTTATGACATTTTGAAGTATTTTAGTTCATTTTAGCTCACTTAGTGAGATGTACATCCCGGACGATAAGCGCTATTTCAGGATCGGTGAGGTTAGCCGGATAGTTGGAGTAAAACCCTATGTCCTTCGCTACTGGGAGTCAGAATTCCCCACCCTGAGGCCGAAAAGAGCAGACTCCCGTCAGCGCGTGTATAGGCGAGAGGATATTGAGACCCTCGGAGCGATAAAAAAGCTCCTCTACGAAGAAAAGCTCACCATAGCAGGTGCCAAAAACAGGCTCAAGGCTATGAAAAAGGGCGATGACACCGCCGTACCGCAGGGTGATATCTTGGCAGAAATCAAAGAAGAACTCCACCAAATCCTGAAAATCCTTGAGTAAGTTTTATCACCTTGATATCCCTCTTTACGTTCCATCCATACCGACCCAGGATGAGACTCTAAAACTCCCTTTGTTTAACCTTGCCCAGTCAGTTAATACGTCCTGCTTACGAGGTTAACGATAGAAACCCAATGAACACAACAAACCCAATAAACTTGGCTACCATTAACACACGGTTAACATTTACCTCCCAGCTTGAGTCACTTCATACCGGACTCGGAACCTCCCATGCGTCGAACAGGGTTTACTTTTGTTTACGCCTCCTTTATAAAAAACCAAAAAAGAGAGATTTACTATGAAACAACTAATCAGAAAATGCGTTGAAAGCTTGACCCCGTATCCACCAGGAAAACCCATAGAGGAACTTGAGAGAGAGCTCGGGATATTCGGTTCCATTAAACTGGCCTCAAATGAGAATCCGTTTGGCCCCTCACCCAAAGCTATAAGGGCAATTACCGAAAACCTGAATAAAATCCACCAGTACCCTGACGCCGATGCCTATTATTTGAAAGAGAAACTGGCACGCAAGTTTGGGTTGTCCATGAGCAGAATCTTGGTGGGTAATGGAGCAGATGAACTCATAGAGTTGGTTGTACACACCTTTCTCTCGCCTGATGAGGAGGTTATCATTCCCCAGCATGCCTTCTTGCTTTATGAAACATTTGCGAAAAGTTCTGACGGAAAAGTAGTCACGGTGCCCCTCACAGATTTCTCTGTCAACCTGCCAGCCATGATCAAGGCAGTATCTGCTAACACAAAGATTGTTTTCGTCAATAACCCGCAGAATCCTACTGGAAAGGCCCTTGCTAAGGAGGAGATCGCCCGTTTCTTAAACGCCCTTCCCCCGGATGTGATCGTTGTTTTAGATGAGGCCTATATCGAATTTGCCACCGATCCAACCATTGTCAGCGGATTGGAACTCTTGGATTCATACCCCCTCCTTGTGGTACTGCGAACCTTTTCAAAGATTTACGGATTGGCTGGGCTCAGGATTGGTTATGGGTTTGCCTCGGAGATGATAGCAGAGGGTATCAATAGGGTCAGACAGCCCTTTAATGTAAACTATGTGGCCCAGGTCGGGGCCCTGGCCGCGCTCGACGATGATGAGTTTGTGAAAAAAACACTGAGCCTTATCAGGGAAGGTCTTGCATTCCTCTATGCCCAGTTGGATCGGATGGCCCTTGAATATATCCCTACCCAGGCCAATTTTTTCCTCCTCAAAACACCCCTGGGTGCACAAGAAACCTACCAGCGTATGCTCAAGCAAGGGGTCATCATCCGCCCGATGGATAGCTACGGACTAAAGGATCATATCAGGGTGACCGTAGGCCTCCCTGAAGAGAATGAGCGCTTTATCAATACCCTGGAGAAGATCCTCTCTTGAAATGAACCAGGTGATCACCATAGATGGACCAACAGGGTCTGGAAAGAGTACGGTCAGTCGCCTCCTGGCAAAAAGGCTTAACTACCCTTACCTGGATACAGGAGCGATGTACCGTGTTGTTGCGCTCGCTCTCAAGCGAACTGGCATAGGATTGCACGATGAAGCGGCCATTGCTAAGATCTGTAACGATCTCGACATAGTCTTTGTTCCAGAAGGTGATACAACCAGGGTATATTTAGGTAAGGAGGATGTTACTGAAGCCATCAGGGAGCCCGATATAGACTTGCTGGCATCCGATGTGTCGGCACTGGAAGTGGTCAGAAGCGCAATGACCACCCTCCAGAGAAAAATCGCCTCTCAGGGTCCCCTCGTGGCAGAGGGTCGTGACATGGGGACCGTAGTTTTTCCAGACGCTCAGCACAAATTCTATGTTGATGCATCGTTAGAGGTTCGGGTGGATCGCAGGTTCCAGGAACGGCAGAGGAGAGGAGAATCCTTCTCACGGGAAAAGGTAAAAGAAGATCTCATCAGGCGCGATCGGCAGGACATGAATCGCTCCCTCGCCCCCCTCAAGCCAGCCGAAGATGCTATCGCCGTCGATACCACGGAATTAACCCTCGATCAGGTTGTCGAGAAAATACTTATCTACTTGGGGCCACATGTTAATTAGAGCTTAGGGGCTTCGTCCCAATTGGAATATCTGATTATTGGAATTGAAGCCGGTTGAGATTCTTCTCTTCATTACCAACGTGCTCTTCATCTTGTTAGCCTTGCCTTGCAGGCAAATATGCAAAATAGATTTTTTTGAAACAAATCAAGGTAGTTATTGACAAAGTATTTTTTTCCATATAAAAAGAAGGCTTGTGTATTTCCATCGCCTTTGCAAAGCGACATTCTCTTAACTTTGGCTTTATAACCTGTAGAAACTGTTTCAAGGCGTTCTGGAACGAGAGATCAGGATCTCGGGGCAGATACATGACAAAGGTTTACCTCATCCCTAACGCAGTGTCAGAGGTTCCTGACAGTAATCCTTTTGCGAAAGATGTTACTACCAGGGTCTTTTCGGTCTTCAGAATGTTTTTGAGAGAGGGAACGTTTTGGGTCTTTACCCCGGATGATTTTTTGTACCAGAGCGGTTAGTTGAAAAGGGTAGTTCAATAAGTTCCGTAGAATTAGGGGCGGCGTAAATGGCTGGGAATAGATCAACAGATACCTTCCCCCAAAAGGAGCAATCTACCAGACGTGCCACCGGAGACGAATACCGACTCCCACCGTGGCTTTTTCAGCACCAAGAGCTTATCCATGATCTTAAAAGTGCCGACTTCGTTGATCAAAAGACCCTGACCAATATGCTCAATCATGTCCATTTTATGGATGGATATGTTTTTGCCCACCTCCGTCATCGGAAACATGAAGAAGGTATTCTTGTTAAAGTCCGTCCAGAGCCCTGCCTCGGCAAAGACCTCACCTGTCGCTGGTCAGATGAAACCTCTTCAGGTCTCGAACTAGAGAACTATCAATTCCTCAATATTGTCATTGATGATGGTTCCTCTATGATACTGGTACCGGCCGTATTGCAGGAGATAGACAGAGGCGGCCTTACCGTTCAATTACCCTCCGCCAGCTATATCGTAGGGCAACGCCAGGCAAGGCGGTATCCCTGCCACGAGGTGGTCGTTGAGTTAATCCAGAGCGGATTTCAGGCTCACGGTGAGTTACTGGATTTTAGCCCCCTGGGATTCCGGATCAAGATCGACCCACAGTCATCTGATTCCCTACACTGGTTCAATTCAGATGCATTAGTCACCATTCATTTGCGGCACGGGCAAAAAATTTTCTTTTCAGGCCTGTGTCGGTGTATACGTGAGCGGGGCGGCCTTACAGACAAGGAGATTGTGGCTGCCCCAGTGGACGAAAAAATCACCCGCTTCAAGAGAAAGCGGATGCGCAATCCTCGGCAGCAGTTGGTGCCATCGCCTACTCTTGTTTTCAATCATCCGCTTTTGAATAAGAAGATTCAATTAGAAATTGCGGATATTTCTACCTCGGGATTTTCCGTTTATGAAAAACCAAATCAGGGAGTTCTTTTGCAGGGGATGATCATCCCCGAGCTGATAATCGATTTTGCCGGTGCCGTGAGGATGAAGTGTTCTGCCCAGGTGATCTACCGCTCTGAGGAAAAAGAAAAAGGCATCCGTTGCGGCCTTTCCATTTTGGATATGGATATCAATACTTACAGCCGTTTGACACACATCCTTACCAGTGCTTTAGATCCCCATGCCCGTATTTCCAGCGAGATCGACATGGAGGCCCTGTGGGAATTCTTTTTTAAGACAGGGTTTATCTATCCCACGAAGTATCGCCTTATCCAATCTCATCGGGAGAATTTCAAAAAGATCTACAGAAAGATTTACCGGGAGAGCCCCGAGATCGAGAAGCACTTCACTTACCATAGGAACGGGATGATCTATGGCCATATCTCCATGGTGAGGGCTTATGAGAGGGCCTGGATGATACATCACCATGCTGCAAGGACCATGGACAACAGGCGGGCTGGGTTTACCGTGTTAAAACAAATCATTCACTATTTGAATGACATGCATCGCCTGCCCTCTGCAAAAATGGATTATGTGCTGAGTTATTTTCGTCCGGAGAAAATTTTCCCTTATCGAGTTTTTGGAGACTTCGCCAATGCTCTGAATAATCCCCGCGGCTGCTCTATGGATCTCTTTTCCTATCTTCCCTATACCAGTCTATCTCTCGGTATGAAACTCCCGGAAGGTTGGTCGCTGAGGGAAAGCTCAAAACTTGACCTTTGGGATCTGAAACGGTTTTACAGTCACCATTCCGGAGGCCTGCTTCTGGATGCCTTTGGTCTGGCTCAAGAGGAAACTGGGGGTGAATCTCTAGAAGAAATCTACAGCCGGTTGGGTTTTTTGCGGAACCGAACAGCTTACTCTTTAACCCATAAGGATGACCTGAATGCGGTTCTAATTGTTAATCGGTCAAATCTGGGAATCAATCTCTCGGAACTTTTGAACGGTATCACTGTTCTGGTGACCAATTCTGAAGACCTGCCCTGGAATGTGCTCTCCACTGCTATCGCACAATTGACGGGTGCCTATAACATGGAAAGGGTCCCTGTTCTGTTTTATCCCTTCGACTATGTCAAGGCCGAGCATGTGCCTTATGAAAAGCATTACCAGTTATGGATCTTGAATGTCCGGTACGGAAACGAATACATGGAATATGTGCAGAAGAGATTCAAGATCAGCTATAAGTAACACATAACAAAAAAATTCTAGCTTCTCTTTTCCATCTGGTTGTTCCCCCATTTTTTCCTCATCCTTGGTGTACTTCTTTATTCATTCCCTCAAAAAACTTATCACACGGGAAAAAGATTGATTTCATGCAACCTACCAAGTTGGCTCATCTCAGAAATAGAAAGGATCTAGCCAGCTACTCATATCAAATGATTTTCAGAGACCCATGAGCTTTTTCTACCTAAGCGGGCAACAAGCTATAAAAGTATTGTTCTCAGAATAGCTTTAAAAAACATGGGGGAGAAGAGAAAACTAGTACAATTGAACTGGAAGGCCATGTTGAACAGCCAATTTGAGGCTAAGAGCGCTTGAAGCAAAGAGCTTGCTAAGCGTGTCTGGGCTTGTCCGTACTAGACATCAAAGGCAAAGATCGTTACGAGTCAATTGCATCCAGACTGCTAGGATATTCTTTATAGTAATGGGAATTCTGCCAGCTCTTTTTGAGGGCTTTATTGAACTTGTAGTTGGCGCAAAAGTTTGTTGGGTCCTTGAGGCCATATAGCGATTTCAATATTCGGTATGGGTAAGTCGGGAAAGAGTATAATCGATTTTTGATATAATTATCGGCTATGTATATGGTTTCTGCCTCTAACGCTTTTGGCTGGTGAACTACGTAGGACAAGCGGTATTTGTCCCAATCGTTGGGGAAGTCCTGGTAGATCAACCGATTCTCCTTTTGCAGTTGCTCCATCAAAGTGGTGCCCGGGAGGGGAGTTAGTATAGCAATCTGAACACTGTCAATGCCAGAGTGGACCAAAAAATCAGCCAATTCCTTGTAGTATGCAGGCGACTCGAAATCGTTGCCGATGATAAACGCACCGAACACTCCAATTCCGTATTTGTGAAAGGTGTCAACTACTTTTTTATAATTCTCAACCCCAACCCTGAGATTAACCCCTTTCCTCATGTCCTTTAGGGTTCCTTGACTAATTGTTTCAAACCCAACAAATGCAGTCATGCAACCAGCCTTTGCTGCTAGCTCAACCAATTGCTCATCATCAGCGGCGTTAATAGAAGTCTGCATCCACCATTTCTTGTTTAGGCCGCGCTGGATCATGCCCTTAAAAAGTTCCATAGCCCTGCGCTTGCTTTCTGAGCTGTAGCCAATCAAGTTATCATCCAAAAATGCTATGTATTCACCCCTAAATTCTATCAGTTCATCAAGCACATCTTTCGGTCTGCGTTGACGATACTCTTTACCTAAGTATCTGGAGACTGAGCAGAAATTGCAATTAAAGGGGCAACCGCGAGAAGTTTGTATGGAATGCCAAATATAGTTTGGATGTAGCAAGTCGCGCCGTGGTGCGATATTGCATTGATCTAAGTCAATCCGCGGACCTACATATTTTGAGGATAGGCGATTATTTAAAAAATCACTAATCACCCTTTCCCAGATGCCCTCTACCTCACCAACCACCACTGCATTAGCATATTGCAGAGCCTCGTCTGGAAGCATAGACACATGAATACCTCCCATAATAACCTGTATTTCTCGCTTTCGATACATCTGGGCAATCTCATAGGCCCTGGTGATATTGCTGGTAAATGCGGTAATACCTACCAGATCAGTTTCTTCAAATTCAAATTTATCAAAATTCTCATCTGCTATTTTCACCTCCCAGTTAGATGGTGTAACTGCAGCTACGTAGGCCAAGCCTAGGGGTTCGAATGTGGAAGACTTGCTCAACAGATAACCACTTCTACGGCCTATCGGGTTAATTAATAGAAGTTTTTTCATGTTATTCCTTGTCGGTGGGTACCTTAATGTTTTAGGCCAAAGAAGTGCAGATGGGATTTTGCGTAACATCAGAACTGGTTTGATGCTACCCAAAGAATTTCCGCAAACAGCTCTATGCTGCGAGATCGGCCAAGATACAGGAGGTCAGAATTGATGGGTTGGGGCACCTCTAATGGTGAAACTCTATAGTGAAGAATAACCATCAACACTCAATTACCCAACGAAAACAAGTCCCTTCTGTACCAGTCAATGGTTTACACCTTAGGAAGACCATCTCTATGACTGTTCATAAGAATTCATTGCCGTTGGAGGAATATAAGAATAAAGGAATTTTCTTGTCAAGGTAAAATGAGTGCAACCAGAGAGCCTTACAAAATCTGCCCTCAGTGAGAACCGCGATTAGGTGGGCATCCTTTGCGTTGGTCAAGATAACCAACACAGTGGATTTGTGCATGAGAGGTGTGGAATAAGTCATAAGTGTGCTGGAGCTTACCCATCCGGGCCTGTTTTCCTCTTGATGTTCCATTTGTTTCTTGCCAATCTCCGTGTACCTAGTTCTATTGATACCCATTGGAGGTAAACCAGAGGGAGAAATGACTAGCCAAACACACCCTGCTCTCTGGACCTTTCCGCCTACGGAAGCCCATTCGGGTCAAAGAGATTTGATCATCACTTAGAGAAAAAGAATTCCGGTAATAGTCTTGGGACCAAGGAACGGATTTTGCATAATTTTATTAGAATGTTAAGAGAAGTTCTGGAAATAGCAAAATAGAATTCTTGCATAATAGATAATTACCAACATATTAAAATCATTGACATTTCGTACTATTTAATTTAGATGTATTTTATCTAGTCTTCAATTAGTACAATATAATTTAAATTATTTGATTTGAAGGGGAGTACCATATGGCCTCTAATTCTGGGCCCGATGAAAAACATGATGTTCCTCTTTATAATAGTAGGCTTATAAAAAACTATGTAGAGTATTGTACTATATTCCATCCTGAGCTGGACATTGATTCATTGCTAAGCTATGCAGGGATTGCTGTCTATGAACTTGAAGACCAGGGTCACTGGTTCAGCCAGCGCCAGGTAGATCGTTTCCATCAAATCCTGGCTCAAGAGGCAGGCGACCCAAACATATCACGGGAGGTTGGACGCTATGCACCCTCCTCAAAAGCGTCTGGCGTTGTAAGGCAATACGCACTCGGGTTCATGTCCCCGGCAGCTGTCTATTGGGTAGCACAAAGCCTAGGTTCGCGTCTCACACGCGCCCATACATTCAAGACCAGAAAACTGGGGGCCAATAAAATCGAGGTTTTTTCTTCACCCAATCCTGGGATCGCTGAAAAGCCTTTTCAATGCGATAACCGGATGGGAATGTTTGAGGCAATGGCCAAGTTATTTACCAACAAGTTTGCCAAGGTTGAACATCCTACCTGCATACATGAGGGCGGGGATATCTGTCGATACATAATCACCTGGGAAAAGACACGTGCCCTCATGTGGAGGCGTGTCCGCAATTATTTGATTTTCCTTAGTCCCTTGGTCTGTGCAGCGCTCCACTTTTTCATTCCTTTCATTTCCTTGACGATTCTGATTCTCTTGTTTACCTCGCTTGTATTGGGAATTTCCTTTTACTCTGGGCACCTTGAAAACAGAGAATTAACTGAAACCATCGAAACGCAAAGCAATGCAGCGGAGGGTCAACTTGATGAGATGAATATCCGATACAACAATGCATTACTTATTCAAGAGATCGGTCAGGCTACGTCCACGATTTTAGATAGGGATAAACTTTTGAACACTGTAGTCGGAATTATGGAGAAGCGCCTCGATTTTGATCGTGGGATGATAATGTTAGCCAACGAAGACAAAACACGCCTCGTACACACCGCTGGTTATGGCTACAGTAAGGAACATGAAAAACTTTTGCAACGAACCGAGTTTCATCTAGACAATCCTGAGTCCAAAGGAATGTTTGTAGTGGCCTTTAAAGACCAGAAACCCTTTTTGCTCAATGATCTTGCCGAAGATAGCAAAAAGCTTTCGGAAAGAAGTCAGGAATTAGCTAAGCAAATGGAAGTTCATTCACTTATTTGCGTACCCATTGTCTATGAACAAGAAACTCTAGGCATATTGGCGGTAGACAATATCAAGTCTAAGAGGCCCCTTACTCAGAGTGATATGTCTCTTTTGCAGGGGGTTGCCTCACAAACGGCCGTCAGTATGGTTAATGCTATATCGTTTAATAAACTTCAGGAAAGCGAGGAAAAGTATCGAACCATCATTGAAAGCACTGAAGAAGGCTACTTCGAAATTGATCTTGCCGGGAACCTGACCTTTTTCAATGAACCGCTGTGTAAAATTTCGGGATATTCCCAGGGCGAATTGAAGGGTATGAATTATAGGGATTACGCCACCCCTGAGACAGCTGAGAGAATGTATCAGGTCTTTAATGAAATCTACCGGACAAAGAAGCCTGCCAGAGTGATGGATTATGAAGTTATTAGAAGGGATGGCAGTGCAATTGTTCTTGGGATGTCTGCTTCGCTGATACAGGACGCAACAGGTGAGCCGATCGGTTTCCGTGGTGTGGTGCGGGATGTCACCGA
>CP070673.1:1811735-1824434 GCA_020351915.1 Deltaproteobacteria bacterium
CATCTATCATTTTCCCTGTGTCTTCATTTAGTTCTAACCCATATTGTGCCTTATGTTACTGACGCGGGCGTCTCAACCACTGAAGCGGCGGTAGTTCTTGGTCTCATTGGTAGCATCAGCATCCCAGGTAGATTGGTGATTGGTGGAGTTTCCGATAAAATAGGCAGGAAGGTGTCAGCCATAGTCTGCACGTTACTTCAGATTGGAGCAATGATATGGCTGGCTTGGGCACGGGAATTGTGGATGTTCTGTTTTTTTGCCATAGTCTATGGTTTCACCTTCGGAGGGTTTGATGTTGCGGTAACCGCACTGATTGCTGATATCTTCGGAGTGCATAGCCTTGGAGCGATAACGGGCGTCCTTGTTGTTGGTTGGGGAATAGGGGCAGCAATCGGCCCTGCTGTTGGAGGTCTGGTATTTGATGTTACTGAAAAATACTTGACGGCTTTCATAATAGGAGCACTGGCTATGATGATGGCAACTTTCTTCGTTTTTATGACAAGGCATAAGATTAGCGAGGAGCAGCCAGAATTTGTGGAAAACAGGTAACGTGTTGGCGCAAGAAAAGAAATCAAAGGCTGAAACCTCACCAGTTTCTGCATGCTTGATAATCCAGGCCATTTTCCATGGATTTTCGATTGCGATATGCATTCTTAAGTCACTGAAAAGTTTCATGGATTTGCTGAGTCCTAACTGAACTATACGGTTTAACCCCTTGGCAGGAATTGACGAATTGCGGAAGAATTAGTCATCTATCATTCGGATATGAGAAACCGCAGTTTCGCTAAGCCCTTACATGTTGTGCCTGGTTACGAGATGCTAAAGGCTTGCCTTTTTTGCCACAATCCTCATGCGGCTATCTAGCAGCTCGGTTATAGCTTGCAATCGGTAGTGGTAAGGTTTTGAGCTTCCAGAAATTGTACAAGTATAATAGTAGTTTTTACTCCGGCGTAATTCTAACCCACTTATCGGACGTGTTACTTCCGGGGACTCCCAATACAATAGACCAACAGCAGCATTATTCAACCCAATACGGCTTTCCATTCTCTCTGGGCTGTCTTTGTCATTGACGCACAACGGCAAATTCCCTATATTTCGTGGGGATAAAAAGGCAACTCTTTATCACCTCATCGAGAATTTGCCATTAGCGAGCGTAGCTAAAACCATCTGTAAATTGGGAGGTCCTTTGCATGTCACCATGGAAACAGATGCACAATGAGCCCCTGCCGGAAGCCTTGCCCCGAAGTTCTTCCCGGTCTGTGCATTTTTCAGTCCTGATTTTCATCTTTATGGTAACAATCTTATCCAATGCCAATCTCGCCGGACCGGCACGGGCAGATAGTGCTGATGAAATGTCCGAGTGTGCCCATATCGAGGACCACGCGGAGCGCCTGCAATGCTATGATGAATTGGTTGGCTACAAAAAAAAGGAAGAGGTTGTTACTGAACCACAGGCTGTCGATGTAGCCTCGCACAAGCCCGAGCCCCTTTCATACCTGTCGAAGCTCTGGGATCTGGACAAGGAATCGCGGCGAGAAAAGTACGCCATAACTACCCATCGGGCCAACTATATCCTGCCCCTCACCTACGTCGACTCGCCGAACGAAGAAGCCATCCGCGAGGCCTCGCCGGATAAAGAGTTGAAAAATGCGGAGATCAAGCTGCAATTGAGCTTCAAGGTGCAGCTCTGGGAGGACATTTTCAACAAAAACATGGATCTGTGGTTCGGCTACACCCAGCTTTCCTTCTGGCAGTTTTACAACTTCGAGGATTCGTCTCCCTTCCGCGAGACCAACTACGAGCCCGAGCTGCTGCTCAATTTCCGGACTAGCTATGATCTGCTGGGCCTGAAGGGCCGGTTCATCAACGTGGGGATCAATCACCAGTCCAACGGCCGCTCCGAGCCCTTGTCGAGAAGCTGGAACCGGGTCGTTGCTAATTTTGGGCTCGAGCGAGACAATCTGGCCCTAATCCTGAATACTTGGCTGCGGATTCCCGAAAGCGAGGACGAGGATGACAATCCGGACATAGAGGATTACATGGGCTACGGGCATGTCTGGTTGTACTATCTGTGGAAGGATCACCGGTTCGGATTCATGTATCGCAACAATCTGCATTTCGATGAGAACCGGAGCACGGTGCAGGTGGAATGGAGCTTCCCCCTCATCGAGCATGTTAGCGGCTATATCCAGTACTTCTACGGTTACGGAGAGAGCCTTCTGGACTATAACGCCCGCATGAGTCGAATAGGGTTGGGGTTCATTGTGAAGGATTGGTAGCCCCAATCAAAACAAGGTAAATACGGCGGACCGTTATTTTTTGATGAGTGTGATCGTGAAAATCCGTTCCTACCCCCCTGGTTTTCACAACCCTCCACGAGTAGGGATTACCTTTTGTAATCCCAGCTTTTTCCGCTCTGTATTTTTCAAGAAATATAGCAGTAAGCTAATCCCCAGACCTGATTATGGGCATCACAAGATGTTGGGGTTGCCGAATTGAGGAACGGCGCTAACTGACTTGGCCATTCGAAGGGATTTCGCAAGGACTTCCCGCCACGGCTATAATGCATTTAATTCTGATACAGATATCACAAGATATTAATTAATCTTGGATTAGCTTCAAATAACCTGTAGCAGTTTCACCTCCTCCCTATTGTCTACCTACCTATACCACTTCGTAAACTCCTCAGGCTTTTGCTTGACTGCACGGTAGGTGTTCAGTTTGGCCTCGTTATCCGGATAGCCCAAGGATATGCAGATTACCAGCTTTTTGCTCTCCGGTAGCTGTAGGAAATTCTTGATTTCCCGAGCGTATCTGGTGACGCTGGCCTGCAGACAACTCTCCACACCAAACGAGTGCGCCGCCAGAATGAGGTTCTGGGAAAAAAGCCCCATGTCAAAGATCGACCACTCGTTAAGCGAGCCGTCCATGAAGAGGAAGATTGCGCAGGGCCCCCCATAGAATTCAAAGTTCATCAGGCTAAGCTTCTCCCTTTCCGCCTCATCGTCCCGCTCCGCGCGGAGAGCGGCCAACCTCCGTTTCCCATGATCTTTTGAACGAGCTTCATGCTCCGGCGGCCAACCCTTAGGCATGGGGAGGTCGGGATGGGTATCTGCTTCTTTTCTGGCCAACTCGTAGATTATTCTACTTAAATCCTCTTTCTTTTTTCCACATACAACGGCCACCTCCCAGGGCTGGGTGTTGGTGAAGGACGGGCTGTTGGCTGCCGCCTTTAAGATTTTATTCAATGTCTCTTCTGGGATTAGGGTATCCTTAAAAGCCCTGATACTGCGTCTGGTCTCGATCCCTTCGACTAAATCCATAATTTTGCCTCCTGTAAATTGAATAGTCTCTCTAGCTATCAGAATGCTAGCTATGCCTAATGTTTTTTGATATGATTCTTGCCAGCAGTGAACTTCCCATAATTTTATGATTACATATCGTAGTTGAAAGCGCAATATCAGACTACGCCATCTAGCGAAAAAATCTCTTTAGAAAATCCATACTTCAAGATGATATCTTACATGAGAAGAAAGGCAAAAGATGCTTATTTGCGATTCAACTATTTTCCATAGAGAATAGGGTAAGATTATTTGGGCAGATCATCGTAGGTTTCAATCGGCATTCGATAAAATCAATCAATGGAAGGATCGCATGATTCAGTTAGGATTATGCACCCAGCCTGTGCATGTTACATGTAGTAATAGCAGGTCTTGAGAATTGTGGGGGTCCTTGCGCTTATAGCAGTTAGTGAAACCTTAGTATAACGGCCAGTTTGAGGGGCGGGCCAGTAAGTTCTTCGCCCTCTCGAAGCTGAGGTTATGTCGTCTTATTGACATCTGTTCGATGACCTGTTTAATATATGGTTCAAAATTGGTTAAAAGCAGTAGGTATTACTATTATATTTCTTCTGATTCCAGCAATATTTTATCAATTTCTTCTGAATAGTCTATAATGGTCTCATGGGTCAGAATTGCTTCAATACCTAGAGAAGTCAGGATCCGTGGAACGGGAACATGACCGTCTTTGCTTCTAAATATGATTTTTATTGAACTGTTGGCTATCAATTGGTCATTCTTTAAAAAAGTTTGCTTCAAATACAGCCACTGATCGTCCCAGCAAATTAGTTTGGATCTTAATTGAAACTGCTCAAAACGCTTTAATGGTTTCTTGTAAGCCATTTTTTGAGATCCAACCAATGGCGACCAGTGGTAGCGTCGGCAAAGCTTAAACAGCCCAGACCTAAACAGCAAATCCATTTGCCCCATTTCAGTAATCGTCCAAAAGCTTGCATTGTTCATGTACCTTTTATCCGCCTCCTGAGGCCAAACTCTGAATGATAAGTGAGATGTGTCAGTGAGCTGAATCTTCTTACGGAAAAATGCCGAGGCATATACTAAAACAAGCCGACACCATCTTACCATTTCGCATACCTTAGATTAAATCAAACCTGACTCATTCTTTCACAATAAACCACATAAATATCAGACTGCCGAAATGTCGGATTGTAATCCTACATATTCGAAGGCTAAATGGGATATCCCGCAAAATAGCAGGATAAGCAGCGTCCAAGAACGTGTTAAACAGCGGAACAGCAGTCTATCTCCTAGGCTATTATCATGGTTGCGCGGGGAAAGACTGCAGAAAGCTTCCCGATTGTACTCGGTCTTTCGATTTCCCCCCGTAAGCTATCAAAAACTCGAACTAAAGACCACTTAAATAAGCCTATCGCCTAGGGGTCTTCGCTTACTTGAAGGCTGCTTGCCATAACCCTCATCCGGCTATCTAGCAGTTGGACTATAGCTTACAATTGGTAACCCATAAAACTCCTGCCCTTTAGTTCGATAGGTATATGAGGAAACCCTTTACCATCGGGTTAGGAATCGAAATGATAGAGCGCTAGCCGTCTTTCGCCTAAAACTCTTTTCTTCCTAAGGCCTTTTCTAGTTCACCAAACGCTGCCGTAAAGTTGGCACTGGTTACCTGAATTGGGTTTCCAAATTCTATGCTGATTTTGGAAAAAGGATAGGGCCATTTCTTTCGATCCCACGTATTGAGTTCATAATAGTTTGAGGCTGTAAATCGCATCGGGACAATGGGAACATGACTCTGTAATGCCATATGGAGGATGCCCTTATTGAGCCTGAATGGGGGGCCACTTGGGCCATCAGGCAACAGAACCGATGAATAGCCCCTTCTGAGATAGCTGACAACTTTATCAGCTGCTACCTGCCCGGAATGACCCGTAGAACCTAAAGCCAGTTCCTTAACCCCGATAAATCGCAGGAACACGTGAACTGGCTTCATAAACCAGCTGGCATGTTGCATCCAGATATGGGAGCGGTTTCTAAGGAAAACCGAGAAATATAAGACAATGAAGGTATGCCAAAAACAGAGAATATAGTTTGACCGTATCTTTAGAATCTCATGTCCTCGAATTTCAACTCTGAGCGTAGCCCGAACAATGAGGAAGTACACAAACAATATGAATGCAACGCTGTAGCCATAGAAATAGAATAGGGGCCTCAGGAAGAGCGGTACATTGTCGACCTCATATCGAGACAGTAGTGCCTTTCTCATCTGTGTCGCTTTCTCAAAATATTAGGCCTTCCAGCTGTAAAAGGTCGAGGGGAAGGGACCTAAGAGCGGAGCCATGATTGATATAGAGGACTTAACCTGCATGCTCCGCTCGACCCCCTTTAAGGCTACTTTCCGCCTTGCCCTCTATGCTAATAATACGACGTTGAGGTATCTTGTCACCAGAAGATACCCTTCCTCGTGTTTTGTCAAGCCCTTCGTGCAAGAGTCTCGTGAAGCTATTGCGTAAGAATCGACGTGCCCTCTCGTAGGGGTAATCCCATGAAACAGCAGGCAAGATGGACTCGGTGGGTTTCTTCCGTGCGCCTCTAGGATAAACCTGTACTGAGTTCTTTGGTACATGGTGAGATCTATGAAAGCCTTTTCTAGAGAAAGGAAAAGAAACCGTTTGCATTGGCCAGGCTGTGATATACTGGTTGACGCCAGGAAAGAGGGATTGGTCAGTGGCGTGAAAGGATGAAAATGTGCCGAAAATGAGAGGTATTCCGATCTACTCTGTCTGCTCTATAAGATTTAGACTGTATGGCTTTAATTCTCTTTGGTGACCTCCTCCTGTATGCTGCCAGTAAGGTGACTGGCCACAGGCCCTGCTGAAATCTGAGCCACGTGGCTTGCATACCATATATTGCGGTCGTTTGCAGGTTATAAAAAGTGTAAGCTTCTTGCCAAACCTTCAACTCGAAGAAAGTCCAGGTTTCTTTTCGTAATCGAAACACCAAGGGCTTTTCCTTTAGTTGGTGAAACGGGGTGGCCTGCTCCAGGAGAGTAAGCCCTCTTTAGAAAAAGGCAAACAAAAAAACAAAAATGGCGTTTTGGAAGAGTCCTTAGCAGCTATCAACGGTCAGCAGGGAGGGGATTGGGGCAAAACCCGACTTTGATCCCGAAAAATGACAAAAGTAAAGATAACGCCTGCTCAAGAATTCAAAAATCAAGACTTGACCCCAGCTTCAAAAAGGAGCTACTTTCTGCGTATGAGAACTATTAACGATCTGCAATCTTATAATCCAATGTACGTGCCCTATTTGATATCTAAAACGATTTGGAACCAACGTTCTCCCTCTCTACACAGTCGGGGGCCCGCTCGGAGGTGTTCTTATGAATGAAACAGACATCCTGAACCCCAGGGTTTTCGACCCTGAGGCTGTCGACCCTGAAACAGAGCAGTTTAACAAAAGAATAGAAGAACTTATTGCCACGCTGCCACCCAGTCACATGAGGACGCCTCAGGAGGTTCGGGCGGACAGAGAGTCAGGGAAGAGTGTGATGGGGCCTATCAAGCACCTTGATGAAGCTAGAAATCGTGTTGTGCCAGGCCGAGAGCGAAACGTCCCTGTTCGGGTTGTTGTCCCACCTGAGGTGAGGGGCGTTTATCTCCACATGCACGGCGGCGGTTTTGTGCTCATGCGCGCTGATCATTTTGACGAGCTCCTGGTTACGACAGCCAATAGATGCCGAGTCGCCGTTGTGAGTGTGGACTATCGGCTCGCACCCGAGGACCCCTATCCAGCAGCTGCGAATGATTGTGAAACAGTCGCGGTCTGGCTCGCGAATAATGTCAGGTCCGAATTTGGTACAGAGAGGCTGATCATCGGAGGAGAGTCGGCGGGGGCTAACCTTTCGGTCGTGACCCTCGTCAGGATGCGGGACCGGCATGGATTTACGGGGTTTTCCAAAGCCAACCTCGTCTACGGGTGCTTTGATATCAGTATGACGCCAAGCCAACGTAACTGGGGAGAACGGAACCTCGTTATCTCAACCCCGATGATCGAATGGTTTAGCAACCAATACGTGCCACGGATCGAAAAACGGGACGACCCCGATGTATCCCCGCTCTATGCTGATTTATCCCAGATGCCACCCGCGTTATTCACAGTTGGCACCCTTGACCCTCTTCTGGACGACACCCTTTTCATGCATGCGCGGTGGTTGGCAGCGGGCAACCGCAGTGAGCTGGCTATCTATCCTGGCGGAACCCATATTTTCAATCTTTTTCCCATCAAGATCGCAAAAGAGGCAAATGCGAAGATTTATGATTTTATTACAATGGCAGGCCAGTAATTGAGGATCTGGACAGGGGGCTCTTTAAGGAGGAGATCGTTCCCATATAAATTGTTCAGCGGAAAGGCGCCCCGGTCATGTTTGAAAAGGATGAGACGCCCAGGCCAGACACGACATTGTAGAAGCTCGCAAAATTACGCCCTATTTATCCCGACGGTGTCTGCACCGCAGGCAATTCATCCAGTGAGAATGATGGTGCGGCCGCCATGGTTCTGATGAGCGAGACCAAGGCCAAAGAACTGGGCGTAAGCCCGATCGCCTATTTCCGCTCTTCTGCGGTTGCGGGCACAGACCCGACCCTCACTTACTCGGCGGTTCCTGCATCGAGTCAAAAGGTACTCCAGAAGCCGGGGATTGCCATTGATCAAGTGGGCCTCATTGAGATTCAGGAGGCTTTTGCGGTTTAGGCTTTGGCAAATGCGAGACTGATTGGGGTTCGCCAGGAAGAATGTGATCAGAAGATCAATGTCAACGGGTCGGGCATCTCCCTTGGACATCCTATTGCGGCAACAGGTGCCATGAGGCTGGTCATCCTTCTGCACGAGATGAAAAGACGCGGAGCCCAATGTATTTTGTCTCTTGCAGCGTTTTCCAGTGCAATGGTCTATTAGCGTCAGTTTTGAGGGCGATTGTCAATAGATCGAGGTTTGGCCTGAACTCTTTGGCGCGGAGTTGGTTGTGGCAAAAGAAAGGATTTGATCCTGAAAAACGTCAAAAGCAAAGATTTGCACCCTTGCCCGCCAATTTTCTGGAGGGCTTGCCCGCCGTTCTTCTTGTCCGCCGTCTTTATGGCGGACTGGCGGGCCGGCTCACTTCATAAAGTTAGTTTCTTAAGGGCGCCCCTCTCGACACATGATGCTAGAGTTACTCAACATAGTCAACAACGTCCCCTAAATCCTCAGTTTCAGCATTAAACTTAATTCCATTGCTTTTCTTGGATCATCTCTTTAAGCACACTTTTTTGAATATTTTGTGTCTCTTCCCATCGTTCCAGAATGGGTTGAGGAATGGAAATTTGAGTATATCCAGGTCGAAATAAACAGGTTTCATCCTCTTCATCCCAATCGTACCTATTCGTGCTGTCCAAATCGAAAGGGCTTCCCCTAAAACTTCCTGTCAACAAAGATATTCGAGAAAATATGTGGCGATCCTTTACCCCGATGCAGTTAGGGATGGCATTTGGACTAATGCACCGGATAATGCTTGGGGGAATTGTATTCTGATACCATAACCCAGTTGAAGCAAAGTAAGCACCTTCCTTAATCAGATTTAGGGAATTAAGCTGGTAGGGGTTTTTAATCAGCCCATAGCAAGAGTCTTTCTCCACTGTGATGTCCATTTCCGTAAATCTCTGTAAAAAGATAAGCAACTTTTCCATATACACTATAAAATGGAAAAATTCATCGTGATCCAATTCCATGTTATCTGCAATGTTTGCAAGGAGATTAAAAACCCGTTGAGAAACAGGAGGGATAGGATAAAGTTCAAACAGGGCCTTCAGGTTAAATTCATCCAATTTTTCCATGAATTCAGGGAGGATGGGATAGTTTTTTAGGGAGTGAGTACCTTTACGTAATCTCTTTACAACAACTGATGCAGGCACCTTACCAACCGTAACCATGCGCATGGCATCAATAGTCCGGGCTTGGGTTTCAGAAATGGCCTGGGTGAGTTCCGTATCCACTTTTTGAGATATATAACTTTTGCGAAATTCTTGCATAATTCTAAATGTTTGACGATAAATAAACTGTGCTAAAGGTCCCTCAAAGGAAAGATCAGGATCTCTGCTAATTTCATAGTGAATAACCCTGAGAATATCTTCATTGTTAAAGCGAAGAACAAGAAAACGCCCAATCTGGAGGGCTTCATTTTTATTTCTTTTCTTTAGATACCCAATAAAGCGCTTGACCAGATTCGAAAAACTGTCTCTCCATTCCCCCTTTTGCCTCAGCTGGTTGTAAGAAACGCCAAACCAATTCAGGCTAATCAGGTCTTTTTCACGGATTCCCACACGTAACTCAAGAAATTTTCGATAGATCTTTTGAAAGGCAGTTAGACTTTGAAAAAGGACCTGCTTTTCCTTTTCTTTTAGATTTGTATTACGTGAGATATAGATAAAGATTGCTTCAATTTCGTAGTTATTGATCAGGACTTCACAGGCATGAGATTTAATCAGATAATTAATATTTTTTTCTCGATCCAAAATGATCTTGATGATCGGTTTGATTATGGTTAAAAATTCCGGTGTCCTGAGTTTGTGAAAGTTGAGTAATTCAAGGAGTAATTGTGGAGAAACGTGGTTTCTGAATTTTCCTGACGTTTCTGTCAAAATTTTTACGATACACATATCCAAAAAGATAAAAGGGTGAGGAAGAGAGGAGTTTGGAAAAATGTCATGCAACTTTTGAATGACAGTCAAGTCATATGGTTTAGTTGGAAAGATGATATCTACTAGATCCTGCTTGCGGTCTTTATCCCCCAGCAATGACTTTGCTATTTTCCATTCTTTCTCAAAGCAGGCATAAATTGAGTCGGTGTCCAGGTAAGGATGATTGTTCGGAGTGAACAGAAAGTCCAGGGAATAGGTTTTAAAAGCCTTGATATGTGAGAGGATAGATTGATGGATATCTTCTATATCAAAAGGCATAAACGATGCCTCCCTGTTGAATAATTAATCCTGGAAAAAAATTATGTATCAAAGTAGTATGAAAATCAAGAATTCTATAACGCTTTCGAAGGATGTTCTGTCTGACAGATTAATCTAAAAAATGAGGGGATTAATAGTGGGCCTACAGGGCATAATCAAAGGGCCCTAAGAAGTGCCTTTTTCATGACTTGTTGTATGCTTTAGCATATGGAATTTAAGAAAATAAAAGATCCAATCTCCATGCTCTAAGCTTTGCCCAATTTAAAGGTCAGACCCCATTCTTGTCCTTTCTGCTATCTAGAACAGCTTTGAAATTCTTGAGTTGAAAAGAGGATAAAAGAAGCTTGCTTTTCATTTGAGAATTCCTCCTGCAATATCCCTATAGAAATTGAGCGCTGCCTCAGCGAATGGGTCTGGTAGTTTCAATTCTTTGAGAATCAGGGAATATTCTTCTTCTGCCAATTGATAAAGATGAGCCACACGGGTATCTATTTCTGCTTCCATTGCGGTGATTTGGGCCATAGGGTCTTCATTCATGGCCGTGAGGATTTTATCCACAAGTTTGACAACCGATGCTTGCTGCTCAGGGGCGATGTCGGCAACGGGAACTTTCTTCCAGTCATCGGGATAAAGCTGAATGTTATTACGGCGGTTGGCACGGAGGAAATTGCAGGCAGCTGAGGAGTTTCATATCGCAAGCAAATATTTGATGTTGAAGCGACGACTGGTTTTTCCGAGATCTTCGCGGAAAGGCAAGTCTAGTCGTGAGGGAGTCTCATCGAGCTAACGAGCAGTCTTTTTGAGAGAGTTGTTACGAACGCTTTGCAATCCGTGCCACGGAATACAAACATAAACACCTTCGTTACAATACAGCCTCCTTTTATCTAGCGCTGCACGAATTGCCCCTACTTTTACCAACATCAACTTTTCTTCCTGTTCATACAGCTCGACGGAAGAAATAAGCAGCCTGATCAGGGGTATCTTTTTGAGACTTAGGTCCCGCATCAGCTGAGCATAAGACAATTCTATCTCTGGGAAATGGACCCATCAGGGTTTTCAATTCAGTCCCCCATCTTCCGCTTCTATTCGCCTTGGCTGCAAGCAATTTACCTCATCTATTTCCGGCTGCTGGGAGAGGAATACAAACCAATCATTATCCGTGACGCCGACAAAACCCTTCATTTTGAGCCTATTTTGGTTTCAGAAAAACGTGCCCATCTAAGGTTGTTAGGAATGTAGCTTTGACCGTCATCGATTCGTTATTTACTTATTTGCGGACTTGCCCGCCATTATTCTTGTCCGCCATCTTTGTGGCGGAGTGGCGGACGTCCCCTTCTTTACAGGAAACCCTGCTTCTCAGCTATTCTTCTTAGCCGTAAGAAGGAGTGGTATCTTGTCCCCGGGCTGAGAGAAGATCATGATAGGAATTTGAGAGCCTCTGGGAGACTACTGCGGCCAACCGTTTGAGAACCGTAAAGCCCACCTCGGGGTGGAGGCGAAATATCTTATCTAACCTCTCCCCTTCGATCTTCACCGCCTTCAAATCCGAGGCACAGACGCCAGTGGCGGTATAGAGCCCAGATTCCACCATGCTTGACCAACCAAAGACCTGACCTGGCTCACTGAGTGTGAACACGATCGAGCCCCCGTTCTCTATTACTAGATGGACACTTCCCTCTTCCAGAATGTATAGACAGTCAGCCTGCTCACCCCTTTTAAAGAGCACCTCATCTTTAGCATAGGTCTCCTCAGAGCAGATATTGACTATCTCTTCCATTACGGCAGAATCTATCCCCTTAAAAAGATCTATTTCTTTAACGATCATTTCCTCACCCCCTTTCTGGTTAGCTATAGAGTATTCTAAGATGACAAAGGTAAGGAGTGTAAGATTCCCTTGGATCCAGTTTGAGGCTAAGAAATCGGCAACAAAATACCTTGTGAGAGAGTTTGAAGTTGAAGGTCTAATGGGAGCATCCTGTGATCAGGTGTGGAATGCTGGAATGTGGAAGCGACTTTAGCCAGCCGTTAAGAGATGAGAAGGTGCAACAACAGCAAACCCACGGTTAGAAATGAATGCCTTTTTTGTCATTAGCATCTTATTTTCCGATGTTGTCAAGCAAAATCCTATCCTTGGCGACCGAAATCTGTGAACTCTCTCTAGTAACGAATCCACCATATGTTGTAGACGGTTCATGCAACTAAGAGCTATGTATTCTTGCTACAATCCTCATCCGGCGGTCTAGCACTTCGGTTATAGCTTAGGATCAGTAGTGGTAAGTTTTTAGACCCCTTAAAAGTCTATGAGCGTAGCAGAAATAGAAGCTTCAGAATTGACTGATCAGTCCACAATATACGGACATCTTTCTTAAAACCGAGGCAGGCTCGAATGACCATGC
>CP070673.1:1824534-1828366 GCA_020351915.1 Deltaproteobacteria bacterium
AATATATTTATGTTGTTTTACCTCAAAAGCAAATATCAGCCGATTACTGATATATTGAGAGTATCAAAAGCGCTGACTAATAGACAAATGCTCCTCTGCTCAGATTTCAAAATTCTAATGGCAATCTTCAGACTTTACAAGCTCCAAAATCTTTTGACTTCTTGCCAAAATCTTCAACTCGAAGAAAGTGCAGGTTTCTTTTCGTAATCGAAACAGCAAGGGCTTTTACTTTAGTTGGTGAAACGAGGTAGCCTGCTCCAGGAGAGCCCTTGTTTTCTTTCTCGAAAAGGGCGAGCGCAAAAAAATGGCGTTTTGGGCGGGTCCTTAGCAGCTATCAACGGTCAGCAGTGAGACTATTGGGGAAAAAGGCAAGCTTTGATTCCGGAAAACGTCAAAAGTGAAGATCTGCACCTTGCCCGCCGTTCTTTTTATCCGCCGTGTTTGTGGCGGAGTGGCGGGCCGGCTCACTTCATAAACTTAGTTTTTTAAGAGCGTCGCCCCTATGAGTTGGGGTGTCAAGACTTATTATTTAAGATTTATCCCGCGCGCCCCGTTGAACCGGAGACCCTCCGGGTGTTCAACTGGGGTTAAACGTTCTTGCTTCTATTTGACTGGGATGTGAACCTATTGTTTTCATGCTTCATTTGGTGCCTCAAGTGACGTTATGCAATTTCTGCACGAACGTTCCCCTTTTCTGACCGTTGAAAAAACGGCTTTGAGCAACAACCTGTCAAGGTTTGCCCCATCTTCACGTCCTGAATAGTGGATTGTATTGTGGTAGCTTTTCTTATATGGTACGTTATTAATTAGTTACTTGACGAAACAAGATGTGAACCCAGTGAGAAAAGGGTCTCTATCAAATCTTCCTTTGACCTTACCTGGAAATATTAGGTGAGAACAGAAAATTTGATTAACTTTTTCACGTAAGGCATACAATCCGGCGCAGCAGTGCCAACAAATCCACCTTCAGCTATTACGGTAAACAGATTTATGGTGCAGCTCCGAAGCTTACAGTCGCTTATCCTGAAGAGGGGATTAGATTCCTACGCTCTATCCATACGATTCATTGCCACGTATCCTGGAGGAGAAATCGGAGGTTCCGATCATGTCGGTGAATAAAAAATCATGGTCCCGGAGAGACTTTCTAAAAACTGTTGGTGCCGCTGGGATGGGAACCCTGTTCACCGCTTCTGACTTCCAAAAGGCGGTATCCGCTGCAACAAACTCAATGATCGGGACGATGCCGCTCCGTCCCTTTGGAAAAACCGGTGTGTCCGTTCCCATACTCGGTTTTGGAGGTTCCCAGAATCTGGAATCCAAACAGCGCCTTTTGAGGCAGGCCGTAAAACTTGGCGTCACTTACTGGGACACCGCGGAGACCTATGCCGGCGGGGGCAGCGAGGAGGCAATGGGAAAATACTTCGAAACGTATCCCGGCGATCGGAAAAAGATTTTTTTGGTCACCAAATCCCACGCCGCCTCGGCCAGTGGGCTTTCAGACAGCCTCGATGGATCTCTAGAAAGGCTTGGTATATCCTATATAGACCTTTATCTCGTTCACGGCATTGGAAGTCCGAGCGAGATGGACGATGAAATCCGTGTTTGGTCTGAGAAGAAAAAAGCTGAGGGAAAGATTCAATTCATAGGTTTTAGCGCGCACAATAATATGGATGCGTGCATGATGGGGGCGGCAAAGCTCGGGTGGATCGACGGAATCATGGTGACTTATAACTACCGGCTCATGCACACAGATCCCATGAAGCGGGCGGTTGAGGCCTGCGTGAAGGCAGGCATCGGTTTGACTGCTATGAAAACGCAAGCTGGGTGGTCATGGGGGTATGTGGGGAAAAGGAGCAAGACCGCTGCGCAGCTCATTGAAGGGATTTCGAGGAAAGGATTCACCGAAGAGCAGGCCAAGCTCAAGGCGGTCTGGGAAAATCCGCACATAGCAAGCATTTGCTCAGAAATGACCAATTTCAAAATACTGGCATCCAATGTAGCCGCTGCCAGGAATCAGACGAGGCTTTCCTTGAAAGACAACAGCCTCTTGAATCGATACGCTCATGAGACTGCTTCCCAGTATTGTGCAGGATGCGCATATATTTGCGAATCAGTCCTAGAGGAAGATCTGCCTGTTTCCGACACGCTGCGTTTCCTTATGTACGCGCGCTGCTACGGAGAGCCCGAGCGGGCCAAAGCCTGTTTTCGTGGTATTCCGCCCCATGTACGCAAGCAGATGGTACAGGCCGATTACACTGCGGCGGAAACAGCGTGCCCGCAGGGTATCCCCATTGGAAGACTCATGAAAGAAGCGGAGTCCGAACTGGCCTGATGCTCTGGCTTCTAAGGATTTCCTCCTTTCCTAGGGTTCATCGGTCCAACGGTTAAGGGAAGTTTTTAGTTTTTCCGAGGTTATTATATGATGTGGAAAAATCCTTTTCTAAAGGCTCTGAGTCTGGTTTTGATAATCTTCCTGTTTCACGGTGCCTTTCACAGTGTCCGTAGTGCCGCTCTTGATCATTCATATGAGAGCCTATCTCAGAAGCTGACTAAAATCCTGCCGCCAGGATGGAAGCTGGCGGAGGCCATCAAGCATTTTACACCGGAAAATCTCTATGAGCACATTGACGGGCGTGCTGAGTTTTTTTTCGCATATGGCATGGTTCAGATGACCTTTGCTGCTTACACAGACCCAACAGAAACAGCGACTTTCATTGATGTGTGCGTCTACGATATGGGTCATCCAAGCAACGCCTTCGGTGTCTTTGCAGCTGAGCGCCCGGAAGTCTTTCACCCCATCGATGTCAATCGTGCGGGGTATCTATCAGGGGGAAATCTATTCATCTGGAAGGGATCCTATTATGTCCGCATGATCGCCTCCGACGACAGCTCCCGGCTTCAGAGAATCAACATGGAACTGGCAAAAGAATTATCGGATTCGCTCTACGATTCCGGTGAATCCTTATGGGGCCTCGAGGTACTGCCTACAATCGATCGTGTGCCAGGGTCCGAGAGGTATTTCCGGCAGGATGCCATGGGACTGGACTTCATGGCGAACACATACATGGCCCAGTACCGCAAGAACGGTGTTATCGTTACTGTATTTTTGTCAAAAAAGGATCACTACGCCTCTGCAAGGAAAGTGCTACGCCGATATGTATTATACGTGGAACAATTGGGTGAAGGACTCAAGGAAGTCACCCGCAATGGTGTTGTGATTAGTCTGTGTGATATGGGCGGAACCTATGATGCGATCTTTCAAAGAGAGGACGTGGTTGCCGGCGTGACTTCGGTGAAAGATCCCGTGCTAGCGGTGGATTCGGCTTTTGAAATCTGGCAGCACCTGAATACGTATTAAAGAGCGTGAGGGGTTGGTGCCTTCTTCTTGACAAAGCAAAGACGAACAGTGAACAATGAAGAGCTGACCCGTATTCTTGCTTTCAGCTTTGAGCTTCCTTGTGCCTTGTGACCTGCGCCTTGTGCCCCTATTACTCCAATCATTATCCGTGCCAAAGACAAAGGTATTCATTTTGGGCCTATCTTGGTTTCAGCAAAACGTGCCCATCTCAGGCTGTGAAGAGTGAAGATCCCCAATTTCTTCGTTATTTAGTTAATTATGCCCGTCCCGCTTCACGATTTTCTGATCCTGCACATCTGCGCAAAATGCAGCTATGCCCATCCTCGAAATGAGCAGAATTACGGTCCCCAGCACCAATGGATTTGGCGGCAACGGGATCTTTTGAGCTAGCGACAGGGGGATTAAGACAGGGATAAGGATTTTTGAAAGATCGAACATGTCTTGAGTTACGGTCCCTAAGGCAGCACAGATGCG
>CP070673.1:1828466-1834606 GCA_020351915.1 Deltaproteobacteria bacterium
AGGAGTATCTGGATAATGTCGGCCACGGCTTCGAAAGCATCCAGTATTTTAATGAGGCGAGTGCGGAGCTACGAAGGATTGTAGAGTCCAAAGACATGCCCCGAGAGATGGGTGAGACGGTCTTGTCCCATTATGGGGAATTGTGCCAAAGGTGCACTGTGGAAGAGATGGCTGTCTCGACCCGATCGGCCGGTGCGGCAAGCCACCCCGGTCAATATGAGACCCACTTAAATGTGCGAGGAGGCGTGGATGTCATTGAAAAAATAAAAAAGGTATGGTCCAGCACCTTCAATCCCAGATCCTTGTTTGCCAGAAAACGTGCCGGAGCGCCTATGGAAAAGGATCCCATAGGCGTGGCCGTGCTAAGAATGGTGAATGCGCGTGCTGCAGGGGTCCTGTTCACGGCCGACCCCAATACGGGAGATACCTCGAGAATGATTATTGAGGCCAATTGGGGTTTAGGGGAAAGCGTTGTGGGTGGTGAAGCCGTGCCGGACGTATACATTCTGGACAAAGTGAGCTTAAAGACAATCGACAGAAAACTGGGTACCAAAGGCAGATACGTAACCTGTAAGGAAGCGGGCGTTGCCGAGGTGGATACCCCTACCGAAAAGAGTTGTACCTTCTGCCTGAGTGATGGGGAAGCAAAGGAAGTGGGGAGGTTAGGTAAGATCTTGGAGTCCCACTTCGATGCACCCCAGGATGCCGAATGGGCCATAGACCAGGACCTCGATTTCCCGGAAAACGTTATCTTGCTGCAGACCCGACCAGAGGTTATCGCCCAACAAAGGACGCCCGCTGACCAGGTAGTCGATTTGATGTTAACGCGATTAATAAGGAGGTGAATAAAAGGTGCTTTTTATGAGTAGAGGCAATCAACCTTGAACCGTCTTTGGAAGAGAATGGTTCACATGAATGAAAGGAGGGATGAAAATGTTACACCCAGCTTATGATCTCACTTTCTACGAATTCGATGACGAAAGAGATACTCAGGTTTACGATGTCCTTTTATGCGATCTCGTACACGGAAAACCTCCACTGAAACCCCTTTATTTTGGCATCGGCTGGTACTGGTACGTATACGCGATCATGAATGCTGCTGAGACTCTGCAGCTGCCCACCACAAAGGGCTGGGGTTATAGAGTGAGGGATGGGTATCCGTACCTCACCGCAATGAGAACCACTGAAGAGGAAGCCAAGGCCCGGGAGCCAATCTTCAGGGAAAAAATCAAGCCCTTTATAGAGGACTTCGATGGGGTCTGGAATCCCCTCAAAACCGAATTGATGGCGGTATACAAAGAGGCCAAGGAATCGCGTGGCCTTCGGGAGTGGGATGATATTAAAAAACTCAGTAACATCGAACTGCTCAAGTTCTTCTTGGATTATGCCTTCGTCATAAATCGTAAGGAAGCCGAGACCCATATGCTGGTGTTGGTGGCTTCGAATTATATCAATGGTCTATTCCAACAGATGTGGCGTGAGATATTCGGAAAGGAGGCCCCCATAGATCCAGATTTCGCCAAATTAATGACCGGATATGAGGCCCAGGATACCCTCGTCGTCAGGGAGATGTGGCACCTTGCCAGAAAGGCGGTTGACATGGGTTTAGAAGATGCCTTCAAGATCGAGGATAATGAAGAAGTATTGAAGGAACTTAAAAAGAGCGATGAAGGCAAAAAATGGTTGAAGGAATACGGAGAATTCCTTATGGAGCACGGATGGCGATGTGAACGCATGCACTCCTATGACACCCCTGCGTGGGTCGAAAAGCCCAGTCTGGCCATCGGCCGGGTCAAGGTGCTCATGTCCCAGGAGACCTTTGCCTTTGACACCGAACGTGAGGATCTCATTCGGGAACGGGAGAAAGCGGAAAAGGAGGTAGTGGCCAAGTTACCCGCGGAGCAGAGAGAATGGTTCGGCACCTTAATGAAGTCAGCACAAAAATCGGGTTATTGGAGCGAAGACCATACCTATTTTTGCGATTTTTATGTGGGTGCCATGGGCCATTGGATTGTTACTGAAATCGGAAGGCGCTTTACTGAAGCCGGATGCATCGATGCCCCTGAGGATATCCATTTCCTGCATGCCCATGAGATCAGGAAGGCAGCCGTACCCATGGGAGATGTCAACCTGCGCCCCTATGTGCAGAGGAGAAAGGAGGCCTGGGAGAAGAGTTATGACTTAGATCCGCCACCATTTTACGGAAACATAGAGAAGGCCCAGGATGTATTGAGAAGTGATCCCACGCTTTCCGTGTCTACCCAGCTTCCTATCGTGAGAGAAGAATTGAAGGCCGACCTTTATGGCGCTGCTGCAGCTCCCGGTGTGGTGGAAGGAGTGGCCAAGGTCATCATGGGAGCGGATCAGCTGTCCGAGCTTAAGGAGGGAGACATTCTAGTTGCCCCGGGGACCTCCGCAGCATGGACTGTGGCCTTTAGCCTCATCAAGGGACTCATCACCGATGGTGGGGGTGCCCTATCCCACCCCGTCATCATGGCACGGGAATACGGCATTCCCTGTGTGGCCGGCTGCTTACAAGGGACCCAGAAGATAAAGACCGGTCAGAAGGTAAAAATCGACGGCGATTTAGGTATCGTCTATATTTTGGATTAGAGAAACTTCTCGCCCTGAAGGGCGTAGCTCTATCCCTTCAAATGCGCGTAACTCCTTTCTATAGAAAAGCCACCCCAGTCACCCGGGGTGGCTTTGGTATTTACCGTAAACCCGGGCTACCAACTCCTTTGGGGCTTTAAAACGCCCGCATCCACTCCGGCCTGAGCACGATTTCCCCCCTCAGGGCCGCGTCGATCATATCCAGGATCTCCTGCTTGCCCTCTGGGAGCTGCATCCTCACCGGCAGGTAGTTGGATGCATGATTAGAAGAAAAGATGCCGGAACTCAAGTTGGTGTGGGCGATCATCTCCCTCATCTCAATCAGCAGACCCCGCTCATCCGGCATTTGGAAATCACCCCTCTCGTATTCTTCCCAAAGGGGCGTGCCCGGAATCAGCATCACGGTCAGGGCGCTGGCATAGTCGGGATCTATCGCGCTGATGAGTTCTCCGGTAGCCCGGGCATGTTCCAGGGACTTTTCCTTCCCTGCCACTCCCAGGAGTAGAGTGACCGTAAGTTTTATCCCCGCATTCTTCACCCTTTTGCCCATCTCGAGGCAGTGCTGCGCACTTGAACCCTTATTGATCTTTTTACGGATGTCATCATCTCCGGTCTCGACACCGAGGTAGAGCATGCCCAGTCCGTTCCCCCGCAGTTCGGCCAATTCTCGGGGGGATTTCATGCTGATGCTTTTTGTATTGGCGTAGGCTCCGACCCGTCTGACCCAGGGCAGATGTTCCTGAATGCTCTCAAGGATCCAAATCAACCTCTTTTGAGGAATAATCAGGGCGTCCCCATCCATGAGGAAGACCTGATCCTGTCTCTTCATATGCTTTGAGGCAAACAGGATATCGCTCAGGATGATGTCATCGTCTTTTATCCGAAACCGTTCATTCTTATAGGTCCCGCAAAAGGTGCATTTGTTATGGGAACATCCCACCGTAACCTGAAGCAGAATGCTATATGCCTCAGGGGGTGGTCGAATGCAATTCCCTTCGTAATGCATACCTTCGCTTTCCGTTGTGCTGCCCATCGATTTTCCTTCTCCTTGCCCCTTCTTTTATCGTCCCTTGTATTCCGGTTTTCGTTCCTCGGCTAATGCTCGAAGTCCTTCCTGATAATCTTCGCTTTGGAGCATTTCTTCGAAGAAGGCCAGTTCCAGGCTCAATCCATCTTCCAGGGCCATGTTCCTGCCCCGGATCATGGCCTCTTTTGCTCTCCGAATGGCAAGGGGGCCGTTTTCACAGATCTTGGCTGCCCACTCCTTAGCTGTGGGCAAAAGCTGAGCTAAGGGGACGACTTTATTGACCAGCCCCAGCCGGTATGCTTCTTCGGCAGTAATGGGGGTGCGCAAAAAGATCATCTCCGCAGCTTTGGCCGAAGAAACCATCCGTGGCAATCTTTGGGTTCCACCTAGGCCCGGTATCAGACCCCGCCCGAGCTCGGGCATTTGTAAGTATACGTTCTCGGAAGCAATTCGAATATCACAGGCCAGTGCAATCTCAAGCCCGCCGCCCCTGGCCGGACCGTTAATGGCGGCGATTAGGGGCTTCCAGATATCGAGGCCTCGCGTAATAGTCGGTTGCACCTGAAACGACTTGTCAGCCCATGGTCGCAGTAACTTGTCGTGGTCGGCACCGGTGGAAAAGACCTCACCAGTGCCAGTGATAATAGCCACCAAGGCCTCGGAATCGTCTCGAAAGTCCATTAACGCAGTGCTGAACGCCTGAAAAGTCTGCGCATCAATGCGATTCAGCGTCTCGGTAAGCTTGATCGTAATCGTTACGATTTTAGCCTCTTTGTCATAGAGGACAGCCATAAGGATCTCCTTTCCTTTTCTCATGCCTCGCAATGATTATAGTACGGGTTCCAGTCCCCGTCAAGGGAGCCATGAATTGCAGGTGAATTGCGTTAGTGCCTGAATGGGGCACTGTATCGGGTATGGTTGCGTACCAAATTATTACTTTTAATCTTGACAAGTTATATTATTTTGACCGAATATCGATTGCATCAATTGGGCGTGCTATAAATAGTTCTTATTATGTGTATTATCTATCACTAACTCCTTCACTCAAGCCTCTTTGGCAAAAGGCTCCCACGGCGAGTATAAGATCAGAGAAAATGCCATGTTAGGGTTGCAATCGAAGTGTAAGTTGACCCTAGTTGGCCAAACAAGAACAATAGTCCAAACAAATGAGCACCATTTCCAAGCATCATCTTTCACAGGAGGGTTTTATGCAGGCTAAAAAGCAGGAAAAGATCAATTTGTACACATTGATGTATAGAATCCGCGCCTTTGAAGAACGGGGTTTTATTTCGTTCAACAAAGGTCTTACCCATGGTGTCCTCCACCTGTATACCGGTGAAGAGGCTGTAGCAGCAGGCTGCATCTATGATCTAAGAAAGGAGGATTACATTACCAGCACTCACAGAGGGCATGGCCATTTAATCGCCAAAGGAGCGGATATGGGGCAGATGTTTGCAGAGCTCCTTGGCAAGGAGACCGGTTATTGCCGTGGAAGGGGTGGTTCCATGCATATCACGGACATGACAATCGGCATACTGGGGGCCAACGGGATTGTCGGGGCTGGTGTTCCTATTGCTGTGGGTGCGGGATTTGGCATCAAATACAAAGGGCTCGATCAGGTGGTGCTTTGCTTTTTTGGCGATGGCACGATAGCCACGGGAGCGTTTCATGAAGGCATCAACATGGCTTCGGTCTGGAAATTGCCCGTCGTCTTTGTATGCGAAAATAATCTCTACGGAATCTCCGTTCCGATAAACAAAGCATGTGCCTTAGATACCCTGGCGAATCGTAGCGCTGGTTACGGAATTCCAGGCGTGTGCGTAGATGGCAATGATGTGTTGGCGGTCAGGAAGGCCGCAACTGAGGCAGTAGATCGCGCCCGCAGAGGAGAAGGCCCCACTTTCCTTGAATGTCAGACCTATCGATGGTACGGACACTTCACGGCCGATGACGGCAAATACCGTCCCGCAGAGGAAGTCAGATACTGGAAGGAAGAACGTGATCCGATCAAGAATCTTGCCAAAGAGATGTTGAATAAAAAAGAGGTCACCCAGCAGGAGCTCGAGCGAATTCACGATGAGGTGGATGGGGAGATTGAGAAGGCGTTTAAGTTTGCCGAACAAAGCGATCCGGCCGATGTGGAGAACATGCTGAGGGGCGTCTATTATACCGCTGCCCGATAATTGTTTTTGGATAAGGAGATGGATAGCATGAGAGAGATCAAATATCGTGAAGCCATAAGCGAGGCCCTTCGAGAAGAAATGAGTCGGGATGAAAGGGTATTTGTGATCGGGGAAGATGTGGGACAATTCGGAGGGGTATTCCAGGCGACGGCCTCCCTCTTGGAGAGCTTTGGCCCTTCTCGGGTTGTGGATACCCCGATTTCAGAACAGGCAATCGTGGGCTCAGCCCTGGGGGCAGCGTTGGTCGGGTTAAGACCCGTCGCAGAGATTATGTTTGTCGACTTTACCAGCATGGCCATGGATCAGATCGCCAACCA
>CP070673.1:1834706-1837413 GCA_020351915.1 Deltaproteobacteria bacterium
ATAATTGATCCGTTTTCTGCCCGTACGCTCGACATATACATCGCCTACGTGACTGGAATCATGTTGGGTCACCAGCTTTGCGGCAAAGCCGGTTCCGTTTGCCCAGGTGAGGAGCAGGCCCCATATTCCGTCCCAGCCAATATTGTCTAGCGAATAATCTGCATCGAACTGACCGAGAAAGGCCGCTTCACCATCCAGTTGGAATCCCTGGTCTGGCTCGCCTGCAGGGTGGACCCGCAAGAAATTCACACGCCCCCCATTCGAAGCGTATAGTGGGTATTACCGGCCTCTGCTATTTCAGAATCGCTGACCTTGACCAGTTGATGGCCATCGTGGGGCGGATCGGATTAGCGATATAGACCGGGTAAAGATCGCTGCCCGGGCTTATCACGCCGGACCACTTGTCGCCCAGGGAAAAGTCACCCCATGGTGTTCGTCCTTTGGCGCTTCAGAAGAAGGGACTGGCTCGCTCGATGAAGCACAAAGGAGATCATTCCGCCCCTCCCGGCTGAGTGACTCATCGAAGTTTATTTCATTACCCAAATAGCCCGCGTGCAAGTTGGCAACGAGCGGTTGTCCAAAAAACAAGAGCGCGGAAAGAATCGAAATGCTCCACGTCACAGTACTTCTGTTTGCTTAGTGTTTCGGCGTCATTCGCTACTCCACAAACCTGATCCTCTGGAGACTCTTGCCTACATCACGATAAGGATCTTTTTCATGACTCCCTCATCCTCTATGAAAGCGATGATTTGGATGTCCCCCTGGCACTTGGGGCAGGAAAGAGAGTCAGTCTCATACAAATGACCGAAGGTGTGATTGTGAAGAATGCTAAGCAAAACCCCACTGTTTTGTGGTTTTCGTTATCCTTCATTTTTGAAGGTTAGCTTGCCGTAAGAAAAAGACGGTGAAAATGTTTTCTAATTTAAGACTTGGTTCTGTAATCGTAAATTATCTCCGCCTTTACACCAAGAACGAAGTGCCAAAAGTGGCTGAGGGTGAGGCCATTCAAGTCTGAGCCTAGCCTTTGTTTAAGATCTCTACAACGCGATTCCGATATTCACGGCTTTGATCATCAGCGGGCAAGACATCGATTTCTGAAGGTGATGAAGCCCCTAGGTCAATCTCAACCGCCCTAGCAATCTGTTCCTGTTCGAAAATCTTCGGCGTCATGATCTGATCGTTACTGCCCAGTAACTTCAGAATGGCCACTCCAACGGCATCGGTGGCCACCCGATCAGTAGAGGCAAGGAAGACGTTTCCCTGAGCCCGTTTTCCGTTCATCGGGCCGCCGTCGACAAAGGCCTCGATTCCGTCCAATACGATGAGGTCGGGTTTAAAGGGAAGGTTTATTTCCGCGATCATCTTTCGCTGGTGGGGTGAGCCATGGAGTTCCCTCATGTACTCATAGCCATGCCGGCGTGTGGGGACTACCCCGACGTGGAGTTTCAGTGACATGGTGAAAACACCTCCATAGCGGTGGGTCTTGAGACAACAAGTGGAGATAAGGCATTCGGCTTCGAGGATGGGGCGGGCAATCCGAAATCCGTTCTCCCAATGGCTGTCCTTGGGCTTGACTTCCACCCAGTCCTTATTGTCCAACTCGTCGAAATCAATTACCTTAACATCCAGATTTTTCATGAGCGGGATGACACCCTTCTGCTCCATGACCTCTCGAGTCGGTGGATAGCTTCGTTCCCCGAGGCGCACCGATTTGGCTCCCATTTTCCAGGCTTCTTCTACCAGGGCTACCAAGGTATCGTTGTGAGTTGATCCAGGGCAGAGGTCTGCGGTGTTGAAATTGGGTTTTATCAGGACGTCTTTGTTCTTAACTGGGTTTATGTTCAGAGCGTCTATGGATGATGCAACCGCGGATTTTCGATCCTCGGTACTTAGAAGTGCCACACGACTTTTAGGGCTGGCCATAGTCAGACCTCCATGTAAACCTAACAATAAAGCACCACCGGTAACACCGGAATATTTTAGAAACTCCCTCCTGCTCAGGCCCGTTATCAGTTTATTCCGTTTCCTGCTCGTGGTGTTAGTCGCCTCTCTTTTCATGATTGTCCTCTGGGTTTATGAGGATTCTGTTAATGGTAATTTGCTAGAGGGTGTCAAAGCCCATCATTGCCATCAAATCAATCGTATTGAAGAATTCTTTCTCCATTTAAAACACTACTAAATTTTGACGGATAGGGTCAAATCATTTTAGATCTAACAAGGAACAGCCAATGAGTTTCTAGATGAACTTGGTCCGCTTTGATAGAATCTTACAGGTGAGAAATGTGTAGATTATAGGTGAGGTGTCAGGCCTTGACATTTGACATCTTTTTTGCTCATGGAACTTCATTATGGGAAGACCTTTGAGGATAGAATACCCCGGGGCAGTGTACCATGTGACCAGCCGAGGCAATGAGCGGAGGAATATCTTCCTGGACGACGCCGACAAAAGGAAATTCCTCGGTATGCTAGAGGACTGTTATGACCGCTATGGCATCCTGATTCACAACCAGATGGCGCAGGGGATTTTGAGCCTCTTTCAGGGTGAGTTCTAAGAAAGGGGGAAAGCCGGTATAAATTCACGCTTGAGCGTTGGTAGCCCGGGAGAGATGCGCCAAGAAACATTTCCACAATGGGTTCGTTATGAGCGAGCCGCCCATATGATCTCCATCAAGTCGGCTTTGTTCTCAGTCTCTTCATTAATCGTAAG
>CP070673.1:1837513-1856480 GCA_020351915.1 Deltaproteobacteria bacterium
CTCACGCTTGGCAGTTTTTTTGTGCGCACCGGCCTTAGCCTCGCTGCCTTTTATTTCGCTTCAGGGGGCCACTGGGAGAGGATTCTGGTAAGCCTGCTTGGTTTCATAATCGTGCGAGGCTTTCTAGTTCGCCGGATGCGCTCTTCTCCCGCGAAGGTTACGACTAACTAGTATCATGTCTTAAAAATTGTTTACAAAAATAGTCAGATCGAATCACCATTTTCAGGTCTTTAATATGATAAATTCGAAGCACGAAATCCTTAATCCGAAATGGTTTGACGAGCTCACCATCCTGAGCCCAGTCGAAGGACAATATGGAAATTCAAATCTCGAATGTTTCAAACATGTTTTGGATTTTGGTCATTTGGAATTCAAATTTGTTTCGAGTTTCGGTATTCGAATTTCGGATTTTGATTTAGTCTTTGGAGACGCAAAAACATTCGGTAGATCATGTAAGGAATTTCTGGGACACAACACTAGGATGGGTTTCTATGGATATGAAGGCTATTAGCCCCGATCAGGTCATGATCTGGCAGTGGGGCGAAATCTCTTTGAACGCGACCATAGTATTTACCTGGGTGGTGATGGGATTGTTGGTGCTGGTCTCCTGGCTCATAACGCGAAGGCTCTCCTCTGAGGTTCGGTTATCACGGGGGCAAAACGTATTGGAGATCCTTGTCAAGGGTATGCAAGATCAAATCCGGGATATCAGCCATCAGGAACCGGCAATGTACTTGCCGTTCGTGGGTACGCTGTTTCTGTTTATTGCAGTATCCAATCTGCTGAGCATTGTGCCGGGTTACACGCCGCCCACTTCCTCCCTGTCCACCACCACTGCGCTTGCCGTCTGCGTGTTTGTTGCCGTGCCCTTTTATGGAATTTGGAATCGAGGTCCCCTGGGCTATTTGAAGCAATTTATTCAGCCTACCGTCTTTATGCTGCCCTTTAACGTCATGGGAGAGCTCTCAAGAACCCTGGCGCTGGCAGTGCGACTCTTCGGAAACATTATGAGTGGGACAAAGATTGTTGCCATACTCCTTGCGATTGCCCCACTGTTTTTCCCGATCATGATGCATGCCTTGGGATTGTTGACCGGATTGATTCAGGCATATATTTTTGCCATACTTGCGATGGTGTATATTGCGTCTGGAACGCGTGCGCGTCAAGAGAAAGAGCAAAAAAAGGAGAAAAAGCAAGAGGAGAAAGGAGAAAAGCCACATGGATAGCATCAATATCATCGGCATGGTCTCAGTCATCACAGCTGGCCTGACCACTGCTATTGGCTCAATTGGGCCTTCCCTGGGTGAAGGACGGGCTGTGGCGCAAGCCTTGGGTTCTATTGCTCAACAGCCTGACGAAACGAACAGCATCACCCGAACCTTATTTGTGGGGCTGGCCATGATAGAATCCACGGCCATCTATTGTTTTGTCGTCTCAATGATTCTGCTTTTTGCAAACCCTTTCTGGGATTATGTCGTAAAAAAGGCGGGAGGTTGATCCGTGCTCATCAATTGGTTTACCGTAATTGCCCAGATCGTCAACTTCTTGATTCTCGTTTTCCTGCTCAAGTATTTCCTCTATGACCGTGTCATCAGGGCTATGGACCAGCGTGAGCAAAAGATACAGCAGCGGCTACAAGAGGCGGAGGAGAAAAAGCAGGAGGCGGAGCAGGAGGCACGAAGCTATCTCGAAAAGAACCGCGATTTTGATGCGAAGCGGGAAGAAATGCTGGCCCAGGCAAAAAATGAAGCGGATGCTCGACGAAAAGAACTCACCGAAAAGGCCCGCCTGGCAGTGAACAATCTCCGGTCCGTGTGGTTGGAGACGATCCAGAGGGATAAGAAATCCTTCGTTCAGGATCTTCGAAAGATGGCCGGCAATCAGGTCTACACAATTGCCCGCAAGGCCTTCAGGGATCTCGCCGACGAAGACGTCGAGGAAAAGACTATCAACGCGTTTCTCGTGCACCTCAAGGGCATGAGCAAGAAGACGCGGGAGGCCCTCGCCACATCCATCAAAGAATCGAAAAATGAGGTGATCGTGCGGAGCGCTTTCGAGATCCCAGCCAAAATGCGAGAGAAGATCACAGGGGCATTGCACCGAGAGATTGCCGATGGCATTCAAGTACGCTATGAGCCAGCATTGGACTTGATTATGGGGATCGAGCTTAAGACGAGGGGCCGGAAGATCGCCTGGAGCCTGCAAGACTACCTGGATACCCTTGAAGAACACGCTTTACAGGCCTTGGAGACGGAGGCACAACGGAAACACACCGGGGCCTCGGCAGAGCAAGGGAAAGAACCTGAACAAGAACAGCTGCCCGAAACTAAGAGAGCAAGGCCCAAGAGAGCCAACCGAAAGCAGCCCAAAGAAACCAATGAAACCACAACCCAATGAATTAAATCAAACGCTGTCTCGGACCTTCAAGGTGCTGGACCGTGCGGTGAAGCAGTTTAGGCTCGAGCCGGAGGTCCAAGAGGTCGGTACGGTGACGTATGTGGGTTCCGGTGTGATCCGGGTGACTGGTTTGAGTGGCGTGCAATCGGAGGAACTCCTTCGCTTTCCTGGAGACCGAATGGGCACTGCCTTTAACGTGGATGAGGATGAGATCGGCGTGGTTATGTTGGATGAGAACGAGGGAATAGCGGCAGGCAGTGAAGTCTACCGTACGGGCCGGCTCATGGACGTCCCGGTAGGTGAGGAGTTGCTGAGCCGGGTTGTCGATGCGCAGGGGCGCCCGCTGGACAATGGTGGACCGCTTCGAATTTCAAGACGGCTTCCTGTGGAGCGACCAGCTCCTGCTATTATGAGGCGTGCTCCGGTCACGGTCCCTTTGCAGACGGGCCTCAAGGTTGTTGATGCCCTGATCCCCATAGGACGCGGCCAAAGGGAGCTCATCTTGGGTGATCGCCAGACCGGAAAAACCGCCATCGCCCTCGATACGATCATCAACCAGAAGGATAAGGGCGTCATCTGTATTTACTGCGCCATCGGTAAGAGGGGCTCGGCTGTGGCAAAGGTCATCGCAGACTTGCAGGCGCACCATGTCATGGATTACTGCGTGGTGGTAGTGGCTATGGAGGAAGACCCTCCTGGGTCGCTTTTCATAGCCCCCTATGCGGGCACGACCATGGCAGAATATTTTATGGAGCAGGGAAGAGATGTCTTGATTATTTTCGATGACCTAACGCGCCATGCGCGTTCCTACCGGGAACTTTCGTTGCTTCTTCGCAGACCTCCGGGAAGGGAGGCCTTTCCCGGTGATATCTTTTATATCCATTCCCGACTGCTCGAGCGCTCAACCCATCTCCAGGATGAATTGGGCGGTGGTTCGCTAACCGCTTTGCCCATTATCGAAACCCAGGCCCAGGACCTGGCTGCCTATATCCCAACGAATCTCATCTCCATTACCGACGGTCAGATATATCTATCCCCTGAATTGTTTCAAAGAGGAACCTTGCCCGCCGTAGATGTCGGAAAGTCGGTCTCACGGGTCGGAGGGAAGACTCAGCTGGCTGCCTACCGAGCTGTGGCTGGAGATCTGCGGCTTTCTTACTCGCAGTTCGAGGAGCTGGAGGCATTCTCCCGTTTTGGAACCCGATTGGACGAAGACACCCGAAGAACCCTGGAGCGCGGAAGGCGTGTCAGGGAGATTCTCAAACAACCACAATACGAACCCTTAGCAGTTTCTGAACAGATTGCCGTGCTCGTTGCCGTTAATGGAGGCGTTTTCGATGAGCTCCACTTGAAGGATGTTGCCGAGGCTCAGAGGAATGTGCGGAAGGGCGTGAGGCAGCGGCTTCCGGAAATGTGTAAGCGAATCGAGAGCGGTGAGAAACTCACGGGTGAGGATCTCGATGCCCTTGTGGGCGTTGCCCGAGACACCGTGGGTTTTGAGAACCAGGAGAAAGAGCATGCAGACGATCGAGGGCCTGAAGAGAAGGATCCAAAGCACCGAGGATCTCCTGTCGGTGGTGAGGACGATGAAAGCCCTGGCCGCCGTGAACATCCGGCAGTATGAAAGAGCCGTGGAGTCCCTCCAGGATTACAGCAGGGCCGTGGAAATGGGCCTTCAGGTGGTGCTTCGGGACAGGCCGGATTTCACGGTGGGGGCACAGCCTGCCCCCCACGATCGGTTGGGGGCCGTTATCTTCGGCACCGACCAGGGCATGGCCGGGGCACTCAACGAACAGGTCCTGTCGTATGCCATGGCTGCTATGGACGATCTGAACGTCAAGCGTGAAGATCGGGCTGTCATGGCCGTGGGCGAGCGGATGATGGGTCATCTCGAGGGCGCCGGGCAGACCGTAGAGACAGTTTCACCAGTGCCCAGCTCTGTAGGAGGCATTACGCCGAGGGTTCAGGATGCCTTGATGACAATCGAGACATGGAATCGAGAGCAGGGTCTCAATCAAATCTACCTCTTTTATGGAAGGGAGACCTCTGGGGCAGCTTCCGAGCCTCACACGGTTCATCTATTACCCCTTGACCAGGAGTGGCTTCTGAGCCTCAGGGAACAGTCCTGGCCGTCCCGGGTCCTTCCGTGCTTCACCATGGACTGGGATTCCCTCTTTTCATCGCTCATCCATGAGTATCTCTTTATCTCTCTTTTTCGGGCCTTTGCCGAATCCCTGGCCAGCGAAAACGCCAGCCGGCTTGCCTCCATGCAGGGTGCGGAGCGGAACATTGAAGAGATGCTCACTGAGCTCCATGCCAATTTTCAGCAACAGCGACAGATGTCCATCACCGAGGAACTCCTGGACATCGTGGCCGGTTTCGAGGCGTTAAGCAAAAACGGAAGATCCCCAATGCCCTAGACAGGACCATGGGCTTTCGTGTCGGCCTACGCTGAGCTCCCGCTCGTTGTGGCAAAACGGCCCTGTTCTAAGGGTATGCTTTGGTCTTAGCCGAGTAGAAATCTGGGTCGATATCATCTCATAGCTTCAGGTTTTTATATTCTTTTCAGACATTCACGTTTCCTGAATTGCATATCTTGGCAAGATCTGAAGTTTGTGATTGGTGACTTGCAGTGTACTGGTGAAAGTGATTGAGCGAGGAATGATAAACAAGGCGCGGTACCATGCTAAGAAATCTATAATCCTATGAACGACCCCCTTCTTCAGTTTACCCTTGACTAATTTTCTTTTTTGGATAATAAAGTAGCCAAAAATAAATAAATGGATACACTTTTATCCGAAACTCAATTATGAAAAAGGCTCAACAAAAATACGAAAAAGCGAAGGCTCTCTTCAGGGAGCACGGTGGTATTGTAAAGGCCAGCACCGCCATTCGTGAAGGGATTCACCCACGCACACTGTATGAAATGCGTGACAAAGGCATTGTAGAGATGCTTAGTCGGGGTTTGTACAGGCTAGCCGATCTCCAGCCTCTCAATAATCAAGACCTAGTAACAGTTGCGTTGAGGATTCCAAATGGAGTGGTCTGTCTGATCTCCGCTTTGGCATTCCATGATATGACCACCCAGGTTCCGCACGAAGTATACATAGCAGTAGACAGGGTCTCGCGACCTCCACAGGTAGATTACCCACCAGTGCGAGTTTTTCGGTTCACAGGGGAAGCATTCAGGAGTGGAATAGAGTCCCATAAAACGGAAGGAGTTCAACTCAGGGTTTACAGTCCCGAAAAGACGATAGCCGACTGTTTCAAGTATCGAAATAAGATCGGCCTCGAAACAGCTATTGAAGCACTCAAGCTTTACCGGGAAAAAAAACGGTTCAAGGTCGATGATTTGATGCAGTTCGCGCGGGTCTGCCGGATTGAGAAAATCATGAGACCATACCTGGAGGCATTGCTGTGATGAAAGGAGGCCACAAAAACATCATAGCGTCTTTACGCCAGCGTTTGCTCAACAAGGCGCGGGAAACAGGCCGACACTTTAACGAACTGCTTCAGTACTTCGCCATGGAGCGCTTTCTCTACCGCTTATCCAAGTCTCCTTATGCCGACGACTTCGTTCTTAAAGGGGCCTTGATGCTTACTGTGTGGGAGGCACCGCTTTCACGGCCAACCATGGATATCGATCTCCTTGGCCAAATCGACAATAGCGTAGAGGCTATTGCTGGCGCTATCAGGGCCATATGCCGTCAGAAGGTTGATCCAGATGGTATTTCTTTTGATTAAAACAGCATCGAGGGAGGCCTTATTACTGAAGATGCTGATTACGAAGGGGTGCGCATCCGGTTCCGGGGATCCCTGGGCACCGCACAGGTTGCCATGCAGCTTGATATCGGTTTTGGCGACGTAGTTGTTCCTGCGCCTGAACCCACAGAGTACCCCAGCATTCTCGATTTACCCGCCCCTAAACTTCGCGGCTACAGTAGGGAAAGCACTATCGCTGAGAAGTTTGAGGCTATGGTTAAACTAGGCATTCTGAACAGCCGCATGAAAGATTTCTTTGATATCTGGCTTCTATTGCGTCAATATGACTTTGAAGGCCCGAAGCTGGCAACAGCCATTGTAAAGACATTTTCAGTCCGCGGGACGGGCATTACTACGGAACCAGTCGCCCTAACCAACTCTTTTGCCGAGGACCCTGCAAAAGCTGCGCAATGGCGCGGATTCATCCGCAAGAACCGGTTGACAAATGTTTCCCCAGACTTAGGGGAAGTGGTCAAAGCTATTGCTGCTTTCCTGGGGCCTATTATAAAAAGCCTGGCAGCGGATGAGCCTTTCAAAGCAACCTGGAAAGCGCCCGGTCCCTGGGCCAAATAACGGCCTGCTTTGTCCATTTGTTCAATTAAAAGCTAAAACTCATGCACCACGAGTGCACTGGAGAATACAGGGTTCAAATATGAAATATCAGGGAGGTATCGATTGCGTAGAGAAGCCTTAATTTTGAAAGCCTCCTATCTAAGCGTATTTTTCTCCTCTTGGGCTGGGGATATCAGGAACAAACCAACAATGAAAGGGGAATTTAATAGAATGTGGTCATGGCAAGGTATATGGCATCCTCATTCAGGCCTATAGGATCCTGGTAGCCGGTCAGAAATTTATGATTTAATGGACCCGCTCGTTCATTGTTTTGGCGCTATTTTTCGGATAACAGAAGCATTAATAGGGGAGGGCTCGAAGTTGATTGAATCAAAAATCAATGAATCGTTAAAGACAGGGCTTTCTTTTGGCTTAACCTCCGGGGTTATCACAACATTGGGTCTTATGGTGGGTCTTCATTCAGGAACCCATTCAAAGCTCGCTGTGGCCGGTGGGATTCTAACCATTGCTATTGCTGATGCCTTCTCCGACGCGCTTGGCATACATATATCTGAGGAATCCGAAAACGCTCACACTAGAAAGCAAATATGGGCTTCAACCGCAGCCACCTTCCTGTCTAAATTGGTGTTTGCACTCACCTTTCTGATACCGGTCGTTCTCTTGGAACTCTGGGTGGCAATGGTGGTCAGCATCGTCTGGGGACTAAGTATTCTAGCTATCCTTAGTTATAAGATAGCCAGGTCCCAGGGTTCAAGTTGTTTCAGGGTAATTGCCGAGCACATAGCCATTGCTCTGGTTGTAATAGTGATCACGCATTTTGTCGGTGATTGGATTTCAGTGGCCTTCAAATAGTATGAAATTCCGTGTAAAAGCTGGCCAAACGAACGAGTTACCCCCTTACCGCTTATATTCTCTGTGTTTTGCAGAGCGAGGACCTGTGTGAGCCGGACTTGAGGTGTTATGGTTCAGCTAAAGTTTTCTGCCAATGCGATACGGGTGCTGGAGGCGCGTTATCTTCAACGGGACGAGAAGCGCCGAGTAGCTGAAACACCGCAACAACTCTTCGAGCGCACTGCTCGGGCCATGGCTCATGCGGAGACCTTGAATGGAAACCCGGGCCAAGCCCGCTACTGGGAGGGGCAGTTTTACGAGATGTTAACCTCACTCGATTTCCTCCCCAACAGCCCCACCCTCATGAACGCCGGCACTCCCCTCGGACAGCTGAGCGCCTGTTTTGTATTGCCAGTGGGGGACACCATTGAAGGGATTTTCGAGGCCGTCAAGGAAATGGCACTTATCACACGAACGGGCGGGGGAATCGGTGGAGCGGATCCACTGGGAATTGATCCGCCTCGCCATGATGTCGGTTGCAAACATGGCGATATTCCCCATGCAGCACATACTCGGTTTGGGGGAAGAGGCCCGCATGAATCGCCCCGCCACGACCCGAGGCAACTGGCAGTGGCAACTTGTGACGGAGCAGCTAACACCAACCCTGGCGGCGAAACTCCTTGAAATCACCGAGGTCTATAGGAGAGCCTGATTTGTGAGGGTTATCCAGATCGCTTTTTCCGAAACCGCTCCCTGGGGTATTCTCAGCCACAATCCTCAGTCCCTCCGCAGATTCCCCCGGTTCGCTTGACCCCTACACTGCTTTATATTCAACCCCCTGGCTGACCAAAAGGGGCGTCGGCAGGGGCGAACGCAGGTGAAGGTCTCTCTGGGGAAACGGGATTTCAACTCCATTCTCTCGGAACTTCCGTACAATCGCACAATTGATGTCCGACCGTACGACTGGATGGCGCTTGGGATTATCAATCCATATGCGTAATTTCATATTCCAGGAGGAGTCTCCAAATTCTCTCAAATGGACATCCGGCTCCGGGTTCCTGAGGATCTCCGGATTTTCTAAGGCAACTTCCTTGAGGGATCGTAAAACGGTGTCCAGATCCGATTGGTAGGACACGCCTATCTCTATATCCAATCTGATCTTGCGGTCGCCGTGAGACCAGTTTACGACCTGTGAAGAAACGAATTCCGAGTTCGGTACGATGATGTCGATATTGTTCAGCGATCTGACTGTGGTGGAGCGGATATTTATATCCATTACATCGCCCTCAATACCCCCGACCGTGACCCGATCGCCAACCTTGATGGGTCGCTCAAACAGGAGAATCAATCCCGCAACGAAGTTCGAGGTGATATTCTGTAAACCAAAGCCAATGCCAACTGACAGAAGGCCGAATATAACGGCGAGGCCGCTCAAGTTGATGCCGATAGATTGAAACGCAATGATCGCCCCTATCAGGATAAACGTTAATTCGATAATCCTCCTGAACGTGTACCGTGTTCCCTCTTCAATCTGTAGCCGAATAAGGATTCGCTCAACGAATTTCCGTGCAAAAAGTCGCGACAGGATAACGATTACCAGGAGTATGAACAAAAACACAAAAATCGCTGACAGGGTTACCTCAGCAGTACCGATCGTAAACAGACGTGTGTCAAGAAACCCCTGGACCCTGTGAAATAATTCCTTCGAAGCCATATCATCACCTCCCTTATGTTAGTGGTTCTGTTTATATCCTTTAATCCATTCGCCACGTGGTCAGCTCTCCTTCTTTCCTACTATACATCGTGCTGGGCGTTTCTGGCCAGAGAAACCTTCTGATCACCGCCAACGTGATGGAGACAAGAGCGCTCGGGGGAATATTATGATCCTTAATGGGACAAGGGTGATAATCGCTTCTCAGGAAAAACCACCCGAAACGACAAATGATTTGAGAAACGCCGCACCGTATTATATGATGAATAAAAGGTGTGGCCTTATGAAACTGTTTGAGCACCTGCCGGTTACATGGTATCGGAGATCTGCATCGAAAACACTCTGAGGAGAGACGGGAGGAAATTATGAAACGGTTGTGTCTCTTGTTGATTTTCTAGTGCATCATGCCTGTTGCGACAAGCATTGCCGGAGGCCTGGAAAAGCCTGACCTCGCAATACGCAAGGGGGCCTTGGTGATGGTGGTGCCCAAGGCAAAGCCGATGGGTCTGTCATCGACCTCTGCGACCAGACAGAATTCAGGTTCCCTTTGAAAAATACTTGTCACCTCATATTCGTCCCAGGTCCGGTAGGGGGTGGGAACCCTTTTGGAGGTGAATAGCCTTTTGCCGAGATGAAAGACCGGTGCCAGGTCGTCGATTTCCATCTCCCGAATCTCAAACCTCGAACACCTCTTTTCATTATTGTGGAGTTTCATCATTGTCTGTCCGTGCGTGCAATTCCGAATAAGGTTGTTGTAAAACTTTGTTTAGCAGTATTCTGGCTCTCCAAAGGGCTATTGTCAATGAGGAAAAAGAAAGATCTTTCAATCATCAACGAAATACCTAATAAAGGCAACCCCTTTGCTCTGCAAATGCAACGTGCAGGCGATCAAATTTCGCAGAAATGATCCTGTCCTTCTCTCCCTATCGATATTATTCTTGTTTCTTTCTTGGAGTTTTGGCATCCTGAATGTGTACGCTCTAAACAATAATGTTTGCTCATTTTACTTCTTGATTCGAACTGGGGGAGAATCGTGAGAGAGGGACTCCTTAACTTACCGGTGCCAGCCCCAGGGGTTCTGTTTCCGTACAGGTTTTTGTATTTGAGGCCTCAATAAGCTCAGATTGGGAAAGACAAAAAGGCCTCGACAGTGCGACTTTATTATGAATTGGAACCTATTCGGCCTGAGGTGACCCCGGAAGGATCTTGGGGAACCGATCCGGGGCTTAAAAACACACATGCACATGACGTGAAACTCGAGGTACAGAGACAAATACCTCCTGAAGGGCAGGAATAGATGAGTCCTTGTGACTCCCGCGTTATGGGTTGGCCGAGAATTCCGCGGGAGCCCATTGGCAGTGTGATTTCCGGGCAGTGCTCCCAGCGACGCCCCTATGTACTATCAGATAAGAGGAGGGCATGAGAATGAAAGGAAAAAAATTTCAGGGAAAAGGGTTTTACCCACTCTTTTGTGGGGCCATAATCCTGCTGATTATTGCGTTTTTGAGCGGGTGTGCGGAAGTCCCTCTTACTCATCGAAAAGGGCTGCACCTGGTGCCCGACTCAGAGCTCCTGACCCTCAGTTTTCAACAGTATCGGCAAATGTTACGAGAATCCAGGCTTTCGACTGAGCAAGAAGAGGTTCAGATGGTTCGAAGGGTGGGACAGAAGATCGCAAGGGCGGCCGAGGGATTTCTCAGGGATTCGGGCAGGGAGAGCCAGATCGAGAATTACGAGTGGGAGTACAATCTGATAGAAGACGATAAAGTCGTCAATGCCTGGTGTATGCCGGGCGGGAAAATAGCGGTGTATACCGGGATCCTTCCGTTTACCAAGGATGAAACCGGCCTTGCCGTTGTAATGGGACATGAAGTAGCCCACGCCATCGCTGGCCATGGAAATGAGCGGATGAGCCAGGCCCTGCTCGCGAATATGGGAGGCCTCGCTCTGTCGGTTGCCCTGTCGAGCAAACCGAAGCAGACGCGCGAGCTCTCCATGATCGCATTCGGTGTGGGCGCCACTGTAGGGGTGTTGCTTCCCTACAGCCGGCTTCATGAAAGCGAGGCCGATCGAATGGGGCTCATGTTCATGGCTCGGGCAGGGTATGATCCGAGAGCGGCTGTTCCGTTCTGGGACAGAATGAATGAAAAGGGCGGGCCTCGACCGCCGGAATTCCTATCCACCCATCCTGCGCCCGCCTCGAGAATTGACAATCTCAAGGCCTATATCCCCGAAGCATTGCCCTATTACCAAAGATCGCACAGATGAAAGGATCAAGCGGCTATGCCTACATGCGGCATCACATCAAAGGAACCAAACTCATCAACTCCACCGGGATATCAATACGAATCGGCGCCTTGGAATCAATAGCTTTACGAAGGGTGATGGTTCAGGAATGACAAGCATCAGGAGGTAGTATTTGCCTCACGAAAAGATTTATTTACCTTGAGCATAACCCTGGCGTCCGCCACGACGCATCTCTCGGAAGAACACAGAACCGGGTTCAGATCAATGGATTCGATTAGCTCCTCGATTTCCATAACCAGGGAGGAAAAGGCAACCACCATGCCTTTCAATTTTGCCAGATTGACTGATTTAGATCCGCGATAGCCCTCGAGCAACTGGTGGGCTTTAAGATCCTTCAGCATAGAGTCGACATCCTTTTCTTTCAAAGGAGCCATTCTCAAAGTCGTATCCCTGTAAATTTCCACTCCGATTCCGCCCATTCCCAGAAGAATCACAGGCCCGAATTGGTAATCGATTTTAGCCCCTACTATGAGTTCCACTCCCGAAACCATTTCCTCGACCAGCATACCGGTAAAGCCATCAAACTTGCTGAATCGACCAAATGTCTCGCTCAGCTTCTCGTCACTGTTTATGCCCACAGCCACTCCGCCAACGTCGGATTTGTGAAGCGCACGAGGAGAGACGACTTTGGCCACCAAGGGGTATCCTATATCTCGAGCGAATCGAACGGCTTCTCCAGCTTCCATTGCCCACATAAACTTAGGCACATCCAATCCAGCGAGGGAAAACAGGCGCTTGGCTTCCGGTTCCAAAACCCAGCCCAGCTCTCGGGAGGCCAAAAGGATATCCTTGATTTCTTCTGTCAGCATGGCTTGCTCCTCCTCAGTGCCTCGGCCATGAGAATCGCGCCCTCTATGGAAGGCGACACCGGCATGCGATTGAGTTCAAATCCTTCGATAATCATGCGATACTTCTCCACGTGAGGCACATAGGCGACCAGCGGCTTGTGTTCTCGTTGGTAGATCTGGCTTACCCTGGCGCCGATATCTGATGTTATTCCGGGCAGATATGGAAGGAGCAGCATCACGATACAATCGAACTCCGATCTCCTGCTCAGGTAACTGGTTGCAAAGACGAAGTCATCGTCCACGGCGCTGCCCGTTAGATCGATTGGGTTACCAAGCGAGGCAATTGGTTGCACACTTGAAGACAGGTTTTTCCTGATTTCGTTCTGGGCCTGCTCAGATAGAACCGGCACCGCAAGACCGTGGCCGGTGCAGGTATCCACGGCAAGGGCTCCATGCCCGCCACTACCTGTTATGATTCCTATGCTGCCCTCGATTGATCTTTGGTAACAACTGAGCGATTCGCAGAAAGAAATCATTTCCAGTTGGTCCTTTGCCTCAACAACGCCGTACTGGGAAAGCACGGTCGAAAAGGTTTCGTAATCGCCGGCAAGAGAAGCGGTATGGCTGGAAACAGCTCGGCTTCCCCCGGGGCTCTTGCCGGCCTTCAAGACGATCACGGGCTTGGGACATTGACTGGCAGCCAGAACGAACTCGCGGCCCTCGTTCTTTCCGAAACCCTCGACATAGAAACCGATGACCGCTGTCTCCGGGTCCTGGGCCAGGTAATTGAGGAGTTCGAGCTCACCGATGAGGGCCTTGTTGCCGATGCTTATCGCCCTTGACAAACCAACTCCCTCCTCCGCGAACTTGACGATCTGGTCAACCAACACGCCCCCGCTCTGGCTTACCAGGGCGACGTTTCCGGGATTGGGCCTGACCATTCGCTCGGGCGGAAGGAAAAAGGTGTCCATATGGGAAGGGGAATAGACGCCCAGGCAGTTGGGCCCAACAAAGGGAAAGCCCGCCTCTCGGGCTATTGAGACTATGCGATCCTGTAAATCGAGTCTGCCGGTTTCCGCAAATCCCGCTGAAATGATTGTTGCGGCCCTCACCCCGGCTACGATAGAGTCGGTCAGAATACTGGGAACCTGCTCGGCACGAGCTGCGATCAGCGCCAGATCAACCTTTTCTGGAATCTCTGAGATGTGAGTAAATACCGTTTCGCCTCCGAGAGCCCCTCCTCGAGGGTTAACCGGGAAGACTTTAACCGGGTACCGGAGGTGGTTTTTGGTATAGACGACATTGGCCGGATGACGATCATTGGTCAAAGAAACACCGATGACGGCCATGGTCTTGGGTTCAAACAATGCCTGAAAGTTCACCACTCCCTCCTTTCTCAAAACCAGCGGGCTAACCTCCGGAATGCTGTAAGACCCGGCAGAGAATTTGGCTTTCGCCCGGTGATGAGGCTGGGCTCGTTGCAGTAAAGCGCTCTGCGGTGCTCGATTATATTATATATAAAGATATACGTAATCGCGCACAAATGCATCACCCTTTTGTGAGACAGGATTTACAGGATAATCAAGGTTTTTTGCCTTTCTACAATATAGGATTCTTCCACGCGTAATGAATGCAAGGCAAGCTATTGTTCGAGTTCCACTTTGAGCGAGAGCAATTCCAGGAGATCCTTGAGGGTTATAATCCCGACCAAACGCTTGTTCTCAACCACCATGAGGCGGCTGTTACCGGTTCGATTCATGAGGGAAAGGGCCTTCATGGCATCGGCCTGGGGTTCAATGGTATTTTCCGGAGAGCATTGTGCTGCAATCTCTCCGACCGTCTTTTGGCCCCACTCGTCCCTGGGGATTTCCTTCACCTGTTTCGTCGTGACACAGCCAAGAAGCCTATCGGTGTCTTCTACAACGGGGAACATCTTGAAATGATGTTTATAGACATAATCCTCTACCAGGTGTTCCAAAGAGATGGATGGCGGCACCGTCACGGCTTCGGTTTTAACGAACCGGCGAACCGGCTCACCTTCAAGGGCCTTACGGGTGACAAGCTGTTGATAGGACATTGTGGCTGCCCGCTGAAGGAACATGCCGATCAAGAACCACCACATGCCACCAATGAAGTTCCCCCTAAACACTTGTATAACTCCTAGAAGGATCAAAAAGATGCCAAACCCAGACCCAATCCGCGATGAAATGTATGTGGCCCAGCGCAGGTTTTTCTTCACACCCCACAGAATCGATCGGAGCACACGCCCGCCATCGAGAGGGAAGGCAGGCAGGAGGTTGAAGCCGGCGAGTATGCCGTTAATCATGGCCAGATATCCCACAACCCCGGTAACCGGCGCCGCTACACCGGCCTGCTTACCTGCGGCTTGAATCCCGTAGAAAACGAGCGCGATCAGTATGCTGGAAAGAGGTCCGGCGATCGCCATCATAAATTCGGCCCTGGCGCTCGGGGGCTCCTCCTCCATCTCGGCGACACCGCCGAAGATAAAGAGGGTAATTCCCTTCATGGGCAACCCGTACTTCCTTGCAACGAGAGAGTGGGAGAACTCATGAGCGATAATGGAGAGAAAGAGTCCTGCTGCGCCGATGATCCCCATCCACCAGTATGTTTGTGTGGAAAGGTTTTTGTAGTAAGAAGGGAACAGCCCCTTTGAGAGAGACCAGGCGATGAGGATGGCGATGATGATCCAGCTCCAATCGACTCGAACTTCAAACCCCAGAAGCTTAAATAATTTGATTCGTTGTCCAAACATCTTTACCTCCCTGTTTGTGGTTAGCTCGATTCGGTGTTTGCATTCTCCCTGAGCACGCTCCTACACATGCGTCTCGATGATTGCGCGTCATTTGCATCCGTTTTTGGAGCTGCCTCTTTTGGTATTATACACTATTTTTGCCGTTGAATGTAGCCGGATTAGGAGGGATTGGGAGGGCTGGGGCATACGCATTGACCAAAGGATCGGCTGGACCCCTGGATTAACTGTTTGGGTAGGGTGATGACCAGAGAGGTGAAACCGATCATGCATTCAAGATTAGAGCTGGTAGCCGTTAAATCTTTGAAATCCCAATTCCCTTCCCTTGAGGCAGAAAACGTAAATTTCGGGACGTGTGGCTCGAAAACGATTTATGGCCGTTCTCAAGTTGGTCAATGTTTCATAAACAGGCTCTTTCGACAAGGAACAGGTCTTAGGCCAACCAGATGGCTGGCCTGATTTTTCGCCGCCAGCCATACTGGGAGAACCTTGCGGTACACTTCAGGAAAAGCGGTAGCCACCTGGACAAAGGTCATCTCTATTTCGGATCGCCGTAGGTTCCTTGCTCTGTCGCCTTGGCCCGTTGCTCTTGAGACATCCCCGCCAGGCGTTCAACCTCCCCGATCTCTAGGCCTAACCCTTCTGTAACACGGCGGCCATAATCAGGGTCTGCCTTGTAGAAAAGCGCTGCCTGGCGCAGCTGGATCCGTTTTTTTGCGCCAGGAAAATGGTCAACAATGTTACCGATCAAGTGCTCCCGATCCTCGTCTGTCATGACCCTTCGGTACAGTTCCCCTGCCTGAAAGAAATCGTCGTTAGGATGGGTGTACGGCTTTCGTGAGGCCATCCCTGAGACCTCAAAGGGCGGTTCACCGGCTATTGGATCAGGCGCGGGGCCGCCGAAGCTGTTGGGGTAGTAATTTGGTCTGCCTTCTGCGTTAGCGTCAACACGCATGAACCCATCGCGCTGGTAGCTGTTTTCAGGGGCGTATTTGGACGCGTTCACCGGAATCAGGTGGTAGTTGGGCCCCAGTCTGTGGAGGTGGGTGTCGTGATAGGAAAAGACCCTGGCCTGAAGCATCTTATCCGGCGAAATGGCGATGCCCGGCACCACGTTGCCGGGGCAGAAGGCGGCCTGCTCCACATCGGCGAAGTAGTTCTCCGGGTTTTTGTTGAGAACAATGCGCCCGACCGGGATCAGCGGGAAGTCACCGTGGAACCACACCTTGGTAATGTCAAAGGGATCGAAGCGATATTCCTGAGCCTGCTCAGGGGTCATGATCTGCACATAGACCGTCCACGACGGATAGTCCCCGTGCGCAATCGTCTAGTATAGGTCTCGAGTGGCGTGGTCTGGGTCTTCGCCCTTGATTCGGGTGGCTTCCTGCCGGGTGAGATTCTGGATGCCCTGATCGGTCTCAATCTGGTAATTCATCCAGAAGGACTCACCCTTATCGTTGTACCACTTGAAGGTGTGGCTGCTATAGCCAGTCATGTGGCGATAGGTCTTGGGAGTGCCCCGATCGGAAAAGAGTATGGTGACCTGGTGGATCGACTCCGGTGTGAGAGAGAGGAAGTCCCAAAACATGTCTGGATCCTTAAGACCGGTTGCGGGGTTACGCTTCTGTGTGTGGATAAAATCGGGGAACTTCAGTGGGTCCCGGATGAAGAATACCGGGGTGTTGTTCCCCACCAAATCATAATTCCCCTCCTCGGTGTAGAGCTTTATCGCGAATCCGCGGGGATCGCGCTCGGCGTCTGCCGATCCCCTCTCGCCGCCCACGGTGGAGAAGCGGATGAACAGCTCGGTGCGTTTGCCTACCTCTGAAAGAAACTTCGCCTTGGTGTACGTGGTCACGTCATGAGTCACCTCGAAGTAGCCATACGCGCCTGCGCCCTTGGCGTGCACCACTCGTTCGGGGATGCGCTCACGGTCGAAGTGTCCTAGCTTCTCCAGCAAGTGAACGTCCTGCATCAAAACCGGCCCCGGGTCACCGGCTGTCAGGCTGTTCTGATCATCGGCCACCGGGATTCCAAACGCAGTGGTTAAGGTGTTTTTCTTTTTTGCCATAGTTCTTCCCCCCTTTCTTTTGATAGCTGTTTTTGCTAATTTACCAATTGCCAGCTTGAGTCTTTGCAACCAATGTGCGGAAGGCTTTTCTAGAACATAATCATCGCCCTCCTTATTTTTTTTTAAGTTGTTTTTCTTGTTGCTCTATCGCGGTGGTTATTGTTTCGCCAAGTAGTCCTGAAAAACCCTATTGGGTACCTCTTTCCCCACGCCGTATCTATGGATCGATACCGTTATGCAGGGCTTTTTTCAATGCATCTGACCACAAATCGCTGAGATCCCTGTCAAGACGCACAGACTGACCAATATTGGTGCGGCCAATTCCAGCTAAACTCCTCATGCCTTGAACGACCAGCAGCACTTGCTCGCCAACGACCACGTCACGATTCAGGTGAGGTGTTGGAGTGTAGTCAAATTGCATTGTCGCCGCGGAAGCCTAAATAGAACCCAGAGGGAGGTGAAGTACGTGGCGCCTAGTCATTTCCGCATGATTGGCCCTCGGCTGGTTCAGCCGATCTTTATACATTGAGCAGGCTGTCCTCTTTGGGCAAACACCGAGACATAGTTATCTTACCAAGAATTGACTCAACAACACAATATGAGACGATCTTTTGATAAAAGAAAGGGAATGAAATTCCTGCCACTGTTTTGTATTACGGTTGGTAAATACCTTAACTGTTTTTATCAAATCTTAGCCTTTGCTTGCAAATGTAAAGAAAAATCTAGTTACGGAAAAGTTACGGAAATAAAGTCAGTAATGGCAGCTGGGGAATAGGTGAGCATTGATTTTGAGAAGGAAGGGCTTGTCCGTATTGTGAAAAACTGACACAAAAAAGTCTCATTTTGTTATCGAACATTCACGATATGTTGTGCCTCATTTCGTGAGTCCACAGTTAGAGATTTCTTGCTAAAACCAATACTCGCCATCACTTCAATTTTGTTGCTGTCTCCATTCTGCAATCACATCATTATGAAGCTTCAGAGTTTGAGGTCAAATCAGGTCTAAAATGTGCAGATAACAACTGCTAATCTTTTGGTCTTTGTGTTTTTGAAGGTTGCCACCAGTGATCTAAACCGCTATTCTAAGTGACCCAAGAGAAACGATTAGGTTATGAAATCGCTGTGATATAGGATTCTAAGATGGAGCTGGGGATTTCTTTTAAAGGTAGTTTTTATCCTCTGCATCTTGACACTGCTTCAGGTCTTGCTCTTGAGGTTTCTAGATCCGCCCGCTACGGTGAGAATCGCTTGGAGCTTTCTGCAACATAAGTTTGCCGCGAAACACTACGAGAAGCCCTTGTATCACTGGCGGGAGCTGGAGGAAATCTCTCCTTACCTGAAAAAGGCAGTTCTGGCGGCTGAGGACCAGAGGTTTTTATCCCACCATGGATTTGACTTTACTGAAATAAATCAGGCTGTGAGGGACCTCCTCACGGACGAGAGGACAAGGGGGGCAAGCACCATTAGCATGCAGGTGGCCAGAACGGTTTTTCTGTGGCCTGGCAGGAGTTGGTTTAGAAAGATTGCCGAGGCATATTACACGGTTCTTATTGAACTAATCTGGAGTAAGCAGAGAATCTTTGAGATGTACCTTAACACCGTTCACTGGGGCAAGGGGATCTTCGGTGCTGAAGCTGCCTCAAGGAAATACTTCCATACTAGCGCGGCCAATATCACCGCTTCTCAAGCAGCACTCCTAGCAGCCATACTTCCAAATCCCACCATGTGGACACCCTTCAACCCTAGCAAGTATATAA
>CP070673.1:1856580-1859971 GCA_020351915.1 Deltaproteobacteria bacterium
AAGGCAGACCGCAATTGGCAAACGAAATATGTTCTCCTCTCTCGAAGAGAATAATCTCGGCGTGCTCATCCAGCCTGCGCGCTCGGGCAGCAGCAGTAGCCCCACCGGCGACGCCTCCAATTATCAATAGCTTGGTTGTCATAATCACTTCCTTATTTTTAAGAATGTCTAACGCTTGATGAAGGTTAAGGGGCGGCAAGTGACCGTGCACCCCATAATACTCTTAAGGGTTGAGGGTGTTAAGCAGATAGATATAGAGCCTGTAGATCGAAGGCATTGCGGTATTTTAGGTGCCTCATCAAAGCCTTGAGCAGGCTCGTACGAGGTTAGTGTGGTGGAATTCAGTTTTTCTTCTCGAATTTCTCTCTCAGGTGCTCAAACCGCTTATCTACCATCTTCTGAAACTCTTTAACATCCTCATCGGTCAGGTGTCTGAACCTGCCCTGGAGGTGCATGTACTCGTCAATTGGCATAATCTCATCGGGGAGAACGGTCTGCCTATAGGTTTCGCCATTTTCTACCTCGTAGAGCGGGAAGATATTGGATAGCACAGCAAGGCGCATCACTTTTATGGACAGATTCTCAGGCATTCTCCAGCCTGTTGGGCACGCAGCAAAAAGATGGATAAACCTCATGCCTTTTATAGACCGGGCTTTTTTGAACTTGGCGATCATATCATGAGGATAGGCAGCAGTTGCAGTGGCAAGATAGGGGATCTTGTGGGCAATCATGATCGCATCGATATCCTTCTTTTGCTCCGATTTGGGATTCTTGGCCGGGGTTGTTGTCGTCCAGGACCCGATAGGGGTAGCACCTGAGCGCTGGATTCCGGTATTCATGTAGGCCTCGTTATCATAGCACACATAGAGAACATCATCATTTCTCTCTGCAGTGCCTGAGAGGGCCTGGATTCCGATATCAAAGGTGCCTCCATCACCTGCCCATCCAACAACACAGATATCATCCATACCCCTTTTCCGGTATGCTGCCTTAATACCGGATATGGTTGCTGCAGTTGTCTCAAAGGCGCAATGAAAGAAGGGAACATCCATGATTGACAGAGGCCAGGCACCCGGTATAATTGTCCAGCAGCAGGCAGGCACGGCAAGCACGGTCGGTTTGCCCAAGCCTTTTAGTGCCAGTCTCATGGAAAGAGATGCCCCGCACCCAGCACACGCTACGTTTCCAGAGGTCAAAAGCTCGTCTTCTGGAATATCCCTATTGTCGAATCTCTGATTGAGGCTATACATAGTTTACTCCTATCCACATATCGACATCATCTGGTCGATCATCCTTAAGGGTTTTCTGGTAGATACCCTCAATAATCTTAACGCTGATATCTCGGCCACCGAGACCGGCAATATAGCCATAGATGAGGGGTCTGTCGCCTTCAGGGAGCTCGTAAAGGGCGCTCCTGATCTCCTGTGCCCATATACCAGTGGCACCGGGGGAGAAGTTCCGATCAATAATCGCCACCTTTTTCTTGCCCCTAAGCACTGCAACGATTTCCTCCCGGGGGAAGGGTCGAAGGGTCTTGAGCTTGATCATACCCACCTGGTGTCCCTTTTCCCTGAGCAGATCGATGGCATCCCTGCTAGTAGATGCTACTGTGCCTGAGACAACCATGACCACATCGGCGTCCTCCGCTCGATATGCGTCCACCTGGTGATACTTCCTACCAAACACCTTGGCAAACTCCTCGTGGGTCTCGGTAATGACTCCCTTGGCCTTCTCCATATCCCTCTGGATTTGCCACCTGAATTCCATATATGCATCATTCATGGTAATACCACCGAAGGTTCTGGGATTATTCGGGTCGAGCCACAGATCACCTGGATCGAAAGGAGGGAGGAAATCCCTGACTGTCTCTCTATCTGGAATGTCTATTGGCTCAGATGTGTGGGACAGAAAAAATGCATCCAGCACAATCATTGCCGGCAGCCTCAAGGTTTCTGCGATCTTGAATGCCATGATGGTGGTATCCAGGACCTCCTGATTTCCCTCACAGTAAAGTTGAATCCATCCGGTTTCCCTTTGTGAGACAGAGTCGGTCTGATCACTCCAGATAGTCCAGGGGGCAGCTGCGGCCCGGTTGACATTAGCCAGAACTACCGGTGTTCGGGCACCAGTGGCATAGTGCAGCATTTCATGCATCAGAAATAATCCCTGGCCACAGGTGGCCGTAAATGCCCTGGCGCCCCCCATTGAGGCCCCTATACAGGCAGCCATGGCCGAGTGTTCTGACTCCACCCTGACATAATCCAGATCCACCAAACCTTCAGCCTGCATCGTGGCCAGCTCTTCGATGATGGTTGTCTGGGGTGTGATTGGATACGCTGCTACTACCTGAACATCAGACAGCATTGCCCCGTAGGCTACTGCCACGTTTCCTGTTAGTACCTTTCTCATGTCTCTACTCCATAAACTTCATTTCCATTGCCCCCCGGGGGCATTCATTCACGCATATGCCGCATCCCTTACAATAGTCCATATCTGGTATATATCCATAGCCCTCCGGATCCGTCTTTATGGCACTTTCCGGGCAGAAGATATAACAGTTTCCACATTCTGTGCAGGAACCGCACATAAAACAGCGCCTGGCTTCAGAGACTGTTTTCTGTTCGGAGGGTGATGGAATCACCTCCTGAAAGCCCTTTAATCTCTCTTTTGTGGGAATCCTATCGATTTTCATCCCTTGCCGGTGATCAAAATAGAAGGGATTCATGTCCTTGTAGTCTATTACCTCTAAGCTCGGGTTTCTTCTCAGGAAGATCGTGGTTCCCTTCATGCGACCAACACTGATATTTCCTTTGTCCCCCCACCTGAACTGATCAAGGCTCTTTTTCTCACCCTTCACCTCTTCAAGGAATTGGTCAATGGCTATGGCAGCACGCTTCCCTGAGCCAATGGCATGGGTAACGGTATGAGGGATGTCAATAATATCTCCACCGGCAAACAAGGTGGATTCAGTGGTCTGCCCCATCTGATCGGTCTCGACCACCCCTTTTTTGTGTGAGATAAAGGGGGGAAGATCATCTACCCTGGTACCCTCACCTATGGCTATGATCATGCCATCGCAATCAATATCAAAGGTCTCTCCGGTAGGCACGGGTCGTCTCCGGCCAGAATCGTCCACCTCTCCCAGGGCCATCTTTTCAACTTTGATACCTGTAATGCTCTCCCGGTCATATACCTCTCTTGGGGTGGCAAGAAAAAGAAATCCAACTCCCTCCTCCTTGGCCATTGTAATCTCTTCCGGATGCGCTGGCATCTCCTCCTCACCTCTCCGATACACGACGGTCACCTCTGCCCCGAGCCTGCGAGAGACCCTGGCACAGTCTATGGCACTATTTCCACCACCGATCACGGCCATGTTTTTGCCTATCTTTGG
>CP070673.1:1860071-1862867 GCA_020351915.1 Deltaproteobacteria bacterium
AAGAGAGCCTATCCGATAAGATAAATTTTTCGCATTCCATTTGAAAACCTCACATTATAGCTTGACGATTTATTTTTACGTGCTATAACATCCCTGAACAATAGGCAGTAGTAAATGAGAAGTTCTGTAATATCAAATAGTTGCAGTGATAAGCCTAAGCCTTCAACTTCTTCTTATGATCTACAAAAAGTCACTCTTAGTATCTACAAATAGGAAAAATTGGTTCCTATGCAGACGATAATTTTTCAGACCCTGGGAGGCCTGGGCCTGTTTATATTCGGCATGAGGCTCATGTCCGATGCGCTCAAGAAGGTTGCAGGCAAAAAATTGCGCACGGTTTTGGGCGCTGTATCCTCAAACAGGGTAATTGCCTGCGCTACAGGAACAGCTGTTACCAGTGTGGTTCAAAGCTCAAGTGCCACTACTGTTATGCTGGTGGGTTTTGTTGATGCCGGCCTTATGACACTCACCCAGGCAGTTGGGGTAGTGTTGGGGGCCAATGTCGGCACCACGGTAACGGCCCAGCTGATAGCCTTCAATATAAGTAAGTATGCCCTGCCCGTTATTGCAGTGGGAGTATTGTTAAGATTCTTTTTTGCCTCAAGAAAATGGCAACAGTGGGGAGAGGTCTCACTTGGGTTTGGTATCCTTTTCTTTGGGTTGGCCACCATGAAAGTCGGCCTTGCTCCCCTCAGAGAGGCACCTGGCTTTATTCATTTCTTAACCAACTTCCAGGGGCAAAACTTCAACGAGGTCCTTCTCTGTGTGCTTGCCGGCGCAGCTCTCACCATGGCTGTACAGAGTTCAAGCGCAACGGTTGGCATAACCATGGCACTGGCCAGCCAGGGGTTACTCAGCTTTGAAGGCAGTGTGGCCATGATTTTAGGTGAAAACATCGGTACAACTATCACCGCACAATTGGCGAGCATCGGCTCCAATCTCAATGCCAGGCAGACAGCAATGGCCCATACCCTTTTTAATGTTTTGGGTGTATTCTTGATACTGCTAATCTTTCCTTATTTTGTACGTACGGTGGCCTTTCTAACTACCCACCTTTTGGCTATTGGGGGCCCTGATTTCCTATTAGGAGGAGAGAAGCCATTTATTTCCCGCCATATTGCCAATGCCCATACCCTCTTTAATGTCATCAACGCGATTGTTTTCCTTATTGTTCTCCCGTACCTCGTTAAAATTGCTATCTGGTTGACCCCTCGAGGGAAAAAAGAAGCCGTTGATGAGATCTATCATATCAAGTATCTGGACCGGCGCTATCTTGACTCACCAGAAGTGGCATTGGTGCAGGCGTGGCAGGAGGTCATCAGGATGGGGGAAGAGGCTCAAACCATGTTTGATGAGGTAATTGGCGCCCTTAAGATAAGAAATGCAAAGAAACTGGCGAAATGGAAGGGTCGGGAAGATGTGCTGGATAATCTCCAGAAAGAGATCATGGATTTCCTGGTAAAGGTTATGCAACAGAATATCATTGTTGAGGAATCCAAGGAAATAACCTCTCTGCTGAGGATGACCAACAATATTGAGAGGATTGGTGATGAGTTGGAAGATATCGCCGAGGCACTCGAGAGGATGATTGAAGAGAAGCTTTACTTCTCTGAATTCGCAATTCAAGATTATGTGAACATAGCTTCTGAGGCCAGGGAATTCCTGATACTTGTTCTCACCGGAATCAAAGAAGAAAACAAACAGATCATGCCGGAGGCAGTAAAATTGGTGAATAACATAAGTCGGATGACTGAGGACATGAAATCGAGTCACCACACGCGATTATTCGAGGGAACATGCGAGATAGATAGAGGTATGATCTTTATTGATATCTTGGATGCTTTTGAGAAAATGGGCGGCTTTTGCTATAACCTGGCACAGGCAGTAGCAGGTGTTAAATAGGAGCGATAACATCTGGCAGGTAAAGGATGATCCCCCCTCAGCATCATGGCTGGCAAGAAAGCTTGGGATATCCAAACTGCTTGCTTCCTTACTCATTCACCGAAAGGTACCCACTCCGGATGCAGCTAAATCCTTTCTTTCCCCAAAACTCGGCGCCTTACGAGACCCATTCCTTTTCAAGGATATGGACCGGGCAGTTGAGCTGATATCCACTTCCATAAAGAACAAGAAGAGAATAACCGTCTACGGTGATTACGATGCAGATGGAATAACTGCAACGGCTCTGTTGGTCGATTTCTTCTCGCAATTTGAAATCCCAATTTCCTTTTATATCCCTCACAGGTTGGAAGAGGGCTACAGTCTCAATGACGCGGCAATCAGAGAGATAGCTGCAGGCGATACAGAGCTCATTATTACTGTTGACTGCGGTATCAGTTCCCCATCTGAAATAGACTTGGCTAAAAGCCTTGGGCTGGAAGTCGTTGTTACAGACCACCATCAACTTCCAGCCCATTTTGAGCCACGCTGCCCCACGATTAACCCATTTCGGCCTGATTGCCCTTTCCCTTTTCAGGGACTCTCCGGGGTTGGTCTCGCCTTTTACCTGGCCATAGCTATACGGGCAGACTTGAGAGAGAGCGGCTTCTTTGGGAGCAAGGGTGAACCTGATTTACGGCCCTATCTTGACCTTGTTGCACTTGGTACCGTGGCTGACATAGTTCCTTTACTCGAGGAAAACAGGATCCTGGTGAAAAAAGGGCTCTCCATATTGAGGGAGAGCCAGAGGCCTGGAATCAAGGAATTATTACGGGTTTCAGGCATAAACAAGGATCGGGAAATAACAACGTATGATATTGCCTTTAAACTGGCCCCAAGGCTTAATGCCATGGGGCG
>CP070673.1:1862967-1876569 GCA_020351915.1 Deltaproteobacteria bacterium
AGAGCTCGTTTCAGCCACCAAGGCACTGGTATCCTTCGATCAGGACTACCGTGCTGATCAGTACCATGACTGGGGCAAGAAGACGATGAGACTCAGAAAGAAAGACGGAACATGGAAGATCCAGAGAGAGACATGGCTCCGGGCAGCAGAGGAAAAAAAGAGCTAAAAGGTCCCTGTGTGCACGCAAAGATGGGGCTCTGGCAAACTGCCAGCAGGACAGGAGGCTACGAAAATTCAGGCACTTAATCTCAAATCGTAAAACTCAAATGTCAAATTCATCCTCTGGAATAGGCCTGTTGGCGTCCCGCACATCGCTGCCCTCACCTTTCCTGAATAGGCTAACAAGAGCAATGTCTAATAGTGATGCACTCGCAAAAAAATTAAAATTCGAGTCACTCCCGCGAAGGCGGAAGCCCATAAGTGCTTGAAAAGAGATGGATTACCGCTTCTGCGGGAATGACAAAAGGGTAGAAATGCGACTTCTTACGAGACTGTCAATAGCAATCAAACAAGCTTGGGAAAAGGAACAGTGAAGTCACTGAGGACGGTGCACCAGACATGAGAAGAAAGAAGATATTACTGGTAGAAAGTGATGCAACGGATCGATCGCTTATGGTTGAGAGGTTTAATCAATTAGGCTACCAGGTGAGCGTGGTTGGCGATGGGCTAAGAGCATTCGAAAAAATAGCCGGGGACCACTATGACCTGGTCATGACTGAGCTGAATCTACCCCATATGGGTGGTATTGATCTTCTCAAGAAAATAAAAGAGGTAAATGAGTCCTTACCTATCATCTTCATTTCAGCTCAAGCTGGGGTCACTGAAGCAGTAGAGGCGATGAAACTGGGGGCCTATGACTTTATTGTAAAACCCTTGACCGGTGAAATGATAGAGATCATTAGGTCCCAGCTATTTGACCGCGCCGTTGTTTTTGACAGAGACAAGCCGGAGGCGAAGTTTGCCATAATAACAGAAAATGCGAAAATGAGAAGGCTCCTGCAGGAGGCGCGAGAGATAGCTCATAGCCAGGCCGCTATCTTTATTCAAGGGGAGTCAGGTACAGGCAAGGAACTTTTTGCCAGATATATCCATAATTACAGCAACAGAAAGGATAGACCCTTTGTAGCCATAAACTGTAGCGCGCTGCCAGAGACCTTGCTGGAGAGCGAGCTCTTCGGCCACGAAAAGGGTTCATTTACGGGTGCCATCTCTCGAAAGAAGGGCAAGTTTGAGCTAGCCAATCATGGTACCATGCTCCTGGATGAAATTAGTGAGATGAATATTCAACTTCAATCCAAGCTGTTAAGGGTGCTTCAGGAAAGAGAAATCGACAGGATAGGCGGAACAGCCCCTATACTCGTAGATGTACGGATCATTGCCACTACCAACACAGATATTGAAAAACAGATCAGGGATGGAAAATTCAGGGAGGATCTCTACTACCGTTTGAATGTTATCCCTTTCCATTTACCCCCTTTGAAAGACAGGAGAGATGATATACCTTTGCTGGCACGGCACTTTGTCGAGAAGTACAACAGGCTCGATAAGAGAAATGTCAAGGGTTTGACAGAAGCGGCAGTGGACTTCCTTATGCAGATGCCTTGGAAGGGTAATGTACGCGAGCTTGAGAATGTCATGGAAAGGGCTGTTCTTATGTGCAAAAGGGATTTCATAGATGAGAAGGACCTTGGTAGTCACGAGAAAATGAGGGCAGCTGAAACTACAAGATTGACCACTGTGCCCTCAGTTTCGTTAAAAGAGATGGAGAAAAAGGTGATTTTTCACGCCCTTGACCAGACAAACGGTAACCGGACGCGGGCAGCAGATATTTTGGGCATCAGCGTAAGGACATTGAGGAATAAGCTCAATGAGTACCGAGAAAAAATGGAGGCACAGTAGAAAAGGCATATAAATTGCTACACACTGTTTCTGAGGGTAATTTCACCAGGGAAAGGGAAAACAATGCCAGATAACGTATCATTTTCGAAAACATTTTCGGCGCTTGAGCGAGCAATCGAAATAGCTCAACAACGGCATACTCATATTACGAGTAATATAAGTAACTTAGACACACCCAACTATAGGGCAAAAGAGATTGACTTCGAGCGTGCTTTGGCCCAGGCATTGGAATCTGATCGTGGATTTAACCTGGTCAAGACACATAAAGGACATATTGATATGGGGATCAATACTTCCGGCAGAATTGAACCCTTTGAGGAGGAGGGCGAATGGAATGGTTTCAACTGGGTTGAAATAGACAAGGAAATGACAAAGCTCATGGAGAATAATTTGATGTACAGGACGGCAATTGAAGGCCTTTTGAGAAAGTTAAATACGCTGAAAACGGTTATTAGGGAAGGGGGAAGATAAGGTGAACTTTTTGAAATCACTTGAGATTAGTGCCTCTGGGCTCTATGCCCAAAGAAAGAGGATGGATGTTATTGCCAGTAACCTTGCTAACATAGAGACTACCCGTACCGAAAGAGGCGGACCGTATCGGAGAAAGATGGTTGTGATGAGCCCGAAACCAGTGCAGGACTTCGAAGAGGTTCTCACCTCAAAGGCTGCGGGTGTTAAAATCGACGATATTGTGGAGGATGACACCCCTTTTATTAGGGTCTTTGACGCAGGTCACCCTCATGCCGATGGACAGGGATACGTGCTGAAGCCTAATGTTGATGTGGTCGTAGAGATTACCAATATGCTTTTGGCCAAAAGGATATTTGAGGCCAACATCACCGCAATTAAGTCGACAACACAGATGGCCCTCAAGGCCCTTGAAATAGGGAGGTAAGACATGGATGGGTTGAGGATTGGAAACATTTCACAGGCCTCGATAGACACCAGTGAAAAGATCAGGCAAAAAAGTCCGGCAGGCTTTGATGAGGTCATAAAAAAGGCGCTTGGCAAGGTGAACACATTGGAGAGCGAGGCAGACAGGTCCATCATAGACCTTCTCCAGGGAAAGGCAGATATTCATGAAACAATGATTGCCCTTCAGAAGTCTGATATATCGATGCGACTACTGCTTGCCATAAGGGGCAAGGTGATTGAAGCATACCGAGAAATTATGCGCATGCAGTTTTAGATGACGCCAAGAGTCTGTTGTGAGTTGTCGATTGCACGGGAATTTCTGAATCCAATTCTATTGATTTCGTCGCTTCATCTAGCCTTTTCAACGGACAACGGACACTAACGATTATAAGGAAGCTTCATAGTGAACAATGTAATGAGTCAGTTGCTAAACGTCATAAGGTCTCTCCCTCTTTCCAGAAAGATCAGCATAGCCTTTACCTTGGCTCTTGTGATCGCTGGATTTGCTCTTATGTTCATGTGGGCAAATCAGGCAGACTACCAGGTCTTGTTCAACAATCTTTCCCCAGAGGATGGGGGCGCCATCGTTTCTAAACTGCGGGAAAGAAATATCCCTTACAAGATTGAGGCGAATGGGACTGTTATTATGGTCCCGGCAGAAAAGGTGCATGAATTGCGCCTCACCCTGGCAGGTGACGGCTTGCCACAGGGAGGTAATATTGGTTTCGAGATCTTTGATCATACTGATTTTAGAACAACCACATTTGTTCAAGAATTGAATTATAGGAGGGCATTGCAGGGGGAACTGGCAAGAACGATAAACCAGTTTAAGGAGGTAAACAGCTCTAAGGTTTTTATCGTTATACCAAAGGAGTCGCTTTTTGTGGAGGAGAGCAGGCCGGCTTCTGCAGCAATCCAATTGGATCTGAGATCAACCTTACCGCCAGCAAAACTCGCTGCGATCATTCACCTGGTTGCAAGTGCTGTAGAAGGCCTTGAGCCAGGGCAGGTAACCGTTGTAGATACAAAGGGTAGAGTTATCTTCAAGGGTGGGGATGGAGATAACCCACCTGCACTTTTGAGCAATGCGCAACTTGATTATAAAGGCAAGGTAGAGGGTGCGATACAGAAAAATGTTCAGAGCATGTTGGAAGGAATCGTGGGCATCGGTAAGGCGATTGTAAGGGTAAATACCGAGATTGATTTCAGTAGAGCTACCTCAAATGAGGAGGAATACGACCCCTATGCGACAGTGGTTAGGAGTGAAAGGAGTATTGAAGAGTCGGCACAGACCAGCGAAGGGACCGCGGAAACTGCTCAGACATTGATTAACAAGCGCAGGGGTGTTGTGCCACCAGCAACTGGGGCCGAAAAGAGCAATACAAAAAAGGATATTGCAACAAACTATGAGATCAACAAAATCACCAGGACGATTCTGAAACCAGCAGGAACCATCAAGCACCTCTCAGTTGCGGCAGTTATTGATGGAACATATAGGGTAGAGACCTTGCCAGACGGAACCACTAAGAAGGCTTATATCCCCCGAAGCGAGGAGGAATTGAAAAAATTCGAAGACTTAGTGAAGCGGGCCATGGGTTATAGCGAAGATAGGGAGGATCAGGTTTCACTGAATTCCATGCCATTTTCAGAAACCGCTACAGCGGACGCACTAACTGAGAGCGCGGGCAGCAAATTTGATATCGTGAAACTCGTGGGAAACTATAAGAGGACAATAGTGAATCTCCTGTTAGTGATTTTGGTCTTTTTCCTGGTAATACGACCGTTGCTCAAGGGCCTAAGAAAAATGACCAAAGAAGGGATGTCTGAAACTGTGGAGCTGCCGGCAGGTACACGAGGGTATGCACGAATTCCTGAATCACCAGGGATGGGTCAAAAAGAAAGGGCCCTTGAACTGAGTAAGAGTAATCCTGAAAAAGCCGAACAACTCATTAAGGGATGGGTAGCTGAAAAAGAGTAATGGCGATTAATAGACAACCAGATCCTGAGAGCCTAACAGGACCTCAAAAGGCGGCTATCTTTCTTCTGGCCATGGGTGAGGAATTTACCAAATCATTTCTTAAGAGACTGGATGAGGAAAGCATACAAAAGATTGGAAGATGCATGGCAGAGATAACCTATATCCCTTCTGATGTATTAGATGCAGTGCTAACGGAATTTCTCACTAGTTTCCGAAATGAGGCTAATATCTCTGTTTCTGGAAAATCTTTTCTTAAGACAGTTGTGGCCAAATCTCTAGATGATGAAACGGCAAGAAAGGTCTTCAAGGCAATAGGGGGGGAGGGTACCAATAGCCCTTTTGATAATCTGGCATATATACCTGCCGAGAACCTCGTCAATATCATCAAAGAGGAACATCCCCAAACGATTGCATTAATACTGTCCTATCTTCCTCATCAAAAGGCGGGTGAGATTTTGAACCTCCTTCCAGAGGATATCAAGCCTGACATAGCGCTCAGGATTGTACAGATCGGGCAGGTCCCAGATGATATTGTGATGGAGCTGGATGAGGCAATAAAAAAGAACCTATCCAAGGTCGGAGTCGCTTCAAGAAAATTTGATGGCGTGGAGGCTGTGGCAAGCATCTTAAATCAGGTTGATGTGGAGACAGAGGAATTCGTTTTGGCCAATATAGAGAAAGAGGATGGCGATCTGGCAGATACGATAAGACGGAAGATGTTTGTTTTTGAGGATCTCTCGGAGGTTGATGACAGGAGTTTTAGGGAAATCCTTAAGAACATAGATAACCAGTTACTGATAAAGGCCTTGAAAACTGCCTCTGAAGAGATGAAACAGAAGATATTTGGTAACTTATCAGAGCGGGCCGCAGGTATGCTCAAGGAAGATATGGAGGTCATGGGACCGGTTAGGTTGAAAGAGGTTGAAGAGGCTCAGCAGGCCATCATAAGAGCAGCAAAGACCCTTGAGGGGGAGGGCAAAATAGTTCTTGTTGGTAGAGGCAAAGAGGACGTTCTTGTCTAGCAACTCAGAAAATAGCGGAGAAAGAGGTAAAGCCTGGGTCAAATTTGAATTGGGATCCCTTGAATCACCTTCGCTACCGAGACAGACGGAAAAAACAGGGTTTATCTCTCTTCAAACAGGCGGGGTGGAGGACACAGATTTCATACCTCTCAAGGAAACCACAGAGCATTATAGAAAAAGGAAGGAGGTAAAGGATATTCTCAGAGAGGCCCAGGAAAAGGCTGACCTCTTGGAACGTGAGGCATATGAAAAGGGGTTTGCCCAAGGTGAGAAGGATGGCCTTGAATTAGGAGAAAGAAAGGCGCTAAAGCAGGTTGAAAGTATTGAGAATTTTCTTATTCAGATGAACAGCCTAAAACAGGAGATTATTGGGCACTACGAAAAGGAGATCTTAGAGCTTGTTTTTGCTATTGCTCAAAAGGTTGTCCACCACCAGATAAGATCGGATGACAAGGCTATAGAAGGCACTGTTCTCAGGGCGCTGAAGTTGGCTGCAGAGAAGAGTGAAATCATTCTCAGGGTGAACCCAGAGGATTTTGATTATGTTGAGAAACTGCGGCCAGAATTTTTTGCTGCAGTCAAGGAACTGAAGGCACTTACGGTTACCAGCGATCCCTCAATTACCAGAGGGGGATGTTTATTAGAAAGCCCCTATGGTGATGTTGATGGCAGGGTTGAAACCCAGTTGGAGAAGATCCACCAGTGCCTGGAAGGGACATTTGCTGAAAAAAATGATGACTGAGCCAAGAGTGGAAATTGCATGGGGTAATTATCTGGAGGGTATCAGTTTATGCCAGCCCATGAAGTTGGAGGGTAAAATTGTTAAGGTAGCCGGGCTTGTTGCCGAAGGGCACGGACCAGGACTCAGTGTTGGCAGCCTTTGCGTCATCGAGAATTCAGAAGGCAAGAATGTTCAGGCCGAGGTCGTAGGGTTTAAAGACAAACGGGTGATCATCATGCCTTTTGGTGAAATGAGGGGGGTAAAGCCCGGAAGTCGGATAGTGGACATAGACAAGAGGCCGGTCGTTGGGGTGGGAGAGGCGTATTTAGGCAGGGTAATAGACGGCCATGGTCTCCCTATTGATGGCAAGGGTATGATACGGGCAGAGAAAGAATATCCCATCTATGGAGATGTTCTGAATCCTTTAAAGAGGGAAATCATCCGGGAGGTGATAGATGTTGGTGTGGCATCTGTCAATGCCTTGATAACCGTTGGAAAGGGTCAGAGAATGGCTATCATGTCAGGAACAGGTGTGGGGAAGAGTGTGCTCATGGGTATGATAGCCAGGAATACAGCCGCGGATGTTGTGGTAATAGCCCTCATTGGGGAGCGAGGTCGGGAGGTGAGAGAATTTATAGAAAAAAGCCTCGGGGATGAGGGGCTAAAGAAGTCAGTAGTTATAGCAAGTACATCTGATTCCCCAGCCCTGGTTAGGATTCGGGGAAGTTATCTGGCTACGACACTGGCGGAATATTTTAGGGATAGAAACTCAGATGTTCTCCTGATTATGGATTCCATTACCAAATTTGCTATGGCGTTAAGAGAGGTAGGATTAGCTGCAGGTGAACCACCTTCCGCAAAAGGCTATACCCCCAGTGTTTTTGCAGAGATGCCGAAACTCTTGGAGAGAGCGGGAACGGTCGAGAAAAGGGGGAGCATTACGGGAATATACAATGTTCTGGTCGAAGGGGATGATCTGAGTGAACCCATATCAGATGCTGTTCGCTCTATCGTAGATGGGCACGTAGTGCTATCCCGAAATCTTGCCCAAAAGGGACATTACCCTGCCGTAGATGTGCCGGGGAGTGTTAGCCGGGTAATGAGAGATATTGTTGACACCGAGCATCTCGATAATGCGAGAAGGTTAATCAAGGTTCTTTCAACCTACCGGGAGGCAGAGGATTTGATTAATATAGGAGCCTATGTGGATGGCAGTGATTCAGAGATAGATTTCGCCAAAAAAATGATCGGCGAGATTAATTCATTTCTGCAGCAGGACATTTATCAAAAGGCAACCTTTCAAGAAAGTGTGGCTCGATTGAAGGCCTTGTTCTCAGATAATTAGGCGCAGCATATTATCGGCAACTGATTGATATCATGACGTATTTTACAGAATAAGGTGGCCAGCGAAAATGGAGCAATGGCCTGCCCTGGCCCAACGTTATGAGGTTATTATATATGGGCTGGTTTTTTCAAGAATTCATTATCAAACACTAAATTTGGAATGCCAGGTCTGGGCCAGGAATGAATGGAGTATTGGATAGGTGAACAGGGAAAAACCCTGCGAGGCATAAGCACTTGCTCCAAGTCCATCATTCCATCATTCCAATGTTCCAGTATTTCAATGTGGAGCGCAATGAGGAGCGCCAGCATCAATGAAGCGATTTTCCTTTCGCCTTGACTCTATACTTGATTACAGAAGGTACCTTGAAAAGAGGGCCCAGAGAGATTTAGTCAATGCCCACAGCGAGCAGGCGCGGAGAAAAAAGGTAGCCAAAGAATTAGGTGACAAGAGAGAGGAAATTTCCAAGAAATGCAGTGATGAGACGTTCAAGGGGATAGATGTTCCCTCCTATCATCTATATACATCCTTTCTGCGAATTTTGAATCAAGATCTGGAAAAGGCTCATATGAGCTTGAAACAAGGGGAGGAGAAAATTCGGGCCCATGAGGCAGTTCTAAAAACGAAATCAATAGAGAAAAAGAGCTTAGAGATTCTTAAGGAGATGCAGTTTAAGGAGTATAAGCTGACACGAGAAAGAGCAGAGCAAAAGGCAGTAGATGAACTAGTTATCATGAGAAGAGGACATAAAGCATGAAGCTATTAACCCAGCTTTTTCTTGCCACCTTGATAATAGGAAAGATCGTGTTGGGCTCTGTTTTTATCTACCAGGCAGAGCTTAACCCTTTAGTGTCTGAGAGGGATGCTATAGCATCAGAAGAGGTGCAAGAAGAGCCTGTGGGGACAGCAGAGGAAATTGACAATCCTGCCAATGAAGTGAACATCGATCTGGATTTGTTTCTTGCCAAACAGGCTGAACTCAGAGAACAAGAACAAGACCTTGCAAAAAAGAGGGAAGAGCTTTTGGCCATTCAGGAGGAGATAAACGAGAAAATTGCCAAACTCACGCAATTGAGGAATGAGATCAAAGACATGATGGCCAGAAAAGAGACTCTTGAGCAGGATAAGATCAGACACCTTATCAAGGCATATTCTGCCATGAAGCCTCAGAAGGCAGCAAGCCTGGTTGAGAAATTGGACATGATGTTTGCCATAGAACTCCTCTCCAGGATGAAGGGAGAGGTAGTGGGGAATATCCTTTCGTTTGTGAATGTAGAAAAGGCTGCCAGAATAAGCGAAGCCCTTGCTGAGCGGAAATAAGGGATGGAGATTTGACTGCTGGTGACGAATAAGGGTCATATCGGTAATCGGTTGTATTTATGAGCAGAACGATTAAATATATCCTAGTTGTTGTGGTTCTCTGGTATTCGATTTCTGGCCTTTCCGGTGCCTTTGCTGTAGAGCCCCGGGATATTGTCAGGCTGAAACAAGCAGGGGTAAGTGATAGCCTTCTTAAGGAAATCATCCGCTCAGATGCAATTACTCGGGCCTTAATATCGATAGATGAGATTGTTGAAATGAAAGACGTTAACATTGGGGATGACGTTATTTTAACAATACTTGAACAAGGCAGTGCCCCGGCCCCTGAACTAGATAGAGAAGATGCTGCGGACAGGGCTCTCGTGAGAAGGATAATAAGGCAGGAAATGAGGTTAGAACTGCAAAGGAAAGAATTAGATATTTTGGCAGAATATGTTTCCGCGCTTATCGCAAATCCTGAGATAATCAAGCTGGTACATGAGGGCAAGATAGCCAGCGAGGATTACGCTCGGATTGTCAAATATCTAAAACAGTATGCAAGAGACGAGGAGACCAGAGAGTATGATTATGACGGTGACATAAATATTGACATCAATAAAGTCCGTAGATGAAACCCATTTCTCCAGTGTTCCCTTCCGATGCGAAAGTTATCCCACCATAGAAGACTCCTTCCTTTGAATCGTAATTAATCCAGCCCGCCTTGCGGGATAAGCATTGATAAGGTTCTACCATTTCCGGTGTTCATAGAAAGGCTTTTGGCAGGATTACCATGCCGGCTCTGGCGCGACATGATATGGTGGTATCTATAGATGATTGTTTCTTTAAAGAACTAATGAACAAATAGCTATGTTTTAATACCAGGTCTGGGCCGGGGATAATCATAATATTTCTTGCCTTTCCTCCTGCCCGCTGTCAGCGAGCTCAAAATATTCTATACTAACTACTGAAAGTTACGAGCTTTAGTACTGTTCGGTGATGGTAGGGCAAGACTCCTTTTCCCGCCCTTGGGCGGGATTGGGCTTTCTCCCTTCCATCAGGGAAGGGAGAAATACAAAAAAAGATCCATGAAATCCTGTAACTCCTGTCTAACCATACTAAAGAAGGCTCATCCTGGCCCCTTTTAGGAGCCTTCCTCATACCACCAGTTATGCTGGGGGTCGCTGATTCATATGTGATGACCAGGATTTAAACGGACACTCGGGTGCGCGGAGTATATATGATCCCTGACAGCTTCCCGATTCCCTGCTTAGCATTCTCCAAAGCCGTCCCTTTTGCGGGATGGCATCGTTAAGCTTTCCTAGTGAAAAGATTGTATTGATATTCTCTCGCCCGTCGGAGCGAAGCGTAGATCCCGCGCAGCGGGGCTCCCTCAGGCTCGCTCGAGCACGCTGAGTTCACAGGGAGAGGATTCCTATTTTGGCCTGATTTCTTGAGGTGCAAAAATCAGGTCAAACGCTCAGGCCTCACGGGCAGAGCTGCCATGGTACTAGCTTTCGAGTGAAGGCGTCATACCCTATCAACCCTCAGTGGCTCTGAGCCCTCTGTGAGAGACAAACCAGACCCTTTCAGGGTCCTTATTCAAGCCCCTTCTTTAAGAGGTGTTCGTTGACATTCTCAAAGTCTAAGATTGGCGGTCGCCGATTATTTTAAGCGCAATTCAACAAAATGGGGCATGAGTGCAGCTTATCGATTTCATCTTGAAACACCTGTCTTTCACGGAGACTCTCTCGCTCCCTGGGTTCTATCGGGTACTGAGCTTTCAACTAAGACGTGTAATCTTGAAATATGGGAAGTTCATTTCTTGGCAAGCAACCTACGCTGTTCCTACCAACGCCCCCAATATTTTCTAGGCAACTTATGCGGCTAAGCTCTCAACAGCGCCTATGACCAGTCACCTTGCTGGTAGGACAGACGAGCAGGTTCCCAAAAAGAATCAAGCCCTTACAGTCTGAATGATGTGGAGCAGACAAAGTAGACCGTAATACCGCTCATTTTCATCACAGTTTAGCCTTTTCAAACTACTTGCCAAACCCCTCCTGTGGCCAGTCATTTTATTGCAGGCTGGCCATTGCAAACGGTTTCTTTCCCTTTTTCTAGAAAAGTTTTTCATAGATCGCACTACTCAACAAAGTTTTAGTAAGAGTTCACCTCTGAGAGGAAACAGCGAAACTTAATGGATCCGTTCTCGATGATATTTGATGAGTTGTCCCTATCAGAATCTCCGATCGTATACGATAGGCAAAAAAATTTCTTCTGGACCTAGCTTGACAGGAAGCGAAGCGTCTTTATATTGTACCCAATAGAGTTACTATAATGTGGCACTAAACTTCAACTTCATACCTCCTTCTTTAAGGAATGCATGGTTTGGAACCTTGCATAAGAGACGGAGCTTGTTTGGTCTCCATGGGCGTGCAAGATCGACTGAAAAAGGAGGAAATACCATGAATGAGAGAGGAAATACCTTTAAAATCGTACTGGTCAGCGCCCTGGTCGCGGTGGTTACCTTGTTTCATTATGCTGCCATCTCTGAAGACCTTGGGCTTCACCTCTTCCATAGAGAGCTCTACTTTATCCCGATTGTGCTGGCCAGCTTCTGGTTCGGTCTCAAACTTGGACTGGCCACTTCAGTGGTAGTCAGTATCGTTTATGCTCCCCATGTATTTATTTACGATGACGCCCATGGCGCGCTCTTGATAGTGAGCAGCCAAATCTTGGTATTCAACTTCGTGGCCGTTGTGCTGGGTTGGCTAGTGGACCGCCGAACCCGGCAGCACCAGGAGGCGCTTATCCTTGAAAACGAGGCGGTGCTGGGTCGTGCCGCTGCTGCTGTGGGGCATGAAATGAAAGACCTTATGGGAGCACTCAAGGGGCTGACTCACAAGGGCGAGAGGCTTCAATGTACGGAATTGGACCGGGATTTCGAGCAGGAAATTACACGCCTGGAGGGAATGGTCGGAGCTCTCTCCTCCCTTGTCCCTTCAGAACATGTGCGGTTAATTTCCCGCGATCTTAACGCGATAATCAACGAGAGGCTTGAGCATCACAGAACTACAGCCCAAAAAGCTGGTGTTGCCTTAGAAGTCAGGCTCGATGGGAATGGGTGTCCCACTCGGACTGACGTAGAAAAGATCGGCTGGATTCTGGATAAAATCATCAATAATGCCATAGAGGCGTCAACTTCGGGGCAAACGATCCAGATCTCCTCCCATCGGGGTGGTACCTTTTGTCAGGTTCGGATCCAGGACCAGGGGTCAGGAATTCCAGCAGAAGACCTATCCAAGATCTTCACGCCCTTCTTCACCACCAAGGACACGGGCCATGGGTTAGCGCTTGCGGTGAGCAAGAAAATTATGCGGGATCTGGGAGGCGATCTTCTGGTTGAGAGCCAGTGGGGGGAAGGTGCAACTTTCACGGTAACTGTCCCGCGGGAGCATGAGCCTAAGTCTTTTAGCTAAGTGCCCTTCTCATGGCTGTTCGATGAAATACGTTTTTGCATGTAAGAAATATCAGACCCGAGGGAAGGCTCTGAGACGGTATTTTCAATCGCTAACCCGACTGCAAGCAGATGGGATTCACTCCACGTAGCACGTACACGCCGGGCGCATAGGTCTAACTGAAATGAACAGTCTCGATGAGTTCCCATTGGCACAATATTTCAATCGGATATCATCACTGCTACCACCGGTGGACTAAAAAAAATCACTGAAGAATTTGGTCAGGCGGCGGTTAATCCCAGAGGGTGAGGGTATGGGAGATGGAGGTATCAGGATTTGAAGGATAAGAGAAAAAGGGGGTCTAAATCAGATATAGACATCTACAAATGTTCCCTTTTCCCAGAAGGTGGTGGTTTCAGGTTCTATCCTTTCAGCTCGCATAACGGAATCTTGCGAATCTTGTGAAGGAGGCCCAGTAGCCAATCTTTCCTGAAGGGTATTCTGCTTTGAAGGGGTAATAGGCATTAATGGCCAGTTGTTGCCAATCTCAATAGCCATTCTGTCTCCTCTGTCAGGGTTTTCTAATTATCTACCACAAAAAACTCCAAGATTCAATGTTTTCGCTCAGAGACCCAGAGTCATGTGATAGTGAAGCCTAATCTATTGATTTTTACGCTTCTTGCAGGGTATGGGTGTCTTTTTTTTGGTTATGCCCTATAATATGGCCCCTTACTGGGTCGGTTCAAAATGGTTTATTGCGTCCTAAGCCTTAGAATCATACGCTCCATCTATATAAACCATTTTGAAACGCCCACTCATCCAAACTATGTGGGGCATAATCCAAAAAAAAAGACACCCATACCCTGGACTTCGACGTTACTCTGTCCTTAGGGCTCAAACAGTTGACATCGCTTATCTTCAGCTTCGCCAAGATTTGTTTGCAAAAAAGGTTTCAATGACCGCTCAAAGGG
>CP070673.1:1876669-1896564 GCA_020351915.1 Deltaproteobacteria bacterium
CATGGCATATTGGGGACATATCCATTAAGCTAACACAGGGTTAAAAAAAGATTGACATTCCTATCGACATGTTATATAAATGGTTTATAAAAAAATTACGAAATTTATTTCGTAATTAAAACCCTTGACGAGGTTCTGCTTAAAACTTGAATTGTCTCACGAAATTAGAGCCTTATGGGCGAAATATATAAGCAAAAAGAATATATCCTTTAAGCTCAATATACCAAATAGCGCCCTTTTTGTAATCGCAAGCTGAATTTAGTTATAATCATGGACAGTGTCAGGTGCATTGCCAAAAAGAATGCCGCCTGTCTAGACCGCTTGAGAGACCGGTGCGATGCAGAAGCCACTCTGTTGAGGTGCACTGCGCTGGTATTATTCTGAAGGAAGGCTTTTTTTACCGCATGTCTAACAAAAGCATACGAGGAAAGATTGTAAACCTGCAGGACTACTCCGTGCACGATGGTTACGGCATCCGTACGCTGGTATTCATGAAGGGATGCCCGCTGGGATGTCCATGGTGTCAGAACCCCGAATCCATCAAGACCGCCATGGAAATCAAATACAGTCAACACCTGTGCATCGAGTGCTTCAAGTGCAGGGAGGTCTGTGATCAAGGCGCGATTTTGGAGGACCGGGATAAGCGCATAGACCTTGACCGCTGCAACTACTGTATGCGTTGCGTCAAGACTTGCCCTTCGGGCGCTTTGTCCCAGGTGGGCGCCACGATCGCTGTGGAGGAGATCGTAAAGAAGCTTCTCAGCTATAAGCCATTTTATGATTCATCCGAGAAAGGCGGTATAACCCTTTCGGGTGGTGAACCGACGTTTCAACCTGAATTTGCCTTGGAACTCTTAAAAGAATGCAAGGAGCACGGTATCCATACCGCCATGGAGACATGCGGCTATACAAATTTCGAAACGCTGAAATGGCTCGTCCAGTTTCTTGACCTGCTGTTGTATGATTTAAAGCACATGGACGGCAGACTCCACAAGGAGGCCACCGGTGTTTCCAACGAACTTATCCTTGAAAATCTGAAGAAGCTTTCAGCGATTCCGCAAATCGAATGCGTGATCCGCATACCGCTGATACCCGGATTCAACGATGATGAAGAAAATGTCAGGCAGACGGCCGAGTTCGTAGAGGGTCTCAACATCAAGAAATTGGACCTTTTGCCTTTCAACGAACTGCCTTCGGGAAAATACAGAACGCTCGGCATCGATTGGGTGTATAAGCAGGTGAAACGGCAAGATGAAATGAAGCTACTGCAACTCAAAGAGATCGTTGAAGGTTGCGGTCTGGAGGCGACCATCGGCGGTCTCTGGTAATTTAAGGATAGGCTGCACGAATTCACAATTTCATTGTAACTCATATCAATCAATTATTGGAGGTAGATATGTTGTCGAAACGAATTGAATCTTTTAAAGAAAACCATGTCCCCAAGCACTTCAAAAGCATGGGATATGTCAAGGGCGTCTATCTGAGCATCGAAAGAAGCAGATATTTCACCGAATCCTGGAAAACGACGGAAGGGGAGCCGCTCAGCATTCGCAAAGCGAAAGCGGTTGCCAATTACTTTAGAAAATGTTCCATTTTCATTCGACCGGAGGAGTTAATCGTCGGTTATTTCGCCGAGAGCGCCAGTGCACTCACGGTTACGCTGGATACCTTCGATCCAAAGGGCATCGAAGCATACGTCAAGGAAGGTTATGTTAAACCCGAGGAAGCCGATGAATGGCTCGAGCTGATTGCATATTGGAAGCCCCGCAATCTCCAGCTTACGGTTTTGGGGGCACTGACGGAAGAAGAAAAGACACTGGCACAGGCCAAAAATGCCTATATGGAAGTGTTACCGGGAGAATACACTTCCCGCACGCAGCCGGATCATGATCTCTATCTGAACCTAGGTTTGGACGGTATTCTTGAGCAGCTGCGTGGCAAATTGGCCGTTTTGGAAACTGAGAGAAATAATTCCGTCGGCGGGCCCGAGCTCATCGAAACACAGAAGAAACTATTTGACGTCCGCGCGATGATTATAGCGGCCGAAGCAGTCGTCGACTGGGCAAACCGTTACAGCCGGCTGGCCGCGCAGATGGCGCAGGATGAAAAGGATCCCAAAAGAAAAAGCGAACTTGAACAGATATCTAAAAATTGCGCCTGGGTGCCGGCCAATCCGCCGCGCACCTTCTGGGAGGCGATACAAAGTCATTGGCTGCTGTTCATCGCGTATCACTGCGTTGAGCACCTCTGCCACGGGACATCGCTGAGGTTAGATCAGGTATTCTGGCCCTGGTATGAAAAGGACGTTATCATCGACAAAAGTCTTACCAGAGAAGATGCATTGGGGTTGATGGAGGAACTTCTGCTCCATGTGGACGAAATGGGGCGCCCATTGCCCCTGCACAGGCGTCAGACGCTTCAGGGCGCCAACTATCTTGCAACCTACACGATCGGCGGTGTCAAGCAAGAGGACGGTACCGATGCCAGCAATGAGCTGACCATGCTGATTCTCGATGCGATGGATGAGCTCAGACTCAACCATCCGGACTTTAAATTCCGGTGGCATCCAGAGGTCAATCCGCGCATATATCAGCGGGTGCTCGAGCTAGTGCGCAGCGGCTTGGGACAACCTTCGGTCAAAAACGACCCGGTCGTGATCGACGGGCTCATGCAGCATTACGGGTTCAGCCTTGAAGAAGCCAGAAGCTGGGCGGTGGTCGGCTGCATATCGCCAGCGCCGACCATCAACTGGGGTAGGGCGCGTCGGGATGCCTGGGGCACAGCCCCGCTGAAATTTCTGGAGCTTGCCTTGAACAACGGCGTCGAAGTAACCGCGCCGAAAGAGCTTGTGGGTAAGCAAGTCTCCATCTCCACGGGAGATCCCCGGTCGTTTAAAACGTATGACGAATTTTTTGACGCTTTCCGGAGACAATATGCCTATTGCATGCAGGTGTCGGCAAGGGTGAAAACGATTTCGGAGCACTACAACAGCGAATACTGCAAACGACCGTTGTCATCGTGTCTGTTCAAGCGGTCCCTGGAAGCCTGCCGGGATATCATGGACACTCCCGAAAAGACCGTGCCGTGGGCAAACGACCCGAGCATCGTCGATACGGTCGATTCCCTGATTGCCATTAAAAAGCTCGTTTACGAGAAAAAGAAATATGCGATGGATGAACTCTTGACGGCATTGGAGGCGAACTGGGAAGGCTACGAGGTGATGCGGCAGGATTTTCTGAACGCGCCGAAATTCGGCAACAATGATGATTATGCCGATGCCGTTGCCGTTCAGACCTACGACATGGTTGCCGATGAAATGAGCAAAGTGAAAGACTACAACGGCATGTCGCCCATGCCCTCAGGTCTGGTCATCACCCGGATGTGGCTGCTGGCGGAAAAAATTGGCGCCATGCCCAACGGCAGACGCTTCAACGAACCGCTGGCGGACGGGGGTATCAACCCCTTCGCCGGGTTTGACAAGAACGGTCCGGTGGCCGCAATCGTTTCGGCTTCTAAAATCGATGCCAAGAAGCAGAAAGCCAATATTTTCAATCAGAAGTTTTCACCTTCCTCATTAGAAGGTGAGGCCGGTCTGAAAAAGTTTCAAGATTATGTGACGGCGGCGATGAACATGGGCCTGGACATGCTACAATTTAACGTCGTCGACGCCGCCTCTTTGCGCGACGCACAGAACCATCCCGAAAAATACCCGAATCTTGTGGTGCGCATATCCGGGTATAACGCAAACTTTGTCGAGATGGACAAGTATGTCCAAGATGCGGTGATCAAACGGACGGAGCATTCATTGGCATAGGCGGATCAGAGTAATCCTCAAAGTTCCGTTCCGTTTGAAGGAAGCAAAGGGTAGCGGCCATCGTTGGCACCAAAACCGGCGGCTGCCGCCGCCCAGACGAGCTGTTTTAGTCTGCGTGTTCTCAGGGCGACCATTTGCACGTAAGGAGGTGCGCAAAAGCATGACGATTTCACAAAAACAGGCGGCATTTTTAGAAAATTTGAGTTTCAATGATATTTCAGAGTCAGCGCTCGAAAGCTGTAAAATCGTCATACTCGATACCATCGGCGTTGCCTTGGGAGGATCACAAGCGCAACACAGTCGGAGCGCGGCGGCCCTTGCACATGATTACAGCGAAAAGAAAGAAGCGACTGTCTTTGCCTATGACGGCAAAACCAGTTGCCTCAAGGCCGCTTTTGCCAACGGTGTCATGGCGCATGCAATCGACTTCGATGACGACTATGAGCCCGGGGCGGTTCACGTGGCATGCGCCGTGATTCCGGCGGCTTTTGCGCTCGCAGAAAGCCGGGGGGAAAGCGGAAAAAGCCTGATAACCGCGGTTACGGCCGGATACGAGATTGCGTGTCGGGCAGCCGGCGCCCTGGCATTAAAGGAAGAACGGGTGGGCTACCACATCACCGGAGCAGTCGGAGGCTTCGGTTCAGCAGCGGCCTGCGGCAAGCTTCTGAAACTCGAAGAAAACCGGCTGGTGAGTGCTTTGGGGATAGCCGGCGATCAGGCCTGTGGACTGCTGCAATACCATTTTGACGGAAGCATGCTGAAGCATTTGCATGGCGGCAAGGCCGCTCAAAATGGCCTTTTTTCTGCACTGCTGGCTGAACGCGGATTCAGCGGCTCCCCCGAGATTTACGAAGGCGGCTACGGCTTCTACAACGTCTTATTCGGCGGTGACTATAAAGCGGCTGAATTGACCGATGATCTGGGACAAACGTTTAAAATCAGCGAGACGAGTTTGAAACCGTATCCCTCGTGCCGCAGCACGCATTCGCCGATTGCGGCAGCCTTGATACTAAAAAAAAGGCACAATCTGGCTGCAGAGGATATCGACAAGATAACCCTGCGTCTGTTCTCGCGTGCCTACAAAAGTTACAACAAGCCCTCTCCCGAAACAAACCTGCAGGCGCTGCTGAGCGAGCAGTTCTGTGTAGCCACAGCCCTGCTCAGGGGAGAAGTTACCCTGCAAAGTTTCTCGCCTGAAGCTCTCAAGGATGAAAAGGTCAGATATCTGATTCGCAAAATCGAACTTGCCGAGGACAGTGCGCTTACCGATAGATTCACAAAGATGAGAAGCCGTCCGATCGTGTTGGAGATCTTAATGAAAAGCGGCGAGCGGTTTATAGAGGAAGTCGAGTGGGCGCCGGGCAGTCCCGCCAACCCGATGAGCGAAGCCGATCGCCTCAAGAAATTCGAAGATCTGGCATATACTGTTTTGGCCAGAGAAAAGATGGAAAGATTGATGGACCGTCTTCTAAACCTGGAAAGGGTCGAAAATGTGAACGCGGTTGCCGAATTATTGCACTAGCATCCGTATATTTGCAAACTGCATCGTCGCCGGCAACCAGAAGGCACTGTATTGGGACATCACGGGTGCAGGAGAACGCCCGGCCGCACTGAAAAAATTAGGTGGACTTCATGGCTTCCGTAAGCGAGATCATCGCTACCTGGATCGATAACTGCAATTACGACGAACTGCCTATCGAGATCATCGAGATTGCCAAACGAAATATACTCGATTGCGTCGGGACCGCCCTGGCCGGATCGAAGGAGCCGGTAGCGCACGTTCTCGACCAATACCTCAGCGAGATCGGGGGCGATAAACAAGCGACCGTGCTTGGCCTCGGGGTCAAGTCCGCTTGCAGCGAAGCGGCCATGGCAAACGGTATTCTGTCCCACGCGCTGGACTATGACGATCTGGTGATTCCAGCAACCGGTGCCGGCGGGCCGCATATTACCGCAGCGGTGCTTCCTGCAGCCCTCGCGGTCGCGGAATATCGAAAAAAGACCGGAAAGGATTTGATCCTGGCCTACGTTATCGGCTGTGAAACTGCTTACAGAATCGGACGGGCCGTGGATCCGACCCACTATAACGCCGGCTGGCATACGACCGGGACAGTGGGGATCTTTGGCGGCGTGGCGGCGGCCGGCAAACTCTTGGAACTGGACGATTCGAGTATTGCCTTTGCCCATGGGATCGCCGCATCAGAGGCATCGGGGCTACGGGAGAACTTCGGCACCATGACGAAATTCTTACATGCCGGCCAAGCCGCGGGAAAAGGGGTTCGAGCGGCCCTGCTGGCCAAGTGCGGTTTCGAGAGCAGCAAAAGGATATTCGAAGGCAAATCCGGATTCTGCAATGTATTTACAAAAGAGCCGAAAATTGAGGAAGTCACCAAGGATCTGGAACAATATCTCTGTCTTCCGCAGATTCGTCTGAAACTTTATCCATGTTGCGCCGGTTCCCATGCGGCCATTTATGCAACGGGACAGATCATGAAGGAAGCTACCGTAGAAACGGACGACATCAACGAGATAAAAGTCTTTTGCGATCCGCAAATGCGCAGGGTCTTGACTTTTGATCAGCCTGAAAACATAGATGAAGCCAAATTCAGCGTCCAATTCCCCGTTGCCCTGGTGTGTATGCAGCGGAAGGTAACGTTGTCTGAATTTACCACCGACAACCTGAACGATCCGGATATCCAGAATTTGATGCGAAAAATAAAGCTCATACCGCAGGATGAACTGAAGGCCAAATCTGTCCACAGCCGGACAGCCGTTGTGGAGATTGTACTCAAAGACGGCAGAAAATTTGTCAATCGCTGCGATCATCCTCCCGGAACACCCCAGAATAAAATTGGCGAAGGCGATATTTATGAGAAGTATCAGGCGTGTGCAGAACAAATCCTTAAGGCCGATGCCATTGAAAAAGTGTTTGAGCAGATCATGTCGCTGGAAAAGATAGACAATCTGGATGACCTACTGACCATTGCCGGTAAAACGCATTGAATCAGGCGATGCCGGCCGATTAGACTTCTTTGGGGGGTTGAATGGACAGATGGGGGGACGCTGCAGAAGCAAGCGAAAATCGGCAGTTACGAATTAATCGAAATGGTAGATGCAAATGACTCAGAATAAGATTACAGCCCTGAAAGATACAATTGACGAGTATGTTCAAAGCGGCTCCCACATTTCCATTGGCGGTTTTACTTCGAACCGGGTACCCATGATGACCGCATTGAAGTTAACTTATGCTCTGTAGATAACTGCATAAATACTGCATATGAACACAGGAGGCTAACTTTGGATATTTGGATGACACTACAAAAAGCAGTTTCCTTGTATCCGGAAAAGACTGCCCTGATAGACGGAGACCATTCTTTTACCTACGCGCAGATAAACGACCGAGTGCAGGCATTGTGCGGTTTTTTTCGGTCTCAAGGAATTGGGATCAATGATCGGGTCGCGATTATTGAAACCAATTCGCATGCATTTTTTGAAGCTTACTATGCTGCCGCCGGGCTCGGAGCGATTCTCACTCCCTTAAATTATCGGCTTTCACCCAGAGAAGCGGCATTCATACTGCAAGACGCCGGGGCGAAATGGCTGCTGGTGGGATCGACTTTTGCAGATCTGACGAAGGGGGTTCTGGCCGAAAAGACACCCCTTGAAGGAATCGTATGGATAGGTGGAGAGCCTCCATTTAAAACCGAGGTTTCCATATATCGTTATGAAAAAATAATCTTCGCTCACGCCGGACAATTCCAGCCGGTACCCGTCAAAGATGATCAGATTGCGCATCTTTATTACACCAGCGGGACAACCGGAAAGCCCAAAGGGGTCATGCTTACCCACAAGAACGTGTGTACTCATGCGTTGGGAACTGTGGCCGAACTCAAACTGGACAGTACGGATATTTGGGGCCACATTGCGCCCATGTTTCATTTGGCCGATGCGTGGGCGACCTTTGCCATCACCCTGGTAGGGGGTCGCCATGTTATGGTGCGACATTTTGACCCCGAAGCGGTCATGTCAGTCATTGAAAAAGAACGGATCGTCCTGAGCAACCTTATACCCACCATGCTCAACCTAATGGTTAAGCATCCCAAGATAGGATCATACGATTTTTCAAGCCTCCGGGTGATCCTCAGCGGTGGTGCTCCCATTGCGCCGGAACTGGTTCGCAAGATCATAGAAATATTTAACTGTGATTATATTCAGACTTACGGCATGACCGAAACCAGTCCGTACCTTACCCTGAGTATCTTAAAAGATCATCTTAAGGCACTAACTCCCCAAGAGCAACTTGTGTACAAAGCCAAAACCGGTCGACCCTTCATTACGGTTGAGCTAAAGGTGGTAGACAACGATGGAGTTTCCGTTGCGCCGGATGAAAAACAGGTCGGAGAAATATGGGTACGCGGTGATACGATCACCCCTGGATATTGGAACCGTCCGACTGAAACTCAAGAGGCTTTCTGTGATGGTTGGCTTCGTACCGGTGATATGGCAGTGGTTGATGCTGAAGGGTATGTCAATATTGTGGACCGCAAAAAGGACATGATCCTTAGCGGCGGTGAAAACATTTATTCTATCGAGGTGGAAAACGTTCTCTACATGGACCCGAAGATACTCGAGGCCGCTGTATTCGGGATCCCCGACGAAAAATGGGGTGAAGCTGTAAAAGCGGCTGTGGTCCTTAAGCCCGGTATGACAGCTTCGGAGGAAGAAATTATCCGGTGGTGCAAAGACCGCTTGGCTTCTTATAAGGCACCCAAGAGTATCGCCTTTCTTCAGGAACTACCGAAAACAGGTTCAGGGAAGCTTTATAAAAAAGGATTGCGGGACCTCTATGGTTCGGGTTCAACGGTCCTGCCGCAGCAGGACAAAGGATCTTCGCTGGCCGGAAATTGAGGCTTTTTTGATTTGCTCGCTTAAGCGGCATAACCGGCCATATTTATGGAAAACGTGATGGCGCCTTATGAAGATGCACTGGAGATATCATGTAAACGCTGTGATCCACAGAAACTCATTCTTTGATGCTTCACGGGCTGGGGTTATCCCGGGGCAAAGCTGATATAACATCGGAACATGGGCAGATATGGGCCTTCAGCCGGTGTGTGCCGCACAAGCGTCCTGTACAGCTCAATAAGCGTTGAGCCCCATAAACAGACTTGTGCGAAACATAAGGGAGGAAAACCATGAAGGGAGTGGTGTTTGTTGGAGATGGCGAGGTTGAGGTTCGAGATTTTGATGTTCCTGTTCCCGGTCAAGGAGAAGTCCTTGTTGAGATGAAGGCTTCTGGTTTATGCGGATCTGATTTGCCTTGGCTAAGAAAGACACAGAAAGAGTTGTCCGAACTTCCATATATGAATCCTATGGGCCACGAGCCGTGCGGGGTTATAGCTGCTCTGGGTCCGGGTGTTACGGGATTAGAAGTCGGTCAACGTGTTATCGTCTATCATTATAAAGGATGTGGCAGGTGCAAGTACTGCCGGATTGGATATGAACAGTACTGCGTTCATGGACACCGTTATTACGGACAATCTACGGCCAAGGGCCTGGGGGGTGGGCACGAAGACTTCATGGTAGCAGCAGATAGGGTATGTCTCAACCTGCCCGATGAATTGAGTTATGAAGCAGGTGCGGCAATTGGATGCGGAACCGGTACTGCTTATTCCGCAATAAAACTGTTAAGAGTGTCAGGGTTTGACACGATAGCCGTCTTCGGCCAAGGGCCTGTCGGGCTGAGTGCTACGATGATTGCAGCGGGTATGGGCGCACGTGTTATTGCGATTGACATCATCCCATACCGGTTGGAGTTGGCAAAAAAGTTAGGCGCTGCTGAAACCATCAATGCCGCAGAAACGGATCCTGTTGAAGCTTTAAAAGAGTTGACTCAGGGAGAAGGGGTAGATGCCGCGATCGAATGCAGCGGAAAGCCGCCGGTCAGGGTCCAGGCGCTTAATAGCGCAAAACTGTTTGGGAGGGTCTGTTTTGTAGGCGGTGGTGGAGGTCTAACTATCGATGAAATGAACCTGCAAGTGATAAGAAGGCAGTTAAAGATTTTCGGATCCCAGACTTTTCCTGTCGGGATGTTGGAGGAGATTGGAAACTGGATAGTCAAGAAGAATTTGCCGATTGAGGATTTGATAACCCATCGTTTTACAATTGATCAGGCCCAAGAAGCGTATGAGGTATTTATAGGAGGACAAACGGGCAAAGTGGTACTTGTTTGGAAATAATCAACCCGGCACCATCAATAAAAAAGGATTCCTAAATAAGGCCGGAATAAATAGATGATATAAAGATAGGTCTCTTTGTGGTCGCTCTCCGTTACCATGATTATCATCAACAGTGCAACTCACTAATCGGCAATCATCCATAGATGGGCAAATTTTGATTTTTATGAAAACGAAAGATTCCGATTTGGATATCGAATCTGTTCGATTCGAATTGACTTCTTCTTCAAGGCATCAATTTTGTCAGCTGTGATTAAATAATGGTTGACATTCGAAATCGCGTTTATTACGAAATTTGAAAATAAAATCATTAAGCTGGACTGAACCCATCAAACTACAGAAAATGTGTTAGAGTATTGAGACAGGATCATCACCCCATAGGGGGAGAAAGGATCGTGTCATGAAATACAGACGGTTCACCCAAGATTTCAAAAGATCCCTCATCGAGCAGCTGTTCAGTGAAACAGCCACTCCGTTAGAACTCTGCAAGCGCTGTAATATCTCATCAGGCCAGCTCTACACCTGGAAGAGACAGTATGCACAGGGGAAGCTGGACCCTGAAACCTCTAGAGAAGCCGAACTGGCCGTAAGGGTTCGGGAAATGGAACGCCTCGTTAGCAAGCGTCACCTCTTAAAACGAGTTTCTAAAAAAAGCCGTACAAAACAGCCTCAAACAGGCAGAGAAAAGAGACACTTCATTGCCGAGAATCGCACCCTTATCCAAAGCGTTCAAAGGGGTTGTGAACTGATGAATCTCCCACGGAGAACATACTATTATAAGCCAAAGCATACAGCCTCTGATGAGGCCCTCATAAATCGTATTGGTGATCTATGTCTGGAGTGCCCACGGTATGGCTATACAAGGGTCACCGAACAGCTTCAGCGTGAGGGAAGGATCATCAACCACAAGAAGGTGGTTCGGATCATGCGGGAGAACAATTGGTCATGCCGATCCGAGGAGGTCTCTCTCCGGGAATGCCGAACCATGGGTGACGTTCACCAAAGGATTCCCTGTTTCATCGAGGATGCGCCTAACCAGAAACGATTACATTCCTCTCTTGACTACAAACCTCCTTGTGAGTTTGAAGCAATGGTAATCGTAACCAAAACCCCTGTCAAAGAGCTCTCATTATAGCGCTTTCATGTGAGCAGCCTGTGGGGGTTAGTTTAAAGTGGGGTAATGTTATGAAATTAACGATTGAAAACTTAACAAAAACTTTTGGAGAATTTGTAGCTGTAAACAACATCAATATTGTTGTTGAAACAGGAAAGCTCCTTGTTTTGCTGGGTCCAAGTGGTTGTGGCAAGACGACGACTTTGCGTTGTATAGCCGGTTTTGAAAGGCCCAATACCGGCAGAATCACTATAGGTGATAAGGTTGTTACCGACCCCCAAAATGGCATTAATCTGCCGCCTGAGAAGAGGGGCTTAGGTATGGTTTTTCAATCGTATGCGATTTGGCCGCACTTGACTGTATTTGACAACGTTGCATATGGACTGAAGATGAGAAAGTGGCCACGTTCAAAAATAAAGAAACGTGTGGAAGAAATGTTGGAGTTAACCGGTTTGCAGGGATTAGGCTCACGTCCAGCTCCTATGCTTAGCGGCGGTCAGATGCAGCGGGTCGCTTTAGCTCGTAATTTGGCATACCGTCCTGATGTGTTGCTGCTTGATGAGCCGCTCAGTAATTTGGATTCTAAATTACGGGAGCGTTTGCGCTTTGAGTTGCGGGAAATTCAACTAAGAGTCGGTATTACTGCAGTTTATGTGACTCACGATCAATCAGAAGCGGTGTCACTTGCAGATAAAATCATCCTTATGAAAGATGGACTAATAGAGCAGCAAGGTACGGCGGAGGAAATCTTTAACAAACCGAAAAGCGCTTATGTCGCTGATTTTATAGGTTCCGCAAATCTGGTTCCAGCAGTAGTCAAAGGAGAAGAGGGCAACAGCTATCTTCTGGAAACACCGGAAAAAGTGCAAGTTAAAGCCAAAAAAAACGACAGTGCGTTCAATAAGGGGCAGAGAGTCAAGCTGGTAATGAGGCCGGAAAATATTTATCTTTCCAAAGAAAAGCACGATGGATGGTCTGTCAATTCGTGGCAGGGCGATGTGATTGTCCCCAATTATTTGGGGACCCAAACAAGATATGTTATTTCGCTCAATCAACGGAGGCTTTTTGTGACAATGCTAGGTTCATCTCAGGCATTTCAAGCCAATGAAAAAGTATATGTCAACATCCCGCCGGAAGAGATCCAAGTTTTAGAAGAGTAATGCTAATACTATTCGGGGGGCATTAGCAGTTATGCTGAACATACCAAAAGCAACAGTTAGCGGCCCTGGTTCGCGAAAGCCAACGGACAACAAGCTGTTTATATATCTCCGTAAATCGGGCGGTTTTTGGATAATACTTCCTATGTTCCTGATTCTTATATTTCTGATTGCCTATCCTTATTTTACCCTCATTTATGGTTCTTTTACCGATGAGCCGCCTAGACAACTGTCATTTGCCTTTCAAGGCCTAACGTTAGAGAAATACCGTTTGATTTTTTCCAGTTCAGAATTTTGGGACGCTCTTGGAAACACGCTGACTGCATCTCTAGGTGGTACGGTTTTAGCTCTCATTATTGGTGTCTGGTTGGCCTGGTTGACTGCTCGCACCGATGTAATAGGCAAAAAAATCATAGGGGTAGCAGCGATAGTGCCCCTTTTTTTGCCCTCGTTTATTGGTGCGCTTGCCTGGAGTTTTCTGGGCAGTCCTCGGATAGGAATAATTAACATTTTTTTTAGAGAGTTTGGATTGCCCATTACGATAAATATATACAGCTTATGGGGGATTATGTTTATTTTTGGTCTCTATTATACGCCATATGTGTATATGTTTACCAGTGGTTCCTTAAATCGGATGGATCCCACCCTGGAAGAGGCTTCTGCTATTTCGGGGGCAAGCAACTGGCAAACGAGCTTCAGGGTGACATTTCCTTTGATTTTGCCGGCCATTACTTCTTCAGCCATATTGGTATATGTGTTAATGTTCGAAATTTTCTCGGTTCCCGCTATACTTGGCCAGCCTGCGAAATTATATTTTGTACCTACCCTTATTTTTCAAAAGGTTAAGGGAACCCCTCCCCATGATTTAAACCTGGCTTGTGGTATGGGGATATTACTTATCGTTGTTGTTTCAATACTTCTGTATATTCAAAGCAAAATATTGCGTAAGCGCAGTTTTATCACCGTTGCAGGTAAGGGAATACGCCCAAAAGAAGTAAATCTGCGTTGGGCTCGTATACCTTGCTTTATCACCGCATTGCTTTACTTGTTTTTAGCAGTGATACTGCCTTACATCATACTTATTCAATCTGCGCTGCGAGATTATGTTTATATTCCAGATATCGCGACATTTTTTTCAACCGCGACAATGGGCCTGACAAATATCCAGTCTGTTCTAAGCAATTCACTTTTTTGGACAGCGCTGCAGAACACAGTCGCCCTAGCTGTTTTTTGCGGTGTAACAGGAGGAACGTTTTATCTGATAATCAGTTACATGATTCACAGAACCCAATTGCCTGGACGTCAGCTCATGGACTACATTTGTATCTTACCGGTTGCTGTGGCAGGATTGGTTGCGGGTATGGCTTATCTCTGGGCATGGATATCACTGCCGATCGGAATTTACGGCACTGTATGGATTTTAATGTTAACCTATATATCGCGCTTTACACCTCAAGGATTACGGGCCGTATCTTCCTCTATGACGCAGATTCACCCAGAACTCGAGGAAGCATCCAGGATCAGCGGATGCGGTGTTATGGGGACAATATGGAGGATTTTGTTTCCGTTGGTAAAGCCGGGGGTATTTTCGGCAGTGACTCTGATAATGCTGCTGTGTGTTCGTGAGTTGAGCGCTTCAATTTTCCTGTATACATCCAAATCAATCGTAATGACAGTTCTTGTTTATGATTTATGGGAAAGCGGATCATGGGGTTCGGTGGCTGTGACAGCGTTATGTCTTTCCTTTGTTTTATTGGGTTTGGTCATTCTATCAAGAATATTTTTGAAATCCGAGCTGGCCGGACAAAAATGAAAAATCAAATGAAAGGGGGTGGTTAAAAAAGAAAATTCAGAAGTGCCAATCTTAAGAGAGAAGGAATTAAAACATTTTAAAAAAGGAGGGTTAAGCAATGGCAAGAAAACATTTTTTCAAAATTACATTGGTTGTTCTGGCTGGAATTTTCCTGTTATCATTACCTGGTTATGCCCAACAAGCGAAAAAAGTGGTAAATGAAAAGGGTGTTTTTCTGGGCGGAGAATTAATTGCAGATAAGCAAACTTACCTTAAAGCCATTGAGGAAGGAGGATTGCGGCATTATACAGCTCATACCCTGTCTCAGGCTAAGAAAATGGTTGAGGCATTTATGAATCAGTTTCCGGAGATAAAGGTGGAAATTACCCGAGCAGCGGGTGCTACGCTGAATGAAAAGATGTTAACCGAACAAGCAGCAGGTGTATTAAAGGCTGATGTAGTTGTTAACAGTGATCGTAACTATCTAAACGACTTTTATGCAAAAGGTTGGCTTAGAAAAAACATACCGCCTTCAGACGCTATGTATGCTGAGGCATCTAAGGAAGCCGGCTACTATTATCCTACCGGTGCAAGCGCGATAATCATGGCATACCATACCAAACTTGTGAGCAAAGAAGATGCCCCGAAGGACTGGAAAGACCTTGGTGACCCCAAGTGGAAAGGAAAATTGGGAGGCCAACAGTTAACCGGTGGAGCGATGTGGTCAATGGTGGTTTTTATAAGAACCCAACTTAAGGATGGGGTTGATATACTGGAATCATGGGGTAAAAACGATCCGATTATGTACACCAGCGGAGGCGGTCTGGCGAATGCGCTTACTGCCGGCGAGTTCGCAGTAACTAATATGGGTGTATACTCATCATATCCAGCTAAATATAATAAGGGAGCTCCCATTGAGATGGTATTTCCTAAATCGGGTTTTCCGCTTTACATACCCGTTATTGGACTTATGAACCAGGGTCAGCATCCAAATGCGGCAAAACTATTTATAAACTGGTATTTAAGCGCCGAGGGGCAAATCCTTTTATCAAAGATAAGAGGACAGTGGTCCTTACGTGATGATGTACCACCTGCGCCGCACCTGCCGCCGTTAAGCGAGCTTGAAAACTACTGGATTCCCGATCCTAAGTTATACTTAGATCCTGAGTTGAGAAACAAGTGGATTCAAGAAGCCAACAAGGCATTTGATTGGCGATAGTATAAATTTAGCAAACTGTTAATGGGAGCTAAAACTAATATGGGTCGGACCGATTTGGTATACCGAATCGGTCCGTTTTCAATTAATCGTTCTAATCCATCGGTGCTATGAGGATGAAAAAGACAGGATCAACCTAATTCGGTTGAAGCATCTTGTGTCTCCTTAGTGGCCGCCCATTAGAGCAAAAATATTGTGAGGACTGCAACGACCCAATCAGGAAAGCAGGATGCGGGAAACCCGCACATCTAGTTTTACGAGGGGGTGAGATTTTCCCTCCCTATTCTACAGCTGGACAGATTTGAACCGTGGAATCTCAGGTCGAGATAAACGTTGATTCGCTTTCAGAAGGGAGATTGGTAAATGAAGGGAGTTAACGGCAAAATTCTTCGTGCGGACCTTACGTCAGGTCAATTCAGAATAGAGGAACCCCCTGAGGACTACTATAAGCTCTACCTTGGCGGCCGTGGTATTATTGTTAAGACCCTCCTGGAAGAGGTGCCACCAGGTGTTGACCCGCTTGGGCCGAAAAACAAACTCATCTTTGCCCTCGGCCCGATTACGGGCCATCCTGTCATTGGGAGTGCCCGAAACAGCATCGGCGCCAAATCACCCCTTACCGGAAGGTTTGGTGAGAGCGAAGCAGGGGGTTACTGGGGCGCGGAATTAAAGCGTGCAGGGTTCGATGCCATTATCGTGGAGGGTGTCTCGCTAAAACCGGTTTATCTCTGGATCAATAACGGTGCCGCGGAATTACGCGATGCCGGCAACATGTGGGGCCTGGAGGTTGCAGATACCAGGGATGCGATACATCGTGAGCTCGGTGATAAGCGCATTCGCACCGCTATCATGGGACCAGCAGGCGAGAAGCTGGTCTCCTATGCCTGTATTTATAATGACATCAATCATGCCGCGGGCAGAACCGGAATGGGCGCGGTAATGGGCTCCAAGAAATTAAAGGCGATCGCAACCAGGGGCAACAAATCCCCTGAAATGGCCGATAAGGAGAAGATTAAAAAGGTCAACCAATGGATGGCGCAAAACTTCAAGAAGCTCACCGGAATCTGGGAGTATGGAACCGGAAAAGCCATAGCAAATTATGAGAAAATGGGGAACTTGCCTGTCAGGAACTTTCAGGGTGGGAGGTTTCCCGAAGTTGCACACATTACAGCGGCGGTAATGCTTGAGAAATACGGTAAAAAGATGGACGGCTGTTTTGGCTGCCCTCTTAAATGCAAAAAAATTGTTGCCATGGACAAGCCATGGAAGATAAACCCAGTCTACGGTGGACCGGAATATGAAACACTGGGGGCCTTTGGGTCGAATTGTGGTATCGATAATCTCGAGGCCATCATGAAGGCCCATGAGATCTGCAATCGATATGGCATGGATACAATCTCAGCCGGTGGTTGTATTGCCTTTGCCATGGAATGCTTTGAAAAGGGCATTCTTACGGCTCAGGATACGGACGGTTTGGACCTGAGGTTCGGCAATGCAGAGGCCATGCTTGCAATGCTGGAACGGATTGCCATTCGCAAAGGGTTTGGCGACCTCCTGGCTCAGGGCTCCAAGAAAGCTGCGGAAAAGATCGGAAAGGGCTCTGAAAAATTCGCCATACATACCAAGGGAGAAGAACTTCCCATGCACAACCCGCGTTTAAAGCATGGCATGGGACTTCACTACAGCGTGCACGCAACAGGTGCAGACCATGGGACTGGTGTCCACGACACGAGCGTCAACGAGGACACCGTTAATTGGCAGACCATCGACATAACAGAATCGATTCCAAGTACGGAGATGAGTCCCCGTAAGGCCAGAATGGTCTATCAAATGGGCCTCTGGCGCCAAATGACCAATACTTTGGGGCTTTGCGCTTTCGTCCCCTGGCCCTACAAGCTGATCACGGATATAATGGAATATGTCACCGGCTGGCCTATGAGTCTGTTGAAGCTCATGAAGGCCACGGAACGGGGGATGACACTGGCACGAATATTCAATATTCGAGAGGGGTTGATTGCAGAGGATGATATATTGCCGGATAGGTTTGCAAGCCCGCCCCCGGACGATGATCCGTTGAAGGGGGTGGTTATTGGCCCGGAAGAATTTGCAGAGGCAAAAAGGACATATTACCAGATGATGGGTTGGGACGAATCTGGTGTACCCACTTATGCACGACTGGCGGAACTCAAGATCGAATGGGCTTCACAATATTTAAAAGAGCCCGAAAAGCATTAAGAGACTGTGCTTAAGCAGGACAATCTAAACCGATAGCGATGGCCAGTGTTCGATTATGATCCTCGATTTTGCCAGGGCGAAGGATACCAATAAAATGTGTTAGAGAAGACCTGGCTATGCTTACAAGCTCATCGCATTATATGCTGCTCTCGTGTTTTAAATCATCGTTGATTCGTAAAGGGACTTGAGTAGAATGAACATCGAAGGAGGAGTAAATGGGGGCGCAAATCGCTGTGTAGAAGCGGGGATCCAACTATCGATGAGCTTGAAACACATGTTGACATTTTCCAAATATGTGACACAAAACGATATACAAATATTAGAAATAAATTTCGAAACCTGTTAAAATCGTTTGAAACAGTAGATCAATCTCTCTTATTCTTAGGGCTCAAAGTGACTTGCAAAATTTGCCGCGGTTATAGTTAAGGATTTAATATGGAAAAGGAAAATTCAATCGAAAGTACCTATTCACGGATCAAGAATTTTTTACTAAATAGCGATATCTATCCAGGTCAGAAAATTCCCCAAGTGGAAATTTGCAGAAAGATGGGTATAAGCTTTTCTCCCCTTAGGGAGGCGTTCATGATATTGGCGACCGAAGGACTGCTTATCCATAAAACCCAAAGAGGCTTTTTTGTCCCGCAGATCGGCTACGAAGAATTAAGGGAGCTTTATGATACCCGCATCCTGATTGAACCGTACCTGGTTAAAGAAGCTGCCAAATTCATGACGGAAGAAAAGCTGAAGTCGATTAGAAACATACACAATAGGTATCAAAGAATGGCTGCTGAGCCATACAGTCGCAATAGACTGTTGATCGATAAAAGTTTCCATTTAGAGATATTGAGAATGGGCGGGAACCATAAGCTAACGCAAATTGTTGACGGAATTTTTAATTTGCTAATCGTCCGGCGGACAATAGTGCATTTACCACCTGAACGCCCATACAGGGCCTGTGAAGAGCATTTTGCAATTCTTGAGAGCCTTGCAAAAGGTGACGGAAAAAAGGCTTCCCAATTAATGAAAGACCATATCTGTATGATCAAAAGGTTCGTACTCGATGACTTAAATAATCGACAGAACGATTTCGATTCCGCATCCTATTGGGGCCTTTCGAATCAGACCTAAATTAGTATTTACAAAACCCTCCCGCTTTGCGGGACAGTATAGTTTAGCTGTGTCGTAAAAGGAAAATGGAAAAGTGTTGATCTTTTGGAAGGACATGTATCGAAAGATCATGTTCATCTGGTGCTTTCCATTCCACCCAAATACGCAGTCAGCGACGTCATTGGTACCATAAGAGGGCGCGTCGCCATCCGGCTGTTCAAGCATGTGCTGTAAATACGAAGAAAGTGCTCGGGCCGTAAATTATGGTCAAGAGGCTAATTCGTATGCACAATTGGAGTAGACGAAGCGGATCATACAGCAATATGTTCAGAAACAAGAGGGTACCGAAGCAAGTCTGCATTCTGTGTGGACTTTCCAGTATGGCATGAGCTATTACACTCTTGACTTCGTGATTTAATCACAACATGGAGCAGCTTTTTACATCTTAAGGAAAGTCAACAGACCTCCTCTATTATTGAAGTCAAACCAATAGGCCTATCTTTACAGGGATAATAAATATCGCTAGCTTCTATTATCCCACCATGGCTTACTTTTTCTGTGTCATTCTGGAAGAGTTCCTATATACTTGCAGGAAGGTATTGTTCGGGCATATCAACCAAACAACGTTCTTGTGAACTCGAAGAAGTATTGACATGGCTCACCTATTAGGCTATAGCGCTAATCGTTAATCTGCACTGCTATTTGCACACCTTAGACCGGTCATACAGAACTCATGATTAAGAAAATCTTCTATGGATGGTGGATCGTCCTCGCTTGTTCCCTTATCGTCCTTTATGTTGCGGGAATCATCCAGTACGGTTTTACCGCTTTTTTTGAACCAATCAGAGAAGAATTCGGCTGGAGTTACACACAAATTTCCCTTGCCGCTAGCCTTCGCGGCTTAGAGATGGGGATCTTCGCGCCTTTGGTAGGCTTCCTCGTTGATCGGTTTGGGCCGAGAAAGCTCATGGTGTGGGGCACCATTACCGTCGGATTCGGGCTCATCGTCCTCAGTTTTACCCACTCTCTTGCCATGTTCTATGCCGCTTTCCTGCTCCTCGCATTTGGGGCCGGTGGATGTACCTCTCTGGTCACCATGACTGCCGTGGCCAACTGGTTTCGAAAGAAAGTAGGGTTAGCGCTCGGTGTGTTGGGCTCTGGTATTGGCGTCAGTGGATTAATGGTTCTGCTCATCGTTGGCCTCATAGACCTCTATCAGTGGAG
>CP070673.1:1896664-1899567 GCA_020351915.1 Deltaproteobacteria bacterium
ACCGTCCTCAGAGCTGAAACCGCCTGCAAAGGCAATGTCCGGAACTCTCTCATCTCTGTCGGCAAGTTTTTGACAGAATTCGTAAGCCGCAGAATGGATGTAAATGCTGGGCATACCCCATTCTTCCATCATTCGCCAGGGGCTCATGCCTGTCCCCCCGCCAGAACCATCGATGGTCAGGAGATCTATCTTGGCTCTCGATCCCCACTTGATGGCCATGGCCAATTCTCTAAGGCTATAGGCGCCGGTTTTCAGGGTTATTCTCTTAAACCCAATCTCTCGCAAGCGTTGAACCTCACCCAGGAATCCCTCTTCGCTTACAAAGCCCATTCTGCTGTGTCGCTCAAACTCCCTTAAGGCACCATCTTTGAAGGCCGCTTGGATGGTGTTATTGGATGGATCAGGGGTAACTATGTAGCCCCTTCTTTGAAGCTCTAAAGCTCTTTCGATACTGTTGACCTTGATCTCGCCTCCGATGCATTTGGCTCCCTGGCCCCATTTCAGTTCTATGGTATCAAGTCCGTGTTTATTGTTTACGTATTCAGCCACACCCAGACGGGTGTCTTCAACATTCAGCTGGACAAGGATTTCACCATGTCCCTGATGATATCTGCGATAGACCTCGATGCGGCGATCCATATCGGGGGACTTTGTGACTTTTCGGTTTTTGTCGAGCTCGAGCTCAGGATCTATACCGCACACATTCTCGCCACAAACTATGGTAATGCCGCTTAAGGCTGCCCCAATTGCAAAGTGTTCCCAGTTTTTACGGGCGATCTCAGTTGATCCCAGGGCACCGGTGAAAACGGGAAGCGTCAATTGAACCTTTTTGTCCCAACCATATTCAGTCTCTGTATTTACCATAGGGAAGGTGGCTGTATCTGGGCCCGCTGGTATGCCTTCACCAAGCCCCTTTGCTCCAAGGGCGTACCCTTGGATATTGAGGTGTGAGTAATCTACAGGATAATCCTTGTCTGCACCTGCACTTACCTCTCCAAAAGGGCCCGGGTATAGTAATTCACGTCCTCTAAATGTTGCCTTAAATACCTCACAATTACCTGTACAGCCATCAACACACCGGGAGCAAAGACCGCTCATAGGCACGACACTCCTTGAACGATTTGCCGTACCTGTTGCATCATTTGAATTTGGTCTGGATAAGTTGCCCATAACAATTCCTCCCCCCTTGCATTAAGTGTGTGAATAAAAAAAATCCACCCGTCTCATCTTTGAGACGCTGTGGACTCCGTTGTCTTTTGTAATACGCCCTTGTATTACTGCGCTTTTATTTATGCAAGGGCATCGGTACTATAAAAGCCCGCCTATGTCAAGCCATTAATTTATATTTCAAGGGAAAAGATAATTGCTTCCGCTATCTCCTTCATTGATTTTCTGGTATCCATGCTCTTTTTCTGTATCCACCGGAAGGCTTTTTCTGCTGAAAATCCCTTCTTTGCCATCAATATTTCCTTTGCCCTGTCAATCGACTTTCTCTTTTCAAGTTCTTCCTCAATTACCTTGGTTCTGACCATAAGCTGGGTGTTTTCAATAGCTATCGCAGCCTGATTCGCTACGGTTGTAATGAGGCTGACCTCGGTTTCTGAAAATTTGTGGGGCTCGACCGTAAAACAATCGAGCACCCCGATTACCTTGTCTTCTTTAACATGTAAAGGGATGCCGAGCATGGATACCAAGCCCAACTTTCTTGCCATTTCCTTTTCCTTAAATCTTGGCTCTTTTAAAACATCCTCTACTATCAGCGGCCTGTTTGTGGAGGCCACAAAGCCCACAACCCCCTCATTCAGATTGAGTACCCGATCCTTAACATAATCTGGATCGATGGCTTGGGTGGCCTTGAGCCTTGCCCTTTTGCCTTTTTCGTCTTCCTCTACCAGCCACAGGGAACAGATTTCAACGCCGGTAACCTGAGCAGTAACCATAACGATCAATTTGAGGATGTCTTCTAGATATTTGTCCGATGTTATAGCCTTGCTTATATCGGTGAGGGCCTTGATATATTTGTCATATGTTTCTTGGGAGATCTTCTCCATGCTATCACCTAGGTGGCTTGTATCATGTTGATCGTCCTTGCACAAGCCCCAAGGTCTGAACATGTGCAAAGCGAAATAACGCGGCTAGCATCATCTGCAGCGACAGACATATCCATGTATGATTGAAAAGGGTCAGAATGTAACCTCTTCACAGCCGTATTCTTCTAAGTCCTGAAATATCATTTCAATGCCTCTTTTTCCCTTTCTATGTTCCTATTATCTTTGTCCTAATATGGCATCAATGTGAGAAGGATACAGTGGTGCTCGGGCTGCCAAGATTTATGATTTATAAAGCAAATTTAATAATTTATCAATCTGCCACCGTATTGCAAGAGATAGTTGATTTTACCAGCAAACATAACCATTTGCAATGTTTTCCCACTGGCAGGCAGGGTAACGTCGAAGTAGGCTCTAACTTAGTCAAATCTGGAAGGTTTGCCCTAAGTAAACACTTTTGAACGGTACTAAAAAATTTGTTCTGTGATGTCTGAAGGCGTGTGACCATAATCAGAAGATGTGTTTGACAAGCGGGTAGCCCTTTGATAATGAGAACCTGAAAAAGAGCGGGTCGAGAACTCTCTCACCTAAAACACTTGAAAAGCCTGAGGGGATCAAGTGTAATGGAACTGTGAAAACGCATAACGAGAAGGGGCTTGGGAATAACCATGGAAAAGCTCATCATCACGGCAGCAATCACCGGCAGTATAATGACCCGGGATGTTGCACCTTACATACCTATAACACCGGATGAGATTGCCCAGTCTGCCATAGAATGCTGGGATGCAGGGGCAGCCATCGTCCATATTCACGTCCGTGACCCAAAGACAGGTCTGGGAACCCAAGATCTGGATG
>CP070673.1:1899667-1903730 GCA_020351915.1 Deltaproteobacteria bacterium
ATGCATGATCCCGAGAAATGCATCGGGTGCAAATACTGCGAGTTCAATTGCCCTTATGGGGTCATTTACTTCAACTTCGACAAGCCTCACGAGTTCTGGCGAGAGAACAATCCTGTGATGAGGGAAGGAACGGCTTCTCCGAAGGAGATCGTTGAAAATGTGGGAGGCAAGGGTGTGCCCTACTACAATCCAGAACGGGAAGAGACCCTGCCGGGTATTCGACCGAAAGGCGTCGTGGAAAAATGCACCTTCTGCGACCACAGGGTTGAAAAGGGAAAACTGCCATACTGTGTCGAGGCCTGTCCTGCGGATGCCAGAGTATTCGGCGACATTTCCGATCCCAAGAGTGCTGTGACCGTGTTGTTGGGGAAGTTCCGTCCCTTTCGGCTCAGAGAGCAGCTCGGCACCGAGCCGCACGTGTTTTACATCCGCAATTACAACCCGGCAGAGTATCGGCCGACTAAAGGAGGTGTATAAATGAAAGGGAAGAATGGCCTTCTTTATTATGCGTGGATGACGGCACTTGGAATTGCCATCATTGTGGGGCTCGTTACCGCACTCAAGGTATTCATTCAAGGACACGGGCTTTTTAACGCCAATGACGTCTTGCTCTGGACACTTCCTCTGGGCATTTATATCTTCTTGGCTTTGACCAGCTCGGGCCTGGCCCTTCTCTCGGCCTTGCCTTTGGTGTTCGGGATCAAGAAATATGAACCTTTGGCCAAGCGGATGATCTTTCTGGCCATCGCTACCCTCTGCGGGGCCTTTGTCTCCATAGGCCTTGAGCTCGGCTCCATTTTTAACATGATCTACATTATGCTGTCCCCAAACTTAGCATCCCCGATCTGGTGGATGGGGGCTATCTATAGCTTGGAATTGGTCATCCTCATCGTAAAATTCTGGAAGATGCATACAGGCGACTGGCATAGCGGCTTTAGTAAGGCACTGGGTGTGGCCTCCTTCCTTTGCGCACTTGTTGCCCCGCTGATGATCGGTTCTGTTTTCGGCATTACGGAATCTCGAGTAACCTACTTCGGTCCGGTCATGCCCATTTACTGCCTGCTCATGGCTGCTCTCAGCGGGCTAGCTCTATTCGTGCTCTACAGCGTGATCTATCACAAGGTAACCGGTGAGCAATTATCTGAGGTGCAAGTTACCCTCTATGACGACATAGGCAAGATATTCATGTATGTCACTGGCACAGTTATCATCTTTACCTTGTTGAAGTTTGCCATCGAATCGGCAACCACGATTCCCGATTTTTTGGTCTACCATCGCTTCGAGCATGCATTTGGCGCATGGCGCGTATTCCACACGGAAGTGATTCTCGGGCTTTTTTTGCCGTTCATCCTCATGTTTATTCCTTCGGTGCGGACCGCCACAGGGGGAAAGATCCTTACCGCTGCTTTGATACTTGCCGGTACCCTTGCCACGCACATGGAAATCCTGCTGGCCGGCCAGAGCAGACCCGTGGGCCCGAAGGCCGAACAGTATCCCGAATTCATCAGTTACTTTCCGAGCGTCTGGGAATGGCTGGTCTTTGTGTTCACTTTTGGGATCATGCTCTTGTTGTACACACTTGGAGAGAGATATCTGAAGCTTGCCGAGGCACCTCAATAATCGAGGCCATTTGGGTTCAGGTTTTGCTGCTTAGGCCTTTCTGGAAAGATCCGATCAAAGAGGGGAGGGCATGGAAACTGAGGTGTTTTTGGCATATGAGACAGCGCGGGGTAATGTCTTCAGATTACTGTCCGAGTGCTACCTCATGCCCAGCCAGCAAATGCTGGGGAATATCCACGAGCTGGCAGAAATGTTAAAATCCGTCTGTCCGGAGGTTGTTCCTCACATTGGGCAGTTAAAGAGCGTCTCCAGGCACGGCTGGGATATCGAAAAGATTAACGTCGATTACGCCAGGCTCTTCGTGGGCCCTTACACGCTTCTGGCACCACCATACGGCTCTGTCTACCTGGAAGGCCAGCGCCGGGTCATGGGGGATACCACCCTAGATGTCATGCAAGGGTACATGGAGGCTGGTTTGTCTGTCTCAGAGGATTTTCGAGATGCTCCTGACCACATTTCAGCTGAACTGGAATTTATGTACTACCTGGTGCATAAAGAGATTGAGGCCGTTGCCGGCGGAGCTTACATGATTGCCGCAGATTACCTTGAAAAGCAGAAATGCTTCCTAGAAAACCACCTCGGCGTTTGGATCTCTAGATTTTCAACGCGAGTCATGGAAAACGCACACACGGAGTTCTACAGGGCTCTTGGCACTGTTACCGCGCAGTTTGTTAGGGCAAATCAGGAGGAAATGCTGCGTATATCTTTGCGCCGAATTGATGAACTCATAAGCTAAGGCGGCAAAGGGGACATGAACGGCCCAATTAAAATGGATCAGTATGCTTTGGCGTGAGTTCCCAATCAAATGGTTGCCCTGTAGGTAAACGTAGAAAACTTCTCAAAATAGGAGAAAGGAGGTTAAAGCATGAAAAAAGCCGCGACAGTCTTTGCTTTGCTGATAGCGTTAGTCACGTTCACCCCCCCAGCAGCCCTGGGAGGAGAGGTCGACATCTTGATCAAGAAGCTCGTTGACAAGGGCATTCTGACCGATTCGGATGCAGAAGCATTGCGAAGTGAGATTCAAAGAGAGGCTGCAGAGGAGCAAAGTGAAGTAGAGGCGATGGTAAAAGAGACCGCTACAGATGTCGCAAAAATGGAGGTTGAGTCCAAGGAGTTTAAGCTTCCCAAAGGCTTGGAAGGGGTGAGCATCGGAGGGACCTATTTCCTTGAATACTTCAGCCAGGAGTTCGATGATGAACCGGGTGGTCCCAAGGGCGACTTCGATTCATTCAGGGTGGAGCGTGCATACATAACAGTCAAGAAGAAGTTTGCCCCCTGGTTTAGCTCCAGAGTCACCACGGATATCACCTATGATCAATCGCGAGACGCAAGTGGAAGCGAGGCAAGTGAAATCGGATGGGAGGTACGCCTCAAATATGCCTACGGCCTCTTCGATTTCAATGATTTAGGCGGTCAACCTCTCAGCCTACAGAGTGAATTCGGCCTGGTTCATACCTTTTCAGATATGTATGATGCGGCTCTGTGGCCGTATCGCCCTCAGGGAAAGCACTACTTAGACCGGCACAGCATCATGGCCTCGGCGGATTTCGGGCTCAACGCCCACCTTGCCTTTGGCGGTAGCATGGATGAGGAATTTCAAAAGAGAGTGTCTAATGCCTTTGCGGCAAAGTGGGGCGGCCTGTGGGCAGGCGTCTATAACGGTCCCGGATATACCAAGGCGGAGGATAATGATAAAAAGGTTTGGGAAATAGCAGGCTATGTCCGGCCCTTCAATATGATTGATGCCCTTAAAGGCTTCCGCATCGGAGCTCATGTATTGCGAGGCGAGAGCAATGAGATTCTGCAAGGCACCACCTATTATGGGGACTGGGAGATCAACCAGGTGATGACATCCTACCAGCATGAGTACTTTACCATCATGGCTCAGTATTATGAGGGGAAGGGCGAGGATACCGAGGATGATCAAAATGACCGCGAGGGGTATAACATCGCGGCCTTCGTAAGAATGCCCTTTCACAAGCAGTTGAGGGCCTTCTGTCGTTACATCGTCTATGATCATAACAAGGATGCCAGTAATCTAAGAGAAAAGACCTCGATATTCGGCCTCTCCTATGACCTGGCTAAAACCGTGATGCCTTGGGTCGCCATTGAAGACAAGGACTGGGAGAACGGGCATACAAAAGAAAACGATTACATCATGTACCAGGCTGGTCTTTTGGTCAGCTTTTAGCTAATGATCTGTCGCTCAATTTGAACCCTAATCAATACGTCCATGATGTAGAGCTTTTGCCGAGAAAAAACAAAGGGGTCGCGTCTTCATTCTTGACAACTTGGTGAGCAGGATCCCATGACATGATGAATACGGGGAACAGGAATCGTTGAAATGCCATCAACTCTGACATGGATAGATCATGATCCGACCGCTCGTGACCGAGCGCTACGAATCCTGTCGCTTTTTCAGGAGAAGGAAAGCCGGGATGAG
>CP070673.1:1903830-1911240 GCA_020351915.1 Deltaproteobacteria bacterium
AGCACCGGCAGCCCCGGCTTCAGTAGGAGTAAACCAACCAAGGAAGAGACCGGCCATGACGAAAAGAAACAGAAGAAGTACCCCAATGACGCTCGGAAGAGAGGCCATCCTCTCCTGCCATGTCGCCTTAGCTCCAGTAGGAGCTAAGGCAGGCTTAAGCCAACACACGACATGGACTGCAATGGCAAATAGGGTTGTGAGAAGTGCGCCGGGGAGAATACCGGCGGCGAACAGCTTACCAATGGATTCCTCCGTCAATATCCCGTAGATAATTAGGATTGTGCTTGGAGGGATAAGGATAGCTAAGGTCCCAGCCGAGGCAACGGAGCCGGTGGCTAATGAAGGGTCGTAATCATGCTTTTTCATCTCGGGCAATGTGACCTTGCCCATAGCCGCTGCCGCAGCATTGGTTGATCCACATATAGCGCCAAAGCCGGCGCAGGCTAAGATAGTAGCCAAACAAAGGCCCCCACGCCGGTGTCCCAAAAATTTAAAGGCAACATCGAAAAGTCGGCTACTCATTCCCGAATAGAAAGCAATCGTACCCATAAGAATAAACATAGGAACGACGCTCAGGGAATATGAGCCGAACAAGGACCAGAGATCTCTGGCAAGGAGGGAAAGACCACTCCCCGCCGACACTACATAACTGAAGCCGAGAAGGCCAACCAGACCCATCGCATAGGCGACCGGCATCCGCATAATAAAAAGAAAAACGAGAAGAACAACGCTAATGACGGCAGCTGTAGTCGGGCTCATCCTCTTATCACCTTAGCCAGCGATTTTATGGTGTCAACAAGAATGACCAAGCAAAGCAAAACACAACCAAAGGCTATAGTGTACACAAAGGGGTGAAAAGGTGTTTGCACGGTCATGGACACGTCACCTTTCTGCCACATCTCATTGCCCAATACGACACTCTGCCAAGCAGCCAAGACGAAGAGGCCTAAACTGAGAATACCCGTGATACTATCGATGGCTGCCTGAACACGCTGGGGAAAAAACATCACTATGAACTCTACGCGGATATGACCCCGCTGAATACCACAGTAGGCAAGGGAAAGGGCAATGAGTATCGTCCCAATTAAGCCCGTCCAGTCATAGACACCGAGAATAGGTGCCCCAATAAAGCGGAGTACTATATTGCCACCGAGCATGAGCATCATCGCGACGAGTGCACCTTGAGCTATCCGGTTGCACCAGCGACTCAATAAATAGACCAGCCTCTCAAAATAAACCATTTTTCTCCTCTATCACACGCCAAGATTCAGGCTGTCGAGCCCCCAAGTGATCTCAAGCACCCATTTTGATGGGACCGCGACATTTCACCCTTCCCCGCTCACAATGACATTACGGCAATTCGTCAACGACCTTAACCGTCAGGCTTGCCTATTTGTTCTTGGGCACCAGCATGGTTACTTCTTCGCAGGGGGCCTCCATGGTTCATATTTTTTCTGATTGTTTTTCTCCATAATCTCACCTGCCGTACTGACTATCTCTTCCCCGGGAAAACCCTTCTCGTTCAGATAAGCGACATACTTATCGCGTATCGGTTTCATGATTTCTCTCAGCCTTGCTGATTCAGCCTTGGGTAAGTATATAACATTATGTGTCTTAGGCAGGTAGTCCGCAATAGTCATATCAGGGTCGAAAGCGCTCCAGATTCGACCTTGTACCTTCACTGCTTCCTCAGCAACATCGTCAAAAGCAGCCTGAAGGCCTTTAGGTAATGACTTCCACTTCTTCAGGTTCATGACGCAGTATTTTCCTTCATTGTAAACCTCAGGTACAAAAGTTGAATAGTCAAAAACCTCGTCCAGTTTAAAGGCTTGCACGGCTCCCATCGGTATAACAGCTGCGTCAATGACCCCTTTCCGCCCTGCGAGGTAGATTTCAGCCGATGGCAGGCCTATCGGCTCAGAGCCCAGCATCTTAAGTGCAACAACGCCGGGTCCAATCACCCTTACTTTTAGCCCCTTGAAATCCTCCGCGCTACGAATCGGTTTCTTAGAATGGATCCAACCGGGGCCAACGCCACAAAGAACCAGCACCTTGACATCGTCCAATTCCTTCGGTTTATACTTTTGGTAGAATTCCCAGTAGGCAAGGGCATTGGCGTAAGAGTGTGCTGGTGGGGCAATGCCAGGCTGACCCAAGGTTGACATGACCGGAAAGAGACCCGGGTTAAGGCCGTAATTTGCCCACCCTATATCAGCAATGCCCTTAATTACCCCACCAAAGATGTCAGATGAGGACAGTAAAGCGCCGGCAGCATAATAGGCTATGTCCAACTTGTACTTCCCCTTTGTCTTCTCTTCTACCATTCTAAACAAATCCGGTACTGAGAATTTTGAATTCCACGATTGCGGTCTGTAGATATGGGCTAATGAAAATTTTATCTCTTGTGCTGCAGTTGCCTCCTGAGCCCAAGCCAAAGAAAAAGGTATTGCTAGGACTACGACCAGTAAGAATACTAAGAACTTGTTTTTCATTCTCATGTGCATTCAACTCCTTTCTTTGTGAAACGGTGGTTAGAATACGTACCAGTAAATCAACTCCGGCGCATTTGTCAGGTCATATTTACCACCTCCCTTCTCGTAACCATTAAGTTTTCGGTAAGAGAGACTATGATAGATCCTAAGTGGTAAGGAAGCCCATCTTGGGCTATTGAGCCCAACAAAAATAACCATTACCAAAGGAGGGACTTCCTGCTATGTTACCCCCGATGATCAGGATAAGATCACCTCTTTGTAACCCCTCTCAGCCGACTTAAGGTTCCCCTCCAATATATCTCCCGAAAAATACTGACCTATGGCCTTCAGGATCGCATCCAAGTCGACCCATTTTGTGGTGGCAGCAAAGGCCCCCAACATGGTGGTATTGGTTATAGGCCCGCCGATCTCCTCGAGGGCAATTCTGGTTGCATTAACCACTCCCACGAGCTCAATATTTTGGTGACGCCAAAAGCGCTCCAGCCGTAAGCGTGGCCGGTGAGCACGTTAACCCAGAGCTTTTCAGGGTTGTCCTCCCAGATCTTCGGGCCTTTTTCCGCACCTTTCATTAGATGACCCCTGATGTGCAAAAGCATTCCTTTGTTTTAAGGGTTCAGAGCATCTTCTATTCTTCAGCCATCTCTTCGGCTTGGTCGGTCGTGCCAGCCTCCATGTTTTCTGAGATTGCCTTTCCAAATTTGACGTAGTAAACAGAGGGTTCGGTTCCCATCTCCGGTTTCAAAACATAGCTGTTATCTCCAGCTTTCCGGATGGCGCGGGAGATTTCGCTCTCCATATCGGCCAGATTACCAAATATTACAGCTCCGGCATTGCATGCGCTAACACATGCAGGCTGCTTACCCCGGTCGATCCTGTGTGCACATAGGGTGCACTTTCGAGCAACATTTCTCTCACCATCCATATTGATAGCATCATAGGGACAAGCTGTTAGGCACTCTTCACATCTACTGCACTCCGATTCATTGATGAGCACCAGGCCATCGACGCGTCTGTAGATAGCCTCTGTTGGACATATTTCGAGACAGGGGGCATTGACACAGTGCATACACGGCACAGGCAGATAATACTGCGAAAGGTCTGGATATTCACCTTCCGGACCGACCAGGTCCACTCGGATGTATGAAAACCCCATAGTCCCTGGCACGGCATCCAGCCTGGGGGGGAGATCGTTTTCTTGCTTGCAGGCTATAATACATGCGTTACAGCCCGTGCACCGGTTCAAGTCTACCAACATACCGTATTGTCTAACCATCTCTTAGCCCCCTTTCTTGTCCTCTACCCCCGGAGGTGGGCCTTCTGCCTTGTAGACCTTGCAGAGCAGACCTCTTAACTCTGTCGTCCCTGTAGCAGGATCAGTTGCTCCCTGTGGATCGACCAAGAGATTGATGTTTGATTCGAATACCCCATGTTCGGGTGCCGGCAATTCAGGATACCACCAGGCATGACAAGCAGATACGACCTTCGGATGAATTCTTGTGGTCATTTGTGCCTTGAACCTGGCCTTTCCATGTCTGGATTCAATCCAGACCCAGTCACCATCTCCTATGCCCAACTCCGCAGCGGCGTCCGGGTGGATCAACATTGGAGGAAAGGGCTGCATTTCGCGCAGCCAAGGGACGTAATGGTATTGGGTGTGAAAGTAGGGATGGTTCAACTCGCGTGAGCCTGTAATCAGGATGAACGGAAACTCCGTGGCCAGTTGAGGTGTGGATTCATAACTTTCAGGTGGGTAGCTGAATATGGGCAAGGGCTCTAACCCTGCCTCCTCCAGTTTAGATGCATAGAGTTCAAGTTTGCCGGATGCGGTAGGGTACCCCGGCTTAACGTCCGGACGAAGCAACCCTTTCTCATGCTTGTGCCACACCTCAGGGGCCGGGTAAAAGCACGTCTCGACGAGCTCCTCAAAATTGATACCAACCGGTTCTAACTTCCAGTCGCAGAGTTCACGTTCTGTTCTCCAGGGCCATAGGTCGGGGCGCCCCATCCTGTGACATAATTCCCTAAATATGTCAAAATCCGACTTGCTCTCCCCAAGTGGTTCTATCACCGCCTGACCCGCAAAAAGGCCCTTGTCAAAGCCATCGTGAACCCAATCCCTCTCAAATGGAGTAGTCAGCGGGAGGATAATGTCAGCCCACTGATTAGAGGGCGTCATGGTGATATCAGACCATACGATGAAATCCAACTTTTTGAGTGCTGCGAGCACAAATCTATCCGGCTTTTCATGACTCACTAGCGGGTTCGAACTTTCACCATACAGTGCCCTGATTGGATAAGGATCGCCTGTGGCGGCAGCCCTCCAGACGTCAGGCTGATGAGCGGAGGGCAGCGGCGACCTTCTGGGATCGCTAAAGGCATAGCCGCCGGTGATGCGTTTTTCCTCCTGTTCAGGTGGGAGAGGGGTACTGTGCATCCTATACCCAGGGACATGCCAGAATACATTTCCCCCGGCCACATCAAGATTTCCCGTAATGGCTTTCAAATGCAAGATGGCCTGGTTGGTTGCGGTAGATCTGCTACACTGGGACATGGATACGCCCCACTCAATACAGGCAGGTCTCTCCTTGGCATACATCCTTGCTGATTCCCTGATCTTTTCGGCCGAAACCCAGGTCACTGTTTCGGCCTTTTCCGGGGTCCATTCGGAGATAATGTCTTTCAGCATCTGCCAGACAGGTCGGCATTCAACTTCGCTTCCGTCTGCCAATACAAGGCAACAGGACTCAGTGAGGGCCGGCTCTATGTTTTCAAGGCCTGAGAGGCTATGGGCATCCCATGCCCTTGGCACGTGATGGTTTTTGTCCCAGACTATGTATCTATGCGGATCCCCTGCAGTTAATATATCACTTTCCCGTAGTAGTTTCCTTTTGTCGCATCGAACCAAGAATGGCGCGTTGGTCCATTTCTCAATAAATTCCCTGTCGTAGAGACCTTCGTTTATTATGACGTTCAGCCAGGATAGGGCTAGGGCCAGGTCGGTTCCCGGGCGTATGGGCAGCCAGATGTGAGCCTTGGATGCGATCCGCGTGAACACAGGGTCTATGACAATAAGTTTGCAACCCTTTGCCAGGTTATCGGCAAGCCTTTTACCCATCCCTCCCATAGCGTCATTCCTGGAATCAATCAAGGTGTCGCCCCACGCCACAATGCAGTTGGCGCGGTCAAAGTCACGAAGAATCCCTATGCCAGCTGACCCAGGAATAGGACCTACGGTCACGTTCATAATGGGCATCCTTGTCTTGCTCAGGCAAATGTGCCCTATCCCGATTCCATTGGGCGTACACAGCACGCCATTGTAAAAAGTAAACCGGGGGTAGGTGTGGACAACTCTGTGAGTTCCCCAGGCGTAACAAATACTCTCGCCTCCGTACTTGTCCCTTATCTCCATCAGTTTGTTCGCAGTGGTATCTAAGGCCTCTTCCCACGATATTCGCTCCCACTTGCCTTGGCCCCTTTCGCCCGCCCTCTTCAGCGGGTATTTAAGCCGATAAGGGCTATACACATATTGTACGGCAGCATTGCCCTTTTCGCATATGCTCCCTACATTGAGAGGACCTTCAGGGTCACCCTCAAGCTTTACCAACCTTCCATTTTTTACGTGTGCAAGCAATACGCAGCCACCGTGACACAGGAAGCATGTCGTCCTAAGAACTTTTTCGTCATCCTTGTTGTGGGCGATGTCTTCGGGTCTTGACTTCAGGTCCAAATTTCTCGCTCCGTTCACAGGGCACCATTATATTGTTTTAAATCGGTAATACCAAGGCTTTTTTACCGTCTCTTGTAGACTTTGACCGGGACAGAGGTTCCAATCGTGAGTGTGATGGGATCATAGAACGCCGGGCAAGTACCTAAAATGTATGGGTACCAGGTACAGCCCTGCACCAATTCATCCGACATAGAAGGCGAGCACTAGCCCTCACCTGTCGGCCCCGTCTCGCTGCCGATTATAATAGGTCAGGAAACGCGGATCCACATAAGACGCATCTATATTCCACTCACATCTAATATCGTGTGTAATATACCGAGGGTTCGGCCAGTTTCTTGATGAAGGCAAACCCGGAGTTCACCACCTTTTTGGAGATCATCCAGTTCCTCTCCCTTCAAATGAGACTATCCAGTTGATGCTGCCAGTAGATTGATAAAATGCCACCTTTTATCGTACGTGATCAGCGGCACTTAACACGAAGGCCTTCGCCCAAAGCTGATGCAACCTGCTCTGAGGCCACCGGTCAAAGGCCTGCTTCCCTTTTCCTCTTGGCTTACTGGAAACGCCTATGGGGCAGCCGTTTTTTTGCAGATAGTATCCCAGGCTCAGGTTGATGATGTCTGCGTCCTGGTTGACCGCATGAACCACACCGGAGACAAACCAGCTAATACGGCCGATTCCATCCGCGGCTAACACTTTAATCGGGATCAAAGTGGCATTGGGTGCGACACCGATGGTACCCCAATCATTATTGGCCGCGGCAATAATACCGGCAACATGGGTGCCGTGGCCATTGTCATCAAGAAAGTCGTGGGTCCCGGGTACAAACGAGGCGCCAGCGGCAAGATCAATGTTAGCCCACAGGTCAGGATGATGGTACCAGATACCCGTATCTACGACAGCTACCCGGACACCGGCCCCGGTAACACCCTGTCCCCAGGCCTCCTCTGCTTGAATTACCGGCAAATGCCATTGGCTGGAATAAAGGTTCTCATTCAAGCCGATATGCTCCCCTGGCGGTATTTGGTTACTCACCAGCCAGTTCAATAATACATCCGGCATCACCTCAAATCCGCTGGGCCCTGTGGTCTGGACATCTTCCTGCCTGGAACCTTCCACCACCACCACCCCTATTTCATCCAGGGTAGTGACCAGTGTGCATCCGGCATCGTTGATGATCGTCTCCACGTC
>CP070673.1:1911340-1914324 GCA_020351915.1 Deltaproteobacteria bacterium
CAGCCTGGATCATCGGTGGCATCAACAGTGATGTGGACATTGATATCATCTCGCTTTTCCCATTCGGAAAGCTCCTCTCGGTAGAGCAGCAGGCCGGGAGATCGAGCCCCATACACAACGGTAATGTCCTTAAACCTGCTTCTGTTGTCCGGATGGAGCATATACACAATGCTGGACCTCAAGGTGGTGAATGCAAATCCTCCACCGATGACGACTACATTTTTGCCTTCCATCTCCTCCCAGGGGTACCAATTACCCAAGGGCCCCCTGACGCCGATAATGTCTCCTTCTTTCATGATATGAAGGTATCTGGTTACAACGCCGGTCTTGTTCACGGTAAAAAGCAGGAAACCCTGCTCCGTCGGGGATGATGCTATGCCGATGGGTATTTCACCTTTCCCCGCTATGGAGAGCTCGCAAAATTGCCCTGGTATATAGCTAAACTGCTCCTCATCCTCCTTGTGAAGGAAGACCAACTTGAAGGTCTTGAGGTTCCTATCCTCGGTCTCGGTAATAATCTGTTCAATCCTCACAGGGTACGGGAGATATGGGTTATCTGGCAATTAAACCTCCTTGTTGGTTACATGAGAGTGCCTAAAGCTGCAGAATGCTTTCTTTGTTTTATCGGTTGAAGATGAACCCTTGCGATTTGTTTAATTTACTTAGCCAATCCAACCATGCTCACAGCGGACTTAGAGGTAGATGAAGCAAATATATCAGACTAAATGGCTTTCTTTAACGTTCCCTAACTTTAGCTCACTTTTACCCGCCAGACTTACGGCGGGTTAAACTTTAGGCACTTTAGACACTTCTTAGTCATAACTCATTCATAAGGTCAAAGACTTCTCGGATATCAATATTTACCGGGCAGTATTTAACACACCTTCCACAGCCAACACAGGCAACCCCGTTATCATACTTATCCAGATAGTATTTCAATTTATGCATGAATCGCTGCCTGACTCTCTGCACCTTTTCAGTTCTTGGGTTATGCCCGGAGGCATGAAGGGTAAAAAGTGGAAACATGCAGCTATCCCAGTTCCTGATCCTGTCCCCTTTCTTTTTACTAACTTCATCTTGTATGTCAAAACACCAGCATGTAGGGCATAAAAAGGTACACGTTCCACAATTCAGACAGGCAAATGCAACCTCATCCCAGAAAGAGGCATCGAAGAGATCGATAGCCCTTTTTTCCTTGAGCTTGTCGGTGGGTACATGACTGCTTATCTGCTTCTCAGCCTTTGCCTTTGATTCGTCAGCCTGTTTTTTTAGATCGCTGGTTGCATCCTCACCCACCCCTGCCAGGCTCAAGAGTTGAGCACCTTTTTCTGTAATTGCCCTGGCTAGGTAGCTTTCTCCGAGATCAAAGAGAAGAACATCGAGGCCTTCTTCATTGAAGGGCCCGCAATTAACAGATGTGCAAAAGCAGGTGCTACATGGTTCCTTGCATCCAAGACCGATGAGTGTCAAAGACTCCAGGCGCCTGGCCCACCAAGGATCTTTGAATTCGGGGTTAACAAAGTTAACATCTACCAATCGCAAGGCCTTAGCATCACACGGCCTCATGCCTACTACTACCGTGGGTGCATAGTCTTTTGGGGATTCCTTCATGACATATGCATCTTTGTCTGCCTCATCAAGGGTGTACTCAAACATCCTCTCTGATTGCGGAAAGAGTAATGATTTTGGCGAAACGCGCGTATTGGTGAAGTTGAGGTCTACCTTATTCTCATCCTCTAAGACCTTAAACCGATAAAAGTCCTTTTCCTTAACGGGAACAAGGACCTCGTGAGTCTCTTTCAATGTCTTTAAGACATTCGGTAATTCTTCTTTTTTGATTACTTTGTCGCTCATTAGGACCTCAGTCGAAAATCTATAGTTCTCCTATCTGATAAATGCATCATAATCGTCAGGTCTATAGGTATCAAGGGGTGGCCTTTCTTCGATGGTCAATCCTGCCTCACAGCCATAGAGACCAAGAACATCCTTATTTAGCTTTCTTGTAAAGGACCTGACCTTTATATCGACCGGACAGGCCTGTTCGCATGCGCCGCAGTCCGTACAGCGGCCTGCGCAGTGGTATGCCCTCAGGATGTGAAAGGTAATGGTATCAGTGGGATCAATGCTTTTTCCTACCCACTGCGGATCGGACTCATCCACAAAACAGGTAGGGCAGTAACACAGAGGACAGGCATTTCTGCATGCGTAGCAGCGCGTGCAGTCCTTGATGAGATCTGAAAAGAATTCCCACTTTTCCTCTGATCCCATCCCCTCTATGTCTTTTACGTCATCATAAGGGTCAGGCTCCTTTCTCTCTTCAACTGCATCGCCGATCAGGACGTCAGAGATGACCGGGTTCCTGTGCATACAGCGCATGCAGTTATCTTGTAAATAGTCGTTTCTTTTCAGGGTATGCTCAAAACCCTCTCCTTTGACTATGATTTCCCCGTCAGATTCAATGAGGTCTCTTACCTCTTGGTCACCCAAAAAAGAGCGTATCTTTCTCCGTTCAACCATTCCCTCACAGGGAACTCCGATTATATAGAGCTGTTCCCTTTTGATCTGGTTTTCCACAAGGTGTACAGCGATGTTCCGTGAATCGCAACCCTTAGCGATTATGCCTATTTTCTCCTCTCGTTTAGGAAGATAGTTAGCGAGGTTCATATTACAGAAGCTATCCCAGTGTAGCTGCTCGGTTTTTTCTGCGTCCCGTATTATGACAGGCTCTGTCATCATGGGGAGTGTGCCCCTCTTAAAGCCAATAATCAAATCGACAGTCTTATCAGTAAGGATCTTTTTGGCTATTTCCCTTATTTTGTCGGTATATCCCATTATCAAACCACCTCGGCCCTCTCTTTAACAAGACTTTTTGCAGGACCAACTTCACGTACGTTTTCAATTACCTCTGTTGCTACCTCTGCGAACTTTCCCCCATCTGAGGATGATATCCATGAAAACTGAATCCTTTCTGGTTCTTTCCCTAA
>CP070673.1:1914424-1918981 GCA_020351915.1 Deltaproteobacteria bacterium
CCTCCCCCAATGATCCCCTTTCGGTTCCGATTCCTTCATGAATGTCAACGCCTCAGAGGCTTTTGGTCAAATCAGTGCCCGAATCACAGATGGGCTATTGTCCTCATTGACACACAATGGCAAATTCCCTATACTTCGGGTCACGAAAAGCGGCTTCTTACCACCCTTGCTGAGGGGAGGAAGAAAATGGTTCGCCGGTTGGAGACTACCGCCTTTATGAGATAGTGTAGCGTAAAACGGCATTAAAGGGTGTCATAAATTTGCGCGCAGAGCCTATTGTTGCTTTTTAGGCCATTTTGTCCGATATTCCTGTGATAAACAGACGTGACTGCAACTTAGAGGTGATAAAAATCAGAGATAATATTGAGCTTGATACAGACCGGGTAATCGTAAATATTAGAACGCGTGACTGACTCTCTTTAGTGGGTAAAACATGTTCGGTGAATTTGGATACACTGGCAAAATCTTAAGGGTAAATCTTTCTTCCCTGAGCATAGCCAATATCCCAACAGCTGATTATGCAGATAGATTTCTTGGGGGGAGAGGTATCGCTGCCAAAATCTTTTGGGACGAGGTCCCTCCACACGTCAGTGCCTTTGACCCAGAAAATCGGCTGATATTTATCACTGGGCCCTTGGCCGGACTGCCTGGGCTGTCAGGCTCCCGATGGCAAATCTGCGGAAAATCTCCAGCTATCGAGCCTCAGCACTTCTTCTACTGCAATCTGGGAGGAAGCTGGGGGGCTCATCTCAAATTTGCCGGCTACGATGGCATTATTATTCAAGGCAAATCGGAAAGACCGGCCTATCTGCTCATAAAAGACGAGGCCTCTGAATTAAGGGACGCCTCTGCTCTCTGGGGCAGGAGTTCTGTGGAAACACGACGCCTTCTGAAGGACGAGCTGGGCAGTTTGGTGAGGGTTGCAGCCATTGGCCCCGCCGGCGAAAACGAGGTCATCATGGCAAACGTCCTTGCCGATGAAGACTCCAGCGGTTTTGGCTTTGGAGCGGTTATGGGTTCTAAGAGGCTGAAAGCAATTGTCGTAGCAAGAGGTGGTGTTAGGCCTAAGGTGGCCAACCCAGAGCGGCTTCACGAGCTGACCAAATACATTCATGAATTGAAACCAGACGGCACAAGGAGTTTTTCCAAATGGCTGGGAAGGTCGCGGCCAGCCGAAAATATGAAGGACCAGCTCTGTTACGGCTGCATAAGCGGTTGCGACAGAGGAACTTATAGAGCAGCAGATGGAGAGACGGGCAAATTTTTCTGCCAGGCAGCCAATTTCTATAAGAGACCAGCCCTCAGCTATTACGGAGAGGCTAACGAAGTCCCCTTCCAGGCAACCAGGCTTTGCGACAAATACGGAATTGATACCAAGGTCATTACTTCGATAACAGAGTGGCTCTCGAGGTGCTACCACGCAGGCATCTTGACCGATGATAACACCGGCATCCCGATATCTAAGGTGGGGAGCTTAGAGTTTATAGAGACCCTGGTGAAAAAGACCTCCCTGCGGGACGGTTTTGGAGACACCCTGGCGCAGGGTATCCATCGAGCGGCTGACTCTGCAGGAAGTCAAGCGAGGGAAATGCTCCCCACCACCATCGATAACACTGGTCAGATTGGCGCGTATGACGGGAGAATATATATCACCAACGCCCTATTTTTTGCCACAGAACTGAAGAGGCCGATAGCACAACTCCACCTAATAAACAGGACGGTGATAAGGTGGATGAACTGGATGAATGGCTTACCGGGTTCGTATATGTCCAGCGAGGTCATCCGTGCCATTGCCAAACGGTTCTGGGGAAGCGAGATGGCGGCTGACTTCTCCACCTATGACGGTAAGGCGCAGGCAGCAAAAATGATACAAGACCGCGGGTATGAAATAGAGTGTCTTATTCTATGTGACAGGCCATCGTGGCCAATTATAGAGAGTGAGCACTCCAGGGATCACGTGGGTGACCCTACTCTTGAGAGCAGGGTTTACTCCGCAGTGACCGGAAACGAGATAGACGAGGATGGCCTATGTAGAATAGGCGAGAGGGTCTTTAACCTCCAAAGAGCCATTCTTATCCGGGAAGGTCATAGAGGAAGGGAAGACGACCAACTTGCGGAGTTTCACTATACGGTACCTGTAGAAGCTGATTATTTCAATCCCCAGTGCCTTGTACCGGGGAAAGACGGTAAGCCGATATCCAGAAAGGGCGCCGTCGTTGACAGGCAGAAGTTTGAAAAAATGCTAAAGGAATACTATCAACTCAGGGGATGGGATGTTCCCAGTGGTCTCCAAACAAGAGCAAAGCTAAAAGAGCTCGATCTTGACGATATAGGCAGAGACCTTGAGCAGATGGGGCGGATAGTATGAATTGCTCAGCTAGAAAGCGAAAGGAATGTCTCGAGCTTTTTCTTTTACAAAGGCTTCAAACGCTTCCAGAACCCGTTCTTTCGAAGACGCGGGGAAGATGGGGCGATTCGGAACAGAGTAAACCTGAATTCTTAACAATCTCGGGCATTGTGTGAAAACAGAACCTTCTGTGGTCAAAGAACTCATTTCAGATCTATTTTGGACAGCAGTGAATAAGGGTGTGATCTGGTTTATTTACGGTGTGGGGATACTGATTGCCTTGAGCCTATGGCAGATAATGATGAAGAGAAAGCACTCAAGGGGAGCTCTCATAGGGTCGGGGTGGAGGCAATGCAGGCATGATCATTGGCTAAAGTTACTTGAGGAGCGAAGACAAAAGCGAAATGAAGCGTAGCTGCACAGGCAAATTCAAGACAATTTAGGGGAGGCATACCATGAACATCAATGAATTTATGGACACCTTGGTAGATGTTTGTCATCATGACGAAGAGTTTCTCCGCCGATCACGTTATGTTGATGGAAATGTACGGCTGGGCATTGGAGCGATGGGGTTTGTGTTGCGGTTTTGCGGGGGCCAATTAATTGATATTGTGCCAGACGCTTCGACAGTAAAATGGGACTATGAAATTGTCGGTCCGGAATCGGATTGGGCCCGGATTTGGAGAGGCGAAATAGATATCATGCAGGCTCTTATGCCCAAGTATAGTGCTCTGACGATCCGGGGCGACAGGGTGAAATACGGCGCTGATATCCAGACGATTGCTCATATGACCCGACTTATGCCAGCGGCCGCAGCAAAACTGGGCGTCCACGTCAGACCAATGCTGGCACCGCCTGAAGGCGATTCGGGCCCCTGGGTAACCCGTCACGATGTCATTGGGCGGTACGTGGAAGTCGGGGGCGTCAGAACCTACTATGAAACCATGGGCAAGAAAGGCTCGGTTACGTTTCTGGGCATGCATTCGGCAGGCCGCGATTGCCGCCAATGGCAGCAAATGGGAGATTGCATGGGCCATGTCGGACAGATGGTCGCCTTGGATTTGCCGGGTCACGGAAAATCATGGCCGTTGGCAGGAGGACAATGTCTGACATCACCAGATGAGATTGCGGCTTTTATTTGGGCTTTTCGCAACGCGGCCGGTTTTGCAGGTCCAACCGTGGTCCTTGGCTGCTCCCTGGGTGGGAAGCTCGTCTATCAATTAGCGGCAGAGCATCCCGACGAAGTCGTTGCTCTTGTATCCTTCCAGGGCTCAGCCTTCACGCCCTCACTGCCTGAGTGGCGACTGCTGCTGATGGACCATCCGAGTATCAATCCGGCGTATCATACGGGTGAGCAGGCTTGCGCTGTGATCGGAAAGAATACGGCGCAAAGGCAGCGTGATTATTTGAAGTGGGAAGTGGCAACTGTGAGTTCAGCTGCAAATAAGTCTGACATGACTGCTTATTTCAAGTTCGATTTCCGGGAGCGGATGCAGGAGGTTCGGTGCCCAGCCCTTCTCATCCGCGGCCTAGATGATTTTCTCGTGGACGCTGATCTCATTGAGGATACGGCGAAACGACTGGTCAATGCTCGAGTGTTGGAAGTGGTAATGCCTGAGGGGTTGGGTCATTATTCTCATGTAGAACAGCCGCCTGAAAATGCCCGAATAGTGCTTGACTTTTTGAGTCGAAACGGCGTTATATCTAGCTGAAGACAAATAGAAGCAACCAGATTCGATCCGACATGCCCCTGGGACACTCACCGACTACCTGATAACGAAGGGTTTTGTTTGGATTGAGCTTAACGATCCTGAGAACTATGATCCAGGTTTAACTTGAAATTCCCCGTCGCTTACGGCGTGTGATGGAACCCAACCAGTAATATTCCGCTCTGATTGTAAGCGGGGAAGTTCAACGGTTAGTTCGTGCAAATTAACTGGGTTCCATTCGTGAAATCCTTTAGCTCTGTGCTGCTCTTGTGACGGTTTATGGTTATGAAACAAACCAGGACATATGGTTATTCAGGCAAGATCCTGAGAGTGGATTTGACTAGCGGAAATGGTGGCCAGGGCAGCCCTGAGCAGGGAGGAGACGAGAAGAACCCAGATCCGCAACGACTACCCAGCTGCCGACGATACCTGGCTGAAGCACGTCTCCATCACCAACCGGGGCGGTGAAATAGCCATATCCACCGTCCCGGTCGTTACCAC
>CP070673.1:1919081-1921971 GCA_020351915.1 Deltaproteobacteria bacterium
AGTCAACAAACCAATACTTTTGGCAAGCTCTTTCTCGAGTCAAGCCTGATTTGTGATAGAGTATTTTATTCGTATGGGATTCTGTCAAGTATAAAATACCCTGCGCGTAAAAAAAACCTTCAAACGCTTTTTGAGCTGAAAAACGAGGATTTCAAGTGGTTAATAGTTGAAATATGCAGGGCAACAAGCTTTTCCTGGGGCAGGCCCTGACGGAGTGTGAATTCGAGGTCAGATAAAAACTAAATCACGGTTTTGACAGGGTTAGCGCCAAAATTGTTCCAGTCTTCAAAAACGAATAGACCCTTGATTGCTGAACATATCTGTCGAGACGACGGCAGCATAGAATTGGGAAAGATATAACGCTGAATCCAGGGGTCTACATGGAAAACAGAGCGGTTTCCCCCGATGGTATGCAGCAGAAAGAGCCCATCATCTTTGAGGCATGTTTTCACTTTATGCATAAACGATACATAGTTTTTATATCCCACATGTTCGAACATACCTATTGAAAGAACACGATCAAATTTGCCCCTCAAACTGCGGTAATCCTGCAGGCGGATATCAACCGCATAGCCTCGGCAGAGTTCTTTGCCGAACCGGGTTTGTGCTTCAGAAACTGTAATGCCCACAACTTCAGCTTGGTATTTCTCTGCAATAAACTTGGCAGTTCCGCCCCAGCCGCAGCCAATGTCCAGAATCCGCATTCCAGGCTGCAATCTCAGCTTCCGGCACACCAAATCCAACTTAGCTTCCTGAGCCTCATCAAGACTGGTTGCATTCTCCCAGTATCCACAGCTGTAAATAAGGCGCCTATCCAGCATACATTTGAAAAGTGTATTGCCCATATCATAGTGGTGTTGACCGATCTGATATGCTCGTGACGGCCTCTGCAGGTTAACTAGTCTCCCCTTCAGGGCCCGGAAAACTTCTATCCATGGCTTACTTTTGTCATGTAATCCTGCTCGCAAAATTCTGTAAAAGAAATCGTCAAGCTTGGCGCAATCCCACCAACCATCCATGTAAGATTCACCCAGCCCCATGGAACCCTCTGACAGAACTCTGGCACAGAATTCATCATTATATACCTGAATGTCCCATGGGCGGTCTCCTCCAACTTTAACATCGGCAGGAGCCAGCAACGCTTCTAACTTGTGGCGTGCTTTCCGACGCATAAACTTTCCTTTCTGTCGAGTGTGATATTCTTATTGTTGACCAGCTGTTACTCTTCAGTCCTGATCACACTCGCCTGACTGCTGTCTGCGAAATCTTGAAAGGTGCATAGTCCCTGCAATCGGTCATCATACCTTGAGGTGGCGGCGAAAACAACAGAATAAACTCCAACTGCCCCGGCACAGATGCAGGCGGCTATGGCGGCGATCATACTTACAGCCCGAAAGACAGGAAAGCCCAAATCCCAGACAGGTCATAGCTTTGGTTATGCATTGCATCACTCTGTTATTGGCTTTGTGCCCAGGTCTTGATAGAATCTCAAGAGGTGACCATCGGGGTCCATTACCCAGAACTGGAGTTGACCATGGAGATGGTGGTCCGTTTCGTACCATACCTCCTCCGGCATCCAGGCGATCGGATATTCATCCTGCTGAAGTCGTTCAAGCAGCGGAGCAATATTGGCCACTTCAATCTGGTGGCGCACACCCCGACCATAGGGATGCTCTAACACCGAATCCACTCGATACCCACTTTCATGCTCGATCATCACCTGCGCACCCTCTAAAGAGAGAAAGGCGAAATCGGGATCTTCAAGCTGATATTCAACTTTGAAGCCGAGTAATCGTGTATAAAAATCGAGACTCCGCTCGAAGTCTGAGACACTTATCTCAGGAATGAGCTTGTTGTATTTCATTTTTTTAAGACCCATAGACGCCTAACGTGATGCGTGAGCTCTCGGCGTGTACGCAACGATAAGCTCGACTCAATTGTTAGGCATTCAATTCATTCGTTGTCTTGTACCGGCCCCTCCCACGGAAAGCTTGGCAGGTCGTCATTAATGTGCGCCCAAGGGACAGAGAATCGTGTCCATATCTGGTGAGTCGACTCGAGATGGCCGGGTTCGTCCAGGCTTCCAGCTTTGATCCACACAAGGTGCGGGAAGGCATCCACTTTCGTAAAAAGAGGTGAGCCGCATTCAGGACAGAACTCCCGAGTGATTCTGTTTCCGCTGTCCGCCGTCTTTGTATATCCCTTGATACTTGCACCGAGGATTTTCAGGGAGTCCATGCAGACACAAACGCCGACACAGAATGCACTGCCCGTAGTCTTTCGGCAGTCCGGACAGTGGCAATACGACACAGTCTTGGGTCTGCTGCTACATTCATAACGCAGGGCTCCACACAGGCAGCCCCCAACTAGCTGCTCTCTAGTGCTTTCCATGTTTTCAACCTCAATGAATTTAGCTATCTTCTCTTAGATGGATTCAGCATAGTAGAACCTAATCAACATCTTATCTACCTGAAAGCCAAATAAACCAGATGACTCGGATTGCTTGGTGCCTATAAACAAACCACTTTATTGGATGGTGAGAATCAAGAAATTTGTGTTGAACTTCTCCAACAAAACCTTCATAGGATACCCAATCTTTGACCGTTACTTTCTACCGAGGGATTTGAGGTACTTCTTAGTTCTCCTAAGCCCCAGTTTGGACGCTTTAGCTTGTACTGATTTCACAGCTCGGCCAAGTTTATCGGCAACCTCCTTAGTACTGATATGTGGGAACAGTTTCTTGAGTTGTTCTATCTCATGCTTTAACCATGAGCCTTTGAGGAGTTTCTTTCCTTTTGCCATTGCACCAATCCTTTCATTTTTAATTATTCTTACTGTTTACAACGCGGTATCATGCAATCTTAATGTCTGATGCAATTGTGGTCAATAG
>CP070673.1:1922071-1927754 GCA_020351915.1 Deltaproteobacteria bacterium
CAAGTATCCCCTGTTGATAAGTCGTAGAAAAGATCCCGCACAGCGGGAGAGCCTCGGAACAGAAGAAAAGACCTCATGACCATCCTAGACCCTTCTCGGTTATGTCCAATGCAAACAATAAAATGCTCTAGTTGGTAGGAGGGATAAATAATGAAAAATCTTTTGAAACTGCACGGGGATAAGAAATCCATCGTACGCCTTATACAATTCTTGCCTCTCATATGCTTTATTTCTATGTGTTCCCTTTCAAAGGAACGGGCACCCATTAAGCCCCCTTCACTGGACAAATTTCAGATGAGCCAGGTCTTTGAAGACTTCCAGATCATCGGTGAAGGCACGGATTTCCTGACAATAAAGTGCGACATGCCCCAGACACTCCCTCCTGAATGCCACACGTATGCACTGGTATTAGACGAAGACGGGTATCCTTTAAGAAAAATAAGCGGTTACACATACGATCCCCGGCTGAAAGGAAGAAACCATACGTGGTTTTACTTTTTTCTGTACGACCCCAGAAAAACGCCCCATTTTCCCAAACAGAGCAACTATATAAAATTCATTGTGGTGGAAGGGAAAAACATAGCAATGGAGCACACAGTGAAGATCCAGAAAACCTGGAGTGCAAAGAATAGGGTAAAGATATTTGATCTTCCTTCCCCACCTGATCACATCTCTGGATACGTCCTTCTCCGGGACTATACGTTTCTGGCAAAGGGCGATTTCAGAAAGCCTCGGGGATACTATGTCGAGGGAACACTAGCCGGACATAAAGGCAAATGGACACATTTTATTCCCCTTTCAGATATCCAAGGTGAGGGAGAACCTGGTCCGGAACATATCTTATCCGTTGACCAGGGCTGGCTCGAATTAACCACGGGACGTACCCATTCAATGAAGGAGGCCGTAGCTCCACAGGAACCATACGTGGAAGGTTGGTGGGATGGAAAAGGACATTTTCATCCCCGTCCGGTTAAGGTCCATGGGTTGGATTGAATGGGGCGCTGCCACCGGGTTTTTCTGTTTTATACTCCTGCTCGCGTTTTTCTCCCTTACTTTGGCTCCTACCTCATTCCTTCTCGGGCCAACCAGAAGGCGAACTGAAAACGAGAGAAACATAACTAACAGTATCACGTTCATCCCCGGTGATATCTCCTGAGGTATAATAGGTAAGGAGCGTTCCATTTGCATCGGTTGGCAAGAGCTCTAACAGTATCCCAATGGGACACCGCCCACATATGGTAGCCCCGGTGTCTTTGACGTAATCAATGAATTTCCTGCTGTTTTTTTCTAGAATGAAATCCACTGCTCCCATATCAAGTTTCTTAATATTTTCGCTAATATCTGTTCTGTAAGGGGCATAGCCAAACCGTGGTCCCTGGTGGGTAAAATCAGAACTCACAATAACCACGTCGCCTCTTTTCACAACCTTTGTGAGTGATCCGGCTATAACCTGATAATCACGGTTGTGTAATTGCCCGACAACCATGGGAACCATGGTGAAATCATCCCCCAGACATACCTGAAGAAACGGTAACTGCACCTCAAGAGAATGTTCACGGGAGTGGACTTCAGGGATAGAGGTAAAAAGCGTTTCTTTTCGCAACATATCGCAGGCCTCTTTATCGAGTTTCACGAGACCGAGAGGTGTTTCATAACTGGTGACATCCGGTATTGAAACACCCCTGAAGGCCACCTGATGAGTGGGCGCAAGAATTACGGCTCTTTTTATCTTGTTCTTATCAAGAAGCTTATACCCGAATGCAGCGGCCTGCCCTGAATAGACGTAACCTGCATGAGGGCTGATAAGTGAAATAATTTCTCCTTGAATATTTTCGGGATGGGCATTTTTCAAATATTTCTTTATGCCCTCTGTTAACCGCCCAGGATTACTATCGTAAAACATACCAGCTACGGCTGCTCTCCGCACTTTTGACCTCCTTTCCTTCTTTGGCACCAAGCTCAAATTATCTTTCCCAACGCATAGAGGGTTTCTCCAAAAAACCAACACGGAGAAAACCAGAAGCACGAAAAAGATCATTGAAATTCGGGAAATGAGTTTGAGATGTTTTCTCATGTGCAATGGTCCATATATGGTGATGGGTTTGAGTAACAGGGTAACCCTTCCGTGTCGCTCAGAGGTGCCCTCACCAGAAGACTCATGTTCAGCCAGTTTCTACACTACGAGTGGTCTTATCCTTGTTTCACGATTTTCTCTATCATTACCGAAAAATTACCGAAAGTAAAGGGGGTGAATATGTATTTTCATCAGATTTGTAAAGGGGGCACATTTTTGCGTTGTGTAATGTTAGGTATCAACGGCGCAGCTCAAAGCCGCATCCGGCTCCGGCGAAATTTTAAACCCTTTTCTAACAAGACTGCTCCCTTACAATATGTTACGATAGGTTTTTGAGAATCACCTGCAACAGGCCAAGGAATATCATCAGCTTGCCTATGAGATTATATGCTGCTAGTTTTTACTCCGGAGGGGGAAAATGAAAGCATTCTCGAAACTCATTTTGGGAGTGATTCTATCGTGTGCTATCGCCCCGCCCGTATGGGCAAAAAGGGATATAAGAGACGCTGTGGTAAAAATATACGCCGTGTACAATAGATATGATTATGATGAACCATGGAAGATGTGGGGCCAGGAAAGACGCAGTGGTTCTGGATGTATCATAAGTGGAAGGAGGGTCTTAACCAGTGCGCACGTAGTAGGAAACCAGACATTTATTCAGGTGAGACGAGCAGGAGAGGCTAAGAAATATATCGCAGACATTCACATAGTAGGTCACGAATGTGACCTTGCCATTCTCAGAGTTAGAGATGATTCTTTTTTTTCCGGTGTTGAAGCCATTGAAATCGGAGACCTCCCAAAGGTGAATGACACCGTTGCCGTTTTTGGTTTTCCTAAAGGCGGCGATAAGTTGTGCATCACTGGAGGAGTTGTCTCGAGAATCGAGCACCGTAAATATGCCCACAGCGGAGCCCGGCTACTGACCTGCCAGATTGATGCTGCAATTAATCCAGGCAGCAGTGGTGGGCCGGTAATCAAGGATGATAAGCTGGTAGGAGTGGCATTTCAGGGTTTGTCAGGGGAAAATATTGGTTATATGGTTCCAGCTCCGGTTATTACCTATTTCCTGGAAGATATAACAGATGGTACCTATGACGGACCCCCGGGCCTTGGAATATCCTGGCAAAAAATGGAGAATCCAGACTTGAGGCTTAAATATGAGATGACTGAAAACCAGACTGGGGTGCTGGTAAATAAAACCTATCCCGACTCTCCTGCAAGAGGCGTATTAAGACCAGAAGACATTATCCTTTCCGTTGATGGGAAGAACGTTGAAAACGATGGCACAGTGGAGTTCAGAAAAGGCGAGAGGACGTTCTTTGGATATCAACTGCAAAAGAAATTTATCAATGATACAACTCATTTTGAAATCCTCAGGGAGAAGAACGTTCTAGGTGTTGAGATTACATTATCGAAGCCTATGAATTGCGGGCGCTTGGTGCCCTATGAACAGTATGATGTAGCCCCCACATATTACATATTAGGCGGATTAGTTTTCGAACCGCTAACGCTCAACTATCTAAAAACATGGAAAGAGTGGTACCTCAACGCCCCGAGTAATCTGCTCAACTACTACTATTATGGAGAACCAACAGATGACCGTGGAGAGATTGTGGTGCTCGTTAAGGTACTTGCTGATGAACTTAACACAGGTTACCATGACTGGGAAGATAGGGTGGTTTCTTATGTGAACGGCAAGAAAATTTCAGCTATGAAAGATTTGGCAGGTGCCTTTGAAGAACATGAAGGAAAGTACTACACAATAGTGGATGAAGGGGGTTATAAAATCGTGTTGGACAAGAATAGAGTTGAGGAGCACAGTAAGAGAATCCTAAAAAAGTATAAGATCGATTCTGACAGATCAAAAGATCTGGCGCGCTGATAAAACCATACAACTGCGATGCCAGACCTGCGCGTTTAAGACAACCCCCTCTTTACTAAAGAATTCAGGGCTACGTTCCAACGGGCTGTTGCCCAAACGGAAATTTCTTTGAGCGGTCATTAAAACGTTTTCTGCGAAGAAATCTTGGCGAAGTAGAAGATAAGCGATGTCAACTGTTTGAGCCCTAAAGGCGAGTTTTGACATCGCCTGGAGGGAGCCTTAGATTTGTCAAAAACGTTTTAGACCAAGTGAAAAGGGATTTCGGCAACAGGCTGTTAACCTTCCTCTTTGCTCCATGGAAGGTGCCCGCAAGGAGGGTTTTAGTCATCGACACCAAAACAGAAAAGACGCCACAGTTACGGATAATTCGCGGCAGCTATCCCTGTGAGATATCACGCGGATCGCTCACTATCGTTGCAGCACCGAAACAGAGCCCACCTTTCCCGGTTAACGCGGTAGCCTTCGAGGAGGACACCTTCCTCGTCCTCAGTGCCGATCCCGTGGTCCGGCCTCCCAAGGAATCCCTCATGCAAGTGATGACTCGGGTGATTGAAACACGCCCTCAAACACCGGGCAGCGTGCTCGTTAAGGGGAAACGCCCTCTCCGGTTGCTTGCCATTGTTCATGATCTCAATCAGGACCCATCATGGAGGGAGGAATGGATAGCGAGTGCTCTTGACATGATCTTGGCGGAGGCTGAGACTCGAAGACTCAAATCAATCGCACTCCCGTTTCTCGGAACCCTGCACGGGTCTTTAGAAAAACAGCGTTTTGTCGTGCTGCTCCGGGATGCTCTGGAGCGAAACCCAGCCATTCACCTCGAACGCCTCTGGTTGGTCGTGCCTGAAGAAACCAGCTCCAAGATTTTCGATATACTGGAATCGGAGTCCTGAAAATGTGAAATAACGAGGAGATCCGGCTCGGGCATCGCTGGAACAGGATGCGCAGCGGGTCTTTTAAGTGAGCCGTGGGTGAGAAGCTGAGAAAGATGACGAAAATGGATCATAAGGATTGCATCAAATTTCTCGGCACTGCTGGCGCCCGTTTTGTCGTGGCCAAACAGCTGCGGTCTTCGGCTGGCGTTTATTTGAGAATGAAAGGAAGAAGTATTATTCTAGATCCCGGTCCAGGCACCCTTGTCAGATGCGCAAAATCTAAGCCCGGTATTGATGTAACAAAGCTTGATGCCCTTATTCTCACCCATGCGCATATCGATCACTCTAATGATGTCAATATACTCATCGATGCAATGACAGGCGGTGGGCTCAAACAAAGGGGCATACTGTTTGCGCCAAACGAATGCATTACTGGTGAAAACGCCGTTGTGTTGCCCTATCTGCGAGGCTTTGTCCAGGATATTCTCGTATTACGACCCCATCAAACATATGCAATTGGTACAGTATCGTTTTCAACCTCGGGTAGACACCAGCACCCGGTTGAGACATATGGTGTACTCTTTGACTATTACGGTCAAAAAATCTCCTTTATGGTCGATACCCAATATTTCCCGGAGCTGACAAAAGACTATGCAGATTCAGACATATTAGTCATGAATGTTGTGAGATTCACACCTCACGAGAGTGGCGACGTAATGCATCTGAGTATCGATGATGTTAGAGAGATCCTCGCAAGACTTCATCCTAAAAAAGCCATATTGACACATTTTGGCATGACCATGCTCAAGGCAAAACCGTGGGTCGTGGCGAATGAATTATCCGATGAGCTCG
>CP070673.1:1927854-1931813 GCA_020351915.1 Deltaproteobacteria bacterium
AGGTGCAGGGTTCCCTCATAGCGAGAGATCCGCCGAAGCAAAGGGCGAAGATCAAGTAAAGACCTAAAGGAGAAGTGCGCTCTTAAAACGCAAGGTCGCATAACAGATTGAATTTACAGATTATTTATTTCCTTCTCGACAGGGGCACTATAAAATGTCCCGTATCTCCCCTTTGCCATTTTGGTGTCAGCGAATCCGAACCGCACATTCGTTATGTCAACACCCTTTGGTCTTAGTGCAAGTGCCAATCCTTCGAGGCAATTCGAAAATCCGGCCCTCGATGCGTGATACCTAGGAGTTTTAGAGGACAACAACTCGCCTGCTACACTAGAACGACCAATGTAAGGAGGGCCAGGCCCACGCATTTCATAATTTCATGGATTAAAAATCACGAATCGTGTTATTGGCGCGCAAGAAACCAAGTATTTTGTCAAAAGTGTAGAAGTGATAATCATCTAAGAGGCTTCTCATAGAGAAAGACACTTCCCTTCCCATAGCATTACTGCTATGGTACCGCTTATTAAATTTTGGATTTAGGAGGTGTCTTATGTATGAAAATCTAGGCGGGAATCGACCCACATTCAGGCACTAATTACGCTGCGGTGATCAATGACAAAGATCAAAGGCTCTTTGGCAAGAGTTATCAAATAGAATAAACCGGATGAGGTTCTGCTATCAGCGTCAAACAAAAGCTAGATTTGGTGGAGAAAAAATGAGCGAAAAGAAAAGAGAGTGGACATGGGAAGCAGATGGGATGAAAGTAGTTCGTAGTATTGCCCGGAGCGGGCCGGGGTGTCATCAAGGTTGTGGAGTCCTTGTGTATGTCAAGAATGGAAAGCTGGTGAAGGTTGAGGGTGATCCGGAATTTCCATCAAATCAAGGTCGTTTATGTCCAAGATGTCTGGCGTTGACTGAAGTCGTTTACCATCCCGACCGTCTAAAATACCCTCTAAGGAGAGCAGGAGAGAGGGGGGAGGGTAAGTGGGAACGAATAACATGGGAAGAGGCTTACGAAACCATAGCCAACAGATTTAATAAGATCAAGACAGAATATGGACCAGAATCGGTGATTTTCAGCAACGGGACAGCAAGAGATGTCATTATCTACTCGGCAAGGCTTGCTTATACCTTTGGCAGCCCAAACCGGTTTGGATTCTTACAAGGGAACGCCTGTTTCATACCTAAGATTGCCACAATGGCTGCTCTTTTTGGCGACTTTGCCGTTGCCGATTGCGCGCAATTCTTCCCCAGCCGTTATGAAGACCCAAATTGGAGGGTACCCAGCTGCATCATTATATGGGGTAATGAGCCAACAATTGCCAGTCCAGACGGCTTCATGGGACACTGGATCATTGAGTGCATAAGGCGCGGCTCTGAGCTAATTGTCGTTGACCCCAGAAGAACATGGATCGCAACGCGCGCTAAAGAATGGTTGCAGATTAGACCAGGGACAGATGCTGCATTGGCCCTAAGCATGCTGAATGTGATCATAAATGAAAACCTTTATGATGAAGCGTTTGTGGAAAAATGGACTCATGGATTTGATGAACTAAGGCAGCGCGTTCAAGAATACCCACCGGAAAAGGTAGCGAAAATCACCTGGATACCGAGGGAACAAATCATTGAAGCCGCCAGAATGTATGCAACCAGCAAGCCAGCTACGATACAGTGGGGTGTTGCCGTTGAACAGAGCAAGGAGTGCGTTGCAACCCTTCATGCCATCACGGCATTATGGTCGGTGACGGGTAATATGGATGTACCGGGAGGTAACATAATCAAGAGTAGGCTTTTTGACTTGGGGAGATTAAATCGCTGGGGCGTAGAAACGCTGACTGAAGAACAGAAGAAAAAAAGGATAGGGTTAGGATTGTACCCCTTTCCTGACTGGGCAGGCATAATCCCAAGGAAACCTACAATAGAACAAATGTTGACCGGTAGCCCCTATCCAATTAGAGGAGCATGGATCCAGGGTAGCAATAGTTTTACATGTGCCGCTGCTTTTCCAAAAACAGTTCATGAGGCTCTCAGGAAATTAGAATTTGTTGTTGTCGTTGATCTATTCATGACTCCTACCGCCATGGCACTTGCTGATATTGTGCTTCCGGCAGCTACTTACCCAGAGAGAGATGGAATCGCAATCGCAGGGGGCATTGGAACTTATGTCGGCACGATAAACAAGGCAATAGAGCCTGTTGGAGAGTGTAAGTCTGACATGGAAATTAACCTTGAACTGGGCAAGAGGCTTAATCCAAAGGCCTGGCCATGGAAAGACATCAGAGAGATGTTCAGCGCGTTGATTGAAACGACGGGAATGACTTTCGAAGAACTGAGGGATAAGGGCTATGCTTATGACCCCTTAGAGTATAAAAAGTATGAGAAGGGATTGCTGCGCCAGGATAGGAAACCGGGGTTCGAGACGCCTACCGGAAAGGTGGAGCTATACTCAACAGTGCTTGAGAACTGCGGTTTGGATCCACTCCCCTATTTCGAGGAGCCCCCAGAAAGCCCGATTAGCACACCGGAAATTGCGAAAGAGTATCCCTTAGTTCTGACCACAGGCGCCAGAACGTGGGGCTTCTTTCATTCCGAACACCGGCAGATTCCTTCGCTGCGTCGGATGAACCCAGATCCATTAACCGAAATCCATCCTGAGACAGCGGAAAAGCTGGGAATCAATGACGGAGACTGGATATATATTGAAAGCAAATACGGAAGATGCAAACAAAAAGCAAAACTTACCAAAGGAATAAATCCGGGAGTTGTCCATTCTCAACATGGATGGTGGTTCCCGGAGAAGCCTGGACCAGAACCGAGCCTATTCGGGGTATGGGAATCAAGTATCAATCTTTTGCTCCCCCCTGGATGGACGGGTAGGTCAGGTTTCGGATACCCTTACAAGAGTCAGATGTGTCGAGTTTACAGGACGGAGGAGGCCCAAAATGCCTAAATACGGTTTACTCATACACTACGAGCTTTGCGTTGGGTGTCACGTCTGCGAGCTTGCCTGCAAACAGGAGCATAACCGGCCCGAGGGACAGTGGGGCATTTGCGTAAAGGAGGTTGAACCTGAAATAGCAGGCGGCAAATTATACTACTTTCCATTTCCTACAGATAATTGCAATTTGTGCGGCAAACGCGTAGCCAAGGGTCTTCAGCCAGCTTGTGTTCACAATTGCTGGGCACACGTGATGAAATTCGGAAAAATTGAAGAACTCGCCGAATATGTGCGGAGAAAGCCGAGAACTGTGCTCTGGGCACCTCACTAGATTTTTCTATAAGTTAAGATCTTAACATTTATGTCAAGTTTTGCTGCTACGGGAGTAGATCTATGTCTCACCGCCGTCACACTACAAGTGAGACGAGGGGTACAGAGATCGGAGACGAAATGGTTTCTCCTTTTCTGCTGATGGTGATTGTGATTGGGGTCAGGCTTAAGTATTCAAACAAAATTGTCATTTGCCTAACTTTTCAATCCTCCTGCCGAGGTAAACCCGAAACCTTGGGATTCCACGTAAATCGGGATGAAATTGGTTGATGTTACCTAGTGGGTGACCCCGGTGTGGCGGGGAAGTCCCACCCTAATAAAAGGGGACGTCCGTGCAGAAATTGCACAGCTGCTCAAATATACACCTCTATTCCCACCTTTTATCATTTAGATTTGTATTTTGAACATATGGAGTCTTTAACTGAATAGTGGGCCGTCAGGCAATTTCTGCACGAACCCTATCAGTTTTCCGTGCCAACGGTGGTTCGAAGCCCATTTCTGTACTGAACCGAATCATCAACACGCATTTATATCGTTGGTTCCATGGTCAAGTTACTTCTTGGGCTTGCGTCGCTGGAATGGTGAAACAAGTTTATATCGCACAAACTGCCAAAATGATCTCATGCGGGAGTCACCCCAGAGCCGGTCAGAGATGTCCTTATGCACTATATATATTGTGTCGTCGAAATCCCAG
>CP070673.1:1931913-1935817 GCA_020351915.1 Deltaproteobacteria bacterium
GGCGGCCCGACAGGAGAAAGCCATCACTCCATAAGCACAGCCCGGTCTTATCTAAGCCGAGCTTTCTGAGGCAAGTGTCCAAACCCATCTTTCCGATCAGTATGCGTGCCCCTTGCGTTACTGAAAGGTGCATTCTTTTTTCCAAGATCTCGCTGGGCTGAATCTCAATAGGATCCAATAACCTGCGTCACGTACTGCCATCCGAGAAGATCCTTAACTATCTCAACCGAACCGCGTGTTGGCGATGAGATTCAAATCGAGTCAAGTTAGTCCCTTGTGGACCTTCTTCAGTCGCTATAGTGGATTCGGCGCTCAATTCTTGGAGCAGACTCGGGATAGGGGAAGGACTCCTTGTTATTGAGGGAATTTCAAAATATCCCATTTAGGAAGATTTACTTCCTTTTGAGAAAATGATATGTGAATATGCACATCCTAAATGTTGTTTGATTTCTTACTTTTCATGAGGAGGTGCCAAATGCAGAAAAAAAGAAAACTCGGAAGGGGCGTAGCTCTAGTGGGCGCTGGGATGTCGAAATTTGCTATGTTTAAGGACAAAGACTCAAAAGACTTATTTGGTGAGGCTTTCAGAGAAATGATTGCTTCAGTGGATAAGGGCTTTGATCCTAATGAAATCGATGCCCTTTATTTGGGGAATTTTACAAACGACTTTTTTGTACACCAAGGCCATTGGGGGCCGATAATATCCGATTTGATTGGCCTTAACCCAAAGCCTGCAACAAGAACAGAGGGGGCGTGTGCCTCGAGCGCTCTGGCTTTCAGAGAGGCTGTGTTTGCTATTGCCTCAGGATTTTATGATATTGTGTTGGTCGGTGGGGTAGAGGATATGTCGAAACGCACCACTGAGGAGGTTGCCGAAGGTTTGGCCTTGGCAACAGTTCCCTATGAAGGGAGAGTGGGATTTACCTTCCCAGGTGTGTTTGGTGCCCTGGCGACGGCGTATTTCGCAAAATATGGCGCCACCCGTGAACATCTTATGAATATTACCATAAAGAGCCATAGTAATGCTCCGCTGAATCCAAAGGCACAGTTTCCATTTTCTATTCGAGATATGATGAACGCAAAGATTGAAAGTGCCAAAAAAAAGGGAAAACCTGTACCCTACTGGGAGGATGAGAAAAGTTTTCTCCGTGACACTGCGGCAAACCCAGTGGTTGCATGGCCAATGCACCTCTATGATTGCTGCCCTATTAGTGATGGGGCAGCCTGTATGTTGTTAGTCGGAGAGGAAATAGCCAGAAACTTTACCGATGACCCACTATATGTCACTGGAATAGGGCAAGGGAGTGGTAGAGGCTTGCATGCATGTGCTGACCTCACATACTTTGAGGCCACAAGACATGCGGCAAAAGAGGCCTATGGTATGTCTGGATTAAAGCCAGAGGATATTCAATTTTCTGAGGTTCACGACTGTTTCTCAATAGCAGAGCTTATTCACATAGAAGATCTCGGATTCTTTAAACCAGGCGAAGGCCACAAGGCAGTGGCAGAAGGTCTGACAAGAAGAGACGGGTCAATGCCGATTAACACTTCCGGGGGTCTTAAGTGTAAAGGACACCCTGTGGGGGCAACAGGTGTAGGTCAACTTTTTGAAGTTTGGAAGCAGTTGAGAGGTGAAGCTGGTGAAAGGCAGGTTCCAAAGAAAGATCTGCGAATCGGGGCAGCCCACAATTTGGGAGGCACTGGAGGAACGTGCACGTTTACCATTCTAGAAAGGAGATAGACCAATGGAAGAAAGGCCTTTTAGTGATATATCGTATGAGCAGTACTTGAACGAAGAGAAACTGATGGGATCAAGGTGTAAGGAATGTGGTGCCCTTTTCGTGCCCCCCCGATCTATTTGCGTGAAGTGCTATAGTTCAGACATGGAGTGGGTTGAGATGAAAGGGGAGGCCCGGCTCGCTGCCTTCACCTGTATAAGTGTGGGACCACCCTTTATGATTGCAGAGGGTTATGATCGGAAACACCCCTATTGCTCAGGGGTTGTCGAGTTGGAAGAAGGGGCGAGAGTGGATGCCCGCATTGAAGGAGTGAATGCAAACAAACCCGAAGATATAAAGGTTGGAATGCCGCTAAAGGTAGGGTTCCTGCATAGAGGTGAAGGAGATAATTTAAAAACCTACCTCGCATTTTTGCCAGCGTAACTGTCATAGATTAGCTCTTGTGGCAGTTGCTTGTGTGATTTAAGGATCAACTGTCATTGTTTTAGGCGTGTGCTCTTTGACTAGCTCCTTTGACATCGAGGGATGGGGAGTGAGCTCACGCCGCCTGAGAAAATATGCAGCGGGAGCCTTTCAGGACCTGATTGTGTAGTTTTCTAAAAGTCTCTCCCTTGTCAGTCCAGCGACATTTTCCCAGGGTTGAGAATGTTGTTGGGGTCGAATGATTTCTTAATAGAACGCATTACTTCCAGACTCACTCGATCATGCTCCAAGCCCATATAGGGTGCCTTGGACAGGCCAATGCCATGTTCACCGGTGAGGGTCCCGCCTAAGTTGCAAGTGAGTTTGAAGATCTCATCCACTGCATTACCAACGCGTTCGACCTGGTCTGGATCGGAGGGGTCGTACATGATCCTGGGATGAAAGTTACCGTCGCCAGCATGGCCGAATATAACAAAGGGTAGGTCGTGGTTGCGAACGATGATGGAGATTCCTGTCAGAAGATCAGACACCTTAGAGATGGGAACGGTAACATCCTCCGAAACGTTGTTGGGTCTGAGCTGAGCAGCGACACTGCCAACCGACTTGCGGGCACGCCACAATTCCTCTACCTCTTCCGTGCCGTGGGCTACCTGAATATCGATGACATTATTTTTCCTGAACACCTCGATTACCTTTGCCATTTGGAAAGAGGTTTCAGTTTCGGTATAGCCATCGGTTTCGACCAGGATCAGGGCCATCACGTCTGGCAGGTTCATGCTGGCATGCTCTCTGAGAACCTTGATGGAGTTTTCATCAAGTAGCTCGAGGACACTTGGGATAATTCCAGAGTGCATGATATCGGTGATAGCCTGGCCAGCGTCCTTGAGGCGAGCAAAAGAGGCCTGCACGGTTTCGAAGGCTGTCGGCTTGGGATTGATTTTGAGTGTGATCCCGGTAATCACGCCGAGTGTGCCCTCGGATCCGACAAAGAGTCGGGTCAAATCGTAGCCTGACACGGACTTCATGCAGTCTGAACCGGTCCGCATGATTCTCCCGTCAGGCAGTACCACTTCCAGCGCCATGACATAGTCCATGGTAACCCCGTATTTGGCTCCTCTAATCCCGCCGGCATTAGTGGCAACATTGCCACCAAGAGTGCAGACGCTGCCGCTGGCTGGGTCAGGCGGGAAGAAAAACCCGTATGGAGCAAGAGCCTCTTCTAAATCGGCGTAGACCACGCCTGGCTGAACAACGGTGAGTCGATCGGCGATCCGAATATCCTGAATCTTGTTCATCCGGCACATGTCCAGAACGATGCCTCCCTTTGTGGGAACAGCCGCTCCAGCAAGGCCGGTACCGGCCCCGCGGGGAGTCACCGGAATGCGATGCTCGTTTGCCATAAGCAAGATCTTGGAGACCTGCTCTGAACTGGTTGGCCACACTGCCGCTTTGGGCCGATGCTTGTGGTCTGAAGCGTCGTAGGAATAAGATACCATGTCGATCAAAAGATCGCTGAAGTTTTCCTGGCCCACTATATCAATTAAAGCACCTTTGATGCTGTCCCCCATTTTGTTCTCCTGGTCAGCTCGGATTTTATCAGCTTGACGAAGGGCATCATCGACTCGTCCTTTTTTCTTAAAACAACCCGGTACAATCTACACAGCTTCACCACTTGACTATGGTAACATTGGAAAGGGTTGTTCCCAGAAAGTGTTCCCCGATCTCTTTAAATCTGACGGGTA
>CP070673.1:1935917-1939043 GCA_020351915.1 Deltaproteobacteria bacterium
ACAATGATCGTGAAAAACAGATTTGACATATCTCGTGAATTCTTTTACGAAAATTACCTGAAGCTCGTACAAAAATTTAACCCCACCTTAACAAACCCTGATCTCATCTATCCAAACCAGGTTATCAGACTTCCCATTTACTCTCCAGAGATAGTCAGAATGCCCATAAAGGCTAAAGATGAGACAGCTGCCTTACGCAAGGTTCAGCCCACTAAAACTCCGGATACTGCCCAGACCCTGGCCCTCAAGCGAGGGTTTAAGGATATCTTCAATCAAATGGGCGAAGAATGGGTTGATACCGGTGAGCAGTACATTCCCCTCAAGTCGGGTGGCCAGGTAAACCTGAAGGCCGACTCCTTTCCTGTTTTGAACCTGAGCAGTGGCAGAAGGCTCATTATCGACATGAAAAGTGAACTTCCAGAAGATATCTCCCAGCTGATCGAAGCAGACTGGGAGGACTATAGAGTTGTCCATCTGACCAACACCGATAACCTTAAACAAGCGATGGATAAGGTGCTTTCTGCCTGCAACTATTATGCGATTGTCAGGGCTGGGGATTACTTCAAGATAGCTGGGGACATCGGAATCACCATTGCCGGTGACTGGGCTCTCATTCCACAGAAAGGGCAAGGAGATATCCCTGATAAGATAGTAACCATCACCTTTATCCGTAGTCGAGTCGAGCAGACACCGAGTGTAGTTAAGGCCTACCTGGAGAAATTGGGGATAACTGCGATAGACTACCCGGATTTTATTGGTTCTAGTGCTGCAAGACAACAGTCGCCTGTTACTAAGAAGATAACGATCGAAAGAGATACGGATTTCCCTTTACCCGCGCTCTTGTTAGATCTTGCTGGACAGCCCTTCTCCGAAAGGGTAGAGATGCCCCTTTATCGAGGAAAGGACCCTACCTTTAATGTCATCATCCAGGCCGATCTGTTCTTTAACAGGGACGGCAAAGACTGTATCATAGACACCACGGGGCTATCGCCTCATATTGTATCACTGCTCAGAAAACACCACATTCACGTCCTCTCTCTATCCGGTGTGAAAGAACCGCGGAGGAAAACAAGGCTAATACTCGACTTCCTTGGGGTGCCATTCGCATCAAAACTCCATCGTTTTCCAGTTGCAGCCAGAGATGAGACGAGGAATATAACACTTTCCTTTTTAGGGGTCAGCTTTGCAGATCAGGCGGGAAAGATGATCCTGGCAGTCGATCAGAGAATCCCCAACGATCTCGTATTCTTCCTGAATAGATTAGGGTACCAGGTGTTGGATTTGACTCAATTCGGAAGTTAGAACCACAGTAAGTTTGGATAGAGGCTGAAACCAATCCCTGGAGCAATTTTCTGCTTCCGTTCTGAGATGTCAGCTTCAAGTAACGAGGTGAAGGATGAAGGTATCCACCGTAGCAGAGATGAGAAACCTGGATAAAGGGGCGATAGAAACATTTAAAATTCCTGACCTTATCCTCATGGAAAACGCAGGTGAGGCGGTATATTTTGTCATCAACAATGAATTTGGCATAGAGGGAAAACGGTTCACTATTTTTTGTGGAATTGGCAATAATGGCGGGGATGGCTTCGTGGTTGCGAGAAAGCTCCATTCAATGGGGGGCCGGGTTAAGGTATTTCTCCTGGGGGATAAGGCAAAACTAACGGGGTGCGCAAAAGACAATTTTGACATGATTTCTGCCCTACCCATTGATATCCACGAGTTCAGCTCGGTAGAACAGGCACAATTTTCCGTGTCTCACTGCGATGCAATCGTAGATGCGGTATTTGGAACCGGCCTTGTGAGGGATGTGGGCGGCATCTATAGAGACGTAATTGAGTTGATCAACCAGAGCCAGAAAACAGTATTCAGCATTGATATCCCCTCAGGCGTAAACGGCGATACTGGCCAGGTTATGGGATCTGCTGTCAGCGCAGACTATACCGTAACCTTCGGATTACCAAAACGGGGAAATCTCCTTTTTCCGGGCTTCGATCTCTGCGGAAAGCTCTATGTTACCCATATCTCCTTTCCTCCTTCCCATTACAACGCCGATACGATAAGGGTAGAAACAAATGATCCTTTGCCACTTCCACAAAGGGGGGAGGATACCCACAAGGGTAGTTATGGCAAGGTTCTCTTTATCGCAGGGTCCTCAAATTATCTTGGTGCCCCCTATTTTTCTGCCCTGTCCTTTCTTAAGGCAGGGGGAGGGCTCTCGTATCTGGCCTCGCCTGAGTCAATAACAAATTTCCTGGCCGCTAAGGGAAGTGAAATCGTGTTTGTCCCGCAGAAGGAAGCAGATAATGGAAACTTGTCTCTCAAGGCAAAGGATCAGCTCTTAGAGTTCTCAGACACAGTTGACATGGTTATTATGGGCCCAGGATTATCCCTGCATGAGGAAACTCAGCAATTGGTGAGAGAACTCGCACAGGAGATCAAGAAACCCCTGGTGATAGATGGTGATGGTATCACGGCCGTTTCTCAGGATATTGGCATCATCAAAAAGAGGAAAGAGCAGACAATACTGAGCCCTCACTTTGGTGAGATGTCACGGATCATAAAAACAGACATAGGAGAGATCCAGAAAAATAGGATTCCCCTCCTGTTCAAAGCTTGCAAACAATTAGGCGCCTTCATAATCCTAAAGGGAGCACACACACTCATTGGTTATCCTGACGAGCAGGTCTTCATCAATATGAGCGGAAACCCTGGAATGGCCACTGCTGGCAGCGGAGATGTCCTTGTCGGCACCATTGCAGCCATGTTTGGCCTCGGACTATCAATTGAAGATAGCAACAGGATGGGCGTTTTCATACATGGCCTGGCTGGCGACCTTGCAATGAGAGACATAGGGGCAGACGGAATAGTAGCCGGCGACATCATGAATTACCTCCCGGAAGCGATACGATATTGCCGTGAGAATTTGGAGGATATTAGTAAAAACATATATGAAAGCATTTACCGTGTGTAGGGCGATCAATAAAATCCTTGGCCCACATATCCAGTGACGATGGGAGAGAATTCCTGAGAATTGCGGGAGAGATAAAAATCAAAACCCAGATAGAAACCTTTCCTTTCGAAAAACTGGCCGATATCCTTCCCCTTGTTAAGCATGGAAAGATAAAA
>CP070673.1:1939143-1944259 GCA_020351915.1 Deltaproteobacteria bacterium
ATCTGATAAAAAAGTACCAAAGAAATCAGGACTTGCACAGTGAATAAAGTACCTATACCACCAAGCAGGAGGCTTATGCAAGGTTCCGAGGAAGTGCTTTAGGTATACCGTTGGAAGACTATTGATATGGGACTGCAGGTCTTTGGAAGAAGGACCGTGAGGATTGACAGGAAAAAAGTGGTGGCCTAAAATGACGGACAAGTTCTTCATGCTAGGGATGGTAATATGCAAGGACATGATCTGAATTAAAAGGGCATTTCCTTTTCTAAGATGAGCGATCCCCATTATATAGTGAGAAATTACTACCTCGATGACCGAGATAGGTTAATCCAATTTGCATCTGAGGTCGAGAAACTGGGGGAGGCATGCTCCTGTACTTCATTTCAGGAATTGGGTGAGAGTCTTGGTCTGCCAAATCACTTTCCCGAAGATAACCTGTTTATAGCTGAGATAGCAGGAAAGATTATAGGATATATAGATGTGATGCCTGAGCTGAATATCAGACGGGCTGTTCTTAGTTGCTTGGTTTACCGCGAACATACCAGGAGTGATCTCCCTCAGAGCCTTATTGAGCGTGCACTAAACCATGCTAAGGAATTAAAATTGAATGTAGCCCATGTGAATATTCCACAGGAAACCGGGTGGGCCAAGAGGTTTTTTTCCAAGATGGGCTTTAGTATCGTCCGCCGTTTTCTGGAATTAAGGCTGGATCTTTGTAAGGCTCATTTGCCGAATCTCAGCAAGAATACCTTCCCGTTACGTCCTCTGAGAAAGGGGGAGGAAGAAAAACTGACACAAATCCAAAATCGGTCTTTCGTCAACACATGGGGTTTCAGCCCCAACACCAGTGAGGATATAATTTACCGCATCAGTCTCCCGCATTGCTCTCTAGAGGACATAATCCTGGCTTTCGAAGTGGATCAGCCAATTGGTTATTGCTGGACGAAGGTAAACCTTGGAGAAGATAAGGTTGATAATGGGGGTGAGGGGCGTATTTACATGCTTGGTGTTGACCCAGATTACCGAGGAAAAGGGGTGGGCATGCAGGTGCTGGTAGCTGGACTATCACGTTTGAAAGGCAAAGGTATACGAATCGTGAAATTAACCGTAGACAGTGAAAATAAAGCAGCCCTTGCCCTTTATAGATCTATAGGGTTTGAGGTTTGGAAAAGTAGTTTGTGGTATGAGAAAGCGCTGGGTTAACATTCTTTATAAAGCCATATAAACCGGGGTGAATGAAAGGTAAGAGCAACATCTTGTTGGCTTACTATATCTTGGCAGAGTGACTGCTAAGCACTGCCCGGTATTCGTTGACTATTGCTTCAGCGATTCTTGACCAGCTAAATTTTGTTACCGATGCTCGGATCGAGCTAATGGCTTCTTTATTTGACATCGAAAGAAGTAGAGCCATCTTATTAGCAAGGCGAAAAGGGGTGTTGTCTAACACCACATACCCCGTCTCACCTTGCCGGATAACACTCTCGAGTCCACCCACCTTTGTGGCCACTACCGGTGTTCCACAAGCCAGAGATTCTAAGGCTACCAGCCCGAAACTCTCATAATAAGATGGTAAAACACACAAATCGGCAGCACTGTAAAAGTAAGGCAAATCCTCGTGTTTCACCAAGCCGAGAAAGCTGACCGAATCATGGATCTGTAAGCTCTGTGCCAGGCTTCTTAACCTTTTCATTTCGTCCCGGCAATATTCATCGCCGCCGATCACCAGCAACTTCAATCTTTGCCCATTTTCCAGATAGGGCATAGCCATCAGCAGCCTATCTATGCCCTTTAGAGGAACAATTCGACCCACGAACAGGATAATTCCTTTGCCATCCAAGCCAAGGTAGTTCCTTGCGATTTCCTTCTCTAGAGATCTGAATAGTTCTAGATTCACACCGCAAGGGATAACGGTAATGGCTTTGGGAGAAGCATCATAATAGTGGATGAGGTATTCTTTTTCTCTCTCGGTTGGGGCGATAATGCGGTTACAATCCCTTACCAAGGCCTTTTCAGAGTTGATACGAAGATCTGGTTCATTCATACCGATACCAATTGCATTCTTTACCGCGCCCAGGGTATGCAACATGGTAATATGGGGGATATCCCACCATCTCTGCATCCATTTGCCAATCCAACCCGAAAGCCAGTAATGGCTATGGATCAGATCATAGTGAAGCCCATTATGTTTCCTGAAGTTTTCAACTTCACACGCGAACTCAGCAAGATGCGGATAAATGGCCAGCTTCTCTATTTCTTCTTCCCGTCCCGCCCTAAGATGGATAAGGCGGGCATTTTTACCCAGTTCTACAATCTGATCGTGTATCGGCTCGTGAGCACGGGTATAGATATCAACCAGGTGTCCTTGCCTTCCGAGTTCACGGCAAAGCTCCCGGATGTAAACGCTCATACCCCCTGTATTTTCCCCTCCCAGCTTGCCCAGGGGACAGCTGTGAACACTAAGCATGGCTATCTTTAGTTGCATTGTTCCTTCCAACCACCTCCCTGCTAGCGGAAAGCCACATTACGGGCTTTTTACTAGTGCTTATCTAAGGAGTATCTGGCATCGTTGCAGATGAACTTCTTTTCCGCCGAGGCGATATTTGTACTCTTCAGCTCCTTTAAGGAAGTCAAATTTTCTCCTGCCTCTCTCGATGCTATCTTTGATACACATGATTTTGGAAATCAACCCAATGCTTAAGGATCTGTATCGAGGGTCATAACCATTGTTATAGAGGTACACTGTGTCATTGTAATCAAAGCACATGATAGCGGCAACAGGCTTTGCATCAAGCTCCAGAATGCCAATGCTCAGGAGGGATTCCTTTGCCATAGCCTTTGCCAGCGATCTAAAGAAAGATTCCCTCCCTTTGGTCAGAAATATCTCCTTATCCTCCCTGCTTTCTCGAAAAAACTTCAGGAAGAGATCGATCACCTTCCTGACAGATTCACTACCCTCAACAGTTCGGTAATGTACCTCGCCTTTTTCCTGCAGTCTTCTTAGTTTGCGTCTCACCTCGTGCCGCTGTTTGCTGCTCAATATGCCTAGGTATTCCTCCCAAGTAGATGGCAAATCCAACTCCAGAGAGATATCCTCTACCTCGCAAGAGACTTCATACCTCCGCTCATTTGCAATGCCCACAAGATATCTCAGTGTTTTTGAGTCTGGTCTCAAGGGCCCCAAGATCAGGCGTCTGATACCCCTCTGTCCCAAATCGTCAAGTAAAACGTTGAAAAAATCGCGTTCACCTCCTGGGCTAACGACAAAATCTAAACAGTCACAAACATCGGCGCTACCCAGGAAGCAGGCCTCTTCTTCTTTTAATTGAAGGGGGGCTATACCTAAAATGGAATCCTTTTGTCTGACAGCACATAAATACAAGTCTGCCCTCGGGCTAAACTCGCGCCACCAGACTTCCAGCCAGGCAGGCAAAACAAAGAGGCAGTCCCATTGTAAGTGGGAATGGGGCTTACGCCAATATGCGGCAAGGCTGTTAAAGTTTTCAAAAGTAATAGTGTAATCAGATCCCGGCACTTCTTCACCTGAGCTTCAGACGATGGAAAAGGTTGGTAGCATTTCAAAGCCAAGATGTCAAGAGGGGTAAAGCGTAAGGTCTTGCCTTAGGCTTACCTTATGAAGCAAGGGGGACGAACAACAACCGGATTACACTGGTTTGGAAGGATGATACTCAAGTGATGGGCTTTGAAAATCTAGGGAGTTTGTTACGTGTGAGGTTTGCAGGCTTTTTTTGGGACATAGGTCAGTAAGTGGTAATGATTGATAAAGGTACCCTATTTTTGTTATCAAAAAATACCCAAGATGTTGGACTACCCATTAAACCATTGCTGGGCTTTGGGCTTATCTACACATCCAGCCAGCCTTTGCCTTTCAACAGACCACGCACATATGACACTTGCCCAGCGTGTTGCAGGCAGTCGCTCATCACGCTCACCAGACGCACTCCAACCGTAGGCAACGGTTGGTACCACGGCTCATTTAGTTCACGGTCGAGGTCGGTCATTGAGAGGTTACTGATATATCTCCTCGATCGCTCCAGCACAGCCCTATAATAATCCAACAGGGTCTCAACGTCAGGTGATTTGAACGCCGCCACCTCCTCTGAACTGTGGCCGAACCCTATGTCTTTGCGGTCGGGCGGACGGTTGAACCTTGCATACCATTTGTCTTTTATCCAGAGTTGTTCCTCTCCCATTAGGTCCGCAATGTGGTCGTCCTGCACCCGTGTCAGGTGCCAAGTTAGCCAGCCTATACTGTTACAGTCCGGATGAGGCTGCTCTTTCAAATCATCCAAAGTCAGCCCCGCCAGCGCCTTTTCCAGTACTTGCAGTACCCGGCCATAGCCGTCAGTAATCAACTCTTGCCACTTCATGACTTCCTCCTTTCCGCGTAACTTTCTTATTTTGCGACCAGCAGTGCTCGAACCTCCTTGATGTTGAGCTCGTTTGCCTCCTTCTCCTTATTGATAAGGGCTATAAGAGCCTTCAATCAATAATTATAGTTTTCCTGCCACACACTTAAACCCGAAAACTTCTTAATTACATATCCCAATTGAAAGTTCAATATCCGATTGAGCCCTGGCAGGGAAAATCTCCATAGGTTTAGATATTTTTATCGGACATTCAGTTTTCCCAAATTGAATATCGTGGCAAGATGAAACTGCAAATTACTTGCTATTCACTATTCCGGTCCTGACCCCGTTTCATTTCGTGATGCAGCTACAGTTTGGAAGTACCTTTGGTAAAATCAGGCCTTCTTACGGATTCCCTGAACAAGAGAAAATACAATCAGAATAAAGATAAAGACAACAGTGACGGTTAAAACGATTGGGGAGTGTTCTTCCAGGACCGGAATTTCGTGGCCGATGAACGTATAGATGATCGTAGCGGGAAGCATGCCAAGAGCTGTGGCCAAGATAAAAGCCCAGGGTCGGATACCGCTCAACCCTGCCATGTAGCTTATAAGATCGAATGAAATAAAGGGCAGCAGCCTGGATAGAAGAATCACGTAAAAGCCCCTTTTTTCTCCCGCATGCCTGATAAATTCAACCGTTCTCTGATTGCGGATCACTTTTCCCAAGGCCACGTCCCCCACAAGACG
>CP070673.1:1944359-1951982 GCA_020351915.1 Deltaproteobacteria bacterium
GACTATTTTTGACCACTATTGACTATTATCTATGGGCGCGATGCCAAATGTGTCACGGTGACATATTTCACTCCCAAGCAAAAACGACATTATGCCGTTTTTCACACCTAAGATCTTCGACCTCACCCCAGCCTAACATAGCTTTAGGCCAACCCTCCCTTCCGGATTCTGAAAAGAGTTCAGGAGTATTGGAAAGAACTCGTGACGGGGTGTTCTGAGGGGAGTTGGTTGCTCTCTGTCTGATCACGGGCATTCTCTACCCTTAGCAAAGGTTGATGTAAAGGTGCTCGCATGCAGCCAGGCTAGAGAGGACATGTTCACTAAGCAGGTAAGGGGACATATTTGCTAGACTTAAACAGATCATATTTCCCCTTGACACAATTATCTGACTTGTGTTTGAATCTTGTCTCCTTATCAACTATCGGTTAGCGAGAATAGTTAGTAGGAGCGGTGAGTGTATTGGACTCTCCCTTGATTATGTTGGCTGTTTTAGTGTGAAATCGGGCCGGCAGATAGCAGGTTCGTAGCGAGATTTCGGTGGATGCCCGGTCTTTTGACCCGGCCGGCATAGTTGGAGGTTAGTATGGTAGAGGGTGTTTCAAAACGTATAAGGTTTGATGACCTTAAACTATTTTGCCGGCAGGCCTACATGAAAGCTGGAGTTCCCGAGCGGGAAGCCTGCATCGTGGCCGACCTGTTGGCCAGGGCCGATCTTCGTGGCGTTGAAACGCATGGGGTCACCCGCCTTCCCATTTATATTCAACGGCTTCAGAAGGGATATGTTCGGGCTGAATGCAAAATAACGTCCATCAAGGATAAGGGTCCTGTGGGCTTTGCTGAGGCCCATGGATCAATGGGGCATGTCGTGGCCTACAAGGCCATGCACCAAGCCATCGAGAAGGCCGAGGAACACGGAATCGGCTGTGTTTCCGTCAAGGATAGCGGTCATTTTGGCGTTGCTGGAGTTTTCCCTGAAATGGCTGCTGAAAGGGGGATAATTGGTTACATCTGTACTAACTCAGCGCCAATGATGGCTCCCTTTGGCGGTAGGGAGCGGATTATCGGAAACAACCCTCTTTCCTATGCCTTTCCGGCGGGCACCTATCCCCCGGTGGTGGTGGATTTCTCCTGCAGTGTGGTTTCATCAGGCAAACTCATACTGGCCCGCAAGAAAGGTGAGAAGATTCCCATAGGATGGGCGTTTGACAAAGACGGGCTCCCCACGCAAGATCCGTATGAGGGCTACGAGGGAGGAGGTTCTCTGACCCCCGTGGGGGCCCATAAAGGCTATGGATTGACTATGGCACATGAAATACTCACAGCCGTATTGACCGGAGGCAAATGGACCCGCAACATCAAAAGCCTTTATGAAGAGGACAAATCGGGGATTCAGGGGACTTGTCACTCATTTATGGCCTTGGATCCTGATTGTTTTATTGGCAGAGAAGAGTTCAAGCAGAACATGGATAGATATATTAAGAGTATCAAGGAGAGCGGAAAAGCGAAGAATGTGGAGGAAATCCTGATTCCCGGCGAACCCGAATTCAGAACTGAATCTAAGCGTCTGAAAGAAGGAATCCCTCTTTCCCTAAACACAGCAGAAGAGCTAACTACTCTTGGTAAATCATTCGATCTTTCCCTTCCATTTATTGAATAATGAGATATAAACCTATCAATCAAACCAAGATATAAGGATTGATATAGAAATCACTAAGCAGAGACATCGTCTCCAACATCCATGGTGCCGGCTCACCGGAAACACACCGGATGACCGTGCTGCGGAACGCCAATATTGAGGGAAAGAAAAAGTTGGCCAAGGCGCTTGCGGGTATCAGAGATGAATAAGACTCCCTGTGGACGGACAACGCTATCATCGAAGGGATTATTTATATCACTTCGTTTCCGCCATATCGAAGATCCTTTTGGCAGCATGTGTTATTTTGAAAATAACATCCTACATGGTTTACCTATTTTTATCTTCACCAACCTCGTGGAAAAAAATATAGGAATGATTTTATATTGGTACCAAGAGAAACCGCAAGAAAACCAACTAACGGCTCCCCCGAATAACTATGTTAGCTGGATTAATTTTATTCCCCGTAAAGAAAGACTCGACATTTTCAATAGCTATCATTAGACCATTCATGGTTGCTTCTGATGTCATCCCAGCATTATGAGGGGTTAACACTATATTCGGTAGCTTGATAATCGGATCTTCAGGAGGGAGGGGCTCTTGGTCATAGACGTCGAGAGCAGCCCCTGCAATCTTTTTCAACTGAAGAGCTTCATACAGTGCTCTAGGTTCAACCAGTCCCGCCCGGGCAGTATTAATGAAAAAGGCTGATGGCTTCATCAAGCCAAACTCTTCTTCTCCAAAAAATCCTCTTGTCTGATCATTCAAACGGAGATGAAGGCTAACCACGTCTGCATTTTTCAGTAACTCCTCTTTAGAAACAAACCTCACGCCGCTTTCCTTTGCTCGCTCTGGTGATGGGTGAAGTGACCAAGCTATAACGTCCATGCCCAAACCCCTAGCCATCTTGGCCACATTTTTCCCAATCGCTCCTAGACCTATCAATCCCATAACTTTACCGCTAAGCTGAACCATTTCTACTCTGGGCCAATTGCCTGAGCGGATTTCTCGGTCAAGGAAAGGAATTTGCCGGGCAAGAGAGAAGAGAATAGCGATTGTGTGTTCGGCCACCGACAGTGCATTGGCACCAGGTGTATTAGTAATAGTAATTCCTAGTTTTGCGGCTGATTCCAAATCTACATTGTCTGTTCCTGTACCCCAAATAGATATAAGCTGCAGGTTAGGGCAAGAAGCAAGAACCCGTCGGGTAAAATAGGTGTAGGCGCGGATATTAACGACCACCTGTGAATACTTGATCCTTTCGATCAGTTCTTCCTCAGTCTTTGCTTTGTTACAGTAAATTTTGACGTCTCCAAAAGCCCTCGCCTTATCCTCTGCTTCAGTTCCTGAGAAGACCTTGGGGAAATCATCTGGGATAGTGATATGACAAATCATGCCTTATGAGCTTATCTATTTGTTATTTCATTTCATTCTGAAAAACGATTAATCTTGACTTCTGGTCTGCTTTAATTAATCTTACTAGGTAAAGTTCCTTCCATTTTGTAACCTTTATTTAGACATTATTCCATGAAAAAATGCTCTGGCGAGAAGGTCCTATCCCCGTGGCTATTAATGGACTGAAAGCCGGCTGTAAGGAGTAGGTTTTATGGGGAATATCGTTTCTTTTATGGGGAAAGAACCACAGATAGAAAGTGGCGTATTTATTGATCCATCATGTAGGATCATAGGCAATGTCTCTCTTAGAAGAGGATCCAGTGTATGGCCATTGAGCGTCTTGCGAGGTGACAGCAACCGGATTTTGATTGAGGAAGACGCGGCCATTTTAGATCATGTAATGATTGAGGCCCCCACAAAGTACCCTGTCGTGGTGGGAAAAAGGTGTTTGATCAGCCATGGAGCCAAGCTCCATGGCTGCATCGTGCATGACGGTGTGTTAGTTGGTATTGGGGCGATTGTCTTAGACGGAGCGGTCATCGGCCAGGGGGCCATAATAGGAGCAGGGGCACTCGTTCCCCCCAAAATAGCAATTCCTGAAAACTCCCTTTTCCTTGGGTTACCCGGCAAAGTTGTTCGTTCCCTGAAGCCTGAAGAGGTTCTAAAGACCTTGGCAGAGGTCGAAGAAGTAAGACAGAAGGCGGGCATTTATCTGAAAAGCATGAAAGAATCCTAGATTGAGCCTGCCCTTTTTAGCTACAATTGTCAAGCCCGGAAATCAAGGGTCAGAGCTTAACTATTGACTAGAGGCGGTTAAGGGTTTTATCTCTTTAGCCGCTTTTTTTCTTGGAGGAGGTCTGCGGGAGGTGGCCCTTTCGCTATGCTCAGGACAAATTCCGGGGACGGAGGGAAGGAAAGAGGGAGATTGGTGCAGATAATGACCCTCAAAACATCAAGAGTCAACTACCTTTTTGTTACGCTATGGCAAGAAATCAATCGAATAGTATGAATCCAGCTGCATACAAGATGTTGTGGTCGCCAAAAGGCTATTCAGTCCTATAAAACAACCAATTCGAATTTTATACCTGAACGATATCCAAGGATTTCCGGTCTATTATTATGTTCAGCTGATGGCAAGATACCCCAGCTTCGATCTTGCAGCCTCAGGCAATTGACAGATGGCACACCAGAGCAACAATTGATGACGTAATCTATATTTTATTGAGCTTGGAAGGGTTTAGATTTGCGTTTGTAAGCGCAAGCTGAAGTGGAAATTCTGCCGGAAAAGGTTCATAGCAGTTCAATTCTAGGTGAGATGGAGAATACACAATATATTGATTGAGACGTTAACAAAAAAGGGATGGCCATAAAGACCTGCCCTTACTCTTTGTAGTCCATAGGCTGAGCATCAGAAACTATCCTTAGTAAACCGGTTAGAGCAATCAGTCGCACTGAGGATTGATTGGCCTCGGTCACCCTAGGCAACAGATACAGGGCGCCTCCGCCGCTGGGGCCTTCACACACGCCCGCATGGCCTCTGATCCGACTGAAAATCGGCCAAATAGGCCGCGGATCGCTCATCGCGTGTAACAAGATGCTTCATCTGGGATTGAAGTTGATCTAGGGACTCATACAGCGGAAGACTGGTATCGCCGCAGAGGCCAAAAATTATTTCGACTCCGGCAGTTTCCAACATCAGCACGACAGCATCACTGCATTTCATTTGAGGTTCAGTCCTTTTGCGTCCCGCATGCAAACGCGCAGTCACCGCCAATGATCAGCCGCCTGCGACCGGGGAAAAAATAAAGACTTCATCACCTTCTTTCAGCGGACAGGAGGCTTCGACCCGCTGCCCGTTGACCAGAACCAGCAGCGGCACATCAGAAGGAAAAGCGATACGTTCCATCAATTGGCCCACGGTGGCTTCGCCGTCCAGGTTGGCCTGAAACTCGCCTTTGCCTTCGGGTCCATAATCCGCAAGGAAGCCGAACAGCTCAACCTCAATTTTCATCAGAAGCCTCGTTATCCAGGGCAGGCAACCCCAACTCCTTAAGTTTGGCTGCGGTGGGCACCCCTTCTGGCGTCCATCCGCGGGCCTGGTAATACTCGACCAGCATCTGCTCCAGATGGACGACCCCTCCCCGGCTGGGGCCTTCCGGTAAGGGTTCTTGAAGCAACCGCATGGGCAGCGTATCGTCGTGGCGGCCAAATCCAGCCCTTACCAGAAACAGGCGTTCGGCGTTAAAGATGCGTTCACCGGCTGCCAGTAACTCATCCAGGGTATAGCCTACCCCTGTGGCGGCATTGAGATATTCCAAAATGCCTTCGGGCAAGATATCGAGATCCTGGCGCAGCAGATTGCGGATGCTGAACATGATGCAGATGCCTGCCGCATCAATCAGGCTGAAGACGTCCTGCCAGCGTTTGACCAATCGGCCCTTGCTTTTCCGTTCGTGGCGGTCGACGGGTTTCGGAATCCCCACCATTTCCGTGTAGGCCATGTGAGCCCGGCAATGTGATCCGCCGATGGGCGAGGTGGCATAGGCCACACCTTGAGCCTGCAGGCCACGCGGATCATAACCGGGCAGCTCAAGCTTTTTGGAGACCATGGCCAGCTCGGGGTGGCCATACCGGGCGGCGAGACGGTAGCTGCCTTCAGCCAGCTGGGCACCGAATCCTTCCCGATAGCCGGTCATCCGGGTCAGTTCGACCAACCGCGCCGCATCTCCCCAGCGAATGGGACCTCCCGTTTGCGCATCATCGATGATGCCGCAGTCGTAAAGCTCCATGGCGCAGGCGATAGTCACCCCCATGGTTATGGTATCCATCCCCAATTCATTGCATATGTAGTTGGCTTTGGTGACGGCCGCCAAGTTATCGACCATGCACATGGAGCCCAGTGCGAAAGTGGTCTCAAATTCAGGCCCTTCGCCTTCACCGGCAAACTCCTTATCCATAACCTTGGTTACCCGCCCGCAGGCAATTGGACAGGCCCAACAGGCGCTGGTCCTTTGTAGGTACTTCTCCGTCAGGGTTTGACCGCTGATGGCCTGCCATCCTTCAAAGGTACCCAGCTGGTAGTTTTTGGTGGGCAATACCCCGTGTTTCTGGGTTAGCGGGACCATGACCCCGGCCGTGCCGTGCTGACTCAGCGGAGACGGATGGGCCTTGGCTGCTTTGGTAAACTTGGTCATCACCCGGGTTTGGATTTGTCTAAAGCACTCTTTGTCGGCCAGCGGGACGCGGATATTGCCGCGCACCACCACCGCTTTTAGGTTTTTCGATCCCATTACCGCGCCCACCCCTGATCGCCCGGCCGCACGGTCCTTATCGTTCATAATTGAGGCAAACAGAACACCCTTTTCACCTGCCGGGCCGATACAGGCGACGCGGGCTTTGGAATCGGTTTCGGCCAGCAACCGCTCGGTGGTCTCCGGAACTGTCAGGCCCCAAAAATGGGAGGCCGGACGCAGTTCTGCCTGGCCGTTGTCAATCCATAAATATATCGGTTCGGAAGACTTGCCGCTAAAAATCAGCCCGTCGAAGCCGCTTCGTTTGAGTTCTTTGGGGAAGCGGCCACCCGAATTGGAGCATGTAATGGCTCCTGTCAGAGGGCTTTTGGTCGTGACCATATACCGCGCACCCGTGGGGGTCAGAGTTCCGGTAAGGGGGCCGGTGGTCATAACCAGGATGTTGTCGGGCGAAAGCGGATCGCAGCGGGGATCAACCAGTTGATTTAAAAAATAGATTCCCAAACCACGACCACCGACGTAATCGTGAGCAACCTGGGGATCCAGCGTTTCGACGCTGATCCGGCCTCTGGACAGATCGACGCTCAGAACTTTACCCTGCCAACCGTACATAGTCCTCCTCCCATTCTCATAATAAAAAAGTGAGTGGTACTGACCTTATTTATCGCAAAGGAGTTTGAATTCGGTGATCCTGCAAAAGCCTTACCCGTAAGCGCGCCTCAAATTGGCAGTCTTTCTTTTTCTTCCATGTTTTTCAACATACTGTCGACCATATGGTGGCTGACAATATCGATATCGGCCGCCAGCGCACAGCATGTCCCTTCGCAGTCCCGGGCCTTCAGGCGTTCAAAGATCTCTTGATGTCGTTCCTACAAAATTACCTCACGCCTCCACGAGAATAAACGGCGTTCCAGTCGTCGAATGATGCCATATTCCACATAAAACATAATAAGGGCAAAGAGGAGAACCCAGGCAAGAACTAATTCCATATCGAACATTTGATACCAGTAAAAGATCATATACCCAATGCCCTCATTCGACCCGAATACCTCTGCGAGGACGACAAGCTTCCACGAGACCGAAAAACCAATACGAATAGCTGCAAAGACAAAGGGCAGGAGGGAAGGGATGTAGATGTTCTTAATAATGCTCCTCTTGCTCACATCGAAAGCCCGGCCCATGTCCACCAAGTCCTTATCGACATCCTTGACCCCCTCCCAAATGTTGATGGCCACATAGGGAGTTGCAATCATAATAACGGAAAATGAAGGGGTCAAAAAACGAATGCCTAACCAAAGGACAGCGATAACAGCCCCGGTAAGGCTGGGAATTGTCAGCCCAACA
>CP070673.1:1952082-1984037 GCA_020351915.1 Deltaproteobacteria bacterium
GGTAATGCCTGTTTCTGAAAGGCGATATCTCACAAAAAATACCACCGTGTTCTGCAGTGGCCAAATATTTGGGATTTACTCCACAAAACATTTGCACCTTTGGTTATACCCTGTTAAATGCCAAATATTTGGCCACCTCCCGTGAGGCTCATAGATATCGCCTTGAGGAAATTGGCATTACCAGTTAGATGAATTGATTTTCATCATGTGGCTGAAAAAAACAACTGGACCTCAACTTTTGAACGTTTCGAAATTCTGACAAAAGCGTTCTGAGGGCAGAAAAAGTCAAAAAGGCATCTTGTAGATAGTGCAATCCCTCAGAATCGATGTCTAAATGCAAAAGGGAGTATAACGAATATGCGTATCAAGAAAACGGCCAAAGGAGAGAAGGATAAAGCCTTGCTTTCCAGTTGGCACACTCAGCAACTATCTATATCATCGTAATCACGACGCAATGAGACTTTTTTTTCAGAAAGAGCAAATGGCACCGGTTTCCCCATTAATGAAATGGAAATGATAAGGATGTGCCTTTTGTGGGAAGCAGGATAGGTCAAAGATGCCTGCGTGTCAATGATTAATCACGTGCCGCATCGTGTGTGGCAGAGTTGGTTTATTCTGGCCGAAAATCTTTGAGATAGGTCGAGTTCCATTCCACCAAGGTGCTTCTTGCATTATTTGTTTACTTGCACTAAAGATTGATATTCTGTAAAGATGGATGAGGTTCACTTATCATCCCTGGACGAGCAAGTATACCGAGGAAGAAGCCCTGATGCATGTTCAAGATTTCTTTAGCGGTAAGCTGGTTACACAAGTTGGTGTGCTTATCGGCCAGCATGTGCCACGGAGGGTCGGTTATGGGCTGGCACAGATGGCTGCCAATATCATTGCTCGCCGAAAACCTGAGGTCTACTGGACGGTGCGGGGCAACCTGCGCCAGATCATTGGCCCGGAGGTAAACGAGAATGCCCTCCACGACGTGACGCGTCAGGTCTTTGCTCACGCCGGGCAGACCCATTATGACTTCTTCAATGCCATAGGCCAACCGCCAGAAATACTTGTAAAGGCGGTGCATATACCAGAATCTCTTTTCATGCACATTAACTCTAGCATGGCTCAAGGCCGAGGTGTGCTGCTGCTGGGAATGCATATGAGCAACTTTGACCTGGTCATTTTGACCTTAGGCGCACATGGCTTGCACATCCAGCTGCTCACTGTGGCAGATCCAGAGGCAGGCTTTTACGTGTTAAATCGCCTTCGTGTCAAGGCGGGGTTTGAGGTTACGCCGATCACGCCTGAATCGCTGCGGGCAGCGGTCCGCCGATTGAGAAACGGCGGGCTCGTAATGACGGCTGGAGATCGCCCCATCCCCGAGGATCGCGAGTTGATCACCTTCTTTGGTCGACCCGCTTACTTGCCCCTGGGGCCAGCGCGGTTGGCAATGATGAGCGAAGCCACGGTTCTTATGGGTGGCTGCCACTACGACTCTCACGACGGCTACGTGTTGCATATCACAGGGCCTATTGAAATGGTGCGCACCGGCGACTTGCAAAGGGATATACTTGCCAATACTAGGCGGTTGTCAACCATCCTGGAAGGGTATGTGCGTGCACATCCAGAACAGTGGATGATGTTCTATCCGCTCTGGCCGGAAGCACCAGTCGTCTCAGCCGAAGACTCTTCACCGTTGGCTACAGGATAGCAGGCATTATATGGAATCATTTATAGAATTAATTCAACATTTTTGGGCCGACCTGCAGAATGGGCAGGTGCTTGAGCTGGGCTACTGGACCTATGTAGTGTTGGCACTTTTGGCAATGGTGCAAGGACCCCTTGCCACATTATTGGGGGCAGCGGCTGCCTCGGCAGGTCTCCTGCGTCCAAGCCCGGTTTTTCTAGCAGCGGCGACAGGCCATCTTACTGCGGACATAGCCTGGTATTATGTGGGACATATGGGCAAGATTGAATGGTTCAGGCGCTGGCTCCCAGCATACCGTAAACACGTGGATAGACTACAGCAGGGAATGCACCAGAATGCCACCAAGATACTGTTTCTGGCCAAGCTGTCTGCTGGTTTCGCCCTCCCCGCCCTAATCGCGGCTGGGCTTACTCGGGTAGCCTGGCGACGGTGGTTTCCCGTTGTGTTTGTGGGTGAAATTCTTTACACCAGTGCGCTCATGCTCATTGGCTACTATGCCACTGAAGCTATTATTCAACGGGTGGATCGGAGTATGCTGTATCTGGTCATAGGGTTTTCAATTCTGTTCGTAATAATGCTCTTTTGGTTCATTCCCCGCGCCATGCGGCAAGAAGAGGAATTGAGCGAGTTGGCAATCGATGAGGACAGGTAGAGGTAGGTAAGGGATGGCGGTTGTGGCGATGACCCTGGTGCATGGGTTGGCTATTCTTCGTAAGCTTCAACGGCAATCTATGAGGAATAGTTCCATTACATGGGTGGCCTGAAGCCCAGGTGTATATGCCCTGATTGTTTAGATGCCTATTGTGAGATAAAGAGGTGTCACATGACCGATACAAAATCTCATAGAAGAGTCAATGATATTTTGTTGGGCCCGCTGGAGAGGCCAGCACTGCGCTGGTTAGCTGCGCATATGCCGGCCTGGGTAAATCCGGATATCCTGACAGGTGTGGGGATTTTGGGGTCGGTGGTCACATTTTTCAGCTATTGGCTCACTAATATTAATGCGAATTTTTTATGGCTGGCCAGTCTGGGGCTTGTGATCAATTGGTTTGGCGATAGCCTGGATGGCACGCTGGCCCGATATCGGAAGATCGAGAGGCCAAAGTACGGCTTTTTTGTTGACCACACCGTTGATGCTATGAGCACCATACTGATTGTTTTCGGGCTTGGCTTATCACCGTACGTTACGTTTGAGATTGCATGCCTGGCACTGGTAAGCTACTTATTAATGTCTGTTCTGGTTCACATTCGCACCTATGTGGACGGTGTGTTCAAGATTTCCTATGGCAGGTTTGGGCCCACCGAAGTGCGGCTCATAGTAATTATAGCGAACACGGTTATCTATTTTGTGGGCAATCCCGTCATAGCACTGTGGTTTGGTACAATATCGATCTATGACTTGATTGCCGGCATTGTTGCGGCATTGCTCGCCGGGATCTTTGTTTTCTCAACTATCAAGCAGGCTAGGGAGTTGGCAAAGCTGAAAGAGTGAGGGGCAGGGCTAGACACTTCCTTAGACACGTTTGTGAGCCTTGAGGAGACCGCTATGTTGACCATCGAAAAAGTAGACACTGCCAACAGATCTCAGGTTCGCCGTTTCATTAAGGTACCTTTTCGTCTTTATAAACAACATCCGCAGTGGGTTCCCCCTATCCGCAGCGATGTTGCTCTCATGCTCAACCGCAAAAAGCACCCATTTTATGAGCACTCCACAGCAGATTTCTTTATTGCTGTACGGGATGGCCAAGACATAGGACGCATTGCAGCCCTGGACAATTGTAACTACAACAAACATCACGACGTGCGCACGGCGCAGTTCTACCTTTTCGATTGTGAGGATGACTCTGAAGCTGCTGCAGCCTTATTCCAACGGGTTTTCGAATGGGCTCAGGCGCATAACCTGGACACCTTGGTCGGTCCAAAAGGATTCAGTGCCTTCGACGGTTATGGTCTCCTGCAAGAAGGGTTTGAGCACCGCCAGATGATGAACATGATGAACTACAATTACCCTTACTACCTGCGCCTAGTGGATGAAGCTGGATTTGAGAAAGAAGTGGACTTCGTCTCACACTTTGTGATTCCTGAAGATGTCCAACTGCCTGAACGTCTTTACCGTATTGCTGAACGGGCCAAAAGACGCCACAGATTAGAGGTTATTAGATTCAACACGAAGCGAGAGTTGCGTCAGTGGGCTGGAAAGATCGGCCAGGCATATAACAATGCCTTTGTAAAAAACTGGGAATACGTGCCTCTCACCGAACGAGAAATATCATTTGTTGTGGATACCATCATGCTGGTCGCCAATCCAAAATTGATTAAGATCATCGCACAAGACGGCAATGTGGTTGGTTTTGCCTTTGGCTGGCCAGACGTTTCAGCGGCAATGCAGCGTTGCAAAGGCAGGCTGTTTCCTTTTGGGATAGCTGATTTGCTTTTAGAGATGCGGCGAACATCCCGGATTTCTGGGAACGGAGTTGGGATTCTGCCGGAATTTCAGGGACGAGGCGGTAACGCGCTGCTCTACTCCGAAATGGAAAGAACCGTGGGTGAGTTCGGCTTCAAATATTATGAAATGACCCAGATAGCCGAAACGGCTGTCCAGATGAGGAAGGACCTGGAGAGCTTGGGAGGCAAGCCATATAAAAATCACCGGGTGTACAAGAGATCTCTTTAGGTGGTAGGGGCCAGGTATTGATTGAGAAAAGGTTGATAATCGGGTGAATGGCAACCGAGCAGGATGACTTTCTAGCCAGCCTATGAGTTTGTCTCATGGACTGCGGCACAACTGAAGGAGATTAAGGAGGCAATAACGGTGAAAAAAGTAGCAGTCTTGGGAGGGGGCAATGGTGCTCACACCATGGCCGCTGATTTGACGCTTAAGGGATATGAGGCAGCTATGTGTGAAGCCCCTGAATTTAAGGAAGGTATCAGCAGGACTCTCGAGAGGCAAGCCATTGACCTTATTGATGCATGGGGGGAAAAGCACACGGTCAAGCTCAATCTAGTGACGACGGATTTCGAAGAGGCCCTTAAGGATGCGAGTTACATTATGATGGCGGTGCCTGCCTTTGGGACTAAAGGCTTCTTTGGGAGGATAATTCCTTACCTGGAAGACGGTCAAACCATCATTAAATGGTCGGCAAATTTTTCTGCACTGCTTTTCGCCAAAATGCTCAAAGAGAAAGGGGTAAAGAAAGACATCAGCCTTGCCGAGGCACACACGCTCCCTTGGGGTTGCAGGCTTGTAGAGCCAGGTACGGTACAGATCATGGTTTGGGCAGTTACGCTCCTTCTGGCTACTTTACCTGCGCGAGACACCGAGAGAGTTATGGAGGATGTAGAGAAGATGTATCCGGTGGTTCCCGGGAAAAATGTTCTTGCCACCACTTTGAACAATCCTAACCCCATTGTGCACCCCGTTGGTACGGTTATGAATGCCGGTTGGGTTGATACGATGGGTAAAGATTTTTACCTGTACCGGGACGGAAATACCCTCTCCATATCAAGGGGGATTAAGGCGATTTTTGAAGAGGTATCAAAGGTAGCCGCAGCTGCAGGTGTACCAATGCTGGAATACCCGGAAGAAGATTTCTGGAAAAAGAGCTCGATAATGTCGACTTACTTTCGGGCCGCTTTTGATAAGGAAGGCACTGTGGCAAAGATATCAGGCCCCGAATCTGTTAGGAGCAGATACATCACTGAGGATCTCCCTTATGGGCTCGTACCTATGAAGAAACTGGGCCAACAATTCAACGTGTCTACGCCAGTTATAGATGCTGTCATTGAGTTTGCCTCAGTGATAAACCAGACCGATTATATGAAAGAGGGTATGTCACTTGAGGAAATAGGGATAGCCGGACTCGGCCGCGACAAGTTGGAAAAGGTACTTAAGCAAGGATTTAGCTGAGCTTTTTTCTTTTGGACCCATTCAATGAGCCCAGGAGAGTAGCCAGAGATCTAAGCCTCGGTGTTTCCGAAATATTTCTCCACCGCCTCTAAAGATATCCTCTGAGGTGGATAGAGGAAGCGTCTCTTGTATCTTTTGATTCTCTGTAAGGAGCTCTCCAATCTCTGTTCTGAGATATCTCCCTTGAGCACCTTATCTCTTATTAACTCTATGCTGGCAATGAGATCCTCTTGACTGCTACAGATCAGCAGAAGATCAATACCTGCTTCAAAGGCATCTGCCGCTCCTTGCGGCAATCCCCTCTGTTTCGTTATAGCTCCCATCTCTAGGTCATCTGAGATTATGAGGCCGCTAAAGCTCATTTCTTTTCTCAGAAGGTTGGTGATAATTCTTGGTGAAAGTGTTGCAGGGATTCCTGGCTCAAGAGCTGGATAAACAGCATGAGAGACCATGATACTGGAGACATGAGCCTCAATAGCACCAGCAAAAGGCACCAGGTGAATTGATTCCATCTCCTCAGAGGTGGCGTTAATGAAGGGAAGATCTCGGTGGGGATCCAGATCCGCATTTCCTAAGCCGGGGAAGTGCTTAGCAACAGCCATTACGCCGCTTTGCTGCATGGTATTGATAACTGTTTTCCCTAACTTGGCTGCCACGAAGGGGTCATGAGAAAAGGGCCTGCCCACGAGGTGGGAGTCCATATTCGGTTGGGCTACATCCAGAACAGGGGCCATATTCATATTGAGCCCAACAAGACTCATTTCCTTTGCTGTAATACTGGCAAAATGAAGAGCACTCTGTTCCGGGTCGGGACTTCTCCCGATAGCTTCATTTCCCGGGAACTGAGTGAAAGGGGGTTTCAGTCTGGCTACCCTGCCTCCTTCTTGATCAACAGCCAGAAAGAGGGGGAAACCGCTGTCTTCCATTGATACCTTCTGTAGGTTCATACAGAGACGGGCTACTTGAAGGGGGTCCCTTATATTTCTGGAGAATACAATAATGCCCCCGAGATGGTAGTTTCTGATAAGATTCATCGTATCAGGGTCCACCTCAGGGCCGGGGATACCTGCTATAAACAATCGGCCAACGTTTTGAGTGATCTCAGACACGTCAAGTGTAGGGTTCATGATAAGGAGTTTATCGAGTTTATTGAGTTTGTTGGGTTTGTTATGTTAAAATCTCAAGAACCCTGTGAAAACAACAAACCCAACAAACACTATCATTCTGTATAATTAGTGAGTATCATTCAAAGGTGTTTACTCAACGGTATATTGGTTGGAGAAGGTGTACATAATTACCTCTGTCCGGTCATGCCAATTTTCTCAAGGCAATAGATATCGCCCGCCTGCCTCGCCTGAGCGAGAGCCATGGCGGGCAGGCCTCTCAAAAACAGCCATGACCTCCTTCAGAACATCAACGACCCCTCACTATGGTTCATGCCAACACTTTTGAACGATACCAATTACTGGAACAGAATTGCAATCAAAAAGGGAATCCTGTGAAAGCGATGATCCTGGCTGCAGGCGGGGGAACGAGACTGAAACCTCTGACTGACCTATGCCCGAAGGTTCTGGTGCCCGTCGTGAATGAGCCGGTGCTCGGCAGGGTAATAGGGTTCCTCAGAGCCCACGGAGTTGAAGAGATAATAGTCAATGCCCACCACCATTATCAAAAGATGATTGATTACTGTAAGGAGGGTAATCGATCTGGCGTAAGGGTGGAAATCAGGATAGAAAAAGAGATCTTAGGAACCGGTGGCGGCATTAAGAATACCCAGGATTTCTGGGACCAGGAGCCCTTTATTGTTATGAATGGAGATATCTTGACTGATATCGATTTACGAAGCGTTTACGAATATCATCTGAAACACAATAACCTCATCACCATGGTGCTCCATGACTTCCCTGTCCACAATAAGATAAAGGTAGACAATGAGATGAATATCCTCGCTATTGGGCCAGGCACGAATGTAAAGGGGGCACTCGCCTTTACTGGTATTCAGGTGATAAATCCTGAGGTACTCGACGCTATGCCTGAAAACAAAAGCTATAGTATTATAACGTCTTATAAGAAGCTCATAGATCTAAGAAAACCTATCAGGGGTTACCTGGCAACTGGGCACAGTTGGGTTGATATAGGCACTATACCCGATTATATGAGATCTAATTTCAAACTACTTCCTCCGGAAAAGATAGCAATTGCCCAGGACTGTCATATAGATCCTGATGCAACCCTGAGAGAGTGGGCGGTCATTGGAAAGGGGGGCTCAATTGAAAAAGGTGCCCTTGTGAAAAGATCTGTTCTCTGGTCTGATGTGAATATCAGGGAGGGTGTCAAGGTAGTTGATAGTGTCGTTGTATCTGGCGTTATTTTGGAAAAAGATCTTGTTGGCGGGGTAGCCATACGGTAATTTTTGGTGGACGGTTAACTGGTTCAAATGATGAATCTACAGGGATTTGTTAAGACCTACCAAGACGATACCGAATTCGGCAGCAAAGAATCTAAGTGGAGAAAACTGCCTGCTGATGGTTCAAAGAGAATCTTTTATCGCGTGAGTAACGAAAAGGGCTCATGCGTAGTTATGGCGAATCCACCTACAGAACGGAATGCGGAAAAGGAAAATCTCTCATATCTAAAGATAGGCAAACACCTTTCTAGTAAAGGGATCCCTGTTCCCTTCATCTACAGATATGACCTTGAACACGGCTGGTTTATCATGGAAGATCTGGGACAAAAGAACCTCCAGGAAATTGCAATCAACTCAGATAGCCGCATAGTCATATACAAAAAAGTTGTCGAGCTCCTGATCGAGATCCAGCTTAGAGGTAGAGAAGGGTTCAATCCCGAGTGGTGTTATCACACCAAACGATATGACAGATTTATTATGGAAAAATTTGAGTCAGATTACTTTCTTACCTATTTTTTGAAGGGATTCCTGGGTTTGAAAGAAGATCTGTCCGGTTTACAGAGCTCATTTCTACACCTTGCTGAACATGCCTCGGCCGCAGATAGCAATTTCTTTCTGTACAGGGATTTTCAGTCGAGGAACCTTATCATAAACAATGACAAAATAGGGGTGGTTGATTGGCAGGGCGCTCGCTTGGGGCCCCTTCAGTATGACCTTGCCTCTCTGTTAATTGACCCATATGTAGGGCTTACAAAAGACGAACAAATGGTCTTGTATGATTATTATCTGACGGTTCTTGAAAAGCGCTTGCCAAGGATATCCCCTTCATTTACGGAGCACTATCCTTACCTTGCTATCCAGAGAAGCCTCCAGATATTGGGCGCCTTCTCATACCTGAGCAAGATCCAAGGGAAGAAGAGATTTCTTTCCTATGTTTCTCCCGCGCTGAGATCTCTTCAGAGGCTTTTAGAAGAACTTGATGACTCTGAAGTGTATCCACTGAGAGAACTGGTTAGAAAAATCAACAAGAACTTTGGCGCAGATCCCTGTTTGGAGTGAATGGTTACCATATTGGCAAGTGCAAAATAGCCAGTCTGTGAGCCGACTCTCAGGAGGAGAAAGAAAAACCAGTACGTTGTCAATAATCAGTTCAAGTGACTCAAGCAAGCTAAAGTAAACAACACAAGAAACACAACAAACTCAACAATTGGGGAAATGGGCATGGAAAAGAGGGCTTTGTTTGAACCTGGAGATCTGATAAAGATCTTTACGGGTGACTTTGGTCTGGTTATTTCAGGCGCGACGTTTGAAGGGATAAAAGGGAAGGTTAAGCAGGGCAGGAAGCCTGGTCATTTCTTTGCTCCCGGATGTCGTGAAAATATTGATTACCGTATGCAGGTGCCTGTGTTTTTTGAAGACGGCACGTACGATACCATGAAATCAATGAATATCAAAAAAACCACCGAAGATTGTGAGAGGAAAAGATCTAAACTGGAAGAGATGTTAAAGAGGGTTTTAGACTTCTAACATAAGGAGATGAGATCAAAAAAAAGAAATCAAGCAGACACAAAACTGTTGATGACAGAGGATCTCCAAGTGGAAGTGGAGGAGGGAGAGGGGGATTCTTCATTACATGGATTTGGAAATAAATCTGGGGCAGGCTAATGTGCTCTTCGGGAAAAATGGCCCCGGTTAGACTAATATACTTATGGCCCCTGGTTTGGGAGAGGAAGAGGGAACTGTCAAGATTGTCAGGGGTTTTTACATGTAGAGATTGAAGGATTGCCCCGGGAGCTTAAGGCAGAAATGGACCGGGCAGTAGAAATCAGCGAAAAGAGTTTACTGTAGGTATTTCTCTGAGGAGGGATACAAGAGAGGAAAAGGAGGGATTACCATGAAGAGGGCTTTGAGATATTGTTTTGTTTCCCTGGTGATTCTGGTATTGGGGGTAGGCACTGGATTCGCAGAAGAGGGAGAAGTCTGTGTCAGGTGTCACAAGGCTGTTACCCCTTTAATGGTCAAGGATTGGCAGAGCAGTAAGCACAGCGAAAATGATGTTATCTGTTCTGTTTGCCATGGATCCAAGCACAAGAGTAAAAAAACTGCCCACCTGGCAGAAATGCCTACTGAGGCGACCTGTGCCGAGTGCCATGAGGAACAGTTTGATCAGTTTGCCAAAGGAAAGCATAATTTTGGCTGGACAGCGATGAATGCGCTGCCGGTTACCCATCTGGAACCTGATGAATTGATGGAAGGAGGAAAGGGGTGCGGTGGATGCCACAATATGGGAATAAAGTCTGAGGCCCAGAAGAAGGAGTTGCGTGAAAAGGACTACACTTACCGGACAAATTCCTGTGATGAATGCCATACCCGGCACACCTTCTCGAAAAAAGAGGCGCAGGATCCTAAGGCGTGCCAGCAATGCCATATGGGGTTTGACCATCCTCAGTGGGAGATGTACGAAAGCTCCAAACACGGGGAAAGATACGCTATGAAGGAGATAGGGAGATTACCCAAAGATGCAGCTGCCCCTACCTGTCAGTTCTGTCATCTCCCTAAGGGAACCCATGCCAACAGGGTTGCCTGGGGATTTTTGGCAGTAAGGCTTCCCCTTCCCGAAGACAAACAATGGGCCGAAGACCAGACCACTATCCTCAAGGCACTGGGGGTATTAGATCCAGAGGGTAAGCCTACTGCCCGGCTGGATATCGTCAAGGCCGCTGATATGGCCCGGTTAACTGAAGAAGACTGGAAGAACGAGCGGGAAAAGATGATCAAGAGGTGTAAAAAATGTCACTCTGAAAACTATGCCCGGGAAGAGCTTGAAAGAGGCGATCGGATGATTCAAAGGGCAGATCGGTTAATGGCACAGGCCATCAACATTGTAGCTGACCTCTACAAGGATGGTATCTTAAAGAAACCAGACAACTATTCCTATGCATATCCGGACTTTCTCCACTTTTATCGGACTGGGGGTTCTCACATCGAGCAGGTCTTGTTGAAGATGTACTTGAAACACCGGATGAGGACCTACCAGGCAGGATTTCACGTTAACCCTGACTATGCGTACTGGTATGGATGGGCAGCCATGACCAAAGACCTGGGACAAATCACGGAGATGGCCGAGGATTTGAGATTTAAGGCTCAGTTCCAAGAAAAAAAATAGTTGAAATTTGTGGAAGGAAGATTAAAAGATAGGGATAGGTAATTGAGGATAAGAAAAATAAAAAAAGGAGGTAAGGAAATGACAGAGAGACTGCAGGTTTACAAGTGTGAGATTTGTGGGAATATCGTAGAGGTGCTCCACGAGGGCAAGGGTGAGCTCGTGTGCTGCGGGGAACCCATGAAGCTTCTAAAGGAAGGTGCCGTGGATGCAGCCAAGGAAAAACACGTGCCGGTGATAGAAAAGACCGCAGGTGGCATCACGGTAAAAGTCGGCAGCGTTCCCCATCCCATGGAAGAGAAGCACTATATTGAGTGGATCGAGGTTATTGCTGACGGAAAGACCTACCGTCAGTTTTTGAAACCAGGAGAAGCACCAGAGGCCACGTTTGCTATTGAAGCACAACAACTGACGGCCCGTGAGTATTGCAATATCCACGGCCTGTGGAAAGGATAATGGCAGTGCATACGGAATGGGCGAAGGTAGGCTCCTAAAGGCTTCTGTTGCGGACTGCCCGGCACGTCCGAGTATTTATCGGAGCAGGGGCTTATAGCGTAGATGATCCACAAAAAGATGACTCTTCATGCGGCCTGGCTGGATACGAGGTTGCACCGTTCCGATCGGGCCGCATGGTTCTCTAAGCAGGAGTACTGAGGCTCTCAAGGTGCTCCCACAGATATGGGGACAGGGAATGAACGATGGTACCTTGAACATACTCATTGGTGGTGAAGCAGGGCAGGGGTTGGTCACCGTCGGACAACTGCTTGCCAAGAGCCTTGTTCGCAGCGGCTATTCCATTCTGGTGACACAGAGCTACCAGTCTCGTATTCGGGGTGGGCATAACACCTTTGCTATTCGGGTCGGAGTAAGTGAAGTCACTGCACCCACGGAGTCGGTGGACCTTCTGATTGCCTTTGACAGGGACACCGTCACTCTGCACCGCAACGATCTCTCCTCTAGAGGGCTCGTCCTCCTTGATGAGGCCTTTGGATTTGATGGTGATTCCTTTCTGAAAGTTCCTTTCACGGATTTGGCTCAAGAAAGGTTCCTTAATATTGTTGCCCTCGGCGTGGTCTGCTCCCTTCTCGGCCTCAACCAAAGGTTAGTTGCAGATGCGGTGGATGATCTTTTTGGCAAGAAGGATGAAACCCTCGCCACAGAAAACCGCCGTGTGCTCAGAGCAGCTTCAACTTGGCGAGGAGCGCAGGCAATACCCAGCCTTAAACTGCCAGGTGTGTCCAATCCTGCTCAGCGTTTGATGATGAATGGAAACGAGGCTATTGCCCTCGGAGCCCTTTCGGCAGGTGTGCGATTCTATTCCTTCTATCCCATGACTCCATCCACCTCCATTGGTCTGAACCTGGCAGCGCAAGCCAGGAAGATGGGTTTGGTGGTTGAACAGGCAGAAGATGAGATTGCCGCTATTAATATGGCGGTAGGCGCCTCATTTGCTGGTGCACCGAGCATGGTGGCTACCTCCGGGGGCGGGTTTGCCCTTATGGTGGAAGGTATAAGTCTGGCAGCCATGACCGAAACTCCTCTGGTTGTTGTGGTGGCCCAGCGGCCAGGACCGGCTACAGGGCTTCCAACGCGAACTGCCCAGGCAGACCTGGAGTTCATTCTGCATTCCGGCCACGGCGAGTTTCCTCGTACCGTTTTTACTCCTGGAACAGTGGAGGAGTGCTTTCACCTGACCCGCAGGGCCTTTGAGTTGGCAGAGCGATATCAGGGACCCATGTTTGTCCTGACCGATCAGTTTCTCGCCGATTCCTATCGTGCTGTGATGCCCTTTGAGCTAAAGAATCTGGCCCCAGTCAAGGTCGCTCCAGAGGGGATCGCATCGTCACCATACCTGCGATACGCGAGAACCGAAAGCGGCGTTTCACCTCGGCTGGTTCCCGGGATGAGTGAGCATCTTGTGGTGGCTGACAGCGATGAGCATACGGAGGACGGTCACCTTACCGAAGATCTTTTCGTAAGCCGGCAAATGGTGGAAAAGCGGCTCAAGAAGGGCGAAGGGATCCGCACCGAGGTCATTTCGCCCGCTATGGAGGGAGAAGCAAACCCCGATCTTCTGCTGGTTTCTTGGGGGTCGAATAAGGGAGCAGTGCAGGAGGTGGCCTTCCGCATGAACTCTGCCGGAGAAAAGGTCGCCACACTTCATTTCTCCCAGGTGTGGCCCTTGGTGCCGGAGCATTTCATGGATCATTTTGAGTCAGCGCAGGAGGTGGTGTGCATAGAGGGCAATGCCCTTGGGCAGCTGGCACGATTGATTCGGAGAGAGACTGGATTTCACATCAAAAAGAAGGTGCTTCGATATGATGGCCTGCCAATGACACCGGATTCAATTCTGAGGGAATTGAATCGGTGACGAGAACAAAAAGAGGGAGATACCATGGTCAGGATTGAAGATTTCGGAAACTATGAAACAGCCTGGTGTCCGGGATGCGGAAACTTCTCTATTCTCACGGCGGTAAAACAGGCATTAGTGGAAAGCCAACTGAAACCCCATGAGTTATTGTTTATCTCTGGGATCGGCCAGGCCGCCAAGGCACCCCATTACCTGAATGCAAATGTTTTCAACGGGCTCCACGGCCGGTCGCTCCCTGTGGCAACCGGTGCGAAGCTTGCGAATCCGAATTTGACTGTCATCGTTGAAAGCGGCGATGGGTGTAACTACGGGGAGGGCGGCAACCATTTGCTGGCGGCCATGCGTCGCAACATCGACATAACGCTTCTCGTCCACAACAATCAGGTGTACGGCCTAACCAAGGGCCAGGCCAGCCCAACCACTGCCGAAGGTTTTGTGACTAAGGCCCAACCAGAAGGTGTTCCGTCAGCGCCCTTCAATCCAATCGAAGTGGCTGTGGCAATGCGGGCCGGTTTGGTGGCCCGGGGGTTTGCCGGCATGATAGAGCATCTCTCTGAGTTAATTCGGCACGGCATAGCCCATCGAGGCTTTGCCCTGATTGATGTGTTACAGCCCTGTGTCTCGTTCAACAAGGTCAACACCTTTGCCTGGTACCAGCAGCGATGTGACACCCTGCCGGCAGAATATGATCCAACAGATTGGAAGGCAGCGATAAAGGTTGCTTCTGAATGGGGAGACAGGATCCCTATCGGCATCATTTACCGGAATGACCGGCTACCTTTTGAAGACCACTTTCCTGTTTTGGATCAGGGACCGTTGGTGGGGCGGGAGAGCGACCAGGCAATGCTTAAAAAAATCATGCAAGGATATGGGTAAGGCCGAAGATGGAGTAAAAACAAGGGAGTGCGCCATGCGGATCAGTGTACTTGTCCTGTTGATGATGTTCGTTTCAACGCCTGCGGTCTGGGGGGCCAGTGCCCGTATTAGTGAAGACACTGAGGCCTGTATAGAATGCCATGCCTCATTGCACCCTGGCATTGTCGCGGGCTGGAAACAGAGCCGCCATGCACAAACGACACCAGGAAAGGCCATTGGGATTATAGGTCTAGCGCAGAAGGTCTCCAGCAAGAAGATACCCGAGGAGCTTAAAGGCGTAGCGTTAGGCTGCGCCGAGTGTCATACCCTGAGGCCTGATGCGCACGCGGACACCTTCGACCATAACGGCTATGACGTTCACGTGGTGGTCAGCCCCAGGGACTGTGCTACCTGCCATACCCAGGAAGCTGAACAATTCGATAGAAACCTCATGGCCCACGCCTATGGAAATCTCATGGACAATAAGGTGTACCAACTTATCGTTCGCGCGGTGAATGGTATGCCCATGCTGAAAAAGGGCAAAGTGGCTCTTGAGCCTGCCAATGCTGCCACTGAAGCGGAATCATGCCTTTACTGCCATGGCACCAAACTCAAGTTCACGGGGACCGTGACGAGAGAAACAGACTACGGTGAGATGGAGTTTCCGGTGATTGAAGGCTGGCCGAACCAGGGTACGGGCCGTATTAACCTTGATGGCAGTCATGGTGCGTGTTCGGCTTGCCATACTCGGCATCGGTTCTCCATTGAAATGGCAAGAAAACCATACACCTGCAAGGAGTGCCACGTGGGTCCAGATGTGCCCGCTTTTAAAGTATATGCTGCCAGCAAGCACGGGAATATCTTTTCGGCCCACAACAAGGACTGGAATTTCAAACCGGTTCCCTGGACCATTGGGAAGGATTTTTCCGCTCCCACGTGTGCAACCTGCCACATAAGCCTGGTGGTCAACACAGAGGGCGAGGTTATCGTGCAGCGCACCCACGAGGTAAAGAACCGTCTGCCCTGGCGTATTTTCGGCCTGATTTATGCCCACCCGCATCCGAGGGAAGCGGATACGACCATTATCAAAAACAAAGACGATCTGCAGTTGCCTACGGATTTTGAAGGGGGATTGGCTTCAAAATACCTTCTCAGTGAGCAAGAGCGGGCAAAAAGGCGTGAGGCAATGCAGGCAACCTGCTTGTCCTGCCACCACAAATCATGGGTGGACGGCCACTGGAAACGATTTGTGAACACCATAGAACAAACCAACGCGGCAACCCTGGCAGGAACACAGATTATGGGGGATATTTGGAAGCGAGGATTTGCTGTAGACCACACAAAGGGCGGAAACCCTTTTGACCAATATATCGAAAGGGTCTGGAGCGACCTTTGGCTTTTCCATGCCAATTCGGTGCGCTTTGCCTCATCAATGGGCGGGGGCGGTGATTATGGCGTTTTCGCCGAGGGCCGATACCACCTGACTAAGTCGGTGCAGGAGCTATACGACTGGTTACAGTTCAGACTGAAGGAAAAGGAGTAGCTATCTGTTCGTTTTGCCTATCTTCTGGAAACATCATATTCGCACGGCACCTACCTTAAAGCCGCACTTTTTGATGGCAAAAGGTGCCATAAATCATATCAAGGAGGTTAGCTATGGAGAAACAGGCAATAGTTGACATGTTGAACAAGGATATCGCTGATGAGCATGCAGCCATCATACGGTATCTTGTTCATGGGTATCTGGAAGGAGAAGACACACCCTTGGGGTCGAGCCTTATTTCTATCTCCAGGGAGGAGATGTGGCATATGCACTGGTTGGGGATGATCATAGCCGGATTAGGAGGTGAACCAAACCTGAAGCCTGCTCCGTATCCCCATGATCCCACCAATCGGGCTACCATGCTCAAATCCTATGTTGAGTACGAGGAGAAATTGATCCCTCACTACAACGGAGAGGCTGACAAGGCAGATGATCCCCACATCAAGCGGGTCCTCCGGAGAGAGGCCTGGGAATCGGCTATCCATGCAAGGAAGTTTCAACGAAAATTGGATAAACTAAGCCCTGAAGAGGCAGCCGGTTTGCCAGGCGCGGAGAGCGAGCTGCCCAAGGAGCTGCTTGATAAGCTACAAGAAGAGGTGACCAGTAAGTATACCGAGATGCTGCAACATGTTCGCACTTCATGGGTCTTTCAAAAAGACGGGATTATCGGATGGAGTATTATGGATCAGGCAATGGAGAAGATGAAACAACTTGCCCACTTCGCCGAACCCATTGCCGAAGATGGTCTACCCCCTAAATTCAAACCTGGACAGATAGATAAAAGTCGGGTTATTGGGATGGCCTTGAAAAAGGCATTGGAGGATGTTCAGGATGCTCGGGAGCGCCATGTGAAGTTGAGTGAAGACACCGAGGTAAAGAAGCACTCAGGACTTGTCATCAACCTGGATCTCACTATCCAACAAGAGGAATACCAAGAGTCAGAGATCCAAGAATGGGGGAAGGATAAATAGACTTGACCGCCGATGTTCTTATTGTCCCTGGGTTGAACAAAAAGTCAGCCGCACTTTAACTTGATTCTATGATGCTCGAAGGAGATCCGACGGAAAGAATTATCAATTATGCTAGGGAGGATGATTTGATATGGTTGTTATCGGCGGTCGCGGTCTAGGCTTCTTGCCTCAGAAATTTACATTATTAAGATGTGACGCAATCAAATCAACACGGAGATGGCGTGTTGCCCAAAGCCGCTACCTTACAAGGTACTAACTTAACGGAAACAAAAAGAGGAGCGAGACTATGAAAGTAGGGGAGATTATGAGTACCAATGTGGTCACCGTCACTGAGGACACCTTGGTTGACGATGCCAAAAAGATCATGGATGCCCATAGGATCAGAAGGCTGCCTGTGATGAAAAAGGATAAGCTGGTGGGCCTGGTCACCAAACATATGCTCCTGGAGGCAGCACCTTCGCCAGCTACCTCTCTGAATATATGGGAGTTGCACTATTTGTTATCCAAGATGACCGTCAAAGAGATCATGGTGAAAAACCCTTTCACCATCTCCCCAGATATGCCGGTTGAAGAGGCCCTCCAATTGGGCCAAGAAAAGGGTTATGGTGGCTTTCCGGTAGTGGAAGACGGGAGACTTGTGGGGATGGTGACCGAATCGGATATTGTGAGGATGATGACCAGGGTCCTGGGGGTAAAGGAGAAGGGTAAGAGGATAGATATAAGGGCGTCTAACAAGTTTGGTAACATGAAGAAGATCATGGGAGTCCTCGATAAGAGCAAGACCGTCTTGCTGAGCATGATGACACTGCCGCCTGAGGAATGGGGAAAGGAGTGGTTGGTAGTGTTACGGATACAGGGCGACGATGTTAAACCAATAGCCGAAGATCTTAAGTCCGCAGGTTTGAATGTAACCTATGTAGGTTAGTCTTTTTTCTGGATGCCAGAGCTTTTGAATGCGATAGTTATCAGGTGACATATATACAGAGGGCAGTATGAATAATGCAGGTGGTATGAATGAGAATTCAAGGAAAATCTGGAGGGTCCTGAAAACTGAGCCGGAAAACTATGACACTACCTCGTTATATCTAGAGGGGAATGATGAAAGGTTCAAGAAAAGAAGGGCGGGCCAGTGGGTTTCTATCAGGATTTTGCGTGACGACGGCTGGAGCGAACCACACCAGTTCACAATATCGTGTGCCCCGGAAGATGAGATCTTGCGCCTCACTATCAAAAAGGCAGGTGAGTTTACCTCCTCTATACCGGAGTTAAAGCGCGGTACAGAGGTAAAATGCGAAGGTCCCTTTGGGGTCTTTTGCAGGGATATTGACACGAAGGAAGAAATAACGATGATCGCCGGAGGCGTTGGAATAACCCCGTTTCTGAGCGTGCTGCGTCATTTTCGAAATATTGGTGCTACAAACCGGGTGGCACTTTTTTGGACCAATAAGACAATCGACGACGTCTTCGCTGCGGATGAGCTGAAGGAGATCACCAAGGAGCTGAAATTGAGAGTTGTACACACGTTAAGCCGAGAAAAGGAGGTGGATAAATACCTTCAGCCGGATTTCCCCGAGGTTCTCTATGTGCCAGGGTATGCGACGAGGCAAGTGCTTCAAAGACATCTCGATTTCCCACGCACCTCATTTTACTTATGCGGCCCACCAAAGATGCAGGATTTTGTACTGGGGGAACTAGAGGCATGCGGACTTGATCCGGAATCAGTGGAAAAGGAGAATTTCAGCTAACAGAGTGTTAAGTAGTATGTATTAGTTAGGAACTAACCCAAAATTGGTTTAGGCGAAATGGTTAAGATCTTTCACATGGAAGAAGGAGGCAAATTGTGCTCATACAGCAAGTGCTCAACAGATTAGGGATGGGCTCGTTACCGGTGTGTAGTTTGAGAGAACAATCCAGAGGTTACCTCAGCAGAGTGGAAAGGGCGTCGATGAATTTAAGGTACCACAGAGGCGAGTTTAACGAGCGGGTCTAATAAGGGCGAAAACCAGAAGAGCTTGAGAGTGCCGCGAGGCGCACGTTGCTCAAGGAACGATTTCGAATGAGGTCTTCTCACGCTTCAAAAGAGACAGGAGGGGAGAGATGATGCAAAAGCCAGTTGAAATGTACACCTTGAGCACCTGCAGTCATTGCAAGGCCACCAAAAAATTTTTGGACGATTGCAAGGTACAGTATGATTTTACTGATGTGGATCTACTCGAGGGAGAGGAAAGGAAGGCTATACTCGAAGACGTAAGAAAACTGAATCCACAGTGCTCCTTTCCCACCATTATCATTGGAGATAAGGTGATCGTAGGATTTCAAGAGGATCAGATAAGGGAGGCCCTTGAATTATGAATGAGGTGGAAAAGCTCTATGATATGTTAAAGAAGGTCCAAGAACCGAAGGGTTTTTACTTTAATAAGGACAGAGAGAGGGTCTTCGAGCTCCTCGAGGCCCTTTTGGTAAATAAAGAGCGCTATGACTACATGTCCTGCCCGTGCAGGCTGGCGTCAGGGCACCGTGAAAAGGACAAAGACATTGTATGCCCCTGCATCTATAGGAGTCCTGATGTGGAAGAGTACGGAAGCTGCTATTGCAACCTGTATGTTTCAAAGGCCTGGAACGAGGAGAAAATCCCTCATGTGTATGTCCCTGAGAGGAGGCCGCCGGAGAAGCTTTTCCCGTGACACCCCTATGTTTGGACCCTGGGTCGCCTCAGGGAGGCAAGGGCATAAACAGAGGAAGTCTTTTCAGGTGAAAAAGGAGGCGATATGAAGAACTTTGAGTATGAAATCACCAAACACCCGGCAGAAAGCTTTGAAAAGGTTATCTATTTTTGTACCAAGACCGGGGAATGCACCCTCGATGAGGTTCCCGTGGATCAAACAGAAATCCTTGCGGAAATGCTCAATGAACGAGGCAAGCAAGGCTGGGAACTCGTTCAGGTCGCTTTTGGTAAAGAGGGGCTCATGGCTTTTTGGAAGCGGGAGGTCACGGACAGGTAGGGCGCCTATTCCACCACGATGACCGAGATATCCCTTGCCAGGTGAAGGACTTTCTGTGAGACACTGCCGAGGATAAATTCTTTTATACCCGAAAGCCCCCTTCTGCCCAAGACAATGGTATCATAACCTGAATGTGCCTCATCTATGATATCCGTTACTACCCCTTTCTTTTTTGTCTGAACTTTTAGGGTGATATTCTTTTCCTCAAATCCCGCTGTCATGATAAGTTCTTTGGCTTTCTGCATGGCTTCGTCAATCAATTCTTTCTTTTGGTCCTCCAGCCCACAGAAGATGGCCTGTTTTTCTACAAAATACGGGGTCAAACTGGGGCTGTTCATATCACAGAGAGCAGCAGTATCTGGAACAACGCAAAAAAGCGTGATTTGATGCTCCCTTGTAAATGTCCTCGCAATATATTCAACAGCTCTCATGGCGTTTTCAGAATCATCAAAGGCAACTAATATCTTTCCACCCATAATGCACCTCCTTGTAAATGTCTTATCCTAGACTCCCACCTTTCCCCCTGATGAAACGGTAGATAAGGGGTTACCTGCGCCTGAATTCTCGTATACAATTTCTTTAGCGATCTATCAGGAAGATCTGAATACAACTATGCTAACCATTACTAGTTTTTCTTGTAGCTTACAAGAATAAATTAGTATTGTTCCAAGACATGATACTATAATATTCCTCATAGTAGTCTTTGGTGAGTTGAGAAAGATGGCGAGGGAGATTCGTGCTGTGATGCGTGAACCAATTATTCGTCGATTTTCTAAGAAAAGGGACTTGACATGGGATGTGGTGATTAATAGTATTAGTAATCGTTACTACATATCCAAATAATAAGCCTTCTTATATCAATGCACCCATAGCGTGAATGAATACCTGATTCACAGTTAAATTTTTGAACAATATTTGAAAAGGAGAAAGTATACCATGGCTGAATTGAAAGGAAGTAAAGCAGAAAAAGACTTGTTAGACGCCTTTGCCGGTGAATCCCAGGCCAACCGCAAATACCTTGCCTTTAGCAAACAGGCAGACAAGGAGGGGTTTGCACAAGTTGCCAAGCTCTTTAGGGCAGCGGCTGAAGCTGAAACAGTGCATGCCCATAACCATCTCAGGGCTCTTGGGGGGATCAAGACTACACCAGAGAATTTGAAAGAGGCTATGGCTGGAGAAACCCATGAGTTCAAACAGATGTATCCTGCCATGATTGAGGATTCCAAACAGGAGGCCCAAAAGGCGGCAGAGCGAAGCTTCACCTTTGCCAATGAGGTGGAAAAGGTCCACGCCGGCCTTTACCAGAAGGCCCTGGAGGAGCTTGAGAAACTGGAAGAGGTGGACTACTACGTCTGTTCGGTATGCGGCTTTACCTGCGAAAATGAACCGCCAGAAAAGTGTCCGGTCTGCGGCACCAAGGCGACGGCCTTTTTCAAGGTGGAATAAGGACTGGTTGCTGAGCTTCTGCTGGCTCAAGGGGCGATGTCACTTTTCTTCGGGCTGTTGCCCAAACGGGAATCCCTTTGAGCGGTCATTAAAACGGTTTTTGCCAACAAATCTTGGCGAAGTGGAAGATAGGCGATGTCAACTGTTTGAGCCCTAAAGGCGAGTGTTGACATCGCCTGGAGGGAGCCTTAGATTTGTCAGAAACGTTTTAGACTAAGAGAAAAGGGATTTCGGCAACAGCCTCTATTTAGGTGATCCCTTTAACGGAACCATGGGAAAGGTGAGTATCTAGCTATCAAAAAAAACTAAAAAAAGAGGATGCTACTATGAATAGGGAAATAAAGAAAATTTCTTTGGCTATGGCAACTGGTGCCATTGCTCTGGCGCTGCTATATTGTTTGACCTTTGCGAGCACTCCTCCGCCACAAGCAGGATCTGTGCTGCCAGATCTGAACCTCCCGGTGCCTGAACGTGGTGGTGAAAGAAACTATCTGGGTCTGGAAGGGGGTGCCTATTTCAAAATACCTGAGATCAAGGCACAGGTGGTTATTATTGAGATCTTTAGTATGTACTGTCCATACTGCCAGCGAGAGGCACCAGAGATCAATCGGCTGTATAGCATCATAGAGAAAAGCCCGGATCTGAAAGGTAAAATCAAGCTGGTCGGAATAGGGGCAGGAAATTCACCGTTTGAGGTGCAGGTATTCAAAGAGAAATACACGGTTCCTTTCCCCCTTTTTTCAGATGAGGACTTTACCTTGCACAAGTGCTTCGGGGAAGTCAGGACCCCTTACTTTATCGGTGTCAAAATTAATGATGATGGTAGCCATCGGATTTTCTACTCCAAACTTGGTGAATTTAAAGGGGCCGAGCCGTTTCTGGAGTTAATGCTTCAACTTTCCGGGTTACATTAGGAGAAGAACAATGAAAAAAAATGGCAAGCTCATTGCGGCTGCAACAGTAGCTTTGGTTTTTTTATGGAGTACCACTACCTTTGGTGTCTCACAAGCCTTCAAGAAAAACATTTACAACCCCGGGCTTCTCAAGCCTACTGACAGCGTTCTGAGGGTTACCGTAGGTGAGTACGCCCCGGACTTTATGCTCCCTGCTGTGTCAGGAGAGAAAATCTCCCTGAGTCAGTACCGCGGGAAAAAGAATGTGGTCCTCTCCTTTGTCCCTGCTGCATGGACGCCGGTGTGCTCAGATCAATGGCCTGGGTACAATATTGTGAAAGATATTTTCGACCGCCATGATGCCATCTTACTGGGCATTACGGTGGATAACATCCCCACCCTGTTTGCGTGGACTAATCAGATGGGTGCGCTGTGGTTTCCAGTTCTCTCCGATTTCTGGCCCCACGGTGCGGTGGCTGGCCGATACGGTGTGCTGCGCTCGGATGGGACCTCAGAGCGGGCACTGTTTGTCATCGATAAGAGGGGGATCATTCGATATATTCACGTGAACGATATTAACAAGAGACCCCGCCTGGAGAACTTGGTGGAGGAGCTTAGAGGATTACAAAAGTGAGCCTACAAGGTTATTTGGATTCCAAACCTAAGTACAGGATGACCAACCAGCGACAGGTCATACTGGAGGAAGTCCAGAAGGTCAATACACATCCCACGGCAGACGAGGTATATGAGATGGTTCGCAGGAGGCTTCCCCGGATTAGCCTGGGAACTGTTTACCGAAATCTGGAGATTCTCTCCACGTCGGGTTTGATACTGAAGATTGGTCCTCCGTCAAACCAGATGCGGTTTGATGGCAAGACAGACAACCACTACCACACCCGTTGTGTTTCCTGTGGCAGAGTGGAGGACGCTCCCGTTGAATCATTTGATAAGCTGGAAGAGGCCATGCAAAAAAAGAGCAACTACAGCATACTAGGCCACAGACTAGAGTTTTTGGGGATATGTCCGGTGTGCAGGGGAAAGGAAACCTCTTTTCGCAAAAATGTCTAAAGCAGGGTTTGTGGAGGATCGAGAGATGACCCATAAGCCTGACTATAACGGTATAGAGGGCGCTCTGAGAAAGGTGATAGAAGCGAGGTAGGAAAAAATGGCTCAAGCACTTGTTGTTTATTCGACCAGAACCGGACAAACAAAAAAGATTGCTGAACTTATTGCCGAAGGTATCCGGTTTGGTGGCGTGGAGGCAAAGGTTGTGAGTGTTCATGAGATCAAAAAGGAGTCTGATCTTGATGGATATGATGGGTATGTGTTTGGATCTGCTACCTATCACGGGGAGATGATGCAGGGGATGAAAACACTCCTGTTTCTGGCTGAGAAAGCTGGTCTGGGAGGAAAACCAGGCGGCTCATTTGGCGCATTTGGTTGGAGTGGCGAGGCACCTGACCGCATCTACGACACTATGAAGAATGTCTTTAACATGGATATGGTGAGCGGTCCCTTGAGATTGAAATCTGCTGACCTGGGAGGGGGCATCCAGATGGCCCAGGATTACGGACGTGAGGTCGGGAAAAGAATAGCAGCATAACAAACTTTCACAGGAGGTAATCATGACTACTCCAAGACATTGCCCGGGATTTGAGCAATTTAAGAGCTTGAAGGCTTTTACCTGCAAATGCCCCAACTGCGGAGACGAAAAGGAGATATTTTCGGACGAGTTTGACAAAAAGCACGTTTGCTCCGGGTGTGGCAAAGAGATTGACTTTACCAAATGTACTATTGAAGGTGCAGGGGGAGCAAAGGTTTCATCCTGAGCAGTTTTTTGGCAGCTCTTGCGGGATGTTTAAGGCATAGAATCTGCTGTGTCCCGGTTCACAAAAAAGAGAGTCCAGAGATCGTGGCTAAGAGGGATGAGAGGGAAGGCAGTTCTGCGTAAAAAGACATGAACCTGAGACACGTGAGAGTCTGAGTCTAGATTTGAGTCATGGTGCATATCTCTTTGCGGAGAAGCGGAAGGTACCCATGATCAGGTTTGGCAGAGACATACACAGGTCTTGTTGTCCTCTGGAAGAGAATGACATGTCAACAACTATAATAGTATAGGATATATGAAAACGGGGGGTAAATGAGAATGGATGAGGAAGAGAAAAAGGAAAAGAAAGTCATCCCTATGAAAAGAGTCAATATCAAAGAGACCACTATCTGCGAAAGCACAGCTCAGATGCTTGAGAAGGCACAAAGGGATGGCGTGGAGACCGCCTTTGATCGTGCAGTAAACATGAAGGCATGCCCAATTGGAGCGGATTCTGCCTGCTGTAAGCACTGTGCCATGGGGCCATGCCGATTAATCGCTAAGGATCCCTATGAGAGGGTAGGTGTTTGTGGGGCCACCATTGATACGATCATGTCCCGGAACTTTGCCCGTATGGTGGCCAGCGGGGCTGCAGCCCATATAGACCACGGCATGACTATGCTTGATGTGTTTAGAGAAGTGGTCAACGGGAATATCAAGGATTACACGATAAAGGACCCTATTAAGTTGGAGGAGGTTGCTAAATCTGTCGGGATTGAGACGGATGGCAGGGAGATAAGGGATATTGCAACTGATCTTTACAAAGAACTTGAGCGTACCTATACGCAGGTGGAAGGCGAGATACCATTCGCCAGCAGGGTACCGCCTAAGACGCTCGAAACGTGGCGAAAGCACGGAGTCGTGCCCCGTGGTGCCATGCGAGAGATCATGGAACTGATGCACCGAAGTCATATGGGGGTGGATCAGCACTATGCTAATATCACTCATCAATGCAGTCGCACAGCACTGGCCGACGGGTGGGGAGGGTCTATGGTCGCCACAGAGATCTCGGACATTCTCTATGGCACCCCTACCCCTGTAAGGGCTGAAGTTGACATGGGTTGCCTGAAAGAAGACCAGGTCAACATCATCATCCACGGCCATGAGCCGAACCTGTTTGAGTCGATTCTTGAATCAGTAAATGATCCAACCCTGGTCAAGGCGGCCAAGGACGCAGGCGCAGAAGGAATAAACCTGGTGGGGATGTGCTGTTCAGGGGCTGAGATGCTCTCACGGCACGGAATCCCTCATGCAGGTAACTTTATGTCGACCGAGGCAATTTTGGTGACCGGTGCAGTCGATGCTCTGGGAGTCGACGTTCAATGCATTAAACAGGGACTGGTAAAGGTTGCCGAGTGCTATGGCACCAAGCTCTTTACTACCAATCCAAGGGCCCACATTGAAGGCGCTGAACACATTGAATTCAAGGAGCATGAACCGAGAGAGTGTACAGACAAGATTGTAGAGATGGCTATTGTCAGGTTCAGGAATCGGAAGCTGCCCGTTGAAATCCCCAAGTTAACCACTATGGGCATCCACGGCTTTTCTCATGAGTATATCAACTATATGCTGGGAGGCACGTTCAGGGCCTCCTATACACCGCTCAACGACAATATTATCAACGGAAGGATCCGAGGTGTAGCCGGCGTGGTTGGCTGTACCAATCCGAGAGTCAAGCACGACTGGGTCCATGTGGAGCTCGTCAAGGAGTTGATCAAAAATGATGTACTGGTGCTTCAGACTGGATGTTCCCAGATATCCCTTGCAAAGGCTGGACTCTATAAACCAGAAGCAGCTCACTTGGCAGGGGCTGGTCTGCGCGAAGTATGTGAAACCGTGGGAATGCCGCCTGTTCTCGGTGTGGGATCGTGTGTGGATAACAGCCGGATTCTGATCGCCGCAGCGGAGATGGTAAAGGTTGGAGGCCTCGGAGAGAGCATCGCTGACCTGCCAGCAGCGGGAGCGGCTCCTGAGTGGATGAGCGAAAAGGCCATATCCATCGGCCAGTACTTCGTGGCATCTGGTGTGTACACTGTTTTTGGTGTTACCTTTCCGATTGTTGAGGAAACCAAGTTCCACAAGCTGCTATTTGAGGGCCTTGAGGAGTTGGGATATGGAAAATGGGGATTCACCGCTGATCCCTATGAAATGGCCCGACTGATGATCGAACATATTGACAAGAAGAGAAAAGCACTGGGGATCGACAAGGCGAGAGAGAGGGTTCTCTTCGATATGGCTGCTCGACGTGAGTTGGAAGCAGTGTAGAATGGGGCTTGAGAAGAGGCTCAGTCAAATGAAAAACAGAGGAGGGATGAATGAACCCGAAGGCGCTTCATGCAATCAGTTACGGTCTTTATATTGTCGCGGCACGGAAGGGCGACAAGATTAATGGCCAGATAGCGAATACGGTGTTTCAGATCACCTCTAAACCAGCTACGTTGGGGGTGAGTATCAACAAAGAGAATTACACTCACGAGTTCATTAAGGAGAGTCGATCCTTCACAGTAAATGTGTTGGATAGAGATACTGGAATGGTCTTTATAGGGCGCTTTGGGTTCAAATGTGGAAGAGATATTGAGAAATTTGAAGGTATAGAATATAGGCTTTCTCCCTTGGGGAATCCAATTCTTGAGGAGCACAGTACTGCATTTTTGGAAGTGAAGGTTGAAAAAGAAATTGACATGGGGACCCATACAATTTTTATTGGTGAGGTTGTCGATGCAGATATCATAAGTGACGGTGAACCTCTGACCTATGCCTACTATCATCTAGTAAAAAAAGGTAAGGCACCAAAGGCTGCCCCAACATACATTGAGGGTTAGTATTCCAGGCACCGTATGGGATGGTGCCGATTTGATAAGGGCACACCTCTGATGTTTGACCGATGCTGGGCCAATTTCTTTATGACGGAATCATGCATGTCTTTTCAGTTATTAACCAAATAAAATAAGGAGGAAAGCATTATGGACAAGTACGTTTGTCAGGTTTGTGGGTATATTTACGATCCGGCTGAGGGAGACCCAGATAGTGGGGTTTCACCGGGCACGAAATTTGAAGATCTGCCAGATGACTGGGTCTGCCCGGTCTGTGGTGCCGAAAAAGATGAATTTGAAAAGGAATCATGATCAAAACTGAGGCAGGAGCATTACGGTGATTTACGGATTCAATGCAGAGGAAGTTTTCCAAATAGGTATTGACCTAGAGGAGAATGGCAAGCACTTTTATGAGAAGGCTGCGGACCTCGTTGATAATCCGGATTTAAAGGCGATGCCCGCGTTACTCGCTCAAGAAGAGATTGAGCACGTAAAGATATTCAAAGAGCTAAATGCGCAATTACCAGAAGCTGCTACTAAGGAGACGATCTGGGATCCTGACCATAAGATGAACCAGTACCTCCAAATGATGGCTGATATGAACATCTTCAGATCAGGTCTAGATGTAGATAAGCAGTTATCCGGAATTAAGACTCATGAAGATGCACTGCGGCTCGCGATCCAGTTCGAAAAAGATTCCATAGTCTTCTACACCACGATGCAAGATGCTACTGCGGATACAAAGGGGCGTGAATTCATTGGGCAGTTAATATATGAGGAAAAGAAGCACTTAAAAAAGCTGGCTCTAGAACTCAAAAAACACACCACGTGTAAGGAATAACCGCCGCGGAATCATCCTCTATTTTAAGACCTTGTTTTATAGTTGCCTGGTGCAAATGTGAAATGTGATCTAAGGGGGTTTGGAATGCCACCAGTTGAAATCTTGAAAGATATTTATTGGGTCGGTGCCATCGACTGGAATATCCGCGATTTTCACGGCTATTCGGTCGACCGAGGTACCAGTTATAACGCGTTTCTGGCGATGGATGACAAGATTACCCTTTTTGACACCGTTAAGAAGGGTTTCAAAGGTGACCTGCTCGATAACATTCGCAAGATAATTGATCCCACCAAGATAGACTATGTCGTTGTCAACCATGTGGAAATGGACCACTCAAGTCTTGTCCCTGAAATTGCAGAACTTGTGCAACCGGAGAAGATTTTCTGCTCTGAAATGGGAAAGAAGAACCTGCTCTCCCACTTTCACACAGAGAATTGGCCCTATGAGGTCGTGAAAACAGGGGATAGCATCAGTCTGGGAAAAAGGACAGTTCAGTTTATCGAAACCAGGATGCTCCACTGGCCAGACAGCATGTTTTCCTATGTTCCCGGTGATCGGCTTCTCATCTCGAGTGATGCCTTTGGACAGCATTTGGCTACTACGGAACGATTTGATGATGAAGTTGATCTTTCTCTGCTTCTAGGCCATGCTGCTAAGTATTACGCCAACATCATCCTTCCGTACTCTCAGCTCGTTCAAAAGCTCCTGGCAACGGTCAAAGAAATAGACCTCAAGATAGATATGATTGCCCCTGACCACGGCCTTATTTGGAGGAAAAACCCTCAAAAGATACTCGAACGTTACGATGTGTGGAGCCAACAGAAGAGCACGGTCAAGGCACTCGTCATCTATGATACCATGTGGCACAGTACGGAAATGATGGCCAAGGCCATTGTCGAGGGGCTGGTTGAACGAGGTGTGAAGGCCCAATTATTCGATCTTTCAACCAACCATCGAAGTGATATCATTGCCGAGGTTCTGGATGCAGGTGCGCTCATTATCGGTTCCTCAACCCTTAATAACGGGATGCTCCCTCGCATGGCTGATCTGCTTCACTACCTGAAGGGGCTGCGACCTGCCAAGAAGATTGGAGCAGCCTTTGGTTCATATGGATGGAGTGGAGAGGTGGTGAAGATGATTAACACCATTATGGAAGAGATGAAATTTCGGGTCCTCGATCCTGGCATCAGGGTACAATATGTGCCTACACAGGATGACCTGAAAAAATGTGTGGACTTGGGCCGCAAGGTGGCCAAGGCATTGCAGGAACAAGTATAGAACCCCTCCTTTTCGCCCTTTACGGTTTATGAGACAATATGATCGGAAACAACTCAAAGAGGAGGTACCCACATGGATTTGAGCAAATTTGATGAACATACCCTTCTTTTAGCGGCGCTCAGGAGCGAAATAGAAAGCAAGGAGGTTTATCAGCAGATAGCCGATAAAGTGAGGAATGCATTACTCAAAGATAAGCTGAACTTTCTATCCTCTGAAGAAGAGAAACACCGAAGGATAATCGAAGGGGTTTATAGAGAAACGTTTGGAGACAAGGAATTACACATTCCCGAAAAATCACCGGTGCCCTTACCAGAAATAGCCATTACTGATGAAATGATGGCTATTAGTGAAGTGTTTTCGATGGCGATGAACGCAGAGATGGCAGCATATGACTTCTATAATGAACTCGCCAAGCTATATGAAAATAACCCCAGGCTCAAAAAGACAATAGAGTATGTGGCCACCATGGAGATGGGTCATTCTAAACTTCTAGAAATAGAAAAAGATAACATGAAAAAATTTGAAGAGCTTGATGTCTATGTACCAATGATTCACGTAGGCCCTTGATTTTTCTGAGATGATAACCGTAAAGGTCTTTTGGGATTCGCACCGACACCCTTGCCATGGTTCCATAATGGCATTTACCGGATTCAACCACCGCTGAGCCAGTATTTAGAGGGCGTAAATATTGTGATCTTCGTCGACCTTTAGCTCTATTCTGGTCAAGCCGTTACGTACCTCGAAAGCCGAGCTATGTCTATATACAGACCCGTCCTTACCATCAAAAAGAGAGAGGTGCGTCTCGCACAGTAGCTTATTAATCTGCTCATCCCATTCAATGTTGCCTCCTGCATGAGGGCAAATGGCGATGTATGCCACCAGGTCGTCTTCTTTGGTCCGAACCAAAATGGCCTGCTCACCCTTATGGGTAAACGGTAACGATCCTCCGAGTTTGATATCCTTACGATTGGCTATCTTTTCCATGGTCTCCTCTCCTCGAAACGTCTCACGTGGGTTAAGCTGGTCAAGATTACCCTGTGGGTAAACACACTATAATATTAATGGCCTGAGGGAGCAAGATATAATAAAGAGAAAGAACCAGCCGCATGCTCGATTCAGATCAACTATCATATCTTACAATGAGTTTCCCTTTGATCTACACGTACCATTATTTTAAAATGCCCTTGTCACAGAATGAGTTTCCATATCACTCTATCGAGAGGGATGGTGTTTTGGTGTGATGAAAGGGGCAACAGCCTTGTCCATGATTTCCGCAGAAAAGAGGTCGTCTCGACATGAGGTATTTTTAAAATCAAAAGCCTTTGAGCTTTTATCAGGTGAAAGGAGGAGAAAATGGCACGGCGACAGAGATTAGTGGTCATTGGTGGGGTAGCGGCGGGGATGAGCGCTGCAAGCAGCGCTAAGAGAATAAGGCCTCAGATGGAGGTTACCGTTCTAGAGAAGGATGCCTATATCTCCTACGGGGCCTGTAGCCTTCCCTATTACATATCGAATGACGTCAAAGACGTCCGAGATCTGTTTGCACTCACCCCGGAGGCAGCCGAAAAGGAGAGAGGAATTACGGTAATTACCCGGCACGAAGTGCTTGCCATAGACAAAAACAGCAAGGAGGTCCTGGCAAGAGATTTAGAAAGGGGGAAAGAGGTAACCCTCCCTTATGACAAGCTGGTCTTGGCCACCGGCGGATCGCCTATTATTCCTAGGCTCCCCGGGGTCGACTTGAAGCATATCTTTACCGTCAGAACCCTTAATGATGGCTTGGCCATAAAGGCTTATACCGATGAGGAGCGGCCGAAGCGTGCTGTCATTGTGGGAGGCGGCTATATCGGCATGGAGATGAGCGAGTCATTGCGCAAGAGGGGGTTGGAGGTCACGGTCATCGAAAAGATGGATCGGGTCCTTGGCACTATGGACACGGAAATCACTGACATAGTGGAAGGGAAACTGGCTTCCGAAGACGTGGAACTCCATAAGGAGACCTCAGTTGAGCGATTTGAAGGAGAGGACGGAGTCGTTCGAAGGGTGTTTACTGATCGAGGATCCTTTGATGCAGATCTTGTATTGCTCGCCGTGGGCGTGCGGCCTAATACCGAACTGGCTAAAGGGCTTGGAGTGGAGTTGGGGGCACGGGGGGCCATTGGCGTTGACGAGCATCTGTGCACTAACGTACCTGATATCTATGCTGCCGGCGATTGTGCAGAGACCTTACACCTTGTCACCTGCAAAAAGGTTTACATTCCCCTGGGCACCACTGCCAACAAGCAAGGGCGAATAGCAGGCGAGAATGTTGCCGGTCTGGACAGCGTGTTCGAGGGGGTGGTCGGAAGTGCCGTTAGCAAGATCTTTGACTTAGAGGTCGCCCGTACCGGACTCACGGCTGTGGAGGCCAAAGGGGAGGGGTACGAATTCTTTGGCTCCACTATAGAGGGATGGTCTCGGAGCCGCGCATATCCTGCGGGAGAACCCATAACCGTAACATACATTGTCGAGAAGGAATCCGGAAGACTCCTCGGGGCACAGATGGTGGGCACAGAGGGAGTGGCGCACCGGATAGATACCCTGGCCGCTGCACTCTACGCCAGAATGACCGTGGATGAGGTAGCCCGTCTCGATCTCGCCTATGCTCCACCCTTTGCCAGCGTATGGGACCCCATACTTATTGCAGCCAATGTGGCGCTAAAAAAACTAAAGAATGGATCATAAAAGCATATCATCGGGCAGCAGGGGCTCTCCCTTTCCGAGACTCGCCGGTAGCTCTTCCTTTAGTGCTGACCCGGGTTTTGGTGCGCTTCCCCTCCTCATTATCTTCGAGGAGCTTCTTGAGCCGCTCGCCTTCGATGTTTTCTTCTTTCAGAACGAGAGCAGCCCCTTTATCCAGGGT
>CP070673.1:1984137-2006785 GCA_020351915.1 Deltaproteobacteria bacterium
CCCTGGCAACCCGGCGACTTGCCTGCGATACCCCGGACTCACCGATACCAAAATACGTGCCGATATCCTTCAGTCTTTTTCCGGTATACCGATGGCAGAGGTAGAGCTTCATGCTCCTCGATGTCTAAAAGGGAACGTCGGTGCAGAAATTGCTTTACGGCGTGTGATTTTAGTTAAAGACTCCATTTGTTGCAAATGCAGGTTTAGAGTGATAATAAGTTGAAAAAGATTGGGGGACGGGGCTAAATAATTAAGGATAAAGCGGAAACACAGGGTTTATCTTGTTATTGGGCGATAAGAGAGCATGACGGCTTGGAATGAGTCAACCGAGGGAAGTGTATGCAGCAGGATGCGACCTGGAAGGAACGCTCGCTTGCTGAAATCATAGTCTATAACAGCAAGTTTCAGGTTGAGGTTAAGGGGCAATAGAAGATGTCTTGGCTTGAAATCGCTCGCACCGCTTTTGACTTGTGGATGTAGTCTGTATTCTTGTGAGATTAGAGATTCTGGCAAGTAAGCCTAACAATTCCCATGCGATAACAATCATAGACTTATTTGGGAAATCGTGGTCATCGTCACTCTAGAATCTCGATGGATTTGGTATCGTAATCGCTTGTTTATCAGTAGAGAATCTTGTTGACTTTGAGCACATTTTCACTCAGCGTTGTTCTTAAATAATCCTACCTAGCTAGGTTAAATGAACTCATGACATCATGCGAGTATTGATACATGTCGAAGCATTGGGAAAAATCTAAATTCATACCATACGCCTGAATTCGGGTATTGACGAAGCTTACATGGCGCTTGTTTTTCCATTCGCATCCACGTGCGCCCTCGAGGATGAGACGGTTTGCCGATTTAGGAGCTTATGGCCGACTGGCTTAAAAAGTTAGATGCCTTTTTATCGGGCAATGAACGGAAGATTTTTACCCATGCCTTACACAGGCATTACATAACCCTAACGTTGCATAAAACTTGAGAACCCTCTTATTAACAAATCATAGGAGGAATGAATATGACACCATCCACAAATGAGGCGGTAAGCACCATCAGTGAACCGGCAAGAGACATTCAGGTAATTAGAAAGGCAGATGTGGTCGTAGTAGGTGGAGGTCCGGCGGGAGTTGCTGCGGCTGTGGCTGCGGCTAGAAACGGCGCCGATACGGTTTTGGTTGAAAGGTATGGCCACCTAGGCGGCATGGCCACGGGAGGTCTAGTAATTCTTATACCGCACATGAGCGCTGGAACGGAGGTGATGGAAATTCAGGGCGCCTGCTCGGAGATGATCGATAGATTGAATGTTCTTGGCGCGGCCCATCATCCTAAAAAAGAACATGTGGGACTCAGTGACGAAGCGATCGTACGGAAGTACAAACGTTATTTTGATTTTACCGTTGAGGGCCGGGTAAGGATGAGTGTCTATACTGACCCTGAAATGCTCAAGTGTATTCTGAACGACATGGTAGAGGAGGCCGGCGTGAAGCTCTATCTTCACTCCTGGGGTGTGCGCGCGGTTAAGGAAGGTGAAGCGGTTCACGGGGTTATTTTTGAAAGCAAGTCGGGCCGGCAGGCAATACTGGGAAGATTGACAATCGATTCGACCGGCGATGGTGATATGATCGAGAGCGCCGGAGCGGAATTTGACGGGGCCATTGATCCAAAATTGAGATCGTCAAATCTTGCCCTCGTCTTCAGGGTCGGGAATGTGGACGCAGAGAAGTTCAATGAATTTAAAGAAAATGAAGAGGCCAAATGGAATGAGCTTATCCAGGAGATACAAAAATTAAAGGGCTACCATGTGTGCTTGCCCACTTCTCGAGAGGACGTCCGCTGGTTCAACAACTGGATACCGAATGTTCATCCGTTGAACGTTGAAGATCTGACCTGGGTTGAAGTGAATGTCCGCAAGCGGATGCTTGTTACACACGATTTATTTAAGAAAAACGTGCCGGGATTCAAAGACAGCTTTATCCTGGATACCGCCTCTCAACTTGGAACGCGGGGCAGCAGGAGAATGATAGGTGAGCATATCCTGACATACGATGAATTACGTTCAGGTAAAATTCATGATGACACGATAGCCGTTATTCCTCCACTCAAGCACAATGTATCCGATGAATGGCCGAATGGATACATTCCATACCGCTCCCTGGTTCCGGTCAAAATGGAAGATTTTTTGGTAGCAGGCCGCTGCTTTTCATCCGACACCGTGGCAAATGATTTGCTAAATCTTATTCCTTTTTGCGTGGCAATGGGCCAGGCTGCCGGGACGGCTGCCGCCATAGCCCTGGATGAAGGCGTGAAGCCAAGGGAAGTGAAATACTCGGTCTTGAAGAAACGGCTTGTTGATCAGGGGGCATATTTACCCTAACGGATATCAATTTCCGAAACCATTCCGGGAAACCTGTAAATGAGAAGATATGCCTTCAAGCGAATACTTTTGGGCCTTCTGACGGTAGTCGGCGTTTTTATTATTGTATTTGTGATTTCCCGTCTATCGGGTGATGTTACATACCTGTTAATGCCTGAAGACGCTACTGCTGAAGAAGAGGCCTTGCTTCGATCCGAACTAGGGCTGGATAAATCCATTCCGATTCAATTAATCATTTTCATGAAAGAAGCCGTGACCGGGAATTTCGGCAAGTCTATTAGATATAACCGGCCTGCGATTATCGTCGTATTTAAGCGTTTGCCTGCCACTTGTGAGCTCGCCTTGGCTGCCTTTTTGTTGTCGGTTTTTATGGGTCTGCCCATAGGCGTTATTTCGGCCACAAAACGCGGTTCACTCCTAGACACGTTTGGCAAGGTATTTGCGCTGGTGGGACAATCCATGCCCGGCTTCTGGCTCGGGATAATGGCCATAATAGCATTTTCCGTATATCTCGGCTGGCTGCCCACAAGCGGTAGAGGAGGTATTCAATACCTCGTGCTGCCGGCCACCACACTGGCATGGTATGGGAAGAAAAATGGTTTTGTTCTCAATAGTACTGACTGCCGTGTTTTTGCACCCTTCTGCAACGCATGCGCAGGAGAAAGTCGATGCGCCAGTTTGGAATATCGGAGATAGGTGGATACATCATTCATTTGATAGGCCATTTAGTTCAGGGCAATCTGCCACTCGACCATCTGGTAATGTGTATTTTCACAATTGTAGTACCAGTACTAATTGTATGGTATTCATGGAAATGGCCACGAGGGGAGAGACTCAAAACCTAACCACTCCCGATCGAAAGCTACAATCAAACTGCTAGATAGCCGGATGAGGATTCTGGCAAGTAATTTTTGCATCTCAAATAAGCGATAAGTGTGCAAACTACGTGAAAGGAGCACAATCAACAACTTACATGCCTTTTGTCAACATCTTCCTTACTTCAACTGCACAATGTGGTTTAAAAAATACAGCGATCAGAACCATTGACGTTTTACGGGATGCAACGGCAGGGGGCGAAAGTAGAATCAGAGAGGGTCTATTATCAGCAGTGCTTAGAGTAATCGCAGTTGCTGATAGTCTTCTGGGCAAAGGAGTTTTTTCAGAGTCTTAACTTAGCAAAGGAGGTAAACTATGAGTAAGAACACACAATGCGAGTACTGCGGACGGCCTATCAAGGGTAAACCTGAAATCAGGGTCCGGAGAGGGAAAAAGCATGTCTATTGCTCTGAGTTCTGTTTTAGGTTAGATTTCTATGATGTTCCTACCATTTCCTATGAAGATTTACAAGAGTTTTACCGGCTCCGCACTGTGAGTGTCCCATTCCGCTAAACTGAGATAAACATTAGACCACAAGGAGGATAAAAATGGTTGATAAGTTAGAGCAATTAGCTGATGAAATGATCGAGACAGACTTTCTAATTGCCGGTGGTGGGTTAGTTGGCGGTATAGCCGCTCTCCGTGCCAAAAAGTCGGGTAAGAATATAGACGTTACTGTAATTGACAAAGCCACTATGGAATACAGCGGTGATGGAGTTGGGCTGGACAACTTTACCCAAGTTCCTCTACGTAAAGAAGATGTCAACAAAAGAAAGGTTGGTTCAGAGGAAGCCAAGAAGTCTGTGTTTGGCTCTAAAAGAATGAAAGGGCTTACACAGACGAAGCTAGATGCAATTCACATGGAAAATGCGTATATATCACAGCCAATTCTGGAGGAAATCGGGGTTAATGTCGGCGAAGATGATGGTACCAACAAAATTCTTCAGGGCTATAGAAAAGGAACGGTTTGGGGCCGCATTGAAACCGATGAAAACGGAAAACCGCTTGAGCCTATGTTTGGAACAATATCAAGAGCAAGCGATCTTAAGTTGAAATTAGGGTCTGCGGTGCGCAAGTCGGGAACCAGGGTTCTAGATAGAACAATGTTGACAAGTGTAATTACGAAGGACGGGACGGCTGTGGGGGCAACTGCGGTAAACACAAGAACGGGCAAATTCTTGGTTTTTAGGGCCAAGGCGATCCTTCTAGCAACTGGCGGTGCAAGCAGGCTATATCCATATCCATGGGCCCCATACCCCAACAGGCTTTTTTATACATTAGCGTCTCCTGTGCTTGACGGAGGCGGCCATATTAGTGCATTTAACGCTGGCGCCAAGCTCTATAGCATGGAAATGACCACCGTCTATAACGTTTCAAAAGGGATAAATCACAGCAGTGGAGGTGGAGCCTGCAATTGGTATTTTAAGATGTATAATTCTAACGGTGAATATCTTGAGGATAAATACGCGGATAGAATAGTCACCAAGGCAGGGGGTATGATACCGGGCGTTAATTTCCTTTATGCACCGGATGTGAAGAACGCTGCGGTAGATCATGATGTGATCAGGTCAGCAAAGGATAAAGCTGCTAAGGATGAGATAATCGGTACTTACTTTACAGCAGTAACCGAACCACCAAAAGCTCTCAAATTTCATAAACTCGCTGGAGGGCTTACAAACGAACCCCCTGCCGAATGTGTAGCAGTTATAATTGGCAAAGGCAATACGGGTAGCGGGGGTGTTCTGCGTGAGAACGAGCATTCTGAGACGGCAGTGAAAAATTTATTCGCTGCAGGCAATGTCGTGGGTCGTGGTGGTTCTCCTGGATTTACCTGGGGTTGCCTTATTGCTGATCATGTTACAGAACTTGTCCAGAATAATAAGCAGCCATCATTCACCAATGACCAGCTAAAACAGTTGGCAGAGACAAGAAAATGGGTATTTGCTCCTCTGGGAAGAAATGTACTTTATAAGGTTAATCCGCTGGAGCTGGAGGATTATGTAAGAGGTGTAAATGCCACCTATATAGGTATTCACAGAATTAAACCAAGATTAGAGCGTGCTGTCGAACTAATACAATTGGCTAAAGGGGCTATTCCCCTATTAAGTGTGAGCAACCCGCATGGTCTCATGCGTGCTATTGAAGTCCAGAACATTATAGGAATTTCTGAGATGCATGCTCAATCCGCTTTGATTAGAAATGAAAGTCGCTTGATTCCCATGCATTATCGGGATGATTATCCTGACCAGGATCCTGAATGGGATAATATCGTCGTGACGGCGAGGAAAGTAAATGGTGAAATTAAGTACGATAAAGAATATCTAAATAAGGAGTAAGGTAATGTATAGCTTTGAAATTAACTATGGACCAAAGATTGATTACAGGTTTTGTACTGGGTGCGGTATTTGTTACGAGCATTGTCCAATGGATATTTTTGGCTGGGATGAAGAAAAGCAGATGCCAACGGTAGACTATCCGGGCGAGTGCTCATGCTGTTGTTTCTGTGAGGTCATGTGCCCGGAGATAGCAATAGACGTAAAATTACCTGTGCATCATTTGCTTGACTTTGGGATTTCGCCCGCATCCATGGTTGGGAATGATAAAACGCCTTTAGCGAAGAGTTCCAAGAGGACGTGAAGTCTATTTCGAGTTTCGACTTCTGCCATTCGGAATGTGTCAATGAAAATGAGACACCCATGCCCATAAATTAGACTCCAATTTGCTCTGTCTTGGGCGTTTTGATCCAGACAGCCCGGGGCAGTGCAATTGGTTTTGGCAATTTGCCTTTAAATCGTAACAGGTTTTTTCGAACGCCTCCACCAGGACTTGCGGCTTCTGCTATCAATGACAGGAATTGAAAGCCTCAAGAACTTACCACCAGCAATCGTAAGCTATAACTGATCTTCTACACAGCCAGATGAGGGTTTTGGCAAGAAGTTTATGAAATAGTGTGAATCCAGCTGCATACAAGATTTTGTGTCCGTTGAAATGATATTCAAATCGCGTGCAACAAGTAATTCGAATTTTATAGCTGAACGATATCTAAAGATTTCCTGCCTTGTTTTATGTCCAGGTCGTGGCAAGGTATCTGACTTTTGGAGAAGTCAGAGAGCAAAAACAGCATTAATAATCGACGATCTCCCCCTTAGCATATAAGTTAGCCTTCCCGCAATCAAAATACCCTTGAAATTACATCCTATTGGTGTTACGGTCCTTACTGACTTTGGGCAAGGGTAAACCCTAGATGAGGGTGACATGTTCAAGAACATTTAAGCCCCGCTTCTCATTATGAGAGGTGGGGTTTTATTGTCTGATCACCTTGATGAATCTTATCAAGAACATTGAGGTACTATCTCAAGATAAAAGACTTATTCCTGGTTTGGTCGTCTAATCGCTTGCAATTCAATGGATTATGCCGTTTCAGGCTACGGGATCTTATGCCGCGATTTTGCGGCCCATAGGTGTTATGAAGGAACCTTATAAACATTGTTAGCTTCACTGAGGCACCGATCCTCAGGCACGTAAATGAGTATTGAAATCTGGCAATTCGCAAAGGCAGCTAGCCGAGATCAGTTGGTCGGTGAACTCGAATCGATGGGATTTGAGGTTGGGGAGAATCTTTTTTGGCCAGGTCCTGAAGGAACCATAAATCTCTTTTGGTCAGAACCAAACGATTATAAATCAATTAGTGGTGTAGATGCTTCAGTCTTCCCCCTCGATGATGAGGGTAAGTCAGCCTGGAATACCACTAATGATTGGGCCGTCCGTACCAGAACATCTATTTGGGAATCGTCGTTTGATAAAGATCACCAGAATAAGACGGTACGTGCCATTTGCAAGCGATTCGGGGGTTCATTTATTTCAATTAGTTAATGTTTATGGATGGGCACTACTTAATTCTATTGATAGTACTCAACTAATGAGAAAAATACTCCCTGACAAAATTTCCAACATATAGTAGATAAAGGACAAACCAAAAAAAGGAGGAAAGACCAATGATAGATCTTAATTTGCCTTATCTAACCGAGGAACACAAGAGTCTGGCAATGCTCATGAAGGACTTCTGTGAGAGGGAGGTGGACCTCAAGGCCCTGAATGAGATCGCAGACAAACCGATACCCCCGAATGCGACGAGTGATGACTTGAGGGCCCGGATGCCGTGGGACTTGGTTAGCAAGGCCCATGATGCGGGGCTGCGGCAGTTGACCGTTCCCAAGGAGTATGGCGGTGGCGGCTACGAAGATGATCACATTGCCCAGGGGGTGATGGCTGAGACAGCGGGTTATTTCGGCGGCCAGTTGGGAAGGCTCTTTACCATCGCATGGAAACAGGCGTATGACTTCAAATACGCGCCCGAATCCTTGGCGAACGAGGTCTTAAACGATTTCATGCAAGACAGAAAGACAATGATGGCTGCCTCTATTACAGAGCCGAATAGTGGGAGTGATCTTTTGTTGCCCTATGATGAGCCGGGTGTGGCAGGAATGTATTTTGCCCGTCAGGAAGGAGATGAGTGGGTTCTCAACGGCGACAAGATGTTCTGCACGGCTGGAGGCGTATCCAACTATGTCACCCTTATGGTGAGGACAGACCCAAAGGCCCCGATCACCAAAGCTGTCACCCAGTTTGTGTTCCCGACAAAGACACCGGGATGGTCGGTATCCCGTGTCAATGATATGATGGGGAACGAACTTGTGACGAATGTGCAAATGCACTTTGAGAATTGCAGGATCTCTGATCGGTATCGAGTGAGCCCCATCAATGGAGCCTTTGAAGTCATGCGTTCACGTCTTGCAGGCAAAGCATTGCATATGTTCGCCGTCCTCGGCTGGGCAGAGAGAACATATGAGGACATGAAAGAGTATGCGAAGGCCAGGATTCAAGGGGGTAAACCGATCATTCAACATGCTACCGTGGGGGCGATGATAGCAGAGGCAGATTGCCTGTTGAAAACGGCCAGGCTCCTCCTTTATCAAAATGCCTGGGAATGTACGGGGAAAGGTCGGTTAATCCCCGCCCAGGGGTGGTACTATATTAATTATTATATCAAGAAGATCCTCATGCGGCTCATTGAAGTCGGCCTGGAGGTCTACGGGGGTATGGGGCCGCAGAAAGAGCTTACCTTTGAGCATTGGGTTCGGGTGCATCTCAGTATCATGCACGGCGGGTCAACTGGCGTCCTGAGTATGGTGAAGGCTGCCAAGATTATTGGGGGTTACTAGTGGTAGGTACACCTCTCTATACAGGATGGCAGACAGATCGGTGCCGGCCATCCTGGATAGAGAAGTTATTGGGAATACCTTACTGAAGTGGAGACTCACATGAACATTATTGTGTGCATTAAAGAGGTAGCTGATCCTGAAGCACCCGCCGATGAATTTAAGCTTGATCCTGACAAAAATATACTCGTAAGCTCGCCGAAGGTCTTGAAAGTGGTCAATCCTTTTGATGAGCAGGCCGTTGAAGCGGCGTTACGCATCAGGGACAAAAGGGAGGCAAAAGTCACGATCTTAAGCCTTGGTCTGGGAATCGACCGAGTGGTGGCCAAGAAACCATTACACATGGGAGCTGATGAACTCATCCTCTTGGAAGATGAGGCCTTTGCAGACGGGGACAGTTGGTCAACGGCGTATGCCCTTGCCTCGGCCATCAGGAAGATCGGAGATTACGACCTTGTCTTATGTGGGAGGCAGTCAGCTGATTCAAATGCCGGCCAGATTGGGCCTGGCATCGCTGAATTCCTTGGGCTCCCGAGCGTTGGCATAGCCCGGAAAATTGAGATTATTGATGGAAAAGCGAAGGTGGAACGAGTGACCACCAACGGCTATGAAATAGTGGACGTCGTCCTGCCTGCCCTCATTACCGTGAGCAATGAACTTGGCCCGGCGCGATATCCATCCATACAGAATATCCGCAAGTCGGAGAAGATACAGCCCATTATCTGGAAACGCCCAGATCTCGGCCTCGATCCTTCCGCTGTCGGTGGGCAGGGAAGACGGCTTAAACTCCTCAAATTGTTCCAGCCGGTTTTTGAAGCAACATGTGAGATGGTTGAAGGAGAGACGCCTGAGGAGGCAGGAGAGAATCTGGCCCTCAGGCTGCGAGGGGAAAAAATACTTTAGCCACCATGATTCTATAATAGAGAGTGGATACCATGGCCGATTATAAGAATGTCATGATTTTTGGTGAGATTGTCGAGGGAAAGCTAGCGTCAATAACGAAAGAGTTATTAGGCGGAGGAAGGAAACTCGCAGATGAACTGGGCGAAGAACTCCATGCAGTGTTATTAGGACATGGTGTCACTGAACTGGCCCGTGAAGCCATTGCTTTTGGAGCTGATAAGGCATACGTTGTCGATGATCCGAAGCTCAGTGATTACCAGATAGATCTCTATTCTTCATCCATTAACGAGGTGATTGAAAGGATAAAGCCAAGAGTGCTCCTCTTTGGCCATACCGATATAGGCGCGGATCTGGGCCCCCGTCTCTCCTTCAGGTTGGACAGGGCTATTGCCACAGACTGCGTGGAACTGTCTGTTGAGCCGGACACAAAGCACCTCTTGCGAACAAAGCCGGTATATGGCGGGATGGCAATGGCTACCTTCACCAGTGAAGGTTTTCCTCAAATGGCAACAGTGAGACCCAAGTCGCTGGCGCCCGCGGAGTGGAGAGGCTCAGCAGAAGGGCTGGCCGTTCCCATCGATGTTGAGCTGGTTGAGGTAGCCTCCAGTATCAATTTCGTGGAAAGGGTGACCGAAGAGGCAGAGGGGATAAAGCTGGAGGATGCGGAGGTAATCGTAGCGGGCGGCCGAGGGATCGGAGACGCCGAGGGCTTCAAAAAACTGGAAGAGGCGGCGAAACTCCTGAGAGGGGCAGTAGGTGGTTCACGGGTTGCCGTTGATAACGGGTGGATACCGACGACAATGCAGGTGGGGATTACTGGCAAGATTGTGGCTCCTAAACTCTATCTTGCCGTGGCTATCTCCGGCGCAAGCCAACATATGACGGGTTGCTCCCGATCCCAGAGGATTGTGGCCATCAACAAAGATCTCTCAGCCCCTATTTTTAAACAGGCTCACTTTGGTGTGGTGGGTGACTGGAAAATTGTGTTACCTGCTTTCCTCAATAAGCTAAAGACGCTGGAATAATCCTATTCCGAAATTGAAGCACTAAGAGATAGGGAGCAACTACATTGCTCTCAGCTGAAAGCCGGAAGAGAGAATGGAAAAACTAGAATTGATGGGCAATACCAAAGATACAAAAGGGACATTGGTCACCGGTATCATAGGTGAGGATGTGCACATTATTGGGATAAGGATTGTGGAACATGCATTGCGTAATGCTGGGTTCAAGATTGTCCCTTTGGGAGCTCAAGTATCTCAAGAAGAATTTATAGAGGCGGCCATAGAAACTAACGCAGATGCTATCCTAATCTCATCCCTCTGTGGCCATGCGAATATCTTGATTCCCGGGCTGAGAGAGAAATGCGATGAGGCCGGGCTCGATATCCTTCTGTATCTTGGCGGACAATTGGTGATTGGTGAATCTAAGTGGGAGGATGTGGAAACGATGTTTAAGGATATGGGAATTGATAGGGTGTATCCCCCAGATGTACAACTCTCCAAAGTGATTGAGGATTTGGAAGCAGATTGTAAAAGGGAGAGGAGACCCCGTGAAAATTAAAAACAAGAGACTTACTGATGATGAGTTTTTCCAAGAGAGAAAAGAAGTTCTTGAAATGTGGCCTACCGGTGGGGAAGTTGATCTGGCTGAAGCCATTGATTTCCACAAGAGCCTACCTCCTCATAAAAATTTTGCTCGTAAATTATTACAAGCCCGGGATACCCATACTACCTTGATTCGCACCGATTCAGGGGTGCCCTCGGTAGAGGAATTTAGCAAATACTTGAGATATTTACAGGATGAGGGCCAGACAGACCTTTTGGGGACAATGGTCGATAGTATGACTCGGAGCAATAGATATGAAGATGCAGATCAGGGCTTGAGGGAGAGTCTGAAAACAGGCAAATGGGCGCTCAATGGATTTCCACTAGTCACTCATGGTGTCCATGGCACGAGAAGATTGATAGAAGAGGTCAACCTTCCGGTAATGGTAAGAGGCATTGCGCCGGATTACAGACTAATAGACGAGATTGGATTTGCCGGAGGGCATACTGCTACTTCCGGGTCCCCCCTCATTGCCCTCTGCCAATACTCTCGAAACATACCATTAGAGGTTGTGATCAGGAACTATCAGTATGTGTACAGGCTCATAGGGTACTATGGGGAAAATGGAGTCCCCCTGGCTGCCTCGACCACGGGAGGATTCGCTATCCTATGTCCCTTCAGCGTGCTTATTGCAGGAGCGATCCTTGACTCATTCATCGCCGCTGAGCAAGGGGTCAAAACCATTAATCTGTCTATTAATACTCAGGGCAATGTAATTCAAGATGTAGCATCGGTGATAACCCTTCGTAAAACTGCCAATGAGTACTTAGAGGCTTTGGGTTACAAAGATGTTGAAACGACGATAAACTGTACCAATTGGTCAGGCAAGTTCCCGGATGATATCTTCCAGGCTTCGGCCATCATTAGTTTAGGTGTTTTTGCCGCAGTAGCAAGTAAGAGTGAAATCGCCACGGTGAAGACGATAGAAGAGGCAAAAACCATTCCAAGACGAGAGGCTAATGCCGCAACCTTACGACTCGGCAAGACATTGATCAACATACTTAAAGATCAAGGATTGCAACTCGATCAGAAAGCAGTGGAAACAGAGGCCAAAATGTTGGAGATGGAAACAAAGGCCATTGTAGACAAGGTTTTAGATCAGGGGGATGGTGATGCCGCTATCGGGGAGGTCAAAGCTGTCCAATCAGGCGTTTTTGATGTTCCTTTTGCTGCAAGTCAATATGTACCCTGCAAGGTTAAAGGAATACGAGACAATCAAGGCATGGTGAGATATATAGACCATGGAAATCTGCCGTTTACCAATGAAATCGTGGCGTTTCATAAAGAGAAGATAGCAGAACGGGAGAGATCCGAAGGTAGAAGGGCAGATTACCAGACAATTGTAGAAGATCTATCCTCAATAAGTAAAGGACTCCTGACTGGCAGTGCGTAGTCGGATAGATTCCCATGTCAATCAGTGCATAAGGTCCAGGTTCAGATGGATCAAGTCAGTTCACTCAAAACTCAAACCCTATCCTCCACATTCTCGGCCGGCTTTCTAATGGAATACACAGATGAATGTCGGGAAGGCCCCTGAAAGGAACTGAGAATTGTCTGAGATTGGAATCTTTGTAGATTTTGGCAGCACATATACCAAGGTCGTAGCGTTTGACCTGGATGAGGAAAGGATTATAGGGCAAGGCCGATCAGTCAGTACGGTCAAAACCGATATCACGACCGGTTTGAAGGCGGCTCTCGAAAGATTAGAAAAGGACAGCCGAAGGAAATGCGTAGAGGAGGCATGTGTCAGATTAGCCTGTAGTAGCGCAGCAGGAGGCTTGCGCCTAGCAGTTATTGGCCTGGTCCCGAACCTTACCGTAAAGGCAGCCAGGCTGGCCGCTCTGGGCGCTGGAGCGAAGGTGGTGGGCACCTATTCTTATAAGCTCAATCGCCGTGAAATCTGGGAGATGGAGCAACTTGTGCCGGATATTATCCTGCTTGCTGGTGGTACAGACGGGGGAAATGAAGAGGTTATTGCTCACAACGCACAAATGCTAACACAATCAAGTTTAGGGGCACCTATCGTGGTAGCGGGCAACAAGGCATGTGCCGATGACATTAGGGGTATTCTTGAATCTAACGGAAGATACGTTACCGTGGTAGAGAATGTTCTGGGGGAGCTGGATAAGTTGAATGTGGAGCCAAGTCGCGCGGCAATCAGGGAAATCTTCATGCAAAGGATTGTGCACGCAAAAGGCTTGGATAAAGCGAAGGAACTTATAGATAGCATCATTATGCCAACACCAATGGCCGCGCTAAGATCCGCAGAGTTGCTGTCGGTCGGTGCCGGCGACGAAAAAGGATTAGGTGAGTTAATGGTGGTAGACATTGGCGGGGCTACTACCGATGTGCATTCCATCTCCCACGGATATTCAAAGAATCAGCGAGTTGTGAGAAGAGGCATACCAGAACCCTTTGCAAAAAGAACAGTGGAGGGTGATCTCGGTATCCGGTACAATGCATTGTCCATTTTGGAAGAAGCCGGTGAAGTGCGGGTATTGGAAAACAGCTTAAAATCGGAATCATTGGTGGATTTGGAAGGCAGGGTGAGATATCTGTCTGAACATATAGAGGCAGTTCCTGAGAAGGAGGATGACCGCTGGCTAGACATTGGACTCGCTCGAACAGCATTAGAAATAGCCGTGGAAAGGCATGTTGGCCATTTGGAACAGGTCTTTTCGCCAGATGGAACAATCTTTATTCAATTTGGCAAAGATTTGACAGATGTCATAAATGTTATTGGCACTGGGGGTATCTTTGCATATGGGCAGGAACCCTTAGCGATATTGGAAGGGGCCCTGTTTTCGGAAGAAAACCCCTTATTGCTTAAACCGAAGTCTCCAGATTTTTTTATTGATAGAAACTACATTCTTTATGCAATAGGCCTGTTAGCTGAGAAGGCACCGGAAAAAGCCCTAAGGATAGGGAAGAAGTATTTGGAAAAGGCATACAGAGAGATTAAATGAACTGAAATAAATTCACGGCAGAGCGTTCCCCCAAACATTGTTGTGGAAAAGAGATGATAACTAACAAAAAATTAGGGGACGAATTCTTTGATGAAAGAAAAAAGGTGCTGGCTGAGTGGCCAACGGGCAGGGAGATTGATCTCGAAGAAGCCATTGCATTTCATAAGACTCTACCAGCAAGCAAAGTGTGGTCAAGGCGGTTAGACGAGGCAAAACAAAGAGGCGAAACGCTCATTATTACGGGTATGGGGCATACAACGCTGGAGCAACAGATACAGCTTCTCAAAACCGTTGAACCAGTTGCAGACGTTCTGGGAACATCCGTAGATAGCCTGACGAGAAACCATGATTTCAAACGAGCCGCCGTGGAAATAGAGAAAAGCATGAAGTCAGGAGTTTCAACTCTTAATGGGTTCCCTGTAGTCAATCATGGTGTCAAAGGGGTGAGAAAGCTTGTGAATGCTATATCTAAACCGATTCAGCTGCGGTATGGTGCTCCTGATATGAGGATAATAAATGAGATAGCATTTGCCGGTGGTTATACGGCTGATTCTGGTGATGGGCTTTATAACTTCTGGAATATGAATTCTAAGGAATCCCTGGAAACGGTATTAAAGAATCACCAGTATCTCCATAGGCTGTATGGTTATTATGAGGAGAGAGGAGCTCCAATCAGTGCTAGTGTCCTCGGGATGTATGGTTGTGGTGTACCGCCAGGTTTGGTCCTCGCTTCAGCTTTGATACAAGTCTTATTGATGGTTGAGCAAGGGGTAAGAGAAATAATCCTTCATTACCAAGCTCAGGGAAACTTAGCACAAGATGTCGGTGCTGCACACACATTCCGTAAGCTTGCATATGCCTATATGGAAAGGTTTGGTTACAGAGATGTAAGACTTCGAATGAATGCAGGCCTTTCTCTTGCAAAATATCCGGATAATCTCGGTGGCTCTTTTATGGTCACCTTCTTGGATTGTCTTGTAGCACGGCTCTGTAAGGCCCAGTTAGTGGATGTAAGGACAATATCCGAGGCGAAGACCATTCCCACCAAAGAGGACCTTGTAGCCACCTATAAGGCTGGGAAAATGGCAGCCGACTTACTGAAAGACCAAAACATTGAGGTGGATCATGGCTTGGTTGCTATGGAAGCGAGAATTTTGGAGTTGGAGGTACGATCTATCGTAGAAAAAGTTTTAGAACTGGGTGATGGCGATGTGGCTATTGGTGTGGTAAGAGCCGTTGAGCAAGGTGTCCTCGATAATCCATTTAGCAGCCATCGTTCGGTGGCATGCGAGGTGATGGGAGTGAAAGACGATAAGGGAGCCCTGAGATACCTAAATCACGGAAATCTGCCTCTAGATAAGGAAGTCCTTGAATTCCACAGGGAGAGAATAGCCAAGAGAGAGAACCTGCAGGGGAGGAAAGCCAATTACCAGACAGTGGTCGAGGATCTGGCGTCGATAAGTAAGGGGATTCTTGTGGGCGGATTTTAGGGGATGACAGATCATGGTGTCCTGATAATGATTTGGAGTTAAAAGATATGGGTGTTACTGAAGAATTAGTGAGGAATATCTTGCACACTTCTTTTAAGGCGTTCGACACTTTCGTGGTGGATAGGGCTCGAGATCGAATCATCGATGTGGTTGGTTGCTTAATTGGGGGGGCGAATGCACCCGGTTGTTCTATGATAATCGATTTGGTGAGAGAGTGGGGTGGTAAGAAGGAAAGTACCATCATGGCGCATGGAGGTAAAATTCCCGCTCATAATGCTGCGATGGTAAATAGTATCATGGCTAGGTCTTATGACTTTGAAGCATGTAATCCTTTCGTGGATGGCAAGGCATATCCCGGTCACATTAGCGGTACCACAGTTCCTACGGCTGTTGCTGTGGCAGAGCAGAGTTCTGCGAGCGGGAAAGATCTTCTCACCGCGCTTATTCTGGGGGATGATCTCACCGCAAGGATAAACGCTGCCTCTAACTTTACCATTGATACAGGCTGGGACTGTACAGGAACAGTCAATATGTTTGGTGCAACCGCTATTGCAGGTAAGCTCTGGGGGCTTGATGAGTATCAGATGTTAAACGCCTTTGGGATTGTGATCAATCAGCTTGCCGGCACAATGCAAAATATTTTTGATGGTGCTCACGCTTTCAAATTGCCTCAGGGATTCGCTGCAAAGGCGGGGATTCTTTCGGCAGCCCTAGCTCGTAAGGGATTCACGGGCGTTAGAGATCCTCTGCTTAGCAAATATGGGTATTTCGCTTTGTATTGCCGAACCTATCAACCAGAAAAGCTTACAAAGGATTTGGGGAAGAAGTTCTATGCGGATATTACATTTAAACCCTATCCCTCCTGTCGTGTCACTCACGGAGCTATTGATTGTGCTCTGGAGCTGGTTCGTGTCAATGAGATAAAGCCTGAGGATATCGATGAGGTTATTGTTGACATTTCTCCTGTGGGGCGTGACTTCGCTGTAGGTCAGCCCTTTAGGGTTGGAGAGGTCCTTCAAGCGCGCGCAGCCTTTAGTTTTCAGTACACTGTCGCGAATGCGCTGCTGAGAAAGAACGTGCAATTGGAGCATTTCACTGACGCATCTATAAAAGATCCCAAGATTATGGGTCTTATTAACAAAATTAGATTGAACGCAACCATCCCGCCAGAAACCCCCAGCGCTGCCGGCATAAAAGTAAAAATGAGGCAGGGGAAGGAGTTTGAGAAACGAGTTGATGTAGCGAAGGGTTTTGGCACACTCAATCCCCTCACACCGGCTGAGAAAAGAGAAAAATTCATGAATAATGTGGCTTTCTCCAAAACGGTGCCGTTAGAAAAAGCAGAAAAAGCACTGAGCATGCTTGAAAGAATTGATGAAATCGACAACGTCACCAGGATAGTCAAACTCTTGGTCGCGTAGAACCAGACGCTCCAAATATCGCCAATGAGTAATCCTGTTGGGGGTGAAGTGAAAAATGGACTTTCATTGTGCTATGAACAGAAGGCAATACAGGACGCAGCCAATGCGCTATTGAGGAAATTCTAAGGGAGTTCGGATGGATGATTCTTGCTAACCCAATAGGAGGCATAAATCAGGGGCTTTAGCGAACATATCGAGTACTCGAGAGTAACCGAGGCGATTCGAAAGATTGACATCTACCGGAGCCGAAGTATAATGTCAAATCTAGGGGGAGGAAAACTAGATGAAAGGGGGTGAGAGTTTCGAGGAGATAACGGTTGAAGCGCCTGAGAAGTTGGTGACCAGCAAAGTGCTGGGAAGCTCGGGATGTGAAGACAAGGCAGGGGCTTTCGAACAAAACAGGCTATTCAATTAAGGGAGGAGGTAAAAATGAAAAAGAGGATAACAGCCTTAGTTTCTGGAGCGGTTGTGTTAGTCGTGTCATCGTTTGTATTTGCGGTGGGCGCTCCAGAAGCGGTGGCAGCGTCGACAGCAGAAAAACAGCATGGGGGCACCTTTAAACTCATCAGGTACACAGGGCCAGGACGTGGCATTGGCTGGGGCCCGAATATAGGCAGGACAGACCGGACGGACGGAATATGCGCCCTTGAATCTTTTCTGCGCATTTATTTGGATTTACGTATGGAGCCCATGCTGGCAACAAGCTGGAAAATCGCTCCGAACCGGGGTTCCGTCACCTTTAACCTGAGGAAGGGCGTTAAGTTTCACGATGGGACGGACTGGAACGCTGAGGCGGCTAAGTTTAATCTGGAGGCATTCAAGGCAGCAAAAAAACCTGAGGCGCGACGCTGGACCGCAATAAAAGTTATCGACGACTATACTGTTCAGGTAGATCTCAGTGAATGGCAGAATACGGTCCTAGAGGATATAGGGACAGTGCTGATGGTGTCGCCAGCAGCTTTCAAGGCCATGGGTAAGGAGAAAATCAACTGGCACCCTGTCGGGACGGGCCCATTCAAATTTGTCAGCCTTGACCGTGATGTCGCTACGATATATGAAAAATTCAACGACTACTGGCAGAAGGGAAAGCCCTATGTTGATCGGATAGAACTGATTGTTATTAAGGATCCAGTTACTCAGGAGGCATCCATGGAGGCGGGAGAGGCGGACGCCTTGTATAGTCCGAATCTTAAAGTCGGGGCTGACCTGAAAGCCCGAGGATTTGAAAGCATCTATCGCCATGATGGGACTTTTTCGCTTATGCCCGATAGTGCCAATCCCGATTCTCCCTTTGCTGACAAGAGAGTGCGGGAGGCACTGGAGTATGCCATTGACAGGCCGGCGATCATGAAAGCATTAGGACAGGGCTTTTGGGAGCCCGCATACCAGTTTGCCTGTCCTTACAATAAAGGATACATCTCCGATTTTAAAGGTCGGGGGTATGACCCTGCTAAGGCAAAATCGTTACTCAAGGATGCAGGCCACTCTGCCGGGTTCAAAACCAAAATTATCATCTTTCCCGGTACCTCGAGGGAAATTATGGCCGCTGTGCAGGGTTACCTTGCCCAAGTCGGAATCCAGGCTGAGCTGGAGTTTCCGGACATGGGTAAGTACATGCAAGCTAGAAGGAAGGGATGGAGCAATGCGCTGATGGCTGCTCCATGGAGTATCTATGCGAATCTCGGTCGAACTTTAACGACTTATGCAGCGACCTTCAGCGGAGATTATGTCAAGCTCAAGAGACCTGCGGGAATTGACAAGCTGGTTGAAGAAGTAGTTGCGACGGTTGAAATTGAGGCAAAAAAGGTAGAGGAAGTGGTGAGGATATGGTCTGACGAGGCGGTGGCCATTCCCTTGTGGCACATTGGAGCACCTCGATCCTTAAAGGCGGGCGTTGTTCATGATACGGGTTTCCTTGCCTTTGCAAGCAATTACGACTGGGCGCCGGAGAATGTCTGGTTGAGCAAGTGAGATAGCATTGTTTTTTTTATAACTTTGCGGGCACGCTTTCCGAACGTCTGACGGAGATCGTGCCCGTGGATTTTTGGGTCAGCAAGAGGAAAAGACTTACAATCCCGTAATAGTGGGTTGTATCACCAAGCGATCCTGGTGCTGGCAATGCGATTATGGCATCATATATCATCCGTAGATTAATACAGTTCGTATTTGTTTTTCTATTAGCCAGCATTACCGTTTTCTTTGCAATTCGCCTGTTACCGGGCGATCCTATTTTGGTGATTATGACTCCGGAGGAGATGGGAAGAGTAACGGATGAACAGCTAGGAGTACTCAGGCATGAGTATGGACTGGATCGCCCTATGTTGGTGCAGTATGTTGGTTGGCTTTCCGACGTGCTTCACGGTGATCTCGGGGTCTCACTTATATACCGCACTAGTGTAACAAGCGAAATACTGAAAAGGCTCCCTATCACACTCCATTTAGGTTTGCTGGCCATAATAAGTAGTGGCATTCTCGGGACGCTGCTTGGTGTGCTGAGCGCGGTAAGACGGGGGCGTTGGCTGGATACGGTGGTAACGATCACGGCAAATCTGGGTATAACCGTACCCTCTTTCTGGCTGGCGATTTTGTTGGTCTATATTTTTGCCATCTACTTTAGAATTCTTCCGGTATGTGGTTATACATCCCCTTTTAACAACCTTACTATGAGCACCAGACAACTTATCATGCCAGTCTTCTGTCTGGCTGTCTTTCCTCTAGCTACGGTAGCTCGTCAGACTCGATCAAGCATGCTCGAGGTTATGGGGCAGGACTATATCCGGACCGCCTTGTCCAAGGGTTTAAAAGAGCGAATAGTAATAACAAGGCACGCACTGAAAAATGCCTTCATTCCAGTTGTCACCTTGACAGGTATTTTGTTTCGTAATGTCCTTGGCGGTGCGGTAATCATTGAAACAGTATTTAATATCCCCGGTTTAGGAAGGCTGGCGGTCTCGGGTATCATTACTCATGATTATGCCTTTGTACAGGGTGTCGTTTTAGTAATGGTCTCGGCCGTGTTATTGATAAACCTAGCTATCGATCTTTCTTATGGCTGGCTTGATCCCAGGGTGCGCTATGATTAAAGATCTGATACCATACATGAACAGGAAGAGAAGATCATGCATAAGGATGTGACCGAAGAATCAGCCCGCATCAGTGAATTCAGGCGTTTTTATCGTGTCTTTTTCAGCAGAGGTGTGGTTGTATTTGGTATTATTGTGATAATAGCACTCATCATAACAGCTATTTTTGCCCCATGGATGGCGCCTTATGACCCCTACGCCTTGGACATGAGTAAAACCATACTCCAGCCGTGCAAGGAGCATCTCCTGGGGACTGATGCCCTAGGAAGAGATATGCTGAGCCGCCTGATTTTCGGTACCCGGATCGCGCTTATGGTAGGTGTGGTCGCGGTTGGTGCTGCTGCTACAATCGGAATGACAATGGGATTACTGGCCGGATATCTTGGTGGCTGGGTAAGCATGATATTCATGAGATTGACAGACGCCCTCATGGCTTTTCCCATGGTACTCCTGGCCCTCCTCATCGCCGGTATTCTCGGGGGGGGGCTGAAAAATGTTATAGTAGCTCTCACGATAGGTCTTACGCCCTCCTACGCCAGGTTAATGTATGGTCAGGTTCTGTCGATCAGGGAAAATGACTATGTATTGGCAGGACGGTCCATGGGAGCCAATAACGTCCGTATTATGTTGCGGCACATCTTCCCAAATTGTATGCCACCGCTTATTGTCCAGATAACCATGATGATAGGAATGGCTATCCTTGCTGAAGCTTCTCTTAGTTTTCTCGGTGTAGGAATAAAGCCTCCCGAGGCTGCGTGGGGGACTATAGTCTATGAGGGTTATCAGTATCTGCGTACCAATCCCACCCTTTCACTTATCCCGGGCTTTGCAATCATGATTGTCGTGTTCAGCTTCAATATGGTAGGAGATGGCCTGAGGGACGCTCTCGACCCAAGGCTCAGAGGTGTCCTGTAGCCATTATCACAATCTAACTTGAAGACAATTAGATTTGAAAGAAAGAGGATGCTGACAGGAAGACAATACACTTAACGGAAAATCAAATGATCGGACAATGAATTACATAACCGATAGATTTCCCCACATGGAATAAATGTTTCTGTGCATCTTGGCCCATGGATATTCTTTGGATATAATTCCTAGTAATAGAGACAAACTAAGGGAGCGAGGGAGATATCGTGGGGGCGCGAAATAGAAGGGATAGGAATCTTCGAAATAAAGTGTCAAAGGAAACTCATTAACAAACCAGTTGGGCTTGTATTATAAAGGAGATAAAATGACCCTCACTAAGAAAGATTTCGCCATATTAGGGAAATTTGAATTCGATCGGTCGCCCGTGTGCGTTAAATATACATACAAACGTCCAGACCATCTTAGTAGGCTGGGTGAAAACACGACCTTATGCATAATGCTAAAGAAGGCACAGGAAGGGAATGCCTTTTATGCGGATAAAAACAATATCACCTGTGGGGATGCTCTGTTGGGGATGGAAAATCATTCACCGGTTTCATTAAGCGGAGAGCTTGCATCTGCGATAAAGGTCTTCGAAGAACCTCGATCAGGAAGAAGGCTATATCCGCAAATCCCTAAGATAGAGAAGGGTTTAATCAACTATATTTCTTTTTCACCATTAAATAAATTCTCATTCGATCCGGATGTCTTGATTATTTTTACCAACAACACCGATCAAACACAGATCCTGCTCAGGGCAACCAGCTATCGAACAGCAAAGGTCTGGACAAGCAAATTCACAAACGTGCTGGGATGTGCCTGGATCTATGTCTATCCTTATTTAAGTGGTGAAGTGAATTATGGCATGACAGGTCTTAGCCATGGAATGGGGCGCCGGAAGCTGTTTCCAGATGGTCTGCAATTTGTTTCTATTCCCTATCTCATTATGCCTTCTGTGCTACAAGCATTACGTGATATGCCGTGGGAACTTCCTTCCTTCAAACCGGACGGAGAAGAATTTTTCAATAGAACTAGAAATAAGTTAGCGGAAGAGTTGCCAAAACATAAGGTAGTATAACTTGCAGGATACCATACAATACAGACATGAAGCATGCACACCCTACGGAGCCCAACAATGGCAGACAATGTAAAATTATTAATAAGCAAGGCACAGCGAGTTCATCGTGAATGACTTCGATGGATAGCCGAGGAGGTAATGTTAAAGAGTGGTATACAAGTATCTCGAATGAGCAGATTGAGGCCCTCAGGCATGAGTTTGATCTCGATAGGCCCGTGATAGAGAGATATATTGAGTCGTATAATCTTCGGCACCTGGATCGCGCTGATGGTGGGTGTGATCGCAGTTGGCATTGCAGCTGTAATCGGCATGACAATTGGATTAGTTGCTGGATACTTTGGCGGCTGGGTGAGTACAATATCCATGAGATTTATAGACTCGCTCATGACTTTTCCGACGATCATGCTTGTGGTGTTCAGCTTCAATATGGTAGGAGATGGCCTGAGGGATGCGCTCGACCCCAGGCTCAGAGGTATATTATAGCCATGTAGCAATATCGAGTAGGTCGTTTAGTAACGTACTATGTCAGCTCTACTGAATGTAAAAAACCTTACGACCTGCTTCAAAACGGACCGCGGCTTGGTTAAGGCCGTGGACGGTGTTTCCTACCACGTCGACGAGCGTGAAATAATAGGCCTGGTAGGAGAGAGTGGCTGCGGAAAATCGGTGAGCCAGCTGTCGGTAATGCAGCTGATACCGACACCGCCGGGTGAGATAACCGATGGAG
>CP070673.1:2006885-2014448 GCA_020351915.1 Deltaproteobacteria bacterium
ACAAGCCTCCACAGGTTATACTTGAACAAAAGGGAGTGAGTCGTGGCATGTAAGAGGCTTCTCGGATGTTCGTGTATCTCTTAGAGATATCATCGGCATCTCGGGAAGCCATCAAAATCTATGGCACCCCTGCTTTGCTTCCGCCTTTTCCTGAAAGCTATGCGGGCCTCTCACCTCGTTCTCCTCTCATTTAGACAAGAGACTTATCCGCTACTACCACTTCAAAGACCTGTCTATTACTACTCAGCAAATGACCCCGGCCCTTCGCTTCAGGGTTATACATAAAAGAAACTCTAATCTATCTTCCTTGTGTATTAGACAGGATAAACATGATTAACATGATTTTTTTTGTTCTTTTGTCCTCCCCGCCTGCCCTGTCCCGACCTGGCGAGGCCTCGCCTGAGCGAGAGCGATAGCGGGCAGGAGGAAACTGAGAAAGAAGAAAAGGAAATCCAATAGATCCAGTAAATCCTGTCAGATAAAAAAAGACCATTTATGATCAAGTTTCTTAGGAGGGTATCAAATAGTTTGCAATATCGGGAGGGGCATGAGGTCTTTTCTGGTGTGACCATCCTACACCGTTCTCGGTTATGTCCAATGCAAACAATAAAATGCTCTCCTTAGTAACAGGTACCTGTTGACTAATGAGAGCTCATTCTCATATGATTGGCGATTAGAAAAACCTGTGGTCAGGAAATATTCAAGCACATGAACGCTAAGGGTTTAAGAGAACTCCAAGAAGAGGTTCTGGAAACGGGCCTCTGCGCTTACTGTGGTGCATGTGCCGGTGCTTGTCCTTACCTCGTCTCCTACAAGGGTAGGATTGTGATCCTGGACAATTGTACCATCCCAGAGCCACAATGCTATAGATATTGCCCCAGAACCGACACAGACATAGAAGCCGTCAGCCAACATATCTTTAGCGAAGCCTATGGCTACAATGAATTAGGCACCGTTAAAAGAGTGCTCATGGCACGATCGACAGATCAACATATCAGGGAAAGGGCGCAGTACGGGGGAGCCGTGACTACCCTCTTATCATTTGCACTGGCAGAGGGCCTTATTGACAATGCAATTCTGACCAAGATGTCCCTTGATAAGCTTCCCATTGCTTTTCTGGCTCGAAGCAAAAAGGAGATACTCCAGGGCGCCGGCTCAAACTTCATTGCTTGCCCAGTGTTGGAGGCTCTCAACCAGATTCCTGAAGATAGCACAGACACGCTGGGAATAGTCGCCACGCCATGTCAGATATTGGCCCTGAGCAAGATGAAGAAAAACCCACCACAGAACAGGGCAGATATCGCAAATGTTAACCTGGTGATCGGGTTATTTTGTACCTGGGCCCTGTGCCTTGATACATTCCATGGGTTCTTGAAGGAGAACTGTGACCTATCACAGGTGATAAAGTTTGATATCCCCCCGCCACCGGCAAACAGATTCGATATCTACACAAAATCAGGGAACATCTCGTTTCCTCTGGAGCAAATCAGGGAATTCATTATGACAACCTGCAACTACTGCCTGGATATGACAGCTGAGTTTGCCGATATTTCAGTTGGCTCTGCAGAAGGAATCGAGGGATGGAACACGGTTCTTGTCCGCACTGATGCTGGCATCGAGCTCATAGACTTGGCAATAGCAAGAGGAATCCTCGAGACCCGGGACTTGCCCGATCAAAACCTTGCTCATTTGAAAACAGCCGCACTCAACAAAAAGAAAACAGCATTGAAAAACATCGTTGAGAAAACCGGCAACAAAAAGGATCTCATCTATGTGAGGGGTGTTTCTGAAGATATTGCTGATAAATTTCTAGACAACTAATACAGTCCCATTTTTCAAAACATCCAGAGGGGCATGCCAGTGACAACCTTTGCGCTGAACAGACCTGGAGCTACGGTGCTTTTAATGGGTAACGAAGCCGTAGCTCGAGGTGCCATCGAAGCTGGTATAGGTGTTGCAGCCGCCTATCCGGGCAGTCCTTCATCAGAAGTTCTCCCCTTCATAGCAAGCGCGGCCAAAGAACTGAACATCCATGCTGAGTGGTCGGTGAATGAGAAACTAGCCACCGAAGTTGCTGCCGGCGCATCTTTTGCGGGAATCCGTTCTTTTGTCGCTATGAAACAGAATGGGGCCAATGTTGCTGCTGACTTCATCATCAATCTCAATATGACTGGTATAGGCAAGGGTGGAATGGTGGTCTTTGTCTCTGATGACCCCGGTGGTATGACAAGCAGCAACGAAGAGGACTCAAGAACCATAGCAAAATGGCTTGACAATCCCCTTTTGGAACCAAGTAGCGCCCAGGAAGCCAAAGACATGGTAAGATGGGCCTTCGAAGTCTCTGAGGCGGTAAACCTCCTCACCTTTGTTCGGGGGGTGACCCGCATTTCGTATACGAAAAGCAATGTAGTGCTCGGTGAGCTGCCCGAAAAGACGCAGAAGAAGGCCTACTTTCCCGAACTTTGGAACATGTATAATCCCACAAAGAGCACCTTTACTGCAGGTCCATCTTTAGTTGCCCACAAACTCCTCCACGAAAAACTAGAAAAGGTACGGAAGCTTTTTGAGACATCACCCTTTAATCGATATGTGGGTCCCGAGAACCCAGAGCTGCTGGTGATAACCAGTGGCGCGTGTACATCTTACTGTACCGAAGCCGTGGATGAGTTGAGAGTTGGCGGAACCGTGGGGGTCTTGAAGCTGGGGACCACCTGGCCCCTCCCGGAGAAACTGGTAGGAAAATACCTTGGTAGTACAAAGAAAATCCTGTTTGTTGAAGAGACGGATCCCTTTCTCGAACAGAGCGTCATGGAATTGGCCGCCAGTTTGCTTTCGACTTTGGGCACTCTCACCTTTTATGGTGCCCGGTCAGGACACGTAACACCCTATGATGAACAGAGCACAAACCTGATCATAAACTCCCTAACCGATATCTTAGGTATCACCCCTTACCAGCCACGAGACATCACCTACGCTATGGAGGTCAAGGAGGCTACGAAGATTGTACCTAATCGCCCGATCAATATGTGTGCCGGCTGCCCTCATCGCGCCACGTTTTGGGCAATAAGGAAGGCACTTCAGTTGGACGGGCGGAACGGTTTTGTGTGCGGTGACATCGGCTGCTATTCTTTGGGGTTTGCTGCCCCTGGCTTTTTCCAGGCAAGGACAATGCACGCCATGGGATCCGGGGCGGGTGTGGCCAATGGTTTGGGTAATCTGAAAAATTTTGGCTTCGATCAACCGGTGCTGGCTGTGACCGGTGATTCAACCTTTTTCCACGCCACATTACCTGCTCTTGTTAATGGTGTGTACAACAGATCTAACTTCACCCTTCTCATTCTTGATAACAGTGCTACAGCCATGACCGGTTTCCAGCCCCACCCTGGCACTGGAGAGCTCGCCACCGGTGATCCTGCACCGGTGGTAGACATGGAGGCTATCTGCCGGGCAATCGGTGCGCACGTTGAGGTCTGTGACCCCTTTGACCTTGAAAATGCCACCAAGACTCTGGTGAGCATGATGGAGGAAGGCACCGGTACCAGGGTGATAATTATGCGACACATGTGCCAATTATTAAAGGACAGAAGAAAGATCCCCAGGAAATATAAGATATATGTGGATCCGGAGAAATGCCGAGGGGATGCCTGCGGCTGTGACAGGCTTTGTACCAGGCTCTTCGGATGCCCTGGACTGATGTGGGATAACGAAACCGGCAAGGCGATCATAGACGAGGCCCTCTGCGTTGGATGCGGCCTATGTACGGATATATGTCCCGCGAATGCGATTATAAGGGAAGAGGTAATCTGATGAGCGCCAAAACCCTGCGAAAGGAACCGCTAAACCTAATCATAGCCGGTGTGGGCGGGCAGGGAAACGTGTTACTGTCTGCATTCATCGGGACTGCCCTGCTTAATGAAGGCTTTGTAGTGAGCGTCGCAGATACGTTCGGTGTCAGCCAACGGGGTGGATCGGTTGCAAGCCATATTAAAATCTCAAAAAAAGCCCTTTACAGTTCAGTAACCCTTGAGGGAAAGGCTGATGTGATCCTTGGTATGGAGCCGGTTGAAACGCTCCGAGCTCTGGCGGAGTTTGGCAACCCTCAGGTGGTTGTAATAGCAAACCCCAGGCCGGTATATCCTTCCGGGGGCATCCCTTATCCTGATCTAGATGAGCTGAAGGAACTAATCATAAAATTCTCATCCCAAACCAGATTTATCAGGGCCACTGAAGAGGCATTGAAAATGGGCGATCCCCTATATGCCAATATGGTACTGTTGGGCTCGCTGGTAGGGGCCGACCTCCTGCCAATAAGCAGGGAAACCATGATTCCCATTCTTGAGGAACGTTTCCCCGGAAGCCTATTTGATTCAAATATCAAAGCCTTCAACAGGGGTATCGAACTTGGTTGAAGGCCTTTTCGTAACCAGAAAATAGTAAAGAATCCACACCCAGAGGATGCGGTTTTCGGAGCTATTATCTTCGCTCCTTTTTCCTTCATTTTGCCTTTTGCCTTTTTGCTTAGTCCATGTATAATAATGCAGGCAACCCGGTGTTGTGCCAAAGAACTAACAAAAGTTCCAGGGTTTACCCAAAACCTTTTGGGAGGGAGAAAGCATGATCATTGGCATCCCCACAGAAATCAAGAAAGAGGAACTCCGTGTGGCTATCACTCCAGCAGGGGTCTCAGCCCTGACAGCCCATGGACACCAGGTTCTCATTGAAAAGAATGCAGGCATGGGAAGCGGTATCACCGATAGGCAATTCAAAGCGGCTGGGGCCACGCTCCTTAAGGATGCGAGTGCTCTGTGGGAGCGGGCAGATATGATCCTCAAGGTCAAAGAACCCCTCGAACCAGAATACCCACTTATCCGCGAGGGGCAGATTCTCTTCACCTATCTCCATCTTGCAGCAAGCCGACCCCTCACCGAGCACCTTATCCACAGCGGTGCCATATCAATAGCCTACGAGACCATCCAGCTTAACGATGGGTCCCTACCCCTCCTGGCCCCCATGAGTGAGGTGGCTGGTCGCCTCTCCATCCAAGCAGGGGCACACTGCCTGGAGGCAAGAAACGGGGGCAAGGGAATTCTGCTGAGCGGTGCCTCAGGGGTTCCGCCGGCAAAGGTGGTGATTATCGGGGCAGGTATCGTGGGCATCAATGCCTGCCATGCTGCGGTCGGCATGCAGACCCAGGTAAGCATCATTGATATCAACCCCACCAGGCTGGCCTATGTCCGCGATATCATGAAAGGATCGGTAACAACCATTATGTCTAATCGGGCCAATATCGAAGAGGAGGTTTTGGGCGCCGATCTGCTCATCGGGGCTGTGCTGATTCCCGGGGCCAAGACTCCGAAACTCGTGACCAGGGATATGGTAAAGAGTATGGAGCCCGGTTCAGCCATCGTGGATACCTCGGTGGATCAAGGAGGGCTGTGCGAGACAACCCACCCCACCACCCACGATAATCCCACCTACATCGCCCATAAGGTGGTCCACTATTGCGTGGCCAATATGCCGGGAGCAGTACCCCGTACCTCAACCTATGCCCTGACGAACTCTACCCTTTCGTATGCCCTGGAACTCGCTGATCAGGGCCACGAGACTGCCATGGCCCGCAACAGGGCACTCGCGAGAGGGCTCAACATTTACCAAGGAAAGGTGGCCCTGAAGGCAGTCGCCGAGGCCTTTGACATGGACTATGAGGAGCCTCGGTTTTGAGACTCTCGCTGCCTCGTGCCATCCTTTTGACCCGTTAATCCCGGGGGGAGGCAATTCGTAAACGAGTGGTAACCGGTGTTTCGGCCTCAAAGAAAACCGAACCCTCTTGACAGACCAGAAAAACTGTGGCATGTTTCATTGGTATCTATGCCAGATCCTCCGGAGTAAATCATGAAGATTGTGTGCCCTACCTGTAACGCCATTTACAAGATTCCCGATGATACAATCCGTCCAGGAAAAAGCGCGGTTGCCACGTGTAAGAAGTGCGGTGGTAAGATCGTAATTGAACCAAGGGTAGAAACAAGATCCGATCAGACCGCCCAGGCTGAGCCCCTATCAGGTCCTCCACCATCCGCTTTCCAACAACCTCCTCCTCCTCAAGCACAAGCCGGGGCATTTCAATTCATCACCGAGCAGGATGTATTCAAGGGCTATGCGGGCTTCTGGAAACGATTTGCTGCATCCATCATTGATGGAGTCATTTTGATGGTTTGTGGGTTGATTATTGGGGGCTTCATCGGTTTCGTCTACCGGTTTACCGCCGGAACCTCGGTAGGTGCAGGGGCTTTGGGTAACCTCGGCGGAATTATTCTGGGGTGGCTCTACTTCGCCATCATGGAGAGTTCATCGACACAAGGCACGCTGGGCAAAATGGCGCTCGGTATCAAAGTTACCAATTTATCAGGAGATAGGATTTCGTTTGGCAGAGCCACCGGACGCCACTTCGGCAAGATCATTTCATTCTTCATCTTTTTTATTGGCTATCTCATGGTGGCCTTTACTTCAAGAAAACAAGGGCTTCACGACATGATGGCTGGGTGCCTTGTGGTAAACAGGCGATAGGCCCTGAGGGTTGACCGAGTCACTTTTTCTTAGACTTGAGAGCCTGCTGCAGCTTCTCTCCCAGGGTACCTAAGGGCTTTTCTGGGGCCCTTGCAAAGCTTTTCCAGTCCCCTTCATCCCGTGAATCACCAACGCCAAGGCTTATCTTTCGCTCATCCGATTTAATCTCTTCAATAGTGACAGGGATAGTGTCACCTTCCCTTAGTTTTTCAATCGATGCAGGTTGAGATGAGCTCTTTATTCTCGATTTTGGAAGCAGCCCCGTGATCCCGGGCTCCAGCGCAATGAAATACCCAAATTGCTCCTTTTTCTCTACGGTGCCTTCTAGTGACTGGCCCACGTGGTACTTTCCTTCTACCTCCGTCCAGGGATCTCCTTCAACATCCCGTATACTGAGGGAGATCCTTCTTCTCGCAGTATCAACTTCCTTTACGATCACGTGAACGGTATCCCCAGGCTCTACCATATCTTCAGGCTTCAAAATCCTCTTCCTGTAACTCATTTCACTGATATGGACCAGCCCCTCAATGCCGGGTGCTACCTCCACAAAAGCGCCGAAATCTGCACATCGCGTCACCGTTCCCGTGGCCTCATCTCCCTCATGAAATCTCTCTTCAACGGTGTCCCAGGGATCTCCGGTCACTCCTTTAATGGAAAGGCCTATCTTTACCTGATCAGAACCTTCACCCTCCTCAATTCCTATTACCTTGACCGTGACTGATTCTCCAACCTTGAGCACGTCATCAGGTTTTTCCACCCGTGACCAGCTCAGCTCCGAAAGGTGAGCCATCCCTTCGATACCAGGAAAAAGTTCCACGAATGCCCCAAACGGCTTCAATCTGGTGACCCTGCCCTCCAGCTGGGCCCCAATGGTAAGGGCTTCATAGAACTCTTGTCGGGCCTTTTTGAGGTCTCGTTCAAGAAGTTCACGTCTTGAAACTACGATATTTTTGCCATGCTCCTCAAACTGTGTAATCAGAAATTGGAATTCTTTCCCAA
>CP070673.1:2014548-2034449 GCA_020351915.1 Deltaproteobacteria bacterium
AACTGCGTCCATTGTAAGACCTGCGACATAAAAGATCCTTTCGAGAATATCACTTGGGTGCCACCAGAGGGGGGAGGAGGCCCAAAATACACCATAGTGTAGAAGCACAACAAACCCCACTTTTAACTTGACACACGAGCGTCGCCTTACTTATAGTTACTTTATAGCTAAAAAGTAGCTATACGCATAACCTAACCTAAGAGGCACCATTATGGATTTAGCGAGCGAAATTTCTAATATTGTAGGGGAGAATAACGTCTACACTGAGCTTGTGGAACGGATACCCTATTCACGTGATATGTCAGTCCATGTGGGAATCCCCGATATGGTGGTTTTCGCACGAACTACGGAGCAGATATCCGCTATCATGCGACTGGCTAATCAGGAAAAGGTTCCTGTCACGATCCAGGGCTCGGGAACGGCCACGACTGGCGCATCCCTCCCAATAAAAGGTGGCATACTGCTCGATATCCACAGAATGAACAACATTCTTGAAATAAACAAGGATAATTTCTATGCCCGGGTGGAACCCGGGGTCATCTGTATGGACCTGAATAAGGCCCTAGCTAAACACAGTCTGATGTTTCCTCCTAACCCCGGCAGCGAGCTCATTGCAACAATAGGGGGGATGATGTCCACCAATTCCAGTGGTCACCGGGCTGTTAAGTATGGCACAGCAAGGGATTATGTCAAAGCCCTGAAGGTCGTTTTAGCCGATGGAACTATCATTGAAACTGGTTCCAGAACACCCAAATCTTCCATGGGATACGATCTGAACCATGTTTTTACCAGCTCGGAGGGAACACTTGGGATTATGACAGAGATTACGGTAAAGATTCAATCCCTTCCAGAACATAACGCCCTTGCTTTGGCAATCTTCCATGACCTAGACGCCGCTGGAAGAGCCGTTACCGATATCATAGCCTCAGGCATACAACTTACTGCGTGCGAGATATTGGATAAGTATAGCCTCAAGATTGTTGAAAATGCTATTGACAGGGATGTGAGCAGGATAGAGGCAATGCTGATTATCGAATCAGATGGCGTAAAAGATACAGTAATAAGAGATATGGAAAGAATTGGTGAAATATGTAAGAAATATGATGTGGAAGAATTCACCTGGTCTGGCGACCCTGAAAAAGCTGCCGAGATAATGGAGGCACGGGGAAAACTGGTACCAACACTGTCACGAATCAAACCTGGTAATCGGCTTGTCGCAGTCTCCGAAGATCTTGGTATCCCGCCAACAAAAATCCCTGAAACGATTAAGAAGGCGCAAGCGGTAGCAGATAAATACGACCTGCTTCTCACCACCTTTGGGCACATAGGAGACGGAAATGTGCACACCACCTTTGTTACTGATATGAGAAGCAGGGATGAATGGGACAGGCTCAAACCGGCTGCTGATGAGCTTGCAGACTTCGCCCTTGAGATGGGAGGTACCATTACTGCTGAACACGGATCCGGTCTTGCCAGGGCACCATATATGGAAAAGCAATTGGGCCCGGCACTGGAGGTTATGAGGGCCATAAAGAAGGCCCTTGATCCTAACAATATCCTGAATCCCGGTAAGATGGGGTTGGAGAGAAGGAAATCTGATATCTACGACTATTTTGCTTTTCAGCCTTTGCTCGATCATCCTGAAGGCGTCAATTCCTATGGTGAGGAGACCGATAACGAGCTTCTGGCCTGTATCTACTGCGGTTTTTGCCGTCTTGGGTGCCCCACGTTCAGCATAACCCACAGGGAATCAAGAAATGCGCGCGGAAGAAATGCACTTGCCTTTAGCCTCTTGAATGGCTCGATAGAGCCCTCACAGGAGCTGGCGGATGCCTTTTACAGCTGTACCACCTGCCAGGCCTGCACTTACTACTGCCCTGCTCTGATCAAGGTAGACGAGATCATTGAAGAGACTCGCAAAAAGCTCTACAAAGCCGGATTTACCCCTGAGCCAGTACTCGGGGTGAGAGATAACATATTCAAGACGGGCAATGTTTACGCAAGTGCCAAGAGAGATAGAATCGACATTTATCCTCCCGTTCTCAAGCAGAAAATCAAAAACGGCCAACTGAAACCCATGGCGGAAACCCTTCTCTTTATGGGTTGCGTACCCAGTTATCTAGACATGAAGATGGTCCCAAGCTTGATCAAGCCACTCGATGCTGCTGGGGTTGATTACACGAGCCTGGCTACTGAAGAGGGTTGTTGCGGCTTTCCCCTTTTTCTTATGGGCACCGATGAATTGCAGCCCCATGCAGAAAAGGTCATCGAAAGGATAAAAGCCACAGGGGCCCATGAGTTGGTTACCCCCTGTGCCGGTTGCTACAAAACCTTCAAAAAGCTGTATCCGGAGATCGGAAATCTCGGGTTAGAAGTGTATCACTCCGTCCACTATCTCGAAAAACTGATCACTGAGGGGAAGATAAAGTTCAAGGAAGAATTGGGGAAAAAGGTAACTTACCATGATCCTTGCGACCTTGGGAGGGCCCTTAAAGTATTTGAGGAGCCAAGGAATATTCTGAAAAGTATCCCGGGGCTTGAATATGTTGAGATGGCCAGGAATAGGCTCCAGGCCCGATGCTGCGGCGGAGGTGGAGGCGTGATAGCATACGACCCTGAAATGGCTGTAGAGATGGCAGCGGAAAGAGTACAAGATGCCCTCGATGTTGCTGCTGAGATTATTGTCTCAGGTTGTGCTGCCTGCAAAGATAATCTAAGGAAGGGGGCCAAGAGCTTTCCTAAAGAGGTGAGAGGAAAACTCAAGGTCATGGATATTACGGAAATCGTGGCAACGACTATGGAGTAACAGGAGGTAATGACCCGATAATGGTCCACTTTGACACAGTTTTTCCCTTATGCCACACCCCCCATCTGACTTGCAAGAGGGAAAGCCCTGTGTTCACTTATTATCAACATCAACCTTACATTAATTAAGGGGGAGGTGCTCATAATGACAGCCAGCAAATGGATGCATGCAGGTACGATTGTCAAGATGAACGCCATCAATTATCCGGATAAGTTGGGATGGCAGGACAAAAATCAGGAATATACCTTTAAAGAATGGAACGAGAGGGCCTGTAGAGTTGCCCATGGGCTCTCAAAATTGGGTGTTAGATATCAGGAGAGATTTGCCGTACTGGCATATAACCGGGGTGAGTGGATGGACATATATGCCGGGTGTGCTAAAGGCGGGCAGACCATAGTTCCCCTCATGTTTCGGCTAGCACCACCAGATATCGAATATATCGTGAATCACGCCGAATGCAAGGCCTTCATTGTTGAAGAACCCTTTGTGGAGATGGTAAACGGCATAAAAGATAAACTCCCTGTTCCCAAGAATGCCTATGTCTATCTGGGAGAAGGTGCTGTTCCAGATGGTTATACAGGCTATGAGGATTGGCTCTCCCAATCATCTCCAGAAGAACCTGATATCATGGTAGACGGAGACGACACGTGGACCTTTATGTATACCTCGGGAACAACCGGGAGACCCAAAGGTGTAGTCAAGACTCATGAGAGCTACCATGCCCAATATGTGCTCAACAACATAAATCAGGGCGTGAGGCCAACTGATAAGGTAATGCTGGTTATGCCCATGTGTCACGTGAATTCCATATTCTACTCCTTTCCCTATACCATGGTGAGTGCCCCGGTGTTTGTTTACAATATGGTCAGTTTTGACCCTGAAGATCTACTCAAAACCATAGAAAAATACAAGATCACCTTTACCTCTCTGGTGCCTACCCACTACATTATGATGCTGGGTCTCCCAGATGATGTGAAGAACACCATTGATGTATCCTCAATTCGCCAGCTCCTCATCTCCTCTGCGCCTGCCAGAAAAGATCTCAAGCTGGCAATTATGGATTACTTTAAGAATGCAGAACTTTGGGAGGCTTACGGTACAACAGAGGGCGGTCTCGTAACTCTCCTAAGACCAGAAGATCAGTTCGAAAAGCTCGGCTCTATAGGCAAAGAGATCTTCGGCACCGACAGGATCAAGTTGCTTGACGAGAACAGAAAGCCTGTGCCAGACGGTGAGGTAGGGGAGGTCTTTTATCGAACTCCCATGATCTTTAAGGAATACTGGAAAGAGCCGGACAAGACCAAAGAGGCCTTTGAAGGTGAATGGTCCTCTGCCGGCGATATGGCTAAAAGAGATAAGGATGGCTACTATACCCTCGTCGATAGAAAAGCAAATATGATCATAACTGGTGGGGAAAACGTGTTTCCGTCCGAGGTCGAAGGTGCAGTCGGAGCCCACCCTGCCGCCAAGGACATCGCTGTAATAGGCGTACCTGATGAAAAATGGGGAGAGGCAATAAAGGCCATTGTCATCCTGCATGATAACTATGAACCAAGCGATGAGCTTGCAAAGGAGATTATTGACTTTACCAAAGGCAAAATTGCAGGCTTCAAAAGACCAAAATCTGTTGACTTCATTAAGGAAGAGGACATGCCACGCACAGGTACTGGCAAGATCTTGCACAGGATCTTGAGAGAGCGCTACGGCAAGTGGAGTGATGCGCAATAGACAATCTCTAGTTACATTTCTCTAATTGGGTTCATTGGTTTTATGGGCTATCCCGGCCAGACATTAGTAAAACGGTCTTACATCAACTCATTTAATAAATCAAAGCAATGAAACTAATAAAACAATCTTCATAACTAATATAATCTATCTGGAGGAGAAATGACATGTTGACAAAAGCGTTCATACCGTACAGAGGTTACTACTCAACACCTTTCTGTCGCTGGCAGGGTACCATGGCGAATGAGAATTCTATCAAATTGGGCGCGACCACTGCACAACGATGGCTTAAGAAGAACAACTTCGATCCCATGATCCTCGATTACATGTACTTTGGAATCACCATTGCACAACACCATCTCTTCTACAGCCATACCTGGGCGGCAGCCATGCTGGTTGATGGCGTCAAGGATTTGCCGGCCCTCATGGTGCATCAGGCCTGCACCACCTCAACCACCTGTATCCACCTTGCGGCCCTAAATATAGAAGTGGGAACCTACGACACGGCGTTCGCCCTTATGTCAGATCGTTGCTCCAATGGCCCCCATACCGTATGGGCACAGCCCCTCGGCCCGGGCGGAGAGGTAGAGTCTGAAAACTGGATGATGGACAACTTTAACAGAGATCCCTGGGCAGGGCAAAAGATGATCCAGACAGCTGAAAATGTTGCCAAAGACCTGGGCACCACAAGGGAGGAGTGTGATGCTGTCACCCTAAGGAGATATGAACAATATCAGGATGCCCTCGCCAATGACAGGGCCTTTCAAAAGAGGTATATGTTCCCTGCGGAGGTCAAGATCTCTAGAAAGCAGACCGTTTTGGTGGAAGAAGATGAAGGTGTCACACCCACGTCGGCGGAAGGATTGGCCAGGCTCAAGCCAGTTGAACCAGGAGGTGTCCTTACCTTTGCTGCGCAGACATTTCCTGCAGATGGCAACTGCGGTTTTATAGTAACCACCCGGGATAAGGCAAAAGAGCTGAGCGCAGATCCTAATACTGAAATCCAAATCGTCTCATACGGATTCGCAAGGGCCAAGAAGGGATACATGGCCCAGGCCCCGGTTCCTGCAGCAGAAATGGCATTAGAAAAGGCTGGGATCAAGGTGGGGGATCTGAAGGCCGCCAAAACCCACCAACCTTTTGCCATTAATGATATCAATATGGCTGTGAAGATGGGAATGGATGTTAATTGGATGAACAACTACGGAAACTCTCTAATCTACGGGCACCCTCAAGGCCCCACAGCTGGCAGGAACATTGCCGAGTTACTGGAAGAAGTCGTCATACTCGGCGGTGGCTATGGTCTGTGGGCAGGTTGCGCCGCTGGCGATACAGCAGCAGCCATGGTTTTCAAGATAGGCTGATCAAAGTCATAATCGGCTAAAGTCAAAAGGTAAAACTACTTTATGTGGTTTCCTTTTTAATTTTAGCTCATTTTAAACTCTAGGCACTTTTAACTTTTTCTCGGGCTATGACAGCCGCCCCAAGGGCGGCTGTCAGGTGCGGCTCAGGTGGTACCACAATATCAAAACCCGTTATCTCTTCAACCGCCTTGACAAGACCGATATCTCTGGCCCCGCCCCCAACCAGGGAAAAATCTCTTTCAATTCCCACTCTCTCGGCAAGGCTATGAAGCTGTGCTGCCAAGGCTCGATGAATCCCGGCCAGAAGGTCTTCCTTTGCTACCCCTTCCGCTACCCGTGACACCGCCTCAGTCTCAGCAAAAACAGCGCAGCCAGTATTAAAATCGACCCTCTTTTGCGATTTCAAGGATACTTCGCCTATATCCTCCAACCTTATCTGCAACACCTTAGCAATTACCTTCAAAACCCTTGCAGACCCTCCAGCACATTTGCCGCTCAATAAGAAGTTTAGAGAGTTTCCTCGTTCATCAATTCGAAAGGCCTTACTGAAGAGATCGCCAACATCAACTACTGTTTTCACCGATGGGGAAAGATAAAAGATCCCCCTGCTGTGGCATGATATGTCTGTCACTACCTCATCTGCAAAGGTCACACTCCGTGCACCGTATCCAGTGGCAATGGTGTAAACAATACACTTTGACGATTGATCCGCCCTGGACAATAACGCTTTGTTAACCCTACCAGCGGTTAGTTCATAATTCCCCCCAGAGGGAACTGCGTAGGATCCCCCGATCTCATCATCCAGCATGATCACACCTTTTGAATAGGCAGAACCAATATCAATCCCGACAACGCATACCATAACTCTCCTACTACCGGGACAAGCCGAAACCTCAAGGGTTGTAACGCTTTATTGAGATCTGTTCAGTGCTTATACTTAAATCCGAAATCCGAAGCACGAAACTCGAAACAAATCCGAAATTCAAATGCTCAAATGCCTGAAACGTTATTGTTAATATATCAAAAATGTTCTGCCAAAAAATACGAATTTCATTACTGAGGGCACTAATCCAGCCTTTTCCTAAACCGCTTGACCGCGCTTGTAAACACAATCAACCCAAGAACCATCAATGAAAGGAACTCAGGCCAGAGCACCTCAAGGCCTACCCCCTTCAGGAAAACCCCCCTAATAATGATTAGGATATACCTCAAGGGATTCAAATAGGTGAGCCACTGAATCACCGCTGGCATGCTAGCTATGGGAAACACGAAACCGCTGAGCATGAAGAAGGGAAGAATGAAAAAAAAGGTGGTCATCATAGCCTGCTGTTGTGTGGCAGAAACGGTAGATATGAACAGCCCAACACCCAAGGTGCTCAGAAGGAAAAGACATACGGCAGCAAGAAGGAGGAGAAAGTTTCCCTTCAGGGGGATGGAGAACCAGAAAATGGCAAAGGTGATGACGACAATCATGAGGGTCTGGGTGATGATGATATAGGGAATCGTCTTACCAAGAATAAGTTCAATAGGCTTTAACGGTGTAACGATGAGCTGCTCAATGGTACCCGCTTCCTTCTCACGAATAATGGCCATGGAGGTAAGAAGAAGAGAGAGGATCATGATCAAAATGGCCACGATACCTGGCACATAGAAGTTCCTGCTATCCAGGTTTGGGTTATACCACGTTCGTATTCGAGCATCTATTTTCCCATAATTCATCTTTTGGGGGTATAGATCCCTTCTCAAGTTCTGGTTCAACCTGTCCAGAACAAGCGACGTATATGCGATTCTGACAGAAGCCATGTTGCTCATGCTCCCGTCGGCCAGGATCTGAATAGGTGAGGAATCTCCTCTCCTGATGCGCTCGCTGAAATCAGGCCCAATCTTAACGGCCAGATCAACCTTTCTCCTTAACAATACTTCTTCAAGCTCCTTGGGATGATCCGCATAGTGGGTTATACTGAATGTCTTGTTTGCATCAAAGGCATCCCTGAGCATGCGGCTCTCTTGTGTGCGGGACTGGTCAACAATCCCAACCCTCACATCTCGCACATCTGTGCTCAGCACATACCCGAAAACGAGTAACTGAACAAATGGAGCAATAACTAACAATGGCCTGTTCTTTTTGTCCCTAAAAAGCTGGATAAATTCCTTTCGAACCAATTCCCGAATCCTGATCCAGCTCATTTCACATTCCCTCTTTCTTTAACATCACAAAACCAATATTTGATAGGACCATCAACATGCCAACCAACACGAGGTAGCTCGGCAATAGATGATAAAGTCCCAGACTTCGGAGATACAGTCCATTAAGTATATCTATGAAATAGGTTGCCGGGATGACATACGTCAGCAGTTGAAATATCTTGGGCATATTCTCCACAGGAAATACGAAATTCGAAAGCAGCATGGAAGGCAGAAAAGTGATCAGTATGGCCATTTGGTTTGCCACCAGTTGCGATTTCGTCACCGTGGAAATGAAAAGACCCAGACTCAAGGCTACCGATATATAAAGAGTGGAGGCAAGAACCATCAACCAAAAGCTGGATTTCATGACAACACCAAAGAGCACCTGCCCCATAAAAACAGCCACAAATACATCAGTCAGTGCAATGAGGAAGTAAGGAATGGCCTTGCCTATCAAGAATTCCCCCCCGCGGATGGGTAGCGCGCGTATGGTTTCCATTGTTCCGTTTTCGTACTCACGGGCGATCACCAGGGAGGTCAACATAGCCCCCACGATCATGATAATGATGGCAATAATGCCAGGAACGATGAAGTTCTGGCTCTCCAGATCCTCGTTGAACCAGACCCGTATCCGTCCGTCCACCGGAGGGTTTATCCTCTCCCTTCCTGTACGGTTAAGAAAATCGAGGAGTCGATCACGATTGTAAGCCTCCACGAATGCTGTGATGTAACCCCTCGACAAACCCCCAAAATTGGGGTCGCTGCCGTCAAGCAACATCTGCATCTGGGCCTCACGATCTGCCTTGATATCCTCGGTCCAGCCCGGTGGGATGATTATGGCCATCGTTGTCGATCCTTGGTCAAGGTATCTAATAGCAGCAACGGTATCCGTGAGATGGTGAATGACGTCAAAATAGGAGGAGGCATTGAGTTTCCGAATAAAATCACGACTCAATTCGGTCCTATCATGATCCACTACCACGGTTCTAACATTATCAACATCCAGGCTCAGGGCATAACCGAACATGAGAATCAGAAGCAGTGGGATAATAAAGGCCAAATACATACTCCTGAAGTCCCTGATCAGGTGGTAAAATTCCTTACGGGAAACGGCCTTGATGTTTATCAGGTTCAACTATCTCTCCCGGACATCAATTCTATAAAGACATCATTAAGGTCAGCCTCAGGAGTGTCGGGAAATACCTCACCGACGATCTTTGAAGGGCTGCCCGTGACCACTATCTTTCCCTCATTAATCATAACAATCCGCTCACAGTTTCGAGCCTCATCCATGTAATGTGTGGTCACAAACACCGTCACTCCTTCCCCGGCCAGGTGATCGATAAATTCCCAGAAATGTCGCCGGGTGATAGGATCTACCCCTGAAGTGGGTTCATCCAGGAAAAGGATTTCAGGCCGGTGAAGCAAAGCGCAGCCCAGGGCCAAACGCTGTCGCCATCCAGGAGGCAATTCTCGGGTAATGCGATCTCTGACATCATGCAATTGGGTTATGTTAAGCACCCATTCAATTCTATCCTTCCACTGCTCTGGCGGCACCTCGTAGACTCCCAGATAAAAGCGGATATTTTCAAAGGGGGTTAGATCTTCGTACAGGGAAAATTTTTGTGACATATATCCTATGGAGTGCTTGATTCCCTCTGCCTCAGAGAAGATATCATGATCTGCAACCCTGCCATAACCGGAGGTGGGGGTTATAATGCCACAGAGCATTCTGATTGTGGTGGATTTTCCTGCACCGTTTGGGCCCAAAAACCCAAAGACCTCCCCTTTCCTGACAGAGAAGGAGATCTTGTCGACTGCCACAAATCGGCCGAACCTCTTTTCAAGGTCCCTCACATAAACCACATCAGAGCCCGAACCGGTCATGAATAAGCCCCTCATCCACTCCTTTAATGCGATGAATCATGGCCTCTTCCAGATTGGGGTAATGGGACCGAAATTCCTCCGGATTTGCTATCTCGAGAATACGGGATTTGTGCATGAGGGCCAAGTGATCGCATTTTTCCCCCTCATCCAGGTAGGCAGTAGAGATCAGGATTGTCATACCCTCCCGCCTATTTTCGGCAAGAATGTCCCAAAATTCCTGCCGCGATACAGGGTCAACGCCGTTAGTGGGTTCATCCAGAATCAGGACCTTTGGCTGATGGACCAGAACGCAGGCAAGACCCAGCTTCTGTTTCATGCCACCAGAAAGGGCTCCGGCCAGCCTATCAACAAAAGGCAGAAGATTGGAAAAGCCCAGATACCGATCTCTTCTTTTCCCCCTCTCGGCACCAAAGATGCCAAAAATATCCATGAAAAAATCGATATTTTCCCCTACAGTCAGATCCTGGTAAAGTCCGAAACGCTGCGGCATATAACCGATCAGGGGCTTGACCCTCGTTTTTTGACTCGCCACATCAAGGCCATCTATCAAGATTTTTCCGGAGGATGGCTTGATCATGGTTGCCACCATCCGAAGCAACGTTGATTTTCCCGCACCATCAGAGCCCACAAGGCCACATATGCTCCCCGGTGCCACCTGAAGCCTCACATGGTTAACTGCCTCAATTGAACCAAAGTGCTTGGAAACATCTTCTAATTGAACGAGGGGGGTTCCTAGTAGTGGGGAATCTGTGTTTCTGGAATAGTCATTACCGTAACCAGGCATCGGCAGGCATCCCTGATTTCAATTCAAGGTTCGGATTGGGAATGGCAACCTTTACCAGGTATACAAGTTTGACCCGCTCTTTATGGGTCTGTATGATTTTAGGTGTGAATTCCCCCTCAGGAGAGATAAATGAAACCTTTCCCTGGTAGACCTTGTCAGGAAAGGTATCTACCCTTACTTCAACACTCTGGTCTGGCTTAACCTTCCCAATTTCTGTCTCGTCAACAAATATTTTGAGATCAACCGATGATAGGTCAGCGAGAGAAAAGATCTCCCTTCCAGGCAAAACCACTTCACCCAACTCGACGTTGCGACTGGTTATTATTCCCTTGAAGGGTGCTTTCAGATACGTGTATCTCAACTGAGTTTCTGCCACCTTAAGCGCTGATTGGGCTGCCTTAACCTGAGCTAGTGCTGCCTCAACTTCCCTTTCTGCTGCATCAATCCTCTTCAGATTACCCCGTGCCTGCTTCAACATGGCCCTCCCCTCAGCGACTCTGGCCCGCGCAGTCTGAATAGTCTCTTTCCTAACCCCTTCTGTTAACAATCCGAGGGTTTCTTTGGCCCTCTCAAACTCATTCAAAGCGGTTTCATATTTGAGCTTTACTGCATCCCATTGCTTTTCTGAAACGAGTGCTTTCTCAAAGAGTTTCTCAAACCTTTCTTTGTCTTTCTTGGCTTCTTCCATGATGTCTTTTGCGTTCAAAAATGCGAGACGAGCCCGTTCTATCTCCTGCTCACGAGAACCGGCCTCCAGCTCTTGTAATTGCGAGAGAAGCACCTTTACCCCTGCCTCTGCCCGTGCCACATCATCTGGAAGCGTCTCCTTATACACCTCCAAAACCGTCTCTACTCTTTGCAAATTCTTCTCAGAGCCCTCCACATGAGCCTTTGCCTGCTCATACTTGGCCTGGTATTCCGATTTATCAAGCACTGCCAGGGTCTGATCTCTTTCAATAAGCTGCCCCTCATCTACGGGAATCTCAACAATTCGCCCGCTAACCTGAAAGGCCAATTGTGCATTTCTCGCCTCAATAGTGCCGGAATAATATAATTCTGTGACTTGAGCATTCCGCTGTCCGAGGTATACAAAAATCCCAACTCCAAAAAGCAGGACAAAGAAGATTATGATGACCAGTCGTTTCTTCACGCCCATTCCTCCAGAGGTGATATATATAGCATTTCACAGCCTTTCTATGCAATTTCAAAAATCCCTCAGCTCCTTCCCACATCAAACTATGCAACAAACCCCAAACGCGCGCCTTTGGGCAGCGATTCAGGTTTTGTTACAGCTTAGGGTGTAACTTCCACCGGGGAGCAAAAAAGGTAAATATGAAACAGGGGACAAAGCCGTAATGCGACAATGATTTAGTCAGTGTTGCTTTAACACCGTATTTTCAGAGAGTCAAGCAGTTGGTCCACGAGAAGATCCCGGTTTCGAGCTGTCACCTCGATCACGTTAACATCATCACGTTTTTTGATCCTTTGGATAAAAGGGGTTCCTTTTTCAGCAATCGAGCCAATCATCCGATTTGAGGAACCGAGCATCCTAATCAGGGTTTCTTTGAATAGACGGGAGAAGCATTCCATCTTCCCGATCTCATCAATCACCACAATCTCCCCTTTTCTTGAAGGTATCATTGCAGGAACTGCAATAGCCTCTATATCCTTGAGATTAACCCCATATTTACCCACTCTCAATTGACTCTTAACATTTTCATGGGCCAGGATACCTTCCCTGCCATCCAAGGTATTTATAGAAAACCCCACCCTTCTGCCCTTCTCTTTTATCTCTTGGGTAAAAAAACCAGTTACCGGCCACTCAATTCTATTCACAAGCTTCTCTATCAAGGTTGATTTCCCGCATCTGGGTGGACCGGTTATTAGAATATTCGTTTTTGTCATCAAAGTTATTTTGTGTCTGTTGATAGTTTCTAGTTGTTTCAGAATTCTGGAACTTGGAGGCCGTTACCGAAAGGATAAAATCAGTCAGATTAATAAGATATCATATAGAGTTCAACCTTTCTCATATCTTTCTTATCACCGGAAAAAAAGATACAACTGACCACTGAAAACGAACAACGGACATTACTCAAAATTATCTCCCTACCTTTCTGAAAATGTAACGTTGGCTACTAAATGGTAATAGATCTTTTGACTCAATAGGGAGCTTTTCATGCGAACCTATGATAAGGAATCCACCCTGGACCAAGTTATCGATTACCTTCTGAAACGCAGATTGCCTGAGCTCCTCCTTATAATAGGTAAAGACGCTGTTCCTTAAAAAGATTATCTGAAAGCTACGCTCACCAAGATCGCACAACAGATTATGAACCTTCCACAAAATCCCCTTCTTTAAAGATTGAGCTATCTTATGACGTCCCCCCTCTTTGGCAGGGCGAAAATATTTTTCTTTTAATCCTTCCGGTACCTCTTTTAGACTACTAACGGGGTATACCCCATCCTTGGCTCTCTTGAGGTACTCTGGGTTCAAATCCGTGGCCCAGATCTCAAGCTCTGGTAGGTAATCAAACCGGGTCCGTAGGCTCTCCCACACTATCTTGAAACTATACACCTCTTCACCACAGGCGCATCCCGCAGACCAGAATTTTACCTTCTTTCCATTTGCTTTTAAAATCTCCGGCACTATATGTTCTTCAATTATTTTCCAAAGGAGGCGGTCACGGAAAAAACGGCTGACAGAAACACTCATTTCACACTCAAACTGTTTCCCTAACTCCTCATCTATATCCAAAATGTGTAGGTATTCATCTATATTTCTACACTCAAGTTGTTGCATATGCCTGCGAAGGCGCTTTTTAACCCCATTTCGCACCTTCCTGTAACCCCGCCAAGAGTAATCAAAATGATCTAGGAGTTGACGAAATTGTGGATCATCCATAAAGTAACCTTATATGATATTGTTTTGATGTTTCTATAGAAATACTTTAAAGTATATTTTTAAGATATCAACTTATTTATGCAAAAATCATCACTTTTTCAGTTATTAAGAACCGAGGACATTCAGTGTCAGGTCTGTCAGAGGCGGTGTAAGATAGCTCCGGGAAAGAGCGGTTTCTGTCAAACCAGAAAGAATGTAGATGGGGAGCTCTATTCTCTGATCTACGGAAGGGTATCATCAATACGGGTCTCTCCAATAGAGATTAAACCTCTCTTTCACTATTATCCCGGAAGCAGGTGGCTCTCTCTGGGTTCTCTGGGATGCAACTTTCTATGTCCTGGATGCCAGAACTGGGAAATCTCCCATGCAGATGTTGAAAAAGGGCTTCCTTCCATTGAATATGTTTCTCCTGAAAAACTAGTCCAGCTTGCACTCCAGGAAAACTGTAAGGGCATTTCCTGGACATATAATGAGCCTACCCTATGGTTAGAGTACACCCTGGATACTGCAAAAGTAGCCAAAAAGCACGGCCTGCTTACCAACTATGTAACCAATGGCTACATCACCCCAGAGGCCATGAGTCTTCTCGGCCCCTATTTAGATGCTTACAGGGTAGATTTAAAGGGATTCTCTGCCAATACCTACAAAAGAATAGCAAATATTTCCGATTTCAAGGGAATCTTAAAAATCATTAAAACAGCCAAATATAAATGGGGTATGCATACTGAAATCATCACCAACCTTACGCCTGGGTTCAACGATAGCGAGAATGAGCTACATGAGATGGCACATTGGATAGTAGATCAAATGGGGCCTGAAACGCCGTGGCATTTCACCAGGTTCGTCCCCCATCTCAAATTATCTCATCTTGATTATACGCCGATACCTAAATTGGAACAAGCAAGGCAGATAGGAATTGATGGAGGTCTCAGGCATGTATATCTAGGAAATGTCCCGGGTCACCCAGCAGAAAATACCCACTGCCCCCAGTGCGGGAAGTTACTCATTGAACGCCACAATTATCAGATACTGCAGTATAACCTAAAAGGAAATAGGTGTACCTTTTGCAGCCAGACCATAGCTGGGTATTTTGAATAGCCGACAAGCATCTCTATAGGAGGTCCCCTGCGTGTGATCTCAAGAAAGTCTTTAATCTTTCACCCCAGTACAGTCGTTCCTCCTTACCGGGCAAACAGAACTCGCTGAGCTTCACCCTGTTAGATAAAACAGAATGATCCATTGCAATTTCAACTATTAGATAAGTAAGAACACGAATTGTGCCATGACTCTATCAATGTATCTAACAGGGCGAGGATTTTTTTTCACTACAGTTTTAATTACAGATATCAATACCGTAGCAAATGCGCTGATCCCGCCTCTAGCACGGCGGGAATCGTTTTCCTGATTTTCCCTTCCCTGCCCTGTAGAATACCTGATGCAGATGCCAGTCCAACTTAATGAAGGTTGAAAAGGATTTAGAACAGGGCCTACCCTGTTAAATGGCCCGTTTAGCTTCTATTTCACTGGGATCAAAAATCCGGTCAAACATAAAATCATCTCAGTGCCCTCTGTGTGCTCGAGCGATTCCCGTTTTTAACGGGAAGAGCGGGCGAGAAAATGTAAATTTTCATCAAATTTTCAAAAATTTTATTATTTTCTGCTTGACTTCCAGTAAATCTTACAGTATTTAAATCTATAAAACTGTAAGTTTTACTGTCATAAGAGGAGGAAGACATGAAACTAACGGAAAAGCAAAAGGCATTCCTGGGATATATCTCTGGCTATATGGAGGACTGGGGCCGATCCCCCAGTTTTGAAGAAATATGTTCCCATTTCGGTTTCACCTCTTACAACACGGTCACCACCTATCTCAAGACCTTGGAACGGAAAGGCTATATCCGTCTTCCCCGCAAAAAGAACCAGAAGCGGGCCATTGAGGTGATCAGCCCTGTGGAAACCAGACGGTTTGAGTTTCCCCTCCTGGGAAGGGTGGCAGCGGGAAAACCTATCGAGGCGGTGGAAGATATGGATGTGATTGAAGTCCCCCCATCTATGATAGGACAGGGAGGCCACTTTGTCCTCCAGGTCAAAGGGGATTCCATGAAAGAGGATGGGATCCTGGACGGGGATTTCATCGTAGTCAGGAAGCAGCCCACGGCCGAGAACGGGGAAACTGTAGTGGCCCTGATCAACGACGAAGTGACCATTAAGAAATATTACAAGCGGAAAAATTATGTGGAACTCCGCCCCGCTCATACGGGTATGGAACCCATCATCGTCAAACAGGGAGATTTCCGGATTGACGGAAGGATCGTAGGGGTTATGAGGCACTATAAGTGAACTAAAGTGCCTAAAATGCCTGCCCGCTCGCCAAGCCCATCTGCCACTTTCTCCGCCCCCCTCGCAAGCGAGAGCGTTGCGGGTACGGAGGTACGATCGGTCAAGGCCTTGCGAGGCAGACGGGCCTAAAGTGAGCTAAAGTTAAAAATGAAAAAATATTTAACGACCTATCTTATATCATAAACTTTAGTCACTTTAGGCACTTAAATTAAGAAGTTTGGGTGGTACTTATTGCTTACTGCTTACTTCTATTGCGGAATCTTGAGCCATGTACCGTCACATCATCCACCTTCATATCCCAGCCTTTCCCATCGCTGTGGCACGTGTCTCTCAGCCAGAGCTCAGGGATCGCCCTGTGGCAGTTGCCCCGCCTCACTCAGAACGAGCGCTTCTCCTCTCTGTCTCACCTGAGGCCCGGAGGGAAGGCGTTTTTAAGGGCATGCCCCTTGGCAAAGCCATGAAATTCTGCCCTGGTCTAACCGTCTTACCCCCCGATCGGGATTTCACGGGAAAGGCCTGCCAGGTCCTCGCCAAGATGGTGGCGCAATATACACCCCTCTGGGAACCCTCACGGCCAGGTCATATCTATCTGGATGTGACAGGGACATATCGTCTCTGGGGGAGGGCAAAAGACACGGCCAGCCGTCTTAGACGGGAAATCAAGGAGCGTTTACGTCTCTCGGGGATGGTGGGCGTGGCGGGAAACAAGATGGTCTCCAGCATCGCCTCCTGGATTGCATCATCTGAAGGCTTACTGGACGTGGATCACGGTCAGGAATCCTCGTTCATGGCCCCCCTAAAGGCAAGTGTCCTGCCTGGCATAGGCCATGTTCGCAGGAAAATCCTTCTGGAAGAGCTGAATATCTTCTTAGTCCGGGAGGTAGCTGTCCTCGATATGGGGACGCTGAAGCTTGTTTTTGGCCGGCAGGCCTATGTGATCCATCAGCGCGCCCTCGGCATAGACCCCACCCCGGTTTATCCTCCTCGCATGGAACCCACGGTAGCCGAGGAGGTCACCCTCCCCCAGGACGAGAACGATGACGGAAAGCTGCTGGGAATCCTCTACAGATTGGTGGAAAGGTGCTCCCATCAGCTTTCGAGCAGGGCATTGCTGCCCCGCAGGGCAGGGCTGATCTTCAGGTATACTGACCAAGAAGAGATCATGCGCCAGATCAATCTGCCCCGTATGAGTTTCTGCGATTTCGACCTCTATGCACCTCTGGAGAGGATCTTTTTAAGGGCCTGCCGACGCCGCGTGAGAGTCAGGTTTATGAAGGTATGGTTTCAGGACTTTTCACCTCCCACCACACAGCTCTCTCTTTTCCCCACAAGGGCTCCTGTCATGGAGAAAAAGGCCCTGGCGACCCAGGCCCTGAATCGCATCAGGGAGAGGTATGGAGATGAAGTGATCAGGTACGGCAGGACAGCATAATAGCTCATGGCTCATAGCTGTAAGCTGATAGTTTGTAAGTAATCACGGGATCGCTCATTCAAGTAGATCAGATGAAGATTACAGGAAAAGGTCAAATGGTAAAATCTTCACCCTGTTAGATAAAAGGTTCGCATCTCTTAATTTAGGCATAGTGCCCCTATACATCAGGAAAGCTAAGATTATTAGCTTGTTAACTATCTAACAGGGCAAAAATGCCAAACCAAGGCCCAATGACTCAATGCCAAAAGTTTTTCCTTTGAAATTCTGGCTTCAGCATTTGGTTCCCCTTCGGTAGAAAGGTTGGCCTTTGGAATTTCATATTCGTGGACGTGCTCCACGTGCGCTGCCTACTCCGCGAGGAAGTATCCCTGTACCATTTTTTTGGCATTTGGTTTTTGTCATTCATTTGAACTTTGAGTTTTGACATTTGTTATTTGTTCATCTTGTTCCCTGGGCCTTAAACCTATGAGCTATGAGCTTGACGCTATGAACTCTTTTGTCCATCTCAACGTCCATTCCCACTATTCCCGGGGCTGGGGTATCGGCACCATTGAAGAGCTCTGCCAATCCGCCAAAGACCAGGGCATGGATAGACTCGCCCTCACCGATACCAACGGACTCTACGGGTTGGTCTATTTTATCCAGACAGCCAGTGAGGTGGGTATCCAGCCCATTGTGGGCAGTGAGCTTACAACCGATGAGCACCGGGCTGTGTTGCTGGTCCGAAACCACGAGGGATATGCCAACCTCTGCCGGATTATCTCAGACCGCCACTGCCATCAGGACTTTGATCTGATCAAATCCCTCAAAGAGGGGCGTGAGGGGCTCATCATCTTCTCCGACGACTCCACATTGCTCAAGGCCCTTAAAAGAGATTCAAAAGAGGACCTCTTTGTTGAGATGTCCCCGGGCTACAATATGGCCAACTCCTATGCCTTTTCCCGGAAAAGTGACATCCCCCCTCTCGCCACCAACCGGGTCTACCTGATCAGGGAAGATCAGTTTCCGCTCCACCGGATTCTTCGGGCCGTAGCCCTGAACAGCAAGCTTTCCCGTTTACAGTGTGAGGACACCTGCCGGGAGCACAATTTCTTGAATGCCGCCCAATCCATGATCGACCAGTTTCCCCATGCCCCCCTGGCAACCCGTAATACCCTCGAGGTGGCCGAACGATGTCTTATGAGTTGGAATTTTGACCGCATCATCTTCCCCGGCTTCGGGCACATGACGGACAGGGAGGCCTATGAAACCCTCTACCGGGCTACCATAGAGGGTTGCAGGCGGCGATATGGAACACTTACTTCGGCGGTCAAGGAGCGAGTGGAGCACGAGATGAAGATCATCCGGGAGAAAAACTTCGCCCACTATTTTCTGGTGGTGGCCGATATTACCAAAAGGGCCTGCCGATCATGCGGCCGCGGAAGCGCTGCCGCCTCCATCGTCTCCTACGCCTTAGGGATCACCCATGTAGATCCTATAAAACACCACCTCTTCTTTGAGCGGTTTTTAAACCCCGGACGGATGGATCCCCCGGACATTGATGTGGACTTCGCATGGGATGAACGGGATCAGATCATTGACTATGTTTTCTCCAGATACGGAAACCGAAGGGCTGCCATGGTCGCCAACCACAACACCTATGGAGCCAGGTCCGCCATCAGGGAGGTAGCAAAGGTCTTCGGCCTCACCGAAGCAGAGATCGGCCGGGTGACCAGCAAAATTGGTTTTGGCTGGCACCTGAAGGGAATCTGGAGGGAGCTGGCAAACCATCCCAAGATGAGAGGGATCGAGTTCAAGAAACCCTGGGATGAGATTTTACGTACCGCAGTTCAGCTTGAAGATCACCTCAATCACCTTTCCGTCCACTGCGGCGGTCTGGTGATCGTGCCCGATGAGATTCGCCGTTACTGCCCGGTGGAAATCTCCGCAAGCGGGGTTCAGGTGCTCCAGTGGGAAAAGGATTCGGTGGAGGACGCAAGGCTTGTCAAGATAGATATCTTGGGAAACCGGAGCCTTGCCGTCATCCGGGATGCCCTTGGTCTGGTGGAGAGGAATTATGGCCGGCGGATTGATTATGCAAGTTGGAGCCCCATAAATGACGCCAAGACAATGGAGATCTTCTACCGGGGTGATACCCTTGGTGTCTTCTATTTTGAGAGCCCCGCCACCCGGCAGGTGCTGAAAAAGGTCAGCTCCGGTTTTAGCTTTGAGGAGTACTCCCGGCTGGACCACTTCCATCTCAATGTGGTGGTCACCTCCATCATCAGGCCAGCCTCAAACCGAAGCATCAGGACATGGGTATCCAGGCTCCATGGCCAGCCCTGGGATACACCCCACCCCCTTTTGCGGCCAGTCCTGGGGGAAACTCTGGGAGTCATGGTCTTTCAGGAGCAGTTGAGCCAAGCGGCCATGCACCTGGCCGGATTTGATCCTGCAGAGGCGGATACCCTAAGGAAGGTTGCCAGCAAAAAGCA
>CP070673.1:2034549-2039065 GCA_020351915.1 Deltaproteobacteria bacterium
GGATAGGGGTCAGTACCACGAGTTGGCATGGTATACACACCTGCGTTTGAAGCAAAGGCTTTTTCGATATATTCATAGGCCCCAACAATTAGCTGTTTGTGGACGAACTGCGCACCGGCTGAATTTCCCCATATGTAATATTTTTTCCGTTGGCTCCCTGTCAATTTCTTCACTAATTCGAAAATTCTATCATTCACGTAATAGGTCCACAATTCTTTTGGTTTGGTCCTTACATTACCATATTGGTATGCCTCTATCTTTGGAAACAACTGTTCAGAGTATTCAGGGAGAATTAAAAGAATATTATATTTCTCAAGGTCTCTTGCAGCTTCCTTTGGAATGTGTTCGACTTTCCTATCTGCTCCATGCATTAGAAATACTATTGGGCGGTCGGCCGTAAATCTCTTTGGTTTGTAGTAATAGACGCGCATTGCACTTGCTTCAGAAATCGTCTTGTCCTTAAAATAAAAGAAACCTTCTCCACTGTTTATTGCGGGTTCATTTATATCCACTCTCTGTGAACAGCCGGAAACAAATATACAGACGACAGATATGATTACAAAAGTCGATGAAGATTTCATGCCAATTTCTATTTTGTATATAAGTCTAAGAAACTTATGGCCCTTATTTGGAAGAAAAAGATGGATACCATATCTTGTTGTCTGCCTTTCTGCCTTACAAGTAGTGATTCATTGAGAATATCACAACAACGAGAAAGACTGCGATATTAGATCACAGTCCGAAATTGAATATATCAAAACTTGAAACTTCTTGCCAAAATCTTCAACTCGAAGAAAGTCCAGGTTTCTTTTCATAATCGAAACAACATGGGCTTTTACTTTAGTCGGTGTAGCGGGGTAGCCTGCTCCAGCTCATGTCTTATAGCAACACTTAATGTAATAGAACTCATGAAGGAAGCTGAGCGCTGATTGCTGAATGCTAGAATGCTGATTCTGGCAAGAGGAAGGGTCTGCTCCTGAAAAAGAGCAAAAGTAAAGATCTGACCCCGTCTCAATGACCCTCCATTTTAAGGATGCGGAGAAAGTTGGCCACTATACTTGCCGTGGTTCCCCAGATCAATTCACCGTTGTATCGATATTCCGGATAAACGATGTCTCCTTCAAATTCCGCGGGAGTTACGTTATCTTTCGAAACCTGTGAAGCAAAGAACGTTAGCGGCACCTCTATTGTTTTTTCCACCTCCTTAGGGTTGATGTTGAATGGGTAGGGGTGGGGGATAAGACCCACAAACGGGTGGACAATAAACGGGGGAACAAAGGTTAATGAATCATCTATTGGTCCCATGATCTCAACGTCATTTTTTAAAAGCCCTATCTCTTCATACGCTTCCCGCAATGCCGCTTCCTCAGGACTCCCATCAGTCTCGTCAACTACCCCTCCAGGGAAGGAAATGTGGCCCCGATGGTACTCTACACTGGGCGCCCGCTTTATGAAGAGGAGATGGTATTCGTCGTTTATCTTGAAAATCGGAACCAGTACGGCTGCGGGGGTATAATATAGATTGTCATTCTGTATGTGATGGGGCGACCGGTTGCTTAAAATATCTTTGATCGTTCTTCCAAGATCTGGCCTGCAAATCATATCAACCACATCATCAGCAAAGACTCTTTGTAGGAGAAGCCTTCAGTCTCGTTTTAACTCATTCAGGTTAGCCCACTTACCATAAACGATTTGTTGTTCGTTTAGACCTGACCCCTATTCTTGCTTTCAGCCCTAAGCTTCCTTGTGCCTTGTGCCCTGCGCCTTAGGCCATTATTACTCGAATCATCATCTGTGACGCCGATGGAGGCCTTATTTTTTGGGCCTATTCTGGTTTTAGAAGAACGTGCCCATCTAGGGTTGTGAAGAATGAAGGCCTGCAATTCCCTCGTTATTTACTTATTTATGCCCGTCCCGCTTCCCGCCTCAGGCGTGGTTTACCCGCCATTCTTCTTGTCCGCCATCTTTTTGGCGGATTGGAGGGCCTGCCTGCCGTCTGTCTGGCGGGCCTGACCCTCACCGAATAATTACTTACTTTCTTACGGATGTGCCCACTTTCACAAATAATTCTAGCAATTAAGATCTATCTCTGTTTTCGCCCTGCAGCAACCTGAGCACACCGTACAGATTAGTAGAAACAACATCCGCCCCTTCGATCTCTCTTCTTGTCCTGGAGATAAGGACCTTTCTGTCAGCTCCCACCATGTCCGCCGCCTTTTTCAATCGGTCCAATTCATCCCTGCCGGGCGAACCCGAAAGCTTAATTTCAAAGGCCCACTTCTTACGATCAAGTACCAAAAAGAGATCAAGCTCGTGCCCGTCATTTGTCCTGAAGAAGTATGCTTCATAATGAGTCCCCTGCGCTTCAAGGCAGATAAGGATCTGTTCAATCACAAAGCCTTCCCAGCTGAATCCGACCCATGGCTGGACGATTAAATCATCTGAACTGTTAACCCCTTGAAGGCTATGCAAAAGGCCTGTATCACGCCAGTACACTTTAGGGCTTTTAACAAGCCTTTTTCGGATATTGGTATGAAAAGGTCGAAGCCTTCGTATAAGATATGCCTGCTCGAGGTAGCTCAGGTATGAATTAACCGTGTGATAAGAGAGCCCCATGCTCTTTCCAATCTGGCTTGCATTCCAGACGTTGCCGTTGCTTACGGCCAGCATTCTGAAAAGCCTCTGGGTGACCTGTGGAGTTGCCGGCAAGCCCCATTGTGGAAGATCACGCATGGCAAGCAAATCGAGATAATTTTTCTGCCACAAGGGAAAACTATCCCTCTTGAGTATGCCCCCATCGGGAAAGCCGCCCACAAGCCACAAATTATCCAGACCCTTGCTCTTGACTTCATCTATAGAAAAAGGCGAAAGCTCACAAAGGGAAATTCTTCCAGTCAGGAATTCCGACACCTGCACCATTAACCCCGGTGAGACAGAACCGAGAATCATGAAACGACCCATCTTCTCTCTGCGGTTGTCAATGGCACTTCTTATTCTGGGAAAAATTTCGGGATAACATTGAGCCTCATCCAGAACAATAAGGTGATCGGATTGCGTAATCTCATCCCATTGCAGGTCAAGCCTAAGCTTTTCCTGCTCAACTTCCAGATCGTAATAGGTCGCAGAAAAGGTCTTTGCCAGCGTCGTCTTTCCCGACTGCCTTGGGCCTAACAGGGCAACGGCAGGGAATTTTTTCAGGTGCGATATGATTGTATTCTTTAATCTTCTCTTTATCATATCTTACATTATAGAAATATATTTCTAATTTGCAAGACTTTTAAATTGGCCCGTACGATCAAATTAGCAATGCAAACGAGTTGAAAACTGATCGCTGAATGCTAGAAGGCTAACTTTTGCAAAAGAAAGGGTGTGATCTTAGCTTCACCGAGTATCTTAATGCCACCCCCATCTTCACGCCCTGCACAGTGGATTGTATTGTGGTAGCTTTTCTTGTGTGGTACGCTATTAATTAGTTGACGAAACAAGATTTGAACCCAGTGAGAAAAGGGCGTCTATCAAATTTCCCTTTGACCCTACTTCGAAATAGTAGGTGAGAACAGAAAATTTGGCTTTTTCACCTAAGGCATGCAATCCGGCCCAGCAGTGCCAACAAATCCACCTTCAGCTATTACGGTAAACAGGTTTATGGTGCAGCTCCAAAGCTTACAGTTGCTTATCCTGCAGAGGGGATTAGATTCCTACGATCTATCCATGCGATTCATTGCCACGCATCCTGGAAGAGAAATTGGAGGCTCCGATCATGTCGGTGAATAAGAAATTATGGTCGCGGAGAGCCTTTCTAAAAACCGTTGGTGCCGCTGGGATGGGAACCCTGTTCTCTGCTTCTGACTTACCAAAGGCAGTATCCGCTGCAACAAACTCAATGATCGAGACTATGCCGCTCCGACCCTTCGGAAAAACCGGCGTGTCCGTTCCCATACTCGGTTTTGGAGGTTCCCAGAATCTGGAATCCAAACAGCGCCTCTTGAGGCAGGCCGTAAAGCTTGGCGTCACTTACTGGGACACCGCGGAGACCTATGCCGGCGGGGGCAGCGAGGAGGCAATGGGGAAATACTTCGAAACGTATCCCGGCGATCGGAAAAAGATTTTTTTGGTCACCAAATCCCACGCCACCTCGGCCAGTGGGCTTTCACACAGCCTCGATGGATCTCTAGAAAGGCTTCGTACATCCTATATAGACCTTTATCTCGTTCACGGCATTGGAAGTCCGAGCGAGATGGACGATGAAATCCGTGGTTGGTCTGAGAAGAAAAAGGCTGAAGGAAAGATTCAATTCATAGGTTTTAGCGCGCACAATAATATGGATGCGTGCATGATGGGGGCGGCGAAGCTCGGGTGGATCGACGGAATCATGGTGACGTATAACTACCGGCTCATGCACACAGATCCCATGAAGCGGGCGGTTGAGGCCTGCGTGAAGGCAGGCATCGGTTTGACTGCTATGAAAACGCAAGCCGGGTGGTCATGGGGGTATGTGGGTAAGACGAGCAAGACC
>CP070673.1:2039165-2043109 GCA_020351915.1 Deltaproteobacteria bacterium
ATCCCAGGCTGTTCCCGATAACCATGCCAAGAATAAGGAGAAAAAATGATTCGATAAGGACACCTTTGATAATCCACCAGGGTTTCATGCCCAATGCTTTGAGCAAGCCGAACTCCCGTATCCGCTCAAATACGGCCATCAATGTAGTATTAACCAGGCCGAAGCCCATAGCAATAAAAACCACCAGAAACCATAAGAAGATGAATCCATCGTACATCTTCAAGATTGCGGTAACCATGGGCAACAGCTCCTGCCAGGATCGAACCTCATAATCGGTGGCGGACAAGGCAGTCCGCAAGGCGACAGTCACCTGATTTACTTCCTGATAATTGGTCAGGATTATAGAGATTTCGGAAATGCCTTTTTTCAGTTCAAGCATTTGCTGTGCTGCGGACATCGTTATGAAGGCAAACTGTTTCTCGGTGGCCTCCATTTCAGCCCTGAATATTCCGACAATACGGAAAGCCCGGGAGGCGATCTCCCGCTTGGTGTCCTGTGACATGAGAACCAGCTTACGGCCTAATTTGGTTTCGAACTTATCCGCCAAGGCTTTGCCCACCACAATTCCGTTTTTGTCAACGGGTTTGAGAAAACGTCCCTGAGTAATGGCCTGTGCGACGAAAGAGATTTTATCTTCTCTGCGGGGCTCGACTCCTACCAGGGTGATGCCGCTGGAATGTCGAGCGTTGCTGGCAATTGCGTTCACCCGGACCCTGGGGGTCCACCGGGAACCGGGAGGAAGGATGTCGTTGAGAGTGGTCTCCACGGCCTCGGGTTCGGTTATGCTGTTTTCGATAACCGGGTCATTTCGGTAGTCTTTATGGTGCACCTGGATATGGCCGGTGAGGGTAGCGATACCGTTTCGGACCATCTGGTCGGCGATGCCCCGCATGAGCGCACCCAAAGAGATCATGCTCCAAATCCCGATAATTACCGCGCTCATTATGACCAGGGTCCGCCTGGGGTTTCGCCAGATGTTTCGCCATCCTAACTGAAAATTCATAAGGAAATTCCTCTCATTGTCCTTCAACCATAACCAATCATGCAGACATCATCGCCTCCACCGGGCGAAGGCGCCTGACCTTAAGGGCCGGATACAGGGCGGTCAAAAGGGTGATGACCAACACGATACCGGTTCCTATTGAGATGGAAAGCACCGAAAGCCGGGGAAACATCCTTTCGGGTAAACCAAACTGACGCAACACCTCGGCCGCACCGGAAATGACGATTCCATGCACCTGAAAATACCAGGTGATCAGGCTCCCGGCAATGATGCCGATGACAATGCCCACCATGGTCATGCTCACCGATTCAGTCAAAAGGAGCTTGGTCAGGCGTCGCGGGGTGGTTCCTATGGCCAGAAGAACACCGAATTCCCTGGTCCGCTCGAAGACAGCCATGAGAAAGGTATTCAAAATACTGAAAGCCACGACCACGATCAAGATAATATAGAAGATAAACCCGCTAACCAGGTCCATTTGAATGGCCTGGATCAAACCGGGCATAAGTTCCATCCAATCTAATACCACCAGGTGATCTTTTTGGATCATATTTTCGATGCCGGCGGTAACACGGCTTTTAATCTCTGGTATGTACTCCAGTGATTTTCCGAGTGCCACCACCTCGTGGACGGCCCCGTTCATGGCATAAACATCTTGAAAATATTTAAGTGGAATATGAATGCTGCTTCGATCGAATTCATCCTGGCCGGAACTGAAAATTCCCTTAACCTTAACCACAGTGGCTGCGATGGAGCCATCACGGCCCTGGCCCAGTACAACCAGTTCATCACCTAAGACCACGTTCAGGTTCTTGGCCAGAAGCTTCCCCACTAAAGCTTGGTTACTATCGTCTGCGGACAAATAGTTTCCCTGGCGGATTAGTTTCTTAAGGGTAGAGACCCTGGCTTCCCTCTGCGGGTCAATTCCAATCACGATGGTGCCATAGGTGCGTTCCTTGGAGGAGATCAGTGAAAAGGCGTTGGCTCGAAAGGTATAGGCGGCCAACTCTGAGGTCTGCTCCAAAATGCCGCCTATTGCAGCCGGATCGGGCACCACCAGGCGAATATTCCTTTTTTTTTCATATTCCTTGGCTTGCACCTGGAGATGGCCGGTATGTATCATCACAGCGGAATTAATCATGGTGTCATAAGAGCCAAATTGCCAAGACAACATAAAGACGAGTAGCAGGCTGGCAAAGGCGATGGCAGATATGGTCAAAATAGATCGCCTGGGATTGCGCCAGATGTTGCGCCAGGCCATTTTGACGTCGATAGACACAATCCCCTACCTTCTGGAAGCTTTCAGGGAAGACAGTGTAAAGAGACGGTCCGGCAGATCCTGCTTAAATGCAAGTTCCTTATAGCTTAGCAACGTGTATTCATCCTTCACGTCTGCCTTTTGCATTTTCCAGACCTTGGGAAACAACTTGCCGCCCAGCATCTGGATCTGATGGCCGGTCATGATCTTGACCAATTCGAAGTCCTCATCATAAAACGCCTGGCTCAAGAAAACATGGTCCTCTCGAATTCTAAGCTTTTGCATACCCCATACTACCGGTGCTTCCGGTTTCGGCATAGATTTGACAACATATACTTTTTTCCCATCATGGGTTTCAGTTTCGGTAATCTTATGGGTGTAATCCGCAATGATGCTATCGGACTTGGCCAGATCGTTATTGGAAAAATCCGATCCCATCCAGGATTGAGAGATCATGGAGGGTGGTAGCTTGATAACACGGTTGACTTTAGGATTATAGGTCCACATCTCTTCCCCTCTCTTGAGGGTGCCGTTACCCCGGTCCTTGGGTGGAGCAATGATGATAAAAATGCTGTCTTTTTGCCCTTTGGTCCAGGCTTTCATAGTCATTGTCCGTTCCCAGCCCGGACGATGGATCGTCATATCCACAGTGGAAATGGAAGCCTTGCCCCGGTAATAATTCACTGCGGCCTCCACAAGGTTGTGGGCGTCCTGGGCATCTGTATCAGCGCAGAGGACAACTGAAGAAGATAGCAACAACACCAAAGCAACGATTGCCTTTTTCTTCACAGCACACCCCTTATAAGGTTGTTGACCTAGATGTGGACTTTCGAGTTACATTCTTTGTCTATTGCAAGGATAAGCCTCTGAGAACCACAGCCAAAAACTCTTTGGCCGCAATTCGATGATCAAAGGAATCGTCAAACCAAGCCTGAAGCAGCAGGGCATCCCAGGTTCCCACCAGTGCGGCAGCAACAGACTCGGCCTCCACGTCCGGACGAAACTCTCTGCGCTCTATTCCATCCTGAATCAGGTTCGAAACAATACCTCGAAAATCGCTGTAACCCTGCCTAAAGGCCTGCTGGAATCGCTCCCGTGTTTCTGAGGAAGCCGAGGCAGACCAAAATTCCATCACTAGTGAGAAGATATCCCCTATCTCGTCCCAGGAGCCCATCAGCGATTCGCTCAGCGCCTCCAGCCTCTGTGGTGCAGACCCTTTCAAAGCTGAAATACTGATTTTGGTTTTCGCGCCTGTTTGCTGGACAAACCACTCGAAGACCGCAAAAAAAAGGTCCTCCTTGCTGTCGAAGTATTCGTAGATTGTACCTTTTCCGATCCCTGCCTCGGTGGCGATATCAGCCACGACAGTACCGAAAAATCCACGTCGAGCGAAGACTCTGGCGGCAGCCTCGAGGATGCGTAATTTTTTCTCTTTTCTATAGCCCTCTCTATGCGTCAAATTCTCAGGCAATTTCGACTCCTCGGTCAATTGAAAACTGTTTAATAACAGCCGCCATAGACAGCAACGATTAGTTGACCGACTAGTCAGTATCATAACAACTCCGTTACCTTATGTCAAGAGGTCAAATCACTACAAATGAGGGAGTAAGATGGGAAAGTCCCGACAGTATAGAGATTTTTCTCAGTGAAGCTAAAAAGCTGGTTAATCAGTATGAATGAAAAGCC
>CP070673.1:2043209-2056267 GCA_020351915.1 Deltaproteobacteria bacterium
GGTAACGGTGGATGTTGCACACAACGTCTGAGGTCCTTGGCCTATTGAGAAAGCTTGAAGAAGACTCGGCAAGGTTCTACGAAGAGTTGTCTCGCAGGTACAGGAAAGATAAGGATGCTTTGCTCTCTTTTGCCAAAGAGAACAGAAAGAATGTAGCCCATGTTGATAGGACGTACTACGGAGTTATTACTGATGCGATCGAAGGTTGTTTTGCCTTCAATATGAATCCTGATGATTATAGGCTTAATACTGAACTAGCAGAGAGGGTAAGCTATTCTGAGGCCTTAGAGCAGGCTTTAGAGATAGAGGAGAAAATGATAGACTTTTACTCGGTTGCAGCCACGCAATCAAAGTATCTGATGGCAGATATTCCCAGAGCCTTTTCTCTCATCGTGAAGAAACGAGACAATCAGAGATCAATGCTGAAGTCACTTCTCAGTAGGGGAGTCTAGATGGCTACGATTGTTGAGAAGCGCCGTGTCCACTGTGAGAAAAGGCACGTTGGTGCATGGGTGGTCAAATGGGACGATGGCGGTTCCGCTGTTAAATGTGGCCTTTTGAAAGCATGTGGTGATTCGTGCCCATTCCTGAAGGATGCGGACTATAAAAGTCCGTTTCGAAAGGCACCAGAATATGCACCTAAGTAGGCATTCTTGTTCATGCCGTTGAGGCGTGCGTGTCAAAAAAGGCCAATACACTGACCGATCTCATTGTGGCTCTAATGGGAGGACTTTGGGAACTAAATGAATAACTGGAGACTCCAAGCCTTGGTGAATGTGTGAAGGTAGATCGCAAGATCTCTGATGAAAGAGTAGAAAAGATGGCTTGTGATGGCCTTGCCTCAGGGAGTCCGGCTAACAATCCCGTTTTTCCGGACGTAGCTCAGATTGTCCAATTCTTCCACAAGGCCCGGTAACCTGGGCGGCCGTTTGCGCTCATTTTTGCGCGCAGGCTTGGTCCAATAGCTCTCTGCACCTGCCCGAGCATGCCTAACAACGGAAAAGCTAACCCTCGTCACCCTGTGCCCGGTGACAAGAGAAGGCTTCATACACAATACGATCGCCCTCTCATAAGCCCCCATAAGGAGGATCAGTCAAGCGAATTACACTTTTCGGTACAAAAAGGCCCTGTCTCGGGAAAGTTGGCCAAGGTAAGGCACAGATTTTGCTTTGCTAAGCGTGGGAAATAGGAGATAATTATTGGGCAAAGGACCGAAGGTGGGGGCCCAACAGTAAGGGCCGTCAAACTCAGCCTGTGAAATTCTAATTATCCTTCAAAGAGAGTTAATAGATGGGGAAAAAGAGCAAGAAGAAACCCACGATAGCCATTCTTACCGGTGGTGGGGATGTGCCGGGTCTTAATCCGTGTATCAAGACGCTGGTTTACCGTGCCCACGGCGAGGGAATCAGGGTTATGGGAATAACCAGGGGATGGGCGGGCCTTTTGGAGTACAATCCGGATGATCCTCGTGGCAACGCCAGGTGTGTTAAGGCATTGAGTCCTCCAGAGGTCCGGACAATCGATCGTTCAGGGGGAACCTACCTCCATACATCTCGAACCAACCCGAGCGCTGCCAAGAAGAAGGACGTGCCCGATTTCCTGAGGAAACAGTTCGGAAAAGGAGTGGAGGTCGAAGACTTCACCCACCAAGTCTTGAGGAATCTGGAGCGTTTGAAGATCGATTGCATTGTTCCCATTGGTGGCGATGATACCCTCAGCTTTGCCGATAGGCTCCATATGGAAGGGTTTCCGGTAGTTGCCATACCCAAAACTATGGACAATGACGTATTTGGGACCGATTACTGCATCGGATTTTCCACAGCCGTTACGAGAAGCGTGGGTTTCATACATGCACTAAGAACCCCAACAGGCTCACATGAACGGATAGCGGTGATTGAACTGTTTGGTAGGTATTGTGGTGAAACCTCCTTGGTATCAGCATATCTGGCAGGGGTTGACCGTGCCATTATTTCAGAGGTTCCCTTTGATCCGAAAAGACTCGCTGAGCTCATCGTAGAGGATAAAAGAGCCAATCCCAAAAACTACGCCATGATTACCATTTCGGAAGGGGCCAAGATAATAGGGGGAGGTGAGAAGTTTGTATCCGGAGAGGTAGATGCCTTTGGTCACAAACGGTTGGGAGGAATCGGAGAAGAAACTGGCGCTATTCTCAAAGAACTCACGGGAGAGGCTGTCCTCAATCAGCGGCTCTCATATTTGATGAGAAGTGGCACACCTGATTCTCTGGATCTGATGGTGGCTGTTAATTATGCCAATATGGCTATAGATCTCTTTCTGAAAGGTGCCTTTGGACGTCTGGTGGCGCTCAATCGGGGGATCTATACAGACATCCCCCTCAGTACTATTAAGTCAGGACAGAAACGGGTAGATGTGAGAGAACTCTATGATATGGAGCAGTATCGGCCCAAGATCCGCCATGTAGGTGGCAAGCCCATGTTTTTGTATTAAGAAGAGGCTCCCCGAACTAGATCTCCCCTTTTTCTTTCATCTTTTTAATCTCTTCCTCCCGCAAGGCGCGCTTGAATAGTTTTTCCGCCACGGTTAAGGGTAAATCATCTATAAACTCAATGGATTTGGGGACTGCATAAGGGGCCAGGTTTTGCCGACAGTACTCAATAATTTCATGGGCGTCCACCTCGCCTTTGAGATCATCCCTCAATTTAACAAACGCCTTTATTCTCTCGCTGCCTGGCCTCTCGGGATCTGGAATACCGATTGTCGCTGCTCCCTCTATTGCCGGATGCTTAAATAAGACCTCGTCGATTTCTATGGAATATACCTTCATTCCAGAAACGTTAATCATATCCTTTATCCGATCTACCACGTGGAAATAACCATCTTCATCCATCTTACCAAGATCACCGGTTCTCAACCAGCCGCCCTGTTCGAGACCTGAGCCAGGTTCTGGCCAGTATCCTTTCATCACCTGCGGACCCCTGATCCACATCTCGCCAACCTCACCAAAGGGAACCTCTTTTTCAGAAAGAGGATCCACCACGATTACTTCAGTATCAGGGATTGGCAGTCCAATTCCAAGCTTGGTTGAAGTTGCAAACCGGGTGACTTTCGCAAAAGCGGAGATGTTAATATGGGTTGCCGGACCGGTCTCAGTGAGACCATAGCCCTCCGAGATGGGCATCCTTATTTTTTGTTCGATTCTTTGAGCTACTTCCGCAGGAAGGGGGGCTGTTCCCGACATTACCAATACTGGCATTCTTTTGAGCATTATTTCTGGTTGACCCAGCTTTAGGAGTTGGGTAGGAACCATAAACAGCAAAAATGGACGATATTCATTCATCAATTGAACAATCATCTGAGTATCTCTGGGATCAGGAATCAAGAATGCTCTGAGACCCCAATAGATGCTGGACTGCAGCAAGTAGTGCCCATAGGCGTGAAACAGAGGAACCGCTAATAGACAAGAGGCAGTTCCCTGATAGTTGGGAAAAGGGGCCATCATCCAGGGAAGTCCTTGAAGGATATTGCTGAGCCTTTGATAGTGGGTTATCATAACTCCTTTTGGCACTCCTGTTGAGCCCCCTGTAAAGGCCAGAATGGCCAGATCTTCAGAAGGGTCGATCGGGACCTCCGGAGGTTTGGCTTCATGATCTGCGATCAGTTTTCTGAAATGGTAGGTGCCCGGTATTTCGTTTATCTCATCTGATTCGACAGGAGAGTAATCTTCATACGCAGTAATAATAATATTTTTGAGCCTTGTATCGTTTTTGGCTGAGTTAATCAGATCGAGATGGTTATCGAGACAGATGATTGTTTCAGCGCCTGATTCTTGAGCCTGATGCCTTAATTCTGGTGCTTTGAGAAGCGGGCTGCACGGAACAAGGGTGGCTCCCGTTTTGAGAATGGCAAAATCACTGATAATGAACTGAGGGCACGTTGGGAGAAATACCATGATTGTGTTTCCCTTTTTTGCGCCAAGCTTGGCCAGGGCATTTGCCAACTTATCTACCTGGAGTTTTAGTTCTCGATATTTCATTCTTTTTCCCAGGTAATGGTAGGCATCCTTTGTCGGGAATTTTTCCGCTGCTTCGTCGAGGATGGTGAATAGAGGCTTTCTTGGATACTCAATGGTGGTTTTCAGTTTAAAAGGTCCAAGCTTATAGCTCTTCAGCCAGGGTTTATCCGCATAAGATGCCATCTATGCTTCACCTCCATAGATTTGGCTGATGACTTGTTCCAGTCCCAATTCTCTCAGCTTTTCTGCAGTAGGCTTGCCTGTTGTTTTGTCCCATTTGCGGAATTCATAATACGGATTCAAGAGGATTTCTAGGTTATTCACGTGACCTTCGGCTGGACCCTCAGGGAGGGGTTCTTCCAATAATCTCTTAGGCAGGGTATCGTCGGCCCGAGTGAGTCCCTCCCTTATATTGAAGGCTCTCTCCAGATTGTAAATCCTTTCACCGGTTTTTCTGAATTCTTCGACTCCAAATTCCCAGCCAGTAAGGGTGGTAATGATATCTGACCATTCTTGGGCATCCAGAGCCATTCCCATAAATTTGCAACATCCGGCCGCATCAAACACCGTCAGGGCATCCTCCAGGTCTTTGACCACCTTGGCTTCCCCGGGATTTTCCTGGAGTGGGTCTTGGATTTCGCTTTCCTCTATCACCAAAAAAGGGGCGGCAAGATACGTTGGAGCCTGGATATAGGCAGTGATATGATCGCCACCCCGGTTGGCGGTGGCAAAGGCAAGTCCGGTAATCTTTGCTCCCCGTGAATCATATGCCGGGAGCTCAAGGCCTTTAACATTCATAGCGAATCTTTCTGCGCCGTGGCCCAATCTTTGAGCCATGTGTCTCGTTCCCTCAGCTAGGAGATCTCCGATACCTTCTCTTTTGGCGATTTTGTGAACGAGCGCTATCATCACCTCTGGATCGCCAAAGGCTATTTTCAGCCCTTCAGGGTCTTCTTTTGTCAAGATCCCCTTTTCAAAGCATTCCATGGTGAAAGCGATAGTGCTGCCACATGAAATAGTATCCAGGCCATAGTCATTACACAGATAGTGAGCCATGGTAATTGCTTCCAAATCTGAGATATTACACATTGCCCCAAGAGTTCCGACTGTTTCATATTCTGGGCCTTCACCTGTTTGCCCAGCATAAGGACCTTTTCTGATTTCCGAATTTCGGCCACATCTGATCGGGCAGGCAAAGCACCCCACAGGACTCACCAGGACCTTTTCACTTAACGCTTCCCCGTTTATCTCCTCGGAAAATGAGCAGACCCCGGTTTGCCAGTTTCTGGTTGGCAGGCCTCCACAGACATTGACCATATCCAAAACTAATGTCGTTCCATATGCCTCTAGGCCAGCACCTAACATAGATTCACCAAGAAGCTCAAATTGTTTCTTAGCAACTTCTTGAAAGGCCTTTTCGTGAGCAATCTTGATTTTTTTTGTTCCTCCTACCGCTATAGCTTTCAATCTCTTGGAGCCCATCACAGCCCCCACCCCGCATCGCCCGGCTGCCCGATGGAGGTCATTCATAATTGCAGCGTATTTCACCAGGTTTTCTCCGGCTGTTCCAATGCTGGCAACATTGAATGTGTCGCCCAATCTTTGTTTAAGCAGCTGAGTGGTTTCTGAAACATTCTTGCCCCAAAGATCGCTGGCATCACGAAGTTCAGCCTTTTCATCATCTATGGTGAGATACGCTGGCCTTTCAGAAATGCCTTCGAAAATAACACCGTCAAAGCCCGATTGTTTAAGGTCAACTCCCCACCGGCCGCCTGAGCTGGACTGGGCCCAGATATTGGTCAGGGGGGATTTCGTAACAACACTATAACGGCTGGCACTTGGAGAAGGGGTTCCGGTCAAAAGACCGGTCATGAAGATGAGCTTGTTTTCGGGCCCCAGGGGATCAATTCCTGGTGTCACTTCGTCAAATAGGTACTTTGTACCTAACCCCCGGCCGCCTAAGAACTTCTTTGCCTTTTCTTCGGGTATTTCTTCTTGGACAATGCTCCCTTCTGTTAAATTTACCCGTAAAAGCTTACCCATCAATCCGAACATTTATTCACCTCCATGGAGCAAGAGTGCTGTTTCTCATTGATCACAGTAAGGGGACGTGCACCAGATAGAAAAGCTAAGAAAATTCCTCTCTGTTAAATACCGAAGTCCGTTTTCAATTCTTTGAAAAGGGCTTTCAATGACTCAACTTGCCCTGGTTCCAACTCGTCAGGGAATCTCGTTCCCACCTCACCGGACAGATCTACTAGTCTTATGGCTGCTTGGGCAGCTGCCGTTAGTTTTGCTGCTTTTTTGAATTCAAAGGGAACCAGTTTCAGTTTGCGAGTGGCCAGCTCCTTGACGACATTAAGCTCCCTTTTCAATATCTTTTTCCATCTCTCATACTCTGCTTCGAGAACATACTCTCCGCTTCGACCTATTTCACTGGGCACGAGTCTGACCGAGTGGCATTCACCATGCCAGAGATCCATGAAGATAAAAAGGTCGTTTTCCAAACCGGCCTGGGGATCAGCCTTAAAAGTCAGAACAACTGAGCCCTCCCATTTTTTGGCAACCTCCTTGTATCGGTCATCCCCTTGAATCTTTTTTTCAAATTCAGAAACCCATTCTGGGGTACCCAGAATAAAAGGTTCTGATTCTCCTCTTGTTCTTTCCTCAACTAATGTTGCATACGCTTCATCCCACTCTTTTGTCCCGTATTGATACATGGTGAGCCTCCCTCTATATCCTTTCAAATTCGAAGAACGGGTTTGTTGTATTAGACCAGCAAATCCCCTCAGCCACAAGTAAAAAATACTGAACGCAACAGGGTCTGCTCCTGGTGGAAGGTAATCGGCAGCGATTTACCCTATCCATTCTGTGCTCTGAACCTGAAACCCTTTTGCAACGATTGTATATTCTTGCTCCCAATGATATAGTTCCACCTTAATTTCCCTTTCACCTCAGGAGAGAGCTTGGAGATAGGTGAGTGATGGCTGAAACCCCGGTGTACGATTACATCATCATTGGATCAGGCTTCGGCGGGAGTGTCTCTGCACTGCGTTTATCAGAGAAGGGTTACGCCGTAGCCGTATTGGAAAGAGGCAAACGCTATGAAAGCTGGGACTTTCCTCGTACCAACTGGAATCTTCGCAAGAATCTGTGGATACCTCAGTTAGGGCTCTATGGCATCTGGAATCTTTCGCTGCTCAAACATGTTTTTATCCTTCATGGCACTGGTGTGGGCGGCGGCAGTCTCAACTATTGTAACCAATTACTTGTGCCACCTGATGAAGTTTTTAAAAAGCCGGAATGGGGGCCGGGGGACTGGAAGAGCAAGTTAGCTCCTTTCTATGATCGGGCTAAGCGCATGCTGGGGCCAAATCTTAGTCCTCAGGTGGGAAAAGCGGACGAAATCCTGGCGGAAATCGGCAAAGAAATCCGCGGGGAAGATACGTTTCATATCAACGATGTAGGGGTATTCTTCGGTGAGCCAGATAAGACAGTGCCCGATCCGTATTTCAATGGAGAGGGTCCGGAACGGACCGGGTGTACCTTCTGCGGTGCTTGTATGATCGGATGCCCTGTTGGTGGCAAGAATACCCTGGACAAAAACTACCTTTACCTGGCAGAACATAAATACGGTGTAAAGATCTTTCCTGAAACGGAGGTCACTGGTGTTCGACCCTTGGATAATGGCTATGAGGTTCTCACCAGGAAATCGACCAGAATAATCCATGGGAAAAAGACCTTTAAGGCTTACGGAGTGGTGTTTAGTGGGGGGGTGATGGGATCGGTCAAATTACTTCTGGCATGCAAGAGCAAAGGACTGTTGCCCAGACTTTCCCCTCAACTAGGGAACTTTGTCCGTACCAACTCCGAGGCCTTGCTTGGGGTAAAAGCCAATGATAGAAATGCTGATTATTCCGATCAAATCTCTATTACGTCGGGAATTTATCCCGATGAGAACACCCACGTTGAAATCGTACGGTTTAACAAGGGCTCTGACCTTATCGGGCTTTTGGGAACATTACTCACCGATGGCGGCGGTCGAATACCTCGTGTGGTGCGGTTTCTTGGCAATGTGGTGCGACATCCCTGGGCCTTTTTGAAATCGCTATCGCCTTTTGGTTGGGGGGCCCGGACGCCTATACTGCTGGTTATGCAGACAGTAGAGAACCATATGCATTTCGATTATAAACGGCGTTGGTGGCGTTTTGGCAAGCGCAGTATGAATTCTTCACTTAGCCCCGGAAGCAAGAAAGTGCCGTCTTATATTCCCGTCGCCAATGAGATTGCCCGGCGCATGGGAGAAAAAATGGATGGCCAGCCCTTGAGTTCATGGCCAGAGGTACTTTTCGATGTCCCAACGACGGCACATATTTTGGGCGGTGCCGTGATGGGAGAAACCCCGGAAACAGGGGTGGTTGATTTTAACGGAGAAATCCACGGTTATCCAAATCTTTACATTGTGGATGGCTCCAATGTTCCGGTCAATCTCGGGGTAAATCCCGCTCTGACTATTACCGCAGTGGCAGAATACATCATGTCACAGATCCCTCCTCAATATGAAGAGAATCGTGAGACAGATGGTGAATCTGAGGTAGTTGGAAAATCCGCGAGCTCACGTGCTCCGACAAACGCCCCTTGATAATATGCTCGTGTCTCTTACCCTGAGTTCACCTATCTCATGTAAGGTGTTTCACAATCGGTGATCCACCGTGGCGAAGGCTCGCCGGCAGTAATAAGGCGTTAAGTGTGGGTATTGAGAGGGAGAAGCTATTCTCTCTTTTTTTTCTTGAGTTCTTTGGCCTGGTAGAGTATTTCATCAGCCTTTTTCAAGAGGGAGGTCGCATCGGTGATTGCTGGATCCTGAGCAGTAGCGACCCCGGAACTGATGGAAATCGGTATAGAAATCGACCCCACATTCATCGGGTTTTTCAGGAAGAAACTCTGGTGGCGCTCCACGAATTTGTGGGCGTATTTTAGGGTGGTGTTGGGCAGGATGATTACAAACTCATCCCCTGCAAATCGTGCAACAACGTCGATTTCGCGAGTCATCTTCTGGAGATGTGCCGAAATATATCTCAGGAGATCGTCTCCCATATCGTGGCCATAGTGGTCGTTCACATGTTTAAAATGATCCAGATCCAGAAAGGCGACTGACAGAGGCGTTCCATAACGCTCAGACCGCTTGAATTCCCGTTCCAGAACCCTGGCCATTGCCCGACGGTTGAGCAAACCGGTGAGCGGATCCTGGTATGCAAGGGCCCGCAATTTTTCGTGAGCCATTACATTGGAAAGGCAAACAGAAACCTTAACGCTGAGCTGCTCAAGGAGGCTCGTATCCATGCCAGGTGTGTAGCGCAATTCGGAATAATCGCCTTGATTGAGGCTGCCAATAATTTCACCGTCAAGGGTCAAAGGGGCGATTGCAAGGGAGCCGATTGGATATTTTTGGTTTTGCGGAAAAAGACTATGGAAGTGCTCTAGATGCGTATTAATGAGTATCGGTTTCGAGTTGTTTTCTAAAAGGTGCAAGAGCCTTTCTTTTTCAATAAGATTTAGACGTTCCTCGAGAATCTCCGAGTATGCCAGTTCAAAAATGAGCTTGGACACATCGCTTTTTTCAATCATAGAAATCCAGACAAAGGGAACCCCGAATTTCTCCTGAATTTCAGTAAGGAGCCGCTCAAAAAGGTCCTTAAAGTTCAGGGTCGATAATATGCTGGTTTCGATCTCAAAAAATTTCTGGGAGATTTCCCTGTTTGCCCTGAGTGTTTCAAGAATCTTTGTAAGATCATCCATGCTAAACGTTCGACGTAGTACGTGAATTCCTGTTTCTGCTCAATAACCTTATGTCCGGGCGTTTACGAGCTGTTGCCCAAACGGAAATTCCTTTGAGCGATCATTAAAGCTTTTTTTGCCAAAAAACCCTTGGCGAAGTGGAAGATAAGCGATGTCAACTGTTTGTGCCCTAAAGGCGAGTTTTGGCATCGCCTGGAGTCCCGCCCCTTTATGGGCGGGACTAACAAACGTTTTAGACCAAGAGAAAAGGGATTTCGGCAACAGCCTTTTTACTGATTACCTTGGTGTTCCTGCAAAAACCTTTCGAAAAACATCTCCATGAATGCATGACGCTCCTTGGCCATGCGGTGGCCTTCAGCAGTGAGCATGCGATCCTTTATCTTGGATAGCTTGAGCTTGAATTCCCGATAACCGGTGTCCTCTTCTGAATAGGGTTGGGTATCCTCGGGATTCACAAAGGGATTGTGGAGTTTGGCCCCTACCTCGCCAGCAAACTGGAAAGCCCTGCCAATGCCAATAGCCCCAATGGCATCTAGTTTGTCGGCATCAAACAAAACTTTGGCCTCAAGGGTCTTTGGGCGGAAGTTCCCCCGAAACCGGTGAGATCGAATACAGTGGATGACATTGTTTTTTTGCTCAGCAGAAATTGGGTACTGTTCCAACAGAGCATCTGCCATTTCTGCGCCTTTCTCTGCATGGCAGATCGTGCCCTTGGATTCATCTTGATAGAAACGACCCACATCATGCAGATATGCTGCGATCTCCAGGACTTCTTTGTCCGCCCCTTCAACGTGACCAATGTGCATACACAGGTTATAGACCCTTTGGGTATGCTCCCAGGCATGACTGCCGTTTGCCTTTGAAAGGCATTGCTCAGCATAGTCCTTAATGTCTTCAATCGTTAAGCCCATACCTATTGCTTTTGCCTCAATCGAAACGAAGCGTGGGATTGAAAGAGACTGTGAATCAGGAAAAAGGAGATATATTCAGCTACACCCGTGGCCGTTAATCTACGTAACCTTGTCGCCAGGCAGCGGGTCGCCCTCAAAGGTAGGTGCGCACAGGCGGTCAGCGTCACCGCCTGACAGAATCATTCCCTCTGAGAGGCCGAACTTCATCTGGCGCGGCTTCAGGTTGGCGACCACGATGACCTTCTTGCCGACGAGTTTCTCCGGCTCAGGATAGCCGGGGCGAATTCCGGCGAATATCTGTCGGAGGCGGCCCTCACCGATGTCCACCATGAGCTTGATGAGTTTGTTTGATCCTTCAACGGCGCTGGCCTCGCGGACCAAGCCTACCCGAAGGTCGATTTTCGAGAAGTCGTCAACACTGATCTCTTCACCTATGGGCTCGAGCTCCTCGCGGCTTCCGGTTGCGGGAGCGCCTTTTCTCTGATGAGACGGTTTGGCCTGATCTGGGGCCTCGGTGACTGCTGCCCCCTTGGCCTGCGTCTTCTCGATCTTCGCCCAGGTATCCCGGAGCGTAGCGGTGCGATTGAAGATCAATGCTCCCTGAGAAGAATCAATGGAGTCTACACAGAAATAGCCCAGCCTCTCGAACTGGTAACGGCTTCCCGGTGCTGCGCCTGCCAGACTTGGTTCAACGCGGCAGGAGGTCAATGTCTCTAACGAGTTCGGATTCAAATGCGTTTTGAAATCAGAACCATCCTTGTTATCGGTTGGGTCTGGTTTGACGAAGAGGTGATCATACAAACGTACCTCGGCTTCGAGCGAATGTGAAGCTGAAACCCAGTGCAATGTTGCCCGTACCTTTCGTCCATCCGGGGAGTCACCCCCTCGTGTCTCCGGATCATAGGTGCAGCGGAGCTCAACCACCTCGCCGGTTTGTTCGTCCTTAACCACACCCACACATTTCACAAAATACGCGTATCGCAGCCGCACCTCTCGACCGGGGGCCAGACGGTAGAACTTCTTTGGAGGGTCCTCACGAAAATCGTCTCGTTCGATGTAGAGCACCCGTGAAAAGGGAACTTTCCGTGTCCCCATACCGGGGTTTTCCGGGCTGTTCAAGGCGTCCAGGTCTTCTACCTGGCCTTCTGGATAGTTGTCTATGACCACCCGGAGCGGACGGAGTACTGCCATCACACGGGGAGCTCTTCGATTCAGATCTTCGCGAACGCAGTGCTCGAGCAGTGCTATATCCACCATACTGTCTCTCTTGGCCACACCGATGCGCTCACAAAAGTCTCGGATTGACTCCGGCGTGTAGCCCCGTCTCCTGAAGCCAGATATAGTAGGCATCCGTGGGTCGTCCCATCCAGTGACATGCCCGTGTTCTACCAATTCCAAAAGCATTCGCTTACTCATTACGGTGTAGCTGAGATTGAGGCGGGCAAACTCAATTTGCTGGGGATGGTACACGTTCAATTCGTCAAGGAACCAGTCGTACAAGGGGCGGTGATCTTCGAATTCCAAGGTGCATATGGAATGTGTGATCTCTTCGATGGAGTCTGACTGCCCATGGGTAAAGTCATATGTCGGATAGATGCACCATTTGTTGCCCGATCGGTGATGTTCGGCATGAAGGATTCGGTACATCACTGGGTCCCGCATATTCAGATTTGGTGATGCCATATCAATCTTTGCTCGAAGCACCCGGGAACCGTCCTCGAATTGGCCTGCCTGCATGCGGTCGAATAACTCTAGGTTTTCTTCCACCGTACGATTCCGATAAGGGCTTTCTTTGCCTGGCTTAGTTAAAGTGCCTCGATATTCACGGATCTCATCTGCACTCAAGTCATCAACATAAGCTTTGCCTGCTTTTATTAGTTGTATGGCATATTCATATAATTGGTCAAAGTAATCGGATGCATAGTACTCCCGGTCTTCCCAATCGAATCCAAGCCATCGAACGTCTTCCTTGATTGACTCCACATATTCAAGCTCTTCTTTGCTTGGATTCGTGTCATCGTATCGCAAATTGCAGGGCCCTCCGTAGTCGGCAGCCAGACCAAAGTTGAGGCAAATGGACTTGGCATGTCCAATATGCAGATAGCCGTTGGGTTCCGGCGGAAAGCGGGTATGAACCCGACCGCCGTATTTATTTGTTTTCAGGTCTTCGTCGATAATGTTGCGGATAAAATTGGGTATTGCAGTTGACTCGGGCTTAGCCATGCAAGAGGCTCCTTTCTGATAATGCTTTCAGTCTCTTTTCCTGCTCGATGCCTTGAGTTTCAGCGCTTTTGTCGTTCGCTTCTTGATATAGTACCACCGGGCATATTTTCACCGTTGATCGGGCATTTTAA
>CP070673.1:2056367-2061451 GCA_020351915.1 Deltaproteobacteria bacterium
CCTCTACTCAATATGCCTAATTCTAAGCTGGTCTATAAGGCATTCAAAATGCTAGATCTCCACGTGGTCAAGGATTACTGGATGACACCTTCTGCTCAACTCGCGGACTCTGTGTTGCCCACGGCGGGATGGATGGAGCGACCCATGCTGCTCACCGGGTGGGGCACGGATTCTGCCATAATTACGGGTGAACGGGCTTTGCCAGCTTCAGTGCCTGGCGAAAAAGATTGTAAAACAGACTATGAATTCTGGCGAGGTCTAGGCATCAGATTAGGCCAAGAAGAACACTGGCCCTGGGAGACCTTGGAGGAGGCTTATGATTATCAGCTCTCGCCTGTAGGAATGACCCTCAAAGAATTCATGGCACAACCGCATGGCGGAGTCTATCGTCCACCTAGGGAGTATAAGAAGCATGAAAAAATGGGTGGGTTTGCTACTCTCACAGGGAAGGTCGAGCTCTATTCCACTGTTCTGGAAAAGTTAGGCTATGACCCGTTACCAAAGTATGAGGAGAGCCACGAGAATCCGGTCTCAAGGCCGGACTTGGCTAAGGAGTACCCATTGATGTTACTTACAGGCGGTCGGATCGAGCCCTACTATCATTCAGAGCATCGGCAGATTGATTCTGTGAGACGCAAGCGGCCTGATCCTGTAGTACAGATTAATCCTCGGACAGCAAAAGAGCTCGGTATCGATAATGGGGATTGGGTATGGATTGAGACCATTAGGGGCCGGATCAGGATGAAGGCCGAACTTTTCGAAGGGATTAAGCCCACAGTGGCCCATGCTGAGCACGGCTGGTGGTTCCCGGAACTGCCCGGTGAAGAGCCTTGGCTTCATGGTGTATGGGAATCCAACGTAAACGTGCTTACGGATGATGATCCTGATGTCTGCGCGAAGCCGACTGGTGGTTGGCCTTTTAAGACAAATCTATGCAAGATTTACAAGGCTAAACAGTATTAGGGCTGAGAAGCTAGACGAGTTGGGATGATAATAAGCTGATCCAACCCCTATTTTGGTTGCAGAAATTGTTAGGGAGAGCAAATTCTTTGAAATTGGAGTCATGGGAAGGCTCAAGCCCTTAGCACTGGATTGGTGGAATACTTCCCTGGTGTAGATATTCAATGGGTTAGTCTAGGCCAAAAACCGTTAACCTAAAATTCATAAAGGAGGCAAAAATGAAAAAATTACCGTATTGGCTACATGGATGTTTAGGTGTCATTTTGGTAGCTAGCCTGGTTTTGGTGGGATATGTACCGAAAGCAACTCCCAGCCCTAAACCGAAGGAGGGATGGCCTAAGGCTATCTCCCTCGGCACAAAGCCGATAGGAAGTGCGCCTTATCTCCGTGGTATTGGCATGGCTAAGATGATAGAAAAGTATACTGGTGTAACGGCCACAGCTGAGCCTTTTACGGGGAGCATGGCCGTCCAAACGCAGATGGCAAAAGGGCGTATCGAAATGGGTATCGAGCTGACGTCCAAGGACATTCATGATAGCGTCAGAGGGGTAGACTTTTGGTCTGGCAAGAAACCGGTTCAGCAGCGTCTGATTACCTGGGGCGGTGGTGGGGGCTCCCCTCTACAGATAATCGCCCGAGCTGCGTCAGGCATTAAGTCAATTCAAGATATACGCGGCAAAAGAATCATGTGCCGAGTGCCGGGTAGTAAAATAACTGACCTATATGTATTCAGTTTATTTAAGGCAATGGGACTTGATCCTGAGAAGGATTTTAAGGCTTTGCCTTCCGGCAAGCGCTCTGACATTGCTGAGATGCTTAAGGAAGGCAGGGCAGATGCCAATATAAGGTTTGGTCGTGCGAAAGAGTCATGGATTACGGAGCTTGTCCGTAGCACACCGCTTACCTTTGTTTCTCTAACTGACGAGGAAGGAAAGCGCTGCCAGGAGGTACTGCCGACAGCTGGTTTTGCAACCTTTCCGGCGGGCTACCAGACGGGGATGGATAACCCGGTAAAATGGCTGAGCCTCGTTACTGGTGATACCATTCTCAAGGATGTTCCCGACTCTCTGGTATATGAGATAGTCAAGGCCATTTGGGGCCATTTTGAGGAGGCTTGCAGCTATCACCATTCCATGCGTGACTTTAGATTAGATTATATCGGTTTGATGCCCGTGGTCCCATGGCATGCCGGGGCCATTAGATACTTTAAGGAAATTGGTATATGGAATGATGAGCTGGAGCAGACAAACCAACGCCTTCTGAAAGAGATAGGGCAGGATAAATAAGATTCTTATAAAAAAGCTAAGCGGAAGGGAGTGTGTTATCTCTAAGAATCGGGGGGATAATAGCTCCCTTCGTGCTAATGTGAGTTCGGAGAAAGAGGCATGGGAGCCGCTGGATTGGGTCGTACTAGGCAGTATAAAGGTGTAAAGGCAAAGTTGCTGATCGCGTTTGCCTGCTGCTTTTCTTTATATATGATCCTTTATGTCGCCAATGTCTTTGACCTATTCGGTATATATATACTCTCTGAACCTCATCGAGGTGTTTGTTTAGCAGTCCTCGTAGCTTTGGTTTTCCTCCTTTATCCAGCCACAAAGAGTGCTTCAAGAGAGAGATTACCATGGTATGATTTAGTATTTAGCATTCTAGGGGCAGCGGGGCCCTTATATTATGTCTTCGCGTACTGGTCACTGGCCGGGCGCCTAGAATATGGCGAATTTTACACTTTCGAGATAGTGTGGTTCTTTCTTACAATGGCGCTTGTGCTTGAGGCTAGTAGGAGGGTACTCGGCATAGCACTGCCTGTGGTAGGAATATTAATTTTATCTCATAATTTTTTTTGCAGTTATTTTCCAGGGGTTTTACATGGCAGGGGATATAGTGCAGAACGGGTACTGAGTGAAGTTGCCTTCGGGGCAGTAGGTCTCATGGGAATGCCTATAGGTGTGGCTGCCACTATTATTATTATGTTTCTCCTCTTTGCCCAGTTTATGCTTAATGCGGGTGCAGGAGAAACCTTCAATAAACTGGCTTTCGGTCTTTTGGGAGATAGAAGAGGTGGGCCAGCCAAGGGGGCGGTATTGGCCAGTAGTGCAATGGCAACAGTTAGCGGGGGCACCATGACGAATGTAGCTGTCACGGGGATATTCACCATCCCCCTGATGAAAAAAGTTGGCTATAACCCGGAGTTTGCCGGGGCCGTAGAGGCTGTTGCCTCTAATGGAGGACTGCTTACGCCGCCAGTTATGTCATCGGTGGCCTTCATTATGGCTGAATGGCTGGAAATGCCGTATATATATGTGTGTATTGCTGCTGCCTTTCCTGCAGTTCTTTATTATATTGCCGTATTTATGATAGTAGATTGGGAGGCGGCCAAAACCAAACTACTTGGTTTACCCCGTGAAACGTTACCATCAGTTAAGAAGGCGATTAAGGAAGGTTGGTACTACACGTTGCCCTTAATTGCGATGGTATACATTTTGGCAGTACTCTTATATTCGCCTGGAAAAGCAGCTTTAGGGGGATTGGCTGTTTTATTAATCGTTGCTATTTTTGCGGAAAGATCTCTGTTTAGTCCTAGAAAATTAATAGATACCTTAAGTGAGGGGGTAATAGCATGGATTCCAGCAGCCATCGCTTGTGCCGCTAGCGGAATCATCATCGGTTCCGCTATGCTCACAGGTTTGGGAGTTAAGCTCTCTGGCGCGATCGTGGACTTCAGTGGTGGGAGTCTTATGATTGCGTTATCGTTAACGGCTATCTCCTCCTTCATATTGGGTATGGGATTGCATGCTCTACCCTGCTATATGATGCTGGCTGTTTTGGTAGCTCCAGCTTTGGTCAAAATGGGAGTGCTTCCTATCGCTGCCCACCTGTTCGTATTTTACTTTGGGACAGTATCATTCATTACTCCTCCTGTGGCCTTATCAGCTTATATAGCTGCATCGATCGCCGGAAGTAATCCAATCAAAACAGGCATCCAGGCTGTGCGTTTAGGTATTGCTACTTTTATTATTCCATTCATGTTCGTTTACAACCGTGCGTTATTGATGGAGGGTTCCCTTGGAGAAATAGTACTGACATCAGTGGGCAGTGTAATCGGTGTTCTGTTACTGGCCTCAGGGGTGGCCGGATATCTACTAAGGAGAGAAAACTGGTGGGAAAGACTTTTGCTTATAGGGGGTGCGATTATGTTGTTGATGCCTGGCTGGGTGACCGATATTACAGGAATCGGGCTTGGCGCGGCGGTACTACTCCGGCAGAGACGAGCGCGGCTACTTGTCCGCCTCACGCAGAGAGAGAGGTAGTGTATAATATTTTGTGTAAATGCCTATTGACATAAGTCAGGAAGCGCTCCCATTGCCAGGGGCCAGGAGCTTGTCCCGGGTAATTGGAACTCCCACCGTGCAGGCAAACAGGAGACGAGTGAACAATTCATGATCCCAGTATCACCTGTTAAACCGATAACACGCTTCAGACAGGTATCGTTGAAGATGCTTTGCGGACACCCCACGATGAGGCCCCCTCAGCACCGCTTTTACTTCGGAGACAAACCGGTGCGTCCACGGGAGCAGATGGCCTGCCATCTTGGGACGTATCAGCACCACACGATGGTGCTCGATATTCTTGTCCTTTGCCACTTTTCCGTAGGATTTCCAGCCATCGCTGCGGATCTTCTCGATCAGAAGCCCTATCCCCTTCGTCAACTCCCAACCGATCCAAGACCTGACCGATCGTCTCTGCAGAGGCATCAGTGACGACTTGCGCATGCGCAAAACCGGGGCTCTCTATTCCCTCCTTGTTGGTATACATAGATACGGCAATCAAGACGGTAGTTTTCCTCTCGCTTGCACGGCCCCTCTTCCCCTCACGCGAGGTAGGGCCAAAGAAGGATTCATCCAATTCAACGAGGCTTGCCAGGCGATACCGCGCATTCCGTTGGCCCATCGCTTCGCGCACCTTGTGTGCCATTACCCAGATCGTCTTATAGTCTCGGATTTGAGGTTCCCGCTGCATCTCAGCTATAGACACTCCAGTTTTAGAAATCGCCATCCGGTAGATAAGCCAAAACCATTTTCCAAGGGGCACCTTTGTCCTGTAAAACATAGTTCCCGCTCTCACCG
>CP070673.1:2061551-2064855 GCA_020351915.1 Deltaproteobacteria bacterium
AGAACTGGTTGACCAGTTCTTGCCGCCCTTTGAACCTGCCTTTAAGCTGGATGTGGATAACCCCGCAGCCTTTTCCCAGACAGTTACCCAGAGCCAATACGCACAGTTTCGCATACAGCGACACCGGGCCATGGAAGATGCCCTGGAGGTGGCCGGGGAGGTTGATACGGAATACCAAAAACAGTTCGGCAGGGGATACGGGCTCTTAGAATCATATTGTCTCGAGGATGCCGAGACTGTTCTGGTAACTGCCGGTACGATCGGCTGTACCGCACGGGTGGCAATCGATGAACTCCGGGAAGAAGGAAAGAAGGTGGGGATGGTCCGCATTCGACTCTTTCGACCCTTCCCCAAGGAACAATTGATCACATCTCTCAGGCATGCCAAAAAGATTGCCGTTATTGAACGGAATCTTTCCCCTGGTCAGCAAGGGGTTTTTTGTGAGGAGTTGAAATCCGTACTCTACTCAAGGGTGAACGGGATACCGGTATGTGGTTTTGTTCTGGGGCTGGGGGGAACGAATGTCTCACCGCTACATATCAAGAAGGTATTTGCTATGACGGAACAGATGAACGAGGCGCCCTTGGAGCCAATCCTAACCATTGAGTAACGATCAAAAGTTGTGGCAAGGTCTTAATTATCAATAAGTTATCAGATAGGCCAATTCCCTCAAGGCGCTATCCATCCTGTCATGATGAGGTGGTCAATCTTTGAGGGTTTAAGAAACAACTCATTAGCTCTATGAGTTCTCGGGAGTAAACCCTCAAAGATTTGGCCACTGCCGACACAAGAGGAATTCCTCTAGGATATGGCCTTTCAGGAACAGGCCTATCTGCTCCACAAAGGATATTGAAGAATTGTCGCTTTGTGTTGAATAATTCATAAAGCCACAACTTTTGAACGTTACAAACTATTGAGGATGAAGATGCCTTCTGAAGGTGAAAAGAGAGATAAGCTCTATCCAGGACATATGGCCTGCGCGGGATGCGGCGAGGTGCTGGGATTGAAACTTGTTTTACAGGCGGTCGGAGAAAAGGCCATGGCTGTTGTGATTCCGTCCTGTTTGGGAATTATTCTCGGACCCTTTCCTTACACCACGTTTAAGATCCCCGTGTTCCACGCCGCATTTGAAACCGCTGCCTCAAGCGCTGCCGGAATATCCAATGCCCTTTTAGCGAAAGGTGATGAAGAGACACACGTAGTTGCCTTGGCCGGTGACGGCGGCACAGCCGACATTGGATTTCAGGCGCTCTCCGGTGCAGCTGACAGAAACGAAAATATTATCTACTGCTGTTTTGACAACGAGGCGTATATGAATACCGGGATTCAGTCGAGCTCTTTGACCCCTCAGCTCGCCTGGACCATGACCACACCCCTCGGAAGGCCCCTGAAGAAAAAGAACATGGTCGAGATTATGGGGGCTCACAAGATACCCTATGCTGCCTCAGCGTGTTCCTGCTTTCCCGATGATCTGAGAAGAAAGATTTCAGAGGCAAAAAAGCTCAAGGGAACCAAGTACATTCATATCCTCTCGCCCTGCCCCACGGGATGGCGATTCCCGGAGCGATTGACCCCCAACATTGGCCGGTTGGCTGTGGAGACCAACTATTTTCCGCTCTATGAGATACGAAACGGACAGGAGTATACAGTCACTCACCATCCCAAGAACCTTCCCGTTGAGGAGTACCTTCTAGCCCAGGGAAGGTTCAAGCACTTGACGAAAAAAGATCTGGAGAGAATACAGAAAGAGGTTGATAGCACCTGGGAGGGGTTGGTGGTAACAGAAGGCAAGGGCTGCTCAGAGTAAGCTAGGTAGGAGAAAGCACATGGAATATTATATTAACTATGAAGGTGAGAAGGTCTATTTTTCCTTTCCGGGGAAGTGGAACTCGATCTGCGATCAAGACAAACCCCCTATTTCTGGAGTTAGTGACCCGTTCCAAGAAATCAGGCGTGCCTTAGAAAATCCCATTGGATCACCAAGGATTGAAGAGCTCGCCCGGCCTGGGATGGAAGTTGTCATTTTGTTCGACGATCTCCAGCGGCCAACACCGGCCTCCCTTGCTCTGCCACAAATTCTGGATCGGTTGAACCACGCCGGCATACCTGACGAACGGATTACCGGGATCTGTGCTGTAGGAACACACCCGAGACCCACTCCGGAGCAACTACAAGAAAAGGCAGGGAAAGAGGCCTTTTCTCGTTTGCAGGATCGTATTTTCGCTCACGATCCGCATGCTCCTGATAACGTTATCATCGGGAGAAGCCACCGGGGAACACTCGTGGAAGTAAACAAGCGCGTTGCATTTGCCGATTTAATCATTGGCATCGGAGAATGCATGCCCCATCCTATTGCTGGGTTCGGAGGGGGATGCAAGATCATCATGCCCGGGGTATGCTCCTATCGTTCCGTAGCCGACCATCACTTTACCTGGATGCGACATCCAAATGGTAAGGTAAATGTTTTGGACGGTAACCACTTTTACGAAGACATTGTAGATGCTGGACGCCTGGCGAGATTGACATTCAAACTTGATCTTATCGTAAATGAAAAAAAGGAAGTCATTCGTGCCTTTGCAGGAGATCCTGTGGCAGAACACAGAGAAGCCTCTCAATACGCGGCATCACTTTACTTAATTCCTCTTCCGAAGCTTGCAGATGTTACCATTGCCTCGGCCTTTCCCTTAGAAGTGGGGGTCCAGGCAACCAAGGCTTTGGACATGGCGGCCTTCTGCACACGATCAGGAGGAGCGATTATCTGGGTTGCCCCGCAAAAAGAAGCAGGCCCTATAATGCCTCTGATACAAGAGATGGGAAGCTCTGAAAGTGCCAGCGATTTTCATCGCCGGCTGATTGAAGGGGATATTCCTGACCACCTGAAAGCATTCGGGATTTCTTACATCATGCAGGTTGTTTACTACAAGGCAAAGGCGGAAAGATTTACCGTTTTCCATGTATGCGAGGGTCTTTCACCGGAGCAGGTGAGGATGATGAATTTCACGTATGCACCGAGCATTCAAGAGGCCATTAATCAGGTCTCCGAAACGATGCCCCAGGCCGATGTCGCGGTTTTTCCATCAGGAGGTACCGTCATTCCGGAGGTACAGTGACCAAGGAGGTTTCTTTATCAAATTCTGTTGGAACCACCCCTAACTATTGCCCATAGGATCTTTCCTACGCCCTGGGAAGGTCACCAATAAATTCATGTGTAGAAACTACACAGGCTGTTGCCGAAATCCATTTTCACTGGGTCTAAAACATTTCTTGACAAATCTAAGGCTCCCTCCAGGCGATGTCAAAACTC
>CP070673.1:2064955-2068815 GCA_020351915.1 Deltaproteobacteria bacterium
CCAGGGTATGATCCCCGAGCATTGAAAGGAAACGGTGTGACATACGTCACCTCTCCCATGGGAGCAGACCATACAGCGGGAAATGCCTTTGAGACCTTGAGCACTGTGGACCCACTTGGGCTTGAAAAGCAGGTGGAAACCTCGAGAAGGCTTCAGCTTAGAGCGGCCATTCTCGACACGATGGGACTCTGTCTATTCACCCGGCCGCCTTTTGTGAAGAAACCCGATCTTTTTACGCTCTTCCTGAAAGCCAGGTATGGCTGGACTCTCACTTTTGGAGATGTTCAAAAGATGGGGCTCGATGTGCTGGAGACCGAGCGCGAGTTCAATCGGCGGGCGGGGGTTTCGGAGGAATTTTACGATATACCCGAGTTCATGCGCGAGGAGCCGCTCCCTCCAAGGAATTCGGTTTTCGATATACCTTTAAAAGAAATGCAAAGGATATGGGATGTTGAGCTGGCCGCCAATGTTTTTTAAGCCCATGGGAGGATTTTGAAATGGAATTACAAGACAGTCTTGCGGTCATCACTGGTGCCGGTAAGGGTATAGGAAAAGCGATCGCCGAAAGATTTTCAGAAGAGGGTGCCTCGGTTGCTCTGTGGGATGTGGACCTTGATTCGGCCCAAAACGTGGCAGAGGCCCTGGATCCTTCCGGCAACAAGGCTATTGCCATGAAAGCCGATACTACCAATGAAGCAGAGATCGATAACGCCCTTTCGGAAGTCTTAAAAAGGTTCAACCGGATTGACATCCTTGTGAATAATGCGGGTATCTCCCGGCATAAGCCTCTTGAGGAGATGACTCTCGAACTCTTCGAGGCGGTAATCAAGGTAAATCTCACGGGAACATTCATCTGCTGCCGTGCTGTCGCTCCGATCATGAAAAAACAGGGAAGAGGAAAGATCGTCAATATCGCCTCCTTGGGCGGGCGAACCGGTCGTCCAGGGGTCGGCGTGAACTATGCCGCCTCTAAGGCAGGTGTTATTGGACTCACCCAGCTTTTGGCCCGTGAACTTGGGCCTTCAGGCATCTATATTAATGCGATCGCTCCCGGGCCTATTCTGACGGAGCAGACACGCCAGTACCCTCCTGAGGTGTTTGCCACCTGGAATGTAGGTCGCGCAGTTCAGAAGGACGGCCTGCCCGAAGATGTCGCAGATGCGGCTGTGTTTCTGGCCTCCGGTCGTTCTGATTGGGTGACAGGAGTTACCCTCGATCTCAACGGAGGAATTCTTATCAGATAAGAAGAGGAGATTGTCATGCCGGAATTGAAGGTTGTCGATATTAAGGACGTGCCAGGTGAGCGCCGGGACCCACCCAGAACCTCATGGATACTGATCTCCGAGAAAACCGTGGGAGCAAAAAATCTGGCCATGGGGATCAATGAGACAGATCCCGGGGGAATAGTACCGGAGCACGTGCATGAAAAAGAGGAAGAGGTGATGTACTTCCTTTCCGGAAAGGGGAAGTTCGTCACCGAGGAGAGGGAAATCCCCGTAGAATCGGGGATCGCTATCTATAATCCACCGGGAAAACCTCACAAAATCATTAACACCGGGGACGAGATCCTGAGATTCGTTTGGATTTATTCCCCCCAGTTGCCGAGTCATCGAGAATAACGTTCAACGATAAGGAGACAAAGGGATGGGAAACTGGAACCTGCCGCCCGAAGGCGGGCACATGGACAAACCGAGTAAGATCTACTTTCAGACAATGACCAAAAAGGATGTTGAAGAACGGTTGAAAAAGAACGACATCCTGATCATGCCTGTAGGTTCAACTGAAAACCATGGTGCAGCCGGGCCTCTTGGCGAAGACACCTTTGTCGTCACCCGCATGGCCGAGGAAATAGCCAAGGTCACCGGTTGTACGGTTGCCGAACCGCTGCATTACGGCTCCCACCCTTTTCATCACCTCGGCCAGCCAGGTACAATCGTTATTCCCGACGACGTCTTCTCCGATCACATTCGTGCCATCATCGCCGGTTTCTGGAATACGGGATTTCGAAAACAGATCTGGATCAGTCTTCACGGACAAGAGTATATCATTCCCTCAGCCCTCCAGGAGTTCGGCAAGCGCTATCAGGTGCCGTCAATGCTCTTTTTCGTTGATGTGCCTCGCGTCATGGGACAAACCCTGATGGATAAGGCACACGGAGGGCCTTACGATACCCCGTTCCAACACGCCTGTGAGGCTGAACAGTCCGTTTCGATGGCCCTGTTCCCCGAGCTGTGTCAGCCTGAAAACGCAGAGGATACCGAGGTTAAAGGCTATTTGCCGCCGGGCCACATCGACCGCGGCGGCGACATTTACGGGAACCCCATTCCCGGTCATTGCCATGTGGGTGCCGGCGGCATTGAATGTGTGATGTATCCCCAAGGTGTCTTAGGCAAACCAAGCAAAGCCGATCCGGAAAAAGCCGTGCCTTCGGTAGAGAAATTCATGGACTATATGGTCCAGCTTCACAACGACATATTGGAGCGCTTTCCGGCCGGGCAACTGCCGCCGATCGAACAGATGACCCAGCGTGATCCCAAACTGATTGAAGAGATTCTAAAGGGCCCGATTAACGGTGGCAAGCACCTGTACGTGCTCGGTTTTCCGCCTTAAGGCGTGAATTGAATCGAAAGCTCACGATTGAGGGGCAACCATTGGCTTCTGTCGGCACCAACGAGGCCAAATAATCAATGACTGGCTGCGAAAACCATCATTATAGGAGAAAAAAATGAGAGCGATTATCAAGGCGACCGGCGAAGCGGGATCTCTGCAGGTAGCGGACATGCCAACACCCAAGCCCGGTCCAGGGCAAATAGTGGTTCAAATCAAAGCCACCGGGATCTGTTATACCGATGTCTCAATCTTAAATAACATGTACAAAGGGCGAAAGCCGGTCCCCATCCCGGTTATCCTGGGACACGAAGGGGCCGGGATTGTTGCCGAAGTGGGAGAAGGTGTTGAAAATGTCTCTGTGGGAGACAGGGTTGGTTTGGAAGCACTGTACGGTTGCGGGCGCTGCTATGATTGCTTGAATGGAAATAAGAACATGTGCACCGATTGGGGCCACATCGGTATCACCTGCCATGGGACCTTTGCTGAATACATCTCGGTACCCGCAGTCATTGCTTACAAACTACCCGACCATGTCTCCTTCGCTGACGCTGCATTCTTGGAGCCGATTGGCTTGACCGTTCGAACCCTGGAACATGTGACGCCTCTGGTCGGAGACACCGCAGCCATCATAGGGCCTGGTTCTCTGGGTATGTTCCATCTCCAGGCTCTAAAATCGGCCGGAGCAGCAAAGATCATGGTCATTGGCCTCGACCAGGATACAAAGAGATTTCAGATAGCTGAAAAACTCGGTGCGGATCATATAATAAACGCAAGCAATGAAGACGTTGTTCAGCGGGTGAGGGAATTGACAGACGGTCTTGGGGCGGACATCGTGGTTGAAACGGCAAATTCACCCGAGGCAACCCGCATGGCTATAGAGATTGCCGCTTCCAGGGGACGGGTTGCTCTTTTTGGCCTCTATCAAGAAGCTACGATTAGCCCTCTCACCCTTTTGCGAAGCGGTCTTTCTGTTTTCGGTGATGTGGGAACAGTGCAACGGCATATCCTGAGAGCGATACGTTGGGTGGCACACAAAAAGGTGCAGGCAGAGCCACTCATTACACGACGATTCAGTTTGGAAGAATGCAAAGAGGCCTTTGACTCCCTTCATGAAGGAGAAACGGTAAAAGTCCTTTTCGAACTATAGGGGTGATAGCGGCATAGAATCCGAATACCGATCCTTGAGAAAGGATGAAAGGAGGTGATGGCAAGGGTAATTACGATAAGAGTACCAGGCTCATTCGAATTAA
>CP070673.1:2068915-2071429 GCA_020351915.1 Deltaproteobacteria bacterium
AAGCATACCAAAAAAACCGGACAAAAGACCTTTGATCAAAGAGCCACGGCTGACGGACGCGATAAGTACCATGGCCATCATCACCAGGCCGAAATATTCAAATGGACCTAAAAGAACAGCAATATCTGCAAGTGGTTTTGCCAGGAAGACTAAAAATAGCCAAGAAATAAGCCCGCCTCCAAATGAAGCACCAATCCCCAAACCCAAAGCACGGCCGGGATAACCTTTCCTGGCCATGGTAAAACCATCGAATGTCGTCAAAACCGCAGCCGGGGTGCCTGGCATGCCAAGTAGCATTGCGGAAATCTGCCCGCCAGAGATACCGCCCACGTACATGGAGGTAAGGAGTATCAGCACATGAACGGGATCCATTGTATAGGTGAATGGTAGGGTAAGGACGATCAAAATTGCGGTGGTCAAACCCGGAATGGCGCCAAAGACGATTCCCAGAAATGTACCCATGGTCGCCAAGAAAAAAGGCAAAGGGGTTAGTAGATGAGCGAAAGCTGCACCAAGTTCCTGCATGATCACTCTTTCTGTAGCTAATTGTTAGGGCAAATCAATGTAAAACACATGCGTAAAAATGTACCCGCCGCCAAAACCCATCACCGACGCAATGATGATCGCGTAAAGCAGTCGCCGACGATCGAATGGCATCAGTAACAGTATAAAAGAGATCAGATACACCGTGGTGCTAACGGCAAAACTGAGTTGCCTTAACGTCAGCAGAAGGGTATAGATCCCGGTTAAAATAGCAGACCCCACGGTCAGATCGGCCCTTAGTCGGTGGGAGGGTTGTCGGGTAGCCTGAATCGATTTTCCCGAAGGTAAACGGAAGGCGTTGATAATTAAAATTATCGACAAAAAACAGATGGTTACACTAAGCGCACGGGGAAAGGCCGCCGGTCCTATCGGATCATAGAAAGCCGGTGGCATACTTAAGGATTCCCAATACACGGCAACGCTTATCACGATCAAAGCAGCCGCTACACCGATGTCAAATTTTCGCACCATCAATCGGGAAATGTTCAAAACTCTAGTAATTAAACACTTGTGCGTCCCGTTTCTTTAGAGGATACGGGACGCCCATTGGAATGGTTCAGCGTAAGCGAACGAGCAGCTTATTTCTTTTTGGCATCTTTGACCTGTTTGGCTACAGGTTCGATTTTGCTCCAAACATCGTCCAGATGCTTCTTGAGGGCTTCGCCGCGCGAGTAAGATCGTATGAAACCTCCAGTCTTCAAAAATTCTTTTGCTTCTTCTGTGTCCAATGCCTTTTCAAGGGCATCGGCGAAGTGATCAATGGCATATTGCGGCGTGCCCTTGGGAGCAAACCACCAGTTTTCGAAGCAGAAGGTGGCGTCGTAACCCAACTCCTTGCAGGTTGGAAGTTCCGGTAAACCAGGATATCGTTCCTCTGCCATGAGCGCTAATCCCTTTGCGCCGCCGGGTTTAAATTTTTTATAAACCCCGATAGAAAATATGCTTGCGTCGATATGTTTGCCTTTGAGAGCCACAAAGACCGCATTGCCGGCGCCGGCCTGAACAAACCGAAATTTAGAACCGGGACTTGAGTTCTGCAGGGTAATTCCAGACATATGGTTGAGCGCACCCAGATTCACCCCGAAAATGATGCTGTCCGGTTTCTGCTTGGCTGCGTCCAATAAAGCAGCTAACGTTTGATAAGGCGAGGTTTCGAATACGACGGGAACAATGCACGTACCGACACCCTGAACCACCGGTTCGAAGTCCTTGTAGCCAAAATCAACCAACCCCGCTGCTTGTCTCGACATCAGCGCCAGATGAATCTGTAGGAATTCGTATCCGTCAGGCTCAGCATTCATAACCCGGCGTGCCCCGATGGAACCGGCTGCACCAGGCACGTGGATAACCGCCAGCGGAGCACCCAGAAAGTCCGGATTAGCCATAAAGACTTTCTTGACCATCGTAACCACCTGTGTCGACATCCCGCCCGGTTTAAAGGGTACGATAATCTTTATTGGTTTCTCAGGGTATTTTGCCAAAACAGAAAAAGACAAAAATACTACAAGGGATAGAGCTGCAGCTGTTATTAATAATGATCGTTTCATACTCATCCTCCTTTATAGAGTCCTATAATGGTACCGTGAAACTTGTGTTGATGAACATAGAAACGCGACCTGTTTCTGAGACAATGTCTCAATCTAGGGATTCATTACACTACAAAACCCCGGTGTAGTTTGGTTACCAATGAGGGTATCGGATGATTTGCCACGGCACGTTGCTGTAAACGATTCACCTCCTTTCTCAGCAAACGCTGCTTTTTGAGGTTAGCTTTACGTTCGGAGACGATTTTTTCCTGTAATCCCCGGTGGCATTGCTCTGGGGTGACATAATCAATGCCTGAGTGTAGATGCTCCGTGTTGTACCATGGAAAAAACCGGTCAAAGTAGTCAACCGCTTCGTCTCGATCCAGGAAACGACCCGGATACTCAGGGGCGGTCTTCACAGTACCAAATAACGATTCCACAAACG
>CP070673.1:2071529-2085336 GCA_020351915.1 Deltaproteobacteria bacterium
AAATTCCGGTCTATTTATATGAGTCGTCCTTCAGTTAACCAAAACTTCAAGATTCAAGTTAAAACTAGCGAAAGGGCAAAACTTATAGGGCGCTGGTTTTTTATCCATTTTCTCTTTAGATGAAACTAAGCAAAACCAAGAGGGATTGATATCCCTAAAACGGGAATTGGGCAGAATTCCGATAGCCTTCCGGAAAACTGGATAAAATCAGATAAAGATCAAAATCTATGACGGAGACCGTGTTACTTGTCCTTAATGTATAATGCGCATGCATGCTATCAAAAAGATATCAAACCTCTCAGTTTGTCGGATGGAAAAAAAAGGTTTTTGTCAATCAATCGAACAAAGCCGATCGAGGAGGGACGGAATGAATAAGAAAACGATTTTCGGTTATATGGGTCAAATTCTTCGGGTAGATCTTTCCGAAAGAAAAACGTGGAAAGAAGAATTGGATGAGGCCACTTATAGAAAATATGTGGGAGGAGTTGCCCTTGGTTCCAAATACCTTTATGAGGAGGTCTTGCCCGGTGTGGAATGGTCATCCCCAAAAAATCGGCTGATTTTGATGACTGGTCCTCTTGCAGGCACAAGAGTTTCGGGCTCGGGTTCATTCTGTGCTATCAGCAAAGGACCGATGACCAACATGGGGGCTTCGACCCAAGCAAACGGCTTTTTGGGTGCTTTCCTGCGATTTTCAGGTTTTGACGGTATCATCATCCAGGGTTGTGCTTCAGACCCCACATACCTTTTCGTCCACGATGATCAAGTGGAATTCAAGGATGCCAGCCATTTGATGGGGAAAGGCACACTAGAGACTGAAGGGGCGATTAAAAAAGAGTTGAACCTTGCTAGGAAATTGAGCGTCTATGCCACCGGTCCTGCGGGTGAAAACCGCGTTCGATTTGCTGCAATTGTGGGCGACGGAGGTCACGTGGCCGGTCATAATGGCCTTGGGGCGGTCATGGGCTCTAAGAATTTGAAGGCTATTGCCGCACACCATGGAACCCTGCGGCCACATTTAAAAAATAAGGAAAAACTTACAACTGTTTCCAAGGAACTGTTAGAAATAGCGAAGAATTTTAATAATGGACTGCTTTATAAATGGGGAACAAATAATGTTTTCCCTCGAGCGGTCAAAGCAGGCTTTCTTCCTATAAAAAACTATACGATAAACACTATCCATGAGAAAGAATATGAAAAGCTGCTCTCTGAGTATACACGCACTCATTTTGAAATCAAGCCGAAGCCATGCTGGGCCTGTGGCATACGGCATGTCAAGCATGTCCGGGTTACAGAGGGACGATACCAAGGTTTGGAAGGAGAAGAACCTGAGTTCGAATGTGTTAATGCGTGGGGACCCCTTACCGGCAATAGCGATCCTGGAGCAGTGGTGATGCTTTCAAATCTAACGGACAATTTAGGAATGGATGTGAACGAAGCCGGATATACCATTGCATGGGTGATGGAATGCTATGAAAAGGGCTTTCTTACGAAGAAGGATACTGATGGGCTGGAGATGACGTGGGGCAATGTCGACGAAACCCGAAAAATGCTCGAAAAAATTGCAAGAAGAGACGGATTCGGGGATATCCTGGCCGAGGGGGTAAAACGCGCTTCCCAACAGATCGGAGGAGAGACAGCCAACCTGGCTATCTATACCCACAAGGGTAATACACCGCGGGGTCATGACCACAGAGCGCGATGGACGGAGCTTCTTGATACCTGCCTGAGTGATACGGGGACAATTGAAGCGACGTTTGCTGCGTTGAGACCGGAAATGTTTGGAGATGCTCCGATGGAAAATCAATTTTCATCCACAGAAGTTGCCAGATCGAACGCGGCCGTGAGCGGCTGGAGCCAATTTACGGACTGTTTGGGAGTCTGCCGGTTTTGTATTAGAAGCAATGAGAAGACGCTTGAAAGTCTTGAGGCTATCACAGGGTGGCAAATGGATCTTAATGAAGCCATTGCCGTAGGGAGGCGAGCGATGAATCAGCTTCGTGCGTTTAATATAAAACATGGCTTGAAAAGGGAATTGGAGAGGCCTTCGGCTCGCTATGGTTCGGTTCCGGTGGACGGCCCAGCAAAAGGAAAAGGGATCTTACCGGTCTGGGACGAGATGGTTAACCAATTTTACTCCAATATGGGATGGGATCCAAAAACAGGAAAGCCGCTTCCAGAAACGTTAAAATCTTTGGGTATAGATGATGTGATCAAGAACCTGTAAAATCACACCTTATATAGCGAAAGTCGAGGATGCCATGGGAAAAGCTGATGTGGTTGACGCGAAGATTAAACGGATGGGGAATGATATCTATTGGTTTGGTGTTACCGTTCTGCATCGGGATGAAGGATGGGATCATTATGCCGACAAGTGGGATGTGGTCTCACCGGATGGAACGGTTCTCGGCACCCGTACACTGCTTCATCCCCATGTGGAAGAACAACCGTTTACACGGAGTCTGGATGGGGTGAAGATACCCGGGACGGTTCAAAAGGTTATAATTCGTGCCCACGACTCCACCCATGACTATGGAGGTAAGGAAGTAGCGGTCGATTTGCCCCACTGAACGAATAGGTCTTTTTCGTCTTGCCCGAATCGAGGTCGGCTTTTTATTGTCTGCTAAAGATATAAAGCCATCTTTTCTGCCGACTCCTATTGGATGAGGCTTTTATGAAGGTTCCAAATACTTTTGAAATAAAAATTATTGCGGGATCGAGCTTTGGCCTCATAATAGGGTCTTCAGAGGAAAAACCTATCCCCTCCCATCTACAGTTCAATGTTCCTGATAATTCAAATGTCTATACCATTCGGGAACTTCTTTCAGACCTGTCAACCCATTATGAGCAAATCCTCGAATTGGTTTTGGATAGAAAAAGCGGGAGAATTAAGGGGAATATATCTTTCATCCTGAACGGGACTCATATCGACTTGCTCAGCGGCCTTGATACCCCCATACGATCTGGTGATCGATTATTTATAGTCCCTTTTTTAGCCGGTGGATAATAATAAACCATAGATAGACGGACTTTTCGGTGCGTATCTTTCTCCTGACCGGGTTTTTTTGTGTTCCTGACGCCGGCACTGCTGGTCGGCAGATAGGCTTTGAAATGCCGCAGCACCAGTTCTGATTTCAGGGCAGAGCCGTGAGGATCGTCCCACAGGTTGACGAACTCACCAGGATCCGATTCAAGGTTGAATAGTCAGCCAATGGTCTCTTCCTCATAGGCCACAACCTTCAAAAGATAACGGTGTCAAAGCTTGAATTGTGAATCAATTATTTCAAAATGGCTGATCACTTTTTTATCATTATTCATCTTCTCTTCAAATATTTGGAAACTATGGCTGATAGCGGAGTAACTCATATTAAAAAGCTGCCCGTCATTTCCCCGGGACATTAGGTGAGATAATGTGCCTTCATATTCAATTCGCCATGCTCTACCCATCAGGATTTTGTTAGTAGCAGCTTATTCGGTGGTTCAGGGGCATTTTTCATCATCATTCTCAAAAATTACGTTGGAAAATGCGCTTGCCAGCTACCTGAGTGGCCACCAAAGCCCTTCGGAGCGCACACGTCATTGCCAACACGCAAAACTACTGCGCGAATATCTAAATGCCGGGAAGTAGCCACATATCCGTTTATTAGAAGGAGTAATATCAGACAATCTCTGTATCACGCCGTTAATTGTTCTCACTTTCATCAAAGAGGGCATCTCGAACAAGTTCACGGAATTTGATCTGAAAAATACAAATAAGCTGATTGTCATCGCTATTAATGCCAAGAAAAAGATAGATACAAGCCTTTCTGAAAGAGATGTTTCGGTCCTTCTTATTGACACACTACCCCGTTTGACAGGAGCGTTACTGGTGTGTACAAGACAGTTTATGAAGAAATTTTCATTTTTAAGTCAGAATAGACACAATATTCAGGACAAAGAATTTAACTCATGTTTATTCTGTAAATCTCGTCTAATTTAACTGCGAAAATGCACAATCACAAGGCGCCATACGCAATCATAGCAAAGCCTATCGGTCCAATCTGCAACCTGGACTGCAAATACTGCTATTACCTTGAGAAGCAGCAGCTATTCCAAAGAAACACCTCGTTCCGCATGTCTAATGAAGTACTTGAATCTTTCATCAGGCAGTATATCGCTTCACAGGATTTCTCCGAGGTGGTGTTTTCATGGCAGGGAGGTGAACCCACACTCTTAGGAGTCAATTTTTTTCGTAAAGTGGTTGAACTGCAAAAAAGGTACGCAAATGGTAAAAAGATGAGCAACGCCCTTCAGACCAACGGTGTCTTGCTTGACGACAGGTGGTGCGAGTTTTTAGCCGAAAATCGGTTTCTGGTGGGGTTGAGCATTGACGGACCCCGGGGCCTCCATGACTGCTTTCGCGTCGATAAGCATCAACGACCAACCTTTGACAGCGTAATGAAGGGTGTGGAATTTTTAGAGAAACACAATACACAGTTTAACACTTTAACCGTTGTAAATGACATCAATTCTCGACAACCGCTCAAAGTCTACCGTTTTCTCAAGGAACTAGGCGAGGGTTTCATGCAGTTTATTCCTCTTGTTGAGCGTAAACCCGGTAAAGAAGCAAAGGAATTGGGTTTGGATCTAAGCATGCCGCCTGTTCAGAGTGAAAAAGATAACGAATCATCCGTAACTGAGTGGAGTGTCAAACCCGGTCAATTTGGCGAGTTTTACATACAGATTTTCGATGAATGGGTTCGGTGTGACGTGGGGAAGGGTTTTGTTCAGTTCTTTGATGTCGCTTTGGGCAACTGGATGGGTTTGGGTTCGGGACTGTGCCAGTTCGCTCCTACTTGTGGGCATGCAAGCGTACTGGAACATAATGGTGATCTGTATTCCTGTGATCATTATGTGTATCCGCAATGTAAACTCGGTAACATCCTGGAAAGACCGTTGTATGAACTGATGGATTCTAATCTCCAGCTTCAATTCGGCCGTAATAAATTGGATTTGCTACCGCAGGACTGCATCAGCTGTGAAGTCCGTTTTGCCTGTAACGGGGAATGTCCGAAACATCGTTTTCTAAGAACTTATAGCGGAGAGCCGGGACTGAGTTATCTATGCTCGGCGTATAAGCGTATTTTTGGTCATATGGACCCTTACATGCAGGTTATAGCCAGAATTGTTTCCTCTGGCAATGAGGCTTCCCTCATTATGGATTATGTGGCTGATGAGGATAGACAAAAACGGTTTAAAACCGCCAAACGAAATGAACCTTGCCCTTGCGGAAGCGGCAAAAAATTCAAGAATTGCTGTGGTCCCTAAGCTAATGTTCTCCTAAAACTATCAAATAGAAAACGAGAATTAGAATGAGGATTCTGCGTTTTTGTTCCTATCGAAAAGCACCATATTCTCTGCTCCAACCTATTCGAAGAGGATAAGGAGGAAAAATGTCACATCCGGTGTCACCTCATGGGGGTAAATTAATCTTGAGATTACTCAAAGGCGAGGAGTCGACTGAGGCCAAAAAGAGGGCGAGGGAGCTACCCAAGATTCATATGACCTCCAGAGAGACCTCTGATCTGATCATGATCGGCATCGGCGCATTTAGCCCCTTAGATGGCTTTATGGGCAGGGAGGATTGGGAACGGATCTGTAAGGATTTCACAATGGCTAACGGGATATTCTGGCCGATCCCGATCACCCTTTCGATATCCGGTGATAATGCCTCAAGAATAAAAGAAGGTAGTGAAGTAGCGCTCACTGATGGTGAAAGTGAAGAATTAATGGGCACCATGAGGATAGAGGAGAAATATACCATCGATAAAGGATATGAGTGTAAGGAAGTCTTCAGGACGAATGACCCAAAGCACCCAGGGGTGGCTAAGGTAATGGCCCAAGGAGAATGTAATCTAGCCGGCCCGGTGAGGGTGTTCAATGAGCTCGACTATCCTGACCGGTTCCCCGATCTCTATGCCCGCCCTGAGGAGACACGCGCTATGTTCGAAGAACGAGGGTGGCAGACGATCGCAGTCCTCCAGCTCAGAAATCCCATGCACCGATCTCACGAGTACCTCGCTAAGATCGCCCTTGAGGTATCTGATGGCCTTTTTATACACCAGCTTGTAGGGAAGTTGAAAGAAGGGGATATCCCTGCTGAGGTGAGGGTGCGATGCGTCGAGACGGTGGTTGATCATTACTTTCCAAGGGAGAGGGTCGTTACTAAGGTCTACCCCATGGAGATGAGGTACGCTGGCCCCAGGGAGGCCCTGCTCCACGCAATCTTTCGCCAGAACTACGGGGCAAGCCACATGATTATCGGGCGGGATCACGCAGGGGTGGGCAATTACTACGGGCCTTTTGATGCCCAGAGGATATTCCACGAGATCCCAGAAGATGCATTGGGTATTAAGATACTCCCGATAGATTGGACTTTTTACTGCTATAAGTGTAAGGCAATGGTCTCGTCGAAGACCTGTCCCCACGGTGAGAAGGACCATCTCCTTTTGAGTGGTACCCTGTTGCGCGAGATGCTTACGAAAGGAGACCCTGTTCCAGAGGAATTCAGCCGCCCTGAAATCCTGTCAATCTTGAGGGAGTATTACTCTGGTCCGAAGGAATAGGTGGGCATCGCTTACCATCTTCACACAAGTGAAGATGGTAAGCCGGGGATTTCACGCCGAAAGAGATGCCTAAGGCTTTTTCAACCCGATGCTTATCTCTCTGTCTTTACGGAGGACTGTATACCCTGAACATCCAGCAAGGGAAATACCCCTTTTTGGGCTAGTGGCTGCCCGAATCTTAGTGATGAGGAAAATATCTGTGTAGGTGATTTCAAATGAAAACAGAAGGGTAATCTTCATGGCAGAAGAACCAAACGAGTCCGGCAAAGGGATAAACAAAGCAATGATATGGTGTGGCATAGCATTACTTCTTAGTATCATAATACTATTGCTGCCTACACCTGAAGGGCTATCTCCTAAGGGACATAGATTTTTTGGTCTGTTAGCCCTGATACTGACACTCTGGGTTTCTGAGGCAATACCCATAGGGATTACAGCGTTATTGGCTGGTGGGGGACTGATTGCCTTTGGAGTCCAGAGCCCAAGCAGTGCCTGGATGCCTTTTTCAAGTGCAGCGGTTATGTATGTTCTTATGCTGATAATGTTTGGGGTCATTATTGAGCAGGTTGGACTTGCGAAAAGAATCCTTAACTTCATATTAAAGAAGGCAGGGACGAATGTAAGGCGAATGAGCCTATTTTTGGCTGTTTCTTCGACTTTGCTGGCAACAGTCTTTCATGATGCAACGGTTACCATAATAATGCTTTATAGCATAATCCCTGTTTTTCGGGCTATGGGGATTACGCCAAACACCAGTACCCGCCTGAGCAAATTCTTTGTGTTATTGATACCGCTAGCTGCCTCAGCAGGTGGCTTTGGAACCTATTTAGGTGGTGGGAGAAATCCAATTACAGTGGAAATACTACACAGGATGACGGGAATAGATGTTGGGTTTACCCAATTCATGATTTATAATTTTCCTATGGCGTTATTTACGGCTTTTGTCACCTGGGGGATTCTCTGGCTCATATTCAGGCCTGATGTCAAGGAACTTCCAGCGAAGCTCGTAACCAAAGAGCTACCTCCGATGGGGAGAAACGAGAAGTTAGTGCTATGGCTCTTTATTGCTGCATTTGCGCTGTGGTCATTTACTGATCTCACTAAAATACAGGTCAGCGTTGTTGCAGCTACTGTCCTTGCGGCTATCTTTGCTTTAAGGCTTGTTGATTGGATGGAAACAGTTAAGAACTTCCCCTGGGAGTCCTGGCTCGTATTTGGCGCGGGTGTTAGCCTTGGGACAGCCATGCTTGAATCCGGCGCTGGCCTATGGTTAGCCAACATCTTCCTGCCCGTATTTATAGGTGGGCCGTGGCCTATCCTCTTTTTGGGTTGTGGTCTCCTTGGCTCAATTCTTACCAGCATGATGAGCAACACAGCGGCAGCTGCCCTGATTTTGCCGATTACAATTCCCTTGGCTCATGGCTTGGGACTTGACCCGGCACCAATAGCACTCGGTGCACCCGTGACTTGCTCTTTTGTCATGCTTGTTATTGGATGCCCACCAACAATCATCGCTTATTCCACAGGATACTTCCGCCAGATAGATTTTATTAAGGTAGCAATTCCATGGGCAACTGCAAACATTGTGGCTGTAACTCTCTTAGTTTCCGTTTACTGGCCATTGATACACTTTGGAAATCTGCCACTTTTCGGTTTTATACATTTTTAGAAAAACGACGAAGGAGTTTTGTGGAACTTTAATCTTAGCTAAGGAATAAGACAAAAAGGAGCCTTCAAGCCATCTAAAATCTGAGAGCCCATGCAATCAAGGCTAGAATTTTTTCGCGGGAGGTACAGGAATTCTCAATGGCTTCTATGTCTTGCCTTTTTCATGCCTCTGATCATGCTAGATAAAATGATAGCAGCACCGGTTAAAAGTGCAGCCACCATGGAGAAAAAGCTCATTTTGTCCAGCATACCCAGGATTTCGCAATCCATAGAAACAATCCCAAGGCTATTCAGGTAAGTGGGAACTGCCATGCCCCTGCTTATAGCAACGATAAGCATGATAGATCCCATGACTATCTTTATCGTATTCTCTTTCACATAGGTCGTGCCAAGTGCACCGAGCTGGACACCTACCAGAGAGCCGACAAGAATAAATAAAGTAAGCCTTATGTCAATCAGCCCTGCAAGAGCCCACTTTATTGAGCCCCCGAAACCCATTACAAAAGCGATGACAAGCTCTGTAGCACTGGCAACAAGGCTCGATGCGCCAAATATATAGATCATGCCGGGCACACCAATAAAGCCCCCTACACCAATGGTCGCGGCCAGCATACCAGTGGCAAAACCCACGGGCATGGTAATCCAGAGGGAAATCTTGAGGTTAGCTGTCTTGAAGTGTATCATGGGCGGTATGGTGATTTTCTGGAGCATGAGTGCAAGCCTCGGGGCCTTCTCCTCGCCACTGCCCCTTTTTGTTGTGCAGGCGTCATAAAAGACATATCCCCCGACGGTAACTAGTATTAGCACAAAGGCAAGGCTTACATACAGGTTAGAACCGGCATCGCCCCACTTGTTGAATATATATTCCTGCATCTTTATCCCTACCTGAACACCGATCGTGGCAGAGGCAGCCATGATCAGACCAAGTTTAAGGTCAACCTGGCCGTACTTGAATCTCTTGTATGCACCTACCATTGCCTTAGGGAACTTGTGGCACATGTTGCTTGCCACCGCTACCGCGGCAGGGACCCCCAGGCTCATCATGGCGGGAGTAAGTACAAACGCGCCGCCGCTGCCGATAAACCCGCTGATTAACCCTCCTATGAAGCCCACGAGCAGAATAAAGGCAAAGCTCTTAATGTCAAAGTCTATGAACATATTTGTTATCTTTGTTACTATATCTGTGCCTTCTTTATTCTCTAGAGTGATAATTACCTTTTGATCCATCCTTATTCTATTAACATCAACAGATCCATCTGTTTTAAAAGTCATTTGGTCTTCAGAATCCACGGGTGTGAAAAAAACAATGCCACGCGAAGCATGCACCTCAGTAATAATCCCCTTCAAAGAATTTGCCTTAGGCGATACTTCGGCAAAGGCTATGGACGCTAAAGCTAACGTTAAAATTAAGACATGGAAAATAGAAAGAGTATTTCTCATCTTATCCTAGTTTCGCTGTTTTTTGTCTGAGGCTCAATCCCCAGTATGCTCAGCAGATTGCTGGTAAAGGTGCCATGAATGAATGAAAAGTAAAATGCTGCAGCTATAGGAAGGGCCGAAAAAATTCCGCCTCTCGTAGTAAAATCTATAACCGCATCCTGATTCGTGAATATAAATACATATGAAATTACTGATAGCATCCCAAAAATTACAACTCTTTTATACGCCTTTTTCTTGCTACCCTGTTCTTTTGACATTTCTACCATAATTCCTTACGCTTTTTTCGGTTTGCACTTTTCATCCTAGACCTTAATAATAGGTAACTATAACTTTAAACCCCAGAAAGATTTTTACCTTCTGTAGGTCAACGCTTCCCCTTTTCTTTACATAATCAAGAACTTCAGTAGTGTACAATCTTTTGTATAAATTCTGCAAAGATAGAAAAAAGGACACTTTCCCTTTAAAAGGGTTTTTACTGATAAACCTAAAAGAAAGGAGAAGCACCCATGAAAGCAGAGATTAGCGTACCTGAATGGGTGAATCTTTTCAATAAGATTCAGGGTCCATCGGAGGAACTTTTTAAAATGATCAGAGTAGATATCAGAGAGAATGTTGGCAGATACCTATCCAACCTGATGGACATGGAACTGGCCCATTTTTTGGGCAGAGAGCCCCATGAACGCGGTCAAATTGAGGTGGATCATCGAAAGGGTCCCTATAACTACAACTTCACTCTAAAATGTTTTCGAGAGGTGGAGGTTAATGTTCCCGGGAATCGAAAAGGTGATTTTGAGACCCGGATCATTCCATGCATTAAAAAGCATGAAGATGCGCTCAGAGAAAAAAGGAATTAGCCTGAGATATGCGACTCTCATTTATTCCACAGAGGCTTCAGGGTATCAAGATCCCACCGATGATCTACTTTGCAAAATTAGGGCTAATCATATCCCTCTGGGTCGTACTCGCTGTTGGCTTTTTCACCAGTGCCCTTGCGGGGTATGTGGAATGGATAACTGCTTTAATAATACTCGCTGGCTCTCTTCTCGGCGTTCAGCTAGGGGTTTATGCGACCAAATATGTGACGGGCATGAAGATAAGGGTTCTGTTTGCAATGTTGGTCTTTGTTGTAGCGGTATCTGTTTCCCTGAAGCAGATGAATATGCCAACTATCAGCAGCTACCTTGTAATGAGCGCGGCCTGTGCCCTCTGTCTCGCCATTCTGCTTCCATTGGGGAAAAACCTTCTGCACCGGACTACTTCGTAGAGAATATACTCCTTGCCGACAGGGGGTCTTAGCATCACATTAAGGAGAATTCCATCCTTGACAAACTTCAGGGTTTAGATGCGAGGAGGGATCTAGTAAAGCTTGTTATGGTCGGCAAGGAAAATATGCGAGCGGTTTACCGAGTTCATTTCTTTTGCGGGATACGGGTAATCTTGAAATGCCCTTTTGGATTTCCCTAATCGTGTTGGTGGATTGTCTCGATCGAAAAAATGTGCGATTGAAAAAAGCCCTTATCCATTTCCAATGGAGGCGACTCTCCCTTGCCTGGCCCCCGGCTTACTAAAGGCAGCAAAAAATAGATTACATAAAAACTGTCATTGCGAGGAGCGTGAGCCGTTGCGAGGCGTGGCCGTAAAGGGGGACTAAAGGAAGATTTGAGCGGTTTGCCTGGCAGGCGGTCCGCTCATTTTTTGGTGATTTCCACCTGTTTTGACCCTTTTGTACCCTATTTGTACCCAACTCAGATCTTGTTGCCCGCAGCGTGCCTCCTTCGCCAGATGATTCACCGGTTGTATTGTGTCTTTTCGTGTTGTAAAGGCTAAGGTAAGGTGCCGGTTGCGAGGCGGTCTCTGACAGCATGAAGTTCGAGCAAAACGTGTGCCTGGGATCGTGGAAGTAGAAGTTCGCAAGGCCTGAGATTTTGCAGGCAGTTCTCCAAGCCCTTTCAAATCTCCTGATGGGAGTGCTGTCCAGTCTGCAAAAACCAAGGTGTGATTTTACCGCCTTAATCCCTTTTGGAAAGGAGGGAAAGAAAGGGGCAAATGAGCTAGCTGTTGCGGCTCAATTGGTTGGCATCAATGACATCAATGCTTCAGCAGGCCGGAATCAACCTATTAAGTTCTTGGATTCAAGCCCCACTTATCGTTTAGTTCTTGCAGCCCCGAATCATCAATCTTTTTACCTATCAATTCCGGTCCGTCCTGGGCATATCTATGGGCCCGGAATAACATGACGACATCCACACCTTTGAAGTTGTGCACAAAGGGGCTTACCCATTCCCAACAGATGTCACCTTCTCGAGTCACTTCAAATACGCGTCCACTTTCACCTTCGCATATCAAAGTATTTCCGTTATCGAGACGCTCGGCTCCGGCAATATGCGCGCTGAGCATGCTGAAAACGGGAGAAGGAATATACTCCCATACGATTTCTTTTTTTTCCATGTCAATTTCAATGACTCTTGATCGGCCTACGATTGGATGATGGGTGCCATTATCAAATAGAAGTAGATTTCCCTCTGCGGTAATACTGGGATCGTGTTGGTGACTCATAATCCCTAGCCCTCCCCACTTCCAAAGAATGTCCCCCTTCGGCCAGTCGATCATCATGACAATGCTCAACTTTTGTGAGCTGATCAGAACATGGCCCTCCGGTGTAGTCTCAACAGCATTGAGATGGGTCCAACTCGTGGGAAAATCTATGGGACAGAGGGTATCAACTTCAGGATCAAGATGCTCATAGGCGTGCCATATATGAACCGGCTCTCCCGAAGTATTGATTTCCCACACAGCATCTACCAACATCCCCTCGATTCGTGGCCTGCCACCAACACCTATACCACCTAGAATAAATGAGAGAAAATCCTCGTCGGATTTAACCTGCTTTTCCTTTTCCGGTGGGAGTGCTCCTTTGACTTTCTTGGCGAGTTCTTCAGGGAGCTTTTCCCAGATGAGCACCAGGGTATTTCCATTGGGCATACGGCACATATCATGATGAAAGGATTCATGTTCCCAGCGCCATACTTCCTTAGATTGCCAGTCCAATTCCAATAAAATGTCCGTTTCACCTGCAGGCTGCCCAATGCCGACCCCATTTTCTATCAAAGGTGTTCCACGTACAAGGAGATTTCCGCCCGGAAGCAGGTAACCATAACCAGGCTGGAAATCTGGTACTTTCCAATGATGAACTACGAGACCATTTTCACTAAGGAGATAAACAGCATCACCTCCGATAGGCGTTATTAATGTGTAACCTCCAAAAGAACGCGAATCTTGGTAAGTCAGCCCTATTGGACGAAATGGCGACCAGCCCATATGTATCACCTCCAATCAATCTATTTATACAGCCTGCTTAGCCACCACTTTGACCCTATTAACGCAGGTACTTGCCTTATGATCCCGACTCTAAGGATCACTAAATCCTTTCTTCCATGTTAAATCAAAAATTAATAAGTCCCGGATTTCACACTTGATTAAATAGTCAGCAAGCTTTTTAGGATTTTACGTTTTATTCTACTTCTTTTGGGTTAAAAGGAGAGATAAACAAATCAAATGATCTCTCAAAGGTAGCAGTGGCTCGCTTCCGCTTCCTATCAATAAATATGCTTAGCTACTCAACCACACTACCGAACTATTCATTAGGGGACAGACTAGAAATGGTATCGATACCAAAGTATTTCCCTTTAATATCTTTGTCAACACAAAATTTGGTTTAATGAAACAACAGATGAACACATAGAAAATGTGCTTCCATACATTATGAGTGATATAAATAGCTTATATTAATAATGAAAAGTCAGAAACATCAAATGTAATAAGGTACCTCAGGAAATAGAAAAAATAAAAAGTTGACAATTATTTTCGTTTTATGATATCGATTTCATCAAACAATAACTTAGATTTTACGCGGCTGAAAATTGGGATCTAAGCCATAAGGTATTGGGGGTCCAAACTAGAACGGTATCAGAAATCATTGTCTAGATTCGGGGTTTGAACTTGGGGGGATTAAGGAATCATCGAATTTAAAACAGGATACCTGATGACCCAAAAAAAGCGACCGAATATTCTATGGTATTGCACTGACCAGCAGC
>CP070673.1:2085436-2098806 GCA_020351915.1 Deltaproteobacteria bacterium
AGTCATAGCAGACAGTTGAAAGCTCTGAGCCGTTTCTCTGAGTCACTATGTGATGTGTCTTTCTCTCGTCATTGGCGAACATCAAGAATCTTCTGCTGGCAGGCAAGCTGGTCCTCGTCCACAAGGTAAGTAATATTCCGCCAGGTCCTACTTATGATGGTTCTCCAAGATTTAGCCTTTCCTGACTTGGTCTAGAGGCCAGAATCTGTAAACTCATCTTTCCCGAGCTCAGAAATATCAATCTCACAGCTGTCACTTAGCACGACATAAGGTTTAACTATCAGATCAGGGTCTTTCTTAACCATAGCTTCAACAGCCCCCTGCGCCTCATCAAAACTCGAAAACTCCCTTTCTACCATTTCCTCAAGCTTATAGACCCTCAATACTACCTTCATTGGTCTAGCCTTCATCGCTCTTTCCCCTTTAAAACGTGGCTGCACGACTTCGTTTTCTCCACACCTTCCTGCCTCGGTAGATCCCTTTACACCATAATATCTGTTGAGTTCCAGAAGTTGGAGGCATAGCCGAGAAGCCGCTTACGTACCGCCCCTAACGTATTTTCTGAATACGACCTTGGAGACTTTCGGCCGGTAAATGGTTTTGTGTGTCGCCGTTCAAATCGGATGCCCCGTGGTAACCGTATATCTTCGGTATGACGCCAAAATCGTGCCATCTTCTAAGGTCGGAAATATCGGCTAGATTCCAACTAGTTAGCTCAGTCTCACTGCAAACCCAGCCGAAAAAACTGCCAAAAACCGTCACCGCGTGACAAAATATGTCAGTACCGGTGGGCCACCCTCTGAGCCCATAGCTTGCGCCGTCAGAATAGCAGGACTAAAGGATAGTGAATCCTCTGCTCCTGCAGTAATCATTCGCAGGCATAGGTTTGCGAGACCATGTAACTGAAATGTAACCAGAGATCACGAGAAAATAGCGAAAGGGATTAGGAATCCAAGAACGCCGATTTCTGGCGATCAAGGGGAAGCCTTGCCAGTGGCAGGTTTCCCTATTTCTATCAAGGACTTGCTGGATTTTTGAACTTTTGGTTTTGTTGGGTTCTGTTTGGGTTTTTTTGGATCTGATGGTTACAAAAATGGTTACAGTTTATGGGGCTGCTTCTTCAAGCTGGAGTCAGAAGTAGTTCCGAGGATGAGATAAGGTGTCCTGCCAAGGCGGGTAGGAGCCTAACCCGTCCCTGTTTTTCTATGGTAGGCCGCGCGTGAATCGAACAGGCGCCCAACGGATTAAAAGGTCTCGTACCTGTTTTTTGGGAAAACCGGGGAAAACTGTTATTGGCTCTGGGCTTGGCTTTGGCTGGGATTCAGGTTTGTGAAGATACTCCATTTTTGATTTTGTTAGCTTACATTAGGCTTTATTCGAACGTCCCAGTTACAAAACGGTTGCAATAAAAAGGCCTATGGCTGCCGGTCATTAGATAAAAGCCCCGCAAGATTTAGACTCTCTTTCGGGGGGAACTCTAGTGAAGGTGGAAGGCCAGAACAAGGACTGCTATACGAAATCATGATTATCGCGGAACAAGAGTATTCTAAATCTCATTGCCAATTTCATGCGTTATAAGCATTCGACAGCTTCAAATATTTTTTTCCCAAATTTTGCACTTTTTTTCTTGACAATAGATAGCATAGTTTCTTAGTATACTTGTATACTAGTATATTATGCGTTTTGCGCCATAAGTAGCCGATGAAAATCTTTTGCGAGTTGTCAGGCCAATGCGTTGGGGAAAGGAAATAGCTTATTACCTTCAGATAGCGGAGACGCTTAGGAGGCGAATCAAAGAGGGCCAATACCAGATAGGTCAATTGTTGCCCTCGCACCGTGAGTTAGAAGAGGAGTTCAAAGTAAGCAATATCACCATCCGCAAGGCCTTGACTTTGCTTACGCAGGAGGGTTTCCTCACCGCAAAGAAGGGTGTTAAGGCTGAGGTAGCCAAGCGGGAGGATGATCTAATTGAGGTTCAGCTTACTAGTGGTTTTATGGAATTTTCCGGTTCATTTCTTCCGCCCAATCTAGACATCAAGGTAAAGGTTCTCGAGATTGCAATTGTCCCTGGGCAAAAGAGGATTCGAGAAATTCTCTCGATCGAGCCTGAGCAGCAGGTCTGGCGGATGAAACGGGTTCGCAAGATTAAAGGCCAACCGATCTCCTATTACGTGAACTACGGCCCGCCTGATCTTATGGGAAAAATCAAGAAAAAGGACGTCGAGAAACGTGGCTTCATTGAGGTGTTCAAGGACATTTCCGAGATAAAGCCATCCACACTAAGGCAACGGGTCCAAGCTATCATGGCTGATATGGACCTGTTTAGACTGCTCGGAGTCAATTATGCTGACCCCCTTTTTTTTGTGGAAGCCATCTATTTTTCAAAAACGGCCAAAGCATTGGCAGTTACCCACGCATATCTACGCGGTGACTGTTACAGGTACTTGGCTGTTAGTGACATTTCATAATCACTTCACGGAAATACGCGGAGTGGCTTTAGTTGTACCGGCCGAAAAATGGATGGCCTGCTTTACATACCTAGCCCGACTAGAAAATAGACGGAACAGAGGCAAAAAATGGGAATGACAATGGCAGAAAAGGTGCTAGCCAGGGCTTCCAGCAGACGGACTGTGAAGCCTAATGAGTATGTTACGGCGAATATTGATGTTCTTATGGTAGTCGATATGTCTTTCTACCCCGCATATAACTTGATGATCGATAATGGCTGCAAGAAGGTCTGGAATCCGGACAAAATCGTTCTGGTAATGGACCATCAATATCCTGCTCAAAATATTGCGCAAGCCGAGGCCCACCGAAAAATTCGTGAGTATGTGAAGGATCAGGGCATAAAATATTTTTACGACGGAGGCTTCGGCATCTGTCACCAGGTGTTACCAGAAAAAGGGCATGTTATGCCCGGCCTTCTTATCCTAGGAGGGGACTCCCATACCACCACTTATGGCGCCTTTGGCGCTGCCTCTTGCGGGATAGGCCACACAGAGATTGCCTATGTGATGGCTAAGGGTTCACTTTGGCTTCGCGTGCCGGAAACCATCCGCTTCATGCTAAATGGCACACTCCCTGAAGCAGTCTCTGCCAAGGACATTATATTGAAGATTGCCGGTCAGTATACTGCTGAAGTGGCACAATACAAGGCCGTTGAATTTTCCGGACCTGGAGCAAGAGAATTGAGCATCGGACAACGCATGACCATAAGCAATATGGGGGTGGAGATCGGTGCCAAGTTTGCCTTTTTCGAAGCCGACGAAAAGACGTACGATTTCTTGAAAGGAAGGACCGATAAACAGATAAACTTTTTTGGTCCTGATCCTGGCGCTCAATACCCCGCAAGTCATGAAATGGATATCACCTCTTTGGAACCTCAAGTTGCATGTCCCCATAACGTGGACAATGTGAAGCCGATCTCGCAGATCGAGGATATCGCCGTCCAGCAGGCTTTCATCGGCTCATGTACCAATGCCAGAGCGGAGGATTTGGAACGAGCGGCATCTATTTTAAAGGGAAGAAGAGTGCACCCCGAAACACGATTATTGGTTATTCCCGCATCCCGTGAAGTATATGCACACATTGCCGAGTCAGGGGCACTCAAAACATTAATAGAAGCCGGGGCCATGTTTGCGCCGCCAGTTTGTGGCCCTTGCGGCGGGTTGAACAACGGGATCCTTGCTCCCGGCGAGACCGCTATTTCCAGTTCAAATCGTAATTTCAAGGGCAGGATGGGCAGCCCTGAGAGCTTCGTCTATCTCGCGTCGCCGGAGACCGTGGCGGCTTCAGCGATAGAAGGCAAAATCGCAGACCCGAGAAAATATATTAGCTGACCTTTGTTATGGCTGTTTCCCGAGCTTCTACTTTTTCTCCTCAAGCGAGCAGGAAACATGATTATGGATATGATTATAACAGGTAAGGTTTGGAAATTCGGGGACCACATTAGCACTGACTATATGGCCCCGAGCTTTGGCATGGAGGAACCCTGGGAGGAACGCAAGAGACATATCTTACACATCCACGAAGCATTCACCAGAGAGTTCCAGCCAGGAGATGCCATCGTTGCCAGAAAGAATTTCGGCTGTGGATCGAGCAGGGAAAGCGCACCAGCCAATTTGAAACGGCTTGGAATCAGTTGTCTAGTTGCAGAGTCTTTCGGACGTATTTTTTTCCGAAACTGTATGGCCATTGCTCTGCCTGCCCTGGCGTTCAAGGGAGTTTCAGAATTATTTGAAGAAGGAGACCATTTGGAACTCGATTTCGAAAACGCTCTGGTGAAAAACCTGAGTAAAGGCGATGTGCTGAAAGGGATGCCCCTGCCGCCTGAATTGGTCCATATAGTAAAAAAGGGTGGATTACTCGCATCTTTGAGGAGTGAATGCCAAACAGATACATAGCTACTTATTACGCTGTATTGAATATAGTACCAACCTGAACTGTCTTTGCAAAGGAGTGTCCCATGTAGAATTCATCGTCCGATTACTGAGACTTATCAGGTTACTCCAATTTAGGCATTATGAGGAAACAATGAAAAAAACGACCACTCTGAAAAAGCTAATTCTCGATAAAGAGATTCTTATCATGCCGGCAGCTTACGATGGGGTATCAGCCAGGATCATCGAGCAGGTTGGATTCAAAGCGGTTACTCTGGGAGGATATGCTGTTTCCGCCTCCCTCCTTGGCAAACCGGACGTGTCACTGCTCACCCTCACGGAAATGGCCACCTATACCCGGAATATTACAGAAGCAGTGGATATCCCTGTTTTCGTCGACGGAGACACCGGTCATGGGAATGTGACGAATGTGATGAGAACGATACGGGAGTTCGAAAAAGCGGGAGCAGCCGGACTTTTTATTGAGGACCAGATCTTTCCAAAGAGATGCGGCCATATGGAAGGCAAACAGGTGATAGCTGCCGAAGAAATGATACCGAAGATTAAGGCCGCGGTGGATACCAGGATAGATAAAGATTTAATCATCATGGCCAGAACCGATGCCTTTGCTACCCACGGTATCGATGAAGCCATAGAGCGGGGGAACAAATACAGGGAAGCGGGAGCAGACCTCATTTTTGTGGAGGCCCCTACCTTGAAAGAGGATATGGTCAAAATCGCCCGTGAGGTAGCGGCACCCTTAATAACCATACAAGGCGAAGGTGGCAAAACTCCCTTGATGACCGCAAAAGAACTCGAGCAGATAGGCTACAGCGTGGTCGTGTATCCTGGATCAGCCCTTTATGCGGCTACTTGGGCTGTCAGGAGTATCATGAAAGAGCTTTTCACAACGGGCACCACTAAGGGATTCATGGATAGAATGATTACATTCGACGAATTCAATCAATTGATCGGGTTAGATGACGTATTGAAGGAGGAAAGTTACTACTATAGAGAGCTCTTAGAACCTGGTTCCTGAGAAAAACACCCAATACCGAATCACGGAGTCGTATATAACTGGGCTTGCTCATTATCAGATTCCATGAGGGAATGAGAATAGTTGTTTGAACGCGGACAGTGTCAGGCTATGGATTTCTGGAGAACAATTAAAAAAGGTGACTTTTTACGCTACGTACAGGAACTAAGAAGACCTTCCATGATAGGCATAAACGACAGTAGCGTGAAGCCTCATCATCAGGCTAGCATTTACAAAACAACTAAATCCTCTTTGCTTAACTGCGGTGTATCGAGCCTTGCTCGAGGGGTAGGTGCTCCAAACACGCCTTCAGTCGTTTTGGGGTGCGAGTTTACTTTAACACTTTATAAAAAAAGGAGGTTTTAAAATGAAAACAAAGAATGCGAGATTGGGCTCACTGAACGCCACTATCTGCGGTTTCTTGATATTCGGAGTATTGCTTTTCATAGCAACACCCGACCTAGAGGCCAAGACCATAACATTGCGCTATGCCACTCATAACCCAAATAGGGGGGTGGAAGCTGAGAGTGCCATATGGATGATGGACGAGATAACAAAACGCACTAACGGAGGTGTGAAATTCCAGCAATATTTTGGTCAATCTCTTTTGAAAGTGAGAGAAATACTCAGAGGAATTCAAAACAGAACAACAGATATGGGGCTACTCGGCACCGCCGTCTTTCCGAAAGAACTCCCGCAATGGCAAGTAACTTTGCCATTCATCCGGGGTCCTGTAGATCCAAAAAAGAAAGCAGCTTTTTTTTGGGAGTTATATGAGCAATCCCCAGAATTGAAGACAGAGCTAGCAGGACTGAATCAAAGATTAGTCGCCATAGCAGCCTTCGGTAACATGAGTATTGGCGGTCCCAAGCCGCTCAAAGCCCTGGCCGAGATCAAGGGAATGAGAGTCCGTTGCGCCGGTGGCTATGATGCTAAGCATGTGACCGACCTTGGCGCTAAAGTAGTGTTCATACCAGGGCCAGAGGTCTATTCAGCCATGCAGAAGGGCGCCCTCGATGTAAATTATGCGCCCGTAACCACTTATCACAAGTATCGATTGTATGAGATAGGTGAAAGCAACCATCTCCTCGTCATTCCGCAGTTTCAGGGCATGCCATTTCTGATAACCATTAATATGGATACATGGGAAAGCTTGCCTGCTGAAGTGCAACAAATAATCTCTCAGGTTGGGAGAGAATACAGCAAAATCGAGACAGATAAAATCTCAACGGCAGAGCGACAGGATCGTGACGAGATGGCAAAGGCGGGGTGCACAATTATAGATTTGTCAAAAGAGGATGTGCAGCATTGGGCAGATATCAGCGAGAAAGGGTGTATAACAAAATGGGTTGAGGAAGCACAGAAAATGGGCCTCGAGGGTGAAAAGCTTATGGAGCGTACGATTGGGCTTATCAGGAAATATTCAGATTAGTTGAAAATGCAGGTTATTACCCTAAGAAAGGTATGGAACTGGCTATATACTCCATACCTAGCTTTTTCATTTCTTAGGTCTAACAATTACTTCAACTATGAGATTGTATAACAAAGTCTCAGGATATTTTGGCGGCATAGTCATTGGTGCTATGATGTTATTGGTGGCCGCCGAAGTCGGGAGTCGACATTTCTTTGGAAGCTCGATAGAAAGCACCGTCGAGATTGTGGGGATCTCCCTTGCGCTTGCTGTTTTCTTGGGATTTTCGCCTTGCGAAGAAGGAGACAAACACGTCAGGGTTGAACTGGTGGTGAGGCTTTTACCGCAAAGAGTGGCTATTGTGCTTGAACTTATCGTGTATATCATGGCGATCGCGATTGTTTCTGCAGCGGCATGGCGAGTTGGGCTCGATGCACATAGTTCATGGAAAGTCGGAGAAGTGCTTCCCGGCGCAAACCTGCAAGTGCCCGTATACCCGACGAAAATTGCTGCTTTCTTTGGATATCTGGCATTTGGCTTCCAATTGGCTGAGAATTTCATCGCTAAAGTGAGACACAATAAGCGTACTATCTTTGATGCATGACAATTTCGACAGTAAAAGTTGGGTAATTACGGCGCAATTCCCTGACTGAAGTTGCAGGGTATAGGATATCGAGAAACCCAGAAGGAAGCATTTATGGATTCAACGGTGATAGGCATCATCGGGATTGTTGCCTTATTGTTATTCATACTTGCGGGTCTCCATATAGGTCTCGTGTTGACTTTTGTGGGTGGTTTAGGGTCTGTCACGCTAATAGGGCTAGGCGGTGGACTCAATATTCTCGGTTCGACGCCTTATGCTACCGCCTCGGCCTATGACCTCAGTGCGCTGCCACTCTTTTTGTTGATGGGGGCTTTTGCATCGAACGGCGATCTTGGAGCAATAGCTTATGATGCAATGAGCAAATGGGTCGGTAAACTGCGTGGGGGGCTTGCTATCGCAAGCACCCTTGGTGCGGCCTTCTTTGGACTGGCGTGTGGTTCGTCACTCGCTGCGGCTGGGATCTTCACAAAAATAGCTCTTCCCGAAATGCTAAAACGAAATTACAACAAAGAGCTGGCGATCGGTAGCATAGCTGCCGCGGGAACATTTTCTACAATGATCCCTCCAAGTGGCGCACTCATACTCTATGCAATATTTACAGAGGAATCCATAGGTCGGCTGTTTATGGCTGGTATTATACCCGGTGCCATTACGGCACTAACGTATGCGGGTTTTATTTTCCTAAGGGCTTGGAGGAATCCTAGGCTGGCACCGCAAATTTCAGAGTATTATGATTGGAGAGAGAAAGCTCTTTCCTTATTACTTACCTGGCCAATACTGCTTCTCGCCGGATTGGTGCTAGGCGGGATCTTCGCTGGATGGTTTACCGCCACCGAGGCCGGAGGTATTGGTGCCTTTGGCACACTTATGATAGTCATCATAACTAAGGGACTTCGTGATTCAAAGATACTCAGTGCCTTAGTAGATTGCATGCATATTAACGGAATGATCTTTTTAGTAATTATAGGTGCAATGCTGTTTGGTCGTTTCCTGAATCTAACTCAAATACCCTTTAATTTCGCGAGCTTCATGAGTGGAGTCAGCATACCACGTACCGCAATTCTATTAGGTTTTTTGTTGATGTATTTCAGTCTAGGTATGTTTCTCGATGCCGTTGCCATACTAGCCATAACTCTGCCCGTAGTTTTTCCAGTCGTACTCCAATTGGGTTTTGACCCCATCTGGTTTGCAATTATCATAGTAAAGGTTTCTGAAATCGGATTAGTTACACCGCCTGTGGGTATGAATGTTTACGTGGCTGTCAGTGCTGCTCAAGGAAAGGTAACACTGGCAGAGACTTTTAGGGGCATTGCGCCCTTTATTCTATGTGATATTTTTGTGCTAATCTTACTTATTGCTTTTCCCCAGATCTCATTGTTGCTACCAAGCCTTATGTTTGGGGATTAGCGCCAACGAGAACGAAACCTAATACGCAAAGAAGGCTTGTGGCAATAAAGGGAATAGTGTCTTCGTCGAAGTCAATATTAGCAATATAAACAATATTTTGAGAAAAATCAGGCATTAAAATTGGGAAGAGGGGCAAAATGAAAAGACTGCGGTGTGTAATTATGAGAGGTGGAACTAGTAAAGGCGTTTTTTTCCATGAAAACGAATTGCCACAAGATTTGCGGAAGCGAAAAGAAGTTATACTGAGAGTTTTCGGCAGCCCAGATAAAAGGCAAATCGATGGGCTTGGTGGTGCAGACATACTAACCAGTAAGGTAGCAATTATCAGTCCACCAAGCCGAAAGGATGCAGATGTGGATTATATTTTCGGACAGGTCTGGATCGAGGAGCCTGAGATTTATTTCGGCGCGATTTGTGGAAACATATCAGCGGCGGTAGGTCCGTTTGCAATTGACGAAGGACTAGTTAGAGCGGAGGAGCCGGTTACAAATGTTAGAATCTTCTGTCGCAACATAAATAGATTTCTGACAGCCGAGGTAGAGGTGCGGAACGGGAAGGCTGTATATGAAGGCGATTTCAGGATTGATGGTGTCCCTGGGACTGGTTCCAAAATATCACTTGACTATTCCGATTCTGCCGGATTTATCACGGGACACCTTTTGCCTACTGGCAAAAGATTAGATGTTCTGGAAATCAACGGTTTAGGCAAGATCGAGGCCTCTATAATTGATGCCGCAGCTTTCGCCGTTTTTGTAAGAGCTAGTGACTTAGGTCTCAAGGGATCTGAGTCTCCTGACGATTTCGACAATGACAAAAGCCTGCTTAGTATTTTGGAAGAAATCAGGGTCACCATTGCTAAACAGGTCAACTTGAGGGAGAAAAGTGAAATTCAACCTTTGGTGGCAATAGTCCAAAAACCAGTATCATGGACCAATTTTGTGTCGGGAGACACCATTATGGCTGAAGAGGCAGATATACTCTCAAAAGTATACACCCCTTTCGGGATGCATAAAGCTTACCCAGGAACTGGTTCTGTGGTTACAGGTGCTGCGGCAAAAATGGAAGGAACTATTGTAAACGGGCTTCTTTCTCAAGCACAAAAAATGAAAGATACGCTAGTAATCGGCCATTTCTCTGGAGTAATGCCAATCGAAGTCGCTGGGCGAGAAGAAGAGGGAACGTTCAAATTAGAAAAGGCCATAACATATAGAACTGCAAGAAGAATTATGGATGGGTATGTTTACATCTAATCAATGTGAAAAGACTCTTTTCTCAAGTGAGAACCAGAAATTGCTTGGGCGAATGGAACATTGAACTTCCCTTAAATAGGGCTAAAACAGAGAACAGTTTAACGAATGGTTGCACTTCGTGATCCCGATACGCATGTAAAGCCAGCCAACTTAATAAGTGAAAAGAGGAAGACAGAGTTTAGAAAAACAGGTAGGCGACATTTGCGAAGATACTTTTTCTAGGACTGCGACATGGAAGTTACGGCAACCCTTGCGAGGAAGATAGTTGATACCACATATGACAGCTTGTCAAGCCAGGTCCTATGGGAAACCAAAAGGCATATTCTCGATACACTGGGAGTAATGTTTCCTCCAACCACTCTGGAGAGGGCATGTAAGGTTTTAGCGGAGATTGCAGTGGAAGGAGGAGGCAAGACGGAGAGCACTCTTGTTGGATTCGGGGGGAAGGTGCCCTGCTGGATAGCAGCGTTTGTAAATGGGTCTCTTTGCCACCCTATGGACTATGATGACATCGCGGACGAGTTCTCAAGTCATCCTTCCGCTCAAACATTCCCAGCTGCGCTTGCAATTGCTGAAAGAGTTGGAAATGTAAGCGGGAAAGAGTTTTTGACTGCGATCGCTTTGGGAATTGATCTAAACGTTAGACTTTCAGCCTCTCCTCGGGGAAGCCTGATGCAGGATTATCCCTGGTTTCCCATTACTATTTTTAGTGTGTTTTCGTCGACAGCTGTAGCAGGTAAACTGCTAAGGCTTTCCCATAAGCAAATGGTTAATGCCTTTGGCATCGCCCTTGATAGGGCCTCTGGAGTAACTGAATCCATAGCGTCCCCGGATTCTGAAATTAGGGCTATAAGGGATGGATTTGGCAATAGAGAGGGGGTACTCGCGGCCCTCATGGCCAAGAGGGGGGTTACTGCTTGTAAAGATGCAATCGAAAAGCTTTTCAAAGTCTTTTACAGAAATAATAACGACTTCTCATTGTTTACTTCAGATCTAGGGAAAGAATTTTGGGGACTCAAAGTCGGCTTCAAGCCTTGGCCCTGCTGTCGGGTAGCTCACACCTATATCAAGGCTGGTTTGGATCTTGCCATAAGATATGATTTGAATCCTGAAAGAATAGAGGAAGTGATATTAACTGTTGGGAGCTTTGCGAGGGATATTCCTTTTAATCCAATTGAAGAAAAGCAAAAACCAAAACTTAGCATAAGCGCTAAACTGTCTTTACCATTTATAATGGGTGTGGTTTTCACAAAAAGAAGAGTGGCAATTAAGGATTTTTTGCCAGAGAATCTTGGCGACTTGGAAGTCCTCGAACTAGCCAAGAAGGTGAAACCAAAATTCGACCCCCATTTATGTGAAGGCGCTCTTGAGCCTGGTGTAGTGGAGGTGAGGATACAGGGAGGAGAGAGCTATGTAAACCGTGAAGAATTACCGTATGGCCATCCGAGAAACCCGATGAGTGATGAAGAACTGGTTGCGAAGTTTAAGGATTGCACTATCTATGCAAAAAAAGCCTTCTCTGAAGAAAAAGTAAGTCAATTGGTCGAAAGGATCTTTAACCTTGAGACAGTGAAGAGTCTAAATGAAATTACGGACCTCCTTGCTTAGTTGTCAGGCCAGAGTTAAACCAAACACAAAAATACAAACTCATGGGGGCAGATTGTAGGCTTGCGGATTACGGTCATTTTTAAGGTATTTGGCTACATTATGAGGGATAGTGCTATGGCATACTTGTATTCGTCATTGGTTTTGTCCTTGGGGGTAAGGCTGAAGAACCGTTTCGTTTGTGCGGACCAAATTGCTGTTTAGAGGAAAGTGCCGTCTATTGCTCCAACGTCCAAGTTTTGTGGATTTTTTGGTTGTTATGATAACTCTGGTTTTACCTTTCATAATCCAACAGATCAAAGAGAAGAAGAGGGTCAAGGGGGTTAAGTATCGATCAGATTTCTGATAATTCCGACGCACTTTACCATCCAAAAGCATATCTGAATAATGCTGAGTTGAAGTTTTCCCGCATGAATGGAAAGTATCCCATAGGTCTACAGAATTATTACTGTACTTAATATTGACTCGCTGAGGGATTCATGTTGCTAACTGAACCATACGATCTCCGTCCTTGGCGGAAAAGGAATAATCGCGAAGGAGTTAATCATTTATCAGTCGGGGATGAGAAATAGCAGTTTCGCTAAATCCCTAAATGTTGTGCCTGGTTACAACAGTATGCTCAAGTTATAACTTTCCTGCCAGAACGGGAATTCCAGATAAAATACGGACTTGCTTCCGTAGTTACAATCTGCCCAATCTGGGCATTACGAACCCATCTGCAATCAGTGAAAATGCACCATCGCCCACATGGCATCTGACGCGCCTTCAATTTCACCTTCCAAATCGTCTCCCAGTTCCCAGAGGACATCGAGGCCGCTCCGTTTTTCAATCTCATCGATAGGTACCTAGCATTCAGAAATAGCCCCCTTGCGAGGTGTTTGCTAAGGGAAGAAGAAAGCTGCTGTTTTAACTGTATTTGAGGATATGCCATTCTCACTGCAGCTGGGTGGTATGTCAAGGAAAAGCCTGAAAGTATAACAAGGAAAGGGGACTACTCATCCGTTGCTCTCGCTCAAATCCATTGCCAGTAAGGCCTATAGAAGGCATGTAACCATAATGTAACTGACAAACGAGCCTTTTTTGAGCCTGAGAGTAAACCAAGACAAGAAAGCAAGGGTTTAAACTGCAACTAAATTTGGCCTGCTCCTGATCTATAGCATATTTGGATAGCAATTAAATCGGAGCGTTCGCGCACGGCGGTTATATATTTCATCTTGTATTCAAGCAATTAACGCGGATAAAAAAATAAGCTGAAATGAATCCTTTCAAGATTAGATGAGGTGGAGATATGGAAATCATATCTCAAGACTTCTGAAGGGCTGTAGATTAGGCATAAATAGCAGATACATGCAAACCGTGGTTAGTCCAAATTTGGAATGGATATCCCTTGTTTAGAGAGGCCACTAATTCTCATATAACTTGGAGATATGTGAATACATAGCGTTGCGGCTCACCGAGAACCAGGTTTATTGGCGATCCGGTGCGGCCGATTGTTATAAAATCTTTTCGCCTTAATTTTTTTCGGCGTTATCCATACGTCGTTCTCGTGCCCTAGAGACGACCTAAGTTTTGAGGACTATGGCTTGGGGGCGCTGTAATGTCGCGCGATTAACTTTTGCTCCGCAATAGCACTATCCCCAACCAGAGGCAAAATACGATGGAAAGCAACATACTTACC
>CP070673.1:2098906-2101408 GCA_020351915.1 Deltaproteobacteria bacterium
AGGTGACCAGCGAGAAGCCCGCTGATTGCCCCGGCCACCGTAAAGAGGGACACAACTGCTCCAATAGCGACCAGCGAATACCCTTGCTGTGCATATAACACTGGTATAAATGTCCTGAAAGATACACCGACAAAGGCGCGCAAAACCATAACAACCCAAATCAGGATAATCGATTTCCATACTGTTCCGAGTACCTCTTTGATCGAACGGATAAAGCCAAGATCTTTCAAACCCTCCCCCTGGGGAGACGGTACGATCCTGAAGAGAAGGAGCATTACTGCCAGGCCAAAGATCATGGTGAATGGGGATGCCCCCAGACCGTAGGAGCCCACAAAATAGGTAATAAAGAGCGGTCCGACACCGAAGGCCAGGGTTCCCCCCATGTTAAAGATTGACAGGGAAAACCCGAAATGCCGCCCGGAGTATGTAGATACCATGCCGGCCACTGAAGGATGAAACATGGATGAACCGATAGATCCTATGCATATGAAAACTAGGAGGACCAAATACCTGGGGGCCACCCCAACGAGAGAGATAAAGACTATGGCCAAGAAAGGACCACCCAAGACGAAGAAGCGTGTTCGGTAGCGATCGGCGAGATATCCCACCGAAGGTTGAACGATAAATGCCAGAAAGCGGCTTATCCCTGTGATCAGGCCCACCTGTGTCAAGGTGAGGAAATACTTTTCGACAAATACAGGAAGGAGAGGATCGATAAAAGATGAATAAAAGTCACCAGTAAAATGAACAAGCGTCAATCCGAAGATCACTTTTATATTAGCGTTTCTTTCAGGTTGCATCATATTTAATTTGATACTGTCTCACCGCCCATCCCGAAGCGGGATTAGAGATACAGAGAGCACAGAGAAGGGAGATCGAACGCTACGCGTGAGTTTTTTGAATTTGTCAACAGATCTCCCTTTGTGCTCCACGGTAACGTCAAAGTCCAGGGTATGGGTGTCTTTTTTTGGTTATGCCCTATGACATGCCCCTTACTGGGTTGTTTCAAAATGGTTTATTTCCTCCTAAGCCTTGGAATCATAGGCTCCATCTATATAAACCATTTTTAAACGCCCACTCATCTGAACTATGTGGGGAATAACCCAAAAAAAGATACCCATACCCTGCAAGAAGCTTAAAAATCAATAGGTTAGGTTTCACTATGACGTGATCCTGGCCAAGACAAGGCACCAGTAAAGGTGTTTTGGAGTAGCGAGCGAAAACAGGAAGCGTTTACGGCTGGATAATAACCTTGATTGAATCCCGAGCCTTTTCAACAAGAGCGAATCCTTCGCTTGCCCGGGCAAGGGGAAAACGATGGGTTATCATGTCATTTACTACAATAGTCTTGGATCTGATCAATTCTATTGCCTGACTTATATCCAGGGGAGAGCCACCATAGGCTGTGGTAATAGTTATGCCATCATGCCAGATATCATATAAGGGAAGAGCAAGATCGGTCCCGGGTTCGGGAGGAGCGAAAACAAGTACCGTTCCCCCCCTATCCACACATTTCCAGGTCATATGAATTGCGTCTACGGCTCCAGTGGCAACTATCGCCAGGTCAGCCAGACGACCATGATTGACTTCCCTAAGATGCTGGGGACGAAAGTCATGAGCAAGAAACGTTGCCTTTGCCCCACAGCCCTGAGCGAATGCCAGTCGCTTTTCATGGATGTCAACTACTACCACAGAGCTCGCTCCCAGGGCCTGTGCCAGTTTGAGGTGAAGCAATCCTGCAATCCCTCCACCGATTATCAAAACTGTTTGGCTTGGCCGCAGGTTGGCTGCTCTCTGACCCCTCAGAACACAGGCCAATGGCTCAATGAATGTCCCCTCTTCGTAAGACATTTCATCAGGCAGAAGGAAAACTCCCCGGTCAACATTGATTCCTGGCACCCTAATGAATTCAGCAAATCCTCCAGGATCAAAATTTGTTGTCCGTAAGGTGTCACATACTGTATGGTGACCGTTAAGGCAGTAGTGGCAGGTATTACAGGGCACATGGTGGGATACAAACACGCGATCACGGACTGAGTGCCGTTTAACATTTTTTCCGACAGCAACAATCTCTCCCGTCATCTCGTGGCCGAGTACCAGTGGGGCCTTTTTGGCCCTGTACCATTCCAGGACATCACTACCGCATAACCCACATGCATGCATTTGGACGAGTAGCTCATCTGGGCCTATTTCTGGTACAGGGATTTCTTCAAGGCGAATATCCCTGTTATTGTAATACATCGCGCATTTCATAGTGTGTGTTGGGCCTTAGCAGGCTGTTGCCGAAATCCCTTTTCGCTTGGTCCAGAACGCTTCTTGACAAATCTAAGGCTCACTCCAGGCGATGTCAAAACTCACCTTTAGGGCAGGGCCACGTCATAGTGAAACCTAACCTATTGATTTCTAAGCTTCTTGCAGGGTATGGGTATCTTTTTTTTGGATTATGCCCCACATAGTTTAGATGAGTGGGCCCGCCCGCCTCGCCTTGCTTGCATGGCGGGC
>CP070673.1:2101508-2104030 GCA_020351915.1 Deltaproteobacteria bacterium
AGAACCTTTTTACGCTATTTCGGAACCCAAACTAAATGGTACTTGAAATCCCATGTTGTATGACGTAAGCTACGAATATCTTTCATCGAAGGCCTCCCTCTTTGTGATCATTGAGCGGTTCACACAGGGGAGGCTTTCCTGTATTCCAGGAATTGTTAAACCCTGGGAGTCTCCCCGGCACAGCCGGGGGTTTACCGACGATTAATTATTTATCAAGCAAGTTCTGAGGATATTAAACTGTCTTAAGAGCAAAAGCGGCAGTCAAGTGGATTTCTGGAAAACTCGTTGATCAATGGATCGATGGTGAAGTTAAAGATAGAGTGAATAAATGGCCTTGGCCCTAACCCTCTATCATACTCTGAGTTACTCAAAGGAATGGATATGGCAGAAATGATGCCCCACACACATATCATTGGCACAGGTTCATCAATACCAAACAGGATACTGTCCAATAAGGACCTCGAAAGCATAGTAGATACCACCGATGAGTGGATCACACGGCGCAGCGGCATCAAAGAGCGGCGCATCTCATCAAAGGGAGGAAGGGAAAGCACCACAGATTTGACCACCCAGGCCTCTCTAAAGGCCATAGAGATGGCGGGGATTTCCCCCAAGAACCTGGACATGATCGTGGTGGGCACAGTGACGCCGGACCGTCAATTTCCTTCCGCAGCGTGCATGGTTCAAGAAGCGCTCAATGCTCAAAATGGCATGGCCTTTGATGTGTCTGCCGGATGTACGGGCTTCCTGTATGCCCTCAGCGTGGCAGATAACGCCATCCGATCTGGCACATGTGGAACCGCGCTCGTAGTAGGGGTAGAGCGACTCTCTACCATCTTGAACTGGAAAGATCGAGGCACATGTGTGCTTTTGGGTGATGGAGCCGGGGCAGTAGTGGTTGCTTCTACGAGAGAGAAGGGCGGGATTTTGTCCACCCATTTGAAATCAGACGGAAGGTTCTGGGAACTGCTGTATTCTTACTACGGGAGCTCCTATACCCCCGAAATTTTGCAAGGCATAGACATAAAGCCATTTCAGCTGAGTATGGATGGGAACCGGCTTTTTAAGCAGGCAGTTAAGTGTTTGTCCTCAATTGCCAATGAGGCCTTAGAACACAACTCCATCTTAAGCGAGGACATTGGACTGTTGGTCCCTCACCAGGCCAATATCCGAATCATTAAGGCCATTGCAAAGAACTTGCGTGTTCCTATGGAGAGAGTATATACGAATATCCATAGATACGGCAACACCTCTTCAGCATCCATACCAATCGCCCTGGATGAAGCCAACCGGGAAGGCCTGCTGAGCAAAGACGACTATGTGCTTCTCGTCAGCTTTGGGGCCGGCTTAACGTGGGGGGCTTCAATAGTGAGGTGGTCCATTTAGCCAGCCCCTGCAATCTTTCCCACCAATCTATCTTAGCATCGATGTTTATGAGACCTGATTCTCAAAACGGCCAAACCACCAAGATCCATCCATTAGCGTCCGCCATAAGCTTTCCGACGATCGCGTCAAGCGCAACCGCCACATCTTGCCATACCTACCAAGGACACAAGGGCGACTTTACCCTACTATGCCTTCAGCCAAAAGCGAATCCTTGCCAAAGGTTAGTACCAGAGAAACGCGAGGATTATAAATCCACTCTATAAATTGAATATTTGATCGGAATCAAGAAGTTTTGTGAGAGTACATCATATGCGAACTTGTTTCGAAAACAAACAAGTTATATGAGATTTTGGCATCTACAAAAATCAATGAACAGGAGGTAATTGCTTATGGAGAAAATCAGAATCGCTATCGCCGGTATTGGTAACTGTGCAAGCTCATTGGTGCAAGGTATAGAATATTACAAAAACAAGGACAGCAAAGATGCTATAGGGCTAATGCACTGGGACATTGGCGGCTATAGACCGTATAATATTGAAATAACAGCTGCCTTTGACATAGATAAAAGAAAGGTGGGCAAGGATGTCTCCGAGGCTATATTTAAATTGCCAAACTGCACCACTATATTCTGCAAAGATATACCCAAGACAGGTGTTAAGGTAGAAATGGGTGCCATATTGGATGGTTTTTCTGAACATATGCGAGATTACGAGGATAAGTATACATTTCTCTTGTCTGATAAAAAGGAACCATCCAAAGAAGATTGTATCAACATATTAAAGGAATCTGGCGCCGAGATCCTCCTAAACTATGTTCCCGTAGGATCAGAGAATGCCGCTAGATTCTATGCCGAATGCGCCCTTGAGGCCGGGGTAGGATTCATCAATAACATGCCTGTATTTATTGCCAGCAATCCAGAATGGAGCACAAGGTTTGAAAAAGAGGGGCTACCGATTATAGGCGACGATATAAAATCTCAACTTGGGGCAACAATAGTACATAGGGTCTTGACAAACCTTTTTAAGACGCGAGGGGTGAAACTTGAAAGGACCTACCAGCTTAATACAGGAGGTAACACAGATTTTCTGAATATGCTAAGCAGAAGCCGCCTTGTATCCAAGAAAGAGTCCAAGACC
>CP070673.1:2104130-2107443 GCA_020351915.1 Deltaproteobacteria bacterium
GAGGAAGACGCGATGCGTTGGCCGGGCGGCAGGTGAACTCAATGTTAGGTGTTTTATTCTTTCACAAAGGAGACAAGATATGACTTATGAACAAATTAAGGCGTCATTGGCACCCTGCGGACTGAGCTGTGAAAAATGCTTTTCCCATGTGGACGGAGATATCCGCCGATACAGTCTGAAACTCAAAGAAAAACTCGGGAATTTCGACATCTTTGCCAAACGATATGAAACCCTGCTGGGTGATCCGGTTTTTAAGAAATATCCTGATTTCAAGGAAATGCTGGATTACTTTGCTTCGGAAAACTGCAAGGGATGCCGTAACGAGCAGTGTAAGATGTTTAAAAACTGTGGGGTACGCGGCTGTCACCAGGAAAAACAGATTGATTACTGCTACCAGTGTGACGAGTTCCCCTGTAACAGAACCAACTTTGACGAAAACCTGTATAAAGCTTGGGTGCGGATCAACGAGATAATAAAAAATGAAGGGATTGAGAAATATTATGAAAAAACTTTGAAACGCCCCAGATATATTTGAAAAAACCATAAAAAGGTGGGCAGATTCCGGGAGAAGATTCTGCCGGCGCCTACGGTTGGCCCCCTTAGGATGAGTAGGATGAAGGACGTCCTTAATTCATTCAATAAGGTCAGCTGCTATTGGTTATTTAAGGACGTAACTAAATGTAAAAGGCCTCTGTTTTTTATGATACACTTTTCCCTAACATTGCTCTTTCAGCCGACAGCTAATAGCTGCGGCTGAAGAGCCCGTTATGCCAACGAATTAATTTATGAAAAAAGCCTTCATTCAATTATTTATCTTTTCCCTTGCTCTATTTTATTTTTACGAACCTGCCCTCTCGGAACAAGGAATAACCATAGAACCTCAATCCTCTGCATCACGAATTTTATATCAAGCAAAGCAAATACTATCCAATCTTAAATCGACGCATTATAGCCATAAGACCGACGTGAATGAGAACTCCGGGTCATATATTCTCGACTGTTCAGCGTTAGTATGCTACATCCTCGGCCGGGCTGCACCGGGATCACTTGCGTCAATACCTGTAGATCCTACCCACAGACATGCTCGAGCAAAGAATTTTTATGACACCTTTTCCAATGCTCCGACTACTAGCGCCAAGAATGGCTGGCAACGGATTGTTCGACTCATGGACGCAGAACCAGGTGATCTCATAGCATGGCGAAAAGATCCCGTTCCTCAAAAAGGAAATACGGGACATATCGTTATTGTTTTGGAAAAGCCAGTTAAAGAAAAGGATGGTGCCATTCGTATAATTGCCTTAGACTCATCACGAAGCGGACATGCACAAGGCACACGCAAGAAAGGGGACAGCGGTGTAGGCGTAGGAATCATGTGGTTTAGAGTTGACGAGGCCGGCGCGCCTATTGCTCTTCATTGGTCCAATCGAAAGAGAAAACCAGAAACGTATCCTATTGTCATTGGAAGGGCTATAGATATTCCGTATCGATAATGATGAAATGCAATATAGCATAACGAGGCTCTTGCAGCCGACAGCTGATCGCTGCGGCTGAAGAGCGGCGTTGGGCAGCTAAATAGGGGGGAACTGTGAGGCGCACAAGTATTTTCAGGAAGGCAAGCGAGACGAAGCAGCTTCCCCTTCGGGAATGTCATGGGGGACAGGGTGTTGTCGATTGGACAGATGTGTTGAGTGGCTCATTCGTCGAAGGCAGACGGCTCAACTTTCTCCATGATGATATTTTGAAACCGGGAGTCACAATAGGAATTCACACACATAAAAGCGACGAAGAATACTACTATATCCTTTCTGGACATGGCATCATGACTCTTGATGGGGAAACACACCAAGTTGGCCCTGGCGACATTGCCGCAGTTTTTCCGGGGGGATCACACGGACTAATGAATGATTCCAAGGATGATATGCGGATCATTGTATTGAGTGTTTCATAAGGCTTCCCAACCACTAAATCCAGCCGACTTGTCGGGGCTCCGCTCCCTCAAGCGGCTGATTTCCAACGTTAGGCCTAATAGATCTTTGGAGGAAAGAAAAATGACAAAACAAAAAATTGGCTTGGCACTCTTTTGGATAGCTGTGGTCTGGGCCATTTCCTGGGGAGTGATTGGATCGGTTTTTGTGGGCTCGGCTTTCAGGAATTTAACGATGGAAGAGCTTAATCAGACAGTGTGGGCAGTTACCGGACCCTAGTTTTTAATATGGGGGATCTGTGGGGTTCCAATTGGGGCATTGGTCGCCTTGATCGGCATATTGCTCCATTCGGGCGCAAAAGGATCGACAGTATGGAAATATGGAATCGGAGGCTTTCTGGCGTTTGCTATCAGCATGGCGCTCGGATTTATCGGGCATATCCCCCCGTTGTTCGGTGTCGGCGGAACCCTGATTTTGCTGTTCTTCCTCGGAATCCTCTGGTTATGGGCTAAAGAACGTATGGCACAGAAGGATGCGTTCACAACAGCAGCCGATCTTAGACTCATCGGCTATGTGTTTATGCTCATTGCAGCGTGGTATATCTGCGGAATGGCCAGCCAGCCTTTCTTGAAAGCCCTTGAAGGAGAGGCCCCAACCAGCCCGATACACATTATAATATTATTGGTATTGGGATGGCTTTTTCTATTCCTAAGTCATTACAAATCACGCAAACAATAAGGTTAAGAGGAATCATAACTTATTGAGCGTTAATTAATAAAAGGCGCTTTTATTCAGGAAACCCAGACGAAGAACCTGCTTATGCTACTCAACGATCAGCGGGAAGACATCGTCACTCTTTCGCCTAACAAAAAAACAACCTGACTGGAACAGCACTGTGCAAATCCAAACGGATGGTTCTACGCAAAACACTTTTCTAAATATTGGAGAACTATGCGCCGCAAGTTCCAGCAGGTTATTTTTAGCATTAGGGGGGAAATGTAATTTATATTGATTCACAACAATAGTGAATATGGTCAAGGGGTTTTGAGGTCTTCAATGGGGAAAAAAGGAAAGCAACAAATGAGATCAAAATGAAAGGGAAAGAAATGAAGATAACTCATCTTAAACGTAGAGAAATACAAGCACCAATTGTGTCATCACTAATAGAAAGATTTGCTAAGGAGGTGGGAGCTGACAAGGCAATGGAGATAGCAAAACTTGTTATTAAAGAAGATGCAATATTGTCAGGGAGATTATTAGCAGAAGAATATTCAGGAAATTCTATCGCTGTGCTATCTAAAATAGCTAAAGAAGTATGGGCTAAAGATGATGCACTGGAGATTAAAATTATAAAGGAAAATCAAAACGAACTATCCTTTGATGTACCC
>CP070673.1:2107543-2111799 GCA_020351915.1 Deltaproteobacteria bacterium
GGGGCCGACCTTGACTATCTGGGAGAGGATGACATTGATCGGCACCGACCACTCCTCGTTCTCCCAGTTGTAGGTGGTCTCGGTCTGTAGCGTGAGGGTCGTCGCGGTTTTGGTATTAAAAGCAAGAAAAGGCTGAAGAAACGTGCTGCTGATGTCGCTTCGGTCGCTGTCTCCGGCAAAGGACCACACATGGTTGGCCAGCATGCCGTAAGTCCAGGGGCCTTCCTGTTTGAGCACGACACCTGTGGGGCCGACACCCCATTTTTCACTGCCGAGCAAATCGTCAGTTGCCGTAGGGAAAAGAAAGATCGGCCCTGCGCCCCAGATGAAGCCGTTCTTCGGCTGTGCAGGCGATAAGAACAGGCTCTCCTGGAAGTCGCCGAGCCCGGACTGGCTCCCCGCGCCGGGGACGATATCCTGCTGGTCGATGTAGGGCACGATGGTACGAGAGATGAGATTCCAGTTCGAGTTCAGGGTAAGCGGGACCACCGGCTTCGCGACGAGGGTCCATCTTTCCCCTTGGTCCGCGGGACCAATGTCCGAATAGGTGTCAAAGTCAATCGGTACAGAGATTAGCGCTGCCACGGGGTTCGCCAGTTTCTTGGCTACATCCTCGCCTTGGTCGGCGAAGGCCGGCATTCCTGCGATAAACATCACTGCAAGCGCCACCAGAGTCGTGGCACTGATCCACTTCTTGTAGGTCATGGCTCTCTCCTCTCTCTTTCTTCATATTGAAAGTAGCACACAAACGGAGACACTCCCTTGGCGGTGAATTACCTCGGCCAGCGTCTCGCCGGCCGTACCCGACGGGAACTGTGCTTCCCCCATGCCGACAGGGCTGGACAATGTCCACCGGATGAACCAGCATGTTCTAAATTGCACTCCTGGGTGGTGTGGCCTAGCTCGCCTGTCTCGCGGCTCATCCACACATTGGCAACCATCCCGTGGGCCCAAGGAAACCCGCCCGTCGCCAAAACCGCATGGCCGACCACCGTTGAGAACCTTGGGCCGCACGCTTTAGGCCCTCAGGGGCATGCAAAACGGCACATCAGGCGCAGGCAGCCGCGCTCTGGCAGAGGCGGCTATTTTTTGACTTCCTCCACGGAGATCGCTACAGCTACGGTATAGGTGATGACAACTTGATCACCCACCTTCACGTTCTTGAGGTTTTTCGGATCCCTAACTTTCACCGTTTCCACATTGCCCTCAGGCCCCTTGAGGGTCACGGAGGACATCTCCCTGTCGATGGCCTCGATGGATGCGGTGATGGTCGTCTCCCCTGCCGCGACCATTCCCGGTTTCTCCCCGGGTTTTGCCGTAGCCGCGGCACCCGCTGTGCCCGCCTGGACCTCGCCCGGTTTCATCACTTGGATCGCCACCGACTCGTAATACTCGGCTAGGACCTGGTCACCCACCTTTACCTGGGGAAGGTTCTTTACACGGTCATCGGCCCTGAAGGTGATGGTATTGCCCTCCGGTCCTTTCAAGGTCACCATGCGGCTTGCGAGGTCAAGTGCTTCAACGGTGGCGGTTATCGTCACCACCCTGGATTTTTCAACGGCGGGTTTTTTCTGGTCCGTGGGAGTTGCACATGCGGCAACTGCCACGGCACATACTACAGTCAACCATACCCTCAAAAGTTTTCTCATAGAATTTTTCCTTTCTGTTAAATGCTTATCCACGTATATCAAACGCTATATGGTGCAAACGCTAGAGAGATATTGGAACCCATCTATCTTCTATTGGCGGTCTGTGTATGTGATTTCTTTCAGTCGCCCTTACCGTATGCATGAAGTCGGGTCTACAGGAGCCATAACAAGTCACCCCAATCATTTAGCAGGATGAGGAAGAAACTCCATTCCCAAGTTCGGTTCTATGTGGCCAAAAGGCATGTCTCAGTCGTCGCAATCCGCTGCGAGGTTATTCGTCTAATGCCCAAGCTCACCGGCGGCAATGGAGCTCAGCGGAATTGCCGTCCGGTGGAGCCCTTGTTAGCTGAGCATTCCTACTCAGCTTGTTTTGCAGGCACGTAAGGATCTGGTGTACCGAGCCGGATTGGTGGCTCTGTTACCAGCGTCTTTTGAAAATCCATAACACGAGACATCACAACTGGCAGGCTCCATGTGGATTCGGGTGCGATATTAAAGTCTTCTTTTGGGTCTTTTATCAGGTTGAAAATATGCGGAATATTAAGCTTCTTTGAAGCGCCGAACATACTATTTAGTTCAACAAAGTGCACTTTCCAGTCGCGCCACTTGTATGCGTAGAGATCATCGCCGTTATAAACGGGAAATCCTTCACGCTTGCTACGCCCATTCTTGCTGAAGAAAAGATCGGACTGATCCACGCCGTCAATAATTCGGTCACTGGGTACATTATATCCGCCAATCCCCGCGAATGTAGGCAAAATATCAGTAATATGCACCATTTCGTTAGTCACTTTTCCTGCTGGAACCTTTGATGGCCAACGGATTATGAAAGGTGCCCGTAATGAGCCTTCAAGTGCTGTGAAATAATGACCACGCCAATAGCCGGATGTACCGTGATAGGCCGCCACTTCTTCGGGGCCGTTATCACTGGCAAACATCACAATCGTATTATCACTGATGCCAAGCTTCTCCACCGTATCGAGCATTTCGCCCACATGGTGGTCCATCTCCACCACACTGTCGGCGAAGTCTCCATTCCCGGTTTTACCTGCGAAATCAGGGTGTGGGATGGTCGGTAAATGCACCTGTGTGAGTGGGACAAAAACGAAGAAAGGTTTCCCCGCTTCTGTTTGACGCTGCATAAAATCGATGGCTCGTCGCGTCAATTCAGTATCGATTTTGCGTCGTACGGACAGATCATAGGGCTCGACGGTTTTAGGCTCCTCTCCCCGCTTGGCTTCTTGGATAAAAGGCTTGAGACCCACTTCAGCATCGTATTGAAACTGCGAACTGTATTGTGCCTCATCGGTGGTGTTGGCGATGCCGTACCATTCGTCAAATCCCTGATCGGTAGGGAAACGGCCCTTGGTATCACCGAGATGCCATTTACCAAACATGCCGGTCGCGTAGCCCTGATCTGAGAGAAGCTCTGGCATGGTTTTTTCCCACTGAGTCATCCCATAAAGCATGCCCCAAACAACCTTGGTTGTACCTGAACGAATTGGGTGTCGTCCTGTCATCAATGCTGATCGGCTTGGTGTGCATTGTGGTTCAACGTTGAAATTTGTCAGACGGATGCCTTCTGCAGCTAACTTGTCGATTCGTGGAGTGGGTGCTCCCCTTAACTCACCACCGCCATATACACCCAATTCGCCATATCCCAAGTTGTCAACCATAATCATTAGAATATTTGGCTTCTCTGATGCTGCCCATACGACTGTATTGCTGCCCCATAACATGACTACCGCGGCAGTGGCGATCATAATTACTCTTGCTGGTCTTTTCATGTGTTTGCTCCCTTCTGGTGGCTTTCATGCACAGCTAACGCGCTGCGGATTCTATCCGCCGGTCGTTCGGCGCAAAGCGTCCGGCAACAACCAGTGATGATTATATAGTTTCTGTATATCTTCGAAATAAAATATCTTTAGCCAATAAAAACTGTCTATTTGATGATTTTCCTATCTGTATAACATTCCATTTCGGATGTAAGCCGTGCCCTTAAGCGAACAGAAAACTAATAGCCGAATCCGATCGCCAGGCCAAAAACGTACACCTCTTCACCATCCACGAAGTCCACGTTCAATTCTGGAACGAGCACCCATGGATCGGATAGTTTGAATTCGTAGGCCACTCCTGCACGGAAAAGAAACTCCTCTTCGTCGTGGTTATGCTCGAATCCCGGAGCAAACGCAAAGCGGAATTCCCCATAGGGGCGCATAAACAAGGGCACACCGGCGCTCCACTTGTCGAAATGCCCTCCGGTATATTCAGCGAAACCACCGATGCCGAATAACTCATTCAAGCGATACTCGTAAGTCAATCCAACGGTGAAGCCATCCTCCCCGTGTTCATGAGTATCCCCGACGAAAAGCTCCATGAGTTGCTGATGATAGCGGGGTGAGCCCTTGTGCTCTCCGGCCCTCTCCTCGTCTGCCAGGGCAGGAAATGCTAATAATCACTCTTGTCCAAAATCGATTTTTTCTTGGACAGCATTTGAGCCTGATAGATTAACGAACTCGCTTTTGTAATCGCAGTGAACTCTCAAAATTCGCTTGTTTTGTTGCTTTTTCGGCGTTTACACAATGTAATATGCCAATTTTTAAACCC
>CP070673.1:2111899-2119017 GCA_020351915.1 Deltaproteobacteria bacterium
ATGCGAATCGTCGTGCCATCTTTGATCACTGATGTCCTCATCTCCTCTCAGGGCCACCTCATAGTGAAACATAACGTATTGATTTTCAAGCTTCTTGCAGGGTATGGGCATCTTTTTTTTGGATTGTGCCCTCACATAGTTTAGAATAGTGGGCGTTTCAAAATGGTTTATATAGATGGAGCCTATGATTCAAAGGCCTAGGGCGCAATAAACCATTTTGAAACGACCCAGTAAGGGGCCATGTCAAAGGGCATAACCAAAAAAAAGATACCCATACCCTGGATCTTGACGTTACCCTGCATCTCCTCTCACGGTCACGTCATAGTGAAACGTAACGTATTGCTTTTTAAGCTTATTGGTGTGGAAAGATAGTGTTTCCTGATACCTAATCGCAGCATCATCCTGTGCTGGGCTGCGCATGGGTTCGGCATAGATTTTGCTTTACTTTTTACGAAGAACTCTCTGGCTGACAGTGGAATACAGATGGAAACAATGCAGCTCTCACGCTTGGTAAATACGGCAAATCCCGATCACGTTCTCAACGAGGCCAGCACCATTGTCTCCATGGCCTTTTCCGAGTTTGACTTTGAAACCCTCAACCGCGTCTTTGCTGATATTGTACGCCTATTCCGTGGTGATTACTCCGGATACCGCGAATGTACCACTGAATACCACGACCTGAAGCATGCAACCGATACCTTCCTGGCCATGGCGCGGCTCATACACGGTGCACTCATCGCTGGAGAACACCTTACCAAAGAGCAGGTAATGCTGGGTCTGGTATGCGCACTAATGCATGATACGGGATTTATTCAAACGCTTGATGACAATGTTGGAACCGGCGCAAAATACATCGATATGGACACCAAACGCAGTATCGTGTTCATGGAAAACTATATAACCGAGAAGCGGTTTTCAAGAGAGGATTTCAACGATTCCCCCAGTATTCTCACTTGCACTGACCTGGGTGCAGAGATCACCGAAATCCCTTTTCCATCCCCAGAGATTGAATTGCTGGGTAAATCCCTGGGTACTGCTGATCTCCTGGGCCAGATGGCAGACCGAACCTACCTAGAGAAACTCCTGTTTCTGTTTTACGAATTCAAAGAGGGAGGTGTCATGGGATATGATAGCGAACTCCACCTCCTCAGAAAAACCAGAGAGTTCTACGATATGACCCGGAAAAGGCTTGCCCGTGACCTGAGTGGCGTGAATGAATATATGCGCCACCACTTCAGGGTACGCTGGAACCTGGACAGGGATCTGTATATGGAGGCCCTTGAAAAAAATATGGCCTATCTTAACTTCATATTAAAACATCACAAAAAAGACTATCGCGACCATCTGAGACGAGATGGCCTGGTAGACAAATTAAACAAACAAAAGCCAAATCATGAGTGAGGGCTTTGATTTGGTAGCGGTATGGAGACTACTCCCATTCCCGATTATTGATCTGAAAAACGGCATGATATCTCGGGCTTTCCGGATTCGGTAATCCCGGGGGCAAGAGGTAGCATTAAGTAAGCTCAGACGCTTTGTCTAAAGCGGAAAAAAGGATTAGTAAGCCGCTCCCTGCCAATGGTACTTGCCGGACCGTGTCCTGGATATACCCGCAAATCATCCCCAAGGGGAAAAACCTTTGTCAAAACCCCTTCAACCAACCGATTATGATTTCCTCCTGGAAAGTCAGTCCTTCCTACGGACCCAGCAAAAAGGGTATCACCGGTGAAGATGGCACCAGGTGCATGAAAACACACTCCTCCGGGAGAGTGGCCTGGCGTATGAATCACCCATATACTATAATTGCCAAGTCGAATCTCCTGACCGTCATAAAGATTCCCGTCTGGCCTGAAGTTGAGTCCTGGTGCATCCAGGGGATGAATGAATACAGATGCTCCGGTTATTCGTCTTAACTCCTCGGCACCTCCGATGTGATCGACATGGCCATGGGTAATGAGGATATACAGAACCTTGAGTCCCGTTCGCGAGAGTTCCTTGACAATACGATATACCTCACCCCCGGGGTCAATAACCAGACCCTGATTTGTCTCTCTGTAGCCTAAGATATAACAATTAGCCTGATATGGGCCAACGACCAATTTCCTCAGCATACGAGCTAACTCCTTAGTATCCCACTACCACCATCTTTGTAAGGAGGCCTCTCCTCGCATTGGTAGGGAATCCCAATCATCTTTATCACGATCCTCTCCATGTACCTTCATCCCTCCCCTGTGGAACAGGGAAGGTCCTGCTTCCTTACTTGTAAGGTTAAAAATAAGGTATTGTTCAGGGTTGTCAAGGCGTTCTGCTTCATGTGAAGACCATTGAGTATACATAAGGGAAGTCATTAAAGTCATCTTTGTGATGAAAGGATAGACAGTGTGGTCTTTGTCCTGCTGCATAAGGAAATCTCAAGGGCTCCACAACGTGCCGCCACGATCACATAATATGGCTGAGCAGTGCCTCACATCGACAACCACGGCTTATGAAGGAATACGCCTTTTGTATGCCACAAAAGTGGAAGTCGAATAGAGAAATAATGCCACCCAGACGAGACCAAATGCAATCGCGTGTGCCCTGGTAAATTGCTCCCTGTAAAGCAATACCCCGACAAGTAGCTGACCTGTTGGGGCGATATATTGCAAAAAGCCAACCGTTGAATACTGAATTCGCCTTGCACCGTAGGCAAACAGTAATAAGGGTACTGCGGTAACTACCCCTGCCCCTATGAGCAATACATCTGTCTTCAGATTTATAGAAGTGAAGGCACCTGATCCATGAGCAGCTAGAAAAAGGATATAGAGGAGGAAAATGGGTGCCAGAAAACCAGTGTCGAATAGCAGACCGACCATTGATCCAGCTTTTGCTGTTTTGCGGAGCAGTCCATAAGTCCCGAAGGTAAGTGCAAGGGTCAAGGCGATCCACGGTAGCCGACCATACTCCAAGGTTAAGAATAGCACTCCTACAAACGCGAGCACCACCGAGATGAATTGCGATCGGTACAATCTTTCCCTTAAAAACACCATACCCAGGCAAACATTCACCAGTGGATTGATAAAATATCCAAGACTTGCCTCAACAATCTGATTTGAATTCACGGCCCAGATATAAATCAGCCAGTTACCGCCAAGCAAGAAAGATGTGACCAGAAAGATGGACACATTGGGGTAGAACGATGTAACATTCTTGACCTCATTCCATCGCCTCTGGATCGAGAGCAAGACTAATACAAATACGAGCGACCAGACCACCCTATGCGCCAGAATCTGAGTTGACGATATGTGTTGCAAGGCCTTCCAGTATATTGGAAAAGCTCCCCAGAGAAAAAATGCGGTGATAGTGCTTATGGTGCCTTTAGTGCTTTCATCCATCGCTAAAACTCAAAATTATCGCCGATAAACATTCATTCGGAATCGAGATCAATTGATTACCCAGTAGAAGAAAGAGAGTCAAGAAAAATGAAAAGGGGTATCGTTCACTCAAGTCGGATGTGTTGAACCCTAGCGAGAACCCTTATTCCTACACGGAGTCGCATCTTTTGTTTTGACGAATTCCCTGAAGTCAGGCATATATTAAAAACCCACGCCTATCGAAGATCCCGCTATGCGGGGAAGGACGTGGTTTTACAAGTTAGAATAAATTGCCACAAGGACATTAAAAGTCGTATGGCCTGTGGTGAACACACCATACTCAAAGGTTAAAAATAACGTAACCGTTCACGGGTTCACGGTTTAGAGGTTGTGGGTTCACCGCAAACCCGCCTGCCATCCGTCGGGCAGGGGTGAACTCTGAACCTGTGAACGCCTACAATATAACAAATGAATGAGCACTTTAAATCCATTATCTGCAAACTGATTCAACCGCAAAAGGGAAAGGGCTCTTTCTTTGCCTTTGATCTATCCGAGCACCTTGACCGCGAGCACACCGACAATACCGATGTCGGTCAGGCACTTAACAGTGCGTTCCTGGTCGCGCTTGCAGGCAGCATGCACCCGGCATCAGAACGAGCAAAACGTTTTTTGGCTCTTTTTTCAGAAACCCCGGAATGGACAGAGGTAGCGAGCTTTTATTTGAAGGGAATCGACCTGGTTCATCAGGAAATTGAAAGCATGTGCACGCACGACCCCGGTTTTACGAAGCGATTGGATACCCTTTCCCAATGGTTGGCACACAACGAAAACTGGTTTGAGACCGAAGAAACAGCCGAAAGGATGTGGTCGGTCTTTTTCCCAGAAGCAACCGGAATCCGAGCCCATGAAAAAGAGCGAGTGCAAGCATTTCGGGCAAAGCGCACGGTCACCATTACGAAACTGAACACTACTCCAATTACTGACCCGGCTCGGCAGATACTGTTTACCTCGAACGTGCTCCTCACCACCCCTACTGCATCGACGTCTCCTGATGGGCTTCCTTTTAGCCATTATATAAGAAAAAGGCTTGGTGAGATCAGTCGCGAGCCCCAATTTCACTGGTACGACCACCCTATCCAAGTTGGCGTCGTTCCGGAGAAAAACGAGGTTCTGTACGGTCTCCGGGCTCTAGACGTAGCCTTAGAGTTTGAACGCACTCGCGGGAATATACCACCTCAAGGAAAAACTGTGTGCGTGTTGTCAGTCTCCGTAACCCACCAGGGACTCCAGGAGATTGCGAAAAAATACCTTGAAGAAGAACTCGCCCGATCAGCAAGCCTGAAAAATATTGACATCTATGTATTCACCGAAGCTGACACACAACGAATGATAGATGAAATCCTCGCTCCCGCCGCCGCCTATTACCTTCACTGTGATAATCCAAAGGAACTTCTCAGCGTATTCGGTGTCGACGGTGAATATGGCAGGCACTACAGCTTCCTGAAAGCAATAGCCCCGTTCTGGAGCATTTTTTTGCAGCCAGAGATAAGGGCCACGTTCAAAATCGACCTCGATCAAGTATTTCCACAAAGGGAACTCGTTGAGCAGACCGGTGCTTCCGCTCTTGAACATTTTAAGACGCCGCTCTGGGGAGCACAGGGATTGGATTCGAACGAACAGTCTGTGGAACTGGGTATGATCGCCGGGGCCCTGGTAAACGAGGCGGATATCGGCAAATCCTTGTTCACCCCTGATGTCCCGTTTCCAAACCGGGCACTTTCTCCGGATGAACTCATCTTTTACAGCGCCTTGCCACAGGCCCTCTCGACTGAAGCGGAGATGTTGACGCGCTATGTTGGAGACAACCTGGACGGCCAGAGATCCTGCATCCAGCGTATCCACGTCACTGGTGGAACTAACGGGATCCTTGTTGACAGCCTTCGCCGCTATCGCCCTTTTACTCCATCCTTTATTGGCAGGGCAGAAGATCAGGCCTATATCCTCTCAACCTTGCTTCGTCAGGACACACAACTGGCATATGTTCATGAGGCCGGTCTCATAATGCGCCACGACAAAAAGGCATTTGCTCAAGAGGCAATTGAGTCCGCTTACCTTGGCAAGCTTGTTGGTGACTACATCCGCATACTATACTTTTCCGCATATGCCAGGGCGCTCACCAATGATGTGGCAAAGCTGAAAGATGTTCTCGATCCATTCACCGGGTGCTTCATATCCAGGATTCCGATAACCATTGTGTATCTGCGCCTTGGTCTTAAGACAGCATCACTATTCGCTGAGGGTAAAAAGGAGCAAGGGCTTGCATTCATCAGGATAGGTGCACAGCGCATTATCACTGCGCTCGATTTCATGGGCGGCGAAAACAGCAAGCTCAAGGACCAGTACGAAAAAGAACGCCTCAGCTGGAACCTTTACTACGACACACTCTCGGCTATTGAAAATGGTATAGCGGATGGTCACCAATTTGCCCTTGATTTACGGAAGAAGGTCCAGAGCATCATCAAGGCCTGTGCAATCGGTTTTGGTTGAGAGACTGTTTAGGTTGTTTCTATGGCCTCAAAAAAAACAACGTTTATTGTTAACCCCAATGCAGCAACGGGTTCTGCCGGCAGAGAGTGGCCCCAAATCGAGGCCCTGGCAAGGGACCGGTTAGGGTCATTTCAAGCCCAATTCACCGCCGGACCGGGAGACGCTACGGGGCTCGCCCGCCAGGCTCTCCTTGAAGGCACTGAAGTGGTTATTTGTATAGGAGGAGACGGAACACTCAATGAAGTTGTGAATGGGTTTATGGGTGAAGATGGCCCCATTCGGCCGGATGCCGTGCTTGGATTCATTCCCATGGGTACGGGATGTGATTTTATCAAAACCGTTCCCATACAGAGGGATGCAAACAGGGCATTGGATTTGATCAGAGACCCTCATGTACGGCCCATCGATCTGGGACGGCTTCAATACAGGGATCATAATGGTAATCCGGCTTGCCGATACTTCCATAATGTTACGAGCTTTGGCCTGGGAGGCGAGGTGGATGAACGAGTAAACAGGACCACCAAGGCGTTCGGTGGTTTTATTTCATTCGTGTGGGCCACGCTGATCTCCCTTCTGATTTATGACAAGAAACGAATACACCTTAGGGTGGATACAAGCTTTGACCAGGAAGTTATGATCTGGAATGTGGTTGTCGCAAATGGGCAGTATCATGGCGGGGGCATGTGGGTTGCCCCTGACGCGAGTGTGGACGATGGCCTTTTCCACATTACGGTAATCGGCGATCTAAGCCTGCCCCAGGTATTTTTGAACCTGCCAAACCTTTACAACGGAAAGATCTACCAGGTCCAGAAGGTAACTACCCTCGTTGGTAAGAGGGTCGAAGCATATTCCGATCAGCAGGTCCTCTTGGATGTGGATGGCGAGCAGCCGGGCCAGCTACCTGTTGTTGTTGAGATGGTGCCAGGGGTATTACACATGATTGCATTAGAATAGATTTCGAGATAGATTTCCAGAAACCATTCACATTTCTGATTTGGAGAATAAAAAACAAGGGTGCAAACCAAGCCGTTACTTTGATCTTGCCCTCTGAGGGTTGGGAAAGAACAAGTCAAGGCTCAACAGGCTGTTGCCGAAATTCCTTTTGTCTTGGTCTTAAACGTTTTGTTCTCGACTTGTCGGTATTCGCTCCCTCTTATGAAGGGGGATTGGGAAAAATGGTGTTAATGACCGCTCAAAGGGATTACGGTTTGGGCAACAACC
>CP070673.1:2119117-2123568 GCA_020351915.1 Deltaproteobacteria bacterium
CCTCAATTACTTTGCAGTCGGTTGATTTTACCGCATCGCGAACTGTTTCGGTCGCAGAATCACAACCCAAAACTATCACAGCTTCATATTGTCTCGCATATTTCTGAAGCTTTTTGCGCTTTCCTGAAGTCCACATGCAAAGAAACCATTGATGATAAAGATTGCTCTTGAACACTTTTGTGTTCACGCCATTATCTCTTAATCGGGATTGCAGTGCTCTCACGTATTGTTCGAAAGGGACCGACTTCAGGAAACTCCTAAAGAGCTTCATGAAAGGTTTTCTTTCTCTCACGGCTACAGTCGCTGCAGGACACAAATTGCAGGGAACTATCAAGGCAGAACTCACTCCGGCAACTTCAGAAACAACGTCCAAGTCATTGAAATGGACTGGCATTTGTTGCGCCTCCTCTTTAAGATGTTCTTCTGAGCAACTAACGCTGCGGATCAGGTGCGGCTGTGTGCCGACGACTGCATCCGGCTGGTTAGGGGCCGACTAATCCGGGAGCAAAAAACCCGTGCGCGCGGCAACCTGATGAATAATCTCGGCCTGCTCCCGCCGCGTGAGGTGATGTCGTTTTTCCATCGGATCGCACCCGGTCGATTCAATCTTCGCGATAATATGCTCGTACATAGTGATGATAAGCTCCAGGATAAATCGACTGTCGCAGTCAAGAAAACCGTGTATTGGCACCGCCAAGGCTCGGCCTTGGGCAAGGTGCCATCGCGCTCGTTGCAGTAACTCTCCTACCAGGCGCCGGGTCGCCGGGCTCGCCCGACGGTTCAACGCCTCGCTCCTCAGTATCTCAGGGCTCACCCCGTGCGCGAGCATGTCCTCACGGGCAAGGCAGAGCCTCGTTGCCGGGCGCGTGATGTCCTCTGCAAGGTCCCGGATTATGTGCCCCAGATACGCAAATAACCCGAGATGGCGGCCACAATCATACAAATTGAATCCTCGCGGGAATTCGCATGAGTCCTGCTTTACATCACGGCGCGCTACAATCAACGACAGGTAGATCGTGGTAGGCGCCACGGTCGCTCCTTCAGCGTAAGCCAGGAAATCAGACCAGTGAACAAACTCGCTGGCCACGAGATCCGAGCGCATCGCTGCAAAGAAATTTGTCCAGAGCCTCATCGGAACGGGAAAGACTCGATAGGAAGCGATCAAGGATTCGCAAACAGCCTCAGCTTCGGCAAAGTCGCAAGACGCAAGCAGGGAGGCCATTGGATAAATGCCATGGTAACTGGATCTGACCACGCGCTCCCACGCCTCCACCACGCCCAGTTCACGTTTCCGCACCTCCGCACAACGACTACCAGGTGAGGGGAGATTGTCAATGCGGTCGTCCACTACTCGCATGACCGCATAATAGGCACAGAACGCCCTGTACTTGAGGGGATCCCCGAAGAAGGAACTCGTGACGTAAAGATTGTTGCCGTCCCTTGAGGCAATCGCCTCAGTCACTTCATGCGCTTGAGTTTGCACCTTCACTCGTTCCTTAAAATGGTCAGCCGTCTAACACTAGCTTCAGCGGCGTTGCCCAGAGCGACGTAGCAGCGGCGGGTAACGTCAGCTGCAAACATTCGTTAGCCATAAATTAAGACCGTTCAATATTATTTGTTGTAATGATAACAAATAGTTATAGCGTGGCTTAGTTACCCCCACTTTTATGCCATTTATATTCGTTTACTACCCTAATCACCTGGAAGGTTACCCCCACATTTCTAGGGGCGATGAAAATCGTTCTTTGACAAGTACTTTGAGGTACCCATCTGTTAAAGCAAACCATTCTTTGATTTCTCCCGCTTCTTGGGGCACCATGAATTATTGACCACCCACCTGGGTTTTTATTGAACTCGATGAGGTGCTGCCATGGGAGCAATCCAGATTCCCTTTGCAATGATATCCAGTGCCGGAGCGGATCTCGCTAATCCTGAAAACGATCTTGTTGCCCACTTTCTCAGCATTGCCACTGCCTGTTGACTCTGCTCACCATTTTTACTGGCTTTGGATAGTAGTCTCAGCAGGCTTCTTGGGAGAAGCTCACATAAATATTCTTATGGGGTTTCTGTATTGAAAAAGGCAGACTTATCTAGCAGGCAGGTAACGAATACTGTCCACTGGGCCAACTCTAGCTTTTTCTACGGCCCGCAGTAATACAAGGTGTTAAAAGGATTTGTCAAGCTTTTTATGGTTCTCTTCTAAGAGCGTTATAGTCAGCTGTTGCACAAGAATTATTATGCTTTTCATATTAGCTACTTATCTAGTTCCAAAACACAAATTCTATACACTCGCGAGGAGTTGGTCTGATTTCACGTATAATTCTTTTAGATCGTTAGGTTCTTTACCGAAATTCTATGTTTAGATCTTAGCCATTGCAATTTCTACACTTTTCCTTTTGGACCTGAATAAAGTCAACAGGCCAAAATCATCTAACCCCTTAGGCCCCCAATTACAATCACTATTCTCTGTTTCCGCAGAACACAGAAGTACTTAGTTCTTACTGAAGTATACGACCTCGGCCCATGGCAAGAATTGACGAATCCCGGTTGAAGTATGGTTTTAGATTCATTTTGGATTTTGGGTGGAACGGATGTGACCGTCAACTAAATACTCATCATTCTTGGCTCCGCCTACCTTTGGCTATCAGGCTAGGTGCGTGACACATACAGTAGAGTCGAAGATGGGCGCGGTGGCCTTAGGCAACAGGGAGTAGCTGTTACCGGCAGCTTTCACAAAATGCCGGTGCCTCGATCTGTTCCATAGCTCCGTTTCCCATCTCCGCTCATCAAACCGTGCATGCGGTTCTCCCGCACACGGCTTTCCGACTGGCTTCACCTTAAGGCACACGGCGGGCGGCAACCATTATCGACCTTGGTAAAAGCACACCAATTTCGCCAAAGACTTTCTCTGACGGAAATTGTCGGATGCCTGGCGAACGCACTTTGTGCCGCTCGACCAGAAAGCGTCTTACGCGATTGTAGACATTGCGCTCCACCGCTCGGCTGGCGATCTGTGTTGTTCCATAACAATAGTAGCCACACCAACCTCGCAAAAGCGCATTAAGACGATCACATACCTCCGGCCAGGCACCTTTCTCACACGGTCTGAGCAGGGTTCGAACGTTCTGTTTTATTCGCTTTATGCTGCTCTTTGAAGGACGGGCGGCCATGTACCATGAACCGTCTTTCTTGAATCGCATGCGACCAAAGGTGTATCCCAGAAAGGCAAAGCCTTCTCTCCGTGCATCTCTTATTACCGTCTTATCCTTATTGAGCATGAGTCCCATTCGGTTCATGACCACATTGGTCCACTGCAGGGCCTCAACTGCTCGATTACGGCTTAGGATAACAAAATCGTCGGCATAGGAGACAACCCGTGCCCGGAAGCGCTCATCACACCCCTTGATCCGCCAGTACTTCAGAAAGCGGTTCATATACACATTGGCTAGCAATGGGCTCATGACACCACCTTGCGGCGTACCGCGTCTGCTCTTGCGCCCGCCTGTAAGGCGTCGTTTGCCATCTGTGTCCTGGTCTTCAACCGGTGCCCGTAGCCACAGCTTGATCAGACGCAGAACATTGCGATCTACGACTCTGCGGGCGATACACTTCATCAGTTCCTGATGCGGAATGGTATCAAAATACTTGGAAAGATCCGCATCGACAACCTCGGTGTAGCCCTGGCGAAGTAACTCATGAACAGTTCGAATCGCATCTATTGCGCTGCGCTTAGGACGGTAGCCGTAAGCATTCGGCTCAAGATCCACTTCAAAGATAGGCTCCAAAATGAGCCTGGCCGCTGTTTGAATCACCCGATCCCCGATGGTGGGTATCCCTACGGGACGCTGACCGCCGCCGGGTTTTGGGATCATCACACGCAAAACAGGGTGTGGTTTGTATGTCTTTGTGCGTAATTCATCTCTGATCCCAGACAACCATTTCTCTGCGCCTTGTGATTCGATTTGATCGAAAGTTACTCCATCTACACCCGCAGCACCGCGGTTGGCTTTGGCCAAACGGTAGGCGTAGAACAGAATATCTTCACGATACATCTTATCGTAGAGCAGATAAAAGCGGTAGTCCGGTTCCGCTTTCGCCTTGAGGTAAAGCTTTCTCTGGAGAGTCCGAATCTTTGCGGGTGTTTTCAGGCTCATGGCCAATCACCTCGTCTCATCTCTTTCAAAAGCACACCAGAAGTAAGGGTCCTTCCCTTCACCAGCATTACCCGGCTTTATCGGTACTATGACCCTCTCCGACTCCCGCCCGGGCCAGAACCTATTGTTTCTGTTGCGGGCCACGACCCCGCGCCCAGAACGGGCCTCCCACGTTGCCCAAGATACCTTCCTGACATGCTGTCCTCATTACCCCGGTAGATCAGAACAGGTGCTTACGACGGTTTCTTATCTATTCTGCATCGGCCTTCCCCGAATATTGGGCGGGTCGGCATCTAC
>CP070673.1:2123668-2132743 GCA_020351915.1 Deltaproteobacteria bacterium
CTTGGTGTTTATGTGGGGCTTAAGAAATGGAACGAAATAGGCGAAAATGTAACCGTTCTTCCTCAGCTGTCAAATCTTACGGAAGTGAATACACGGTTTACAACAACAGCTGACCCGGAAGAGGTTCAGGATTTGCATCACAACGGCCCACCGGCTCAGGTGCAACGGCTTCATCATGTCTTGAAGGTCTTCTGGGAGACGGAAAAAGATCAACTCGGGGAGTATCAGCTCATACCCGTTGCGCAGTTGGAAAGAACGGGCGAGCGCGTTGTGCTTTCCGAGAAATTCATTCCGCCGGCCCTTACCGTCAAGAGTTCGGAAGTCCTGTTGCGGCTGATTGTGGATATCAAAGATCAGATCGCATCCCGCGGCCGCCAGCTGGAATCCTACAAGCGTGACCGGGGGATTCATACTGCCGAATTCGGGGCCAGGGATACGGTGTATCTGTTGGCGCTCAGATCCCTCAATCGCTACATCCCCTTCCTTGAGCACGTGCTAGGTTCCGACCACGCCCATCCCTGGCACGTATACGGGCTCCTAAGACAGATGATCGGAGAGCTTTCCGCCTTTTCAGAGCAAGTCGATGTCATGGGGGAACTGGCGGACGGAAGCGAGGGTGTTTTGGGTTATGATCACCGCAACTTATGGGGGTGTTTTGAAGGGGTCGGTGCAATTATAACAAAACTGCTGGACGAGATCACGGCGGGACCCGAATACGTCTTCCAGTTGCTCTTTGATGGAACCTATTATGCCTCCGATCTGCAGCCGGCCATATTCGAAGGGGCAAATCGGTTTTACCTGGTCTTTGAAACAGAGGCCGATCCTCAATCCGTGCTTCAGTCTCTGGAGACCATCGTCAAATTGAGTTCAAGGGAATCATTACCATTGCTGATCGCCCGAGCGCTTCCGGGGATAAAGATAACGCACCTTCCCGAACCGCCCCAGGAACTTCCTCGGAGAGCCCGCGCGATTTACTGCCAGGTTGATCATCACAGCGACCAATGGGCACAGGTTCAGCAGGGCCATAATATCGCCTTGTACTGGGATACGGCTCCGGAGGATCTGAAAACCGAGCTTATGGTTGTAGGGAGAACGTAGCCATGCGAATCGTCGACTGTTTCACGGAACTCTTAGCTTACACGGCCTATTTCCTGAAAACAGCAAACACAAGGCAACCTGCCTTCGACCAGGTGAAGGCCGATATCGAACGCCTTGTTTCCCAGGCCGATGCCTGCCTGCAAGATAAAGGTATTTCCAAAGAAGATAGCGACCATGCGCGTTTTGCCATTTTTGCATGGATCGATGAGGCGATCCTCAGCTCTCCATGGAATGACAAGGACCAGTGGCAGAGACAACAGCTTCAACGCACCTACTTCCAGACGGCCGATGCCGGTGAAATGTTTTTCGAGCGATTGAATATGCTCGGCCCTCATCAGAATTACGTGCGGGAGGTCTTTTACCTGTGTCTTGCCATGGGTTTTACGGGGAGATATATCCATGAGGGAGACGACTTCCTCCTTGAGCAATTGAGAACTTCGAACCTGAAGGTTCTGACGGGTAGCTCTGTAGGGCTCCCTGCCCTCGATAAGGGCGAGCTGTTTGCAGGCGCCTATCCTCTGAAAACAGATCAGGCGACTCCCGAGCGGCGTAAGCAACGGTTTTCCCCAATTACCCTTGCGGCTATTGCTTTTCCCGTTGTGCTCTACGCCGCTTTGTTCCTGGTCTATGGTTTTATTCTCAGTAATATCGGCGAAAACCTATTACACGCGGTGCCATAAATGGTTGGAAAAATTCTAAAAGCCTTCCTGCTTGCCCTTGTGGTGGTGGTTGTCGTTGGCCTGGTGTTCTGGCTCGTCCTGGGTATGGGATGGGCCTGGTGGGTGGGTATTTTTATTCTCTTCGGCCTGCTGAGTCTGGTGCTTTGCCTGTTGCTGTTACGGAAGATCCTGCTCAGGCGACGCGAGCAGCGATTTGTACAGCAGGTTATTGCGCAGGACGAAGCCTACCGAAAAACCCTCGGTGATAAGGAAAAGGAGGGCTCAAAAGAGCTGCAGGATGGATGGAAGGAGGCCATCACAGCGCTCAGAAAATCACACCTTAAGAAATACGGGAATCCCCTTTATGTCCTGCCCTGGTACATGGTGATCGGCGAGAGTGGCTCCGGAAAAACCACGGCGATTCAGAGCGCCCGGCTATCCTCGCCATTCGTCGAAATACGGCGGGCATCAGGCATTAGCGGAACACGAAATTGTGACTGGTGGTTCTTCGAGCAGGCAATAATCCTTGATACCGCCGGCAGGTACGCCATTCCTGTTGACGAGGGTCGCGACAAGGACGAGTGGCAGAGATTCTTGAAGTTGCTGGCGAAGTTTCGAAAAAGGGAACCCATAAACGGGCTTGTCGTAACCATCGCCGCCGATAAGCTGGCATCATCAGGGCCTGATGAACTTGAGGAAGAAGGCAGAAGCATCCGTCGCCGTATCGATGAATTGATGCGTGTTCTGGGAGCCAAGTTTCCTGTCTATGTATTGGTGACAAAGTGTGATCTAGTTCAAGGCATGACCACGTTTTGCGATACCTTGCCCGAAGAAACACTCGGCCAGGCCATGGGAATAATAAACCAAGACCTCTCCACCGACGTCCAATCCTTCACGGCAAACGCAATTCACTCCCTCGGCGAGCGATTGAGAGATCTGCGGCTGATCCTGTTTCATAAATCCCGCTCTAAAACCGCAGATACCGGGCTTCTTCTCTTTCCCGAGGAGTTTGAAAGACTAAAACCCGGGCTCAGCGCCTTTATGAAGGGCACCTTTCAGGAAAATCCCTATCAGGAGACACCCATACTCAGAGGGCTCTACTTTAGCAGCGGAAAACAGGAAGGCAGCCCGTATTCCCATTTTCTGAAAGAGCTGGGTCTGATCGATGAGCGGGAAGTCTTGCCGGGAACCAGCAAGGGCCTGTTCCTGCACGACTTTTTTTCACGCATCATGCCCGCCGACAGAGGCCTGTTTGCGCCCACCCAGCGAACCCTGGAGTGGAGCAAGCTAACACAGAATCTGGGCCTGGCAGCCTGGCTGGCCGTAGCCATCGCGATTTGCGGGTTGTTGAGCTTTTCGTTTGCCAAGAATTTGATGATCATGAGGGAGGTTCAAAAGGAAGTCTCCAAACCGGTCGTTTTGCAGAACGAACTTGTCGCCGATGTGATCAGCCTGGATCGATTTCGTCAGGCGATCCTCAGAGTGGAAGATCGGAATCGGGGATGGTGGCTCCCCAGGTTTGGGTTATCCCAAAGCATACACGTTGAGCGTGAACTTAAGACGAAATACTGTAAACAATTCTACGACGGTCTCCTAGTTAATTATGACGAGAAAATGGCCGAGACGATGACGCACTTTTCAGCCGCGACGTCCCAGGACGTCATCGGCGCACACGGTGCCCAATTAGTCCGGCGTATTAACCTCGTGCGCGGCCGGCTTGAAAATGAAACGCTGGAGGTCCTCAAGGCCAGGCCTCAGCCGTCCTATGTACGTACATTGCAGGCAGCAGGCCAGGAAGTCATCCCTGAAGTCGGACAGAAGCTGGCGGATTTATATTTTTATTACGTTTTCTGGCATGAGGATGCCAACGTATTGAATAAGGAGATGAATGAACTGCTGATTCTGTTAAGACACGTGCTTACGCTGAAAGACTCCAATTTGAATTGGATTGCCACCTGGATAAATCTCGATCCAGCACTCTCATACCTGACCTTGCAGGATTTTTGGGGAGGCAGCCTGGAGCTCGAGGACGAAAACAAGGTGCCGCCTGCCTTTACCCTTCAGGGAAAAGCCAAGATCGATGCTTTTCTAACCGAGATTGAATCGGCCTTGTTCGACCCCATGATCATTGCAAGCAGGAAATTGGAATTTCAAACGTGGTACCCCAAGGCATATTTCAGTGCCTGGCATGACTTTGGCGTCGCATTTCCCCGTGGTGCCGACCGGCTGAAGGGAAAGGCCGAATGGCGCCAGGTGGCGTCATTGATGGGTACAGATCAAAATCCATATTTTCTACTGCTTGATCGCCTTGCAGAAGAGATAAAACCCTTTGCCAAGAACACGGAGCTGCCGTCGTGGCTGCAGCTAGTTAACGATTTCAAGACCACAAGGGATAAGGCGGCAAAGCTCAAAGAACCGAAGGGCGAAAAACCAGGGATCATCAAAAAGGCAACCCAGAAGGTTGAAAAAAAGCTTGCCAAGCTTGAAAAACAAACCGGCGTGAAAGCCGGGGGTTTGGAATCCAAGCTCCTGTCTGCTCAAGCATTACATGATTACCAAAATGCACTCGCCGAAATCGTGCCGATTTCCGCCTCCAGAGAGACGGCGTACCAGGAGGCTGCGACCATCTATAGTGATGACCCTGCCACGAGCAAAACGCCCTTTTATGCGGGAACGAGGGCACTGGATCAGCTCAACACCACCATGGCCAGCACCGGGCCGGATCAAGAGTTATTCTGGAAACTGGTGCAAGGCCCTCTTGATTATTTCCTGGCCTTTGCCTCCAAAGAAGCGGCATGCAAGCTGCAGAAACTCTGGGAAACAGAAGTGCTCGTTGAGGTGCAAGGAGCCCCTGATAGAGCCACCCTCATGGAACTTCTATTGGGCGAGAACGGATATGCCAAGAAATTCGTCAGCGGGCCGGCCAAGCCGTTTCTTGCGAGAAGCATTAAAAAAGGTTTCTACGCAAAAGAGATAATGGGTCACAGCGTACCCTTTGACAAGTACTTCTTTACCTTCTTAACCAAGGGCTCCAGGTCTGCCCGACCGGTCAAGGCCAGCTACACGGTCACTATACAGGGCGAACCGACCGGCGCAAACAAAGAGGCTTCAGTGATACCTCACGAGACCGTCCTGGAAATGCAGTGTGCCGACAAAAAGCTCCGGCTGGTCAATCTCAATTACCCGGTTCGAAGAAGCTTTAAGTGGTCCCCTCAAACTTGTGGCGACGTCTTATTCACGATCAAAATCGCCAACCTGACTTTGACCAAAAAATACATCGGAAACATGGCATTTGCGGAGTTCCTGAGAGATTTTGAAAAAGGCTCACGTACCTTTTATCCCCGAGAATTCCCGGACGAACAAGCCGATCTCAAGCGGATGGGGGTTAAGTACATTAAGGCGAAATACAGCTTCAAAGGGCACAGGCCGGTTATCGGGCTTTTCCGCACCGGTCCTGGGAGGGTACCCGAGGAAATTGCAGCGTGCTGGGATCAATAAAGTCGAGATCATCCTGGGAATGGTCCGCCACAGGAAAGCACCCCGCGGCAATGGACTACTTCCAGCTCGGCCGTGTTGCTCCCCTGGCGCAGGCATTTGCGGCCTGGATCGAGAGCGGATATCAGAAACTGCTTGCCAAGAACCATGCCGGCCGGAAGTTTCATTCGTGGCGCTTTTGGGCCAGGGGGATAAGAAAAGGGCATATCGCCTGCGGTGTCGGGCGGGACAGCAGTGATAGCGCGGGCAGACCGTATCCCCTCCTGATTATGGGAACCGGTACCCTGCCCGGCTGGGAAGAAAACTGGGATCTCTTAACGTTTTTGTTCGAGGGAATCTGGAGCCAGATCGAATACCTTGCCTCCAGGCCCCCCGCCGACTTGAAGCAGTTGGAATCTGAGATCAACCGGATTAACATGCCGATTGAGGATTGGCCTGCTCTTGCCACTCAAGGTCTGCGGGCTGACGGGCTCGGGCATGGCCATAACCAAAACGATCATACCAGTACATTCGGTTCCATTGAGAGAGCCGCCGAGGCGCTTTTGATGCGCAATGAGTTGTTAGTGTCCATCGACTCTTACCACGACGGTGACGCCTCATCGCTCGTGGGGTTCTGGAACCGTGTTCTTAAGTCACGGACGGATATTGTTCCCAATGCCGTGTTTATGGGAGGGATTCCGGAACAAACGTACCTGGCCTTATTCACCCGATCGCTGAACTCGAGCGATTTTGAAAGGCTCTGGTCCGTATCTACAGAAAGTCAAATTCCGGTTTAATTGATTTTTTCGACGCATTCGATTTACGCAGGATTTAACACACAAGGTGCTTAAGAATACTCTCAGTTGAAATCATGAAATTCGAATAAGTGTGCAGGAATCCATAAATGGAAATTCTTTCTTTAGGAAAAGACCCTATTCAACCCGACCAGCCTGCCGGATCAGATGTCCGGTATGAACCCGAGTACGAGGAACTTCAGGCTGAAATCGATAAACTCTCAGTACCCTCGGCATCAGGCGGTACAGACTGGGAAAAAGTCAGCGACCTGGCAGGTGCGATCCTGGCCAATAAATCGAAGGATCTCCTGGTAGCCACCTATCTGGCGGTAAGCCAGGTTCACATGCGCCGCATCGAGGGATTGGCTGAAGGGTTGATCGTCATCCATGACCTTATCGCCACTTATTGGGACGACATGTTTCCGCCCAAGAAGCGGATGCGCGGCCGGATGGGAGCCGTCGAGTGGTGGGTGGAGAAAACCGAAGCGGCCCTGACCGCGGTAAAGCACGAAACGGTTGCAGCGGAAAAACTTGAGGCCATCCGGACAACCCTTTCACAGATTGATACCCTGTTGAACGAGTACCTTCCTGAACCGCCTTTGCTCCGGCCCATTCAGCGCGCTCTTGAAGTGGTTCCAACCGTGTCAGAAAAGAAACCGGAGACCGAACCGGCCCCGGTCACGGAAGAAGCCCGGCCGGAGCCGGAAATGAAACGGGAGGCCCCAAAGGTAGCTCCTGCCGCCGCCGAACCGGAAGCCCTCGAAACTATACAGGACGCGCAAAAGGTAATCACCTCAGGCATGCAAAAGGTCCGGCAGGCCGCTTCCTTTCTTCTGGAAACCGATCTCACGAATGCCATGGCCTACCGCTATCGGCGAATCGCTGCCTGGTCGGTAGTTTCAGCGCTTCCACCGGCATCAGACGGCCAAACGCAGATCCCGCCGCCTGCCCCTCAGATTCTTCAATCGCTGCTGGAATTCAAGGAAAACGGCAATTGGAATGCCCTTGTCATGGCAGCCGAGCAGCGGCTGTCGCAATATATCTTCTGGTTTGATCTGAACCGTCTCGTGGCCGAAGCCTTAGGCAACCTCGGAGATGGCTACGAGAACGCCAATGAAGCGGTGTGCCAGGAAACAGCCCTTTTCATCCATCGCCTGCCGGGTCTTGTCGGTATGACCTTTTCCGACGGCACGCCTTTTGCCGATCCTGAAACCAGCCAGTGGCTGAAAGGTATTGCCCTGGGGGCTGGATCAGCCACAGACGGTGCGGGCCCAACGCCGGCAACCGTCAAAGGCGCCGATGAAACCCATCGTATGGCACATACCCTGGCAGAGGCGCAGGCCCTTGCCAAGAAAAAGAAGCTGCTTGAAGCGGTTCAGTTGCTTCAAACAGAACTCAAAAATTGCGTCTCGCAGCAAGAGGCCCTCATGTGGCGATTAGCCTTGTGCCGCATGTTGATAGGATCAAAGCGGACGGACATGGCAGTGCCGCATCTTGACCTGATCTTGAAGGACATCGAAACGTACCGGCTTGAAACCTGGGATCCCCGGCTGGCCTTAGACGGCCTCAAACTGGTATGGACCGCTTACAGCACTTACACCACTGCTGAGGCAAAAGGTAAAGCAGAAGCAGTATTGAGCCAGATCGCCAAGCTCGATCCGGCCGAGGCTCTAAAACTCAGTAAGCCATGAAATAAATTTCTCAGAAAATCAGTTGTGTTCTTGGGAAAAAAATTCTAATATCCTCGAGAAGTTATCTTTAGAGGAAAAGTTTCAGGTCCGTGTTGACCGGGTTATGCTATCATGTTTGGATTTTCCGTAGTGTTTTCATATTAATTTCAAACGAAAGGGGAAAGCCATGGCAAAAGAAGGATCTGTCGCCCCGAAGGAAAGGGTAAATATCGTGTATCGGCCCGCCACGGGTGACGCCAAAGAAGAAGTTGAACTTCCGCTCAAGCTGTTGGTTGTAGGCGATTTCACGTCTAGCCCGGATGATCGAATGGTAGAGGAGCGCGAGCCGATCAACATCGACAAGGACAATTTCAACGAGGTGTTGAAGGCTCAAAACCTGAGCCTCGATTTAACGGTTCCTAACAAGCTTTCCGAAGATCCCGACGCGGAGTTGAACGTTTCAGTGAGGTTCGAGTCGATCAAAGACTTCGAGCCGGAAGCCATCGCCAAAAATACACCGGAGCTGAACAAGCTTCTCGAGCTCCGGGAAGCACTTAATTCCCTGAAAGGCCCCATGAGCAATCGCCCGGAGTTTCGCAAGAAAATCCAGGAATTGATCAAAGATGAGGCCGCCAGGGAACAGGTGTTAAAAGAGCTTAAAATTGAAGAATAAGAAAGGGGGATCATATGGCCGAAGAACGCGAAAAAGAACAGACCGTTTCCCCAGAGGAACAAACAGCCGAGGCACCCTCTCTGCTTGACGAAATCGTCACCGCTACCCGAATCAAGCCGAAAGATGAAAGTTACTCTCTGGCGAAAAAGGGCGTGGAGGCCTTGATAGCACAGCTCGTCGAGCCTGGACGGGAGGTGGAGAAGGTTTCCAAAGCCACGGTCGATGAGATGATTGCTGAAATTGACAAAAAACTCAGTCTTCAGATGGATGCAGTTCTGCATCATCCGGACTTCCAGAAGCTGGAATCCGCCTGGAGTTCGCTTAAATTCCTGGTAGATAAAACCGATTTCCGGGAAAACATCAGGCTGGAACTGCTCAACGTGAGCAAAGAAGATCTCCTGGAAGATTTCGAGGATTCACCGGAAGTCACCAAATCCGGACTTTACAAAACTCTGTATACATCGGAGTACGGCCAGTTTGGCGGCAAACCTTACGGGAACATTGTTGCCAACTATGAGTTTGGCCCCGGACCTCAGGATATCAAGCTTTTGAACCATATCGCCAGTGTGTCGGCGATGGCACACGCGCCATTCATTGCTGCGGCCGGGTCTGAATTTTTCGGGCTGGATAATTTCAATGGTCTTCCCAATCTGAAAGATTTAAAATCTATTTTTGAAGGCCCCCAGTACATCAAATGGCAATCTTTC
>CP070673.1:2132843-2137688 GCA_020351915.1 Deltaproteobacteria bacterium
CTCCCCCGTATCCACTCCAAAAGTGGCAGCTGGGTTTGTGGCCCGAAAAATGGTGGGGGATAAGACGAAACCCCTGAACCGTGGACCCCTGAACCTGAGTAGTTACCTGCAATCTACCCTTTCCTCCCTGTTTGCTCAAAATAATGGAAAACTCGTTAATACCATTGGCATTTATTATTAGAGGTCATATTAAAAACTGATATTGTTGTTTGTGTACATTCAATCGGTTACAGACTGTTTTATATCGTTTGTTAGCTACATGACTTGACCCCGCAGTTTTAGTGACTAACTTGGTAACACTATGAACGAAATATACCTTAAAGAGAACGAAGAGCTGGTTGGTTATCAGACTTCGAGACTGCAGGATCTGATTAACGAGATAGTGCAATGCTGCGAGGATAAGAGATTGTACGAATCTCAGAGGTTCAGTGTACCGTATGCTGAACTGAAGTGCCTGATGTTATTTGATGGAGAGCGATACTTGACCGTGAAGGGTATCGCCCAAAAACTGGATGTTGCGAAAAGTCGTGTCACCAAACTCATCAGCGGACTCATTGAAAAAGGCCTGGTTGAACGCATTGATGACCCTCGTGACGGACGCATAAAGCTGATTAACCTCACTTCAGCGGGCAAAAAAAAATCAGAGGAGGTTGCCGATTTTCACCGGGAAATCCACACGAGCATACTGCTGCAAATGGCCCCCGAGGAGCGAAAAAATATGCTTTCCTACCTCGAATCACTCAGGGCGGCCATGGAGGCTGCAAAGGAGCAGTTTGTGTAAGCCAATCCTCTGTAACCTTAACTGTTGTCTCTCTTGACAGATCAATACAAAGAGTTTTATGAAGGAGGGTACTATGAAAGCAAATACAGCCAAAAAAGAAGAGGTGCCATACAAGGGCGAGCATCTGGTAAAATTGGAGGAAATTGAAAACCAGGTAAGTGAACTGAGAACCCAGCTGGAATCACTTTCCAAATCCAGCCCGGAGAATAAGATCTCGCTGATTGTGTTTAGCGGCGATCTGGATAAGGCGCTGGCCTCGCTCATTATTGCAACCGGCGCAGCTGCCATGGGCATGGATGTGGTGATGTTTTTCACCTTCTGGGGGACGCCTATCCTCAGAGACAAAGGCAAGAAAGTTGGTGGAAAGGATTTCATGGGTAAGATGTTCGGGACTATGCTGCCTAAGGGGGTTTGCGAGGTAAAACTCTCTAAGATGAACATGGCCGGCATGGGCACGGTGATGATGAAATCCCTCATGAAAAACAAAAACGTGGCCTCTTTGGAACAGATGCTCGAATTGGCCGCAGAAATGGGTGTGAGGATTTATATATGCGAGATGTCTATGGACCTCATGGGATTCAAGCGAGAGGAGATGATTGAGTACCCCAATCTGACCTTCTGTGGCGTCGCAAAGTTCTTGGAAGAAGCGCAGAATAGTAAGGTTCAGCTCTTTATATAAACATCGGTAATGTTTAAGGAGGTTAGCAATGAGTGAAGATATCAAGGTTGACAAGGTAATGGATTTGAAGGGAATGCCCTGCCCTATGCCGATAGTAAAAGTCAGCAAAGGAATCAAGGATGTTGAGGTCGGTCAGGTGATTGAGGCCATAACCACGGACCCTGGTGCACTGGCTGACTTTCCTGCGTGGGCAAAGACCAGTGGCAACGAGATCTTACAAACAGACCAACAGGGAGACCTCATCAAGTTCTACATCAAACGGAAAGCATAGGACCTTTTCTGGGTGCCCCCTCTCACGGGGGCACCTTCTCTATTTGATTCTTTCTCCGAAAAGGGGCCTCCGTGCAAATCGCCTACTACATCATACTAATACCCATGGTATACGTTGCATTCGCTGTCTTCTTTGTGGGCACCGGGATAAGGCTGGTGAAGCTGTTTCGGGAACCAAAGAACCCCGCAACTCTCCAAATCTTTCCTGAAAAACGGCGCCGGTGGATGTGGGCTCTGCACGATACCTTCCTGTTACCTACCGTTCGAAGACACAATCCGATCTTTTGGGTTTTTCTCATGCTGTTTCATATTTCTTTCCTTCTTCTCATTATCGGACACCTGGAGCTGATCGGAGATTTCAGGATTTTTCAAATAGTCCAACACGAAGTTTTTTTGGGAAAGGGCTTTGTTGGCCTGATTCTCTCTATCTCATTGCTGTTTTTCCTGTTCAGGCGGTTCGCCTCGCCGAACAGAGATCTGTCGGTACCTGAAGATTACTACCTTCTCATCCTGCTGTCTCTCACCGTTTTTTTTGGAAGCCAGATGGATTGGGCGAGAAGGTGGTATGATTACGGAAACCTATCCGTCGTAGAGTATCGAGAATACCTTTCCAGTCTCCTGTACCTGAAGCCTCACCTGTCACCCGATTTGACGTCGTCCGGCCATTCATTCATGCTGGTGCTGCACGTTTTCTTTGCAAACCTGTTCCTTATGTTCTTTCCGTTCAGCCAGGTCATGCATTCATTTCTGTCATTGCCAATGAACAAATTGAGAAGAGGTTGACTATGGACCAAAAAACACGGGATGACTTACTGAAGCTCTTTCAAGGCAAATTGAATGAGGCCATGAAATTCTACCTGGAAACATGCACCAGGTGCGGAGTCTGCACCGAGGCATGCCATGTGTATGCATCCATGAGGCAAATCAAGTATATCGCCGCCTACCGGCATGAAATCGTCCGCAGAATCTACAAGAAATACTTCAAGAGGCGGGGAAGGATATGGCCATCCTTAGGACAGGCCAGGGAGTTGAGCGAAATGGCTCTCGAGGAGTTATACGAAGCAGCTTACTCTTGCACGGGCTGCAGGCGCTGCATGGTATATTGCCCATTTGGAATCGATACCCAGATGATTATGTCGATAGCCAAACTTCTCCTGATCGGTGCCCACACCGAACCGGAAATCCTCACCCTGCTTGCAGATACCTCCATCGAAAAGGGGAAGTCACTTGAACTCTTTAAGGAGGGTTTTCTGACAGGTATCAAAAATCTTGAAGAAGAGGTTGTCAAGAAGTGGAAAATTGAGGCAGGAGAAACCGCCATCCCGGTTGATGTAGACGGTGCAGATCTTCTCTATGTGGCCCTGGCAGGGGCTCACTCTATCGTGCCGGCAGCCGCTATTTTCAATGCAGCCGGCGAGAACTGGACCTTGAGTTTCTTTGAAGCGGTCAATTTCGGTGCATTCGTTGGAGACCCTACCAAGACAAAACTCATTTTAGATCGGATTGTGAATGAAGCCAAACGGCTCAAGGTAAAAGAGGTGTGTATTTGCGAGTGCGGCACGGCATTCCGCGTCATGAAGCAATTGTCTGGGAAGCAACCCTTCGAGGTTTCATCTATCACCGAAGTTCACGCTCGATACCTCAGAGAAGGTCGAATCAAGGTAGACAAATTGAAACTCAAGGAACCCATCACCTACCATGACCCGTGTCAGATAGCACGAAACGGTGGTATTATTGATGAGCCCCGCTATATCCTAAACCGTTTGAGCGACAATTTTCGAGAAATGTCACCAGAGCCGGAATACAACTGGTGCTGTGGGGGAGGGGGGGGACTGGTTGCACTTGGTGAGGATAATTTAGATTTTCGGATGAAATCAGCCAAGGTAAAAGCCGATCAGGTACAAGAAACCGGCGCAAAGATACTTACCACTGCTTGTGAGAACTGCCATACACAACTCAGCAATCTGAACAGCCATTATGAGCTGGGCGTAGAAGTCAAATTCCTGTCTTCCATGGTAGCAGATGCCTTGATGCAGTGAGTGGTAGGTTTTTTAACGGGGGGAGATCATGGACAACAGGTTAGCCAGATTCAAACATTGTGATTCACGCTTTTATCCCTATCTGGAAAAAGTGCTGGAGCGATTGCCAGGAAAGGTCAAAGAGAACCTTCTCAACAACACGGACCTTCAAATCATAGCTGATGAAAACCTGCTTGACATGTGCGTCCTCCGGTACGATTTTGAAGATCCGGTAAAAAATTTAGTGTACCTCAATATGAAGGTACTCATGGAGTCTGAGCACCAGCTCGTTTACACAATAGCTCATGAGTTAGCGCATTATGTGAGTGGTGAGGGAGAAACTGACCAGGCTGAGAGAAAAATAGAAGACCTCCTAATCGCGTGGGGGTTTCAAAAAGAAATTGAGGCCGTGCGGTACGACAGGGCCATTGCTGAATCAGAGGCCTACCAGACTGGGTATGAGTGGGCAAAAAAACAGAACAAACACTATTTGTTGCGACATTTTGGGCTCTACTTCGATCAGTGGAACGAGAAAGGCCTGAAGACAATGTCACGTGAGCAGTTTGATAAGCTTCAATCACAAGCTGGTGCTAGAGCGATTCTGGGCGATGTGGCCCAGACCAAAAGCCAAGATTACGGTGAATCAAAACAAGATACCATCGCGGGCACGCTCCCACGAGACGAGGCGATAATCGCGGGAATCATGGCTGCCGTAAAAGAAGTAAAGTTCCAGCATTTGTATGGCACAAGAAATTGCACTCCTCGGGATAAGTAGTGATGCTCCTTGCCTTTCCGGGCGGGGCATTCTGGCGTTTTTAGTAAAATCCGAGGCAGGGATTCCCTGTCAAAGAAGAGGGACGCCAGAACCTTAGAGAGAGACTATGAAGAGAGAAAGGAGAAATTCAGGTATGCTCGTTCCAACCGCAGTAATGGGAGCTCTTGCAATTGCGCTTCTTCTCGTAGGGTATTACAGGGGGCAAGGACAACACATTGTTGGTGTGAAATCAGCCCTCAATATGACAATCGAAATCCTTCCACTGCTGGCTTTTGCCTTTATCGTGGCCGGGATGGTTCAGGTTCTTCTTCCTCGAGAATTA
>CP070673.1:2137788-2140607 GCA_020351915.1 Deltaproteobacteria bacterium
GAAAATGGGTGATGATCCCTGAGTGCAATTTTGGTAGGAAGCCTAATCGGAAAATGGCATTTTATTCTTATTGGCGAATTGCGGCTTACGGCTCGTAATCAGAGGTTATTGAAGGTCTGCTAAGGCTTGGACTTATAGCAGAAGCTGAAGGTTCTGAATGGAAAAGGCCATGTCAATATATTGTATGCGGCTTCATTTCTCTGAATCGTAAGCTTGTCGCTTTCTGGGCTGTCATATCAGGCGAGTATAGGAAAAACAGGCGACCCTGACATCGATAGCAGCTAACAAAACGATCAGCAGATTTGCCATACGGTATGGATGAACGAAGGTTTCGAGGGTGCCTAATTTCCTGTGTTAATATGAAAATATCTGTAGTTTGTAAAGTGGGCGTGTCCGGCGCGAGTCACGACTTACGGACAAAGCCGTGCTTGGGCTTACTCCTTCAGAAGATCATCCCATTTCACTTTGCTCGTTGGTTCCGCAACCCTCCAATTGACTTCTGTTGCATAGGGAATACCGAGGGGAGCAAGTGACAGGATTGAGGACGGTAGGTCTTTCACCGCCTGCTCCATGGTAGCATACGTTCCTGCTACCTCGACCGGCGAGGATTCGGCAGCCATACCACCGGTTTGATAGAACTGAACGGTTGTGAGGCAGATTCTTTCCGTGATCCGGTCGTAAAGCCACTTACGCACCGTTGGAGGAAGAATGACCAAACGGCCTTCGGCTTTAGCGTAGAACTGATCCTCAAACAGAACAGCATTGGTGTGATCTGCAAGGCACCATGCTACACAAGCAAACATGCAGCCACCCGTGTTGGTGTATGCATGGAGGAAATGCCTGACAATGACGCGCACCTTGACGGGGCTGCTTGTGCGAGCAGTGGAGGAACGGTTAATGGCAACGAGCGTGTTGTTCACCTTCTCCTCAAGCACTTTGATCTTACTGTCAGAGATCGCTCCCAAAGAAAAAGCTCCGATCGCCATATCCTTATAGGCCCCGGATGCCAGGACAACCTTGGTGCTGTGAATCGGTGGGACGTCTGCACCCGATGGTGGTGTCCGAATAGGCAGGGCTTTGGGGGTTGCAGCGCATCCACAGATGAGTAAAACAAAAGCTAATAATGGACATAAACGAAGTATTTTTTCTTTCATATTTCTCTCCTTTCATTGGCATACAAATAAATGGACAAACCAGACGATTTACGGAGATCAAACAGATGTCTTCGCTTATTAGGTAGATTCTACAGAATACGTAAAATATGTATTATGTCATGGTTATATTCCCCAATAGAGAGCCTTAAAATCATCAAATCCAGCTTCAAAATCTGTACACGTATACGAAGCCCACTTTCTTATCAGTAGGGTCCAATTGCAATGCAAGCGCATTTCCCTTTTTCTCAATTTGGTCCCCAATACTCCAAATGAGTCCAGCAGTGACTAGCCCAATTAGGGGAGATGCCAAATATAGCCTGAGAGCATCCATCTCAGGCCCTATGTCTGGGTCGAAGGATTTTGCGCGCTCCTCGTCATATCTTTCTTGAGCCTCAGCGGCTATTACTACCGTTACTGCTATTCCTGTGATTATGCCTAGGAATTTGACTGCCATACCTGTTGCTATCATTGATTCTGACTTAGCCTTTCTGGCATCTCTTTCTCGTTCTTCCTCCCTGAAGATCTCGATTTCTTCTTGATGTTCCTCTTTCTCTCGGGAGATTTCTTGGCCTAATATTGGCAATTCTATCTGTGTTCTCATTTCTTCTTTGAACAATCTGAGATGTTCTACGTTAGAAATTTTATTAAGGATTCGAATTTCGATGTCATCCATTCTAATATTGCTATCTTCTCTTTGATGGCTTCTGATGGAACTGTAAAGTCGGAAATTCTGATCGGCAGCGTAACACCAAGAGAGACCAAATAAGTTTACGGGGATATAGAAAATAAATATGATGAGAAATCCTCCGACGCTTTTCCTTGAGTATTTGTTTCTTAACCAGAGCATGTTTGACCTCCTCAATTGTGTCAAAATGTCTTGTTCTTCATTCCCTAGTCTCGACGTATTCTGGGCCATCCTTTTGGGTTACTGTGAATACGTTTGGAACCTTCCTTCAGGTAGCGACTCATTTGCTCGAGATGAGTTAGCCCCCCAGTAGAACGAATGGGTTCACTCACGAGAAGGTAAGCACTTTTGAGGGAATTCTCCATGGGAATCACGTCTGAGGTGGGCTAAGAGAGTCCTCACTGTTCGTTTTAAGAGTTAACAGGGGAAGCGGTTTGTTGAACACAAAAACTGTGCCAAGCCACTGTTGGCTCTATCAGTTGCTCAGGCGGCTCTTGGGCATCTTCTAAGAGGGTGAATTGGAGGAGTGAACGGGCGAACATACAGACGAAATGAAATAGGCCAGCGCGACAACCACTATCGTTTTAGTGTCACCAGTCGTAAATTGAGAGGGAAAACAGCAAACAATGATCTGTGAAGCCCTTTGCCTTTGCGCAAGGCCCCCCTTGGCTAAGCCTTATGGTGCCTCTCAATACAAAACCTCCAAGAGGGAAAAACCCTCGGAGGCTTCATATCGGCATCTTCAGGGGACCCCCGATCATGGCTCTCTCCTGAAGCTTGGAATTAAAGTTGTTATTCCTCAGGAATAGGAAAGAATGAATCGCCTTCAGCTTGATTAGTATCTAGTTTCCTGTTCTTGTCAAGCAAAATTCCATCAGGGCTGTCGAAGCTCTGGAAACCTCGTTGAAGTAACGGGTCTACTATATATTGTGCCTGGTTCTTACAACCTTGAATTATCGATTACTTGCCACATACGCAAA
>CP070673.1:2140707-2149269 GCA_020351915.1 Deltaproteobacteria bacterium
ACAAAATCCACGTGTTCTATATCCAAAACCCCTGAATAGCTTTCTCTGATCTACACCCCGAACACGGTTTGGCTATGTGGCTATGTTCTGACGATCTCATGGCGCCTGCAGGGGATAGGGCGTGGTCACAATCTGACCCTTATAAAAGGAATCGGTCAGGCTTTCCTGATAGCCAGTGATGCTGGTATTGAACACGGCCTCACCTGATACCTCGCCTTCTCCTGCGAAGGTGTTCCCGTAGAACGTGGTTCCGTCTTCCAGAGCTAGTAATGCTTTCATGTCGCTTACCAGGTCATCCTCACCTTTACACCCCGTGAGTGCAGGTCTTGCTTGATTTGCCTTATGGTATAGGTCTCGTAGTGTACTATGGAGGCAACCAGGGCTGCGTCTGCCTTGCCCTTTGTAAGCACATCATATACATGGTCAATATTACCGGCACCCCCCGAGGCTATAACCGGGATAGCTACATTGTCAGATATGAGGGGCGTAAGATCCAATTCATAACCGTCCTGTGTGCCGTCTGCATCGATGGAATTCAGGCATATTTCGCCTGCCCCCAATTGCTCTGCCTCTTGAGCCCACGCCAGAGCATCAATACCGGTAAAGGTTCGGCCTCCATGAATCACGATCTCATAGCCCGACGGTATTTTATCAGTTGCCTTCACCTTTTTGACATCCATGCCAAGGACAATACACTGGCTCCCAAATGCCTTTGCTCCATCGGAAATTGTCCTGGGGTTTTGAACCGCAGCGGTGTTAATACTCACCTTCTCCGCTCCTGCCAGCAAAACGCTACGCATATCCTCGAGTGTCCTGATCCCTCCACCCACAGAAAAGGGTATAAAGATCTCCGCTGCTACCCTGCGAACCACATCAACCATAATGTCTCGCCGATCGCTTGAGGCAGTAATATCATAAAAGACGATCTCATCAGCCCCCTGTTCATAATAGAATCTGGCCATTTCCACAGGGTCGCCAATATCCCTATTGTCTTTGAACCTGATACCCTTGGTTGTTTTTCCGTCTCTGACATCGAGACACGGTATGATTCTTTTACTCAGCATGATAACCTTTATTAATAAAAAGGTTCCTTAGAACGCTTGATCCCATTAAATTATCGAGACCGCGCGGCGTCATTTTTCATTCTAATAAGCATAGATGGTGCCATAGGGCCTGTGGCTATATGGGTATATCTTCGTAAAGGGCTTTTGAAAGATTTCCTCTACGTCAAGCTCAAAGAAGGTGCAAAAGTCACCGATATGCCTCTTTAGAAGACTCATATCCTGAGGGGTAATCTTCACTGCCTTTACCTCTTTCCCGAGCCTTGCGGGTTCTATTCTGCCCCTCAAAAACATGGCCCCTCCATGCATCCCCGTACCAACAAAATCGCCCGCTATTTCTCCGGAGTTAAGGCCTAAGACCACGAGTAATCCCCCTGCCATATACTCTCCGAGGAAGTCCCTTGCACCTCCTCCCACAACAACCACCGGAAAAAATTCCCTGTAGGCCTTCATATGTATCCCCACCCTATAACCTACATTTCCCTGCACGAAGATTCTTCCCCCTCTCATCGAATAACCAACGATATCACCTGCATCTCCACAAATGATTACCTCGCCCTTGTTCATCGTGTTGCCAACGGCATCTTGGGCATTACCCCTAACAATGATCCGCGGACCATCCATGAAGGATGCTAGGTCATTCCCGGGCACTCCTTCTATTATTATCTCCACCTCTTCCCCTATCCCATCACCGATATATCTCTGCCCGCATACGTTTCTTACGAAGAGGCTCCTGTGCCCTTCTTTTATGAGATTGCGCAATCTTTTGTTTAGGCTCCTGTAGTGCAGACCTTGTGCATCAATCTCTTTCATACCTCTAGCCCTACCTCTCCAACGAGGTGTTTCCTGAACTCCTTTGGAAGGACTAGAAGGCCGAAGTCATCCCTTAGGAGCTGGTCTTTAAAGCCTTGGACATCGATCGCCTCCCTGATGAGCATTCCATAAACGCCTGCCCGTTCTGCGCAGTTCAGCAGTATAACCCCTACTACCCTATTATCTCTCAATACGATCTTCTTGTAGACCCCTTTTCCTTTATCCAGGTTCTTTAAGACCTCATACTCTAGCTCTTCCAACGGGTTGGTCATCCCAAAGGAGATGGTAGGGATGTCAATAAGCTGGACGGAGTTCATGGCAAAAAGGCCGGGATATTCTGTTCTCATTCCACACATGTTAAGGCCCGCAATCCTACCATGACGTGCTGCCACAGGCCAGATCGCTATGACTGCATTTGTCTTGCTCAAAAAGTCAATTCCCTGGGCACAATCTCCGGCTGCATATACGCCCTCAACATTTGTACTCATAAACCCGTCTACCAAGATGCCTCTATCCACTCTTATGGGGGTTCCTTTCACCAGTTCTAAGTTTGGTCTCACGCCAGCCGCCAGGATAAGGAGGGATGTAGCCAGTTCCTTGCCACTTCTCAAAAAGATCCTTGCTATTCTCCCGTTCTTTGTTTCTATGCCTTGTATGGTGTCTCCTACTATTACCTTACAACCTCCCTGTGTCAGCCTCTCTTCTATGATTGAAGAGGCTTCCTTGTCAAAGGTGTTTGCCAAAACCCTATCCATGAGTTCGATAATCGTTGGCTTTATTCCCCTCGAAACAAGTCCTTCCACCGCTTTGAGCCCGATCAGCCCTCCACCGAGGACAACTGCCTCTTTAATCTCTGCTCTTTCAATGTAGCCGACGAGCCTCTTGACTTCCTTCAGCTTAAGGAAAGTAAAGATACCCTCGATATCCTCCCGGAATCCCTCAATCGGGGGAACAATTGGAACTCCACCTACAGATATAAGGCACCTATCGTAGGAGAGGAGCTTGCTATCGTCCAGTGCCACTTCCATTTCGGACACGTTAAGAGCCGCTGCCCTCTTGTCTAAGATTAAATTCACCTTGTGCCTTTCATAAAAGTCCCCATCTACAAAGGCGAGCTTCTCTTGGGTAGTCTTGCCCCCGAGGTAGTAACAAAGCAGGGGCCTGGAGTAGTTGAAGGGTTCCTCGTCAGATACTATGGTAATCTCATTCGCCTTATCTATTCCTCTTATAGACCTTACACAGTTTACAGCGGCAACGGAATTTCCGATTATAAGATATCGAATCTTATCCATCGACTTCTACCAACTTGATTGCCTCGTTTGGGCAATGAGCGACACAGGCGGGATGCTCAACCTCTATACAGAGATCGCATTTAGATGCCACCACCTCGTTTTCCAAATCCAGCTTTATGACCCCGAAGGGGCAGACCATGATACACATCCAACAGCCTACACACTTATCTCCGTTATAAAGGACATATCCTCTCTGTTCATCCAAATACATGGCACCGGCAAGACATGCCTCAACGCAAGGCGGTTCGTCACAGTGGCGACACTGAAGGGCAAACGATATGTGACCCTGCTCCTCGAATACGATAGCTGACATAGGCCTCGGATACTCTCCCTTATAGGCCTTGATGATATTATTTGAGGCGGAATGCTGGGTGACGCAGTAGACCTCGCAAAGCCTGCATCCTATACAGTAGTCTTCGTTTATTATGATTCTCTTTTTCACCATGCCTCCCCTGCGTGTTTCAAGCCTAAAAGTCCCAGCTCAACCCCGTTGAGGCCGACTGCCCTGAGCTGCTCTCGATTCCCCCTTATGGACTCTATGGCGTTAATCCCCATCCCTCCCAATATCTCCTTTACCTCCAAAGACCAGCCCCTGAGCAAGTTGACAAGTCTCTCCTTTCCGATCTTAGGGTTGAGCCTCTTGGTCAGATAAGGATCCTGGGTGGCTATTCCCCAGTTACACTTACCGGTGTAGCATTTCTGACACACGTGGCAGCCCAAAGCCACCAGGGCTGCTGTGCCGATGTATACAGCATCTGCGCCCAAAGCGATGGCCTTTATCACATCTGAGCTCGAACGGAAGCCGCCTGCTGCAATGACACTTGCTCGGTGTCTTATTCCTTCCTCCCTCAATCTCTGATCCACCACGGCAACCGCAAGCTCAATTGGGATGCCCACGTTGTCCCTCATCACAGTGGGCGCTGCACCTGTGCCACCCCTCAGACCATCAATCGCCACAAAATCTGCCCCAGCCCTGACTATCCCTGATGAGATAGGCGCCACGTTGTGAACGGCTGCTATCTTCACCCCAACGGGTTTTGTGTACCATGTGGCCTCCTTGAGGGCAAAGATCAACTGCCTAAGATCTTCGATTGAGTAAATGTCGTGATGGGGAGCAGGGGAGAGGGCATCTGTTCCCACAGGTATCATCCGGGTCTGCGAGACTTCCTCGGGCACTTTCTCCCCAGGCAGGTGTCCTCCTATCCCAGGCTTTGCCCCCTGCCCGATCTTTATCTCTATTGCCCCGGCCTTCTCCAAGTACTCCCTATGGACACCGAATCTTCCAGAGGCCACTTGAACTATTGCTCGATGGGCGTATTTGTATAAGTCCCTGTGCAATCCCCCTTCCCCTGTGTTCCAATAAGTTCCAAACTCACAAGCAGCAGCAGCTAAGGACTTGCAGGCATTGAGCGATATAGAGCCAAAGCTCATGGCCGTAAACATTATGGGTGTCTCCAGCTCCATCTGTGGAGCAAGCTGAGTCTTGAGTTTATATCTTTTCTGGCCATCCCACTCTCGTGCCTCATATTCTACCCTGTCCGGTTTGGATCCTATGAGGGTCTTAAGCTCCATAGGCTCCCTCAGGGGATCGATAGAAGGGTTTGTCACCTGGGAAGCGTTAAGCACCATATGGTTGAAATAATCCCTCCAGACCCTATCGTTCCCCATCCCCGTGAGCAGAACACCACCGGTATCCGCCTGGCGGGTAATATTGTCTATGGCGAGTCTCGCCCAGTGATCGTTGTCCTTGAGATCGGAGGGGTTCCTCTTAATTGTTATGGCAGCAGTGGGACAGAGGGACTCACAGAAATGACATCCTGCACACTTGGTGCTGTCGGAATGCACGCTACCTGCTTCTGCATCATAGCTGTGGGCATCAAAGGAGCACATCCGATAGCACACTTGACAGTTAATACACCTCTCCTCATTCCTCTCGATCGAAAACTCCGCTATTCTCTTAGGCCTGGCCATCCCTTAACCTTCCGATCGTGGCTTCCCCTGCTTTAGGCATCCATACGGTTTCCAGATCTTTACAGACCTCCCGTATTGCTGCCTCTTCGGAGGATATGTATAAGAAGTTCCCTTTCCTCGCTGCAACCAGGGGCCTCAACTTTATCCTATCGTTTAGCCCCACCATATGGGTGGAGTTAGCAACAACCACCGCAAATGGACCGTTTACTAAAACGGAGCCATAGATTGTCCGCAGAGACCTCAAGAAGGCCTTTTCCTCCTTGTTCTCTACCCTTTCGATCTGGCTCCAGAAGGGAGCGGCTAGAATCTTTCCAACCAGCTCAAAGCTAAGGACATGACGTCGAACGAGCAGGTCGAAGAGATAGGCCATGACCTCTGTGTCTGTGGAAAGGCAGCAGTAATAGCCGAAGTTCTCCAGATACCTCCTGTTTATCCCATAGGAGGATATCTCACCGTTGTGAATGACGGACCAGTCCAAAATGCCAAATGGATGTGCCCCTCCCCACCAACCGGGGCTATTCGTGGGAAAGCGGTTATGGGCTGTCCAAATGTACCCCTTGTATTCGGGTATCTGGTAGAACTCGGCTATCTCATCGGGATTTCCAACTCCCTTGAACACCCCCATGTTCTTGCCGGAGGAAAAAACGAAAGCGCCTTCGATATGCCTGTTTATCTCCATCGCACAACCAAGGATCATATCTTGCTCTCGGCCATCGCCGTTCCCCATCTCGTCGTTGATTTCAACAAAATACCTATATAAGGATGGAATAGGGGGCCGCACTGTCTTGATTTTTTTTGTGGGGATAGTTTCGTGATGCGGAATCTTAAAGCGAGTGTTCATATATTCCTCGGTCGCTACCCTTGCTGATTGATTGTGATACATAAGGTGAAAGCACCAGTAATCCTTAAGCTCTGGATATATGCCATATCCGGCAAAACCGGCCCCGAGGCCATTGCCCCTCTCCATCATATTGCAGATGGCGACCACTGCGTCCTCTCCACTGAAGGCATCCCCCTGCTCGTTCATAATGCCTGTGATTCCGCAGCCGCTTATATCCTTTTCCTTTCTCATATGCCAGATACCCCCGGGACTGATTAACCGTGAGAAAGCAAAGCTTTATGCTCTCTTCGGGTTTTGGTGCCAAAATCCGGAGAGTTACTTTCTTTTCACGACATAAAAATACGGAAAAAGGGGACTTTTACGCCGCCCTTTTTCCGTCCCTCGGCGCCCATGCCTCTTTGGAAAAATCACCTTTGATCTTTCCTGGGAACCACAATAACGTGAACGATCTATCTCGTTTGATTTCCAATCAAGCAAAAGGCGGGCCAGAACGAATATCAGAAATGATTTCAGCTGGTTGCTGGAAGCGAAGAATTTTCTTTGAAAAATAAAAGTAACAATTTTGTAGCCACTGGGTGAAGCTCGAGGCGTGATCTAGGTTCAGTCGAATATCTCCATGTAGTTCTCATCAAGATTCGGGAACATGTAGCTTTTATAACAGAATATGCACAAGGCTCTATCGTTACCTACCATTATCCACTCATGGAATGAGTTCAGCCCCATTCCGCATTCTGAACAGATGATCCTCCCCTCATGTGATGTTTCATGTGCTCTTGGTTCGGTAATGTTTCTTTTGATCTCCATTCCTTCTGTCCCACTGCAAAAATAGATGGTAGTCGATAGCTAGACGTAAGCGCTATAGCTTCGATTTGTTCCAAATGCTGACCTTAGAAGCGAGCTACTCTAATTTTCAACCACCACATCTACAATATTCTCTCTGGCAACAACGAGCTCCCGGCCATCTTTTTTAACCCACACGTGCATCAACCCAAGCACTTGGTATTCCCCGTTCTCGAGCTTTCTGGTATCCCAAGAAACCGCGTAGTTGTCTTTCTTTTCCGCTGACTCACCGATTTTTATCCAGGTCTCTGTCCCCTTTTTCCTGCAATACCACGGATTTGTGGCCCTGATGGGGTCTCCTTCGAAGCCAAGCTCCTTTAACTCCTTGATTAGCAGGTCTTCGTCAAAGGTTTCCCGAAGCAATACCCTACCGGAAAAGGTTTTTAATGTTTCCGAGGGCACGATAAAATGAGGGCCCCAATCTATTGACATGGCAACCTCCTAACACATGTGAACATTGGTTACGAATAACTCATACGGTTAGTTTCACGATTTTCCTTGGATCATATGATTTCATGGTAAGCATGATATGTGCCAATATAGCGCGCATGCTTTGGTTGCCAATAAACGCGAGTGTTTCGCGCCGATGGGGTTATGTGGGACACCAAGTGTTCCTACATTAATGTAGAAAAAATAAGAAGATTTTACAAAAAAGTATTTATTAATCAAGGATACCATGGGGTCTGCACACAGGAGAAGATCATTGGACACTCCATTAACCTCGTAAAAAAGTTTTTATTCGAGAGTCAGAATGTTTAACAACATGATATGACGCTTCATGCCGAAGGCATTTCCAAGATAGGGACGGCCTGAGTAATTGAGAGGGGTGGTCTACCATAGATGGTATAGTTATTGCTCCTTTTGGGCTGAGAGGAACATCCATCCAGCAGTTACTATAAAGTGCATTGGAACATAGAGAGCCATGGATAGTGAAACCATTAAGCGCCTTTGGGCACTGAGCAAGCTGAATAAAGCCCTCATCGAGGGCCTTAAACTCACGATATTCGTGTTGAAAAATGAAGAACAACTCGCAGAGGCGAGGAGACGTTTTATGGTAAAAACCTTGGAAGAGCTAATCGCCCAAAGTGAAGAGGTATACAGAGTAACAGCAATAAAACGGTAATCCCGCTGTTGCAAACAGGTCGACACGTTCTGTATTAGAGATTTGATAGCCCTATTGTGAAATGAGGGCTGTGAATGATAAATAATGATAAAATGATAGGAACTAATGATAGAGAACTCGCTTTTTGTGGACCAAAGCATAGGGAATTTGCTCTTGTGTGTCAACGGGAACGTCGCCCCATGATATGGTGGTTATCCCCTTTCAGCTAAGAATAGACCGATGGGGTAAGGCATTGACATGCGGAAACGGTAGCGGAGGTTATTGTTTTAAGTCTCGAGACAGAGCTTTGAGATGCCTTCTTTGGGTTGGATAGGGTGTTTGCCGTTAAAACAGGCCAGACAGAAGCTGTTCTTATGTTTTGAAAAAGGTTTGATTGATTTTAGCTCATCTTCACCAATGATCAGTATCTCGCCTGGATCGATATCTCTGACATACTGAGCCTCTATCAGATCAAGGGCGCACGTTTCAGAGGCTACAATATATCCTCCGTCAAGCAGTCCCAGGCACAGAGGCCGGAATCCGTTAGGGTCTCGCAAGGCAATGAGCTTGTCTTTCGCCATGAGGACACAAGAATAAGCCCCTTGCATCTGTGAAACAACCTCAACCATTGCCTCTTCCACG
>CP070673.1:2149369-2158967 GCA_020351915.1 Deltaproteobacteria bacterium
ATCCTTATGCACGCGGGTTTGGCCACAAAAACAGAACAAATACTGGGCATTATGGTTATAGTTCTTGTTTTGGAGGCGACGAGGCGCACCACTAGTCTATTTGTTGTTGGTATGCTAACCGCATTTCTATTGTATCCAGTGTTTTCTAATCATTTGCCCGGACCGTTGCGCGGGCCCGGGCATGAGCTGTCACGTCTGATAGGGCATATGTATCTTTATGAAGATGGCGTGTTCGGCATCATTCTGAGGGTTATCACCACGGTGGTTATCCCCTTCATGTTGTTTGGTCAATTTCTTGATGTGGCTGGGGCTGGTCAATTCTTTGTTGATGTCTCCTATGCCCTGATGGGACGATTCAGAGGAGGCCCGGGAAAGATTGCCGTCCTGGCCAGCGCCTCTTTGGGCACCATTACAGGAAGTGCATCCGGAAATGTGGCAACGACTGGTGTTATTACCATTCCGTTGATGAAACGCGTAGGTTATACGCCTCATTTTGCTGGAGCCGTTGAAGCAGTCGCATCAAACGGGGGTGCTTTGTGTCCACCCATAATGGGAGCTACCGCTTTTATTATGTCAGAGCTCACCGAGATACCCTATTTCCAGGTTTGCCTTGCCGCGGCTATTCCGGCTGGGCTCTATTTCCTTAGCGTTTTTCTACAGGTTGATGGCGAGGCGGCAACTCTGGGATTGAAAGGTCTAGCCAAAGAAGAAATTCCCTCCGTTAGAGCAGCACTTGCTAAAGGATGGATCTATCTAATCCCGATAGTGGTTTTAATCTATGTATTAGTCGTATTGAAATACGCGCCGGTCATGTGCGCATTTTACAGTATAGCAGCTTTGATTATAGTCAGCATGTTCAGACGAGATACTAGGATGACACCAAGGAAGATTTTGCGTGCTTTGGAGCAGGCGAGTAGAAGACTAGTGGGCCAGATCGGGATTATCACCGGTGCCGGGTTCATTGTGGGAGCCGTGGGTCTTACCGGATTGGGTGTTCGCCTATCACAAACGCTGATACAGATTTCTGGAGGAGATATTATCGTCCTGTTAATCCTGGCAGCCGCGGCTAACTACGTCATGGGTATGGGGCTGCCGGGAGCGGCATCATATATTCTGCTCGCGGTCCTGGTCGCTCCAGCATTAGAGGAGCTGGGACTCCCTATGATCGCAGCGCACATGTTCATCTTCTATACCGCCATGTGGTCACATATCACACCACCAGTCGCTCCGGATTGCTTTGTGGCTGCGGGTATCGCCGAGACCGATTACTTCAAGTTGAGTATTCATGCTATGAAGCTAGCGATCATAGCCTACTTAGTGCCCTTTATGTTTGCCTTTAATCATGGACTTCTCCTGATTGGAGAGTCTCAAGCCGTAATCATCTCGATCGTGAGGGCCATGGTAGCAGTTTTCGCTCTTGCTGCAGGCCTTGAGGGTTATTGCTACTTTCTTGGCAAGGTAAACAGGGGGCAAAGGGTATTGTTTTTAGTGAGCGGTATCGGGCTGATCGCTGCTGGCCTGATGCCAAACATTGTTGGACTATTGGCCGGCTCATTAGCGTTTATATGGGGGCGAATGACCCTTCGGACAGGTTGAAGGGATTGAGGATTCTTTAAGGCGCGGGAATATGATCACCACATGAGGCCGAGGCGATTTGCTGAGGGCCTGAAAACATAACCCGATGATTCGCTTGGACACCAATGATGATTGGCCTTTAACATTTTAATAAAGGAGGGAATTATGGCAGAACAGAAAAAAGAAAAAGAGTGGGAAGACTGGCAGAAAAAGCGAATCTTCGTGCGTGAGGTGGCCGGGAAGTACGAAGAAGTATTCAAGCAGCTTTTGGAGCAGCCGAGGGTTTACAAGAGCAAGCAAAAACCATGGAAAGATGGGCCCACCCACTTTAACAAGCATATTATTAGCCCAAAAGACACCAGTATTATGCAGACTATCCACGCACATGTAGTTGCTATGGCCCCGGGATCTCATGGGCAGAAGCACGGTCACATGAACAGTGCCATGATGTACGTCCTTGAGGGCAGAGGCCACGAGGTTCACGACGGTGAGCGCTATGAGTGGCAAGCGGGCGATGCTATCCTCGTTAAAAACGCATGCGTCCACCAGCACTTTAATGATGACAATACCCGTCCTGCACGTGTCGTGGTCTTCAAGCCTAAACCCTTAATTAGCTTCTTGAATTTGTATCTCCAGAAGACCGTTTCTTTCCCTAAATCAGAGCCGCTCCCTGGCTTTGAGGATTTTGTGCCCAGCGATTAAGAACGAGGGGTGGAGGCAGGATCAACGAATGTCATTTTTGAAAATAGAAGGAGGAAATCATGCCTTTTGAGGAAGCCAAACGTACTGATATAAAAGGTCAACGTGTTTACTACGATCAGGAGGCGTTGAAAACATCGGCCCAGTTTCGTGAGGAGTACAAAATAAGAAAGGGCGTTATCAAGGCAGAGGAGATGCCCTGGGAGGAGTCTCCTCACGGGCACATCAAGCACGTCGTTCACGAGAAAATGAACACAGCGGAGTGTGGTTTGGATGCGTATATACAGATCATACCACCGGGAGGCCGATCCGGCAAGCGCCGTCAATTGGCCGAAGAGCTCTTCTACGTACTGGAGGGGAAGGGGTACGATCTTCATTGGGATCTGGAATTCGATTGCAAGGAGACATTTCTCTGGGACTGGGCTGAAGAGCCGAAGAAATTTGAGTGGGAAGAAGGCGATTTTGTCTATATCCCCCCTTATACCATGAATCAACATTTCAACGCTGACCCGGAGAAGCCGGCCCGGATTATTTCGGCGAGCAGCCGTGTCGTGAGGCACCTGGGATTTGACTGGGTCGAGCAGGTTGAGCCCGCTCCTGATTATAAGCCAGATTAGGCAAAGGGTCTTTTCTGGATCTTTAGCCCCTGATGAGCCGGTTGTTTTAAAGAGACCGTTTCTTCTTACCCCATAGCAGGCTCATAGACCGAATCTTTTCCGAAATTCAGGGTGGGAGGGCTGGATTTTCTAAAGGAGTATCCAAACGCGATTCACCCCGAGTCCAACCCTCCCCCTTATTAATCTTGTGACATTCAGTAATAGGTCGCCCTATAAAGCATGGAGGGCCTTAGGGTAAGATTGAATAGCCAAAGAAATCGTTATCGTCAAGAGATTATGGTACCGCTTTTTTCAGTGGATACTATCCTAACACTACAGCGACACCTTTGCTTCTATGAACGAATGCAACAGGTTTGTCCTTATCAAGGACTGCGAACCCCAGATTAGCAGGAAAAGCGCCGCTGTTGAACTAACTTTTCAAGAGAATCATTAGAAGATACCTATTTCGCCAGGCCGCTATCTGTCTTTTGCACAGGAGGGCGGGCAAATAACTGGGGTTTGACAAGACTGCGGGCAAAAGATTTGCAGGGGCCCACTATCTCAAATGAGGTCTGGGATGGGTCTAGAAGCTAAGGAGGAATGAGGAATTGAACGAAAAAGGGTCCAAAACCGGGGCAGAGATCATCGTCGATTGCCTCAAGGCTGAAGGAGTTCAGTTCGTTTTCGGCGTCGTCGGGAGTGCCATTTTAGATTTGCTGGATGTCATCTATCGCACGCCGGGGATTCGGTTCATCCGTGTCCAACATGAACAGGCTGGCGCCTTCATGGCCGATGGCTATGCCAAGATGACCGGGGAACCGGGGATCTGCACGGCCACATGCGGCCCGGGCGTAACCAATATGGTGACGGGGGTAGCTGGGGCATTCCACGACTGCTCTCCGCTCATTGTCATCGGTGGGGACATTCACACTTCCCATTACGGAAGGGGCAGCTCAAATTTTCACGAGATTGACCAGGAAGCTTTGTTCCGGCCCATTACCAAGATGAGCAAGCGCATCGAGCGTGTGGAGCGGGTCGGTGAATTCATGCGTATGGGATTCCGGGTGGCGCAGAGCGGTCGCAAAGGCCCGGTATACCTGGGCATCCCTAGGAACATTCAAAAAGAAGAGGTTAGAGGAGAAGTGTGGCCGAAAGAGCGATACCGTTCCGCTTCCTTGGTGAGGGGAGATGAGCGAGCCATTGATCAGGCCTGCGAGCTTCTCCTTAAGGCCAAGTCTCCTGTGATGCTTGGGGGAGGGGGCGTCCGGTGGGCCATGGCACAGAGCGAGATTTTGGAGTTGGCTGAGCTTATGGGAATTCCTGTGGCCGTCAACCAAAAGGGATGCGTGCCCGAAGACCACCCTTGGTCCGTGGGAGTTGTTGGGACAACAGGTTACCCGCATGCCAGGGATCTGATAAGAGAGGCAGATTTGCTCTTGACTCTGGGCTGCACCTTGAACCAGGTCACAACGGCAAGTTACACGGATCAGGTCATTCCTAGAGGGGCGAAAATCATTCAGGTGGATATTGATCCCACAGAATTTGGCAAGAATTTTCCCATAGAGCTGGGGGTTGCAGGAGACCTCAAAGCGGTCCTTCGGGAGATGATCGAACAGCTCAAACCGGAGGCGTCGAAACGAGAAAAGGAGAGTCGTTTGCGGGATATTCTGCTTCGCAAGGAGAAGTTCGAAGAGCGGTTATTGTCTGAAGGAGCGGAATCAGACGCGGTCCCAATCCATCGGCTTCGCCTGATGCGAGATCTCAACAAAGTCCTCGGAAAGGATGCGATCATCTCCTCTGAATCGGGATCCACCAACGGGTGGTTTTACTATGGCTTCAAGGCCCATACCCCCCTCTTGGAACCAGGGGGCTTGAGCTGCATGGGGAGCGGATGGTGTATGGCCATGGGGGCATCTGTGGCCTATCCGGATCGTCCGGTGGTGTCGGTGATCGGAGATGGGGCCTTCATGATGACCCTCAATGAACTTGCCACAGCCGTGGACAACAAGATTCCCGTGGTTGTGGTGGTGCAGCACAACGCTGTTTATGGAAACGTGCGTCGAAAGCAGATAACGCATTTTGAAGAGCGATTTGCCGGAAGCGAACTTTACATTCCTGATTTGACAAAGTTCGCGCGTTCCTTCGGAGCCCACGGTGAGCGCGTCGAAAAACCCGAGCAAATCATTCCCGCTCTGGGACGGGCCCTGGCATCCGAAAAACCCGCGGTTTTGGACGTGATCATTGATGCATCCAAGGAAAGTTTAGAACCGCCGGTGAAGCTTCAGGTTAAGGATCGATATTGATGCGACCAGGGCCCGGGGAGCCCAGAGCCGAGTGCCTTTGCCCAAAGGCACTTTCCAAGGGGGGCCGATGTCCACATGACTCCGTTGCGCCAATATTCTTGGAAGCGCTTGAACCCAACGCAAAGGGTGTGAATCCCCTTGGGGGATTATTTTAGGCCACGTCACCCGGCCGTGAGATCTTTAACCAGAGAGGAATTTCTGTGGAAAAGGAAGAAAAAGGGCAATCTTTATACGAAGAAAAAGAGGGTTGGGGTATAGAGAACCTGCCGTATCCCAGAGGTGTTTCCCTGATACAGGCACGCTGGGATCTATGTATCGGCTGTGGGGCATGCGAAGTGGCATGCTCTATGTTCCACTATGGTGTCATCAACCGAGAACTTTCCCGGATCAGGATATACCGCTATGTGATTCCTGTTCCCAAATCTGTGCAGAATGTCTGTTCACAGTGCCCGGAAAGGGAGCGGGAGTGCGAAAAGGCTTGCCCAATAGACCCCCCCGTGATTCACTACGACGAGCAACGAGGCCACATGGTGGTGGATGAGGAGCGCTGTTTGGGTTCTGCCTGCGGGCAATGTCGGGAGGTCTGTCCTGCTGAGATTCCCCGGTTTTATCCCCCGGATCATGATTTTTCTATGGTTTGTGATTTATGTGAGAGAGACGGTGTGAGAAGGCCCCAGTGCGTGGAGATTTGTCCTGCCCAGGCCCTGGAGTTCATGGCTCCCCAGTTCCCCCAGCACCTAGAGAGAATTCACCCGGATGAGAAGGCGAAATACCTGGCGAAGAGACTATATCCCCTGCCCGAGGATAGGGTCCTAAAACTGCCAGAGGAGATATGGGGAGGGAGTAGGGAAAAATGAAATTTCAGATGCTTGAAGTAGATTTGAGCAACCAGAAGACCAAGGTTGTGGATGTTACAGAAGAGGTGCACAAGTTCCTGGGAGGAAGGGCCCTGGGAGCGAAGATCTTATGGGACCGCGTTCCTCCCAAGGCAGATCCCCTCAGCCAAGAAAACGCCTTCTACGTGGGGGTGGGCCCGATTACGGGCCTGATGGGCTCGGTTGCGAATGTGAGCGCCAAATCCCCTCTGACGACGCTCCGGGGCCAAGCCAATATGAACGGGCATTTTGCTTTTGAACTCATTTGCGCCGGATATAATGCCGGGATACTGCTTACCGGAAGGTCGGAAAAGCCTGTGTATCTTTATGTCAGAGACGGTCAGGTAGAGATAAGGGATGCATCACATGTTTGGGGAAGGAGCGGCTTAGAGGCCCAGAATATCCTCAAGAATGACATTAAGAAGGAGTTGGATGACCAGAATTTTCGATTTATGTTGATTGGTCCGGGTGGTGAAAACCTGGTAAGAAATGCCGACATTTGCCATGACTTTTACCACCATGCCGCGAGGACCGGGATGGGGGCGGTGATGGGCTCCAAGAGACTCAAGGCTATTGCGGTGAAAGGAAGCAAGGGGGCCAAATATGTCCATCACGATCAGGTTTTTGAACTGATAAAAAAGGTTTTCCATGAGCTCAGGCTGTATAGGGCCGAAAATAGGCGCATGGGCCACACAACCTCCATGTCGGGTCGCTACTACAGTACCACAGAAGGGGTGAAAAACAAGCAGCTTGGGTGGGATGATATGTGCGACCTATTCAATCCCCACCTTCTAGAGCAGCAATACAAGATATGGAACGATTCATGCCATGGGTGCTTTGTGGGATGTAAGGTCCCCTATCTGAGGAGGGAGCCGCCGCTGGGTCCCTGCGCCGGGGAATTACGGCATGACAACGCCGGTGGGTGGAGTGCCAATGCCATGATTCCCGGCTACGAACTTCAAACTTACCTGTGTTCTTATGTGGATTATCTGGGTTTGGACAGTGAAGACGTTTCCGGGACTGTGACCTGGATGATGGAGTGTTATGAGAAGGGATTGGTTACCAAAGAAGACTTGGACGGGATTGAGCTTACCTGGGGAAATCTGGAAGCGATCTGTGCCCTGCTAAAAAAGATTGCTCATCGTGAAGGCATAGGTAACATCCTTGCTGATGGGTTGAGATTCGCGCCAGACAAAATTGCAAAGGGGACTGGTAAATACGCCATGACGCATAAAGGGGTAGCCATTACTTCGTATGAGCCTCGGGGAAGCTTGAAGGACGCCTTGGGCTTAGCCATAAGTGCTGTAGGCGAGCTTCACGGTGGCAGAGGGGATCCCTTACGGATTATGTATGACTCCCTAACCACCTGTTCGTTTTTGAGAGCCCCTTTCACGGAGATTTTTGGAAGTCCTGGTGGTTGGGGTATAGCCATGCTGAATGCAGCATGCGGATGGAATCTGACGCCGGAAGACTGGAACAGATTGGCCCTGAGGGCAGCTACCATGGAAAGATGTTACTCCATGCGCGAGGGTTACCTACCTGAGCAAGATGATGTGCCACCGGAGCGATTCTTTGAGGAGACCATTTACAATAAATACGGGGAAGCCAAGATATTAAATCGAGAACGGTTTTTGGAAGAGAGAAAAACTATCTACTATTCATATGGTCTGCAGGACGACGGAACCCCCTCCAGAGAGCTTTTAGAAAAACTCGGGCTAGAGTTTACCATACCAGTGCTGGAGCACGAACTCAAAAAGTGAATTTTGCCCGTGTTCCCGTCCATATTTCTTGTATCCATTGTTAGGGCTAGTAAGTCATAAGGCCCTCCTCTTTCCCTTTCATGGATAGGAGGTTAACCTAGGCAAAGATCTAAATGTCACGATAGGCGCCATCTCCCAAAAAAGATCTAAAGCACCACCCGAAGGCCAACTATTGGGAAATTCAACTACACTTAAATAATAAACGGATAGAGAGCATTCGATTTTTTTCGTTAGAGCCCACTCCCGCTAAATTCCGTCATTTCAAAGTTCTGACTCACTGTCACTGGCAGTTATCACAAACCTTCGTCCCACAATCCAACCTCAGAACCGTATATGTTCTGGCTCCTTTTTCATTGACTCCCAAGGGGAATTTACCTCTGCTCACTCCCAGAAAAAGGGACTATCACTTAAAGAATACCTTCCTTGCGAGTTCCTGAATCGCAAGGTATTCGTCCAAACTTACCCTGATCCATTACGGTTCCTCTCTCTAAAGCTCAGCGAGGGTGGTGAGAGCAAATATGTGGGCTTCATCACCAATGAACCCCTAAAAAATGATGTGTTCCTTGTTTTGGGGTTTGGGGCCCTCATGGGCCCCAAAGAAAAACGCCATTCATCTCCCGTCCAAAGGACGGGGGCATTCTGGCGTTTTCAGTAAATATGACCTCCAGAGCCCTTGTCAAGATACACCGAAAAAGATAGAGGATACAGAATCTCTTCTCGGAATGTGACTTTCTTGGTTTCAATCTCCTGGTAAACACTAACCTCAATGCCATCACAGCTAACCTAGCCTTGAAACTCACGGCCTTCAATGTAGTGGGTGCCTTCCGTAACGATCTGGGTGGTGAATCCTCTCAATGACCCCTAGTCTAATCCATCGGCACTTTCTAAAAAATAGACGATTTCATTAAGACCAACTTTTCCTGTTGCCAGAGTAAACCGAAGTGTTATATGAATTTTCTGTTCCACCACGGTCTCTTTCTTTCTGGTTCTTAGTGCTACCTATGAACATAGAAAGAGATCGTGATTTGAGCAAAATCTTTTTATCCTCAACTTTTGAACGTTGCTAACATATTTTCGAGTTGTAATCAGGAAGTGCCATTTATCCTTTGCTTCCCGGATTCAGTTGCAACCCATAGTATCTTGAACATAGCAAAGAAAATACAAAAATCCATAGAAAAGAACCCCATTACATTATCGTGCAGAGGGAGCCTCGGGAGAATAAGACCAAAAAAAGGAGGTAAAAATGGCGAAAGAGATAATTAAGGGCGGTGATAAGTTATGGGATCTAAGATATGATAAGGTTGAGAAAGATCACCCAGAATTTAGGGGAAAGGCTGCCATCTATTCCTACGCCACCAAGATAACTCAGCCTAAGACCATCAGCTTTATCTCCGGTGCGCTTCCCGTGGATAAAGACGGATTTCTTGTGGGAAAGGATAACATGTTCGAGCAGTTAGCAAAGACCTTGGAGAATCTCGAGATCCAGGTGGAATTAGCTGGAGCGACACTAAATGATGTTATGAAGGTAACAATTTTTACTACCGATGTTGCTGAGTGGTTGAAATTTCGAAGCTGGATGTGTGAGCATTATCCAGAGCTTTTTGGCAAAACACCCGGAGACCAAACAGCTACAGCTATGACCCTTATTGGTGTAACCCGACTTGCCAATCCAGATGCTATGGTGGAAATTGAGGCATATGTGGCGACCAATTAAGATACTGTGATGGCTAACAGGAGCTGGGCTTTACTGGACAATATCTTGGGGTGAGTACAAATGGGAATTGATGGGG
>CP070673.1:2159067-2163802 GCA_020351915.1 Deltaproteobacteria bacterium
CTGGAAGCCCCTGAAATTGAGGCAATGGAGAGAGGCTGAATTTTTCGGCCTGACTCAGTTTGAGTTCCACCTTCCCGGTGGGAGTGCGAAACCCCCTTTCTTTATAAAGCCTGAATTTTTCAGGTCCTTTTAAATAACCCTTGTCCACGAACTGGCTGTAGGTGAGGCCACTTGGGCCAACAACATCTTCTAAAAACTGGTGGTAGTCATCATGCCAATATTCTTCAGGAGAGATGAGCTTACCCAGTTCGTTTAATATTTTTATGTCGGGCCAGCATTCTTCCGGGGGGTCAATCACTTTGGGCCGGACCAGGATAAAGCCGTGACCGAGACCGTAGTGGCCAATATCGTCAATCTCAAATTGGCTTGCAGCGGGGAGGACAATATCGGCGATAGCGGCCGTCGGGGTCATAAACACATCAGCGACTGCTATGAAATCCAGGTTCATGAATGCATCATATGTTTGGAGGCTGTCTGCATAAGATAACAGTGGATTTGCGCACATAGAGTAGAATCCCTTTACCGGATATGGCGTCCCCTCAAGAATCGCCTTTCTAAAGAAGGCTGGTGCAACGGTCATCAACCGGGGTATAATCCCATGATAGGCGCTGATCATTTCCTTTCGCTTGTTCGGAATGAGATCGGCCCGGACAAATGGCCCTAAACCCATGATCTCCGGGTCTCTGGCGTGCACATTGCCACCAGGGACATCCAGATTACCACAAATGGCCATCAAGCAGATCAGTGCCCGTGTTATGTCAAAGGTATGGATGTTGTGTTCAATGGGATTTCCCCAATGAATGACAGCTGGCTTTGACTGCGCATATAGTCTCGCTGTTTCTCGAATCAGATCAGGAGGTACCCAGGTTATCTCCGAGACTTCTTCCGGGGTATATTTCTTGACGTGATCTGCAAGATCATCAAAACCATAGGTCCAGTTTTCAACAAAATCCCTATCGTATAAGGATTCCTGGATGATGACATGCAGAAGGCCCAGCGCAAGAGCGTGATCAGTCCCGGGTCTTAACTGCAGCCATCTCTTGGATTTTTTGACTAAATCTATCTTTCTTGGGTCAACAACTATCAGATCGGTTCCGTTTTTTATCTGTTTCAGGAGCATGCTGCATATCTCCCCCTCCTCGTTGGTAGAGGTGATATTGCTTGCCCATAAAAAAATGAGCCGGCTTGGATGATGCAAGTCCGCCACCGGATAAAAGCCGCAGGTATGGATACCGGTTATCTCCCGCGGGGCATGGCAAACGTCCTGGGATCCAACAACGTTGGGAGATCCAAAAATATTTGCCAGACGGATCAAAACAAAGTGTTCCAACCCTTTAGGCATCCCAGCACCAAAGGCAACTCCCTTTGCGCCGTATTTTTCCTTTATTTTTTTGAAATTTTCAGCAATCTCGTTTAGAGCCTGTTTCCAGGAAATCCTCTCCCACTTTCCTTGGCCTCGTTTTCCCGCTCTTTTCAAAGGATGTTTGAGGCGATCAGGATGGGTGAGACGATCAGGTGATGCAATTCCCTTGGCACATATATAACCCTTGTTCAAAAAGCCATCCGGATCTCCTCTGACTGCAACAATCTTATTATCTTTAAGACCTACGAGCAGGGCGCATCCGCCATGGTCCATTCTTGCACAATGTGTTTTTACCCACCTGATATCGTCGTCCATCTATAATCCTCTCTCTCTTTTAGATAAGGTTGTTGATTAGAGTAATTCTTAAAAAAAGCTCAGCAAGACTGTTATCTTGCAATGCTAACCCAATGAGGTGTGAACCTACTTGCGAGGGATTGTACAAAATTCTACTGTGGAGTTGGTTTCTACGCAAGGCTAATGTGTGTTGCGGGGGGTCAAGAAATCTTCTTTATGAACCGCTGGATACGTTCTAGGGCTTCCTTCAGAATCTCTTGATTAACCGTAAATGTTATGCGCAAACAGCCTTTTCCAGCAGGCCCAAAGGCCTCTCCAGGAATCACCACGACCTGTTCCTCCTTCAACAAATCCAGAGCAAACTGACGGCTGTCCTGCGTAATTTGACTGATATCCGGGAAGATATAGAAAGTTCCTCCAGGCTTGTGGACCCTCACATCGGGAAGCTCTTTCAGTGCTTCATAGGTCTGGTCGCGACGCACGCGAAATTCTTCGACCATGCCATCGATGACTTCTGCATCGAGCTGCAGGGCTGCTAGGCCAGCACGTTGGGAAACTGATGGGGCACAAGATGTAGTGGAGCTTACCACTTTGATCATGGGAGTAATCAGCCATTCAGGTCCAAAGGCGTATCCTATGCGCCAACCAGTCATGGCAAAGGATTTGGAAAAGGAATGAACTACAACCGTGCGCTCCTTCATGCCTGGACGGGTCCGGATAGACTCATGAGTCCGCCCGTCAAAAAGAAGTCTTTCGTAAACCTCGTCGCTCAACACTAATAGATCCCGTTCCAGTACGACACGGGCAAGGTTATCCAAGATCTCGCCGGGAATGATAGCGCCTGTTGGGTTGTTTGGCGAATTCAAGAGCAAGGCTTTGCTCCGTGGGGTGATTGCCGCTTCGAGAGCCTCCGGTGTTGGCACAAAACCGTTTTCAAAGTGGGTCTGAACAGGGACGGCTTTTCCTCCCACCCATTCAATATGGTGTCGATACGGTGGAAAATATGGTTCCGGTATAAGGACTTCTTCGCCAGGGTTGAGCACCGCGCGGAAAAATGATGTCAGGCCCCCGACCCCTCCGGTAGTCACAACAATCTGACCGGTGGAAAAAACCTCACCAAGACGCTCATGCAGGTACATCTGAATTGCCTTGAGTAATTCCGGATCGCCCTGGGATTGAGTGTAGTGGGTTGCGCCTTGGAGTGCATCTTGAAGGGCCTGATTGGATATCTGTTCGGGAGTGTTAAAGTCCGGTTCGCCGATGCCTAGGGAAATGTAACTCTCATACTCGGCAGCGCGTTGCCACATTTCTCGAATACCGGAAAGGGGGATTTGGCTAACAGCAGCTGCAATCTTCGATTTCATAATGGGGTAACTTCTATCAGAACCTTTTGAACCGTGTCAATATAATTCACCTTGCTACGATTGAATATTGTTGAACACATTTTTGGTGAACTGCTGATCAACGAGCTTGTTTTTATGTGGATTCCACCCATCTAATGAACTGGTACCCTTCAAGAGTGTTTGCAGAATGGTATGTTGGTCACAGAAGGTGTGCATAATTACCTGTATCGGGTCATGCGGATTGTTTCAAATCGATATCGATTGGCTTGCGGGCAGGGCGTCTACGATTTGAATATAGAGCAGATCCTGTATGTGAAGGATGAATATGGTTCGGGAGTTGGCTTGCGAGGATGGAACCTGAGCATGTGGATGAATTGGATTTTTTTTCAAGAGTGTAGTATGTTTCAGCGAAAAACTTTTCTGAACAAAGGTAAATGTATTTTTCTCACGCCCTAGAGATATGGCATCAATTTCCCCAATTAGTGCCGGGATTGTTGGTTGTTGATGGCATTCACCCGCAGGTTGACATAGAAACGCAACTTGATGCCTGGTATCAGCGTGCTCGTGAACGTTTGAGCCGGGGGCCGGAGTCTCAAATGCCTGAGATCTCCGCATGGCGGCAGGTCTATGCGCAGATGGGGCTAAAACCCACCAAATATCGCTCCGCTGCCGAAGCCCTACTACGCCGCTTTAGGCGGGAGGATGAGTTGCCGCGCTTGCATCCTCTGGTTGATTTTTGTAATGCGGTTTCCCTGGCCTTTGCTCTGCCGGTGGCTGTGTTTGATCTTGTCAAGGTGGAGGGGTATTTGGAGGTTCGCTATGCCAAAGGTACCGAAGAATACCTGGCCTTCAGCGGTGAGACAGAAACGCCACAACCAGGTGAGGTTATTTTTGCCGATGCTGCCAACCATGCTCACGCCCGTCGCTGGACTTTTCGCCAGAGTCGGCGCTCAACGGTTGGCCCTAAAACGACTCACATGCTTATCATCAGCGAGGCTCTGCATAGGAGTGCTGCCACTGATATTCAAGCCTTAATTGACGTACTGGCCAAGGAAATCACTGCCTTGTGGTCTCCCCCTCGGTATCAGGCCATCCTCACGGCCGAAGTGCCCCGGCTGGAGTTTGAGTAAAGTTTATCAAATTCTAATAATTCTGTTAGGTTTTGATTAGCTCTATTGGTTTTACAGACCAATCGATTGAACAAATTGAACCAGTGAAACCCTGTATTTTTCTATTCCATCATAGCGCTGATCTTATCAACATATCCTAGTGTTTCCCGATGGCGCCAGCCACCAACCTTTGGTGCCACTGATTTTATGTTGTGCCAGAGATTCTCATTGAGGCCGCTCTTTTTGCATACATTCTGGGCCTTTACAATATTTCTAAAACCGGCATTATAGCTGGCAAAGGTAAAACTCATCTTATCCTCAAAAGGCCTTTCGGCCTTCCATTTTCGATACAGTTGGCTATCGTAGTAAATGCCTGCAGCTATGTTCCAGCGTGGTTCATTGATATCAGCAAAGGAGGGGTTCTTTTTTTTGATTTCATGGAAGGTTTTCGGCATAAGTTGCATAATTCCTTTGGCGTTAACCCAACTTTTGGCATCTTCCTTCAAATTTGATTCGGCTATGGCCTGGGCTTTGAACCATTTCCAGTCAAATCCGGCCCCAAAATATCTTTTGGTATATTTCCTAAAATAACCGTCATATTTGCTTGCCCACTTCTTTGAGGTTAC
>CP070673.1:2163902-2168987 GCA_020351915.1 Deltaproteobacteria bacterium
GAAATAAACAGATTTCGTCATAAGAAAAACCAAATTAGGATGTTCTGCTAGTGATGGGTGATGCTTAAGATATGAAAATCATATCCCAGCATTTCAAGTACGCTTTGTATTACGTTTTAATAGCAGATAACAAAAGGTGAGATAGCACCCAAGATTACCAGGGCGGCTGATGGAAAAGGCGTGTGCCATTTTTCGATCATTCGGGTTTGCAACACTATACTACTACGTTAAGTTATAAGAACTATCAAAGATGATATTATCACAAACCAAACATATCCCTGTGTACAACATCAAGTATTTCTGGATCCAACGGCGGACAGTCGGCAGGGTCAATCCAGAATTTTTTATTGGTCATTTTTTCCATAACAAGATGGCTATGTCTGCTCAAACCTCTGCTATTGCTTATCTCATCAGGACACAGATCCGAAGTATTCCCTTATCCTGCCGAGCACAATCTTCGGGATATCCTGCTTCTTGTGAACAGAATAGATGCTGACATTCTTCCGAAGATCCATGGATCTCCTGAACTGGGCAACATGCTTGTTGTCACCAATATGCACAGCCGTGACGCGATTCTCCAACTTGTTCAGGTAGCCGATAAGCGTCTCAAGGTTCGTGATCTGCATGTCGGTGATCATAAAAATGTCCGGCTGGGTGGCGTCTTGAAGTGAATCGAGCTCTTCGATATCGAGCCTTGTGCCGCCCCCAAAATAGTGACAAATAGACTGGTAGATCCTTTTTCTCTCTCGGGTATACTCGAGGAGCTGCCGCCCACCGTGTTTTGCATCGCTAAAGTTGTATACGGCGACGGCGGCATCGTTTCTGAGATAGGAATCCGCGGCACAGGCAGCTCCCAGTACCGCATAGGAGAGATGTTCTCGGGGATTTGTCATACTGCCCGATGAGTCGATAATAACGATACAGTTGGGAGTCCCTTCTTCTTCACCGAAAGTTTCTCCCTCTGTTCGTTCCCATACCTGTGTGATTCCGGGCATCACCTTTCCGAAACTCGTCCAGGGATCGATATCTCGAATGGGTTTGCCCAACTCCCATGGTGAATGCCCTAAGGGGTAAAGCGAGCCACTCTTCTCAATGGGCTTTCTCTTAATCGGGAGCGAAAAGTTTTCCGAAAGCTTTATATAAAAGAGAGTGTCTGCGTCCAGCGATGATCCAGGCCCCAGACCCATAGTACCGTGACTACTAAAACCTGCCTCCTTGAGTTCTTCTTCAAAGTCTTTTACCACCGCCTTGAACTCGCCGGGATCTCCTGAAGATAAGGCAAACTCCTTGAGGCCCTGATCCAATTCCTCACTAGTGTATCTGCCAAGGTCATTGTCACCCATCGGGTTTGGCTGGTTGAGAATCCCTGAACTCCTTTGCGATTCCAGCAGGCCTCGTATGACTTTCGAAAAGCGACGTATGCTTTCAGGCCATGGTTTTCTTTTGAGATAGGGGATTCGAGAGAGTTTTCTTGAAATCTCCTCATATCCTTGAACATTGAGATCCTCAGCCCATATCTTCTGATACAGTGCGTGCATCGCCTCATCCAGCGCACTTCTCTCCATATGACGGTAAAGATCTGAAATGGGGGTATCCTTGTCCCTATAACAATGGGTATCTGCCACCACATCCATGAAATAGTCCGTTGATTTCTGGGCCATTTCCTTGTCTTTCAGTACCTTCTTGGCCTCCTGATACAGGGTAAGATGGGTATGGAAATCCCAGGGGCAGTACGTGTAATGAGCCACGCCGTGATCGAGAAGGGCCTCTAACACCTTTTCTTGCGGAAGTTGCTTGGCTGCTTCATCGATAAACGATTGACTCAGGGTAATATGCTTGCTCTTAGTCTCGAGTGCTACCCGATCCATTGATTCGGAGATAACTGGTTCCGGCAGTTCTGGAAAGAGGTGTTTTGAGCGCACCTTTGCCCATACCTGTTTCAGCAGAGGAACGCATTCTTTTTCGTTTCTTTTCACCTCTTCTCCCTTATTCTATCTCGCTTGCACTCCTGCTTTTACCGAGCGCTCCGGTCATACGGATGGATGAGCTCCCCGTGGTGATAAATGCGACCGCCCCGGATACCTTTCCCGATGCCCCCTATATACCCATCTACATGGATCTCTCCGCCACTCATCCATTCCCCCACATTTCGACCGGTGTTTTCCGTGATAAAGAGTTCTCCATCCATCATCCCCGCGCCCGCCCAATTTCCAGAAGAACCCTCTACGGTCAATCTTCCTCCGGACAAAGCAGCACCGATAAAATCCCCGGCGTTTCCCTCGAGAATAAGTGTCTTACCCTCTGGCAGTCGATAACCGAGAAAATGAAAGGTTCGTTTCAGCTCGTAGAGTCTCAGGCGGATCCTCTCCTCCTTGGCATTGTTGCAAAGGGCAGACACATAGATGCCCGCGGGTCCTGAGATCATGTAAGGAATTCTCCCCTCTCTGTCGAGCTCCAGACAAACATCCTCGATATCATCGACGTCATAGTCTGCTTTCTGGACAGTCCTCAGTGCTGCAGCATATGCCCTGACCAGTCGACTATGCTCTACCAGCCACACTAGGTCCTTGACCTCTTCCTCCACCAGCTTCAAATATCCCTCCAGCAGCTGATCCATGACCCTCTCCTTGGCTTCAACGATACGGTCGAGGGGGATCTCCTTCTTCTTGTACGGATACTGCTTGAAATCCTCAAAAGGGTTAATCATTTAGCTGGCCTCTTCGATATCCCGTTTGATCTCTGCATAAATGGGGTGGTCTCCCTCAATAGGTTCGACCTCTTTTCCAGAAAAGACATGATAGGCCGCTGCCAGGGCATTTTTGATGTGGTGGCTCTGCTCACTGTAGCGCTTATGCAACTCGTTAGCTGCCTCCTTAGCCATATAAATCTGGAGGGGGTCCCGCCTGGAACTCACCTGTTTCTGAGCAACATAATCATCCTTCCACTGTACTCTATGAGCAAGGGTGTACGGAAGAACAGCCTTGATGTGGTCAATTCGTACGGCTTGATCTCCCTGCAACCATGCCAAGGATTGCGAATAGGTCCTCACGGATGTGGGAAAGCGGTTTGAAATGCAATTCTTGATGTGGTGACACAGAAAGCCCGTATAATGACACCCTTCCTCGCAGTGTTCATCAGAGCGCTTCTGGCCGTATTTATAACAAAAGGATAACTCCGCGATCACTGTCCTTAAAAAGGCGTTGGCATCCAGATCCAGAGGGAGTTCCTGCATGCACTCCCGTATCTCCTTTCTTTCTCCGCCGCTCAGCATCTTAACCCCGTATTCCCGATCCATATGATCCCCGAAACGATCACACAACCCCTCGACCTTGCCCATCCTCTTGTAGTGGTCGCCCCGCTCGAGGAGGATTTTCTTAAACTCACCTTCATATTCAGGGCTCCTCAGGATATTCTCGTATTTGTCCTTCATGCCGATCATAAGCGCCATGTCGGGGCCCGGATGCCTCGATTCCACCATTACATCGAACCGATCGATCAAAGGGGCGATCAGGGTGTTAGTCCCCCGGTCCTGATAGTTGGCCGTGGCAAACAGGCAGTACTCCCTATTGATGATCACGTCATTCAGATACTCCCAGTTGCCGCGGTCAACACCGTTCAGGATCATGCTCTGCTTGGTCTCAGGAAGTCGATTAATCTCATCGACGATCTTGACGGGAAGCTGGGCGAGATATGACCAGACTACTACCTCCTCACCCTGATTCAGGCGACCTAGATCGGGTCTTCCAATGATCTTCTCTTCAGTTTGTTCAGGGTGGCCGGGGACCTCACTGGCCCATATCAGACCTAAGGGCAGCCGATAGGTCATGGAGCCGATGTATTCGGCAGAGGTGGTTTTTCCAAGCCCTGGCTCTCCGATAATCAGCTCTTTTCCGCGATTGAGCGCGGTGAGGAGACTGAACAACAGTGCCGAATTAAAGGGCTCTTCACCGACCCTTATGTCCGGCCGATTCAAGTAAAGGTTATCTTGAATAAAATCGTAGACCGCCCGGGCCTTGAGTCTTAAATCGCCGTTTTTCATCCAACTGACCAGGAATTGAAATCATGTGCTTAAGTCCGTATGCTTAAAAGAATGATACTTCGGGTCCCTGACGGAGCATGGATTATCCTGTCAGGAGCAAGACGGGCACATTTTGAGAGGTTTCTTCATCGAATCTTTACCCTATTATTAGGCTAAATTTTAAGGAAAACCAGAATCTATTTCAGCGGGAGGATTCACTTCAAGAGAGAAGATTAGTCCAAAAAAGTGGAGCTATTGCAGTGTAAAATGAAAAAGTATTGATTCATCTATGCCACATGGTCGCATTAACTGTCAAGCTAATTTATGGAACACGTATTAGAAATGATGTGATGGATGGGGTGGAATTGGATGATGTTAAGTTGAGATATATTTCGATCCCTTTCGGGCACCCCTTGTGATATGTACTGATTTCGAGGCTGGATTTGATGCACCCCGTCCGTCATCTATCTTGCCACGATCTGGCATCATCGATGTTGCCAAGATGTTGTTATACGCTTTTCGTACACACAACCCCGATCAGGATCCACAGACGAACTAGACTGTTTAACTCGCGCCAGTATATTCTTTGGCTTTTGAATGCTCGAACACGCTTGTCAACGAAAAATGATTTCAAGGGTAAAGGACTGGTCATCCCCTGCCCCCTCTATAGACTTTTCCTATGGTGGCTTTTGGCGCCCCTGTCACCAGATTGTAACCGCCTTTTGGAGGAACTCTTGCAGATTCCTTGTGTCATGGCCCAATGCTTGTATCTAGGGCCCGGAGCGCCGGGTTTCTCTCTTCTGGTCATCCCCCCTTACCAAACAAGGGCACTGACGCGGGAAGATTTGCTGCAAGAGGAAAGGCCTCGGCAGGAAGCATATCTAGACCCAAAATTCAATATAGAAAGACCAAATATATGATAAAGATACCGAAGGCCCAACTAGCAAGAATATTGGCGAAGGCAGAGCGCGAGAATTGAAATGGAATCCCAAACTGTCACGTTTTGCTGTCACGTTTTTTTTGGTAGTACCCGGAAAGGTGGTCGGGACGACGGGATTTGAACCAGC
>CP070673.1:2169087-2171748 GCA_020351915.1 Deltaproteobacteria bacterium
AATATTTGGCCACCTCCCGTGAGGCTAATAGATATCGCCTTGAGGAAATCGGCATTACCAGTTAGATAAATTGATTTTCATCATGTGGGTGAAAAAAACAACTGGACCTCAACTTTTGAACGTTTCCAATCACTTGGATTCTTTCATAACCAGTTAAACGATATCAGAGAAAAACAGAGATTCTCCGTATTCTTCTGCCTGTGTATCGTAAACAAATTTTTTGGGCTAATCTATTCTTATTTTAAGTTTTTGAGATATTTTCTCTATCATATCTTGGGTCACAGATTCGAGGTCATATTCGGGTTTCCACCCCCACTCTTGGCGAGCAGCGTTGTCATCCATATTGTTTGGCCAGGACTCAGCAATTGCCTGCCGGATAGGGTCAACATTGAAATCCATGGTGAATTCGGGAAGTATTCTTTTGACTGCGGCGGCAATATGCTCGGGTGCGAAGCTCATAGCTGTCACATTAAAGGCATTTCTATGTTTAAGCTTGTCCGGGTTTGCTTCCATCAGTTCAATTGCAGCTCGGAGCGCATCCGGCATGTACATCATATCCAAATAAGTCCCTGCCTTGAGGTAACAGGTGTATTTTTTTCGCTTGATGGCTTCGTAGAAGATCTCTACAGCATAATCGGTGGTACCGCCACCCGGTAGCGTCTTATGAGAAATGAGTCCAGGATAACGAACTCCCCGCGTGTCCACACCAAATCTCTTACAATAATAATCGCAAAGCAGCTCACCGGCGACTTTGGTTATGCCATACATTGTATTGGGACGCTGAATTGTGTCCTGTGGTGTGTTATCTAGAGGAGTTGTAGGGCCAAAGGCACCAATAGAACTTGGAAAAAAAACACAGCACTTGTTTTCACGCGCTACTTCTAACACATTATAAAGACCAAACATATTTACATTCCAGGCAAGCTGAGGATCTTTTTCCGCCACTGCTGAGAGCACCGAGGCAAGATGATAGATAGTATCCACTTTATATTTCTCTACCATTTCAGCAATCGTATTGATCTCTGTGCAGTCAATGAAGTGACATGGCCCCGATTCAAACACCGTTTTATCTGGTTTGGTTTTATGACCTGTGGCTATAACATTGTCACTACCATAGGTTTTTCGTAACACCATGGTTAATTCCGAACCGATCTGTCCGGCAGCACCGGTGACTAAGATTTTTTGCATTTTTATCTCCTGATTCTATGATAAATCAATTATCTCCTATGGCAGTGGCGATACACTACTGAGAGTATCAGATAGTCTGCAATATCGGGAGGGGCATGAGGTCTTTTCTGTTGTGACCATCCTACACCCTTCTCGGTTATGTGCAATGCAAACAATAATATGCCCTGCTTAGCAGTATTGTTTACAGTCTTGGACATGGCAGTACTTATAAGAGCATTGATCAAAACCTTTTTTTCTCTCTCATGTCCGTGGTTGCATTTATTGGAAACATTTCATCGATGTTCCAAAAGACTGGAACAACAAAATCTGATTCTACCGGTTGTGAGAATACCCTGACCCCTGTTTCAATATTTCTCTTGACTCGCCCTTTAATGGGCGACCCTGATTTGAGTCACTCATCCAGGGCTGTCCCTGCTCTCTTCCAGCACCAATGCCTTAATCTTTTCGGTCAATTCCTCTTTGGATAATGCTTGCCATCCGGGAATCTTTTCACTCAAGTTTACTCTTAGGCCCTTGTCAACGATTGGAATTATCAGCACCACACCTGGTCCCAAGATCTTAAAAAAACGACCAAGCCGAAAAACAACGAGCCTCTCATCGTCTTTTACGATCTTAATAGATGTTAAAATAAATAGTATAGCAAGAATGAATAAGACTAATGATTCCACTATTGTCCCCCGACTTAAGTGTTCGAAGATTACACCTCAGTGAGTGGTTAGCGAACACGCTTATTGCTCAGAGAGGCCGTAATTGTGTCAAAGGTAAACAGGCTGTTGCCGAAATCCCTTTTCTCTTAGTCTAAAACGTTTTTTGACAAATCTAAGGCTCCCTCCAGGCGATGTCAAAACTCGCCTTTAGGGCTCAACCAGTTGACATCGCTTATCTTCCACTTCGCCAAGGGTTTTTTGGCAAAAAACGTTTTAATGACCGCTCAAAGGGATTTCCGTTTGGGCAACAGCCTGTAAACATTTGACTCCCAACTCACTCTGGGTTTTAAGGTGCCCTGTGGACAACCGGTTCCACCTTTTTCAGCTCTTCCAAGGGTATGTGGCACAGTATCCGATGTCCGTATTCCGTAGTGCGCCAAAGAGGCACCGCCGTTTCGCAGACCTTGCTATCGCGAGGAAGCAACTCTCCACGTCTGGGGCAGCGGGTGTGAAACCGACAGCCAGCGGGAGGATTGAGGGCACTAGGCACGTCGCCACTGAGGCGGATCTGTTTCTGTTCCGCATCTGGATCGGGGATGGGCACTGCTGAGAGCAACGCTTCGGTGTAGGGATGATATGGTGGAGAGTAGATTGTCTCTGCCGGACCGATTTCTACAATTTGACCGAGGTACATGACTGCTATATCGTCAGAGAAAAAGCGGACCACGCTCAGGTCATGGGCAATGAAAATCATCGATGAACCATATATCTTTTGAATCTCCAGGAGAAGATTAATCACAGCCGCCTGGACCGAGACATCAAGGGC
>CP070673.1:2171848-2180558 GCA_020351915.1 Deltaproteobacteria bacterium
GGAGAAATCCGGTTTTTTTATGTCTGGACGCAGATTTAATCAGATTTTCACAGATTTTATTCAGGCATGCATAAACTTATAAAATAATGTTTTTAATCTGTGGACATCCCCTGCCCGCCATGCAAGCAAGGCGAGGCGGGCGGGCCCACTCATCTAAACTATGTGGGGCATAATCCAAAAAAAAGATACCCATACCCTGCAAGAAGCTTAAAAATCAATAGGTTAGGTTTCACTATGACGTGACCCTTCCCCTTTCGGGTCTATTACCAAATTCACTCATTTGTGAACAAATTTGTTCATACCTTGTTTTTGTTTCTTACTTAATGGCCTCGGATTCGGCTGCCAGTTCATCCAGCAACTGGGGAACTGAGCATTTCTCTGAAACAGGAGTAAGGCGTGCCCAGAGTTGCGGTGGCAGTTCAGCAAGGCTGTAAAGTGCCATGAGTTGATAGAGCTCCTTTTGGCTAAAACCAGACATGATGATGGCCCTTCTCATTTTGGAATCTTCTCCGAGGCCCATACATTCTCTTTCTTGATTTCCCCATTTTCTTAAAGGTTCCCCGGGTCACAGCTTACCTTCCAATGCGAGAGTTCGAGGCTTGGAAAAACCAAAAAAGCATTATATCTTACAGGATCGTTTCGTTCGTACTCTAGAATTGAAGCCAATATGCCTGATCGAATAGGTTTTCAACTCTTTAATTTACTAAAGAAGTTTACTAAAAACAAGACTGAACTAGTACGCAAAAAAATGAGTAACGTTTAAAGTTCAGCCATTGCCCCTCGTTATTTTAAGCCTGGAGCGAGGGGTGTTGCATAGAGGGGGCAGTCTCGATCTAGATGGATACAGTTGCGAAATGTGTGACTATTGTATATGATGTTTAGTTGAGAGATTGCTCATATCCGGAGTGGGTGTGAATAGTTCAGAAAAACATATCATGCACATAACCTATTTTGATCTGCTGTTGAAAAGGGCTTGTTATCAGCTCCTTGTGGTTTTGTCTTTTTTCATTGCTCTATCTCTTGTGTCTGGTGACGTGTGCTATTGCTTTTCTCTTGAAGAGGACAGCGCCGGTTATGAGAAGCTCAGATACGAGATGGTGGAGAAACAGATTGCTGCCAGGGGCATTAGAGATGAGAACGTTTTGCGAGCCATGAGGAATGTCCCCCGCCATCTGTTTGTGTCAGAAAAACGCAGAGGTTCAGCCTATGGAGATTTCCCCTTGTCTATTGGATATGGGCAGACTATCTCTCAGCCTTACATTGTAGCTTTGATGACCGAGTTGCTCAAACCAGGAAAAGATGATGTTGCTTTAGAGGTGGGGACCGGCTCCGGGTATCAGGCAGCAGTGCTCAGCGAGATAGTGAAAGAGGTGTATACTATAGAGATTATTCCGCCCTTAGGTAGGGCTGCTGAAAAGCGACTGAAAGAGCTAGCATATGAGAACATTACCGTGAAGGTGGGCGACGGGTACTACGGATGGGAAGAATACGGCCCTTTTGACTGCATTGTTGTGACAGCAGCATCTGATCACATTCCTCCTCCCCTTATTAAGCAACTGAAGAAGGGGGGGAAGATGGCAATACCGGTGGGTCGTCCATTCCTGGTGCAACATCTTATGTTAGTAGAAAGATCAGAGCACGGTGATATACAGACAAGAAGTATTTTGCCGGTCAGATTTGTGCCGTTCCGCCGGGAATGGAAATGATTCCATAAATGAAGTGAGCTGAATAACATTGTTTCCTTTTTTTGCCCTTCTCTGTATCTCTTCGAGTTTCCTCGCCTTTGAACTACTCTTGATGCGACTTTTCAGTATCGTCCAGTGGTATCATTTCGCCTACATGGTGATTAGTATAGCCCTTTTGGGCTTTGCTGCGAGCGGGACGTTGCTGGCCCTTATCCAGAGCAGAGGGAAGGGGGTGGTATCCGAGGCACAGTGTATTCTCCTTTTTTCTCTTACCTCTTTTTTGCTTTTCCTATTCACCGTAGCGAGTTTCTTTGTAGCTCAAACGATTCCATTCTCTCCCTTTGAGTTAGTGTGGCAGAAGCGGCAGTTTCTCTATCTGGCAGGATACTATGGGCTTTTTTTCATTCCCTTTTTTTTGGCCGGGTGCTTTATTGGCTTAAGTTTCATGCGCTTCAGGGAACAGATAGGCCGGGTTTATTTCTTCAACCTGCTGGGTTCCGGAATAGGTGTAGGGATAGCCTTAATTTCCTTTTATGTGGTACCTCCGGCTCTGTTGCTCATTGTTCCCAGTTTTTTTGCCCTGTTAGGCTTCTTTTTTTCTGTCCCGAAGAAGATGAGAACGAAACGATACCTTGTTTTGAACCTAGTCGGTTTGGTCTTGGTTCTTACTTATCTAATGAAAGGGGGTGTCACTTTAGAGATTTCTCCCTACAAAGGGATTAGTAAGGGCTTACAGCTTCCAGATGCCCAACTCGAATATGAAGAATATTCACCTCTGGGATTGGTGCAGGTGGTAGATGCACCTTCATTGCGGTACGCACCCGGACTGAGCCTCACCTATGCCCAGGGCCCACCTCCACAGAAGGAGCTCTTTATTGATGGAAATTCCTATGGTGCAGTCACTTATTTCAAAGGTGACAAGGATGCCATAGCATATCTCGATCACAGTACCTTTTCCCTTGCCTATCACGTGATTTCACCGCAGGAGGTGCTGGTCTTGGACCCGGGAGGTGGAAGTCAGATCCTTGCTGCGTTGTTTCACTCCGCTGATCATATACAGGCTGTTGAGCCTCAACCCACTATTGTGAATCTTCTAAGGGGTCCCCTCCGATCCTTTTCCCATCATATCTATGACTATCACCCTCATATTCAGGTGGATATAGCATCTCCCCGGGAGTTTATAGCCAGAGACGTCAGGACATACGATCTAATCCAATTAGACGTAATTGGCAGTTGGGGAGGGATGGGAGGAGGCATTTATGCTACGGGAGAGAACTACACGTACACGGTAGAGGCATTCCAGGAGTATTTCGCGCACCTGAAACCGCAAGGCATACTGAGTGCTTCTGCCTGGTTGAGCAGCCCTCCCCGCACCTTTCTGAAGCTCATGACCTTAGCCGCCGAGACCTTGGGCAAGAATGGTGAAGGAGATATCTCTCAGTCAATGGTCGCCATTCGGAGCTGGGCGACGGGCACGGTGCTTATAAAGAAAGGGGAGTTTAGTTTTGAGGAGGGTGTGAGGATAAGGAATTTTTGTAAAGAGAGGGCCTTTGATCTGGTTTATTTGCCAGGGATTGAGCGGGGAGATGTTAATCACTGTAGCATACTCGAAAGCCCGATTTACTATGAGAGTGTTGAGAGTTTGTTGCGAAGGAATACCCGTCATGAATTCTATGAAAACTACCTGTTCAACATAAGACCACCCACCGATGATAAGCCCTACTTTTTCCATTTCTTAAGATTATCAGCCCTGGTTTATCTTTTAAAAACACTGGGGAGGGAATGGATCCCTTTCCTTGAGTGGGGCTCCGTAATCTTGTGGGGCACCTTGTTGCAAGCTCTCATTATGGCACCCCTATTCATAGTTTTGCCGCTTGTTTTCGTAAGAGGCAAGGGCAGACCATTTCATCTGGGAAAAGGAAAAGTCTTTCTGTATTTTAGCTTACTTGGACTGGCTTTTATGTTTGTGGAGATGGCTTGTATTCAGAGATTCATTGTGGTACTAACTCATCCAATCTTTGCTGTAGCCTTGGTGTTATTTAGCCTGCTGTTTTTCTCTGGAATAGGCAGCCTCTTGAGTAATAGGGTGGGGGAAGGAAGGAGATGGATCCCTTTTGCAGGGATACTCCTTTTTTCCTCCGTGTCCGTTCTATGCTTAGATGGGTTGCTCAAGGTTTTCCTCCCGTATTCTCTTTTTTTGAAGTGCCTCCTGCTCGTATTTTTTTTGGCTCCTCTAGGCTTTTTTATGGGGATGCCCTTTCCTATAGGTCTACAAGTGGTCGCAGACAGGCAGCGCAGTTATATACCCTGGGTGTGGGGGGTAAATGGAGTTGCCTCTGTGATAGCCCCTGTTTTGGGGAGCTTGTTGAGTATCTGGCTTGGTTTTCGTATACTGATGACGGCCAGCTTTTTTCTCTACGGCGTGGCAGGCTGGATGCTCTACGTCATCATGCAACATGCGTCAACGAGGGGCGGAACGGTGCCCCCATGAAATATCCGTTGAGAATGAGCAATCCTAGCGTTTGGGAACTCTTTTATTTTTTGCACGAACGGAGGTTTTTTGATGGTTAGAAAGGTACCGTATGAAGAATTGGAGCGAAGGGTTAAGGATTTGGAAAAGCAGGCCGCCGAGCGTAAGAGAGTGGAGGAGGCGTTGCGGGAAAGTGAAATGAGGCTCTCTGAAATCGTTGAGGGAACCTTGATACCAACCTTTGTCATCGACAACAGACACATCATTACACACTGCAACAGGGCCTATGAGAACCTAAAGGGTATTTCAGCAAAGGAGATGATTGGGACAGATAAACAGTGGTCTACCTTTTACGCTCAACCGAGACCAACCATGGCTGACCTGATCGTTGACAATGCGCCAGAGGAGGAAATAGCCCGGTATTACGATGGAAAATCTCGAAGATCCGCTCTCATTGAGGGAGCATACGAGGCTGAAGATTTCTTTCCTGGTCTGGGAGAAAAAGGGCAATGGCTTTTCTTTGGCGCTGCGCCATTGAGAGATGCTGCGGGGAGGGTCACCGGAGCGATTGAAACCTTGCTGGACATTACCGAGCGCAAGACAGCGGAGATGGGGCTTCGGAAATCTGAGCAGCGGTACAGAACACTCCTCGATTTTGTGCCATACCCGCTGGTGGTATTTACCGAGGATGGGCGGGTTTCGTATTTGAATCCCGAGTTTACCAAGGTGTTCGGTTGGACTCTCGATGAATTGCACGGTAAGATCATCCCATTCGTACCTCCGGACCTCAGGCACGAGGTCGCCGAGGGGATTGAACGTCTCTTCGAGGAAAGGGTCTTCGAACATATGGAAACCAGGCGTATGACCAAGGATGGCAGAGTTTTAGACGTCGCCATAAAGGTTGCCTTCTACCCGGAATCGGAAGAAGAGGAATCTGAGGTGATCTTGATCCTGAGGGATATTACCCAGGAAAAGAGGATTGAGGCCACCAACGAGGCAATGCTCCGGATCAGCCTGGCTCTCCCTCAATACCCCAACTTGGAGGACCTCCTTGATTATGTCAGCGGCGAGATTAAGCGGGTGCTGAACGTGGATGGAGCCCTTGTTATATTGCTGGATGAGGAGGAAAAGGAGCTCTTTTTCCTGGGAACAGCCTATGAGGATCGAGCCACCGAAAAACGGGCAAAGGAGATTCGGTATCCTGCCGATAGGGGCATTTCAGGCAAAGTGATAAAAACGGGTCAACCGATCATTGTGCCTGATACCTCTAAAGACCCAAATTTTTATGCCCTGATTGATAAGCAAATCGGATACGAGTCCCGTGCCATGCTTGATGTACCCCTGAGGAGCGGCGATCGAATCATAGGGGTTTTATGTGCCACTAACAAGAAGGAAGGATCTTTTGACCAAACAGACATTGATTTATTAAGCATGATAGGTGGTACTGTAGCCCTTTCTATTGAAAACGCCAGGGTTTCCGAGGAGCTGAAAAAGTCGTATCAGGAGGTAACGAGTTTGAACAAGGCTAAGGACAAGGCTATCGACCATCTGTCCCACGAATTGAAGACGCCAATCGCAGTTCTCTTTGGTGCCCTGAATATTCTCACCCGAGAACTGGGAGCCCTTCCCAAAGAGTCCTTGAAGCCGATTATGGAGATGGCCCGTAGGAATCTCGATCGCATCAACGAGATTCAATACGAGGCGGAGGATATCATGCTGGATAAGGAGCACAGGACTTACAATATCCTCTCTTTGCTGCTCGATGAGTGCTCCGATGAACTGGCGGCTCTTGTCGCCGAGGAGGTGGGAGGTACTGCAGTAGTTGAGCGTATCAGGAATCGTGTTGAGGAACTGTTCGGCCCCAAGGAGGTGGTGCCACAGGAGATCCTCCTTCACGAATTCGTCAAGGATGAGCTGGAGGAGCATTTGAGGCCATCGTTCTCTCACCGTAAGGTGGAAATCATGAGCTTCCTTGAACCCACGCCGCCGATCTATATGCCTCTGGATCCCCTGCAGAAGGTGATTACGGGTCTAGTTAAGAATGCAATAGAAAATACGCCCGATGAAGGGAAGATAGAGGTCGTTGTCCAGAAAAAGGGAAGAGGTTCTGAGCTGGTGGTGCATGATTACGGGGTCGGCATTATCGAGGAAGACCAAAAACGGATATTTGAAGGCCTCTTCACGACGCGAGATACGATGGACTATTCTTCAAAAAGGCCCTTTGATTTCAATGCAGGAGGAAAGGGTGCGGACCTGCTCCGTATGAAGATCTTCTCGGAGCGCTACAATTTCAAAATAGAGATGAGCTCCTCCCGTTGTGGATTCATACCAACCGAAAGTGACATTTGCCCCGGCAGGATTAGTGCCTGCCGCTTCTGCAACAGCACAGAAGATTGCTATCGTTCAGGGGGAACCACGTTCACTCTCACCTTTCCACCAGCCCCAAAACAGGAGATCTCTTTATCTGGTGACGGCTTAGAGGAGAGTTCACAGCGGGGCAAATCGTAACGGGATCTAGATTCGCGCTTGAAAGACGGCGCCGGTTAGAATTGAAATAGCTTCTCTATGCGCTGGGCCAGCATGATATCGCCGCTCGCCTTCAGTTTGCCGCTTAGAAAGGCCTGCATACCATTTAGCTCCCTGTTTACTATATCGAGCCACGTTTCGGCGGACATGGTCAGAGTTACGTTCGGTGATTCGTGGCTGCCCTCATTTACTTGGCCTTTGAGGTTACCCTGCAGATGGCTGCAAATTTTTGACAACCGTTAAAGAACTGTGATAGAAGTCAATAAAATGCCGGTGGTGTGGAAATCCAAAAGGAGAGGCATCATGGACGAAAAAGAGCGCTTAAATGCACTTGATGTTGCTCTTGATAACGAAATGAGAGAGCGAGAATTCTATCTTAATAATGCCAAGAGAACAAAAAACCAGCTTGGCAGAGCCATGTTCCAGCAGATTGCAGATGAGGAACTGGAGCACTACGAAAGGTTAAAGGAACTTCACGGGAAGTGGGAAAACAAGGATAAATGGCCTGAGACGGTTCCCCTTAAAGTGAAAGATACTATTGTCAAGGACGTCTTACAGGACATAGTCAAGAAGACAGAGAAGATGCCCGAAAAGGACGATGATGACCTGAAGGCCATCCAGACAGCCATTGATTTCGAGGCCAGGGGGACATCATACTATGCCAAAATTCGAGATGAGGTCTCTGACCCAAAGGAAAAGGAGTTTTTCGACCTCCTCTCCAAGATTGAACACGAACATTACCTGTCTCTCAAGGATACTGAAGAGTACCTAACCAATCCTGCCTCGTGGTATGTAAAAACTGAACGTCACGGCCTCGATGGTGGCTAACAGGTATCACAGGTGCCATATTCCCATACTCTGCCGTGGTTTCCTCTAGACAGAAGCCTGGTCACATAAAAGCCGGTTGCTCTACCAACAGATCACTATTTGGTTTTTACGGGTGAGAGGGCAAAGTAGAGAACCTTTTCCAAGGCTCTGATCATACTGGAGATGTTCCCATGAAGTATCACGATTTGATCGTTGAAAGGGAGGGATCTCTGGTCAAGGTAATTCTCAACCGACCTGAGTCCTCAAATACTCTATCCGCTCGTATGCTCAGGGAACTGAGAGAGGTTGCTGTGGGTTTTCAAAACGATCACCGTACCCGCGTTGTAATCCTGACAGGTGCTTCAGGGACATTCAGTGCCGGTTTAGACCTCAAAGATGGGGAGGTCCAGAAGATGTTATCTGGCACCATGGAGGAACGGCGGGAACGCGTATTAATAGGGCCCCGTGTCTGCCGGGCTTGGGAAGAGACAGAGCCAATTACCATTGCCGCTATTGAGGGATTTTGCGTGGGAGGTGGTGTCTCACTCGCGATTTCCTGTGATTTTCGTATCATGGCTGAATCAGCATTCATGCGGGTCCCTGAGATTGAGTTGGGGTTGAATTATAGCTGGGGGTCCATTCCTCGATTGCTCCATCTTATAGGGCCTGCAAAGACCAAGCAGATGATCTTATTGGGTGAGCGGATACCGGCCGAAATCTGTCTAAGGTGGGGTCTTGCCGAAGAGGTAGTTCTGGAGGGATCAACCTTGGAAGCTGGTTTAGTCCTGGCCGAAAAGATTATCAAGAAACCACCCATCCCAGTTGCTATGACGAAACAGGCCGTTACCATCATGGCCGGTGCTCTTGATAGGGCAGGCACCTATATGGACGCAGATCAGTTTCTCCTCACTACCTATACAAAAGATCACAAGGAGGGGCTGACAGCTTTTCTGGACAAGAAAAGGCCACGATTGAAGGAGAGATAGCGATCTGAGGGGGTAATTGTACACTCAAGAGGTGTGGTGATCAAAGATGATTTCTTTTGTAATTACTTTGGTTAGGTTAAAGAATTATGATAATCTACGAAATCTGCTGAGAACTCATTATCATAAGGAGAGTTAATAGATGGGGAAAAAGAGCAGGAAGAAACCTACGATAGCCATTCTTACCGGTGGTGGGGATGTGCCGGGTCTTAATCCGTGTATCAAGACGCTGGTTTACC
>CP070673.1:2180658-2187648 GCA_020351915.1 Deltaproteobacteria bacterium
AGGATACTCTGTATACGTCAGTAACGAGAAGCTCGTAGCTCTGGACAGGGTGATAGAATCTGATTTCCCCAAGCTCTTTGATTTTGATGCCGGGGTGCAATTCAGTCTTGAAAAACTGAGTCGGACTCACAGGGATGAAGACATTCACCCACAATATGACAAGACCGCAAAAACAGAGATGACGACCAAAAAGGAATGGATCATTGATCAATGGGCCTGAAACACTGGGAGGCGCAAGATCCTGAGTATGAAAAGCGGTATTGAGTCCAGAGGAGACCAACATCCCGGGGAAATTATTGGTGTCTCTATACAACGCTGTTTGAACCTGAAAGTCATTCCTATGACATCACTCACATAGATTAATGAAAAGGAGAACATATTCATGAAAAGCAAAACATACAAACCCGGAGAGATCATAATCCAAGAAGGGGATATGGGAAGAGACCTCTATGTTTTAAATGACGGTGTTGTTGAGATATCGACTAAGGAAGATAGTGGAAGTTTTATTCTGAACCAAATTGAACCCCCGCAAATTCTTGGAGAACTTTCCTTTTTGACTGGTCTTCCGAGGACAGCGACAGCAAAAGCGAAGACAAATGCAGAGGTATATATCTTCAGATACGAGAATTTAGAAGGGCAAATTGCGGAATTACCCAAAAGTATTAAGCCAATCATGAATACACTTATTAACCGTGTTAGAGCTCAGGATAGAAGGATTGTAGAGTTGGAAGAAGAGATGTTAACGCTAAAGAGAAAATTACTAAAATCATAATCTTCCACTTTCATGAACAACTGTTCTATCGCTCACAATCATCCTTCACGTAATACAGTGACTGTTTCCACACCTTTTCAGCACGACCAGAAAATCCCTTTCGTAATCAGATCACAGGCGGTGAAACTATATCACTATCCCGGCTCCCCGCACAAAACTCTTGAGGGTTCTGGGGCCTCAGATTCTCACATTGAGATCAAACGTGAAACAGAACCCGTGGTTTTTGTAAGGCAAGCTTTCACATTTACACAAAGAACGGTGAAAGAAAAGGTACCTACTTGATAGAGAAAATCCGCAAAGAACGGGCACAGCCATAGGAGACGCCTAAAATGGTATGCTCAGATCTCGCTGACCGCCGAACTTTAAGATCAACATCCTCATCGATGCATATCGATTGCGCACAATTAAGAAACGTGGTATAGGAAACAGGGTGTTGTATCTAGTTATTGCCCCAAGGGAGAAGCGGTACTCAGAGGATTGACCACCCTCAGGGAGGGAATACACCTTTCCGACCGCAAACTCCTGGGCCATTGAAGAATTACGGATTGATTGGAGAAATCGGATGGTCGAAAAGTCCCTCATTGAGCTCATTGAGGAAACGCTTGATCGTGAAGAGATTGAACTCCCTATCTTTAATCAAGTCGCCCTGAAACTCCAGCAGCAGCTTACAAGGGGCGATTACAGCCTGGCTGAGATTGCCAAAATCATACATAAGGATCAGGGACTTGCCTCTGATGTCCTAAAAATGGCCAACTCCGTCTTTTACGCTGGTGTGAAACCTGTCAAAACCATTCAGGAGGCTACCGTGCGTCTGGGGGGAAAGACTATTTTGAATCTGGTCACCGCAGTAACCCAAAAGCAGCTCTACCGCGCTCACAAAATGAAATATGATTACTGGGCTACGCCGCTCTGGAGCCATTCCCTGGGTGTTGCCTATGCTGCTCGCTGGCTTTCACGTCACCTAGGTATGGATCAGTTTGTTAACGAAGCATTCATGGCAGGTCTGCTTCATGACATTGGAAAGCTGCTTCTCCTCAAGGTAATCGAGGATCTGGATGGATCCGAAGTAACCCAAGAAGATATCTCAAAAGATCTCGTTGATGATATCTTGGAAACCATGCACACCTATCACGGGGAACGGCTCATGAGACGCATGAATATCCCGGATGTGTATTGTGATGTAGCCAGAATGCACCATGATCCAGAGGTTAGTGCCGAAGATAGCATCCTAAACCTAGTAAGATTGGGAAATCTTGCTTGTCGTAAGGTTGGCATTGGGCTTAAACATGATCCTGAGCTCCTCCTCGAGACTACATCAGGGGTGGTAAACCTCAATGTCACGGATCGTGCATTGGATGGTTTGCACGTGAGGTTGGAAGAATATAATCAATGGCTGGGAAAGTTTTTAGCTTAACAGTGATTGAGAGCTCACCTGAGCCATCTCGGTCGAATATCAGTTTTGGGTTCTTTTGGCCTCTATCCCTTTCCTTTGAGTTGGTTTTTCCCATATCGCCAATTATCCAAACAGGGATTACCCACAACAAGGTGGGGTCACGATGCGCTCTGACCGAGCGACATGAACATCCCTCGGTAGAACCCCTTCTAACCGTTACAAGAATGGGAGGCAAATCTTGAACAGGGTCTACATCATTGACGGGCCCAATAAGGGCACATACTTTAACCTGAATGATGGCATCACCACCATCGGGAGAGCCACTGACAACGATATCTGTCTCTCAGATAGAGGAGTTTCCCGACATCATGGTAAGTTTCTCAAAAAGGATGGTGGGCTCTTTATTGTGGATCTGAACAGCTTGCACGGCGTTTTTGTTGATGGTGAGAAGATAGAGCCAGGCCACGAGGCGGCTCTGACAAAAGAGAGCAGTGTGCTTATTGGAAAAACGCTTCTCTCATTTCAAAAGAAACTGTCTAGGAAAAAAGCTAACCAACCATATCCCGTCTATGTGCAAAGAAAGCTCTTTGATACAACCACGCCCCTGTTGGTAAAGGATAGCACTAGGAGCTATGTCCGCAATTTGGAGTTATTGCTCAAGGTGTCAAATATCTTTGCTCAATCCCTTAATATCGATGAGCTTCTCGGTGAGGTAGTAGATCAGATTTTTAGCCACTTGAAGAGAATCGATCGTGGAGCCATATTACTGCTAAACCAGGAAACCGGCATCTTAAAAGAGGCGGTTTCAAGGACCAGAATGGAGGACAAAGAAGGCCTCTTTTCTAAAATCAACTATAGCAGGACGATCGTTAACAGAACTATACAGCAAGGTAAACCTGTAATGATGTCCGATACCAGCAGTGTGGACAAGGCTAACCTCTCCAACAGCATGGAAAAAATGCATATCATGTCAGTTATGTGTGTGCCTCTCAAGTACAAAGAAAAGGTTGGGGGAGTTATTTATGTGGATTCTCTTGGGGTGCCTGAAGGACTCGGAAAGGATGACCTCCAGTTGCTTACGGGCTTGGCCAATACCGCGGCAATTGCCATAGAGAATGCCCGGCTCTATGAGGCGCTGAAGCAAGAGCTAGCTGAGCGCAAGCGCGCAGAAGAAGAAAAAGCAAAACTGGAGGCCCAATTCCAGCATGCCCAAAAGATGGAAGCCCTGGGTACCCTGGCAAGTGGCATCGCCCATAACTTCAATAACATCCTCATGGGTATACAGGGCTACGCTTCGTTAATGCTCATGGACATTGACTCCGGTCATCCCCACTACAAAAGACTAAAGGGCGTTGAGCAGCAGGTTCAGAGCGGGTCTACCCTGACCAAGCAGCTCCTCGGATATGCACGGGAGGGGAAGTATGAGGTCAAACCCATTACCCTGAACCAGATGGTGAAAGAAGTCTCTGACACCTTTGCGATGACCAAGAAGGATATCACAGTCCATCTAGACCTTGCTGAAGACCTGCATATAATAAAGGCAGATCAAGGGCAAATCAGACAGACGCTGATGAATCTGTATGTAAACGCTGCAGATGCGATGCCTCGTGGTGGAGACATTTTCCTGAAGACTGTGAATGTTGCGGATAGGGATATGAAAGGTAAGCCCTATACACCAAAGCCAGGAGACTATGTCCTGCTAACCATTACTGACACGGGCATGGGCATGGACAAAAACACCACAGAGCGTATCTTTGATCCGTTCTTTACCACCAAGGGTATGAGCAAAGGAACCGGTCTCGGATTGGCCTCGGTGTACGGCATTATCAAGGCCCATGGCGGATACATTGATGTAGACTCCGAGAAGGGACAGGGAACAACCTTCAGTATCTATCTGCCAGCCTCAGACACGGAAGGAGGAAAACAGAAGGAACTCGCCACACAAGTGCTCAAAGGTAAAGAAGGTGTCCTTCTCGTAGACGATGAGGATGTGATTATTGATGTTAGTCGGGAGCTTCTTCAGACACTCGGCTACGAGGTTTACATGGCCAGAAATGGGAAAGAAGCTATTGACACCTATAAGGCAAACGAGGACAAGATTGATATGGTCATCCTGGACATGGTTATGCCGGATATGGGCGGCGGGGAGGCGTATGATATAATGAAGGGCATAAACCCTAACATTAAAGTCCTCCTCTCAAGTGGGTACAGCATAGATGGCCAGGCAGCCGAGATACTAGATCGGGGATGCAATGGTTTTATCCAGAAGCCTTTTGATATTAAGCAGTTATCTCAGAAGTTAAGGGAGATTCTGGAAAAGCAATAGGTTTTGCCTTCCCTGCTTTAGAAAGGTCACTAGAGATGTGAACCCATGTGCGGGTGCATGTTATGCCCTTGACCCCAGAATGGCCTGACGGCTTCTTACCGCTCCATTAATCTCTTCGATGAGAGTATCCCATCTCCCATTATCAATCGCATCATCTATGATGATTTCTCCCCTGGAATCTCTGTTCACCTTGGTAATGCCAGGATATTGCTTCTCCAGCGTCTTGATGAATACAGACTGCCGCTTTTCCATGCTGAGCAAACGTTGGATTGCTTTTTTGAGGTCATTCTGTCGAATTGCCCTTCGGATCGTCATAGCAAGGTCAAGCACGTTGCACGGTTTGGTGAGGAAACGATAGATCTGTCCCTCATTAATAGCGCGAATCGCTGATTCCAGGCTTCCGTGTCCAGTAAGAATCATTCGGATTGTATCCGGATATTTTTTCCGAACAACGGCAAGAAATTCCGACCCAGACATACCGGGCATTTTTTCATCTGAGATTATTACATCCACCTGCATCTGAGCCAAGAGACCGAGGGCATCTTCCGCGGAACCGGCAGTCAGGATAACATACGGTTCATGAGAAAGCGCCTCTGTTAAAATCTCTGTAATGAAGGGCTCATCGTCAACGATCAGAATTGTATGCTCCATAATAGGGCCTCCTCATACCTTAATATATTACCTTGGTAAACCAAAGCCCATTACCTTTGGAATCGTTTTCTTGTCAACCGTCCAACCATAGAAGAATCTGTTACTTCGCCAATTCAAAAAATCGCTCAGACATTGGAGATGCAAGACGGATGCCAAACCTAACAGCTTGCTTGAAATGAGGTCAAGGGATACAAAAAGCCCCAGCCCTATACTTGAGCAACTCTCAAAGCTTTTCTCTAACCTCCTGATATCCTTCAAAAGTGGTGGCATAGAAAGATGAACTTAGACATACCTTTTCTGCCCAATATACCATTATGCCAACACTTTTGAGCGATACGAGATTTTTGTACACCACTATATCGCAACGATTCAGGCTTGTTTTTTACTGAACTTGTAGTATCCTAGGTAACGAACTCCCATTGGAAAATAAGGGCGAAGGGATATTATGAAACCTGTTAATAATTTCACACTGCTTTGTTTTGCGGTGTTTGGATCACTTGCACTGCTCAGCACGGCATACGCACAGGACAGAGTAAGGTGTGCCATTCATACCATTAATCTCAATATGGCGTATGATGTGATAGATTCGGAGAATTTTGCACGAAGACTTGACACCATAGCCAATTTACTCCTGAGGGACCTTGATTTCGGCAATAGATCCTGCGACTTAATAGGCCTCAGCGGGGCCTATAGCAAACGTCAGGGCACTTTTGTAACCCTTAAGGAGATGTCCCATCCCTGTTGCTGTTACAATGCTGGTCATCCTGGCTGGACCACAGGGGAAAAGCTTACCACCCGCTGCCTCGCAAGCTACCTACAAAAGAAAAAAGGCTGGACAGATGAGGTAGGGCCTAAGATTGACATCAATCATCAGAAGGGAGAGATCGGGCTTATCGCGAGACAAGAGAAGTACGATGTCCTCGATGGAGTGGTGTACAAAAAACTACTGGGAAGAACATGGTTTGGTGTGGCAAGAAAGAGGGTCTTGGGCACTCGATTACGTATCAAAGACACGGGACACATTCTTCCCTTTTATGCAACCCACATCAGTTCCGGTGTGCAACCCTTTCGTCCGGGAACATCAGCCAACAACACAACCAAACAGGTAAGGGATCTTGTGTCCGCTATAAAGAACTGGTGGCACCCAGGTGATCTGACTCCTATCGTGGTGGGCACCTTCAACTTCAAAAGGGGTACCAGATGTTATGACATCATGAGTAAGGATTTTGATGAAGTAGGCCATAATTATGGCTACGACAGGATTGAACAGGTGTGGATTGGGAAAGAAACCAGCTTCCCAGGAGCACTGGGTAGAATGGAGGCAGTGCGTTATGAAAACTTAGGGGTATTTGACAGTGACAGCACTGGATTGTCGGATTATTCCGTCTGCTATGTTGAGCTCCTAACGCCGGGGCCCGATGTTCGTGACTTAGCCATTGATCACTGTAATTTCCAGAGCAGATTTGCCCTCGGTTCCCAACCTAAAGTGAGATGTGATCGCTATGACCTGAAATTTTCCTGGGCATGCAACTACATACCGCGCTTTACGGTATTAGTTGATGGACATCCCTATCACGATCCACGAGACAATTCCAGCTTTGCGCACAGATTATGTCCTCAGAATACGGGGTCAATCTCCGTGCCTGTTCACTTCCTTGTTTCCGAGAATTCTTATGCTCGCACTGTTACGGTTGAATTAGAAAGGCCGGACTGCTCCAGTACTATTGGTATTCAACTCGGCAGACCAGCGATCGAAGTGTTTCCCTTTTTACACCAAGGATACGCATATACGGCTATGGGCACTCAAAACCCAGAACAATTCATTCAAGGTGTTACAGAAGCCCACAA
>CP070673.1:2187748-2193040 GCA_020351915.1 Deltaproteobacteria bacterium
AGTTTGGGGGGAATACCGATTTCAAGATCGCCTCCACCGCTCTGCCCACGGCAAGAGACCTCGACCGCGAACTAAAGAAAATGGAAAAAAAGATCGATGCGGGAGCGGATTTCTTTCAGAGCCAGGTGGTATATGACGTGAGTAAGGCCATCACATTCTCGGAAAAGGCTAGAACCTTAGGAAAACCCGTGCTGATGGGCATTATGCCTTTAAAAAGTCTAAAAATGGCACGGTACATGAAGGATAATGTCGAGGGTATCGATATCCCTGATGAAATCATTTCCAGCATGGAAAAAGAAGGCAAAACGGGGATCGAAATCGCCTGCAACATTATTAGCGACATCTATAAATACGTTGACGGTATCCACATCATGGCTTTGGGAGATGTAACAGGTACTAACCAGATCATTGAGTTTGTGAGAACCTTAAGTGCTAAATCCGGTATATGAGACTATCTTCTTGAACGCTCAAAAACTAACCATTACCGATCGTAAGCTATAACCGAACCACTAGATAGCCGGATGCGGGTTTTGGCAAGAAGTCGGTACTTTTCGAGCTTGGTTGCCTAACTCAACATCTCGTAGATAAACCTGCTTTTGCCGTAGAATAAGTAAGAGCTTCCAAAGCCCACTTTGTCTTTTCTCTTGCTCGGATAAAACTTTCTTTGGTTTAATGAATCACGGGCCTTTTTTCAGTTCAGTCAACTTCTATTAGGGGGTTGTGCAGTGCCCCACGTAACGAGAAAACTCCTTTGTAGCAGGCTAAAGTAGTGCTACGCACACGCACGTGAAACCTATGAATGGGATGTTCAGAGATTCAGGGAGCTATCGTGATCTATGAAGTTGCCATCCGTCTTGGCTTTTTCTTTGGCGTCTTCGCTATGGTGGGTTTATGGGAACTCATCCTGCCGCGCCGCCCCTTGACTACCTCTAAGGCGGTACGATGGTTCAGCAACCTGGCGATTACCGTTCTCAATCCCGCGGTGGTGTATCTGCTATTTCCGATCGTGCCCGTGGGCGCGGCCCTGCTAGCCCAAAAAAGCGGCTGGGGCGTGTTAAACAACGTGGACCTACCATATTGGTTCGCAGTAGCAGTTGGAGTGATGGTGCTGGATTTAGCAATCTATCTCCAACACGTAATGTTTCACACACTTCCGGTTTTCTGGCGCTTGCACATGATGCACCACACCGATCTGGATTTTGACATTACCACAGGGCTGCGCTTCCACCCAATAGAAATGATCCTGTCTATGGGCATCAAACTGTCGGTTGTAGTCTTAATCGGCGCGCCACCCCTCGCCGTGCTTCTTTTCGAGGTACTGCTCAATGCAACCTCCATGTTTAATCACGGTAATATCCGACTCCCTCTCCGTATTGACCGAAAGCTCCGGCTCCTCGTCGTCACACCGGATATGCACCGGGTTCATCATTCCGTCACGATCCGTGAAACTAACAGTAATTTCGGCTTCAATCTGCCGTGGTGGGACCGGCTGCTCGGCACCTATCGCGACCAGCCTGCTGCAGGACATGATGGGATGGTTATCGGACATGCCCAGTTTCGAGATGCACGGCGACTCACTTTGCCTTGGCTCTTAGCTCTGCCATTCATAGGCAAACCTGGGGAGTATGCCATCAACCGTCGCGGGAGAGAGCCCGTTGATAGGAAGAGATAAAGGATGGGCACATCATCCCTTGGCCTGCGCGATCAGGAGGTGCTGGTGGGAGCATATAACGGTGGTACTGCCACTCACTTGGCTCTCAAATATGCTCAGCAACAAAGAGCACACAGATCCCCGTTCCCTAAAGCTGGCGCCTATGTCGATAAAATCACCACCACAACAAGCTGCACCGGGGAACCGCGACGTGGTCCCGGGGAGATAACGAGAGGAGGTAAAAATGGAAAAAGCTAAAAAACACAAAACAATTCTGTTTGTTTTGTCGGTCTTTCTTCTATTCTCAGCACACTCAGCTGCTATTGCCCAAACCGAGGATGAGGAAAACAACATTACCATCTATCGCAGGGTTGGTCCTGGAGTGGTTAATATCACCAGTGTGGTTATAGAACGGGATTTCTTCCTTAATCCCGTCCCGCGGGAAGGAGCCGGGTCAGGCTCAATTATCGATAGTGCTGGCCATATCCTGACCAATCATCACGTCATTCGGGATTCCAGAAAACTGGAAGTCACGTTGAGCGATGAGAGCAAGTGGCCTGCGCGATTTGTAGGCTCCGATCCGGACAATGACCTCGCGGTCATTAAGATTGACGCACCAAAGGAAAAGCTGAGTGTAATCCCCATGGGGGATTCATCAAAACTCAAGGTTGGCCAGAAGGTCTTGGCCATCGGCAATCCATTTGGTCTCGGGCAGACCCTGACCACCGGTATCATCAGCTCCCTTGGCAGATCCATTCGCTCTGAGGCGGGGCCATTGATCCAGGATGTCATTCAGACGGATGCCGCCATCAACCCGGGAAACTCCGGTGGACCTCTCCTTAACTCAGCCGGGGAGATCATTGGCATCAACTCAGCCATTATCAGTCCCACAGGGGCAAGTGTGGGAATCGGGTTTGCTATCCCCGTCAACACGGCTAAACAGATTGTGCCTGAGCTGATCGAAAAGGGCTATGTCGCGTATCCATGGATCGGGGCTACCGTCTTTCCCCTCATACCCGAGTTCGCGAAGTTTCTTGAACTTACCGTTGAGCGGGGTGCAATGATCAGTGAGGTGGTAAAAGGCGGGCCGGCAGCTAGAGCTGATCTACGAGGAGGAAACCGACAGGTTCAGGTCGGAAACTCCTTGCTTCTGGTGGGAGGTGATGTGGTTGTAGCGTTTGATGGAAAAACAGTAGGGTCCTCAGATGACCTGATCCGAATGATCCGTGGTCATCGACCTGGTGAGAGAGTAAAGCTGAAAGTCCTCCGGAATGGAAGGTTTTTAGTGATTCAAGTGACGTTGGGAGAGAAGCCACGCAAACGGTGAGCTCAACCATTGCAAAGGAGTTTTTCTTAGCAGTATAGCTAAAGATAGGGGCTAATGCATCAAGGGCGCCCCAGGAGACGGTTCCTAAATGTTCAATATTGAGGCGCGACCCTCTTTTAGGTTCATGCTCAATGAAAGGGGGTGATCGGCATGATTTGAGAATTTATCTGCAATGAGGGTAAGGGCAACGATCCAAAGTGCAAGGCAAAAAGGAGGAGAACCCATGAAAAAGTTCCTTTTTACTTTGGCGTTGGTATTAGCTGTTGGACTCATCCTCTTTCCCCTAGAAGGGAAGGCCCAGATCCCGGTATGATGGGCCCGGGAGGTGGGTACGGAGCGTGGAACTACTGCCCCTGCTGTGGCTCCTACATGGGACCGGGCATGATGGGTCCCGGTATGATGGGGCCTGGCTATGGCATGGGTCCTGGAATGATGGGGCCCGGTTACGGCTACGGACCTCAATATCAGCCACCCCAGAAGCCCTTGGAAGAGAAGGATGCCAAGGAAATCGTTGAGAACTACGTGCGCTCAACGAGAAATCCCAACCTGAAGGCGGGCACGATCACCGAGAAGGATACCTACTTCGAGGCCGAGATCCTCACCAAGGACGGCTCCCTCGCCGACAAACTGGCCGTTGATAAGAGAACCGGGTGGATGCGTTCGATTTACTGAAACAAAGGCATCCCATAATCCAGGAGGGTTCTGGGGTGCCTTTGACATGCCACCAGCGAAGCTGCGCTTTGTTTTCATCTGATTCTCTTGGGTGAATAAGAGTCTTTACTTAGGGAACTAGCGATGAAGAGCTACTTGAGAACCTGATGAGCTCAAGTTCTTTCAGGGAGAACAAAGCGCCTGAATGAATCTGTTGAATATCGACGGCCAGATGCCCCTTTTGGGAGTCTCCTCGAGCAGCTTGCCTTGAGGAGGCTTAAATAAGCAACGTTCCCTTCCGAGTGAGACAACCTTAGAGGTCTTCTGCGGGAATACTATCGGCGACCGGGCTCCTCAATGCTGGGCCTTAGGACGCGGGTTATTATAGGAGTGAGCCGGTTATGGGCCGACATCCATCGAGATATGAGCCTGGTGATGACCAAGCCGAGGAAAAGACCAGCAAAGCCAAATATGACGACTGCAGCAGTTTCACTAAGGGCTAATCTTTGGTTTAAGCCTGCACCGATCGCTGCTCCTAGCAGCAGACCTGCAAGGGGAATCAAATAAAGAATTGCGGCACCTTTAAGCAGTGTCCCTGAGCTAAGACTTAGAGAGACTTGATCGCCCACCTTTGCCCCGGCCCTATTTAGGGCCTTGACGACCATCTCTGAGCCTGATCCGAAAGCAACACAGCAGTGTTGAGCGCCGCAATTTTCACAGGCATCTTTTCTCTCGGTTACCACCTCGGCCCAGCCATCCTCTTTGATCGTGGAAACGAGACCTTCTTCTTGCGCCATGACTCACTCCGTTAAAGTGGCTTAAAACTAAACAGATATACTGAGCATGAATAATCAATTCGCTTAATTATTAAACCATTTGAGATCACTGATCAATCAAAATGAGATGCTTTGCTTCCGAGGACGCTGAGAGGAAAGCGGAGTGCTAACGGTAAGGCCAGAGAGCACGTCGGTTCCTATTTGACACAGTCAGGTAGCCAGCTATCAGGCTTACAGAGTCTCCGCCGTGCTCCCAGCTACGGATCACGGTGACGGAGATAAGATAAATGCTTATCTCAATGTCCAGCTAACACCACAAAGTTTGGTTCCTGCAGCAAATCAGATGGAAGGTTAGCTTCCTCCTTGTGCGTAGGCCCCTTTTGCCGAACACTTCTCATCAATGGTGGCCGTGTCTATATCTTGTGGGCCGAGCGGGTCAGCTTAAAGTGGCGATTACTGCTATGAACTTTTTCCGGCAGAATTTCCACTTCAGCTTGCGATTACAATCGCAAATCTAAACCCTTCCAAGCTCAATAAAATATAGATTACTAGATTACGTCATCAAGAGAGGGGGACGCCCTTAAAAATCTAAAATTTTTTGCCCATCAAATCGGGGAGGAAGGAGATCTTCGTACAGAAATTGCTTAAACACAGGACGTATATCCTTAAATAATTCGGTAACCCATTAAACCAGCCTTTTTAGTTTTTAGGGGCGTCCCCCATTTCATAAACGAACCCTCCTATTCTAGTATCATGTCCCAAAAGTAACTTAAAGAAATCAGTCAGATCGCATCATCGTTTTCCAGTTTTTAGGATGGCAAATTCGAAGCACGAAACCCTAAATCCTAAACAATATCAAAATCGAAATCTCAAATGTTCTAAACATC
>CP070673.1:2193140-2211788 GCA_020351915.1 Deltaproteobacteria bacterium
AACTCACCTTTAGGGCTCAAACAGTTGACATCGCCTATCTTCCGCTTCGCCAAGATTTGTTTCGCAAAAACGTTTTAATGACCGCTCAAAGGAATTTCCGTTTGGGCAACAGCCTGTTTCGTACTGACCCTACAACGTGATTCTCAATTCCATCTCTCGATGTAGTTCATGTTTTAGCAGCAAAACCAGTACATACTCTTGAGAATGAAATCAATCACGTAACAGATTAAATCTGCCATGTTTTGATTTTCTATTCAAGCTAAATATTGCCAGTTCCCTTTTCTATGTTTGCTCCCTCTTTTTCGAGAGCTTGAATAAGTTTGTCAGGTATGACAGCTCTTGGCTCCCTAACACCTTTGCTGAAATAAGGAATATTACCAGCCCAGCGCAAACCACCACAAAGATGCCGAAGGCAAGAGAGAAAACGCCCTGGCCCAGCACACCAACTAGTATCTTAAAGGCCAGCAGATAAATACAGGCACCCATGATAAGGGAGGCAAGAAGAGAGCGTACCATTGAGGCCGCCACTACACTCCCCCCAATACCTCCCAGACGCTTTCGCAGCAAAACAATAAGCATAACGAGTTGCAAGGTGGAAGCAAGGGAAAGGGCCAGGGCCAAGCCTCCATGCTCGAGAGCGGTGTGCATTAATATAACAGAAAGGATGATATTCACCAGCATAGCAACCACTGCCACCTTCACTGGGGTCTTGGTATCCTGCAGGGAGTAAAAAGCCGACACAAAGACCCTCAGGGCAGCAAAAGCCCACAGACCTATAGAATAATACAGAAGGGCCCGCGCAGTCATGTTCGTTGTGGTTGGATCAAAGGCACCCCTCTGAAATAAAAGCCTGATAATCGGCTCCCGTAAAATAATCAATCCTATCATTGCTGGAATGGTGATAAACATAGTAAGCCGCAAAGCATGAGAAAGGGTTTCTTTAAGCCGCGCCAAATCTCCCTCTGCCGCCTCTCTTGAAAGAGATGGCAAAACAGCTGTGCTAATTGCTATGGCAAAAACGCCGAGGGGAAACTGGACGAGCCTATCTGCATAATAGAGATAAGAAACGCTCCCTTCCCTGAGAAGGGAGGCTAAGAGTGTGCCTACTAATTGGTTTATTTGATAGATGGCGGAACCGAAGATGATGGGTACCATAAGCGCACCAATCTTCTTTAAAGCCGGATGCGCCGGATTCCATGCGAGGCCAAAAGAGAAACCCTTACCAACCAGGAAGGGAATCTGCAATGCCACTTGAAGAAACCCTCCTACTATCACGCCAATAGCCAGTCCGACTGTTGGCGTTTTCATGGAGGGGGCCAGAAAAAGGAGGGCACCAATCATACTGAGATTGAGAAAAACCGGAGCCATCGCAGGTGCTGCAAAATGCTTAAGGGAGTTGAGGATACTCATAAAAAGGGCCAACAGGCTAACCAGGAATATATAAGGAAACATGATCCTGGTTAAGAGAACCGTGAGGGCATATTTTTCACCTATACCTCCAAACCCCGGGGCGATAATTCTCACAATCAATGGGGAAAGAATAATGCCGACAAGAGTAATAGCAGTAAGAAGAATGATCAGAAATGTTAAGACAACGCGCGCCAATACAAAGGCTTCCTGCTTTGATCTTTTCTGCAGGTATTCGGTAAAAACGGGAATAAAGGCGACTGAAAACGATCCCTCTGCAAAGAGCCTCCTCAAAAGATTTGGAATCCGGAATGCAACAAAAAATGCATCTGCAGACATACCAGAGCCAAAGAAATTGGCGATAAGGATGTCTCTGGCCAGTCCCAGGATTCTACTGAGGAAGGTGAAGATACCGACTATTCCTGCTGCCTTTGTGACAAGCTCATTTTCATTCATAAAAACCTTGACAGGATTTAGTGATTAGGTTAGTGTTCGCTCAACAAAAAGCATGTCCATCCCAGAGTATGAGGAGGTAACAACTTGGCAACTCATAAATCCGCTATTAAACGAGCAAGACAAAACCGCGTACAAAGAACTCGCAACACGGGTTACAAAACCCGCGCCAAAAATGCCATTAACGAGGTACGGCTGGCTATAGAAAACAAGGAAATCGAAGATGCACGCCTATCCCTTTCAAAGGCTATTTCTATTCTTCAGGAGGTTCAGGCGAAAGGTATTATGCACAAAAACACCGCAAGCAGAAAGATCTCTCGACTAGCTCTCCAGGTAAACAAGCTTGCTGTTACTGATTCTGAGGAAGACAAAGGCGAAAAATTAGACTCTCCACCACAAGATCCCCCTTTGAGCCAACCCTAACTAATCCATCTGCATCATAGAGTTGTTCCAAGGCATCTTCGAGCTCTCTTTCCTGCCACATCCTTTCCTGGGCGATACATTTTTCGATCACAAAGTGAGGGAGTGGTCTCAATCTCTCGACTACCCCGTGCTTCTCTTTTCCGTTCTTGAGTCCTGCCTTAGTCCTCAAGAGAAGTCTCATCTGCCGTGCTAACATGCCCAAAATTCCCAAGGCAGCGCTCGAATCCCGACCCTGTGTGTCAAAAAGTCTGTTCAGGGCTTCCAGAGCACGAAGGGCATCCTTTTTAGAAACATAGTCTACTAGATTGAAGACAGTAAAAAGCCTGCTAAAGGTAGCTAACTCCTTAATATGTTCTATGTCTATTGTGGAATTGGGATGCCTCAGAGAAAGTTTCGATATCTCACTATGAAGCTCTCGTAGACTGTTTCCGACTATCTGGTAAAGAAAGGCGGATGCATCTCTGTGTATGACCAAACCGAATTCCTTTGCCCTTTTTTGGATCCAGGGGTAAATCTGTCGCTCAGATAGCCTCCTAAAGTGCACGGCACGGCCAAGTTCCCTACACCGTTTATACAGGACATCAGACAACTCTGCCTTGCCTGATACCCAGATAATGCAGGTGGAATCAACGGGTTTTTCCAAATAGGGAAGAAAACGCTCAAGGTCTCCTTTGGTAAATCTTTCGGTTCCCCTCACGATAATCAATCGGTGAGAAGACATAAACGGGAGCAACCTGGCCCTGTTGAGTATCTCTTCTGGAGAAATCTCCCCTCCATAGAGCACCTCTGAATTGAATTCCTTTATAGATTCAGAGATAAGGTCTTTCTTGATAATATCGAGGGTGATCTCAAGCCAAAAGTCTTCAGGGCCATAAAAGAGATAAAAGGGTGCCAGAGCACCCTTCCTCAAATCAAGTAAGACATTTTCAGGTGCCAAATTTCCCATCAAAACCTTTCCATGGTTCGGGAAAAGATTTGTGTTGCAAGCACCTGAGCAATGGATCTCAGTGCCATGCTTTGGTTGTATTGTGTTATGAGTGGGTCTGAAGAACTTACTTGAAAAATGGCTGTTTCGGTAAGATTAGAATCTTGCCAAATTATCTCTCGTGTTGCCATATCCGTTAGAGTAACCTCCAGCGTTACTCTTAAGATCCGGGACGCGGTGACCTCATCCGTTGAAAGGAATCCATGTACTGTTTGCTGAGTTACGGTATAGGCCAATGGTTCCGTGGTGATCGAATAAAGACGGCCCCGCAAGACAGCCTGCGCTGCAGATTCATCCTCTATCCGTACCCTGGATTGACTTATGAACTCGTGCCTTACTATCCTGGTAAATTCATCTTCAGTTCCCGCATAAGAAGAGGTGCTGGAAAAGGGAGGAATGGCTATGGATTCAAGGTCCACATTGAGAGGGAAGCCACCGGGCCTGAAATGGTAACCACAACCAAAGGTAAGAGAGCAGAAGATAAGTATCACTATGAGGCTCATAAGCCCCTGAATAACGCCGTCACGGCTTGCTTCATTCACTTTCAATCCAATTCATTGCTTTCTAGAATAACTGGCTAGGCATTGTGTGAGCTTCCAATCAAAAGGCACTCATGATGTAGAAGCGCGAATTTATTGGAGTATTGGAGTGCTGGAGCAATGGATATTTTTCTTTTCCCCAATTCTCCAATACTCCATTACTCCAGGTCCCCCCGGCATGAGAGCAGGCTCTAATAAATATTTTGCCAGCTGTTCTATTCACATCAAATAGTCTATTTTGGTCAAGAATGAACCCAATCATATCTAAATACCACAAAATAATCTTGTGATCATACCACTACGTTTACCAGTTTTTTCTGAACAACAATGACCCGCTTTATTGTTTTATCATTGATGAAGCGCTGAACTCTCTCATCGCTTAAAGCCTGATCCTGGATCTCATGATCATCATATGATACCGGTACCTCTATCCTACTGCGCACCTTACCGTTTACCTGTACCACCACCAGGCGAGTTTCTTTCTCGAGGGCCTTTTCCGTGTAGGTTGGCCATGAAATCGTTACCAGGCTCTCACGGTGACCCAGAGCACTCCAGAGTTCTTCGGTAATATGTGGCACTATTGGGTGCAAGAGTATCACCATGGCATCCACTGCCTCCCTGATCACCGACCAGGCAACCGGTGAAATCTTTTCATCCGTATTGAGAAACTGATTTAACTTATTAAACAGTTCCATAATCGCGCTGATAGCGGTATTAAAATGGAACCGCTCCTCAATGTCCTCGGTAACCTTCTTGATAGTCTGGTGTGTCTTCCCGTACATATCTTGTAAATGAGGTGAAAGGGAAAGCCCACCATTATAGGGCTCAACGCTGGAAAGAGCCTCCCTGTTTTCAGAAACCAGTCTCCATATCCTGTTGAGAAATCTCCAAGAACCCTCAACACCCTCATCACTCCATTCGAGATCCCGCTCGGGAGGGGATGCAAACAGACAGAACATCCTTACCGTATCTGCACCATACCGGTCAAAGAGCCTCTGCGGATCAATAACATTCTTGGTAGATTTGGACATCTTTACAGAACCGCCAATCTCTATCTCTTTTCCGCAGATAACGCATCTGTTCTCTTTTACCTCCTCGGGATAAAGGTAGCCATGGTCCGGACATTTAAAAGTCTCCTTGCATACCATTCCCTGGGTCAAAAGATTGGTGAAAGGCTCATCGCTTTTAAGATATCTCATATCCCTCAGCACCTTGGTATAGAATCGGGAATAAAGCAGGTGCAATATGGCGTGTTCAATGCCGCCTATGTATTGATCCACAGGCAGCCAGTAATCAACCTTGTCCTTATCAAAGGGGCCATGCTCATATCGGGGAGAGGCATATCGATCGAAGTACCATGAGGATTCAACAAAGGTATCCATGGTATCTGTTTCCCTTGTGGCCATTTCACCGCACTGGGGGCACACCGTTTCATAAAACGAGGCCTCGTGTGGAAGTGGGGATTTACCTCCCTCTTTGAGATCTACATCAAGAGGAAGCAACACCGGAAGTTGGTCCTCCGGAACTGGTACTACCCCACATTGTGGGCAGTAAATAATGGGGATAGGCGCACCCCAGTATCTTTGTCTGCTAATTCCCCAATCCTTCAGACGGTAATTTACCGTTTTGTAGCCCATCCCCTTTGATTCCAGGTACTCAGCAATCGCATCCAAAGCAGCGGTATTTACCATCCCATTAAATGGGCCGGAGTTAACTAAAATCCCTTCATCAACATATGCCTCTGCCATTTCCTCTTCGGTGAGCTCTCTGTCCTTCGGTTTGATGACAACCCTGAGGGGCAAACCATACTTCTTTGCAAATTCAAAATCCCGCTGGTCGTGGGTGGGTACTGCCATAATCGCACCTGTCCCATACTCATAGAGGACAAAGTTTGCAACGTAGATAGGCATCTTTTCCCCTGTCACAGGATTGAGGCAATATGTTCCGGTAAAGACCCCCTCCTTGACCGTAAAATCAGCTGTTCGCATAAAGGCATCTACCTTGAGCGTTTTTTCAACAAATTCCTGCACCTCTTTTTCGTGAGGGGTACCTTCTGTTAACTCCTTGACAAGGGGGTGCTCTGGTGCAAAGCACATAAAGGTTGCACCGAAAACAGTGTCTTGCCTGGTTGTAAAAACCTCGATGACATGATCGAAATCAGCCATAGGAAACCGGATAATCGCTCCATGACTTTCCCCTATCCAGTTCCTCTGCATGGTGAGGACCTTCTCTGGCCAACCAGGAAGCTTATCGCAGTATTCAAGCAATTCTTTGGTATATTCGGTGATCTTGAGAAACCAGCTATCCATGTCTTTCAAGACCACTTCTTGCCCAGGATGTCTCCAGCAGCACCCATCCACTACCTGCTCATTGGCCAAGACTGTCTGACATAAATCACACCAGTTAACATACGTTTTCTTTTTGTAAGCAAGGCCTTTTTTGAACATCTTGAGAAAGATAAGTTGCTCCCAGCGATAATATTCAGGCCTACAGGTGGCGAATTCACGATCCCAATCGTAGCTAAAGCCCATCCTTCTAAGCTGGGTTCTCATGTAGTCTATGTTGTCGTAAGTCCACTTGGCCGGATGGGTATTGTTCTCTATAGCTGCATTCTCAGCCGGCATGCCAAAGGCATCCCAGCCCATAGGGTGAAGCACATTGAAGCCCCTCATCTTCTTGTATCGTGCAACTACATCTCCAATAGCGTAATTTCTGACATGACCCATGTGAATCTTGCCAGACGGATAGGGAAACATCTCAAGTAAATAGTACTTTTGCTTAGTTCTATCTTCTGTGACCCTGAAGTAACCCTTCTTTTCCCAAAATGACTGCCACCTCAACTCTATTTCCTGCGGATCGTACTTCTTCATTTGCTAAACCTCATCTGTCACCAACTACTACCGTTTAGACCGAACCAGGTGAATCAAGAGATGTCCAAAGCCAAATCTTCTGGGCCTAGATTGTTTAGTGGCTCTGGAACGATATTTTGTGCGGAGGGAATCATCTTTAAAGATGAGGGCGACTACGGCCTTAGGGCGTAGTTGATGAAAATCCCTGCGGGCCGCCTCGAATCCAATCTCGTCCTTTCGCTACATTACCAAAGAACTCACACAGGTAATGATTGCTCAGCATCTATCACGGTATTGTAAATCTTGTCTAAGATGCCGTTAATGAATGCACCCGACTCCTCTGCTCCGAACTTCTTTGCCAAGTCAACCGCCTCATTAATAGAAACCTTTGGTGGTATATCATCTCTGTATAAGAGCTCATAGGCAGCTATTCTCAGAATACAGCGGTCAACCTTTGCTATCCTTTGCAATCGCCAATTCTTTGAAGTTTTACCGATCAGACCATCCAACTCTTTCAGGTTATCGCAAACCCCAAAAACAAGAACCCTAGAAAAAGCTTGAACATCTTCAGCAAACCCGAAGTTATCACAAACTAAATCAAAGGCTATGGCAGGATCATCGCCTGAAAACTCAAGATGAAAAAGAACCTTTATTGCGAGTTCTCTCGAACGTCTTCTTTTTCCCATTTTTCTTGATTTAGCCCGGGAAATATCGCTGCTTATGGCAAAGAGTTACCTAATCAATAGCTTTCAGAAGACTCACCATCTCCATGGCAGAGATAGCAGCATCCCAACCCTTGTTCCCGCTCTTTGTGCCAGCCCTCTCAATTGCCTGCTCTATGGTATCACACGTTAGTACGCCAAATGAAACTGGCACTTGACTTTCAAGGGCCACTGCCGCTACACCTCGCGCCACCTGGGTGCTAATGTATTCAAAGTGGGGGGTAGCACCCCTGATTACGGCCCCGAGACAGATCACACAGTCAAACCGACCGCCGAGAGCCAATCTTTTTGCCATAGAAGATATCTCAAAGGCACCGGGGACCTTGACAATAGTTATCTGTTCATCACTGGCCCCGTGCCTTTTGAGGGCATCGAGGGCTCCATCTAATAATCGCTGACTTATGAAATCATTGAACCGACTCACCACAATCGCAAAATTGATTCCCTGGGCTGTAATCTCTCCCTCAATAAACTTGGGCATGGGCATCCTCCTTTTAAGTTTTGTTCCTAATATTCATAAGATGTCCTAGCTTTTCGCATTTCGTTAACAGGTAGCGCTCATTTTCCGGCCGAGGACGAACCTCGATAGGCACCCTTCCAGTTACGGCCAAGTCATAACCTTCCAGACCGATTATTTTTCTGGGATTGTTGGTCATTATTCTCATCTTCTTAACACCTAGGGCGACAAGAATCTGGGCACCTACACCATAATCCCGCAGGTCAGGTTCAAAACCAAGCTCTTCATTTGCCTCTACCGTGTCAAGTCCCTTATCCTGCAAGGCATAAGCCTTTAGCTTATTGGCAAAACCTATTCCCCGACCTTCCTGCCGTAAGTAAATGACAACACCATCTCCCTCCTGAACGATCATCTCGAGGGCCGTTTTCAATTGATCCCCACAATCACATCGAAAAGAACCAAAGACATCCCCGGTTAAACATTCAGAATGAACCCTCACGAGAATCTCTTTCTCCGGATCAATTTCCCCCTTCACCAGGGCCAGATGCTCACTATTATCCATCTCATTGGTAAATGCTACCGCCTTGAATTCACCAAAGGGGGTTGGCAAAACCGTTTCTGCCTCCGTGTGCACAAAGGACTCATTTCTCATCCGGTAGGCAATAATATCGGCAACAGTGGCTATTTTAAGGCCATGCTTTTTTGCAAATCGATCAAGATCAGGTCTTCTGGCCATGGTACCGTCGTCATTCATTATCTCACAGATAACTCCTGCTGGCTTTAGACCTGCAAGCCTGGCCAGATCTATAGAACCCTCAGTCTGTCCGGCCCTGAAAAGCACCCCCCCTCTTCTCGCTCTCAAGGGAAACACATGCCCCGGCTGAACCAGGTCATCTGGTGATGCATCATCAGCCACTGCGGTGCGGATGGTATGGGCCCTATCAGCAGCGGAGATTCCTGTGCTTACCCCCTCCTTTGCCTCTACAGACACGGTAAAGGCAGTCTGAAATCGAGACCGATTATCTTGAACCATCAGAGGAAGCTTGAGTCTTTCGACCCTTTCAGGATCGAGGGATAGACAGATCAGGCCTCTTCCATATTTGGCCATAAAGTTAATGGCCTCGGGGGTTACTTTTTCCGCGGCCATGGTCAAGTCGCCCTCGTTTTCCCGATCCTCATCATCGACAAGGATAATCATCTTCCCTTGTCTGAGATCTTCGAGTGCCTCCCCAATGCTACAAATCCCCATTACCTCCTCCAAAACCATACCTGAGTAACATATCTCTATCAATCCGAGAGGGTGTTTGTCTCGGCACGGTTGGTCTGTCACGAGAAAGAAATTTTTCGATATACTTTGAAATCATGTCTACTTCTATGTTTACCCTGTCGCCTTGCCGTTTATTTGAGATGGTAGTTACCCGTGCAGTCTGGGGTATGATAGTTATCTCAAAGGATTTCCCCTCACATTTGTTGATGGTCAAACTGATCCCATCTACAGCAATAGAGCCTTTCTCTATCAGATACCTGCTCAGGTTTTGGTCGACACCAATTCGAATAATCCACGATTCTTGGTACCTTTCGAGCCTTTCAATTATCCCCGTACCATCAACATGACCACTTACCAGGTGTCCTCCTAACCGGTCAGACAACCTCAGTGCCCTCTCGAGGTTTACCATCGCACCCTGCCTGTGGATGCCGAGGGTGCTTCTTGCAAGTGTTTCGGCTGAGACATCCAGGGTAAGCAGATTTCCCTTAGCCGAAGTGATGGTTAAGCAAACACCATCAACTGCAAGGCTATCTCCTGAATGGCAATCAGAAAAAAAACCTGGCGTTCGTATCGTACAGGTAGCTTCTTGCCCTGTCTTTCGGATGTCTCTTACTTCTCCAGTACCTTCAACAATCCCGGTAAACATTTAAAGTGCCTAAAGTTAGAAGTGAGCTAAAGTGACTAAAGTTCGGTCCCTAATTCACAATTCCCCAATTCGTCAATCGACAATTCCTCGATCTAAGTGTCTAAAGTGAACCCAACAAACCCAATCAGCGCAATGAACCCAAAAAACCCAACTACCTTTGAGGATAGGCCTCGATCATAACATCATCCCCAAATCTCTTGACCGTCGTAATCCTCAGGCTCAGACAGTTTTTTATTATATCACATCCAGGCCCCCTCGTAAATGGAACACCATCATCGCCGCCTAAGATTTTTGGTGCAAAGAATAGATAAAACTTATCTACAAGCCCCTCCCGTACAAAGGTATCAAAGAGTGTTGCGCCACCTTCCACGAGAATTGAGCTTATTGACATCTTTGCGAGTTTACCAAGCAAATCGGCCAGATCGATGCGTCCTCCTCTCATCCGGCAGGTGATAATCCTGGCGCCGAGCTCCTCTATTCTATTTCTCTTTTCGGTACTTACCTTACTGCCAGCGGCTATAATGGTCAAGGCTGATGTCCCTGAATTAAAGACCTTGCTATCCAGAGGAATTCTTAGATGAGTATCTGCTACCACCTTAACTGGATTTGGAGCTGAAGTCTTAAGCAAATAAGGGGTCAGGAGAGGGTTGTCGACGATAACAGTTTCCACACCAACCATAATGGCATCCACCCTTTTCCGTAAGGTGTGAACGAATTTCCTTGACCTTTCATTGCTAATCCACTTTGAGTTACCTGTTCGCGTGGCCATCCACCCATCAAGGGTGAGAGCCCCCTTTAATATAACAAAGGGCCGCCCTACCGTAACATAGGTTAGGTAGGCCTCGTTTAGACGAGCGCACTCTTGTGCCAGAATATCGCCTTTGACCGCTATGCCCTGAGAGCGAAGAAACGCGCACCCCCCGCCAGCAACCTGTGGATTTGGATCGGCGATACCAACAACAACTCGCCTGATGCCACTCTCCACTATTGCCTTGGTGCATGGAGGTGTTCTCCCATAGTGATTGCAAGGCTCCAGGTTGACGTATAGGGTGGAATCCCTTGCAGCCTCACCTGCCTGAGACAGTGCCTGTATTTCGGCATGTGGAGCCCCTGCTTTTTTATGATATCCGGAGCCAATAATTTGGCCGTTCTTAACCATAAGAGCCCCTACAGCAGGATTTGGAGAAGTCATTCCCAGCCCTTTTCGCGCGAGCCGGAGCACCTGTTTCATATATATTTCATCGATATCCATTGTTCCGCTGCACCCATGGCAATGCATCACATATTCTAACAAAATATCTCTTCCACTGCTTATATGTGAGCAAGAGGGCTTTTTTTATGTCTTTAAACAGATTCAATCCCCCTTCAGTGGTATGGGTATCTTTTTTCGTAAGCGTTCACAGGTTCAGGGTTCGAGGTTAGTGAAGGTTAACAAAAAAGGCAACCCTGAACCCTTGAACCCACAATCCCGATTTCATCGGGAAACCCGTGAACGGTTACCATTTTTCAAACACAAAGTAAATGCACTGGTACTGGCTCGATCCCTGGGGTTAGGAGCGGGAAAAAGGTAATCTTCTGAAAATGTATGGTAAACGCTAAGGATGTGTCTATGTGCAAATCAATTTATGGCCTTCAAAGGGGATTAAGCCTGATCTTTATCTTCTTCCTGTCTCTCATCGAGCAAATCTTTCAATTCCACCATGAACTCATTGATATCCTTGAATTGTCGATAAACTGAGGCAAACCTTACATAGGCAACATCATCCCATTCTTTCAGTTGTTCAATGACTCTTTCACCTATGTCAGCACTCCTTATCTCCCTCTGGCCGCTCTCCTGAAATTGCTGACTGAGGGAATCAATAAAATCATCGATGGTGTGAACACTTATTTGCCTTTTCTGACAAGCCTTCTGAATACCGGAGCGTATTTTTTCAGGATCAAAAGGCTCTCGCCTGCCATCCTTCTTTACGACCATAGGCAAAACCGTCTCAACCTTTTCATAGGTGGTAAAGCGCTTTTGACAGTTGAGGCATTCCCTCCTTCTCCGAATCATCCTGTTATCCTTACTGAGTCTAGAGTCAATGACCTTATTACTTATTTCTCCACAAAACGGACACTTCATAGAGTTAACCTCACTACTTCAATGTTTGCCTCAGCCAGCATCTGATCGGCGAGCGGATCTGGATACCCATCTAAAAAGAAAATCTTTTCTACCCCTCCATTAATTATCATTTTGGAGCAAATAATACAGGGCAAGTGAGTAGAATACAGGGTTGTTCCTTTGGTCGTGACCCCATAATAGGCTGCCGAAATAATCACATTTTGTTCGGCATGAAGACCGCGGCAGAGTTCATGTCTTTCACCCGGCATTACCTCGAGCTGCTCCCTCAGGCAGCCAGTTTCCCCACAGTGTTTAACGCCAGTTGGTGCGCCATTGTACCCTGTAGCCACAATCCTCTTATCTTTGACCAACACCGCACCAACCTTCCTCCTCAGGCAGGTCGATCTGGTGGCTACTAGTTGCGCAATAGACATAAAATATTCTGGCCATGGAGGTCTTGCCAACGAATCACCCGAAATTGTTAAAAGCTATTGAGTTTGTTGCGTTTCTTGTGTTTATGGTGTTAAAGACTATAAGCTCATCAAAGATTAATAGATGGGGAATTGACGGCACAGAGAGTGTACCATGGATCGAATATCCTGCAACAGGTTCATGTCATAGGGCCTTTCCAATACCTTGGTAATCCATTGGGCGACGGTTTTTACTTCCGTGTCCTTCAATCCCCTAGTTGTGAGGGCTGCTGTGCCCAGTCTAATTCCGCTGGTTACCTTTGGTCCTCTCTTGTCAAAAGGAACACTGTTTTTGTTTACAACAATACCCGCTTTTCCGAGGGCATCCTCTGCATCTGCACCGGTTAGATCTGTTCTCGAAAGATTGAGCAGAACAATGTGGTTATCACTTCCTCCGGTAACCAATTCCAAACCCTGAGCCACTAGCTCCTCTCCCAAGACCTTGGCATTAATGACAACCTGTCTCTGATAATCAGCAAACTCCGGGGACATTGCCTCTTGAAACGCTACAGCTTTGGCAGCAATGGTATGCATCATAGGACCCCCCTGAATACCCGGAAAGATTTGGCTGTCTATCTGTTTCGCATACCTTGTTTTGGCCAATATAAAACCTCCTCTTGGACCCCGGAGGGTTTTGTGGGTAGTGGAGGTAACGAAATCAGCAAGGGGAATTGGCGAAGGATGCAGGCCGGCTGCTATCAAACCAGCAATATGGGCCATATCCGCCATCAAGTAAGCACCGATATCCTCAGCAATTTGCCTGAAAACCTCAAAATCAATCACCCTCGGGTAAGAACTGGCACCTGCAATTATCAATTTTGGCCGAAAAGACCTGGCCAGGGATCTGATCTGATCAAAATCTATTCTGTGGGTCTGGGGATCAACGCCATAAAAGACCGCCCGATACAACCTGCCTGAAAAACTAGCTGAGCTTCCGTGGGTGAGATGACCTCCATGCGCCAAATCCATCCCCAGCATTGTCTCCCCCGGTTTCAAAAAGGAGAAGTACACTGCCATATTGGCTTGAGAGCCAGGGTGGGGCTGCACATTGGCAAATTCTGCCTTGAAGAGCTTCTTTACCCTCTCTATTGCCAGATTTTCTACCGTGTCAACGTTTTCACATCCCCCATAGTACCTCTTTCCTGGATAGCCTTCAGCATATTTATTGGTCATTATGCTTGCTTGAGCCTCGATGACTGCTTTGCTCGTGTAATTCTCAGAGGCAATCATCACCAGATTATCCCTCTGTCTCTCAGTTTCCGCATCAATGGCTCTGGCAATTTGAGGGTCAATCAATTTCAGACTCATTGAGGCCCGCCTTCACCCGATTGGGCTCGCTCAATTTGCTCAAGCCGCCTTTGATGACGGCCCCCCTCAAATTGGGTATGCAAGAAAAGGTCGACCATTTCTAGAGCAAGGTCGATACCGAGAACCCTTCCTCCGAGGACAAGTATGTTGGCATCATTGTGCTGCCTGCTAACCTTAACCGCAAAGAGATTGCTGCAGAGAGCAGCCCTGACACGTGGGTACCGGTTGGCAACTATTGACATTCCAATCCCTGAGCCACAGACTAATATCCCCCAGTGAAATCTCTTTTCAGAAATGTTTTTGGCTACTTGATGGGCGATAATCGGGTAGTCAACTGGTGCATTGCTGAAAGTCCCCATATCGGTCACAGGGTATTCACCCTTTTCAGTCAGAGATCTCTTTATCTCTTCTTTCAAATCAAATCCGGCGTGATCCGATCCAATGATAACATTCATGTTACTATTTCAATGGTCAAAGGCTTTGAAGCGTTATGCCTCTTAAGTAAGGTCCTTGGTAACGAGCGAGCGGGAAGCTTTGGGATTAGGATGTAAATTCTCTAAAAATGAGCGAGCTATTGGTGCCGCCAAACCCGAAGGAATTGGAAAGTACCGTTCTTACCCGTGCCTTTTTAGCTTCATTTGGCACATAGTCAAGATCGCATTCTGGGTCTGGAAATTCATAGTTGATTGTTGGAGGGATAACTCCTTCTTGTACGGTCAAAATCGAATATATTGCCTCTACCACTCCAGCACCACCCAAGAGATGACCCGTCATTGATTTAGTCGAACTTACAGGAATCTTATGTGCATGGTCGCCAAAAACTGATTTTATTGCCTTTGTCTCCGAGACATCATTCAGAGGCGTGCTGGTTCCATGGGCATTTATGCAATCAATATCGGTAGGATTTAATCCTGCATCCTTCAATGCTACCTCCATACAGAGGCTCGGCCCTATTCCTTCAGGGTCAGGGGCAGTAAAATGATAGGCATCTGAGGACATGCCGTAGCCGATGATTTCAGCATAGATATCTGCACCCCTCTCAAGTGCATGATTTAGTTCTTCCAGAATAATGATGCCGCCACCCTCTGCAATGATAAAACCATCCCTCTCCATATCAAAGGGCCTCGACGCCTTTGCCGGTTCTTCGTTTCTTGTTGAAAGGGCCTTCATAGAGGTAAATCCCGCCAAAGCGAGAGGTGTTATACATGCCTCTGTTCCGCCGGTTATCATCGTCTCGGCCGCTCCGCGCTGAATTATCTTAAATGACTCACCAATAGCATGGGAGCTGGCTGCACATGCTGTTACAATCGCGGTGTTTGGGCCCTTGGCCCCAAACTCGATAGCTATCTGCCCTGGGGCCATGTTGGCAATTATGCCAGGTATGAAAAAAGGGCTTACCCTCCGTGGCCCCTTTTCTAAAAGAACTGAATGATAATGCTCAATGGTACCCAATCCACCAATACCGGAACCGGTGATACATCCCACCTGATGACCGTTTTTTGATGTTATCTCCAGCCCTGAGTTTTCCATGGCCATCCGGGCTGAGGCTATGGCGTAATGTATGAAGATATCCAGGTGTCTGGCATCCTTTGGGGCAAGAAAATCCTCTGATCTAAAATCCTTGACCTCACCAGCAATCTGAGAAGCAAATGAGGAGACATCAAATTTGTTGATCGGACCTATCCCTGATTTACCGCTTATGACAGACTCCCAGTTCTTTTCCACCCCAACACCGAGAGGGGTAACCATACCTAAGCCGGTAACCACAACTCTTCTGGCCATCTCAGCACTCTCCTCAATCGCTGAAACAGGAGCTTACCCCTGATTCTTTTCAACGTATTCAATGGCGTCCCGGACAGTAACAATCTTTTCAGCCTCTTCGTCAGAAATAGAGATATCAAATTCCTCTTCCATAGCCATAATCAATTCAACTTGGTCAAGAGAGTCTGCACCTAAATCATCTACAAATGACGCCTCAGGAACGACATCCTTCTCATTTACCTCTAGCTGCTCACAAATGATCTTTTTTATCTTCTCCTCAATCGACATGAATATTCACCTCCATTACTTGTTTGTTAAATAACCTTACATGTAAAGGCCACCATTTACCTGAATAACCTGCCCTGTAATATACGTTGCACCGCTGGAAGCCAACCAGTAAACTGTCTCAGCCACCTCTTCAGGTTCTCCGATCCTCCCCATTGGAATCTGGGCCAAAAAGGCCTCCTTTACTTTATCTGGTAGTTTTTCAGTCATCTCTGTATTAACAAAACCTGGTGCTACGGCATTAACAGTAATTCCTCTGCCGGCCAATTCCCTCGCAACACTCTTGGTAAAGCCAAGTATGCCCGCCTTAGAGGCTGCATAATTGGCCTGCCCGATATTTCCAATCTGGCCAACTACAGATGAAATATTTATTATTCTTCCACTCCGCTCTTTTATCATTGGCCTAATAACAGCCTTGGTACAATTGAAAACGCCGCTAAGATTAACAGCGAGCACCTGGTTCCATTGGTTAGCAGACATCCTCATCAGGAATCCGTCCCGAGTGATCCCAGCATTATTAACCAAGACATCCACCCTCTGATACTCTTTTGCTACCCTGGTGAAGAATGCCTCAACAGCCTCAAAAGAAGAAATATCAAGCTTGTGTGCTTGGGCCTCTATGCCCATGTTGTTGAGAAGGCTCAGTGTATCATTTGCTGCCTGCTCATCAGGGTCATAGTGCACAAATAGAACCCGTGCACCCTCACTGGCAAACTTGAGACAGATTGCTTTTCCAATACCCTTGGAACCGCCGGTGACAACCACCACCCTTTTTGATTCAGACACGCTTTGCCTATTTTGTTTCGACAGCCTTAATTCGTTTGATTACCGTTAGATTGGGCTATAGCCAGCCCCTCTTCGAGTCGCTCCCGAACGTGGTTTTTGACAAAATTATGAGCTGTTCTAATCGCATTCTTTATGGCCTTGGGAGAAGAGCTGCCATGACAGATAATCCCAACCCCTTTGATTCCCAAAAGAAGGGCTCCCCCATACTCTGCATAGTCCAGATTCCTTTCTATATTTTTGACGGCCTTCCTGCTCAGCCAGAAACCAAGCTTGGAAATGAGGTTGTGGGAGATCTCCCTTTGAAACATAATTCCTATGGCCTCAGCCATTCCTTCACATAGCTTAAGCGCGACATTCCCTACAAATCCGTCACTGATGATTACGTGGCTATCTCCGGAAAAGATATCCCTCCCCTCAACATTTCCAACAAAATTAAAGGGGCCATTCCTACACAATTCGTGAGCTATCTTAACCTTTTCATTCCCCTTGCTCCCCTCTTCACCAATATTCAACAATCCCACCTTTGGATTATCGATATTGAGAAGGGAACGGGCAAAAATATCCCCCATAATGCCAAACTCGAAAAGTTGCTTAGGCTTAGTGTCAACGTTAGCCCCAACATCAATCAAGACAACGGCTCCCTTCGCACCGGGAAAGATGGCTGCCAAGGCTGGCCGTTCTACTCCTCCAATCCTTCCCAGAGCAAGGATAGCAGCTCCTACGCTCGCTCCACTATTGCCTGCACTGACAACAGCTTCAGCCTCGCCTTTTCTTGCCAGCTCAAAGGCCACCGAGATAGAGGCATCCTTCTTCTGTCTCAAAACCTTTACCGGTGATTCATGCATCGCCACCACCTGGGAGCAGTGACGGATCTGGATTCCGTTACCTAACCTTCCCTGCTCCCTGATCTGCTTCCAGATGAGGTTTTGATCCCCAACGAGGGTAACATTCACCCCCAATTCGGCATATGCCGAAAGAGCACCTTGAACGATGGCATCGGGAGCATAATCTCCTCCCATAGCATCCACTGCTATGTTCAATTTAGCCCTCTTCTTTTTTGACTACTGTTTTACCCTTATAGGTACCGCAATTCATGCATACATGATGGGGAAGAACAGGTTCATGGCATTGAGGGCAGAATGAGATGTTGGGGATTTTCAGGTGATGGTGTGATCTCCTCATATCCCTTCTTGATTTTGATTTCTTTCTCTTAGGTACTGGCATAACGCAATCTAGCCTGTTATTGGTGTTGATACTGAGGTGTTTCAAGCTTCGAGGAACACGAGCATGTTGTCAAATTCAAATTACATCCACACGTAGGACAAAGCCCTCTACATTCCCCAGAGCAAAGTGTCTTCATTGGTAAGCTAAGAATAACTTGCTCCTTTATTATCTGATCAAGCTCTAAAAGGTTACCATGCATGAATTCAAGATTAAGGTCATCTTCCGATAGTTCGAGGTTGAGCTCTCCTGCAAACGGAGCGAGCGACAAGAATACCCGAAAATCCTTTGATAGATCCCAGGCATATGGTTCAAGGCATCTGTCACACCTAAGACATAACCTTGTGGATAAAGAGCCTTCAACTGAAATCTTTTTCCCCATGGGTTGCATTTTAACCCAGCCAGAAATGGAGCTTACCAGCCCCACGATTCGATCTTCCTTAAGATCTGATTTCCACCATTCTTGTGAAAACTCAAAATTTAGTTCTTTACCCTCTGGAGGGATATATGTCAAATCGATTTTCATAGAAAACCACGCTATCACCTAAGTGACTGAGGCCCATACCGGCCCCTAAATAATAAAATCTGCTTTTATATCCAGCACCTGATTTTGTCAAGCAAATTCGTTGTGCTCAGGGTCACGTCATAATGGAATCTAACTTATTGATTCTTAAGTTTCTTTGCAGGGTATGGGTATCTTCTTTTTGGATTATGCCCCACATAGTTTAGATGAGTGGGCCCGCCCGCCTCGCCTTGCTTGCATGGCGGGCAGGCGTTTCAAAATGGTTTATATAGATGGAACCTATGATTCTAAGGCTTAGGGCGCGATAAACCATTTTGAAACGACCCAGTAAGGGGCCATGTCATAGGGCATAACCAAAAGAAAGACACCCATACCCTGCAAAAAGCTTAAAAATCAATAGGTTAGGTTTCACTATGAGGTGGCCCTGCTCACTTTTCATGGTTGA
>CP070673.1:2211888-2216119 GCA_020351915.1 Deltaproteobacteria bacterium
CGTAACAACGGCTGCCAACCCCAGCCTTGATGCGGCAGAAGATCTAGAGGTGTGTTTGGTAGAGCTGCAGAGGATTCCGGAGATGATCCGGAAGGGACAGATATGCCATAGCCAGACTGTGATGGCCCTCAGCTTGTATTTCTTGCTTGCCAAAAAATGACAAACTCGCAAAAGGTGTTTTGTGAACGAGATTGAGCATTTTGGGAGAAAAGCGCTTGAGATGTTCAGCGTTAAGAAATGCTAACTGTCTGAGGGCATTATACCGAGTTTTAGCATTTTAGCTGAACATCTTAAGTGCGCCCAAAATGCTCACGGATAGAGCAAAATCGACTTTTTGCGAATGCATCAAAATCTGGGTTGCAAATTTGTTTCCAATTTCGTATTTTTCCGGCGTGTCCGTGTTAGGAGGTAAAAGCCATGAATATTGTCGTATGCGTAAAACAGGTCCCTGAGGTCACTGATGCCGAACTTGAGATCAATAAGGAAGGAGCAGAGATTCTCAAAGAGGACCTGGAGTTTGATATCAATGAATGGGACAACTATGCCGTTGAAGAGGCGGTGCGAATAAAGGAAGCCCATCACGGAAAGGTGACAGTGGTCACCCTGGGAGATGAGGATTGTGAGGATGTCTTAAGAACTGCCCTGGCTATGGGAGCGGACGAAGCCATCCGCATCGATGAGCAAGGCTTCGAGTTTTCTGACGCAGCAGGCATCGCGCAGGGTCTTTACCGTGCAGTTCGAGATGTACCCTTCGATCTCCTTCTCACCGGGGCTCAAGGCTCTGATGACGGTTGGGCTCAGGTAGGCCTCACGCTTGCGGAATTGTTAGGCATCCCCTACGCCTCTCTGGTGGTTAGAGTGGAGATCGGTGAAGGCACGATTACGGTCCATCGGGAGTTGGAGTCCAATACCGAGGAAAAGGTAGAAATGCCGCTACCAGCAGCTCTTACGATTCAAACAGGAATTAATAACCCGCGGTATGTATCTATCATGGGGATCCAAAAGGTTCGCAGAATTGAGATAAAAGAAACCGATTCAGAAGAACTCGGGCTGTCTGAAGCGGAAATTGGTTCACAAGGCTCGAGTGTGGCCTCGCAGAAACTTTCTCTCCCACCGGTGGGAGAAGGCGCTGATATCCTTACCGGGAGCCTTGATGAAATCTGTGAAAAGACAGCTCAAATTATCCGTGATAAGGGAGGGGTGATGTAAATGGACGAAATTCTGATACTCGCTGAACATCGACAGGGAGAGCTGAGAGATATTACCTTTGAAATGCTCTTCGCAGCCAACACGTTGGGCAGAGAAAATGACCTTGCAACTGCGGCTCTCCTTTTAGGACATGAGACATCCGGCCTATCAGGGAAACTCAAAGGCGCATGCGATAGGGTTCTGGTGATGGAGGACCCAGAACTTGCTCATTACAATGCTGACCAGTATCTTATGGCTCTGGAAACGGCCATTAAGGACCGGAAACCCCTGTTGATATTGATCGGCCACACAGCCATAGGCATGGACTTGGCCCCTGCAATGGCAGCCCGCCTGTCCCTGCCGTTGGTGACTGATTGTGTGCACCTGAGCCTGGAGGATGGAAGACTTGGGGTTTTGAGACAGATCTATGGCGGAAAGATCAACGCCCAGTTGGCCATGAAACCCTCTGATCATTATCTGATCAGTCTTAGAACCGGCTCCTTTGACCCGGAGGTTGAACAGGGGAAATCTGGTGATGTAGAAACCATCCCTGCGCCTGCCTGGACGAACTTGAGGGGCCGGCAATTTTTAGGCTACGTTGAAGCTGAGCTTGAGGACGTGGATATCGCAGCTGCAGATATCCTGGTCTCCATTGGGCGAGGCATAGGAAAACCGGAGAACATCCCCCTTGCACAGGAATTCGCCGATGCAATCGGAGCTACCCTGTCCTGTTCCCGGCCGGTTGCTGACGAGGAATGGCTTCCCAAAAGTAGGCAGGTTGGAACATCCGGAAAAACCGTCAGGCCAAAGGTATACATCGCACTGGGCATCAGCGGGGCATATCAGCACCAGGCTGGCATGAAAAATGCCGACACCATTATTGCCGTGAACAAAGACCCCATGGCACCTATCTTTGCTATTGCCCATTACGGTATTGTAGACGATCTGGTGCAGGTACTGCCTGTGTTGACTGAACATTTTGCGAAAAAATAGGAGCGATGAAGAGGGATGACACTTTTTGCCTTTCTTCATGAAAAGCAAAAAAGATCCTGATCATCCCTGGCCCAGACCTGGTATTAAAACATACGTATTCGTTCACTAGTTCTTTAAAAGAACAATCACCTATAGATAATACTACATCATATCGCGCCAGGGCGGGCATGTAAATCCTGTCTGATTTATCGTTTTGCTATTAACGCCTGAAACGGTATAACCTTTTCAATTCTTATCCTGCAAGGCGGGATGGATTAATGTCGATTTAGTTTTAAGTAGAACAGATCGTGGATTTTGCACTCAGCAAAGAACAACGGGATATCGTAAGGGCAGCCCGGAAATTCGCGTCGGGAGAGTTTCCTGACCGCGCGCTTGAATTTGACCGTGAGGAGACCTTCGACCTGGATTTATGGAGAAGGGCCTGTGAACTGGGTTTTGCTGGCGTGTTTATAGACCAGGCATATAACGGTGCGGGTATGGGCTACCTGGAACACTGCCTTATCACCGAGGAGTTCTGGGCGGCAGATCCAGGGATCGGCCAGGCTATTATCTCCTGCACCTTTGGCTCCGAGCTTCTGCTTCTCTTCGGGTCTGAAGACCAGAAACAGCTCATACTTCCCCAGCTCGTTGCAGGAAAGGCCATAATAGCTACTGCCATAACAGAACCTGATGCGGGATCTGACGTAACCAGCGCCACCACCGCGGCAGTTAGAGACGGTGACGACTGGGTGATGAATGGGACCAAGATGTTTACCACAAACGGTAATCTCGCCACATATATCCTGGTCTTTTGCAGAACAGACCCACACAATCCTTCCCGCCATGCACGTCACAGTTTTATCCTGGTTCCAACAGACACACCAGGATTCAAGTCCAAAAAAATCCACGGAAAGATGGGTATCCGGGCATCGGATACGGCCGAGATCTCTCTGAGCAATGTCCGCGTGCCCTTTACCAACTTGGTGGGGGAGGAAGGTGCAGGATTCCACCAATTAATGGCCTTCTTTGACCGCACCAGACTTCATATCTGCGCACAGGCGGTCGGGCTGGCCCGCGCCGCACTGGAGGAGTCGATCCGCCACACCAAAGAACGCAGCCAGTTTGGTGCACCCCTGGCCTCTTTTCAGGTGACCCAATTCAAAATCGCCGAGATGGCTACCAGGATCAGAGCGGCAAAAAATCTCTATTACGAGGCTGCCTCGTCCGTAGATCAGGGAACGATCGATCCGGCCCTCATTGCCATGGCCAAATGGTTTTCCGCCGAAGTGGCGCTTCAGTGTGCTGACGAGGCCGTTCAAATGCATGGCGGTTATGGCTACATTGATGAATACAAGGTGAACCGCCTCTACCGTGCTGCCAAGGTCCTGGAAATCTACGAAGGCACCAAAGAGATGGAAAAGACCATTATTGCACGGAGTCTTTTGGGATAGTAACAGACACCACTCCATCCAAGCACAAGAAGAGACCTTTGCATAACCCCTCTTCTGCCAAAATTTAGCCTGCCACTTCTCAACAGGCCGTTGCCCAAACGGAAATCCTTTTCAGTGGTCATCGAAACGTTTTTTGCCAACAAATCTTGATGGAATAGTAGAAAGTCATTTTAACGCCTGGATACCCATCCCCGCCTGCGCTGGAGACAGGCTCTTCGCGGGTATGACGGCTATTGTATCTGCTTGATATTAATTACTTTATAGTCATTCCCGCGTAGGCGGGAATCCAGATAAATTCGAAAATTCGACTTTTTACGAGAACATCGATCTTGCTGAAGTGGAAGATAAGCGATGTCAACTGTTTGAGCCTTAAGGGTGAGTTTTGACATCGCCTGGAGCGAGCCCTGGATTGATCAAAAAACGTTTTAGACTGAGAAAAAAGGGATTTCGGCAACAGCCTGATTGCAGGATGGCGCAATCAGGGAACAAAAACTCCCCTAAAAGCAAATAAGAGGTTGAATTTTGGTAATTGTTCTGTTATAGAAACAGATTGTGTTTCTTGTCAGACAAATTTTTTGTGAGGGGGATAGAAGTTAATGGTTGAACCAACAGAAGAAACA
>CP070673.1:2216219-2220094 GCA_020351915.1 Deltaproteobacteria bacterium
CAATTTCCTGTTTTTCATCTATGCCGACAAGGCCGTTGAAAAGGAGCTCGCTGATTCGCAACGAAATCATATCATTGCTTGTTATCGGATCCAGGGTCGTAGCTCTGCCGTATTCACCGTAATTCAGGGCGCCGCCGTCCGGATTCCCATCATTCTTGCCTTTCGCCTTTGTCTGAGGCACCATCATGACAAATACCAAGAGCCAAATAATTAGCAGAACATTAGATAATCTTTTCATAATTATCCTCCTCAAGGTTAATAGGGGATACCCTTAAACACCTTACTTTGCATCATGTTTTGTGTTTTGCTATCTCTGTAATCCCAACCACTTAAAATTGAGATCGAAGCAGTTAAAGAATCCTTGCATCCCCGGCGCTCTTCTGCTCCATGGAATAAATCCCCTGCATGGCAACCTGTATCTGACGGACTGCCGGGAACTGCTTGCTCATCGCAAAATAGATCTCCAGCGCCTCGGAAAACTGCATGGTTTGATAGTATGCCTCGGCCAGATTGATGAGCATCAGGGGATCGTTGTATTCAATACTGTTTTTGTTGCTCTTGTTCCGCTCTACCTCCATATACGCGATGCTCTTCGTGTAGTCCTTGTTGCCCAGGTAGTATCTACCGAGGGCGATGTTGACACTGGAAAATTTCTTCCCCTCTCCTGCCTTAGCCAAGGCAACTGCTTTCGTTAAGATCTCACTGCATTCCACCCCAAGCCTGCTGCAGGCATTGAGGATATCCGCGACGAGGTCGGGGGAATTGGGCTGTTGTTGCAAAAGTTCATTCCACCTACTCATTGCTTCGGTTTTCTGGCCTTGCAAGTACAGAAGAGCTGCCTGTCTGGCTTTCGCCTTCGCCTTGAATTGTTGCGGTGCCCCGTCGGATGAAATGAACGAGGAGGTAACTTCTGCTGACTCGTCGAAGCTGCCGAAAACCGCATATGCCTCGCCAAGGTAGTAGTTCGCTGCATCCCTGGACCTGTCATCCGCTGTTGCTTTCGTGAGGTATTCTATGCTCGCCTTTCCGTATAGCTTGGCCAGGTTATCGAGCAAGGCAAGGTCGTAGAAACGGAGCACCTTGTTCTCGCCAAGAACTTCTTCACAGGAAAACGCCTTCAGATCTGTCAGCCTGAGCAGCTCGAGTCCCTTCTCTATGAGGCCGGCCTTGACATAGACTCCAAGGGCGTTCTTGATGACCCGTATCGGGGTCCCATTCCCGGAATGTTTGGCCAGCGCAAGGGCTTTGTCGCATATTGTCTCAGGATTCTCGCCCGCCAGGCACGCCTTACTGTACGCCGCCGCAAGTTCTGAAAGCACTTCCGGGTCCCTTCGGTTCACTCTCTTCCAGATACCCTTGGCCTTTCGACCGTTTGCCAGTAGGTGATAACAGAGGCCCAATTCCACCTTTGCAATCTCCCTGTACTTTTCCTGCACCCCTCTGTCCGAGATAAACCTTTCGAAGGAGTGCACCGCTTCCCCGGGCCTACCCCCTTCCAGGAGGGTCTCGCCCAGATAGAGGTCCACCAAACTGCTTCTGGCCTCCCCCCGGAATGCGGCGAGTTTTTTAAGGTAATCGAGGTGCACTGATACCGATATCAAGTAGAACGCACGGTGTAACTCGGCGTTTTTCAGATAAACCAACCCCAGGCTCAAATGGGCGATACCCTGGCTGCCTTCCTCGAGGGAAACCAAGGAGGAATGCAGCACACTGGCCGCCTCCTCGTAGCAGTGCATCTTGTAGAGCGCCATCGCGCGCTTCACAGCGTCATTCGCGGGATATGCCGGCGCTGCCAGCAGGACAACCATGAGGCAGCCCAGAACGATGCATCTCATATTCCGTTCAGTGCACAGAGGGGAACCTCCTTTCGCTATCCTCCACTCTCGCGACATGGATGTGATCCCACTGTTCAACCTGAGCGCGGAATGCGATGGTTCCGTCAACCGAGCAGGTCACATCATGGTTCATCTTGGCCCCAGTCCTGAGAAGCGAATTTGCTCTTTTCTCGATATTAACAATGTGGATTGGATTAAACGCATGCCGGTCGTTCTTCACGTAGACAATCCTGTTACTGTCCGGCATCCAGGCAGGTCCCTGTTCTACATCCGGGATAATGTCCGTGACCACTACCTTCATGGCGAGTCCTTCGCCCTCCCTGGGATCCGAACCATCACCGGCAATCACCGCCAGAGACCATACCTTAGGGTCATTCTCCTTATTATAGTTGGTATAGAAGGCAATCTTTGTGCCGTCTGGGGACCATACCGGTCTCAGGTCGTCATAAGGCCAGGTGGTCAGCGGTTTCAGAGTCCCGAGGGGTCCTTTCACATCGCCGATGAGATAAATGTCGTGATTATCATTGCTTCCATAGGTCATCACGATTTTTTGGCCGTCCGGGGACCACCGGGGGTACAGATATGCCTTCTCGCCTCGGGTCAGCCTTCTCAATGCACGGGTTGCCAGGTCCATCAGATAGATATCCCCGTGACCCGTGCGACCAGATACAAAAACCAGGTGATCGTCGACGGGTGACCAATGCGCAAGACCGTCCTTTGCCGTATGCTCGGTGAGTCTCTTCGTCTCGTCGCTCCCGATCGCACCAAGGTAGAGATCGTAGTTCCCGCCGCCGCCATTGCTCATGACCACAAACCGGTCTCCCCCAGGGGACCAGCTGAGCCCTGAGTTATAACTCGCCTCGTCGAAGGAGCCGGGAAGAAAGAACTCCATCACTTCGTTATCTCCGGCCAGCTGTAAATATACTTTCTGGACAATCATGCCGACGGGGCTGGCGATGATAATTTCTTTTTTGTCGCCAATGCTTCGCTCGAACGCGATCAACTCCCCGGACGGTGACCAAACAGGGTTCGAATCGTTGTGGCCGGCGTTAATATCAGTGAGTTCTCGAACCCACAGGGGTTCTATCACCTTCGGCACCAGTGTTTCCGGCTCCTGTCCCACCGTAATCCTCTCGGGTGTCCCCTCCGCAGGCGGCGGTTCTTCCCCCATTACAGCAGCTTCGCCTTCTTCGGGGACTGGTTCCTCTCCAGTTTCATGAGCTGTATTTTTGTTGGCTTCATCTATCTCCGCCACGCCCCCCGATTCTTCTCCCTGGCCATCTTTCTGATCACACGGTTTCCTTGCCTCGGTCTCACATTCTTTCGTTGCTCTGCCCGATTCGGTTTCCTCAGGTGGCAACGGCGCTGTAACCTCTTCGGTGGCCGTGGCTTCATCCACCAGGGCCGGCTGCGCCTCAGCAGTAACGCTGACGCCGGCAATTATCGCTGCCGCAACAGCCATACACGCACACCCCCGGAATTTCACGCCACCAACCTCCTCCGACGCGTTAGCTCAAATCCTTGATCTGAGCCCAGTATCTCATTGCTGCACTGCGGCACTCTGCAAAGCTGCTGTTTCCCTCCAGCTTTTTCGGAAAGAAGTCGAAGTATTCACGCCATGCAAGATTGGCTTTACGGAGAATCGATCTTTTTTGGGTGATCAAAAAGAGCTTATGGTACGAAATCGCCTGGTAATAATAGGTGTCGTGGACAGCCTCCGCATGGTGCCGGGTTGGAAAAAAGCGCGTATTCTGCTTTGCTATTTGTAGTTTTTCTATCGCCTTGGCAAGATTCTGAGCAGCAGCCCTCTTTTCTTTGTGAATAAGCTGATTTCCCCTTTCATAGTAGGCATGTCCGAGATTGGTGTAGGTCACTGCAAATTGTTTATAGATAATCTGTTGGTTCTCAGGAAGCGACAACACGTTCTCAAACTCGCTAATAGCGGCAGCGTAATCATTTTTTTCGTCCAGATACAGCTGTCCAAGCCTATGGCGAGCATCAGAATAATCAGGATGCCCCATTTCAGTACTGGCATAAGCC
>CP070673.1:2220194-2222760 GCA_020351915.1 Deltaproteobacteria bacterium
ATTAGGCCGTGATGTTCTCCCCGCTCCCTTTCAGCCCAAGGGTTTGAACCCCACTTCTTCAAGAAAACCGAAAGAAGACTTAAGGCAATTAATCCGGTGATGAGAATGTACTTTCGGCGAGATAACAATTGAGTTCTGCCTTTGCAAATACTAAAATGGTTTCGAATACTTACCTATAGTATCTTATGCATTTCAAGTAAAATCAAATTATTTGTGCAATCACCCTTGTCCAAAATAAGAGATTGGTGCTACTGAAAGAGTCTTCGATTATTGATGAGACGCTCCAATTAATTCAAGCAGTAGCAGTATGAATGACTCTGGACAAAGAGCACGCCAAAATAGAAATCAAAATATCTTGGAGAGCAATGTTGTGGACTGTATTCTTGATGAACTCGTAAAAAGTCGTATTTTCTAATTTATCTGGATTCCCGTCCCACGCCTTTGCGGGGGCACGCTCTACGCGGGAATGACAATAAAGCAATTAATATCAATCAGATATACTATCCGTCATACCCGCGAATGCGGGTATCCATGCGTTAAAATGACTTTTAAGAGATCATCGTTCTTAGGCCTTGAATAGCGCCACGGGAGCCTCTCGATAAGGGTATGTGTATGTTCGAAAAACGCTGGATAATGCAAGGGACTCGGTGAGGTAACTGTTTAAAAGTTCTGTGCTATATTGACATTTGGCAATCAATTTTTAACTTGTATGGTGAATATTCTATCAATATCCAAGGATTTTTAATGACCGACTATTCAAAGGCATCTGATGCCAAGGTTGAGATCCCTGAAGGGATCACACTTACGACCTTTCCTGCAAGAGAGCATACCCCCCTGGTTGAATTGGAGTATCCGGAGTTCCAATCCCTCTGTCCTGTGTCAGAGCGGCACGATCAAGGCGTTGTCACGATACGGTACAAACCAAAAGAGAAGATTCTGGAAGCTAAATCATTACGGGATTATCTGACGATGTGGAGAAACAAGAGAAACTGGCAGGAATACGTGACCGAGGAAATTGCCGATCTTTTGTATGAAACTAGCGAACCGGAGTGGCTGACAGTGACCATTACCTGGGCAGCGCGGGGTGGGATAGTGGCCAAAACTACATCCACAAGGGGGAGCAGGGCCACGTCATAGTGAAACCTAACCTATTGATTTTTAAGCTTATTAGGGGCTATGGGTATCTTTTTTTTGGTTATGCCCTATGACATGGCCCCTTACTGGGTTGTTTCAAAATGGTTTATTGCGCCCTAAGCCTTAGAATCATAGGCTCCATCTATATAAACCATTTTGAAACGACCCAGTAAGGGGCCATGTCATAGGGCATAACCAAAAAAAGATACCCATACCCTGCCCCTAGGGCTCAAACAGCTGACATCGCTTATCTTCCGCTTCGCTAAGGGTTTTTTGGCAAAAACGCTTTAGTGACCGCTCAAAGGGATTTCCGTTTGGGCAACAGGCCGATGATGCCTGGCCCCACCCAGCCCAATCCCGGCATTATTTTTGCATAGTCTCAAATGTCGAGATAAGGTTGACTAACCTTGCAGTCGCTGACTTTTTGCTCCCATCTGCAATGAGCTGCGGTGGCAGGGGAAAGGGGCTCGGGTATGAAAATATTTTGTGATTATCATCCTGCCAGGCCTGCACAGTGGAATTGCGCGAGTTGTGAGACAAACTATTGTGCAAATTGCGTCACAAAGCGGCCAGTGCAGCAATACGGAAGCAAAAAGATATTTTATTTTTGCCCCAAGTGTAACGTGGAGGTGGACAGACTTTCGGCAGGAAATACGATTACCCCCTTCTGGAATAGGCTTCCAAAGTTTTTCGTCTACCCTTTTCATCCGCGGCCCCTCTTATTGATGATCATACTTTCCATTGCCACGGTCCTGTTTTCCGGGCCGGGCTTGTTCAGAACACTGATCCATGTTGCTATTTGGGGCGTGTTGCTGAAATATTCCTACGCAGCCCTCAAAAATACTGCCCACGGAAACCTCTCCCCACCAAAGATAAATTCAGAGACAATCTCCGATGATTTTCAGGTAGTATTCAAGCAGATCGGCATCTATATAGCGGTAGGGATAGCGTTTGGGTTGGTAGTTGGGGCCGCAGGACCGATCATAGGGTTGCTGTTCCTGGGGTTTGCGATCCTCTCTATCCCTGCGATGATCATTGTGCTGGTGGCTACCAGCAGCCTTTTGCATGCCATAAATCCCATGGTCTTTGCAAGAATGGCATGGAGAATCGGATGGGGATACCTGTTGATGTATCTCTTCCTTTCGTTTTTAGGAGGTGCACCTGCTGTGCTTGGGCGGTATGTGATAGCCCACTTGCCTGCCGGCTCCCATCTGTTTCTCTTGACCATGGCCCAAAATTTTTACACCATTATTTCCTACCATCTTATGGGGTATGTTATTTTCCAATATCATGAAGAGATAGGATACGAGGTTGACTTTGATGAAGAGGAATTATCTGGACAGGACGAAACGATTGAGGAAGCTGCGCACCATGGGATTCTCAACAGTGTTGATATATTGATCAAAGAAGGAAAGATCGATGACGCAATATC
>CP070673.1:2222860-2226104 GCA_020351915.1 Deltaproteobacteria bacterium
AAAAGAAAGAGGTTGTGCCAATAAATTTTATACCTATTCATTTAAATGTATTGAGCATGGCAATTTCCCACGCAGACGATAGCTTACTGCTATCATTGACGAAAATTTAGAGCCTGAAAACCGTTTGATTACCAAAACAAGTCTCGAACAGAATGATGCCGATCGCGGGTGTTAGCTCTGGCAAGTAATCTATCAAATAGTGTGAATCCAGCTGCATACAAGATGTTGTGTCCGCTAAAATGATATTCAATCCCATACAACAACCAATTCGCCTTTTATACCTGAACGATATCCAAAGGTTTTCGGTTTATTCTCAGCTTTAGATCGTGGCAAGAGATCAAAGGTTTTGACAAGTCCGATTTTCGTAAGGTTCAACCGCCGACCGGGACCCTAGAATTATTGACTAAATCCCATCGATTTGGGTATAAATGCATATAAACTATTTCTGAACTTCCTGTCCTAATGACCTGAAGCGATTCCTTATTTGCAGAATCGAATCCTCTTTCTCACCTGACTTTTGCGCTCCTCCGAATAATCAACATACTGAGTTCCTCTGTTTGAACCTTAGGAAAAGGAGGTCTCCAATGGTTCAAAAAGGTTTTAAACGTAAACTCACTGCTATCCTCAGTGCCGATGTGAAAGGCTACAGCCGCCTCATGGGCGAGGATGAGGAGGCGACCGTCCACACCATAACCGCCCATCGGGAACTTATGGCCGTCCTGATAAAGCAGCACCGGGGACGGGTGGTGGATTCCCCCGGAGACAATGTGCTTGCAGAATTTGCCAGCGTAGTAGATGCAGTGGAGTCAGCGGTTGAAATCCAAAAGGAACTCAAAGCCAAAAACGCTGAGCTACCTGAAAACCGCAGGATGGAGTTTCGCATCGGCGTCAATGTGGGGGATGTCATCCAGGAGGGCGAACGGATTTACGGCGATGGCGTCAATATTGCTTCCCGCATAGAAGGCCTGGCTGATGGTGGCGGTATCTGTATCTCCAGAACTGCCTTTGATCAGGTTAAGAACAAGCTAAATCTGGGGTATGAATACCATGGGGAGCATGCCGTAAAGAATATCGCAGAGCCAGTTCGTGTCTATCGTGTGCTGATGGAACCTGAAGCAGCAGGAAAGGTGATAGGAGAGGAAAGGCCGAGGCCGAGGCGATGGCGTTGGGCTGCCATAGCCACTGCGGTAGCGATTGTTTTGGTGGGTGGGGCTTTAGGAATCTGGAACTTTTATTTACGCCCACCACCGATTGAGCCTGCGTCTGTGGAAAAGATGGCATTCCCGCTTCCCGACAAACCGTCCATCGCTGTCCTACCGTTTGTGAACATGAGCGGCGATCCTGAACAGGCTTATTTTGCCGATGGAATGACCGAGGACTTAATCACTGACCTGTCCAAGGTCGCCGGACTGTTTGTCATCGCGCGAAATTCGACGTTTGTGTACAAGGGCAAAGCAAAGGACATTCGCGAGGTTGCCAGGACGCTTGGGGTGCGCTACGTGCTGGAGGGGAGCGTGCGTCGCAGCGGTGCCGAGGTCCGGGTTAACGCGCAGCTCGTCGACGCAACGACCGGTGGTCACGTGTGGGCGGATCGCTTCGACGGAGACCTGAAGAACATTTTCGCTTTCCAGGACAAGGTCGCGCGCAATGTGGTCACCGCCCTGGCCGTGGAGTTGACCAAGGATGACAGAGAGCGCGTTGCGCGCAGAGGCACCGGGAATGCAGAAGCGTATGACTTGTTTCTGAAGGGCTGGCAGCATTACCTGCGACAGACGCCAGAGGATTTCCGCGTCGCGATTGTTCATTTCAATAAGGCCGTGGAACTCGATCCGAATTACGGACGGGCATACGCAGCCCTCGCTGCAACCTACTGGGAGGCTTCGACCCGATTCTGGGATGTGGCGTTGGGGTTCAGCCACCACCGAGACACCTACTTCCAGGCGGAACAGTTCCTGGCGAAGGCCATGCGCAATCCGACGCCGCTAGCGCATCAAGTCGCCAGCGCTATGGCCTTGCACAACCAGCAGCACGAGGAAGCCATCTCCGAAGCGAAGCGGGCGATCGCCGGCGATCCCAACGATGCGGACGGCTACGTTGCGTTGGCGAACGCGCTGAGTTTCACGGGCAGGGCGAGCCAGGCGCTCGAACTGGTCGAGCACGCGATCCGGCTGAATCCCCACTTTCCGCCGTATTATCTGTACCAGCTCGGCCTGGCAATGTTCGGCATGAATCGCCTCGACGAGGCCGCCACGTCGCTGGAGCGGGCACTCGCCCTCAATCGCGAGGACTACTGGTCGCAACGTCTCCTGCTGGCGACCTACGGCCTGCTCGGCCGCGGCGTGGATGCCGCGAAGCTCCTCGAGACGATCAAGGGCAACGAGAAGCGTGGGCGGATTGCGTTGTTTGACCCCCTCACGATTAGAGCGGCCACGTACTGGTATCCATTCGCAGAGCGTGCGGACATCGAGCGGTTCGCCGAGGGATTGCGCAAGGCGGGCGTGCCCGAATGAGATACCGCGGGTTAGAATCTCACCGCTTCTCCCGGCTTTACATCCAGAACCTCGATCGGCGCATCCCCGAGCGCGGTCTTGAGCTCGGCTGGCGTTCGATTGATGACCGGAAACGTCCCGTAGTGCTGGGGAATGACCTGCTTGGGCCGGATCAGTTCACGCACGGCAAAGGCGGCGTGCTCAGGATCCATGGTGAAGTGGCCGCCGATGCAGACCAGGGCCAAGTCCGGCTTGTAGAATCTGTGGATAAGAGCCATGTCGCCGAATACGGCGGTGTCGCCCGTATCGTAGATCTTGAAGCCACTCTCGAACTCCAGCACGTATCCGACCGGGGCGCCGCCGGCGATATTCCGCACTCCCGTGGTGTCGGGCTTGATCGCCAGGAGATCCAGTGGCGAGGAGTGGTCTGCCGCCACTATATGAACCTTAATGCCGGGTCCGAGTCGTGTCATGGTCCCGCCCTTGTTCATGCCGATGGTTTTTGAGCCATCAAGGAAGCCGAGGGAGACCAGATTGTACACCAAATCGGGCACGCCCACCACCGTGGCGCCCGTTAGTTTCGCCAGCTCGGGCAGGTCGGTGATATGGTCCACGTGACCGTGCGTGACGAGGATCAGGTCTACTTTGCCGAGGGCTTTGAGATCCTTGTATTTCGCTGGCGTCCGAGGGTTCTTCGTGAGATAGGGATCGATGACGATCACCTTGCCCATGGTGCTTGTGATGCGGAACGTGGA
>CP070673.1:2226204-2229019 GCA_020351915.1 Deltaproteobacteria bacterium
AAGGCAACCTGTCCGGCAAGATCACCAGGGCAACGTCAAAGTCCAGGGTATGGATTTCTTTTTTTTGGTTATGCACTGTGACATGGCCCCTTACTGGGTCGGTTCAAAATGGTTTATTGCGCCATAAGCCTTAGAATCATAGGCTCCATCTATATAAACCATTTTGAAACGCCCACTAATCCAAACTATGTGGGGCATAATCCAAAAAAAAGACATCCATACCCTGCAAGAAGCCCAAAACTCAATAGGTTAGGTTTCTCTATGGCGCGACCCTGCTAAGTTGACAGATTTCACGGATAGGTAGAAAGGAACCATAGGTGGAGAGAGCGGAAAAGAAGGGGAAACAGGCGGCCGAACCTCGGAAAAAGAGCCTGTTCAGGGAGTATTTGGAGGCAGCCATAATAGCCGTTCTTCTGGCACTCTTTATTCGGGCATTTGTGGTTCAAGCCTTCAAGATCCCTTCGGGATCTATGAAGCCAACATTGCTTATTGGTGATCATATCTTGGTAAATAAGTTTGTCTATGGAGTCAAGATCCCGTTTACTGACCACTCCATTTTCCAGATCAAGAAACCGAAGAGGGGAGATATAGTCGTATTCAAATGGCCGAGAAATGAGAAGAAGGATTTCATCAAGAGGGTTATAGGAGTTGCAGGGGATACGATTGAGATAAGAGATGATGCACTCTATGTGAATAATGAAAAAATAGAGACAAAATATGTCGGGATGTATAGAGATGGAGACATTGGGCGTGCGCATCGGTACCTGGAATTTCTTGGTGAAACCAATCATTATATATTGGATGTATACAAGAAAAATGAGGATTTTGGGCCTCAGGTAGTTTCGGAAAACGCTATCTTTGTGATGGGTGATAACCGTGATCAGAGCCTTGACAGCAGATATTGGGGCTTTGTTTCCCTAAATAAGCTCAAGGGCAAGGCCTTTATTATCTATTGGTCGTGGCCACATTGGAAGAGGCTTGGGCACCTCGTTCGGTAACATGAATCATACCACATGATCTGCTGATTTCTATGCTCGCCAATCTCTATCCTACCAAAGGCGGATGGTGGGCATTCCATAATCCCTAAATTCCTCAAATCATTTGTGCTTATTGGGTTATCATATAACTTTAAACTTTAAGTACTTTAGGCACTTTAAACTTTAGGCACTTCTTTTCTTTGCCTCATGTATTATGTTGACGAAATAGTTGCCAGCAGGTCAGTAAGTAAAATAGCAGTTACTTCTGTTCTCGAGGAGAGCCTTAATGAAAATGATCTATTTAATAGGACTCGGTCACTAAACTCAGGAGGCTCGGCGTAAAGGACGATGACGCCCTTATTCTTCTGGCCAACCATAAGTCGGCGAGAAAGTATGGGTATAAGCTTTCAGTTGATACCCTCAAGCATATCCTGAATTTATCAAAGAAACACAGCAGATCATCTCCTCTCAAGGGCCTCATCAAATCCCCTTTTCTCTTTGCTAAGACGGGGTGGCTATATGAACATGCTCCCTCATTTGTCTTTTACCATAGATACAGGCAAGAAGAGCTTGATTCCTATATCCTCCAGTTTGCTGGAGACTATCGATCCCTTTTTTTGGCAAATCAGGTATCTTTTGGTTTTCAGGAAAGATTGGACAATCTGAGGCGGGTTCTGGCAGGTACCTTTTGGGAGAAAGGGATCTGGGATCCTGTTGAAATGATAGTGTGGGCTAGAAAGAATAACCTGGTAGGGCTTGAGCTCGATGTCGATTTTCACCCCTTTAATTATGTTCGACTGCTCCCAGAGGAATTCAGTGAGGACAAGAGGCACGAGATAGGAACTGCTGCCACAAGGTTTGGAATAAAGATAGACGTACATTCACCTATTGTCGGGCCCTATGCACCGTCTCCCAATGCCGATAGGGGGAAGCCACTCTTCTACAATCCTTTGGATTCCCTGGGGCCTCAACGGGAGACCATATTCCTTGCACGAGACATAGGTGCAGGATCGGTTGTGGTCCATCTTATTGACCTGACAAGGATCAAGGAGATGGCAAATCTCGTTATGACAGCAGCCGGCACTCCTGTTCGCGTCACTGTAGAGAATTACTGCGAGACAGAAAAACGGCAGGATGCAGATACTCTCATATCCATCTTCGATGAAATCTGCAATCTTTTACCGAAGGAGGTGGTCAGGGATAATTTTGGGATAACCTTGGATGTTGGACACCTGAATATTGAAGGGGAGGATCCTTTGATTGGGGCAGAAAAGATCGGTAGATGGAGTAAAGACAAGGAGGTCTTCTTAAGGGTGCATGCCACTGACAACTATGGTAAATTGCTCTTTGCTCCCCCTCACTATAGCGCAGATGTGCATGGGAATGTTTCTGGCAAAGGGATCAACAATGCCCTCATAATAAAGCGGCTGCGCTCTATCGGGCTTGATTTTGATGTGTTGGCAGAACAAATCCAGCCTTTAACCTCCACTGATATAGCCCTTATCGATCAGGCACAGAGATTCTCTCTTGGGGTTTCACAAGACAGCATTGTTAAAAAGGGAAAAGCGAGATTATCGACTATAAAGGTGGATAGCCTCATTGATGGAGAGGCGAAAAAGGAGGAGGCGTATCAATTCTTGGTTGGTCTTGAGGGTATAGATTCTCTTCGGGAATATCTCCTTTATAGAAAGATCCAGACCAGGCAATACCTTTCGGTGGATGAGGCCAGAAGGTCCTCTCATGAATTTATGCGAATGCCCCAGTCTTTCAAACGAGAGCTCATAGAATATATAGATGACCTTCTGGCGCCGGTACAAAGAGAAACCGGGCGGATCGAT
>CP070673.1:2229119-2236726 GCA_020351915.1 Deltaproteobacteria bacterium
CCGCTCGCTCCTCTGTAATCTCCATTACTTTATTGTACCAGACATCGGCCGAATACTCCGGCACAAAAATAGATCGGGCCTCTTCCTCCGAGAGATCCGGCACGAACTCAAGGATATCGGAGAGACCTTTATGCCAGAATCTGTAGCCTCCACCGGTGAAACGCAAATTCCCGCTCCTTGACTCCCGCGGAGCTTTCTCAAGAACGACGACCCTGGCTCCTTCATTGCGTGCAGAAATAGCAGCGGTGAGCGCTGCACTGCCAGCACCCACCACAACGACATCATAATCCAGCGATTTTCTCATGGTTCTAGCCTCCTTATGGGTTTTGAGAACTTGGTGGTCCAAAAAGCTGAGACATCAGCACGAAGTGTAGCGTGTTCTGCTCAGGTTGCCAATCTGCAGAGAGGCGATGGATTGTATGTCTTCATCGAACCGGGAAGTCCTTGGGAAACGGGCACATCGAGTCATTCCATGGTAAGCTGCGGGATGAACTCACTAATAGGGACATCTTCACAACGTTGCTGGAAAGGAAGCTACTTCTTTGGAGCAATAGTCGATAACAAAGTTCTTACAGAAGAAAAATGGCCACCGTCTACGATAATAGTGTGTCCTGTCATATAACTTGAAGCCTCCGATGCTAGAAACACGGCAGCACCGCCAATTTCCTCTGGTTCACCTATTCGCCCCAACGCTGCGCTATCCTCGGTTCTTTCACGAATGACACGGTTGCCCCATAGTGCCTCAGAAAATCGAGTTCTCACGACACCCGGAGCGATCCCATTTACCCTAATGTTGTATTGTCCCCATTCCTGAGCAAGTACCTGAGTGAGCATAATAATACCGGCTTTACTTATTGAGTAACACCCAGCTCCAATCCTGGGCCTAATCCCATCCACGGAGGTAACATTGATGATGCTTCCACCACCACTTTCCCGCATTACTTTGCCTACTGCCTGGCTTAGGAAGAAATAGCCTCTGAGGTTTAACCCTAATATTGCATCCCAGGCTGCCTCATCAATACTAAAGATAGAGGCAAAGACTACGTTGGTGCCGGCATTGTTTACTAGGACGTCAATACGACCGAATTCATCTACCGCTTTCTTTACCAGGTTACCGATTTCGGCAAGATGACGGACATTGGCTGACACAGGCAAGGCCTTCCTTCCCTTCTGAGATATTTCATGAGCCACTGCCTCAAGGTCAGGCAAATTGCGGCTAGCAAGCACAACATCGGCACCTGCCTCCGCTAGGCTCAAGGCGATAGCCCTGCCGATCCCTCGACTTCCTCCGGTGACAAGGGCCACCCTACCGTGGAGACGGAACTTATCGACAATCGATTCTCCTGGGGCCATTTCTCACACCTCCAATTCTTTACTGATTCATTTCGCAAATGGCGTTCACTCCTCTACCGGGCTATTTCCAAAGGTCGTTTTTATGCTTAGGTCCTCCAATTGATCTAATTCCTTATTAATGCCGGCTAGGTATTTTGCTATATTCTTCTTCGATTCATAGTCATATTCGGTGTTCAGCGTAATTGTCTCCATAATTGGGGAACCACCTCCGTGGACTCCCGCGATTTGATACCAAGAAGTCATGGGCGAGGCCACCAGGTTCTCCACTAGTCACCAGATACGGTGTGAATCTTCAGGGGAAAATTTAGGATTCCTCACTATATACTTCTCCATATATGGCTTGGTTTCCTCATTGATGAACTCATCCTCAAAAGGCAAGGTAACTGACAAACCTCCAGCTACCTCGGTTAGTATGTTGAATTCGTGGTAGATGGTCTTCCCCATGAGTCTCCTTCCTACGTTGGCATATACAGGGTTAGGCAAAAATGTGCCCGATGAGGTCTTTTCTCCATAGATAGCAGAGGCAATACCCGCGGCATAGGAGAGTTCTGCTCCTCCGGCAAACTCAGATAACTTTTCTCTCACATGGACAATTGTTATGGAGATTTTCGCTCCTCTCACTATGATTCCATCGTCTCTTACGTCGACCACGTGAACATATGCATCAGGATCAAGCTGTGTTCGGAAGGCCTCCTGATCCTATCTCCCTTCATGTCTGTTTGAGCACCAGCAGCAGCTAGATCGCGCTCTTGATAGTGCGCCAAATACTTGATGAATCGATGGTGATACTCTGTTCCGTATTTTTCATCAATTTCTTTGGTAGCAATCGACAGAGCGATTAAGGCATCATAGCCCATGCATCTCTGTATGCAACCGCCTACCCTCTGGGCAAGTAAACGTATCATTCTCTGTTTCTGGATTAGGTCATGTGGGCGTTGAGGAGGGTTGGTAAAGCGATTGATTTTCTTGCCGGTTAGAGAGGATTTCGCCGTCACCAGTCCTTCCCACTCGAGGTTCTGTGCTAGATCAAAAGTGACAGACAAGACTTTTATGCCTGGGCTAACCCTAGGATCGTCCCTGCCTACCTTCTTACCCCCTATGTACAGATGGGTTTCATTCTCTTCAGGTCCGCGAAATACTCTTTGGAAGTCCTCATGGTTTTACCTCCACTTCTACCATAACTTGGCTTCCGTATGTTTTGGGGATGCCACTGATCTAATCCTTCTTTCTCATGTCCTCAATTCTCTTCGCCTTAAATTCTGTCCGCGCTAGGGTGCCAAGCTTTAGTATTTCTACTTCAGGGGTGACAACAAGCTCCTCGCGAAGAGCCTGCTTCAGCCTACTCTTAAACTCCTCGGTGCATGCTTCCTCTGTAGCATTTTCTGCTACGACAGTAACGACATCGGCACCTGATTGCTCGTGTGTTGTAAGTCTTACAACATACTCGGCGCTGAGCTCAGGAAAACCTCTCACAACCTTTTCCACTTGGGCAGGATAGAAGTTTTCACCTTTGTAGATTATCATGTCATCTGCCCTTCCCAAAATGCCTCCAGGAGATCTGGCGTGAGTTCTGCCGCAGGCGCATTTATTAAAGACGAGTCGGGCATAATCGTTTGTCCAATACCTGATCAAGGGCGTTCCTTCTTTGGTAAGGTGCGTCAGAATCAGTACCCCTATCTCACCAGGAGCACATCTCTTCTTCGTATCTTTATCAACAATCTCGACAAGCACGTGGTCTTCAACCCAGTGGATTCCATCTTTCTGCCGACACTCTGAGGCGATAGTGGGGCCTATCTCAGCAAGCCCGTAGTAGTCATAGGCCTCTATGCCCAGGCCTTCTTCAATCTTCCTTCTGCTGGCTGGCACCTCCGCCCCTGCCTCCCCACCGAAAATCCCCATCCTGAGGGGAATTTGTTCACCAGAGATGCCTTTTTGCCTCATTCTCTCACTCAGGAAAAGAGCATAAGATGGAGTGGCCAGGAGAACAGTCGAGCCAGGCCTTTGGAAATATTCTATCTGCCGCTCGGTCATCGTTGCTCCTATCGGTAAGATAAAACAACCCAACTGCTTTGCTGCGTAGTGGCTCGACATTCCCGCGACCCAGAGCCCATAAGCAAAGCTGTTTTGAATAATATCCCCAGGGCGAACTCCAGAGGTCCACAATGTCCTTATAGTCCATTGAGTGATATTCTCTACATCCTTCTCCGTCCAGATAGTATTTACCGGGACGCCTGTTGTTCCAGTTGAAGGGTGAAGCTCTCTCCAGTCTTTCTGAGGAGCAACGACATATCTACCAAGCGGGGGGTTGTCAATTTGCTCCTCCCTGAGTTCATCCTTGGTCACTGGGGGAATCTTCTCGACATCATCAAGACATCTTATATCTTCTGGCTTCAAGCCTATTTCATCAAACCTACAGCGGTAAAACTCAGAGCCTTCATAGCATTTCTTGAGTTGCCCTTTAAGGCGCCCCAGCTGCAGCCGCACAAGCTCTTCCCTTGCCATGGTTTCTATATCTGGTCTGTGAAATTCCCCAAATTCTTTCATCGAATTAGAACCCCCTTTAACTCAGTAAATATTACCCTTGCCCATTCCTCATAGAGTGAAGCATTTAGCCTTCTCTATCACAATGATCTACTGGGTTTTGCCCTACTCCTTCAGTTTTACAATTTTGGGATTCAAGCTTAGAAAGCTGTACCTTATGCTTCACCCAAGTGGGGACGGAGCAGTTCCATCATTGCAGGAAGATCTGGACTACCGTTTTCAAATAAAGAAATTAGTTGGGCAAGACAATCTTTTGGCTGGCAAGCATACCGTCCACTAAGCGCTACTCGTGCACTCACCAATTTAAGACACGCTCCTCCGGCGATACAAAAACTGCTCAAGCCAACTGCCGCCTATCCGTTGTCTCAAGCATCTAACCATCGTCGAGAGCCACTGCTTACCTCTGTTGTCTTTATTCGCTTCCCCGTTCAATAGGAAATTGCTCTTTCAATGTGTGAGCCCTTTAATACAAAAAATCAGGTAAATGTCAACTTTTTTGTTTTCCCCCAAATTTCTGGGCAGAAGATAGATAGACCTCCCCTCTAACCCTTATAGCCACAGGTTAAAGGGTGCTCAATTCAGTACAATACAGGGCTCATCATACCCAGGCCAACCATCATCGCGAAGGGTTCACCCCGTTAGTGATCATCTCGAAATGCAATAATACTAACTGCTATCGTCAATTATTGTCCCTACCAAGAATTAGCGAATTCCGGTTGAATTATAGTTTCATATTCATTTTGGATTGTTGGAGGGAAGTATGTGAACGTCAGGCAATTATTCATCATTTTTTGCCTCATCTACCTTCGAGTATCAGGCTAGGTGTGGTGAGGCATCCACAATATGTGGGGGTGGGTAGAATTTAGAAAAAGTTGCGATTACTTGCCAGACTGCATCATATCAAATTCCCTTTTCATTGTGGGTATGTCCCTCGTATCTCAGACCTAAGAGGAGAAAAAGATCCGCCGGAAAAAGAGCTTTCAGAAGAGTGGTTTCTCTCGGAAATCGATACCTGCTTAATATCTCATATTTGATTCCGTAATCTCCGTTAAGATCAAGTGCCGCTGGAGTGGAAGCAATGGCAAGTAATACAAGAACCCTTGACTGTGGAATCCATGCACAACACCTTGTAGACTTTGGAATGGTGAGGATAGGAAAAGAACTTCCCCATCGTTGATGCCCAGCCTGGTAGATCTGCGTTTTTCCTCTTATGCAATTACAGTATGCTCGACGCAGATTCCCGAGATGTTTTTACTCTGATATTAGACATGGCGACGTGTTGGTATTTCACCGAGGTTAGCTTTTTTTGAGCAGATTGGGAATGATCGCCTGAGCGCTTGCCAAAGAGCATTGTTCATGCAACAAAGGCTGACGAAACAAAACCGTTCCGTGAACTCGGCGAAATATTGACATCCCTCACCTAGTGGGCTATACCGCTAATCATCAATTTGTATTGCTTCTTATGTGTTCACCCTAAGCCAACTCTATAAGAACCCATGATTAAAAAAATCTTTTATGGATGGTGGATTGTCCTCGCCTGTTTCTTTATCGCCTTCTATATGGCCGGAGTGGTGGCGTATGGATTTACGGCCTTCTTTAAGCCGATAGCAAGGGAGTTTGGCTGGAGCTATACCCAGATCTCACTCGCCGCCTCCCTCCGTGGTTTGGAGACGGGGATGTTTGCCCCCATCTTCGGTTACCTCGTCGACCGTTTTGGTCCTCGGAGGTTAATATTCTGGGGAACACTTACGATAGGTTTCGGGCTTGTCTTTGTTAGCCGGACAAACTCTCTCACCATGTTCTATGCTGCCTTCGGCATTCTCGCCTTGGGCAGGAGTGCTTGCAGCCCGCCGGTGCTTATGACAGCGGTGGCCAAGTGGTTCAGGAGGAATGTGGGAAAGGCACTCGGCATCATGTCGAGCGGAGTGGGCGCCAGTGGAATACTGGTCCTTCTTATAGTCTGGCTCATCGATCTCTATCAGTGGCGAACCACCTTCGTCATTCTCGGATTGGGAACGTGGCTCCTCGCAATTCCTCTTTCATTTCTTATCCGTGATAGACCGGAGCACTATGGCTATGATCTTGACGGAGAGAGGTCAGCTGAGCAAGTCGAAACCCCCAGAAGTCAGGATGCAGAAGTTGGTTTCAAGGAGGCGTTTAGGGGCAGCACCTTCTGGCATTTGACTCTTGCCCAGACAATCCGGAGGATGGTCCTCATAGCCGTTATCACCCATATCATGCCGTATCTGAGCAGCGTCGGGATGTCCAGATCGGGTGCTGCGGTTGTGGCAACCTCTATTCCCCTGCTCAGCATCCTTGGACGGTTTGGTTTCGGTTGGCTTGGGGATATCTTTGATAAAAGGCATATGATGGCCTGGTCATACTCTTGTATAGGAGCAGGGGTTCTAGCCCTCTCCTATGTTCAGGAGGCCTGGGTTATCTTCCCCTTCCTTATTATTTTTCCCTTATCATGGGGAAGCATGGCCCTGAACGGAGCAATAGTCAGGGAATACTTTGGGATAGCTTCTTTTGGCAAAATACTCGGGGTAATGGGAGGGATAGGGACGATCGGCGTGATTATAGGTCCTTCAGTTGCCGGGTGGACTTATGACACCTTGGGAAGCTATCATTCAATATGGCTCATCTTTGCCGCAACTTCTGTCATTCCCGTAGCATTGATTCTGACGATCAAACCTCGCTGGGAGCAAGCTGGGTAGTGGAGAGCTAAGGGCTGATTCGCCAGTTGACCTAAAAGTTACGAGTCTGTATGAGACCTGGAATATATCAGTCAGCACTATATTTAGTGGTTCTCTCAGGATGAATGGAGGTTTCTACTACTGCCATGAGTGGCAAGTCCCCCGCAAAGTTCATGTCTTCCGATTACTATACGTAACATCCATACGCTTGGCCCAACATTTCTAACTGAATCAGGCGAGCTTTCGAGGCCTCAAAATATTGCATGTTTCAAACGCAGATAAACACTGCGAGGCGACAGTTGAGCTTATCGAATGAATCTTGAAATATGTGCCCTATGGATATGTTTTTCGCTGCCAGGGCTCGATTCTATATTGAACCTTCAAATGCAATATGTAATCGCTAAATTTCTCGAATTATGGTAGCCAAGAAAGCATTAGTTTTGTACTAGAAGAACTCGACACAGTATGGTGTATGGAGCACTACCTATCTGCTCAAAGAAAAAAGCAAACCCTTTCTAAGGAGCGGATAGAAGGTATGGCCGTTGATTTGGTGGTTGTGCTGATAACCTGTATCACCGCAGCCTGACACTTCCTGAAAATATACGTCAAATAAGAGAGTAGTGGCTTCCATGCAACAAAGCCAGGGTCTTTCAAAGGCTCTCCCCTCACCTTTTGGTGCTTGAAAAGATCTCTATCCCCCTCTGCCCTAAAGATAGGCGATGATATGAACGTCGGGTAAGACCGAGGAGCACTGGGAGCGTTTGCATGGGTTTCAGAGCCATCTCATGTGTCGCGTTTTTAGCATGGGCAATCCCTATGGAATTGCCCCCTCCTCTTTAAACTGAGTGATGTCATCCCTCGTGTAGCCGAGCTCCAACAAAATTTCCTCATTATGTTGTCCAAATGCTGGAGCAGGACGCCGGCAGGACGCTGGGGTCTCGCTGAAATCCCACGGAAACCCGGTCATCTTTATGTTGCCCCATTCAGGGTGATCGACCTCGACAAAATAGTCATTCG
>CP070673.1:2236826-2247649 GCA_020351915.1 Deltaproteobacteria bacterium
CGTGACAATTGGATTAGTTGCTGGATACTTTAGCGGCTGGGGGAGTACAATACCCATGAGATTTATAGACTCGCTCATGACTTTTCCGACGATCATGCTTGTGGTGTTCAGCTTCAATATGGTAGGAGATGGCCTGAGGGATGCGCTCGACCCCAGGCTCAGAGGTATAGTATAGCCATGTAGCAATATCGAGTAGTTCGTTTAGTAACGTACTATGTCAGTTCTACTGAATGTAGAAAACCTTACGACCTGCTTCAAAACGGACCGCGGCTTGGTTAAGGCCGTGGACGCTGTTTCCTACCACGTCGACGAGCGTGAAATAATAGGCCTGGTAGGAGAGAGTGGCTGCGGAAAATCGGTGAGCCAGCTGTCGGTAATGCAGCTGATACCGACACCGCCGGGTGAGATAACCGATGGAGAGGTAATCTTGGAGGGTCAGGACTTGCTCAGACTTGAGGCCAACGGACCCGAGATGCGTTCCATCCGCGGCGGAAAGATAGCCATGATATTTCAGGAGCCAACGACCTCGCTCAACCCGGTTTTGACTATCAGCCGACAGTTAACCGAGGCCCTGGAGTTGCACATGCACATGGAAGGGGACGTGGCCAGAGAGAGGGCAATTGAGCTCCTCAGACTGGTGGGTATCCCAGATGGAGAGCGCCGCATCGATAACTATCCCCACCAGTTTAGCGGGGGCATGCGCCAGAGGGTGATGATCGCCATGGCGCTCTCCTGCAACCCGAAGATGCTCATAGCCGATGAGCCAACCACTGCCGTGGATGTCAGCACCCAGGCTCAGCTTTTAGAACTCCTTAAGGATATGGTGACGCGCTTCGACTCCTCTCTGGTTATCGTGACGCACAATCTGGGTGTTGTTGCCCGCTATGCCGAGAGAATCTACGTGATGTATGCCGGGCGTATTGTTGAGTCGGGTACGGCGAAGGACATATTCTCTAAGCCTCGACATCCATATACTATTGGCCTGCTGGCGTGCGTGCCGAGGCTTGATGAGGAAACAGGAAAAAGATTAGTGCCTATCAAGGGCATGCCGCCCAACCTCATTAACATGCCGCCCACCTGTGCGTTTTTGCCCAGATGTGTATATCGAATCGAAAAATGCGAGCGCGAACCCTGGCCCACGCTCAGCCTTACAGACGGCCAGCACTATGCTGCATGCTATGTTGATACTCGGGGGTAAGGTGAAGCAATCCCAAGATGATACACTTGTAGATGTGAAGAATCTGAAGATGTACTTCCCGGTGACAAGGGGTCTTCTGCGTCGCAAGGTCGCTGATGTAAAGGCCGTTGATGGTATCAGCTTTAAGGTAAAGAGGGGTGAAACGCTGGGTCTTGTGGGAGAAAGCGGCTGTGGCAAGACAACGACTGGTCGCTGTATCCTGAGGCTATACCGCCCCACGGCGGGACAGATTATCTTCGAAGGCCAGGATATCTCGATGTTGCCAGAGAGTAAGATAAAGCCTCTCCGCCGGAGAATGCCGCTTATCTTTCAGGACCCTTTTGGTTCCCTCGATCCACGCCAGAGTGCCGGCAGCATCGTTGGTGAGCCACTAAAGATTCACAACCTCGTCAATGATAGGTATGAATACCAACAGAGGGTGGAGCAACTCTTCCGTATGGTCGGACTGGACCCCAGCATGGTAGACCGTTTCCCTCATGAGTTCAGTGGCGGTCAGCGACAGCGCATCGGAGTGGCACGTGCCCTGGCTTGTAAGCCTGCCTTGATCGTCTGTGATGAGCCTATTTCAGCGCTGGACGTTTCCATTCAAGCCCAGATAATCAACCTATTAGAAGAGCTTCAGGAAGAGTTAAAGGGGCTTACCTATCTGTTCATCGCCCACGACCTCTCCGTGGTGCGATATATAAGCGACCGGGTGGCAGTGATGTATCTGGGCCGTATAGTGGAAATAACCGACTCTAAAGATCTATACAAGAATCCGCTACATCCCTATACCAGGGCATTACTCTCTTCGGTGCCAATAGCCGATCCCTTTGTAGAAGAGAAGCGTGAGCGCACCATGCTAAAGGGTGAGGTACCTAGCGCTTTTAACCCCCCTTCTGGTTGCCATTTTCATCCCCGTTGCGACCTCGCTATACCGGAATGCAGCCGTACTGTACCGACACTACGGGACATTGGTGGTGGCCATCAGGTGGGCTGCATCATGGTCTAAGTATCCAGAGTTATTCTATATCACAATCATGTATAGGCTAGAGGCGGGGTCATGGAAGCTTTGTAGAGCCTGCAAGGAGATGGCGAGTCTTTTATGAAAACCCCACCATACAACAAATAAATCCGAGGATAACCGTCATGAAAAGTATAATAGCCTACTTTTCACAAACGGAAAACACCAAGAGGATTGCTCGCGCGATTCACAAAGGCATGAGTGAGTTGGTGGAGCAATGCGATATAGCTCGGCTTACCCGGATAGACTATCGAGATTTGAGCAAGTACGATTTGATCGGCTTAGGCAGCCCTGTATGGAATGGAGTCCCTACTCATGTCCGGCGTTTCATAAATACCATGCCTCGTTTGCCCGAGAAGCATAGCTTCGCCTTTTGCACTCACGGAACGAAGCCGGAACGGTTTTTCCCGAGTGTGGTACGGTTATTAGGTAAGAGGGGCTTAATAGTTATAGGGACTCGCGATTGGTACGGTAGCGTCAATCACCCCCTCCTTCCTAAGCCCTATCTTACTGATGGACATCCTGACGAAATAGACCTGAGGGAGGCAGGGGATTTTGGAAAGGAAATGGTTGAGCTCAGCCGGAGAATATCCGCTGGGGAGACCGAACTCATCCCTCCATTGCCCCCAATGCCTCCACCCAGGACATTGAGCCGACCCCGGACCAAACTGAAACTCAATGTGGAAAAGTGCCGGTATCCTGAATGCCGCCTTTGTATGGACAATTGTCGTCTGAAGATCATCGATCTCTCTGTCTCCCCCCCGATTTTTCCAAAGAGTTGCCAGCCATGCTATTTTTGTGAGTTGATTTGCCCTGAGGGTGCTATAGAAGCCGATTATGAGTCTAACTCCAAATTAGAAATTGGGCGTGCCAAGCGTATATTCACAGAAGCCTTAGATAAAGCTGAGGCCGAGGGCCGTTTTCGGAGGTTAGTTCCCAAGGCTGACATCGGCTGGAATACCCCCTATTATAAGGTCTACAACAAGCACCCACGTTACGTGATTCCCGAAGAGGATTGTGAAGGTGAGCATTGATTTGGACCTGGCACTTGTTCGAGAGGGGTACAGGATGATGAACCCTAAGGTTTCCGTTTTCTTTTAAGGTAAATGTTCCATTTTTGCCCATCATATAAAGGCTCCGATGGTCACGTGGAACCCGTTTCCGAACTTATAAAAGATTTCTACCAATCTATATGGAAGCGAGAATGGGTGAGATATATCACAAGTTGTTTGAGCCGGTGCGCATAGGCAGGGTAGTGCTTAAGAACAGGATTGCGATGGCTCCAATGGGACTCGTGGGCTTGACAGACCGGGAGGGTAATCCCCTGTCCCGGGCTATAGACTATTATGTCGAAAGGGCAAGGGGTGGTGTTGGCTTGATAATAACGGGCCTTTTCAAGGTGGAGAATAAGATAGATGCTGCGAAAGAGTACATGAACCTAATCAGCCATACCTCGCTAGGTCCTCTTGGCGAACTAGGAGAAGCCGTTCATTCCCTCGGGACCAAGATATTTATTCAATTAACGGCTGGCTTCGGCCGCGTTTCCAGGTCTGATAAGTTCTTTGGCCAGCCCGTTTCAGCATCCGCCCTACCAAATTATTGGAATCCTACTATTACCTGCAGACCGCTTACCACAGAAGAAGTCGAAACAATAGTGGAGGCCTTTGGCGATGCTTCGGAAACCGTTGTTACTGCGGGGATGGATGGAATAGAGCTGCACGGTCACGAAGGTTACCTTTTTGACCAATTTACCACTCCCATCTGGAATAGGAGGACAGATAAATATGGGGGGGAGTTGAGAGATAGGCTCAGATTTCCTATGGAGGTTTTGAGAGAGATCAAGAAACGACTCGGGAACGGCTTCCCGGTGATGTATAGATTTGGGCTTAAACACTATATAAAGGGGCAGCATGCTGGAGCGCTAAAGGGCGAGCAATATGTGGAGGCAGGGCGCGATGTCGAAGAAGGACTTGAAATGGCTAAATTGTTGGAGGAGGCCGGTTTCGACGCATTACATGTAGATGCAGGCTGCTACGATAGCTGGTATTGGGCTCACCCACCATTATACCAAGAGCATGGTTGCATGGTAGACATGGCAGCGATGGTGAAGAACGTGGTGAAAATTCCGGTGGTAGCAGTGGGTAGGCTTGAAGTTCCGGAATTAGCTGAAAAGATAATAGAGAAGAAGAAGGCCGATATCGTTGCCCTGGGGAGAGGCCTCTTGGCTGACCCTTATTGGCCCATTCAGGTTCAAGAGGGCAGAATTGAAGATATCCGGCCATGTATCGGGTGTCATGACGGTTGCTTCGGGAGATTCTCACTGTATAGACCCCTTTGCTGCACTGTTAATCCTGCTGTCGGGAGAGAGAGACTATATCGGCTGATCTCGGCGGAGAAACGAAGAAGGGTCTTGGTCGTGGGCGGAGGAGTAGCTGGTATGGAAGCGGCAAGAGTCGCTGCAATTAGAGGTCATTCGGTAACCCTCTATGAGAAAGAGAAGAATCTTGGCGGGCACCTCAATGAGGCTTCAGTTCCTGACTTCAAGAAAGACCTCAGGAGCTTGCTTCATTGGTACGAGGTTCAACTTAAGAAGCTGAGAGTGGAAGTACGACTAGAAACGGAGGCATCCGTCACTCTCATTAATAAAGACAAAACCGATGTGGTACTCATTGCCACCGGGTCTGAACCTATTATACCTGATTTGCAAGGCATCGAGCAGCCCAATGTTGTTACCTGTGTAGACCTTTTACGCGGTAAAAGTAAGGCTGGAGACACAGCAGTTGTTTTAGGTGGAGGCTTAATTGGGTGCGAGACAGCCCTATGGCTCGCACAACAGGGCAGGAACATATCCGTTGTGGAAAAGTTGCCTGAATTGATGGCCGGCAGCCTTCCGGTGCCTCGTATGAACAGGATCATGCTTTTGGATTTACTTGCTGTGAATGGCGTCAATATAGTAACTGACGCCAGTGTACAAGAGATAACCAACGAAAAGGTTCGTATTGAACGCAAGGACTTGGGTGAGATGGTGATAAAGGCCGATACTGTCGTACTAGCAGGGGGTATGAAATCAAATGATACATTATATAATGCACTCATTGGTAAGGTGGTACATCTTTATGCCTTGGGAGATTGCCGAGAGCCACGGAACATTACAGGAGCGGTGTGGGATGGTTATGAAGTAGGTCGCACGGTGTGAAAGGATGCTTGTCTATAACGCTGGGGCTATGGGGAAGAACATCGACATCAGGAGGAGATTCAAAAAATATAGCATGGCTGTATTATAGGTGAGGAACTTTTCTCATATATGCCCCACTACCAGATACCAGTATTTCTTAATCGCATTCTTAAACTTGGGCCATCAAAGCGAAGCTTCTAACTGAGACAGGCACACAAAACTTCAGTCAAAAAAATGATATGTAATGTATCAACACCAAATCCGGCGCCTCAGGTAAATCCAACACACTTTTATATGCCGAGAGCCCCTTAACCCGATCCTCTTTAGGGTATACGGAATAGATCTTACTTTTTTATTCCACCAACACCCCCTTGCTGATTGCCAAGAGATCACTCACCAATGTGTCATAATCGAGCTTTTCCCCCTTTTTGTTTTCCCTTTCCATGATCTTGCCCTTATGAAACTCCAAAATATCTTTGGTAAAGGGTAGGTTGCCATGATTGAGATACCTTATGGCCCCTTCAGCATCCTTGATCCCCATCACTTTACAGGGGCTGGTGCGATTGGTGGCAAAGGGGTTATCAAGCACCCCTGCCTTGACGGCCCTAATCGTACCCTCCACCACATCACCGTCTCCGAACTCAAGCACTTTATCTACAATACTCCGAGCTTCCTGTTCCCCTATCCGAGCCTCGACCTCAAGTGCGTTATGATCCATGGTGATCTTTTGTGTTTTTAATAAATTCTCCATGACCCGAACGGTCCTGAACGTATAGGCCGTGTCTTCCTTGGTGGGAATACCCTTTGCTTCCGCTACTGTCCGGATATCATTTGCCTGAGCACCACACAACTTCGTCATCAAAGTATTCATAAAAGCCACCGCAAAAGCCGCTCCTGGTTCCAGAGGGTATTGCACCAGCGAAAAACTGACGGATAAAAAGTCTTCAATATCATGATACCCGTGTCTATTAAGATATTCTTGGGCGAGCTTACGAAGAACATTGGCTGTGGCCACATCTTGAGCCAAATTCCCATGGGCCGAGATATGGAATCGAATATGCTTCACCCCTTGCTCCGCCATCATTACTATCTGAACCAGAATGGCGGCCATTTGCAGACCCGGTGGAATACCGGCCCCGTAAAGTCCCTGGCATGAAGCACATATGGGAACACCGTGTGCCTCATAGTATCCTATTAATCGTTGGACATATCGGTGTGTCGAGATAACGGTTTCCAATGGAATTCGACTATGATGATGCCAAAAATCCATTAAGGCGTCCGCTGCGCCTGCGGTATGGCCTCCTGCATATCCGATCTCATCGATCAAACGGGTATCCGCTGCCCCGTACCGCATGGATATGGGAGAATCAACCGCCTGGATAATCCGCCTAAACCCAGCCACGCCGTGATTGACAATGGGAAATCCATTGAGAATAGACCTCCCCTTCTTGACGCTTTCATGTATCCCTCGCTCTGCCTCCTCATAGTCATTTTGTCTGGAGAAACTATCCACGGACGTTCCAAGAAGATCGGCCTTCCCCTCTTTTTCAATATAGGTTAAAAGCTCCAATTGCTGTTCAACAGTGGCCATACCCATACCGGTTATCGCATAGAATTCGTCATGCTCCTTGGCTTGTTTCAATTTATGGGTCCATACCTTGTGCAGGGGCAAACTTTTATGAAACGCAATGGCTTCATCCAGATCCACATCCTTGCCTGTCGGCCACTGTGCGAGCACCTCCTGTCTCTCTTCAAAAAATTCATCCTCACTGAGCATCTTATTTTTGAGATCCATTACATCCTCCTTCGAGACGAAATATCCGCTTCCAGGTCTTCAATCACTTGGGTCAGTGATGTGCCTGGTTGATAGACCCTATTGAGGCCCAGTTCCTTAAATCGCTTTTCCACCTCCGCCCACGGCATTTCGCCGATGCGCAAGTAACCGCCCAGATATAAAATAACATCATGCAACCCTGCTTCCACGCATTTCTCTCTCAACCCAGGAACGAGTATTCCCGCATGGCCGCCTAGCGAAGAAATCAAAATGGCGTCCGCCTTCACTTCAATAGCGGCTTCAACAAACTCCTTCTGGGAAACCTGCGATCCCAATGACACAATCTTAAATCCGGCTTCTCCCAAGGCGTACTCCAATATCCTGATGCCGACAATATGCACATCTTCGCCGATTACCCCCGTGACCAATGTACCCTTTGATACCTTGTTATCTTTCATGGATTTCCTCTTTTACTATATTCATTCTCCACGTCCATAATAGAAATATCAGCCTTGGAGAATCATTTCCCCAAGGCCGACGTACAATCTTAGGCCTTAGAAGTCTTTACATTTCGACCATAACCTTGATCTGATCATGGTCGTTCGTCGTCAAATCAAAGGCTTCTTTTGTTTTATCAAGAGGGAAAGCACTGGTGACATGTTTTTCGGCTGTTATCTTTCCGGATTGAATGAGTTCAGCCGCTTCCAACCACCGTGGAACCCTCGGCCCCAGGCTTCCCCAGGCAACCTGCATATGCAGTAGGGCCGGATCGAACCCTACGGATGGATCGGTATAACCAGTTCCCGGGCCAATCCAGGATGTCATCCCACCTTCACTCGGCCCAACATCCGCCCTGACCTTAAAGGGTGAATAGTAAAATCCCGCCAGCCATATGGTCCCAGCCCTGCGCACAGACGAAATGGCTTGCATTAAAGCGGCGGGTCGGGTATCGATAATGATCACCACATCGGCGCCCTTGCCTTTTGTCTCTTTCATCACCACACTGACCACATCCTCATTAATGGAATCAATCAGCACATCCGCGCCGACCTCTCCCGCGGCTTCGAGGCGTTTCTTGGACACATCACCGGCAATGATCTTCACATTGCGTTCTTTAAGTTTGGCAACGGTGGCCAATCCCATTAGTTCCTGACCGATAACCAGTGCCACCTCACCTGGTCTTGCCTTTCTCGCTAGTCCAACGGCCAAGTATAAGGGCTCTATCATGGCCAGATCATTCCAACTCAATTCATTCGGCATCTTGGCTGCGCTTTCATTAGTGATAAACGGAATCCAGATGTACTCGGCAAACCCGCCGTGTATGGCCCGTTGTGCCAGACCCTCTGTCCAATTTATACAACGCCAATAATCCCTTTCAAAACAATACTGGCATCGATAGCAGGGACGAAAAACCGGATTCTGAAATATTCTGTCCCCCACCTTAAAATCGGTTACTTTTGAGCCGATCTCAACGATTTCTCCGCTCCATTCATGGCCCCGGGCCATGCCGACACCTTTTCCTTCTCTCTGCCACCGAATCCATGCATCCACATCCATAACCGTACAAACCCCACAGGCACTGACTTTGACAACGGCCCCTTCAGGTGTGCACTTGGGATAAGGAACCTCTTCTATCCGGATATCCCCGGGAGCATAGTATAGAGCTGCCTTCATTTTCATTTCTATCCTCCTTATTTCGTTTATTACCCTATAAAAAAGAATCTAATCATATTATAATCTTGTATTCGCCCGGCATGTCGAAGATCCTGAGATTATCGGGGGCGTGAAGTTATGGTGTGTAAGTCCCCTGTGAGTGAAGCCGGTTAACATGGTGAATATAGTAACCAAAATACTAGCCGAAGGCAAGTCGAAGATCCTGGACCATGAGCGGGGGTCATCGACCTGAGACGGTGTCTGAAGAAAGCCCCGCTAACGCGGGATTGTAAACCCGAGTGCAACGCTCTGAGCAAAGCCTGCCACGGTCATGATTCGGGGAACAGAGATGGCATACAAGGCCACCTCGAAGAGTAAGGTAGCACCCTTTGACTCCACTCAGGGTGCTCTGAGCATCCTGTCGAATGGGCACCACATACCAAAGCCCTGTGTTCGTGAGACCTGCCTGCCAACAGGCAGGTCAAAACAAGAGATAGGCCTTGTGGATATCTCAGGTTGCACGGCGTTTGAGAATGGTTTCTCAAGAGATATGGGACGTTGTCTCTGAATCAACTTACCAATACTTACCAATCCCATCTAGATTCTTGGAGTGGGCCGCTTTAGAAGGCCGAAGCGGGAGAAAAGAGAAATCGGGTCAAAGGCTCGTCCCTTTCCTGGGGACAGAGGGATCGAAAGGTGAATGGACACCTGAACTGCTTAAGATAGCTGTGGCAGGTTGCGCTGCCGGCATATTTATTCCCCAAATCCAAGCCTACAAAAAAAGGCTGGCATTGCGGATGGCAAAATGCCACCCGAACAAATGAGGGGAATGATTGGAATTCTTTTGCCTGTGCTTGAAGAATTCTGTGGTTGCATATTCGATAAAAGTCTCAAGCAGGTATAGCTTTGCAGAGTGCAGTAAAGATCCGGGTGCGATGAAGTATTATAATGAGGTCATTGAGAGCGGTGAGTGTCCACTTCCTTCTTCTGAAAGAAAAAAACATAAGGATCGCGTCTTCATTCTTGACACACACGATTGGGGGACGAGGCTAAACAATTAATCAAAAAGTGGAAACACGGGGTTATCTTGTTATTGGGCCGTAAGAGAGCGCGACGGCTTGGAATGAGTCAACCGGGGGAAGTGTACGCAGTAAAAAGGCGAGAGCGCATAGCAAACGAAAAAGGTATGAAATTTACAGACTGATTTATCTATCTGCTTAGCCATGTCCCCCTTTCATTGACGGATATCTACCATGAGCCCATCTTATCAAAACCCCTCTTTATTGCTGCTATCCTCCGGATATTACCTAGCTCAGGAGCAGAAGGATATGCCCAAAAAGAGGCCTTAAAGAATATAGGTTTCTCTAAGAAATCGATACCTGCTTGATATTTCATGCTTGATTCCGTAATCTTCTGCGAAATAAGGCGATGTTCAGATAGAAGGTATGGCAAGAAATCTCGACCTCTGGACTCTGGGAGTCCATCTTTTCATCAGAACCGAAAATCCACTCAAAGAAGGTGAACAGTTTCTACTCACCTTGCAACCAATTAAACTGCTCTGAGAGTTTAAGAGATGAAACCAATTGTCGATCCTGATGATTTTCCCGCCACCCGCAAATGTACTTATTTAAACGCTGCAAATGTTGCCTTAATGTACCGCGGTGCTGAAAAGGCTATCATCGACTGGCAGAAAGACGTAGCTGAGAATGGTAGCATGAATTTTGATGAATCTGCGGAAGCTGCTGTCTTTGATGAATTACATATCGCAGCCGCTCGTCTATTTAATACTGAACCTGAAGATATCGCTGCAGGTTCGAGTGCTACGGAACTTCTCAGTTCATTGGCTTGGGCAATTACGCCAGGACCGGGCACCAATATTGTAAGCACCGATATCGTATTTCCCAGTACAATTTATCCCTGGAGGCGTGTAGCAAATCATACCAACTGTGAGATTAGATTTGCCCAGGGGCGAAATAGTTATGTGAATCCAGATGATATCATTCAACTTATTGATAAGAAC
>CP070673.1:2247749-2255739 GCA_020351915.1 Deltaproteobacteria bacterium
CTGAAAGCATCAAATAGTTTGCAATATCGGGAAGGGCATGAGGTCTTTTCTGTTGTGACTGGTGGGAGGCCGCTGTGCTTTTCACGACTTATCAGTGGGGGAAGCCGCAGCTCTCCCGATTTGTTGGGAGAGAATGCGGAGGGGGCAAGTATCCCCCATTGATAAGTCGTAGAAAAGATCCCGCACAGCGGGAGAGCCTCGGAACAGAAGAAAAGACATCATGACCATCCTAGACCCTTATCGGTTATGTACAATGCAAACAATAAAATGCTCTCAGTAGTAATCACTGTGCCTTAATGCAAGACAGGGAGACATGGTGGCGATCACGATCCCAACGAACTGTTACGATAATGGTCTTGGTATTTGAGATCGGGGTATCATCTTGCACCACCCAGATGCGATGATAGATGCCACCGGCCTGACCAGCTTCATTTATATTCACCTGTTCATGGTTTCCATTGCTCAGGTCAGCATGGGTGTATTCTTTTTGAAGGAGATCCTCCATCTTTTCCTCGGCAAGGGCAAGGGCAGCAGTTGTATTACTGCTCGTGTAGTTTCCCCGTATGGCTGAAACCTGCATCTTGGCTACGGCCAGGAGCCCTACGGTGAGGATCATAATAGCAATGATGATTTCCAGTAGGGTAAACCCGTGTTGATCATACCGCACTGTTGTCCTTGAAAATATCGCGCCGGTCTTTTTCATCGTGGTAATCCGATATTCCTGGTTTCAACAATTGATGCAAGCAGTCTCCTCCTGTACCCGTCATTAAAGGGACCAATATTTTTGCCGCCCATGGTATAGGTATTGGTGTCCAGATAGCCCCTTAGAGTTTGAGCCGTTTTGGCAAGCAAGGAGACCTCAACTGCTCTGACATTAGCCCCACTGGTTCCTGGAGGGTTGTTTGGATCGCTAACCCATGTGCCGTCATCAAGCAGATACCGAAACTGAAGATTATCAATATTCTCTGCGATAACCTGGGCGCCCTCGTTGTTACCCAGATTCTTCCGGCGCAGACAAGGGTTACGAGCATCATCGTCCACGTAGTAGATTACTACATCCGCCCTGAAGATCAAATCACCCTCGCTGTAGCTTTCTTGGAGCTCTCGCCCCGGACTGAGCGTTATGACACCAGAGTCTTCTTCTACTCGAAAAAAATCAGCACTCGACAAATCGTTTTTTACCAGCAGTCCGCATTTGTCTCTTTTCAGATCATCAACGTCTCTTAATGAAGCGTCTATGGTGTTTCCCGTTGCGTACTCCCCGGCAGCAAGGGATCTGCCCTTATCGCTGGCCTTGGCTATAACAATGAGATCAGTACCATTCTTTATGTTATCTCCATTTGCGGGTGAGTCATCGATATTATCGTGGGCAAAGATCAAGGGCCTGATGGTTTCCTCGTCAGTCCCATCTGGATCACTGGATCCACTCAGATCATCCCAATCCATAGTGCGGTCGTAGCTATCAAAATTGTTGTAATAACCGCTCATCTGTATATCCCTGGTTATCATGATCATGGCCGCCCTTACATTTTGCTGCATTGCACTAACCTGATCCTGCGTCAGGAAGGAATCATGCTGGGACTTAAAGGTGAAGAATACGGCACTGAGTACCACCAAAGATATGGCCACAGCAACCAGAAGTTCCACAAGGGTAAAGCCCTGTTTGTTTAATCTATTTACCTGTCGCTTTTTCATGTCCTCATTCCTATGCTGTTGCCGAAATCCCTTTGAGCGGTCATTAAAACGTTTCTTGCCAAGAAATCTTAGCGAAGTGGAAGATAAGCGATGTCAACTGTTTGAGCCCGAAGGGTGAGTTTTGACATCGCCTGGAGCGAGCCTTAGATTTATCAATAAACGTTTTAGACCCAGTGAAAAGGGATTTCGGCAAGAGCCTGTAAAACCACATCCTCCAGGCGTGGATTGCCTACTCCCACGCTGAGCCGGTCCACTTTCGTAATAGGATTACACCACTGGTCCGTGTGCCAATACCGTAAGTCGTCGTTCTTTTTAAGTTGTCAAGATAGACATAGCCGCCTTTACAGGTTCCCCTGGGGTTGAATACTGCAACGTTACTGGTATAGCTGATATTGTCACCAGGGAAGGTGTCACCAGGAATATCGGTGGCTGCGTTTCCATGCCCATAGGCAACAGCACTTTTGTAGTTACGCAGATCTACGGTCCGTTCGGCCACATCATCACCCCCCATTGCGGTAGGGCCATCCCACGTATCATTAGCACCGTTGTCTGAACATATGAAATATCTTCCGGGTGTCACGCCTGTATCGAACACAATCGCCCAATCGGCGTTATTTTTCAGGGCTCCCATCCTGGCGAGCTGCATGTTTGAAGACAGGTCTCTGGCCGCATTTTTGAGTCTGTAATCAGGGAGCCATCTGAAAAATCCTGGGACGCCAATGGATGCGAGAATTCCCAGAATCACAAAGGTAAACAGCAGCTCAAAGAGGCTGAAACCGCCTTTTCTCATCATGCATGTCTCTGCGGTAACTTCTTTCCTAAAGGAGGAAGACGGATATCAAATGGTGCATTTTATTATGTTTCATGAAGAGTGAGGTTACTTCTATCCCACTATTACAAAAAAAACCTCTAAGGTCAAGATGATGATGGAATAGCATTAGGCGTTGACTCGTTCAGAGTTCACCCCTGCCCGACGCATGGCAGGCGGGCCTGCGCTGAACCTTGAACGTTGAACCGCTGAACCTTGAACGGTTACGAAGACCGGTACCGTGGGTATTGTATCTTCTTGATTATCCTTTGTTTATTGAGTATATTAGTTTCTTCTAGAAAGGAAGATCTCGTTGTTTATCACCTTTGAAGGAATAGATGGTTGCGGAAAAACCACACAGATTTCCCGGTTTGCGGCAACCCTCAGGAAAAGGGGAATACCAATACTGGTTACGCGGGAGCCTGGGGGAACGGAGATTGGTCAGGCCATTAGGGATATCTTGCTCGATGTGGATAATACCAATATCGCTCCCTTGACAGAGCTTTTCCTGTATGCAGCTGACAGGGCTCAGCATGTGGCTGAGGTAATCAAGCCGGCCCTTGCGGCCAACAAGTGGGTTATCAGTGATCGATATTTTGATGCGACAATAGTCTATCAAGGGGTGGTGTTGGAGCACTATGATGGGTTGATTGAGGTGCTTAACCGCGAGGCAACCCTGGACTGCCAGCCAGAAATAACGTTTCTTCTGGACTGTCCAGCCGAGGTGGGCCTGGAAAGAATAGCAAAACGGGATCAGCAAGAAAAAAAGAGGGACAGATTTGAAAGAAAAACACTCGATTTCCATATCAAGATACGATATGGATATCTTGCCCTGGCCAACAAGCACAAGGATAGGTTTAGGATTATTGATGGCACCTTAGCTGAACAGCGGGTGGCGAAAAAGATCAGGGAAATCATCAATCCCTATCTTCCGAGCAAGTAATAGAGGCCTTGGGATTTCTCCAACATATTAAAATTAAAGGAGTTTTTATGGAATACTGGAATGTTGGAATGTCGAAGATCCCGTCGTTAACCGGGATGATGTTACACGAAAGTTTCTCATTTATTAACTTCCTTATCAATAGGGCTTTGCGAATAAACGACTGCCGCAGTTTCCCAGAACCAAATATTCCAATGTTCCATTGTTCCAACATTCTCCCGCCTAGCGGGATGAGCGAAGCGAACTAAGTTCTACCAATGGGCACTCTATCGTTTAAGGAAATAATTGGGCAAGAAAAGGCAACCGTGTTTCTGCGGCAGGTGATAGCCAATGATAAAATTGCCTCTGCCTATCTCTTTGCCGGTATCCAAGGAATAGGCAAGACAACCACAGCTATGGCCTTTGCCTTGTTGCTCAATTGTGTGGACCCCGTTGATGGAGATGGATGCGGAAAATGCCCGTCATGTAAGAAAATAATCGATGGAAACCATCCTGACCTTATGGTGATAGAACCGGATCAGGAGAAAAAGGTAATCGGCATTAACCAGATCAGGGAGATCAACAGGCATCTTGCCTTTTCCCCGGTTCTGGGGCAGTATCGGATAACTATCATAGATCCAGCTGAAAGAATGACTCCTGAGGCGGCCAATGCATTTCTAAAGACCCTCGAGGAGCCACCTCCAGGCAACGTTTTTGTTCTGAATGTGAAGGATCCAGGGGAACTGCTTCCAACCATTGTTTCTCGATGTCAAAAGGTCCCTTTCAAACCACTGCCCACTGAGAAGATCGTACAGTGGCTGACAACAGAGCGCACTATGGATAGAGATGAGGCAAAGATATTGGCCAGACTTTCAGAGGGGAGTCTCGGGAAGGCGCTTAGAATGGCAGAGGGTGATCTTTTAGCCGATAGGGCGGGGTGGGTACACATGCTCGATCGTGCCATTAATGGTGCTCCTGATGTTTTACTGGATACAGCCCAAAAATTCTCCGACCTTGGAAAAAAGGCGGGCCCCAGCAAGGAAGTGAAGGACGATAGAATGGCCTTGATGCTGGGGATATGGAAGAGTTGGTTTAGAGACATGGTGCTCATCAAGTTGGGCGGTGCAATAGATCTCATGGTAAATACCGATCTGGTCAGTCATCTCAGAAAGGCATCTCTTGTTTACACTGTCGATGGGTTGATGAGGTCGCTGGCAGTTATCGCCAGGGCCGAACATGATCTCATGGACAATAAGAATTCACTTATTCTAATTGAAAGGGCCCTGTTTGGCTTGAAAGGGGCTGCTCACTTATGAACAGAGACGACAGAAAAGGTCCAAAGAAGATTGTGAGTGTCAGGTTCCGAAGAGATGGAAAATGCTATGAATTCTACACTGGTAGTTTTGTGCTCAAGGAGGGAGATCAGGTCATTGTTGAGACCAAAAATGGTCAGGAACTGGGTATGGTATGCACTAAACCCAGACTCAGGGATGCCTCTATGCCGAGCAGGCCGATAAAGGAGGTATTTCGTTTAGCCACATCAGAGGATATTGAACAGAAAGAAAACAATGAACAGACAGAGGCAGAGGCAATGGGGTTCTGTAAGGAGCTGATAGAGAAGAAAAAGCTGCCCATGAATCTGATTTCAGCGGAGCTTTCATTTGACAGAAGCAAACTGACCTTCTTTTATATCTCCAAAACCAGGGTTGATTTCAGAGAATTGGTAAAGGATCTGGTGCAAAAGTTTCATACCCATGTGGACATGAGACAGATCGGCACCAGAGACCTGGCACGCATGCTGAGTGGAGTTGGCCATTGTGGTCGGGAGTTATGCTGTTCTGTGTTTTTATCAAACTTCGATCCCATCTCCATAAGAATGGCCAAAAAGCAAGAACTTTCGTTGAACCCTACCAAGATTTCTGGCATTTGTGGGAGACTCATGTGCTGTCTTAGTTTTGAGTACGATGACTATGTGAAAACGAAAAAGGCACGGGGAGAGAATGACAAAAGGTAGCCTGAATGTATTCTACATAACCACACCGATTTACTATGTAAACGCAGAACCACATCTGGGACATGCATACACCACCGTTGTAGCTGATGTGATTGCACGGTTTTATGGATTAGCGGGGTTTGAAACCTTTTTTCTAACCGGCACTGATGAACATGGTGACAAGGTAGTTGAGGCAGCTACCAAAGCAGGTGAAACAGTCGAGGCATACGTAGACAGGATTAGTACAACCTTTAGAGAGGCCTGGCCCAAACTGGATATTGCCAACGATTATTTCATACGGACTACTGATAAAAACCATCAAGACACGGTCAGAGAGATCCTCTCTCTGGTTCATCAAAAGGGCGATATATACTTTAGTGAGTACGAAGGAAAATATTGCGTCGGATGTGAACGATTTTATACAGACACAGAATTGGCAGACGGTAAATGCCCTATTCATATGAGCGAGCCAAACCTTATCCGGGAGGAGAACTACTTCTTCAGGATGAGTAACTATCAAGAATGGCTCATAGACTATATTAATCTGCACCCCGATTTCATTAGGCCAGAGAGGTATCGGAACGAAGTTGTGGCCTTTTTGCGGGAGCCCCTGGAAGACCTCTGCATATCCAGGCCAAAAAAGAGGTTGTCCTGGGGTATTCCCCTCCCTTTTGATAATGACTATGTGACGTATGTCTGGTTTGATGCCCTGATTAACTATGTATCAGGCCTTGGCTACCCTGGCGATGAACGCTTCAAAAAGTTTTGGCCCGTTGCACAGCACATCATTGCCAAGGATATTCTCAAGCCCCATGCCATATTCTGGCCGTGCATGCTCAAGGCAGCCGGAATTGAGCCTTATCAGCATCTTAATGTCCACGGATACTGGAATGTGGATGCAGGGAAGATGTCAAAAAGCCTGGGAAATATCGTGCGGCCTATGGATTTGGCTACTCGGTACGGCCTCGATGCCTTCAGGTATTTCTTGCTCAGAGATATGGTCTTTGGTCTTGACTCAGATTTCAGTGAGGAATCACTGGTGAGGAGGCTGAATTCTGATCTGGCAAATGATTTAGGGAACCTGGTGAGTAGAAGCACAACCATGGCAGTCAAATATTTTGAGGGAATTATTCCTGGCCCTGGCACCGTAGCAGAGGAAGACCGTTCATTGAGGGAAGCTGCCCTGCACCTGATCGAAGAGTATACGGCTATGATGAAGGAATTTACCTTTCACAAGGCCTTGATGGCGGTCTGGGAACTCATTGGCAAGGCGAACAAATACATCGATACCATGAAGCCGTGGGCCATGGCTGAGTCAGACAAGGAGCGCCTGGGCACTGTACTCGATACTGTTGTCGAGGTAATCAAGATTATCTCGGTGCTCATGTGGCCGTTTATGCCTCAGACCGCAGAGAAGATCCAGCACCAGTTGGGGTTAGAAAGAGTTGGAAAGGACTTAAGTTTAGCGAGCTTACAAAAGTGGGGAGCAACAAAACGGGTTAGTCCTGTTACCAAAGCCCCCGCGCTTTTCCCCAGGGTAGCGGTTGAAAAAAAGGAAGAGGTTGCACCAGTGCCAGACCTGGTAGATCTTGAAGATTTTCAGAGATTAGACCTCAGGGTTGGGATCATAAAACAGGCAGAACCCATCTCTGGATCAGACAAATTGCTCAAACTGACTGTTGACGTGGGAGAAGAGAGAACGATCGTGGCTGGGCTTGCCCCTTACTACCAGGCAGATGAACTCAGAAATAAACAGGTCATTGTGGTTGTCAACCTTAAGCCGGTCAAGCTCCGTGGGGTCGAATCCCAGGGGATGGTTTTGGCCGCAGAAGATGAGAGCGGTGTTCATCTCGCCACCACCGATACTGAAGGCACACCAGGTGCCACTATTAAATAAATGTATCGGAAATTTTATAGGTTGTTGAAATGACAGCTAGCCACCAAGACACAAAGGATAAATATGAATTTTACCCCTTTGTCTAAAAAGCCTGGCCCGCCACCTGCCCGCTATCAGCTGCGCGTCAGGCGCTGGCAGGCGGGTCGGCTTCGCCTCAGGCGAGGCGGGCGGGAGCGAAGCGAACTAGGTTCTGCCTGCTATTGCTCGCCAAACTTTTCCAAGGCCTTACCCGCCTCGGCCTTACCCAGACTGCAGCTCTTCTTCAAACTAGACAGCAATTCCTCCTGTTGCCCGGTGCTTTGATACACCAGTGCCATACCAAGGTAGGCATCGGCAAAGTCCTGGTCTATATCCAAGGCCTTTCGGTACGCTGAAAGTGCCTGTTCATAATCTTTTTTCATGAAATAGGCAAGCCCCTTGCTGTAGTGGGCCCATACAGAATCAGGTTTTCGTTGTATGGTACTCTCATAATCCGAAATAGCCGCGTCATACTGGCCTTTATTGTAGTAGCAGAGCCCCCTGTTATAGTAAGCATCAGAGAAATCGAGATCAACATCGCTTGATTTCTCGAAAAAATCTATGGCTACCGTGTAATCTGCTGTAGCCTCATCATACCGTTTCTGGTTGTAGAGCAGGTTTGCCCGGTTGTAAAAGGCATCGGAATACCCTAAATCGTTA
>CP070673.1:2255839-2259464 GCA_020351915.1 Deltaproteobacteria bacterium
AGTCCAGGGTATGGGTATCTTTTTTTTGGTTATGCCCTATAACATGGCCCCTTACTGGGTCGTTTCAAAATGGTTTATTGCGCCATAAGCCTTAGAATCATAGGCTCCATCTATATAAACCATTTTGAAACTCCCACTCATCTGAACTATGTGGGGCATAATCCAAAAAAAAGACACCCATACCCTGCAAGAAGCTTAAAAATCAATAGGTTACATTTTACTATGACGTGGCCCTGATAAAAGTCATAACCATATTGACTATGCCTGGCTTATCATCCGGGTCTACCCAGGTTATTTCAGGATCGGCTCCGAACCACGTGAGCTGTCTCTTTGCATATCGCCGCGTATCTCGTTGCATAAGCCTTTTCGCCTCATCAAGATCCCAGGTACCCTTAAGATGTCCTATGATATGCCGGTAGCCAATTGCCTTCATGGGCTTGAGCGTTGGGCTGTATCCCATCTGGAGGAGCCCCTCAACCTCGGCAATAAGACCTGCGCTAATCATTGAGATCGTCCGTTTGTTAATCCTGTTGTAAAGAACCTGCCGGTCAACGTTCAGGCAAAGGTTGAGTGCACGAAATCTCCGATCAGAAAAACTGTGCCTTTTTGTGAGCTCAGAAAGGGGGCATCCCGTAAGATGAATCACCTCCAACGCCCTTGTTATTCTGATCTTATCCATCGGGTGAATACCATCTGCGGCATCTTTGTCAAGTCTTGATAGTCTTTGATACAGAAACGCCGGACCTCTCTTCTCCCACTCCTCTAATAGGGCCTGGCGCAGTGCTGGCTCAGGTGGCGGCGCCTCAAAAAGCCCCCCCAAGAGGGCCTTTACATAGAGCCCTGTACCACCTATCACGATAATTGGAACGTTTTTTTCGTAGAGCTCTTTGATTATGGTAAGGGCGTGCTGTCGAAATAATGCGGCGTTAAATTCCTCATCGGGATTTACGATATCGACGAGATGATGGGGGATTCCTTTCCTCTCAGAAACCGGAATCTTTGCCGTACCTATATCCATCCCCCTGTAGACCTGCATGGAATCTGCATTAATGATCTCTCCACTCACCAGTTGGGCTAGTTCAACGCCCAACCCACTCTTTCCTGAACAAGTTGGCCCGCTTATAACAATTAATTTAGGGAGATCCTCTACCATTGGTCAGTTGTATCTCTCAGCACTGAGCACGTCGTCTTTTTCCCCAAATTGAAACACGCAACATAAGATCCAACAAACTCAATAAAGGCAACAAACACCACTTCACGGGCTGTTGATCAAGCAGGAATTCCTTTACGCGGTCATTAAAACGTTTCCTGCCAATAAATCTTGGCGAATCCCTACAAGTCGGGACTGGAGGGAGTCCCGCCTATTTTTGGCGGGAAAAAAATTTAGATCAAGCGAAAAGGGATTTCGGCAACAGCCCGCTAATATTTGACATCCTTCAAATAGAGTCCCTCCGGCGGGGCTTTAGCACCAGGGTGCTGCCGGTCTCTTGATTCCAATATTTCGGTAAAACCATCAACACTGAGTCTCCCGAGGCCCACCCTAACAATGGTTCCTATGAGGTTTCTGACCATATACCGCAAGAATCCATTTGCCTCCAAAACAAAGGTCAAGAGATTACCTTTCTCGATTTCAAGTTCTGCCTGAATCACGGTTCTCACTGGATTGATCTTCCCGTCTCCCAGAGAACAAAACGAAGAAAAATCATGGGCTCCCTGAATAATCTGTAAGCATTCCTTCATAACAGATACATTAAGTGACCGGGATATATGCCATACATAATGTCTGAGAAACGGGGAATGGAGACCCTCGTTGAGAATCCTGTATTCGTAGACCTTACTTTTAGCATCGTACCTGGCATGAAAATCAATAGGGACATACCCTGCCTCTTTGATAATGATACTAGCAGGAAGCAGGGCATTCAGAGCCTTGAAAAAGATAGGCGGCGTTAGAGGAGAAGAAATCCTGAAATTGGCTACTTGATGGAGTGCATGAACACCAGCATCTGTTCTTCCGGCGCCAATGAGTGAAACAGGTTCCTCAACCATGGTGGCTATTTTTTCCTCAACAGTCCCCTGTATGGTCGGTTTATCTTTTTGGCGCTGCCACCCAAAAAAAGTGGTTCCATCATACGCAATAATCAATTTTATGTTCTTTTGCTCAAGATTGTTTTCCACCAGGTGTTGCCCGAGATTGTTACAGCCTTCTTACTTTGGAAACAAAAAAGGGAAGGTAGAAAAAACCCTCCCCTTAAAAAAGAACTATTAGGATATCCTTATTACCTCTTTGAATACTGAAATCGTGCTCGAGCAGAGCGCTGACCATATTTTTTGCGCTCCTTTATTCGTGAATCTCTAGTAAGAAAACCTTCCTTTTTCAAGGGTTCCCTGAATTCCGGACTTATCTTCAGAAGAGCTCTACTGATCCCATGCTTAATGGCCCCAACCTGACCGGAATATCCTCCTCCTTTGACATTTACCATGATATCATATCTGCCCGTGGTATTCGTCAGCTCAAGTGGTTGGGCAACAATCATCTTCGCTATGTCGGTGGTGAGATATTCGTCAATTGGCTTCTTGTTGATAACGATCTTTCCCTCGCCCAATTTCATCCAGACTCTCGCTATAGCTGTCTTTCTCTTACCTGTGGCGTAATACCTCTCTTCTGCCATCTAAATCTCCAAGTTTTTCGGTTTTTGGGCTTGATGAGGATGGTCTGGGCCAGCATATATCTTCAGTTTTGTTAATTGCCTTCTGCCAAGGCTGGTCTTCGGGAGCATCCCCTTCACAGCAAACCTGATCAGGTTTTCAGGTCTTTTCTGGAGTATCTCTTTAGCCGTGGTCTTTCTGAGCCCTCCTACGTAACCACTGTGACGGTAATACATCTTCTTCTCTAACTTGCCCCCGGTTAACACAACCTTATCTGCATTGACAACCACCACATAATCACCAGAATCCATATGAGGGGTAAATATAGGCTTATTCTTTCCTCTGAGGAGGTTCGCGATTTCGGTAGCAAGTCTTCCGAGAACCTTGTCATTGGCATCTATCAAATGCCACTTCTTTTCTATCTCATGCTCTTTTGCAACAAAGGTTTTCATGGTGCGGCTTATTCACTGAATACTATTATTTTCAAACACACCCGAACAACAGGATCTTATGATAAGTGCATACTGATTTTAGAACTTTTTTATATAAGCAAATTCCACATCAATGTCAAGGATATTTCAACTGGATATTTCAGCAATAAAATATTGACAGAAAAACACATACCTGTTAATGAACGACCTAGGTAAATATACCGCATTCGAACAATAGAAATTAAAAGCGCCCGTAGCTCAGTTGGATAGAGCGCCGGGCTTCGAACCCGTAGGCCGCAGGTTCGAGTCCTGCCGGGCGCATAAATAATTATGTTACATGGGCCGTTAGCTCAACTGGCAGAGCAACTGACTCTTAATCAGTAGGTTCGGGGTTCGATTCCCTGACGGCTCACCAAACAAGTCAAAGGTTTCCGATAATACTTGGAAACCTTTGACTTGTTTATGATACCTCACAATATAGTCTATCAGTACTCTCTGGTGCCCCCGATTTCGGAAATCCTTTCTCACACAGATTCTCGTACAGAATA
>CP070673.1:2259564-2262894 GCA_020351915.1 Deltaproteobacteria bacterium
ATCAAGTCTTGCCTGTCTGGGCATAGCGTTTGCTCCCAATGATCAATATAGCCCAGCATATCAAAGTTATTCAATATAGTCAACAGCGTCCCCTATAATAGATTCTGATACGTAAACACCCCTCCAATCAGATAGGTTACAAGATTTTGGATTTTATCAATCGAAATACAAAACCCTAAACCGAACTTAAAGCATATAAAAAACCTCAAGCAGTATATGGGGTCAGGCACAGGTACATAAGTATCTCCTATCCCTGTTCCGAATGAGGGACCTCTCGGTTCTCTCTAGTATCCTAGAAAAGGCCTTATAGCCTCTCAGGTTTTCCTCTACTGTAAATTTGTGCCTGAATCCATTTTCATTTGCAGTAGCTATTCTCAGAGGTCTGGCCATAGAGAATGCATGCACCACTAGATCTTAATGGGTGACCCCATCAACTGCTGGCGATGTGAAACCGAAATAGGCAGAATGGTTATAGGTAAGAGACTGCATGATTTATCTCGTAATATTTATTCCCTGAGGTGATTTTTCACTGCTGAGGCTCAATCCAATACTGACCTTTCATCTACGACATGTAATCTTAAAATTGTAGGAAGTTTACCTTCTGGCAAGAAATCTGTGCTCTGGTTCTGAAGGAATCAACCACAATTTGTTGCATAGGACCGGTGTTATATGCTAAGTGAGAAAGCTGCAAATTAGCAAAATGGCGGACCGGAAGGTGCTGTCTTCCGCTATGAATCGCCTCTGGTCCTGCATCTTTCATTTCTTTGTTCCCGGGATTAGCAGTATATTGATACAAAAGCCAAAACAACTGTTTTTCAAATTACAGCCACAACCCTCGCAGACGCTGTATGATGTGGAATCGCAGTATCTTCAATTAAGACGGCGAGGCCTCCCTAAATGTAATGATGGACTTGATCAGATGAAGTATCGTGCGCCTATCCTGTGGCCCAGCCTCTTAATCCTTTATGTTCTCGCACTCTTCGGATGCGCGACATATCAGCCTCGACCGATGGAAGAGGTCCCCTTCCTGGAGCGTGCTCAGACAAAGAGTGATGGCAAGGTCCAGGTCACAGTCGCTGTTCCCAGCGCCGAGGAGAACAAAGAGATCTTCGGCGTTGATCTAGCCAGCGAAGGGATCCAGCCAGTCTGGCTGGAGATCGAGAATAACGACGATGTCCCCTACATTTTTGTCCCCCATGGCCTTGAGCCGCACTATTATTCTGCAGCAGAGGCGGCCTACAAAAGCCGCTTCTCTTTTTCCACTTCTGCCAACAAGAAGATGGAAGAGCACTTCCAGGAGATGACCATCTACAGGTTTATTCCGGCTGGGACTGCAGTCTCTGGTTTTGCCTTCACCTCCCTGGACCTGCGGACAAAGAAAGTCAACGTCACCCTCTATGGACCCCACGAAATCAGGTGGTTTGCGTTCTTCATCCCCGTTCCCGGTGTGACCGTTGACTACCAGGAGGTGGACCTCACACAGCTCTATTCGGAGGACGAGATTGTTTCCTATGACGAGGAGGGTCTGCGCGCAGCACTCAAGACAATGCCCTGCTGCACGACGAATAAGAAGGGCACAGGCACTGGCGATCCACTCAATCTCGTTTTTGTCGGGGATGGTGAGGCTGTACTCGCGGCACTGCTTCGGAGCGGGTGGGATGAGACCGAAGCGATGAGTGCAGGATCTGTGTGGCGGACCGTAAAATCATTTTTTCTCGGAAAGAGATACAGGCATTCACCCATCAGTCCGCTCTACGTATACGGGCGACCCCAGGATGCGGGCTTTCAGAAGGCTCGGGAAACGATCCACGAGAGAAACCATCTTCGCTTATGGTTAACCCCGATGCGCTTCGAGGGAAAGCCTGTGTTCGTCGGCCAAATCAGCCGCGATATTGGTGTGCGGTTCACTTCGAAAACATGGACTCTCGTGACCCACAAGATTGACCCCGACGTTGACGAGACGAGAGGGTACCTCGTTTTCGATCTCATAAGTTCGGGCGCGATTGCCAAGATTGGTTTTGTCTCGGGGGTTGGAGCGGCGACTCCCCATGAGCCGCGGGGAAACCTCACGGGTGACCCGTATTTCACCGACGGCTTACGCCTTGTCCTCCTGGTTTCTGATGAGCCAACATCATTTTTGGACCTCCAATTCTTTGATTGGGAGTTTCCACCGAAGGGTGAGGAGTTTAAGAAAGAGCTGCTTTTGAGGAGATGATGTGCGGTTTTCTGCTGAACTGAAAAAGGTCGGTTTTTTTGCCATAACAGGCTTAGCGCTGCTGGGATCGGAATCGATATGCCCGGCGCAACAGGAAGAATCAAGGGCAAAGCGGGTTTTGGTGCTTTATTCTTTCCACGAGGGCTTGCCATGGGATAGGATCATAGATGATAGCCTGCGCAACACGCTTAAGTCGAAATCCACCGCGCCCATCGAATTAAATGTCGAACACACGGATCGGGTGGCTTACCCGGGTGACGCATACCCAGAGAAACTTGTCGATTTGTACCGGCGAAAGTATTCATACCCGAAGATGGACATCATTATCGGGTTTGGTGATGAGGCCGCTGACATTTTGCTCACGTACGGCGATGAATTGTTCCCGGAGGTTCCGATCATTCTTGTCAGTGTCGAACGAAAAGACAAGCAGCGAGATCTGTTGAAACCCAACATGACCTCTCTGTTATGGGGAATAGACACGGAAGAAACGGTAGGGCTCATTCAAGAGACGCTGCCTGAAATGACGCATCTATTTGTCATTTCGGGTTCCTCGGTAACCGACCAAGCATTGATCAAAGTGACTCGCGAAGCATTGGATGGATACAAGGGAGGGTTTGAAATCCATTACCTGACTGACCTTACCGAAGCGGATCTTCTCGAAAGAGTCACACAATTACCGGAGCACTCCGTTCTCTACTATTTGGTATTCAGCCGAGATGCCGATGGTAAAAGTTTCGTTCCGCGCGAGATAGTGGCCACTGTTTCCGAAAGAGCCAATGCACCCATGTTCGGCCTTGTTGATACTTATCTGGGGCATGGGATAGTGGGCGGCATTTTACTGAGCGCGGAGCTTCAGGGGAAAAGATGTGCGGAGATTGCATTACGCATCCTTGACGGCCAATCCCCGAAGGACATCCTTCCCGTGCGAACGCTCAGCGTTCCTAAGTTTGACTGGCGTCAGTTGAAACGTTGGGGTATCAGCGAGGATCGATTGCCGTCCGGCAGTGTCGTTGAGTATAAAGAGTGGTCACTCTGGGAGGAACGCAAGCGCGAGATTATTGCTGGAATAGCAGTAATCATCTTCCAGGCCTTGGTCATAATGGGTCTTTTCATGC
>CP070673.1:2262994-2270932 GCA_020351915.1 Deltaproteobacteria bacterium
CAATATGTGCCACCACATGTCCCATTGAACCATGGGCTTCAGCATAGGCCACGGGGCCTTTGTCCTTGAGATAGGTCAGATCGACCTGACTCCTGACATAACCTTTCTGCAGCCTCAGGATATAAATGGGAAGCCGGGTGACCCCATGCGTCTCAATGCCACGTAGATCTGCCCTGGCAAGCAAATCAGCCACAATATTGGCCTCTTTCTCAGGGACTCCGGCTTTCATATAAGCTTGCTGGCAGAAACACCTAAGATCCTCAAACCGTATCCTACTAAAGGATTTCTCTATCATGACTTACCCCTTTCTTTTGTCTCCACTTTGCAGATAACGGTGTTGTCCTTTTGTCTTAGTATTGATATGGAGAGGATTGATGAACAATTACTATCTCAAAATTTAATCGAAAACAATGGGATCAAATCTGATCTTGACTCTCAGTAGCTAAGCGCTGCATTGTCTCTTATCCGTGATGGGTAGAGTAGAGAACTGGCGCAGAACCTTTAGGCTTTCGGCTTGGTTGCCTTTCACCTCTTATCCTGCTTACCCCCAGCCGCCGGAATGTGCAGGTCGATTACATCTTCTGACTGTAGCACGTAGTCTAAATACTGCTGCTGTGCGTTGACGAAGACGATTAGCATACTGTCAGAGGACCCGCCTAGCCCGAGCCAGGGCAGTTTTCTGAGCAATCCTTCAACGCTGGTGCCTGGCTCGACTTCGACTACCAGAGAGTTGCCCGAAATAAGCTGTGACTGCAGATCAGCGGGCAAGCGCGTTGCGAAAAAAGACCCTATTTTGATTTTGATCAACGCTTTCTCCTGCGCCAAAAGCCTCCTCCTGCTCTGCTCTCAATCTAAAACCGGGGATGGTTGATTGAATGAAATGACAATGATAGAACTCGCTATCGACTGGGGACATTATAGAAAGGAGAGGCTTGGGTCAAGCAAAAAAGCCCATTGAAAGTTGAGACCGAAGTTACTTCTATTGGATGAGCCGTCATTAGGCCTAGCACCGTTTATGGTAGAAAATTTGGCACAGATCATAGTTAAACTCCACAAGGAAGGGCTAACGATACTACTTGTTGAGCAAAATGCCCGCCTAGCGCTTGGACTAGCTGATAGAGGCTATGTATTGGAAAATGGCAGTGTAGTTGCAAGTGGCAATGCGTCAGACCTCCTGCGAAGCGATTTGGTAAAAAAGGCCTATTTTGGTCTCTAAAGTTCAACGCGGGAAGAGACGTCGCACATCAGACAAGGTGATTTCCCGTATCTAGAAGATGGTGGGCGGCACTATCTGACCAAGAGCCGATAAAAATTGACAGGGATATAAATATAAATGTAATTTGAAGGGCACAAAGTCCTTTAAACGCTTCATGTTTTTTCTCCAGACTAAGCGTACATATAATAAGGAATGATTGAGCGATAGCTCTCTTATCGTGACACTACCGGATTAATTCATGCGAGTTTCGGAGCATTTCAGGGAAGTATACCAGTGCTGATAACTATTAGTGTGAAGCTATGGCAGGTGCGGTATTAGCAGAAGCATATCTGAGGGGGGGTAATTAGAATGGGAAAAACGCCAGAGGAATTATACCAGGAAAGAGAGAAGAGGGTTACTGATACTATCCATCACAAAATACCGGACAGAGTCCCGGTCATGCTCGAATTGAACTATTTCCCGGCAAAATACGCCGGCATAACCTGTGAAGCGGCATTCTATGACTATGATAAGTGGCTTAGTGCCACCTGTAAAACGGCTCTGGATTTTGAGCCGGATCTTGCCTGGCTATCTGTTCCGTTCTTCCCCGGGAATTTTTATAAGATTCTTGATGTCAAGCAGATCAAGTTGCCGGGTCAAGGAGTATCTCCCCATCACACGCTCCGGTTCATCGAAGGGGAATTCATGAAAGCTGATGAGTATGACGCCTTTCTGGATGACCGCACCGATTTCATGCTGCGGCGCTATCTGCCAAGGATATTCGGGGCATTGGAGCCGTTTAGCCAGTTGCCGTCTTTCTGGACAATGACGTCGAGCTATAAGGATGTATCATTTCTGGCTGAAGCGCTCGTTTCACCGGAAATTTGCGCCGCTCTTGAGACCCTGCTGGAGGCCGGACGGGAAATGGCTGGGTGGCGCGCCAAGATGGAAGCGTTCAGTAAGGAAGTTGAAAAGCTTGGCTTTCCGTTATACGGTACAGTTTTGGCACGCCAGCCCTTTGACCTGCTGTCGTATCATATGCGCGGTATGCATGGAATTTGTTTAGATATGTTTCGGCAACCCGATAAGCTTATTGAGACTTGTGACCGTTTATTACCGCTACAGATACAGAGAGCCATCACCACTGCCAAAAATAGCGGTAGAAAAAGGATATGCGGGGCACTTCATAGGGGTGCCGATGGCTTCATGTCGGCCAAGCAGTTTGAAACCTTCTACTGGCCTTATGTTAAGAAGATGGTCCAGGCGCTGGTTGATGAGGAATTAACGCCTTGTCTCTTTCTTGAGGGCGATTATACCTCACGTTTGGAGTATTTCCTCGAACTGCCCAAGGGTAAGGTAATGGGACGCTTTGATGCGTCCGATATCAAGAGGGCTAAAGAGGTGCTCTACGGGCACATGTGTATCATGGGAGATGTCCCCAGCTCTTTGTTACAGTTAGGCACTCCGCAGGAAGTGGAAGACTACTGTAAGATGCTCATCGATGTTGTCGGTAAGGATGGCGGCTTTATTATGGCCCCACGAAGCTCCATAGATGAAGTCAAACCAGATAACCTCAAGAGGATGGTTGACTTCACTAAGGAGTACGGCCGGTACAGCTAACCTGACCATGCCATGCCAACACGATATTGAAGCGGAAAATAGAAGGATATCTTTGGCAATTGAAAACTCACACTATATAGACACGACTACCAATGTTTTTCTTTATTGGAGGAATCCAGCCAAAGACGGTTCTAGTTGATAAGCAACCGAGATCCTACCCCGCTTGTGAGGATGAAAAAGATAAGAAGGGACGATCATGACTCAATTCCGCGAAGCGGTCCCGTTCGGCCGACAATCGAAACTTTAAGAATGAAGAAAGGTGTGTGCAATGGGGAGAAAATTCTTGACATATGAGCAAAAATCGATATGGTCCAACTTTATGGGTGTGACAATGAGACTTTTATTCACAAACTCCGGAAAATACAGGATGACTGCTAAGCATAATCCTAGGTGGGGGCCTGTCTTTCACTGAGTTTTTGTGCGTAAGTTAGGCCGCCTGTTTTTAACTCAGGCGGCCTTTTTTTATTCCGATTTTGAAGGCAAGGAGCTTGAGAAACATGGATGAGTTTTCAAAAATCTCAGTTGATACGGAGTTAGATTTTGATCGAATGGCAGAGCTGAGAGCTGAAGCCGATCGGCACCTGGGTTATGAGTCCAGGTACGTGTGGGACGTGAGCATTAATGGGATCAAAATCCAGCTTCGGACCAATAACCAGGAGATCTTAAACCTGTGGCGTGACAACTGGTATCCGGCACCCATGGGCCATGGAAGTATCCACCCCCATGGGGTTTTGTATGCAATTACGGGCATGAAGCACATTGATCCGTTTTGCGCATATCACCCCGAGTCAAAGACCGCTTTTGCCTTTAATATTGATTTTTACGGTAAGATTCGGTCCCTCGCTCTGGGGGTGGTGATGGACTTTGTTGAGTCCAAGGAGGATATACATTTCATCCGGGGAGCCTTGGTTGAGGTCGGCGGAGAGGGGGTCGCCTTTCTTTCCAGGACCGACGGTGGCAGGACAACCCACGCGTTCCTCCTGCTCCAGATGGATGAAGCGAGAATCCACTCTCACGAATGGATCTACGCAGAGCACCTGGGAGGGGAAAAGGGCCGGATTTCAACCCATAGCTCGGAGCGAGCATTTTTCATCCGCTCAGACGTGACCAAGATTAATGCTCGCTTGGGTGAGTTAGTCAATCGGTGTAAGCGGCACGGCGACTTTTTCGTACTCGACCCTCTCTGGATAGGTGGATTGACAAAGGCAGTTAATACCACCAGGATCAAAGTGGCATTTCTGTTAATGCCGGATGGTCAGAACCAAGCGGTTGTTAGACTGGATTCCGAAGAAGCTCTGGACCTGATGGTCAATAATCCAGAGCCTTTTTTCAACCCCCACATACTGGTGCGCACTCCTGAACGGGTGACTATGGAGCGTGAGTTCATGAGGGAGCTGCTGGAATTTGTAAGTGTCTACAGGGTCAACACGTCTCTGCCCGTGCTTGACGTACATGCTCGAATCCGGGATATCATCATAAGCCGTCATTACGATGAGAAGCCTGCACCTAAACTGGCTCCAAGGGCGGAGGAGAAGAGGCTCGAAGTAGAGATGCCGGTGCTGAGCCTTTCAGCGATCCACGAGATGGTAGAGGGGATGAAAGGCCAATCCAACATAAAGCACCACCCTGACCACGTGGTGAGAGAAATGGCAGAGAACTTCGGCACTCGGACCAAGTTCGGCAGCTATAACTTCGTATCCACAGTCAAGAACCGGAGTGCAGGGCTCACCATCATAGCCAGCCAGGATTTAGTGCAGCAGACAGAATTATCCGCGAGACAGTGGGAGCTCATCAGGAATCTGCCCCGAACCTTTAAGGCGCTGGAAGCCTACATTAATAGGTCTGCCTTCATCTGCGTTGAAAGGACTATGGGTGACAATAGCGAATTCTCCCCTCGCTGTACGATGTACCAGTCCGTACATCGGGAAGAGATGGTGAGGCTCGCCTACATGGTCAGTCAGACCCTGATGCCCAGAGATGAATCCAAGCCCGGCCCTGACTTGAATCTTGTCTATATCCCAGAGTGGCAAGAGAAGGACCGGCAGATCATCTACCTGCCTGAAATTGGAACCACGTTTGTACTTGGCACCGATTACTATGGAGAGGCCAAGAAGGGCTTCTTGCGTATGGCAATGTGGGAGGCCAAACAGCGGGGCATGCTCGGACTCCACGCCGGTGCAAAGATTATCCGAGCCCGAGATAAGGATGGCAAACTTAAGAAATACGGGATGTTACTGTTCGGACTCACAGCCACCGGGAAGACTACCCACTCTTGTCATCATCACGGGATTATTGGGCACGGCCAGGGTATCCAGGTCATGCAGGATGATGTAATCATGCTCAGAAAGGATGGCTCTGTTCTGGGCACAGAAAGAGGCTTCTACATAAAGACCGATAGCCTTAATCCTGAGATCCAACCGATCCTCTTTGATGCAGCTACGAGGCCAGATGCCATCTTTGAAAATGTGCTGGTAGACTACCTGGGAGATGTTGATTTCCAAGATGAGATCCTCACAGGAAATGGCAGGTGCATAATCCAGCGCTGCGACTTGGGCGAGTACATGGCCGACTCTGTGAACCTGCCGAACGTCTCCGAATTAGATGGGCTGATCGTAATATTTATTACTCGCCGAAACACAATCTTGCCGATCGCCAGCAAGCTTTCGCCTCTTCAGGCTGCGGCCGCATTCATGCTCGGCGAGAGTGTTGAATCCTCTGGTGGTGACCCAAGAAAGGAGGGTGAGTCAATACGCGTGGTGGGCACCAATCCCTTCATAGTGGGCGACCCGGCCCTAGAAGGAAACATCTTTCTCGATATGCTCATGGGCCTTGGAGACAGGGTTCAGTGCTATCTTGTCAACACTGGAGGGGTAGGTGAGATTAGGGAAACTTCGCCTGATGGATCAAAGATTCTGAAGAGGTCTGTAAAGAGAGTGGAGATACCAGAGATGGCTTCTGTTATTAAGGGTATTGTCACTGAAAGCATAGAATGGGAGGAGGATCAGTACTTTAAAACAAAGATACCGAGAAAGGTTCCGGGCATGGATATCAGAAAATACAATCCAAGGAATTTCTACAGTGACCAAGAAATCGAAGATGTGGTAAAGGATCTAAAGAACGAGCGTAGAGAATATCTGTTACACTTCAAAAACCTGGATCCAAAGATCAAAAAGTCGGTGTGAATGATAATGGGGTCAGCCCTTGACTCGGGACAATTGAGCCCTGATCGCTTCAACCCTTTTTTTATTGATCTCTCCTTTGATAAAGTGCATGAGCTTACTCATATTGCCCTGTGGTGTTTCGATGAGCAGGTGATAGTGATTGCCCATGAGCACATAACAGTCAAGGAGGTATCCGTATTTGTTCTGAGCATAGCCGAAGGGCCACCCTCCACAGACCTCCCCTAAAAATCAAAAAGGCGATCAAGAAATACTCTTAACCGCCTTCAATTCCAATACTTCAAAACTAACATGTGACCGTCTACTGATATTACTTCATCGCATCCTCAAAGCGGATTAATTGTGCCCTCGGCAATCATTGCATCTAATGAATCAGCAAAGGCTTGCACTGTCTGGTCAATATCCTCTTTGCTGTGCGCCGCTGAAAGCACAAAAAATCCCTTGTCAAAAGCAGCAATGCCGCGCTGGAGCAAGTGAAGACATAATCTGGTCATTATAGGTCCGAGCTCGGGGTTCATAATTTTCTTAGTATCCTTGGTGGGGGGCATTGTGTCATCGGATGGCTCGAATTCAATTGGACCAAGGTAGAGGTGGACGACAGTCCTGCTGTAGAGACGGCCGCTGATACTCCGCTCTTTTAGAACTCTGTTACCCTCTTCCCGAAGATAATCGGCGCGCGCGCGTGTCCTTTTTTGCGGCTCACCATCCTGGTAAAGCTTGCAGGCAGCAATACCAGCTGCACACACTAGTGGGTTCGCATTCCAGGTGCCCGTGTGTAGTACCCGCCGCTCAAGGGGTGTTGTAGGGCTAAAGGCTTCCATGATATCAGCCCGCCCCACCACAGCGCCTATGGGAAGCCCCCCACCCACACACTTGCCGATGGTAGTCAGGTCGGGAGTGATACCTACCACCGATTGCCATCCTCCCGGGGCATCCCGAAAGCCAGTGACTACCTCATCTATGACCCACACCGTGTCGTACTTCCTTGTCAGATCAGGCAACGCTCGCACAAAATCATCCTCTATGGGAACTCTGCCATTCATAAGGGCACCGCCCCCTTCGGTCAATAGTACCGCATATTCTCTTGTAGCCAGCTCTTTCTCTACAATGTTGAGATCGTTGCTCGGTATTACGGTCACCTCATCTGCCAAGATCCCGGCTGAGCCTTCATGTATCAGCTCATCTGCCCACCCGTGGAAGTTCTCCTCAAACCTGAGCACCTTCCTCCTGCCGGTAAAGACCCGACTCAGCCTGACCGCCATCATATTGGCTTCCTGCCCACAGGAGAAGAACGCCACCCTCTCCGCCATAGGCATCATATTCCTTATGAGCTCAGCCAGTTCCACCTCAAGTTCGTGGTTCTCACCATAGTGAACCCCTCTGGCCATCTGCTGCTGTACCGCCTCAACGATGGCAGGGTGAGAATGACCCAGGATCAGGGCCCCGTGGCCCATTGTGTAGTCTATGTACTCGTTGCCATCGACATCCCACTTTCGAGAGCCCTTGGCGTGAGTGATGTATGGTCTAAAGGGATTAAGGACACGCGCAAAGTGGGTGGCTCCATCCGCGGCAAAGTATTTCACTCCCCGCTCATGCGATTTCCCTGATCCTTGATGAGTGCTTATGTATTCCTCAACTAAGCTATCCATCGCTGCCATTTTCCACTCCTTCAATGTACTTTTAACTCTCGTTTATGCCTTCCTTCGGGTAGCATACCATCTGTTCCGTGTTCATACCCTCATAGGAGGGAAGGTTCTAAAGCAACTTATGGGCATAACTGTTTTGTTGTTTTGAACGTTTTGGCCCCACTTTCCATCCCTACATTAACCACTGCATTATGTCAAATGCTGAGGCACCACCCTTTTTGTTATATCCCCTCCGTCCCTGGAATTTATCCTGAGCATAGTCGAAGGGCCACCTCCCACAGCCCTCCTCCAACAATGA
>CP070673.1:2271032-2276298 GCA_020351915.1 Deltaproteobacteria bacterium
ACGGTTGAAGAAATTGACGACCGCACCTTCAAGGTAACCGTGAAGGGCCGAACAACCACTACCCATACAGTCGCCGTCGATCCTTCATATCATGACAAGCTGACTGGCGGCCGCGTTTCAGCGGAGAAACTCGTAGAGAAGTCATTTGAATTTCTCCTTGAGCGGGAAAGTAACACCAGCATCCTGAGGACCTTTGACCTTCCGGTCATTGGCCGTTATTTCCCGGAATACGAAAATACCATCCGGGAGATGCTCACGTGAATGTAGTTAACTCTCCGTTTAACTCTTGCTGCTCGTTGGGGAACAAGTCTGATCTTAATTTTTGTGACTACGGTCAATTGTAATAAAGCATTAGTTGAAACTCGCTTTTCCCGAACAGAATCGGAGTCAGCCCTTGAGTTGGCTGACCGCGTTTCTTTCTGGGGTCCTGCGAGATGTTAGGCAGACCTCCTCGCGAAAACACGCCCTTCTTGACTCAGGCACCCCCTGCCTGCTCGGTGATTGTTTCCGTCAAACGGATGTTCCGCTTGGCGTATTCACCCAGTAGGTTTTCATAGCAGCCTTTTGTGCGCCCGATGAACTCAGGAGCACAAATCCCTTTTCGCGTGAGCAGCCCATTGATCACCTGACGAGCTACAATAGCACAGGTATAACCAGTTGTTCGGGCCATCGAGGTGGTTTGTGTTTCCTCATCGTACTTATCCAATAAGTAGTAATTGTGGCGAAACCTTCTCCCTTGCTTCTGCCCCTCTATCACAACCTGCATAACTGTCAAATCTGCTTCTCTCTCGTTCAATCGCCACTGATCAAAAAGCAACTTCGAAGTCAGCGCGATTGGCCTAACCATTTGGCCCTCCACTTCAATGGGATTGGTATTGAAGAATCCGCTTTCTCTAAAGACGAGCACCAAGTTGGCATGACCGGGGTAGCGAAGGGTTTTCTCTCTCATAAATGGAATGTCCAAAGTCCTTCTCAACGTGCGCAAACCGTCGGTGTTAAAGGCCTCTAAGGTACCCAACTCAGGGAAGGTGATCAGCTCACCGTCGGAAAGTGCTGACCGGACTACTTCCTTGCCATACTCTGTGAACCGGGCAGGGCGAGTATACTCCTCCAAGACATCACACGGCGAAAAGACTGCCTTATACTCAAACGGCCACTGACGTACCTGGGGCAATCCTCCTACATAACACACATAGGAGTCTGTTTGGTCCAACAGGCCGTATGCATAGCCCGCAATGATGTTGCACAAACCAGGGGCTACGCCGCAATCGACCACTGCTGTAACCCCCTTGGATTTGGCCAGTTCATCCAGCAGAAAAGCATCCTCCCCGAAGAAGGATATGTCCACAACGTTTTTCCCCGCTTCAATAATACTCTTCAAGGTCTCAAACCCCATGAAGCCGGGGACAGCGCAAATGACCAAGTCGCAATCAGCCACTACTGAGGAAACACTTCCTTCCTCCTGGAGATCGGCTCGAATCCCTTTGACCGGTGTCCCTGCCTCTAGCTTTGCCAAGGCTTGCTCATTGAGATCAACCGCAGTTACACGAAAGCCCGCTTCTTGAGCCAGGTCTTTGGCAATGGCGCTTCCAATCATACCGGCGCCCAAGATAGTTATCTGCATTTGTTCCTCCGAATATTGAGTATCTTCGCTATCAATTCAAGCCCGCCTGATGACGGAAATCAGCTGCCTGGAAAAACACTGACTTTTGCCAAGGAATGAGCTGGGAGTCAAATCTTTACAGGCTGTTGCCGAAATCCCTTTTCGCCTGGTCTAAAACGTTTTTTGGTCCCGCAAAGCAGCGATTTTGTAGGGGTAGTTTAGTGGACTTTGTCATTTTGACTGGTAGCTTAACTGCTATTTGAAACGAAAATCAAGCTTATAATCGTAGAGCGATGAACAGAGGGACATCCGCCACTCCGCCACTCCGCCACAAAGACGGCGGACAAGAAAGACGGCGGATAAAAAGAACGGCGGGCAGGGGTGCAAATATTTCCTTTTGGCCTTTTCCGGGATCAAACCTGGCTTTTGCCCTAATCACCTCCCTGCTAACTGATGATAATTCCTTAAGACTCGCCCAAACGCTAATTTTTTGCGCTCGCCCTTTGCGAGAAAGAAAACAAGGGCTCTCCTGGAGCAGGCTACCCCGTTTCACCAACGAAAGTAAAACCGGTGGATGGTTTGATAACCAAATGAGACCTTTGCTTTCTTTCTCCGCGTGAAAGACGGGACAGGAGGTTTCTTTTTTTGGCAGCTAGTAAATAATCTTTATCTTTTTCTCTGCTACCCCGGGGGTGTAATTTTTTGATGTTTTTATATATAATGTTGATAAGATTATAGGTTTCTGGCTGTAGTAATACCTCGAATTCTTTAATTCCCGATCAATCATTTGATTTGGAAAGAAGTTGCTTTAAACTTATATGGTTCCTAATCTATGATAATCACATGATCATTTTTCAAAAATCGAGGGAAAGTGCAGCTTGTCTCACAGACTGTGAGCCAAGACAAGGAGTTCCAATATGATGTTGCGCCTATCAACCACCGCAATTGCGGGTCTGACCTTCGTTCTCTTCCTTGCCCCTATACAGGCTGAAGCAGCAACCGTGGAATATGAGCTCACGATAGCCCAGCAAGAGGTAAATATTACCGGAAAACAGGCTCTGGGTATGACCATCAACGGGGGCATTCCCGGCCCGACCTTACACTTCAAAGAGGGAGACATTGCCCGGATCAATGTCCACAATAAGATGAGCGTGGAGACCTCCATCCACTGGCACGGAATACTCGTGCCCCCCGATATGGATGGCGTCCCCTACATCAGCTTCCCGCCCATCGAACCCGACACAACCTTTACGTATGAATTTCCCATTCGCCAAAGTGGAACGTACTGGTATCACTCCCACACAAGCCTGCAGGAGCAAAGCGGCGTTTACGGGGCCATTGTCATCGAGAGGCACGAGAATGGCCCTAAGCCCGATCGAGACTATGTGGTCTTGCTCTCCGACTGGACCGACGAAGACCCGCACGAAGTGATTCGGACGCTTAAACGCGGCAGCGAATGGTACGCGATACAGAAAGGCAGTGGCCAGAGCATCCTTGGAGCCGCCCGCCTCAACATGGTCGGCGATTATTTCAAGCGCGAGCTCCAGCGTATGCCGGCCATGGACATCGCGGATGTGGCCTACGATCGTTTCCTGGCCAATGGCCACCCGGAATCGACCTTCCCCGCCGAGCCAAAGGAAACTGTGCTGCTTCGCATCATCGATGGCTCAGCCACCACTTATTTCCACCTTGAATTTGCGGGCGGGCCGATGAAGATCGTGGGTGCGGATGGTTTGGATGTAGAGCCGGTCGAAGAGAGGCGTTTTCTGATCGGCGTCGCGGAAACCTACGATGTGCTCATCCACGTTCCCGGCTCCGGGGCCTACGAACTTCGAGCGACCGCCCACGATGGCTCGGGCTACGCATCAGTGTGGATTGGTTCCGGCGACCGCCATCCGGCTCCCGATATGCCGAAGCCTAACCTTTACCATACCATGGGAGATCTTAGCCTGGAACGCATATTCGCAGTGACGCCCGCCGGCGTTATGGGCATGCCCGATAATGATGTCGAAGCCGGTAAATTCGATCAGCCGGGCATGATGGGTATGGGCGACATGCACGGCATGGGCAGCATGGATCATGATTCCGGGAAGATGGGCGGCATAGATCACGCATCGGGCATGAGCGGGACACCACACGGCTCTACCATGTCGATGGACCAGGATGTGCATTCCAGGGAAGAAATGGACCGTGGTGGCCGCACCACGGTTGTGTCCCCGCAGACCGCACAAGACGGCAAAAAATATGGAACTGATTTCCGTTTGCTCGCCGCCGACGTCTCTGCTTCTCAGAATCTTGCTGCTGACGGTATGGACCCGAGCCGCCCTTGGCCGCCCTATGCCAAACTGCGTGCCACAAGGCCGACTGTTTTTTCCAAGGACAAACCGGTGCGCGAAATTCGTCTCACCCTTGATGGCGACATGGAGCGATACGTCTGGTTTCTTAACAACAAGCCGCTATCGGAAAGTGATTTCATCCGCATCCGCAAGGGAGAGATCGCGCGCTTTATCATGATCAACCGCACGATGATGCACCACCCGATGCATCTTCACGGCCACTTCTTTCGGGTTGTTAACGGGCAAGGGGATCACGCCCCACTCAAACACACGGTTGACGTCGCTCCCATGTCCACCACGGTGATCGAGTTCGAGGCCAACGAGTTTGGCGATTGGTTTTTCCACTGCCACTTGCTCTACCACATGAAAAGCGGTATGGCCCGCGTAATTCACTACGAAGGCTATTCCATCAACGCCGACCTTGCCGCGCTCCGCCCCAATCTTTACAAAGATCCGTGGTATGTGTGGGCAGAGGCAGGGCTCCTCAGCAACATGACCGAAGGCTTTATAACCCTTTCCAACACCCGCAATATCCTCACCGCTGCGTGGGAAGTGGGCTGGAAGGACGTGGACGAGACCGAGTGGGAGGGAATACTCACCTGGGATCGCTACTTTAACCGGTTTTTTACCGTCTTTGCCGGCGCCGATCTACTGGGCGGGGGCGATGACGTGGACGAAACCAGAGGGGTGTTAGGAATCCGTTACCTGCTGCCGCTAAACGTCGAGTCGAGCGTTTGGGTGGATACGGACGGCGGTGTCCGCTTCACCCTCGACAAGGGATTGGAATTGACCCCGCGCCTGATGCTTTTCGGCGAAGCCGAATATGATACCCATGATCAGTGGGAGGGGCATTTCGGCCTGTCCTATACTATCAACAAATACGTCTCCTTTGTTGCTCTCTGGCATTCCGAATTCAACTGGGGCGGCGGTGTGCAGATCCGTTTCTAAGTGAACGAGAAAGCGGGGTTAGAGAACAGGAGACGTTCGTGCAGAAATTGCATACCTATTTAGATATTAAGGGGAACGCTCTTGAGAAATTAACTTCCAGGGTGCAAATCTTTACTTTTGACATTTTTCGGCATCAAACTTTTTTGCCACAATCACGGTCTCTGACTGGGGGGCAGGCCACCTCGTGGGGAAACTGGGGACGTTGTTGACTAGGTTGAATAACTCATCAAGGGGGATGCACTTAAAAACTAAGTTTATGAAGTGCGCCGGAGCACATCTTAACTTTTTCCATTTTCCTGGATCGGAACTTGTGACTAATTATTCCGCAATTCGTCAGTTCCAGGAAGGGGCAGTAACTGACGAATTCAGTTAGGATTAT
>CP070673.1:2276398-2278923 GCA_020351915.1 Deltaproteobacteria bacterium
CAAGTGGAATCAGGATGTTCGCTCGGCAACCTGTGACGCTGCCCCCATGTGTGCCTTTCTTCTGGACCAGGCTGTGCCTGCCATAGCCACCCAGAACACGGCGAACTTAATGGAGGCGGTTACCGGCCTGAAGTTCAGCCCTGAAGAGATCCAGACTGTAGGTGAACGGATCAATAACCTGGCCAGGGCGTTCAATGTACGCGAAGGATTTACGCGGGATGATGACACCTTGCCCGACAGGCTGATGACTGAACCTCTGAAGCATGGAGCCTCCAAAGGGCACTTCATCAGCAAAGACGATCTCAAACAGATGTTGGATGAATACTACACGGAACGGGGCTGGGATATGAACACGGGCGCTCCATGGCGAGAAAAACTCACGGAGCTTGGTCTTGAATATGTAGCTGAGGCCATGATATCGTAGGGTGGAATGGAAATCCGATTGAAAAGGAGATAACGAAGCTATGGCAGACTATGAGGCACTAAAGACAAGGGTGCAGGAACTGGCAGAAAGAGTCTGGGATGTCCCGGCAATTGAGGCCAGGTTCAAAAAACTGGCTGCAGAGGGGATCCCCAGGAAGACCCTTGACCGGAATGAGATTTTGGCCAACAAGCAGGAAATCCTCGATCGCGTTCAGCGGCGGGCCGAGGAATACAATTTTCTTGGCCGTAATTGTCCCAAGGGTACCGCTCTTTCCGTTATGGAAGAACTTGGTCTGGGCAATATGGAGATTATTAAAGCCTTGTCCCCCTTTCCTGGCTTCGGTGGGACCGGCTGGATGTGTGGTGGTGTAACGGGGGGTCTTATTGCCCTTGGGCTCTATTTTGGCAGCGATGACATGCTGGATCATGAACATAATGGTGCCACTATAATGGCTGCCCGGAAATTTATGCCCCGCTTCGAAGAGGAATTAGGTTCTGTATTATGCCCTAAGATACAGGAAGACGTGATATTTGGACGTTATATGGATCCCGCGGCCAGCGAAGAGAATATGGAGGCCTTCGCGAAGGCGAAGGGTTTTGAAAAGTGTGGCCTAGTTCCGGGGATAGGCGCCAGGCTTGCCACTGAGATTATTATCGAAAGCCTGGAGTGAAGTAATAAGAATCTCAAGTTTCGCGCCCCCCCCATAGAATCAAGAAACCCAATGGGTGGCGGGTGTGTGTTCAGAATAGAAGACGATCTTGCACGTTGCCGCAGAGCGGCAAGTATCTTATAGCGCAGGGGAACAAACTGAATCCGTTTTTTCCCGGTGCAAAACTCATTATCAACCATTTCAAAAGGAGGTAAAAGCTATGGCAGGAAAATTGGCGAAATTGCTGTCGGATTTGAAGGAACCAGAGGCTTTGGCATTCGTTGAGAAGGCCCTGGGACAAGGGGTCGATCCCATGGATCTCTTGGGGCAGGCCAAGGAAGGCATGAATATCGTGGGCCAGAGGTTTGCCAGCGAAGAGTACTTCATCCCGGACCTTGTTTTTTCCGGGGAGATTCTCAAGGGCATTGTCAACATGCTTGAGCCCAATCTCAAGAAAGGCGAAGAGGAAGAACGCCTGGGAAAGGTCGTTATCGGGACCGTGGCCGGTGATATCCATGACATCGGGAAGGACTTGGTCGTCTTTATGCTCGACGTCAATGGATTTGAGGTTTTTGACCTGGGCATTGATGTGCCGGTGCAGAAATTCGTAGATACGATTAAAGAGACCGGCAGCAGGGTGGTTGGGCTGAGCGGGTTCCTGACTTTGGCATTTCAGTCCATGAAGGACACCGTAGAGGCGATCAATGAAGCCGGACTCCGGAACGACGTAAAAATCATGATCGGAGGCGGCCAGATTGACGAACAGGTCAAGAGCTTTACAGGGGCGGACGCCTATGGGAAAGACGCCATGGAGGCTGTTACATTGACCAAAGGATGGATAGGAGGGTAAACCAATGGAAAAGAAATGGGAAGAGATGTCAGCAGATGAAAAGCAGGAGGCGCAGTTTCAAAAGCTGCTTTCACCGAAGGACCCTGAGGGAAATAACGTTAAATTTCAAAGCCCGGAGGCTGAGGCTACCTATAAAGCAAGCATAACCAGAATCAAGGATGCCGTTCAGTTGAAAAAGACGCCAGACAGGGTGCCGGTCGCCCTACTTCCGAGCATGTTCCCTTTTATTAATGCCGGGATGACCATTGAAGAGGCCATGTATGACTACGACAAAACTGTAGCGGCCTTTAGGAAATTCATCTTGGAATATAAGCCGGATATGCATATAGGCGCTGCACACGCGGGACCGGGAAAGTTCTATGAGATCCTTGACTACAAGTTATACAAGTGGCCGGGCCATGGGGTTGCTCCTGAACACTGCTACCAGTGCGTTGAGGGAGAATACATGAAGGCGGAGGAATATGATCTCTTTATTACGGATCAGTCTTTCTTCTTCCGAAATTTCTACCTTCCCCGCGTATTCGGAGCGTTAGAGGGATTCACGATGCTCCCTCCCTTTACCGGCATACTCGAAATGTACGGCGTCGCCTTTAACTTCATAC
>CP070673.1:2279023-2281889 GCA_020351915.1 Deltaproteobacteria bacterium
ACGGCAAAAGAGATCAATGTTGAATGGGCTGCACCGGCAACCCTGGAAAAGATCAAATCTACTCTGGAGGAGATCAATTATCCAGCCGCTGATTAGAGGTAGAATCCATGCCTGATAAGAACATAACCATTCCGGTAACCGGCATGACGTGTGCCAACTGTGCCCTGAATATCGAAAGAGGCATCAAAAAGCTCGCAGGGATCACAGAGGCAAACGTCAATTTTGCCACAGAGCAGGCTTCTGTATCATTTGATTCAGATAAAATTCAGATCCAGGATGTTGTTGAGAAGATTCATGATGCTGGCTACGGGGTACCCAAAGCAACCGTGGAATTCCCGGTCACCGGGATGACGTGTGCCAACTGTGCCCTGACCATTGAGAGGACCCTAAAGAAAAGGGTTCCCGGCGTGGTGAGTGCATCTGTAAACTTTGCCTCTGAACGTGCACGTGTGGAATACATACCGTCCGTGGCAACCATAGATGACATGATCGCTGCAATAGAGAAGGCAGGTTACGGCGCGATCAGGCCTGATGAGGTTCTTGGGGATGAGGACGCAGAACTGGCCGCTCGAAACGCAGAGATTCAGAATCAGACCCGAAAATTCCTGGTAGGTGTCCTATTCACCGCACCTCTTTTTTTCCTCAGCATGGGGAGGGATTTTGCTCTGCTGGGGTTATGGAGTCACGCTGCCTGGGTGAACTGGTTGTTTCTAACCTTAGCAACACCCGTGCAATTTTACACTGGATGGGACTACTATACAGGAGGCTGGAAGAGCCTCAAGAATGGAAGCGCCAATATGGATGTTCTGGTGGCCATGGGATCATCGGTGGCCTATTTTTACTCACTTGCCTTACTTATGTATCCCCCGCTAGGAGAACACGTCTATTTTGAAACATCGGCAGTCATCATTACCTTGATCAAGTTGGGTAAGATGCTCGAATCAAGAACCAAAGGGAAGACAGGCGGAGCCATCCGCAAGTTAATGGGGTTGCGCCCTAAGACCGCAACTATCCTGGAGAATGGAAAAGAAAAGGATATCCCTTTGTCTTTGGTCTCCGTAGGGGACATCGTCATCGTTCATCCCGGCGAAAGCATCCCTGTGGATGGGATGGTTCTTGAAGGGGAATCGAGTGTTGATGAATCAATGTTAACCGGCGAACCGATCCCTGTGGATAAGACGCCGGGAAACCAGGTTGCCGGGGGAACAATCAACGGGGAAGGCCGTCTCAAGTTTGAGGCCACCAGAGTCGGCAAGGACACCGCCCTTGCCCGCATTATCCGCCTGGTTCAGGAGGCTCAGGGAAGCAAGGCCCCTATTCAGGCCCTGGCTGATCGGGTCGCCGCCGTATTTGTTCCAGCCGTAATCGGGATAGCCCTTCTGACCTTTATCCTATGGTGGGCAATTGGAGGTGATTTCGTGCCTTCTATGATACGAATGGTGGCCGTACTGGTTATTGCCTGTCCCTGTGCCCTAGGACTAGCCACACCTACAGCCATTATGGCAGGCACGGGAAAAGGTGCAGAAAAGGGAATGCTTTTCAAAAACAGTGAGGCCCTGGAAATGGCCACTAAATTGGATACGATTGTTCTGGACAAAACAGGAACCATCACCGTGGGCAAGCCCTCTGTGGTTAATGTGATTGTTTCTGATGCACTGGTAAAAGATGAGCAAGAGCTCTTAAAAATCGGGGCCTCGGTGGAAAGGGGATCTGAACATCCCCTGGGACGTGCCATTGTCAAAGAGGCAGAAAAGAGAGGGATTGATCTCTTTGAACCAGACGACTTCAAATCCTCAAGCGGCCTGGGAGTGCAGGCACATATTAACGGGCAGGAAGTCCTCGTGGGAAAGCCAAACTGGTTTGATGAAATGGGTTTGAATTTTGATCATGCAAAAGATCACATCACCTCTTTACAGGCCGAGGGAAAGACGGTGATGATGGTGGTCGTAGATCAGAAACTTGCAGGCCTCATAGCAGTAGCAGATACCATAAAGCCTGAATCTCGGGAGACGATCGGTCAACTTCATGGGGCCAACCTAAAGGTGGTCATGCTCACCGGCGACAATGTCCAGACGGCAAAAGCAATTGCCTCCGAAGTAGGTATTGATGACCTTTTTGCGGAGGTCCGACCAGAAGAGAAATCGTCAAAAATTAGAGAACTCCAGGATAACGGTGAAAAGGTAGGGATGGTAGGTGACGGCATTAACGATGCCCCGGCCTTGGCCCAGGCAGATGTGGGACTTGCCATCGGTACAGGGACAGACGTTGCAATAGAGACAGGCGATGTGATTTTGGCCAGTGGGAACCTGAGCGGGGTGTCGAGGGCGATTCAACTTAGCAGGGCCACTATGAAAACCGTTAAACAGAACCTTTTTTGGGCTTTTTTTTACAATATTATCCTTATCCCTGTCGCAGCAGGTGTCCTGTATCCATTCGAGTTTCTCCCGGAATTCTTGAGACAACTCCACCCCATGCTCGCAGCATTGGCTATGGCCTTGAGCAGTATCACGGTAGTGTCTAATAGCCTGCTCCTCTACAGAGCTAAGATAGATTAGTACCGTTCAAAAGTATTCACTCAATGGTATATTGGTTAGAGAAGGCGTACATACTTACCTCTATGAGGTCATGCCCATTTTCTCAAGGCCTGCCCGCCGTCGCGAGCCGCTCAGGCGATGCGGGCGGGCGCTATCTCATAGATTCCGCTTTCAGTGGAAAGCCAGATTTTGCAGTGGCCATATATGAAAACAGCCATGCCCTCCTTTAGAACGTGAGTGATGAGTGTGTCTGCTACCCGGTGTAGATTCAGATCTCGTAGTAAGAGGCCTGAGTAAATATGCATTTATGATACGAGATACGCCTTATGCCC
>CP070673.1:2281989-2284860 GCA_020351915.1 Deltaproteobacteria bacterium
AAAAGCTCATCCCCGGTCTCTTTGCGGTTGGGGAGTGCGCTGCGGCCAGTTTTCACGGTTTCAACCGATTGGGGAGCAACTCAATACTGGAGCTCATCACCATGGGCAAGTTTGTAGGAGAAAGGGTCATAGATTATGTCGGAGAAAATCTGGGTGAATTGCCAGCAGAGGCAGGCGAGAGGGCCTTCTCTCAATTCTCGCGATTTATGGAGGCGAAACGAAAAGACAGTTTGGGACAGATTCGAGAGGCCATGCAAGCGATCATGACGGAGAAGGTAAGCGTGTTCAGGGTAGAAAATGGACTCATCGAGACGATAGAGGCATTAAGAGAGCTCAAAGATCGGGCTGATAAAGCATCGTTGTCAAGCAGGAGTTACGCCATGAATCAGGAACTCATACAACGGTGGGAGTTGGACAACCTCTTGGCGGTCTCCATGGTTATGGCTCAAGCCGCCTTAAGGAGAAAGGAGTCCAGAGGTGGACATTTCCGTGAAGACTTTCCAGAGAGAAAAGACGAGTTTAACTATCATACGCTTGCCCATATGGCCGAATATGGCAAGGTGAGCTTTGGAAAACGGGCCATTGACATGAGCCTGTTCGAGGCAAAGGGAGAATATTACGAAAAATTTGGCATGATCGAGAGAAAATATTAGGTACAGGGGAAAACGACCCAAAAACATACTTAAGAGTGGAGATAGGGGGATGTCCCAGGTCCATAGGATTACCTTAAAGGTGAAGCGGTATGATCCTGATACCAAGAGAACATGGGTTCAGAATTATGAACTGGAAGCCGGACGGATCCTTCGTTTCACCGATGTATTCCGCAAAATCAACAATGAACTGGATCCTACTTTGGCCTGGAACTCATCATGCGAACACGCTCAATGTGGAAGCTGTGCTGTTAATGTAAATGGAAAGCCGCTCCTCGCCTGCGAGCTTCTTGTGGAAAATGCGATTAAACATTTCGGAAGCACCACCTTCAGGATAGAGCCGTTGACCATCGCCCCCGTTGTCCGGGATCTCATTGTGGATTTTGATAAGGCCTACGAAAGAGTTAACAAGGTCAAACCTTACATTATTGATCCCTCACCAAGGCCAGCGGGGGAGAGTGAGTACCGGATATCCCCTCGTCAACTGGAACGGTATGTGGAAGCAACACGCTGCATCAATTGCTTCTGCTGTGCCGAGGCATGTATCAGCAGCCATAAAAGGTTTCTGGGCCCCAATGCGGTCATGGCCAGTATTGTTCGCTTGATGGACCCCAGGGAACAGGCGATAAAGGAAAGGTTGGAGCTCCTGTACAGCGAGCAAGGGGTCTATCGATGTCATACCTCCATGGCCTGTTCCTTTGTTTGCCCCAAGGAGATCGATGTGGCCCATTTTATTGCCCTGGCGAAAGCGAACAGATTCAGATCAGAAACTAAAAGGTGATCTGCCTTCAAGAAGAAGGTCTATATGAGCGTGAGAGAGATACCAGCACAAGAGACCACCAATACAGTAAGGCAGAGGCCAACACCATTCTGGGACATGGTGGGTCTTAGGCAATGTTTGGAGGTAGATGATGACTGGAAAGGAATTCTCAGGAATCTTTCCCTATCTTGTAACACCCCTTGATGAATCAGGTAGCCTCAAAGAAGACGTGCTCCGTGACCTGGTGAACCACCTCATCTCAAAGGGGGTGCACGGGCTGACCCCTTTAGGAAGCACAGGAGAAGGGGCTTATCTAGACTGGTCAAGGAAAAAACGCGTCGTGGAAGTAGTAGTAGAGGCTGCTGGGGGGCGTGTGCCAGTAATTGCTGGAGTCAACAATATGACCACCCATGGGGCTGTTCGTGAGGCCGCGGAAACGGAGCGTATTGGCGCAGATGGCATACTTGTGGTCCTGCCCAGCTATTTCCCCGTGAACGACCAACAGCAGATAGTTGATCATTTCCGTACCGTTGCACGAGCGGTTTCATGCCCTGTGACATTATATACTAACCCTAAATTCGCCATGTGGGACTTTACCGTTGACACCTTGCAACAGCTCTCAGAAGAGTCAAATATCCGCTATCTCAAAGACGCATCCGGTAATATTGGAAAGCTCATGTCTATCGTTACCGCCCTGGGAGATCGTTTTAAGATCTTCAGCGCTACCGCTCATGTGCCCGTGTTTGTTCTCATGCTCGGCGGAGTCGGGTGGATGGCTGGCCCGGCATGCTTGATCCCCGAGCAGAGTATTGCCCTCTATGAGCTGGCATGCCAGAAAAGGTGGGAGGAGGCATTGGAGCTCCAAAAGAAACTGTGGCCCCTTAACGTGGCTTTTCATCGCTACTCCCTTGCTGCATGTGTGAAAGCGGGATTGGAGATGCAGGGATTTCCTGTGGGCCCTCCACTGCCCCCTCAGCAGCAATTAGATGAAGAGGGGAAAAGGGTAGTTTTTCAGATATTGACCACTATTGGTGTCCCATAACGGGCGAGGTATCACGTATAAGCAATCTGTTATTTTTAGACTTTATGATTGACAAGGTAGAAACAGGAAAATAGTATGATAATGTCGAAGTCTCATTAGTGCTACGATTTCTGTTTGATGTGGTACCAACATTAACCAAAAAGCAAGGAGGAGGCCATATTCAAAGGAAAGTATTTGTTAGGAATCGTGGGGATCTTTTTACTGGTGCTCTGCTTTACCGTTCCAGCCGGGGCAAAATAAACAGCCTAGTAAAGTCGCAAAGGAGGTGGTGCTTATGGGTGTAGATAGTTCGGGATGGTAAGATGCTAAATCAGGAATAAAGTAAAAGGAGGGAACAATGAAGAAGGTTAAGTTGGGATTAGTTTTAGGATTGGCTGTGCTGTTAGTATCGGTATTTGTTTTACCTGACCGTGCGGCAG
>CP070673.1:2284960-2290195 GCA_020351915.1 Deltaproteobacteria bacterium
GCGCCAACGCCTGCCGACAAAGCGTGGGCGCAGAGAAGTCTTGGATGGGCTTGGTGCCGAGCCGGAGAGCCAAACAGGGGAATTGAGCTTCTGACTGCTGTGTTGCCCATTTTTCGAGCTGGGGGCTTCATGGCGTGTGAAATTCCTATAACGTGTTACCTCGGCGAAGGGCATTGGCTGGCCGGGGAGGACGACAAGGCGAGGCAGACGCTCGAAGAAGGCCTGGAAATGGCAGAGCGCTATGGGGTGAGATATTATGCTGGTTTTGCTCAACGGCTCCTGGGCGAGATCGCCCTGAAAGCCAACCCGGCCTGGGCGACGCCCCACTTCGAGAAAAGCATCGCCATTTTTCGAGAGATCAAGGCCGAGAACGAGTTGGCTATGGCCTACGCGGGCTATGGCCGGCTCCACAAGAAGCAAGGTGAAATCGCGCGGGCTCGGGAGTATCTAACGAAGGCCCTGGAGATCTTCGAGCGGCTGGGTACCCTGCTCGAGCCGGACAGGGTCAGAGAGGAGTTGGCCGGGTTGCCCGAAGAACGTTAAGCACCTTGGACTGATAGGAGCCTTAATAACAGGAGGGTACGGCCTACACATTAGACAAGACTGCCAAGAATTAATAAACACAGCAGTAACTGATCGATATGAATTCAAAATCACGAAGTTAATTAAGGGGTTCAGGGGACATCTTACTTATCTTTCCAGCATGCCTGTTCAGAGTCTGTTAATTCCTCCCACTCCAGTCAAGAATTAGGTATGCTTTCCTTAGATCTCATACAGTAGCCTGAGGGATATCCATCCCTTTGGATTGAATGTGTTTCGTTCTAATGTGGATATTCTGAAAGGCCCATCCGTGGAGCTTGTGTTTACAGGCGAAAATGCCTCCCAATTTGAAGAGATTAGTGGTAAAAGGTCCTCAATCATGAGGGAACGATGGTCACGAGAGAACGGGTACAAGCACGTCCTGGCAATCAGCCTGCCGCTGGTGGCCTCAATGGGGTCGCTTACCCTGATGCAGTTCACAGACCGAATGTTTCTGGCCAACTATTCAGCCATTGCCATTGCCGCTGCACTGCCGGCGGGAATCGCATCCTTTACCACGATTGCCTTTTTCATGGGTGTTGCCAACTATGTAAATGCCTTTGTAGCTCAATACATGGGGGCCTGCGCCTTCAACAAAGTGGGTGCCTCGGTGTGGCAGGGTATCTACTTTTCACTTGTGGCCTCCTGCTTGCTGGCATCGCTCTATTTCGTGTCTGAGCCACTGTTTGAATTTATTGGCCACTCACCCCACATACGGAACCTTGAGGTAACCTACTTCAACATACTAACCCTGGGAGCCGGGCTGGTGGTCCTAGCATCGGCCATGGCCTGTTTTTATACGGGCCGGGGTCTCACCAGGACGGTAATGCTCGTCCACATGGTGGGAGCAGCAGTCAATATTCCTCTGGACTATTGCCTGATCAATGGCATTGGCATTTTTCCGGAGCTCGGGATTGTGGGGGCAGCACTAGCTACGGTGACTGCCTCTGCCACTATCGTGGTTATCCTGAGTGTGCTCATCTTAAGCCCTGCCAACCGGTTCAGGTATGGTACCTGGAAGGGCAGGGTCTTTGATAGAGAGCTCTTTGGCCGGTTAATGCACTACGGGCTTCCCAGTGGAATCCAGTTTTTTCTTGAGATCTTCGGGATTACCTTCTTTGTCCAGATGGTGGGCAGGTTGGGGGACCTTGAGCTGGCTGCCTCCAATATTGTGCTCTCCATAGAGACACTCTCATTTTTGCCCATGGTTGGCTTTCATGTAGGCACTGCCACCCTAGTAGGCCAGGCCATTGGCCGCGGGAGACCGGAGGACGGGATGTATGCAACCACGAGTGCGCTGCATATCACCATGGCCTACATGATGCTCGTAGCAGTTGCCTTTGTTGTTACGCCCAAGCCGCTGCTCAATCTTTTTAAGGCTCACCACCACACCGCTGCCCAGTATGCAGAGATCATGGATCTGGGTGTGATCCTGATGCGATTCGTGGCCGTGTTTTGCTTTTTCGATGCCCTGAATTTGGTTTTTTCCGGGGCCATTAAGGGCGCAGGCGATACCAGGTTTATTATGTGGACCATCGGTGCACTGTCGCTGGGGGTGATGATCACCCCGATGTATGTGGCTGTGGAGGTTTTCAGGGCCGGACTGTATACGGCCTGGACCCTGGCTACCTTTTACATATGCGCCCTGGGGCTCGCCTTCATGATGCGCTACCGACAGGGAAAATGGAAGTCCATGAGGGTCATCGAGTTTCAACCAATAGGAGTAGGAAGGTGCTCAGCAGCCGTGGATGTCCAATCAGGGAGCTTTGATGAGTAGTCCTAGAAAAAAGAAGGCGGTCAGACCTACACATTTGACAAGACTGCCAAGGATTAACAAAAGCAGCAGTAACTGATCGATATAAATTCAAAATCACAACGTTAATGAAGGGGAATTGGAAAAACGATAAAGAAAAACCTCTCTTTGTCAAATGTGTGACCTGACCCCTTTGTGTGCCTTTGTGGGTTTTCTTGTGATCCACATGCGGATGTTTTGCAATGTTATTGCTAATTTGTCGATATTTTTTTGGAAAAATTCCGCATTCCACATTCTGGATTCGCCATTTCCATTCGGCCCCTTCACTTCAGTCCCGCCTTGCGGAGCGCGTTTATAGTGAGTTCTCTATCCGCTTCGTTCTTATACGGCATAGTCTTTGCCCAGTGCTCTACCGAGAACTTGGGATCTATCCTCAGGACTTCTCCAGCCTCAATATGAGCTTCTTCTTCTCGACCATGTAGACTATAAGCAGCGGCAAGGAAGGCGTGGGCAATGAGATTGTTGGGCTCGAGACGGACAGCTTTTCTACCAGCTGTGATCGCCTCCTCATACTGCCCCGCTAAACAATACGCGTTTGTTAAGCTCTGGTAGTATCCACTCCAAGGGATAGGATCGAGACGTATCGCCTCCTTGCACATGGTAATGGCTTCCTTATGTCTGCCCGCATACCTGAGAGCCAATCCCAGAAAAAGATGGGCTGTAGCTGAATTAGGTTCGAGGCTGACAGCTTGCTCACACTCTGGAATGCCCTTATCATGTTGCCTCATCAGTGTATATAACCAACCTAGTAAACTGTGTGCGGAGGCTAGAGACTCATCTAGTGCGATGGCCTTTTTTGCCAGTTCCATGGCCCTCGCGATAGACTGCCTGGGGTCCTTACTCAAGCGGAGCGGCACTTCATTGGCATATGTTATGGCCAAGCGACGGTAAGCTAGTGCATAGTTCGGATCGAGGGCAATGGCTTTCTCTGCCATCTGCCTTCCACGGACCGTGACATCCTTATTCATGCGCCTTATCTGCTCTCCCGCCTGAAGGCACAAAAGGTAAGCCTCGAGGTTGTCCGTGCCTTTGGCCCAAATGCGGGCTTGCTCTCCCTCAGTCAGCTCTACTTGCAGAGCCGTTATGATCTTCATGGTGATTTCATCTTGTATCGCAAATATGTCCTTTAGATCCCGATCATATCGCTCTGCCCAAAGGTGATGGCCAGTCCTAGCATCGACAAGCTGGGCCGTAATGCGCACCCTATGGGCGGCCTTTCGAACGCTGCCCTCTAAAACATATCGAACACCAAGCTCCCGGCCCACCTGCTGAACCTTAACTGGCTTTCCCTTGTAAGTGAATGTGGAGTTGCGGGCAATGACAAACAGCTTAGGCGTCTTGGAAAGCGCCGTGATAATCTCTTCCGTAATCCCATCACTAAAATACTCCTGTTTGGGGTCTTCGCTCATGTTGACAAAGGGCAGAACGGCTATGGATGGTTTGTCAGGCAGCGGAAGTGGTGGCTTTTCGGGTAGCCCAGCCTTGCGAAGGGCTTCGAGGACGAGAGGGCTTTGGACAACCCTGTGTTTCGATGGAAATCCCATTTTCGCAACCCGCTCAAGAGAATACCTAGGATTTCTTTTGAGCAACTCTTCAACCTCAATGCGAGCCTCTTCTTCGCAGCCAGCCAGTCCATAGTTGACAGCCAAGATCTGACGGGCCATTAAATCATTTGGGTCTCGACTGAGAATTTCCTTAGCCAAAGGAATAGCCTTGTCGTACTGACCAACATAGCGATACGCGAGGGATAGGACATAAAGATAGTTCTTGGGGGGTATGGGGTTGTGGCGAATTGCCTTCTCAAACACAGGGATCGCCTCCTCCGGCCGGCCCCCAAGGGTCAGCGCCATCGCCAAATATCCATGGGAGTCGGCGACATTTGGATTCGCAGCGATAGCACGTTCTGCCTGCGCAATGGCCTTTTCATGCTGTCCTATCATAGAAAAGAGGTGACTCAACAGGCAGTGGGCTGGAGCGAAAGAGTCATCCAGAGCGATTGCCTTCTTTGCATATTTCATGCCCTGCCTTATGGATTGCTTTGGAGATTTGCTTACCCCCAATATCACCTCGAGCAGGTATGTACCGCCCAACCACCTGTACGGGGCGGCATAGTTGGGATCAAGTGTAATGGCTTCCTTTAGGTGGGGACGCGCCATATCAAGGCCTTCTTTAGAAAAACGATAGACCAACTCAAGCCCTTGCAAGCATTTAAGATACGCCTCAAGACTATCCGTCCCTTTTTCGTATAGCCGTGCTTGCTCGCCATCTGTGAGCTTCACCTGCAACGAACTCATGATCTTCATTGTGATGTCATCTTGTAAAGCAAAGATGTTTTTCAGGTCTCTTTCATACCGCTCTGACCACAGATGATGACCTTTTATGGCGTCGATTAGCTGAGCCGTTATCCGCACTTTGTCACCAGCTCTGCGGACACTACCCTCGAGGACATAGCAAACACCCAGATCCTCGCTCACCCGTTGGACCTTTACCGCCTTCCCCTTGTAAGTGAATACCGAATTGCGCGCTATCACAAAAACCCTTTCGCTTTTTGACAGGGCGGTTATTAGCTCCTCCGTTAATCCATCGCTAAGGAATTCTTGCTCGGGATCGCCACTCATGTTAACAAAGGGCAGCACCGCAATTGAGGGTTTGTCCGGTAAAGGGTATGCCATCTTCTCCACCGAAGCGGGCTCAATCGGGGGAGGTCGAAAATAGAAATTCCAGATCACCGCAGCAATGACCACAACAACGAAAGCGACACCTCCGGCCAGAATTGCCTTGCGTCGCCATACTGGAGGAGCTTTTGCCTTTTCCCCAGCTACCGTAACCCTTGGCTCCATCAA
>CP070673.1:2290295-2300326 GCA_020351915.1 Deltaproteobacteria bacterium
ACGAAGCAAATCAGCCAGATCCTTTAACTCAATACCATGCTCGTCATAGAATTTCTTGGCACCAGGATGCGCTTTGTACAGCTTCAGGGAGGGCAGTGCCGGTTTAAATTTCTCATTCATATGAGCCCCTATGGGGTGCCACTTAGCCCATTCCTCAGCAGGTGTTTCCCAGATTATTCTGGTTATCTCATATACCACATCTTCATCCATGCTTTGGTCGGCCATGAAAAATGTCGGATCATTGAACGCCCAGAGCCCATTTGACTGTGTTTTCGGATCCAGTGCACCAGCTGGTATCCTTACGGGAACGGTGGCACATTCCTCCTCCCGTAACTGTAAAAGCGTATCTCGATCAAAGCCAACGTAATAAACCGGGCCTCTTGTTTCCAGCTTTTCAATGAAACCACCTTTGCTGAACGTAGTGGGATAGATATGGTTGAATAACAAAAAAGTGGCATCAACCAACCCATCCGTAAGCTTGTTAGCGCCACCGCCATAGCCCGTGTACACTAATTTTACCTTATCTAACACCCCGTATTTCTCAAGGATCGCCTTGTGGTCGGGCGCATTAGCTGAACCCTTTCTTCCCACATCGACTGTTTTCCCGGCCAAATCTTGTACTGTTTTAATATTCTTGTCGTAGGTAATAACGCATTGAGTCATGGAGGTGGCATTTGCGATAAACCTACCCCCTGTATAAAAGCCTCTTTTTTCACCCCAGGCATGACCCGGCCGATAATGGATATGGGTGAAAGAACTTATCGCGATGTACTGCTTCGGTTTCTCCTTTGCCATATCTACATTGCCCGTAATGCCGGCGGTTGACACCACCTCTGCCCGGAGCCAGTCAGACTTTTCGTTTATAAACTTGGCCAACGCTTGAGAAAATGCGTACCAAGTATCTGCTGTTCTGCCCCCAGCTATTAAAATATTCCTGGTGGCTGCTAGAGCACTATCAGAACTAAGCAACCCTGCCGCTAACAGACCTATTAAGAGACAGGAAACTACAATCAATTTTCTCATTGTTACCTCCTTTATTGTTAGTTAAGGATTTGTTTTTTTACAATAAATAACAATACATAGAATTGGCTTTCTATGTCAAGGCGAAAAGATCACAAGATATGCGGTTCATAAGTTCGGTTATTGCGGGAAGCTCTTTTGTCGTCTACGGGTATGGATGGTGCGGACGGGGGGCACGGTGCCAGGGTAATTATCTGTGAGGTAGATCTCCTCAGAGCCCTGGAGGCGGTTATGGATGGATTTGAGGTCATGCCCATAGCCAAGGCCGCGCCCATCGGTGATTTCTTCTGTTATGGACATGAGCTTTGTAAACCAGGCCTTATCCATGGAGTATCTCTCCAAGAAACACGGAAATCTTGAAAAAAAATCTATCCTGTGCCCCTTGCCATTGATGAGGAAATCGCCAGATTAAAGCTCGCCTCCATGGGTGTAGAGATCGCCAACCTTACCCCTGATCAGGAAAAATACCTCTCCTCGTGGGAAATGGGCACCTGATCAACTGCTGCGGGGCCTTGATTTGTTCATACCCTCACACTTTCTATACCTAATCCGGCTCTATTAGGTAAGGCTATTCTTCCTCTATCTATTTCTATTCCGCCTTGTACAGGGTCTTCTAAGAGAGAAAGGGAAGAATCGAGATCCACTTTCGTTATATTTTTTGTGGATGCTACCAAATGAGATGCAGCCGTTATGGCTACCCTGCTTTCAATCCTGCATCCTACCATGCATTCCATGCCGGCAGATTCTGCAATATGAGCTATTTTTATCCCATTTCTGATTCCGCCACACTTCATTAATTTTATGTTGAACATGTCTACAGCATCTTGTTCTATTAACTTTAGCGCATCCTGCGGAGAATGCACCGACTCATCTGCCATCACGGGGATATCCACGTGAGTTCTGACCCATTTCAAACCTCTTATATCCCACCATGGAACAGGCTGCTCAATGAGTTCAATCTCATATCTCTCAAGGTTTTTAATTGCCCTCACGGCATCTTTTGGCTCCCAACCCTGATTTGCATCGGCCCTTATGCTTATTTCATGTCCAACAGCTTCTCTAATTTCCTTTATTCTCTCTATATCCTCAGCTAGGTCAGTGCCAACTTTTACTTTGATGGTATCGAATCCTTGCTCAACTATTCTAACAGCATCCTCGGCCATATCCTTAGGATCCTTTACTCCTATGGTACAGTCTGTCCTAAATTCAGTCCTATATCTTCCAAATAAGTTGTATATAGGTGTTTTTGTGGTGTTTCCAATTAAATCGAGCAGAGCCATATCTATGGCAGCTTTCATAGCATAATTCCCTTTAAGAGTTCCTTCAATATCTTCTTCAATTCTGGAAATATCAAAAGGATCCCTGCCAATAAGGATCGGTTTGATAAAGTTTAACCCACTAATAATAGATTCCTGAATATCTCCAGTTACATAGGATGATGGTGCTGCTTCTCCGTAACCTACGAGATCACCATCCGTTTTTATGCATATTATTACATTATTAGCGCTCGTTGTTGTGCCTAATGATATTATAAAAGGTTCTCTGAGCGGTATTGATATGGGGTGTATCTCAATATCTTTAATTTTCATTCTTTCACCTCTTTATTCTTCTCACTCGTTTACACTCAAAACTGTGTTAAAACTCATCTACCTAATTCTTTATACATTTTTCTATGGTTCTTCTCGTTTATCCAATAAAAATTTTAAAGCATTTTATTACATCACAATAAGATTCTAGGAATATAAATGACAAGCAACAAAGTGCCCTTTCTCCATCTCCTTTGATTGAGGGAACCCCTCTTCACATATTCTTCCAATCTTTTCTATGCATCTCGTATGAAACCCGCACCCCACTGGAGGATCGATAGGGCTGGGAATCTCCCCCTTGAGTATGATCTTTTTCGTTTTCCTTTTGGGATCGAGTTGAGGAGTGACCGAGAGCAGGGCCTTTGTGTATGGGTGCATAGGATTTTTGAAGATGTCTTCCGTGTCGCCATACTCCGTCATCTTTCCAAGATACATAACAGCCATTTTCTCCGTGAAAACTCGTGCGAGGGAAAGATCATGCGTTATGAAGAGGTAGGTCAGATCCAGATTCTCCCTTAGGTTCTTGAGTAGATTCAGAACCTCCGCTTGTACAGAAACATCTAACGATGATGTAGGTTCGTCTAAAACGACAAATCCTGGGTTCAATATCAGAGCTCTTGCAATGGCCACTCTCTGTCTTTGGCCACCCGAAAGCTCATGGGGATACCGATAGAGATGTTCTACCCCCATTCCAACCAGGTTTAGAAATTCTTCAGCCTTTTCTACGAGTTCCCTCTCGTTCTCAATCAGATGATGTGTCTTTAATCCTCTGCCTATGATATCTTTTATTTTTTTTCTTGGGTGCAGCGAAGAATAGGGATCTTGGAAGACTATTTGCATCTTCCTTCGGAGGTCCATCTCCTTTTCCATCTTTATGTTTGTTATATCTGCTCCTTCGTAGAATATAATCCCCGAGGTTGGGTCTATTAACCTCAGTATTACCCTTCCTAGCGTAGTCTTTCCAGAACCCGATTCTCCTGCCAAGCCAAAAATGTCTCGTTTATTGATCGACAGAGAAACACCATCAACTGCCTTCACGTACTTACGCTTTTTCCATGGAAAGTGCTTTGTAATATCTTGCAGCCTTATTATCTCATCCACCTTTTTCCCCTTCATACAAGAAACACGCAACGGTATGATTGCTTTCCACCTGTATGGTTTCGGGCTTCTTTTCTTTACATATCTTCGTTGCGTATTCGCATCTCGGGTGAAATCTGCATCCAGTAGGGGGATTTACGAGATCAGGAACACTGCCCCTGATACCCACCAATTCATTCTCATGATCTGAAGGGATCGCTCTCATAAGACCTGTAGTGTAGGGATGCCTTGGATTACCTATGATTTGCTCTACATCACCAACCTCAGCCATATCCCCTGCGTACATAACCCCGACCCTGTCACAGGTCTCGGCGACAACGGACAGATCATGGGTTATCAGTAAAACGGTGGCTTTATGCCTCTTGATTAAATCCTCGAGCAGGCTTAAGACCTGGGCCTGGATCGAAACATCCAAGGCAGTGGTCGGCTCATCTGCAATAAGAAGAGATGGCTCGGTGGCCAGCATCATGGCAATCATAACTCTTTGAGCCATGCCCCCTGATAGCTGGTGAGGGTATTGATTGGCAACCTTTTCAGGCTCCGGGATGTTGACCTCCTTGAGCAATTCGATGGTCCTTTTTTTTGCCTCGGAATCGCTCATTTTTTTGCCTAGTGCCTCGGCTATCTGATCACCGTTCTTTAGAACTGGATTTAATGCAGCGATTGGATGCTGCATTATCATGGTAATCTCCTTTCCCCGAATCCTCTCCCTGATTTCACCCTCATCCATTCTTAAGATATCATCTCCCTTGAAGATAACCTCGCCGCTCTCTATTCTTCCTGGGTTCTGAACCAGATTAAGAATAGCCGATCCGGTCACGCTCTTTCCGCATCCCGTCTCCCCGACGAGGCCAAAAAACTCACCCTTATTGATCTTCAGGTTAACGCCATTTATAGCCTTGACCACGCCCCGGTACGTGTAGAAATTTATCACGAGATCGTTTATCTCCACCAGTACCTCAGGCATCATTCTCCCCTCCTGAGGTGAGGATCGGAGATATCCCTAATTCCGTCTCCAAGCAGATTGAAGCCGAACACTGCTAGTAGAATTGCAAAACCAGGAAATGTTGGAACCCACCACTGATTTATCAAAAAACTCCTTCCCGTGCTTACCATAAGGCCCCACTCAGGTGTTGGGGGCTGTGCACCGAGGCCCAGGAAGCTCATTCCCGCAGCGATTCTTATTACATTGCCCATATCGAGCGTTGCACGGATTATTGTGGTGGATGAACACAATGGCAAGATGCTTGAAAGTATTATTCTGGCCTTGGAAGTACCCAATGCCTTTTCAGCTTCTATAAACGTTCTTTCTTTTATACTAAGTGTTTCACCTCGTGCCAATCTTGCATATGTGGGCCACATCGTTATGGCTATAGCTATCATGGTGTTCACGAGACTCGGCCCCAGTGCTGCACCGATTGCCATTGCCAGTATGAGCCTCGGAAACGCCATAAATATATCCGCCACCCTCATTATGGCCTCATCGATCCATCCGCCGAAATATCCCGCAATGATTCCAAGCAGAACACCTAGAGGCAAATCGATCATAAGAACTATGATCATGATCTTTAACGCCACACCCGTTCCGTAGATTATTCTGGAGAGGATATCCCTGCCAAGCTCGTCCGTTCCAAGCAGATGGCTCATTGACGGGGAAGCAAGCCTGTTTTCAAGATGCATCGCGATGGGATCATGGGGGGCGATATAGGGGGCCAGAATCGCAACGAGAACCAGGGCCACTACGAGGGAGAGTCCAACGATGGTCAGAGGGCTTTTTTTCGTCGCATGGACAATTTCCTTGGCATCGGAGATCTCCGAGGAATGTCTTTCCTTCCAGGATGCTATCACATCTGTAATATCGCCCATCACAAGCTCCTAGTATTTAACCCGTGGGTCCAAAAACCCATAGAGCAGATCTACTATCAAATTGCTTAGGGCATAACAGATTGCGATTAACGTGATCGATCCTACCACTGCATTCAAATCAAGTGAGAGAAAGGAGTTCACTGAATATCTTCCCAATCCCGGATATCCAAACACGGTTTCCGTCAGAACAGAGCCTTCAAGGAGGTAACCGAAGGATATTCCCACCATGGTTATTACAGGGATAGCGGCATTCTTGAAGGCATGTCGAAAGATCACTATCTTCTCCGTCAACCCTTTAACCCTCGCGGTTCGTATGTATTCCTCATTAAAGACCTCGAGCATCGATGATCTCGTCACCCTGCATATGTATGCAGTTTGTATCCACCCCAGGACAAGTGCAGGCCCCAATAGGTGGTAGAGTGCATCCCAGAATGTTCTGAATTCCCCCGCTATCAGGCTATCTACCGTATAAAGACCGGTTACTGTGACTGGGGCGGAAATACGTGGCGACAATCTGCCACCGGCTGGGATTAGGCCCAAATGATAGTAAAGGATCAGTATGAGCAGCAAGCCAAGCCAAAATGCGGGCATAGATATACCTACTAATGAAAATACCCTGCTTATATTATCGGACATCTTGTTTCTCCTGACCGCAGAAACTATCCCCAGACCTATGCCGCACACTATGGCAATAAGCATAGCGAGGCTGATCAGTTCTAAGGTGGCTGGGAAATACGTTTTAAGATCTTCGGATACTGGGTTTTGTGTTCTCAGTGCTATTCCAAAATCCCAATATACTACACCTTTCAAATAACGAATGTATTGTTGATGCAGGGGCAGATGCAAACCGAGCAATCTCTCTGTTTTTTCAACCAATTCTGGGGGAGCATTTTCTCCAAGGATTGCACCCACTGGATCAGCAGGAATAACGCGCGAAAGTAGAAAAGTGACAGTTACAACTCCAATAATAACTACGACGAATAAGGCCATCCTTTTTATAACATAATCTCGGAAAGGCATTTCATTCCTCCACTATTGTACCCATAAACCTCTCGTAATAGTTTAGCATTGCCAAAAGACCGAAGGTAATTTACTACATTACAGAAATTCGGTCAATTTAATGCCAAGAAGGTACTATGCTTATCGTAAAAGACGTAAAAGGTGGTTTAATGCCGATGAAACTGGCTGGAGAGTAGATAAGAAGATACACTCAGAGCGTCTAAAGAAGAGCCACCTTATGCTCACAAAGAGCACGAAAGAATAAGAGCACCCTCAACCCTGTGGATGCCAGGATAAATAGGGTGCTCTTCTTTCTTCACCTATCTCGAGGACGTATTAATCCTCTATGGTTACATACTCAAGGTGTGTTTCCGTCAGCGCGTTCAGCTGAAAATTTTTGACCTTATCATTTAGGCCTATATGACCAGAGAACTGATACAGTATCGCAAACACGCCGTCTTGTTGCCACTTCTTCTGCAGGTCGAGGTACACTCGCTCACGTTCATCCCTATCTAGTATCAAGGCTGCTTCTTCCACCATGTCTGTGAACTCGGGATTTGCATATGCATTTCTCCATGCAAGTTGTTTTACCTTTGCATCGGGACCCGTTGTTCTACAGTGAGCAAACGGCTTTGCTTGGGCATCGGGATCACCGTAGTCCGCTCCCCATCGTGCCATTACCACTTCCAACCCTTGCTTTCTGTATTTGCCCAAAAGGGTGCTGTAGGCTATTAACTGAAGATCAGTCTTTATTCCCACAGCCTCTAAGTTGGACTTGACAACCGTTCCCGCCGTGGCCAAGAAATCAGGCACGGTCAAGGTTATTTTAAACCCCTTTGGATATCCTGCCTGTGTCAACAATTTTTTCGCTTTTTCCGGATCATACGGATATGCTTGGCCTTCATAGTGTGCAAACATGCCCTTGGGGATGAACGTGTGAAGCTCCATAACGCCACCGCCCGTTGCCTTGACCATCCCCTTGTAGTCTATTGCAGACTTAATTGCCCTTCTCACCAAGACATTATCCATGGGGGGATGGGTAGGGTTCACTGCCAAGTAAATTAGCTTGAACAGGGGCAATTTTAACGCGGAGAGTCCTTTGGTCGCTTCTACCTCAGGAATCTGATCATATTCGAGATTCCACGCGATGTCGATGTCACCGCCCTTGAGTTGAACGACCTGGCTGGATGATTCTGGTACATCGATCATTACTATCCTCTCTATCTGCGGTTTCCGGCCCCAGTAATTTTCGTTGCGCTCAAGAACAATCTTCTCGTTTCTCTTCCAACTAACGAGCATATAAGGACCGCTTCCTTCGGAATGCTCCGTCAGATAGGCCATTCCCATATCACCTTCTTTAGCCTTCGCCTCGGCGACCTTCGGGTTTACGGTGCCCGTAATGAACGTCATGCAAGCGAGTACGAGACTAGGTGAATATGGTCTATCCATAGTAACTTGTACCTTGTCGCCCACGGCTTTGATAGAATCCTCAGTTACCCCAAACTGGGTAAGTACCCAAGCTGGTGTCTGTTTTAATTTGACCACTCTTTTCAATGAATAGGCGACCGCTTCTGCGTCTACCGGGTCACCATTTGCGAATTTCACCCCCTTTCGTATGGTAAAGGTCAATGTCTTGCCCGAAATGTCCCAGGATGTTGCCATGCATGGCTCGATCTCGCTCGCAGACCCCGGCTTGAATTTCACGAGCGGATCATAGATATTATTCAACATCCAATGCCCCTCTATTTCATAACATACCGCGGGATCTAATGATACTATGGCCCCTGTATTCATTCCTGCAATGAGTACCTTTTCCTGTCCGATGCACTCGCCAAAAGCGGTTAGCATCATTCCCATGCAAATTGCTATGACGAGTATTCCCCACCATTTCCTGTTCATTTTTCCCTCCTTTTTATTGTTCTTTGGAAAGTCTCCCTCTTTCCTTTGAAAAGTCTTCCTCTGTCCGAGCTAACAGCCTCCCTATATCTTCACCTCCCTTTCGGCTTGATGTTAGCTTTCCCCCTGCTAAAGATTCTGACTTCACTAGAAACTATTACACGTTATGTTTTTTTTGTCAATGCCACCTGTTAGGTCTGCGAGATCCTTTTCCGAGATCTTTTTCCTGTTTATTAATCCCTTGACCAGTAATCCGTGCTAATCTATATTTCTTTACTCTTTTAAAGGGAATTGGAGTCAACTAGAGGAGTAAAAGATGGCCATGAAAACAGCAAATGAATATAGAAGGAGGGTTTCGAAATTGAGACCAAGGCTTTTTATAGGAGGCAAGAAGGTTGAGAAACTCCCTGATCACCGATTACGAGAGGGGTTGTTGAGCTGTCAGGACATTGAAAGGCGCTTAGAGATGGCAAGGCTGAGCAGTCAAAAGTTGGGGACCTGTAACTACAGGTGCCCCGGTAATGAAATGCTTCCAGCTCTGGCAGCTACAACATGGGAGATAGATCAGGACAAAGGGGCCGAATACCAGAAAAGATTTACCGAATACCTGAGGTATGTTCAGGGGGAGGATTTGGTGGTGAGTGGATCTGTTACAGATACAAAGGGAGATAGGAGTAAGAGGCCCCTTGATCAGGATCCCGACCCCTTTGTCCACGTGGTGGAAAAGAGATCCGATGGTATTATCGTTAGTGGTGCTAAACAGCATGCAACCGGAGCATATGCTGCTGATATGAACTTGATACTGCCTGGCCTATCTTGCCGATAAGGGGAAGAAGATTATGCGCTTGCATTTGCCATACCAAATGGATCTGAAGGGGTAACCTATATCGGGCAGTATAATCCATACAGTATAGAAAGAGAATATACAGATGATATCCGGCATATTGGGAATCCCATATATGGACAGCGAGAAACCTGTCTTATAATCTTTGATCGTGTTTTTGTTCCCTGGGAAAGGGTATTCATGTGGGGAGAAATTGAGTATACTCAACGGTTGATTACAAGATTTGCCAAGACCCACAGGATGAACTGCGGTGGGCGTGCAAGGTAGGTTTTATGGATCTGATCATTGGTGCAACTCAACTTATCGCCGAATACCATGCCATCTCAAAGGCTTCTCACATTGTAGATAAGATAACCAGAATGGTCCAGTTAAGTACCACATCACTTGCCTGTGCCATAGCCGCTGCCCACAGGGGAAAAGAGGAGCCAATTGGTTGTGGCGTTTTTATGCCAGATGAGGCAATCAGTAATCTGGCAAAACTCAATACGAATGATGGCTTCTGGGAGGTAACAGCCTTAGCCGGGGATATTGCCGGCGGAATCGCAGTTACTATGCCAAGTGAAAGAGAATTGGAAAACCCTGAGATAGGGGAGTATGTATCTAAGTTTCTTAAATCTTCGGCTTCTGCAAACAAGAGAATGAGAATGGTTAAGTTCCTTCAAAACTGGGTTGCAGGATTGTATGGTGTGGGCACCTATCAGGGGGCCGGACCAAGTCAAAAC
>CP070673.1:2300426-2305487 GCA_020351915.1 Deltaproteobacteria bacterium
GATTGTAAAACTGGCTTCCTTGAGTTTAGTTCCTGTCTAAACGCATTACTCCAATTCTCCATTACTTCCTGGCCCAGACCTGATTTTTAGGCCCGAATTACACAAATTCAGCTCAAGAAATATTACAGCGATAATAACGTATTCCATGCGAGTCGTGCCAGGGAGGGCCATTGCTCCCTTCGGGCGAATCCCCAAATCTTGTCTTAGACTAGATGCCTTTCATGAAGTCTGTCGATGAGTTGATTAACTACTTCTTGTTTGCTCCCTTTTAGTATCTCCCCCTCCCTTTTGGTCTTCGGAGAAAATGTCTTGATAACCCTCGTTAAAGAGCCACTTAGACCTATCTCCTGGACGGTTACTCCTAGATCTGCCGCATCCCAGATCTTGATGTTTGCCTTGTCTTTACAGGCGTTGATCAGGAAATCCACCCTTGGATGTCTGGGTTTATTTATTTCTCCTATGACAGTAATCAGGACAGGCAGGGGGGATTCCATTCTTTCGTAGCCATCCTCTGATGCCCTCTGGACCACTATCCGTTTTTCATTGATTTGTTCTACCTGTGTGACATAGGTGAGTTGGGGCAGGTTCAAAAATTCCGCTACCTGTGGTCCTATCTGCGCCGTATCCCCATCGATTGCTTGTCTCCCACAGATGATTAGATCGTATTTCTTTACCTTTTTTATTGTCTTACCAAGGGTGTATGCTGTCGCCCATGTATCTGCCCCACCAAAATTCTTATCGGTAAGCAATATGCCCTCATCTATCCCCATGCCCAGGGCCTCTGAGATGGCATCTATGGCCTGGGGTGGGCCCATGGAGATGACACGAGCCTTTCCTCCATAATCCTGTTTCAGGCTCACTGCTAACTCAATTGCATGCCTGTCATCAGGATTGATAATACTCTCTACGCCTTCCCTAATAAGGGTACCTGTTTTTTGGTCAATCTTGATCTCTGTTGTGTCAGGCACCTGTTTTATTAGAACTATGATATTCATTTGGTATTTCCTTATAATCTTGTTTTTCCGATCCCAGGCTTACAATTCCCTGCCCGTACGCTCTTGTTTCATTAGTTTTATTGGTTGGATTTTTTTATTTGCATACAGATCCGATCGTTGACTATGCTTAAAAGAGAATCAATCAGACTAATCTAACCAATAAGACCAACTCATTATATAATCCCTTTTTCTTTGAAATCGATCAAATCACTTTCAGAGTAATCGAGCACCGTGCAATATATTTCACTGTTGTGTTCACCAAAGCGAGGTGGAAAGGAGAGGGTGTTATCAGAATGTTTCAGGAATGGTGTCACAAAAGGTGGTGGTGCAAGTGTAAGCTCGATACCTGATTGAGCATCCCTCGATTTCAGAAGCTCACCTTGAATTAGAGGATCTTCCAATACCTCAGGGACAGCGTTTATTTTGCTAATAGGGAGCCCGATCTCATTAAAGCGCTTTATCAGTTCTTCCGAGGTAAGGGCAGCAAATATCTTGCCTATGGACTGGTTGAGGTTGGCTACGTCATTTATTCTCCCCAGGTTTTTTTCATATTCCTCTCTATCTAAGGATTGAAAGGGAGGAAGATTTACCATAGCCTTCCATTGCCGGTCATTTCCAACGGCTATGTAGACATAACCATTTTTGGTCTTAAAGACTGAGACAGGTGCAAAGAATTTATGAGTGTTTCCACTTCTTGTTACTTTTTTGCCAAATGTCGCTGTTATTGTTATCGGCACGGTGAGCCAGGATGTTGCTGATTCAAACATGGATATATCGATTCTGGATCCTTGTCCGGTCCTTTCCCTTTTGAGCAGGGCCTTCATCAGAAGCCCATAAGCATGTTCGCTCGTTCCCATATCCGCAAGGGGTACACCCAGTTGTTGGGGGTCGTCATCCGGTTCACCAGTCAGATCCATTAAACCTGATCTCGCCTGGAGAATTGGCTCATAGGCTGGTTCATTGCTGTCGGGGCCGAATCCTGTGATGCCTAACCAGATGATATCTGATTTAATCTCCTTGAGTGTGTCGTAGTCTACACCCAGCTTGGTATAGTTCCTTGGCAATTGATTGGTAGCGAAGATATCTACCTTCAATTTCAGAATCAGCTCTTTTAAGATATCCCCACCCTTGTCTTCCGCGAGGTTAAGGGTGATGGCCTTTTTCCCTGCATTTATGCAGAGGTAATACGAGTACATTCTTTCTTCTTTAAGGTAGTTTTCCCCGATCATCCTGTTGGGGTCACCATACACAGGATGTTCGACCCTGATGACATTCATGCCATCCTGGGCGAGCCGGTAGGTAAGATATGGCAGCGTTGTTGCCTGTTCCAGGGAGAGGATGGTCATATCCTTAAATATCTCCATTCTGGCCTCCTTAATACGGTTTTGATAACGGTTACTTCTTAAATTCTGGCTTCCTTTTCTCTAGAAAGGCTGAGATACCCTCTTCTGCGGCATCTGTACAGGCAATCTCAGCAGATCCTTGGTACCCGATCTCGAGGGCATCAGCAAACGTATCAGCAGCGGCCCCATTTTCGATGGTTTTTGCGATTATTGAAATTGCCTCCTTGCTTAAGGCTAATTTGCCAGCCATGGGCTGATCAGGGATAGGTACTTCAGGGATATCGAGCTTTCCCTCGTGAATCCGCTGTCTCTTTCCCTGCATATTTTTAACCTCTTGCACTGCCTCCTTAATCATCTCAGAGTAATCTTCGGTAATCTTGGCAACCATCCCGATATCGACTGCCTCTTTAGCAGTGATGCGCCTGGCTAGGGATATCATTTCATGAAATAGTTTTGCCCCCTGAGGCCATTTTCGATACGGGACAATGCATCCACCGATTCCCGGCAATATCCCGAGGGTTACCTCTGGGAACTGAAAGATTGCATTTTTGGTTGCAACCATACTGTGACACCGGATAGCTATTTCTAACCCCCCTCCCAGGGCCATACCATTTATTGCAGCGACGAGCGGCTTTTCCATCTGATCCATAAAGAGTTGTACCTGAGCACAATCCTTTGCATATCTAACTGCTGCATCCCTGTTTCCAAGCGTCTGAGGAAACTTTCCTATGTCTGCACCAGCTGAAAAGGCAGCATTCCCGTATCCGGTAATGACAAACCCTTTTACGGAAGGATTATCTATGTTCTCCTTCAAGACTGTCAGAATTTCATTGTTTATCTCGTCGCTGATCGCATTCATTGCCTGAGGGCGTCTAATGGTGATGATATTAACGCCATCCACCTCATCTACCAGGAGAAAACGTTTGAAGTCCTGATAATCAGAAAAGGGTTTCTTTGCTTGGGGGAATCCTGGTCTTTCCTGCTGGAATTTTTCCATAATCCGGGTCACCTCTGCCTCCCCACAATCCCGCATGACATCAAAAGGTCCTTTCTTGAACCCCAAGGCAACTTGGCAACCGAAGTTGAGATCTTGTTTTGTCCCGATACCCCGATCTATGATATCGAATGACTGCGAAAAGAGGATGCCCAGCATCCTGTCTCTAATAGTATTTTTCAGATCCGCAGATACCTCTACCTTGCTACCAGGGCGCCCGGTATGCCACTTTTCAACGGAGCCTAAGATTAATGCCGGCTCATAGTGGGATCCTTCTTCCATCTGGAGGGTGTTGGTTTCGATAACAATAGGATTGCCGTTTGCCATGTTAAGGACATAGAAGGGTCCTGCAAAGACAAACTCCTCCACTACGGAATCGATTTGGCTGGCTGAGGCACAGTCGAGCAAATAGGCTGCCTCATTGCACCAGTTATCAAAGATGCGGTCTAACATGAAGCAAATGGCATTATCCGTAATGATGGGAGCCTTGCCCGTTTGAGCGAAAAACCAGAAAAGGTAATCGACTGCTTCCTGACTTGCCCCTTCCCACCGAATTACCTCTACTGGCAGGCTCCGCCATGCAGGTGCAAAGAAGTGGGTAATAGTTGTTCTTTCTGGTTTCTTCATGGCCGAAAAGATCCTGTCGGCAGGTATCGAGCTGGTGTTTGAGGTGATGATAGTATCTTCACCAACTATCTTTTCAACCGTATCGAAGATTTTCTGTTTCAAGGGGATGTTTTCCGTTGCAGCCTCGATCACCAGATCGCAGTTCTTGATGTGCTCGTAGTCCATGGTATACATAATATTTTCGAGGACTGTCTGGGCCTGATCCTCTTTCATTTTCCTCTTTTGGGTGGCCTTTTGAACATACCCGGTAATCCTCTTTTCTGCATTCTTAAGGGGCTCTTCCACAACATCTACGAGGTAGAGCTTGATACCGGGAAGGGCACTCTTCAGATAGTATCCGATATCCGGTCCAATGGTCCCTGCTCCGATTACGGCTATTTCCTCTGGAAGAGGTCGGGTAGGGGTGAAAAATAAGGGGTTAGTTGATACAGGGTAGAGCTTTGTTTCCGTATCCATAAGGCTTCTCCTTTATACGGTGCGCTATAAGAAATGCCAAACGGTAGAATAAGTGCTTGACTATAATGTGTATACTGTATACAAAATCTTTGTCAAGGCAAAAATGGTATCTCGTGGCAAGGGCAGAAAAAGAATATCCTGTTTATCTCATTAAGGTTGCCAAAGAAAAGTGCAATGGGTGTGACCAGTGTCTGGATTTTTGCCCGGTAGATGTCTTTGAGATTAAACAAGGAAAATCATATCCTACCCACCCCGAGAACTGTCTGGGGTGTGGGACATGTGTGGCTATTTGTGAAACTCAGGCAATTATTATGACAGAGATATGATTGCAAACCAGCGTTTTATCCTTAAATTAGGTTTACCGTGTTAGCTTTGTTTTATTGGTTCAATTGGGTGGATTGGGTTATTGTAAGCACCTTCAAATGCTTCTTGCGACTTGAAGCGGTTTGAATATTTAGTAAGCAGAGCATATTGTTGTTTGCATTGGGCATACCCGATAAGAGTCTAGGATGGTCATGAGGTCTTTTCTTCTGTTCCGAGGCTCTCCCGCTGTGCGGGATCTTTTCTCCGACTTATCAGCGTCCCGCTGGGCGGGGCTCCGCATTCTCTCCCAACAAGTCGGGAGAGCTGCGGCTTCCCCCACTGA
>CP070673.1:2305587-2310106 GCA_020351915.1 Deltaproteobacteria bacterium
TAGGTCCCCTGATAGATATCTTATCCTCAGACTATCCTTATTCTTCCTCCATTCCCCGTGTGGTCGGCATCGGCTAGTCAATCCCGTATTCCTTCCATCTCCGCTCCACTAATTGCTGAACCTCAGGGGACCCTTCGGTACACTCAGGTGAGTATCGCTTATTACCCCACTCTTTTCTTTCCGGATGGCGTAACCAGTTGATGGTGGCGTCTATCAGGACCTTGTTCTGCACTGCACTTCCGTATTTTATCTCGTCTCTGAGTTCGTATGATATGCTGGGATCAAGGTTACTGCCTCCCCCTCCGGGGAATACGATTATGTCCTCCTTAGGGTCTACATAGTTCTCAAAGGCATGGTGAAGGGCACTGAGATTATTCACATCCACATTCTCTTCGACAACCATCACCGTTTTGACGAATGATAAAGACACCTGGTTTCCCCATAATGCGGCTGCCACCTGTTTTGCCTGACCTTGAAATGTTTTATGGATACTGACTGCCACAAAGGACCACCTCATCCCAATATCAACCACCCCGGGAACACCTTGAGATTCCATAATATCCCAAAGAATGGCTGTTTGACCATACATACCCATGTAATCACCTTCACCTGCCACGCCAGCTTTCATCCCTTCCAACTGGCCCCTGTAGATCGGGTTATCCCTATGGGTGATGCAGCCGACTTTGAGTACCGGCCTTGTGTTTGCGTCTCCATAGAATCCCGAAGCCTCTCCGAATGGGCCTTCTAATTCATAGGTGTCTGGATCAGGGGAGATAAACCCCTCAACAACTATCTCTGCTGAAGCAGGAACCTCGATATCCGATGTCTCGCATCCTATGAGTTCCACCGGTGCTTGCCTGAGGCCACCCATGACATCGTACTCACAAACTGCTGCAGAAAGCGGCATGCCCCCCACAAATGGCAAAACATCATCCCACCCGTATACAACTGCCACCGGCATCGGCTTCTGCAGCCCCTTATACTTGCTATAATGAATACCCCAATGCTGGGAAGGAATTAACATGACCCCTATTTTGGTTCTGTCGAGAATCATCCCCCTATAGACGCCTACGTTATGTACTCCGGTATCTGGATCTCTTGTTACTACGCCACAGAAGGTATTGATATACCTTCCCGCATCTAAGGGATGCCACTTGGGAACAGGGAACTCAAAGAGATTTACCTGATCGCCCGTAACCACGTTCTCCTTTACCGGTCCCTTGGTAACCCTTACTGGTTTGATCGGTTCCTTCATCCCTTTTTTGACTACTCTGTGAATCTCCTCCCGAGACGTGTCCTTCGGTAATCCCAGCATCATGGCTATCCGGCGTCTGCTTCCCAAACCGCCTGTGAAAAGTCTGGTGCAGCGGCCCTTTTCATAATCCTTAATATTCTCAAACAGAAGCGCCGGACCTCTCCGAGAGGCCGCTGCCCTGACAACTTCAGCTATCTCCAGGTCCCAATCTACCTTTACCTCTATTCTCTTGAGCTCACCCTCGGTTTCCAGTTTGCTGATCCATTCCCTGAAATCTTTAAACGGCATATCACCCTCCTCATTCCTCGATTTAGGACTCACCAATAGACTCGTTTGTAAAGCTCAGCGTCTCATTCACACCTACCAACTCCTCTGTGCACCACCCATTCCAGCCTCCAAAAGCACTCTAAGAGACATCCTCAGATGAAGTGAAACCCTTCATGCGGTTGTCATCTCGTACACCGATTTTCGCGCAGTTAAGTGTAAGCCGGTAATGGACTCGGAGACCCTAGCCCCTAACTCATAGGAAACCACCAAGGAGGCTAGCAAATCAGGCCCACCAGCTTTTTCGCGCTCGGAAATCGCAAGGATACCAGATATGGCGTCACTGTTGTGGCCGCCACCTCCCAAATCGTTGTAGTCTAGAAAACGCACTAGAAAGCTATTGACCAGGGTGGCGTTAGGTGCACTGGTGCGTAGCCCAGAGTCAAATACGGTAGCTTCTTGCGGACCGCCGAGGTCCTTGACAAGGGCTTCACAAATAGGGCATCCGGGGGCTTCGTACGCCCCGATTGCGCAGCCTAAAGCATCCAGTAAACATCGTTTTGCTTGGTGCACAACATCCTGGGGTAGTGATTCGTAGTCGAGACCAAGAGCGTAGCGAGCAAACTGATACGCGACGCTCGATCGATACGCCAGATCAAGATTCTGCCAAGCCAAATCACGTGTCAAAGCCATTCTCTAACCTCCTAGCATTGGTTAATTCTTGATTTCTCAGCTAAAACAGCATAAAATGCTCTCAAAAAAACAAACCTTCAATTCGAACATCTGCGAAACTCTTCCCCGGTCACCAATTGATTTTGCCATATCCTCGTCCTCTTCCGAATTTTGCCACCGACTTACCAGTCTCTTTCTTAGAAACATCACCCGCCTTTTCGCCAAGGCATTGACGACGCAAATAAACTCCATTCGTCAGTCATCAATTCTTGGTGATAAGTTATTTCCAGACTTTTTCAGCGGCCGCATTGGCGCCAGCTATGCGCCCGAAGGCGATACATTCAGCTATGTTACCGCCGCCCTGATAGAGCATCCCCCAAACAGAGCCTAACTCTCCGGCCGAGTAGAGCCTCGGAATGGGGGTATTATCCACGCGCAAGATCTGCCCTCTCTCATTGCGCTTTGGGCCTCCCTGGGTATTCGGGCCACCCGGCCAAAGTTTCACCGCATAAAAGGGCGGGTCTTCCAGGGATTGCAGCCACCCTTGAGGTTTATGAAAATCAAGGTCCTCACCCTTTCGGCAATACTCGTTATAGTGCTTAACTGTCGCTCTCAGTACAGAAGGGCTCATCAAACCACTATTATCGGGGTCAGCCAGAATCTTGCTGGCCAGCTCCTCTATGGTATTCGCTTTCATAATCCATCCCCGATCGATTTCCGCTTTGTTGTCTGCACTCCAGATATAATAGATATCCCCCATAACCCCTCCCGGGGGATTGCATGCACCTGAATAGCTGGCCAACGGTGCAAGAGCTCTCCGCTCCTCATCGAAGATCCAGTAGCAAGGAACCTTAGGGTAGCACTGGGCATAGCAATCGTAGTTGGTAAGCTCGTAGCCGAAGGCATGCATCTTAAATCTCTCGTTCGTAAATCTTTTGCCCCTCTTATCGACAAAGATCGAGGCTGTCTCATGGCGTTGTGTAGCGAAGACCATTGGAAAATCGGGGAATTTCATGGTGACCCGCCAGGATGCTTTATTCATATGCCACAGAGCAGCGCCTACCTCCATAGCCATATTAATGCCGTCCCCAGTATTACCCGGGTTTCCATGAAAATGGACAGGGACCACTCCTAGGTAATTCTCCTTCATCCAATGGTTGAATTCGAATCCACCACATGTGAAAACTACCGCTCGACTTGCCTTTATCCTGAGTTCTTTACCTCCATGTATTGCCACCACACCACGAACTTCTCCATCGTGCGTTACGAGGTGCACAGCTGGAGTTTCCCACATTATCTGAATGTCCCTCTTCTTTACAGCTTCCGACAGATGCTTGAAAAGTGCCGCCCCGCTGCGGTAGTTGCCCGAAGCCTTGGACCAAATAAGACTGGAGCACTCGGAGCCCGGGAGTTCAGGAAAGTCGGCCATGAACAGCCTCCCCTCGACGACGTGTACTCCGTGCTCTTGTCTAATCATCGGGCTTACGCTCTCCTCTCCTCCTATCGGAACGCCAATCTCCTTCATCCAATCAGTATTGCTTGCCAAATGCTCAGCAAAGATCGAGAGCAGCTCCTTACGTTCAGCATCCAGAATCTCATTGGCGATCTTGACCATCCCTTCTAGATATAGACGTGCCCTATCCACATCTGTGGGCCAAAACCACCCCCCACCACTCATACGTGTACTGGGGGTATGCCTTGTTTGTGTTGGGGAATCGCTGGGCTGCTTCTCCAGAATGAGCACCTTTGCCCCAGCATCATGAGCAGCAACTGCGGCAACTGCTCCAGCGCCACCGTACCCCACCACGACTACTTCAGCTTCTTCTGTCCACCCAATTTGCTTATTCATAGTTATGCTTCATCCTCTCTCTGTATGTAGGTACGTACACAGCGAGTCAGCCATCTCACGGCTCCGTAGTTCTTGCTATACTCAGCAGCTATGGGAACACACCACCGCTAACATTCTAAATTCTCACGACCATTTCGGGCAAAAAATTCGACTGGGAGAATCGGCCTAAGGTCACTCTCTCAAAGAGGTTAAAGATTTTTCAGCTTCTGTGCCCTCTCTACCCAAAGGGGCATCATTCCTCCACCCTGCAGAATCTCAAGAAGTTGTGGCAGATAAGGTTTGCCCCGTATGCTCTGCCCATTCGTAAGGTTCTTAACTATAGACTCAAAAATGTGGAGTTCACCTCTCCCCACAGTGGGTGATTCAGGGTTAGAATCATATTATTGTGAAGGGTCTGTGGATCTTGGGCGGCTTTGTCCACTGTGTTTACCGGTGCTCCCGGGATATCCTCGACGGCAAAAAGCTCCACCCATTGTTCA
>CP070673.1:2310206-2316527 GCA_020351915.1 Deltaproteobacteria bacterium
TCCGTATCGTAATTTTGATGGCAAATGCAGAGACGATCTTTCTTAATTGGCGGAAGCCCCCTTCCATCTTTTTATGAACCCTTCACAGCACCGATGAGTGGTAATGCTTTTTCGACTTTGAAAAACACAAAAAATCGAGATATTTCTTCCTCCCCTTTTTCTGAGGCATATCTTTTTCGGCGAATTGAGTGGAGAAGGTCGCTGTCCTATTCCTCACGAACTTTGGTCAGGAATAACCGGACTCCCTTATGCCCGTGACCTTGTTCTGTTATCTTCCCTCTAGCCTGAGGCGGACTGATTTATGGCTGTGATTCCATGTGTCTCCCGGTGAGGCTGTAAGTTCATGAGGCCATCTCACGGGTCCAGGTTTCGAGTAGCCTGCTTAAAGCGGGTAATTCGTAGCCGGTTGCTCCAGAAACGCCGGGGCAGGCTACCGCTTCATGAGCTCTAGGTATCTCTCGCGCCTGCCTTTCTCAGTTGCAACCGTGAGTCCCATCTCGGAGATGGTCCTGGGAGTTTCAGGTGTATACTCTCGGGGCACCATGCTGATGGCCTCATTGTCGCAGGCGGTGGCGCAGAGTCCGCAACCGATACAACGCTCGAGATCTACACGCGCTACGTCTTCTACAACCTCGATTGCTCCCATAGGACATCGGTCCTCCTCACACACACCGCATCCAGTGCACAGTTCCGAATTAACCTGGGCATTCCATCGGCTCCTTGCAAAGGCATTGGGGTTTTTGAGCTGCGTGAGACCTCTCAGCACGGTGCAGCAGCACGTGCAGCAGTTGCAGAGAAAGTTGAGGCGATCCTGGCTGTTATTGGTGGTGTGAACGAGTCCGGCCTCCTCGGCGCGGGCAACTATGGCCTCTGCTTCCTCTCGCGTAATCTCTTGGGCAAGCTTACGATCCACGAGATAGGTTGCAAACGCGTCAAAGGTGAGGCATACATCGCGGGGTTTATCACAAGCAGCCACGCTTACCCGGCAGGCGCACTGTGAGAGCCCAAAACTCGTCGCCCTATCGAGCATTGCTGAGATCACCTCGTATGGTAGCACCTCAAGGGAGAAATCCAGCGCCCTTTCAATTGGGATCACGCGCGTTAGTGGAGTCTTGCTGCCCGCAAACTCCTTACCCAACGCCCCGTGGTGGTACTCCATCCAGAGTTTTCCAAGCCGGTCATGCATGGGCGTTCCTCCTCCGGTCATAAAGGGAAACTCGAACATGCCGGGTATGGTGGGCAGAAGCGCATACCCTACTTCTCCTTCCTTTTTCCGGCTGAACACAATGCCCTTGTTGGCCATAGACTCGCAGCGATCGAGGACCTCATCTTCGGAAACGCCCACTATTTTGGCGATCTCCTGAACGCTTCTGGGAACAAACACCATGCCGAGCGCTACCGCAACTTCCTCTGGTGTGAAAAGGATCCTGAGAATCTCATCAAAGGCGCCTGATTGAGGCGCCCCGCTTGGGTGTCGGTGGAGGATCTCTCTGAATTTTTCGTAGTTATCCATCTTCATGCACTCCCATAAAGGTTCAACAACGGTATGATGCGCATCCCTGTAGGCGCTGGAGTATAGGGAAAAGCCCCTCCCGTGTCAAATAGAAGGCGGCTTGGTCGCTAGAAGGAGAAATCTTCTTCACGGGGTAGTTGGACATCCTTTTGGCTGTCAAATCGAAATTCCGTACCATCCTCACGGCACACGAGCACGGTTCTGTCATCGCCCTTCAAACGCAGATTTTCCTGGGGATGTCTATTTCTTATGATATTCATCATGCAAAGCGCCTTTTCCAATCCATCTCCCCGTCCGTAATTCCAGACTTCATCGGGTTGAGCCACACGGGTACCATCGTAGACTGACACATTTTCCATCCTCCGAAGGTTTTCAAAAACTTCGGATATGTCCATGGTGTGGGAGCCTTCAACGCAGACAGGATTTCGCTCTAAGGCCGCTTTGAGAAACGGCTTCCATGGAGCCTTTGACATATCTCTATATGCCATGAAGGCAAGATCAGCCGTTTCATTTTTGTTTCTGAATGAATCTAGATAATCAATAATTTGTTCTCTGGATGAGCATCCATCTACCTGGATTGGTTCTGATGGTATCCACTTTTTGTTCTCCTTTGGCAGTATTGGGACAGTCTTACAAAACTTCAGTAATTCGCCAATCACCTCCTCTATGTTCCAAGAACAGCGGTGGAGGTGTTTCTTTAGTTTTTCGATATCGCACGTGTCATCTACAGCTATCCGAGTTTCCTTGAAAAATGACTCTATTTCATCAAGGATTATCCTGTCTGGAAGGGGACTGGTATAGAATTCGTCTTCATCAATCTCATGGATAAGCAGTGTTTGGGTATTGTCACTTACTTTGAATTTGCTGGTGTGCTCGTAATGGTAAACCTTTTCGGCCTCAATATACCGCGGCTTTCCGCAGCAACTGTGAACAATTTGAAAGCATTTCTGTAACTCTCGTTTTTGTCGAAGGAAATTGCCAAGAATTTCAAAATTGATATCGGTTGTGAGGAAGGCCTTGAGCTTATCGCAAAACTTTCTATAAACACCAGGATCCATCGTGGCCTCGTTATAAATAGTGTGCACATTGCCGGTATTATGGGCTACGATTGTCACCCGCTCATTTTCAAGAGCACGCCGTGCTTTTGCTGAAAGCTCCACCCCGTTAAACCACATGTTTTTTGTTACGATCCGCCGGTTATTAGTGATAATCCCAGCACCTACATCTACGAAATTCTGTGAATGTAATGGCGTGGCCATCATATAAATATCGTCTAACGGTATACCAGCAACAACAAAGAGGGCACTGGCGTATAAAGAGGATAGGGAAACGCATTCGCCTGCACCGGTAAGGTAGCCCTCTTTATGCCGAAAGGCCTCCATAGCCTCCAGAGTTTCAGTCTTCCAATAGGGAATGACATCTGAATCATACTTATCCAGGCCAAAATGCCTTCGTATATCCATGTCGAAATAGTACTTGTCGCCTTCATAGCCGAACAGGGCGTTGCTCTGTTTCAGAACTGTTTCGTCGATGAAATCTGAGAAACGCTCGAGTTCCTTTTCCTTGGTAGTTAGCCCCCACGTATCTAAATCGAGATTAAAGGCGAAGTTATCCATAATGTACTGCTTAAGGCGCAGGATTCTCCGATAGGGGGTGATCTTGTGCATCTTCTTAAACCAGGGATTGTCACGCCATTCCCAAAGACGGGGAGACATGATATTTGCAAGCACCAGAGAGAGCATTAGCTCAGGAAAAATAAACACCTCCATATCTGAAAGGGTTATCGCAGAGGAATATTTTTCAACGGATCGTGGATCATGTGGATTATACATCTGGATGACTACCCCCTTTATGATTTGTGTACGCCTGTCGATGTAACTTGATTGTATAGGAAATTCCTTTTCTTATCAGACAGGATTTGCAGGGTATCTAAATAGTCAATTCTTGGCTTTCCGCCTGCCCGCTATCGCGAGCTCAAGCGAGGCGGGCGGGGATGAAAGCCAAGACAAAAATGATCCTGATGATCCTGTTCATCCTGTCTAAGTTGAAATACTCTTTTGAAACTATACCGGCAACTTTTCAGGAATGCAATGCATTCACCTTTGAGGGGTCTTCGGCTGCAGCCATCTCCCATCCGGTAATCCATGCCATACACCCTTGTAACAGAGGGTATCTAATCCCCAATAGTTCGGTAATCCTTGTTTTAAACATCACAGCTCACCTCTCCTCATATAAATAGACTCTCTCTTCATCTTCAAAGCCCCTTTTTACATATCTTTCTGATTACCGTTTTCCAACAACCAAATATCCTCCAAAAATTAGTAATGTTCAAGAGTTTTGGATTCGCTGCCAAGCCCTTCAAAGGCTTGGTAGTGTGTTAGAGGAGGCGGGAGCAGTGATTTCTTAAGGATCAGGAAATGAACAATCTCTCTGGTTCGCAGAGCATGAGTGAAGAAAACAAGGCTACTTCTTATCCAAGATTTCCCTGAGCTTCAGAGAGAGGTTAGTGACACTGAAGGGTTTCTGGATGAAGGCATTGCACCCTCGTTTTAATATCTCGGTTGCCTGGCCGTTTATGCTGTACCCACTTGAAAGAAGGGCTTTGATGCCGGGGTTGATTCTTTTCATCTTGTCGTAGGTTTCGCCTCCTCCCATATCAGGCATGATCATGTCAAGGATAACGATACCAATCTGGTCTTTTTTCTTTCTGTAGATTTCTATTGCCTTTTTTCCACTGCTGGCTGTCAAGACCTCATATCCCATTTTGGCTAACATCTCCTTGCCGACCTCGAGAATCATGTCCTCATCATCCACGAGAAGGACCATCTCTTTGCCCTTTAGCAACTTTTCAGAAGGCTTCTTTTCCTCTACGATTTTTTCTTTCGTGACCGGCAGATAGATGTTAAAGGTGGTCCCTTCACCTTTCTCACTCGAGACATTTATGTAGCCACCGTGGTTTTTTATGATGCCGTAAGCAGAGGCCAACCCTAAACCTGTTCCCCTGCCCATCTCTTTGGTGGTAAAAAAGGGATCGAATATCCTTTTCTGGGTTGTCTCATCCATGCCCACGCCGTTGTCGATCACCGACATCTTCACATATTTTCCGGGCTTGATATCAATGGCCCTCACAAATTTCTTATCGAGGGTAACATTTTCTGTCTGCAGATAGAGATCTCCTCCTGACGGCATGGCTTGCCATGCATTTACATAGAGGTTGAGCAACACCTGTTCGATCTGAGCCTGGTCTACTTTCACCGACCAGATGCCCTTCTGATATTTGGTAAAGATTCTTATCTCTTTCTTTGTGGGGGCAAACATACGTGAGGTTTTCTCCATGAGTTCCATGAGATCAGTAGGTTTAATCTCGTATTTTCCACCCCTGGTAAAACCGAGAAGTTGTCTGGTAAGTTCAGCTCCAGTTTGAACGGATTGTTCTATGTTTTTTAATCTCTCATGGTGCGGATGGCTGGAATCAATGTCTAAGAGCATCAATGACGTGTTTCCTTGAATACCCATGAGCAGGTTATTGAAATCGTGTGCTACGCCAGATGCCATCAGCCCCAGTGCACGAAATTTATCTGATTCTGAAAGTTTTTTTTGTAACTGTATTTCGCCTTCCAGCCGTTCTTTCAATTCACTGTAGAGCCGAGCATTCTCAATGGCCATGGCAGCTTGATATGCAAAGATACTCATCAATACAACATCTTCCTCGGTAAAAGCGGTGCCATCGACCTTGTTCATAACCTCCAGTACACCGATCAGCTTTGTTTTTGCCTTGAGAGGAACACAGACAATTGATTTTGTCTTAAAGCGACTTACCCTATCAACCTCTTTATAGAACCTTTCATCCTTTTTGACATCGGGCACCAAAACAGGTTGACCGTGCTCAACGACCCAGCCTGCTATTCCTTCGCTTGCTGGGATTCGCATATCAGTTAATTTAGCTGCCTTGGGACCGGTAGGTACACTAAGCACTAATTCTCCCGTCTTCTCATCCAAGAGCATCAGGCTGCTCGCCATTGAATTAGTGACTCGATTGACATACCTCATGATAAGTCCTAGTACCTCAGCAAGATTAAGCGTAGAATTGACGATAGAACCTATCTCGACAGCGGCTGCCACCTTCTCACTTTTCAGTGACTTATATGCTTCAACCATCTTCTCTTGTTCAGACAAGGCTTCCTCAAGCTGTTCCTTAGTGGCGAACTCCATATCAACCAATATTTGCCCCAGCAAAGGGGTTGTATCAGCAGCCAGTCGTGCATCAGAAATGAGGCGGGCCCTTTGCAGCTGCTCTGGCAGTGTTTTTTCTTCAAATAGGGTTCTTTGTCTCTCCAAGGCTTCATCGAGCTGTTGGCTGGTAACAAAGCCCATATGAGTCATGATCTCGCCCAGTAACTGTTTGAGTATCATCGGGATCCCCTTCAAGAGGTTTTTTCTCAGAATGACCTAGCTATATATCAGTGCAAAGCCACTCACTGTCTGCAACTGGATCGTATGATGAAGGAAATGATAACTAGTGTCTCATACCATAAATTCAGACATCTAAGAACAAGGTATTCGGCAATCACTGACCCAGCTTTTTTTTGAGGCATGCCCTATTCCCTCAAGGCGATATCTATAGGATCAACAGGATGTGTTATTATCTTTGAGGTTTCAAAAGGCATTATCTCAAGACTCTTATTTTTGGGGCGTGAAACCCCAAAGATAATAACACGGCAGAGTTCAGTGGAATCTTTTTTGAGATATCGCCCGCCCGCCTCGCCTGAGCGAGAGCGATGGTGGGCAGGCCTTTCAAGAACAGCCCA
>CP070673.1:2316627-2324255 GCA_020351915.1 Deltaproteobacteria bacterium
CCTCATGAAATCACTCTTCAACGGTGTCCCAGTGATCTCCGTTCACTCCTTTAATTGAAAGGCCTATCTTTACCTGATCATAAACTTCACCCTACTCAATTCCTATTACCTTGACCGTGACTGATTCTCCAACTTTGAGCACGTCATCAGGTTTTTCCACCCGTGACCAGCTCAACTCCGAAAGGTGAACCATCCCTTCGATACCAGGAAAAAGTTCCACGAATGCCCCAAAGGGCTTCAATCTGGTGACCCTGCCCTCCAGCTGGGCACCAATGGTAAGGGTTTCATAGAACTCTTGTCGGGACTTTTTGAGGTCTCGTTCAAGAAGTTCACGTCTTGAAACTACGATATTTTTGCCATGCTCCTCAAACTGTGTAATCAGAAATTGGAATTCTTTCCCAACGAAGTCATCGGGGTTTTCAACAAAGCTCACATCCATCTGGCCACCAGGGCAAAAGGCCCTTCTCTGCAGGATTTCAACATGAAAACCACCCTTGCACAACTCCTTCACCTTGCCTTCCACCGGGATAGCCCCCTCAAAGGCATCCCTCAAGAGATTGAGGCCGCCACTACCCGAAATGGCTTTGGAGAGCCTGACCTCACTTTCAGAAACTGACACTACATAGAGTTCGAGACGGTCGCCTTCCTTAAAGGGCATTCCCCCTTTGTCATCAAGAAGCTCTTCTTTATCCACGACACCGTCCGTCTTGGTCCCCGTATCGATAAAAACCGTATTCCTTCCAATGGAAATGATCTCACCCTCAACCTTATCCCCGACCTGAAGATCCTCGCGCATCTCGACACGGTAAGAGTCTAAGAGATCGGCAAAATCCTTCCCTTCCCCGCTGTTTCCATCTTTTCCCTTATCTGACATTCCCCTCTCTCCCGGAGAAACACAAATGGTTATCCGCGATTGTCTAACCAAGCCTTCCACAACAAAAGTCGTGGAGAAAAATTCTATCAAGTATACCATCCTTTTTCAAGTTTTGTGTACATCAATGCATCCCACATCCCTCAACTCCTATCAGCTGTGACCTGCTTTTGTCTTCTGCCCTTTGCCCTCTCCCCTATGCGCCATGCGCTTTGCGTCTTTCCCTCCTGCCTATCAGCCCTGAGCTATCAGCAATGAGCTGCTTTTGCCCTCTGCTTTGCTCTATGCCCCATGCACTGTGCGCCATGCGCTTTGCGTCTTTCCCTCCTGCCTAAGAGCTATGAGCTACGACCTATGAGCTGCTCTGCCCATCCCCATTATTGGTCTGCGCGTAAATTTCTAATATTATAGCGATTTCTTCCGATATGTATACGGTGAGGTATCTATCTATCATCTGTCCCCAAGATATTACAGTAATCTCCCATGGCAACTAGAAGGAAAAAGTCTAAGACAAGATGGGATTCCGTAACCTTTGAAAGGCTTTCCCGGATAATGACTAGAGAGGGAAGCCATAAAGGTACTGAAGACAACCACGCCTTGGCCTTAGAAACCCAGCCCAATGATGCCTACACCTTAGTGGGTCTTGGGGATTTGAAACGGAAGAAAAAACAATTCACAGAAGCTGCCCATTACTACCAGAGGTGCCTCGAGATTGAAAAGGACAATAAGTTTGCCCTTGCAGGACTTGGTGATGCTTACAGGGGGTTGAACCAGGTGGAAAAAGCGCTCGAGGTCTGGTTGCATTACTTGTCATTACACCCCCATGACTACAAGGTAATGACAAGAGTGGCTGATGGTTTCAAGAGAAAAGGGGATCTTGAGGCAGCCAAGGAATATTTTTTTAGGGCCCTTGAGGAAAATCTAGATGATCCCTATGCCTTGATGGGCCTTGGAGATATATACCAAAGAGAAGGTAATGATGAAGAAGCCCTGAGATATTTTGAAAAACTCATTCATAAATCAGATGATCCCATTCTGGCACTCACTTCTGCTGGAAATATCTATCGGAAGCGACGTCAATATGAAAAGGCCATGAAGTACTACGAGCGGGTCCTTGCAATCGACTCAGAGAATTCCTATGCCTGGCATGGAAAGGCGGATTGCTACAGAGGTATGAGAGATTATTCGTCTGCCATCGATGCGTGGCACATGGCTCTTACGTGTGGCATGCAGCCACGAATTGCCTTAACCCGAATCGGTGATGCCTACTTGAGCCTGAATGATCTCAAACAGGCAGAGATCAATTACAAGAAGGCCCTGGAGTTTGGATATGACAAGTACGCACATCTTGGGATGGCGAGGATTCATGCCAAAAGGGATCATACAGAGACAGCACTACAGACATTCTCCATGCTTGCCAAAGAAGACCCTTATGATCTGCGGATTGCTGCCGAACTCAGAAATCTCACTGAAAAACACCCTAAACTCAGGAACGCCCTTAAAAAGATATCTTAATCCCATCCTTTAAGTCTATCACCTATGTTTACCCCGTGGAATGCCTGCCCTATGGAATGCGTAGCTTATTCCATCGGGGCGAAGCCCATTCCTCTGGGGCACAACATATTGCACTGGGGTTTACCCCGTGCAACTTCAACCTTCTCAATTATTGCTGCCAACCAATACCAATATATCAAAATCTGCCCCTCGGTCTCACCTGAGACGATAGCAAGTAAGATTCTTAGGGTTTGGAAAAACCGTCATGAACAAACAGGCTGTTGCCCAAACGGAAATCCCTTTTCCCTTGGTCTAAAACGTTTCCTGATCCCGCCTATAAAGAGGCGGGACTCCAGGCGATGTCAAAACTCGCCTTTAGGGCTCAAACAGTTGACATCGCTTATCTTCCACTTCGCCAAGGGTTTTTTGGCAAAAAACGTTTTAATGACCGCTCAAAGGGATTTCCGTTTGGGCAACAGCCTGAAAATGATTGACCAAATCCCATACGGACCCTACCATTCTCGAGACAAGCTTCTCAGAATCGGGATCCCAATAGGTTTTTCAATACCTCAAACTGTTCCGCTGTCCTCGCGAATATCCCGATATTCCCCAATCTTACCTGGTTAACTCCTGTTTCCTTTACCCTTGTGTAAGCCTCGACCATCTGCTCAAAACTTGGTGCGGGAACTTCTCTTAGTTGATATTCGGGAAAGAAGGCGAGAATGGTGAACGGAATCTGAGGATCTACCTTTACGAGAATCCAGGCTATCTTTTCTATCTGGTCTGCCTCTACCCAACCAGGGATAAAAAGCGAAAGCACCTCGAGCACAAAGCCCCGTTTCTTCATCTCGTAAGGGAGCTTTAAGATCCGCTCATTGGAGCACCCGGTCAATTTCCGATGCACAGCATCATCATGCGCCTTGATATCCAGCCAAAATGCGTCAATCCCGGAGACCTTAAACCGATCGAGGTTTTCCAGTGTGAGTCCATACCCGTTGGTCTCAAACAGAACCCAGAGATCCTCACCCTCCCGCTTAATCTCCTCTGAGGCTAAGCAGTAAAACTCCGGTTGGCAGGCCAGGTCACCTCCGGTAAAACCGATGATGTTTCGTGCCGGGCCCCACCCCTGGGGTGAAGAGATAACCTGATCGGGCTCTAACACTCCAGGACAATACGGGGATCTGACTTTCTCCGTAACACAGAGTCCACAGGACAGACAGAGATCATGGGCATGGAAACTGGTTGCCCTCTCACGAGGCTCCCAATAGGTAATAGTCTTAGCATAATCCCGTGCCAATGCTCGGATATTCTTCGGGGACATCCACTCTCCAGAGGCATACCTGGTAAAATACCATGAATGGCATTTCTTGCAACTAAAGTTACATCCAGATTGATAGATCGAAAAATAGTGCTCAGGCCTTGATAGATGGGCAGACCTTATGAGCCTGAAAGGTACATTCCCCTCCCATCTAAGGGTAACCTGGCAGGCCCTATCGGTCCTCTCATCTTCATAGACCACAATACAGCTTCCAGACTCAAATCCTTGTTCTCGCAACCTGCACGTTCCTTGGCTGGTGTCTACCTCTTTTACCACGCTGCACTCCTAGCTGAGTGAGATAAACATTTTCAAACGACTATTCTGGTTACATCAGTCTTCAACGGCAATCCAAGGGTTCTATTCGTTGTTGGCAATTCTGTTAGCAGAATCACATTTCTCTCTTGCCTTTTGTCATTTCTAATATGTAATCCGGACATAATTCAACCATTAAATCTATTGTTTTTCCTTGACAGACAGAGGTTAGTAATGATGAATAATCGTTCATATATTGAATACCTATCTATAGTAAGCACAGAATACAGAGGAGACTCGGAAAATTATTCAGAAGAGAGCGGAAATATCTGGTACAAATAGAGGAAATAGGAATAGCTGGGTATTGGGTACATACCTGGAAAAGGTAGAATCCGTCGCAAACAGTGGTCTAGAACGTATCGAGGAAAAGGGGTAATCAAACAGAAAAGAGGGGAGTAAGATAATGAGAAATGTCTTTATTTTTTTGGGAATTTTCTTTTTTTTGCTGACAGGGTCCTCACAAATCATGGCCTCTGATATTCTCACCTTGGAAGAGAGCATCGATATAGCCCTTGAGAGGAGTCTGGCTGTTTTATCTGCAGATGAGGAGATAAGGGCAAAGGAATTTGAGGAGCGCTCTGCAAAGGCCGATTTTTATCCAAAGCTGAGCACCAGCTACACCTATACCCGGCTGGATAGCGATACCGTCAATGATGCTAGGACGACAACCTATTTCCCTGATCCTTCAACCGGCACACCCGTTCTAAGGGAGATTTCACCATTGAACCGTAATAACTACGAATGGAACGTGACGGCCACGCAACCCTTGTTTACTGGATGGAGGCTTACCATGTCAAGGGATTTAGCCTCCTTAGGCGTAGACACAGCTGAGATTCAGAAAGAGACCGCCGTTCAGGATCTGGTACTAGATGTCAAAGCGGCTTATTTTGGGATTTTAAAGGCAGCGAAACTCGAGACTGTAGCTAGGCAGGCAGTGGAGCAACTGAAAGCGCAGTTGGAAGTATCTCAAGCCTTTTATGATGAGGGAATTATAGCCAAAAATGATCTGCTACAGACAGAGGTCCAGATGGCACAGGCACGGCAGGACTTGATCACGGCAACAAACGGGGTTGAGCTGGCGAAGTCGCTCTTTAATAAGCTGCTCAGAAGAAACCTCGACCAAGAGGTAAAGATTAAGGACATACTTGACTACAGTCCTGTGACGCTGGGTCTTGATGAGGCCCTGAAAAAGGCAGAGCTCACGAGGCCTGAGATTAAAGAGGTATCCTTGAATGTTCTCTCTGCTGAAAAAAATGTGAAATTGACCAAGAGTAGCTACTATCCATCGGTGACCTTCATTGGAAACTATTCGAGAGAAACTGATGACCTCTTCTTGGCGGCTGTTACAGGGGAAGATCCTGATATATGGACCTTAACGTTACAAGCAGACTGGACCATCTGGCAGTGGGGTAAGAGGAGAGATGAAGTAGCAGCCGCCAGGGCCAGAGTAGCAAAAGCTCGATACCTGCTTAATGAAATCAAGGACAACATTCAGTTGGAAGTCAAGGACGCCTATTTATCTCTGAGAGAGGCAGAGAAGAATATTCAGGTAGCCAAAACAGCCGTGGTTCAGGCAGAGGAGAATTTCAGGATGAATGAGGAGCGATATAAACAACAGGTAGCCACATCAACCGATGTCCTGGACGCCCAGACCCTCTTGACTCAAGCGCGCACAAACTATTTTAATGCCCTGAGTGAGCACAACATAGCCTGGGCACGGCTTGAAAGGGCTATGGGGATAGGCCATGAAACAGAGGGAAAATAACGAGAAAACAGGTATTGCGCATTCGATCTGGGTAGTTAGGAGATGGTGGTGACCCTGTCTTTCTCCCGTCGATATTTTAGACCACAGGCATCGCAGATTGCTTTTCCATCTTCGAAATGCAACCTCACCCCACACCTGCAAATCCACCCTTTTATCACTGCGGGATTTCCGGCTACCAGTGCAAAATCTGGTATGTCATGAAGAACAACAGATCCTGCGGCCACAAAGGCAAATCTCCCGATGGTATGCCCGCATATTATGGTTGAATTAGCACCCAGCGTAGCCCCTTCTTTTACCGTTGTGGGTCTAATCTCGTCCTTGCGGGGGATATAACTCCTTGGGTTAAAGACATTGGTAAATACCATGGAAGGGCCACAAAAAACTCCATCCTCCAAGGTTACCCCAGGGTATACGGAGACATTGTTCTGTATCTTTACTGTATTGCCTATCGTTACATCCGGGCCGATCATTACGTTCTGACCGATGCTGCAATCCCTTCCGACAATGCTTCCCTTGATAATGTGAGAGAAATGCCAGATCCTTGTTCCCCTCCCAATGATGCATCCCTCATCGACTGTGCTTGTCTTATCCACAAAATAAGGCTGTGCTTCTCTTTTTTTTCTATCAGAGGGGGGAGAGACAGGAACGATCTTTCCTTTACGCTCCAAAGATTCCTGACAGGCCTGAAGTACTGTTAAGACCTTGAGGCCCTCAGGCCCACCTGTTCGGGGCTGGGAATTATTTGTGATACATTCCAGAAAGTGCCGGCATTCCTCTCTCAAGGGCTCGACCTGATCAACGGGCACTACCTGACCATCCTTCATGTTTGGAGTCGGAAGATGGTCCTTCCATTCTATGATATGGGGATAGACAATGAGTTTATCCTCTAAGTTCAGATCATTGAATGAGGCCATTTTTCTATCGCCTACAATCACCAACCGCTGCTCCTTATAAGGATGGAGCCAGCTTACAAAGATGTGGGCCTTAATTCCCGATGGAAAGGAGAGATGACTCAAGGTTACATCAGCAATCTTCTCATGAAGGTAATTTCCCCCTAAAGAGCATGCACTGTCTGGCATCTCCCCGGTAAGGCTGAGAATGACTGATATATCGTGAGGAGCAAAGCTCCAGAGGATGTTCTCCTCTCTCCTTATCTTTCCCAAATTCAGCCGGTTAGAGTAGATATATTGGATCTTTCCTAACTCTCCTCCCTCAACCAATTCCTTGAGCTTGATTACTGCTGGATGATATTGGAGGAGATGCCCTACCATGAGAATCCTTTCTCTTTCATCAGATAGGTTTACCAGTTCTTCTCCCTGTTCCACATTCAATGCCAGCGGCTTTTCCACAAACACATGCTTATCAGCTAGCAGGCAATCCCTTACCATCTGGTAATGCATCTCCGCAGGGGTGGAGATAACCACTGCATCTATCCTATCATCCGAAAGAATGTCCGGGAGGGAAGCAGTTGTTTTTAGCCGGGGGTATGTTTTCTTACTTTCATTCAGATTTTTTTCATCAAGATCACAGAGCACAGAAAGGGAGCCCAGTGAGGCAAAATTCCTTACCAGATTCTTTCCCCAGTAACCAGTTCCAACAACTGCTATCTTTTTTGCAGGCTTTTTCACGTTTCCTCCTATCCTGTTTTCTTTTAGAGCATCTCTAAGAGATTTCGTACGCTTATGAACAATTAGTATCGTTCAAAAGTGGAGGCATTTAGGGTTAAGAAGGTAATGCCTGTTTCTGAAAGGCCTGCCCGCCATCGTCCTCGCTCAGGCGAGGCAGGCGGGCGATATCTCACAAAAAATACCACCGTGTTCTGCAATGGCCAAAAAAAACAACTGGACCTCAACTTTTGAACGTTATCA
>CP070673.1:2324355-2329199 GCA_020351915.1 Deltaproteobacteria bacterium
CCTCACGCCCGATTATGGGAACTACAAGATGTTGGGGTTGGCGAATTGAGAAACGGCACTAACCATTTGGCCACTCTAAGCGATTTAGCCAAAGACCTCCCGCCAAGGCAGATCTATTTAATTGTGGTAGAAATATTGTGTAATCCGAATTACCTTCTAAGACCCTATTTCATCTTGAAATCTTCAATCCGATTTATGGCATAGATCGGCAGAGCGATCGTTGCGACAAAAGAAAACGTCATTTTCCGACAATCCATTAGAGGAACTAATGAGCTTTCCGCCTCATCGTGACCAAAGGGTACATTGTAGGTCGATAGCATTGAACGGGAAGCTCGTGTTTTGGCGAGGAGCTCCGCCACGAGGCTAAACCGCGGAGGAACCATAAGGCCGTCGCGGGCCGCTGAGGATTTACCGGAACAAAGGCAGCAGCCAGGTACGCGAAGAACGGATGTTAGAAGGGAGAATTTCCTAGACAAAAAGGAAGAAGTGAAACAAAATGATAATTACCGATTCCGAATCCTAATCTATACAGGGCCTTTGTAATGATCAAAAGTCTGCAACAGCGGCTTACCCTTTTATTGCTACTCCCTGTGGCATTGCTCCTTTTTCTTACGGGTCTTTTCGGCTTTGTCTATGCAAGGGGAACTTTGCTTGATGAATGGAGAGAGACTGCAATACTTAAACTCCAGCGAGCTGCGCACTATATCGATATGCGCCTGAGCCGACCGATTCAGAGGATCGAAATGTTTCATGAAACTGCTGGCGGCCATGGTGGCCATACAGTGCAGGAATGGATACTTAGGCAGCTAAAAGAGCTGGAAGGCGTGACAGAAGTCAAGCTGCAGTGGGCGCAAAACAGAACCCAACCCGCACCCATGCCAAGCCATCGACTTCACATGGGTGGCAAGGGCATGATGCACTTCCATGGGGGGAGGATCTCTAAGGTGACGCCCCCACATTATGATGCCCAAACGGGGCAGAATACAGTGACCCTCATTTCAGAACTCATTGATGAAGCTGGTGGGGTAGTAGGCAGACTGGAGGTAGCGCTCCGTTTTGACTCTCTCATGCAGGATATAAGAAAGCTTGGTTGGTGGCAAAGTGATATGGCGTGTTTGGTCGATGTGTCGGGGCAGTATCTTGCTCATACCGAAGCCATGATGAGAGGGCGAGCACGACTTGGAGAAACCTATGATCCGTTGGAGCTGGCTATTCTGGAAGCCATGAAGGAAAGGTCATTCGGAACCATTTTTGGCTCTGGACATCCCCCGGATCGAGTAAGCGGTTTCTATAAGCTCAAGCAGGCCCCCTGGACCATTATACTCTTTGCCCCGGGCGAAAGGATTTTGGCTCCCATTGTGAGATTTCGCTTATACTATGCTATCGCGGTAACCCTTTGCATCGTTCTTATCTTAGTGCTCATTCGATTTGTTGCAGGAAGGATGGCTCACTCGATAAGCGAGATTTCCAAGGCGGCAGAGCACGTGGCCAAAGGCAGTTATGGTGCTCCCCTTCCGGTAAGAACTCAGGATGAAATTGGGGACTTAGTCCGCAGTTTCAATACCATGATGCTACAGCTTGAAGAGCGGATGAGGCTTAAGCATGCGCTAGATCTGGCAATGGAAGTACAGCAGAATCTACTTCCCCAAAAATCCCTGAAACTTGATGGTTTGGATATTGCCGGGGAAAGCATTTACTGTGATGAAACCGGCGGAGACTACTACGACTTCCTCCAGTTCTCAGAGCTGGGTCAGGGGCGGGTCGGTATTGCAGTGGGTGATGTGGTGGGTCATGGCATAGCCGCGGCTTTACTCATGGCCACTGTCCGTGCATTCTTGCGAATTAGGGTAACGCAGCCAGGCACTCTCTCGGAGATGATAATAGATGTAAACCGCCTTTTGTGCATCGACACTACTCAAACGGGTAGCTTCATGACTCTCTTTTTCATGACCATCGACTCAGTCAAGAGAGAAATACGGTGGGTAAGAGCTGGGCATGATCCGGCTATCGTTTATGATCCCTCTATGGGCTCCTTTAGTGAGCTCGGCGGCAGTGGGATTGCCCTTGGGATCGACGATTCATGGTCATTTCAGGAATACATCCATTCGGGGCGGAGTGATGGGGAGATTATCCTCATCGGTACAGACGGGATATGGGAAACCCAAAGCCCTCAGGGCGATGCGTATGGAAAAGATCGCTTACGCCAAGTCATCCGCCAGCACAGTGAAAGTTCTTCCCAGGAAATAGTCCTAGCCATAACTGATGATGTTGCTGCATTTCGTCAATCGGCAACCCAAAATGACGACATAACCTTAGTTGTGGTAAAGACTGAGCCGTGAAACAAAACGGGGTTTTGAGCCTCTAGGTGACCGAAAAAAGTCCATAAACCTAAGTCGCTCGAGAGGAGAAATCTGTTATACTTTCACAGGATAAGCAAAAGAACCCAGCAAACTGCAGACAAAGGAAGTCTTTCGCAATCACAAAGGAGTCATTTGGCTGTAGTTAAAGAGAGAGTATTTGTGACAAGAGTGGAAATAGAAATCTGCATTTTATAAAATGATGGGAAAAAAAGACAGAGTATCTTAATGAAAGAGTCAGACCTCAGGACCTGGCATCGCACCCTAGGGATTCTCTTGGCCTCTTTTATCATTCTCCAGGCTGGGAGCGGGTTTCTCCTCAGCCTGGGTCGATTTGCTGTCCCTCGTACTCATACCCATGAGGAAAGCTACGCATCGGGACATGCCCATGGGGAAGTAGAATCACTCTGGCAGGAAAGTCTGGAATTTGTTCACCACGGAGGTGGTAGCATCGGGATAATCTACCGGCTTTTTGTCGGGATCGCGCTACTTGTGGAGATTGTTTTGGGGGTAATGATTTTCTTTAAAATCAAGGCTCGGAGTAAAAAACATTGAATTCAGCCTCTGTTGTGAAGAAAGCAACTGTGAAAAGATGATCTTATACTTCATTATGATTTAGAGGTCGCTTTATTTTGGGTAAACACGCCCCTTCCCCTTGGCCATTCTGGGGGTTCCTCTTTCAGGTTTTGAGTCATTCCGGCGAAGGCGACCAGATGCTAGGATTTGAATTGCTAAAATCTAGTCACTTAAAACGGAGGGAGTTAATGTGAAAAGGTTCATGGTGTATAATTTGATTTCATTCATATTGTTTCCCTTTTTGGCTATGGTTGTGTCTATCGAGAGTGTACATGGAGATGCCCCGAAAAACTCTCAGGCAATGCTCGAATTGCCAGGGCTCATAAGTGAGGCCCTCGAGAGAAATCCAGCTATTATTGCCGCCAGAAATAGGTGGCAGAGCGCACAGGAGACGATCGAGGTCCGAAAGGCATTGCCAGACCCTCACTTATCATACACGTATTTTGTGGAAAATGTAGAAACACGTGTGGGCCCTCAGAGACACATTTTGGGAGCAAAGCAGGCCTTTCCCTTTTATGGGAAAAGAGATCTTCGAGCCGATATTGCCTCCCAAGAAACAGAATACCTCAAACATGTGTATGAAGCCACGAAAAGTGAGGTGATCCGTCAGGTCAAAAGAGCCTTTTATGACCTTTTCTACCTTTCAACCATTATCGACATTACGCAGCGAGAAAAAGAGCTCTTGAAGCGGTTTGAGCACATTGCCACAATCAAATATGAAACGGGACGTGGTTTACAGCAGAACATACTAAAAGTCCAGGTGGAGGTGAGCAGACTCAATGAGAGGCTACTGGCTCTGGAAAAGCAGAAGCAGACCGTTGAATCGATGCTTAATACTCTGCTAAACCGATCTCTCTGGGAAACCCTGGGGAAACCAAAACAGCCAAAGTTGATGGAAATCTCGATCGGGCAGCAAGAGCTTCTTGAACTTGCAGAAGAGAATCGCCCCGAGCTCAACGCTGCTCAAGCCCTGATCAAAAAGAGCGAGAGTGCATACAAATTGGCTAAAAAGGATTACACACCGGATCTCACCTTTGGGGTTAACTACATCGAAGTCGGTGAGGGGCCACTCAATGTCAGTGATAATGGCAAGGATGCGTTTAACGTAATGGTCAGCATCAACCTACCAATATGGAAGAAGAAGCTGTCATCTCAGGCTCAAAGTGCCCTCAAAACGATCACTGCACAAAAGAGTCACTATCAGCACGTATCAAATCAGACATTATTTGAAGTCAGAGATGGTTTCTTCAAGATTCAGAGCGCCCGGGAGACCATCGATTTATACAAAGATACGCTCATTCCGCAGGCAAAGCAAGCACTCGAGTCAGCTGAGGCAGGATACATTGCCGGGATCGTGAGCTTTCTTGATCTCCTGGATGCTGAAAGAATCCTATTGAATATCCAGTTTGGTTACTGGCAAGCCTACACGGATTACTTGAAGCACATTAACGACTTGGAGAGGGCAGCTGGTATCTGGCCGACCGAATACCATTCCGGGAAAACCACTGAGGGTATTAAGGAGGATTAGCTATGGACGAAAAAAAGGCCTCACCTATCAGAGACATTTGTTGGGAGTCATATTGCCCTTTTGTTCTAGGGGTACTGGTGGCTGGGCTCTTGTTATTCTTTACAACTGTGCATTATGGCTATGCAAGAGAGGTGGGTTCACCCGATAAGAAAACGAAAGGTCATCAATCCCACGCTGAACAAGGCAGTGGACAGAAATTAGAGAAGGGTATGCCAACCACAGTCCGATTGGCTCCTGAGGTTGTGGTGCGGAGCGGGATCAGGACGGAGCCCGTTGAGTACAGAAGATTGATCCGAGAGATCCAGACAGTTGGTGAGATTACCTATGACGAAAGGCGGGTGAAGGTGGTATCAGCATGGGTCAGTGGCCGGGTAGATAAGCTC
>CP070673.1:2329299-2334780 GCA_020351915.1 Deltaproteobacteria bacterium
CCTCACCGGTGGATTCCTCCCGCACCGTCACCATAATCTCGCCAGTAGCCTCATGAACGCTAAATTGCAGGTCCACGTTATGAATCATGCTTAGGTTTTTCTGAATATCAGCTACCACTTCCGTCATGTGAGCTACGTCTTGGGGTTTAGCTCCTTTCGCGGCTTCTTGCGGTACGGTACTCGGAGAGGGAGAACTCGCCTGTGCTGGCGGAGCCAGGTTTTTTCCTGCTGTTGTGACAGATCCAACTAACATACCAAACACACCTCCCTTTGTTTAACTAATCGGATTTTTTAAAAAAAACTTTAGCACAGCCCTCGCCCTTAAAGCGATAAGACCCCCTAATTTTCAAGGAATCGGCACAGCGAAAAATCATATTAGGAAATGCATACTTCAAGATGAATTAAACAGTTGTTATCGACGTCCAACTCTGTCGATTTCAGTTAGAAGTGTTGCACCCAGCGTGTAGACGTTAGGTATAGGATAGCAGAACCTGAATTTCCTGTAATCTTAACATGACGTATGGTACTTGAAAGTTAAATATCATTTTGTGATCATTTCGCTAGAGTTAAGACCTCCATAGGAGGTTTTCATGATCGAATCTCGATTTCTTGTCTTTTGGCAATCTACTAGTCTCATGAGTATTCTGACCGCGGCCAGTTCGTTGAGGTCTCGTTGGGTCTTGGTAGCGATTGTTATCGTCTTTTCTGGCTGTGGCTTAAGGACTTTGATCGAAGGGGAATATTATCTCAACCAAGAGAAATACAGCGAAGGTGCAAAGCATTTTCATGAAGTGCTTCAACGGAATCCATCGGATCCAGACACGAACTATTACATGGGGCGCTGTCTCTTATCCCTCAGTCGGCCTCATGAGGCCCGCCCCTATCTGGAACGTGCCACTTCCTTGAGTCCTAATAGGGCGCAGTACCACTTTTGGCTCGGTGTGTGTTATCATGAACTTAAGAAACCGAAGATGGAAAGGGCGAGCTATCTTCGGGCTGTAGAGCTTGATAGACATCATATCCAATCACACCTCTTTCTGGGCCACAATTATCTGGAAGATGGCCGGTGGAAGGAGGCCCTGGGTGCATATGGCCGAGTGCTAACGCTTCAACCGGACCATCCACAGGCTCTCTACAATCGCGGTTTGGCACTCAATAGGCTGCGGCGTTACCCCGAAGAGATTGCTGCATGGAAGGAGTATTTGAGATCTTATCCGGAAGGAAAATGGGCTATCCAGGCCGTGGATCACCTGAATGCCCGGGGCAACTTCGAATACCGGAATTTTACGATCGGATACCGCCGAGTCCCCCTTGAGCAGATTCGGTTCAAACCCTCGACCAATACTCTGCAGCAAGGTACAAAGCCCTCTCTGGAAGTAATCGGTTCAATACTGCGCACCAATAAAAAAATTTACTTAGCAATCATTGGTTACAAGAAAGGCGATGAAAAGCTCGCAAAATCGCGTGCCAAAAGTATCCAAAGTTATCTCACAAGCAATTTCCCCACAATTGCCGGGGGGCGTTTGACATCGAGAGGAGCTGGAGGGCCGGAAAGAATTAGTATAGGATCTAGAATCTTTATGCTTGATGAGTCGATTAATTTTGTTACAATAAAAAGGTAGCTTCAAAGGAGGAAGATCATGAACTGGAGATTATCTCTCAGAGGAACTTTGAACAAGAGTTCCCTCGGCATCCTGCTTTCGATCTTTTTTATGCTCGTTTGCATCATAGTATGGATGGGCAAATCCGCGTCACAGGCTTCTGAGGAAGTGAGCTTTTACAACGAGGCGCAGGCTCAGCATGCCGAAAACGTTGCCACGTCGGCTGCACGGCAAGATCCTACGGTGGCCGCGGCTATTGCAAAAGCGGAAGACACTGGGCTGCCAGAGGATAGAGCGATAGCTGAAGCACTACTAGCGGAAATGGTGGGGGTCCTAACCAAGGACATCGCAGCTATGCGAGGCTCTGGCATGGGATGGGGTGAAATTGCGCACTATTTCGGTGTACACCCTGGCGTGCTGGGACTAGGTCACTCCAAGACAAAAGCACACTATGGTGTGCAGACTTCGACGCAAGCCCATAGGCGGTCTGAAATTGCACAGGCTACAGTCAGAAACTTCAAAGGTGACCAGGGACACCGCTTAAGTGGAATGACATCGGGAAGCAAGGGCCTGGGGCTGGCTCATGCGAGAGGCCACAGAGGAAATCCGGGGCAAGGGCATGATTTGGGGCACGCATATGGCCACGCAGCTGGGCACGGTCATGGCCACGGTGGCGGCCACGGGGGAGGAAAGAAATAGATTACGGGATTGGCGTTCCGAAAAGGTGACTCAGCTTCAAGATGGATTCGATAAGTTCAGCTTCATCGCTCTCAATAGAGTTGATGATCCGCATCCGCCTTCGGTCTATGAGCCAGTAGACAGGATTAGCTCCTTATATCTATTGAGTCAGTCCGGGCCAGGTGATGTCATCGCCTGTATCTCACGGAGTGTTTGGACGTAAAGGGATTTGTTTGCTCCTCCAATATCTACAGCTTGGGTGGCCATCTGAAGTGCTTCGTCATATCTCCCTTGCTCGGCGAGCACGTGGGCAAGGTTGTTAAATGCCTCCCCGCTGGTGGAGTGGGCCTCGGTTGCTCGTCTGAATGCCCTCTCAGCACCCCCTAGGTCTCCCAGCTTGTAGCGACAGTTACCCAACCCCATGAGCGCACCAAGGCTCAAGGGCCACCTCCTCAGGGCGGCACCATACGCCAGCGCTGCCCCCTCCCACTGTCCTGCCTGCTCAAGGCCCAGGGCAGAACGCATGTAGGAGTGTTCTTCCCCGCTGGCCGGAAGGAGACCGGGAGGGAGGACCACGAGTCCCCAGCACTCCACACGTCGCCAGGTTCGCATAAAAAGCCGCCAGTTCACCTCTCGACTCGGGTCTTTCCCGGAATGTAGAATAATGACGCCCTTCACGGTATCGTAGCCTATCGCCACCGCATAGTGCCACCGGGGAAGCCAGCTCAGGCCTAGGTTTTGGAGGACAAGCACCGGGTGGCCTGAGGTGAGTTCGGTGAGCAGCTCCTCGGCGCCCCTGATAGGATGGGCGAGCCGGTCATGGCGACGGGCAGCACCTATTAAGGCGGACTGGAGGCTTCCTTGCCTCGACGGGGTGAACACCTCAGAGACGAGCTCCTCAGGGCTCACCTTCACCGTAGCCCATTGAAGCACCATGGCCATGGCTGCGGGCCCGCAGTGATGGTTTCGTTGAGGGTAAAAAGGCACCGAGGGGATTTCCACCCTCCCCGCGTGCCCTGACACCGACAGAGAATACCGCTCAGGGCTTATGTGGGCACAGCCGGCGGTCAATGACACGAAGAGGACAAGAGAGATGATGCCCGTCTTACCGCGCCTGAGAACGGGGACGGGCATTTCTTATTCTCCCTTCTCTATGAACGGGAATATGTCGGTATAACCGAGAATGTCGGTGATCAGTAAAACGAGAAACGCTATCAGAGCTGCGCCCACTAAGATGCTGAGGCCATCCCCGCCTGCAGGCATCTGATCGATCTGGGCGGCAATTTGAGCAATTTCCTGGTCGGTGAGGCTATCGACTCGTGCCCTTGCCTCCTTACTATCTATTCCCCACGCCTCCAGATGTTTTCGCACCTCAGAACGATCCAGGAGCATATGGAGGCGCTCACGATCAAGATTCCGTTGGCTCTGTTTGAGGATTTCACCCGTGCTTACCATTGCCGCATAGGCCGGTACCCAGGTTATGCTAAAGGCAAGAGTCAGAATTACAAAACCGGCAACCGTCTTTCTCATGGACTTCGAGAGGCTCACTGTCTTTCTCCTTTCTTTCTAAGGTTAACAAGCATTTGGTGTGTCCTTTTGAAGATCAAAGGCGTCGTACTCAATAGCACCCTGCTCGGTCTATGATCGCTTCGTCCACTTTTTCTTTTTCTTCAGCTGGCCGGGAGGATACTTGCGCTTGTGTTCCTTAAACCGTGTGTACGGCTTATCAGAATCCATCTCGATCGTCACATACTCTCCAAGCTGCACGCACAGTTGACTCGGTAGGGACACCGACATCCGCCAATGGTCGCCCTCAAGGTAGAAGTACAGCCTTCTATGGAGGTCAAAGTACACCATCGCATGAGTATAGTATCGATAGGTATGTTTCGCCCGATACCCGTGTGCCTTTGCGTGCGGCGGTGGGCCCCCTCTCTGGTCCTGTACCACAACGGGAGGCCCGCCGACCTGAATACCTGCCGTGAGGGTCTTACATGAACTCAAGGTAATGATAAGGAAAACACAACAAAGAAAAGTAAGTAGTTTTTCACCATAGGGTTGACGCCTCATCCTCAGCCCTCCTTAACCTTTTGTGAAGATTTTTTTTTGACGGGTTTCACTGCCAGGCCTGAGCCACCATCCCTCTGGCAAGGCGCCAGCAACCCTTTCTAGCTGCTTTATCGACAATTGGGTCGAAACTCTTGAGGATTTACCGATAAAAATCGGCCTAAAAGGCAACTTCGATGAGGCTCTTGTCCGGATTCGCATTTTTCAAACCAAGGCTAGCCCAATAGGAAGGGGGGAAGACAGTGGCTTTTTTGAATCTCGACGATTCGTAGATTAGCTGAATCGGGAAAAAGGAGTTGCCGAGTAGTATCGTTATTGATGATCGGGAATCACTGATTCAAGATGGATTCGACTGTCTTTGTCGATACCCCATTCTGATTGTTTCTGTTTGAAATAGCCAAAAACCGCCGGGTCTTGATTTCCAAGTATATACGTGGGGAATCAGGGAACCTTTACGTCTTTGCAGCAAATATTCGAAAAGAGAAAAGAACAAGTGATAGTAAGCCATGAAGAGCTGAAATCGTTCTTAGATGAGCCTGAATTCAAATTGATAGCTTAGAAGAAAAGGATTAGATTAGAGTATCAGAGTTTTCAGTACGCTTACTTAAGCGTGATAGGAGGATACGTTCCAGTGATGAGAAAACCAACATATGAGGAGCTCCTACAAAAGGTCAACAAGTTAGACAATGAGTTCTCAGGCGCAAGCAGGCAGAGAGAGCCCTAAGAGAAAGACAGAAAGCGTTGAAGCTTAAGGTTAATACCCTTAAGGAACTGAACGCATCCTTAAGGGTCCTGTTGGAGAGGAGGGAGGAAGATGCGAAGGCGGTCGGAGAAAAGGTGCTGTCCAACGTAAGACTACTGCTCATGCCTTTTCTAGACAAATTGAATAGAACCCGATTAGATCCGAAGCAAAGGGCATATCTTGATGTCCTTCAGTCAACCCTCTACCAGATCGTCTACCCGTTTTCCCGCGAGCTCTCCAGCAAGTATGCAAGCCTCACCCCCCCAGACATCCAAATAGCAAACCTGGTAAAGGATGGGAAAACAAGCAAGCAGATAGCAGAAATGATGGACTTATCCAAGCGCACAGTTGAGTCACACAGACACAACATCAGAGAGAAGCTCGGCTTAAAACGCA
>CP070673.1:2334880-2338767 GCA_020351915.1 Deltaproteobacteria bacterium
CAAAACAACGAAGCATCGCACGTCGTTAATTGTCGATAAGAGTGCAACGCTGCCAGATGCGTTCGGCCATCATATCCTTCGCGGCCTCGAAATAGGTCTTGAAATGCTCACTGTTCTGGTGGACCTTGAAGGCGTCCAGATCGTCATATTCCTCGACGAACACCAACGTGTTGTCCTCCTCATTGGAACGATAAACGTCAAAGCGGCGGCAACCAGGTTCGTTCTGCCGGCTCAGTCGCTGGTTCTCTAGGATCAGAGGAAGGAACGCGTCCATACATCCGGGTTTGACCCTCAAAGTCACGATCAGCGCAAAATGACTCATGTTTGCCTCTTTAAACGTTACGTTATCTCGTCTCCAGATATCAACCCGAATTCTAGGAGACCCTGTTTGAGATTTGCCCTCTGTTTGTCAGTATAAGGTCTCAGAGGCGCTCTTGGATAACCTCCAAAATCGAAGCCTCGTAACCAGAGTATCTCATGAATACCGATCACATCAGTTGTAATATTTATTAGTGCTACCAATCTTGTCACCTTTTTCTGTAACTCTCCGGCCCTTTTGTATTCTCCTCGTTGAATGGCACCCCAGAGTGACCCAGTGAATTCGGGGAAAGCATTGGCTGTGCCGACCACACAGGCAACGACTCCCAGCATGAATGCTGCCAGCATGATAGGCGGATTGCCGCTGACCCAAATGAAATCAGACCGGCCAACCGCATGCATTGCCTTTTGGAGGAGGAACAGACAATCATCTCTTAGCGACCCCTACTCAAATTGCGCCTTTTCCCATTTCAATATCTCAATTCCTTCCTTTAGGTTTCTCTTACTATCCTCCCAAAGCTTCACGCATCCTTCTGGGTTCTTATAGACAAGCCAGAAGTTCATTTCTTTCAATTTGGCCTTTATTGCTTTCGAAGCCACAGCCTTTTTGTACGCTGCTCGTAGTTTTTCAACGATAGGCTTTGGGGTTCCCTTCTTGACGGCCAAGGTATCCCACCCCATACCGGAGTCACCAAATCCTGGGTCGTATCCTTGCTCTTTTGCCGTTGGGATTTCCGGAAACCACAGATGCCTTTCATCCAAGAACACGCAGAGTGTCCGGGTCCGATCGCCGTATACCGCCTTGACCCAGAAGTTTCCAATGGTAAAATCCAAGGTCCCTCCTAGAAAATCCTTAATCCCCCCGGCCAGGCCCGCATAGGGTACGCCTCGAGCCCTGACCCCTGCTTTCTTCAAGAAGGTGGCCATCACCGCGTGAGGTACAGAAACTGCGCCAGTGGCGTTGTAGCTCAGCCCGGGATTCGCTCGGGCGTGCTTGACAAATTCATCCAAGTTCTTCCACGGCGAATCCTTCCGAACCACGAGGGTAAAAGGCATAAAGGTAATGTGGCCGATGGGCTCGAAGTCACTATAGGTGTAGCCAATATCGGGTCGATTCAGGACGACAAAAATCAGAGGGGCCACCCATGCATCGAGAAGCAGATACCCGTCGGCAGGTTGGGAAAGAACATGTTTCAGGGCCTTCGCCCCAGATCCTCCAGGCATTGCATTCACGATAATCTTCTCTCCTATGATCTTGCTCATTTCCTCAGCAATCATTCTTCCCATTGCGACTGACTCATTCTCTGGTCCCCACGGACAAAGCCACATCAGAGGTCTCGTCGGATATTTAGCAAAACCAGGGGAGTACAAACCAGCTACCAATAAGAGAATGAAAGCCAATATGATGGGTATTTTTAAGGCCTTTATCATTTTCATTTGTTACCTCCTTTTCTTTAAGTTTGGTGTTGATTACCTTATCCCTCCTCCAAAAAACCTAATTAACATTCACATCTTGAACTTATGGGCTTTGGCCTAATTGGAACATTGGCCTGCCCTGGCGCGATCCTTGAAGCTAAGAATAACTCCTTTTGCTTATCAGACGTAAAAAAGCCGTCCTTGCCCTTCTCATCTTATCAGGTGGAACAGAAGTCCATGCGAGAAGTATCACATTAAAAATCAAGATAATGAAGGCAATGGGCCGGCTAACGAAGATGCTAAAGCTTCCTCCTGAGAGGATCAGAGAGCGTCGAAATGCCGGCTCGAGAATAGGTCCCAACACCCTCGCAATAACGAGTGGCGCAAGGGGAAATCCTCGTTTTCTCATCACATACCCGACCAATCCAAAGAACCACATAGACCAAACGTCGAAGACTGAGGCCTGAACGGCGAAGGTCCCGACGATCGATAAGAGGATGATCATCGGGATCAGGCGGTTTTTCCTTATCTTGAGGATACTGACGAACAGGGGAGTAAACAGAAGACCCAGGACAAATAAGAAGAGGTTGGACGCGATATAGGCAAGGAAAAGCCCTCCCACGACATCCGGGTATTGCTTGAAAAGCTCCGGTCCTGGAAGAAGGCCCAGGAGCATGAGGGCGCCAAGAAGGACAGCCGTGATGGGATCGCCGGGAATGGCCAGCGCCAGCGAGGGTATGAGTGCTCCACCACAGCAGGCATTGTTGGCCCCTTCAGATGCAATGATTCCTTCTGGCCTTCCGGTACCGAATTCCTCGGGTTCCTTGGAACTCGCCTTGGCCATGGCATAGCTGATAAAGCTTGAGGCAACCCCACCCGTTCCAGGGAGTGAGCCGATAAACGTACCGATGAAGCTGGCCCTAAGGAGATTTCCCATGTTCCTGAGCACCGTTAGAACTGTGGAAAGGGGGGGTCGAAAGACCTTAATATCCGGCTTGACATTGAGCCCCCCCTGTTCAATCTGAATGAACATCTCGGAAATCGCAAACAAGCCCACGAGGAGCGCCACGAGGCGGATGCCACCCATCAAATTCCCGTAACCAAATGTGAAACGATCGTAACCGGTGAAAGGATCTGTTCCGATACTCGCGATGATCAACCCAAGGCATGCACTGATGAGGCCCTTTATAGTAGACTCTCGGGCCACGACCGATATGGCAATCATACCGGTCACCGTCAGGGCAAAATACTCAGGTGGACCGAACTTCAGTGCGATCTCTGCCAGAAGAGGAGAGACAAATACCAAGGCAACCCCGCCCAGAAGACCACCCATTGATGAGGCGCTGATGGCAAGTCCCACAGCCTCGGGAGCTTTTCCCTTCTTCGCCATGGGGTATCCGTCCAGCAAGGTGGCAGCGGCGATTGGTGTGCCAGGTATTCGTAGTAAAACAGCAGAGATGGCCCCTCCACATGACCCTCCTACATAGATCCCTATCAAGAGGCCCATTCCAGCCACTGGAGGGAGATGAATGACAATGGAGGTAAAGAGGATCACACCGAGCAATGGACCAATACCAGGAAGGACCCCGATAATGATCCCCATGAACACACCGAGCCCTACAAGCAAGATCTGCTGTAAACCTAAGAAAGTTTCAAGTCCACCACTGAGGATCCCCTGCATTATTTACCTCCAAACGACCATGGCGTAATGCTACCACCAGATCAAGGAATACCGTCCCGGAGGAAGGATGACCTCCAACATCGATGAGAAAAATACATACAACGCAACCGCCGAGATCACGGAAAGCAGGGCAATGGCGATCCAGTTTCGGATTCTTAACATCCAAAAGAGGAGGGCCATAAAGAAAGGGGTAACGACTATGTATCCAAACATATCCAGAAGAACTGTGTAGACAATCAGAATGAAGGCAATGCCGATTATAGCTCCACCCGAAATATTATCTTGTCCCAACGGCTGCTTTTCCTCCAATCGGTCGAGGGCATCGGCGGCTTCGTCCTTTTCAGCCCAACGGGGCTCTTCCCGTTCTCTTTTTCGTAGCAAGGATGACACACCCAGGAGCAACGAGAGAAAAATGATGACGCCAGCCACCCATTGGGGGTAGAAGGCGGAATTGGCGAACGGTCCCCCTCCG
>CP070673.1:2338867-2342722 GCA_020351915.1 Deltaproteobacteria bacterium
CTGCTATAAGTCCAAGCCTTAGCAGACCTTCAATAACCTCTGATTACGAGCCGTAAGCCGCAATTCGCCAATAAGAATAAAATGCCATTTTCCGATTAGGCTTCCTACCAAAATTGCACTCAGGGATCATCACCCATTTTCTTCCTCTACCACAATCAAATATGAAGTTTTGAGAAGTCTCACCGATACATATGATGTAACTGCATTTGGTTTCCTTGCATAAAGAGAAAAGGTGTAATAAATAGGCTAAAAGAATTTGTTTCCCTCAATGTATTATTATTGGTTTTGAGCGAGGAGATATAGGGACGGGAGATTTCCATCAATTGAACCCCTCATTCCTACATAACACGAAGGCGATTATTGTTAGCGATTTGCATATAGGATCTCGATACTTTTTTTATCAGTACTTTGAGCGTCTTCTCGAAAACATTCCTGAAGATTTCGAAGTTATTCTGAATGGGGATATCATCGACAATCCTTATGCAGAGCTGAAGCCACCTCACCAGCGTATCCTAGATCTTATTGAAAAGTTGTCTTACAAGCAGCGGGTCGTTTGGGTACAGGGCAACCATGACAACGGCTATATCCCAAGAGGGTTTGGGAAAGTACATTTCACGAGTCTCTATAACATAGAACATAGAATATTAATTGCGCATGGTGACGATTTCGATGAGATCATGCCCAGGAACCAAGCATTTATAAAGGCTTTCAAGCTGATGCACGATTTGAGAGTAAAGTTGGGGGCAAGACCAGTGCACGTTGCCCAGTATGCCAAACAATGGGAAGCCTTCTACAAAGTCCTTCGCAAAAATGTGATGGTAAATGCCGTGAGTTGTGCCATAGAAAACGGATATGAGGCGGTCACTTGTGGCCATACCCATTACCCAGAGGATAGGGTTTTCAATGGCACCAGGTACATAAATACTGGTGCTTGGACAGAATTTCCAGCATTCTACCTTCATGTAACAGCTGACGGTATGACTCTGAAGATAATGGACGAATAGTTTGGTGCCCGAAGGGCAGGATCATTTAAGCCGTTTTTGTGAGCATGTCCATATATTTTGGTCCATGTATACCTCACAAAAGTTTCAACTGCTGCTATCAACAATCAAGAAATATAGCCCGATATTTTTCAGTATGCCAAGTGTAGTTTATACTTTTTCCACCTGAAAATGGTAACCGAACTAAGGTAAAGCTCTCCCCTCTCATTTTCTCGGATTTATTGAGTTTTTTGATCAAGACATCACGCAAGTGATCATCGTTGACACATACGTGTGATTTCCCTACACTGCTTCCACGAAAAAACAAGATCTTATCACTCACTAGAACCACACATGAAAAAGAGAACCTTCAGACCAAACGCCGAAATTAGCAACGACATGAAAGCCTTAAGGCGGACTATTTGGGTGGCGATTTTTGCCGTTGCCTTTGCCTGGGTCGAGAGTGCGGTGGTAGTTTATCTTAGGAAAATATACTTTGACGGTATCTTCAGATTTCCCCTGGTCATTGTCTGGGAGGAAGGCAAACATGTTATAGATCCTCTAGTCAAGATCGAATTTGGACGTGAGATTGCAACCATTATAATGCTCGTTGCGGTAGGTTGGGTCGCCGGAAGGGGTAAATTGCAGAAGTTCTGCTTTTTTATGATCGCCTTCGGGATTTGGGATATTTTCTACTATATCTGGCTATATATCATGGTGGGCTGGCCCGAAAGTCTTATGACGTGGGATCTTCTATTTTACGTGCCCCTGCCCTGGGTGGGGCCGGTGATCACACCGGTATTGATTGCGGCTGCCATGGTTGGGGCAGGGTCACTCATTATTCATTACAGTGAGAAAGGATATGTGATACGGTGGCGCTGGTATGATATGGCCATTGAATTAGCCTGCGGGTTACTGATCATTGTAGCGTTTTGCTGGGATTGGAAGAACATCTTGCAGGTTCCTGGTGACATCACCCGAAGCGGGATTCCCAACCCGTTTGCATGGTGGCTGTACGTACCGGCTTTTCTTTTTTCCATTATCTATTTTGCTATACGCCTGAAACAGATCCTTTCTGTTGAAGCTCATTCAAAACCTTTTTGAACAGTGAAGTGTTTGAAAATCTTATCGTCCATTCACAGCTGTGAATCGAAGAAAGCAAAAACATAAGGGTCGTCTTCATTCTTGACACGCAGGATTGGGGGACGGGGCTAAATAATTAATCAAAAAGCGGAAACACGGGATTTGTCTTGTTATTGGGCCGTAAGAGAGCGCCACGGCTTGGAATGAGTAAACCGGGGGAAATGTACGCAGTAAGAAGGCGAGAGCGCATGGCAACCGAAAAAAGGAAGACCGCGCAACACCTCAATGTTCACAATGGTCATAGTTCCAACTTTCAGGCTGCTCCTTTACACGCAGCAAGACAGGTTCCGTTACTTTTCCGGCATGCCCGCCCTGCGAAGCAAGTTCGCATACCGGTCTCTGTCTTCCGTCCTCTTGTAAAGCCGAAGATGCGGGTAACTCGATAGCGTGAACCTCGGATGCTTTTTGAGGAACACCTTCGTCACTTCTCGTGCCTTCTCGTCGTGGCCTATCGCAGCGTAGGAGGCTGCTAGAAAGCAGAGGATAAGATGTCCCTTCCGCGCGCAGTCTGCATACTTCTGATTGATCGTTGCGATCGCATCCTCGTAGCGCCCGGCCGTGAAATACGCCATGCCAAGAATAAACCTTTCGTAACCCGGATCGAGGCGGATGGATTTTTTAACGGAGTCGATTGCTTCGTCGCCGCGGCCCGCCCAGTGCAGGTTGAAGCCCAGAGATCGGTATGCATCGGCAGAGCCTGGCTGGATACGGATCCACTCCTCCAGGGTGGCGATTGCCTTGTCGTGCTCGCGTTTATTCAAATAGGCGCTGGCAAGCGCCAGATACGACCAACCGAACGTGTCATCGATCGCGACCGCCCGCTGCGCGAGCTTGAGTGAGCGCTCATTGTCCTCTTCCGGTGATGCGCTAAAGCCGTGGCGCACGAGCCTCGATAAAACAAGCGACAGGCCTGCATACCCGCCGGCGAAGCGAGGGTCGAGCTCCATAACACGCTCGAAGAGCTTCTTGGCCTGCAGGGTAGCCTCTTTGGTAGCAGTTAAAACGCGCCGCGCGTGCAGGAAGGTTTCATACGCCTCAAGGTTCTCCGTGTGCCTGCGGAACAGCCGTTCCTGCTCGCTCACCTTGAGCGTCACTGCCAGCTCGGAAACGACCCGGTGGGCCACGTCGTCTGAGACAGAAAAAAGGTCCTTACGCTCTCGGTCATATCGCTCTGCCCATAGGTGGCTTCCCTTGAGCGCGTCGATGAGCTGAACGTTGATCCTCATTCGGTCTCCGGACCGACGTACGCTGCCCGCGAGTATGTTGCGAACGCCGAGAGCCTCGGCGATCTCACGAACCTTCACCGCCCTGCCCTTGTAAATAAAGGTCGAGTTGCGGGCGACGACGAAAAGTCCTGAGACCTTCGAGAGATCCGTGACTATGTCTTCGGTGATGCCGTCGGCGAAGTATTCTTGATCCTTGTCGCCGCTCAGATTCGTAAATGGCAAAACCGCAATGGAGGGTTTCTCGGGTAAAGGGAATGCCATCCTCTCTTTTGAGGCCACTTCCATAGGAGGAGGTCGAAAATAGAAATTCCAGATCACCGCAGCAATGACCAAAACAACGAAAGCGACACCTCCAGCCAGAATCGACTTACGTCGCCATAACGGGACTAGTTTTGCCTTTTCTTTTTCCCCAGCTACCGTGACCCTTGGCTCCATCAATACCCGATAGGCACCCACCGGTTTGGCGATGTTCTTGACCGTCTGCTCGCCCAGATACTCATACCCCA
>CP070673.1:2342822-2348727 GCA_020351915.1 Deltaproteobacteria bacterium
CAAGCATACTGCTCTTACTATGCTTGGACGTTTTTATGAGAGCACCGGAAAATGGAAACAGGCCGAAGCCACCTATAAAGAGGCCGTGAGCGTTGCCCCTGAGGAAAATGTTGGCCCGCTCATGGTCTTAGCCACCTATTATGCTCGCCGCAACTCTTACGATGCTGCCCTGGACACCATGAACAAGGCCGCAGAGCGTAAGCCTGAGGATACTACTATCCAGATTGCTATTGCCCGGCTCAACTTTGAATACAAACACTTTGGCGAGGCTGAGCAAATCGTGGATACCATCCTTACAAAAGACAAGGGTCATCCGGCGGCAAACCTCATCAAAGGAAGGCTGTTGCTCGGACAACGGAAATTCTCTGAGGCAGTAACGGCTTTTGATATGGTAGTTGAAAATGAGCCGCGTTGGGCAGATGCTTATTTCTATAGGGCCCTGGCCTTAGTGGGTAAGAGGGAAGTGACCCAGGCCCGGAAGAGCCTTGTGCGGGCGCTCGAGTTGAACCCAACCCTTATCCGTGCGCGACTGCTTCTGGTTGAGTTCTACCTGAGAGAGAGAAATCTGGATTTGGCCAGACAAGAGATCAACAAGGTTCTGGCTCAGGAATCAAAAAATATTCAGGGATTGGTTTACCAAGGCAATCTGGCGCTGTTGGAGAAAAAACCGCTGGATGCTGAAAAGAGTTTTAGAAAGGTGATTGAATTAGCGCCTAAGAATCCGATTGGTTATACCAGATTGGGTTTTGTTCACATATCCCAAAGACAACCCGAAAAGGCGCTGAAGGATTTTGACAGAGCCCTGAGGTTGCAGCCTGGTCTCCGGGATGCCCTGGCCAGTTCGGTGTTGATCTTTCTTGGGCAAAGGCAATTCGATAAAGCCCTCAATTTCTGTGACCGCCAATCTGAAACTTTGCCAAAGGATTCACCATCACGGGCCTTTATCTATGATCTCAAGGGCAAAGTCTATCTGGCCAGCCAAAAGCTTCCAGAGGCCAAAAAGAGTTTTGAGAAGGCTATTGAAATCGACCCCAATCTTGTGTCTTCGTATGAAGCCCTGGCCAGGATCTATTTACATCAACGGGACACCGATAGCGCTCTTTCCAAGTATAAAGACATCTTAGCCAAGCGGCCTTCCTATCTTCCTGCATATATGTCCCTGGGGACTCTTTACCAACAGACAGGCGACATAAAAGAAGCAGAATCCTACTATCGTAAGGCCCTGGAGATCAGGAAAGACTTTGCGCCAGCCGCGAATAACCTGGCCTGGATACTCGCTGAGCACGGAGGAAATATAGATGAGGCCTTGAGTTGGGCACAGATTGCAAAGGAAAAAATACCCCAGGACCCGTCAATTATGGATACCCTGGGATGGATATACTATAAGAAAGGTCTGTACCGAAGCGCCATCGTGGAGTTAGAGCAAAGCTTTGAGAAGATGCAGACAAACCCAGTAGTAGCATACCATCTGGGCATGGCCTACCTGCAAAACGGTCAGAAAGAGGAGGCCAAAGTAGCCCTTGGAAAGGCCCTGCAAATCAGTAAGACATTCCCAGGTCATGAGGAGGCCCGGAAGGCATTGGTGGGTTTGGGGATAACAAAGTAGAAACACGATCTCACGTTTCTTACGCATACTTACTTTGTAATTAGGGTATGGCACTTGGATAAAGCAAGCATGGAATGGTGGAGTAGAATCCTCGGGGAGCTATGAGCTATTTCTCTTTTCGGGTGCTGTTTATCTGCATATTCTTTCCGCCTGTTCTGTACGTATTTTCAGTTCAAGGTTTGGAACAGTACTTGCAGAACAAAAGGACAAAACAGGTACAGAGTACCACTATTCAAGAGTTTGATGCAGTTTATAGTGGCAGATACAGTATCACGGAGGAGATAAGCACCAATCTTGAACGATATGCAAGAGAGGATAAACTGCGGAGCCTCGGTGTTATTACGAAAATAGTGGTAAGCACCAAGAATGGGAAATTGTTGTATCCGCAATATTATGAGGAGAAAGATATAGATTTTGACAAGAAGACGGAATTTGACACTGGCAGCAGCGAATTATTCAATTATATAAGAATAGCGCAGGAGAACTTTCGGATTTTAAATGAGGGCCTCATAGTGTCAGTAGATGTGGAAGTAAGGCACAATAGTTGGTTGACCAATAGTATCCTGATTCTGTACATATTTTCATCGATATTGATACTCTATGGGTACTACAAAAAGAGGGCCCGGGAGTGGGTGGTCAAGGCAGAGGATGAACAAAAACGCATCGAAGCCATCTCAGCGAATTTGACAGAAAGTGAAAAATCCCTGCAAGAGCTGTCGCAAAAGGAACAGGACTATATCAGCAAAATACAGAGTCTGACCACGGATAGAGAGAAGTTAAGATCTGACATTACCCTTCTTATGGACGAAGTGGAACTTCAGAAGAAGAAATCCTTGGAAATAGATGAAATTCTCGATGAGATGGAAAGACTCGAGGAACAAGCCAGCAAAAATATTGCCTTAAGAGAGGACAAGGAACGCGAAATTATCCAACTGAAAGAGGAGATAGATCAGTTGGAAATGACAGGGAAACAAGGCGCAAAAAAGAGAAAAAAGGATATGGACTCTATAAAGAAGAGATTCAGTGTCATTTATAAGAACTTGAACTTCCATGATCGAGCTATCGAAGGGTACTCTCTTTTGCCCCAGGATTTTCAATTAAAGGCCGAAGAGATGATTCATCGATTGAATGAGGATGATTCTCTGGTGACGGTCAAAAGAAAGGTTTTCGGCAAGAAAGGAAAACTAAATATATTTGAGGCAATCTTCTCTTATTCTGGTAGAATATATTTCAGAAAGAAAGATAACAACAGGATGGAAATAGTTGCCATTGGCACTAAGAATACACAGGAGCAGGATATAGCGTTCATGGAGGGCATTTCATAACCGATTGTTTTGCAAAATATTTAACGATCACACCTTAGAGGGGGTGGCTTGATGCCTGCTTTGAAAGGGCGAAAATATTTGCAAAAGTAACTTCAAAATGCCAAATTTCAAAGCTCAAATACTAAATGAAACCCAAATTTCAAATATTCAAAAAGGCACTGCAATGTTTTGAACAACATTTTGTCCCGATTTTATCGGGATTTGGGCTATACTCCCATAGCAGCTGGAGAAAAATCACGCGAGATAGAACATAGGCGCATAGCTTCAGTTTTGTGTGTAAGGAAATACTAAGGAGTGTGCAATGAAAAACACCGCCAAAACACTATTTATCATTGAAGACGATAATCAGGTTCTCTCTATGATGAAAAACTACTTTGAATACCTCGGGTATAGAATACTCACTGCCTCAAACGGAATGGAAGGATTGAAAATGGTTACATCCAAAAGCTATGACCTGGTGATTACCGATATCGTTATGCCCTATGTGAGCGGCGTGGGAATACTGACGGTCATTAAAGAGAAAACGCCCACCATACCGGTTATAGCCATCACTGCGTACGGGAAAAATCCTGAAAGACTGGCTGCTGAAAAACACGCAGATGTGGTATTACGGAAACCCTTTGAGATGGAAAAACTGAAGGATCATGTGGCAAAATTGCTGGGGAACTAGGTTAGTGGCTATTGACTGACCCTGTCACCTGCCACTGTTCTTTAGGAATACAGGGCCTTTACGACAACCTCACTCAATTTCCTTAAATCAAACGGCTTGACAATAAAATCCTTAATGACATTCTTCAAGCCTGTTTCGATTTCCTTCGTCGCCCCCTCCTGATAGCCAGAGATGAGTATTATTCGAGCAGTCGGGTCGATCCCGACAATCTTTTTGGCACACGCGGCCCCATCCATGTTGGCCATCTTCCAGTCCATCAACACGACATCAGGCCTGTGCTTTTTGTAGCGTTCAATTGCCATATTACCGCTACTTGCTGAGTCTGCTTCATACCCGATTGCCTTGACCATATTTCTGAGGCCTTCTAATACATCCGGTTCATCGTCGACAACCAAAACCGTCTCGCCCATACCCCGTCTTATCTTCAACGGAGATTTTGATTCAATGCGATCAAATTTTTCAGCCACAGGAAAAGAAATGGTAAATTTCGTTCCCTTGCCGAGTTGTGAGAATACCGATATGGAACCATTGTGTTCTTCTATGATACCGTGCGTTATTGACAGACCTAAGCCAGTTCCCTGGCCAACGTCTTTGGTAGTGTAAAATGGGTCAAATATGTTTTTCACGGTCTCTTCATCCATACCAAGGCCCGTATCGGAGACGGTGATCAAAACTTCATCCTTTTGTTTCTTTGCTTCTATGGTGAGCTCACCGCCATCGGGCATTGAATCCCGCGCGTTATTACACAGGTTAATGAAGACTTGATTGAGACTGAGATGATCGCCTTTTATGGGTAATGGGCCCTCTACCTTTCTGGTGATCTTTATCTTCTGATCAAAGGTGTTGCTGATTATCTTGTTTGTTTCGGTAATAACGTCCTCTAAATCCAAGGGGAGCATCCCTCGGTCAATATCCTGCCTCGAGAACTTCAACAGGCTGTCAATAAAATCAGAACCCTTTTTCACTGATTCGTTCACAATCTTGGTAACCTTTTGTAACTGCTCATCTTGACTATAGGCCATCTGGAGAAATTGCGTGTTGCCCATAATAGCCTGCAAGATATTTCTAAAATTATGGGCCACACCCCCCGCCATCCTGCCCAAGGATTCCATCTTCTGGGCATGAGAAAGCTGTCTTTCAAGCCGCTGCTGATTCTCAATTGACTCTTTTTGGGCGGTGATATCCTCGTAGATAAACACAATCTCCCCACTGGGCAGCTTATACACGTAACTCGTCCTCCACGAGGTAACCCCATTATTTTTGTAGAGCATTGGGGAATGATATTCGGGCTCCCCGGTATCCCAGACCCTTTTGAATATGTCGAGGAAACCATACTCTCTAAAACCTGGAAACACCGTGCGGATACTCCTATCGATAACATCCTCTTTCTTTATATTATCTATCTGTTCGGCGGCCTTGTTGAAATCTCTGAAAATGAAATCCGCACCCTCCGGGAGGGCCTCGAAAATAGCGACCCCATTGCTCATGTTTTCAAACACCGCCCTGAACCTGAATTCACTCGCCTTTAGGCTTTCCTGGGTCTTTGCCAATTCCTTTGTTCTTTGTTCAACTAATTGTTCCAAATTTGAGTAAAGCCGAGCATTCTCAAGAGCAACTGCCGCAGTATTACTTAAGCCCGTTAGCAATTGGAGGTCATCCTTTCGAAATCCCTCAGGCAAGCCAATAGAGTCCACATAAATCACCCCACCAACCTCCCCTCTATGGATGAGGGGCACACACATAACCGACATGATGTTCATCTGTTCCATGCTGTTGGACAGGCTCGATTTGTCCACACGGGTGGTATCGGACATCATGACCGGCTTGGCTTCCTTTACGACTCTATTCACAACCGTCCTGCTGTAGTTGATCTTGGAAAAGAGGCCTTCTCTATCCTCCATTCTCGTCTTTGAGGCTACTTCTTGCAAGGTACCCTTGTCCTTGTCTAACAGTAAGACGGCTCCCCGATCGATTCTCTCAAGAAGGACAAAGATCTGATCTATCACCTCGCCCAAGAGGTCATCGATATTGAGGGACTGAGAAAAGATATTTGAAACCCTGAGCAGTAACTCCAGACTCCGCGTATAGTTCCTGGAGCTCTGCATTGCAGTTGACAATTGGCTTGTCTGATCGGTGTGTTTTACTGTCCGAAACGTGAGGTACTGTTGGGCCACCTTTTCTCCGGCCGATCTCTTGTAGAATGATAAAACCGTGTTACCTACACGTATGGTAGTGTCTTTCTGTATCTCAACTTCCCGCCCCTGCGCTATCTTCTTTCCGTCAACAAAAACGCCGTGACGACTG
>CP070673.1:2348827-2360079 GCA_020351915.1 Deltaproteobacteria bacterium
CATTGGGACTACTGATTTTGGTATTACATTTTCCAGCGTGCTTTGTAAAAGAAACCTCATTGCTGTGCAGTTCAACCCAGTCAAGAGCGGCCTTCCCGGACGTACCGTGCTCAAAAACTTCTGCTCCTGGGATGGTGAAGATCAAGCCCCTACATAAAGCGCCTAAATCCCTCCGGCCTTGCCTTGGAAAGGATGCTCACCTCAAAAACGCTGTCCGCCAAGAAAACTTGTCTTCCTGAGCACTACGATCCCTGCTAACTATCTTTTCTCCCAGCAACTGTCTAAAGTTTACCACAAAATAGCAAGAGATTTCTTATAATGGGGCAATCCCCTACCAAATTTAAGAATGGTTTTTTAGATAAGGTTCTGTAATCATTTAACATTTATCCTACAGCGGTGATGCTCGGTTTAATTGGCATGCGTCTTGCTCAAAAAATGCCTACGCTCATGAAGCTGGTATGAGAGAGTAGCCTCCGCTATGCCATCTCCATAAGACGGGATAAGGAGGGCGAAGATAAGAACTATGAGAGTGGATCTCGGTGAAGACATGCTTGACAAAAAGGCGGGCTTGCATATAACCTTCAACGGTACATCCAGGCAGTTGCATGCCGGCTGGAGCGTGCAAATGGATAAGCGCTTGATTCAGGGAATACCATCCTAGAAAGGGGCGGTAAACCAGGAAGCGTATGGGAAGATTGTTTGGTACCGATGGGGTGCGAGGGGTAGCCAATGAATACCCCATAACCGGAGAGATGGCCTTAGACATTGGCCGGGCAACAGCTCATCTGTTTAAGCGGAAAGGTCATATCCCCAAGATCATTGTCGTGAAAAAGACCATCGGTTAAAGCAGGGGGGTTGAGCAAAAAATCACGGTACCAAACGAAACCAAACAGAGCAAAACCTACCATAAAGTCGCCGATTAGAGATCCCATGGCCCATGGTACTATATTAACCCACAACGAAGGAGGAAGACATGCCGGGTTTTGAGGTTTTTGGTGAGGAAGAAAAAAGGGAGATATCGGATGTGTTAGACACCGGGATTCTTTTTCGCTACGGATTTGAAAAAGAGCGCAATGGTATCTGGAAGGTCGCTGAATTTGAGAGGCGATTTGCCAGTATGTGCGGTGCTTCCTATTCACTTGCGGTTTCGTCTGGATCGGCAGCCCTTAGGGTTGCGCTGGCAGCACTCGGTATCAGTCCCGGTGATGACGTAATAACCCAGGGATTTACCTTTATAGCAACCTGGGAGGCAATTATTGAGTCAGGCGCTACACCAGTATTTACAGAGGTTGATGATACACTCTGCATGGAGCCAGCTGACCTGGAAAGGAAGATAACGGAGCGCACTAAGGCCATCATACCGGTCCACATGATCGGGGCCCAGGCCAACATAAAAGAGATTATGACCATTGCCAATCGCCACGGCATCCCGGTCATCGAAGATACTGCCCAGGCAGCAGGTGGCACACTTGATGGAGATTATTTGGGAACCTTTGGGGCAATGGGCATATTTTCCTTTGATCCAGTAAAGACAATGACCACTGGTGAAGGGGGCATGATTATCACGAATGAGAAAGACCTCTACCTCGACTGTTCCGCATACCATGATCACGGACATGAACACCTTCCCGATGTTGAAAGAGGACTGGACAACAGAAGATTTCCTGGATTCAATTTTAGGATGATGGAGCTTCAGGGGGCCATCGGATTGGCCCAGTTGGCCAAGCTCCCCTTTATCATTCAGGAGCAGAAAAAGAATAAGGAAAAAATCAAAAAGACGCTGCAAAGGATAGAGGGAATCACCTTCAGAAGGATACTTGACCCGGATGGAGATACAGCAACCTTTCTTGCCTTTTTCCTCCCTGATGCACAAAAGGCCAGAAGGTTTAACCAGGAATTATCCAAAAATAACGTGGGTGCTATTTACTATAAAGATAATACGTGGCATTTCTACCCAAATTGGCATGAGATCTTTAAAGGCATTACCCTATGTAAGACCGGCTGGCCCTTTAAGAACAACATTCGGGGCGCTGATTTATTGTATCGGAACGATGCCCTTCCCAAAACCGATGCCTTGTTTGAAAGGCTCTTGGTCTATCCAATTTCAGTTAAGATGCCAGAAGAACGTCTTGTTCATATGATCACCACAATAGAGGCTGCCGCACAAGAGGTCTTTTGAGCGAAATGAGGTCTTGACTGGGAGAATAATCCTGCTCAAGGATATCATCTAGTCTCTCAAAGAAGAGATGCTGAACAATTTATTCCCCGCTACTTTAGCACCCAAACATCCCATTATTCCATGAGGAGGCTGAGAGGCGTGGGAAGGGCTGGTGAACAGATGAATAAAGACAAGATTAGGGGTGAACGGGCCCTTAGAAGCTTCGGAATATGTGGTGAAAAAACCAGAAGAAGGGATACCTGCCAAAAAGGTGCTGGACGGGATGCAAGCTAGGAGCATTGAGAGGTCGAAGATACTTACTATGGATTACAATAACAGGGAAAAAATTCGGCGCCTCACAGAGAAAGGGGTAAAGATCCCCGACCCCTTAACAGTAGATATTGGAGAAGAAGTGGATATAGACAGGATTTCTGGTGGGAGGGTGGTTATCTATGCTGGATGTAAGATCTACGGCAAAAAAACGCTGATCATGTCCGGAACAAAACTGGGCTACGAGAGCCCTGTGACTATAGAGGATTGCCAAATAGGACCTAATGTGGAACTTAGGGGCGGTTTTGTCTGCAACTCTGTATTTCTTCAAAAGGCCAATATGGGTTATGGGGCTCAGGTGCGGGATGCATGTATTTTAGAAGAGGAGGCCAACGGGGCTCATGTTGTTGGACTCAAGCACACCATTCTTTTCCCTTTTGTTACTTTAGGGAGCCTTATCAATTTTTGTGACTGCCTTATGGCGGGCGGCACAAGCCGCAGGAATCACAGCGAGGTAGGGAGCTCCTATATTCACTTTAATTACACCCCAAACCAGGATAAGGCAACCTCTTCGCTGATCGGCGATGTGCCGAGAGGAGTAATGCTTAATCAGGACCCCATCTTTTTAGGAGGTCAGGGAGGACTTGTTGGACCCTCTCGATTGGGGTATGGAACGGTCATAGCCGCTGGGGTCATCTATCGGAGAGACTATCCTGAAGGCGGTAAGCTCTTGTTTGATGGAAGGGTGAAAAAGGCGGATTCGGTTTTTTATCCGGGGCTTTATTGGGATATTGCAAGACGGACAGTGAATAACATAAACTACATCGCAAATCTCATCGCCCTCAGGCAGTGGTATCTGGGTGTCCGCTTCCAATTCTTCCAAGAGGACCTTATGGGCCGGGAACTGTATGAGGGGGCATTGGAAAAATTGGATATGGCCATTGATGAGAGAATAGATCGGCTCAAGGCCCTGGCCCACAAGATGCCCCAATCTGCTGAGCTCTATAAAAAGATTGTGAGGGGAAAAGACCCCCAGATCTTAGTTAAACAGAAAGAAGAACTATTTGATAAATGGCAAGAGATAGAAGATACTCTTTATCTCTTTCGAGAAAAAATGGGTGGGGTATCCGCAAGAAATGCCTTCTTGGAAAAGGTAGCTCAGGATAGAGAGGAAAAGGGAAGCGATTACATTAAGGTAATTCAGGGCTTAGATAAGAAATGGTGTGCTAAGGGAACTAGCTGGCTTCAAGGTATCGTGGATGAGATAAATAGAGATCTTTTAGAAAGAATCCCTTCTTTTAAAAACGTTGACTATAGATAGCAATAGACTCATGCAAAATAGTCTCGCAACATGGGGCTAATCCTCAAAGAAACAAAAAGGGTTTGGCATGAAACATGAAAAACAAAAAGTCGTAACAATTGGTGGGGGAAGCGGGCAGTTCGCACTCCTCTCCGGCTTGAGAGACCTGGAGGGAATCGAGATTACCGCAGTGGTTTCAATGGTTGACAGCGGCGGAAGCACTGGCAGGTTACGCGATGAACTCGGAATCCTGCCACCTGGTGACGTGCTGAAATGCATCCTTGCGCTTTCGCCACATCACGATATCGCACGAATAATCTTTCTGAAACGGTTTATCAAAGATAGTCGTCTACAGGGGCACAATGCAGGGAACATGCTCCTCACAATGCTTTCACAGTATACGGGCAGCTTTCCTACCGGTGTACAGGCGCTTGCTGAAATTCTAGAGGCTAAGGGAACAATTTTACCAGTTACCATTGACAAGGCAACGCTCGTTGCTGAGCTGACCGATGGAAGCCATATTTATGGAGAAACAGCAATTGATATACCTCGAGGTACACAACGTGAAAAAATTCGGAATGTCTTCCTTGTTCCTCACCACAGTGATTCGATTTCTGTTTATCCCTCAGTAATTGAGGCGATCAACAACGCGAACTATATCATTATCGGGCCAGGCGACCTGTTTACAAGCATTATTCCAAACCTTATTGTTCCAGGCGTCAAAGAGGCACTTCAGGAAACGAGCGCAAAAATCTTGTATGTTATCAATATCATGACTAAATTCGGCGAAACCCATAATTTCACTGGACTTGATTTCGTTAGAAAGCTTGAGGAATGCATTGAGCGGCAGGTTGATGGAATAATCTATAATGCGGAGAAACCAGACAAGAAACTCATGGAGCAATATATGGAACAAAAAGCGGAATTTGTTGAAATCGATGAGAGTGATGACTGTTGGGGAAATCGCACAATCTATGCATCCAATATGATCGATATTGCTGGCAGTATTGTGAGGCATAACTCGAAAAAGCTGGCATTGTTGATACAGGAAATAATATCACAGAACAAGGAGTAACAATAGAGCCCAACCGATATATCAATTAAACCCGAATATATTAATTCTTACTATGTATATAGAAATCAGGATACCTTAACAATTTTCTGATATAATCTTGGTGTCTTTAACTCCAACTGCGAAACAACGATCAATGGCAAAGGACATGCATTTAGCGACGAGATATTTGATAATAAAATGGAGCTGGCATGTAAACTCACCTTTACCAGTCGGACAGATAAACACCTACCTTAGCGTACAAAGCAATGAGATCCAAAATAATGGAATGACATCCTAAGAAAAAATAGAGTTCTAAAGGAGGGAAAGAATGGGAGAATTGTTTGGTACTGATGGGGTAAGAGGTGTGGCCAATGAATACCCCATGACCGCAGAGATGGCCTTGAATATTGGCAGGGCCACTGCTTTTTTATTTAAGCGAAAAGGTCATATTCCCAGGATCATTATTGGGAAAGACACCCGTATCTCCGGATACATGCTTGAAAATGCTCTCGTTTCAGGGATCTGTTCTATGGGGGTAAATGCCCTTTTGGTAGGGCCCCTACCTACACCAGGGATTGCCTTTGCAACCAATAGCATGAGAGCTGATGCTGGTATTGTAATATCTGCCTCTCACAATCCTTTTCAGGACAATGGCATTAAGATATTCTCTAACGAGGGCTTCAAACTCCCCGATGAAAAGGAGCTCGAGATAGAAAAACTGATATTTTCAAACAACATGCACACCTTGCACCCCTCCCCTAGTGAATTGGGTAAGGCATATCGGATAGATGATGCTAGGGGTCGATACATCGTGTTTTTAAAAAACACCTTTCCCAAGGAGCATACCTTGGAAGGAACAAAAGTTGTCCTGGACTGTGCCCATGGGGCTACCTATAGGGTAGCACCTGATACCTTTTTTGAGTTAGGAGCCGATGTCATCTCTCTGTTTGATCAGCCCAATGGAGAGAATATCAACGCACATTGTGGGTCTCAACACCCAGAAACTCTGGCAGAAGAAGTAATTAAAGGAAAGGCAGATGTCGGTTTTGCCTTTGATGGAGACGGGGATCGTTGTATCACTGTTGATGAGAAGGGCTCTGTTCTAACAGGCGATCAGATTATGGCCATTTGTGCCAAAGACATGAAAAAGGAAGGTAAACTGAATAAGAATCTGGTTGTATGTACGGTTATGAGTAACATCGGCTTTGGTATTGCGTTAAAACAAGTTGGTATCGAACAGGTAGTGACCAAGGTCGGTGATAGATATGTTTTGGAAGAGATGCAAGCAAAGGGAGCCGTTATTGGCGGCGAAGAATCAGGGCATGTGATCTTTCTGGAACATCATACCACCGGTGACGGGATTATTACCGCCTTGCAGGTTGTGGCTGCCATGAAAAAGGCACAAAAGCCCCTATCTGAACTCGCTCAAGTGATGAGAGTATTTCCCCAAAAGCTCATCAATGTGGATGTAAAGACCAAGCCTGAACTATCCACGATTCCTGAGATAGGTGCGGCTGTTAGAGATGTGGAAGAGCAACTGGGTGATAAGGGAAGGGTTCTGGTTCGGTATTCAGGAACTCAGAACATGTGCCGTGTGATGGTGGAGGCTCCCACTAACGAGGAGACTGAGAAATACTGTGGGCAAATTGCTGATGTAATCGGGGAAAAACTCGGTTAATTAAGACTCAGAGAGGTACTGCAATGCCTTTTAAGTTAATTGTGACCAAGGATTTTGATCATATGAGCGAAGTTGCTGCCCAAATAGTGTTAGAAGACATAGAAACCACATTGAACAATAAGGATACCTATGTGCTCGGGTTAGCTACCGGTAGCACACCCACTGGCCTTTATAAACACTTTGCCAAGACAGCTAATGCAGGGGAATTTGACTGCTCTAAGATCCGGAGTTTTAATCTGGACGAATACATAGGACTCCCTGGAGAAAACGCCCAGCAGCGTGTCCTCCATCCCGAAAGCTATAGCTTTTTTATGGTACAGGAGCTTTTTGGGCCACTTGAAAAAAAATTCAAGGAAACGAATGTACCTTGGGGGACACTCGTTGATCAGGAAAGGCTTATGGCTGAGCTTAAGGCCAATCCTGGTGATTGGGAGGAGCAGGGTGCCGATAAAGGCAAGGCTATTGTAATCAAGGCTAATGCTCAATCTGAATATCTTACATGGATTCGAAGAGAAATACTGGATGCATACTGGGAAAAAATTGAGCAAAATGGAGGGATTGACCTCCAGGTTGTGGGTGTTGGTGGGCGTGGTCATGTAGCCTTTCATGAGTCAGGCATCCCTTTTGAGGGAAACAAAATGCTTTTAGTGAAACTTGATGAAAATACCGTGGCAAATGCCGTGAGAGACGGACACTTTCCAAGTAAAGAGTATTGTCCCTGGTATGCCATCTCCATGGGAGCTGAGCTCGTCTATAATGCAAAAACAGTGCTTCTTTTGGCCAATGGAGATCGAAAGGTAGATCCTGTGGCAGAATCCCTCTTAAATGATCCCACACCTTTAGTACCCATATCCTATGGCCAAATATTTTCTGAGAAAGGTGGTACCATGATTTACATCATCGATAAGGCCGCTGCCAGAAAGGTGCTGGAAAACGCAAACAAGATAACCCAACGTGGGATTGATATTGAAAATATTAGTGACTAAACATATTTTCAGAAGGCTGAAGGCTTAACAGTTTCTTAGAAACCTTGATCCCTTTCATGGGGTTGCTCATTTTACTGATTTATTGCCTACTGCAGCCACACAAATATACTTTTTAACCAGTCTTGGCCAGTTCTCCTTACGAAACTAGTTCTTGATCTTTCTCTTTGACCATGACAGAAAACTTGATACGGGTGCCTAAATTTTTTGGGGAACACATCCCTATCCTGTAATCACAGCAATGGGGAGTACGCCAAAAGAGATCCCTTAGGGAAATGACTTTCTTAGAAAAAATAACGATCATCTTTAAGGAAAATTTTCGGTATCCCGAAATCTATTTTGGGAGGAGTATAAGGAGCGTCCCAGTTGGCTCTTTTATCCTCCTTCCGGTTCAAGACAGCCAACTTAACTGTGGGCTCGCCGGTATCGTAGCCTTTAAAAGAAAGGAGATTGCCAAACCTAAAATCCCTATAGACAAAATAGAGTCGATACCCCTTCACCTGAAGGGATATACCTATGACAAGGTAAAAGAGAAAAACAGAAACCTCACAGATCATTATCTCGGCGGAGCCACCTTTATTGCAGAGCTACAAGACCTTATCGGGAATCTCAAAACTACATCATCCCTTTACACCATCTTTAAAGAACTCCCCTTGCAGGAAACACTCAAGCAAGTCTCCTCTGAGCTGGAAAAGATAGTTAATGGGGAGGAAAGGAAATACCATAAGACATTGCGTGTCCTCTCTTTTGAGGAAAATGAGATTATCAACACGAGAATAATCCTGCTCAAGGATATCATCTGGTCTCTCAAACAAGAAGTGCTAAAGAATTTAGAAAAGATAGGGGAACTATCCAGGTTTACTGATAGAGATATACCACCATTAGTCTTTGAACGAACGAGGGATATAAACACCCTCTGTAATAACCTGGATCGACTAGAGGTAAGGGGCAGAGACTCAGCAGGTATCTCTGTGATTAGCATACTGGAGAAAAAGGATTATCTCCTTTTTGAAAGAGAACTAGAAAAAAGATCCCTAGTCAATGAGTTCTTCGAACGCCAAAAGGAGAAGATCCTTTTAAACAGAGGGGTTACTATCAACAGGAGTGGGAACACCATCTCTGTTATCTTTACCTACAAGATTGCTGCTCAGATTGGCCACTTAGGTGACAACGTAGCATTCTTAAGGAAACAGATTCGTGAGGATAGAATATTTCAACTATTGATTGTCCTTCCGAGTATCTATCAGACTACCGTTGCCCATACGCGCTGGGCCTCTGTCGGGGAAATCAGCGAAGCAAATTGCCATCCCGTTGATAATGCAATTATCCAGACTGATAAAGGGCCTGACTCTGACGATCGCAAGGGAATTATTCACGTTTGCCTCAACGGAGATATTGATAACTATCTTATCTTGAAGGAAACATTCGAAAAAGAAACGAGGAAACCCATCCCTCCTCAGATCACCACTGACACCAAGATCATACCCCTTCAGATACAAAAATATTATGATACAGGCCACCCTATTGAGGAAGCATTCCGACTCGCTGTTAATGATTTCAAAGGCTCCCACGCCATAGCCATGCATACCGACATGGCACCAGGGAAGATCTTCCTGGCCCAGAGAGGCAGTGGGCAGACAATTTTTGTGGGTTTGGGCAAAGAACATTATATCACTGCCTCGGAAATCTATGGCCTTGTGGAAGACACCTCCCGATATATAAAGATGGAAGGTGAAAAGCCTGGTAACGAATTGCGGGGTGAAAACCAGGGGCAACTCTTTATCCTAAACCAGGATTCATACGGTGGGCTTTCTGGCATCAAGGCAATGAATTATGATGGGACCCTCATTCACCTTTCTGAAGATACAATTAAACAGACGGAGATTACCCCAAGGGATATTGATCGCCAGGATTTGCCCCATTATTTCTTAAAAGAGATCTCAGAATCTCCCGGCTCAGTTGAAAAAACAGTTCAAAACAGATGGAATACCATTGAAAAAAAGGGGGAGAGGTATCCGCTCATAACCTTAGATGATACAGTTATTCCTCCTGCTTTAGCAGAAGCCTTCCGTCAACACAGAATAAAGAAGATCTTGTTTATAGGCCAGGGCACTGCAGGGGTTGCCGCCTCTGGTTGCGCTGAGCTCCTCAGGTATTATCTTGCCAACAGTAGCATTAGGGTTGCTCCCCTGAAGGCATCGGAGTTTAGTGGGAGTCTGTTGAAAACCAACCTGAGAGATACCCTGATTATTGCCATAACCCAATCCGGCACTACCACAGATACAAATCGGGCCATAGACATGGCAAGAGAACGTGGTGCTCACACCATGGCTATTGTCAACAGGCGGGATTCAGATATCACCTTTAAGACAGATGGTGTCTTTTACACCAGCACCGGAAGGGACATTGAGATGTCTGTAGCCTCCACCAAGGCCTATTATTCTCAGATTGCAGCCGGGGGTCTGCTCGGCCTCAAACTGGCACAATTAACGGCAACGAGGGATGAGGATTTTGTCCTTGGGGAACTCGAAAGGCTCATGTTAATTCCCTCGTTGATGAAAAAGGTCTTGGAACGGGAAGAAGAGATTGCCCGATCAGCTCATAGATTTGCGCCTACAAAAAAATATTGGGCGGTTGTGGGGAGTGGCTACAACAAAATATCTGCTGACGAGATAAGGATAAAATTAAGTGAGCTCTGCTATAAGACCATCTCTTCAGATGTCGTTGAAGACAAGAAACATATTGACCTGTCTTCAGAACCGCTCATCTTTGTTTGCGCAGCCGGAAACAGGGGCGATGTCATAAATGATATCATCAAGGATACAGCCATATTCAAGGCCCACGAGGCCACCACCATTGTAATCGCCACTGAAGGTGAGGAAAGATTCAAACCTTACGCAGACTCATTGATCTATGTGCCAGAGATAGAGGAACGTTTCTCTCCTATTCTAACAACGCTGGCCGGTCATCTCTGGGGTTATCATGCAGCAGGAGCAATAAACACGGAATCTCGTTTTCTTTTCGATTTCAGGGAAGAGATCAATGGCTACATTTCGGCCTCGCTTGGAAAAGGCCTTGATATCTACCAGATACTGCTTGACAAGATCTTTCAGGAGAAGACTGCCAGGTTTTCCTCCGATTTCAAAAAAAGATTGGAGGAGAAACGGTATACCACAGCCATGGATCTAAAAGCTGCCTCTGATCTGACGCTTTTGTTAAAATATCTATCTGGTCGGCTCCCCATGTCCGACTTTGAGCTGGACTTCGGAATGAGCGGAACAGCCCCCAATATGTTTGATATCTTTTTTCGCTCTATAGGAGAGGCCACAAATGATATGGCCAGACCAATAGATGCAATAAGGCATCAGGCCAAAACAGTTACAGTGGGAACAAGCAGGAGATGGGAACCAATCGAGGGATTACTGTTTGAGGCCCTTAAGAAAAATAGACTTGACGTGAGCAATCTTACCAATAAAAATGTTCTTGTTATGAAAAATCTTCAGGAAATTATCTCTGAAATAGAAGGTGAGAGCCTTTACAAGATAAGTAACCTTACTTTTACAGGGGAGCCGGTCGAAAACTCAAAGATTGAACTTGTAAAGAAGGCAGGCAGTTCTTCTAAAATTAAATCCCGCGTGGAAGCGGATAACAGACTCAAGGGAACGAAGAGAATCATTGTTAAGGCGGGAAATGTCTTCATTGGAAAAGGAAAGATTGATAACAGAAGCATCCTTATCATCCCCATAATGAAAAAAGGGCCGAATATTGACCATCTCCTGCTTCTTAATGTTAGCTTTAAGAGAGAAATA
>CP070673.1:2360179-2376111 GCA_020351915.1 Deltaproteobacteria bacterium
AAATCACCGCTTACCGAAATGCTCGGCAGTACGAATATGGGGGGGTTCTTTACCCCTGAGCTCGCCTGGGCCGGTTTTCACCATCTGGTAATCAAGGGAAAGGCAAAAAACCCGGTCTATATCTGGATTCACAACGGTGAAATAGAGATAAGGGACGCCGCCAACGTTTGGGGTAAAACGGTCACCGAAACCCAATGGGCCATTAGAAAAGAACTCAATGATGAGGACGTTAAATGTGCCGTTTGTGGTCCAGCCGGCGAAAATCTCGTACGTTATGCTAATGTCATGACAGGCATAAAAAACTCTGCCGGCAGAACGGGAATGGGTGCCGTTATGGGATCAAAGAACCTCAAGGCGGTAGCCGCCAGAGGGACCATGGATATAAAGATAGCCCACCCCATGGAGGCACTGGAGTTTAACAAACGGTTCATTGATCAGATCGTAAGCGCAAAGGTCAATCAAACCCAGGGAACCCTAGGTACACCTTTTATCTGGGGAGCAACCAATTCCTGGGGTGGAATACGGACCAGGAACTTCCAGTACAACCAGTGCGAGTATGCAGACGATGTCGAACCGGAGCGGATTGATGAAATTGCAACAGAAACCATGGGCCCGTATCATATGACCGGGTGCTTTGGCTGCCAGGTACACTGCCGCGCCCAGTATAAAATCCCCTCTGGCCCTTATGCTGGAAGATATGATGAGGGGCCGGAATACACCTCACAGGGTGCCTTTTGTTCAGAGCCGGACTGCAAAGATGCGGTAACGCTTCTAACCGCTAATCATCTGGTAGACCAGTGGGGCGTGGATAATCTGGAGATTGGCAGCATTATCTCTTGGGCAATGGAGCTCTATGAAGAGGGAATCCTCACCAGTAAGGATACCGACGGCCTGGATTTAAGGTTCGGTAACGATGAAGCGCTCCTTGAGATGATTCGCCGTATTTGCTTTAGAGAGGGATGGCTGGGTAATGTATTGGCTGATGGAGGAATCAAGGCAGCTGAAAAGATAGGCAAGAATTCCTTTGACTATCTGATTCAGGTCAAAGGGATGAACAACTTGCACTCAGACGAGAGAGCGACTCCTGCACTCGCCCTCAATATCGCTACGGCCTCCAGGGGTTCTGATCATCTGAGGAGCCGGCCCGCCATTGACCTCTACCACTTGCCCGAGGAGGTTCTAAGGAGGATATACAGCAGCCCTGTCCCCTACGATGGCCCGCTGAGCTCTGAGCACACCTCATATGTTGGTAAGTCGTGGCAGGTCTTGTGGCATGAGAACTGCTATATGGGGGTAGACTGCCTTGGCATTTGCAAATACCACACCACATTCCTTGGGGCCACACTTCCCAATTTCGAGGATTGGTCTAAAGTGCTCTACTACAACACCGGGCTTGAAATGTCGCCTAAGGAAATCTGGGACGTAGCGGAGAGATGTAACAACATGGAGCGGTTGTTTAACCTCAGGGAAGGATTAACACGAGAAGATCTCAAAAAAGGCGATATGCTTAATCATCGCTACTTCGATGAACCGTGCAGGCGTGGTGCACCCGAAGTCATTGGTGCCAAGATAGATCGGGATAAGTTTAAGAAGATGATCGACGAATTCTATGAACATCATGGTTGGGACGAAAGTGGTGTTCCTACACCAGAGACGCTCAAGAGGCTCGGCATACCTAAGGAGCCGTCCCACCTTCTGTAATCTATGGGAAAGGAGTGAACCGATGGACCTAGCAGGAAAGGCCCTGATGATAAACTACGAAAAGTGCACCGGCTGTCGGCTATGTGAACTCGTGTGCTCTGTTATGCATGACGGTGTCTCTAATCCCTCCCGGGGTCGCATAAAGGTAATCAAGTGGGAAGCGGAAGGCCTGTACATTCCGATGTCGTGCCAGCAGTGCGAGGATGCCCCGTGCATGAATGTGTGTCCGGTGAAGGCCATCTCCCGTGATGAGACCTTAGGTCGGGTGATGGTTGACTACGATGCGTGCATCGGCTGCCGCGCCTGCGTATCTGCCTGCCCGTTTGGCGCTATGAGTTTTGATGTAATAGGCAGAAAGGTGATCAAGTGCGATCTCTGCGATGGTGACCCACAGTGTGTTCGTTTCTGTGAGGAAAAGGCCGTGGATTATGTCGATGCTGATAAGGTGAGCATATTGAAAAAGAGAGATGCCGCCTATAGACTGTCCGTTGCGGAAAAGGAGGCTGCAGTCTTGCTGGCACAGGTGTGATTACGATCCGGTCTCTTTCTTGAGCCCGGGCGCTGTAACACTGAGTGGAGGTTTTTGGCACCGACCAGAAACCTCCACTTCTTTTGTGCTCGTGGGATAGATGATTCACATGGATTTCTCATACGGAGATTTTGCCGCGCAAGAGGATGTTTATCAAGAACAACAGAGGCGGGATTTTTGGCCTGTGATGTGAGATATGCGAGAGAGTCCCCCCATCGCATATTGCAAAGCGGCCTCAGTTATTTTCACGAGTGAAGCCTCAACCCATTTGATCTGTCTGTTACAGGCCTTAAGGTACCTGATTGAAGCTCCCTGCAGTCCCGATGAATCGGGACAGGGTGTTCTCGCTAAGACGAATAAATCATCCCCCCACCGAACACATCTTTCGGTGAACCTTCTGGTTATTTTCAAGGCCCAAGGGATGGCACTCTGGCTTGAGGCTCACCGCCTCTTTAAAGACCTCAATTAACCTATCATCCAGGCAACCTTGTCTCAACGGATATTTAATGTCTACCTCCCTATTTGAAAGGAGACATGGCAAGAGCATTCCATTGGCTGTCAGCCTGAGCCTGTTACACTCCTGGCAAAAGGAATGGCTGATCGCACTGATAAAACCGATTTCTCCCTTACCTTTCTCAAATCTAAATCTCGTGGCAGGGCCATCATGGAGACCCGGGGATATCGGTATCAACGGTCCAAATGTGTCAATAAGGATCTTTTCTATCTCCGCGTTAGGAATGAAGGCCAGACTGTTTTCCGCCAACCCCACCGGCATACATTCGATGAACCTGAGATGGTAAGACTGTTCAAGGGCAAGACGACCAAAATCAAAAACTTCATTATCGTTGACGCCTTTCATCAACACTACATTTAGCTTGATGGGATAGAAACCCATATCTCTGGCCGTTTCTATACCCTCCCAGACCTGGTTGAAATAATCAAACCGGGTAATCCTCTTGAATTTCTCTTTGTCCAGGCTGTCAATGCTGATGTTGAGCCTCTTGATACCCGCAGCCTTCAACATCTCCAGATTCTCTTTCAGAAAGACTCCATTAGTAGTTATGGAAACATCCTCAAGGCCCTCGAGAGCTGCCAGCATGGGTATAAACTCCTGTACCCCTCTCCTTATGAGAGGTTCCCCTCCGGTCAGCCTGATCTTGGTTACGCCGAGCTCTATGGCAACCCTCGCGATCCGGAGCAATTCCTCATAGCGCAAGATGTCCTTGTGCCTCAGTTTCCTTTCGCCAAAAGGGGGCACACAGTACATGCACTGCAGGTTGCACCTGTCAGTAATGGATATCCTCAGGTAATTGATCCTTCTGTTGAATCTATCTACTAACATCTGTTTCTCGCTGGTGGTTGCCGGTTACTTGATGCTTGTCGCATCTCTCACCAATCCACAATTCTCCAACTTTAGGCACTTGTCATCTTAGGCGCTTAACTTACGGAATCTCTATCTCAACGGCCCCCTTCTTATAACCCTTTAAAGAAGACAGCATTGCCAGAATAGTATTTCTAAACAGCTCAGAGGTAAAAGGGTTTAATGGGAACATGGTCCCGTCAACCTTAATGGAAACGGGCGGATGCAAGGAGACACACGTATCAACACTCTCTTTTCCTCCTACTATCTCCTTGGCAAGCTCATAGCAACTCTCATATCCACAATGACCACAGTTCAGACTTGGCAGTTTAAAAGACCTTTCAATGACAAGAGCCGCCATATCCTTTATATGTTCATCATTTGCTATGATAAAATCAGCAATACCTGCATCGAAGCCAGCGGTAAAGAGCTGCAGACCATCGAATAGCTCATTCTTGTCACCCTCATCCTTTACGCACACAATCTTCGGAAAGGTTTTTTCCTTTTTGAAACCCTCTATGAGCACAATATCACTGTCACAATAGGCCAGGATGTCTTCGATCCTCTTCTCCCCTTTGATGATTACCTCTGTCTCCTGCGGACCAATCGCAGCGACGAAAGGGGCATGTTCCTTGAATTTTGACGAATCGGTTTCAGGAAAACAGATATGTAAGGGGGTATGCTTAATGGCAGCAACCTTGTATCCCCTGGTTGAAAGTTCCTGAGACAGCCTCATAATCAACGCGGTCTTCCCGCTCTTCTTGAAACCAACGATACCAACTGCCTTCACCTAACGCCTCCTACTCGTCCTCAAATATAGCCTTGAAAATCTCCTCATCACCCCTCTGGCACTCCTTTTTCAGCCGAGCGTAATCCTTGAGGAGCCTCTTTCCCTCATCGGTGAGCCGCGAGCCATGCCTTCGCTCGGTCACCACAATCCTTTTCTTCAAATGCTCTTCAGTTGCTTTGATCTTTCCCCACACCCCTCTATAGGACATCTTCATGAGTTTGGCCGTCTGGTTTATCGAGCCTGTTTGCTGGATCAGCTCGAAGATCCGCTGTCGGCCCTCGCCCATGACCATATGCCCCTGACCGTCTTCGAGCCATTGTCTCGATTTCAAATGTACCTTACCCATGGCTGCCCCCGAACCCTCAAATTACCTTCCAGAGAGCCCCGCTCTTTTCAGGGTTGTATCCGCCAAGCCCTTTAACCCGTTCCTTAAATCCCTCGGATCTGGCCACACGGATCAACAGCTGGATCTTGGAATCATTTACCAACGAAGATGGAATCACCAAGTCATACTGCTCTTTGAGAAGCGGGATGAAGTCCAGATCCAGTGCTCTTGCTGCGGCCATGATCCCAAGCCCCACATCCGCTACGCCGTTTAGTACGGCAACAGCCACGTTCATGTGGGTGTATTCCTCATTATCGTAGCCGTTAACCTGGGAGGGATCAATGCCCATCTCCTGAAGTTTGTAATCAAATAGTATCCTGGTGCCTGATCCTTGCTGTCGGTTTACAAAGCTCAGATCACCTCTCATAAGATCTTCGATTCCTTTCACTTCATAGGGATTTCCTTTCTGAATAATCAGGCCCTGCTCCCGTTCTGCCAGGTTAAACACGTGGACAGGCATCTTCTTCAGGTGTCTTTTGATGTACGCCACATTGTATTGACCTGTTTCAGGATCCAGGAGATGAGAACCAGCAACGTGGGCTGTCCCCTTCCGGAGCGCCACCAAACCCCCGAGGCTCCCGACGTTTCCCGAGGCAATCCTAACGCCCCCATCGGCTGCTCTCATCTCGTTCGCGAGGATATCCAGGGTAATATCGTGACTTCCAATAACCACAATGGTATTAGCGATCTCTTCCGGATCGACCAGGAGTTCCGCCTCGGCTTCTTCACCTGCAACAATCCCTTCGCTCAACGAGGGAATCCTGATAATGCCCTCGGCCTTGCTGAGGGTTGTAACTGATCCAGCGGCCCTGGGAAGTGGTATGGCCACCATTCTCTCCCCTACCCTGCCGATATTCACCCGAATAAACTCTTCTGCGCCGAGTTTTGAGGGAATATCCCTCGAAGCAGTTACAATTACTGACTGCCTTTCCGGCACCTTCGAGCCCTGGAGCCGATAGAGAAAAGGCCTCACAAACTCGTTGAAGGCAATGTAGGCAGAAACCGGGTATCCCGGAATACCCACAAAAGGCTTCTGCTTCACTTTCCCCAGAATGGTAGGTTTACCGGGCATGATCGTCACACCATGAACCAAAAGCTCTCCGACTTCTTCGATGACCTCGGCAGTATAATCCCTTTTCCCGGCAGATGAGCCTGCCAGGGTAATCACCATATCTGCCCCAGCATCTATAGCCCTGAACAGGGCCTCTTTTATCTTTCCGGCGTCGTCTTCAACGATATTCTCTACTACTGGTTCGGCCCCGCACTCCCGAATCAGGTGAGAGAGAACCGCCGAGTTAGACTCGATAATCTTGCCCTTCTCGAGAGCGGAGACATCTGAAATGGTGTCGAGGTCTATCAACTCGCTCCCCGTACGTATCAAGCGCACTCGTGGCCTTCTTCTCACCTTAACCTGCAAAATGCCTCCTCCAATCAACGTTCCGAGATCAAGGGGCCGTATCCTATGGTTCTGGGGAAAAAGCAATTCGGTGGCAACGAAATCCTCACCCACCTTTCTGGTATTCTGCCAGGGGAACGCCGAGGATTCGATTTCAATGGTTCCCTCATCAATCTGGTTGAGTTTCTCGACCATTATGACGGCGTTTTTTCCTTCCGGCATCACCTGGCCGGTATTTATCCAGAGTGCCTCCTGCCCTATCTTTAATCGCTTTGGGTTCCGCTCGGTTGCCCCATAAGTATCCTCGGCACGAGCCGCTACCCCATCCATTGCTGCAGACTGAAAGGGAGGAGCCGAGATTTTTGCAAAAACAGGCTCCGCAGTAATCCTACGTGGCGAGTCGTGAACCGAAACCTCTTCCACATCAGGGATCGGCCCAGGGTCAAGGGCCTTGAAGAAGATCTCTAGGGCCTCCTTCGGATCCTTCATCTTGAGATATATCTTCTGTCTCCGTACTTCTTTCAAAACAACCTCACCTTGACGTTATCGCCTCGATACAGCCCTTCCGTATTCATGTCGATCTTCACAATACCGTCTGCCTCAACCATAGTGGATATGAGCCCACTCTTTCCTAGGATAGGCTTAGCTACCAACTTCCCATCCTCAGTCACGATCCTTACCCTGATATAATCCTCCCTTCCACTCGCCGACTCTATGTTTCTATCGAGCTCCGCCTCTACTGCATGGCGATAATAACTGGCAGGGTTAGCGAGGCCGGAGAGCTTAGCGAAAAGGTATCGAAGGAAAACGTCAAAGATAACCATAGCAGAAACGGGATGCCCGGGAAGGCCCCACAACGTCTGATTTCCTTTTCGTGCGATGATTGTCGGTTTGCCAGGACTAATGGATACTCCGTGGGCCACCAGTTCCACATCGGCAAAAGAGAGGAACAGGTCCAGGGTCATATCCTTGGCTCCCACTGAGCTCCCGCCCGATAGCAGGATAACATCTGCCTGTGACAGGCCCTTTTCGAAAAGCACCTTCAGATCCTCAAGGCTATCTCCAGCAATACCCAGGTAGATTGGCATTACACCCAATCCGGTGCAGAGCCCCCCGACCGTATAGCTATTGATGTCCCTGACCTGGCCCGGCTTTGGTTTCTCGGTAATATCCACGATCTCTTCGCCCGTGGAAATGATGGCTGCCCGTGGTCTTCTAAATACCTCCACCGCCTCTATGCCAAGGCCCGCTAAAACACCCAGATCCTGGGCTCGCAGCAGCGTACGTTCGTGCAGGATTACCTGCCCCTGTTTAACGTCATCATCGGCAAGGATGACGTTTTCCAGCGGTGAAACGGGTCTACTTATTTCAACAACCGTCTCCTCAATCTTCTGAGCGTATTCGACCATAACCACACCATCGCAGCCCTGCGGCAGCATACCTCCCGTTGATATGAGGGCACACTCCCCACGCTTGACGCCCAAATCGGGCATCTGGCCCATCTTAACCTCGCCGACAATGACAAGGGGGGTCGGCAAACTCTCGCTTGCACCGAAGGTATCCCTGACATCGAGGGCATATCCGTCGACGGTGGATCTTTGAAATCCCGGTATATCTTCACTGGATACAATGTCGCTCGCCAGAATCCTGTTGAGGGCATCTGTCATGAAAACAGTTTCAGTCCCCAACGGCTGAACGGTTCTCAGGGACTCGAGAACCTCCTTGGCTGTCTTTACCTTAAAAAATGACCGCATGACTGAAATATGTCACAAATGACATGAATAATCAATTACTATTTCTAGGTCTACCTCCAGGTCCACGACAGAAGGTTAAACCCTGACTCTTTCTTGAATAAGGTGAGAAGGATTAACGCGAGGGTTACTGTTCGGGCTTTTGTTTGGCTAGTTTTTCCTTACATTTCGCAATATATACAAATGTCTTCCCATACTGGCCGAGATCGGGGTAATGATTGATGAGATACTCGAACCGATTCAGTGCTGCCACATAGTGCCCACTTCTGTAATAGAAATGACCGACATAGAATTCATACTCCGCAAGGTTTTTGAGACATTTCCTGATTCTCTTCTGGGCCATAAAGGAAAATTGATCATCCGGGAAGGCTCTCCGCAGCCTCTCAAATTCTTTCAAGGCCCTTTTTGTTCTGGTCTGATCCAGGTCGGCCCTGTTCATCGTGACAAAGTGACACATACCCTCCTGGTAGATCACATAGGGAATCGCCTTGTTTTTTGGATGAAGCCTTTCAAACTCCTTGTATGCGTCAAGGGCCTCCTCAAACAGTTCCTTTTTGAACAGAGAGTCGGCCAACTTTAACTCGGCTTGAACTGCCAATTTACTGTAAGGGTACCGGTCTTTGAGGGTTTGAAAGAGTTCAATTGACTTGCTGTAATCGCCATCTCCAAACTCTGACATACCTTCCGTCATCAGCTCTTCCGGCGACTTTTCCCTCTTTTTTCCCCCAAAGCCAAGGAAAGAGCAACCAGTCACAAAAAAAACTAACACCTGGATAAGAATAACTGTCTTTAGCAGATAAGTCAGATTGTGTCGCATCCACCATTCCTATGGTCTGCTACCCTTATTCCATCAGCTTAAGCATGGACTTTTCAATATTTGCCTTTCCGACGGCACCAACAATGGTATCTTTCAACTCCCCATCCTTAAACAGAAGCAAGGTGGGAATGGCCCTGATACCATAACGGGTCGGGATCTCGACATTCTCATCAACGTTCATCTTGGCTGCCTTGAACTTCCCGTCATACTGCTTTGCAAGCTCCTCAATCCACGGACTTATCATGTGACATGGCCCACACCACGGCGCCCAGAAATCTACTATAACTGGAATCTCAGACTTAATGATTTCATCCTCAAAATTGCTATCACTTACCTGTAAAAGCTCGCTCACCTGTATTCCTCCTTTTCGCCCAATATTCTCACTCTGAAACCTAATATCACCGTCCCCCTTTGTCAACCAGAAAGAGGTTTTTTGCAGGAGCTTTTTCACATTGACTAATCTCGACTTATGAATGAGAATAGAAGCGCTGATTACGCCTATGCCAACTCAATAAACCCCATGAACACAACAACAGCGAGGGCTTTCCGTGGCCAAGCAGAAAACAATATTTGTATGCCAAAACTGTGGGTATAAGGCCCCAAAGTGGCTGGGCAGATGCCCTGATTGTAATGCATGGAACTCATTCGTTGAAGAATTGGCTGAAATCGGTCACCGGGACAGAGAGCACCGGCAATCCGCCTTAGATAGACCGCAAAGGATTGACACCGTTACCACGGATACCGAAACCCGGCACAAGACAGGGTTGCGTGAGTTTGATAGGACCCTCGGAGGTGGGCTTGTACCAGGATCCCTGGTTCTCATCGGAGGAGACCCTGGTATTGGTAAATCCACCCTGATTCTGCAGATTGCACAGAGGCTCGCCCAGCACAGGCTGAAAACCCTCTATATCTCAGGCGAGGAATCGGTGCAACAGATAAAGATGAGGGCAAACCGGCTTTCAGCAAACTCCCCTGAGCTGTATCTATTGACCGGAACCTGTTTGGAGGATGTTGTTGAAAGGCTTGAGGAGCTTGCCCCACGCATTGTGGTTATCGACTCTATCCAGACAATCTTTACTGAATCCCTCAGTTCTGCTCCAGGCTCAATCGGGCAGGTCCGAGAGGTTACCAGCAGGCTCATGAACCTCGCAAAGAGCTCTGGTAGGGCAATATTTTTGATTGGACACGTTACCAAAGACGGGGCAATTGCTGGCCCCAAGGTTTTGGAACACTTAGTAGATACGGTGCTCTATTTCGAGGGAGATGGCTCCCATATGTATCGGATCCTGAGGGCTGTGAAGAACCGGTATGGTCCTACCAACGAGATCGGGGTATTTGAGATGCTGGATAGTGGCTTGGAAGAAGTCCGCAATCCCTCGAATATTTTCCTCGAAGAGCGGGACAGCGATGTAAGTGGCTCTGTTGTTATCTCCTGTATGGAAGGTTCCAGACCGCTCCTGGTAGAAATACAGGCCCTCGTTTGTAGTAGCTACCTTGCCATGCCGCGGAGGACTACCATTGGCGTTGACCCCAACAGGGTGAGTGTACTCGTTGCAGTATTGGCCAAGCGAGGAGGAGTGGCCCTCTCTGACAAGGATATATTCATTAATGTGGCTGGTGGGATAAAGATTGGCGAACCTGCTATCGATCTTGGAATCATTGCTACCACTGCCTCAAGCTTCCTGAATAAGCCGATCCCGCGGAACACCGTTACCTTTGGTGAGGTGGGCCTATCTGGTGAAATCAGGGGGGTCAGCCACACTGAACTCAGACTGAAAGAGGCGGTAAAACTGGGGTTTTCACGCTGTTTGCTTTCAAAAAAGAGCACAAAAACCTTGAAAGGCAAAATCGACATGGAGCTCATCGGCGTCTCATCAGTAACGGAGCTGTTGGAGGTGTTGTTTACATGATGTCAGTTTCGAGATATGCGATGTGCGATCTGGGATGTGGGATGGGGGATAAGAGTTATGGGATGTGAGATAGGAGATTTGACATGGAGGCGGCACGATGGAAAACAAGAAAGCCGTTGGCACATACAAGGATCTTGAGATTTATCAACTGTCACATCAACTCGGGGTTGATATTCATAAGTTCAGCTTCTCTCTCCCGAAATTCGAATTTTACGAAACGGGCGGGCAAATTCGTAGAGCTTCTAAATCCGTTTCTGCTAATATCGTAGAAGGATATGGCCGGAGGCGGTACAAAGCGGAGTTCATAAGGTTTTTGATTTACTCCCATTCATCCTGCAATGAAACAATTGAGTGGGTAGAATACGTAAGGGACTGCCATGAGGAATTCAAAATCCCCTCCGATGAGTTCCTGCAGCGCCTTAATAAACTTGGCGCGAAAATAAACCGCTTTATCAGAGCAGTGGAAAAGAGCCATAAGGTACCTAAATAATCATCGCACATCGCATATCCCACATCGCATATCGTCCGAAACATTTACCTTAACCCTGGTACACGAGTGGGAGCTTGATTAACTTATATTATAGCTGTTACCACCATGCTCAACGTCAACGAAATCTTTTACAGCATCCAGGGAGAAAGCACATTCGCCGGGTGGCCGTGCATATTCATCAGGCTCACCGGGTGCAACCTGCGGTGTCGGTATTGTGATACCAGGTATGCCTATGAACACGGAGACCATATGTTTCTCGATGATATACTTGGCACTGTAATGGGATTCAACTGTAACCTAGTAGAGGTAACGGGTGGGGAACCCCTTATCCAGCGTGAGACACCTGATCTAATAACGGCACTTATCAAAAATCGCTACACGGTTCTCCTTGAAACCAATGGCACCCAGGATATCAGTATGCTGCACAAGAAATGCATCCGGATCGTGGATATTAAATGTCCGTCAAGTGGCATGAAACACGAGACCTTATGGAAAAACCTGGATTACCTGGTTTCCTATGATCAGCTGAAATTTGTTATCGCTGACCGGGAGGATTACCTCTATGCAAAAACCGTATTGGATAATCCGGCCATAAAGAGGAGAAAAAAACTGGCGGTTAACTTCTCCCCGGTATTTAATGAGATGGACCTCAAAGAGTTGGCGAGCTGGATACTGGCGGATCATTTGCGGGTGAGATTTCACATCCAGTTACACAAATATATCTGGGGAGAGCACGCAAGAGGGGTTTGAGATGGGTAAGAAAAGCTTTGAAGAGGCAGGCATTCCTGATCCCTTACTTAATCAGTAGATTATATTGATCTTATCCTGCAAAAATTCCATATACCCGATAGTTCAAATAGAAAAAACGGGGCATAATAAAAATAAGCTGCAAAAACGGAGGCTTTATGCATATACTGGATATGAGTCCTACCAAATGTTTCATGTGAGAAGAGTGAATTGCCACCATTTTCCCAGTTGATATCATTCAGAAAACCTCAGGTGACAGGATTTAGATTTCACAAAGGCTTTTACCATAAACGCCGACTTCCAAATATCTTTGTAAGGAGGTGTAACATGAAAAAATTACTACCAATCTTAGGTCTTTGCCTGGTTCTCATTCCGGTTTTCACTTACGCTCAGAGAAAAACATTACAAATAGAGACAGTTACTGTTGGACAAGGAGAGCCTTTTTCTCTCGTTACAGTTGCCGATACGAATCCGTGCTTACATGAAGCTATCTCTGTAGTAACTGATGAATTGATGCCGCTGATCGTGGCTCAGCAAAAGGCAATTGAACCTAAGTCAAAGAGAGGTGAGATAAGAAAGGTCAAACCTGCCCCCATCCGCTGGAGTCCCCCCATGATGCGCGTGAGTCCTACGGACCGCGAGCACAAACCGCCACCTCTCGACCAGTGGGTCACCATTAAAAGGCCTCCTAAGAAGTTCCAGCTCACTCAGCGAGTTATCAACAAGAACATCAAGGTCTACAAGCGCACGCCAATCCAGTTCAAGCCGTTCAGGAACCTCGATCCCGCTACCGGCAGACGGATTGCCCCAACTACCGTCCTCACTTTGCCCGATGGAGCGAAGATAACCGCACAAAAGTACTACACCGAGCTCAACAAACTGGAGAAAGACTTCAACGCCCTCGGATACTCGCTCGACTTTAGACGAGATCCTACGGCAAGGGTCAAACTGCAAGAAATCGTGTTGGACCCAGCGACCGTTACTCGAATGACCAGACAAAAGAGGCTACTTCAGGACACACACAGATTCAAAACACTGGCCCCGCCCAAGAGTATAGATGTCCTTCAAAGAGAGTTCAGGATAAATCTTAATAAAGACAGAATCCGTCTGAAACAACTGCAGCGTTTCAGACAACCCCAGCAGATCAGGGTCCCTCAGGGGACCCTTGAAGGGTGGCTGCTTCCACACGCATACGCCGCACCAGAAGATCAGGTCAAACCGTACAACAAGTCTATCGAAACTCCCAAATATGAATACGGTTACCGGGATGTTTTTGCAATATTCTTCAATGGAGGAACCGTGCTTTCCGGCGATAGCACCAAGACGGCAGTCAATAGCGTGGCGGAAGCCGGTGCTTATGTTTTCAATAACAAATTGACAATGATGCGAATTACAGGTGCCCTGTCTGCGCCCCTTGGGAGCGGCAACATGCAAGCCCGTTTGACACTGACAGTCCTGGGGGAGACACGCTTGCGGATCAATCAGAGCAAACCCGTTCCCCTTAACGTCGATCAGTTGCCCCAGATCCCCTCTCTGGCCCTGTATGATCGATCGTCTGAAAGTCTCGATGAGTCCTTCGAGTCGAGCTTCGCCCTTGGTCCCATCCTCTTAAGTGTCAAGTTTGGTGTTCGCGCGTCTGCCGGGGTTGACTACGGGCTCTTTGTGAGCCCGGCTAATGCGAATGGGCGATTCGGCCCGTTCGTAGCTTCCGACCTTTACGCTCAGGCAGGGCTGAATATTATCATTGCGAAAGCAGGCGTTTCGTGCACGTTGGTCTTGCTTGATAACACGCTCACACTGTCAGGCCAGCTCAAGGCAGATGCCGACCAAAGAGGGCCCTATTTCTCAGCGCTTTTCTCCATCTACGACAAATTTGAAGCCCTGAGCGGGGAAGTGAGCCTGTATGCGTGCATTCTCGTACCGAAGTTTGCATTACCCCCCTGGGGATACAAGTGTTGGGATTGGGAGATCGCACGATGGGAGGGCCTTCAGGCAAAAGGATATATAGTCAAAGAAAGTTCAGAGAAATTCTACTTCCTTGAAGGAGGGCCGCCCGAGGCGGAGGGTCCTCCTGAAACTGAAGGCGAAGAATTCGGCGTGGAAGGAGAACTACCCGGCAGGTGGCTGCCTGCAGGGGGAAGCCTTTCGGTACCGAAGAGTGAGAGCCTTTTTGGGCCCGTATCGGCCGTTTTCAATGATCGTCTCTACCTGGTGCACCGTACAGGAACAACGATTTCTTACCGCAGCCTCCCTCTTGAGACACTGCAAGATCAGAGTCCCGGTCCCAAGATCTGGCCGAAAATGAGAACAATTCCGGGCAACACCTTCACTACCATTCCACCAGCTATCTGTGTATACCAAAACCGGCTCTATGTATTCCATGGAGGGTGGCGGTGGCCGGACCAGGGCATCTATTACCGATACATGGACCAAAATGGTAATTGGTGGCCTCGGGCTGGAAGCGTGAAGATTCAGGGGAGTTCTACAGCATACAGACCTGCGCCAACCGTTTTCAATAATCGTTTGTACCTCGTATACAAGCGGCCCGGAAAAGACGGCATCTACTACCGCTACGTCAACAGGAGTGTGACGAATCCCTCGGGCGATGGCTCCGAGCTTCTGGCATGGGAAAGCATGGCCGTACGAGAGGCAAAGATCCCTGGAAGAACCACAACCGCCACCGGCCCGGCTGTTTGCGCATTCAAGGGTAAACTCTACATATTCCATCGAGGAAAAGACAGCAACGACATCTATTACCGATGCATGGGGCCAGACGGCTCTCTCTGGCCGAGAGATGCCAGCAAGAAGGTCGGCAGGAGTCAAACCTCCAATGCGCCTGCATTGGCCGTGCTCAAGGATCGTCTCTTCATGGTGCACAAGGAAAAAGGAACAAGAACAACCGTCTACTGCCGCATCGCCGATTGCCCAGGCGGCGGCTACATGTTGGTGTGGTCAGACCAGGAAAAAATCCGTGGGGTAACCTTCACCGATCACATACCAGGTGTCTGCACCTTTGAGGATCAGCTCCACATGTTCCACAAGGGAAGAGAAGGCGACAAAAAGATCTACTACCGGTGGTACGAAGAGCAACAATAGTATCCTGAGGAACCTACTGTGAGCTCAGCCGATTGCAGAGGATTCAGGCCATGTTTCCAGGTAGGATGCCAAAACGAATAGATGCTCCCGCCTTCCCTCGATGGATACTCGTGGCAGCCCTCTGCGGCCTGCTGTTTCTCCTGATGGCCCGGCACCTCGCGGCGGAAGGTCCTGGTTCAAGGCATCAGGCAACCGGTTCGGCGGTTACCGCTCAGACGGCAGCACCTGCCCTTGCTTACCGGTACATCCCCGGCGAGCGCCTAGTGTACCGGATCGATTATTCCAGTTCCTCTGTTTCGGACCTGCAGGTACTATTCGAGAGCACGGATTCCCCTGGAAAACCCGGGGAGGTTGCTCAAACCGGCCTGTCTCAATCCTTTGAGACCACTGTCCAAGGGGAACTCGCTATCACGGTACTCGACCGGAGGGCCGAGGGAGTCCTGACCGCCTACAGGCTGCGCAGCCCAGGGGTAACACTCGTGGCCAACGGCCAAGAGGCCCTTTCTCAGGCAGAGGCTGTAAGGGCTGCCTTGAGTCAGGTCATTTTTGCCGAGGTCAGCCGTCAGGGCAGGGTGGTCTCCGTGCAGTTTGACCCTGCTATAGACGGGTTTTGTCAGAATTTCGCCCGGGCTCTGCTTGCCCTCACACAGTTTGTCCTCCCGGATGCTGAAATAGCTAAGGCACATCAATGGGAGGTTCAAGAAGAAGACCCCAATGGTCAGTATGTCGCCCGGTATGAAGCCGAGCCTCATACTCGCGAGCAGGGATCAGGAGAATCACGAACTAGCTTAAGGGCATTCCGCAAGACCAAGGTACGCTACCTTACGCCGCACCAAAAGACTCGGCCGGGCACATTACGCGTTTCTACCACGATCAAACCTGAGGGAAGCCTCGTAGCTCGGTTTGATGTAGGCGAAGGTTATTTACACTCCTTGACGGGAACCGAGGGTCAGGTCATCA
>CP070673.1:2376211-2406302 GCA_020351915.1 Deltaproteobacteria bacterium
GCTACCGTGGGGGTGGCAGGCTCACCGAGGTACTGCTGCACCGGCAGGATGACCTTTTTGGGCAGGGGGGTATCGATAAGCTCAAGGCTCAGCTGGGTGCTTTTCTGTGGGAGTGTTATTCCTTTGGTGAAGAATCCCATGGTCTATCTCTGTTTGAGGTTTGGGTAAAGGGGGAAAAGCTGCATTCTCATACATTACGGGGGGGTTGTTTGTCAAACAGATTTTAGAGAAAAAGGTGTATTTTGGGTTGCGGAAATGGATTTGGCGAGGATAGTTCCGTCCTATTTGTATACAACTTTTGTACCTTGGGGAGGGGAGAAAGAAAACAATCCATTATTAAGCTGAGCCGTTTCTTGCCAGCCCGAGAGAATGAATCTACTTAGTCCGCCCACCGTGTTGTGGATCTCAACCTGTTCAATAGTGAAATCTTCCCTAAGAACGATGACCTCGAGGTGATCAATATCTATCCATGGAGGGTCGGGATTAAGGAGGAGATGATATGTATCGATTCCAGAATGCGGCTTGAGGGTGATCTGAAAATTGTCTCTCGTATCTCTGATGCCCATAATGATATCACTGAGTAGACGTAATTCATGGCCAAATTCCGCAGCGGGGTATTTATACGCCTCCTTTTTGAGAGGAAGGTACCACCAAAGTGTCTGTCCATCGGTAAGCAGTAGTTCCTCTTGTGGGGTTATCTGTTCAAGGCGGAGAGAGTGAGGGGGCTTGAAATAGAGTCTCCCTTGGGCAATATCCTGCCTGTCCGCACCTCCCAGCATTGCCATGGTCTTACTAATGGCCTCCCTGGTATACTCTGCTGTTATTCCCGCAGCGTTTCCATATCTATCTCTGATACCTTGAATGACCGTCGATACGTTATCATCAGGTAACGCCTGAGTTACGAACATAAAGCCCGAGAGAAAAAACAAAAGCGGAATTGTAAGGCGAGATCTCGAACTCAAAATCGTTCCCTCCTTGTGAAAACCTCTCGAGGTCTGCTTCCGTCAGACGGACCCACAATCCCCTCCTTCTCCATGGCCTCGATCATCCTGGCAGCTCGGTTATATCCGACTCTGAGTTTCCGCTGAACCATGGATATTGATGCCTGACCCGTTTGGTAGACTAATGCCACTGCATCCTGATATTTTTCGTCTTTCTCGCCTCCGAGCTCTTCAATTTCCTCTTCAGCGCTGATATCAGTGACTATAGATGTGTCATAGTCGGGTTTCATCTGCTCTCTGAGGAAGGAGGTCACCCTTTTGACCTCATCTTCAGACACGTATGCACCATGGATTCTGGTAAGCTTAGCTACACCTGGCGGTAAAAACAACATATCTCCATCTCCCAAGAGCTGCTCGGCTCCCATGGTATCAAGGATTGTCCTCGAGTCTACTCTGGATGATACCTGGAAAGAGATCCTGGTCGGGAAGTTGGCCTTAATAATACCTGTTAAAACGTCTACTGAGGGTCTCTGGGTGGCAATTATCAAATGAATCCCTGCTGCCCTTGCCATTTGTGCCAGTCTTGCCAGAGACTCTTCGACCTCCCTGCTGGAGACCATCATAAGGTCAGCAAGCTCATCAATTATAATGATAATGTATGGGAGGTGCTCCCTGGTCTTTTTGTCCATGTCAGGTTCAACAGGACCTCTTTCCTTCTTAATCTTGCGGTTATAGGCCTCTATGTTCCTCACACCTTTGTCTGAGAGAAGGGTATACCGTCGCTCCATTTCGTCAACAGCCCATCTCAAGGCATTGGTTGCCTCTTTTGGATTGTTGACGACCGGGTGCAACAGATGGGGAATGTCCTGGTACGGCGAAAGTTCGATTCTTTTTGGGTCAACCATGACAAAGCGGACCATTTCCGGAGGGCTCTTAAAGAGGACACTGTTTATCATGGCATTAATGGAAACACTTTTGCCTGTTCCTGTTGCACCAGCAACGAGTAGATGTGGCATTCTGGTTAGATCAGTGATCACTGGTTGGCCGATTATGTCCATTCCTAAGGCAATGGTCAGCCGGTAGGGAGAGTCCTGAAAGATTTGGCTGGATAGGATTTCCTTCAAGGTCACGAGTCTTCTCTTATTGTTCGGTATCTCTATTCCTATAGCTGATTTTCCGGGGATCGGTGCTACAATCCTGATATTTGATGCCCTCAGGTTGAGTGCAAGATCATCTGCTAAGGAGGCTACCTTGCTTATCTTGACACCTGGTGCCGGCTTGAATTCATACATGGTAATTACCGGGCCTGGTACGATTTCCACCACCTCACCCTCCACTCCGAAATCCCTGAGCTTCCCCTCGAGGCGGAGGGCATTCATTCTCAGGCTCTCTTTCTCAACCTCGGTGTCTGATGGTTTTGGGGTTTCATCTAAGAGCTCCAAAGGGGGCAGTTTGAACTTACCGGGTACACTCATAAAAGGGAAAAATTCTTGGGTTGGTTTAGATAGTTTCTGGGAAGGGGGTTCAACAATAGTCAGCTTCCTCTCTCGGCCTTTAGTAACCTTTTTTGCGACGGTTTTTCTTGTTTTTGCTCTTTTTCTTCGCTCCGTAAATTTGACCCATGTTTCCTTGGCATGAACAGTAATAGTAGAAATTACTTCCCAGATTGCGTCAAAGAGCTTACCAAAGGAGAATCGGGTGATGAACATGAAGGAGATCACAAAGATGGCGAGAAAAAGAGTATATGCTCCGAAAAAATTGAATATCTTCTTTCCTAGTCCGGCACAATGCAAGCCTGCCAATCCTCCACTAACCAGTGCACCCCGGTAAGGCATTCCATCTGGTTTGTAAAGGGAGACCAATGCAGAAAAAGACAGAACCAGCAGAACGAGGCTTACCGACATCCAGATTGGGCCAGAAGGAAACCTACCCCTGAAAAAGCAGATGGCGAGGTAGAGGAGGATGGCTATGAGCCAGAAGGATGAAAGGCCAAGAAGCAGAAAGAGGCACCCGGCCAAATGGGAACCTATAGGCCCAAATAGGTTCTCTGTATGGTCAAGAGCCCCTGCCTTTTCCCAGAAAAGTGGATCCTGAGGATTGTAGGAAACAAGACTTACTGCAACGACAAGGGTTAATAGTAGAAAAACTACTCCCCAAATCTCCCTTTTGATAGGGTAATCGGACGATGCCTTAGCCATTGTGTTACTTTCTTTCTATGTTAAGATCTTGATATCGAAAAATCATTGATAACGCCGGTAATTCCTTAATCTTATTCACCTCTTTTTACCAGAAAACTGGTGAAAGAACCATCGTTTTGCTCATCAATAGTTTTTGGGTTAACAGTCCGATGTCATAGGGGCAATTCAGCATGTTTAAGGAATGGGGAGGTGGCATCCTTTTCCGAGAGAATAGGGTCTTTGATGGGCCAGTCAATGGCCAACTCCGGATCATCCCACCTGATAGTCCGTTCATATTCTGGTCCATAAAAATCAGTACACTTATAGAGAAACTCTGCCCGATCAGATAACACGCAAAAACCGTGGGCGAAATTCGGAGGGATGTAAACAGCCCTTTTATTATTCGCAGATAATAGTATGCCGAACCATTTCCCAAAGTTCTGCGAAGATCTCCTGATGTCCACGGCTACATCAAATACCTCGCCATACAGGACCCTGACTAACTTCCCTTGGGGCCTTTGTATCTGGTAATGGAGACCCCGTAGTGTTCCTTTTGTGGACATGGATTGGTTATCTTGAACAAACTCCACATCGATACCTCCAACAGCGAATTTTTTTTGATGATAGGTCTCCATGAAGTAGCCCCTCTTGTCAGGAAAGGTATCCGGCTCTATAATGATGACGTCTTTAAGGATTGGAGATGGGCTAAAGATCATTAGTATGGCTCCCCGGAGCCCCTGTGCTTCCCGGTTTTTCGTCTAATATCTCCAAAAGGTATTGGCCATAGGAGCTTTCTTTCATACGCATGGCAAGGATCTCTAGCTGATCCGCTGATATGTATCCCATTCGGTAGGCAATCTCTTCAAGGCACGCGGTCTTTAGTCCCTGTCGCTGTTCAATAGCATGGATGAAGTTAATAGCCTGTATCATGGACTCATAGGTGCCTGTGTCGAGCCATGCAATACCTCGGCCTAGGGTTTCAACCTTCAATTGGTTATTTCTCAGATAGGTCATATTCACATCGGTGATTTCAAGCTCCCCTCTCTTGGATGGCTTGAGTTCAGAGGCAATAGAGCAAACCTGATTATCATAGAAGTAAAGGCCAGTTACAGCGTAGTTTGATTTCGGGATTTTTGGCTTTTCCTCAATGCTCATGGCCTTTCCCATTGCGTCAAACTCGACAACCCCATATCTTTCGGGCTCGCGTACCCAATAGCCAAATATGGTGGCACCTTTTTCATTGTTTGCCGCTCTCCTCAGAGAATCTAAAAAGCCGTATCCATAAAAGATGTTGTCCCCGAGGATGAGACAGGAAGGATGATCACCAACAAATTCTTTTCCTATAATAAAGGCCTGAGCCAATCCCTCCGGTCTTGGCTGTACTGCGTAAGTGAAAGAGAGACCAAGGTGCTGCCCATCGCCTAATAAGGTCCTGAAGTTTGGAATATCTTGGGGAGTAGAGATGATTAATATGTCTCTGATGCCTGCAAGCATCAGGACAGAGAGTGGATAATAGATCATCGGCTTATCGCACACGGGAAGCAATTGCTTGCTCACCGATATAGTGATAGGGTACAGACGAGAGCCAGAGCCGCCTGCTAAGACAATTCCTTTCGTAGTTTTCTTAGTCATTTACTCATCCCTATAATATTCTCGGTATCGCCCTGTTTCAATATCTTCTACCCAAGCCCTGTTATCCAGATACCACTCAACAGTCTCTGCTATACCCCGCTCAAAGGCAACCGAAGGCTCCCACTGGACCTCATCTCTTATTTTGGAGGCGTCAATTGCATATCTTCGATCATGCCCAAGCCTGTCAGGGACATATTCTATCAGCTCTCTCCTTGGTTTAGCATTAAGCAAACCGAGTTTTTTGTCGAGATAGTCACAGATCATAGTAACAATGTCTATATTTTGCTTTTCACAATTCGCACCGATGTTATATCTTTCACCGACCCGCCCTCTTTCGAGTGTGGCCAAGATGGCCGAACAGTGGTCATCGACATAGAGCCAGTCCCTCACGTTTTTTCCGTCGCCGTATACAGGGAGCATTCTTCCTTTTGTGGCGTTGCTGATGATCAGGGGAATCAGCTTTTCAGGAAACTGATAAGGGCCATAGTTATTGGAAGAATTCGTGATAATCGTCGGTAAAGAGTACGTTCTGTAAAAGGCATTTACAAGATGATCAGAGGCTGCCTTACTTGCTGAATAAGGGCTGGATGGATCATAGGGAGTTGTTTCTGTGAAGAGGCCGGTATCGTTGAGTGATCCATATACCTCATCGGTGGAGATTTGAACAAAGCGCTTCTTGGTCACCTCTGAAGCATGATCGAACCAATATTTTTTTGCGGTCTCAAGGAGCGTAAAGGTTCCAAGTATGTTGGTGTTGAGGAATTCAGCTGGTTCAACTATGCTTCTATCCACATGAGATTCAGCGGCAAAATTTACAACCCAATCAATATCAGATTCCCTAAAGATATCCTCGACGATCTGTTTATCACGGATATCACCTTTTATAAATCGATAACGTGATGGTGCATATTCCTGCACCACGTCGGATAGGTTGGCGAGGTTTCCGGCGTAGGTAAGCTTATCGAGGTTTACAACCTGAGTTTCGGTGCGATTTCTGAGAACGTATCTAATAAAATTACTGCCAATGAAACCGCACCCACCAGTTACCAGTATGATTATCATTGCTCCTGCCTACTCATTAGCCTCGATTATTTCATCGAAAATAGTAAAGGCAGCGGAAAGGGCTGGATTGTCACCTGGCAAAGTAACGGTAGGTTTACCAGCCATGTCAAAGTCGTAAAGGAGATCATCTTTTGGGATGGTGCCAGCCAGGTTCAATCCGTGTTTGGTAATTGCCTTTTGTAAGGAATCAGTCATACGCTCCCGTGCCTGATTGATTATCAGAAACCTCTTTTCAGCCGCAATCTTCAATTCATCCACAAGACCATTAATGCGGCCGGCAGTTTCAATCCCCCGTATGGAGGCATCAGAAACCACGAGAAGAAGGTTAACATTGTTTGTTGTTAACCGGCTTATATGTTCCATGCCGGCTTCATTATCCATAACCACAAAGGGATAATTATCTATGAGTTTTCCCAAATACATAGTCAACAGGGTATTAGCAGCGCAGTAACATCCAGGGCCTTCCGGCCTTCCCATGGCAACAAGGTCAAACCCTTCCCCTTCAACCACTGCTTCTGCCAGCTTTATCTCCATAAACATCTGTTTGGTCATCCCCTGTTGAACCACCCCGTCTTTCATTTCCTCCCGACTGGTGCCTAGTGTGCCTGTTAAGGAAACGCCAAGCACTTCGTTCAGGTTGGTATTTGAATCGGCGTCGACCGCCAGTACGGGGGTTTTACCCTTTTGAACCAAATATTTGATCAAGAAGCCAGCAAGGGTGGTTTTGCCTGTTCCTCCTTTTCCGGCCATGGCTATTGTATAGGGCACTGTTGTACTGCTCCTTTCTTGCTGTAGAACAAGTTAGTCTTCCACAGAATGAGCTCCATTTTAAACAATGAGCCGTACACTGTCAACGACGGAGATTGATAGGCTTAGGTTTGTGTTTTCCCTTATTCTTGTCTTGACATTTTTCCCTATTAGGGTAAGTTAAGTATCAATCACTCTCGGTGTCCCTTGCTGTGGGTCTTGTTTACGGTTAGATCTTAGGCGGTTGCTTTACCTAAATAATCTGTATCGTTCAAAAGTGTTTACTCAATGGTATATTGGGTAGAGAACATATACATAATTACCTCTATCCAGCCATGCCAATTTTCTCAAGGCGCTATCTATAGGCCTCACGGCAGGTGGCCAAATATGCGGAGTTTAGATGAACTAGACGGAGACTCCCAGGGCTTCCTAGGTGTAAACTCCACATATTTGGCCACTGCAAGACCCGGTGGAATTTTTTTAAGATATCGCCTTTTAAAAACAGGCACGACCTCCTTTAGAACGTGGAGGGCTCCTCACTATGATTCATGGCAACACTTTTGAACGTTACTAGATAATCACGAGGATCATATGACAAAAAAAGTAGATCAAATTAGAAATGTGGCTTTGGTAGGGCATAGTGGATGTGGAAAGACATCACTGGCGGAGGCCATACTGTATAGTGCTAAGTCGGTCAACCGGTTGGGAAGGGTAGATGACGGTACCTCCACCATGGATTTTGAACCGGAAGAGATAAAGAGAAAGGTTACCCTAGGCACAGCCTTCCACCCCTACAATTGGAAAAACGGGAGGTTCAACCTGATAGATTCACCGGGAGAAAATGATTTCATTTCCGATACCAAGATATGTCTCCAGGCGGCCGAAGGGACTGTTGTTGTTATTGATGCTGTTGACGGCATCAGAGTTGGCACCGAAAAGGTCTGGGGATTTGCCGAGGAATATAGTCTGCCTCGGGTGATCTTTATCAACAAACTGGACCGGGAACGGGCTGATTTCTATAGAATCTTGAAGGAAATAGAGGATATATTCTCTATAAATGTAACGCCCATATATCTCCCAATCGGAGCCGAAAGTGACTTTAGTGGCATAGTAAGTTTGATTACACTACGGGCCTATCTCTACAAGAATGATGGGAGCGGTTCGTCTAAGGATGGTGATATCCCGGGTCCGATGGCCGAGACAGTGGATACATGGCGTGAGAAAATGATGGAAAATATCGTCGAGGTCAATGATGATATTATGGAAAAATATCTTGATGGACAAGAAATCACCCCGAAAGAGATAGAAGAGATCTTTATAGAAGGTGTGAAATCTGGCATGGTTGTGCCAGTTATTCCCGGATCTGCTCTCCTTAATATCGGTGTAAAGCACCTCTTGGACATTATTGACCAGGTCTTGCCTTTTCCGAGTGAGAGAGGAAAGGTTAAAGGGCATAAGATTCACAGTGATGAAGACGTGGAATTTGATGCTGTTGATGATGCCCCTTTTTCAGCTCTCGTTTTCAAGACTCTGGCAGATCCTTTTGCAGGCAGACTCAATCTGTTTAAGGTTATGTCTGGAAAGATTGGCTCAGAATCTACGGTCTTTAATTCAACAAAAGGGGTAAAAGAAAGATTGGGCCAGTTGTTATCAATTGAAGGCAAAAAACAAACACCAATCAAAACAGCTGGTGCCGGCGATATAGTAGCTGTAGCCAAGCTCAAGGAGACCGCAACAGGTGATACCTTTTGCACTGAGGATAGTCCAGTCGTATTCGATCCAGCTCAGCCATTTTCGCCAACCATTTCTTTCGCCATAGAAGCCACTGAAAAAGAGAATGAGGACAAGGTATACTCTTCTCTGGCCAAGTTAATGGAGGAAGACCCTACCCTCAAAGTGGATAGAGATCAATCAACTTCAGAGATTATCCTGTCAGGAACAGGTCAGATTCACCTGGAGAATACGAGGGATAAATTGAAGAGAAAATTTGGTGTGGAAATCAATCTGAAGACCCCAAAGGTTCCTTACAGGGAGACGATTAGAGGTGCCAGGGAAAAAATAATCTACCGGCATAAAAAACAGACCGGAGGGCGAGGTCAGTTTGCCGAGGTACATTTTGATATTTTCCCTTTGGAACGGGGGGAAGGGTTTGAGTTTAAAGAGGCATTGACTGGCATGAATGTGCCCAGGAATTTTGTCCCAGCTGTTGAGAAGGGAATAGTGGAGGCTATGAGGAGTGGTGTCTTAGCGGGATACCCTGTTGTGGACTTAAAGATCCGTTTTTATGATGGAAAATCCCATGAGGTCGACTCTTCTGAGATGGCCTTTAAGATTGCTGCCTCCATGTGTTTCAAAAAGGCTGTTCAGGAGGCTACACCTATTCTTCTTGAACCGATTATGAGTATAGAGATCAGAGTCCCGGAAGATGTAATGGGAGACGTTATAGGTGATATTAACGGCAGGAGGGGTAAAGTCCTGGGGATGGATACCGAGGGGAAGCACCAGATTATAAAGGCTGAGGTGCCTCTTGCTGAGGTTTTGAGATATTCCTTTGATCTAACATCAATGACTGGTGGCAGAGGCAGTTTCCAGATGGAGCATTCACACTATGAGGAGGTTCCACTGCAGCTAGCAGAGAAGATAATAGCTGCCTCTAAAGGAGGGGCAACCTAGAGGTTACGGATTGATGATAAAGGCTGGGGTATTAACTATTAGTGATAAGGGATTCAGGGGACAGAGAAATAATGAGTCTGGCGCTGTGGTTGCTGATTTGCTCGCCAAAGCTGGATACCTTGTTGAAAAACAGGATATTGTCCCTGATAACCAGGAAAAGATTGCAGAGCGTTTGATTACCTGGGTTGATAAAGATGGGCTCAGACTCATTGTGACGACCGGGGGAACAGGGGTCAGCCCAACTGATGTAACTCCTGAGGCCATGCTCAGGGTGATCAAGTATCAGGTGCCTGGTATGGCCGAGGCCATGAGGGCCGCGAGTCTGAGAAAGACCCCTCATGCTATGCTTTCCCGGGCAATTGTCGGGGTTAGGGGAAGCAGTCTCATAATAAATTTACCCGGAAGTCCTGATGGTGCAAGGGAAAACCTGTCTGTTATCTTACCAGCGCTGAGCCATGGGCTGGCCAAAATTGGTGGCGATCCGAGCGACTGTACCTAGATTTTTCGGAATATCGGTTATCACAAACAGCAGTGATTGCCTGTTCGCCCTCCTCCCAAGCTTCCGCACGTAAGACCCACTCGAGTAGCTGCCCCTTTAGAGATAAATCTCCAGCTCTTCTCGAAGAGATCCCTTCTGGCGGAATGTGGCCCTTAGTGCCCTGGGTGAGGCAAACCTACCAGAGAAGGTATTTCACGGGACAACCATGACATAATGAGGCTAGATACCCTGGAAGCCTTGTGCAACGAGGATCTCTGCATCGGTTGTAAAGGTTTTGCTGGTTATGGTGATGATGCAAAATCGGCTTTCTTTCTGAAAAAACATGACAGTCTTCGGGGACTTGATGGAGCTCAGGAAATGCCAGCCGTCCTCTGGTAATTTAATTCTGAAGAAGCTCATCAGGGAGTCTAACTCTACCCTCCCAGAAAAGGTGAGCAATCCAGCGGTAAATTCCGTTGTTTGAAAGACAAATGACTTATCCCTTTTTATCTCCATTTCCTTTGGGACAGGCACGTCCTTAAAATCATAGTAAAAGGCCATTACTGGTTGGACACTTTCCTGGACGGGTTGAGATTCACTGGACGGGGTTCCCTCTTCAGAGAGGGTGCTCGTGGCACAGCTGGTTGCGAAAGTAAGAAAAAGCAGAGCTAAGAATAACGCCATCAAAACCCTATTCAACGATGAGTCTCGCATCTTCATACTTCCTCCTCGTTTTTTTTCTTCATACCACAAAGTTAACCACAGATCTATTTGATTTTGCCATTTTTCGCCATTCTTGGGAAATAGAGATCTCAGAAGCAATTTCTTCTTGACTCAATGTGTACCCCCGCCTATACTTCCACCGATTTCGAGATACACTCTACTAGAGGGTATGCTCTGGTTTTGGGGGGAAGGATTAACCGAGAAGCGTGAACAATGCAAGGATTCTCAAATTGGAAAATCGTTTATTCTTCTGTGAGGCGCGTAAATGAAATGGAAAAGCTTGATTCTGCTTTTGGTCGTCTTTTTTGCCCTCTCCTTTCCAGTCTTTGCAGCAGGCAGTTCTCATGAGGGGTCTACCGAACATATCAATCTGGGTGAAATACTCTCTCTTTATAGCACCATTCCATTTGTAGGGATATTGCTTTCGATTGCCTTGCTGCCACTTTTTGCCCCGGTGTTCTGGCATCATCACTTTGGAAAGGTATCTGCCTTTTGGGCCGTTGCTATAGCGACGCCTCTGTTAATTACCTATAAAGGTGCGGCCTTTCACAGTTTCCTCCATATTATGATAGTGGATTATGTTCCCTTCATTATCCTTTTGTGGGGCCTGTTTACGGTTTCAGGGGGTATCCTGCTTAAGGGGACCTTGCGTGGTACACCCGCAGTAAACACAATCATGATTGTCATAGGAACAGTTTTGGCATCGTGGATGGGAACAACTGGGGCTGCCATGTTGCTCATAAGACCCTTTTTGAGGGCCAACAATTACCGAAAGAACAGGGCATTCATGGTGGTTTTTTTCATCTTTCTCGTGGCAAATATTGGCGGATCACTGACACCCGTGGGTGATCCTCCCCTTTTCCTGGGTTTTTTGCATGGGGTTCCCTTTTTCTGGACATTTCACATCTTGCCCCACATGCTCGTAACCGTATTGATCTTGCTGGCTGTGTATTTTGGATTGGATACTTATTATTACAAGAAGGAAGGGCATGGGAAGCGAATCGATGATGAAGAGAAAGAACCACTAAGGCTCCTCGGTGCTTACAATTTTATATTTTTGGCTGGTATAGTTGGCTCTGTTATCTTTAGTGGGTTGGTGGATTGGGGGGAGGTAAGTACACTGGGTGTAACCAGAAGCGTCCAGGAGTGGGTGAGGGATGGTTTTATTGTGGCGATGGGCCTCCTATCGGTGATGTCTACTTCTTCCCAGATACGGGAGGATAACGAGTTTACCTGGTTTCCCATTAAGGAGGTTGCCTACCTCTTTGCCGGGATATTCATGGCTATGACTCCCTGTCTTCTTATCCTTCTAGCAGGAAGCAAAGGGGCCCTTGCCTTTGTAATTGACTCAGTAAAGGAGCCCTTTCATTATTTCTGGGTTACTGGCATACTCTCCAGTTTCCTGGACAATGCTCCGACATATCTTACCTTTTTCACGAGCGCGCTTGGGAAATTCTGTCCAGGTACGCCCGAGCCAATAGCCGTATGTAAGCTCATCGGGGATAATCCCGTATATCTAATGGCTATCTCTGCGGGCGCTGTTTTCTTTGGGGCCAACACCTATATTGGGAATGCGCCTAATTTTATGGTGAGATCCATCGCTGAAGAGGCGGGTACGCCGATGCCGAGTTTCTTCGGGTATATGATAAAGTACTCGATCGTTTTCCTCTTACCTATTTTTGTTATCGTAACCCTCATATTCTTTTAAGTTGCGTCAGGCTGGGATATAGGTCTTTTAACCTTTTCTAGGACCCTGATATCGGAAATTCGAGTGGATGGATATTGACCGTCCTTATCTTTCTCAAGATATTTAACCATGTCCCAGATAGTAACAAGGGCTGCTGAGACACCCACGAGGGCCTCCATCTCTACCCCGGTCATAGCTTCAGCCTTAACGAAACAGCTGGCCTCAATAAAATCCTGACCGAGGGAAAAATCGAGCTCCACCGTATTGAGTGGGATCTGATGGCAGTGGGGAATCAAGCGAGAGGTTTCTTTAGCTGCATTCATGGCCGCTATTTCAGCAACTGGTCGGGGGTCTCCTTTTTTAATCTTATCGTCTCTTACCTTTTGGAGTGTTTCCGGGGAGAGGAATATACGCCCAGAAGCTCGTGCCTCTCTTACAATAATCTTCTTACCGGTAATATCAATCATACCCATAATAATGAAAGTGCCTAAAGTGCCTAAAATTTGAAGTTGTCGGCTCGAAAGGAGTAACGAAGTCCGGGGATATTGTGTAAAGATCTCATATATGCCGATGGTTTTGATGGGGTGGGGACCATTAATTATCCTCATCTTTAGGCTTAATGAAAGGGAACTTGAAGAATTTGATCCCCTCTGCTTTGAGTATTTTTTCTTCTTCTCCTGTAGCCGATCCCCTGATATCTCTCTTTTCTGCTACGCCGTAATGTATTTTCAGGGCCTCCTTAGTGAAAGCAGTGCCCACGTCTTCAAAGTTGTTCTTTATATACTCCATTATGCCCATGGCCAGTTTTTTGTAATCAGGCTTACCCTCTTCTGGCTTTTCCTCTTTTTTCGTGCTCTTTATTGCTACCGGAGAGAATACTCTGGTTATTTTGTTGCTCTTACAAAAGGGGCAGGTAATCATTCCCTTGGAATCCTGCTCGTCGAATGATTCAAGGTCCTTAAACCACCCTTCAAAGCTGTGTCCATTAGAACATCGCAGATCGAATGCAATCATTATTTCACCAATTAACAGGCTGTTGCCCAAACGGAAATCCCTTTGAGCGGTCGTTAAAACATTTTTTGTCAACAAATCTTGGCGAAGTGGAAGATAAGCGATGTCAACTGGTTGAGCCCTAAAGGCGAGTTTTGACATCGCCTGGAAGCAGCCTTAGATTTGTCAAAAAACGTTTTTGACCAAGTGAAAAGGGATTTTGGCAACAGTCTGTTAGATTTTTACCCTTATCATTCAGTATACAACACAGCCAATATCGTTGTCGTATATTTGCCGTGACACTTTACGAGGTGTGGAACAGTAGAGTCGTAATATATCGCATCACCTGTTTCAAGAAGGTGAGCCTCTTCTCCCAAGCGAACCTCCATAGTTCCCTCAAGAACATAGATAAATTCCTGACCATCATGGGTTGACCGCTCCTCTTCAATATGTGATGGCTCCAGCTTTACAATTAAGGGCTCCATATGCCTATTCTTCTTATAAGGGGCCAGAGATGAAAATTCGTACCCGTACTTATCGCTTGTTTTGGCGTCATATCTAGATACAAGCTTTCGGTCATTTTTGCGCACAATCGTGTAGGGGAGATCTTCGGCACCAGAAATGAAGTAACCCATTTTCATGTCAAGGGCCTTTGCCAGCTTGATAATGGTTCCCAGAGGTGGAGATATTTCCGCTTTTTCTATTTCAGTCAAGAGTTCAACCTTTAATCCCGTTCTTTGAGAAATGTCCTCCAGGCTCAATCCCTTGTTCTCTCTTATCTGTTTGACGCTCTCACCAACCTTTAAAATAATCTCTTTCTCAGAAACAGCGTAACCAGCTCTATCCGCAAGATATTTTTCTTCATCCTTTGCCGAAAAGTGGCCGAGGTCATCTAAAAAATCTGCATATCTATCAGTTTCAGGGCCTGTCTTTTTTTCTTTCATGCCTCTCTCCTTTAATTGGCTCAAAAGGCCGTTATTTAATTAATATCATCCTTGCTCGCCGGTGTCAATGAGACAAAAGGGCAGGATTAAAAAGGGCCCATGACACGAACGGCTGATTTAAGGGGTTCTAACCTCAAAGGAGTCAGCCCCTATCCTCGCATGAGAGCATAAAGCTTGCGGGCAAGAGGGGTGATCAGAGATTTTGCTTTAGGTATTCACCGGTTAAAGATGTGTTTACAGATCTCGTGGTGCCCGCGTAACCTATTGCCACGAACTCATGCCTTCTGTGGGCAGGCATTGTTGTTTCGCACCTGAGTATGTGTCCCTGTAGTTTGCCATGACTCAGTAAGAAAGGGGAGGCTCTCTAGTCGAATTTGATCTTTTCCTTCAGGAATGCTTTTGTGGTCTTGGTTACGGGAAGCTTGTCTAGTTCTCGGGCACCGATCCAGCGAGCCTCGCATGCATCACTTCTGGGATGTGGGCTGCCACTGATATAATCGGCAAGAAGATCAACAATCACGTAATGGAACCGGATGCGTCCCTGGTCGTCGCGTTCAATCAGGTCAAAGGTATATACCGGGTTTCCAGCCTGGATGATAACCCCTGTCTCTTCCCTGACCTCTCGTTCAGCTGCCTCTTTCAGGGTTTCCCCCAATTCCAGGCGACCGCCGGGAATGGCCCAGAGCCCCTTACCAGGTGGTTGGTTGCGCTTGACCAGAAGAACTCTGTTCTCTCTGAATACCAGTGCCCCCACCGCAAGCTGAGGGCTGTTCGGATATTCGCTCCTTGTCATAAGGGTGTACCTGCTCCTTTTCTCCCTGGTGAGAACCTCGCCTGTAAGGAAATTTCAGGTTCCTGGCCCTTACTTACCACATCCTCCACAGTTCCCATAGGACTTTATGAAAGGCTCTGACTCTCAAAGATCGTTGTTATTTTATGCAGGGGTGAAGAACAGGGAGAACAACCAGACCATGATTGATATAGAAATCAAGGAGAAAATGAAGCTAGCGACAAGAAACTGGTTGACGATAGCCCTGTTTCCCCCCGACCGTTCTGTAACAAGGGGAACGGCAGTGACCGGTGGTATGGCACTCTCCAAGAGGATAAGCAGGGCAATATGATATGAAGGGCGGATGAGCAGTAACATGCCAAGAAAGACGAGGGGAAAAGCAATATTCTTGATGATTACAAATTTTGTGATTTCCACGAATTGAAGTTGGCCCTTTTGCTGGAAATCCATATAGATATTGCCCCCAAGTATTATCATAAGAAGTGGTATCGTCATACCACCCACCAAACTAAAAATTGAAAGCACAAAATCTGGAATGATATCCTGCAGTCCGACCAGGCGAATAACAATTGCTAAGAGTGTTACGATAAGCACTGGATGGATTATCTTTTTCCAATCTAGCCCCCCTCTTTCCCTTTTTTCGAAGAAAAGGTGATAGGTACTGAAAAAAAAGGCCGGATAAAAGATGGTAAAAAGGAACAGGAACACAAGATACGGTGATTCATTTCCATACATTCCCCCAATTATAGCTAAGGGGAAGAATATGGCATTCTGGTAAAAAAGGCTGATCGCGAATTCTCGCCTTGTATCCTTTTTTGATATGAACGTGGCCATAAACGTTAACACACCTGCACAGGCCATGAAAAAGAAACACCAAATGGGCAATTGCCACCAGTCAGGAGACTCAGCGGGCGAGAAATCTCGGATTATTTTCACGAAAATAAGGCTCGGTAGGGCAATATCAAGGGCAAGGGGTGAGAGTAGACCAAGAATGTCTCCTGGCAGGATTCGCTTTCTGATAATCCAAAAACCTAAGATCCCTATTCCCAAGAGAACCGCTACTGACTCGAACGTAGTAACAAATACAGCCACTTACTTCCCTTTTTTAGTTTTCCGTACCTTCTTTTATGGTAATCTGACGCCCTCTGTAGCGCTGCGAGTCGATCATAGTTTCCCCGTATTAGGTTAATGGGTCAAGAAAAATGTGAACGGGGTCCCATCTTCATTTATAGGTTACCGGGCTGTTGCCGAAATCCCTTTTCGCTTGGTCTAAAACGTTTTTTGATAAATCTAAGGCTCACTCCAGGCGATGTCAAAACTCGCCTTTAGGGCTCAAACAGTTGACATCGCTTATCTTACACTTCGCCAAGATTTGTTTGGGATTTCCGTTTGGGCAACAGCTCGTTAAACCTTGACAGGACAGTCATGAAGGCTAATATGATTTCATGGCACGGTCGGTGAAGATGTGATCCTGTAACGCCCTTTGGAAAAACCTTCGATTAACAACAATCACATTATGGAAAAGAGATCATTGATGGATAGTGCGCAAGGCAAACACTCCGCATTAGTGGTTGCCACGTTAAGCGCTTTTATTACACCCTTTATGGGCTCTGCTGTCCACATTGCGCTCCCCTCGATCGAGAGGGAGTTTGGAATTGACGCTATTGTGTTAGCCTGGATTGCTACCTCTTATATCTTAGCTGCGGCAATATCTCTCGTTCCCTTTGGAAGGCTGGCAGATATACACGGAAGAAAGAAGGTCTTTACCTACGGTATGGTGATTTTCACTATTTCGTCTTTCCTTTCGGCCATTTCAATATCTGCTCCCATGCTGATTCTGTTTCGGATTCTTCAAGGCGTTGGAAGTTCAATGGTCTATGCTACTGGAATAGCGATTCTAACTTCAGTCTTCCCTCCTCAGGAAAGGGGGAAGGTTCTGGGCATAAATGTGGCCGCAGTCTATATAGGGCTTTCACTCGGCCCATTCTTGGGCGGATTTTTGACCCAGCATTTTACCTGGAGGAGCATTTTTCTGGTAACCGTACCACTCGGATTGATAAGCATTGCCCTTGTGCTCTGGAAATTGAAGGGAGAATGGGCTGAGGCAAGGGGTGAGAAGTTTGATCTTCCGGGTTCCTTAATATATGGCCTGGGAATAGTGGCAATCATGTATGGCATTTCTCTGCTGCCAGGGTTGAGGAGTCTGTGGCTCATTGTCTGTGGGTTTCTCAGTATCGTAGTATTTGTTACATGGGAAACCAAGGTAGAGAACCCGGTTTTCGACCTAGATCTCTTCAAAACAAATAGAGTTTTTGCCCTCTCTAATCTGGCAGCACTCATTAGTTATAGTGCAACATTTGCGGTGGCGTTCCTCTTGAGTCTTTACCTGCAGCACATAAAAGGGCTGAGCCCCCAAAGCGCGGGCGCATAGTTTTGATTTCACAACCCGTTGTTCAGGCTATTTTCTCACCCTTTGCTGGTAGGCTCTCAGACAGGGTTGAACCACGGGTCGTTGCATCAATAGGGATGAGCCTGACAACCCTTGGGCTGGTCTTATTCATTTTCTTGAATGAGAATTCAACACTGCAATTCGTTGTTGCCAGGTTGATTCTGCTCGGTCTTGGCTTTGCCCTTTTCGCGTCTCCTAACACCAATGCCATTATGGGTTCTCTTGAAAAGAGGTTTTACGGCTTAGCATCCGGATCAGTGGGAACGATGCGCTTGCTGGGGATGATGACCAGCATGGGAATCGCTACTGTGATATTTGCTATATTTATTGGGAGGGTTCAGATCACCATAGAATACTATCCGATGTTTTTAAAGAGCATGAAGGCAGCATTTATTGTCTTTTCCCTGCTCTGCTTTGGAGGCATATTTGCATCACTCGTGAGAGGCAGAGTACGGAGTAATCTTTCAGAAATGGCGGAACCAGCAGAGGGAAAAGCGTCGCCTTAAAGGGCGCCCGGTCTAAGGAACATAAAATCACTTGCCCCCATGCTTGGAATGCTTTTTCCTTTGACGCACAAGGTTTCTTCAGCTAAAATTCGTTCGTAGACATCGGGTTTTTTGTCACATCTCATACCATCGGCCCGGTGAAAAGACGTTATATTTGGTGAGTTTTCCAATGAAGTTAGGTCGAATTTCACTAAGATCCATTTTTCTTATCTTCTTTTGCGCGGTTCTTTTTTTCAGCCTGTGGATGAGCTCTCCTGACTTTAAAAAATTGGTCTATCGGGTAACAAAGCTCGGGTATCATTCGGAACCCATGAAAGAAGACAGGGTCAGTGAGGATATTTCAGAAGGTGAACACATTGTTAATCGAGCGTCCGTAAAGATTGAACCGCTTCAAGAAACCCGTTCAGTTCCCTCTTCCCTCGAGCTAGCCAGTGAAGCGAAGCTACCAGAAAGCCCTGGCACTGTTGCCGAACCTGTTGGTCCCGCCCCCTTGAGCCTGGAAACCAAAACTCCAGGTGATTCGGTTGAAGAAGCTATTCCTGGCGACACCACTGCAAGCCTCAAAAGAACCTACTATAGTCTTCACATCGGATCGTTTCAAAATTCTGGAAACGCAAAGAAAAGGGCTTGGCTCCTAAGCAAGAGAGGACTCCCTGTTTGGTGGAAAAAAGTCACTATTCCGGGAAAGGGTAAATGGTACAGGGTCTACATCGGGAAGCACCAAGACAGGGCTGAGGCGCTACGCCTCGGGAAAAAGTTAAAAGCTGAGGGAGTCATTGAGGAATTCTTTGTTCATGAGCTTACGGAAACAAGTTGATTACAAGTTGAAGATGTTCCCTTGCTATCACGTTAGAAAAACCTAAAGGGCTAGCGATGAAAAAGAGAATTATTCGATCCGATACAAAGTCAGACCGGAAGGTTAAATAGAGCTTTTGCGTTGTCAAAGACCATTTTCTTGATATCTTCAAGGGGGGCATTGGCAGCCTTCATATCAACAACAGCTTTTGGCACGGATCGGTTGCCTCCCCCGGAGTACCCCCACTCGCTGTTAACGATAAAACGGTCCGGTCCATATTCCCTATACATCTCGACAACCTCAGGGCCACTCAGTTTATCCAAACAGCAGCTCATCCCAAGCCAGGATCCATAGTCCCAGGCCACCCCAATCGTTTCCTTGTTGATGTGGTCGAGGATTACCTTTTGGGGATCTATCCCGGATTTCGTCAGGATGTTAAGAATCCGTTCCATCACCTTGCGTTTGTCGTAGTCCTTTTTCTCGCGCCCCATGTACGGTGAATGGCGAGGTGGCGGAGTGTGAACAATAATCGGAACGTTATGCTCTTTTGCAAAAGCAACCATGGCCTTAAAGACCACTTCCTCATGTTCCACGGTTACGGTGTCCATGCCTGCCTCGCCGACACCTACAACTCGAGGTTTGCCGATATACTCCTCCATGAGCTCAATGCCCTTATCCAGTTGAGATAAGGGCAGTCCCCACATGGGAAAGGTGATTGCCAGAAATAGGTTGAAAATCCCAAAGTCATGGGCATTTTCGGTTTTTTCAGTCAGGATACGGTCATAGTGGTCTTGCACCATGTCCAGAGTGGAATAGTCGGGAATCATCTGATCAGACGGAACGATAACCGTATCCAATTCACATAAACCAAGGATATGCAGCCATTCATGAGGGATGACGCCTATGTGGAAATGGGTATCAATCATTCGCATGATATACTCCTTTCATATTAATGTTAAGACTCGCTTGGCAGAGGCGAGTCCTCCATTCATTTTCTCGAAACCACAGCGATGACATCCAACTCTACTAAAAACTCGGGTCGAGCAAGTGAGGCGGGCTGTAGAAAGGTGCTCGCTGGGGGCTCCTCTACCAAGCGGGGAGCATGTTTCTGATAGTACTCTAACTCCGTCTTCCGCATAATCTGATAGTCCTTCACATCCTTGAGAAGAATGAGGGTCTTAACGATATTCTCCATGGAGCTGCCTACTTCCTCCAATGCAGCCCTGACCTTATCCAGGCATACCACCATCTGATCTGCTACAGTCTCCGTCAAACATGCACCCGTCTTCGTATCCTGAGCGGTCATACCGGATAGAAAGACAAGATTGTCCACAACCACGGCTGAGGCATATTTAGGTATTCCTGGATGTACATTCGGATAAACTTGTTTCACTCCGCCGATATAAAACGGATAATGTTTTACTTCGCTGCTCATTTTACTCCCTCCTTGTAGTTTCTTTTATTCTATCACCCTCCCTATCTCCTTCGAGGTGGAAGGATCTCAAAGCCCCGTTTTTCCTGTAACGTCCCCATGATCCCCTTGGGAGCGACCAGTATCACCGTGATGGTCATCACCCCCAATATTTACAGACTGACATGGATGTATTCAGGCAGTCGCTGCGATAGCAGCACATAGATAAAAGCCCCAACAATCGGCCTTTCAATGGTGCCAATCCCGCCGATAACAACGATAGAGAACAGTTTCACTGTCCAGTTAATAGGAAAGGCCTTATAGGGCTGGCGACAATTGAAAGCAGCCCCTTGAGGACAGGGTGATCAGTTTGCAGGAGATTACACTCAGCGCTTCTTTGTTGACGACATTGCGCAGGTCAGACAGACAGCCCGCTGCCCTGGCCGTTAGAGAAAGATAGTGCCAAGGTTCATGCTGGTCTCTAGCTCTATACTCAGCGTCTGCTTCGTATAACCGGGATACGCTATCTCCAGGCTATACCTGCCACTATTTTCTTCCAGATTATCGATCTTAAAGTCCCCGTAGTTATTGGTTGTGACTTCATCGATTGTCTTGTTTGAGACCCCGATCAAAGTTACCTTGGCGCCCTCGGCACACTCATCGGTATCCCTCAAGGCCACGCCGCCTGCAATGAAGCACTTGGTGTATTGGTACAGATTCTTGTAATATACCCGCGGGCTTGTCTTATATTGGGGCTGGTAGACTTCCAAGTTCTCAGATTTGATGATCTTCTGCATCTCAGAGTCCTCAGCATGGATTACGCGCAAGGCCCCAGTCGGACAGGCCTGAACACACCGGGGCTCTTTCCACCCCTCCTCCAGCAGATGGACGCAAAAGGTGCACTTTTGCGGGACATTCTTCTCCTCGTTCCACCAGATGGCACCATAAGGACAGGCATCGACGATACCCTTCTGGCCTTTGGCCTTCTCAGGGTCGATCAGCACTATGCCATCGTCTTTCTTGTAGGCCGCCCCATCTTTTGATTTCTTGACGCACGGGGCATCATCGCAGTGCATGCACAGGACAGGTAGGTAGGAGACATCCACCTTGGGATACTGGCCCCTCTCCTTGCGCATGATATCTATCCATCTGTGGCCGTGCCTGGGTTGAGCCACTGAATATGGCGGAAAATCGTTCTCAAAGTACTCGTCCTTGCAGGCCAAGAAACAGTCATTGCAATCATGGCATGTTGCCACATCGATGATGAGGTTCCATTTCTTCATTTTATCCACCCCCTTTAGTATTTTTCTATTTCAACAAGGCACGAATTCGGGGCCTGGCCGCAGGCATTTTTGGAGATGTAGCGACCCGGAGTCAGGATATTGATGCATCCGATACGATCCGCTGATTCCCCCGGTTTGCCCACAGGATCATAATCCGCGCAAGACTCATATGAGTGGACCGTGCCAGGAGGAACGCGTTCGGTGACCTGGGCCGCTAGGATGACCTCTCCCCGGTCGTTGAACGCCTTGACCAGATCATTGTCTCTGATTCCTCGTTTTTCAGCGTCCTTGGAGTTGATCCTTATGATCCAGTAGTAGTAACCGTCCTCTTTCAGGACTCGATGGTCCTTGACCTCGTTCATCCAGCTCTCCTTGGCATCTCCCATGGTGTGAAAGCTAAATCTGGGATGCGGGGATATTAACTGCAACGGGTACTTGTTATAAAGTTTTGTGGTATGATGGCCTTCCCAGGAGTGAATGTATTTTGGTATGAGCGGTCTTTCTTCATCCGACGGGTCAAATTTCTTGAGACTGGAAGACTCGAACTCTATCAGGCCAGAAGTCGTCTGAAGCCCCTTACCAAACTCTTCCTGGGACTCGGGAGGCGGCCCCCAGTCCGGCGTGTCCTTTTTTCTATCCTCAGCGAACCATCTCAAGGCCGGCGTGGATTTATAATCTTCCTGGATGGGAACGACAAAGTAGCCCTTGTTGAAGAAGTCATCCCATGAAATATACTCAGGAAGATCACTGGCGTCGAACATCCTCCTGACCCAGTCAAGTTCAGTGAGGCCGCCCTCGGTGTAGACCTCGTAAAGCCCCAGCTTCTTGGACAGCAAGGTGAAGATCTCATAGTCTGATTTCGACTCTCCCAGGGGCTCAATACATTTCTTCTGGAGACTAATCATACGATGATTCACCTGGATGTAAGAATCTGCGATATACCCTGAGCAATTGGCAAACTCGCTGATGTCCCAGCGCTCGAAATTGGTGCAGGCCGGCAGTATGATGTCTGCAAACTTGGCCTCCCCTTCGAACCAGATGGACTGGTTCACCACAAAAGGAAGCCTTTCCGTCCTATATGCCTTCACATACCTGTTGGTCTCATTCATGGTGCCAATAAAAGAACCACCGTACTTGTAGTACATCTGAATCTCCGGATAGCCATCCGCCGGATACTTGTACTTGTGGAACTGGGCCTCAATGGACGGTCCGCAGAAGCCCTTTCCTCTCCACTCAAACTTCCCGTCCAGGATACATTCCGGGATCTTTAGTCTGGGGATGTGCTGGCCCATGGGGGCGTTTATGCTGGAGCGGGTGGGCTGTTTATGCATGCGGTAGACCCAACGAAAACCGGCTGCCGAATTGTCCACATCGCCGGAGATTCCACCCTCGGCGTAACCGGGAAAAACAAAATCCGTATTGCACGGCGCTCCCTGCGTTGTTGACCAGATGTTGCTGCCTGGTTTGCCCAGGCCTTGCATGGCCGCCAGGCTGACCATCAGGCGGGCCCACTCTGCTCCTGTAGCCGACCTGCAAGCGCCTCCCCAACCGCCGAGGCCGCCGGCGGCCAGCATGGTCTTCTTGGAGCCCCATTCCCTGGCCAGGGCCCTGATCTCTCTGGCAGGAATGGTGCTTTCCTGCTCCGCCCACTCAGGTGTCTTTGGTACCCTATCTTCCTTGCCCAAGATGTAGTCCTTCCATTTGTCAAACCCAACCGTTCGGGTCTCAATGTATTGCTTGTCATAGAGGTCCTCGGTGATCCAGACAAAGGCAATGGCGCAGGCCATGGCATTGCCTGTGTCGGGTCTGGGGGCAAACCATTTATCGGCAAACAGGCCGGCCGTGTGATTATAGAAGGGGTCAATGAATACCATTTTGACCCCTAATTCCTTCAGCCAGAATCGACGACAGGTACTCTCGAATGCAGCGTAGATCCCGTTAGTGGCCTCCGGGTCGCTCGACCAGAATACGATCATTTCCGTATTCTTTAGTGCATCCTCCAGAAGATCGTACTGCTCGGGAATGCCAAGCCGGGCACTAAACCCCCAATTGTGCATGGCCCCCCAATGCCATCCCTCCCAGCTATCCGGATTATGGTCGGTGTAGGTATAGCCGACAAGGTTCATAAACCTGAAGTAAGTGCTGTGACGGTAGCCGATATTCCCCCACAGATGGTGAGACCCAGGAGTGCTCATAATAGCGGCCGGGCCATACTCCCGTTTGATTCTTTTGATCTCGCTGGTGACAATATCCGCCGCCTCATCCCAACTGATCCGTTCGTATCCTGATTCTCCTCTCTTGGTGCAGTTGCGATTGCCGCTTGGATCGAAATCGACCCGTTTGAGGGGATATAACAATCTCTTCGGTGAATAAACCATGGAACGCCAGGCAAGCGAAAACGGAGCGAGGGTCGTCTTCCGCGCAGGAGAAAACTTCCTTGCCCTCGCCTCGATGACCCAGGAGGCAGCATCGCTATCGTCAAGTTCCATTGGTGTTATGCGTATTATCCGACCATCCTGTACATAAACAAAGACCGGTCCACCCGTTGTACCACTGGTCAACTTTTCTATCTTCCCCATGTCTTTTCCTCCTCTCAACAACTCAAAGGTTGTGGATAGGTGTTACCTTTCCAATTCAAGCTGCAGCCTCGCCTGAATTGTTAGCTAGGTAGCATATCTGTCATATGAAATCAACGTTTTTGTCCCCAGATTGGGAAGGGAAAAATACATTGTATGCTTGACACGTAACCGTCTTTTTCCTATTCTCCGTTCATCGGAAAGTAAGCTCTTATCAGTTTTCCGGAATCTTCTCCAAACTAAAACACGGGTTAAAAGCATGACCGAAACATCTTGCATTTCCATGACAGGCAATCAAAAACGGCTTCTCGAAGAGATTGTCTTGGCCGTAGCGCGGTTGCCCGACGCGCCCGTGAGAGACATCGTCCGGGGCAACCACATGCTGGCGATCACCAGCGCCCGCACGGGCCTCTGCACCAGAATGGAGCGCCACGGCCAACACGTCCGGGAGGAAGCTCCTCCCGTTCCCGAATCGGCACGGGAACTTTCCTCATTTTTGGTTGCTCCGCCACCGAACTTTCCGGACGCCGTCTCTTATGCTATGGCCGCGATCAACTCCCTGCTGCCTGTTCCGGAGCGCATGGTCCCACTCAAGGCGCAGGACCTCATCCGGAAACAAGGCGAGGGAAAAAACGTAGCGGTCATCGGCCATTTTTCCTTTGTGGAGAAAATGGGAGGGGAATTCCGAAATTTGTGGGTGCTCGAAATCCACCCCCGGCCAGGTGACCTCCCGGCAGAGGCCGCAGCTGAATTACTCCCGCTGGCCGACCTCGTCGCCCTGACAGCGACCACCCTACTCAACGGCACCTGCGCGAACATCCTCGGCCTCATCCACAGGGAGGCCTTCACCATCATGCTTGGGCCCAGCACCCCGTTCGTGCCCTGTCTGTTCGACTGGGGTATCAACGCCCTGGCAGGATGCCACGTTGTCAACGCATCCCTTGCCGCTTCCTGCGTTCGAGAGGGTCGGCCGTTCAAGCATCTGCGGGGCGTTGAGCCGCTCATCTGGACCTGTGAAACAAATTCCATCCCCACCCGCTGATCAGGCTTACCCGGCTTCGTCGGGAGGCCTACCCTTCTCGTCCCAGCCGCGCACTTGATAATAATCTGTAAGGAGCTGCTGCATCTGCTCCCCGGTGATGACCTTCCCGGTCTCGGGCAGCACCTCGCTGTAGAAGCGTTTGGGAAGTCTGTTTTTCTCCAAAGTAAGACCCTCCCTGAGGTTGAAACGCCTCGTGTCATTGGTAATGGTGGCTGCGATGGATCTCAGGCTCTCCTTTCGCATGTCGATGCCGGTGGTGCCCTTGATCATGGTGGCCAGCTCTTCCCACTGGTAAAGGTCTCGGTAGAAGCGGCAGAGGATAAGCGAGTCAAATATGGTGCTCCCTGATACCAGCGCCCGCAGATAGGTGATACCCCTTATTTCAGCCACTCCGGAGACGCGGGCCGATACCGCTGGAGATACGGTGCTCATATCAATAAAGATGGTCCCTGCCTTTGCCGTCTCAAAGGCCCCGTCAGGACCGCTAGCGACCGCCTCAAGGGCGGGATCATCTGAAATCATGGAGATAATCACGTCAAAATCACCAGCCAGGGCCTTGGGTCTATCTGCAACCTGCGCGCCCTGGTCAGCCAGCTGTTTCATTCTCTCCTCGATCAGGTCGTTTACTATTAAGACATAATCTGCTTTTAGGAGGTTTTTGGACATGGGTATCCCCATCTTCCCCAAACCTATCCATCCCATTTTTTGGTCGTCTGAAATATTCTTCATCATCAGGTTATCAATATAAGAAAACCTTTCACATCCTAGAACCCCATCCTGCCAGGCAGCCACGTCGCCAGAGAAGGAAAAAGCATTATCAATGCCAGGCCAAGCATAAGCAAGAAAAGAAAAGGCAGGGACCCGCCAACAATATCCTTCATGGTAATGCCCTTGACAGATCCCTTAAGTATGAACAAATTCAGGCCAACAGGAGGGGTAATCATCCCCATTTCCACATTGATAGTGACCACGATTCCAAACCATACCGGATCAAACCCGAGTTGGGTTACAATCGGGAAAATGATCGGAAGTGAGATGACCATAATGGCCATAGGATCGAGCAGGCAGCCCATCCCGAGGAGGATAAGGTTGACCATGATCATGACGGCCCATTTTGACACGTCCCATGAGGCAATTGCCTCTGTAACGTATTGCGGTATGGTCAGAGTGGAAAGTAAAAAAGCCAGGACATTGCCGCCAATGACCAGGAACATGATCATGGCAGTCACCGCAACGGTTTGCAGCAAGGCACCGTGTATGGCCTTTATGGTGAGTCGTCGATACAACAGGGCAATCACAATAGCAAGGGTTGCACCAATGGCGGCCGATTCGGTTGGCGTTGCAATACCGGCATAGATGGTACCTATGATGCTTATGGCCAGAATGACAAAGGCCCATACCCGTTTGAGAGAGGAAAATCTTTGATTCCAACTTACGCCTGTTGTCCTGGGTGCCAACTCGGGCCGTATTTTCACGGCAATCGCAACGGCAAGGCTTAGGATTAACGCCAGGATGATGCCGGGAATGACCCCAGCAATGAAGAGTTTTCCGATGGATACCTCGGTAATCACCCCATAGATAATCATGGTAATGCTTGGGGGTATCAGAATACCCAGGGTGCCGCCTACGGCAATTGACCCTACCGCCAATTTTCTATTATAGCCCCGCTTTATCATCTCCGGAATAGACACCAGACCTACCGTAGCTGCCGTTGCTGGGCTTGAGCCGCTAATTGCAGCAAAACCGGTGCACGTGGCAATGCTACTAATGGCCAATCCCCCGGGCAACCAACTGAGCCAGTCATGGGCTGCCGTATAAATATCATCACCGACACCTGAGAACGACACTACCTCAGCCATGAGGATAAACAGCGGCAACGTTATCATAAAAAGATTTGTGCCGGTGGTTGCCGCAACCTCGGCGATCTGATAGAGGATGCCAAAATCCAACAGGGCTACTATGCCGGCAACACCCAGAAATCCCAAGCAAAATGATATGGGTGTTCCAAGACCCAATAGGATTACCAACAGAACGATCAATACAATTGAGATGAGGCCGATGCTCATAGCTGACTTATCCCTTCTCTGTCTCTTTCTCCGGGGTTACAGCTCTAAACTTCAGGGCAGTGTCGCAAAGGAATGTCACGAATAAGAGAAACGATCCAAAAACCATAGCAACGTAAATGTATGCATAGGGCGCATTCAGCATGGTGGGTGATGTCCACTTCTCCTTGAAGGCATACCAGGTCATTTCCGAGGTCTCCCAGAGGAGCACGAAGCTGAAGATCATGGCAAATAGAGCGGTGATAAGGTTAATGATCCTGATTACCTTTTCATTGAATCGATCCAGTAGGAAGGTAACTCGAATGTGCATCCCTTCTTGTAAGGCATAGGCGGTTCCCAGGAAAATAATGTAGAGAAAAAGATATGTTGTTATCTCCGTAACCCAGATGCTCGGTCTGTTGAAAAAATACCTGAGGATTACGTCCACGAAGATAGAAAAGGTTACGAATAGGAGAACGAGACCTGATAACGTGGCACATACGGCATTTAGCTTCTTGATCTTATCGTACACGGATGAAACGTTGCTCGTTCTCATTCTCAGCCCTGCCTTCTGGATTTCTGATAATCGGGGAGAAGGGGCCTATCGCGACCCCCCTCGACCGTACAGATCCTTCGCTCATTGTTTCGTGACTGTTGCAAAAAACCTAAACGCCGATACCAACTTGGCCAGCGTTCAGAGAATAGACTTTGTCTTTATCCTCCTGAGATATGGGCAATCCTTTCAGAAATTCCATGCATTCCTCCGCGTCCTCATAGGGATAGTCTGTGCCGAGCAGGATTCTGTCGATGCCCAGAGCCTGATAGGTACACATGAAGGCCGGGTCAAAGTAGTTACCACTGGTGGTTACAAATACGTTGGTTTTGAGACACTCACTCGGCTTTCTCTCAAGAGGTGGCCTTGCGTCGGCCAGAAACCATGGCTTTACATATGGATAGTCTATTCGCTTCAATAAAAAGGGCAAGCCTTCCCCGAGATGCCCCAATATGATCTTTAGGCTAGGATACTCATCGAAGACACCGCTCAGAATCAGCCGCATCATACTCATGGCTGTTTCGACACCGAAGCCAAAGGGAGCCCCGGCCAGCGCAAACCCATAGGAGGTTCTCAATTGGGGGATTGCCGGAAACGTTGGATGAAGATAGACTGGCACACCAAGCCTTTCTGCACGCTCGAGGATAGGCCAATACTTTTTTTCGTCGAGATAGGAATCACCGTAGTTTGAACCGGTCTTCCAACCCTTGAAACCCAGCTCCGTCACGCATCGCTCAAGCTCATCAGCAGCCGCTTCCGGGTTTTGGGGTGCAAGTGCAGCATAGCCGATAAACTTGTCTGGATGTCTCTTGATTACCTCTGAGAGCGCATCGTTGATTTTCCTGGCAAGCTCCGTGGCAGTGTCAGCATCGAACAGTTCAACGCCTGGTGTCGTCAGGGTAAGCACCTGCACATCAATCCCAAACGCATCCATGTCTTTTAACCGCCCTTCTCCAAGATCGAGCAGCTTATTGAGAAGGATATCTCCTATGGGTTCATCACCATCAGGACCCCATAACACCCGGCAGCGATTTGTCTCTTTATCCCTCACGTATCGCGGATATCCCTTGCGTTCAAACATCATGCTCACCCATTCATCCGTTATGAAATGGGCCTCAAAATCAATTCTTTTCATCTATACTTCCTCTTTTGAAACCTTACCACGGGGTAGACATCATATCCTCATTCACTGACCTTGAGGTACGCTTAGGTAATTGTGCGCATAGGAACAGCACCCGAAATCACGTCCACTCTAAGCCTCAAACTTCCCCAGACCTGAAGAGCGAAGAATGCCTCTCTCTATCCCCATCTCTCACTTCCGACCGATTTCTTCTCTGGGGGAGCTCATGAAAGCCCCCCCAGAGATCCCTTCCTATTTTTCTCTAAAATCCTTTAAAATCTCCATGAATTGATTGCCGATCTCACCCGATATTTTCCTCACCTCAGGATATAACGAATATGCATCCTTCAAATAGCGGCTCTTCTCTTCGGGAGTCAGCTGATAGATCTTCGCCCCCTTGGAAACCATGTCCTTCTTTATTTTTTCATAGTACTTCAGGGTTTCATGGAAGATCCATGGCTTTATTTCCTGCACGGCTGCAGTAAATATCTCCTGATCGGCCTTGGTCATGGCATTCCACTTCTTAAGGTTCATCGTCACGTTTTCGATATTGTTACTGAAACCCGAATCCATAATATATGGACCTACCTCATAGAGCTTCAGACCATAAACGATATCGTAAATCAACATATACCCATCGATCACGCCTCTCTGAAGGGCGAGATACAGTTCGCTTGGCGGCATGAATACGGGGCTCGCTCCCCACATTTTTGCTAATGTCGATTGCCAGCGACCGGCGAGTCGCATCTTTTCCCCCTTCCAGTCCTCTGGCCGCTTCAGGAATTTGGTTTTGTGAGGGAAAATAGTGCTGCCGGGTAACTGGATTACAACATGGTGAATCCGCTTTCTTTCAAAGAGCTTGGTCAGGAGTGGCTCGACCGCCTCCTGCATCTCCAAAAACCTGCTGATCTCATACGCTCCATAAATCTCGAAGATGCTCAGCTCTGGAATCTTGCCCGTAACAAAGGATATCGGCCCCGTGGAGATATCGGCAATTCCCCTGGCAACAGCATCGACATATTGAGGTTTCGTGATAAGGGATGTACCATAGAAGTACTTGAATTCGATCCTTCCATTGGTTCTCTCTCCAACCATATCTCCCAGGCGTTTGATAGCTTTAGCCTTCATGTCGCCTGGAGGATTGGCAATCCCACACTTCAGGATCATGGGATCATTCTTGCTGTAAGCGAACGCTGGTCCCGAAAATGCCAGCGTCACACACACAGCACCGGCAACCAGCAATGCCACAACATAACTTTTTCTTCTCATCTCGTTTCCTCCTTTTGTTAAGGGTACAAGCTTAAGGTCTCCCCAAGCCTTGTTGTTTGTTTACCAAGCCTTACCGTGGCTCAACGGATCTTCAAAAGCCTCTTGGCATTTTCCCCTAAAATCTTCTCTTTCTCCTCAGGGGGGATGTACATCGACTTGACACCGGCAAGATTCTCTCTAATGAAATCCTCGCCGGCCTC
>CP070673.1:2406402-2423431 GCA_020351915.1 Deltaproteobacteria bacterium
CTCGAAATCCTTTTATAACGACCCATAGATTTCATCAAGAATCTGCTGGGCGCCTGCGTCAACTAGCCTCCTGGCCAAGTTTGTTCCGAGTTCACCTTCCTTGTCCGCCGTCCCCACAATGGCATCCCGAAATATCCTACTGCCATCCAGATTTGCCACCAGGGCATCCAAATGGATAGATTCATCATCGAATTGTGCTAGAGCTGCCACCGGTAGCTCACAGCCACCTCCTAGCTCCACTAGGAAAGAACGCTCAGCTTTTACTGCCGCCCTTGTTGGATAATGATCCAAAAACGCTAACATATCCCTCGTTTTCTCATCATCGCGCCGCAACTCAAGGCCTAAGGCACCTTGCCCAATTGCAGGCAACATGATGTCAGCAGAAAAGTATTGAGTTATCTTGTCTCCGAGACCCATTCTCTTTAAGCCAGCTGCGGCAACAATAATTGCTTGAATATTAGCGGTATCTAATTTTCTGAGCCTGGTGTCCAGATTTCCCCGTAAGGGAGTTATGTTTAGATCTGCGCGGCAATGGAGAAGTTGAGCAGCGCGCCTCAGGCTACTGGTGCCAATGAAGGAGCCTTCTGGTAGGTCTTTGAGGGCTATATTATCCCGAGAGATCAGGACATCATAGGGGTTTTCCCTCTCAGGAATAACGCCGATATACAAATCGTCTGGTAGTTCAGCAGGAACATCCTTAAGGCTATGGACAGCTACATCTATCTCTTTTCTTTGAAGGGCTTCTTCTATCTCTTTTATAAATAAACCTTTCCCCCCGATATCGCTCAATGGCCTATCGATTATCTTGTCGCCTTTTGTCTTAATCCTAACCAAATCAACTGTGATATTAGGATAGTGGGCTGAGATCCGATCGATTACCCACTGAGTTTGAGCAAGAGCCAACTGGCTGGCCCGTGTACCAATTCTGATAACCATACTCATTATGTAAGTGTCTAGAGTTTACAGGCTGTTGCCGAAATCCCTTTTCGCTTGGGCTAAAACGTTTTTGACAAATCTAAGGCTCCCTCCAGGCGAAGTCAAAACCCACCCTTCGGGCTCAAACGGTTGACATCGCTTATCTTCCGCTTCGCCAAGGGTTTTTTGGCAAAAAAGCGTATTAATGACCGCTCAAAGGGATTACGGTTTGGCCAACAGCCTGTTTAAAGTGAGCTAAAGTTTGGTAGAATTGGGGGAAAGGAGGGGCACTTATGCCTTTAGGCACTCTTATTGGACATTAAAAATCGCGCTATTTGGAGGTCGTGATGTGTTGTTACTTTTATGTTGCCCTCCTCCCCTTTGATTATCTTTACCGGTATGCCCATCTTCTCAACCAGGAAAGCATCATCTGTTGCCTCTTCCCAGCCCTGTTTCAGCGCCTCTTGATGGGCTAGATGAATATCCTCCCGTCTGAAGATCTGGGGTGTCTGAATAAGCCATAAATCACTTCGATCAATTGATCTGAGGATCCGGCCCTGGCTATCAATTTCTTTGACGCTTTCAGTAATGGGAAGGCCGGTGGTCACTGCCCTGAAACTCTGAGCAGCTGAAATGACTTTTTGGATGAGATCTTCGGTGACGAAAGGCCTGACACCATCATGGATAAGTACCCACCTGCAGGTATGAGCAACGGCCTCAAGGCCATTCCTCACCGAATCCTGCCGCCTTTTTCCGCCACTAATAACCCTAACGACCTTGCTCAGGCTATAGGTATCTACTATCTGCTGGAGGCAATAATCCACGTCTTGCGGAGAAACCACAAGAATAATCCTGTCAACCAGATGACATTCCTGAAAATGCCCTAGTGTGACTGCCAAAAGCGGTTTTCCGCTGAGATCGAGGAATTGCTTTGATTTTCGCGAGCCCATCCTAATTCCCGAGCCTGCAGCGGGGATCACTGCTGTTACCTGGGCCGGGGCATCGGTAAGGTTTTGATTGACCATGATGGTAAACAGGTTTTATGCCTGAAAAAAAGGAGACTTCTCAGGGAGGGGAAGTTTTCGAAGGTCTAGGCCTGGGATATCTTTCTCGTTCCTTTCTTTAGTCTGTTTATCTTCCTCCGATATATTTCAACCATGCGCTTATCCTTTGCTGTTCGTGCTTCCTCTCTCTTGCTCTTGAGCTCTATGATCTTTGTCTTTAACTGTTTGACCGTAATAGCTCCCTTGACAATCTTTTCTTTCGGGGCTTTTTCCTCTTTTATTCCCTGAGCCTCTTTAATTGCCGCTAATAACTCGGCCTTCTTCATTGCATGAATACCGACGAGGTCTGTGGTCTCAGCGGCTACCACCTTTAGTTCCTTAACAGTCATCCGGTCTAAGTCTTTTTCCTGTTTTTCCTCTGCACTCATGCTTTTCACCTCATATTAGTCTTTTCTGAAGAACGGTTTGAACAGATCAATTGGTATTGGAAAAAGGGTCGTTGAATTATTCTCAGCCGAAACCTCTCTCAGGGTTTGAAGATAGCGCAACTGAAGGGCGTAGGGAAAGTCTTGAATCATCTCAGCTGCTAGCTTTAACTTAGCAGCGGCCTGATGCTCACCTTCGGCGTTGATGACCTTTGCCCTTCTCTCCCTTTCAGCCTCTGCCTGCTTGGCCATAGCCCGCTGCATCTCGGTAGGAAGATCGATGTGTTTTACCTCCACATTAGAGACCTTGATCCCCCAGGGATCAGTATGTTTATCCAGTATCTCCTGCAACGTGGTATTTATCTTCTCTCTCTCTGCCAAAAGCTCATCCAGCTCCGACTGTCCACACACACTTCTCAGGGTTGTCTGGGCAAGTTGAGAGGTAGCAAACAGGTAATTTTCTACCTCAATAATCGCATTATTTGGATCCATAACCCTGAAATAGATAACGGCATTCACCTTAACAGAAACGTTATCCCTTGTGATTACATCCTGGGGAGGAACATCCATGGCCACAAGGCGAAGACTAACCCGAATCAATTTATCAACAATCGGGATAATGATAATAAGGCCAGGCCCTTTGGTGTTTATTACCCTTCCTAACCGAAAAACAACGCCTCTCTCGTACTCTCTTAGCACCTTGATTGCTGCGCTCAGAAAGAGTAACAGCAAGACTATCGCTAGTATACCAAACATAGACATAATAACCTCCTTTAATTTTTATTTCACCCTTTCGTGGGTTTCCGTTTCTTTCTCCTTTTCGACTATCAGTTCAAGGCCCTTGGAACCGATGATCCGCACCTTCTCTCCTTCCTCAACAACCTCTTTGCTAATAGCCTTCCAATATTCCCCGTGGGCGAAGATGAGTCCTTTCGGATCAATTGCTTTCTCAGCAATACCAGTTTCACCAATCAATCCTTCCCTCCCTCCTTTCGGTGATCTCCTGTAGGCCCTGAATGCCAGAAATGCAACTGCAATAAAAAAACCACCTACCAGAACAATGGTAGGCATCATGAGTTTTAGGGATACCCCAACATTCTCAAAAAGCATTATTGAGCCAAGAGCAAGGGAAATGAGACCCGCTAAGGATAAAAGGCCATAACTGGTGACCTTTATTTCTGCAATAAACAATATAATGGCAAGGCCAATGAGGAGCAGGCCGGCATAGTTTACTGGTAGTGTCTGAAACGCAAAGAAGGCCAATATAAGTGAAATGGCACCTACGACTCCTGGCAGGATGGCACCAGGATGGGATAGCTCGAAATACAGGCCTGCCAAACCAATCATCATGAGGATATAGGCTATGTTCGGATTGCTAATGGTCTTTAATACCCTATCCCTCCATCCTGGAGCAACGTAGGCTAATTTCATTGCCTTGGTGTGGAGGGTTACTTTGCCTTTATCCAGCACAATTTCCTTACCGTCTAAAAGGCTGAGCAGGTCATCTAGATCTTTCGCCACCAAATCAACAACCTTCTCTTTGACTGCCACATCAGCGGTAATGCTCACACTTTCCCTGATAGCCTTCTCAACCCAATCCTGGTTTCTCTTTCTGTCCTTTGCAATGCTCCTGGCATAGGCAACCATATCATTGACAACCTTTTCAGACATAGTCTTGTTAATCTCTTTGCCATCAGCACTAACAGGATGAGCGGCACCTATATTTGTCTGAGGGGCCATGGCAGCAACGTGGGCCGCTACGGTAATCATTACCCCGGCTGAGGCTGCTCTCGCACCCCTCGGTGCCACATAAACGACAACAGGCACAGAGGAGTTCAGGATAGCCTTGACAATACTCCTCATGGACGTATCAAGACCACCAGGGGTATCCAGCCTAATGATGACCAAGGGGTAGCGATCTGTTTCGGCTTGCTTGATGCTCCGTGTCACGAACTGATCGGTACCAGGGCTAATAGGACCCTCAAGCTCAATCACCATGGCTGTGTTTTGTTTACCCTGAACAGCATGGTGAAAGAGGCCAATAATTAAGGGAACCAGGAAAATGAGAAAAAGGGCTTTCTTATTTTTTGTTCTAATTTCTTAACCTCCTCGGATCTTCTAACCCTAGCTTTTTCATTATCTTTTGCACATCATCCCAAACGTGCCTTTTGGCTTGGGGATATCTCAATAGGTATGCCGGGTGATAGGTTGGCATTACAGGGATATCCATGAAGGAGTGCCACTGGCCCCTGCCACGAGTTATCTTAAAATCTCTATGTATCAGGCTCTGGGCCGGTATCCTGCCAATGGTACAGATGACCTCCGGTTTTATGAGGGAAATCTGGTTCTGCAGAAATGGAAAGCACATCTCTATCTCATCTGGCTCTGGATCCCGATTGTGGGGAGGGTGACATTTAATTACATTACAGATATAAACCTCATCTCTTATTAAGCCCATAGCCCCTATAACATCAGTCAAAAGTTTCCCTGCCGCACCTACAAAAGGTTTTCCAGCTATATCCTCCTCAACCCCGGGAGCCTCGCCGACAAAAACAAGTCTGGCATGAGGTGATCCTTCACCAAAGACCATAGTTTTTCTTGCTTTACTGAGCTTGCATCGATCACACGTACTAATAAAATGTTCCAATTCCTCAAGGCTCTCGCAGTATGAATTTTCTCTTAATGGCACTGCGTCGAATTGAGGTCCCCCCGTGAGGTAGTGTAAACTCTCGGTAGAGAGAAAAGGCGAATCCAGGCCAATCTCCTGACTGCTTGTCAACTGTCTCTTTATCTGTCCGAGTATATCCATCAACTCTTCTCTCATATTCACTCTGTCCTTAGACCCTTGATCCTATCAAGTATTCTATCTGCTACATCCTCCTTTGACATTAAGGGAACTACCTCCTCCTTTCCTTCTCTATCAATCATTCTGACCTCGTTTGAATCAGCAGCAAATCCCCTATCTTCCTGAGAGACATCGTTCAGGACAATCAAGTCTAGATTCTTCCGTTTGATCTTGTCCAGTGCATTGGCCATATGATTCGTTGTTTCAGCGGCAAAACCTACCAGCATAGCATCACCTTTGTTTCTACCCAATTCAGCCAGGATATCTGGCGTAGGTGCCATATCTACTGCTACGGGACTTCCTTTCTTTTTTTCCTTCTGCCGGGCCTTTGTTACGGGTCTATAGTCACTTACTGCAGCCGCCTTGATAACGATATCCTGGTCATGATAATCATTCAAGACCGCCTCTCTCATTTGTTCAGCTGTCTGAACCTTAAGCACTTTTATCCCTAGCGGTGGATCAAGGTGAGTTGGCCCGGTCACCAGGGTAACATCTGCACCCCTCGTCCATGCGGCTTTTGCCAATGCATAGCCCATCTTGCCGGTCGACCTGTTGGTTACTATCCGCACCGGATCAAGGTATTCAATAGTCGGACCTGCTGTAATTAGAAGCTTCAATCCCTGTAAATCGTGATCGCTCAGTAAGTACCGTGCCTTTTCCATAATCAGTAATGGATCAGGAAATCGCCCTACCCCAATTGCGCCGCTGGCCAAAACACCCTCTTCTGGTTCCATAAGTATGAAACCCCGCTCTTTCAAGCTCAGAATATTGGCCTGGACGATACTATTTGTAAACATTTCTTTGTCCATGGCAGGACAGATGAGAGTTTGAGGAACAGCTGCAAGAATAAGGGTAGAAAGGAAATCATCGGCGAGGCCATGCGCAATCTTTGCGAGAAGATTGGCCGTAGCTGGTGCAATGATTATCAGATCACTCTGCCTCCCTAATGTTACATGATCAAGTGAGGTCCCAGGCTGTGAAAACATATCCTGTATCACACTTTCGCCAGAGAATGTTTCAAAGGTGAGAGGCCCTACAAACCACGTTGCATTTGCAGTCATTACAACCTTTACCGCCGCGCCCGCTTTTGTTAAATGGCGCAGCAGCTCAACAGATTTATAAGCAGCTATGCTCCCTGTCACACCAAGGACTATCTTTTTGCCAGCTAGACTATTCATGCAAAAAATCCGCTCTCCTTCACCATAGATTCATACCATAGTGGGGTTTTGATATGTAACTACATCTATTTCTTTATTTAAAGGCAAAATGTCCGTTTTGGCAACAAAAAACTTAAAAAAACTAAATGTTTACTGTCATTTTAAGGCAAGTCTAGACGATTGGGTGCTCTTTTCGAATGGGGAACAGGGGGCTATGAGATTGGCAAGAAACGTTTCAATGCCCGCTCAAAGGGATTTCCGTTTGGGCAACAGCCCGTGAAAACTCTGCCTACTTGTTCAAAACGAGAAAAAGCTCATCCTTTGTCATGCCATGGATCCGTAGTGTCTTTAGTCTTGATCTTTGACCGGAGAGAATCTCTATCCTGTCCTTACGAACTCCAAGACCCCTCGACAGTAGTTTTATCATATCCTGATTTGCTGAACCATCCACAGGTGGTGATGCAACCCTTACCCTCAGGGTATCGCCCTCCAAACCAACAATCTTACTTATAGATGAACGGGGAGTCACTTTGACTTTCAGAGTAATATCTTTTGCGGGAGGTCGCCGCTTATTCATCCTTAATGTGCGCCAAGCTGAACTGCAATCTGAACTAAACTGTGAACCACAAATTGTTGAAAGAAGTAAATTGCCAGGATAAGGATGATAGGAGAAAAGTCGAAGCCACCAAAACTCAGCGGCAATATCCTCCTAATGCGGTAAAGGACAGGCTCAGTGGTAGCATATAAAAACCGAACAATGCTATTATAGGGATCAGGGTTCACCCAGGAGATTACAGCCCTGGCAATAATAATAAACATATACAGCGTCAAGGCTATGTCCAGTATCTTTGCTATGGCTAGCAGAAAATTAGCTACAATAAACATATTTTCTCCAAAAAGATAGAGATGTTAGAGCAGTCCATAAGCCGGGTTCTGTTTCCCGTGTCAGTCACCCTCTACGGGACAATGGTCATTCATCTAGCCCCAATATTGCTATTAGGGTCAAGCAACCTACCCTGGGACTCGGACGGGCAGCCCTCAAACGTCCCTCTATTTGGTCTTGCTCCAGGTGGGGTTTACCAAGCCTCCGGTGTCACCACCGGAGCGGTGAGCTCTTACCTCGCCTTTTCACCCTTACCCAATTAGACGGACTTGCCATCTAATAGGGCGGTATATTTTCTGTGGCACTTTCCTTCCCGTCACCGGGACTCCGTGTTACGGAGCACCTTGCCCTATAGAGCCCGGACTTTCCTCCCTTCTATGTAAAACATAGAACAGCGACCATTTGTCCTGCTCCAACATCCACACCATGCTCCCTATGAGCCGCAGCGCCTAAGGGTTCTCATTTTTTTCAAAATATATAATCCTGTTGCAATTAGGGCAACTTTGCAGCGAATCTCCTCTAATTAGATCGTTATACTGCTGGGGAGGTATGCCGAGATGACATCCCCCACAAACCGCATCTGTCACAGGGACTATGACCTGGCTCCTTAGATGAGCCCTTAATGCTGTATACCTACCTAACAAATCCTGATCAACCTCTCGGGACAATTTGAGCCTCTGCTCATGAAGAGATTGAACCTCCTTACCCAGCTCTTCCATCCTTTGTAAGAACTTTTTTTCCTCGCTCTCATACTCTTTTCGAGATTGCTCCCACCTTTTATCGTTATCCGCGCATTCCTTTTCCTGGATCTCAATCTCTTCCATCCATTTTATCACCACTTCCTCTTTTTGGAAGGTAAGTTCGTTGAGCTCTTCAATCTCTTTCAAAACAGCCTGATATTCCTTATTTGACTTGACATCGTTCAGCTTCGCCTTACTCTTCTTGAGTTTTAGCTCTATCTCTTCCAGGTCCCTCTCGAGGCCCATATTTCCCTTTTTCAGATCTTCAAGGTTCGATAAGTCCTGCTCCATGGATTTCTCCAAAAGATCAAGATCATCTTTTAGTCTTTGAATCTCTTTGGGAGCTCCCTCCTGTTCCCTTGTTATTTCGTCAACTCGAGTATCGGTGGATTGTATCCTCAGGATTAGCTTGAAGTTCTCATCCAATTTCAACTCCTTACCTCGTCTATTTCAGACAAAATGAGAGGGCGTCCCCTTTCAAAGTGCGCCCTCTTTTCACTGAAACCCGCTGAAAGGCACCTGTTAATAGTCAAGCATCTTCGGGCTGTTAGCGCCCTTTTCGGTGGGTCTAAAACCTTTTTTGATAAATCTAAGGCTCGCTTCAGTCCCGACTCGTCGGGATTAGCTCCCGCTATGCAGAGGGGTTAGCAAAAAACGTTTTGATGACCGCTCAAAAGGATTTCCATTTCGGTAGCAGCCATCTTCACCTGATACTATCAAAAGTTTTGATGGGCCCACCTGGCCTCGAACCAGGGACCTACCGGTTATGAGCCGGTGGCTCTTCCAACTGAGCTATGGGCCCTTTTTTGCTCATTGATGGTAACTGAATCAAAATTTATATGTCAAGGAAAATAAAGACAATTTGGGGTTCTATTCAAATTCAGTGAAGCTTTCCAATAGCTTTCTCCTTCTTGGGTGGCGCAACTTTCTGAGGGCCTTGGCCTCTATCTGGCGTATCCTCTCTCTGGTAACATTGAATTCTCTCCCCACCTCTTCCAGGGTATGATCCGCCTTTTCACCGACACCAAATCTCTTTCTCAGGACCTTTTCCTCTCTGGGGGTGAGTGTCGTCATCACCCTTCTCGTCTGCTCACTCAAGTCGAATTTGGTGACCGCTTCAACTGGAGACATTATTTTTTTATCCTCTATGAAATCCCCTAAATGACTGTCCTCTTCCTCACCAATGGGTGTTTCCAAGGAAATAGGCTCCTTGGCGATCTTTAAAACCTTGCGCACCTTTTCTAAAGGGAATCCCATCCGCTCTGCGATTTCCTCCGGGTTTGGCTCCCGACCACGCTCCTGAACCAGGCTCCGTGAGATCTTGATGAGTTTGTTTATCGTCTCTATCATATGAACTGGTATCCTGATTGTTCTTGCTTGGTCAGCAATGGCTCTGGTTATCGCCTGCCTGATCCACCAGGTAGCATAGGTGCTGAATTTATATCCTCTTTGATATTCAAACTTATCCACAGCCTTCATTAAACCAATATTCCCCTCCTGGATAAGATCAAGAAACTGAAGACCTCTGTTGGTATATTTCTTTGCAATGCTTACCACCAGTCTGAGATTTGCTCTGATAAGCTCATCTTTAGCACTCCGTGACCTCCTCAAGCTTTTATCGATTTCCCTCTCAATTCGTTTCAAATCCTTTAGGGGCATCGTTGTTCTCTTCTCTAGTTCATCAATATAATCCCTCGTTTCTCTTATCTTGGCTATTAAAAGCAAAAGTTCTTCTTTTGGCATACTTAATGCCTTGACCTTCTCACCACCTTCTTCACTAGTCAATAATTCACCCAGACATTCCTCCAAATAAGATAGGGGTTTTCCTCCAGCCTTTACCATGCAGTCAGTCAACGTTCCTTCCAATTCCTCCAAATTGTCGAGGATCTCTTTAAATCTCTCGACCATCCCTTGAATATGCTCTTTTTCCAGCTTAAATGACCTCATGATCCGAAAGATTTTCTGTTGATTTTTCTCAATAGCGCTGGCTATCTTTTTTCTTTGAGCTGGATCGCGGTAAACCTTCAAATTCTCCTGCAAGGAGAACGTTTCCTCATCCAGGGCTTGCATTCTGTTAATGAGGTTGAGCAAGAGATCCCTCCTCTGGCCAATCTGATGCACGTTAAATTCGTCCTCTATGTCATTGACGATATCCCTTACCTTAAGTGTGCCTGCCTCTAAATACTTGCCCAGGTCAGTCATATATTCTAGACCGATACGGCATCTGATGAGGGTGTCGAGTACGAGATTTTCACCCGTTTCAATTCTCTTTGCGATCTCTACTTCCCCTTCCCTGCTCAGCAATGAAATAAGCCCCATCTCCCTTAGATACATCTTGACTGGATCATATGTCTTTGTAGCAAACTCGTCGTCGGGTTCGCTCAGTGAGTTCTTTTCTTCTTTGCTCTCTTGCTCCACTTGCTGGGGTTTCTTGGCCTTTTCAACCTTTCCCCCAGTGGGTTCAGATACCACCTTGATGTTTAACTCTTCAAACATCTGCAAGAGATCATCAATTTCTTCTGACGATATTACGTCATCAGATAGATCGTCATTCAGTTCCTGATAGGTAATGTAGCCCTTATCTTTGCCAATGGTAATTAACCTCCGTAGGTTAATCTCATCACCATTTTTTGCCATGTACAGCCTCCTTTGTGCCCGATTTTTTGCCTTTGCTATCACATTTTAGATTCAAGATCTTGCTTTGCCCTGATCAGGCGATTGACCATTTCAATATTACCTTCCGCTGATGCTTTTTTCATGGACTGTGAAATCTTGACGCTGGCTATCTTTCTGCAAAACTCGCTAACTGCCTGACTAACCGATTCCTCAGTGTAGAAGGGTTTAGATATTAGGATACGTCTTAGTTGTTCTTTCGCTGCAGCGCTATCCAGAGTTTGCTCAACGCCATTCAAGTCTTCTCCCGAGTGAGACTTTTCCGTCAACACTCTGATAATCTTTGCAACCTCAGGGTCAAAAACAATCAATTCCCAATCCTGATCCCTGAAAGTGTCGACTGTTTCAGGGTAATGGATTAGAAGGTTGAGAAATTGCTCGTCTGAGCCATGTTTCCTTGGATCTTGAGCCGGAGACAACCTCTTCTTTAGCTCATCCCTGTTCCGCTTCTCTGAGCTCTTATTCGCCCACTGCCGTAGCTCTTTCCAGATAAGCGCTTCATCTATGCCTGTCTTCTCCGAAAATTGATGAATGTATAAAAACCTGGTGGCTCCGTCTTCTACCTTCAGAAATACGGGCAAAACCTCATGCAATATCTGAACCTGCCCATCAACACCAGGCTCCATGTTAGCTAACGCCTGATCCAAGTAGAAATCAAAAATAGGCTTTGCTTCCTTTAATAGTTCTCGAAAGGTTTCTGGGCCATGTGCTGTTACAAAGCTGTCTGGGTCTTCGCCTTGAGGAAGAACCAGAACCTTTGCGGAAATTCCCTCATTCAAAAACAGGGGAAAACTTTTCAAGGCTGCTTCGCGCCCTGCTTCATCAGGGTCAAATAGGACTACCACATTTTTTGTGTATCCTTTTAACCTCCTCGTTTGATCACTCGTCAGCGCAGTTCCTAACGTGGCAACGACATTTGAAATGTCATGCTGTCTCAGAGCCAATACATCCATATACCCTTCAACGAGTATTGCCAGGCCTGCTTCCCTGATGTTCTTGAACGCAGAATCAAGGCCATATAGGGTGGACCCTTTATGGTATAGTGGGGTCTCAGGTGTATTAATATACTTAGGCAGCGAATCATCTAGAACTCTGCCCCCAAAGCCGATAAATTGGTGATTGAGATCAAAGATAGGAAACATTATCCTACCCCTGAAACGATCATAATAGTCCCCACCTTTCTTGGGAACAAGAAGGCCAGCCTCTTCCCCTCTTTTTAAGGGAATATTTTTTGATTTCAGGTAATTGACCAACCCATCCCATTTGTTGGCAGTAAATCCGAGTCTAAAAGTTGAGATTGTCTCTTGTGCTATATGACGACTCGAAAAATACTCCCTCCCAGGTCCCCCCTCAGCACGGTTTAGTAAAACATCGTGGAAATAGGTACCTGCGAGGTGATTTATTTTGAACAGGATTTCCTTTAATTCACTCTTCTTTTTTTCAACAGAAGGGTCTCTGTAACGAGGTAACGGAATATTGTAACGCTCGGCCAGATCCTTCAGAGACTGGGGAAAAGAGAGATTGTGATATTCCATCCAGAAGGTAAAAACATCACCACCCCTGCCGCACCCAAAACAATGATAAATCTGCTTGCTCTGGTTAACCGTAAACGAAGGTGAGCGTTCCGAATGAAAGGGGCACAGGCCAACATAGTTCTGCCCCCGCTTCTTGAGTTCCACATACTGCCCAACAACCTCTACGATGTCTGCTGTTTTCTTTACCTCTTCTTTGGCCTCTGATGAATCCATAACTTAAGTGCCTAAAGCCTGCCCTGATAAAGTAATCTTAACCAAACCTTTGCCGTGTTTTTTGTGAATTATCCGTAATGCTAGACATAACTTTAGCTCACTTTAGGCACTTTTAAAGCTCAACTATCGTTATGCCATCGTTGACCCTATCCCCACCTCCAGAGTTAAAATCCCTGACATTCAGGTTTTCTTCTAAATGCTCTCTGATAGCCTTTCTTAATTTCCCAGAACCGACACCATGAATTATCTTTACCCTGGTATTCCCGTGAACCAATGCCTGATCTATCATCTTATCCACAAGGGGAAGCGCATCCGCAACGGTGTAACCTATGAGGTTTAGGTCTTTTTGATCCATTGATGAGGATGAAATTGACCACTGCTTTCCCGTTCTCTTGTCTTTTTTCTGTTGAGGAGAAGCCTCTGGATCTGGAGTCAACTCAGATGAATCAACAGTGAGCTTTACATTTCCTATTTTAATCCGAGCCTTTGCGGAGGTTTCATCCACATCAAGAAGTACGCCACTCTTTTTCGATTGTTTATGATAGACTGTCTGACCAGCAGAAAATGCAACATGATTACCTGACCATTCCGGCTCTGTCATTTCTGCCATAACCTCGACCAGATCTCCCTTTGCCTTCAGATATCGTTTGGTAGCATCAGCCTGGCCAGCAGGGCCTTTTTCTTTTATGATTTCTATTGCCTTGCTAAACTCGTTTTTTGCTTTAGCTAAGATCCCCTCTGCCTCCTTCTTTTTTTGATCCAGCAACTCGGTGATTTGCTCACCGAAAAAGGCCCTTTCTTCATCTAATCTTCTTTTCGATAGCGTGTATTCTTCTTTGGCAATAGTAACAGCATCTTTCTCTTTCTTTACCTGCTCGAGCATCTGAGCAAGATCCTCAATCATCAAATCGGACCCTCCCCGCTCCTTTCCCAGATACGCAGCAGCCTTATCGATTGTTTCCGGCATGAGCCCCATATCCCGAGCTATTTCAATTGCATGACTTACACCTGGCATCCCGGTGAGCAATCGAAACGTAGGCTTGCCCTTCTCATAGTCAAATTCGACAGATGCATTTTGGGCGTTTTTGTTAATCAGGCCATAGCCTTTTAGTTTCTGATAGTGGGTAGATATTGCGGTCAGAGACCCCTGCTCTGAAAGATAGTCCAGAATAGCCATGGCCAGTGAGGTGCCCTCTTCCGGATCTGTACCGGTCCCAAGTTCGTCCAGGATTACCAGAGAACTTTCACTTGCCTCTTCCAGAATCTCCTTGAGATGTTCCATACGTGCAGAAAAAGTGCTCAGTCCCATTGCTATATCCTGCTCATCTCCGATCTGGGCGAGAATGCTATCAAAAACGCCTACCCTGCTTCCTTCGGCAGCAGGAATGTGCATGCCAGCCTGAGCCATAAGGGCCAAAAGCCCAGTTGTCTTTAAAGCCACAGTCTTGCCACCCCTGTTTGGGCCTGAAATGATAAGGATGCTCTTTTCGGCATCAAGGCTAATCTTTACAGGGATGACCTTTTCTACATTTGCAGTCCTCTCCTCCCTACTGGATTCAAGGTACAGGGAAAGGAGTATGGGGTTCAGGGCATCTAAGAGGTAGATAACGTTCTCTGAGCTGAGAATAGGACTTATTCCATGTATGGCCTTACTAAATTCTGCCCTGGCAAACAGGCCATCGATCCTTCCCATGATTTCTAAACAGGTGATGAGTTCAGATGAAGCGTCAGACACAAGCCTTGTAAGTCCTTCTAAAACCATTCGCTCCTCTTCTCTTTCCTTATCTGTGAGTTCAACTAGCTGGTTGTTTTCCTCTACCACTGCCAGGGGTTCCATAAAACAGGTAGAATGGGTCCTGGAGTAACTATGAACAATCCCTGTAAGGTAATTCTTTTTGTCAGTTCTTATGGAAACAATATACCGCCCGTCTCTCATTGATATAAGCTTTTCCTCGCTAAGATCAAGGCGGCTGAGGATATTATCTAACTTTTTCTCAACTCCCCTCCTGAGAGTAACCCTTTGAGATCTCAGAGAGGCAAGTGAGGGACTCGCATCATCAGATATTCCCCCATCCTCACTTATCGATTTTCCGATCTTTCTGGAAAGATCTGAACACTCTGGAATATTATCGATTATGTCGCCCAGGGATGGGCACAAATCACTTGCATTATGGATCCAGTTCTTTGCCTGATGAGATACCCGTAACAGATTGTTAATGGAAAGGAGTTCCTTGGGTTCGAGATAGGAACCATCTTTGCCGGCTTTTTTTAGAACTGGCCTGAGATCAGCGAGGTTTGATAGAGAGACAAATCCCTTTACCAGCAGAAGTTCTTTCATCTCTGAAACAAGCCTCTGCTCAGCCTTAACAGATTCAAGATCTCTGAGCGGCTTACGTGATAGACAGTCGGAACGACCTAAAGGAGAAGCAGCATAGTATGATAAAATATCGAGCAGCCGGTAGTATTCAAGTACCCTAAGTGAATGTTCTATCATATGGGTTTTAAAGGATTACTACCTTTTGTGTTTAACTCAATAATTCTCTGGCTAACCTATTAACCTCACGCCCATCGGCTCTGCCTGTTAACCTGGGCATTACAGACTTCATAACATTACCCAGGTCTTTTGGGCTATTGGCCGAGGTTTCCTCAATTACTTTAGTCAGTATCTCTTTGATTTCTTCAGTTGACAGCTGAGGCGGCAGATAACTGGATAGAATTTCCATCTCGGCCTCTTCTTTTTGTGCAAGATCTGGCCGCGAACCCTCACTGAATTTCTCTATTGCCTCTTTCCTCTTTTTTATCTCTGAAGATATTACCCCCAGAACCTGATCCTCGTTTGGCTCTTGGCGCAATTCAACCTGTTTATTTTTGATTGCAGTCTTTAGTCCTCTTAAGACCAAAAGTTTTTCCTTATCTTGCTCCTTCATGGCATTCGTTAGATCAAGAACAATATCATCGTACAGGCCCATCGCAATATTCCTTTCCGAACTTAACCCCTTAATTTAAAACATTTCTTATAAATGTCAACAGTATCATCGCACATTTTTCAATTCTGCCGATCTCTTTTTCTCACCCTATCAATAGCATCCTCTAAGGTGATTGACCTATCGTAAAGCGCCCTTCCGATTATTACGCCCTCGACCCCATCATCTTCCAGTGGCATTAGATCGTCTATATCCTTGATTGATGCTATTCCCCCTGCTGCTATGACAGGTATGTTGATATTCTTTGCAAATCTGCTTATAGCACCCGTATTCGGGCCTGTTTTCATTCCATCCCTCCCTATATCCGTATAGATGATAGCGATGATGCCCAAAGCCTCAAACCTCTTTGCAAGATCAATAGCCACAGTACTGGTCGCCTCTGTCCACCCCTCAACGGATACGTAATCATCCCGTGAATCAATAGCCACGATGATTCTACCTGGATAGTTTTTGCATGCCATCTCTATCAACTCTGGATTCTTATAAGCCCCTGTACCTATGATAATCTTTTCCACACCCAGATTGATGTATTCCTCAATAGAGTCGAGGGATCGTATGCCCCCTCCTACTTGCACGGGGATTGAGACGGTATCTACCACCCTTTTTATGGCCTCTTTATTGAAGGCTTTCCCCTGAACAGCTCCGTCCAAATCAACCAGATGTAACCGTTGTGCGCCTTTTTTCTCCCACGCAAGGGCCATCTCCTCCGGGTGATTAGAAAATGTGGTCTCCCGTGCCATCATACCCTGCTCTAATCGTACACACTTACCCCCCTTAATATCTACTGCCGGAATAATGATCAACTGTAATTACCTCCAAGTTAACTCCATAATTCCATTACTCCAACACTCCATCATTCCATGCGGATGGCATAAATTACCAGTCATTAAAGTCATTAAACACCCATGCGGTATCTTGTAGAAACTCCGAAACATTTAAATCACCTTAAAAAGAATTAGCTTTCCTGTGTCTGGATGGCTCCAGGTTCCCACCTTAACGAAATCTTTAGGATTTTGACTCGCTATGTAAGAAGCGCTTTCTTTGGGCCAATGGTTTTCTTCCCAGAGGAAATAGCGTATCCCTCTGTCTCTTAAATTTTGCACAAATTCCTCGTATCTCTTTCCTACTATGTTCTCAAGGTCGTAGTTCTTCTCTGGGCACGGTGCGCCTTTAAAATTCAGATTGGAATAAAAGGAAATCCATCTAATGGACTGTTGAGATGTCGCCACCATTATCTCTTGATCGTTCCCTTCTCTATCAGCAATGAGCTCCCCTATTTCTTTAAAGACTACCTTATCGGCTTCCCTTGGCGTTAGATTTTTGGGCAAAGCGGAGGATAATATCAAGAAACATACAATGAAAACAGCGGCAGGTTCTTTAAGATTGAATCTCGATTTACAAAATAGCAGGATCTTCTCCAAGCCAAATCCTATAAAGATAATAGATGGGAAAATCAAAACCCCCATATACCGAGTTGGCATTTCCCAGATTATTAACACGACTATGTAGAGAAAGAAAAATGCAGAAATACTAAGAAGAGAAAGATAGGATATGCGCCGATCCTGCTTTATTTTCCTCCGTATGCCCTTAAATCCGATTACAAAAACCAAAAAAAATGGATAAAAGAAGGTTTCAACTGTACTCTTAATAAGCGT
>CP070673.1:2423531-2430034 GCA_020351915.1 Deltaproteobacteria bacterium
GCATTGATTTCACTTTCCACAATCTTTTTTGGCAGCCTGAATTCTGGAATACCATAAACCAGTACACCTCCTCCGCGATGAAATGCCTCATAGATGGTGACCTCATAACCGAGTTGTATCAAATCTCCAGCAACAGTCAAACCAGACGGTCCAGAGCCTATAACAGCCACCTTAAGGCCGTTTTTTTTCTTTATTTCAGGCACTTCTGCAAGATTGTTTTCTCTTTCATAATCAGCAACGAATCTCTCAAGGTTCCCTACGGCAACAGCCTCCTTGATGTCCTTCTTTCCCCTGACACATACCCCTTCACATTGTGTCTCCTGTGGGCAAACACGTCCACACACAGCCGGGAGAACATTTTTAGTTTTAATGTGGCGAGCTGCCTCAGCAAATTTTTTCTCAGCTACCAGAGCGATGAATTCAGGGATAGGGACCTCTACCGGGCAGCCAGACACACAGGTCGTTTTTTTGCAACTTAAACAGCGCTGTGCCTCAGCTACTGCCTCTTCTGGTGTATACCCGTATGGAACCTCCTCGAAATTACGGTTTCTCGTGTCAGGTGGCTGTTCAGCCATGCCGTGCCGCTCAATGGCCATTCGCTCTTTGGCTGTTAATTCCATTTAGATAACCTTTCTAAATAGTTCTATTGGTTGAATTCGTTGAATTGGTTCAATTGGTTAACAAATAAGACCAGTGAAACAAACAGAACCAATGAAACTAAACTGTTTCAGCCCTACATCCGTGGGAGTAAGACTGATAGGCGACAGTCTCTTGTTCTGTGTATGCACTCTTACGCTGATTCAATTCCTTCCAATCAACCTTGTGTCCATCAAATTCCGGCCCATCAACACATGCAAATCTTGTCTCTCCTCCAACACTAACCCTGCATGCACCACACATTCCTGTACCATCGAGCATAATTGAATTGAGGGCAACCTTGGTTGGAATATTGTATGGCCTCGTTGCCTCAGAACATCTTTCAAGCATCTGGGTGCATCCGATGAAAAAGGCCTGATCAATCTTGACCCCGTTTTCGAGCATCTCTGTGATAACGTCTTCAACCTTACCTTTCTTACCTCTTGAACCATCACTGGTTGCGTATAAAACCTGATCGCTCACTGCATAGAGTTCCTTTTCATGATAAAACATAGAACGGTAACGCGCTTCAATGATGGATATAACCTTGTTCCCGGCCTCCTTGCATGCCTTTGCTATGGGATAGATTTCGCCAATTCCGTAACACCCACCTCCAAAAACAACGGTTCCATAATCTCCTATTTCTGAAGGGCTACCCAATGGTCCTGTTACGGCATATAATGAATCTCCAACCTTCATTCGGGCCAACTCCAGGGTGGACATTCCAATCTCCAAGACGTACAGGGTGATTGTGCCAGTATCAGTATTCCAGTCAGATACAGTAAGCGGTATTCTCTCACTATTTTCACTACCCATAACAATAACAAATTGCCCTGCCTCGATGGAATGTGCAATCTCTGGTGCCTTAACAACCATCTTGTGCACATTGAATACTTCGGATTTTTCTACCAGTTCATACATACGTGTCTCCTAACCCGGACAAGCCGGGAAAAAACAGGTGTTAACGTTCTCTTAGGTATTGTAAAATTAACATTTAAATCCTAAATCCTAATACCTAAATCCGAAACAAATTCCGAATTCAAATGTTCTAAATCTAAGACCATTAAATAGCTTCCTGAGATCCAAACTCCAAACATGTTTTGAACATTTGCGTTTTGATATTTGGCATTGTTTAGAGTTTAGAATTTAGTGTTTAGTATTTTCTTACCTTTTTCGATATTCGAATTTCGCATTTATTTCGTGCCATAAAAACATGGATTTCACAATTTAGGTACTAAAAGTGGACCTCTCCTTTTGATTCTAAACGACCTTTAACAAATATCCCGAAATCAGGAACAAAATCAGCAATAGGGAAACCCCTATAAGTTAGAGAGTCTTTTGGAACCATAGGAATGGCAGTAATAATCCATGGATGCATCTGGATATTGCTCTGTATGCTCCTGAAATCCATCATTCTAAAATCTGTATTATTCAATGCATTACCTATTTGAATGGTAATCTCCCAATCTGGAATAGCATTTCCGGGTGGCTCGGCGGCTTTTGTAATAGTCTCCCTCCGGTTATCAGCGCACATCTTGGTGCCATTCATTTCGGTGAAAACGGTAGTGGGAAGAATGGCACAGGCTTTATCTGATCTGTTCAGGCCGGAAGGATAGATATCCTGGACAATGATATTCTCAAGATCTCCAAATCTCTCCATGGTTTCATCGGTGAAACTATTTGCTTCTGTTATGTATAAGATCTTGATATCTTGAAATATTTCCTCTGACTTTTCTATGTTAGGAAATAAAATTTCCGCGTCTTTGAAATAGAATATATTTGATTCTGCGTAGACCCTTGCAAATTCGTTCAGGGCATAAATAGATTCATCTGTCAGATGTATTGAGCAAAGGATTGCTATTTCCTTGGGACTATAATGAGACACTATCTCAGATACATGTCTTACTGCATTATCCCAATCAGTATAGATCATCTTACCGTCGTCCCGGCGGATAGAAGGATATTTCAGTCGATCAGGGCTGTTAAAGAGTGCAGACAAACAACACCTTCCCTTAACACAGTATTCTCTTCTGCCGGCGCTCATATCCCTGATAGGATGTGCGCCCATTACCTTGTTCCACTTGCTATCAATGACAAGCTCACAACCACGCTCACATAGTATACATGTTGTAGAAGTCTGTCTATCAGGATAACCATACCACTTTGAACCACGAACAGTTAAAGCACCTGTTGGACAGACATCAACGCAATGCATGCAAAAGACACAGCTACCATCCACATGAAGTCTTTCAAAGGAGGTCCCTATCTTTGTATCATGACCCCTTAGGATGAATGATATGGCACTTATGCCGAGATTTTCTTCACAGACCCTAATACACCTGCCGCACAGGATACATAAATTATAATCCCTGTCCATAAATGGATCATCTCTCTCGAGGGGAAGCCCCTTATATAACAGTGGATATCTGATCTCTTTTAACCCCAGATACTCAACTAATTGCCTCAATTCACAGATATTCCGATTAGGGCACATATTGCAGCCCGTAACCCTTCCGGCCTTTGAAGAGGGGGCATTGAATTTCTCACATGTTTCCCTAGTAGGGCAGACTAAACAGGCAGAGGGATGTTCAGATAGAATTAATTCCAATATCCCCTTCCTTAGTTTTTCAATCTCATCTGAATTGGTGGCAACAGCCATATTAGGCTCAGCAGGCGTGGTGCAGGATGTTACATACCCTCGAACGCCTTCAACCTTCACAATACAGAGACGGCATGATCCTGTAGATGGCAAATCTGCCCTTGCACACAGTGTAGGGATATAAATACCCGACCTTCTAGCAACCTCAAGTATTGTCTCGCCAGAAGAAAAGGATACGGTTTTTCCATTAATCACCATGGTTTCGGTGGCTACATTTTCCTTTTCTGCTAACTTTGCCATTGTCTTTTCATCTATTTTGTCATTTGCAAGGCTATCCCTTTGGTTCGGATCTATAAATCTTATCTATAGTCCTGGACAACTTTGCGGGCCTCATTTTGCCATAAACCTCATCATCAATGGTCACAACTGGGGCTAAGGCACAGCATCCCAGACATGCCACTCTTTCCAGACTAAATACCCCATCTTCTGTGGTCTCTCCAGGCATAATACTCAGTTTTGATTTAATTGCCTCGAGAATCACTCCACCACCACTGACGAAACAGGCAGTCCCAGCACAGCCACTTATACGATGCTTTCCTGGCTTTTGAAATCTAAATTGGGTATAGAATGATGCTGTACCAAAGATATCATGCTCACTCATATCTAATTCTCTGGCAATCATGCCGATTGTCTCATATGAAAGGTATCCAGCATATGAATGAATTGCCTGTAAGATAGGTATGAGGTTATTTGTATCCTTGTCATATTTGTCTAATACAGCAAGGGTTATTTCCTGTAAACGTTCAGGCTCTGAAAGAGCTTCCAGTGACGGTCTAGCCTCCATTCGCCTGCGTTCATCTATTGCAGCAGAAAGGGTCTGTAGTATCTTTTCATCAATGCTTGGAAGGGATATCTGCCCAGTCTTTGTCAGCCTTCCGAATTTCTCGATTATCTCCAGCTCTTCGGCCTCTTTCCGCTGTATTGCCTCATTAACTGCCTTGCTTATCTCATCAGGGGTAAATGGCTTGGCAACATAATCCATTGCCCCTCGCTTCATGGCCTCGGTCGTCCTTTCAATGCTTGGATACCCACTGATCATAACCACCGCAGAACCTGGCGAGGTCTCGTCAAGCCTCGTTATCACTTCCATTCCGTCAAGGCCCGGCATCATCCAGTCGCATAGAATCACATCAAAGTATGTATCTAAGACAAGGCTGAGTCCCTCCTCCGGGCTTGTGGTCGTAACAACATCAAAATGCTCTGCCTCAAATATTCGCAGGCACGATGATAAAACTATTGAATCATCGTCTATCACCAGCATCTTTCGAGCCATGCAGCTCCCCTCTCATTATTCCCAGATGTATAAGGGATCATTTGTTCTTGTTAATCCTTAATGAATGCCATTAACAAACTAGGTTCCACTACTGACGTTTTATTGCATACTGTTAGAACTACTAGATTTCAGCGCTTCTCCTCAACTAAGACCTGCTTTGAATTTTCAGAAAAATAAGCCAGCGCCTCTGGGATTGTGTAAGGGGCCCGATCTGTTCCTCTATCCACTCAACATCACCGGTCAAGATTGCAAGTTTCTCTGGCCCTGTTAATTCATATTCATCTAAGGCATCTGCCGCATATTCGAGAAGGTTAATTAAGAATTGATCATTGGATTCGACCTGCTCCAGAACCTTGATCACCTCATCCCTGTGAATCAGATCTTGAGGCTCGGGCGCTTGGGTGGCAGCTATATCAAGTGCCGAGGCCGCTGCCTTGAGAAGTTGCTCGGGTGTAAAGGGCTTTTCCAGGTAGTCTGCTGCCACGAGTTTCATGACCTGGACCGCTGCTTTGACTGTGGCATAACCGGTAATGATAACAACAGGAAGGGATGGCTTGGCCCTCTTAATATCCCTGAGAACCCTCATACCCCCAATGCCGGGCATGCGGATGTCGGTCAGGACAATGTCATAGTGTCTCTTGATGGCCCGGTCAAGTCCCTCACGACCGCTCAGGGAGACATCGACCTCGTAATTCTCAGCGGTCAGTATCTTGCTGACACTGTCTAAGACGACCTGTTCATCGTCAATCACCAAGGCCTTCCTTTTTGCCATAGCGTTCGTTCTTTTAAATGACCTGGTGCACAAATTGAAGGAGTTTGTCGGGTACAAATGATTTGGTAATCATTAAGGACAATACCCTCGTCATCTACAGCAAGGGTTTTTACGGTATTCACATCTGACACGAATCCTAACCCACATAGGTAACATTGAAACCCGATGACTTGAGCGCTTTGGCTATTGGCTCAGCATCGTCACTCTTTAACCGTAGAACCACCAGCCAATCATCATCCTGCTCCGGTGGGAGCGTCATCATACTCAACAGGACCGTTTTATGCTCGTCAAGGGTTTTTAGTATCCCGTGCATATTCCCAAATTCTTTCGAGACCTTGATATCAATTCTCTTGCCTTTCTCCCTTACCCCCAACACCCTGGTCATAAGCCTCACAACATCTGATTCGGTGACAATTCCAACAAGTCTCCCTTCTTCCACTACTGGAAAGCCACCATAGCCCATCTCTTGTCCCAATTGAAGGGCCTCTTCAGCCGGCATATCAGGAGAGACCGTGTAGGGGTTCTTGACCATTATATCTTCGACAGTCATTTTAGCTAAAAGATAATGCAATTCATGAATGCTCAGGGCTGTAGCCGGCGAAGGCGATGCCTCCAGGAGCATGTGCTCAGTTATGAGACCTACCAGGTTATTCTTTTTCAGAACAGGCAGCCTTCTGATCTTGTGGGCCTTCATGATCTTTCTGGCATCGTGAAGGGTGGTTTTCTTGTCAACAGCTACCACATTGGTGCTCATAAAATCTCTTATTCTCATTTTTCCCCCTGCTATTTTTCGCCTAAGACATTACGTGGTGAAAATTGTCCTGATTATTAAAATGTCTTTTGCTTTTTTAATCCTTACTTACTGCTGTTGACGTAACTTCATTAAGAAAATCCTACCAATATGGAGTGCTCAATCGCTTCAAGTCTATCGTTAGATCCGTGGAAGATATAACCCTGGTATTTGACCATGGAAACAACTCCAGGGTAACCCTGAAGGAAGTAGATGGCACCATCCACGCGGATGCCCAGCTGGCCTCCCCTGGACCGCCCTTCATTGGCCTTGACCCCGAGGAGACCAGCCCCTATTGGTCAGTCTTCTAGCTCGGTATAGGGAACCATGCGTCTACTGGTTATGATCCTCTTGCCTTCCTCGGAGAGGGCGA
>CP070673.1:2430134-2433648 GCA_020351915.1 Deltaproteobacteria bacterium
AACAAACTCCACGATTTTTATTCCCGTATAATAACTCCAAGACCTATCGCTTTTGTCTCCACCATTGATGAAAAAGGGCGGTACAATGCCGCTCCTTTCAGCTCTTTTGCCCATTTAGGGCTCGTTCCCTCTGTTGTCACCCTCGCTATTGGACGCCGGAAGGGTCAAAAGAAAGATACAGTGAGAAATATTGAGTCTACTGGTGACTTTGTGGTCAATATGGTAGATGAGCATTTGGCTGAGGCTATGAACCAGGCATCGGCCGATTATCCACCTGGCGTAGATGAAATCAAGGAAACCGGACTGACCGCCCTGAGAAGTGAAAAGGTGAGGTCTCCTCGGATAGCCGAAGCACCTATTAGTCTGGAATGTAAGCTCATGCAGATACTCGAATTAGGAACGAGCCCCAATAGAAGCAGTATTGTTTTCGGGGAAATTCTCCTGGTGCATATCAAAGATGAGATAATGACGAAGGGAGAGATTGATCCCCTTAAGGCCAAAATTATTGGTAGGCTCGGAGATACCAATACCTACTGCCGCACCGTGGACATTTTCGAGATGAAAAGACCCCAAACGCCTCAATGAGAACATGGCCTGCAATCAACACATTACGTGGCCCTGGCAAAGCCGGGGATTTACCTGTCTGATTATTCCCGGAAATGTTATAGGTCCTTGACAAACCCCCCTTTAGGTAAAGGCCAGAAGATTGATAAGAAAGTGTTGTGTCAACCTCTCACTGAAAGCGATCAGAAGTTGGAGGCTGGAAGTAGGAAATCTGTATAGTAGCTATGATATGCATAATACATATTAAGGAGGATACCCAGAAATGCCCATTACCCTGGAATTGTGGCAGAGCCCGGCAGTGGTTCACCAGAAGGGACGCTGTTATGTTGCCCCCGACATCCTGAGGAAATTAGGGGCGGTGGAGAATGACGTGCTGGAAATAAAAAGGCACCGCGGCCGCAAGGTGCTGGCGAGAATAGGTCAGGCCTTACTGGAAGATAAAAGAAAGAGCTCTATCCGCCTGGACCGTTACCTGCGGCAAGCCCTCAAGGCCTCAATGGGCGAGGGGCTTCAGGTGGAAAAGGCTGAGCCAGTCTCTGTGAAGAAAGCCTTCCTGTCTCCTTTGACTCCGGTGACGGGGAATGAGGATGAGATACGCTCTTACCTCCACCGATCCCCGGCAGCGGAAGCCTTACCCCTGAGTGAGGGCGTTTTTTTCCATAACTCTGCCGGGCGATATGAGCGGAACCCTCTTCAAGGTGGTTTATTTAGAAACTGGGCCAGGGATCTTTCAGCCCACTAGCGTGCTGGAGCTGGTAAAGGAAGGAGGCGGAGGCCCCGAGGTTAGTTATGAGGATGTTGGGGGGTTAGAAAAAGAACTGAGATCTATCAGAGGCATGTAGAAATACCCTATGCGCCATCCCCAGGCCCATTTGCAGATGGGGATTAGAGCTCCCAAGGGAATTATTTTCCACGGCCCTCCTGGGGTAGGCAAAACCCACCTAACACTGGCCATCGCTAATGAAATGGATGCTCACTTTGAATTCATCAATGGGCCAGAAATTATTAGCACCGCCTGTGGGGAGACCGAGGCCGTCCTCCGGGGCATTTTTGAGCATGCAGCTGACCACGCCCCTTCTATTATATTTATTGATGAACTGGATATCGTTGCCCCTCGCCGTGGTGAAAGCGGTACCCAGGCTGATACCAGGATGGTTGCCCAGCTCTTATTGATCAGTGCATAAAATAGTTTACATTTTTTAGTAACCATCCAGGACCTATTGGGCCACACGCGAATAAAAACCACGCAGAGATACTGCAGTGTATCAAATCTTAAGATACAGCGGGATTACTACGAGTTTATTACAAAGGTGATACAGAGGCATTCCTTCTTTCTGAAAGAAGCTTGACAAAGGAAAAAGATTAAGGAAGGAAATAATAGATAACGTATTTATCCTGACAGAAAAACTGGGATTTTTTTGCGTACAGCTTGTCAGTACCCCTGCGGACGGCCTTGGTTGAATCATCTTCAAGAGAACACGCCCTAAGAAGGGACCTATACATACTATCTTACTAAGTAAAGTGAAAACGGATGTTATATGGTCTAGCCCAGATAACGTCATCAAGCTCTTTACCGGACGAAGTATCTCCCCTCGAGCATATTCCTAAAGGATTCATTGCCAGGGGTATCTTTCTGAACCTCTATGCCTTCGTCCATCAATTTCAAGACCCGTGACTTTTCATCCGGAAATCTATAGCCCTCATAGCTGTGGCTGAACAAAAGCCTGCCGCGTTGTCCTCTCCAGCAATTGGAGGCATGATCAAAGCAGACTTTGGAGGTGACATTCAACTGTTCCATCATTACCTTCAGCTCGATCAACTCTTCACGGGGCGTCAACAGCTGCAATTCCCCCTTACTATGGGCCTCAAAAAGAGGGGAACCGGGTGAGGGGAAAAAGGGACGCGATCGGATGTAATTTGGGTTTATTTCGTTTAACACCCGCGCTGTATTTTTGGCGTGGTCTTGCCACATTTCTTTTCCGCCCAATCCCGGCATCCAGTACTCGGATAACTGAAATCCGGCTTCCATGGCCTTTCTGCCCCCGCTAATCTGCCCTTCGCTTGTAACCCCTTTTTTTATTCTTTTCAGCAGTACATCATCACCCGTTTCCAGGCCGACATGTAACCTGTCCAGCCCGGCCTTACGGATTTCTACCAGTTCCTCAAGCTTTTTCTGAGCCAGGGTTTTAGCCCTGACATAAGAGGTGACCCGACTCAAAGACGGGAAGGTTTTCCGTAGATGCTGCAAGATGTCCACGAGCTTTTCCGTGGGCAGGATTAAGCTGTTGGCATCCTGTAAGAAGGCAGTTTTTCCGCCGGAAACAAGCCAATTATAGATCATGACAAACCCATGACTGGTATTGAGTTCAGGTTCTCTCTCCAGCAGGGCGATGGCCACATTTCGGTTTATTTCACCGCCGTACCCGAGTTTCCAGGAAATGGATTTTAGCCTGTTGCAGATCGCCGCAATTGAATCGATATCGGTCTTGACTTCTTCCTGTGATCGTAATTCGAATTTTTCCCCTTTGTACATGCTACAAAACGCACACCTATTCCAGGGGCAATTGCGGGTGACCCGAATCAGCAGAGAAGAACTTCCGCCTTCACTCGGCGGTCTATATACCCCGGTTTCGAAATTGTATGTTCGAGCCGTCGCGACATTCATATTTCATCCTTCTATACAATGTGTTTCCGACCAGAAATCTCTTACACCAATAGGTACCCACGGGCTCACGCCCGGGTCCTCTGTAATTGTTGATAGATTAGTCTTCTAACATACTACCAGGGTCAGAGTCTAGCCCAACTTCCACAGGTACGCGGGTATTTTTGACCTAACGTCTTGATTTTACACACTCCGGTCCTACACGGTTGTCACTCTATATAGTTCTTTTCGAATCTCCACGGTAAACTCAAGTAAACTCTCTCTTATACCTGGTACGAATACATGACA
>CP070673.1:2433748-2444841 GCA_020351915.1 Deltaproteobacteria bacterium
TATTACTCACCGTCTTTGTTTTCATTCCTTCAGGATCGACCTTGGCGAAAGAGGTGCTTAAATATAGTTGTTCTGCCCAGGTGTATGAGGCCTTTGAAAACGAACGGCTGGATGCCTTTACCAAGAAGACCGGGATCGAGGTTGAGCTATCGATTTTCTCCTCTTATAAGGCCTTCTTCCGCCTTATGAATGGCTATAGCGATATCGCGAGTATGGCCCGGAGGCTCTATAAGCGGCATCAAGAATTCGGATTCGTAGAAACACCCTTTTGTAAAGATCCGTTAGCTGTCATTGTCTGCGCCCAATGCCCGATACCCGATCTGACTGATGCTCAGTTGCGTGACATCTTCGGAGGCACCATCACCAACTGGAAGGAAGTAGGCGGCCCGGATCAGCCTATTATCGTCGTTCTTCCCAGCGAGGAAACAGCAGCCTATAGGAATTTCAGTCTCAAGGTCATGTTCTCCCGAGAGATGGTTTATGATATCAAGACTCACAGGTCTACCATGGTCATTGAAGCAACAAGGCGTTTTCCGTGGTCGATTTCCTTCATCGCGCAGGGGGCCGCAGGATACCGCCAGGAAGATGTCAAGATTGCCAAGGTAAATGGGCTCCTTCCTACGGATCCAGGCTATCCCTACTACCAGGTGTTTTCCTTCGTGACCAAAGGGAGACCAACTGGTGCGCCAAAGAAGTTTATCGATTTCGCCCTCTCCGAGGAAGGCAAGAAGATCATAACCAGTAGACGCATGGTTCCCTATACCGAGCTTGAGGACTGAGCCATAAGGGCTGGTCTCCTCGGGGTGTTCAATTCTCAAGAGTGATCCGGGGCTGCTCCGGGGAGACCAGCTGCGCATCTGCGCAAAAACGGGTAGAGAGATGGTGGCCTTATTCCGGGAGCTAATCTCGGTCGTCAGGTGTGCCGCGAGGAACCGTTGTATCCTTTTGGGGACGCGTAGAGTAGTGGCTGGGAAAATCGATCAAGAAATCGATCTAGTGTTAAGGGAACAGGATGTGCAGGCAGGGGGAGGCGCTTGTTCACGAGCATCAGCTAGGTGTGGCTCGTTCTCTCGTTATCGGGGGCTCTGTGAATCACCCAGAGAGCTCTAGAAGTGGGTACGAGCCGGACACCTTTAGTGATCCTTGCCAGAAAAGCTGAAATGGTTTTTAGGCAGGGAATAGTTGATATGACAACTCCCCTATCTTGCGCTGAGGGGCAATCTTGGGGAGGGCGTGCGGAAAGGGAAAGCCTGGCTCAGTAGGAAGCATCGCCAATAATGCCATTCTTAGACAAGCTACAGTCCCTGAGGTCACTTTTAGTTAGGTATTGCACCCTACTAGAGCTGGGAAATACACCCAAGACAAAACCACCCTCATTCATAATTGAGTGTCGCTTTTTTGTTTTTGAGTAAAACACCTCATTGAACCAGTATCTCTAAATCAATAAGCTAGAAAGCGCAAATAACTGAGTATTTGAGCACATTCCCAATTAGCTCTGACGAGATCAACTAATTATTAAAGCCGCGTAAGACATCTTTGCAAATCAGTAACAAGCGCATTATCTGGCGAAGCTAAAAGTCGCTTTGTATAGTCAGGTTTTGGATCAAAGCAAATAACCGGGAGGATTATTGCAGGCATATATACTCAAAAAGGGCCATTGTTCAAGGGGCCTAGCAAGGGGCCAGCGAACTATCGGGACCGAGAGAAAAGGCTTATCCAAAGTGCGTGATTCTTTCAAGAGACCTTTAAACGATTGTGTAAGCGATGGAGTAATGCGTCTGGCCAATGAGGGTCGTTTGGGTTGTGAGCTAATAAGTGCAGATGATAGAATCCAATAGGGAGAAAAGCTATGGAATTACAAGTTATTGAAAAGTCGGATCATGATCTCTTTGTTCAAAATCTTATTAACAATTACCAGGTAGAAGGGGTCAAGAGGAAGAATGGGTCATTTATTTATGGCCCGATTAAATCGCCTGAGGATCTTTGTCTGGATTTCGACTGCACTAAAACATCTCCTACTAAAATGTATTTCCTGCCCCCAGAAGAGACATTGCTCCGGTTCACAACCGCCCCCTCATTCGAGGCCACACAGGTGATAGAAAGTAACCCCTTTATCATTTTTGGTGTCCATCCCTATGATATTAAGGCCATCAATCAGATGGATCAGATCTTTGCAGATGGGTTGCCGGACCCTCATTATCTGAAACGCAGAGAGGCCGCCCTGATCATAGGAGTGGACCCCACAAAGGTTACACCACGCTCCTTCTGGGCTGATATGGAAGCGGATGCTGTGTCCAAGGGCTTCGACCTTTTGTTCACCGATATAGGAATAAGATTTGTTGTAGAGATTGGGACTGAGAAGGGCAGAGACCTCTTGAGCCAGTATGGAACTGCTCGTCCAGCCACCAAGGATGAAGCCCGGGAGCGACTGAATATCCGGTCTCAGGTCGTGCACCTGTGTAGGCAAAGGGGCCTGACCTTTCCCAAAAGAGAGATACCTAACCTTCTGGAGCGTTCCACAGAGACACTCCTGTGGGAAGAGAAAGCAAGTAAGTGCCTGAATTGCGGTACCTGTAACCTGGTCTGCCCGACCTGTTACTGTTTTGACATACGGGACGATATGGAGTTGGATTTCGTTCACGGAGAGCGTATCCGACGTTGGGATGGCTGTCTGCTGCAGGATTTCGCCAAAGTTGCCACTGGTGAGAATTTCCGGGAAACCAGGGCAGCAAGATATCGCCATCGTTTTCACAGAAAGGGTCTGTATCTCTTCAGGGTACTGGATGATGTGGCATGTGTTGGATGTGGCCGATGTGCTTCAGCTTGCCTCGCAGATATTGCCGACCCGGTCGATGTATTTAACCGATTAAAAGAAGGTGAACAATAATGGAGGGATCTACTATGAACCAACCCATGCCAGAAGTTTCTCCCTATTTACCGCGATGGGCTGAGATTTCTCGGATCGAGGATCTCACGGCGAGCGAAAAGCTCTTTGAGATGCATCTTGTGAGTGGAGAGCCCTTGGGCCACAAGCCTGGACAGTTTGTGGAGTTATCTGTGATGGGCATCGGGGAGGCCCCTATATCAGTCTCATCACCACCACGAGGGGATAATTCTTTTGAGCTCGCTATTCGCAAGGTCGGAAACCTCACCAATGCAGTGCACAGCCTTAACACAGGAGATACGGTGGGGATCCGTGGTCCCTTTGGGACCCATTTTCCAATAGAAGAGGCCAAAGGAAAGAATATCCTGTTTGTAGCCGGTGGAATAGGGCTGATCCCGTTGAGATCATTTATTCACTTTGTCTTGGAACACCGAGATGAATATGGAGATATTACCATCCTTTTCGGTGCCAGGAACCCCTCAGAGCAACTCTTTCTCGATGAACTCGAGCAATGGGGGAAAAGGGAAGACATAACATATCTGGAAACGGTGGATGTACCAGACCCAAACTGGAAGGGGAATGTGGGGGTGATCACCACCCTTTTCCCAAAGATTGATATCGATCCATCCAGGACTTGCTGTATTGTTGTTGGCCCTCCTGTGATGTATCGATTTGTAATATTAGAGGCCAAGGCAAAGGGCATACCAGATAACCAGATCTTCCTCTCCCTTGAGAGGAGGATGAAATGTGGAGTGGGGAAATGTGGCCATTGCCAGATCAATCATATCTATGTCTGTCAGGATGGGCCGGTATTCAGATATGCAGACATCTTTGATTTAGGGGAGGCGCTGTGATGAAGAAACCAAGAGTAGCGTTTTTTGACTTTGCCAGTTGCGAGGGATGTCAACTTCAGGTGGTTAATCTGGAAGAGGACCTCTTGCAGGTGCTTGAGGCTGTTGATGTGGTATGTTTCAGGGAGGCCATGAAGGAGCACTCGGACGATTATGACATCGCCTTTGTAGAAGGCTCAATCACCCGTCGCTCGGACGAGGCTCGGCTCAAGGAGATACGGAAAAATGCCAAAGTCTTGGTTGCCCTTGGCTCTTGCGCCACCTTGGGCGGGATTAACTGTATAAAGAACTTTCAGGAGCTGGACTACGTTAGGAAATTTGTTTATGGAGAGAAGGCCTCTAATTACGAGACCTATGCGACCCGTCCTCCTAAGGCAGTAGTTCCTGTAGATTTTGAAATCCATGGGTGTCCTATCAATCGGAAGGAATTCACCATGGTGGTTAAGGCCCTCCTGCTGGGCAAGAAGCCAGAGGTTCCCAACTATCCAGTCTGTGTGGAATGCAAGATGGCCGGGAATATTTGCGTTTTTGAGTTAGGAATGACCTGCATGGGGCCGGTTACCAGGGCAGGCTGCGCGGCATGCTGCGTAACAGAAGGAAGTATTTGCTGGGGGTGCCGGGGCCTCGTAGATGACCCTAATGTCGATTCCGAGAGGGAGATCCTCGCCACGCATGGGCTGAGTGTTAATGATATCCTTAATAAATTTCGTCTATATACTGGATTTTCGGAGGTTGCAAAATGAGCGGTGAAAAGATTATCAAGGTTAACCATGTAACCCGCGTAGAGGGGCATGGGAATATCCATATCACGATAAAGGATGGCAGGGTCGAGGAGTGCCAGTGGCAGGTGGTGGAGGCACCCCGTTTTTTCGAGGCCATGCTTCGGGGGCGGAAGTGGCATGAGGTCGCCCATATCACGTCGAGGATTTGCGGAATCTGCTCCATTGGGCATACCCTCACCTCTTTAAAGGCCACTGAGGCGGCTATGGGGTTAACCATCTCAGAACAGACAGAGAAGTTCCGAAGGCTCCTCATGCATGCCGAGAACTTACAAAGTCACATCCTTCATTTGGGGTATCTTGTGCTCCCGGATCTGCTTGGGGTAGGCAGTGTTGTTCCATTAGCCTCCTCCCATACGGAAGAGGTGCTTCACGTTGTTCGGCTCCATCGTTTGGCCAATGAGATGTCCGACCTTTTGGGAGGCCGGACAACCCACCCGCAACGGCCAGTGGTGGGAGGATTCGCCAAGTGGCCTACGGTGGAAGAAATGGAAGCCTTGCGCAAGAAACTGGAAGAATCGGTGCCAGACGTGGAGACTGTTGCATCTCTTATCAAGGGTCTTGCAAATAAACTTCCCCAATTTCAAAGGGAGACGGAATATATCGCCTTGACACATCCGGATGAGTATGCCCTCTATGACGGGGATATTGCCTCCACGGATGGAGGGACATGGCCCGTGGAGGAATACAAAGAGGTTACCAACGAATACCTGGTTCCACAATCCACCGCCAAATTCACAAAAAATAAGAGGGATTCTTATATGGTGGGGGCCCTTGCTAGATTGAACCTCAATTATGACCACCTTAGCCCCAAAGCTAAAGAAGTTGCGAAGGGCTTCGGGCTCCAGCCAACCAATTTCAACCCCTTTATGAACAACATTGCCCAACTCGTGGAGGTGGTCCATTCTCTTGAAGATTCGATTCGCCTCGTAGATGATATCGTGAAAGATGGGATCAAGGATGAAAAACCATTAGTCCCTATTCAGGCTGGAAGGGGGAGCGGATCTACGGAGGTGCCAAGGGGCATCCTGTTCCATGAATACGAGTACAACAAGGATGGAGAGTGCGTTTGGGCCAATTGTGTCATACCCACTAACCAGAACCATGGGAATATTCAGAAAGACATGGAAGTTTTGGTCCCTCAGATCACAAACCATCCACAAAAAGAGATAGAGCTCATGGCGGAGATGCTTGTCAGGGCTTATGACCCCTGTATTTCCTGCTCTGTCCATTGCATTTTCCTTTAAAAGAGAGTAAAAAGACAGGAGGAGAAGAAGGATGGAAAAACCAAAGGTTCTCGTTATTGATGATGACCCTGATTTGGTTGAGAGCATCAGGATTACCTTAACGGCCAACAATTACGAGGTATACGGTGCCGAAAATGGTACCGAGGGCCTCAGGCTAGTAAAGGAGATTCACCCAGATCTCATTATCCTTGACGTGATGATGGACACCATAACAGAAGGATTTCAGGTTTCATACCAGCTCAGAAACCCCGATCCACAGTCCGAATATAAGGAATACTCCAATATCCCTATTCTCATGCTCACCGGCATATCTCAAAAAACCCATATGAAATTCTCTCCCGAAGCTGACAAAGACTATCTGCCGGTGGAAGCATTCATGGAGAAGCCGATCCGGCTCGAGGCCTTACTGGAAAGGGTGAAAAAATTGATTTAGAGAAACTGACAACCTCCACGGGAAATCCCGCCCCTCAGAGAACAAGGGCCTTTTTCCACGAAATAGGCGGTGAGGATCCTCTTTCGAAACAAAGGTGGTGGATCCTTTTAAGATGGCTCCTCGTGGGAGTGGTCATCCTGGCCACCCTCACAGGAAACCAGCTCATTCACCTGCAGATCCCAAATCTTACCGTCCTCTTGCTTTGTGCCATACTTGTCCTGCTCAATGCCCCTTTGCATTATTATTTCTTTGTTATCAAGAAGAAAAAAGTTACGCATTTAGATTCAAAGCTTGCTGACAGATTCACCTATTTCCAGCTTGCTATTGACTGGATCTTTCTTACCCTTCTCTTCCATTACACCGGGGGGATCGCAAGCCCTCTTCTATTCTACTTGCTTTTTCATGTGGTTTTGAGCGGGGTTTTGCTGAAGAGGTGGGTCTGTTTATTATATAATACCTTAATTGCTCTGACGATTAACCTATTAGCACTAATGGAGTTGGGAGGAGTTATTTCCCATATCTACGGTGCATCGTTCATATCCAGGGATGTACAAAAGAACCCTTTCTTTGTTTTGCTGTTTCTCTTCTTTTCCACCGCCGTACTTTATATCTCGAGCTCTTTTGTAGCACTACTGCTTGAGCGCTTAAGGGAGAGACTAAGAGGAGTTAAGGCGATTCAACATAAGCTTGAACAGGACAATAAAGAGCTTAGATCACTAAATCAGCTTTACAGGGGTATCAGCTCTACTCTTGGGCTTTCTCCAAGACTTGACTTTATTTGCAAGAGTATTATGGAGGTAATGGGGGTAAAAGGCGTTGCTATCCGGTTAATAGATGAAAAAACAAACCGGTTGGAATTAGCATCTGCAACTGGGCTAAGTGAGGCTTACTTGAATAAGGGACCGGTGGATGCTGATAAGAGCCTGGTAAAGGCATTAGAAGGAGAGCCGCACTTTGTTTTGGATGCCTCTACTGATCCAGCGGTACAATATCCTGAAGAGGCCCGGAAAGAGGGCATTGTAAGCATGTTAGCCTTTCCCTTGAAGGGAAGGGAAAGGCTTATTGGTACGCTTCGACTGTATACTGATAAGAGAAGATACTTCAGCCAGTATGAACGCGGCTTTCTTTCTGCCTTATCCAGCCAGGCGGCTATTTTTATAGAAAATGCAAAAATTCAAGATACCCTTGAGAGACAAGATGAGGCAAAAAGCGAATTCATTATGTCAATGACTCATGAGTTGAAAGGGCCATTAATGGCTATTCAAGGTATTGTTGATGTCATGCTTAAAGGATATGTGGGCTCTCTAGTTGAAAAGCAGCGAGAGTTGATTAGTCGGATATACAAACGAATAGATTCCGTCATGGAGATCTCCGGAGGACTGTTGGATATATACCAGTGGCAATCACGGAGACCGGATGTTAAACAGGTCCCTCTGTCAATAAAGGAACAGATACAAAGGGCAGTTGACCTGTTTAAGGCAAGTGCTCAGGAAAAAGGATTAAACCTAACTGGTGCTTTGCCGGATGAAGACCTTATCTTGATGGGAACCGAGGACGAGATGGAGAAGATCCTCAATAATCTGATAACCAATGCTATCAAATATACCCCTAGCGGAGGAAGTATCCTTTTGGAACCTAGCACATCAGAAAGCCACCTGATCCTTAGGGTTAAAGATACAGGGATCGGAATACCCGAGGATGATATTCCTAAGATATTTGAGGAATCCTTTCGGACAAAGGAAGCTAAAAAGATTGACCCCTATGGGAAGGGGTTAGGTTTGCATTTTGTCAAAAAAGTAGTGGAAACGCTTGGGGGTTCCATAAGAGTGAAAAGTGATAAAGGAAAGGGCACAGAGTTTATCCTTGCCTTTCCAAAGGCTTAGTGCTTCGATCCGCAAATACGGTGACGTATTTTGTTGATTTGTTCCAGAAACCTTGCCTCCCCATTCGGTCCTTGCTGTTCTCCTATTGCCGAACTCCCTTCATTTGAAGCGGCAAATAAGTGATGTAGAATCACCCCCCACGCTCAAAGAGGTGTGATTTTTGGTTCAAGGGCTTGATGGAAAGGAGAGAAGTGGGTGAGGAGGAAAAGGCTAGAGGATCTCCTCGGGCCATGAGGAACCGTGCGGTCATCGTTGGCATAGGAAATCTGATCCTCAAAGACGAAGGGGTCGGCATCCACGTAGTGAGAGAACTGGCGAAAAGGGAGCTGCCACCCGGGGTCAAGGTAATAGATGGAGGTACGGCAACGATTGACCTCCTACCCCTTATGTATGAGACCAAGAGAATCATCGTGATCGATGCCATGAAGGGAAGGGGGCAACCGGGCGCACTTTATCGATATCGGGCCGAGGATCTTCTGGATACACCTGACATGCCCTTTTCTCTTCACCAGATGGGCTTCCTTAACGTCCTGAGGCTGGCAAGGCAACTCGGTGGACATCGTGCCTATCTCACGGTAATCGGGGTTGAGCCTGGAGAAATCTCTTTTGGGATGGAGCTGACACCTGAGGTAAAGAACGTGGTGCCGAAGGTAATAGAAGCAGTTTTTGAAGAGCTTGGGGGATTGTGATAAACTACAATCTTATAATACCCTGGCCCTTTGACAAGGTGATGATCATCTCGGTCACAGAAGGGGATGATAAGCCGGAAGAATATCCCCTTATGTTTCAAGTCTCCTCTGTACTGCTTTTGAACAAGCTCGACCTGCTCCCCCATCTTGATTTTGACATGGGAAGATTCCAGCAAGATGCCCTCAAGATCATTACCCTCTCTTGCAAGACGGGAGAAGGTCTCGATGCTTGGTTTCGATGGCTGGAAGAGCGGACAAGTTGAGAGGATAGTTGATGGAAGAGATCAGGGCATCTGTACAGATAGCCGGGATAGTGCAAGGGGTTGGATTTCGCCCCTTTGTATACGGCCTTGCACGCAAACATGATCTCAGAGGTTGGGTCCTAAATGATGAAAAAGGGGTCACCATTGAGGTAGAGGGAGAGAAGAACCGGGTAAACGGATTCATTTCAGGTCTCTCCTCTCCGCCACCAGTTGCCAGAATAGAAAAGACCGCCGTGCAATACCTTCCTCCTCTTGGGTATCATGGCTTCGAGATCAGAAGGAGCGAGCAAGGTGAAGAAAGGGCCGCCCTCGTATCCCCTGATATCGCCACCTGTAGGGAATGTTTGGGCGAACTCCTCGATACCGGCGACCGTCGTTTTCGCTATCCTTTTATCAACTGCACCAACTGCGGCCCCCGGTTTACCATTGTTGAAGATGTTCCTTACGATAGGGTCAATACAACGATGGCGCCATTCGAGATGTGTCCCCTATGCAACAGCGAATATCACGATCCATTGGATAGGCGTTTTCATGCCCAGCCCAATGCCTGCCCGCAGTGCGGACCAACCGTGGGGCTCATTTCTGCCTCGGGCGAGAAGATTGCGGCCCATGACCCTATAGCAGAAACCATTAGGCTGTTGAAATCAGGCAAAATCATCGCAATAAAGGGGCTCGGAGGTTTTCACCTAGCCTGCGATGCTAAAAATGAGGAGGTTGTGGCGACCCTCAGGTCGAGGAAATACAGAGAGGATAAACCGTTTGCTCTCATGTGTCGGAATGTCGGAGTCATTGAGCGGCTCTGCAGAGTCGAACAGTCTTCGCGAGAGCTTCTTGAAAGCAAAGAGAGGCCGATCGTAATCCTGCCTAAGAAAAAAGGGGTCAAGATAGCACCTTCAGTTGCACCGTTTCAGAGAACCCTCGGAGTAATGCTTCCCTATACTCCGCTCCATCATCTCCTCTTTGCCGATGGAATTGATACGCTCGTAATGACCAGCGGAAATGTAAGTGATGAACCTATCGTCCATAAGAGTTCAGAGGCCTCTGCCCGGTTAAGAGGGATAGCCGATTTCTTTCTGATACACAATAGAGAGATCCGAACGCGATGTGATGACTCGGTAGTACAACCGTTTAAGAACACCGCATCCTTTTTAAGGAGGGCCAGGGGATTTGTCCCCTCGCCCATTAAGCTCAATAGGTCCGGAAAGAGCCTGCTAGCCTGCGGAGCAGACCTCAAAAACACCTTCTGCCTGACCAAGGGTGATTCTGCCTTCGTGAGCCAGCACATTGGGGATATGGAGAACTTCGAGACCTTGAGATCCTTTGAGGAGGGAGTAGATCTCCTCAAGCAATTGTTTCAAATAGAGCCCAAGCTTGTTGTCCATGATCTACATCCTGACTACCTTTCCACCAGATATGCTATGGGCCTAAGGCTACCCAAGATGGGGGTTCAGCATCACTTTGCCCATGCCCTGAGTTGCATGGCAGAACATGGGAGTGTTGGTCCCGCCCTTGCGGTGGTGATGGACGGAACCGGTTACGGGGAGGACGGTACGGTATGGGGTGGCGAATTCTTTGAGGTGACTGTTGGGGAATATAAACGGAGGGGACATATAAGACACATGCCCATGCCAGGATCCGAGCGGGCGGTGAAGGAACCGTGGAGGATGGCTGCAGCTTACGTAGAAAGGATTTACGGAGACCTTGAGAGGCTTGACATACCATTTATTAGATGCATCGACCTCGAAAAATGGTCCCAGATACGATCGGCTGTGAGGGCCCAAATAAACTCCCCGCTCTGTTCAAGTATGGGAAGGCTCTTTGATGCAGCCAGCGCGCTCTTGGGCGTGCGGAGGTCTGTTAACTACGAAGGGCAAGCAGCTGCAGAGCTTGAACAAATAGCGAAGCCCGGTGAAAGGGGTGACTATCCCTTTGAAATTTTAAGGGAAAACGAAACCCTGATCGTTAACCCCGATCCCATCATCGAGGCCATCATCGAGGATATACGCGGTAAGGAGCATCCATCTTGTATCTCAGCCCGTTTCCATAATTCCGTTGCTCGAATTA
>CP070673.1:2444941-2458297 GCA_020351915.1 Deltaproteobacteria bacterium
CGTCAATGTTTTCATAGGAGTTAAGGCGCTAGATGAGGACGATTGGGAACCGGTCGACATACATGACCAAATTGGTATATTAGCGGACTTTAGAAAGAAGAGTTGGCCGATAAGTGTAGCAGTTGACTTTTTGGTCTCTTGGGACGACCAAGGTGCAATCTCTTTGCCAGGGATTGGCACGGTTGGCTTAGAGGCAGAGGCAAAAACTCGTGAACTGGATCTCGGCGTGCGGAAAATTTGGGACTATTCTCCCAATATGCATCCCTATTTCGGTGGGGGCATAGGGCTAGTTTGGGCCGAATTGGAGGGAAGAACAACCGGAAATAGGGTGTCTGATGATGATACCGGAATTGGATTATGGATTGGAGCAGGTATCTACTGGACTCTCTACAATCACTTCAACCTCGGAGCTGACTTTAGATGGTCTAAGGCTGAGGTCACCCTGCACGGTGTAGATCAGGACGCAGGAGGTTACCAAGCTGGGGTGTTACTGGGTTATCATTGGTAATTAGGTTTTTTGAAAAACTATGTCCGGTAGCTAGGGCAGAGCTGGGAATGGCTCTGCCTTTTCTAATAACAGTATTTGGGAGATAGTCCCAGAGGAGTGTGTAGATCTGTGGAAGCATTGAGCCTAAAAGGAAAAGATATCTATTATTGGGAATTTCAATGCAATGGACTAACAGTGCACATAGCATCGTCACATATTGGGGCGGTCAGGGTGAGTATAGGCTTTACCAGGCAAGAGGGTTTTGTTTCTGAACTGAAGACCCTAGCCCCGGCAGCCAAGTTTTTTGAGGACTCCAAACCGAATGAGGCGCTGATTAGCACCCTAGAGGCTTACTTCAAGGAAGGTAAGCCGCTCATGAATTTGCCGTGGGATATCGATGCTACTGCTTTTAGGGACAGAGTCTGGAAGAGCGTGTGCACAATTCCCTATGGTGAGACAAGAACTTATAAGGATATTGCGGCCATGGTGGGTACCCCGAAGGGCGCACGGGCTGTGGGGCAGGCCTTAAATAAGAACCCTCTTCTTATTCTTATCCCGTGCCACCGGGTAGTTGCTGCTGATGGCTTAGGTGGGTTTGGTTCAGGCATTGAGCTGAAAAAGTACTTACTGAGTGTTGAGCAGGGTTAACCCTTGTGCAAAGCCCTACCAATCTAAGAAATAGGTTGTTCTTTTAGCAAAAACAGTGTAATGGAAAAATTTTACAAGAAATGGAAGCCCGCGCCCGCCATCGCCTAGAACTAAGGCGACTGGCGGGCGGGCCACATTTTGTCAAAATAAGGTAACACAAAGGTCTCAGGACGAGAATCGCAACGCATGCTTAACCGCCTTTTGATCTAGTATACGGGAGAATTCAGTATGCAACCTAAAACAGCTTACATCTTTCCTGGTCAGGGATCTCAATATTTGGGAATGGGCCAGGAATTATATGACAACTTTGAGATTGCTGCCTTTGTGTTTTATCGGGCTAACAGGGTACTCGAGAAGGAATTTGAAAAGATCATATTTGGTAAGATACCGGACAAGCTGGCCAACCGGGTTAAGGTTCTGAAAACGCACCTAGATAAGCAAGTTCAGATTGCAACCTACATTACCTCCTGGGCCGCCTATTCGGCGTTTCGGGAAAGATTGAAGGATGAGAAACTGAGTCTTGATGCGGAGCTGATGGCTGGACATAGTTTTGGGGAGTACACAGCTCTTACAGCGGCGGAGGCCATCAATTACGACAGCGGCCTCCAGTTGGTCAATCAACGTGAACACATTATGATCTCTTGCGCCAAAGATATTGATGGCGGCCTGGTGGCTGTTATCAACAAAAATAGGCCTATGACCCAAGAGGATGTCAAAAGCATTGCCTACTATGGTGGAAGAGATGTTCTCTACATAGCGCTCTATAACTCCTCAATTCAAAATGTCTTTGGAGGAGTCAGTAAGAACCTTGGTGCAGCTAAGCAACTTCTCAAGGAATCAGAGTTTCGGGCTATAGATCTGCCGGTCTTGGGTCCATGGCATACCCCTCTTATGAATGTTGCCAGTGAACAGTTGCATAGTTATATCGAGGAACAGCAGATTCCTTTTAAAGAGGCTCAAGTGCGTGTAGTATCAAATACGCTGACAGACGATGATATCGATCCAAAAATCATTACCCAGCCGGATGATATCAAGAAGGAACTTATTAACCAACTGAATCATCCTGTTTTGTGGTCCCAGACGATTAAGAAGGTTGTTGAGGAATTCAAGACAAAACGAATAATCATCTTCGGTCCAGGTAAGATAACCCAAAAGATAATAAACGATGAGTATCCTGACGTGAAAGTCTGCAGAGTGGAGGACTTACAAACCTTGGAAGAAACAATTGAGGAGATAAAACATCCTGGAAAGAAGACAGAAAAAATCCCCGAAGGTAAAGAACCTTCCGGGGAATAAATACAAAAAAGGTTTTTTTATGTCGTCTGCTTTGACGGTAGCTCGCTTGATCCTATCTTCTTGTTGAAGAGTTGCTCAAGGGCAATTTCATAATCCCGTGATCCTGGTATAAGTGATTTGTTATGGGAGAGTTGTTTAATAATCTCTTGCTCAGCCCTTTCAAATCTTTCATTTGTCTGAGTGATAATCTTGTCTATTAGCGTGTAAATTTCCAGGTCGGTTCCATATACTTCTATTACGTTGGGATCATCGATTATTACTTCCAAGATATATTGTGTGAGATAGAGGGCGTATGGATTTGGGCGAGGAACGATAGTTCTTATGGGGGCGATGAAGTACTTAAAGTCAAACTCATTACTTCTATAGGCCTTATTGAGCCCCTGCATAACAAGACCGGAAACCGCTTGCGGGTTTTCTGTCTCGATTATTTTGTTGAGGAGCAAGTCCTGGGTTAGTTTACTGTGAATCTCTGATAGCTTAAATTTGAAAAATCGATCTCTCCTGAAGGATTCTCTTTTTTCCTTTCTTTCTAGCCTGTTAATTAATCTGTCGTGGACCCTCCCACTGTATCTGTATTTCATCGTTTGAGTCCCACCTTAGGCTCTTTTAGACATGCAGAGGATCTGACCACTCAATCTGGTAATGGTAGTAGTCCCTTTAATAAAGTTCTACTCTCCTTTACCAGCAACTTTCGTGGAATCCTTTTTGCTATCATCCTTTGTTGTTTTTTCTTTATGTTCCGTTTTCGCGGGCTTATGGGCAGATGACTTTGATGCGTAATCAGTCACATACCAACCCGACCCTTTCAAATGGAAGGTATTTTGGGAAATAATCTTGCGAACTGGTCTGCCGCACAATTCACATGTATTCAAAGGTGAATCAGAGAATTTTTGCCACGCCTCGCTTATGTGGCCACATTTACTACATTTATATTCATAAATGGGCATCTATTATCCTCCACATACCAAAAAAATATTGCTCAAACCATGCATACATCTACGTTCATTCTTTCAGGATTATAGGAATCTAGAATATATGATAGGTTTGATAAAGGCAGATCTTTTAAAATTTCGTAAGTTGTTTGGTGTACGATGTTCTCTTCCTTTTTTCTGCTCGTCTCCTCCTGAGTGTCGAATCTTACTTGAAACTTGCAAAACCTAACAATGTGCACGAGCTCGTGGGTTAGTATATAAGCTAAAAGCGGAAGCAGTCCGAGCTGCCTGTCTCTTTGAAGGGCCTTTAAAATTTGATGATCTTGCATGCAAATCAAGTAAAACTCACGTCTCTTACGAGGTGGTTCTATATCTTCATTCCCACCTGGCGCATACTTCTTTAGCAAGGCAAACGCGTTATCTTTAATATCTTCTCCAAATAGATTGCTGAGGGTCCTGACATCGAAAGGATGTTGTCTCCACTGTGACAGAGACAATTTGAAATGATTGCTGGTCATATCTTCAGCAATATCTAGTGCCTCACCAAGGTCATATAATTGTTTGGTATTAAAAATTTGCAGGCCCATAAAAATCAGTTAAAAGTTAATGCAGTATTTTAAAATGTCAATACTATGTGAGGACATGATTTGGTGGCGGTGCAGGGACTTGAACCCCGGACACTACGGATATGAGCCGTATGCTCTAACCACCTGAGCTACACCGCCAAATCTTTTTTATTATCCTAATAAATCCATTTTTGTCAATCAAATAATGCTGTTAAATAATACTCTCGTGGTGATACAATATGTTTGTGCCACAGTCCTTTTGAGATTTCTGGAACAGAGAGGTAGCCCAAAACCAGAGGGCCCTGTGCAGGAAATGGTAACGTTTTCACGATGCAGTAACATCGGGTCATAGTCATACTGATCCGTTTCTCCACCCGTATCAATGATTGACAATAGCTTCTGGATGAATTAAAGATAGAGTTGTTTTGGCCGCATAAATGAACCTTATGAGGGAGTCAATATGGAATGTCCACACTGCAAGACGGAGATCCCAGGCGTTACGTGCCCTGGGTGTAATAAAACAGTCCCTGACGAGAGTAACTACTGCCTTTATTGTGGAGTTGGGCTTAAAGGTGGGCCCGCAGAAGAGGACGAGCATGTCAGTGCTGGAGAGACAAATGATTTCGATTTAGATGATAGAATCCCCTGCAGCGATGGAAATTGCATTGGAATAATAATAAATGGAAAATGTAATATCTGCGGGAAGCGGTATAAGGGCAAAAAAAAGTAACAATCTCTCTGATAGGAAAGAGCAAGGCTTATGTTCGAGCTAAAAGTAATTACGGACTTTGCCGCTGCACATCAGCTCAGGAACTTCAGGGGTAACTGCGAGAAGCTGCACGGACATAACTGGAAAGTAGAGGTTATTCTATCGGGAGACAAACTGAACGAAGCTGGTTTACTCATAGATTTCAGAGAATTCAAAAAAGCCACGGATAGAATCCTGAAAGAACTTGACCATTCTTTTCTAAATGACCTTGTTCAGTTCAAGAATGAAAATCCTTCCTCAGAAAATATTGCCGCTTATCTGTTTGAGAAATTGAGCGGCGAGCTCAATGATAATCATCTTAAGGTTACCAAGGTAACGGCCTGGGAATCGGACTCTGCATGTGCAAGTTACAGTGGCTAGAGCGATAGAATTCCCACTACATAATCACCTCACCTTATTGAATCAGTCAGAAACTAGCGGTTTCGGGTATAAGATTATCGCGAGATCCAGCTCTCCATTTTCCAGAGGAATCTCAGAGGTTCTGGGAGATACTTTGGCTTGCCCGCCATCCGGCAGGCGGGTGGCAGGTGGGTCTGGGCCAGGGCCTGTCCCGCTCAATTTATCTTTTGGCGTGATATGAAGAGGTTGTCTGAGGAGATAGGGGAGGCGGTGAAAGGCTTATCTTATCATCAAGCTGGGAAGCCATAGGGCAAGTTGAGGAAAGATAGCGAGCAAAGCAACGCCCACTAACTGAAGCACTACAAAAGGCATGGTACCTGCTACTATATGCTTGCCAAAATCTACACCTCTGGGCGCCACCCCCTTTATGTAAAAAAGAGCCGGTGCCATGGGAGGGGTAAGGAAGGATGTCTGCATAGTAACACAGAAGAGCATGGCAGCCCACAGTGGTTCAAAACCAAGCTCTCCGATAATCGGTGTGAAGATCGGGACAAGAATTGGGACTATGCCAACCCATTCCATAAAGAGGCCAAAGATGAAGAAGGCGGCCATCATTATTGCCAGTATACCCCATCGCCCTATTGGTAAGCCTAAAAGAAAGTCTTTCACTAAATCCCCGCCTCCCACCAGCATAAAAGTTCCGGTGAAAACAAAGGCTGCAGCCACTATTAACATAATCATGCTGGAGATCCGTAATGTTTGATAAACCGAGTCTCTAAAGGTCTTCCATTTGAGCTTTCGATAGGAAAGGGCTAATAGTATACTGGCAAATGCCCCCACCGCAGATGCCTCAGTAGGCGCAGCTACTCCAAAGAAGATTGTCCCCAAGACAGCAAGGATGAGGAAAAGCGTGGGGAACATTGAAGTCACTATCATTAAGAGTTTTTTCCCTACAGGAAGTGCCCTTTGTTCAGGTGGGAGTGCGGGACCTAACTCCGGCCTAAGAAAACACCGGAAGATTATATAAATGCCGTACAGACCTGATAGAGTCAATCCCGGTAAGATGGCAGCCATAAAGAGCCTACCAACCGATACCCCTGCCATGGGTCCATACACTACCAGCATAATGCTGGGCGGAATCAGGATGCCAAGGGTTCCCCCCGCACAAATCGTCCCAGCACTCAGTGCCCTGTCATATCCCCTTTTCAGCATCTCTGGAAGGGCAAAGAGTCCCATGATAATCACAGGAGCCCCCATAATTCCCGTTGCAGCGGCCATGACAGTGCACACGGCCACAACAGCGAGTGCCAGACCCCCTTTCAAACCACCCAAGAGAATATGTGTAGATGAAAAGAGTCTTTCAGCGGCCCCAGATCGTTCCAACATTATGCCCATATAAACGAACAAAATGATGGCAGCGAGTATATAGTTCTCCATCGTTTCGAAAACCCTAAGGATCATCATGTGAAAAAAGCCGGATCCCACGCCTAAGACGCCGACGATAAGGGAAATGCCCAGCATAACAAAAGGCACAGGAAATCCGATTGCAAGTCCGATGATGAGGCCTACAAAGAGAATGATGAGCAAAATCTCAGGGCTTGTGATCAAGTCATTTCCTCTCGTTCCAAATAGAAGCGATGCAGCGGGAAAATTGTACAATCCCCTGAAAAATGAGTAAAAGGGCGGTTATTGGTATGATAGTTTTAAATGGATAAATGGGGGGGGACCACATACTCTCCCCAGAGGTCTCCAGCATTTTCCACGACTTAATGGTAAATTCTGTGCCAAAATAAAGGAGGGCACCCATAGACGGGAAGAAAAATATCACATAGCCGATAGCATCAATGAGAGCTCTTGATTTCTGAGAGGCTTTCTCGTAAACAACCTCTATCCTTACATGTTCATCAAGGAGAAGTGTGTATGCTGCACCTCCCATAAAGGCAGCCCCATAAAGCATATATGAGATGTCATAGGACCACGCGGTTGGTGCATTAAATACATATCGTGCAATGGTATCGTAGACAAGCTCAGCTATGAGGAGGGGGATGAGCCAAGCAGAGGCTTTTCCTACCCATTCGCTGAGTCGATCTATGAATTTTGGCAGCAATGACCACATGATTATATGTAAGGACGGTTAGGAGTTTCTATAACTTATTGAAACTTGAAGGCTTTTGATGGGCGAAACCCCTAATTTTTCCCCGATTACCTATCAGACAATCGGGGGAGTGAAGAGGCCCGTGCCTTTTATTTCGCATAGGGATACGGGAGCCTGACGAGGTCGTCGTACGGTTCTACCAGCTTGCGGAAGTCTCTCTGGGACTTTAAGACCTTGGCAAACATAGCATCTTTTTTGGCATACTTGTCCAGTTCCTCGTCTCCGATCTTCACTATCTCATCTATCATCTCAGGAGACAGCTTCGATATATTTAGGCCAGGGTATTTTCGAAAGAACTCCATGGCTTCCGCATCCTCTCTCATTGTTTTGTTAATGGCCTCAAAGCACGCATCTCTCAAAGCCATTTCGACCTTGAACTTCAAGTCATCCGATAGTTTCTGCCAGGACTTTTCATTTACCAGTGTCTCCAGGGGAGCACAGGGCTCGTGTATCCCAGGAAGCTTCAAATAGTCACATATCTCTTGAAAACCGAGTTTTTTATCTATCGCTGGGGTGGCGAATTCGCAGGCATCTATGACGCCTCTTTCCAGCGAGGGATAAACTTCTCCCCCGGGCAAGCTGACCACCCGTGCCCCCAACCTTTCCAGGCATTTCCCCCAGATACCAACGGTCCGAAACTTCAATCCCTTGAAGTCCGCCAGCGAATTAATGGGTTTGCGGGACCAGCAGAAATTTTCAGAGCCCAGCATACCGTAAGGTGGAAGCACTATAATGCCGTGCCCTCGGTACAACTCATTCCACAGTTCAAGCCCCCCACCGGTATATATCCAGCTTAGCATCTCCCGCATCTGCATCCCGTTGGGAAAAGAATTGCCAAAGAGAACGGATGCAGGAAACTTACCTATCCACCATCCTGCCCAGGTGCAACCCATATCTAAGGTACCGGCACTTACCGCATCAAATACCTTTTTAGAGGGCACTATGGCCCCGCCGGGACTCATTTTAACCACTAGCTGACCACCGGTCAGCTTTTCTATCTTCTCAGCGAAACGCGCCGCAGGCTCGTAAAGCTGAGGCAGCCCTGCCGGATAGCTGGACTGAGCCTTCCAAACTATAGCTGGTGCCTTCTTTTCCACAGGAACGGGAAGTTTTTTTTCAGGTTTCATGATCAAAAATGTTACCAGAGCTGATACAACGACCAATGCAATTGCAATCAGTAAGAAATTGCTTTTCTTCATGATGTTCCTCCTTTGCTTAACAATTTTTTGGCGCCGCATGAATGGGCATGGAGCATATGAGAGAATGTTTTATGATGGAGGCGTTGGCGATAAAAAAGCTCTTATCTCTCATCATATCGCCTCCTGATGAAAAAATTCTGATTCCTTTGTCAAGGGGGCTCGATCGTAGAGAGCTTATTCTTGGCCTAGACTGCTTTTATCTTTCCTACGTCAGTAGCTGTCTTCAAAAGGTTCTCCAATGTTTCACTCACCGTCTCATCTATGGTGCCTTTTGCTAAAGCAATGGGGACAGTCTTCAGGCCCAGCTCTGCGTAAAGTTTCAAGAGGGCAGGTTCCTTTTCTTGTAAAGCATATATGTGCTTTTGAATAGTGCTTACATCTCCCCGGGCAATGGGACCGGTAAGACAGTTGGGCAAGCCAATGTTTCTCATGTTGTTTAGGTTCCCTTGTATCAATGGCATGAGGACTTTTGTGGCCTGTGCTGTAGGTACATCAAAATTTTGAAATAGGTCTGTAGCAACCTTCAAAAGAGCAACAGAGTAATTGCTTACAAAGACGGCAGCGGCATGGTAAAGCGCTTTGTTCCCTGGTTTGAGCACTATCCAGTCACATTCTATGCTAGACGCCATATCTTTTAAGATATCCAGCAGAGGGGTTTGAGCCTCGATAGCAAAGGTAGAGCCTGGCAAATTTTCTATAGCCTGATCAACACTGGCAAAGGCCTGGCAGGGATGGAATGAACCCACCCTGGCACCAGATCTTTCTGCCGGTTCTAGAATGTCGATTGAAGCAGCACCGCTACAATGAACAACATTCTGGCCAGGATGCCAGGTGAGTTCAGAGGCTACTTTTGAAATGAAATCATCCGGGGTGGTTATGAAAATATGTTCGGCGTTGCCGACAACTCCCTGGGCACTCCCGAAAACCTGGCAGCCTGGCACCAGATCTGCCAATTTCTGGGCTGAAGGGCTACCTGTGCTAGCCACCGCAATTACCGGATAGCCACCCTTAGAAAGCCTTGCAGCCAAGGCCGTTCCCACCTTACCCGCGCCAATAAACCCTACTTTTTGTTTCTTCATAGCTCTTTATGGCCTTATATTTCTTTACAGGCTGTTGCCGAAACCCCTTTTCGCTTGGTCTGAAACCTTTTTTGATAGATCTAAGGCTCGCTCCAGGCGATGTCAAAACTCGCCTTTAGGGCTCAAACAGCTGACACCGCTTATTCCACTTTGCCAAGATTTCTTGACAAGAAATGTTTTAATGACCGCTCAAAGGGTTTCCGTTCGGGCAACAACCTGCTTAGGATTAACTGATTTTGTGAGAGGAGGTCCCATTGGATATCTACATCTTTTCCGCCTCCTCTTTGCTCATTTTAAAGGTATGTTCTTCTCCGGGGAATACCCCTTCTTCAACCTCCTTTTTGTACTCTTTCAAGGCATCAACAATCATTGGCCCCAGCTTGATATACTGCTTCACGAATTTTGGGGTAAAACGCTCAAAAAGCCCAACAATATCATGATACACAAGGACCTGACCATCGCAATCCTTGCCTGCACCAATTCCTATGGTGGGGATGTTCAGTTCCTTGGTAATCCTTGAAGCTAAGATATCCGGAATGCACTCCATAACAACCATGAATGCCCCTGCTTTTTCCAAGTCTTTCGCAGATTTGATTAGGCTTTGTGCGCTTTCCGCATCCTTTCCCTGAACCTTGAAGCCGCTTAACTGGGTTGCGGTTTGCGGCGTAAGCCCGATATGGGCACACACCGGAATACCTGCGGTAACAATTGCCTTAACTACGGGGGCTACCTCGGTGCCGCCCTCGAGCTTCACCGCATCACATTCCCCCTCTTTCATAAAGCGGCCAGCATTTTCAATGGCCCTCTCAACACCTGTCTGGTAGGACATAAACGGCATATCTCCTATCACAAATGCGTAGGTAGTACCCCTGGTTACCGCTTTTGTGTGGTGGATCATCTCTTCCATGCTTACCGGTACGGTGGAGGTATATCCAAGCACCACCATTCCTAGGGAATCTCCAACCAAGATAGTGTCAATCTCTGCCTGGTCTACCATCTGGGCAGTTGGATAATCATAGGCAGTCAACATGGTTATCTTTCTTTCAGATTCTTTTTTGGCCATTAAGTCAGCAATGGTCACCTTTTTCCTTTCCATAGTCACCTCCATAAGAAAGGTCCTTCCAGGGAAGGAGGGACCTTTTTGTTATTTCCTTTCCAAAGATATTATTGCCCTCGGGAAGGCCTGATAGGATTTATTTTGACTATCATAAATTAGACTGATATTCAATTATGAATATTAGATTGGGTTGTCAAGCCTGAAATCCGTCTATGCTGTTTTTTCTCAGCTGGTTTGAGGAGGTTATCATTCAGGACAATGGTTTTTTTGCGACTTATGCACTTTGTTAGGGGGTGATATAGTGCGTTCAGACATTTTAAAGAAAAATATAGAGACCCTACCGCACCGAGCATTATTACGATCCGCAGGCTTGAAAGCGGAAGATTTTGACCTGGATAAACCATTTATTGGTATTGCAAACAGTTATAACAATATTATTCCTGGTCATATTCACCTGAATGAGCTTACCCAGGAGGTAAAGAGGGGGATTAGAGATGCCGGCGGAGTTCCCCTGGAATGGGGCGTTCCTGGTGTGTGTGATGGCGTTGCTATGTTTGTGGAAATGAGGCTTAGCCTTCCGAGCAGAGAACATATTGCAGATAATATTGAAATCATGACCTTATCCCACTCCCTAGATGGTTGGGTTGGCGTGACAAACTGCGATAAGATTACTCCCGGAATGCTCATGGCAGCCGGAAGATTGAACATCCCTGCTATTATCCTTACGGGCGGACCAATGAAGGCAAATATTATTGAGGGGAAAAAGCACCATCCTGTTGAAGGCTTTGGTCTCGTTGGCCAAGTTAAGAGCGGTAAAATGACAGGAGCAGAGGCTGAGAATTTACTTCCGTGGATGATCTGCGGTGCAGGATCATGCGTGGGTCTGTATACGGCAAACACCATGGCAGTTGTGACTGAGGTATTGGGCATGTCGCTAATCAGATGTTCAACAACCTTGGCGATAGATCCCCTCAAGAGAAAACAGGCCTATGAATCGGGAAGAAGAATTGTGGAATTGGTCAAAAGGGATATAAAACCTCGGGATATAATGACCAAAGACGCTTTTGAAAATGCTATGAGAGTTGATATGGCAATGGGTGGCTCAACAAATACAGTTTTACACATTCCAGCAATAGCAAGAGAAGCTGGCGTAGACATTGATGTGGGGATGTTTGATACTATTTCAAGGGAAACACCGAATTTATGCGCGATAATCCCTGCGGGAACGAACGAGATGGCAGACATTGACAAAGCAGGAGGCATTCCAGCAGTTCTCAGCCGAATAAAAGATATGATACAGGACTGCCCAACCGTAAATGGAAAGCCAATACGGCAGATAGCTGAACAAGGAAGAGTATTGGATGACGATATTATCAGGACCCTGGAGAATGCATACTCTTATGAAGGGGGAATAGCAGTGTTAAAGGGAAATATTGCGAATAGCTCTATAATAAAACAAACTGCTGTTGAAAAAGAAATGATGGTCCATTCAGGGCCTGCTCGGATTTTCTATACGGAAAAAGAGTTACTCGATGCAATTGAAGTTAAAAGCATTGCTCAAGGAGATGTCGTTGTGCTACCATTTCAGGGGCCATCAGGGGCACCTGGAATGCCTGAAATGTTGACACCAACTGATGCTCTCAAGGGAGCTGGGTATACCAGGGTCGCTCTCATTACCGACGGGAGATTTTCAGGTGCAACTACAGGACCGTGCATCGGTCATGTTGAAATGGAGGGTTATAATGGCGGGGCAATTGGTGCCATTAGAGATGGGGATATTGTGGAGATCGATATCCCAAACAGGAAGTTACATGTTGTGCTCAGCGATACGGAGATTAAGGAGAGGCTACGAAACACTAAAATTCCGGAAAGAGAGTTGACTCCTCTCCTAGAGTCTTATCGAAAGAAGTTCATAGGTCTTAACTGTTATGGGAAGTAAAACCATAGAGTTTTTCCACTCAGGTATCCGAGATGAAAGGTGACACCCACATAGAGAGAAGATCTGAGCCAAGGAGGGTTATAGATCAATATTACAGCGTAGAATTTTCACTGCCTGACTGTGCTTTCGTGTATCAATTCAAGATCTGGGATATGTCATCAAAGGGCATGTGTGTGTTAGTAAAGGAAGACTCGGATCTCCTAAATCACATGAAGGTTGGTGACATATTGAAACTCAAATACTACACCACCGACTCATCAAAGCCTGTTGAATTCCTAAAAACAGAGATCAAGCATATCACCAGAGATGAAAGAGGACGATTTAAGGGGGTCTATTTAGTCGGGCTCCATATTTTAGAAAGCCAAGATGATAATCAGTAAGGATTTCGATAGATAATCCCGTGCACTGGCTAAGACCTGTTTTTTACCAGTTCTTTGGCGGGAATCCTGCTCGAATTGCCCCCGTCCAGAACAATGCTGTCTGAGGATTCATACCTTTGGATTGCCTCAGAAGTTATTTTCAGAAAAAATTCAGCCAATATCCGCTTCTCGTTCTTAGAAAAACCCTCGCTGCGATATATACTTGACACACAACCGTCTTTTTCCTATTGTTCATGCTTTCGAAAGAAGACTTTACTGCTCCCTGGGCAATAGGTGTGTGCATAAGGTTGCGGAGCCGCGTAAATATCAGACAAGAATCACTGCTTTTCCTCTTGCAAACACGCAAAACTCAAACCTCAATAAAATTTTTTTGTAACTATTAAGCCACGAATGGACACAAATGGACACAAATGAAGATGAAATTCTGTACAAAGACTTTTGATAAATAATTGTTCGTGATAATTAGTGATAATTTGTGGCTGAACAGTAACCTTTTTTTTGGAAAATTGC
>CP070673.1:2458397-2461162 GCA_020351915.1 Deltaproteobacteria bacterium
CATGTCGCGACCCAAGCTCTTGTGTATTGATGAGCCTTCAACGGGCCTCGCCCCTATTCTGCGCAGACAGGTGTTCGAAAGGATAGGAGAGATACGCAATCTGGGGATTACGGTTCTCCTTGTTGAGCAGGAGGTGAGCACTGTTTTTAAGATGGCCTCGCGCAATTATGTGCTTTCGTCGGGGAAAATCATCGCCCAAGGAACTGGTAAACAGTTGCTCAAAGACGAGGTGATCCGCAAGACCTATCTGGGGCTCTAGCCGATATTCCTGTGAGTTCACGCTTAAATCTTACCTAGATCATTACGTGTTGACAGACTACCCGTTCCGATCGAAGGGCAGAGTTCTGGTAACTGAATTAGGGAATAGGGTATTTCCTAGAATTTTAGCCCTCTGGAATAGTTATGTCGGAATCACGGCAGCCTTTCTTTCGTTCCGAGGCTCCCGGGCTGGTCTTTTCTGCGATTTATCAGCAGGGGATTTTTGCCCCCTCCGCATTGTCCCCCGCTCCATTGGAGCAGGGGACCTGCGGTTTCCCCCACTGATAAGTCGCGAAAAGACAGCACCCTCCCACCAGTCACTTCCGAAAAGCCCCGCCCTCTTTAGGATAGAGATTCCCAAAAGGAGCTAGAGCAATAACCAATTCCGAAATAATAATGGAATACATAAGAGCTCTGGGATTGATCTACACATCTTATGGGCAGCACCATCAAGAATAGGGCACGGATGAACACCACGATATAGGGGCAGCAGGCATGGATGAAGGGGAACAGGAATCAGGCAGCGATTTCCCTACTGAATTTCCTGACAAACTGTTCTACTTTTTCTTCGAAAGGCACTTCAAATCCACCGTGGTATACGCTTTGGGTAGCAATCTCTGTGGAAACCATGGCGACTCTATACTTAAAGGGAAGGTCCTTTATTCTCAGTCTGAATTTCTTTCGCCTCTGAACAAACTCAGGAAAATGGAGAAGAAGAGCTTTTAGGTAAGCGGGTTTCCCGAGCTTTTCCGGATGTGCAACCAAATGCTCATAAATGGTATCTGTCAACTCATTGATTTCGTCGCTGATTTCATTACTGATGTCTGTATATAACTTTTCGTCTTGAGATCGGTTATGGCGTTGAAAGATCAGCTCCGATTCATCGATTGCTCGTTTTTCCAGGATCTTGAGCACATCCTTAACATACTCCTCCTTATTTTGCAGGAATTCCTTGTCTTTCATGAGCAACCCCCCAATGATCTCGTAAGAGGAACAGATAACACCACATTTGTTTGCTGAAGAATCCTTGAGTATGATAATGCCCTGCTCTTGTATCTTTTCCCTGGCACTGGGAGAGATGAATGAGTTAGCACCCTCTATTATCGCACTGGTGGTTGGGTTTTGATCTTTATCAAAGAGCTTTTGCCAGTTGCCGTCGTGGATCGTTTCGGGGCGACCACCACACGGTGCAAAGATATCTGTAAAGTGAGAAAATATGAGGTTTTCAAACTCTGCATGGAACTCATCCGACGACACCCACTCTTCTTTGATACCCTGCTTGGTTCGCATAACCTTTTTAAAGAGATCCACAAGATTTTCTTTTTTTTGTTCCCTGGAATACAGGATAAAACCACCCTCATTGAGATGATCTGGTGAAAACTCATCTACATTGGCCCTTAAAATCAGACGGCTGAGTTCTTCCTTATCGATACCCTCTGGATCATATAAAGCACCGGAGCCTGCCGTGATTGATGTGATCCGGACCTTTGGGCAATGCGTCAGCAGTAACTTAATCAGATTTCCAGCAACATCCCCATTTGTTCCACCAGTAATCTTAATACTGAAGGGATCGCGATGGGCATCAATCCCCAGTTCTTTCAGTGCCCGTTCTAAGAATTTCCAAACGCCTAAGGATGTCACCCCAAATTCTTTGTGGTTGATCCCAATCTTTTTGCTGGAAATGATGCCGCCTCCTAAGATATATTCCCGTTCCTTAGCACGTTCCGCAATCTGTTCAATCATGGAATCATGCATGTTTTCATCAGGTCCCAATTCAATAGGCTCATCTTCTCCGTAGTAGTCAACCACCTTGGGGTCTACCGGTTTTCCATCGAGGGTAACAAATAGATCCAGAAATGCATCTATGATCCCCCGCTGAAGATCATACAGGCGATTGATAACCCTCTCCTGTTCTTTCAAATCAAAGGCCCGCATGACAACCGCTATTTTAGATCCCCCTTGGTATATGTCTTTGTTTTTCAAGTGCTGGGTGTGGGCAAGCACCATTGCCTCTTTGAAAATCGTATTCATGGCAGACTCAAAATCATCCCTGTTCCTCGTAATGATGGTCCGAAACCCTCCCCGAGCAATGTCTGAGAATCCAAAATGATAACCGGATCCTTGGCGGTGGTAGAAGAACGTGATCCTAAAAGGCAGGTTAGAAGGTAGATTGGCCCTTATTTCCTGAGGTAAATGCTCCATATAATGTGGGTCCAGCCGGAAGGAAAGGGCTCTCTTATAGGTAACAAAAAAGTTCGTTTTGAGCGTATACTGGACAAAGAGCAGAGCGACCCTGAACATAATCTTTCTGGTTTCATCCAGTACCGCGTGGCCGGTGTTGTATTCGTCAATCAAAGACTGTATTCTCTGATTTTCTTTCTCCAACGCCTGTGTGGGCATACGTTCTTCAGGATCGGGATCAAATTTTCCCTTAAACAGTTGGAGTATCTCCTGTGTGAGCTGAAGATGGCTAAAAAAGGCATCTTGGGTTTCGTGCCAATCAAACC
>CP070673.1:2461262-2466717 GCA_020351915.1 Deltaproteobacteria bacterium
AGCTCTTTCCTTTGTCTGCTATTTTTCACCAGGTTTATTACAACTGAGAGCATCAAATAGTCTGCAATATCGGGAGGGGCATGAGGTCTTTCCTGTTGTGACCATCCTACACCCTTCTCGGTTATATCCAATGCAAACAATAAAATGCTGTGCTTATTAGCTAGTGAAACACTATCTACCAACTAAAATCTTGCGGAAAATCTATCAACTCAACTAAGGTATTCAAGAAAACCGGAAGTAACCAAGAGGGACCAACGATGTTCTACAAGAAGAATGACGGAGGATACAGGCAGGTAATAGAGGGGATACGGCTCAAAACCTTGGTGCATGGCGAGAAGACATTGCTTTGTGAGTTTAGGATAAAGAAGGGGAAGGTGCTTCCTTCTCACAGTCATCCCCATGAGCAGACCGGATATCTGGTTTCGGGGCACATGAAGTTCATCATTGGGGACAACGTGTTTGCGGTGGAACCAGGAGATAGCTGGTGTATCCCAGGTGATGTCGAGCACGCTGCAGAGGCCTTTGAGGACTCAATGGGGGTCGAGGTCTTCTCCCCTGTGAGGGAAGAGTACCTGCCTTAAGACCCAGTAGAATTGTACACTTGTTCATTTGCGCTTAATTCGTCTTCGCCAGAATACCCTGTCCCGCGGGACTGCGGGGAGCTTCCAGCAGCGATTGGAGGAGGCAACCCTCCTACTGATTGCTGAGCCTTCAATATGAGGCATGGAATGGGGCTCAGGCAGTTCTTCCAAAAAGCTGGTTCATCCGCATGAGCAGGGATAGATCGCCCTTGACCTTGCACCTTTGCTCCATGAACATCTGCTGCCCGTCAGCCTTACCGGTCATGATGTCCATCCACACATCGAAGGGTGTCTCAATGGTGAGGTCTGGATTTTCAGCCGTTCCCTCTATTGCTTCAATCTCACCATTGTCAATCCTAATGTGGCACGATCCTTGGACTTCGCCGGAAAAATCAAACTGCATAGTGGCCGTGGTGTCGCGTGCAGCCTCAGGATTGAATCCCCTGGGCATAATCAACATGAAGGTTTCGATGGAATCGGGGCGCGGGATGAGGCCTTTCTCTCTGAATTCCTTGGGGGTTATGCCCTCCGCGATGCACGTCTTCCACACGAGATTAGCCATCTCGAAGAATGATTCATAATCCGGCATGATTGCCTGCTTGATACGAGCCATTGTTTCCGGGGAAACCTCCATCGACTCCACAATCTCTCGCCCAGCTTGCGCAGTGGCCTCAAGGATGTCTTCTGCCTTTTCCTTGAAAAAGGATACGGTCAATGCCTCTGCACACGGTCGATAGATTTCGGCAACGAGTAAATCATTGTGTCCGTAGATGAAGTTCACCCAGGCTGAGAGCTGGTCAAATACGGAGTCTTCCGGGAATCCCGCCACGGAGAGAAAAACGAGCTTGGGATGCCTGTGGCGCAAGGGGTGATAGGTCCTGCCCTCGTGCTGTGCGAAGAACGGTTGGATCACCGGAAGTGTGCGCTCGATAAATGCCTTCATGGTGGCGTTTACTGTGAAGTGGTAAAGAGGTGTGGCACACACAACAAGATCGGATTCCAGCCACTTGGGATACAGCTCATTTGCCATGTCGTCCTTGTGGATGCACACACCAGGGGTTTTGGTCCAGCAGGTGAAACAGCTGATACAGTTTTTGACTGTCTTTTTGCGAAGGTCCACGACCTCAACATCGGCGCCTGCTTCACGCATACCTTTCACAAGGTGGTTCAACATGAGTCCGGTTTTACTTTGTCCCTCACTTCGAGGGCTAGAGTTTAGGGCAAGTACTTTCATGGTATTCTCCTCTCTAGGGTTTATTGGATTGAAGGGTTGGTTTGAGGCCTCGGTCGCTTGGTTGAAAGCGGCCGGTTGGTCGCCCTGAGTGGCACCTTCTTCAGTTCTAGTTGAAGATGGATCGCTAAATATCTGGTTTACGCGCATGAGAATTCCCAGGTCACCTTCAGTTGTGTACGCTTTACGCATGAAGGCCTCTTGGGCGTCCAGTTCTCTCCGGGAAATGCCCAACCACACGTCTGCGGGTGTACTGATTATGAGATCGGGTTTACGTTCAGGATGATCTTCGAGCGTACAGCTGCCGTTATGGATGCTTAAATATGCCTCAAAGGTTTCGGAGCCAGATACGATAATGCCTATGATTGCTGAAAGGTCGCCAGCGGCGTCAGCATTAAACACGTCCGGCATCGTTGACACGGCTTCCCAGGCGCTGGCAGGCAGGCTGAGGGGTGAGGCGCCGGGTTCCATGTGGCTCGGTTTTTCCTGGGCCATACGCCTCTGTTCGGCAAGTGAGGGAGGTCCCAGGCGTTTAAGATAGTAGTCGGGAAAACGCACGTTGAATGGCATGCCGAACCCAACGATCAGGGCGATGGGGATGAAGACGCGCGCAATAACTGATGGATAGAGAGTGACCACGATGCAGATAGCAAAAACGCCTGCCCACACATAGGTCATAATCCGGTTTATCGTGATAAAGATGGGGTTTTCCCATACTTCTTCAGGGGTGGATTTCTTGGCGTAGTGGTAGGTGAAAGGGTCCATGCCGAACAGAGGCGGAAAAAAGGCAGCCCCAAACAGGCAGGCATAGATTCCTGTTGCGCCATACGTGGTGACAAGTCCCCCAGTGAAATCGGGCCAGAGGATCAGTGCACATGACGCCACAGCGAAATAGGCTGCAACTGCCCAGTCGAAATAACCTGGCTTGTCCCAGCGGTATGCGATCACGATGCTCAAGGTGCAGTATGCAAGCAGTGCGCAGGCCGCAATGAGCAGACTGTCAGGTGTGCGTCCCGGTCCTGCCCAGATTTTGAAAAAAACCAGGGCAGGAAATGGAGCCACGTAAAGAAACACTTGCTTGGCTTTGCTCACGGTTTTCATGATGTCCCCCTCTGATAAGATAACCCCCAAGTATTATGTGGTGACCTCGGCATGCTTCTCCTCCAGTGCTCGAAGGACCTGGGACACATTGCGTGTCAAGGCGTCGAAAAACCTTAGGCCGAATTCAAAGCAAAGGTACTGATACCGATCTGCATGTGCCTCGATCTCGGTCCGCGCAGCTTCAAGCTCCCTGTGCACCTCTTTGATAGATTCGAGGTGCTTGGTGACAGCAGCAATTCGTTCCTCAGGGGAGAGGTAGGCAAAGAAAAAGAGCTTGGTCAAAAACGAGCTTTTCGTCCTTTCGAAGGAAAATGGAGCTCTGAGGGCCTCTGTGAAGGCTTTTCTGCCGGCATCGGTGATCGTATAAATCTTGCGGTTAGGCGCACCATCCTGGATTTCCAATCGCATGGTGATGAATCCTTCTTGCTCCATTTTCTTGAGTGCAGGGTAGATCGACCCATAGCTGAGGCCTGAGAAGAAGGAAAAGGAGATAGAAAAGACTTTCTTCAGCTCATACCCTGTCATGCTCCCGCGCATGAGGAAACCCAAAAGGATCGATTTCACGTCCATAATAGCCTCCCAAGTATGTATTGAAAAGATATATATCATAGCGATATATATCAGTTAAGAAAAAAATGCACCGGTTGCAAAAATTTTTTATACTCGTACAAAATATTGCCTCCTCTGTATTGTTGGGTGAATCCTTTCCGACACGAGAACAGCCTTGGCTCATACCACGTCACTGTCTCATTACCAATCCCGGCCTGATATGAATCCTTGTTTTAATGGCCGCTTTCCTGTATCCTTGCGAACTATCTCGAGTGAAATATTATCTCTTTGAACTAATGTACAGATTTGGGAGGTTGTAATGGCTAGCTTTACAAATCGTATTATCCGTGCCGCAAAGCTCGATGCTGCCCTGTATGAAGAGGTTGAGGCTGATAAGCGGGCACTGGGTCAGGCCATGGGGATTGTTGTCCTTTCCAGCATAGCAGCTGGATTAGGAAGCATTGGTGGGGCAGGGCTTGGCAGGATCTTGGTGGGGACGATCACCGCCCTTATCGGCTGGTTTATCTGGGCCTATCTTACCTACTTTATTGGCACGAAATTTCTTCCTGAGCCACAGACCAAAGCAGATCCTGGAGAGTTGCTGCGCACTATCGGCTTTTCAAGCTCGCCCGGGCTGATTCGCGTTTTGGGGATCATCCCGGGGCTGAGATCTATCGTTTTTCTGGTCGGGGCAATTTGGATGCTAGTCGCAATGGTTATCGCGGTACGGCAGGCTCTCGATTATAAGAGCACACTGCGCGCTCTGGGTGTGTGCATCATCGGTTGGATCATTCAAGCAGTATTCTTTGCGCTACTATTCTATATTTTTGCTGGTTCCGGTAAGCAATTCTAGTATCGGTCACAAAGCACTATAGAATGGTTTTGATTGCTGGTTCTAGTCAAAAATTGGATTGAAGTGGGGCTGGCCTCCTCATATGGTCTGCCTTATGTTCTCAGCCCATCCAAGAATATCCCCACCACGGTCTCGGCCGTTTCCTTACCCGAAGAGGGAAGCCTCAAGTGGAGAGAGGCAGGGGCTTTTCTTTGTGCCCCATCCTAAAGTGGAACACTCGGGTGATCCGATGTAGCCGAGAAGGTGTTACGCAAGCCCTCATTTCCATGCGATCACCGATTGCATGAAAAAAGGAAATAACGTCGCGATCTTGTGGTTATTAATGCCGAGCTTTTGGAAGAAACCCCCAATCTCATTTGGCATATAAGAAGCCCTAATTGATTCAATGAATCCGCTGTTTAAGGGTAAGAAATAGAGCCACCAGACTCTTTTCAAGTCATACACATAGAGTACACCGTTAGCTCTAACAGCATTAAAAAGATTTCTGATAGAGCTCTCCGGATCCTTCCAGTGATGAAGCGAAAAAGCGGAGTACACCAGGTCGAACTTGCCTAATCCCTTCATTACCGCGGCATCGTTCACATCACCGATGACGCACTGTATTCTATCTTGAAGGTTTTTTTCTTTGATATGCTCTTTGGCCACAGACACCATATCGGGCGAGAGGTCAACAGCGGTAATGCTAACACTGGGATTGTGTTCCGCTATCATCGTAGCCAGAGTTCCCGGGCCGGCCCCCACCTCCAGATAGTGTCCCGATAGGTTAAGAGCTTTAATGTCCTTTAATAAGGCTCTATACTGAAGCTCGCCATGTTTTCCATGGGTTTCCCCATAATGTTGTGAGTCCTCTGCGCCAGTTATTACTTCCTCTTTTTGTTCTATTCTTTTCGGCATATTTTTCCTCCTCATGTTGTGATTAATGGGTATCTGAGTTGCTGTCTTGATTTTAGTAAGCACTTACTAAGTTAATACCCCTTAAAAAGGCTGCTCAGAGCAACAGAGTAGCCGGATCAATCTTCTATGTTATACCTTTAATCCACCCAGGAATATTTCCACCAATGTATCGACTGTCTCCTCAACGGAGAAGGGAAGCGGTGGTCCGGTCATACATATGTCTTGATCAACACTGTGCATAAGTAT
>CP070673.1:2466817-2469517 GCA_020351915.1 Deltaproteobacteria bacterium
CCTCTGTCTTGAGGATGACTGACTTCCCCGTCACCAGCTGGAGCTTCCTCGGCTGCTGCGCTTCCGGTGGCCCATAGTCTCCCGCCAAGGATAGGGTGGCGGAAAACAGGAACAAAACAGCAGCAAGTATGGATATACGTATTGCCTTATTGGCTTCTCTCGAATGGCACATCGGCATCGTTCCTCCTGTCACATTACAAATTCCTGTTTGCTGAGCTTATCACCTTGAATTATCTCAACGGTGAAAAAGCGTTTTTTGGGTTTCGGAGGGGTCGTGGTCTTCCGAACCACTTTGGGGCTTCTCCGTACCTTGGGCTGTTTTTTTACCGCCTTGGGCGCGGGCGTGGGTGATGATTCGGGCGCGCGAAACGAGTCAAGAGTTCCCGATATGGTTGCGCCCCTGGTCAGCACAGCTTCGGTGTCGGTCACATTTCTGAGGGCAAACTGGATCGTCCCTCTCGTGGCGGCAAGGGCCAGCTTCTCCGCCTGCTCGGGGGTCACCTCCAAAGTGTAAACATCCACCGGAGCGGTATCGCCCTTATCGTCCTCCTCTATCTCCGTGCCCGTTGCGAGCACGGGTATTCGCTCCAGCACCGTTTTGGTAACCTCGGTCTTGGTTCTCGGATCGGTCCAGGTGACCAATACATCCACAAAATTACCGGGAAGGATAAAGCCCGATAACCCGATCACCTTGTCCCCCTTAACAGCTATCGCACGTTTTCCCGGCGTGATGATGGCCGAAACCCCTCCAACAGCCACGCTGGTCGGGGCGAGCTTTACCTCCGTTATGGGCTCGTTCTGCCTGAGGGTCGCGATCACGACGCGGCCTTGCAGCTTGTCCCCATCAGAACTGTATCCGGTCGGGAGGCTCTCGCTGAGATAGGGCATTTTCTTGATCATGTTCCCCTTCAGTTTTGTCCCCCACGGTATGTTGACCGCTGCCACTGCAACGGGCACCGCCTTGGCCTCCACCTTCACCACTTCCGGCGGCTTGGTTTTGACCTGCAGCCATCGGTACAGAAACAGGCTACCCCCTGCGGCAATGAGTAAAGCCACCACGATGGGGATAATTCCCTTCCATTTTCCCATGCTAGTTCTCCTGATTTATTGGTTTTTATGTATATCGGTTATAGCGTGCTTGTTGCATTCCGCCATGACCTGAATCCTCGAGGCGAGAGCGCATTGCCGCGACGCAGTTTCGCATCCGGTTCTCTCGGGGGAGCACCTTTCGTGCCAGTATTCCCCCAATCAAAAGACCATGCGTCATTACGCCTTTCAAGAATATGAGAATGTTGACATCTTCTTCAGCTGTTCCTTGCAGTACACCTGAAATCGATCAGTTACCAACACCCATCATAATGCCGCAAAGAAACCCCCTCTTGTGCGATTGGCCGCTGGAGAGGTGGATCCGTCCCTCCAATTGGGGTGGAAACTCCCGTGCCCCGCGGAAAGGAAAAAATGCCACCCTCCGCATCAGCGATGCCCCCCTCCCTAATCCTCTGGTCTGATACAGGAGTTTCGATCGCAGCGTTAGGGACACGAACTCAACTCAACGCCCCTTGACTAAGTATTACTTTGTGCATCCTGTAATTTTCCTATAATATAATTCAAAACTTCCCCAAGTTTCTCTCTCAGGGCAATGAAAAGACCGATAAGCGCGACTGCAATGAGAGCGCTAATAAGAACGTATTCAATTATTACTACTCCCTCTTCGCCCCCAAGGTACTTCACGGGCCATTTTGTCTTAAATTTGCTATTAAAGTAGTTCATTGCTAGGCTGACGTAGTTCATTAGTATTGTTGTCATCTTTAGATCCTTTCTTTTTATTGAGTTACTCTTTTGTCTTGCTTACGTATTGCCTTTAAATCTTGACGTTCAAGACGCCATTCTCATTTTTCTTTTCCCCATAACCACCCCCTTCCTTTTGGCTATTGGTTTAATCTTCCTCGGCTCACTCCGCCTTAAGCGGTTCCCCTCATTATTGGTTCCTTACTCTCATCTGTGCTTTCAGAAATTGTTCAATGCTGAAAGCGTGAACCTATTCTATTCTTCAAGTCGTGTCTCATTTTTGAAGAGTGATCACTGAAGCACAGATTCAGGTAATGGCAAAATCTCGTAGTCATCGTCGAAACGGAGGGCAATACCTTGTTCTTCTCTTCGAATGGCCACCCCGGAGATTTTTATTAAGGCATTTTTCGCCTTCGAATTTTTTTCGCTGAGCGGTAGAATCGCCTCAAAGTTGACTTTGACACCGACCGGAAAGGGATGCCGGGTCTGCAAAAAGGCACCGCCAGCACAAATATTGCTGGTCAAGACGTTGATCCATTCTGCGTCTCCGGCGCGGTTCCTCAAAGAAACACGAGCTGTCAGTTCCAGGTTAAATCTTTCCATTAATCTCTTTTCGATCATAGTCGCCGTCAGAAGAGCTCGCTGAGATGTTTTTAAAAGCCCCAAATTTGCCAACTAGGAAAACATTGAATTAGGCTGAGGACAATCGGGTGAAAGGTCTATTTATTGCGTATTTTTTCGTGCTGAAATGGGTAGGAAGGAAGGATTAGAGATTCCAGAGGACCAGCCTTTCTTAATACCGGAGTAGTAGAAGTTAAATCTCAAACGGCCTGCTACGAAGACAGGCTGGCAATGATTTTACTCTGCCGAAAAACCGCTGGAAGGAGTTAGCTGGTCTTTCCGAGAAACGGC
>CP070673.1:2469617-2473375 GCA_020351915.1 Deltaproteobacteria bacterium
AAATTGGATACTGATAGCCATTCCTTATGTAAGCGAAGCCCGCTATTTTCAGCGGCCCACCGGTGCTTTCCTGATGGCAAAAAATGCATCCCTTCCCTGTTTCTTCTGCATACATGTCTGTGGCTTTGACAGGGGGGACTACAAGAAGGTTAAGAAATAGAGCTAGAAGCAGGAGCAAGATTGTAGGAGAGTACCTTTGGATTCTTATACCCATTGTTGATCTCAACCAGTTTGGCGCCATACCCGACAGAAATAGGGTGAAGATTTATCCTCGCCATCATTGCCTTATGGGAGTGGGAATGTCAAGGGAAGATAATAGGTGAATGACGCCTTCTTGAGGCGGAATCAGTGTTTTTTAATGGCACCGTTATACCTTGACGGAATCTCACCGGAAGCTTAGGTGTCATTTGACAGGAGTCCTCGGGTATGATGAGCTCCTCGGGAATCAAGCGGACCTCATTTTCGAGTTTACCTCCAACCTCTCAAGGGACATTTTTATGACATCTTTCGCCTTGGTTTTTTGTTTCATATAACCCTCAAAAAATGCCCTGACTTGTTTTTCTTTTCCAATACCGCACACCGGGATGATTGCTTCGATGATCCGCTCATACTGAATCGGATGGAACTGCTCCAGGGTGACAACATTTGAAACATACCATTCCCACATGGATGGTATTGCATGGGGGTTTGAGGCCAGAGAGTCTACCGGGATAAACTTGTTTCTTGCTGGCACTTGGTCCAGAATGTACTGTTGGGTTCTCTTAATCGAAGCCTGCTCACCGAAGCTCCCCAATGCCTGTAGGATATTCATTCTCTCGTGCTCGGTTTTCGAGGATTTAAGCCTTTTTTCAAACCATGTAAACGTGTTCCTGTTCCCATTCAAAGCTCCAACCTGCATAATACTCTTCATGATATCTGAGTGAACGCTCCCTCCTCTCATAAGAGATGAGAATTTGCCACGGGTAAATCGCGTAGCATCCTCAGAACCATAGATCACGGCATGGACCAAAATGTGGTCCCTCAGTATCGATGTTGTATGTTTTATGTCTCGATCTGGTTCATAGCCGATCCGGGAGAGTACCTTTTCAAGTAAGGATTTGCCCACAGATGCAACCTTTTGTCGTTGAGTTCCCTCAAGGACAAGGTATGCGTGAAAGAGGTTGCCAGCAATACTTATGAGAGGCAGGAAATTGTCCTCTTCTTTGTAATAGGAAAGAAAGTTCAGGTAATCGCCTAAAGAGACATCACCACTTCTCACCAGTGCATAGAGATCATTTTGAAGACCCCACCTATCCTCTGGTGGCAAAAGATCCTTGCTGAGGATTCGTTTGCCAAGTTCTTGGAGGTTATCTTTTTCGCGGTATTTAACTCGGTAGAATCCACTCTGTCCATAATTTACTTTGTACGCAACAGTGTTACTGCTGATATCAACATGGGTGCTCTTATTTGTCATAAGGGTTGTTATTTGTTGAGAACTACCACTTTCATAAAATATTTTAATGCTAACCGGTATGAACCATGCTTGGTCAGATTCATTGGGCAGGTAGGTGAACCTCCTTTGTGTAAGTACAAGTTTATCCACATCTCGTGCAACTTCAACAAGGGGGTGTCCTGGCTGTTCGATCCAGCTCTTCATCATGGTGGTTGCGGGTTTTTCTGAAACCTCCTCAAGGGCTTCCCACAACTCACTACTTGATGCACAGGCGTATTTGTGTTTTCTTAAGTAGTACCTGAGACCTTTCCTGAAGTCAGATTCACCTATATATCCTGCAACTTGACGGAGGATGCTTCCGCCCTTGTTGTACAGTATCGGAGCCGTACTGGCGTTAATGACAACGTGTTCCCCTGCTGGCAGCTCTATGGGAACGGTTTCCTTTAGCGCATCTCTGTCAAGGGCTTTGTGAGTTTCGCCATGAAGAAACTCAGCCCATATGTCCCACTCGGGATGGTAGTGAGTCACAGCGCCATAACCGAAGTATGTTGCAAAACTTTCGTTCAGCCAGAGGTACTTCCAATCAGAGGGTGTTACCAGATTGCCAAACCATTGATGGGCTATCTCGTGGGCAATAACTTCACATATCCTCTGCTCGCCTGCCTTGGATGTGATATTTGGATAGTGAAGGAGCAAATTCTCTCTGAACGTGATCACACCCCAATTCTCCATTGCACCGGCTGCGAAATCTGGGATGGCAATCAAATCTAACTTGGGAAGCGGATACTTTTGGCCATAGTAATCTTCACAAAACTGAAGCGCCTTTTTACCAAACGCCAGTGCAAAATGGGCGTGTTCTGTCATTCCAGGCATGGTTCCTGCACGAATGAGGATCTCACCTTCGTCTTCAATGAATTCAAACTCGCCAACGCCAAAGAAAAGCAAGTATGTGGACATTCTTGGTGTTTGCCGAAAGGTTACGAGCTTCTTGTTGTCTCCCAGGTTCTTCTCTCCAGTTATGGGTCCATTGGATATGGCAATGAGCGCGTCATCGATAACCATCTCCACATCAAAAGTCGCCTTCTTGGCTGGATGGTCAAAGCACGGAAAGGCGCTCCGTGCGTCACTCTCTTCAAACTGAGTTACGGCACAGAATCTCTCTTTGCCTTCACTGCGGTACCTGCTTCTGTAGAAACCAGCCATCCTATCATTTATCTCGCCCAGGTAGGTGATGTTCAAGACTATTTTCCCCTCCATTTCCTTTGGTAGGAAGACCTTGATCTCCTCTTTTTGGGGATCCACAGAAAAGGGGCACTTGACGAACTCATGGTCGATTAAGACCGCACAGGCCCAGAAGGCCAGTTCTTTTGCATTCAAGGTAATTTCATGCACTGGTTGCAGAGCCTCAAGCAGAATCTCAGTAGTCCCTGAGAACTTGAACCTATTCAAGTCAGGTTCAAGGTGAATTTTGTAGTTTATTGGATTGAGATTATTCATGGTGCGCCTCACCATAATAGCGTATCATTCCCCTATCCAAAAGGCTCCCCCTGGCCAAAGGCAGTCAGAGAAAACACAACGTGTACCATATATACCATACCGATGCCCGCTCATAAAGTAAAGTAGAGAGCATACAGTTCCTAAAAAGACAGCGACACGGAACATACTAACCAGAGCATCTTACTGTTTGCATTGGACATAGCCGAGAGGGGTGTAGGATGGTCACAACAGAAAAGACCTCATGCCCCTCAAGATATTGCAAACTATTTGATGCTCTCACTAGTATCACCATACTGTTGGATGCACCGTATTCAGCGCACTGATCGTTGAGCACAATAACATGTTTTGGCACTTGATCAAGGAAATGGCACGGAGGCACTTGCCGTTTATGTTCGCCCTTCCCGTTTTCCGTGTCCCCAAGAAAAAAAGCTTGAACGCTCTTAGGGCAGGTGGTATACAACGCACACTGTATGAAGGCAGAGCTTGAGGGAGGCTCTGATGCGTCCGCAGAGCCGCTAACCAGTTTGGCAGCGTGAGGAGGAGTGCCATGGAACGAAAAAAGGCCCTAGTGATTGATGACGAGCAGATCGTGCTCGATAGCGTAAGCAAGATCTTGGCTGATGAAAACTACGAGGTCGATGTCTCTTTGAGCGGCCGGAAGGGACTGGAAAGTGCCATCCAAAAAGACTACGATGTTGTTCTCACCGACATCCGCATGCCTGATATTGGAGGTATGCGGGTCCTGAGGGACATTAAGCGGGCCAAACCATCCCTTCCGGTAGTGATCATCACCGGATATGCCACGGTCCGCTCAGCGGTACAGGCCATG
>CP070673.1:2473475-2483941 GCA_020351915.1 Deltaproteobacteria bacterium
CCACTGATAAGACGTGAAGAGCACAGCGGCCTCCCACCAGTCACACCAGAAAAGACCTCATGCTCCTCCCGATATTGCAAGCTATTTGACGCTCTCAATAGTAATATCTTGTTATCAATTCCTAAATGTGTTAGAAGGGCACCAGTTTCAAAAAGCGTCATGCTTCATCTGTTAGATACAACTGATATACATATGACAATTGAAATAGTTATGAAATGAAGTTAATGTGATACCTTAACCTTATTGTACTCAACGTATTTACAAAGGAGGGATTATGGCGATTAATAAGATAGGTGTCGTTGGAGCAGGCACCATGGGTAATGGCATTGCTCAGATCGCAGCCCAGATAGGGTGCGATGTTGTCATGAGAGATATTGAAATGAGATTTGTGGAAGGAGGCATGAAAAAGATACAAGGTTTTCTTACCAGGAGTGTGGAAAAAGGAAAGATGGATGCCAAGGAGAAAGATGCTGTCCTAGGGCGAATAAAAGGGACCGTAGACATGGCAGATCTCAAGGATGCTGATTTAATTATTGAGGCAGTTATTGAGGACCTGGATCTCAAAAAGGCCGTTTTTAAGGAACTAGATGAACTATGTAGACCCGAAGTGATCTTGGCGACTAATACCTCATCGATGTCTATAACAGAAATAGCCGCAAGCACCAAGAGGCCTGATAAGGCTTGTGGAATGCATTTTTTTAATCCGGTTCCATTAATGAGATTGGTAGAGATAATCAGGGGTTATGCTACGAGCGACGAAACAATCAAGACGGCCACTGAATTTGCCCAAAAGCTGGGTAAGACAACCATAGAGGTAAAAAAGGATTCGCCGGGGTTTGTGGTTAATAGAATAATGACGCCTCACTTTCTCGAGGCCATAAAGATCGTGGAAGAAGGTATTGCCTCCATTCAGGATGTGGACATTGCAGTGAAAAACGGGCTTAATTATCCCATGGGGCCCTTTGAATTGATGGATTTGACCGGCATTGATATCGCATATCTAGTAACTGAATATCTATATAAGGAGCTCAACAAGGAAAGCAAATGGGTATCTCCTAATCTATTAAAGACGATGGTGAGGTCAGGCAACTTAGGAAGGAAGACCGGTAAGGGTTGGTATTAAGAAAAAAAGGGCGAAAATTAAGGGAGGCTTCCTGGGGAAGTCTCCCTTAATTTATTTTTAGGGGTTTCGGTTATTATTTATTCTTATGACGCATTGATTTTTTTAATTTCCGATATTTGTGTTTTCTTATTTTTTTCCTTCTTTTTTTTACGACACTGCTCATTAACCTGAGAACCTCCGACGATTTAACAGGGTAGCGCGATGATGATATAGGAAAGGGAAAAAGTCAATATATTTTTTAGTTTACATAATATATATTATCAGACTCAATATAAAACACCAATCCTATCAGTGAACCTTGTTGTTCTTTGTACAATATAGCTCCTTATCAGCTAAACCAATCAGCTCATTAAGGTCCATTCCCTTTTCATATGTTGCAAGACCTATACTTGCAGTAACCGCACTGTCTTGCTGAAATCCTTTTTTCAGTCTCTCGCTTATGGTTTGTGCGATCGCGCTATCAGCCTCAACCAGGATGACAGCGAACTCATCGCCACCATATCTAAAAGCGGTATCCACACTGTCGCGGATGTTTGAAAGAATGACCTTCCCTGCTCCCGCAAGCATCTGATCGCCAGCAAGATGGCCATATTTGTCGTTAAAATACTTAAAATTATCCAGGTCTAAAAGGATCAAGGACAGAGGGTGCTTCTGGCGATTTGCACGGTCAATCTCTTCTTTGAGCCTGTTATAAAAGTGTCGCTGGTTATAAAGACCGGTGAGATTATCGGTTATTGATAGTCGAGCCAATTCATCCCGAGTGCTCGTCTCAATGAGAATCCTTCTTATTTTGGCCTCCATCTCGTCAATTTTGAAGGGCTTACTGATAAAATCACTTGCTCCAGCGTTGATAACGTCCATATAGGTGTAATCTTTATCATACCCAGTCATGGCAATAATATTGATTCTGGGTATTTCTTTCTTGACTATCTTTATCAATTCAATGCCGTTGAGTTTCGGAATATTTATATCAGTAATCAAAAATGTATACTCTTTGTTGCGAAGTTTCTCTAACGCATTCTTACCATTACTGGCGAATCCAGTATTGAATCCCAGTTTTGCAAGTAGATCCTGGACTATTTTTCCTATTTCTATCTCGTCATCAACTATCAAGAGATTTTCTTTATGGTAGTCGAATTGTTGCTCCATTTCTTCTTAGCCTAAGAGGTTCTCTGATCTCCCGCACCAACGATTTCGCCAAGTAATGAATTCTGGCATCCTTGGATAATTTTTAGGCGTACCAATTCTCCCCTGAGATCGGTTGAGGAAAAAAAATTGGCAATCTTATTTCCTGGGGTTCTTCCGCTGAGTTGGTGATTTCCCCTTTTACCAGGGCCTTCTACCAAGACTTCTTGGATTGTTCCTTCAAGGGACTTGTTCTTGCCCAGGGTGATTTCTTTTTGCCTTTGCTGCAATAGAAACAGACGCCTCTGCTTTTCAGTATCCCCTATTTTTCCTGGCAAGTGTACTGCCCTTGTTCCTGATCGTTCGGAATATTTGAAAGAAAAGATATTATCAAACTTCACCTCTTCGATCAACCTTAAACTGTCTTGAAAGTGCTGTTCCCTTTCACCGGGAAATCCAACAATCACGTCAGTTGTAATAGCTATATCGGACCTCACTTTCCTGAGGCGCTCTATGAGACTAAGATATGTATCCCTTGTGTACCCCCTATTCATAAACCCAAGTATTGCATCGGATCCTGATTGAACTGGCAGATGAATATGGGGGCACAGGGTTGTTAATTCCCCAAAAAGACCGATGAGCTCATCGGATAAATCCTTGGGGTGAGAAGTTGTAAAGCGAATCCTTTTTAACCCTGAAATACTATCTAACTCCTTGAGTAGACCGGGAAATGTCGGTACAGACCTATTCCTGACATTGTAAGAATTCACATTCTGCCCAATAAGGGTGATCTCCTTTATTCCTTGTCTAACTAAACGATTCGCTTCGTCAATAAGTTTTTGGGCTGAGAGGCTTGTCTCTCTGCCCCTAACAAAAGGAACAATGCAGTATGAGCAGAAGTTGTCGCATCCTTCCATAATCTTTAAGAAGCAGGTAACTTTTCCATTTAAGTACCCGTTATATTTGGGAAATGAGGTGGTTTGACCGGACAAATAAAGCGAGGAAACGCGTTCTCTCTTTTTCTTGATCTGAGCGATGAATTTATCTATGTGGTGAATATTCCGTGGGCCCAAGATGAGATCGAGATGTGGAAAACGTTTTAAGAGATCCGTTCCTTGCTCCTGGGCCACGCATCCAATAACACCGGCAATCAGGTTTCGTTTCTTTTGCTTTAAGGGAGCCAACCGACCAAGCACGGTTAGTGCCTTTTCTTCAGCCTTTTCCCTGACCGCGCAGGTATTAACCAAGACAATGTCAGCATCTTCAATGCTCTTCGATTGCTGATACCCTTCATTCATAAGAATCTGGCTGATAGAATCAGAATCATGCTTATTCATCTGGCAGCCAAAGGTTTTTATGTGGAATAATTGGGGCAATCTATCTCTCCTGCCCGGCCAAACTATGAATGGTAGTCTTTTTTACATATTCTACTTTGATAGATAAGAGCCCGTAAGAAAGCTGGCCATAAAAAACGCGATCTTTCTCCATTTCTAATTCAACTTGGGGTTCCTTTTTCATAGTAACCATGGCAAAGATATCTCTGCCACGGGCGTAGAAATTTATTTCCTTGATGTTTCCAAAGGGTATGGAAACCATGGCACCCCCACGCTTGCCTGAGAGAAACGTTTGTCCCTCGAGACTGAAAAGGGTAATATGTGAAGAAACATCACGTTGGTCGATTAGGGTTGCCGAGAAATTGTCGTCAGGTTCCGGAATTTTTGTAAGTTTTTCCTCCCCTACCCCGCCCATTCCGACAGCACAGAATCCAATCATTACCATAACAGTTGTTTTCACAATTCCATCAAGCAGTCTTCTTGTCCCTAACATGAATAATTCCCTCTTCCTTTAGATGGTTAATAAGTGAAAGAATTTCTTCTCTGCATCCGGGAGCTATAGAAATTTCAATCTCACCAGTTTTGGGATTAACGGTTCTCATTGAGGCCATCCCATCATAGGCTTCTACTATCCATTGCAAATAGCATATTTCCTCTCTATTTACTGAAAATCGGCACTTACTCGTCCGTCCTGTTGTAAGTAGGCTCACCCCATTTGAGTTTTGTTCGGAGAATATCATAATAGTCCTGATCAGGTGATTTGATGAGCTTCAGCTTCTTCTCTGACTTAGAAATGATAACCCTGTCATGAGCCATAAGATCAAAGCCGACCTGGCCATCAAAGGTAAGGATGACTTCCTCATTATGTTTACCCATCTGAACTTCTATGACTGATGTATCGGGTACGATAATAGGCCGATGTGTCAAGGTAAAGGGGCATATCGGGGTCAGGATCAAGGCCTCAAGATCTGGGTATAATATCGGGCCCCCAGCAGAAAGGTTATAACTGGTTGAGCCTGTAGGAGTGGATATAATGAGCCCATCTGAACGAAAGGTGGTGAGAAAATGACCATCGATGGATACTCTCAGATCAATAATTCTGGCCAATGCCCCTTTGTTGATAACAACATCATTTAACACTGAGAAACGACATTCTTCTTCAGTATTTCTTAAAACACTGGCTTGTAACATGAGTCTCGGTTCAACAGTCACTTGCCCAGTGATAACCTTTTCGATGTCTTTGTAGAGCATTTCTAAGGGGATCTCTGTCAAAAAACCTAACCCTCCGAGATTAACACCCAAAATAGGGAGGCCATATCGCCCAACCTTCCGGGCAGCTCCCAGTAATGTCCCGTCTCCACCCAAAACCACCACCAAATCGACGGTATCCGGTATACTTGTATATTCCTCAAGGCACTGGGTTACATGAGCACGAGATGCCATTTCCTCTGCATACACGGTTATTCCTCTCTGTGTAAACCAATCCCTCAAGCGCTTGCACTCCTTCTTTGCAGGTTGGAAATCGTGCTTAAAAATTATCCCGACCGATTTTGGTATCTCTGCCATCACAAGTACCTCGAGTGCCTCGAGTCATAAGTGCTTAAAATACATTCCGTAATCAGTAGTAAATCATCTCAAACCAATAACTTCAGGCGCTTTAGGCATTTATAACCCTGACCCAGACCCGCCTGCCAGATGGCGGGCAGGCCTGGCCTATAATCTTAATGAGTTGATTTAGATACATAGCGCCTTATAAACTTATCAGTCTGATTTAGCTGCGTCGCGCCAGGGCGGGCTTTAGGCACTTTATTACCCTCCATTCATCAACCAAATCTGAGGTTGTATCGACCAGAAGATGGATAATGTTAAGAGTGGGATACAAGTTTTTCAAGTCATCTATGTCTACTGGCTGGAACCTCTTTTTATTATTAAGATAGGCCTGTTCAGTCAAGGCATTTGATTCATAATTCTCTCTGGTTCTCTCTGATATCCTTCTGAGAGAGACCTCCTGAGGGCACTGTGTTTGTTGAATAACAAAAACCTTATTATGCCTTGCAGCTATCTGTGCAGCCCTCTTTCTGAGCGCCTGTGTGATAAAGGTGGCATCCAAGATTATCCCTTTACCCTTACTTGCAAGCTCATCTGCACACGAGAACATTTTTTTGTAGACAAGCTCCCTTTTTTCCATGTTTGATGCGACCTTCTCATCAAAGATGTCCTCATCTTTTAGCACCTCAAGCCTGATAAGGTCTGTCCTTAGTATTTGGTAGCCCTTAAGTTCAGCTATTACCTCCGTTGTTTCTGTTTTGTAGGAAGCCGGGAGGCCGCATGCTATAAGGACTGTTTGAGGCACTAATTCTCTTTTTATGAACCCTACAAAATCTTCTTTCATAAGTACCTTAATCCTGCCCCAGCTGTATACTCCTTACTGCCCGCGCTATACAGGCTGTTGCCGAAATCCCTTTGAGCAACAGCCCTATATATACGAGCATGCAAGCTGGAAATATCTTTTTGCTGTTTGTACCGCTTCCTCCTTTTTTTCCGCACTGATGTTTTCATCATCAACCTGGAAGCTGGTCACCTTGCCCCTCACATAAGCTCGGTAAACCTTATAAAAGGTAAGCAGGGAATCCACCTCCATTTCACCTGCGTTTTTTTTGTAGAAATCCCACAGTTCTTTGGAAAACGCATTGCCCCCGTGATATTCCAGATCCATCAGAAGGAAGGCAATATCACCGACAGTATCAGTATACCTAAACCGGTCGTTAAATTCAATGCAATCGAATATGGGGAGATCTTGGGTGAAGCAGATGTGTTCCATATGAAGATCACCATGACAGTCCCTAATTCTTTTTGCCTTGATCCTTTCCCAGAAAAGCTCGCTGTGTCCATGGTAGAAATCTGCAGTCCATCTCTTGAGGGCTTGAAAGTCTTTTTTTTGAATTGTCATTCCAATAAATCTTTCGGTCTGTTGAAAATTCTCATCGGTGTTGATGGCAAAAGCTTCTGGCTCACCATATTTATCAATATCTGAGGAATTGCAAGAAGTTAGATGAAATTTTGCAAGTACACTGGCAAGTTTTTCTAAGTGGCGAGTCTCCAGTTTTCCTTGAAGAAACAGGGATTTCATGAGCATTTGTTCAGGGAGTCTCCTCATCTTCACAGCATATTCTACAGCCCCTCTACCTTGGTTCGCGATTCTATAGATCTTACCATCATACAGGATTGGTAAAACACCGATATACACATCCTTTGATAATCGTCTGTTGAGAATGATTTCCTGCTCACAGTAATAGCGTCTCTTCTCAAGGGTTGAAAAGTCTAAAAACCCAAAATTTATCGGCTTTTTTACCTTATAGACAAATTCATCTGCCAGAAAAACCACAGAGATATGGGTTTGAATAACGGAGACTTTTTCTGTTCTATCCGGAAGAGACGCTGGATTTGAAAGGTCATCAACCATGGAAGACATTTTTGTCTCCTCAAATACAGTAATCAGCCGCTGTTTCTGTCTCACACAGCGTTTCCCTTTGTTGGGAGCATACTAAAGATGTGTTAAACATGGGTCAAGGATAAAATTGGTAAACCAGGTTGACTTTGTTTTTGATCTAATCTATGTAATTTGTCAGTTATCAGTTATCATTTGCTAGTTCTATTTTTAAGCCTTTACTAATTACGGATTTCAAGGTTTAACTGCAACATATAGGATAAAACTCGACAAACTCAATGAACACAACGAACTCAACAAACTCAAAAATAACCGAGGCAGCCGATTTTCTAAGAGAAAGGATAAAAAAGGAACCTCTCATTGGGATGATTACAGGTACCGGTCTGGGATCCCTGACCGAGAAAATGGATGTCGACCTCCGCCTTCCTTATAAAGAAATACCCAATTTCCCGATCTCCACTATTGAGGGGCATAAAGGTACGCTTGTTTCCGGCACACTAGCCAACAAATCGGTCATAGCCATGGAGGGACGATTTCATATCTATGAGGGCTATTCGCCTAAAGATATTACCTTCCCCATAAGAGTGATGTCAAAAATTGGTATCAATTACCTTTTCATCTCCAGCGCCACAGGTGGTTTGAACCAACAGTTCGAACCGGATGATTTAATGATTGTGACCGACCACATCAATCTCACCGGAAATAATCCGTTACTTGGCCCTAACTTGGATCAATTTGGGCCCCGTTTTCCGGATATGTCCGAAGTTTATGACCAAGATTTAGTCACTCTTGCCAGAGAAAAGGCCTTAGAGACAGGCATTTCTCTCAGACAGGGTGTGTATGCGGGCCTCCTTGGCCCAAGCCTTGAAACACCGGCAGAGACTCGTTTTTTGAGAATGATTGGGGCTGATGCGGTAGGCATGTCCACCGTATCAGAAGTCATTGTGGGTGTACATTGTGGTCTTAAGATAATGGTCATTGTCGCCATAACCAATGTACATCGACCCGAAGCCACGGAAAAGATCTCCATTGAGGAGGTTATCGCCTCTGCCGAAAAGGCCGGGCCAAAGCTTGCCCTTTTGTGGGAAAAGATTATCAGCACTCTGCCCTGAAAAGAAGGAAATTCTTCTATGGGACGATTTGATATTCTGATAACAAACGGAACCATTTTATCAATGGACCCCCAGAATTCAATCATCAAGGGAGGTTTCCTCGGTATCAAAGGAGATACCATTTCATATATTGGGAGTGGTGATGATGAATTTGAAGCGAAAAAAATTATAGATGCAAAGGATGGCCTGATACTTCCTGGTCTTATCAATGGTCATACCCATGCAGCCATGACTCTTTTCAGGGGTCTAGCAGACGATCTTCCCCTTATGGAGTGGTTGAATAACTATGTTTTTCCTGTGGAAGGGAAGATGGATGCTAATTTTGTGAGGGTGGGGAGCCTTCTGGCATGTGCGGAGATGATATTGTCAGGAACCACGACCTTTTGTGATATGTATCTTTTTGAAGAGGAGGTGGCTAAGGCTGCAAAAGAGTCTGGAATGAGATGCCTTGTTGGAGAGGTCCTCTACGATTTTCCCTCACCAAACTATGGGTCAGTGGAAAAAGGATTTGCGTATACCGAGGGGTTGATCGAAAGATGGAAGGAAGACCCCCTGGTAGATATAGCAGTTGAGCCCCATTCTCTGTTTACTTGCGGGGTGGACCTCTTACATAAAGCAAACGATTTGGCCCTTAACAGTGACGTTCCCCTTATACTCCATGTGGCAGAAACAAGAGCAGAATTAGAACAGATCGAAAAACAATACGGTAAACGCCCTGTTCAGCATCTAAAGGATCTCGGTCTTCTGAGCCCTCATCTGATTGCTGATCACTGTGTGTATATAAACGAATCGGAAATAGAGGTGCTTGCAGAGCATAAGGTCAGTGTGGTTCATAATCCAGAGAGCAACATGAAGCTTGCATCAGGCTTTGCCCCTGTACCTGAGATGATAGCAAACGGGATAACGGTCGGTTTGGGTACTGACGGATGTGCCTCCAATAACAATCTGGATCTTTTCGCTGAGATGGACATGGCGGCAAAACTCCATAAGGTAAACAACCTGGACCCCACGGTAATGGATGCTCAAACACTTTTTAAGATGGCAACTATAGATGGCGCCAGGGCACTTGGGCTTGAGAAGGTAACCGGATCGTTAGAGGTTGGTAAGAGGGCTGATTTGATAATAATTGATACTAAGAAGCCTCACCTTATTCCCATGTATAATCCCTATTCTCACCTCGTATATGCTGCTGGTGGCCATGATGTGAAACATTCGATTATAAACGGGAGCATCGTTATGGAGGATAGAAGGTTGCTTACCTTAGAGGTTGAAGATATTATGGAGCAAGCAAAAGAGCAATCTCATAGGGTAAGGGAATGGGTGGGTTAGATCATGTTTTACCTTTAATCCTAATCAATGTTTATCGCCTTCTCTAGCTCCTTGATTTCCTGAGTGATTTGAGCTTTTTCTTCTTCCGTTAGGTTTTCTTCCTCTAATCTTCTCTTGAGTCCCAAAAGCTTCATCTCAGACTGATAATCTTTGCACGTATATTCCATGCCTATAAACCCCTTGAGTAATGATTGTCTTCTCATGATCCACTTGGTAAATGCATAAGATTGAGAAATGACAACAGGCGCAAGCCACAGAAAGCCCATCAAACCATGTATTTCTAAAGATTTTGCGAGGTTCACGATATAGATTACCGGTTCCATTATTATGGCAAGGAAACCAACAATCAACAATGTTGCTGTTTCAAATTCATCATGTTTTTCAGCAAGATACTCATTTTCAAAGTCACGAACGATTGGTCTAGCAAGTGGGGTGATATGGATAATTGCGGTGGCACCCAGCAAGCCATAAAAGGCCGATCTGGTTATCTTTATGATGTTATCACTGAAATTTCCTTTCACGTATTGCCCTCAAAAAAAACTTTGATGACTGCTCAATCGCTGGCGGTGCTGCCCGGCGGCTGCATGGCTAACAAGAATGAACCCGCCCTACCCTACTATTCCATAATATCATAAAAGAATTAACTAAACCTCCTATTAATCAGCGTCAAAGGCAGGGTGAAACAACCCTGCCTTTTTCATACCCTCGGACCTGGTACTTTAAATTTTTGGTATCGTTCAAAAGTGTTGGCATGACCTCATAGAGGTGACTATGTACAGGTTCTCTATCCAATATCTCCTCTAATCACTCTTGCCCCTTTGACACATATCATTGTTGTGGCTTTTACTGTTGCAGCACTTCAATACATTTTGGGTTAAATAGAACTTTCCTTCCATTTGAATTCTTTGGTAGATTACAAAAGGGTAGTCCTTTTTGGGGTCTGGAGACGAGTGAAGCTCATTATGTCTGATGAGATCTCAGGAAAGGTCTATAAG
>CP070673.1:2484041-2505127 GCA_020351915.1 Deltaproteobacteria bacterium
AAAAATAGATTGGTTTTTCGGTTAGTGACCCATTATGATTTCTGTTACAGACAAAAGAGATGCTCGGTTAAAAAGGAAGAAGAGGGTAAGAAAGAAGATACAAGGAACGCCCGAACGACCACGGTTGTCTGTTTTCAAAACAGCGAAGCACATATATGCTCAAATCATAGATGACACAACTGGCAGAACCCTGGTGTCAGCAGCAACTGTCTGTAAAGACGTCAAGCCTAAGGTCAAAGGTATTGGCGGTAATATAAGAGGGGCAGTATTGGTCGGTGAGTCAATTGGAAAAAAAGGTAAGGCAAAGGGCATAAAAGAGGTTGTTTTTGACAGGGGCAGCTTTCTTTATCATGGAAGGGTTAAAGCGCTTGCCGATGCTGCGCGAGAGAAGGGACTGATTTTTTGATAAGGGCAAAAAGGAGCAGTAATTGATCAAAGAAGACGAAGACGCACAACTTGTTGAGAAGGTTGTCTATATCAACAGAGTTGCAAAAGTCGTAAAAGGAGGTCGCAGGTTTAGCTTCAGCGCTATTGTTGTGATTGGCGATGGCAATGGTACGGTTGGCACCGGATTGGGCAAGGCGAATGAGGTCCCAGAAGCGATAAGAAAGGGAGGGGAACGGGCCAAGAAAGATATGAGAGCCGTTTCACTTTTAGAGGATTCCATTCCACATGAGATAATCGGACTTTCCGGTTCGAGTTCTGTTCTACTTAAGCCAGCCCGCCCCGGAACAGGCATTATTGCTGGAGGGGCAGTTAGGGCAGTTTTAGAGGCGGCCGGTGTCAGGAACGTTGTGAGCAAATGCCTGCGTTCCCATAATCCCCATAATCTGGTTAAGGCCACCCTGAATGGACTGATGTCTTTGAGAACCCCGGAGGAGATAGCAAGGTCCCGGGGCAAGACTGTAGAGGAGATTTTGAGCTGAGCCATTCTGGAGTTAGAGGAGCCCATATGAAGTTGCATGAATTGATGTCATCGAACGGTTCGAGGAAAAAGGCAAAGAGAATCGGCAGAGGAGGAGGTTCAGGAAAGGGAAAAACTGCGGGCAGGGGCACGAAAGGACAAAACTCGCGCTCTGGCGGAGGAGTTAATGTAGGATTTGAAGGTGGGCAAATGCCTCTTCAGAGAAGAATTCCGAAACGGGGTTTTACCAATATCTTCAAGAAACAGTATGAAATTATTAACATAAGAGATCTTAAGGCTTTTGCCTCAGGCGAAACGATCGACAGAGACACATTGTGCAAGGCTGGGTTACTCAAAAAGCCTGTGGCAGTAAAGCTTTTGGGCATAGGGGAGATATCTCATCCCCTCACCATAAAGCTCGATAAAGTCAGTCAGGCAGCAAAAGAGAAGATTGAATCTGTAGGCGGCACGGTAGAGGTAGTGTAACGGTGATCGGCGGTTTTCAAAACATAACAAAGATTCCAGAACTTAAGAAGAGGATAATCTTTACCCTCTTGATGCTGGCGGTTTACCGGCTTGGGTGTCACATTCCAACACCTGGTATTGATGGATCAGCTTTGGCTGCCTTTTTCGGCGCCAGACAGGGCACCTTATTTGGTCTGTTTGATATGTTCTCAGGAGGAGCTCTCCGGAGGCTTTCGGTAATGGCCCTCGGGATAATGCCTTATATAAGTGCGGCGATCATTTTGGAGCTTCTCACCGTAGTTGTTCCCCATTTGGAGAAATTGAAAAAAGAGGGAGAAGCTGGACGAAAAAAGATTACACGGTATACGCGTTACGGTACAGTGATACTGAGCCTTGTCCAGGGTTTTGGTATAGCGGTCGGTCTGGAGAGCATGACAAGCCCTTCAGGAGCTCCTGTTGTCCTGGCAGGAGGTTGGGGCTTTAGGCTTATGACCATGATAACCTTATCTGCCGGTACAACCTTTTTGATGTGGCTTGGTGAACAGATAACCGAGCGGGGTATAGGAAATGGCATATCATTGATCATCTTTTCAGGGATTGTGGCACGGTTGCCCTCAGCTGTTGGCAACTCATTTCGCTTAATGGGTACGGGAGAGATGAGTCCATTTTTTGGAATCCTCTTGGTTGTTTTTATGATTGCTGTTGTGGGGGTCATTGTTTTCGTTGAAAGAGGTCAGAGACGCATCCCGGTTCAGTACGCAAAAAGGGTAATTGGCAGGAAGATGTATGGGGGCCAGAGCACCCATCTACCATTAAAGGTCAATACTGCTGGCGTTATTCCTCCAATCTTTGCTTCTTCCATAATTATGTTTCCGGCTACCATAGCAGGTTTCCTAACCGTGAAGCAGATCGGTTGGCTTCAGTTCATTGTGACGTCCCTGGCGCCCGGGCGACTGATATATACCCTGCTTTATGTAGGTTTTATTATTTTCTTTTGCTATTTTTACACAGCTATTCATTTTAACCCTGCTGAGGTTGCTGACAATATGAAAAAGTATGGCGGATTTATCCCTGGCATTAGGCCCGGAAGAAGTACTGCCGAGTTCATTGACCGGGTGCTCACAAGAATAACATTCAGTGGAGCCATTTACGTTTCCATTATCTGTATTTTGCCTGAGATCTTAATTTACAGACTCAATGTTCCCTTTTATTTTGGGGGAACAGCCCTTTTGATTGTGGTTGGTGTTGGTATGGATACTATTACCCAGATAGAGACCCATTTGCTAACAAGGCATTATGAGGGTTTCATGAAGAGGGGGCTTAGTAGAGTGAGATAAGATATGAAGGTTCGATCATCCATAAAGAAGAGATGCAAAAACTGCAAGATAGTCAAGAGGAAAGGGGTGCTCAGGGTAATCTGTGATAACCCTCGGCATAAACAGAGACAGGGCTAGGTGCTTGAAAATTAGGAATCGAGGTTGTTTTAGGGTCTTTTAGGGAGAATGCGTTGTGGCCAGAATCGCTGGTGTTGATTTACCAAAGGGAAAGAGAATCGAGATAGCCCTTACCTATATTTATGGAATAGGGAGGAGCAGTTCTCGGAAGATTCTTGAGAAGGCAGGCGTAAACTTAGATACCAAATCAGATCAACTCACTGAGGAAGAAGTAACAAGGGCTAGAAAGATAATTGATGAATCCTTTCAGGTGGAAGGAGATCTGAGACGGGAAGTATCTATGAATATTAAGCGCCTGATGGATATGGGGTGCTATAGGGGGCTACGGCACAGGAAAGGCCTCCCTGCTAGAGGCCAGAGAACTCATACAAACGCAAGAACACGAAAGGGACCCAGAAGGATCATTGGAAGACGCAGAAAATAGAGGTTTGGAGGGGTAGTGGCCAAAGAAACAGGAAAGGCGAGTAAAGGCAAAAAAGAGAAAAAAATTGTTGTTAATGGGATCGTGCACATTCAGTCTACCTTTAACAACACTATCATTACCATCACCGATATGAACGGGAACGTGATAGCATCCTCGAGCCCAGGACAGGTTGGCTTTAAGGGTTCTAGAAAAAGCACTCCTTTTGCTGCCCAGTTAGCAGCACAGAGTGCATTAAAAAAGGCAATGGCTGTCGGTCTGAAGACTGCCGAGGTTCGGGTTAAGGGCCCCGGTGTTGGACGTGAAGCAGCCTTACGGGCATTACAAATGGACGGCTTTTCCGTCACCATGATTAGAGATGTGACCCCCATTCCACATAACGGTTGCAGGCCCCCAAAGAGGAGAAGGGTGTAGGAGGGAAAATAGTGGCTCGATATTCTGAAGCTGCGTGCCGGCTGTGCAGGAGGGAAAACCTGAAACTGTTCCTCAAAGGCGACAGGTGCTACACGGACAAATGCGCCTTTGAAAGGCGCTCTTATGCCCCTGGTCAGCACGGTCAGAGGAGAGGTAGAAAGATCTCCGACTACGGGATCCAACTTCGAGAAAAACAAAAGGTGAAGAGAATTTATGGGGTGCTAGAAAAACAGTTTCGAAAGTATTATACCCGGGCTGATAGGCAAAAGGGAATTACTGGCACTAATCTGTTAATCTTGCTAGAAAGCCGATTGGATAACATAGTCTATCGGATGGGATTTGCCTCTTCAAGGAATCAGGCAAGGCAGCTGGTCACACATAATCATTTCACAGTGAATGGAAGGAAGGTCAATATACCTTCTTACCAGGTTAAGATCGATGACGTGATAGAGGTAAGAGAGAAGAGCCGCAAGAGCCCTTTCATTCTGGAGGCAATGGAGACAGTTGTCAGGCGAGAGATGCCCTCGTGGTTAGAGGTTGATGGTAGTAATTTTCGTGGTATCGTCAAAGAATTTCCTAATCGTGAAGAGTTAACCATGCCTATCAATGAGCAACTGATAGTTGAGCTATACTCAAAATAAATAACACATCCCAACAATTCTATCATTAAGAAATGGTTTAGTCTTTTAAAGACACTATAAAACAATCTGTCTTTGAGGTGATTTATATCCATGAAAAAGCTACAGCAAAGAAATTGGAGAGATTTGATAAAACCTAAGATGATTGAAATCGAAACCGATTCCTTTACGGATTTTTATGGGAAATTTGTTTGTCAGCCGCTAGAGAGGGGTTTCGGGATCACTCTTGGGAATGCTTTAAGACGGATTCTCCTGTCTTCTCTGCAGGGGGCCGCCATTGTCTCTGTTAAATTTGATGGTGTGCCTCATGAATTTACGACGATTCCAGGGATAAAGGAGGATGTAGCAGACATCATTTTGAATCTAAAGGAAGTGAATCTCAAGACTGTCAATGATAGTGAAGAAGAAGAGGAGGAAATTAAGCTTGTTCTGGATCTCAAAGGGGAAAAGGAGGCAAAGGCTGGCGATATGCTCACCGACGGGAAGGTTGAAATAATGAATCCAGATAGCCATATTGCTACGCTCAATAAGGATGCTGTTTTGCATGCTGAGATGATAGTCAAAACCGGCAGAGGATACGTTCCAGCAGAGAAAAATGTGGCAGGAGATCAAGAAATCGGCGTAATACTCATAGATGCTCTTTTCTCACCGATCAGGAAAGTGAGCTATGTAGTTGGTAACGCACGGGTCGGCCAGAGGACTGATTATGACAAATTGACGTTAGAGATCTGGACGAATGGAACGGTGAATCCACAAGATGCTTTAGCCTTTGCTGCAAAGATTCTTAAGGAACAGGCTACTCCTTTCATCAATTTCGAAGAAGAACCGGAAGAAGAAGTAGAAAAAGAAGAAAAAGAGGTGGAAGAAAAGGTAAATGAGAATCTATTTAAGCCGGTGAGTGAGCTTGAGCTGTCTGTGCGCTCATCTAATTGCCTGAAGAATGCTAACATAAAATATATCTACGAATTGGTCCAGAAAACAGAGAGTGAGATGCTCAAGACAAAGAATTTTGGAAGAAAGTCCCTGAATGAGATAAAGAGGATCTTGGAGGAAATGGATCTGCAGTTTGGCATGGAATTGGAAAATTTTCCCTTCCCCAAGCATGATGAACAGGAAGGACAGGGGGAGAAGGAAGAGGAACAGGATCAATGAGGCATAGAAAGGCAGGAAAAAAGCTGGGTCGGGACTCAAGCCATCGAAAAGCCGTTTTGAGAAACCTGGTCACTTCCCTGTTTCGATATGAGGAGATTTCAACAACACATGCAAAGGCTAAGGCATTGCGACCTGTTGCTGAGAAGATGATCACCCTTGCCAAACGGGGTGATCTTCATGCGCGTCGTCAGGTCCTTTCCTATTTTATGGATAAATCTGTTGCCAACAAACTGTTTGATCAGATGGGCGAGCGTTTTTCGGATCGCCAGGGTGGCTACGTTAGGATTTTAAGAGCTGGTCATAGGATCGGCGATAATGCACCGGTCGCAATTATCCAGCTGTTATTGGCGGATAAGGGGAAAGGAGCGGATAAGGCCATTAAGAGGGACCAAAAGGGCGCTGAGAAGGTTCCCAAGAAGGTTTCAGATAAACAGGAGAGCCCTAAGAGCACAATAAAGGTACCTGAAGCTGAAGAGGAAAAGGATACCCCCAGAGGAAAGAGAAAGGCTTCTGAGGTCAAAAAAGAAAGCCCCAAAAGAAAAACAGAGGTTCCCGAGGAGAAAAAGAAGACCTCCAAAAAGGAGAAAAAGGATTCCCAGGATAAACAGGGAATCTCGAAAGACAAAGTGAAGGTCGCCAAGAGAAAACAGGAGAAAGCAGAGAAACCATAAAGCGAGAAATGGTGCGCACAAGAGATAAGAGATGAAAGCTCAAACGGAGCGTGAAGCATTTTTCGAGAAAACAAGCCCCCTTCATAATACATGAGGAAGGGGGCTTGTTTTATGGACGACTCACAAATTCCAACGGAAATTAGCTCATGTATACGTTTAATCATAAGGATCTGTTAGGGATAGATCAGCTCTCGGTCGGCGACATAAACATGATACTCGATACTGCCGATGCATTCCTGGAGATCTCATCCAGAGATATCAAGAAAGTTCCTACCCTGAGGGGCAAAAGTATTGTCAATTTCTTTTATGAACCGAGCACAAGAACAAAGGCATCATTTGAAATGGCTGCCAAACGACTCAGCGCAGATACGCTGAGCCTTTCGGCAAATGAGAGCAGTATGGTTAAGGGAGAGACACTCATCGATACGGCACAGAACCTGCAGGCCATGAATCCAGATATTATCGTCCTGAGGCATCCCTCCAGTGGTGCACCACATTTCTTGGCCAAACATCTCGAGGCAGGGGTAATTAATGCAGGTGATGGAATGCATGAGCACCCCAGTCAGGCATTGCTGGATCTTTTCACCATTCGAAAAAAGAAGGGTCGGATAAAGGGATTAAAGGTTGTCATAATTGGAGACATAGCGCACAGTAGGGTCGCAGGGTCCGATATACGGGCCTTGAAGAAGATGGGAGCTGAGGTAACCGTTTCAGGCCCGCCGACCATGATTCCTACTGATGTTGAATCATTAGGGACGCAGGTGGTGTTAGATCCGGTAAGGGCTTTGAAGAACAAGGATGTTATCATGATGCTACGGATTCAGCTCGAAAGGCAGAGTGGAATCCTGTTTCCGAGCCTGCGGGAGTATTCCAATTTTTTCGGTTTAAACAAAGAGCTTTTAAAGGGGGCAAAAAAGGATGTCATTATAATGCATCCAGGCCCAATAAATAGGGGTGTGGAGATAACGTGGGATGTGGCAGATGGACCCTTTTCCGTGATCCTTGATCAGGTCAGCAATGGTGTGGCCATACGAATGGCCCTCCTTTATCTGCTCATTGGAGGGGAATGAGGTGATAACCTGGATCAAAGGTGGAGATATAATAGATCCTCGCCTTGGAACACAAAAGAAACTGGATATTCTCATAAGTAAGGGAAGGATTGAAAAGCTCTTTACGCCTGGGAGCTTTCAGCCACCTGGTGGTGGCCAAGTAAAGACAGTAGATGCATCAGGGATGTTCGTTACCCCTGGCCTCATTGATATGCATGTCCATTTCAGGGAGCCTGGAGAGGAGTACAAGGAGACGATTGCCTCGGGGAGTACGGCTGCTGCTGCAGGTGGGTTTACCGCCGTGGCATGTATGCCTAACACAAACCCCGTTAATGACTCACGATCTGTTACCGAATTTGTTTTAGAGCGAGCGCGAAAGGCTAATGTGATACGAGTATATCCGGTTGCGGCGATAAGTAAAGGCCAGAAAGGTGAGTCACTCACTGAATTTGGCGACCTCAAACAGGCAGGTGCGGTGGCAGTGTCCGATGATGGGAGACCAGTCACCAGCAGCGAACTCATGCGCAGGGCAATAGAATACGCGGAGTTTTTTCAACTACCGGTCATCTCCCATTGCCAGGATCTCAGTCTGTCATCCGGGGGTGTTATGCATGAGGGCTCTATTTCTACTCGGTTGGGCCTGAGGGGAATTCCCGCGGCTACCGAGGAGATCATGGTCGTGAGAGACACGCTGTTAGCCAAGTTAACGGGATACCCCGTTCATATCGCCCATGTGAGCACTGAGGGATCGGTTACCTTTATTAGGCAGGCCAAAGAGGAAGGTATTCCGGTAACTGCAGAAACAGCGCCTCATTACTTCAGTCTTGATCATACTGCTGTCATCGGCTATGATACCAACGCCAAGATGTATCCCCCATTGCGGGAGCCCAAGGACGTAGATGCCATAAAGAGGGGGCTTTCCGAGGGTGTCATCGATGTCATTGCAACCGATCACGCTCCCCATAGCCCTTTGGAGAAAGACGTGGAGTTTGATAAGGCCTCATTTGGCATCATTGGTCTTCAGACCGCTCTGCCCCTCACCCTGGCTTTGGCAAGGGAAGGCGTGATGAACCTGCCTGGTGCAATAGCAAAGCTGTCCTATAACCCTGCCGCTATTCTCAACACCAAGGGCGGCGTTATTGAAGAGGATAAAGAAGCAGATCTAACCATTATAGATCTTAATAAGGAATATGTGTTTGCCGAGGAGCGTATTAGATCCAAGAGCCATAATTCGCCCTTTATTGGGGCGAAGATGAAAGGTATGGCAGTCCTAACCATGGTCAAAGGGAGGATTGTTTGGGAGTCCAATGAACTCAATCCTGGTAGTTGATGATGAATTGAGCATGCGGGAATTCCTTGAGATCGTATTGACCAAGGAAGGTTATGCTGTTCATTTTGCGGCCAGCGGCGAGGAGGCGTGTAGTACTATCGAAAAAGAGGCCTTCGATCTGGTTATTACCGATATCCGGATGGACGATATAGATGGATTAGGGGTCCTCAGAAAGGTAAGAGAGGTCAATTCAGAAACACCGGTCATTATCATCTCGGCATTTGCCACAGCAGAAACAGCAGTTGAGGCCATGAAGGATGGGGCTTACGATTATATTCCTAAGCCATTTAATGTGTCTGAATTCAAAAAGATTGTGCGAGATGCCCTCCAAAGAAAAACACTTCCAAAGCGCAAGGATGAGGAGGAGTACCATTTTGGTTGTCTAATCGGTGAAAGCCCTCAAATGAAAAGGACTTATGACCTGATCAGAAAGGTTGCGAGCACCAAGACCAATATACTCATTTCTGGTGAAAGTGGCACCGGAAAAGAGCTCGTGGCCAGGGCCATTCATGGACAGAGCCCGAGAAAAGATCAACCCTTTGTTGTTATCAACTGTGCCGGGATTCCTGAGACCCTGATTGAGAGCGAACTTTTTGGCTACAAGAAGGGGGCATTTACTGGAGCAAATACCGATAAAGGGGGTCTGTTTGAGGCAGCAGATGGTGGCACCGTATTCTTTGACGAGATAGGTGAGCTCACTCCGGCCATTCAGGTTAAGCTCTTGAGGGTTATTCAAGAAAAGACCTTTACGAGGATTGGCGAGACTGAGGAGCGGCAGGTAGATGTACGATTCATATCGGCTACGAACATAAATCTTGAGGAAGAGGTAATGGCCGGAGGTTTTAGGGAGGACCTCTTCTTTAGGCTCAATGTTATTGAAATAACTATGCCGCCTTTACGGGAGAGAAAAGGAGATTTGCCCCTTCTGGCACAGCATTTTCTGGGGAAATACTCCCAGGAACAGGGCAAAGAGATAAACAAGTTATCTGCCTATGCAATGGATATTCTGAGTCAATACCCGTTTCCTGGCAACGTGAGAGAACTAGAGAATATCATTGAGCGGAGTGTGGCACTAGAGACCTCCAATATTGTCTTGCCTCAGAGTCTGTCCCTGTCTAATTTTAAGAAGGGCCGGATGCGGGAAAATAGGAGGCGCACCGACCTGGGTGATGACGGAATCAAACTGGATAAGGTTATGGCTGAGCTGGAAAAGGACTACATCCTCAGGGCCTTGGATATGGCTCACGGATCAAAACAAAGGGCTGCCAGGCTCCTGGGTATCACCATGCGATCCTTGCGGTACCGAATGAGTAAGCTGGGCCTCGAGGCCTTTTCTGGCGAATTACCGTAATTCTGAAATACCGCACGAGACTTACCGCACATAACACCGCCACCTTAACACTCCTTGTAGGATTTTAACAAAAATTGTCATATGTCTGACAAAAAATGTCCGCAGCAGGCAAAAAAATGCCAGATAGGGCTGGGCGTAGAGGTATATTCATAAGCATAATAGAGCTAACTATTTGGAAATATTAAATATTATGTTTTGACTAAGAAATTCGATCGAATGGCACGGTACTTGCTTTCCAACATAACCAAGACCTAACTGTTCATTGGGAAGGGAGGTGAGTGACCAAACATACATTGTTTAAGTTTTGCGATCATGTACTATGCAAATAAATCATAGGAGGATAGAAAGATGTTGTTAAAAATGAACAAAATGAAAAATCAGAAAGGTTTCACCCTTATTGAGTTGATGATCGTTATTGCGATCATCGGGATCCTGGCAGCGATTGCTATCCCGCAGTTCAGTGCGTACAGGAAAAGGTCGTATAATTCTTCTGCACAGTCAGACCTCAGAAATGCCGCCACAGCCCAGGAAGCTTATTTTGTGGATGAATCCACATATTGTAATGACACCGGTACGCTCATTGGCGCTACTTATGGGTTGTATACGTCTGATAAGGTGGTATTCACTATAAGCACTGCTAACGCTTTTACCTACATAATGAAGTCATATCATCCATCGGGAGACGCAAGCTATATCATTCGTGGTCCGGGTGGTTCAATAAGTAAATACTAAGTTTTAACTGGAGTAATCAGCTGGGAGGGTTCGGATTGTAGCGACCCCTCCTGGCTGTATCCGTCCGTATTGTTTAGTTAATTGTTCGTCTTCCAACTATGATGGTAGAGAAATGGCAAAATCAAAGGAAAAAGGCTTCACGCTTATTGAATTGATGATCGTTATTGCGATCATCGGAATCCTGGCAGCGATTGCTATCCCGCAGTTCAACAAGTACCGGCAGAGGTCATATAACGCCTCAGCAGAGGAGGATCTGAGAAACGCCGCTACAGCCCAGGAAGCTTACTATGTTGATTATTCGACCTACTGTCAAACTACGGCCACCTTAATTGGTGCTAGTTATGGGTTGTATACGTCTGATAAGGTGGTATTCTCTATAAGCACTGCCACTGCTTTTACCTACGTAATGAAGTCATATCATCCTTCAGGAGACGCAAGCTATATTATTCGTGGTCCGGGTGGTTCTTTAAGCAAGAAGTAACATAAACCCCCGGGGAGGAGCTAGGTCTTTTAATGCTCCTCCCCGGGCCTGTCATTCTATCTGATGTACTGCTTCTTTACTCCCCTTCAAACTTTAAAGACTTTTCATTAAGCAATTCATTCCATTCCTTTAACGTTTCTGATTTACTACGGCAGCATTCCCTCATCAGCGGAACAACAATAGCCGCCTGGGGCTGTAAGTTTTTTAATGGCCCCCTTTTTTGGAGGTCGTCCAAAATTCTACGGAAGGCAGCCTTATCAGGTATTAGGTCTATGGCTTTTGCTGCTTGTCGTCTGGCATGTTGATTGTCACCTATTCGGTAAAATATTTCTGCCAGGTGAAGATACAGTTTTATATTTCGAGGATTCGCTTTGAGAGCTTTTTTAAAATAGGTTACCGCTCTGCCGAGTTGCCCCTTCTGTTTGAATGCTACACCGAGGTAGATAAGGACTTTGTCTCCAAATTCTTTTTCATCCGATAAACTTTGTAGATGGTAGAGAGCTTTTTCAGGTTGTCTTTCCCGCAAATAATAGAGTCCGAGATTGAAATTTGTTACAGTACTGTATGGCCAAAGCCTGAATGCCTCAACCAGGTACCTATAGGCGAGTTCATATTTACCTTGCCTGTCAAAAACCCCAGCAATATCGTTGTAGATAGGCGGGAATTGGGGATTTATAAATAATGCCTTGTAATAGTGATAGAGCGCTTTTTCATAATCCTTGAAATCGCTATATATCTTAGCAAGATTGTAATACGTGACAGAAGTTTCATCTATTCGATTGGTCACTGGTTTTTCTATAGCTTTCTGGTATTCAAGGATTGCCTCGTTTTTATGGCCATGATCATGATAATATTTGCCGAGGTTATGGTGGGGCCTAAAGAGATCGGGTGATTTCTCAATAGCATCCATCCAGAGGTTTCTTTCATTCTTCCAGGTGAAATTTCGCATAAAAGTGGCGTGCCCAACGCCTATCAGCAGGAGGATGATGAAAGCTGATATAATATGCTTCATGGCCTTTTTCTTTGTATACAGTTGTAGCAGATTATAGAACCCGATAGCGATAGGCAGGAAAAAGAGCATAGAGGGGATATAGTTTCGGTGTTCAAATATCAATTCCAAAGGCAAAATGCTGGATTCTATCGCATGGTTCAGGAAAAAGAAAAGGATGCAAAATGAAAAAAGAGGGTTCTTTTTTGCTGAATAGATCGCAAAAGCAATAGCCCCTGAAATGAGGAGAATGGAAAAAATAGTCGATATAGGATCAAAGAGTGAGGTCGAAACCTGAAAGGAATGGGCTATGCTAAGCCTGTTGGGGACGGGATAGAGCAAAAGGGAAAAATAGAAAATAGTAACCCGGGGCTGAGTTAAGAGCCTTTGCGTCAGGGTGAACGGCCTATTTTCATAACCATTCAAAAAAGAAAAAATATTTCCACCTTTGAAATACATATATAAAAGCCCCAGCAAGAGGGTACCTCCACAGACAATCAGAAAGACCCCTCGGTTCCTCCGTAGATACGATCCTGCATCTTCTTGAAGGATAACAATCTCATAAAGGAATAGGCTTAAGGGGAGTATGGCGGCATTTTCTTTAGAGCCCAAAGCCATGAGAAAGGAAACAAAACATAAGATAAAGAATATTATCTTTTTGCTCCCTGTTTCGCTTCTCCTTGCTTTTAAGTAAAAGAACATGCTCATAATGTAGAACATGCCTGCTAGCGAAGCCATTCGTTGTACGATATAGGTCACTGCCTGGGTCTGTACCGGATTGATAGCCCACAGCGTCGTAGCAAGAAGTGCGATAAAGTAGGATTGACGAGCATATTTTGCCTTCAAAGATGCGAGATTCAGCGTGTGGTAGATGAAAAGGAAGAGAAAAACTGATGAAATAAGGTGAATGAGTATGTTGACCAGATGATAGCCAAAGACGTTGAGTCCACCAAAATAGTGATTTAATGCGAATGTGAGACAAGCCATCGGTCTATAGGGATAAGCCGGGTTGTTGCGATCAGAAAAGAGGGCTCGTTTAAGATTTTGCCAGGTTATTTCTTTAAGGTGCAGATTGGGATTATCAGTAATGTTTGGATCATCATCAAAATGCCACGAGCAGTCAAAAGAATTTCCGTATATCGAAAAAATAAGGAGCGAGAGCGCTATGATGGAAAAGACTACTATACGGCAGTGTGAGAGAGGCGGTTCAGGGTGCGAGTCGATTGATTGGTACATGTCTTGCAGTCATTCTCCTGAAAGATTTTGAGGAATCCCTGGCTTTTGATGAATACGGATCAAGTATTATATTCGCCTTGTTTTGACAAGTCGTTTTTTAGCGCGATACTAATCTTAGTGAAACAAACTGCGCCATATTGTGGACTTATAAGCAATGAAAAATAGATTAAACTCACCCAAGTTGAAAAAGACAGGAAAGCCATCTGCTACAGGGTGGGTCAAGGTCTTACTTCTAATACTGTTGGCAATCTTGATTATTTCCATCATAATTCTCTCGTGTGTCCCGCCCGTTAGTAAAGATGCACTTGTTCACCACCTGGCTATTCCTAAGCTCTACCTCAAGCATGGAGGCATCTATGAAATCCCGACTATGCCGTTTTCATATTTCCCCATGAATCTGGATCTGCTCTATCTGATTCCGCTCTGTTCTGGTAATGACATCGTTCCCAAATTCATCCATTTCAGCTTCGCCCTGCTGACAGCCTGGATTATTTTTAATTTTTTGAAACCACGCAGTAACACCGCCTATGCACTCCTGGGGGTGATCTTTTTTCTCTCAATTCCAATTATTGTAAAGCTCTCCATAACGGTGTACGTTGATTTAGGGCTTATCTTCTTTTCAACGGCATCCGTTCTCTTATTGCTCAAGTGGATAGAGGATGGTTTTCGGCTGAGGTTCTTGCTTTTCTCTTCTCTTTTTTGTGGTTTGGCAGCAGGAACAAAATACAACGGCCTCATAACACTTTTCCTCCTGACCCTTTTTCTTCCTTTTTTGTATTCAAGATACGTACCAAACAGTAAACCTGGCTTTTTTAAGGCTGCCGGAAACGGAGCTTTTTTCCTCATTGTGGCGCTTCTTGTGTTTTCTCCCTGGATGATAAGGAATTACCTCTGGACTAACAATCCCCTTTATCCCCTTTACGATCACCTGTTTAATCCGCAAGCCGGCCTGAATGATCAAACGATTGGCCTTTTTGCCTATAGAAGCTTGGTATATCATGAGACTTGGTGGCAAATGGCCCTTTTGCCGGTGAGAGTTTTTTTTCAAGGGCAAGATGGAAACCCGCAGTATTTTGATGGCAAACTCAATGCCTTTCTTCTCCTATTCCCTCTGCTGGCCTTTTATCGTATAGAAAGAGATCGTCAGGTCCTGAGAAATGAGAAAAAGGTACTACTCGCTTATGCAGCACTTTTTTTCGCAACAGCTTTTTTTAGCAGCGGCATGAGGATCAGGTATATCTCGCCTATAATCCCCCCATTGGTCATCTTGTCTATCTTGGGTGTCAGGAAAATGGTTGATCTGGTTTCAGCCCTAAAGGCCCGATACTCACGAAACATAGGTTTTGCGGTTGTCTTTTTGCTCCTTTCTTTTTCCCTTTGGCTGAATGCACACTACATCTTCACTCAATACAGGTATGTAGATCCCATCACCTATTTGACTGGTACCGTGAGTCGTGATCATTATATAGAAAGGTACCGCAGAGAATACCCGGTTTTGAGATACATTAACAAAAACCTCCACCCGAATGCCAAAATACTATTTATCCACATGGGAAAGAGGGGGTATTACTGTGACAGAGATTATGTTCTTGATATGTTAAATAATAGAAGCACCCTGTACCGGCTTGTGAAAAGCGCCAACAAACCTCAAAAGGTGCGGCTTGATCTTAAGAAAATGGGGGTAACGCATTTACTGATTAACTGCGATATCTTTGGTCGATGGGCGGGAGATTCTTTTACCACTGAAGATCAGGAATTGCTAAGAAGCTTTTTTAGAAATCACGCCAGACTCCTTTACTTTAAATCGGGATACGGGGTTTATCGCCTGGAAAATCCGTAATACTGGTGCATGGGTCATATATGTACAATCCCCCTGAGACGGGGCGAAGCGGGCGAAAAACCAAATGCTTCAGGATGCAAAAGAACCAAGATGCAGCAGTTAGTTTCAGAACATGCTCTGGAAGGAGGACTTGGCTTGGCCCTTTGCGGCGCACAGTTCATTTTTTAGCGGTTAACGACCTCAAAGATACAGAAATTTCTCGTTTGAAAAGCAGGACGATAGCCGGGGTCAGACAGAAAGTATTCCGGTGCCCATTTTGGTTGGTGTGGCGACCACCGGTCAAGCAAGATATACCCTATCTCCTTCTTCCTTATCAACACGCCAGCCTGTTCAGGGGTAAAACTGCTAGGGAGATCATGGACATAGATATGGGGTGCCATATATTTTACCTGTCTAGGCGAGGAGGTTAGGATTGCTATATTAGAGGGCTTGTTTTCAAAGAAACGTTTGATCTGGCCAAAACCCACAAAGGTTTTGCTATTGATATCAGTGACCGTATATCCCCTGAAAGCAAAGATGAGCAATACATACAGGAGAATTGAACCAAGAATCATAGAAATGAGAAATGCCCTGGCAGGCAATCTTTCTTTTAAGAAATAGTAGCTTTTAATACCGCCATAAGCAGCGAGTATGATCATTCCAGGATAAAGCGGCAAGGTATACCGTGACATTCTGAAGGCTTGCCAGGGTAAAAAAAGCCGTGCCGTTCCGAATAGGATTATCCACACAATGAGGGGAGAGAATTCTTTTTTTCTCAGGGCTGATGCGAGTCCAATGAAGAAAAAGACGCAGACGATAATACTCAGAAAGTAAAATGTTTCCCGGTATATCTCTGTTAAATCTGGGAATCTAAAAGGTGTTAAGAAAAAGTCTAACCAGGGGATCCCGGTTCTTACATTAAGAGCAATAAAGAAGATGGTGAATCCTAATCCCAGCAGGTAGAGGGCCGTCCACACCCAGGGGGTCTTTCTTAAACGAGCATTGTTCAGAAAAGGCACAATAAGCAGCGGTGCAGCCGGGTACTTCGTTGCGAGACTGGCGAAGGAAAATATGAAAGATTTGCCTTTGCTGTTTCTTATCAGCATGAAGAGGGAGAGATATATGAAAAAAGTGAGGGGAACATCAGGCAATATGCGTGTGCTGATCCACCAGTGTAAAGGGTTTAATGAGAGAAGTGCGGCTGAAATGATACCCACTGGCCTTCCGTAGAGATATTTACCAATAAAATAGGCTAGTACGATTGTGCTGCTTCCGAGTATAGTGTTAAAGGAACGGGCTACTTGTGTGGATACAACGCCAAGTATTTTAAATAGAAAAGAAAGCATATACATAAAAAGAGGAGGATTTTGAAAAAAGGGTTCTCCGCTGTGGTGCTGAATGGCAAAAGGATTTGAGAGCAAACTTTGGCTAATATACATATAGAGTGCTTCGTCTGGCCAAAGACTTTCTTTGCCTATAAATATGGCCCTAATGAAAAGTCCACCGAGCACAATAAGACATAAGCTATAGCTTGCTTTGTTATCGGATTTCACGGGTCAGTATGGTACTCCCTCGACATTGAAAAGACAACGAACACTTTGCCCTCTTATGGTTTATGACATTGACGCCAGTATGAGGAAAGGGTACGAATTGGCATAGAGATTGCTTAATACAAGCTTACTGAATTCTGTTAATCTATAGATACTTTCTTCTAAAGTGGCAATGACAAAATTGTGATGACATGAGTATACGGTGTGTCTAATATATAGAATTATATTTCGCCCCATATGATCAATGGCAAAAGGCTATGGAAACCTTGTCTGAACACAGATCTGGCATTTATCTTGGGCCTTTGTGTTATTAGCCATAGCGGGGGTAGTGCTGTGCACAAAAGGACTCATCAAGTTAAAAATATAGTGGAAGGTTTCATAAATGGATAATAAAAACGTCTCAATAATCATTCCGGCATATGATGAAGAAGAATCCATCGGGGGACTCATCGAGGAAATTAAAGCGCTCTACCCTGAGTTCGAGATCATTGTCATTAACGATGGCTCAAGCGATAATACGGCCCAGGTTGCAAAAGAGACTGGGGCCTTGGTCTACAGTCATCCTTACAACATCGGAAACGGCGCTGCAATAAAAAGTGGTATACGTTTTGCCTCGGGTAAGTTATTGGTGTTCATGGATGGGGATGGGCAGCATGATCCTGAAGAGATAGGGAAGATGCTCGAGTATTTCCCCGACTATGACATGGTGGTGGGTGCGAGGCCAAAAGGCCATCAGGCCTCATGGGGGCGTGCCCTCGGCAACTGGGCCTACAACCGTTTGGCTTCATATGTGGCCAAATTCCCCGTTGAAGATCTCACGTCTGGATTTCGTGCAGTTAAATCAGATATTGCCCACGGCTTTTTGTACCTCCTTCCCAACACCTATTCCTATCCCACCACGCTCACAGTGGGGATTTTGAGAAGTGGCGGGAGCGTGAAATATCTCCCGATTAAAGCGGAGAAGAGAAGAAAGGGGAATAGCAAGATAAAGATCTTCCAAGACGGGATACGGTTTTTCTTGATCATAACCAAAATCTGCGCCCTTTATTCTCCCTTGAGAATATTTCTCCCCATTAGCTTTGTGATGTTCTGTTTGGGTTTGGGTTATTACCTCTATACATTTTTCGCATGGGGTCGCTTTACCAATATGAGTGCCCTTCTGTTCACGACATCCATCCTGATATTTATGATGGGTCTCATATCGGAGCAGATTTGTCAGATGAGATTTGAACGTAGCGAGGGGGATAAGTTTATCTAAAGGTGAGAATTGCGCCAATTCTACTAAGAGTCACCGTGGCATATGAGATTCTCAGTTATTGTTCCTGCATATGAGGCAGAGGCAACTCTCCCAATATTGCTTGATTCTCTGTCCAATCAAAGCTACCGGGATTTTGAAGTGATTGTGGCAGACGATTGCTCGAAAGACGGCACCTCAGAGGTCGCCCGGTCTTATGATTGCAAGGTAATTCAGTTACTAGAAAACCATGGCCCTGCATACTGTCGAAATGTTGGAGCCAAAAAAGCTCGCGGAGAGGTACTTGTTTTCACTGATAGTGATTGTTGTGTTGATCGCCACTGGCTTGAAAATATTCAAAAGCATTTTTTTCAAAACGGTACAGAGGCAATTATGGGGAGACTTATGTTGAGGCCTTCAACCTTCCTGGGCGATTCTATCTCGGCCCTCGGATTCCCTGCGGGTGGAGCTATAGGATTTGATAAGATTTGGAAAGTGGATCAAAAGGGCTTTACAGACAGTCTTAGTTCCTGTAATTGCGCCGTAAAAAAAGATATTTTCTGGAAGGTTGGCGGATTTGATGAATCCTTTCCATACCCGGGTGGAGAGGATAGCTTCCTGGCCTATAATTTAAGAAGACTGAATTACAGGATAAGGTATTGTCCTGATGTCTTAGTATACCATGAAGCTCGTGATTCATTCAGGGATTTCTTAAAGTGGCAATTTCGAAGGGGTGAGAGCAGCTTTATTTTTTCAACAAAAGTCTCGAATAGGAAGGACTTCTTGTCATTGAGGATATGGTCTACCGGAAACATCATCAGATACTACTTCAGGGACAAAAAATTTCCAATGGTACTTTTCCTGTTGTGTACGAGCTTATTCCTACAATTTATTGGATTTTTGCTTGCTAAACACAAGAGAGAGTCTTATGCGAGTCTTAATCATTAATCCGCCATGGCCGGGTAAAGGATTCGGCACAAGATCACAGAACAGAATCATAAAACACAGAAGTGATAAGTATCTCCAATACCCCATCTTCTTGGGGTACAGTGCGGCTCAACTAAAGCAGGCGGGGCATAGCGTCGAGTATATTGATTCTGTAATCCAGGATCTAGACATTACCCAAACCCTTGTTGAGGCCCAGAGAAAAGAGCCAGAGGCCATTTTTATGGAGACCACCACTCCCTCGATAGAGGCCGATTACGAGAGTTTATTTGCGCTGAAATCTGCGACCGGTGCCAAGGTTATCGTGGGCGGCCCACACGCTACCTATTTTCATAAGGCGGTATTAAGAGACTGCCCGGCAATAGATATTGTTATTCGCCATGAATTTGATACAAAAATCGCTGAGGTCGTCTCGAGCATAAACAGCGTAGGAGTTGTTGAGGGAATTACCTATCGGAACGGCTCCAAAATAGTCGATAACGGTGATGGCATGCTGGAACAGGATCTCGATATGGTACCCTTTCCCGATCGCGAGATTGTGCCATGGCAGTGGTATCTGGAAGCATGGTATTCCCGAAAGCCATTTATGAATATGATGACCTCGCGTGGATGCCCTTACCACTGCGCTTTCTGCCTATGGCCACAGAGCATGTACGGTCATAAGCAACGTTTCCGAAGTATTGATAATGTATTTGCTGAAATCCACTATCTCGTCGACCGATACGGAGTCAAGGAAATAAATGTTGACGACGGGACGTTCACGACAAATAAACGGCGAGTGATCGAATTTTGCCAAAGGCTTCGTTCGGAAAAAATCAACCTCATATGGACCTGTAATGGAAGATTGGACAATCTGGATGATGAAATGCTGGAAGAGATGAAGATGAGCGGCTGTAAGATGATTCGGCTTGGGGTTGAGAGTGGATCCCAAGAGGTGCTCAATAAGATAAAAAAGGGGTTGACCCTGCAGCAGATCGAAGATGGAATGCGATTGGTCAAAAGGCATGGAATCCAGGCCCTGGGTGGATTTATGTTTGGTTTTCCCTATGATTCAAAAGAAACCGTGGAACAGACCCTTCGTTTTGCCAAGAAATTGTCTCCTGACCAGGTGCAATTTTCGATCTCCATGTGCTATCCAGGGACTTCCCTATATGAGTATGCAAAAGATAACGATTTGTTATTGGCGAAGAGTTTCAGAGAGTTCGATATGACTCATGGCCCTGTGGTTAAGACGGTGGATATGGACAGAGATGAACTTGAGCACATTCTTTCTCGGGCTTACAGAGAGTTCTATTTTAGGCCGCGATTTATCCTTCAGACCATATTTCATATGAATAATTTAGATGAAATCAAGCGAGTCCTTCGATCAATAATGAGCCTCGTTAAAACAATTAGATTACACAAAGGCTAACTGTTGGTATTTCTTACCCCCTGCCTATTCAGGTTATCCCGGCTGCTCCTTCCGGTGAAGAATTACGTGATGAGCCCCGCGGAACAAGAAGCGGTGCCTTGCGGAGGACTTGGTTTTATTACTGTTGCTTTTTCCCATGGCTGTTTAAGGAAGATGATGACGTCGTTATGTGAACTGCTTGTCGGGGTTGGGAAGCCGGTACAATCACATGATGCATCGGTTTCCAGTGAATGATTCTAGTTGATTGGAGAAACAATGAAGATTCTTCATATCATCTATGACGACATAAGAAACCCCTGGTGTGGAGGGGGCGGAGCCTACCGGGTGTCACAGGTTAATGAAAATATCATTCATGAGAATCAGGCTGTTGTTTTGACCGGAAATTTTCCCGGGGCCAAAGATGAGAAAATAGAGGGCGTGAGTTATAAGAGGGTGGGTTTAAAATCCTCCTATTTGCTCAGCAGAATCAGCTTCACTCTTTTCATCCCGTTTTTTATGAGAAAGTATAAAAGTGATATTGTAATCAATGACTGTTCTTTTTTTGCTCCTTGCTTTGCAGATTTATATACGAAGAGACCGGTAGTAAACGTTATTCATCATTTGATGGGAAAACATTCCTTTAGAATTTATCCCCTTTTTGGATTTTTCCCTTTTATCTTTGAAAACATATTTCTAAGGATCGCCAGAAACATAATTACTTCTTCAAAAGGCATCAAAGAGGAAATTCAAAGAAGATATCAAGGAAAAAATGTTTTAAATATTGCTAACGGTGTGTCTGATGAACTGTTTCTTTTAAAGCCAGAAGATGGAGATTTTGTCCTTTTTCTGGGTAGGATAGATG
>CP070673.1:2505227-2508007 GCA_020351915.1 Deltaproteobacteria bacterium
CGAAATCCGAAACAAACCCGAATATCGAATGACCAAAATTCAAAACATAGTATAGAAAATTAGAATTTCGGATTTCGAATTTGTTTAGAATTTCGTGCTTCGGCCTGACCTGGCGTGACATTGCTAGAATACATTGTAGGCGTCTCAGTATTTCAGGAGCATGGTCTTTATACGCATACTTTGCAAACCAGGTCTGGGCCAGGGATTTCGGATTTCAAAAGTAAGGATATGATTTCCTGGCTATAATTATTGTATTGTAAATATTTGGATGAAACAAAATACTAGCTACTATCAAAGGGGTTGGTGCAAACGATTGTCTGCTCTCTCCCTGGGCCAACAGACACGATAGAGACCGGAACACCCACAAAGCCTTCTATCCGTTTGACATAGGCCTGGGCATTTTTTGGTAACTCTTCCAAGGCCCGTGCCCCGGAGATATCCTCGTGCCAGCCCTCCATTGCTTGGTAAATAGGGCTACAATTGTTGAGGGTCGATAGTTGAGGCGGGACATTCTCCAGCGTGTCTCCCTGATGTTCATATGCAATGCAGAGATTAAGTGTGTCCAAACCTGTTAACACATCCAGCTTTGTTATTGCCAGATGGGTCAATCCATTTAGACGGGTAGAATATCTCACAACAACAAGATCCAGCCATCCGCACCTTCGGCGCCTCCCAGTGGTGGCACCAAATTCCTGTCCTTTTTCTTGAAGGTAATCACCAATCTCATCAGTGAGCTCGCTCACAAATGGGCCAGCACCAACCCTTGTTGAATACGCCTTCACGATGCCCACAATACTGTCCAGTCTCTTTGGGCCTATTCCTGCTCCTATGCTTGCATTTGCTGCTACAGGGTTGGAGGATGTAACAAAAGGATAGGTACCATGGTCAACATCCAACAGCGTTCCTTGAGCGCCTTCGAAAAGAACATTTTCCTTCCTCCTAATTGCCTCATCCAGTTCAATGGAGACATCCACAATAAACGGTGAGAGTTCATGGGAGAGCGAGCGGTATCTTTCTGCTATTGGCTCATACGCCAGCGGTTCAGATTCGAAAAGATTGGCAAGACAAAAATTCTTTTCCTTGAGATTAGCCTTGATCTTATCATCTAGGCTTTCCGGCTCTGCTAGGTCAACGGCCCGTATTCCCACCCTTGCTACTTTATCCTCATAGCATGGCCCAATACCCCTTCCGGTGGTACCGATCTTGGAGGCTCCCTTTGCCTTCTCCCGAGCTATATCAATGGCCTTATGGTAAGGCATGATAAGATGGGCCCGTTCGCTTAAGCCTAACCTTTGAGGGTCAACCTTGATCCCTCTTTCAAATAGCCCCTTTATCTCCTCTAAGAGAACCTCAGGGTCAACAACTACTCCATTGCCTATGAGGCATCGCTTATCTGGATAAAGGATTCCAGACGGTATGAGATGGAAGATAGATTTTTCACCATCTACCACCAGGGTGTGGCCTGCATTATTTCCTCCCTGAAATCTCACCACCCTGCTTGCATGAGCAGTCAGGAGATCAACTACCTTGCCCTTTCCTTCGTCACCCCACTGGGTACCAATAACAACGACATTAGCCATATTTCATGCCTCACAGAAAGCAAATCTCCTCTAGGTCTTTATCATGCTTCCGGATCTTTGGACCTGAAAAAGTCCTCTATGTGCACAACCTTTGGCGCATCCTTCTTTCGCAGTTCCCCTCTCCTGATCTTCTTTATGTTCGCTATGTGCTCTTTCAATTCCGCGTTATTCTCCAAGATCCCCTCAATTTGATGCTCAAATTCACCCAAAGCACTCTCCAGTTCGAGCGTATCAATGGAGAACTCAGAGAAAGATGCGAGCAGATTAACCATCCTGACTACAACCCTAAAATTGGTGCCCCGCAGGTAGAGTGGAGAATGGCCCCAGAGGCCAACAAATGGGTAGTTTTCTTTCTCCGCCCTCTTCATAATAAGTGAGTGCACGCCTGAGGGACCTTCATAATCTATCAGGCTGATATCATTTTTGCCAAAAAAATCTCTCCACTCCTCAAGGGTATATACCCCGGAGACCATGGATTCGGTATGAAGAACATCGTCGTACATCCCACCAAGGCAGACAACGAGAGAAACCCCCCATTGCTTACATAATTGAAAAAGAATCTCCACAAAGGTGGGCCATCTGTAATCTGGCTCTTGCCCCTTTACAAGGATAAGATCATTTGCCCCCTCCTTGTTGGACCAGAAATAAAAAGATATCTTTCTGAGTTGGACGTCTTGAAGCCTTCCTTCCTTGATAGCAATAAGTGGTCTGTTTTGCGTAAACTGATAAAAATAGTCTGGATCTATATCAGCCAGCAAGGTGGCTCTTTTTTTTCGGATGATGTATTCAACAGACTTCACCGCGGTATTGCCAGCATTTGACCAACCACCAAACCCGGCAATCAGTATGGGTTTGTTTAGTTGAGGCATTTGATAAAAGCTAACAGGTTCCTCGACCATAACCTAATATTCTCCCACCATTTCTCTTATGTCAATATGACTTTGCTTTGTGATTCCGTTGAAAACCCTATCTAATACCCTTAACGCGACGGGGCTGCCGGAGGTCTCCTTATGCCCTATAAAATGAGCCTATTTTTTCCACAATATATTCAATCTGCTCGTATTGTAACTCCGGGTAAATCGGTAAAGCAAGAGTCTTTGCCGCAGCATCAAGGGAAACAGGGCAATCCTCTGCACGATACCCGAGATATCGAAAACACTCCTGGACATGAAGTGGAACGGGATAATAGATCTCACTACC
>CP070673.1:2508107-2511706 GCA_020351915.1 Deltaproteobacteria bacterium
CACTCATCTAAACTATGTGAGAGCATAATCCAAAAAAAAGACACCCATACCCTGCAAGAAGCTTAAAAATCAATAGGTTAGTTTCCACTATGATGCGACCCTGCCGGATATAGCTTTAAAGTCCAAAAAATATATTACACCATTACGGCTCAGCCATAGGACTGTGATATGAGTGAAATAAAATCCATATTAGGCCCAATGCGTATCCCTTTTTTAGTATTAACTCCTGCTTGTGTGTTGCTTGGCTTTGGTAGTGCCATGTGGCGATCTGGAAATGTAAGCTTCATCTACCTTGCTTTAGGGTTTATTGGTGCCCTTTCCGCGCACATAAGTGTAAATGCTTTTAATGAATATTTTGATTTCAAGAGTGGCTTAGACTTTAGAACAAAACGGACCCCGTTCAGTGGTGGGAGTGGTACCTTACCCAAGAGACCTGAAAAGGCATCTAATGCCTTGAATACGGGTTTGGTTACCTTTGCTATCACAGCGGTCGTAGGGCTATACTTCTTGTATGTCAGAGGCTTATCCCTCTTACCTTTGGGCCTTGTCGGCCTCTTCATTGTATTCACCTACACTATCTGGCTTACTCGTCATCCGCTGCTGAGCCTCATTGCTCCGGGACTAGGCTTTGGTCCGCTAATGGTAATGGGCACGGATTTTGTGCTTACCGGAGGATACTCATGGACTGCGTTCGTTTCATCGCTCATCCCCTTTTTTCTGGTCAGTGACCTGTTGCTTCTGAATCAGTTTCCCGATATTGATGCAGATCGAACCGCAGGAAGAAAGAACTTCCCGATTGTTGTAGGCAAGCAAAGCAGTGTCCTTATCTATGGGGCATTTCTTCTATGCGCCTATTTGTCTGTTATCACGGGGGTCTATTGTGGATATTTGCCCAGGAATTGTCTTATTGGGCTTGCCTCAATGGTTATTGCCGTTCCTACCTTTTTTGGTGTATTTCGATATGCAGAAGATATTGAAAGGCTTATGCCCTACATGGGGTTAAATGTAATTGTAGTGATTGCGACCCCTGTATTGGTTGCAGGCGGTTTTCTGGTGACGTAACTGTTGATACAGTGCTGTGAGAATTTTTTCACTGATGGTCATGTTGATTCAAGGCTTGCCACACGTCCTGTGGGCCATAATCCAAAAAAAAGACACCCATACGCTGGACTTTGACGTTACTCTGTCCTGTGGGCGTGGATTCTTTACTACCAGCTCTGGGAATGGTATATAGGGGCTACCCTGGCCGAATCGAGCACTGTAGTTGACCCTTTCAGTGCGCGGCACCGACTTTTACTACGAGGAGTCGATACAAATCAGGAAATATAAGGCTCGGCCCTGTGATGTTTGGCAATGTGAGATGGAGAACCAATAGACCAATATTCCGATATGATAGCCGGTCTGATTGCTATATGATCGCGCATTTCTTTTAGGAGGTAGGAGAATGGCAAAAAGAAAGAGGAAGCTGGGTAGAGGAGTCGCTATGATTGGAGCCGGGATGTCACCTTTTGGTATCAGACCCGATGTGACCAATCGCGAACTGTTTGCTGAGGCCTTTCTGGACATGAAAGCCTCCGTGGACAAGGGGGTCGACCCTCAGGAGATCGAGGCTCTCTATGTGGGGAATTGTGGTGCTGAGATGTGGGAATCACAATCGGTAATAGGGGTCTTATGTGCCAGTGAAATTGGTTTGAGCCCTCGTCCAGCACTCAAGGTTGAAGATGCATGTGCAAGCAGCTCAGTTGCAGTAAGAGAAGGCATTATCGGGATAGCCTCAGGCCTGTATGACATGGTTTTGGCCGGGGGTACCGAAAAGATGAGTGTATTGCCCATCGACTGGACAACAATGGCTCTTGCCTGTGGTTCTGATACGACTTATGAAAGCTCAGCTGGATTTACCTTTCCTGGCCTGTATGCTTCTATGGCAACCTCGCACATGGAAAAGTATGGAACCACTCACGACGATCTGTTGAAGGTAGCGATTAAGAACCATAGCAATGGTGCCTTGAACCCCAAAGCTCATTTCCCTATGACTATCAAGGATGTGATGAACATGCGTATTGCCAAGGCCAAAGAGAAGGGGGGTTCAGTTCCAAGCTGGGCTGATGAACTGGAATTCCTTAATGACCCGAGATATAATCCGGTAATTGCATGGCCAAACACCCTGTTTGATTGTTGCCCGATTACCGACGGGGCAGCCTGTATCTTGCTTGTGGTCGACGAGATAGCCAAGAACTTCACTGATACCCCGATCTATATCATTGGAACAGGACAGGCGAGTGGTCATAATCTTCACGACAGGGACACGCTCACCTCTATTCCTGCTGCGCAGGTTGCGGCAGAGCAAGCATATGAGATGGCCGACGTAGGCCCCCAGGATATCAAGATTGCTGAGGTTCATGATTGTTTTACCATTGCCGAGGTAATGGCAATTGCTGACCTTGGTTTCTTTAAGGAAGGCAAAGAAGCAGCTACAGCAGCCGGGGACGGTAAGACTGCGAGAGACGGGAGAAGACCAATTAACGTTTCCGGTGGACTGAAATGTAAGGGACATCCCGTGGGAGCGACCGGTGCTGCGCAGGTTGTAGAGATCTTCAAACAGATGAGAGGTGAAGCAGGACAAAGACAAGTAACAAACATGGATGTTGACCTTGCCCTGAATCATAACATTGGGGCTCATGGGACCACAGCCGTTGTCCAAATCTTTGAAAGGAGATAGTTCAGATGAAAGAGATGCCGTTCACTATTGCCTCTTTTGATAACTTTCTTAAAGAAAAGAAGCTGATGGCATCTAAATGCAAGGAATGCAGTGCACTATGGTTGCCTCCGCGTCCCATATGCCCCACCTGTAAAAGCCATGAAATGGAATGGGTGGAACTCAGCGGGAGAGGGAAGCTCGTTGCCTTTACCGTAATCGGTGTTGGTCCCATACCAATGATAGATGCAGGCTATAATAGAGACAACCCGTACTGTGCTGGCATCGTTGAGGTGGAGGAAGGCCCCAGGATTAGTGCTCAAATTCTGGGTGTTGATGTTGCCCACCCCGAAAACATTAAGATCGGAACCCCCCTCACCGCGGATTTCGTTGAAAGAGGGAGTTGGCATTTCGTAGAGGAGCTGGCCAAGATGAGAAAGATGTACCTGGCCTTTAAAGTTTAATCGTTCCCAAAACCCTTTTGCTTTACCATCAGCTCCTTTCGGGGCAAGAGAATCTGGCGAGATATTCACCTCCCGATACCTAAGCACGAGGACCTCCCCACGCGCGGCGTTGCGTGGTGGCTGTCAGTCAGAATACTCAGACAGGCATTTTCCCCCTGGATCGGATGAAGATCGATATAATTATGAAGAATTGCATTGAATTAATTGAATGGATTATTAGATTATTAGGATGGTTTTTTGAATTATTAAGCTCTTTGAGCCAGGGTCAGAAGGTAACCGGCTGTTGCCGAAATCCCTTTTCTTTTAGTCTAAAACGTTTTTTGATAAATCTAAGGCTCGCTCCAGGCGATGTCAAAACTCGCCTTTAGGGCTCAAACAGTTGACATCGCTTATCTTCCACTTGGCCAAAGGTTTTTTGGTAAAAACGTTTTAATGACCGC
>CP070673.1:2511806-2519246 GCA_020351915.1 Deltaproteobacteria bacterium
CATCTAAACTATGTGGGGCATAATCCAAAAAAAAGACACCCATACCCTCCAATAAGCTTAAGAATCAATAGGTTAGGTTTCACTATGATGTGACCCTGCCCTAAAGGCGAGTTTTGACATCGCCTGAAGCGAGCCTTAGATTTATCAAAAAACGTTTTAGACCCAGTGAAAGGGATTTCGGCAACAGCCTGTTAAGGTTCGATAAGAGGGCTAACCTGTCCACTGTTCAGGTAATCATATATTAAAAAGTTTCTTTTCCTAGTCTTTCCCCTCCAACACATCCCGATAAGCCGATCTCATCACCTTTTTGTCGAACTTTCCAACGCTCGTGCGCGGTATCTGATCTACGAAGATAAATCTATCCGGTATCCACCACTTTAATATCTTGCCCTCTTCCACATACCGTGTCATATGTTCCTGGAGTTCCGTCTCAGAAATTTTCCCTTTATGTTCATCTTTCGGCACTAATAGGACCACTGGACGTTCTCCCCACTTCTCCGATTGCGCCCCAAAAACTGCAACCTCCTGGACCTTTGGATGCATGTTTATGAGGTTCTCCAGCGTTAGACTGGAGATCCATTCTCCCCCACTTTTTATCACATCCTTAGACCGGTCTATAATCAATACGCTCTCTTCTTCATCGATCGTGGCCATGTCTCCAGTATGCATCCACCCATCTCGCCAGAGCTCTTTCGACTTCTCAAGATCCTTGTAATAACCCATCGTGAGCCACGGGGCTCTGAGCACAATCTCCCCAACCGTTTTCCCATCTTTTGTTACATCTTCTCCCTGTTCGTCTACCACCCTCTGTTCCACAAATGGAGGTGCCATACCGGTCCCGCTAAGAAATTCTATCTTCTTGTCCTCCGGCCAGCTAAACATGTGAGGCTTCAGATACTGTAAACCTACCTTTGTGTATACCTCTGTCATTCCCCACCCAGAGCAGACATCCATGCCAAGCTCTTTTGCCTTTCTGGCAAGCATGGTATTAAGTCGCATCCCCCCACCTTCGTAGATAAGTCCCTTCAAGTATTCTTTGTATTGCTCGACCTCTGGATGTGAGATAATCATGTTCAGCATCGTAGCAACGCAGCACATGTAACCACCTTGCCCAGGTTTTTTCTCCTTTTTCAGCAATTCCAAAAATACCTTTGGATCAAATCTGCCAGGATAGAGCTGTTTGCACCCAAGGAATGTGGCCATATACGGTTCACCCCAGCCATGAGCGTGAAACATAGGTACCATCTGTATGGTCAGGTCACGGCGTGGATCTAATCCTCTTTCCCCTGAGAAACCCTGAAGTATATGTGCCCAGATAAGGGTATGCATTATATGTTGCCGATGGGTAAAAAAGGCCACCTTTGGATCCCCAGTTGTGCCAGTCGTGTTGCTTAATGATGCCACGGTATCCTCGTCGAGATCGGGGTACTCATAGTGTGGCAATGCGGAACGCATCAATTCTTCGTACTCTGAAATAGGATGTACCGTTGTCTCCGGCAATTTTTCATCATCTGCTAGTACTATATAATGCTTAACTGTTTTTAATCTGTCGCTGATTGACTCTATTATTGACGTGAAATCTTTGTTAAAGATCAGGATATCATCTTCCACCCGGTTTATGAGATATACAATTTGATCTGGGGCGAGAAGAGGATTCCCCATGTGCAGCATGGCACCCATACAGGGCACTGCGAAATATATCTCCAGGAAGCGGTGTGTGTTCCACTCGAAGCAGATGACCTTCGAGCCTTTTTTTACACCAAAAGCCTTGAGCGCATCCGACAGGCGCTGACACCGTTCATAAAGCTGAGTATAATTCCCCCGAAAAAGGTCCCTATAGACAATTTCACCTTCAGGTCGCATCTTTGCTGTGTGCTCCAATATATGCTTTAATATGAGCTGATATTCAAAGCCGGCTTTTGGAAATTCTTGCTCTCGGGCCATCGCTTACCTCCTTTAGGATTCTATGATGATGTCTCCTGCCCCATCAACCGCGGGCTCACTCCTCGCGATTTGAAAAATCCCCTGCCTTTGCCAGTGAATTACACGCCCACAGGGCAGGGTGCTTCATTCATCAGATAAGATCCCTTTGATCTGCTTTTTTACCGTGTTTTCTACGTATCTTATGTGTTTCTTAAGCAACTTCTTAATATCAGAATAATTCCCTCTCTTTAGTGCATCAACAATTACTTGATGATGTTCCAGGGCAACATCTCTTTGACCTTTCCTGCTAAGATAGATGAGCTGATACCTTCTGAGTGATACTCCCAGTATTTTATATAACTCTATTAGTCGGTAGTTGTTTGAGAGTCCTACAAGGTTAAAGTGGAAACCTGAAATAACCGGAGAGGTATCAGGTTTTCTGAGCAGTTGCCTGCCGATCTCCTCTGTCAGGGCTTTTACTTCATCTGGGGATTTTTTCGCCCTCTTCTTTATACAATCTATTGCGTGACATTCTAAAATTTCCCTGATTTCAAAAAGCTCTTCCACATCCTGGGCGCTGATGTCTGTAATAAAAGAACCTTTCCGAGGTAAGGTAGTAATGAGGCCTTCCCCTTCTAAAACCCGAAAGGCCTCCCTCACAGGCGACCTGCTTATACTCAGGTTCAAGGCAATCTCAGATTCATTTATTCTTTCGCCGGGCCGAAAGTCCCCAGTCAGGATCCGCATGCGTATGTCATCCAGGACTACCGCGGTCAAACTCTTTATCTCAAGTCGATTCCACTCTTTTTCTTTATTAGGTTTATTACTAGCAGCCATAACCTCAAAACCTTAGAAATAGTCGATTGTCGACAGATTCATAAATTTGGCACACTTTGTCAAGCAAAATATCAGCGGTCTCACCTGAAATCAAATTTCATTTGTAATTCCTACTGGTTACAAATACTCTCCGCCTATCCATCCATATCGGTCCCTCGGCAAAAGGAGTGTATATGTTACTAAAATGCTTGACATATGGAACTAATATGATAAATGAGCAGTATAATGGCCAAGAAAAAGGAAGGGAAGCCTCTTATCAACACGGAATGGTGTAAAGGATGTGGCATCTGTGTGGAGTTTTGTCCTGAAGATGCCCTGGCTTTGGATGAAATGGAAAAGGCTGGCCTTGCCTATCCGGATAAATGCAATGGCTGTGGAATGTGCGAGCTTCGCTGCCCTGATCTTGCAATAGAACTTCAATAGGGCCACCCCCGTCCCGACCCGGAACGGGGCGGGGCAAGTCACAGACAATTGAAAATTGAACCCAGTGACTTCGTGTCTTTGTGGCTAAATCAAATAAGGCATTTAGTAAATGAAAAACAATATCCTCTTTATTCAAGGTAACGAAGCCTGTGTAGAGGGAGCCTTGTATGCGGGTCTTGATTTTTTTGCTGGTTACCCTATTACTCCTTCTACAGAAATTGCAGAATCGCTCTCATATCGGCTACCGGCAAAGCAAGGGAAGTTTATCCAAATGGAAGATGAGCTCTCTTCCATGTGCGCGATAGTCGGGGCCTCTCTTACTGGAAAAAAGGTTATGACAGCAACAAGCGGACCGGGGTTTTCTCTCAAGCAGGAGGCTATCGGTTTTGCTGTAATGACCGAGACCCCCTGTGTAATTGTCAATATTCAAAGGGGAGGTCCTTCTACAGGCCTTCCTACCAGTGGGAGCCAGGGAGACGTCATGCAGGCGCGCTGGGGAACCCATGGAGAGCACGCTATTATTGTGCTCACAGCTTCCAATAACCAGGATGTTTTTGCCATGACCGTTGAGGCCTTTAACCTCTCCGAAACCTTTCGAACCCCGGTCATTTTACTGCTTGATGAGATTGTTGCCCACACCAGGGAAAGGCTCATAATGCCGGAACCGGGGGAAATCATTGTGGTAGAAAGATTACATACCTCTGTACCAGAAGGGACTGACTATCACCCGTACCTTCCTCGTGAAGACGGTCGGCTTCCTATGTCTGATTTTGGTGGCGTCCATCGGTATAACGTTACGGGGTTGGCCCATGACATGTGGGGTTTTCCCTCCACCAATCCAACCATCGTCTATGATTTGATGCGCCATCTCGTAGACAAGATTCAGGGTCATAGCAAAGAGATCACCAGGGTCAAGGAATTCTTTGTTCACGACGCAGAATGTCTCTTGATCTCTTACGGCGCTTCTGCCAGGACTGCGCTCCATGTGGTAGAAAACCGGAGAGAGAGGGGTGAGAAGCTCGGGCTCCTGGAACTCCAGACCTTGTGGCCTTTCCCTGCTGATATAGTAAAAAGAAGGTGCGCCTCAGTTGATCGCGTTCTCGTCGTTGAGATGAATATGGGCCAAATCCTTCATGAGGTGAAAAGGGTCATACATGATGATAAGGTATTTTTGGCCAACAAGATTGACGGCACCTTTATCGCTCCCAACGACATCTTAGACATCCTCAGAATTATCCAGGGAAAGGGGGCCTAATAAATGGCTGTGAAAGACTATATAAGAGAAAGATTCTTTCCTCACCTATGGTGCTCCGGCTGTGGACACGGCATAGTTATGGGAGCTATGATACGGGCAATAGAAAAGTTAGGGGTTCAGAAAAATGACATCGTAGTTGTCTCCGGCATCGGATGTTCCTCCCGGATCTGTGGCTATCTGGATTTCCATACCCTCCACACGCTCCACGGAAGAGCGCTTGCTTTTGCCACAGGACTCAAGCTCAGCAGGCCAGAGCTTACCTTGCTCGTTCCCATGGGTGACGGTGATGCCTTTGCTATTGGTGGAAACCATCTCATACATGCAGCGAGGCGCAATATTGACCTAACTGCTATTATTATGAACAACAATATCTACGGTATGACGGGGGGGCAGTATTCACCTTCAACCGGATATGGCGATCTTGCAACCACTGCCCCCTATGGGAATATAGATCCCTCCTTTGATCCAGTTAACCTTGTCTTAGGTGCTGGTGCATCATTTGTGGCCAGGACAACAACATACCATGTGACCTCAATGATAAACATTTTGGAAAAGGCGATAACCCATAAGGGGTTTTCTGCTGTGGAGGTCTTATCCCAATGCCCTACCTATTTTGGCAGAAAGAATAAGTTTGCCACTGCAGTGGACATGATGAACTTTTATAAGAACCAGACAACTCCTATAGGGAGCAAGGATAAAGAGAAAAATCCGGATTTGATCGAAAGGGGGATCTTTATCCAGGAAGAGCGGCCCGAATACTGTGCTGAATATGCAAAGGTTATAGAAAAGGCATCTCAAGGGGGATAAGGCGTTATGGAACGATGCAGGATTGTCTTCTCTGGCTCAGGTGGACAGGGTGTGATCACTGCAGCTATCATCCTTGCTGAGGCGGCAGTACTCCATGAAGGCCTCATTGCAGTGCAGTCCCAATCATACGGTCCAGAGGCGCGGGGGGGAGCCAGCCGCTCCGATGTAATCATTGCCGACACAGACATACGCTTTCCCAAAGTCATCCAGCCAAATATTCTGGTATGTCTCACTCAGGAAGCATATAATAAATTCTCGGGCCTTATCCGACCTGGTGGTCTGCTCCTGACCGATAGCCATTATGTCAAAGAGGAAAGAAAGACTGATGCCAGGCAGGTTGAACTTGCTATGTACAGGACGGTCATGGATAAGATCGGGAGGCCCATTGTCTTTAATATCTGCATGCTGGGAGCTCTACTTGGCCTTACCCAATTGGTTACAATTGATTCAATCATGAAAGTACTCGAAAGCAGGATTCCAGCAGGTTTCTTGGATCTCAACAAGCAGGCCCTGGATTTGGGACTGAAGCTCGCAAAAGATTCTGATCAATGAAGTTCCCCTATACCCGAGCCCTATATAGCGGAACTGCGGGGAGCTTCATTAACCTTCACTAACCCCGAACCTTGAATCTCTGAACCTTTAAGCGCCTAACTTCCATGAACAAACAAAACATCGTCACGAGATTCCCACCGAGCCCGACAGGCACGCTCCATATTGGCGGGGCCAGAACAGCCCTCTTCAACTGGCTCTTCGCCCGTCACCATAACGGTGCGTTTGTACTCAGGATAGAAGACACCGATCAGGCCAGATCTACCAAAGAAAACACAGAGATCATTATCGAATCCTTAAAGTGGCTCGGATTTGACTGGGATGAGGGTCCATATTTTCAATCCCAGAGGACAGAGATCTATAATGAATGCATCGAAAAACTCCTTTCCTCTGGCAAGGCTTATTACTGCCACTGCAATCCAGAGGACCTTGAAAGGAAGAGGGTAGAAGCAAAAGAACTCGGATTGAAACCCAAATATGATGGTACATGCAGAAACCTTGGTCTTGGAAAGGCCCCTGGCACTGTCGTCAGACTGAAGAGCCCCTTAACCGGGCGGACAACATTTAAGGATCTGGTTAAAGGGGTCATCTCTATTGATAACGACGAACTCGACGACCTCATCTTGCAACGCTCAGACGGTTCTTTCACGTATAATTTCGCCGTTGTGGTCGATGACAGTAAAATGGGTATTACGTATGTCATCAGAGGAGATGATCATGTAAATAATACACCCCGCCAGATTCTCATTTACCAGGCCCTTGGTGAGCCCATTCCACAGTATGCACACCTGCCCATGATTTTGGGCCCCGATAGAACCCGACTCAGCAAAAGACACGGGGCGACCTCCGTATTAGCATATAAAGAGATGGGTATCCTGCCCAACGCCCTGGTGAATGCCCTGGCTCGTCTTGGATGGTCACACGGGGACCAGGAGAAATTTTCTGTCCAGGAGCTTATTGATCTATTTTCACTCGAGCATGTGGGCAGGTCCGCGGGAATCTTTAATATGGAAAAACTTCTGGATCTGAATGGCAAATATATTAGAGAGGAAGATGACACCCACCTTGCCGATCTTCTGATCCCGTTTTTCGCTAATCTGGGATGCTCAGACTTAAACAGGGAAAAGGTTAAAGGGGCGGTAAGAACGTTAAAAAAGAGATCGAACACCCTCGTCGATATGGCTCAGGGTGCCCTCTTCTACTTTAGAGAAATCAGTTTCGACAAAGAGGCCGATGAGAAGTTTCTGCGACCTGAACTGGTGGAATTGCTGGAAGATTTGCTGTCAGCTTTAAAAGGGGCAGCTGTCTTTGACCAAAACGAGCTCGAAAAGATCTTTTCCGCCTTTTTAGAAAAGCATCAGATAAAGCTCGGCAAGGTAGCCCAACCGTTGAGGGTCGCCTTGACAGGTAAAGCAGTGAGTCCAGGAGTCTTTGAGGTAATGTAGGTGATGGGCCAAGAGACAGTAATCACACGACTATCACATGGTATTTCTTATATGAAGGGAATAAAGAACACATAGAAATGAGGGGCGCGCGATGGATTTTGAAACCGTTATCGTAGAGAAGGAAAATCATATTGGCATCATAACCCTGAACAGGCCAGAACAACTTAATACCTTTACTACAACCCTGGCAGGAGAACTAGA
>CP070673.1:2519346-2527572 GCA_020351915.1 Deltaproteobacteria bacterium
ATCGCAAATCAATAATTTTGGCTCCCCCTTCGATGATCGATCTTGAATTCGATGACCAAGCAGGGTTATGTAGCTCACTCTGTCTCGGTTTGCCAAATCCTTCTGGTCTGCCGTAACTCTCTTAGTTTCACCTATGGTAGCTGCACTATCTACTGTATTGGGGAGGGAAATGTTGGGTTGAATTTCTGAAGCCCGAACATTAATCATCTTCCCATAAGAGGTGTGCTTGAGTTCGTAAGAACGATCTGGCAACTGCATTAGGTTTTCATCAGGCTTCCTCTTCAAGGGCACTTTCTCTTGCAAGCCGAAGCTGTCTCGATCTCGCCAGGAGATAGGGCAGTGCCAAAAATATAAGCGCGCATGCAAGAAGAGTAACAGATATGGGCTTTTGCAGGAAAATCAAAGGACTCCCACGAGAAATGATGAGGGCCTGGCGGAAAGCTTGCTCCATCCGTCCACCCAAGATCAAACCAAGCAACACTGGTGCAAGTGGATAATCGTTTTTGCGCATATAGTATCCAACAACTCCACAAATACCCATAATTATCAAGTCCATTGAGCTATAACTCAGTGACCATACCCCGATAGTAGAAATGACCAGAACGATCGGCATAAGGTAGCGTGCCGGGATATACATAATGCGGGCAAATAGATTCACAAGAGGCCAGTTGAGAACCAGAAGCATAAGATTGCCCAAGTACATGCTGGCAATCAGGCCCCACACCATGTCCGGGTGCTTCTGGAAAAGCAAGGGCCCTGGAGTAATGTCGAGCATCATGAGGGCACCGAGCATCACCGCGGTTGCCCCACCTCCCGGGATGCCCAATGTCAGCAATGGAAGAAGTGCCCCTCCACTCGCGGCGTTGTTTGCCGACTCCGGGCATGCAACCCCCCTGATCTCCCCCTGGCCGAAGCGCTCGGGATTTTTAGCTACCCGCTTTTCGATATCATATGAGAGAAAGGAGGCTAGCGTCGCACCTGCCCCTGGTAGGACGCCTACAAAAAATCCAATGACTGTCCCGCGCAAGATCGATCCTATGCAGTAAACGAATTCCCTGAAAGAGACCCAAATGCTCTTGGCCTTGATGATTTGTCCTCGTGTTCCTGTTCTGAGCTCTTCTGCCGTGACGATGACTTCGGAGATTGCGAACATCCCTATCGCTACTACGATAAAGTCAATCCCATCTAGAAGGAAGGGATTTCCAAAGGTGTAGCGTGGAGCTCCGGAAACAAGATCAATTCCCACAGTTGCCATCATCAGGCCTAATACGGTGGCCATAATAGCCTTCACCACTGATTTTCCGGTTAGGCTCGCTACGGTGGAGAGACCAAAGACCATAAGGGAGAAAAACTCTGCTGGTCCAAACCGGAGGGCAAACCTGGCTACCGGTGCACCTATAAACGTCAAAACAATAATACTAAATGTCCCGGCTATGAATGAGCCAACTGCGGAAATGGCAAGTGCCGGCCCAGCCCGTCCCTGTAGCGCCATTTTGTGGCCATCAAGAGTAGTGACCACAGATGCTGATTCGCCGGGGATGTTTACCAGAATGGATGTTGTTGAACCCCCATACATAGCCCCATAATAGACCGCTGCGAGCATGATCAAAGCAGACGTAGTGGGCATGCTAAATACCAGGGGAAGTAAAATGGCGATCGTCCCCGTAGGCCCCAACCCGGGAAGAACACCAATAATGGTTCCAACCAGGCAGCCCAAAAACGCTACCCCTATATTAAGGGGAGTAAAAGCGACACTGAAGCCAAAAATGATATGATCTAACATCTATCCATCACTACCTGAAAATGCCTTCAAGTACTCCCAAGGGCAGGCGGATCTGCAAGCCCTTGGCAAATGCTATATAAATGCCTATCGTGAAAACCAATGATATTGGTATTCCCAGGTACCAGCGTTTCTCTCCGAGCAAGAAGAAGAACACGGCAAGAAGCACAGCACTGCATATCACAAAGCCCACGCTGGGCAGCAGGAATACATAACCGATGAGCAGGCCCCACATGAGGAAGAAGCGCCACCCTTTGAGCAGCCGACGCCATCTGGCCTCCCCTGAAGGACTCGTTTTACGTTCTGTCTCTTCAGGCGGGAAGATCAACAACCACAGGGCCCCTCCTCCCATAATGGCCCCAAGAATCAGCGGGAAGACAAAGGGGCCCGGCACCCCCCTTACTTCATAATAGGGGGGGAGACTCAGGCCCCCCCACATATATCCTCCCACTCCAAGCAGCACAACCAGAGCCTCAATACGCGTCCGTGTTATTATCTTTTTACCTTTCATTTGTTAACCAAGTAACAAGACTAACCTCGCTTATCAATCAACACACCTATTTCAGGAAGCCCAGTTCTTTGAGGAGCGTCTTATAGCGCTTCAGCTCGCCCTTCACGTACGTATCGAAATCGTCGCCGAACTTAACAACCGGCTCCCAGCCTATTTTCTTCCTCTCTTTGTCCCACTCAGGGGTTGCTACCATTTTTTTGATAGTCTTCGCCCAAAAATTCACAGCTTCTTTTGGAACACCCGGAGCCATGTATAAGCCACGCCATACAGTAAAAGTAACATCTACACCCTGTTCAACGGCTGTGGGCAAATTCGGAAAGTAGCTTAGACGCTTTTCCGACAAAACAGAAAGGACGCGCACTTTGCCCGCTTCCAGCTGACCTGCAACCTCGGATACATCAAGTGGGGCAACATCGGTGTGACCGCCCAGCAGCGCGGCAAGGGCCTCGCCACCGCCCTGGAATGGCACATACACAATCTTCAGCGGGTCTTTGCCTATTGCCTTACCCAGCAAGGCTACCTTGATGTGGTCCATGCTACCAGGTGCTGAGCCACCACCGAAGGTAACCGATTTTGGATCTGCTTTAAGCGCATCCACTAGATCTCCCAGTTTCTTGAAGCGCGAATCTGCTCTGACCATATATCCTCCGTATTCACTGGCGACCTGTGCAAGTGGCGTAACATCGTCGTAGGTGTAGAGGGCTCTTTTGATGGCCATGCTAAAGGTGACGGAATTTGAGGCTGCTACCAATAGGTGCGAATCCCCTTTGCGCTTCTTTACCACATAGGCAATGGCAACCGAACCACTGCCGCCCGGCATGTTGGCAACATAAATTGGCTGCGTGATCAAGCCTGTTTTCTGAAGCACCCGCGCTGATGTCCGGCATATGGTGTCCCAACCCCCTCCCGGGTTTGCTGGGGCGATGAACTCAATCGCTTCTGATGGTTCCCACGCACCCGCAGGTGTCCACTGTGCTGAAGCAAAAAGCCCGGCTACTACTAATAATACCGAAAAAAACGTAATACGTCTCATTTGAAAACCTCCCTTTTATAAATGTTATTAATGCTGCACTCCTGTCTGGCTGATCTTTCCTTTCCCGGTTCTCACCTCCTTTCTAGCTTTTATTCATTCAATCACGTTCTTTTTATTGGATTTCAGCTTCAGCTTATTGCATCCCCGACCTTCACATACCGTGCCCTGGTCACACACACCTACTTTCTATGATAGGCTAAAATTTTTATATTTGCCATTGAGTGTTTTTGAGGGATTTATCCATTTTTTTATAAAATACATTGGGATACCATTGGAATACCAACATATCCATAAAACTTTTGTCAACTGAAAAATGGTAAAATTGATTTTTTTTAAAAGAGATTATTTGAACTTAGAGAACGAAACCATAGACAATGCAATTTAGCATTATTTTTGCGCGCAAGATGTTGGTCAAGACCATCAAGCAAAAATTGAAATTCCTGTACCACAGGGTCAGCTATGATACCCGAGATATAACATGTCTGTTTCTTTTTTTACCCTCTCTATTGCGTCTCTTTTGGCATCTGAGATGTGCTTTTCCAGTATCTTGTTCAATCTCCGGGTATCTTTTTCTTTCAAGGAGTTGAAAATTTCCTCGTGCTGTTGGTAAGCGATCTTTCTTCTTTGTAAGGTGAGAGTACCAATTCCTCGATAGGTGGATATTTGATCAAATATAGTGCGCATGATCTTAAAAAGATAGTGGTTTCCACTGCCTGAAGCAATAGTTTTATGGAAATCAGCCTCTTCCAGAAGGCTGCTCCTAAATGAACCATTTTGAACGAGTTCCTTATGTCTTTCTAATATTTCGGATAGCCTTTTGATTTGGTTGTTATTTATATTCCTGACAGCCATCTGGGCAGCAAGGATTTCTAGAGCCTTTCTTACCTCGTAAAGGTCTTCAATATCCTTTATGGTGACCTCTTTAACAAAGTATCCCTGCCCTGGAGTCTGCCTAACAAAACCCTCCTGCACCAATCTATTTAGAGCTTCTCTCACCGGGGTGCGACTCACACCAAGCTGTAATGCGAGGTGCCTATCAAGCAATTTTTGCCCCGGCTTTAGGCTAAAATTAATGATTTCGTTTTTTATTTTTTCATAGACAGACTTATTTAAATGTTGCTTAGGCGTTAATTCCGGTGTCATTACTCAATATCTTCCTCTAAATAAAATTTATCATAGTTTGATCTAAAAAATCCTTGAGGTCAACTACTATTGAAGTGAGAGCCCGACACAATAGATTAAAGGAATTAATAAGCTGAGCACATTCCTTCAGCCCTCAATTATTCTATTTCCCAATCCCCTTGATGGAAGTGTATAAGGTGGGAACAAAGAACATGGTGAAAAGCGCGGATACGAGCATTCCACCGATTACTACCCTGGCCAAGGGCGCGTTAATCTCCGATCCTTCTCCGAACCCGACGGCCATTGGGGCAAGGGCCAGTGCTGTGGTAAAGGTGGTCATCAAAATAGGGCGAAGACGTCTCCTGCCTCCCAGGCCAGCATAATCCCCCAGGGGTTCCTCAGTGGCTTTAGGACCTTCTTCAGCCCCCATGTTGATTCTTACTATCTTGTCCATAAATGCCCTCCTTCCCCCCCCTCCGCTTATAGTAATATGTTTCTGTAAGTGTCTTCACCCCAGCAAGCTGGGCCAAAATCATGCCTGACAGAGTGAAATGTATATGCTAATGACCCCATTTAGATTAACTACCGCCGCTCCTCCCAAATGTCAAGAAAAACAGGAATATTAATAACTTATGTCAATTCCGGCATAAATCTTTGTGCATTCCTACCTCTTATATTATACGAGTTAGGTAGCAGAGCCTCCCGCCTTCCTCTTCTGTCACTGTTCCTATTTCACCATAATCCTCGCATCTACAACCCAGTAACCTTCTCCCCGCGGCATTACCTTTACCGGGTTAAAGTCGAGCTCCGCAATCTGCGGGGTATCTTCTATCATGGCCGAGAGCCTCAGTAGTAGATCCTCCACGGCAGCGGTATCGGCGGGCGGCGAACCCCTGAACCCCTCAAAGAGCTTTCTCATCTTGATAGAACTCACCAGTTCCTTGGCATCGGAATCGGTAAGAGGGTGCAGTCTGACGGCCACGTCCTTCATCAATTCTGCATATATTCCTCCAAGGCCAAACATGATGAGCGGACCAAAGGATGGATCCTCCGTCATTCCAACGATCGCCTCTGTTCCACCGGTTACCATGCGCTGCACTGTAACGCCCTCCATCTCATCCTCACGGTTAATTTCGGCGAGCCTGGCCTTAATATCATTAAAGGCTCTCTCCACCTCACTCTCTGATGTGAGGTTCAGCTTCACTCCACCGACATCAGTCTTATGAGTAATGCTAGAAGAAGCCAGCTTAACTGCAACGGGGAATCCTACCCTTGAGCCTGCGGCAGCTGCCTCGGCTGCCGCCCCGCTCATGATTGTCTCGGCAAAACGTACGCCATAACAGCTCAGCAGGTCGGCTATCTCCTGTGCAGAAAGCCAGAGCGGCCTCTGAGCGCTCCGGGTCATTGCTTTCTCAATTGTCTTTCGAACCTTTTCTCGCTTAATACCGCGAATCCTAGGAATGGTTCCCTTGGGACTCCTCAGCCATTCGCTATACTCAACTGCCCTGGCCAAGGCCGAAACTGCATCCTCGGGGAAGGGATAAGAGGGCACGAACTTCTCCCTGAAATCCAGCTTTGCCTTGAAACCCTTTTGACCCATGAAACAGGCCAGTAAGGGCTTTCGCTGCCGCATGAAGAGAGGAGCTACTCGCCGTATGCTATCTTCCATAGCCTTCGGGGGAACGACTACCGGCGGTACAAATATGATAATAACGGCATCAGTGTCCTTGTCACGGGCTAGGAGCTTTAATACACCTTCGTACTCCTCCTCTGTAGCGCCGCCGGTCAAATCGAGGGGGTTATGAATCCCGATATCCCGCTTGCTGATTGCGCTTATTTCCTTTCTCATCTCTGGAGAGAATTCTGGCAGCACGAGGCCGTGGTTCTCGCAGGCATCAGCAGCAAGTATACCTGGACCGCCTCCATTGGTTACTATAACTATCCTTCTGCCCTTGGGCAGTGGTTGGTTTGAGAGCATAGTGGCCACATCGAAAAGCTCCTCCAAAGTGTTTACCCGTATCATGCCGGCCTGGCGAAACAGCGCATCTGTGGCTATCTCCGAGGTAGCCAAGGCCCCTGTGTGGGACGAGGCAGCGCGGGATCCTGCAGGGCTCGTGCCACTCTTGACTGCGACTATCGGCTTGGTTGCTGAAACCCTCCGAGCAATACGCGCAAACTTACGCGGGTTGCCGAAGGACTCCAGGTACAGCAAGATAACCTTTGTTGCCGGGTCCTGTTCCCAGTATTGGAGGAGATCATTTGCAGATATGTCGGCACGATTGCCCACGCTCAAGAAGGTGGAGATGCCCATATTAAGGTTGTTGGCATAGTCTAGGATAGCCAGCCCTAATCCGCCGCTCTGCGAGAGGAAAGCAACATTACCCGGTGGGGGGTAAACCGGTGAAAAGCTGGCGTTTAAATTTATAGCGGTATCGGTATTGATTATCCCCATGCAGTTTGGACCTACGAGCCGCATGCCGTGACCCAGGGTAGTATCGCGGAGCTCCCTTTCGCGATGGGCCCCCTCGGGCCCTCTCTCCTTGAACCCATCGGATATGACCACTATAGCGTGCACTCCTTTGCGCCCGCATTCGTCTGCTACCCTGGTGACAAGCGGGGCAGGCACCGCAATAACCGCCAGATCCACATTGCCCGGGACATCGACTATTGAAGGATAGGCCTTCACCGACAGTACCGCTTGGGCATTAGGGTTAACCGGGTAAAGGATTCCGGAAAAGCCGTTTTCCATTATGCACTTGAAAAGAAGCTGCCCAATGCTGCCTGGCTTTGTTGAAGCACCGATGACCGCCACAGATTTTGGGTATAGGAGAGAACGAAGTGAGACCACTGTTGATATACGCTCCCTTTCCTCCTCTCTCTTGAGTACCTTTTTAGTTCGGGCAATAGGGAGGATGACGTGATATACACCCTCCTGGAGTTCGCTGGTAATGTGGAAGCCGTAATCCCTGAAAACAGTCATCATTTCTTCATTTTCAGCCAGCACATCTGCTTCGAAGGTGGTAATGCCGTTTTCTCGCGCTACATTAGTCAGCCACTCCATGAGCTTGGTTCCGATACCCTTCCCTTGATAGGCATCCTCGATGACCAAGGCCACCTCTGCTGAATGTTTAATGGGCAGACGGTAGTAACGCCCGATGGCCACTATATCCTGACGCTGATCCCCCAGTACTTCGGCTACAAACGCAAAGGTATTGATGTAGTCCACCGTACAGAACCGAATAGCCTCCTCCATGGTCAACTTGGGTAAAGAATGGAAGCGCAGGTATAGGGTGCGCCGGCTGAGCCGGGAAACAAAGGCAAGCCAGGAATCAGTATCCTCCCTTCTGATCGGCCTCAGCATCATTCTTGAGCCATCCATCAGAAGCATCTCCGTTTCATACTTTGATGGATATGCCCTATCAACTTGTCCGGCCATATCTAACTCCTCTTTGTTGCGCTAATCATCATAACAATTCATATGAGAAAAATTAATCAAATCTGAATGATAGAGACCAAGATAATAGTAATTGATAGGAGGTTCCTCAGTGGGTTAACAAGCCTCAAAAGAAAAACTGAACGAGGGCAGGACCTCCCTTGGCAACGAGAGTAGAAAAAGATAAAATACTTTCACAGGTAAAATTGTTTACAAAAATAAAACGACGCTGCCAAAATCAGCATATGTCAATTTGTTTTTCCTAAACAATCAAAGATAATTTATCAAACACAACACAGATATGATAGAAAAGAAAGAAATTACGGCAAATACAGGTTGAATATTTC
>CP070673.1:2527672-2530665 GCA_020351915.1 Deltaproteobacteria bacterium
GGGAGGGGCGTATTTGGGGTCCTTAGTCTCCTCGTAGAGCATCTCGTCGATGGCGAGTTCAGTATCCAGCCCGATGAAATCGATTACCTCCAGGGGGCCCATCGGATGATTGACGGCCAGTTTCATTGAGGTATCGATCTCCTCTCTGGTAGCGATCCCTGCTTCCAGCATGCGCACCGCCCCTAACAGAAAGGGCGTAAAGAGCCGCGTGACGATGAAGCCGCCTACATCGGGAGCTACCACCACGGTCTTTCCGAGCGTCTCCCCGAACTTCGTGACGGCCTGAATGGTCTCCTCGCTCGTCAGAATAGTACGCACCAGTTCCAGCAGACGCATAACTGGAGCGGGATTGTGAAAGTGCATGCCCAGCAATTTATCGCCCCTGTTGGTTGCCGCGGCCATATCGGTAACCGAAAGGCAAGAGGTATTGGTTCCAAAAATGGTGTGGGCTGGGCAGATCTTGTCCAATTCGGCAAAGACCTCTTTTTTCAATGCAAGGTCTTCCGGTACGGCTTCCTCGATGAGGTCACAGTCTCTCAAATCCTCCATTTTCGTGCTGGTTGTGATCCGATCCATGATAGCATCCTTTTCAGACTGGTCCAGCTTGCCTTTCTCGACCCGACCCGCCAGTCGTTTGTCCACGGATTTTACCGCCTTGTCCAGCGTCTTCTGGTTGGTGCTGACGGCTACAACCTGGTAACCCGATTGGGCAAAGACCTGTACAATACCAGTTCCCATCTGGCCACATCCCAAAACCCCAAGCTTCTTGATCTCCATATTCCTACTCCTTTCGTGCTGTTAAGCCTTCTTAATGCCACACAAAAGCGATTTCATCTGGGGGGTACCCCATGATGGTCTTCACGGCACTGGGTATCGGTCAACAGGTTTGGATTGGCCTCTCCCTTGGGACACAGCTTGCCCCCGTTTCAGGGATGAGACCCCAGTCCTTGGACTTTAACCGCCTCGCCATCTTCTATCGTAACTCTCGTTCCACAACTATGGTAACAGAGGGTACAATCAGTAAGAGCTTCATCAACATTCTTTGCCATTTGCTTTCCTGCCTCCTTAGCGTTTCTGTCGGAGGTTACAATTGCCTCAAGCGCCGTTTCATATCTTCCCGCAGGGCCTTTTTGTCGCTCTTGCCCGCTTGAGTCAGGGGAATAGCATCAATATACTCAAAGCGTTCAGGAATCAAGAGCCTCGATGCCCCTTTCCCGAGCATGAAGGCTGCAATCTCTTGAGGATCGGGTTGGGTGTCAGGAGCCGGTTGAACATAGGCACAAACCAACTCACCCAGATTCTTATCGGGAATCCCGATAACCGCGGCGTCGGAAATGCTCGGATGCATGCGCAAAAGATCCTCCACCTGTGCAGGGCTGATGTTCTCACCACCCCTGATGATGATGTCCTTAATCCGTCCGGTTATTTTTATGTTACCTGAATCATCAACTCTGGCTATATCACCAGTTCTGAAAAAACCGTCAACTGTGAAAACCCTGCTGTTTTTTTCCTCGGTGTTTTTCAGATAACCGGCAAAAATACCCGGTCCTTTGGTTGCCAATTCTCCGTCTGTGTTAACGGGTAACTCCCCGCCTTGAGCACCGAGCACCTTGACCTGGTCATAGGGGCAGCATGGCCTGCCCACCGTATTACAGATAGTCTCAAGGTCGTAGTCCAGCCTCGTCCGGAGCAGCAGTCCTTCACTCATACCAAATTCGTTTATGTATTTACAGCCTAATCTTGTATTCACCTCCCTTATGAGTCCCGGCGTACTCACTTCTCCGCCGGCAGATACCTTTCTTAAAGAGCTGAGGTCATATTGCTCTAATTCTTCAAAATCGGCAATTCGCTTTAGCAAACTGGGCACCATGGGCATATAGGTCACCCTCTCTCGCTGAATTGTTTCTACAATGTCCCCTGGCCTGGTAGAATCCAGCAAAACCTGCTTACCTCCAATGAAAACGCAGCCAGTGATCCCGTCAAGTAATGCAAGATTATGCCCCACCGGCACGGTTACCAACCAAATGTCATCGCTACACATTTCTCCCGCCCGTGCAATATATTAGACTTTGCAGATATAGTCGTTGTGCGTACGGGGGATTCCCTTGGGTAAGCCGGTAGTGCCTCCAGAGGGGAGTATATGGGCAACATCACTCGGCAAAGGCCTCCTGGCAGCCAACTCGTGCTTGTCATCGGCAGTTAGCTCCCTATCCATAAGGCCTTCCAGGGTGGTGGTGAAGTTCTCATTCTCACCGGCTACCCGTACCGAAATGAGGTAGTCCAATTGGGGGTTTTCCTCCTTAACCTCTCCCATAAACGACGTATAGTCTATCTTGCGGTAGGCATCCGGCACAATCCACGCCCTGGACTCGGTTAAGTGGCACAGATGACTCACCTCTAATTGCCGGTACCCGGAAATCAAGAGCACCGGGACACTGCCGATCTTCTGCAGGGCAAAATACGAATAGACATATTCAGCCCAGTTAGGGAGCTGCAACAGAACGGTGTCACCTTTTTCGATACCTAATCTGATAAATCCGACAGCGAGCCTGTCTACTCGCTCCCGCAGTTCGCAGTAGCTCAGACGAACCCTGTCATCCACGATTGCTTCCTTTCGCGGATATACATCGGTCGACTTATCGAGCATGTCGCCGAGGGTTATCCCGAGCCACCACCTGCGGGCGCCATATGCTTCAGCATCTTCTTTGTTATGTCTGGGGAAATCGGTTAGAGGCAAATTCTTCAACTCCTTTCACCCGAAAGCAGGGGCGCATGGCCGGTCCGGGTATTTGAGAAGTCATCCCCGAAGTCACCTGTCTTCTTTTTTGATCTTACCAGGGCGTGCCGCCTTTGGCATAAAGGGCTCAGGGGCGGCCAGGTTGCCCTCCGGCCACCGGCAGCAATTTACCTTTTCATACCTGGAATCGGCCTCAAGACACCAGTTGCAGGCCACGCACTTCACTATTTCCCTGTCTCTCCCTTCCTTTGCTTTA
>CP070673.1:2530765-2536400 GCA_020351915.1 Deltaproteobacteria bacterium
GACCTGTGGTCTTAAAATGAATCTCCGGGTTGGCAGGATTCTTAAACTGCTGCGGCATAAAGTATTTAGGATCCGATTGTGCAATCCGTTCAGCCTCCTCAATAGCTCCTCTCATGCCCTTGGCCCCTGGGGTCAGGATAATGTTCGTGCCAAAAATGGCAAGAACTTTTCGCCTCTCCATCGACATGGTTTCAGGCATCGTGACATTCAGTTTATAGCCTCGTGCTGCAGCTACATAGGCTAGAGCAATACCTGTATTTCCACTCGTCGGCTCGATGACCTCCATACCAGGTTTGAGCAAGCCTTGCTTTTCCGCAGTCCGAATCATATTGGACCCTATTCTACATTTGACGGAATAAGCCGGGTTCCGACCTTCGATCTTAGCCAGGATTGTAGCTTTGAGTCCCTGAGCCATCTTGTTGATCTTGACCAAAGGGGTATTGCCAATAGATAACGAATTGTCATCAAAAAACTTCGCCATTTGCTTTCTCCTTTCTATTTAAGGTAAAAATCTAAAAATTATAACCCCCTTGGATGTTGAAAACCATTCCGGCATGAGGCAAGGGTAAAGATTCTTAGAAAGCAGGTGTCAAACTTAGTTGACCCATTCAGGGTTGGCTTTTGATTCCTTAGCCTCTTTCGAAATCTTTTCCAACACCTCCCTGGCCTCGGCAATCTGAGCATCAGGACCGCATCAAACAAGCTTTCAGGCTCTCAACAGAACGGACAATGTCCTGCTAGGAGCACGGTGGGCAAAACTTGAGGTTTTTATCCATGGGGCAACCTCCGGATAAAGGTTAGCTGATTCAAAAGGGAACCTTCAATTGATGAAACAGCAAAGGCCATGTCAAGTCAAGAGAAATCACGTCAAGAGAAATCACGTTTGACATGAGAATACCCTCAGAATCAACGATTCTGCCCTGAGGAAGGTACGCGGTATAGATCTACAAGATGTTGGGGTAGGTCGCTTTGCTCGAAAAGTTATGCTTACTTGCCAAAATCTTCAACTCGAAGAAAGTCCAGGTTTCTTTTCGTAATCAAAACAGCAAGGGCTTTTACTTTAGTTGGTGAAACGAGGTAGCCTGCTCCAGGAGAGCCCTTGTTTTCTTTCTCGAAAAGGGCGAGCGCAAAGAAATAGCGTTTGGCCGAGTCCTTAGCAGCTATCAACAGTCAGCAGGGAGAGGATTGGGGCAAAAGCCAGGTTTGATTTCGGAAAACGTCAAAAGTGAAGATTTGCTCCGGCTCACTTCATAAACTTGGTTTTTTAAGAGCGTCCCTCTCGACACATGATGCTAGAGTTATTCAACATAGTCAACAACGTCCCTAATTCTTTCGTTATATGAATTTTCGCTTATTCATTTTCTTCTTTGACAGGGGGAATATAGGATGTCCCCCATTACATTCATAGTCGTATGGCGCACCGGAAGCCAAGATCAGGCCACTTATCTGTTTTTGGATCGTGATATCTGGTCCATAATACTGCGAACTCTTCGTCGAAGTAATATGAGCCCCCTTTCAGGACAGCAATACTTTCGCTTTCATCGAACCATGACTCTGTCCATTCCCACACATTACCGCACATTTCCCAACACCCATACGGGCCCCTACCCTCTGGAAAGGCATCAACTCGATTCGTGTCGCCATGGGGACCACGCCCGACATTGCAGCGCTCAGAATCAAATGAGTTACCCCATGGATAGCAGAATCCGTAGGGGCCCCTGGCTGCCTTTTCCCACTCTTGTTCAGTGGGTAGCGTAACTTCAAAACCACTCTTGCTTGAGCGCCATTTGCAGTATCTCTGAGCATCATCCCAAGTGACGGCAACAACAGGGTGCCTTGCCTTGAAATCCGGGTAACACCCGTCTTCCCAGGCTGCTGGGTGCGGATATTCCGTTTCACGAACAAATTCCATATATTGCTCATTGGTTACCGGATGCTTGTCGATGAAGAATCCATTGAGATGAACGCGCCTCCCTCTTAGCCGGAAAATAAATGGTCCAGAAGGCACGAGGGTCATTCCTGCTGGCGGGGGATATCGTCGTTCAGCAATGCGGACTTGTGCACGAAGGATGATTAGCCGAAACCAATCAACACCAGTGTAGCAGTAGAAAGCGATGACTATGAGAATGACTACGGCCGTGTATATTTGCATCCCGGGTAATGCAAATACGGTTTTAAGGTCTGCATATGCCTTCGGGTCCCACTTCTGAATGAAGGAAGCGAAAGCCCAAATAAACGCACCTGCAGTTCCTATTGGAATTGGAATCTTAATGAACTTGTAGATAGCAGTAGCTTGAGTCGTAGCCATTTACTCACCTCTTATTAATCTACCGAAGCCGGCTATCAGCTGCGAGAGAAACTGCACTCTCGCCCCAGAGGAAAGAGCGGAAGGACATCTTATCCCTACTGGTTCTTTGAAATCGCGCAATGCCCTTATATTTGACATGTTACACGGAAGTACAGAATTTTTGCAACCAAGAATTAGGAGTCCCGCGAAGCGCGGTGAGCGGGGGGGTGATTGGGGGAAAGGGAAGGGTTTGATCTCGAAAAATGCAAAAGTAAAGATTTAAGCTCCACTTCACATTCCGTATTTCCCAGAACGGTTATTGCCTTAAGAAAAGTCAAACGGAGGCTTGACCCCTTTTCTTTTTCATTGGAATCAAAACCAACAATGAGAGCACTCCGCTTATCATAGTCAGGACAAATGCCCACACATAGCTGCCTGTTGCGTCGATCGTCCAACCACTAATTATAGGAGAAAGTGTGGAGCCGATACCATGACATAGCATCCACAGGCCGACGATACTCCCGACATGCTCCTTAGAGAAGAAATCTCGGGCAGCGGCAGCATAAACGGGCCAAATGGTCCCATAGCCAATTCCAAAGACAGCCGCAAACAGGATAAGACCGGAAAACCGTTGAACGTATGCCATGCCAAGACCTCCGGCTGCCGTAAGGGCCCCACAGAGCATCATCACCCTAATTCTTCCTACAATATCCGAGAGATGGCCTAGGCCCAGCTTGCCAAAGGCCCCTGTGACTGCGATCACAGCCACGAGACCTGTGGCCGATTTATATGGTAGCAGCAGCTCCTGGGTAACATAGGTGGCAAGAAATGCAAAGGGGATGAGGATGCTAAAGCTGAGGAGCATGTAAGAAAGGCCAATGAGATAGAATTTTCTATCCCGAAAAATTGTCATGTACGTTACTTTGATTGGTATCCGGGCAGGTGGCGCTACTCTTGGTCCCTGGGGCGCTGACTCGACCGGAGGATGGCTCTTGACCAGAAAGAAGTTCATTCCTGCCACCAGCAACGCCAATAGGCCCAGACTCCTCCAACCCGCTCTCCAGCTATAGGAACTTATGATAAGAGGTATCAGGATGCTCCACACTGCAGTGCCTGTGGTGCTACCCAGATCGACGATTGCAAGGGCCATGCCTCTTCGCCGTTCACTGACCCATCTCTGAACAACCGTCACGACAGGGGCCCAACATGCAGAGTGGCCGATCCCTGCCAAGGCGAAGAAAAGGCTGGCATGGATAAGTGAGGAAGAAAACGACATGAGATAGGCGCCTATCCCGAGGAGGGCGACAAAGAAAGTGAGGAGGATCCTTGCATCGGATCTGTCAACCACCAAACCGTGCATCGGTGCGAAGATGGTATACGCGATGAAATAGGATGAATAAATGATGCCTGCCTCGGTTTTTGAAATGGCAAGGGATGGAAGCATCTGAGGCAGAAGAAGCCCGTAGGCATACCTGATTGCGAACGACGCAAATAGGGTGAAGAATCCAGCAATTATGATAGCTACAGCACGATTACTCATAAGTCATTAACCTCGAAGAACCGAAAAAAGCTGGTTGTCAGTCTAATACTCAACCAGATGCTCAGTGTTTTAAGGCAGAGTATATGGAAAATGAGGAGACATCGGTGCAGGGTGTGTATTGCAATTTTCAAAGATAAGGACCTATTTCTTAGGATTGAAGGTTACGCAAATTCAGCACGAATGTCCCCGCCTTTCATGATCCCGAAAAATGGAAGAAGTAAAGATTTGCTCAGGCGCACTTCGTAAACGTAGTTTCTTAAGAGCGTCGCCCCTTGAGTCCCCCTTGGTATTTCTTGGAATTACAGAATAAGATTTCCAATAAGAATTCAGCAATCTTACTTGTGGCAAACCTTGGATCTTAATCAAACCAGCTTTTTTACCGCCCTATACTCAATATAGGATCAAACTTTCCAGCAACTGTGGGAGACTGGGCATTTCTTGTTGCTCTTCTTACTTTTTCAGATAGATAGGGAATGAGTTCCCCAAGAGTGACACGGTTATCCTTATTATAATCAGCCTCTTTTTTTAGCCCTTTAAGCAGAAAGTATGTGAAGACTCCATGTCCACCGCCCCATTTTTTTTCTCTTGAGAAAATTGTTTGTCATCAGAGGCACTGATAATACAGATGCCATCGCCAACTTTGGATAGATTCTGTAAGCCTGAGCTAATGGGGTTTACCTTAAGGCCTCTGTCGGCTCTTCTTGTAATATCAAAAGATTGACCCACACCCCCTGCATGGCAGGCATCGGCAATCACGATTACTTTCTTGGCTTTGATAAACCGTTTAAGCGCGGTCTCAATATCCCACATAGGAAAACCGGTAGTAGCGATACTATCATATTGGACGTCATATGGGAGCAGAAAAAGGTTATCAGGCGTATCTGGTGAATCGGGTGAACCGTGACCGGCAAAGTAGATGGTCACGACATCTTCTTCAATGGCTTGCTTGAGCCAGACAAACAGGGCATCACGAATATTTTTGAAAGAGCCATCGTGGTCAAGCAAGACTTTCACGTTTGCCGGAGCATACTTACCGCCACTGGGTGAGATAAGCCATTCGTAAAATGATTCGGCATCATCAGACGCATATCGAAGTGATGGTATGCGGGTGTCTTGATATTTAGAGATTCCAATTACCACAGCCCATCTTTGCCAAAAACCTTCTTGCAGGGATATGGGCTTCTGCTTTTCACTGACTTGTGGTTCCGGGGTTGATATCGGTTTAGGTTCAAACGTTTTACCACTTGCCAGCATGTCAAACTTTATCCTAAGCAGGACGTCAGACGCTAATTTCTTAACAGAATCATCCGAATCGTTATTCGCAGTCCTTTCTAAGGCTGCGAGAAAATCATTGCCAGTATATCCAATGTGCTGAAGCAGTGAAATGGCTTCCTTACGTATATTCGGCTCGGGATCACTCAGTACTGCTATGAGTGCGGGCACTACTGATTCAGCAGAAGATCCAATTTTCCCCAACGCATTTATTGCCCCATGGCGCACCCTTACATCACTATCACCCAAAGCCTTTATCAGTGAAGGAATTGCTTCCCTTGCTTCAGGGACAATCTCTGCAATCGCCGAATCCGCAACCATGTATACTTCTGGCTCATTATCACCCAATGCCTTAAGAAGTGCAGGAACCGCCTCCTTTGCTTCCGATCCAATCTTCCCCAAGGCTTCGGCGGCCCTATAGCGCATCCCTGGATCACTATCACCCAAAGCCTTTATCAGTGAAGGAACTGCCTCCTTTGCTTCCGATCCAATCTTCCCCAAAGCTACGGCTGCCGAGATGCGCACCCATCGGTCAC
>CP070673.1:2536500-2540009 GCA_020351915.1 Deltaproteobacteria bacterium
AATGTTATGGTTTTACCTGGTTTAACGATAACCTTGTCAGGTGTAATATTTAAAAAACCACAGACGGCTCGGAAGGAAAAGCTCGGATAAAATGCATCATCATATCGAACGAGCAAGGGAAGTCGACGAAAGACACCATCCAGGTCGGGCTTGAGACTTAGATACCCCAGTCCCCGGGAAGCTTCGGCAAGAGGGGGAAAGGTGATTAATGGATTTTTGCCCATGTAAAACTTTGCATAATGCCCGTCCACGGTGACCTTCCACTTTGTCGTGTCAAGATATCTGCCACTGTCTGCATCCAAAGGACCTTCGCCGTACCCATCACTCTGTCTTGCCAGCCTGAAAGCCATACCAAAATATACATTTCCGGCTTTTCGAGCCGCCTCGATCAAATTTCTGTCAGCTATATCATCTGTGGGTGCGGCAAAAATAAAATCGTACATTTGAGCCGAAACGTTCATGAGCGCCAAATTTCGGATTACTTGGGCATGATAAGTTCGATCCAAATAGAAATTGTTGAGCGACTGCATGCTCGTGTTATTCAGATCGACATGGACAATAGTATCATCGTAATACGGGAGAAAAATCCTTGAATTTGATCTGAACAATAATAACCGGTCAACGGTTTGTTCATTCCAAGTTTTAAAAACGTTTGGCGAGAGCCAGAAACAAAGGTGGGCCGCCATAAAGGAGCATGTAAGCCAAAAGATAATGACTTTGCGCTCGATTTGCTTATTGATGATCAATCGTAAACGTCCTGCTGTAAAAATTGGGCGCGGCTATCTCAACCGCAATGTGGGTAATATCGGGGGAGGAAGTTATCCTGTCTTTGGTTGTACCGCGAACGTTTCCACCAAGGCGTACCGGGCGCTCAGCATCGGCTGTTAGTGTTTGATGTTGCCGTTTTATTTTTTTGATTTCAGCGAGAATATTTTGTGCGGATTCTTTAAGATCATTGTCACGGGTTAAAGCAGCATGAGTTCGATAAAGCGCCTCCAGTTGATCTAATCGTTGAGCCGAACCAATCAAGTAAAATGTCTCAAGACCGGTTACCTCATCCAGTGTAAACCACAAAGTGCCAGGTGGAATAAAGAATTGTGATCCTGGTGTATCATTGGTAGCGGCCAGATCCGATGGGAACAACATTATCAGCTCGCTCTGGGAGCTGTAATAGAATAAATAGACGAAACATTTCTTCTGCAGCTCTAGAAAGATTTTGATTTGATCACCTGCATGAAGAACCGTGTCTTTCTTGATGCTGATCAGTTCACGATCATTCTCTGGGCCTACCAGGGCACCAAATGCCCAACGGAAGCCCACTTCTGTTTCTCCCTGTTCATCGGCATCAATGTGTTTGGGCATGAGAAACATCAAAACTCCGAGGATAAAAAGCGCCGAAATCAGCACAGTCATTCCAGATCGGTTCATCTTATTCCCCTTTGTGTAAACTTAAACAGCGTATTCAATCATTCCAGTGTTTCTGTCGCTTTAGCCGCATCAAACTTGCTCGTTAATTAATCCTCTAAGCCTTGAGCTAAACGTAAAGTCCGAGTTGTTTATCTCTTTAACGATTTCTTGCCATCCGGCTGCCCGCGTAATAATAAATCGACCCATTCAAGGCCTCATTCGAAAAATTTTCCGCGACGCGCTTAGTATGTAAGATGTGACCCTCCTTTCACACATGGATGACCTCCACAAAAGAGGTTAGAAGGTGGAAGGGAAAATCTCTAGATTATGGAATAATAAAAGGCACTTAAAGTCAAGAAAAATCGCTTTTCAGAATCGTCTCAGAGTCGCCGTTTTGGCCTCATAGCGGAGGATCGGCAAGGTCTTGGGGTTCGCTCTTGTATGGGAAATGAATCGGCATGTCACGTTAAGGCCGCAGTCCCTCACCGATCGGTGAAAGGGGACATCGGTTCCAAAACGATTTAAACATGAGGGGATGCCCCCTATCTGCTGCCCTAACCACAGGATAGGGGTTTTGATGCTTTTTCCATTAAGTTGGAAAGCACCTAACCGTCCGGTTATTTGCAATCCATAGCCCGACTAAGCAATTGTCATCCGCCTATCAACAATGGGTTAAATTCTGTATCATAATCATATACATCGAGGCGCTCACGGCGCTTGAGGAAGTTCACTACCTTGTAAGTTACTGGGGTCACCGCAGCCTCATATAACGATTTCGCGAGCCATTGGGTAATGATGGCAGAAAGGAGAGCAGATCCGGGAATGGTGTCCACAAAGACAAGAGTGATGAAGACCACCGAGTCCAATCCCTGCCCAACCAAGGTGGACCCTATGGTGCGCGTCCACAGCCACCGGCCGTTAGTGGCGATTTTCATCTTGGCGAGCACGAAAGAGTTCGAGAATTCGCCAACCAGGTAGGCTAAGAAGGAGGCGGCTAGGATCCTCGGGGTATAGCCCAGAATGCGCGCATAAGCAGGTTGTCCGTCCCAGAACGAAGCCGCTGGCAGAAGTCCTCCAAGCCATATTGCAGACACCAGTATGAGGTTGCAGAAAAATCCCAGCCAGATCACCCTGCGTGCTTGACGGTAACCGTATACCTCAGTGAGAACATCACCTATAATATAGGCAAGTGGGAAGATAATGATAGCCGCAGGTAATACTAAGCCAAAAATACTGATTAATTTAACAGCAATGATATTAGCCGTAATTAGACATGTAATAAAAAGGGCAACGACAACAAGGAAAGAATTGGAGTGTTTAGCATGAGTGTTGGCCATTTGCTGCTTCTCTGACATCGTTTTCTTTTACCTCTAAAAGGGGTCAATTCTCCATTTGACTCTTGTTATCTTTTTTATCATACCGAGTCTTGGGTTCATTGGGGCAGAGCGCATAGAGCATGGTGCATAGAGCAAAGCAGGCAGAGATAAAGTAGCTCATAGCTTTAGGCCCGATAGGCCTAACTGATTGCTGATAGTTTACTAATTTAATCAAGTTATTCGTCTCCCCCTAAAATGGTTTCCAAAACCCTTTTCGAGTCGGTTTGACCCGGGGCGTCTTCAGGAAGGTAGAGCATAACTCCGCCCCGCACAGGGCGAAGGGTGATCTTTCCCTCCTTGGCCAATCTTTGAGTTGTTTCAACGGGGTTGGTGCCAAAATACTCCTTAAAGGCCTGGTTGAACCCACTGTACACAGAATGAATTCCTTTATAGGGTGGCTTGCGAAGTTTTTTGATGGCCTTGACTACAAAGTCATATTCGGAAATATTTTTCTTACCAGCTTTTGCCATAGGATTCCCTCCCATTCCCTCACTGACTGTTTCTGCCCTCCAGGGTATTCAGGATCTTCTTGCACGCCTCCTCAAGAGGGCCAAGTTTGTTTTGCACGATGTCCCAAACGATCGGGATGCTGATACCGAAATATTCGTGAGTAAGTAGGTTTCTCAGCGCGACAATCTTGCGCCACTCAATCCCAGAAGCCCCGCCCTTCCATTCATCGGGGAGGTTGCGCGCTGCCTCGCCGATAATCTCCAGGTTGCGGACAAC
>CP070673.1:2540109-2545969 GCA_020351915.1 Deltaproteobacteria bacterium
ATTACGCAACGTCTCGCAGGGCAAGAGTTAAAGCCTGGGCCCCATAAGATCCAGGGAATTGGAGCAGGATTCATTCCAGACACTCTGGATCTGTCCATGGTCGATCGTGTCGAACAGGTTACGAGTGAAGAGGCGATCGAACACGCAAGGTGCCTTTCTCGTGAGGAAGGGATTCTTTCGGGCGTCAGTTGTGGTGCAGCGATTGCTGTTGCCCTAAGGCTAGCCCGGAGCACCGAATTTGAGGGCAAAACCATCGTTGCTGTGTTTCCGGATTCTGGCGAACGATATCTCAGTGGGCCGCTCTTTGAAGGGTTGTTTGATGAATCCGGTCTTCCTCGGATTTAGGAGGTGAAATGGGAAGCGGTTCATTCAAATGGGTTGATGGCTTCTTGCTATGGGCCGGGAGGATGTTGAGAAAATGCCTTTTCATTTTCTTCTTGTTCACTCTCACTCTAGTTGAGACAGTTCATTTCAGCCTATTTTCTTTCATTCTGAGTTAATCTGTTGAATACAAGATGAAATAGGGTCTTAGAAGGTAATTCGGATTACACAATATTTCTACCACAATCAAATAGATCTGCCTTGGCGGGAGGTCTTTGGCTAAATCGCTTAGAGTGGCCAAATGGTTAGTGCCGTTTCTCAATTCGCCAACCCCAACATCTTGTAGTTCCCATAATCGGGCGTGAGGATTAGGTTACTGCTATGACACCAACAAAATAAGAACTGGAAATCTTTAAGTATTCCAGTTGAAACCTATAAAAGCGTACGATAAAACCTAGCCAACCACTTTGGCAAGAAGGTCTTAAGAACTGAGGCATTTCTGACGATACTAAATATGGCCTTTTTAAGTAAAGATTCATTATGAGCCAAGCAAAGCTCCCTTTTACTTAACCACCTTTACACACAAAACAACTCGCTGTGAGGTAGTAACGAGGAAAACATGGTGACACTTATCAATTCATCGTATGGAAAATACCACATGTTACAGTTAACTCAACTAATTGGAAAGGGGGGAAACCGATGAGTATTCTGAACAAGCCACTGACTCGCCGGCAAGCCTTGGCTTGTTTAACAATCCCATTCGGTCCGCCTCTTCTAGCCTCGATATACGGGTTCGGGGTAGAACCACGTACTCCGGAGGTCGAGCGAGTGGCTGTATCTTTGGAAAACTTTCCTGGTAAACTTAACGTCATTCACCTTTCTGATCTTCACATACAGAAAGATAGTCTCATTATGAGACGAGTCGTCGCATTATCAAATGCCCTAGAACCAGACTTTGTATTTATCACCGGTGATTTAGTCGAAAAACCTGAGGAATTGCCTGTTTGCCTTCGGCTGATTTCTCAATTGAAATATAAACACCGGATTTATTTCGTACCCGGTAATTGGGAACATTGGTCGGGAACCCTTGCTGACGGTTTAATAACAAAACTTGAATCCAGAGGGATCCGTACACTCTATAATGAAGGGGAGGTTATTAAATGGATGAGAGGGGAATTTTTTCTTGTCGGAATTGATGATGCCTATTACGGAAACCCTGACATCCAAAATGCGTTTAAATACCAGCCGAATGACCTGTGCACCATTTTACTAAGTCATGCACCGATGGGCGTTTTTTCGGCTCAATTATTCAGATGCGATCTGGTGCTCGCAGGTCACACGCACGGAGGACAGGTAAATATACCTGGTTTTGGAGCTGTTACGACGCCACCGGGAAGCGGGCCCTTTGAACAAGGATTGTATGATGTTAAACGATCAAAGGTTTACGTGAATCGAGGTATTGGGACATCCGTCGTTCCTATTAGGATCATGTGTCCTCCAGAAATTACGTATATGACAATCAAAGGTGTGTGATCAAAAAAGAAGTGAACTGGAACTGGCTGCCAGGTCTTGACATGTGACAAAATGAGTGAATTTTCTGGTATAGAATCTTTCCTTTTATCCCTTTTTGGAGATCAAACCCTTTCTTTTGTGAGAGTCAGAATATTAGCATCTAGCAATCAGCTGTCAGCCTGATTGCATAAAATCATAGATCTACCACCGTTGGAACATTGCGCATGCCGAGAGCGGCACACGCCCTCGACCTATTGCCCACCGCCCTGGAAACCGACGCGGTTAAAACAGGGTATCAGTGATCAAAATTGATACTTGACACGTTACAGGTTACGCATTACCATACTCTAGAGAAAAAATGAGAATACTGAATGATCAAATCTTTTAAGCATAAAGGCTTAGAGAAATTCTTCCATAGCGATGACCGAAGCCGCATCAACCCAAAGCATGCATCGAAGCTTGCCAGAATCTTAGACCGCTTAGATGCATCTATAAAACCGCAGGATATGAATTTACCTGGTTACAGACTACATGCTCTTTCCGGTAGGCAAAAAGGGGCATGGTCAGTCTGGGTTACCGGCAACTGGCGAGTCACGTTTCAGTTTGATGGGCCTGATGCAGTGGCCGTCGATTATCGAGATTATCATTAGAAAGAGGAGGACGTTCAATGACTAACCTGAGAAAACCTACCCATCCCGGAGAAATCTTACGAGAGGATGTTATGAAACCGCTTGGTTTAACCGTAACGGAAGCGGCGAATCGCTTGGGAGTAACCCGAAAGACGCTGTCAGCGCTACTGAATTGCAGGGCGTCTATGAGCCCGGAAATGGCAGTCAGAGTAGGTAAGGCAACAAAGACATCTTCAGAAAGCTGGTTATACATGCAGGCAAAATTAGACCTATGGATTGCTGAACAGAAACCTCCTAAGGTTGAGGAACTTGGAGAGGTTGCCACAGTCTAACTCTGTTTACGAATTCGATTGATACGTGATGATTTCCAGTTAGATGGGGTTCAAGGAGGCCATGCTACAACGCAACCAGGAACTCATCGATCAGTTTAACCGTGAAGAACAGCGTTGCCATCGGCTCCGGTGCCGGAAGGTGAAGCGGCGGGTCAGGTTCCCGAAGCTCGGAGCATTGTCCCACGCCATGCTGGATCTGCTGGATGAGTTGCGCGAGAAGCGCAGACCGGCGGAGTGCGTCAGCCGCAAACAGATCGGAGCTGCGAACCCTCCAACCACATTCAAGTAATGAGCCCGCGTGAAGACAGGGGCAATCCACCCCTGAGCTGGGCAAGCCAGACAGATAGACGGCGGGCAAGCCCTCCAGAAGAATGTCGGACAAGCGTTCTGGGAAATGCGAAATGAATACCTTTGTCGTCGGCACGGGTAATGATTGGAGTAATAATGGGTTAAGGCTCAGGGCTTAAGGCACAAGGCAACCAAATCTAATTGAGCAAAGGGAAAGAATGTGAGTTTGGGGTAAGCCCTAGAATTGTGAATTTTCACACCCCTATGAGCCAGGCACATACTAGTTCCAGAAAAGATATCCCTTCCTGGATTGGCTGGCTAAGCGATGGGCGTGAAAGCTTTAAGAGAGGCCTTGATATGCTCAAAAAACTCGCAACAAGGCTCTTTGGTGGGGGTCCCTCCGGGCGATCGGAAAAGGGTTTCTTTCTGATTGTCCGCTGTAGTGGGTGCGGTGAGGAATTCAACCTTTTCATCAATAAATCAACGAATCTTTCCCAGAATTTTGATGAGCAGGGCGGTGTGACCTACTTCTTGAACAAGGAGATTATCGGCAGTCGCTGCAGAAATCTGATCCATGTGAGGATGGAATTCGATGGGGCCAGGAATCTGGTATCAAGAGAGATCGAGAATGGAGAGTTTATTGATGGGGATTGAGGAGGGGAAAGCCTTAGAGGGGACAGATCTGCTCTTGACTCATGAATGAAAGGGGACGTAGTTTCTGAATGAAATTATGTTTTTGGGTATGTTGTTGACTACGTTGAATAACTCAAGACATCAAGGCCATGAAGTTGCGACCTGATCAGAGGATCACCCTGGCCCAATCGGTGGGGTATCCGAGGAAATGATCATTGGTAACATAAGAGTAAGGTATGGAAAAAACCTGTACTCTTGAAAAATAAAGCTTTTCCGACAGCTAGGTAACACTCATAAAGCATCCATTTATGAGGGGACAAAAATGGTTTTCAAAGCATTTAGCTCAAACAGCAATACCGAGAGGGCGGGCTGGCTAAGACTTACTTGTAACAATTTCTCTCTGAGTTGTCAGGTCTATGTAAATATTACCACGGCCCCATGGAGTGAAGCTGTGAAAGCCTCTCGCATATTGAATGATCAATTTAATAAAAATATTTCTTGACACTAAGTATTATGTTTCGGATCATGATGTATTAGGGTTAACAACTTGTATGGAGGAGAAAATGGCAATCTGTTATTGTAGATTTGTTTTTGCGGTCTTAGTCATTGTTTTTGCGTGGTGGCATGTCTCATGGGCTCCCATCGCTTTAACGGTGTTAGGAGCCTTGCTGGCAATTCTGGCATTAAAAAGGGATTGGTGCTGCAGAGCGAAACGTCAAGAGACATAGTAGTTTAAGAATTCATCGAGCAGTCCAGCGTAATTCTCGATGAATTACCTGCTCATATTTGCTTCTTGTGCGTGTTCTCAAACAACAACCTTGTTTTCAGCTCGAAAAACAGGGAGAAGGGATTTTTTACTTCCGCTGAGTGTCTTATCTCTTTTCTTGCTTTTCGTCTGACATGGTATATTGCATCGACTCGACAATTTTGCGCAACCCGCCGGCTTTCCTCATCCTGCTCATCCCCGTTGGGCTGAACATCATCCGCAAGCTGTTATATGGTAAAGGGGAGAGTCGAACGGCAACATGGTCGCGCTTTATCTCAACTGATACGTCCGATACGTTCTTATTGTGTTAAGTGTCAGCAATGAGCAATAGGCACAGGGATGAGAAGGGAGTATCATACCGTGAACGTAAAGCAAAACAATATGACCACATCTTAAATAATAAGTATTGACACGCTAACTGAAAGGGGCGACGCTGTTAATAAACTAAGTTCATGAAGTGAGCCGGCCCGCCAGTAGAACGGCGGGCAAGGGCGCAAATCTTTCCTTTTGACATTTTTCGCGATCGGATCTTTGTTCTTGCGATAATCGCCCCTCCCTGAATCTTCATGAATTGCCGAAACGACATTCAGGATATTCTCATGACAGGTCCGATTCTGACCTTCTCCTTTCGAGGCTTTTTGCAATCTTGATATGCCATAAAATAATGGGCACTTTCCGTGATCCAATGCTCCGTTGAAAAAATGAAGATGATTATTTTGGGGAGGTATCTTCATGAAAATCAGGGCGCTGGTTTTTGATGACGAAAAGATACTCCGCGAACTTATTTCATCGGTATTAAAGCGACGAGGATACGAAGTTCACGACTTTTCCGAACCAGGTCTCTGTCCTCTGTCTTTGGACCGTGAATGCCCGTGCCCGGTAGGCTATACATGCGCTGATATCATTATTACCGATCTCAACATGCCGAATATTACCGGGTTGGAGTTTATTGAAAACCAAATCAAGCACGGCTGCAAGGTGCGGAATATTGCCCTAATTTCAGGTGATTGGTCAGAGCCTGAAATGAAACGTGCTCACGAGCTTGGCTGCGTGACATTCAGCAAACCCCTTAGAATCGCGGAGCTCATTGACTGGCTGAATCAATGTGAAAAGAGGATAGATCCAAACAGGAAACTGTGGGATTGGCTTGCTGACAAAGCAGAGAAGTGAGCATAGAATGAAGTGAGGGAAATGGGACGGGCATAAAGAAGTAAATAACTTCCTCGTATTCCAAGAAGCTGAGACAAAATTCCGGTTTTTGAATGCTCGAACAGGCGTCATCTTTGCTTTTGCCAGAATCAGCATATTAGCATTCAGCAAACAGCTCTCAGCCTCCTTTTATCATATGGCAAATCACCACCCGCCTATTTTTCAACCTG
>CP070673.1:2546069-2551895 GCA_020351915.1 Deltaproteobacteria bacterium
TCAGTGAAGACAGAAACAGGAGTATATCACTCGGCTAATGTTCTAAATGCTGCTGGCGCATATGCAAGAGGGGTTTCTCAAATGGCTGGTATTGATATTCCGGTAAATGCAGATTCCCATGAGGCTGGAATCAGTGAACCCGTGAAGCCATTTATGGGGCCAATGGTTGTTGATATGCGGAAAGAGCCTGGGTCAACAAATTTTTATTTTTACCAGAATACCGAAGGCCAGGTGGTTTTCTGTTTGACCCCTGATCCTCCTGTTTGGGGAATAGACAATCGCGCTACCTCAATATTTTTGCCCATGATTGCCAGAAGAATGATCAAGATCATGCCCATGCTGGCAAATTTGAAGGTTCGACGCACCTGGCGTGGACAATATCCCAATACACCTGATGGGTTTCCTATCATCGGGAAAATGAAAGAACTAGACAATTTCTACCAGGCCGTTGGAATGTGTGGTCAAGGTTTTATGCTTGGGCCTGGCACGGCAGAACTACTCTACCGGTTAATGACAGACACCTATGATCCGGATGATGCGGAAGTCTTGAAAAGTTTCGATCCTTATCGTGATTTCAAGGGTCAGGAGATGTTTAAGTAAATTGAAAATTGAAAATTTTCAATTAAGGGGGGCCCTTTGAAAAGGGTTTACGATCTCGTGGTAATCGGTGGGGGAGTTATTGGCTCAAATATCGCGTATAACCTGGTCAACGACGGATTCGATGGGAAGATATTGGTCATAGAGAAAGATCCGTCCTATGAATTTGCATCTACCGATTGTAGCGGTCACGGTTTGCGGCAGTCTCCTGCAGTAGGAAAGTGCATCTCAGAGTTAATCCAGTTCCGAAAATATCGGACAATTGATCTGTCTTGCTTTGCATTTCATCGTTTTGAGACGGGAAAGCTTGTTTTTGAAGAGGAAATGGTTTAAATATAGGGTCCTTGGCTAATTGGAACAGCCGGCCCCTGGCGGTGGTGAACAGTTACAAATCAGGAGGTTATAGGATGGCATCTTTGGAGAGAGATCAGAAAAAGGCATTACTTAGATTTGATTACCCTATTGCTCAAATCGAAAAGGGCTATACCAATCGAACATTGTACATAAATCTTTCTGATAACAAGGTCTCAAGCAAACCAGTTTCAGATGAAATGAAAAAGATATTTACTGGCGGGCGGGGGTTTGATTTATGGTTACTCTGGAATGCAATTAGCGAGAAGACCAGATGGGATGATCCAAGAAACGAGATATGCATAGCCTGCGGCCCCCTGGGAGGAACCACGCTCTACCCGGGCAGCGGCAAGAGCATTGTGGTCACCATATCACCGCTCACACAGTCAGTAATGGATTCCAATGTAGGCGGCTATTTTGGTCCGTATCTCAAATTTGCAGGGTGGGATGCACTGGAGATCCAGGGTAAAGCTGACAAGGATGTCATAATAATAATAGACGGTGACAACGGTATGGTGAGGATAGAGGATGCACAAGGGCTCCCCAGAGATTCGCATCTTCTCGGTGCAGCCCTCGGTGAAATGTATGGCGAGGGAAATCCTAAGGCCATTTCAACAGTGTCGGCAGGCGCAGGTGCAGAATACACCTTGATGGGTTGTCTCAACTTTTCCTGGTATGACAGCCCTCGCAAGACATTTCGCTATAAGCAAGCAGGCCGGGGTGGCACGGGCACGGTTTTTCGGGACAAGAAGATACGGGCCATCGTTGTCAAGTTCTCCGGGATGACATCAGAGATAAACCAACCTGCTGACTTTGGTAGCCTTAAGAAGGGGGGAAGGGCATACACCAAGGAGATCAAGGCCCTTGATCCCAGGCAGAACGAGATGGGTAGGGTAGGCACAACGCATCTGGTAGATATCATGAACGACCACGATCTGCTACCAACCAAAAACTTTCGATTCGGGTCCCATCCGGATGGACTGAACCTTGGTAAGGAGACATACCGGAAAAAGTTCCATCGCGGGTTCGACGGCTGCTGGATGGGTTGCTCGGTCGCCTGTTCACACACGGTGAAGGATTTTGTTTTGAAAACGGGACCTTACAAAGGACAGACCGTCTGGGTCGATGGCCCTGAGTATGAAACAATAGCTGGCTGCGGTTCCAACTGGGGGATATTCGACCCTGATTTCGTCATAGAGGTGAATTTCTATTGCGACACGTACGGCCTCGATACCATCTCGGTAGGAACTGCAACGGCATTTGCCATGGAATGTTATGAGATGGGACTCATAGATAAAACTGCCACCGGCGGTTTGGACCTCTGTTTTGGCAACAAGGATGCGGCTTTGGAGATAATACACCAAATGGCCAGGGGAGATGGTTTCGGCGTAACAATAGGGCAGGGAGTAAGAAAGATGAAGGATCTCTTTGCAGAGGAATATGGCGCTGATCCCGCTACCATGCAAGATATCGGAATGGAGTCCAAGGGCCTGGAGGTTTCCGAGTACGTGACAAGAGAGTCGCTTGCGCAACAGGGCGGCTATGGCCTTGCCCTCAAGGGTCCCCAGCATGATGAGGCATGGCTCATATTTTTGGACATGGTCAATAAGTTAATGCCAACCTTCGAGCAAAAGGCCGAGGCGCTCCACTGGTTCCCCATGTGGAGAACATGGTTTGGCCTCAATGGCCTGTGCAAGCTTCCCTGGAATGACATTGTACCCGAGGATAACAAGGGGACCCCAGAGCCAGCAAAGGTTATGAAGCACGTAGAATGGTATGCTGATTATTTCTCCGCCGTTACCGGTATAGAGGTTGAGCCTGATGATTTGATCAGGATGAGCGAGAGGGTCTATAACTTTCAGAGGATATTCAATCTAAGACAGGGTTTTGGAAGGAGGGATCACGACACCATACCGTATAGGGCGATGGGGCCTGTTACGGCTGAGGAATATGAATCCCGCGAGAACAGGTATGACACCCAACTCAGGGAACTGGATATCATGGATCCTTCAGGCAAAAGCACCGAGCAGAAGCTCAAGGCCCTGAGAGAATACCGGGAGAGTCAATACGAGAAGCTTAAGGATGCCGTGTACAAACGTCGCGGCTGGACCCCCGACGGAGTGCCGACGCTGGACAAGATTAAGGAACTGGGAATAGATTTCCCCGATGTGGTGCAGTTGGTATCAAGGTACCAGTAAGCCGAAATAAGTCAGGTCAAGTGAGGCTTTGAAAAGAAGGGGTTAGCAACGCTCAAAACCGGTGAATAGACCTATACCAGGGAATACGTGCCAGGAGGAGGTCTTGCCAAGCCAGTTCGTTTATGACACGCACATGGTCGAGGATCCGACCGATACCGTCCGGTTCCATGGCATGGGGGTGGTCAACATGATCGGGCGTAGGGGGCATCTGGTTTTCACCCTTCTCGCGCATTTTTTAGTGGTCTCTTTCTATTTTTCTATGTAATATCAATTTGTTACACTCTTTGCTATTACTGTGAAGCGGAGCTTTTCTCTACCTTGAAATGCGATTTTTCTCATTAATTTTTAGCAGTTATCCTGTATTGATGGACGCTAGCTAGTTGATCCTAGTCACCTTCCTGATTACAACTAAACGTGGTCACGACAGGGAAATCCCTGAGATTCGCACTCTAGGAAAGTGGTCCCAATAATCTGATGAAAATAGATTACTGTGGAGGAAAAATGAATGAGTTGCAGAAGATATTTACAATGAGAACTGTGCCCTGTAAGTTTGGTGTCGGCGCTACTCAAGAAGTTGGCTTTGAGGTCAAGAAGATTAACGCTCAACATGTACTTATAGTATGCGATCAAACCATCAGCAAGCAAACAAATATCTTAGAAAAGATTATAGGGATAATTGAGGGGGAAGGAATAGATGTGCAAGTTTGGGATAAGGTTGAACCTGAACCGACAACAATATCTATCCAAAAAGCTATTGATTCTATAGAGGACAGCGATTTTGACTGTCTTGTGGGCATTGGAGGCGGGAGTACAATATCTACATCCAAAATAATCAATCTTTACTGTTCATATCCAAAAGATTTTCATGCCTTTTTCCCCTCACCGCTTGGAAAAAGCCGACACATACCGGGAAGGATCAAACCCCTGATTGTACTGCCTACCACTGCGGGAACCGGTAGTGAGGCATCGGCAGTTGCTAATATCAGCGTATTAGATGAATCAGGTAACAGAAGGAAGGCAGCAATTTCCAGTGAATACTTGCTTCCTGATTTAGCAATACTCGATCCGATAAATACCGTTACCATGCCGCCTCAACTAACTGCTAGTAGTGGATTGGATGCTTTACTTATTGCTATTGGAGTATATACCGCAAAACCATTCTACACCAATACCAGGACCTTAACCTCTAAACAAGAATCAGAATATATAGGTTCAAATCCTTTCTCCGATCTTTTTGCAGAAAAGGCAATTGAATTATGCAGTAAATATATAAGGAGAGTTTATGCGAACGGCTTTGACATAGAGGCAAGAGAAGGTATGCTGTTTGCTTCCCATCTCGCTGGTATCGCAGCAGGGAAAGCGGGCACTCATATACCTCACGCAAATGCTATTTCGATAGGAGAAAAGGTTCAGGCTGATGCCGGAATAAGAGTTGCTGTAACGTCACCAGCTTGTTTTGATTTTATAGCGCCTTTTCTACCGGGGAGAATGAAGCACATAGCAGAATTGTTAAGTGGGGAAACGGGAAATACTCTAAAAGAATCTCAATTCAGAGCGTCTCATTTCTTGATTGCATTATTAAAGGATTTGAAATGTCCGAACGGCATAAGTGAATTGGGGCTTGGGGAAAAGGATATTCCTGAACTCAGTGAGCGAGCGTTCCAAGAAAAAAGATTATTAGCGCAAACTCCGAGATTCATAACGAGAGAGAATATTGAAGAAATCTTCAGAGCCTCACTAAAGAACTGGTAAATAGCTCAAGGATCTTTAGGCCCTGAAAAAATGGCATTAATTGGGATATTCCATGCAGCTTTAAATGAGTGCGTAGAGAATTAGATCTAGTTCACCCCTGGGAATTCTTTGTGATGATTATCCTAAACGTGCGTGATCCCTAAACTCGTGAGTTTCGTCCCGTAGAGCGGGAGGCATCGGGAAACCCCCCGAGGGGGCTCAGATTTGGAAAAGCCTCTGTTAATGCTTTCTTAGTTATTCAAAATCCATTTCCCCTTGAGGTTGTCAAGGGCTTGTTGATCGCGTACATATTTCCCTATGGGGTCTCCATCCAAACCTACGGTGCTTATGCCTACACAGCACCCCCGGGACTAGAAATGCGGCCCTGTGATCCCTTTGTTTCTCAGAATCTGCCGTGAGAGTCGAACAGCACTCTTACCTTTGACAAACCCCCTCGCAAACGCAATCCTTTATTTTATTTCGGAGGAATACCCAGACGCATATGGACATGGTCCGGCATTAGGTACCCTTCCAACACTTCTATGCCACGTTGGCGACACCACTCACGAATCACTTTTCCAACGCGTTTGCGAAATCTCCCATATAGCTTTCTTTTCAGATAGCTCGGTATGATGACCACATGGTATTTGCCATCCCATCTCCCGTGGGACAAACTACCCCACTCATGCGTAGGTTCTTCCTCCTTTCCCCTCTCAGTGGCTTTCCCGGAGGAACAGCCTAATCTATTTCTCCCCCGATCGGTAAGACCTATCCCAGTCCACCGTCAGAGGCGGTGGGTTTAGTTTCAGCTACAGCCGAAACAGCTCCCCCGTCTCCTTGTCCCGCCACACGGTCCGCTGCATGAGGGGGTGGTTCACCCGAACGGCGCCGGGGCTGGGGCACAGATCCACGCAGCTGCCGCAGTACCAGCACTCATCAGGGAACATGA
>CP070673.1:2551995-2555882 GCA_020351915.1 Deltaproteobacteria bacterium
ATTCTTCAGGGTTTTTCTCCCCTTTGGTGTGATTTCAAAAATGGTTACACGTTCATCATTGGGATCTGATTTCCTGATTAAGAAACCGTTTCTTTCCAATCTCTTGCCTATGCCGGTCATATTTGCACCAGGAACAAGCATTATCCTGCTCACTTCAGAGATTTTGTTCATACCATTCCGGGACGCATCTAGAACCCTAAGGACATTGTACTGCGGAAAGGAGAGCCCGTAGTTCCTGAAAATGGCAGAGTGTTTTCTCTTGCAGGTTTCTGCAGCCCTAACGACCGCCATCAGCACTCTCTCGTTAGTGCTCAGATCACTCACATATCTTTTCGTATCCACAGGACACTCCTAGGTAGTGTTAATTGTGAATATTCAAAATACATTATATCAAGGTATTGTCTAATTCTTGGAGGAATGCCCTTCGCAACAGAGCAGCTGTTTTTACTAGTCGCAATTCCAGAGGAGCAGTCTTTTGTTTTGAGAAGTATGTTATGTTACTCTTATCATGTTTTCTTCCTGCTAGCAATACTTATACGCAGCTTCTCTGTACAATCCTTTAGGGAAACCTCTAACCTTGAAATACAAATTTGATGTATTATAAGTATTTGTTTTTAAATAATAATATTCGTTTATGAGCATTGGCATAGAAACGAATGATTATGCTCGAAACAAAGTTAAATACATTTATAGTAAATAGATTGACAAAAACTAAAGGTTATTTTAATAGTTCCAACAGTAATTACAGCAAAGCGATTGAACAGATCGTTCGAACTGAATCGGAAAGCCGGTTTGAATACAAAGAGCTTCTCTGAAAAGATAGCTGCCTAAAGGTAATGTGAGGGAAGCTTAGCGAGCACATTCTCCGATCAAACAGATTTGGATGTTCTCCTCGCGGGCAGTCTTATTAAAGAAGGTTTAACGATAGAGCACGCTTCACGCATTAATCCTCAAGACAGAGAATGCAGGACGAGATGCAAATGTGCACAAACACATAGTTGGAAGCGAAAGGCATGTCAGATCAACTTATCCTAAAAGAGTTGTGTCGCTATGACATAGGGACTTTTGCGGACATCATTTTCAGAAATGCCCTTTTACATTCCCATGATGAGGCCTTTGTTTACGGCCCCCAAAGAATAACTTTCGCGCAGTTCAATGCACGGGTAAACAGCTCGATCCATGCTCTTTGCTCATCAGGGGTCAAAAAAGGAGATGTCATAGGCATTCTGTCATGGAATTGTCTTGAGTATGCGGATGCTTATGGGGCTGCAATGAAAGGGGGATTTATTGCTTCACCCTTCAACCCCAGGCTCCACGGTGAGGAGCTAGAATATCTCATTAATTATTCAGAGGCGAATACACTTTTTGTAGGCCCAGAGCTTGTCAAAACTGTCAACAGCCTACGATCCCGTCTTACTAAAGTGAAGCGCTATATTTCCTTCGGGGTTTCTGCTCCTGATATGCTTTCTCATCGCAAGCTGCTCGCCACGCATCCATCGAATGAGCCTGACATGAATGTGAGCAAAGACGACCCCTTTCTCATCTTTTACACCAGTGGTACCACGGGTGTCCCTCGCGGTGCCCTCTATACGCATCGTCGCAAGTTGGATAACACCCGGATAAAGGCTCTGGAGATGGGTGCGAAGGCCGGAGACAGGCATATCATGGTATTGCCATTTTTTCACATCGGTGGAGATAGCCATGTGTGGCCCTTTTTTCTTGTCGGGGGATGCAATGTGATAATGCCTCAAAAATCTTTTGATCCAGATGCTGTTCTTCAGGCAATTCAAAATGAGAAGGCGACGGATATACAAATTGTCCCCGCACAGCTAAATTCCATGCTGTCCCGCCAAGATTTGAAAGAGTACGACCTAAGCAGTTTGAATAGAATCTATTATGCGGCATCCCCCATGCCAGTGGAATTATTAAAACAGGGTCTTGAGATATTCGGCCCAATTTTTTCACAGGGCTATGGACAGACCGAATCAGGACCACAAATTACTTCCCTTCCCAGGAAGGCTCACCAGGTTTTAGACAGGCCATTGGAAGAACAAAAAGTGTTAAGTTCCTGCGGGCAACCGAGTCTTGGTGTTCACGTCAGGGTGGTCGATGAAAAGAACAATGATGTTGAACCGGGAACAGTAGGCGAGATAATCGCACGGAGTGATTCCATCATGGTTGAATACTGGCGCAGACCAGAAGACACCCGCGAGGTTCTCATTGATGGATGGCTCCATACCGGCGATCTAGGATACTATGATGAACGTGGATTCATATTTATTGTAGACAGGAAAAAGGACATGATTGTGACTGGCGGTGAGAACGTATATTCGCGAGAAGTAGAAGACGTCCTCTATATGCATCCGGCGATTGCCGAAGTTGCGGTTATTGGCATTCCCGATCCATTATGGGTGGAGCGTGTTCATGCTGTGGTCGTTTTGAAGGCAGATGCCACTGCCACTGAGAATGAAATTATTGCCTTCTGCAAAGACCATATGGCTTCCTACAAGGCACCCAAGTCAGTTGAGTTTCTCGAATCTCTACCCAAGAATCCTCAGGGGAAAATACTCAAAAAGGAGATCCGGTCGAAGTATTGGAGATAGGGGACGTACATAATTTCATAAGTTGATTAGCTTTTGATTACCTTTTCATTTTCTGTTATCAGTATTGCATGCCACGCAGGTCACGCATAGATGCTCCGGGGGCGCTTCATCACATCATTGCCAGAGGGATTGCACGCGAGAATATTTTTCAGGATGATAGGGACCGGGATGATCTCTTAGAACGGCTTGGGACCATCTTAGAGGAGACCCGGGCATCTTGTTATGCTTGGGCATTAATGCCAAATCATTGCCACATCTTGCTACGTACAGGCCCGACGCCGATGTCTACCGTTATGCGTCGCTTGCTCACCGGCTATGCGGTTTCACATAACAGGCGTCATTGCCGGCAGGGTCATCTTTTTCAGAACCGCTACAAATCGATCTTGTGCCAGGAAGATCCATACCTTCTGGAATTGATCCGCTATATTCATTTGACCCCACTGCGCGCCAAGGTCGTCGACGATCTAGAATCTCTCGACAAATACCCCTACTGTGGTCACAGTGCATTGCTGGGAAAGTGTAAGAACGGCTGGCAGGATACCGACTACATCCTCAGTTTGTTCGCTGAAACGGTCTCACTCGCTCGTCGGCGGTACAGGGAGTTTTTTCAGAAGGGAATCACTCAAGGAAAACGCCCTGACCTGGTCGGCGGGGGGCTGATACGCAGTGTTGGCGGCTGGTCAGCGGCAAAAACACTGCGAAAAGCAGGGGCATATCAGAAAGGCGATGAACGGATCCTGGGTAATGGTGATTTTGTGGAAAATGCCCTGGAGCAGGCAGAGGAAAACCTTGAATGCAGATATCATCTCAAGGCCAATGGCTTTGATTTCGAAAGGGTCGTCACCCGTGTGGCAAATCTCGCGGGCTTAAGCTCGAGTGAGGTCTTGGCATCAGGGAGGTATAGAAAGACGGTAGAGGCTCGCAGTATTGTATGTTTCTGGGCCATGCGCGAACTCGGCATTAGCCAGAGTCATTTGGCGCAGAAGTTTGGGATTTCGCAACCAGCAGTAAGCATGGCAGTCACCCGAGGGGCAGAACTGGCCAAACTTCATAACTTCTCGCTAATCGAAGATTGATTAACTTATATACTTATGTACGTCCCCTATTTCGAGGAGGAGGAAAATGGAAATCAAGGCCGCCGTGGTTTTTGAGAAATCGGGAAGTTTCAGTGTTGAACAACTTGAACTCAGTGATCCGAATGACGACGAGGTGCTGGTTCGGATAGTCGGTGCTGGCATATGCCCCACGGATTTGGGCGCCCGGGACCAGCATGTGCCGATCCCA
>CP070673.1:2555982-2561023 GCA_020351915.1 Deltaproteobacteria bacterium
TCAACGGTCACCCGATCGCCAACGACAAACGGTTTGTCCAGCATGATCATGATGCTCCCGAAGAAATTCCGCAACGTATCCTGTGCTGCCAGGGCCACCGCCAACCCGCCTATACCAAGTCCCGCCAGCAAGGCGTTCAGCGGCTTTCCGGTAATGGCCTGCAATATATAGATGGCACCGAACACCACCACCAATACCCGGGTAATCATCCTGATCAGCTTCACGAAATTCAGATCGAGCTTGGTGTCTTCTCTCTTTGCGAATCTCGTTAGTTCATATTCGAGCACATCCAGTAAGCGATACGCGAAAAAGGCAACTGCCACGGCACCCAGCACACTGACCGCAGTTCCTGCAAAACGCTCCGCCGCTGGCGGCAAAGGCAAAAGCACGTCTACTGCGTAAATGCCAATGGCAACCAGCAATATTCGGATGGGCCACAACGCTGCGTTCAAGACCAACCCGAATCGCATTGTCTCCTCCGCATCCTTGAGGGCAACCGTCATGCTGGCGAGAAAATTATCGAGCAGCTTCCCTCCGATAACAATAATAACCAATACCGCTAACACCGCGAGATAGCGCCACACAGGAGATGTCCATAAGTATTCAGGGAAAAGGCTTCGCTGTGTGTGGATGAAAAAAGCAGCCACGAGAATGATTCCGACTATCCTCAGGATACTCTTGAAATTGTTCACCACACCTTCCGAGACGCTCATCCTTACGCTGGAAGGAAGAGCAAGATAGAGGAGGTCTAACAGCCGCACTAGGTGAAAGAATAGCAAAATGAGTCCCAGGGCGACTAAGAACACCTCCAATCCGCGAAGTAGCACAACCAGCTGTTCGGGTAGATGGACGGGAACCTCTGCAATCCTGAGTAACAGGGCGGCAAAAAACAAGCGGAGCGAAGGCAGAAAACCCCACAAATAAGGCACCCACCGGTCGAAACCCTTTTGCTTGAGGACGGCTTCCATGCGCCTGTTGGTATAACGGGTGAACAACTCCAGAAACAGGAAGCCCACAAAGATTATGGCAAGCGAAATCGTAAACTGCCACACCTCATTGCCTGCCGATACCTTTTCGAGCAATAAGACAAGCTGATCAAAAAAGCTCTGCACACTCTTCATGATTTCCCTCCTTTGATGTCAAAATCAAAGATGCTTTTCTGGCGGATTTTGCTCAGTCCTAACCTAGCATAAACCAGATCTTCTTGGAATGCCCAAAGAACAACAACACTATTGAAATAATCTAACTATAAACCCATTGCAGAAAAAGTGAGGCTCCCATCATCAGGTGCATCCCTGGCATCTCATCTCATCGTTCCCCTCCCTAACGAATCTTATTTGTCCTCCTTTTCTCTTTGCTTCTTCAACGCCTTCAGAGACGGATTTAGATCTGACTTTCTTGCAGTCTTCTCTAACTCAAGTCACCATTTCAAAATGAAACCTCTTTCCGCAATGCACTTCAATTTCTCGCCATTTACAAGCTTATTAGATACAATATGTTTCAGGGGTCTAGATCAGTGAACCCCACCTATAATTCGTAGCGCATTTCAAATCATATCACAAAAAAGAAATTAGTCCATCAGAACGGCCAGAGCATTGGTATGAGGAGCAGCGCCACTGCGCAGAATATCAGATTGAGTGGACCTCCCACCCGCGTGTAATCGGTAAATTGGTAACCTCCCGGGGCATAGACCATGGTATTTGTCTGATACCCTACCGGGGTTGCAAAGCTTGTCGAGGCGGCAAAGGTAATAGCTACCAGGAAGGGTCGGGCGCTCACATGCATTGATGCGGCGAGGGAGAATGCAATAGGCGCAAGTATCACGGCGGAAGCATTATTTGACATGACCTCGGTGAGAATAGCAGTAAATAGATACAGCGCCGCCAGAACCATGAGGGGCCCGAAATCCGCAAAGGGCGCCAAGACCGACTCAGCCAGCCACCGGGCAGCCCCGCTTTGCTCCAAGGCCAGCCCCAGCGGAATAATCCCGCCTAACAAGAAAACCACTTTCCAGTCAATGGCATCGTAGGCCTCCTCGATGGTGAGACAGCGACTTACAACCATTCCGACTGCACCCATTAATGCGGCCGCGAGTATGGGTACAATCTTAAGGGCAGTCAGGGTGAGCACTCCCAGGAATATGAGGAGCGCAGTAACGGCACGATCCTTACGGAGGTACAGATCGGTCAACTCGTTTGTCACGATCACTTCGCTGGCCTTCATAAGGCGGGCTAAATCCTTATTGTTCACCTGCAAGAGCAAGGAATCTCCACCATAGAGGCGTATATCCCTTAATCGATCACGTAAGATCCTGCCGCGCCGCTGAACGGCAAGCACCACCGATCGATACCGGCGAATAAAACCCGAGCTCCGTAAGGTACGTCCGACCAGACTCGACCGTGGTGGAACCAAAACCTCAACCAGTCTCACCTCATGAGAGCTCAACTCCTGATCGTCCATGGTAACATGGGCCTGGATACCCAGCCCCAGTTTTTCCTTTATGCTGATGAGTTTATCTACATTCCCATGGATCAAGAGGATGTCGCCCTCCCTGATTATTGTTCTGGAAGGCCGTGACACGGCTTTTTCGCCACGCATTATCTTGATGAGTTCTACCTTTGTGCCACGGGAGGCTCTTCTCTTATCCCACGTCTGACCAATAAGCGGGGATTGTTCGGCAACGCTCAGCTCAGCTAAGTAGTCGGCCAGCCGATATTTATCTACCTGTTCGGTTGCGACCTTACGTCTTGGCAACAGCCGCCTTCCGATAAGGATGAAGTATAAGATACCGGTGGCAGACATGGCCATTCCCAGGGGTGCAAAATCGAAAAGGCCAAAGGCCTGCATGCCCTTGGATACAGCGATTGAATTGACCAGGATATTGGTAGAGGTACCGATCAGGGTGCATACGCCTCCGAACTGACTTGCGAAGGAGAGCGGCATCAACACATGGGACGGAGACACTCTCCGTTTCATCGCCAACACCGTTGCAACAGGGATGAAGATGGCTACGGTTGCAGTGTTAACCAAAAAGGCCGAAAGAAATGCGATTGCAATGCACAGCACTACGATCAGCCGCATCTCTCCTTTCCCGGCCAATCTGTTTAACTGGCGGGATAACCACTCAACCAGACCGGTGCGTACTAACCCTGCGCTCAATACGAACATCGCCGTTACCGTGGCTGTGGCCGGGCTTGCAAAACCATACAGCGCCTGATTCGGGTCGATCAACCCGAGCACAATCAACGTGACAAGCACGCATAAGGCGATCACATCGACCTCGAGCTTTGCTGTGACGAACAAACCCATCGCAACGAGTACAACTGCGAGGGCCAGAATGGAGCATACCTCAGGCATAGGCAATCCTTCAATTTGGCAGATCTATCAAAACGGGGTTCAGCTCATGTTTTCCTTTGCCAGCGGCCTTGATCTGTCGTCTTGCAAGCCCTCTTTTCATTGGATCTCATCAATACCAAAGGAGACTCCCCATCCATGCTGATCTTATCTTTCTATGTAATCGGCCATTCTCCTCGCTCTTTCAGAACCTCCCGGTAGACTTCAAGGGCCTCATTGACCGCTGGCATACCTGCATAGGTGGCAACCTGAAAGAAGACCTCTGCCAGTTTCTTGGGGTCACATCCTACATTCAAGGCTGCATTGACGTGAAGCCGTAATTCATCCCTGGCACGGATCGCTGCTAACATGCCACATGCAACCATCTGTCTTTCGGGCATTGTAAGAACAGTTCGGGAATAGAGGTTACCGGTTATAAACATAGAAAAATCGTTGGCGAGATCCTTGTCAAATTCCTTCCACATCAGAAAAGGGGGATCCATTCTGATACCCTTGCCGAAGAGCTTGTTAGCCGTCTCCTGAGTCCTTTTTTTGATTGCTTCGCCAATCACAACAGACCTCCTCTTTTATTCTTTTGCCTGAGACTCACTTTTTCGTCAATTACCACCCCTAAGAGACTCGAATATCTCTCACAGAGCTCTCGAGGCTCAGAGTTCTTATCGCCTATTGCAACGAGGCCCCAGGAAATTTCTCATTGCCCCTTAGAGTCTTTTCACCCGAACCATGTTGGTAGTACCAGCAACCCCGACAGGGTGGCCTGCAGTCATCACCACTAAATCGTCTTTTGACACATATCCCGTTTTCAATACCAACTGGGCGGAACTTTCGATCATATCGTCTGTATCGGTCGGTTCAGGCACCAGATGGGGCAGGCATCCCCAGAACAGGGTTAATCTCCGAACCACATTACCGTGCGGGGAAAGGGCAATAATCGGCTGTTTGGGCCTGAACCGGGAGATATGCATGGCCGTTTTGCCCGAGCGTGTGGGAGCGACAATGGCAGAGGCATCAAGGTGATTGGCCAGGACGCAGGCGGCATGGGCCACAGAGTCTGGAACCTCCTTTCTTGGCAGGAGCTGTAGATATCTCTCGTGGGAGAAGTTCTTTTCGGCACTTTTGATAATACGAGCCATAAACTGAACAGCCTGGACAGGATAGTCCCCGGTGGCCGTTTCTTCAGAGAGCATGACCGCATCCGTACCATCTAGCACGGCATTGGCTACATCTGCTGCCTCAGCCCTGGTGGGGCGAGGGGAATTCTCCATTGAACGGAGCATCTGTGTGGCGGTTATAACCGGTTTTCCTGCAGCATTGGCCTTGGCGATCAGCATCTTTTGGATAACAGGAACATCTTCTAGAGGAATCTCTACCCCAAGATCTCCTCGGGCTACCATGATCCCGTCGGCTGCCTCAATAATACTGTCAATGTAGTCGAGAGCCTCGTGCCGCTCAATCTTTGCGACAACGGGAATATCCCCCTTTCTCTGGTGGATAACCCCTTTCACTCTCAAGATGTCCTCTGCGGTCCTGACAAAGGACAGGGCAACAATATCTACACCATTTTCCAGCCCAAAGAGGAGATCTTCCCTGTCCGTCTCTGTAAATGAAGGTGCCCTTATGGTTCGCGTGGGAAGGTTGAGACCCTTATGGGATGTGAGCAGACCACCCGTGACAACCTCGCAGTAGA
>CP070673.1:2561123-2567155 GCA_020351915.1 Deltaproteobacteria bacterium
ATCAACCTTACTACAAAAGGGAGAACCTTTGTCCAATTCCATCGTCTTCTTTTTTCAGGCATACGGTCTGGAGCGTAAGTGCCCTGGGAATAGTCACGAAGGGAGCTATTGGCATTTTCGTGTAAATGTTTCATTCACTTTCCCTTTTGGTTGGCTCTTTCGAGGCGGATTTTCATCTTAGAAAAGCGACAAAACACTTAAGACTCATCTGGCCCGGGGCCCTTTTCAACAGGGAGCTGGTGTTCTACCCAAAGGCTCCAGCCGTTTACCAGAACCCGGACATTGTCGTATCCTCTGTAAAACAACTCAAGGGCTAAATCCTTACTCAGTGCGCAGGTTTCGCCGTCACAGTAGGCGATGATCAGGGCATCTTGAGGAATATTACCCATCACCCTCTCGAAATATTCGTCCATTGCCTCCCAGGGGAGGTTGCGGGCACACAGAATGTGCGCCTGCTCATAGAGTTCCCGGGGTCGTGTATCAAAAAATATCGCCCTCTTGGACGAGCAAAGCTCCCTGGCTTCCTCCAGAGATATCAGCATATTCTGCCCCAACTCTTGAGCTAATTGGGCTTCCACAGACCAGTCAGCCACCAGGCGGAGTCGGTCGGGACGGATTTGATTGAATATGACCGCGATGGTGACCGCCAAGAGGACAATGGTCCCCATTTGCCAAAATATCCGAAACCCGATTCTCTTGAGTTTTGATGTCCCCGTCATTCCCTTCTTCCTTCTTGCCTCACCTGACAGATCTCCATGGGCCGCTCCGCGCTACATGGCGTATATCGCAATTGGCAAAGATGTTCATCCTTACCCTTTTTTCATTTTTTTAACAAACCGACCCCTGATCCTTATGATAATTTCCGGTTTTTCAGGATAGTTGGTCTTGAGCTTTAGAAACCCCTGATAGGTCTGTGGCGGGCCGGGGATGCTGGTGAAGCGGATTTGGAATCTTCGTCCTTTCTTTATCTCCCCTATCGCGTATGTCAGTCTCCCTTCGAGATTAAATTGGATTGGTTTTAGTGTAAGGGGTTTGTTTAGCCCGGTCCTAATTTCAACTTCTCTGGCGATACTCTCTCCTTCCATCCCGTACAAATTAACATAGCGATGAGATACTGTGATAACTGGCTTCACAAAGGCCTTTACCGTTAAGATAACCTGTTTCCATCTGGGGTCGTTGGTATAAACCGTAGCGCCCCATTGTTTCGCCCCCTTGTAGCCCTTTGTCCGAACCCTAAGTGTAATCCTTCCCTCCCCACCGGGGGGAATGGCACTGTCAAAGCCGGCCGTGGAGCATCCTCACCCGGGCCTTACCCTCAATATCCTGAGCGTTTCGTTGCCGTGATTAAAGGCTTTGAAGGAGTGGCTGATGATATCTCCTTCCTTGACCTCTTTGAAATCGAATACCTGCTCTTTTAGGACCATTTTTGGACTCCGGGCCTCCTGGGCCAAGGAAGAATGGCCGCAAAGGGCAAATAGAAAGATGGAAATCGTTCCGACAAGCCAGCATCTTCTCATGGGTCTGTTCTCCTCTATTTGAGTTTCGCTTTACTCTATCGAGAAAATCCCTGAAGTCTAAATTCCTATTTTGCGATTTGATTTGCTATTAGTTCTTTTAGGATCACCTAACGCTATGGTTCAAAACGGTAGTGGCCCAGATATTCCTGCAATATTTGCTTGCCTCACTCAGTTCTGAGCAATCCTCAGATCCTTTCACCCCCTCGGCTACCCGAACCGCTAAGACCATGCAGGTGGACTGGGTGGATTCTCGAGAGTTGGGTTTATCTATTCTTAAACCCTTCCACCGGGTCTCCCCGGGTGTCGAGGTGGGACTTGAGTCGATTTTGCTGTCCCTTGGCGATCTTGTTATATACTGCTCGCTTGAGAAATCTAAGCGCCTCAGCCTCGTCCTGGTCAGTGATGATCTCCTCCAGCTTCATCAGCTCTTTCTCATCAAAGGCGATAGCGGTCTTCTTTATCTCTAACATCTTCCCTCCTCCCCTATTTTCTTAGCGCACCGGCGCTCTATGTGAAAACCAGCGAGTAGTGTTCAAACAGATCTTTACCAGCATGAGCATAACCGGTACCTCAATCAGCACTCCCACAACGGTTGCCAGAGCCGCTCCCGAGGAAAGGCCGAAGAGCATAGCTGACGTGGCAATGGCCACCTCGAAATGATTGGAAGCCCCTATCATGGCCGAAGGGGCCGCATCCTCGTAACGAAGATGGATCAGTTTGGACAGGCCGTAACCCAACCAGTAGATCAGATTGGTCTGGATGAAAAGCGGAACGGCAATCCAGAGGATGGTGAGCGGATTTGATATGATCACATCCCCTTTAAAAGAGAAGAGAAGCACCAGTGTGATTAAAAGGGCTACAATGGTGATGGGTGTTAAAAGGTGTAGAAATTTCTCATTGAACCACGCCTCACCACGTGCCCTGATGATCGACTTTCTTGAGATATAGCCCGCCGCAAGAGGGAGCGCCACATAGATGCCTACCGAAAGCACCAGGGCCTGCCAGGGAACCGGGAGCCGCCCCACGCCCAGAAGAAACCCGCCAAGAGGGCCATAGAGAAAAAGCATGGTGAGGGAGTTAATAGCTACCATGATTAGTGTGTGCCCGTCATTACCCCTGGCCAGAAAACCCCAGACGAGGACCATGGCTGTACACGGGGCAATGCCCAAAAGGATGCACCCGGCAAGATAGCTCCGCCAGAGGGGCACTTCCAACACCTTGGCACCATTGACCAGAACCACCTTTCCTACACCGTGCTCCGCGCCTACAGGGAGATTGAGACCGAGGGGCATCTTCACATAATCCACGGCCTCAGGTCCAATAAAGGCCAGAAAAAATGTGCCGAGAAAGAAAATGGAAATGGCATACATTGTAAACGGTTTGATCGCCCAGTTGATGAACAGGGTAAGAACAACCGGTTTGACATTCTTTCCCGCTCTGAGCACTTCCCCGAAATCGATCTTCACCATGATGGGATACATCATGAAGAAAAGACAGATCGCGATGGGGATGGAAACAACAGGTGCTTCTCCCACGTAAATGGCCAATCGGTCCAGATACCGAGCGACTCCGGGGGCCACTTTTCCAAGGATAATGCCCGCCAAAATACAGAGGATCACCCAGACGGAAAGATACTTCTCGAAAAAACCGAGTCCTTTTGATTCCTTGGTGATGCTTGCTTCGGTTGTCATTATTTGCCTCCCTAAAAGAATTCGATTATTATTTCTTTTCTCCTCGATGATGGATGGACAATTTTCAGGGACTTTCACCCCTTCGGCTACCTGAATTGCAACGACTATGCAGGTGGATTGGCCTAATGCTTCCCTTGTGTTCAGCTCACAAAAAAAGGATTAACAATAAAATAGAAACCCAAAATTCCAATAACTGCTGCTGCTCCTTTCCGAAACCAGTTTCCAGCACCCTGCCAGGCCCTGTTTTCCAGCGTCCGCTTCACCGCAGCGGTGCAACTCCCAGCCACAACGATGGGCAGGCAATGGCCGATGGCAAAGAGCAGGATGAAAAGGACCCCTGTAGCCACTTTCTGCTGGATGGTGATAATCGCAAGGATAGGAGCGATAAAGCCAAAGGTGCAGGAACCGGAAAGAACCCCATAGGACAGCCCCAATGCAAAGGCTCCAAAGATTCCTTTAAGATTGAGGCGATATAAGAGACTGCCCGACATGGAGCATTTTTCAACGCCGAACATGCCCAGGGCCACCCAGACCAGGACCAATCCCACAAGTATCTGCCAGTAATTTCCCACGTCACCCAGCATACGGCCTAGCAGGGCGCAAATGATCCCTATCAGGGCAATGGTGATAAAGAGTCCAAAGGTAAAGGCAGCAGAGTAATAACCAGCCTGGCTGGGTTTCAAGATCTGTTGCTGTCCACCAACATAGGCAACAATCAAAGGGATGGAAGCCAGATGACAGGGGCTGAAGACCACGCTGACCATGCCCCATAAAAAGCAACCTACGGCGGCAATGGCCGTGCCGCCGGCAATCCACTCATTAACGGTCACAACAAATGTTTCAAACATGCACATCCCTTTTTAAGCTTATCTGTTAGGTTTCTGTTTGATTTCCCTGTATCTTCAATTTTCTGATTAGGTAGTCATGCCCTAACTAACGCCCATTTTTTTGAGCTGCTCCAGGATCGCCTTTTTGCTCATGAACCCTTGATGACGGTGAACCTCTTTGCCATTTAAATCAAAGAAGATCAGAGTGGGAATCATTCGTATTTTGTGTTCCCTGGCAAGGTTCTGATATTTGTAAACATCGATCACCAGCACTTCGGCCTTTCCTGAATGCTCCTTCCTGATTTCGTGAAGTATGGGTCTCATTTGGCGGCAAGGGATACAAGAATTCGACCCAAAATCGACCAAGACAGGCTTACCACTTTTAAAGGCCTTTGAAAAATCCTCCTCTGTATTCGAGTCAGGCGGTTTGGCTGCGATCTTTTGTAAACGGTCCTGGTTGATTTCAACACTGGCACTTTTTCGGAGTTCTCCAATGAACTGCTCCAACTGTCTTTGTTGTTTTCCCTGCCGGATTATTTGCTCTATCATCGGAGCCACCTGTTCCAACGGCCTTCCTTCCATTCGATCCTCGTAGATTTCATAGAACGTCTCTACTTCCTGTCGGCTAACAGCAGGAGCAGAAGAAAGTCTCTTTTCCAGGTACTCTTTGATCACTGCTTCCTCAGATGATACGGAGCCTTCAGGACCTTTCTTTTCCTTGGCCGGTAATAGACCCTGCTTTTTAGCCTCCTGCAACACGAGCCTCCTTATGATCATTCCTTCAAGGAATTTGGCTGGATTTTCCTTGATGATTCCCCTGTTAGGTTCTTTGACTTTGGCTATTTCTTGATTGAAGTGCTCAACCGTAATCTTCTCTCCGTTCACCGTGGCAAGGACTTGTCCGCCACTCCCCCCAGGATAGAACAGGTAAAAAAGGGACGCTCCTGTCAACACAACGATTACAGCTGCTCCAATGATAATGCTTCTTCGTCTCAACTTTCCCCCGTATGAATCAATTTTTCTCTCACTCCCGCTCCCAAATCTTTATGATCGCCTCTCCGGCCTTCTTAAATTCTTCCTCTGTGTAATCAAAGGTGTTCTCCAAAACTCATCTATCGTAAGAAAGCTATTAATTGCAACAGGTGCTCGAACCGGTTTCACCCATTGGGAGAACGGGCTGCTCTCCGCCACAGGCCTCCTTAATGGACTCTTTGATCTTTTGAACCTCTTCTTTTCTCAATTTAAAATCCTTATTCTTTTCGATTCCAAGATCGGTCAAAACCAGATAACTCTTGATGGGGATTTCCGCATGTTCCAGGATAGCTTTGGCGCAGCCCAAAGAGCATCCGTCAATGGCCACCATTTGTGGAATGTCCGTGGCAGATTGGACAAAGCCGTTAAGATGGCCCCCAATACCGGCCAAGCAGAACATCTTACCAAAGCCTTCCTGGGTGAGTTCCACTGCGGCTTGATTGGAAAGCTGGCCTACGTTAGACCCTCCAGAACATGCCAAAATCATAACGTTTCCCTCTGGTGCACAGCAATCTTGTGGCATTTTTTCTCCTCCTTTTGCTGGTGTTATTTGATTTTAGTGCTGCTGCTCGATCCACGTCTTGATCTCATTTTTGCCCGGAATCTTACCAACGCTCTTGACCTCGCCGTCAACTATGACGGCAGGGGTCCCGAACACCCCGTACTTGGCGATCTCCATGACATCGGTCACCTTGTCCACCGTGGCCTCGACTCCCGTCTCCGCTACCGCGTCCTTCACGTTTTTTGCGGTCTGCTCGCACCTCGGGCAACCCGGTCCCAGGACTTTGATATCCATTGTCCGTTCCTCCTTTTCTTACTATGTTTCCAGACTCCTACCTGCACGGTCGGAGTTCCTTTACCCCTCCCGCCGGGGGCGGACTCTTAAATAGGCATGACACTGAGGGTATACATTTTTGCAGGCTTTTCGATTTATTGATCCCCTATCTGACATCCCCCTCTTCCCC
>CP070673.1:2567255-2570604 GCA_020351915.1 Deltaproteobacteria bacterium
CCTCACGCGCTCAGCAATTTCCTCAAAGAGATGCGCCTTCTGGTCATCTTCTGAAAAAGTGAGTTCCGGCAAATACCCATCTTTTGCCTCTTCTGCCGTATATCCAAACAAATTGGCTGCCCCCTGATTGAACACGATAATTTTGCCATCAAAATCCGTAACGACAATAGCAGTATAGGTTGCAGAGTCAAGTATACGGTTCAAAATCTTGGGGGCAGCCATAGTGTTATATGTCTTTCCAGTTGACTAGAGTTCTTGCCGTTCGCCTTATCTTGCCCTCATAAAGAGGAAAGGTCAAATCGAACGTTCCTGTTTTTCTACACAACCCTCTCGGCTACCAACTTATCAACAACACTGGGATCGGCCAGGGTAGTGGTATCACCGAGATCGTCTATGTCCCCAGAGGCAATCTTCTTTAAGATTCGACGCATAATCTTTCCGCTTCTCGTCTTGGGAAGACCATCAGCCCACTGAAGCTTTTCTGGTGTTGCAATAGGTCCGATCTCTGTCCTCACATGTTTAACCAGTTCCTTCTTGAGTTCATCTGACTTTTCTACACCACTATTCAAGGTAACAAAGGCATAGATAGACGTTCCTTTTATTTCATGTGGGTAACCTACCACCGCTGCCTCGGCCACTTTGGGGTGGGAAACAAGGGCACTTTCGACTTCTGCTGTGCCCATCCGGTGGCCCGAAACATTGATAACGTCATCTATGCGACCGGTAATCCAATAGTAACCATCTTCATCCCTTCGTGCACCGTCCCCGACTGCGTATTTCCCTGGAAATTGAACAAAATAGGTCTCCTCGAATCTTTTCGGGTCACCATAGACTCCTCTCATTAATCCAGGCCATGGTCGCTTTATACACAGAGCGCCTGAACACGGCCCCTCGAGTTCTTTGCCATCATCGTCCACAATACATGGCTCAACTCCGAAGAAAGGCACGGTAGCCGAACCTGGCTTAATATCTATAGCACCAGGGAGGGGTGTTATGAGAATCCCCCCCGTCTCAGTCTGCCACCAGGTGTCCACTATGGGGCACCGACCATTGCCAATGGTGTTGTAATACCACAGCCAGGCCTCAGGATTAATGGGTTCACCAACGGTCCCCAGGAGTTCCAGAGTGCTTAGGTTGTGTTTCTTCACCCATTCATCGCCTTCTTTAGCAATAGCCCGTATCGCAGTGGGGGCTGTATAAAAAAGGTTAACCTTGTATTTTTCAACTACATCCCAAAATCTTCCTGGATCCGGATACGTGGGGACCCCTTCAAAGATAATGGAAGTAGCACCATTACAGAGTGGTCCGTACACGATATAAGAATGCCCCGTTACCCAGCCAATGTCGGCGGTACACCAAAAGATATCCTCTTCGTGGTAGTCGAAAATGAGCTTGTGGGTTACGGCCACAAAAACAAGATAACCTCCAGTAGTATGCAACACCCCTTTTGGTTTCCCCGTGGAGCCTGAGGTATAGAGGATGAAGAGAGGATCTTCTGCATCCATCTCCTCGGGCGGGCAATCAGCATCTACCTTTGCCATTTCCTCATGATACCATGTATCTATCCTATCATTCCAGGTTACCTCAACGTTTGCCCTCTTGACCACGATATTTGTCTCAACAGTAGGGCATTCTTTTAGTGCTTCATCGGCATTGTTTTTGGTGGGCACGGCCTTGGCACCCCGAAAGGTGCCATCACAGCAGATCAGGACCTTTGAGTCACAGTCCTGGACCCTATCCCGAAGGGAGTCTGCGGAAAACCCGCCAAAGATTATGCTGTGGATAGCGCCAATTCGAGTACAGGCCAGCATGGTAATAGCGAGTTCCGGGATCATTGGTAAGTAGATAGACACCCGATCACCCTTTTTGACCCCTTTTGCCTTTAAGACATTTGCAAACTTGCATACCTCTTCATGAAGCTGTTTGTAGGTATATCTTTTGCCATCTGATGGATTATTGCCCTCAAAAATAATGGCGGTCTTCTCACCTCTCTTTTCAAGGTGCCGATCAAGACAGTTGTAAGAGACATTCAGTTTTCCATTTATAAACCATTTGTGCTCAGGGGATTTGCCCCAATCATATTCGCAAACCTTATCCCATTTCTTGAACCAGGTAACATATTCATCGGCTATTTCGGCCCAAAAACCTTCTGGATCGTCGATAGAGCGCTGCCACGTCTCCTTGTATAGTTCCACGCTATTGATATACGCCCGCTTCTTCCATTTCTCCGATACCGGAAAGATTTTCCCTTCGAGAGATACCTCTGTATTCATGTCTAATCCTCCTTGTTGAAATCATTTCTAACGACTAGTGTATCATTCCTGAGCTATGGTTAGAATCATCTCCCAGCAATCGCCACTTGATCCAATACGTTTAAAGCCAACCTTGTAGTAAAGGGAAATTGCAATAAAATTTTTTCTCTCTACACTCAGCCAAAGGGTGGACAGATCTTCCTGGTGTGCCCAATCTATAACGTAGAGGGATATGGCAGTACCAATCCCCTGTCTCTGAAAATCCTGATGAACAAAGATAAAGTATTCAGCCCAGTTTACCGGCATAGAAAAAAGGCTGGCATGTCCAATTACCATATCTTCGTGCAAGGCCAGGAGATTTGTACCATTGCTAATCATATCTTGGGTCCATTGGTGTCTTTTGTCTTGATCGATGGGGGGGAGGCCTTGCACAGACCCAAGTGGGCTGTAGGTATCATACATCCGTATGAGCGATGTAAAATACCTCTCTTCATAGGGGATTATGGTAATAAGATGGCCCTTTTGGCTCTCTACGGTCTTTGTTGATGAAAAGAATCTCATTTCTTGCCCCTACCATATCTCAGCACTCCTCCTCACCTCAAGCCAGCGCCTCTGGGATCGGGTAAGGGGCCCGATCTGCTCTTCGATCCACTCAGCATCACCGGTCAGGAGGGCGAGCTTCTCGGGCCCCGTGAGATCGTATTCATCCAGGGCATCGGCGGCATCCTCGAGGAGGCTGGTGAAGAAGAGCGAATCGGATGAAGCCCGTTCCAGGACCGTGATCATCTCCTCTTTGTGAATCAGTTCCTGTTCTTCAGGTACCTGGGTGATAGCTAAATCAAGGGCTGAGGCAACTGCCTTGAGCAACTGATCAGGGGTAAAGGGTTTTTCCAGGTAATCTGCTGCACCCAGCTTCATGGCCTGTACCGCTGAGCGGACCGTGGCATACCCGGTGATGATCACTACCGGAAGGGATGGCTTGGCCCGCTTAATGTCTCTCAGGACCCGCATACCTCCGATGTCAGGCATGCGGATGTCGGTAAGGACGATATCGTAGTCTTTTTGGATGGCACTTTCCAGTCCCTTCCGGCCGCTCA
>CP070673.1:2570704-2579402 GCA_020351915.1 Deltaproteobacteria bacterium
ACGCATATTTATGATCGGGTTTATCAGATCCTCTCAAGACTCATAGATCATTAGATTGATCAAAACTATTTTGATCATTTTCTCTTTTACCCGCTCTCCGTAGGCCTTGCTGGCATCCTATATTATTCGGCAAAAAATGCCGAGGATAACATGGTTCTCGCTCACAATCCGAGGTCATTGGTCCTTCGGCACCTTCTTTGAGTCCTCAATCTTTAGGCCGAATACCAAAGCAGACAAAGGAATTTGGCTTTACGGGGTGTAAGCTATTTGTGCGTATAAAATATAAATTGCCGTGAGAGGATTCATAATTCAAAATCAATCCGATTCGCTGCGATGATTAATCATAGGGAAAAATCATGAGATTAGCGGTAGGAGACACAGAAAGGTGCGTTGGTTGTCAGTGCTGCATGTTTGCATGTGCCAGAATTCACGATGACGCAGGTCTGGCCAAAACCTGCATTGGCGTGAGATCTATCGGAGGTATGGAACGAGGGTTTATTGTAGTTGTCTGTAGAGCCTGTGATAATCCACCTTGTGCAAAGGTTTGCCCTACAGATGCGTTGAAGCCCAGAGATGATGGAGGGGTACATGTCGACACTACCAAATGCATCGGCTGTGGTCACTGTCGTGATGCTTGTCCTATAGCGGCAATTTTCTGGGATGATGAGATCAACAAACCAATGATATGCCTCCACTGTGGTTACTGCACGAAATTCTGTCCCCATGGAGTCCTAGGATTGGATAGAAAGGGGGGTTGAACATGCTCAGAGATGATACCCTTGCAAACGTGCTCTATATAGATCTTTCGCAGAAACGCTTCTGGATAGAAAGGAGGCAGGATCTTTTTGGGAAATACATAGGAGGGACTGGTGTTGCCACCCAGCTTCTTCATGAAGAGTGTCCCGGAAATTGCGATGTTTTTGCACCAGAAAATCCTATAGTATTCGCAGTAGGTCCCCTGACCGCCATGTTCCCCCTCGCCTCAAAAACCGTAGCCATGTTTAAATCGCCTCATACAGGGAATCTGGGTGAGAGTCATTGTGGTGGGCGGAGCGCGGTGGCGATCCGCATGGCAGGATACGGCGCTATTGTCATAAGAGGTGCCAGCGACATGCCCCTTTACCTTGCTATTCATGGGAACCAGGCCTATTTTCGGGATGCGGCCGCCTTGTGGGGTATGGGTAGTAGCTTCACGGTGGGGCGGATCCTCAGGGAAAATGAGCCGGGAGCGGGATTGAGGACAATTATGCGCATCGGCAGGGCTGGAGAGAAACTTATCTCTTATGCATGTGTGTCTACAGAGACTTATCGCCATTTTGGCAGATTGGGGCTGGGAGCGGTTTTTGGGAGTAAGAAACTCAAGGCCATTGTGATCTCTGGAAAATCATCGCTCCCTGTAGCTGACAAGAAGCAATATCGAAAGGTGTATGATGAGATTCACAAGGCGGCCGTCACCTCCCCGGCAATGAAGAAATATCATGATTTGGGAACGGCTGAGAATGTATTGCCATTGAATGAGTTCGGTGGGCTACCCACAAGGAACCTTGAGGAGGCGAAATTTGAAAGGGCATCTGAGATTTCCGGTGAGGTGCTTGCCGAGCATTTTTTAGGCAGGCGCCTGGCCTGTTCCCACTGTCCTGTGGGATGCATCCATATTGCTGCACTGAGGGAGCCTTATGAGGACGAGGCGTATTTTTACAAAACCTCTATGATCTCTTATGACTACGAACCGATTTACGCTTTAGGCTCTATGCTCGGTATCTCTAATCCCGAGGGGTTCCTGAAGTTAGTGGACCGGATCGAGGCATGGGGGCTGGACGTGATCAGTACCGGTGTGGTTTTGGCCTGGGCAACGGAGGCCCAGGAGCGCGGTATTGTTTCCGAAAAAAAGACAATGGGTGTGAAGCTCAGTTGGGGTGATTATGCTGCCTACATTGACGCGGTTGAGCTGATCGTCGAGCAACCCAACAAGTTGTATCAGGCACTGGGGCGCGGCGTTGACCATGCAGCCTCAGTGTATGGGGGAGAGGAGTTTGCGTTAGCTTTCGGCAAAAACGAAATGCCAGGCTACCACACGGGACCTGCAGCACATATTGGGGTTCTAATTGGTGCCAGACACAGTCATCTGGACAATGCCGGCTATGGCCTTGATCAGAAGGGTCTCGTCAAAAGGCAACTTTGTCCTGAGGAAGTTGCAGAAGCTCTGCTGACTGAGGAGCGATGGCGTCAAGTCTTATCAAGTCTTGTCATTTGTTTTTTTGCCAGGGGAATATATATCCCAGATCTTGTCTCACGGGCGCTTCATCTAGCAGGTTTTGATTTCACTCCAAAGGATCTCAAGGAGATTGGAGGGGAGATACACAGAGAAAAATACAGATTCAAATTTAGAGAGGGATTCTCTCTGGATAACATCCGCTTACCAAAGAGAATTCTTGAGACTCCTTCGCCAACGGGAAGGTTAGCTGAAGGATTTATTCGAACCGTGGTTGACCATGTCAAAAAAACTCTTCTCAGCGAAGGAGCTCACAACAGTCTATAACAGAGGTGTATGGCCTGTTTTGCTCCGCCCAAATTTGCCCTACCCAGCAAGCTTCATATACCCGCACAGGTATCATGAGAGAGAAATGTATCTTTCCTATAAATCGAGGTTTAGTGAAATGAAATCAGGAGCTTAGTAGCATATGGAAATACCGTTACTGAAGGACATTCTCATTATATTTGGGCTCTCCATAGCGGTCGTCTTTATATGCCATCGGCTTCGAGTGCCTGCAATTGTTGGCTACCTTCTGACCGGGGTATTGGCAGGGCCGCATGGGTTGGGCTTGATCGCCAGGGTGCATGAAGTTGAAATTCTGGCTGAAGTTGGGGTTGTGTTACTCCTCTTTACGGTTGGCATTGAGTTCTCGCTAAGGAACCTGTTGCAGATCAAGAGATCAGTTCTAATCGGAGGTTCTTTCCAGGTTTTACTAACGCTTTTTGCTGGCTTTATCCTAGCCGAGCAGTTTGGCCAGACCTTCGGTGAATCGCTTTTCATAGGGTTTCTCATATCTCTAAGTAGCACGGCCATTGTCCTCAAACTCCTTCAAGACAGGGCCGAGATTGACAGCCCCCACGGACAAACATCTCTTGCAATCTTGATTTTTCAAGATGTCATTATTGTTCCAATGATGCTGTTCACACCTCTTCTGACTGGTGCGACAGGGAGTTTATCCCAGTCCTTCCTCATTCTCTCGGCCAAAGGAATCGGTATTGTCCTCTTAGTATTCATCGGCGCTCGGTGGATTGTGCCACAGCTCATGTATCAAATCGCTCGGACGCGAAGCCGTGAGCTTTTCTTGTTGAGCATTGTTGTGATATGTCTGGCAGTTGCGTGGCTTACTCACCGTGCAGGTCTATCCCTTGCGCTCGGTGCGTTTTTAGCCGGCCTTATCATATCAGAATCTGAATACGGCCACCAAGCACTCGGCAGTATCGTACCTTTCCGGGATGTCTTTACGAGCTTCTTTTTTATCTCCATTGGCATGCTGTTGAGTGTAGCTTTTGTTCTTCAGCGGCCAGGACTCATTGCGCTTATAGCCTTTGCCGTTTTAACCGGTAAAGCCGTGCTAGCTGCGTGCGCAACGATGCTCCTGGGATTTCCACTTCGCACCACGATTCTAGTGGGACTGGCCCTCTGTCAGATCGGAGAGTTTTCTTTCATTCTATCTAAAACAGGTGTTGAACATGGGTTGCTTGCCGCGAGTATTTACCAACTCTTCCTGGCCGTCTCTGTGCTGACCATGGCAGTAACGCCATTTATTATCGCTCTGGCACCTCGCATCACAGATGCTGCCTTGCGGCTACCACTGCCCAGAAGGTTAAGATCGGGGTTATACCCTGTAGCAGGAAGAAGCAGCGTTGCCAATATAGAATATCTAAGGGACCATCTCATTATCATTGGCTTTGGCCTAAACGGTAGAAATGTGGCGCGATCGGCAAAGGTGGCGGGTATCCAGCATGTAATCATCGAAATAAATCCTGAAACGGTAAGGACCGAAAAGTCAAAAGGTGAACCGATCTTCTTTGGGGATGCCACCCAGGAAGCAGTGCTGAAGCATGCAAAAATTGAAACTGCGAGAGTTTTAGTGGCGGTTATTTCAGACCCCACCGCAACTCGAAGGATTATTGCGATGGCTAGGAGGCTTAACCCAAAGGTGCATGTTATTGCACGAAGCCGCTTTCTTCAAGAAATGCGCCCATTGTATGAGCTAGGAGCCAATGAAGTTATTCCGGAGGAGTTCGAGACATCTGTTGAAATCTTTACTCGTGTTTTGATAAGATATCTAATACCTAGAGACGAAATAGAAAAGTTCAGCGCTGAGGTTCGTGCAGATGGTTACGAGATATTTCGGAGCGCCTCCAGGGAGTCGACTTCCTTTTCGGATCTAGAACTAAATCTCCCCGATATCGAGATTAGTAGCTTCCGGGTAAGCCAGGAGTCAGCACACGTTGGTAAGACCCTGGCTGAGATCGAGTTAAGAAAGAAATATGGTGTGACTCTATTGGCACTACGTCGAGACTCGGAAATATTTTCTAATCCAGATGCAGACACTCGGCTTCGTGCTGATGATGTGCTCGTTTTGCTTGGTCAGCCAAGCAAGATCGCCGCAATCACCAGCCTGTTTCACAATTTAGATGATGGTAAGAAAAGTCTGCTAATGTAAAAGGTATACTATTGAGTTGGCTAATCTTGGAACCTGATATACTAGAGCACAACAAAAAGTATTATAACAAGAGCACGCCTCTCCTTACGGAAAGAGTGTGAAAAAACCCGGAAGAACGTTCCTGATTAGTATTTAGTTCCTGGTGAATATTTGAAGCTTTCGAATGAAAACCCCCCTTTTCTTACTCGTGTTGGTATTTAGTGGGTTTGTGCTCACGACCCCGGTAGCTGCCCAGAGCAAAGAGGTAGTGGGCTGGTTGGAGAAAGTCCGTATTTATCCTGGCAATTTGCTTCTTCATGCTAAGGTAGACACTGGTGCTGAGAACTCTTCACTGAACGCTTCTCATATCATTGAATTTGAGCGAGATGGCCAACAATGGGTGCGATTTGATGTTACCGATAGGAATCGCAGAACGGTGACCTTTGAGCAAAGGCTCCTCCGTGTTGCGAAGATTAAGCGTCATGGTTCAAAACCGCAACCACGCTTTGCCATATTGCTTGGAATCTGTTTAGGAAACATTTACAAAGAAGTAGAAGTTAATCTTGTTGACCGGAGTGATTTTGTTTTTCAAATGTTGATTGGCCGCAGTTTTACAAAAGGCAGAGTTATCATAGATCCATCAGAGAAGTATCTCACAAAGCCTAAGTGCGAAGGCGTGCCGAAAAATTGAGCAAAAGACATCTTTACTTGCTGGTACTGTGCCTGACAATAGTGGGTTTGGGCATTTTCCTTTACAAATTTCTTGTTTTGGGCTTTCCGCTCTCATTCCACGCGATTTCTGATACATGGAATGTAGAGTGCCGCATTACCTTTGGTGCGCGCAATGCACCAGTCAAGGTGTCATTATTCATTCCGCGCAATACCAAATACTTTGCAATAGAAAACGAGAATTTCATCTCTCGAGGCTACGGGATTGCCACCGCCACCGAACAAGGCAACCGCCAGGCTGTATGGTCTATCAGACAGGCGAAGGGGCAACAGACCCTTTACTATCGCGCAGTGGTGCGACGAGTTGATACCAAGGAACCAAGTGCTGTGGTATCACCACCAGAGATCAAGGAAGTGAGATTAAGCGAACCACAGCTATCAGCTGCTGAATCTCTTATATCTGAGATACGAGCAAAGTCAGCCGATGTCGATACCATGGTTAAAGAGCTGATCAAGCGCCTAAACATGCCTCACCCAGACGAAAATGTAGCCTTGCTACTCGACAAACAGGCCGCGATGTCGCATAAAGTAAAGTTGGCTACACGAGTGCTGGCGCGGGCCGGAATCCCTGCACGGGCCATACATGGTGTGCGTTTGGAACAGGAAGACCGAGATGCTCACTTGATTCACTGGCTGGAGGTTTATGAGAAAAGACAGTGGCGATCATATGATCTGGTTAGAGGAGAGTCGGGTGTCCCTCCCGATTATTTCCCATGGTGGCAAGGAATAAGACCCCTCGCCCAAATAGATGGGGGAGATAATCTACAGGTAAGCCTGTCGGTAACCCTAAGCCAGGAAGAGGCAGTTCGGGCCGCCATCCAGAGTGGCAAGATTAAGAGCCCGCTGCTGCTGGAATTCTCCCTGTTCAGCCTGCCCATCCATACACAGGCCGTGTACCGAGTATTACTCCTTGTGCCAGTGGGTGCCTTTTTGCTGGTGATTCTGCGGAATGTTATCGGAATAAAGACCTTCGGAACGTTCATGCCCGTGCTCATCGCTCTCGCATTCCGAGAGACCCAATTGCTTTGGGGCATCATACTCTTTAGCTTAGTGGTCGGTCTTGGTCTGAGCGTACGCCGTTATCTTGAACATTTGAAACTATTGCTAGTTCCCCGCTTAGCCTCGGTGCTCCTAGTGGTGGTCTTGATAATGGCCCTGCTGAGCGTGTTGACGCACAAACTTGGTCTTGAGCGTGGGCTGTCGGTAGCACTTTTTCCCATGGTCATCTTGACTATGACGATTGAAAGGATGTCCATTGTGTGGGAAGAGCGCGGCGCGAGTGAGGCCTTACAGCAAGCAGCAGGGAGTCTGATGGTTGCCGCCCTGGCCTACCTTATTATGAGCATAAGCTATGTTGAGCACCTCGTGTTCGTATTTCCGGAACTGCTGCTGGTATTGCTGGCAGTGACCCTGCTCCTGGGGCGCTACTATGGCTACCGCCTCGTGGAGCTGCGTCGTTTCAAGGCATTAGTGAGACGGGAGGTCTAATGTTTGGGCTGGCAAGACGACTTGCTGCTGTAGGCGTGCTGGGGTTGAACCGGCGCAATGCCGAGTACACGCTATGGCACAACCCGCGCAAATTATTTCCTTTGGTCGATGACAAGTTGCATACAAAACGGCTTGCCCAAAGAGCGGGCATAGCCGTTCCGGAACTTTACGGTGTGGTGGAGGGAGAATATCAGTTACGGGACCTACCTGACGTGCTGAAACAATATTCGGATTTTGTGATAAAACCAGCCTATGGGAGTGGTGGGGACGGAATCCTCGTAATCTCAGGTCGTTTGAAGGATCTGTATCGAAAACCAGACGGCTTGTTGATAAGCCAGGAAGAGTTCACGCATCATGTTGCAAATATCATAGGTGGCCTGTACAGTCTGGGCGGGCAACCTGATAAAGCCCTGATTGAATATCGGGTTCAAACTGATCCCCTATTCGAGGCTATCAGCTGCCAGGGAGTCCCTGATATCCGTGTGATTGTGTTCTTAGGTGTGCCGGTAATGTCCATGGTCCGTTTGCCGACACGAATGTCAGGTGGCCGGGCCAACCTTCACCAAGGTGCCCTGGGTGCGGGGATCGACCTTGCAACTGGGACGACGCTTACGGCGGTTTGGCGGAACGATATTGTCGCCGAACATCCTGACACTGGAAGCCCTGTCACTGGTTTGAGAATCCCGGACTGGGAGGATTTATTGAGGCTGGCAGCAAACTGCTACGAGCTTACTGGTCTGGGATATCAAGGAGTGGATATTGTACTTGATAGAGAAAAAGGTCCATTGATTTTGGAACTGAATGCACGCCCGGGGCTTAACATCCAAATCGCCAACCGGGCTGGTTTGTTACCGCGCTTGAACTTGGTTGAACAAAGCCACAGGAGCTTGCATGGGGTTGAGGAACGGGTAGCTTTTGCACGAACGCATTTTGGTGCTCACGTATAAAAGCTGAGAAATCAGGAAAGTTCATTGGTGAATGGATAAGAGCGTCTGCTGGCAGTAAATTCTGTGCGACAAGAAGGGGGGCAGACATGTTTGAGAAGATCTTATATCCGACTGACTTCTCAGTTGTATCGAAAAAGGCCCTGGACTATGTTACGAAGTTGAAAGAAGCGGGAAGCAAAGAAGTCATAGTCTTGCACGTCATTGATGAAAGGGCAATCGGTGATATTTGTCTGTTATACAGGTCGAGGGGTTCAGCAGAGATGGTAAGGGGGATCAAAGAAGAAGATTGTAAAGAAGTGGATAAAATAGGGGCCGGATTGTGGAAAGATTGTTTTGAGGTGAAGCTGAGGATTGAAAGGGGAATTCCGTTCACCGAAATAGTGAGGGTTGAACAAGAGGAAGGAGTTTCCGTAACAGTCCTTGGCTCTCATGGCAAGAGCATCGTCAAGGAAATGCTGCTTGGCTCGGTGTCAGAAAAGGTCATTAGAAAATCAGCGAAGCCCGTTTTGGTCTTTTAAAGATAGAGGGTAGATTGGCTATTGACAGGATGATGCAGAAGCCGGATATAATGCAAAGAGGGTAGAAGTGTCATTGGAAGGAAACAAGGTGCGAATAAGCACCCTATAGCAAACCGATAAAGGAGGTAAAAGATCATGGAGGTTTTAGCATTAGTTATCGCGATTATCGCCCTAATTTTCGCCATACTTGCTTATTACAAGGTGGGAGGAAGAGCTGATCTTAGAAAGCAGACAGAGGCTCTCACCAGTGTTGGTGAAACAATTGTTAAGGCAACCGATTCCTTGCGTGATAAGACGGCCGACATCCTGGATAGGATGGAGGGGGCAATAAGAG
>CP070673.1:2579502-2585814 GCA_020351915.1 Deltaproteobacteria bacterium
CATGGACTATCATCCCATGTATTGATAACAGGGTCTCATCGGAAGGGGAAAGAGTGCCCTTCTCTATGGATCGAAAGGTCTGTCTTTTAAGGAGGATTTTCGATGCCTTCTTGGTGGAGAAGAAAAGCAGATAATCTTGTTTTTCTTCGCTGGGGTATATCTTGAGGTATTGAGAGGGCTGCATAAAATCGAGAGGTGGTTTTTGGAAAGGAAAAAGGGTAGTCAGTTCTCCCCTTTTTCCTTTCGGTTATCCTCTGAAAGCAAAAAGCGGACCACGGCAACAAAACCCCCTAGGATCTGCCATATCATTCACATCGATACCTTCATCGAGCACGACTATTTGCTCTTCCCTCTCCTCTAATTTCTGTCTTTTCTCCCTTTCCATGCTTCCCCTCCTTTGTTTATGAGTTAATAAAACGACTTCCCGGCCAAATATAGGCCACACAAAGAATATTCCTATTGATTTTTTAAAGACTTGTCTATGAGTAGTTCTACTTATTGTTCAGGAAGGGAAAGTACTCAGTATCCAGGCATAAACAGGCATTGAAAGAAGGGAGGTTAACACCATAAGAATACTAGAATTTAAACCGTATCCCGGCCTCGATCCATCTGCCGGGGTTTTTGCTGTCGCCAAAGGTATACTGAGAGCCATTGAAAAGGTTGTGGGCCGTAAGAAAAAGCTCCGTCGCGGTCTTTACATTAGTCCAGATTTTCTTATTGAGGTTAAGGTCCCAGATGAAATCATCGTAGTTTGCGCCCCATTTCGCCTTCGAGGGAGCATCAAAGTCCCACCATACATAGTGGCCAAAAAGCAGGGCCCTGAAAGACTTCTTGTCCTCATACCTGGCACCGATGCTATAAGTGTAAATTCCCGTGGAGCCTCTCTCGTTGGCAGGCTTTAGATCCACATAGGCAAACCCTGCGAGAAAAGAAAGGTTATACATGGGGACTGTTTCGGCTTCAAGCTCAAGGCCCTGGCGCCTGATTTCGCCTTTGTTTATAACCAGATCATTAAAGGTTGGCGGCCCTGCACCGAACAAATCCACGATTAAGGCATTTTCCAGTTCGTGGCGAAAGACTGTGCCCTTTATCCAGAGATAGGGCGCTGCACTTGACTCAAATCCTGCCTGGTAGGACCAGACCTCTTCGGGATTAAGAAATGGATTCGGTTCGAGAAATAGACCGCCCCCTGAAGTCCATGAGAGGGGCGGTATGGTAAAGCCTTTAGCTACGGAGGCCCTTAAAATAGAATCTTCACCAAGCCTGTAGGTGACCCCCAGGCTCGGGCTTAGAAATGAGCCGGAGACGCTGTTATCATCATACCTAATGCCCGGGGTAATGGACCATCTGTCGATGACTATGGTGTCATTGAAGTAAAAAGCCCACCGATCGATGTGAGGATGGGTAATTGAGGTTGCTGGAGCACCCATTGATTGAAGAACGGGCCCGGCGTTAATCGTTTGATCGAGCTTCCCGCGGTCAACATCCACGCCAAGCACGGCAGTGTGCACCCCGTGGGTCCACACGAGTCTACCGCCTCCTCCTGTTGTCTCCTCATCATAAATAGTATCTAAATAAAGTTCCCCTGGTGGGCCGCTCATTCCCAACCCCAGGGCATTATTGTTCAGATCAAATTTCTGTTCGAATCGGTGGAAGGATACATTCAAGCCAAGTTTCCTGGTAAGAGATGCATCAAGGGAGGCAGTTGTAAAAAAGTTGCGGCTTACCCCTTTTTGCGTAATATCTCCGCTCGGAAAATCTCCAAGTCCTGTATGTGGTTCGCTGTACCCAATGCTGAGTTGGGCCTCTGTGTTTTTTGAAATCGGGATATTGAGCTTTGAATAGAGGCTGTAGCTATCAAAAGCCCGTGAAGGCATCAGGCCGTCTGATTTCTGCTTGCCCGCGAATAGGTAATACCCCGCAGGCCCGGCATTGCCCGAGGCCTCGGCCCTATAATCCTGGCTGTTACTTTTGCCATAGGAAGCCCTGAGGGAGCCTGTGGGTCTTCTAGTAGCTCCCGTCTGCTTTGTTATGACGTTTATTACGCCCCCTAGAGATGAGCCCCAGGTAGACGATGCTGGCCCCTTGATGACCTCGATGCGCTCTATTATCCCCACCGGAATCGAATTGGTCTCGGCAGCGTTGCTTGCCAGGAAATTCCATTGCACCCCGTCTAACAGGACAAGGACATGCCTCTGCTCAGAGCCTTGAATACAGATTAAAGAAGCTGCGCCAAAGTCTTGGTTGAAGTTAACGAAGAGGCCGGGCACCCTGTTCAGGACCTCCGCGACCGTATGGGCATTCATTTCCTCAATCTGTTTTGCAGTGATAATGGCAATATTTTCGGCAACCTGAGAGATGGGTTTTGGATGTCGAGTAGGTGAGACAACGAGGTCCTTTTCCCTGTAGAACATACGGAGAACATGCATCTCTGCTTCAGACTGGGCAGCGGCAGTATGGCAGAGGGAGAACATGCACACCAGAAAGGAACACAGAAGAACACCCGCTTTTAGGAAATAGCTACGCATCTACATTTTGGAATCGCCGCAGTGTTTAGAATCGCCGGAGTTTACTGATCGGGAAATTCGTGGTACTATATGCCAGTTTTAATACTCAATTCAAGTTGTTTTGTGTCTTTTCCCAACTTTTTGGGACAAAAGGCACAAATAACGAATATTTGTGATTCTGAAGATTAGTTTCTGGACTGTCTTTCAACATTAATGAGCTTTGGAGGTCCTGAGATGTTTTATTATCGTGTTGTGAAAAGAAAACTGTTTCCGATCTTATTTCTGCTATTTCTCTTTCCCGGCATATGCGAAGCAAACCCCGAGATCGCTGTGGTCCAAAGCATTAGGGTAAAACCGTATGAAGAGGCAATCAAGGGCTTTGTTAGTGTTTGCAATGCCGGAATTAAAAGGGTTGTTCTCTCGGAGTTGAGGGGAGCCGATGCTTTGAGGAAGATCAAAGACATGGGGCCTGAAATGGTTCTCGCAATAGGGAGCGACGCCCTGTCAATCGCAAAAAGGATTAAGGGCACACCAATCGTTTATGTCATGGTCCTGAACCCTCAGTCCAGGCTCTCCGGGGAAGAGAATATAAGGGGTGTCAGCATGAACATACCCCCGAAACAGCAGTTGACGGCGCTCTTGCGTGCCGTGCCTCACGTAAAAACCGTCGGTCTACTGTATAATCCGAAGAGGACGGGCCGTTTTGTAAGAGAGGCACAAGAGACCGTTTTAGGAATTGGTATTAACTTGGTAGCAAGGGAGATTTATAGTCCTAAGGACGCCCCTTCACTAATAATGGATATGAAAGAACAGATAGATGTCTTTTGGATGCTACCCGATATAACGGTTATCACTCCCCAGACGGTTGAGTTTTTGCTTCTTTTCTCCTTGGAAAACAATATTCCTCTCCTTACGTTCTCTGACAAATATGTAGAGGCAGGGGCATTCATGTCCACCGGCATAGACGCCTTTGATATGGGGCGTCAGGCAGGCGAAATCGCTAGTAAAATATTATCAGGAACGGACCTAAAGAATGTTCAGCATGTTGGTGCGAGAAGGCTAGTTGTATCGACAAACCTGATGGTAGCAAGGAAGCTAGGAATCAATGTGGATATGGCAATGGACTTAGGAACCGGTAGCAGCCAGAAGATCATAAGACAAGCCCAGATGGTTAACTGAGCGGAAACAATGAATGTACGTTTTTTAAAGAGCCTTGGTGAAAAATTCGGTGTTAAGCTTTTTTTCATATTAGCTGTTTTCATATTAATCATCTCTTTTTCCTTCACCGTGTTTTTCATTCATCACGAGCGTAGGTCCCTGAGACATACTCTCATAGATACGGGGGAGTTACTGGCAAGGATTCTGTCCTACAGCTCGAAGATAGGTGTATTTTCTGAGAATGAAGAGCTGCTCAAAGATCCGATTGAGGGAATCCTTTGCCAGGAGGGAGTGTTGGGGGTTTCAGTATTCAATCTGCGAGGGGAGCTTTTGAGGAAGCAGGAGAGGCCCGGAATAAAAAATCCGAAGGAAACAACACAAGGAGTCGAAAGAAAACGGAATGAAATACCTCCAAGACTCAGGGAATCCGGAGTTCCGCTTTACCTCGAAGGCAGACACACACTGCAATTCTGGTCGCCGGTTTTTGCAGGTGCAGCTTATTCTATGGAAGAATCCTTATTTCTCGATGACGATCCAATGCACAGGAGGACCCGGGTAATTGGATTCATAAGGGTAATGGTTGACAAGGGAGTTCTTTATGAGCGGCTTGATGGCCTATTATTCAAGAGTATTTTGATAGGGATTGCCTTTCTGTTACTTGGTTCCGGAGTTACCTATTTCGTGGTGAAGGGTGTTACAAGACCTCTTAGTAGGCTGACCGATGGCATTAAAGCCCTTGAAAAGCAGGGGGTATTCCAACCGGTACCTGTTGAGACTAAGGATGAAATAGGGAAGCTCGGAAAGGCATTCAATGATATGTCTGAATCCCTGGCCAAAAGAGAGGAGGCATTGCGGGAGTCTGAGAAGAGACTTCGATCTCTGTCTTCTCAACTGCTGAAAGCCCAGGAAAGGGAACGAAAGCGGCTTTCAATAGAACTTCACGATGAATTAGGTCAAGATCTTGCTCTACTGAAACACCGGCTCAGATCTATTCGCAAGAAATTGCATGAAGACCAGGCATTGCTGCGTGCTGAGTGCGAAGATACAAACCAGTATGTAGAACAGATCATCGATAATGTTCGCCGGCTTTCAAGAGACTTAAGCCCCTCAACCCTTGAAGACCTTGGGCTTTCTTCGGCGCTCCGGTGGCTCATTGAAGATTTCGGCAAACGGCACTCTATGGATACATCGCTTGACATAGGGGATATCGATCACCTATTTTCCCAGGAGGCACAAACGAACTTGTACAGGATTTTTCAGGAGGCCTTAACAAATATCAGCAAGCACGCAAATGCAAACCGTGTCTCTTTTGTGGTTAAAAAGAAGGATAGTCGTGTTTATTTTCTTATGGAAGATAATGGAAAAGGATTTGATGTAGATCAGGTGAAGGAAATGCAATCCTTTGAAAAGGGTGTGGGATTGGCTGCAATGGAGGAGCGAGTGCATATGCTGGGGGCAAACCTCGACCTACGGAGTAAAGAAAGGAAAGGTACCAGAGTGAGCTTCACGATTCCAATAAGTAAAGGAGGGATGTCCTAGTGCTGCCGTATCGGATTGTTTTAGCCGACGATCACGTTATGTTCCGCCAGGGGATCAAGCGGATTATCGAAGAAACTGAAGGCCTGGAAGTCGTTGGAGAAGCAAATGATGGTTTCGAACTCCTCGAACTATTGAAGGAGCTTGAACCAGACATGGTTTTGCTTGATATTTCGATGCCGAACATGCGGGGTATCGAAGCCACTCGAGAAATCAAGAGCCTCTATCCTAATGTGAAAGTCTTGATCCTGACCATGCACAGAAGAAAGGAATATCTGTACCATGCCATTGCCGCGGGGGCTCAAGGCTACCTGCTGAAAGAAGATTCGGATGTGGAGCTTTTTTCCGCTGTAAAAACGATTCGCAAAGGAGGCTTTTTTGTGACCCGTCTCCTGGCCGGTGAGATGGCAGAAGATATTTCACATATGTACAAGGGGAATGGGGAGTTCCCTTCGGAACCCCTGACCACACGCGAAAGACAAGTCATAAAGTTGATTGCAGAAGGAAAGTCGAACAGAGAGATTGCGGAGCTTCTATTCATAAGCATACGGACCGTGGAGAACCATCGAGCCAGCATCACGAGAAAACTCAACCTGAGTAAGACCGCCGAAATAGTAAAATATGCCATCCTTAAAGGGTATACCTCGCTTACCGCTTGAGACACCTCCCTGTAAGCCCTCCAAAATCTGCCTATAAGTAGTTTCACCTATATAACAAGCAGTACATCTACTTATTGATCGTGGTCCAATTGATTCGATAAATTGGGTATCGTTGTTTTCATGGTGTGCTTTGGCGGAAAGCAAGGTCCTCCGCCTTTCCTGAAACCTTGGTGCTTCGATTCGCAAATACGGTGGCGTATTTTGCCGGTTTGATACTAGTTCTGTAATTGCAGGCAACTGCTCAGGGAATGCGAACCTTCATTCTGAAATCGAGAAACATGTGAAAGATCTTCAAGAGCCTACCGGGGAACTGACCAGCGTAAGTCAGCGACTTCAGCGAGAGATTGCCGAGCACAAGAGGGCGGAGGAGGAAAAAAAGAAGCTGAAGGCCCAAATTCAGCGAGCTCAAAGAATGGAGGCCATCGGCACCCTTGCAGGTGGCATTGCACACG
>CP070673.1:2585914-2589199 GCA_020351915.1 Deltaproteobacteria bacterium
GGAAGTCTTTGGGATCTTTGGGGGTGTTGTGCCTGAGTTTGTTCACCCACTTGCCTTCGCCTTGATCACCATGGTGCTATTTCCAGAAACCAGCCGAAGGATCAGACTCATGATCTGTTTTTTTTGGCTGACCGTGGACCTCCTCTTTGAGGTGGGTCAGTACTTTGGCCAGCAAATCTCCCAATTCTTGCCAATGATTCTGCCCGACACCAGAGTTTCAGGCCTCTTGATTGATTATTTTCTAAGGGGTACCTACGACCATCTGGACGTTGTGGCCATCTGCTTAGGGGTAGTATCAGCCTTTATTATTGGCGAACTAATAACGAGAGAGGGAGGCACAAAAAATGAAAAACGAACTTTTGAACAAGGGAAAGCAAAAAGACTCGAAACAGCGCACCAGAGGCCAATCCTGGAAGTACGCAGTGGGACCTTTGTTCCGCTTTGAAAAAAAGACTGGAATGCCCCGACCTTTGGTCGGGGCCTCACTTTTGGCCCGCCAGTAACTTCACAGAAACCGCGAAAAGCCATTTCCTTCCTAGGCATCTATCTATTTCTGGGTTTGCTGCTCGATATCTAGTTAGGGGCTAACCTCACTGCTTGACTCACAGTCACTATCATGCTACGGTTTTTTGCAGATAAGAGAGTCTTGCCACCGGACTTGAAATGTGGCTGGCACCCTCTTCCTGATAATGCAATCCCGTAAGGGCTACCCATGCTGAATGATTTGAAAATTCTTATAGTAACCAAGGACCCTGCTCACCGTGAAAAGGTTAAAGGTGTCCTCGAGCCCGAGGTATCGTACGTCCTGACAGCCAGAGATGGGAATGAAGCCTTGAGATGCTTTGACCAGACCCCATTTGACCTGGTGTTTACCGAATTGCGCATGCCTGGCATGGGGGGATTAGAGCTCTCAAACCAGTTGAGAGAAAGATTCCCCGAGGTTTTTGTGGTGTTGTTCACCGATGGTGCCACAGACAGGGCCACACAAGAAATCGAGCAGGGGGCTTTTGATTACACCCTGAAATCCTCAGATCATGAGGAGCTATTTGCCCTTACCAACAGAGTAGCTGAACAGAAACGACTGTTGACCAAGAGTTATTATTCCCAGGAAGATCGCAGGAAAACCTACCGGTTCGAAAACATCCTGGGAAAGACACCTCAGATGCTTGATATCTTTCATAAGATTCAAGATGTTGCCAGGGCAAATATTTTGGTTTTGGTAACCGGTGAAAGCGGCACCGGCAAAGAACTCGTTGCCAATGCCATTCACTATACTGGCGCGAGAAGAAAGAAACCATATATCAAGATAAACTGCGCGTCACTGCCGGACGGGCTTATTGAAAGTGAGCTGTTTGGCCACGAAAAAGGTGCGTTCACCACAGCGGTTGCACAAAAAAGGGGCAGATTTGAGCTGGCCAATGGAGGAACTCTGTTTCTGGATGAGATTGGTGAGATGCCCGCTCAGATGCAGGCAAAACTGCTCCGGGTACTTGATGATGGCAATTTTGAGAGGGTGGGCGGAACAAAGACCATTCATGCCGATGTCAGAATCATCTGTGCTACCAATAAGGATATCTACCAGGAGGTGAGAGAAAAGAGAATCCGAGAAGATCTCTTTTATCGCATAAAGGGAGCATCCATTGACTTGCCCCCCCTCAGAGAGAGAAGAGATGACATTGTCTTGCTGGCCAACTATTTTACATCGATCTATTCTCGAAAAAACAACAAGACCGTCGAGGGCCTGTCAAAGGCAGGCCGTAAAATTCTCATGGCCTATGACTGGCCCGGTAATGTGCGGGAGCTTTCGAATGTTGTTGAACAGGCTGTTGTCTTTTGCAAAGGAAAAGAGATCACCCCCGATTGCCTGCCCGAGGATATCAAGAGAAGCTCTCACCTTAAGGAATTTACCCTCTATCTTCCCTCCAAATCACTCCCTCTTGCAGAAGCAACTCTGATCCGCAAGGTTCTGGAGGAAACAAACTGGAATCTGAAGCAGGCAGCCAGGGAGCTGGATATTGCAAGAGGCACCCTTTACAGCAAGATGAAGAAATACCGGATAGAAAGACCGTAACCGTTCACGGGTTCAAAGGTTCAGGGTTCACCGAAAATCTGAACCGTTGATACGTGTGTTCTAAACGGTCTAGGGCCGAAGTCCTGAGAGAGCTCTACACTGCGTGATTGATCTTGAACACCCATCTGATCACTGCCCACTGAGCACAAGTTACTAGCCAAGGCTGCTGATCCCCACCAACAGTGTCTTCAAAGCTCTGGTTATGAGAGTGCATCGCTCTGTGAGGCTGACCCAGTGGGGCCAAGAGGGTTTTGCCTTTTCTGTGAGCCTTTCACCTCCTATATCTGCGCGTCCCTAAACCCACCCCAAAAGCGCCTGGCTAAATCTGGCATTTAAATTGCTATCTCTTTCGATAATGCGAAAGATATTGCCTGGGAGCCCGTGCGTGAAAAACAATTGAGAGGGTAGGCGACCGCTCTTAGCACCCTCGCCAGCGGGTAAAGGAGCTTCTTGCTATGTCACGAAATCTCGGGAAAAAAGCAGCAATAGAAGAGGTTATCCTGGAACTAACTGATGGCTCTCTTCATAAAGCAGAGGCCACCCTCATTCACAAGGTGCTCCACGATACAAACTGGAACCTGAACCAGGCAGCCAGGGAGCTTGATATCCCCCGCGGCAGCTTGTACAGCAAAATGAAAAAGCACAACATCAAGAAGCCTGACCCCCGCTCCCCCTGATCCTTCTCCCCTTATACATCGCCCCTTAACCATCTTGTCTTATTTCACAAGTTGACAGTTGAACACCACTTGTGGTGTCTCGTATTCCTGAATATCAATGCGTTAACGTAATGGGCCTCACACAATATTGATGATCTGGTAAAAAGTCAAAGAGATCAGGATTTGGAGTAATGCCCTTAAGGCTCCTAAGAAACCTGATTATCAATGCGTTTTTTCTTATCTGACAGGATTTACTGGATCTATTGGATTTTCTTTTCTTTTTCTCAGTTTCCTGAAGAAACTGAGAAAGACGCCCAGTGAAATAGGTTGTACATTTCACGGGGTAAAAATCCCGCTACGCGGGAGAGATAAATCTGAGTTGCTGCTTTTCCATGGTGTGTCATAATACTCATCTCTGGTTTGACCCTGGAGCCTTTTCTTGCCGCCTTTGGCGGCATTGGGTTTTTGTCCTTCCGTCCCCGCCCGCCTCGCCTGAGCGAGAGCGATGGCGGGCAGGCGGGAAGGACAAAAGAACAACAAGAATCGTGTTTACCCGCC
>CP070673.1:2589299-2595606 GCA_020351915.1 Deltaproteobacteria bacterium
CACCTTGCTTTTTAGCAACGCGCCAGGAGGCGACCTTGAGCACACCCTTCGTCAACATAACATAGAGCCAGAACACTGGACAGAGTGGATAAGTGTGTATATCTGTCTGCTGGTCAATACGGGTGAGCATCGGGTGCTGGTAGATACGGGTGCGGATGGTCTTGACCCAAATACGGGAAAACTCCTGCAGAACCTGCAGACCGAGGGAATTGCGCCTGAGGACATTGACATGGTCATCCTCACGCATTGTCACCCTGATCACATCGGTGGAATTACCCTTGACAACGGCAAGCCAGCTTTCCCCAACGCCCGCTTTGCCATGTGGAAAGACGAGTGGGATTTCTGGACCTCTAAGCAGGCGGAAGAGAAACTTGATGAACACGTCAGAGAAGTCCTCCTGAGCGTTGCACGCAAGAACCTTCCACCGATTCAAGAACGGCTGGACCTCATTGAGCGTGAAAGGGAAATCCTGCCCGGCATCCACGCTATCGCGGCACCCGGACACACACCAGGACATATGGCACTTGCCATTTCGTCGGGAGGTGAGCAACTGTTATGCATCTCCGATACGGCGCTCCATCCCATCCATCTAGAGCAGCCAGAATGGTGTGCGGCGGTCGATTTTGCTCCTGATCAAGTCGTGGCCACCAGGCGCCGCATTCTCAACCGGGCCGCGGCCGACAAGGCCTTAGTGCTTGCCTTTCACTTCCCCTTCCCAGGCTTGGGACATATCGTCCAGAAGGGGGAGGCATGGCAGTGGCAGCCGATTGCAACGATGGTTTAGTTAAAAAGGGACATCCTGAAAGCAACTTGTTAAAAAGTACCTTTTTGCCTAACCAAAGGATCAACCTGACCGGTATTCCTATGCGCTCCATACCGGCAGGTTATCCCAACGTTATGAGATTTTATATTTATTAATAATCTCCAGAATCTGATTCTTCAATTTTAGCGGATCTGAATTAGGCTAGATACAACCTGAGATGTGTCCCTTGGGAAGAAATGTAACGAATTGATAGAAATTTCCATAACGAATTAAGACATACTCAGCGCCACCGCAGTCAATATCACCTCTTCGTTTAATCGAAGTCAAAATAGCGGCATTTACAATCAGCTCTTCATATTTATCCGATTCTGAACTACTTGCCTCTACAGAAATTACCCAAAAACCCTCGATACCAACAGTTTCCCGTTTTACGATTCTATGCCCACCTGCTTTTTCAGGCTTACTTTGGGGATTTCCCCTTCTCCTTCAACGCCATAACGATTTTCTCAGGTGTTATGGGGAGTTCTTTCAACCAAATGCCCGTGGCATCATGGATCGCGCTCACGACAGCAGGGGGAGTGCTGACAATGCTTCCCTCACTCGCTTCCTTTGCCCCGAAGGGACCGTCAGGGTCATCCGTGATGATATCGATCACCTTGATATCGGGCACATCGGTAGCCCGTGGCATCTTATAATCCATGAAGGTCGGGTTCAGGGTTTTCCCCTTATCCATGATGAAGTCTTCATAGATCGTTTGTCCGAGCCCTTGAATTGCACCACCCTCATTCTGTCCTTCAGCACCTATTGGGTTCAGCGGTCTTCCAGCATCGTGGGCAATAACGAAATCGGTGACAAGTACCTGTCCTGTCTCCATGTCCACTCCCACCTTAGCCAATTGTGCGGTGAAGCTATAAGAAGTCCCGCCGTTACCGATCCCGCTCCTAAAATCCAAAGGCTCCAAGCCATAGCCGGAATAACCATTTCCTATGATAACTGCTCCTGATCCCGAGTAACAGGCAATTCTGGCCAGCCTTGAAAAGGGCATGGTTTTTTTTGATTCTTTTCTGACAGAGACAATGCCCTTTTTGATCTCTATGTCCTCGGGCTTTACTCCCCAGGTTTTCGCGGCAAACTCCACAAGCTGCCTCTTGGCATCAGCAGCGGCTAACCGTGTCGCCTGTCCGGCAAGAACAGTCACCCGACTGCCATAGCTGCCCGGGTCAACCGGAGTGTAAGCCGTATCTACTCGCTTTATGTCGATATCTTCCAGGGTTACGCCGAGTTCTTCAGCAGCAATCATACAGAGCACCGTATCCGAGCCCTGCCCGCAATCCGTGGCCCCGGTGATGAGGTTAACCGTGCCATCCTCACAGATTCTCACAATAGCACCACAGGACTGATGTCCCATCAGCCTGGCTCCGCTCAGATATGATGTGCCTGACAACCCAACCCCCCAGGCTATATTGCCGTCTCGTTTCGGCATCTTATCCCTGTCTCTCCAGATCGGATCCTCGGAGAGGGTCTTTATCGCCTCCTTGATACCACAGGTCTTCAGCGTGACCTTATTGACTGTTTCATACATACCGCCCGGCTTGGGGTTGTCAATAGCATTTCTGAGCCTCATCTCCACCGGGTCTATCCCCAGTTCTTCTGCGATCATCTCCATCTGGATCTCGCAGGCAAATCGGGTGTGTGTGATTCCGTGCCCCCTCATTGCCGCCCCGATGGGATTGTTGGTAAAAATACGATAGGCCTCATGTTTGAAATGAGGCAGTTTGTAAGGGAGTGTCGTCATGAATCCTGTCAAGTACATAGTCAGAGGGCCAATGGCCGTATACCCACCTCCGTCTGCGATAACCCGGCTATGGATGGCCATCAGGGTACCGTCTTTTTTCACTCCCATCTTGTTATAGACAATCATGGAGTGTCTGCGCCGACTCGTAGTTAGCTCCTCTTCTTGGGTATAGACGAACTTAACTGGTTTACCCGCCTTCTTGGACAGCATCACGGCGCAGAAATCTCCGGCCAGGGAATCATTTTTGGTCCCTCCAAACCCACCACCAATAAAAGGTTGAATGACCCTTACCTTGCTGAGGGGCAATTTGAAACAGGCAGCCAGGTGCCGGTAATGAAAATAGGGGCTCTGCTTGGCTGGCCAGATCGTGATAGATCCTGAGGGATCGTAGTAAGCGAGTGCTGCCGGTGGCTCCAGGTAGCCATGGGTTGCCCGTGCTGTCCTGAACCTATCCTCACGAACGATATAAGACTCAGCAAAGGCCTTTTCTACATCACCAAAACTCCAATTATATTCTACACTGCTATTGTTTTTTACATAGTCATGGATCTGCGCTGCTCCGTCCTGCATCGCCTCTTCCGGATCAAAGACCCCGGGTAACTCCTCATAGTCAATCTTGATGAGTTCGGTAGCCTCCTCGGCTATGTCTTCATCGATAGCGGCTACGGCTGCCACTGCCTCATACATATAGCGCACCTTGTCTAAAGCCAGTGGGGGCTCATCCCTGGTAGTTGGCATAAAGCCCCATGTCCAGCCACCAAAATCCTTACCGGTAATCACCGCTCTTACTCCCGGTAGCTTCTCTGCACGGCTCGTGTCAATAGTGAGGATTCGAGCATGGGCATAGGGACTTCTTACAACCTTACACCAGAGCATACCAGGCAATGAATAATCCGCTGCATACTTTGCCTGACCGGTAAGCTTCTCCGCTGCATCCACCCTGGGTAAGCGTTTCCCAATAACCGAATATTCCGCCATCGCTACTTCCCCCCTCTTTGAGCGCCTGACTTTACGGATTCAAAGATCTTGGTATAGCCAGTACACCGGCAGAAGTTTCCTGCTATTCCCCTGCGGATCTCCTCATCGGTAGGGTTGGGATTCTCATCGAGCAACGCCTTAGTTGACATGATTATCCCTGGGGTACAAAAACCGCACTGGAGTCCGCCACGTTCCAGGAATGCTTCTTGAATAGGATGGAGCTTATCGCCCTGGGCCAGAGCTTCAATCGTTATGATCTCCTTACCATCGGCTTCCGGTGCCAGTACCAGGCATGAGTTAACCGTCCTGCCATCCATGATGACCGTACAGGCGCCACATTCACCGAGACCACAACCCTCCTTTGTTCCGGTCAATCCCAACTCATCCCTTATCACCTCAAGGAGGGTTGCCCAAGGCTTGACATGAAGCTCGTGTGTTTTGCTATTCACTGTTATCTTTATTTGTTTCATGAAATGCCTCCTGAAAAAAGAACTATGAGATGGCTTGATTTATTGCTCTCCTCACCAAGGCCTGCACCATCCATCTCCTGTATTCAGCAGACGCCCGATGGTCATCTATGGGCCGCGATTCCTCAGCAGCCGTTTTGGCTGATCTCTCTATTCGTTCCTCAGTAAACTGCTGCCCCCTGACGGTGTCTTCCGCCCTCTTTGCCCTGATTGGAGTGGGAGCCACTGCACCAAGGCCAATCCTTATATCCTCACAAACTCCATCTTCGGCAATAACCACGGCAGCAACACCAACGACAGCCAAATCCATAGACCTTCTCGGTGTTAGCTTCACATATACTCCCCGGCTATTTGGTGGCAGATTGGGGATCTGGATTTCCGCTAGGAGCTCCGTATCGGTGAGAACTGTCTCATTGGGCCCTGTGAAGAAATTCTCAAGACTCACTATTCTTTCACCCTCTTTACTAATCAATGTCACCCGTGCCTCTAAGGTAAGCAGTGCGGGGGCAGAATCCGCTGAAGGAACAGCGTTACAGATATTACCAGCCACGGTGCCCCTATTGCGCACCTGGGTGGATGCCATGCTGGAAGCTGCCTGTGCAAGGACACTGAATTTCTGTTGAATGATGGGGGAGGTTTCAACGGCATGAATGGTAGCTAGAGCACCAATCGCTAGGCCGTCTTCCTCGTCATACTTTATATAATCCAAATCGGGTAGACCCTTGAGGTCGATTACATGCGTTGGGGCCTTAATCTCTCTCCCCTTCATCTTGGGCAGCAAATCCGTACCGCCGGCAATTAGCTTGGCCTTCCCTTTATGCTCCGCTAGCAGGGATAATGCTTCATCGAGAGACTTTGGTTGCACATATTCAAACCGGGGCAATCTCCTGTAGAATGTGACCATTTATTGTTCTCCTTGTCGATTTTATTGGCAATTTTTGTCATAATCTCACACCAAAAAAGTCATACACTTCTGGCAAAGCTGCAGGTTTGAAAACCGAGGAGCCCTTCAGGGGGGTTCGAAAGATAGAACCGGATTGACGTATCTTAAATCATACTGCAGGGGACAATAATCTCTCCCTATGTAGGCTCGGCCACAGAGGCGGCCTTTCAACCGTAGTTATGAGGCAATGCCTAAGATTCCAAGGCATATTCCCTCAATTATCAAACTTTTTCGGTTCCCCGGCTGAGCTGGGAGCTTAACAGATAAATCATGCTATTCGGTTGATAAAAAGAATCAGGTGGATTACAAGCATAACCTGTCGGTTTTGTCAATCCGATTCTGCAAGATCCTTACCCAAAAATCATCTGGGATATTAGGGTAAGCCTTTAAAATCATGGGGACAAACAAATACTTAGGGCACATGGTACAGGGAAAAAAGAGAAAAGAAGATAGTTTCATGGGTCATTTTGGCATGCCGTAAGAGTATTAATAAACCTAAATTCAACTATTTCGGGACTTGCATTTGATGGAGAGAATCTCTGGGCAGTTTGTGAGACACTGCAATCGGAGGTTTTCTATACTATTGAACCGGAGACAGGGGAACTCGTCAGAGAGTTCGCTGTGCCTTCGATGGGTTATGACACCGAGGGCTTGGCAGCCGCTAGCGACAAGCTATGGTTGTTTGTGTCAGAAAAAGAGGGCCGGTGAATATATGAAATCGATATCGCATCAAGCTCAGTCGGTGAAAGAATAGAGTTACCGTATCTGACGCCGGGCGGAATGACATATGCTGATGGGACGCTTTGGGTAGGAGATGCGGGGTCAAGAGGAGAAGTATTAAGAATTGACCCTGAGAGCGGAGAAATAGTAAACAAATATGATCGTGCCCATGGTTGTATCTTTGGGCTTACTACCGATGGCAAAGATATTTTTGTTGGTGAGGCGGACAAAAAACATTATTTTCATATTGAAAAAGTGAAATCTCTTTTTGACATAAATTCCGCTTTGAGTAGCTTTAATGAATTCACGCTAATAAAGCCAACTCGGCTTACGAAACTTACTGTGACTTCAAGATTTGTCAATGGATTTGGGGGTTCCGCAAGAGGAGTTGCTATTCACCTGACCTTCAAGGATTGATTCGACCTGAAAGGTCGATTTCAATCTATTGCTCAAGAAGTCCTCTTGGTAGTAATAGGGGTATTGTTAGAAAGATCCTTTGAAGGATAGGGGGACGGGGCTAAATAGTTAACCAAAAAGCGGAAACACGGGGGTTATCTTATTATTGGGCCGTAAGAGAGCGGCACCGCTTGGAATGAGTCAACGGGGGGAAGTGTACGCAGTAAGAAGGGGCGAGCGCATAG
>CP070673.1:2595706-2602590 GCA_020351915.1 Deltaproteobacteria bacterium
ATATCAATATGTTTATCTGGGTCGCACCTGGTACACATGGCCCAGATGACCTCATTTATGTTGCTTGGGTCAATATCATCGTCAACAACTATTACATATCGCGCTAACGAGGTCGCAGTCCTTTTGGAACTGATGAACATGGCCACGTCTTTATCGTGCCCAGCATACATCTGCTTTATAGAAACAACAATGAACATCTGTTCCATGCCCACATGGAACCAAATTCGCTTTATTCCAGGTAGACCAACGCGTACAGCGTCATTATGAACGATAGAGCTTCCCATCAAGGCTGACCAATAAGAGGCATCCCCCCTTCCTATATGGTTCGGCATACCCAATATTATTGGACTGTTCCGATGATAGATTCGCTCTACTTCTATAACAGGGGCCGCTTTCTCATGCATGGCATAGTAGCCTTGCCACTCTCCAAAGGGCCCCTCCGACTTCATTTTGTTCGGCGGCGACCATCCCACGATTATGATCTCTGCATCAGCCGGGATAGGCAAGCCGGTGATCTCATCTTTGATCACCCTGATTGGTTTCTTTCGAATAGCCCCCGCAAAATGGTATTCAGAACCCTGAGGGACATTGATACAGGAGACCATAAAAATTAGGGGGTTATGCCCCAAGGATATGGCTACGGGGCATGATTCTCCACGGGCATGATATTTCTCGTAATGATACCTGCCGTGCTTATTTGGGGAGATGTGAAAGGTGGCCGTTCTCTCATCCTTGATCATTGTTCTATAGGTACCCAGATTGACCTCACCGGTGTCAGGATCCTGGGTGATGATAGAGCATCCCGTACCAATATAGCGACCTCCGTCCCTTTGGCGCCATTTGGGTGCAGGGAATTCAAATAGGTTAATATCGTTTCCCGAGCGGATATTCTCCAACACAGAACCTGACTCCACTACTTCGGGAGCATAGTGGGGCCATGTTTCCTGCCACTCATGCAATCCCTCCCGAAGGACATCCGATAGCTGGTTCACCGAACAGTCTGTGGAAATTCCGAGAGACAGTGCAATACGGCTCGGCTTTGTTATTGAAGAAAGAAGAATTCTGTAGCCTTTGGGATAGTCCTTTATGCTGTCAAAAATCAGAGCAGATGAATCGTCCTTTTGCGCGTTCAATGCTGCAGCACAACCGATCTCTGCATCCCAATCGGCACCCTCAATGACGGTTAGCTCACCCATTTCCTCAACCGCAGACAGCCAATCTCTTAGATCTGTAATTTCTTGCATCCTTTTTTCTCCTTCTCTCTTATTCTTTTATCCCGCCAAACTCTTCACCCCAAACGTCGCGTTCATATCGAAGATTTATTCAAGCGGTCCCTATTCATATCTTATACAGCATTGCGACAATAGACGCCAGAGCTTTCCCCCTTCAGTCTCTTGGGTCACATATCGTCGTAACGCACTCCCTTGAGGTTTTTCATTCATTAAACATTCATCCAGGATCTACATGATCCCTGATGTTAAGAATTCGTCTATCTCGCTGCCTCTTACCTGCCTTCGAGCAAGTTTCTCCCCGGTAATACTTTCCCTCCACTGCAAGTCTTCCCTCCTCCTCCAATTCTTCACTCCATTGCCCCAAAGAATAACCATACCAGGGGCCATGAGTCCTTAGTGGGGGTAGCCCTAGCTCCTCCCAAATCTCTTTGGCCCTCTCCATATATTTTTTTTAACAGTGATACCGGAGGGAAAGGCTCCTTCAAAGTTGCATCTATGAGCAGGGCTGAGTCAAACGCCTCAGTGATTCTTTTCCCCGACATATCAAAAGGAGGACCGTGAGCTTTGCCCCGATTCTTCACGATAGCTGTATCTTCTGCAGGTAGCGTCCGATAGGCCAAGGACCAGAGCACCGCATCCTAATTATCGAGCTCAATATCCTCACTGACTGCAATACTGATCTTTCCCATCTCAGGTTCGATGGAGATTTATCATTGACGTACAAGCCTGGTTACCCTATACTTCTTTCCCCAAAAAAAGGACTTCTTAGTGTGCCAGGCAAAGCCTGCGAGATCCAGTTGGTTGAAAAGCCAGCCTGATAAGGTTAGCCTACCGTCAGAACGAGGACTCCTTTTCTTTACACTTACGGATTACACTCTTATTTCCACAACACAGGAGTAGAAAAATTGAAAATGCACAGCGAGCCCTGTGAAATCCTCCGTTGGAGATCCTCCTCGCTTCACGTGGAGGTACCGTTCTCGATAACTCCAGTGGGGTTATGCAATCCTTGCATTGACTAGAACAGTAATCAAGGCCACCTATCATTATAACAACATTACCTATGCCCTATGGCACAAATATAAACGGGACTGCTGGGAACTTCGATTCAGGTGCGATGCTTGTAGTAATTTCAAACGTCAAGGATGGTTTATTAGGATTGGAGGTAAAAAATGCGGTATGGGATGTTGATTGATCTCAACCGGTGCATTGGCTGTCATTCTTGTACCTTAGCCTGTAAAGAGCACAACGGCACGCCAAAAGGGGTCTTCTGGTCCAGAGTACTCATTCGTGAAAGGGGAGAATACCCCGATGCCTGGATGCACTATCAGCCTATGCTCTGCATGCACTGCCAGGACCCTGAATGTGTGCGGGCCTGTCCGACAGGGGCTTCGTACCAGCGTGAAGATAGTATAGTGGCCATTGACCAGGAAAAGTGTATTGGATGTCAGAACTGTATTATGGCCTGCCCCTATGGCGCACGCACTAAACTCATTGATGTTCAGCCCTACCACCCGGGGAAGGGATTTACGCCTTATGAGAAGATCGCATTTTCCAGGCACCAGACTGGCGTGGTGGGAAAGTGCGATTTTTGCTCAAGCCGTCTTGAGGAAGGGAAAGAGCCTATCTGTGTGCAAACCTGCCCTGCAAGGGCGCGATTCTTTGGAGATCTGGATGATCCGAACTGTGAAGTGTCAAGACTGGTAGCTCGACGAAATTGCAAACGGCTTCTCACAGATCTGGGCACCGAACCATCGGTGTACTATATAGAATATGAGAGGAGATAAGATAATGCATATTCAATGGCCTTTAGTATTTTTTACACTCTTTACCGGCATGGGGGTAGGCGCTTTCTCCTGCGTGGCCATCACTGAATGGTTAGGCATAGCGGAGTCTATTCGGATGCCGGGAGCGATCACTGCTCTGGCGTTTATGGCGGTGGGAGGCGTAGCCAGCGTTTTCCACCTGAGCCACCCGTTTCGAACCTACAATATTTTAAAGCATTTGGCTACAGGGGTCGGTAAAGAGATGCTTCTGATAGGCCTGACCGGGTTTTTGATCCTGGCTTACTGCATCCTACTGAGCATGGGTTTCTCGGATCAAGCCAGAAAGATTGTGGCCGCTATAGGGTTGGTGTCTGGCGTCGTTCTGGCCTTTGAGATGGGTGCGATTTATGTCCTCCCTGCACGGCCTGCCTGGAATACCTGGTTTTGGCCCTTTATCTACGCCGCTTCTGCCGCTGTTACAGGTCTCTTCGCCATGTACTTCTGGGCAGCGGCATTGAAAGGTCATATGGAAGAGGCTGTCGTGCTGAGCATGAATAGGGCAACACTGATTGCCTTGATTATTCAAGCGGCGACAATCCTGGCGTACATGATTTTCTTAGGCGGGGCCCCCTATGCAGACCCACTCAGAAAACCGGCCAGGCTGCTAACTGGGGATAGTGCCGTACCCTTTTGGGGAGGGGTAGTGCTGGCTGGGCTGGTGATCCCCCTGGGGTTGACCGTCTGGCTTCAGGCAGAGCAAACGGCTCACTTTTCTCTCAGCATAGCTGTGGTTGGTTTTATTGGCGTCCTGGTAGGAGGGATCTCCATCAGAGCCTTGATGTATCACCTGGGTACCGAAATCGATCCTATTTTGTAGGAATTTAAAAACATACCTAAAAATGAACATATATTTTGCAGACCAGTTGTTGGCCTTTTTCTCAGTTAGCTTTCGCAATTGTTCCCATCTTCATAAGCTGAAGGAGCTTATTTAACGGCCGGTCACGATTATAGAAGAACACAACAATGAGGGCTATTTAATGACTAAAAGTAATCCCATTAGTGAGAGCGAATCTTTCAAAAGAAGCGTCAGACTGGGTGTAGCAGCTAAAGCAATTTCTTTGTTTAAACGGAAAAGATCTGCGTTTGTAGCTGATTCAAAACCGATCACCGGTGAAAAGGTAGAATGGAAGGCAAGTTTTTGCAGCGGCTGTCATCAACCCACTTGCGCTATGAAGGTGAAGGTGGTTGATGGTGTGGTGGCGGCGGTGGAGGGAGATCCCGCATCTGCCACCAACAAGGGAATGCTATGTCCCCGCGGGCTTGCCCTTCCCATGAATCTTTACAATCCTTATCGTGTCAAGGCCCCTCTGCGCAGGACGAATCCGAATAGAAGCCTTGATGAAGATCCGGGATGGGTTGAGATCAGTTGGGATGAAGCGCTTGATATTACCGTGGAAAAGCTCAAAGAGGCGAGGGAAACGGATCCTCGAAGTATCATCTATTATATGGGTTTTGGCTTTGAGGAGAGCCGGGTGGCAAGATTTGCGAACGTCTTCGGCTCACCGAATAGTTTAGGGACGATGGGGCCTTTGTGCCCTGAACACTTTACCGCATTACATCTCAATGGTGTCATGCTTGACCGTCTCGACCTTGAACGCTGCAACTACGTTGTCTTAGCGGGCAGGACTTTCGGAGGAGGCTTTAGCATATCCAGCAGCAGTACCAAAAACCTGGCAGATGCAGTGGAACGGGGAATGCATATAGTGTGCGTGGACCCCAAATTCAACCGTGAGGCTCAATTCGGCGAATGGGTGCCTATTCGACCTGGGACCCATGTTGCCTTGGGAGCGGCCTTGGTGCACTGTATTATGCACGAGATAGGTAGATATGATGAATGGTGGCTTAAAGTCCGCAGCAATGCCCCGTACTTGATCCCCGCTACCGAGCAGTACCTTGGCGGGAGCCGTGTCTTCATGGAGGACTATGTCAGGGATCCTGAGACGAGTAAGCCCCTTGTGTGGGATGAAGAGACACAAAGGCCAGTACCGTTCGATCATGCTAAGGGAGAAACCTATGCCTTGGACGGAACCTACGAGGTGAATGGGCAGACCGTCAAGCCTTGTTTTCAGGTGCTGAAGGATTATGTGGTCGATTTCACCCCTGAGTGGGCCAGTGAGGAGACGACCATTCCACCTGCCAAGATTCGCGAGATTGCCTCGAATCTCGTGAAAGAGGCACGTGTCGGGGATACAATCCATATTGACGGTTATGAGTTTCCTTATTCGCCGGCGTGTATAGATATTGGTAGAGGTGCGGTAACCGATGGCCTCGGCACCCAGACATACAAGTTCTATGGTGCGGTCAACGTGTTGCTGGGAAATTTAGATGTACCCGGTGGTATGCAAGGCTGTCAGAGTATGTGCCAATTACCCTTCCTGTCAGCCGATGAAGACGGAATCTTGAAAGCAAGATTCATGATGAGTACTCAGGTTACCGGTGTGCCGTTTGAGTTTCCTCCTAACAAGCTCGCTCCGGATTGGTTATATCCGGCGGGCCATACTTTTACGCCCCTTGCCCACGACCAGATGCTCCATCCGGAGAAGTGGTATATCGATTTTCCGATCAAGGTAGCTATTGTTCATGCCGCAAACCCATTAGCTTCAAACGCCAATTCTGGGGAGGTATTGCATGCATTTCAAAGAATACCGTTTGTGGTCTCCATCGCCTATCATTTTGATGAGCCGACTCAGCTCGCAGATATTGTACTCCCTGAAGACTCTTCCCTTGAGCGTATAAATTGTTACCGTCTCCGTCGTAACGAAAAAGAGTGTAGTGATGACAACCGGGGTTTGATGGGTACCTTGGTTAAGAGGCCGGCTGTTGAACGCGTCTACAATACGCGCAACTGTAATGATATTATTATCGAGCTGGCGAGGCGTTTCGGCTCCCTCCCGGATTTGTATACTTCGATCAACAAGAGGCTCGATAATATGGATCCTCTTGGTCCATCCTGGCCTGCGGGAATGTCTGAAGAATTTAAGCTCGATCCCACGGGGAATTATACCTGGGAGGAGATTGTTGAGCGTAAGATCAAGAGCGATTATGGGGCAGAGGTCGGTTTTGCTGATTTTGCAGAATGCGCCTTCAGGGAGTATCGTCTGCCGACGATTAAGGAATCTTACAACTATTTTTATGCACCTGGAAACACTGTCCGACTGCCCCTTTACTACCACATGCAGGCGATGATTGGCATGACACTTAAGGAGAATCTGGAAAGCGTAGGCATGAAACTACCCGGATATAACGATGTGGATGAACTTGTGAGAAATTACTCCGGCTTTGGAATTTGGTATGAAACTGCTGACTATGGCGTTACTGAGGAATACCCCTTCAAGGTTATAAACTGGAAGACCCACTTCATGACAACGGGTAACCAGGATTATGTCGGGAACCCTTGGATGCATGAGATACTGGATGATGTTGTGCCCGATTTGAAAAAGGTTCTGTTACATCCGGCCGGTGCCGAACGGGAAGGTTTGAAAGAAGGAGACGAGGTAACCATTGAATCTCAGTGGGGCGGAAAGACAGAAGGGAAAGTGCATATCACGAACCTGATCCATCCGGATTCCGTCGGTATTGGTGGCAGCTTTGGGCGTAAGGGGATTCTGAGGAACCCGATCTCCTGGGAAGGCCCCTCTTATAACGAGCTGCTTTATGCCCACCCGCCCGCGATCGACCCCGTAAGCGTTGCTTTATGCAATTCACCACGGGTGAAAGTTTACAAGAAATAGAAACAACAACAGTAGGCTTCCCACTGAGAATGGATGATTATTGCTATTTCATGAGTGCTGAAGCAACGAAGAGTGCAAAAAGAAGTTTAGAAGTAAGA
>CP070673.1:2602690-2605354 GCA_020351915.1 Deltaproteobacteria bacterium
TCTATGTCCATCAAGCCCTACACGCAGGTTGAACTACACGGTAATACCTCGCCCAACCCCCATATATCTGAATCCTATGTCAGTCACCCTTTCAGGCTCATAAATATTTCGTAAATCCAGGATCACTGGCTTTGCAAGGGTGTTCTTCAGTTTTTTGAGATCAAGGTTTCTGAACTCATTCCATTCGGTGAGAAAAACAAGGGCCTCGGCACCTCTCGCTGCCTCATAGGCATTTTTCCAATAGGAGATTTTTTCATCATTTACTACCTTTTGAAACTCATCCATTCCTGCCGGATCATAGGCCCTTATCTGTGCCCCCTTATTCAACAATGCTTGAACGATATCAAGGGCAGGAGATTCCCTCACATCACTGGTATTGGGTTTGAAGGTGAGTCCTAATACCCCAACTACTTTTCCATCTAAAGGGCCAATGGCATTTTCTATTTTAGTGATCATCCTTGCTCGCTGACTCCGGTTTACTGCAATCACCGCCTCAACGATACTTGCAGGCGAACCCAACGTTTTTCCCAGATCGGCAAAAGCAAGGGTGTCCTTAGGAAAACAAGAGCCCCCGTATCCTGGCCCCGAATGGAGAAATTTTGGTCCAATTCTCTTGTCTAGACCCATGGCCCTGGCCACATCATGCACATCCGCACCCACTTTTTCACAAATATTGGCCACCTCATTAATAAAAGATATCTTGGTTGCCAAAAAGGCATTTGAAGCATATTTGATCAATTCAGCGGTCTCCAAATTGGTAGAAACAAATGGGGCTTCAATCAGGTACAGGACCCGATAGATATCCTTGACAATAGCCAATGCCTGCGCACTGTCAGAGCCAAGAACCACTCTATTGGGTCTCATAAAGTCTTCAATGGCAGATCCTTCACGCAAAAATTCGGGATTGGATACTACATCCACGGTAATATCTTTTTTCAGATTCGCCTGGATCATCTCTTTAAACCACCGGTTGGTGCCAACCGGTACGGTGCTCTTTATAACGATTACCTTATAGTCATCAATAGCTTGTGCCAGCCTTTTGGCCACGTCCTCTACCTGAGAGAGATCTGTTTTACCCTGGCCATCATCAGGTGTGCCAACAGCGATAAAGATCACGAGGGAGTTCTCAACTGCCATTTTTAGATCGGTTGTAAATGATAGCCTCCTGTTCTTCACGTTCCTTTCCACCAATTCTTCTAAGCCAGGCTCGTAAAAGGGTATTTCTCCTCTATTGAGGCCGTGGATCCTATCAGCATCTTTATCGACACAGATAACCTGCATACCGAAATCAGCCAATCCGGCGCCTGAAACTAATCCTACATAACCCGTACCAATCATAGTGATATGCATTACAGATCTCCTCTTGGCATTTATTTCATTACCCAGCCAAACCCCGTCCTCTGGACGTCGACTCTTTGCTACCCGAGCATAACAATCTTTTCGCCGGGAATCCTTTTTCGCAATAGCTTATCGAGTTGAGCTTCCTTCGAATCAACAGTCGTCACAATAATCCTGTCAAATCCTGCTTTTTTCAATTCTGTTATCGATTTGACCGTGAAACCCAAAAAGTCTTTCCCCTGTTTTTCCTCGTCTGCCACCCCTATCAGCTTTATGTCGGTACCCCTTAAAGATATAGAGGCAATCTCAGCCAAGTCATTTGCACCATAAAGAACTACCTTTTTAACTCCCCTCTCCTGAAAATCATTGAGTAAGTCCTCAATATCCCTGAGTGCTCTTTTGTAAAAATGAAAAGAATACTGGATAAACTCATAGGTAAGCCGACTCTTTTCCGCGAATCCCTTTGGTGTAAGTATGTACTTCACCCGATTTCTGGGGATGGTTGTGATCTTCACGTATCCCTTTGTTGCGAGCCGTTTGATAAAAGAGTTTACCAGACCGAGTGAGATATTTAGCTTTTGGGCCAGGTCTCTCTGGCTCGGGCTATGATTATTGTCTATCTCTTCAAGGAGTTGAAGGGATCTAAAATCTTGCGGATCCATCTTTTAGCACAGAAGCTTATAGTGAGACCGTTGCGTAAATTAGTACGCTGAAGGTAAAATTGGGATTTGAGATTAACGCGGTGAATCTGTAAAGCATGGGGAAAAGTGCATGGCGCAGAGCGCATGGCGCATGGCGCAAAGAGCAAGGCGTGCGTTCGCTATTTAAGTGATTTTTTGAAGCTTGTTATTTTTCGACTCAGTTTGTCCAGTTCTTCTAGTATTTGACTTTCAATTTCTGAATCAATTAAATTTCTTCGTCTTAGCAGTAGAATTATATTTGCATTCTCAAAAGTCGAACGCCTAGCAATGTTCAGAAAATTAGCGAAATCCTTTATAGAGTCCGAACCAGAACCTTCAGCTATATTGTTTGGCGCCGACATTCCTGCGCCCCGTAATTGTTCGGCAAAACGGTAAAGCTTTCTTTTCTCCAGCATATCAGCGATATCGAATAACTTATCAGCTATTTCTATAGCTAACTGCCATATCTCCAAGTCTTGAAATCGAAACTTTACCATCCTTTTCCTGTTTCCTTTACACCATGCACTATGCTCACTGCGCTTTGCGCGGACAGCTCCGCCCCGTAGCTTACATCAAAAAAAAGGCTATAACATACTGATATTGTTGAATATTACTACCCTTCCGCTGGGATAAAAGAGTGTTCAGA
>CP070673.1:2605454-2617983 GCA_020351915.1 Deltaproteobacteria bacterium
AGTTACTATTTGCAATATTTTTACCTTTTCAAAATTGCATATCACTCCAACTTATATGAGAATTAGTGGCCTTTCTAAACAAGAGATATCCATTCCAAATTTGGACTAACCACGGATTGCATGTATCTGCTATGGATCACAGACTGCATAAGGCATTTGATATCAAACGGATACCCCAACAATGTATGCTTTAATAAAGGCATGCGAATCAAACTGAGGTACCACAGTATCTTGTAAAAGATCCGTTAACCGACATTGCACAAAAAAGTAAAGATACTGCTATTGGTAACTTTGATAACCCATGAAAAGTCATTATTAGCGTACCTAATCTATGCTTGTGTCTCGGTATCTGCAATCGCAATTAGAAAGTTCAAAAAGTTGAGTATGTCATTTTCCGGTTAGGCTTCCTACCTACCTTAACAGGACAGCCATTTTCATCTTTCCCAATTTTATTATCAGAAAACTTTTAAAGGAGAAAAACCCCGGTGTTGACGCCCAGAGGGTTGCGATGTTAAGCTGCCTCTACCGTAATACTAAACCTGCAATTAGGTCTAATTTGAAGAAAATCTTTTACACCCTTGATGAGGTATCTGAGATAACCAGGCTGCCTCAATCCCTGATCCAGCACCATGTCCGGGTGAAAAAGGTAACCATATCGCCTGAGCAGTATCCTGACATAAACCCAAGACAGGTCAAGGGTGAGTTACTGTTTACGCAAAAAGACATCGATGCATTACTGAGGTTTATTGACAAAAGACAGGATGAATCCTGGGAAAAATGGCAACTGAGGAGAATACAGGAGATCAAAGTAAAAAGGCAACTAGCGGAAGGTAGGCAGGGGAAAAGACCAGATCTCAGGATTATCAAAGGAAAAAAACCCCCTGCGCGAACTTAGGGCTTCGCCCCAATTGGAATATTGGAATACTGGAGTTCTGGAATAATGGGTTTTGGGGAAATGAAATGTTGTTTTTAGTGGCAAGATAACTCCTGAGAGAGGGGTTACTAAATGTGAAAGTCCCTCACATATTAGCCCTTTCCCAAGGCCATCTCAACCGCAGATTCTGCGTGAATTTTCGTCGTATCAAACAAAGGAATTTCCACATCCTCTTGACTTATCAAAAGGGGAATTTCTGTACACCCCAAAATCACTCCCTCTGCACCATTTACAGCAAGTGCCTTGATAATCTTTTTAAATCTTTCTTTGGAAGACTGCTTTGTGATCCCACGGCACAACTCATGATAGATAATGTCGTCAATTGCTTTTCTATCGGTTTCTGGGGGAATCATGACTTCAATATTGTACCTTTCATCTAATCTTTTTTTATAGAAATCCTCACCCATGGTAAACCTTGTTCCCAGCAAGGCAAGTTTTTTTAATCCCTTCTCAACAATTGCCTGAGCAGTCGCATCAGCGATATGTACCAGGGGGATAGTGACGCTATTCTCAACCTCTTCTGCCATTTTGTGCATGGTATTGGTGCAGATAACAATCAATTCTGCACCTGCATCCTCTAGTTTCTCAGCAAACTGGATCATTAACCTCGTAAGTTCTTCCCATTCGTCTTGATGCTGCAATTTTTCAATTTCTTGAAAATCAACTGAGTACAGTATGCATTGGGCAGAGTGTAGCCCGCCAAGCCTTTCTTTCACCATTTGGTTTATGATTCGATAATATTCAGATGATGATTCCCAACTCATGCCGCCAATAAGACCAATTGTTTTCATATTTCCTCCCCAGTTAATTAACTCAGGATTCCTATAACTTATTGAAATTAAAAAGGTTTATTGAGGGTTTCGTATTTTGCATCACGCAAGCAATAATGGCCTGCCCTCCCCGTCCCGAGACCGGGACGGAATCGGGAGGCGCAGCGCTATATGGTTATTATATATGGGCAACTGGTTCTTTCAAGAATTCAATATTAAACACCGAATTTGCAATGCCAGGTCTGGGCCAGGGAATAGTTGAACATTGGGAAGGAGCCTCTAGATTTAAAGTATACCGTGTTCTTATCAATTAATCAAAGTACGATCTCAGGAACAAGGTGATGCTACCATGGCAGGTAACGCTTCTACATAACCCTGAGTTGCACCACGGTAAAATAAACAGAACTTCACGGGACGCACTACACGTGATCTGCCTTATTTAATAGTGCAAGAACAACGTTATCCCGTTCGGGAGCTTTTTTCAATACCAGCACCAGAATCGAATAATCTCTTGACAGAAAAAGATCGTATACAATATACAAGGCAGAGCAAAAATTAACCGCTCCTCACATGACGCAGGTATATGGTAAGCGAAAACAGCAATCTGAGATCGATCTGGAAAGGATTTCGTCGTGGAACAAAGGATTCACAACTTTAATCCAGGCCCTGCAACCCTGCCCCTGCCCGTCTTAGAAGAAATAAAGGATAATTTCCTCAACTTCCGCGGATCGGGCATGTCTATCACTGAAATCAGTCATCGCTCTCGCGAATTTGATGAGGTGCTCACCGATGCAATTGAGCGAACCCGACGATTGTTAAAGCTCACCAATGACTACCACGTGCTCTTTATTCAAGGGGGTGCAAGCATGCAATTCTGCATGATCCCCATGAACCTTGCCCTTCCTGGTAAACCGCTAAACTACATCAATACCGGCACCTGGTCTACAAAGGCCATCAAAGAAGCCCAGATTCAGGGAAAAGATGTCAGGGTCATTGCCACATCAGAGGATAGAGACTTTTCGTATCTCCCCACGGATTTCAGGGTGCACAAGGATGCATCGTATCTCCACTTTACCTCCAATAACACCATAAAGGGAACCCAATGGCACCACTATCCGGATGGAGAAGGTGTCCCCCTGATCTCTGATATGTCCTCTGATTTCATGAGCCATCCTATTAACATGAAACCATTTGGATTGATCTATGCAGGTGCCCAGAAAAATATCGGCCCGGCAGGGGTAGCCATGGTAATAATCAGAGAAGATATGCTTAAAAGGGTTCCAGATACCGTGCCCACCATGCTCAGGTACACAACGTTTAAGGATAACAAATCTCTCTTTAATACACCTCCTACCTTTACCATCTATTTGATTGATCTTGTGCTCACCTGGCTGGAGGAAACAGTAGGAGGGTTGAAAGAAATAGAAAAGATAAATAAGGAAAAGGCCTCCCTGATCTATGAGGTAATAGACAATAGCGAGATCTATCGGGGTACAGTAGAGCTCAAAAGTCGTTCCTTGATGAATGTTACATTCCGTGTGAGGGATGAAGAATTAGAACAAAGGTTTCTTGTTGAGGCCACAAAAAATGGACTCCATGGCCTTAAAGGACACAGGTCTGTAGGTGGCTGCCGGGCTTCTCTCTATAATGCCGTTACCATAGAGAGTGTAAGAGATCTTGCCCAGTTTATGAGAGAATTTGAAGAAGCAGCACGCTAGCTCATTTAAGAAACTAGCGAAGAACAAGAAACAGGTAACCATACTGAAACTCTTATCCCCTCTGGTCCCAAAGAACTATAGGAACAGCTCGGCGTTTCATTCAAGCTTGATATAAATAGCAAGTAATAAAGCTCAAATGCCAAACCCGCCCGCCTCGCGTGAGCCTACCCGCTTGCCAAGGCCTTGCGAGGCAGACGGGCGAGAGCGATGGCTGGCAGGTTAAGCCCAAAGCCCCAATGCCTAAAGCAGTAGCAAGCGAATAATCTTGACATTTAGGCATTTGGATTCCAATTGACATTCTTGCTCTATTAGACAATAGTATCTACTCAGGTTCAAGGGTTCACGGTTCAGATGTTCAGGGGTTTCGTCTTAGGCCGATGAGAGAGATGAAGATCAAACGGTTCGAAGATATTGAGGCCTGCCTGCCTCGCCTGAAGGCGAAGCCGTGCCTCCTTTCCTGGATTCATCGGCTATCTTAAGAGATATGAAGAAAAATGCAAGGCGACTAACCCTGAATCCCGATTTCATCGGGAAACCCTGAACGGTGAACCCTGAACCTGTAAACGCATACAACGCAAGGAAAGATAACCTATGAAGGTTCTGGTAAGCGATTCCCTATCAGATGTGGGCGTAAAGATATTTGAGGAAACCCCTGGCATTGAGGTTGATGTAATTACCGATCTGACGCCGAAGGACTTGAAAAGCATTATTGGGCAGTACAATGCCCTGGTAACAAGAAGCGCCACCAAGGTTACGGCAGAGATCGTCGAGGCAGCCCACAACCTGAAGGTGATTGGCCGGGCTGGGATAGGTCTGGACAATGTGGATATACCGGCCGCAAGCAAAAAGGGAATCGTTGTAATGAATACACCTGAGGGCAACATCATAACCGCAGCTGAACACACCATTGCAATGATCATGGCACTCTCCCGTAACATCCCCCAGGCAACAGCATCTTTGAAACAGGGAAAATGGGAAAAGAAAAAATTTCAGGGTTGGGAAGTCTTTGACAAAACTCTCGGGGTAATCGGGATCGGGCGTATAGGAAGGCTTGTGGCGGAGAGGGCAAAGGGAATGATGATGAAGGTCGTTGTCTATGACCCGTATATCAAGCCAGATTCTATTGAAAAGTTGGATCTCGAGCCTGTTTCCTTTGATGAACTTCTGAAAAGGTCCGATTATATTACCATTCATACCCCCAGCACTGATGAGACCACCAATATGATAAACAAAAAGACAATTGCTCGAATGAAAAAAGGTGCAATGCTCGTCAACTGCGCCCGGGGAGGTATAGTCAATGAAGATGATCTCTATGATGCATTAAAATCCGGACAGCTGGCAGGTGCTGCCTTGGATGTCTTCAGCAGCGAGCCACCAGGCAAGATCAAATTGATGAGTCTACCCAACTTCATATGCACACCCCACCTTGGTGCATCAACCAAAGAAGCTCAAGAAAAAGTCGCCAAGGATGTTGCCGAGCAGATTGTCGACTATCTCCTGTACGGATCAGTAAGAAATGCGGTGAATGTCCCCTCCATCAGCCCCGAATTAATAACAACGCTGAGACCTTATGCGATTCTGGCTGAACGGATAGGATCCTTTCAGACACAGCTCGCTGATAGCCCTATATTGGAGATTGAGGTAAATTACTTCGGAAAGATAACCGAGTATGATGTAACCCCGTTAACCACGTCCATGCTCAAAGGCCTCCTCACCCCTATCCTTAAAGATGAGGTGAACTTTGTCAATGCGTCCCTTATCGCTACAGAACGGGGGATAAAGGTAGTAGAGTCCAAAATCAAGACAGCGGAGGATTATTCCAATCTTATCACGATTAAAGTTAGGACATCAGCGGGAAAAAATATTGTATCAGGAACCATCTTCGGCAATAACTTACTCAGGATCCTGCGCATCAATAACTTCTACCTTGAGGCCATCCCTGAAGGCCATAACCTCTTGATAAACAATCTGGATACCCCAGGTGTTATCGGCAGCATCACGAGTACCCTTGGCAGTTATGCGGTTAATATTGGCCGCATGCAGGTCGGTGAAGAGAAGGAAAAAAAGCAGAATGTAATCTTCCTGGCTACCGATGTTTCGGTAAGTGACGAGATTCTTGAAAAACTCCGGGGCCTTGAGAACGTTTTTTCAGTAAGAAGAATAGAGCTTTAGCCACTTTTAAAGACTCCTTCGATTATTGCAGTGTCAGGTCCGTCTGCGGCAGGGACTCTTCAAATCCCGGGTGCATTTAGTGAGCCTTGTTGAGAAACGTATGATAACAGCTGCATCAGGTTTCCGGTTCATCAAGGAAGTAGGAGATCACATTTTTACTTGACAATCCAGTTCGAAAGTATAGAGTGTAGGGACTTGTTGTAAAAGGAGATTAATGAAAAGTATTCATGCAGACAAAAATTGGTGGTGGTGCCAGCGCCTGAAGACGGGGTAGCGCGTCTCCATCAGTTTTAGGTTTTCCTGAGCCGTGACCCCGCAAAGGTCACGGCTCTTTTTATTGATGAAGCTCCCAGCAGCAGGCAGGGTATTTTGGCGAAGACCAATAAAACAAGATACTTATGATCGTAAACCTAAACCAGGGGGGTCTATGAAAGCAAAAAAGCTTAGATTGCCGGAACCAGAACTGTCGCGTCATTGGTGTAACATCATGGCGGACACGCCGATTCTCGTTGTGCCATCGCTCTGTCCTGAGATCGGCTTACCTTTCCCTGTTTGAGATTGGGCTGCCTTTTTCCAATGAGATCTACCGAACAGGGATTTGGCTGGAGAGAATCCGTCTATTGAACATGGCAGAATTCATCAAGCATACATAATAGGATGGTCCAGCCCGTGAGATGGGGGGCGACGGGCCGAGGTGCTATAACAAAAAAGAAAGGGGGAAACAAGATGGAAAGAACAATGTATTTTCTTGAACAAAAGGACATGCCAACTCACTGGTATAACATCCAGGCTGATTTGCCAGAGCCGCTGCCACCACCGTTGCACCCAGGAACGAAAAAGCCGTTAACCCCACCTGACCTGACTCCCCTATTTCCCATGGAGCTTATTATGCAGGAGGTGAGTACCGAACGCTGGATTGAAATCCCCGAGGAGGTCCAAGAAGTCTACCGCACCTGGAGACCGACAGTGCTGCATCGGGCGCGCCGACTGGAAAAGGCCTTGGACACGCCAGCGAAGATTTTTTATAAATATGAAGGGACAAGCCAGGCGGGGAGCCACAAGCCCAATACCGCTGTAGCTCAGGCATACTACAATAAGCAAGAAGGCATCAAGCGTATGACCACTGAGACAGGCGCTGGCCAGTGGGGGAGTGCTCTTGCTATGGGCTGTGCGTTCTTCGGCATTGAATTAAAGGTCTATATGGTCAGGATTAGCTATGACCAAAAACCCTACCGGCGCATCTTAATGGAGACCTGGGGAGCAAAGTGTGTCCCCAGCCCCAGCCCGGATACCAAGGCAGGACGAGACATGCTGGAAAAATGGCCTGATTGCCCCGGCAGCCTGGGGCTGGCTATAAGTGAGGCAGTGGAGGATTGCGTGACTCGTGATGATACCCACTATTCTCTGGGAAGTGTGCTCAACCATGTCCTGCTTCATCAGACCATTGTTGGGGAAGAGTGCAGGAAACAGATGGAGATGGCAGATGCCTACCCAGATATTATTGTCGGTTGCATTGGCGGTGGCTCAAACTTCGCCGGGCAATTCCTGCCATGGATCAGGGATAAGATAAGTGGAGAAAAACCAGACATGCGTGTTATCTGCGTCGAGCCCGAAAGCTGTCCTAGCGTGACCAGAGGACTATATGCCTATGACTATGGTGATTCGGCTGCGACGGCACCCATAGTCAAGATGCATACCCTGGGCCACGGGTTTATCCCACCCCCGGTTCATGCCGGAGGCCTGCGCTATCATGGGATGGCACCAATCATATGCCACCTTCGTCAACTAGGTCAGGTTGAGGCTGTAGCCGCGCACCAGACTGCCACCTTTGAGGCCGGGGTTAAGTTCGCCCGCACTGAGGGCATTATCACCGGTCCCGAGCCATGCCACGACCTTAAGGTAGCTATCGATGAGGCCCTTAAGTGTAAAGAATCTGGTGAAGCTAAAACAATCCTGATAGCTCACAGCGGGCATGGGCACTTTGATCTGGCTGCCTACGATGCCTACCTGTCGGGTAAACTCGTGGATTATGCCTATCCTGAGGAAGAGGTAAAGAAGGCACAGGCTGAACTGCCCAAGATTCCCTAAACCTGGAGCGGCATGGGACAATACCTACTGGGATTTGACCCATACTTCTCAGGAAACCTGGTAGGCTTGGCGGCGCACTCGCAGGTTCCATCCCTTGGGTCCTGTAAGTGCGCCCCTTTTACTATGGAGGGTGAAGATATTGATCGAACTGCACGACGACAAAACGATTCGATGCCCCAGGGTGGGCGGTGAGGTCAATTTTAGGTTCTGCCGTTTCGAGAATAACTTGCTTCCCTGCAGATGGATAGCCGGTTGCTGGCAGACCCAGATGGATATCAATACCTTTCTGCAAGACCATTATTCCAAGGAAGAGCTGGATCGAATATTTGTCCCCCCAAAGTCGAAGATCGAGAGCCTCGTAGATCTGATCGAAAAGGCAAAAAAGGTAAATCAGGAAGATGAATAGACAAGAGATCTTACTTGGAAATGGGGCGATTGCCCTTGGTTTGGTTGAGTCCGGTTGCCAGGTGGTTGCATCCTATCCTGGCACGCCCAGTTCAGAGATACTTCCTGAAGTTGTTCGCTTTGTGAGATCAGAAGGACTCAATACCTATGTGGAATGGTCAACCAATGAAAAAGTAGCCCTGGACACTGCCTTTTCGGCTTCTATTACCGGTAAAAGGGCTGCTTGTTGCATGAAACAGGTAGGGTTGAATGTGGCGGCAGATTCCTTAATGAGCGCAGCATATCTGGGTACGGTAGGAGGGCTTGTTATCATCGCTTGTGATGATCCCGGTCCCCATTCGTCACAAACGGAACAGGACACCCGTTTTATGGCCCGTCTTGCTAAGGTCCCTGTTCTGGATCCGTCCAATCCCCAGGAGGCACGAGAGATGGTTGGGCTCGCCATGGATATATCAGAGGAGTTCAGGATTCCAGTGATCCTGAGACCTGCTATTCGGGTATGCCATGCACGACAAAATATCTCATTTGGTTCAATCAAGCAGAACAATCTGAAGGCCTCCTTTGAAAAGAATCCCCTGAGGTGGGCAGCCACTCCCCGGTTCCGCCTGGTACTCCATAGAGATTTGAATAAAAAACTGAAGGAAATCGGGGACCGTTTTGAGAAACTCTCCAAATTTAACTTTCACAATCTCGAGCCCGGAAAGAGCTATCCTCTCGGAATCGTTGCTGGAGGTGTCCCGTATGCGGTCATTCAAGATATTATATCAGAGGAAAGCCGCACCGACATCCCTGTACTCAAGATCTCTGCACCATACCCATTTCCTGAAGGTTTGGCCGCTGAGTTCACAACAGCATGTGACAGGGTACTGGTCATTGAGGAGACAGACACCGTGATTGAATACATGCTCCGGAACAAAGAAAAGGTCCTCGGTCGCCTTTCAGGACATGTACCCCCGGAGGGAGAACTGGTGCCCTACGTGATATATGACCTGGTAAACAAGACCTTAGGTGAGCTAAAGCTAGAGCAATTGAGCAAGAAGACAGACGACGAGGCAAAGGAACTGGTGGAGACTCTTGAACTGCCAGTGAGAAGGCCGACCCTCTGCCCTGGATGCCCTCACAGAGCATCCTTTTTTGCTATCAGAAAGGCAAGGCCAAAGGCCATATTTACCTCCGACATCGGCTGTTATACCTTAGGTCTTAATCTGGGAGCAGTAGATACCTGTCTGGATATGGGGGCAGCCATAACCATGGCAGCAGGGTTTTACCACTCCTTTGCCCAAGACGAGATACAGCAGCCTATTGTGGCTACCATTGGCGATTCAACCTTTTTCCATTCAGGAACCGCCGGGCTATTGAACGCTGTCTACAACGATGCCCGATTCATTCTTGTAATACTTGACAACCTGACAACGGCAATGACCGGGATGCAGCCCACACCTGCTCTGGGAATTCGGGCAGATGGTAGTGAGGGAAAGGCCGTAACCCTGGAAAGGGCTGTAGCTGGTTGTGGCGTGGAATTCATCGAGGTAGTTGATCCTTACGATATCAAAAGAATAACCAGCGTGATAAAGAAAGCAACCGCCTTTGTGAGCGACCCTAAAGGGGGAGTCGCCGTAATCATCGCCCGCCACCCCTGCGTTATCGCTTATCCGGAAGAAGCCATCGCAGAAAAGAAAACGGTGACGATTACGGACGATTGCACGGAATGCAATTTTTGTCTTGAGCGTTTTGAATGCCCTGCCCTCTTTCATGATCCCGAACTCAGGCGTACCAATATCAACAGAGAAATATGCGTGGATTGCGGTCTGTGTATTCAGATCTGCCCAAAGGGAGCAATTGTAGAGGCGTGATGAAACGTAAGATCTTATGTAGCACATCATCTTGACGGAGAGATTCTCTTTTTGGCCCAATTTATCTACCAATGACAAATGTCAAAGCTCAAATGATCAAAAGCTTTATGACATTTGTCATTGGGATTTGATTTGTCCCGACACGTCGGGATTTGATTTTGCCATTTGAGCTTGAGAGAGTGTGCTTTGATTCCGTAATAATTATTTGGGCGATAAATGGAGGCTATCAATATAGTACTATGCGGACTTGGTGGACAGGGAATCTTGTTCATGACCAGAGTGCTGGCCCAAGCTGCTCTAGATAAAGGCTTCAATGTCTTGGGGGCAGAGACCCATGGCATGGCTCAGCGGGGCGGTTCAGTGATTTCTCACCTCAGACTGGGAGAGGTTCAAGGTTCCTTGGTGCAGACTGGTACCGCACATTTTTTTCTGGCCCTCGAGGAGAATGAGGGCTACCGAAATATTCCCTTCTTGGCCAAAAAAGGAAAAATGTTTGTCAACACGAATTCACGTCATTTTCCGAGACAAGAGGTGAAGGCATTTTTGGACAAGAGGGGGATCATCTATCGGGCCGTACCCGCAGGACCAATAGCCTTGGAACTGGGGGCCCCACGGTCTTCAAACCTGGCATTGCTGGGTTTTTTTTCCGCCTTCAATGAGGGACCTGTGAGCCATACAGAACTCAGACAGACCATTGATAAGATCAGTCCAAACAGACTCAAGGATATAAACCTCAAAGTTTTTGAAGCCGGCTACGAGAAAGGGAAAGCTTTTTGATTGACAAAGGCCTGCCAATATGGTTATTGCAATGTATCTTCTGATTATATTATAGCTATATTATGACTATCTGGAAAGGAGGTGGCTTAAGGAAGTTTACAGTAATCATTTATGTATCAATCGATTCCAATAAATCATAAAGGAGGGGAATCATGAAGAAGAACGGTTTGCTTACCATATTATTTGCTTTTTGCTTTTTATTCTCTCTAACATTTGCTTTTGTGCCATCTATTGAGGCACAAACCATTAATCTTACCTATAGTAACTTTTTCCCACCCACCCATGGCCACGGAATTCAAGGCGATGAGATGGCAAAAGAGATCGAAAAGAGGACCAATGGCCGCGTCAAGGTTTCCTACTTTCCCGGAGGGACGTTAACCAAACCAAGGGTCTGCTATGACGGAGTGGTGAAGGGAATCTCCGACATCGGCCAGTCATGCTTTGCGTATACGCGAGGCAGGTTTCCCCTCATGGAGGCAGTAGACCTTCCCTTGGGCTATAAAAGCGGCAAGGTTGCTTCCTCGGTAGCATATGAGTTTTACAAAAGGATGAGGCCAAAGGAACTCCGAGATGTGAAGGTACTCACTATTCATGCCCATGGACCTGCAGCTCTTCTTTCCAGGAAGGACGTAAATTCTCTCGACGAGATTAAGGGCATGAAAATTAGATGTACTGGTCTCGCCGCTAAGATGGCCAAATATTTGGGAGCCGCGCCGGTAGCCATGCCCCAAAATCAGGCCTATGAGGCGCTCCAAAAAGGGGTTGTTGAAGGTAGCTTCGCTCCAATCGAAGTTCTCAAGGGATGGAAGCAGGGTGAAGTTATCGATTATGTTATCGAGACCAAGGCCCTTGGCTACACCACAGCAATGTTTGTGGTTATGAACAAGAAAAAATATGAATCCCTTCCCCCCGATATTCAAAGGATCTTTGATGAGGTTGGCGAGGAGTGGGTCGACAGGCATGGAGACGTTTGGGACTCTATTGACAGGGAGGGTTTGAAATTCACGATAGAGCTTGGCAAAAAGATCCACGCGCTCTCACCGGCCCAAGAGAAACTCTGGGTTCAGTCCATTAGCCCGATCATCATTGACTATCAACTAAAGATGGAAAAGCGCGGTCTTCCTGGAAGAAAAGCCGTTGAACTCCTCAGAGAGTTGATTGCGAAACATTAATAAGCTTATAGTCGCATAGCAAAAGGGGCACCGCCGATTCGGTGGTGCCCCTTTTGCTTTTCTCAAAACCCTCCCTCCACCACAACCTGCCTCTCAAGTGCTACAGGCGGCTCGGCTTTGAGGGCCAGCTATCTCAGCCGAGCACCGGAGCATTAGGCAAATGCGAGACTACTTTCTTAGCTCAAGATCTTGGATTTCGTGTTAGGTGCTTTACGGAAATCTGATGCTATTCCTACATCATGAGGCCGGGCAGAAAAAGGACTATCTGAGGGAAAACCAACAGGATTGCCACACATGCCAAAAGGGCGAGGACAAACGGTGCAACCCCCTTGAAGATGGTTTCAAGGGGAATATCCTTGGCAATGCCATGAACCACATACACGTTTACCCCTACGGGTGGTGTGATTACGCCCATCTCGGTTACTAGAACAATGGCCACACCAAACCATATGGGGTGAAAGCCCAGGGCTGTCGCTACAGGATAAAATATCGGAATGGTGAGCATGATCATGGCCAGGGCATCCATAAAGCATCCGCCAAACAGATATATGATTACGATAACCCCCATTATGGCATAGCTGGGCAGGGGAAGCGCACTCACCCAATTTGCCAAATTGAACGGAATCCTGGTGATAGCCAT
>CP070673.1:2618083-2620840 GCA_020351915.1 Deltaproteobacteria bacterium
GTGCCTTCTCCGCCCTATGCACCTTTTACTCAAACAGAGACCGCTCAGCTTATTTCTAACCTCAGAGCAGAGGGAAGAAGGGTATCCAGCTTTCATGGAGCTGGGAGACTGCGGTACAGAGACAGGGAAGAAGAATCGGAGTTGAATCTGCTTGCTGCTGGTGGAAGACCATTTAAGGTCAGGCTTGAGATCTCTCACCCCTGGGGAAGGCCTCTCTTTTTTATCGTCTTAGATGGACACAATACGTCGGTGCTGTCCCTTGTTGACCATAAGTTTTTCAAAGGCCAATCAAACCGGCTGCCCATGGATCTGTTTTTTTTACTCAGGCTTGATCTGGATTCAATCTGGCAAATACTGTCTGGTAATGTGCCGGTACTGGCTCATTCGAAGGCAGCCAGTTCAAAGCCGTATGAGGTCATTCTCTACGACGGGGATGGAGAGGTTACACAAATTATCTCCTTTTTTCCTCGTTCCCTTTTGCCGCGATCGGTCTCCTTTCCATATGAAGGAATTACCATAATGTTATCGGATTTCAAGCAAGATGATTGCGGACCGAGGCCGTTGAAAATTGAGATAGCACGGAAAGATACAAATCAATCAGTGCAGATACGATACCGGAATCTAACTCGTAACAAACCAATCCCGGAAGAGATTTTCTCCCTGAACCCTCCATCGGGTTTTGAAGTTATTGAGCTGAACGAGTGAAAAAAGCGATGCGTCGGCGTGAGCGAGTCCTGTAAGTCTAGAGTGGGCTGAAAAACACACAACAAACCCAATGAACCCAACAAAGCAAATGTTGTTTGTGGTCGATAGCATGCTCGGGAAGCTAGCACGGTACTTGAGGATTATGGGGTATGATACCATCTACCAGAAAAATTATTCGGAGCAAAGATTATCTGAGCTGGTTGCGGAGGGAAGGGTTCTCCTGACAAGAAGTACTGTAAGGGCCACAGAATATCCTCATGCTATCTTTATCGATAAGGATCTGGTTAAGGATCAACTCACGGTGCTTGGCAGCAATCTCAGGCTATCCCGGGATCAAGAAAAATGGTTTACCAGGTGTAGCATTTGCAACTCACCGCTTTCAAAGGTTGATCGAGAGGGAGCTCAGGCGCATGTGCCAGACTATGTTTTCTTCAGGTACCCTGAAAGAATTCAATTTTGTCCCGTTTGTAGGCGCTATTACTGGCCAGGCACCCACCGAGAAAGGATGGTCGAGAGATTAAGGGATTGGGGTTTCTGAATCTTGCTTCACGTCACCTGTGACGAAAATAGCTTGAACGTTGTTTCCACAATCCATGACCGCTCACAGGGAAGGTGATTGTGGCAAGGATAAAGATTTAAGTTGCAAATTCTCATCACCGAAATGGGAAGCCTAAAATACTTATCTAGTTATGTCTGTCCGCCGTTCTTGTGGAGAGTCTGACCCCGTTGCTTACAGAGGCAAGCGACCCCGACGGTTCCAGGCAATAGTCAATTAGTCATGCCTGACCCGATACATGACCGTCATCGATTCGTTGTTTACTTATTTGCGGACGTCCCCCTCGTCACTATTCAACAAGTCTCTTCTTGCCCAGGTGTTTCAATCATATACGGATTGATGATGCCAGGCCTCTGTTTCTTCAAGAAAGGAGAAGGCGGTTGCGTTCTACAAAACGTAATCGACATCTCTAAAGAATTGCAGGTTTTTGGCAAGTCCAAACCTTTCAGCTATGGAAATTGCCCCGATATCTGGGGGATCCATCTGATGAAAAGCCTAGTGCTTTATTGAGTATCTGGAATCCTAACTCAAAATAATCTCCGAATCTCCTCTTAGTCATAGAACCTAAAAGGAAGGTAGTTTTGAAAAGCCTTGATAGTTTTCACGGGGTGATTTCAAATCGTAGCGTCCGCAACAGCTCACCCTCGGGGCCGAGCACATCAACGTGCCAGTCACCAATCTCATGGGTTTGAATTTCCTTGGAGCTATAGGTCCGCCAATCGGAGGATTTTACGGATAGCTTCACCCTGGCCTTCTCGGTGTCGCCGAAATACCAGACGTGGCTGATTTCGGTAGAGCTCTGAGTGCTGGCAATCTTGGTAAAGCAGTAGAGTTTATACACGGAGGGCTTGAAGCTTCTTCCAACAACTAAAGGCCTCCTGTATAAGACATCGCGACAGATTACTCCCTCCGTAACGGAAACCGTCCTCAGGGATCCTCTGTCTTCGTCCTTAAGAAGATCCTCCCTCTCCGTTGGTTCCTTTTCCTTCAGGCTTCCGGTGGGTTGGTGCCTTTGTTCTCCTGTTCTAGCGCTGGCGGGAAATTCCTCTTTCGTTTCCTTCTTGTTGGCTAGGCCCGCTGCTACCGGACTTTCCTTTCTTCTGCCTTTCAGTTGCTCCTCAACACTTCCATCAGAGGAGAGCTGATGGCCAACTGGTTTAACCCCAGCGAGCTCCCCTATGAGATTTCGTCCTTTTTGGCTCAGGCCTCCGGCGAAAATAAGCATCAAAGCTCCCGCAACCGCGGCCCACTTCCAGTAACGCGCGAAGTAGAACTGCCGCGTCTTTCTTACCCGAACGGTTTCGGGCACCTCTAGGGCTCTGCTAGGAACGACGTCGTCCAACCTCATATCCTCATGACATTCCTCGACCATGTGGGGTGTGATTGGTTTTGTCCCCCTTGAATAACCGAGCAGCAGGGCGTTATCTGCCAGTATATTGATCAGTCGAGGATACCCCTGGGAGCAGACATGGATTTCCTTGACCGCGCTTTTGGAA
>CP070673.1:2620940-2632403 GCA_020351915.1 Deltaproteobacteria bacterium
CAGTTTGGATTGGGGTATGCCCTGTACCGGATCACCTCTGACGTTGAGAAACTCCCCTTTCCCATGGCCCCAGTAGCAGCTCTCGGAACTATGGCCCTGGCCGAGTCCACGGAAGATAAGCAGAAAAGTTGGAAATGGCGTGTTTTTTCCATAGGCGGTATTATTGGACTCGCATTTGGTGCGATCTATGTTCTTCTGCCCACCGTATCAGGCCTTATCTTCACCCAACCCATCCGGTTGATTCCGATCCCTTGGGTCGAACTGACGCGCCATACGGAGGGAGTTCTACCGGCGGTGGCCACCGGGATTCAACTGGATCTGGGACTCTTATTTGTTGGAATGGTTCTTCCTTTCTGGGCAGTGATCGGAGGTGCAGCAGGGCTCTTGATTACGGTAGTGGCAAACCCGATTCTCTACCACCAAGGCATCCTTAACCGTTGGCACCAGGGAATGGGGACCGTAGACACGGTCTTTGCCAATAATTTTGACTTCTATATGAGCTTCGGCATCGGTCTGGGACTTGCCATTGCCTTTGTGGGGATCTGGCATGTGGTGCGGTCCTTTGGAAATAACAAGTCCGGGCAGCGGGGGAGCTTTAAGGACTTGTTTCGCCCACCGCCTGGCCGAGGTGATTTCAATTTCTGGATATCCATCGGAATCTATGTCTCTTCAACGCTTGCCTATGTTGCCCTCTGTGTCTGGCTTGTCCCCAATTTTCCTTGGATCTTCTTTCTCGCGTACGGTTTTGTTTATACGCCCGTCATATCTTATATCACTGCACGGATGGAAGGGATTGCCGGACAGTTTGTAAGTCTTCCCCTTGTGCGGGAAGCGAGCTTCATCGCAGGAGCAAAGTTTTTTGGCTATCAGGGCATCGAGATATGGTATGCCCCCATCCCAATCCACAATTATGGTGAAGCCACCGTTAGTTTCCGTCAGATTGAGCTTACCGGCACCAGCATCCGTGGGATCATTAAGGCCGAAATCGTGGTCTTTCCGGTGGTAATGGTAGCCAGCCTCCTCTTCTCACAGTTCATCTGGCGACTGGCCCCCATTCCCTCCAGCAGTTATCCCTATGCGCAAGAGCTGTGGCATCTCCAGGCCTTAAACATGCTGTTGATGCAGACCTCCACCCTGGAGGGCAACTCCCTCTTCTTTCAAGCCCTTAAGGGGAGTTATGTCTTGTCAGGCCTGGGTTTCGGCGTTGTCATCTATGCCCTGTTGACCTTGCTGGGCCTCCCCGTGCTTTTGATATATGGTGTGGTCCGGGGGCTGGGGCAGACCACCCCTCACGGACTTATCCTTGAAGTGATAGGGGCTTTGCTGGGCCGCTTCCTTTTTTTGAAGCGGTACCGAACCATGTGGCGTCAGTACGCTCCCGTCTTGTTGGCCGGCTTTTCCTGCGGCATGGGCCTCACCGGGATGTTTGCCATGGGATTCACCCTCATCCTAAAGTCGCTAGGCCGCTTGGCATATTGATGATGATAATTTCGAAACCCGAAACATGAAGCACAAAACAAATACAAATGGCCCAAGCACATATTTCATACAACAGAAACGTATGAAAATTATTGAATTTATCAGGAAATTTTTTTATCGTTAATAGTGAAACCAATAACCAAACAGCAGCAAACAGAATGAAGTCTTGGTGTTTTGTCCTCCTTGCGGCAGATCGAATTTGCTTTGGATATAGATATTCGAATTGAGATTTTTAAAAAATACAGTGATCAAAAGCAGGGTAGTGCTCCTTATCTTCATTTCTGTCATTAATCAACTATATTCATTGCCTGTTACCTAGGAAGGAGCCATTGTGAAAAAAAACATACTCTTATGGATGATTGGAGCCTGTTTCTTCATAGGCGACATATGCCTGGCCCAGGTCCCACACCAGGTGGGCGGATTTGTGTTAGGTAAAGACATCGCCGACTACAAGGAAATGGTAAGGATGGAGACCTCCCTGCCCATCCGTCACATGGAGTACCTTAAGGAGGTGGAGATCAAAGAGATGGAGGGGTTCAAAAGCGGTCTCATCTGTTATGGAACCTGCGAAGTTCCTGGTCGGATCGTGCGGATCAAGCTCAAGTATGCCGATTCAACAAAGAAGTTCTACGAGGCGCTTCTTGAACGATTTAAGGAGCGGTTCGGCGAACCCACAGAGTGGCGGGGAGATCCTTTTAAAATAGTTATTGCCTGGAAATGGTCCCTTACCGACAGCGAAAACAACAAAATCAGCCTGACCCTGCAGCACAACACCAAGGATGTGGAAGAGAAAATGGGAAATTCCGTTAAACTCACCATATCAAACTTTATGGAAGAAGAACACCTCTGTTTTGAAAAGAGGCATCTCGAAACCCGGAAAAGACCCGGAAAACAAGAAGCAAAGGCCAGGGGCAAGGTCGACTGGGATCGATTCGTCCCTCGTTAGTCTTTCTGGCTAAAGGTTTAGTGATGGATTACGGTCAGACCCCCTGGATGGAAATTGCCTGGAACGGAATCCGCTTCATGGCCCCTGCTGATTGGCAGGTGGGAACCATAGGTAAACACTACCTGATGCTCGAAGAAGAGTCCCGTCCTGTCCTGGAGTTTAAGTGGGCGCAGGTCAAGGGGGCCTTTTCCCACCAGGCCCACCTGAGGCGTCTTGCCGCCTTGCACAATAAAAAGCTTGGAAAGGCTGTCAGTGAAAGTCCCCTTTCGGCCGAATGGGAAGAGGCCCTTGGTAAATACAAAGCTACCGGTTTTTCTTGGCAAGGAAAGAAAATCTGCGGCAAGGGAGTGATCCTTTATTGCCCCGCATGCCAGAATGCCACACTGATCCAGTTCTATCAGAGGGACTCTTCCAAAACAAAGGAGGTTTCTCAGCGCCTTTTGAGGTCTTTCCAGGATCACCGTGAGGACACCCAGATCGTCTGGTCTGTTTTTGGCATCCGGGCAACAACTCCGGATACGCTCCACCTGGTGCGGCACCGATTTGAGGCTGGGAGATTTGAGTTGGCATTTAAGTCCAAAGAACATAAAGTCACTCTGCACCGGTGGGGGCCGGCCTCGTTTCTTCTTTCTAACCAGGACCTTAGCGAACTTGCTGGAACGATGCTCCATCATCCCTGGGCAGAGCCCTATCCTGTGATCACGGCCAGTAGCAAAGCCGTGGAATGGAGTCTTGCACCTCCCCCGACCATATGGGCTTACTGGTGGAATCGGATAAAGGCAAAGCCCTCTTTCCAGTGGTTTCGACTATGGCACTTAGAGGAAGGAAACTGCATATTCGGGGTCGAAATAGAAGGGAAAAGACCGCTCGATCCCAGTTTTCTTGACAGGATTTGCGCCAGTTATGAGAGTGTTTAAAGGAAAGAACAGGACGGTACAGCTAACCCGTGCGGAAGCCCTTAAATGCACACCCATAAAGAATACTGAAATCAAAGAGGAACGCCTGGAGACCGGTGAGGTGCTTTTAACCTATCCAATAAGGATTCGGCCCTGGGTGGCCGACCTGGTCCGACGCTTTGGGGGGGAGGGCAACAGGGTCCAGTCAAAAAAACTCCATCTCGATGAACTGGGGACTACGGTCTGGGATCTTATGGATGGGAGGCGTTCGGCACGCCAGATTATCAAGAGGTTTGCCAGAAAGTATCAGTTGCACACCAGGGAAGCCGAGGTAGGGGTAACTCGTTTTCTGCGGATACTGGGAAAACGTGGCCTCATAGGCCTCAAGTAAGGACCTGGTTTTTGCATCATTGCCAGGAATCTTATCGATGGAATTGTATGTTAAAATTTCATGAGAGCTTCATCACAAGTGGAGGCTATGGGTAGAAAGGAATCAAATCCAGCTATTGCGAACACTTCTTTTATATAATCCTGCATGGAACAAAGTATGAGCATGCCTTCATTATGTTTGAGTTGCTTGGTTGTCTTGTTGATAACTCTCAAACCCGCACTCGATATATAATCAAGAGCCTCAAAATCTATTATCATCTTGTTTGATCCATTTTTAATAGCCTCAAGGATCTTTTCCTCGAATCGTGGTGAAGTATTCGAATCAAGGCGACCATTGAGCTTGAAAATGGAAATATCATTTTGCCTTTTCTCAATAATCTCCATTTCCTCTCCTCCCAACACGTGCACACTAGTTCATACATAATTTAGATTTACTAAAAAAGCAATCAGAAACTTTTTGGAATGAGGATCTAATTCGAGCCCACTGTTAACGATGGCTATGTGTCTTCTATGGTTTTCTTCATGGTTAAAACGTTTTTGTTGCCAAGCCTTTTATAAACGATGTCATCCATAAGACTTTTCATGATGTGGCAGCCGAGACCACCTATCTGGCGCTCCTCAAGGGAGCATTCAAGATCGGGCACTTTGGCCTCAACAGGATTAAAGGGAATCCCATCATCCTCGATGCGTATGTTCAACGTTCTATTTTGATCCCAAATGGTGATCTTGATCCAATGTTCGGCTTTATCAGTATAACCGTACGAAATAATGTTAGATAAAACTTCCTCGATGGCAAGGTTGATTTGAAAAATAGCTTTCTTCGACATTCCAAGAGACTTTCTTAACTCTTGCAGGTTTCGGTGCAGCTTATCCAATTCGGATAGGTTGCTCCTGAACTCAAATGAAATCTTGCCCCCATTCATAGCTGCCAACCCTTCTCACTATTAATGATACCGGTTAGGGATTCAGAGTTCCCACATTATTCGTATACAGAGACGATTCTAGTCTTTTCTCTGACTCGAAACCCCTAATTCATATAAGACTAAAACCGACTTTCTGCACACAGACCTCACAACTTTCCGCACGAGAAACAAGAAATCGCTCTTCCCAAGCGCTTATTCTCTCAACCACGGTTTTGATGATCTTTGGCATGAGGTCCGGAAATTGTTTAATCGTTGAGCTGAATTTGTCTCGGCTCAGAATAAGACAGGTTACGTCCGTTAAAGCCTTGAGTGAAAAAAGGCGATGCATACTCCCCAATAAGGTCATCCCACCCAAAAACTCCCCTGTACCATAGTCTCGAATCATCTGCTCGCCGTCTTCATCCGCATGCACAAGCCTAACCTTTCCGGAAAGGATATAAAATGCCTGACCGTCATCATCATCCTGTCGAAAGAGATACTCTCCCTGTTGGAATGTTTCTCTGGTGCACATAAAGGCGAACACCTTGATGCTTTCGAGCGAGAGGCCCGAGAAAAAATAGATTTGTCGCAAGATTTCGAGGTTCTCATGGAACTCGCTGGACCGATACGTTTCATTGTCTTCCGACGACAAGTTCATACAACACTCCTTTCCGGGCAATGAGTTCGTCATAAGCTCCCATTTCAATGATTTTTCCGGCCTTCAAGACTGCAATCTTATCATAGGTTTTTGTGATATCCAGACGATGCACTACAGCAATAACAGTGCTTTTGCCCTTCCACCTTGTGTCAAGCTGATTCTGTATGCGCACCTGTGATTTATTGTCAAGCCCCGAGGTTGCCTCGTCCATTATCAGCATCTTTGGAGTCTTGAGAAAAGCCCTGGCGATGGCCAGCTTCTGTCGTTGCCCACCAGAGAGCCTGTCCCCCTTGCTGCCTACCTGATATTGCATGCCAATCTCTACAATGGTTTCCAGAAGATCCTCTTCGATAAGAAGCTGAATTATTTTCTGATCGATCTTTTCCTGGGCCTCCGGCTTTTCGGTCTTTGTTTTCCCGAATAGAATATTGTTCAGGATAGTTTGTGAATAAATGTAATCGGACACATGAAAGAAAGAGATCGCCTCAGGATCATCGGTGGAAATCTTCTCCCTGAACAAGGCCCGTCCTTCTAGGATAACATCTTTCAATATCCCTGGCAATCCCACCATCTTGTGTTTGCCCGGAATAAAACGCAAGGCCAGGTCTAAAAGCTTTTCCCGTTCTTGATCTGAAAGTTGATGGAGCCTTTTCTCTTTCAGGCGTTCGACCAGTTCTTTATATCCATCCAACTCCTCCGGGTTGATAGGGCTTTGTTCGAAAAAGACCTTATCTGGCGGAAGATTCCCCAGAATGTCCACTGTTTGCTTCGAAAGCTCAGCTCCTAAGCTCAAAAGCGGCCTTGTCAGATCAGCCTCGTCAAGAAACTCAAGAAAATACTTATTGTGGGGTAAGTTCTTATCTGCAAAAGACTCGCGATTGGGGGCTCCAAAAATCAGATTCTCGGAAATGCAGGAGTGGTAAAGATATCTTTCTTCGTCAAAAAACTCGACATAGTCGGCAAGCGCCTCACCGAAATCGCGCTGAAAGCTCTCACGAACACGGATGATAACTAATACCAGGTCTTTGTGCTGATCGTGAACAAGAATCGTGTTCAGACCAAAACGCAGGACATCCACAAAGACTCCGGTCTGCTGAAGAACCTCGATGATATCGTCACGACTCGGTAGGGTATCTGTTTTCCCAGCCCCGTTTCCGTCACTCAGGGATGAACAGGAATAGAGAAGGTTTTCCTCAATGCTCCCATCGAAGATAAAGGGCGCTTGGGCAACAAAACCGACATTGTGAACCATATCCGATTTGGTGAGATCTGAAACTTCCTTTTGGCCAATCAATACATGACCTCCCGTATACTTGTAAAGCTGGCCGATGCATTGGGCCAGAGTGCTTTTTCCGCTACCCGAAAAACCGACTAGAGCCAAATGTTCGCCAGGTTTCAAAGAAAAGGTAATGCCATCGATTAGCCGGATACCATCTTCGGTAGCAAAAGACAGATCTTTGACTTCAAGGTTTCCTTCCAATTCATATGGCGTGCGATCCTCAGGCGCGAGGGCGTGTTCGGGCAGGATATCGAAGTATTCCATGGTTTTCCTGTAACGTGTAGAGGCATCCTGATAAAGCTGGTAAAATTCAATGAGTTCTTTCCAGGGATCATACAACTTCTCCTGAGCGGAGAGAAATGCGACCAGTGCGCCTAGCTCCAATCTCCCCTTAATCGTTAAGTAGCCGCCGAGAATGAACACGAGAAAGGGGCTCAAATTAGTGAAGAAATTATTCATCACTTTGACACCGGATCTGTAAAGATTCCAGACAATCCTGATCTTCAACAATTTCTCCACAATATGGTCGAAACTCTTGTTCTCGATCCCATAGGCACCATTGCCATGGACTTCGTGTATTCCGCTAATGGATTCTGTGACCTTGTTCGATAGTACTCGGGTCGTATCAACGCGCCTTCTGTTTGCCCTATTGGCACGCCTCTGCAGCATGGGCACCAGAAAAAGAATCACCGGATAGATACTCAGGCACAGGGCCGCCAACAACGGGTTTAGCCAGAACAAATAGCCGGCAAAAGCGAGCAGGGTTAAAACGCTGGTTACAGGAACAGCAATGGCCATGCCCGCGAATTGCCCTGCTGAGGCAAGCTCTGTTACCACCGATGTGACTACCAGGCCCGGTCCGGTCTTTCTGAAAAAGCTCAAGGGAAGTGTCAGTATATGATGGTACAGCTCTTTTCTTATGTTTGCCAAAGTCCGTTCGCTAATCAAGGCCTGGAGTATGTTGATGAGGTATTTGAGCCCACTGGAAAGAAGAACTGCGGCCAGAAACAGACCGCAGTAGAGCAATAGCAAGTCAACTTTTCTCAGACTAATAGCCTCGTTGACAATTCTCTTCTGCATTTCCAGAGGAAAGACCCTGGCAAAAACCGTAACCGCAATAATGAATACAATAAGCACCTGAAGTTTGATATTTCCGGGCAATATCCAGGAAAAGACCGATCTCTTAGTCACAGGAGTTTTTATATTTCCCATAGCAAATTAATCCTCCGCGCTAAACGCAAATTAGTAACAAATAAAGACTAAGAATGTTTGTTTTTTCAAAATTATCCAACATCACTATTACTGCACAAAAACTTTCCTTTGACACACGGAAAATTACGTGGAAAGACCCCCTCACAAACCAAATGGGCCTTTGCGCTTAACTTCGAACTGTAACAGCGATCCATTTGATCGTAAAGGTTTTTTTACCGGTTTTGGCTTATCTTTGAAAGAAGGATATAGAACCCTATAATTTCAGCCACGAATTTCGCTTTGAATTGTGCACGGATGTGATAGAATATTTTATTTTCAGAGAAGCCAGTTCGTTTGCTTCAAGTAGTGTTTAATAGGAGGCAAAAATGCGATATCGCTGGAAATTGCTTATTCTGCTTCTGACAATTTCGCTTATTCCGATTGTGGTTTTGAGAGTATTGGGTGTGCGCAACGTTCGCTTGCTCGCAAATAACCTTGTTTCGGAGACTCGAGAACATCTCACATCTGATGCTGAAGATGGGCTCCGGTTTTTAGTGGACAGTTATTCTGCTCTAATCCGGTCGGAAGGGGAAAAGGTGGAAGCGCTTCTCATGTTTCAGGCAAGGGAGGTCGAACGGTTCCTTGCTCAGGAGATAACCCAGCCATCCAGGGTCTACTTTGCTGAGGACTTCAATGAAGGCCTCAATGTGCCTGGCGATACGACTCTCTCACCCGTACATTTTAGGTCTCGACCCGACGGTTCGATAGAAGCTTTGAGAATTTCCTATTCAAACCAGGTTTTCAAACTCGCTCCTGGCGTAAAGCGTGAAGATGTAGATGCAGATATTAACCGTGTTTCTGCTGTGACCCCAATATATCAGGAAATCTCCAGACGACTCACGGGTCTCAGTTTTTGGCACTACACAAGCCTGAAAAACGGTCTCCACGGTGCCTATCCTGGACACAACGGGATTCCCAGGAGATTAGACCCCAGGATTCGCTCCTGGTACACGGCGGCATTTGAGCAAAACGCTCCCTGGTCAGATCCCTATGTTGATCCTGAAACGCGGCAGGTTGTTATCGCCGCTACCATACAAGTGAGGCGTGCGAGCGGAGACATAGCAGGGGTAACGGCAATTGTGGTACCTATAAGTAATATTCTCGAAAAGAGACTGCTTGTTAAAAATATCCCGCCTGAGACTGGATCCTTTATGATCTATCTTGAAGCGAATCCAGAGGACGGCCAGAGAAAGGCCCGTATTTTCGCCCACGAGGAATACACCGATGTTGTTCACAGACACTGGAGAGCCCACGTCAGCAAGGAGTGGTTGACATCAGAGGACAAGGAGCAATTTCGGGCCATGATTGCTGACTTCGAAATCGAGAAAAATAACATTCGTAGAATGCCGTACAAGGAAAAGGATAGCCTGTGGGCTTATGGAGCAACCCACAGTGGGGCCTTCTTAGTTCTCATAACGCCATATGATGAGATAACCAGACCGGCGAAAGAGGCAGAGGAAAAACTTCAGGGGCTCATCGGCAATCTGATTGCCTTGGCTCGTTATTCTTTGCTCGGAGCCATAATCCTGGTGGTTGTTCTTGCCTTTACCTTCTCGAGGACAGTTACAAAACCAATAGAAGCTTTGGTAGAAGGAGCTCGGCGCCTTGCGAAAGGCGACTTCGAGGTTCGCACTGAAATCCGGTCTCGCGATGAGTTGGGAGACATGGGACAGGTGTTTAACACCCTGGGACCCCAGCTCAAGGAGCACTACAGAATGAGTCAATCCTTAGCCCTTGCCAGGGAAGTCGAGCAGAGCCTTCTGCCAAGAACCGACCCTAAAGTCGAGGGATTAGATATTGTGGGAAAAAGCATCTACTGTGATGAAACAGGAGGTGATTACTACGATTATCTGTACAGCGGTGAGCGCGAGGAGGATAAAATTGGTATTGTGGTTGGTGACGTCTCAGGCCACGGCATTGAATCAGCCCTGCTCATGACAACGGTGCGGGCTTTTCTCAGGCAGCGTTCCTCCATGCCGGGAAGCATTGCAGAAATCGTTTCAGATGTTAATCAAGAGCTGACGCGGGATGTTGAGGAATCGGGTAGATTCATGACCTTGTTCTATAGCCAAATCGACACAAGGGAAAAAATCATCCGATGGGTACGCGCAGGCCATGATCCGGGTATTATTTACAATCCCAGTGCTGATTCCTTTGATGAGCTGGGAGGAGAAGGTTTACCGCTTGGGATCTTTAAAGACTCCGGGTATATAGAATTAAAGCAGGAAATAATGCCAGGACATATTATTTTCATCGGTACGGATGGTATCTGGGAAACACGCAATCCACAAGGCGTGATCTTCGGAAAAGAAAATCTGCGGGAAATTATACGTACGCATGCAAAGGAACCGGCTACGGAAATCATAGGCGCCGTGATCGATGCCGTAGAAAGTTTCCGTTCCTCCCTTGCACAAGAAGACGATATCACGCTCGTAGTTATTAAGGTCGAACATTAAAAAGGTGAGGCTGTCATCCTCTTCACACGGCTTTGGACATTATGGCCAGTAATCCTCGGTTGACATTTTTACAGTCGATTATCGGCCTGGGGGAAGATGGAAGGAGGTTATCTTTCTATGTTTTTTGCTGATTCTACCGAGATCTTCTAAGATTCTGGCCACTGCCCTGTCATACGTGAAACCGGAGATCACCAAATCCCGCCCTTGATTGCCTATTCGTTCGCGCTCAGTCGGCTTATCCAAGCAGTACCCAATCAAAGAAAAGAGCTCCTCCTCTGTGCTATACCAAACCAAGTGCTCATGATTCCTAAATAGTGCCTCCAAACCCGGTGTATATCTCTGGATGAGGAAACCTCCGCAAGCCAGGGTGTTCACCGCGCGGTTCGAAAAGCAGGCCTCCAGCTTGCCCCATTCGTCACTCATGAGCCCTAACAGAATCCTGGCTTGGCCAACAAGCCGACTGAAGAAATCAGAGCCATACGCCTCGGTCAATGAATTGAGACCCGTACCTTCCCAGTCCGGCCCGGCCACAGAATGCTCAAATCGCTGGTGGATCTTATATAGAAGTGCAAACCGGCTTTGACTGTTATTATTGCCGATAAACAACAGATCATAGCTCTTCTCAACCTTCACAGGCCGAAAGAGGTCTGGATCGGTGGGGCAGGGGAGATAGTGGATGCTGGCGAGGTCGAGAGGTCTGTTCTGCTCTATGTGCGTCTTGTTGTTAAGGCAGGCATGGTCAACAACCTTACCTAAATCGTGGTGATAAGTCGAAAAGCAGCCGTCTCCGTAGAAGATGGAGATGGTACATCCTACGTTGCCATTGGCCCTGTTGGGTGTGGTGGTCTGGCCTTCAAATCCCACAAACCAAGATGCTTGAGTATCTTTTTTATGAGACAGAGGAGGATATGATAAATTCGGCTATCTTTTCTGCAGAATTACCAAAAAGCTCCTCAACATCCAGCAAGTTGAGATAATTATCATCCCAAGGAAGGTCTGTCTCTTCAACAATATTTTTAATGTGAGTAAATTTATCCCCCAAGGCCTTTACCTTTTTTGATAGGCCTATTTCTCTCTTAAAGCTAACATTAAGAAGCAGGAGATGGTCAATATTCGGCCCTTTTTTCATTATGGGGATGATAAGGATGCTTCTGTTATCAATCTTTCCTTTTCCAATGAAGACATTTCCCGCCTTAACAATGATTC
>CP070673.1:2632503-2636145 GCA_020351915.1 Deltaproteobacteria bacterium
ATTTCCTCGATGACCTTATTCCTTTTTGCCGGGCTTTGTTTAGAAGGGATCGCCGCGATGCTGGTTTTAGTGCCCATATTACATCCCATAGCCGTTAGCATGGGGGTTGACCCCACCCATTTCGGTATTCTGGTCGTCTTCAATCTGATGATAGGACTGATCACCCCACCAATGGGCCTGTGTCTCTTCGTGGCGGATTCCGTCGCCAATGTGGGCCTGGCAGCTCTGGTCCGTCAGATCATCCCATTGTTTTTCGTGGAGCTTGTTGCGTTGATCGTTATTACTTTTTTTCCGGCGTCCGTCATCGGCCTGCCACGCTTGTTTGGTTTCTAGGAGCTACAAATCCACACGCGATAAAATTAGGCTTACTGGGCAACATCACGATCGCAGCCGGGCAAAGAACCCGCATGAGTCGGTGGGGTAACTACGCGGCCTGAACGTAACCTACCAGCCTATGGATATAGTCGGCCTTACCGCACCCGTGCCCATTGCTAGGGAGTTGGAGCGATGTCGCGACGAGGGCCTCCGCGGTGTCAACGTTATCCATCCCTACAAGCGGGATGCCGTTGCCGAAACGGTAACGGATAAAAACTTCATAAGAGGTGATCGTAAATGGTTACGGTGGATACAAAATTAATTAGTCTATTAGGGTATCCATTGAAGCAGACTTTTGCTCCCCAAATGTTTAATGAAACCTTTAAAACTTAAAAGCGGTGCAATTCTGAAGAACGCGGCTACAGAAGTCCTCCTCTGGGAGGACCTGCAAAAATAGGCCTCAACCAGGAAAACGTTGGTTCCGAAACGACTTACCATAAGGGTATAAACACCAAAACAGTTATGTTCATAAATCGCTTTAGAACCCCTCCTATGGTGGGGTCTGGACCAGCTGAGTACGTTTAGCACAAAGCTTAACACGGCCCAAACACTCCGGTCCTTTCTGCTCTTACCCGCAGTTTGGTATTGATCGGGGGCGCGTGGTCTCAATTCAATGCTCCTAGAGACAGGCGGACCTTCATTGATTTGCCCCAGGGCACTTATTCAGCAGTGGGCGTCAAGACCTACGAGCCCTAGTATTTGAAACGGAAGCAAGGAAACCATGCCCGGAGGACGTGGTTTTTTTGGAGCCCCCTGGAAAGGTCACGCCAATAACATTCTTTCCTTTGGACCTGGTGTATTGCAGACTCAACTACACCAAAAAGAAAAAGGAGATAAAATTCATGAGAATCGGTTATTGTACTAATTTGATAAATACCCAAGCAGACGGTACAGGCAGTCAATTTATAGAAAAGGGTAAAGAAAAAGGCTTTGATTATGTTGAACTGCCACTGGCGCAAATGGTGGCTCTAAATGATGCGGATTATAATTTCATAAAGGAAAAGCTATCGGCTTCCGGACTTGAATGTGAAGCATGCAATAATTTCTTTCCTCCTAGCATTCGGTTGACTGGTAACGATGTAGATTTCGGGAAAATTGAAGATTATCTTGCTAAAGCATTGGGAAGAGCAGCCGAGCTAGGTGTAAAAGTGATTGTGTTCGGTAGTCCCATGTCCAAAAACATACCAGAAGGATTTCCAAAGGATACAGCTTGGTCACAACTGGTTGAATTACTTAGGTTTATTGATCCTTTGGCTAAGGAAAAGGGCATTACCATTGCAATTGAGCCTATATGTAAAGGCGAAAGTAATTTCATAAATACCGCCGCTGAGGGCCTCAAGCTTGCCAAAGATGCAGACAGAGATACTATCAGGCTGTTGATTGATTATTACCACTTAGCCTTAGAAAATGAAAATCCTGAAATCATTTTGGAAGCTGCACCTTATCTTAAACACATTCATTTTGCAGACCCGAAAGGTAGGGCATATCCCCAGGAAGTAAAGAATGCGTATGTTACTTTTGTCAATCTTCTGAAGCATATAGGATATAAAAGTCTGATTAGTATTGAAGCTTTAAGTAAAAATTTCGACCATGATGCTAAGCATTCTGTGGAGGTAATGAGACAACTTACCAAGTAAGTATATATAGACTTGAAAGCGGTGCAATTCTGAAGAACGCGGCTACAGAAGTCCTCCTCTGGGAGGACCTGCACAAATAGGCCTCAACCATACGTACAGGAAAACGTTGGTTCCGAAACGACTTATCATAAGGTTCAAAACACCAAAGCAGTTATGTTCATAGATTGCTTTAGAGCCTGCGTCTCCTCCTACGTTTAGCACAAATCCTAAACCCGCCCAAGGCGTCCGGCCCTTTCTGCTCTTACCTGGAGTTTGGTATTGATCGGGGGCACGTGGTCTCAATTGAAGGCTTCTACAGGCAGGGGGAGGTTTATTAATTTGCCCCGTGGCGCTTATTCAATAGTAGGCGTCAAGACCTACGAGTCCTAGTATTTGAAACGGAAACAAATGGAGTACCTTAGGGCAATCGGGTGATTAATTCATCTTGTATTAGGTGGTTATGAGGGCAGTGATTAAATTTTCTCGTTTTGGTTTTCCGGGCTGCGGGGTTATAATTCAATGACGCACACTGCTTTTACGCCATAGGGCAGACAGCGGGGATCGGCAATCTACTCAGACCAACGATTTCTGCTATGATTGGCGAAAATCTAGAGCCCAAAAAACCTTTGATTACCAAAACAAGTCTCGAATAGAATCATGCCGATCGCTGCTGTCAGCTTTGGCAAGAAAGGTGGAAAACCGAGAAGCTCAAAAAACGATAGGTTTATTTGGGTAATCTTCAATTGGCCGATTTTTCATGTTTCTTAACATAATCATAACCAAATGATGGATATCGATATGCTAAATCAGAGATATGACAGCTGAAAGTCTTGCCTAACCTTTCTAAATATTATTCATCTATCCAATCATAGACTTATACTGACGGAAAATAAGCAGCACAATATCGTGGGCTGTATTTGTTATTGTCACACAAGGGAAAATTACGTATACTTCGCCTCATCAAAAGGGAGTTCTATCAAACATCTTCAGCTTGGTTGGGCGGTATTGGTAACAATCTACCAATACCGCTTGCGTATCTCAATGAAAAATACTCCGATGGCATCCTTCATCTCATGGTAATGCAATCCAATAGAACATGAACTGCTGCCTATAATTACTATCTCAAATTCTTCTTTTTAATGCCATGATTGAGCAGATTATAAGGGTCACAGAAAAAGTAGTACCTAGAATTATTACAGGTATCAGTTCTGTGGCATGAAGTTCGAAGAAAAATTTTTGCGGGCCGCTGGATAGCAAACACATTAGTCCGATAATGATAGAAGAAATATATCCGATTCTAATATGAAAATATACCAGATATAGTGATACAACAGCCAGAGCAATTGTAGACCCGATATATGGACCGAATTGCCCCGGCGGATTCGGCGGAACCTGGGCGAAAAGTGCTTGGATCATGACCCAGTTTAGAACGATAAGACCAATCAATGAACTGATTGAAGCTCGAATAATTGAATTTTCTTTTTCCATTTCATAACCTCCGTTTTTCTAGTCACAAAAACAAGTTTATGACCACTTATAATCAATGTGAAAAGCCAGGCTTTTTTTGATTAATATTTTGAAAATGTGCCAAACTAAAAATCTTTTGCTTCGCCTCACCAAAATTCCTCGTGGATGCCATCCGGTAACACCC
>CP070673.1:2636245-2645688 GCA_020351915.1 Deltaproteobacteria bacterium
CCCCAGGGGGTTGTGAATCCGGAAGTGAGAGGAAAAACTTCGTATGCGTATCGTTGAGAGATCGGATCTTATTAACCCTAGTGAGGAGATTCCAAAGATGGCAAAAAAGAAAGTGATAACCTTTGGCGAGATTATGATGAGGCTGTCGCCCCCTGACTTTCTCCGCTTCGGGCAAGCCCGGTCTTTTGATGTCATCTACGGAGGTGGCGAAGCCAACGTGGCTGTTTCACTGGCTAATTTTGATGTACCTGTTGACTACGTCACCCGTTTGCCCAATAACGATTTAGGTGAAGCGTGCATCCAGTTCTTACGCCAATACGGTGTGGGTGTCGAAAAGATTGTACGTGGAGGCGACCGAATAGGTGTCTATTTCTTGGAGATGGGCGCGGAGCAACGGGGCAGCAAGGTGATCTACGACCGAGCCGGTTCTGCCATCGCTACGGTTGAACGTGGAATGATTGATTGGAAGCACGTTTTTGCTGATGCCGGCTGGTTTCACTGGACCGGTATCACCCCAGCCATCTCAATAGGCGCAGCCGATGTATGTCTTGAAGCGGTGCAAGCTGCTAAGGAAATGGGGCTCACGGTGTCATGCGATCTGAACTACCGCGCAAAACTCTGGAAATGGGGAAAACAACCCGGAGAGGTAATGAGTGAGCTCGTGGGATACTCGGACGTTGCTATCGGCAATGAAGAAGATGCGGACAAGGTGTTTGGCATCAAGGCGCCCGAGGTTGATGTCACGAAGGGTAAGGTAGAGGCAGAAAAATACCGCTCCGTTTGTGAAGAATTGGCGAAGCGTTTTCCGAAGTTGAAGACTATTACCATAACCCTGCGCGGTTCCATATCAGCCAGCCATAACACATGGTCCGGTACCCTATGGCACCAGGGAAAGCTTTACACGGGCCCTACCTTCGACATAAGCCACATTGTAGATCGGGTAGGAGCAGGGGATGCGTTTGCCGGTGGGTTGATATATGGTCTGCGCACCTATGAGGGTAACCCACAAGAGGCACTCAATTTTGCAATAGCTGCGTCTTGCCTAAAGCACTCAATCCTGGGCGACTTCAATATGGTAACCGTAACTGAGGTCGAGAAGATTATGGCCGGAGATACCTCGGGCCGGGTGTCACGCTAAGTAACCTAGAAAAGGAGATCGAGAACTATGGCACGGTTTACCAGGCTAGAAGTATACAATACCATCATAGATGCCGGGCTTGTGCCGGTTTTTTATCATGCCGATATAGAAGTAGCAAAGAAGGTGGTGGATGCTTGTAGGGATGGAGGAGCTACCGTCGTGGAATTCACCAATAGAGGTGATTTTGCACCAGAGGTGTTCAAGCAACTCTCCCAACATCTAAGCCAGACAGCTCCAGAGGTCATTTTGGGAGTCGGTTCGGTAATCGATGAACCTACCGCTGCTCTATATATCGCCTATGGCGCCAACTTTGTAGTCGGCCCGCTCCTTAATGAGGCTGTTGCCAAGCTTTGTAACCGGAGAAAAGTTGCCTATATGCCAGGCTGCGGAAGCGTTTCCGAGATATCCTATGCTGAAGAGCTTGGGGTGGAAATCGTCAAGATCTTCCCTGGTGACTCAGTGGGAGGGCCGAATTTTGTCAAGGCGGTGCTGGGGCCTTGCCCCTGGACGCGCATTATGCCAACTGGTGGAGTTGATACGACTGAAGAGAGCATTAAAGCATGGTTCGGGGCAGGCGTAGCGTGCGTCGGGATAGGCTCAAAGCTAATTCGTAAGGATTTGGTTGCAGCTGGCAACTGGGCTGAAATAGCGGCTAAGGTGCGCCAGGTTCTAGATTGGATCAAAAAAGCCCGCCAATAGTTGATTTCTACAGGACTCGCCTGTGTAAGCCTTCACATGGAAAAGGCTGGAGAGCACGAAGGTCTGTTGTGTCTTTTCAAGTAGCAACTGAGGTGAGCTTAATAACCGCCCCTTCCCTGTCAGATTCTCGAATTGCGTCTAGAACGAGCATCGTTTTCCTTACCTCTTCCCCAGATGCAATCGGTGTTCGCTTTTTTTGAATGGCATTTGTGAATTCCTTGAGCTGAACAGTATAAAGACTGGGAATTTGTTCGCCATCAAGCACGGTTTTACCATTAATATCGAGTCGATAGGCGAAGCCAAAGGCTTTTTGCGTGGGAAACTCAAAGAGCCTCATAGTACCTTTCGGTCCTACAATTATCATCTCGTGCAGATAGGGCGATGTGTTGAGAGACAGGTGTACCGTTGCCAATTCTCCAGAATCAAAGCTCAATATGATATCTCCCTCATCCTCTCCTTCCCACAAGGGATTCCGCGACTGAGATATTGAATAGATAGTAGAGGGCATTTTATTCAGCAACCATAGGATAGTGTCGACAGAATGACTCCCTTGCAAGAGGATAACCAATCCACCTGCTTCTTCAGAACTCTTCCACCAATCAGTTGGGGGTTCAGGAAAACTCACCAAGAAATTGATATCAATTCTAAAAGGCTCTCCAATCTCCTCCACCATTCTTTCTCGGATTATCTCTAAGGCGCGCGGAAACCGCCTGCTTTGCCCAACCATCAAAGTCACCTGGTTCTCTCGGGCTTCATTGATCATTTCATCAGCTTCTCTTGCGTTCATAGCCATAGGCTTCTCTACAAGAATATGTTTTCTAGCCCTCGCCGCCTCTATGCAGACCGGATGGTGCAAATGATTCGGCAAGCACACGATCACCGCCCCTATTCCAGGATCTTTCAGAAGGTCATGGTAATCGGAATAAACCTTTCCTACACCGAACTTTCCGGCAGCTTCTCTGGCCCGCTCAGCCCGAATTTCAGCGATTGCTGCCAATTCTACCTCATCTTTTAGCTCCATCACGGCGTTTCCATGGGCCATGGCAATTCTCCCTAACCCAATGATTCCCAATTTTGTTTTCTCTTTAGACATTACTCCTCCATCTGGATTTTGACCTACATATCAAGAAAAGCTGGCGAAGCGACCATTCTCAATCTCCGGAGACATCTCCTTACCGCATAAACATATTAGGGATTAATAGTACCAGCTGAGGCACATAGGTTATGACCAGTAATACCACGATCGATGCCATCAAAAATGGAACAGCAGACAGTGCGATCTTCTCGAGGGGAACCTTCGCAATGGGCGAAGCGACAATCAGGCATACACCGAGGGGTGGGGTGGCGAGTCCAATATTGAGATTAACCGTTATGATGATCCCGAAATGAACAGGATCAATCCCGATGCTCTGTGCCAGAGGTAATAAGATCGGAGTTAACAGAATAATCGCAGCCAGTGTTTCCATTATTGTCCCCGTAAACAAAAGGAGAAGGTTAATCAGCAACAGAATAAGGATTCGGTTTTCGGTGATGGAAATCATAGCCTTTGCGACAATTTCCGGAACCGTCTCAGCTGCCAATATCCATCCGAACAGATGGGCCATCGCCAAGATTATCAGAATCGTCCCGGTTAACACGCTCGTCTCATAGAGGATCTTTAAAAAGTCCGATATTGTCAGTTCTCTATAGACAAAGAAGCCTACAATCAGAGCGTAAAAGACCGCAACACCGGCTGCTTCAGTAGGGGTGAAAACACCACTGAGAATTCCACCAAGCAAGATCACCGGCATTAATATGGCTAAGATGGTGTTGAAGAATCCCTTTGTCACGGTCTGAATTGATATAATCTTCTGTCTCACCGAGAATTTTTGCCTTTTTGCATAGTAAGCCGCCACCAAGATTTGAGCGAATCCCAGGAGGAGGCCAGGAATAAAGCCTGCCAAGAATAGCTTTGCGATGGAGGTCTCTGCAATAGCGCCATAGACCACCATGGCAATACTCGGAGGGATGGTTGGACCAATGGTTGAAGATATGGCTGTTACTGCCCCGCTATATTCAGGCGTATACCCTTCTTTTTTCATTGCAGGTATCATGATCGATCCGATCGCCGCGGTATCCGCAGCTCCAGCGCCGGTTATGCCAGCAAAAAAAATGCTGGCTATAATGTTCACATACGCAAGGCCACCTCTAATATGTCCAATTAAAATGTAAAAGAAATCGACAAGCCTCCTCGTAATGCCAGAAGCATTCATCAATTTACCGGCAAGAATAAAAAGGGGAACGGCCAATAAAAGAAAGTTATCAAGGCCAACGAAAACTCGCTGGGCCACCAAAACGGAAGGCATTTGGGTCTTCCAGAGATAGATGAAACTGCTAATGCCCAGAACAAAGGCAATGGGAACCCCCAGCGCCAGGAGAATGGTAAAGATCGAGCCAATCATTTGATCTCCTCCTGAAGCTTCATAGGAGATCTCCTATTAAGAATAGATTCGAGAGTGTTAATGAATACGAAAAAGAGCATGCACGCAAACCCGACTCTTAAGAGACGGTACAGGTGAGCCATTGGTATACCAAGAGCGGGGCTAATGGTTTTGGTGACAATTGCTTTTTGAATGAGTAAAGATGGTGAGTCTATGCAGATAACGAGGAAAATGGCGATCAGTAACTGGGATCCAATCACCAGAAACATTTGCAGGCGCAATGGCAATAAGTTAGCGACAGCCTCCACTTTCACAAATTCATTGTGCCTGAGCGCGATAGATGCCCCGAAAAGCACCGAATAAACTAACAGATAACTAGAAATCTCATTGGTCCAGGTTAGGGGGTCTGCCAAAACATATCTGAAGAATACCGCCAGATTAACAAAGATGGCAATCCCGCCCATACTTGCGATAATGGAAACCCGGATGATGATCTCAAAAAACCTACTGAGCTTTTGGAGTATTTTCACAATCAACATCAAGAACGCCTCCGTAAGCGTGAACCCGTTTTACTCAGAGGTTCTGGGCCAACTCGAAAAACATGTATGAAGAAAACGGAAACTGCAGGCAAGCCTCCTAAAGGTGATCAGTATGCCTGCCTGCAGCTTTCTGACTCCTGCTCAAATGTGTTCGATCTTACTTTGTTACATACCATTCCTCTTTCTCAATCGTCGCGCCAACTTCCCGGACCTTACCGACCATCCCTCTCGTCCATTCAGCAGTGTCTTTCGGGAGATCATTATATAACCATTCGTAGGCGGCTTTGGTAGCTTCAATAAAGGGGCTTGTATCGGCTATCGTATCAACCTTCAAACCCTGCTCCTTCATTTTCCCAATCGCCCATCCACCTCTTTCCAATGCGTCTTGGTCCATTTTCTTTCGCCACACCGGAATACATTTGGTAACAGCCAGCTGATGGTCTCTCGATAGCTTGTCCCACGTTGCCTTGCCCATCAGAAAGATCCCGCCATTTGATACCACTGGCAGCAAAGCCATATATTTTTGGACCTCATAGAATTTCTTCCCATAAAGGGTCAATGGACCATTTTCGTTCCCATCTACCACGCCGGTCTGCAGTGCCGTGTATAGTTCGCCAAAGGGAAGCGGTACCGGGCTCGCACCAATGCTCTCGTAGGCCTTCATGTGAAGCGGAACCTGCATCGTTCTGATCTTGAGACCCTTAAAGTCCCCTATAGATTTGAGAGGCCGCTTATCGTTCATGGGCAACCGGAAGTCAGGGGCAGCGATAGCCAGTACCATAAGCCCCACTTGCTCACCCTGCTGTCGGGCCTTACCTAAGATAAGCTGGCCCACAGGTCCGTTCATGACCGCCATCCAGTGTTTAGGTCCTTTGAAGAGAAAAGGAAGGTTCAATATTCTAAGCGCCGGGATAAAGGTGCCTGTCACGCCAATGGAAGTCGCCTGAAAATCAACGCTCCCAAGCTGCAGTCCTTCAGTGATATCTCGCTCTCCACCTAGTTGCCCTTGGGGATAAAGCTTAACCGTCAGCGATCCGTTGGTTGATTTCTCAAGACACTGACCGAAAGCCTCTCCAGCAGTGTGGTAAAAGTAGATGGGGACATTGGCGTGGCCATACTTTAGGGTTTTTGCTGCGCCTGCTGGACTGACCCAGCAGATAAGAACTCCGAGAAGCAAAATGATCCAGACCCTACGAGCTGAAAAAATCTTCACAGTTTTCATAGTATTCCTCCTTTTCAATTCTTGAAAAATAGGTTTATCGAATCGAACTGTTTTTTTGAAAACCAATGCACCTCCTCTCTCTAAACTAGGTTACCTGTTTTGAATCATATCACCTCCCTTTTCGCCCTCACCCCCAATTGCTTGGTGAGGAGATTACTGTGCCTTGATTTGAGATATTCTCATCAATAACTAATTTGAAATGGCACTATCGTCTACCTGATATTTTCCCCATCTGATAAAGAGCATTATTCACATAACTAATAGAGTCTTTGGTCATGGACTCATTCATTCCATAATATGAAATAACATTCTATCTTCTATTCTATTGACAATTGCATGTCAAGAATTTTCGTGTCTCAGGTCTTCTCTCAAAAGCTCTTCGATCTCTCCTTAATCAATTGAAGGGCGAGTGATCACCAGAGCTTGGCGGTTAGATTACGATAGCATCTTTAGCAATTTTGTTGAGGCAAATGTGGCTTCCCTATCGAGCCAGAAGGGATAACCTGCCATAGCTCTAGATTCTTCAGCGTAGGTGGAAACTTCTTGACTAAGATTGTAGGTAAGCCTTTGCTGGATCAGCAAGGAGGATCCCAGAGGATTTGCGAACGGTGACTATTTTTATCCCGGCGAGTAAGAGCAGCGTTAAGGGCGTCACATTCTTCTTTACCAATTCAAGTAACCTGTTTGCCGTAATTTGTAAACGGACACCTTGTTTCAGGCAGCTTTTATCACCGTGCTAGCCAACCACCATCAACAGCAACTGTATATCCATGAACATAGTTAGAGGCATCTGAGGCCAAGAAAACTACAGCTCCCTTTAGATCGTCAGGGGTTCCCCAACGGCCGGCTGGAATTCGATTCAATATTTCTGCACTCCTCTTCGGATCCTCCATCAGCGGATCATTAAGTCGGGTTGCCATGTAGCCAGGTGCTATGGCATTAACATTTATGTTATATTGAGCCCACTCGTTAGCCAAAATCCTCGTGAGCCCCACTACCCCACTCTTGCTAGCCGTATACGAGGAAACGTTAATGCCTCCCTGAAAAGATAACATAGAAGCGATATTGATAATCTTTCCACCTTGACCTTGTTTAACAAACTGCTTTGCAGCAGCCTGGCAAAAAAAGAAAACTGATTTTAGGTTCACGTTTGTGACATCATCCCAGTCCTTTTCTATAAAGGCAATGGCATCTGCGCGTCTGGTAATGCCTGCATTATTTACTAATATATTCAGCTTCCCAAAAGTTTCGACTGTTTTCTCGATAATGCCATCAATAGGGGAAATGCTCAAAAGATCAGCTCTTATTCCAAGGAATTTTCTGCCAATGCTCTCAATCTTTGCCTGAGTTTGAGAAGAATCCACATAGTCAACACCAGCAATATCAGCTCCAGCTTCAGCAAGACCGTAGGCCATACCCTGTCCCAAACCACCACTGCATCCCGTAACAATTGCCACCCTTCCAGATAAATCAAATTGCTCGAGTATCATGTTCCTTTACCCTTAGATTTGAGTAAACTTAATATTATCGAAGGAACTGCACCCATATGCAGTGTGCAAGAACCTTTGATGCTCTTACCGACCATTCCAGCACCTTCAGGCAGAATTCTTTCATCATCCGCACTGACAGGTTGAAGCTCGTTAGTCAGTTGATTTGTAACCTATTTTAGAGGAAAACTTAACAGAGTGGTCTGAAATGTTCAATTAATTTCTGACGCCTTTGGTCTACCGATAGGGCCTCATTTGGGCTATTCAGTTCCTCAAATCTCTCTTTGAAGGTATGCATCAAGCTAGCCAGAAGTTTTCTTGAAAAACTATTGACAATGCTAAAGAGGATAAATAAGATGGAATAATATTCCATTATACGAAATGAACGACGCTATGCCTTCTCTCAAAACAAAAAACCAGGGCATTGTCCAGTCAATTGAAAGAGGGTGCAGAATTCTGGATCACCTCAGCAAAGGGAAACAGAGGTATAGCATCCAGGATCTATCTTTTGAATTAAACCTTACGAAACCCACGATTCACAGAATCCTCTCAACCCTTCGGCATTTTGGATTCGTCGCTCAAGATGAAATATCCAAGGAATATCACCTGGGGTTCCGTCTGGTAGAGTTAGGATATACGGTCCTGGATCAAATCGATCTCAGAAAAGTAGCAGAGCCGTTTCTCAACCAACTGGCTGGCTTGGTTCAAGAAACCGTTCATCTTGTAATTCTTGAGCAAGGGGAAATTGTCTACCTGGATAAAGTTGAAAAGGTGAACGATCCTAAGAGCCTGAGAATGGTATCTCGAATCGGAAGGCGGAACCCTGCCCACACTTGTGCAGTAGGCAAAATCTTGCTGGCATCCTTGCCAGATAATGAAAGGGATGAAATTATTACACAAAAAGGGCTTCTCAGAAAGACGAAGAACACTATCGTCCATTCTGGAAAGCTCAAGAAACATTTAGCTGATGTGAGGGCGCAAGGTTATGCAGTGGATGATGAAGAGAATGAGGAAGGGATTCGCTGTGTCGGAGCTCCGCTAATGAACGATCGTGGAGAGGCGATAGCCGCCATCAGTATCTCAGGACCCTCTGTTCGGTTGACCACAGAAAGGATTCACGGCGAGCTGAAAACACAGGTCATAAAGACGGCCTTGGAAATCTCAAAAAGGCTCGGCTACAAAACAGGGTCCTCTCAAGAAAGGAGGTGATTACAGGGGATAAACGCTCAGAGGTTTTGGATTTGATTTCAAACAGGGTCTATCAAAAATAAGGAGGATAGATGAGATGAAAAAGCTTGGAATTATAGGTATTTGCATGGCTGCCCTGCTGGCTGTATTTGCCTTCAATTCTGCAATGGCAGCTAACGTCACTCTAAGGTTTTCAGATTGGCATCTTACTGAAGACGTTTGGAATAAGTCTCTTAATGAAGGCATAGACATCTTCCACAAACGTAATCCCAATATCAAGGTGATCCTGGAGCCGGTCTCCTATGGAGAAAAAGAGACGAAATACACGGTGGAGTCTGCGGCAGGCAGGGCACCGGATGTATTTCATGTTCATGCCTTTTCGTTGCCCATGTTTTTCGGCAAAGGTTATGCCAAAGACCTAACGCCTTTCATCAAAAAGGAGGGGCCAAAATTCTTGGATGCATGGTACCCCCTGCCCCTCAAATTGATGAAGCATAAAGGGAAGGTACATGCCATGCCTGGCGATTACATGACCATGGTATTGTTTTACAATACACAGATGTTCAAGGACGCCGGGCTGGATCCCGACAAACCGCCCAAGACCTGGGATGAGTTTCTCGCATACGCCAAGAAGCTCACCCGTGACACCAACGGAGACGGAAAGGTCGACCAGTGGGGCTTCGGCACCCTCGGATCCAAGAGCCCTGGCTTTACACTCAGGTTTGGCCCCTTTATCTGGAGTTTTGGAGC
>CP070673.1:2645788-2648639 GCA_020351915.1 Deltaproteobacteria bacterium
ATCCCGCATTCACCAACTAGTCTAACCTCCTTGTTTTTTCGTTAGTCTTCTCCTAATGGTTTGCTGTCGTAGGGAGCCGCCCTTTAGTTAAACGTGATTTTATTTCATTCAACGAAAAGGCATAGATGAGGAGATTTCTATGGCTTCGCTAATCACGCTCAAAGGTATAGATCAGGCCATCTCAAATCTCAATTACGGAGAGAAGAAAACGTTAAGGCATAGGCTTGTTGAGACTATCAGGCAGTTCTATGAGAGCGAAGGCTCAGTTGAATCGTTAGGAGGCATTGCTACGGAGGCACTAGTCAGGGCCCTATGGATTGCAGGGGATGATCCCGAGGCAATTAGACCTAGGCGCAAGAACCTGAGCAGCATCAAGTATTCCGTAAACGCCCATTTAAGAAGCCTATACAGGGAGGGAAAGAATCCTGAAGGGATAATTATTGGGCGTAACAATACCTTCGTTATGTCCGATGAAGCCAAAGATAATTTCCTTGAGGCATTCAGGAATTTCATAAGAAAGCAGGGCCTAGGTGCCTTGAGCCAAATAGCAGAGATCCTTACTCTCGTAAATGAGCTCGTATCAAGTTCAGACACTGCTGCGGATAAGGACAGTGCAGATGGTCTATCAGGAAAGATACATCAATTGAAGGACCTCGTGCGGGGCCTTTCGGAAAAAGAAGATTCAGGCGGGGAGGAGCTGGCTGACTTTGCCGCCGAAGCATTTATGACGCTATCAATGGGAAAGGAAACAGTTGGAGGTGATGGTACACCTGAAGTGAGCGAGGATCTGGGAGAGATTGGCCAGGATGAAACTGGTAGAGATAAGCCGGCAGAGCGTCTCGGGGAGGTTGAGCAGGAAGCAGAGCTAGTCCAAGCCATTGAAGCGTTAGATGAAGATCAACTCAAAGAGGATGGGGACTAAAGCCGGGTCCCGAAGAAGAGTCCATATAAATACGGATAATGGCCTCAGAGAGCATAGGGCATAATGTTATGGTTTATGTTTTCAGTATTCGAGTTTACAGCCGATCCTTATGGTGTTAAGAAATGCCATTTTCCGGTTTGGCTTCCTACCTGCCATGACATGACAATCTGTTTCATTCCTCCCAATTCAGGGTTCGCTTTTTACTTGACTAGAGAGACCCTCCTGCTATATTGAAGGTGTGTTTTCATCTTAGCCTCCTTTCGCGGAGGCAGGCGGGCTTCGGCCCGCCTTTTATTTTTGTTGATAGCCATTTTTCGGCCAGGCTTCCTAGCTGCTTTGACAGGACACTCAGCGGCAGAGTAAGAATTTGTTTTGCGAAGGGAAAATCGTAACCATTTTTGTAACCACCACATCCAAAAAAGACCAAACGAAACCCAACAAAACCAAGCGTTGGAAAAGTCCGGAAATCTGGAACAGAAAAGGGGAAAGCCTCTATTGATAAGGCTCTCCCCCGATCGTTGAAAATTGCCCTTATTGGATTCCTAATCCCTGTCGCTATTTTCTTGGGATCTCTGGTTACATTTCAGTTACATTGTCTCTCAAACCCACACCAGTAAATGATCAGGGCAGGAAAGGGGGATTTACTATCCTTTAGCCTTGCTACTCTGGGCACGCAAGCTATGGACTCAGAGGGTGTGAAAGAAACAAATCAGAAGTCTGGACGGATGAAACAGAGTGATCTGTTAAGGTAGATGGGAAGCTAACCGAGCGGAGATTCACACTCCAATCCTCGATCATTTGAGACGGAAATAAACAGAATGAGGCATCAGGAAAGACTGTCGAATTCATCTTGAATTAAGTATTTTCAGCGCAGATCTATTCGCTCGCTCGGTTCAATGCAATATTGAACTTTCAACTACGATATGTAATCTTAAAATTATGGGAAGTTCACCTTTTGCCAAGTAATCGATAACCTTTAGTTGTAAGGATCAAGCACAAGATACCCACATTCGCAATCGAGCCCAAGTATTAGCCCATATTTAAGTTATACGTTTGAGGATAGCTTCAAGCAATACTTTACCCCGTTAGCATTCAAAATTATAACGGCTGGTCACGCGGTTTAGCCTGCTTGAGAAGCATGCTTTTTTAAATCGGCCGTATAGAACAGCCTAACAGTGGCTGAGCCATTGCTAGGAAGCCTTCTAGGGCTGAAAATTTGCCCTACATTGGGCGTAGATCTTGGTCGTGCGGCTGTCCTCGTGGCCCAGGTGCTCGGGTATTTCTTCGGGAGCTCCAAGGGTAGCAGCGACAAGACGAAATTGCTGGCTTTTCCGGGAAAATAAGGCTAGCGGAACCGCTTGGTTTGGGTTAGCCAATCAAAGCCTCGCTTGCCAAGCCCGATGATTGTGCCGACGACAAAAAGTACTATGCAGATACCGACAGTTCCCAGCACGCCATAGATTATGTTTTCCATATCACCCTCCTTCCCTTTTTATCGGCAAACAAAGGGAAGGAGTTAAGTGCTGATTTGACCTTTCAATTACGATATGTAATCATCAAAATTGTCCATTTCGAGGTTATGGCAAGAAAGCTATAACTTGAGCATACTGTGACCAGGCATAACATGTAGGGATCTAGCGAAACTGGGGTTTCTCATCTCCGATTGATAGATGATTAATTCTTCCGCTATTCTTCAATTCCCACCAAGGACTGAGATTGCATAGTTCAGTTAGCATTTGATGCACTCCGCGATGAGGAGTCCGTTATATCAGAAAGAAACTTCCTCTTGTCTTCCTGAAGTGCCTGCGTTTTAATCATCGGGGAATACGCTCCGGCAGTCAAGACCGAGATTTCAATGGTGCTCTCAATGCCTGTCAGTTAGCATGGTCCCGGCTGTGAGCGGTTGTATCAGTGGTGGAGTCCATTCAT
>CP070673.1:2648739-2651667 GCA_020351915.1 Deltaproteobacteria bacterium
ACGAAGCAAATCAGCCAGATCCTTTAACTCAATACCATGCTCGTCATAGAATTTCTTGGCACCAGGATGCGCTTTGTACAGCTTCAGGGAGGGCAGTGCCGGTTTAAATTTCTCATTCATATGAGCCCCTATGGGGTGCCAGTTAGCCCATTCCTCAGCAGGTGTTTCCCAGATTATTCTGGTTATCTCATATACCACATCTTCATCCATGCTCTTATCGGCCATTAAGAATGTTGGAATGTTAGTTGCCCAGAGTGCTTGTGGCTGTGTTTTGGGGTCCAGGGCCCCTGCGGGCACCCTTACGGGAACGGTGGCATATTCCTTCTCCCGTAACTGTAAAAGCGTATCTCGATCAAAGCCAACGTAATAAACCGGGCCTCTTGTCTCCAAATTTTCAATGAAACCACCTTTGCTGAACTTACGGGGATAGATATGGTCAAACATCAGCATAGTCGCATCAACCAGCCCATCCTTAAGTTTATTAGCACCACCCCCATAGCCAGTATATACCAGTTTTACTTTGTCTAACACGCCGTATTTCTCAATAATCGCCATGTGGTCGACCGTATTAGCTCCACCCTTTCTGCCGACATCAACAATTTTACCCGCCAAATCTTGTATTGTTTTAATCTTTGAATCGTAGGTAACAATGCAATGAGTCTCCGAGGAGCAATTTGCGATAAATCTCATCCCTGTATAAGTGCCTCTTTTTTCACTCCATGCATGGCCCGGTCGATAATGGACATGAGAGAAAGAATCTACCCCAATGTACTTTTTCGGGTTCTCTTTTATCATATCCGCGTTACCTGTAATGCCGGCGGTTGACACCACCTCTGCCCGGAGCCAGTCAGACTTTTTGTTGATAAACTTGGCCAGTGCTTGACAGAGTGGATACCAAGGTGAGGTAGTTCTACCCGCAGCTATTAAAATATTCCTGGTGGCTGCTAGAGCACTATCAGAACTAAGCAACCCTGCCGCTAACAAACCTATTAATAGACAGGAAACCACAATCAATTTTCTCATTTTTTTCCTCCTTTCTTTTTCTAGCCTTTCACAAAATTGCTAAGGCCCTGAAAATATTAACTTTGTCATGGTGACGAATCCCTCCTTTTTCTTAAAGGCATTTTTTCAATTTATTCTATTTTTCAGTAAGCTATGCGTTGAGCTATTTCACCTCCACTCACTCATATTCTGGCATTTCAGACAAGTCAAGCAAAAAAAGGTGTTAGCAACAGTGAAGCATGAACACCCTCGGAGAGTCTCATGCTGGCCTGATACAGAAAATTGCTTCTATGGTAACACTTTTAAGTGCAAAAGTGGGCGGCTAGAATATCTTTCTTATCGGTTTTGGCCAAAGAGATAGAGCAAGAGCACAATACTCCCGCCGCCACTTCTTTTCACTGATTGTCCCCCTTTTACGAATATGCGATATCCAGAAATCTATAAATAAATGCCGCTTTATGTTAAGTTACTTTTTTAGACATGCCCCTTCTTTATGACATCCAATAGAACATTGAAGGAAAGGAGACGACTATGAGTAATTTCGACGTAATCGTGATAGGGGGAGGTCCTGCTGGATGCTATGCTGGTTTGATTGCCGCGACAAAAGGATGCAAGGTCGCCATCTTTGAAGAACATGGAGCAATTGGTTGGCCTAGACATGACCCAGGATGGCTGATGGAGTCCGAATTTACAAAATCCGTCATAAGCTCCATAGGCAAAGCAGTTCCTTGGACCAAAGTAGAGGAATATAGGGTGTGTAATTCAGAATCCGGTGACCTCATAGAAAAGAGCACACGTGGAGGATATGTTGTTAGGAGAGATCTCCTCGAAAAAGAGATAGCAGCCTTAGCCGTAAAAGCTGGGGTTAGACTCTATCTAAAAACTAGAGTTATAAAACTAATTAGAAAGGAAGGGAAGGTAGCAGGGATTGAAACAAGCTCTGATATTATTCCAAGGGCTAAAGGAAAAATCTTTATATGTGCTGATGGAATTAGGTCCTCAGGCAGTGGATTCGCGGTAAAAGAAGGATTGTGTGCAAGAGGGGAAGTAAAATCAGGAATAAGTTACCTGCTTGCAAATGCAGACGTATCTGCCGGGATTATTGAACATTTTCTATCTTCTGATCCCCTTTTAAACTATAGATGCTTCTTCGTTCACCGAAAAGGCTTATGTATTTTAGGTCTTCCATCTTCTGAAGCATTTTATGAACTGAAAGAACGGGAGGATAACATTGTCTCTCGCAAGATTAAAGATGCATACCCATTAGAGGTTAATGGATTTTCACGGGTAACTTCAGGGAAGTATGGAAAATATTTTACAAACATGGTTAGGGATAATATCATATTCGTAGGGGATGCTTCAGGGGGTGCAGGAAATATTCATGGAATGATACAGGGACAATTTGCCGGAACAGTTGCTGCATCTGCAATAAAAGATAATGACACAGGTGAAGAAAGACTCTCCGAATACCAAGATTTAGTATTTAATACATTGGGAAAAGCTCCATTTTTCTATTTTTCTGCGAGAGAAGATTTTGGATCTTTTGATGACTGGTTCCATGAATTTGAAGAATCAACAAAAGGAATAGAGGCTACAACGCTTGCCCGCCTTCGTTAAAGATTTATACGTGTTTGGTGATACTAGTGTCTTTCAGCATCAAGGACAGGAAAACGACCACAAAGGCAAAGCCGAGGTGGGTGATTAAATGGCCGTCGGGGCTTTGGATTAAAGTCTGCGTGTAGAGGAGTTGATAAAGAGCCATCGCGATAGCCACTATTGGCAAAACTATTGCGATGGCTCTTTGGGCACCCTTCATAAAGAAACCTTACTTCCTCTTTTCTAACGTGTTAAGCCAATTTTGCCTAACGAAGCAAATCAGCCAGATCCTTTAACTCAATACCATGCTCGTCATAGAATTTCTTGGCA
>CP070673.1:2651767-2657063 GCA_020351915.1 Deltaproteobacteria bacterium
AGCTTGGGTTCTGGCACTATCATTATCCCTTTTTCCGGTCTATTGGGGTACCCATGTCACTCCCCCTGGCCTGGGGCCTGAGCTCGGTTATTGCCGGGAGGGTCGCTCGGATCTGGGAGAAGAGGAAAGAACTCCAAATGTAGAGTTAAGTACAATACAAGATCGGCAAAGCGGCTTTCTAACTGGAAATGTATCGAGATCAGGATGCAGGACATTGTGGTTTTAGGAAACAGTCTCAAAGTATAGGTAACTGCTATGATTGGCGAAAATCTAGAACTTGAAAAAGCTTTGATTACCAAAACAAATCTCTTGGAGCATTTCCTTTATTCTTCCCAAATAATAGAATTTGAAAATCATACAGAGTCGATATAATATCCATAATAGGATCAAGAATAAGATATATCGGGGGAGACTTAGCGATCTGGATAAGGGAATACCCGTTTCGAGGACCCTCTTTATTACAAAGGAGAGTCTTCTTACTTTATCATGATAGGTTAACGAAAAACCAACTGCGCAAGGATTTGCAATGTCAAGGCAATGCGTCCTCTTGATTTGCTTAACGTTTGCACTTTCCGGGTGTGCGCTTCCGTATAGTACAGTAATTTCGCATTATCAAAATGCACCAATTTGCTGTACTTCAGTGCAGGAGCTCAAGTTTGAGAGTATTCGGATAGGCGATTCAAGGGGCTTTGACCTAAACGAGAATTCTCCCGCCTACCAATTCGATACTGGCAAGAGCTATTTTAAAGCGTTTGCGCTTCCTGAGTGGTCTTCCCCGTATCACGTATCAATACGAAGCTACATGCTTGGGGATCACATTGATTCAGCATATATTTTCTATCCACAGATAATTACGTTGAACGATGATTATGAGGTAATGCGATCAACAGATCCGCGAGTTTTTCAACTGAAGAAAGCTGGATTCACTGAGACAGCAAAACAAACTTGGGGACTAATGTATAAGCTAGAGGGACAAATCTCCTTTACTGACGAGAACAAGACGGAAAGGTATCTAATTATTCTGACCACGGATGAGCTTCTCAAAGCGAAGACCTCCACATCCACGTGGAGGACTGTGCCGATCATATTCCCAGGTATTGTAGGAGCCTTCCCAATAGGAAAATACGAAGTTTTGGTGCCACATTCGCCTGTTGGGAGAATTAGTATTTCTCTCTTCAGTCAAGACTAACGGTCAGCCGTTGATATTCGATAAACGCAATGCTGCCCTGATGAAGGCATGAACTTGGACTGCCAATTGCGCCAGCACTTAGTTGGCAGCCGGTTATGCCCAAAGTCATGACTTCTGCCATGCTTCAAGACTTTCTGGAGCCGCAAAACGTTACACCTACGGATCGTAAGCTATAAGCGAACTGCCAGGGAGCCGGATGAGGATTGTGGCAAGAAATCGAAGATTTTGGGCTGCAGCAGTAAGCCGCAATATGTTGGGGATAATCTAGTAAATGGGGCACCAACAGCCCGGATGAGAATTTCCTTGACAATAGCCGGATATTAGCTTTTTAATTAAATAGAGGGTCATTCATTTTGGATAACCCCCAAGTTACACAAATACAATAATAACCTTCAGGAGAAAATCGTGGAAAGGGGTCCCCTGAAGATGCCTCTATGAAACCTCCAAGCGTGTTATCCTTGGAGGTTCTTGTATTTAATACCCGAGAAAGGTAGAGCATCGTGAGTTCTGGGTGAAAGGCTGCTGGCGTTAATCGAAAACCACTGGTTGTTTTTCTTTCTTACTTGTCAAATGAGCACATAAGAAGCATAGTGTCTACCACTCGGTAGCATGCCATTGCTCAGCACCGATTTTTCTGCTCGATTTTCGATATCAAGCCCTCAAGAGATAGCCAGGTAGTCGCCTGTAGTAACTTTGAACCAACCGTTTGATCAGCCCGGCGTTGGTGCTCCGAGACTAATTGTTTGTGGCGTCAAACACATACCTAGCGCCTGTCTATTTGGCTGAGGCAACCTAGGAAATGCAACCGCTGCCAGCGGCTGAATTCACCCGCTCAGGGAACCTCATACAAAGGGTAAAATGCGGGCCAGGCTTTAAAAGGAAGGAGGCAAAGGCCATGCAAATACTTAAATCCAAAAGGTTAATGCTGCTGCTCATTAGTCTCGCTTCGATCTTCGCTCTTGGTTTAACGAGCTCTCTGGCACAGGAGAAGACTAAGATCGCGGGGAAGCGATACGGGGTTAGCACTAAAACAGAAGTGATTAAGCTTGATGACACCGAGGGGCACATCCTTATCCTCTCGGAGTCAAAGGGCGTTGATGTTGCTACCGGTGTCCAGTTTGTTAGCAGTGCATTCGGTGATTATGTAAAGGGAAATGGACCACATTGGGGCTACTCAAAAGCTATAGACCCAGATGGCGATGTCACTTTTAGTGCATTTAAAATGCAGGCAACCACCACCCTTTCCCCCGAGGGCAAACCGATCACTGCATTTGAAGGGACTTGGTCTTTCACAAAAGGAACCGGTAAGTTCGAGAACGTCCAAGGGGGCGGCACCTTCAAGGGAAAGATCATAGGACCGGGGATATACACGTATGATTGGGAAGGCGAATACTTCATTAAGAAGTGAGGAACAGTATTTTTCCGGCCCGGGGTTTTTCAGTTAGACGGTGACCCCTCCCGCCCAAAGGATTGGATTAGCGGTCGTTTAGCATTTAAGGCAGGGTCAAAAAGCTCTGCCTTTTTGCTCAGAATGCACATATATTGTATGTGAGCCGTTCAGCCCAAAATAAAGGTAACTGCTATAAGTAACATATGTCCCGCAAGTCTCCTAACATGCGATTACTACAAGTAATATCTATAAGCTGGGTACACATGCTAACTGAACTATGCAATCTCAGTCCTTGGTGGGAATTGACGAATTGCGGAAGAATTCATCATCTATCATTCGGATATGAGAAACGGCGGTTTCGCCAGATCTCTACATGTTGTGGTGGGCAGTGATGAGCGAGTTTTTTACACTGCTTGCCATAGCTGGTATTCGCCGGCAAGTTGAGTCTATTATAGGTTTGGTAGCGTAATCAGTGCTTTTTCGACTTCCCATTATCCAAGAAGTATCGCAGATGCTGAGGCTTTTGAACCAAGATCCGGAACAACAATATGTGGAGGTTCTAGCCTAAAACACAGAGTAACGTGATAGATTTCAGATGGTCATAATGCTCGAAACCAGTGGAGAGGTTTACCGCGTCCGCTGCTTTGAGTGCGTAGCTATCGTTGCCTGTAAATAGACGCCCGTGACTCATAAGACGATTTAAGTTCGTCACCCCAAGCTTTCTCCTTTGCATATCCAGTCAATAATACAAAACGTATCATCGCCTTACGATGCCGTAATCCAAAAGGAAGCCAGATCACACGAAACACTGCGAAAGCTGTTACATAATGAGTGTAGTTTTTAATGTGAAATACATAGGATAAAATGCCATGAGTTGCTCCCATTGGTACAGCAATTGCAATATACATTATTGGACAAGTAATCCTTATCAGTAAAGGAAGGGATATCATGATCCAGGCGGCCTAGCCGGCCGAGATGAAAATGATTTCTGAGAACAATCTATGAAGCTGTGTCAAACCTGTGACCAACCATTGGCCGAAGAGATAACCACCTGTCCCTCGTGCGGAAGCGAGGTGGGCGAGGGGAGAAGGTACATCGACGATTACCGGATAGAGGAAGTCCTCCACGAGGGTCATGCCAGCTTCCTTTGTCGGGCCATCAGGGAGCGTACTAATGAGCGGGTCATGATTCGCCTCTTCACCCCCCAATCCGGGGTCAACAAAAAGGTGGCTGATCGGCTCAGGCGGGAGTTGAAGGAACTCAAGAAACTGCCGGTCGAGGGTTTCATCCGGCACTATGCGATCAGACGCTCCACCGATGGGTTGTGGTACCGAATCAGCGAATGGGTGGACGCCAAGAGCTGGGGTGACCTGGTAGGCTCCGGACGCTTCAACGACTACCGGGTGGCCTTTGACCTCTTTTACAAGATAGCTTCAACCTTGGCGGTACTGCATCAGAAAGGTCACTTCATTCCCCATCTTATTCTGGACGACATCATAGTGGTCGAGGACGAGAATGGAGAGCTAGAGATCAAAATCGACTACAAGCTTTCCCGCTTCTTCGACCCCAAGCTGGACCGGCCCGGCCCCATGTTGAAACATCTCTTGGCTTGTCACCCCGACATTGTCAACGAGCGCCCGCTGGATTTCAGGAGCGATATCTGGTCCTTGGGTAAGATATTCGTGGAACTTCTGACGGCTGACTATGAGGCCTGCAACTTTCTGGCCAAGGTTGACGAACTACCGCTGCCTCATCAGGCTAAAGTTATGTTCAAATCCATGCTGGCCGATGACCCGGGCCTGCGGCCCCGGTCCATGAGCGAGGTGGCCACGGCCCTTGGCCGGATCAAGGAGGGCGAGATTGAAGAGGCCAAGAGACGGCAACTCGAGCTGGCCGCGGCGTCGGCCGGGGCGATCAGGAAGCTAAAGAGAAGGCAGAAACTGTTGGCGGCCCTAGTGACCCTGTTAGTCGTAGCCGGCGCCTTGGCCTGGTTCCAGTTGGGCCTCAGAAATGAGGAGAGCGCGGCAGTCCTCGAGGATTACGCTAATCAGTACGCGCGATCCATGGCCTTTGTGTTGGTGGAGTATTGGCTGGAAGAGGGTAAAGACATCTATTATTACCGCAACCGGGCCGAGGGCACGGCATTTCTGGTGGACAGTGACGGCTACCTGCTGACAAACCGCCACGTGGCCTGCCCCTGGCTGGAGGACATCAGCCTTTATATGGCTATCAACCAACTCAAGCAAAACGACCGATCTCGCCGCTTTGGGTACCGGATGTTTCTGTGGTTTGAAGGGGAGAAAGCTTTCACCCGCTCGGCTGACCTGATGGACAGCGCCGACCTGGACGATGCCTACTTCCTCGGCTCGGCCTTCCGTACGGACGGAATCCCACGCCTGACCGTCGCGGGTGTGGCCATGGCCCCGGTTCAGACCCGGCAACTGGTCGCATCTCCGCTCAAGGATGACTTCGCCGTGCTCAAAATAGACCAGGTGCCGGAAGGGCTAAAGCCCCTGCCTCTGGACCTGAAGATGGACGCCCAGAAGGTTCCCAAGCTTTCGCGGGTCATCGCTCTTGGTTTTCCCTTGGGAAGCCGGACCCAGGAGGCCAGCGTCAATGTCAGCGTGACCAAGGGCCACGTCCGCCGTTCCTTTGAGAACCTGCTCCAGGTCGACGCCTCGTTTCACGGGGGCAACAGTGGCGGGCCGATCATCGAC
>CP070673.1:2657163-2680663 GCA_020351915.1 Deltaproteobacteria bacterium
CGTTGGGGATGTACAGAAAGATGCTGTTGAGGATGTCTGACACAATGGGCAATCCCAGGGCATCGAGCGATGCGATGATCACCAGGATCATGATAAACCAGTAAACCAGTGCCCCGATGATCTCTGAGGGAGACTTGGTGATGTCTCCCTTCTTGAGGAACTCATTCACTCCTCCCTTCTCGGTTGCCTTGTCAAAGCGGACCAACGCAAGGAGCTTGACAACCCCTAGCTTCACCAATCGGGCAACGATCCATCCAACGATAAAGATGATGATGGCCCCGATCAGCTCGGGAAGAAAGGCGGTGATCTTGGTTGCGAAGGCATTCCATGCTCCAGTGACGACCGTTGTAATTTGCATAACGTTACCTCCTTCTTTTAAGGTTAACAAAAGTTAAATGGTTATAGCCTCTGGGGAGGGCTGACACCTACTTATTCACCTAACCTTAATCGTGATCTGTTTTTTCTTGGCTTCCTCAACCTTCGGAAGGGTTATCTTTAAGATTCCTTTCTCGAAGATTGCCTCAATCTTGTCACCTTGCACGCTGGCCGGCAGCCGGAAGGTGCGTTGGAACGAGCCGTAGTATCGCTCTGCACGATAGTGGTGCTCGTCTTTTTCTTCTTCCTCCCTTTTCTTCTCACCTATGATTGTTAGGACATCTCCTGAGATACTCACATCCACGTCTTTCGCATCCAAACCGGGCAGCTCAGCCTTGATGAGGAGCTCATCTTTAGTCTCTGAAATATCAACTGAAGGCGACCATTCTTCTGGAAACGTTCTGAAAAACGGTGTCTCACCAAAAAAGCGATTCCAGAGTTCATCCATTTCTCTGCGCATGGAACTGAGCTCTCCACGAAATGGTCTCCACGGCACTAAGTCCATACTAAATCACCTCCTTTTTCTTTGCCCCCTGAGGCTATAACCAGTCTCCATGAAGTTTATTACCTATTGGGAAAATCTACTTGGATCGACCCCAATCACAAGGGTCGAACAGCATCTATCGTGCCAAGATCATAACATACTGATATTTCAGGGTTTTATAATTTTGCCGGGCAAGAAGCGGAACTATTAATTCCTATAATTGGATAAACTATTCTCACATGGTGCGCGGCATCTTGAATGAAATTACTCTAATGTGCTGAATTTATTTAGTGATCTAAAGATGAGAACCGCGAGTTCCGCTCGGTTGCATATCGGAACTCGAGCTTCCTTATTAGGAATCGGCTGTAAAGTTTTGAGGATGATTTGCAAACACGGAGTGTACTTCATTCCAGAATCAAGGCCTATTGTCGGCTTTCGGTAGGGCCAAGTCAACTCGATTCCCTGAAGTGATCCCGCAGCCAGAGCAGGTGGGTGTAAGGTTCGGCCATATATTCTTCTGGGCTAATGGCCTTAGATTTTTGATCGTCCCCTCCACGAAGACCGGACCAGCCTGAGGGTCACGGACCGCCCGAACCAGATGAGGAGGCACCCAATCAAGACCCAGAACCCGTTGAGCTGGCGCAATGAGCCAAGCCGTTAGTTTTGCCTCGGCAACCTGGTTCAGGGCCTCGATGAGTCCGTCCAGAAAGCCCACCTTAGCCCTGGAAGTTCCCAACAGCGCCTCCTCCAGCACAGGCAACATGAGCCGCTCTACCCCGATACCTTTGGCCACCTTGGCTGCTTGACCCAGTAGAATTGGTTCGGGCGGCTCAAGACCGGCCAGGCCCCTAACCTGGCAGACATATGTGGCTAAGATCAGCATGGTGCTCGATCGACATTCTTTCAAGAGAAAAGGGCGGGTCATTTTCAAACCCTTCAAAACCTATTTCTTAGTCAGAATCATGTTTCCCAATCCCTCGGAAGATAGCTGGAAACAGATCATAGTATGGATTTGTGTCATTAGCCCCGTATTCCAATTGAGCAATTGCTTGTATCTCTTTGTTGGGGCATTGGGAACAATTCCAGAACTGCCAAAAATGTTTGATTGCGTAATCCAGGCAATCGTTATAAAAGGGGCAATAGACATTTCTTTCTCCCGGTTTGCGTATCGGGTTTGCTTTTGGATCCATACGTTACTCCTTCAGACGCTTATCGTGGCCTACTTCTTCTTCAACAGTACCTTGCACCTCCACCTTCTTACGGCCTTCTGCAATCAGGTCGACCCCCATCTCGTCAATGGCAATAGTATATTCCTGGCCATCTGCAATCCTTATTATGCCTTTTGAGGATAAGACTACTTCTGTAATCGTTACCTCATCAGCTGCATATACAGCTGGCGCTATTAGCATAGTAACGAATACCAGGATGCAAAGTGCAATAACTAGAATCCTTTTTTTCCTTTTCATCTCTTAGTCTCCTTTTTTAAAAAATGTCTTTGTTGTGATTATAAAGATTTTTTCACCCTTTTGAGGGAAAGCGGTCCTAATAACTATGCCAATTCGTAAGGCTATTGTTTTGGATTTAAGCCTTTTCTGCTAATCAACATTCCCGTTTCGGATGCTAAACCTTATTTGCCGTCTCTGTCACTCCTTCATTGTATTGTCAGTACTCCTCTGGAATCATTTCGGCTTTCCCTTTTTTGGGTTTCTCTGCGACCACCACGTTTGTAGTCAAAAGCAGCCCTGCTATGCTCGCAGCATTCTGAAGGGCCAGACGGGTCACTTTGGTTGGATCGATGATCCCTGATTGCATCAGATCCTCGTAAACCCCGGTCTCTGCGTTGAAGCCAATGGAGCCAATTTCACTCTTGATGCGTTCAACCACCACTGACCCCATGTGGCCTGCATTGTTCGCAATCTGCCGAACGGGTTCCTCCAGGGCCCGCTTCACGATATTCACACCGAAGGCCTCCTCTCCATCAACGCTCAAATTCTCCAGGGCCGGAATGCAACGGAGCAGTGCCACTCCACCTCCAGGAACAATACCCTCTTCCACGGACGCTTTAGTGGCGTTCAGCGCGTCCTCAACCCGTGCCTTTTTTTCCTTCATCTCAAGCTCGGTGGCCGCGCCCACTTTGATCACCGCTACCCCGCCCACCAGCTTGGCCAAACGCTCCTGTAGCTTTTCCCGGTCATAGTCACTGGTGGTATCCTCGATCTGGCTCCGGATCTGCTTGATCCTGCCTTCGATGGCCTCCCGATTGCCGGCGCCATCCACAATAGTGGTATTGTCTTTGTCTATAGTAATCCGCTTTGCCGCACCTAGATCCTCCAGGGTGAGATTCTCTAGCTTAGTACCCAGATCCTCGCTGAGTACATCACCACCCGTCAAAACCCCAATGTCTCCCAAAATAGCCTTGCGCCGGTCACCGTAACCAGGAGCCTTGACAGCAGCACAATGCAGGGTTCCCCGGAGCTTATTCACAACCAGTGTGGCAAGGGCCTCTCCTTCCACATCCTCGGCGATGATCAGGAGCGGCTTTCCCGCCCTGGCAATCTGCTCGAGAACGGGCACCATATCCTTCATGACGGTGAGCTTTTTCTCATGAATGAGGATGTAGGGCTCATCCAGGACCACCTCCATCCGCTCCGGGTCAGTGATGAAGTACGGTGACATGTAACCGCGGTCAAATCGCATCCCCTCAACAATCTCTAGAGTGGTCTCCATGCCCTTGGCTTCCTCTACGGTGATCACACCCTCTTTACCTACCCTGCCCATGGCATCAGCGACAATAGTGCCAATAGATTCGTCATTATTAGCACTGATCGTGCCAACCTGGGCAATCTCCCTCTGGTCCCTAGTAGGGTTGCTGAGCTTTTTGAGCTCTTCAACCACTGCAACAACTGCTTTTTCAACGCCACGTTTTAGGGCCATGGGGTTGTGCCCTGCTGCAACTAGCTTGGATCCTTCACGGTAGATGGCCTGCGCGAGGATCGTTGCTGTCGTGGTGCCGTCACCGACCTCACTCGATGTCTTGTGGGCAACCTCCTTAACCATCTGGGCTCCCACGTTCTCGAACTTGTTCTCAAGTTCAACCTCCTTTGCGACGGTTACCCCGTCTTTGGTAATGGTCGGGGAACCAAAGGATTTCTCCAACATCACATTGCGGCCTTTGGGCCCCAAGGTTAGCTTCACAGTATCGGCAAGGATATTCACCCCTCTTAGAACCTCTTCCCTGGCCGCTCGGTTAAATCGTAGTTCCTTAGCCATTTAAGCCTCCTCTTTTTGCCACTCTCTATTATTCCTTAATGATACCAAGGATCTCATTCTCACGCACAATCAGATGCTCCTCACCTTCGATCTTGATCTCCGCTCCGGCATACTTGCCTGTGAGCACCGTGTCTCCCTCCTTAACCTCCAAGCGAACTAACTTGCCATCCTTGTTGAGCTCGCCTTTCCCCACAGCCACGACCTTGCCCTGCATCGGCTTTTCCTGGGCCGTATCCGGAATGATAATCCCACCTTTAGTCTTTTCCTCTTCACCTATTCTTTTAATGAGAATCCTATCTCGCAAAGGTATCATCTTGATAGTCCATACCCCCTTACCTTATTATATGGATTATTCCACTTGCCAAGAAGAGTGATGGCAATAGCTATGCCAAATCGATAACATATTGATATTTATTGAATTTTCTGAATAGCAGAGGGGTAACAATAGGAACTCTCAGTTCAGATGCTCGCGGAAGAATGTGAGGTTTAATCCAACTAATATCGCTATTTTTCGATAACTCATTGAAAAAATGATGAATTCAGTAACAGGAATTCAAAATTCCTATATTTTTTTCTTCGGAACTCAAAGTTCCACTTCGGTACTTATTCCGGTCATGGCCGGCGCGAGCCTTAGTGGTGGGCCTTAGATGATTTAGGTTTTATCCAGAAAGCCCATAAGATGCTATCTAAATAGTTCGTGCTGTTACATATTCGAGAGACTTGAAATTATTGATGGGTAAATCTATAGTACCTAATCATGAGGAATTCATAGGAGCACATTTGAAAGGTCGTACTAGCATTCAGGAGCAGGAGATGCATAGAAGGAAGAGGATAACCGAGATAGAAAACATTGGCTTTATTTCTACGAGAATCGCGGGCACCGACGGCGTATCCCTTGAAACGAGCAAATGGGCTGAAGTGCTTGAGGAGATGGGATATACCTGTTTCTATTTTGCAGGAGAATTGGATACACCTGAAGAACGATCTATGTTATCCCCCAAGGCCCATTTCGCCCATCCCGAAGTATCATCCATCAATGAATTCGTCTTTAGGAATATTACCAGGCCAGAGGAGATATCGGATAAAATAGAGAGGATAAAAAGGGAGTTGATCTATGATATTCAGAGGTTCATACGGACCTTTGAGATACACCTCCTTGTCGTTGAGAATGCATTCGCAATTCCGCTCAATATCCCGCTGGGCGTGGCTCTGACCGAGTTCGTTGCGCAAACCGGTATGCCAACCGTTGCACATAATCATGACTTTTTCTGGGAGAGGAAGCGTTTTTCAGTCAACTGCGTGTGGGATTACCTCAACAAGGCGTTTCCGCCACGCCATCCCTTTGTCCGGCAGGTCGTCATTAACTCCGAGGCAAGGAATCAGGTTGCATTCAGGAGAGGTGCTGCGGCCATCATTATTCCCAATGTAATGGATTTTGGCAAACCTCCGTCCCCGCCTGGTGACTATGCTTCAGATGTTAGAGAATCTCTTGGCATCTTTGAAAACGAGTACCTTATTCTTCAACCCACCCGCGTGGTGCAGCGAAAGGGCATAGAACACGCTATCGAACTCGTGAGACGCTTAGGCCGGAAGGGTGTTAAGGCAAGGCTTGTAATATCCCATGCTTCAGGTGATGAGGGAGACGACTATGAAAGGCGCGTACGAGAGTATTCAAAGCTAATGAGGGTGAATACCTTCTTTGTCTCCGATTTGATCAAAGATGAACGCGGCAGGACAAAAGATGGCAGGAAGATCTATACCCTTTTCGATGTCTACCCGCATGCCGATCTCATCACGTACCCATCCGCGTACGAGGGATTTGGCAATGCCTTTCTGGAAGCCATGTATTTCCGGAAGCCCATACTCGTGAATAACTATTCCATTTATTTACACGATATCAAGCCGAAGGGATTCAAGGTAGTAGAGATGGATGACTATCTTAAGGAAGATACCGTAAGTCATGTCATAGAAATATTGCACAATCAGTCCAAGGTAAAGGAGATGGTAGATTATAACTACAACCTCGCAAAGCGATTTTACTCCTTTGCCAATCTAAGAAGGAAGCTGAGGTTCATATTAACCGATTTTTTCGGAGAGGAGTAATACAGATGATTGAGAGGAGGGACCTAAGCAATGAGGATTGCGTATGTATCAACCTACCTTCCCCAGCAATGTGGGATATCCATATCCAGACTTATACTTGTTGCTATCGATATGTTCATCGCACCGGCAACTATGAGTGAGGCTTCACCAATAGCTTTATTATTAGCTGCATAGAAATCGCTTATTCTGAATGTCTGGTTCGTGATATAAATATATAGGATAGAGAACCTGGGGTGTACATATGAGAAATATCTTTGTCGTATCAAAGCAGCAGGAGGCTTTTCGCGCAATCAGCACATCTTTTGGCAAGGGCTACAGGGTTGATGAGGCACCCACTAAAGATGCGGCAATAGAGATGCTTCGGAAGAAACGCGCGGATTTTGTGTTTATTGATCTTGTGATGCTCAGAGAATCGTCCCCCGGTGACGGATACAAGGCTGCGCTGGAACCGTTCTGGAACCTGTACCCCACCATTGAAATCATTGTCATGTCGCCTCAAGAGATGATCAGGGAGGCCGTGATGGCTGTGAAGGCCGGGGCTAGCGATTACATTACCTATCCCATAAACCCAGAAGAGGTAAAGCACGTAACCGAAACGGTGCATGAATCTTTGCTGGTGGAGTCCGAGCTGGGCCATCTGCGTGATCAATTTTGGCAGCCTGCATCCTTCGAATTCATTCGAACGAAAAGCGCAGTGATGAACAAGGTCTTAGATAGAATCCGCTCCGTGGCTCCAACCAGGAGTACCGTTCTGCTCGTCGGTGATACGGGAACGGGGAAAGGTGAGCTTGCTAAACTGATTCATCGCCATAGCAGCCGGCGGGATGCTCAATTCATCAGCGTCCACTGTGGAGCAATTCCAGATACCCTCTTGGAAAGTGAGCTTTTCGGACACGAGAAAGGCGCCTTTACGGGCGCCGTCAACAGAAAGCTGGGCAAATTTGAGATAGCCAGGGGCGGAACGATCTTCCTCGATGAGATCGGTACCCTCACCCCCTCGGCCCAGATCAAGCTCTTACAGATACTCCAAGATAGGACGTTTCAACGGGTTGGAGGGGAAGCAACCATCGAAGCAGACGTGAGGGTTGTTGCCGCTACCAATACCGATCTGAAGAAGATGTGTGAACAAGGTCAGTTCAGAAGGGATCTCTACTACCGATTGAATGTCTTTCCCATTGAAGTCCCCCCATTGACGGAACGTATTGAAGACATTCCTCATCTGGTTGAGGTGTTCCTAAAGAGGATGAACAGATTCGGCTCCAAGGAGATTAACGACGTCCATCCCCAGGTGTTGGAAGCCTTCAGAAATTACCCCTGGCCGGGAAATATTCGGGAACTGGAAAACCTCATGGAACGAGCCTACATCCTGGAACTCACTTCTATGCTGACCCCGGAAAGCTTCCCAAGCGAGCTTTTCGAATCAAAAGTCCCTCACGTAAGCATCTCCGTAGATACCCCTCTCATCCTTGCTGAGGTAAGGCACAAGGCTATGGAGGAGATTGAAAAATCCTATCTGAACAGGCTTCTGACAAGAAAAAGGGGGCGAATAAAGGACTCTGCACAGGAAGCGGGCATAACCACCCGACAGCTTCACAAGCTAATGAAAAAATATGACATTCGAAAAGAGCACTACAAATTATGAGTGTCCGCCCAGGAAGTCCAGAGCCGCATTTCCACATCTCTTGAAGTCCTCATCTAATGCCATCCCGTAAAAACTCCGATCATGACCAAAAAACCATTTCAGTCGGAATAGGGTGTTCCGAAACCTGCAGTACCGGAACTCACGTTTCTTGTTCTCAGATTTCCTATTAAATCCAATATGTTAGACTATCTCATCATTTCTGTTACTCCTCTAAACCATGCGTCGCCGCATGAGCATCGGAACTCTCAGTTCTGATGGCCACTCATCTACAATTCAAAGATGTACATGATATCAATAGCTTATGGCCCTGGCATGTCTATTGCTCATTTGAACACCAAAGTGCGAAAAACCTAATTGGGGGCGAAGGGATGTTTTGGGATTTTTGGAAAAGGAAGGATGCAACGGGGAGGCCCTCAGGGGCGAAGGTGGAGAGGTTGAGGAAATCACAGATTCTACCCCAAACGGTGGGAAGGGATCTGATAGTGCACCTGGGCAAAGATCCCCATTGGGTGTGGAATCTTAGAAGCGTTGTGCGCAAGACTCGGAGAGGGAAGTACCGCTATAATGTCCGGGTTTTTGAGCAGGCTCAGGCAGCGGCAATAGGCGTGGACGTCATGGACTACACCTCGCTTGACGAGCATCCCGAATTGATCCTGTTCGAGTTATGGTATGACAGGAGATCGTGGAAAGCCCACATTGAAGAGAAAGGGAAACCTGAGCCGATGCCCAAGGCTGCCTAACGACAGAAAAGAAGCCGGAGCAGAGAGGATCAAGCGGTAAAATGTTTTCGAAATCTATAAACAAAAGAAGGAGGTGAGAAGATGAAAGCGGGTGAAAACCTTACCACCGTTAGAGGTATAGTTATTCCCGTTGATTGGGACGACAGTGGTAATGCCATCTCCGTAGCCATTTCGAGTCACGACGAGAATGAATATCATGTCAACGAAGATGAAAAGGGCAAACAGCTTCTCGCTTTGACTCAAGAGGAAGTGGAAGTGAGTGGTGTTGTGCGAGAAAAAGAAGATAAAAGGCTAATCTCCGTAAAGGAATATAGCGTAATAAAGGATGCGGGATCACGGGGAGATTTGCTTGAGCAAAAGTCAATGGTACCTGAAATCTAAGTTCACGCATAGATATTACATCTCACGTGTAAATAACCAGGAGGTCAAAGATGTTTTGGGGTTTTTGGAAAAAGAAACCGGCAACCGGAGCCCGGTCAAATACAGAGAAACTGCACAGGCCGCAGGATATCCCCCAGGCGGTCGGCAGAGATCTGATTGTCAACATGCATAAAGATCCCGATTGGATCTGGCATCTCAAGTGTTAGGTGCGTCGGAAGGAGAACGAAAAGAGCCGCTACGATTTTCGGCTTTTTGATGAGGCTGAGGTGGCAAAGGCCCAGGTCAAAATGAGGCATTATACCTCCTTCGATGAGCATCTCGAGCTCATCCTTTTTCATGGATGGTTTGACAAAAAATCGTGGTCGACTCACATAGAAGAAGGGGCACCGAAGCCCTTGCCTAAACCTGCCTAGCAAATGGCAAGAAGCCGACCGCAAAGGGGATTAGCCATTAACATTTTTGCATTACTGAGGAAAGAGGAGGTGGTGGAAAATGAAAAGATAGTGGAAAGCTGACAACAATCAAAGGGATTGTTTTGCCTGTTAGATGGGATGAAAAGGGGAGTGCAGTTGCTGCGGCCATCTCCACAGAGGGGTAAGAGGAGTATTATATTGATAACGATCATAAAGGATTGGAATTGCTGGACCTGCTCTAGGAAGAAGTACAGGTCAACGGCCTCGTGAGGGAAGTGGATGGTAAAAAGGTAATCACTGTTAAAATATACATGTAGCACCTTAATAGTCTGCCGCTAAGCAGCTATCAATCAAAGAAACCAAGAAGAGAAGGTTCCTGTTAAGGGAATCTATCCAACAAAAAGGAGGATTTAGAATGAAAAGAAATAAAAAGTATTTGTTTGTAGGAATTTGCGCCCTAGTTATCACTTTTATCTCGGGGCTTGCTCTTGCCGGATCGACTATGACGATTACGGGAACCGTCAATGACGATTACCAAATCGAGGCCGATGACGGCACCGTGTATGCAGTAAAGGAGAGTAAAAAGGGTGATGAAGTAGTTGAGCTCATCGGCAAAAAGATCAAAGCCACAGGGATGGTAGAGGAAAGTGAAGGTGAGAAGACAATCACTATCACTTCCTACGAAATCATTGAAGAATGATCTAAAGAGAGACGTTCCGACAAAGAGGATAGAGGGGGGGTTTCCCCCTCTATTTTCAATGGCTAACTACCATAACATATTTGGGCATGGTTTCCTGTGAAACCGTTCAGATAAAACCCCCTTCGAGAAATCCTATCAAAGACAAGATGATTGCCTGCGTTCAGTGCGAAACCCCTTTTGTGTTTACTGCTGCGGAACAAAAACGTTTTCTCAACCTCGGCTTTGGCATTCCAAAACGGTGCGCAGAGTGCCGGAAGAAGAAGTTCAAAGCAATTAGGATCAGCGAAAGACGAAAGCACAACGGAAACAAGAGACAAGGTTGGCGAAAGGATCGGGAGCTGGAAGGCATGTAAATGACGATCTCAACTGATGAACCTTTCACGCTTCAAGAAAAGTTTTAAAGCTTTATACATCGTTCGCTCATGCTATCTCTTAGATGACAGACATTCAAAGGCTGTGATCTGATCGATAGAATACGATGGCACCCCAAACAGAACATGATCTGAAAAACTCAATTTATGATGGCATGTTTACCAATATGTTTGCCACCCTCACGGGCGGGGTATTCCTTACCGGCTTTGCCCTTTACCTTGGCATGAATGAACTTATGATTGGCCTACTAGCTTCTATGCCCTTCATCGTCACGGTGTTTCAGCTGCCCACTTCATATCTCATCGCAAGAACTGGAAAAAGAAAGGAAATCTCCTGTTGGGCTGCGGCATTAGCCCGTATGATATGGATCCCCATTCTGATCGGCACCCTTATTACCTTCTCATCGGTATCGACCAAATTATTGATTATCCTGAGCCTGATGTTCCTTTCCTACACGTTTATCTCTATGAGCTATGTATCCTGGCTCTCCTGGATGTCAGACTTAGTTCCAAATGAGATCCGTGGGAGCTTTTTTGGAACTAGAAATATGCTCTGTGGGGCAGCAGGAATGATCGTTCTACTAGTTTTTGGAAAGCTTCTCGACACCCTCAACGGGCATGTATGGCAGGGAGTACCTCTTGGATTTGGGATCACATTTATTTCAGCCGTTTTTTTCGGCATGGTAAGTCTCCCTTTCCTGAATCGTATTTCGGAACCGCGTCAGCTCAACCAGACCGACAGCTACTTCTCCTTTCGCAAGCACCTGTGCCTTTCCTTTAAAGAGTCGAATTTCAGTAAGTTCCTGACCTTCACCTGTCTATGGAGCTTTTCAGTGTATTTAGCGAGCCCCTTTTTTACCCTATATTTTCTTCGGGATTTGAAATTCAGCTACAGCTTTGTAGCCACTTTGGGCATACTCTCCGCCTTCGCTGATCTAATGGGCATGCAAGCCTGGGGAAGAATTTCCGACAGAGTCAAGAACAAAGCGGTTATTCAGTTTGCAGGCTGGGTTGCGGTATTTCTCCCTTTGGCCTGGGTGTCTGCAGGACCAAATAGCATTATTATACCGGTAATCCTTCATGTTGTGGGAGGCGGCTTTTGGGCAGGAATTAACCTCTGCATGAACAACCTATTGCTGAATATCTCGCCTAGAGAAAACAGGTCGTCTTTTTTCTCTCTCTATAACATTTTCGGAGGCCTCGGCGCAGCCACAGCCCCCATTCTGGCTGGGCTCTTGCTCAAATCTATCAGCGGGCTGGATCTCCGCCTGTTTTCCTGGAAGCTGTCTCCGGTTCAGGCTATATTCATAATTTCTACCGTGCTCAGGCTATTAAGCTTCCAGCTTTTCAAATATGTGCATGAACCGGAAGAGTCCACGGTTGGGCAGATGGTCAGAATAATCAGAGGCGTTCGAGGATTGAATATGGCCAACGGATTCAATTACCTCTTGCACCCATTTATCCACAGCTCTAAAGAAAGACGCCAGTTCTAGCTGCGACTAGTTCCAGATTGAGCTGATAGAGTGGGCCCTCTATTAGATTTGAAGAGCTTACCTACTTGAAAGCCCTTTGCTTTCGATGGGTGGCATTCTCAGTTTTGGCTGTCTTTATTCAGGCAGAGAATCAAAGGAAGAACACCGCGCGGCCGTCTATCTTGACTCGCTTCCATATACCTTTTGCTTCCCTTATCCGCTCTTCCAGAAAAACCCAATCATAACCAAGGAAATTTTCTGATCGGAACTGAGGATTCCGCTATCCTAAAGATCGGAACTTTCTTTTCCTATGCCTGTTTTTTCTATTATTTCAACTAATTAATCTATTCCTTCACCTGATTATGAAGCCCCCTGCGTTATTTTCTCGGCAGGTATCGGAACTATCAGTTCTGATGCCTGTCTGCCCGAAACGCAAATATACCTTTTATACCAATAAGTTATACCCATGGCATGCCTATTGCTGAGGTCAATAACAAGAATTGAAACACCAAGAAGACAGCAAAACGAGGAACAAGATATCTTGGGATTCCTTGAAACACAACCCGCAGACGGGCAAAATGTTGAGGGGAAAATCAGGGAACACGGTGAGGCCAAAGCGGCTTAAAGCAGGTAGCGGTAAGAGGAAAGAGGACCCCATGATGAAAAAAAGCAAAAAGGCTGCGGTTGGACCTTTTTGTCCTGGCTGTCGTTAATCTTATCCTTGAAGCCGCCGTCTCGACAGATACTATCAAGGTTACCGGAACAGGGAATGACGATCATCAGATCATGTCCGAGACCGGCCGGATAACTGTGAAACACCGAAAAGGATAATGGGGCAGATGACCTCGCGGGGTAACGCTTTGGGACGACCCACCTGGAATGGAGAGCCGAAAAATGAGGATAATCAATATCATTTCATATGAAGTCGTGGGAGAACGCCGGAAAGTCGAGAGTCAGCATCACAATATGCACGACTTTGGGAGTCTCCTTCTGATTTCCGCAAAGATGGGAGAACTTAAAAAATGGTGAAGGAAACACTTAATGCGGAGGAATTGGAGCCCCCGGGTACGCAAGGCGGACTCGGGGAATTGAAGGCAAAAACAGTTATTGATTTTTCAAAGACAACAACAGGCAAAAGAGATGTCTTTTTTCAAAAAGGCTCTCAGGTTCCAAGGTTCCGATCCAGCACCGGTGCCCTGTTTTTCCGCAAACGGTTTTTCCCGGACGCAAATGTCGCTGACTGGAACGATTGGCGGTGGCAGCTTCGTCACCGGATCAGAAACATGGACAATTTGGGCCACATCCTTCAGCTTTCCGAGGATGAATGGACGAAGGAGGATACGTGCTCTACCAAACAGCTCCCCCTTGCAATCACGCCTTACTTTGCAAGCCTCATTGACAGGGGCAATCCGCAACAACCTCTTCGGCGCACCGTTGTGCCGGTTAGCGCCGAGTATGTTTGCTCACCTGGTGAGGCAATAGACCCTCTCGAAGAAGACCATCACAGTCCGGTACCAGGTTTGGTGCACCGATATCCCGACCGTGTTCTCTTACTGGTTACCGGTTTCTGTGCGACTTACTGCCGGTATTGCACCCGGTCCCGACTGGTGGGGAATGGGGGGAGTTTCGCCTCTAGCATGTCTCAATTGGAAAAGGCTATTGCCTATATTGAATCGTCTCCCTCTGTTCGAGATGTTCTGATCTCAGGCGGAGACCCATTGACCCTTTCGGACGGAAAACTGGAGCAACTCCTTTCACGATTGCACCGAATACGGCATGTCGAATTCCTGCGAATAGGCACAAAGGTCCCTGTGGTTCTGCCGCAGCGCATAACACCGGCCCTTACTCGGATGCTCAGACGCTACCACCCCCTGTGGATGAGCATTCACTTCACCCATCCCGATGAGCTAACTCCAGAGGCAGAGGAGGCCTGTGGGCGCCTTGCAGACGCCGGCATCCCTTTAGGCAGTCAAACCGTTCTTCTTGCGGGGGTCAATGACAGTGTGGAAACCATGAAGGAGCTGATGCATGGGCTTCTGCGAATAAGAGTCAGGCCCTACTATCTGTACCAATGTGACCCGATTCTGGGATCTGCTCATTTCAGAACACCTGTAGAAAAAGGCATCGAGATTATCCACGGGTTGCGTGGTCACACGACGGGGTATGGGGTACCGACCTATGTGATCGACGCCCCCGGAGGAGGCGGCAAGATCCCGATCTTCCCGGCATCCATTGTTGGACGCGACCGATGTGATCTATTGCTTCAAAACTACCAGGGCCGTATCTATCGTTATCCCGATCCGGGGGGCATGACGGCATCAGAGGAGCCACTCAATGTTTCATAGCATTAAGGATGCGGAGGAATGATGACAATAGGACTAACATATGATCTGCGTGATGATTACCTCGCCGAGGGGTTCAGCGAAGATGAAACGGCCGAATTCGATCGTGAGGACACCGTTCAAGCCATCCAGCAAACCCTCCAAGATCTGGGTTACGAGACAGATCGCATAGGTAATATCAAACACCTTACAAGGCGTCTCGCTGCTGGCGACCGGTGGGACATGGTCTTTAATATTGCCGAAGGATTAAGGGGCTTTGGCCGTGAGGCGCAGGTGCCGGCTCTGTTGGATGCATATGAAATACCCTACACGTTTTCCGATCCTGTCGTTCTCTGCCTTACCCTGCACAAGGCAATGACCAAAGCAGCAGTTCGAGACCTCGGCATACCCACTCCGGATTTCTTTGTGGTTGAAAGGATGTCGGATCTGGAAATGGTCGATCTTCCGTTTCCGCTCTTTGCCAAGCCAGTAGCCGAAGGTACCAGCAAGGGAATTACCGCTGCATCCAAGATCTGGAACGATAGTCAGCTCATATCCGTGTGCGCGAAGTCTTTAATTGCGTACAAACAGCCGGTTCTTGTTGAAGCCTTTCTGCCGGGAAGGGAGTTTACGGTGGGGATCCTTGGTACAGGAAAAGGGGCAACGGCCATAGGCGTAGTGGAGGTTATCCTCCGTGACAAGGCCGAGCCCGAGGTTTACTCTTACCAGAATAAGGAAAAATGCGAGGAATTCGTTGAGTATCGACTGGCCAATGATGCTATGGCAGAAAAGGCCAAAGAGATTGCCTTGGCGGTATGGCGAGGAATTGGCTGCAGGGATGCCGGGCGCGTTGACATACGGGCTGACGGGAATGGCGTTCCAAACTTCATGGAAGTTAACCCACTGGCAGGCCTACACCCGCAACATTCTGACCTCCCCATCATCGCCAACCTGGTGGGCCTGCCTTACAGGTCGCTTCTGGAAGCAATCCTCCACTCGGCTTTTGCCGGTGCGCAAAGCAGCGAGCATGGCAAAGTTCTGCCCGCTTATATGAGAAGATGATAGGTGTGGTCCACAACGTGCCGGTTTCGGCCGGTCATGCCTTTGCAGAGGCATCCCTGGATATCCTCACGCAAGTTGAGGCAATAGAAAAGGCCCTCCAAGAGCTGGGGTATCCGTCGGTTCGCATCCCCTTTACAAGGGATGTCAGCGCTTTCATTCAAAAGTTGAAGAAATCGAGGGCGGAGATGGCGATCAACCTTTGTGAGACCGTTGATGACGACCCTCGATTTATTGGGCATTCTGCTGCTGTCCTTGAGCTATTGGGCATCCCTTTTTCGGGCTCGCCCTCGCCAGCCCTCATGCTCACTACGGACAAGGTCATTACCAAATGCCTGCTAAGGGCCAATGGAATCAGAACTCCTAAATATGCGATTTATGATGAGGTAACCGACTTCAATCCGTACGTTCTGAGATTCCCGGTTATCCTTAAACCGATCCTTCAAGATGCCAGCATCGGCATAGACCAAGAGTCTATATTGAAGGACAGCCGAGAACTCGAGGAGAGGATCAAGGAATTCTTCAATCGTTTCGGCGTCCTCCTGGTGGAGGAGTATGTAGCGGGACGGGAGTTTAATGTCTCCATTTTCGGGTACCCCTCACCGAGGGTCCTGCCCTTGGCAGAGATTGATTTTTCCGCATTTCCCCAAGAACTTTACCCCATTGTAGGGTATAGAGCTAAATGGGATACGTCTTCCTTCGAGTACTTGCATACGCCAAGGAGGTTTCCACAAGATCTTTCCCCTGTCTTGCGACAAAGGATTGAGAGAACAGCCCTCGAGTGCTTTCATCTGCTTATGCTTAGGGATTACGGACGTGTTGATATGAGGGTCGATGATCATGGGCAAATCCATGTGCTCGAGGTCAATGCAAACCCTTGTCTGACCCCCGATGCGGGATTCGCAGCTGCCGTCGGGGAAGCCGGTATGACGTATGCAGATATGGTAAGGGAGTTCCTTGGATTCGTGAAGCACAAATCAAGAGGTAATGAGAATCAGGCCTGTTACAACTCATGATAGGAAAGAGATAGTGAGACTTCTCAGGCAGAGGGGGACCTTTAACCAGAGGGAAATTCGGGTGGCCTTGGACGTTATCGATGAGGCCCTCGAACGACCTGAGAAGGGAGACTATCACGCTTTCTGTGCGCGTGATGGCAATGCCAACCTTGCTGGATACATCTGTTTTGGGCCCATTCCGATGACCGATGGCTGTTATGATCTTTACTGGATCGCGGTTGATGAAAGGATGTCCAAGAAGGGTATCGGTGGGAAGCTCCTGGCATTTATGGAGGAGTTTCTTGTGAGAGAAGGGGCCCGGCGAATCTATGTGGATACTTCCTCGACGCCGCACTACAAGCCTGCCAGGTCATTTTATAAAAAACACGGCTACCATGTAGCGTGCTTGCTGAAGGATTTCTATCGGGAGGGTGACCACAAGGTGATCTTCATGAAGGAGGTTTCAAGCAGTGTATAGAGAAACGATACCAGCCCCTAGGGTAGAAAAGATTTACGCGGCCATCAATCGTGGATTTCCTGAACACCTAGAACAATGCCGCGCCTTTCTTAGGCAGAAGAGCATATCAGCCACAGGAGAGGGAATCCGCGAGACCGCCGAATGGGTCAGGCATTCTATTGAGGAACTGGGCGGGGAGGTCGATTTCTGGGGAAATCCATCCTTTCCCATTGTCTTTGGCCGTCTGGATAGAGGTTGCCCGAAAACACTGATCATATATGGTATGTACGACGTTCAGCCAGCAGAGGAACCCAATTGGATCAGCCCACCGTTCGCAGCTGAGATCCATCAACTCCCGGGTTTTGGGGAATGTGTGCTCGCACGGGGAGCTGTAAACTCTAAAGGGGCTCTCTGTGGTCTATTTAACGTTCTTAAAACTATAAAAGACGAGGACGAAATACCGCTGAATCTCATTTTCACCATTGAAGGAGAGGAGGAAGTTGGCAGTCCCCAACTGGAAGAGTTTATACTCAGCCATCGGGAAGAACTCAATGCAGATGGGGTGGTTGACTTCGATTTCTCTCAAGATACGAGGGGAAAGGTCTCCATGCACCTTGGCCTGAAAGGCATTGTATATTTGGATCTCATTTGCCGAGGGGGCAAGAGGGGAGGACCAACAGAAACCTCTCTGCATGGCTCGGTCAGCGCATGGATTTCATCTCCGGTATGGCGGTTGATACACGCACTGGGTTCCTTGACGGACAAAAGGGAAAATATCAGAATCCCCGGTTTCTATGAGAATGTCGCATCGCTCAGCAAGGAAGATCTAAGACTTCTCAAGCGATTGGAAAAGACCTTTGATGAAAAGGCATTCCTTAAGGAGATGAAAAGCCTCTGTTTCAAATACGATCGGCACGGGATCGATCTCCTCAAGAGGGGACTTTATTCGCCAATCATCAACATAAATGGATTCCACGCCGGTTATGACGGATCCGGTACCAAGACTGTTTTACCGAGACGAGCCAGTGCGAAGATTGATGTACGCTTTGGCCCAAGAATGGAGCCGGATGAGGTGAAACAGAAACTTGAAAGCTACCTCCTGAGCCAGGGTTTTGATGACATCGAGATAAAGATCAGGGACTGCTACAGCTGGTCCAAGACGGATTTTAAGGAACCCATTGTGCAGCAGATGATCCATGCTTACCGCCTTCTCGGGTCGCAGCCCGAGGTATGGCCTATCGCCACGTGGGCCGCACCCTATTTTGTCTTCTCAAGGATTCTCGGCTTACCAGTTGTCTCCGGCGGGCTGGGAAATGGTGGAAGACAACATGTGGCCAACGAGTATATGAGCGTAAGAGGGCTTAAAGATTTTGAAACGTTCGTAGCTACCTTTCTCTACCTTCTGGTTGATGAATCGAAGGAGCCCAAGTCCCAGTGAGAGATTTCTGAAATCATATTCTAAGCGCTGTCAATGAATTGTGGTGATGAAAAAGTCCTTGGATCGGAATTGGATATTCCGATTTCATCAACGTCGGAACTTCAGCTTCTTGTCTTATGGTTTGCCAATCAATTCAGCATTTTAGCCTATTTTACTGTGACGTTCACAAAGCTAAACCATATCCAATCCTACTAACATCGGAACTATGAGTTCTGGTAATAACTTTCCTGTATCTAGGAAATCCATGCAATTTCAATAGGTTATAACGCTGGCATGGCTGTTGCTGAACATCCACATAGGTATTGCATCTCACGTGTAACTAAACAGGAGGTCAAAGATGTTTTGGGATTTCTTTAGAAGGAAACGGGTGACAGGAAAGCTGTCAAAGGCGCAGGGGGAGAAACTGCCAAAACCGCAGAGTCTACCGGAGGCAGTGGGAAGGGAATTGGTTGTGGGCTTGGACAAGGATCCCGATTGGGTATGGAGCTTGAAGTGCGTGATGCGAAGGATAGAGAATGAGAAGAGTCGCTTCGATATAAGGATCTTTGATGAGGCGCGGGCGGCGCAAAAGAGGGTAAGGATAAACGATTATACCTCCCTTGATGACTATCCAGAACTGATCCACTTTGATGGATGGTATGATAAAAAATCACGGCAGACACATATAGAGGAGAAGGGAAAAGGTGAACCGCTGCCCAAAGCTGCCTAGCGACCGGTAAGCAATCGAGGTAAAGAGGATAAACCCCTTGCCGGTATGAACTGCGTACGCAAAAGGAGGTGGTGAACTATGTGAAAACTGAGTGAAAACCCGACAACAATCATAGGCATTGTTATCCCAGATCAATGGGAGCCGAAGGCCATAGGTTGGCGCAAGCATTACGGGGCACGCGGAAAAGGAGTATGTGATTGACGATTATCAGAAAGGATTAAAAGTAAGGAGAAATTGTGGACCCTTAAACAGAAGGGAGAAATTGAAAATGAAAGGAAACAAGAAATACTTGCTGGTAGGGCCTTGTGCCCTGATTATCGTTGTTTTTCTCTCCGGAATAGCCTTTTCAGAAGAGGTGAAGACGATAACAGGAAAAGTGAACGAGATTTATCAAATCGTGGCCGATGACGGTCGCGTATACGAAATTAGCACCACTGAAAAAGGCGACGAGGTTGTAGGGCTAATCGACCAACGAGTAAAGGTAACGGGTGTCTTAGAAGAGAGCGAGGGCGAGAAGATCATCAACATAACTTCCTACGAAGTTCTTGACGAATAACCCAGGAAAAGGTCTATTAGGTCTTTGCAGCATAGGGGGACTGTATATCCGACACCATTCAGGATTCTTGTAACTTAATTAACACCTGAGTCCTTTTTTTGATTGGTTCGTCACTCACAACAGACCTCCTCTTTTATTCTTTTGCCTAAGACTCCGCTTTTCGTAAATTACCACGCCTAAGAGACTCGCATATCTCTCACAGAGCCTTCCGAAGTTCAGCGACCTTATCGCCCATTGCAAGGAGGCCCCAGGAAATTTCTCGCTGCCCCTTAGAGTCTTTTGACCCGAACCATGTTCGTGCTGCCAGCAACCCCAAGGGGGTGACCTGCCGTCATCACCACCAAATCGTCTTTTGACACGTATCCCGTTTTCAATACCAGCTGAGCGGAACTTTCAATCATATCGTCTGTATCAGTGGGTTCGGGCACGAGATGAGGCAGGCATCCCCAGAACAGGGTTAATCTCCGAACCACATTTCCGCTTGGTGAAAGTGCGATAATCGGCTGTTGAGGTCTAAACCTGGAGATATGCATGGCCGTTTTGCCCGAGCGTGTGGGAGCGACAATGGCAGAGGCATCAAGGTGATTGGCCATTCAAAACGATAGAGGGACATGGTGACGGGAACAGTAATGTGAGCCAGTTCCACAGGGAAGAACAAAGTCTTTGAGAAATCTATAATGATACTATAAGATGTCCCTGCAGCATATTCCAAAAGAAGGATTCATTATGGCTCAAGACAAGGATTTCTACAATATGACTGTTGAGGAGGTCTTACATGTCTTGGAAACAAGCAAAGACGGCCTTCCTCGGGATGAGGCTAAAAAGCGGTTGGAAAGATACGGAAGGAATGAACTTTCTGTGGAGGCCAAAATCCCCGCATGGCTCATGTTCCTATCCCAATTTAAAGACGTACTGGTGATTGTCCTTATAGTGGCCGGCATCATTTCCTTTGCTATCGGTAGCGTTCGGGATGGAACCGTGATGTTCGTTATCGTTATGATCAACGCTATCATCGGGTTTGTCCAGGAATATAAGGCGGAACGGATTCTTGAGCGGTTGAAAGACCTCGTTAAGTCCCCTGCAAAGGTATTCCAAGATGGCACATTTGTTGAGATTAACCAGGAAGAACTGGTGCCAGGAGAAATTGTACAAATTGAAGAAGGAGACAAGGTTCCAGCAGACATTAGAATTATCGAATCCTTTAATCTCAGAACCAACGACTTTTCCCTTACGGGTGAATCGATGCCTCAGGAAAAGCACAACGATGCTATCGAGGGACGTCTAACCTTAGCAGACATGGACAACATGGCATTTGTTGGCACCACTGTTGCTTCTGGCAATGCAAAAGGTGTTGTGGTAGCCACCGGGATGGACACTGAGCTTGGCAAGATAGCCTTCATGACAGAGGAAACCGGCGAAACAAAATCCCCCTTGCAGAAAGAACTCGGTGTCTTAGCCAACAGGCTAACTGCTATTGTAATCGCTATCAGCAGCGTTTTATTTGTAGTAGCTTTACTCCAGGGCTTTGCGCTTTACATAAGTTTGGTCTACGCACTTGGAATCGCTGTGGCGGCCGTTCCTCAGGCGCTCCCCGCACAGGTGACCGTTTCCCTGTCAACGGCCAGCAAACGATTGGCGGAAAAAAACGCGGTTGTCAAAAATCTACCCTCTGTTGAAACGCTCGGTTCAACCACCGTTATTTGCACTGATAAAACCGGAACTCTGACCAAGAATGAAATGACCGTCAAGTCAGTCTGGTTTGACGGTCAGCAGTATCAGATTACGGGAATCGGTTACGAGCCTAAGGGAAATATAGTGGGTGGAGACGGGAGAGAGTTGACCCAGGAAGGGATTCACGAGATGGAAATCATGCTGGATGCTGCCACGATGGCCTCCAATGCGGAAATCCACGAACCTGACGATCAACACGATACCTGGTATCCCATCGGTGATCCAACCGAGGCAGCCCTGATAACCCTCTCCACCAAACTCGGCACCCGTTCACCCCGCGAGGATGAGGAGAATCCGGAATTACATGAGTTTCCGTTCGACTCCGAAAGGAAGCGGATGAGTTCGATACGGCAGTTTGGAGATCGCAAAGTGCTCACCATGAAAGGAGCCCTCGATAGTGTCCTCTCTATAAGCAAGTATATTTACCGGGATGGGAGGAGCGTACCAATCACTGAAAAAGACAGGGAGGCGATACGTACCATCAACAAAGAATATGCGCAGAAGGCTATGCGTGTGCTGGCAATAGCCTATCGGCCCCTGGAGGCAGATGGCCGAGATTATGTTCTGGAGGGAATTGAAAAGGACGTCGTCTTCCTCGGTGCAGTGGGAATGAGCGATCCTCCAAAAGAGGGTGTGAAAGAGGCAATCAAAGATGCACACAGAGCACACATCCGCACCTTTATCGCGACCGGTGACCAAGCCCTTACTGCCCAAGCAGTTGGCCAGGAAATCGGCTTGTCCGAATCGGGAAAGCAATCACCAGTCGTCACCGGAAGAGAGCTCCACGATATGGGTGATGGAGAACTGGGGGTTCTCATGGATCAAAATGATTCTCTCATTTTCTCAAGGGTAGACCCAAAGGACAAACTACGGATCGTTAAGATCTTGGAGGAACAAGGGCAGGTAGTGGCAGTTACCGGCGATGGGGTAAACGACGCCCCAGCATTGAAAAGGGCGCACATTGGTGTTGCAATGGGAAAGATTGGTACCGACGTGGCTAAGGAAGCCTCGGAACTGATTCTGTTGGACGATAGTTTTCCCACCCTTTTTCATGCAGTGAAAGAGGGCCGGACAATCTATAATAATCTGAAGAAAACGGTGATAGCCTCCATGACCACAAATGGTGCCGAGCTTGCCATAGTTATGCTGGGGCTTGCTGCCGTTGCCTTATGGGATTGGGCCATACCAATACTGGCAATCCAGATTTTGGCGATAGACCTGTTGGCCGAGGTAATGCCACTCACCTTCTTGACTTTTGATCCCCCGTCCAAGGAGATCATGACCTCCCCGCCGCGCAGTCAAAAAGAACACATACTCAACAAAATCACCTCTGCTGAGGTTGCCTTGTTTGGGCTGTTGATGGGTGCATTGGCCTTTACGAATTTTGCCTTTTTCATGTTTAGACATGATGTTGTGCTCACCGTCGATAAGGCCGATACTATCCTTTACGCGAAGGCAACAACGATCAGCTTTGTTACGATAGCTTACTGTCAGTTTGCCAATATCATGTCACGAAGGTATGAGTATACCTCAATTTTCAATCGAAACTTCTGGACGAACAGAATACTGCTCGGATCTATCTTGCTATCTATAGGACTGGTGTTTGTGGCCACATACGGCCCTTACATAAGCGATTTTCTAGCATTTGCCGCATTGAGTACCACGGATTGGTTGTACGTTTACCTTGCAACAGGGATCTTCTTGGCGGCCTTTGAGTTGCTGAAACTCTTTAAGCGTCGAAGAAGAAAACCATGAGCGTTTCTCCACCTTGAGCAACTGGGGGTGATTAATGCAGGTGGCGCCTGTTCAGGAATGCAATAGAAGGATTCCGTGAAATCCCAATCAAGAAAATTATCCCAACAGGATTTTTTGCGTCGAGAGATTACCGCGCATGTGTTATGCTTTTGAGGGATATCGTTCGTTTACATTTCAATGACCACTAAACTGGAGGAAACCATGAGAAGATTGTGCCTCTTTTTGCTGCTTTGTTTAATACCTGCTACAAGCCTTGCCAACAGTGACGGTAAACCCCAGTTCACGGTGCCCGAGGGAGCATTAGTAATCGTCTCTAACTGGACACTCGATGGCGACACCCCGAAAGGATTTACCAAAGAGGTTAAGGAAGGAGTGCCGGGAGTAGCGCTGGAAGGCGCTTTCGTTAAGCTCACCAGTAAGAAGACCTCCTTCGGCTTTAAGAAGGAGGTAAAGCTATCCGTTAAGGATTACCCCTATGTGCACTGGTCTTGGCAGGCACGCACCTTGCCAACGGGCGGTGACGTTCGC
>CP070673.1:2680763-2696516 GCA_020351915.1 Deltaproteobacteria bacterium
GGCATAGTTTTTATGAGTGCAAAAAACGGTACACCAACTTTATGGAAGAGGCACGAGCACTAATAGAGCGCAACAGAAAAGCCTACGTGGCGAAGGACTTCCCAAACGCCACAGATAACACCACCAGGCCACCGGATGCTCTGCCAAGGACCAGATAGAAGAATACTCCGTCTTGTATGTCAGAACTTTCCTTTAAAATCCCCCGCTCTTTACTTGAGACGGAACGGGGTTTTTTACCGATCCTAGATGCCGCACATGGCATATTCCAAAAAATGTCTACCCATGGTCAAATGGGATACCATGAAGATTACATACATAAAATGGGGATCAACCCTTGAACATGGACATTCTTTCTTTCGGTTCTTTCTGTAATACCCAACACAACATGTGAAGTTGCCCTGAAATATATATCACGATGTATTCGTGAATATCACTTCCTCTGCCGAACCTCGATAACGTGTTCAGGGCCACTATGTGGATCAAGATGTATACGCTCTACGGTCTTTTGAGGTTGTTTGGTGTTCCACCGGATTTGCCCATTAGTTTCAAAACAAGTTCAAGCTTGTTATGCGCCTCCGTAAAATCGGGGTTGATCCTCACTGCCTCTGAAAAATGGGCAATGGCCTCCTTGAGTTTACCATGGAGAGCCAATGCAGCTCCCAGGTTATTATGTATCTCTGCATCATCGGGATTCATGTGAAGGGCCTCTGAAAAATGGGCAATGGCCTCCTCGTACCTTTCCAGGTTAGTCAGAGCAACTCCCAGATTGTGGTGCGCCCCCGCGTCATGGGGATTGATTCGAAGGGCCTCTGAAAGATGGGAAACGGCCTCCTCGTACCTTCCCAGGCGGACAAGAGCAGCTCCCAGGTTGTAGCGCACCTCTGCTTCCTTGGGTTTGATCCTTACTGCCTCTGAAAAATGGGCAATGGCCTCCTCGTACCTTCCCAGGCGAGCAAAAGCGGCTCCCAGGTTGTTGCGTGCCGCAAAGTCAAAGGGACTTAAGGAAGCCGCCCTCTGCAAGGCTTGAATGGCCTCGTCTACTTTCCCCATGGCCAGGAGCGCAAAACCCAGGCCGGAATAGGCTTTGGCATCGTCAGGATTGAGTGCTATGTGCCGGCCGAGCTTAACGGCCTGTATGGTAGCGCACCCTTCCTTCACTTCATGGCTTTGAAATATTTCATAATCGTCCACGAACGTCTGGCTGCAATACCTTTTCACAATGGACAGATATCTCTCCTTTTGAGAAGGAGTGGCATCATCGAGATCAATGACCCCGAAGGGAGGATCATCCGAATACGATGTAGCTGAAAATTCGACCAAATCAAGCAACGTATCCATAGGATTGCCTGCATCAATAATGGACCTGGTTTGCGGAGAAAGCCAACGCCCCTCAGTCATAGCTTTCTCAATGGAAAGATCAACCAGATGGAGCTGTTTGGGAGCGGCAAATTCCAGGCGCGGCCAATTATCCGTATGGAGCGGGCCAGGTCCAAAAAACCCATTGAGATCCTCTGTGATAATCAGGTGAAAGAGCAGTCTTGGCTCGGTGAGCGAGATGTTCCGGGATCGTTGCGCATACTTCATGTTTTTCCTGGCCACATCTAGGCTGGGGACCCTTTGCCCTGAAAATCCCACCAGCAGGTAATCACCGGGCTCCCATGGCATCGTTGTCATCAACAGGCTGTGGGGAAAGACCTTTGCGAAGGTCCTGCCGGCCAGGGCAAAGGTAGACCAATCCATTTCATAGGAATGGATCCACTGGACAAAGATGCCATGCTCACGGAGACGGTCTCTGACCGTTTCGAAGAATTCCAGGGTAAACAGGTTTGCCAGTCCGGCCATCCAGGGGTTGGAGGGCTCAGAGCTAATCACGTCATATCTTTCACGGGTCAGGGCAAGGTGATTTCGGCCGTCCTGAACTATGAGACGGGTTCTGGGGTCCGTTAGGCAGGCATTGTTCCAGGGTGTGAAAAACCCGGATGCCTTTACCGCCTGGTCGTTGATTTCAAGCACATCCAGCTGTCTTACGGGATAATGAAGCACCTCACCGGCCGTCATGCCGCTTGCCAGGCCCAGGACCATAACCCTTTCCGGGTCAGGGTGAAAAAGAAGCGGTATATGGGCAAGAAGAGTCTGGGTTGCCCTGTCTCCATGGGAAGATGCATCGGGTTTGCCGCTGTTTCGCAACGCGTACTGGTCCGTTCCCAGCTCATCGGTCACCTTTTCCACCGTGGTGAATCCCCCGATACCGTCGCCGTAAAATACAATCTCCGGCATGGCCTCGTGCTCAAGCAGGACTTTGGGGCCACGATAGAGTGCCTGAAGCCACGAGGTGGCTGCAAGATAGGTTTCTGCATCTTCGTAATCGCGGTACCGTCCAAGGGAGAGGAGCTGACGGTTCCACGAGGGAACATGAAGGAAGAGAACGAGACCCACCACAGCAGTGGCTGACAACAACAGCCAGTGGCGAGGCCTTTTTTTTGTCCTGGCGCCCAGTGACACCAAGGCCGTAAGGGCCAGGCCGAACTGGAGGACCATGACTAATCTCAAACCACCCTCCTTGCCCAGGAAAGGAATGAGCATAAAGCCGGCCACAAGGGATCCCAGGATTGCGCCGATGGTATTCAGGGCGTAGGCAGTACCGATGGATTTTCCAATGACAGGCAGAGACCGGGCATATATCCGGTTTACCAAGGGGAAGGTGGCACCCAGCAGTACCGTGGGTGCCAGCAAGATGAAAAATACCACCATGAACTGGACCAGCATCATTGCCTCAAAGTGATCTTCGAATGTGTAGATCAGCTTGGTAAAAAAGAACTGGCTGTTTCCAAAAAACTGGCTCACCAGGAGGGCAAGACATGCAGCGGCGAGCTGCGTTCCTGCCAGCAAGGGCAATAGTGCCTTTACCCGATCGCCCAGCCACCCGAAAAGGATGCTTCCCAGGGCCAGCCCGATGATAAAGGTAGCGATAACGAGGGTAAAGGAGTAGGTGGTGGGCCCGATGATCAGGGCAAGGAGCCGGGTCCAGATGACCTCGTAGGCCATGGAAGAGAATCCGGAAAGGGCAAAGATGCACAGTGCCCACGTGGCCATGGGATCACGGGGTTTTTCCGCCACGGAGGGTTTGGGTTTCTCAGGAGATACACGATGTTGTTCCCAGGCCTGAAGGCCAAGGGCCAGCCACCCACGGCCCAACAGGATGCACAAAAAGCCCACGAGCAAGTTAACTGCTCCAGCCACAAACAGACTTCCCCATACGCCGATGGCATTGATGAGGAAAAAACCGCACAGCAAGGCGCCCACTGCCGCGCCCACGGTATTGATACCGTATAAACGCCCGGTGCGCGCGCCCACGTGATCCAGGTGGGTGACGTAAAAGCGGCACAGAACCGGCAAGGTTACCCCCATGAGCGTGGTGGGAACGATGAGGAGCAGGGAGCAGCCCAGGAAGGTGAAGGCCTGGTAGGCCCAGAAATACTGAAAAAGGCTATTGTAAGCCACAACATAGATGGGTTTAACCATGGTAATCAACAAGGGAAGAAGCAGGCCGTACATACCGATGACTACCTCAGCGGCCCCGTACACCAGGAGCAGGTTTCCCTTGGATCGTACCCGGTCAATGTAGGTCCCCGCCAGATAACTTCCCAGGGCCAGCCCGCCCATGAAAACCGCCAAGACCGTTGCCACGGCAAAGGGGGCACTGCCGATGACCTTGTCGATCATCCGTACCCACAGGACCTCGTAAATCAGCCCGGCAACGCCAGAGAGAAAAAAGCAGGAAAGAATCAAGGGGGAAAGCCACGCCTTGTGCTGCCCTGTGGGTTGGCCATGTACCTGCTTGCTCGCATACCTGTTCCGGAAACAGGCTCCTATGGAATCTTTGAAATGGCTCAAGACAAAGGCAATTGCATGTATCGTGATAAAAAATACCTTCTTCATCGCAGGAGTATTGGAAAGAATAGGCGTCCGTGTCAAGAAAAAAGGCACAGGAGCTTATCTTCCCCTTGTATTACGGGGTTCTCGTATCATGCCGGAGCCTAAAAAGGGGTTTCTCCGGTGATTCAGGCCGGTGAGAGGCAGTGGGTCATGGCTGGGTTGGTGAAAGACCCTCTATCTGTATCCCATAGCTGGCCCTAGGTTCTGGATGCATATGTGCCAATGGGAGAATGAGGGCCTTGCAAAGGTAATTGTCAAAGGATGTAATTCAAGGATCTGAGCAATCATATGCGCGTGGCATTTTAGGTAGATGAGCATGAAAGCTGGCACCTCATTTTGTTTCATGGAATGTATCCACAATCATTTAGTAGTTAATTTTCGAGCCCAAAATAATCCTAGATTCGGCAGTTAAGGATTGAATTCGAGCCTAAATTGGGGTGGCGTGAGGAGTCTGCCCCCTAAAAATTTGACCAATGCGGGGCTAAGAATCTGACGCCATCGCTCAACTTAGGTCAACTGCTCCGCATTTGAGCGCAACCATGCAAAAAACACCGTTAATCGCCGTAGGATTCGGCGAAGCTGACGATGGTTCCCGTGGGTACTTGTCAGCATAAGGTGCCTCTGGCGTCCATGGCGTGTTTGCTGAGCGACGGCTTCAAGCAGCAGGGGGCGACTCGCGATCGCCATGGCAGGGCGGGCAAATAATGACCACCAGTTATAAATTAAAGCCGTATTTCGAGCCATCACTTGGCAACGATGGATATCATGCGTGGTAAAACCGCCCCAACCCCACTGATTCTTCAATTCGTCGAAACCGTTTTTTTTCGGATTTTGCCCGTTCCGTTTGGACTGGCTTAGAATCAAAGTCGCGAGATTTGGCAGATTTCTGACATGATTAGACAATGATGAGGCTGGATAGTTCTGGTACCGAGCATCAATCAGAATGCTTGGTCTCTCACTTGAATCAACTCTTACAATTATATGTTTGGGCACCAGCTGCAATTCAAGAGTCAAGGATACGTTGCCGTTGTTCTTAGCAAAATGGGGTGGTATTCACCAGGAGAAGTTTGCCTCCTTTCTTGAAAAGGCGAACACAATACAAGCGTGACGGTTCGGGGGAGTGTCTTACAATTACGAGCGCTGAATGCTTACCTGCTGCCTGCTATGATTGTGGCAAAACTCAAGTTCAATCCCGAAAAATGGAAAAGTAAGGATTTACTGCGGCTCACTTCATAAACTTAGTTTTTTAGGAGCATCCCCCACCCCGTTAAAAAGGCTTTCCTTCAAACGTATCCATAAGAAACCGAAAAAGCAGCCTGTATAAGGATAGACTCTTCTATTGCCCGTCGGAAGCACAGGATGATTTTCATTATTGATCTACTACACAATTCCTCTCTTCACTATAGATTTCACTCGAATCATGATATGAGCAAATGAATTGAAATCGGGTAAATTATTTTAGGTGTTTCGTTTCTGCGTGCATTTGTGAGAGGAACAAGAAATAGTCTACGCACTAGAAACCCTTGATAAAGTCATACACCTCCGGCAAAGCCGGAGGCTTGAAAGTGTGAACCCCTCAAAGCAGTTAGACCTTAACTGGGATCTTGGGGTGTTCTGTCAAACAGATTCCATTAATCTAGCTTTCTGTCGTGTTCTTCTTGCTTCTTGATATATTCTCGAATCGTCTTTTCGTCTCTTCCGGCTGTAGGGACATAATAGCCACGAGCCCAGAAATGCTGACCACCGTAATTCAATTTGTGATCCAGAAATGTTCGAGCAATACAGATAGCGGTTTTGCCTTTGATATATCCTACCACTTGGGCTACTGAGTATTTCGGCGGAATATTGATCAGCATATGAACATGATCGGGCAGCAAATGTCCTTCTTCAATCTGGAACTCCTTCTGTGCCGCCAATGTTTTCAACACGGGACCTAAGTGTTTGCGAGGTTGACCATATAAGCCTTTTTGCGGTATTTTGAGATAAATACTACATGATACTTGCATTCCCAGGTTGTATGGGATAATGTGTAATACATCTCCATGGAATGTCTCATCACTGTGACTATTGAACGGTTCACAGCGGGGAAACGTTCCATATTATCCCGCAAACGTCAAACTCTGCGAGTCCCCCGGCAGAGCCGGGGGTTTACCGTGATTAATTAGCGCACAAATCGTTGATAGTAAATCACATTGGACCAATGAAGAATCGAGAACAGCTGTTCTTTGAGCAAATCTCCTAGACTTCAAATCAGAAGATAACTATCTTAGAACTTTTAGAAATCCAATGTCAGGTGGAGTGAACACGAGAAAGCAGAAATGGCCAGCTTTTTTGTTGATCATAAATAGAAAGGTGGTACCTTCGTCGGGCATATTTGAAGATGGAAAACAAAGAAGCCACTAGGCCCCGAAAACGGAACAAAAAGCTATATAGATTACGATACAGAAGATTTGAATCGAGACGATGTATCCATGGTCAGTATTACATATGAGCTCGGCGATTCGTATGGGGCAGCCTGTAGTTTATCACACGAAGGGGGGTGAGATATGTTTATTGAGCTAAGATTAATGGTTGGCGAAGGCAAAAACATAGGAGAGGACACAAAGTTTGGTTCTAAATTAGCATCAGTAAGTATGAAGTATTTATTGTGACCTATGAGGAAAAAGAAAGGGGGTATTATCATGGCATTTGCACGAAAGAACGCATTTGGAAAGATGATCAAGAATCTTGGTCGTTTTACTGGGCTTTTGGCGATAATTGTAGTTATTTCATTGGCTGGCTTTTCACAGGCCTCGGGGAAAACTACACTACGATTGAGTAACGGCCTAGCTCCAGGAACCTTCCAGAATGCAAAAGTACTTCCTTCCTTTGCCAAAGAGGTTCAGGAAGGAACTGATGGCAGGATTATTGTAGAACTTTATCCAGCCGGTCAGCTTTATCGACATATAGAGACAGCAGATGCTCTACATAGAGGTGGTGTGGAAATGGGGTTTCTTTCCGTAAACCACTGGGCAGGATACAATCCTGTTTTCGGATGGAATGATTATCCTTTTCTGGTTACGGATCTAGATCACTTCAGACAAAACGAAGACAAGGCTTTCACCATCGTTGATGATTTGTTGGAGAAAATAGGTGCAAAGCTGCTTGCCTTCGTGCCTTATAGTAGCACTTGTATCGTAAGTAAAACTCTCATTGAAAGGCCAGAGGATGTCAAAGGACTTAGGATCAGGGGCATATCAGATCCTTTCTTTGATGCTGTCAAAGCTTGGGGCGGGGTTCCAACCGCGATGAGAGCATCGGAGGTGTATGATGCCCTCGCTAAAGGGACCCTTACAGGGGCGATGACAGGCTGGGAGAGTGTTGAAAAAAGGAAGTTCTATGAAGCCGCGGGGTATGTTGCCGGAACAACGAGTCCCTCCATTTGGGGGATTTTTGTAAATCTGAACACGTGGAAGGGTTTGCCAAATGATGTGAGGGACATTATCGAAAAGGCCGCCAAGAATGCAAGTGAGATGGGTTTCAAAGGGCAAAGAGACATTGATGAAGGGTCTAGAAAATTCCTTGAAAAGCACGGAATGACTGTTAAAGTATTTACACCCGAAGAGAAGGTGATATGGACAAAAGCAACGAAGCCAGCTTATGATAAATATGTAGAAAGATGCACTGGTAAAGGCTATGGGGGCATAGCCAATAAGGTTTTGGAGATGTTTGAATAAACTTTGCCTTGGATAGGGGGGAGCGCAGAATATTGCCTCCAAGAGGAGAGTATGAGGCAATATCCGAGTTCATGTGACTGATAAGATTATTCCTGCCTTCCTTCTGCCATAAAGGTGGCTCCTGCACTCTCGGATTGTAGAATGAAATAACCTTGGTGAAGTCGATACTAAGGCGCTATAAATTCCTGACCTTGAACCTAACATCGGGGCTCTTAGATAGAACTGAGGGCCCTGAATAATTGTGAAGGCATTAGGTTCTTACGGACACACCTGAAAACTCTAGGGCACAGAGGCTTCTCCTATCTGCGCCCAAATACGGCGATGATGATGACTATGTAGACAGCATTGCCGCTGATTTATATCGCTCCTGGCAGGAAATGGTTTCAGAACTTGACGCAGGGCATGGGACTAAATACCTCCCCTGTGCTTATTCGGTTAGAGGACATGTTCCTGCTGGAGGTAGAACAGGGGCACTTTCAAGTGGCCCGTTGGCTGGTAAATCCTTGGCCGATGGTTCGGTGTAGCCGTGCCAAGGCGTCGACTTCAAAGGCCCAACGGCGGTTCCAAATTCATGCAGCAAGATAGACCAGAGTGACCTCGTAGCCACCCTATTAAACCTAAAATTTCAGACCTCTACCCTTGAAACAACTGATGACCAGAGGAAATTGCTCGCTCTAATCAAAACGTATTTCGACAATGGCGGTAAGCATATTCAGTTCAATACCATGGACAGGGAGACTTTGTTGGATGCGCAGGTGCATCCGGAGGGTCACCGGAATCTGATAGTCAGAGTGGCAGGTTACAGTGCGTTCTTTACTGAGTTGTCACCAGGCATGCAGGATGAAATCATAGCGCGAACTGAGCATAGTATGGCTTAGGTGGCTTTATTCCTTTTTCAGACAGGCCGGATCGGTAAGCTACAGTTAGAGAAGGAGGATTACAAAAAAACACAACAGGGGGCTTCTTTAATCTTCAGAAATATTCGATTCACGATGGTCCTGGGATCAGGACGATCGTTTTCTTTAGTGGATTTCCGCTAAGGCTCTTCTAATAGTAACATAATCCAGAACAGCAGAGGTATCATCCAAAGTATTCTTTGATAACGACGGCTGCCCGAGATGCGGTTGTTTTATTCCTGTGTGCCACGCCGAAGCCAATGTCCTTTCAGGCAGGATTTCAACAATAGTAAGGAGCAAGTATATCGCGTGCGGCAAATGTGTTGAAATCCGTCCAAAAAGTGCAAGAATCCCCGTAGGAAGATGTATGACAGTCGATGAAGTTATCGAGGAGGTTATGAGAGATAAGAGATTTACCAGAACTCGGCGGGTAGAGTTACTTTGTGAGGCGACACTCAAACCCAATGAGCTCGATCTCGAGGCTGCTAGAAAGATCGCTAACCTCATGCCATTGTGAATGCGTGTACCAATGATGTCAAATTTTGATGGTTCTGTCTAAGATGAATGATATACTCAGCAACTTGAGAATTTTGCCAGAACCTGTCATCGACTTTTTGGTGTCCTCTTACATGAAAGGATTGAACAGTCATGGTTATGAAAAAAATAGCAAAGGCAATTGACAGGGCAATCGATGGGGCCCTCTCGATAACCGGCCTACTGATATCAGTGCTTATATTGCTGATTGCCATTTTCGTTTTTGCCAATGTAGTTAGCCGATTTGCCGGGCAACCCTTACCGTGGCTTTTTGACGTGACGTGCTTTAGCCTGGTAGCTTTCGCACTCCTTGGTGCCGGTTATGGATTAAGACAAGAGGTGCATGTTCGTGTGGAGCTTATCAGGAGGCATTTACCAAGAGAAACTAATGCGTTCTTGGACATCTTAATATACATCATTTCATTAGGTTTCTTTATTCTGCTAGGCTGGACCGGATGGCAATGGGCTCATGATAGTTTTATCTTTGGTCTGACAACCACCACCGCGATCCTCAAATTCCCAAAGTGGATTATCATATCAGCGATTCCTTTGGGATCTTTTCTGCTTTGCTTGCAGTCGGTGAGAATAATAATTAGCAACGTTCGTTATCTATTTAGAATTGAACCCAACATTTCGACAGCCAGAAAGATAGATAGGCCTTGGGTTGTCTTAGCCTTAATGATACTAGCTCTTATTATAAGCGGAATACTGGTTGTGTATATACATCCTCTTGCCGGCATGTTTTCCTTTCTTCTTGTCTTTTTATTTGCTGGGATGCCTGTTGCATTTGCACTGGGAGCCATTGGGTGTTTGGGAATATATCTTTTGTTCGGTGTCTCACAGTTCACTCAAATTCCGCTTACGGCATTTAATGCACTGAACTCCTGGCCTTTAACTGCAGCGCCCCTTTTTATCTTGGGAGGGATGTTGATGAGTGAGGCAGAGATAGCCGAAAGAATATTCTCATTTGTTGAACTCTGGTTTAGGCGTATTCCCTCTCCCTTGTTAGTAGCGACAATAGTCTCTGGTGGCGTTTTCTGTGCGATAACAGGTTCTAGTGTGGCAGCAACAGCCGCAATGGCAACAATTTGTCTCCCTATATTATTTGAACGGGGCTATGATAAGCCACTTTCATGTGGTGCTGTTGCCGGATCGACTGTTGGAACGTTAATCCCCCCATCCGCCGGATTTATTTTGTATGGGGTAGTTGTGGATGAATCGATAGGCCAGCTATTCATGGCTGGAATCATGCCTGCTGCATTGCTCTTCCTTTTCTATATCTTCTATGTCTGTTTTCGATCAACTATCAAAAAAGAGAGGCTAAAACTGCAATCTCAAGCAGCAACTTCAACCAGTAAGGTTGCGGCCTTTAAATCCGGAGTCTGGGGATTAATTGCACCAATTATCGTGCTTGGAGGTATTTATTTTGGTATTTTTACGCCCACCGAAGCGGGGGGCGTTTTGGTGGTATACGCACTCGTAGTAGGCCTATTTATCACGAGGACTCTTAGGTGGCCACAGGTAAAAAGAGCGACCTTAGCAAGTGTAGGCATTAGCTTGATGGTCCTATCCATAGTCTGCTTTGCGTCAATCTATGCCTCTTTGGTTGCACAACATCAGGTCATAAAGATCATAACCGTGGCGGTTGAGGCAATGAATCTCTCGGCCCCAGTTTTCTTATTAATTGTCTTTTTGGTTATTCTCTTTCTGGGAATGTTTTTAGAAGCAGTTGCCATCATGTTAATCACTCTTCCGCTCACTTATCCACTTGCCATGGCATTGGGCATTAACTCGCTCTGGTTTGGTGTTTTTAATATTATCAATACGGAGATAGGATTACTTACACCACCTGTAGGACTCAACCTCTTTGTCATCAAGGGGGTAACTGGCGAAGAGCTTGATACCATTATACGCGGCACCTTGCCCTTCCTCCTCCTAATGTTGTTAATTCTATTGATAATGTATTTTTTTCCTCAGGTAGCTTTATGGATTCCGGGAACTATGTTCTAGTTAGGGGAGGCAGATAGAAAGCTGCAGAAAGAGTTAGGCCATGCTGCGGGGCAGGAGTGCCCAGCGAAGGGGAGCACATTCTCGCGGGTGGAAGCCCTGTCATGGTAGAAGCCAGAGCCCTTTAGCTTGGATGGCAGTGGGTAACGGAAGCGTTGCCTTCTGAAGCCCATCGACAAAGTGCGCAGGAAGGCGGATGAGCAAATATCCGGGTCGTACAGGACACATCGAGACTGATCCTTGAACCAGTATTTGAAGCGGACTCAAAGGATTGCTCCTCCGGGTACAGGCTCAAACGTCACGCCCATCAAACAACAGACCAAATGATCAAAGGGATAGTGCGGGGTCTAACGAGAGTTGTGGTCGTGCACTTGAGTGGATACTTCTACGATATAAGTGTACTATGTCCCTTCTGTAAAGAAATGTTTGACACCTTTGAGGTGTAAAGTTTTCATGCCGCCTTTTCCATCAACTCCTGATAAAGCTCTTGATACTCCTCAGGGGGTACCATCGAGGAGATAGTCGGGTATTTCCCCAAAAACGTTCAATCGTGAGGTAGGCTGATGAAAAATGAAGGAACAGAAAAAGTAGCTCAATTCATTGCTGAGACAGGCTATGAACACATTCCCGAAGAAGCCGTGCGTACTGCCAAAAAGGCCATTCTTGATTGGGTAGGCGTTACCATAGCGGGATCCAATGAACCCGTAACCAGGATCGTGTCTGAACAGGTTAGACGGATGAAAGCCGTTGGTGAGGCCGGAGTGATCTGTAAAGCCCTTCAGACCTCCGCTGACCTGGCAGCTTGGGCGAATGGGACAGCAAGCCATTCCCTAGATTATGATGATACCTTCTCTAACGAGGCAGGTTTTAATTTCCATCCCACCGTAGCCATTCTGCCCGCTGTATTGGGCCTGGGAGAAAAGATAGAGGCGTCGGGTAGAGAGGTATTGGCCTCTTACATTGTAGGGATCGAGAGCGAGTACAGAATAGGTGCTGCAATAGGTCCTAACGCTTCTAAGATGGGATGGCACTCTACGCCGGTGGTAGGGACGATGGGTGCTGTTGCAGCAAGCAGCAAGATACTAAGATCCAACAAAGAGCAGGCCCAGATGGCCCTCGGGATAGCCAGTTCTCTTGCAGGAGGTCTTTTGCAGAACTTTGGGACAATGACCAAGCCGCTCCATGCAGGCAATTCTGCGAGAAATGGCGTTGTGGCCGCGCTGTTGGCTCAGAATGGTTTCACGGCTTGTGAAAGTGTTATGGAGGGAAATCTCGGTTTTTGCAGTATGTTCAGCGCTGGCAAGGTAAAAGGGTTAGAAGATCATACAGAAGATCTTGGCAAGAACTGGGGCATTATCTCGCCGGGGATGTCATTTAAACCCTACCCTTGCTGTCGCTCCACACACTCGAGCATAGACGCCTCCCTCTATTTAAGAAATGCGGAGGGGGTGGATGCCAGTCAAGTTGCTAGGATCATCTGCAAAACGAGTCCCCATCATACAAAATTGGCGAGATTTCACAAACCGAAGAGCGCTTATGAAGGGAAATTCAGCATCCCCTATTGTATCGCCACTGCCTTACTGAGAGGAAAGGTCGGTTTGGAAGAGTTTACAGAGGAGAAGGTGGCGGATCGTGAGGCCCAGGTCCTCTTATCCAAAGTGGAAATACAATATCCGCAAGAATACATAGACAACCCTATGGTGCTGACGGGAGAGGTGGCGGTTACGCTTGCGAACGGAGCGGAGTATTCGTGCAAAATAGATACGCCCAAAGGTGACTTCCCGAACCCAATGAAGGATGAAGAACTCTCAGCGAAGTTCCAAGATTGTGCGCATCTGTTTCTCGCCCAAACGGAAATTGAGAAGGTACTGGGGATCATTCATAACTTGGAATCTCTTGGGAATATCTCGGAGCTCATGAACAGAATAACTTACACGACTGAATCGTCGGAGGGAGGAAGACGAAAGGACCTTCATTCATAATAAGAGTTTTTACATTCTTGACTTTTTAAAGTTCTTGATTTAGAGGTTTATAAGAATGGTTGGAGATCGCCTGAGGTAGAGGGATTGAGGCAAAATCCGCCTTGGACTTAAGCGGTATGACGGTTTAATTCAAACCTCCGCTATCAATTCCAATAACTTGCAGAGCAGGGCATTCAAAAAGCCCCCCTGTGTTTTGCTTACCAGTGCCTAAACCGGTACCTATCTATTCTTCCGTGGAAGCTCTGTGGATGGTGTAAGCATCTCGTAAGGAACTGCCTTCCAGGCGGCCTGGTCAGGCTGTTGGTCCAGGAAAAGCAGATTATTCTTAATCAGGGCCGAAAATCAAAGAGAGGAGGCGAGCAATGGCAGAAGAGTTTATTCGAAAGGATGAACTGGCGAACGAGATAACGAGACCGGAGCTACTAAGAAACCAACCTTATTATAGGCAAAAAGGAAACAGGTTCACTGAAAATATGGCCGGCTATGCTATGTTGGCTAAGCCTGGCCCTCCTGAAGCTTGGATGGATACCCTTCCGGATGTTCAGCGGCTGGATAAAGCCCAACTGGCCATGCTTATCGAAGAAGAGCTTATTCCCCGGGAAGGTGGCATTCAATGCCTGCGCGCCCTGAAAGAAATAGAAGAGGATGGAGAAGAGGGTGTCAAAAAGGCGAGAGCTGAAGCCGGCGCAGGTCTTTACAGCGGCGAGAATCTCCTTATAGCAAGGCTTGGTGAGGCTGTCGGCGGGTTGGTTCATCTGGGACGAAGCTCCGGGGACGAAGTTACAGGTACCCTCAGAATGAAAATAAGAAGCGAGATTCTTGAAGTCCTTGAGAAAGCTGTAGATTATCGGGAAACGCTGGTGAAGGTGGCCGAGCAACACATCGAAACGCCCTTCCCGACATATACCGGTTTCCAGGCTGCCCAGATCACGTCCCTTGCTCATTACCTTCTGGACTTTATCTATAAGGCAGGGCACGCCTGTAAAAAGCTTAGGGATGACTACAAAGAGGTGAATCGAAGCCCCATGGGAGCCGCCATAGGTACTGGCTCCGATTTTCCATTAAACCGGGAAAGGGTTGCCGAATTGCTGGGTTTTGATGGCGTGATAACGAATACCCATGAGGCCATCAGCTCTGAAGACAAGACCTTCATGATAGAAGTTTTCGGCACGCTAACCTTGTTAGTTGCTCCCGTAGAGAAGTTGGCCTCCTGGATGTTCTTTTTCCACTCTACCGAATTCGGGTTTGTACTCGCCGCGGATCGATTCTGCGAAACAAGCAGCATCATGCCGCAAAAACGCAATCCCTTCCTGATGTATAATGTTGCGTCAATGGTGCACGCCGTCTACTCTGCCTTCTTCGAGGACATTCTTGAAGAGACGGCCCTGATCTGCTGGCCTCGGGGGGCAACGATAAAGAAGGCCTTCGTGAACGCGAAAGACGCTTTGGAGTGCGGTAGGTTAAACATAGGTACGATGAAGATTAACAAGAAAAGGATCCTGGAAAACCTGAGGTTCAACTGGTGGTGTGCCACAGACCTGGCAGGCGCTCTGGTACGGGAACATAGCATTTCCTGGCGGACGGCTTTCCTGATTGTTGCTATTATCTGCCGGAAAGCGGAAGAAAATGAAATACCATCAAGTGCCCTGAATAATCAGATGATAGAAGATGCGTCCATGGAACATATGGGCAAGAAACTCAGTTTAAGCGAAGCCAGCATTAAAAGCGTCCAGGACCCGATGGAGCGGATTAAGGCGAGAACCCTGACCGGCGGTCCATCTCCGGATAATGTGAGAAGGATGATCCGGGAGGTGAAGCAGGGCATAGAAGTAGATAAGGATTTCATAAAGACGGCCCGTCAGAAACTCGTCGATGCCGATATGAAGCTGGATAAAGCTGTTGATGGACTATTGAGTCAATAGCTTTATCTTTATAGAGTCCAGAATGATTTGTGCCAGGCGAGGAGAGACTCCTGGACATGAATCGACTTTACTGCCGCAATCAAAGAGGGAGATGGAAGAGTCAAAGGTCGAAGAGGTGAATGATGCCCAAATCAATTGTTTCTATAGTTAAGGGTACGGATGCCGAGAACATGGTCCCGGAGGCTTTATCCCTGCTGGGAGGAGTGAGTTCTCTGATCAAACCGAATTCGACCGTGGTGATTAAACCCAATGCGGGTCATCCGTTTAAAGATGAAACGAGCGTAAATACCAGCACAGCAGTGGTTTCCGCCGTTATCAAGGAATTGCGTAAAGCCCAGCCAAAAGAAATTATTCTGGCTGAATCTTCAGCTCGCGGTTGTGATACTTTGGAATGTCTTGAAGTAAGCGGGATTGGTAAGGCAGCCGAAGAGGCTGGCGTTAACCGGATTGTCGATATCAAAAGAGAGAAAGACCTGATACGGATACCGATAAGAGACGCAAGGGCTGCAGTTACCAGTGTGCAACTACCGCGGTTTATTCTTGAGGCAGACCATATCGTGAACTTGCCCATCTTTAAGTCGCATGTCGCCATGGTATTTACCTGCGCACTCAAGAATATTAAAGGAGTTGTTCAAGACTCGACTCACTTTCAAATGCACCAAACCGATTTGGCGGCATCAATCATGGATTTATGGTCAGTGATCAAGGCGGACCTTACCATTGCCGACCTCATCCGGCCGGCAGAGGGTTTCGGACCCCA
>CP070673.1:2696616-2710483 GCA_020351915.1 Deltaproteobacteria bacterium
CTCTAAAGATAATCTTGGAAATACAGCTCTGATAATGGCGGCAACAAAAGGCCACATTGACATTGTACGTAACATGCACAGGCCAGGTGCATAATCCTAACTGAAATCGCGAATCTCGTATAATTCCAGTCTAGCGCATATTTCAATCGCAATTCGTCACCATATCTGTGCAATCAATCATGAATTCAAAAAAAGTTGAAGGCGGGAACAAAGGAGGCTTTGGAAGGCCAAAAATAAAAAAGGCTTACGACTTGAAAAGCCGCAAACCCTTGACTGTTCTGATGCCGAGAGACGGAATCGAACCGCCGACACGGGGATTTTCAGTCCCCTGCTCTACCGACTGAGCTATCTCGGCTCGATTTATTTCTATACTGTGTGTTCGTAAAAATCAAGAGATTATTTCTTGGACTCTTCATCCCCCTCAAGATCCAGGTCCAGCTCCACATTCTCTAGATCTAAATCTACGTCCTCGGACTTTTTTTGGGCTTCTTGCTTCTCAGCGCCACCTTCGGTATCAGAAACAAAGTCCACCTCGACCCCTTTATCCTCATCAGTCAATCCGAGATTCCCTATGTCAATCTCAGTAACATCGTCTGATTCAGATACAGGTTCCTCATCAATATTTATATCCAATTCTGAGCCATCATCATATATTTTCTCCCTTTCAAGCGTCATCTCTTCCGACCCCGCTTTCATCGATTCAGATACTGTCAGTCCCTCACCGCTCTCATTGAGATCGCCAGTCAGAGAGCCTAGCACAAAAGGCGGGTTAGGTTTAATGCCGGATATGTTCAATTTTGCTTTTTCAGAGGACATATTCTTGCCACACTTGGGGCAAGCATCTAAATAGTCAAAGGTAACATACTTGCACTTTGGGCATTTCATGGTGTCTCCACTATAGTTAAATAATCATGGAATAACGAGCTTACTTATAACTATTATAACTATTTATAATAATTGTCAAGTAAATTTATTATAATTATGTATCTCTTGGAAGTAAATAGCCCCCTTCACTTTTTCACATTCTTCTTGATTGCTTCCCGAGCCAGCTTATCACATCGCTCATTTTCAGGATGCCCAGCATGACCCCTTACCCATCGCCACTCAATTGTGTGGGGTTTGCTCACCTGTAATAATCTTTCCCACAGATCCCTGTTTAACACCGCCTCCTTGCGTGAATTTAGCCAGTTTCTCTTTTGCCATGCATGGATCCAGGTGGTGATTCCTTTAAAAACATAATTCGAATCGGTAACTATCCTCACACGTGAGGGCCTCTTGAGTGCTTCCAAGCCCTTTATCACAGCTATTAATTCCATACGGTTGTTGGTAGTATCTGAACAATATCCCGATATCTCCTTCCCCCTCTTTCCGTATCTCAATATAGTGCCATAACCCCCAGGCCCAGGATTACCTGTACAGGCACCGTCAGAGAATATTTCAACTATGCCACGATCATCTTTCTTCAATCAAGGATCTCCTTGCCTTATATCGACTGTCATGCGTTAGCCTTAATCCTAAGAAATAACATACTATCCTCTGCGTACGCGTTCAAAGGTTCAGGGTTTCCCCATAAAATCGGGATTCAGAGTTACTTTCCCCTATATTGTGCATGGATGGACCCCTGAACGGTTACTGTTCTGCTAACATTCTATATCATAAATTCCGAAATCCTTTTACTGCTATTTTGGCTCGCTCATGTGCCATCTTCCAATCTCAACCTCTTTCACTTTGAGCCTTTCTTTCTCTTCTGCTATGTTGTATAGGTATCAGTGAGATCGAATGCCCTTGTGCAGCCTCCAGTACGAGGCGCATAAGGTTATGATGGAGGAGACTCTGTGGACTGGTTATCGACTCTTATAGGATTGATCATAGGATTTGGGCTCGGTCTTGTGGCCGCACTTTTATTGAGGTTTATTCAGGGAAAAACAGCCAAAGAACTTGCTGAGGAATTATTTCACGAGACTGAGGTTCACAAGAAGGCAGACCTGGATACAATAGTTGAAAACATAAAGGCGAACTTTGGAAGCCTCTCCCTTGAAGCACTATCAAAGTCAACAGAAGAGTTTCTCAAGTTAGCAAAAGCGCGCCTCGAGTCAGAAAGAGAAATCGGCTTCAAGGAATTGGATGCAAAAAAAGGCCTGATTGACCAACAGTTGAACCAGATGACCTCAAAACTTGCAGATGTCTCCAAGTTAATGAAAGAGCTTGAAAAGGATAGAGTAGAAAAATTTGGAGAACTTGCAAGCCAACTTAAAACGGCAACTCAGCAGTCAGCAGTCTTGATGCAAACCACCAACCTCCTCCGCGAGGCATTGGCAAGCACAAAGGCAAGAGGCCAGTGGGGAGAAAGGATGGCAGAAGATGTCCTGCGCCTGGCAGGTTTTATTGAAAATGTGAACTACTTAAAACAAAAATCTATCGATGGAGCTGGATCACGACCCGATTTTACATTCATCCTCCCCAGAGACTTGAGACTGAACATGGATGTCAAGTTCCCCTTAGACAACTATCTCAGGTTTCTCGAAACCAACTTGGAACTGAAAAAGGTAAAATTTCGAAATGACTTCTTGAGGGACGTCAAGGCCAGGGTTAAGGAGGTTACTACCAAAGAATACATTAATCCTGAGCAAAATACTGTTGACTATGTACTTCTGTTTATTCCTAATGAACAGATTTATTCCTTTATTCATGAGCAGGATAGTTCCATTCTTGATGAAGGAATAAAGAACAGGGTGATCTTTTGTTCACCCATAACCCTTTTTGCAGTTCTGGCCGTCATCAGGCAGGCTGTAGATAACTTTGCACTGGAGAAAACCTCTAATGAGATACTATCGTTGTTAGGGTTATTCAAAAACCAATGGGGTGAATTCTTGAAAAAATTAGATCTACTAGGTAAGAGGATTGAGGATACCCAAAAGGAATATGAATTACTTACGACAACCAGGCGTCGGCAACTCGAAAGACCTCTTAATAAAATCGATGATCTAAGATCACAGAGGGGGTTACCAGTCAGTACTTATGAAGATGAATAGGTTGCGTGAGCCTAGATGTTTTCCATAGCCCCATATGCGCCCTGGATTCTGTCTCGAAGTGTAGAACAGAGCCTCTCCAGAATCTTAAATCCGAGTTGAAAATTACCCAGCATTATCTCTCTTAGTGCTGGACCCTTAATTACAACTACCTTGGTAGCTTTTCTGCACCTCGCAGATGACAATAAGGTATGAGCTTCTCCAAGCAAGGTCGACCAGCAGCCCAGTGCCCTTCCTCTGCCCAGGAGGCTGATAATTGCATTTCCCTTACGCGTGCCTAAATCAATGGATCTCTCTAAGAACACATGCCCTTCAGCGATTATATAAAGGTTATCCCCGAAATCTCCCTGTTGAAGCATATTCTCTCCAGCCTCGTATGTTTCCACGTGACCAAGGCCCGCTATCTTTTCAATCTCATCCCTCTCCAGGCTCCTGAAGAGCTCACAATTCTCTAAGACATCTACAATCTCTGACATATCCATAATGCTACCTCCAAAAACTACGCATTTACTTTCACCCTATGGGGGTTGTAAAAAGATGTCAATGGAAAAGAAATGATCAGATTTCTCGCTATGAGCTGAGGCTTGGAATAAGTTAACCCCCCGGTCTTTAAGCTATGAAAGGGCTTCACAAAGCTTTTCCCAAATCATAGGCATTCTGGAGGGCTTCAGGGTGTTCTTCTACGGCCCCCCTTGATTCTATCCCTGGAAAAAAAAGACCCCCTGAATACTCAATATTTAAGGCATCAAAAAAATATGTGGCTATCATCTGGGCACCTTTAAAGAGGTTTCTACCCCTCGTTGCTCCTACAGCAATCAGATACCCTCTACCCCGAGATGCATTTTTCTCACCACTTTTACCATTGCTTAACTTTTTCCTGGACCACATAGCCTGGCCCCTGTCAATCAGGGCCTTTACCTGGGACGTCAGACCATAAAAAAAGATGGGAGAGCAAAGGATAATTACATCTGCACTATCCAGGAGATGATAGACATCTTGCATGTCATCCTCAATGGCACATGTGCCGCTCTTCTCACATGCACCACACTCTATACAACCTGAAATCTCCAAATCTCGAGCGTATATTCTCTCAACTTCAATGCCTTTTTCGTGAGCTCCTCTAAGGGCACTATCAAGAAGTAAATCGCTGTTACCCTCTTTCCTAGGGCTTCCATATATCCCAACCACCTTCATCTCCCTTTTAGTAAACTTCAATAAATCATTTGCCTTGAGCCCTCTTGCTTGCTATATACCCTTCTTAATATCAATCTACACTGAGTTATCAGAAAAACCAAACCAAAAGCTCAAACCAACTGGATGCAGCTTGAAAACAGTCGCCCTTATACCTGCACGATACCTATCAAAACGTTTTCCAGGAAAGCCGCTCGCCTTAATTTCTGGAAAACCAATGATTCAACATGTTTACCAGAGATCCAGGGCGTGCCCAGAACTGGATGAGACATATGTGGCAACCGATGATCTGAGGATTTACAACTGTGTCAAGGAATTCGGTGGCCAGGCAATCATGACAGCAGCGGGTCACCAATCAGGCACCGATCGGATTGCTGAAGCAGCGGAAAAGCTTAACCTCGACCCTCGAGATATCGTAGTGAATATTCAGGGTGATCAACCTATTTTTCACCCATCATTACTCTTTGACCTCATAAGGCCGCTGACAGAAGACCCGACAATCCCGATGTCTACCCTCGTGTACAAAATCACTGAGGATCGAGAACTCCAAGACATGAATAGCGTACAGGTAGCTGTCGACAACAATGGGTATGCTTTGTATTTTTCCCGTCTACCGATACCATTTTGTCGGGATCAAGAATCAAAGGTTGCTCACTATAGGCATTTAGGCTTTTACGCGTATCGTAAAGAATTCTTGCTGACCTTCACAAAGCTTCCTTACGGCTCACTGGAGGGAGCTGAGAAACTCGAGCAGCTTCGGGCCTTAGAGCATGGCTTTAAAATAAAAGTTGTAGTGACCCAATTTGATTCTATCGAGGTAGACCTACCGGAGGATGTGGAGGTAGTCGAAAAAAAACTTTCCCAATCAGAAAGCCCTGGGCTCTAAGCCCAGGGCTCTGTCTTTTGTCCTGAGATGCCGTCCCTTTAGGTTTCACTCTTTTCTCCTCACGTTTCTTTTAAGGAAAACCCTTCATTTTGTAAGGCGATCATCCCAGACGTAATTCTTAAATAGCAACAATCATGCCGGATAGCATTGGATAGATTTGTCATGAATTTACAATGGGTTATAAAGATCCTCATCCGTCAGCACCACCATTCGTGGTAACCCTAACACAGTTTCAAGTGAAAAGAAGACACAGTTTTCCCCATGGCGTATTTTACCACGGTTTTGGGAATCACTATCAAGTTGACTCACCGATAGGTACATGTTAAATGATAACCAAACAGAGCACATACTAAAGAAAAATTAACAAGAATCGAAAAAATTCTACGATTTTTGGTTGGATGTTACCACTGCGACAAGGGATACAAGACCGCGGAGACCTCTCCCATTTTATGCGAGAGGCCGTGAGGGAGGCCAAAAAGGCATGGCTGGCCGGAGAGGTTCCGGTCGGTGCCATCCTTATAGACCAATCCAATAAGATAGTGGCCAGAGCACACAACAGATGCATTTTGGATAACGATCCTACTGCCCATGCGGAGATACTGGCTATCAGGCAGGGAGCAAAGGTGTGCAAGAACTATCGATTGAATGGAATGACCCTGGTCGTAACGGTTGAGCCCTGCCTCATGTGTATGGGTGCTATTATCAATGCCCGGTTAGACACCCTCGTTTTTGGCGCCTTTGATGAAAAGAGCGGTGCTGCAGGCTCAGTTTACAATCTATCTGATGATGGCAGGCTCAATCACCGATTAACAGTAATTCCTGGCGTAATGGAAAAAGAATGCAGACAACTTATGCAGGGTTTTTTCCGAGAGAGGAGATAATATAAGAATGCCCGTTGAAAAGAAACGATAGGTACTAGTTTAATGGAAGCGCTCAGAAATACGAGTACAAATGACAACTGACAACGGACTATTACCGTCATGTGGAGAGGTACCGAAGTGGTCGTAACGGGGTCGACTCGAAATCGATTTGTCTCGTGAAGAGCGAGGCACGTGGGTTCGAATCCCACCCTCTCCGCCAGGAAATTCAACCTTGGTTTAGTTTCACCACTAGCTTGGGGCACATGCTTCTCGGATGGTCGGACACCGTAACTAACTATTAGGATTCTACTCCAAGCTGAGAAAATTCCATTATGAACCAAAAGCCAGAAGCCAGATGTAATCCGCCCCAGCGGAATCCAGGAGAGATGTCCGAGTTGGCTTAAGGAGCGCGACTGGAAATCGCGTGTACTACCAAAAGTGGTACCGGGGGTTCGAATCCCCCTCTCTCCGCCAGCCATATTCTTGATTTCATCATGCCCTACGAAGTTTTAGCTAGAAAATGGAGACCCCAACTATTTGAAGAGGTCTTAGGTCAGGAGCATATTACGCAGACACTTAGGAACGCCTTCCTGTCTGGCCGATTGGCTCATGCCTACCTGTTCAGCGGCGCAAGGGGTGTCGGTAAGACTTCGGTTGCCCGAATCTTTGCCAAGGCCCTCAATTGCGAAAACAACAATGACGGAAATCCCTGTAACCACTGTACCTCCTGCGTTGAGATAACACATGGTTCATCCGTAAATGTGCAAGAGATTGATGGTGCATCCAACAGGGGAATTGATGAGATAAGGAATCTTCGAGAAAATATCAGGTACCTCCCTTCTCATGGCAAGTACAGAATATATATAATAGATGAGGTACACATGTTGACCCTCCCTGCATTCAATGCATTGTTGAAAACCCTGGAAGAGCCACCAGAACATGTTAAATTTGTCTTTGCTACTACAGAACCGCACAAGGTGCCAGTGACCATACTATCCCGATGTCAACGATTCGATTTCAAGAGGATACCCATAAAAAAAATAGAAGAACAGATTAAAAACATAATAGCAGAGGAGGAGATAACGATAAGTGATACCGGTATTTCCATTATTGCGAGGGAGGCCGAGGGAAGCATGCGAGATGCAGAGAGCCTTCTCGACCAGGTTGTCTCTTTTACAGGCCAGAGCGTAGAGGATAACCAAATAGGGGCTGTTCTGGGAATAATAGATCGGGATCTCATCTATAAGATGTCCCGGTCAATAGTTGATGCTGACACTACATTATGCCTCGAGATAACCGATGAGGTATACAATTATGGCTATGAGATCAAGGAATTCTATCGAGAAATAATGAATCAATTTCGTAATCTAATCGTCTCTCTAGTCGCTCCTGACTCTCCCCATCTTCTTGATCTACCTGATAATGAACTGAAAGAAACAAAAAACCTGGCAAGAAAGGCGGGGATGGAAAGGCTTGTTCAATCACTTAATTTCCTCATTAGCAAAGAAGCAGATTTGCGTTATACAAGCAACCCGCGAATTGCGCTTGAGGCGATCCTCATTAAACTCTCAGAACTCAAGGATTATCTTTCATTTGATGAATTAATTAGAAAGATTGCGGAAATAGAGAAACGAATTAATAAGCCTATCCCAGCAGGGCATTTTGAAAATCTCAAAAATAATTTCACTCAAAAAAAGCCAGCGGCTAAAACGAACTACCTAGACGATGGCAAGAAATGGGACGAGTTTCTACGCTACCTCGTCACCAGGAATAGGGCGATGGCCAATATATTAAAGGAGTGGAAATCTTGCACACTAACTGCAGACCGACTGGAGTTACCTTACGGAGAAGGATCTTTTACAGGTGGCTATTTTGATGACCCTGAGCACTATGAGCAGCTCTGTGCGTATGCCCAAGATTTCTTCCAGTCAGATCTTAAGGTGGTTTTCAAAAAGCAAAGCGAACCAAAAAATTTAAAAAAACCCCCGAAAGAAGACACCTTACCTGCATCGGTAAGAGACATAATCGATATATTTGAAGGCAAGATAGTGAAGCGAGATTAACATACTATCAACCGATTAAGGTGAAACCCCTAAATGAATCACTTTATTTACAAAAACGATGATCTTTACTGCGAGGATGTATCTGTCGCATCCATAGCTGATCAAGTTGGAACACCTTTCTATCTTTACTCCTATGCAACAATAAACAGACATTTCTCCGTTTTTGAAGATGCCTTCAAGGACCTTGCTCACCTCACCTGCTTTTCTGTGAAATCTAATCCTAATCTTGCGGTCCTAAGGGTCCTCGCTTCACAAGGGGGAGGAGCAGATATCGTGTCAGCGGGAGAACTCTTTCGGGCGCTCAAAGCAGGAATTCCACCTGATAAGATTGTCTTTTCTGGCGTTGGGAAGACCCCACATGAAATGGGGAGGGCCCTTGAGTCAGATATCCTCATGTTCAATGTCGAATCAGACCAAGAATTACAGGTATTAGATAAAACAGCACAAGACATCGGCCGCAAGGCAAGGATAGCCATCCGGATAAATCCCGATGTAGCGCCAAAAACACATCCGTACATTGTTACCGGGTTAGGAGAAAACAAATTTGGCATACCAGTACATGACTCCCTTGCTACCTACACATTGGCCAAGGCTCTGAAAAATGTCCTCGTAAAGGGTATATCCTGCCACATTGGTAGCCAACTCACCGAGATTGATCCCTTTCTCGATGCGCTGAACAAACTGAAGGCACTCTTAAGAGAATTGCAGGAGATGGGCCTTGATATCGATTTCCTTAATATTGGAGGTGGCTTAGGCATAACCTATGATGATGAAAGACCGCCGCACCCTGGAGAGTACGCCAGGGCACTAAAGGAGACCATGGGAGATAGTAACATCACCCTCATCCTTGAACCTGGCAGAGTTATCATTGGTAATGCAGGTATTCTGGTCACTAAGGTCCTCTACACCAAATCCACAACACATAAGCGGTTTGTCATTGTTGATGCAGGGATGAATGACTTGATCCGACCTGCCCTCTATGATTCCTTTCATGCTGTGCAGCCGGTAAGAGTGACCGATTCACAAATGGTTGAAGCTGATCTCGTGGGACCCGTCTGTGAAACTGCTGATTTCTTCGCTATAAACAGAAAAATGCCTTCATTTAAACCAGGGGATTTGGTAGCTATAATGAGCGCGGGGGCTTATGGTTTTTCCATGGCATCTAATTACAATTCCCGTCCCAGGTCGACAGAGGTAATGGTCAGAGGAAAACGCTTCTCAATTGTCAGAGCAAGAGAAACCTATGATGATCTCATAAGTGGTGAGGTAATTCCCGAATTCATTGGTGAAAACACTGACTGAAATCAAATTCTGGAGATGAGTGGTAGGGGGAAGGTGTCTCCAAAGCTATACGGTAATCAGAGGGGGAAGAAATGGTTAATGCTGTTGTTGCCGGTGCAGCCGGCAGGATGGGTGGAAGAATCACCCAGATGATTCAAAAAAGTGAAGGAATTAAACTATGGGGTGTCTTTGAAAAACCGGACCATCCGGCAATTGGTCAAGATGTAGGCGATATTGCTGGTCTTGGTAAGACTGGTATTGTCCTCAAAGGGGATATCAGCGAGGTGATGAACGATGCGGATGTCTTGATTGATTTCACGACACCAGAGAGCACCTTACGGCATATTAAGTTTATTGCCAAGACTGGCCAGGCAATGGTCATTGGGACTACTGGTATTACCGGTGAGCATGAAAAAGAGCTCAATCAACTGGCACAGGGAATCAGGTGCGTCAAATCCCCTAATATGAGTGTAGGGGTTAATGTGTTATTCAAGATGGTTGAAAATGTGTCCAGGATTCTTGGCCAGGATTATGATATGGAGGTAATTGAGGCTCATCACAGGCTTAAAAAAGACGCCCCGAGCGGCACAGCAATGCATCTTGCCAGAATTCTCGCCGATTCAACGGGCCGGGACCTGGAGACAGACGCCATCTATGAAAGGAGAGGTTTTATTGGTGTGAGGAGAGAGGAAGAGATCGGTATTCAGTCGATACGGGCTGGTGATATCGTCGGTGAACATACGGTTATGTTTGCCGGTCCCGGGGAAAGGATCGAGATCACTCATAGGGCACACAGCAGGGACAACTTTGCAAGAGGTGCTTTACTTGCGGCCACATGGGTCGTCAACCAGCCCAATGGTCTTTATGATATGCAAGATGTCTTGGGATTGAGGGAGAGAAAAAGTGTTTGAATTGACTGAGAGACTTAAGAAGCTTCCCCCCTACCTGTTTAAGGAGATTGATCAAAAAAAACGAGACTTACAGGCAAAGGGGGTAGATATAATCGACCTTGGTGTCGGAGACCCTGATCTTCCCACCCCGCCAAAGATTGTTAAGGAAATGATACGAGCTGTTCAGGATCCGGAAAACCATCACTATCCTTCTTATTCTGGATCGGGTGATTTCAAAGGAGCAATAGCTGACTGGTACCAAGAGAGATTCTCGGTCACACTTGATGCAGAAAGTGAAGTGATATCCCTGGTTGGTGCAAAGGAGGGAATAGCTCACATCCACCTGGCATTCATCAACCCAGGCGATTTTGCCCTTATCCCTACCCCTGCCTATCCAGTGTATAACATTGGAACACTCTTTGCGGATGGGATGCCCTACTTTGCCCCCCTGCTTAAAGAGAACGGGTTTTTACCCGATCTGGATTCTATACCAGAAGAGGCTGCCAGAAAGGCCAAAATGATCTGGCTCAATTATCCCAATAATCCCACAGCGGCCGTGGCTGATAGAGACTTCTTTGAGGCAGCTGTAGCCTTTGCTCACAAGTATGACATAATGGTATGCAACGATCTTACCTATAGCGAAATCGCCTTCGATGGTTACCGGCCTATGAGCCTTCTCCAAATTGAAGGAGCCAAGGATATAGGGATAGAATTTCATTCCCTATCCAAATCTTTCAACATGACGGGATGGCGAATTGGCTTTGCCGTGGGAAATAAGGAGGCTATTGGGGGCTTACGTTCAGTAAAGAGCAACCTTGACTCAGGTGTTTTCCAGGCCATTCAAACTGCTGGTCTCGTAGGCCTGAGGAACAATCGGGAGATCATCCGAGAGATACAGGAAATCTATGCCAAAAGGAGAGATATCATGGTGACAGGGCTGAGGGATGCAGGTTTTATAGTAGATACACCGAAGGCCACCTTCTATCTCTGGGTTCCTGTTCCTCCGCCCTATACATCAGCGAGTCTGGCAACAAAACTTTTGACTGATGCCGGTGTGGTTGTAACACCGGGCAATGGCTTTGGTTCTCCTGGAGAAGGTTACCTGAGGCTGACGTTAACCCAAGAGGAGAACCGCCTTTTAGAGGCAACCGAGCGGATAAAGGGTGTAGGGCTATAACCGTGGAGCGCGCCACAGCACACATTGGGGTGGGATCAAACCTGGGGGACAAGCTCAACAACTGTAGGCACTCGTTACAAAAAATAAACCAATTACCGGGATATGAGGTGATCGCCTGTTCAGACATATTCAAAACTGATCCAGAAGGCGTTGTTGGGCAAGACTGGTATGCAAATTGTGTCGCTGAGATAAAAACAGGGCGCACCCCTTTCCAGCTCCTAAAGGATCTTCTAGCAATTGAATACGATATGGGTAGAGTACGAACCAAACGGTGGGAGTCAAGGATAATTGATCTCGATATACTGCTGTTTGGTCAAGCGGTCATAGAATCTAATAATTTGACAATCCCCCACCCTTTACTGCACAAAAGGCGGTTTGTATTGGAGCCCCTCGTTCAATTGGCACCTGATCTCGTACATCCCATTCTGAACGTAACTATACGCCAACTTTTCAATGAACTGCCAAAAGGATCTTCTGCTGAAGTGTTAAAGGAGGAAACATGAAATTTTTTATCGATACTGCAAATCTCGAAGAAATAGCCAAGGCCAATGAACTGGGTCTCCTCGATGGTGTAACCACAAACCCAACGCTTGTGTCAAAGGAGAACAGGAAATTTGAAGACTTAATTAAGGGAATATGCAAAATAGTGGATGGTCCTGTCAGCGCAGAGGTAATAAGCATAGAAGCAGAGGGTATGGTCAAGGAAGCAAGGCAGTTGGCTAATCTCGCTGATAATATCGTTGTTAAAATTCCCATGATTACTGAAGGAATTAAGGCAACCAAAATACTTGCAAAGGAAGATATCAGAACTAATGTAACACTGGTATTTTCCCCTTTGCAGGCATTGATAGCAGCCAAAGCAGGCGCTAGCTTCGTCAGCCCCTTTATTGGGAGACTGGATGATATCGGCACCGTTGGTATGGGAATCGTAGAAGACATTGTAACAATATATGAGAATTACGGTTTTGAGACGGAAGTTATTGTGGCAAGCATCCGCAATCCGGTACATGTACTGGATGCAGCGCTGATTGGTGCCCATATTGCCACGATTCCATTCAAGGTACTCATCCAATTAACTGAACATCCGCTCACCAAGATCGGTTTAGATAGATTTCTGGCGGATTGGAAGAAGATAAGCCAGTAGGATGTCTGTCCCTCGATTGATATCATGCGCTGCTCTCATTGCCATCTTTTTTTTGAGCAATGCAGAGGCTGATATCTTTCGATTCAGAGATAAGGAAGGGGTTTGGCATTTTAGCAATACCCGATCAGATGCACGGTATCGCCTGTACATAAGGACCCGCGGGATAGGGGGAAAACAGTACCTTAAGGAATATGAGGATGTCATTCGTAAGGCTGCAGAGCAATTTGGCATAGAGGCCAATCTCATAAAGGCCGTCATAAAGGCGGAATCATCTTTCGATCCTGATGCGATCTCTGAAAGTGGTGCTCAGGGCCTGATGCAATTGATGCCAGATACGGCAAATGACATGAAGGTAGATGATCCCTTTGATCCAGAAGAAAATATCTTTGGGGGCACAAGATACCTAAGCTTGCTCCTCCAAAGGTTCAACCAAGATAAAAGATTAGCAATAGCTGCCTACAATGTCGGCCCTACCACAGTCACTAAGCATAATGCTGTCCCACCCATACCCCAGACAAGACGATTCGTGGAAAAGGTTATGAAATTTTACCAGGAATTCAACGAAAAGGGTAACTGAAGTCTTCGATCATGGACAAAAATCACAGGCAAACAACGAACCTCCCAAATCATCTGAGTATCCTGAGGCTGATGTTGATTCCTCTAGTGGTTATCTGCCTTTATTTTCCCGGAAGAACGGGGAGTTTCTTAGCTGCCCTATTTTTCGGATTCGCTGCTCTAACAGATCTCCTCGATGGATTTTATGCCCGAAGGTACCGCGTGGTGACTACTCTCGGTAAGTTCCTGGATCCGCTGGCAGACAAATTGCTGGTCTCGGCCACTATGATCATGCTCGTGACTCTCAACAGGATCCCCCCATGGGTTGTTATGGTGATTATTGCAAGGGAATTGGCAGTGACGGGATTGAGGAGTATCGCTGCGGTTGAGGGGCAGGTCATTGAGGCAAGTACACTCGGAAAATACAAATTCATTTTTCAATCGGTGACTCTCATATGCCTCTGTCTCCACTACGAGTATCTGCAGATCAACTTCCATGTTGTTGGAATGGTCTTTCTCTGGGTCGCTTTGGTGTTGACGCTCTGGTCTGGCTGGACATACTTTCGAATAACGAAAAAAGTTCTCTTCTAGAAAACCTTCAGGGTCACGTCATAGTGAAACCTAACCTATTGATTTTTGAGCTTCTTGCAGGGTATGGGTGTCTTTTTTTTGGTTATGCCCTCACATAGTTTAGATCAGTGGGCGTTTCAAAATGGTTTATATCGATGGAGGCTATGATTCTAAGGCTTAGGGCGCAATAGACCATTTTGAAACGACCCAGTAAGGGGCCA
>CP070673.1:2710583-2716970 GCA_020351915.1 Deltaproteobacteria bacterium
GATGCTGAGGCCGAACGTGTCGTTTACGACGGCCCCCTCAAGCCATCCTCTGAGTCAATCATGCATTGGCTTATTTATGCGAACAGACCGAAAGCACGGGCCATTATCCATACACATGATGAATTTGCAACTCGTCCTGAGTTATTGGCAGGGGAGGTAGTAGAATCATTGCGGGAGGAGCCCTACGGGACCGTTGGCCTTGCGCACATGGCCATTGAAGCTTTTGAGCGCGCGAAACCAATAATCGTATTGAAGAATCACGGGTACATCGCCATAGGACCGGACCTCGACCGAACCTGCAATCTGATCGTAAGCACCCATCTGCACCTTCTTGAGAAGTCAAGAAACTCGTGAAGGTTAAACAGAGGAAATCGAAGAAACTCGGCACTGCAAAACCAACCCGATGTCTTGCATCTTCCTGACTGATCGAATCCCATCTTAAGGAACTGCGCTCTCAGAGATAGGAAGGCTATTTGTGAGTTGTGATTGCCTCACAAAACTGGTATTCATCAGGGCGGGCCTTTTACCATTTCTACCTCAGCGCAATGGAAAGAGGAGTGATGCATACGGAAGCTGTTATTTTTGACTTTGACGGAACCCTGGTTCATCTAAATATTGACTTTAGTGTCATGCGTCAGGGAGTGGAGATGTTTTTGGGTGAGTATGGCGTAGAACCTGACAGGCTCAAGGGCCTACTCATACTGGAGATGATCGACGAGGCGACCAAGCTTATTTCAGAAAAGGATCCGTTGGAAGGTCAATTATTCTATCATAGGGCCCACGAACTGGTCACCGAGCATGAAGTGAGAGCGGCAAAAAAAGGGAGAATTCTCTCAGGGATGATCGAGATGCTGAAGCTGCTGAAAAAGCGAGCGGTTAAGGTTGGTATTATCACCCGAAACTGCGATAGGGCCGTGAAAATCGTTTTTCCTCGTATTGAACATTTTTGCGATGCATTTGTGCCCCGGGATTACGTGACCCGTGTCAAGCCACACCCGGATCATCTGGTCTTAGCCTTAAGAAAGCTGTCAGTTTCCAAACCAGAATGCTGTCTGATGGTAGGAGACCACCCCATAGATATTGAAGGGGGCAAACGTATGGGGATGAAGACCGTGGGAGTATTAACGGGAAAGGCAACACGGCACGAGTTTATAGAGGCAGGGGCTGATCTTGTATTAGATGATGCAACAAAAATCCCGGGCAGTATCTTTAAGGAGTGAGCAAGGTGAAAGGGAAACCGCTCCCAACGGGAAAACTTGATGTTCAGATTCTCCAAAGGCTCCTGCGACGATATTCCAGAATTGACGAAAGAGTTTTTTTGGGACCGGGAATAGGAGAGGATGCCGCGGCAATAGATATGGGTGAAAAGCTTATTATTGTTGCCACTGATCCTATCACCTTTGCTACCAGTGAGATTGGCTACTACAGTGTCATGGTCAATGCCAATGATATTGTCACAACCGGGGCCGAGCCAAGATGGTTTACTATTACTATTCTTCTCCCAGAAGCACGAGGAAACGAAAAGCTTGTAGATTCAATATTCCGCCAGATCCACCAAGCTTGTGAGCGATTGAATATTTCCGTCATTGGGGGCCATACAGAAATAACCCATGGTCTCGATCGTCCTATACTTGTGGGGCAGATGGTAGGGGAGGTGCAAAAGGAGACGCTGATTACCACAGCAGGGGCAAAGCCGGGTGACCATATTCTCCTGAGTAAAGGGATTTGTATCGAGGGTACATCGCTTATTGCACGGGAGAGGGGAGAGGAGTTGTTATCTCAAGGTATAACGCGGGGCCTTATTGAGCGGGCCCGGGGATTTCTCTTTGATCCGGGAATTAGCGTTGTGGAGGAGGCGCGTTTGGCCTTCCATGTGGGCGGCATTCACTCTATGCATGATATCACCGAGGGTGGGTTGGCAAATGGTCTGCATGAACTGGCTATGGCTGCAGGAGTTAAGATTGTAGTTGAGAAAGATCGCATCCCCATCTACGCAGAATCGCAGATTCTGTGTGAAGCCATGGCTCTCGATCCTATGGGCGTCATAGCCTCGGGCGCTCTCCTGGTTACCGCATCTCCTCCTGAAGCCGATAAGATTCTGGAGAGTGCACGCCTACAGGGCATAAGTATAACCAAGATTGGGCACATTGAGGAAGCTGATGCCCCGTCAGTGACCATGGTTACTTCCCAGGGAAATGAGCGAGTACCCTATTTTGAAAGAGATGAGGTGGTAAAGATGTTTTGAGAGTATATTGAAGGAGAAGCCCGTGGCCTGGTGTTTGGAGTTTCGACTGTCGAGTCCATATTCCTTGACAAAACAACGAGATAGGGGTAGCCTGACAACGAAATCAGCAGCCATAACCACCCCTCGGGGAAGGTTTTATGCTTAATCATTTCTTATGACATTCATAGTACAAACTCCACCACTGAACGAGGGCGAAGCCTTTCTGATTTGATCTCGAGTAACCTTTGCTTCTTACGAGGATTTTGATAGAGCACGGGTAAGAGTACGGAACCCTAAAATCTAACGAGTTTATGGAAGCTTAACAGGGAGGTTAGCATTATGGAGGAAAGCAAAGATAGTTATAAGAGGGAGTATAGAAGGATTTCAATCAAGACCTCTGATGGTTCAACCTTGGTAGGCAAGGTAAACATCGGTATTAAAGAGAGGGTGTCGGAGCTCTTTACCAAAACAGAAAATCCCTTTATTGTCATAATAGATGTAGAACATCAGGATATCCAGGGAAGGGTGCTCTTCGTTAATAAAAATAATATCGTGTGGGTAGAACCGGAAGATTAAGTAAAACCTTAACTCTAATTCACTTTATCTTCTCTGACAGATGCCTAGATCTGAACCCTTGCCAATAAATGAGAGTCACTCACTTTTTTTGCCTGAATTAAAGATTTCTTGCAAGTAATTATTGTTTATTTAGCTCCGCATACTTTGTATTGCCTGGTTCTGTGTCGAAGGGGCCATCTGGAGGTCAATGGCAAGATGATTGAGGAAGTCTTCGATCTTTTGCTCACCGTTCCGAAAACCTGCCCTGCTCCGCATTTCATGAAAGTGCACATAGCGCTTTACCCATGCACAGTAGCTTTTCTCGGTACGTATCTAATAGTGGCGACGCCTCATTATCTGGTGCATCTCATCGAGGAGTCTGCTTGCCATGGTTCCCTCCACCTCTGTAGAGCTCCGCCAGATGGTAGGCAAAACATTGAATATTGGCAACAGGCAAATTCGCCTGTTTCATATCCCAATAGCCTAATATCAGGTAAGTTCGCCTAAGAATCAATGGTTAAATGCCCATAAACTGTAAATGAGCACTGTGAAAATTGAATCAATTCTAAAAGTAGTAACAGATTTCTTCCTTTCTTCTCGGCAATTCAATGGGATAAGTGCTGGAAGCTTATTCGAAATGCTTGAATCAGATTGGCAAGAGTTTTCCGAATCACTTTGCCAGCTTATTGAAGAGGAATTGATCGGTATTATATACGCAGACGTTCACCTGAACCCTCACATTATCCGCACAGGCTTTGAAGACAAAAAAAGTCAAATTGACAAGCTCTCAATTGCCAATTTGCCCCAAGCTTGTATTTATCCACGTCCCAAGCATCTTGAAACCACAGTAAATCGAGAGCTGTATGATGGCGAACCATATAAGCTATGTTTAGCTTTGGGAGAACCTCATTTGGCTTATCGGTCATTTGACCTTTCCGTGCTTGAATACTATCGCAATGATCCTCGTTACAGTTATCAAAATGACGATGTTCGAGGCAAAATTTGTTACAATTCTGATGAGCTGAGAGGAAGTGACCGAATTTTTTTACAGACTTTTGGGTTCTCATACGATGATGATCTTAATAGAGCTGTTGCTGTTTTCCTTTGGTATCTATCAAATCTAAGTTCAGAACACCAACTGATGTGGCAAGCCAAAGAACTTCAAGGTGATTTTAAGCTACACCCTGGCTATTATCGTAATGCGATAATCGGTGACTGGGATGAGCGTGTACCAATTTGTAGCGCTTTAATAAAGGAGCTCTATATAATAAATCTTATGGCAGAGGCTATGGGAAGGCCACCCCTATTTCTTAAGGATTTTGGGGAATATGGAGATCAAAGGCCAAATATATTTGGTTTTCTTATTAGGCCGACGCTCGAAGAATTCAATAACTTTGTTTTGCTTTTGGATAAAATGATTTCAAACAACATAAACAAGGAATTCTTCCAAAAAGAAGTCTCTTATGAAAGAGAAATCCAAAGAAAAGATCGTAGGATCGAGGTTCAAAATAAAGGAACGCTGCAGATTCTTGATGAGTGGGTACATAAGTATTTTGACACTGATGATAATTGGGCTTTATGGAAAAAAACTATGGGTAGTCTTCGTAAGATCCGAAAAAAACGCCAAAAACCCGCTCATGCAATAGATGAAAACATATTTGACCAACGTTACTTTAAAGAACAGAGGGAACTGTTTATTGAAGCTTATTCTGCAATTAACATATTGAGATTATTGCTTGAAAACCATCCCAAGGTGGAGGGTGCCAATATTGAAGTTCCGGCTTGGCTCCGAGATGGTAAAATTTGGACACAATAAGAATTGAACAGCATTTAACCAGCGCCTGGACGCAGACGGACTAAAAACCGCGCCCGCTGGTCAGGCGCGTCGTTATCCGTAGGATGAGTACTTATGAAAGTTTCGATTGAGCCAATGACCATAGATCACTATGGCGAAGTGATCGCTCTCTGGAAGGAATCCGAAAATGTTGGTTTGAGTAGTGCTGATGAACGAGAAAGCATTAAATCATATTTGGCTCGCAATCCTGCCATGAGCTTTGTGGCAAAGGAAAATGACCATATTATTGGTGCAGCGCTATGCGGGCATGATGGAAGACGTGGGTACCTTCACCATTTGGCTGTCAAAGAGTCGCATCGGAAAAGAGGCATAGGAACAAAGCTTGCTGAGAGATGTATGGAATCCCTCAGGAATGATGGTATCCGGAAATGCCATCTGTTCGTATTTCACACAAATAGAGAAGGGAAAGCTTTTTGGGAGAAGATTGGCTGGTCACCACGATCAGATATCCAAGTGGTGTCCAAAGAAATATGAGAACAGATAACCAGCCAGTGCACCGGAACGGATTACGCTGTGCTTCATCCGTCCGGTGACCGGCGACGCTATTTGTAGGAAAAAAATGACAACTTCAGATCATATCCTCCTTTACGATTCAACTGATAAGAAGAATCACATCAGAATTTCGACTTACGCAAAATGGCGTGACGCACAAAAGAAAGATGAAATTGCCGAATAAATGTGTGCGTTTTGTATGCGTTTGAGCAGTCTGATTGCTGACAATGCCTATTAATGCTCAAATTGATTCTAAAAGTTTCAATACATCAGCTTAAGTGATCTCTAAGATTTGGCGCAAGTCCTTTGTGTTGACAATATGGGCAAAGCCGTAGGCCAGGTTCTTTAGAGTAGCCACGTGCAATTCCTCCGTTGGTGCAGCGGTAGCATCTGCCACAAAGAACACGCGGTAGTCGCGCATGAAGGCCTCGCGAGCCGTTGTTTCACAACAGCAGTTGGTCAACACTCCGGTAATTACCAGATCCTCCACTCCACTATCCCGTAAATGTTTATCGAGGCCAGTACCAAAGAAGGCACTGTAGCGGTTCTTGTCTGTGATGGTATCTCCTGCGTGGACGTGAACCTCGTCAATTAATTCCCACTCCGCTGAGCCATAGAGAATTAAATCACCCCACCATCTGGCCAGCATGCCTCCGTCTGTCTTAGGGTCGCGGTGTCCGTGGCGCGTGAAGAAGATTTTCCTGTTGTTCGCCCTAAAGCATTCAATAAGTGAAATAACATTATCTACAATGGGTTGCGCTACATCTTTAAAGTAAAGTTGCATATCGATTACGAGTAAAGCCGCTTTTTCTGGCACTGGCCATGCCTGTCGAATATTGTATTGCTCTATGTGCTGCAAATAGTCTTTTAACATAGTGGAGTAGGCCCTCCTTGTTAGTATCTTCTAGGCTGATTTGCCTCGCCGTACTCCGATGAGCTCGAATTGTAGTCTTAGTATTTTCAAAAATCCTCCCGCTTTCCGGGATAGTATGGTTACGCTCTGCTCGCGAAAAGATTGTGCTGATATTCTCTCGCCCACTCCCCTTCGACTTTGCTTAGGGTCGCTCGCCCGCAGAGTACGTGGAGGTATGTAATGAGGCATTCGATTGCCAATGTTCAATCCCTCGTTGGGTGATTGAACGCCCCCACTGGGGCATGTCAAGCAATCTGTTGTGTATCCTGAGAAAATTTTTCACTCTGTGCCTTTGAGTGCTCGGTTAGAGATATACGGGGATCATTTAGGGTCGTCATTCAACTCTAC
>CP070673.1:2717070-2723703 GCA_020351915.1 Deltaproteobacteria bacterium
GGGCATTCCTTTTTTTGGTGAGGCGGTTGAAAAGGGTAGATTTGCCGACATTGGGGCGGCCAACTATGGCGACAATAGGAAGCATGCTGTGGCTGTATACAAAAATGATGAAGCGTTCACCGTGATCAAGCTCTATCTCGTCGTTCTATCTTATTTGGACGGGAAACCTTTGGCAGAACTATATAGAAGATGTTTCCGTTCTCTTTCGGCTTGCAACCGGCATAGCCTCCGTGGAGGTGAACAATATTATTAACGAAGTGAAGTCCATGCCCTGAACTACCCTCGGTGTTATCTCCAGCGATCTTATAGCCATCTTCAAAAATCAGGAGCGCCTCTTTTGGAGAAATGGGTATACCGGAGGTAAAGAGACCGACTTCCAGGGCCTTCTGGGTATCATCAGATTCCATGCCTACCATATCTATACGGTAACAGATATACTTTCGGGGGTTACCGTTTTCATCAAAGACCGGCTGACAATACTTGAGAGCATTTGAGAAGAGATTGGCAAAGACCTGTGCTGTGAGACCAAGATCAACAAATATGGTCAGATCATCGTCTGACGGCACATCTGATGGTTCAACAATATCTATGTTTCTATTTGCCAATCGTTTGCTGTAGTGCTCCAGTTCCGGTAAGAAAATATCTTGTAAAAGATTGTAAGACCGTCTCTTGAGCACATAGCTTCCGGTCTTGAAATGTTCTCGCCGAAAGAGCGTCTCAATAAAGAGACTCAGATGCTTAAAGTGGATTCCAAAATCCTCCATCTTTTTGCCCATATCCTCATGGATACCGTTTAGTTTATCAACTGCTTGGGCTATCTCTTTTTCTGATGAATGATTTCCGATTTCAGCATTAGAGATGAGAGAGCTGAGGCTTTCTAATCCCGCGAGATGTTCTTTGAGATACCTTTTCATATTGATTAGAAACGCCTTGTAATAGAGGTTTGGTGTAATCACGTTGTGTTCAATATCTGATACCAGCTGATTGATAAACTGGATATGTTCTATATTCTGTTCAACAACGAGCTTATTATGCATATTATACCCGACCCTGTTGGCATATTTCTGGAAAAAGAGGGATTCGTGATTACTCATTCTTTTTACAGGATATATCTCAAGCATGCCCAAAATTTGGTCATCCAAGAACAGGGGGACTTTATCTGCCAAGACCTTTTTTCCAATAATGGGAAAGATAAACGAGGAGCCGACCCTATAAGGGCTGTGGTGAATAACAACATCTGCTCTTGCTTGTATAGGAGAATCGAGAAGTCCCTCAATGGTGCAGCACTGCAGCATAAGGGCCTCATCTTCAGGCCTGATCGTGTAGATACAGCTTTCGTAGCCGAAAAAGAACTTGGTTACGGCAACTGCTATTCTGTATAGATTAGTAATGGTAGCAAATTCCTGGGCCAGATCAAAGAAGGCAAAGATAGCCATTGTCTCCTTGGTCTTAAACCTATAGGCGGTATAATCCTTCTCCTTCCTTTTCAAGATTCCGTATGCCTGATCTAAATCGTGAGCCACCAGTTGCTCCTCTATTACTTTGGCTCAGGGTCCTGTGTTATTTGAATCTTTGACCTGTTGATCCCGAATGTCTACTGTTGTAGGTATATATGAACAGGCTGTTGCCGAAATCCCTTTTCGCTTGGTCTAAAACGTTTCTTGACAAATCTAAGGCTCCCTCCAGGCGATGTTAAAACTCGCCTTTAGGGCTCAAACAGTTGACATCGCTTATCTTCCACTTCGCCAAGGGTCTTTTGGCAAAAAACGTTTTAATGACCGCTCAAAGGAATTTCCGTTTGGGCGACAGCCTGTGAATGGCGAACTGTAGGGGGAAAAACGAAACTACCATTTAATGATAACAGATTGGGGTGATATTGAAAAGGTAAACTTTGTGAAAAAAGGCAATTCCCCTTGTGCGGGAGTCATTTAGGAGATTCTACGCGATTGCTTCTCTGAGGTGGGGTTCAAAGTGATCCATTAATCTGAGCCCAATTCTGTTTTGCGTGGACACAATCCTCTTAAGGATATCCTCATTGATTAATGGATTAATGAGCACAGCCCTCAAAACCGCTATCCTCTGGGGCCTGTACCGAGTTGACTCAAGGGTAGTTCTTGACACAAAGGTAGTATCCTCCTGGCGTATGGACTTTTGCAACTGTACGTTTAGGGCGTTCACAATTCTATTAGTTTTTCTCATCTTTCTTGTGAGCTCCCTGATTTCATTCCTGTTAGACCGTGTTTTTATCTCCTCCTCCCACGCATGAAACTTCTCCAGCACAAATCGTGGAACAAGGCGATAGTTCAGGATAAAAAGCTCGGGATGATTCAATACCTCAAAATTTTCAGATTCCTCCAATACCCTCTTGAAGGTTAAGGTTGCCTCGTTAGCCTGTTTAAAAAGGAGTTTGTACCCGTCCCTCCCTAATATCTTAAGGGAGGCCCACGGTTTCAGGCATGCAAAAGGCCTCGATCCCTCTATGGTAAAACGGCCTGTGTCTACACTATCTCGGCGATTGATATACTGAGAGACCTGTTTCAGGTGACCCAGGTCTTTTTCATTGCGAAAAACCACGATACCCATGGCCATTGGGCAGTAGAGTAGTTTGTGAACATCCACCGAAACAGAATCAGCCCTCTCTATTCCACGAAACAGCGACCGGTATTCATCAACAATCAAGGCAGCTCCTCCCCAGGCAGCATCTACATGAAAGTACGCTCCCTCTTGTCTGGCGATATCACCCAGTTCCGTAAGACTGTCTATATTACCTGTCTCAGTAGTGCCAGCAATACCGATGAGCGCCATAACCTTTGTCTTCTTTCCTTGTCTCAGATCATCTCTTTTTATATTCTTGATCTTTCTTTTTAGGGCACTGATATCAATCCGGTTGCACATGTCTACCGGTATGCTTATGACATTCTCTTCTCCGAGGCCGAGGAGGTGCGCCGCCTTTCTTATGGAATAATGACCTCTTTGGGATATGAGAACCACCATTCTTGAATAGCCATAATAACTCAAGGCCTTGTCTACCCCGGCCTTGCGAACGCCAGGAAAGCTTTTATCAGGTGGCAGGGCCTTTTCTCTGGCTACCAGAAGGGCGGTTAGATTGCTCATTGTTCCGTCGGAGGTGACATTCCCCAAGGCAACCCTGTGGTTCTGGATGTTTTTCCGGTAAAACTGTTCATCCCGTTCGAAAATAATCCTGTGTATCCAGGCAACAAGCTCTCTCTCCACAAAACTGGAGGCCTTTGCTGTTTCGATCTTGACCTGATTCTGGTTCAATGCAGCGATGATTATCTCCAGGAGTATCATAAAATAGGGTATGGCACTGGTCATATGCCCAATATAATAAGGGCTTGCCACCATAACGGAATGAACCGTGACCTTTTCTCTGATCTCTTCTAAGACATCCCTGATGAGATAGGGGCCTTCTGGTATTGAGGTCTGATTGAATATCTGAGCCAATTCAGGCAGTGTTATTTTTTTGTGAAGACCCTTTTTCTCTTTGAAAAAATCATAAATCATCTCGAGCACAGCAAGACCAAATTCCATGAATTTATCGGTAGTGTCAGGCAAGATAAACAGTTTCTGGAGGTACTCTAAACTCGATTCAGCCTTTATCACGTGTCGTTCCTCCTAGGATCCAGATTTATGAACCGTATTTCTCCAGGCAAGGAAAAGAGCCAGAACATACAGAATCTCTCCTGCTATTAGCAGGTCATACCGGTATGGCAGGGGCATTTGCTGATGGAGACCGGCGCCGGTATCTCTCATAAAAGAATAGAGGATGGTAAGCGTGCCGATAATGGTGAGGACCCACGTTAAGAACGAAGGGCGGAAGTCATATCCTCTCTTGTAGAGAGCGATAATGAGCAGCCCAGCCAAAATCATCATTACGGCAATACTTACCGTGGCAATGACCGGCCCGATCCACGGAAGGGGGATCAAAAACAGGATATCCCAATCAAGGAGTGATGACGGCCATCCCAGGGCAAGCTTAAGCCAGAGGTAATAGAATATATCCCAGAAACCAAAGCAGATGACAAAATAGGCAAATTTTTCCCAGAACCGTTTGCCACTGAGGGCGGCCACAGATAAAAGCATAAAAATGGTGGCTGCCTCCCTTCCAAGCTCGACAATAAAATGCCTTGCCGTTATCAACTCCAAAGGGAATGCAAAGCCTTCTGGATAGTAAAGAGCCCTTAGATACGCTACCACGGCTGCTTCCACCAATGCCATGGCTATACTAAAGACGAGTATCCAGAAAATCTTTCTCATCAGATCAATCCCTTGGGATCTTGAGCATTCTCTCCACTGCCCGGTATGCCCTTACCCTGATGCCTTCCTCAACCTTTACGACCGGAGATGACGTCACGAGGGCCTTTACTATGTCATCTAAGTAAATCTTTTTCATATCCGTACAGAACATTTTCTTATCAGCCGGGACAAAAACCTTATCCGGATTTTGGGTCTCGAAGGTGTGAATGATTCCGGTTTCCGTTCCAATAATAAACTCTCTACTCTCAGCCTTTTTTACATACTCAAGCATTCCAGAAGTGCTTTTCACCTCATCTGCAAGGTCGATCACCTCAGGTCGACACTCAGGGTGGGCGAGGAATAATGCCTGAGGATGATCATCCTTGACACTCTTAACCTGCGCTGCGGTTAACCTATCATGGTACGGGCAAAAACCCTCCCAATAGACTATCTTTTTATCGGTAAATCTTTGGGTATACCGGGCGAGGTTCTTGTCCGGGGTCATAAGGACGGTATCATAGCCGACAAGGGAATTGACTACCTGGATTGCATTGGCTGATGTGCAGCAGATGTCGCTTTCTGCCTTTACCGAAGCAGAGGAGTTAACGTAGCTAACTACCGGAACTCCAGGGTGCTCCTTTTTTTTCTGGATCAAAAAGTGAGCAGTTATCATGTCGGCCATAGGACAACCGGCTGATAGCACTGGCAAGAGGATAACCTTATCCGGACACACGATAGAGGCTGTCTCTGCCATAAAATGAACGCCACAAAAAACTATTATCTTGGCCTCGCTCTTGGCCGCCTCCAGTGAAAGCCCGAGAGAATCTCCCGTTAGGTCAGCTATATCTTGTATTTCCGGCCTTTGATAGTTGTGGGCTAGAAGAATAGCATTTTTTTCTTTGAGAAGGTCCCGTATCTTTTGCTGTAAGGCCTTTATGTCCATTGATGACTCCGTGCTTCAGGGCCTTTTCATACCCCTAATTACTACTGATAGCAACAAATAGTTTGCAATATCGGAAGGGGCATGAGGTCTTTTCTACCGTGACTGGTGGGAGGCCGCTGTCCTTTTCACGACTTATCAGTGGGGGAAGCCGCAGTCCCGCCTTAATAGGCGGGGAATGCGGAGTCCCGCTAGCGGGATGCTGATAAGTCGGAGAAAAGACCCCGCACAGCGGGAGAGCCTCGAAACAGAAGAAAAGACCTCATGACCATCCTAGACCCTTTTCGGTTATGTCCGATGCAAACAATAAAATGCTCTGCTTAGTAACCTTTGGATAACGCGCGTCTGAATTTCTCTATCAATGTAAGGGGATCGCTGGTTTCATAGAGGTCTTCAAGACCCGGTATGTCTTTCCATCTCCGGTGTAACCAAAACCACTGTTCAGGATGCCTCCTGATATAATGTTCGAAAATCTGATTCAGTTTCCGTGTATTTTGCTTGAGATCACCTGGTTCGTCATCGGTATGCACCAGTTTGAGAGGTTCATTTACCTCAATCGTGTATTTGCCTGGCCCCTTTCTTATGACAAATGCAGGTATGATGCTGGCGCCTGTGCGCCTGGCAAGAAAGGGACCTGTTATATGTGTTTGAGAGGGGATACCAAAAAAGTCAACTACGATTCCATCCCTACCACCTCTCCGGCTGCCACCTGCCTTCTGGTCGGCAAGAGTAACGGCAAGGGTATTTTGCAGCAGCAATTGGTGCATCCTTTTTAACGCCCCATCAGGCCTAACCATAATCACATCATGTGTCTTCAAAATCGAGCTGACATAATGCTCCAGATAGGGATCATCTAATTTTCTGATAATAACAGCCCTTGGAGGAATATTGAGGTAACAAGCGTACCTGAGAAGAACCATATTCCCGAAATGCCCCGTGACTACAACGGTACCCTTACCCCTTTCTACAGACTTCATGAGATTTGAAAATCCCTTAATCTCGATAAATCGATGATAGTTTTCAGAGTTGACTATCCTATCTAGTCTTAATAGGTCCAAAAAATTCGTGGCAAGACATCCACAGCTCTCTTTGCCAAGGGTTTCTCTTTGCCGATGGTCCAACTCCCTCCCAAAAACTACAGAAATATTGGCTCTGATAACCCTGCGCCGGGACCTATCGACACGGTAATATAAGGTTCCCATAAGCTTGCCAAGAATAGTGTTAAGTCGGAATGGTAAAAGAGAAATTACCAATAGGAAGGAGCGGAAAATTATATAGACTAAGTAGCTTGATTGCATAGTACCCTCAGACCTCATAACCGTTAACCGTTTAGCAGCTCAAGAAAGCCACGTCAACCATGAAAAGTGAGGCGATGCCTTGACACGTGCGGGTTGTTTGAGTACCTTGGTACTTGATATGCTATAGTTGTTCATGCA
>CP070673.1:2723803-2730146 GCA_020351915.1 Deltaproteobacteria bacterium
CCAGGGCATCTAGATAGGTTGATTTCAGTTTACTAATTGTCCTGAAACGCAAAAGAAGCGAGGGGATCTCATGAATGCCAGCGAGTTCTGTAAGCACCTCGACATCTGTGGAATATCCGGACTTTTTCTTTGTCTTTTTCTTAACAGGCAATTTCAGTTTTTCAAAGAGGATATAGCCAAGTTGCTGAGGGGAGTTGATATTAAATTTTTCTCCGGTCAGATCAAATATTTTGCTTTCAATACCTGAAAGTTCATCGGCAAATTTCTTTGACATTTTCTTAAAGAAATCAACATCTATCTTTATTCCGGTCATTTCCATTTCCATGATAACCGGAATGAGCTTCATCTCCAGGTCCTGAAAGAGTGTATAGTTATCGGTTTCCTTAAGTTTGTCTTCCAAGACGGTTTTCAACAGAAGAGTAATCTCAGCATCCTCACAGGAATATTCCTTGGCCCTGTCGACATCTACTGAGGCAAAACTTATACCTCTATTATGGTCAGTGACCTCGTCGTAGCTGATCATCTTGTAACCTAAATAGTGCTGGGCTAAGTAGTCCAGATTGTGTTGGCGCAGGGTTGGATCGATAAGATATGAGGCAATCATGGTATCAAATGACAATCCCTCGAGATTGATACCATATCTGGCCAATACCTCTGCATCGTATTTGATATTTTGCCCAATCTTTTTGACCTTGTCGTCGCACAAGATACCCTTTAAGAGGACTAAGGCCTCATCAATATCTATCTGGGATCCTATACCGCGTGAGGTATGCCCCAGGGGTGCATAGTATGCGGTGCCTGGCTCGAGACAGAACGATATCCCTACCAGTTCTGCATTCAGGGCGTTTTTGCTGGTTGTCTCGGTGTCAAGGCAGAACAACCCTTTTTTTCGTATCGATTCTGTCAAGGATTCTAGTTCTTTTATTTTTAGAATCAACCTATAGTCTTTCTTACTGAGTTCAGCATGCTCAGAAAATCTATCGACAAGTGACTTGAATTCGAGTTCCCGGAATATCTCAGCGAGCCTCTTTTTTTGGGGTAACCTCAGCCTCAGATCATCAAGGGTTATATCGAGTGGCACTGCACTATTGATGGTTACCAGTTTTCTGCTCAAATAGGCCTGTTCCTTGAATTGCTCGAGCTTGCTTCTCAGAGAAGACCTTGTTACTTGGTCGGTATGCCCAAAGAGATTCTCTATGGAGCCAAACTGCTGGATCAGATTAATGGCGGTCTTTTCCCCAACACCAGGGATCCCAGGGATGTTGTCTGATGTGTCTCCTGAGAGTGCCATGACTTGAATTATCTGTTCAGGTTCAATCCCGTAATCTCGTCTTATGGTAGAAGAGTCGGTCAGTTTGTCATTCATTGAATCCCACATTACGGTGTTTTCTGATAAGATCTGTCTGAAATCCTTGTCACCACTCACAATGACTACATTATAGCCCTGCTCTTGCCCTAATCGTGCAATGGTTCCAATAATGTCATCTGCCTCATATCCCTGCTTTTCCAAGACCACCAGGTTTAATCCATGAACCACCTCTTTGATATAGGGAATCTGAACCGCCATATCCTCTGGCATAGGAGGTCTGGTAGCCTTGTAGTCCTTAAAGATCTTGTGCCTAAAGGTAGGTCCCTTTACATCAAAGGCTACCACCCCATACTCGGGTGATTTGTCATCGAGGAGCTTCATAAGCATCCTTGTGAAGCCGAATATGGCGTTGGTAGGAAGACCCTGAGAACTAGAGAGGTTTCTTATCGCATGATAGGCCCGGTGGATATAGGAGGTTCCATCAACAACGTAGATGGTTTTCTTGACACTTTTCATTTTTGGCTTTTCACACCGGTTCTGTGGCAATAGCAGAATGATTCCTTAGAGCTACTGTAGCCAAGAAGAAATGAGAAATCAACACCTATCTTACCGTTCCTTTTTTGAGGGGGGTGTTGGTTCTCCTTTTCTCCTAAAGGACCCATGGAAAAACAGCACAAAGGTATAAGAACCTCAAGGTAGGATCGTGAAAGAGCTTAAAGCGTGGATTCGGTGATGTTCCAGATTGAGCTTAGCGGGATGGCACTCAAGGTACTGAAAGGGGCTCAGAAAAGGCAAAAACCCTTTGGGGAGGCACACTGGATGAAGCAACGAGAGTTGGGGGAGGGATCGATCAGCAGGGGGTCTAGACATCTTGTTGTGGTCTCTAAAACCATGTCCTGTGGGTGTGGATTCTCTACTCATCCAACGCAGCTCTCACGGCCACGCCGAGCTCATCTAAGGTATAGGGTTTCTTAATGTATGATCTAGCGCCCAATCTTTGAGCCTCTCTCACCCGCTCTGTTTCAGAAAACCCGCTCACAATTATCACTTTTTGTCCAGGGTGGAGTTGGAGAATTCTTTTATAGGTGTCAAGTCCATCAATCCCAGGATCCATTATCATATCCAGCACCAAAAGATCTGCTGAGTTATTTCTCATATGGTCAATTGCTTCTAAACCGCTTGAAAATGAGGTTACAGAGTAGCCCAGTTCGCGGAGCATTCCAGATGCGATTTCCCGCTGTTCTTTCACATCATCTACAACGATTATTGCGGCTCCGTTGCCGCGGTAATCTTCAATGGATACGACGGATTGACCTTTGGCCAGCTTTTGTCTCGTTATCGGGAAATAGAGGGTGAAGGCAGTTCCTTTTCCTTCACTGCTTTGAACATCGATGAATCCTTTATGGTCTTTTACCGTTCCCCACACCACAGCCATGCCCAACCCTGTTCCGCTTCTTCCCATTACCTTTTTCGTATAGAAGGGCTCAAATATCTTTTCTATATCCCCCGAGGGAATGCCGACCCCTGGGTCAGAAATGGTAACCATGGCATAATCACCCTCTTCTATGGTTTCAAAGCCTTTGATAGGGTTTTTGATGGATCGGTTTTCGGTAGTTATGAAAATTGTTCCACCATTGTTCATGGCCTCAACTGCATTAGATACTAAATTCATAATGGTTTTGGAAAGGTGAACAGGTGATCCCAAAACAGGGGCCAGATTTGGTTCAAGATTGGCATCTGCGTGAACGTTGGGATGGTAGAGTTTCAACTTTTCATACTCTGGGCTCTTAAGATATTCGGTAATAATTTGATTCACATTTACCACTTCTTCAGTGGCAACCCCTCGGCGAGCCAGCGTTAACAGATCTTGCACGATAGCAGCAGCCTTTTGCCCAGATTGTTGCATGGTCAAAAGAGGTTTTCGGAGAGGGCTGTTTTCAGGAAGTTGCAGCATGAGCAACTCAGGGTAACCAACAATTCCACCGAGGACATTGTTTAGGTCGTGGGCAACCCCTCCTGCAAGGGTACCGATAGCCTCCATCTTTCGAGCTCGTTGGAGCCGAGCCTCAAGGCTGATTTTTTCCTCTTCAGTCCGCTTAAGACTTGAAATGTCGCGATTATAAATCACCGAGCCAACGAATTCATTTTTTTCATTGTAAATAGCCTTTTCTTTTCTCCAGACAGGGATGGCAGAACCGTCACTGCAAAGGAGTTGGATCTCTCCCTCAACATATCCGGTCTCTTTCAAGCTTTGAAACTTCCGTTCAAAGAGTGACCTCATACCGTCTAAAAAAAAGTCGGTGGTGTGATTCCCAACTATCTCCTCTTTCTTACGCCCGAGTAACACCTGGTGGGTTTTATTGCAATCTACGACATTTCCCCGAACATCCAGTACCTCCACACCGTCGGGAGCGGCCTCAAATAATGTACGATAGTTCTCTTTTTTCTCTAGATTCCTGGTTATTTCCCGAATCATTTTATACAATTCAAAGCTCTCCAAGGCATTGGAGCTATTTAACAAAATAATGGATAAGAGCGAGAGGGCTGTATCAGGGATATTTGTTTCGCCTTTTTCCAGCAACCCAATAAACATACCCCTCACTCTGGAACTCGTGGCCATAACATGGAGCACTAGCTGTCTTTCGTAGTTCTTTGAGGAGACTATAACCGGTCTTCTTTCCCTGAGAGTCCATGCAAATGTTCCATTATCGATGAGAAAGTCCGCTTCATTTTTCAGAAACTCTTTGTCGCTCTCAGGCTGGCAGCTAGCAAGGAAAAACTCATGGTCCGCCTCATCCACTAAAAAGAATGCTAATGTTTGTAATGGAATGAGGCGTTGTACTCGGGATCTTGTTTCATCTAAAATAAGGGAAGGTTCTTGGAGCGTATTGATGCTGGTCTGAAAATCTCCAAGGGAAGCCGCCATCTCCAGAGTGTCGAGGGTAAAACGATTGAGCTCCTCCAGGTATTCGATGCGCTCTTCTAAATACTTTATGTGGTCTTTCGCTTGAGGTTTATTGCTCATTTTAAAAGAGTAACTGAATGATTTCCTCGATCTGACGATCTGTTTGTCTAATGGTTGAAGACAGAATATTGGACGAAAGGCCAATACATTCCCAGGCATCTGGACTCAGAGGAGGAACGAATCTCTCTCCACTTGAGCCTCTGCCCAGCGCATTGGTCATAATATCTGCCAGATGTATTATGGCTGGTTCCAATGGATCTTTGGATCTCTGAGGCGAGTGGTGGTGTCTGACGCTGTTTTCTAAAGAGATTGGTAACCTCCATTTTTTTAACAGGAGCCCACCTATTTTCGAATGATCGAAACCCATGATCTCGTATTCTGCCTTATACAGCAGGGTATCACCATATTTTGCGCTCAAAAGGACGTTCTTAGCATGAAGGGGTACATTGCTATATAAAATCAGCCGCCCAATATCATGAAGGAGCCCGGCTACGAACAGGCGTTCAGTGTTCTGAATCTTTTTATACCCAGCGATAATTCGGGCACTGATTCCACAAGCAAGGCTGTGCTCCCAGAATGATTTCATGTCAATGAGATGGGAAGGGATTCTTTTGAACACCCTGATGATATTCATCCCCAGAGCCAGAGTGCTGAGCTGCATGGTCCCTATGATGGTTACGGCTCGAGATAAGGTGTCTATTTTTGATGGAAAACCGTAAAATGTGCTGTTGACTATTTTCAAGAGCCGCGCAGAGAGGCTGGTATCTTTGCTGATTACTTTAGCAATATCACGTGCTGAACTATTTGGTCTATTAATGGCCTCGCTGATTTGCAGGTATATGGTTGGTAAGGATGGAAGCTTGATCTCATTCCTGATCAGTTCGTGGGGATCAAGGGTGGTTGCCACATCGTTCGAGACTATGTTCGAATCTATCTGTTTTTTGCCCGTATCACGGGGTCCAGGGTTTTCTCTGAGAGTTGTCCCGGATTTTCCTTTCGCCTTTCGCAGACAACAGAGCCGATACAGTTCCCGAACAGGGGGATGTTCCAGGTCAGCATGGTGAAAACGTTCACCTGTCAGGTTTTTCACCTCCTCTATGACTGCCGGATCTAATTGGGCTATTGTATTTTCTTCTACATCTTTTGGTGAAATTCTTTGAATGTTGGCTTCGATAACTCCCCACATTTTGAGGATTCGAAGATGTTTTGGGGTCAGTTTTGTTCCTTTGGCGAGAACGAAGCGACCATCGAGATTTCTTAGGTCCTCTGCCAGTATCATCTCAGGCTTTAGTTCAGCAACATTGATAATGCCCATGATTTCCTGAAAATGTATTGATTAGGAGTTAAAAAGAAAAGAGACCAATTATTTCTACCCATTTGGTTCTATCGGCTAATTAACCAGAATTCTTTAGGATTTAAAGTATTCCATGAGGCAAGCATTTCGTGTGAAGACCCAATAAGAGATGAAGTTGCTCCCTCTTGATGGACACAGTCAAAAGGCCTCACTTTTTGGCAGATGCACAAGGGGTAAATCTGCATCAAGTTCTCCGTATGTCTGCCTGCCCCGCCTTCCCTGTGGAAGGCGAAGCATCTTCCTCTGGGGTAGGAGGGAACCATCGTACCGGGGTGGTGAGAAAAAACATATCAATACCTCTGGGCTGCCCACCAGCACTTTTCGGAGCCAGGTGAATAGGCGTGAAAGATTCTTGCTATTCAAGAGATGTTTTTTATGCTAGCTAATTAGGAGCAGACGGCACAAGAAGAGAGTTGGATATAGCAGGGTAACGTCAAAGTCCAGGGTATGGGTGTCTTTTTTTTGGTTATTCCTCTGGCCCAGACCTGGCACGTCAAGATGCGGTGATGGGAAGTGAGGCATTCGTAAGCAGTGAAGTATAGTTGGATATCCACATCCCGTCGCGCCTCCCGATCCCGTCCCGGTTTCGGGACGGGGAGGGCAGGCCTATGACATGGCCCCTTACTGGGTCGATTCAAAATGGTTTATTGCGCCCTAAGCCTTAGAATCATAGGCTCCATCTATATAAACCATTTTGAAACGCCCACTCATCTAA
>CP070673.1:2730246-2736910 GCA_020351915.1 Deltaproteobacteria bacterium
CCTTTCATGGTTTTGTTCCTTCCATCGGTATCGATACGGTGTTGTGTCCTTCCCATCATGGCAATGCGCCTCCTCAGAAGCTCGGCTTCACAGTGGTGAGCTCGTTTACCCTGGTGACCACCTTATCCTGCCAGGTGATACGCACTCGGATGAGCTTGGTGTTGGGAGTCGGGTTGTCATCGTCCACGAGATACTCGATAGTATAGCCAGCCGGCGAGGGCGGGAAGGGGTCTGCCGTGTACGCTCCTGCCGTATCAGCGAGCTTGGCATCGCTGTAAGGCAGGGCAAGGAGCTTCTCCAGCCGATCCTGGGCCCAGGTGGTGCCCTCAGTCTGGATCCGGGCCGTATAGTTGCCCTGGATGGCGCCTGTCTGCATAGAGGCCACTGCCAGTAGCCCGAAGCACAGTATAGCGATGGCGGCGATCACCTCCAGCAAGGTGAAGCCGGACTCGCTCGTGGTTCGTGCTCTGCTTGTATCCGTTCTCATCGCCTTTCCTCCTAGAGCCCCAGGTTCCTGCACTTGATATTGGTCGAAAGCAACATGCGCCGATAGTGGTCATTGGGGGCGGCAAGGATGGGGTTCACAAGATCGTGCTGGTTGTAGTAGTCGCTGGTATCGGTGTAGGTGTGATCCTCCCTCCCGGCCCTGGCAACCACCGTGACCTGGATCGAGCGGATCTTGGCGATGTTGTCGGCGACGGTGACGTTGCCACCCCCATCATCGAGCATGGCCCCGTCCTGATCCAGGTACACGAAGTTGAGTACCTCGATATAGTCGGCTACGGCCACGTTACCGCCTCCGGTGTCTCGTCCGAGCTTCTGTATCCCATCGGCGCCGGTGTAGAGGCTATAGGTGATGGTGGTGAGCGCCTCGTCGCCATCGGTATCCGCGGTAAACCTGAGTGAATTGACGCTTGCGGTGGTGATGTCCGCACCGGCCTTGCGGGTGGGATCGCAGCCCGCGATGCGGATCTCTCGCTCCATATAGAACATGGCTGCCCGCAGGTTCTGCTGCATGGCGGCGACCTGCTCCTGGACGAGGTAGGACTTCTGCTGTGAGTAATAGGTAGAGTAGATGGCTGCCATGAGAATAACCGACAGGACCACGGCTATCAGGAGCTCAAGTAAGGTAAAGCCCTCTCTGTTTCGAAGCACGTTCATTATCTCTAACCACCCCTATTCAATTATGGTAATATTTCCGGCCGCTGATACCGCCACCTCGCGCTCTCTTCCATTGGGATTGGTGAGATACACACTCCCCGAGGCGGGGTTTCCGCCATTATCAATGCTAAATCCGTTGGACAGAAACCCAATGGTTGGATTACCGTCATCGTTATTAATGATAGAGTCGTCGATGCCGTCACCGCCCCCCTTGGTGGTATCGAAGCTGACTGCCTTGTACCGCTCGGAGAAGAGCACTGATGTGAGCACCTCATCGCCGGCATCCAACTCCAGGTTGTTGCCGGTATCCACATAGACCACATAGTCATAGGTGGTGGTGCCGATGTCCTGGTCAAAGCTAATAACGCAGGTCTGGTGCCTCTTGACTGCCGTGAGCTTTGCGTGCTGGAAGTTCGAGAACATATCCCGTGCCGCAGCCCTGAGCCGATAGTTCGGAAGCCACCGCGAGAATCCCGGGATGGCGATACCAGCTAGTATGGCGAAGAGGGCTATGACAACGATGAGTTCGATAGTAGTGAAACCGTTTGTTCGCTTCATAAAAAAACTCCACACAACATGTCTCCCATCAAGATAGCAAAACTGGTGCCAAACCGCTCTGGTTCGTACCAGATAATGAAAACGGCAGGTATCTCATTGGTATTATTAGAAAATAGTCTTTATGGCACGATGAAGGGAAGGGCATAGGCGGAAGGGATAGTGTAAAATCTTTTGTCAAGTGTAAAAAAATATTACAATATGCCTGTTCATCTAGCTTCGAAAAGTGCCGGTGGGGAGCCAACGGTTGGTGATATATTTTTTCTCACCACAGAGATATACAACCCTCAATGGCCAGGATAAATGTTCTCATGGCGGCTTCTATCAGGGCAGCCGGGGCAGTTCTGAAGAATCTAAAAAATCTTCCAATTCCACATTCAAATGTAGGTTTTTGGCTTTAAGATGTGATAAGAATTGCCAGGGATTCCATTCAAGGGCCTTGCAAACTTCCATTTGGCTCAACTCCCCACTGGCATACTTCCGCAATAATCGTTCCTGTTTGTCTAATGAGAAGCCCTTTCGCAGAATTTCCCTCAGATATGCGGAACGATCTAACTTGGCCTCTTGCACAAATTGATCTATATCATTCAAAAGATCCTCAGGTAACCTTATGGTTGTGGGCTTTGCCATTTTTTTCCTCCATTAGTGAGACCAGCGCATTTGCGATGATGTCCGGTGAATATCTTCCGATTATGCTTAGCTTCTCGATGGATTCCCGGGCATCCTCCAACGATATTTTCCGTAGTTTAAACAATTCAATGACGATTTTTGGTGTAATGATAAACGGTATTTGTAGAAATCTTGCAGCTTTGATTGCCTTACGATCATCCGTGGCAAACAGAGCATTATGAACCACCATCGCCAATAAAAGCGCATCATTTTCTCCCTGATGCAGGGATAAAGGCAATCGGAATTCAGCCTTTTCAGGGTCTCGTATTATTATGTCCCCTTTAGAGATCAGATTTGCGATCAGGGCGGCGTCTGGATAGTTTTTGATCATCTCTTCGGATGCCACTTCAGCCATCACAGATGAAGGAGCGATAACCTCATAAGAGTCACATAGTGTTTCTATAAAACCACATTTCGCTAATAAAATCAGCGCACTGCTATCAGCTACGATTTTGGTCACAGGAAAGAGCCTTTTTCCGTATACGATGTGTACGAATCGTACACTGAAACTGTCAAGTTGTCAAGCAAGATAGCCTCTTTACGGGAAAAGTATAACTGTTCTCGTGAGAGTGCCGGTCTTGGCGGCTAAAATGCAGTCTGATGCCCGAGGTCTGATGCGTATAGTCGAAGGCCAAAGCAAGCTTTTCTTGAATTATCTCAAAAGGGAGTTCTTCAGCCAAAGTAAAGTCGAGATCTTCAGGGAAACGATAGTCGCTGACATAACATTTCTTTATGGCTGTTCCACGTAACTTCTCAATAAGTTGGGGTTTTGTAAGGGCTTGATTTATCAAGCCCGATAGGGAAGGGTTCGATAAATCGAACCCCTACAATTTATAATATGTGGCCAGAATTACTTTGCCGTCAATTTTATTCCAACTTATTGAGAAGTTACTGTTCCACCTTTGAATAAGAGCACGTTCTTAAGAGGACTATGCGATAATCCTACTAGAAACCATGAAATACAATAGTCACGCTCTAGAATAGCCTCCGGGATACGGCGGCCTCCTGCTCTTGCAATTCGATTAGATAGCAGTGAGAGATTTCGCTGAGGGATCAGCGACTATATTCTCACTACTGACAGGAGTTCTTCGGCAGAAACATTGAGTTGAAGTCTCCATTTTCGCAGAAATTTTCCTTCGGGTGGCAGGATAGGATCTTCATCTTATTCTGTTTCAAGTCCGGAATGTGCTTTACCGCCGGCTAACCATTTCACGGTTACGAGATGTTGGACCGATTTAAACTCGGGATCATTGGTTAGAATTTCAGCTTTTGAGCGCTGGGCCGTAGCAATACAAAATGCATCGGCGTAGGAGACAGGATAATCTGCCTTTATTTCGGCTGCTTCTTTTACCAATTGATCGTCCACCGAGAGTATTGCTACGGGAAGTTGCTCGAGAAGCGCGACGGTTTCTTCAGCTTTGTGCTTTCCAACTCTTTTTCTAACAATATAGTAAAATTCTCCCCAGTTAATTATACTCAGCAATGCTTTTTGGCTTGCAGAAGACAGGCGATAAAGCACTTCTTTGACCTTCTCCCAACCAGGTTCCTTGTGGAAGAAACTCACCAATGCAAAACTATCAATGACGATTTTTGCGCTCATCTGCCAGCTCCATTTGATGCTCTCTAATCAAGTCATCTGTAAGTGAAAAATCTCCATCTATAAATCCGCAGGCGGTATCGATGGGGTCCTCGGGAGCCGGTTTAATGAGGATGCCCCCTGGCTGCTCTAAAATTTGAACCCTTGACCCAGGTGTAACACCTTGCCTTTTTCTTATTGCCTTAGGGATTAAGATTTGTCCCTTTTGGGATACTTGTATAACTGACATCTTATTTTCTCCCTTTTTTAGAAAAGTCTAACTATTTAGTAATTGGTTGTCAAGTCCCTCAATAAATTAGACAGAATTTTTTTGGAAATAAGAATCGTTGTCGAGCAAATGAATTCCGCAAAGGGTCGATACTGCTTTCAACTTTGACCGATACTCAATATGCTGCAGGCGGCACTCCTCAAATCCCGCCTGCGGGATGCTCCTCAAACGCAGTGCTCCCCAAGGCCCGCATGGCCGGTCATCTAACTCATCCCTCAGCTTGCCCTGCCTGCCCAATGAAATACGAAGCTTATTTCATCGGGGTGAAATCTTTACCACGTTAAATCCTCTTCAAATTTAACTTGGGTGAAAGCCATTTCACCGGGGCGAAGCGCTCCTCAAATCCCGCCTGCGGGATGCTCCTCAAATCCTTCGTTCCTCAGGATAAACTCAGTGCTCCCCAAATTCCGCGATCGTTTTAGCCAAGGTGTAAAAGAACTTTACGATCGACTGATAACTTGATTTACAAATCCTCATAAGGGCTCAACTTTCTCAAGCCTTCTCCAAAGATCTCCTTCCTGAATCGGAAAATATCTCACAAAGGATCAATGAGAGGTACGTGGGCGCTGTAATCAAGGAGAAGATCAGGCTGGAGCGGGAGCCCTAAGTGCAGGTAACACGTTGAAATTCCAAGCGAAAAGAAGGTGATAAAACAACCACAATAACTAGGCAAGTTTTGTCACCCTGAGTGGCAAGAATTGTCACATGACCCCCCATAACTATCTTCCCAGCCCCAAAAAGACCCGAAAATACAAAGGGTTAGCGATTTCATTTCCATGGCATAGCTCTTGCTATTAAAGGTATGGATTATATAAGGATAATTGTAATGCCTTCACTGGAGAGTTTTTCAGGGCTTTTCGAGAAAATGAAGAAAATTGTCAAAAGTAAAGATTTGACCCCAGGACCGGCGATGAAGACTCTGTCCAAAGTTCAGCGGATAACATCAATTTTGATCGCACTGCTAATGGTTTTCGTGGCGAGTCATGCAGTTGCCGGTACTCTTTTTTCAGACGATTTCACCGACGGTGTGATCACAGGTTGGGCCAACCTAAGCGGTAGCGCTATGGTGGAAAGTGGTGGAGTCTTTTGGACGGGTGGGCCCAACATCAATACACATTACAAAGTTGATAGCGATTCTGGCTGGACAGACTACACCCTGACTGTTGATGTCAAGGGTGTGGATAATGACATTTCCGGAATCACCTTTCGCGTGCAGGATAGCAACAATTATTATATTTTTCGACAGGGTTTCGGTGATAATGATGGGTGGAATCTCAGAATTCAGAAAGTCGTGGGGGGCAGTGCGACCGACCTAGCAACGGCTATAAATAACTACGGCACTAATCCCGGTCAGGTTAGCAGTCTTACAACATATTACCAATTTAAGGTGGTTCTGAGTGGAACTAGTATACAATGCTATATTGATAATGTACTCAAATTTGATATTACGGATTCGACCTATGCATCAGGGACTGTAGGCGTTTGGTTGAGCAGCCAAGATAGTTCAGAATTTGACAATGTGGTGGTCACAGATTCAAGCAGCAACTCCGCTCCAAATCCCCCGACTATCGATACTTTTAACACTGGCAGTTGCACAACCGACACTACGCCCGATCTTCAGTTTGACCTTAGCGACCCGGACAGCGGCGACATCGTCAAATATAAGATTCAGATCGATAATGATTCGGATTTTTCAAGCCCAGTGGTTGATTACACTGAGCCAACCGGTAGTGCAGAGCCACGAAGCAATCTGATTTACACCCCATCCCCGTTGAGTACTGGCCAATATTATTGGCGGGTGAGAGCGATAGATGACGAGCCTGCAGAAGGCGTGTGGGCCACTGCAAACAGCGGCAGCGTTGCCTTCTTGGTGGATAACGACACACCCGCTGCCCCGGGAGATCTGACGTACAATTCGAAATCGCCCTTTTCCGTCACCTTGAATTTTGGCTCTCAGACCACGGATGACAACTTCGATACCTATAAGATCTTTTACAAACAGGGGAGCAGCGGGGTTACGGAAAGCGATACGGAGCACACCGATTCCAACCTGGGCTATATCGATTACAACCTCGCTTCCACCACAACTATCGGCGGGTTGTTGCCCAATACACAATATGTGTTTAACATCTGGGCTTACGACGTGTGCGGAAAAAAGGCCTCAGCCACGGAGGTGTCGGTCACTACCGACCAAGCCTGTTTTACGGTCCGAGACAAGTCTCAGGGTTCCGGTACCACGGCAGACGTAATTGTGGACAAGCCCCCTCTGACGGCGGAAGGTGATCTGATGATCGTCACCGCCATTCACGATGCAGCTGACGGTAATCTTACTGCTTCGGGCTGGAACCTTATCGAGCCGGCTGTTCACAGCGGAACACAAATGCGTACCCGTTCCTGGTACAAGGTGGCCGGCC
>CP070673.1:2737010-2744360 GCA_020351915.1 Deltaproteobacteria bacterium
GGTGCCGAGAGTATCTCCTGGCAGGCACGGTTAGAGTGCTGTGGTGCTCCCCTTTTTGGCAGTAATGATGCGCTCTCGGTGGAGTTAACCCAAAAAAAGCTCACCAGTGCCACACAATCCGGGGCCCAGTTTATCTGTGATTCCTGCCCCTACTGTCACCTCCAGTTTGACACCGTGCAGCAGATGATGATGGCAAAAAACCCCAAGGGTAATCACTCCATTGCCCCCATCCTCTATACCCAGCTTCTGGGGGTGAGCCTGGGGATTGACACCAAAACCCTGGGGTTGGCAATGAATCAGATTGATATAACAGGAGTGGAGGGGTTTTTGTCGGGATAAAGGTATGTGTTCAGCGCAGGAGGGAAAGCCTTTTCCCCTGGAGGGGTCAGCGTTCTCTGTGCCTTTGCGGTGAAATATTTGTTTTAGATAACGACATAGATGGCAATAGAGGAAGAGATGGCAAACGATAAGATTGGATCAGTTATGGTCGTCGGGGGTGGTATCGGCGGGATACAGGCCGCCCTTGATCTGGCAGATTCTGGCTACCTGGTTTATTTGGTGGAAAAAAACTCCGCCATTGGCGGCAGAATGGCACAGCTCGATAAGACGTTTCCGACAAATGACTGCTCCATGTGTATTATGGGGCCAAAGCTGGTGGAATGTGGCCGGCACCTGAATATCGAGATATTAACTATGACGGAGGTAGTGGAGGTCACTGGTGAGCCGGGACATTTTCAGGCAAAACTCCTAGAACAGCCTCGGTATGTTGATATGGCGAAGTGTACGGCCTGCGGTGAGTGCGAAAAGGCATGCCCTATTAGTATACCTTCCCTGTTTGATCAAGGGTTGTGCGATCGAAAGGCCGCCTTCAAGCTGTATCCTCAAGCTATGCCTGGGGCATTTACAATTGAAAAAAGGGGCACAGCCCCTTGTAAGGCCACCTGCCCTGCCCACGTGAGCGTCCAGGGGTATATCGCACTGATAAATCAAGGAAAATACCGTGAAGCCTTGGAGCTCTTTAAAGAGGCCCACCCTTTTCCCGCCATATGCGGCCGCGTGTGCCATCACCCCTGCGAGGAGATCTGTACGCGAGGCGATGTGGAAGAACCCATTGCCATACAGTATCTTCATCGGTTCTTGGCCGATCTGGACCTGGCCAGCGAGACTCGGTATGTTCCTGAAGTGAAGGAAAAAAGACAAGAGAAAGTTGCTATTATCGGCTCAGGGCCTGCTGGTCTGACCGCAGCCTATTATCTAACCATAGAGGGGTACCAGGTGACGGTGTTTGAAAAACTTCCTGTTGCAGGTGGCATGATGGTTGTGGGGATCCCAGAATATCGTTTACCAAGAGACATTATCGCTGCTGAAATCAAGGTCATTCAGGATATGGGTGTTGAGATTAAAACAGGGGTCACTTTTGGCGAAGATATAACCCTTGAAAGCCTTAAGAAGGATGACTTTCAGGCCCTGTTTCTGGCAACTGGTCTTCATCTCAGTCTGAAGTTGAATGTGGAGGGGGAAGATCTTCCCGGCGTGATCAAGGGAATCGAGTTTTTGAGGGACGTAGCCCTTGGAAATCAGGTCAGTGTAGGGAAAAGGGTGATTGTTATCGGGGGAGGGAATGTGGCCATCGATGTGGCCCTTACGGCAAAACGTGTAGGTGCTCAGGACGTAACCCTGGTTTGTCTTGAGAGACGAGACGAGATGCCCGCATGGGAGTATGAGATTGAAGAGGCCCTTGAAGAGGGGGTAACCATTGTCAACAGTCTTGGACCCAACCGTTTTCTGAGAAAAGATGGGAACCTCTCAGGCATAGAATTCAAGTGCTGCACGTGCGTATTTGACAAAAATGGGGTCTTCTGCCCTGAATATGACGAGACCGACTTGAGCGAAATGGAGGCTGACACGGTGATTGTTGCCATCGGGCAGGCCGCTGATCTCTCTTTTGCCGAAAAGGAGGGCATATCAGCTACCAGAGGGCTTGAGGCCGATCCCATCACCTTGCAGACTCCCATAGAATGGGTCTTTGCCGGTGGGGATGTCTTTTATGGGCCCAAGTCCGTGGTAGAGGCTGTGGCTTGCGGGAAAGATGCAGCTGAGAGTATTGACCGCTATCTGAACGGGCGAGATCTCAAGGAGGGAAGAGAGCAGGATTGGTCTTATGAAAAGCCCGATACAGAAGGCGAACCGCATTTGCGCAGGACACCTATGCGGAGCATATCGGTTGGGGAGCGAGAGGGCAACTTCAAAGAAATATCTTTGGGATTTACCGAAGAGGAGGCAAGAGCCGAGGCCTACCTCTGCATGAAATGTGGGATCTGTTCTGAATGTTATCAGTGTGTCTCTGCTTGCCTGGCCGATGCTATAGACCATTCCATGATCCCACGAGAGCACACCATCGAAGTGGGGTCCATTATGCTTGCCCCTGGCTTTACCCCCTTTGACCCAAGTCAGCATGATACCTATGCCTATTCTCAACACCCCAATGTGGTCACCAGCTTAGAGTTCGAGCGAATGCTTTCGGCTTCAGGTCCCTTCAAAGGTCATTTGGTCAGGCCCTCTGCGGATCACAAGGAACCGGAAAAGATTGCCTGGATCCAGTGTGTGGGCTCAAGGAACACGCAGGTAGGGGATAAAGGCTATTGCTCGGCTGTGTGTTGCACCTATGCCATAAAGCAGGCTATGATAGCTAAAGAGCATTCCCCTGGACCACTAGATACTGCTATCTTCTATATCGATGTCCGTACCCACGGTAAAGACTTTGAGCGATACTATAATCGGGCCAAAGATGAAATAGGAATCCGTTTTGTAAAGGCCAAGATCAATAATGTGTTGCCTGGTGATGAGCGTGGAAGCCTCAAGATAAGGTATACAGATGACGCGGGAAGACTGGTTCAAGAGGACTTTGATATAGTGGTGCTATCTATAGGGCTCGATATTTCCCAGGAATCCCTTGATTTGGCTCAGAAACTCGGCCTTGACCTGGATCACTACAATTTTGTGAACACCAGTAGTTTTCATCCGGTTACAACATCAAGACCAGGGGTGTATGCCTGTGGCGTGTTTGAGGCCCCCAAGGATATTCCTGATACCGTCACCCAAGCCAGTGCTGCTGCAGCCTCAGCTACCTCCGAGCTCGCAGAAGTAAGAGGTACCCTTGTTAAGACAAAGGAGTATCCGCTTGAGCGAGATGTCAGCGATGAGCCGATAAGAATTGGTGTCTTTATCTGTCATTGCGGCATAAACATAGGTGGGGTAGCTGACGTTCCAGAGATTGTGGAATATGCCAAAACTCTTCCCAATGTAGATTATGCAGAAGCTAACCTGTTCACCTGTTCGGAAGATACGCAAGCCAAGATAAAAGAGGTCATTGCAGAAAGGCAACTGAACAGGGTGGTGGTAGCCTCATGCACACCAAGAACACATCAGGTACTATTCAGAGAGACATGCAGGGAAGCCGGTCTTAACCAGTATCTGTTTGAGATGGCCAATATCCGGGATCAATGCACGTGGGTTCACATGGGGGAACCGGAAAAGGCTACGGAAAAGGCCAAGGATCTTGTGCGCATGGCAATAGCACGGGCGGCTACACTGAAGCAGCTTTATGAAGTCCCGCAGCCGGTATGTCAGGAAGCTCTGGTTGTCGGGGGTGGTGTAGCAGGGATGACAGCAGCCTTGGGATTGGCCGAACAAGGGTTTAAGGCCTATTTGGTTGAGAGGGAGGATAGACTGGGGGGTCAGGCCCTGAGATTACGTACTACATGGAGGAATGAAAGGGTGGAGCCTTATGTTGAGGAATTGATAGAAAGGGTTAGCAATCATCCTCTGATTGATCTGCATTTGCAGACCGAGATCAAGGAGGTACATGGCACTATAGGAAGTTTTCGATCAAAACTGGCCGACTCAGATGGTGCAGAGACAGAGGTAAGCTATGGCGCAGCGATTATAGCTAATGGGGGCGATAGTTACGGGCCTGAAGAGTATCTATATGGAGAAGATCCCAATATCTTGCTGTCCCTGGATCTGGATCAGGAAATTATGCAAAATCCTGACAGGTTCAAAAAGGTAGATTCCGCTATTTTTGTTCAGTGTGTTGGGTCCAGAGAGCCGGACAGACCTTATTGCAGCAAGGTCTGCTGCACTCATTCCATCCACAGTGCGTTGACCCTCAAGGAATTAAACCCTGACATGAATATCTATATACTCTACAGGGATATAAGAACCTACGGAGAAAGGGAGGATTTGTACAGAGAGGCACGACTGAAAGGTGTGCGGTTTATCCGTTATGAATTGGATGACAAGCCCTTAGTTGAAAAAAAGGATGGGAGACTCAGGGTGACCGTTATCGATCAGGTAATCAAAAGGCCCGTGGTAATAGATACGGATATGGTGACTTTAGCTTCGGCTATTGTGCCTCGGGATGATAATGGTCTCTTTGCAGAGCTCTTTAAGGTGGCCATGAATCAGGATGGGTTTTTCATGGAGGCTCACGCAAAGCTGAGGCCTGTAGATTTTGCTTCCGGAGGGTTGTTTGTGTGCGGATTGGCACATGGGCCCAAAGCCATTGATGAAGCCATTTCCCAGGCAAAGGCGGCGGTCTCCAGGGCATGTATGATTCTCTCTCACAAGGAAAGGATGGCAGGTGGGGCTGTTGCCGAGGTAAACCCTGATCTCTGTGCTATTTGTTTGACCTGTATCAGGGTGTGTCCCTTTGGAGTACCCCAGATCGATTTTGAAAATGCGGTAGCAAAGATCGACCCGGGAGCCTGCCAGGGATGTGGTATTTGCGCCTCCATGTGCCCGAATGATGCAATCCAGGTAAAGCATTATGAGGACATCCAGATGATTCCTAAATTGATGGCCATATACTAAGGACATTTAGTTTTCGATTTTCGATTTAAGGATCAAGAGATTTTTCTTCAGATTGTCACTCGTCAATCGAAAATCGTCAATTTAGTAGGGGAATAGAAATGGTGGATTATGAACCAAGAGTAGTGGCCATGCTCTGTAATTACTGCGCCTACAGTGCTGCTGATCTAGCGGGTGTCGGAAGAATCCAGTACCCCCCTAACGTGCGCATAGTCTACTATCTATGTACGGGTAAGGTGGAGATCGTTCACATCCTAAAGGCGTTTGAGGCGGGGGCAGATGCCATATTTGTAGGCGGGTGAGAGCCTGGCACGTGTAATTTCCTGGAGGGGAATTTGAGGGCTCTGAAGAGGGTTGAATATACTAAGAAACTTTTGGACGAGATTGGGATAGGGAGTGAGCGGCTCGAGTTTTTTCATATTGCAGCCTCCGAAGCGCCGCTGATCGCAGAAAAAGCAAAGGAGATGACAGAGCGTGCTCAAAAGCTGGGACCCAATCCATATAGGATACAGCTCCAGCAAGAGAGTGAAAAAGACAAGGAGTAATCTATGATCACAGCAGATAGAAAGCCTTTTGAGGAGATCAAAGCGACGGTAAAAGATTATGATAAGATTATGGTTTTGGGCTGCGAGACCTGTGTAGCTATCTGTCAGGCAGGAGGTGAAAAAGAGGCGGAAATCTTGGCATCAGAGTTGAAGCTGGCTTTTGGCAACGAGGGGAAAAAGGTCGAAGTCAATGATGAACACGTAATTCGCCAATGTGATGATGAGTTTATGGCTGATCCGGCGTTTCTGGAAAAGGTGAAAGAAACAGACATCGTACTATCCATTGCCTGTGGGGTAGGAGTCCAGCATGCCTGTAACTTTTTTAATCGTACCATCGCAGATAAACCTATACGAGTAGTTCCAGGGTTAAATACTACCTTTATGGGTGCCAACATAGATGTTGGCCTGTGGGAAGAACGCTGCCTTGGGTGTGGGGATTGTGTTCTGGAAAAGACAGGTGGCATCTGTCCTATCACCAGGTGCGCCAAAAGTCTGCTTAATGGTCCCTGTGGGGGATCTTCTAACGGAAAATGCGAGATTAACAAGGATACTGATTGCGCCTGGCATCTCATTATCGAGCGACTCGAGATTCTTGGAGAACTGGACAGAATTAAGCCGGTTGAAATGTATAAGGATTGGAGACCGAGTCATAGTGGTGGCCCAAGAAAGAGAGTGAGGGAGGATCTAAGGCTATGAAATCTGGGAGCAATCTCGAAAGGCTTTTAGAAAAAGGTGAATTTGTTATTACCGGTGAGCTCGGGCCCCCAAAGGGCACCGATGTGGAAGTGGTTAAAGAGAAGGCAGCCATGCTCAGGGGCAATGTAGATGCAGTCAACATTACCGATAATCAGACAGCCATCGTCAGGATGTCATCGATCGCTACGTCTAAGATATTGATTGACGAAGGCCTGGAGCCGACTATGCAAATGGTGGCTAGGGATCGTAATAGGCTTGCCATGATGTCTGATCTTTTTGGGGCAAATGCCTTGGGAATCAGAAACATGCTCTGCCTTTCCGGCGACCACCAATCATTCGGAAATCATCCTGAGGCAAAGAATGTTTTCGATATAGACTCCATTCAGATGATCCATATGGTCAAAACCATGAGGGATGAGCATAAGGTTATCTGTGGCGATGAGATAGAAGGCGATTTCAAGATGTTTATCGGGGCAGCATCTAACCCCTTTGCAGATCCATTTCAATATAGGGTTCACAGGCTTGCAAAAAAGGTGGAAGCCGGGCTTGATTTTGTGCAGACCCAATGTATCTACGATATGAAGCGCTTCAAGGAATTTATGAAGCAGGTGGTGGATATGGGGTTGCATGAAAGATGCAAGATTTTGGCTGGTGTCACCCCTCTTAAGTCTGTCGGTATGGCCCGGTATATGGCTGCCAATGTCAGCGGGATTATTATCCCTGAAGACATGATCGAGCGATTAAAAGGGGCAGGAAAGGGAAATGTTGCGGCCGAGGGGATAAAGATTGTCTGCGAGCAGATACAGGAACTCAGAGCACTAGAGGGCATTGCCGGAGTCCACCTGATGGCAATCGAATGGGAGCACAGGGTGCACGAGATTGTTGAGATGGCAGGCCTGCTTCCACGACCCAAAGGATAATAGGAACCAAGAACCCGAGGATACGATCTTCTGAAAAAACCTCATAAGCCTATAGCCGAGTAGTGTAGATACTTTTCCCTTCCGATCCGGGATATCCTCATACATAAGAGCGAAAGGTCTCTCCTGAGGTCACACGTATGGTACTTGTTCTATATAACCTTATCCTCGTACCTATAGTGTGAGCATGTCTCTTGCCCGCTTAACACTATAGAGGATTGTGCGGCGATCATGGGAGCTAAACTTCAGAGGATCTCGTGGGAGATGGAGCTCGCGCCGGATAAAAAGGTTACAGCGCCCAAGGTGGTACAGGCGATTTTTGA
>CP070673.1:2744460-2747660 GCA_020351915.1 Deltaproteobacteria bacterium
GGGGCCTAATGGTCTGGCAAGGTAGGCGTTGATTTGATCTCTCTGATGTCCATGCATGCGGACTGTTTCCGCCAACATTCCTTCGTATGTCATTATACGTCCCCTTTCTTTTTTTAGTTTGATTAATCGGTTTAAACCACTACCTGTGGTAGTGGTCCAGTAGAAAGGTTTTACCGTTGGAGCAACTAGATAAAATGTACCTCCCTGAAAGGTGCCCCTAAAGCAGGGAGGTACAAAATGAGTAAACGCTTTAAGAAACTATCACATACGATATATGAGTGTAAATACCATATCGTAATCTGTCCAAAATACCGATTTAGAATATTTGCCGATAAGATAGCTGAATATACAAGGCAACAGATCTACATTCTATGCCGTCAGAAGGGATTGGTAGAGATCTTGGAATTAAATATTCAAAAAGATCATATCCATATGGTCATGTGGATCCCTCTCAAATATTCTATATCAGCCGTGATGGGGTTTCTGAAAGGGAAGCTATCATTGAGATTGTTTCAGACATATGAGCAATTGGGCAAAAGGTATTGGGGGCGACACCTATGGGCCAGAGGATACTGCTTGAGTACAGTAGGTCTGAATGAGCAACAGATCAGGGAATATGTAAAGTGGCAAGAGAAGAGAGAGAAAGAGATCGAAAAGAAACAACTAAACATGTTCAAGTAGACCCATAAAACCCGGGGTACCTTTCAGGACTAATATAACAAGCCACCACCTCTGGTGGTGGTAATTTGACTGGGTCTCCCAGAGGGGAGTACGGGATAGGGTATCCCCTTGGGTTCATATCGACCCGTTCGCCGATGCGTCAGATCGTTACGGGCCAAGATGCGATTGATGGTCCGCTCTGAAGGCAGGGGAACCACCCCCATATCTTCCATTTCCCAGCGGATAGCCTGGGCCCCACAAAAAAGATCGCTGTTGTAAAGATTCAGACGGATCATTTTGACGATCTGTTCAATTTCTAGCGGAATTCGATGAGGCCTGTTAATGGGACGCCTTGAGCGGTCATGGCTCCAGATCGGATTATCCGGATCGAACCGCTTGATCCATTTGTAGAGCCAGTAGCGTGATCGACCTAAAGATGCACAAATGACGCTCGGGCTCTCACCTTTCAGAACCCTTTTAACTGCCAGCTTACGTGTGCGCTTCGAATCCTTGCTCATGAACACCTCCTGCAAAAAGATGGTTGTCCATGAGCTTGAACCTAGTGGCTATTCGATTGTAAAAGAACTATGTTATCGATGTCGTGGCATTTCGTGCTGTTATCGATGTCCTGGCATTTGTCAGTTAAAGTATAGGGAATTTACCCTTGTGTGTCAATTGTGAATGCAGCCCACGATATTGTGGCTGCTCATTTGCCGACAGTATGGGACTCTGGCGGGAAGATCAATAAGTGTGGGTAAAGGTGGCTGTGAGGTGGCTTTGCCAGATAAGGGGTACAAAAGGTGGTGGAATGAAAGCATAACTCTCCCGTGGACTCGGCTCCCAATTTGAAAAATCAGGATGAAAATGCTTCCGGATACTCGGGGTCTACATATAACTTATCGGACGTAGGGAGTTGGGATGTAGAGTAGTCAATGCTGTATTCGAGGGTCTTTGGCGGCCCTGTGGCTTTGGGTGGCGGTCTTTCCTTTATTTCCCATAAACCCAGGTGCTTGAGTATCTTTTTGACCTGCCCGCCATCGGCTTCGCCTCCAGGCGAGGCGGGCGGGTGACCCCTTTATCCTCAATAAAACCAATCACTTTCATCCTTCCCTGACATTTGGGGCAGGCCCTGTTGAATAGGAAGTCGATTAATGATTTGGGGAGCGTTTGTATCTGTCTAGAAACCCTATCCAGGCCACCGTCAGGGTTATGGAACCGAAATCCTCCTCCACCTTACCTTTGAGGATATAGGGGCGCATCTCATTCAACATATAACAAAACCTATTGTACATTTTTGGAAAAAATACGGTTTCATAAAGGCCGGTGGTATCCTCAAATGAGACGAATTTCATGGGGTCGCCATCCTTGGTATGTACGGTCTTCCCGGTCACCAGCCAGCCGATGGTGGTCACCCGTTTCCCCACATGGGCGTGGAGGTCCCGGGCACTGATGTAATCCAAACTTTTTAAGAGTCCTTTATATCGGTCGAGAGGGTGGAGGGAAAACAACAAGCCCACGATATCCAGTTCATGTCTCAGCATGAGATTTTTTGGATAAGGAGATTGTTTCACGGGGGAGAGGGGAGGGGGTGTGGAAAACAGGCTGGGGGTCTCTTCTTCCTGATGCTCCCCACCGTAGAATCGAAGGGTCTGCCACATCAGGGAGGGTCTACTTAAGCCACGGGCGATGCTGTCAAAGCAGCCAATCTTGATCAGGGTCCTGACGTCCTGGAGGTGGAGATGGCGGCCAGCCCTGTGCAGAAAATCCTCAAAGCCCGTGAAAAGCCCGTTTTTGGAGCGCTCATGAATGATGAGCTCCCGACCCTCCCGGGAGAGGGCTTTTACCTGCATGAGACCGACCCGAATCTCCCTGTTCCGGCCGGTATATTTGATCTCGCTCTGGTTGATGTCAGGAGGAAGGATTTTAAGCCCCATCCGTCTTGCTTCCGACAGATATCCAAAGGTGGAGTAATAGCCCCCGCCATTGGAAATGACAGATGCCATGAACTCGGCTGGATAATGAGCCCTGAGATAGGCGGATTTATAGGCCACCAAAGTGTAGCTGGCCGAGTGCGGTTTACAGAAGCTGTAACCGTCAAAGCCCATCATCATCTGCCAGACATCCTCTATCACTTCCAGGCTGACACCCCGGTTGCTCGCCCCCCGAATAAATCGGGCATAAAAATCACGGAGTTTCTTTTCCCTATGTTTCTTGCTGACTACTTTCCTCAGGGTATCCGCCTCTGCAGGATTAAATCCGGCCAGGTGCATGGCCGCCTGGCTCAACTGCTCCTGAAAGACCATGACCCCCAGGGTTTCTTCCAGGGCTGGCCGTAAAAGGGGGTGGGGCGTATCCCAGGGCTGGCCATGGAGCCTGGATACCCATGTCCTGATGCTTCGGTTTGAAGCTGGCCTGATGATGGAGGTGACCACCACATTGAGATGGAAGTGGTCCAGCCGGGAGTACTCCTCAAAGCTAAAACCGGAGCTGACCTTTTTCAGCACCTGCCGGGTGGCGGGGCTCTCAAAATAGAAGACACC
>CP070673.1:2747760-2753722 GCA_020351915.1 Deltaproteobacteria bacterium
AAATCTAGCAATGAAAAAGCGCAACATACTTGCCAAAATCTTCAACTCGAAGAAAGTCCAGGTTTCTTTTCGTAATCGAAACAGCAAGGGCTTTTCCTTTAGTTGGTAAAACGAGGTGGCCTGCTCCAGGAGAGCCCTTGTTTTCTTTCTCGAAAAGGGCGAGCGCAAAGAAATGGCGATTTAGGCGAGTCCTTAGCAGCTATCAACGGCCAGCAAGGAGGTGATTGGGGCAAAAGGAGAGGTTTGATCCCGGAAAATGGCAAAAGGTAATATTTGCACCCTGGAACTTAATTTTTTAAGGGTGTTCCCCTTAATATCTAAATAGTTATGCAATTTCTGCACGAATGTCCCCCTTTTATTCGCTATTTGCCCTTGGGCACGGTCTGAGCCTTCGGTTTAAGCTGGAGAAATTGAGAGCGGTCGGCAGAGCGTATCGTTATATCGCTGACCTGGGTACCCTGAAGAATGCTGAGAGGCACAGCAACACCTGCTCTGCCCAGGCCCCACACCTTGCGGTAAAAGTCAGCAAGGCCGTGCACCGGCTTCTTGTTGACTTCAAGGATGATGCTATTAGGTTGAAGGCCAGCCTGTTCAGCGGGACCGCCAGAGGTAACTCGAGCAACGAAAACCCGTCCGTGCACCTCAGCCACGTAGAGACCCAACCAGGGTTTTGGAGGCTCACGAGAACGGCCTGCAGCAATAAGGTCTGCTAGGATGGGTTTAAGGAGGTCGATGGGAACGAACATATTGCAGGGAATTGTGCCAATTCCCGTTACCATTACCTGAGTGAAAAGAGAGCCAATACCCAGGAGCCCGCCATTGCGGCCTATGAGTGAAGCTCCGCCGAAATTTTCGTAGGGCGGGGTAGTGAAAATCGCATTGTCAAGAAGATACTCCCAGTAGCCTGCAAACTCCTTGCGAGCAAGGACTCGAGCACCTTGCACCGAGTCTGGTCCTCCATAGCCTGCAACCAGAGCCGGGTCACCCTCTTTGGCTTCTGAAGATTGACCGAGCTTCATAGGCGCCACACTGAGAGGCTGATTCGCCCGTACGAGACCAAAGCCCGTGTCGTGATCGTAACCCACAAAGGTTGCAGCGGTCGGCTTGCCTTCCGGGCCCATTACTTCGATGGTCTTAGCTTCTACGATGAGGTAGCCGATCGTGAGAATATGGCCAACCGAATCAATAACCACGCCATTTCCTTCCCGTTCTGTACCGAGCGACGAAGCCGTTCGCGCATCCTCGGGAACAAACGATCGCACCCTGGTGATTGCTTTCAGTACCTCCTCTGCGGTCTGGTCCGCATAGGCATGCACACCAAACACAAGGAACAAAACACCGATTACTGACAGGCAGGCTCTTCTCATGACACACCCCCCACGCGATTAGGGATCAAATCCCGTGAGATTACACTGACGCACCCTTGGAGATCCTCTCAATTTGTGGTGGCGGTGGGCTATTAGCTCGAGACCTTGTTGTTCGTCTTATTTCGATGGACGCTGAGAAGTATGATGGTAGCGCGGTGTCTTGCTAAGAACCCCGCCGGACCAACCATGGTGCACTCTCCGTAAAATAATATGCTCTATGTGCATCGGTTGTCAATAGAAGGAAAAAACCCAAAATCCGAGATTGGTCTTGCGTAAATTAGTTTACAGTGTTATTTCAGCCTGAAAAAACACCCTAGTCAAATGTCAAGGCCTGACACCATCCCTCAGTTGTAAGTTTGAAAAAGCGGAGACTGCAGATTACCCAAATAAGTCTTTCGTTTCAAGCGCCTCAGCATTCTTTCAGCTACTTGCCAAAATCTTCAATTCGAAGAAAGTCCAGGTTTCTTTTCGTAATCGAAACAGCACGGGTTTTTCCTTTAGTTGGTGAAACGAGGTAGCGTGCCCCAGGAGAGCCCTTGTTTTCTCTCTCGATAAGGGCGAGCGCAAAAAAATGGCGTTTGGGTGAGTCCCTAGCAGCTATCAACGATCAGCAGGGAGGGGATTGGGGCAAAGGCCAGGTTTGATCCCGAAAAATGGCAGAAGCAAAGATTTGCTCCGGCTCACTTCAGTAACTTAGTTTTTTAATGGCGTCCCCCTTAATATCTAAATAGTTATGCAATTTCTGCACGAACGTGCCCTTTTTTATTGTGGCGGACGTCCCCGTCTTCACTATAGAAGGGATTTTCTGTCTCAGGCCAGCATGACACCTCTCAGTGGGTGTTCATGTTTCAGTGCTGATCGAAGGTTGACAGACACCACAGTATTAGCTAGAGTTTAGCAGCAGTTGAATTAGCCTGCCTCAGAGCCCTGCTGTGGCATTACTACAAAAATAGGGAATGGGGTCATAGCCCACTGCCGCTTGATAGAAACTCGAATATTTATCATTTACCAGAGGATGGATAAGAGACCAGTCGATATTTTCGAAGATTACTTTAAGGGGGTCATGAGGCTTGAGCTTTAGGCAAGCTTCTTAGGTAGTAAGGGCGAGCTGATTGGCTGTTCGCATAAGATTAACCTCCGGGCTATTTGCTTACTTCTACCAGATAGGTGGGGGTGAAGGAATAAAAAAGAGGCTCAAAAGTCAAAATTTGAAGCTAAAAAAGCAGGCTTTTGAACATTAAACAGCCTCTTACAACGTAAGAGGTAGTATATAGGCAGAGGCTAGGATTTTTATCTCTTGTGAGAAGATTCGCAGGGTTCAACGGAAAGTAAGGAAGCTAATTATTATGTCAGAAGAGACCTGGAAGAATTACAAAGAAAATAAACATTCCAAGCCATCACCATTAAGAGGTATCAGGGTACTCGAGGTGTGCACTCTCTTGCTGGGTCCTTCGGGGCCAGGCTTTTTAGCGAAGCTGGGCGCAGAAGTCATAAAGTGTGAAATCCCGCCTATGGGGGATACCGGTCGTGATCTGGTACCCTTCGGATATTTCTATAAAGGGCAACCTCCAGTGACTATGCATGTTAACACCAACAAGTACTGGCTGGGGCTGGATTTGCATAAGAATGAAGCGCAGGAGGTATTTCTAGAACTCGCGGCTAGGTCTGACGTTATTGAAGAAAATCTGAGACCAGGGGTGATGGAGAACTGGAATATTGGCTACCGGCAAATCAAGGAGATTAATCCAGGGATTATTTACATCTCCAAGAATGGCTTTGGCCAGTGGGGCCAATATGCTAAGGAGAATAGGCCTTCGAATGATGGTGCCTCTCAAGCATTTTCCGGATATGCCTGGCTGTCAAGTTTCCCTGGCCGGCCGCCTCTTAAGAGCCGGCTATACGTCTGTGACAATTATGGTGCATTGATGGGTGAAGTGGCCGTATTGGCTGCTCTTAACTATCGGCAGAGGACAGGTAAAGGACAGTTCATCGAGTTATCGCAGAGTGAAAATATTATGCGGGCAATGTCCTGGGTCTGGCCTTACCAGCAAATTACTCGTAAGGTAGCCATGCCAGCCGGTAACAGGGACGTATCTGTATGTCCGGCCGACACATTCCGCTGTGCCGATAATACCTTTGCGGCGATAGCTGCGCCAGCTCCTGAGGAGTTCAGAGGTTTGTGCACCGCTATGGGCAGGCCAGAACTGGCCGACGACCCCAGGTTCATAGACCACCTAGCTCGCTTGCAAGAGGAAAACGCAACTGAAATTCTCAAGATTATTGCCGATTGGGCGAGAACAAAGACACTAGAGGAGATCGAGGGATTGGCCGAAAAGCATGGCTTCGCCGCATCTCGGATTTACACCACCAAGGATGTGGTGGAGGATAAGCATTTCCGAGAGCGAGGCTTTATGACTGAGGTTGACGACCCTCTTCTCGGTCAGTACCGCGAATATGAATTTCCCGTGATGATGTCCCGGACACCACCGAAGACTAAGTGGACAATGAGGCCGGTGGGCTTCGACAATGAATACATAATGGTACGTCATTTGGGCAAAAATGAAGACGAGATTAAGCATTTATACGAGTGTGGAGCACTGGGCAAATGGGCGGATGTGGAGGGACGCCGACCGCCACCTGACTGGGATGGTAGGGCTGGTCTTATCATGGCAAGGGACTCAGACTAATTTCCTTAGGTCACGTGGAGCAAAGGAGGTAAGGATAAGACATGGAACAACCAATTTGGGCAGATTGGGTAAAAGAGAGAAATAACCCCGGGCTTGCGCATACCAAGCCTGAGGCTCTGGATAATATAACGCTATTGGACTTGAGTTATAAGAGTTTCGCGGGATGCTATTGCTCTTCGATGTTAGCTGAATTTGGCGCTGAGGTTTTGAGGATAGAACCGCCGGAGGGAGATTTCATTAGAACCTGCACCCCCTACGGCATGACGTACAAAGGTGAAGGTCTTAACTATTTGACTGAGGGCAGAAACAAGTTTCATATTACTCTGGACCTGAAAAAGCCGGAAGGCAGAGAGATACTCAAAGGTCTGGTAAGTCAGGCCGATGTGCTCATAGAGACCTATAGACCCGGGGTCATGGATGATTGGGGTATCGGCTATGAGCAATTAAGGGAGGTTAATCCCAGGCTGATATTCGCTTCTATAACGGCCTATGGGCAGTTTGGCCCCGTGAGCCGGAGCCGGATGCCAGATTACGATAATATATCTCAGGCCAGATCCGGAATACAATCGGCCACGGGAGAGATTATGCCCGAGGGCAAGAGTTACGATGAATGTCCCTGGGCAGTTCCCACCAAGGCTGGTCCTTGGATAGGTTGGGTCCAACCGGGAACATTTATGGCAGTTGGTATCCTGGCAGCGGTGTACTGGAGAGGAATGACCGGTGAAGGACAGGCACTGGATGTCGCCACGGCTGAGGCTTACGCCTGTTTTGATGACTATGCTGCATTGTGGTATCAGGGAGCCGGTGTTATTAATGAACGCTTTGGCAACCTTGATGCGGATGCCTGGCTATACTGCTTTGCGCCGACCAAAGATGGTACCGTTTTCCTGGGGGGCTTAAGGTTGGAGATGTGGCAAGCGTTTGCCGACATTGTAGGGAAATGGGACGAGTGGGATGCCTCGAGCTGGACGTCCCTGGCAACTTTTACACAAAAAGAGCAGCAATTGAAATGGGCACCGCTGGTATTTGCCGAGACCCGCAAATATACTAATAAGGAACTAGTGAGCATGTCTGTAGAATATGCTAAGAAGGGTCGTTTGGCTCCCATTACCCCAGTGGTGGCGCCGGTTTGTTCTCCTGAGGAGACCATGAAAGATGCCAACTGGTTGGATAGAGGGATATTCACACCGGTTGTGGATCCTGTATATGGAGAACTTATTATGGCTCAGGCACAACACAAGATGACGGAAACGCCAATAAGGACGAAGTGGGTGTGCCGACCAGTTGGCTATGACAACGAGCATATCTACCTCAAATATTTGGGGCTTGGGCCTTCCAAGTTAAAAAAGATGAAAGAGGGTGGCATAATTTAAAAATTACAAAATCAGGTAATTGTATGTAGCCGCTTTGCAACGGGTTGAAAACGCTAGCAGGCCGGTGTCCGCGGTTTGACCAGAAGAATATCAAAAAGGTGCTGAGCCGGGACATTGCATTTACTCCATGGTCCCAGTTGAACAGAAACTTTATCCGGCATGAAAGGCATAACTAACCTTTTTTATCATCAATTTGGGGAAGGTGTGTTCTTAAATAGGCAAAGGGAGTCTGGTAATTAAAGAGAGGAGTGCTCTCTGCTTATATTCCTGGGGCACCATACTCTATTTTTACCCCTGTTTAGGCTTTGGGCCGGGCTTTTGCCTGTGGAGTATTCGTCCCGATGTCCTATCAAGCCAATCTATGAAACCATCAGCTCCGAGCGGCCTGCCCGTCCGCTCATGCGTGCGCACCAGAGCTATCTCCTCCTCCGGAGTATCTCCTGAAAGAAACCGCCCCTGCCACAGATGCCCCCGCCATCCTTCCCTGATATTGACCCTTGGGTAGAGCGCCGATGTGCCTCGCCACTTCGCCCGT
>CP070673.1:2753822-2763411 GCA_020351915.1 Deltaproteobacteria bacterium
CTCTGTGATGACAAAAAATATATCAGCAACTCTAGGCCCCCACAACAACTTTTCGGGGCTATGTGAAAAGGCATATCGAAATATTTGACGGGTGGTTTTTTGACAGGCTGTTAAGGGATTGCTCTAAGGAATGGTGAATGACGCTTGAGAAAGCTGTGCTGCAGTTGAGTTTGCCTTCAGACAAAAAGATTTTGACCTATCTTCTATAATCAGATACGAAATAACACTCTAAAACCCTGCCTTTGATCCAGTCGTTTGAGGCCAGCATTCTTGGCACTTTCCAAGGCTCGGGTATATTCCTTTGGTGAGAGCCTCTGATTAATATATGTGTCCTCATGTGCTGTGCCGCAGGGCCTATACTGATCCATGACATTGACATAGGTGTTCGGTGATATCTCTTTTGCTATGAACTCCACTACCTCCTCGGTGCCGGCTATCCCATGTGGCATTACCAGATGCCTTACCAACAATCCTCTTTCCGCGATACCGTTCTCATCTATTACTAAATCACCTACCTGGGCATGCATCTCTTTCAGTGCCTTCACTGCCTTTTCCCGGTAGTCTGGTGCGTTGCAATACCTCTCTGCCCATTTTTCATCCCAGAACTTGAAATCAGGCATGTAGATATCAATGATACCTCTTAGCAGCCTCAGGGTCTCAACCTTCTCGTACCCGCTGCTATTATATACGATAGGAATAGCGAGACCATGCTCCACAGCCAGCAAAAGGGCTTCCAGTATCTGAGGTACCACATGGGTAGGGGTAACCAGGTTTATATTATGACAACCCCTGGTTGCCATCTCTATCATTATTGCTGCCAGCTTCTTTGCCTCAATTTCTGCCCCCTCCTCCAGGTGGCTTATATCGTAGTTCTGACAGAAAGAGCACCGAAGATTGCAAGAACTGAAAAAGATAGTCCCTGAACCAAGTCTGCCAACAAGCGGAGCTTCCTCTCCAAAATGGGCATTATAGCTTGCAACCCTTGCCCTCCTGCCGGTCCGGCAGTACCCTTTTTCATTGTTCAAACGGTCAACTGCACATTCCCGAGGACAAAGCCGGCATTCCTTCAATGCCTTGGTGGCCTCTTGCACCCGTTTTAACAGGTGACCTTCTCGGTACAATCGAAGATAGGGGGGCTCGGACATGATCAACTAAACCTCTAAGGATTTGTGATATGTGATACCAGATCCCACATCCCACATCACTTATCTGAATCCTCAAGCTTCTTCTTCTCCGTCATCTTTTTTCTTATCTCTTTTTCAAAGGCCCTACCGCTCGGCCGGTAAAATATCTTTTTCTTCACCTCTTGAGGGAAATATTCCTGTCTTATTCGGCCATCCGGGTGGTCATGGGGGTAAATATAACCCTTACCGTAACCCATTTCCTTCATCAATCGAGTTGGAGCATTTCTGAGGTGCAGCGGCACAGGCAGGGGGCCTGATTCCTCAATCTCCCTTGTTACGGATCTCTCTGCCACATAGAGTGAATTGCTCTTGGGCGCAGTAGCTAAATAAACCACAGCCTGAGCCAGAGAGAGTCTCGCCTCTGGGGGACCTACCCTTTCCCAGGCCTGATAAGCAGTCAGGGCTATCTCTAAGGCCTTGGGGTCAGCCAGGCCAACATCCTCAGAGGCAAATCGAATGAGTCGCCTGCCGATAAAAAGCGGGTCCTCACCTGCTTCCAGCATCCTATAGAGCCAGTAGAGAGAAGCCTGGGTGTCACTCCCCCGCATGCTCTTATGAAGCGCCGATATCAGATTGTAGTGCTCCTCTCCATCTTTGTCATACATGAGGGGTTTTTTGTTCAAGGCCAGTGCAACAGCTGCCCTCGTTACCACCCTTTTGTTATCCTTATCCGGTTGTACAAAATAACTAGCCGACTCCAAATTATTGAGAGCTGTCCGGGCATCTCCATAGGAGATATTCACGATAACCTGCAAGGCATCTCGTTCGACTTCAAGGTTTAGATCTCCAAGCCCTCTTTTTTTATCTTCAATGGCCCTGTTCAAAATGATAACCATATCTTTGTAATGCAACGGTTTCAGCGTCATCACCCTGGCTCTTGAAAGCAATGGCGGAATAATTTCAAATGAGGGATTCTGGGTTGTGGCTCCAATGAGAATGATCAGGCCACTTTCAACATGGGGGAGAAATGCATCCTGCTGAGCCTTATTGAAGCGATGGATCTCATCGACAAAAAGGATCGTTGGTTTTCGCTCATACCGATAGGTCCTTTTTGCTGAATCGATTACCTCTCTTAATTCCTTTACTCCGGACAGCACTGCCGAAAATGATTCAAACGGGCAATTGCTGTACTGTGCTATCAACTTCGCAATGGTTGTTTTGCCGGAACCTGGCGGTCCCCAGAATATCACAGAAAATAGATTTCCAGTCTCAAGAGACCTTCTGAGTGCCCTGGATGGGCCCAGGAGGTGATCCTGACCCACGATGTCTTCGATCCTTTCCGGTCTCATCCTGGTGGCCAGCGGGGTCGTTTTGCGCTCCATTATCTCACCCTGCCTCTGTCTCCATAACATATAACCGCTTAGTAACTTTCAAAAGTGTCGGCGGAATTGTTTCTACTGGTCACAGCAAGTGTGCATAATTATCTCCGGGCAGTCATGGCAGTTTTCTCAAGGCGCTATCTATTGGCCTCACACCAGGTGGCCAAATATTTGGGCTTTAAGTGAACCAGGCAAATACTCCTAATAGTTCCGAGGCGTAAACCCCAAATATTTGGCCACTGCAGAACCCTGTGGAATTCTTTGTGAGATATCGCCTTTCAAAAACTACCATGACCGCCCGGAGCCCAAAGGATCATGTAATATGGTTGTTCACGCCGGCACCTTTGAAGATAGCAACCCCCTGGGGTAAATTGGCCTAAACCCCCTCAAACATCACGGGTGAATCGTTACCAAAGTATTTTCAACAAGATTCAATATCTTATCCAACCACAAGGGTTTGCAAACAACGAGATCGGCACCACATTCTTGAAATCCCTCCATATCCAGCTCTTTTTCGCAGCCCTTAATGAGTATAACAGGGGTTTTTCGACTGATCTCTTTGATTCTTTTTGCCACACCAAAACCACTGATGCCAGGCAGGCTTATATCACTCATAACCAGGTCAAATTTCCACTTCCCTTTTTCAAATGTTCTGATTCCGTCATGACCAACTGCACAGGTAACCACCGTATGACCTCTTTCCATGAATATCCTGGCCATTATATCCCTGACGAGATGTTCATATACAATGAGGAGGATATTGGCCTCCCTTTCGTTCTTTTTTGCTCCACCTATCATTATAAAATCCGATTCCGGAGAAAGAACATGGCTTTCAAAATCAGCGCCCCTAGAGTGTATTTGTCTTATATGAAGAACCCTGTGAAACTATCGGTAGGTTTTTTTCGAAAAAACTTGAAGCTCTCTTTTCTTTACCTTATGATAACTCGAACATTACGCAGCTTCTCATCGAGCGGCTTTCAGTTTTTGCTGTAGATAGATGCTAGGCCAAATTAAATGGTAACTATTGAGCCACCAAGGCACAAAGCCCGCCCCGGCGCAACTGCCTGAATATCATATGGGCGCTGAATTATTTATCAGATGAATTCTATATATAAATTCATTGCAAGTCAGGTCTGGGCCAGGGCCGCAAAGACCTGCCCGATTTACCCGCCATACTTCCGGCGAGCAAGCGGCAGGCGGGGAACATGAACATACATTGAATAACGGAGTTTTCTTATTAATGAGCCTTAGGCGCATTGAAAAGGCTGTAACCGTTCACGGGTTCAGAGGTTCAGGGTTGAACGAAAATCTGAAAAGTCTTACGAGCAAGGTTAACGAAAGAAATGTAACCCTGAACGGTGAACCTTGAACCTATGAACGCCTACGAGTAATTCTATAATCTCGGTGCCTGCCCGCCACCTGCCCGCTCGTGCCTTGCAATGGCAGGCGGGTCGCTCTCGCTCAGGCGAGGCGGGCGGGTCCTGGTGCCTTTGTGGCAAGATACCTGAGTAGTTACATTAAATGTATCTAATTAAATAAAATTCGTCAAACAGATATGTTACCAGAACCAAAAAATAAATCAGGAAAAAAGGACCGACATCCCTTTGTTCACTTACACACTCACACTGAATTCAGCTTGCTTGATGGGGCCATCAGGATCGATAGATTGTTACAAAAGGTCCCCACGCTGGGCATGGAAACAGTTGCCATTACTGATCATGGGAACATGTTTGGAGCAGTAGAGTTTTACTCTCAGGCCCACAAGGCAGGTATTAAACCTATTATCGGTTGCGAGACATATGTAGCCCCCGGCAGCAGGAAAGATAAATCACCGTCACCTGATGGGCAACCAACTGCATATCACCTTGTTCTCCTTGTGATGAATGAGACAGGATACAGGAATCTCAGCAGGCTCGTCACCTTGGGTAATCTTGAGGGCTTCTATTATCATCCCAGGATCGACATGGAGCTCTTGAGACAGAACAATCAAGGATTAATTGCCCTGTCAGCATGTCTCAAGGGCCATGTCCCCTACTTCTTAAAAAGGGGGGGGCTTGGGGATGCAAAAGAGTATGCCCGCCAGCTAGCCTCCATATTTGATCATGACCGGTTCTATTTGGAGGTAATGGCCAATAAGATGCCTGAACAGATTGCCGTAAACGAAGCTTTAAAAGAGCTGGCTGAAGACTTGTCTCTTCCCTTGGTTGCCACCAATGACTGCCATTACTTGAACAGAGAGGATGCAGAAGCTCATGATATCCTCTTATGCATCCAGACGGGTAAGAGTGTTGATGATCCCAGTAGACTGAAGTTTTCGAATGATGAGTTCTATTTTAAATCTGGGCAAGAGATGGCCAGCGATTTGGATGGGTTTTCAGAAGCTCTGGACAATACCGTGGAGATAGCCAAAAAATGTAACTATGAGATGGAATTTGGCCAGTACAAATACCCCGTCTTTCAGGTCGCAGGCAATCTGAGTCTGGAAGAAAAATTCCAGAAAGAGGCCAGACAAGGCCTGGACAAGAGGTTGGAGCGCAAGGAGGCCCTCGATGGCTCACTTTCCGCCGAATTGAAAGCCGAATATGAGGATCGTTTGACCTATGAACTGAGAACCATCAGTGAAATGGGCTTTGCAGGTTATTTTTTGATCGTGGCTGATTTCATAGCCTATGCAAGGAAATCAGATATCCCTGTGGGGCCGGGCAGGGGATCAGCTGCCGGCTCCCTTACCGCCTATGCGCTGAAGATTACCGATATTGATCCAATCGAATATGGCCTCCTCTTTGAGCGCTTTCTAAACCCGGGCCGAATCAGTATGCCTGATATTGATATAGATTTCTGCATCAAAAACCGGGACAAGGTTATTAATTATGTCAGTGAGAAATATGGGAGAGAAAACGTCTCACAGATCATAACCTTTGGAACCATGAAGGCTCGGGCTGTTATTAGAGATGTGGGCCGGTCTCTTAATATGTCTTATGCAGAGGCCGACAGGATCGCTAAACTTATTCCTGAAGGCCTGAATATCACCCTCGATGAGGCAATAGAGACAGAGCCTCAGCTCAAGGCCATGGAAGAGGGAACAGATGAGGAGAGAAAACTCCTACGAATTAGCAGATCCTTGGAAGGTCTAACCAGACACGCCTCTACCCATGCCTCTGGTATAGTCATATCTGACAGGCCTTTGGTTGAATACCTCCCTCTCTTTAAAGGGCCAAATGGTGAGGTGATGACCCAGTTTACCATGGATCAGGTGGCACAGCTCGGGTTGATCAAATTTGACTTCCTGGGGCTCAAGACCTTGACCGTTATCCAGGACACCGTAGATCTCATAAGAGATACAACCGACCACCCTGTTAATCTTGATGAAATAGACATGGAGGACGATAAGACCTTTCAGCTAATCAGTGAGGGTAAGACCACCGGGGTATTTCAACTGGAGAGTACCGGCATGAAAGAGCTCCTAAGGAACCTCAAGCCGGGTGTCTTTGGGGATATCGTTGCATCAGTCGCCCTGTATCGGCCGGGTCCTTTGGGTAGCAATATGGTTGTTGATTTTATAAAAAGGAAGCATGGTGAAATCAAAATAACCTTCCCATTGCCAGAATTAGAAGAGATTCTCAAAGAGACCTATGGAGTTATTGTGTATCAGGAGCAAGTGATGCGAATCGCCCAGGTACTGGCAAACTATACCCTTGCAGAGGCAGACGGGTTACGAAAGGCCATTAGCAAAAAACGCTCTGAAGAGCTGGCCCAGCAAAAGGAACGGTTTCTGGAAGGAACAACCCGAAACAGATTAAACAGAAATAAGGCAGCGAATGTTTTTGACTTGATAGAAAAATTTGGGGGGTATGGTTTTAATAAATCCCATTCGGTGGCCTATGCTATGATAGCTTATTTGACTGCCTATCTCAAGGCCCACTATCCGGTGCAGTTCATGGCTGCCCTGCTTACAGAAGATATGGGAAGCCAAGACAAAACCATTAAGAACATTGCCGAGTGCAGGGAAATGAGCATACCAATACTTCCCCCCGATATCAATGAGAGTCAGGTGGATTTTGCTGTTGTTGGGGAAAGTATTCGTTTTGGCCTGGCCGCAGTGAAAAATGTTGGATTTAAGGCCGTGGAAGCGATGGTTCACGAGAGAGAAAACAACGGGCCATTTACCTCACTTACAGATTTTTGCAAAAGGGTAGACAAATCAAAAGTAAACAAAAGGGTATTGGAAAGCCTGATCCAGTGTGGTGCCTTTGATTTTAGTGGTGTGTTCAGATCAAAGCTTTTTGAATCCTTAAACGCTGCCCTGGCTTTTGGAGGGATTAGTGAAGACCCAAATCAGCTGAATATGTTTGACCTCTTTCCATCCAAAGAAGAGGAAGAGAAAACCCTTGAACTCACAGATATTGATGAATGGGCCGATGAGGAAAAATTACGAAAGGAAAAGGAATCCCTCGGATTTTATATCACCGGGCATCCTCTGGATGGATTTGCTGATGCCATAACCCAGTTTGCAACCACAACAACCCAGGATCTTGTTAACATCAAAGATAAAGCGGTTGTCAGATTGGCTGGGCTCGTTAACAGCATGCGGATAAAGAGGACCAGAAAAGGTGATAAGATGGCGACCATTCGCCTTGAGGACAAACAAGGCTTCACAGAGGTCGTCGCGTTTCCAGATGTTTTCGCCCGGTGTGCCCCTATCCTGAATGATGACAAGCCTCTTTTGGTCACGGGAGAGGCCGAGGCAGGAGATAACGTGGTAAAAATCAGGGCACAGGATATAGTTGCCTTGGAAACAGTAAAACAAAAATCGATCAAGTCTATCTCGATTCCTATTTCACAGGATGGTCTCACCCGCTCGAGCCTCATTAAGCTCAGGGGTCTTCTCTTCAGGTATCCAGGAGATTGTAAGCTGGTTTTTAAGATCAACCTTGACGGGAATAATGAGTCAACGGTAGCAGCCCACAATCGATACAGCATCATGCCTGAGGAGGACCTGATTCAAGAGATTGAGTCTCTGGTAGGAGATAAGGTGATATTCAACGTCTAGATGTCTTCATAGCCAAAAATGTTAGCATTTATGCCAAGTTTTTTCGGTGAAATCAAACCCCAATTCTATAGGGACTTTTAAATTCCAAATTCGAAATCCTAAATTCGAAACAATATCAAAATTGAAATGTTCAAAATTCGAAACAGCACAGAGCTGAACAGACCTGGGCAAACGTCACTTAGTTTAGAGCATTGGGATTTTGGTCACCTGCCCGCCATCGCTCTCGCTCAGGCGAGGCGGGCGGGTTGGAAACTTGTTTAGAATTTCGATATTCGGATTTCGGATTTTTTTGCTGGCTCAACGCCTCGTCGGTTCGAGGCAAAGCTTCGCTTGGATATGAAAATTAAAATCACCAACCGATATTTGATAAGCTTTCTCTCCTACCTGGCGATATTTTTTCTGAGGCTCGTTCTCTTGACCTGCAGGGTTCACTATATCAATAAAAACTACATAGATGACATTGTCTTGCGAGGTAAAAAGGCGGTTGTAACCACCTGGCATAGATGCGCTATTTATTTCCTCTTAAAGTATGGCTTCATTCACCCTATGGTCCTCTTCTCTTCCAGCAGAGACGGTGACCTCCTCGCTGATTTTGCGAAAAAGGTAGGCGTTATTCCAGCCAGGGGTTCATCAACCAGGGGAGGGAAGGAAGGATTCGACCAGCTTGTTGGATTCTTGAATACTGGTGGCAGAGTTGTGGCGACTGTTGCTGATGGTCCGCAGGGACCGGCATTTCGGGCCAAACCAGGGTTGGTCAGAATTGCTCAAAAATCAGGGGTCCATATTATGCCATTTACATGGTCTGCTACCAAGGTATGGATGTTTACAAAGGCATGGGATAAGATGATAATCCCAAAACCATTCTCACGGATAGTTGTGTCTGCATGGAAACCATACCCCATTCCCAAACACGCTCAGGGTGATGAGTTTGATATGTACGTAAAGGAAATGGAGAAAACCCTGATATTGATGACCCGAGATGTTGACGCTATGGTTAATCATCGCGATCCCAATATGGAACTAATCCTGAGAGAAGATGATCTTTGATGTCAGCAGTTGCTCGTCTCTCATTTCTCATTAATTGAATGTATCGGAATTTCTGCAACTTATTGAAATTATAGATATTTACTGAGGCCTGGTAATCTTGCCTCACACATGGAATAATGGAATGGTGGAATAATGGTATGATGTGAATTTGTCTTCTACCGAATGGATTAGATCCGAATTTCTCATTTCTCTTATGGTTTGTCAACTTGATTTTCCCAATCGCACGACCTTGAGGCTCTTGACAGGCAACCCATTCCGTCAATTCCCCAAAACCCATTATTCCAGTGTTTCAACATTCCAACATTCCAATTGGAGCAAAGCCCCTAAGTTCTTATCGAGAGGAGTTACCCAGCAACGAGGAACGAGAAAATGGAACAGAAAATACAGAGCCTGGCAAGTCTCGGCACAAAGAATTTCATGGTCTATCTGGATGAGGTGAGCCTGAGAAATGGGAGGATAAGTAAGAGGATTCGCATTGACCATCCACAAGCTGCGGCAATTGTCCCGTTCGTTTCAGATGACGAGATCATTATGGTCAGGCAGTACAGGTATGCATTAGAAAGGGAAACGCTGGAGATCCCTGCGGGCAAGATTGATAGAGGTGAGAGCCCTGAGGAATGTATCAAAAGAGAGCTAGTTGAGGAGACAGGGTTTGAGGCGCAGTCTATCGAATGGCTCTACACCTACGCCCCTGCCATTGGATACTCGAATGAGCTTATTTACCTTTATGTAGGCAGAGATCTGAGGAAGCTAGGAAAAGATATTGACGAAAACGAGATATCATCTATTGAGATCTTTACCCTGAAAGAGGTGTTACGAATGATTCGGGATCATAAGATTCTCGATAGTAAAACAATCATATCCCTCGCCTTTATTAGCTCGCTAATTTAGAGATTTTGACTTTAGGAATTCCTTAATTCCCAATCTGATTATGCCTATTTTTTCTTTTCTTTCGGAACTGTATCGGGGGGATAAATAAATTTGGGATC
>CP070673.1:2763511-2767276 GCA_020351915.1 Deltaproteobacteria bacterium
CACAACATGCAGGGGTCTAGCCAAACCGCGGTTTCTTATCTTCAAGTCATAGATGATTAACTCTTCCGCAATTCGTCAATTTTAGGAAGGGCAAGTGACTGACGAATTCAGTTAGGATTATTCACCCAGCCTGTCGATGTTACGTATAATAATAGCTCTTATACAATATGTCGGAGTTTTCTAGAAAGGTGAGTTAATCCCCACTTAGACCCTGCGCTCTTGCACTTTAATAGACTTACTCGGGTGCCCCGCGCTCATCCGAGGAGCTCGAATCCGTAGTCTTTTCAAGAAGCCGATCTGCTTCGTTTCTCGTATCAGAGTATCCCCTCTTATTCACCCAGTAGAATAAGACGGGGACTAAAAGGAGGTTTGTCAGTGTAGCAGTGAGAATTCCCCCCACCGTAGGAACGGCAATCGGCTTCATAACCTCAGAGCCTGTCCCAGTGGAGAACATCACAGCCATGAGTGCAAGGATTGTGGTAGCAGTGGTCATTACAATGGGCCTCACCCTCAGGAGAGCAGCATCGACGATAATCTCTTCAAGAGGTCTATTGCTGCCTTCACTCTTTACCTTTTGCAAAAGGTACTCCACCATGACGACGCCTGCTTCAATCGCTACGCCAAAGAGGGCAATATACCCTACCCATACCGCGGTGGAAAATTTGTACCCCAACACAAACTGGAGCCAGATACCTCCTATAAAGGCAAATGGCAGAGCCATAATGAGTATAGATGCAGATGACAGAGACCTGAATTTCACATAAAGAAGGAAAAAGATAGCTACAATACAGATAGGAACAACGATCATCAACCTTTTTCTCGACTCAATCTCATATTCATACTGGCCGCTCCAGGTGATAAAATAGCCAGGTGGAAATCTAACTGTTTCCTTGATAACTCGGTCGGCCTCTTTCACGAAATCAACGATACCCGTTGTCTCCGTATCCACATCAACAAAGATTCGGACATAGAGCAGAGTATTTTCACTCGCGATTTTGGCAGGCCCGGGCACTCTGACAATTTTGGCAAGTTGGCGAAGGGGTACTTTATAACCAAAAGGGGAATCGACAAAAATCCGCTCAATCCCTTCCACATTGTCCCTTAGCTCTCGCATGTATCTTACCCGAACCGGATACCGTTCCCTCCCCTCAACGGTGGTAGTGATATTCATCCCTCCAATGGCAGTCATGATAAGTGATTGGACATCCCCCACGTTAATTCCGTGTCTCGCTACCTGCTTTCGATCTATCGCAATCTCCAGGTAGGGCTTGTTCCCCACCCGTTCCGCATAGGGGTTTACAGAACCTGGAATCCCTCGGATGACATTCTCAATCTCTACAGCCAGCCTCTCAATCTCCTTCAAGCCTGAACCAAAGATCTTGATTCCCACCGGGGTTTGAATTCCGGTGGCAAGCATATCAATTCGATTCCGGATCGGTTGGGTCATGATAGGAGTGACGCCAGGTATCTGTGTTTTGTGAATGATTTCCTTTATCAGTCGCGCCTTAGTCATCCCGGGCCGCCACTGCCCCTCAGGCTTCAAAATAATGATCGATTCGATCATTCCTATAGGTGCAGGGTCAGTTGCCGTCTGTGCACGGCCCAACTTGCCCACAACGGTTATGACCTCCGGAAACTCTTTTATGGTCGAAGTCTGCTTAGTAAGGACCTGTTTTACTTGCGTAAGGGAAGCCCCCGGAAGCAGGACAGGCATGTAGAGAAGGTCCCCTTCGTTGAGAGGAGGCATGAACTCACTCCTGATACCAGGTAAGGTTGCCTCAAGCTTTTTGAATACCTTATGAACCCCAGAGACCCTATCCAAAGGCAAAGCCTTTGAAAGGGGACCTGTGACTATTTTGGCACCCACCATAGGAACCAAACTTATGATCACAAAAATCAGGAAAAACAGGAGAACAACAAAGCCGTGGTTGAGGCAAGACCTGACTATAGGGCGGTAGCCCCATTGTAGAACCTTAGTGATCGGATTTCGCTCCAGTGGCCTCATCCGCCTTCCTAGCATCATTACACACAACAGGGGGATAATGGTCACCGAAAGAACCGCGGCGCCTCCCATGGCCGAGATAGTGGTCAGTGCCAAGGGCTTGAAGAGCTTCCCCGATTGACCGGTTAAGGTAAAAATGGTCATAAAGGCCGCGATAATGATCAGCATCGAGAAAAAAATGGGGGCTCCCACCTCATGGGCAGCCCTGAGGGCTACAGCTGACTTTGCCTCTTTGGGAGAGGCCATGCCAAGATGCCTGGCGATGTTTTCGGTCATCACGATCCCGGCATCCACCATAACGCCAATGGAAAGGGCTAAGCCACCTAGAGACATGATATTGGAGGGTACTTTTAGTAAGTACATAACAAGAAAAGCCAGTAGGATCCCCACGGGCAAGATAATTGAAATGATAAAGCTACTTCGGATTTGCCCCATAAAGATGAGAATGACCACTACTGCAATAATCAAGGCCATAATCAATGCCTTTTGGAGGGTATTAACCGCCCTCCTAATGAGATTCGATCGATCGTAGTAACCGACCAAGCGAACACCAGGAGGGAGGCCAGTTGTGATCTCCCCTATCTTTCGCTTGACACCCTCAATGACCTCCAACGGGTTCTCCCCATAACGCATGAGAACGATGCCACCAGTTGTTTCCTGACCATCCCTGACAAGTGCACCCCGGCGAAACTCGGGCCCCAGCAAGACGTTTCCGATGTTTTTTACATACACGGGAACGCCGCTGTGGGCCCCGATGACGATATTTTCAATATCCTCAATGCTCTTGATGAAGCCAAGACCCCGAATAACAAATTCCATTCCGCCTTCTTCGATCACTTTGGCTCCCACATCGATGTTGCTCCGCTTTACAGCTCTGATCAATTTCATCATGTCGATTTTATAAGAGAGCATCTTATTGGGGTCTACATCGATCTGGTACTGCTTCACATAGCCTCCTACGCTCGCGACCTCACTCACTCCCTTTACGGCGGTGAGTTGAAATTTAACGAACCAGTCTTGGGTGGATCTTAATTCAGCGAGGTTATACTGCGAACGGATTAACGGCTGGCCGTCTATTGAACAGTTGCCCGGGGTATCGAATACCTCGCCGGGATGATCTGGGCAGTAGTAGCCATTTTCGATGGTGTACCAGTAAATCTGACCCAAAGCGGTAGCATCAGGTCCCAACACCGGGACTACCCCTTCCGGAATATCCTTCAGGGCCAGATTCAACCTCTCCAATACGCGGGTTCGGGACCAGTAGAAGTCGATCTTGTCCTCAAAGATAATGTTGATCATCCCGAATCCAAACATGGAATTGGAACGGATAACTTCCACACCCGGAATCCCCAAGAGGTTCGTGGTCAAGGGATAGACAGCCTGGTCCTCTACATCCTTCGGACTTCTTCCCGGCCAATCTAAAAAGACAATTTGTTGATTTACGCCGATGTCTGGGATGGCGTCGATGGGGGTGTTTCTAACCGCCCATATACCGGCTCCCAGTATTGCAAAAAGAAAGATGAGGACAATAAACCGGTTTGCCATACACCATGTGATGATCCTATTTATCATGATTTCTCAGCCCACCAATCTGATACCTATCGGGTTCTCATGTCTGTTGTTTGTATCAATGGCCATGGGCGCCGTGGAGAGCTCCACCATACCCTCCAGATGCCCCGGCACCGAGGGTGCTTTGGGAGTCGATCAGATAGTTTCCTGTGACCACAACCCGCTGGCCCTTCTTCAGACCGGAGAGCACGGGA
>CP070673.1:2767376-2770481 GCA_020351915.1 Deltaproteobacteria bacterium
ACAAAGATCTGGGATATGGCAAACAAACCAATCAGCACCGGCAAGAGGGAGAAGCCTGCCATGAGATTGGGAATGCCGAAGGAATAGCGAGCGTATCCCTCTACGGGGTCCAGGCCGACTGTCGCAATCAGAAGGCCGAAAAAGCCCGCAATCAGTCCCTTAGTGAGAGATTTTCCTGCTACGCTGGCGATAACGGTCAGCCCGAATACGGTCAGGGCGAAATACTCTTCCGGGCCGAATTGAAGGGCAACCCGCGCCAGTTTTGGTGCAAAAAACATCAAACAAAATGTAGAAATGATTCCCCCGCTCGTGGAAGCGATGGTAGCCACCCCAATGGCCTTCCCCGCTTCGCCTTTCTGGGCAAGAGGGTATCCGTCGAGGACGGTTGCCGCTGCCGAAGGCGTTCCTGGAGTCGAAATGAGAATCGCCGATATGGATCCCCCATAGATACCGCCACAAAAGGCCCCGCAGAGCATTACCATGGCAGTGCTCACATCAAGATAGAAGACAAAGGGCAGAAGGAGTATGATACCCACCGAGGCCGTAAGGCCCGGAAGAGCGCCAACAATTATCCCAAGGGCGACACCTATGATAAGAAAGGGGAAATGCAATGGGTGGAGTACAAATAAAAAACCGTGAACGATCGATTCCACGTGTACGACCTCTCTGGTTCTGTCAAAACAGGCTGAATCGTGGCAGGGGAACCCTGAAGATAATTCTAAACAGAATATACAGCAGGCTGGTGGTAACAATGGAGGTTGCCACGATCTTATACCACCGTTTCTCGTTGAAGACGAGCATTATACCGGCAATAAAGGGCGGAGTAGCTACTACATATCCTGTGATGGGAAGCAATCGAGTATAGGTGTAGCCGATCAAAATGCCCAAGAACAGCCGTATTAAAAATGCCTTATCTAATGCCTTATCTATGGTTAGTTTAGGCTTCTCTTCCCGTGAACCCCTTCGCACCGCTGTAATTCCCTGGATGACAAGGACAGAAGAGATGATAAAAAGACAGACGCTCACAAAACCGGGAAATATTTTCGGTGAGAAGGCCAGGGTCTGCTCGGGAAATTGATAGGTCAGGGTATAGAATGCAAAAGACAGAATCATTAAAAAGACACCGATGATTATCTCTGTTTTACCCATACTTCCCGCCATAACAAGGTGACATACAGCTGGAATCGAGCTGTATGTCACCCTTTCTGCCAGTCTCTTACAATTATCTTTATTTGTAGCGAGTACCCAGCTTGCTCTCGATGATTAGCTTCTTATAGAACTCGTTCTGTTCGGCGATGTGCCTCTTAAAATCCCCGGTACCCTTGTAATCCAAGAGGATGCCGCCCTTTTTGGCCAGTACCTGTAAGTCAGGATCATCCATGGCCGCCTTGAATGCGTCATGAAGCACCTTGACCCTATCTGCGGGCGTTCCCCTGGGAACAGCCAATCCCCTCCACTGTCCGAGGACAAAGTCTACACCCTGCTCCTTAGCGGTGGGGACATCAGGGAACTCTTTCATGCGCTCTTCAGAAAAGGCGGCAAGACAGCGTAACTGACCCGCAGCCATCTGGGGCACACCTTCGGGAGGAGACAGGTTGCAGGCATCGACGTGTCCGCCCACTGTAGCCACCACGGTCGGACCGCCGCCCTTATGTGGGACATGGTTAAACCGAACGCCAACTGCCTTCTCAAAGGCCAGAGCGATCATATGGGTGCCCCCACCTGCTCCGGCATTGCCCAGGGTAACGTGACCAGGTTTTGCTCTAGCCGCTGCTAACATATCATTGATGTTCTTAAAGGGGGAATTGGCAGGAACAAGGATCCAGCAGGGGGTGTTCACCAGCATGATCACAGGATCAAAGGTCTGATAGTCGTAAGGAACGACGCTCATGTGCGTTTTGGTCAATGAAGCTGATATCCATGCCAAACTGTAATAGCCATCCGGCTTCTTCTTCATGGCCTCTGTATACCCGGGTACGGCACCGCCTCCTGGCCTATTCACGATGATAATAGGTCTCTCCAAATACTTGGGAAGAACGGTCAGAAATGTCCGGAAAACAACATCAGTAGCCCCCCCCACACCCCAGGGAATCATGAGCTCAATCTCGCGGGAAGGATACTGTTCTTGGGCCTCGGCAAGGCCAGCCAGGCCCACGATCAATGAGATCGCAAGCCCCAAAGTCAAGACCTTCATAAACTTTCTTCCTTTCATTACTACACCTCCATTCCTTAGGTCTTCTGAGTTGATAAATCCTTTTTTATTAATACATTATTGGAACCTACCTCATCCACACGTAGCTATCACCTCCTCTCTGTTTCTCCAGGATTCGAGTCCGCTTGGATCTAGTATACTGCTCGATCTCTCTCTTTGCAATCGGGAATTGCACCGGCCCTCACTTCACCTCGATTTCGTGTGCAATCGCCATTTTTTCACCAGCACTATTGCGCCAACACCTCTTTCCAGGTTGTTACGGGCCACTCTGTCCTGAAAAGCTCCTCCACCGCAGGTTCTCCCTTTTCCCGGAAGAGATCCGCGTCGGGAATCACCACCTGCATGCCTTTTTTCTGGAGATCGATGAGGATCTTTGTCTCACCTTTCTTTATCTTCTCGTTGGCCCAATCAATGGCTTCCTTCGCCGCCTTCACGATTAGATCCTGGTCACCCTTGGATAAACCGTCAAAAAAGCCCTTGTTGATGAGGACTTGTCCTGCTTGAACCATGTGGTTCGTGATGGTGAGATGACTCTGCACTTCGTTCAATTTGAAGGAGGAAATCTGCGGCAGGTCGCCTTCGGAGGCCTCCGCCTTTCCCGTCTTCAGGGAATCATAGAGCCCGGTCAGAGGGACCGGGACAGGGGTTGCGCCGATCTCTTTCCAGACCACAATCCAGTTCGGCACCCCAGGCAGCCGGAGTTTCAACATGGAATCATCTTCCGGCGTGTAGATAGGCTTGTTTGAAGTAATCTGACTAAGTCCCCGGTAAACGATTCCCAGGTACTTCATGTTCCCCTTCTTCGCAACCAGGGCCCTCGCTTCATCGCCCAGGCGACCATCCCAAACCCGCATTAAATGATCGAAATTTTTCATCACATATGGGGTGTTGAA
>CP070673.1:2770581-2773440 GCA_020351915.1 Deltaproteobacteria bacterium
GCCGGAACTTATGGAGGGGTTGAAAAAAACCCATGCCGCCGGGATCAGGTATCCGGTTCCCACCTTTATGGGCTATGAACCAAAAGTGGGTTTCACAGTCCCTTTATCAGACATTTTTGACCCAGCAGAGATCGATAAGTTCACGGGCAGAAGAAAGAAGTAGTAAATAATAGGGCCCAAGGTCAGATTGTTTCCCCATCATTAAGTCCTCGGGCAGTATCTTTGACGATCTCAAAAAATTCAAACCTAAAGATACTAAATAGTGAACACTACTGCTATCATTGTTCAGTTTGACCTATGGGAGAAAAAGCGTGTATTGACGTTAAAAGCCGACGCTTTTTATTTGGAAGATCATACCAGATATTGTAGTGATGGAATCTGGAATGAAACCTGTGCTAACTCCAACATACCCACAATGAAAACGGATTTCGATAGAATGAGGTCGTGGCAAGGTATCTGCAATTTCGGTTTTAGGGCGGACCAGACAATATTCCGTTTGATTTCGAGATGCCTCAACTAGTGGAGATCAAGATTTGCGTTTGAAATCTTGTATATTTTGGCATTGAGGGAATCTACTTATTTCAGTTAGTATTCGTCAACCTTAGCCGATTTTTTCGCCGGATTACAGCTTATAAAAAAATTATAACCTTCAAATGATTTTCGAATTTATTACAATTTCAGTCCTAAAAGACTGGCAGCCCTTCCTCCTGCGAGAACGCCAGATGCCACACAGGCCATAATTCCACCACCTAACGTGCCAGCACCAACCAAGAACAGTCCTTCGATGCCCGCAGTAAAAGAACTAAACCGACCAGGGCCAACTTGATCGGGAGTCTCTTCCGGTCCGTAGCATCCACCTCGCACAGCATTCACCCAATACTCATTAGAGAGAGGAGTGGCATATTCAATATGCTTCATATGTTCGCTGAGTCCAGGGATATACCTTTCCGCTGCTTTCACAAGGCGCTGTCCCATTTGCTCCTTGAAGCGCTCGTATTCTTCGCCTCGCTTCATAGAAGGAGAATTGGCCCATCTCTCGAAATGACTGTAGTCAATGAAAGTGAAGATTTCGACCGTGTGGTGATTTTGGGGAGCATGCCCGCCATTGGGATCTTTCATTGATGGACTCGTGAGAAAGTACCCTGGCACGCCTTCAGGGAGCGTTGAAGCGTTTAGGGTATCGTAAATCTTGTTAAGATCAAAGTCGTCATAGTGATGGATATTGGCATCGGTAATTCCCAGAGAGGGAAGATCTAGATCAGTGCCAATAAAGGCCCAAAACGCGCCCACTGACGGCCGTAACCGCTTCACCTTATTTTGCACTTTGGAGGGCACCATCTGCGGGTCAACCAATTTCCCCAAAGTGAGAACCGGATCAACATCGCTGATCACCACCCGCGCCGTGTATTTCTCACCGGCTTCCGTCTCAATCTGGAACTCATTTCCCCTCTTCTCTATCCTCACCACCCGTGAACGGCTTTTCATTTCAGCACCATTACTTTTTAGCGCATTGAGAAACGCATCACGAAATGCTCCGCTGCCACCTTTGGGGTAGTATGCGCCAGCGAGGTAATGGCTCCACACAGAGAGGGGAATGATGACCGATGCTCGTGCTGGAGGCAAGCCATAGGTACCACAATGAGCATTCAACACAGCCTGCAAGCGCCTGTCCGATGTCACTTCGTCAAGGAGCTTCTGATAGGGTATTCGAGAGTACTTTATCATTGACGGGTGCTTCAGAAGGAAACCCAGCATGCTAAAGAGGCCACCCTCCTGCGACATAGAAGCATCCATGGCCTTCATAATTTTATCAAAGACGTTGAAAAATCTCTTTATGCCCCGCTCTTCTTTTGGGAAATCCCTCATAAGTCTTTCCCTGAACCGTTCCTTTCCTTTACAGAAGCGAAACTCATAATCCGGAAAAATGTAACGGTCGAACCCATCCGGATCGAGTTCGACAAAACTCACCTTATCGCTTATCCCTAACGTATCCAGTAAGCTCCAAAAGGGTTCTCCTTTGCCCAGTTCACCCAGGTAGTGGAGTCCCGTGTTAAATGTATAGGGTTTTCTCCGAAAGGGGTTCAGATACCCGCCAAAAGAGGGCATGGCCTCGAGAAGCAATACCGACGATCCCCTCCTGCTGAGAGTAAGGGCCGCTGAAAGCCCACCTGCACCACTGCCTATCACTATGGCCTGATAGTCAGTCATATTTTCCTCCTTTTCTTAGTTAAACATAGTTGAAGAGATTCAATGCGTAGAACTGGTCATATTTCTGAGGTCAGCTCCCAACAGAACACCTGTGTCCCGTCGGGAGCTAGGCGGGCACTTGTGAGATGCATTTCCATTCAACACTTCGTGGTTGGAGGTTTTAGAAAGGAAAGTTCTTGGATTATGAAACAAAAAAACGTCTGGAAGTCAAGAAGAAGTGTATTTTTGACACCCTGGGTCTCCTCGAGATGCCTGCTCCAATAGGTATAGAATAAAACCATAAGATCTTGGGGCTGGAACTGTTGCACTGAGACTTTCGGTTAAGCGCCAAATACTTATATTCGTAGATAGATTTAACGATTATATAAAGTAATTGAAAGATCAATATTGGATTGAACCCTATTGATGAAAAAATCTCGATTTCAAGATGAAGTCTACGAGTAGGTGCCTCAACTGATCCCGTCGATTTGCGTTATCAATCTGATATCAATTAAGATTCAGGAAATCTGAATGCTTCAGTTAGGACTAGATAGATGTGATTCGTATGGAGTGAGATTCGGTTTAAGCCGAATGCTTGATAATATCGAACCGCGTCTATAGCTTTTCCCTAATTCCTTTCCTTGGACTTATAGAATCCAGTAGGTAACCTCA
>CP070673.1:2773540-2778089 GCA_020351915.1 Deltaproteobacteria bacterium
ACTATTGACGGGATCATATCCACTTCGCGCGGCGCATTGCTTCTGAAATGGTTTGAAGTTGCCCCCTACCTTACCAGACACGAGGCCATGGCGCCTGATGCGGCCATGGGTCTTGTCATGAACCTTGACGCCTGGAACAAGTTGTCAAAAGAGCACCAGCAGATCTTTATGGATGCCGGAAAGAAGCACATCCTGGAATGGACCAGACAGGTGTTCACAACGAAAAACGAACAATATTGGTCAGAGTTGAAACCCAAGAAAGGGGTCGAAATCTACGCGGTACCCGAGAGCGAGATCCAGATGTGGAGATCCGCCATTATGCCGGCTCAAGTGAGCTTCTTAAAAAAGAAGCTACCATATGCGGCTGATGCGCTTTTAGATTGTATTGAACAGTCAAGATAACGGTTTTCGAAATTCCGCCCAGCTTACAGCGGCGAGGAGGAATTTCGGCCTCTCGGCAACCGAAGACCTTGATCCTTTTTGGTGCTAATAGCGAGGTGATAGCGTATGCGTCGTCTATTTCCCCCTTCTACCAATAAAGCATCGGGAATGGGCAGCCATGGGCAGGTGGATGTTTCCTCTCCCTCGCCGGCAACCATAGCAAAGGCGGGTATCGATTGGAGGAGAAACCTGCTGGAAGCGGGTAGTCGTATCGGCCGCGCTATAGATGTGATTTCCGATGGATCGGCTATGGTAGCGGGAAGTTTGGTTATACTATGTGCAATTGCCATCACTTATGAAATCGTCGCCCGTTACGTCTTCAATGCTCCTACCAAATGGGAGTTCGAGATCGTCGTGGATCTTGCCATCTGGTTCTCGCTTTTATCCATCAGCTATGCTCTAAAGGAGGGAGCACACGTTCGCATCGACCTTGTCCTTTCCCGGCTTTCCGATTCAAACAGAAGGATTCTGGAGGCCCTAAGCTATGTGTTCATTCTGGCCTATTGCGCCATTTTTACGCGGTGGAGCATCTCCCTCGTCCTTTTAACTCTGAAGACGGGGGAGACATCGCAGGTTTTGAGCATACCTCTCTGGCCCACGAAGTTGGCCCTTTCGGTGGGCATGATCCTGTTAGGTCTTCAGACCCTGCGGATGCTCTTCAGCAGGTTTCATTCGGTTATAAGTGAGAAGATCTTCTCCACGGGCAGCCGACCAAGTCTCACCCTTGTCGCTTTCTGCGCGGTGTTTATTCTCGCTGTTGTTTTCTTAAACTTCAACCCTCTGGTAGGGCTGCTCATTGTGCTTTTTTTACTCCTGCTTGCCGGCATCCCGGTAGGCTTTACCCTTGGCCTCGTTGGGTGTGTCGGCCTTTTTTTCCTGTTCGGAGGTGAAAAGGCCCTCATCTCGGTGCCCAGTATTGCTTACTGGCAACTCGACAGCTTTACTTTAACGGCATTGCCCCTCTTTATGTTTGTTGCCATCATTATGCAGAAGGCGGGACTGGGGGAGCAGTTGTTCGACTTCGCCTCGGCATGGATCGGGCATATTCCAGGTGGGCTGGCAGTGGCCACGCTAATATCCTGTGCCGTTTTCGCCGCCATTTCAGGTTCGAGCGCGGCTAACGCGGCAACCATTGGACTCGTAGCAGTACCTGCACTCGTGGCGAGGAACTATGACAGGAGACTTACCTGCGGGCTCGTGGCTGCCGGCGGGACCATAGGTGTCCTTATACCACCAAGCAATCAGATGATAATCTATGGGGTACTTGTAGAGGAATCAATCGGAAAGCTCTTCATGGCCGGTCTAATCCCCGGGATCTTGTTGACCATCCTGCTTTCAATCACAGCAGTTATTTTCGCGGAAAAAACGAAGAAATACGAAAGGGCGCCTGCCGCTTCATGGTCCACCAGGCTTGTTGCAACCAGAAAGGCGTTCCCCGTATTGATGTTGCCCATTATTGTGGTGGGAGGTCTTTACACCGGCGTGTTCACGCCAACGGAGGCTGCAGGGGTCGCAGTCGTCTATGTCGGTTTCTACATGATATTTGCTCGGAAAGCCGGTTGGCGAGAACTGGTAGGGATCATTGGTGAAGCAGCCAGAGTCATCGGCATGGTCGTGATGGTTATTGTCGGGGCGACGACCCTTGCAAAGGTAATCGTTATGCTCAGGATTGCACAGAATTTGGCAACGGCCCTTACTGCTTTCAATCTCTCCGGATGGCTTTTCATTGCTGCAATAATGGTTCTGCTGATAATACTCGGCATGTTTCTGGAGGCAATTTCCATTAACATGATTCTGGTTCCCATCATAGCCCCCGTGCTTTCCATGATGGGCTACAATCTCATCTGGTTCGCCGTGCTCATGACGGTCAATCTCGAAATCGGCTGTATAACGCCACCCGTCGGCGTCAATCTCTATGTGTTGCAGCAAATAGGAAAGGTGCCGTTAGAGGATGTGGTCATAGGCGCATTACCCTTCATGGCGGTCTTTGTACTGTTTTTGATTTTCATTGCTCTCGTCCCTGAGGTTAGCCTTTGGCTCCCGTCCTTAATGAGATAACGCTGAAATGCGGGGTAGCATTTACCACAGGGACATGAAGGGCACGGGCTCGTTTTAAGACCATTCTCTGGCAGTGAGATTACAGCTGAGAAAATCTCGCGTGGATGACATCGTTTGTGATTAAGGATAGGAACATGGATAATAAGATAACGAACATATTGATCGTTGGAGTTGGGGGCCAGGGCGTTATTCTGGCGAGCAATGCCTTGTCAGAGGTGGCCATGGCTCGAGGCTTTGATGTAAAGAAGAACGAGGCCCACGGTCAGTCTCAGAGGGGCGGCACGGTCCCGAGCCACATTCGTTATGGAAAGAAGGTGTACGCGCCCGTTATACCTCAAGGCACTGCGGACATCGTGTTGGCATTCGAAGAGCTGGAGGGGTTGAGGTTCGCCCATTTCTTAAAGAAGCACGGGAAGATGATAGTGAATCGTCAGAGGATCTATCCCCCCAGGGTAACTTCCGGGCTGGACAAATACCCTGAAGATGTGGCTTCGATCCTGAGGCAACACGCGGTGGATACCATCGAGGTGAATGCCCTGCCAATTGCCAACAGACTGGGCAACCCCTTGCTGGCAAGCACAATTCTCCTGGGCGTGCTCTCCAACTACCTCGAGTTTTCCATAGAGGAATGGAAAGAAGTTATCAAGCGACTCGTTCCGGAGAGACACAGGGATATCAATGTGGAGGCCTTTGAGGCTGGGAGACTGATGTGAGGACCTGAGATGATGCGTGAAGATTTCCATGGATTTCCAGTTAAGTGAAACTCATCGCTCATTACGGAAAGAGGTAAGGACTTTTGCAGAAAAGGAGATTGCCCCGATAGCTGCGACCATAGATAGGGATCAGAGTTTTCCTTCAGAGCTATTCGAGCGTTTGGCGGAACTTGGTTATGCGGGAGGAGGCGTTCCGCCCGCGTACCAGGGCACCTTTTCGAACTATCTGTCAGTAGTCATTACCGGAGAAGAACTGGCTCGGGTATCCGCTTCGATTCCGGTCGCCCTTTTTCCCCATTCCATCCTCTGTGCCCATAACATCTTCAGATACGGCAGCGAGGCGCAGAAGGAGAGATATCTGCCGGTTCTTGCCCGCGGCAGAAGATGGGGTGCCATGGCACTCGCGGAGGAGGCAGCCGGTTCCGACATATTTTCGCTTAGGACGAAGGCCAAAAGATCCGGAAACGATTATGTCTTGCGGGGCTCCAAGACGTACATAACCAACGTCCCATTCGCGGAGGTCTATCTGGTTTTTGCAAAGACGGGGGAGGGTGATGGACCCGAGAATATCTCTGCCTTTATCGTCGAGAGGGATTCGGAGGGGTTCTCTTTTGGAAAGACCTTTGACAAGATGGGTATGAGAGGGTCCCCAACAGGAAGGCTCTTCTTTAAAAACTGCAAAACTCCAGCAAAAAATCTCTTGGGTGGAGAGGAGGGCATCGGCTACAGGCAGTTGTTCAAGGGGATGGACGTTGAGAGGGTGAGCTGGGCCTCTATTGCCCTGGGCATAGCCCAGGCCTCCTTTGAGAGCGCACTGAACTATTCCAAAAAAAGGAGGCAGTTCAAGAAACCTCTCATCGACTTTCAGATGATCCAATACATGATTTCGGAGATGGCGGTAAACGTAGAGGCTGCCCGTCTCCTTACTTACAAGGGAGCCAGTCTTCTGGACAGGGGAATGAACGCAAGGTTCGAGGCCTCGGCGGCGAAGCTCTTTTCAGCTGAGGCGGCGGTTAAGACTTCGGGGGATGCGGTTCAGATCCATGGCGGGGCCGGTTATATGAAGAACCATGCTGTAGAAAGGTATTTCAGAGACGCCAAAATCCTGACCGTTGCGGCCGGTTCTTCAGAGGTACAGCGGATGATCATTGCTCATGAACTGAAAAGAAAGGATAGAAACGAGGCTTTCATATGTTAGGAAAACTGGAACTCAGCAAACGGAATATAGACGTACAGAACCGCAGGCTGGACGATGATGTGTTCTTCGAGGAGCGGGGCCGGATTCTGAGCCTCTGGCCCACCGGCAAGGAGGTGGACCTGGATGAAGCCATTGAGCG
>CP070673.1:2778189-2784738 GCA_020351915.1 Deltaproteobacteria bacterium
AGCACCATATCCATACAAACCTGCGATTTTTTGGCTGCTCTCACGGAATAGGTTTGACGGTAGCCTCCGCGAATCAATCCTTGATTTGTTTCAAAGGGCGAAGGAATAGGTAACTTTTTCCTAGTACGTTGGTGAAAAACCCTATCTTTGTCCCCTCTGCCGAACCATTATCTCTCTTCATGTTATTCAATAGTCTGGTTATCTAGCCTTATTGGTTATCTCGTTTTCACTGAGGCTGATTGAAGGACCTGAGATGTTATCTGATCCTTTTCAGATTCTGCTCCTCACAAGTGTGGTCTTTTATTTTTTTCGCGAATAGATAGAGTCAAATCAGAAGTTGTTCTAATCATTTGTTATGATTGAGAAACTAGGCTTCCAGAAGCTAAAGAGGATGAGCAAAACAGCTATTGGTTTTGTCAAAATATTGACATTCTTTACGAAAAGGTCGTATCATATTCTTTGTCTTTCGTGTGCATGGTAATCCTTATCCAATTGTCATATTCTTGACCCTCATTCTGTGCCCATACCCTGCAATAAGCTGAAGAATCAATAAGTTAGGTTTCACTATGACGTGGCCCTGGGGTTCCCGGCGAATGAATGATGGTATGATAGTTGCATTTACTCGTTGTGAATTGTTCTGTATAGATTCTTTTTTGATTAGCCGAAAAGACCTTTACTGATAAGGACAGGTGGGCGATATGATCTTACAGGAGAGACGATCTTATGTGAGGGGAGCCTTTTCCTTCAAGGTAAAATTTAGGCTTCTGAGTCCAGAGGAATACCAAGACATGAAGGAGACCAGCAACCAGTTTGGGTACCCAGACGAAGAAATAATCACTGATCTTACTGATCCGGACAAGACAGATGGGGGAATTAGTCTGAATGCCTGTTTGATAGATTTTCTTCTTCAGATGGATGAGAAATTGGATCAGATATTGACCAAGTTATCAAAAGAAGAGGCGGACAAGGGCTTGCTCGCAAAGCAGGGGATCGGATTAAATATTAGCGGCGCAGGGATGAATGTGATGGTAGAAGAAGCCGTTGAAATAGGGCAGATCATTCAAGCGCATTTTGTTCTCTCAAGGATTCCCCTCGTTTTTATTGAAGCATTTGGTGAAGTCCTCCGGGTTAAGCCACTGGATGAGAACGGTACAGTTACTTACAAACTTGGCATTGAGTTTCTTGATCTCAAACCCAATGATCGCGAACGTATTATCGCCTGTGTATTTCAAAGGGAGAGGAAAAGTATCAGAGAACGGAAGAGTGAAGAGTGACCACCGTGGCATCCAGGCGTGAGCGGGCGTGGGTGTCCATATCCGCCAAAGGTGTCATTATGTGCAGTCCATAATCCAGGCACCGGGAATGGGCGAGCGGATGTTGAGTGGGGATATAGAGAGGATGAAAAAGGAAGATTAATAGAGGAAAACCCTTTTCTCTCTTGCCAAGTGGTATTTTTTTTAATATGGTTGATTTCTATTAAAGAAACTGTTGAGCTGTACCGAATATGTATAAAAGAGATAAACGCATTATGTAGCTTGTTGGCCTTATTGAGTTCATAGGGTTTGACGAATCAAACACAGACAACACAATGTAATGCTTATGAATTGTAATTTAGGAATTAAGGAATTTATTACGGACAACGGGCAACAGATAACAGAGGACAAGTGTACTAGACGAGGAGATTGAAAAATGGACATAAATGAAATAGGTAATGTATACCATGGGAAATTGGCATCCTCCAAAAAGGTGAAAAAGGGTAATGGGTTCACGGAAATCCTCGAGCAGAGGCTGGCTGAGATAAATCCAACAAACCCCCAGGCCCCCCGTGGTATCAATGCAGATATCTTGAAGCAGAGTGATAGGGTCCTTAATCTTTTAGATGATTATGCAAGACAATTGGCTGATCCTGGAAAGACACTCAAGGATATTGAGCCACTAGTAGAAAGTATCAAACAAGAGGTGGGAATCATTGAAAGCGAGGTCTCTGATAAACTCCACAACGATAAGGATCTTGAGAGGCTTATCAAAGATCTAACGGTGACCGCAAATGTGGCTATGTTTAAGTTCCATCGCGGGGATTATATTTAAGCTTCCATTTTTTCCATCCAAAGCTTCAACTATTTCTTAGTCACTTTTCAATTACAGAGATACGCACCATATGGCACAAGTATTGATTATCGATGATGATCCAGTCATACTAGAGGTCATCGGTGAGATATTGAAGACTCATGGCTATGACGTTGTGGCTGCCCCTGACGGGGGAGCAGGTATCCGAGAGTTAGAAAGAAATTACTACGATCTTGTCCTGACTGATCTGGTAATGCCAGATGTTGATGGTATGCAGGTTCTTGACCATGTAGTAACCAGAACGCCCAAAACCACGTGCATTGTTCTTACCGGTCACGGAACAATTAAGAGTTCGGTTGAAGCAATAAAGAAGGGGGCCTTTGACTATATTACAAAGCCCATAACAGCTGACGAGCTTTTGGTTGTTATTGAAAAGGCCCTCAAGTTCAGGAACCTTGAGGAAGAAAACTTCCGACTCAAGAAGGAGCTGCAACAGACATACGGGTATGATAACCTTATCGGGACAAGCGATGCTATCAAGAAGATATATGACCTCATTGAAAAGGTAGCCGATACTGATGGCACGGTGCTTATTAGTGGAGCCAGCGGTACGGGCAAGGAGTTGATAGCCAGGGCAATTCACTATAATAGCAGTCGCAGTGATAGACCGTTGGTTGTTATCAATTGTGGAGCTATTCCAGAGGAATTGCTTGAGAGCGAGCTCTTTGGCCACGAAAAGGGGGCTTTCACCGGTGCTTACAAGAGCAGGATCGGTCGGTTTGAGATGGCGAACGGTGGCAGCATTTTTTTAGATGAAATAGGGGAGATGAGTCCGGCACTGCAGGTAAAGTTGCTACGGGTGCTTCAGGAAAAGAAGTTTGAAAGAGTTGGCGGGACCAAAACGATCCATGTTGATGTTAGGATTATCGCAGCTACTAACAAGAATTTAACTACGGCCTTAAACAAGGGAAAGTTTCGGGAAGATTTATATTATAGACTAAATGTTATCCCAATCAGGGTGCCTCCCCTAAAACAGAGAAGATCAGATATTCCCCTACTCATTGATTTCTTTATGAAAAGATTTCAGAAAGGAAGGGAGATGAAGATCACAGGGTTTTCCCCAGACGCAATGGATGCCATGCTCAAGTACGACTGGCCTGGAAATGTCAGAGAACTCGAAAATGTGATAAAGAGACTCACAATCCTTTGCGATGATCAGGTGGTAGCGGGTGAAGACCTTCCAGAACACATCCCACAGAAAGGGAGATCCATTCAACCGATTGAAGAGGATTTTCTTGAGGATGGAGTAACCCTTCACAAGGCAGTTGAGGATTATGAAAAAAGCCTGATCCTTGGTGCCTTGGAGAGGAGCGACTGGGTAAAAACAAAGGCAGCAAAACTTCTGAATATCAACAGGACAACCTTGGTGGAGAAGATCAAAAAACAGAACCTTGTGGAAACAGGTTCTACCAGTTCCATCAGATAACCGTTGTCAAAATAATGACATCTTGTTGAACATGATTTGAGCGTTTACAAGAATCAAGGATCAGCATACAAGCATTTCGTTAGCACCTTCCACACTTCCTTAGTTTTTTCTACTACTTACCTCGAAAGATTCCCATCTGGCCAAGCTATGCCTTCACCAAAAAAAGGCATGTTGATTCCCTTTGGGAGGTCCATGTCCTTGGCATAGTAATTGCTCTCAAGCTCTATATGAAAGTGTATCCTAAGAGCAGGTTAACCCCTATCTTGTTTTTTTTCTTACCCTTTTTGGTGCTACCATATCATCTGAATGCCACTACCAATCCTTGTGATTCAGATTCTAGCCCGGGGCTGATGACCAGGGTAATTTCAGTCGCTACTGAAGAATCCAAATCGGGCACAACAGTAAATGTGTTGGGTAATGACAAGATCCCAGACTATATCACTCATACCCTCGATTTTCCCCTACGGATTGTGTTTGATTTCTGTAATGGTGCTGATTGGTTTAAACCAAAGATCATCTCCGTTGCAAGCCCAAATCTAAAGAGGATAAGACTCGGGTATCATAAAAAAAGAATCAGACTTGTATTAGACGTCGAGGGAACTGACATACCCGTGTATACGGCCATGTCTGCGAATAATAGGTTCACCATATTTGTTAAATCGACAGACATTGTTGATACACCAGAGATCCAAAAGAAAGAAGATACAGTAAGAAAACAGGAGCCAGAGAACAAGGGCAAATCTAATGAGATCAGTGGCAGCCAACCCGATAGCGGGATTGGGACGTTAGAAGAACTGTTGAGGATGGAACCAGATGATGGCCAGGATGATACCGCACTTTTTTTTAAGAACGTTGATGCATATAAGGCTCAGGATTGGTCGGGCGCAGTCGAGGGCCTTACCCATCTTATCAAAACCTACCCAAACGGGCGATATGCAGAAAGGGCCTCTTTTCTCTTGGCGAAGTCTTATGAGCACTTATACTCCGGTTCTCTCTCAGCTCATTTTAGAGAACTGAAGAGACACTATCAGGATGCTATTGGCAGATTTCCTGATTCTGTTTATGTGCCAGAGGCTCTCTTAGCCATGGGGGACTTATGTTATAAGGCCGAGAACTATTATGAGGCAGTGGCCTATTACAACCTCATTGGTAAGAACTATAAGGATTCTGCAGCGGCGCTTCCAGCTCTCATGCACAAGGCGAGGGTATTGGGTTTGAAAAAAAAGAGAGGGGAGGCACTGTCCATCCTTCAGTTCGTAGTGGCTCATTATCCCGGTACCCCTGAGGAAACAGAGGCAAAAATAAAAATCTCCAAGATCCTCTATGAAATAAATGACTTTCGTAAATCTCTCAGTATTCTTTCTGAACTCAGAGCGGCAAATAGTGAGAATATTTACCGGTATCCGCAGATTTCTTTGTATCTCGGCAATAACTATTACCAGTTGGGAGACAGTGTCAAGGCCAGGGAAAATCTCTATAGATTCTACAACAGTTGCCCCGACGAAGAAATGAACCATCTGGTATTAACCAAGATCGCGGATACCTATCGAGATGAAGGACTGCTGGGGGATGCCACAAAGATCTATCAGCTGGTTCTCACCCGGTACCCTGAAAAGGAGGGAGCTCTCATCAGTCTCATCAGGCTCGCAGAGGAACAAGAAGAAGGGGAATTAAAGATTGAAAGGGGCGTTGCATCGCCTGCAGCACCAATAAGCAGAGAGATAGAGGCTCCTGCAGAGATCTATGAAGATGTTTTGAACACTATTCTCAACAAAGATGAGAAAAACCCTCTGGCACAGCTTGCCCTGCTTAGGCTCGCTATCCTTTATCACAGAAACAAGGATTACGAGAAGAGCCTTGAGACCTTCAAGAGGTTGCTGAAGAATTATCCGCTCACCAAATTACGAGAAGAGACCAAGGATGCCTTAAGCAAAACCCTCGAAGATATGCTCAACGAAGAGATGAGAAAAGGGAGCCACACAAATATAATAAATGTCTACTGCAGAGAAAGAGAGCTATTTTTGCTGGCTAACTCCCCTGATCCCTTTTTGACTATTGCAAAGGCCTGTGTAAAGCTGAATCTTGCAAGTTTTGCTACAGAGATGTTCGCCAGAGCAGATACCCTTTTGCCGGATGAGGAAAAACCAGCGGATCTCCTTTTCTATATTGGCAGAGATGAATTTAGAAAGGACAAGCTTAGTAGGGCCCTCTCAAGATTAAATCTGCTCACGGAGCATTTTCCACATGATAAAAATGCCCCTCATGCATATCAGTTAAAGGGGAGAATTCTTGCCAAACAAAAAAGATACATACCTGCGCTTCAGATGTTTTCCATTGCCTTAGGATATCACCTAAAATCCTGTGACAGGGCAAGGATTCTTGCTGACAAGGCAAGCGCGTTAGCTGCATCCAAAAGAAAGGAAGAGGCCCTCAAGGCAACACAGGAGGCAGATCGGTTAAAAGATAACTGTTATATAACGTACTGCCATATCTACAAAGAGATAGGAGATCTGTATCTTGATCTGGGTTCCACCAAAGAGGCCCTTGCAGCCTTTAATAGTGCCCTCGAGGTAGAAAAAAAGGAGGAGAACAAAATCCTGCTCAAACTGAAAATTGCTCAATGCTACAGATTGCTCAATCAAAAGAAAGATTCCCTTTCCCTCTATAATCAGATTGCAAGCCTCAATGATCCCTTCTGGAGCAATCTTGCTCGAGAGAATATAGAAGAGATCAATTTTGAGAGTGAATTCAAAAAAATCACCCGTAATCCACCCCCACCCCCTGCACCACCTATAACAGAGCCCGACCGTGCAGCGATTGAACAGTTAATTGCTACCTGGCAGCAGGCCTGGCAACAGAAAGATCTCCCCCGGTATATGGCCTGCTACAGCGATGATTTTTCCTCCCGCGGTCTCACCCGCACGAGATGGGAACGACATAGAGCGAAGATCAATGGGCGCTATACGAATATACAGGTCAGCCTCAGTAATCTTACG
>CP070673.1:2784838-2791680 GCA_020351915.1 Deltaproteobacteria bacterium
CGGCGAAAATTGCTTCACTGGCGTACGCAGTTGGTATTGGAGGCGGCTGGAGGATGAAGATTGGAACCACCTTAGCCGAGAGAATCTTATTACCTTAGATGATGTCGAAAATGGCGAAAGCCTATTCTACGGTGATTATTGCGAAGAAAAGCTCTGATAAAAGAAACATGAAGGGTAATAAGGGAGTATGGTGTGCTTATGCAGTTCTAAAGATTTGATCCGAGCTTGAGGATTGCCCACGTACCGGTGTGGATCATTTAGCTTAAAGCTATCGACTAGCTGCTACGATTGGAAGAAATTGAAAGGCTCAAAAACTTACCACCACCGATCGTAAGCTAAAAGGGAATTGCTAGATAGCGAGATGAGGGTTGTGTAATGCGCCAAGCGCAACTGAGGAAGGTTTCAGCAGTCGCAGTCTGCCTCTGCGTGATCTTTTTTGTGCTGTGGGGAGGATGTTCGAGACAGGAACCACCTTCCCGTCCAGAAGAAGCCTACAAGGTGGTGATGCCCATCAAAAGCCCTGCCCCCGAACAGAGCGAAACCCCAATACCTCCTATGGAGAAAGCTCCAAACGAGGCTGAGCAACCGGGACAGCAAGAAATGGCAGCCAGCAGAGAAAAGCCTCCTGGGATGGACACTAAAGAACCCGAGACCCAACTACAGAAGGAGCCCGGATACTATACTGTCAGAACGGGCGACACCCTCGCCACTATTGCCGGGAGAGGGGAGGTGTACGGAGACCCCTTGAAGTGGCCTATCCTCTACCGATATAACATGGAGAAGATCGGTCGGGTGCAGTTGGTCGAGGATTTCTTAGACAGGGAACTCGTCGAGGGAGTGACGCTGAAAGTTATTACGCCCGATCAGGCACGGGAGACCTTACCGACCAAGGCCAATCACCTCTTGGCGGTGAACGTGCTCTCCGCCCCCACCCAGGAACAGCTCATTTCCTCCGCAATCAGGCTCATGAAAGAGGGCTATCCGGTGTACATCATCCGTGCCACTGTAAGGGGAAGACAGTGGCTGAGGCTCCGGGTAGGCTTTTTTGAAACCAAGGCCGAGGCCGATCTGGTGAGGAAGAAGATCAACGCCCTTTTGAATATTCGAAACTCTTGGGTTACCACGGTAGGGAAGAAAGAACTTGAGGGGTATGCTGGCTATTGACTGAAGTGCCTGGCTATGCAGCGTGACAAATCCCCCGGGCAATTTGTCTTTGGAAGCTATCCGGGGGAGCTTCAATGAAAACTATGAAAAAATCCGACGAATGGCCCCTTGAATGCTTCCGAACAGGGGATCCGCAATGGCATGGCATGACAGTCAACTGATCGGAGTAATAGTGGGAGGGTTGTTGGTTTTTCTTACCAGCAAGTTTCTCGAGAAAAGAGCCGAGAAAAAGAGGGTAACGGCAGGCATTAAAACCGAGATAATGGGGCAAACACGGTTCTTGAGGATTGGCTTAAAACAGCTGGAGAGGTACAAAGATGAACTAGAGACAACTGGAAGATTCAAGGAGAGATTTCGATTCACTGGTGCCTTTGGGACGCCTTTTTTGGACGCAAACCTAGACAAGCTCACCATATTAGATGAGAAGTTGATTCGGAAACTCATTGCATATCGCGGATTAACTGGCCTCTTGGAGAATGACACAAGGCTCACGGAAGAAATGAGCGTGAGGGCATCTCAAGAGCGCCTCCCCGATGACGTTTTCCAAAAGCGAATGGCGATAACCATAAATTCCTGGAGGAAATTACTTAGGCTTGGTGATGACATCCTCGAAATGATACGATAAAACGTCCCTGCAGCTTTCAAAGGCCGGTGCCGCAGGTATCGCTGCTGACCCAGGGATCTACGCCTATCTATGGGGAGAATTTGAAGGCCGAAAAAGCTTTGATTAGCAAAACAAGTCTCGAATAGAATGATGCCGATCGCGGCTGTCAGCTATGGCAAGTAACCGTTACTTTTTAACCACGTTGGACACACCTTACACCTGGTGGATTTGCCCTTTTAGGCATGCTTGGGGAGGTAAAGATTACAACCGCAGCTTTTAGGAATTGCAGCAACTTACAGGGACCCCGAAATCGACTCAGTGAGATCTGCACCAGCAAGAGAACTGGGGAAACAGGGGACCAGATGCAGCCGTAGGGTGCCATATGGGGGTCTAACTTCTTGACTACCCTAATGTAATCTCCTTTAAGAGTGGCAGGTTATCGAGGACCCTTGCAGCCCCTAAAACCACGGTGATCAGTGGATCGTCGGTAATAGTTACGGGCAGGTGCGTCTCCTCTCTCAGCAGGACATCAAGATTCTTTAAGAGAGCTCCGCCCCCCGTTAGGAACAACCCTTTATCGACCAGATCAGCAGACAGTTCAGGCGGGGTCTGCTCCAGCGCAATTCTCACCGTTTGAATGATGGCATCTAGCTGCTCAGATATCTGCTTTCTCACGTCCTCTGAATCAATGGTCAGCATCTTTGGTATGCCTGTGACAAGATCTCTGCCCTTAACCTCCATACACTCCAGTTCATCTGTTGGATAGGCATTCCCCACAGTGATCTTGACGAGTTCCGCCGTTTGAAGTCCGATTAGGAGATTATAGTTCCTTTTGATGTGCTGCTGGATGGCCTCATCCATCCTATCACCGCCTACCCTCGTTGAACGGGAATACACCGTTCCTCCCAGCGAAATAACAGCTACCTCGGTGGTCCCCGCCCCGATATCAACAATCGTATTGCATGTGGGCTCGGTGATCGGTAACTCTGCGCCCATAGCCGCAGCCATGGATTCCTCAATCAAAAACACCTCCCGGGCCCCGGCAGCGTCCGCGGCTTCCCGGACCGCCCGCTTTTCAACCTGGGTGACACCCAACGGAACGGCTATGATGATTCGGGGCCTCACCAGGGATTGCCGGTTGTGAGCCCTTCGAATAAAATACCTGAGCATGGTCTCGGTGATCTCGAAATCAGCAATTACCCCATCAGCCATAGGCCTGATCGCAACAATATCCTCTGGTGTTCGGCCCAACATCCGCTTCGCCTCTTTTCCAACCGCCAGTATCCTCTTTCCTCTCCGATCCCCTTTTCTGACCGCTACCACGGAAGGTTCATCCACGACTATCCCTTTGCCCTTGGCATAGACCAGGGTATTGGCAGTACCGAGGTCAATGGCAAGGTCATTGGAGAAGAAGCCGAGCACCGGGTCTAATAGCATTCGGATCTCACCTTCAAGATTCCTGTTTCCAAGCCCGACTTCCCAGAGTTGATTTGTGACTGGTCCCTACCCTAGGTGTTTAGTGCCGGGCTGACCTTCACCTATCCCCTGAGGGGAACAATGGTATCCTCAGAAAAAGCGCCGCCTTGCTCAATAATCTGCGTTATGACCTTATCAAGATACAGAACCGGAGGAAACTGGTCAAGCGGTAAGGAGCACCGCTGGCTTTTTCTATTCTGTGAGGGTGAGTGGCGCCTCATAGGGAAATTCGAATCCCTGAGAGGAGAAAGGCAGGGTCACAAGGGGCCCTGAATTTTTAGTCACGGAGTGCCCATAAGTTTTATGTAAGCCATTGAGCTAAAAAATTTCAACTCCTGCTATCAATGAAAGGAATTGAAAGGCTCAAAAACTTGCCACTACCGATTGTAAGCTAAAAGGGAACTGCTAGACAGCCGGATGAGGATTGTGGCAAGAATACTGAAAAATTTCACTGCTAAGAAACCCTCAACATATTGTAGCGAGATCAAATTCATGAAGACCACCAATCATGCTATTCCACCCCCATATCCGTAAGTTCTCAAATCCATTTTAACCCCTCCCCTTTATCGGTCAGACTGTTCCAACTCTTCTGACACACTGGGCGTACAACCTCATCAGGTGGCCACGTGTCAAGAATCTGGCACGCTGTCGGACTATAATACTTGCACAGAGAAGCTTTAATCATATGGAATTACAGGTAGTTATATTTTGGCATAATTCCTGCTTCACATCAACCGGGATGTGGTGTGCCTCTATCGACGTAACTGTCAGCTTAGCGGAAGCCGCAAAAGTGTCAAGGTGCACAGAGCGGGTTGTTGTATTTGAAGGCTGTTACCCAATCAGCTGTGCACGCGCCCTGAAAAAAGATATCAAGAGTAATGCAAAGGGGTTTTCTTATGCCTGAAAAGCCAACCTGTGAAAAATTGGAACAAAAGGTTAAGGAGTTAGAGAAAGAAGCAGCAAAATGCAAGCAGGGGGAGGAAGCGTTTCAGCAGAGCGAGGAGAAATACCAGGAAATTACATCAAGTATTCCTGGAGTTGTCTACCAATTTTTGTTGAAGAAAGATGGCTCCTACGGATCACCATATATTAGTGAAAGCGCAAGCGCAATTCTTGACATCTCTGCTAAGGAGGTCATGGCTAACCCATACTCACTTTTTGACAGGATTGTCAAAGAGGATCTGGACTCCATAAATCGTTCAATTACTGAATCAGCGCAAACTATGAAAACATGGTTGCAAGAGTTCAGAATAAAGACCACGACTGGGGAAATAAGGTGGGTGCGTGCTATATCCACTCCTCATGTTTTGCCAGATGGAGAGATTCTCTGGAATGGGGTGATTCTTGACATCAGCGATCGTGTGCGAGCAGACGAGGCCGTGCAAAGAGCACACGACGAGTTAGAAACACGGGTTGTGGAACGAACAGCAGAACTAGCCAGAGCAAACACACGGTTGAAGCAGGAAGTAGAAGATCGCAAGCAGGCCGAGGAGGCACTGCGCGAGGGCGAGGAAAAATACCGGGGCATTCTCGAAAGCATTCAAGAAGGCTACTTCGAGGTTGACCTTGCTGGAAACCTCACGTTTTTTAATAACGCATTATGTAGGATTACGGGGTACTCACGTGATGTCCTGATGGGCATGAACAACCGAGAGTATACCAGTCCGCAGACCGCCAACAGGATGTACCAGATCTTCAACCAGGTGTACCGAACAGGAAAACCCTCAAGCGTCACCGACTATGAAATCATCTTAATAGACGGAAGAACACAAGTTCTTGAGATGTCTGCCTCACTGATGCGTCATGCAGAGGGTGAGCCGATTGGATTCCGGGGTCTTGTTCGGGACATCACCGAGCGCAAGCAGGCAGAGGAGGCGCTGCTCAGAGAAAAAGAGAAATTCCGTGTCCTCGTAGAAGAATCCCCCTATGGGGTAGCAATCATTGGAAAAGAAGGTGATTACACGTATATCAATCCCAGATTTGTTGATATCTTTGGCTATACACTAGAAGAAATACCCACGGGCCGAGACTGGTTTGATAAGGCCTATCCCGATCAGGAGTACAGAAATCAAGTCATCTCCATCTGGATCAGTGATCTCAAATCGGCCGCACCTGGCGAGACCCGATCCCGGACCTTTACTACGACATGCAAAGACGGCTCTACAAGAAAAATAGAGTTTAGGGCGATGGCAATAGACACGGGGGATCAGTTCGTCATCTATGAGGACATCACCGAGCGGGAGCGACTGGAAGAGCAGCTCCAGCTCGCCCAAAAAATGGAAGCACTCGGCACCATAGCAGGGGGCATCGCCCATAATTTCAACAACTTGCTCACGGGTATTATGGGAAATACTTCACTGGTTCTTTTGGACATTGAGCCTACTCATCCCCATTATGGACGGCTCAAAAGCATTGAAAAACTCGTTGAGGGCGGTTCGAAACTCACCAAACAGCTCCTCGGGTATGCCAGCGAGGGAAGATATGAAGTCAGGCCCATCAGCCTGAACCAGGTGGTAAAAGAGACCGCTGACACCTTTGGCACAACGAAAAAAGAGATGCGGGTCCACCTAGAGCTTGATGAGGGGGTGTGGGGAGTAAAGGCAGACCAGGGCCAGATTGAGCAGGTCCTGTGGAACCTCTATGTCAACGCAGCAGATGCTATGCCTAAAGGCGGTGACCTTTTCTTGAAAACCATGAATGTCACCGATGAAGACATGGAGGGTAAACCCTACAAACCAAAGCCTGCAAACTATATCCTATTAACGGTGAGAGATATAGGGGTAGGGATGGACCAAAAGACCGTGAAGCGCGTCTTTGACCCCTTTTTTACAACCAAGGAACTGGGCAGGGGCACCGGTCTTGGGTTGGCTTCGGTCTACGGTATTGTCAAGGCTCATGGAGGGTATATAGATGTAGACTCTAAGAAAGGACAGGGAACCACCTTTGAGATTTATCTGCCTGCGTCAGAAATCAAGGGTGAGGAAACCCTGCAGAGTGCTGGACATATCGCTAAGGGGAGCGAGACCATCCTCCTTGTGGATGATGAAGCAATGATTCTAAACGTAGGCACCTCGGTGCTTCAGGAATTAGGGTACACCGTGTTCAAGGCACAAGGAGGCAGGGAGGCTGTTGAGCTCTACAAAAAAAACGGGGACACCATTGATCTGGTCATTTTGGATATGATCATGCCGGATATGGGAGGGAGTGAGACCTACGATAGGATGAAAGACATTAACCCCAATGTAAAGGTGCTCCTTTCGAGTGGATACAGCATAGACGGCCAGGCAACTGAGATATTGAATCGAGGGTGCGATGGTTTCATTCAGAAGCCCTTCAGCATGAAAGGGCTCTCGGGGCAAATAAGAGAGATTTTGGATAAAGGATAAAGCTCTGACTCACCAATTCTTAAGACGTCATCCCTAATAGCGACCTACCATATATTGTGTTCTAGCCGTATGGAACGAAACTATAGCTTTCTGCTATGAACCTATCCCCGAGACTGCTGTCAAAAGGTTTCGATTACTATACGTAACATCTATAGGCTGGGTGCTTAGTTCTCCTAAGAATCAGAACCCGTAAGAAATTGATTTCCTTGTTA
>CP070673.1:2791780-2799070 GCA_020351915.1 Deltaproteobacteria bacterium
CGCTCAATGGCTTCATCCAGGTCCACCTCCTTGCCGGTGGGCCAGAGGCTCAGAATCCGGCCCCGCTCCTCGAAGAACACATCATCGTCCAGCCTGCGGTTCTGTACGTCTATATTCCGTTTGCTGAGTTCCAGTTTTCCTTTCATGTCGGGTCCTCTACATAACCAGCAATTTATTGACATAAATGCTCTGCAACCCTAAACTCCCAAATCTTCCTTCAGGTCCTCTATGGCCTTCTCCAGTGAAACATTTGCAGGATATACACGGGTAAAACCCATGTCCTTGAATTTTTTCTCCACAACCTCCCATTTCGTTTTTCTCTGTTGGTCCGCGCCGACTTGTAAGCTACCCCCGATATATAGGGGAATGCTCAATCCAGCCTCTTTACAGGCATCTCCAAATCCCTGGCAGTCCATCTCTCCGTGGCCATAAAGGGAGCTGACCAGAATGGCATCGGCGGCCGTCTCCTTGGCCGCATCGATGAAATCCTTTTGGGATACGTGCGTCCCCAGACTTACCACTTGGAAACCCGCCTGTCGCAAGGCGTACTGCAGGATCACGTTCCCACCGTAATGAATGTCGTAGCCAATCACGCCTGTTACTATTTTTTTGCCTTCTTTCATCATACCTCCCTCATTGTCTATAATCTGCCAGGACTCAGATGACTTCCTCATCGCTCAGCCGGGATATATCCTCCCAAGAGTAACCGATTTCAAGAAGCACTTCTTCTGTATGCTGACCGAGTTCGGGGGCATGGCTCTTGACCTCTGCCGGCGTCGCATTGAACTTGACCGGGAAATTCAGGAGCCTAACGTCCCCGAAGAGAGCGTGTTCATAAGGGACGATGATCTCGCTTTCCAGCATCTGCCTGTCATCTATAAGGTCGGAGACGCTGTTGATGACCTCGTAGGCGAAGCCAACCCCTTTGGATTTGAAGATATCAAGCCACTGCTCCCTGGTCTTGCTCGCAATGATCCTATCTAAGATAACGATAAGTTCGGCAGTGTTCTCACGACGCTTCATGGAGTCAGAAAACCGCTCGTCATCGCGATGCTCCGTGATACCAACGGCATCACAGAATTCCGACCAGTACCTGTCGGACTGGATTTCGGCAAAGAGCAACCACTTTTCGTCCTTGCACCGGTAGAAGTTCGTGAGTGGGTTCTTTGTGCCGAGCCTCGAATGTCGTGCCAGCTCTCGGCCTCGCATGAGGGTGATGAAGAAATTGGTGTACTGGAGCCATGACATCCCGGCCAACATCGACGCTTCAATTTTCTGACCGATGCCTTTGCTCTCCCTGACAAAGAGGGCCCCCAGGATACCCATGACCGTCATCAATGCTCCTTGAGTGTCAACGATGGCGCCGACAATCTGTACCGGCGGCTGGCCTCGCTCACCGGCAGACATCATCATGCCGGAACGGGCTAGGACGGCCGGATCAAAGGCCCGCTTCGAGCGATCGGGCCCTTTTGAGCCGTAGCCGGAAGCACTGGCATAAATGAGGCGTGAATTGTGTTTTGAAAGGTTCTGGTAGTCCAGGCCGATTTTGGATGCACTGTCTTCAAAATAGTTAGTATAGAAGATGTCCGAATGCTCTATTAATCGGTAGAAGATCTTTTTTCCCCCCTCCTTGTTCAGGTCCAGGGCTAAGCTTCTCTTGTTGAGGTTGGCACTTTCGAACAGAAGGTTTCTGCCCTGGGGCGTATCCAGCGCCGTCCCGTAGAGACTCTTGGTTCCCCTGGTGGGGTCACCGATGAGGCGGCGCTCTATCTTGATCACGTCGGCCCCGAGGTTACCGAGCAGAACACCGATTATTGGCCCATTGCCGAATGCGGCCCATTCAACGGCACGAACGCCTTCGAGTACACCAGCCATATAGTGCTCCTTTCCTTTATGAGCTCCACTCAGCTATTCAAACACCCCATCGTTGAGTAGTCCCACAAACTCTTCATCCGACATGCCGAGTATTTCAGTGCACACCATCTCCGTGTGTTCACCCAAGCGGGGGCTTGGTCTTGTGATCCTGTAGGGAGTTTCAGACAGCATCGAGGGCTGTCCCACAAACGGGAAATCCCCCAGTTCTTTGTGTGGGATGAATCTCAAATGCTCACGATGTCTTAGTTGAGGATCATTGTAGAGATCTCCTGCATTTGCTACTACTCCCGAGGGAATCCCGGCACATTGGAGTTTATTCATCACTTCTTCGGCCGATAGGTCTTGGGTCCAATTGTTGAGTAAGCTATTCAGTTCTTCCTCGTTTCTTTTCCTTGCCAAAAATGTTTTGAACTTGGGATCATCGATCCACTCCTCTCTCCCGACGACCCGGCAAAATGATCTCCATTGAGCATCATTCAACACGGCGAATGCACACCATCTGTCTTCTCCGCTGCATCTGAAAACCCCATGTGGAACTGCTGAAGGAGAGGAGTTTCCCCTTCTGGAGCTAAATCTACCGTTAACTGTGTAATCGAGAATACAGGGTGACAAGAACCTGATCGAAACCTCAAACTGAGAGACATCGATAAATTGGCCTTTGCCCGTTTTTCTCTTATATAAGAGGGCGGCAATCAGTACAGAGGCAGCAAATGGCGGAGTGATAACATCGCTATAGGGTATTCCAACGGGTTGGGGGTCTTGGCTAGGCCACCCTATGAGGCTTGGAAATCCGGCCAGAGCATCCAAAAGCATCCCAAACCCCGCCTTTTTCGCATGGGGACCCGTCTGTCCTAGGTTACTGGTCCGTAGCATGATCAGGTCCGGTTTGACCTTTACCAGTTCATCGTAAGTCAGGCCCCACTTCTCCATGACCCCAGGCGCGAAGTTATCCACGACGATGTCCACCTTGGACACCAATCGATCTACAACGTGCTTTGCAAGAGGATGTGATAGATTGACGGACATGCTATACTGGTTGGCATTGGTATGAGCGAAATACCCAGATCTGTCTATGCCCCTCTGCCCGTCCTTAAAAGGTGGTGCTGTTCTCATTGCACAGGGCCGAGAGGCCGTCTCGAGCCGAATAACGGTTGCTCCCTGATCGGCGAAATACTTAACAACCAGAGGGCCCACTATTGCCCAGGTGAAAGCGGCAATTTTAATGTTTGAGAACACACCAGCCATCTGTCACATACTCCCGGCAACCCCGTTCATATGACCCCTGCTTCCTTAAGGGATGCCATATCTTCAGTATCAAAGCCTAACATCCTCCGGTAGATTTCATCATTATGTTCGCCCGGCAATGGAGCTCGACGACGGCCAGCTCCTCTTGTTATCGATGATTTAAAGAAGCTGCCGGGGAACTTGATGGAAGTTCCCAATTCAGGGTGATTGATATCAATCCAGTAATCCCTAGCCGAGAGCTGGGGATCTCTCAGCAAATCCTCCGGTGTTGACATAGGAAAAAGCCACATGTCTTCTTTGAGGGCTCTTTCATAGAGCTCGGCCTTTGTTTTGGTTAGGAAGAACTTACCTATTGCTCTCTCTATTTGATCCTCCAACTCCTGAGTCATTTCACTCATGTCAAGCTGGACCCAGTCTACTGCCAACAACGTCTCATCAGCCATACCCTCATCCTTGATCCAGTTTATGAGTGCGCAGCGGGACTCTCTTCCCAATCTTCCGCCCGTGATGATGAACGCTACAAAACCATCCTTACATCGCCATATCTGTCGTTGAGATATGCCACCGCTCAAACCTACTCTAAAAACCCCTGCCCGTTTTATGATTACCCCTTCAAGCTCATAAAGAGGTATTATATTTGCTAGATACAGGGCTGCGCTCTGTTGTGCGGAGACATCCACGTACTGCCCTTGTCCGTGCATTTTACTGTGATAATAGGCCGTCATCGTTGCTACTGCCGCTTGTGCCCCGGCCATAAGATAGCCCTGAGGAAGGCTGACATTCACCGGGGGAGTACTTGGATCTCCCTCTATGAACAGCCTGCCGGCAAGGGCCATGATGACCAGATCACTGGCCTTATAGTCGCTGTAAGGGCCGGTCTGTCCGAACGGAGTGATGGAGGTCATGACCAGTTTCGGGTTTACGTTGTGGAGGACTTCGTAACCCAGCCCCAAACGGCCCAATTGTCCCGGCGGAAAGGACTCGATGATGAGGTCGACCCTCTTTGCAAGGCCTTTGAATAGCTCCTGCCCATCCGCCATTTCAATATCCAACGTAATGCTCTTCTTGTCCCTGTTATGTGCAGCCCAGTAGAGGCTTTTTAGCGGATCCACCTCATCATGAAAGTAGGGGCCAATACGGCGTGATGGTTCTCCCCCAGGGGGTTCTACCTTTATGATTTCGGCACCTAGTTCGGAGAGGATTTCACCGCATATTTGGCCCCTATCGTCGGTCAGTTCCAGGCCACGGCAATCCGACAGTAAGGTCTCAACATTGTGCGAAGCGCTTTTCATCGATCTTCAATGCCCGTTCAAACATAGTGCATGAGGCTTGCATTATTCCTGGGGTTTCTTCTCGAAGAGCCCATCTCTTTTGTGTATGGCCGCGGTAACTCCCTTGTCTCGCCTTTCCTTAAGGAAGTTGTACTCGCCCGGCTCCAGCTTGAAGTTCGTGGCAAGGGTGTGTGTCACATAGTCATGGGCAAACCCCGCCGTCATCCCCATTGCCTCGAAATTGAGATGCCGTTCTGCCTTGGCTATTGCAATTCCATCGGCGCTAAACAGAGAAAGGTTTTCAGCCAATTTTTCGACTTCCTGCTCGAGGTCCTCTTCCGGGACAGCCTTGTTAACGAACCCAATGGCTTCAGCTTCCTCACCGCTCAGGGGTCTTCCCGTCAGCAGGATTTCCATGGTTCTTTTCAACCCGATAGTCATCACTAGAATTGGAAAATCGGGCCCCATCCCGCCAAAGCCGAGTCGTTGCTCCAACCTCGCAAGTTTGGCGTTCTTGGCGGCTATGGCCAGATCACACAGTGAAACGGTGTAAAAACCTTCACCGACACAATTCCCATGCACCTGAGCAATCGTTATCTTGGGAAACAGGAAAATCCTGCGAAGCCTCTCGCAAAGGTTCTTCCTGTCAAAGCCCAGCCTTACCCGCTGGCTGGGACGTTTCGGTTTTTCACCCGGTTTTGGTTCCTTCCAGCCGTATTGAAAGGCAACTTCGCTCAGGTCGTGACCGCTACAGAACGATGGACCGGCTCCGCTGAAAACCACTACCTTTATGGCGTCGTTGCTCTCCGCCTCGTCGAGGGCCCTGTGCATCTCATCGACCAGATCATTGGACAAAGCATTGTGCTTGCCCGGCCGGTTGAGAACGATCCGGGCGACGCTACCATTTTCTTTGTAGATGATATTTATATATCCCATATTGCACCTCTCAGCGTCTTGGCCGGGATACCCGGGCCGTGCGTTGATTGTATTGGACAGTGATTGAGTGATCTAATTGTCTTCTGTAAATGCTAAGCGTGCCCTGATGAAATAGCCTTTTTTTGCATCATAGGGCAGGCGCATTGGCTCTCTCAATCAATTGGGACTGGGGCCCTCATTTCGTTCTCGATATTCTAGGTTCGAGACTACGCGGATCAAAAGGCCTTGAGATTGACATGTAGTCGCTATCTAGGTAAAAAAGCGATGAGAAATCTTGCTGAGAGGTACATATCATAGGATTTGCTTGCGAAATGGGGAAGGGCCTTTTCATGTCAATCCTAACGTTGTACTGGTTAATTTGCCTAAAATATATTGACATGTCAAAATAAAAAATGTTAATAGCTATTAACTTTTGGTTAATTTATTAGCAGGAATGGCTATGATATTGAATATCAATCAATTACGGGCCTTTTGTTTGGCGGCAAAATACAAGAGCATTACACTGGCGGCTCAAGAGCTAATGGTTACCCCGCCCGCTGTCAGCAAGCAGGTGAAGCAACTTGAGGATATGGTGGAGATAAAGCTCATTTTTCGTAACGGCAACTCGATTGAGCTCACTGAGGTGGGTCAAAAGGTTTATAAGAAATGTATCAGGATATTTGACCACATTAAAGAAATGGAAGATTTCTTTGAAGACATCTCAAGGGCCAAATCGGGGATACTGAGAATCGGGTGCCCACAAAGTATCGCGAAGTACGTCATCCCTCATTTGATATCGTCATTTAAGAAGACGTATCCCGGGATAACGATTCTCCTCGATCAGGGTAACAACTCCGAAATGATAAAGTCCGTCCTCAATCATCAGAATGAACTTGCATTGTGTCGACCCAGACCGAATGAAAAAAGATTGAAGGTGAAGACCTTCAGGCGAGAAGATCTCGTTCTCGTGCTTTCGCCGGACAGCAATAATGTCCCGACAGACCAAATCTCCGTTCCCCAGCTTTCTACGATCCCTTTGATCCTCGCAAAGTACGGATCGGCCACAAGAGATGTTGTTTTCGAATACTTCAAGAAGTTTAAGATGACCCCTACCATAGTTATGGAATCGGATACTGTCGATCTGACTAAGGAACTTGTCAGCAATGATCATGGGGCCAGTTTCTTGTTAAGGTCTGCCGTGCAGGAGGATATATTAAACAAAAAGCTCAGGTCGGTACGTATTCTTGAGGGCTCGCCCACCATAGAGTTGGGAGTCGCTTACCATAAACGAGAATCGTTATCCCCGGGAGCCTGGGCTTTCCTTCGGCTGCTTGAAAAATCGATGGAAACACCTCCACGGTCAAATGCAGATTGACATTATCAAGGCTAGCTAGGTTTGAAATTGAAAAGCAGGGCCCTTTAACTTCTCCGTAGCAATCATGAAATGAGGCACTCCGCAGAGCCTCTGATCTTTGCATGAAACATTTGTGAATGCGAGCCGCTCTGTGCCGAAATACTCCCTTAATAATCCTGACAACATAGGCACACTTCCTCCCCAGCCGATGCCAAAAACCATAAGGAATACTGTGATCACCCAGGCTTGCCTGGTGGTTGTACAACCCAAAACAAGGATATCCACGCAAGTCAGCACAAAAGCCAGAGCAGCTACTGCTCTTTTGTCAACTCGATCCCCGAGCCAGCCAAAGCCCACACGCCCGATAACAGTCATCAGCGGCAGCGCGCTCGCTATGTACTTTGACGTTGATCTTGCAATGCCAATGCTGCTGAAATACGGCATGATATGTGTCGTCACAGCGCTATTCATTCGCTATGGGCTCAAAGGCAGCAGTGAACCGACAGCTGAGCCATGACGTCGAGGAAACGGGCCGATTCATGACCTTGTTTTATGGTGAGATTGACACCCAAAACAAATCCCTCCGCTGGGTCAACGCCGGGCATGATCCGGGTATTATCTACGATTCCA
>CP070673.1:2799170-2805444 GCA_020351915.1 Deltaproteobacteria bacterium
ATGCCGTCGTCCCTGGTGAGGGGGGCGTAGACCCGGGCCTTCTCCTCGTCCACCTGTCTGCGGGTGATGGCCGGCTCGCTCGCCCCAAGCGCATAGTCGGCGGCCTTTCTGCCCACATACCGGCCCGTGGAGGCGGCGTGGTAATGAAACCTTCCAGCAAACAGTTGTTCCCCAGCGGTGTAGAGCCCATCGAGGCTGGTCTTCAAATTCCAGTCGGTTACAAGACCGCCGCCGTATGCTACGGATTGACCAAACATCCGATACTGCTCCCGCCACCACTCCATGGGCTCCCTTCTCAGAAGGTCATAATTTTGCGGCTGGTGTTTCGTCGGGTCAAAGCCGGCACGTCTGTAAAGCTCGAAGGTATTATACTTAGTCTTTCCCTCTTGCCCTATCATCAAACCCCAGACGACCCGGCGCTCCTCATCGGGCATACTTGGCCAATCGACCCAGAACGGCGGGGTGAACTCACCCCTCCGTACACGCTCCAGGAGACCGGATATGAGGTGTGGCTTTACGTATTCGTAACTCGTCAGACTCCCCGATTCAAATTCACCTAAATACTTCTGCCCCGGTGCCGGTCGTAACCGTTCGGCCAAGGACTTAAGGGCCGTGCCATCCCTATCGACCCACGGGACTTCCTTGCCGCGGGCATCGACGATGGTGCCACCTTGGGCGGAGCTCTCGCTGCCCTGACAATGCATGTTGGGGTATCCTTGCGCGTCGGTCCAGTGAGAAAAAACCGAAGAACGATCCATTTGGGTAAACTCGGCGCCCGCTCGCCAAGCCATGGCATGACCATTGCCAACAGACGTATGTGGTCTCGTGGTGGGAAACCCGGAGAGTTCCGAGAAAAAGCGCCAAATCCTTTGCACGAGAGATAGACACGTGACCGTTGCCTTGGCCCTGAACACGTAGAACTCGCCGGTTCTCACATTGATGCCGGTGGCACCCACGACCCTAGTTCCCTGTTTACCCCCCTCAGTCAAGAAGCTTGTAGCCTGAACTCGGTCATATATTTTCACTCCCAGGCGCTTGCACTCGTTGTACAGTGCGCGTTTGAAGCCCAGGGAATTCTCAGTGCCTGCACCCCAGACGCGGAAGCAATACTTGTTATCGTAATCATAACAAAACAAAAATCTGGTCTTTTCATCCCTGAAGGCAGCGCCCTTGAACTCGTCTTCGGTGTCCCGAATCTTTGCGCCCATCTTTTCGAGCTCGAGGAGCGTGTCGTAGCTCTCTCGAGCCGCAATGTAGCGTGAGAGCCCGTTGAAATAACCTTCATTTATTTTGGATTCCCAATCGATTACCTCTTCGGCGGTGAGTTTGGAGCATGGGTTAGGGGTGTTGAGCCAATGGTCACATCCCGCCCCCCCTCCGCCGCTCACAATCGTCTCTCCCTTCTCAACTATTGCGACCTTTGCTCCCTTTCGGGCCGCAGATATGGCTGCCCAGCAGCCTGCGATCCCCCCACCGAGTACCAGGACTTCGGTCGCAACCTCACTCTCTGCCTCATAGCGTATAGGGTAGGGCCACTCTATTACTTTTCCGTGATACATTCTTTACCTCCTTTTTGATGTCTAATTGTTGCATGGTGAAAAAGGTTTCTGCGAGCTTCATATTGTAAGCGCCTTATTTGTAGGTACCGAAATTAGTGCTTTTCTCTTCTGGCATCAATGTGATTAGTGGGAAAATGATAGCCGTTTGGTCTGAAGGCGAGCGCATGTTTATGCGCGGGCATACAAGAAATGATTCAAAATGCCGGGAACTCCTTAACACTCCTTACAAATCAACTCTACCCATCCCAACCATTCGCTTTTTGCTCTTATGCATAAGGTTTCTTTTTGTCTTGTTTACTTCATTCCCAGAGAGGGAACGGGCTAAACAAACTCTTCTACCACTAAAAGGGGACAGCTTAGTATTATACCTATTCTCTTTCCCCTATATATTCCAAGCGAAAGCCAGCGGGATTCCCTGTACCGGGATTCCATCTTGGCGCCCCTTTCCTTGCTGCAAGGGGAGTATTGACATTGGCAATACCACTTTTATGGCACATCTCATAGGCATAATCCATACATCTTTGGTGGGCTCTCGCGTAACCCTCAAGGGTGACCTGCTGACTCTGAAATTCAGCAATTAGCCGATCCATTTCGGGATCTTTGATCTGGCTAAAATAGTACTTCTTTACGTCCGAATAATACATGGGTGGTCAGGCAGCCCACCACCGTGAAGCCCAGGTATGAACAAACGCGGATGGCCCACTCGGCTCTTTCTTCTCCATCCAGATCGGGAACCAAGCACCAGCATCCATTTCGAGGATCTTCACGTCCATCCCTATGGCTTCCCAATAGCCGGCGATTGCCTCAACGACCAGTTTCTGCTTAGGAACTTCAGTTACACATGAGCAGAAACAGATAGTAAAGCCGTCTGGGTACTAGGCCTCAGCTAGAAACTGCTTGGCTTTTCAAGGGTCATACGGGGTAACAGGGTAGTAGTTATGGCCTATTTGCTCGCTCATCATCTAGTTAAAATGCCCTATCGACTTTCCCTCGGCGAACAAGACATGTTTCGAAATCGTGTCCTTGTCTGTGGAGTAGATAAGGGCTTGCCTCACCTTCTTTGTACCCAATGGGTTATCAAGCTCATATAGCCTTAGGAAGTATAGATTTAGGCCCACCGAATATTTACTGTTATCTCGTTTTTGATAGCCACACCCCCTTTCATTTGGTTTTCTCCACAGCCTTGATCATTTTTCAAGTCATGTGAAAGGTCATATAACAAGCTAGTTTGTTTACTATCAAAAATTATTGGTTTTGGCTTTAGACCTGTTTCTGAGAAAATGTTTCATGCATCTTATTGATTTGTTCAGAAGAAGTTTGTCTCAGTTTTGATAGAAAAGGTATCGGCAGTCCAGGGAATCTGGCGATCACAAACACAGTTTGAGTCTACTGACTTTGAGCCGTATTCTAGCGAATTGGCGGCAGCCAAGCTATGACTTGAATTTCCGCTGCCTTAGCGCAATCGCATCTTGTAACTGTTAAGGTTTACTCCTGTTGCCACTATTCTTCAATCACTGGATTTCCACAACCATAGAGAGCATACTGAAGTCACCAGGATTAAGGCTCCACCTGCTATGGTAAAGCTGAGGTAAAAGCCGAGCTGATCAATGACATGTCCCATTACCGGTGTGAGTACACCTCCTCCCTCCATGTTGCAAAAGAAGTAGATGCCAAGTATTGTCGAACGATTTTTTTCCGAGGTGTGCTCGACAATATATGCTTCCGCGACTGTCAAGCGGGAATAAATAATCATTCCGATAGTAAATATTAAGGCAATGAGTCCGATCCCGCGAGGTACCAAGTTGAGCAAGTAGATGACAGGACCGGATGAAAAGCATATCGTCAGTATTACCGGAACTCTTCCAACACGGTCAGAAAAGTATCCACCAAGAGGTCCCGCCCAGATCCCAGCAGAATAGAGCAGGGATATATAGACCGGTACTATCTCCTCGGGGATTCTGAAGTGGTCGACCAAGAACAGTGGAGTGAATGACACTACAGAAAAGAACACAGCAGAATTGATTGAACATAATACAATGAAAACCACGAGCCGGTGCACCCAGCCAGGGGTAAACCGTTTTTCCCCAAGAATGATGTCTGACTTAGAGTCAAATGCCTTTGTTGTAAACGGACGACTAAGCACAAAACAAAATGCAAACCCGAATAGAAAAGTTGGGAGGGCAAGCGCAATAAATGCACCACGCCATCCCCAGACAGTAGCGATGGCAGCTGCAAATAGTGGCGCCAAGAAATAGCTGATACTGCCACCAATCATATGAAGGCCCAATGCACGACCTCTATACTTTGGCTCGACTAATGCGGATATCAACGGAGGGGCCGCGGGGTGGTAGCCCCCGCCTGCAGCCCCCATAACTATCAGGAATAGCACCATTAAAACATAGGCTTGTGAAAGGCCCACCAGGATCCCAGCCACAGCCACGCCGGAAATACCTATGGTAATCACTATTCGCCGTCCAATACGGTCCGCGAGCCACCCTGCTGGCAGTTGTCCAAGGCCATATGACAAATAAAATGCTGAGACTACTATACCCGAGCGGGTGTAATCGAGTGCAAAGTCACTGCGTATCATTGGCAAAAGTGGCACCGGCAAGGCAGTGAGGAGGTGATGCCCCAAGTGTGCCAACGTGAAAAGAAGCAAAGGCCCCGCGAAAAAAGAGCCACGGCCGCAATTGTTCATGGCCTACTCCGTTCACAGGATAAAAGGTAATAGATCATCAGACAAGTGCTATCGCCCAAGAGACTTACAAAGAGTCATGGCATGGTATCGAGAGGACTCACTTGGATTTGAAAAGATCAATCATGGCTCAATTGCCCATCTAAACTGCTGCTTCCGCAGAGATGTGTTTAAACCCCATATAATCGGGGCAATTCCACTCCAGCAAAGGGCAATAAACAAGAAAATGCCGAACCTTAACCAATGGTGAATTTGCTACAAGACAAACAGAACTGGCAAGTGTTATAATAAGCCAGTTTCTTGTCCGTTTTCTCATCTGATTGCTCCCGTTAGATCATGAGAGCATGCTCAACAACCTCATACCGTAGTTTCATCCCAAATACATCTACTGCCTTGCCCCCTCCCGATTCTTAGGATTTGCTACCTGCAACGGCCGATGATCTTCACCAGCTCGTCGAGGCTCTCGAGCTCCTCTAGTCTCTGGAGGCAATGAAAGAGCTCCTCCGTCCTCTCAGCTCCCAGTACCAATCCAGCGAGCTTCCTAAACTTCCCGCTCAGCTCCTCTTCGGTGAGTGGGTTCGCAGGATCTCCCTTGGGAGTGGTTACAAAGGTCTCATACTCGCTGCCATCCTTCGTCTCTATTCTGACCTTACCTCCCAAGGCTTCCGGCAACAAGGCTTCAACGTCGGGGTCAGCTACCAGTGTCACCGTGTTAGCGAGGCCGAGTATTGTCCCGTCGGCGAGCCTTTGCTCCGCTACCTGTTCCGGCCCCACCTCCCCATCAACCAATGCTGCCCCTATGGTGAAGGGGATGCTGTACTGGGCCTCCCAGATCGTAGGGGGCCTGTACTTAGCGAAGTTTTCGGCGAGTCGCACGGAGGGAACCCCCACCGTGATTTTAGAGATATCACCGGTTTTGAGGTGGTACTCCTTTGCGAGCTGGAGCACCCCATCCAGAGAGGGATGACAGAAGCGGCACGCTGAGTAAGGCTTGAAGTAAAGATCCAGAATCTCCCACTCCTTTCCGAGGGTCTCCAGGGGCGTCCTGTCGTAGGTGGGGTGATCGTAGATGGCGCGACGCCCGCCAAAGCCTTCCCGGGCCAAAAGTACTGCACTCACCCCGGTCATGGCCCCCCACCCTGCTACCTCCTTTGTCATGTTGACCGGATGGAAGCCTTCTCCATGGTACCAGGGGCAGTGGGCCTCTGCAATGCCGAGGGCATTGACTATCTCCTCTGTGCGCAATCCCCGCAATGTGGCCACTGTGGCCGTCGCCCCATACGTGCCCGGTGTGCCTGCCGCCAGAGGGTGATCGATCGTCTTCGCGATCATCCAGCCGGTTCTCAGCGCAACCTCGTAGCCGACCACAACCGCCGTGATGAACTCCCTCCCCGTAGCGTGGTGAGCCTCGGCGACCGCCAGGGCGCTGGGCACCACGATACCCCCTGTGTGGCCCTTGTGCCCGGTGGTGCCCCAGGCCCCATCGTCCATATCCAAGGTACTCGCCATGACCGCGTTCACCCATGCCGCGATATTGCAGGGAGCCTTCGCCCCAATCCCGATGAGGGTGGATTCCCCCGTGCCCCCCATGGCGAGCGCGACCCCTCTCGTGGCTTCCACCGCCCTGTCACCATGGGCAGCCAGGGCTACCCCGAGGGTGTCTCGGATTGCTACCTTTGCCTGTGCTACCACGGCGGGAGGAAATTCCTCAAAGTCTGTATCTGCTATAAAACTGGCTACCTTCAAGGTGCTCATAGTTTCTATTTTGCCTTGTTTCGGTATTTACAGCTCTACTTTGCGTTCTATCTCAATCTCCCCCTTGCCCGTCTTGATGAACTCGTCGAGATACAGCTCGGGGGAGATGCATTGTTCTGGCATCAGGACCCCCGTCGCCTTGATCTGTCCTCGCGCCATCATCACCCCGGCGATGGCCGCACACAGGCCCGATGAGGGCACTACATCCTCCCTCGGCCGATCAGGGTTGATGCGTGTCCAGCTGAGGGTGTACTCTACCTTCTTG
>CP070673.1:2805544-2811255 GCA_020351915.1 Deltaproteobacteria bacterium
GAATATCTGATCATGCAGACTTACTGTAGCGCAAGTGATTTCTGGATACTGCCAGGCCGGGGGAATGAGATCAACGACCCCCTGGAGTATCTCCCCTAAGGAAATACTAGGCTTCTCCAACAGTTTGGAGATTCCATAGAGGCAATTCAGCTCCTTAACCCGTTCTCCGAGATCACGGGTTCGCTTTCTCAGTATCTCCTCGGCCTCGTTCATCCGAGATGCGGATGCCTCCAATTCAGCAATTCTTTGGCGTAGTTCTGCTATCTCATTGAGCAGGTGCTCTCTTGTTTTATCTTCATCTTTCATTTTGTTTAGCTCTTAAAACAACGGGTAATTTCCTCTCTCGTTCAAACCCGAATAATTTCGCATATCCCTTAAATTTGGGTATGACCGAAAATCACTTTTTTTCCGAAATCATGATCAGAGTAGATACACGAGTCTCGGATCCAGACCATATCTCTCAGTGACTGTTTTGATGGGTAACGCGTAATCCACAGATCCGAATACGAGGTGACGAGCTAACCCAAGAGGTCTATCATCTTCACCGTCAGAACGGTTTCTAAACGCCAGAAGTCGATGGGTTTCGTAATGTACTCGTATGCCCCTAACTCAATGGCTCTCTTGCCCAGTTCCTCATCGGAAATGGCTGTGACCATGATAACCCCGACCCTGGGATCAACCTTTCTTATTTCTTTCAAGGTCTCTATGCCGCCCATCCCCGGCATCATGATATCGAGCAATACGATATGAGGCCTGACCGCTTTTACTTTAGCTATGGCGGTTGGCCCATCCAGGGCTGTGTACGCGTCATAACCCCTAGAACGCAAAAACTCTTCCAGGACATCACATACTGTAACGTGATCGTCCACCACCAGGATTCTCGCCACTGGTTTGTCCTTCTTACGCGGGGCGCTGACTTTTCTTGGCCCTTTTGACAGGAGGCCTACTAGAAGCGACGCTATCCCCATTCGTTTATTTCAGCCCTTAGTCTACTGGCAAAATCTTTCGGGGCCTTACCTCTGGTTGCGGCTCTTCACGGGTTGGTTAGAGGTCAGCAAAACACTCTCCGGTATTGAATATAGAAACTAAACGAAATGAGAGGGTGCCTCTTAAATGCCAATAAACTCCGCACAAAGCAAGGCCAGTTTATTGCCAGTAAAATGCCAGGTAAATGTCGGTACTAATGGAGGGATAAGAGGTGGGCTCTGAGGTTGGCTTTTTTGTTTTTTATCCCGATTTTCTCTCTGATATTCGCTCTGTGAAAGCCAATTGTTCTGGTTGAGACATTCAAAAACTCCGCTATCTCTTTTGCGGTTTTGCCCTGCTTTATGAGATTTGCTACCTGAATCTCCGCTGGGGTAAGGCTCAGATACCTGGAGGATAGACTGTAAGAAAATGGTGATATAATCTCTTCTAGATTTGACTCCAAGATACTGAGATAGGACGTTTGTCGGCCATCTAATCCGCCCGCCTTCAATTTTTCTAAATAGGGTAAAGCCAGTTCTTTCATGTTGAAGAGAACCTTGTCTTCAAGCTCTCTTTTGTCTTCATCCCTTCTTTTCAACAAGACTTTCAATGCGGTATTCGCTTCCTCAAGGTTCCTGGTCTTTATCTCCAATTCCTCCTCCGCTGTCTGACGTTCTGTAATGTCAAGAATGATTCCGTTCGCATACTTGGGCCGCCCTTCATGACTGGGAACGCTCGTCCAAATTGCCTGAATCCAGCGCCAGTCCTTTTTTTGGGGGTGATAGATCCGCATCGTCTCGTCGAACTTAAATTCCTTGAATGCCCGAAGGTTCGCTTCAACGACCCTCTCGGCATCATCGGGGTGCACATTCTCAAACCATGTCTCAAATTGCGTTGGATCGGAAACCCCCACTATATCCACAATTGAAGGGCTCACAAAGACAACACTAGTTCGATGGGGGTCCTCTGCATCCAGTGCCAGTCGATAAACTACAAAATTAGAAGCGCTCTCCATCAAGGATCTGAGGTGCCCCTCGCTCTCAAGCAGCGCTTGCTCTAACTGCTTGCGTTCGGTGACATCTTTGACAAAAACAGAGAGGCCGCGGCTAGACGGATAGGCGCTGATTTCAAAGAAAAAGTCCTTGCCTCCAAGCTGGTACTCGTTGACGAAACTCTGGGATCGCTGTGTACTCAAAACGTCCGAGTATACCTTTTCTGCTTTTCTTGTTTGTGGTGTGTCCGGAAAGATCTCCAAAAGAGATTTTCCAATGGCGTCCTTGGCTGAAATCCCTGTAAGGTTTTCAGATGCTTTGTTCCAATAAGTATATTTTAACTCTTTATCCATCGCAAAGAAGACATCGGCGATACTATCTGCAAGCTCCCTGTACCTCGCCTCACTTTCCCGCAGGGCCTCTTCAACCCGTTTGCGCCCGGTGATATCAGCTAGCACTCCCTGTAAGCCAATAATCTTATTTTTCATAACAGCGGGCTTGCTGGAAGCAAGTATCCAACGGATTTCTCCGGACTTATTCAAAACCCGATACTCGCTTGGTCCGAGATTACCAGAAAGCACTTCATTAATACGCTTCTTCATGCGCGGCAAATCTTCTTCATAGATGAATTCCGTGAAGGGTCGACCGATGATTTCGGATGGACTATAGCCCATGAAGTTCTCGATGGCAGGACTGATATAGGTCACGACTCCCTTGTTATCTATGGCGTAGATGATGTCGTTTATGTTTTCTACTAAATCTCGATATTTTTCCTCGCTCCTTCGAAGTGCCTCCTCTGACCCCCTGCGCTCAGTGATGTCCCGGGCAACGCCTAATACGCCAACAAATTTTCCCTCCTGAAATTGAGGTGTTATCCTTGATTCTGCTATCAAATACTCACCAGACTTCGAGCGTACACGTACTTCATGCGTGGGAGGCGTTTCCCCCCGTAACATGCTCTCCAATAACTCCAATTCTTTGGGCCAATCATCGGGATGGACAATGGATTGTAAGGGTTTGCCAATCCACTCTGTGCGTGACCAACCGGTGATCGATTCAAATGCAGGGTTTAGGGAGCTAATCGTGGCATCTTCGGAGATGGTATAGATAACATCCCGTGCGTTCTCAACAAAACTTCGATACCGTTCTTCACTTTCCCGCAGTGCCTCTTCAGCACGCTTGCGCTCAATGCCTTCCTTTTCTAAGTCCTTAACCCTTTGTTCTAGTTCTTCGTATGCTGGGTTTCTCTCCATTAGGACTTCCTCCATTGACCCTCACCAGGACAAAATAATCAATCTCAATGAGGGCTTGGCTCTGAGTTTTAATCCATAGGTCTTTTCTCAGTTGAGCAGGTTAGAGATCAGAAAATATTCTGCAAATCACCTTGGCGTACTGACCAATTAATTTTCATGAAACACAGAGAATTGTCAAGGTCTCATTTTCTCAGGGGAAGCTGCTTCGATATGCTATAAAGGAGAAATTCTGTATAGCCCCATATATTTTGGCTTTTGCAGAATTCCACGGTGCGCTGGTTTCGCTGGTCTATTAGAATCAGTTTTCGGCCTGTGTGTCAATAGATTGTGGTTTGGCCTGAGTTCTTTGGCAAGGAGGTGATTGTGTCAGGGATAAAGGCTTAATCCCGAAAATTCAAAAGTAAAGATTTGAGCCCGGACTCACAAGTTCACCTATAGGAGGCGTTCAGTTCAGAGGAAGCTGCTTTGAGTTTTCTATCAGATGTCCACAATGGGATCTCCGTTAACAAAGCAGACGCAAGAAGGTGTACATCGATATAACCAAGGCCTTTGCCCATTAATAGATTATGTTCAAGAAAGTGCAGAACCTCTTGATGCTCTGCTGTCTCGGCCATGGGAAGGGCTTGAAGCAACGAGAGGATTTCTTTCCTGTTTTTGATATGCCCACACGCCAGCTCGCCAATTATGAAAGGATGACAAATGACCTCCCCATCCATCAAGAGTGTTTCAAGGTGAGGGTTTCCCTTCCTCAAATGGGATACCCAAATCGAAGTATCAACAAGGACCATGGCTATTTATCGGTAGACCTTCTTCTGGGAATAGGGCGAAGGGATTTTTCTGTCCCTCCCAATTTGGCGAGCCTTTTACTGCTTTCCTGAGCAATGAGGGCCTGTAGACCCAATCTGACTAGGATAGTTTTTCCCTTGATACCCGTCAGTTCTGAGGCCTTGTTTATGATATTTTCATCTATGTTCAGAGTTGTTCTCATATGCATGAGTATGCACAAATCGTGCATACATGTCAAGCTAATAGTAGGAAAGGAAGACCGCAGATAAGTAGAAGGATTTCTGTGTAGTCCAATGTTTTTTGGCTTTTACAGAATTCCCAAGTGCATTGGTTTATTGGAACCGGTTTTCAGGGTGGCTGTCAATAGATTACGGTTTGGCCTGAGTTCTGTCCCCAATTTCGCGTTAAGCACGCTCTGCACGAATGTCCCACCCCCCTTGTCCCGGCTTACTTCGTCAACTTAGTTTCTAAGGGATGTCCCCCTATACTAAAACCTTCCGCGGCCGATTTTGCCCTGGGACGGCGGTTGACGAACACCATACCCACGCTCACTAAGGTCAGGGCAACAATGAGCCTCGAGCTGATTACCTCACCGAGGATCAGGGCCCCGCTGAGGAACACACCGAAGACCGGAGTGAAAAAGGAAAAGCCGTGCAGAAGACTGACAGGGTAGCGGTGGATCAGTTCGAACCAGACGAGATAGCTGAGGAAGGCAATGATGATACACTGGTAGAACACCGACAAACCAGCAGCCAAGGAAAAGCCTGACACAATGGGGTGTTCCAGGAGGATACTCATAAGAAACAACGGGGGTGCTGAAAAGCAGACCTGGTAGAAAAGCGTCTGAAGGGGCATGGTCCGATAGGACAAGTATTTCTTGAGGTAGACGGTTGTGGAGCCCCACATTAGGCCAGCAGCCAGCGCCATGAGATCACCGGGCAAAGCGGTGAGGGAAAAAGAGCCCAGCTCTCTCATGAACAGGGCCGCCACGCCGGCAAAGGCGAGGATGAGACCTGCTGCCTTCCAGGGATTGAGGCGGTCTCCTTTCAGGAAAAAATGGGCTCCCAGGGCTACGAAGAAGGGGGCGGTGTACAGGAGGACGTAGGTTCGTGAGGCCAGCGTGTATCCAAGCGCCACATAAATGAGGCCGAACTCAGAACCGAAGAGAAGCCCGATTACGATTCCGTGCCCAAGAACGCTTTTAGAGGGGAAGATGGTTATGCCTTTGGCCTTCATCCAGGCATACAGACACACGCTTGCCACCAGGGAGCGGAGGCCTGCCATAAACAGGGGAGCCAACTCGCGGGCCCCGATCTTGATGATGGCCATGTTAGCTCCCCAAACCATGGCAAGCACTAGGAGAATGGCTATGGGCTTCCAGCGGAGTTGTGCTTGGTACATGAGGCTATCTCGTCTCAATTGGTGAAAAGGTACTTATCGACGAGTGCAGAATAGGGGGAATAGGGTTATGTGTCAAGTCCAGATACCCCTTAGCGCTAGGTGAAGAGGTGATTGGGGCAAAAGAAACGCTTTGATACCGGAAGATGTCGAAAGGAAAGGTTTGTCCCAGCTCACGTTAGCAAGTGTTGAGCTATTTGTTGGAAGCAATTCCACAGTTCTAATGACGGACTATCAACTGAGTAGACCCGTATTATCCAACAACGATTCTTACGGTCGTAAAACAGCTTGATCGTTACCTCGATAATGCCCACTA
>CP070673.1:2811355-2826171 GCA_020351915.1 Deltaproteobacteria bacterium
GGTTCATGCCGACACTTTTGAACGATACCAAGCGAATAACTCCCTCGCCCATGCAAAGCCTCCTTCAACAAATCCCCTCTCCATCGCAAATTCCGATACCGTTTGTGATTTCCGAGCACGCACTGTTTGCCCCTTGACGCTCGGCTGGGAAAGGATTACCTTCAGCGCATGACAAGAATTGGGTGGACATTACTATCATCTGCCTAAGAGTCTTCCGCGGTGAGGACTATCCAGATATACGGATCTGAGATGTAAAAATGAGTGAGCCCGGTTGACGACAAGCGATTTTGTTTCAAAAAAACATGGAATTCTGTGAAGGAATTGATAGTATGAAACAAGAAAGGAGGGATCTCATGATGAAGCAAATGAGTTTTTGGATGATTGTTGCCGGTTCTCTTTTGACTATGCTGATTAACGGGTGCGCGCCTCCTCCTGTCACTACTTATGATCAACCCGTGCTCCCAGAAACCGGAAGGGAGAGTATTGCTGTGATGCCCTTCCTAACAGGAATTCATGACTCAAGGATAGATGAGGCCATCAATGCTACGTTGGACTGTGCTGTTTCTCAGCTCTGTTTCAATACCCAGGATGTCAGAAGTGGGGCAGACACAACCTTAACCCGCTACATGCAGGAAGCCCTTGAACAGCGTTTGGGTGAGCGGGTGATACCCCTTGATAAGGTTTATAGGGCTTCTGAAGGGCTCACCAGGGATCAAACCATCGATACCCCCCGTTCTCTTGCAACAAGGCTTGGTGAGAAATTGAAAGCCCACCATGTCATTGCGGGAACGGTATGGAGATACAGAGAGAGAGTTGGTACTGCCCGGGCATCCAGCAGTCCGGCATCCGCAGCCTTTGTTGTTTATGTCATACGTGTCACCGATGGAAGACTCCTTTGGAAGACACTCTACTCTAGAACCCAAAAACCCCTCTCCGATGACATTCTCCATGCTCGGACCTTCTTCAAACAGGGGGCACGCTGGCTCTCAGTCGATGAACTGGCCCGCTACGGAGTTAATGAGGTTGTAGAAAAATTTCCCTATAAGAGTGATCTCTCCTTGACAGAGAAATCTTTCATGGTGAACATGTCTTTCCGGACCCTCAATCCAGATCATCTTGGATTTCCCGTCAGGTTTGGAGCTTTCTATTGGTTCCTAATTTCAAGGCCCCTCCCAATTTTGCTCGGATGGCCATAGGGTCAGTCAGCTATTCATCGCGCTACCGCGGCACGTTGAATAAGGAAATAACCATCAGAGTCAACTGCTATGGCGTGCACCTCAAAAAGAAAGGAGAAAGATAGTGAAGAAAAACGTGATTATCCCTAACCAGTACCAACCACTCCTGGATCTGAAAGAAACAGAAAAGGCTATCCGTCTCATCAAGGAATTCTTTCAGACCAATCTATCATTTGAGCTGAACCTCATGCGGGTGACAGCACCCCTATTTGTTAAAGCCGGCACGGGGATAAATGATGACCTTAATGGGACCGAAAAACCCGTTTCCTTCAGAATAAAGGCTTTGGACGGTATGGGTGCAGAGATAGTACAGTCCCTTGCCAAGTGGAAGCGGATGATGCTGGCCGATTATGGCTTTAAGCACGGTGAAGGCCTGTATACTGACATGAATGCTATTCGTCCGGATGAAGAGCTAGACAACCTGCACTCACTATACGTGGATCAATGGGATTGGGAAAGGGTAATATCACCAGAGGAGCGGAACCTGGAATTCCTAAAAGACATAGTCCGAAAGATATACGATGTCATCAAGAGGACAGAGAAATATATTTGCCATCACTACAGCGGCATCCATCCAATTCTTCCGCAAGAGATTGCTTTTGTACACAGTGAAGAACTGGAAGAACAATATCCTGACCTAACGCCCAGAGAGAGGGAAACAGCTGTTTGCCAGGAACATGGTGCCGTTTTTATCATCGGCATTGGCAGCGACCTGAAAAACGGCAGGCCCCATGATGGTCGAGCCCCGGACTATGATGACTGGTCCACGCCCCTTGATGGTGGGTTTAGAGGACTCAATGGAGACATTCTCGTTTACTACCCGGCGTTAGACACTGCCTATGAGCTCTCTTCAATGGGAATCCGGGTAGACGCCGACACGCTTTTGAGACAACTGGAAATCAAGGGTGAGATGAAAAGGAAGAATCTCCTGTTCCACAGGCGTCTGCTCAACGGCGAACTACCCCTGTCCATTGGAGGTGGCATTGGACAGTCCCGGCTGTGTATGCTGTACCTTCGAAAGGCTCACATCGGCGAAATCCAAACCGGTATCTGGCCCGACGACATGATCACAAAGTGCCGAGAAAATAATATTATGCTCTTATGATCTCACGGCATTTTTGCTGACTATGGAGATTTCAACGGGGTATTGCCCGTCAGTGAATCCAACTGGTCCACGTACTACTGATAGCTCATCGGGGAGGTAGGGATCGAAAAAAGTGACAGCCACAATTAAATCTATTGACAGTTTAATATGCTGATATTATTATATAATTTATTGGGAAACAGGCTCATCGAGATGCAGCAGGTTTTGACACTGCATAATTCTTTAGGAATGGGGCACTGGAATCTATCCAAGACAATCAACACTGAGATATGCCGGATTGATCGGGAAGATATATATTCAAGAGGCCGGCACCTGATTCGAGAGAATAACCTGAGCGCGCCGGTGGCCTTAGTTACCAGGGGAGAATGAGGATGATGACTACGTGGCCCTATCGGTATCAGTTAAGCTTGGTAGATCGAGTCCGCCGCTCGGTTTATGAGCTGCTGCGGGATCAGATGGACACCTACCTCGTTAAGCATGCCCTTGTCGAGTCATACGAAAACTTCCGTGTGAACGCTGAACCATATCCCTTTGTTACCAAACGGGAGTTGAAGCCGCGGGCCCGTGTTTTGGAGACAGAGAACATCCTCCACAACCACTTTCTCGTGTTGTTTTGCGAAGGGACCATCCCCAGCACGTACAAAAAATATATTCGCTTCTTCGACACCAACAAGGTCACTAAGGAGAGCATAGCAGAGTTGGCCAATATCCAACTCCACAAACGATACACCAAGAATTTGCGCTACTTCGATAACCTTGGCTTTGAACCTCTCGTTCTTGACCTGCTGCCAGTCGACTATGCCCTTCTCGTTCAGAAGGATCCGACAATCAAGAGAAAAAACCGATATGCCATGACCCACTTTCGCGTGAAGATCGACTGGCCCATTGATGATGCAACTGAGGCAATGGCCCGAGAGTTCCGCTACATCCCTAAGGAGCTTTACGAATATGGCGAAAAGTACGCCCAAAGCCTGCACAGCAAGCTCTTTGAGAATTACGGATTTCACTACTCTATCGGCGGTCGTCGCACCGCAGCAGTAGTGGCAGCCCAGTTCCTCAAAAAGATGGATTTCATCTCCACGGTCTACGTTGCCAGCGCAGAGGATCGCACCCTCACGCGTATCAGCGAACGGGGGGTGAGCAAATTCGTACTGATCTCTCTGCCTCATGCAGAAATATCCAGGCTTTTGAATGAAAACCGGATTCATTTTGACACCTTTGTGAAACGGTATCTGGTAGACATCCGCGATGATTACGGTGTAGCAATTCTTCAGGTGATCTACCGCAATACTCCCTTTTCAAAGCCGCCTGAGGACGGAAAACTGCGGGATCTCCGGCCTGATTACCAGTGGTTGACCGTGAGCGACCAGCGCCTTGTGCCGCTTTCCGGGAACGTGGAAGCCCCACCGCTCTCCTACCGTACTATCTATATGTCTGATTAGGACGGGCTGTTGCCCAAACGGAAATCCCCTTGAGCGGTCATTATAACTGTTTTTGCCAACAAATCTTTGTGAATCCCAACAAGTCGGGACTGGAGGGGGCCTTAGATCTGGCACCGGCCTACCCTCCCACCTTATCTTACAGCCTCTCATGATGCTCGTCATGGTTTCGCTAGGTCCTTCGATTCATAAGTTCGATGACGAACTTATTCACTCAGGACTTAGTGCTGCCCTCGGCCATGAGCAGATCGGCCTTGAGCCATTCGGCCTCGAGCTCATGACCGAGAGGCTCACTGCCGAAAGGCTCGGGCCGAATGGAGTGAACAACATTTCTGAAATAAGTCGGCAAAATAGGCCAGTGTATTTGCGAATCGAAGCACTAAGCCTTATTGATCTTGTTTCTGTTTCTTTGTATAAGGATAGTAAGATGTGAAGTTTCTTGGAATAGCGAGGGCAGGGCTTGCTGAAACTCTTTAACTCATTAGGAAAACGTATTGAAACATTTCGACCCGTAAATAAAGACGAGGTAGGCATATTTACCTGCGGTCCGTCCGTTTATCAAAGGTCTCACATCGGAAACTTCCGAACCTTCCTGTTTGAAGACATCCTCGTTCGGTATCTGGAATATTCAGGCCATACTGTCAAGAGAGGTATGAATTTCACTGACATTGAGGACAAAGCGCTCCAGGAGGCTGCAAAGAGAAAGATGAGCGTTGCAGCCCTTACTGAGAAAAATATTGAAGCCTTTATCCACGAAATGGATCTTCTGAGAATGAGGATTCCGGATTTCCTGCCCAGGGCATCTGAGTCGGTGGATTATGCCGCAGACATTATAGAACGTCTCCTAGAGCTTGGGGTTGCATACTGGTATAGAGGCAATGTCTACTTTGACCCGTTACGATATCCTGGGTTTGGAGAGCTCTTTGGTCTTGATATTACGCAATGGCCATCTAAAAAGAGGCGATTTCATAAAGATACGTACCGGGGATTGAGGTGGAACCGGGGAGATTTTATCCTCTGGCATGGATCCGACGAAAGGGAGGAAGTTTGCTGGGACACAAAGATCGGAAGAGGCAGGCCGGCTTGGAACATCCAGGATCCGTCTATGATCATACAATACTTCAATGAGACGCTCTCCATTTACTGTGGCGGTGTGGACAACCTTTACCGCCACCATGACTATTCCCGTGCAATCCTCGAATCCATACGGCCCTATCCCATGGCCGGATTTTGGCTCCACTGCCAGCATCTTTACGTAAATCACCAAAAAATGTCGAAGAGCAAAGGAAACGTCTACTATATAGACACTCCCCGTAAGCAAGGATACGACATAGGTGAGATAAGGTTTTTTCTTATTTATGGTCACTACCGGAAAAGGCTCAATTATTCGCCTAAGAGCATGGACCGAGCAGTCGAAAAACTGAGAAAACTTAAGGAAATGCTGAGCACCATCCAAAGGCGAGCAGATGGGGCTCCGGATACGGATCGCAAAGCTATTGAAAAAACGAAACGTATTTTTGTTGAGAAAATGGACACCGATCTCGACATAAAGGGAGCCTTTGATGGCTTGGAGGAGTACTTGTCTACCCTTGATGTCAGGCATCTCAAACCTGCTTCAGCCTCCGGCATCCTTCATGCTGTACGAAATATTGATGACGTTTTGCGCGTCATTTTCTAGCCCATCAGGAGAGGAAATCACCTTCTCTTCTGGCAACAAGAAGTATGGGCCTCACAAATAATAAAAAGAGAGGAGATTCCTATGGACTTGACAGATCTCTATGAAAAAGGCGAGGACCTGCTCAGGCAAAAGGATATCGGGGTATTACTGGATGGAGTAGAAACCGAATTCATCCTTGATCATGACCGCCGTGTTCTGGATCGCTATACATTCAGCCAGCATTGTATTGATGCTGTGGAGGCGAACACAGGTTGTCATGTTCTCGGAGTTGAACTCGCCACCCCGGTCATCATGTCAGCCATGACATCCCCCATTCCTGCCATTGCCGACAATGGCCTCATACAGGTGGCGTTGGGTCTGAGAGAGGCCGGGAGCTTAATGTGGACCGGTACCCCCATCCCTCAGAACCTTAAGGAGATTACTGAAACAGGGGTCCCTGTGGCAGCCAACGTAAAGCCCTTCGAAGATCGCAAGAAAATGTTCCGCAGCATTGAGGAAATTCAGGAAGCTGGAGTTCGATGGGTTGGCATTGAAATCGACTCTGGACAGGGCACCAAGATCAGAGATCAAATAAGGGCTACAGGTTGCGCGCCGCTTTCACTCAAGGAGCTCGAGGAAATCCGCAAAAAGGTCTCCCTTCCTCTGATCTTTAAGGGGGTTTTGAGTCGAGTGGATGCCATGAAATCCGTGGATGCAGGTGCCGATGGCATCGTCGTTTCCAATCACGGAGCCCATACTCTTGATTATCTGCCCCATCCACTTCAGGTAATGGATGAAATCCTCGCAACTGTAACAGGAAGGACAGTCGTCATGGTAGATGGTGGGTTCCGTCGAGGAAGTGATGTGCTCAAAGGCCTGGCGTTTGGGGCCTCGCTCATAGCCCTCGGCAGACCGATTCTCTTTGGGTTGGCAGCGGCAGGCAGACAAGGGGTCAGGGACATTATCGATGGGATTACTCAGGAACTCAAACGAATCATGAGCATGGTGAGAGCACCCGAACCTAGTAGCGTTTATCGATACATCTTGATAGAGGACTGACCTACGCTATTGGGGGAATGAGGGTAAGAGGCCTGGTAAAGCCCGCCAGCGTAGTTATGAATTCCGTACTGCCCGCCAAATCAGGGTAACGGCAGTTACCCCCAAGACCATATCCGGTATCCACATAGCCAGAGCTGGTTTTATAGTGCCTGTCTCCGCGAGGCTGTCTGCCGACGAGAGCAAAATGTAGTAGCCCGTAAAGATAGCAACACTCAGGGCAATCCCCCATGACCGTGCCCTTGCCTTCACTATTAAACCGAGGGGGAGCCCAAGAAGACCCAAGAGCAAGCAAGAAAAAGGAATCGAGAACTTCCTATGGAATTCTATGGACAAATTATTGTGCCGGTAACTCCCTCTTTCCGCTTCTTTGAGGTGACGCCTGAGCTCAGATAGGGACATCTCCTTTTCACCCTTCATCCGTGAGGAGAATCTTTTCATGATCTCAGACAATTCTATATTCAGATCATATGACTTAAATCGCAGCACCTTGGATGCATCTAAGTCCTTACTGACCATAAAGATCGATCCACCCTCGAGATGAAGGCTAATGGACATCTGCTGTGGATCTGAACTGATCCTTCCATTTCGTGCAATAATGGTATTGGAAAGCTCTGGATCCCTCTCATCCAATATAAACACCCCTTCCATGGTCTGGTCCTGAGCCGAGATCTGATTGGCATAGAGCACTATGTTGGGGATGCTGTCGTTGAATACACCTTGCTTGATTCCAATACTGGTGTTCGACTGGGCCACCTCGAAGAGGAGTCTTGCCATGGAATGGTTCCCTTTTGGAAGGAGATAGATGGCCATAAAGGAGGCCAGCAAATAGCAGATAATCGAAAAGGTGATAACCGGGGGAAAGAGCTGATACAGGCTGATTCCGGATGATCTCAAGGCAATTATCTCGTTGTCTTCATTGAGCCTAGAGAAGGCGATTAGGGAAGCCAAAAGGCTTGCCATTGGTAAGGTGAAAAAGAGAACATAGGGGAGCGTATACAAGGTTATGAGCAGAACCTGCACCAGGGATATTCCATGGTTGACCATCCATTCGGTCAGCCTTAATATCCTCCCGGCGAGCACAAGAAAGGTAAACACAACGAGGCTGGTCACGAAATTCGGAATCATCTCCTTAAAGATATAGGTATCAATAATTTTCTTCATATCTTTGCCAGCGTTGATCTACCTTGTGCTTGCGAGCTGATTTATCAATCATATCGCCAGGGCTTTTGTCGCAGAAACAAGGGAATCACCAAAGCGCTCCCTCTGATAATAAGCCTCTGTATAACCGCTCAGTAAGGCAGGCATCATAGAAAAAGTAGATGAAAAACAAGGTAATGTCAATGAATGGTTGGATAGATGCCTACCAGGGAATGTGGTTCAAGAGGTGATAGAATTCATACAAATTTGACAAAAAAGTGCAAAAAAGACGATTTTTTTAACAAACTGATGGAAAGATCAAGGGAAAAAGTTCTGGAAATGATGAACAATTCATACAAATTTGACAAAAAAGTGCAAAAATAGCAATTCTTCCTGGACATCTTAAAACAATTCGAATATATTTGATTCAAAAGTAAGATACCTGGTGCCCAGGTATATAGTAAGCATGAGCAAAAACTCAATAATCTAAAGAGGAGACGCTCAATGTATGTTAAACCGGAGAAGATTATCAATCAACTTCCCAGAAAAATGGGAGAGAACAAGAGGCATGCCAAGGCTAATTTGAAGTGGCTTCAAAAGAGCGTCCATCCCTATTTCTTCATCACCTTTGGCCCCGAAAAGGATGCCCTCCTTAACCTTTGCATGACCCTGCACACCCTCGGGGAGAATCACCAGCTTGTTCTCAGGGATACCGATGAAAAATTCATTATCGCCACCCTAAACAGGCCAGGCACGCTTTTCAGGACCCTGAGCACACAGAAAGGCAAGGAACTCATCTACGCTGAGATGCTCCACTCCAATACGCCCCTTCCGGGATACGAGGAAGAGCTAGAGCTAATGAAGTTCCACTTCCGGACCGGTAAAGAAGACCAAGAATATCCAGACGTTTTTCGGGGCAAGAGCGTTATCAGAAAAAACCTTCGAGAGCACTACCCCGGTTTCGATTTTAAGGAGTATGATGCTATTCTCAGCAGCTTCCTCAAAAACAACCGGGACTACGTGCTGCTTTCCCCTGCCATCAGAGTGGCCAGGGCAATGTGGCTGTACCAGTCGGCAATTCGTCAGGGAGGTGCCTTCTTGGACATTGAGCCCACCGTCGATGAATTGGGCAAAGAGGAGTCGAGGCTTATTTTCTCAGTTATCAATCCCCTGCTTGAGGGATACATAGGGCAGCTCATTGAGGTGTTTTACCGGCTCAATATCGCTACCCGAAGAAACTACATCTTGGAAATAGATGATGGCGAACAGCGGGTGACTATTTTGACGGCCTACATCACCACAAGGGCAGGGGAAGCCATCGATAAAGACATGCCCGTCTTCTCGTCATTAGAAGCGGAACTGCATAATACTCAGGTGATTAATACTCAGGACAGGACTTACCAAGAACTGGTAACCAGCGACATTGTGACAGGGCCAGAAGGAAGCCTTTTAAGTGCCATTAATACATTTGTTCACACCAATATGGCCCACAGTTCTCCCCATAGGTTTGATTGGCACGAAACCCAAGATGCCTTTTTTAGCCATCTTCAGCTCACACAGGAGATACTCCACCTGTTCAAAGGAAAATTTGATCCCGATCCTGAAAAACGTATGCAGACACAGACGTTGGAGAAAGAAAATCAGAGAATACAGTCTTTGATTGACGAATACAACACTGGCCACGCGGTACTGGATGAAACCAGAAGGATCATGTTCAGGGTCGCTCTGCTTTTTGTCCGGTATACACTCAAAACGAACTTTTTTGTTACCTATAAGAGAGCGCTTTCCTTCCGGCTGGACCCCCATTATATGGAGCATTTGCCTCAGGAAATAAGGGCCAATCTGCCTCTTGACCTGCCTTTTAGGATCACGTTCTTCTACCACCGCCAAGGATCTGGTTATCATTTTGGATTCTCAGACATTGCTCGGGGAGGGTTTCGAACCATCATCACGAGGAACAAGGATGATTTTGAGTCTGCCATGAATACGATTTTCAAAGAAGCAATGGTGCTTGCCCACACTCAGCACTTGAAAAACAAAGATATATACCAAGGGGGATCTAAGCTGGCGGTCGTCATGCGGGCCTTTGATTTGAAAGGACAGGACGCGGTAACCAACCGGCTCTATGATCTTCAGAGGGCAATCATAGACGCATTTCTGGATATCGCTGTCACCCGCAACGGGAACCCGGTGGACCCCACTGTGGTAGATTATTACGGACAAGATGAGCCTATTGAGCTGGGACCTGATGAAAACATGCATGACTCCATGATCGAACAGATTGCGGAACGTGCCAGGGAACGGGAATACATCTTAGGAGGTGGCATCATTTCCAGCAAAAAGATCGGAATCAACCACAAGGAATATGGTGTGACATCCTTAGGTGTGCTGAAATTTGTTGAAGTGGCACTCAAAGAACTGGGTATTGACTCCCACCGTGAACTCTTCAGTGTTAAACTTACCGGCGGAACGAACGGCGATGTTGCTGGTAATGAGATCAATTTACTGGTGGCCAATTGCCCCAAAGTAAAGATTACCTCCATTACCGATGCCTCCGGTGTCATTTACGATCCTGAGGGTATCGATAAGGGAGAGCTGAGCAGGCTTATTCATAAAGCTGATATAGCTGCCTTTCCCCCACATTATCTGAATGAGAATGGCTTTATCCTTTATTCCGGGCAGCGGAAGAGAGAAGGCCTGATGGATTTCTTCAAAAAGATCGTACGAACCAAAGATGGAGTCAGCGAAGAGTGGGTGTCACCTGATGAGTTTCACCGAGAGTTCGAGAATTTTATCTTTTCTCACTACACGGATATCTTCATACCCTGTGGTGGGCGCCCCGAGACCATCCATGACGGCAACTGGCAAAAGCTCTTTAAAGATCAAAACCCAACCACTAGAGCGATAATAGAGGCTGCTAACTCGTTCATCTCCCCAAGTGCCCGGGAAAAGATACAGCAGCAGGGTATTATCATACTCAAGGATTCCTCGGCAAACAAGTGCGGTGTGATCTGCTCCTCCTACGAGATCATTGGGGGGCTGTTAATGAAAAACAAGGAGTTCCTGCAAAACAAGGAGCAGTATGTTGAGGATGTGCTCAAGATTCTGGAAAAACGAGCTATCGATGAAGCAGATTTGATCTTTAGACGCCACCACCAATCCAGGGACAGGAAGCTGTATACGGACATCAGCAATGAGATCAGCCACGAGATAAATGAATTGACCGATGCGATTTATGCCTATTTGCTTGCCCAGGCGGAGAGGCTCGAGAAACCCACTTACCGAAAAGCTCTTCTTCTCCATTTTCCTGAGTTTGTTCGGGAGCGAAAAAAATTCAGAGGGAGAATAAAGGGTCTTCCCCTTAAGTATAGAGCCGCCATGGTTTCCACAGAGATTGCTACCCAAAGCGTATACCACGGTGGATTTGAGGTGCCTTTCGAAGAAAAAATAGAACAGTTCGTCAGGAAATTGAGCCGGAAAATCGCCGCTTGATTTTCCCCCTCTTTTAGCCATGCCTGCTGCCCCCTTGTGGTGGTCTCATCCGTGCCCTATTCTTGATGGTGCTGCCCATAAGATTGTGTAGATCAATCCCAGAACTCTTATGTTCCCTTATTATGTTAGAATTTTGTCAGAAGCACGTATCTTTTCTTGAGCAAAAGCATTTTTTTGTGTATGAGAAACCTTTCTGCATAACGGTATTCCAAAAGGGGAGAGGCAGGGAATGATTCTCATCATTGATTTCGGCTCCCAGTACAACCAGCTCATTGCCAGGAGGGTGCGAGAGTTGCGTGTGTACTGCCAGATCGAGCCACCGAACATTGGCATTTCCAAGATTAAGTCCTTAGCACCTCAGGGAATAATACTGTCTGGTGGACCGGCCAGTATATATGAGAAAAACAGCCCTACGGTAGACAATCAAATCTTCAATCTCCATATTCCCATACTTGGTATATGTTACGGCATGCAGCATATGATACACACCCTGGGTGGTACGGTGGAAAGCGCACGAAAAAGAGAATATGGCCTCGCTGAATTGAAGATACTCGACCCAACAGGCGTTTTTTATGGGCTGAAAAATGTAACCCCTTGCTGGATGAGCCATGGTGATTCTGCTTCTCGTCTGCCAGCAGGATTCAAGATAACTGCCTCAACAGAAAACACCGCCGCTGCAGCAGTTGAAAACCCGGAAGAGAAGCTCTGCGGCCTGCAATTTCATCCTGAAGTGGCACACACACCCCAGGGCAGGAAGATGCTGAGCAATTTCCTCTTTAGAATTTGTGGCTGCAAAAAGACATGGACTATGAAATCCTTTATCGGAAAGGAGACAGAGGACATAAGAAAAGAGGTTACCGACAAGAGGGTCGTCTTAGGGTTGAGCGGTGGTGTGGACTCCTCTGTTACCGCTGTTCTCTTGAGCAGGGCCATTGGAAAACAACTAACCTGCATCTTTGTGGATAACGGCCTTTTGATCACCGATGAAGGGAAAAGGGTTAGAGGCCTCTTCAAGGGCCAATTTAAAATGAATGTCAGGCATGTAAACGCCAGAAAAAGGTTCCTTGAACCACTCAAGGGCATTGCAGATCCTGAAAGAAAGAGGAAGATAATAGGAAAAACCTTTATCCAGGTATTTGAGGAGGAGGCGTTAAAGATCAAGGGTGCTGATTTCCTGGCACAGGGCACCCTCTATCCAGACCTGATTGAGTCGCGGTCCTCCTTTGGAGGGCCATCTGCTGTCATAAAATCCCACCATAATGTGGGTGGTCTTCCTAAAAAAATGCGCCTTAAGCTTATTGAGCCTTTGAAACATCTCTTCAAGGATGAGGTCAGGCTTTTGGGCAAAGAGCTTGGTCTGCCTGATGATATCATATACCGTCATCCCTTCCCCGGGCCAGGGCTGGCAGTACGAATTATCGGCGAGGTGACCGCACGGCGGCTATCGATCTTGCGGCAGGCGGATGATATCGTTCTGGAAGAAATCAAGAAGAGTAACCATTACAGAAAATTGTGGCAGGCCTTTGCAATCCTTCTTCCCCTGAAAAGTGTGGGGATCATGGGTGATCAGCGGACCTATGAGCATATCGTGGTCATCAGGGCGGTAAATAGTCTCGACGCCATGACCGCAGACTGGGCAAGACTTCCTCACTCTCTCCTGGTGAGGATCTCAAACAGGATCATTAATGAGGTCAGAGGTGTTAACAGGGTAACCTATGATATCAGCTCAAAGCCGCCAAGTACGATAGAGTGGGAGTAAAGCTTTTAGATGATTCGGGCCTGGCCGAATGGTAATTTTCATCATACTGCAAGCGATAATTCGTGAATAAAAATGATGTGAGGTGAGGGATATGGGATGGGGATGGAAAAGCCTGTGCATCAAATTAAAGACCCATATCACCTATCACATATCTTGTGGATATTTTCGTACAAACAAATACCTGATCTAGAGCGAGATTAAGATCAATTGTTTCATAAGAGCGATTTATGATTGCCATTATCGATTATAAGGCTGGAAATCTTGCCAGTGTTGCTCGGGCCCTTAATCATCTGGGATTTGAGTGCCAGATTACCTCAGATGTAAGCACGATAAAAGGAGCTGACCGGGTTATTTTTCCGGGGGTCGGTTCTGCGGGACAGGCCATGCAGGATTTACAAAAAATGGGGCTTGACCGGGCGATCTCCGATCTCTATGAATCTGGAAAACCCTTTTTGGGCATCTGTTTAGGAGCACAGATAATCTTGGAACAGAGCGAAGAAAATCAAACCACCTGTCTCCAATTACTCGCCGGCACGGTAAAACGTTTTTCCATCCCCCTCCACTCAGGCGATGGCAGGGCTCTCAAGGTGCCCCATATGGGCTGGAACGAGGTAGCGCTGAAAAGGATTCATCCAGTTTTCAAAGGTGTCACCCCGGAAAGCGAATTTTATTTTGTTCACAGCTTCTATCCAGCGCCAACAAACACAGATACTATCATTGGGACTACTGATTATGGTATTACCTTTACCAGCGTGCTTGGTAAAAGAAACCTCATTGCTGTCCAGTTCCACCCAGAAAAGAGCGGCCTTCCCGGACTCACCGTGCTCAAGAACTTCTGCTCCTGGGATGGTGAAGATGAAGCCTTTGCATAAAGCGCTTAAATCCCCCGGCCTTGCCTTGGAAAGGATGCTCACCTCAAAAACGCTGTCCACCAAGAAAACCTGTCTTCCTGAGCACTACGGTCCCTTCTACCTATCTTTTCTCCCAGCAACTGTCGAAAGTTTACCACAAAATAGCAAGGGAATTCTTATAATGGGGCAATTTCCTACCAAATTTCAGAATGATTTTTTAGATAAGCTTCTGTAATCATTTAACATTTATCCTCCAGAGGTGATGCTCGGTTCAATTGGCATGCGTCTTGCTCAAAAAATGCCTACGCTCATGAAGCTCGTATGAGAGAGTAGCCTCCGCTATGCTATCTCCATAAGACGGAATAAGGAGGGCGAAGATAAGGACTATGAGAGTGGATCACGGTGAAGACATGCTTGACAAAAAGGCAGGCTTGCATATAACGTTCAACTCTACACTGAGGCAGCAAAATGCCCCTGGAGCGTGCAAACGGATAAGCGCTTGATTCAGGGAATACCATCTACCTAGCGAGGCTTCGCCCTCCCGGCCCGTACTGGCCCGGGACGGGCAAACCGACGACGCAGGATGTGAGTAAAAAAACACGAAATTCGAATACCCGCCTGCCATGCATTAGAATTGGTATTAGAGCGATAATTGTCAATGCAACCTTATTTTCAGTTACTGCCATGCATTAAGTCAAAGGCATTGCGGGCAGGTCGAAATCCCTGGCCCAGACCTGGATTGCAGGTTAGAAGTATATGCACTACCGTTGCCAAATGCCATAACGACCGCGCTCTATTCGGGAAATGTCGCGCCAGGGCAGGCCGAAACAAATTTTCAATTTTCAAAATTCAAATGACCAAAACTGAATGTACAACCAAGGATATCACAAGTGACCTAAATTTAGTGTTTTGAACATTCGAGCATTATTATTTTGGATTTGTTTCGTGCTTCGAATTTCGTGCTTCGGTATTCTGGTTTATCGGGGTTAGATGTTGAGATATTCGTTTTGAGATATACTTTGACCTGGCCGAATAATAACCAATCCGTGACATAAACCCCGGTGGAATATAAAAACTTCCAA
>CP070673.1:2826271-2831697 GCA_020351915.1 Deltaproteobacteria bacterium
ATGGTAATCCCCTTATCCCGAATCCTTGCTACCAGCTCCATGGCCTGCGCTAACTCAGCGGGGTTTCACCCCGCCATCATTTCATCAAGTAATAATAGTTCGGGATTGGTTGCCAACGCCCTGGCCACTTCAAGTCGCTTCTGGTTAGCCAGGGTCAGGTCTTTCGCAGGAATCTCTTTCACTGCTGACAGCCCCACAAACTCCAATAACTCGGTGGCTTCTCGAACAGCATCCTTTGATGACATACCCGGTGACATCCCAAAATGGGCGCCCAGTACGACATTGTTCAAAACCGGCATATCGGCGAAAACTTTGACTATTTGAAAGGTTCTCGCCACTCCCATCCTACAGATTTTATAGGGTGATAAGCCGGTGATGTCCTCGCCCTTAAATCGTATGGTCCCTGATCTGGGAGCAAGAGCGGCCGATATTAAATTAAACAGCGTCGTTTTACCGGCTCCATTGGGACCAATCAGACCGAAGGCTTCACCCTGTTCCACATTAAAGTCCACATTTGATACGGCGGCGAGCCCCCCAAAATACTTGGTCACACCTTTACCTTCAAGTATCGACATGTTTCCTCTCTGAAATTCGTTTCCATAGCCTTTGTATCAATCCAACGAGTCCATCGGGCAGGTATAAGATGGCAACCACTAATATGGTGCCGAAAATGAGCATATATAACTCGGCGAACCGGGTTATCAGAAATTCTTCCAGGTAGGTAAAAACAGCCGCGCCTATTACAGGACCATACAGTTGCCCCATACCACCGAAGATGGCCATTAAAACCGGCATAAAAGAGAAAAACGGGTTAAATGCGATGAATGGGTCAATATATGTCCATTTTGTGGCCATAATGGACCCAGCCGCCCCCATGAAAAAGGCGCTGATGGCGAAGGTGATAACTTTCACCATGGTAACGTTAACCCCGGTGTGGGCCGCAGCGTCCTCGTTCTGACCGATACTTTGCAGGGCCAAGCCATATTTTGATCCTCTGATAAGGTAGGCGGTGATCAGTAGTAATACAAAAACGCCGGACAAATAGAGATAGATGGTGTTGTAACTCATGACCATCACAAATCGGCCTCGCGTGCCCGTTACATGAAGCTCCCAGAAGAGGAGAAAATGCGCGATGAGCATAACGAGTCCGAACGTGAATATGGCAAAATAGATGCCTCTCAGCCTCAGTGTCAGGGCGCCGACGAGGAGGGCAAGGCAGAAACTGGCCAGACCGCCAATGCCGACAACGATCGGAAAGGGCAATGCCTTGCCTATTATAGCTGAAGTATATATGCCTACCCCGAAAAACGCGGCCGGCGCAAGGGAGATGTAACCGGTAGACCCGGAAAAAATAACCCAGCTCACCGTCATGATGACATACATGAGGATGCTGCTTAGCAATACAATGGGATACCCCGGGGCATAGAGAGGTACAAAAGCTAACAAGATCAATATGACGAGAATAATCGCCCCCGATACGAGGGACCTCTTGGACCTTAATTCGGCAATATCCATTTTCTTATTTCCCCAAAATACCTGTCGGCTTGGCCAGGAGCAGAACTATGAAGATGACATAGTAGGCCACCAGTGCTAAGCTTGGCTCAATATAGGTTACAATGCTGCCGATAAGACCCAGGATGAAACCCCCGATAAAACTGCCCACGATACTGCCCAACCCGCCCAACACGACCACGATGATAGCAATAATCGTATATTCCATACCCATCGTTGCCGTAATAGGATAGCACATGCTTAAAAGCGAGCCGGCAAAACCGGCCATGATAGCACCAAACCCGAAACACAAAGCCAGGACTTGGTTGATGTTTACCCCCATGAGTCCTGCGGTGGCCGGGTCCTGAGCAGCTGCCCGAATCGCCTTTCCCAGGCGGGTACACGTTAAAAAGAGATAGAAGACTGCGCCTATGACAACGGCGAATAAAAGGGTTACCAGGCGATTAGCGGCGAATATCGCTCCGCCCAGGCTGATCCCATAAGATAGATAGGAGTACCCCTTTATGTCGGCCCCCCATATTAATATGGCTATATTCTGAATGATAAAGAGAAGACCGAACGAAGCGAGCAGAGATCTCCCCTCAAAGATATCCAATGATGCTGACGAATTCAGAAGGCTTCTGAACAGAGTCCTATGAAGGAAAAAACCTATCAAAAATATAACAGGACCGCACATGGCGAGGGTAATGAGGGGGTTAATGCCAACCATTTTATGCAGCATCCAGGTGCCAAACGCCCCGATCATAATGAATTCGCCATGAGAAATGTTCAGCACCCGGGCAACACCATACTGCAGGCTGAGCCCCACGGCGATCAGGGCATAGATGCCTCCCAGTAATAAGCCGGCAATCACCACGTCCAGGATGGTGACAATCATGATGATGACTTCCAGTTTTATCAATTACGGCTGCAGGCTGTCAAAAAGGCGCTAAGCAACATCTCCGGAGAGGATAACCACCCTCAAGAGTTGTTATGTTTGCACCCTTTGAGACAGCCTGCTTACCATTATCGCTACTAAAGTCCTAAACTCAACTTCTACTTCTCTTACTTCTTTGGCTTTGGAGCTGGCCACGCAGGTTTGGGGTAGACAAACTTTGCGGTAGCCTTGTTCTTGGGGCCGACGACTTCAAATACCCCATTTTGCCACTGACCAATCTCACCGGTATGACACTCTTTGGCCATCAGCCCGTTCTCAAACCACGTCGGTCCCAGCATCGTGTTGAACTTCTGTGTAGCCATGACATCCCTGATCACTTTCTGGTCGAGGGTTCCGGCCTTCTCGATAGCCGCCTTCCAAAATTCCAGCGCAGCCCAATAGAGTGGATGCCCCCAGAAATCTTGGATTTCTTCAGGCTTGCCCTTATAGAGTTTATCGCAAAGTGTTTGTGCTGCTTTTGACTGGCTACAGGCAAAGGTAGTAAAACCACATACTCCCTCCACCGCCGGACCAAACGTGGTATGGTAAAACCCGAAATTGGCCCCGGGGCCGCCTATCCAAGCCTTGGGGTTATAGCCAAGCGCCATTGAGGTACCGGTAGCTGGCAGAACCATGTCGGGATAGCCAAAAGCGCAAAAGACATCGGCATTAGATGCCTTAGCTTTTTTGATTATGGGCGATAGATCCTTAGTTCCAGGCGGAACACTCTTAATACCAACGATTTCAACTCCATGTTTCGGGAATTCAATACCCGCCACACCGGAATACTCTATGCCGTGGAGGTCACCAATGTACATTATGTATGCCGTCTTCGCGCCCGCTTCGCCGAGAAGTTCAGCAAAGACCGGTAACTCGTACCAATCGGAAAAACTCAGGCTGACGAACACATAGGGTAGACTAGGAAGCATGTCCTTGATCTGCGTGGCGCCACCCTCGGCTGTCAACAAAATATACCCATGTTTATTGGCTATAGGGGCTTGGGCAAAAACGAAGGAGGTGCCGCAGGCGGGCCACAGAAAGTCAACCTTGTCCTCGACTATCAACTTTTCCGTCAGCCTCGTCATGGTGCCCACATCACTTTTGTCATCATATATCTTTAGCTCGATGGGTAATTTTTTCTTGTATTCTTTCACATATATCCCGCCCTCGGCATTGACCATAGGAACCCATGTCTCATAGATCGGTTTGAATGCCGAGTCTCCAATCACAGCCAACCAGCCTGAGAGAGGTCGTGCCATACCAACAACGATTTTATCCTTGGCCAGTGATGGTGTGGTCCCAACACCACATAAGAACACCACAGCAACCGTCAATGCTAACAAACCAAACAATGCTTTTTTTTTCATTTTATTCCTCCTTTCTAAACCTTCTAATACGTACCTCGTCCCTGCTTTTTTCTCTTCTATTTTCACCTCCTTTCTTAATGCGGCTCGTGCTCTTAAGCCCTTGAACTCATGCCGCCTTTAGCGGGTATGGCAGAAAAGACGCCGTTATGTGCTCATGACCTTGTGGCCGTGTTTTCTCCCTCACTCGCTACTTCTTGGGCCAGGCCGGCTTTACTACAGGTGGTGCCGTCCGCTTCTCACCGGGATCAATGACCTCAAATACGCCCTTTTGCCACTGGCCCCAATTACCGGGATGATTTACAAAAATTCGCCTCTTATCGTACCAGAACGGTCCCAGAGCTGTATCGAACTTCTCCGCAGCCATTATATCCCGTATCTTTTTCTGGTTCAGGGTTCCTGCCTTCTCTACGGCCTGCTTAAAGTGTTGCATGGCAGAGTACCAGGTTAGCGCGCCCCAGTAATTACCCATCGGTTGCCCCATGACTTCTTTGAAATGCTCAGAGAATTCTTTGGCCCCAGGAGAGCTTTTCTCATTCCAGGCGCCACCACCGATTACTCCCTCTGCAGCCGGACCAAACGCATCTTTATAAAACGTAAAAGCTGGGCCCACAGTGAATCCGAAGACCTTGAAATTCATGCCAAGCTCAATCGCCTGGCCGGAGGCAAGCATAACCTCATCTGGATAGCTAAACCCAATAAAGGCATCGGCATTAAGCGACCTGGCTTGCTTCAGCATAGGTGATAAATCCTTGACGCCCATGGGGTAGCTCTTACTCATAACAACATCAATCCCCCGATTGGCTAATTCTGGAACCGCTGCTTCACGATTTTCAGCACCATGGAGGTCATCATGGCAGATTGCTGCCACCCGCTCCACGTTGAGTTCCTCAAGGATATCAGCTAGAACTGGCACCTGGGTTTCGGCAAAATTCAAAGTCTGAAAGTAGTAGGGTAGGTCAGCACCAAAATCCTTGAGCTTCATAGCGCCAGCGGCACCGCCGATGAGGATATACCCGTGCTTATTGGCGACAGGGGCAGCAGCGAAGTGCATTGCAGTGCCCCAGGGGGGTAACAGAAAGTCAACCTTATCCTCTAAGATCAGTTTTTCCAGCAGTCTCGTCATCGTGCCGATATCAGATTTATCATCAAATACTTTTATTTCTACGGGTAATTTTTTGCCATACTCCTTTACGTGTATACCACCTTCGGCATTGACGTCCTTAATCCAAAAATCATAGTATGGAGCACTTACGAATCCGTGACTCGGGCCAAGCGGACCCGAGAGAGAAGCTGCCTGGCCAATGACAATCTTGTCTTTCGAGTGAGCAGCTAAGGGAAATGCCATAAGCAAGGCAAATAGTATTGCGCAAACTGCAAATTGTAAGGTTTTTCCTGAACTATTCATGGTTCCCCTCCCTTTTAGATATTCAAAAGAATCAACCCCTCAAAATACGCCTTGGCTATTACCAATGCCCTTTGTCGGTGAAATGTGAGCATCACCTCCCTTCTTGCCTGAGGCTTCAGGCTTGACTGTTAGCACCCCCTCTTGCTTTTGGCTTGAAGCAGGGAACCAATACCTTCCTCTCAGCGAAGACCCTAATGTGGTATTTTCCGGTAGGAAAACGAGGGCA
>CP070673.1:2831797-2842392 GCA_020351915.1 Deltaproteobacteria bacterium
CAATTTCGGGCAGCTCGAAAATGGGCAGCTGTGAGGCAACACAGCCCTGCTGTGGATCGGCCACAGAGGTAGCCTTCGACTCCACCTGCTGCTCCCAGCGCGAGGAAGATCAACCTCGTTTGCCCAGCCCAAAACAGCCTTTCGTAAGGGGTTCGGTTCCCACCCCAGTCGGAGCAGTTCCCAGAATTCCCTCTACTCTGACGCTGGCTGACCGGTGGGGGAGTATCAAGGCCCGCTGGGGCGTCGGGCGTATGCATTTCACCGTAGAACCCGGTCTCTATGCGCTGGGAAGGCCTGATAACCGCGCCCCCGTTTTGGTTACGGCTAACTACAAGATGAGTTTTGACAGGCTCCGCGCGGCCCTACCGGGCCGGGATACCTGGATCCTCGTCCTGGATACCAAGGGCATTAATGTCTGGTGTTCGGCAGGGAAAGGGACTTTCGGTACCGATGAGTTGGTCCGGCGTATCGAATGCAGCGGCCTGGCTCAGGTGGTATCTCACCGGGAGGTGATCTTACCCCAATTGGCTGGTCCAGGGGTTGCGGCCCACCAGGTTAAGACGCGCTCTCGGTTCACGGTTATCTATGGACCTATTAGAGCAACGGATCTGCCAGCCTTCATGGATGCTGGCCTTTCGGCCACGCCTGAGATGCGACGTAAAACCTTTACCACCATGGAACGATTGGCCTTGGTCCCGGTGGAACTGGTTGGTGCCTTGAAATGGGGCGTGATTATCCTTCCGGTCTTTTTTCTCCTGGGCGGGCTCGGAGGTACCGGGGGTTTTTGGGATAACGCAGTGGAGTATGGGCTTTATGCCGTGCTTGCCTTAGCAGGTGCTTTGGTGGCAGGGGCAGTGTTGACTCCCCTCTTGCTACCCTGGTTGCCGGGCCGAGCGTTTTCCCTGAAAGGTGTCATTATGGGCCTGATCACCGCGGGTACCCTCACGGTTTTTCTGGCGGGCGATGTGGCCACCTGGAGCGGAAGACTTGACATGCTTGCCTGGTTTCTTCTTGCCCCGGCGGTTGCAGCGTATTTGGCCATGAATTTTACCGGGTGTTCCACCTATACCTCGCTTTCTGGGGTAAGAAGGGAGATGAAATGGGCCGTTCCTCTGGAGATCGCGGCGGGCGGCGTTGGATTATGCCTGTGGTTGGGAGCCCGGGTTGTTGCCTAAGGAGTTGTGAGCATGGGGAAGCTGATTTATCTGAAGGGTGTGGTTACCTTAGAATTAAACGAAGAAAAGTGCGTGGGATGTGGCATGTGCCCCATGGTGTGCCCGCACGAGGTGCTGGTTATGAGTAACGGGCATGCTCGGATTACAGATCGGGACGCCTGCATGGAATGCGGGGCATGTGTACGGAACTGCCCCACCGAGGCTGTAACCGTGCAGGCAGGTGTGGGATGCGCTGCCGCAGTCATCAGAGCGGCCCTCGGTGGAGGGCCTTCCTCCTGCTGCTGCACCGTAGAGCCGGGTAAGGCCGCGGAAGCATCGGCTCCTAGTGCCGAGAGTCCAAGCAGGACCACGTGCTGTTAAGATGCACACATAAGACACGGTAGGTCCTTGTTCGAAAGCCAACAATGAGGGCCGGGTGCCCAATCGAGGGCTCATCACCTTCCTCGTTCCACAAATCCGTCATGGGAATTCCATTCACAAGACAAGGCATAGTGAGCACCCCGCTCTCCACGCCGGAGGCTTAAGGTGTCCGGCGATGAGAGATGGGGGAGCAGGAAGTGTTCGGTCAAGACGTGCTAGAGGACATACCGCCCACATCCGATCATCTCCGCCCCACTACCGTTTCTGCACTGCGGCGATCGGCATATCTGTTCCTGCTATCCGTGAGTAGGGGTGCTGGTGACCTTCTGTGATGCGAGGTACCAGTTTGGCTACATACTTGAAGAGTTCATGGATGCTGACGTAGGTGTCCCCGTCAAAATTCGCTTCGCCGGATAGCCCTTTTAACAGGGCATAGGTAAAGGCCCCGTGCCCTTTTGCTTCTGAGGAAAACTTGAAGTGTTCCCTTTCGATGGATTCTTCCCCGGCCTTGCTTGAGGCCAAAATATAAAGCCCACTTGCCTGTTTGAGAACAAGGGCCAGGTCTTCGCCTCCTTGTACGCCCCGCAGATAAGCTTTCATGGAGCCGGCATGACAGGTATCCAATGCCATAACGACCTTGTTGACATTAGTGGACATGATCTTAATGGCCTCTTCGAAATCTGACCATTTGAGCCCTTCATAAATGAGGTTGTTTACGTCTGCGTTGTAGGTAAGGAAATAGTACGAGCCGGTCTGTTTGTGCCTCACCCCGTGACCGGCGACAAAGATGAAAACGACATCATCCGGGCCAGCCTTTCCTAGGTGGCTGGTAAGGCTTTCCATAATCGTTGCTCTAGTACACTGGTGATTGATCAGGGTTTTCACAAAGACCTCTGAGAAGAGGTCACCCTCCTGGTCCTTTAAGATATGTGCTATAGCCTTAGCATCATGATCCGCAAAGCGCAGAGTCAAGCCTTGATTCTCGTAGTCTGAAATCCCTATCGAAAGGACCCAGCAGGCAGGTTGATACGGGGAGGTTAGTGCCTTCAAAGGCGCGGAAAGCACGGCTTTTGGTAACACATGTTCCACGGTTACCGTTTTCCTCGCCACATTGCCGTGTATATCGGTAGCCTGGAACTCAAAGCGGTTTGCACCTTCTGACAGGGATGCTAGGTATGAGAACTCCCCCGTATCATTCAGGTTCACCTGATTGCCATTAATCTTTAACCACTTCACCTCGCTCTCATCGGTAACCAGACCTCGAATTTCTGCTTGCTTGACAGTTTTGACCATCGTAATGCCCCGCTCCATGCTCGGGGAGGTGATGGTGATGGTGGGCGGGGTGGTGTCCGGTGAAGCTAAGCTGTAACCGATCAACACCCTTCCCTGCATTTCGTGCGGTTTGCCCTTTACTATGACTTTAGCTTTAGGGGAATACCAATATTCACTTACGCCGGTTTTGTCTATGTCCAGGTTGTGGTGCTTTCTCTGGATCTTAAAGGCCTGAAAGGTACCTGCCGGTGTGGTAACTGTCTCGTGATCTTTGACGACATACGTGAAGCGATAATGATAATTTTTACCGTCCCTCGATTTCAGGTACGTTTTTTCACTGGACCATTTCTTGCCAACGAACAGGGGGAAGCTGACTTCCCTCAGCGGTGGTACGGCAACTGGCATTGCTCTTCTTGAGCCTTTATCGATCCCTTTTACCAGTTCACGCTCGCTGTTGAAATATCTCAGAAAAGCTCTCCTTCCTTTCTTGCTCTCCGTCTCAACAACATAACTGCCATCCGGCTTAACTTCTATAATCTTAGAGGTATACGTATCCGTTTCATGAATCTTGCTCCAACCGGAAAATACCCATGTATCGCCGACCACCATTTTGGGAGCCTGGACAACCGGTCCAGCTGCACCGCGCACCTCCCCGGCGGCTGCAGTTTCAAATCCGAGGGAAAACAAGGCGGGGAGAGAAATTAAGATTACGATGACTACAGCGTGAAATCTTTTGATCATCATGGCACACCCCCTTTGAGGTATTCTCTCGGGTCTAAGAGTTGGGTCAAAACGAAAACCCCATCTCTCTACTGAGAAATGGGGATTAGTAATCACTTCATAACAGATGACTCTTCGGTGAACTATGCTCGGCCCCGGTTGAATGGACAGAAACATTCCACGGGATAGACGGTGCCCGGCACAGGCTGAGTGGATATCTCACAATGTCACGGCTCATTGTTACCAGCCTAAGGATGATAGGTCCACGCCTGATGGTACGAAATGGTATGGTCTCAACCCATAGTCCCTTATACGGAAAAACTCCTGAAAAGACAAGACCATTTTTCTGCTTGGAAAGCACGGAACGACAAGCAGGGATCAGTATGAAAGGCGAGCGAGCTCGCAGCTGACGGCTAAGTTGCTGATAGCTCCTTGACAATCCCCGTGAAAGGGGCGTTGGTTCCAAAAGAAGTTAACCATATTTCTCTAGCTCTGGCAACTCATCAGAAACCGCTAATCGATTAGCAGCAGAAGTGTTTATACCAAAATGATTGAGGGCACGTCTCTCTTTGGCTCTTTCTATAGTAAAGCTGTCACGTATGAACGTGGCCAGTCAGAGAAACACTCTTCCTCACCTCTTTTCTAGGCAAGCTCCGGGTGCTCTCGTTCAAGCCACCTTCGAACTTCGTCTTTTAGGTCTTTCACAAAGTCAACAAGCTCATTCGCATCGTTTTCTGTAACGCCCCCGATATAATCATACTCAACGATGTTTCTTTTGGAGCGGCATGCGTCCAGATAATTGGTATCGTCCTTTCTTTCTGAGCCCAAAATTAACGGGAGTGCTTGAATAGTGCGGTAATGTTGCAAAGTCCTTTCAGCCTTATAACCTTCAACATAAAGAAGAACGGTGCAGAGCTTGAGAGCGGCATTATAAGCAATCCCAAAACGCCAATCAGCCGAGATGCGTCCTTCGATTGCATCCTTCAGGTCACGTTCGACAATGGCCAGAAGATTGCCTATTTCTTAAGTGCTCGTTTTGTGAGAGGTCAGCCAACCGTTATCCGCCCATTGCATTAAGGTCATTTTCAGTTCCAAGGATGAACAGCTTTGGCGATTCGATTACACGGGAAATAAAATGCTCACCTGTTTCGATTCTTTTTCGAAAGGCATTTACACCCATTACGTGAGGATTGATTTCTCTGCCAATTTTCTCAGATATACCTGACAGTAACTCCGAAATGCCACGCAGGCCCAATTGTCCAATGACAAAGAGATCCACATCACTATCGGCGGTCTCCTTTCCATCAGTAATGGAACCGAAAACAAATGCCACTTGAATCCGCTCGTCCTGAAGCGCGCTCCTGAGGACATCTGTGAGACCTACTGTCTTGAGCACAAGATTTCGGAGTTCCGGATACAGGGGATTTGATTTGTGGGCCTTGTAATAGACCCTGTTACCATCCTTTCGTCTTTTCACCAGATCAAGCCTGACCAATTTGCGCAATTCCTGCCGGATCGTGCTTTCATTCAGTCCGGAACGACGCTGGATCTCACGAAGGTGAAGCTCTTCTTCGACAGTGCCGAAAAGGAGCCTGAAAATTTCAGCGCGGGTACGCGACGACAATATTTCACTCAGTTTATTCATATTGCGCGTTTATACCACGCATTTGCGTGGTATTTCCACTCATTTTTTGACGGATCATGCTGAAGAGGTCAGATCCTTGCTTGCCCGGTAGCCTTTTCAAAACCGAGATCGGTGAACGAATCAAGTCTCCGTTTGACTCTTTGTCTATCTCATGTCAAGACGTGAGCCCAGGTTCACATGGTGCTGCCTAGCTTAGAGAATCCCCTTTGCCTTTTGTCGACTCCACCAGAGCAGGGCGGAGAGAATGAGCACAATTACGGCCGGCAGAACGATGAACCAGGTTGCTCCACTATACTCATGCACTATCCACGAGTACAGTAATCCGAGACCCGTAAGTAGCGTCCCCAGCGAGATCGTTAGTACAAACACACCCTGTTTTGCGGGATCACGGCGAACCAACAGGGCGCCGATTCCGAGGGTAATGAGGACACCTCCGGGCCACCGGAGCCAACCGAGATCCACGGGGTTGCCACCGGACATCGCTACCAACACGTCTGGAATTAACAGGTAACAGAGCCCGTAGACCAGGGATACGATGGCAAAGATCACCAGGACGACCTTGAGGGTTTTTGTACCATTGTTTTGTGCCATGGTATTTTACCTCCTTTCTGTTACGTTCGTGCCATAAGTGGGGTGGTGAGCACCTTGTTCGAGGAGCGTCCCGCAAGGCGGGACTTAAGGACCGCTTCGCTTGAGGATCAGAGGCGCAGGACAGGAAGAGCTGTAAATGGTTGTAGAACAGTACCTCCAGTCACGCTTGAAACTTTCTCAGCCGTGTGTAATGTATTGAAAAAATTCGGGAAAGTCAACACTGAATTCTATCCGTAGAAAACACGGGGGAAGATCAGGTAGTAATACCTATACCTCTGAAGGAGGCAGCTGATAGCTCATAGCTCACAGCTGAAAGCTGATAGGCTAAAGGCATAAGACTTAAGGCTGAAGGCAAAAGGAGCAGAGGGCCCCAGTGCAATAGGCTCCGCATTGCACCCCAGTTGAACACCCTGAGGGTACCCGGTTCAACGGGGCGGACGGGGTAAACATGGCGCAAAGGGCATAGCGCATAGAGCAAGGCGGGCAACTGATGGCTCAAGTCTGCTCTTGGCTCATTTTCTGTTCTTCTTGGTTAACGGACAGTGTCATTCTACAGAATAGACATAGAAAAAGCTGCACCAACACTGTGTTGGTTCAGCTTTCGGAAAAGCTTTTTTGAACAATAGCAGAGCAAACCACCCTCCTTGAAGGGGTGAATGATGATGAAACTAACCTGCGCTTATGCTGTTGATTTGTGGTGGAAAACCGTTCTTGGTTCCGCCCAATATCAAATGTTGACAGCTGGCCTCTAATTTAGTGCGTGCCCCCTGTTTTAATTCACTGACTGGTGTTTCAGTAACTCTTTAGTGCCAGGCAAGGAGGTGATTTGTCAAGAGTGTAGGCCTAATCCCTATCTTTTGTATTTCCCGGACCGCTTCTGACCTAACAAGAGTTAAACGGAGATTTTTACACATATCGTGCACACCCAAAGCCTTTTCCTAATTCACACCACACACAGGAGTCCTCCATAGCCCCCGACGCCATCGAAAGCTGTGATTCACACTTTCCGCAGAGGTACTCCTCCCCTGGCTTCATGGGGCCATCGCACGGTGTTATCGTCATGGGGCAAAGGTCAATACATGAGTCGCATTTCTTGCAGAAATCGGGACGGACTCCGAAGGGGAGGTCAACATGGCGATCCTTGCCACGGCCGACAAATCCGATAGCGCGGGCCTGCCAAATCTCCTCGCACACGCGAACACAACGCCCGCACAACACACAGTCGTTGTTTCTGAATGGGTAGCGGACTTCCTTAACACCGCAACGTACCGCAATATCCTGTATGGCGCGTGAATTGGGCGCCTCGGCTACAAGCAGTTCGGCAATATTCCGCCGGAGGTTCCTGATCCTTTCTGTGTTGCTCAGAATCTCCATGCCCTCCTGTACATTCAGCGTACAAGATGTGGTGATTTTTGATCGGCCGTCGACGACATTTTCCACGATGCAAAGACGGCATGCTCCAATATCTGAAAGATTTGGAACATGGCAAAGATGAGGAATGCAGATGCCGCACTCTACTGCGACATCCAGCACGCTTGAGCCCTTTACAGCCCGAATAGTGGCGCCATCAATTTTCATTGTCACATATTGCTGCATTCTACACCTTTTGCTTAAGTTACTATTATTGAATCAAATTTACACACGCTTAAACAAATACCGCATTTTTGGCACACAAGTTGGTCGATGACATGCGCTTCCTTTTTCTTGCCTTCAATAGCGTCATGAGGACAATCATGCTGGCAGGCGCCACAGCCGTTGCATTGTTCAGTGTCTATCTCATATTTGATCAGTGCCTGGCACACACCGGCAGGGCAGCGTTTTTCGTTAATATGAGCCTCGTATTCCTCGGGGAAATATCTTAGTGTAGAGAGCACAGGGTTAGGCGCGGTTTTTCCCAGCCCGCAGAGGGATGCGGAGGCAACGGTGTCTGCTAATTCCTTTAGAAGGTCAATCTGCTCTGGTCGGCCGCGGCCCTCGGTGATATCGGTTACGATCTCCAGCATGCGATCTATGCCAAGCCGGCAGGGCACGCACTTCCCACACGACTCATCCAGCAGAAATGCCAGAAAATATTTCGCCACATCCACCATACAAGTTTTTTCATCCATCACCACGATACCGCCTGAACCTACCATTGAGCCCGCCTCGTTAAGCGCATCGAAATCAACGGGGAGATCAAGCTTGTCAAGCGGGAGGCATCCGCCGGAAGGGCCGCCGGTTTGGATAGCCTTAACGGCCCTGCCGTTGATAGCGCCCCCACCGATATCAAAAACTATGCTGCGCAACGAAGTACCCATGGCAACCTCGACAAGACCGGTGTTCTTCACTTGGCCGGTGAGGGCAAAGATCTTGGTCCCTTTGCTCCCCTTCGTCCCTTTGCCGGCAAACCATGCCGATCCATTCGATATAATAGAGGGGACGTTTGCCCATGTTTCGACGTTATTCAGCGTTGTGGGCTTGTGCCACAGGCCATCTGTGACAGTATGCACATCTTTGGCGCGTGGTTCTCCCACCTTGCCCTCCAGCGAAGCCATAAGGGCAGTCGATTCACCACAGGCAAACGCTCCTCCTCCACGGCCGATGTTTATATCAAAAGAAAATCCGAGCCCCAGGATGTTGTTACCTAAAAGACCGTATTCTCTGGCCTGCTGCACTGCTATCCGTGCATGCTCTACCGCGAGGGCGTATTCATTACGAACGTAAATGTATCCTTGCTCGGCGCCAATGGCCCAGGCTCCTATCATCATGCCCTCAATAACCAGGTGTGGATTGCCTTCAAGAACGCTCCTGTCCATGTAAGCGCCGGGATCCCCTTCATCTGCATTGCAGATGACGTACTTCTCCTCACCGGGAGCAGATCGGCACTCGGCCCACTTGCTGGCTGTCGGGAATCCGGCTCCGCCACGACCCCTTAAACCGGAAATCCTGACCTCCTTGATGACTTCTTCCGGGGAAAGCTCGGTAAGGGTTTTTGCAAATGCCGAGTATCCACCGATAGCAATGTAGTCTTCAATAGCGCATGGATCTACCTGCATATTTTGTGCGAGCAACTGACGGTCTTGGGCACGGTAGAAAGGAATTTCCGATTCCGTTCGTACTTTCTTTGATGTTACAGGATCGACATAAAGCAAACGTTCAATTACCTCTCCCTTGAGTATGGTTTTCGCAATGATCTCATCGGCGTCTTCCGGCTTCAGGCCGCAGTAGAAAATGTTGCCCGGTTCAATAATTATTAATGGCCCCTGCTCGCAGAAGCCGTGACAGCCTGTAACGCGAATCTGTACGCTCTTTTCCAGCTTCTTTTTTTTCAGCCCCTTTATGAGCGCATCAATCACGTCCTGAGCTCCGGAGGCACGACATCCTGTCCCTCCGCACATGGAAATCTTAGACTTAACGCTTTTAGCGCGCCAGCGAAGCCGTTTGCGCAATTCCGTGAGATCTTTTACGCTCTTTACCTTTTTTGCCGTTGGCATCGTCGGTGACCTCCATTGCTTTTTCACTCACTGAATCTATTAGTGAGCGGAGCTTGCGTGGGGACATGTGGTCATAATACGTTCCGTTGAGTACAGCTACAGGCCCCAGGGCACAGGATCCGAGACAGTTCACCTGCTCGAGAGTGAACTGGCCATCTTCCGTGGTGTCTCCTGGCGAGATGCCGAGCTGTCCCAGAGCCTGATTAGACAAAAGCTTGGCCCCCCTCACGTGACACGCTGTGCCCGTGCAGATCGTGATCATGTTTCTGCCACGCGGCTTAAGTGAGAAGGCCTTGTAGAAGTTTGCAACTCGATACACCTCTATTTCGGGAACTCCCAGTTCCCTGGAAATGACCCTCATGTCTTCCTCAGGAATATAACCGTAGCGCTCTTGCACATCGTGCAGCACCTCAATGAGCATATGGGGCTGGCTCCGGCGGCCTTTCAATATGGGTTCAAGTGTTAGCACAGACATAAGACCCTCCCATCCCAATAACAAATTTTTCTCTATTGGAAGATAAAGCCGGTATTGAATTTGGTATTGACACAATGATGTATACCGGATATGAGTATATGAATAAATGCAATTTAAATGCTCACTTTATGCCTATGTTTTATAGGCATAAAAATTGTCATTTATTGCCTATTAAATCCCAATCACATCCGAGGTATAAGCCCATGGCCAAGCCAAAAACTTCTTCAAACCATATCGATCTCTCGTCGCTGGTATATCCGGAAAAGAAATTGAAGTTCCTTTTGCCGTTTCCTCATGAGAGGGAAATCGATCCCGCGAAGATAGAAGTCGCTCTACTGGAACGCATAAAAGAATTGAATTGTATGTATGCGATGGCAATACTTGCCGAGCGTTATTCCGATTCCATCGAGGATTTCCTGCGGAATCTCGTGAACATCCTGCCTCCGTCTTGGCAGTATCCGGAGATCACATGTGCGCGGATTTTGTTCGATAGAAAAATATATAAAAGCCGGGTATTCAAAGCTTCGAAGTGGCGTCAATCCTCTCGGATTCTCATGTACAATGAGCCCATGGGTGAAGTTGAAGTGTTCTATTTTGAAGAAAGGCCGCCGGAAGATGAAGGGCCTTTTTTGAGGGAAGAGCGTCTGCTGCTGGATGCAATTGCTGAACAGATTGGAAAAACTGCCGTGCGGATTTCCGCTGAACAGGAATTGATTGAACTGAATAAGCAGCTTACCGTAGAGAGTAAGGCACTCCAGGAAGCAAATGTAGCTCTGAGGGAAGTTCTGCAGAGGATTGAAGAAGAAAAGATGGATATCAAAAAGAGTGTGCAGGCAAATGTCGAGAAAATCCTGATGCCGATTTTATACGCACTTTCACTGGAA
>CP070673.1:2842492-2847906 GCA_020351915.1 Deltaproteobacteria bacterium
AGGCTTAACTGGCTGCGAAACAGCCCTATGGTTGGCAGAACAAGGCAAGAAAGTAACCATAGTGGAGATGTTGCCCAGACTTATGGACGGTGGCCCTCCTGTGCCTCACATGAATAAAGTTATGCTATTGGACTTACTTACTGTGCAAAAAGTGAGTATGCTAACCAATGCTCACGTGCAAGAGATAACCAACGAAGCTGTTATCATTGTCGACAGGGCTTCTAGCAGGAAGACGATAATAGCTGATACCGTGGTACTGGCACTGGGCTTGAAATCGAATGATGAATTAGGCAAATTGCTAGAAGGCAAAGTTGCACATATGTATACGATAGGAGATTGCAGAGAGCCAAGGAATATCATGGGAGCCGTCTGGGATGGTTATGAAGTAGGGCGTGCAGTGTGAGAGGTAACGGCGAAGCACGCATGGATCCATCGCTGAAAACGCTGACTTGTAAATAAAGCAGAAACTAGATTCAGCAAAAGGATATCCGCTGACGACATTTTTCTCTGTGGATGTGCACGGTCTCCCAAAGTATTTCAAAGATAGTGGTGACGAGGGTGCAGGAACTGCTATGAGGGCCTCTATTCCTATGGAGCGGGCCTACCTTGAGGCAGAGGCAAAAGTAGCGGACTTAGCTCTGGACGTTCGTAATAGCTGAGAGCTCCTTGCCAAAACTTGGCCGTATGCTGGAATCAAGTGGGCGGATCAAGAACCCACGGTAGTCAGGACCCTGAAAAGCGTAGGTTCTGAAACAACTTAGCAAATTCGATAATGCTATTTTCTCTTTTTGAAAATCGAGGTGGTTTGCTAAGATTATAGGCAGTGATACTAAGGATGATTTCTGAAATATGGCGAAAAGTTGTCTGGGAATTGACGCCCCCTTATTGATTTTTTGCGTGAACGTGGCTTCTTTTGGATAAAATGATTACGAGCAGGAGGTGATAACACATGTCTCTAAAGTTCAAGGCAGTTCCAATAGAGAAGGAGGAGGAGATCAATTGCATACTGGGTCAGTCTCACTTTGTTAAGACAGTTGAAGATTTGTATGAGGCCATGGTGAACAGTGTACCTGGAGCGAAGTTTGGAATCGCGTTCTGCGAGGCATCCCACAAGAGGCTCGTGCGATACGCCGGGACGGATGATGAACTCATATATCTTGCAAAAAAGAATGCACTGGCGATTGGGGCCGGCCATTCATTCATTATCATGATGAAAGAGTGCTTTCCCATCAATGTCCTCAATGCAATAAGGGGAGTGCCCGAAGTCTGTTGCATATTTTGCGCCACAGCCAATCCTACTACTGTGGTTCTGGCGGAAAACGAAGGAGGTAGAGGTATAATGGGTATCATAGATGGAAAAATGCCATCAGATATTGAGAGCCCCAAGGACATAGAGGAAAGGAGGACTCTTCTCAGGAAATTCGGTTACAAGCTGTGAAATACCGGGTTGGGCGAAAGGCATAGCCCTTATCAATTACAGTAACACCGTTGTCGCATCAACGGAAACCGCGAAGAGAGCGTGCATAAACATAAGTTTATGCTTTGCCTGCAGTTGTGGTGGATTCTCCGTATACGGCGAAATGCCCGCATAGACGAGCCGGGGGGCGCTGCATCACGTCATTGTCAGAGTAATCGAGCGCAGAAAAAGTTTTCAGGATAATCCCGACAAAAACGATTTCCTTGAGCATCCGTGCCCTATCCCCGAAGAGACATTCACCGCCTGCTATGCCCGGGCACTGCTTCCCAATCACATCCATCTGCTGCTCAAGACCGGTACAGCCCCCCTCATAGAGGAGACGTTGGTCGACTTGGCAATGGCAATTAATTCGTAGCGTACCCCTCTTCTCTTTGCCATGTACTTTCTAATAAGTTGTTTCAGAACCGACGTCCCGTTTTAGGTCGTAAACTTGCGGTGAGATCCGAACAGAGGTTTAGGATCGTATCTTATGCCTCACTCTCCAAACATCCAATAGGGAAACTTTTCCCAAAACTCTTTGTCCTTCTCTCGCCAATCAGGACCAAATTTCCTGTCAAAATAAGAAGCAAACCTATCAAGCCAACGCCACCAGAAACTTTTCCCTTTTTCTCTGGCTTCCAGTATGTCGCTCAAGAAGGTAACGATTTTATCCATTTTCTCTTTGGGAACATAAGAGGCCGCCCCCTCTTTGTAAGATCGGATAACATTGTCGGGACTCAGGGCATGGGCGGTCAACATGATAGGTATCACTTCTCTCTCTTTAGCAATTTCCAAGAGCTTATAACCGTCGACCCCCATAATATCCAAGATAACCATATCAAAATATTGAGTTTCTAGAAGCACTTTTCCTTCATCATAGCTTGTTGCTTTTACGACATCACACATCGGGAGCAACTCTTCCAATATCTCCAATACATCAGGCTCGTCATCTACAATAAGAACCCTTTTCCAATCAAGCAAGCTTCTGTTTGCCATAATAACACCTCCCTATTCGCGAAATGACTAAGATCCACCAAAGGACCCAAGATTAAATTAATGCATTTTCGTGCAGAATCAATGGGGGAATGGAAGTTTATAAGAAGCCCCTTTTTGTGGGGAGAAGTATATGGAACTTACCATTGGATGTCAATAGGACCCCCCCCGAGTCTTTTTCCTTGACACACAATCCTGTTCCCCCATAGACTGGTTTAATGAAACTGTATCGGCCTTCTTTCCTATATCCAAAAGGTAGGTATATGGTGTTAACCTTTAACAGAAAGGAGTGGTTGCGATGCGAAAATTTATGATTTTTCTGGGGTGTCTCCTCCTGGTCTTTTGGTCCTCAGGAGTTGGCGCTGAGGTCAAAAACCCTGACACATTTGTACTCGCCGATATCGGCTCGGTTGAATCAATGGATCCTGCTAGATGTTATGATGTTGCGGGCTCGAGCAAGCTTTGGACCGTTTATGAAACCTTGATCTTTTTTGATGGGCCTCATACGGGCAAGTTTGTTCCGGTTCTGGCCACCGAAGTTCCAACCGTAGCAAACGGCGGGATCTCAGCGGATGGCAAGACCTATACATTTACAATCAGAAAAGGGGTAAAATTTCACGAAGGTGGAGAACTGACTGCCGAGGATGTGGCGTATTCCTTTAAGCGCGCTATGATCTGCGATCCGGCAGGCGGTCCCATGTGGATGATGCTGGAGGCCATGACCGGAAAAGGAAATACAAGGAAAGGCGACAAGATCATCCCTGGTATTTTCGAAGAGATCGACAGAAGCATCGATGTCAAAGGAGACAAGGTTATTCTCCATCTGCCCAAACCCTATCCGCCCCTGATGGGTATTTTGTGCTATTCCTCTTCCTGCATCATTGACAAAGAATGGGCTATTGCAAACGGATGCTGGGACGGAAATATTGAGAACGCTGCAAAATACAATAAGCCGCCCACCGGGAAAGAACCACTTCAAAAGATAGCAAACGGCACAGGCCCTTACAAGATGAATCTCTGGGAAACAGCAAAGCAATTCGTGTTTGAGCGGTTTAACGGTTACTGGGGACCCAAGCCCAAGCTCAAAAACGCTATCGCAAAATATGTGCCTGAATGGAGCACCAGAAAACTCATGCTGCAAGCCGGTGATGCGGATCGTGTTCATGTGGGCAAGTCCTTTGTGCATGAAGTTAAGGCCATGAAAGGGGTCACCGTCCATGAGGTTCCTCAACTGGCTGTTACGGGCGCAATGTTTTGCCAGAAAATTGACCCCACCGGCAATCCGAATATCGGCAGTGGCAAGCTTGACGGTGAAGGCATACCGCCTGATTTTTTTGCCGACATCAATGTACGTAAGGCCTTCTTGCATGCCTATGACAGAAAAACCTTTAAAAAGGACGTATTAAACGATCTGGCCACCATGCCGAGCACACCGCTTGTAAATGGTCTGCCCTATAAGAAGGATGTCCAGATCTATGAGTTTGATCTGAAAAAATCCGAGGGGTATATGAAAAAGGCCTGGGGTGGCAAGGCCTGGGAAAAGGGCTTTAAGATGATAATTACATACAATACGGGCAGGGAAGAGCGCGAAGCAGCCGCCATTATGCTGAAAGAGAACATCGAGTCGCTTAACCCCAAATTCCGTATCGAGATCCGCAACGTGGAATGGAAGGATTACATGGTCAACATTCGCCAGTTCAGGTATCCGATTTTTATTATCGGATGGGGGGCGGACTATCCTGATCCGCATAACTTCATGTACCCTTATATGAGTTCAAACGGTACGTATGGCAAATATATGGGCTATGATAACCCGGAGGTGGACAAGCTTCTCACTGTGGGTATAGAAAATGTTGATCCGAAGAGACGCGAACAAACCTACGAAAAACTTCAGAACATATGGTATGAAGATGCTCTTGGGATCGCGCTGTTTCAGCCGGTTGAACTGTGGGTATATCGGGATAATGTGAAAGGATTTATTCCAAATCCCATGTTTGCTCCTGCCACAGAATTCTTTTACAGGATGTCGAAGTAATAGTCTCTGAGGATAATAGAATCCGTAACGCCGGGAAGCCCTCTGCTTCCCGGCGTCAATCCATATTTCAGAAATAACCTTGGCCACATATGTTATCAGAAGACTTTTATTGCTCGTTGTCGTTCTCTTCGGCGTATCCATCCTGATATTCGGAATTCTTATGACCTTCAGCCCGGAACGGCGGGCTGCCGCATACGTGTCCTCACCGCAGCAGGTAAAGGATATTCCGGCTATAGTCGAGCAGTTCGGTCTTGATGATCCATTTTATCTTCAATATTTCCGCTGGATTAAAGAGGTCTTTTCAGGCAACCTGGGGTGGTCAGTGGTTGCCGCGAGACCGGTCTGGGATGCATTCTGGCATTATTTTCCCATAACACTGGAACTGAACCTTTTTACATCCCCTTTTATCATCATTTTTGGCATCTGGCTGGGAACGCAGGCGGGCATACATCGTAACACCTTTATTGATCATTCTACCCGAATATTCGCTATCACCGGATGGTCCCTTCCTACCTTTCTGTTTGGCCTTATCATGCTCATGATCTTCTATGGCTATTTTGGTATCTTTCCGCCAGGTATTATAAGTGACGATTTGGGTATGTTCATTCGGGAAAATCCTGACAGATTTAGACAATATACATACTTGTATACAATAGACGGGGTCTTGAACGGCAGGTTGGACATTACGCTCGATGCACTTAAGCACCTTTTCATGCCGGTAATGACCCAGGTTGTTGTTATCGTGGCACTGCTGATGAGGGTGATGCGTTCAAGCATGATTGAGGAGATATCAAAGGAATACATTTTGACCGCACGCGCCAAAGGGGCTGACAAGAGAACGGTCTACTTCAAGCACGCCAGGAAAAACGCCCTGATTCCTGTTGTAACAGTGGCAGGGTGGCTGGTGGCATTTTTAATGGAAGGAAGCAT
>CP070673.1:2848006-2851728 GCA_020351915.1 Deltaproteobacteria bacterium
AAGTACTATCATTGAGACCCAATACGGCTTTCACATCATTAAAGTCCTTAAAAGAGAACCTGCGGGGAGGAAAGGGTTTTTGGAGGTGGTCGCGGAAATTGAAAAAAGACTTGTCAGTGAGGCAACGGAACAGCGTTACAGGGTTTGGCTTCAAGAACTGAGGGATACATATACCATCAAAGTTGATTACCCCTTATTAGACAAAAACAAGGCTGAATATGCGGGCAGCTAAACCAATTCATCTCCTTGCGCTGTCAGTGATTGTGTTTGCAGTGCCAACCGGCTATCTCCAGGCCGAGATTACGAACAGGGTCGTGGCCACGGTTAACAGCGATATCATTACCCTCCATGAGCTGAAAACCTCAATGAAGCGGGTAATAGGCCTGAGTCCGGGGGATTTACGACAAAGAGATGCAGAAAAGTACTTTGAGTTACGCAGATCTGTTTTGAATACGCTGATCAACGAAAAAATAGCTCAGCAAGAAATAGCGAGATTAGAAATCCAGGTGACAGCAAAAGACATAGAACAATCGATCGAGCAGGTGAAAAGGGAAAATAATATTACGCACGAAGAGCTTATACAGAGCCTGAAAGCAGAAGGTATAACACTAGAGGAGTATAAGGAGAGGATAAAGAAGGAGATTCAACGTTACCGGTTGATAAATTATGCGGTAAAGTCAAAGATAGTTGTAACCGAAGAGGATGTGAGAAGGTACTACGAAGACCACATTGATGCATATAGGGCGGTATATGAGGTCAGGTTGGCGAGGATTTTCTTGAGGATTAGAGACCCAGATGATGCGGAAGAAATTGCTCGGGTAAGACACTTGGGGAGTGAGATACTGCAGGGACTGAGACAAGGCCGGGATTTTTTCGAGATGGCCAAAAAATATTCCCAAGGGCCTGCTGCTTCAGAAGGAGGAGATCTGGGATGGGTAGCGCTCAATAACCTTGAAACCGGATTAAGAAATACGATAAGCAAGCTTTCACCAGGGGGGTATACTGGTCTCAATCCTGCTCCCTCTGGATTCCAGATAATAAAGGTTTTAGAGGAGAAAGAAGGAGGGGTCAAACCTTTTGAAGAGGTACGGGATGCTATCCGTTCCAAATTGTATAAAGAGAAGGTAGAAAAAAAATATACAGTGTGGATTAAAGAACTGAGGGAGAAATCTTTTATCAAGGTGATATTCTAAGGTGAATAACGTTAACAGTAGCGAACAGACACCTGACACCCCAGAAGAAATGAACCTGGGGAGCCTGTTAAGAAAATCCAGGGAAGAACGCCATATCGACTTGGATGCAGCAGTCAAGGCGACCAGGATCACGCGGCATAACCTAGAGGCATTGGAAAACGAGGAATGGGACAAGTTACCATCCCAAGTCTTTGTTAGGGGATTTCTGCGATCCTACGCTGAGTTCCTAGGCCTGGATAAGGAACTCGTGCTCAGCCTTTATCAGAAGAAGTGTCCCTTTAAGCAATATCAGCCGCACGTGCTTCAGGGAATACGTCCTGAATCTGGAAGATGGCGCCTGATCATCATTGTTTCTTTTTTGGCAATAGCCCTTGTTGCTGGTATAATGTATCTTAGGGCACAGAAGGTTTCGGTTACTGGAAAGGCCTTTCAGTACCTGGATAAGCAAAGCATGACGGAAAAGAAGGCAGGAGATACCGTAACCACGGAAGATATCCAGATACAGGATAATACAGGAGCACAAGGACTTTCTACCAAGAAAGAAACGGTGTCTGAAGATGAGACGGGAATTCCAACGGAATTGGAATCTAGTGAGGATACTACAGCTCAGGAGGAGCCGTTAGTTCCAGAAGAGGTAAGGGATGAACAGCCGCTTTCGCCAAAATTTGTTCTGACAGCCACTGTGAATAGCCGTACCTGGATTGCCATAAGTATCGATAATGAATCATCTAGAGAATATCTTTTCCGGCCGGGGGAAACGATGAGATGGACGGCGGAGGATAGTTTTGACATTCGCATAGGAAATGCAGGGGGAATTGAATTCTCGCTGAATGGAAATCCGATCGGTCATCTGGGGGCTGAGGGAGAGGTAGTGCGTTTGAAGCTTCCGGAAGGATAAGAGGGAGCATCATACTGGAGCTGAGAGCTAACTATTGTTATGGGAGGGCTGTAGTTGAGAAATGTATATGATATTTTTGATGAAAGAGGCTTTATTGAACAGGTAACTGACGAGAATATGCTCAGGGAGTTGCTGACCAAACCAATTACCTGTTATATCGGCTTTGATCCCACGGCAAAAAGCCTCCATGTCGGCAGTTTGCTTCCGATTATGTCTCTCGCACACATGCAGAGACAAGGTCACAGACCCCTCGTTTTGGTTGGAGGCGGAACGGCCCTTGTAGGCGACCCCAGTGGTAGGGATGAGGTGAGACCTGTTATGACCAGGGAAGAGATCGACAGCAATGCTGAGGGGATTAAGAGGCAGCTGTCTCAGTTTATCGATTTCGCCAATGGCAAGGCCCTTATGCTCAATAACGCTGACTGGCTGGTCCCTTTGAATTACATAGACTTTTTGAGGGATATCGGTAGACATTTCAGTGTAAACCGGATGTTGGCGGCAGAAAGCTACCGTCAGAGGTTGGAATCCGGACTCAGCTTTTTAGAATTCAATTATATGCTCCTTCAAGCATACGATTTCTGGTATCTCTCCCAGAACTATGATTGCCTGCTGCAGATGGGAGGAAACGATCAGTGGGGGAATATCTTGGCTGGTGCTGACCTGACGAGAAGGATAGGGGGGAACATCATCCACGGCCTGACCTTTCCCCTCATAACTACCGCTGACGGTTCGAAAATGGGCAAGACAGCGAGAGGGGCTATATGGCTTGACCGTGAGGCGACATCTCCTTACGAATACTACCAATACTGGGTAAATATAGATGACAGCGATGTGAGGAGGTTTCTGGCTTATTTTACGTTTCTTCCCACGGAGGAGATTGAAAAGCTTTCTCGGCACGGGGGCGAGAGCTTACGAAAAGCCAAAGATGTTTTGGCTTATGAGGCTACAAAAATATGCCATGGTCAAGAGGAGGCCAATAAGGCCCGAAGCGCTGCCAGACAGCTCTTTAGTCAAAAGGGTATTCATGATATTGAGGCAATTCCTACGTACTCTCTGACCAGTGCTGATTTAGAGAAAGGCATTGAGGCATATATCCTTTTCAGAGAAGCAGGTCTTTGTAAGACAAGGGGCGAAGCAAGAAGGTTGATATCCCAGGGGGGTGCCTATATAAACGGGAAAAGAGTCCTGTCCTTTGAGACAATAGTGGGTGCCAGTGATATTCGGAATAGTATCATCTCGCTTAGAGCAGGAAAAAAGAACTACCGCATTGTTACTGTTCAAGATGAAAAAGCTGGTTAATCCATTCCCCATCACTCAGTGTGAATGGTAGAAATTTAGTGCCACTGAATAGCTCATGATTTTCCTCTCAAGACGCATAGAAATTTCGATACCAGCGGGAACCTCCTAAATCTCCACTCAGTGTTAGCAGAGGGAATAAGAGAACGTGAAAAAGGTTACCGGTAGTCAAGAAAAGATAAAAGATCTCGACACAAAGGCCCACTATGACCTGCAGCCTGTGCCCGGCAAGAGAGATGGCTCTTTAGTTGCCTACGATCCTTTGCAGATGTATTTATGGGAAATAAGGAGGTATAGGCTCCTTACCAAAGAGGAGGAGATCGAACTTGCAATAC
>CP070673.1:2851828-2855712 GCA_020351915.1 Deltaproteobacteria bacterium
AATGGATAAGCCTAAAATTTGTTGGATTCAAAACTTAATACTTCTTGCCATAGCTGATATTCGCCGGCAAGTTGATTCTTATAGATTTGGTTTGGTAATCAAAGGTTTTTCGAGCTCAAAAATTTCGGCAATCATAGCAGTATCATGCAATCGAGTGACCCAGACCAGAATGCGATTTCACTTGACAAAGATCAGCTATGAGGTGTTAACTGAATCGAGTGTGATTCATTTACAGTAATTCATGCACAACTGAACAACATAACCTTAACCTTCTGAAGTGAGCAATGAGAGAATCTTGCCAGAAGGTTCCGAAAATAGAGCCTCCAGGGGGTTTTATAGCCCTTTGAAGGCTTTTATTTTTGGGGAGGTGATCCGATGGCCACAGAGGACTTCAAACGTAAGCTCAGCGCTATCTTTAGTGCGGATGTGGTTGGCTACAGTCGCCTCATGGCCGAAGATGAGGCTGCTACCGTAAAGACTATAGCTACCTACCGTGAAGTTATGGCCGCACTTATCAAACAGCACCGGGGCAGGGTGATCGACTCTCCTGGAGATAACCTATTGGCTGAATTTGCAAGTGTGGTGGATGCCGTCCAGTGTGCTGTAGCTGTCCAGAAGGAGTTCCATGCCCGAAACGCAGAGTTACCGGAGAACCGCAGAATGGTGTTCCGCATCGGGATCAACCTTGGAGATGTGATCCAAGAAGGAGATCGGATTTATGGAGATGGTGTGAACATTGCGGCCAGACTGGAGTCTCTGGCAGACCCTGGGGGCATCTGTGTCTCGAAGACGGCTTTCGATCAAATCGAGACCAAGTTGCCTTTGGGATATGAGTTTTTGGGCGAACAGACGGTGAAGAATATTCCCAAACCGGTGGGTGCGTACCGAGTAGTGATGGAGCCGAGAGTGACAGTGGCCGGTGTGTTTCGAGGCCGAAGAGCGATTCTTGCTGGAGCAATTGCAGCCCTTGTGGTAGCAGTTGCACTGGGATTGTGGAGATTTTACTTGCCTCCTTCCCAGTCACCGGTTGAGGTAGCCTCAGTGGAGACCCCGGCGCTTGAGTTGCCCGATAAGCCCTCCATTGCCGTGTTACCATTCATTAACCTGAGCGGAGACCCAGAGCAGGATTATTTCAGCGATGGGTTTACAATTAACCTCATCTACCAGCTTTACAAGATCCCCGGTATGTTCGTAATTGCCCGAGGGTCGACGTTAAAACACAAGGGCAAGGCGGTAGATGTGCGGCAGGTGGGCCGAGAACTTGGGGTGAGGTATGTGATGGAGGGCAGCGTCCAAAGGGTCGAAGACCGGATCCGGGTCACTACTCAACTCGTTGAGGCTGCCACGGGAAGTCAATTGTGGGCGGAAAGATACGATCGTGAGCTCAAAGACATCTTCGCTGTGCAAGATGAGATCATGCGCAAAGTGGTGAATGAGTTGGCGGTAAAGATTGCTTGGGGCGAAACGTGGCGCCTGGAAAGCCGTGGAACAGATAACTATGAAGCCTTTGACTATTACATGCAAGCGGATAAAAATTTCATGCGTATAGAAAAGGAGGCGAATATCCGAGCTCGGGAGGTAATCTTTAAAGCCTTAGAACTTGATCCGAAGTATGCCAGGGCGATGGCCATGGTGGGGTGGACTCACTTGTTTGACGCAATGTTTAGATGGGTTAAAAATCCCGCCCAGTCTGTAAATCAGTCCGAGGAATGGGCTCAGCGTGCCCTTGCTATCGATGACAACGTTGCTCACGCTCATAGCGTATTGGGGCGCATTTACATCCTCAGAAGGCAATTCGAAAAGGGCGTCGCTGCTGCTAAGAGGGCAGTGGAATGCGAGCCTACTAATGCCGTTGTAATTGGAGCCTTAGCATTTAGTTTGAACCTAGCGGGAAAGCCTGAAGAAGCCTTGGTGCAGGCAAAGAAAGCAATACGTCTCAGCCCTTACGGCCCTTATACTTTCTCATTTCATGCTACCGCAGGCTTTGCCAATTACTCTACACGGCAGTATGAAGCTTCAATAACGGAATGCAAGAAGTGCCTCGATCTTCAACAACACGGTGTTCGTGCCCGCGATGCCTGGCATTGCCTGATCGCCAGCTATATGGAGCTGGGGCAGGAGGAAGAGGCCCGAGCTGAAGCAAAGAAATTACTTGAGAAACACCCCAATTTTTCCATAAAGGCTGTAGTCAATAGGATAAAAAAAAGTTATAAAGATCTGTCGTTTTTGGATCGCCATATTGAGCTTCTGCGAAAGGCGGGGTTGCCGGAGTGAGAGCAAATGGGCGTGCTGGCGCAAATTGAACAATAAAGAACTGTTCAGAAAGCCCGGGCTCATGAGGAGTTTCGTCTCTACGCCTACGTATGTTGTGGTTACTTGTCTTAGCGTCTAAGTACATACTTTCTTGCCATAGCTGATATTCGCCGTCAAGCTGAGTCTATTATAGACTTGGTTTGGTAATCAAAGCTTTTTCGGGCTCTAGATTTTCGCCAATCATAGCGGTAAGTTATAGTTTTGGCTAACTCGCTGAAACCACAATATATAGACGTTCCCTCATTCCTTTGCCCCTGCCTCCTTGAGCATTCGAACGATCTCTTTATGGCCCTCCCTTTTCGCCGCCACCAGGGCTGTATCGCCCTTATTGTCTTTAGCGTTCACATCCGCACCCTGTGCCAGCAAAAACTTCACTGTTTCCGTTTGGCCTGCCCATGCCGCCTGCATCAGGGGTGTACCGCCATTATTTTCTTTAGTGTTCCGATCAGCACCCTGTGCCAGCAAGACCTTCACCATGTCGGTGAGGCCATATCCTGCCGCCGTATTCAGGGCTGCAAAGCCCCTATTGTCCTTAGCGTTGACATCACTACCCTGTGCCAGCAAGGCCTGCACCGTGTCGGTGCAGCCTCCCCATAGTGCCGCCCACATTAGGGCTGTACAGCCATCATTATCTTTAGCGTTGACATCAGCGCCCTTCGCCAGCAAGGCCTGCACTATGTCGATGTGACCATATGTTGCCGCCATCATCAGGGCTGTTTTTCCATCACTGTTTTTAGCGTTCACATCAGCACCGTGTGCCAGTAAGGTCTGCACCTTCTCCGTGTCGCCCATTGACGCTGCTTCTATCAATGAGCTTGCTGTTGCCGGGCCTCCAGCGGCAAGGATAAACACAAATGCTACCAGTAAGTATAGAATATGTCTGCACTTCATATTGATTACTCCTTTACTCCCCGTAATAACAATTAAAGAGACGACCCTGTATCCTCTATTTTCAAACTGAACTCAATGATAACCGAATCCAGCCCTTCCACGGTTATGTTCTCGTTCCTTCCTGAGGGGAGCTACAAAAGGTAGAAAACAAGGATATTCATGAAAAGCCTAAATTGATACAGGGAATTGAGCCTCAAGCTCCTGGCAGAACAGGACTTCTCTGTCAGGAGCACGGTAGGCACATTTTGAGGGAATGCTCCATCGGTGACCTCCTGAATAGGGGTTAGATGGCTGAGGAAAAATGAATCCTACTCATAGAACTATACTGAAAAGAGCAAGATAGGTCAATCAGAATAGGAAAGGGGTAATTTCAACATCTTGTGGTAGGCCCAGTAGCACCCAAAGTGCGTATTACTTGCCACAATCTCTACTCTCATAAGAATACAGACTACATCCGCAAGTCAAAACCCCTGCGAATGATTCTGAGCCAAGACATCTTCTATTGCCCCTTAACCTCAACCTGAAACTTGCTGTTATAGACTATGATTTCAGCAAGCGAGCGTTCCTTCCAGGTCGCATCATGCTGCATACACTTCCCCCACTTGACTCATTACAAGCCGTGGCGCTCTCTTACGGCCCAATAACAAGATAAACCCCGTGTTTCCGCTTTTTGATTAATT
>CP070673.1:2855812-2860304 GCA_020351915.1 Deltaproteobacteria bacterium
CATTGCTGCTTCACAAGCTAATACAGTCTTTGATGTGCCAAACATATCGTGTATATGCGGCCTTTCCAGCCATGATGCCGCGGGAAGCACATAGTCAGCCAGTTCAGCACTGGGGGTCATCCAGAAGTCCATAACTACATATAGGTCAAGGCTCTTCAGCGCCTTAAACACCAATTTGGTGTTAGCCTGAGTGACCATTGGATTGCTGGATAAAGTAATCATAGCTCTTACCGGATAGGGCTTACCGGTGATTATCGCCCGATATACGGTGGGCGCATGGGCAGGGAACTCTATGGCTACATCGCCGCCCATTTTGCCCCATACCCTCTTCACATTCGGTTCTAGCAGCTCATATCCCGGCCACGCCATAAGTTTAAACCTATCTGCTCCGAGTGCCTTTTTTCTCTGTTCCGGGGGTAGCTTCTCGGCAAGCTCTATCTCCTTTGCTGTGATCACTTTCACAGGTGGTCCCTCGAGCAAGTCACCGCCTTTTATATCAATGTTGCCAGTTATCGCCGGGAGGATAAATCTAGCGTGCAGAGCCTCCATAGAGTTGGGCAGATGCTCGACCCCCATTCCCTGAATAGAACCCGCCGGTTTATTGGTGGCATACATTCGTGCAGCCTCTTTTATCTTTTCCGCCGGAACCCAAGTGATGTCGGCTACCTTTTCCGGGGCATATTCCTGTGCCCTTTCTGCCAGTTTATCAAAGCCGTGGCACCATTTATCCACAAACTCCTTGTCGTAAAGCCCCTCACTTATAATCACATTTATCATGCCCATAGCTAGGGCACAATCAGTCCCTGGTCTGAGCTGTAACCATATATCGGCCTTCTCTGCTGACTCTATACGCCTGGGATCAACAACTATGAACTTTGCCCCTCTTCTCATTGCCTTACGCGAGGCATGCCATAGAGGTGGCAAATACATTGGGATACCACCACCCCAGGCTAAAATGCAGTTGGTTTCTGGTCTCACAACTGGAAACGGTGTCCAGCCGAAGAATGTGTGGCCAGCCGTTATGTGAGGTCCCCAGCAAATCTCACCCTGTCCTATACTGTTTGGGCTGCCAAGCAGATGAAAGAAACGGTCCCTGTATTCGTCATGAGTCCTTCCGGTACCACTGGTGTTACCAATGGCTTCCGCTCCATGCTTGTCTCTTATTTGTCTCAAGTTCTCCGCTATCTCGTCTAACGCCTGTTCCCATGAGATCCTCTGCCACTTGCCTTCTCCCTTTTCACCGGCCCTCTTTAGTGGGTAGCCAAGCCTATCAGGATGATAAAACCACTCAGCAGCAGCACGCGCTCTGAGGCACCCTTTGGTTATGGGGGTAAATAAACTGCCCCACGGATGGTCCTTATCCTCTTCAACACGCACTAACCGGCCGTTTTCAATCACTGCAGAAACCCGGCAATGACTGTGGCACCACATGCATATCGCTTTCTTAGTATCCGTTTTTCCACTCATCTCTTTTACCCTCCTTTTATAAAGAAGCAACCCCCAGACGGGGTGGTATTAAGTTAACCCCTGGAAGGGGGTGAGTTTGCCTTGTCTCCAGAGGGGACAAAATACATAGGTCCTCCCAGGTTCCTGTGAGATCCCTTGGACAGCATGCCGTGGACTGTGACCCCGGTGGAGTTTCCACCATCTTGCCTCTAACGATGATTTCGTTGCTGCCTTCGGTGTGCTTAATCACTTGGACTTGCTCCACAACATAAGCGTTTTCGAGGCTGAACACCTTCACCCTTCAAGGATTATGGCCTACTGCCACCCTGTTTACGCTTCACCCATACGATTACCCGTATAGATGCAAAACTCGGTTCTGACGGTCGGCTACCTTTGTCAGGTTGGCTTCTCAACCAACTGGATCTCGCAGGCTTTGCCTGGCGCACTAAGAACTCCCTTTTGACGAGGCGAAGTATACGTAATTTTCCCTTGTGTTACAATAATAAAGTATAGCCAAGATATTGTGCTGCTTATTTTCCGTCAGTATAAGTCTATGATTGGATAGATGAATAATATTTAGAAAGGTTAGGCAAGACTTTCAGCTACTTTATCTCTGATTTAGCATATCCATCATTTAAAAGGGGACATTGGTTGCAAAACGATTTAGGCAGTTTTCGGTAGATTCTCAGTTTCACCACGGTTCTGAAAACGGGACAAGTCCAAGTGGAATAGGCTTCGCCCCGGTTGAATATGTTCCGCCCCAGAGGGATGGGCGAAGCGCAGAGGGCATGGCGCATAGGGCAAAGCAGGCAGAGATAAAGTAGCGCAAAGCTCTTAGCTGAAAGCTGATAGGCTAAAGGCATCTGATAGCTGATAGCTTATAGCAAAAAGGCACAGGGCATAAGGAGAGCTGATAGCTCATAGCTGATAGCTGATAGGGGTAAAGAAGATGATCGCTGCGCCCCGGTGGAATAACATTAAATCGGTCACAGAGGGTATGGTTTGCTTGAGTAACCTGAAACTGAAGAGTTGGGTGTTTTAAACAGGTATTTTGATTCCACGGGGTAAACTTGAGGAGCACTGCGTTTGAGGAGCGCTCAGCTTAAGGCAAGCCACCTACCATAACAAAACTTTTGTAGCCAGGTGTATTTTCAGGTACAGTGGGGCAACTACCAATGAGGGATTCTACAAGAGAATGGTTGATCAAATCCTAGAAGTGCTGGTATGAGTCCGATCAAGAGCCTGGTGCGGAATCGAAATTTTATCCTACTTATGGCGCTGCTGTTCGGTTTGTTTTTGCCCCAGGGCACCAGATGGACCGAGCATCTCACGCTTCCGGCCCTTTCTGTCGTAATGAGCCTCTCGACCATGGGGGTTTCCGGAAGCGTCTTCCGCTCTCCGAGATCCCTGATAGTTCCAGCAATCTTCGGCGTTTTGATGAGTTATGTGGTTTGTAGCGGCTTTGTTCTGGGGATCAGTGCCATTATCATCAAGGAGGAAGCCATCTGGAACGGGTTTATTCTCTTGGCCATCGTTCCTCCAGCGGTGGCTATCATGGCTTTTTCTGAGTTTCTGGGAGGTGATAGCACCTATTCCTTCGTAGGCATCATTGGGGCGTACTTCGGTGCATTGATTATCATGCCTTTGATGGCCTTTTCGCTCTTAGGATCACGCTTTTTTGACCTGGGCAGGTTATCCATACTTATGATCTTCTTGATAATCGCCCCTCTGGTGATTTCTCGCATCTTGCTTTGGAAGGGGATAGATAAGCAGTTAGAGGCTATGAAGGGGGCAATTACCAATTGGTGCTTCTTTATCGTGACTTACACAATTGTAGGGCTCAATCAAGCCGTATTTCTTGGGGAGCCTCTTACCCTGGCTCCGGTGGCAGCCATTGCTGTTGCAAGCACCTTCTTTCTCGGTTTGCTTATTGGATGGGTTGGAAAGCTTTTCCGCATTGACCCGAAGATCGCCACGAGCCTTGTTTTACTTGGTACGATTAAGAATTACGGCCTTGCAGCAGGCATAGCACTGGCTCTTTTTGGCGAGCAAACAGCACTGCCAGCTACGGTTTCGAGTATCTTCATGTTTGTATACGTTATCTGGTTGGGCCTCAAAGGGCGATGGTCTCTGTAGGCCTATTCTCGGGTTTATGTGCACTGCTTCCTGCTCACGGTTTAGCCGCCGTCTGTATGGCGGGTTTACCCGCCGCTTTCTGGCGGGCCAGCCCGCCTTGCCTGAGCAGCTCGCGATGGCGCGCGGGGATGAAAGTGCTGAAGGCAATCCGCTCCCGCGGAGGTAAAGCAGGTGCATTCATTAGGTTCAGCGATTTCGAGCGCGTTGAAGCTAGTGGGCTAGCGCGTTTGAGGAGTTCGTGCAGGGCAGGATTTACGGATTAGTGAGCTTAAGGGGGAAGGAGCATCCTGCTTTGAGGAGGATTTGAAATGGCAAGACCTGACACTCTACCCCTATAAAGAGGGGGTCCGACAGCTACCGGTTTTATCGAGATCGCCAAACCCACTCAGGGATGAATACCGGTGGTGTGAAGGAAAATCGACATGAAGCCGGGACTTTTATAACGGCGGCCGATGATAACGCCGATGGCCGAATCAGGATGATAGCTGCAGGCTGCAGGTCCGATCCTATCCTGATCGCTTGCGGTGATTTCGGCCCGCACCTTGAGGTTGCCGTATCCGTCCCGGGAAAAGCACGGTGAGGTCATATTCTCGATCTCCACCACACGGCAGCCGTAGTGGATGAAATCGTTTTCCGTGTCGCTCCAGTCCTCCGGTGTTACCACGGCCAGCCACTGCCCGTTCCAGTCCCGGACGATGTCAACCTGGGTCAGGCCCACACCGCCCAGTTCTAAGGCTTCTTCATGACCTGCGAGTTTGCCGACGTAGCGCCAAACCCAGCCCGTTACATGACCCTGGGCTGGGGTGGCAAAGACCACGAGATCATTCTCGGCAACGGTCGGAAGGAGAGTCGCATCGTCATAACCTAGACAGTGGACCACCAGATAGAGTTCGTCTTCGTGCCAGTACAG
>CP070673.1:2860404-2862933 GCA_020351915.1 Deltaproteobacteria bacterium
GCCAAGAACGGTGTGGAGGGAATGGGCAGGGTAAGGGAGGATAGACCGGACTTAATCATTTTAGATGTCTTGATGCCGAAACAGAGTGGAATCAGGATGTATCGCGCATTGAAGACCGATGAGCCTCTAAGAGATATTCCCGTGATCGTGCTTTCTGCTATAGCCCCAAAGAGCTTCTTTCGCTCCCAGGAGGTATTGGCTGAATTTGCAAGTCAACCGGTACCTGAACCTGAAGCGTATATAGAAAAACCAGAAGAACCTGAGGAGCTGATAGAGTTGATGAAGAAAATCTTAGGATAACGGGAATGAGGTGCCCTCCCTAAGACTTTCATACAGTTCCACCCCTTGCTGGCAGGCTCACCCCGGAAACCTAACCTTCTTTCAGCTCTGAAGCTCGGGAATATTCTCATAGTAATCCAGCGATTCCGGATTCATCAGGGCGTCCCGATTTAACACCGGTCTCTCATGGAGGATATTGGTGACCGCGCTTTCAACCTTCTTCATATTCAGCGTATACGGGATATCTGGGATCTCGATTATTTTTGCAGGGACATGTCGGGGGGAGGCCTTTGCACGGAGGGTCTTTTTGATCTTGACTTTCAACTCTTCTGTGAGGTGATATCCTTCAGCAGGTTTGACAAAGAGAATAATCCGTTGATCTCCCTCCCAGTTCTGTCCTATTGCCAGGCTATCGGCTATTTCTTCTAATTGTTCCACTTGGTTATATATCTCGGCCGTACCGATGCGAACTCCAGAAGGCTTCAACACAGCGTCAGAACGACCATAGAAGGTTACTCCGCCGGTCTGACTATTAATCTTAACATAATCGCCATGACGCCATATATTGGGATAGACAGCAAAGTATGCATCCTTATACTTTGTATTATCCGGATCATTCCAAAAGTAGAGAGGCATTGATGGTGCAGGTGCCTCACACACCAGTTCCCCTTCCTTGTCAACTGCGGGAGTGCCTTTTTCATCGTATACATTTATCTTCATGGCCAGTGCAGGAAACTGCAGCTCACCGGCATATACCGGGCTGGTGGGGCTTCCCGTGCAAAAGCAGCCATTGATGTCGGTGCCACCAGCAGAGGAGTTAAACCACACATCCTTTTTGATATGCTGGTAAACATACTCAAAGCCTTCAGGCGAGAGAGGGGAGCCAGTTTGCCAGATCTCTTTTAGTGACGACAGATCGTAGTCATTGCCGGGCTTGAGTTCTTGGCTTTTAATAAAATTGATATAGCTTGCACTGGTACCAAACATGGTTACTTTTTCATCCTGAACTAACTTCCACATAGCACCGGGGTCAGGATAATTGGGATTACCGTCGTAGAGAATGAGCGTGTTTCCCACCGCCAGCGAGGTGAGCATCCAATTCCACATCATCCAGCTACAGGTGGTGATAAAAAAGTGCACATCGTCTCTGGTGAGATCGGTATGGAGTATCAACTCCTTCAACTGATTAATAAGGATTCCGCCAGCCCCCTGAACCAGACACTTGGGCTTCCCCGTTGTTCCGGAAGAGAACATAATATATACGGGATGATCAAAGGGGAGTTGCTCGAACTGAATTTCAAGTCCCCTTTCTTGGGAGAGAAAATCATCATAGTGTACCCCGTTGGGGATGGCGCTGATATCAGGTTTTTCTTCTGTGTAGAAGGCGACGATAACCTTTTCGACTGACGGTATCCCCTTTGCAATCTCAGCAGCATTAGAAAGGGAATCAAAGGCCCTTGCCTTATAGAAATATCCATTAACAGTAAATAAAACCTTGGGCTCAACTTGGCCCAGCCGCTCCAGAGCTGCCCCCGCACCAATGTCAGTAGCACAGGAGGCCCAGGTGGCACCAATACTGGTAGCAGCGAGCATGGCAATACCGGTCTCCATCATATTGGGCATGTAGGCAGCAACCCGATCTCCAGGGGCAACTCCTATCTCTCGAAGTGATTGTGCCAGACGCGCCACAGTGTCATAGAGTTCTGCGTAGCTCATTTTGGCTGATTTTTGGGTTTCCCCTCTGAAGATAAAGGCTGTATGATCATCTCGGTACCTCAGGAGGTTTTCGGCGTAGTTGAGCCGTGCCCCTACAAACCATCTCGCACCGGGGAACGTGGTCAGATCATCGACAACGGTATCATAGCTCTTTGAGTATTTTATATCCGCAAAGTCCCAAAAAGCGGCCCAAAACTCAGGGATATGGTCAACTGACCACGTATAGAGAGGGCGGTATTCGGTAAAGCTCGTTCCGTATCGCTCGTTAACAAAGTTCATAAACTTGTACATGTTTGAGTTTTTGATTCTCTCTTCCGACGGTTTCCATAAGAGGTTGGCCATGGTGTCCATCCTTTGAATAATTCTGTTTCTATTTTTTTGCTAACATAAACAGGAAGTAGCAACCGCCCGCTAATTTAGTCTTTTGTCTTGACTAACAGCTATAATTGGATTACACCTAAGCCCTTAAAATAAATGTAGTAATTAGTCAAGAGAAGATTTGTTTTAGAGTCCCTTATACGGACTCAGGACCCC
>CP070673.1:2863033-2878248 GCA_020351915.1 Deltaproteobacteria bacterium
GTGGTATTCAGATATCAATCTAGAGGACCCAAGGCTCATCTCATGTCGCAGGGAGTGATGAGATTTGTCGAAGGTATAGAAAAGAGGACCAATGGTAGGTATAAGATTGAGCAGTATTTCGCAGCACAACTTTATAAGGACCCCGATATCCCACAAGTTTTAGCAACGGGCGTGCTCGACATGGGCGATGCCCTTTCTATCAGATTCTCTAAGGTCGTGCCCGAAGCATTGCTCGTTTCGGGGCTTTGTGGATTAGGTGAGAGTGAGTCACAGTTTCACAGGGCCCTTGATGGCGAGCTTGGTGCGTTGCTTGACAAGGAGTTTCAGAAAAAGGCGAATATCAAGGTGATAGCCTGGACGGAGCTTGGCGGAACCGATGGTATCGTTTGTAAGAAGAAACAAATTCGCACAATAGAAGACTTTAAGGGCCTGCTCATCAGGGCTCCTGGCCCGGCCAATATGCTCTTCCTCAGAGACGTAGAAGCCTCCCCCGTGGATGTGAGTTCAGCCGAGGTATATACAGCGCTCCAGTACGGTACAATAGACGGGGCCATAACAGCGCTGGACAGTGTAGTGAAACGCAAATTTTATGAAGTGGCACCACATGTGACATCGGCTTCTATCGGTTGCACGATGAGTACCGCTTTGGCTATGAATTTGGACAAATGGAATAAGTTGTCTCCGAATATTCAAAAGATATTTTTGGAATCCGGTAAGCTTGCAGCGGAGTATACCCGAACTCATAGCTGGAATGTGAAGACCGAGGCGGTCAAGTTCCTGGAGGCGCAGCCGAAAGTCCATCTTTATGAGGTACCTAAGCAGGAGTTCTTGTCGTGGCAGGAAAAAGTCCTGCCTAGTCAGATCAAGCTGTTGAAAAAGGTAGCGGGCGAGCAGCGAGCTGTGGAATTGCTTGGCATCTTGGATTCCTATCGTTGATTGGATAGCCCCACTGAACCGGGAAGAATACGGGACCATACAATAGTCCGATAAGAAGATGACCAAAAGGGATGAGGCTTCAGGCTGAGACCGTCCAAAGAGCTCAATTTCAGATCCTCGTGCAGTGGCCATATGGTAAAAACAAGTAGTTACAAGCCCAAAAATCGTGGTTTTGGGTTTTCGGCAGTCTCGGTAGAAGCTTCGAAATTCAGCTGCATCAGGAAGGAGAATATGATTTGATCGGCACAAGTTCAATATCGGTGGCAAGAGGGCTCGGAAAGGCTGTTGACAGAATTTCCTTTGCCTTTGCATTTCTGGCGGGCATAATGCTGCTCTCATGCGTTCTTGCAGTCTTCTACGGCGTGGTAACGAGATACGTAATACACAAGCCGCCAACTTGGGTAATCGAAGTCTCAACCTACCTGTTTATCTGGTTTTCTTTCCTTACCATGGCTGAGGCTTTGAGGGATGAAACTCATGTTCGGGTCACGTTGGTTATTTCCAACCTCTTTTCCCCCAAGATGCTAGCACTACTGGACATTACTCAATACTTTCTTTGCCTCGTTTATGGTTCGATTTTGGGCGGCTATGGGTTGATAGCAGTGAAAGAGAGCTTCGCCCTGGGTGATGCAAGCATGATGGTACATATGCCGATGTGGATCATTCATTTGAGCATTCCAGTCGGTATATTGCTCTTCAATCTCCAGGCTATCAGAAAGCTCATTGGCAAATGCTACCTGCTGCGAACAGCACATTTGGCAACGACGCCACAACTGAGGAATAACCCTTTTCTTGTTTTTCCCCTTCTTGCACTTGTTCTATTCGCTGGAATCTTACTGCTCCACGTAAGCGCTAGCATTGGAACGGTGGTCTTATTGCTTACCTTATTGGCAATGGGTACACACGTTGGTGCCGCACTAGGCCTTACGGCTGCAACATTCTTTTACTTTAATCTCGGTGGAGCACCCATGCTTCGCACGCTTCCGGCAATAGGGATAAGCGCTGTGGGAAGTTGGGTTTTGCTAGCAGCCCCCTTATTCATACTAGTTGGTGCTATTATTCACCAGAGCAGGATGGTGGCAGAGATATTTGATGCCGTTAAGAAATGGATTGGCCGTGTACCCGGATGCTTAGGTGCATCAACCATAGTAACCTCTGGAGTATTTGCGGCAATTTCGGGGGGGAGTGCGCCCAATGCTGCCGCCCTCTCAGATGCTTGTGTGCCCCAACTCCTTAAGAGTAATTATGATAAACGTATGGCAACCGGTGCGGTCGCTGCTGGAGGTACACTGGGGATACTGATCCCTCCGAGCCTTGCCATGATCCTATACGGGAGTTTAACGGATGAATCCGTGGGTGAGCTCTTTATGGCCGGTCTGATACCCGGAATAATACTCTCCTTAATGTTCATCATTTATATTATCATTCGATGCAAGCAAACTGGACAGCACGAAAAATATGAACCCACAACATGGAGTGATAAATTTAAAAGCACTAGATCCGCTTTAACCGGGTTCATCATGCCGATCATTATTCTGGGCTGCATATATACGGGCATTGTTACTCCTACTGAGGCCGCATCTATTGCTGTTATGTATGGTTTATTTGTGGCTCTTGCCGGAAAAAGGCTTACCTGGCGTGATATCATATCGATTTCAATCCGGAGTTCCATCGTTTCATCTATGTTGATCTTTATCTTGGTGGGAGCCATGGCTATAGGGAATATGACAGCCATTCTTAAGGTGCCTCAAAATGTTTCCCAAGCTGTCGCTGCTTCTCATATGCCGGGTTGGTCGGTCATGGTATTAATAATGCTTTCGGTCATGCTGCTCGGTATGTTTCTCGATGGTATATCTATTACATTGCTGATAATACCAACGCTTTATCCGCTGATAGTATCTCTTGGATTTAATCCTATCTGGTTTGCTGTTCTGCTGACGGTGAATTTCGAGCTAGCTACGATGACTCCACCAGTAGGTATGAATCTCTATATTGTTCATGGCGTCACAAAAATTCCGATGACAGATGTGATTAGGGGCTCTTTCCCCTTTATGATTCTGTTGATAGTTGGTTTAATCATTTTCGCCTTTGTTCCCCAGCTCAGTTTATGGCTTCCATCAGTGATGAAATGAGGATGAACAAGAAGTGAGGAACTTGCAATTCATTGAAGCCTAGACCTAAGGCTTTGCGAAATGGCGTAAGGTGCCCGCTCGTTTTACTCCGAGCGTTTATCTCCTCCGTGATAGGGTGTCTTTTTACATGGCAGCCTTTTGAGAACGCAGATACTGTTCGGCAATCTTAAATGTGGATATTCGGAGAATAACATGGACACAACCCTTAGCCTCATGCGCAACATGGTGCGTACAAGGTATGAAGACATCCCTGAACAAGCGATTGCAGTCACAAAAAAACAGATTTTGGATTGCGTCGGCGTGGCCTTAGCGGGTTCTTCCGCCGAAGGCGTGAGAGAGTTAGTTGATCTATCTCGAGAATGGGGCGGCAGAGAGCAGAGCAGCGTCATTTATCATGGAATAAAGGTCCCCGCACCGAATGCGGCACAGATCAATGCCACCATGACACATGCGTTAGATTTCGACGACACCCACGACACTGCCGTGATGCACCCGGGGGCAGTTACCGTAACGACCGGTTTTGCCACAGCCGAACGGCAAGGGATGATACGTGGCAAGGCGTTACTTTTGGCGGTTGCCCTGGGTACGGACCTCATGTGTCGGCTCGGACTGGCAACCAATACCGGAGCCAGTCGTCTCAAAGCGGGATGGCACTTCACCGCTATTTTCGGTTTTCTGGGAGCTGCCGCCGTTGCGGGGAGGATACTGGACCTGGACGAGGACAGGATGATGCATGCCCTGGGCATCGCCTATCACCAGTCCGCAGGGAACGGCCAGTGTGTCATCGACGGCGCTTTAACAAAGAGGATGGGGCCTGGATTTGCGGCGAAAGGAGGCATTACGGCTGCTTTGATGGCGGAGAAGGGCATCACAGGGGCGAAGAACTGCCTCGAGGGGGAGATGGGGTTGTACAACCTCTACTACAGGGGTGCCTACAATCCACAGGAGCTTACGGCTGAGTTGGGGAAAAGGTATGAAGGGATCAACCTCAGTTTCAAGCCATACCCCTCCTGCAGGGCCACACATCCGTTCATCGATGCCGCGCTAGCATTGGTGAATGAGCATGACATCCGGGCCGATGAAGTGGACAGGATAGTCGTCTTTCATGGGGAAGGGGCGAAGATCCTTTGCGAACCTTTGGAGACCAGACGGAGGCCCCGCAACCCCGTGGACAGCCAGTTCAATATTCCCTGGGTTGTGGCTGTTGCCATTGCCAAAAGGCAGGTCGCCATCCACGATTTTACCGAAGCGGGTATCAGGGACGAGGCTGTACTGGAAGTTTCCGGAAAAATCACACCCCGATTTGATGAAAGCTTGAAAAGACCGGCTCTCGAACCGGGCAGGGTGGAGATAAAAACAAAAAATGGGAAGGTGTTCTCCTACCAGGTGGATGATCCTTCGGGAAGCCCGGCCAATCCAATGACATTCGACGATTGCGTAAGAAAGTTCTTCGACTGTGCCTCCCACGCCGCCAGGCAAATACCAAAGGATCATCTCGACAGGGTTGTGGAGATGGTCGGGAGGCTCGAAAGAGTGGACGACGCAACGGAAGTGATCGGGTTGGTCAACACGCCCTGATGGGCGAGTGAGACGGGTTCATGGGCAGCATCAGAGTTCTGATCGATTTTGGAAGTACGTTCACCAAAGTGGTGGCGGTCGATTTAGAGAGTGAGGAGATTCTTTCATCTGCTCAAGTCCCTTCAACAGTAGATACCGATATTACCATCGGATTAGAGGAGGCCCTTGAGAGAATAGCGACCGATGTAAGGATAGGTGAGTTAGAAAAGAGACAAGCGCTGGCCTGCAGCAGCGCGGCCGGTGGTTTGCGCATGGTTTGTGTGGGTTTTGTCCCTGATTTGACCAGTGAGGCGGCAAAACGTGCCGCTCTGGGAGCTGGAGCCAGAGTTGTAGGAATCTATTCCTATGAGCTTACCCAGCAGGCGCTCGCGGAGCTAGAGGCCACTTCGCCGGACATCGTGTTGCTGAGCGGAGGGACGGACGGAGGCGACAAAAAGGTTATTATTCACAATGCAAGGAAGCTTTCACGCTGCAGTCAAGCGGTATCCAATATCGTGGTTGCAGGTAACAATACGGCCTACGATCAGATCAGGTCTATCTTCGAGAATACGGGAAAGCAGGTCTCTCTTACTGCGAATGTCATGCCGGTGATAGGCAAGCTGGATATCGCCCCCAGCAACAGGTCAATCAGGGATGTCTTTCTGAAAAGGATCATCGAGGCTAAAGGCCTGGACAAAGCCAGGACAATGATCCAAGACGTGATCATGCCCACGCCCTCAGCGGTATTGGAAGGGGCAAAGCTTCTTGCGGAGGGAGTCGATGATATCCCCGGGTTTGGGGAGCTTTTGATCATCGATGTCGGTGGTGCCACCACGGATGTTCACTCCATTTCCGAAGGGCGGGCAAACCCAGGTGCCTTCATGAGAGTGGGACTTCCCGAGCCCTACGTAAAGAGGACCGTAGAGGGAGATCTTGGCCTAAAATACAGTATCGACACACTGCTTGTTCTTGCGCGGGAGAGAGAGTCACCACCGAACCTGGATAGAATCACTCACAAATTCGGTGAAGGGAAATTCCCCGAGACCGAGGACGCTATTCTGTGCCACACATTTCTCACTTGCCTTGCAGTAGACACCGCCGTCAAGCGACACGTAGGCAGGATGGAAGTGATGTATGGTCCCGCTGGTGAGATATTGGTTCAACAGGGAAAGGATTTGACCCAGGTGCGATGCGTTGTGGGCACAGGGGGCCCGATAGCATATTCAAGAAACCCGAGAGAAGTCTTAAAAGGTGTTCTGTTCCAGGATGACGACCCTGCGGTTCTGCGGCCGAAGGAGCCAAAATTTTTTCTTGATAAGCAATACATTTTCTATGCAGTGGGTCTGCTGAGTCAGAGTGAGCCTGGGAAAGCCCTGAGCCTCATCAAGAAGCATTTGATAGAGGTATAGACCTTTAAGTGAAATGCCACGTTTTCCGGGCGGGGTATTCTGACGTGTTCAGTAAAAGGAGGTAGACGATACGATGGCGACGCAAGTAGGTAAGCGATATGTCTGCAGCAAGTGTGGCGCAGAGTTCATCGTCACCCGTGCAGGCAAGGGCACCCTCACCTGCTGTGGTAAGCCCATGGGACTGAAGAAGTAGCGTCAAAGTGTCCTGGAGTGAATATCAGGAGGTGAGAGATCATGAGTCAACTGGGCAAGCGATACCGCTGTTCGGAATGCGGCACCGAAGTGCTGTGCACCAAGGCAGGTGAAGGAAATCCCATCTGTTGCGATAAGGAGATGGAGGTACAGGAGCCCAGACCCTTGCCGTCTTCTGATTAAGCTTGCATACGATCAACCTTCATGAGGGTAGTGCCTGGCGGAATACCAAATGTTTCGAATGAATGAGCGAGCATTTTAGTGTTCCGTTGTTTTTGATCGACGTCCCTTTCACCGGAGGTAAGCCTGACAATAAGCACTGCAAAGAGTACGTACAATCACAGATTCTTGATCTCATCGCTTTCCTGGAGAAAATCTCAGGAAAGCCGCTGAATAACGGGGAACTTGAAAAAACCATCGAGATCTCCAATCAGACCATATCGCTCTGGCAAGGGATCATCGAATCAGCGAGGCATATCCCTTTACCGATCTCGGTATTCGATCAGTTTATTATTATGGCGCCGATCGTGGCACAGAGGGGCTCTCAAGCCGCGTTGGACTTTTACCAAAGGCTAAAATCCGAGATTGATAGTCGTGTAACGAAAGGTATTGGAACCGTCACTGAGGAAAGATTTCGCCTGTACTGGGATAGCCTGCCTCTTTGGCACGAACTGAAATGGTTGTCCGAACTGCTCACTTCCTTTGGCGCCTGCTTGGTCTCGACAATCTATACGCTTCCCTGGGCCCAGTTTCATCTGGATCCAAAAGATCCGGTTTCGAGCTGGACGGACGAGTATGTCCATTATTTCGACTAGCATCTGGATCGAAGAGTTGATTTGATTCTGGAGCTAAAGAAAAAATATTGCTTGAACGGTTTTATCTATCACAATGACAGAAGCTGCAAGATGTTTTCTACAGCCATTCCGGAGATAAGAAGGAGCGTCGAAGAGAAAAACCGGAATCCCCGGATATATCCTGGAAGGAGATCATGGGGATCCCCGATTCTATTCTCGAGACCAGATCGAAAAAGGATTGACCTATTATTTCGAGCTCCTTTCGGCGACAGAACAGCATCCAGGTGAAGGAGGTCATTACTGAGATGAAGGAAGAGGAATTGAGCGTTTTGATTGGCGGGCCCGGCTTCATGGTCGAGGAATACGTTCGGATTGTGCGAGACCGGTTTCCGAAGCTGAAGATCATACCATACCCTGTGTTAACGGAAGATGACCACAGCCTAGTCCCCCAGGGAATCGAGGATGTAGACATCATTGCCTCATTCAATGCTTATCCCAATGCGATGACACGGGTGGGAAAGCTGAAATGGTTTCAAATACTCATGACCGGTTACGAACATATTTTGAGAACGGGGTTAATCCCCCATGAGGTCCTTTTGACAACCGCTGCAGGAACAGTTTCTATCCCTGTTGCCGAGGTTGTGATGGGGTATCTTCTGTTTTTTGTAAAGAAGTTCCGAGACAGTTTAGGAAACCAGCAGCTTCACAGGATGGACCGTATGCTAGGGCAGATGCGGGAACTGCATGACCGTACCGTAGGCATCCTCGGCTTGGGGCATATCGGCAAAATGATTGGCAAGAAGGCCAAGCTGGGGTTCGAAATGAGGGTTCTGGGATACGACAAGTTCGTTACCGACTTTGAATATGCCGACGAGATGTACCCCGCCCACAAGCTGGATGATGTTTTGAAGACCTCTGATTTTGTGGTGATAGCCCTGCCGCTCACCGCTGATACGAAAGGGCTCATCGGCGAAAGAGAACTGAAGCTCATGAAGCCGACGACATATCTTGTGAATATCGCTCGGGGAGAAATACTCAACAAGGATGCCTTTACTCAGGCCCTGAAGGAGCGGTGGATAGCGGGTGCCTCCATCGACGTGTTCTGGGGCGATCCGACGAAAGAAGACGTCTTGGATGAAAACGATGAGCTATGGGATCTGGATAACCTTCTTATTACCGCTCACAATGCAACCGGTACGGATCGCTACATTGAGAGAACGGCCGGCCTTTTCTGCGATAACCTCGAACGCTTCATGGCCGGCAAAGAGCTTATTAATCTCGTATCGGTAAGATAAGAGGGCAGCAACCGGCGTAAGGAGAGTGGAAGTGATTGGTGATGCCAAAACACTGGGAGAGCTTATAGACCGGGCTGCGGAAACCTGGCCTGATCACGAGGCGATCGTTTACGAGGACAAACGAGTCTCTTACCGGCAGTTGCAGGAAAGGGCCAATAGGTTGGCCGGGGCCTTATTCAAGCTCGGGGTAAGAAAGGGAGATAAGGTCTCAGTTCTTTTTACCAACCTCCCACAATGGGCTTATGCAGAGTTCGCCATAGACAAGATCGGCGGTATAGTCGTTCCGGTCAATACACGATATTCGGTGGATGAAATCGAGTACATCCTGAATCATTCAGACTCCACCACCCTAATCATGATGGATAATTTCCAGAAGACCAACTACGTGGCTATGGCCAGGGAAATCTGTCCGGAACTGGATGCCTCTGAGCCAGGGCATCTGAAATCGGAAAAGCTCCCATTCTTGAAGAATGTGATCGTCTTTGGGGACCGCCGGTATAGGGGGACCTTTGACTTCAGTGAACTCATCGAGATACGTGAAGGGAAGGTCATGAAAGACCTGAATAAGGCTCAGGAAGAAGTACGGCCCGCTGATATTGCTCATCTTCCCTATACATCAGGCACAACAGGGAAACCCAAGGGCGTCATGACAACCCATCAACAGTACATCAGATTTAATCTGGGTTTCATCAAAGGTATTGGAAAGTTCACCGAGAAGGATCGTTTGTGTGTTGCTGCTCCTTTCAGCCACAATTTTGGAAATTCCCAGGGGATCTTGACGCCTGCTTTCTGTGGCGCCGCATCCGTTATCATTGAGGCTTTCGATGCGCGAAAGTGCCTGGAGCTCATCGAAAAAGAGCGGTGTACCTTTTTTGCGGGAAGCCCGACCATGTATATTAAGATGCTTCGGGATGAGCATTTCTCCAAGCATGACCTATCATCCCTCCGTTCTGGACTGATCGCAGCGGCACCGGCACCTGTAGCGCTTATCGAGGAGATAGTGGCTCGAATGGGCATCAAGACCCTGGTGAACGGATTTGGAATGACCGAAAACAGCGTTGGGACATCGATGACTCGGCCTGGAGATCCCCCGGAAGTTGTTTCCAAAACCGTGGGAAAACCGCTCTGGCCCGACTATGAGATCAAGGTGATTGATATCAACACAGGAGAGAACCTCCCTCAGGGAGCGGAGGGGGAATTGTGCACGAGGGGCCCGCTCATCATGAAGGGCTACTACAAGATGCCGGAGGAAACGGCCAAGCTTATTGATCAGGAAGGCTGGTTCCATACGGGTGATATGGCCATTATAGACGAGGGCGGATACATTCGCATCACTGGGAGGCTCAAGGATGTGTTTATGCCTGGAGGGCTTAACGTATCGCCCGAAGAGGTCGAGAATGTGCTCTTCACTCATCCAAGAGTAAAGCAGGTGGCTGTCCTCGGGGTTCCGGATGAGGTGATGGGGGAGGTTGGAGCGGCATTTGTTGAACTGAAGGAAGGAAAAACGGTCAGTGACCTGGAGATCATAGACTTTTGTAAGGGGCGTCTGGCAAATTTCAAGGTCCCCAGGCATATCATTTTCACTGACGATTTCCCCATGACCACCTCGGGTAAGATACAGAAGTTCATCTTAAGAGATCGAGCTATTGAACGTTTAGGTCTCTCATGTTAGGAGAGATTTCCATTTTCTTCCAGTTGGAGCTGAGCCATGAAAAAAATTATGCTTGGTAATGAAGCGATCGCTCGTGGTGCCTACGAATCGGGAGTAAAGGTAGCCGCAGGTTATCCTGGAACTCCCAGTACCGAAATCATGCAATTTCTTGGGAAGCATGAAGAGGTGTATTCGGAGTGGTCGGTCAATGAGAAGGTAGCCATGGACGTAGCGATTGGAGCATCTCTTGGTGGGGCGAGAAGCCTCGTCACCATGAAGCATGCCGGGTTCAATGTTGCCACCGATCCATTCTACGCCATCTGCTTTATGGGGATCAATGCTGGCTTAGTGCTGGCATGCTCCGACGATGTAGGGGCAGTGAGCTCACCGTCCGAGCAGGATACCCGTATTTATGCGAAGCTCTTCCACATTCCCATGTTGGAACCCAGCGATAGCCAGGAAGCCAAGGATTTTACCGCTCTTGCGTATGAGATCAGTGAGCAGTTTGACACGCCGGTTTTTCTGAGGACTACCAACGGAGTCTCCCATTCCATGGGGATCGTCCAATTAGGAGAGCGTGTGGACAAGACAAAACCGCCTTTTGACAAATCCTCTCCCAAGTTTCGGCCCCAGGGAGGCGTTCATCCAACAGTGATGCACAGTAATGCCCATGACCGTTTGAAAAGACTCGAGGCCTTTGCCAATGAAACCGACATAAATCGAATCGAATGGGGAGATAAGAGCGTCGGGATTATTTCGAGCGGCACGCCCTTTCAGTATATGAAGGAAATCCTCCCTGAAGCTTCCTTCTTAAAGCTCGGATTCACCTATCCCCTGCCTGAGGCCTTGATCAGGAAGTTTGCAGGCCAAGTGAAAGCGCTCTGCGTGATCGAGGAACTGGAACCTTTCATGGAAGAGCAGATAAGGGCCATGGGGTTAAATGTGAGGGGCCAGGATCTAAGGCTGCAGGCCGGAGCCCTCTCGGTGGAAACTCTCGGGGAGAGCCTGGCACATATCACCGAAAAATTCGGAAAGAAGGCCCCTGAAAGGAGAACATCCTTGCCGGGAGTCATAACACGCTTTCCGACACTGTGTGCCGGGTGCCTTCATCTGGCCGTGTATTATGCCATTCGCAGGGTGCAGAAGATGATGAAAGACAGGGAGATTGTCATTATGGGGGATATAGGATGCTATTCCCTCGGCATTGCGGCTCCCCACAACATGCTGTCCTGCGCCTTCGCAATGGGATCGAGTATCGGTTCAGCTCACGGTCTGAGCTATGCGTATGAAGGGGATAAGAGGAGAGCCATCGTGGCATATCTTGGAGACTCGACCTTTCTTCATGCCGGCATGCCCGCGCTCCTTAACGTCCTGTACAATAGAAGCAACATAACCGTCATTATCGCCGATAACGGCACAACGGCGATGACAGGCGGCCAGGAGCACGCAGGCACGGGGGTAACGCTCAAAGGTGATCGACACCCTCCTGTTCTCATACCCGATGTCGTAAGATCCCTTGGGGTAAGGGAGCTCTACGAGGTGGACCCTTACGATTTCAACCAAACCTGTGACACCCTCACGCACGCACTCGAGTTCAACGGTGTCTCAGTTGTGGTTGCTCGGAGCGCCTGTCGTATGTTTCCGCAGAAAATTAGGGAGGGGCATTACCGAGTTCTTCCGGAACTCTGCAATGGCTGCGGGATGTGTCTGAGCATTTACTGTCCGGGCGCGATCCAGTCTAAGGAAAGGACGACAAAGAGAAAACCCAAGGCGGAGATTGATCCGATTATTTGCACCGGCTGCTCCTTCTGTGCGCAGATTTGCCCGGCGAATGCCATCGTTCGCGAATAGTGCCAGAGGTGCACAGGCAGGTCGGCGCAACCAAACATGAAAGGTACAACTAACATGCATCTTAGCAAGCTCGGCGTGGTGGGCGGCGGTATCATGGGCGGGGGTATCATTCAGGTCCTCTTGAATGCGGGCTTTGCTGTGGCCTTCATGGAATTGGATCAGGACCTCCTGGATAAGGCCCTACAAAAGGTGGAAAAGATCTTCCGGTCCGCCAGGGAGAAGGGATTGATCACCCAAGATGAGGTCCAGGAGAAAATGGGATATGTCAAAGGATCTACATCCTACGGAATCTTTTCTGATGCGGATCTCGTCATCGAGGCGGTGCCAGAACGTTTGGAAATAAAGGGCGAAGTCTTCAAGGCGCTCGATGCGATCTGCAGGCCTGAGATCATTTTGGCCACCAATACGTCATCCCTCTCCATTTCCCAGTTGGGGAGCCTGACTCAGAGACCCCAAAAAGTAATAGGCATGCACTGGTTCAACCCGCCGCACATCATGAAGCTCGTCGAAATCGTGCCTGGGCTGGTCACATCTCAGGATGCCGTCGATACCTTGATTGATTTGTGTAAACGATTGGGGAAAACCCCCGTGCAAGTCAAGGAATGTGCGGGATTTCTGGTCAACCGGCTCTTGGGGATCTATGTCAACGAGGCGCTTTTTCTGGTTCAAGAAAGGCAATCCCCCCAGGAGGTGGACCTGGCAGCCGAGGGCCTGGGAATTCCCATGGGTCCCCTTCGCCTCGGCGAGATGGTCGGCTGGGACACAATCTACCGAGCCAATACTTCCCTGTTTCATGAATACGGGAGCCGCTTTTCCGTGCCGCCTCTGCTTGCAGAGCTTTATGAGACGGAACACTGGGGCTCCAAGGCCGGAAAAGGGTTGTATCAATATGAGCGCAGCGGGGCCGTTGAGGCCCAACGGGATGCAGCGGTAGACTCCACGGATCTATCAACCCGTTTGCTCTCGATAATGTTCAACGAAGGAATTCGTTGCCTTGATGAAAGGGTGGCATCTTCACGCGATATCGACACAGCCTTGAAGGTGGGGGCGGGCATGCCGAAGGGCCCCCTCCAATGGACAGATCAGATGGGTCTCGATAGGCTTCTCAATCAATTGGAAACGTTCATGCAGTCATGCGGGGAGCGCTTTCTGCCGGCTCCCTTACTGAGGCGAAAGGTTGCAGCAGGGCACCTTGGCAGGGGGAGGGGCATCGGTTTCTATGAATACTGAATTACCCTGGACGAAACGCGCAGCAATAGGTCGGTTTACTTGCTGAAAGCGGCTCCATCCGGATGCCACGGTTACGGCAGTGCGGATGAAAAAAAGGGGTGAGATTGCTTTTCGGAGGGAGACGATGAATACCAGAGAGGTCGTGATTATCGGCGGTGCCAGAACGCCTATGGGAGACTATGTGGGAGTTCCTGGCGGGGGCAAATTCAAGGACATTTCGGCCATTGAACTGGGAGCGATTGCCACCAAAGCCGTATTGGAAAGATTCAAGGTCCCCTTTGATATCATCGATGAGTTGATCTTCGGCTATGGCATGCAGTCCAGCCCCGACGGGGGATACGGGGCCCGGCATGTCGCCCTGTTCGCGGGGCTTCCTGAAACGGTCCCCGCCCTCACCCTCGGGAGAACGTGTGGTTCCGGATTCCAATCCATCATTACGGGGGCCAAGGATATCCTTCTGGGTGAGTCCGCCTTCATTGTGGCCGGCGGAATGGAGAACATGAGCCAGGTTCCCTATGTGATTCGTGGAGCACGGGAAGGGTTTCGGATGGGGGATCGTAAGGTGGAGGATTACCTTATGGCATCCCTCTATGATTCGTACTGCAACATGAATATGGCACAGACAGCCGATAAGCTCGCGAGGATGTATGGAGTTACCAGGGAGGATGCTGATCAATTCGCCTATGAGAGCCAAATTAAGGCGGCACGAGCCACCGAAGAGGGAAAGCTGAAGGTGGAAATCACCCCCGTACAAACGAGAACCAGAAAGGAAATCCTCACCGTTGACACCGACGACCACATCCGGCCCGAGACAACGGCTGAGGCCTTAGCGAAAATCCCACCAGTCTTTGGAGAGGAAAGCTTGGTAACCGGCGGGAATGCAAGTGCGATTGTCGACGGAGCGGCTGCAGTCGTTATCACCTCTATGGAAAAGGCACAGGCACACGGATTCGAACCCTTGGGCAGGATTGTCTCATGGGCTATTGTTGGAGTGGACCCGAGCATTATGGGAATCGGAGCGGCCGTCGCTATAGAAAAGGTCCTCCAAAAGGCGGGTATGGATCTTGACGACATAGATCTCTTCGAAGTGAACGAGGCCTTTGCCTGCCAGTATTTGGCCGTGGAGAAGGAGCTCGGATTAGACAGAGGAAAAGTCAATGTGAACGGAGGAGCCATTGCCCTCGGCCACCCCCTGGGGATGACCGGTACAAGGTTGACCTATACCCTATTGCTCGAGCTACGAAGGCGAAAACAGAAGTATGGTTTGGCCAGCGCTTGCACGGGCGGAGGACAGGGAGTGGCCCTAATCATGGAGGCTCTCAATGATTGAACTTCGTCGCCCTTTCGGGTGGGGCATTCTGCCTTTTTAAGCAAAACTGAAAAATCAACTCCAGAAAATGCACTTTCCCGCTCTTTGATCAAGACATGCTCGTCAAAAACATGAATGCCGCTGTGGCACAAGAATAGATATTTAGATACGCACGGGCTTCGCCTCTACTATCTCGACTGGGGAAATGTTCAAGGCCAACTCATGGTGCTGTTTCAAGGATTTCTGGCCCATGGCCGTGTATGGGATGAGATGGCCATGGCCTTCAGAGACCGATATCGCGTGCTCGTTTTAGGCCAGAGGGGCCATGGCGAAAGCGGTTGGGCAAAAGATGGTGCCTATACCTTGGATAATCATGTTTCCTCCTTTGTGTTTGATGGTTAATAAACAGCACATGTTTGAATCCTACCAGCTTTTACCATCGAACGTGAGGTGTTTTTTCTATTACACTCGTCAGGCTGTTATGACATTGAGCTTGAGCGGTCCAAAGCAACCTGTCACGCTTGAGGAGCACCTCTTGCACTGGGCTGTAGTATGAAGCCCTTTATATGATTATCACGTCTCCGTTTGACTCTTACTTGCGCTCTTGGATGCTAACTCTGCAGACCTGACATTTTCCTGGAGCATGGTTTTTGCCCTAACAACGGCTCGATTGAGCGCTTCTAATTGAAGGCCTCCCAATTGTTCCATGTTTGCCATTGCCTAACATCAGCGCTAAGTCTCTCTCCCGGGGCATGTCACCCTACACGATGTAAAACCTACTATTTCTGTTCGATTTTGGCTAAAGGGGTCATCGATAAGCTACTTTAGATAGGTTCAGAAATTCTCGGTCAGCCTGTTG
>CP070673.1:2878348-2889177 GCA_020351915.1 Deltaproteobacteria bacterium
ATGAATCCGGGGGCAGGCATTCTGTAGTATCTGACAGTGTTCGGGGAACCCGGCATACGATGGTCAGTTAAGCAATAAATGCTGCGTTTCAAGCTCCATCTGTGGAGACTTCAAACATAACCGTTCCACCGCCGGTAACCTCGCAAGGGTCAAGGCACTGGAGATATGCTCTGTCACCTTTTGCCCCCGAAAGACCCAGAGTCTGGGGAGAAACTCCTTTAGAAAGGGCAACGTAGTATGGCATCAGGGAGGCCAGTGAATGCATACACACTGTAGAGCTCTTCTTCGTATCCAGGATATACCCTTCTCGTATAAGGATTGAGTCTCCAATACGGTAGACCGGGCAGGTTCCTTTGATCTCTTTTACCTTAACAATAAGATCCATAGAGGGGACTCCGATACCAATCCATTATTATCAGCAACAAATATATAGTCCTTTTTAGCCTCTGCCAACCATTTTCTGAGCCTATTATTCGTATTTTTCTCAGGAGGCTTTGTTTTGAAGAAATTGGCTATGTGCAGATAATATGATACGGTAAATCAAAAACGTGATGATGAACAATATCAAGGCAAAATACCTTGGTGGTATGATTGGAAGCGCTCTGGGTGATGCGATTGGTGAACTCGCATTCCTGTATCGCAAAAAAGAAGACCTTTGTGCCCAACTGGAACGATTGAAAGAATTCCGCTACACAGACGATAGCGCCATGGCCATTGGCCTTGCCGAGTCTATCACAAAAAAGGGTTGTCTTGATCAACAAGACCTGGGAGAAACATTTAGAAAAAACTTCAAGAAAGAACCGTGGCGGGGTTATGCCTCTGGGCCGCCGACTATTTTCTCTATGGTAGAACAGTTGGGTATCACCTATGCTGAAGCTGCGGGGACTCTATTTGGAGGTACAGGTTCCCTCGGCAATGGCGCTGCCATGCGGATTGTTCCTGTGGGGCTCTTCTTTCACAACTCATCTGATCTCTATGAGATGGCCCGTATGTCTGCCGCCGTCACTCATGCACATCCTGTTGGCATAGATGGTGCGGCAGTCCAGGCAAAAGCGATCGCTCTTGCGGTGAAACTTGATCCAAGGGAGGCATTCCCACGTGAGGTGTTTATAGATACATTAATTGGTTTTGCCGGCACCCCTGAAATGAAAGAGAAAATCCGGGATGTCCGAGACCTTCTTATGAACCGTGTACATCCATCTGCTGCTGCCCAGCAGCTTGGCCGTACTGTTGCCGTACACGAATCCCTACCTTTTGCCCTGTACTCATTCCTGCGGCATCCCAAGTCATTTGAGGATTGTCTGTTTTGCGCGATTCTCCATGAAGGAGACCGGGACACCCTGGGTGCCATGGCCTGTGCCATCTCAGGGGCTTATGTGGGTATAAAAGCTATTCCCGAATCCTGGAGAGAAAAACTTGAGAATCGACTATATATTGAGGACCTGGCCTTACGGTTATCAGAGAGCAAGCCCTTTCCCTCTTAGCCAATAGATATCGCCTGGAGGAAATTGGCCCAACTCTGCTAAGACATCACCGGTAAACGCCAAAATTGTATGTGCTATCCCCCTTTCTTTTTTTGCCCTCTTATGCTTCGCAGTTCTTTTATTAGAGCCGGAACAATCTTGTTGACATCCCCAATAATACCGTAGTCGGCAAAGTTAAAGATATCAGCCTTTGGATCGATATTGATGGCTACGATGCACTCACTGTTTATCATACCAGCTGAGTGCTGTATGGCACCTGAAACACCGCAACCTATATAGAGTTTTGGTTTGATTGTCTTACCTGTCTGACCAATCTTACAATCCTCAGAAATCCAGTCCTCATCTACCGGTAGGCTCGTTGCCCCCAATTGAGCCCCCAAGAGACCAGCCAATTCCCGCAAAGTTTCAAATCCCTGCGCATCACCAACACCCATCCCGCAAGCCACAACCTTATCTGCTTCCTCTAAGGGTACTCCATCAGGAAATGAACTAACAGTCTTAATAACCTTGACCCTGGTATCCTCCTCTTTTTCCTTTACATCTACGCAAATGAGCTCCCCTTTCCTTTCTTTGTCTTGAGCCTTTAATGCCATGACACCTGGTCTCACGGTTACCATCTGGGGCCTGTGAACGGGGCAGGTAATGTCTGCCATGAGGTTCCTGCCAAAGTAAGGCTTTGTGGCCACCATCAAGCCTGTTTCGTTGTCAATATCCAGCTCGGTGCAGTCCGCTGTACATCCTGTATTTAACCGTGCAGCAATCCGTGGCGCCAAATCTCTTCCGATACACGTTGCTCCTATCAAGAGTATCTCAGGCTTTTCCTTGAGCGCCTGTTCAACAATAATATCGGTGTAGACCTCGGTCCGGTAATCCTTAGCAACCGGATCATCTGCTATGATAACCCTGTTGGCTCCATAGTATATCAGTTCTTGTGCTATTCCTGACACCTCTTCACCAATAAGAAGAGCCGTAACTTCGACACCCAGCTTATCAGCGAGGGTTCGCCCCGCCCCCAATAATTCAAGGGAAACCCTTGCCGGGTTTCCGTCTCCCTGCTCAATGAAGACCCATAATCCCTTATATTCACTTTGATTTACAACTGACATACAACCTCAGAGCAGACCCTTGAGTTTCAATGTTTGAATCAGTTCACCGGCTACCTCATCTGGCTCCCCTTCCAGAATAGTCACCTTTCCCTTTCTTACCTGTTTTGTATAAATGTTTCGGGATTGTGTCGGGGAACCCTTGAGGCCGAAACGTTCTGCATCGCCTCCGAGATCATCGGCCCCCCACACCTGTACCTCCTTGTCTCTATACGCCTCCATGATACTGTCCATGGGAGGAATTCTTGGCTGATTAATCCCTCTTTCCACGGTTATCACGGCAGGGAAAAACGCTTCCACAATTCTAAAACCGTATTCCAGCCTTTGTTTTATCCTCACCGATTTATTCTCTATGGCAATCTCTGTTGCACCGGTCAGTTGCGGCAGATTGAGGAATTCCGCAATCTGAGGAGCTACCTGGGCTGTCATGCCATCCGAGGTCTCTTTGCCACAGAGGATGAGATCGAACCTCATTATCTTGTTTATGGCGAGGCTCAGAGCATAAGCGGTAGATAAGGTATCTGCCCCGGCAAAGACACGGTCACACAGCAATATTGCCTGGTCAATACCCATGCTCAAGGCCTCTCTAAGGGCCTCATCTGCCTGGGCAGGGCCCATCGAAAGGGCGGTTATCAAACCTCCGTGCTGTTCTCTCAACTGGAGCGCTGCCTCCAGGGCATTCTTGTCATTACGATTCAGAATGCTCCCGGCACCTTCCCTGATGAGGGTACCTGTCTTAGCATCCCAACCGATGTCATTCGTTTCCGGCACCTGCTTGATACAGACAACGATATCCATACCCCCCCTTCAATCTGCGGGGAAATCCTAAATTCGAAGCACGAAATCCCTGGCCCAGACCTGGCCTATCGGGGTAATAGTAGAAAGTAAAGGTCCGAAAGACATCTAGTAATCATTCTTAATCAATCCCTGCTACATCGCGCCAGGGCAGGCCGAAACAAATTCTAACCCGACCTCCTCCCCGCCTGCCGTACGGCGGGCAGGTGATCAAAATCCAAATGTTCTAAACAAAACATTCTTTGTCTAGAGCGACTCAGTTTTGGGCTGTTTCGAATTTTAAGCATTCGGATTTCGATATTGTTTAGGATTTAGAATTTCGGATTTCGAATTTTAAAGTAGCAAAGCATAGTTTCATGGCAAACCGTTACATCACTTTGGCTCAAAAAAAAGGACAATTGAGCCTTTAGATCTCCTATGAGCGGCCCAGTGCAGAGCCAACCAGCGTCTTTTGAATCTCGGTGCTCCCAGCAGTGACGCCCGCATGGGCGATAGTCCTGTAGAGTCTTTCAATCTTGTAGTCCTTGCAGTATCCATAAGAGCCATGGATCTGTAAGGCCTTTCTGGCAACCTCCTGAATGGTAGGGACTACAAAAAGCTTCAATGCGGCTGAATCCACCTGGATATCGTCGCCTTCGTCCTGCTTGGAAGCGACCCGGTAGGTCCACCATCTACAGGCCTCAATCGAGGCATGCATCTCTGCCAACATCCACTGGAACCCCTGCATTGCAGTTACTGGTCTGCCCCTGACCATTCTCTCTTTTGCAAATTTCAAGGATTCATTAAGACACTCCTGCCCCATACCAACCATAAATGCCATCTGTTGAATCCGCTCACCTGCAATCCACCTGAGCAGAATATGAAATCCCTTACCTTTTTCACCGAGGATATTCTCTTTTGGTACCTTTACATCCTTTAGAAAAACATCTACCAAACCCTGACCAGCGAGACCCATCAGGGCCCATGGTTTAGAGCATGTGTAACCTTCAGAACTCTTGTCTACCACAAATGCTGTTATTCTCCCGGTTTCGTCGTTTGCATAAAAAACCCCGTATCCTTTCCTATGTCCATGGGAGATGAATCGCTTTGTCCCATTTAATATGTAATAATCCTCATCTGGCGTAGCAGTAGTGGCAATCGCCGTGGGATCTGATCCAGTGCCTGGTTCAGTAAATGCCACAGCTGGATAACTCGAACCGTCGCAGAGGGGAGGGACAAAGCGCTTTCGTATATCCCCTGAACCCCACTGATAGACCGTTTCCGCAACACTGTTGCAAAAAGCCACTAGAAAGGCGGCCGCCGATCCTGGTTTGGCCAGCTCTTCCAGAACCAAGATGACGTTGAGGGCGGTGGATCCGATGCCACCGTATTCCTTGGGGATCATCATGCCCAACATTCTTGCCTTGGCAAACTTTTGCAAGATATCATCGGGAAGCGCATCTTCTTCCTCGATCCTGGGGATAATTGGTTCGATCTCTCGCTCAGCAAAATCTCGAGCTGCCTTGACCATCATCTTGCTTTCACCTGATAAAGTAAAATCCATTCTCCTCTCCTTTCTGTGGTTAAATGACCACAACGCACCCCTTCATTTTTAATTTACTATGTTGCGCTTGCAGGGATAATTGTTGACAAAGATAGGAGTATCGTTATCAATCAACTAAGATCCAGTACTAGGAACTGTGTTTATGAAGAAAGAATATACCCACAAACTAAACGATCCAGTAAGGTCCATCTCCGGGCAGTATACCTTTTTTGAGGAAAGGCATCTGGACTATGATACCAAAGAGGTCCTTTATCTCATCGGCACAGCTTCAATCAATTCATCTTGCTGCGGGACCGCCGGATGTCTGTTCGCCTTTGTTCTTGGTTTTTTCTTAGGTTGGCAAGATGAGAGAGATAATAGAGGCCTGCCTGTATCCTCCATTGAGACTATTTCTGACGATAGCATTCGAAAAGAAATCAGCCAGCTGATCAAAGCCGATGGAGTGATTTCTCAAGTAAACTTTTAGTAGCTACAATCCCACGATCACAGTGCTCACCACATTCATCTGTGGAAATCCACCCAAGTTATGGGTAAGACCGATCCGAGGATCCTTAATCTGCCGTTCCCCAGCCTTTCCCTGAAGTTGCTTGTACATCTCGTATAACATCCGTAGCCCAGAGGCCGCAATGGGATGGCCAAAGCATTTGAGGCCCCCATCAGGCTGCGAGGGTATCTTGCCTTCCAAGGCAAAGAAACCATCTTCAATATCATTTCTTGCCTTTCCCCTCGGTGATATCTGCAAATCCTCATAGGTAACGAGCTCGGTGATGGAAAAACAGTCGTGCAGTTCCATCATGCTGACCTCTTCGCGGGGATTCCTTATCCCTGCCTCTTCATACGCCCTAACAGCTGTCCTGGCTGTTGTCTCAACAGAGGTACCATCCCATTTGGTGAAGCCCAATTCCTCCCCTGAACTGATCCCGATCTGAAGTGCCTTTACTAATACAGGATCTGCCCTGAAATCTTTTGCCATATCAGCCCTGCACACAATAGCGGCTGCTGCCCCATCACTGACACCGCAGCAGTCAAAAAGACCAAGGGGGGAAGCAACAATAGGTGCCTTTAGTACATCCTCCTCTGTGATAACCCTCTGGAGGTGAGCCTTTGGATTTTTCGCACCATTTTTATGGCTGTTAACCGATATCTTGGCCAGGACCCGTTTGCCTTTCTCGGTTGTCATGCTGTACTTGGAGAAGTACCGGTTGGCCATCATCGCGAAGGCACCAGGGGCGCTAATAGCTGGAAAGATAACCCTGTTTTTCGTACCCAGAATCGTACTCACCTCTGAAAGACCACCATATCCTGTATCTTTGAGCTTTTCTGCGCCGAGGGCCAGTGCAATATCATAAGCACCAGAGGCAATCCCATACACTGCTCCCCGGAGTGCCTCGGAACCACTGGCACAAAGGTTCTCAATCCTGGTTACCGGTATGAAGGGGAGCTTTAACGTCCTGCTTAGAGGTAAAGCTGACTTGCCAACATTTAATTCCTCATAACAAGAGCCATACCAACCTGCCTGGATGGCCTTTTTTTCAATGCCTGCATCCTCAATTGCTTCAGTAAATGCCTCAACGATCAAATCCTCAGAGCCTTTGTCCCAGTGTTCTCCAAATTTGGTGCAGCCCATTCCAATAATAGCGACCTTATCCTTGATACCTTCAGCCATGGTTATCCCCTCATGTTGTTTGTTGGGTCTGTTGTGTTTCTTGGGTTTCTTGAGTTTAAGCCCTGAAGCGCCAAAAGTGATACAAAATGCCCAAAAGCAAATACCTACCTACCCATTGTTCTGAAACCAACCCAACAAACTCAATTAACTCAATAAACTGTTTATCTCACCGGTACTGCCTTCCAAAAATAGCCAACAATACCACCTCTTTCATCAACGTACCTTCTCCGAAAGCTCATCTCAACAGGCATTCCGATCTCCATGGATTCAACATCACAATCCGTAACATCAAACCAGAACCTGCCACCTCCATCAAAATCAACAACCGCATAGATGCCCGGTGGCTGAGGCGTGAAGGCAAGGAGATCACCAGTAAAGCTAAATATGGTTCCTTTTCTATCAGAAAACCGGTAGGGCTCCATCTCGTCAATGGCCCCACATTCAGGATTAACACATACCTTCTGTGCAGGATATTGAGGCGTTCCGCATTTCTTACACCGTGTCCCACAGAGGCCCAATATCTCTCTCCTGTCCCTCCATACGAGAGACATAGCCGTGTACGGTATGGCCTCTGCCCTAATTCCCCCTTCCGGCGAAATTAGATTCCGAAACGCAAGATACTTTTCATAACTATTCAGCTCTCTTTTTGACTCTAGGTATCTCTTAGTCCCCTTCCTTTGGCCTTGTGCCTTTTCTATCTCGTCAGTCACCTGAAATAACAGCGCATCACTCCCATTACCAAAACCGGCCACAATCATCCTATCACCAGGTTTTGAATCTTCCAAGGCCGCGACTAATAGCGCCAACGGGTAACAGGTGCCTGTATTTCCCATGACAATCATCAGGTGATCTTGAACCTGGCTTGGATCAAATCCCATTCGCTTGCAGATTGCAGCATGGTCACGAGGGTACATGCCTGGAAAGATCACTTTCGCTATATCCTGCAGGCTGACGTTATATTGACTCAGAAGCCCTGAGATGGCCTCAGGTATGAACTTCCTGTACCCCTCTTCCCTCCCAAATCTATCTTCCCAGGCCCTATCAGTCTTATCATTCTCCGTTCTCCAATGATCAGGAAAATCATAAGAAACACTATAGGAACCCTCATAGGTTGCAATTACCCCTTCGGTCCCTAGCAGCAGAGATGCTGCACCATCACTAAAACTCAATTCTTGAGAGCTACCGGGTTTACCTAACCTGACATCTGACACACACAAAAGTATGCTCTCTGCCAAGGCAGGATCGATACCATTAAGTGCAGCAATCAGTGCAGATGTACCGGCACAGGTGGAACCTGAAAAATCGGCCGTTTTGATGTGACTCGTCAGGTCTAAGGCGGTTCGTATTACATCAGCGCATCCTCTTTCTTTGAATGGTGATGTAGTTGTCGCAAAGTAGAGGCCACCTACGTTATTCCTCTCATATCCCTCCAAACAGTTCATCGCGGCAGCAACTGCCATGGTTACGCTGTCTTCATCAAAATTGGCCACGCACTTTTCTCCCTTCATATAGGTGGCCTGATGGAGCCAGCCCATGGCCTTGAAAACGCTGTCCCTGCTGATTCGGTTGAACGGGAGATAACTACCGTATGAGACAATACCTTTCATCGTTGAGGATCTCCTTTTATTCTAAGCCAATAGATACTGAGTCATAATGATCTTTTCCATCTCTGTTGTTCACACATAAGTCTTACTGATCTTGGCGTGCCTGAAGAGTCATGGGATGCTTTCTCTTCTGGGAATACCCTTCTTCTTAGAAGCGGTAATTACACTCTTTTGTCTGGGATTATTCCGAAAAGGGCGGAGAATAACCATAAGTTAAAATGGCTGGTGAAAATCTCACAAGATACTAAAAGGCGCTTTTCCTGTTTAACCGGGGTGGTCTCTTGACAGGCAAAAGAGCAAATAGGAAAAGCGCACACCAAGGCTTCCGGGTCGAGGTCTCCGCCATTGCTGTACCTCAATAAATTCCCCTAAGGTCTTTTGAAGACATAGCTGAGCTGACCATTCGGCAGGGCAGTTGAGTCGGTTTTTAACTCCATCCCTACGGCTAGATCTTCATAGGGTATGTCCTTTGATATTCTACCAAAGACCTTGTAATCACCATAATCAAGCAGGGCAATGGTATAGGGAAGATCATCCTCGAAGCCCACCGGTCCATACTTCAATTCACTAAAGCTCAGCAGTTTTCCGATCCCGGAAACCTCAAACCACTCCACGTTACTAGTTAAACACTTGTAACAATCCGATCTTGGAGGAAAATACAATGCACCACAGTCCTTACACCTGGTGCCCATTATCTTTCCCTCCTCTAGATGGCTTATGAAATCATTGGTCTTGGTAATAGCCGTAAAACTCACGGTACCGAATTTCTTAAATCTATCGTCTACTTCTTTTTTAGCCATTCTCTTACCTCCCCAGTATAGTTACATTTCCGTATAGGCCGACACCACCAATATTGTGGACAAGACCAATTTCCGGATCTTTGACCTGCATCTCTCCGGCTTCTCCTCTCAACTGAAGTACTATGGTTCTAATCTGCGAACCTCCTGTCGCCCCAATGGGATGCCCTTTGGACAGAAGGCCACCATCTACATTAACGGGGATGCTTCCCTCCTTATATGTCTCTTTTGATGCAATCAGATCCTTGCCTTCCCCTGGCTTAGCAAACCCGAGGTTCTCATATGCCATCATCTCTGCAATGGTGAAACAATCGTGGACCTCGGCCACATCAATATCTTTCGAGCTAACACCCGCCATTGCGTATGCCTGTTTTCCTGCTTCAATACCTACACTCAACCCAGTCAAGAGATCCCTGCCGGCCATATTAACCGTTTCAGAGGCTGCTCCGATGCCCAGAACCCAAACTGGTCTATCACTCATAGCCTTGGTCTTTTCCTCGTTTGCAACGATGATGCACGAACTGCCATCTGCATTGGCACAACAATCTCCCACTCTCAAAGGCTTAGCCACGGTCGCAGACATATTGCTTTCAGGATCGGTGAACATCTCCATGGTTACCGGCTTTCGGTACACAGCCTTCTCGTTTATCTGACCGTAGGTAGCTGCCTTCACCCGAATCTTTGCCAGATCATCCAATGTTGTACCATACGTGGCCATATGAGCCCGGGCATACATAGCATAGTAGGCTGGCATCATGGTGCCGAACGGAGATTCCCACTGAATATCAGCTCCTCTTCCCATCCTTTCCTGGGACTCGCTTGATGAGATTTCCGACATCTTCTGGAAACCCACTATAGCAACAACATCATGTAAGCCAGCCTTGATCATCGAATAGGCTACCTTTAGAGCCGTACTGCTTGAAGAGCAGACCGATTCAATATAGAAGGTAGGCTGAGGAATGAGGCCAAGATACTCGGCTATCACCCCAGCAGGAGATCTCTGCTTGTCATATTCGGGGGCAGAGGCAATTATAGATGCGTCAATATCTTTTATTTGTATCTGTGCATCCCCCATGGCCTCTTTAAACCCCTCAAAGGCGAGTTCCCTTATTGAGCCTGGGTATCCTCTGACAAAATTACTCTGTCCAACACCAATAATTCCTACCTTTCCCATAATGCTTCCTCCCTTCTAAAAATATCAAATTCTTTCGTTTTTCCCGATTTGTGGTTGCTGCTTTCCATATATATTTTTTTTCAGTAAGGGTAAAGAAAAACTTCACCCCCTCAATCATCTCGCCAAACCGATCCTTGTTAAGGCTACCGGGACAAGACCAGCCTCTATATGAGGATATTGGGTGTAGAACCTAAGAATTCAGTATCATTCAAAAGTGTTGGCAGAATGGTATATTGATTACGGTACGCGTGGATAATTGCCTGTATCCGGTCATACCAATTTTCTCAATGCATATCTATAGGCCTCAAGGGAGGTGGCCAAATATGTGGAGTTTAGATGAACCAGACAGAGACTCCCAGGGCTTCCAAGGTGTAAACCCCACATATCTGGCCACTGCAAGATCCGGTGGAATCCTTTTTGAGATATCGCCTTTCAAAAACAGGCATGATCCCCTTTACAACGTAAATGACTACTGACTTATGGTTCATGCCAACACTTTTAAACGAAACTAAAAAACTGTTCAAGATCCTTTATGTGCAGACCAGTTCTCTTTTTATTACTTTATCGATTTGGAAGCGAGGTTCAATAAGGGAATGTACTCAAAAACACAAAAACTACCCCCATTTTCCATAGGGATAGTCTTTGTTGGTGCCTATTCCCTGC
>CP070673.1:2889277-2896955 GCA_020351915.1 Deltaproteobacteria bacterium
CACGGTAGCCTACGGCATCACTGAGGCCTCTTCATGGATAACCATGACCAGGCCTGAGGACCCGCTGGATCTGAGGGTTTCAACCATCGGCACCGCATTAAAATGCAACGAGGTCAAGATCCTAGACCCCGTAACCGGTGAAGACCTTCCACCTTATCGACAGGGAGAACTCTGCACAAGGGGTTTTCTAATGAAAGGATACTACCATTTGCCTGGAGCTACCGCATCCGCTATTGATAAGGAAGGCTGGTTTCACACCGGTGATCTGGGCGAGATGGATGAAAAGGGTAATGTCAAAATAACAGGCAGGCTCAAGGATGTTATTGTGAGAGATGGTATAGAGATTTATCCAACAGAGGTGGAGGATATACTCTATAAACTGCCTGGTGTTTTAGAAGTCCAGGTTTTTGGTTTCCCTCATCCGGAAAAGGGCCAAGAGGTCGCCGCTTGGATAAAGCTTCAAAAAGGGGCGGATTTGTCTCTGAAAACCCTTGCAAAATTCACCAAAGAACACGTGGATAAAGGAAGAGCACCGCGGTACTACAAATTCGTTACGGAATTTCCCATGACACAGTCAGGCAAGGTACAGAAGTTTAAGCTGGCAGAGATGGCAAGAAAGCAATACCTGGATAGGGATTGAGGATTGGGGGATTTAGGGATTGGGAATTGGGCGATTGGTCGGTTTGCCCGTCCCCCGATGGAATCGGGGCACGGGCACCAAATAAAAAAGGTTACCCATGTTAGGCCGGCATGCCAAGCTTGTTACTGAAATCCTCCCTATAGGGAACCGAGCAGCAGGTGGGTTGATAGAGAGGTTTCAATCCAAGATCCAAAACCAGATCTACGGTCTTCTGTGACCAGACAGCCATTCTTGTGGCGCCTGCGTGAATGGCGAGCGCTTCCATGAGCTCACCCTCCTTGTTTCTCGGCCTCTCGCAGCCAAGAGAAATTGGCGTATTCGGCATCATCACCCTCGCCCTGGCAATCAACCGTGCAACCGCTATCGCATTAAGAGGTGATACCGTTGCCATTGGTGTGCCCTTTAAGGGATTAAGAACGACAATAACCAAAGCAGAAGGCTGAAAGCGATTTATGATACTGAGGGCCTCATATTCACCCTGCACTCTGCCATACATGAGCCCAGCTACGATATGCGGCACCACCTCGAGACCTGATGTGAAAAGATCTTCTAATGACCCAGTCACCCTCTTGAGACCCTCAAGGTGGTAGATCTCTTGTGCGGTCTCCTCGTCGCCCACGATATCTATCAGGGCCTGATCTACACCCGCCTCTTTGAGGGCGGTTGCGGTGCCGTAGTCTAAGAAACCGCAGTGCACGGATATAAATAGACTGGTTTCAGACCTTATTCTGGATATGGCCCGATAGAACTTCCCCCACGGCAGCCTACCTTCGAGGTCGGATCCCCCGCTCAAGAGAACCCCTGAATGACCTGAACGTGCCAATTTGAGACACTTGGTTATAAGGGCATCTGGCGTAGGTGCCGGTATCATTGGTTTCAGTAACAACCCCTTGCAGTGTTCACACTGCAACTGGCACCTGCTCCCCGTTAATGAGAGAGCAGGATAAAGGCCCCTTACATCACCGTACCTGATCATCCCGGGAAGGTAGAAGGTAAAACAATCTCCATGGTTTTCCCTGGCTAGTTTCCATGCACGGTCAAAAAGCTCCCTGTCCCTTTCGGGTATCCTGCTTTCGATATCTTTCTCCCTTTGCATCACGTTTCTTTGATAGAGCAAAGCACTGCCTCAACACTCCCTTAATAGAACAGTTTGGGCCAAAAGTCTATTATGTGTTCTCAGAACCAGGGTAGCGTCAAAGTCCAGGGTATGGGTGTCTTTTTTTTGGTTATGCCCTATAACATGGCCCCTTACTGGGTCGTTTCGAAATGGTTTATTGAGCCATAAGCCTTAGAATCATAGGCTCCATCTATATAAACCATTTTGAAACGCCCACTCATCTAAACTATGTGTGGCATAATCCAAAAAAAAGACACCCATACCCTGCAGGAAGCTTAAAAATGAATAGGCTAGGTTTCACTATGACGTGATCCTGTCTCAGAAGAAACACAGCGTGAACGTTGATTTCTCTCCTGCTATGAGGTTGTTCTCCTTGTTTTTTCAGTGTCTCATTTGGATATGCTACTGTTCTTAGCCTGACCGTTCCGAATAAAAACCATAGTAAGCGTTCAAAGGTTCAGGGTTCACCGTACAGGATTATCTTTCTTTCGTTGACCGTGCTTGTAGGCCAGCCCGCCAGACGTATGGCGGGACGAAACCACGCCCAATGGCGCTAGTGCGCCGAGCATGATCATACATGTCCTGAAACTCAGATTGATCCAACATCAGGTAAAGCTCACTCTGGACTTCGGTACAAGACCGTTCAGAACTCACGAAACAACTGTTCAGACCTGCCGGACGTATGGCAGGCGGGTTTTCAGTGAAATTGAATCCCGATTTCATCGGGAAACCTCTGAACCCGTGAACGGCCACAAACCATAAAAGACCCAATGGGTGAAAATAGAGGAAAACTCTCTTAAGTTTATTGACAACAGACTCGATAAGGATATTATAAGTTCGTACACATGAGCGTCGTTCAAGGGAATGTTCAAGGCCCTATCTCGCTCTGTTCATGAGATGGAAATGAAAAAGAGGTGAATCTGCAACACTACGGGTTCGTGGCAGAAGCGGCATAGCGATAAAGACGCTATGGTTATTCGCCGAAGCCTGATAGAAATTCTGAAATGTCTTATTGAGATTTCGAGAAAAGGTTCGGTACAGATTTATGGTGGATCTAAACAGTTTAAAGAGTATCGGTCGCTATGAGATTGTGAAAAAGTTGGGCCAGGGGAGCAAAGGAGCGGTTTATCTTGGCACGGATCCCTATATAGAACGCCAAGTAGCCATAAAGATTTACCGTCTCCCCAATGATAACGTCGCTAAGGAGGTGAAAAAGTACAAGAAAAAGTTTTTTACTGAGGCGCAATTGGCAGGCCGTCTCCTCCACCCCAATATTGTAGCCGTATACGATGCCGATCTCTATGAAGACTTATGTTATATAACCATGGAGTACGTAGACGGGGCTACGTTCGATAAATATTGTAAGCCCAACACTCTTTTACCTGTTGAAAAGGTCTTAGAGATGGTGTTCAGCATTTGCAAAGGCCTGGAATATGCCCATCAAAATAGTGTGATTCACCGGGATATAAAACCCTCCAACATCATTCTGAGCTCAGAAGGCCAGATAAAAATAACCGACTTTAGCATCGCTTACGTGAAAAGGAGTCAACCAACGCTTGAGACTGGAATATTTGGATCACCCGGCTACATGTGTCCTGAGCAAATCAAAGAAGAGTCCATAACAGAGAGAAGTGATCTTTTTTCTCTCGGCTCAGTCCTCTATGAGCTACTGGCCGGCCAAAAGGCCTTTGATGGAGAAAACGAATACGCCATTATGTATAAAATTGTCAACGAAGACCCGCCTCAGATTCTTGACCTTAGGCCAGAGCTACCGAAAATCATAGGCGAGATCCTCAATAAGGCCATGGCAAAAGACCCATCTGAACGTTATCAGAGCGCTATTGACTTTGCCTATGATCTGAGACTGGCCCTACACGACGTGCAGAATACCCCGAAAGAAAGTCTCGACAGCGAGTTGCTAAACTATATTCAAGCGTTACCTTTCTTCCACGATTTTACTGAAAGCCAGATTAATGAAATTCTCTCTGTAACTGATGTAATCAAGGTTGAAGGCAATAAGACCATTATCCAAGAGGGAGAGATTGATGACCCCTTTTATATTCTGATTAGCGGCCAAGTAGTAGTCCGAAAGGGCAAGAAAGTTGTTACCACCCTAGAAAAGGGTCAGTGTTTTGGAGAGATGGGCTATCTGACTGGTGAAGCCCGCAACGCCTCTATTGCTACGAAAAATGAATGTGTCTTGCTGAAATTCAGTTCTACTCTTTTGGACGGGTTATCTGAGTCTATTCAACTGCTATTCTTCAAGAACTTTACCCAAACCATAATCCACCGTCTCTCAGGAAGCACCTAAAAGATATAGGGGATTTTTCCCTAGACCAACATGTGGCAGTCATCATAAGTTACCTCCTTTTCACCCATTTCCCAAAAAGGCGGAGCCTCTCACTCTGCCGAAAAGAAATTTCTTAATATGGAAGAGATAAGGGGGAGAGATTAAGGCCTCCTCGCGCAAAAGGGTAACCCACTATGCCCAACGTATTTCTTATTAACCTCGGATGTGCGAAAAATCTTGTAGATAGTGAGCACATACTCGGCCTTATCAAGCAGGAAGAGGGATTTGACATAACCGGTGATCCCGCAGGAGCCGACATAGCTATTGTCAATACCTGTGCGTTTATCAAACCTGCAGTAGAAGAGAGTATAGATACCATACTCGAGCTTGCCAGTTTGAAAGAGCAAGGCCACCTGGAGCGCCTTTTGGTTGTCGGCTGTCTTGTACAACGATATGGGAAAAAGCTTCTGACGGAAATTCCAGAGGTAGATGGCTGGCTCGGCACCGGTCAGATCAACAGGATACGTGAGGTGTTAGGCCTCAAACCTGCTAACTGCCCGATTCTACTCATAACCAGACCAGATTTCTTGGCCGACCACAGCGCACCTCGGGCCCAGGCAACACCATTCTACTCTGCCTACCTCAAGATTGCCGAAGGATGTTCACACCACTGCTCATACTGCATTATCCCTGCCTTAAGGGGTCAGTTTCGGAGCAGAACTGTGGATTCTCTGTTCATCGAGGCAAGAGAGATGGTTGAAAGGGGCGTTAAAGAGATCAACCTCGTGGCTCAGGATACCACCCGGTACGGCCATGACCTGGATCCTTCGTGTACCCTTGAGGGTCTGCTGGAGAAACTCCTGACCATATCTGGTTTGAAATGGCTCAGAATTCACTATGCCCACCCCTATCACGTGACTGAACGGCTTCTTGATCTTATTGACACAGAGGAAGCGCTGTGTCCCTACCTTGATATTCCCATTCAGCACGTTAATCCAGATATCCTGAGGGCTATGGGACGTCCGTCAGGCACAGAGCCAATACCTCAATTAATAGAAAGAATACGACGCAGATCAAGACATATAGCCCTCAGAACAACAGTAATGGTGGGTTTTCCCGGAGAAACCGAGGAACAATTCAAAGAGCTCCGTGAGTTTGCGAGAGAGACAGAATTCGACAGGCTGGGCGTCTTTTCCTTTAGCCCAGAGGAGGGAGCCCCCGCTGCGAAACTTAAAGATAGGGTAAGCGAGAGGATCGTAAGGAACAGGGTTAAGGAGATTATGGAACTCCAGGCGGGGATCAGCAAAAAGCTTAATCGAAGGGTCGTTGGCAAAACGATACCGGTTCTTGTTGAGGGCTTAAGCCCTGAGACAGATCTCCTGCTGACCGGCAGAACAGCCACTATGGCTCCCGATGTGGACGGGCAGGTACTGATCAACAAGGGATCTGCTGTTGTGGGAGAGATTGTCCCCGTACGCATAACCGAGGCTCATACATATGACTTAGTAGGCGGCATCGAGAGAGGCTATTGATCACAAAGGGCCACCATGTGGTGGCCCTCATCCCTTTATCTATGGTAGGCACGACGGGATTTGAACCCGTGACTTCTACCGTGTCAAGGTAGCGCTCTCCCCCTGAGCTACGCGCCTATTAGGAAATTATCTATCAACCCCTGTATTGGTATGTCAAGCAAAATTACCATTCACGCCCTGACTCAACATAATCAATCCCTCCCTCATGTATTGAAGTCCTGACGCTACAGTGAGCGAGGCGGTCACCCAGACAGAGTAGACTTTTAGAAATTGTATATCCAAATACCCGTTTGATAACGCAATCAAGATGGTGACTACCTGCATGCATGTCGTGGCTTTACTCAAAATTGACGGTTTCATTCTCACGGGATAGCGATTCAGATACAGCACCAAAACCCCCAGCAAAATAAGGACGTCTCTGCTTATCGTCAACACAGCCAGCCACGAAGGAATCAAGTCAAATATGGCCAGTGTTACGTAGGCACTGATGAGGAGAATCTTATCAGCTAAGGGATCAAGGTGGGCCCCCAAATTAGTCTTCTGGTGAAAAACCTTCGCTATGAATCCATCAAGGGCATCACTAACGCCGGCAATGATAAAAACGATTAGCGACGCCAACATCCTGTTATTGAGCATATAAATTATAAAAACGGGAACAAGAAGGATTCTTACAATGCTCAGCAAATTGGGAACGGTCATCTCACAACCACAGTAAACCCCTGGTCACTCAGATCGTAGATCTCAATTGCAAAAGGTGTTCTCGGATGGTCCAGCAGGTTTTGGGCCAGCCCTGTTGAGCCTCCCTCTATTTCCACCCCGAACGTTACCGAGTCTTTCGCTAACCTTCTCTCTAATACTGATGTTATCTTCGGAAAGTTCTTCTTTAAGAAATCCTTAAAGAGCAGAAAATCTCCGTAGCTGTTGAGGCCATTTACTATCACAATAACTCGATTAATAATTTTCTGGGTAGGTTCAAGTCCCCCCATCAAATGGGGGATCATGTCATTGGCCCAGCTCGTAATGGCCAACCCTATTGCGCTCTCTTCGCCTCCGGTGGTCCTGTCAAATATTCCCTCCCTGAAACCCTGGGCAATTATTGTTCCATCTGTTACCTTAATCGCCTTGAGGGATACCAATGCCCTCGATGATCCATAGAGATTCGCCTCTCCGGCTATTACTATTTGCGCAGATAGGAGTCTACCCCATTTGGCCACTTGCTCATCGCTCAAGGTTAGACTCAGCATACCCTCATCGTACGTCTCTTCCGGAGGGAAAAAAGATCTGTTAACAACTCTGAAGCCTCTTTCTTCAAACACCCGGCTCAGAGAAAGCTCTGTCTGGGTAATGGATGCTGGACGGGAAGGATCGCCCCACCAATAAGTAGTTGAAAAGCCTTTTTTTTTCTCTGAAACCATGAACAGAACAGCAACCTGCACAGTATCAGCCTCAAGCAATCCCATCTTTTTGAGTTTCTGATCCAACACCGCCTCATTTACCCGCACCTTCGCCAACACCCTAACGTAACGTTCAGTCCTGAACTCGGAGATTATTTGATAATCCTGTATCGCCTCCTGGGTTCTGGAAAGGATTTCTTCATCCAATCTTTGAAAATTATTTGCCACACCCTGCGATCCTATCCTTTGAATAAGGTATTCCTCAATAGCCTTTACAAATGCCTCTGATAGAGCCTCATTTCGGGCACGGGCAATATTCTCATCAACAATTGCTCCTGTTCCTGTCAAGATTCTCTCATTATTGGTGGCCTCTTTCGTCTCCTGCGCTAAGCAAGCCTCCGTAAAGAGATTTATAGCAAGAAACACAAAAACCAGAAGAATACAGATGTGCAGGAAACGCATGCTACTATGAGAAAAAGTGGTGAACTTCTTCTCATTTCGTGTTTTCTTTTTTCGATCCTTAACCTGGTTCATGAATAAGCCTTCAGCAGAACGCCTAGAATATTTTAGTATCGTTCAAAAGTGTTTACTCAATGGTATATTGGTTAGAGAATGGGTACATAATTACCTCTATCCGGTCATGCCCATTTTCTCAAGGCGCTATCTATAAGCTTCAAGGGAGGTGGTCAAATATGTGGGGTTTAG
>CP070673.1:2897055-2899947 GCA_020351915.1 Deltaproteobacteria bacterium
ACTGCTTTTGGAGACAATGGTATAGAGGTCCAAATCGCGTCCCAGTCCAATACCCGAGAGATCTACAAAGGTTTTACCCCCGAGAAGCCTGAAATCTATCAGGTCTTTGGTAATCTTTTCCAATCTCTCGGATACGCTCCAGAACATATCAGGATCAAAGTGCCAACCACTATTTCCGAAGCCTATATGCTCATGCGTTGCAGTAATCCCCATCTCTTCGGGGCTGATTCTACCAAGAACCGTGTTCACATATGCCATTTCTTTTCTCTCCTTCAGCGCCCTTTAGAAAGGCAGAAGTCTCTTTGGGTTTCCGATTAAGATCTTGTCGATATCATCATCGGTGAGAAAGACGCGATAGAGTTTCGGTATAAAATGCAGCAGTGTACCCACTGTCACGCTACTATACGGAGTGGCCCATTGCCCTCCCGTGCTCACGGAGGAGTCTGGACCGGCAGAGATAATCAGCTGATCAATAAAGCCTGCTTCTACCATGGCCTTGACTAAGTCAGCTCTTATGAAGTCTGACAAGACATGGGGCGCCACCATCCAGGTCGGCTCGCTCCCGATGTGAGTGTAGCCGACATGAAACCCCTTTCGGCAAAACTCCTTGTCACGTTCCAAGTCTAAACCCCTCGCATCGTCACAATCCCCAATAACAATCCGGCTTGGATCTGTCCCTTCCTCCATCAAGATGTCAACTTGCCTTCTTGCTGTAAAAATGCCATGTATCATTAAGCAACAGCCTGTTCGTTTGACAACCCGAGCGGCGGCACGAAGGGTGATTTCATCCACTTCTGTCATCTGGTGTTGTGGGATGCGGATCTCGATGACACCTGCCCTTACTGTCGTCTTTCCTATCCCTTGGGTAAGCTCATCGAAGAAAAACTCCGTATAGGAGTCGATATCTCTGAGGGGCAAGGGCGTGGAGGCACCACGCTCGCCCCAGAAACCCGTGCTCCCTATGATATGAGTACCCGTGGCTCTTGAAAGAAGTCGGTATACCTCCATATCGTGCTTCATACCCACCCCGAGGCTGGCTACCACACTGCCGCCGCCGAGCTCTTTGTAGTCCGCCAGGTCCTTGTCCCACTTACCAAAAAGCCTTGGCACGTATCTCCACCATTCTGACTCCGAGACCCAGCCTGGACAGGCAGACAGCACCTGGGCATGCATGGCAGTTATGCCCATTTCCTCTGGGTGAATGGCACCTAATACGGTATTAACGCTTGGCAAATTTTAACCCTTCCTTATCAAAATAGCCCTCTGTTGAGCCCCAGAAGCGGCCTTTCCCCGGCAGGGAGACCAGAGACAGGTTTATTAAAACGCGAGAACTCGCTTCGGGTTTTCGGCTAGGATCGTCGAGACAGTTTCTTCACTGAGACCTGCGTGGCGTAATAGGGGAACCAAGCCACTCAACAGGTAAGAGAAGGAACGGCCAGGTTCAGGATAGAGATGACCATAGCCGATAGCATCACAGGAGATGAGGACCTGCGTTGCAAACCCGGCATCCACCATAGCTTTGACTAACTCTACCCGTCGTTTGTCTCGTCGTGTTGAATCGTAAGCAGCTCGGTCGTAGGCCACATAGGCGCCTTTCCGGGCCATCTCTTTATCCCGCTCAATATCCGGGGATTCATCGCAATGTCCAACGATGATGCGGCTGGCATCCAAACCCTCTCCTACAAGGAGCTCCAGTTGGCGCAGTGCCATAGCAGAACCATGAGTCGTTATCGCTGCTCCGGTTTGCTGTGCAGCCCGTGCTGCTGCTCGATAAAAACTCTCCTCTAGCGCGGTGATTCGGTCCTCGCTATTGCCCACCTTGATTATCCCCGCTCTGACTGGTGTCTTCCTCATGAATCCTGTTACCATGCCCTCTGTGAGCTCCCTGATAAAGAGGCCAGCGATAAAGTCAACATCCTCGTTGAGCTCAACTAAGTTTCCGGGGATTACTCTTTCCTCCCGGAAGCCAGTGCAAGCGATAATGTTTACGCCGGTGCTGCGTGAGAGCGTCTGATAGAATTCTATATCACGACCCATCGACCAATTAGTGCAATCCACGATGGTTTGTCCTCCCCGGCGCTGAAAATCTAAGAGAGCATTTTTGATTTTTTCGAAAGCAATGGCACGATTGAAATATTCTTGAGATGCATGCTCCCAGCCAGGCATCCCAAACTGCAGGTGCTCATGGATGGCTGTTATTCCCAGGCTTTCCGGGGAAATAGGACCAAGAACAGTAAATACTTGAGACATCTTCCCTCTTTCTCTTTACAGTACATTCAAAATATCGCCTTTTGTTCTGTTTTCATGCCTTCTATTTTACGAGATGCCCGAAGATCTCCCGGCTCAGTTTCATACGCTCCTTATTCGCCAACTGCCATTCTTCATTTCCAGACAAAATGTATTTCACCCCTGGCTGGCGCCGTAAGGTGGGATGGATGTGGTCTTGAGGCACATCTTCCCTGGCGCTGCACTCATCAGTAATCTTGCTAGAGGTAGTTTGCCATTCTTTGCTGAGAAACCAATGAGTTTGAACGCGAGGTCCTGATAGGAAAGACCGACCATGGTATCATCACCACCTAGGGCTTGCTCAAGGAGAACTCTTCTGGTACTGCGTTGGTTAGCTCCGCGGTAGTACCGACGTAGGCGCAAGGAACAGAAACACCACCTGTTCAGAAGGCTGCAGCACTTCACGGCTGAGGTACAGGCCAGGATAGCACTGGTGCAAGGGAAGTTTGGAGTCGAGCGGAGCCTGAGGCGGAACAGTCCCAAGACGCAGATCCGGGTTGATCAAGGCATATCTGCTCCTAACCTGTGGCAGACAGCGAGGATCATGTAAAGGTCGAGCAAGACGGCAAACGCGGGCTCGCCGGCACCGAGGCTTCCACACCGACA
>CP070673.1:2900047-2902836 GCA_020351915.1 Deltaproteobacteria bacterium
AACGGGGCCAGGATTAAGGCCAACCAGAAGCCGGTGGAGCTACTGCCAAATAGGGTGAAGATGCTAAAAGCTGCAAATGCCCCGATCATGTATAGGGAACCGTGGGCAACATTCGGAACCCTTAGCACTCCAAGAACAAAGCTCATCCCGGAACATACGATAAACAGGATCATTGCCCTGCTCAGCCCGACCAGGAGTTGAGAACCCAATGCAGCAAAGGTAAGTATGTGCCCGCTTTCCATGGTGTCAGCTTTCTCTAAGAAAGGGGCCAGATAACTGGCCCCTCTGATCCTAACGCATTACTTTCCTCGTGCCTTCATAATCTCCTCGCATGTGGGCAATACGTCATCGCCAGTAACGCTTATAATATCGGTACAAATAAGAAAATCATATTCCGGCACCTTCTTGGTCACCCCCATGAAAATCGGCAGCATAGCTTGATGGTCACAGGCTCGCATCTCTAGCTTGCCCGCAGGGCTATCTATCGTTAGTCCCTCTAAGGCATCAATAAACTTCTCCTTATTCACTTTGCCCGCTCTGCTAAATGCCTCGGCAATGAAATGAGCAGTTATGTAACCATGAAAAGCGGGAAAACCAGGGTAGGGGCCATAAGCCTTTTGGAAGGCTTTAACAAATGCTCTATTGGCTGGCGTATCAGGGTGGTAGAAATAGTAGTCCGCAGTGCCCATGAAACCCTCGGGGGCCCCCGGACCAAGCGCATTAAGAATGGCGATATCGGTAGCAGTGTGAATCCAGCCTGGGATCTTCTCAGACATGCCGGTCACCTTAGCGGTCTTCATAACATTCACCATGCTGCCGCCACCAGTGGCAAAGATAACGGCATCAGGTTTTGCTCCCATAATAGCGGTAATATAGGGCACGAGGTCGGGTTCACCAACCTTCCACCACGTTTCTCCGAGCTTCTTTACCTCGGGCTTTCGCTCTTTCAGATTTCGCCAAGCAGCGTCAGCGATGGCATGCCCATATTCGTAATCATCCCCGGCAATCCAGTACTTGATGAACGGCTTCTTAGCGAGGGCAACTCCGCCGGCTTTGCCAGCCATAGCAGTATTTTCACCCGTGGAGAAAACATACCTGTGCCCCTTTTCACCGGTTATCCTTTCGCTTTTCGAAATCCAGACGATAAGTGGCACCTTCTCCCGCTTGCAATAATCAGATACCGCCATGGCGACACCGCTACTTATGGTGCCGACAAGGACGTCTACATTCTCTCTCATGATCAGCTCTTTGGCCACGCTGAGACCAATATCAACCTTGAATTTGGTGTCCCTGGTGGTATACTCGATTTTTCTACCAAGTACACCTTCTTTGTTAATCTCATCCAGGGCCAGTTTGAATCCGTTGAGGGCCTCCACGCAGAACATCGCCGCCGGACCAGTATAACAATCTATAACACCTACTTTAATCGGCTTTGCAGCAAAGGCTAAAGGATGGACAAAAAGGAGAGCCAAAAGACAAGATAAAACGATAGCCACTGAGGATACTTTTTTCATAATAAACCTCCTTTTTAAGGTTAAAGGTTAGAATTTATTACACTATATCCCTTAGTGAGCATCGTTTAGATTCTTTTGTTAATTATCTCTATCACAATTCCATATAAAGTCAAAATAAAATCTGGTGGACTGCGATGGGGGAATTCCGTTGAGTTTTCGGTTTGACTTCATTAGGTTAGGGAAGACGCCAAAGCGAACCGTTCAGTATCGTGGATTGGGGCATATCCTCATTTCCTTTACCGCTTTGGCAAGCCACTGTGCCGCCTGATCAACCTCGGCCTCGGTAGTAGGTCTGCCGAGGGTCAACCTTATCGCTCCCATGCCTACTTGTTTACTAACACCCATAGCCCCGAGCACATGAGAGAGTGTTACAGATTGCTCATGACAGGCAGCACCTGTAGAGGTGCACAGGTCAGGGATCTCTCTCAGAATCTCTTCTCCAATCATCCCCGGGAAGGAGAGAAACAACGTATTCGGAAGTCTCATTTCCGGATGCCCATTCAGTGCAGCATCTGGGATCGCTGAACGTATCCGATCGTGCAACCGATCCCTCAATCCCCTTATACGAGACATATCATCAGAAAGACTATCCAGGATCAACTCACATGCCCTGCCCAAACCCACATTAAGGATCACATTTTCTGTGCTGGAACGTAATCCCATCTCCTGCCCACCGCCATGCATAAAGGGTTCGATTTTTACCCCTTTTCTGATATAAAGTGCGCCCACACCTTTGGGTGCATAGATCTTGTGTCCGGCAATAGTTAAGAAATCAACACCGAGATCATCTACTTTCGTTTCTATTTTACCAACGCTTTGAGCCGCATCTGTATGAAACAGGATTCCATGCTCTCTGGCAATAGAGCTTATCTCGGCGAGGGGTTGGATCGTTCCTGTTTCATTGTTGGCATGCATCACGGTGATGAGGATGGTATCCTTTTGTATCGCCTTTTTCACCTCGTCTGGATCAACCTGGCCATATTTGTCTACCGGTACAAAGGTCACATCGCAGCCTGTCTCCATAAGGAAGAGGGCTGTATTGATTATGGCAGGATGCTCGATCTTGGTCGTAATGATATGGCGGCCTTTGTTCCGCAAGGTCCATGCCAAAGACTTTAAAACCATATTGTTCGATTCAGTCCCACTGCTGGTAAAGATGATTTCGTTTTCCTCGCACCCGAGCAGTGTTGATATCTGGCCCCGCGCCGTTTCCAAGGCCTCCTTTGCCTTTTTGCCCATGGGATGGGCGCTGCTCGGGTTCCCAAAATCCTCAAG
>CP070673.1:2902936-2906381 GCA_020351915.1 Deltaproteobacteria bacterium
CATAAAAGGCAAGACAAACCCGGCTACTCCCACCTTGGCTGATTCAATGCCCGTTCTCATATAAGATGCACCTGCCAGCTGCGCTCCGAAAAGAGCCGCGATAGCTACAGGGGGCGTCAAATAAGAAAAATTGGCGAAGTAAAAGGCAAAGAGGTGGGCCGGTAATAGCTTTACTCCCAGTTTAATCAGAAGAGGGGCGAGCACGATTGCAACTACCAGGTAAGAAGCTGAAGCCGGCAACCCGATGCCGAGAATAATGGCGACAACTGCGGTCATGAGTAATAACAGCAGCAAATTTTGACCGCAGAGATTTCCTACGGCAACAGGCAGTTTGATGCCTAACCCTGTGCCGGTGATGGTAGCTACTATTATCCCCAAGGTCGCACAGGTCACGGCAATACTACTTCCCAGCGAAGCCCCGCGGACGAATCCATTCATTAACTCCCGAAATGAAGGTCGTGTCAGCTTCCGTAAGAAGCTAAGGAAGATAATAGTGATACAGGCCCAAAAACTAACATAGAGGGCTGTTTTGCCTATCACAAACAGTGTTATTATAATCAGCAAGGACCCAAGAAAGAGGGGTGATCTGAAAATCAGCTCTCGGTAATTTACCTCCTCAGCCCTGGGAACGATATTCATTTTTGCCGCTTGAAATTGCACATAGAGGGCACATGAAAGGATATAGAACAACGCCGGCACCGCAGCCACCGCAATTATCTTGGCATAGGATATTCCCGTTATTGCCGTTATGAGGAACGCAGCCACCCCCATTACCGGGGGAATAATGGGGCCTCCCGTTGATGCAGCTGCCTCAATAGCCCCAGCCTGATATGGCTCATATCCAACCTCCTTCATCGCTGGTATCGTGTATGAGCCTGTGATGGTCACATTGGCGCCTGCCTGACCAGTAACGGAGCCCATCAGGCCACTGGTTAACACGGCAGCAAGGGCTGGGCCAGCCTTAAACCGGCGGGCTATCAGTTTACCCAACTGATTGAAAAACTCCGTAGCCCCACAGACCTCCACCAGGGCAGCAAAGAGCATGAAAAGAAACATAAAGATGGCTGATACCCTCAAAATAGGGCCGAATATCCCTGTTTCGGCAAAACCTATGGACAGCCTTTCAACGATTACCTGCCAGTTCATCGGCAAGGTCTTAAGTGAGCCAGGAAGATAATGGCCGAAGAATGAATAGGCAATGCAAAGGAGGGCCAATGCAGGCAGCACGAGCCCGAACCTTTGCCTGGTTGCCTCGAGACAGAGGAGAATAAGGACTATGCCAGCGGCTAAATCAAGATTTGTGGCCTGGTACATCCCATACAGCTCAAGTCTCTCATAGGATATCCTCAAGTAAATGAAACAGCCTGCACTGAGCAGAACGGCCGCCAACTTCAGGGGCCAGTACTTGTGACTGTTTTGTATGGACATTAAGAACACGAGCATGAGTGCGAAGCCGAGGTGAAAAATTTGATGCCCACTCACTCCCTGCAAATAGGTCTGGGAGTAGACAAGGTGATATATCACCATTGCCACTCCCACTGCTGTCACTGTTATATTCAGGCTACGTTGAAACCGCTTATTCTCTAACATGCGAAAGGCCTGGTCCTCGTCATAAGTTTCCTTTTATACTCTTACCGTCCGACCTTAAGTCCCTTCCCTTTAAAGAATCTGGCAGCTGCCGGATGGAAATCTGCCTCCGGAACCGCCACGTCTGGCAATGTCTTTGGAGTAATACCCCTGCCAGTCGCATGATAGGTCCCAAATTCCTTGGCGTGCTCATATACTATCGAGCAGATTTCACTAACTACATCATCGTCCATGCTCTCGTGAACCCACCACGAATTACTCCACCACATCCGGTTTCCGCCAAAGGCCGCTGACTTCCCAAAAGCCATCGCCTTAGCCTTGAGAAAGTATATAGGGTAACCACTCTTTTCCCTTGCTCTTTTATAAGCCTCCTCTTTTATATCAACAAGATAGCACTTTTTTGTGGACAGCACCTCCTCTGTCGTTGGTATAGGTACCCAGGTCTTGTATTCTTCCTCACCCCACATAGCTGATGACTGTAATCCGGCATCTATCGTTCCGTCGATAAGGGCATTTTTGATGCCGTCAAATGACGAGTAACTCACCCTCCCGAGATCATCAAATATGCCATAGCCATACTGCAATATGAATCTGGGTACATACTCGATCGTGATGCCCCTGGGACCTAACCCTAGACTTTTACCTGCCAAATCTTCGATTCTCTTAATTTCTGGGTTTGTCGTCAGGAGAAAAGCGCAATTATTGGCTATCATAGAAACAGCTTTCAAACCCGTAAAGGGCTTCTTGAAAGGAGGATCGGCCTTTGCTGCCTGAGTTACGGCAAATGGATTAGCCAATACCATGGTGTATTTCCGGGCCGCGGGATTCTTTTGCATGTAAAGGATATTTGCCGAGGAACCTTTCGATTCTACACAGGTCATATGAACCCGCGTGGAGTTCTTATTCACAATCTCGGCAAGGGCAAATGAGAGCACATAAGTCGTGTGTCCGAAGGGATTCGAGTATATCTGTATCTCGATTTTATCTGCAGATGGATTTGATTTGGCCAAAGCTGGCGTAAAGAGTAATAACGCCAGAACCATAATCAAACAAACGCTACCACTTAGTGCTAATGCTTTGTGTCTCATTATAATACCTCCCATTGGATCGTTGTGTTTCATTGAAAAAGCTCCCACTAGGTTTTGGTCATTTGATTTTTCATTCTACCTCATATATCACCCCCTTTTTTCAAACTTCAAGCCCTCTGTACCAATGTAAGTGAGCCCCCCAAGATCGTTGTTTTCTTTGGGCAGCGCTGCGCCAACTTCGGCATAAAGGACCTCGAAAAAACCGCCTTTTCTACCCTTGTCAGGGGTTCAGTTTCCGGTCTAATGCCAACAAACTGGGCATCCGCCGGAACACTGTGACGAAGTACCTTAAGGATAGTAAACTACCCCATTGCCAAAAGCGAAAACAAAGGGAATCACTTCTGGATCCATACAAACAAACTATCGAGGACTGCCTTAAAAGCGACCGTTATCGGGCCACATGGATTTCTGAGCGGATCAAGCAAATGGGCTACAGGGGCACTCATGGTGCCGTGAAGAACTACGGCTGATGTTGAGCTGATAAGCATTTACTTTTGTGAGCAGGAGTATAGGAAAATCTCTCTTGTAAATCAAGGAAAATTGAAACACATATCCAATTTGAAGTTGACAGATAGGAAACAGGGCGATATAGACTCTACTTGAATCAAGAAATAATATTATTCCTGTAACTTAAGTAAAAAAGAGAATGGAGAACCATACTCATTTTGAAGGAGATAAGCTTTGTTGATCAGACTTTGCGAGTTTCGCAACAGAGTCTATGGGGTTTTATGTTGTGAACCGATCATATGCCTCGGATTTCCGATAGTATG
>CP070673.1:2906481-2909041 GCA_020351915.1 Deltaproteobacteria bacterium
AGAGACATCTACTGTGTAGTCCTCATCAGTGAGTATCTTGCTGACACTGTCTAGGACAATCTGCTCGTCATCAATCACCAGGGCTTTGTTTCGTTCCATGGGTTTCCCCCTCTGTAGAGTTTTCTCAGATAACGAGCAACAATCCCTCAATTCACAATTCGCAATTCCTCAATTCTCAGCCCACATATACGACATTGAAACCAGCGGATTTGAGCTCTTTAACGATTGGTTCAGCATTGTCGCTCTTTATTCGCAAAATTACGAGCCAATCTTCATTCTCAGGTCTTGGGAGGGTCATCAAACTCAACAAGACTGTTTTATTCTCATCGAGGATCTCCATGATCCTTTTCATATTTCCAAATTCTTTAGAGGCCTTTATGTCTATTCTCGTGCCCCTTACTCTCACCCCCAACACTCTGGTCACAACCCTCACAATATCTGACTCGGTGACTATGCCTACCAGCTTGCCATCTTCCACAACTGGGAACCCACCATAGCCCATTTCTTGCCCCAGTTGCAGGGCCTCTTCTGCAGGCATCTCAGGAGAAAGACTATAGGGCTTCTTGACCATAATATCCTTTACGGTCATCTTGGCTAAGAGATAATGCAATTCATGGATGCTCAGGGCTGTAGCGGGTGACGGTGCTGCCTCCAGGAGCATGTGCTGAGTTACCAAACCTATCAGTTTATCCTTTTTGAGAACAGGCAGCCTTCTGATCTTATGGGCCTTCATTATCTTTCTGGCATCGTGAAGAGAGGTATCCTCGCTGACGGCTACCACATTGGTAGTCATAAAATCTTTAATTCTCATTGTTCCCTCCTATTTCTTAAGTATTACACCATTAAAACTGCACCGGATTATGTTCTTTGACAACTCGCTGAGCTAAGAGATGATGGTTGCAGCGGATGTTCAAGAACGTGGAGACGTGCTCATCATCCGGATAACAGCGTTTCGTAACACTATATCAGATTTCCTGGTCAAAACGTACTGGCCATACCATGTTTGGCCGGTGGATAAACGCCAGAATTCTTTGCTGCCTCAGCGAGGACACATCTTCATAGCTAATTCTAATATAATTTCAGCTCATTATCAAAGAACGAGGTGCAATCTTCGTTGGGAATTTCCATCTTTTATAATGCCAAGGTCATGCCTTGGTGGAAATTGCCCCTTACTGTAACTAGAAAAATGTGTTTTCTCACAGTATTGTCTAGGTCATCGTGCTCGGCGAAGGGATACGCTCCCGGAGCAAAATCATTGTTTTTCATTTTGAAGTTTATCGATTTCAAGAGATAGGTTCAATCAGGTAATATACTCAAAAACGAGAAAACCACACCCATTTATATATAGGAGTGGTTTTTCTTGGTGCCTCCCCCCTATCTCTTGTAGGGCAAAGTACCTAGTCCCCGTTACAAACCTCCACCATTCTTGGCGAGTCTACTATAGATGAAATATTTACCCCGTTAGAAGACACCGCCTTTCTAACGGGGTTGGTTCCTTATCTCCGTGCGAGTGACATCTCAACATGTTTTAAAAGATCGCCAGGGAGAACAGGTTTCTCCAGGAGAAGGTTGCAGGCGAGCCATTCATCCTGAGGATAGGAATCCCAGGGTCCCTTAAGATCAACAGAGGTGATCATAATCCTTGGCTTATCTTTGGCCTCCTCATCCTCACTTAAGGCCTTAACCACATTTGATCCCTCGCTATATGTCTCCATCATCAAATCTATTATATAAAGGTCGGGTTTATCTGACTTAGATTTTTCAAGACCCTCTTTTCCGCTGAATGCCTCCAGTACCTCGTATCCAGCAGACTTTAAAACAATGCCTGTGGTGCGAACAAAATCGGGATCGTCGTCAATGATGAGTATCTTTTTTCCCTTCTCATTCATAATAGGCCCCCTAGTATTTACTAAAAGACAAAATCTCCCTCACAATAAAATCGCGCAGCGATTACATGTTTCAATCATACGAAATCGCGGCGAACATTACAACGCGTTTAGTTCCTGGATAATTTCTATAGCGCCGAGCCCGACAGGGCAGGTATCAGAACATCTACCACAGCCGACACAACCCGACTCCTTGAAGTTAACGATATCAAACTTAAGCTTATGCTCATGCCTTCTGGCCAATCTGGACCCTTGGGTAGACCTCGGGTTATGCCCGCTTGTTTCTCTTGTAAAACCGGCGTGCACACATGCATCCCAACTCCGGCACCTTATATGTCCACCCTGAGAAGGCAGATCATATACATTGAAGCAGGTGCATGTTGGGCACACATAAACGCACCCCCCGCAGTTGATGCATCTATCTGCCAATCCCTGCCAGAAGGCCTCATCAGGCTGATTCTCTCTCAGTATCTCAATGGCCTTTCTCATCCGGGGACTATTCTTTTGTGAATGGAGGGCCTTATTCTTTATTTCCTCCAACCTTTCTTTATCCTCTTCATCCCCTTTTTCAAAATACTCGTTTGCAAGGATTTCTTCTCCATGTTCACTGCCGGAAAGAGCCATATAGTAATCACCGGCATCAAACAATTGAACGTCATATCCATTTTCAAGAT
>CP070673.1:2909141-2914348 GCA_020351915.1 Deltaproteobacteria bacterium
GCCGAGAGAAGAAATCCATGGGGACATCCACCAGGACCGGACCGGGACGGCCTGAAGCTGCAATGGAAAAGGCCCTTGCGAGGATGCCTGGGAAGGCCTCGACCCGATGTACCCGCCAGGCCCTTTTGACAAAGGGTTTGTATATTTCGTACTGAGTTGCATCGCCATGCATCTTGAATTCCTGGTGTGCATCTCTCCCGAAATGCTGGCTCGGTATATCCCCCGATATTACCACCATTGCCGAAGAATCCAGCGCAGCGTTTGCTACACCAGTCGTGGCATTGGTGATGCCTGGACCGAGGTGGGTCATCAAGACCCCCGGCCTGTGGGTGACCCGAAAATACCCGTCGGCAGCGTGGGCAGCCATCTGCTCGTGTCGGAATGAGATGAATTCTATGGGCGAATCAACCAAGGGATCCATCATGCCGATGACCGTATGGCCGCAGAGTCCAAAAACATACTCCACGCCCGCCGCTTCGAGGCACTTAACAACAATCTGCCCTCCAGTAAGCATACCATACCCTCCTTTTTCCTATTTGCTTGGCAGCACGCCCGACGCGTATCTGCATACGAGAAAAACAGCTGTTCAACCCCTATTGCTAAATTAAACGAGCGCCAGACCGTCAGGGATAAAAATGAAATCGCAAAGCCCGAAAAGAGCCTCCTTGTTATGGGTGACATCCACGGCGATCCCGCCGCCATCATCCGCAAATTATCGATCGGATATGAAACAGTACTGCGTCAAGCCTCCTTAATCACCACCCTGGAGATATCTTTCCGCCGCTCTGATGGCTCGTCGACTGAATTCCTCGGGTCCTAACGCCTTCATAAGGACGTCGTTCGGTATTTCCAGTGAGTACGGAACGACCGGCATGCAAGCAAGTATCTCGCGGAGGTTTAAACCACCTTCGCCAGGAAAATATCGTTCGCTTCGTGCGGCATGGATAAGACCTTCCTTCGTTGTCGGTGCCTCTCTGGGCGCATCGCAGAGGTGAACAAAGTGGAACCATTGGCGGGGAAGTTTTTTAAGATCATCCAAGCTGCAGTTGGAGCGCGAAAAGTGTAAGGTGTCGACCAACAGGCCTGCATTCGGCCTGTTGACCGCTTCGAGCACGGCGGCAGCCGTCATCAAATCGGAATTGTCGGTCCAGGTCAGAAACTCAAGATCAACGGTCAGACCCAAGGGTTTAGCCAAGTCACAGAGTCTCGCAAAGCGCTCTATTGCCCTATCTCGATCGGGATCGTGTAGCTGGGCAATGACGGCGCGGGCACCCAGTTCACGACCTGCTTCGAGAAATGAAAGATAGTCCTCTGGTTTGATTTTCGGATCCAGCCGGGCCAGTTCAATGTCATGCACACGGACGCCTGTATCAGCCAAGAGCGCCTTCGTCTCTTTCATCATCGCGCGATCTTCAATTAGCGGGTAGATCCGCTCATTGGGCGTGACCGCGGTCATACGCAGGCTGACATACTGATATCCTGTTTTGGCTGCGATTTTTACCATCTCTTGCGGTGTCGATTGTAAGACCGCAAGGTGAGCGAGTGAAAATTCATAATCCATAATGATTTTGAACTCCTATAACTGGTTTCCCTCTCGTCGGCCCTTATCGCCATCAAAACTATGTTTCAGGAAAGTGTAATGGTCGAACCGGTTACTGCTACCCTTTACTGCATCCAATCACGCTACCTTGTTCGAGCTTTGAAATCTCTGCACGTGAGTAGCCTATTTCCAGCAAAATCTTCTCCGTGTGCTCGCCCAATCTTGGTGGAGGAGATAGCGTGAACATCATATTGGAATCATAATTGAATTTGATTGGCAGCCCAAAAACCGTGATCGTACCCAACTCGCCGTCTTGGATACGCTTCAACAACTTGCGATGCTCGACCTGTGGTTGGCTCAGCGCATCTTCCAGACAAAGGATTTCTCCAGAAGGGATCCCGTTTTGGTTAAAAATCTTTTCCCATTCCCTGGCCGGTCTGGCTGACAGTTTCTCGTTGAGAATCCCTCGAAGTGTGTCCCGGTTCTTTTTTCTCTCATCACGCTCTGCAAATCGCGGATCAGAGGTCAATTCCTCCAGATCGAGGATCCTACAAAGCTCAAGCCACTGTTCCTGCTTATTGGCTGCGATGTTAAGGAGTCCAGCCTGCGTCTCAAAAGTGCCGGAAGGCGCAGCGGTAAAGTTCTCGTTACCCATTCTTTTTGGGGCAACATTGGCTAAAAGATAGTTCGAGGCAACCCAGCCCATCATCGGCAGCAGAGAATCCAAAAGGGATATATCTATGAAGCACCCTTTGCCATTCATTCGCCGCTGGTACAAGCCAGCGACAATTGCAAGAGCAGCGTTGAGGCTGCCCACGGTGTCCGCTATCGGAATTCCACAGCGAAGGGGCCCGGACTCTTCTGTTCCGGTTACGCCCATAAGGCCACTCATGCCCTGGATAATCTGATCGTAAGCCGGCTTGAGTGCCTCCGGGCCATCCTGCCCAAACCCTGAAATTGCACAATAAATCAAATCCGGTTTGATTTTCACTAACGCTTCATGGCCCAGGCCGAGCCTATCCATTACATTAGGCCTAAAATTTTCAACAACCACATCACCGATGCTGACAAGCCTGCGAAAAATTTCCTTTCCCCGGTCAGTTTTCAAATTTAAGGCGATACTCTCCTTACCAGAATTTTGAGCGATAAATGACGCTCCCATGAGTTTCTTGCTTAAGTCCGGTGATGCGCCAAGCGAGCGGGCTAGGTCTCCGCCTTTGACGTTTTCGACCTTTATGGCACGTGCGCCCATAAGGGTGAGTAAATAGGTGGTAAATGGACCGGCCAAGACATTGGTGACGTCAATGACCACAACCTCTTCCAGGATCGATTGGCGGCCCACAGATGTTTCTTTGCGCATTGCCGATGACACCCCTTTGGCTCGTCGCCCGCAAATTCAACAAATTTACGCTGGTAGAGGTGGCGTAATGAGCACCTCTACAAATTATTTGATTGCGTTGTATGAGGAATCGTGATATTCGATTCAGCAGAACGATTTTGTATTGTGTAGAATAAGCTGGACTGGATTTCTTGTCAACATTTTTTTCCAACCGGGCGAAGCCGCACGCCGGACACTGGAATTGAATGGATACTTATGGAGGTATCATGAAAGCAGCGCTGTTAGTTGAGCCCCGCACGATACAGATAAAAGATGTTCAAGCTCCTGAACCAGGTCCATACGAGGTATTAATACGAGTAATTATGGCCGGAATTTGCGGTTCGGACTACTCACTTTATCATGGGAAACTTGCCGTTCCACTTCCCGTGATACCGGGGCACGAAGCGGTCGGCGTTATTGAAAGACTAGGTCCCGGTGTTTCCGGTTTTGCGCTCGGGCAACGAGTCACGATTCAGCCGAATTTTGCCTGCGGCGAATGCCCAGTCTGCCGGTCCGGACATATAAACATTTGTCCGGCAAAGGTCCGGTTGGGGATTGACAGAGATGGGGTTTTTGCCGAATATGTTAAGGTGCCCGCCCGTTATGTCTGGCCCATTCCGGAAGGCCTTGAAGACGGAGTTGCTGTTTTTACAGAACCACTCGCCGTAGCAACGCACGCACTGAAAATAGCGGCTCCCCGCAAAGGCGATCGCACCTTGATATTAGGTGCGGGAGTTATCGGTTTGCTGACCCTGCAAATGGCCGCACTACATGGCGCGGAAGTAACCGCCTGCGACCTTGTAGAAAAGCGTCTTGCTTTGGCGAAAAGGTTAGGGGCTTCCCAGGTCATCTCTGCAAATGATCCGATGGAATCAGCCTACAACTCATTTGATCTTGTATATGAGGCCAGCGGGGCACAGGCAGGCCTGGCGCAGGCAATCCAACTTGCCGGGCCGAGCGGTAGAATTGTGGTTCTTGGCTTGCCAGGGAAAGAAAATCCAGTGGCGACTGCGTTAATAGTACGAAAGGAATTGCAGATAATGGGGTCCATGATTTATACGGACGAGTTTCCTCAGGTTATGGATATGTTGAAAACCAGACAGATCGAAACAGCGCCGTTAATCACCGCGAAAATCCCCCTCAGCGAGCTTAATCGCACCTTGAAAGCGTTTGCCTCCCCTGATCGGGTGAAAATCCTTGTCACGGTTCAATGAACCATAAAGCCTTCGTCGTGAAATCATACCAACTGGCTAGGAATTGACACGGGTGCGGTAGGGCCGAATATATCAATGGGCTGGTAAGTTACGTTGAGGCCGTGTGGCTCTGCCAGCAACTCATGCAGGTTCTTTGTCCGGCTGCGACCGCGATGTTGCGCAGTAAGCCTATCTTATCGCGTGTGGATTTGCAGCTCTTAGAAACCAAACAACCGTGGCAGGCCGATGACGGATACCGGAAAAAAAGTAATAACGATCAACGCAACAAGCTCCACGAAAAACAATGGGATAATCTGACGTACCAGACTTCCCAGGCCTACATTGGCGACGGAATCCGCCACGAAGAGACACAGGCCCATTGGTGGGGTGATCAGTCCTATCATCAGATTAAAGACGACCAGAATACCGAAATGGGTGGGGTCAACCCCTATGCTAACGGCTATGGGATGTAATATGGGCACTAAAACCAGCATCGCGGCGATCCCTTCCAAAAAAAGCCCGGCAAAAAGGAATAGGGCCATCGAAGAAAGCAGAAACATCCACTTTGCAGTCATAAACTCCAGGGCAAAATCGGTGATCATGTTGGGGATGCGATTGTAGGTCATCAGCCAGTTGGCTGCACCAACGGTGGACATGATGATCATGATAACGGCCGTGTCGCGCATGGAGTTGGCAAAGATCCTGGGCAGGTCGGTCCATTTGATTTCCCGGAGCAGGAACAGGCCGACAATCAGGGCATAGGCCACCGCAAAACTGGCAGCCTCGGTCGGCGTGACCACACCAAACAGAATGCTGCCCACTATAAAGATCGGCATCAACAGCGGGATTATGCCCTGCAAAAGAATTTTTCTTTTGGATCCAACGGCCTTGTCTGGTTCGTCTATTTGGTACTCGCCGGCAAATACCATCACATATATGGACAGAAAAATGGCCAGCAGGATGCCCGGAATGACACCGCCCAGGAACATGCCCGGTACGGAAACACCGGTCACTATCAGGGCGTAGATGATCACCGGAATACTCGGTGGAATAATGGGGCCGATAACCGAGGAAGCGGCGGTAATCGCCGCCGAAA
>CP070673.1:2914448-2924718 GCA_020351915.1 Deltaproteobacteria bacterium
AGACCTCCTTGCCTTTCTTATCCCCCTGTATGAAAAAGAGGGGAAATCATCTCTGACCATTGCCGTTGGATGCACCGCAGGGAGACACCGGTCTGTAAGCATTACCGAGACTATATTTAAAGAACTCGGGGAGACAACCAATTTTATCACCTTAACGCATCGAGACATTGAGCTAGAGAGATAATGGAAAACACAACGAATCATCCCAAGGTGGAACAGCTTATAAAGAAAGGGGTAAGGATTTTGAATCCGAGCACTATTACGGTAGGAGAAGAGGTATCTGTAGATCGCATATCAGGAGAAAAGGTGGTACTCCACTCAGGGTGTAAGATTTTCGGTTCGGCTACATTGATAATGGCCGATTGCGAAATCGGATACGAGGGACCGGTAACCGTTGAAAACTGCCAGTTAGGCCCCCATGTGAAACTGAAGGGCGGATTCTTTTCACATTCGACGTTCTTGAAAAAGGTGATCTTTGGATTAGGTGCCCATGTTAGGTCTGGGTGTCTGCTTGAGGAGGAGGCCAACGGTGCTCATTGCGTAGGTCTCAAACAGACCATCCTTTTTCCCTTTGTGACACTTGGAAGCCTTATCAATTTCTGTGACTGTCTCATGGCTGGCGGCACCAGCCGAAAAAATCATAGCGAGGTCGGGAGCTCATATATCCATTTTAACTACACACCAGACCAGGATAAGGCCACCCCCTCTCTCATCGGTGATGTTCCTCGGGGAGTCATGCTCAACCAAAGACCGATCTTCCTGGGGGGTCAGGGGGGACTGGTCGGGCCACTGAGGCTCGGATATGGCACGGTTATTGCCGCTGGAACCATCTATCGCAAAGATTGCCTTCAAGGAGATAGGCTCTTGTTTGCCGGGTCCGCATTGAAAAAACAGCAGCCTTTCTATCCGGGGCTCTATCATGATGTAAAAAGGATCATCACCAATAATATCGACTACATTGCCAATATCATTGCCCTGAGGATATGGTATCGTGATGTTCGATCTCTCTTTTTTGGACCTGAACCGATGGAGGCCGGCCTTTATGAAGGTGCTCTGGAAAAGATAGACATGGTAGTAGCCGAAAGAATAAAGCGGTTACAAGAGGTTGCTGACAGAATGCCTCAATCTATTGAGGTATATAGAAAGGTGATGAAAGATCGTGCCTTAGAGAGGCCACAGCAACTCAGGAGGGAATTCTTTGAGCACTGGCCCAGCATTGAAGAATTGTTGAAAGGGTACCCTGCTAAAGAGGGTAACCCGGAAAAAATGGACGATTTCTTAAACATCATTCGCAAAGGCATAGATGAAAAAGGAAAGGACTACCTTGGGGTTATCCAAGGATTAGACAACCGTGAAACAGCAATAGGTGCAAAATGGCTTCAGGGGATCGTAGATGAGATCAACAGTGAAACGTTGAGACTGATTCCTTCTTTTTATGCCAAAGGATCATCCTAAGGGGAGCATTTATCGTTCACATCGTCCATAACCGAAAGGCCTCTAGGATGGTTATGAGGTCTTTTCTCACCACAAAAGACCTCATGCCCCTCCCAATATTGCAAACTATTTGATGCTCTCAGTAATAGCAATCATTGAACACTTATCTCATACTGCTCGAAGTGAAAATCTTCTTTTGCAATGATGATAATGCGCCTATTAATCTTTTTTTCCAATTCCATAACAGAATATCTCTCTTCTTCTTTCAAAACCCTCTCTATTTCAGGATTCACTAAGAGATAGATCTTACCACCCTCATCAGAGACTGTTTCTCTCTCCAGGTCCCTGAAGATATCGTAGCAGATAGTCGTTGACGACTTGAGCCTGCCCCTCCCATCGCAGTAAAAACAAGCCTCAGTTAAAAAAAGATTGATATTCTCCCGTGTCCGTTTCCTGCTCATCTCAATCAGGCCTAATTCCGACATCTTCAGGACAGTAGTCTTTGCTCTATCCTTTTTCAGTGCCTCCTTGAGGGCCAGAAACACCTTCTCCCTGTCAGATTCCCTGTCCATATCTATGAAGTCAATGACAATCAAACCCCCAATGTTCCTCAATCTTATTTGATAGGCAATCTCCTTAACCGCCTCGAGATTCGTTTTTACTATGGTTTCCTCAAGGTTTCTCTTCCCTACATAGCTTCCGGTATTAACATCTATAGTTGCTAGGGCCTCTGTTGATTCAATAACAATATATCCACCAGATTTTAGCCAGATCTTTTTGTCTAACGCCCTGCTTATCTCAATCTCAATACCATAGGCATCAAACAGAGGTTCCTTCCCCTCATAGAGTTCAACAGAGTACCTGAGGCTCGGAACAAAATTCTCTATGAATTCCATAATTGCCTGATACTCCTCCCGTGAGTCGATTACCAGTCGGTCAATCTCTTTGGTAAACAGATCCCGCACAGCCCTGAGGGTAATGGTTAATTCCTTGTGAAGAAGATTGGGGGTAGAGGAGGTTTCTTTCCTTTTCTGAATGGTCTTCCACAATCTGTTCAAAAACTCCATTTCGGATTTTAACTTCCCCTTGGGCGCCCTCTCGCTTACCGTTCTCACAATGAATCCCTCGCCAGGTGGCCGTAACTCCTGAATGATTTTTCTGAGCCGGGTTCTTTCTTTCTCGCCTTCTATCTTCCGGGAAACGCCAATGTGGTCAATGGTTGGCATAAACACCAGGTGGCGCCCAGCAAGGGTTATGTAGGAGGTGAGCCTGGCACCTTTTGTGCCAATAGGCTCCTTGGAGACTTGAACCATGATATCTTGACCCTCTTGCAAGAGACCCTCTATGTTGATATCGAAATTTTTCAACTGCCTCATCCGCAGGGGGCTCTCATTTTCTGAGTTATTATCCTCATCCCCTTCTTGCAGCATAACCTGCTCCCAGTGGCGCGCGTCATTGTACACATCGGCTACATATAAGAAGGCCGGCTTATCTATGCCTATATCTACGAAAGCTGCCTGCATTCCCGGTAAAACCCGCACCACCCTGCCAAGATAGATATTACCCATGAGCTCCTGTTCAGAGCCTCTATTGATATAGAGTTCAACAACGACACCATTCTCCACCAAGGCGATCCTCGTCTCGTGTGGCCTTGCATTAATCACCAGTTCATTTGTCATCACCTGACCTCATAAAAGAACACCCTTTGTTTTTAGTATCTTCATTCCCACTACCTGGTTCTCGGGCAGAGCACATATCTCCTTGATAATCTCTGCGGGCTTCATTTCCGGACCCCTTCCGTGTCTCATGATTAGTTCCAGCTCATCAGAGGATACCAGACGTAATTCTTTCACCTGAGATCGAATGTCAACTGTTCTCTCACCTTTTCTGTGTTTCTTGACTCCTACCACATAGGAGTTGAGCTTCAAGAACCTATCCAGATCCTCTTTTTTGAAAGAGCCGTTTATCGTAGCACGAAAATGGCTTTCTTTGATATGGGGAGAGGGGCTCCCGATCGACACCTCCTCTGCGAAAAGAACCCTGATTCCAGAGGGCAGTTCCCCATTAAGCCGTTCAGTTGAAAGAGATGGGTGTTCACTGTTCTTAACATGAATATCCATTATCTCACTCAGGCTTTCTATCCCCACTGGTAAAGCTGTTGCAAAGGAAACCTTGGGCATGGGATGATACCCACCAGAATAAACCAAATCTAATCCAGCTCTCCCAAACGCCCTGATGAACAGCCGAGAGAGCTCTAAATGGCTGAGGTATTGAGCCTTTTCAATTTTTCTGAAATGGAGCCGATACCTCTTGAAGGTGCCCGTGGATTGTTTTGGCTGGGCAGGAACTGTCTCATCGAACCAATGAGAGCCATCAAATAGGACCGGAGAAATGCCGCGATCATCACACACGCCACAGCTCAAACAGTGCTCCCTGCAATCGGGTGTTTTTTCACCCTTCTGAGCGTTTTGCCATTCCTGCGCTAAGAACTCTTTACACACACCGGGCTTGATGTGGTCCCACGGCATGATTTCATCAGGATCACGGTGTCGAAGAAGATAGAAATCAGGATCAAGACCGTGGCTCCGGAAAGCCTTTTTCCAGATATCTGTGTCAAGGTGCTCAGTCCAGCTGTCAAAACGGGCGCCATTGCTCCAGGCCTCAATCACCACCTCTGTTAATCTCCGATCACCCCTCGAAAAAATCCCCTCCAGCCAGCTTGCCTCCGGTTTGTTCCATTTGACCTTTACTCTGCGGTCCGCAAGTCTTTCCCTTATGAAACTGATTCTTCGTTTGCTCTCCTCAAGTGCAAGCTGCGGCATCCATTGAAAAGGCGTATGGGACTTAGGAACAAAGCAGGCAACACTGACATTGAGGGCCTGCTTTTTTCTTCCCTCAGGCGCTAGTCTGGAAATTTTCTTACCGAGTTCAACTGTAGCCATAAGATCACTGTCTTGCTCGTAAGGAAGCCCTATCATAAAGTAAAGCTTAATCAGATTCCAGCCCCCTTCATAAATCTGCCTCGCAGCTTCTAAGATCTGATCATCCGTCAACCCCTTATTAATAATATCCCTCAGTCTCTGACTGCCTGCTTCAGGTGCAACCGTAAAACTCGTTTTTCTGACCTTTTTTATCTCTTTCATTAATTCAGAAACAGCACTATCCATCCTTAAGGACGAAAAACTAACTGCGACATGTCTATCAGCTACCCGCGCCATCAACTCCTCTAACAGAGGAATAACGCAGCTATAGTCGCCCGAACTGAGAGAGAGAAGGGATAGATCCTCAAACCCTGTCTCATTGAGGCCGCATTCCGCTGCGCGTACAATCTCTAAAGGATGCCGTTCTCTAACCGGTCTATAGATCATACCAGCCTGGCAGAAGCGGCACCCACGACTGCAGCCCCTGGAAATCTCAATGGTGAATCGATCGTGAACTAATTCGGTAAACGGAACTATCTGCTGTGAGGGAAAGGGGTAGGAATTAAGATCAGGAACAATAGCTTTCTCAACAGCTGTGTACCCCTTCTCCAAACCCTTTACCGAACGGATAAGCCCCTGGGCATCGTACTGAACCTCAAAGAAGGAGGGAATGTAGACACCTCTAATCTTTGAAAGTTCCCGTAACAATTCACTCTTGCTCTTTGTTGCATCCCGTTTCCACTCCCGCACCGTTCGGCAGATTGAGAGTGCTGCTTCCTCCCCGTCACCGATAACCATGGCGTCAAAAATCTTGGCTACCGGCTCTGGATTGAAGCATGCAGGGCCACCCGCTATAATCAGGGGATCATCAGGCCCCCTCTGCTCAGACAAGAAGGGGACATGCGCAAGATCGAGCATGGACAAAGTATTCGTATAGCAGAGTTCATGTTGCAAACTAAAACCTACGATATCAAACTCAGACAGAGGCCTACCTGATTCCAGAGACGTGAGGGGAATGTTTCTGGTTCTGAGCTCGGTCTCTAAATCTACCCAAGGGGCAAACACCCTTTCACCTGCAAGCCAGTTCTGAGCGTTTAGGATATGATAGAGTATCTTGAGGCCACTATGGGACATTCCTATTTCGTAAACATCAGGAAAGGCAAGGGCGATAGAGATCTCGACCTGACGGGGGTCTTTCTTCATAGAGTTTATTTCCCCGCCCAGATACCTGCTCGGCCGCACTATTTTAGAAAACCATGGTTGGTCAAATATGTCCATTCCTTGTTACCATCTGATACCGAAATACAAGGCAATTCCTACACATGAGAGGTCATGGAACCAAAAAATTCCACAGAGGAGCTACCTTAAAATAGAACTTGGTTCGCTTCGCTCACAATTGGAATATTGGAATACTGGAGTGATGGAATAAAAGGTTCTTGGGAAATGGGAAATTGGGATATTGAAAAATTCCTCTTAACAGCGAAGTCAATAAAAGCCTATTTTTCCTTAAAAATCAACATTCTAATATTCCATCATTCCATTACTCCATGCACTAGGCATAAATATCAAGCCTTATTAAACGCCAATATTTTCAGTAAGTTGTAGAAACTCCGATACATTAAATTAGTAACCGTTCACGGGTTCAGAGGTTCATGGTTCACCGAAAATCCGCCAGACTTATGGCGGGCAGGTCAAGTACTTGCCGGCATATAAGCAAGTTCAACAAAAGACCTGTCTGCGTGCGACGCACACACAGGAAGATAACCCTGAACCCCGCCTGCCAGCCGTCGGGCAGGGGTGAACCCTGAACCTGTGAACGCATACATAAATTATATGCGGGATTGGATCTTCATTCAAGGAATACTTGCACTCGAACCCTGATAGGTCCTCTAAAAGACTTGTCACAAAGAGGTTCTTGTAGGAGGGGGTAGGAGGGGCTCACATCTTAACAGCCTGTTAAGATGTAACCCTCATGCCTCTTTTTTCAACTCAGATTCAGGGAATTATAGTGTAGCTCAGCTACCATGGGTGCGAGCGGGACGCATTATCATCGGCCTGGCTAGCCTGTTATCGGGAAGGAACGTTTCTTGGTAAGTACTCAGCCACCCGTGCCGGACCCTCTCGATTCCTCTTTCAATTGGAGGGGCAAAACAATGGTTATCGCGGCACCCCCGCCGGTTAGATTTTGCCCTGAAACCTCACCCCCGAGACCATCCACGATTCTCCTTACTATGGCCAAGCCAAGGCCAGATCCGCCCTTTTTTGTGGTGGAAAAAGGCTTGAACATGTCCTTGATTACCTTAGGGTCTATTCCTGGTCCATTATCCTCAACCTTTATCTTTACAGACTCTGTGGAACCACCCGATCCATCAAAACCGTTTACTTTCTCCGTACTCACACGGATAACGCCCCCTTTGGGCATGGCCTCAGAAGCGTTCAGCAGGATGTTCCAAAGCACCTGTTTCAGCTGTTGTGGATCTGACCCCATCTCTAAAGGCCCAGAGATTTTTTTTTCTACCTCTAAATTGGAGGACCAGCTCCGGCTGTTTTGAAAGATATACAGGGTTTCACCAATCAATTGATTAAGATCAAACTTCTCGACCTCTTTACTCTGGGGCCGAGCAAACTGCAGGAAATCACTAACCATATGGTTCAATCGGTTTATTTCTCTCGAAATAATATCCATCAGTCTTTCATTGATCAGAGCGTCCTCTCTCGATAAGCTATCATCTAGGACCTGTATTGAACCGCTAATTGAAGCCAGAGGATTTCTGATCTCGTGGGCGATTGCAGCGGACAATTCTCCGAGCATGGCCAGATCCTCCATTCTCTTTACCTCTCGCTCCATCTCCCTCACGCGGGTCATATCTTGAAAGAAAAGGATCTCCCCTTTCTTGTTTCCATCTTGATCTGTGAGAGAGGAAATATTAAGCAGCAAATCAATCTGTTTCCCGTCACCTCCTTGATAGACAATTTGATTGAACTTATTTGGATTCTTTCCCTCAAGGTATGGTTGTATGAAAGGGATTACCTCATAGACATCCCTGCGGATAGCATCTGTTGATTCAACATCAAATAACCCCTCCGCTCCTTTATTGAAAACTATGATCTTACGGTATTCATCCACTGCAACAAGGCCCGAGGAGATACTTTGAATGATGTTTTCGTTAAGCATCTCCAAATCCGCCATATCCTTCTGTTTGGCTTTGAGTGCAGTCTCACTTCTCAGGCTCTGCTCGGACAGGAAGCTGCTTAAAAAGCCTACCACATAAAAGGCTGCCCCATTAACGAGAATCCTATAAAAGACCTCATCGCTCTGATAATCCTGGGGATAGAGAGAATAGGAACCCATGGAGTTGATGAGTCCGTAGTAGTTCAGATCAAGAAGTGCACCATAGAGAATGATGCTGAAAGAAGCTACCATGAGTCCACCGCGACGATACAGAATAATGCTTCCTGAGATGATACTTAACAGATACAGAAGGGAGAACATGCTCTCGATACCGCCTGTTGTATGAATGATGGCTGTTATGAGAATGGTATCGAGAAGAATCTGAACGTAGGCAAACTTGGTAAGGTTTCTTACGTATCTGAATGCAATAACATATAAGAAGGTGAGGAAATAGACTGCAGCAATAAGCGAGTAGTGAGCGTTAACGATTTCCCCAAAAAAGGTTTTTGTTTCCCGTACTTCAATAATAACGGCTACACCTAACAGAAGGGAAACAAGGGTCACCCTCAAAAACATCAATAATTGAAGGCGAGAAAGGGTTTGTTGTGTTGCAGGGTCTTGATCCGTGTTGACCATGGTTGTTCAAGTTAGCCCATTGCCGCAGCCATCTGGAATATGGGAAGATACATGGCGATGACAAGGCCTCCTATTGAGCCGCCCAAAAACAACATCAAGAGTGGTTCCAGCATGGATGTCATAGCAGCAACCGTAGCGTCAACCTCGTCATCATAAAAATCGGCTATCTTTTCTAACATGGCATCCAAGGCACCAGTCGACTCTCCGACTGAAATCATTTGTGTGACCATGCCGGGGAAGATGATCGACTCCGAAAGGGGCTCAGCAATTGTTTGCCCTTCGGCGATGCTCGATCGTGCATCTAAAATAACCTCTTCAACGATTACATTTCCTGCTGTCCTGGCTGTTATATCCAAGGCATCTAAGATAGGAACACCACTCTTGATCATCGTGCCCAGAGTCCTTGTGAACCGTGCAACAGCCACTTTCCTGATAAGCTCACCGATGATGGGTAACCGTAAGAGTGCATTATCTATGTTTCTTTCTCCAGAGTCTGTTTTTCTATACCTCCTAAAAAGAAACACAAACACAATTAATCCAAGAATCATCCAATGGATGTTGCTCTTGGTAAAATTGCTCATGTTTACTACCAACTGGGTCGGCCCTGGCAGTGCCTTTCCAAAACTGGAAAACATATCTTGAAATACAGGAATGACAAAGATCATAATCACGGTAATGACAATAATCGCAATACTCACCACAACAGCAGGGTAAGTCATGGCACCTTTAATTTGGGATTTCAGCTTTTCTGCCTTTTCAATATATGCAGCCAGGCGTTGTAAAATAGTATCGAGAATACCTCCAACCTCTCCAGCAGCAACCAGATTGACATACAAGGAGTCGAACACCTTGGGGTGTTTGTTCAAGGCCTCTGCCAAGGTTGACCCGCCTTCCACGTCCTTTGTTACCTGGCTGAGAATACGCTTAAAGGTTTTATTTTGGGTCTGTTCCGATAGCATGTTTAAACCCTGAACAAGAGGAAGGCCAGCGTCGATCATAGTAGAAAACTGTCTGGTAAATACTACAACATCTTTGGCAGAGACCTTTGGCTGGAGAAATGAGATATTTTCAAAAAGATCTTTTGGCTTTGGTTTGAGTTTAGTAACATCAATATTCCGCCTCTTGAGTTGTATCCTTGCTATCCTTTCATCAACAGCGTCTAAGTGACCTTTCAAGACACGCCCTTTTCTTGTCCTGCCGGCCCAGATATACGTAGGCATAATCTATCCTCCTGGTTCTTTGCCCAACATAAATGTTTTACAAATTCCTTCTATTTACTTCTTCTGAATATAATTAAAAAAAATAAGCTTAATTATATTAAAAAGTGAAGTCAAGAAATCTCTTTGGATATTGCCCTTGACCCCACATTTTACACGCTTTTAGCGTTCATATGTCGAAGCATTATCATTTGCCGGTCTCGAGGGTAACGAATATTCCGGTGCCTTATCTCGATCCAAGAATTATTCCCTTTGTTTGCAGCAATAGCCGTGCCAACGGAAATAGGACATGAGAGACTTATGTTGATAGTGAGGAAAATGTTAATAAAATCAATATAATATGATCTCTGATGAAAAGCCCATGAAGGCTTTTGACCCCCTGGGAGAAACGCAGGGAATGCAAAGAAAAGCGTCATGCCAAAAGTTTGACGGAATATGAAGAGAGACATGACGCGCTCCTGACATCAAAGCAATGGAGTTCTGGTAGTTCGAAAGAGATGGGCTCACGATTTGGTTCAAGGCGCCAGGATAGCTCGTAAGCATAGAACCAATACAATTCAAGCCCACCGATAGCTTGCCAAAAGGAAAATGTATACCGGTTGTGTTCATGCTGTGTCCATTTTTGAGCATTTCCCGATGATTCCTGAGCCCTGTAAGTCAAATATTTTTATGAACGAGAGGGCTTGACATTTTCATTTTATGCATTATGTATTTTACTTGTCTTGCGTTTTCAAAAGAATCTACAAGGAGGCCGATGATGAACATCAAACCATTACATGACCGCGTTATCGTGAAGAGAGTCGAGGAAGAACAGACCACCAAAGGTGGTATTATCATCCCTGATACCGCCAAGGAGAAACCCCAGGAAGGCATCATTACCGCTGTGGGAA
>CP070673.1:2924818-2927443 GCA_020351915.1 Deltaproteobacteria bacterium
TAAGAACCTTTCTAACAGCAGGAACCGGTCCCAGCCCCAAATAGGCGGGATCTAAGGCCCCTGATGCATACGCCTTGATCTTAACCACTGGTTTGAGCCCTAAATCTTTCGCCTTTTCTGCAGACATCAAAAGCGCCGCAGCAGCAGCATCGTTGATGCCAGAGGCATTACCTGCCGTGACAGTGCCATCTTTTTTGAAGGCCGGTCGTAGCTTTGCCATCTTTTCTACACTTGTATCCATAGGCCTTTCATCAGTGTCAAAAACAAGAGGTTCACCCTTTCTTTGAGGAATAGTAACGGGGACAATCTCTTCTCTAAAGATTCCCTCAGCTATGGCCTTCCTTGCCCGTGCATGACTGAGGGCACCCAGTTCATCCTGTTCCTCTCGGGAAATCTGGTATTTTTCGGCAATATTCTCAGCAGTTAGTCCCATATGATAGCCGTAAAAGATCTCCCAGAGTCCATCATAGATCATCAAATCCACCAAATCAGTATTGTTCATCCTTGCTCCCCATCGTGCTCCAGGAGATCCATAGGGTGCCAGACTCATATTTTCCATACCGCCCGCAAGAATGGCGTCGGCCTGCCCCGCTGCAATAGAAAGCGAAGCAAGGGCTAAGGCCTTCATGCCTGAGGCACAGACCTTATTTATCGTGAAGGCGTTAGTCTCTTTAGGAATGCCGGCATGTATTGTTGATTGTCTGGCCACGTTTTGTCCTTGACCTGCCCCTATCACATTACCCATGATCACCTCTCCAATCTCGATTGGCTGAAGAGAATCGGGGTAGTCATGAGCCTTCTGTTCCAATTCGATCATACCTGCACCTCTGAGTGCATCAGGCTCAAAACCCTTGAGGTCATCGGACACTGCAGGTCGCAACCCAAGTCTTTTCAATGTCTCCTTCAAAACCAAGGAACCCAAAGTAACTACTGGTGTAGCCTTCAACGATCCTCCAAAAGAGCCTACCGGTGTTCTACTGCCCCCCACAATTACTACGTCTCTCATGTACACATCTCCTTACTTGAAATCTATTAATAGGTAATTACAAAAAGTTTGGACCTTTTCTGTGGTCATAAAAGGTATATTTTTTCTTCTAATTTAAGTCAAGCCAAAACCACCCAACAGAAGTGGTAAAACATATATACTCTTCCCAGTATTCTCACGGAAGAATCCTTACCATGATGAGCGAAGGCCATAAATTTTTTTGCTTTTCTTATTTTTTTTATTGACAATCCCAAATCACTAGATTATAGGATAGTTACATTATAGCTATAATATAATCACATTTGTCACTCTAATGCAGGAATTGACACCAGATTTAATGGGAGAATCTCTTGGACCGGTAAGCAATTGAGCATCATATCTTCTTCAATTTCAACACAGAAAAGATGAATAATCGATGGACGACGAGAATAAAAAGGCCGCTCCCATAGAGGAGGGCCCAAGAAAGGTTAAATTTGAGATCTATGGTGAGGAGATGCTCGAGAAAGAGGTTAAACAGAGCGGTAACAGTGGGAGGGTATATCTTCCGCCCGATTGGGTTGGCAGACATGTAAAGATAATTAGGAGAGACTAACAGTGGATACGGGAGTTAGTAGATTGCAGGATTTCATCATAAGAAAGCTTGAGGAACGCGACGCCGACGATATTTCCAGAATTCAGGAATCAATTACAAAGGAAGCTGGCACCGTGGATTATCATAGGGTCGTTGAAGAAGAAGCCAAGAAAGAGGATAGGGTTAGCTTCGTCGCCGAGCTCGATGGTAGAGTTGTTGGCTTTATGATTACCTACATTATTCATGGTGGATTTGGTCTGGAAGAAAGCGCCTGGATCGGGCTTTTTGGCGTTGACCCCAAGTATATGGGGCAAGGTATTGGGCAGAGGATGGCCAAGGAGGCCTTCATTTTACTTAAGCAAATAGGCATAAATAACGTTTTTTCCTCAGTTATGTGGGACTCAACGGACCTCTTGTCCTTTTTCAAGTCCCTCGGATTTGACAGGTGTGAATTTATTAATCTAAAGAAAGTAATCGATTGAGTATCGCTTTGAGGGAAAGGAGAAGGTTATTAGTAAACAAGAAAAGATAAAAAAGATAACTGAATCGGAATTATCGAAAAATAACTTCAGCAACTTAAGCAATTTCGACCTTCACCCGACGGGTGAAGGCCGTTTTGAGTTAAGTGCCTGAAACCCATGATTAATCAAAAAGTATGTCACGGATTCAGGTAATTTAGAAGGGGAAAAAATGAGGTACGCAGAGACAGGGTTTAATTTGGAAATTGATCTATCCCGAGGAAGCATTGAGAGGGTAGAAACCGACCCAAGATTAACCGAACTTCATCTGGGGGGCTTAGGTACGAACGCCAAGCTATTGTGGGATAGGGTTCCCCCTGAAGTTGAACCCTTTTCTCCTGATAATATACTGATTTTCAGCACTGGTCTTTTATGTGGCACACCTGCTATCGGTGCCAATCGTACCATTGTTTCTACCTTTTCTCCTCAGACTTTGTTCATGGCATATTCAATGATGGGGGGATTTTTTGCACCGGAATTGAAGTATGCCGGTTATGACAAAGTGATCATTCGCGGCAAGTCCCCCGATCTGGTTTATTTGTGGATAAACA
>CP070673.1:2927543-2934973 GCA_020351915.1 Deltaproteobacteria bacterium
AGTCTCTGTGAGGGGGATATGCTCTGGGATTGGGTACCGGTTTTTATAACGAACCAGGTGCCGATCTTATAGATGAGGCCACCCAGAAAGATGGCCAGGGCAATGTAGAGGGTGATGGAGAAGAACATGGTTTATCATTCTGTTGAGGTTTTCAAAGATACTCCCAAGGTAGGTTAAGACGTTTCATCGCTTTTTTCTGCTCTATCTGCTTGGATTTTTCAACCAATTCAACCAATAGAACTGCTGGAACTAACAAAACAACCGGTTTTCTAGGTCCTTGCGGCATCCAAAATAGCTGGAAGCCGATTTTCCCATCCCATCGTTACCAGTTGAACGCCCTGGCAGATTTCTTTAAGGGATTTGACCAGTTCGGCTGCTATAGTTACGCACTCAGTAATCCTATCAGGTGACTTTCTAAGCCGGGTGATCATCTCATCGGGCATATGAGCGCCGGGGACATTGGTGGCGATATATCGTGCAACGCCAACTGATTTTAGAAGGAAAACCGTAGCGATCACCGGTATACGTAACGGTTTGGCCTTTGTCATAAAATCCTTAAAAACGGGTATGTTAAAAACAGGTGGTGTTACCAGGAATTGCGCGCCTTCTTTCACCTTTTTTTGGGCGAGCTCTAATTCTGCTTCCAGAGCCATCTCATTTTTGGCTGGCTTTATAGAACAGCCAGTAACAAATTCAGGTGATCCCTTTAATTCCATCCCCGCCATATCGATACCGTTCTGAAGTCCCTTTATAGCCCTCAGCAAGGTTAGTTCATCAATATCGAGGATCGGTTTGGCATCAATATGATCGCCATACATGATCTCCTCTCCGGGCACAACCAAGAGGTTTCTAATGCCAAGGAAAAAGGCCGCTAAGATATCACCCTGAAGGGCCAGCCTGTTTCTGTCTCGAGAGCAGATCTGCATAATGGTTTCCATCCCCTGCTGCTGCATCAGGGCAGCGCCACCTAAAGCACTCATTCGCATGACAGCTTGAGCCATTTCAGGCACAACAACACCATCAACCCTCCCCTTGATCCTTAGAAGATTCGAGACCACATCGGAAGCATCTACGCCCTTAGGGGGGTCAAATTCCGCCAATACTACAAAATCTCCTGACAATAATTTCTTCTGAAAGCTCATAATCTACCTTGATTTTTCAGTGAGATGTTTTCTCTAAGCGAAGTATTGCTTTGGTCATAGATTATAGATGTTTAGTATATCATTCTTGTCCAAAATAGACTATTGCTGTGAATAAAACAGCCGGTAAAATATTTGCAAAACCGTGCTCTTATGCCGTGGGTTATTCCTGCTATCTTTGGCAGCCATGAAGCGGGCTGTGTATAAAAAGTCATCTGGGGTGATACCAAAAAAGGAGATGCATCAGCGGTTGAGGGTTGATAGCAATGGAGTATTATCCAGGGGGATCCAAAGGAATCCCCCTGGCTTTTTTTAGAACAGGCCCTGCACCTTGCCGGTCTTGGTATCTACATCGACCCTTCTAAAGGCAGGATCTGAACTCGTTCCTGGCATTAGGCTAATTGTCCCGGCGCAGGGGCACAGGAACTTGGCCCCGGAATAGATCAACACGTCTCTGATAGGAAGTGCCCATCCTTTTGGTGTTCCCTTTATAGACGGGTCATGGGTTAGGCTCAGGTGTGTCTTAACCATCATTGTGGCATAATCATCATACTTGGAATCGCTCTCAAGCATCTTTGCCTTTGCCTCTGCTTCAGGTGACCATACCGCGCCGTCAGCCCCGTACACCACTTTAGCGATCTTGTCAACGCGCTCCCTCAGCTTCATCTCAAGAGGATACAGGAATTTAAACTCGGATTCCTGGTCACATGCTTCTTTAACGGCATCTGCAAACTCCAGGGCTCCATCGCCACCATCAGCCCAAAATGATGCTGTAGCGCATCTGGCACCTGCATCTTCAGCGGCTTTCCTGACCATAGCTACTTCATCCTTTGTATCTGTATGGAAAGAATTGATGCATACAACCGGATTGATCCCTGACTCCCTGATGGTATGAATGTGATGCACCATATTAGGAATACCCTTTTCGAGTAACTCAAGATTTTCTTTGGTGTACTCTTCAGGTATCTTTAGTCCTGCCACCACCTTGGGTCCACCTCCGTGCATCTTCAACGCCCTGATAGTAGTGGTAAGCACGGATACATGCGGCTTGAGGCCGCTGTACCGGCATTTGACATTCCAGAACTTCTCAAAGCCTATATCAGCAGCAAAGCCACTTTCAGTAACATGGTAGTCAAACATCTTCAGGCCAATCCTGTCGGCAATGATAGAAGACTGTCCAACAGCAATGTTGGCAAAAGGGCCAGCATGCACCATCAATGGCTGATACTCTACAGTACTGCATAAGGTGGGATTGATGGTATTCCTCATCCATGCTGTCATAGCACCACCTACTTCCAGGTCTTTAGTGTAAATTATATTTCCCCTCTTATCAAATGCTAAGGTAATATTATCGAGTTTTTCCCGGAGGTCCGCAAGGTCCCTAACAATGGAAAGAATGGCCATAAGCTCTGAGCTTACTGCAATTCCAAATTTTGACTGGAAGGTGAAACCATCCATCCTGCCGCCCAGCCCAATGACTATATTTCTAAGGCTCTGGGCGCAGAAATCCATGATCCAGCCCATCTCAACCCTAGTAGGATCAATATCCAGGCGGCGCATTTTAGTAAGCCTTTGTAATTGTTCATCATTATAGTTACGCTCATGTTGCATTCTAGCGGTGAGGGCAACCATTGCCAGGTTATGGGCATTCATTATGTCATTGATATCACCGGTGAGGCCCATGGAAAATTCGGTCAGAGGTATTATGAGTGCATTTCCGCCGCCAGCAGCGCTTCCTTTGATATTCATGGTAGGCCCTCCAGAGGGCTGGCGAATACATCCACCTACATTAAGGCCCCTCTTTCCAAGGCCTTCTAAAAGGCCGCAGGTTGCAGTACTTTTTCCTTCACCCAAGGGTGTTGGGGTAATTGCAGTTACCTCTATGTACTTGCCATCCGGTTTGTCCTTCAAACGTTCAATGATCTTCAAAAAATCCAGCTTGCTGAGTCTGCCCATTGGAAGAATCTCATCCTTCTCAAGACCCAACCTCTCTCGCCATTCATCCGGTGTTGGCATATTCTTTTCAGCTGCTTCTGAGATTTGCCAGTCACTCATTTTAACTGCATTGTAAGCCATCTACTATCCTCCTTTTTTGTTTATTAGTGGAAAGACTACCAAAAATCTCATCAATTGCCTCACATTCACTGATCAAAGTCTGTCTACTCTTATTGTCACCTCCTTTTAAAAGAAATAGCTTGATGGTGAGGGCCTTTTACTCAGTAATTAGGCCATTTTTTAACGCGCGGGTTTTCTATTATTGTCAAAAGAAAATAAACTTGAGTTATTAATCGGAAAAAGCAAAATCTATCTAATTGAAGGAAGGTTCTTTGTCAAGAAAAATCTTCCTTATCACAAAACCAAAAACCATGTCCAATTAGGTAATATGCTCAAAAACAAAATTTCTCGATGAGAAATGGTCTTTTCTCCATATCTAGTAAGGAGAGCTACCCAAAAGGACTTGAGAAACCTTCTGGGGAATTGAGAAAAAAGCAATTGGAGTGAATGTGTTACAGCGCGCTTGGGAGCGAGAGGTCTGGAAACTGCAGGAACTTGTGCCCAGAATCACGCATAAGGCTAATGGTGACGCTGGACTCCTTAATGGCCTCAAAGGCCATGTCCTTAAAAGAAGCAGGCTTAGTGCTCGGATTCGCAAATACAGTGACGTATTTTGACGAAATGTTTCAGAAATGTTGCTTACTCCATTCGGCCGGAGGGTTCGGGCGAGTCCACGTCGAGAGCTCATGGCCGAGGGCAGCACTAAGTCCTGAGTGAATAAGTTCGTCATCGAACTTATGAATTGAAGGACCTGGTAATGGTTGAGAAAATGGGAGGGTATGTACTAAAGCTCTGGTGCGCCAGAAGGGATAACACAGACAAATACCAGTGGCTCCTTGCCAGTATTCTTGAGCTGATGCTCCTGCCCACTGGGAATGAAAACGACGCTGCCTGGTCCAAGCTCAACCGTGTCTCCGTTTATCAGCACTGCACCGTGGCCGGAGTGCACAAAAACCTCGTGCTCCCAGTCGTGCTGGTGGAAGTCTGATGATCCATTTTCATGGAGTTCAAAGACGCGCATGCAGAAGTTCTTGGCCCCATCGGCCTGTCCGATCACTACCCGGCCCCATGCATTCTTAGCCGTTTCGGTCTCATAGTACTTGGGCTCAACCTCTTTATAGTGAATAACCTTCACGACAACCTCCTTTGGCTTGGCCGTTATGTTTTTTCATGTGCCCCAATACCAAGGCAAGATTTCCGTTTGGGCAACAGCCTTTTAATTAATGACTCCGCACTTCTATTTGTGGTACGCGTTCATAGGTTCAGGGTTGCTTTTTTGTTAACCTTCACTAACCCCGAACCTTAAACCTTTGAACCCTGAAGCCGTCAACGGTTACTATTTGTGCAGGTTCCAGGCGCAGATTACACCAATCCCAGCTTTCGTTAAGGCATCAGCCGTCCGATTGAGCGCATTGTGCTTATCCAGGTAGTTACTCTCTAATGTGCCCATGAGGCCCTGTTTGATAATCTCCTCCTTGGGCAGAAAGTATTCCAGAATATCGCTTGGGTGCTCGCGGGCACGTTCCACATCGGGATCGCCTCCCTCGTGTTTGGCCGCAATATTGGGCACTTCCTTGGCAAGCTCCACCAACTCCTCACGGCGGTTGTAAGGCTGGATAACGATCGACTTATAGGTCTCTGTGATGTGGTGCTCAAGGCGGACCACATCGTTCAACCCCATGGCACGGCGGATCTTGTCACTGGCGCGAATAGTGTCGTTATTGACAGAGTTGGAGAGGTTGAAGCCGATCAGACTCGTAGTGCCGTCCTCCCGCGAGAGCATCCGTGCTGCCATGAGGGTCCAGAACACGGCAAAGGGATTGTCGTTGCCCATATACACTGAGATCTTGAACTCGTTGTCGATGCCCAGTTTGTAGAGCATATAGGCAAGAAAGATTGTTCCTGCGTTGATATTGAGTGCCTGCCGGATGCCGTAGTTGGTGTAATAGTGTAAGTATTCCTCGACCCACTTGAAGGGATAGTCGTTAGGCTGCCCAATGCCACCGAAGTAGCCGGTTATTGTCTCCGGGCCGCCCAGATGGATATTGGAGCCATCGGTTCCCCTGGTATCCAGAGTTTCCACATAGGTTGCGCCCACGATCTGCATTGCCGCAGCAACGGCAAGGGTATCGCCCTGGTCTTTTACCTGCTCCTTCATGTTACGCACCCGGATAAACCGGCCGGGCATCAGCTCCTGGTTTTCTATGGCCTGCTTGGCCTCAGTGATCAACCAGGGGAAGAACCCGAACGAGCTGATTTCTAGCGTTACGGCGTTTTCTTCGTTAAAGGTCATGCTCTCCGCGGCGTCGCCCAGTATCTTCTTTCGATAGTCCGAGATCTTGACAAAGGCGCCTGCATCTCGTTGTTCAGTTAACCATTCCAAGTCGGCCAGATAGGGGGAGTTCTCTTGTTTCAGCCGGGCAAGCAGGTTTTCCAGTTTACGGGCTTCATGAGCTTTCCGGTTGATTTCTTCTGGCCCGCCATATTTCTCTATGATCTCGAGAAGTTTATTGATTAGCTCATTGTTCGGATCAAGGATAAAGTCATTGATTTCTTTTAGACGCTCCGTACTGATCCTTAATCGTTCACGCAAATCAGTCATGGCTTCCCCCTCATTATTTATATTTCTTGATCATTTCCTTGAACTTCTCGCCCTCCCCCTTGAGCATGTGGTAGCAGTGTTCATCGGCAGGGAAGGATTTGGCCTTGACATCCTTCACGTATTCTTTCATCGCGCCTGTGATCACCTCCGCCACATTTGCATACTTTTTGACAAACTTGGGTGTAAAGGCTTGGAACTGACCGATCATGTCCGAGACGATCAAAACCTGGCCGTCACATTCAAGGCCTGCTCCAATGCTCAGGACCGGAATCGACAGCTTCTTGGTGATGAATTCCGCTACCTCGGGCGGAACGGCCTCAAGCAATAAGAGCTGGGCCCCTGCATTTTCGATAGCCAAGGCGTCTTCGATCACCAGCTGTGCAGACTCGACCGTCCGTCCCTGGGCCTTATGGCCGCCCAGTTGGCCGGAGCTTTGGGGTGTCAAGCCGATGTGTCCGCACACAACAATGCCAGCGTCGAGGATGGCTTTAATGCGGCTGATGACACGCTTGCCCCCTTCCAGCTTGATTGCGTCCATATTGGCTTCCTTTAGAAAACGCCCGGCGTTAACCACGGCGTCTTCATCGGATCTCTGGTAGCTCATAAACGGCATGTCGCCCATAACAAAGGTATTAGGAGCGCCCCGACGAACAGCCTCGCAGTGAACGATGCATTGATCCATGGTCACCGGCACCGTACTTTCGTACCCATACACGCACATGCCCATGGAGTCGCCGACGAGGATCATTTCCACCCCTGCTTCCTCCTCAAACTGGGCGGTAGGATAATCGTACGCAGTTAGCCACGTGATCTTTTCTCCTTGTTTCTTCATGCGGTAAAAATCCTGAATCATTTTCTTGGCCATCGCGTCTCCTTTCTAGTTTTTTGTTACTATTTGCAATTGAAGCTTGCGCTGGTCTCGGCTTGGGCTATCATCTCATTAAAAGCTTTTGGAACCAATGGAACGACATCTTAGGGAGATCTTGGATCCATTTGAGAATGATCAATACTGTCAAAAAAAGGGATTATTATTCCGAAACACAGAAGCTCAGATCCCGAAGACAAGCCACGAGACTTGTGGCTATGTTACCCAGATATGCTGAAGTGGGTCAAGGAGAAAAGCTCTGGGATATTATGTTAGGCATCTGGGAGGGAAGGCTTACAGAACGTCAGATTGCATTGGGAAAGCGATCTTGTTGAGTAAAGCAGCCGATTGGGCAATACACGCCTTGCACAAGATCGACAATAATGCCGTGAGGAGGATTATGCTACAAGTTATGAAGAAAAGTCTCTGCCTATAACAGGAACTCCAGAGTCAGAGTACATGCATTCTTGTGGTGCTTTTCGGGACTTTTCGGTGCCTCATCAAAATTGACCACGCTCAAAGCGCATTCCTTAATTCTAGCTCACGTGAGGCACTTTTGCGGACCCTGAGCTTGTCCAGAATAGGATCCCACCCAACTCGTCATGCTCATTTCTTTGCTCGCGGCATATGGCTCTTTTGAGGAATTCCCAGCAATGCCTTAGCAAGCCTGATCTTTTTGTCCAAGTTTCCCTCTCTGAAGATCATGACCCTCTGGGCCTGAGGGGAGCCAGCTCCATGCATGGACTCCACCAAGGCGGTACCACCGGTC
>CP070673.1:2935073-2938856 GCA_020351915.1 Deltaproteobacteria bacterium
AAAAGGGGGAAATTGGTTCTAGAACATGAGGTTTTGATATTCTTATCAGATATTTACTTTTTCTATATTGAATGTCTTGGCAAGATATCTTCAGTTAGACCTGCACTATAGCGCCAGTCGAGAAGAGATTTATAATTCTGTGGATGTACAGCTCTTCACACACACTCAATCCAAAAAATCCGGAAGCGATTCGCCAGTTGAATTCCGAATCCCGAATCTGTGAAATTCTATTCTGTGGTTGGCAACCCTGCTTCTTTCCAATCAGTGATGCCGCCTGCTATATTGTAGACTTCCCTGAAACCGAGTTCTTTCATCAAATCCAAAACGCGCCCGCTGCGACGAGCGGTTCGACAATAAATGAGGTAGGTTTTGTTATGATCCAGCCTCTTGAGGAGATTTTTAAAGGTTTCAGAATAGTAATCTAAATTGACAGCATTTTCTATGTGTCCGTTTGCAAACTCTAATGGAGTCCTCACGTCAAGAATTACAAAAGACTGGTTATCTTTGTTCTTCAGTAGCAGGGTATATGCTTCTTTCGGGGTAATATTTTTGGTTATCTGGATTTGGGATTCCGACCTTGCAATGCGGCCTTGGAAATGTAAGCATATGCTTGCCAATAGAAGTGCCATTCCTAGAGAGGCCAAAAGCAGTTGCAAAATCGATTTTTTATTGGTTTCTATCATATCACCCTCCTTCATTTGGCCCCTTGACGGGGTTCCTAATGTGAGATGCTTTGTTCACTGCGCCGATACTGTCGGATACGGATATTTTTACAACATCGCCTTATCGCGATCAAAGGTTTAGATTGCTTGCCATGGCTTCTATTTGAACATCGACCGTTCTTACTCAAGGTTACGGAATTAAACATGAATTATCAAGCAGTTATCCATTCTTCAGAAAAACCCTTATTCTTGTAAATCTCTTTTTTTGGGTGGATCTTTTTCTACTTTTAGGTCTGAGATAAGAAGAACATACCCGCAATGAAAAGAAAATTTGATAGAATGTAGTCATGGCAAGTGATCAAAGGTTTTGACATGTCCGATTTTCCTGAGGTACTCTCAATAAATCAGTAATTTTGCATTACAAGATCTGCTACAAGATATTGTGTCAGCCATATTTATTTTGTTTGAGGACTATTAGTGGCAAGTTGCAATATCTTTTTAATAGTCATAATAGTAGATAGTGGCAAGCAGTCCAATGATAAGCATAAGGCTCTGCTACTTGCCTGAAATTCTACTTCCAAAACAATCTTAAACATTAATATAGTGGTTGTCATAAATAAGTTCCAATTGAATCGCGTCTGAATATTCGATCTCATAAGTGGATTCGCACGAAAATCAAGCTGTTCAACCACACCATAGAGGTGGAACGTTAATATGAAAGATACTCTCAAAACATGACTTGTTAATGATTTGCCCTCGAAAGGGAGGTTTTTATGAAAAAAATTTACCTGAATATTATCTTGGTTATTTTAGCCACCTTTTCGGTTACTGTCCATGCGGAACAAGGAGCGGAAGGATCCTTGGATGCTATTGTTGAGATTCGAATCTCAGTGCCGGAAAATGCCCGCACAGCAGAAAGATTTGGGACAAATCGGGTGGCAAGTGGTGTTGTCATTGATAAAACCGGACATATCCTCACCATCGGTTTCCAGACGATTGAGGCTGAGACAATTGAAATAGTCGGACAAGATCACAAAACAGTCAATGCGACTGTTGTCGGTTATGACCGCAATACCGGCTTTGGCCTGCTGCGGGCAACTTCGCCGCTGCAAGTGACACCCATGCCGCTTGGCAGTTCATCAGAAGTCAAGAAGGGTGATCCGGTTCTGGCTGCAAGCTATGGGAGCAAGGACGCAGTCCAGGGGGTCATGGTGGTTGCCCGGAAAGAATTTGCCGGTCCATGGGAGTATCTTCTGGAGAATGCGATATTTACAGCGCCTGCGATTGTCCAGTTCAGCGGTGCCGCTCTTATTAATCGCAGGGGCCACCTAGTTGGCATCGGGTATTTGCTTTCTCAGTTTATGACTGCGGATCTGAGAGTAATGCCAATAAATATGTTCGTGCCCATAGATCTGTTGAAACCGATTCTTAGCGACCTGAAGCTTTCAGGGAGTTCCAAACTGCCGTCACGACCTTGGCTCGGTGTTAGGACGGAAGAATTATACGGGCGCTTATTTGTACAGCGCGTTATATCAGGCAGTCCCTCTGAAAAGGCCGGAATCCAGACCGGTGATATAATTCTTGCCGTTAATCAACAGGCAGCGCATGGGATGGCAGATTTTTACCGAAAGGTCTGGGCCCTGGGTGAAGCAGGTGTTGATGTACCCCTGACCATTCTCCAGGGTATTCAGATTCGGCATATTGTCGTTCATTCCACTGCCCACAATCAATACCGGCAGCCTGTGCAGAAGGAAAAGCAATCCGGGGTTGAATTGTGATAAGCCGTGAAATTCGGCTATTAGTGCTTTGCGCCCTCAGAAAATCTTCACTGCCCACTATCAGAACTATTCTGCGTTTTTTATTTTTTCGGCGAACACTATACATGGTAGGGACGGATTCGCGAGCTATAATAAAGATATCTCCAACATACCCACAATGAAAAACAAATTTGATGGAATGAGGTCGTGGCAAGAGATCAAAGGTTTTGACAAGTCCGATTTTCCTGAGGCACTCTGAATAAACCAAAGGTTTTTAGGACCAGGGGCCAACCACAACATATGGGGCAGTGTGGATTTTCAACGCAGCACTATCGGTTACAATTTTAATGGCAAACTTATATTGATTTTTGGCGGCCTGAACAAAAATCTAACCCATTTGATATATTCAGGCTGCCAGAACAACCTTGGCAATATTGCACTGATCCAGATACCCTGATTTATCAGAAGCCTGATATAGCATCGTGAACTTCAGTAAAAATCATATATTTAGAAGGGATGAACAACAAGTTTCCACTTTTGCACAATATTATTTCAATAGGCAAAAATTTCTCTACCCATTGATACTGTTAACTGGCGTAAGAACTTTCACTAATCGATTTGCGAATCACAACACTTTAAAAAAGAGGAGGCGAACCATGATTCTGAAGAAAACAACATGCTCAATCTTTATGCTTGCAACAGTAATGATGACCGTGCTGATAGCGGCCAACTTCGGTTGGGCGAAAGAGCCGCCCAAGATGAAGATGACGACAGAGATCCCCGAGTCCATCACCACACCGGACACGGTGGAAACACGGATCGGCACCCTCGAGTTCTTCGATGGTATCCCCACCAAGAAGACGGCCGAGTTGGTCTACGACAACCTCGACTTTTTTCGCGGCGTGGAGGTCTTCCTGAACGGGATACCCGCCACCTCTATTGAAGGACTTCGGCTCGGTTTGGCATCTATCGGCGCAAAGAATTCGAGCCAGGTCGTGATCTTTGATAGGTTGATGGACAGCAAACCCCTGTTTCTCACAGGCAACACCAGCACGGTCTACGCCGTTCCCTTTCTCGATCTCAAGAAGGATGGCCCGACAGTGGTAGAGATTCCAGCTGGGGCCGGCCCAGGAACGGTTAACGACGCCTACTTCCGCTTCGTGATCGACATGGGCGCGCCCGGCCCCGACAAAGGCAAAGGTGGCAAGTATCTGATCCTGCCTCCGGACTACAAGGGCGACCTCGAAGGTCCCATCGGTGGCAAGGAACAGGTAGTCAACGGCCAGAAATATTTCGTTGCTAAGTCTCCCAGTTACGTCAACTGGGTTGCTTTGCGTGGATTCCTCATTGACGGCAAACCGGAC
>CP070673.1:2938956-2947493 GCA_020351915.1 Deltaproteobacteria bacterium
AACCTATTTGCGATAGCGATGTATGTATAATACGATAGTCGCATCTTGTATTGTGAAATACGCTCGGATTGGCGCGCTCTTAACCATTACCAGAGCCGCGAGTCCCTAAGTCAAACTGTCAGCGGAACTTCATTATCGAGGCTATGGAACACGTTCCTCCCTTCATCCCTATCGCTGAGGGCTGAAGGGAGGAAAACCTTAGTGTTTCTTCCTGCCAAAAACGAGACGCCCGCTTACTATCTCTATTTCGTGGCGCCTATGTATTCAAAGCGATAGGAGTCAACATTCCCTCTCCCACAATCCCACTTGGGAACATCCTTTGCTGTCGCGAAAGGAATGTTAACACTTGCGAGACCGCTTTTGTAGAACATCTCATACGCATGATCCATACACCTGCGGGTTGCCTCTATATATCCCTCAAGAGTAACCTGAGCATTGAATTCGTCTATCAACCGGTCCATTTCTGGATCTTTGATTTGGCTAAAATAGAAGGTCTTTACATCCGAGTGATACATTGGACTCCACTCAGCTTGTGGCCTAGTAGCCCAACTGTGCACGAATGTTGCCGGTCCCGGTGGCTCTTTCTTTTTTCTCCAAACGGGGAAAAAGGCACCTGCGTCCATTTCCAAGACTTTGACCTTCATCCCGATTGCTTCCCAATAGCCGGCAATGGCCTCGCCGATTAGCTTCTGCTCAGGAACAAGAGTTGCGTATGAGTAATGGTTAATGGTAAAACCATTAGGGTACCCGGCTTCTTCGAGGAGTTGCTTGGCCTTCTCGGGGTCGTAAGGAGTCACATCGTAGTCTTTGTAACCAATTGATGTGCTAAACATGTAATTGAAGTGCCCTATCAGCTTTCCTTCGCCCATCAAAATGTGCTCTAAGATCGATGCCTTGTCAATGGCATAGATGAGTGCCTGCCTCACTTTCTTCTTGCCGAGAGGGTTATTCGGTTCATATACTCTTAAGAAGTCGAGGTTCAGATCAGCAGCCTCGCCCTTCCTGACAATAGGAACGCCGCTGGCTTCTAACTCTTCCGCTCTTTTACGGCTCACCATGATTACATCTAGTTCTCCCGCCTTTAAGGCAGCCACCCTGGTTCCCTCCTCCGACATCTTCTTGAAGGTGAGATATCTGTATTTAGGGGCTCCCACTCTCCAGTGGTTATTCTGGGCAACATACTTGATATAATCGCCCTCCTTCTTCTCAAGAAACTTGTAAGGGCCAGTACCTATGGGGTGGCGTTCGAAGTCATCACCTTTTTCCTGGAGATATTTTTTGGGTAAGATCGTCCCGCCTCCCTGGCCGGCAGGACTAAGAAGGTAGGGCATGACAGCCCACGGTTTCTTTAAGTGGACTACTACCTTGTTGGGAGGGACAATATCCACTTGCTTTTGATAAGGAACCTGCTGCGAACGAGCTACAACATTCCTTTTATCCAATATTGTTTCTATTGAAAACTTGACATCCTCAAGAGTCAGAGGAGTCCCATCGTGAAATTTTACCCCATCCCTGATGTAAAAGGTCCAGCTTAAGTGGTCGGAAGACTCTTCCCACTTGAAGGCTATACCTGGCGCCAGGTTCATCTCGGTATCCAAGCCCACAAGATAATCATACAGGGGCTCGTAATAGAATTTACGAAGGTTCGTTGCCCAAAGAGGGTGCAAAGTCTCGGTATAAAGGGTAGGCATTCCTATCCGAAGCTCCCCGCTCGGTTTGGAAGCTGAGTGGACATCAGCTGTCACAAACGGCAATGTTATTAGCATCATCATGAGGCATATCATGCTCACGATGAGGGTAAGTGTTCTGTGACGTTTCATTTCACACCTCCTGTTACTTGATCTGTTTTCTTCCTTGTATAAGCTCGTTGAGAACTCTTATCTTATCTCTCACCTCCTTTCACGTTATGATGTTTCGACGATTTATTGTTTTGCCTATTGACTCTGCTCACCATATTTACAGGCATTGGATATTAGTCTCTGTCGGCTTCCCGGAAGAAGCTCACATAGATCTTTTCTTGGGTTTTCTGTTTAGAAAAAGGCGGTCTTATCTGGCTGGTAGGTCACGAGTACCATCTACTGGGCCAAGGTAAGCTTTTTTGTGCCGTATCGTACCAATATACTGTGTTAAAAGGGTTTGTCAAGTTTCTTAAAGCCTTTTTCAAGAGTGTGTTGGCTAGCCATTACACATAAATCATTATGCCCAAATAATAGCTAACTATCTAATTCTAAAAAATAAATTCTATACACGCGCCAGGATTAATCGGATTTGGCGTATATTCTTTTTCGATCGTTAGGCTCTTTACTCTATTTCTATGATTTTAGTTATTGCGATTTCTATACTTCCACTTTTGGAGGTGGATAGAAGTTATAGGCCATCCTTGTCATTCTATACCTAACATACAATCCCATCCCATAGCAGTCAAATGAAAAACTAATAAAATACCATAACAGATTACTAGCTTTTCCTAACCGGTACCCCAACACTATACTATTAGCAAATTGAGTCCTTATTCGAAAAGAGAGAGAACACCAATAGGAGGAATAGAGTCAAATAAAGGTTTGAGGGTATGTCTGCGTTGAAGGAGGTGACAAATGGATCCCGAAAAAAGACATTCGAAATTACCTGCTCGTTGAGGGATTTTATGGTATATTTTCCTTCGAAAAAAAAGACTAAGCCAGGAGGAAGGTGGTATAAAGGCCTGGAAACGGGCAGCGAGTGTGCTGAGGCAGCCCTCGTATGGTCACTTGAACGGAACCGTAGAGGCAAGATGATGGAACAGATCAATATAGCTATTTCCCGGGAAAACAGAGCGGCGCTGGTATGAGCTAGCAGGCTCTAATAAAACTTGACAAATCTTCATATCAAGAGATATGAGTACAAAGTGGCAGCATAAAGCTTGAATTAGCCCAGCGGGATGGTAGGCATTTTGCCCGCCCGCCAAATAAGCCTGCCTTTCTGTAGATAGAGAACTCAGAAAGGATTTATGTGAGCCTCTCGTGGAAAGCTATCGACCATAGGAATCTCGGTATATGAGGCTAAGGCCAGACCTTTGCACCACGTGCCGAAAACTCTCAGCAGAGACTTTACTGGGCGGTACCATAGAGAGCGCTTTATCTTATCCCTTGTAAAGTATGTGCTCATCGAGCCATCTTCTGCCATGCGTTCCTTCACAAGAGATCATAGAGCAGGAGGAAGAGGGGGTATAAAGGCCTAGATACGGGCAGCAAGTGTGCTGAGGCAGCCCTCGTATGATCACTCGAACGGAACCGCAGAGGCAAGATGATGGAACAGATCAATATAGTTGTTTCCCGGGAAAACAGAGCGGCGCTGGTATACGAATACTACCCTATTGGCAAAAGCCGCGAGGGAATCGCTGCATCCCCTGCCCTGGAGCTTTTGCAGGGTATGGTACTGCACAAATGGTTCCTTATCCCCTCAGATCCCGAGCTTGCAAACCAGATCAACGATAGGATATCCTTTAGAAGGTGCCTAGGCCTTCCCTTTGATAAGCCATTTCCTGATCATGCTACCGTCTCACGATTCAGAAGCAGACTTCCGGAAGAGGCCATGATCGACATTAGCCATGAGCTCATGCTATCCTTTTCCAGCACGAGTCTGGCTATCAATGGGTTAGTCGCTCGAGATGCAAGGTGCTCCACCTTCGCCGATCTGATATGAGCAGTTTGTGGAGGTCAGCCCAATAGGCTATTTATTGTGACTGTGAAGAAGAGGTATATCTAAAGTGAAACGGTTTATAGCAATACGATTCATTCATTCGCTTATTGCTCTTTTCATTCTTTCAGTCATCGTATTTGGCTTGATACGGCTCGGCGGTGATCCGGCGCTCCAATTTTTACCGCCTGATTCGACTGAAGAGGACTATCTGCTGGTTAGAGCGAGGCTTGGATTAGATAAGCCTGTCTATGTTCAGTATGGCATTTTTATCTCAAACGCCGTTAAGGGCGATTTTGGGACCTCTATCTTCACTAGAAGGCCTGTCATTGATTCGATCAAGGAAATGCTGCCTAACTCACTCAAATTAGTCGCGGCAAGTGCGTTCATTGCCTTTATTGTGGCTATCCCACTTGGGGTTATGGCGGCAGTAAAAAAAGATACACCCATAGATACTATTGCGCGAGTTATTGCCGGGATGGGCCAGTCTTTGCCTAGCTTCTGGGTCGGACTTATCTTGATTGAACTATTCGTTGTAGTGTTGGGAGTTTTACCTGCTTCGGGAATGGGGACTTGGAAGCACTACCTTATGCCGGCAACCACCCTTTCCCTTTATATCCTAGCGGGTCCAATACGATTGATACGGTCGAGTATGCTTGAGGTATTAGATAGCGAGTTTATCCGATTAGCGAGGATCAAGGGCGTATCAGAGTGGGTTGTAGTCTGGAAACATGCCCTGAGGAATAGCCTTCTGCCTGTGCTGAGCTTCAGTGCAATGATGTTAGCCCTCACGGTTACTGGTGCTGTAACCACGGAGGTGGTCTTCGCATGGCCCGGTATGGGTCGATTAGCGTATAGGGCAATTCTAGGCAATGATTTTCCATTGATTCAAGGAGTGGTGCTCACGACAGCATTTATGGTGATAGCAGCTAATTTTGTGGCTGATATTCTATACAGCTATGTGGATCCACGCATAAGGTTTGGTAAGGTGTAAACACAGGAGTCCGGTTAAAGAATATCTAGTATGAGAAGCTTACGTTTTTTCAAATGGTGGCACCAAGGTAAACGCCATGTCCTGAGTTTCAAATTGAGAGGCTTTCCAATAATTCCTGGTATAATTATTTTTTTATTTCTCTTTTTGGGGTGTTTTGGTGAAATCCTTGCTCCTTATCCAGCGACTCAGATCAATTTGCCAGAGAAGTTTATGCCTCCTTTTTTTCAGCCCGGTGGTACCATAGCCCATCCTCTAGGAACAGATTCGTTGGGCCGTGATCTATTAAGCCGGATTATGGCAGGAGCAAGACCGTCCCTTATCGTTGCCTTAATGGTGATCATTTTGGGGGGGTTGGGCGGCACTACTCTCGGGATAATATCCGGCTACTACGGAGGCATAGTAGATGCGGTAGTGATGAGGGCGGCGGATTCAACGATGGCCTTTCCCATAATCCTTGCGGCTATGCTTCTATCAGTTATTCTAGGGCCGAGCATGCAAAATGTGATTATTGCCATATCGGTGATTATTTGGTCGCGCTATGCCCGAGTCATCCGGGGGGAGGTGCTGAGCGTAAAAGAGCGGGATTATGTGGCGCAGGCCCGTGTTGCAGGCGCATCCAACATAAGGATTATGTTTCACCACATCTTCCCTAATATCGCTCATACTATGCTTGTCATGCTTACACTTCAGGTAGGGTTCATAATTATTGTGGAGGCAATCTTGAGTTTTCTGGGTGCAGGTATTCCACCACCTACACCTGTATGGGGAGGGTTGATTGCCAGAGGGAGAGGGTATGTTACAATTGCATGGTGGATTCCCTTTTTGCCAGGCTTCGTCCTTGCGTTCGTAGTTTTGAGTTTCAACATGCTGGGGGATTGGCTTCGGGAGGTTTTGGACCCCAAGTTGAGGCAGGTATGAGTTTCTTGGAAGTCAAAAACTTGAAGACGTATTTCTTTACCCGTTGGGGGACAGTAAAGGCTGTAGACGGCGTGAGTTTTTGCCTGAACGAAGGCGAGGCCTTGGGTTTGGTTGGAGAATCTGGGTGCGGGAAGAGCGTCACCTCTCTATCCATCCTGAGGCTGGTACCTCAGCCAGCGGGCCGCATCATAGGAGGTCAGGTCCTGCTTCAGGGCGAAGATTTACTCCAGAAAAGCGAAAAGGAAATGAGAAGAATTCGGGGCGCTCGGATATCCATGATTCTACAAGATCCGATGAGTTCTCTGAACCCAGTATTCACCATAGAAAACCAGCTGGGCGAATCCCTACAGATTCATCGAGGTCTTAAGGGGAGAGGACTTTGGGAGAGGGCCGTTGAGATGTTGAAGATGGTTCGAATCGCATCCCCGGAGGTATGCTTGAAAAACTGGCCTCATCAGCTGAGCGGCGGCATGAGGCAAAGAGTCGTGGCCGCAATAGCCCTCTCCTGCGAGCCTCATCTCCTCATAGCAGATGAGCCTACAACAGCCCTTGATGCAACTATTCAAGTTCAATTTCTCCGCCTTCTCAGCGAACTTCAAAGGAAAACTGGTCTCACGCTCGTCTTCGTAACCCACGACTTCGGTATCGTAGCTCGAATGTGTAACCGAGTAGGGGTAATGTATGCCGGGAAAATAGTTGAAATGGCGGACGTAAGAACAATTTTCGATCAACCTGCACATCCTTACACGCAGGCCTTGATGAAGGCCGTGCCGAATATAGATGAGGAGGAGGAACGGCTCATCAGTATTGATGGGCAGCCTCCCCCGCTTCATAATCTTCCGCCCGGATGCGTCTTTGCCTCACGGTGTAGCTCCGTAAGTAGTAAGTGCCGATACGATGAGTATCCTCCCACGGTGGAATTGGGAAATGGGCACACGGTGAGTTGCTGGAAGCATGTATAAGGGGAAATACTGTGAGAAGGCTCCTAGTAATTAAAGGCCTAAAGAAATATTTTCCTGTCACAAGAGGGCTCCTTTTGGCTAAGCCAACTGGCTGGATCAAAGCTGTGGATGGCGTGAGTTTCTCAATTAATGAAGGAGAAACGTTTGGATTAGTGGGGGAGTCGGGATGTGGTAAGACTACTATCTCAAAGGTCATTCTGCTTCTCGAGAAGGCTACTGATGGTTCTATCTACTTCTATGGCAAGGAACCATTTCTACTAAAGGGAAAGGAGCTACACGATTTCAGGTCCTCGGTGCAAGCGGTATTCCAGGATCCTTTTTCCTCTTTGAACCCGAGGAAGAGAGTAGGTGCAGTTGTGGCTGAGCCTTTGGTGGTAAATTCTAATCTTACTAAGAATGAGATACAGGAGAGAGTAGAGGAAGTTTTAGTTCAGGTAGGATTGAACCCAGAGGCGGCGAGTCTGTTTCCTCATGAGTTCAGCGGGGGTCAGAGACAAAGGATAGCTGTAGCTCGGTCATTGATTGTGCGACCTAGCCTGATAATCCTAGATGAACCAGTATCTGCCCTGGACGTGTCTATACAGGGCCAGATCATGAATCTCCTCAAAGATCTTCAAGCGCAGCTCGGCGTTGCTTATCTACTTATCGCTCATAACTTGGCTACGGTCAGATATATGAGCAATCGGATAGGCATGATGTATCTTGGCAAGCTAGTAGAGCAAGGACCAAAAAAACAGGTCTTTGCAAATCGTTTTCATCCTTATACCAAGGCACTCTTCTCCGCAGCACTACCTGCTCACCCCGATTTGGTTAAGGAAGAGATTGTGCTGCCAGGTGAGGTGCCCAGCGCTTTGAATCCGCCTTCTGGCTGCCGTTTTCATCCTCGTTGCGCCAGTGCAATGCCGATCTGTCCCGAAGTTGAGCCTGAGTCCAAGGAGGTGGCACCCAACCACTACGTAGCCTGCCATCTTTATTAAAGAGCGGAAAAGATGGCAGCCACGAGAATTGATACAATTCGAGTTAATAGCTTTGTGTAGTTGTATGCGAGAAAACCAGAATGTATTTATCGCGATCCTTTCCGGGCATCAGGGGTATTGGTGTCAAAACAGGCAAAGAGTCAAATCATAGGGCAAAAGTAACACTTCTCCGGGACCTTAGCTTCTTCAACACTGCAACTATCGATGTCAAGGTTTAGAAGCTATCGCTGTGGGAAGTGCTCATGGCCTTTGTACACCACCTCCCTGCCGAGACCAAAGTCCCTCATATATATTGGGAGACGAGAGTAATGATGAGAGGAAGGACGCAAGGGGGTGGAGTATGGGTTCAGCAGCTTTTCAGGAGGGGATAAAGTAGATCAACATGGCTTAGGCACAGCAATAGCGGCGATGATCTAGGTCGAGGACAGATCAAAGGAACGAGGATCTTGATGCTCGAGACCTACATGCCGACTAAGCAGTATCTTGATGAGCTTGCCAAAGCGGTCGCTGCAGAGCTCGAGATCACAATCAAGGCGAAACTTTGAAATCACAGCCTTAAGCTCAAGAAAAGACGATTTGCACTATTTGTTAATGTCGAGGAGAGAAAAGGAGGTAAAAAATGCCCCAAGGAAATGTAATGAAGTGGCCCTATACCATACGCTACGAAGCAGAGAGTGAGGTGGTGACCGATGTCCTAGTCCTCGGTGGCGGGATCGCCGGGTGTTGGGCAGCTATCAGTGCCGCCCGAAAGGGCGCGACGGTTACCATTGTCGATAAGGGGGATGTCCTGATCAGTGGTGCCGGTGGCGCGGGGTGTGACCACTGGGTGAATTGCCCCAACCCCTGCTCGCCGCTCACTGCCGAGGAGGTGGTCGAGTGGGAGCACAAGACGAACGGCGGGTACGTCAACGGGCTCTCGCGTTATATCGCGGCTCGAGAGAGCTACGACACGCTCCTCGAGCTCGAAAAGATGGGCGCAAAGATTCGGGACACCGAGGATGAGTTCAAGGG
>CP070673.1:2947593-2952443 GCA_020351915.1 Deltaproteobacteria bacterium
AGTAAACTAACGTAAACAAAGGTAAAAAAGACTAAATTGGGAAATCATATACTTATCTCCAATTGTGGAAGTAAAGTAAAAGCAGGTAGAACGACCTAAATAGGGGATATATTTCATTAAGTGTTGACTAAGTGTTGACCAAGAAAAGGCTCAGACGCACTAGGCCCCGAGCTTAGTGAGCCTAAAAAGTAGCTTATAACGTAGTATCCAAAAATAATCTCGAGGGGATTTTCAGTCCAAAAAAAGCTAAATTTTGACTATCGGGGAGAGCCTTACCAGTTAAGGTATCTCCCCGTTTTTATTATCTAAACACCGGTTTTCTATCTTTTGGTTTTGTTAGGTTTTGTTTGGCCTTTTTTGGGTGTCGTGGTTACAAAATGGTTACAATATTTATGGGCAGAAAAGATGGGATGACCAAGATTTAAACTAACACTCAGGTAAGCCCAATTTCAATCAGTTCTGACAGCTTCCAGATTTCATGCATGATATTGGTAGATAAGGTTGCTGGATGCCGATTATTTCAAACCCAATTAAACAAAATGCGGGACTAGCCCAGGCTATCGAATGCATCTTGCTATTAAACAGATTAACTCAGATGAAATAGAATAGGGTGAAATGGACTGTCTTAAATTGAGTGAGAGTGACGGGATGAAATGAAGATCTGCAAATCATATCTTAGCATTTTAGATACGTTGGGAATTTCACATCGATAGCAGGTATTACAAGGTCCAAGGGCTCCCTGCTTGCAATCTCCAAGAAAAAATGAAAAAGGCATTTAGGAAAAATCTCAACCGCCTTTATTCCTCTTATCTTGTCAAAGTGGGAAGTTATAATTTAATCGACGGGCCCCTTACCCATTTTGTTTGTAGTCCTAACAATCACATTGACAAAAGTAAGGACTTCTTGTCTGATATGTATATGGAAATTACCATGTGGGAATTAAAGAAGTGAAGAATGAAGGTGAGATTGACGTCATGAATCAAGCGGAAAAGGAAAGCGACATGAGGTTCGGTTGGTTGTGCTCCTACACGCCCGTAGAGATTCTGGTGGCCGCGGGATCGATCCCCACCCGCTTGGATGCAGGGGACATGTTTTTGAGCACGACCAACCCTTACATTTATCAATTGATATGTCCCTATGTAAGGGCTGTGTTCGGCGCCGCTCAGAAGGAGAGTTTTGATCCCCTAGAAGGGGTAGTCTTTATGAAGTGTTGCGACGCCATGTTGCGGCTCTATGATCTTTGGAAAGCCCATTTGCCAAATCAAAAGGTTTATATCTTACCCCTTCCCAAGATTCAGTCTAGAGAAGCCAGAAAATATTTTGCCGATGCCATTCGGCGCTTCAGTGACAGTCTCGATAGAGATTTGGGAGTGTCCATCACAGAGGATGCCTTGAGGAAAGCGGTTTCTGATGTGAACAAGTTGCGCTCAGCAGTTCAGAGGCTTTACCGAATGCGCCTTGGAAAACCAGGATCCATGGCTTACTCCAGGCTTCGTCTGCTTATCCGTCAATGGCTCTCTAGACACCCTGCGCAAGCATTAAGGGAGGTTGAAAAAGAGCTGAAGGATTTAGAAGGGAAACCTGCGGAGGCATCTCCACCATCTGCCAGGGTCTTGGTCGCAAGTTCCACGCTGGACCAGCTTCAGATTATAGAAATGATCGAGCAAGCTGGAATGACGGTCGTGGCAGATGACCACTGTAACGGCTTGCGCCATTTTGACGGACTGGTTAGAGAAGAGGGAGACCTCTTTTTGAACCTGGCAGAACGCTATTTGATGCGCTGGCCTTGCTCTCGTATGCAGTCAGATCCCTCTCACTTCGGAAGAGTCATTGATGAGGTTGATGGGACAGGCGCGGAGGGCGTAATTTACGTGGCTCTGAAGTATTGTGATCACTCAAGCTTCGACGCGCCACGTATCCGAGCTCAGTTAAAAGAAAAAGACATTCCTATGCTCTACATTGAAAACGATTATACGGCGAGTGGTTTAGGGCAACTCAAAGTGCGAATTGAAGCCTTCGCCGAAATGCTAAGAGAGGAGCTTTGATATGCGGAAGATCTATGAGGATTATCTGAAATACGCTAGCAAAAAGTTAGCAGGTGGGTTTAACGCCCGAGCCATGCTATATAAGGAGATCGGCCGCCTGGGGTTATCAGCATTTGAGCCTGGAGCCAAAGTGGTCTGGACAACCAGCTACGCCCTTCCCATGGTCCTTTACCAGCCGTTCGATGTGGTTCCTTTTGATTTCGAATATGCAGGTGTGTTTCTGGCTGCAGGAGGAAGGGCCGCTGAATCCATTGCTTGCTCAAATAGATTAGGTTACGCTGTAGATACCTGCTCTGTCCATAGGATGGCACTGGGTGCGCAAGAGCTCGGGCTATTTCCCCATGCAGATCTGTTGGTCAGCACAACCGATTTCTGTGATGGTAAGCCAAAATGCAACGAGATTTTCAAAGAGAAATACCAGGTTCCCTTTCATCTCATAGACATACCCTTGGACAAGGATGAGTCAGCCCTGGATTATGTGGAAGGCCAGTTGAGAAATGTCTTCATCGCCCTATGCGAACTGAGCGGCAAAAAGGAAGACGAGTCAATGCTGATTGACCCTATTCGAAACTATAACCAGGTGTTGGGCCTCATGGATGAGGTTAATAGACTCAGACGACAAAAGCCCGCGCCTTATCTCCCGGGCAATCGCGCCTACACGATGGGTATGGTAGCCAACATCCTCTTTGGCCGACCGGAGTTGATAACCATTTATGAACAATTTGTAAAAGAACTTAGAAAGGCTCCCAGAGAGGGGGGTCCCGATGGTGGAGAACGATTCCGATTACTTTGGTTGTTGGCCAACCCGGCTTATCCAACGAACATTTTCGATACCTTCCGGGAATTCGGTGCCCGCATCGTTGCGGAAGAATTCACCTTCGAGCTAATGCACCCTCTATCCGAAGAAGAGCCCTTGCGCTCAATCGCGGAATGGATGCTGGACAGCCGCTTCATAAGGCCTGTTCAAGAACGAATAGACGCTATTCTTAAATGGGTGAATGACTATAAGATTGACGGTGTGGTCTCTTTTACTCATCTAGCCTGTCGCCAAGGCAATGGAGCCCTCTACCTGATAAAGCAGACCTTGAACGAGAAGGGTATTGTTCTCATGGATCTTGAGGCTGATATTTGTGATGCAGCTACTTTTTCGCCAAATAAAATGCGCTCAGCCGTTGAGAATTACATGCAAATGATGTGTGCTACTAGTTAGCGATATTAGGATTAAATTAACAAAACTTAAAACAAATTAATCAACCCTAATTCAGAAGATTGGATGCCCTTTTGATCACAAACTTCCTAAGCTTTGATATCTTGCCACGACATTCAATATAGAAAAACCGGATGTATGATAAAGATACCAAAACCTCAAGCCATGAGATGGTATCCTGTAATGAGGTCTTTAGTATTTTACCTCGTACCATATGGAAACAAGGGTATGAAAGAACTGGTCATTATCATAAGCATAACCTTGTTTGATATGTTGCACCTCCATACTTTTGTTGTCGTGTAGCCATCGATTTATTTCGTTTTCTAGTTTTGGAGCATCTCCTTCATTTGTGAATATCTTTACTTTCATGATAGACCTCCCTCCAATTACTCAAATATCAGAATATTATATTGCAGAGACTATACACTTTAGTCATTATCTATAACGCTTGCATATGGGATCTATATTGAAACTTCCACGAAGTAGATTAACGCTTATGCCCCAACACAACTCACAAGTCTCTCTGTGGATCCGGAAAGGGTCGCCTTTACTTAATTCAACGGTCTCGTTTTTTTCGTAATTAATATGATGCTTTATCATCTTCTTTGTCACCTGCGCCTAAAGCCTCCAAAGATAAACCGCATAAGGACTCCCATAAGGCCAAAACACATCAGATAAAGCATGCCGTACAGGACCAACTGCCAGAAAGGTGTCTCTTGGTCAGCACCAAATGCGCGAAGCACGGGGCTAAGGATTATACCAAAACAAAGGAATCCGGATAGAGAGAGCACTACACCTATCAGAGCTCTGATGGGTAACGGTAACCGGAAAAATTTACTGGATCTATAAATGACAAAGCCTGACGCTGACCTGCGTTTTTTTCTGCGACTTAGATTTTTGCCAGCCATTTCATATTTGATTATCGGCATAAAAAAGACGGAGTTTAGTTTTTTTTCCTAACTTCCTGTATGGGCGCATACAGCGTACATCTCTTGTCTAGTTCAGTATCCAGTCCTCTCGAGCATTTCAGCGCATTCAGAATCATAATGTCTTTGATCTCCCCCACCTGGTTATTGACGTGGTAGATACCTACTGGATTCTATAAGTCTAAGGAAAGGAATTAGGGAAAAGCTATAGACGCGGCGCGATATTATCAAGCATTCGGCTTAAATCGAATCTCACTCCATACGAATCCCATCTATCTAGTCCTAACTGAATTCGCCAGTCACTGCTCCTTCCTAAAATTGAGGAATTGCGCAAGAATTAATCATTTATCATTCGAAGATGAGAAATGGCGGTTTCGCCGGATCGCTACATGTTGTGGTGGGTAGTAAGAAGCGAATTTTTTACACTACTTGCCATAGCAGCTAATCGCGATCGGCATGATTCTATTATAGATTTGTTTTGGTAATCAAAGGTTTTTCGGGCTTTAAATTTTCGCCAACTATAGCAGTAAGTTATAGTTTTGGCTAAGTCGCTGAAACAACAATATATAGACATTTCCCTCAAAAAGAGCTATCCTTGAATCCCTACCTAGACTTGATTTTAGGTTAATCAACAACATAACCCTAACCTTCTGGAGTGAGCTATGAGAAAAT
>CP070673.1:2952543-2955860 GCA_020351915.1 Deltaproteobacteria bacterium
CCAGACAGAGGCAGCTATCAAGGCCTTAGCCGATTTGAGGGCCCAGATAACGGCAAGAGAGGTTCAACTTGGGGTTATGAAGCAGTTTTCTACGCCTTCCAATCCTGATGTCCTGAGGATAAAGGATGAGCTCAGAGAACTCAAAAAACAGTTGAGTATGTTAGAAACCAAGGGTCCCAATCCTGAAACAGATGCCCTGCCTTCCCTTTCAGAGGCGCCAACCATAGGGCTGGAGTATGTCCGGCTAAAAAGGAAGGCATTAACGGAAGAGAAGGTCTTTGAACTTATGACCCAGCAGTATGAGATTGCCAAGATAGACGAGGCCAAAGAGGACATCACTTTCCAGGTAATCGATCGTGCTATACCGCCTGAGAAAAGGGTAAAGCCAAAGCGAAAACTCAACGTGATGCTTGCAGGAATCGTATCCCTGTTTGTAGGTGTATTTCTGGTGTTCTTTTTGGAATACCTTGCTAATCTCAAAGAGACAGAGAATAAGAGCGGTCAAGAGAGCCACTGAGATCCCACATGAGTTAGCGTAGCAGGAAATCACACCACCAAAGCCGACCCTTAAAGACGCATCCCCACCAATCCCGCCAGATTTACCTAACAGAAATCCCCGGCAGTAGGAATCTTTTCTATGTCGCCCGGAGGTCACAAAGAGGTGCATCCTCTGGAAGTAACTTTTTGATGCCGTTTGAGCTTGATATCTGAGGAATAGATGAGTATACTAATAGATTCTATTTATCCTATTCTATTGTAAAGGAGTGATGTTATGTACGGTGCAGAACAGGTGACAAGGTTTACAGGCGGTAGTCAATATGTGTTGGATGAAGAGCTGGCCAAGATTGTGAATATCACTATGGCCCTTGAGATGCCCCTTCTTTTGAAAGGGGAACCAGGTACAGGAAAGACCATGCTGGCCTATGCAATCGCTGAGAGTCTCAAAATGCCTCTGATTGTGTTAAATGTAAAGTCCAGCATGAAACTAATTGATGCCCTTTACCAGTACGATACCTTGACACGTCTAAACGACAGCAGGTTTGGTGATTCAAAGAGGGATGTCAGCAAGATCGAGGATTACATCAAGATGGGGAAGATCGGGCAGGCCTTTGTCTCAGATGAGAGAACGGTCCTTTTGATAGACGAGATCGACAAGGCTGATACCGATTTTCAGGATGATATGCTCGATGTCCTGGATCAGATGGAATTCGATATCCTCGAGATTGACAAAACCATCAGTGCACAACAGAGGCCGGTGATCATTATTACATCTAATGCAAAAAAGGATCTCTCAGATCCGTTTTTGGGAAGATGTAATTTCCATCATATAGCCTTTCCCGATCCTGATTTGATGCGGGAGATTGTGCAGGTCCATTTTCCTGACATCAGCCAAGAACTCCTGGATGCCGCTGTTAATGCCTTTTACAGGCTCAGGGAATTCAAGGAAGTGGAAAAGAAACCTGCCACCAGGGAACTTATTAACTGGATTAGGGCACTCAATGCCGATCCTGATTTTAGAGTGAAGGAACTAATCAAGGGCGATATCCCCTTTCTGGGCGTTCTGTTTAAGAAAAGCCCAGATTATGCATTGGCCCAGAGGTATGTCTCAAGACTTAGGTTATAGGCTGTGTTTACCGAGTTTTTCTACATATTGAGAAAGGTAGGGGTACCTGTTAGCCCCACCTCATTTTTGAGGCTCCAGAAAGCCCTGAGTAAAGGCCTTATCAACTCCGTTGATGATTTCTATACGTCTGCACGGGCAATACTCATAAAGAGCGAGCGATATTTTGATCTCTTTGACCAGGTATTTGCCCATCATTTCAAAGGGGTTGAACTAACTGCTCCTACTGGAGTTGATTTGGCTGAGGCAGCAAAGGCCCTGTTAGATGCCTGGTTAAAAGACCCACAGGCTATTGCAGATGCCCTGGGTATTGATGAGGACTCTCTCAGTAAATTGACCCCAGAAGAGCTTATTGATTATTTTCTTGAAAGGTTAAAGGAACAGACTGAGGCCCACCATGGCGGTAGCAAGTGGATCGGTACAGGGGGCACCTCTCCTGTGGGCCATTCCGGATATCATCCTGGTGGCATGAGGGTTGGGGGCAGGTCCATGAACAAGTCGGCGGTCAAGGTGGCAATGGACAGGAGGTACCGAGATTATTCCCAAGAAGGGCTTCTTACACGGCACCATATGGGAGAGGCTCTCAAAAGACTCAGGAATATGATACCAACGGGGCCCAAGGATCAGGTCAATATAGACGAGACTATTTATCAGACCATGAAAAACGCGGGGGAGATCGAGATTATCTTTGACCGGCGTTTAAAAGACAGGCTCAAGGTTATCCTGGCCATAGACAATGGGGGTTGGTCGATGGATCCCTATATTGATGTTGTTCAGAGCCTCTTTGATTATTCCAGGAGCCAATTCAAAGATCTAAAGACCTATTTTTTTCATAATACCATATATGATTACGTCTGGGAAGATCCTCCACGGCGCTCAAAACCCTTTCGGGTAGATGAATTTGTCCGTATGGATCCGGAAACAAGGTTCATCATTGTGGGCGATGCAAGCATGGCGCCGTATGAGATAATGGCCACTGATGGATCAATTCATATAGAGGAGAGGAGCGGTAGGCCGAGTGTGGAGAGATTGCGGTTACTTGCCGATACGTTTCGGCACTCTGCCTGGCTTAATCCTAAGTCAGCAGTGGAGTGGCCATACACAAGGACCATCAATGTCGTGAGGGAGATCTTTCCCATGTTTGAGATCTCCTTGGATGGTCTGGAAAAAATGGTGACCCATCTGATGAGCAGAAACTGAGATACAATTGCCTTTCCAAAGTCCAGCCCAATGTACCTTTTAGGCTCATCTTATTCGATTACATGGTCGGCATATAATGGGAAGTCTTGCAGGATCATCAGTCAAGGAAATCTCAAATGACAAAACCAAAATGCCAAATCAAACCCAAATGCTTCAATGTCAAAGCCTTCGCATTTTGACTTTGGATTTTGACAGTCATTTGAACTTTGAGCTTTGGCATTTAACATTCTCAAGATCCATTTTCAATCGAAAATCCCTTTCTTAAGCTCTATCGAGTGCAAAAAAGTGATATGATCTCCCGTTTTGTTGTCCATGAGCACGATTCCTCTCATCTCCACTACGATTTCCGCCTGGAGCTGGAAGGCGTTCTGAGGTCTTGGGTCATCCCCAAAGGTCCATCCATGAATCCATCTGAAAAGCGGCTGGCCTTGCTGGTACAGGACCATCCCCTGGATTATATTGATTTTGAAGGAGTTATTCCACAGGCGCACTATGG
>CP070673.1:2955960-2959723 GCA_020351915.1 Deltaproteobacteria bacterium
GAACGAAAAAGAAGTTGAAAATCATTGTTAAATTTTTTGACATAACGGACTCAAAAAATACTTGACTTTCAACGGAACAACTAATTGAGCGATTTTCGCTCAATTAGGATTTTATTTTCGGCCGGGCACTCGTCCTAGAGTATTTCGGGGAGGTCTATTATTCTCAGGAGAAATGCATGGCCATAAAGAATATTAAAATGCGCAAGAAAGGTTTTGATATTATCATTGAATTCCTGGCTTACCTGGCCGGGATTATCATTTTTGCCATTGCAGTTATTGTTACCTTTACGGCTGTCGTGCGTTATCTGGGCTTGCGACCGCCGATCTGGGTGCACCAGTGGACTGAATACGGCCTGTTATGGTTCACCTTCCTGGGGGCCGCCTGGCTCCTGAGAGAAGGGGGACACATCAGGATCGATACTGTTATTTCAAAGCTTAATCAAAACAGGTTCAGGAAAGTTGAGATCATTGATGATATCCTGGGATTTAGTGTCTCGGCCATTATATTCTGGTTCGGCACCCTGCACTCCATTGACCTTTATCAACGAGGAATCATGGAGGTAAAAGGAACAACCGTTCCAAAATTTCCACTTTTTCTGTTTATCCCCCTCGGGGGTCTAGCGCTTTCAATTCAGTTTAGTCGGCAGTTCTTTAAAAAAATTTTATCAAAACCCGGCCATGAAGATCAATAATTGAGGAGTACAGATAGAAATGGAGTGGTGGGTGATATTGTTGTTTCTAATCGGGGGCTTGATATTTTTCCTTGCCCTGGGACTCCCCATCGCTTTTGCATTTCTGCTGATTAATTTCATCGGGGCCTATATCTTCATGGGAGGCCTTGATGGCCTGAGCCTTTCCGTACAGCAGATATTTACATCCCTGGTAAGCTTCTCATTAGCCCCAATCCCTCTTTTTGTTTTCATGGGTGAGTTGATGCTTCATTCAGGCATGGCAAAGCGCACACTTGATGTGTTTGACAAGTTAATAGGAAGGCTCCCGGGCAGGCTGAGCCTGATTGTCATCACCGGAGGCGCCCTGTTTTCAACCTTGAGCGGGTCTACCATTGCAAATACAGCCATGCTTGGCGAAATCATGGTACCTGAAATGAAGGAACGTGGTTATAAGAACCCCATGATACTGGGTCCTATCGTGGGGGTCGGCGGACTGGCCATGCTGATTCCGCCGAGCGCTCTGGCGGTTGTTTTCGCGAGCCTTGCGCAGATTTCTGTAGGAAAGGTGCTGATCGCAGGGGCTGTACCCGGGTTGATGCTGGCTGTGTTATATTCGGTTTATGTGGTTGGGAGATCCTACATAACCCCCTCAATCGCCCCAGCCTATGAGGTAGAACATCATACCCTTAAGGAAAAGATTTCGGAATTTTCTAAATATGTCCTACCTCTTGGGTTCATTTTTTTCCTGGTCCTCGGGTTTATTTTTTTAGGTATCGCGACGCCAACTGAAGCAGCATCCACAGGCGCTTTAGGTTCGATTATACTGGCATGTTGCTACAAAAAATTCAATTTAACGGTCTTGCAAAAGTCCCTTAAAGGAACTCTCAAAGTCTCGGTGATGGCTTTCATGATTATTGCGGCCTCTAAGACTTATAGCAGTATTCTAGCATATACCGGCAGTACGATGGGTCTGGTGAGTCTTATCAATGACATTCAGATGTCGAGACTTGCTGTACTGATCACCATGATGGTGATACTAATGATTCTTGGTACCTTCATGGAGCAGGTATCCATGATGATGATCACTATTCCCATCTTTATGCCTGTCATCCAGGGCCTTGGGTATGACCCCATCTGGTTTGCAATTCTTATGCTCCTCAACCTGGAGATGGCCATGTCAACACCGCCCTTTGGCATCCTTCTTTTCGTGATGAAAGGGTCCGCACCACCAGGTACGAAGCTGGGAGAGATATGCCTGGCGGCCGCGCCATTTCTCATTTGCGACCTGATTGTCATGATCATCCTGATTGCCTTTCCTTCAATTGTTCTGTTTCTTCCTAACTTAATGTAAGCTCTGCTTAGATTACTCAGCCTGCCCTGGTGCGACTCGCTTACCTATCGTAGGCTTAGACTATGCACTATTACAAACCTGACTTTTTGAGTATATAGAGCGGGTGATCGGTCTGGGCCAGGGATTCTCAGATCCCACCTCGTGAGGATCACCTATGTAAAGATCCTGATTATCCGATTGAGACTTATACCTGCTAATTTCAAAGACGACCATGGGAGTCAACGGAGGCCTTTAACCAGATTGAGCCAGAAAAGACGCAACACCCAATAAATTCCATCGTTGAAGAGATATACCTCCCTGCCCTTGACAGCCCTCCCGCCATGGCCTACCGCAATAACGGCATATGTTGTAGACGCTTTCCCGTTGACATACAAGGCCACTCCACCTATACTTTCCCTCCAACAAAGGGAGTCCTCACTAAAAAGATACCCGTGTTCCGCTGCAATTTGACGTTATCCGCAATGCTACTTGATTTTATGTGAGAGATGATATATAGTATGAATGTTGCATAGAGCCTTTTTGGCATCGAAACCAAAACCCGTAAAGAACTCTAGACAACTTCTTTACGGGTTTTTTTAGCGCCTGATAAATCCGATTTCCAAAGGAGTTTGTACATACGAAGGATTGAGCGAGGTGGTTTAAGGGAGAGATTACTGAAGTTGGATTCGCCATTTCCCAGCGCCTGAGCCGGGCAATAGAAAGAGGCTAAAAAATGATGTAGACGAAAGGACGCTGCGAGAATCCCGGGCTCAGATCCGGCCATTCAAACTGTCCTGAACTACATGAGATCGCTTGACACAGGCTTCCTCTTTATCTGCGAATAAGAGAGAGGCCCTACTAAGCCTTCCAACCCATTTCTGCGTGATTGAATCATTGCCTGCCCGCAAGTCGTTTGAAATCGTGGAAATCATTGGTTTGGCGTAAAACTTGAAAAGGATAACTCTGTCTCATATGGACGGAGTTACTGCTGAGAGCATCAAATAGTTTGCACTCTCGGGAGCGGCATGAGGTCTTTACAGAAGAAAAGACCTCATGACCACCCTAGACCCTTCTTGGTTATGTTCGATACAAACAATAACATGCTCTCGTTAGTATGTAAGGAGTAAGAATGAAGTTTTCAGAATTAGATTTAAGGCCGGAGATTCTCAAGGCCGTAACTAACATGGGGTATGAGGATTTGACGCCCATCCAGGAAAAGACCCTCTCTCATGTCCTGAACGGCAGGGATCTCTTGGCCCGGGCAGAGACCGGCTCGGGCAAAACAGCGGCCTGCGGTATTCCGCTGGTCCAGATGATCGATCCCTCACTCAATGCCATCCAGGCCCTCATCCTGGTTCCTACCCGTGAGCTGGCACTCCAATATGTGGGAGAGATCGATAAAATTTCGAGATCTACCAATGTCGCCCCTTTTGCCATGTTTGGCGGATTCCCGGTGGAGATTCAAAAAGCAAAATTGAGGGACGGGGTCCATATACTCGTGGCAACACCAGGAAGATTGATCGATTTTCTCTATCGTATCAGATCGATTGACCTCTCTCGCGTGCGCACCCTGGTTCTGGATGAAGCGGACGAGATGCTGAAGATGGGGTTCATTGAAGATATAGACTTCATCATGTCCTGTCTGATCCACGAGCACCAGACATTGTTCTTTGCAGCCACCATGCCCGAAGAGATCGATCGATTGATCAAGACCTATCTGAATGAACCCGTCAGGGTTGAGCTGAATAAGGAACAGGTGGCC
>CP070673.1:2959823-2965741 GCA_020351915.1 Deltaproteobacteria bacterium
AGTGAGGGAAGGTGAGACCCTGGTTAGCGGGTCGAAGATAAACAGCATTGGCCTGGAGGACGCCATAAGAAAGGTTGCCGATGGAATAGGTTGGAAGGAAAAACGAGCCAAAAAGCGCCCAAACAGGGGCCTCGGTTTTGCATGTGGTGCCCAGATTTCCGGTTTACGTATGGGGGGGCATTTTGCCTCATCTGCAGTGGTAAAGATCGGAGAAGATGGTACCGTTAACCTCATACACGGTGGCACAGAGCTCGGCCAGGGTTGCGATACGGTTTTTGCACAGATGGCGGCTGAGGTGTTGGGTGTCCATTTTGAGGACATACATGTAGAGATGGAGGACAGTCATGATACGGTGCTCGATTCGGGGATGTTCGGCGATCGATGTACTGTATGGAGTGGACAGGCAGTCATCGCAGCCGCTGAGGATGCCAAGAAAAAGCTGGCTCGAATTGCCGCTGAGATACTCGATGCAAAAGAAGAGGAATTGATCTTTAGAGACCGGAAGATCTATGCGGCGAATAACCCTGAAAAGCACATTCCCTTCTTAAGGGTAGTGAGACAAACCATCTATGGTTTGGGGCAATCAATCTATGGGCATGGTAGCTGGGCTTTTCCAGGGGCGGAAGTAGCTGATTTCACGAAAGGGTATGCTGAGCACTTCACCCCCTCATTCAGCTTTGTGGCCCAGGCTGTAGAGTTGGAGGTAGACCCGGAGACGGGTAAGGTAAAACTGCTCAACTCTGTGGCAGCGGATGATTGTGGCCAGCCCATTAATCCATTGCTGGTAGAGGGCCAGATGGATGGCGGATCTGCGCATATGATTGGGCAAGGGCTATACGAAATAAGTCTGTATAATGATAAAGGGGAGGCACTTAGCTCATCTTTGAGGGATTATAAAATTCCCACAGCTATGGATGTACCCAAGTTGACCGATTACCATGTTGAAGTCCATGATCCGGTAGGGCCATTCGGTGCCAAGGGGGCGGGGGAGACCTGCACCACAGCAATCATGGCCGGCATCAGAAATGCCATTGAGGATGCCGTAGATGTAAGGATAACCAACCCACCTTTTACCCCGGAGAGGATTCTCAAGGCACTGAAAGAGAGGAAGGAGGCAAAGTAGCCATGAAATATCCATCTGTAAAGAGACTGCCAAAGTTTGAATATCTAGCACCAAAGACTATAGGTGAGGCCCTATCTCTTCTCTCGTTACACAATGGAAAAGCTAGGGTAATCGCCGGCGGCACCGATCTCTTGCATAAGATGAAGAGGAGAGAGGAAATTCCTCAATACTTAGTAGGTCTTAAGAATATCCCAGGATTGAATCGAGTTGACCATGATGAAGCACAGGGACTGAAATTTGGTCCATTGGTTACCATTCATACTGTGGAGATGTCCCCCTTGGTTAGAGAAAGATTTCCTATTCTCTCCCAGGCCGCTTCGACGATGGCCTCAGCACAGGTAAGGAATTTAGGCACTATAGTTGGCAATTTGTGTAGTGCTTTGCCTTCAGCAGACATGGCCCCGGGATTAATTGTTCTGGGAGCTAACCTTAAGATAGCCCAGGACAAGGGTGAGAGGACTATTGCTGTTCAAGATTTTTTCACTGGTCCCTCAGAGTCGGCTTTGGCTCACAATGAACTAGTGGTAGAGGTGCAGGTGCCCAATCCGCTACCTCACAGTGGAATGGTGTACATAAAGCATACCGTCAGGGCAGCTATGGACTTAGCCATTGTTGGTGTAGCTACCATTGTTTCCTTACAGAACGGGGTCTGCAGTGACGCCAAGATTGCTCTAGGGGCTGTTGCTCCAACACCAATGAGGGCAACTAAGGCCGAGAGCCTGCTTAGGGGAAAGCCGTTCAGTGCTGGGTTACTAAGAGAAGCAGCAGCAGCGGCATCGGAGGAAGCTCGTCCTATCTCTGACATACGAGCCTCTGCCGAGTATAGAAAAGAGATGGTGAGGATATTAACCGCACGGGCACTGAACGGAGCTAAGGAACAGATAAAGTAAAAGGTCTCTCCAAAATAAGATAGGAAGAAGATTTGAAATGACACGGAAGATTAAGGTGCGTACCTTAGGTAGTGGGGAAATCAGGGAAGTAACGATTCAGGAGGCAGAAAAGATTCTGGAGGACAATTATAATGACCCAATGGGAGGGCTCGTGGCAGACGCAAGAACAGGTGAAGTGATCTATAAGATAAGCCCAAACGTTGAACAGATCGTTATTATGGAGCAAATGTTAGGTGGGGGCTAGATTTTTGCTAAAGGGAGGATAGATATGAAACAGCCAATGACGTTTACCATTAACGGCGAGATTTATGAAGATGAAATAGATGTCCGAAGAACGTTGCTGGAAGTTCTAAGGGAAAACTTTGGTTTGACCGGAACTAAAAGGGGCTGTAACGAGGGTGAATGTGGTACGTGCACCGTCCTGCTGGATGGGAAACCCGTTGCCTCATGTTTAGTCCTGGCAGTGGAGGCGCAGGGAAAAAGTATTGAAACCGTAGAAAGGCTGGCACAGAATGGCGAACTGCACGCCTTGCAACAAGCCTTTATGGAACATGGAGCGTTTCAGTGCGGATTCTGTACACCCGGAGTGCTGATGGCGGCAAAGGGATTACTTAATGAGAACCCAAAGCCGAGCGAGGAGGGGGTTAGGAGGGCTCTAGCGGGCAACCTGTGTCGGTGTACAGGTTATAACAAGTATGTTGAAGCCATACTAGATGCAGCCACAAAGCTCAGTAAGTAAAAAAAGGATGGAAGGCATGCTTGAAGGATTTGTGGGTTGGCCCAGGGAATTTGTGGATAAATATCGGCGGGCTGGATATTGGCAGGGATATCCTTTGGGGGACATTGTGGACGGTGCAGTTAATGAGGATCCCGATCGGGTGGCCATAAGCTTTGAGGGAAAGCACATCACCTACCGGGAGCTGGGCCAGAAAGTGGATCGACTGGCCTTACATCTGCTGGACGTGGGACACAAGCCCATGGATCGACTGATTGTGCAGCTTCCCAACGTTCCTGAGACCATTTATCTCTATTTTGCAGCGGTCAAGATCGGGGTTATCCCAATCATGACCTTACCCGCACACCGTCAGGCAGAGATTGGCTACTTCGCTCAGTTTGCCAATGCAACCTCTTACGCCATCCCTAAAGAGATCCGGGGATTTGATTACATCAAGATGGCCCAGGAGATCCGTTCCCAGGCTTCTTCCCTGAAACATATCTTGGTGTTGGGAGATGATATCCCGGCCGGGATGATCTCCATATCAAGGCTTCTGGAAGACCCAATTGAAAAGCGCTTAGAGGGGGAGCGGATCCTGAAGGAGGTGCGTCCCAATCCAATGTGGCCCGCCGTTTTTCAACTCTCAGGCGGAACTACCGGTATCCCTAAACTGATTCCCAGAACCCATAATGATTACTATTACAATAGCTTGTGTTGCAAGGAATTATCCCGATTTGGGCGGAAAACTTCATGCCTCATAGGAATTCCCATAACGCATAACTTCTCCACAACATCCCCCGGTTTTCAAGGGGTATTCATGGCCGGAGGCAAAGTAGTGATCGCACCGAGTCCGGCGCCCAACGTGGTGCTGCCGCTTATTGAAAGCGAAAGGGTGACGGCCATACCAGCCGTACCAACCATGATTATGAGTTACATGAGTGATTCGGACCTCAAGCATTACGACCTCAGCTCCCTTGAGCTTTGCCTGGTGGGCGGGTCCAGGCTTCTCCCGGAAGTGGCCCAGGAGATCGGGCCAAGGCTTGGCACGGATGTACAACAAATCTTGGGTATGGCGGAGGGGCCTAATTTCTGTACCCGTCTCAATGACTCGGAGGAGGTCAAATTTTGTACCCAAGGACGGTCTATCTCGCCGGGAGATGAAATCAAAATAGTAAACGGAGATGGTAAAGAAGTGCTGCCAGGTGAGGTGGGTGAGCTCTTGGTCCGCGGACCATACACCATTCGTGGCTATTTTAACTTTCCAGAACACAATGCGGTTGCTTTTACCTCTAATGGTTTTTACAAATCCGGGGATCTGGTTCGTATGCACCCCAGTGGCAACCTTATCGTGGAGGGACGTATCAAAGACACCATTAATCGTGGAGGAGAAAAGATCAGCGCAGAGGAGATGGAAAACCACATCCTAGCCTATCCAAAACTGCTAAACTGTGCTTACGTGGCCATGCCAGATCCTTTACTGGGTGAAAAACCTTGCCTGTTTGCAGTGGCGAAAGGCGGAGAGACGTTTTCGCTGAAAGAGCTGAATGATTTTTTGGTTTATGAAAGAAAAATCGCCAAGTACAAACTCCCCGAGCGTCTGGAGCTTCTCGATCATCTCCCGTTAACCCATGTAGGGAAAGTCAACAAAAAAGAACTGAGGAGAATTATAACTGAGAGGTTAAAAGAAGAAGGAGAGGTTTAGCCTAAGGCTAAGAAGCAAATGGTATATGGTGCCTCAAGACACTTCTCCGATCTTCTCAAATGCCATGAATACCCCTTGAGCGAATTCAGGGTCATTGATATATGCGGCCGACTCTATCACGGGAATGCGGGGGTGAAGATGTCTTTTAAGGGCTTTGAGGAGAGCCATATCAGCCTCTGGATCCCAAAATGGCCTTCCTTTGCGATCCAGTGTTGAAAGGCCCCTTTTAGGCCAGAGGACAACAGCATGACCCCGAGATTGATTTAATTTATCTGCTATTGTTCTGCCGAGGAGCTTATTATCTCGTATGTTGGTTCGAACTAAGGTGGCCTGGGGATTATGGCTGTGTATGTTTCGACTCCTGTACTTAGGTGGAACCGTCTCAGGGCCAAGAAAATTTATAAAGTCAGCACTTCCCGGCGCAACTATCTGGGGCACTCCCCGTTTTCCTGCTGCTGTAAGCCGATCAGGTCCGGAAGAGGCAAGCCCGCCCATGAGTTCGTTGGTGATTTCATTTACTCCAAGTTCGATCACTCCAACCACTTCATTGGATTTCACATATTCCTCGAGTGCCTCCCCTCCCGTTCCTATGGTATGAAAAACCAGAACTTCGTATCCTTTCTTTTCTAACATGGCCTTTACTGCAAGCCCACAGTCAGTGACTGTCCCATTCATGCTCATTACCACGAGAGGCTTATCCTCAACTCCCGGTTGCTCAATCTCCACCATCCCTGATATGGCACCTGCCGCATTTGTTAATATGCTTCTGGTAAGACAATTAATACCTGCCAGATCTGCAACAGGGGGCAAGATGAGAACATCTTTAGAGCCTACAAAGGGCCGTGCCCCCGCCTGGGTTACCTTTGTTGAGACAAGCAGTTTGGGAAACCCGAAGGGTAAGGATTTGAGGGTAGGGGCCACTATGATAGAGCCCTGACCGCCCCCGATTGCGAGAAGACCATGAATTTTTTTTGATTCAACGAGGGAAAGGATGATTTCTTTCAAACCAGCAGCCATTATGCTCTGGGCGAAGGCTTCGTCACCCTTTTCTTTCAAAGTATCAATGTCTGCTCCACCGGCACGTGCAATCCCACGTCGGGAGATATCTGCTTTAAGATGGGGTTTACCCAGGATACCCGTGTCTGCAATGATAACCCTATGTCCCCTTGCCAGAATCAGGGATCTCAGGAAATCTATTTCCTCTCCCTTGGTATCCAGTGTACCTACTAAGGCAATCGTCTTATCCATTTACGAACTCCAAATCCTCACATTTTCAGATAAACTGAGCCTAGTGGGTTTGCAAGTAAGTAAATCCTTCTTGGAAAGTATTGCTGACCTGGCATCATCTCCTGAATACTGTATCTATCTAACTGAGGTAGTCCTCACGAGGTGCAAGATTCTTACACATCTTTAAACAGCTCTGTCCATTTGGTGAGCACCTTTTCTCGCAGTTCCGGGCCTGCCACATTAACGGGTGGAAATCTATCC
>CP070673.1:2965841-2978849 GCA_020351915.1 Deltaproteobacteria bacterium
GGCTCATTACAGGTTCTTTAGCAGAGGCACCCCTTAAAGCCGGGAGACCCATGATACCTCCCACGGCCACGCATGAGCTTGTACGTATAAAATCACGCCGTGTAATGAACTTCTTCCTTTTTACCATATTAGTACGCTCCCTCCTGCCTTTCTGCTGCCGTCTCAGCATTCTTTGTGGTTACCCTTGGCCACAACTAATTCCGATAAGTGCTTTCCGCTACTCCCTGTAAAAGGCTCTTTGCAAGCTGCCGGCTGTCGGCCTCCAAAACTATCGTCAGCAGCTTATCTCTCAGGTCAGCGGCGGACCACCTGCCGTTTTCCAGCCGGACCAGGCCGCTTGAATCACCATCGGGCAGATAATACTTTAAGATGTTTGCGAAGGCTTTTTTTGCCTCACCTTCACTGGGGTACCTAACCACGAGCAACTGGGCATATTCCTCTGCCCGCTGGTACCTGGCGAGTGCGGCCTCTGTTTGCTGTCCAAGATTCAGGATGTTTTCGTCTGATAGGTAGAAGTGATAGTTCAGCACGATATGGTGATGAAGGTATCGGACGCTCCTCGGCTGAAGTCCCAGTGAGGGCAGGTGTAAAAGGATCTGGGGTTTTGGGCCCTCTGCGGTGATGACCGAAGCCACAGCCTTGCCTAGTTCTCTCACGGTTGTCGCTGCTGAGGCCGTTTCCTCTTCTGCGTAAATGGAAACGAAGAATCGGTCTTTCCAAAAGCTCAGCCAGCTTGCCCGGTACAAAGCGCCTTGTCCTAGGTCCAATGGTTCCCCGTCTTGATCATGCGTGAAAACTCCGAAAGCATCTTCTGAAGAGCCCATTTCGAAGATGTCCAGTATGATGGGAGCCCCCTGGGGGTTGGTGTAACGACGAGAAAGGCACTTGACCATGTTGTAGGCCCGGTACACCTCACCTGTACCGTCAATGTAGTCAAAAATGGTTTCATTGTCGAAAAGGCGGTCCTCCGGTTCCGCGGACCAACCCCTTATGTGATCTGGCAGCGCGGCCTGCAGAACGCCCAGATAATCTGCATACGAGCTCTGAGTCGTCAAAAACGCCAAACCGCCAGCCAGCATGACAGTAGAACATAGCAAAAATGCCTTTGTGAGAAAAATCTCTTTCATAAATGCCTCCGAGGGGCACAGCTACAAAATGGCACCCCCAGCTTTCTATGTGAAATCCGTTGTGCTCATTCTACCCTGAGCCTTCGGGGAGCATGGTGCTTCGTTGTGTTCATCCTTTGCCCTTCACAATTCAGCATTCTATAGATCCGCAAAAAAGTCAAATCGGAAACGAAGCAAATCCTTGGTTCGAACAACGGCTACTTTACTGCTCACTTTATGGAACCCTCCGGATCTCCCGGAACTGGAGGTCGGGCAAGGTTGACCTTCTCGATGTTTAAACGGTGGCCGGTCTACCATATCATGAAAGGAAGCTGACGGCTGATCGCTGAATGCTTAGTTGCTGCCTCATATGATTGTGGCAAAAGAAACGGTTTGATCCCGAAAAATGTCAAAAGGAAAGATTTGCTCCGGCTTGCTTCGTTAACTTAGTTTTTTAAGAGCGTCGCCCCATTCAGTTGGGGTGTCAATACTTATTATTTGAGATTTATCCCGTTAAATATTCTTGCTTCTATTTAACTGGGATGTGATCCTATTGTTTTCATTGGCGAAGTGGAAGATAAGCGATGTCAACTGTTTAAGCCCTAAAGGCGAGTTTTGACATCGCCTAGAGGGAGCCTGAGAATTATCAAAAAACGTTTTAAACCAAGCGAAAAGGGATTTCGGCAACAGCCTGTTAAGATGTGACCCTTGTTTCCTGAAATCGGTGTGCATGTCCTAGTCGAGTTGGAAGAGGAACTCCCTGAGTCCGTTGCGGTAGATGAAGGACCTTACTGGGGTGAAAGGGGTTAGCAAGGACAGCACTTCTCGGTTCTGGCGGACGTGTAAGGAAAGGTCCAGGTGGGGTTGAGGGCGGAGGTGCAGCCGGAATCCGTCCCCGATCACGAAGGAGTTCACCACGTGCGAGAGTGCGTGCTCCCCTAAGACGAAAACCGTCATTATGCCGCTCGGTCTCACCATGGTCCGGCATAGTTCCACAAGCCTTACCACCTCACGATCGTCCAGGTGATCAGCCAAGTCCCACAGCAAAATTCCATCGAAGCTCTGGGGCGGGTAGTCCAGGTGCTGCCAGGTCCAGCTGAGGGGAACACCCTTGCGGCGGTCTCGGTCCACGCGAAAAAACATGTCGCAGACGTAGAGCCTCCTGACCCGGTGGGCCAAGAAGCTAATGTTCTCACCACACACGGGACCCACGTCCAGCACCTGTACCTCTTGGCGCCGCTCGAGGGCTTCGACGAAGAGGCGAAGCACATTGCTGGTGTAGTCGGCTGGGTCGCGCTCAAGGTGACGACCTTCCCCGACACGGTGGGCTAGGCTGGCCAAGGATCACTTCCCCTTGTCGGTCTCGCTGACGAAGATGAGGGGCTCTTTGCCTGGACCGGGAGCCGCCTGGTCGGCGAGCTTATCGGCGGGCACAGGCTTTTTCTCTGGTTCCTTCTCCAACTCAATGACCGCTTTGAGGTAGGCGCCGTCTTCCACTGAGATGCGTTTGGCCTTGACCTCACCGTTGAAGTCAGCCTCTTTGGTGATCTCCACCTTGTCGAGGGCTTTTATGTTGCCGCTCAGCCGGCCGCTGATGGTCACGTTGTCGGCTTGGATCTCACCCTCTACCTGGCCCACTGGACCTACGGTAAGATGGCACCCGCCTAGCTCGATGGTGCCCTCTACCAAACCGTTGATGACCAGGTCTTCCTTCCCTTGGATGCCGCCTTTGATGGATATGTGCTCACCAATGATGGTCTTTTCCTCCCTAGAGACTGGGCTGACTGCAGTCTCGTCGGCTTTCTTCACGCCCTTACTTCTTCCCAGCATGGATACCCCCTTTCATTTTATAAAACTCACTTTCTGTCGGTCCCCGTTCATAGGTAACTCAGTCTGGCAAAAAAGCAAAAATTACTTCCCAAGTTGGTCAATGCGATCCCTAATGCCCGCTACCAGAATCTCAAGCTCACTTTCCTCCAGTTGCACCAGGAAACTCAGATCGATATCTGTGTTCGGAATACTTTGGATGATTTCAAGCAGCTGTTCTTTACTCATAATATATCCCAATAATCCAAATCCATTCCTCTGTCAATCAAGTTGAGTCGCTGCCTGAATCAAATTCAATGCTGTTGAAGGCTACGATCAGTAGAAGCAGAAATCTTTCGCGCTTTGATTTCTTTCCTTTGATAGGGAGGCTGCCGAAAAACCCCTTTCTGAGAATTTGCTTTTTTGGCAAAAACAGGATTTGTTAGGTATAGCTTGCTACAGTCTTCACAATGAACAAAGCTAAGGTTTCTTTTCGTAATCGAAACGGCAAGGGCTTTTACTTTAGTTGGTGAAACGGGGTAGCCTGCCCCAAGAGAGTAAGTCCTTTTTCGAAAAGGGTAAACACAAAATTAGAGTAGAGGTTGGGCGAGTCTTCAGCAGCTATCAACGGTCAGCGGGGAGGTGATTGGGGCAAAACCCAAGTTCAATCCCGAAAAATGTCAAAAGTAAAAATTTGCTCCGGCTCACTTCATAAACTTAGTTTTTTAAGAGCGTCGCCCCTTTCAATTGGGGTGTCAATACTTATTATTTAAGATTTATCCCGTTAAACGTTCTTGCTTCTATTTGACCGGGATGTGACCCTGTTGTTTTACCGCCAACCCAAGCCTCTTTGATTAGAATTCTTTACCCAGATGGTATGCTTGCTCCAGCCACCCCTTTCGGGTTTCAACATCTACCGCGTATACTCCGGAAAAATAGACGTGGTCAACTTGTGGAATACCCGGATATTTAAGCCCCCATTCGTCTATTGTTATCCTCATGGCATCTAGAAGACCTACTTCCTTATAGGCTTGTTCTTTGAAGAAAAGCGTGTTGATGATTAGGGCTTTCTTGAGCTTGAGAAGTGGAACCCGTCCTTTTACATCTCCCCGCCACCCCGACTCATTTAACGAATAAGCAAATCCGTATGAAAAAACCCGCTCGACCCATCCTTTAAGAATTGTTGGAAAGTTATTCCACCAGACTGGTGAGATAAAGGCTATGGCGTCAGATCGGGCCACTTTTGCTTGCTGTTCCAGCACCTCTTTGGGCTTTTTCATTTGACTAATAGCCCGTGCAATGTCTTTAAGACTTTTATTGCGCATCCATCTTTTGGCCAGGAATCTCTTGATAGGCCCACGGGCGCCCTGAAGCACCGATTCTCTGATATTCAAGGCCTCCAGCACCCATTCTGGCAGATCTTCACTGACACATGATGCAAGGTCACCCGATCGGGCGATGGGGTCAAACTGTATCGCGTACAAGTCCACGACTTCAAAAGTGTGACCTCCATCTGTAAGGCCTTTAGTAAAAGACTCAAGAATCGCATGATTAAGCGACCATGGATTCGGATGTGCGTAGACTACTAAGACTCTCATCTCTTGCTCCTTTCCTTTTTGTTATATAGCTGTTGAAGTGAAACAGTATAGTCACTACACTGAGTGCAGGCTACGAAGCCACCTTTAGTTTAGTATACGCATCAGCTCCTTCTTGGCACACCATTGCCTAAGAAAGCAGATGGGAGAATCTCAGCCAACCGATGATATACGAACTGCAGATCGGCACAACGGCCTTGAGCTGAGGGGCCGGTGATTTGTCCGCTCTAATTCAAATGCCTGCACATCCCCGTCTGCTCCAGCGAGGGAATATGCAGCCTGTTTCACTTTATCCTGCAATAACCCTACTTTTGAGGTGCTTGAAGCTAAGAATCCCTTGCAGAACCTATCCAGGCTAATGGGCCCACACCGACTGAACATCAGTAACTTCAGCCGGAACTTACTCAATGACTTCTTCTAAGGATCCAGCCCCTACAGCTGTGTTAAAGACCTACCTTTACTCTGGCCTACAAGAAAGATAATCGTCAATAAAGCGATGAAAACAACCTCACCGAACGAGGCGTATATCCCCAAATTATCTATCGCTGAGATCAATATCAATATCATCCGAGTTAAGCCCCCGAACAAACCTGCAATTACGAAGGATCAACTTGAAAACTCTTTCTGTCGCTTCGTTAAACTTAATTGATCGATGTGCAACCCAAAGAAATAATTTATGAAACTCCAGAAAACCCCATATCCATGTATAACCTTCCAGATTTGATATTGATCCCTTGAAAGCACTGGTAATCCAAAAAATCTAGTGTAAGCGGTATGCCGACTGCCACACCAAGGAGTAAGAAAAGAACGGCACCAAAGACAATGTTTTTTCTCCCAACGCCAACACCTGAAAAGATCTTAGCCATGACTCCCTCCTAAATGCTTGAGAAATGCGAAAAACGTGGCTTGTGAGAAACTGGGCGCATATTTAGGGATTTCTTGACGTACTCGCAGAAGTTCTTGCATGACTATTCTCCCCTAGGGCGTTCGCCCCTGAAGATCGAAAAAATCAGCGCTAAGCCTGCCACGATGAGCACAATGGGCAGCAGGGGGACTTTCGGTTCAAACAGTGCCCAGATGCCACCGACGACAAAGAGCAGGCCAACAATAACCCAGAATCCCTCCAGCTTTAGATTGAAATACTTTCTGACCGCCTGCATCCCCAGGGTAATGATCCCCACGCCTAACAGTCCGATGCCGACTTCAATTTTCGTCAGAACGGCTATACCGACCCAGATGAAGAACAGCCCCCATCCTACTACCTGTACCTTATGGGTCAGTTCGCTCCTCTCGTTTGTTCTAAGCTCTTCGCCCTTTTTCATGTTCTCCTCTGACATTGTGTACCTCCTTTGCTAAGAAAAAAACAGGAATCCTTCCATCTAGTAAGTCCCCCCGTAAAACAGGAAAATTAGCTTGGAAGGGTAATCGATGAGATGGAATCGAGATTCTATGTACTAGAGACTTTGGTTCCATTCGGATTATCGTCCGATTAAGCTCATGAAGAACAACTGAGCCCCATTAGGAGCAGGCAAGCAGAATTTGAGGGCTTTCCTCATGGGGATAACCTTCGAATGGTGGCTAAGCGACAAATGGAACGTGGTATGAAACGACAAAAAGACCCTTCAGGTCAAGAAAAAACCGGCCCTGGGATTTTTCCCAAGCAAGGATTTTGGCCTCGCAGAGGATAAGGTAGGTCCACAAGATGTTGGGGCCGGCGGCTTTTGTCGAAAAGTGTTGCTTGCTTGCCCTAAGTGACAGGGCAAAGGGCGAGGTGCCTTCGCGGTCCTCAAATCCAAAATTTAGCCCATTTATGGATGAGCACTAGTTAGGATTATGCACCCAGCTTATCCAGGTTATGCATACATAGCAATAAGCGTTACATTATAACTGGATAAAACGTACTCTATATGGACGTCATTTTTGAAATAGCGAAGCCATTCTTAGGTTGCTTTCATCAAAATCTATATCTTATCTACCATCCCGCATGGCAATAAAAGGAACCCGAAAGAGATAATATGCATAGTGCCAGCGGCTATCTCCCGGCACCACCGCCCCGTAATGGCCGCAAGAGCATAATCAGCACGAAACCCAAGCCCGCCACTCCGGTTAGCACGAGGAAGACAATCTGGTAGCTTCCAGTCACGTCAAAAGTGCGCCCGGCCAGCAGAGGACCGACCGCAGCGCCAGTGTTGCCGTGGCATAGGACAATGCCATAGAGCACGCCGTGCGAGCCGGTGCCGAAAAGCTCGGCTACCGTGGGAGATACCACTGTGAAAAAGCCTCCGTGTGCGAAGCCGTAGATCACTGCGAAGAGGAATAGCATCCACGCCTCTCCGGCCACCTGCACCCAGATAAGGCCACAGAGCAACAGAATGAAACATATCATCAGCGAGCGCTTACCGCCTATCCTGTCGTTCACTGTGCCCATCACAATCCGGCCCAGCATGCTCACACCAGCAATCGTCGCCAGGACGCCCGCCGCGGTCGCCGAGGGTAGGCCCAGGTCCATGGCATGCGGGACGATGTGCACGATGATTGTGAGCATACAGAAAAAGGAGGCGAACTCTGCCAAGCATATGGCCCAAAACTGCCTTGTCAGGACGGCAGCTCTCAGGGGAACGTCCGGGTCGGGGGATCCGGTCCCGGCACCACAGGGCTCATCAATAGCATCATCGGGAAGCAGGCCCATCCCTTGAGGGTCACGGCGCAGCACCAGGGCAATAGCCACGAGTGTCACCAGGAACACCGCGCCAAAGATGAGGTAGGAATTCCGCCAGCCGTAGGCCGCGATGAGCGCCGTGGCAATCAGCGGTATCACGAACTGGCCGGACCCCGTGCCAACCTTGACGATGCCGGACATAATGCCCCGGCTCCTCACGAACCAGCGAGCCAACGTGGATAGCGTGACGATGTCATACACGCCGAAGGGCACACCCACCAGCACCCCATACAGCACGTAGAGCTGCCAGGGTGCCTGCATGCGGGACATGAGCAAGTAGCCAAGCCCGAACGAGATGCTGGCAGCTACCATAAGGACCCTCGGGCCAATCTTGTCGTTCAACCTGCCGGCAAGGATCCCAATCGCTCCCCCCATCAAGAAGCACAGCGATGGCGCGCCAGATATCGTCGCCCGTGACCAGCCGAACTCGGCCTGGAACTCCTTGAAGAAGATTCCGTAGGTGAACAGCATACCGTAGCACACCGCTTGGATGACGAAACCAGCCGCCACGATGTTGTAACCGTAGAAGTACTTGGCTCTCACGCTACCTCACTAGGGGGGCAATCCGATTCTCTTTAACTGGTATTCCACGTTCAGAAAACCCAAATGAATCAGCTAGAAAAGATATCATAACTGCCGATACAAGAGTGTTGGCTAGCTTTTTCATGGTTGACCTTTAAATCAGCACTTTTAAAAATATGATACATTTCTTGTTGCTCTCCGCAGAATCAGATTAAAGACTGCTTGCCACATAATTGAATTGGAAAAATTTAACAATTACATATCGCAGTTGAAAGTTCAATATCGGATTGAACGGTGGTGGTGAAAAAATCTCCATTTCAAGATGCATTCCTGCCCTTGGAAGAGAGCGGAAGTTGTTTAATCGCAATGGAACGCAACAACTATTTTCCGTGAAGAATATCCATCCAACGGATGGCTTCTGAGTCACTCACCTTTCCTAGATACATCTGCGTCGTTTTCAAATTTTGATGCCGAAGCAGTACCTTGGATATGATCTCAAGGGGCACGCCATTGCGGCTGGCGAAGGTGGCTGACTGTCGTCTCAGATCACGGGGATTTAATCTTATGCCGACCTTTTTGCCCAGTTTATTGATCATCGTTCGGGCAGTGCTATAGCAAAGGTTGAACACCCTATTTTCTTCTCTCAACGCCTCCTCTTGGATATAGGTATTCAGGCGATTGGCTGCTTGCTCGGACATGAAAATGACTCCTGCCTCCTTTCCACTCTTCGGGTTGTGAACGGTGATCTTCCTGTCATCGATATCTTTCACACGGATGTTTATGACCTCCCCGATCCGGGCTCCACACCTCGATTGCAACTCCAATAGGAGCCTATCTCTTAGGTTTTTGCTGTTGAAGATCACCTCATCGATGAGTCCCTTGGCAATGATTTCCCTTTGCTTGGGTTTCGGAAGACGATAGGTTTTCCTCATCAAGGGGCTATCCAAGGGGTTGCTAAGATCCGGCTCATAATTCATTACGATAAAGTTGAAGAATGCCTTCAGTTGAGAGTACCGGTGCCTTTTGGTGGACCTGCAATTATTCTCTGTAAGTAAATCCAAAAACTGAAAGATCTCCTCACTCCTAGTGAAGGTAGGGTTCCTCTCTCCCAAAAGCTCCTCGAAGTTGTCTAACAAGTACCGGTAGCTTATGGCGGTATTTGGTTTAAGGTTTGATCTTTGGTAATCCCGAAAAAGCTTCAATGCGGTTGCAATGTTCATCGCTGATCCTCCTTTTTGTGATTTAAGGTTTACAAAAGATCAGCTATAGGGGAACAATAAACAAATTTATTTGCGGAAGAAATAAAGCAAGAAATTGTCAGGGAAATTCATTGCAGGTTTCAACCGGCATTCGATAAAATCCGAGAGTCGGAAGGATATAGGGATTCAGTTAGGATCATTGTTTTTTGGATTCAGAACACTTTCTTGAGATGCCCTAGGTCTGTTTTACTCACCAAGACACACTTGAATTTCTGTTGACAATCTTTTCCAAGTTTGTGAGGATGAGTCCTGTTTCCCGACAAGGCCAAAGCGTCGGTGGGAGGGGCGGAAAGTACGGATCTGAATAGTAGCTAATGAGCGTCATTCAGGCATACGCTCATTGAGATTATGACCTTGGGATTTTTGCAAACAGACTAATCTACTAAAGAAAGGAGAAAAGATTATGGATCAAAAAATTATCGACTTATACGATGAATACAGACATGAATCAATAGATCGTCGTGAATTCCTCAAGAAATTAGCGGTTCTCGCTGGTGGCATTGCCGCTGCTCGCGCTCTGCTGCCGTTACTGGAACATAACTATGCCCAAGCTGAAGTCGTTCCAAAGGATGATCCCCGCCTTAAAACGGGCTATATCAATTATCCCGGCGCAACAGGCGAGGTTCGTGCCAATTTAGTGAGGCCGAAGGGAGATAGAAAACTCCCTGGAGTGGTCGTAATTCATCAAAACAAAGGTCTTGAGCCCTACATCGAAGACGTTACCAGACGCACAGCTTTGGAGGGGTTTTTAGCTCTTGCTCCAGACGCTTTATCACCGCTTGGGGGAACTCCGAAAGATAGCGATAAGGCTAAATCGCTCCAACGAAAGCTTGATAGTCAATCGACGGTGAACAATTATATTGCTGCGGTAAAGTACCTAAAGACGCATCCTGAATCAACAGGGAAGGTTGGAGCCATAGGCTTCTGTTGGGGAGGGGGAATAGCAAACCAACTTGCAGTTAACTCTCCGGATTTATTAGCAGTGGTACCCTTCTACGGCAGCCAACCTGCGTCTGAAGATGTTCCCAAGATAAAGGCATCTTTACTTCTCCATTATGCTGCTCTTGACAAACGAATCAATGAGGGCATTCCGGCATTCGAAGCAGCTCTCATGAAGGCATCTGTGGATTATAAAATATATACGTACGAGGGTGTCAAGCATGCATTTCACGACGACACAAGGGCTGACCGATATAACAAGGAAGCGGCCCAACTTGCTTGGCAGCGTACAATTTCGTTCTTAAAGGAGAAGCTTAAAAAATAACGTCTAGTCGGTACCGTGACAACTATGAGTCGGAAACTAGTCCCTGGAGACCACCCAGAGTTACGTCCCTACTCCACTCGAAAATAAGATCCTTCGGGGGAGACGACTGAAACCCGAAGCGAAAGAGATCTTGACAAGGGGTGGTGGCCGCTATCGCTAATCGGCGGAATTGTCTCCAGGCGGTATTTAGAGCGGATAGAGCGTTCTGTAACTCATTGATGCTGGAAGTTGATGGATTCTGAAACGCCCCCCGCGACAATTAGGCGTGTTTTTGTTTTGTAAATGGGCGGTTCCACGGATCATGTGCCCAAGCAGCATTTTTTGTACTTTCGGCCGCTGCCACACGGGCACGGATCGTTGCGACCCGTTTTGGGGCTTGCCGGTGCATCCTTGGCCCGTGCCAGCGGTATTTGCCTTTCAAGGGACTGCTGGCACCATAGGGCGGATAGCTCTTCAACGAAAGGTTGGCAGTGGGTGAAGAAGCGTTTATAGCCCGCACACAGGTAGTTCAGTCCCGCGTCGCCATCCGGCGTATGAAGGATGCGATCCTTTGGGCATCCACCATTACACATATCCCTGAGCTCGCATGCCTGACAATAGCGGGGCAGCGTATCCAATTTGGCCTGCCCGAATGCTCTCTGCGCTGGACTTTCTAGAAAATCGACCAGCGGAGTCTCCTGGATATTCCCCAAGCGATATTCCGTGTTGACGAAGTGATCGCACGAAAAGAAGTCTCCGTTGTGTTCGATGACGGGAACATCACCGCAGGTCTTCCGAAAGATACACAGCGCATGCTCTTGCCCGAAGGCAGTTCTGGCCGCCTCCTCGAACATCTGCACTTTGACCCGCTCGATATCCTGGCACATCCACTCGTCGAAGATGGTGCAAAGAAAATCGCCCAAAGCTTCAGCCGGCACAGTGCGGTGGCTAACGCCGCCCTCTTCGTCTGGCTGCGGCTCGACCAGGGCTAGAAACTCCACGTATTGGGCCCCGATCTGCTTGAAGAACTGGTAAACCTGGGAGGGGTGCTGGACGTTCTGTGCATGTACCACGCATAGTATATTGCATGGGATTCGGTGTTGCCGCAAGAGTCTATGCCCACGCATCGCTTGCTTGTAGGTGGGATTCTGGCCCTTGGTGACGCGGTACCGATCGTGCATTTCCTGCGGACCGTCCAGGCTAAGCCCTACGGCAAAACCCTCTGCCGCCAAAAAGTGGCACCAGTCCTCATCGAGGAGGGTACCGTTGGTCTGCATACCGTTGGTGATGCGCCGGTTAGGGGGCTGATGCTTGCGCTGCAGCGCCACAATCTTTCGGAAGTAGTCCAGCCCCAGGATGGTCGGTTCCCCACCATGCCAGGAAAAGTTGATCACTGAACCGGGGGAAGCGTCGATGTGCTGGATAATATACTCCTCCAGGATGTAGTCGGGCATGCGAAACGATTCGCCCTTTGGATAGAGGTGTTCCTTCTTCAGGTAGTAACAATAGTGACAGTCCAGGTTGCAGATGGAGCCAACCGGTTTGGCGAAAACCTGAAATTCGCGGGAAGCTTTGACCATTGCTCAATCCCCAATCTCCGGGTGGAACGTCATAAGGCATTTGACATGAAAAGAACTCGCTCTTTCTGGGAGGATCATAGTGGGATAAACGTTGTGGGTCAAGGAAGAAGGAAGCGAAACAAATCACCACTTTGAAACATGTTTGCTTTATTTGCTGATTCAAATGCAAGTATTGTGCTATCTGCTTTAATTTGCGACCCTCCGCAATTGTTTTGATAGTCTTCCCAAATCTTGAATTTAGCCGATCGGCATCTAATTAATACAAGATGGATTCTGAGCCTGGCCAACTTTACCGATTCCATTGAATTGCGACAGAAACATTCAATCGAGAGCGTTTCGGTGACTTCTGAGATTTCAGTCAGTATTGTGCACCCAGCGGGTAGATGTTACGTATAGTAATCGCAAGCCAGGAGACTTGTGGGAAACTCACTTTCTATAGCAGAAACCTATTCCCGGCAGGAATTCTCCCCTACTTATCGAAGTCGTTAGTTTTAGGGTATCAGATTTTCTTTCGCTTACCATTAGAATACTTAAAAATCCCCGAAATTAGGTATCATAGTATCCTTGAATCCAGAGCAATTTTAGAGACATATAATATATGGACATTTTCTCCAAAAAGAACTATCCTGTGAACCCTCGATAAATCTGTCGACAAGTCAACCCAAAAAAGCACAACCCTAACTATTTAGAGTGAGCCATGGGTATGTGTCAACAGAAGGTGACAAAAGCAAAGCCTCTAAGGGATTTTTCTATTCCCTCGGAGGCTTTTTTGTTTAGGGAGGTGATCCATGGCCACGGAGGACTTCAAACGTAAGCTCAGCGCTGTCTTCAGTGCCGATGTGAAAGGCTACAGCCGACTCATGGCCGCTGATGAGGCTGCAACAGTCAAGACCATAACCGCTTATCGGGAAATAATGGCCATACTCATCAAGCAGCACAGAGGCCGCATGGTTGACTCACCGGGGGATAATGTGCTTGCTGAGTTTGCCAGCGTAGTCGATGCCGTCCAATGTGCCGTAGCTGTACAAAAGGAGTTCAAGGCCCGTAATGCCGAGTTGCCCGAAAACCGAAGAATGGAGTTCCGCATTGGCATCAACCTCGGGGATGTGATTGAGGAAGAAGATCGTATCTATGGAGACGGGGTCAACATTGCGGCCCGACTGGAGGCACTGGCAGAC
>CP070673.1:2978949-2984161 GCA_020351915.1 Deltaproteobacteria bacterium
ACGCCGAGGGCCATGGGAAAGCTCGCCCCTACTGATCCGAAATCGTCGGGGTAATGAACTGTATCCGTTTCCAAGAAGTCGAAATGACGCCGCACATGCTTTGCAAAATTTCCACCGTCCAAAACAATGATAGTTTCATCGGGAAATAGCTCTCTCAGGGTTCTGGAGATAGCCTGGGGCTGGAGAGGGAAGGCCTCCAAGTCGATTTCAGAATCCCTTAGCTTTTGACTCTCCTTTTTGATCTGCTCAACCGTTTTCCTCAACCCAAAGCGGATGTTTTTTCCTCTCACCTCGTCGAGAAGGACTTTTATAACAGCACCCACATCGCAAACCACACCTATTTCAACCGGATAGATGCGTCCCACCTCTTCGGGATCGCAGCTAATATGGACGATTTTAGCCTTTTTGGGAATGACATCGAAATTGTAACGTGTGGACTGGTGGTCGAATTTCACACCGAGTGCCAGAATCAGATCCGCCCTTTTTAATGTGGTATTGCCCGCCTCACCCCTTCCCTTTCCTATCAGACCCGTTCCTAGCGGATGGCTTACCGGGAAAACATCCGGGTGATTTCGTGTGGTGGCAGCTGGAATTTCCAGGGCTTCGGCCAGCTGGACAAGGTCCTTGCCCGCTCGTGACCATAACACCTCTGCCCCGGCAAGGATAGCGGGAAACCGCGCCTTCTTTATGAGCTTTATTATTTCCTCTGTAATTCCATCGGGGCACGTAGTGGGTATAGTTGAACGATACGTGGATGGATCACATGATTCATAATCCAACGCTCCCTGGGAAACATCACTGGGGATAGCCAGATGCACAGGACCTCTGCGACCAGTAAGGGCAATGCGAAAGGCCTTTCGCAACATCTCAGGAATTTTCTCAGCCCTGTGCACGCAGGCACTCCACTTGGTGATGGGCTTAAAAACCCCTACCTGATCGATTTCGTGAAAGGAGTCTCTTTCCAGAATCTTCTGCTCATGTACACCGGTGATGGCGATCACGGGAACAGAGGCCTTATAAGAAGCTGCTATACCGGAAACCAGGTTCACCGCTCCCGGCCCAACGGTAGACAAGCATACCCCCGGCCCCCGAATACCACGGGAATAGCCGTCTGCCATGAAGGCGGCTCCCTGTTCATGCCGCGTCATAATGGCCCTGATAGGGCTCTGGTAGATCTCATCCAGTATGTCTATGATCTGTGATCCGGGCAAATGAAACACATGCCGGACTTTCTCTTCCCTTAAGACCTCGGCTACGGCTTTTGCACCGGACATTTTAGCCATATTTTCTCCTTTCATTGATAGCCCTGCCAATTGTGCAAAGATTGGTGTGGTAGCGCATAACATACAGTTACTCATAGATCTCGTAAGTCTTTATTTGCGAGATAAAACGAATTTCTTAAATAACTGATAGGCGTGCGGTCCTAGCATAGATAAAACAAGAAATACAATCAAACCGATGCAGATAGGGCGGGTGAAAAAAATTGTAAAGGACCTATTTCCTATTTTCCAGGCCTGAAAAAAACTCTCTTGCGCAATGGGGCCGAGGATCATTGCCAGAACCATGCAAACTGTGGAATAGCCGTATCTGTCCATAAAATAGCCGAGGATCCCGAAAATCAGGGTCACAAACATGTCAAAAAGGGAATGTCTGAGTGCATATGACCCAAGGAAGGCCAAAATCAAAACCAGGGGTACGAGAATCTCAGGTGAAATTTCCACTGTTTTTGCTAGGGGTTTTATGACAATGAGATTAAGTACCAGGGCAATGATTATACCCACGAACAATCCAGCAAACATGGCGTACATCATCGGAGCGTTAAAAATGATGAATGATGGGCCGGATCGTATTCCGAGAAACATCATCCCGGCCAGGATAAGGGCCATTCCCGAGCTACCTGGTATGCCCAAAGTCAAGGTTGGGATCAAGGCCCCCCCTCCGCCCCCTGAAGCATTGTTGGCCGTCTCTGAAGCGATGACGCCTTCAACATCTCCCTTCCCGAAGGTTTCTGGATGCTTTGAGGTCCGGATGGTTATGAGATAAGAAAAAAAAGAGGCAACGGCTTTTCCCGCACCCGGTACTGCCCCAATGAACAGCCCTATGAGGGCAGAACGAACGGTGATCATCGGATGCCTGAAAACCTCTTTACAGCCCTCCCACACACCTTTAGTAGGATCCACATCGCTTACCATTTCCAGCTGAGATGTCCTCAGTGATAACTTAAACATCTCCGCTACGGCAAAAAGGCCCAGCATGGCAGGTATAAAACGAATGCCATCTTCCAGATAGATGATCCCAAAGGTGAATCTCGTTTCTCCGGTGATGATATCATAGCCGATGAAGCTGATAATCAAACCAATAAATCCGGAAAGGATCCCTTTCGCAAGACTACCCCTCGAAACCACGGCGATAATACTTATTCCGATGATTGCCATCCAGAAATATTCCGGTGGGGCAAAGGCCAGAACATATTTCGCAAGCCACGGGATGAATAGAATGCATACAAAGAGGCCTAGCATGGCTCCAACAAAGGAGGCCATGGCACCTGCCCCCAGGGCATATCCTGCTTTCCCCTTCTGGCAAAGGGCATATCCATCTATCGCTGTGGCTGCTGCACCAGCGGTTCCCGGGGTCCTGAAGAGCACGGCAGGGATAGTATCGCCAAAAGAGGCTGCCTCTGAAACACAGAGATACATAGCCAGGGCTACATATGGAGCCAGATGTCCTGTGAAAGGAATCAGGATAGTAAGTGCTATTTTGCTTCCCAGCCCAGGTACGGCGCCGACAAAGGTTCCAATCAAGATCCCTGAAAAAATTAATGCAATAGTGAAGGGGTCCAGTACCCAAATAAGCCCTTCCAGAAAACCTCTCATTGATTCAAGGAGAAGCATGCTCCATTATTCCTTTTCACCTGGCACCTAACTGAAGAGCCACAGAAAGAGCTGTCCCTCATGAAGGCCAAAGTCCATTAATACTCTAAATGTCACATACAAAAGCAAGGGGGTCGCTACTGTTATGATAATAGTTGTCAGATTGATTTTTCTAAAGATCAGAAACCAGATCAAAAGCATGACCCCGCTTCCCACATAAAATCCGAAAATAAAAATACTGGCAAAGAGGAAAATCCCCATGGACATGGACTTGCAGAGACGGAATGTCTGGATTTTATTTTTTTCTCTCTTGTCAGCACGGCCTAACTCAGCCTCATTTATCGTCTTCGTTTCGTTGGTTTTCGATATTCTATCACTATCCTCTTTTCGGGGTCCCGTTTTTCTTAACGAAATAAGCACTGACAAGAATAATACTAGGAGAAGGCCCAGAATGAATACAGAAAGAATATAGGATAAGATAGTCGCCTCCCATGGAAGGTCATGGATATCGACTAAATAGGTAATCATAAACGCTCCGAAAATACCGAGGAGGATCAACTCCCCCTTTTGTGTTGCCTTGCTTTTTCCCATTTTTCTGAGCCCTCCCCCATGTACATGTAAAAAAAGCGTTAACGAACGTTCTTTGGCTCTATGATGTTAAAGTTCTTACCGTCTCTTTAACTGAGGCCGATGTTGAAGCTTCACCATAATCATGTGAAATGTCTGCACGGTCTTTTTAAAATCAACCTCAGAGATTATAACGCTAAAAAAACATGCGCCTTAAGGTTGCTGCATATATATTTGGGCGTTGTCCCCAAAAAGAATCAATAAAACTCCTCGTTTAGTGAGACCACTGATAGCAATAGCCCGTTAATACTGTAGGCTCAAGTCTTTGGCCCTTTTTTACTCCAAGAGGTGTTTGATTTTTATAAGGGTCATTTTGTCTTTCCGCATCTGCTCCGCATAGGCATCGCCGCTCTGCCCTTCGCCAAGTGGCCGGTCACCTTTCACTCCTAATTTGCGAAGATCCTCATTATGTAACACCTTTTCAATGGCGTTCTCGAGGATCTCCTTGATATCCTTCGGTAGGCTCGGTGGAGCAATAATGGCCCGGGCACTCTTGGAAACATAAGACAGCTCCTTTAAACCTAAATCAGCAGGAATGGGAACATCCTTGAGTTCGGGAAATTCTGTAATCCATTTTGAGGCCTCGGGCACCTGCTTCATCGGTTTGTCATGAAGAAGGAGTACGAATTTGACCTGGCCTGTGGGAAGGGCGTCCATACCAGAGCCCAGGCCGCTCACACAAAAGTGGGTATCGCCCCGCATGACCGCCAGTCGGGTCTGGGATCCGCCGCTGTATGGAATCTTTTCTGATTTAATACCCCACTCCGTTTCCATGAGCTTTGCATCGAGCAAGGCGGTCCCGCCAGCATAGGAAGATCGGAGCTTAAAATCAGGAGATCTTCCCTTCTCGAGCAGATCTTTAAAATCTTTGATGGGGCCTTTAGCCTTTACAATAACCACCCGCGGTTCATTGGTAATGCGGTGCAAATAGGTAAATGTGGTCATATCATAGTCTACTTTACCGAGGACGTCCCTGTCTTGTGCCATCAAGCCGGGGTTCCATATTCCGATGGTGTAGCCATCGGGCTTGGCTTTATATATCTTGGTCAAGCCAATCATCCATGCCCCTCCGGGGATATTTCTGACGACTATCCTGGCATTCAATTCCTTGGAAAGAAAGGGAACCATCATCCGGGTATACAAATCATACCCACCGCCGACATTAACCGGCACGATAAACGTGATGGTCTTGGACGGATCCGGATACTTGGCCTCTGTAACAGGTACAAAAAGGGCCGTAAAAAGAAGTGAAAGAACACAAACAAATAATACTACCTTGAAAATACTAAGTTCTGTTTTCATGGCACCCTCCCTAATAATAATTAGCAATAAAGTTGGTGTTAACCCCAAGGACAAAAATCCTTGTTTTTTCAGAAGAAGAATGCATCTTTGCTTTCAATCGTATGTACTCCTCAGCTCGTTAGAATGGCTATCCTTCCTCCTCTTTGTGTGCTACTTTTTCTCTTTCTTCTCTGCCTTGTAAAAGGCCACCGGGGTATGGGCCAGGATGTTATAGTCACCATCGGTCACCGTGATGGCATAGGCCCCCTCCTTTATCAGCTTTTTGCTAATATAGGGGCCACAGCTCCAGGTGGTCACCCAGGCACCTATCGTATTGGCCTTTGGCTGTGGTTTGAGGGCATAGCCAATGTCAGACTGTACTCCATCGACGTCGGTAAAGAGCAGGCTCACCTCCTGATCTGGCTGAAAGCCTG
>CP070673.1:2984261-2996959 GCA_020351915.1 Deltaproteobacteria bacterium
ATCGACGAGGGTATAGTAGCCATCCTTATCTCTTTTAGCCATATCGCCGGCAGAGGACCATTCACCTTCAAAGGCCTCTTTGGTCTTGTCCGGCTCTTTCCAGTATTCCTTAAAGATCATGGGAGTTCGGTAAAAGACCTCACCTACCTCGCCGTCGGGCACCGGGTTTCTGTTTTCGTCAAGGAGCTTGATTCTGTCGGTGCCGAAGATCTCTTTCCCAATGGATCCAAGTTTCTTAAACTGATCTTCTGGCCTTAAAAGGGTAACCAAACCGCCTTCTGTTGTGCCGTAGGCTTCCCAGAGCTCCGCATTCTTGAAATACTCCATGATTGCGAGCTTGAGATCCTTCCTCGCAGGTGCGGATGATATGAGGACCTGGCGAATTGAGGATACGTCGATATTGTTCTTCACCTCATCTGGGAGGCCCAACATCATGATATAATGTGTGGGCACAAGGGAGGTAAACGTGATCTTGTATGTGTCAATCGTACTGAGCAGATCTTCGGGATCAAAGCTAACCATATTGTAAACAAAAACCGGGGCACTAACCAGCGTGTACGCGAATGAGTAAAATATTGAATTCACATGACACATGGGCATAACCAGCATCACCTTATCTGTTGGCAGCACACCCGTATTTAAGTTGCTGAGCACATACTGGGCGTGGTAGCTTTCATGGGTCTTCACCACGCCTTTGGGTCTCCCGGTGGTTCCTGAGGTGTACATAAAGGTCCAGGTATCATCCCCGTCTACCATGATATCAGGTTCTTCTGGAGATGATTGGGAGAGCCACTCTTCATAGCCTTTATAACCATCCGGAGCCGGTCCTTCTCCAAGGTAGATATAGGCATCTTTGGCCACCGGAAGCCTATCTTTGAGGCTGTTCACGGTTTCCACGAAAGGTTCCTCTACAATGAAGGCCTTGGCTTCGGCGTGATTGACGATGTATTCGATATCTGGGGGTGCCAGACGAAACATGATGGGCACTATGATCTGCCCACCTTTAGCACACCCTGCATAAATATCCATCCACTCGCCTCGGTTGTACGCTAGTACTGCAAATCGTTCCCGAAAACCGACACCCAAATCCGACAGCCCGTGGGCAACCCTGCAGGCCCTGTCATTCCATTCCTTGAAGGTGAACTCCTTGTTTTTGTCCTGCCATCCTAACCTATCTGGGTAGTTGATGGCGTTCATCTTGACAACAGTACCCGCATGCATCCATTTACTGATTGTCATTGGATCCTCCTTTATTTGGTGTTATGGCATAAGGGCTTTATTTTCTAAATGAGCTAACTCACTTGCATTTGAGCCCGGCACACTAAGAAATCTGCCATCTCTTGTCCAGCCTCCGGGCTCCGAGTAGTGCCGAAGAGAGCGTCATATGATCCCTTAGTCGCTCTCTTTGCATACCCCCGAGCCGGCCTTTATGGAGTAAAGTCGTTCCCGTCCTTTTGTTTTACGTCGCGGTTACACCGGATTCGTGGAGTTATGCAAGTTCCCTATTCAACAACAGAATCAGCAACTATTTCGGTAATATCCATTACCTTGATCTTCGGTCGCTCTTCTTTGGGAATAGATTTTATTCCCTTCCTAAGGTTATCCTTGCATGCGGAACATCCGGAAACTATGATCTCAGCACCTACTTCCATAGCATCTCTCACCCTCACCGCCGCCATCTCCGCTGCAAGCTCTGGCTCCAGAGCCATTACACTCCCACCTGCCCCGCAGCATCTTGCCATCATACGGTTTCGTGCCATCTCAATGAACTCGATATTAGAAATGGCCTTCAGTATATCACGGGGCTCCTCAAAAACCTCAAAGGTTCTGCCGAGATCGCAGGGATCATGGTAGGTGATTTTTTTGCCAAGATCGCCACCCAGCTTTAGTTTCTTGTCAGCTACCAATTGCTGCATGTAGTGAACGGAATGGTATACCTGGAATCCCAGGTCGCCTATTTCGGGGTAGTACTTCGTGAACGTCTTAAAGCAACCGGCACAAGGAGTCACCAGCTCTTTTGCGCCGGTGGCCTGAATGCGTTCAATGAGATCTCGTGCAGTTTCCTCGAATTTTTCCTGATCTCCCATGAGGTTTAGGGGAAATCCACAGCAGATCTCCTCTGTTCCCAGGAGTGTGTAATCTACGTCAGCGGCTTCCATAATCTTAAAGAAGCTCGGGACGATCTTCATATCCAGGTAACTTGATACGCAGCCCATAAAGAGCAGGGTAGGTGCCTCCTTCTTGAGCTCACCGGCTTCCACCTTTTTCTTTATGGATGAAGGAAAGATAGCGATTCTGTCCTCCTTTTTCGCGGCATAGACATTATCTGAAGTGAGGATACTCTGCCTCAGCGCTGTTACAGGTTCAGGGATTGTTCCCGAAGCGAAGAGCTTTTGCCGGCCTTTCTGAATGATTTCGTCAACCTTGATTCGTGCTGGGCAAAACTGGGTGCATGCATTGCAGGTGGTGCAGGTGTAGAATGATTCCGCCAGTTCTTTGGAAGGTTCTATTTGCCCGGTCATCAGGTTGAAGGCTAGGATGGTCCTACCTCTGGCATTCCTCGATTCCCGTTGGGTAACCTCATAGGTGGGGCATCCCAGGCGGCAAAACGCACAGTTGATGCATGCGAGGATCTCATTGTCCGCGTCGTATCCAAAGGAGTCCAGTCCTTCGGGGTGCTCGAGAAGGGGCTTGAAAGCGAAATAATCGTAGATGTCGTGTTCCTTCTCATCTAGTCCCATTTTACCCGGATTGAGTATGTTGTTGGGATCGAGGGCTTTCTTAATGGCCTTCATCACATTCAAGGCCGGACCCAACTGTTTTTCCATGTAGGGTGCCCTCGCAAGACCGGTACCATGCTCAGCGGTAACGGTTCCCTCCATCTCGAGCACCACGTCGGCAAGCTCATCGACAGCGGGTTTCAGCCTATCCCACTCATCCTGACTTCTCATATCGGTCACAAAGGTGGTGTGTACATTTCCATCTCCGATATGCCCGAACGTGGTAAGCAGCAGGTTGTATTTATCGGCAATTGCCTGTGCGCTCTTAATGGTCTCAGGGATCTTGGATGGGGGAATGCCGGGATCTTCCGAAATGGCGACGAGCCTGTACCCTGGCTTAATCCGCGAAAGGGTTGGCACCAGCTTTCCCCGTGCCTCCATTATCTCAGCAGCCTTGACCGGGTCATCGCTCCAGGTGAAGTCCTCTACGTTGTGTTTCTTGCATATATCGCCAATCCTCTCCATATCCCTGATCACTATCTCCTTTGCACCGTCTAACTCGATAATAAGCATGGCCTCTATTTTGTTCACATCCCTGTCAATGTGCTTCTCAACGATACTAAGGCTATACTTATCCAGTATCTCACATGCGGTGAGCTGTATGCCCGACGCGACGATATCGCTCACTGCTTTCCCTCCGGCATCCAGGTCCTGAAAGATCGCGAGCGCCAAGGCAGTGTATTCCGGAAGAGATTGGATCTTCACCGTGATCTCAGTAATAACACCCAGCGTTCCCTCTGAGCTTGCGAAGACATGGTTGAGATCATATCCCATGGATGATTTGGGCGTTTTGGAGCCGGTCTCAATGATTGTACCGTCAGCCAGAACCACTTTGAGGGCCTTGACATAATCCCTTGCCGTGCCGTATTTCACCGCCCGGTGTCCACTTGAGTTGGTGGACATCATGCCGCCGATGCTTGCGATAAGCTCGCTGCCGGGGTTAGGGGGGAACATGAGGCCTTGTTTCCCAAGCTCTTTGTTGAGATCCATGCAGATAACGCCTGGCTCCACTACTGCATAGAAATTGTCTTTATTGATTTCCAGGATCCCGTTCATCTTGTGGACATCCAGGAGAATACCCCCTTCTATGGGCAGGGAAGCACCGGTGACACTGGTTCCCGAACCCTGGATTGTCACGGGAATCTTCTCTTGATTGGCCAGTTGCATGATAGCGGATATCTGTTCCGTTGTTTGCGCATATACAACAACATCGGGAATCCCGACGTGCACCGACATATCACGTGAATTACAAATACATTCTATGGGATCGGAAAATACATTTTCTTCTCCTACAATTTTTTTTATTTCACTAGTTATATCCATACTTATCCCTCTAAAATTTGGTTAATAATGTAGCTATATTTTAGCTATAAAGTAACTATAAGTAAAGCGACGCTCGTGTGTCAAGTTAAAAGTGGGGTTTGCTGTGCTTCTACACTATGGTGTATTTTGGGCCTCCTCCCCCCTCTGGTGGCACCCAAGTGATATTCTCGAAAGGATCTTTTATGTCGCAGGTCTTACAATGGACGCAGTTGGAAAAATTCAATTTCATGGCGGGTTTACCTGTTTGCTCATCGATTTCTATTTCATAGACATTAGCAGGACAAAATCTTGTGCACGGGTTTTGGTATTGTTCCTTGCACGTGGTATAACAGATGTTGAGCTCCGGTATATTGAGATGGGCTGGCTGTTGCTCCTCATGGATTGTGCCTGAATAATATACGTCCGATTCTTTGTCAAAGGTTCTGGTTCCGTCGAATTTAATAAGCCCTTTCTGCTCGTCAGTAGGCAAATCAGTGCCGTAGAGATCAATTACATTTTTCTGATGGACAAAATCAGGTGCAGCAGAGAGCCTTGCTTTTAAGATCCTGCCACCCAAGATATATTGGAACCCTGCCTTCATGAGGCCCAGCCATAAGCCTTTCTGAAATGCCTGGTGAAAATTGCGCACCTTATAAAGTTCTTTCCCAATGTAACTTTTATAGAGGGATGTTTCATAGTTTTCAAGCTGGGATGCAGAGAAGTCACCTTTAACAAGGGCCTGAAAAATCGTTTCTGCAGCAAGCATCCCCGATTTCATAGCGATATGAATTCCTTTGATCTTTTGGCTGATGAAGAGGCTGGCTGAGTCTCCAACAATGACCCCGCCGTCAAAGGCCATTTTTGGAATAGAAAAATATCCCCCCACAGGCGCAGTTTTTGCACCGTACTGGGTTATCTTACCATCTCTTAATATCTCTGCAACGAAAGGATGGAGTTTGAATTTTTGGAATTCGAGATGGGGATCTAGAAATGGGTCCTCACAATCCAAGCCGGTTAACAAGCCAACTGAGATCATGTTGTTTTTCATGCCATAGATAAACCCGCCGCCATAGGTGTTGGTTTTAAGGGGATAGCCCATGGTATGCACAACGTGGCCTGGCTGGAACCTTCCCTCGGGGACCTCCCAGACTTCTTTGACTCCGGCCACATAGGTCTGAGGGTTTTTCCCTTCGTCTAGACCTAATTTTTTGATAAGCTCCTTTACTAAACTTCCTCTTGTGCCCTCACCAAATACGGTGGCCTTTGCATGCAAATCGATTCCTGGTTCAAAATTTGACTTCTTGTTACCTTCTGCGTCTATTCCCTTGTCCCCGGTCCTCACGCCAATAACCGTATTGCCTTCATAGAGTATCTCTGTTCCGGCAAAACCGGGAAAGATATCAACTCCATTTTCCTCAACCAACGTACCGAGCCAGCTGGTCAGCTTGGAAAGTGAGACAATATAATTGCCATGATTGTAAAGGGGGGGAGGTATGATGGGAGATCTGATCCGGCCGTTTTTGGTTAAAAGACAGACCTCCTCCTTGGTAATCTCAGCTTCAACAGGGACTTCTTTTTCCAGAAAATCCGGAATGAGCTCTTTGAGGGCAATAGGATCCATGATGGCCCCAGAAAGGTTATGTGAACCTATATCAGTTCCTTTTTCCAAGAGGGCGATCATGACTTCATCGAGTTTTTCCCCCCTTCCTTGTTGCTCAACCCTTTGGTTGTGTTCCCTTATGAGATTCGAAAGATGAAGAGCCCCGCTAAGGCAGGCTACACCTCCACCAACAAAGAGCACGTCTACTTCCATGATTTCTCTTTCTTCTTCCACTATTCAACCCTCCAGCTGTTTGCAAACCATTGTGATAGTCTTTTGCTTCTGTGGATTTTTTACTCACACCTTTTTTGATCTTGGTCCAACTTTGAGAAGCCTTATACCATGCTCCCTGAATTTGCTGCAAGACAATTTTGGGTGGTAACCGCCGGTCCACTGGTTTTTGCTTGACTGATCTTGAGTCCATGAGATATGTGCTACCGGATAAGGAGAGATGGCTTCGCCCGGAGTGAAATATTGACCTGCCTGGCGCGGCTTGACTGGAATAAGCTGCTCGTGTTGCAATAGTTTGGAAGCAGCGCCCTTTGAACTCCGCTCATGCAAGTGGGTCTGGGCTAGGGCCTGGCCTGGCGCCATATACTCTAATCAGCCTGCTAGGTCTATAATGAGCTATGTGCTTGGAACAGAACATTAAGCTTATGAGCCAGGGGAGCGTGGAATGCTGGAATCAGGGGTTAGAGGGGGAAGAATGTGTTCCATCATCCCGTACCTATAGCTTGAATCGGTTTCAGCAAAAGAACTTTGCTTTCAATGACTCGTAAGGATTCCGAGATGTTACATTATTGAGGGGGATATCATAATGGAAAGAACATTGGCTATCATTAAACCTGATGGAGTGAATAGAGGTCTTATAGGAGAGGTAATTAGCCGATTGGAAAGAGAGGGTCTCATCATTGTCGCTCTTAAGATGATCTGGATGACAAAGGAGCAGGCCAAGGGTTTTTATAAGGTGCATGCAGGTAAGCCATTTTATGAGAGTGTTACAGACTTTATGTCTTCCGGTCCATGTGTGGTCATGGTTTTGGAGGCCAAAAGGGCTATTAATACCTACAGGAAATTAATGGGGGCTACCGATTATAAGGAGGCCGCTGAGGGCACTCTTAGGCGTGATTATGCAACTGATATAGAAAAGAATGTTGTACATGGCTCGGATAGCCCCCAGAGTGCTGCATTTGAGGTAGCTTACTTTTTTAATGAATTAGAAATCCTGAAAAGATAACATCCCAAACAGGTTGTCTTCTTATCTTTATTAAGGAGTCACATTATTCCTCTTTCTTGAGTTCCTCTACCTCCTTTTTGAGGCTTTTTACCTCTTCCTTGAGCTCACTGGTATCTGGTTCTTCCTCGAGTTTCTCTTCAGTTCTTTTGTCTTTCCATTCTTCGATGCCAAGATAGGTGGCTAAGGCACCACCTAAGATAAGTAAGACTGGTATCCCAGCAGCCAGGGCTTTAATAAAATATCCCCACCAGACAATAATACCAATGATGCCCAATATGAGAGCTACTATACCACCAACTAACGCCGCCATTTTTTTCCTCCTTACCTTTCTGGTTGTATTGGTGAAAATTTTTTCCCTTTTAACACAACAAGAATCATCATTCAAGAACTTAATTTCCTTTTCAAAGCCTTTTATATACTGTCTAAAAGAGCGTTGACCACGCCTATTGTCATCACCAAGGCCACGTGCTGTGGGCATGGTTCCTCGGCAAGCATCTGTGAGATGCAGGATTTAGCGAAATCACAGATGGATAATTGCACGTGGTGGAACAAAAAGAGTTTCCCCTTTAAGTGCTCCTGAGATAGTAGCCTCACCATATTTTCTTTGACAAAATAAGCTGGATCAGATAAGAAGATTTACCGTTTCGCAAAGGAGGCCTTGTGGTTTAAAGCTGTTCAGATATTGCTGCGTACGCAGGATCTCTCAACGTCATATCTAGTAAAGCGTTTCCTTGGTAACAGCGCGTTTTTTCACAAAGAAAAATATCAAATAACCAATGTCAAAGTTCAAATCAATGCCAAATGACCAATGTCAAAACAGAAAGTTAAATTCAGGAAACTGCTGGATATGGGTAGAAATTTTGAAATTTAGTTATTTGGATTTGATTTGACATTCGGATTTTGGTATTTGGCATTTTATTGAAGTTTTCTATTTTAGAGCTATTTGCGGAACGGACTACTAGATTCTCGAATGGGGTTTACCCTGTTATAAGGACCAAATATCTCATATTGAGGGCACTCATGGATAGTGTTAAGGACTATTTCTTGTGTGATAAATGCAAGAATAGAGATTTTGTTCGAATCTACAATTTTTCTGTGCGTTTCCGATCGGTAAATTTTTCCGATGATTTAATGTATGATGAGGTCGTAGAAGAGAGATACCAGTGCACACGGTGCCAGAAGATCTTTTCCAAACCCAAGATAGATACAAGGTTGAGGAAAATGATAGATAAGAGGCCCAAATCGGTGGTTGCAACCAGGGAGCGGGGTTAGCCTTGAGTAATTTCCATCTTTCTTACTCTATTTACCCTATTTTTCATCTCCGCTACCCTGGGTATAAAACTGGAACTTGTATGATCCTATTTCAATCGTGTCAAAATCATTGAGGATTTGACCCTCTCGTATTACCTGATTATTCACTTTTACCTTTGTCCCGCCCGTTGCCGTAATGGCGTAGCCATTTGGTCTTCGGCTAATAGTAGCCGCAGTAGTGGCCATGAACAAACCGCCGAGCCTTATTTCCGCGGTTTCCGCTTTGCCAATCTTGGTGAGCTTTTTGCTGAGCTGAATTTCGCCTTGATCGGAACCGTCAATAAAGCTTACAATGCCAATTTTTTGTTTTGCACCGGTCACATCGATTCCCTTTTTCTCAGCCTGTTTCGCGAGCAACTCCTTCTGTCTGGCAGTGTCGAGGACCATCGTCTCATCGAGCTCTCCTTCACTAGCTTTGGCCTGTTCAGATTTGGACAGAGCAAAAAATAGAAGATGCTTACCAATGCTTACTTTGTCCTTGTGTCGCAACCTATAAGAAACTATTTTCTTATCATTAACAAAGGTTCCGTTGGTGCTCTGTAGGTCGGTCAGGATATAGGTGTCCCCAGCCTTATCTATCCTGGCATGGTAACCGGACACAGCGAGATTATCGATTACAATATCATTTTCGTCAGCCCGCCCGATAGTCATATTTTCCTTGGTAAAAGGATAGTCTTTGACTACTTGTTTGTTGAATACCAATATAACCCGTGCCATAACAGCTGCCCCTTATTTTAGTTAATACGAAAAGAACACAAATTTTTCATGATTGTTTGTTATTTAGAGCGAGACCAAAATTTCTTAACTATTCCCTGGTTTCCTTGTTCCAGGTTGTGCACAAATATCAGCGAGGCAGTGACATTGTCATTACCACCCATCTCGTTGGCCTTAACGATAAGTTGCCTACACAGGTGCTCAGGGTCTTCCCCGTTTTGCACAATTTCCAATATCTCCTTGTCTGATACAAGGTCGGTTAAGCCATCGGTACAGAGGAGAAAGCGGTCATTATTCCTTGGCTCGATTTCAAAAACGTCCACATCAACGGTATCAGACGACCCAAGATTCCTCGTTAGTATATGTCTCAAAGGGGAAACTTCTGCTTCTTCCTCAGATATGAGCCCCATTTCCAACTGTTCAGTTACCATGTTGTGCTCTTTGGAAAGGGGCTCAATCGTATTTCCCCGCATAAGATAGAGCCTGCTGTCCCCTACGTTGGCTGCAATCGTAAGAGAGGGCGTTACGGACAGAACTACAATTGTTGTTCCCATTCCCTTGTATTCAGAATAAACCTTGGACAACTCGTATATTACCCTGTTTGCTAATTTTATGCTACTGAGTATATAATTTCCTCGTTTACTTAAGGCGCTATCGGGATAGTCGAATAGCTCATCATCAGGGGTATTTTGGGCTGTCCATCGGTTAACGTTCTTATTGATTACCTCTACAGCAACCTTGCTGGCAACCTCTCCAGCTAGATGGCCCCCCATACCATCGGCGACTATATAGAGACCAAGAGCGTTATCTATAGAGAAGTAGTCTTCATTGCTTTCCCGCTTCAGACCCACATCAGTAATGCCAGCCGCTTTCAGTTCCAATCTATTTCCTTTATTCTGTTAGGTATTATTTTGTTTCTGTTTTTTGGCTCTCAGGGCATCGATTTTATCAGCCAGCATTCTTAGATACCCGACAAGATCCCTCGCGTGCTGGAATCTGTGATCTGGGTTTTTGGCCAAGGTTTTATCAATAATCTGTTCACAGGGCTTTATAACGCGGGGGTTTATCTTGCTCGGTGACGGATGCCGCTGCTGGGTAATCTGATAAAAGAGGTTGTTAAGATTCTCCCCCTTGAATGGCAATTCGCCGGTCACCAACTGAAAGAAAACGACACCAAGTGAGAAGATATCCGATCGAGCGTCTACCTGCCGACCGATGATCTGTTCCGGTGACATATAGTTCGGGGTCCCAAGGATTATTCCGGTTCTGGTTTTTGAAGCAGAGATAGACTTCGCTATTCCAAAATCGGTAACCTTGGTCTTGCCGTTTCTTAAAAGCATCATTTTTCCGGGCTTTATGTCTCTATGGATTACGCCACTGTTGTGTGCATATTCTAAGGCATCGGCCGTTTCAGCAATAATGTCGAGTACTCTTCTTACAGGAAGCAGGGATCCTTTGTTGCAATATTTCTCAAGGCTATCCCCCTCCAGAAATTCCATGGCCATGTAGGTAAGATCATAGTCTTCACCAACATCGTATATGGAAACGATGCCGGGGTGAGAGAGTTTCCCTGCGAGCTCGGCCTCGGTGAAGAAGCGCTCTTTAATATCCTGTACCTTATCAGGCTCGAATTCATCAGAAAAACGAATGGTCTTTATAGCCAAGAGGCGATTGATCTTGGGGTCTCTCCCCTTGTAAACGGTACCCATAGCACCCTGACCCAGTTCCATGAGTATCTCATATCTTCCAACAGTAGGCTTAACCTCCAGGTCATCGGCGACAACTATTCGTTCCTCTTTTTTTCCTTGATGGGCGCTGAGCGGTAAGGAACTGAGTACCTTTTTTAAGGTTGGTATCCTTTCATTCAGATCTCTAAAGCCCGTATCTTCCCTATTAATGTATTCGTATATCGAAATGGCCTTGTTCATCATTCTCTTGCGTTCGTAGTCGAGCCCGAGGTTGTAGATGATATCCCTCATCTCGTCGTCGAGAGGGCATTTTCTGAATTTTTCAAAGGCCAAATCAAGCAGACCTTGGCTTTGCAGACTAATTCCCAGCATCCGGTTTGTTTCTATAGCATCTTTTGAGACAATTGCCTTAGGTATGAATAGCAAATCTTTTACCAGTATGCTGCCATAGATCGCTGCCAGGGCAATGATAATGTAAATGGTTTTAAACCATGTATCAAATCCTATAAAGAATGTGGCGCTGGTTAGAAAGGTAAGGAAGATCAATCCGAATGTTAGTCCAGTTCGGTCAAGATAACTGAAACGTGATTGAAAAAATGAAGATGCTAGTCCCAGCAGCAGCAAGATAAGGGCCTCTAAATATATCATGGTGCTTGAGCGTTTCAAGAACCGTCCATGCAAAAGCCCCTCAATAACATTGGCCATGAACTCTACCCGCGGCATGTCATGGTCTACAGGTGTGTCAACAGGAGAAACTTCCTGGTCTGTAGTAAAGCCAATGAGCACAATCTTGCCGTCAAACACTGAGGGAACCTTTTTTACCTTCAAAATATCTACAAAGGAATAGTAGGGAAAGGATCTTTTGCCACCCTTGAACTTAATAAACATTTCCCCCCTGTTGATAGGAATGGTTTCTTTCCCGAGTTTCACCCCCCTACCATCAATGATAACCTGCGCGGGATGCTTATTAAGATAATCAAGGGCAAGGGACAGAGGCATGGAAGGTATGATAATTCCTCTAAAATTGATAAAGGGTATATGAACCCGGCCCTTTGTTATTTTGTTGTGATAGACATTTATGTGTCCAAGGCCGCGAGCACTTGTTGAGAGCTCAATAAAGGGGGTAATTACTTGTTTGGCAGATATCTGGTTTTCACCGCTAATCCTGTCTTTTCTCAAGGTATCTGTAGCAGAGAGTGATTCAGGAGCAACGGGCAACTCGGTTTCGTACTTGCCAAATGTGCCGACAACTGGGAGTATTGTATTCCCAGAATCTTTCACAGCTTGAGACAGGGCTCTATCATTATCCAAGCGTTTCTCAATCTCCTTCAATTCATCGAGTATCCAACTATTTTCCTCTCCTGCATTGGAGGATTCTCCTCGCTCTAGGATTTTGCTGTAAAGGTTTTCTATCTCCTTGATGCTCGCATTCTGTTCTTTTTGGCTAAAGTCTATATCAAGGCCAATCAATTTCGCCCGATTATTCTTGAGGATTGTTATCATGTCAGCAATGATATGCCTGGGCCACGGCCATTCACCAAGCTTACGTATACTCTTATCGTCAATATCGACTATGGCCACTTTGCTCTCTCCCGGGTTTCGTGGTGTATCAAGCCTCATCTCGATCTCGTAAACTACTTTTTCAAGGGATTCGAAGGGAGAGAACTGGGCAAAAGAGAGGTAGACAAAAATGGCAACAACAATGGCCCCGATAAGTAGATTTGTTTTCTGATCAGTTTCTTTCATGGACGTAAACGTTACTCTTGCTTGATATTTCTAATTAATCGCAGCTCATATTAATTTTTTTCGGGAACTTGCCGATGAGCTCTATATATAAGCGTACCCGAAAAAATAATTGAAATCTATAACAAATTAATACCCTTATGTCAAAGAAAAGCCGGGGGTCCGCATTGTTAAATGATAAAATAGTAATATTGAGTTGAAAACATGTGCAAATGGTGATATTAAGATGCGAAAAAAGAATGTAAGATCTGAGATACCAACAAGGCTGCTACCAATGCCAGATATGGATTTGGAACCAACACAGAATCAGAATAAGAAAAAGA
>CP070673.1:2997059-3003628 GCA_020351915.1 Deltaproteobacteria bacterium
ATCCTTGGGGAGATTTTTGTTCTTTATTTTTTTCTCCAGATCCTTAAGCTCGCTGGCAAAATCATCCTGGGTGCCCATTTCTTTTTGTATCGCCCGCATCTGTTCGTTAAGATAGTAGTTCTTTTGGGTCTTCTCCATCTGTTTTTTAACTCGCTGCCTCAAATTTTCCTCGAGCTGGAGAATATCAATCTCAGCGGTAAGTATCTTGTATAGTTTTTCGAGGATACCTTCTACATCTTCTATTTCCAACAAGGCTTGCTTTTCTCTTATCTTTGCCGTGAGATGGCCAGCCACTGTATAAACTAACTGGAATGGATCTAATGTGGAGGCAACTATGTCGGCTACATCATCACCGATCTTTTGGTTAAGCTCCGCATAGGACTCAAACGAGGAATGGATACTCCTAACAAGGGCCTCGATTTTGGCGGTCGGTTCGTAGTGTTCTGCGGTTTTCTCAACTTCGACCATAAAAAAACCCAGGTCAGGGAGATAATTCTTGATTTTGCCCCTGGCCTTTGCTTCCACTAAGGCTTTAACCGTTCCATCAGGCATTTTAAGAAGCTGAAGAACAGCAGCGAGGGTACCGAAAGAGTATATGTCCCTCAGGCTGGGGTCATCCATCTTGGCATTTTTCTGGGTGGCCAGAAAGATTTCCTTCTCCTGGGATAATGCATATTTCAGTGCATCAATGGATTTTTCCCTCCCCACAAATAACGGGACCACCATACCGGGAAATACAACAATATCCCTGAGAGGGAGTAGTGGAACCTGCTTTTTTCCCTGACCTGAGAAATCTTCTAGAGCGTTCTTCTTAAACATAGGTACCTGCTAGGCATATTCTATTTGGGTTTCATACAATAGGAGAGGAGGGTCGTTGCTGAGAATTACTTCCTCCCCTATGACACATTCGGCCACCCCTGACCGTGACGGAAGATCATACATGATATCCAGCATAACCTTTTCAAGGATGGCCCGCAATCCTCGTGCCCCGGATTTCCGATCAATTGCCTCCTTGGCCACACCCTTCAGCGCATCCTTGGTGAATGTTAGTTTTACATCTTCAAACTCAAAGAGTTTTTCATACTGTTTGACGACTGCATTCTTGGGCTCTGTCAGGATCCTCACCAAGGCGTCTAGGCTCAATTCCCCGAGGGATGCCAATACCGGAAGCCGTCCAATAAACTCCGGTATTAAGCCAAACTTGAGGAGATCTTCAGGTTGAACGAGACACAGCGTTTTTTCGAGGTCTAGTTCTCCTTGCCCCCTGATGTCAGCCTCAAACCCCATTGTTTTGGCCCCGATCCTTGACCGGATTATCTTTTCCAGGCCATTAAAGGTTCCTCCACAGATAAACAGAATGTTCCTTGTGTCCACCTTAATAAAATCCTGCTGGGGGTGTTTCCTCCCTCCTTTAGGAGGTATATTGGCAACAGTGCCCTCTAATATCTTGAGGAGAGCCTGCTGAACTCCCTCACCAGAAACGTCCCGGGTTATTGAAGGGCTGTCGGTTTTTTTGGCAATTTTGTCTATCTCATCAATGTAGACGATACCTTTGGATGCCTTTTCGATGTCATAGTCTGCCATTTGAACAAGGCTGAGGATGATACTCTCAACATCCTCTCCCACGTAACCAGCTTCAGTCAGGTTAGTAGCATCTGCAATGGTAAACGGTACGTCCAGTATCCGGGCTAACGTTTGGGCCAGAAGCGTTTTGCCTGACCCGGTAGGACCGATCAAAAGTATGTTGCTCTTATCAATCTCTACGTCTTCGGTATCAAGGTTGGCGCCGATTCTTTTGTAGTGGTTATGCACTGCTACGGAAAGAACCTTTTTGGCCCTCTCTTGCTCGATTACGTACTGATCGAGCTTTTGCTTTATCTCTTGGGGCTTAAGGGCAAAATCTCTCTCTTTGCCTTTCTCTTTCTGCTCATATTCTTCTTGGATGATTTCGTTACACAGAGAAACACACTCATCACAGATGTAAACTGAAGGTCCAGCAATCAGCTTTTTCACCTCATCTTGACTTTTCCCACAGAAGGAACAAACAAGTTCTCCTGATGGATCATCTTTCCTGTTCATTTAGCTCTACTCCCTTTATCTTTTTTCATAATTGCCATTTCCCTCTTAGTGATCACCTTGTCCACAATACCATATTCCAGCGCTTCTTGGCCACTCATGAAATAATCCCGTTCCGTATCGTTCCTTATCTTTTTCACATCCTGGTTTGTGTGGAGGGCAAAAAGCCCGTTGATTGCCTCTTTAAGCCTCATAATTTCCTTAGCCTGAATATCTATATCAGTAGCCTGTCCTTGTGTTGCCCCCATCGGTTGATGTATCATGATCCTGGAATGAGGAAGGGCAAACCGCTTTCCTTTACTGCCAGAGGCTAGCAGAAGGGCAGACATGCTGCTGGCCTGTCCGGTGCAGATAGTTGTGATATCAGGTTTCACATATTGCATGGTATCATAGATAGCAAGCCCTGCTGTAATGGAGCCCCCAGGGGAATTGATATAGAGATTTATGTCCTTATCGGGGTCTTCAGATTCCAGAAATAGAAACTGGGCAATAATAATATTTGCCATGTCATCAGTTACCTGTTCACCCATAAAAATGATTCTATCCTTGAGAAGGCGTGAGTAAATATCATAAGCCCTCTCACCCCTCGATGTTTGTTCTACCACAATAGGTATCAGCATATGTCTATGGTTCCTTTCTGTCTTCTTGGCTCTCTCTCGGTATCTCTTTTACTTCAGTGATCTTAGCACCCTGAACACAATGATTCAATATCTTTTCAACCAAAAGCTGATTCTTGAATGAATCCACTAAATTGTTTTCTTCATAGTATCTTTGAAGGGTAGCCAGATCCCTTCCCGTTTCAGCAGCGAGCTTCTGAAAACCTTCCCTTATCTCATGCTCCTCAATACCAATATTCTCCGAATCAGCTATCTTACTTAACACAAGATCTTCCTTAACCTTTTCTTCAGCGCCTTTCTGGAAATCCTCTCTCATCTTCTCTTCTGAAATGCCAGCCGATTCGAATTGGGCTCCCCTCATAAGAAAATTTTGTTTAATCATGGCTATTGATCGTTCGATTTCGTTTTCAACCGCGATCTCAGGGAGCTCAAAATCTACAGAGCCAGTTATTTTTCTGAGAAGGCGCTTCTTCAACTCTCTGTCTATCCTCCTCTCTTCTTGCAGAGTAATATCTTCCTTTACCCGCATCCGCAAATCGCTGAGGGATTCAATATCGGAACCCAAACCCTTTGCAAAATCATCATTCAATTCGGGAAGTTCCTTATTCTTTATATCCTTGATTGTGATAGAGAAGGTGACCCGCTTGCCAGCCAATCGCTTATCATGAAAATCTTTTTTGAAATTAATCTCTATATTTTTTTCAGCCTCCTTTTTCAGACCCACTATGCCTGATTCTACTTCAGGATAAAAACTCTTACTTCCGACATGGATTAAGGAATCCTGACCCTTCACGTCTTTGAGGGGTCTTTCATTCCAAAAACCTTCATAATCGATGATCACATAATCGGCGTCTTGTATTTCTCTGTGTTCAGTGATGGATGTAAGATTAGCATGTGCTTCTCTTATTTCCTCAAGCTTCTTATCGACATCATCTTCGGAAACATTTAAGATTTCTTTCTCCACAGGAATTCCCATATAGTCCTTTAGCTCGAAGTCTGGCTTTACCTCCATGTGGATAGTATACTTAAAACTCTCACCTGGCCTTATGGCCCCATCTTCCAGGGAAGGTCTTCCTAAGGGAAATAGTTTGGTCTCCTCTATCACCTTAGAGAAAGATTTCTCTATTAAATCGCTCTTAACATCAGATAAGATTTCTTTTGAATAGTACTGCTCAAGTATCCTTCGGGGGACCTTTCCGGGCCTAAAACCCTTCACCTTGACCCTTTTTGAAATCTCTCGGTAGGCTTGATCCAGTTTCTTGTTTACCTCTTCCGCCTCGATTTCAACATCAATACGTCTTTTTACCTGACTTATTTCCTCAATGTTTGTTTCCATACCTTCTCACTAAGACTGACTCATTAGACGTGTCTGAATTTCCCACTAAGGCGCAAAATCATAAGTGTTTGAGCGCCGATCGGTTTACACCTGCCCGCTCGTGCCCTGGGTCGCCTCGCTCTACCTGCCCGCAACGCTCTCGCTTGCGAGGCGGGTGTGCTTGGCAGACGGGCTGGGCTCAGGCAAGGCAGGCGGATTAGAATAAGCTTCAAATCTCGTGCCTCGGATTTCCGATTTTTTCACTCCCTTCGTAAATCGTCGGCTTGCCGGTCCCCCTATGGAATCGGGGTACGGATCGGGGAGGCACAGCTTGGTTAGTAACCGCATAAATATTCATAATTGGTGCGAGAGAGGGGACTCGAACCCCTATCCGACAAAGCGGGCTGGATCCTAAGTCCAGTGCGTCTGCCAGTTCCGCCACTCTCGCACTGAGCGTTCAAGCCTATTAATATATGCTTAGGATTAATTATTCAATAACTTTGTGTCAAGGGCTAAAAGCGACTAAGCCTTAGAAACCAGAGGTTCCTGCTGGAGATTCTGCTTCTTTTTTCAACCTTTCGGTAACCCTCAGGCTTTCTGTTCTTAAGGTATAGGTCATCTCAAAGACAAGACCTAAAAATCTGCCAAATGGAGAGGATTGCACCACAGGCGACATCTCAATCTTTTCACTATATTTCCTCAAAAAGGAGGGCATCACCTGGACGCTTCCCCATTCCATGGGCACATTGCCACACACCTTTTTCACAGAACTCTTCAGCCCCCATAGGGTAAATAACTGTACCTCTCTAAAGATAGTGTCATGAAACAGTGCATAACATTTGTTACCAATGCATCCCAGAGACAGGCCATTGAGTACCCCTACAAAGACTCTATGTTTTGCTACCCTCCCAACCTCCCGGAGTGCTGCATATGTATCATCAAGGAATTCTAATGTATAAATGAGGGTAGCCACATCAAATTCGTTATCCTCAAAAGGCAGATCCTCTGCTCTGCCGATCTTCAGAGATGCCTTATTGCCCAATCTTGACCGAGCGATATCCAGCATATAGGGAGAGGCATCAATGCCCGTCACATCAAGCCCTAATCGGTGAAATAGCAGGAGATGATTTCCTGTGCCACACCCAATATCTAAAACCCTCTCCCCCCTCTGTGGCTTTAACAGGCGGATAATAAGTTGAGTACTCAACCTATCAAGTGACACCCCTTCGGGCGACTTTTCCCATGCTTCATAGAGTCTATCCAATTTTTGATCAAATATGTGCCCCATGAATCGGCTTCATCGTGTTTGCAAGAGAGCGGATTTAAGAGATTGATGATTACCCCGTCCTGCATCAGGGTCAGCATAGAGGCCGGATAAGAGTAGTTCCACTGCTGGTGTTTATGTGCTCATTGAGTGCATACACTTTAACACAACGAGACCAAGGAACTCAACAAAGTCAAAAAATTGTCTTACCCTCTCGCCCAAAGAAAAATCTCAGATCATGATCCATCATTCGTTGTTTTTGAAAGCTCTCCGTATGCCTGGCAACCACTATTATCGCCTAATTCACAGCTTTTTTGAAAATCACTCTTTGCCATGTCAAGCAAGCCTTTAGCTTTGTAGGCCATTCCTCTCGTCAGGTAAACTGGTACCATATCTGGGTTCAGAAGAAGGGCTTGGTTGCAATCTTGAATGGCAAGATCAAACTCACCCTTATGAAAGTGGGCCCATCCTCGATTATGGTAGGCCTCAGCGTAATCTGCCCGCAATCCAATTACCTTGTTGTAGTCATCAATTGCCTTATCATACTCGCCCATAGTCATATAAACAATTCCCCTGTTAAAATAAGATCTCGTTTCTTCTGGTTTAAGCATGATAGCCTTAGTATATGCTTCGGCCGCTCCTACAGGGTCCCCTTCTTGATACTTCTTATAGCCCTTATCAAACCAGTCTTCAAAGGTATCTGGCTTTGTATTCTCTCTGAGTATCGGTCCTATTGTTATTTCTTTTTTGCCTAACGGTCCCAGGCGTACGAGAAACAGATAGTTGACAAAAACCACGAGAGCGCATAGCCCTATCCACATGAATACCCGTGCGGGCTTTACCGATGAGGTTTCCCGCTTGAGTGCAGCCTTTCCCCGCTGAAGACCTAATGTCCTGCGAGTGTTTTTGCCTTTGTAATCTTTTATAAGCATGTCCTGAAGAGAGCGAAAAGGTTTAATAAGACGAGGAATGTTAAAATGCTTTACTAATAAAGTCAACAACCACGGTTAATAAAGCAGGGTAACGTCAAAGTCCAGGGTATGGGCATCTCTTTTTTTGGTTATGCCCCTGGGCCAGACCTCGCTTATAGGGCATGAGTATATGTGCGTCGTCTGCAAAATAACACCGCGAACATGTGATATTTCAGAAATGTCGCGCCTCCCGATCCCGTCCCGGTCTCGGGACGGGGAGGGCAGGCCTATGACATGGCCCCTTACTGGGTCGTTTCAAAATGGTTTATTGCGCCCTAAGCCTTAGAATCATAGGCTCCATCTATATAAACCATTTTGAAACGCCC
>CP070673.1:3003728-3006577 GCA_020351915.1 Deltaproteobacteria bacterium
CGTTTTCTTTTACCTCTGTTTGAGACTGTTTTTAGAAAATGCGGTCAACTCTGCTCCTGGCTCTTGCTCAGCTAACCATTGCACCGTCCGACATGATTTTTTACCGATTTCTGCTCAAGGCAGTTCCCGGTAAATGCTCTGTTTCACCACGGTTCAGTGCTTAGCAAAGGTGATCACACCATGCAACGGAAAATATTTAATCCCAATCTTTTCAACCGACACTGGCCGTCATGAGTGCCTAATGGGTTCAAGCTCTAAGCCTTTCTCAGGTTATTCGTCTTCTCCCAATATGCTTTCCAAAACCCTTTTCGAGTCGGTTTGTCCCGGCGCGTCTTCGGGAAGGTAGAGCATCACCCCGCCCCTTATGGGGCGGATGGTGATCTTTCCCTCCTCGGCCAGTCTTTGGGTCGTTTCAACGGGGTTTGTGCCAAAGTAGTCCTTAAAGGCCTGATTGAACCCGCTGTACACAGAATGAATTCCCTTGTAGGGTGGCTTGCGAAGTTTTTTGATAGCCTTGCCGACAAAGTCATATTCAGAGATCTTTTTCTTCCTAGCCATACCATCCCCCCAGTAGAGTGACAGGCTAAAGGTTAAAGGCGAAAGGCGAACAGAGCGCTGTTGCCTTCCGGCTTACCGTGCGATAGTGAGAGCTGGATCAAACTTGCCGGCAACTATCGGAGATTGGGCATTCCTCGTTGCCCGTCTCACCTTCTCAGAGAGAAAGGGAATAAGCTCTCCAAGCATAACCCGGGTATCCTTGTTGTAATCCGCTTGCCCTTCAAGACCCTGGAGCAGAAAATAGGTGAAGACACCGTGTCCGCCACCCCATTGTCTTCCCTCCTGGGACAGCTGCTTTTCGTCAGATGCGCTGATAACGCATACTCCCTCACCGACCCTGGACAGATTCTGAAGCCCGGTGCTAATGGGGTTCACCTTCATGCCCCTACCAGCCCTTCTGGCAACATCAAAGGACTGACCGACACCAGCTGCATGACACGCATCTGCAATCACCACCACCCGCTTTGCCTTAATGAATCGTTTGAGCGCCGTCTCTATATCCCACATGGGAAATCCGGTAGAGGCGATGTTGTCGTATTGGGTGTCATAGGGAAGCAGGAAGAGGTTTTCGGTATGATCTGGAGATTGGGGACTACCGTGGCCGGCGAAATAGATAGTGACGATATCCTCTTCCAAGGCCTGCCCCAACCATTCGAATAAGGCCTCCTTGATGTTTCTAACCGTAGCTTCACCGTCGATCATAAGGTTCACCCGTGAGGGAGCATACCCGCCACCCTGAGGAGAGATGAGCCAGTCGTAGAGGGATCTGGCATCAACAGCGGCATATCGAAGTGAGGGTATGCGGGTGTCTTGGTATTGGGAGATCCCCACTGCAACTGCCCATCTTTGTGCCAGAGCTTTCGGGTGGAAAGCGGGCTTCTGTCTCTCAGGGATTGGGGCTGGTGCTGGAGGTGTGGCTTTGGCGCCGGGAGTTTTGTCACGTGCCAATATAGCGAATTTTGTTTTACGAAGGGTATCTGAGGCCAATTTCCTCATATCGTAGTCCGAGTCTTTGTTAGCAATCTTTTCAAGGGTCTCGAGAAAATCATCACCGGTATATTCAATTTGCTGAAGCACTGAAAGGGCTTCTTGACGAACATCCGGATCGGGATCGTTCAACACCTCCGTGAGTGCAGGGCCTACTGATTCGGCGGTGGCACCAACCTTCCCGATAGCCTTAAGTGCTTCCATGCGCACATAGGCAACATGATTACCCAAAGCCTTTATCAGTGCGGGAACCGCTTCTTTTGCTCCGGGGCCAATATTTCCAAGCATTTCGGCTGCTTCTCTGCGGACTTCGAGGGTGCCATGTACCAAAAAAAGTTCCAGTGAAGGGATAAGTTCCTGCGGATCAGCCCCTATCGCTTCTAACGCCGACCTTGCGATTACACGCAAACCATAAGGCTCATTACCCAGCATCTTGGTCAGTGCGGGAACCGCCTCCTTTGCACCAGCCCCCATTTTCCCCAAGGCTTCAGCTGCACTATAGCGTACCCGATGGTGGTCATCACCTAATGCATGAATCAGCGCAGGAACCGCCTCCTTTGCGTCAAGACCAATGCTTCCAAGGGCAGAAGCGGCACGCCAACGGACGTCAGAATCCGGATCGCCTAAAGCTTTTATCAAGGCGCGTATTGCCTCCTTTGTGTCATACCCTATTTCCCCCAAGGCTTCAGCTGCACTGTAGCGAACTGCATAGTCACTATCACTTAAGGCCTCGATCAGTGCAGGGCCAGCCTCATTTGCATCCGGGCCTATTCTTCCCAGGGCCTCGGCTGCATTCATGCGAACTTCAGATTCATTATCACCCAAAGCCTTGATCAGTTTTGCTACCGACTGAGGTCCGGTTGCTTTGCTATATGAGAGCGAGTCATGGGGCTTGTGCGAAGGTGGAGTGCTACATCCGGTAAATGTCGACATGAGTAATAGCAACCCCACAAGCCATATTGCAGGATTTCCTGCTGCGGCAATAGCCCAATGCTCGTGGCTCTTACTCATTGGCAACCTCCACGTAAAATGTAAAATGGCACGTTGGTTCCAAAGCGACATAAACATATTTCTCTACCTCTGGCAACTCATCAGAAACCGCCAATCGATTAGCAGCAGAAGTGTTTATATCAAAATGATTGAGGTCACCTCTCCGTTTGGCTCTTTGTCTATCTCATGTCAAGACGTGAGGCCAGGTTCACATGGTGCTATCCAGCTCAGAGAACCCCTTTTGCCTTTTGTCGACTCCACCAGAGCAGGGAGGATAACAGACAGCTCTTAGCTCATAGCTGATAGGGGTAAAC
>CP070673.1:3006677-3010469 GCA_020351915.1 Deltaproteobacteria bacterium
CAGCCTAATGATCGATTCCGTACAAACAGCACTCATTTAGCCCACAACACAGGTTATCCTGCAGATCCAGCAGTGCAGGATACGGCAGTACTACCAGTGTCGCATTTCTGACCGGCCACGGTGCCAGATAAGCACTGCGGGCTCGCACTTGCACCGGGGCCGCAATTAGCCCCCATCGCCGTGTCATATTTCTCCAAGTTGAACGGGATAATTTTTGGTTTCTCATATTTTGGTGACATTCAGCTTCCTCCTAGTTTGCAAGGCTAACCTTTGGCTTATTCTCGTAGGAGCTCTTCGCTAGGCTGAACCACTTTTCACTCTGACAACTTTCGGGGCTTGAACCATATCATAATTTCTGCCATCCCGGATAATCCCTTCCTGAAACATACGAGCCTCAGGGAAAAGACCTCGCTTTCGCGCCTCCTCGCAGAACCAATATGGCGCCCACATACTCTTGGTTTTGTAATAATTCTGGGCAATGCAGCTTCCCAAGCAAATTTCCTTCATCAGACAATCACTGCAAATTCCATGCAAACGGTGAGGAAGACCCTCGCGAAGTTCCAGAAGGACTGAGGTGTTGTTCCAGACCTCCTCCAGAGGATCTGTGGCTGCATGCCCAAAGACAAGATCAGGCACTGTCTCGCCGATGCCGCAAAGAGCATAAGAGCCGTCCGCCAGGACACCGAGGATCCCAAGAACCCCACATACACTACAACCATCTCCATTTTCACCAAACATTTTCCCAAGGGGACGGAAGGCCATGGGGTGACTGTGATAAATGTTCATATTTGTTTTGGTCGAAAGAGTATCGTCCACCCACCTTCCCAATTCGACAAGCTCCTCAATGTTCAGAGCTTCGCCTGACTCGTGTAACTTCTCCCCTCTAGCCGTAGGCTGCACAACATTGAATTTCACCGAGCCAGCTCCCATGCTCTCGGCCAACCGCACAATCTGTTCCATCTGGTCTTTATTATGGCGCATCACACTCATAATTATCTGTGGCCTGAACCCAACATCTACCAGACTACGTACACCCTTCATTGCTTCGTCAAAGCAGCCCGCAACCCCACGTACCCATTCATGGGTACCGGCGTCTGCACCATCAAGGCTCACCGAGACAAAAGGATTCTTGCAGGCCGCCATCTTCTCCGCCAGTTCAGGAGTACATAGGACCCCGTTGGTCTCCAACGTCAAACAAAGATCCTCGGTTTGAATGTATTCCAGTATCTCATTAATTTGCGGATGCAGAAGAGGTTCACCACCGGTCAACTTCACGCCTGTGAGACCCAATGGCTTGGCCTGATCAATTATCGATCTGAAAAGATCCAGATCCAGCGCAGGATAGGAATTCCCCTTGCCTTGATACTTAGGCGCAATCCAGCAATGCCGACAACGAAGGTTACACCCCTCGGTCAAATAAAAATAGATCTGATTTAAAGGATATTTACGGCTTTCTCCTTCTTTTTCCATTTTTTTAACACTTGGCTTCGACATCTCTGCGATCTCTGCGGTTAAGCAATCCCTTCCGGCAGCCTTCCGCCAGCCTCCAGGAATCGCTTGAGGCATGCATCCGGGCTTGGATGATCCTCTTTACCTATAATCGTATATGCCAGAGCGGGGCAGTTGCCCGTGCAATAGTTTATGTAAGCGCACCCCTGGCAGAACTCGAACTCGTTCAGTGAAATCTTATGCCGCTCCCGTAGCCTTTTCAGTTCGGAATTTTCCTGCCAAACTTCCTGGAGATCATCCATGTTGATTCGACCCAACTCAATGTGGCTCATTTGAATGCATGGAGTCATGACCCCGTCGGCACGCACAGCGATTTGACTCATCGGTCCATTGCAACCACTGAGATGACCGCGCCCTGGTATCGTTTCACTCTTTTGCTGACAGGCCTTTTCCATCTCAAGCCAAGCTTTCCCCTCCGCCAAAGGACCCGCAGTTGCGCTGATGCGCCCATTGTATTTTTTCTCGAGTTTTAAAAGGGTTCCCATGGCCAATGAACGTTCTTCCGCAGTAAGCTGAACTTGCTCGGCATTCTGCCGGCAAAGCCCCATGTACGAAGCCGCATTGGTTGAGAAACTAGGAAGTCCGATGTCCTCCAACAGAAGTTTGGCAACGTTTTGAAGATCTCTTACGTTATGTTTGTGAATGGTCACCCGGACGGGAACAGGAACGTTATATTTCTGGAGGGACTTGATGCCCCGCATCGCTTTGAAAAAATTCCCCTCGCCCCGGCAGGCATCATGGGTCGTCGGAACCGAGCCATCGATGGAGACCTGCACCCCATCACAGCGCCCGGCTGAAGCCAGAAAAGCTGCCATGCCATCAGTGATCAATGTTCCATTACTCAGGATATTGAATCGCATGCGGTTGCGGACAATTCCTTCGATAAGTTCCTGCAAATCTTTCCGACAAAAAGGTTCTCCCCCCTGAAGCGTCACATTCATGACTGCACAGCGATTCAATTCCTCGAAGAATTGGAGCCATTCTTCTTTGGAAAGATCTTGTCCTACATCGCCCGCACCTGTGAAGTGGCTGCAGTATGTACATTGCAGATTACACCGGTTCGTTATCGAGAGATCAACAGATCTGGGGGTTTTCATTAATTTCATGACCGGATCAATCCTTTTGTATCTCGTATCCTGCTAATCCGCGCTGGACTAGATCCTCAACGAATTCTTGGAGATCGCCCTCTGCCTCGTCCGGCACATCTTCATAAGCCTCTTGAAGATTCCTCAAGATGTCTTTGACCGCATGATTACCGTCTAACCGCTTCCAAATATGTACGCCTATGGGGTTGAGACCGAAGGCATCGCCCGAATCAGGATCAAAAAGAATGGCCCAGTCATCAAACTCCTCACGAAGCACGATCAGGGGATTAGCAATGGGTTTATCAGTATGCGACACGAGTTCTCCTCCTTTTGGTTAAGACCTTTCCGAGTCCAGGCCCCCATCTACCCGGCGGGAGGTTCGTCGGTATTGGAGTAATGGAAACTATAAAACCTTGCGACTCTAATATCTTACCCTGAGTGCCGGGGGCCAGTACTTTAAGACTCCTTTTTTGACTCTTCGTGTCTTCAGTAAAGTAATGGCAAAAAGTGTCACTTGACCTATTGTCCACATCAAAACCCGTTTCCTCTCCCATAGCGGAAGGGGGTAATTAAGTGTTTGAATATATGCCTATTATTTCAGCCTCACCCCCGGTGGGGGAGGGCCTTGTAACGTTTCTGCATGAGCACTAACCAATTCAACTAAATACAAGCAAGCATCGTGCCGCCGCCGGTCTTTTCATAAGAAGTCGCTTTTTCAGCGCGTATAAATCGAAAATGGCGAAGCGTATATCGACTTCAGCTGCAGCCCAACATATTGAGATTATTGATAGATTATTGATAGAGCTCGCTTTTTGTGGCAAGAAGTATAAGGAAACTATCGTTGTGTGTCAAGCACCTGCTACTACCACCGATAACTTCGATAGGTTTGACAGTTTAAATGGAGAGAGCTTTTGATGGATTGGGAGGAGTAAAAAAGCGCAAAAGCGGTCGCCTTCAGAGGGTGGAGAATTTAGAATAATAACCGCACAGAAACCACAATGCGACAAGAGTCTTCTCATGTGCCTCGGTGTAGAGGAAAAGCAGAACAAAATGTTTCAGAAACCAGATGAGAAAAAATTAAATCCTAAAGCTCTAACACGATCTTTTTTCAGGGAAGCAAAATGAAGGACTTAAGAGGAGTTTTTTTCCAGGGAATCGTTATTTCTTCGACCTACATACTCGAGGACGGAGAACACGA
>CP070673.1:3010569-3013100 GCA_020351915.1 Deltaproteobacteria bacterium
AACGCTCCTCAACACCGATATTTTTTGTTGCCTGAATATTCAGTACTTGAGTCCGCCGCATGATATCCGGCATCTCAGACTTTCCCTCTCGGCCAGGGTTATGAGTGGGATGAGGGGAAGGTTATCGCGTGCGAGCATCCTCTCCGCCAATCCTGTCAATTGCATCGTGTTCGATGTTGCTAATCCCGCCATAAACATCAAGGCTTTAGTTTATACCCAGCCTTTTCCCTGTCCCAAGTGGTAGGTGTTATACCTTCGTCCCTTAATTTATACTTTTCTATTCTTTCCATAGCACTTAAGGGTAGTTCCTTTTTAAACTCAACAAACCTTGGAATCATGAAGTATGCCATTCTTGGTTCACACCAGGCCATCAACTCTTCCGGTGTTAAATCTTCTCCTTCCTTGAGCTCCACGACGATTTTGACCTCGTCTTCTCCAACCTCTGATTTGACACTTATAGCAGCTGCCTGATAAACTGCTGGATGAGCGTTAACGACTCTTTCAACTTCGAACGAGGAAATGTTTTCACCTCTTCTTCTTAAGTAGTCCTTTTTCCTATCAACAAAGTAAAAGAAACCGTCCTCGTCTTTTCTTGCCAGATCGCCTGTATGGAACCAGAGGTTTCGAAATACCCCCAACGTTGCTTGAGGGTTGTTAATGTATTCTGTCATCATCGAGTATGGTCTTGCCGGCCTACACACTATCTCTCCAACTTCGCCAATTGCTACCTCGTTGTCCTCATCGTCCACCAATTTGACCTCATAGATATCCTTTTGTTCCTTGCCCATGCTCGACGCTTGGTCCCACCTTCCTTTAGCTTTTAACCTGTCTGCCTCATCAAATGAAATCCTTGTGATTGCAGAGGCCTCGGTTAATCCATAAACGCCACCATAGAGCTTTAGGCCGAATCTTTTTTCAAATGCCTCAGCAATATCTAAAGGGACGGGTGCTGCCGAGGCAGCTTGCGCCGGATTAACAGCATCATCTGGCTTCGGTGGCTGGCTGTAAAGATAACGGTACAATGGGCCCATAAGCATGAAATAGTTGGCTTCGTGCTTTCTTATCTCGTCCCAGAAGCCACTAGCACTAAATTTCTCTCCCATGGCATATGATCCACCAAGAAGTATGGTATAGGTAGTGGTGAACCGGTGATTCTGGTGAAAAAACGGGAGACAATGGTAGGTACGAGTTTCCTGGTTCAATCTACTAAACCGTATATGGTTGATGGCATACCAGTACACGGCACTGTGGGATAGGACCACTCCCTTGGATGGCCCAGTCGTGCCACTTGTATAAATTATTTGGAGGGGGTCCCAGGGTTTTACCTCTGGCAGGGCATGACCAGGAGAGCTCTTGGTAAGCAGTCTCGTGAATGGATAGGTAGGGAACTTTAAGTTGATGTCAGTAGCCTCCACCCCAGGTGAATACACAATCACTTTTTCCAGAGTAGGCAATTCATGCTGGATGAACCTGAGACGGTCAAGAAAGTGCTCGTGCACCACCAGAACTCTGGAGTCTGAATTAGTGATGACATGGCGCAGTATATCACCCCGGTAAGCAGTGTTAACAGGGACCTCAATACCTCCCATCTTAGCCAAGCCGAACCAATGATACAGGAATTCAGGACAATTCGGCATCATTATTGATGCCTTATCCCCTTTCTTGAGGCCGAGCGAAAGAAATGCGTTGGCCACCAGGTTTGCATACTTGTTAAGTTGTCCATAGGTTACCTTCTGATCTCTAAAATAAAGGTAGACTTTATCTCTATTCTTCTTGGTTATATCATCTAAGATGAACCCCCAGGTTCTTTGGTGCGGCCCATATTCATACCATTCCATTCATCTCCCTCTCTTCAATGTCCAGATTGCTAAGATTCGTATACGAAATGTTGGTGACCATTATAGTCTTCGTAGCAACCTCTTTGGCCCCGATATTACTGTCTCTTCTGTTTCAAATTCACCGACGTCAACACCGAACCATTGATTCTCAACGCTCAACGTTTTGTTTAATGTAGTCGGCGATATCTTTGGTCAGCGTCCCCGGACCAAAGATTTCGGCTACTCCTTTCTGCTTCAGTTCGGCAGCATCTTCTTTTGGTATGATGCCCCCGCCGATCACCATCACGTCACTTGCTCCCTTCTGGCCAAGCAATTCTACTACCTTTGGGAAGTAATAAGCATGTGCTCCAGAAAGGGAACTCAGCCCCACCACATCCACATCCTCTTGAAGCGCGGCTTGAGCTATGCTTTCTACCCTCTGCCTTCGGCCAATATAAACAACTTCCATGCCTTGATCTCTCAATGCCAGAGCTAAAGCCTTGACGCCACGGTCATGACCATCCAGCCCCGGCTTAGCTAATAGAACTTTTATGGGCTTGTTCCTTTGCCTCATGACTCACCTCTTTACAATTCTCGTCTTTTAGCGGTTACAGCGATGGCTCCACGTATTCGCCGTACACCTCTCGCAGAACATCACATATCTCCCCGACAGTAGCATATGTCTTCACTGCAGCTAAAGTAGGGGGAACCAGG
>CP070673.1:3013200-3019298 GCA_020351915.1 Deltaproteobacteria bacterium
TCGTATCTTATTTTTTGCGCCAGTTGCAAAACATTTTCATCCTTTAGCCGTTCAGGCGTGAAATGCTCCAATCCCACTTCCTTATTATATAGTGCTGTGGCCACGGTGAAAGGGATGCTGAACTTGGCATCGATAACCGTTTGAGGGGCCTTTTTTACATGCTCCGGCTCACAAAGCATCCGGTTAAAAGAACTTACGATTACCCGGATATCTGCAATGTCGTTTGGGTCCAGGGCATGTTCTTTCAAGATATGCAGCGCCGCCTCGATATACGTATGCGTTCCTCGGCAAGCCGGCCAGGGTTTAAAGCTGATATTGGCCCCTTCGAATTTTGTTCCCAAGCCTTCAATCAATCGCAACCCGTCGTATTTGCCGTTTGAATACAGGCTAAAGAGCCCTGCCTTTCCCTCGAAGGGGTGGTCGAATCCCTTAACGCCCTTTTGGGCAAGCCGCGCGGCCAAAACGCCTGCTTTTGCCGCGAAAGCGTCTCGAACCGATCGAATATCGGAACGAGGACTATATCTTAGTTCGGCACTGCACGTCGATTGACAAAGTGTTAATGAAAATGCGTCGAGAATCCCTGTTTCATCGAGATTCAACAATTTCCCCGCAGCCGCGGTCGCTCCGAATGATCCGAGAATGGGGGGTATATACCAGCCGTATTCGCCCGGATTCTCATCGAGGGCAAGCCCCAAGCGGCAGACAATATCGCATCCGACCGCGAGGGAGGTAATGAAGTCCTTTCCGTTCACCTTGCCGATAGATTCGGCCATTGCAAGCGCAGCAGGCACGGTTGCGGCATTGGGATGGACAAGCGCAAGATCATGGGCATCCTCAAAATCAAGGGCATGCGCCATAGAGCCGTTAGCAAAGGCCGCCATATGCGCTGGGACTTGGGCCTGAAAACCCAGTATCGTGCTCTCCTTTTTTCCGCCGTTTTCAATTGCGATCTCCACAAAGGCTCTGCATTCCTCGCATAAGCCGCCGGCAGCAAGGGTGACCCCGAGCGCGTCAAGCAAACTCATCTTGGTCATTTCTACGGCTCTCTCGGGGAGATCTTCATAAACGGTGTTTGCAACGTATTTAGCCAGAATCGCCGATTCGTTCATCTACCTATGTACCCTCTTTTTTTAGATTCGGAAACTGCCCCTTGTTGGAAAGCCAGGATCGCTTCTTACGGTTTCAATCGGTCTCAATAACCACCTCATCGTCTTCGAGAGCAAAGCTCGTATTTATTCCTTGATCGCTTGTGATTTCGTCAATGTATCGAGCAACATCCTCGAACCCCTCATCGCTCGACTTTAAGATTTCCGGCTCGGATCCAACGGTGAGATACACGGGAAGAAACGAAATGCGCTTGATGCGCTTTTCCGCAATAACGCATTTGATAATGAGAGATTTTCTTGTTTCTGGCGGCAACGGATACTCACTATTCTTGTTCCACTGTGGATTAAGTTCTTCAATTTCTCTGTGACGCGCAGTTTCATAAAGGTCTTGCATGTAGGTGGAAGGTTGTTCGATGGCGAAGTTGCCCAGGCTGTACATTATCACCTTTCCTTTATAGACCTCTATGCCTTTTAATATATGAGGATGGTGTCCCAATATTAGGTCCGCACCGCAATCGATAGCCTTTCGAGCCGTCTCGCGCTGATAATGCGCGAGTTGAGCCGGTACGAAGTGTATTCCCCAGTGCATGGATAAAACAACTATATCGGAATCTGATTTGGCTTTTTCAATATCGTCGGACATGGCCTGAAGGTCGTCTCTGTGGGGAAAGGTATGGGTCCTACAGAGCGAACCCGGCTGATCCAGCTCGACTTGTTCGTAGATCGTCCATGCGCGCATGGGCGCGCATCCCGGCCGATCAATCTCGGCCCAATATCCAAAGGGCAAAATCGAGTTATAGGCCAAAAACGCTATCCTCGTGCCATTCCTTTCCAGTATTGCAGGCCTCCGCGCCTCCGCGATATTTCTTCCGACGCCAATGGGCTCCATTCCATTTGCCTTTATCGCATTGATGGTATCGAAAAAGGCCTCCTGGCCGAAATCCATACAGTGGTTGCTGGCGAACGAGATCACATGAAAACCGCAATCTCTGATAGCGCGGGCGGCGTTCGGATGGCTCCGCATGGGAAGTCTTGCTTGAGGCAGGGGGGTCCCTCGGATCGAGAGGTTGGTTTCCAGTTGACAGAACTGGATATCGCCCTGTTTCAGAATGCCGGATACATGCCGAAAAATGGATTGCGGATTTTCGCGATTCGGTCCCACGTCTCCGACGGCATAGAGCACAATTTCCTTGTTTTTAGCGTGTGCCACTGATCTTCCTTTCTCTATACAGCCAACCAGCCATAAAGGGCTTTTGAACAAAGCATCTTAAGATGCTGCTCGGATATCATTGCTCAAAGCCGATTCTGAGCTGCGTATTTGGTCAGTTGACTTCGGCGCCGATAAGACGCTTAGTGCTCCGAAGACATTTACGGCAGCAAAGGCAATCCAGGCCGTTTGATATTGACCGTAAGTATCAAAAACAAATCCTGCCAGCGGTTGACCGGTAATGCTGCCTATCATGGCCAAGCCTTGGGAGAAACCGACGATTGATCCCAAGTGGCTTTTGCCGAAATATTCTCGCAATAAGGCCGGCATCATCGGCACCGGACCCCCATACCCGATACTGAATAAGACAACAAAGAGCGCCAGAAGCCACGCGCCGGATCGATCGAGAAAGCCAAAACCGAATAAGCTGATGGCTATCAAGCCTATGCCAATTGCGGTTATGCGCCGCTTATCCTGCCGATCGCCGAACCAGCCGAAACTCAGGCGGCCCGCAACACTCATGACCGGTATGGCGCCGGCCGCAATACTGCCGGTCGCTCTGGAGATGCCGATGCTGCTCAAATAAGGCATGGCATGGGTCAATACGGCGTGAATGGCAAATACGTGGCATATAAACCCCGTCTGGAGGTGCCAGAACGCCCTAGTTTTCAAAGCCTGCCAAACGCTCACATCCTTATAATTATTCTGTGCGAGCCTTGCCAAGCCATGCCCTTCGACGGCATTCCCGCATGCCTCTCCATCGGGGAAAAGTCCGTATCGTTCAGGGCTGTGGCGAACGATGATCGCCAAGGATGAAAGAATGAGCCACGTTGCCGCACCGAATACAACCATGGCCGTCCGCCATCCGAAAGTATCGATGACAATCGTAATGATTGGAACCAGGAGACCTCCGGCGGCCGAACCACACACGACGATGCCGGTAGCCAGAGAAACCCTTTTATGAAACCAGTATCCTATCACCGTTACCGGAAGCACGCCTATGCTGGTGCTGGTCCCAACAGCAATCACCGCGAATGCGCCGTAGAAGGCCAAAAGAGAATGAATACGGCTCAAAAAAATCAAGCCTGATCCAGTGATCAAGGCGCCGGTGAAGATCAATTTACGAGGGCCTATGCGATCCAACAGCAGACCCACAAGGGGCGCGAGCAGACCGATTTCAAGACCTCGAATGGATGCCGCAATGGAAACGCGTGCATAACTCCACCTAAACTCGTCGGCTATGGGCTTAAATGCAGATGTAAACCCAAAAGAAACAACACCTGAAATATAGGCCCAAATGAGAAAGAGCGCACCTAAGACCCACCATCCATAAAAGAATTTCTTGGAGCCCATTTGGGTTGCCTTATAACAGGTACAATTGCAAGAAGTTGAGTTTTCGGTACCGCTTGATATACTAAAGAACTGTTAGAAACAGTGATTCGGGGGCTTGCGCTGAAACCCTTTCTTGGATAAAAACCTTTTCTTGCCCAAATCCAAGCCCACGTGCCTATTCCGTTGCCACTCTGATTTCATCTCCTTCACGTATAAACCGGGTATCCAATCTTTGATCCTTACAAAGCCATTTCATGTAGTTCAGTACTTCCTCGCTACGTGGATCGGATTGCGACAGTGGCGTCGGCTGGCCGTTTTTAGAGATCCATAAGGGCAAAAAGGATACCCTTTGGAGTTTTTTATCGTTTATCTGACACTTCACCAATATCGATTTCCTGGAATCTGCTGGAAACGCATAAGTCGGATATTCAGGATCCACCTCCCAGGTATAATGACCGATTCGGCAGTAGTTTTGATGGTCGATTTCCACGTCCGTAATGGCCGGTCTGTGCATAGCGGCCGCCATGGCTTTTGCCACGGGTCCCGCTATGGGGAGATCCATGCAGAAGTTGCAGAGGCTGAAAAAAATCGCCTTTCCCTCGTAGACCTCGATTCCTTTCAGAATATGGGCATGGGTCCCGATGATGATGTCGGCGCCGGCATCGATGGCGGCATGACCGACCTCGTACTGATACTGGGCAATAACCGAAGGAACGAAGTGAACACCCCAGTGCATGGAGACCACCAGCACATCGACTTCCCGCCTGAGGCTTTGAATATCCTTTACCATTGCATCCAGATCATCCGGGAACGCCTTTGTCACAATCCGCGGCGGCGCGCCCGGCTGCCAATCGGCCTGCTCATACGAGGTTGAAGCCCTGACAGGCGCCACACCGGATTTATTCTCTCTGGCATCGAATCCTTTGGGGACAACCGAACAATAGGCCAAGAAACCCACCCTGGTATTCTTGCGCTCGAAAATCACGGGCAATCTTGCTTCGAATATGTCTTTACCCGCGCCGATTACCTCAATTTTGTTTCTTTTCAGTACATCGAGGGTGTCGAGCAAGGCTTCTTCACTGTAATCCAGCGTATGATTGGAAGCAAAAGACATCACGTCAAATCCTGCATCTGCCAGGGCATCGCCCACTCGGGGGTGCGCAATCGAACCCAGGCCCATTTGCAACTGCTGCGTGCCTCTCAGTGAGAGATTGCTCTCCAGCTGGCCGAAGGTGATGTCCGCTCCCCGCAGGATCGAGCGCGTCAAGTCGAAAACTTCTTCTGCATGCGCACGCTTTGGGCCAACATCACCAACCGCAACCAGAGTAACAGTGTTTTCGCCGGTCATTTTGCCCTTTGCCTTGTTTTGTTTTTCTTGGAATTGTCAGGGATATTCCAACCATAGTTCTTTTGCACGGTCTCTTTTAGCCAGATAGTTGATGGTTGAAAAATTACCAAGAAATTATTAAATCGAGCTATAATCCGTCCTCTTAATAATCTCATCCTGAACGGGCTTGCCCAGGTTTACGAAATAGGCGCTGTAGCCGGCCACCCGCACAATGAGGTTGCGGTGTTTTTCGGGCCGTTTCTGGCTGTCCAGCAAGGTATCTCTATCTACGACGTTGAACTGAACATGCTTGCCTCCCTGGCTGAAATATGTGCGCATGAGAATCGAAAGCTTGCGAAGATCTTCTTGGGTCTTGAAGGCGGAGGGATCAAATTTCATATTCAGCAGGGTTGCTTGAAAGGGGTGCTGATTGACTGTCATGGCGCTTCGCATCACGGCCGTGGGTCCCTTCGTGTCTCTTCCTTGGGCCGGGGACAGGGAGCCGTCGGCAAGCGTTTCGCCGGCGAACCTGCCGTCCGGGGTCGCCCCCGTCATCGCACCTCCGGGTGCATGGGCGGTAATTGAAATGCCGGTAGGCTTGGTCGTGCCTCCCCACGAAGTGGGAAATGATGAAGCGGTGTCTGCCCAGAACTGAAACAGCCCGGCCGCAATCGCATCCACATAGATGTCCCCGTTCCCGTACTTGGGCGCCGCCATGCACATCTTGCGTATCCGGGAATTGCGCTCCCCTTCCCAGTTCGCATCCAGGGCCGCTTTCAGCTCCTGCAACGAAATACTTTTCTCATCGAAAACGAGTTTTTTGACCGCAGCCATCGAATCGGCCACATTGATCATTCCCACCAGGTTGAGCACCGAACCGTTTTCAAAGGGCATCACCCGATCGAGGACATCCCGGCCCACCTTGACTGCATCATCCATCAGGGCCGAGTGCACCGCATCCGGAAACAGTCGAGTATGGGCCTGGAGCAGGATATTATGCTCCTCCGCCGCAAGACCCATGAAATGCTTCAACTGGTTTTTGAAAGCCGACATGAACTCGTCAAACGACGTGAATTCTTCGAATTTCCCGGTCTTGGGGCCCAACTGCACGTTGAGCAGCGGATCA
>CP070673.1:3019398-3025883 GCA_020351915.1 Deltaproteobacteria bacterium
CCTTTGTCCTGTGAAACATAGTTCCCGCTCTCACCGATACTTGATGGCGACAGGATTGACACTCATACAAACCTCTGCGGGCGATCGTGTAATAACGATCATGGTGACACCGGGGACAACGAAAACCTTCTGGCCATCGTACCCTGAACAGGTACTCCACACACTTGTCCTCGGAATCAAATTGGTTCTGAAATTCAAGCAACGTAATTTCTTGATAAGCCACCTGTTCTTTTCCTGTAAGAGCGGTATCTTACAGGATAAAAGGCTTCCTGAGTTATGTCAGTAGGCATAAATCCTTACTAATACTCAGGCTGCCAAGAAAAAAGGAATAAAGGATAAGATCTGTGTTGAGTCGGTGGCGGGTTAGGTCGTCGGTGAGGCTTAATTGAACCAGGCTCGAATTCTACTCGTAAAAAGAGCCGAGAATATCTTGACATCTCGGGGGGGGGTGACATACTATGCGCTAAGATCTTGGAAAACTAAACTATTACACATCTAGGGAGGAAGGGGGTGAGACATGAGCTAACGTCGAAAAGAGGTAGTTCGAAGCAAATGGCTGAGAAAAAAGACGAAAGGAGGCAAACAGATGAAAAGGGTAGTCTATTGTTTGGTGACAATTGTGGTGCTGGCTGGCTTAAGCGTGGGTACTTGTGCAGCAAAGCCGGCGCCAGCCCCAAAGAAGATTGTCTTGACAGCAGTGACTAACTTTCCGTTGACAAACTATAACGTTGACGGATTCGTGCACTGGGCTGAGCTGGTTAACAAGCGAGCAAAGGGTGAACTTGAGGTCGTGATAAAAGGTGGGCCAGAAGTAGTAACAGCCAAGGAGTCTTTGCCAGCCTTGGAAGGGGGGATGATAGACGTCCTGCACTTCAAGCAAATTGGCGGGCCTGCTATATCTTTGGCAACAGATTGTGCCCCGGTTGATTTCGACACGTGCTTCGACATCTGGCGGGATAAGGAGTTCTTGTCGCTTATAGACAAGTTCTATCGGGAGAAACACAATACAGTGGTTTTAGGGGATGCTGGCAATACCAACCTGTTTCACATTGGCACCACCAAAAAACCGGTGTCTAAACTTGAAGATCTAAAGGGACTTAGGGTCCGGAGTCATGGTGGTGCTGCCGCCGTTGCAGTGAAAAAGCTCGGAGCGACGGCTGTTAAGATACCCACGGCTGAAGTTTACATCGCCTTGCAGCGGGGCGTCGTCGACGGGGCACTGAGGCCTCTGAAGTCCATGGTTGATTTAAAAGAATATGAGATTATACGCCACGTTGTGCAGCCACATGTGTTCCAGTGTACTAGCATGATACTCATTAACCAAGATACTTGGAACAAGCTGCCTCCTCATTTGCAAAACCTATTAACGGATGAGGTCATAGAAATGGGAAAATGGGCCGAGGCATACTACGGCAGATTTGAAGAGGAAACTGTCGGAACGCTGCAAGATAAAGGGGTAAAATTCCACAGCTTAAGCGCAGACGAATTGTCGCGGTGGAGAGGAATGCTGGGAAAGCCCTTGGAGGATTGGTACCGTAAGCTCGCAGGTCCAGCGGGAGGGGCAGTACTTGACATCATCCAAAAATACGAGAAATAGGCGACTACGCTTATTTCAACAACTGAGGAGACTCAAGCAGGAATTCCGTTGTTAAAAGTATGGTGTGTTGGCATGGTTAAATTCTTTGCAAAGGCAATAGGCGGCTTAGGGCCATTTGGCGGGGTGCTGATAGTGGTGATAGCGTTCTTGGCGGCCTGGAATATTATCGGGCGGCGTTTCTTTCTTGCCCCGATAGAATGGGCGCCAGATGTTTCTGAGTACTTACTCTTGGCATGTGTATTCTTGGTCCTGCCTTTGAGCTGGCGGGAGGACAAGCATGTTAGAGTTGATATACTGTACAGACGCTTGGGCGATAAGTGGCGGGCCAGGGCAAATCTATTCTTCTCTTTCTGGGCCCTGATTTTCACTGCCGGTCTGGTTTGGTACGGCTTCTGGGAGGCCTGGCGGGCATTCAGGGTTGGAGAATTCTCTTCTACTATCACAGTTATACCAACCTTCCCGGCGAAGGCAGTTATTCCATTTGGAGCTTTCCTCCTATGCCTCCAGATAGTCAATAGCGCCTTGCGTGGCTGGAAGACCGAGAGAGGGCGAAGGCAAAAAGCGCCTGAAGATACTCATACGAGTGCTTGTAACTAGTGCCATTACAACTTAATTAGCCTAGTAAGGTGCGGCCTAATGCCCCGAAGGGGGTATCACGGGAGGCGTAAGACTCAGCGAATCGAGTCCCGATGAGGAAGTGCTCTTGGACGCGCCGGACAAGGTTGGTACCCTCAGAGGAGACATCGGCGACATAGCACAAGCGTCGGCGGTTGAATCCCCCAGAAGAAGGCCGTGTTTTTTATCATGTCTAGGGCAACTGTTGATGCTGGATAGGTTCGAAAACGAAAGACTGACAGAGACCTGCCGGCCGTGTTTTAGCGATTGAGGACGTGTGACGCCAGCGGAGCAAGGTCGCTAAAGGGGAGGATGTCTTCCAAAGTAGCAATACGCAAACCATTTTAACCCCCATCTATGCGTCCTAAATCAATGCTATCGAAGCTCATTTGGGGCCTTTGACGAAGTTTGCTGTAAGCAATTCAGATGACCCAGCTCATGAGCAGCGGAGACGTAAGATTTACAGATACTAACCTGACGAAAGAAGCATCGAAATCAACCAATTGTCCACTGTATGATTTTGGGTACAGTGGTTGAATAAGCAGTAGGTCAGGTAATGCCGTGCCTTTATGGATTGTCGCGTTAGTTACGCCAGTAATACTAATAGTGGTGTTGGCCTCGGGGTTACCGGTGGCCTTCGCTCTCAGCTTAGTGGCTACCATCATGATACTGGCTGTTTGGGGTACAGAGGCCCTGCCTCTGCTGGCTACTGTCAGCTACGCATCAGTGACTAGCTTCATCCTGATAGCCGTTCCTCTCTTTTTGCTCATAGGTGAAAATCTCATTAAGAGTGGAATAACCGATAAAGTCTTTGATGGGATGGAAAAGTGGCTGGGACGAGTGCCGGGTGGTCTGCCAATCAGCACGTTATCCAGTGCTACCGTCTTCGCCGCTATATGTGGCTTTGCTCCTGCTACCTGCACTATTCTAGGCGAGATGGCCCTCCCAGAAATGCTTAAGCGTGGCTATAACAAAGGCCTTTCTTGCGGCTGCATCGCAGGTGGAGCTACTTTGACCATTCTTATTCCACCAAGTTCGCTGATGGTGATTCTTGGCTACCTAGCGGAAGTATCAGTGGCCGAACTGTTTGCTGCTGGCTTGCCTATCGGAATAATGATCGCACTAATGTATATGGGCTACACCTTTGTACGCTGTTTGTTGCAGCCAGGCGAGCGCCCAACAGTCACCCAGCGACCAACATGGAAAGAGAGGGCAGGAGCACTGAAATACAGTCTACCAGTCGGTGCAATTATATTTAGCATCCTGGGGACCATTTTCTTTGGCTTTGCATCACCCACTGAGGCAGCAGCGCTCGGATTCTGGGCCACGCTGCTAGTTGTAGCGTTGTATGGACAATTCAAACTGTCGAAATTTGTGAGTACATTGTCAATGACAGCACAGTATACGGCGATGCTTTTTATGATAGTCATCGGCGCTTCTCTATTTTCTCGAGCGGTTGCATACGCCGGCATCACTCAATGGGTCGTTTCTTGGATCGCATCCTTGGAGGTATCGCCCTGGTGGGTACTGATCGGTATGCAGCTACTAGTGCTTGTTATGGGCTGTTTTATGGATTCGGCATCAATAGTTTTTCTAACGATTCCGTTCTTTATGCCGATAGTAGGTGCGCTGCAATTCGACCCACTCTGGTTCGCCGTGATAATGATGATAAACCTGGAGCTGGGCACTACTACGCCGCCTTTTGGTCTGAACCTGTTTGTCTTAAAAGCGGTTGCTCCACCGGAGGTTTCCATGGGCGATATCTGGAGGGGCACTCTGCCCTTCGTGTTCATAGATCTGTTCTTTATGGCTTTGGTGATGGCGTTCCCCCAGATTGCACTCTGGCTGCCGAACTTGATCAGACAGAGCTAAATATATTCTACCGAAAAAACATCAGTTGTGATTTTGTTCGATTTCAATTAAGCGGAGGCACAATATGAAACGTGAAGAAATGATTTCCAGTATGCGGGGAGCATTGGAGCGGCTGAAGTGGCGTTTCGTCTGCACCGGGCACAACTTGACAAGCCAGGGGTTCGTGATAACAAGGCTCACTCATTTACACCATCCTTTCCCTATACCGCATTGACGGCCGGCATAGAAGGGAAAGGTTTCTATCGGGTAGGCGAAGTTCGGAGCAGCGCCCTAGAGATCCAGTCAAACTTTGCGCTGGAATAGTGGCTCGTGAGATATGATTTATTTGTCAAAATCCTCCCGAAACAGGCTCTTCGACTTGACTTCTAGGATGACAGCAAAGGAAGCCTAATAGTAGCTCCGTTCACAGTGTTTATCTGACACAGTAAATCATAGGAGGAAATCGATGCACACTGATTTGAGGGAATGGTTAGAAGTTGCTGAATCGCGCGGAGAAGTTAAGCATATCGCTGGAGCGAATTGGGATCTGGAGATGAGCGGTATCGCCGAACTCGTGCAGGCAGAAGGTAAAGAACCTAAGCCAGTGTTAATGTTTGAAGATATCCCCGGCTACCCAAAGGGCTATCGCACCTTATTTGGGCTACTTTCCTCGACATCGAGGATAGCAACAACCTTGGGTTTGCCCGAAGACCAGATTGACCGCATGAGTTTGGTTCGCAATTGGCGCCAGAAGAGCAGGGAACTTGGCCTCATTCCCCCTAAATTCGTGACTTCTGGCCCGGTACTAACCAATTCGGTCACGGGAGACGACGTAGACCTTCTCAAGTTCCCGTCACCCCGCTTTCACGAGCTGGATCGGGGTCGCTATATTGGAACGTGTCACACGGTCATTCAAAAGGACCCCGACACCGGCTGGGTGAACCTGGGAACGTATCGCGTCATGCTGGTTGATCGCAGCCGTCTTGCCCTACACGTCCTAGAAAGCCAACACGGAAGTATAATAATGCATCAAAGGTATTTTGCTCATAACCGCGTAATGCCTGTTGCAATCGCTATAGGACTAGATCCCGCTTTGTGGTGGACCTCTTGTCAACCCCTAACACCTTTGGGGGTATCGGAATATGATTACGCCGGGGGCATAAAGGGCGAGCCGATTGAGGTCATAGAAGGTCGATACAGCGGACTACCCTTACCAGCCCATGCTGAGATCGTAATTGAGGGAGAGTGCCATCCTGGAGACCTGGTTGACGAGGGGCCCTTCGGGGAGTGGTGCGGGTATTACGCCAATCTGGGGCTCTCGCCGGTACCTGAACCAGTAATACGCGTGAAAGCCATCTATTATCGAGATGACCCTATTCTCACATGTGAACATCCGGCAATCCCTCCCCACGACTCCAGCGCTCTAGGAGTCGCTATAATTGACTCAGTGGTGATTTGGAACCGGCTTGAGGCAGCCGGAATTCCAGGCATAAATGGTGTTTGGTGTTATTCTGAGGCGGCAGGTGCCATGTGTTTTAACGTTATTTCTATCCAGCAAATGTACCCTGGTCATGCCCGGGATGTCGGTCTGATTGCTTCCCACAACTCCGAGATTAACAGATACACAATAGTGGTAGAGGATGATATTGACCCCTCCGATCTGAAACAGGTTATATGGGCAATGGTAAGCAGATGCATGCCAGACCGCGGAATACAGATGCTGCATCATTGCGGCAGTAAGTCATCTGATCCTGCTATTCCCCTGGCGGAGAAGAAAAAATATCGAGTGGCACCGAAGCCACTCCTATCCTCTAAAGTGATTATTGATGCCTGTCGACCATTGGAGTGGAAAGAAGACTGGTATCCAATTGCTAAGATAAGCGGCAGTCTCCGAAACAAGATCACTGAAAAATGGCAGGCTGTGCTGTCTAGTCTCGTGAGGGAAGCGCGATGAATAAGGTGGGCAATCCGTACCTCTGTCAAAGCGGGGCAGGCAGGGCTGTGGGCGAAGGGGCGGCCCATCGCCGAAGGCAAGGGCACCAATTTTGATCGCCTGCTCCAGTCCGATCTGAAGCACCTTGAGTTTTTTTGCTTGCCGCAGCGCGCCAAACACTGAACTCCTCAAAAGCCTGGAAGGGAAAGTCCCTGAAATCTATCCGATTGGCGACTGTAGGGAGCCTAGTCTGATAATAGAAGCTATTGCCGATGGTTCCCGTATTGCTCGTGCCATAGAGACGATCCGGGGAGGAAAGGTGTACCTTTCGCCTATCCTTTTAAAAGAGCTGACAGAGGATCTGATAGAAATCTGCCGGGGCAATGGCAAGCCTGCGGGCGAGAGGTTGACCAACCGGGAGAGAGAGGTCCTGAAGCTCATCGCCCAGGGAAAATCCAACAAAGAGATCGCGGATCTTTTATTTATAAG
>CP070673.1:3025983-3030183 GCA_020351915.1 Deltaproteobacteria bacterium
ATGAAGTTTGTTGAGGCGTACAAAAAGAGGTGGAACATAGAACCTGAAGGGTATGGCACATCAACGAGTTACATGGGCCCATATGTTCTCAAGGATGCTATTGAGAGGGCCGGATCCCTTGAACCAGATGCTGTAGTAAAGGCCCTTGAAGAGATCGATATGATGGGTGTTTATGGCAGGATCAGGTTCGACCCGAAGAGCCACCAGGTCATCCCGAGCGTGGATCCGGAAGAAGGGGCTGTCGGGACTATTTTCCAGTGGCAGGCTAAGAAAAGAGTAGTTGTTTTCCCCAAAAAGATAGCCATGGGTGAGATCCAACTTCCTCCCTGGATGAAAAAATAGAGCTAAGCTCCGCTACGCAATTGGAATGATGGAGTAATGGGATTTTGGAATGATGGGTTAAGAAGGAGCTTTTGACGATCGTAACTCTCTTGTTCTGATCTTATACCCATTATTCCTCCATTCCAACATTCCCTGGCCCAGACCTGACAAGCAGGACTGGTGTTCTACACGCTGCGCTTACAAGATAGTGCAGCAATAACGGCCTTTTCCAGCCAAGTCACGCCAGGGCGGGCCATTATTCCCTGAGCAAGGAAACAAACAAGAAATCCCTTACGCCTAACAAATTGCAGAAAGACTGAAGCGGAATTATGGATATCCTTATCTATGGAACTATCAACAGCATGGCCCTTGCCTTGATGGCATTGGGCTTTGCCCTGGTTTATGGGATCAGCCGGGTTCCCAATTTTGCCCACGGCGCCCTTTACGTGATAAGCGGTTTTGTCACGTGGGGTTTCCTTCGCGCCTTGGGTGTGAATTACCTATTCAGTATTCTCCTTGCCATGATCATCATTGGGGTGGTTGGCGCGCTTATTTATCAGTTCATCCTCATTCGTGTCCGGGGGATGGCCATCTCGGAGATCATCGCCTCGTATGCCATCGGGTTGGCCATCCTGGAAGGATTGCGCTGGGGCGGGTTTAAGGGAATGACGTACACCCTGCCAGTTTTCGTTGAGGGAAGTATAACGATCGGTGGTATCCCGGTTGACTTCCATCGGTTGGTGGTGGTTGGAATTGGCGCGGCCGTGGTTGCCTTCCTCTGGCTCTTCACTCACCACACGCGGATTGGGTTGGCCCTGCGAGGAATGGCCCAAGATGAGCGGGCTGCCCTGATGTTGGGGATTGATTCAGATCTCATGGCAGTAGTGGCCATGGCCCTTGGCTCCATGCTTGCGGGGCTTTCGGCCGTTCTCCTGCTTCCCCTTGGAAATATCGTGGTGGAGGCCGGCTATAATGTCCTGATTTTGGCCATTGCCGTGTGCATCGTGGGGGGGCTGGGTAGCTGGATGGGAGCGGTACTGGCGGCATTTCTCATCGGTTTTGCCCAGATCTTGACGGTAACATACTTAGGGTCACACTATCAAATGGTGGTGGCTTTGCTGGCCATTATCTTCACCCTTATCCTGAGACCCTCGGGTCTCTTTGGCCAGCAAAAGGAGTTGGAAGAAAGGGTCTAAAAAGTGAATAATGAGCAACGTCGAAAGGAAAGGCTGGATCGAGGCATCAAGGTCCGTACGGATGGGCTCTATGCCATAATGTCCTTGCGAGAGTTGTGTTACTTAACCGTGCCCAGACTGGTGCTGATTGTGGGTATGCTGCTCCTTCCTCTTATCATGCCCATGTATTGGCAGCGGGTGATCTCCTATGTCTGCATCTATTCTCTATTAGCCCTGGGTTTTGATTTCCTGGCTCATTTTGTGGGGCTGGTTTCCCTGGGTGGGGCCTTTTTTATTGGAGTAGGCGGGTATCTGGCCGCCATCCTGAATACCTTCTGGGGTTTCCCGCCCCTTGTCACCATCCCCATCGCCACCTTGCTGGGAGGGGCCATTTGCACCCTGCTTTTGCTCCCCTGCCTTCCTCTGCGGGGCGTGTATTTCGCCATCGTAACCCTCATGTACCCACTGGTGCTGATGAGGATCATTGAGGCCCTGAACATCCTGGGAGGCACCGACGGGATTATGGGGGTAGCTAGTTTTCCAAACCGCTGGATCGAGCAGTACTTTGTGATCGTGATGGTTCTTTTGTTTCTATTTGGGCTGAGACGGCTGGTCAACCTTGATATCGGCCTGGTCTTCCGCGCGGTCAAGGACAATGACCAGGCCGTAAGGGCCTCGGGAATGAACATCACCTTTTACAAGGCTATTGCCGTTTTTGTCGCCTCGGCCCTGGGGTGTCTGGGCGGTGCCTGTCTTGTACACATCTACATGTGGTCCGGCATTTCACTGTTTGCCCTAGATTTTTCCATTCTCCCCATTGCGGCCACGGTTATTGGCGGGGCTGGCACTGTGGTGGGGCCTGTGTTGGGGTGCTTTATTCTGGTCCCTATATCCGAATTACTCCGGGCCTTTGGGACCTTACGGATCGTCTTCTACTGCCTGATACTCGTAGCATTCATTGTGTTTCGCAGCGAGGGGATCATGGTTTACGGCCAGAGAAAATATCATCAGTTTGAAAGGTGGGTCACGATATGAACAACCAGCCTATCCTTGAAGTGCAAGAGGCAACCAAAAGCTTTGGCGGGATTGTGGCCGTGAACCGGGTGAGTCTGGGTGTCCATGATGGAGAGATACTGGGCATCATTGGCCCAAACGGTTCTGGCAAGACCACGCTGATAAACTGCATAACCGGTTTCATCAAGATGACCTCTGGCAAGGTGGTGTTTCGGGGTAAGAATATCAGCGGCAAACCAGCACACAAGATCGCGGACATGGGGATCACCCGGACGTTCCAGATCATGCGACCTTATTACACCTTGCCTTCCTATAAAAACATCGTCATTCCCCTGTTTTCACCCCGTGCGAGACGAACGGGAGGCTGGAGAGGAGGAGGGAAGCTGGGGGACCGGGATACCGTAGGCATTGATATTTTGGAGGAGATTGGCTTTGAGCGGGATTCCTTTGTTCCCTATAAAATAGCCTCCACCTTGCCTACCGGTTATCTAAAACGCCTCGAACTTGCCCGGTGTCTGGCTTTGAAGCCTGAGATCATTATCTGTGATGAGGTCTTCTCTGGACTCAGCATGAGTGAAATTGCAAGCATGGTCCCCCTCATAGAACGGTTACAGATGGATGGCATCACCTTGATCATGATTGAGCATCGATTGCGGGAACTGTTCCGGGTGGCCAATCGGGTCATGGTATTGAATTTCGGGGAGAAGGTGGTGGAAGGAAGCCCTGAGCAGGTCATGGCCGATGACAAGGTTAAAGAGGTCTATTTCGGCTCAGAGGAGGTTGAGGAGGTCATGAGTCATGCTTGAGGCAACGGGCTTGATGGTCTTCTACGAAAATATGCTGGCCCTCAATAATGTCAGTATCATGTGCGAGGACAATCAAATCGTGGGGGTATTTGGGGCGAATAGTGCCGGGAAATCAACCCTTATGTATACCCTTTCGGGTATCATGGAGGATATCAAAAAAAAGGAGGACATGGCCGGCGGTGAGCGGATCACGGTGCTTGGCCAGATAACTTATTTGGGGCAGGACATCATGGGATTTAAACCCAGCCTGCGTGCGAGACAGGGGATTGTCCTATGCCCCGAGCGAAGAAGGATATTCCCTGAAAGCACGGTGTTGGAAAATCTTCGTATCGGAGGCTACCTTGCGTCTCCGTCCCAAAAAAAGGAGAGCCTGGAATATGTTTTCAGAATATTCCCGGCCCTGGAAAAAATCAAGAAGAGGGTTGGTGGTTTTCTGAGTGGGGGAGAGCAACAGATGTTGGCTATCGGCAGGGCACTCATGGCCCAGCCTAAGTTGTTGCTTCTGGATGAACCACTTCTGGGTCTCAGCCCCCTGATCCAAGTCGTGCTGGTACGTGCCATTAGAGAGATCCGTGCTGAAAGGGGGATCTCCATTATCGTGACAGAACAGTACGCCCGACCGGTTCTGCCCGCAGTAGATTACGCGTTCATCCTGGAAAATGGGGCCTCGGTGCTGGAAGGAACGCGGGAAGAGCTATTGAACAATCCGGATGTACGCTCTGCCTATTTTGGGGTGTGAGCGGGGTCCGTAGATAGTGGTCCGTTGTCCGTTGCAGGAGGGATTAACTGGGTTTCGGATAGAACAGCGACCTTGAGACGATGGTACGCTAACGCAGGGGGAAGCCCTGGCAAGGTATGAGGAGGGGTTTCACGCCTTGGGTCGA
>CP070673.1:3030283-3034507 GCA_020351915.1 Deltaproteobacteria bacterium
GGATTTCCTCGCAAACCAGGAATGAACCTTGTCATGCTTGTGGGTCGCATAGTTGTCCATAATAATATGCACATCCAGTTCCGGCGGCACATTTGCATCAATATGACGGAGAAACTGCAAAAACTCCTGATGACGATGCCGCTTCTTAGACTGGGCAAGAACACCACCCGTGGCAACGTCCAGAGCAGCGAAAAGGGTCAAGGTTCCGTGGCGGACATAATCATGGGTGTAGCCCTCAGCGTAACCAAAACCGAGTGGAAGGGTCGGTTGAGAGCGCTCAAGGGCTTGGCATTGGCTTTTTTCGTCCACACAGAGCACCAGAGCGTTTTCAGGGGGATTCAAATACAGTCCAGCAATGTCACGGACCTTTTCAACGAAAAATGGGTCGGTAGAAAGCTTGAATGTGTCGCTCAGGTGAGGTTTGAGCCCAAAGGTTCGCCAAACCCTGCTAACGGTCATATGGGAGAGCCCGATTTCATCAGCCATGGTTAGGGTCGACCAATGAGTCGCCCCTTCCGGTTTAGTTTTAAGGGTTTTATGGATCAGTTCAGACACTTTTTCATCCAAAACAGATCGCGGTCGACCTGGGCGCAGCTCGTCATGCAAACCTTCCAAGCCCTTCTCGGAGTATCGCTTCCGCCACTTCCCAACCGAGGCCCGCGACAAGGTAACTTTTTCGCTGATCTCCTTATTGCCCAAACCATCGGCCGCAAAGAGGATGATTCTAAAACGTGCGTTCAGCCCCGTTGGCATAGAACGGGAGCGCACATAAGATTCAAGTTGAGTACGTTCTTCCTCTGTCAAAGAGACAGCTGGTGGAATTCGACCACGTTTTGCCATGTGAGACCTCCTGTAATATCTTAGCTTACAGTAAGGTATCATAGGCAACCTAATAAGTAAAGTTAATTAAGTTACAAAAGACTAGCAAGAATGAATTTCGAAAATCAAATACTTCGGAAAATACAGAAGATATGAAAGGAAATAAGCGCATTATTCGGTTAGCCCAAGAAGAGCAGCCTGGGAATCAGGATGCGCATCAGGGCAGGCCAAAACACTCAGAATGCATACATGCGCGCGGCATGCCTTCTCCAGTGAAAACCCTCCCTCTAACCGTGGGGAGGTTCGTAGGGGGTTTTCCATTACTAGACATCCTATATCTTGAAGGCACCTGAGCCAACAGAATATATCTGTAACCGGAAGTCAACGGGGGGAGCTACAAACAAATGAGACTTACGGAATTCGCGTACAAAAGGGCGAGAGATCTTGAAGAGGCATTTACCTTATACGGTCACTTTGAGGAAAAGGCCTTTTTCTTGGCGGGCGGGACCGATTTGGTCCCTCGTCTAAAGCTGAGAATGCAAAAGCCCACAGCTTTAATTGATCTCAAGGGCGTCAAAGAACTCCAGGGGATAAAAAGAGAAGAAGGTTTTGTAAGAATTGGTTCCCTGGTCAAGCTTTATGATCTGAAACGCACCCAAGATATAAGGGCATCTTTTCCGGCCCTGTGGTTGGCCCTGGAAGTGACTTCCTGTGAAACGCTTCAGATGAGAGGCACCCTGGGGGGGAACCTCCTCCAGGAAACAAGATGTCTTTTTTACAACCAGTCCCGGTTCTGGCGTAATGCGGCAGATGACTGCCTGAAAATGGGCGGCGACAAGTGCAACGCGATAGGGGGTCAGGCATGCTTCTCTAACTACTGTAGTGATATGGCCCCGGCCTTGCTGAGCCTCGAGGGGCAGGTTTCCCTTGTGGGGCCACAAGGAGAACGGCAGATTCCTCTCCATGAGCTTTATACCGGTAATGGTGAGAGACCATTTCGTATTTTACCCGGCGAGATCATGACGGAGATCATCATCCCGGACCAGCGCACCAGAGGAGCTTATGAAAAACTCAGCTTGAGGCGGTCGATCGATTATCCTTTGCTAGGAGTTGCTTTTTCAGCGGTTGGAAAGACGGGGAGGCTTTCCGTCGGGGCAGTAGGGCCCAGGCCTTTCTTTTATGCCGTAGATCGTTCAAGTGAAGAGGCCATTGAGCAGACGGCCGAGCACGCCTCGGAACATAGCACTCCCGTTACGAACACGGTCCTTCCTCCTCTATATAGAAAACGGATGGTCAAGGTCATTGCAATGAGGTTGATGCGAAAGGTCCTTCAGGGAGAATAGAAGATGGAAAAGATACAGGTGAGATTCACGGTCAACAAAGAGGAAGTCCTGTTAAACGTAAAACCCTATGAGACCTTGCTTGAGAGCCTAAGAGAAAGGCTGCATTTGACAGGGACCAAAGAGGCCTGTGGGCTTGGTGCATGTGGTAGTTGCACGGTTCTACTGGACGGCCAGCCTGTAAGATCCTGTTTGGTCCTGACCCCTGAGGTGGAAGGCGCCGAGATAACCACCATAGAAGGGCTCAAGCAGGGGGAGAAACTTGACCCTGTTCAGGAGGCCTTTATGGCCCATGGAGCGGTTCAGTGCGGGTTTTGCACGCCTGGCATGGTCCTGACAGCCAAATCGCTCCTGAACCGTTCACCAAAACCGACCGAAGAAGAGGTCTTGAAGGCTATGTCCTCCAACATCTGTCGTTGTACAGGTTACACAAAGATTATTGAGGCCGTATTGACGGCCACGGAAACATAGGACCCGGAAAGGTGGATGCAAAATGAAGAGAGATTCTCTGATAGGACAAAGCGTAGAGAGAACTGATTCGCTGGATAAGATAACGGGTGCAGCCAAGTATACGGCAGACCTGTCTTTGCCCAGAATGCTATATGCAAAGGTAGTAAGGAGTTCCCATGCTCACGCAAGAATTCTGAACATCGACACGAGCAAGGCGGAGAGGTTGCCGGGCGTAAAGGCCGTTGTGATCGGTGGGGAAACTATCCCGTATAAGTTCGGTATCTATAAGCGGACAAGGGATCAATATCTGCTGGCCCGCGATAGGGTGAGATACCTTGGGGAAGAGATTGCGGCCGTGGCGGCCATAGATGAGGAGACTGCGGAGGAAGCCCTGGACCTGATCCGTGTAGAGTACGAACCGCTCCCTGCCGTTTTCGACCCGCTCGAAGCAATGGGGGAAGACGCCCCCCAACTGCACGAACATGCAAAGAGGAATATCGGAGATCATGCCAAGCTCGAATTCGGTGATGTGGAGTCTGCCTTCCGAAATAGCGATCGTGTTTATGAGGACAGGATCGTCACATCGAAAGTAAGCCATCTGCAGATGGAACCCTACGGGGCCGTCGCCAGCTACGAGCCTTCCGGGAAACTGGATCTTTGGGTTCCGAATCAATCGCCCTTCACAAGGCGCAGGGCATTAAGCAATGCCCTGGGGATTCCATTGGTAAAAATCAGGCTGCATCACATCCACATAGGCGGCGGGTTTGGTGGCAGATCCGACGTTTTTCCTGCGGAGTTTATCGTTTCTTTGCTTTCCATGAAAACGAAAAGGCCGGTTAAGCTCATTTACTCCCGGGAAGAAACCATGATAGCCACCAGACAAAAGCACCCGGCCATCGTAGAATTACGATTGGGGGTCCGGCGTGATGGAACGATCATGGCCAGGGATCTAAAGATGATTTTGGATGGTGGCGCTTATATGAGCAGTGGGATTGTGGCGGTCAATACATCGTTTATCTATTCGGAGTCCCTATACCGCGTGCCCAACATGAGATATGAGGGCATCCGGGTCTATACCAACAAGACCACCTGCTCCATGCAGAGAACGCACGGATGTCAATATGTGCTTGCAGAGGAGATGATGTTGGATCGGATTGCTGGGGATCTGGGTCTCGACCCTGTCGAACTGAGATTGACGCATGCACGTCAGGCAGGCGATGCTCTACCCAGCGGGTCTAAGATCACCAGTTTCGCTCTGCGTGAAACCATAGAGAAGGCTATAGCAGTTTCGGGATGGAAGGAAAAGAGAGGTCGTCTACCCAAAGGGCACGGTATTGGGATGGCCTGTGCCGGGTCCATTACGGGCTTTAATCTGGGCTTTCGGTTGAATTCATCCGCTCTCATCAAATTCAATGAAGATAGCAGTTGTACGCTTTTTACAGGGAACGTGGATAACGGTCAGGGAAATGAAAGCATGATGGTGCAGATCGCCGCCGAAGTTTTGGGAATCCCTATGGAGGATATTGCACTGGTTTGTGCCGATACCGAGCTGACGCCACAGGACCCGGGGAATTACCCGATGCTGACAGCATTCTGCTCCGGCAATGCGGTGCGA
>CP070673.1:3034607-3045481 GCA_020351915.1 Deltaproteobacteria bacterium
CAATTCTAAAACCTGCAATATCTCCAACATATGTAAGCAGGACAATGTAGCGATTTCTGCTATGATTGGTGAAAATTTAGAGCCCGAAAAAGCTTTTATTACCAAAACAAATCTATAATAGAATGAAACTGATCGCGACTGTCAGCTATGGCAAGTAGTGTAAAAAACTTGCTCATCACTGGCCACCACAACATATAGGAATCCAGCAAAACTGCCGTTTCTCATCTTCAAGTCATAGATGATTAATTCTTCCGCAATTCGTCAATTCCTGGCAAGAGCTGAGACCATATAGTTCAGTTAGCATTTGATGCACTCCGCGATGAGGAGTCCGTTATATCAGAAAGAAACTTCATCTTGTCTTCCTGAGGTGCCCGTGTTTTGCTGACCGGGGAATACGCTCCGGCAGTCAAGACCGAGATTTCAATGGTGCTCTCAATGCCTGTCAGTTAGCATGGTCCCGGCTGTGAGCGGTTGTATCAGTGGTGGAGTCCATTCATCACTACCCCGTTTAGCAGAGTGTTTATAAAACCGCCCCGGGCCGGAGCGCATAATTCAATTCTATTATCATGCAAGGAGGCGAACATGAGCAGGAAGAAGGCACGAAGGATAAGAGGCTCCAGGAGGCGGAGGCATATTCGAGTGCAGGTGATCAACCCCAATGCCGCGGGCATCGATGTGGGCTCAGAGCTTCACTATGTGGCAGTGCCACCGGATCGGGACCCTGAGCCGGTCCGATCGTTCAGCTGTTTCACCGCTGATCTCAATGGGCTCGCCGACTGGCTTGCTCAGTGCACTATTGAGACCGTGGCCATGGAATCCACAGGGCTGTACTGGATTCCCTTGTATCAGATCCTTGAATCCCATGGATTTGAGGTCCTGCTGGTCAACGCGAGACATGTGAAAAACGTCCCTGGACGCAAGACCGATGTCCTGGATTGCTAGTGGATTCAACAGCTTCACTCTTACGGATTGCTTCGGGATCTCCTGCCGTAACTACATAGTAACTCAGAAGCATTATACGGGGACAACTGACAAGCGTGATGAGGTAATCCTGACGCAGCATGTCTTTGGAGAAATCACTATTAACCTCTCCCCCCTTTCCCGTGCGAGATAACGCACTATATGAGACGAACAGCATACTGGATGATCTCCGGGGGGCTTTAGCGCGTACCATGCATAAATGCAGCTAGTCCAGTCTTCGTACCCGAGGAACGAAAGCCAGCGTCAGGATAGACATGAAGACAAGAGTCATGGCAAATCCACCAAGTGCCCATTGTACACTTATGGCCTCTGCCAGCAGACCCGCGCCAAAAGTGCCAAGACTAATCAGGCCATGATCCATCTCATAGAAGCTCATTACCCGTCCCCGGTACTCATCCCCCGTATAGTACATGAGCAGGGTATTGCCCAAGGTCATCCGTGCCGCCTGCCCCACTCCAACAAGGGTAATCAAGGCCAAGGAGAGATACCACGAACTGGAGAAGGAGAAGCCCGCCAGGGCTAGGCCCAGAATCAAGCTGCTCCCCAGCAGCATGAGGCCTCGCTTCCTGTTAAGAAGGGTGGCGAGGGTGAGGGAGCCAATCATGGCACCGATGCCAGAGATGCTCAGCAACACCCCCATTCCCGACGCCCCGACTTTTAGTATGTCATCAGCGAAGATGGGCATCATCATCACGTACGGCCTTGACAGCAGGGCAATGAATAGGACAAGGACCAGAATCAAAAGGATAGTTGTCTCATGGAAGATATACTTGAACCCCTCCTTTATGTTTGGCCAGGCGCCCCCACCGTGAATGCTCATTGTGCCGGTGAGCGGCATAAAGGAAACGAAGATCACCGCCACAAGATACATGCAAGTCATGGTATAATAGACAGCCTTAAAATCGAAGGCGTCGATAAGGAAGCCTGCAGCTGCCGGAGCCATGAGGCGAAGGAGGTTCATCCCCAGGGTATTCAGGGCCACGGCGTTCATAAGCTGTTCTTCACCGACTATCTCAGGGATAATAGCCTGACGTGAAGGTATCATAAGACCCATAATGGCCCCCTGGAGCAGGGAGGCAAATATCAGAATCCACCACGAGCCTGCACGTTCGGGGCTCAGGTAGCCCAGAGTCAGGGAAAGAGCAATGCCCAAGGCGACGACAGCTGAACTCGCCTGGCCGATGAGCAAGACATACTTCTTGTGTACCCGGTCAGCAATAACCCCGCCGAAAAGCGACAAGCAAAGCATGGGTAGTGCGGTGGCCAGAGACACTGCACCGAGAATAGCTGCTGAGCCGGTCAGGCGATAGATGAGCAGAGAGCGGGCAACCATCTGCATATGCATGGACGCCCTCTGGCCTAACATGGCACTGTAATAGAGACGGAAGACTGGGTTCTTTAAAGAACTGAAGGTTCTCTGACTGAGTAAGGAGAGCCAGCCCCTACCACCTCTGGTTAGCTCTAACCCTGTGTCACTGTCTTGGTATTCATCCATTTCTGTCTTCACTCACTACTTTCTGCGTTATAGAAGAGAAAAGCAGGCTCTCCAAGGTAAGGCAGAATTCTATCCAAGGTTTCCATTTTGTGTGTATAGGTTATCCCAAATAGTCCTACAAGGACAAGAAGGTGTTACCTGTCTATCTAAACTAGTTCAGCAGATGTACTTAGGAGCGGTATATGTAGTAAAGAACTCCTCTTTAAAAAGCGAGTTTTTTACTACAAGATAGAACCGATGGCACTCGCCGCTGCATATATCCCCACATTTGCTTCAGGAATAGTCAAAAACATGTGAGCATAATTCTCAAAACCCAGACCCTAAATCAGGAGCTTGCACTGATATCGCTAAACCTTTGCCAGAGCGGTGTGCATACAACCCCTAGCCAGTGCAATCAATCAAGATTTGGCTGACCCCATCTCTGAGATTAACTGATCTGTGTGCTGAAGGCAACAGCTCTATTTTGGGCTAAGCGTGTGCGGAGACTCTGTCAGAGTTCTTATTGACAAGAGTCGAACGGAGGCATGACCCCTTTACGGTTGAATTAATACCCTAAGCTTTCTTTAACTCGCAAACGAATCTCCGATTCGGGGTAGTGGAGCAAACAGGGTCACGCTCATCATCGCTGGTCAAGATATTCACGTTGGGCCCATTATCCCAGGGATTTCCCCAGCCAAAGTCTATTATCACCAGCCCAGGCTGAACCTCGGGAGTGACTTTCGCCTTGACTTGGATCCTCCCCTGGGGAGAGTCCACAACTGTCCAGTTACCATCTTCAATCCCCCTGGGTTGAGCATCCTGGGAGTTTAATCTGACCATTGGGTCTGGCTGTTTCTTGTGCAGCATTGGCAGATTGCGAAACCTGGTATGCACATAGACACCTGGTCTTCGCGTAGTGCCAATCAGAGGATATTGATCCCCCAGCCCTCCCGCCGGGTCCCTATACATAGGCAAAGGTCCATATCCATGATCCTTTAGACGTCCAGAGAAAAACTCTACTTTCTTAGAGGGTGTACCGAAGCCGTTATTCAAATATTTCCTATACTCTAAGGGAGCGGTAACATGAGTAACAGGCTGCCTCTTTAGGTCTTCCAAGCTGATGCCAGAAGGTCTTAGTTTATAGTCGATCCACTCTTCGGTAGTTTTCCAAGGATAAGATTGGGCCAGCCCCAGTCTTTGGGCAAGCTCATACTCTACCTCAAAAACTTGGCGGGATTCACCCACAGGCTCTATGACTTTTTGCCTTAGAGCAACAACTCCTCCTTTGGCACTGGAATAGACTTGGTAACCAAATCTTTCAAAGTCAGAGGCATCGGGCAAGACAATATCCGCAAGCTCAGCGGTGGCAGAGAAGAAGATATCGTAAACCACTAAGAACTTGAGTTTCTCCAAAGCTCTTCGTATTCTGGCTTCATTGGCATTGATCAAAAGGGGATTGCCATGGTAGACGATCATTGCCCTTGGCTGGTAGGGTTCTCCGGTTAGGATAGCGTCAACGACGGCTGGAAAGGGCGCTCTGGGGTAAAGTGGATACTTGTCAGCTCCCAAGGGGTTTTCTTGAGGACGAAATGAAGGACACGGGGCAACTTTGGGCATAGGTAAGAAAACATTGCCACCGGGTACATCGAGGTTACCGGTTATGGCAGTCAGGATTCCAGTCAGCCTTACGGTGTCAACGACATTGGTATGCTGGTCAAGCCCGTTTCCTTCTCGAATTGACGAAGGCTTGGTGGTGGCATAAATCCTAGCTGTCTTCCGGATCTTATCTGCAGGTACCCACGTTATCTTCTCTGCCCATTCAGGTGTTGCGGCCTGAACATGTTTTGCTAGATCCTCAAAGCCGATTGTCCATTTAGCCACAAATTCCTTATCATAGATTCCCTCATTAATGATGACATTAAGCATAGCTAAACCTAACGCTGCATCTGTGCCAGGATTTATCTGAAGGAATTCATCAGCCATACCCGCCAGTTCTGTACATCTGGGGTCTATAACGATAAGCTGTGCTCCCCTCCTTTTTGCTTCTTGAATCACTTTGTCAAATCTTCCATATGCCATTCTCTCAGCAACCTGCATTGACGCCGTTGGGTTGGAACCCCAAATCAGTATGCAATTTGTATTCTCATAATCTGGGTCGGTTCTTTCTCCGTAAACCAGCTCCAGAGCCAGCCGACGGGGCACGGAACATAGGTGCCCAGGAGCCATATAGTTGGGTGAGCCATAGGATGCCAAGAACTGAACAAAGCCGTCTCGGTTCTCTTCAGTGACCGGTGCTCCAGAATATCGAAGTAGGGTTTGTGGGCCATATTTGTTTTTAATTTCCATGAGTTTGCTTGCTATTTGGTCTAATGCCTCGTCCCAGGATATTTGGTGAAACCCGCTAGGGGTCTTCCTTAATGGATATTTGAGGCGACTTGGGGAATATACCAGTTCTTTGATAGCGGGTCCTTTGGGGCATAAAGCACCTTTGTTCACCGGATGTTCGGGATTTCCCTTGATTTTATCAATTATGCCTTCCTTTAAGTGTATTTCCATCCCACAATTTGTGTGGCAGAAGCCGCAAACAGTCTTGACAACTCTTTCGGTAGCCATCATCGCCTCCCTTCCAGCTTTAATTCATAAACGATTTAATGTTTACATCGGCCCTCCGGAAATTGCAAGTCGATCATGCCGTAGCGTTCATGATAGTCCTCCAGTATGCCGAGGAATTTCCCCCTGTCGGCGTCGTCAAGGAAGATATCCCTCCGCTCATTCCCCTGCTCGTCACATGGTATAATGCCCCGGGGCATTCTATCCTCAAAGGTCTTCCCATAAGGGGCTTCCCCTAGCGGAAAAGATGTCACATGTCAAGGCCTGACACCTCACCTACTATAGCCATCTCTAAAAGATGGAACCTCTGCCTCTCTCTCTGACTCATTGCTACAATGTCCCTTTCCATAATGGGGGACATTTTTATTGCGCAGTAAAGGGGACATATTGACGAAGCCTAAACAGGGCCCAAAAAAGCATTGATGAAATTAAAAGATAATGGTATCCTGCCCCCAACTTGGGGGTTGACCCCCATATTGAGCATGACATCCTCGTGATACAGGGATTTCACTCGTTTTGGGATGCGAAACTTGAGTATTTAATAAAATACTGTCTCTTTCTAAAGTTTAAATTCGTAAATAAAAACCAAAAGAAAGAGACCAAAAAGTTAGGAGGTATTCTATGAAAGCTATGAAAGGAAACGGGAACAAGATCTGGCAGGTATTCTTTGTGTTCGGTTTGGCGTTAATCCTTTTGGCCTCGTGGGGTGCTCCAACGTGTGCTTTAGAAAAAGCAAAGCCTAAATATGTTGGTATTCTACACTGGTGGCAGCGAGGCGAACCCGTTACCCAGGACCCCCACCGCTATCGCCAGGCCATAAGCTACGGGCCAAGCGGGTTGATTTTTAGTCAGCTTGTCAGGAGTACCATGCAAAGTCTTCATGTGGTGGAGCCTGACCTGGCCAAGCGCTGGGAGATTAGCGATGATGGAAAGGTCTACACCTTCTACCTATATGAAGGCGTGAAGTGGCACGATGGCAAACCCTTCACCGCTCAGGATGTCAAATACAACCTGGAGAGAATGGCAGATCCGAAAAGAGCTATGGAAACCTCGAGGCTATTCCCCAGCTTAGTGAGAGCAGAGGTGGTAGATAAGTACACTGTAAAGGCTTACCTTTCAGCGCCTCAGCCAAGCTTCCTCCCGTTTCTTACCTGCGCCTACTGTAAGATCCTACCCAAGCATATTTTGGAAGCGGGCATAGATCATAAATCTACCGACTGGCTTGTTGGTACCGGCCCCTTCAAGATGAAAAAGCATGAGAAGGGGATAATGTACGAATTGGAGAGATATGCAGATTATCACCATAAGGGTCTTCCATATCTAGACGGGATCGTAAACTACATCATCAAAGACCCGGACGCACAGGTGAGTGCTCTTATCAGCAAGCGGGTGGATATGTCGGCCCCGGGGATGGCACACAGTACCGTAGCGGAAGTGGAAGCCATTAAAACTGGCGTCCCTGAGGCGATCATTGAAGGTTATATAGCCGGCAATGCATGGACTCTGCGGTTCTGTATGAAGAAGGCCGATGCTCCCTGGCAGGACCCGCGAGTAAGAAGGGCAGTAGCCCTGGTGGTGGATCAGAGGGAGGCTATGATAGCGGCGACCGGTAGCGACCGGCTCTGCGTGGCCGGAGGGAGGTTATATCCTTTTGGCCCCTATGCTCTTCCTGAGAAGGAGCTGGCGAGCTACATGGGGACGGACAAGCCCTATGATAAAAGGGTGGCGGAGGCTAAGAGGGTGATGGCAGAGGCTGGGTTTGGGAAAGGCTTTGAAGCTACGCTGCTAATCAGGGGAAGACGTGCCCTAAATCGGCGTCAGGGAGAGATGGTAGCGGAGCAAGTGCGCCGGATTGGCATTGATCTCAAAATAGAGGACTTAGAAAGAGCAACGTACCTGGAGCGTAGAGTCAAGGGACAGTATGATTGGATAGTGGAAGGTGTAGAATCGCTCCTAGGAGAGCCCGATGAACAAGTCGGCATTTGGGTCACTGATTCACCCTTCAATTGGAGCGGGTACAGTAATCCGAAGGTAGATAAACTGTATCGCAAAAGCACACACTTGACCGGGGCGGAGCGGGTGAAGACCATACGAGACGTAGCGCGAGAGATGTGGGCAGATCCGCCCAGTATGCCTCTGTATTATTACGGATATGCCATTGCCCGGTGGCCCTACGTAAAGGAGTTCCACAATCCAGGCACGTTAAATATGAATCTTACCTTAGTGGACAAAGTCTGGCTTGACAGGTAACGGAAGTTAGCCTCGCCATGCTAGGGGATAATTGAAGCTAGCAGCAGATCGGTCATCGGTTTGCACGTGGCAGAGGATAGAGCGATGTAGCCTAAATGGGGCTGTTGACCAGCTCCGTGCGGATTTGCCTAGATGGGAGTGCTGATCGAAGATGTTTGTCTTGAGCGGAGAGTCGGCAAGAGCCGCGGTAGAAGAGGAAACCTTCAGAGACTATAGATCAAGTATAGTACAGGGAATAGATAATGTAGGCTTGGACAGGCCTCTTAGAGAGCGGTTTCAGCATAGGGGCCAGCTCAAGAGCGGGCTTGGAGATTTTTTCTGGCACTCCCGTGGGCATAAGCACATTTCGGCCACAGAGTATGAAGACCTCAAGGGTATCAAAAATGGCGTAGCGATCTTCATCAAACACGATGAGTTTATTTCCATTAAAGAGCCTCTCCAAGGCATGTGCGGCAATGGCCTGGATGTAGGTGGCAATGGAGTCCAGACAGACACGGACCCTGATCTCAGTTGGCTGTATGTCATCCTCTTTATTAGGGTGAGCAGAGGAAGTTTTGTACGCACCTCTGGCGCAGGTGCCATCTCTTATTTCTCTGCCAATTAAGCCCACAAGCCGCATGAGTGATTGAAATCTGAGTATGACGGAATGTATATGCCAGAAAAAAGCAAGACCAGCCACTATGCGCATCAAGTAGATGAGAATCACAGCGGGGAATTTTACATTGCTTTCGCGGGTGGTAATTTGGGGATCAAGTGTGGTGAACAACTCCATGATCCCGAATTGCTCCAGGAAGTAGAAGAACTCATCAAAGAGTCCTGCTTCACCAAGGCCATAGACCCCAGAGATGTCTTTGCCGTCATCCAGGTCTTTGGCAATGCCTGCCTGGTCTCTGTGAGCAGTACACCAACTCAGGCGTTAAGCGATTTTCTGGGATGCCCTTTGGAGTAAATCCATGAAATGGGCTGTAGCATATGATGATCAAGCTGGCAACTTGTAATATGTACTAACCTATTCATATTACTATTAATATCGACATTCAAATTTGCCTTATGAGGGATTTTTTTGGAGAAGATGGAGAGGGGGAGTATATCTCCTGCCCTCAATGTTGAATGCCAGGCAACCTGGGCCTTTTGATGGCTAGTCATGAAGGAGGTTGTTAAGGAAGTAAAGAAGAGAAAAAATACAATCGCAGTAATTTTTTTTCATTTTTTTTGCCCCGAGATACCATTGATAGGCAGAGAGATCGGTTTGCCTCAGAGCTCTTAATGCCTGTCCATCTGTGGCGCATGTTTACTCACAGCCTAGAGGAAAACAGAGCCAGCTTTTGCGCAATGTAAGGTTACAATCGATGGTGCTTTTATCAAATATCCAGCGAGTCCAGCCACGCACAGTATAATACCGTGCCAGATTGCGTGCGTTGTTCAACGGGATTTCGGTGAGAGCCGGGGGCAGCAGGGTTGAAAAAAATAGGGAGCAATGGGTAAACCCAGTCGCAAGCAGCATGCGCCTAGGGTTCTAGAAAACCAGTAAAGTACCTACGGGGACTTTGCCTATCAACGTGGAAATGAAAGGAGATTTCGCATGGTAAAGCACATACAACGTCTGAGTTATCTTCCCAGTCTAACAGACTATTCAGAAACCATCAACACGGCACGCTTGCGGGAGGAGAGGATCAAGCGAGCCCGCCAAGTGATGAGGCAGCAAGGCATCCCAGCCATGCTGGTTACGGGTGCGAACAATATCCGCTACCTAACGGGTTACCGGGGTGTCGATTTCCAGCGTCAGCTCGACCACGTGCTCTTTTTTGTCGAGCACGACCCCGTCGTTTTTATTCACGCCGGCCATTACCAAACCATTCCGGCGTTTATGCCATGGATCAAGCACTGGCGAATTGGCCGTGGCTGGTTGCAGCAAATCTGCGGGCCCGAGGCGGCAAGGGAGGAGGCTAAACTCTTCGCCGAGGAAATCCGCCAGGAGCTTCACGAGCGAGGGCTGACTGGCGAGAAACTAGGGGTAGCATGTTATGACGACCTTGCCAAAACGGCCCTAGCAGAGGCCGGCCTGACCATAGTGGATGCTTGGCCGTTATTGCTGGAGGCCGGTACGATAAAGACCCAGGACGAAATTGCATGCTTGAAGGAGGCCGTATCTATTTGCGGTATAGCATACCAGCGCATCTTGGAGATCTTGAAGCCGGGCGTCACGGTTGCACAGGTGACTCATGCGTCTCGGAATGCCCTGACAGAGGGAGGCGCTGAGGTGCCCAGCACGGCCATCTGGTCAGGTCCTCAGAACGCTTGGCGGGGAAGCCCAGTCAATAGGAGGATCGAGTACGGTGAGCTGTTGTACGCCTCCTTGTGCGGGACGTCTTACATGGGCTATACTGCGTGTAACTACCGCTCCTTCATCGTAGGTAGACAGCCCAACGACAGGGAGAAGGACATGTACAAGCGCCTGATGGACCGCATCAATGCGGCTATCGATGCAACAAAGGTGGGCAACACCACTGCCGATGCGGTCAAGGCCTTTCCGAAAGCCTCCACCCGTGGTTGCAAGGACGAGGCGGAGGTACTCACTGTTGAGATCGGTCATGGCATAGGTTTAGTAACTTACCCTCCATCTCTCGTCAACTATAACATGCCGGTGATTAACCGGCAGTGGTCTCTCAAAAATCCGCAACCCTTCGATAAGGGGATGGTGATAGCGTATGAAAGCTTAGAGGGAGAACCCGGGTTTGGCGGCGTGCGTGTAGAGAACGTGGTGGTAGTCACAGAGGATGGTGCTGAGATGATGGATTTCTTCCCCCGGGATGAAATTCTGGTAGCTGGGGCCTAACCTGCTCACCATGCCCTAGGTACGGCGCTGGCCATGGACGTGGCGACCGATAGATAACGCACCAAACCTCAAACCGACCGGGCTCAGCACCTTGAGGTTCACTTCACTTATTCCTCAAGGAGGTTAAGATGGCTTCTCCTCTACAAAAGTTATCCTGGTCGTTAATGGTTCTTGTTGTTGCGGGCTCAGTTCTGGTGGCATGCAGATAGGGAGCACAAGCTACTCCTGCACCAGAGCTAAAAAGCGCTTCAGTTAAAGTAGCTACGCCCGCCACAAAAGCTGGCTGGGAACAGAAGTGAGAGGCTATCCTGGCAGCGGCTAAAGAAGAGGGAGGCGTCTCGGTAGCGGGGGTTGACCCGGCCTTTATCCCCAAGCCAGGTGGAAAATACTATCCGGAAACCGATGAGTTCCTAGAGGCCACGATTTAGACGAAGGATACAGCCAAAAAAATGATGCAGGAGGCCGCTACTCGGTAGACCTGCCCCTGCTCCACGAGCTTCTTCTGTCACAGGGCAAACAAGTACACGGGTGAAGTGCCCAAATTGCCAGACTGAGAATCGAGGGTAACGAAATTTTACGGTATCAGCCACATCATTGGCTATGAGCGGGAGCATTGAAGATGCTCTCTGTGCGTCAGTCGTATCGACGATGGCCTGGAACCCAGTTGCGTCCAGCACTGTATCGGCGGAGCGCTGCTGTTTGTTACTGAGGAGGAGCTGGGGC
>CP070673.1:3045581-3051373 GCA_020351915.1 Deltaproteobacteria bacterium
ATTGAACTATCGCAAAGCATGTATAAGAACTTCAATGATACCCATTTTACCGAAAAGCTTAAGGAACGAGAGGGTATTACCGTCAGTCGCGACACAGTGCGGAGGCTGAGACGGGCGAGCGGGATAGCAGCGAAGAGGAAACGGAGAGCAAGAAAACACCACAAAAGAAGACCTCGTATGCCCCAAGAAAGCATGATGATCCTGTGGGATGGGAGCCCTCATAGGTGGTTTGGTAAAGAGAGACCTCCCTGCTCACTGATGGCTGCCGTTGATGCCTTGCCCCCTGAGAAGGCTAGGAGTAGCACTGAGCAGAATCCAGGCAAAACCAATTATCTCTGATCACCTCCAAAGGACGTGGCTTAATCAGTTAGCAGTTAAACTATGGTGCTATGCCATTTGATTGGTATTTCCTCAGCCCGTCGGCGTAATCTCTTATTGCCATTTCTAGGTCATACTCTGGCTCATACCCTAGTTCCTTGCGAGCAGCAGTAATATCTGCTGGGTATAATAAGGCCGCAAATCCTGTTGGGCCTACACCCTCTCTGCTTTTGACGGTGATTTTTGCATTTGGTAATACTCTTTTGATTATAGCGATGGTTTCATCCACAGTATAAAGTTTGCCCATACTGATGTTGTATACCTTTTGCTCCAACCTAGAAGCAAAACATGCCAATATTGTTGATTTAGCAGCATCCTTGGAATAGAGCAAGTCAAAGCCGCCGCTAGGTAATGCGCTCAGTAAGCCCCTTTCATCATCAAACTCCGCTGGTTTCCCAAATGTCGGCCCCCGAATTAAGGTGTCCATGAGTTGGGCTACCGTACCACTAGGCTTGCCCTTCCACAAACCGAACACGGGAGCTAAGCGAAGTGCAACGAAATCAACTCCATAATGATCAGCGTAAGCAAGTCCTATCTGTTCGGAAGCAAGCTTGGTTATAGGATAAATGCCCCTCTGCCTGTTGGTTAGATACCTCGAAGTGTAGTCTTCTGCATATCCACCGGAGGGAGGCTCTGGAGTCGTGCCGTATAGGGCCAGAGTGCTGGTAAACACTACCCGTTTGACGCCTGTTAGTCTCGCTGCTTCAAGTACCGCCGCTGTGCCGCCAATATTCGTGCTTATTGCAGAAAACGGATGAGCCCATGTGGCGGCTCCTAAGAGCCCCGCTGCATGGATTATACGATCTACCTCTTCATGACGAATCGTAGAAATCAAGTGAGGTTTATCCAAAATATCACCAGTTATGACTTTGATCTTGCTATAGTCTAACACGCTTGCAAGGAAGTCGTGCTGTGGTGCTAGGTCGTAAAGTGCTGCCCTTTCTCCACTCCGAAGCAACTGTAACGCTGCCATCGTACCAATTATACCCGCGCCTGTGATTAATGTTGCCATGGGTCTCCTTTCGTGATTTTAGGCTCGCTGTGAGGACTATTCAGCGTGTCCGTGAAAGTCCCTTTTTGATAGGTGAGTCCGGGTTTCCCTGGCAAGCCCGCAAAGCCGCCGGTAAGGAAGAAGATAGCAGCCCTCAACAAGGATCACTTCTTTTTCCTCTTCGGCATAGGGAGACCAAAGATCTTCGCCGCCTCCCTCGCTGCTGCGCCGAGCTCCAACGCAGCCTCCTCACCCTCGCTATTGCTATAGACTACCCCAGGCTGGCGTAAGCTCATGGGATCTAAATGGTCTGTTGGGACATCCACTCTGGTAGTTTGGAGCATAAAGGCCTTGGAGAAAATAGTGAGCCCCTCTTTCGTCAAAGGCCAGTTGAAAAATACTTTGGCCGCGTTCGGATGGGTGCCTTGTTTATAAGTGCCACGACGCCGTACACGGCAGCGTATGTAACATCAGTTGGTGAAAAGAATCTTATCGGCGCACCTGCCTTCAGAAATTCAGCGACAAGAATGCTCGCCCTGTTGCCGCATCTCGAACAGGCCCTTGGGTCGTGTCTAACATGAAACCCGTTAAGATAGCAATGCCGAACCGTTTCTTCGCTGAACGAGGGCTCCTTTCCCTCTTCAATCATTACGAATCTTTAGCCTAGACTCTATGAACCGCCGTGTACGGACCCGTATGCACGATGGTGTGGGAGGGCGAAGGTTGTGAGACCTTCCCCTATCCTACTTATGGGTATTACCGTACGGCATCTCGGGGTAGAGGCAAAAAGGAGAACGACGATGGCCCGATACCTGACAGAGTAGAATCAGACAATCATCGAAACAGTATGGCACAAACGGGACCAGGCTCATTGAGAAGATTTGCGAGGCCGATCCCGTCACCTGCGCTGCTGAATTTCCTTGAGGAGAACCTATTTTCAACAGGGCCTGTCCACAATTCCACTGACAGATGCGATCACGGGCCCTAGAGAGGACCAAGACAGAACCCACTCCCTCGCCTGGCGTGCGATGGCGGGCAGGTCAAGAGGATCCTCAAGGATCTGAGTCTATGGGAGCTGAAATCAAAACCTCCACCGAGGGACAATGTACCTCCTCAAAACCTTGAATTTCACGTGGATTATTCCGGGCGTGTGCTCCCTCCATGGGATGACTATCTCTGGGTGGATGGGCAATATCCGGAGCCCTTTTCAGCGTAGTGTTTCAACGGGAAGCTCGATCCCCTGGAGCTCTATGTCTCAATCAAGCCACTGTCTCACCTTTTGAGAAAAACCGCGCGGAGAGCTCAAAAAAAGTTGATCGGTTCAAGGCTCCATCCTACCATTACGTTAATACAGAGACGGTTATCTCAACACAAGATTGCTCCTTGACACACAGCCGTAATTCCCTTATATCTTCCTCATCAGAAAGTGAATCCTTAGCAATTCATAAAGCGCACTTAACAAAGCGAACCGTATCTTTGTTACCCCTCTTAAGAGCAGCTAGGGCTATGAGAAGGACAGTAATGTGAGCAATGATGCAGTGATTGGAAATAGCCGGAAGGCCTCTCACACTCGGGTTTTACATACAAAGGGTCGCCGGGACATTGCAAGAGTCAAAGGAGAGAGAGGTTCCCGTAATTTCCTTGGGATCGATTACCGTGGTTGTCAGAGAACCCCTTACCTCTTGGAAGATGCTATTCTCAGTATCTTGCAGAAGGACGGAAAAGCCCTCAACGCAGGGGAGACGGAGCGGATGGAATCCAAGCTTCAAGGCTAACGGAGGGTTATCCCGGAGTTCCCTGACCAGATCAGAAAGAGAGGGTGAAGCTCTGAGGCCTTTATAGATGAAGGTTCCAAGCAAGGCCTCGTAGGGAATAGGCGGTCTACGGGTAGAAGGATAGGGCCTGATGAGGGGAGGGGTATCGAGAAAAGAGAAGGGAATCTCATATTTGTCGAGAGAACTTAGCTGAAAAATGGCTTCAGCCGCAAAAAGAGGTTTCTGTCTTGTATCACCCATGAGCATAGAATTACCGCATCGTTTTCTGAAAGGCGTTGAAACGAGACTCAGGGCGTTCTCAAAAGAGTATGGGGCAAAAGAAGACGGGAGGTGAAGTCAAAGGCAGACTATGAGAGGATCTATAGAGGAGGGATCAGAGGGTTTCAGAAAAGTTTGGAGGTCAGATGAGACCATAAAAAATTCACCTCCAACCCCATGAAAAATTCCCAAAAATTGTCTGAAATGAATGAAGGGCTTTCTGAACCCTGCATCAGGTGAGGGTTTTAGGGGTGGAGGTGAAGGATAAAACGGAGGTGTCTCGAAAGCCTTACAGGATAAGGATTTCCGAGTTTTCTGAAGGGCTCTTCTAAAACTAATGTGGAGGTGAGCAATGATGCAGATTGACGAGTTCATAGAGCTAGCGAGAACAAGGAGAAGTATCCGTAGATTCAAGTTTGACCCTGTTCCTGATGAGTATCTAGAGAAAATCCTGGAAGCGGCAAGGTGGGCAATGTCAGGAGCTAATGGCCAACCCTGGCAATTCATCGTGATCAAAGACCAAGAGACCAAGAATCAGATGGCAGAGATAGGTCTCAGGTACAGTACCACGGCCGGTGTAGCAGAAACCAGCAGAGTTTCGGAGTACAGGCATAGACAAGCTGAATGGGCCACCGGCGTGCACCCAATCTACTGGAAGGATGCACCAGTTATCATCGCTGTTCTCGGTGACATAAGGACAGTCATGGCCAGTGTCGTAGCTGGAGGATTTAACTTTCGCCACGTCTATGAGCAGAATATGGGTAACGTGACTCACATGATACACTTGGCAACAGCAGCCCTTGGGCTAGGTGCCCAGTGGGTTAGCATTTGGATGTCGTTTAGCGAGGTGCTAAAACCCATCCTGGGGGTGCCGGCTATACTTGACATATTTACGTTAGTCCCAATCGGCTACCCAGCTTATGAGCCAACTTCTTACCGGCGCAAGCTCAGTGAGTTGGTGAGTTACGAGAAGTATGACATGTCTAAGTTTAGGTCGGACAATGACGTTATGGAGTTTATAAGACACCTCAGAGAACGACAGAAGGCGGCAAAGGCATATCCACATCCTGAGGACCAAGATTAAGCACTCGGCGGCTAAAACCAGTTAGCCGGCTTGCGTTGAACCAAGCATAATAGTCTGTCAGAAAGCTCTTTAGAAAGTAGCGCTCCTCATGAGAATCTCAGCTCACTGAGTCGATTCTGAAAATTGAAAGCATGACTCTAATCCGTTATATAGGGTGTTCTCCCAAATACCCCATAACAGAGGCCACTCACACTCATAAGAAGTACCGTAGGCTCTACTCTCGCAATCAAGGATCATCGTGGTGTTTCGGCTAAATGAACATTATTCCACCCCGACAACTCGGGGTGAGAATTGAAAAGGCTATGTCGTTTCGGGCATAAACATATAAAACGGTCCTCCAAAGAGGAAGGCCCCGAGGGGCGAGGAGGACCGTCATGAAAGATTGGAGAAGTCAAACACATGTGAGATGGGAATGCACGTATCATGTGGTCATTGTGCCAAAATATCGGAAGAAAATCCTTTATGTTAAGCTTCGACGGAGCATTGGCCAGATGCTCCGTCAGTTGTGCCATCAGAAGGGGATGGAGCTGGAAGATGGCAAGGCAGAGGCTGAGCATATTCATATGCTTTTGAGCGTTCCACCGAAATTCAGCATGGCGATGACAATCGGACACCTGAAAGCTAAGAGTGCAATTCAAATACATCGTCAACTGCTGGAGACCCAAGGGAGTTTGTTCGGGCGATCATTTTGGGCCCGTGGTTATTTTGTGAGCACCGTAGGCATTGATGAAGGTAAAATCCGCCACTACATCAAGGAGCAAGAAGAGCTCCAGAAGGAGCAGATAGCATTGGATTTTGATTGATGGCCTTTTTCAGGGACCTTCCTCATACTACCGGTTCCACCGGTGGTCGATGATTATTTCTCGGGTCGTGATGCTCTTGAAGATTTACACAATCCTGCCCGGCGCTACCTTGGGGTGAGCGGTGCCAACCGGCTCTATCCCAATGTGGCCTTTCCCATTGTCGATCCCAAATATCGCACCACCGGGGATGGCTTCTGCCTGGCCTTCGGTGCAGGGGCACCGCTCATCGACATGGAGTTCACCCAATTCAGGGAGTCACCGCCGAGGGTGGCATTGCACGGGGGCAGATACGTCAATGCCCTGGGCGAGCGATTCATGGAGAAATATGAACCCCAGGCCCTGGAACAGGTACCCCGATACCGGATGGTCGAGGCCGTCTACCGGGAGATAACGGCAGGACGGGGTCCCATCATGTGGGAGGGGACTGGAGTCAAGGAGGGAGAAGCACCTACGTGGCTGGTCCAACGAGTTCTCGGCCACGATCGGCAGGAGATAACCATCGA
>CP070673.1:3051473-3060173 GCA_020351915.1 Deltaproteobacteria bacterium
CAAATGCATGGCGGTTATGGCTACATTGATGAATACAAGGTGAACCGCCTCTACCGTGCTGCTAAGCTCCTGGAAATCTACGAAGGCACCAAGGAGATGGAAAAGACCATTATTGCAAGGAGTCTTTTGGGATAGTAACAGACACCACTCCGTCCAAGCACAAGAAGACACCTTTGCATAAGCCCTCTTCTGCCAAAATTTAGCCTGCCACTTCTTAACAGGCTGTTGCGCAAACGGAAATCCCCTTGAGCGGTCATCGAAACGTTTTTTGCCAAAAAACCCTTGGCGAAGCGGAAGATTAGCGATGTCAACTGTTTGAGCCCTAGAGGCGAGTTTCGACATCGCCTGCAGGGAGCCTTAGATTTATCAAAAAACGTTTTAGACCAAGGGAAAAGGGATTTCGGCAACAGCCTGTTTACATTATGTCGCAATCAGGGAACAAAAACTCCCCTAAAAGCAAATAAGAGGTTGAATTTTGGTAATTGTTCTGTTATAGGAACAAGTTGTGTTTCTTGTCAGACAAATTTTTTGTGAGGGGGATAGAAGTTAATGGGTGAACCAACAGAAGAAACAAAAGAAGAGACCAAGGACATAACTGAAAAAGACACCGAGCTGGACACAGAAAAGTCAGATGAAAAAAAGGGTGATACCCCTGATGACGTGAGCGCCGTGAAACAAGAATCTCCAGAAATGAACATGGAAGAGATGTACGAACGGAGCCTGAAGCAAATCCATGAAGGCGAGCTCATCACAGGAGAGATTATCAAGATCGAGGACGAATTTGTCCTGGTGGACATCGGTTATAAATCGGAAGGTAGTATCCCCATTAACGAATTCAAAGCTTCAGATGGAAACATAGCAGCCAAAATAGGAGATAAGGTCGATGTTGTTTTAGAGAGAAAAGAGAATGAGGATGGCCGTGTAATGCTTTCAATGGAACGGGCCAAGAAGATAAAAGTATGGGATCATATCCGGGATCTTTATAATACTGATGGCACCATTCAGGGAAAGGTAATCTCCAAAGTCAAAGGAGGTCTCTCTGTAGATATCGGCCTTCCTGCATTTCTACCCGGCTCGCAGATTGATCTTCACCCCATCAGGAACCTTGACTCCCTGGTAGGCCAGGTAATGGACCTGAAAATCCTCAAGTACAATAAGAAGCGGAATAATATCATTATCTCTCGAAGGGCCATTCTTGAAGCCGGAAGGATGAAACAGAAAGCCAAGACACTCGCTCTCATCGAGGAAGGATCCATCTTCACGGGAACGGTCAAGAATATTACTGACTATGGTCTCTTTATAGATCTTGGCGGCCTCGATGGGCTCCTCCATATTACGGATATGTCCTGGGGCAGGGTCGCTCATCCCTCTTCAATGTACAAGATCGGAGACGAAATAACGGTTAAGGTCATTAGCTTTGACAGGGAGCGAGAGAGAGTGTCCCTCGGTCTCAAGCAACTCAAACCCGATCCCTGGGTCGATGCAAATACCAGGTTCCCCGTAGGCACAAAGGTCACCGGCCGTGTTGTCAACCTTACCGATTATGGCGCATTTGTAGAGATAGAAGAAGGCATAGAAGGTTTGATCCATATCTCAGAGATGTCCTGGACCAAGAAGGTCAAACACCCCTCCCAGATAGTGAACGTGGGGGAGGAGCTTGAGGCAGTAGTGCTCAATCTGGATACTGGAAACAAGAGAGTCTCATTGGGGATGAAACAGGTTAAGCCGAATCCCTGGGATCTCATTGCGGAAAAATATCCTGTGGGCACCATTATTGAAGGTCGCATAAAAAACATTACCGATTTTGGGATATTTATCGGCATAGATGAGGACATTGATGGGCTCGTTCACATTTCTGATATCTCCTGGACCAAGAAGATTAAGCATCCTGGTGAACTCTATAAAAAGGCGGACGAGGTCCAGGCAAAGGTGCTTTCTATATCCAAGGAGAATGAGCGTTTCTCGCTTGGCATAAAGCAACTAACCAAGGACCCCTGGGAGGACATCCCTGAAAAATACAAGGCGGGCACCAAGGTGACCGGAAGGGTTACCAATATTACCGATTTTGGCATATTTGTGGAGCTTGAAGAGGGGATAGAGGGTCTCATTCATTCTTCCGAGATAAGCAAGAGTAAGTCTAAGTCCTCCCTCGGCAAATTCCAGATCGACGACGTTATTCAGGCCCTCGTCGTACACGTTTCCCAACAGGACAAAAAAATCGGCCTCTCCATCCGAAAACTCCAAGACAAGGAATTCAGAGATATCTATGACGATTTCAAGGATGGGGTGAAAGAGACCCCTTCCACGTTTGGGATGCTTATTAAAGAGAAGATGGAAGAAGCGCATGCCAACCTCCCCTCACAGGAAGGAGAAAAAGTCACAGACAAGCAAGAGCCACCAGGTGTCGGATCTGATGACGCGCCAGCAGAAGAAGCATCCACGGAAAAAACAGAGTCTACCGCTGAGGAGAAAGAATCTTTGGTAGAAGAAGACACGTCTTTAGAAGAAGACACTTCTTCGGAGGAAAAGGAATCTTCAGAAAAAGACAAATCTTCAAAGCAAAAGGCATCTTCAAAGCAAAAAGGCTCTGCCAAAGAGTAACCGTTCACGGGTTCAGGGTTCAGAGGTTAGGGGTTCAAGGTTCAAAGTTCACTGTTCAGGGTTGGGGGTTCGGATGTTTGGAGTTTATCGAAAATCTGAACCCGGAACGCTGGACCCAGAACCTATGAACCTCTACGTCAAAGACAACGAGTCCTCATAGCAGGTGATCTTTATTCAGTGCTCGGTAACCTCGTTACAGATACTTATTGTGAACCTTCATTTTTCGCCATAAAAGGTAAAGATACCATTTCATGGCAAAGACCAATCGGCCTATCACATTAGTCCTTATTATATTGGGTATAGCCATTCTCTGTTTTGGCACCCTCATGGCTATTGTTCTCTCGCTCTCCCGCTCTACCCCTACTCTGTCACTCAGTAATAAGATAGGCGTGATTCCCATCAATGGGGTCATCAGGGATGCGGATGCCATCACTGAGCAATTGATAGCATTCAGGGATGATAAGCAAATCAAGGCCATAATCTTGAGGATAAACTCTCCCGGCGGTGGAGTAGGTCCTTCACAGGAGATATACAGCGAGACAAGGAGAACTACAAAGACAAAAAAGGTGATAGCCTCCCTCGGATCCGTAGCCGCATCTGGTGGCTACTATGTTGCATCAGCAGCCGATTCTGTGGTTGCCAATCCGGGCACCCTTACCGGCAGCATCGGAGTCCTTATGGAGTTCGTGAGGGTCGAGGAACTGCTCAAGAAGATCGGGGTAGAGATGCAGGTGATTAAAAGTGGCGAGTTCAAGGATATCGGTTCACCCAATAGAAAGATGACTAAGGAAGAGAGAGAGATACTTACCCGCCTCTTACAAGACATCCGGAATCAGTTCGTAACTGCTGTCTCTCAAGGAAGGAATCTGCCAGAAGAAAAAGTGCTTGAGCTGGCTGACGGCAGAGTCTTCTCAGGCAGAGAAGCCAAAAGGTTAGGCCTCGTGGATTCTCTCGGCAATTTCCAGGATGCTGTTAATGTGGCCAAGAGGATGGCTCATATCAGGGGAAAGGTAAAATTGGTCTATCCTGTGAAAAAAAGAAGGTCTCTTTTATGGGATTTATTATTTAAGGATTTATTCGACGCCCTTATGAACAGGCTCGATCGCCCTTCCGGGCTCCTCGAGTACCGCTGGAACGGACACCTAGGCGTATTTGATTAGAGAAAATTAATCTCCCCCTTTCCTTCCCTGATTATCTCCGGATTATCCTCTACCAAGGAAACTACCGTGGAAGGTTCATATGAAATAACTCCCCCATCAATAACTGTTTCTACGAGAGAAGAATAGGTATCATGGATTATCGAAGGCTCTTCTAAGTTGATACTGGTGCTAATAATAGGACGGCCCAAACTCTCAACGATAGCCAGACAGATCTTGTTGTTGGGTACTCGTATGCCCACCGTTTTTCTGGAGGTGAGCATCAGCCTGGGTACCAGCCTGGTTCCCTCTAATACAAAGGTATAAGGCCCGGGAAGGGTTCTCTTCATAATTCTATAGGCATTATTCGAGACCTGGGCATACAGACTGATATCTTTCAGATTGGCACATATGAAGGAAAATGGCTTGGACAGCGGCCTCTTTTTGAGCTGGTATATGCGCCGTATTGATCTTTTGTTAAAGACATCGCAACCGATACCGTAGAACGTGTCCGTTGGATAGATTATGAGGCCACCTTGATCCAGCACTTCAACAACCTTGCTAATCAGTCTTTTTTGTGGGTTATCCGGATTGATTGATAAAAGCATAGGTTTTCTCCCTTATGGTAGATGTGGGGATTTTCATAATTAGACAATGGTTTAGTACCGTTCAAAAGTGTTTACTCAATGGTATATTGATTAGAGAACGGGTACATAATTACCTCTACCCGGCCATGCCCATTTTCTCAAGGCGCTATCTATAGGCCTCAAGGGATGTGGTCACATATGTGGGGTTTAGATGAACCAGACTAAGACTCCCAGGGCTTCAGAGGTGTAACCCCACCTATGTGACCATTGCAAGACCCGGTGGGATTTTTTTGAGATATCGCCCGCCCGCCTCGCCTGAGTCCCGCAGAGCGGGACGATGGCGGGCAGGGCTTTCAAAAACAGCCATGACCTCCTTTAGTATGTGAACGATTACTCACGATGGTTCATGCAAACACTTTTGAACGATACCGAAAAATCACAGGAAAAGAAAAGATTATGACTACGATAGGTGACGTTGTACTGATCTATTTTAAGGATGAGCCGACCTTTTTCGCAAGGATTGAGTCCATTGAACCTGATATAAAAAAAGATTGGTCAATAGTACAGCTTTTGATTTTGGCAATTCCCCTGAGAACTGTGACCTGGATTTTGAAGGAAGAGTATATAAATGGAGTGCCATTTACCATGGAGGGGAATTCGGTGAGGATTGAGGCTGTGAATCCTCTTCCTGCGGAATCAGATTCTGAGGATAGAAAAAAGAGGGCGCCTCAAAAAGAGCCAGCTCACCAGGGAGGAAAGGTAATTCCATTTGCAAAACCAAAAAAGGGCGACAGAAAAGTGACATAATAAGGGGCTGTTGCCGAACTCCCTCTTCTCTTAGTCTAAAACGTTTTCTGATAAATTTAAGGCTCGCTCCAGGCGATGTCAAAACTCGCCTTAAGGGCTCAAACAGGTGACATCGCTTATCTTCCACTTCGCTAAGGGTTTTTTGGCAAAAAACGTTTTAATGACCGCTCAAAGGGATTTCTGTTTCGGCAACAGCCTGATAAGTCTGGACAGTGCATCCTCAGAATGCGAATTGAAAAGATTGGCACGCTTTTCGCTTGACTGTTTAGTAGCGTTCAAAGGTTGCGGCAAATTTTGCAGCATTCAATAAGATGTCAGGCATGCCTTTTGAGTGTATGATATTGAAAAGTCAGTGCTCCGTGTTTAATAATTCATCAGGCCACAACTTTTGGATGCCAACTGGTTGACGGTCAAACATTGAATTTACTCTGTAGCGGTAGGTCAAACTTTCCTGCCCACGTGTTAGGAGGAGAGGCCAGATCTTGTGAGAACAGGGGTAGGGTGGGCGCCATATGCAGGGGAACCAATTTGTATGCAATGGAATGATGCGGTATGCCTAAAGTTGTGTTGACAATGGTATTTACTTGGATTAAATAGAGTAATAGGTACCTGTAGTCTACTACTGGAGAGGAGGAAACTTTATGCTCAAGGCGGTGACGATATCTTCATTGAATATGGATCCTGTAACGAACAGTCCCATAGTCATTTTGAAGGAGATTGAGGGGGAGCAAACATTACCTATCTGGATCGGTCTGCTTGAGGCAACGGCTATTGCCAGTGAAATAGAAGGGGTGACCTTTTCTAGGCCTATGACCCATGACCTTTTGAAAAACATACTGGATAAGACAGATACCAAGGTGAAGAGAATAGAGATCTGTGACCTGAAAGATAATACCTATTATGCGATTATTCACGTAACGAGCAAAGGCAAAGCCTTGTCAATAGATTCTCGACCAAGTGATGCCCTTGCCATAGCGCTTAGGACCAGGGCGCCAATATTTGTTTCAGATGAGGTTTTGAAGAAATCTAAGCAGATTGAGGCGAGCGCTGAGGGTGTGCCTGCAGATAAGACCGAGAAAGGAAAAAAGTGGCAAGATGTTCTTGAAAAACTTGGGCCAGAGGATTTCGGCAAATATAAGATGTAACCCCTTTCGGATTTCATCATCGAGGGAATAAAGATCACGACAAGCAATAGGTGTGAAGATCCTCAGCTCAGCCCTCATTACCAGCCACAATGGCCCCTGAAAAATTTCATCGATGATAGACCTGCATACCCATTCCTTATTTAGTGACGGTGAATTACTCCCTTCGGAACTCATTAGACGCCTTGAGGCTATGGGCTACTCCTGTGTTGCCATAACCGATCACGTTGATTGCTCAAACCTCGACTTTGTGACCCCCCGTTTGGTTAAGGTAGCTAGAGACCTCAATCAGAGACAATCTGTTACGGTCATACCTGGTGTTGAGATTACCCATGTCCCACCGGAGCTCATTGGATCTTTGGTTAAGGAGGCCAGGGAGTTAGGGGCTGAGATAGTCTCAGTTCATGGTGAAACTATCGTGGAACCGGTGCCGGAAGGAACCAATAAGGCAGCTATACTTTCTGGTGTTGATATCTTGGCTCATCCCGGTCTGATAGATCTGGAGGACGTTAAACTGGCTGCCGAAAGAGGTGTGTACCTCGAGATCACCGCCCGCGCTGGGCATAGCTTTACCAATGGCCATGTTGCCAGGTGGGCAAAAGAATTCGAGGCGCGACTCGTTTTGAATTCAGATGCCCACTCCCCTCATGACCTCATGACCCGCCAATTTGCTCAGGCGGTTGCCCACGGGAGCGGTCTGGAAGATAAGGCTCTAGAGGAAATGCTCGCCAATTCACGAGACCTTATCGAGAAAATCCGGTGAATTAGCCTGGCTGCTGGTTACTCGTTATTAGTGTCTCGTACCATAAATTCGGACGTCTAAGAACAAGGTATTCGGGAATCACTGACTCAGCTTTTTTTGAGGCATGCCCTATTCCCTCAAGGCGATATCTATAGGATCAACAGGATTTGTTATTATCTTTGAGGTTTCAAAAGGCATTATCTCAAGACTTTTATTTTTGGGGCGTGAACCCCCAAACATAATAACCTGGCAGGGTTCAGTGGAATCTTTTTTGAGATATCGCCTTTCAAGAACAGTCCATGCCTCTCTCCAGGGTAGTTCTACAAACATATGGTACAAGACACTAATTGCTTGTCGCGCTCAACACACTCAAAAAACGCAAAAACACGAGAATGAGAAAATCCTTAGCCTATAAGATTTTTGGGATTGTCATCGTGGTTTTCTGGGTCTTTGTTATGGCAGAGCTCGTAAAGAAAATCCATTTTTCCCCAGAAAGTGCGGATGTTATCCAGAGTACGGAGAAAAGGCTCCCAGCAGGAAGCTCAGAGAACTGGATGGAGATCCTTTGTAAGGGGCGCAAGGTTGGATACACTGTTACACGGGTCACGAAGATAAAAAAGGAATTTGAGGTTCGGGAGGAGATATTTCTCAGTGTTAATTTGATGGGTTCGGTCCAGAAGATTATGAGTTGCACACGGGCGATGGTGGATGAGCAATTCCTGTTGAATAGGTTTGATTTTTCTATTTGCTCTGACCTCATTACCTTTAAGATTTCGGGTCAGATAGAGGGAACCAGTCTCTCTCTCGTAATGGGCGAACCAGGCAAAGAACAGATCCAATTAATCAAGCTGCCGGAAAGGCCGATGATTAGCGCTGGCCTCACACAATTCTTTAGACCTCGCACCCTCAAGATAGGAGAATCTTTTAGGTTCCCTCTTTTTGATCCAGCGAGCATGACAACAAACCCTGCTACTGTCAAGGTGGTAGCAAAAGAAAAGATCAAGCTCCATGACCAGACTTATAAGGCCTTCCGGTTAGAGATGAATTTTTTGGGAAGGCAACTGGTTTTCTGGCTTGATGAAGAGGGGGTTCCGTTAAAGGAGAAAGGTTTTATGGGGTTTACACTCGTCAGATCAAACCCTATCAGGGCACAGCTGGATTTTGATGAGTCAAAAAAGCTCGATTTTTATGATCTCTCAGCCATAAGGGTTAAGAAAAAGCTAAAGAGTGCTCGAAAGCTGTCATACTTGAGGGTCGAGCTGAACCATGTCCCAGCCTCCCTCCCTATTGACAACACAAGACAGTCTCTGAACGGCAGGGTCCTATCAGTAACCAAAGAGAGCCCACCGTTTACGGCCTCATATGCACTCCCTTATGGGGGTAATGATAATGAGTTACTGTATTATCTGGAGCCAGAGTTCTTGGTTCAATCTGAAGACAAGGAGATAAAGGGATTAGCCAGGGCAATAGTTAAGGACACCAGCGATCCCTTGGCTGCAGCAAGGATGATTATGGGCTGGGTTTTTGAAAATATAGACAAGGTGCCGGTCGTATCCATTCCGGATGCAAAAGCGATTCTCACTCACCGAAAGGGAGACTGTAACGAACATGCCACTCTGTTGACCGCGTTGTTGAGGGCAGTTGGGGTTCCGGCCAGAATCGTTGTCGGCTTGGTCTATAAAGAG
>CP070673.1:3060273-3066747 GCA_020351915.1 Deltaproteobacteria bacterium
CAGACTGGTGGACTCATATGACCGGATTCCAGAGGTTTGGGATACAGGCAAGATACCGATCATTGTGGATCCTGAGGCCAAAGTTAAGGACTTTCTGAAGCCAACCATTCTGGTAGATGCCATACTGGCCAAGAAGAATGTGGGCACAAAAATAACTGATGCCCCGCTCGTTATTGGTCTGGGGCCAGGGTTCTATGCTGGCAGAGATGTGCATCTGGTGGTGGAGACCAACAGGGGCCATAACCTGGGAAGGGTTATATCCAAGGGAGCAGCGGAGGAAAATACGGGCATCCCTGGGGTAATTGCCGGCTTTTCCGCTGAACGGGTTCTCAGGGCACCTGCAGATGGGACATTGGAAACGGTGCGGCAGATCGGAGACCCCGTTCAGGCAGGGGATGTGGTGGGTTCTGTTGAGGGGTTGCAGGTTCAAGCGGAAACCAAAGGTGTTATCAGAGGCCTTTTGCGGGATGGGACCAGTGTGTGGAAGGGAATGAAAACAGGAGATATCGATCCGAGAGGGATCAAGGAGCACTGCTATACTATCTCCGATAAGGCACGGGCGGTAGGCGGTGGCGTGCTTGAGGGGATCTTATCCTCCCTCAATCGGTGAGGCAATCTGTGAACATCGATGATCTCTTACAATTAGATCGACTATGGAAGAAGATTTACCCATATCTGGCCTCACAGATAATGGAGAGCTACCAAAGGGACTACGGATCAACCTTGGAACTAGGGCCCTTCTCGGGTGGCATCTCCCTGGAGTTGGCACGGTCATATCCTCGGCTTGCCATAACTATTGGAGACGAGTCAGCAGAGTTTGTCGAGCATGTGAAAAAGGAGATTGCCGTCTCTGGGCTCTCTGAACGTATGACCGTTAAGAGAACTAATCTCGATCATCTCAACTTCAATGACGCTCAATTCGATCTCATAATCCTGAGAGGGGCCTTCTTTTTCTTACAGAGCAGGGAAAATCTTCTTGGTGAACTATTTCGGGTACTAAAACCGGGAGGGATGGCATTCGTTGGTGGTGGATACGGCAAGGGTACTCCCGAGGAGTTTATCGAAGAGATCGCAGGCAAATCTCGGGAATTAAATAGTAGGCTGGGCAGGAAACGGGTCAGCGTGGGTGAGTTGGAAAAGATTGTTAAAAAATCGAGGCTTACTGATCATTGCGATATTAGAGAAGAGGGAGGATTGTGGATAACCATCAGAAAATAACACATCTCAGGAGGTAAAGGCGTGGCCCCCGTCAAGACCGTTAAAAGTCTCAGGGAAGCCCTCGATATCCACCCAAAGGAGATAATCAGCCTCGTTGGTGCCGGAGGCAAGACAACCCTTATGTTTGCCCTGTCTCGAGAATTGGTCACCCATAAAAAGGTTGTCATTACCACTACAACCACCAAGATATTCCCTCCTGATCCATCTGACACCCCTTTTCTCTTCCTCTCCCGAGATGAAGAGGAGATAGTTTCTCATATCATTAAAAATGCACGCAGGAAAGGCCACGTCACTATCGCCTCTGAGCTGTTACCTGACTCAGGTAAGCTCCAGGGGATTGGCCCATTATTGGTCTCAAAGTTGATTGAACTGGGTCCAGTGGACTGTGTAGTCGTTGAGGCAGATGGAGCCTCCAAGAGGCCCCTGAAAGCACCGAATCCCGAATATGAACCGGTAATTCCCCCATGCACTACTCTGGTAATACCGATGGTTGGAATTGATGCGTTAGGTTGTAAGCTCTCGGAGGAAAGTGTTTTTAGATCTGAGATCGCATCCAGATTGACGGGGACTCCTTTAGGAGGAGCGGTCTCGGCAGACGCCATTGTTAATCTCATGCTTCACCCTTCCGGTATGACCAGGGGCAGCCCGGCTGAGGCCAGAATTATTCCATTTATCAACAAGGTGGATTTGACCCTTGACCTCTCGGCGGCGAGGCACATTGCCTCTCAGATTCTTGCCGCCAAACATCCCCGGATCGATCGAGTTGTCTTGGGTCAGGCGCAGGTACATCCGCCAGTTGCAGAGGTGATTTATCGGGAATAGCTCCCGCTTGGAGGTATTGATATGGAAGACATATTTCAGGAGATCGTGAGAATTCGATCTGAAGGAAAGATTGCCGCAGTTGCTACCGTGATAAATGCCAAAGGCTCTACCCCGAGGGAAATAGGATCAAAGATGTTAATCAGAAGCGACGGCACTGTTCTGGGCTCCGTAGGTGGAGGAAGCCTGGAGGCACAGGTGTGCAAGGAGGCCATGAAAGTCATGAGGGAAAACAGGTCCACAGTCTTGCGGTTTGATCTTACCGGCAAAGAGGTGGCAGAGGAAGGCATGATCTGTGGAGGAAATATGGAGGTCTTTGTGGAACCTATCGTTCCTGAGCCGTGCCTCTATATCTTTGGGGGAGGACATATCTCCCTTTTCCTAGCCAAATTGGGCAAGATGGTGGGATTCAAGGTTGTGGTCGTCGACGATCGGCCGGAGTTTGCCAATCCAGAGCGATTTCCTGAAGCAGATGAGGTTATCGCTCAAGATTTTCCACTGGCCTTCCCCAGGCTCACCATAAATACATCCTCGTACATCGCAATTGTCACAAGGGGTCATCTCCAGGACGAAACGGCGCTCGAATGGGCAGTGAAAACGGATGCTGCCTATATTGGCATGATCGGCAGCAGGAAAAAGAATCAGACGGTGTTTTCACATCTACAAACCAAAGGTGTCCCCAAGAAACGACTAGAAAAAATTCATGCACCTATCGGCTTGAATATCAACGCGGAAACACCTGAAGAGATAGCTGTGAGCATTATGGCCGAGATTATTGAGGTCAGAAGATCGCGGGAACATACGGTCAAGACCTGGAAGGTATGAGGGCAGAGAGGAAGTTAGAAAGGATGGAAATACGAAAGAGAATTCCAGTGCTTCTGGTCGTGACGTTTTTCTTGAGCCTTTTTGGTCTGTCTCCAAATTCCCAAGGCAAAGAAAAGACCCGGCACACACCAACAAAGGAGATCGGCATGGCAGTGGAGTTTATGGACCACGCTGCCTGCGCTTATGTTGCTCGAGACAAAGGCTGGTTCGTAGAGGAAGGACTCACCTTGTCAGCTTATGAAAGCTACGTAACCGGTATGGCTCTCGCCGCGGCACTGGCCCGGGGCGACATACAGGTAGCCTATGTTTGCCTGGTGCCAGCCATAAATGCCTATGCCAACGCCAAGGTGCCGTTAAAGATCATCGCGGGAACACACAGGTATGGCTATGGCCTCGTTGTCAACCCAAGGAAGATTAAGCTTATCCGAGACCTCGAGAAGCCGGGCATTCGCATTGGGTCTGTAAGAGAAGGTGGTGCTGTGGATGTACTGCTTCACAGGGTTATCGATATGTATGACCTTGATGAGGGTATGATATTACGGCGAGTAAAACAAATGAACCCGCCAAAACAGATCCTGGCCATCAAGATGGGGCAGCTTGATGCTGCCTTCCTCCCGGAGCAATGGGCCACCATGGCGGAAGATTTTGGCCTTACCATGCTCCTCACTGGTAAGGATGTGTGGCCTGAGATGCAGGGAAGCGTATTAGCAGTCAAGGAAGAGCTCATAAGAGATGATCCCGAGATCGCCAGAGGATTGGTAAAGGCAACCCAAAAAGCAACCGATTGGGTTAATGAGCGCCCCATAGAGGCAGCAACTATCATGGCTCGGCAAATGTCGGTTACAGGGGAGCAGCTCTTTCCGTTTAAAGCGGCGAAGGTTGCGGCAAGGCTCGAGATCACTCCCCAGGTCTTGCTGCGGTCAATGGCAAGGCTGGACTACACTACCCGTATCAGTCCAAGCACAGTTCAACAAGCGATAGACTACATACATCACTTGGGTTACATCAAGAAGGCCTTCAGGGCGGAAGATATCTTGGATTTGAGGTTTCTGAGATGAACCAGGTCACAAAAACGACGCGACGATGGGAGATACTGCCGGTAGCTATATTCCTGGCCCTGTGGGAAGTGATAGCCCGATTGAATCTCGTGCCCGGGCAGTTTTTCTTCCCTCCTTTCTCTGTGGTCATGGAGGAATTCGGCCATCTGATTGCCAATGGCGTACTGGTTGATAATTTCCTGAGTAGCCTGATTCGAGTCTTGATCGGCTTTTTCACGGGATCTCTTGCCGGTGTAACATTAGGGATCTGTATGGGATGGAATGAAACCACAAACAAGGCACTTCACCCCATATTCAGCCTCTTGTACCCCATCCCCGCCCTGGGCTGGCTGCCCATTTTGATGCTCTGGTTTGGCATAGGGGAACTGCTGCCCATCACCATAATATTTATATGTTCCTTCTTCCCCGTGCTCTATAACACGATAACCGGCATCAGAGCCGTGCCCAAGGGCTTTATCAGGGCGGCAGAGATCCTCGGGGCATCCAGGATGGAAATATTAAAAACAGTACTTCTCCCTCTCGCTCTCCCTAATATAATTACCGGATTGAGGTTGGAGGCAGGTATGGCCTGGAGGGTGATTATAGCCGCTGAGATGGTGGCCATCCCCACTGGCATTGGGGCGTTGCTTATGAGGGCAGAGAGTCTGATCAGGGTAGATATCATCATCGTGTGCTTGATCGTTCTATCGGTAATGTGTCTGTCTTTTGAGAAATTCTTTATCTTTATGGAGCACCGGCTAACTGCCAAATGGCGATGATATGCCAACAATAGAGCTCAAAAACATTGGCAATTTTATTTGCCGAGATATAAGCGTAACAATATCGAATGGGGAACTTCTGGTGCTCCTGGGTCCCACAGGTGCTGGCAAGACAACCCTGCTCAATATTATTTGCGGTTTGGCTCCCTATGAAGGGTCGGTACTATTCGATGGTGAGCCCATAGATACCATTCCCATCAGCAGGAGAAGAATCGGTTATCTCTTTCAAGACCTCGCTCTCTTTCCCCATCTGGATGTAAGGCGGAATATCATTTATGGGTTATCAACAAAGAAAAGGGGCCACAATCAGATTGAGGCTCGATTAGATGAAATGTGCACCTTGCTCAATATCGGCCATCTTCTGGGAAGATACCCGAAGGATTTGAGTGGCGGAGAGAGACAAAGGGTTGCCCTAGCACGGTCTCTTGCTCCGGCCCCCCGTCTGCTCCTATTGGATGAACCCTTTAACAGTCTGGACATCAAGACCAGGAAATATCTGAGAATCGAGTTCAAGCGGATCGTAAAAGAACTCGGCCTAACCACCATTTTTGTTACCCATGACTTCAAAGAGGCTGAAGAGGTCGGTGATCGCCTCGCCGTTATCGAGTCAGGCAGATTGGAACAGGTTGCAACGCCTCAAGAGATTTTCTTTAGTCCCAATGGGTATAAGGTGGCCGATTTCTTGGGATCACCCAACATCTTTGATTGCAGGGGTTATGAGGTCCTGGGAAACGGATTAGTCAAGGCGAACTGTGGAGGATTTACCATAGTAGCGGTTTGGGACAAGGAGAACCTTAGTAAAATCGCAATCTCCCCCGAGGATATCTATGTGAGCAGAGACGAACCTCCGGGTCCTCCGATCAATAGATTCAGGGGAACCATAGTGGAGGAGGTTTCTCATAATTCTGTTGTTACCGTTACGATAAAAACGAAAACGAAAGATATCCTCGCCAGGATAAGGAAAGAAGATTTCCTTGCTGAGAACCTGAGCGTGGGAAGGGATGTCTTTTTCATATTACCCTTAAGAAACCTGAAGGGAGCATAAATGGAACCCATTCCTGGTGTCCTTCTCGGTGCGGGAGGTTCTGAGCGTTTTGGATCTGAAAAGCTCCTCGCCCTCCTTCCAACAGGTGAAAGACTGTTAGAGAGGGCTTTGAGGGTGCACCTGCAAAGTCACATCTCCCCGCTTGTACTGGTAGTTTCCCCGAATCTTCGGAAAACTATCATGGGGAATACGGACACATTTTCATCTTCAGGTCTGGTAGTCGGAAAAAGGATTGACCAGTGGTATTCCTTCTCTTGCCGATGGGGAGGGGGGCGACTGGTTACCAATGAAAACTTCAAGAAAGGAATGTCCTCTTCCATTCACCAGGGTCTGACCTGTCTTACCGATGAGGAGAAAGCTTGCGGGGTATTGATCTCTCTCGCGGATCTTCCTTTTCTCACCCCGGAGACGATTAATTTCCTCATCGATAAATTTCTAAAGGAAAAGATGGGAATGCTTGTCCCTGTGTTTAATGGCACTACGGGGCATCCAGTCATTGTTGGTATCAATCGATTTAAACACGAGATCAACCGGATCACAGGAGATGCAGGTCTCAGGGGCCTTATGCATAAATTCCCAGAAGCGGTAAAAAGAATCCCATGGCACAATGATTCGGTTACACGGGATGTTGATACTTCAGGGGATTTGGAGGGGCTCGAAGGAGATCAAATACGCTAGGTGATTGCTCATGCTGAAATTATCAATTGAAAAGGCAGTTGGAAAACCTCTGGCCCACGATATCACCCGGATA
>CP070673.1:3066847-3069843 GCA_020351915.1 Deltaproteobacteria bacterium
GGTATGTCCTCGATCCTCTGTGGATCAAAATAATGCTCTACCAGGGCAACCTTTGGCAATTCCATTCCAAAACCTACATGAGTCTTTACGGATTCTCATCACTCCCTTGACTAGACATCGTACAGGAAGCACGAGACAAAATTCTTAGACCTTCAGTCCCTGAAACTCACAGGGGATGAACTTAGGGTTTCGCCAAAAAACCCACCTAATTTGATTAAGTTGTAAAAGTTCCGACACGTTTGCTTATGAGTTCCTCCCTTCTGAGCGCAAATGAGTATAGGAGAAAAGGGCTTGTGTGTCAAACGCCAAAGCCTAGGATACTGTACTGCTCAACTCTTCGCTTTGCCAAGGATCTGAGGAGCCTTTCACGTCGCAGGACGCGCTCACTTTAGGCACTCTCCCTAGGTAGTTCGCCCTATTAGCAATAGGGATAGGCACAAAGGAGAACCATCCCATGAAAAAATGGGGCCGGTTCTTCGTGCTTTTGAGTACATTGCCTCATTGAATCTGGTCTTCCGAATCGCTAAACTTCGATAAAATAAATATAGACAATCTTGCTCTCTGAGTGTATCAATTCATCGGGCACAATGGGCCAGGGATTAATAACAGCACGAGGGATTTCAGTACATAAAAAGCGAGGCTCCTGAGGTAAGAGCCTGATAGTGTTTATGGTGCGCAAAAAAAGCGGAAAAGAGCCTTTGTGGGAAGGGGGGAGGCGAAAGAATGGGAACATCGAAATATCACCATACATATCAGGCAAGGTTTTGAATAAATTTGTTGTTTTTTTCGTGTTAGGCGGTTATGCTCCGCCTCCGGTGGCTGGCAGATAAGCGCTAATACTAATTTAGGTATGAAAAGGAGGTAAATATGAGGCCTTATTTTGAAAAAATGGCCCCTTTTGGGCGCCCCCTTTCCGATAGTCAAATGGAAAGTGGGAAGGAAAACATAGCCCAAATCAACGATGTGGAAAAACAGGTGGCCGCGGCCATAGAGGCCGTAAAAAATGCGGGTATACCGGCCGAGAAGATCAAACAGAGAGGGCAGACAACGGTCTGGGAGAGAATAGAGTATCTCGTGGACCCTGGCACCTGGTGCCCCCTCCATACCCTTTACAATCCCCTGTTTAACGAAGAGGGAACGACTGGTGTAATTGACGGACTCGCCACGATCAACGGCAAATGGGCAGTAGTAATTGGTTTTGATAACAAGGTGATGGCAGGGGCCTGGATCGCAGGACAGGCGGATAACCAGCTGAGGGTCACGGATATGGCCAAAAGACTGCATGTCCCCCTAGTATGGATTGTGAATTGCAGTGGAGTGAAGCTTACAGAGCAGGAGGAGGTCTATGCTAATCGAAGAGGAAATGGCACCACCTTTTTTCGGCATGCGGAACTAGAAAAGTTGGGTGTCCCTATACTAGCAGGCATTTATGGGACAAATCCGGCCGGCGGGGGATATCAAGGAATCAGTCCCACGATCCTGCTGGCTCACAAAGATGCCAATATCGCTGTTGGTGGTGGTGGCATTGTGGGGGGCATGAGTCCTAAGGGTTATTTTGACGAAGAAGGTGCTGAAGCACTCATTGAGGCCACGCGACATTTCAAGCAGGTGCCCCCGGGCAGCGTTCCCATCCATTACAATGAGACAGGCTTCTTTAAGGAGGTCTATGATACCGAATTCGGTGTCCTCGACGGTCTGAAGAAATATATGGATATGGTCCCCGCATATGACCCTGAATTTTTCCGAGTAGACCAACCAAAAGAACCCCAGTTTCCAGGAGAGGATATCAACGCTATTGTAGCCTTTAACCAGAAGAGAAGCTATAACTTTGACGAAATGCTGGCCCGAATTTTCGATAACAGCGAACACATGGAGTTCAGGCCCGACTATGGACCGGAGGTGTACACTGGGCTGGCCAAGATCAACGGTTTTCTGCTCGGCTTTATCGGGAACCGTCAAGGATTTCTTGGCCAAAACTATCCTGAATATGCACCTTATCCGGGTATTGGTGGCAAGCTTTACCGTCAGGGCTTGATTAAGATGAATGAGTTTGTCACCTTGTGCGGGCGGGATCGTGTTCCCATCGTATGGTTTCAGGATACCTCTGGCATTGACGTAGGAGATATTGCAGAGAAGGCTGAGCTTCTCGGCCTCGGACAGTCTCTGATATACTCCATTGAGGAGACGGATGTACCCCAGATCTGTATTGTTGTGAGAAAAGGAACTGCTGCTGCCCATTACATCATGGGAGGACCTACAGCCAACAACCACAATGTGTTTACCTTGGGGACCCCAACAACCGAAATCTATGTCATGCATGGCGAGACTGCTGCTGCTGCATCATTTTCCAGGAGATTGGTCAAAGAAAAGGATGCTGAGCATTCACTTCAGCCGGTTATTGATAAGATGAATGCTCTGGCACAAGAGTACTATGACAAGTCCAGACCCATTTACTGCGCCAATAGGGGCTATGTGGACGAGATTGTCTCTTTTCCGAATATGAGAAAATATATCGCTGCCTTTGCAGGCTGCGCCTACCAAAACCCCATATCCATCTGCCCACACCACCACATGATGATCCCAAGAATCATCAAGGGATAAAGAAAAGGGGTTAGTTCTGCACTGTGAAGGACTAACCCCTTTGTCGCAACCCATGCTCAACCCACCTCTCTGCGATAGACATAGGCCCAAAAATGGCTCGGCCTCATGCCCCTTTTCGATAGGATAGAAGTTCCATCCTGGCAAAATTTTATGGTATTCATCATATCTGTATCACGGTGTGAACGGGCTGTTGCCCAAACGGAAATCCCTTTGAGCGGTCATTAAAACGTTTTTTGCCAAAAAACCCTTGGCGAAGTGGAAGATAAGCGATGTCAACTGTTTGAGCCCTAAGAGCGGGGTAACGTCAAAGTCCAGGGTATGGGTGTCTTTTCTTTGGTTATGCCCTGTGACATGGCCCCTTACTGGGTCGATTCAAAATGGTTTATTGCGCCCTA
>CP070673.1:3069943-3072856 GCA_020351915.1 Deltaproteobacteria bacterium
GAAACGTTTATCTTACCTACACCTTTGTGCACGATGGTAATATTGACCTCGTCAGTACTCAACTCATTCAATTTTTCATCCAGCGCTTCGGCAGATCCCGCCGAATCTGCCTTGAGTATCGCCTTCAGCTCCTTAGTTTCGCCCCTTTTGGTTCACGGCAAAGGCATGCTTCCTAATAGCGAAAATCTTTCGATAGAAGATATTAAATGCCGTGGCTGCTTATCCGATGAACAGTTTATGCATTGCAAACAGTGCGATATCAGGGCCTGCACAAGAGAGAAAGGTTACACCGGATGTCATCAATGCGATGAATTTCCCTGTCCGTATATTGAAAATTTTCCCATGACTGTTGGCAAAAAGGTTATTTTGCGGGCTATTCCGTATTGGCGAGAGGTGGGTACTGAAAAATGGATTCAGGATGAAGAAGCCCGCTATAGTTGTCCTGAATGCGGCAATACAGTTTTCCGGGGCGCTGCAAGATGTAATCAGTGTAAAGCGACGTTGGATCTGGACTAGTTTTTTGTTGGGAAGACAAAACCTATTTCATCTATAACCGCATAACATCCGCATGAAAGCAGATGGTAAAAGCTGGCGCTTTTCCCGCTGCCTATGCGGGTCGTTAGCAGCCCTTTTCAGTGGTTCCTCCAAGTGTTTTTCACTTAATTTAGTTATCTCACTATTTTCATATTCAATTTTGCTAAACTTGTAACTAAAAATAGTTGCATTTTTTGTGCGATTATCATAAGTATAAGTTCTGATGAAGATGGAACCTTATGAGTCGTAAAGATAAGTTATTAGCAAGATTGCAACACCGACCAAAGGATTTTACGTGGGATGAACTTACAGCATTGTTAAATCCACTTGGTTACAAACAAGCAAAACCTGGTAGAACTGGAGGCTCAAGAAGGCGATTTGTTCATCCAACAGCTGCAACGATCACTTTACATAAGCCACACCCCAAAAACATTCTCAAAATGTATATCATCGATGATATCTTAGAGGTTCTTAAACAGGAGGGAATGTTATGAAAGATATGATGAATTACAAAGGATATTATGGCTCGGTTCATTATAGTGATGAAGATCGTGTCTTTCATGGTAAGATAGAATTCATTCGTAGTCTTGTAAGCTATGAAGGCAGTGATGTGGAAAGCTTACGCAAGGCGTTTGAAGAGGCGGTAGACGATTATCTAGAACTCTGCGCCGAAGAAGGAAGAAAACCAGAAAAAGCCTTCAAGGGTACCTTCAATGTTCGTACAGGAAGTAACCTCCATCGTAAAGCAGCATTATTCGCCAAAGCTAAGGGCACTAACCTCAATAGAGTTGTAACTGAAGCCCTTGAAAAATATTTTTCTACGTAATTTGCCACTCCTGCCCAATTACAATATGAACTCGTAGCTGCTAACAATTCGTTCCACTCAGACGGCTGGGATCTGGTGGTTCTTGAAATGTCATTGCTTGTAACAAATCTTGTTGAAATTACAGACTTATCGGTATTTGCCCGCCGCCGGTGAACTCCACATTATGCGGAGCAATTAGTGATGAATATTGTACCAGAATTTAGGATAGAAAGCGGATATATACCTGGCTCAATCGGTCGGATTTCTGAACTCCATGGTACTTACTACCACGATCATTGGGGATTTGGGCTCTATTTTGAGGCAAAGGTGGCCACTGAGCTTTCGGAGTTTCTCCAGCGCTATGATAAAAGCAGCGATGGAATTTGGATTGCCACAGTGAATGACCGTGCTGAAGGTTCAGTTGTTATAGACGGTATCCATGCTGAAAATGAAGGCGCTCATCTAAGGTGGTTCATCATATCTAATACTTTGCGGGGAAAAGGAGTGGGTAGGAAGCTCATTAATAGAGCTATCGATTTTTGCAAGAGCAAGGGCTACAAAAAGACATATCTCTGGACCTTCGAGGGACTTGATACTGCAAGACACTTATATGAAGAGGTAGGCTTTAAGCTCATTAAGCAGCACAGTGGAGTTCAATGGGGCGCCACGGTAAACGAGCAATATTTTGAATTAAGAAATGAATGAAGGCGCGTAACCAGTCCATGGAACGGAAATCCCGCTATGCGGGACTCGCCACAACCCCACTGAGGTGGGGCCGGGAGCGGAGAACCTTCCGCTCATCTCATCGTTATACGGTTTAAGAATTAAGATATGAATTTCCAGCAACTCGATTCTACGGACCAAAAATTGGTTGAAGCTGCCAAGGCAGTTTTACAGAAGAATTACCATCCCATTAGGCATACTGTGGGTGCTGCAGTCTTGTGCTCTTCTGGAAATATTTACACTGGAATCAATATCGAAGCATGCGGTTATGGACCTTGTGCTGAACCAATTGCTATCGGCGCTGCATTTACAAAAGGAGAACGTGAAATACTTGCCATTGCCGCTGTGTGCAAGCAGGGGGACGAGTATGCAGTTCTCTCACCTTGTGGTAATTGCCGGCAACTTTTGATGGATTATGCCTCCGAGGCTATGGTCATTTTTAATCATGATGGTAATATTTTGAAAACCCAAGTTCGTAACCTTTTACCTGGTGCTTATATCAGTGACTTTGACGACGCATAACAAAGCGGACTAACCAGACGGGAAGAAACTTGGCGTTTTTCGTTAAGGACGTACCATCTTGTGAGACTTTGGCCCGCTGGTTATCCGCAGCGTTACGCGCGCGGTTTTGGCAACACGCACTTCAGTTAGCCTCAACTTCAGCAAGTGAAGCCAGAGGGTGTGAAAGTAAACGGGAGGCGCATCTAACGGTGAGGTGCTTTAGGAATACTACATTATCCGGCATTAAAAAGGAGGTGGTACCATGAATGAACCGAGTGTTCGCGAGGCATGGGTCCGTATACCCAGCGAGGAGGAAAGGCGTTCGCAATTACCCCCTGGCGCGCCGGCAA
>CP070673.1:3072956-3076531 GCA_020351915.1 Deltaproteobacteria bacterium
AAAACTGGGTCTGCGAAAAGCGGGTAAAGCAATCCCCAACGGGCTTGTGTGTTTCAGGAATATCTTGTGCCCTAAGCAGATTCGACTCTGCCTGAGGCAGATAAATCCCCCCGCCCCCACAAGCCACCAAAGTGCCAAGAGTTAGCATTTCCCATCTAGAACCCAAATTGACTCTTTTTCCACTTTCAACCCCTTTTTTTACTGGGATAACCCTCTAGCGTTTGGGTGGTGTTATCTGCTATCTTAGGCAGCAATTAACCACGCTGAATTCATGAGATATTCAGATGAAATATGGACGTGAAGAGCATTCTATATGCCTATAATGATGGCAAGGTATGTGCATCTAGCCCTCCCGCCATAGAACCTCAAGATGTTGCCCTTGGATCTTTTCTGATAACTGGAAAGTATTCTTATGAAGCGGCGCTTGACCTTGATCTGATCTGAATCAAAACTATGAAATGCAGTGTTTTCCCAAAGTAAATAAGTTTGGTTATAAAAATGCGCTTCGTATAATTTCTTAATGATATTGAACCCCTTTTTGTTCTATTTTTGACCTATGTCAATTACTTCAGAAACTCTTTCATGGTATAATTTTTTCAAATAATTCTGCATAAACCACATCCAAAGGAGGTTTCCAATGTTCTGTTATCAATGTGAACAGACGGCAAAGGGTACCGGATGCACCGTACAGGGTGTTTGCGGTAAAAATCCAGAGGTGGCTATCCTGCAGGATTTACTCCTGTATACGCTCATGGGGCTATCTCAGGTCGCTGTTGAAGGCCGTCAGGTGGGTGTTTCAGATCCAGGCGTCAATGTCTTTACGGTTAAGGTCGCGTTTTCAACCCTCACCAATGTTGATTTTGATCCTCACAGATTTATCAAATTAATTCACCAGGCTGCCAAAAAGCGCGATCAATTAAAAACCAAAGTTAAGTCCGCTGGTGGTAATACAGATTTTCCCGAAGGATCTGCGACTTTTACTCCTAAGACCACTTTAGACGATTTGGTCAAGCAGGGTGAGCAGGTCGGCTTGAAATCATATCCTGCTGATAGTCCCGATATTCTATCTTTGAAGCATACGGTACTCTTCGGCATAAAAGGCGTCAGTGCCTACGCAGACCACGCTCAGATTTTGGGCCAAGAGGATGAGAACGTGTATGCCTTTATCCATGAGGGTCTTGCGGCCATACAAAGAAGTGATCTGAGTCTGGACCAATGGGTCAGTCTGGCATTAAGGTGTGGTGAAGCCGCTTTGCGGGCTATGGAGCTTTTGGATGCTGGAAATACAGGTGTCTACGGCCAGCCTGTGCCGACCAAGGTTCCACTGGGACATAAGAAAGGGAAGGCTATTTTGGTATCCGGCCATGATTTGAAGGATCTCGAAGAGCTTCTCAAGCAGACTGAGGGCAAGGGTATTTACATTTACACCCACGGCGAGATGCTTCCCACCCACGCGTATCCAAAGCTGAAAAAATACAGCCATTTCTATGGCCACTATGGTACAGCCTGGCAGAACCAGATTAAGGAGTTTCCTAATTTCCCCGGTGCAATCCTGATGACGACCAACTGCCTTCAGAGACCCGGTGCCGTATACAAAGAGAACATTTTTACCAGTGGCATGGTCGGATGGCCTGGTATTCCACATATTTCTGACATGAACTTTCAGCCTCTCATTGACAGAGCCCTAGCCCTTCCCGGCTTTCAGGAAGATAAGAATGGGCGGGAAGTTATCGTCGGTTTTGCCAGAAACACTGTTCTGGGCATAGCGGACAAGGTGATTGAGGCGGTCAAATCCGGGGCCATCCGGCATTTCTTTCTAGTAGCAGGATGTGACGGCGCTAAACCGGGAAGAAACTACTATACCGAATTCGTTGAGAAAGTGCCTCAAGATTGTATCGTTTTGACCTTGGCCTGCGGTAAATATCGTTTTTTTGATAAGAAACTTGGTGATATTGGGGGTATCCCGCGTCTCCTGGATGCAGGGCAGTGTAACGATGCTTATTCTGCTGTTCAGATCGCGTTGGCTCTTTCCAAAGCCTTCAATTTAGGTGTTAACGAATTGCCACTCTCTCTAATTATATCTTGGTATGAACAAAAAGCGGTCTGTATTCTTCTGGCACTTCTTCATTTGGGAATCAAGGGGATTCGCTTAGGCCCTTCTTTACCAGCTTTTTTGACTCCGAACGTATTGGATACTTTAGTGAAAAATTTCGACATAAAGCCTATTTCTACGCCAGATGAAGACTTGAAAGCCATTTTGGGATAAACAAAAAAAGCTATCTTTATGCTGCCAATCAAAAAGTGTGGAATATTAACCCACGCTTTTTGATTAATTCTTGCTAGTACCCGTAGCTTATGCTTGGAGACTACGGATAGCATTGCTCACCCTAGCCAATCAGTTGAAAAGCGCCGATTTACAGGTAAAGTTCACGCCTTTCTTTGTTGTGAAACTCTGCAATATATTGGGGTCCTGGTGTTTGACAAGGATCCTGGGTTATCTGCTATCGAGGTACAATTCCCAACCTACTCAAAATGCTGGGATATCGTTTTCAGATCTTCATTTCATCCAGTCTCCCTCATAGCGCCTATCTGTGCACCTAGATTCCTTTTATTATCGAGAAGTTCTTGACAAGCCAATAACCTGAAAGTAACGTAATTTATCCCAAAAAGGAGCAGCCACTCATGACCCTCACCAAAGAAGATCTCATTGATTCCATTTACAACAGATTTGATTTCTCCAAGGCCAAATCCGCACAGGCGGTAGAGTCGCTCTTCGCAATCATCAAGAACACCTTGGGAAACGGCGAGGATGTATTGATCACTGGATTCGGTAAATTCATTGTCACGAAGAAAAGGGAACGGAAAGGCAGGAACCCTCAGACTGGCGATGACCTGATGTTGAGGTCCAGGAAGGTTGTCAGGTTCAGGTGGTCTCAGGTGCTGAGGGTGAAGATGAATAGGGAGTGATCAGGAAACTCCACTTGTCCTTGTTGTCAAGGGTGCAGGCGAGTTCCTCCGCTCGGTATTTTGATGACTGTTTCACCACAGAGGCACAGAGCGCACAGAGGGTGTTTATCTGTTTTTACCCGATCGGGAGACCGGCCTCCCAGCGCCTGCCCGTCCCGGACCGGTAAGGGCCGGGGAAGCGCAGCCGATGGCGGGCAAGCGTCGATCGGGCAAAAGCCACAGCCCTTCGGGCAGTGTCATACATATCCCAATGAACCTAATTGGTCTTAGTCGCCCTGTTAGGGTCAAGAGCAAGTCAGCCTTTTTAGGGGTGGTTGTTAACTCCGTCCCGGAAGAGTAGTAATCGTTGCCTATTTCCCTGAAGCGGATTCGAAAGAAGGTGAGGGAAACGCGAGCGCTTCGGTTAAATGGTAAGCTGCCTGTAGATACGATGTAGGGCAGAGTGGAAAGCATTCCTTGCAGCTCCAACACTCCTTGGAAGCTGTCTCCGGAATGAAACTTATCTCCCGCCGTGCTCCTCTGTCAACAAATCCCACGGCATTTTTCTTCTTGACTTCAGCACAGTACCTTACACACAGACCACAGAGAATGCAAAACGAGGCCTCTTT
>CP070673.1:3076631-3083525 GCA_020351915.1 Deltaproteobacteria bacterium
CACTGATTCCAGCCTCATGGGAATCTGCATTTACCGGAATATCAATCCCAGCCATTTGAGAAACCCCTCTTGCATATGCGCCAGCAGCATTTAGAACGTTAGCCGAGTGATATGCTCCTCTGTCCGTATTTACGGAAGTAATCTTCCCATGCTCTATGGTAAAACCAACCACTGGTTCACTGAACTTGAATTCTGCGCCATACTCCACTGACTTGAAGTAACAGGACTGAGTGAATAGTAAGGGAGATGCAGAGCCGTCCTCTGGTGAGTAGGTGCTGCCACGCAATCCTTTCATGCTAATTCCTGAATTCAATTCTCTATATTCCTCAGGGGAGAGCCATCTGATATTCAGACCAAAACTCTGTTGGATTTTCATTAAATCCCTTAACATATCCTCGTCTTTTTCTGTGTACGCAGGGAAGGAATACCCGTTACTTTTCCACTGAATATCATCCCCATACATTTCCTTCCAATGAGAAAATACCTCTATGCTTCTCTGAGAGATGAGTATTTTTCCCCTATCTGAATGGGTTGCCCGGATACCACCAATGGCCTTTTTGTCCTGTCCCTGCCCAGGAGATGCCAGGGAATCAATAACCAGTACGGATTGTCCTTTTTTGGCAAACTCCATGGCCACCGGAACACCTATCGATCCCGCACCGATGACAATCAGATCATACGCATCAGGCATAATTCACTTTTTTCGTCACAGAAGATATTCTTGTACCTGAAATAACAATGAAAATCATAATATTAAAATCGAATTCCGGATTTCGCCTGCCCCGTTATATGGCTTTTTCTATTTAACCGGGGGGCTTCGGCCTGCCCTCCCCGTCCCGAGACCGGGACGGGATCGGGAGGCGCGACTGCTTTTGAACCTGAAAGTTGTTACGATAAAACTACCAAGACGCTATCAAAGAATTTAATCATTTGTAATCCAGGTCTGGGCCTGGCATTTCATATTTCTTCCTGATAAAAAGCAGTAGCAAACACACCCAGCGGTGCCTCAATAAAGAGGGGTCGTACCGTGTGCGATGCAACCTCTTCCACTGGAATTCCCTCATCCCTAAAAAGCTGCAAAATCAAATCCCCACACGTCTTGGAACCGCACGCCCCCATGCCCGCCCTGGTGATGGCCTTCATCTGATTCAAATCCCTTAGGCCCTTCCTAATCCACTTCCGGATCTCTCCGGCAGTCACCCTCTCACACCTGCACACAATAGCATCATCGGGAATTCTATCAACGGTGGGCTTGCCTACCGGGAGTGTCACTTCCTCTCTCTGGACACTAAATCCCGCAACTCGTTTTGCGATCTCCCTTGGGGCCTTTACCTTAACGATCTGGGTCTTTCGTGAGGCCTTTTTCAGCACCGTGTCAATAATCTCTGCCTCTTGAAGGGGATTGCCTTCATAGTCGGTCAATAGGACCTTATCTCCCCTTTTATACTCATAGTTGTAGACCTCATAGGCAAGGGAAACCACCGGGTTGTTCGGATCTTCGCGGTAATCTACCAATGATATTGCCTGGCCTGGACAGATAAAGACGCACTTGTTGCAGCCAATACATTCATGTTTGGCGATCTGGGGTTTCCCCAAAAGGGAATCCCCCGGAATTGAAATTACCCCCTTTGGACACACCGAGACACAGGGGTTACAGGGGATTTCCTGTGTGCAGTGGAATACAGGGGTGATATTTTGATCGGGGAACGAATCATAATCGGGCTTTTCAGTCAGCCCAGGTGGGCTTTTGAGGGTTTCCGCCTTCTTGTACCAGTCTTGGGGAATTTCCCTTTCCTCCCCGCTCAGCTCCCGTGCAATCTCCACGCCAGCGATCTTTCCGCTAAACATCGCAGACGATGCCTCGGCAATTTCCTTTGCATCACCGGCTGCAAAAATCTTTATTCCCGCCATTTTTGCCTCCTCGAAGAACTCATCCACGGGATTAAGCCCTACCGCAATTAACACGGTATCGCATTCATAGGTTTTCTCCGTGCCTGGTATGCTCTTAAAATCCCTGTCCACCTCGCACACCGTGATCAACTCAACATGCTCATCTCCATTGGCGCTCAAAATTGTGTGGCTGGTGTAGATAGGCACTCCTAAACGTTTTATCTTGTCTGCATGAACCTGGTATCCACCGCATTGGGGCAACGCCTCTACAATCCCGACGACATCAATGTTAGCCTGCAAGGCATGGTACGCAGCGATCAACCCTACATTCCCACCTCCCACTATAAATAGTCTTTGGGCAGGCTTGATAAGATCCCTGTTTACCAAGGTTTGAAAGGCACCGGCCCCATACACGCCTGGCAAGGTATTACCAGGAAATATCAGGGACTTCTCCCTCGCGCCTGCAGCGTTTAAAACAACCCTCGGATTCACAACTCTGTACTGGTTATTGTTAGTGACAATCCCCACCTTCTTATCGCTAAACACATACATTACAGTACTATTAAGCCACACCTTCACAGATGGGTAGGTGCTGATATCTTCTTCTAGAATTTTGGCGATATCTATCCCCCTCGTTCCCGCGTAACAATCTTCAATCGAACCGAAAAATTTATGGGTCTGAAGCACCAATTTTCCGCCCAACCGGTCCTTATCGTCAACAATGAGGGTTTTAATCCCTCTCTCACCCAACTCTAGGGCTGCCGAAAGCCCAGCAGGTCCTCCACCGATTACCAGAACGTCTGTACTGGTTTGCTCAATAGGTGAAAACTGAAAATCATCTATGGCCTTGGGAAGCGTTGGCAGACCTTCAACGCCTTCTACGATCATATTCTCTTCCACTTTGGTCATACACGATTTGACAGGAATTCCATTAGCAACAACGGCGCACTGTGCGCATTGACCGTTGGCACAGAACATTCCCTGCGCAGAGCGGTCCTTCACGTGATGGCCGAACACATGAATGCCATTGGCAAAGAGCGCTGATGCGATCATCTCCCCTTGGTAAGCCTGCAGTTTTTGATTGTTCCAGTAGAAGCTAACCCGCTTTCGGCGAGGGATGCTCAGGATCGGGTGTTTTCCAATCCTCCGTTCGGACATTGAACTGATCTCCTGATAGCTAAAGCGCAATGAAGGAATTGGGAATTAAGGAATTTAGGAATTCCAAATTCAATGCGCTGCGAGGAAGCAGTCTTTTACGCTAATTCCTCAATTCCTAAATCCCTAAATCCCCTAATTCTTCTTTTGTTCTTGGTTTTCCTCCATCAATCGGTTGAATCGATATACGTGATTCTGAACCAGTAAATGAGCTTGAGCTGCCTGCCCCTTTTCCACCGCCTTTACAATCTCACACAGATCTTGATAGTTTTCCCTCAAGATTTCTTCTTCCCTTGGAAGAAACTGGTCAAAATAGCGATGTATGTTATCGTAAATCGTCCTGAGAACCCATTTATATATGGGATTTCCGGCGATGTGAGCCAAGGCCATATGCAGCTGGTTATCTACCCGAATCAACTCATCCCAGCCAGAGGCTCCTTCTTCAAGGTGCGTCTTTGCATCTGCCAAAAGCCTTTTCAGATGCTTAATATCCTCACTTTTGGCCCTCTCAACAGCAAGACTTGCAACAATTCCTTCCACACCCTCCCGAAATTCTGCAAGATCCCTCAGGGAGATCCTTTGATATCGTATCAGCAGGTCTAGGCTCTCACTGACCTGGTGTGTGGTCAAGACATTCACAATGCCTCCCCCGTTTACACCTGTTTTGATTGTAATCAGGCCTTTCTGTTCCAAGACCCTTAACGCCTCCCTAAGGGTCCCCCTGCTTGTCTTAAACATTTCTTTCAACTCCCTCTCCGGGGGGAGTTTGCTTCCAGCCCGCAGTCTGCCCTGAAGAATGGCCTCTTGGATCTGATCAACTACGTCTTGAAATACTCTGCTTTGTTTTGCCTCTCTGAACATATCCTCACCTGTGGTGTTAGAATGGTTTAACCATTACAATATTTTATCACCTCTGTCAAGAACGTTTTTTCATAGAATAAGATGAGAAGGTTCTCGTACCAGAGAGGATCCTATGGTGAATACTGAGGAAAGGATCGGGGTTAGTGTCCAGGAAAGACCCCTGTTAAAAAACGGGGGGTCTCATGTTTCACTGAATGCGGACTATAAACTGAATTAGAGTCCAAGCCAGGTTCCGATATTACTCTCAACGGCCTTCTTATAGATCTTAATACCTGTTGCCATGTCATCTATAGCAAGTCCAAGATTTGCACAGATGATCTTTTCACGGGCATTTTCCCTGCCCGCCCTCATGCCGGCAGCAATTTCACCGAGATCAGTGTAAATCTCAGGTATGTGCTAAGAATATCCCACTGAGTTATAATGGAGCCACTGTTTCCTGTCATGGGTCACGAATGTGTCACAAGTCATTGACTTTCATTGAAACTCAACTTTAATTTAAGAAGAACTTCGTATCGAATCCGAGTCTGGGCATCAGCCTGTAGTGATTTTACCCGAATTGCAATGCCAGTTCTGTTTTTGGTTTTCCTTTTACCCTTTCCCCATCTGCAAAAAAGGGTTCTTGCAGAAAGACAGGGAACTTCTTATTGAACTGAGGGTAAAAACGGGAGAGATTAACAGGGGGTTTGAACAAGTGCTTTTGTGAATCAGAGGGAGCCCCATCCTCCTTTGTTCAATGGGATGCAACAAACCTTTCATACCGGAACTCCTCCAGGGGAAGGGAAGTTTTTCCGAGTGTAATTTCCTCTGCAATAAGCTTTCCAGTTGCCGGGGCCAAAGCTATCCCTTCACCTGCATGTCCAGCTGCAATATAAAACCCAGAAAGATCCGGGGCTCTACCAAGGATAGGGTGACCATCCTTGACACAGTAGGGACGAAACCCCGCAAAAAATCGAATACAGTTGAGATCCTTCATTCCGGGGAGGAATGACAAAAGACGTCTCGCCATTCCCTTCAAAACCTCAGGACTGCTGGTTCTAACAAATCCGGCCATGTCGCGGCTGCTGCCGATCGTCCAGTTGCCTGCGGGGTCTTGTGCATAAGATCCACCAATCCCCAAGGCATGTCGTTTTCGTGCGGCTTCGTCCACTCCCCCAGGCTTTATTCCGTATGCGGTCGTCAAATAATCTCCATCCAGGATGTAGGGATATTCAGAATCTGCCACTTGCTCCGTAACAATAATCTGACCCCGCTGGGGTTCTACCGGTATGTCCAGTCCCACCATTTGGCCAATTTGTCTAGACCAGGGCCCTGCAGCACAAACCACACGACCACAGACAAACTCCTCGCCCTTTTCCAACACCACCGAACGGATCCTCCTTTTCACCATCTTTATCTGGGCGACCGAGGCGTGTGTTAGAATTCTCACTCCCTGCCGTTTCGCGGCAAACGCAAAGGCATACGTTGCCCGAAAAGGGTTGACCTGTCCATCGAAATGGCTCTCAATGACCGAAAGAAAAGGCTCCGTGTCCCCTCCGGGAAAGCGTCGCAACTGATCATCGTCCCACAGATCAACATCTAACCCCATCCGCTTGAGCTCGTCATATCGTCTTTGGAGCACGGGAACCTGATAGGCATCCCTGGTAACAAGGATTGAGCCATTTTCATGATATTCTACATCATAGCCCAGTTCGTCCGACAGCCGCCTATAGAGCTCGGAACTGGCTAAAGCCAAGGGGATTGTTTTCAGATCGAAAACCTGGATGGCCAAGCCCCCCTGATTTGCACTGGATGCACCTGAGCAGATGTGATTTTTTTCAAAAAGCACGACGGAGGCCCCTGACCTAGACAGATAATAGGCCACCGCACATCCAATAACTCCGCCACCAATGACCCCAACATCAAATTGCTTCGCCATCATTCTTTCCCTTTCACCCCGTTTTAAACCTGCGGGGGTCGTTTATTTTCCCAAGCTCATGCACTGAGCAACACCACGATCCCTGTGATTCATTCTTTGAGGGAACCTAAACACGAGTGAATCATGTCTATCTTTGATAGGCTGAAAATGGGATTTCATGATTTCGATCGTTTTATGCTGCGCACTTCCATGGCCAGGTCTTTAGGGACGGTCACGGTAATTACAGCAGTGTGGGCGAATTTCCTCGGTCTTTGCACACGCAAAACCTCGGCATCACAAACCGCTTCGCCAGCCCTGTTCGCCCCTTGTACCATGTCACCTTTTTTGGGCATTGGCAAAAATTCATAGGGAAACGATATTGTCGCTTTGTCCTCAGCGTATGTTAAATCCACACGAAAAATAGCCTGGCCAGGACAAATGGGAATGCAGCTTCCACAACCGTCACACGCCTCCGGATAAAAGACAGGCAACTGTGTGATGGGATTTCCCACAGTGATGGCCCCCTTAGGACAGGCTATTTCACACGGATTGCAGGGGATATCTTGCACACACTCAATCACCACGATAGGGCCCCTTTCCAGAGCTTCACAATTGGGGTAACCAGGCGAGGCTTCAAGCTCTTCTTTCGATGGAATACCGGTCGTTCGAACTCCCTCTTCCTTTCCCACCTGCTTCATTTTTTACACCTCGCTCTCAAAAGTTCCTTCTTGGCCATCGCCCGTCCATCACCAAAAGAGCCAATACGGAGAGCGGCAAGCCGCTCTCGGACTTCAATCTTCCTCGTTTCAGCTACCTCTGGTGAGAGATACCCCAGTGCCTCAGCAGCGGACAGTCCTGCAAGCCTTCCTTCTTCCATTGCTGTGGATGCTTCCTCAATCCCAGCTAGGTCTCCCGCAACGTATATACCCTGCGGGCTGCTCTCCATGTCCTCGTCGTGCACAGGGACCCAACCACCGAGCGCTGGGAGGTAGCTAAACTTGCATCCGGCCATCCAAGCCAGCTCTGCTAAAGGTGACAGGCCAACAGCCAAGCAGATGGTGTCCACCTCCAAAACCTCTTCAGTGCCAGCTATA
>CP070673.1:3083625-3086617 GCA_020351915.1 Deltaproteobacteria bacterium
GAAAAAAGTGGTGCCTCTTTAAAGCTAACCGTATTGAATCCAAAAGGCAGAGTCTGGACAATAGTAGCCGGTGGTGGTGCCAGCGTTGTCTATACAGACACCATTTTTGACCTAGGTTTTAAAGATGAACTAGCCAATTATGGAGAATACAGCGGTAACCCATCTACAGATGAGACCTATCAATATGCCAAGACAATCATTGATCTCATGACAAGGGAAAAAGATCCAAGAGGAAAAATCCTATTCATTGGTGGCGGTATTGCAAATTTCACTGATGTTGCCAAGACTTTCACAGGCATAATAAATGCCTTAAAGAAATACAAGCAAAAACTCATTGACAACAACGTCAAGATTTATGTTCGCAGAGGTGGGCCAAACTATCAAGAAGGATTAAAGAACATGAAAGAACTCGGCAAGACCCTCGGCGTTCCCATCGAAGTATTTGGACCTGAGGCACATATGACATCGATAGTTCCAATGGGACTTGCGAAAAAAGCGCGCGCGTGATAATAATGAAGGATTATAAACTATTTGATAAAAAAACGCAAGCCATTATTTTTGGATATCAACAAAGAGCTATTCAAAGGATGCTTGACTTCGACTATGCGTGTGGAAGGGAGACTCCTAGCATTGCTGCAATCGTTAATCCAACAAGAGGCGGATATCATAAATGCTTCTGGGGATCTAAAGAGATCATTCTACCGATGTATACAACTATTGAAGGAGCATCCAAAAATCACCCCCAAGCTGATGTGATGGTTAATTTCGCATCGTTTAGATCAGCTTATCCTAGGGCAAAAGAAGCCTTTGAAATTGATAGCATACGCACGGTTGCGATCATTGCTGAAGGAATTCCCGAAAGATACACAAAAGAGCTCATTGCAATTGCGAAACAGAAAGGAAAGTGGATAATTGGTCCTGCAACAGTTGGTGGGATTAAGGGAGGAGCTTTCAAAATAGGAAATACCGGCGGCATGATTGATAACATCATATCATCTCGCTTGCACCGCCCGGGAAGTGTTGCATTTGTATCAAAATCAGGAGGATTACTAAATGAACTAAATAATATCATTTCCCGAAACAGCGATGGCGTCTATGAAGGCATTGCCATTGGTGGAGATCTTTATCCAGGCAGCACTTTCAGGGATCATATAATGAGATATGAAAAGGATCCAGATGTAGCTATGATCGTCCTCCTTGGCGAGGTTGGAGGTAAAGACGAGTATGATGTTGTGAATGCACTAAAGAAGAGAGAGATCACAAAGCCTCTGGTGGCATGGTGCATAGGGACCTGCTCCAAAATGTTTCCAACGGGTGTACAATTTGGTCATGCTGGGGCAAAAGCAAGAACGGATTTGGAAACGGCTGATGCAAAAAACAAGGCTTTGAAAGAAGCGGGTGCCATTGTTCCGTATTCCTTCGATGATCTTGGTCAGAAAATAAAAGAAACTTTTGGCAAACTAGTGAAAGATGGTAAAGTTGAGCCAAGGCCTGATAGGGAGCCGCGGGCAATACCTATGGATTTAAGCCGGGCTCTGGCCGAGGGTAAAGTAAGGGTGCCAACCCATTTCATTAGTACAATTACCGATGAGCGAGGGGACCAACCCCTGTATGCCGGTATACCATTAACTGAAGTTATTGATAATGGCTATGGAATCGGTGGAGTTATCGGTCTTCTCTGGTTCAAGAAAAAATTTCCCAAATGGGCTAGAGGTTTTATTGAACTGGTTTTGCAGATAGTAGCTGATCATGGTCCTGCGGTATCAGGTGCTCACAATGCCACTATAGCTGCAAGAGCGGGAAAAGATCTCATATCCTCCCTAGTAAGCGGTCTTCTAACAATTGGTCCACGATTCGGAGGGGCTATCGATGGAGCAGCCTATTGGTTCAAAAAGTTTCATGATGATGGAAAGGAGCCAGATGAGATGGTTATTGGGATGAAGACGATGAACGTGCTAATTCCTGGAATTGGCCATCGTGTTAAGTCGGTGATAAATCCGGATAAAAGAGTAGAGATGCTTAAAAGGTATGCAAGGGAGAATTTTCCGAAAACTGAATATCTGGACTATGCCTTGAAGGTTGAGAAAATAACCACTGCAAAGAGAGACAATCTCATTCTGAATGTTGATGGGTGCGTAGGGATTTTGTTCCTTGACCTGCTTAACAGCTTAGGGTTCTCAGAGAAGGAAATCAGCGAAATCATTGAAACTGGAGCATTAAACGGGCTATTTGTGCTCGGGCGTAGTATTGGGTTCATGGGTCATATTCTGGATCAAAAGCGCCTTAAAACAGGGCTGTACAGGCATCCATGGGATGATATACTTTATGCGTCTCCTAAGAAAGAAGAATTAAAAGAAGAAGCTAAAAAATGGGGGGATTAAAAAATGAAGGAAGAAATTGAAGAAGCGAAGAAACATTTTGGAAAGCTACTGGAAGAACAGCTTGAAAGAGTCGAACGCATGAAAAAAGCAGAGGATTGGATAGACTATGCCAAGCTAAAACCAATAATAATAGGAATCATTGGTGGAGATGGAATTGGCCCATATATTGCTAGGGAAGCAAAGCGCGTTTTAGAGTTTCTGCTGAAAAAAGAGCTTGAAGATGGGAAGGTTGAATTTAAAGCCGTTGAGGGATTGACTATTGAGAACCGTGCGAAGGTCATGAAGGCAATACCCGACGATATTTTAGAAGAGGTCAAAAAATGCCACGTTATACTCAAGGGTCCACTATACACTCCCAAGAAAGGGGACAAATGGCCAAATATTGAGAGCGCAAACGTTGCAATGCGACGAGAGCTTGATTTGTTTGCAAACGTAAGACCAGTAAAAGTTCCCAAGGAAGGGATAGACTGGATGTTCTTCAGGGAGAACACAGAGGGAGCATACATACTTGGCGGGAAGGGTGTAAACGTCACTGATGATCTTGCCATTGACTTTAAGGTTATAACCAGTCAGGGTTCTGAGAGAATAATTCGAATGGCGTTTAATTATGC
>CP070673.1:3086717-3092713 GCA_020351915.1 Deltaproteobacteria bacterium
GTTAATCGTATGCTTTCTTGTCTTCATACGATTACCAAGAACATTGGCCTCTCTAATCATACTGTGTGGCCGGATCGGATATGATTCACTCTGGCACGAGAGACATCCCCCATTTTCCAGCCACGGTGGAAAATGGGGTTTAGCTATGTGTCTTTTGATGTTTCTTTGACCCCAACAACTGCCTTTTTCGGCCTGGCTACTTTTTCTTTTTCTCCTTTGCCTTGTAAAAGGCAACTGGAGCATGGGCAAGGATGTTATAGTCACTATCGGCCACCGTGATGGCATAGGCGCCCTCCTTTATCAACTTTTTGCTAATATAGCGGCCACAGCTCCAGGTGGTCACCCATGCACCGATCTTATTGGCCTTTGGCTGTGGTTTGAGGGCATAGCCAATGTCAGCCACCACCCCATCTATGGAGGTGAAAAGGAGACTGACCTCTTGACCGGGATTAAAGCCTGTTCCCACGATAGTAATTTTTGCCTTCTTGTCCATCTTGACCATTGGATTCGCCACCATAACCTTGGGGCCAAGCTCACCTGCTGCGGTTTCACTTGGGGCCATAGTAGTAAACCCTACCAGGCCAACAACCAAAATAGCTGCCATTACCCCATACAGTACTCTTTTCATTGCACCCTCCTTTTATGTTGATGGTTCTGTTTCTTCCTACAACAACTCTGCCTGTTCTGTCAATACAAGCTTTCCTTGTTCTATTGATGAGAGAGTAAAATCGATCAGTCTTCCATCGTCTTCAAAATCTATGGGTGATGTGTAGTCTAAGCAAAAACTTAGATAACCGAGAAGTTTCACCGCTCTGGTATTTTTAGGGTGTTTATTTCTGTTTTTTGTATCATTAGAACTCAAAAACCCTCCCAACATGGGAGAAGTGAAATATTTTTTCAAATTCACGACTGAGACGGGTTGCAACCTCAATCCCGGTACAGTGGCCGGGAATAAGATGCTCAATGTGATAGGTTTTCAGGGCCGCAATGGTCTTCTCCAGTTGCACTTGGCCTGAAAAACCAAGGTGTGTTCCACCAATGATGGCAAAAATCGTGTCCACCCCGGTCATCTTAATTGCATGGTTGATAATGTTGATTATGCCAGAATGTGCACAACCAAGCACAATGAGTAACCCACGCTCAGTGGTAATGAGTAAGGATTGATCATCCAGGATAATTTCAGGAACAGCTTTTCCATCGCGAATCCCGTAGCGATCACCCATATCACCCAGCTCAAAGTCCGTTTCCCTGGGAACCTCTCCTGTCAGATAGAACCCCCTATCAATTTCACTGTAGTCTCTGTTCAACACAAAGCGGGCACCCATTTTTTCCAAATACCCTCTGGTGTAAGGGATTCCGCCATATCTCTCAGTGCCGTCCTCCTCTTTTCGAAATCGATTGAGAAAGATATCAGGATGCCCGAGAACATCGATCTGTTTGTGAAAACGGAGCACCTCAGGCAGTCCTCCGGTATGATCCCCATGCCCGTGGCTGAGAATAATGTTCCTTAAGGATGCCAGGTCTTTTTTATACACCGTTGCGTTGTGAACAATGGTTCCCCCTTTTCCCGTATCAAACAGGTAAACTCCCTTGTCTGTCTCGAGGTAAACGGAAAAGCCATGTTCTCCCAGGCTTTCTACCTTCCCTACCACGATGTTATCTGCGAGTATGGTCAGACTGCCTTTTACTGGTTTCATCATAGCTTTTCTACCGCTTTTTCAGGTTTCCTGTTCTGGCTGTTCCTCCGCTATTTACTCTCTCCCCATCTGTTAAAGAGGTTGTGTTCGATTTCAAAATAATCAAACACCTTACCTATGGTCTGATGGATAATATCCTCAATTGTTTTAGGGTGGTTATAAAAGGATGGTATTGGTGGGAGAATATGTGCTCCCATGTCAGCAGCCATACCCATAAGGTTAAGATGTCCTCTGTGCAGGGGGGTCTCACGAACCATTAAAACCAGCTTGCGTTTCTCCTTTAAGGTAACATCGGCTGACCTCACTAAAAGATTATCTGAATATGAATTGGCTATGCCTGATAAGGTCTTTATAGTGCAAGGAGCCACTATCATACCACTGGTCAAGAAAGATCCGCTTGCTGGAGGGGCGCCCAGATCGTCATTACTATAAACGGTATGCGCCATAGATTCTACTTCTCTGACCGTTAGATCTGTTTCGAGAGTGATATTCCGTTTACCTGAGTCTGAAATAATAAGGTGCGTTTCCACATCCTTATTCCTGCTGAGCTGTTTTAAGAGCTCGATGCCATAGACAACTCCAGTTGCACCTGTAATGCCGATAACGATTCTTTTGCCGGCGTAGTCTCTCATCTCAAAACAGAAGTCGTACTGGATAATCCAATCGCGAATAGCATAGGCCCGCTCGCACCCTCATGACAGCTTCGGCCATGCCCTTACTTCTCATGGCTATTTTGCCCTGCGTCTTATCAGTCCGTATTGACAAATGCCTTCTCAGTTACCGAAATATCAACCTTCAAAAACGGAGAGAAACTTTCTCAGCCGCCTCCTAACCAGTCGCATCCTCTTGCTGGTCCGAACAGCAGATAAGTAGTATAAAACTCAATTCTAAAGCTTGCACTCTTTGAACCTGATGTTTGTTATATCACGATAAATATGTAGCTGTCTGACCGTTCACAGACTTTAGGATTTTATCCTCGGCACTTCGAGCCTCTTTTTTCGATTCAATATCGAGTTTAAATCAGATATTTTGGAACCTTGTGTTATCACGGTGCGAAATTATGAATGATTTGACCCCTATCCTACTCATCTCAGTCATAACAACTATTCCGCGTCTCTCCAAAGGCCCAGCGCATGGTTAACAGGTTATGAGAACCTCCCAAACATCTCAAACTCAAATCAACTCCGAGCAATGCTTACACAGGAATAATCTTACGTCTCAAAAAGAGATGTCAATCTATTTTTACTTATGGATTGCATCAGAAAAAATTATGATCCCCCAGTAACCCCCGACAGCTTTTTCCAAGGCTTACCGAAAACAGCCTTCTGAGTCCTGTAAACGGCTAGCCAAGAGGATTGCTGACCAGTGCATTAATGAAATTGCTATCCACTGGTTTAACCATTTCGAGAGATAAAAAACTAAGGGCGGAATCATAGCTAGCTGGGTCAAAAGAATCCAAGTCGTCAAAAAGATTTGACCTCCGTCCAGTATTTCTGTTCATCTGGAAAGGAACTTGAACCAGATCGCCGTAAGTCCATTGTCTAGTTGAGCGGGGATAAAAAGGGGTCAAAGGAAGTCCGCTTCTCTCCAACACCGTGTTCGTGACACTCTTAACCATAATCGCCGGAACAGGATCCGAAAAGAAAAGAAAAAGATGATAACCCACAGTGGGAAATTCTACTCGTAGGTTTTCTCATTTTAGTCCTAATCTGATAAGGTATCCATTATTCGTTTCGCTTTTTCCTTCTCCGCAGCGATTTTTTCTAACAGCATGTTCCATTCCTGTTTTCTGGGAAGAACATCCAAATCAAGTGAAGCTCCCCGCCTACAAGGCGGGACATCAAAAAGGAATTTTGATCTAATGTGGGGGAACTCATCCCCCACACCCCCAGATAACAAACCATTCATCCCCGTGCACAGCACGGGGTATTCTGGCTAATTTTCATAAACCAAATGCCCTTAGGAGCACCCCTTAATTACTCTGGTTTATTGTTTCCTCTGCATCCCGCGTGTTCGGGAACCGTCAAGACACCATCCACATCTTCCAGGTCAAACCACCATTTGTGTTCGAGTTTCGGTTTTACATATCCCATAAATTCATCCCCCCAGGCGGCGAACCTTCTTGCCACAGGAATGTTTCTCATGGTCCATCCAACAAATCGATGGAAGGGCGTATATGGCTTGTTCCATGGACATACTGCTACACATACACCGCAGCCTGCTCCCTCCTTGTTTCCGACACGCTGCGCAGTACATTTCTCCACGTCATTAGGCCACTTCTCATATCCATTAAGCATCACCTTTTCGCCGAAGCTGATCGCCCCGCTCGGGCAATAGCGAGCACACTGCATGCATTTGGTGCAGAAATCCTGAAGTCCGAAATCTATGGGTTTGTCTACGGCCAGGGGAAGGTCTGTGGTCACAACAGAGGCCTTGAACCGTGGACCCAAGAAGGGACTCACCACGATATCTCCGATGCGGGACATTTCACCTATGCCCGCCCAAAGCAGAATAGGCGGTACCACTACCTGGTAATTCCGTGCATGATGTGCACGGGCACAATATCCCAGCCTGCGAATGTAGTCCGCCAGGATACAGGCGATGAAGCCCGAGGTGGAATAGGCCACAAAACTCATGGAGTTGCTAATCCAGTCATTCCCCACCGTTGCGCTTGCGGTTTTATAATCCTGATCAACGATAATCGAAATCACATACGGGTGGTCAAGTTCTACTGGTTCGCCGGTCTCCATATCGTGACTATAGACAGCATACGGAGGCAATTCGCATATCCCCACCAGGTCAGCCCTCAGAAAATAGGCGGTCTCTTTGATGTGGCGCGCCATCGCCCCCGGATCATCAGGTAATAGGGCTTTATTGGCTGCAGTAACTCCATCCACGATTTCACTGAGGGTAAATTGCATATTTACAAGGGCTCCTGAAAGCGGGTGTTTTGCCACGAATCGGTGTCTCTCCTTTGAGAGATAGGTTCCGAAATCCCCACGTGCAGCCCTATTAAACCCGCTTTCTCGCTCGTCCAATCTTGGCACCTCATCCTCTTTAACAACGGTGGTCGGACGATCCACCCTTTTGAGGATCTCGATAGGATAAGGGTCCAATTTCTTGGCATTGAAGGCCCGCCGATATGTTGTGACTATGCCCATCCCCAGCCCTCCTTCTTGTAGTAGGTTTGATGTGTTATAATACCCAGATATTTATAATCGAGCGATTTTGTCAAGCTCAAACATGTGGCTTCGGTGCCGGGCCGATTCATTGCAGGCTTGCGCTAGCACAGAGATGGATCCATAGATCACGATCTTCGCCTGCAGTTAAAGCCTTTAGAGTATACTTCCAGAGCGAAATAGGCTCTCAAAAACCACGCTCTGGATTTTAAGGCAACTGAGAGGCTGAGAAATCCCCTCAAAGGAATGTTTCTTAATACGGTATACTATCTGCAACACCTTTGCATCGTCTTAAAGCAGGTCTTTACAGATCCAGCGCTCCGCGCAGGATTTTACAGTCTGTCAAGGAGAATGAATTGCAAGGAATCCGTATCTCCGACATACGAGGCCTATTCTCATTAAACGCCCAATCGAAGCAAAATCCCTCGAGATTCATCCTTCGAGAGCCTCGTGAAGGGATAATCACTTGACAGCGAAACGCAATGACACTATAGCTAAATTGTAATTACGTTTCTATTATGACGCGCGGAGCCCTGTCCTGAACAGAAAAGGAGGTTTTCTCACATGCTCAAAGACCGCGGTCTCTACTGGAATCCCATCCTTGAAACCCTGCCACAAGAAAAGATCCAGGCCCTCCAGTTGAAGAAATTCCGTCGCATCCTTGAGTGGGCCTACAACAATTCTCCTTTTTACCGCAGGCTATACCAGGATGCAGGGCTTGAGCCGGGAGACATTAGGGCCCTAGAGGACATTCGGAAGGTACCCAAAATCGAAAAAGATATGATGCGAGAGGTACAGCAACGTGAGCCGTTTCCGTACGGGGATATGCTGAGCGTGCCCCTCGAGCAGGTAACTGTTTTTAGACAGACCAGCGGAACCACCGGCATCCCGGTGTATCAGGCCGACACTTGGCAAGATTGGGAGTGGTTTTCAGAGTCGTGGTGCTACATCCTCTACGCTCAGGGCTATCGGGACACCGACAGGGTCTTTATCCCCTTTGGCTACAATATCTTTATCGCCTTTTGGGCCGGCCATTACGCAGCGGAAAAGCTTGGCTGTGAGGTGGTCCCTGGGGGCGTGCTTGACACCCAGGCCAGGATTCTCAAGATGCAGGAACTCA
>CP070673.1:3092813-3095655 GCA_020351915.1 Deltaproteobacteria bacterium
AGTTCCCCATCTGAAATAGACTTGGTTAAAAGCCTTGGGCTGGAAGTCGTGGTTACAGACCACCATCAACTTCCAGCCCATTTTGAACCACGCTGCCCCACGATTAATCCATTTCGGCCTGATTGTCCTTTCCCTTTTCAGGGACTCTCCGGGGTTGGTCTCGCCTTTTACCTGGCCATAGCTATACGGGCAGACTTGAGAGAGAGCGGCTACTTTAGGAGCAAGGGTGAACCTGATTTACGGTCCTATCTTGACCTTGTTGCACTTGGTACCGTGGCTGACATAGTTCCTTTGCTCGAGGAAAACAGGATCCTGGTGAAAAACGGCCTCTCCATATTGAGAGAGAGCCAGAGGCCTGGAATCAAGGAATTATTACGGGTTTCAGGCATAAACAAGGATCGGGAAATAACAACGTATGATATTGCCTTTAAACTGGCCCCAAGGCTTAATGCCATGGGGCGTTTGGGATCAGTAACAAGGGCAGTTCAGCTACTGACAACGGATAATGAAAAAGAAGCCGCTGAAATTGCCAATCAGATGGACTCCCTGAACACGCAACGCCAGGCCATTGAAAACAGAATGCTCTCTGAGGTTCGGGAAAGGATTACTAGGAGCGATGATTTGGAAAAACAAGGAACAATTGTCCTGTCTGACCCATCGTGGCATCGGGGAGTAGTTGGCATCGTGGCCTCCAAAATTGTGGAGGAGCACTATCGTCCCACCTTGATCCTCGAAGCTGAAGGTGAACTCCTGAGAGGATCGGGGAGAAGCATAGATGGTTTTGATCTGTATCAGGCCCTTTTTGATCTGAGTGACCTTTTGAAGCAATTCGGGGGTCATGGCCACGCAGCCGGAATTAGCATTGAAACTAAAAACCTCAGAGAATTCTGTAAAAGGTTCGAGGAGCTTGCCAGAAAAAGAATAGATCCAAAGGATATGGTCCCCAAAATAGAAATCGATGCTCAGTTAGGCCTGGAATCCATTAATCCACAGCTTCTCAGGGAGCTGGAGATGTTACCGCCTTTTGGTGAGAATAATCCTCAACCTGTTTTTTGGGCTGGTCCACTAGAGGTTGTGTTCTCCAAGGTGGTGGGAAACGATCACCTGAAACTGAGAATAAAGGAAAAGGGGATTACGTTTGATTGCATAGCATTTGGAAAGGGTGCCTTCCATCCTCTCGGGGGGAAGTCAGTGGACATACTCTTTCAGGTAGGAACCAACACCTGGCAGGGAATAGAGTCGATTCAGCTAATGATAGTTGATCTAAAGGTTAACCCGAGTAGTGATGCGTGATAGGGGATGTGCGATGTGAGCATGGGCTGTTCATCGCGCGACTCTAAAACACAATAAACCCAACAAACTCAACGAACCCGATTGCTTTTTAGGATTCAGGAAATAGTTTGGCAGCCTCTTCAATGTCTTCTGCAGAGAATATAAAGAGGGATTTTTCCCCGCCTGGTAAAGCAGAGCCGTAAACATAGTTGATATTTATCTCTTTCTTACCAAATGTTTCCGCCATTTTGGCAAGGGTGCCGGGTTTGTTATCAATAGTGAGGGCAATCACCGGCATTACGTCAAAGATGTAGTCACCCTTAGCCAAGAGATCAACTGCCTTATCAGTCTGATCCACCAATAGCCTGATCAGGGCAAATTCTGCTGAATTCTTCCTCATTGATCCATAACTCGCAGCAGGGGCAATCCTTTTCAGCGATTTTCCTCTGGCCCTGAAAAGTTCCTGCACATATTGTGATGCATCCTGAATAGTGAGGGCGTCGATATTGATTCCTGCCTGAGACAATGTTTTGGAGAGCTTACCCAACTCCCCCGGAATATTCTTCAAAAAAAGTGATATCTCTGTTCTGACCATTTTACAGCCCTAATCTAGTATCTCAAGATCTCTACAACTAAACCCATCACTCCAGTACTCCATTGATCCCTGGCCCAGACCTGGGTTTCATGACTGGAGTTCAGCAGGCGGCGCTTCCAAAGTATTACATCAATAGCAGTTTATTCCAGGCAAGTCGTGCCAGGGCGGGCCAATACCCCAATTGGGGCGAAGCCCCTATTTTATCTCTCCCCCATGTACCCTTTCATATACTTAAAAAATTCCGAGTCGGTTGAAAGCACCAGTGTGCTGTCTTTATCCAGAGTCTCTTTATAGATATCAAGTGTCTTAACAAAGGAGTAAAAATCGGCATCTCGCCCATAGGCCTCGGCATATATCCTGGTGGCCTCGGCATCTGCCTTCCCCTTTATCTCCTGGGCCTTTCTGTATGCCTCGGATGTGATCTTTTTCATGTCCCTTTCCTGATCACCTTCTATCTTCCGTGCCTCTCCTTTTCCCTCAGATCGGAACTTCTCAGCTATCTGCTTCCGCTCTGCAATCATCCTTTGGTACACCGATTTTTGCACCTCTTCAACATAATTTAGTCGCTTTATCTTAACATCCACCAGTTGTATGCCGAATTCGGCTACCTTTGGCTGCGCCTGTTCCATGATGCCCTTGGTGATTTTGGCCCTCCCTGTTTTGACTTCACCCAGCGGACTTATCTCCTGCATCTCATCTATACCTGCTTCACGGATATCCAGTTCTCTGTTGGTCATGCGCACGGTTTCAATCAGAGGGTAGGAGGTAACAAAGTTACGAACCGCAGGATCTATGATGTCATCCAGCCTGCCGAGGGCGGCGGTTTCGTTGTTGACCGTCTCAAAAAACTTCAGGGGGTCAACGATTTTCCACCGTGCAAAGGTATCTACCCATATAAAGGTCTTGTCCAGGGTTGGAATCTGACCGGGGTCTCCATCCCATTCCAGGAGGTTTTTTCGAAACCGGTTTGCCTGC
>CP070673.1:3095755-3099367 GCA_020351915.1 Deltaproteobacteria bacterium
CACAGGATTAATTTTGACAATTTTTGGCAAGTTGTGCAAAGGTCTCATTTTTTGAAATAATATTATGAGCCGTTCTAGTATTTTGTCTCAAAAATAACTTGAATAATTTGTAAGTTCATTGTATCATGGGCTTAGCCTATATCATAAGGAGGAAGCCCATGAGAACTGGACGACCAAAAATACCAATTATGCTTTCCGACCAAGAACATGAACAACTGACATCGATGGTTCGCTCACGTTCAATGCCGCATGGTTTGGTCACCAGAGCCCAGATCTTGTTACTTGCGGCTGAAGGAGCTCCAAATCGTGAGATCTCTGAAAGACTCGGTATCAGTGCTCAGAGCGTCTGTAAATGGCGTCACCGCTATATCCAGCAGGGGCTCTCAGGCCTTCACGACGAGCTGCGGCCGGGCAGGCCTCGATCTATTTCAGATGAACAGGTGGCCACCCTGATCCGCACAACCCTCGAAACAAAACCGAAAGATGCCACACACTGGACGATTCGCTCCATGGCACAAGAAACCGAATTGTCTCGACCCACGGTTCATCGCGTCTGGAAAGCCTTTAGTCTTCAGCCCCATCGCCAGCGCCACTTTAAGCTCTCTACCGACCCGTTCTTTGTAGAGAAAGTACGCGATATCGTCGGCTTATATCTCAATCCTCCTGATAAGGCCATGGTGTTGTGCGTGGATGAGAAGAGCCAAGTTCAGGCCCTGGATCGTACGCAACCGCTGTTGCCTATGGGCCTCGGCTATGTGGAAGGAGTCACTCACGACTATATCCGCCATGGCACTACCACGTTGTTTGCCGCATTGGACATCGCTACCGGAAAGGTGTTCACCTGCTGTAAAGGCCGCCATCGCCATCAAGAATATCTCCAATTTCTCAAACAGATCGACAAAAACGTCCCTGAGGATCTCGACATCCATTTGGTAGTGGATAACTACGCGACCCATAAGCATGCCACGGTCAAGCGGTGGCTCGCAGCCCATTGCCGCTATCAGATACACTATACACCCACGTATGCCTCCTGGCTCAATCAGGTCGAGATCTGGTTCAACATCATTACTCAAAAAGCCATAAGGCGAGGGACCTTCAGAAGTGTCAAAGACCTCGTTTCAAAAATCGATCTATTCGTAAAACATTACAACAAAGAAACTCAACCGTTCATTTGGACCGCAACAGCCGATTCGATCCTGGAAAAAATCAAAAGACTTTGTCAATGTATTTCAGAGACGGTACACTAGTATTGCGATGATAGTCTATGCTTCCCTGACATCGGTTTCCGTGGGCAAGCTTTTTATGGGGGGGTATTTCCCGGGATACTGATAGCGGCAATGCTTTCTGTTTATGTACTCATCAGATGCTCGAAAAATCCACGATATAGATCTCACAAAAAATTCAGCAGCCAGGAAAAATTGCACACCCTGATAAAATCTCTTCCAGCTTTGACCATACCTGTTTTCCTTTTAGGGAGCATCTATTCCGGGATAGCAACACCGACCGAGGCTGCCTCCGTACTTGTATTCTGGGCTCTCATATTTGGAGTGGGGTATGGTGAAATTAATTTATCGAATATCTGGGAAGCCCTGCGAAGTTCGAGAGCCGTTTGCGCATCCCTGCTCATGATCTTCGTATCCGCCCACATGTTGACGCTGCTGGCGGCCCGTGTAGAACTGCCTGAAAATATCATTTCCTTTGCAATGAAATCCGGACTGCCTCCCTGGGCAATCATCGTGCTGATCAATATGGTTATTATATTCCTGGGGATGATTTTTGAAAGCGGTGCACTGATGATGGTGTTAACGCCAATGATCATTCCTCTTATTGTCAGTCTCGGATACGACCCCTTATGGTTCGGGGTGCTTTTCGTTATTAATATTGAGATTGCTCAAATATCCCCACCCGTTGGAATTGTTTTGTATGCCTTACAGGCAGCTTTAGGAGAAAAGATCGGGACAATAATGAGAGCGGTCATACCCTTTGCCGTTATATTAGTCTTGGCTTTATTAATTGTGGGACTGTTCCCGAGACTGGTCACATGGTTGCCATCGAAGATGATACATTAGAGGAGCGCAAGTGCCGTTGCACTCTAAATACCGAGTTATTATCCATCGGGAAACAACTAATTTCCGAATGAAATCTTCGATAGTCAATGATCAGCAGTCAACGAGCCTTTGGTTTTAATGTTTTTGCCCCACCCATACGGGGGTGAATGCTGATGAGTAGGACGGAAGCACTAGAGAACGGCTGATAGGACAAAGCCAAAAATGAAAAGGGGACTATTCATCGGACCAACGGGATGAGTTATGAATAGAAAATCGGTCAGTATCGTCGGTTGGGAACCTCTCAAGCAGTATGTCAAAGAAATATTTGTTCGAATGGGCATGGGATCTGATGATGCGGAGACCACAGCATCCGTTCTCATATGGGCCAGCTTGCGTGGTGTTGATTCACATGGTGTCCAATTGATTCCATGGTATGTTGAGGCTGTAGACATAGGTCATATGAAACTGAAACCCAACATAGCGATAGAGAAGGAAACACCTGCCTCTGCACTGATTGATGCCGATCATGCTTTTGGCCCAGTGGTAACGACCTTTGCAATGAGACTTGTCATGGAGAAAGCAAGATCCGTTGGCATTGGCTGGGCATATATTCGGAAGACAAATCATCAGGGCGCTATTGGCTACTACCCTTTAATGGCGGCGAAGAAAGATATGGCCGGAATCGCCTGGTCATGCGGTCAAACCACGACGGCACCCTATGGGTCAAAATTTCCCGGCATTGCTAACAATCCGATAGCAATGGCCGTACCTGCAAACCGGCATCGTCCCTTGATCCTCGATATGGCGACTAGTGTCGCGGCTGTTTCAAAACTTCATGTTGCCAAAGACAGAGGAGTTAAAATACCAGAGGATTGGGCACTTGATAAAGATGGTAATAGTACCACTGATCCATGGAAAGCTGCCATTCTTAAGCCTATCGGTGGTCCCAAAGGCTCCGGACTATCAATTATGCTCGAGTGTCTTACAAGTATAATGGTTGACTTTCCAAAACTGGAAACCGTATTGCAGGGCAAGGAAAAACCCTTTGGCCTTGAGAGTGTAATTGGAAACCCTGAACTGATTCGCCGACATATACAGAACAGCACTCTGATTGCCATAGATATCGGTAATTTCACCGATGTGAATAGGTACAAAGAGCATATTGATCAGTTGATCGACGGTCTGAAATCATTGCCGAGGGCAGGTGGTTTCGATGAAATACTTGTCCCCGGCGAACTTGAGGAGAGGACTTTTGATGATCGCTTTCGGAGCGGCATACCTATTCCTAAAAAAACCGCATCGAACCTGCGTTGTGTTGGTGAGAAGCTTGGAATCCATCCCCCAGGTGATCTTTAGTTGCTTTAATAAAAAGGAATAATTTGCAAGAAAGGGATTGACTTTGAAAGATGCGGTATACGAAGTAATTTGGCCTCTTGGAAAGACAACCTATCAGATGGTGAGTCTAATGCATAGACTTTCTGATTTAAAAGGCAAAAACATCTGTGAGTTGTCAGAGAGGGGATTCAGGGCCGAAGATACCTTTCCACTTATCAGAAAAATACTG
>CP070673.1:3099467-3112124 GCA_020351915.1 Deltaproteobacteria bacterium
CAGATTGTGGATGAGAAGGAAGCGCCTGTAAATGAAAACATTGTCATGGGAGATGATGTAGATCTGTACCTTTTTCCCGCGCCTAAGATGTGGCCGCTAGATGGCGGAAGATACATCGGCACTGGAGATGTCATAATAACCAAAGACCCCGAAGATGGCCATTTCAATCTTGGGACATACCGTCAAATGGTCCTTTCCAAAAATGAAGTTGGTTTTTATGTATCACCGGGGAAAGACGCGCTCCTTCACCGGGAAAAATGGTGGAAAATGGGAGAGCCTTGTGAGGTAGCAGCTGCGTATGGAATTGACCCTGTTCTCTTAATAGCAGGGTCCATGGGGTTTCCCAGAAATGTATCGGAATATGACCATGCAGGAGGCATAAAGGGGGAACCCGTAAGGGTGGTCAAAGGCGAGGTTACAGATCTCTTGATTCCAGCTGACGCCGAGATAGTCGTGGAGGGAATAAGCTATCCAGACAGGCTGAAGGACGAAGGCCCCTTTGGAGAGTTCCAGGGTTATTACGGTCGGCCAGGGGGACCAACTCCTTTTATCGAGGTAAAATGCATCCACTATCGAAACAACCCAATCCTGACGTCAGCACTGATGGCCGATCACCCATCATGTGAACAGAATCTGTTTTTCGGTATCGCACGCTCAGCCCGCATCTGGGACGATCTTGATCGGCTCGGCATCCCTGGCATCAGAGGGGTATATTCTGTACCGGCGGCGGCTGGTGGATTCGGGATGATAGTAGTCTCCATAGAGCAGAAGCACGCCGGCCATGCTTCTCAGGTTGCAAGCCTGGCGGCACAGTGCCCCGGGGGCGCTTATAACTCCAAATGGATCATTGTAGTGGATGAGGATGTGGACCCTACAGATTTGGAGCAGGTCTTATGGGCCATGTGCACCAGATGTAACCCCCCTGATGACATAGATATCCTGAGAAATACCTGGTCCACGTATCTCGATCCCACAAAAAATCCCCCGGAGGAAAGGCCTTACGGTTCCAAGGCCTTGATCAATGCCTGCATGGAACATAAACACCTGCATGACTTCTCCAAAAGGACGCTCCTTCGTGAATCTACGTATCGAAGGGTAAGGGATAGGTGGGGTAAATTCGGATTCGATTTTTCTCCTGCCGAGTTGCGTATTTTCGAATCAAAGCTGGAGTAGCATCATGTAAGATATGTGGAATGCCTTGACAGGGGAGACGTAGGCTGAAAATGCACTCCCCACAAATGGCCGGAGACCCATAATGTAGGTTTCGACTGAGTGCGCGATTGTGGCTTCATATGTCAGGGCTTGTCAACCTGAAACTAGGAGGCGGTGAAGAAATGAAGAAGGAGTTTATGGCTTTTGTAAAAGACCTCAGTGAGTTAACGGAGGGCAAAGAAATTGCCCTGGCTATCAGGGATTTGGCGCCTGGACCCCGCAAATACGACTGCAAAATTGTAAAGGCCGTGGTTGCCAGTTCCCCGGAAAAATTGCCGGAGGGGGATGTTCTACGGATTAGATCCTGGACCGGTGTCCTCCATCCCAAGCCTTGGGCTATTAAAATTTTGGCAGAGCTCGATGAGACCTTGCCCGGGCGCCCGCACGATGAGACCCTCAGTTAGTTGAAAATAGAGTAAGGGAAAGCGAAAACAGCCCAGAAAGGAGGTGATACATGTAAACGGTTGGAGAATAGCTTCATTTTTTGATCAAGCAAAAAGGAAAAAGGAGGGAGAAAAATGAAAAGAATTATGAGTTTATTGGTAGTTCTGGGTATAGTTGGCCTCACAGTCGTACCCACAGCAACAGCCGCTCAGCCCAAGATAGCTAATATCGGTACCCACGCGGTCGGAAGTTTCTTCAATGTGGTTGGTAATTCAGTAGGGGCAATAATCAGTAAACATACTCCAATTAAGGCAAAGGTTATGCCGGTAGGCATTAGCTCTTGGATGCCCAGAATGGCGACTGGTGAAATGGATCTGGGAGTGCTGAACTCCACAGACGCGCGGTGGGGTTATTCTGGCTCGGAAAGCTATGAAAAGCTGTCAAAGGGTAAGGGTTTCCCGATACGCCTTTTGCTTACTGGAATATGCAACGACGTAAGCATAGTTGTGCGTGGCGATTTACCGGTGAGGAAACCATCAGACCTGAAGGGTTTAAGCATCGCCGCCGGTTTTGCTAAAGCCCCTGCCTGTCAACTCCAAACAACTGCTGTTTTGGCCAATGGTGACTTGACGTGGGACGACGTCAAGATGGTGCCGGTGCCTGCTCCCGCAGCTAGCGTAAAAGCGGTCTTGGAGGGCAGATCAGATGCCGCAGGAACAGCAACAACCGGGATGCCAGCGGTGGAGGAATTAGCCGCTAAAAAAGGCGCTCGCTTTATATCCCTTGACCCCTCGCCTGAAGCCAAGGCCAGGGCGCTGGAAGCATATCCGGACGGGTTGTTCAATCTGATCAAGGCTGGGAAATACACCGGGGTGGATGAAGATAGCTGGCTCCTGCGCTATGAAATCTATGTTGCGGTTCGCAAGGATTTTCCCGATGAGGCAGTACGAGAAATACTCAAGGCTATGTGGGATTTTAACAACGAGCTTCCTTCTTACCACAAGAAGTTTAAAGAATGGTCCCGGGAAGGTTATGCCTCCAAGCATTTGACCATCCCTTATCATCCGGCGGCTGTTAGTTTCCTTAAAGAAAAAGGGCTCTGGACAAAAGCGCTGGAGGCAAGGCAGGGAGAACTGCTGGCGAAGAAGAAGTAAGAGGCACTCCAAAACTTCCTCACCAAGACGAACAAGGCGGGCTAGGCTCTATAAGCCGCCCGCCTTTATGTTGTGGCAGGCTTTAAGCGAAATGAGGAGCTAAGGGAATGGCGATGGAACCAACACCACAATCCCGATTTAGGAGACATAGAGGGGCAACAGGGGTAATCGAAAGGGTTTTGCTCGTTTTCATCCCTATTGTTGGGGCTATAGGAATTGTTGATGTCTTCCTGTTCTTCGGAATAGGCGTCTGGGTCCAACAATATTTGGCCGTGTTGCTCGCTATAGTCCTGGCCGTAATCCCCCTTATTGCCCCGGCGAGCAAACGAGGCCCCAGAGACAGATTGCCATGGTATGATGCAGTGTTGTCCGCCGCTGGCCTAGTTATCGGGCTTTACCTTGCCGCTTTTTACCCTGATTTACAGCTGACCTTAGGTTTCATAACGCCTGAGAGGGTAGTGCTAGGTGTAACTGCCATTTTGCTCGTTCTTGAGAGCTGCCGACGTCTCTTCGGCTGGGCGCTGGTAATAATAACAGTGACATTCTTCCTTTATGCCCGTTTCGGTTATGTAGTCCCTGGAGCCTTATATATCAAGGGTATACCTTGGGAGCGAATAGTAACTCATCTTTATATAGATTCTGAATCCCTGCTTGGTATTCCTTTCAGGGTTACCGGTACTATTGTTCTGGCCTTTATCTTTTTCGGTAGGGCACTTTTCATTACTGGCGGGGGCAAATTTATTGGCGATGCCGCTATGTCATTGATGGGCAAATATAGAGGGGGATCTGCCAAGGTAGCAGTGGTAGCCAGTTCCGGTTTCGCAACATTGTCCGGTAGTGCGGTGGCGAATGTGGTAACCACTGGGGTAGTTACCATTCCATTGATTAAGCGAAGCGGTTACAGTCCCCATTTTGCCGGTGCAGTAGAAGCTACAGCCTCTAGCGGAGGCCAAATTATGCCTCCGGTGATGGGGGCGGCGGCATTTATTATGGCTACCTTTCTGGGTATCCGTTATGTAGCAGTGGTGCTGGCGGCAATAGTGCCCGCTATCCTTTACTATCTTGGAGTATTTATGCAAGTCGATTTGGAGGCAGCTAAGAGAGGCATTAAGGGTTTGCCTTCTGATGAACTCCCCTCCTTTAAGAGAGTCATAATGGATGGCTGGATATTTATTATCCCGGTGCTAGTTATTATCTATACTTTGTTCATACTCTTCCTTGATCCCGACATGACAGGCTTATATGCTAGTGGTTCTGTATTTATAGTAGCGATGTTCAAGGAAGCCTCACGTATAAGCCGAAGGAGACTATTGGCCATTTTCGAAGAAACGGGAGAAGGAATGCTGGATATACTCGTTATTGCTGGTGTGGCAGGATTAATCATAGGGGTGGTATTTCTGACCGGGCTTGGCAACTCATTCACTCAGTGCCTTTTGGAATTAGGGGAAGGGAATCTCCTTTTGCTCTTGCTAGTAGCAGCAGGGGCCGCTATCGTCTTAGGTATGGGCATGACGGTAACGGCTGCTTACATTATAGTAGTTATCCTGCTGGCTCCAGCCCTTATTCAGGCAGGGATGGTTCCGATCGTTGCTCACATGTTTGTTTTCTACTTTGCCGTGTTGTCCTTTCTAACCCCACCGATATGTGTAGCGGTTTACGCCGCTGCTTCAATAGCTGGTTCAGCGCCCATACGAACTGCCTTGCAGGCAATGCGATTGGGGATAGTTGCTTACCTTGTCCCCTTTGCCTTTGCCCTGACACCTGCCCTTTTGCTTAAAGGCTCGCCGACGGAAATACTCCCAATCATTATCCTGGCTATACTGGGAGTAATGGCATTATCAGTAGGCGTTGAGGGTTACCTGTTTTGTAACCTCAATTGGTTTAAAAGGATTCTATTTATTGGCGGAGCCATAGGGTTGCTGTCTCCCCTCTGGATACTGAGGGGGGTGGGGGCGGCTGTTGTCATAACATTGCTCCTTATCGAGTGGAGGGCTAACATGCCAAGCCTGGCTGGGGCAGGAGAAAGTGCGAATAGCGTTAACCACTCTGTGTGAGGGCGGAGCTGGCTCATGGCAAAGCGGGCGTTGACAAGAATGAGGTGGCTAATATAATCGAAAGATTACAGGAGGGAAGCTATTAAGTGAGGGAGACAGTGATGCCATATTTCGATCCCGAAGTTGAAACGGCACCCCTGGAGAGGCTTCGGGAGATTCAGTTTCAGAAGCTGAAAAAGGTTCTCGAGGTGGTATACAAGAGCAATCACTTCTACCAACGCAAGTTTCAGGGCCATGGGGTAGAGCTTGAGGAGATCAAAGGCCTTGAGGATATGAGGAAACTCCCCTTTTCTTACAAGACGGAGTTTCAGAACGATCAAGAGGAAAGCCCTCCCTTTGGAACCAATCTTTCAGAGCCGCTGGAGAACTACGTCCGTTATCATCAGACCACGGGTACCACGGGAAGGCCCCTCAAGTGGCTTGACACACGGGAGAGCTGGCAATGGCGGGGGAGATGTGCAGCGATGTCTCTCTGGGGAGCAGGCACAAGGCCTTCGGATATTGTCTTCTTTCCCTTTGCCTTCGGGCCCCATGTGGCCTTCTGGGGTCTTTTTGAAGGGGTTTGGCAAGTAGGAGCCTTAGCCATTGCCGGGGGAGGATGGGACACACTGCAGAGGATAAGAAACATACTTGACAATCCAGTGACCGTTATCTGCTGCACTCCGACCTATGCCTTGCGCATGGCAGAGGTGGCCAAGGAAAACGGAATAGACCTGAGGGAATCTCATGTCAGAATAATGATACAAGCAGGGGAGCCGGGGGCTTTGGTTCCTTCTATACGGAATAAGGTCGAGGAGGCTTGGGGAGCCATCCCATATGATTATCCTGGCCTCACCGAAGTTGGTGCCTATGCTATTCACTGTCAATCTCAGAAACGGGCCATCCACGTCAATGAAAGTGAATTCATTATAGAGCTAATAAATCCCACTACTGGCGACCCTGTGCCTGAGGGAGAGGTAGGAGAAATGGCCCTCACCAACCTGGGGCGATCCTGTTCTCCTGGTATTCGCTTTCGCACGCAGGATCTGGTCAGGTTCAAAAAAGGTACCTGTGTATGTGGCCGCACCTTTAGGATGCTGGACGGTGGAGTGCTGGGGAGAAGTGATGATATGATAACTATACGGGGGATGAATATCTTCCCCTTGCAGGTTGGGGAAATAGTGGAGACCCATATTGGGATTGGAGAGGAATACCAGGTGGTGGTTTACACCAGAGAGAGTGTGAGAGAATTAAAGGTGATGATAGAGCTTGGAGAGGGTCGTAATGGCGAAGAGGTGGCAAACGCGATCAGAGAAGATCTCAGGCAGCGTTTTGAGATTCGAATAGAGGTCGAGGTGGTCCCTCGCGGCACCATCCCCCGCTCAGACTACAAATCAAAGAGGTTTGTCGACAAAAGAGAGGATACCTTGAGTAGATGATGTCAATAAAAGATTTGGTATAGTCTGTCTAGATATCGACCCAAGAGGAATTCTACGAAAAATGTTGTGCCGCGATGGTGAGTTCCTGTCTCTCCAAATTTACATGGGCAGTGTTGAGAGAAGATTATGGTGTCGGGGATCGGTGACCGCGCAAAGGTTTGAACGGGCAGTAGCCTTAACACGGAAAGGGGGTGATAGTTGTCTGTAAGAATAGAAAGTGACTCAGCTAACAGATCAGAATTAAAAAAGGAGGTTAACAAATGAGAAAAACAGCAAGCATAATAATAGTTACATTCGTCATTTCTTTAATTCTCGCTGGAGCCGTCCCAAGGCCTTCCTCGGCTGAGCCGGCCTTGCCCAAGGCTGTGGCTTTGGGAACCTCTTCAATAGGAAGCGCCTTTTACGTTATTGCTGTCGGCATGGCCGATATTATCTCTAAGCACTCAGCAATGAGCGCTACAGCAGAAGCCGTTGGTGGATCAGATGCCAATATGAGGGCAATTAAAATGGGCAAGGTCCACCTAGCCATGACTAACTCTTTCAGTTCCGATAACGCTTTTCGTGGTGTAAAGCAATTCGCTGCTGAGGGTAAAATTCCTATACGCCTCTTGGCCCTAGGGCAACCAAGCCTGCGCCAGACGGTGGCACGAGTTGCTTCAGGGATAGAGGTAGTTTCTGACCTCAGGGGCAAGAAGTTGGTGGCCAAACGCAGGGCTTTGGCAGAGCTAGAGTTGGTGGCAGATGCCATGCTTAAGGTCTACGGAATCAGCAAGAAAGATGTTACCTATATTGCCACTGCCAAGACAGGAGAGGCCATAGACGGTCTGATCACCGGAACTATAGATGCAGCTGTAATCCCTGGTGGAGTTCCCTCAGCAACCCTTATGAAACTATTTGAACGAATCGACGCAAGATTTATAGATATTCCTGCTAATAAGCTGAAAGAGATACTGGAAGAATTAGGTCCGGCCTTCCATAGCGAGGTGATACCTGCGGGCACTTATAGAGGTCAGGACAAGGGTTTTCTCGCTCCGTCTTTAAGTGCCAGTCTTGTTGTGGCTGAGGATTTTCCGGAAGAAGGTGTATATCAAATAGTTAAAGCTCTGTTTGAACATCACGATGATCTCAAACTCGTTCATAAGGCAGCAAGGCATTGGACGCTGAAGAACAGCCTGACGAAGTTCCACATACCCTTCCACCCTGGCGCGGTAAAATATTTCAGGCAAATCGGGGCCTGGACATCTGAATATGAGAAGAGGCAGCGGGATCTTTTAGAGAAGAAATAGATTTGAGATTAATAACTGCTAACGGAGGGCATTTCGGGCAATCGGAATCCCGGTTTGCAAAAATTGAGTTGAGCCGGTAAGTCTATTTTTTTGCGGCAAGGGAGCAGGTATCCCAACTTAGCCTTCCAAAGAGGTTATGAAAACTAAGCAATTAAGGGAAATAATATCCATAGCGTTTTTTGTTTATTGTGTGGTGGTTATTCTTAAGCTCCCGTTCTACTTTGGGGCATACCTGGCAACGCCCCAACTTTTGGCAGGTGGCCTTCTTTTCACCCTACTGTTACATCTACTCACAGAAGCTCCACGGGGAAAAGCGACGCGATGGATAGATGCATTACCCTTAGGCCTCGGGCTCCCCGGCGCGATCTTTATCGCATTTTTCTATAATGAGGCCCTTGACTACGAGGCTTACGGTTTCTTGGATGCAAAAGGCATTGCCCTTGCTTTCTCCCTTGCAGTAGCACTCATCACCATGGTATATCGCCGCACTGCCTGGGCAATGCCTGCTCTAATAGTCGTCCTGCTATCAATCGTTCGCTTTCAGGACCACTTACCTGGCCTGCTGCACGGAGTTGGCTATGATTTCAGCAGGTTGGGATATAGCTTTTACATGGGGACGCATGGTATTTTTGGAGTTCCTTTCAAGGTTGCCTGCACAATCCTGATCAGCTTTATCGTTTTTGGGAGGTTATTCCAAGCTGCTGGAGGGGGGACGTGGTTTCTAAATTTGGCAGCCTGGCTGCTAGGCTCGACGCGGGGGGGGATGGCAAAGGTGGCGGTAATGGCAAGTGCTTTTTTTGGAATGATATCAGGCTCACCCAGTGCCAACACCGCATCTACCGGGGCTATTACAATCCCCATGATGATACGCACAGGTTACAAACCATCCCTTGCTGGAGCCATAGAAGCAGTTGCCAGCACAGGGGGACAGTTTATGCCTCCTGTCATGGGAGCCATTATCTTCATAATGGCGGAGTGGCTAGAGATACCGTATAGCTCTGTGGCCTTTATGGCTGCCCTTCCTGCTATTTTGTACTACATAATAGTTTTTAGCACAATTCACTTTGAAGCCCTTGAAATGAATAGGCCCGTGATCGCCCGCACCGAGGTTATCCCCTTTAGTCAGCTCCTAAAACATGGGTGGATTTATGTTGTCCCCCTTGCTGCACTGATCGTGTTCCTGCTGGTGCTTAAATATGACCCGGAACAGTCTGTGCTTTTCTCAATACCTATCCTTATCGCGAGCAGCTTTTTGAGCACTGATAAAGAAAACAGGTTAAATCTTGCAAGGATATACACCAGTGTAGTTGCGGGGGCGGAAACCTGGCTTACAGTGGGTGCAGTAACCGCTGCAGTTGGAATGGTTATTGGAGCCTTAACCCTTAGTGGCTTGGGGGTGAAGATCTCAGGCTTTCTCATAGACATGAGTGGAGAAAATTTGACCTTGCTGCTAGCTATGGTGGGGTTAGCAAGCTTTATGTTGGGCATGGGTTTGGATTCGATACCTTGCTATATAACTGTGGCAATTCTAACGGCCCCAGCCTTAATGAAAGTTGGCGTTTCCGGCATTGCTGCTCACCTTTTTGTCATTTATTGGGGGTTGGCATCATTTTTCACCCCCCCAGTATGCATTGCTGTATATGTTGCTTGTGGAATTAGTGGGGCTGGGGTATGGGAAACCGGGTGGAAGGCAGTGCGGCTGGGTATAGGTGTCTTTCTAATACCATTTGCATTTGTTCTCCACCCAGCCTTACTCTTAAAGGGGTCAGCCGGTCAAGTCATTATGACAGGCATAATTGCTACCGGTGCAGCTATCGCAATAGGCTGCGGTATAGCGGGTTACTGCCTAAAGCGTTTGAATTGGGTTCAAAGATTCATGTTGATAGTAGGTGCTATATCGATGATTTTGCCAAGATATCAAACAGTGGCTATTGGACTGATTCTGGTAGCAGCATCCTTGCTTTGGCAATGGCTGCAAAAGAGACAGGGAACTTCCATAGCAGAGATTAAGGTATCTTAAAGGAGGTGGGACACTGATAACAACGAGGAATTACCTGGATTCCCTCAAGGGGCTGCATCCTTAGGAATTTATGAAAGAAAATCAAGCAAACTCCGTTTCTTTCGAAATAGCAGCCATCCCTAAACCATCGAATTGAGGCTACAGGTTCTGGCCATAGATGGAAGACTTATACTAACCAATAGTGTCGAGTATTGGACATATCTTGGTAGGCTTATCCCTAATATGGCAACAATTAGAAACAAGAAAAAGTAGGTAGCGCAGGCTATGGATATTGAACTTGCTAAACTGAGCATGGCGGATTCGCATACCCTATTGACTGAAGTACTTTCTCCACGCCTCGTTACGCTGGTGTCCACCATAGGTCCAGATGATGTGCTTAATGTCGCGCCTTTCAGCTCTGTGGGTATAATATGCTATAAGCCATCTATTATTTACGTTGGGATTTCTTCTAGACAAGGTCAAAAGAAGGACACCCTTCAAAACATCGAGTTTAGCGGGGATTTTGTTATAAGCATTGTTGACGAGGCCCTAGCAGAGCCGATGAATAAAACAGCAACCGAGCTTCCCAACGACGTTGACGAGTTTCAAGTGGCTGGGCTCACGGCGATTGCCAGCGATAGGGTAAAAAGTCCCAGGGTTAAGGAAAGCCCGATTAGCCTTGAGTGCAAAATGATGCAAATCCTTCAGTTTGGAGAAGTGCCTGACATCCGCAACGTAGTCTTTGGTGAGGTACTTCTGGTTCACATCAAGGATGATCTATACTCCGAGGGTAAGGTCAGCAAGTTCGAGATTAAGGCTATTTGCCACTTTGGTGGAGGGTTTTACTGCCGAACAAGGGACGTTTTTGAACTAAAGCGATTATGATAGCATCAAAGAAAATTTTTGTATTAAGCCTTTCCCCTGTAGCATTGTCGTGTATACTTTGGCAATGACTGCAAAAAAGATACATAACTACCATAATGGGACTTACATATAATAAATAACCAGGGAGGTGCGATGTGCTGACAATGAAGGACTACCTGGATTCACTTAAAGAACAACATTCTCAGGAAGTATTAGTGATAGAAGATGAAGTCAACCCTGCTACTTTCGAGGTAACAGCTATCCTCCAGTATTTGGAGACGATTGGGAAATGCCCATTGGTTTATTTTGCCAAACCCTTAAATCTTAAGGGAAAAATATCCAAATTCCCTATAATTACTAACGTTTTTGCTACCCGAGAGCGGTGTGCCCTAGCCATGGGCTTGGATCCTAGTCAATGTAAGCTGCCTCTAAGCCTGGAATACGCTGCTCGTGAGGCACGCCGGATGCCACCAGAGGAGGTGCCGAGAGAGCAAGCGTTAGTAAAGGAGGTTGTGTCTGTGGGGGATAATGTTGACTTGAGGGAATTCCCCGTTGTCCGACACCACGAGATGGACTTAGGGCCTTACATAGATATGATCCCGATAATGCGTGATCCCGATACAGGGGCATATAATGCTGCTTTCCTACGCACCATGTACAAGGGTCCAAGTAAGCTTGGTTTGCACATGTCCCCGCGACATAATTGGGAGATTGCTCGAAAGAACGAGGCCTTGGATCAGTTTACGCCTGTGGTCATAGTGGCAGGTCATCACCCTTCTTTTTCGTTAGCAGCGTTGAATGTTGTTCCCTTCTATGATGATGACTATGAGGTCATTGGCTCTATTATGGGAGAGCGCTTGCGAGTTACCCCTTCGGAAACGTGGGGGGATAACTTCATGGTACCGGCTGATGCCGAGATCCTAATCGAAGGAGAGGTTCTACCACAGATCAGAGAAATAGAAGCACCTTTCGGGGAATTTACTGGTTATTACGGGCCACAACGCTATCGCTGGGTGATAGAAGTTAAGGCAGTTACTCACAGGCTGAATGCTATTTATCAAGACATCTTCGTAGGTCACCGTGCTAACTGGATCTTGGGAGCCATACCCAAGGAAGGGAGTGTTTACAATAGGGTCAAGGCGACGGTTCCCACTGTTAAATCAGTATGCCTGCCCAATTCTGGATGCGGCCGATTCAATTGTTATATCTCCATTGATAAAAAAACAGATGGTGAAAGCAAACAGGCTGCATTGATCGCACTAGGTGAAATCGATTTTATCAAAAATGTCGTTGTGGTAGATGAAGATATTGACCCCTTTAATGAGGAAGAGGTTATGTGGAGTGTTGCTACTCGATTGCAGGCTGATGAAGACGTTGATATTCTGAAAAACGTCAAGGGAAACGTTTTGGACCCCTCCCTAAAGGGCGACATACTTACGGCCAAAATGATTATCGATGCTACCAGACCGGTTGAGCGACCTTTTGCAGCGAGAGTGCAAGTCCCCTCTGATGCTTTGGATAGAGCAAAGTTATTATTGCGACAGAGGGGCATAATACAAGGTTAAGAACGAGGAGGGATGACCATGGCGCGCATATTTAATGTGGTGTGTCCACACTGTGGACGTAAGTTTCAGTGTCACTATGGCGATTTAAGGCACAAAAAAATCGAGTTAACATGCCCCTATTGCCAGAAGTCTTTTGACCAAGAGGAAAGCCCACTTATAGAGGAATAGATCAAAAAGTTCTGTTAACTGTACGCTACTCCCTGTGACAGATAAGAGAGAGGGATAGTATAGCAAATGCCCAAGCCAAATCGATATGCAACGGCAAAGATAAAGGTGCTTAGAGGAATTTCCTGGCATATGCCGCCATAATAAAGTCCACGGCCCTACCCCAGTCGATATGGAAAGTACTGGCCAGCAATTTGAGGTGATAGCAGAGCTTACAGAGGGCCGGAATGGCGAAGAGGTGGCAAACGCGATCAGAGAAGATCTCGGGCAGCATTTGATGTAGAGAAGGGATACAAGTATATCCGCAAAGCCATTGAGGCCACAGAGGGGATGACCTTATCCAGTGGGGAAAAGAAAAAGATGTTTGAACTGAATGCGAAGAAACTTCTGAAGTTGTAGGATCTAAAACGAGATATTTGGTACTTCGCTCTAAACTCGAAAATGTTCACCTGGTTCTTTGCGCTTCCAGCGAATCCGCTGGCGGAGGGCATGGTTGAGTTTGATGGCACCGGGTTTAGGGCACATAGCTACACAGCACCCTCCGTACCAGCACTCC
>CP070673.1:3112224-3115227 GCA_020351915.1 Deltaproteobacteria bacterium
ATGGCCTCCGATGCTCAAACCGGATGGTACTCTTAATCCCAAGACCAAACAGCCGTTCATTATGAAGCCTGATGGTGTTGCGAGCGTATTCGGCCCGGGCAGGGCAGATGGACCGTTTCCTGAACACTATGAGCCCATTGAATGTCCGGTGGAGAAAAACCTCCTTTCCAGCCAGCTCATCAATCCCACGGCACCGATCTACGGTACCGATATGGATGTCTACAGAACATGCGATCCCCGGTACCCTTTTGTGTGCACGACCTACCGGGTGAGCGAGCACTGGCAAACCGGTGTTATGACCAGATGGCAACCTTGGCTGCTGGAGGCCCAGCCTCAGGTCTTTGTGGAGATGAGCAATGAACTGGCTAAGATGAAGGGGATAAAGAACGGTGAGAAGGTTATTGTAGAATCGGCACGGGGTAAGCTAGAGGCTGTTGCCATTGTTACCCTTCGTTTTAGGCCCTTTACGATTCAGGGTAATGAGATCCATCAGGTGGGGGTACCGTGGCATTATGGGTGGGTCCACCCTAAGGATGGCGGTGATTCGGCAAACCTACTCACACCGTCAACTGGTGACCCGAATACCCGGATACCTGAATCAAAGGCCTTTATGGTCAATGTGAGAAAGATATAAAGGAGGTGATCTGATGAGTGGGAAAGCATTTTTCATTGATACGACGTTATGTACCGGTTGCAGGGGTTGTCAGATTGCCTGCAAGCAATGGAACCAACTCCCGGCTACCAAGACTGAAAACTGGGGGAGTTTCCAGAATCCCAAGGATCTTTCATTTTATACCTACAAACTGGTACGTTTTTCTGAAAGTATAGGGAGTGGTGGCAAACCGGTGTGGTACTTTTTTCCGGATCAGTGCCGACATTGTGTTGAGCCGCCTTGTAAAGAGATGCCCGAGGACCCGAATGCTATCATTATTGATCAGCTTACCGGTGCAGTTCTATACACTGATAAACTGAAAAATGAGAGCAGTGAGGATGTGAAAGACTCTTGTCCTTATGATATACCGAGGGCTGAACCGGGAACCGGGTACGTGGCAAAATGCACTATGTGTGTGGATAGGGTCCAGAATGGGCTTCTTCCTGCCTGTGTTAAGACCTGCCCCACAGGAGCCATGGGCTTTGGAGATCGAGATAAGATGGTTTCTATGGCCAAAGAGCGTTTGGCCGAAGTGAAATCAAAATTTCCCAAAGCCACGGTTACCGGTCTTGACGACGTAAGGGTCTTTTATCTCTTGGCTGATGAGCCTGCAAAGTATCATGAGTATGCGTTCGCTCCGGTAAAGCCAAGAGGAATCGACAGAAAGACGGCATTAAAGCGGATTGCCAGACCCTTGAAAGAACTATCGAAAGAGTGGCAGATGCTTCATAAATTGGCTAGTTAAGGGAAATCGGCCAAGCAAAAAGGGTGCCTCTCATGGGTGCCCTTTTTGTTTTGGTTACAGCTTATGGGCGAAGACAAAAGCGCTTATGACTAATGAACTGTTAGCTCAAATAGATCGGGTTATCCAAAAGAGGCCTCTCTACAAAGAGGCCTTGTCTACCTATAGGGAATTGGTAGGTCTTCTAGAAGGTATTGAGCCAGAGTTGCCCTCTGTGTCGAAGGACGAGGCAGTAACCGAAATGAAGGTTGAAGAAGGGTTTCCTGTATTTTCAAGAGAAGCTCTGCCCCTTGACCTGAAAGCTACATCCTCGTTATTTCCCCGATTGCTTGAGCATCTGTCCTCCCAAAAGAGGGAAGATAGCAAGGCCTTAAGAAAGGTCCTGGATAGGGTACAAATTGATCCGCAGTGGATTGAGCGTGCTATTACTGCTTTTCTTTCAAGGGATGAAACGACTTTCACCACCATGGCACAGGAGGTGAACCTGGAACCGATGACCCTTAAGTTTGTGACCAGTATGGCCTTGAAGCCTTCACTGAATGCCCTGAGGAAGGCCGTTAGCGAGGGGATTCAAAAGGATACGTGGCATTATGGCTATTGCCCTTTATGCGGCTCTTCTCCGGATATGGCCTCCCTAGATGACCAGGGTAAGAGAATGCTTCACTGTGAACTCTGCGGCTTTGAGTGGCGTTATCCAAGGCTCAAATGCCCTTTTTGTGAGAACAGCGAACCCAAAGAGCTTGGATACTTTGTGAGCGAGGAAGAAGCGGGTTTTCGTGTTGATTTTTGCAAGAAATGCAAGGTGTATATCAAGACCCTTGATATGAGAGTTGTTGACTCGCCAGCACCTCTGGAACTGGAGAATCTAATTACCCTGCATTTGGACATGCTGGCACACGAGCAGGGGTTCAAAACTTGCCATAGTTAGCTCATAGGCCCTGCTACAAAGGCCCATCTTTGGTCTCTTGCCTGGTTCATACTCCGTTGAACCATAGATTTTCTGCTGCGCCACCTCATAGTGAAACATAACCTATTGGTTTCTACGCCTCTTGTTGGGTATGTGTATCTCTTTTTTTGCTATGCCCCTGGCCCAGACCTGGCACGCACGGACTTCGTTGCTAGCTCATATTCCCTTAGCGATAAGGGGCACGAGCTTTATATGATCGTATAGCGCCAGGGCAGGCCTACCATAGTGAAATCTAGCGGCCGTTTCAACACGGTGTATAGAGGCTTTTGCAATGGATTCCAATAGATTGGTCGGAAATACACCATGTTGAAATGGCCCTGTACACCCCCTTGTTTAAGGGCATAACGCAAAAAAACAGATACACATACCCTTAACTTTGACGTTACCCTGAGATTTTCGGGATTAAGGGTTGAAGATTTCCGATCAATGTGGTAGGAGGGGTTTGCCGTTACGCGAAAACTTATAGGGAGGGTGAAATATGGCTGATGTTAAGGAGATACCAGCGGTATGGATTTCAGCAGGAGCCTGTGGTGGTTGCGCCGTATCGATGCTCAATACCGTTGCACCTTCGATAAAAAATGTACTGATTGATGAAGTTATCCCGGGAAATCACATTAGCCTGAAGTTTCAGCTGAATATATC
>CP070673.1:3115327-3121672 GCA_020351915.1 Deltaproteobacteria bacterium
ATGCATGAAGAGGCGATTAAGGCGTTTCAGGAGGTGCTCGACAGGGAACCGGACCACGTAATGGCGCACGCAGGGGTCGGGCAGGCCTATTTCTGCATGGGAGAATATGAAGAAGCGGAAGAGCACTTCCGAAAGGCCGTGGAACAAGACACGAGTCTTTGGAAGGCTCGCAGTTGCCTGGGCATCATATACGACTATCAAGGCCGCTATGACATGGCTATTCGCGAATACGGCACAGCCATCGATCAGCGACCGGATCAAGGCTTTCTGTATAATAATCTGGGTGTATCCTACTTGCTTGCAGGGGAGTACGAAAAGGCGATCGATGCCCTTCACCGGGCAATAGAGGCCGGGTATCAGGAGAGCAGGACCTATAACAACCTTGGCCTGGCTCTGTGTAAATTGGGAAGGTACTCCGAGGCCCTGGAGGTATTCAGGAATGGCGGAAATGGGGCATCGGCTTACAACAACGTGGGGTGCATTTATCTGAATCAGGGCAAATACAAAGAGGCGATCAGGTGCTTTGAAAAGGCTATAGAGGTCAGCCCTACGTACCACGCACAAGCAGGAGAGAACTTAACAAAGGCCAGAATGGCCTATCAACACCGGCAGTAAGGCAGAAGAGCAGTTTGTCTGCTCGAGAGGTTATGTATCAGGATGGTGGCTGGGAGGAAAGTATGAGTAAGAAGAAAAAACTTAATATCTGGCACTCATGGGCTTTGGTTGGGACGATCATACTTTTTTGCCTAATGAGTTGCTCTTCGCTGAGGGAATTCGCTGGCTGGAACCCGACTTCCGACTCAAGAGAAACCAGAAACCCTCTTTCGGATGATGAGATAGGAAACTTTGTCACAAATGTCCGTCCTCACCAGGGTAATCCGGATTCGCATTACTTGATGGGATGCTATTTTCAGGAAAGAAAGCGGCACAAGCTGGCTATAAGAGAGTTTGAGCAGGTCATCCTTTTAGATCCTGACCATGTGAGGGCCTATAATCGAATGGCTGTCTCCTATGATCTATTAAGGGATTTCCCCCGTGCGGTTGAGAATTACAAAAAGGCGTTGAACGTGGACCCGGATCTGGATTATGTGCACAACAATCTTGGATATTCTTACCTCCTGCAAGGGAATCCCGATTCGGCGATTAAGGCATTTCAGAAGGCTATTGCTCTCGACGGCGGAAAAGATAGGTATCACAACAACCTTGCTATGGCCTATGCCGAGAAAGAGCAGTTTGACCTGGCCTTTAAAGAATTCAAAAAGGCCGGAGATGATTCGAAAGCCTACTATAATTTGGCTCAGGTCTCTTATGGGAAGGGCAACTATAGAGAGGCGGCAATAAACCTTGGCAAAGGCATAGCCGCGAGCTTTTCAAAAAAAGACAAAGCGAAAAGCCCGGCGACGGATAAAGGGCTTGCGGGTACAGACCGGCATGGAAAACCGGAGCACGTGGCGTCTGCATCGCCAATAATCATCTCAATAGATAGGGGCGAACAACCCGATATGGGGAAAGAGAGTGAGGTCCTGTTATGTAGTATTGTCCCGGAGGCTGGAAACGAGATGGTGGAGCAGGCAGAGGAAGTCCACGGAACGGTCGTTTTCGTCCCCATACCGAAGAGTGACAACACGGTGAATTTAGAGGAAAAAACCGATCAAAAAGAACAGCAGACCCCACATGAGGCGGGAGTTGAAGTCTTAAACGGCAATGGCGTGAACCGCATGGCCAGGAGGGTGGGAGAGTACTTGACCGAGAACGGATTTCTCGTGCTCCCCCCGAGGAATGCGGATCATTTTAGTTATCCAGAAACCAGAATCTATTATTGCATCGGTTATCTTCAGGATGCCTATCGCGTGGCTCAGCACATACCGGGCTACCAAAACATGGATAAGGCAGAACAGTTCGAGCGCTCAAACATGAAGATCAAGGTGCTGATTGGTAAGGACCTGATTCCCTTCGATAAGATATTCAAAAAGACATCGCGCACCTCACCCACCTCTCTCCCGACTCTTTCCCTCCTCAGTTCTCGTCGGGCAGAACGATCTTAGAAGCCCCCGACGCTCAGGTGTTGGGATTACGTGGTGGTCCGTCATGGCTGGGGGCTTATGCGGTAGCCGTGATGTGGCGGAACGTCAGCCTCTCGCTACAGTTGCCGTTTCAGTTTACTCGATCAAATGAGCCCAATAGGAGATATCAAATGGAAAGCGAGGTTACGCAAACCAAAAAACCAGTCATTGCTATCAAAGCCTTGAGGTCCATTGGAGAAGGATTGCTTGCGGTGAAAAGGTACTCCCTGTTTCTGTCCTTCATGTTGATGAGCATTTGGTGTGCAGGGAGAGTCATCGAGGCGTTTTCAGGCACTCCAGTGTTTGAGCCCAATTTGATCTGTTGGATGGCGCTCTTCATCTGGGTGATGCTGGGTTTATTCGTAGCCGGTGCGGCTATTCAATACAGGCGAAATCTGACCGCGGGTTACAAGCAGTTTCTCGTTATCATCACCTGGGTTTTCTTCGGATTACTGCTCGCGGGAGCGCTCTATAGTGCTCAAGGATACCGAATCGCGACCATGAGCCTCTTTGCCACCGCTTCTGGCATGACGGAGTCTGCAAAACAGACCCTCTTGCTGCTCTTCAAATCCTATCCGGCGGCACCAATGCTGCCGATTAACCTGATAACCGCAAAAGCGGCTGGCAAGGTATTGGAGGTTGATTCATTAATGCCTTTTATTTGGGGTTCGCCATACCTCTTCGGTGTTTTCATCTGGAGTCTTGCATACGGGACATTGCTCCTCATGCAGCGGGGGATGAGGTTCCCGAAGGTCCTTCACCTGATCCTCTCACTGGCCGGGGTGGTTGTCATGATGGTAATGAAGACCACCTCTGCCTTCACCAAGGACCAGCTTGTCTTTCTACATGCAGGGGCGGTTACGGTGTTGTTCTTGCAGGCGTTGCTTACGTATTCCTGCGTTCGGCTGGCGGCAGGGAGAAGGAACGCGGATACTGAGGAGGCCGCCCCTATCGGTCTGCCTCCTTCAGGACTCAGGTTCGCATTGTTCCTGTTGATTATTTTGCCAGTACTCGCCGACCTTCACAACCAGTTTGCACTGGCATCTCATAGCAGGCCTGTCATTCAGGAGCTCAGGGGTGAGCGGTTGATTGAAGACAATCTTATTACCGACCGGCAACTCGAGCTGGCGTTAGAGAAGCAGCGGATCCGGGGTAGACGGCCGGGCAACAACCTCGTAGCCCTCGGCGATGTACACCGCCCCTTGCTATGCTCATGGGCAATTGAAGGGAGGTATGAACAATCCTGTGAGCACACAATCTAGCTCGCTCTTTCCTGCCAATGGTCGATGTTGGTTTAACACCGTATTGATGTGTAGCCTGGCTTGTATGAGAGTAATAAAAAGATCAATAGCGGTAATACTGATCGTTTGCACCTCCCCTGCAGTTGCCCTGTCACTCGCAGAGGCTAGCTCACCTTTTTACATGGAGCCTGTTGGGATTAGGATAACCCACCCATACGGCCAAAAAAGAGCGCTTATCAGTCCACAATTCCACTACTCTGATTCCGTGCGTTACTATGAAAATCACTTTGAGGTCGTCATCGGTACCCACTACAAAAGGAGCTTCTGGGTCCATTTTGCAAGGATACATAAGGCACATTTCCACACGAAAAAGGATATGACAGAAATCCTTATCGTATCAGACGATGGGAGAATACTTACGGGGCTGTTTCCGGAAAAGGAGATGAAGATCTCGGGAAAGGGCGAATCCGGGCACGTCTCTTACCCTATCAGCAAAGTAAAATCGATTGAGTTTGTCAAGTTTATCGACGCAACAGTCGAAGGTAAAACGGCCCTGGACAGAGCCGCTACTTCGGCACTATTACAGAGGGAATGGGAGAAGGTAAAGATGTCCCCAAGCACATGGATTGTTACCGATAAAGGCATCTCTTATGAGAATGCCAAGCTGCTAAATATCGTGGATTGTTTTTCCACGAGCCGAATTGGCTATATCGTGCACAGCGATAGAACCTTTCGGCGGTGTCAGGAGCCTGAATCCAATCGGCTCCTTACGGTGAAAAGGGGTAGCTCAACTGTCGATGTCTTTATCGATGAATTGGAGTTCATCGAGATTACGGGCAAAAAGGTCAACGATGGATTCGAGTTGATCGCGGTAAGAAGAGATGATAAAAGCCGCCTCACCGGGGTGTACCCTATTAACCTGGACGAAGATGACATGGTTGTCTGGAAAACCCTTGTTGGATATGAGAGCATAGGTATCCTTCCCCTCAGGCGGATTACTATCAGAGCGCACGATAATTAGACAGTTTTCATGAGACCGAGGATCTCCCGCCAGGACACCTAATTTAGATTTCCTCACACCGAGACCCATAACTCACCGGTCTGTTTCCGCATTCCAAAATGATGAAGAATTACCTAATCATTTCCCTGGTCCTCAGCAAATTCTCATATTCACGCAAAATCAACCCTGGACGCCCCGTGCGCCCGTCCTCCGTAGCAGTGCGACTCCGAAGGGTGGAGAACACGGGGTTATTTACTGATAAACTCCCTCCTCTTCGGGGTCGAGGTATCGGACCAGGCCCTTATGTATTCGCTCCTTTTCTTTTACATCAGGTCGAACAACTCTCTCTACAGGCCCAGCCCCGCTTCTAAATTATGTCCAACTGACCCAACTCCCAGTTCAAAGTCACAATACAGATCACCTTCATTTGTGGTGTATCTTTTATTGTGGGCTGTTACCTGGTTCATAGCTTCCTCCTTTTTTGGTTTGCTTTGAAGCTGCTTACCATGAGCGGCCCGCTCTGTTGATATCTTTACGCCTACATAGCATTTGACTGAACTATACGATCTCGGCCCTTGGCAGGAAATGACGAATTGCGGAAGCATTAATCATCTATCATTTGAAGACGAGAAACGGCAGTTTCGCTAGACCCCTATATGATGTGCCTGGTTACGGTATGCTCAAGGTATAGCTTTCTTGCCACAATCCTCATCCGGCTATCTAGCAGCTCGGTTTTAGCTTACAATCGGTAGTGGCAAACTTTTGAGCATTTCAATTCCTTTCATTGATAGCGGTAAGCAAATCCTGAGACCCGATTATGGGAACTACAACATCTGGGGGTTGGCGAATTGAGGAATGAGACACGAAGATAACATAGTCATGTTTTAGCTCGGCAGATTGTAGCAGGCTTCGCAAAACCTTGACCTCAATGCACATACGCTATACACTCAAAATCTAGTATGGAAGCAAACCCTTTAACTATTCTATCAACCTTCCGCGAGGAGCTGTGTATACAGACTTCTACAATCTCCAGGAGAAGCCCTTTGACCTGAGCCCATCACCTCGGTTTCTCTACCTTGGCGAAGCCCACAAAGAGGCCCTTAACCTTCTCGTATACGGGGTCATGGAGAGAAAGGGCTTTATCCTTTTGACCGGGGAGATCGGCACTGGCAAAACCACCATGGTTCATGCCCTCCTCAGTCGCCTCGATGACAGTGTCCAGTGTATCCACATCTCAAATCCCTTGCTCTCATCACAGGATTTTATGGATTATCTGGCCTTTTCAGCGTTCAGACGGAGGGTTCATTTCACCTCAAAGACTGACTTTCTCGTGGGGTTTGAGGAGTTTCTCACGCAGTGCTTACTGGATCAGAGAAATGTCATCCTTGTTATCGATGAGGCACAGAAGCTGTCCTTTGAGCTGTTAGAGGAGATCAGACTGCTCTCAAACCTTGAAACCAGTGACGAGAAACTGATCAATATCTTTCTGGTTGGTCAGTCCGAACTCAATGAAAAGCTGACCGACCAAAGATGTCTGCCCCTCCTTCAGCGCATCAGCGTACGCTACCATATCCCCCCGCTCGACCTTGAGGGCACGAAAGGCTATGTGGCGACACGGTTAGAGATAGCAGGGGCGAGAGAGCCTGATTCCATTATTTCCAAAAGCGCGGTCAAGGAAATCCATGTCTGCTCCCAGGGGTATCCTCGACTGATCAATATACTGGCAGATAACGCCCTGCTGCTCGGTTATTCAAGGGGGACAAAACCAATCACACCCCACATGGTCAAGGAATGTCATGAGGATATGAGGTTGGATGATGTTGTTCCTAGCAGAGCCCGAGAGGTGCCCGTAACCGTTCGGGTAAGAAAGACGCGGCAGTTCTACTTTGCGCGTTACTGGAAGTGGGCCGCGGTTGTGGGAGCTTTGATGCTCATTTTCGCCGGAGGCCTGAGCCAAAAAGGACGAAATCTCATAGGGGAGCTCGCTGGGGTTAAACCAGTTGGCCATCAGCTCTCCTCTGATGGAAGTGTTGAGGAGCAA
>CP070673.1:3121772-3125830 GCA_020351915.1 Deltaproteobacteria bacterium
AGGCGGGACTCCAGGCGATGTCAAAACTCGCCTTTAGGGCTCAAACAGTTGACATCGCTTATCTTCCACTTCGCCAGGGGTTTTTGGCAAAAAACGTTTTGATGACCGCTCAAAGGGATTTCCGTTTGGGCAACAGCCCATACCCTGCACTTTGACGTTGCCCTGGAAAGAATAATGATGGATTTGCCGCCACCTGTTTGATAGGATATGGTAAAATCTCTGAAGTCAGAGCATTTCGGGTTCTCTGCAAGGGTGAAGGAGAAAAACGAACGATCCGATGTTTCAAGCTGCTCTATCATGATACAATTAGGCGGGCTATGAGACTTACGTTGGATTTCCTTGAGTCTTCTGTTATCCTGTTCCTTAGGGCAGGTAACCAGCTCAAGAGGCCCAATGCTTTCTTATGAAATAACACAAAAGGAAAAAGAGATGGGCCTAACTCAAAGGAACATCCGGAGATGGATGACAAGACAAGTCGCTATAGGCAAAAGTAACAGAAATCGGGAGGAACGTATGATCCATCACTCAAAGCACATTCTGCTGGGCTTAACGCTAATTGCCGTGATGTCTGTTTCGATTCCTGGTTTTAGTCACGGAGAGGAAAAACGTGACATGGGCGGCTGGGAAAAAGGCAGCCCCTATAACAAACACTACGACGCCGCTGAGATGGATTCATTCAAGGGCGTTGTTGTTGAAATCAAGGAAATAGTACCGCTCCCAGGAATGTCACCCGGTGTTGCACTGCTGGTTCGCGAATCAGGGGATGAAATCAATATGGTTCACCTCTGTCCCGTATGGTTTGCTAAACTCAAAAGCATCGGCGTTAGGAGAGGTGATAAGGTGAAGGTCAAGGGCGTGTGGGCTGAAATCAATGGTGAGGATGTTTTTATGGCTTCAAAAGTGAAGAAGGGCGACTATTATGAGTTCAAGGTGCGCTTGACTATGGATGGAACCCCTTTTTGGACTATGAGTCCTGAGGAACTGGCCAAGGAACGAGGAAGCCAATGATCTTAAAAGGTCGTGAATATCTAACTAGTGGTATAGTGTAGGTGCGGAACCGGTGACAGGGATGCGGCCAGGTGTAAGCAAACCGTGGGGCAGGACGAGAATCTTTCGAAAGATGAAGCTGATACCTCAGGAGAGAAGGAAGGTTTTTCGAGCATCGAGTGCCGCTGAGTTTACTCGGGGTTGACGGGATTGAGTTTACGGGAAGAGATGGTTTAGATCATGGAAAACAGACATGCCGCCCGAGAAACGGTTAGAGGATCGGATTCTGTAGACCGACTGGTGGTACTCCCTTTCAAAAAGTCGGTGGAGATCTCTCTAGAAAGTATCCGGGTCCGTTTTTTTCGCTCCCTGATTACCACTATGAGCCTTGTGCTGGCTATCTCCTTCCTGAGTTTCGTACGCGTGAGTACAGACGTGGGTAATGGTCTTTTGTCAACTCAAGACCCTAGCTTGCGTCATGCATTGATCAGGACCGGCTATGATATTGGACCTGAAGATACCAGTTTGGAGAGTAGCCCAAAACAGAGGTGGATTATAATACTGTCGCTTCTAGTTTGCGTGGTGGGAATCGTAAATGCTCAGCTTATGGCAGTGACCGAGCGTTTCCGTGAGATTGGGACCATGAAATGCCTTGGAGCCCTCGACCGGTTCATTCTGAGGCTTTTTCTCTTGGAGGCGGGCATGCAAGGCCTAGCAGGTGCCTTTGTGGGAGCCCTGGCAGGAGCACTCTTCTCCTTGATTAATGCGCTTCTCAGTTTTGGCACTATAGCCGTTACAACACTCTTATGGACAGAGGTTTTCCTGTCCATAATCTTTGCCACGGGTGTGGGATTCGTACTCAGCCTGGCAGGGGTTATGTATCCCGCGATTGTGGCCGCCAGAATGCAGCCCGTGGAGGCCATGCGGGTCGAGCAGTAGAGCGGGTTCTCATCGGCAACGGTCAGGGATGAGAAAAGGGAACTTTTTTGAAAATGCGAAAACCTGGATGACAAATCATGACAGATTCCCGAAATATTGTTCGCGTTTCCAAGGTCACCAAGACATTTCACCTGGGCAAGGTTGAGGTCCATGCCTTACAAGGTGTTGACCTTGAGATTGCCGCCGGAAATTATATTTCCATAATGGGGCCCTCCGGATCAGGGAAAAGCACTCTTTTCAACATGATCGGCGGTCTGGACAAGCCCACATCCGGCAAAGTCTTTATCGACGAGGTTGATATTGCCCAACTTGACGCCTATGAACTCGCTTGGCTCCGCTGCCGGAAGATCGGTTACATCTTTCAGACCTTCAACATCATCCAGGTTATGACCGCCCTAGAGAATGTCACGCTTCCCATGATCTTCGCAGGATTGAATAACAACAGCGCAGTGGAAAAGGGAATCCAGCTCTTGGAGCTAGTGGGTCTGGGGGACCGATTTCGCCACAAACCCTTTGAGCTCTCCGGGGGTCAGCAACAGCGGGTCGCCGTGGCACGGGCCCTTGCCAATGATCCAGCCATCATCCTTGCCGATGAGCCGACGGGCAACCTTGACCTGACCACAGGGGAGGAGATTATCAGCCTTTTGAAACAACTGAGTCAGGAAAGAAAGGTGACCGTCATCTCCGCCACACATGATTTCAAGATGCTCAACGTCTCGGATCAGGTGGTCTGGATCCGGGACGGGCGAATCCATAGGATCGAGGATAGGGAAGAACTTTCCATTTCAGTAGGAACGATCGACACCAGGGAATGATGTGGAATAATGCACACACAGGGCAGTGGATCCTTCTGATCCTTTTGTCGGTTTCTTTGCTGAGCACGCCTGCTGCGGCAGGAATCCCCATGACCCCCCCCAATGGTTTTATGGGCGTCATCAACACTCTGACGTCTCTTGGAGACAGGAGCACCGGTACCCCGGGTTGTGAGAAGGCCGCTGCATATATTAAGAAGAGTTTCTCCCAGATGGGGTTCGATCAGGTGGGGGCCCACCGGTTTGCAGTCCCTGTGCTTCGCCATGGCGGAAGCACCCTCATTGTGCCGGAACGTGGGCTCAAAGTTTCCATCCAACCGATAAGATCCAATGCCATATCCCCTGAGACCATCCCACCGCAAGGCATAGAAGGCCCTCTTATCTATGTTGGTGCAGGCGAACTTAAGAACCTGAGCGGGAAAGAGGTCGAGGATTCCATCATCCTGATGGAACTTGACTCTGGAAAAAACTGGCTGCACGCGGCTATGCTTGGTGCAAAGGCCTTGATCTATGTGGCTCGGGGACCATCACCCAAGACATTTTTTGAGGAAAAAATAGAACTTACCCCCATCCACTTCCCTCGTTTCCATATTTCCCTCTCCAAAGCACGGGATCTATTCGCTTCCTTCGAGTATTTACCAAAAGGTCTGGTCGCTTCTCGTGTTCGGCTCAACTCTGATATAACATGGCAGGAAGCCACCGGCGAAAACATCTATTGCCTCATTCCCGGTACCGATGCTAAACTCGGGGAGGAGCTGGTGCTGGTTGAAGCCTTCTATGACAGTACCGCGCTGGTTTTCGGGAGGTCACCAGGAGCTGACGAGGCCTGTGGTATAGCCAGCCTTCTGGAGTTGGCCCGGGCCCTGAAGAGTTCCCCTCCTGCCAGATCCGTGCTTCTTGTAGCCACGAGCGGCCATGCCCAGACATTAGCCGGCATGCGTGAACTGATCTGGAGTCTTCGTGCTAGATCCAAGGATCTGAGAAAGATAAAAAAAGACCTGGAGACCATTGTTGAGAGAACTCGAAAAAGTATTGATGCGCTCGGTAGCCTCTCTTTTGAGAGCTCAAGAGACGAGGCGTCAGAGCGGTTACTGCAAGAGGCTGTTGCCGAACGGATCAAAACAGAAGTAGACAAAATCTCCCGCCAACTCATGCGGCTCCGTCTACAACAAAAGGATGGAGCAGTTCAGGATATCATTCAGGAACTTGCAGGACACCGCCTCCTGCTTCGACGCCTTGGCTGGCGCAAGACCTTTAAAGATCTCACTGTTGAGGAGCAACAGGCGCTCAATGAGTTAATTCCTCTAGCAGCAAAGGATC
>CP070673.1:3125930-3131747 GCA_020351915.1 Deltaproteobacteria bacterium
CCAAGACCGAGAAACCCCAATGTCCCCATGGCAAAGATAGCGTAGCCGACTCGGAGCATGGCATCTACGATGATGGGTCCGCGTGCATTGGGCAGGATTTCAACAAACATGGTATACCAAACACTTTCTCCCCGGGTCTCTGCGGCCTTGATATATTCGCGTGTGCGGATGTCCAGGGTGAGGCTTCTGACAAGCCGGGCAATACCGGGTGTTCCCACAATGGTGATGGCGATCACCACGTTCATGGCTGAGGCACCCAGAGCAGCCATGATGATCAGGTAGAGGAGGATGATGGGAACAGCCATGATGGCGTCTAGGAGCCGCATGACAATCTCATCAAGCCACCCTCCGTAGTACCCACTCACCAATCCGAGTGTCATCCCTATGAGCAGCGCCGTGAAGACTCCCCACAGTGCCGTCCCACCGGGGAGCCAGAGGCTTTCGGATATAGGCATGATCACCAGGACCACACGTGCCCCGTAAATGAGTCGGGACCAGAGATCCCGTCCCAGCTCGTCTGTGCCCAGGATATGGGTGCTGGATGGACCCTGGTTCGGAGCCTTCCAGTCCTGCTCCAGTGGCGTGTACGGCGTCAGAAACGGGGCAAAAACTGCCACACTCACCCAAAACAGGACAATGGCCACTCCAATCACCGCTGTTTTGGATGCGAGGATAACGGAGATCCCTTCCCACATTCGCCTGAGGAAATTAGCTCTGGAATGAAATCCTCCGGGAGCAATAGCCTCTTGTTTACCTCCAGTCACCTCTACTCCATTAAGAGTGAAATTCAATCTGTAAATGCCTTAATTCCTCAATTCGCAATTCCTCAATTCAGGCTTGTCAGCGTTAGGTATACCGAATACGCGGGTTCAAGAATGTATAGATAATATCAGCAATAAGCTGCGTTCCCACAGCCACGGTGACGAGCACCATGGCTCCGGCCTCCAGCGCATTTATGTCCTTGTACAGTGCGGAATCCAGTAGGTACTTGCCCAGACCTGGATAACCGAAGACCACCTCTACGATCACGATTCCGCCCATCAGCCAATTGACGTGGAGCATAATCACCGTTATGGGTGCTATCAAGGCATTTCGTACGGCGTGCTTTAACACTATGCGCCAGTAGGGCAATCCTTTGAGAAAAGCGGTGCGGATGTACGGAGACCGCATCACCTCCACCATGCTAGCTCGGGTAATGCGCAGAACGTAACCAAGTTCAATGAGGGTCAGGGTTAACACGGGCAGGATAAGCATGTCTGGTCGTTCCCACGGGGCTTTCTCACCAAAGACCGTGGCCCCGGGGACTAATCCCAGCCATACAGCTACGATGAGGATAAGGAAGATCCCGGTGGCGAACTCAGGGGTCACGGAAAACATCATGCCGCCCACAGAGAGCACTCGATCCCGCAGAGTTCCTTCCTTCAACCCTGCGATCATACCAAGGAACAGGGCCAGAGGCATGACAATGATAAACGCGATCCCAGCCAGGACCAGGGAGTTGCGTAGGCGAATGAACAGGCTTTTCGCCACAGGGCGACCCGTTCGTAGCGAAAGCCCGGGATCTCCTCGAATGAATCCCTTCTTCAGGGGTATGTACTCAACAGGGCCACCGGTGGTCTCCATCCACCCGGTTCCCATGACAAATGTCCAGACCTTCAGATCGCTGTCCTTTTCCCACTTAACCACGTGGTTCTGGGTGTCCACCCCCCAGAAGCTGCTCACCCCATGCTCGTCTGTTTGCCACCTTTCGTTATTGAAATACTCACTGATGGTGTCTTCAAAGAGCCTCACAACGGCGATCAAATCTTCCCCCTGAAGCTTCCACCGGATCTGGGCACCGTCTTCCCTCAATGCCCACCACTCCTCGAAACCCTCTTTTGTCCTAATCCGTTTCAGTGGTAGACCAACCTTCCTCGATGCATGCCAATCGCTGCCCAGGAGCCAGTACAGATAACGCGTGTAAACAGGTTTATCCAGGCCCATCTGAGCCAGAAAGGATGCTTCCTGCTCTGGGGTGACGAAACTGCCCAAGACATTCCGGGCAACATTTCCCGGTGAGGACTCGGTGATCAGGAACACTGCAACCGAGACGAGTACCATGGTGAGCAGGAGCAAAAGGAATCGCCGTACGATGAATTTTACCATTGCTTAACTCACTTTCACTCCATGGAGCTCGGATTCAAGACATCCGAACCCCAGGGAACAGGTGATCCATGAACTAGAGGTGCATCAGGGATTCGGGGTATGAACGTGGCAACCCCCTTACGCCTTCTTTGTGAGCCATACCTTGTTGAAGAGCATGTACAGGGTGGGATGAGACTCCGCATCCTGAACCCTCTTCCTGGTAACCATCCAGACGTTTCGCCACCAGCCAATGCCGATGGATCCACGGGTCATCTGGATTTCCTCAAGCTTGCAGAAGATCTTGCGGCGCTCATCCACATTCAACGTTCCGTTGGCCTTCTCGAGTAAATGGGAAAACTCCTCGTCTACCCATCGTGTCTCATTCCATGGCACCGGTTTGCCCTCATCATCAGCAATGTAGGCCAGGCTCAAAACCATAGTTCCCAGGGGCCGATGGGTCCAGGGTGTGATACCCAAATCTACCTCAGTCCACTTCTCCCAGTACTGGCTGGTTGGCATGGTCTTGATGTTAATCCTGAACCCTGCCGATGCAGCATCCTGTTTGAGCACCTCGGCGTAACGTACAATATCGGTCCAGCCGCTTCCGACCGCCAGGTTGACGTCAAGCCCTTGAGAGTAGCCCGCCTCCTTCAAGAGTTGCTTAGCACGCTCAGGGTCATATTTGGGAATGGGCTTCTGGCAGTATTCGGGATGCTTGGGATAAACGTGGAAGTCTTGCCCCTGAAGACCTTGACCAAAGTATGCCAGTGCCAGGATCTTCTCCCGGTGTTGACAGAGCTTCAGTGCCATTCGCACCCGGTTATCGGACCAGGGCTTCATATCTACACGCATACGGAGAACACGGGCTTGTCCGGTGGTAGACGGCATAACATTGATGTTGGGATCGTCTTTCAGGGCTCGGTAGACGTCTGTTCCACCCGCATCGCCGAGGTCAATCATGTCGATCTCTCCGGCCTTGATGGCGGCGATTTGGGGAGCCATCTCTCTTCCCATGTCAATGAACTCCATACCGTCCATGTAGGGCAGAGATTTGCCTTCATCTCCCCTCTGCCAGTACTCGTTGCGCCGCTTGAGCACGCAACGTTCACCCTCCCGGTAGAGTTCCAGCGTGTACGGTCCGGTGCCGTGAGGCCGCTTGATGAAATCTCCCTCAAAAGTTCTGTGATTCAAAACCAGAGCCGGGTAGTGGAACAGGTGTTCAGGAACTGCTATTTCTGGCCGTCGTAGATGGAGCTTCACCTGGTATTTATCGGTCTTTTCAATGTCTGTTGGGCTCAGATACGATCCAACCATGCCCAACAGCGAGGAGCCAACATCCTTGTTCAGCCACTGGTTTAAGGTAAAGACCACGTCATCTGCGGTGAACTCATCCCCGTTGTTGAATTTGATGCCCTGACGGAGATTTAGGGTCCAGGCCTTCAGGCTCTCACTCGCCTCCCAGTTTTTCAGAAGATAGGGATGGGTAATGTTATTGTTGTCAGTGTAAGTGAGGTACTCGGCCACCTGACGGAGCTGGTTCGAAGGGGCAATCCAGGAGAACTGGGCAGGATGGGTGACCTTCTGGACAGCACTCGAGACCCTGAGCGTTCCACCACGCCGAATCCTAGCAGCAAAGAGCGATTTGGGCCGCAGCAGCCCGGTGAGATGTGAGGCCACGCCCACTGAAACGCCTAATAGGGTAGCGTAGCGAAGGAACTCCCGACGTGTCAGGTTTCCCTTTTCATGCTGGTCGATCAGTTCTGGGATATACGGATGAAATCTCTCCTTTTTCATTTTCTCCCTCCTCTTTAAGGTTATTGATTGTTTGAATGACAAATATGTAACCGGCCGTACACAGTTAAGATGATGACAGCAGGGAGGGACCCAAAGCCGCTCAGTCCCCACGCTGCTGAGTAAGGATTTTATGGGCATCCCCCATCAGGGCTTCTCCTGAAGGGCTGGGTGATGGGATGTGACTATAGCATCTCTAAGATGCCACAAAAGCTGGAAAAGTCAATGAAAATTTTTCTACAGAAAATGTCTCAACTGAAATCAGCACCAGGGCATATGAAGAAGACGGGAATTGAACTTGAGAGGGGGATACTCTCCGTGTAAGGAGACAATGACTGAAAAAAGAGCCTTTTTTTAATCAAATGTATCCCGAATATCTTGACCTCGGCCCATTATAAGCTAGAATTCGAGATTGTTGCCTTGATCGATGGCCTTATGAAACTATGGATTAAATGTTGATTGAAATATCAAAAAATTTTTCATATCTGATGAAGCAGAGTGGTCGGTCAAGCTAAATCGATAGAACTGGGCCGAGAAAGGGCAATTCCATGAATGTGAGGGTCAGGTTTCCCCTGGCGCACGTATCACTCAGTGAAAAGGTGATTGTGGCAAAAGGAAACGCTTGATCCCGAAAAATGCCAAAAGGAAATATTTGCACCCCTGCCGGCCATTTTTCTGGCGGGCCTGCTCACCAAGTTGTCAAGAGTGTAGGTGACCCCGGTGTTTTACTTATTATCTAAGATTTATCCCGTTAAACGTTCTTGCTTCTATTTAACTGCGATGTGACCCGAAAGCGCCGTGTAGACCTGACCCGGTTTTCTTACCCCCAGTGATCTCACGCGAATCAATTCCAAGAAGATAACAACCCTTATGTTTCCCATCTTCAATTTTCGTGATGTGGCTAACAGTGCCATTCGCCTTGATCATTGACCAAGAGGTGAGAAATGTAATATCGTCCAGCCTATCCCCCTTCTGTACTATTCGGAGCAAATCAACATCCTTTCGGGTTATGATAAGGCCAAGGCCATGCTTTGAGGAGTTAAGGACATTCAGTTCATACGGTTTATCCCTTTTTGACTTCTTTCCCAGTCTCAGTTCGGCAGAGATAAACTCCGACGTTTCATAGGTAAGCCTCTCCTCCCTTCGCTTTTCCTCGATTTCGAGGGATTCAGGGAAACTCATGATAAAACCAAAGTGCGGAGGGGTGCTACTGAGCCCAATACATTCCACAGTACATCGACATAGGTTTTGGTTGATAAAAAACTCTACGGCCACTTCGGGAAGTGACCGGATAAGGGAGTTGCCTTTCTCCGGGAACAGCTTTTCGATGATCAGTTCGGGTCTCCTCTCGATCTTCGATGAGATGCCCCCGTGATTACTCTCAATAATCTTAGAGGTAAAGAGGGTTTTTTCTCCCTGAACCCAAATTCTAATCTCTATTCGTTGAGAAATTACCTGGTCGATGACCCACCTTATTTTTCGGTTGTCATCTAAGGTTAGCCAAGCCATTCGAAATCCTCATAAAATTAGGTATGACCGAAAATCACTTTTTTTTCCGAAATCATAATAAGAGGAGATACACGAGTCTCGGATCCAGACCATATCTCTCAGTGACTGGATGGGTACCGCGTAATCCACAGATCCGAATACGAGGTGAGGAGCTAACCCAAGAGGTCTATCATCTTCACCGTCAGAACGGTTTCTAAACGCCAGAAGTCGATGGGTTTAGTAATGTACTCGTATGCCCCTAACTCAATGGCTCTCTTGCCCAGTTTCTCGTCGGAAATGGCTGTGACCATGATAACCCCGACCCTGGGATCAACCTTTCTTATTTCTTTCAAGGTCTCTATGCCGCCCATCCCCGGCATCATGATATCGAGCAATACGATATGAGGCCTGACC
>CP070673.1:3131847-3138130 GCA_020351915.1 Deltaproteobacteria bacterium
CGAAAAGGAAAAATGACGACTAAGGGAATAACCTACTTGCAGTATAGTTGCCCACTACATTGGTCCAAAGAGTTTAAAGGACAATATCTCCTTTGTCCCGCGGGTCACCCAAAGTTCCTAAAACAGAAAGGATGTAACCTCCTCATTCGTATGACTCCCAGCATTCGGGAAAAGATTAATTACGGTACTCAAAGATTCAAAAAGTACTACAATAAGAGAACTTCGGTTGAAAGAGTATTTTCAAGGCTTTTGGCTATCTCAATGCAAAACCCTACAGTCAAAGGATTAAGGGCCGTAAGAAATCATTGCACAATTGCCCATATCACCGTCCTGCTGGTCGCGTTAACCGCCCATAGAATGGGCTGTGAAGATAAGATACGATTTGTTAAGTCTTTTGTTCCAAATTTCTTAAAATGATGATGTTAAAGAACATTAGGTGTCCAAAAACGATTTTTGGGAAGCCCTATGGTGCATAACCAAAAAAAAGACACCCATACCCTGCAAGTACCTTAAGAATCAATGGGCTAGGTTTCACTATGGCGTGACCCTGTATTCCTGCTATTGCTGATATGAAGGGTGATGGGCACTGTTCGCTGGTCAGTCTACGGCTTTAGAGAATGGTCTCCGAAATCTGGGGAAAAATTCGACTTGCTGACAATTCTTGAATGTAGTAGGAATTTATACGGATAAGCAGATGGAAGGAAGGATAAGTCTGGCGAAGGTGTGAATATGGGCAAAGATATGCACAAAGGGGGAAGCCAGGAGCATTCATCCAACACAATTGATCTTTTGGTCACCAAAAGAATGTACCCCATGTTCAGTGCAACGGGGAAGATATTCTTCAAGAGATCCTCTCGTACCGAGCTATCCGATAAAGAGGCAGAAGAAATTATTAACCGATTGAATCTAAAAACAGGGGAGGATTGTAGGAGGGTAAGAAAAATCGTAAGGGAGCAGTTAAGCCAGCAGCGTACAAACAAACCTATCCGTTTGTGGGTTAAAGAGGAAAGACCTCGGGAGATGCTCTTTAGGTATGGTCCTTCAAGCCTTTCTCCATCGAAACTGTTGGCAATACTCCTGAGAACCGGCATAGAGGGTACAAGCGCGGAAGAACTAGCAAGAAATATCCTCAATCAATTCAAATCATTGAGGGGTATCGATAGCGCCCCTCTCAAAGAGCTCTGCCTCATCCAGGGTGTAGGAGAGGCAAAGGCAGCTCAGATTAAGGCGGCACTGGAATTAGGGAAAAGGCTGTATCGAGAGAAGGCGGAAAAAAAGAGAAAAATAACAAACGTTCAGGATGTGATCCTCTATGTTTCGGAGTATTATGCACCGTATCTGAGAGATGCAAAAAAGGAATTTTTCAATGTTATCTTGCTAGATTCAAGGAATAAGCCAATTGATCACATAGAGATTAGCAGGGGAAGCATAACAGCAAGCGTGGTGGACCCAAAGGAAATCATCAAAGAGGCAACGATGAAGTCAGCATCTGCCATTATCTTAGTTCACAACCATCCTTCCGGCGAACCAGACCCATCACAAGATGATATCAACATAACCAATCAGATAGCCCGGGCTTGCAATCTCGTGGGAATAAAGGTTTTGGATCACATTATCATAGGAAAAAACAATGATGACTTTGTAAGTCTCTTGGACAAGGGGTTGATGTGATCATATGCAGGCAGAAAGCGAGGCCTTGAGAGGGAGGCTCTCCGGCTAGGCGCTGCCAGAAGCAGATTCCTATGGGGATTGTTCGGATATATCAAAACAAGCTCTTAAGAACCAACTGTTGAGACAATAACGGCACGGTCACGTCATGGTGAAACCTAACCTATTGATTTTTAAGCTTCTTGCAGGGTATGGATATCTTTTTTTTGGATTATGCCCTGTGACATAGCCCCTTACTGGGTCGTTTCAAAATGGTTTATTGCGCCCTAAGCCTTAGAATCATAGGCTGCATCTATATAAACCATTTTGAAACGCCCACTCATCTAAACTATGCGGGGCATAATCCAAAAAAAAGATACCCATACCCTGGGACTTTTACGTTACCCTGAGAACAACAACGGTTAAAGCTACCGATGCAAGATTGTTTAACATTCGAGCAATACAGCGCCTTTGACTGCAACAGGAATATGGTTATTACTGCGGGCCCTGGTGCAGGCAAAACAAGGGTGTTGACCGAACGGTTCTGCCATATAATCCTCACCTCTGATGACGTTAGCATAGGGGAGATTTTGGCCCTGACCTTTACTGAAAAGGCGGCCGAGGAAATGAAGGCACGCATCTACATGAAGCTTTCCCATATAGTGCATGAGCTAAGGCAAAGGGATGGGAGCAAGAGCACTCTTGTAAAGAGATTGAAACAGAATCTAGATGATTTTTCAAAGAATAGGATCAGCACAATTCATTCTTTTTGTGCTCATCTTTTGCGCGAGTATCCTGTTGAGGCAAAGATCGATCCAGGATTTGCAATAGTCCAAGGGTTAACCCAAAAGGAGATGATGATAAAGGCGGTTAAGTCAGCAATCTCTTCCGTGTACAAAGGGGACAAAAGTGAGCTGACCAGACTCGTGCGGACCTTTGGGAATAGGGGGCTTCTCCTCGAGGCAGTAAGGGGTGTTATCGAGCACCCGATAACCTTCAAAAGGATATTGACAACGAGAGATCATCTGTTGAGTAAAGAGAACTGGAAGGATCAGGTATTCAAAGAATACTGTCGGGATATTAAGGATTACCTCTTAATACCTTACCATGATGGTCTGAAGGGAATCAAAGATGGAAAGGGGCAATATGAACAGGTGTTAGGTCTTTTGAGCGAATGGTACCAGAAAAAGGACTCCTACCGAGATGACTTTGGGATCCCGTCTCTGTTCGGGCAATTGAGAAAGCTTGCTCAGGAACGGCCGCCCAAAAGCTCGAGGCTGATAGTGAAGCAGGGTACCAGAGAAGTCTCCTATCTTGATATGGTAGATACCTTTTATCCTGACCTCTTTGCGGTGTTTAACCCAGATACTATCTTTGAAAAAGAGCTGTCTATCTTTTTGGAGCTTGCGAGGGCATCTTTGGATTCCTACCAGGCGGAGAAGAGGAGGATCAATGCCCTTGATTTTGCGGATTTAGAGGCAAGGACCCTTGAATTCCTCACAACCCTGTTTTTTTCCGAAAACCGAGCCTTTATCGAACGGATTCAAGAGAGATTCGAATATATTATGGTGGATGAGTTTCAAGATACCAACCGAAACCAGTGGGAGATTCTAAGCCTCCTCGTCTCAGATAGAGACCAAAGGGGTAACCCCGTATTAAGGGAAGATAAGCTGTTTGTTGTTGGTGATAAAAGGCAGGCCATATACAGGTTTAGGGGGGCAGATGTAACTGTTTTTGATAAGGTTACAGAGGAAATCAGAAGATCTAATGTAACTAATACCAAACCTATTTTTTGGCGCAATCAGCACATACTCAAGGAAATGGTCTCTTTGGACCAGGATCTGGAAAAAGAACTCTATGACCATGCGGCCTTGTGCAAAGACATGTCACAAGACGAAACGGAGAAGATACAGAGAGGGGATATACACCTTACCTTGAATTTTCGATCTAATAGAGAACTCATACAGTTCTTTAACACTACCTTTGGCCATATCTTCAGTAACAAAGGTGCTGGCGCTCTTGAGGAATATGAAAGCGTATATGTGCCTATGAAAAAAGCAAACTGTTCTGATAGCGATGAAGAAAGGGGATCGGCTGTTTTCTACCTTATGCCTGATCAAAAGGGGAGTGTCCCGAGGACTGAGGGACACAGCAAGGTAGAGCGAGAAGCCTCTCTGCTGGCAGATGTTATTGGCAGGATATTAGGGAGGGAAGGCAGAGAGGCGCCAGAATATCAACGATACCGATCAATAAGAGAGAGAATAGAGAAAGGCGAACCAGCAATCGGCGTACTTTTCTTTGCATACACCCACATAAAGACGTTTGAGACAATACTACGGGAGGCGGGAATCCCGTTCATTGTCAATAAGGGAAAAGGCTTCTTTCGGTGCGAAGAGATCATGGAGATGGTCCAGTTCTTGACATATCTTTCAGATGCCAGACAAAGCATTTCCCTTGTTGCTGCACTGAGGGGATCAACATTTGCATTAACCGATCCCGAGATATTTGATCTGTTTATAGCCCCGGTGCCCATTGATGAAGGATTTCTCAACTCCCCCCACGAATACCTCAGAAGAATCGGAATGCAGCTCCATGCCTGGCGGCGATTGGCAGGCCACGTACCCCTGCCAGAGTTGATACGAACCATTATAAGAGACAGGGGGCTTATGGCTGCACTGTCCAGCCATCCAAAGAGAATCCAGAGGATGGCTAATATGGAGAAGTTTATAGAGATAGCCAGGCAGTTTGAGTTAGAGGGAAATGGATCCCTGACCGATTTCGTCTCCTATTGTCTGAGAATGGCTGATGAAGAGGATGATGAGGGGGAGGCCCTGGTGGAACTGACACAGGGGATTTCTATCCATCTGATGACCATACATGCTGCCAAAGGCCTTGAGTTTCCCATGGTGATTATTCCTGAATTAGATCGATCTCTTCCAAGGGGAGGGAAACTGGGGAAACCTGTCAGGCTTTACCCTGCTCGCGATTCAAGAACAGGCGCCTGGAATGACCAAGAAGGCATCCTCCCTATCTTCGATGTTGAATTTCCCCTTGTTGATTTTGGGAAGGTTGTAAACCCCCTGTCCTTCATCCTGAAAAGAAGAGATACCTTAGAAGCGGTTGCTGAAAATCGGAGGGTATTTTATGTTGGTTGCACAAGGGCCATGCATCATCTTATCCTGACCGGTCATAGGGCAGTGGGAAAGGGTAACAACAATAGGGTGCGTCTTAGCCCGCTTGATTATAAAGAGGGGGCCACCATTTTAGACCTCCTCGATGATATCTGGGAGTTAAGCAGCAGATTTCAGGAAGACATGGTAGGGAAATATCCTCAAGGAGATGAATCCCCGTTTGTGGTGTGGTCCGACCCAACTCCAAGGAGGTTTGCCGGGGTAAGTTCCAGTAAGACGAAATTATCTGTGGATAGTTTTGCAAAGCTGGGTGATGAGATCAGAGAGTTGGATTTAAGTCATAAGCTGGCTATTCCCCCTTATCATCAATTGAGTCCAACAAGTCTTGCTGTATTCAAGAGATGCCCTCTGAGATTTTACTATAGATACTGGTTAAACATACCTGAGGACCCCTTTTTTTCGGTAGGAAATGACTACATAGAGCATCTCTTAGAAGATAAGAGTGAGGGGGGAACTTTTGAGGCGAGGATTATTGGTCTTATGGTGCATGCCTATCTCGAAAAACATGTGTTTGGCTCAGATTTTGATCAAGATCTCTTAGAGTCCGTATTTTCCAGGTTTTTGGGCCAAGAGAAAGAAACAATGCTTCTCAAGAGCCAAATCATTGAGAGGTTGAAGACCCGGGTGAAGGAGATGATTTGGAGCGCCATTACAGATAAAACCCTTTTGGAGCTTCTTACCGGGGTGAGTCAATACTCAGAGGTTCCCTTTGTTTTGAATAGAAAACAGGGGTATGCCTTTAGAGGAAGAATAGATAGACTCTTTCAAGATAAGAGAACAGGTGAGTGGGCTATAATAGACTGGAAGACAGGTTCATTGCAGGATAAAAATCCTGCTACCTTTGCCAGGGAACACTATTTTGATCTACAGCTAGCCTGTTATGGGTTTGTTATCGAACAGCTGAAATACGCCAGAATCAAGGGGAGATATCTCTATTTTCTCTCTTTGGGCAAGCTTGTGGAGATAGATTATAGCGGTGATCCAGAAAAAGAGATCGATGATTTCATAGGGTTTATCGAAATACATAGGGCGGATTTCGAGGAGATTGGAAACCGTGTAAAGCAGACAAAAAGAGAAGAGGGAGAATGCTCTCAGTGTAGTTATTTCCTGATGGAGGTCTGTTAAGAGACCGTAATCAGAGGTTCAGGCGGTGTGATTTATGGTAAAAGATTGTAACTTTTCAGATAGCCACTAAGCCTGCCCTGGCGCGAGCTACTTGAGATATATTGTATTTCTCTATAGTACCTATTTGTATTTTACAATATAGTTAAGCATTGCATGCCAGGTCTGGGCCAGGGACACAAAGACACAAAGGATAAATATGAGTTTTGCCCCTTTGTCTAAGAAGCCTGCCCTGGCGCGAGCTCAAGCGAGGCGGGCGGGGAAGAACGCATTGCAAGAAAGATAGTAGATGCAGCATATGCTGTCCACAAAACATTAGGGCC
>CP070673.1:3138230-3156441 GCA_020351915.1 Deltaproteobacteria bacterium
TCTCTCCAGGGCCAGGCGAGGTGGCCGCAAAAGAGCCTCTTGGCTGGGTGTAAGATAGGATACGACTCTCGCCATGTCAAGGAGGCAGAAGGCAGGCATCATTTTCATGAAGTCCCGCTCCTCGCATGAGGTTTTGATATTGGCACAGAGCCCTTTCATGACCATTTGAAAAATCGATAATTCAAGTGCTGGTCCCACCCCGGGTAACAATTGATTGACAATGTCTCCACAAGAAGAGTAAACCTTTTCCGGGAACTTACCACCTCTTGGGAGCATCTCTGTCATCTCCTTTGTTGGTTTTCCATTGACCTACGAAGGATAGATTCGATGCTCTCTTTTTTCAACCTGCAGGGAGCGGGTATTTTGTACTATGAATAGGTTGGAAACTTTTGTAATCGCGACGTCTGATATGACTCGCTTAGCAGTAGCTATGGTTACGGCATCATGTTGAGCACTGAGGATTACTTGTGGTTATGAGTAACGGATCACGCTACAGATGGTATGTTTTGGGCCTGGCGGCACTCACCTACACCTTTGCTAGAGCCATGCCACGCATGTGCATGCCAGTCTTATTCGAGGAGATATCCATCGACCTGGATTTAAGCCTGGTCCAGATAGGTGTCATCTGGGGAACTGAACCCTTGGCTGGCCTAACTACTATTTTAGTTGCAGGGCTCCTGAGTGATCGATTTGGGGTAAGAAAGGTCCTGAGTATCGCCTGCTTTTTGGCTGGAGTGACAGGTGCGCTCAGGGGGCTTTCGAGCGGCTTTACGAGCTTGGCTGCCACTACGTTCCTGTTCGGGCTTGTTTCATTTGTCATACCGGGTAATATGGCTAAAACTGCTGGTATATGGTTCTCAGGGCGGAACTTAGGATTTGCTAACGGTATCCTCGGTGTGGGGATGGCGACCGGCTTCATGGCAGGAGCAATGCTCAGTGCCACAGTGCTCTCACCTTTGCTCGGCGGGTGGCGATGGGTACTGGTGTTGTATGGTGCTCTGTCTACTATAATTAGCTTTATGTGGTTTTTTACGGTGAGAGAACCAGGGCAGGTCGCATCGGGGGATTCCGGAGATAGGCTCACTCTTGGCCAGACCCTCTCGCGAGTGGTCCGCCTCAAAAGCGTGTGGCTCATCGGGTTAGCTTGGCTGGGACATGCGAGCTGCGTACAAAGCATGCTCGGCTACCTTCCCCTTTACCTCCTGGAAAGGGGATGGTCAGTAACCGGTGCTGATGGAACAGTGGCAGCTTTTCATGGGGTCAGTATGCTTGGTGCCATTCCGCTGGCACTTCTATCCGACAGGCTCAGATCAAGAAAAACAGTCCTTATTCCAGCGGTCCTCATAACTGCCATAAAGACGGTTCTTTTATCGGCGGCAGACGACCAGGCCGTATGGCTCCTCGTGATACTGACAGGCATTTTCCGTGACGGGTTTATGGCAATCCTTATGAGCATGATTATTGAGGTAAAGGGAGTGGGAGGGGCCTATGCTGGTACTGCTGTTGCACTTGTCATAGCCATATCCCAGATAGGTAATTTCATCGGACCCCCTCTTGGCAACAGTCTCGCTAGCTTCTATCCGGGCTTACCCTTTGTTTTCTGGGGTGCCCTGGCTCTTATTGCACCGTTTAGCCTTTACCTCGTTAAAGAGGAGCGCTAGAACCAAAAGGCAAGAAAAATGGGCTCAAAATTCCTCCTGCAGGGAGCTTTTTAATCGATAGGGAAAAGGGGGAAATTGGTTCTAGAACATGAGGTTTTGATATTCTTATCAGATATTTACTTTTTCTATATTGAATGTCTTGGCAAGGTATCTGCAATTTTGGCTTTAAGGCGGACCGGACAATATTCCGTTTGATTTCGAGATGCCTCAACTAGTGGAGATCAAGATTTGCGTTTGAAATGTTGTGAATTTTGGCATTGAGGGAATGCAACTCTGTTTTTGACTTTCCTTTTTAGCCCAATCAGAACAAGGGAGAGGGTGAAACACTCGTTCATTAAAGTGATGCTCTCGAATCAAGAGGAGGGGGTATGACACCCCCTCCTCTTGAATATTTTATGGTACTTAGACTATTCTCCGCCGCCACCTTGGCCTTCACTTCCGCCTTCAGCTTGAATGAGTTCATACGAAGTGACAGCAATTGTCTTTTGGCCTTCTTCTTCAGTGACTGCACCTGTTGCTTCTACTTGTTGCCCTACATTCTCCATTAGTTCTGCTGTTAGGTCATTCTCTGCAATGGCATATTGCTCACCATCTCCGGTAATGATCATGCCTTCCTCCAATATCACCCCTTGAATTGTCATTTCCTCTGCAGCAAATGCAGGGGAGGCAATAAGTACGGCAATAAATGCCAAAAGGCAGAGAATGGCACTCATGGCTTTGTTCGCTTTCATCCCTTATTCACCTCCTTTCTTTTTTAGTTTTGCAGTAGTATTGAGCATGAAATATGCCAATCTTATAAGATATTGATTTTATGGATTATATTTTGTTGCAAGAAAAAAGCTTCGGAACTTTTAGTTCGGATTTTCCTTGTCATTGAATGGAAAAGTCTCAAACAAGCGTAAAAAGGGGTACTTAATATATTGAAAATCCATAGTAAACAGTGGTCGGAATCTGGAATTCCTATTTTTAGCACCATAGGAACTTGAGATTCCGAAACAGCCGTGACAGAGAGGTTTCTCGCTGGCCTAAAGCTATTAGATATTTTTGCCGATATTGCCTTTAAGGCCTTCTGTCTCTTAGTGGGGCTCGGCTAAGCATGGCCCTCTCACACTGTCTAACCCTGATCTTTATTTCGATTGACTGCAAGGGGTTGACGAAACGTACAATTTGTGCAAAAAAGCATGCGTCAGGTTGTCAATTATATACCGAAGAACAGGGCACCGTGATAATGAGGCTTACGAAAAAAGTTCCGTTGAGTATAGCAGCACTAATTGTCTTACTGGGCACAGTAACATCAGCCATGCTCTACAGTGGGCTTAGAGCTCCCACAGATTACTCCCTCTTGGTAGAATTTATTAAGCTCAAGGACAAGGGAGCCCCACTCTGCGTGTTTGAGGATTTCGAGGAGAAATGTGGCGAAACCAGTCATCGAGCAAGCCTTGAGTATCTCAACAATCACCCAAAGCTCATAAAACGAATTCAGACTGATCTGGGTGGCAAAGCGATTCGATGGAGGCTGGATTATATCTCCCATAGATTATTGTTTGTGCCAGAGCAAAGAGAAGAATACGCAAGTTTATATGAGCATTATTGCAATGATGTTATTAAGGATCTTTTGGAAAAAACGGGGCTAAATAATCCTTACCGAACTATACGGACGTTACGTGATGAAAAACCTGAAATCTCAGATAGCAGTGATGGCATAGAGGTATTCCTTGTACATAATTTAGCAGATGAATTTACTGCAAGATATATCTTTTTTAACCAACAAAATAAAAAGGTAAAGATTGGACTCAGAGGAAAAGTCTTCGTTGGCGAAGTGGGTTCTTATACGACCCATATATATCAACGACAAGACGGCAGATTTGAATTTACGAGGGATAACTATACCATATGGCAGAATAGCGCAAACAACCCTTATACAGCTCTGATGACGCCTCTTGAAGAGACCTTGCACATAGTGTTGAGAGAGTACACGGAGTGGGCAATAAAGAACAGCCTCAAGCTAAATTCCATCAAGAGCATGAAAGAAGTGAAGAGGATTGCAAACGATTGGATGGCAATAGAAGAGGCCATTGTTGGTAGTGTGGGTTTTGCTCTGTTTCCATTCATTTTGAAAAAATACATCAATGAGCTTCCGGATGCTTGGATTGAAGAGGATCTAAAAGTAAAGGGAAAGTTTAAAAGGTATAGATATATAAAAGAGGGCATTGAAATCGTAAAAGACCTTGGCTATCAAAAGGTGCTAAAAATGTATATGGAAAGGCCCCAGAAGTTTGAGGGCCTGCTGATTACATATCGCAGTTGAAAGGGCAATATCGACTTCAACAAGGCAAGCGAAACGATCTGTCACAAGAAACCTGCCTCAAGATGAAATAACCGTTGCTAATCTGTGACTATTCTGTTTATTTCGATTTCAAATAAGCAAGATCCCAAGTTTGTATATCTGCTATAAAAACCTAATCAACAGCCCTTCAGAAATCTTCAGATATCGTTTTCAGATCTTCATTCTATGCACTCAACTTCACGCAGATTGAGACAGATCGTTTCAACCTATTTCCTTTCATCCTATTTAATGCAAGATGGGCACTGCCTGTGGAAGAAAGAGAAGGTCATTTGATCGCGCGATGGGACGCAACGATGCTAATTCTTTTGTCGCTTCAATTGTTTCCAATCATATGATTGATAACTTGGCAACTGAGGGGTATAATTGCGCTGTTGTTACCAGGAAGGTGTTACCCTGAAGATAGGGCAGACTCGGTGGGCCATGTTATTATCTCACTGCTGGAGGTAACGATACAATGAGAAACGGCATGTCCGATAAGGCGCAGGTCGTCGTTGCGGGCCATATCTGCCTTGATGTGATCCCAACCTTTGAATCGCGAAGCGGTGGGTTGGGTACTACCCCTTTAATCCCTGGTAAGCTGGTCACGGTAGGGCCCGCTATTATGGCAACGGGAGGCGCAGTCTCAAACACAGGCCTGGCCCTGCACCGACTTGGTATTGCTACCAAACTGATGGGTAAGATCGGTGATGATCAATTCGGTACGACTATCCTTGACTTATTGCAGAGCTACGATGATGCCCTGGTAAAGGGTATAGTTGTCGCACCAGGCGAATCCAGTTCCTATACCTTAGTCATAAGCCCACCCGGCATTGACCGCATATTATTACATTGCCCGGGGACGAACGATTCGTTCGGCCCCGATGATGTTGATATACACCAGCTGGAGGGCGCCCAGATTTTCCACTTTGGTTATCCCCCTGTTATGCATCGCATGTACGCTAACGGGGGCCTCAATCTGGGGACCTTAATGGAGCGCATGAAGGCTCTAGGTTTAACGACCTCGCTGGATATGGCCTATCCTGATCTGGGTTCCGAGGCTGGCCAGGTGGATTGGGCGGCACTACTGGGTCGGGTGTTGCCGTACATCGATCTTTTCCTGCCCAGCCTGGACGAAATCCTGTTTATGCTTGACCGCCCCCAACATGATGCATTGAGCAAATCTGTAGCAGGAGAACTCGCTGCATCCATCGACAGTACGCTTCTGTCAGCACTTGCCGGCCGGTTGCTTGACATGGGTGTTGCCGTTGCAGCGCTAAAACTGGGCAGCCAAGGATTATACGCACGAACCACTTCTGACGGCAAACGCCTTGCATCGATAGGAGCCGGTGCACCGGTGGATGTCAACAAATGGGTGGGCCGGGAGCTGCTCGCACCGTGTTTTAAGGCCAAAGTAGTCGGTACAACAGGGGCTGGCGACAGCACCATCGCCGGTTTCCTCGCTGGGCTGCTGAAAGGGCTGTCCATCGAGGATGTAATGACCAGTGCTGTGGCAGTCGGCGCGTTTAATGTGGAAAGTCCTGACGCAACCAGCGGTGTGCCCGACTGGGACACCGTGCAAATGCGTTCGAGGGCGGATTGGGAGCGACTCCCATTGACTTTGTCCTTGGAGGGCTGGCAATGGGACAGAGAGAAGAGCATCTGGGTGGGACCCAACGATAAAAGAAGGGAATGAGCCAGCCGGTTGGCTTTTATTGGATTTCCTATTCTAACTAGCTCTTGAAACGGGGGTTTGTGGTGAGTGGTTTATTTGGCGGAATTGAAGCAGGTGGCACAAAATTTGTTTGCGCAGTTGGGGCTAGCCCCGAAGATTTGTGTGAAGAAATACGCTTTGATACTACAACCCCAAATGAAACAATTAGTCGGGCAATCGAATATTTCCAGGTACAAAATTCTAAAGAGCGATTAGCAGCTATTGGTATTGCTTCTTTTGGTCCCGTTGACCTTCGAAGATCTTCACCGACCTATGGCTTTATTACGTTTACACCCAAAACAAACTGGGCACATACCGATTTTGTCGGGGCAATAAAGGGTGCTTTGGATATTCCAATTGGTTTTAATACGGATGTTAATGCCGCCGCCCTTGGCGAATATCGCTGGGGAGCAGCTCGAGGGCTTAATAACTTTATTTATCTAACCATCGGTACCGGTATAGGCGGTGGCGGAATGATTAATGGCAAGCTCTTAAATGGCTTGATACACCCGGAGATGGGTCACATATTCATACCTCATGATACCAAAATCGATCCATACCCGGGCATATGCCCATTTCATCATAATTGCTTCGAGGGATTAGCATCGGGCACGGCCTTAAGAGATCGGTGGGGGAAGCCAGCTGAAGCTTTGAGTGCAGAACATAGGGCATGGGAGTTAGAGGCACATTATATTGCCTTGGCCCTGGTGAATTACATCGTAACGCTCTCCCCGCAGCGTATTATCATTGGCGGTGGGGTTATGGGACAGAGTAATCTGCTTCCAGTGGTACATGAGAAGGTTAAAAGGATGCTCAACGACTACATTCAGAGCCCCGAGATTACCGAAGAGATCGAAAACTATATCGTTCTACCCGGATTGGCTGATCGGGCCGGAATACTTGGCGCTATCGCACTCGCCGAACAGGAGTACAGGAGTTTGCAGCAGTAGATATTCCTTTTCCGAAATCCATTTCAAAATTCCTCGGCTCAGGGAAAAATAACCCCTAAGAGGGCGCATCCGCGGGAGCAGGAACTCGATGACCTTCTGAGAAGGCGCTCACGGATAGAACACAATATTTATGAAGCGACTCAACCCCTGTCGAGGTAGTCCGGATAATCGATGACAAGAAGATGGAGCGGCTTTTCATCTTCTTCAATTCTTGGAAAACGACCAAGAGATTCGTAGAATCGGTTATCAGAGATATCATCGTTTAAAGAACTGACCTCTCCGACGAGTACTTGCCCCTTCCCTTCTTCACCATAGAAACGGTGATAGACCTCCGGTTCGAGACAAATGCTCTCACCTGGTGTGAGGATGATCTTCTCCAGTGGTTTTACCGTTCTTGGGATTTCATCTACTTTTACTGTGAGCGGTTTGTCGGAAAGTTGCTCATCTTCGGTGGAACCACACAACTCCATAACCAGGTTACCTCCACCGCGGTTTATGATATCCTCTGTTTTACTCCAGTGGAAGTGCAAGGGGGTTTCCTGATTTTCCCCGACAATCATGATCTTTTCCGCGTAGCTTTTCCGATTATCGGGTTTCGTGAAATCTCCGTTTCGAATGGTAAAAAGAACCAGGCCTTTTTTCCTGAAATTACCCTCACCAAAATCCGTTAAGTCCCATCCGAGCATAAGATTGACGATCTCCTGAACTAGATGGACGCTCCGCTTCCATTCCTCTGGTTTCCAGTATGCCCACTTGGGAAGCCTGAAATTCATCTTGTCAAAAAAGGAAATAGCATCTGTTATGAGAGAATTGAGCTCACTTCGTTTCATGGCCTAAACGCACCTTATGGTCTTCTTCGAGTAGAGTTTCATTCACATTTAGCCTCACTACTCTTAAGGCAGGTAACCTTTTGAAGTGGTTACGAAAGAATTATAGATTGTGATTATTGATAGAGTCGCTGCATAATCAGCATTTAGGTAGGTTCAGAGGCCAAGGCTTTATTGTGTTCGTTGTTTTCATAATCTCCGGCCACAGAACCTACTATCAATCCCACTACTTCATCGGGCGTTGTCTTGGCCGTTATTCTCTCTGCTATCTTTTTACCCCGCCGCATTATCACCAACCGGTCGGCAACAGAAAAAACATCATGCAGCTGGTGACTGATAATTATGATGGGTACCCCCTGCGAACTTAAGGTTCTTACCAAATCCAAGACCTTATTTTGTTCCACTACTCCCAAGGCTGCGGTAGGTTCATCCATGATTAGGAATTTTGCATTCCAGTAGATGGAACGAGAGATGGCCACTGCTTGCCGTTGACCTCCGGACAAGTTCCTGATCTTGTTTCGTAAGGAAGGAACCTCTATCTCTAACTGATCAAGGACCTTCCTGGACTCATTGAGCATATATTCATGATCCAGAACCCTTGCCAACCCTAAGAATCTTTTGAGCTTTTCTCGACCTAAAAAGATGTTGGAATAGACGTTAAGGTTTTCAGCAAGCGCCAAATCCTGATAAATGGTTTCAATACCTATTTTCAAAGCCTCCATAGGATTAGCTATGCGGACCGGTTTACCTTCAAAAAAGATTTCTCCCGAATCAGCATGGTAAACTCCGGAAATTACCTTGATCAGGGTAGACTTACCTGCACCATTGTCCCCCAAAAGCCCGACGACTTCGCCGGGAAAAATTTGCATATCCATATCGTCTACGGCAGTTAACCCGCCAAATCTCTTGGTAATATTTTTCACTTCCAAGAGTGGTTTCTTATTATCCGCCATATCTTCAATCCTCCCTACGGACTAATTCTGGAGAAAATTGGTCGACGAGAACAGCAAGAATAAGGATACAGCCCACGGCGATGTGCAGATTATAGGTAGGAATGCTCAAATTGACCAGGCCTATCTCAAGCGTTCCGATAATCAATGCCCCGAAAACCGTTCCAAGAATAGTCCCCGTGCCTCCATATAGGCTGGCACCGCCAATAACCACCGCCACTACTGCATCGAGCAAGCGCGCACTGCCGGCTGGAGCTCTGCCAGTGATAAAGCGTAAGACATACATTACGCCGGCCAGGGAGGCGAAAAAAGATGAAATCATATAGACTTTGACCAAATGACTTTTTATGTTAACCCCTGCCCTTTCAGCAGCAGTCATACTGCCGCCAATAGCATAGGTATGCTGGCCAAACCTCGTCTTGGCCAAGATAAAGGCGAATATGCCGATAGCTACACATGTAATCATCGTAACATTGGGAATAATCGAAACCAAATTTGTCAATTCCAGTCGCGTAAGATTCTCTGGTTTGCTAAAAAAACTAAAAGCCTTGCCGGGAAGCCAGTAGAAAAGATAGCCATGACCCAAAGAGCCTACAGAGGTTGGTAGATTATGTATCGGAACATTTTTGCAAATAATTTCGGCAAAGCCATACGCTATGCCATACATGCCAAAAGTCGCAACAAAAGGAGGAACTTTAAGCCTGGCTACCAATAAGCCATTAACCAAACCCGGCAGCAGACCGAGGAGGAGGGCAATTAGAATGCCTGAAGAGATGGCTAATGCTTGCGAAAGGCCCGCTGCCTCCAGGTCTACCATCACTTTGGCGCAAATAACAGAGCTTAGACCGACCACAAAACCAACCGATAAATCGATTCCTCCGGTAATGATCACAAAAGTCTCCCCGGTGGCCAATAGGAGTACCGTCGTGGAGGCAAGGAGAATATTCTGTAAATTATTCAGGCTGAAATAATTGGTTCCCACGATACTGAAGAAGATTATTTCAATAGCCAGAAAAAAGAAGATCCATCGTCTGGTGAGACTGAGAAATATATGTTTTGCTACTGGATTGCTCATGATTCTCTATGAACCAACTCAGGGAAGAATTGATCGATAAGCACTGCTACAATGAGGACACAGCCGACGGCGATAAAACGATAAAAAATGGGTAAACCCATCATCATCAGGCCGTTGTTTAAGGTCCCGATTAGGAGCACCCCGATTACAGTCCCCCAGATACTTCCTTCTCCACCCATCAAACTTGCTCCGCCAATAACTACCGCCGCGATAGCGAAAAGCTCGTAGCTGGAAGTATATTGAGTATGGACTCCCATATCCAATAGAAAGACCAGCAGGACTCCAGCGCAGGAAGCAAAAAAGGAGGAGATTACATAGATCTTGATTATATGTCTGGAAACATTTATGCCGGCACGTGTGGCCGCATCTACCGAACCCCCGATAGAGTAAGTGTGTTGGCCAAACTTGGTGCGAGACAGGATAAAGGCAAAGATAACCAAGATAATAGTGATAAGGAGCACAGGCAGAGGGACGATTTTTACCAGACTCAAAATATCCGATCGTTCAGTGAGCACCGGCCTATAAAGAAATGAAAAGCCTTTCTTCGGAGAAAAATAGCCCAGATACGCCATGCCGAGTTCTCTAACCTGTGGCGGTAGGAAGGCAATGGGGAAGCCCTCGCAGAGCCGCCAGGCCATACCGTTGGCAACACTCCACATACCCAGCGTAGCAATAAAGGGAGGAACCCTGAGCTTCGCAATCAAAAACCCGTTGACAAATCCGGGAATAAGACCCAGAAAAAATCCGACAAAGGAACCGGCCAGTATGCTGGTGGCCTGCGAATAACCGGCAGCATATAAATCTCGCATAATGATAGCCGAGCTAACGCAGACAAATCCCATAATGAAACCGATGGAAAGATCGATTCCGCCGCTGATAATCACAAAGGTTTCGCCGCTGGCCAATAAGAGGAGTGAGGTGACCCCCAGAACAATAATCGTAAAGTTTTTGAGACCGAAAAAGTTCTTCCCCAAGAAACTAAACAGGATCAGGATAAAGATAAGAAAAAGCAGGGCCCAGTTTCGGCCCACAAAGCCTATTGCCTTGCTCTGTCTCATGGGGTCTGGTTCTAACGAGATAGAAGATACCGACTCTTTCATAAAAAATACCGCTTTAAAACCAATTAGACGACAGGGGTTATTCACGCCCTGTCGTCTGGGCCTATACCACTCCTTTTGATCCTTAGTTTCTTATTTGTAAATGTATTGTTGTGCCTTAGGATCATTAACATTATCTTTGGTGAAAATAAAGAACCCGGGAATGACTTTCCTGGGTATTTTAGCGCCTTCCTTAAGATGTTTTAAGCCCCACTCGACACAGAGAGCGCCCATTTCTGCTGGCATCTGTGCTAAGATAAGGTCTAATTCGCCTTTCTTTAAACCTTGGATAAGGGTCTCGGTGGCATCCCAGGTAGCTATCTTGACGGCCCCTTTCAAACCGGCACGGGCTACAGCCTGATAAGCACCTTGAGCACTAAACACATTTACACCAAAGACGGCTGCCAGATCAGGATATTTTTGTAGCGCTGCGCTTACTTGAGCGGCTGCGGTTTCCTGAACATCCAGGCAATATTCTACGCCCACTAATTCCATATCGGGAAATATCTTGAGGCCTGCGCGAAACCCGAGCTCCCGATTCATAACACTGGAAGTGTCGGGATTCGTGTTTTCCAGAAATACTTTCCCTTTTCCCCCGAGCATTATGGCTAGAGCTCCAGCAACCGTTTGACCCCCTAGGAAATTATCGGTTCCGATATAAGACAGAGGGAAGCTGTATTTGCTCGGCTTGGAATAATCACCATCTCCCAGGTACGTATCCACTGTGATAACCGGAATTCCGCTATCGTGAATTTCCTTCAAGACCGGAATTAAGGCCTCGGTTGATGTAGGGGCAGTAAACAGCAAATCGATATCTCCCCGGGCAGCCAAAGCCTTTAAGATTGGAACCTGATATTCCGGTCCCCAGGCCTTGGGGTACTCTCCCACCATAAGTTCTACGCCTAGTTCCTTTGCCTTAGCCTTAGCACCTTTTTCCATCGTAAAGTAAAAGGGATCCGCAATTCCCGGCATAAAGGCAAATCTTAAATTCTTGGCACTTACACTAACGGCAAAGGCCATCAGCAAACATAACGATAGTAATAAAATGATACCCTTTTTCATCTTTTCCCCTCCTTGAAAGATAAGTTACTCTTTCGGCATCTTTCTCGTAATGGATTTCTTCTGCCCCAAAGCTAACTCCTTATTTTATGTTTTCATCTCTCACCTCCTTTGTTTACTGTATTCCCTCCACACAAAGATCCAATGCGTGAAGCCCGGCCTACCCCATTTTCTCTTAAAGGACCCCCCCTACCCATCATTTCTGACAATTTTAGTCTTCTATCAAATGAAGGCGTTCTTTAGATCTGAGTGAGCAGTTGGTTTTCGAATCTGTGCCCTCTCCACATCAGTCTTTTGAGCAATTTTGTTTAGTCGAAATTTGACAAAAAAAGCCACCAAAGAGGATTAAAAACTCCTTGGAGGCTTTGTTTCGGCAGCTCCTGATGTTCTTTTTTCACGTTTAACTCCAGAATATCAGGTTTAGAATACCGTACCTCTTAAAGTCTTTCAGAAATTGAGTGGCATTCATATTGATTAATATTCAATATATATCTCCTGTCAAGCAAAAACTTAGGAGGGGACGGGAGGGGACTTAGGTTCTAAAGCGATTTATGAACATAACTGTTTTGTGAAGTAAAGGGGGACATCCTATATTGTCCTTGTCAAGAAGAAAAATGAATAAATATATTTGCTGTAATATCGGCAGGTTAGGAGATGTGGGTTATTTTGAATACACCCCAACTGTGAGCTATATGCCTGAAAATAGCTATTTTATGCGGCGAGTCTCTCACAAAAAGCGAACTTTGTACCTCATCGTTATCAGTATCCGGTATACTACACTAAGGTAGTCACCAATCATCCCTTATCCAGGTTACAAGGTTCAGTGAGAGGCCCTCTATTGTCCCCCACGAGGTCCTCAATGGCCTCAACGTTCGTGCTCGGGCTCTCTCGCCTAAGTTGCCTTATTTATTCATTTTTCTTCTTAACAAGCCTATAATTTTTTCATAACATAGTTAAATACTTTTGTATATGCTATTAAATAAATATTGCTTTTGCTGTTTTAATATATAACGCCCGTGCAGAAAGTGCATAAGAGTTGATGCAATCTAGGTGGCAGATTTTGAGTAGCGAAAATCAATAGGTTTAAGTTTCATATATCTGGCACTTTTTTGGTAGCTTTCTTGTTATTTTCTGAAAAAATCGTCCGCCAGAAATGTCTTGGATATATCTGGCATATGTCAGGCCGTGAGCTAACGGTGTAGCACTCCTCAAATTTGTCGCTGCTTCTAGCGTTTGGGTGGCGATACCCGCTATTTATTTGCAATTTGCAATTTTCTACAAATCCTTTGGTACGATTTTCATATCTTGACCTTCATGGTGCCTGGCAGGGCATTCGGATGTGCCTTTTCTTTCTAGCCACTGAAGAATTCAAGTCTATACTTCTGACGTTTTTCGGGTTAGCCCCTGTTACCTGAAAGGGCCTTGTCTTATCCGATAAAGACTTTGCCTCTAAGATAGCTCTTTTCTGAGAGCGCGCCATCTCCTGCCAAAATCCTCAGCATCCCGCAGCAACTGGCAAGTATTGCTGTAAAGAGGGGAGAGGTCGTGGCAGCAGTGAAATCTAGACACATCTATGCTTCTGCCAAGTATGGGGAAAACATGAACGCTGAGAGCCTGTTTTGCTGTTGGGAGATTCGCCAGCCTCGGGAGCGCGCAGCGGCCCGCGGAAAGGAGTTGAGGTTATCACAGTTTGCGGGTAAAGCCTTTTTTCATCAAGTTTTTTTGATAGGCAAAGTCTGCGATCATGGCATAGGTGAATATATGTATAATTTTCTTTACAACCAGGAGATTATCGTCAAAAATCGACGTCAATTATGGATGAAACATATTCATGGCCAAAAACCCGCGGCTGCCAGAAGGATTTCCGCCGCCACCAGAGTTTTCGTGAAAGAAGCGCATCGTAAAGACAGAAGAGCTAAGAGGAGTTACTCCAGTTGGAGGAAGTATGATTGTCAGAAACATAAGAGATAAAGAGGTTCTGGACACGACCTATCTGGCCCATGGCGGGGCCATAGCACAGATGATACTCGACCGAAGGACTTTGAAGGAGATAGGATTCCTGGCCATCGCACTGCTTGCACCAGGGAAAACCATCGAGGCGCATGTTGATCCCATGGAAGAGATCTATTTTATCATGGCCGGCGAGGGAGAGATGAGTGTGGATAATGAAACACGGCATGTAAGGCCGGGCGATGCCACATGGATCCCAACCGGCTCAAGTCACGCCCTCACCAATACCGGAAACGAGGACTGTGTAATCCTGGTGGTTGCATCACCGGCGTGGTGATAAACTAGGCCTCGACGGATATGTGGGCAGCGTCTCAATAGTGCATGAGAGCTCACTATCGGATTTTGAGGATTAATCCTCAATGGGTTCCGACTATTTGAAACGGAAACAAATGAGGTACCTTAGGGCAATCGGGTGATTAATTCATCTTGAAATATGGTTTTTCCTATTGAGATTATTCGCCAATCCGATATTGACCTTTCAACAACGATATGTAATCTTGAAACTACAGGAAGTTCATTTTTTGGCAAGAATACGTGAATTTTCGAGCCCGACGGGCACCCACAACATATTCTATCTACCCAAGATTGACATAAAAAGACCTTTCCGTTATGTTTGCTCCTTATTTAACAAATCCATCCTAAAAACCTTCTTCTTTTCTTTCTTTCAATTGTCAAAACGAGGGTATTAACCATGAAGTGGCCAAAATGCCAATTTGACAATCGTGAAGGGCTAAAGTATGGCTAAGCGCCAGTTGTCCCCTAATCTATTACTTATACTCCTCTCGGTGGCGGTCTTTCTGATCTTTACCGTGATTGTTATGTTGGGGCCGCTCTTAGTGGATCTGGCGAAAGAGTTCCGCACCTCGGTGGCTGTGACGGGGCAATTAGCCGCGGCTACGGCCCTCACCTGGGCTCTCACGGCGCTTCTAGCGGGACCGGTGTCTGACATTTACGGCAGACGTTTGATAATACTCGTGGGTCTGATACTAGTGATAATTGGGACTCTAAACTCGGCTCTCGCCTGGAACTACAGTTCGCTGCTGGCCTTTCGTCTCCTGACCGGGGTGGGGGCAGCGGTGATTCCCCCAAACGGTATTGCAACCGTCGTTGACATCTTCCCCCCCGAACGGCGCGGCAAGGCTCTTGGCTGGCTGATCAGCGCAGTAGGGCTTGGGGCGGCGTTTGGCATTCCGACCGTAGCGCTCCTGACTGATGTCGGAGGCTGGCGATTGCCTTTTTATGTTCTTGGCACCGTGCTGCTGATATTATGGGGAATCTTGTGGGTGTGGTTCCCCCGAAGTCAGACCCAGCCGGGCTACGCTTTGACCTTCATTTCTCACTTCAGAGAGGTGGGCTCCAAGGCAGCGTTCTGGTATTTACTCACGGCCAACTGTCTTATGAACATGGTCTTTATGGGGGTGTCCAGCTACCTGCCTGCTTATCTTATGCAGATCTACCGTATGAACGCAGGGGAAATCGCTCTCCCGCTAATGCTGGCAGGACTTGGCGTCATAGCAGGAAGCCTTATAGGTGGGCGTGTGGCTGGCCATGGGCACCGATTGACATTGATTTCCATTTCCTTCTTGGTAGGCGCACTTGTAGCGTCCCTAGTATTCACGACGCACATATCTGCGTGGATAACAGTGGGGCTCTCCTTTGGCACTGTAGGGCTTATGTTCGTATCAGCGCCTGTGGTGGTGCTCCTATTGACGGAGTTTGCTGGTCAGTCTCGGGCAACAGCAACGGGGATGTTCGTTGTGAGCAACCAGCTCGGGGTCGTAGGGGGTGCATCGATCGGCGGCCTTATGCTCTCCCTAGGGGGTTTCCCCATGGTGGGAATGTTCTGTTCGGCGGCCGCAGCCACTGCGGCAGTTGTGGTACGATACAAAGTGCGAGAGTCAGCCGAGTTTATCATGTCCACATCTTGTGGTCCCAGCAAATCGCCTGAAATTCAATAATTCTGCTATGAATGGAAAACTTGCCTCAAGTCTCTTGGCTTGCTGTTATTATACGTAACATGCACAAGCAGGATGCATAGTTCTAACTGAATCATGGTATCCCTCCACCGTGCAGGTCTTATCGAATGCCGGTTGAAACCTGCACGGGCCAGACCAAATAATCTAGCCTTATTCTCATGTGGATTATGGGCGAAGTGAAAATCAGTCCAGACTTTGCCGATCTCCACCCATTAGAAATACCATTAGGGGTATCTTTTCGGGAGGTGCCACGGATGTTTTTAAACATCACGCGTGGAGTCAGAACACACCGATGGAGAAATGCCTTGTGCGATGAGGGTTTACTTCCAGCTTAATCCCACTCCGAACTTTATATCAGGATCTTCATGCGCCAGACCTAATTTGAACTCGAAAAAGAGCTTCATCCCTTGTTTCAGCTCGGTCTCGACCCCTCCGATCGCGTTCAGGGAACCCCCGGTATCGCTGCCATCTTCAGGATGGCCATCATCGTAGTTGACATAGGTTAGTCCCAACCCGCCGCCGAGATATGGCTTCCACGCCTGGAACTTCGAGAAGACGTAATGCACCTCAGCCAACATCTGTACGAGTGTCCGGTCATCACCGAACCCGACTTCCACGCTGGGCCTGAAACGGACATCCTCAGTGAACTCTCCCAGGTTGAAGTGCACACCGCCGTATACCTGATCGGGATCACTGCTCAGACCAGCCCGAATTCCCCATCCGTCAAAGCGAATCTCAGACATCTCCTGAGCCACTGCCTTTGGTGCAAAACCTGCAAGGATGACTATGATGATGGCGACTGTTAGATAGATGTATTTTTTGTTGCTCATAGATCCCCCATCTATGTTGTATTGGTTTTGGTAGTGTCAAAATAAAAGATGGAATATGTTTATCACATAATCCTATCATCCTGGGATGTCAAAAACCACCCCTTTTATTAAAAGGAATGGAACCTCCTAATAACTCATGGCTTATACCTTTATCCGTTCTTCCTTGTCAATATTGATTGTGATGTGCGCGTCCTAACTGAGGTACACAGTTTCCGGTAATCGCAATTAATAGCATATTTGAATCGCAATTTATGACTGATGCCATACATGATGCCAGGAATAACTGAAACGCTGCAAGACGATATCAAAGGGCTCCCCTTCCTATTGTAAGATCAAATCTCACTAGAAGACATCATAGGCATAGGCCCTCTCGGACACCACCCCATCGCTACAAGAAAAAGCCTGAACCGGTTGTGAAAGAACGCCCGCTTGAAGAGGAAGAGGTGGAATTCCTTACCCGTCGCGGACCCTCTCGTGACACCAGGGAACGTCAGAAGGTAATATCAAGAACAAGCAGAGCAGATTTCGAAGGCTCCCCTGAGGGCTTGAGGGAATATGTTGATAAGTTATCCACGGAAGGAATTACTACCCCAGAGGAATACAAAATGATTCTGGAAAAGATAAAAGAGAGGAAAAGGTGAGTGCTATGAGTGGCTTTGCCCACACACGGGATGCGGGGAACAGGGTGAGCAAAGAGGTCTCTACCTATTTGGAGGGAAATTGGAAAAAGGGTTTGACAAAAACAAAAAAAGCGATAGAGTAAGGACGGGTGAACGGACCACCCGTCCACTCTCCTAGCAATGGTAGGTTGCAATGACAACAAAGAAATTCCTGGAGAAACATGACATGAACCTGGATAAACTTTTCTCTTCCTTTTCCATCGGAACCTTGCAGATGGGAAACCGCATTGTGATGCCCCCCATGGCAACAAACTACGCGACACCGGAAGGCTATGCGACTGAACGGCTGATTGCTTACTATGTTGAACGTGCAAAGGGCGGTGCAGGATATATCAACACCGAGCACACGGGCATACTTCAGCAGGGCAAAGCAGCTCCGAACATGCTGCTCATCGACACCGATGAACATGCTTCGAGCATCCGGAATTTGGTGGAGTCTATCCACGGTGTGGGAGGGAAAATCGTTGTCCAGATTAGTCATGCAGGCAGGCAAACCTCGTCGGCGGTGACCGGATCTCCAATCGTCGGGCCTTCGCCCATACCCTGTCCAACCAGAGATGAAACCCCCCGTGAGCTTTCAATCCCCGAAATGGAGGAGATCATCCAGGCATTCTCAGTGGCGGCTCAGCGGGTCAAGGAGGCTGGGGCTGACGGTGTTGAGCTCCATATGGCCCACGGGTACCTTATCTGTTCCTTTCTGTCCCCTTTTTCTAACCAGAGGACAGACCACTATGGAGGCGAGGTCCAGAACCGAGCCAGGTTTGCCACCGAGGTTCTTAAGTCAGTGCGCGGCCGGGTCGGTCCGGATTTCCCCATCATCTGCAGGTTGAGCGGAGACGAGTACGTGGATGGGGGGCTGAGAATAAAGGAAACCAAACAGATCGCCAAAATCTTGGAAAAAGAGGGAGCTAATGCTCTCCACATATCGGCTTGCAACGCCGCCTCAATCTATCTGAACCACCCACCATATTATGTAGAGGAAGGTGTCTTCGTTCATCTTGCGCAGGCCATTAAATCCGAAGTGGGCATTCCTGTTATTGCAGTCGGGAGAATCAGAAA
>CP070673.1:3156541-3159891 GCA_020351915.1 Deltaproteobacteria bacterium
GTACAAGACCATTGAAAGGGCGAGTTGGCGATCTCATCTATTAAACCAAGCTCTACATGCCACACAATCCTCCTGATATTAAACCCATCTACGCCGGTAAGAGGACACGCAGAGCTACAAAGCCCGCACTGCTCACAGGCCCGAAACATGTTCACATCGTCAACAAATTTCTCAGCGAGTGCGGCTTTGTTTTCCATATGCCTTTATTTTTGATTTACGATTTGCGATTTTTGATTTGCGATTGGTGAACTTGCTTTTTGCTGATTTTCTCGAAGCAACCATAATCGCGACGAGTTCGTTAGCTTCTTTTAATAGAGGTTCAACCAATTCCTTTGCCAACAAACCTCCTTCAATAATCAATTCCATCCAGAAAGCGCTTTCATCCGCCTCTTCTTCAACAATTCCTAATTTAGCTACAAATTCTGCCTTTGAACGTCCTCTACACGCCGACCGATAATTAGCGCCAACAGAAGTGCCGGAACGAATGAGCTGCTTACCGATTGATTGCCCTTCGATATTTTTCGGCAATGCATTCACCAGTCTTATTATCCTTAGGGCAAATTGCTTAGTCCTTTTTTTCAACTCTTTTTCATCCATCCATCATCTCTCCCAATCTAAAATCGCAAATCTAAAATTTAACATCTATCTATCATTCAAGTCCCAACTCCTTCACCATATCCCTCATCGTATTCGCAAACTTCGGCCCATCTGCCGCTGAGCACCAGATATCCCAGAGTTTTTCCGGGTCATATCCCTTTCTTGCCAGTCTTTTCTTGGCCTTCTTGACCCTCTCTTCTGCCGCATAATTGCCACTGATATAGTGGCAGGTTGGAAATTCACAGCCTGCCACCAACACACCTGCTGCACCCAGTTCAAAGGCTCTTTCTATGAACTTAATTGCCACCCGTGCCGAACACATCACTCTGATGAGTCGCGCGTTAGGCGGATATTGAAGCCTGCTCACACCTGCCATATCCACCCCACCCAATGCACACCAGTGACAAATAAATCCAATAATTTTCTCCTCAGGCCTCTCTTCCAGGGCCGCTTCTACCTGGGCAAGGATCTGCTCATCTGAATAATGGATAATAGTAATAGCGTTCTTGGGACAGTCTGCTGCACAGAGCCCACACCCTTTACACAGGGCTTTGATCACATTGGGTTTTTCATCCACCCACTTGATTGCACCATACGGGCAATTTTTTGCACAGAGCTCACAGCTATTACAGACGTCCAGATCTATATCTGCTACAATTCCCTCTGCCTCAAGGTAACCCCGCTTCATAGGAATAGACGCCCTCATAGCAGCTCCTGCACCCTCTTCGCAGCTGTCTTTCAAATTCTTGGGAGACCGCGCACATCCACACAGGGAAATGCCGTCAGAGGGGAAATCCAATGGACCGAGTTTTATATGGGCCTCCTGGAAGAATCCGTCTGGATTAGTGGAGACCTTGAGATGCCCCTTAATGGCCTCGCAGGTGTCATCCCCCTTAAACCCGGTAGTCAGAACGACCAAATCAGATGGAATGGTAAATTCCTTACCGAGAAGGATATCGTAGACATGGACACCGAGATTGCCATCTTCTTTGGTCACCTCTGGATAACGATCATCGGGAAAGCGAATGAATTTGACCCCTGCCCTTTTTGCTGTTTCCAGATCTGATCCTTCCTCTCTTACCATGCTCAGGTCTCTGTAGAGGATGTGCACGCGGATATCCTTATTAAGCGTTTTAAGGGCTAACGCGTTTTTAACCGATATAGAGCATCCAATAGTGCAACAGCCGCGAGATTCATTTTTCGAGTTGACGCAGTTGATAATCACCACATCCTTTACTTCCCCAACCTCATTACCTTTTGACAATCCCTCGAGCTGAACCTGGGTTACCACGCGAGGGTCACTCCCATAGTGGTATTGCCCTACCGGCTCGATCTCCTGCATCCCGGTTGCCACAATCACCGTAGAAGCATCAAAGGTTTCGTTTGATCCATTGGCCCTCACCGTAACTCTATAGTTCCCAATATATCCTTCAACAGCCGCTATCTCAGCATTGGTATAGACCTTCATGTTTGGGTGAGATTCTACGAGGGCAACTTTAGCCTTAACGATCTCAGCGGCTTCAAGCTTAACATGATCATGAGAAACCACAGACACCCTGTTTAACAGGCCGCCGAGTTCGGATTCTTTTTCTACCAGTATGGCATGAAAACCCTGGTCAGCGATATTGAGGGCAGCGGTCATGCCTGCCATCCCACCCCCGATCACAAGGCAATCCGTTTTCACAGGAAGCCTAATCTCTTCACCTTCTTCCAGAAGGACAGCCTTGGCTACACCCATCTTAACGAGATCCTTGGCCTTTTCCGTAGCCTTTGAAGCGTCTGCCCTATGGACCCAGGAAACCTGTTCCCTGATACTTACAAATTCAAGGAGATAGGGGTTGACCCCCGCCTCTCTTACCGTTCTCTTGAAAAGGAATTCATGAGTCCTTGGAGTACACGATGCAATAACCACCCTGTTGAGATCATGTTCTTTTATGAGCTCCTTCATCTTGGCCAAGTAGTCTACTGAGCATGACCATTTTCCTTCATCGGCAAAGGCAACCTGTTTGAGACCCTTGGTATACTCCACTACCTCCGGTACATTCACGATACCTGCGATGTTTGAACCGCAATCACAAACAAATACACCTACCCGTATATCTTCATTCATTGAATGTCCCCATTCCTGGGATTTTCGATTTTCAATTGAAGATTGACTGTCTACAGGCTGTTGCCGAAATCCCTTTTCTCTTGGTCTAAAACGTTTTTTGACAAATCTAGGGCTCCCTCCAGGCGATGTCAAAACTCGCCTTCAGGGCTCAAACAGTTGACATCGCTTATCTTCCACTTCGCCAAGATTTTTTGGCAAAAACCGTTTTAATGACCGCTCAAAGGGATTTCTGTTTGGGCAACAGCCTGACTGGAATTGTCGCCGATTGAATGACTCCGGTCAAGCTATTTGAATAGTTAATAGGCAAAGAGAAGAATTTGGATTGCCCGTTAAGACCAATTTGGAAAACGCTAAGGCCCCTTAAAATTCCAAAACATTCTGCGACAAATTACAACTGATATTCCGTCAAACCCTATTGCAGAGTATTTTAAGTGAAGACTATTAATTTTTTCTTGACATACAATATGTGGTGCCTTAAAGTGTTTTTGTCACAATATGTTCTGCTGTGAGGAGGAGTTTGGTTTTTAACATTTGGAGGGAGCAATGCGGGCAGAGATGGTGTTAGTCCAAAGAGATGGGAATCTAATCCCAAACGCCATGAAGTGGGATGATCAGATGATCAGCGATATTCTGAGTACCGAGA
>CP070673.1:3159991-3165029 GCA_020351915.1 Deltaproteobacteria bacterium
ATAGTGTAAGGCGATTGCGCATCCTCGCAGTGGATGACGAACAAATAATGCTCGATCTCTACCGAGATGCTCTCTTTTTTCTGGCCGATCAGGGTGAGGCAGAATATGAGTTTGAGGTGACGCTCTGTAAACAAGGAGATGAGGCAGTTGAGGCGGCCAGAAAGGCAAGAAGCGAAAATGATCCCTTTGCAGTGATCTTTCTGGATCTGCGATTGCCACCAGGACCTGACGGTATATGGACTGGTGAACAAATCAGGAATATAGATCCTCACGTGAATTTCGTCATAGTCACGGGGTTTTTCGATGTTGATCCTCGAGAGATCGCCCTGCGCATCCCACCCGAAGACAAACTCCTGTATGTTCAGAAGCCCTTTCACGTACAAGAGATCCGACAGTTTGCATCGTCGCTCGGGGCAAAGTGGCATTCGGAGCAGCTACTCCGAAAGGCTAAATTGGAATTGCAAGATGCAAACAGTCAACTATGGGAAACGAACAATGCACTGTCAGTACTGGCCAGAAATCTAGAAAAAATGCGGGCAGAATCCGAAAAGCGGATAATTCAGAGAACAAGAACAGTTATCATGCCAATTGTAGAAAGGCTTCAGCAAGATAGGAACCTGGAAAGGTATAGAACCGATTTTGAGTTGTTGATCCGTTACATTGAAGATCTAACCGCGGATCTGGCCAGTGACCTAGAAATAGCCGAATCTCTTTCCGTAACCGAGTTGCGCATTGCATCTATGATAAAAAACGGGATATCGAGTGAAGAAATAGCCCGGCACCTCTACATCTCCCCCTCCACCGTTAAAACCCACCGGAGAAATATTCGAAAAAAACTGGACATACAGGATTCAGGCATCAACCTGAGGGCTTACCTGGAATCCCAGTTAGGCAAAGGATAGCGTGAAAAAGATCGATTGTAGACTCCCAACCCGGATAAACCGGAATTCCGAAGCACTAAATTCGAAGCACGAAACAAATCCGAAATAATAATGCTAGAATGTTCAAAACACTAAATTTAGATCACTTGCGATATCCCTAGTTGTACATTCAGTTTTGGTAATTTGAATTTTGAAAATTGAAAATTTGTTTCGGATTTCGAGATTCGGATTTCGAATTTATCATTCTGATTTTCATGGGATGTTCTAAATACAAAATATTTTCCGCCAGAAAAAGCGCCAATCTTATTCTTAAGGCGCCTATACAGGGCAGGGGGTATCCGATATACCCATTCCATACCCCCTAAAATCACCCTTGATCATTTGGGAAATAGAAAATAAGGTTTCAGGACATAATTCCCTCAAACTCGACTTTCGCACTGTGAAATGGGGAGCACAATGAACACTGAACGGAGAAAAACGGTGCGATTCCTGCCACGAACTGAAGCATACGTTGCTTTAAGACCAGACTTTACCAAATTGGGTAGACTCATAAACATCAGCAGGGGAGGCCTTGCCTTTCGCTACCTTGCCCATCAACGACAGGAACAAGCTCCAACACACCTAGATCTCTTCACAAGCAACGATGGTTTTCATCTATCCAGACTAGCCTGCAGGGTCATCTATGATATCAGATTCCCTGAAAACGAAAAATCCTCAAAGCTTTTTGAACACAGGCGCTGTGGTATGAAGTTCGGGGAGGTAACAGAAGTGCAGGCGACCCAGTTGGAGTTCTACCTCAAAAACCATGTCGCTGGGGAGGCATAATCTCATAAAAGGTATACATATTGCGTAAGGCCAAACCCACCGTGAGGTGGGGCCGGAAAGCCACGGGTCTTTAACAGTTCCTGTCGGATTTGATAAAAATTCTGTGCGGATTAACAAAAGATAGCCGAGGTGCCTTCCCTGTAAAACCTGAAGCCGTTTTACCGGGGTAAAATGAAAATCTATTCCACTGGGGAGCTAGGCCCGTCGGGCCTAAAGCTATGAGCTACGCCCTATGAGCTAATTCGCTAGGCGCTCCGCGCCTTCATAAGGTTGGTGGGACTCAGCACAAACCTAAACTATTGAGAATGGTTAATTAGGACTGAGTTAACAGTCAAGGTGACCCCCTTATGCAGGAGATATGTTGTTTAACAAGGCCAGACTCCGCCTTGGAGTTCTGAAGGTCCTTCAGAATAGAATTTGAGCCATGACTCCATTTCAATAGGAGGCAAAAATGAAGACCGTAAACTTCATTGTGAAGGTACTGATTGTTTGCGTAATTACATTATGTCTCATTCTATCCTGGACACCGATTTCACTTGCTCAGGGTGCCTGGAAGTGGATTGCCTATGGAGACACGCGGTCCAATGATGATGACCACCGCGCTGTACTGCAAGCAATCATGAACAACACCCCTGATTACAGGTTTATCGTCAATGTTGGTGATGTAGTTGCGGATGGCACAGACACTAACGACTGGCAAACATGGAAGGCTGCTTGCGATGACGTCCTGGGTGGAACCGGACAATCGAGTGTTCCTCCCAAGTATATGGCTGCGCCCGGAAATCACGATCAGGTTGATAGTCCCGCAGGGTTAACAAATTGGAAGACATATTTGCCAGGTCAGGACCAGCAATACGGGAACGACGGCAGGTATTTTGTTTTTGATTATGAAAACGCAAGATTTATTATTATGGATTCAAATACCTCTCTTACCAGCGATCAATATGACATGATGCTGAATGCCATACAGAGCAATACCAAGGACTGGCTCTTTGTTTTTTGGCACCATCCCATCTTTGATTTCGGCCCAAAAAGTTACGAAGGTGACATTCATACTACCTGGGGAATTCCGCTTTATCAGGCTGGATGTGACATCATGTTTATGGGACATGCCCATTATTATGTGAGAAGTAAGAAGCTGGAATTAAACGGAGACATGAATCCACCGCTGGATCCTGATTACGGAACTGTTCAGATAGTTACAGGAAATGGAGGAGCACCTCTATATGAACCATATCCGGATACCGATGGCAACGCTTATCTGGTTGCGGCATGTTTATCCCCATCTGAGAATGGTTATACCGAATTGACTGTCGATGGGCGTAACCTGCACCTGAGACACATCCTGCGTGATGGAACGGTCTTTGATGAGGCGGATTATACGCCAAATTCCATAATAGGCAATCAAGCGCCTAGCGTGAGCGCCGGAACGGATCAGTCGGTCGTTCTCCCGGCGAGTGCATCCTTGGACGGAGCTGTCTCTGATGACGGACTGCCCTACCCGCCCGGTGAAGTCACCGCCACCTGGAGCCAGGTGAGTGGACCAGGCACGGTCGGCTTTGCCGATTCCAGTGCAGTAGATACAACAGCCACTTTCAACGTAGCCGGTATCTATGTTCTGCGGCTGGAAGCCGACGACAGCGAGCTGATGAGCGGTGACGATGTCAACATCACGGTCTTCCCGGAGGGAACGACGAATCAGCCTCCGGTTGTGGATGCCGGTCCGGATCAGACGATCGCCTTGACTTCGAGTGCAACTTTGGACGGAACGGTTTCCGACGATGGTTTGCCGAATCCCCCGGGCACAGTGACCATGACCTGGAGCCAGGTGAGTGGGCCGGGAACCGTCACCTTTGCTGACGCGAGCGCTATCAATACCACGGCCAGCTTTTCGATGGAGGGGACCTACTTCTTACGTTTGACGGCGGATGATGGAGGCGCGATCGAGGCCTTCGACGAGGTCACTATTATGGTCGAACAGGCTCCCCAAATACTGGAGATCCGCGTCTCGGCCAGTACCGATGACGCCGAAGAAGGAAGCTCCGGAAGTATGAATCTCACCAGCAGTGACCTGGAGTTGATCTATGATGGGAGCGACCAGACCGTGGGCATGCGCTTCAACGGGCTGGACATTCCCCCAGGGGCGACGATTTCCAATGCCTACATCCAATTCCAGGTCGATGAGACAGCACCCTCAGATCCAACAGACCTCACCATTCAAGCCGAGGCCATTGACGACGCGCCGACGTTTACCAATACCGTTGGAAACATCTCGTCTCGAGCCACAACGACGGCCTCGGTGTACTGGTCTCCGGTGCCGTGGACGACCGTGGGCGAGGCAGGCCCTGATCAGCAGACACCCAATATCGCCGCGGTCATTCAAGAGATCGTAGACCGGCCGGGCTGGTCGAGTGGCAACTCTTTGGTGATTATCATTACGGGCACCGGTGAGCGGGTGGCGGAATCGTACAACGGGGATTCAAGCGGCGCGCCGTTGCTCCACATGGAGTACACCACCGGGCAAGTCAATCAGGCGCCGGTGGCCAATGACGACAGCGCCACTACACCTGAGGACACGCCGGTAACCATCGACGTGGCCTTCAACGATACCGACCCGGATGATAACCTGGACCCGGCGACGGCCAACACGAGCTGCCCCACCTGCGAACAGCCGAGCAACGGCAGCTTGGACAACAACGCCAACGGCACCTTCGACTACATGCCGTACATAGGTTTCACCGGGACTGACAGTTTTGTCTACGAGATCTGTGACTCGGAAGGGTTGTGTGACACCGCGGCGGTCAATATCTCGGTGACGACTGCCGGGGGCAACCTGCCGCCGGAAGTATCGGCCGGACCCGATCAAACCATCGGCCTTTTCGACGATGCCATTCTCGACGGCACGGTCAGTGACGACGGTTTGCCGGAGGGAGGAGACTTGACCGTTACCTGGACGCAGGCAAGCGGCCCGGGCACGGTCACCTTCGCCGATTCGAATGCGGTGGACACAACAGCTAGCTTCTCCGAGGAAGGCAGCTATGTCCTCGAGCTCACCGCCGACGACGGCGAGCTCAGCGCCAGCGACCAGGTGAGCATCACGGTCACGCCATCAGTCCCAACTATCGTTATTGTAGATGCTGTCTCTTCCGGCACCACCTCTGGCTCCAGTCTCACCATTTCCCATACCACTTCCGGGTCCGATCGCCTGATGCTCGTGGGGGTCTCCATCAACAACGATAATTTGGAGACGGTGTCGTCCATCACTTACAACGGGGTCCCGCTCACTCGGGTTGGCTTTGTCGATCACCAAGGCAGTGGAGGGGACGATTCGC
>CP070673.1:3165129-3168305 GCA_020351915.1 Deltaproteobacteria bacterium
AATCTAGTCAGCGGAAAGAGGGCCAACTGCTAGTTTACAGCCAACTGCTACGCTCAGATAAGGTTCGGGGATACGACTGAGGGAAGAGAAGAAACTGGATATCTTTTTCCTGCCTCCAATGGAGGTGAAGATACGAGAATCATATCAGAGGATTTGCGAAGGGTCACAGGTTGAAGATAAATTGAGTATATCAACACCTCGATGCGTCTGAAGAGATCGCCCCTCCTTTCGAACCAACTGAAATGGACTTGAGTTCTAATTTCAACGCGAACTGGTCCGATTTGCCAATCGTGGGCTCATACTAGATTTCTGTTGCAAATCAACAGAATTAATGAGGAGACAGGGCACCAGATATCATCTTGAAAGTGCGCCAGGAGCGCGCGTGGAAATAAATCCGCAGGCGTGTGTGGCTGTGCGGGAGATGAGGGGAGGCCCCTCGGAGCCGGCTTGCAGGAGCAGGCTTCAAACCACCTTAAGCTGCTCTGGTAAAGAGCCAGGGTGGTGAGCGTTAAGGAAACGTCACGGCATGGGATCGTGGCAGGTATGGGTCAGGGAGACGAGCGCAAGCGAACCACTGATGAGGTGTCGAAATGAATTAGACGGCGTCAAAACTGGTGGCTTTCAAGACGCCAGGATGAGCACAGGGGAAACCTGCATACCGCCTGTGTGGCGCCCGGCATAAAGGTGGCGTGACCCTGATCTAGGCTCTTGCACGGAACCTGGGAACCTGTCGCCCCGATGTGAAGGGAGAAACTCAAGTGGAGGCCCCACGAGAGTGAGCGTACCGATGCGGGGAACAGGGGCGGAGTAGCCTGTAGTAGCGAAGAAGGTTCGTAATGGGACTGGAGCGAAGGGGCTACATCGTCTGGCTTTAGTAACGGGACAACCAGTAAGGGAGGATCCTGTGGGTAAAGCAAAGCCGTTTTGTATTTCCAAACAGGTGGTATGGGAGGCGTTTAAACGGGTAAAGGCAAACAAAGGTGCTGCAGGCGTGGACGGGGAATCGGTTGAGGAGTTCGAGAAGGATCTAAAGAACAACCTCTACAAACTCTGGAATCGGATGTCGTCGGGGAGCTACTTTCCGCCGCCGGTTCGCTCGACGGAGATACCAAAGGATGATGGAGGCAAAAGACCTCTCGGTATTCCCACGGTATCTGATCGAGTCGGGCAGACGGTGGCTAAGATCTACCTGGAGCCGAAGGTGGAGCCGTTTTTCCACCCAGACTCCTATGGGTACAGACCTGGGAAGTCAGCGACCGAGGCAGTAGGTGCGGCGCGTAGGCGGTGCTGGCGCTATGACTGGCTCTTAGATCTGGATATCAAGGGTTTCTTTGACAATCTGGATCATGGGCTCATGATGCGTGCGGTGAAGAAGCACACGGGCTGCACGTGGCTACTGCTTTACATCGAGAGGTGGCTGAAAGCCCCCGCTCAGTTGGAAGACGGCACCCTGGTACCTCGTGACAGAGGTACGCCACAAGGCGGGGTGATCAGCCCTCTGCTCGCTAATCTCTTTCTGCACTATGCCTTTGATGAGTGGATGAGGGGGAATTATCCATACGTTCCCTTCGAGCGCTATGCTGATGACATCATCGTGCATTGCAGGAGTGAGCGGCAAGCGAGGTGGATTAGATCGGTGATCGAGAGGCGGCTTTCACGGTGCAGGCTGGAACTTCATCCTGTGAAGACGAAGATTGTCTACTGTAAGGATGATAAGAGGCCAGGGAGCTACCAAAACGAGGCATTTGATTTTTTGGGCTTTACCTTTCGCCCTCGCTTTTGCAAGTCTCGAGACGGTAGATACCTTGTCGGCTTCCTTCCGGCGATAAGTGGGAAAGCTGCCAAGGAGATACGCCGCGAGATGAGGAGCTGGCAATTTCACCAGCGCAGTTGTAAGAGCCTGGAAGACCTGTCCCGCATCGCAAATCCAGTCCTTCGAGGATGGATAAACTACTACGGGCAGTACTACAAGTCTGCGCTTTACCGGACCTGCCACGTGTTTGATCGCATCCTCATGAGGTGGGCGATGCGGAAATACAAGAAGTTGAAAGGTCACCGCCGCCGAGCGATGCACTGGCTGGGACGGATAGCCCGGCATCAGCCTTATCTGTTCGCCCACTGGCAGGCGGGCTTTCGGCCATCGGTTGGACGATAGGAGCCAGATGACGGGAGACTGTCACGTCTGGTTCTGTGAGGGCGTGGGGGTGAAATTCCCCTGCGCTACTCGACTAATTGCCTGCTGTATACCATCTTTGGCCTAAGCTTTTGTTTGAAAACGTTTTCCGAATTATCACCCAAGGTATAAGCTCAGGCGCCTATTCCTTACTTGAAAGCTACACGAGCAAAGTAGGCTACATGATCAGACGCCGGCCAATGTTCCTTTGGAATCAATCCAACATCTATTACCTCAAATGAGTTAGGATCGGCGAAAACGTAATCAATCCGTCCATAGCCAGTTCCCCAGATTGCGACATATCGCGAACCAATAGTATCTACCGCCTCGCAAGTCTCAATCAAGTTTTCCCGAATCGGCTTTAGCTCGTAATGCCATGGTTTCCGATTTAGATCTCCCATTAGCACGACTGGTGCCTTAGTATCCTTTAACAATCTCATAGTTGCCCCAACCTGCTGCTCATAGTCACCCAAATGATAATGTACGTTTATAAACGTAATGGGCTTCCCACCGATATTAATGGCACACACTTGCGCGACTCTTGGATCCAAACCAGAATGGATCTGTTTGCTACGAAGTTTCAAGATTTTGAATTTGGATAATACTGTCAGTCCCCACCAGGCACTTGGGTGTGGTGAATATGCGTAATTTAAATTCAGTGTCTTTGCGAGAAACTTTGCTTGACAAAAGCCTTTAACTTCCTGCAAACCGATTACGTCTGGATCAATGGATCTTATCGCTGCAGCTACGCGTAATAAATTCTTTTTTGAAGCCTTGCAAAGGTAAGGGCTCACACCATAATCTTCCCTGCCACATGCCACTCGTATATTATAGGTCATTACCGTAAAAGATTCTTCCTTAAGGTTTTTGTTTATTTCTCTGATGTTATGATAAGAAGAGCAACCAAATAAAAAAAGGCTGATAATTGAGATAAACAGCGATACTTTTCTAATTGGGAAGTTCATTTCATCATACCCCAAAATTCATCTTACTAGATCCTCTG
>CP070673.1:3168405-3171260 GCA_020351915.1 Deltaproteobacteria bacterium
GTCCAGATCGGGTGCTGCGGTTGTGGCAACCTCTATTCCCCTGCTCAGCATCCTTGGACGGTTTGGTTTCGGTTGGCTTGGGGATATCTTTGATAAAAGGCATATTATGGCCTGGTCATACTCTTGTATAGGAGCAGGGGTTTTAGCCCTCTCCTATGTTCAGGAGACCTGGGTTATCTTCCCCTTCCTTATTATTTTTCCCTTATCATGGGGAGGCATGGCCCTGAACGGAGCAATAGTCAGGGAATACTTTGGGACAGCTTCTTTTGGCAAAATACTCGGGGCGATGGGAGGGATAGGGACGATCGGCGTGATTATAGGTCCTTCAGTTGCCGGGTGGACTTATGACACCTTGGGGAGCTATCATCTCATATGGCTCATCTTTGCCGCAACTTCTGTCATTCCCGTAGCATTGGTCCTGACGATTAAACCTCGCCAGGAGCAAGCTGGGTAGTGTAGCGCTAAGGGCTGATTCGCCAGTTGACCAATATATTGCTACAGGCTAAGGCAATTATTATCTTAAGAGTCAAGGAGAGCAGCGGTATTTGCTACAGAATAAGTATGGTTAACGTGCTATCCGTGAAGGTTGGTTGCAGCTAGCAACTGACGCGCCCCTCATCACTACGCGCGTTATTTCAGAGAGAAACAAAAGACCGGGCTTATGAGGAAAGCAATTAGCTACGATTTTTTGTTTCCTAGGCGAACAAAAAACAATGTATAATTGCATGTTAGATTTGATAAGGGTAGGCTGCGTAAGGTTGGCATTATGGGCGCTAAGTAACTCATTTTGAGAAGAAAGGAGCGCTGTATGGAGCAAAGCTTTCGGACTATTTGCAGTTTTTGCCACACTTCCTGCGGTATGGTCATCAGGGCCATGAATGGGAAGATAGCCAAAGTCCAGGGAGACCCAGATCATCCAGTCAGTAAGGGATACCTATGTAAAAAGGCAGATGCCGTCATTCCTCTTGTTTATCATCGAGATCGCCTAAGAACTCCTCTTATGAAAACAAAAGGACGATTTCGAGAGGTTTCATGGGACGAGGCTTTGCATTTTGCTGCCGATAAGCTCATCTCTCTCAGGGATAAATATGGGCCCAAAACCCTAGTCAGGGCGGCGGGCGCCCCCTATACTTACGAGGGGCGGGATGCTTTTGCCCAATTGTTGGCGGTTTTTGGATCTAACGTAAATACTGGGGTTGGGCACCTTTGCTCTCGCCCGCGGCAATTGGGTATTAGTGCAGTGTTTGGAGAAAGGACCGAGCCAGACTATAAAGGGACAAATTTGGCCATTTTTTGGGGGGCGAATGTGGTTTCAGCGAATCGGTTTAGTGTTCATTCGGCCCCTACCAATTTTTCGAAGACCATCTCCAATATAAGGGAAGAGGGCGGAAACGTTGTTGTAATCGATCCTATTAAGTCAGAGACGGTTCCCTTTGTTGATGAATGGATCCCTTTGAGGTTAGGAACCGACCTGGCTTTGGCATTGTCCATGGTCCACGTTATTATCCAGGAGGAAATTTATGACAAGGAATTTGTACAAGACTATACGGTCGGATTTGACCTGTTGAAGAAGCACGTCAACGCCTATGCACCAGAATGGGCGGCTGGAATCACTGGTCTTTCTTCGGTAAAAATCCAAAATCTGGCCAGACGGTACGCCACAGAGAAACCTGGAGTCATATATGATGGAAATGGTTTGGACATGCATACTCAGTGTGTGGAGACTTGCAGAGCAATTGGTATGCTTCAGGCGCTGACCGGGAACATTGATAGACCAGGGAGCAATGTTTTCCTGCCATGGAGTAAACAGAACGCGATACCAACCCTTCAGCCTCCCAAGGATCCCAATGAAAAGCTTCAATACCCTTTGTTTTTGGACTATCCTCATCCCGTTGTGGTGGATCTCTTGCTTTCAGACCGGAAAGAGCGACCTCGGGCCATGATAGCAACCAACTCTAACCCGGTCCTGGTTCTGGCCAATGCTAAAAAGACCCGTGAGGCCTTGGGAAGGTTGGAGCTCTTGGTTGTGAATGATCACTTTATGACGGCTACAGCTGAACTGGCTCATCTTGTACTCCCAGATGTGACGGGCTTTGAACGGAACGGTTATCGGGCTTTTTCGAGTGCGGAAGGATGTTTTTTTGCCTTTCGCAGAAAAGTGATAGAACCTTTGTGGGATTGCCGTCCCGTTTTTGAGGTGGAATATGCCCTAGCCGAAAAGTTGGGCCTCGGAAAGGATTACCCTTTCAGAAACAACGAGGAATGGATAGATTTTATGGTAAAACCTTCTGGCATCTCAATAGCTGATTTACAGGAAAAACAAATAGTTTACACTACACCGCCCGTCCAGTACGAAAAATTCAAAACCAAGGGTTTTGGGACTCCTTCTGGCAAAGTGGAATTTTTTTCGGAGAGATTCGAGAAGGCGGGATATGATCCAATGCCCAGCTTCAGGGAAAGGGAAACAGACCCGGCAATTAGAGAAAAATTCCCCCTTGATGGTACGAGCCGGAAACCCGGGGTATATAGCCACACTAAGTACCGAAATATTCCAGAGTTGAGCAAATATCAACCTGTGCCTTTTGTTTGGATGCATGCCGAGGATGCAAAGAAGCGAGGGATCGAAAACGGGTCAAGGGTTGAAGTGGTGTCTCCCCTGGGGAAAATCGAATTGGAAGCCAGAACCGAGGAAAAGGCGCCGTTGGGAGTAGTGGTTGTGGATTTCGGCTGGGGAAACCCTTGGGACAATGCGGCCAATATCAATCTCCTCACTGACGATCAAAATCGGGATCTAATTTCTTCAGGAACATCAAATCGTCTCTTTCCATGCCAAGTGAGGAAAAAAGAAAAGACCA
>CP070673.1:3171360-3186546 GCA_020351915.1 Deltaproteobacteria bacterium
CTGAGCGCTCATGTGTTGCTCAAAGAGCGTTCAGGATATTTTCCTCTTGGAAACTCTTAACAAAATTGGTATCAGGCAGAGAACCAAGCAATGCGGTTTTGCCTCTTTTTTGATCGGTGTCTGATCCCTTTTGCTGGTTTTAGATTATTCAGGGCCGGTAGGTCGTATGCCATGGGAACTGAAGACGAAATAGTGACTATCGTGGACGAGTACAACAACGTGGTTGGAGCACTGCCACGCAAGGAGATGAGGGCCAACAGGCTCCTGCACCGGGCCACCTATGTTACAGTGTTCAACCCTCGTGAGGAACTCTACGTACAGAAGCGTACTCCCACAAAGGACGTGTTCCCGGGCTACTACGATGTGGCAGCAGGCGGCGTTGTGCTGGAAGGAGAAACCTACGAACAGGGGGCAATGAGAGAGCTCTTCGAGGAACTGGGTATCTGTGGAGTGTCTCTCAGGCGGTTGTTTGATTTCCATTACGAAGACCAGTATATCCGGGTCTGGGGTGCAGCCTTCTCCTGCGTATATGACGGCGAAATGGTGCTGCAGAAAGACGAGGTGGAGAGCGGGGCCTTTCTGAACATAGAGGAAGTGCTCCGTCTGACAGAATCGGAGTCCTTCACACCGGACGGACTCTACGTGTTACGGCGCTATCTTAACGACGTAGGGAAAGTGCACTATTAAAATACAAGGTGTTCGCGGGGTGTGGACTCTGTGGGCTCGAGCGATTTCGCATCAGCGGGAGAGCGGGCGAGAGAATACATGGATGACAAACTTCTAAAAATCCAACTGGCCTATCTAAAAGAGCTTTATCGTCACTTGCCCGAAGACCTGGAGCAATCCCTTCCAGCCATATGGGAAAATGACGTTTTCACTTTCAAAGCATTCGGAGAGCCTTGCAGTATCAGGCCCGAAGGGATAACTCTTGGCGGCGAACCGCTTACCGGTCCAAAAGGAATCCTTGTAGCCCTTTATGCACGGAACGCCCGCAGGGAACCTGTTCTACTCAATCCCCTGAAATCTTTTAAAGAAATTAAAGGGAGTATGCCATATCAGGGTGCTTTTACCATTCGTTCCGAAAAAAGTTTAGCTCCTTTTGTGAGTGATATTCAGCGCTGCAAAAAAAGGATAATCGACGCATTTGATGGGCATGAGAATGAGGGCGCCCCTGGGGATTTTTCATTCACCGTTTACCCACTCCCAAAGATCCCTCTGTATTATGTCTTTTATCGTACAGACGAGGAATTTCCAGCTTCAGTCACCTGTCTTTTTGCTGCTAATGCGGAATTGTTTCTCCCAGTAGATGGTCTTGCCGACGTGGCAGAGTACACCGCCAAGAAGATAATTGAGATAGCAACCTCTTAACAGGCTGTTGCCGAAATCCCTTTTTGCTGGATCTAAAACGTTTTCTGATAAATCTAAGGCTCCCTCCAGGCGATGTCAGAACTCGCCTTAAGGGCTCAAACAGTTGACATCGCTTATCTTCCACTTCGCCAAGGGTTTTTTGGCAAAAACGTTTTAATGATTGCTTAAAAGGGATTTTCGTTTGGGCAAGAGCCTGTTAAAATCTCATAATTTAGGCATCAGATCTTTAGTATTGTTCGAAATATCTTTATCACCAGTAACGATGGGACGTTTCTTCACGAAAGCCTTTGAGATATTGGTAGAATGTATGCTAAAAAAGACCTAGGAGAGGAAAAGGAGCCGTTATGGGAGGGAGTTGATGAAGATCATTGACTTACGAAGTGATACCGTTACGTTGCCAACACCCACGATGCGAGAGGCTATATATCATGCCGAGCTGGGTGATGACGTGTATGGCGAAGACCCCACTACAAATCACCTCGAAAATATGGCTGCAGAACGCGTGGGAAAGGAAGCAGCGCTCTTGGTCCCCAGTGGCACCATGGGCAATCTAATATCCGTACTTACTCACTGCGCCCGCGGAGAGGAAGTGATCTTGGGCGATCGGTCCCATATGTTTCTTAACGAAGCAGGTGGCATGTCGGCCCTGGGTGGTATATTTCCTCACATCATCCCTAACCAGCCTGACGGCACCATGGGCCTGGAGGACATCGAGGCTGCCATTCGCGCCGACAACATACATTTTCCGCGGACCCGGCTGATCTGCTTGGAGAACACCCACAATCGGTGCAGCGGTTCTGCTCTGTCATCTGATTATTTCGAATCGGTAGCAACACTGGCCAGACATTACGGCCTCAAGGTACACCTTGATGGCGCCCGAATTTTCAACGCTGCTGTGGCACTAAGCGTAAACGTCACGGAATTGACTCGTAGTGTCGATTCCCTGATCTTCTGCTTATCCAAAGGGCTTTCGGCACCCGTGGGATCAATGGTGTGTGGCTCTCGAGAGTTCATTGCCAAAGCGCTCCGGACTCGCAAGGTATTGGGTGGGGGGATGCGTCAGACTGGGATAATCGCGGCAGCAGGTACCCTAGCCCTGGATCAGATGGTGGATCGACTACCAGAGGATCATTCAAATGCCCGTCGTCTGGCAGAGGGAATCGCCACAATCCCAGGATTGTCAATTGACCTGCCACGGGTGCAGACTAATATCATTTATTTTGATCTTGTAAGTGACCGACTCACGGCCGAAGAATTAATAGCGCGACTTGGGCAAAAAGGGATCAAGTTTTTGCGCACAGGTCCATCTCGGTTTCGGATGGTCACTCACTATGGTATCCACTCAGAGGATATTGCCTCAACCTTGGCCTGCATGCGTGAGGCAATGTAAGAGTAACGTCAAAATATGGAGGAGGGGAGATTATGGGCGAAAAGGTTATCATATTCGGTAAGGCAGGTTGACCTTACACTGATGAGGCTAGGTCAGCCTATGGCAATGCCGCAGAGTACCATGATGTGCACGCAGACCCAGCAAGACTGGATGAGATGGTAAAGTATTCGAAAGGCGTGCGGCAGGTACCGGTCATTGTTGACGGTGATAGGGTCAAGATAGGGTACGGAGGCACCTGAGGGGTTTAAATACCGGTAGTTTACCGGTGCGCTTCTTGTGTATGTTTCCTGGCTCAGGATCGGGGGAAATCCTATGACGCATTGATGAAACATCACACTGCTCCACAAGCCTTGTAATGAATGCATAAGGTCCAATCACCATATCTTGGGACTGCTTTCCCGTTGACCCACAAGCCACCTTATCATATGCTACCCTTACACAAGGGGGAATTATTATCACCACCATTGGTTCGAGAGGGGGTGTATAGAATATGACAATAATGAAGGATGGTTTAACAATTGAAGACCTTCGAAAGGTAATGAGTTACTTGAGGGATGGTGACCGTGATCAGGAAAATATTGTCGAGGTTGTTCATAGCCTTCTCCAGAGACCAGAGAATGTTTTTTATAGAGACATTGGACACGGCAGAGGTATATGGGTAGCCAGAAATAACACCATTATATGCCCAAGGACTCCTGAGCCAACTGCATGGTATCTCGGTGGGTGTAGATGGAAAGAGTACAATAATGAGAGAGAAGCGGAAGCCGATGTAAGAAATCTTGCGAGAGGCATGAGTTACAAATGGGCAATTCTTAATTTGATGTTTTCAATGATGGCACTCGAAGGGAAAGCAAAAATCGAAGAGGTTAGGGCATCCAGGATTGGAGGAGGAAAATCTGTTATCTATGAACCACATTATAATACACAAAACTTTTCGAGACCTGATCAGCCATTGTCTGTTAAGGAAAAAGAGGTACTAAGAGATAAAGTTGTGCCTGTTCTTCAGGGACTCGTTCAGTATATATTCGCACCAGATATGGGCACACATTGTGCACATGTTGATTTTGTAGGAGAATATGCTCCACATAATGTCGCGTGTCTATGTTTAGAGAACGGTGGTTCCGGCGACCCTTCGTTAATTACCGCTCGAGGAGTGTATGAGTCACTCTTGGAATCTGTGCTTTGTCAGTTAGGCAGAGATAGCCTTAATGACTTAACTATTGCTGTTCAAGGTGTTGGTAAGGTCGGCTCACCGCTAATAGACTATATTGTTCAGGATTATCCTGCTGTTAATCTTATAATCACGGATACGGACAAGGTGAGAGCAGAAGAAGAGCTGAGATTATTAGAGGGTAAAGGCATTAATGCGCGGCAGGTTGGATCCAATGAGATCTATTATCAAGAATTTGATGTATTCACCCCAAATGCAGTGGGACAAATTGTTAACCCCTCGACTGTGAGAAGGATGGTTAAGGCCAACCGAGATAAGAAATTGATAATTGTCGGTGCTGCAAATAACCAAATAGACGACAGGCATAGAGGAAGCAGAAAAGAGGTAGAAGGATTGTTGAGACAATTTAACATACTGTATGCGCCTGACTTTGTGGCAAATCTTGGAGGGATCCTTAACTTAATCTATGAGTTCCCAATGGTGAAAGCGGTGTTCGGGGGGCGCTATGACCAAACGAGACCACTGGAGGTTATCAGCGGAGTGAGACCAATACTCCGGCAGATATATGAGCGCAGTAGTAGGTTGCGCCTGTCAACCCAGGATGTAGCGGATCGACTGGCTGAGGAGCAGATTGCGAGATGGGCGCTCTTTAACGGTTTTAGTGCTGACGATCTGGCAAATAGAAGCTATCTGGTAGATCTGTTGCCAACGCATTCCTGAACCCTAACACCTATCTCTTGAGTGTGATCTCAATATCCCAACACCCCCAACTGATCCTGCCACCAACTCATTCCTTGGCCAAAAGGGTGAGGAGGTCTTTCCACGTGGAAATCCGTGGCACTTTATTGTCCGGCTCTTCGGCACCGCTAAAGATGATACCCGGCGCGAGGGGTATATTATGATCCCGAACATAGGTAAACCAGACAGCCTGGAGCCCGGCCTGCTGGGCACCGATGATATCGGGCTCCGGGTCGTCGCCCACATAGAGAATCCGATGCCTTCTCGCCCCGAGCTGCTGGATGAATCGACGATAGACCAGAGGATGTGGTTTGCGGTAGCCCAGCTCGCCGGATACGAGCACGACATCAAAGAACGAGGTAAGACCTACCTGGTCAATGATCTCTCTGGCTGCCGGCCCGTGGGTGAAATTAGAAAGTAACCCGAGACGGTACAGACCTTTCAGGGTTCCGAGCATCTCTGCGGTTCCTGGGATAAGGTGGCAGTAGTCAAGAAAGGCTGAAAAATAGGCATCAACTGCTGTGGCTATACGCGGATCATCCGGTGAGACATGGTACCCCTGGCTTTCGAGTGCAGCGCTGATCCAAAACCGGTTGTGCGTCTCTCTTCCATCCCGTCGGGCTTCTCCTACAAATTTCAGGGCAGCTTCACGGTGGGCCTGCTTGAATGATTGGCTCTCAAGTGTGAAACCGCTTTGCTGGAGGCTATGGATCAACCTATCAACAGCCTTGTCCAGCGCTTTGGACTCCACGGTGATAAGGGTGTTGAAGAGGTCAAACCCGATGGCTGTTATCTGGTCCATGACGCCTTCTATTAACCGAATGGAAAGAAAAATGCAAGTTACCGAGAAAGATAAGCGCTCACATGGTTTTCTTTTGGCTGAAGGCAAGAGAATTGGCGGTCAAATTCTTACAGGCACTTGCCCAAATTATGCTTGCAAACACAATATATACAATATATAGTAGTGTGAACTACAATATCTATGGTCTCTTTCCGCAATGACTAATCAGGCTGGTTACTCTTGAGATTATCACCTTTCGGCTATGGGGTCACATCTTCTATGGGCTATTGCCCAAACGGAAATCCCTTTGAGCGGTCATTAAAACGTCTTTTGCGAACAAATCTTGGCGAAGTGGAAGATAAGCGATGTCAACTGTTGAGCCCTAAAGGCGAGTTTTGACATCGCCTGGAAGGAGCCTTAGATTTGTCAAGAAACGTTTTAGACCAAGAGAAAAGGGATTTCGGCAACAGCCTGCTCTATCCTTAACAATAAAAGGAGGGATAAAATGAGTGATTATTGTGTTGTGGTTACCGGTGGCGCGCGTGCGCGCTTTTTTACCCTTGAACCGGTGGAGTTCCCTGAGTTGGAATCCGGTCCCAGACTAATTGAGTGTGGGGAACTGTGTAACCGGGAAAAGGAGATTCCAGCACGAAACCTATACACTGACTCAAAGACTGGTCGGCATCGGGCCTCTCGTGGAGGCCCAGCGCATGGGTATGATGACCACCGCACACAACATGAGGATGAATTCGACCGCCGCTTCGCTCATGAGGTCATGGAAAAAACCACGTCTCTTGCTCAAGCCAAGCGGACCCGGTACATAGCAGTGGTGGCACCCGCCCATATTCTCGGATTGCTTCGCCACGAACTGCCAAACATTGTCAAACGTGGCATGCATATACACAAATTGGCCAAGGATATGACCAAGTTTTCTTCCAGAAAGATTCACGACCATCTTGCCAAAGAGCACGTGCTCCCGCCGCGTAAGAGGCCAGGGGCTTGAGCGGTCTAAAGAATTGAGACATTTGCATACCCCGGCACAGACGTGATCCCGAAATAGTGCAAACGAAATAACCGTATTCTCGGTAAGTCGCCCTGAGGCGAACCTGGCTCTTAAGGGCTTGAAGGTGCCTGACTAAAACTGATTGCAATTTACCTTTATCTGCCAACAGGCTGGATCAATGGCGCAGAAAATGTAACCTCGGATACCTTGCTAAAACCTTTTTGTTACGTAGAGATCATGGAACAGGTGGATTTAGAAAAATACTGTACTCGAGCTATAGCGGGAAAGGCAACACACGCTAGACCAATCCACCCGAGCAGCGTTGTAACAGCTCCATGGGTGCGGCTGAAATGCCAGTTCGGCTGTGCCGCATATGGTAAGGGATATTGCTGTCCTCCGGATACCCCAACACCAGAGCAAACCAGGGCAATCCTCGATTGTTACCACCGGGCTATCTTGTTTCATATTGAAGCTCCCAAAACACCGGACCAGAGCCGGATAGAACTCCTCAAGGAATTCTTTGAGATGTTAGTAGAGCTTGAAGGGGAAATCTTTAAGGACGGGTGCTATAAGGCATTTGTTCTTCTCGCCGGCCCGTGTATGCTCTGTAAAGAATGTACCAAACTCAAGGGAGATCCCTGTAACTTTGGTAATAGAGTGAGACCCTCCATGGAGGCATGTGGCATTGATGTGTACCAGACCGTACGGAACAGTGGCTTTTTTATCAAACCTCTCAGAGAGAAAGCAGAAACCCAGAACGTGTACTGTCTGATGCTGGTGGACTAAGGGAGGGCGCATCACTTCCCAAGCCACGATAACACGTCTTGTCTCTTAGCTACTTTCCCTACCGACTTTATCTCGCCATCCAACCGTAGCTCATCACGGCTACAGTAGAAAGGACAACAATAATGATACAAAACGTGGCTGTCTTCTTAACCCCCATGACACCTCCTATCCCAAGCATGTTGGGGAGCGACAGGGCAGGACCTGCCAGAAGTAGAGATAGGGCTGGTCCCTTTCCCATGCCATCACCAAGGAGCCCCTGAAGAATGGGAACCTCGGTGAGGGTCGCAAAATACATGAGGGCACCTGAGACCGAGGCAAACAGGTTGGCCACTAGAGAATTTCCTCCTACCGGGTTTGGATAGAGCGCTCCGGAATCAGGGCCGAATGGCCCGGCCGGTCGTGCGGGTTGTTGCCCAAACGGAAATTCCTTTGAGCGGTCATTAAAACGTTTTTTGCCAATCCCGCTGGATAAGCGGGACTGGAGTCCCGCCTATTTTTGGCGGGATCAAAAACGTTTTAGACTAAGAGAAAAAAGATTTCGGCAACAGCCCGTCAATGAATTATGAGAACACTGCTCGCTTGTCACTCATTGAGATGGTATTAGAATAGTGCACTAATGCGACTTTTTGAACGAAAATACAGGGCGACTCACGGGCAAAAAGACCAAGGGAGTAAGATAGCACTCGACCATGGCCTTCCCAAAATCTTGCGCGAGTTGCCACCAGGCACTCATTCCCATGAGAGAATATTTATGCTCAAGAGAGTTAGTGGCTTTAAGGCTACGATTGACAGCATCAATACGTATAAGGTCATTTCCCAAGACAAGAAACGCCTTGAGAAAAAGTGTGGAGAATTAGGGATTATCCCTGTTTTTGAAGGAGATTATATAAGCCTCGATTCCTTCCCACGGAGAAACATTATAAAAGAGGAAATCATGCATGTATTATTCCAAAATGGCGTGAAGACTATCCAGAAAAAATCATACTTCGATCTTCTTGATTATATTACCCCGGAGTAATAGCGTCATCACCAACCCGAGCCGTGATGAACGCCTGCACAAACGGCTACACGCATAAGGATTTATGGTTTTTCTGCTTGAAGGTCTTTGAGATATTGCTAGAATGCAGGGGGATTAGGGTGGGGCGCGGGGTCAGGTACGTACAGGGTCAGTTACACGATCACTAGAAACACAATGCGATCGTATCTGGTATCGCACCGAATTGTGGCTTGTGAGACAAACACAATGCAGGAGGGCAGACGGTGAACAAATGGATCTTGATTATCTTGTCTGTACTGGCAGGGCTCATTCTAGTAGTGGGAGGGGGAGGTTACCTGTGGTTTCATCAAACCCTCAAAAAGAGTTTGCCTCAGACTTTAGGAGAGGTACATCTCCCAGGTCTCACTGAAAGTGTGCAAATTATAAGAGACACCTTTGGTGTTCCGCATATCTATGCCAGAAACGAGTCTGACCTTTACTTCGCATTCGGCTACGCCCTTGCTCAAGATCGTTTCTGGCAGATGGAATTCTACCGTCGTTTGGGGCACGGCCGGCTCTCAGAGATATTTGGGGAAGATTTTATGGAGGTAGATCGCTACTTCAGGATGATAGGAGCTGCGGGTTTGGATAAAGAGCTTCCCGATAACCTCGCTCGTCTATTCGAGTCTTTTACAAATGGTATAAATGCCTATCTCGAGTCCCATCAGGATCGCCTTCCCTTAGAGTTCAAGTTTCTTTGCTACAAGCCCGAGCCATGGCAGCTTGACGATTACCTGGCTATCTTGAAAGTGGTCAACTGGGGTTTGAGCAGCGGATGGGAGGCGGATCTAACCGCAGCCAGGCTGTTAGAAAAAGCAGGAGAAGAAAAGCTGAGAGAGGCCTTTCCGGTATGGCCCGATGATGGCCCCCTGATTATTCCTGAACAAACCAAATCCCTCTCAGCACTTTTTAGCGCTGGCCACGAAACAATGCACTTAGTGAAGGGTCTAACAGCCTTTTCAGGCCCGGCAGCCAGTAACAACTGGGTAGTCTCTGGAAAGAGATCTATCACCGAAAGACCAATTCTGGCCAACGACACTCACCTGGCATTGGCTAATCCCTCACTCTGGTGGGAGGTGCATCTCGTTTGTCCAACCATCAATGTGTCGGGATTTGTTCTTCTCGGTATCCCAGGGGTTCCGGTAGGACACAACCTCAATGTAGCCTGGGGTGTTACCAATGTCATGGTGGATGATGTGGACTTTTTTATCGAAAGAATCAATCCTGAGAATCCTCGCCAGTATTGGTACAAGGACCACTGGGAGGATATGAAGACCAGAGAAGAGATTATGCAGGTCAAGGGACAAGAACCTGTCAAAACAGAGATTCTCTTGACCCGCCATGGACCAATCGTCAATGACGTGAAACAGGGCTCTCAAGAACAGGCCATTTCGGCACAGTGGGCATTCACTGAGGGGCTTCAGTCAGCCCAAGCCGCGTACCTCTTGGCCAAAGCAGAGGACGTAGGGGACGTAATGGAGGCCCTCAGATACTGGGAGTTGCCGAGCCAAAACTTTGTGTTTGCCGATACCAACGGAAATATCGGCTACTGGTGCTGCGCAACCATTCCCATACGCTCAAAGGGCGATGGACTCCTGCCCGTGCCAGGTTGGACCGGTGAATACGAGTGGAAGGGATATGTTCCCTTTCAGGAGAGACCCCACCTGTTAAACCCCGACGAGGATTTTATAGCTACGGCCAATAACAAGGTCATAGGTGGAGGGTATCCTCACGTGATCGGTCACTACTGGGAGCCCGTGGATCGAATCGCCCGTATCCGACAGTTGCTCGAGGCCAAGGAGAAAATATCCGTTGATGATGTCAAACGGATGCACCAAGATATCTATTGCGTGCTCGCCTCTGAAATGACATCTCACATGATCGAGGTCCTGGAGCAACGGTTCTCGGACGAAAATGCCAAGAAGGCCAAAGATATCTTGTCCGGGTGGTACTTCATGATGGACGAGGATAGCGTCGGAGCATGCCTGTTTGCAGTTACCTTGAAAAAGATGATGGAGAATATATTCCAGGATGAATTGGGAGAAGACCTTTTCCAGAAATACATAAAATTGGTTTCTTTCCCTCCGCGGGCCATAAGGATGATGGTGAGGAAGGGATCATCACCCTGGTTTGACAACGTCAATACCCCGGAAAAGGAGACCATGGAGGACATTATTGCCTCGAGCCTGAGTCAAACGCTGTCCGAACTGACGGAGGTTATTGGCAACGACATGGATACGTGGACCTGGGGACGAATCCATACGCTCACCTTTGAGCATGCCCTTGGGAAAAAGAAGCCTCTGGATTGGATATTCAACCTGGGCCCCTTTCCTGTGGGAGGAGATAACCTCACCGTCAATAAGAAGCAATACCCCTACGAGAAACCCTATCGTGTGAACCATGGGGTTTCCCAACGGATGATCGTAGATCTTTCGAACATGGACGGAGCTTTGCATGTTCTCCCAACAGGTGAATCCGGACACCTCAAAAGCCCCCACTATAGGGACCAGATTAACCTGTATCTCTCCGGCGAGTACCATCCAGCCTGGACCAACCGCGCTGATGTAGAAAAAAATAGTGAAGGAATCTTGATTCTCAGACCGAAAACCAAATAAGGAGGGCCAGAAACACTCTCTGAAAGGTGAGCGTTATGTCTGATGACAACAGGAACAGAGAGGTGAAGTTTCACCTGTGGGGCTGGATTCTTTTTCTGGTGTGCGCAGTCTTCTTCATAGCTTCAAGCATTGTAAGCAACAATGCCCTGAGCCTTGTCGGGAGCATTGTATTTCTTATTGCCTGCGTGGTATTTATCGTTCCTTTAGTGATAGGGAAAAAATGAGGTGAAGATAGGGAGGGGAGGAGAGCAATATGAAAGTCGTAGCCTTTAACGGTAGTGCCCGCAAAAACGGCAACACTGCCATTCTCGTTACACATGTATTTCACGAACTCGAGAAAGAAGGGATCAAAACCGAGCTGGTACAACTTGCCGGCAAACAGATAAGGGGATGTACTGCCTGCTACAAGTGTTTTCAGAACAAGGATCAGCGCTGCTCCGTGAAGGACGACGTGGCGAATGAATGTATCAAGAAGATGATAGAATCTGACGGCATTATCCTGGCCTCGCCAACCTACTTCGCCGACGTTACCGCGGAATTGAAGGCGCTGATTGATCGGTCGGGCTTCGTATCCAAGGCCAACGACAACATGTTTAACCGAAAGGTCGGTGCAGCGGTTGTTGCGGTACGTCGGGCAGGCAGTATCCACGCCTTTGACTCGATTAACCACTTTTTCCTAATTAGCCAGATGATTGTCCCGGGCTCCCGTTATTGGAATATGGGTATCGGCCTGGACAAGGGAGAGGTGGAAGGAGATGAGGAAGGGCTGCAGATCATGAAGACCCTCGGCCAAAACATGGCCTGGCTGCTCAAAAAGATACATTGATAACAGATGTCAATTGGGGCACAGGTTTTGAGGCAATATTTCAGAGACAGACCTGGGATTGGAGAGAGCCCGGGGTTAGTGAGTATCATGGCAGCCTAACACCTCTGAAACGGTACCTGCCAATTCTGGGTCTACCTTAATCGTTTTGGTAGTAAGCTCTGCGTCTTCTTTTCTCTTCTTCAAGTCCCTGAGCGCCTCAACAACCCAGGCAGTCGCCATGTCGGGGTGTACCTTGCCCGTGTTAATCACCAGATCAAAGGCATTGGGTGCAGCATCCACCCAGCGAATATTGTAAAAAGATTCGACAAAGGCATCCCGTTCCCTATCCCTCTGTTTCAGGAACACTTCCGCTTCGTGTGACTCTGTTATCTTTTCCTTTTCCATCGCCCGCCTTACCCTGATAGGCAAAGGGGCTTGCACTCGCACATTTAGCACGTCAGCAAAGCCTCCCAAAACGGCAAATGCACCCCGACCCACGATCACCACGTTGCCGTGGCTGGTCAGAGCCAGAATGACCTGTTTCAAGAATTCTATTGTCGTTGTTCTCATGTCGTCAAACCGTGTCCAAAAGCCCTCAATAGATTCGTACACTTTTCCGAATTCAACAAGGCCGTGCTCCAGGAATATCTTTTCGATTCCATTTTTGCTCACGAAATGGTACCCGAGATCATCTGCCACCTTTTCTCCAATGTAGCTGCCTTCGCTGTAAATCTCCCTGGATATGGTAACCACTGCCATTAGATTCACCTCCTCGTATGCCGTCGTGCAAACTGATTGTCCCTCATGCTATCAAGTACTGCCCAAGAGGTACATTCAGTATAAGTGGTAACACCGAGAAGATCAAAGCCTAAATCTGATGGGTCCCGCCGCTTGACTTCATCCGGTATTGGGTGCTATTTTTTAAAAAATTTAGTATCATTCAAAAGTGGTACGGTATATTGAAAGGCACCAAATGAACAGCCTCCTGGTAGGCATTTTTGTAGCACTGGCCGTCTGGATTTTCATGAAACTTCGCAAAAGCAACAGCGGCCTGTTCAAGAGCTTGCGTCCGCCGCCGGTTCGCCCATCATTTCAGCCGCCGCCAGAGAAGAGGGAGATGCCTCGTATCGGTGTTCCAGGAACGATCACTGATGAGCAATTCAAGGCGTTGAAGCGCAACCTGTTTGAGCCCTCAAAGGATTGGAGCTTTGAAGAAGCGGCATTAATCCTCTATGCTGTTACATACCTCCGCGCGGTGTGCGCAGAGGTAGCAGGAAAAAGGGAGCCACCGCTCGAGATACAGAACGAGCTCCTTGCCTTCATTCTACATGACCAGGACTTGCGCGACTATGTTCTTAAGTGGGGCAAAGATTGTCGAGAAGCGGGGATCCAGAACAGGGCTCCCAAGCTCAAGCACAACGATCAATTCCACCGGGTGGCACGAGCAGCGACCAAACTGATGAATGGCTGAGATGCAAAAAGGGAATAGATGATTTGACAGAAAGGATGATATCAGAGGGATTGGTAATTCATGAAGAAAAGTAAGGTAATAACTTTTGAACCAAAAGAACGTCTTTTTGAAAAGGCTAGCTCGTATATCGAATCCTTGGAGCTGTTCCTGGAAGAACATGATAAAGCTGTTCCCCTGCTTTTAAAGGCACTGAAATATGCCAATGACGAATTGAGGCAAGAGATAATCATGCTTTTGGGTAGTTTTGCCAAGCAAGAAATGGCTCTACCCCTCTATCAAATTATCGCTGACCCAAATGAAAACGAAGAGATTCGCCACTCCGCCTCCATCCAGCTCAGCGTTATCTTTCCCTTTCTACGAGACCCTCAACCTCTCATAGATCATCTGTTGGAAGACCTGAAAAGTCCCGACCCTAAACTACGGGTGTATGCCTCCTTTGCATTGGGATGGGAAGGGAATGTTCAGGCAGCCATTCCTCTTATCGAACTCCTCTATGATTCAGACATTGATGTTCAGACAACAGCAGTGAACGCCTTGTCCAATCTGCGAGATGACAGGATTTTTGATCTGATGGTCGAACGGATGGAAAACGGACCTCGGGAACAAAAAAGGTGCATCCTTTTTAACCTCTGGCGCTTTTATTCCAAACAGAAAGAGGTGATATCAGTATATCTTGACTACCTGGATCATGAAGACCCCGAACTTCGTTTCGACGCCTTGGTACTGCTTAGATCGGTGGCTGAGACAGATGATTACGTCCCGGCATATCGTAAATGCCTGCGCGACACAAACCCTCGTATTCGGGCATTGGCGCTCAAGGAACTACATAAAGCAAGCAAAGATAAGCTGCTTGGCCTTAAAAAAGACATTGAGGCAATGCTCTCGGACCCTGATATGGAAGTCAAGCAGGCAGCGGTGAAAATCTTGACAAAACTAAAAACCAAGTCCACAACACAGGCCAGAAAGAGCAGATCTTCCGACCTTTGATAAAGAATACTGTTACCATATCCTTCGCTAACCTCAGCCTTTCGGCCGTCTCATGCTCTATGAGAATCCATCTGAAGCAAGAAAGAATATATCTGAATCTCAACTGGGTGGGATTTCGCGTCCCTAATGGCGGTGAACCGGTTCTCGGTCCATGCACTCTAGTATTGTGTCAGCATTTTGACACTATGGAGAAAATGACACAGGAGCAGGCCTTTTCAGTGTTGATTCTATGGTATACAAACAGGTCGGTGAAAGACATGGAGGGGAAAAGGCCCGGACACAGCCCTGTAAAGGGCCGGAGACGGCAATCAGCTCCACCAACGGATACAGGGCAAGAAGAAGCCCTGTTAGGATGACCTGCCTAACAGGGCTGCAGGAGGTGGGAATGAAGAAAAGGAGGCTAAACTTCATTCCGTTTAGTAGTTTTTATAAGCAATTATTGTGCCACATTTGAAATGATTTTGTAGAAAACCTTGCATTCAGGACCGGGCCTCGACTCAATTCAGCGCACCAGAGACATTGGGCCTGTCTGCAAAAAGACGATCAGGATTTAAAGCCTCCATCTGGTATTTCCACGAACTCTCCTTTGTAAACCATCTGACGTAGCCTATTGCACGGCTATCGACGTCAGCAGGAGCCGTAATTCTTTGGTATCGTTCAAAAGTGTTGGCATGAACCATAGTGAGTAATCGTTCACGTTCTAAAGGAGGTCATGGCTGTTTTTGAAAGGCGATATCTCAAAAAAAATTCCACCGGGTCTTGCAGTGGTTAAATATGTGGGGTTTACACCTTGGAAGCCCTGGGAGTTTTAGCCTGGTTCATCTAAACCCCACATATTTGACCACATCCCTTAAGGCCAATAGATAGCGCCTTGAGAAAATGGGCATGACCTCATAGAGGTAATTATGTACACGTTCTCTAACTAATATACCATTAGGTAAACACTTTTGAACGGTACTAATCTATCTTAGCTCTGTAGAGAAGCAGGCTATTAGACACTACCGTGATACTGCTCAAGGCCATAGCCAATGCTGC
>CP070673.1:3186646-3207897 GCA_020351915.1 Deltaproteobacteria bacterium
TACCGTTTTTAGGAAGCCAGGAGGAGATAATTACGGTATCCGGAATGGCACCTGAGCCGTCCGTCACTGGGGTGACACCGGCCGAGAAATACGTGATTCATACCGTTGGACCCGGTGAGAGCCTCTCAAAGCTTGCACTGCGCTATTACGGCGATTACAAAAAATTTCCCATTATAGCGCAGTATAATCAACTGGATGAAAATGTCGGGCTCAAGGTTGGCCAGGAGATCAAGATTCCTGAGATCGAGGGTGTGTCATTCGCGGAAAAACCGAAGGAGGAGGTACAACCGGCGGTAACGCCTGTAATCACTGCTACGGTTGAGGAACCCAAAACGGTGGAAGAAGCAAGGGAAGAAGGAAAGCCGGAAGCAGAGGAAGTAGTAACGGAAGAACAAAAGGAAGAGGAAAAGGAGGTCGCTGCTGTTGATCAAAGTGCTAATTACCGGGAGCTTGGCATAGAGTTTTTCAATGAAAAGGATTATCTTGCTGCGATCAGCGAATTCAAGAAGGTTCTCAATGTAAATCCTGCGGATGAAACCGCCCTTGAATACATTTCGGCCTCACATTTCCAGCAGGGGCTCGTGGTCTTTTCCAAGGAAGAGTATCTGGCTGCCAGAGATGAGTTTAAGGCATCCCTTGAATACAATCCAGAGTGTGAGAAGTGTGAGGAGTATATCAAGAAATCAGAAGAAACATATATGGAAATGCATTACAATAAAGGAATCTCGTATTTCGGGGATGAGAAGTTGGCCGAAGCCGTTCTAGAGTGGGAGTTGGTTTCTGAAATTGATCCCGAATATAAAGATGTCAACAGTAACCTCAATAAGGCCAGAAAGCTTCTTGAACGTCTGGAAAGCATAAAACGAAGCAAGACGAAGCAGTAGAACTGCCAGTATCGTCTGACTTCTGGAAAAAAAGAATAGATATGACCACTATACCGACCATTGTTGTGCAGCTCGTGCACATTGACGGGCCTTTGAAGGGGGAGATACAGGAGTTTTTTGATCAGGAAATATCCATGGGCCGTCTCCCTACCTGCCAGGTCCAATTTCCGAAGAACTTCACCATGATTTCGCGCAACCATGCCAGGATCGTCAGAGAGGGGAACCGTTTCAAGTTAGTAGATCAGAGCGCCAACGGCACATTTGTGAACGGGAAGCGAGTGACTGAGGCCTATCTCAAATCAGGGGATGTTCTTATTCTTGCAGAAGGCGGGCCCAAGGTCAGTTTCCTGACGAGGGTTGAAGAAGGTCTGCCACAGCCCCAGGCGGCCCCCCCGTCAGGTACGCCGGCTGAACCCCAGGCTGCGCCAACCCCACAAACGCCCGCCCAGCAGATCCAGCCCCAACCGGAAACGCCGTCACCTGTTTCAATACAAAAGGTCCAAGCCCCCCTGATTGTTCAATATGGTCCAACCCTTCGCTCGTTTAAGGAGCTGCCCGTAACCATCGGGAAAAACCCTGGCTGCGATCTCAGCCTTGAACATCCGCAGATCCTGGACAAGCACGCCCAATTTTTTTTTGATCAGGGTCAATACTGGGTGAAGGATTTGACGGGGCGGAATCTGATCCTGATTGATGGTCAACCCATAAACCTCCAGGGACCGTTGAATCCCAACAGCACAGTGTCCCTCAGCCCTGAAGGACCTACCTTTCGGTTTCTGGGTGGGGGCCGGCTGGCTGAATTCGAGGAACCTGAGACACAAGAACCAGAAGGTGAGGGGTCATGAACGGGCCACACATACCCTTTAAGATCCTGGCACTGGCGCCATTTCTCGGACCGGATTGCCCTGCCTGGGACAGAGCGCCTCTGCCTGTTGAACCTTCAAATTCCGATCAGGCGATGGAGCTTCTCAAGCCGGCCTGCGCTGTATCTGTTTCCGGTGATCTGTGCCCTGATGAACGCATCGAACTCACGTTTTCAAGAATCAGAGACTTCCATCCGGACGGTCTGGTTCAGAACAACCCTGCCTTACGGAATCTCTGGGAGGCCAAATCATGGGTGGAGGAGGCCGGGAAAAAGAATCTTTCCCCCCAAAAAATCAATGCCCGCCTCGAGGGGTGGCCGAATCTGCCGCCCATCAGGGTGGAAACTGCCCCAAAGAAACCACGCACGACATCTCGGGATTCCGTGGACAAGATTCTCGATATGGTGGCGCTGCCGGAGGAGCAATCAGGTGTTTCACCGGAAGGTCAGGACGCCACGCGACAGATTGAAGGCATCCTGAAGCAAAATCTGCAGCTTGTTTTTGCGGACGAATCGTTCAGAACGCTTGAGGCCTCGTGGCGCGGGCTGGAACTGCTCTTGGATCAGGTGAATTCGAGAGATGTCGATATCAGGATCGAGATCGTGCCTGTTTCATTGGATTCGTTGGATGAAGCCCTTGCCGTATTGACGTCAGAGGTGATCGATGCGCTTCCGTCGCTGATCCTGGTGGACCTGGGTCTTGACAACAGCCCCAGGTGCCTGGACCTTCTCGAAAGGGTAGGGCAATTTGCAGAAACCCTTCTGGTTCCGGCGATCACCTGGATTCTTCCGGAATTCTTTCACATCGATGCCTGGCAGGATATCAAGAAGCTTGGCTTTCTCCCGCACTATCTGGAAGAAGCGCCCTATGCCAAGTGGCAGAGCCTGAAAAAGAGTCCCGCGAGCGGTTGGCTTACTGTCACCTGCAACCGCTTTTTGGCCCGCTATCCATACGGAAAGAACAACAAAGCGCGCCGGATTCCGTTTGAAGAGCCAAATCCCCTGTGGATCAGCCCGGTGTGGGCCCTTGGAAGCCTCATCGCCCAGAGCCTCTCCGAGGTCGGATGGCCAACGCGGTTCACGGATTGGCAGCGGATCCGGCTCGAGGATCTCCCGCTGAACACAGCTGACCCTTCAAAACCCTTACCCGCCGAAGTCAACTTCGATCGGGACCGGATCGACCAGTTTATCCGCAGTGGCATGGTTCCCCTTGCCACAACGCAGGACAAGGATATCGCCTTTGTTCCCGATGAAACAACGATAGGGGGTGTTTCCCTGCGGTATGGGCTGCTCGTCTCAAGGATTACCCAGCTTGTCTTGTGGTGCCGGGATCATTTTGAGAAGGATGTTGGAGGTGCTGATCTGGAGCATTTGTTACGGGAGGCGTTTCGCATGTTCTGGGAAAAGAGCGGACACCTTGGCCCGGAATCTCTGGAGGTTTCGGCGGGTCAACCCGACCCAGACAGCCGGATTCCGATCCGGATCTCGCTGGAGCCCTCCCTGGAGATTCTGCCCTCCCGAAAACAGATTGAGCTGAATTTTATGTGGTAGATTATTTCAGCCTGACGACAAACACATCCGCTGCCTCCTCCTTCGAGAAAGGGCCGAATACAATCGACTCCGGAAATCCCTCCACCTTGACAAAATAAGAGGTCTTCGCATCCAGCTTGTTCTGGGCGGCCCAGGCCGTGTACTCTTTATCTCCCATTTCCAGTTTCAGCCCCTGCATCGGATAGTTCAACGTGGTCTTGCTCGGCAGACTACCCGTCGGGCCCACGGCATGAAAGGTTATTTCGGCACCGGCCACACCGAACATCGCCCCGGGCCAGGCCGATCCCGTCGGCCGCACCTCAAACCATTGCCCAATCTGTTCATTGCCGTAAAGGTCGAGATGATATTCGGCGGAAAGGGATTTGGGCGGTGCATGCACCTTGGCCACCAGCTTTGCCCCCATACCGGCGCCAGCGGCTGACATCACATCCAGCCCCTTTAAGGGTGTCGTTAATTGTTCGGGAGAGATCGGTTCTCCCTGGGTTTGCAGGATCATGATGGGGAAATGAAGGCCCCTTTGAGCCTGAACGGTAATGGCCAGGAGCGACAGACCGTAAACAGTATCCGGAACGAGTAGTTCTTCATCCGACCCTAAGATGCCCCACATGGAAACATTCTTATCGAGCAAATCCTCCCTGGCCGCCATCCAGGCCATTTTCTTCAAATCATCCTTCCAGAAATGGCCCTGAACCTCTAAGCCGTAGGTTTTCATCTGGGACATCAGTTGTTTGACCGGATCTTGGGAGGAGCCCAGCGAGGTGACCCATATGGTTTTCATGTTTTATCCTCGGTTGCAGGTAACGTTTAGCAAGGCATGTACGGAGATCGCCCACCATCGCCGTTTATGGATGGACCTTAGCCACTTTTAGAATCTATTAGCATACCAACAGATTGTCAACGATCTTCCCATGGTTTCCCGGGCACGGCATAGGATTCTCACCCAAGCCGATCACGGCGCGAGCACCAGCACCTTGAATTGGCTGGGCACAAGGCATGCGCCGGGAATGTTCATGCTCATTCCGTTCTGACCGGTCATGCTGGTCATTCTGGTGGCAGGCATTCCCTGCAGGAGAACACTAAAAGCCCCCAGCATTTTTCTATCAGGTCCCATTACCATGTTTGAAGCAATGCCGCCGGCCACACCTGCGTTATCGCCGTTGCTGATGGTACCCTGAGTACCCATGTTGTGGGCAGGAGTGCCACCCATAAAAACTTTAGCGCAGGGCGGAACATTGGTCATGCCCATAGACATGTTGGGATAGGGTATGGGCACCGGGCCCAAAGGGGGTATCGGCGTCTTGCATACATCGGGGAAAGCCATTGCCATTCCGCCCATCTGAGTATTCGCGAACATAATTACTCCTTAACCTATATTGATTCTCTCACCGTCTATGTGAACATCCTCTTTCGCGGTTATCTGCGAGAATGTCCCTCTCAGCATCAGGGATTTATCTGCAATATAGTTGAGAGAGCCTGCTTTAACCTGGTCCGTGTCTTCAATAAATCGATATGAACGTTTGGTTCTTCTGAAAAAACGCTCCGTTATTGCGTCGAATGTTCTGGCAAGAAGCTTTACCGTTTCCAGGCTTCCTTCGAAGAAACTGCCCAGGAATGTGAGCCTGCTGATATTTATTTCTCCCTCTGAAGATGCTATTCCCAGCCTGGAAGCAATAAGGTTAATACTTTCAGTGCTTGCCAGATCAATACCCTGTTTTGAAGCAATGGAGAGACTGCCTTCGGATGTTCTGATATCTACATCAGAATCAAACGAGAGGGTGGCTTTTGCACCCTGCACTCTTTCAAGCACGGCGAGAATATAACCTCCGCCGAGACTGCTCAGGGAGACCAGAACCAGATCATTTACCTCGGGCTGGACCACGCAGCTTACAGCACGCATCACACGATAGAGGCCTGAATCGGTTTCAACAGAGTAGAAGCTATCCTCCTGCCCGACCACCTTGCCATACTCCTGTGTGGCCTCCAAATATACCTGTTTTCTTGCAAGATTGTCCATGTTCCCTCCCACCTAGTAGATTGACAGCGCAAAAGCGCATTCCACAATTTAGAGCTTATTCAGACAAGATCTACTGGATATAGAAGATTTCTAATGGTTTCCCGAAGAAACCATTAAAACTCAATCGCCTTTGGCGAAAGTCCCGGCAACCGGCAACAGCAGCCACCTCAGGTTCTTCTCCGCGTCAGCGGATTGATTGTTTGCCTTTTCATCAGGAAAAGGCAAACACTAAACGATTCTGTAAATCCTGTCAAAAAATAAAATTACCCCCTGAATGGATACCTCACTAAACATCGCGCGCAAAAACAAAATCCTCCGCCTCGGCACGGTCCTTGTCGGTGCCGAGTGCACGCTTCCTTGTTGCTCCGGTCCAGATCGTCTTTTCTTCAACAATCCTGTGCAGCTTTGTTCTGTACATCGACGCACGGGACATGTTCGCACCCGAGATGTCGGCATGGGAGAAATCGCTGCACGTAAGATCAGCCCCCGCAAACACCGCTCCCTCGCACACGGCCTTTTCAAATATGGCCTGTTCGAGGTCGGCACCTGTAAAATCAGTCCGGTTGAGTTCAGCCCCCTGAAAGTTGGTGTTTTTCAGCATGGCTCCCTTAAGACTGGCTTCGCTCATTTTTGCGTCGGTAAACATGGCATACCGGGCCTTTGCCTTGTCGAGTTTTGCTCTGGATAAATCCGACTCTGAGAAGTTTACCTGCGTCAGGTCTGCTGCGCTGAAGTCGACCCCGGAGAGGTTTGATTTCTGAAACTGGGTAAGGACAAAGGACATCTCCTTCAAATCAAGTCCCGACAGGTTGCAGCTCATCATGAATGTGAGGTCGAACCTGGCCCCGGTTAATAGGGTCTTGGTAAGGTCTGCCTCCATCAGAAACGTTCTGCGCATATTGGCCTCGGAAAGATCTGCATCGGGCAGTACCGCGCCTTTCAAAACCGTGTGCTCGAGGTTTGCATTCTTTAAGACAGCACTGTTGAGGTTTGCGTCAAGAACAGTGGCATGAAGAAGATTGGCCCCGGAAAGATCCGCCCCGGAAAGGTCGGGCTCTGTCAGGGTCGCCATGGTCATATCGGCACCTGAAAGGCGGACGTTTGTTAGTTTTGACCCGGTCATGACCGTATTGGCCATGCTGACGCCCGTCATGTCGGCGTTGCTGAAATCGGCCTCGTTGAACATGGAGTCTTTTAAAAGAGCCTTTGTCAGGTTTGTATTCGCAAAGGATACGTTTTCAAAAATGCCGCCGGCAAGATCGGCACCGGAGAGGTCCATGCCGGAAAGGTCAGCCCTGTCTATTATGTCCCCTTCCTTGATACTGTTAATCAGTTCTTCCCTTGTCACCCGGCCTCCAGTCGGCGATTTTGGTCATTTTAAGGTTTGCATTCCTGAAATCGGTCTCTCCCACCACTGCCCGCATGACTTCAGCGCCGTACAGATTTGCCATCCTGAGATCGGTCCGGACCAGCCGTGCACTCTTGAGATTGGCCTCCATCAGGTTCGCGCCGATCATTTTTGCATCGCTCAGGTCGGCCTTCATAAAATTTGCCTTCCTGGCGGTAATACCGGTAAGATCAGCGTTATTGCAGTTTGTCTTCATGAGATTTGCATTGTTGAGCCTGGCCTTAACAAACGATGAATCTGTAAGATCAGCTTCCATCAGGTTTGCGCTGTCGAGCACGGCCCCGCTGAAGTCGGCCCCTTTGAAATTCGCATTCTGCGGGAAGCGCGCGTTTGTAAGATCTGCGTCCTTAAAGACAGCTTTCTCGCAGGAAGCCTCAATAAAATTCACGCTCTCTGCCTTTGCTCCTGTAAAATTCACGCCGTCGAGTTTTGGTTTGAGAAAGTTTGATCCGGTAAGATCCGCGCCGGAAAAATCAGCGCCGGAAAAATCGGTTTCCAGAAAGATTGCCTCATTCAGGCTTGTGTGTGACAGGTTCGTGTTATCAAAGATCGCCTCCATCAGCTCAACCTTATCGAGGATTGCACCGCTGAAATCCGTGCCGGTCAGATTACCCTTTGAAAGAACCCCTTCAGTCAGGTCGGCATCTTTTAGCACAGCATCGGTGAGATTTGCACCGCCCAGGCAGGTTTCACGCATCTTTGCGCTGTTGAATCTTGCCCCTGAAAGATCTGCCCATGCAAGTACGGCCCCTGAAAGGTCTGCGCCTTTGAGATCTGCCCCCGAGAGGTTGGCGCCCTCAAGGTAAATACCCCGAAGGTCGGCATGTTGAAGATCCATCCCGCTCAGATCAACACCGGCAAAATCCTTTGCCTCAAAGCTCTGACCTTTTGACTGCACGGCAAGAAACTCATGCTTTAAACTCTCCGCCTCTTCGAGGGAAAGCGGTTCAGGCGCTGGAAGACGATGTGCTGTCTTTTTATATGCCTCTTTTGTCTTCTCCTCTGCAAATTTCAGTTTCTCAAGAATCTCAGGATCATCCGGATCAAGCTTTTTGATCTTCTCAATCATTTCAATTATCGGAAATGTTTTTCCGTCAGGCTGTGCTTTTGCCTGGACAAGTGCCGTATCATAGTCTATCCCGAGTATTGCGCAGGCCTCGTTTACCTGTTTTTCAACTGTCTCCTTTGCTTTTTTTAGTTTTCTAATTGTATCATCCGCCAAGACTACAGGGCGCCTGGGTTTCTGCGCCTGGAGTTTGGCCATCACTTTATCAAAGTCAAGGCCCTGTTTGTCGCAGATCTCCTTTATTTTTTTTTCCGCCAGCTCTTTCTTGGCCATGGCATCTGCCATTGCTTTTTCCTTTTTTGCGATGGCGTCTGCCTCAGCCTGCTCAATAAGCCGCAGTATCTCATCCGGGTTCAGGTTATTAGGGTCGATTTCAGGCACCTCAGGTGGGGACGGCGGTGGAGGGGGCATGACTGTTTCGGGATCAAGCCCGTGTTTCTCGCACAGTTCCTCCATCTGCTTCATGGCTTCTTGCTTTTTCTTTTCAGCCTTCTCCTTTTCTTTTTCGGCCCTTTTCTTCATACTCTTTGAGAGGACACTTTCTTCTTTGCCTGCATCTTCGATGAGCGCAGCCAGCCCGGATTTTTCACCGGGAGGGATCAGATCTTTTTCATCCAGCATAATAAGGGCGCCCTTTTCCTTGTCCAACCGCTTTACTAATGCCTCCCTGTAGTGCTCGAGTGATCGTGGCGTGTCATCTATCCTTTCGTATGCAACAAGCACATGCAAAATATCTTCTGCATCGTCGGTCTGAATTTCAGCAACACCCCTCCATACGGCTATTCCCTTTTCTGGGTGAGGAAAGAGCCAGACCGTGTCAAGACTGGTCTTGATCTCTTTGAATTCTTCTCCCTCCCCGGTTTTCTGGTTAATGAAGCAGCGTGACATGAACCCCGGCAAGTTCGCCTGAATGCGTGGCTTTTCGGGATGCATGCCCTTGATCTCGAAGGGCTCGTTACCCTTGAAAAACCCCTGAATATGCTGGTCTTCCGGTGCGGCGTTGAAAATGGTCCAGTCTATGTCCTCAGCCAGACCGGGAAACAGATTCTCAAGCCATTTTTGATTATACGTACCGGCTTTTTCCATGCGCTGGGGCCAGGTTAAATCTATTGGGCCAAACCCCGCAGGGTCCGGCTTTTTGTTTGGTGAGTCGACGAGGTCTTTCGGATCCTCTATGTTCGGAAGAGGATGGACTGTTTCTTCCGTATCTGATTTCACGGGAGCATGGCCCTTGCCGAGCGGGTTCTTCTTGTAGTCGGGGCCGCCGAAGGCGTTCTCGTAACTAATGGCCATTTCCGTGAAGGGCAAAGGGTCGGAGATGGTTTTGAGAACTCCGGCCTTGCGCTCCCAGAACCGATCGCCGAACACATAAAGGGTTTTATCGATCGGCCCAATCTTAAGGTGCACCTCATATGCCGGAACCGGCTTTGCCTCCGGCGTGAAGCACTTCCCGACAACCAGCACCTCTCCCTTCGGCTTTGGCATGCACATGTCCAGCATGGCGTCCTTGCCAAGTTCCGAGCCTGCGAACTTCCAGAGGTCCTGCTCGGAAAGCAGGGAAGTCGAATCAAAAGAAAAATGGCTTATGATTACCGTGCAGAAAAAAAACTTTTTCTCTGCCTCATAGCTTTTGTATAGAAGGCTCTGTGTCAGGGGTTTGACGACTTTCATTATTTTGCCAGATTACTTACGTGCCTTTAATTAATCCTATGCAAAACAGCCTATACCGAACGATAGTATTTTGAGAGCAGTACTACTCTCTATTTTTGTATCATCTTTCTCCAGCTTCCAGCCATGAGCTATTGAAACTTTACCAAGCATATGCCATTCTGTTGCCATGCCGATTGAAATTTCTGTTGCCATGCCGAATGAAATTGCAAGTGTCCCGGCCAAAGCGAGCTCCTCTTTGAACCCTACCAATACCTCTAAAGCGTGTATTAATGAAATTTCCTCTTGAGAACCTCCGAATATCTCCAGCTTATGACCCCAATGAATGTCCTCGACTGATGCACCGGTATGACAAAATTTATTTCCGTAAAAATATTCTTCTGTTGTCCAGTAATGTGTATCTTTTTTATGCCCATGATGGGTTTCTTCTACGGTTCCATGATGTTCAGAATATGCCGTTCCATAAGTATATTCTTCTGTGTCGCCGTAATGAAATAATAAATCATCGGAAAATGTGGTATTGTCTTCAAGCTCGTTTAATACATTAAATTTGCGACACTTAATGGTCACATCCTTATCACCTGAATCGATAATAATGCCTCCATCTGTCATCTCGATTTTCAACTCGCCATCTATTGCTTCAATCTTATGGCAACCGTCCGTCTTGTAAAATTGCTCTCCTCCTATAGTAACTGTTCTTTTCAGTGCATAATCGTTTTCAGCATGTTGCAGGATTATTCTGGTAACAGCCTCTTTCTTTTCTTCAGTGATACCCAATGCAGCCAAATCGGGTCCTTCAATCTTAGTAATGAAGTCAGCTTTGCTCTCATAGGTTTTAGGTGGTCTAAGGTAGTCAATAATTTTCGTAATGTCAGCTTCTGTCACCTTTTTTGGCTCATACTTGGTTTTACCTTCGGGAGCTTCAATTCCAAGGTAATCGGCTTGTTGCTCGTCTTTCAGCGCAATGAGAGCGTTGTCTATAGCAATAATAGTATCATTTGATAATTGAAATTCCAGGGGTGGTTTTCTCAAATCTTCAAGTATCACCTTATGATTCCCTCGTGTTTGATGGCCTTGCGATTCCTCTACATAATCGCCGTGCGATTCCTCTACATAATCGCCTTCAGTAAATATCTTTATGCCTTTGCCCGGGTCCCTGTCTTTTATGAAATCAATTCTTTTAGGGAGTGCCGCTGGTGGATCGTTCGGTGTTCCCATACGTATCCAAGATCTTGCCGCCGGAGTCTCCATGATTATCCGCTCAGATCCGAGTAGATCCTCAAACCTGATTTTGTTTCTTCCGCCTGTCTGGATTACAGACTCGGTCTGATTTGCGGCAGTAACAGGGCTTGTTGTTTCAGCATTCGGCACAGCTCCCGCAATTACCGGCCTGTCAGGATCACCGTCCACAAAGGTGAGGAGGACCTCCGTGCCCTTGTGCAAGGGGAAATGCATTCCATGTTCGGCCCCTGCGTAAGGCTGGGACATGCGGACCCAACGCGACGCCTTACCACCATCCATATCACTCTGATCAAAGGGAAGCTTCACTTTGTAGCGGCCGAGGTTGTCGAGTTCCGCATACTCGCCGGCGCCGGCGGCGTCAACGGTTGCGTTCATGGTGCCGTAAAACCTGGACTTGGGGGTTTTGCGCTCGGGCCTGAACTGGAGATCTGAGGGGATAGCCGTAAAGCTGTTGGCGTAGGTGAGTTTCTCTTCACCCTCGGCCGACTTCTCTCCCAGCCCGGCCCAGAAGGCGCCGGTCTGGTGTCCTTCATGTTCGACCTCAACGATCAGGTATTTTTGGTTGTAACTCTGCCGATAATGATCATCGAGGGCAAAGAAAAAGCCCGCGCATAGGTTCGGTGCCGTACCCTCACCATGGAAGACATTTTCCCGGCACTTGATCTCTTCGGCCCTGATCTTCGCCAGTTCATGCCCTTCTTCAGGCGTTTTGAAATGCTCCCCGTAAAAATAAACATCTCCTCGCCCGCTTGAATCTACCTCAGCCTCCGCCTTCAGATCCAGCGAAGGCTTGCGATAGTTGTAATCCTGCAATATGACCTTATTCGGCAGTCTTTTCTGCCGACAAAGAAAGGCCATAATAGCCTCTTTTTCGGGCACGATTCCCGAGGGAGGAGAAAAGGGGATGGTTGAATCACCCCGAATAGCCTCATGCGCGGTGGAGCTGTCCGTTATGATGAGTTTCTCATTGTCTTCCCCTTGCTGGAAGAAAAAATAGATACCCTCCCGTTCCATCCACCGGGAGATGAAATCAAAGTCGGTCTCCGCGTACTGGCAGATGTACTCCCATTGATGATAGGTCCTGGTCAGCTTCAACTCGTAGTCCTGGGTGGTCAGTCCTGCCTGTTTCAAAATCTCCTCGATGATATCGGGCACGGTCTTGTCGAGAAAAAGTTGGTTTTCACGATAGAGATCTGCCTGCCACAGCCTTGGTACCAGCAACGCCCGGTAAAAATAACGCCCTTTGACCTCGTGAAGCTGCTCAAACTGGCCCAGGATCCCGTGGATCGGGAAGTCTTGATCACTGCCCTTAATGGTCAGGGTGGCAGGGTTCTGAAGGACTCCCTTGAGGTCGATCTCGGGGTCGTCAGAGGCAAGGGTGATGTCGAACTCATAGAGCCGGGATATGCCTTCGGTGCCCTTGAATTCTACCACCGCAAAGGTATCCTCCGGCAGCCCCTGGGAAACAAATGTAAATCGCTTGGTTTCACGGATAGCCATGGTTATGCTCCTTTGAAGCTCATGTTAAAGGTTTCATCCTTAATTTGCGTGAAGGGTTAAGTGGATATGGTAGCGAGATCGCCCGGAATCCGTGTTGAAAGACGGGCTTTAGCCGTTCTTGAAATCTATTATTATACCAACAGATTGTCAAGGCTAGAATTTCCTGAGTTTCTGGTGAACACCGTTGTCCCTGAGCGACATTCGTGGAAGCGATGGGGCACCCCCGAGGGTGAGCAGGAAGGGGAAAGCCCCGCCTTTAGAGCGGGGAAGGGGCAGGCATTCCTCACCTGCGAACCCCGGGAGGGTCACCGCGAGAGCATCGGAGCGAAGGGACAATGGTGTGCACTTGTCAAAAACATAAGTCACTGCAAAGCCAATAAGTTGCGGAGATCCCTCGCGGAAAACTCAGGAAACCCCTGATTGTCAAGGAACTTTCCCCTTTCCGATCCTTTGCCACCCCCTGCGCTCAAAGCACAGAGTTCACAGAGAATGCAATTTGTTTCTTGCAACCCCGGTTCATGTCAGGCTATAAAAGAATCGTGGAAATCCTGCCTGCCCCGTAGGTGGATTCCATCGTACTGGGGTAAATCCTATCTAAGAAAGGTACTAGATAATCATGGACCAAAAAAGCGACATCAAGCCCCCTGAGATCAAACTCAACTGCTGCCAGGGGAGGCCTGCACCTGGTCCTGTGGTGGAGGGCTGGAGGCAGTTTCTGCGGTTGCCCGAGCAGGCCAGGAAGGACTTCTGGCGCGTGCTTTTCCCGGCCCTGCTGGAACCCGCCAATCCGGCCAATAAACAGCGGATCGAGTCGTTCTCCCGGGAATACGGGCTAGAGGAAGAGGCCGTAGTCTCGGCCATGCGGGGCTGTGATTTCCTCCTCCGTCAGGCCAGCGCCCTGGACATGGATGCCGCACCGTTTCGACAAGACCTGGCCGCGCTTTCGGAAGGGGATGAGCTAGGCGCAGAGGTTATTCTCTCGCAGTACGACGGGGCGAAAGCCGACCTGCGAAAGGCGATCATTCAGGAGTCGCTGGCAGACCATGGCAAGGTTCTGGTGGGTATCGACTGGCGGGTGGACAATGTGACCGCTTCCGATCGGGGTGCCAAGCTCAACACCACTGTTGTGTTGCTTACCCTGCGGTATCGTGAAAACAACCGGGTGGAGCGGATCACCCTTCAGCTCACGCCGGAAGCCGCGAAACAGCTCAAACTGTTCTGCGATCGGTTCAGCGGCTGAACCTGCCCCATAATCGCCCGTCGGAAGTCTCCTGGATCACACCTAATGGATCAGTTGTGTTATTCTCACCGCCACCTCGAGTGATTTTTGCCACGGACGACTAACAACAGACAACGGACATCTTAGACCCTGGCAACATCCACAGAGACGTTGAGCGTATGAGGCCCTCCGCCGGTAAATGTCCCTTTTAGCGGCGCAACATCGTCATAATCTCGGCCCCAGGCGGTGGTGATGTATCCTTCAGGTGGCATTCGTCCGACCGTGGGATCAAAATCCATCCAGCCGAGAACAGGGTCAAACGCAGAAAACCAGGCGTGGGAGGCGTCCGATGCGATTACGTGCTTAGGGCCCCGTAATGCGGCGGTGTCAAGGTAACCGCTCACGTAGCGTGCCGCCAGCCCCAGCGAACGCAAACAACCAACGGCCAGGTGGGCGAAGTCCTGGCACACGCCGCGGCGTTGTATGAGCGCCTCGTTTATACTCGTTGCTGTTGTCGTGGAACCGGGGTAATAGGTAAACTCCTCGTGAATCCGCTCCATCAGGTGATGGGTCGCTTCCAGTACCGGGCGGCCCTGGGTGAACGAAACCAAGGCGTAATCGGCCAGGTCGGCATCTGCTTTCACGCATTTCGATCCCGCCACAAACCGCCGCGCCTCGAGCATGTCCGCGCTCTCAGACTTTTCCAACCTGAGCCTGACCTCATTCCAGGCACACGACTCTTCTTTCGGCGGTTTATCAGACGGATCTACCCGCACCACACTGATCGCCGTCACATCCAGCGTCTGATGCGGCTCGGAAATCTCAAAATAGCTCACCTGGTTGCCAAAGGCGTCTTCCCACTGCTGCTTCTCCTCGGCTAGCGGGCGAGTGACGAGCTGATGGAGCTCGCAGTGCTGGTGGGGAAGGTCTCGGGGGATCAGATGAGCTTCTGCCTTGCACAATGAAACCGTGTCAGTAAAGCCGTAGGTGGTCGTATGGACAATACGATAGCGCTTCATGTAAGAGGGAACTTTGCCTTCCTCCCAATGGCCACAGGACGGTTAATCCATTTGTGCACGTTCAACCCATATTCAAGCTTGAGAAGACCGCCCGCAATACGTTTCTCTATCACGGGAGATCATAGACAATAAAGTCTGACCCATCTCAATTGAGCGGATCTGTTTCTCCGGCCCGGACATCACTTCATGATCATTACCTTGAACTGCGCCGGCACCAGGGTCATACCCGGTGTATTCAAGCTCATCCCATTTTGCCCGGTGAGACTGGTCATCTTGGTAACGGGGGACCCTTCATAGATGACGCCGAAGGAACCCATCAAGTGCCTGGAGGGCCCCATGACCATGCCTGAGGCGACCCCCATATTTACCCCCGCGTTATCACCCTGGCTTATGGGAACCTGGGTCATGATGTTATGGGCCGGCATGCAGGAGAGGTATATCTTCTTGCAGGCCGTTGCCGGGTTGGCCGTCATACCCATGGCCAGGTTCGGATACGGCACGGGTACTGGAACTACAATAGGTGTAAGGCAGACATCCGGAAATCCGAAATTCATGCCCCCTAACTGGCAGTTTGCAAACACGGTATCACCTCCTATCCCATAAGAATCTTGTCACCGTCAATTCGGACGTCCTCTTCGGCGGTCAGAACCGAGTATTTGCCCCGCAAAGACATCAGTTTCTTGACGAGGTAGTTGAGCTGCCCGGCCTTGAGCTGATCCAGCTCGTCGACCCAGCGGTAGCAGCGTTTTACTCTCTGGGAAACCCGTTCGAAGATAGAATCACAGGTCTGGCCGATTAGCTTGATCTTTTGGATCTGGCCCTGCAGGAATGTGCCGAAAAAGGACAGGTGCTGAATGCTTACTTCCGCCTGAACGGAGTTGATCGAAAGTTCAGGGGAGACCAGCGCGGTGTCCTTGGCGGATACCAGATCGATCCCCTCCTGCGCGGCAACCCGCAAACGGCCCTCTTTCGCCTTGAATTCCACGTCGCCGTCGAAAATCAGGGAGCAATGTCCAACATTTTCCCTTTCCAGGATGCCGAGGATGTAGCACGTTCCCGATGGAGCGATGGAGATAAGCACCGTATCTCCCCTCACGGGTTCAACCAGGCAGCTCACTGATTTCGTGGTTTTCACTTTTGCGCTACCGGTTTCAACCGTAAAGAAACGGCCTTCCGAACCGGTAACCCTGCCGTATTCCAGAAAAACTTGCTCGGAGTTCAAAGCTCTTGCCAGATTGTCCATTTTTCTCCTCTCTCAATGAAAATTTAAAAAGTCACGTGTATTTGACACTTAATCGTGTGTATTCTCCTCATTGTCAAACATGTTTAACGCTGTACCTTACACCCCAGGCTGCCAGTCCTCGGCCTCTGCCCGCTCCGGGTCAGTACCCAGGGCGCGGGACTTGCCCGCGTCCCAGCGGGTGTGCTCCTCCTTGACACGGTGCAATTTGGTTCGAAAGAGCCTGGCCCGTGACATATCGGCACCCGAAAGGTCTGCATGCGAAAAATCGCAGTACGTCAGATTGGCCCCGATGAAACGGGTGGCACTGCAGACGGACTTTTCGAAAACGCTCGATTCCAGTTCGGCCCCACTGAAATCCGCCCCTGTAAGGTCCGCCTCCCCGAAGCTGGTCTGCTTGAGAAAAGCCCCTTTGAGGCTGGCGTTGGTCATTTTGGCCTGCGTGAATATGGCATACTGTGCCTTTACCTGATCAAGTACGGCCTCGGAGAGATTGGCCTCCATAAAACTTGCCTGGGTCAGGTCAGCCCCGGTCAGGTTCACCCCGGCCAAGTCGGCGCCCTTGAACTGAACCCCGGTAAACTGCATGCCGCTCAGATCCATGCCGGATAGGTTTACATTCAGCATCATGGTCAGGTGGAGCTTGGCCCCGGTAAACACCGCGCCTTCAAGGCCCGTTCCCATCATGATAGTCTGCGAGAGGTTCGCCCCGCTCAGGTTCGCGCCCTGGAGTTTGGCCTCGTGCATGACGGTCCGATCCAGGTTGGTGTTGGAAAGATCGGCGTCTTTCATTGTGGCAGAAATTAGTGCGGCGGTGCTGAGGTTGGCGCCTGACAGGTCCGCACCGGAAAGGTCGGAGTTTGTAAGTTTGGCTTCCGCCATATCGGCATTCTTTAGGGAAACGCCTGTTAAGTTCGCCTCGGTCATCACGGTTGAGCGCATGTCCACGCCTGATAAGTCAGCACCGGAGAAGTCGGGCTTGGTGAAAACAGACTCCCGCAGAATCGCCGCCCTAAGGTTTGCCCCTTGAAATCGAACCTCTTCAAAGATCCCGCCTGAAAAATCAGCACTGGAAAGGTCCATGTTGGAAAGATCAACCTTGGAGATGACCTCTCCGTCTTTGATGTTTTTTACCAATTCTTCCCGGTTCATTCAGGTATCCACTTTTCTATCTTCGTTTTCTTCAGATTGGCTCCCTGGAGGTTGGTCTCCCCGAACACGGCCCTGAAAACTTCAGCACCGTACAGATTGGCTCCGCTCAAATTAGTGGTTACGAGCCTTGCCTTGTGAAGGGAGCCCTCAAAAAGGTTTATGGAAACCATGTTGGCGCCTTCCAGATCTGATTTCTCAAACCGGGCCTGCCTGGCAAAGGCCCGGTAGAAATTGGCCCCCTTCAGGTTGCACTCGCTCAGATCCGTCATCTCAAGGTTGGCCCCTTCGAAGTTGGCTCCAGAAAAATCGCATCCCCGCAGGCCTGCCTGGGTCAAAGTCGCGCCCCGGAAGTCGGCCCCGGCAAAGGAGGTCTCGTTGGCGGCACAGGCTTTGGTCATGTCGGCTCCTCGAAACACGGTCTTCCCACCTCGGACGCCGACGAAAATGGCTGAACTTAATGTGGCTCCCGAGAAGTCCGCCTCCTCGATGTTTGCGTTGATAAACTGGCTCCGGCTGAGGTCAGCCTCTGCAAAAACCGCCCGGCTCAAGTCGTTTTCATAGAACAGGGTCTCCTTGAGGGTGGTCCGGCTCAACGTGGCCCCGGAAAGCTTTGCCTCCATGAAATCCGCCCCGTCCATGGTTGTGCCGGAAAGATCTGCATCTGTTAGGTCGGCCTTGCCAAATGCGGCCTTGGTAAGTTCGACCCCGCTGAAGTCCGCCCCACTGAGGTTGGCGGCCCCTAGGCAGGCCTCGGCCATCTTTGCCCCGGCACACCTGGCGCCGGTCAGGTCGGCCCGGGCCAACACGCAGCCGCTCAAGTCCGCCCCGGAAAGATCAGCCCCACTCAGGTTCGCTCCCTCCAGCATGGCGTCCTTGAGGTCGATATTCTTCAAATCGAGGTTGGAGAGATCCGCCCCGGTCAGATCCTGTCCGGCAAAGGTCTTGCCCTCACGGTAACCGGCCAGAACGGCCTCCCGCATCCGGGCGGCCTCCTCTGCCGGCGGCAGCGGGGCAGGGGGGAACTGATGGGCGAACTGCCGGTAGGCCTTTTTGATGGTCTCTTCGGCCTGATAGAGCTTTTTTTCCATCTCAGGGTCGTTAAATCCTGCGGCCCTGAGCTGCTCTATGTTCTTCTCGGCGGAAAATTTGGGCAGGCCACCTCCCATCCTTTTGGCCTGCTCCACGACCTGATCGTAGTCCATGCCCTGCGCTGCCAGGGTTTTTCTGAGGTCTTGTTCCATTTCGGCCTTTTTGGCCATGGCGTCCGCTTCTGCCTTTTTGGCAAACTCCTGGATCTCCGCCAGGTTGTCGATGCTGAATTCTTGTTGCTCCGGGGGCTTTTCGGGGATGAACTGGTCCGGATCTAACCCCATTTGTTTGATCATTTCCCTGGCCTTCTGCCGCTCTCTTTCCGCCCTTTTTGCCATATTTTGTGCCAGGACACTCTTTTGTTTCTCCCCGGCTTCCTCCATAAGGGCGGCAAACCCCGACTTCTCGCCCGGGGGGATCAGGTCTTTTTCATCCAGGAGGTGGAGGTAACCCTTTTCCTCATCGATTCGCTTTAAGAACGCCTCTCGGTAATGCTCGAAAGACCTGGGCTTATCAGTGAGGCGCTCGTAAGCCAAAAGCATGTGGAGAACGTCTTCGGCGTCGTCTGTCTGCACCTCCGAAACGCCTCGGTAGATGGCGATGCCCCTTTCTGCATAGGGAAACAGCCAGACCGTATCTAGGCGTGTGTCGATCTCCTTGAATTGCTCACCTCGCTTGGTTTTCTGATTGATGAAGCAGCGCGACTTGAAGCCCGGTAGGTTCGCCTCAAGGAGGGGCTTTTCGGGATGCATGCCCTTGATATTAAAGGGCTCGCTTCCTTTGAAATAACCGTCAATATGCTGATCTTCCGGTGCGGCGTTGAAAAAGGTCCAGTCTATGTCCTCGGCCAGACCGGGGAATCGCTCCGTCTGCCACTTCTCATCGTAGGTGCCTACTTTGTCAAAGCGCTGGGGCCAGGTGAGGTCGATGGGGGCGAACCCTGCAGGGTTTGGCTTTTTCTTGGGGGAGTCGATGAGGTCTCGTGGATCCTCGATGTTTGGCAACGGATGCACCGTATCTCCACTGTCAGTTTTGACGGGAGCATGGCCCTTTCCCAGCGGGTTTTTCTTGTAATCGGGGCCGCCGAAGGCGTTCTCATAGGTGATATCCATTTCCGTGAAGGGCAGGGGATCGGAGATAGTCTTGAGAATTCCCCTTTTTCGCTTCCAGAACCGGTCTCCGTAAACGTTAAGGGTTTTATCGATCGGTCCGATTTGTAAACGCACCTCATAGGCAGGAACCGGCTTTCCCTTCGGCGCGAAGCACTTGCCCACAACCAAAACCTCGCACTTCGGCTTGGGCATGCACATGTCGAGCACTGCGTCCTTGCCGAGCTCGGATGCCACGAACTTCCACATGTCGATCTCTGAAAGGAGCCCTGAGGATGCCTCAAAGGGGAAGAAGTTAAAGACCGCCACCGAGAGATAGCATTTCCTCGCATCCTCGAACACCTTGAACAGCAGACCCTGATTTAACGGTTTAATGACTTTCATTTTGCAGTAATTGGTTATTTTTAGCAAGTTCTCAAATAAAAGGCCATAAAAAGTGCAGGACTTTGTGATATTTCGCTCCGGTCAATTTTCCTGTTAACAGATGCCATCATGATCTGTAAACTCTCAGAGCCTGCAAGACTTCTCTTGCATTTAGATATTTACCATATCGACTGCCTGCACCGGCAGGATATTGGGGCATATTCAAATTTCTTGAGGTCGGTTAGGCTCTATTCAAACCCCCTTTATAGCATCAAGAGGGAAAGGATATTCATTTATGGTTCGAAAGCAAAATGATTCGACCGCTAAACACTGTCAACAATAAAAAATGAACCGTGTAGAAGTCAGCGCTTACACCATATGCAGTGTTTAATCCCCAATCAAATTCTGTTAAACGTTCGCTCTGCTCTGGCAATTTTCGGTTTTCAGAATATCATAAGAACCATATTGGTGGGTAATTTTTCCCAAGAAATGCATTCTACTAAACCTTTCAGGATTTGTATTGAGAGTGTAGAAATAGCACTTACCACCGTTAGATGAGAATCCTACTTCATTAGAAATTATGGTGTGATGACATGCAACGTCGAGCTGTGCAAATGCACTCCCTCCTTCTCACATGTACACGCCCCATTTTTGACCGTCGCGATAGCGTTCTCATATCTAAGCGCTCCATAAAAATCATGTACAAAACCCAAATAATTATTTAATAAAACCCCAGCTATGACATCTAGCTTAAGAAGGCCTAAGAAAAATCCAACGTTAAGACCCAAATCCATAGAAGTGTGAGCACCGTAATACCGCTCCTCTTTACTCCCATGAAAGCTCTCAATTGTATGCATGAAGTCACCCCAAAGCCAGCCCCCATAGTCCACCTCAACCTTCTTGTCATCGTCTACGAATAGCTTCTCCACGATTTCTGGGCCATCCACAGACTTCCTAATGGTAGTTTTTTTACCTCCCAGATGGTCTTCTTCCATATACCCTTCGACATACTCAGTCTTATCTGCTTTGTGATATTCATAAATAGTGCCACCATTCGTATGCACCACCTCTACTTTATCGCCAAAATGCCACTCGTATTTGGGTCCATACGCTATTTCAGTTACGGTAACATCGGCATCAGGCTGGCCGTAGACGTCGAGCACATCACCATAATACGATTCTGAATGGCTCTGATAATAATCGGAGTGTACATGACCCCAGGCGGTGTTGTAGAGGTGGCCCTTGATCGTACAATCCCAGGTTCCCTCTATGTCAGTTATCCTGTCTCCTTGAACACGCTCTCTATGGCTGCCGCGGACAAGGTCATCCTTTTTCACGTCATATGAATATTTCCATGTACGCCTACTCGGATCTGCATCGTACTGTTGTCTCTTGGAGGTTTTCTCATCCCAATAGGGATAATAGCGTGTATTTTTTTTATTTATTACATCCTCTATTTCGGTCTTTCCCGGAGAGGGTCTCCAGAATCCCGCGTCTGGTAGCGCGTCTGGGTTGTCCGGCTCGGGCTTATATTCATCATACGGAGAATGTGGTTTTTCTCTGATGTCATAATAGTCCGTATCTGTTAAACCGCTAAGATCGTCGTCAAAATTCGGCGGTACGGCACGTGTAGCAATCGGGTCTTCGAGTTTGTCATATATGTCTGGCTCTGTTGACGAGACAGTCGGGCCGGATATGGATGTGTGGACCCCGTCGGTGTAATCGAACCAGCCTGCTTCAGGCTGATACGGCAGTTTCTCCGGATCGATGATGGTTGTCTCATTTTCATCCCCCGGATCCTTCCCCAATCGCAAATAAGAATCTTTTTTCCCAACATAGTTGGGCACCTTTACCCTGAACCAGTT
>CP070673.1:3207997-3220776 GCA_020351915.1 Deltaproteobacteria bacterium
GCCAAACTGGTAGTAGATCCAGAAGTTATATTTGAGGGAAAATGCCGCATGATTTCCCAAGAGGATATCGCAGATTCCTCTGATTCTCTTTCCCCTCCTGCTGCCCTTGCCTCTTCGTAACTTAGGGATGCCTTTTTTCTTTTCCTCTCCACCACCCAGTTCACGAGACGCATATCGCTACAACACTTTGGTTGAGAAGTCATTTTGAGTGATCCCGCCCAGTCGGGAGAGCGAAGAATCTACGAAAATCTAGATTCTTCGTCACCTCGCTCCTCATAATGACTACCGAGTCTTCAACTACCCGAGAGGTGGTAATCACTCCCCATTTGGGAAATGGCACCACCTTGCTCCAGAACACGATGTTCGGTTTGATAAAGACCTTTGCATCCGCGGGCAGGTGATCTAAGCCGTGAGAGAGTTCAACAGCCTTTCGGATTGATTCCAAGGGTTTCTCGTAGCGGACAATAGCTACGATCGGACTTTTTGTGTTGGACTTCATATCGATGTAGGTGCATGATCTGTCAGGAAGATAACTCTTTCGGTTTGGTAGTCTGTGAACAAAGCAAAAAAGGGGCATCTCATCTGCCTGAGAAAAGATGCCCTAATAAAGTAGTGTGGCAAATTAAGACTTTGTAACGTTCTTAGCCACAGGCCCTCGATCAGTCTCCTCAACCTCAAATGTAACTTCTTCACCTTGGGAGAGGCTCTTGAATCCGGGTATGTCAATGGAAGAGAAGTGAACAAAAATGTCTCCACCGTCTTCCTGCTCAATAAACCCGTAACCCTTCTTATTGCTAAACCACTTTACCGTTCCTTTTGCCAAGGCACTAACCTCCTTTCCAAAAATCTTCATTATGGTGTCAAATCTCAGGTCGCCGCTCTGGCAAAGGACAGTATCCTTCGGAGCGAAACCAACCTGTGAAAGCAGCCGGGCCACTAACCCCTGCTACCATAAAACAGAGCCCTGTAAAGATCAAGCAAAAATGGATGCAACAGACAACTGACAACAATCAACGGACATTGCTCGTAGTTACATCTATTTCTCAAGCCTTCTTTTAACCTCGTTAACGTCAATATCAGATGTTAAATAGTCGGAGATTCGTTCAACCTTTCCCCCTTCACCGCACCTTGCGAGGAATAGAGATCGACTTCCCTGCCTTTTATTTGGGCCAAAGGTGACTTTTGGACCTATTCCCTGGAAATCCTCGAGGCTTTCCATGGCATTGACGAAATTATCCGCTGTCAAATTCCTACCGCATCTTTTCATGGCCTCAACCATTGGTTCAACAAAGAGGATACCAGCGTAATAAAATATTGCCCACCTTTCATTAGGCTCAAGTCTCTTTTGGGCCTCATGGTATCTTTTCATCAGGGGGTTTTCTGAATCTGGAAGTTCGATCATTGTAACAAAAATAACATCCTTGAAAAGTCCTTTTGTAATCTTATACATAGCAGGAGCATCGCTCAAAGTGCTGGTAGACATCCAAAGAGGTTTAAAACCCATTTTAGCTGCTTGCATGATAATAAGAGCTCCTTGTTTGGGATTAGGCCACATTAGTACACAATCGGCCTTGGATGCCTTAAGTTTCATGCAGTGGGCACTGACGTCTGTATCCAAAGGTTCTACAGATACGGCTTCTACAAGTTTCATACCATGCTTCTCCAGGGCTATCTGGGCGCCAATAAGGCCAGTCTTGCCATAGTCATCGTTCTGGTAGAAAACGGCTAATCTTTTTTTGCCATGTTTCTTGACCGCATAATTCACTAGAATTGCCGCCTCATCGCAATAGAGCGGATAAAGGCCAAAAAGATATTTTGTGGGGGGATAAGCCCACTGAATTAATCCAGCGGCAGGACCTACCCAGGGTACCTTATTGAGATGGAGATATTTTTTGACTGCCATACCTGTGGCTGTTCCAACGCCACAGGCAAACGCAAAGACCTTCTTGTCTTCCACCAGTTCCTTAGCAATGGCCTTTGTTTTGGGAGGTTGATAGGCATCATCCCTTAGAAAATATTTTATCTTCCTGCCATGGATTCCACCCTCTTCGTTGATCATCTTAAAATAAAGTCCTGATCCCCGTGCCACTGCCCCCCAGAGGGCAGCAGGCCCTGTCTGTGGCCCCCACTGGCCAATTCGAATCTCCGTATCAGTGACTCCTCTTACCGCCCCTGCGGCAGGAATGATTGTAAGGGACAAGATGGAGACGAAAGCCACAATAATAACCATGTTTTTCTTTTTCACTTCCTACCTCCTTTTTTGTTGTTAGCCTCTTATTCAGTTTACCACTTGAGCTGATCAATCCGCAAGTCCTTGAACCAGCAATAGGTAATGAGCAATGGGAGCGAGGGGTAATCGTGCTAAACGGTAATCTGGCAACCTATATGTTTTTAGATCTCCAACTCGTAATTGATCCACCTTTAGGGAGTTTGACTTCTACTGTCTTTTGTACATGGCTTCAATCAGATCCCCGAATTGCTCATTGATAGATTTTCTTTTAACCTTCATGGTCGGGGTGACCTCGCCATCTTCTTCGTACAGCCTTTTCGGTAAGATGGTGAATTTCTTTATTTGCTCCACCCGAGAAAGCCCTGAATTGACTTTTTTTACCTCGTTGTCTATCAGTTTAATGATCTCAGGGCTTTGAGTCAGATCCCTGTAGGTTGAGAACTGAACCTTGTTATCTTGGGCATATTTCACCACATTATCTTCGTCAATTATAATAAGAGCGGTTATAAATTTTCTGTTGTCCCCGATGATTACGGCGTCATTGACATAGGAGCTGAATTTCAGCTGGTTCTCGATATACTGGGGGGTAATATTCTTACCTCCGGCAGTTACCATGATATCTTTTTTCCTGTCTGTTATCTTAAGGTAACCATCTTCATCTAACTCACCCACATCACCAGAGTGGAGCCATCCGTCCTTCAAGGTCTCTGCGGTAGCCTCAGGGCTTTTGTAATACCCCTTGAACACACCAGGCGATTTCACCAGTATCTCCCCATCATCTGCTATTTTCACCTCTACACCGGTGAGGGGAGGGCCCACAGTTCCAAACTTTAGCCTCCCGAGCTTGCTCACGGATGTAGGCCCTGTAACCTCGGTCTGGCCGTAAACCTCAATGAGATTGACCCCAATGGACTGGTAAAAATGGATCACATCCGACGATATAGGAGCAGCAGTTGTAATGGCTATCTTCACGCGCTCAAATCCAAATCTCTGTTTTAGTTTTCTAAAGACCGCCAGGTGAGCAAGCCGATATAAAACCTCCAGGTAGAATGGAACAGCCTCGAGCTTCATCTTCAATGAAATCCGTTTCTGCCCAATCTTAAGAGCCGTGAAGAAAACAAGTCTCTTAAACCGGGTGGCGTCCGACATCCTGATATAGATAGCAGACAGATATTTTTCCCAGATTCGAGGGACGGCATAGGCTAGTGTCGGAGAGATCTCCTTCATATTATCCGTAACGGTGTCTACGTTCTCAATAAAGTTTACAATGGTACCATGGGTGACGTGGAAGATTACCGAAAAGAGCCTCTCGAAGATATGGCATAGGGGAAGATAGGATAATACCTCACTTTTCTCCTCCACTGGAATAACTTCCCGCACTGCCTCTCCCATCCACGTTATATTTCCGTGTGTCAGCATAGCGCCCTTGGGCGGGCCTGTTGTCCCAGAGGTATAGATGAGTAACGCGAGATCATCCGGTGTAATCTCATTCATGCGGTCTTCGAGTAGATTGGGTTCCCTTTCAACGATCTGACGGCCAGTTTCAAGAAGCTCCTCATAGGTCATGACCATGGGATCTTTGAAGTGCCTGAGGCCCTCAAGATCCCATACGATTACCTTCTTCAAAAAGGGTACCTTATTCCTGAAGTTCAGCCACTTATCAAGCTGCTCTTCGTTTTCAACAAAGAAGAATTTGGAATCCGCGTTCTCAATCACATACTCTACCTGTGGCCAGGCGTTGGTAGAATAGATACCAACAGACACACCGCCAGCGCATTGGATACCCAGGTCAATGATTACCCACTCAGGACAATTATCACCGATAATGGATACACGATCTCCCTTTTCAAGGCCCATGGATACGAGGGCCGATCCCACATATTGAGCCTGCCTAAAGTATTCATTCCAGGAGATGTCATGCCAGAGGCCATATTCCTTTTTGCGCATGGCCACCCGGTCTCCACGGTTTTGCACCATCTGTTTGAAAACCTTCGGAATAGTCTTGTAAGGCATGCCTAATTTATCTCCACCGTTTTTGCCTTTTCCACCGCTGATAGCCCTTGGCCGATTCTGCTTGTTTTACCCCAAGATAGAATTCCTTCACATCTTCGTCCTCCATGAGATCAGCTGCCTTCCCTTTCATGACGAAGCGACCATTTTCCAATATCAAACCAACATGGGCAATTTTCAAGGCCATCCTCGCATTCTGTTCTACCAGGAGTATGGTTATGCCCTCTTCGTTTATTTTCTTGATTATGGCAAATATTTCCTTAACCAGGATCGGTGAAAGCCCCAGGGATGGCTCATCCAAAAAGAGCAGTTTGGGCCCGTTCATCAAGGCCCTCCCAATTGCCAGCATCTGCTGTTCACCTCCGGACAATGTTCCGGCAAGCTGGCCCTCTCGTTCCTCTAGGACTGAGAAATAACCGTAGATCCTCTTGAAGTCTTGCTTGATCCCACCCCAATCATGTCTTGAGTAGGCGCCCATAAGGAGATTTTCCCTGACTGTTAGCTGATCAAAGACCTCCCGCCCCTCTGGTACGTATGAGATACCCAACCTCACTAACTGTTCAGGATCCTTACGGTCAATTCTCTTTCCCCTGAACTCGATAGTGCCTTTGTCCGGTTGATCCTCGATTAAACCCATCACTGTCTTGAGGATAGTCGATTTTCCTGCCCCATTATTTCCTAAGATAGCGGTTATGGTACCCTCTTCAAGAGACAAAGAAACACCCCGCAAGGCATAGATGAGCCCATAGAAGGTCTCGATATTCTTGATTTCAAGAAATGCCATTCCTAGATTTCTTCTTCTCCTAAATATGCCTTTAGAACCTCGGGATTGTTCTGAACCTCTTCAGGAATCCCTTCACATAATGGTTTGCCAAAGTTTATGGCCAGAATCCTGTCTGATATATCCATAACCATCCTCATGTCGTGTTCAATTAAGAGGATGGTTACCCCAAGTTCGTCCTGTATATCTTTAACCCAAAAGATGAGATCCTGCTTCTCTTCCGTGTTCATGCCGGCTGAGGGTTCATCCAAGAGTAAAAGCTCAGGCTCCAGAGCCAGGGCCCTCCCCAACTCAATGAGCTTCTGGGTTCCGTATGGAAGGCCACCAACAAACTGGTTTCGGGCAGCTTGTAAGTCTAGTAAGTCAATGATCCGTTCCACCTGCTCCCGGTGTTTTATCTCTTCGCGGGCTGCCTTTGATTTACGCCTGAAGAAGGTGGCCCCGCTGAACACCCCCGTATTTATGTGGAGATGCCTGCCAAGCATTAGGTTTTCCATTGTTGTCATTCTTGAGAAAAGCTCGATATTCTGAAACGTGCGAGCAATACCCTTCCTGGCGATCTTAAAGGGCTTCATGTCGGTTATCTCCTCACCCTTGAAGATCATTTTACCACTATTTGGCGTATAGAGACCGTTAATACAGTTAAAGATGGTCGTTTTACCGGCACCGTTGGGCCCAATTATAGAAAAGATAGATCCCTTGGTAATCGCAAAGCTGACGTTATCAACCGCCGTGAGGCCACCGAAGGAGATGGTCAGGCCCTGAACACTAAAAAAGTCTGGTTCTATTTGTTTTTCAACAGCATCCATAAACAGTCTTTAAGCAATTTACCCAATTAGCCCAACAAACCGGTTAAACTCTTCTCACATAGTGCTTGGCAAATAGACCACTTGGCTTGAAGCAGAGAACCAGGACAATGATCAGGAAGGCCACTACAGATTTAAATTGCAAGGAAACGTATCCACCGAATAAGGTTTCGATGATACCGAGCATATATCCTCCAAGAGCAGAACCAACCAGGGTTGTCATTCCCCCGAGAACAGCAGCTGCAAAGCCCTTAAGAAGAGGATCCATCATCAGGTTAGGGTCCAACGTAGCCACGGGCGCCAGCATCATTCCGGCAACAGCACCAATAAATGAGCTCATGGCCCATGTTATGGATAATATTCGGTTGGCCCTGATCCCGTTTATCCTGGCGGCTATCATATTCTGCTGGGTAGCCTTCATGGCAATCCCAACCTTGGTATATCTAAAGAAAAGAAAGAGGGCAAACATCAGAAAAAGGGCGGCCAAGAGCGTGGCAATATTCAAGTAGCTGAGTATGGCGGGGCCTAAATTGACTATGTCAAAGTCTGAAACAGGAAAAGGGAAGCTCTGTTGTTCGGCTCCCCATTTCCAGCTTGCTGTGCCGTAGAGCATCATCTCAAATCCAAGGGTAATAAGGATGAGACTGAGGACATTGGGATCCTTTGCTCTTCTCAGGAAAACAAACTCCAAAAACACGCCCAACGCAATGGCAAACCCTAAGGCTCCGCTAAATGAAACAAGAAAGCCGTGACCATAACTATCAAAGAGCATAAAGGCGATAAAAGTGGAGATCATGGCCATTTCACCCTGAGCAAAGTTGGGGACCTCTGAGCTCTTATAGATAATTACCATGGCCAGGGCAACCAGTGCATAGATACTCCCGATGGCAATGCCACTTACTATAAGCTGTAGAAACATGTGATCTTCGTTACTTGTTATTGCTTACTGTCTAGTGCTTTACTGCCGACTGACCTGAATATTAAAATGGCCACGTTTTCCAATAGATCTTTGTCCGTATCCAGAACCCGTAGAGACCAAGGGGCTCAAAAACCACAATTAAAACAATTATTAATCCGAGACAAATACTTGCGACATTGTGAATACCGGTAACACTCATCCACCGATCTGAAATAGTCAGGAGCAATTGCCCCAAATAGGGCAGATCCTGAACCTTATCCAACATGAGAATTAACCAGGTCATCACCACGCCGCCCATGATGGAACCAAATATCGTTCCGACCCCTCCTACAATAACAAATGCCAGAAAATAGATTGAAAGAATAAAATTAAAGGTACTCGGGTTGATGAAGCCAAGCATGAATGCCATCAATCCACCGGCAATGCCTGTGTAGAAAGCGCTTATGGCAAAGGCCAGGGTCTTATAGTACGTCAGGTTAACGCCCATTGTCTCGGCGGCGATGTCCGAATCCCTGATGGCGATAAAGGCCCTTCCAACCTTAGTTTTCATGAGGTTTCTGGCAGCTAAGGTTAAAAGAAAGGTGATAGGTATGATTACAAAGTAGAGTCCTCTGTCACTCGATACAGTACATAGACCAAAAAGCTTAAGGGTAGGCGCCTGTATCCCCATCCTTCCCCCAAAAAGCTCCCAGCGACCTATTATTTGAGTAATAGCCATGCCGAAACCGAGGGTGGCAATGGCAAGATAAGGGCCTTCTAACCTCAGGGCAGGCAGTCCGAGGACAAAACCGAAAACAGCAGCAATGGCACCGCCGGCAGTAAGTGCAACAAGAAAGGGGAAAGAAAGTTTGCCCATAAAGAGAACCGTGGTAAAGGCCCCTATGGCAAAGAATCCGGCATGGCCGAGGGATATCTGACCAGTATAGCCTACTAACATATTCAACCCAACAGCAACAAGAACGTTAATAGCCATATAATTGGCCATGTAGATGTAGTAGTTTGGCGCCAGAAATGGAAAGGTAATTAAGGCAGCTATGAGCATCAAAAACCAGAACCACAGAACCCTGCTGTCCAGAAGCTGAATATCCTCGTAATAATCCCTCTTTATGTCCACGGTATTATGTGTCTCTTAGTTTTCCTCTTTGGCTTCGTAGACCTTCTTTTCAATGAAAATCCTGACAAGTTCCTTGTCAAGTCTGCCCTTGGCAGCCTCCTCCTGTAAGATAGCCAGTGACCTCACTGGATCCATACTTCCTTTATACGGTCTATCCTTGGCTATGAGTGCCTCATAGATATCGGCCACCGTAATTATTCTTGTCTGAAGGGGAATATTCTCTGATGTAACCTGTTTTGGATAACCCGATCCATCAAGCATTTCATGATGACCAGCAGCAAAAAAGGGAACCCTTTTCAGGGAACCCTTAAAGGGTATCTTATCAACGATGTTTTCGGTGTGAATCACATGGGATTGAATCTCCTCCACCTCACCCATTGTCAGGTTACCCTTTCTTACAGAGAGATTTTCAAATTCAAAATCAGTGAGATAGCCTCTTTTTTGCCCTTCAAAATCTAAGTATTTCTTCTTGGAAGTCTCCTTTAATTTTTTGAGCTCTGGTTCATCTAAGAAGTTGCTGGTATTAATCTCCTTGATAAATGCCAGATCCTCCTCTATTTGTTTCAGTCGACCGTTCAGGTCTCTATCTAGTTCTCTGATCTTTTTTTGGTTGCCCCCGTCTTTTTGAAGTAAAACAAGTTTCTTTTTCTCAGTTTCAACGATGGCAGAGGCTTTGATGCTCTCGAAACGGCTGATAAGGGCGGCTGTCTCAGCCTCTGAAAGGCGGCTCCGTTTATCAAGCACCCATTCCCTTACACCAATTTTACCAATGTCGTGAAGCCAGGCTGCATAATTGAGCTCTTCAAGTTCGGCAGGGCCAAATGACACAGGAGCGTATGGACCATCATGGGTGTCGTTGATAGCTCTGGCTAAGGCCATGGTATACTTTGCAACCCCCTTAGAATGTCCGGCAGTGAAGGGGCTCCTCGCATCTATGGCCGAGACTGAATACTGAATGAGGGCCTCAAAAACAGCCTTTATCTCTTTGATAAGCTGTGCATTCTTTATGGCCACAGCTGCCTGTGAAGCCAGAGATGAGACAAGGGATTCTATACTGGGGTCAAAGGAGATAACCTTTCCATCGCTATCGATCGAGTTAATCAGTTGGAGAACGCCAATGATCTTCCCCTCTGTGTCCTTCATTGCCACGAGAAGCATGGACCTCGTTCTGTAATTGTTTCTCCTATCAAAGTCTCGATTAAACTCGAAACCGGCTTCTGGAGAGAGATCATAGGCATCGGGGATGTTCAGGGTTTCACCAGTGATGGCAACGTATCCAGCAATACTATTTTTGGTAAGGGCGAGAGAGTATGGTTTAAATGTGTCCGGTTTCATATCGGCCCGTTTTCTTAGAGTATCATTCTGGGCAACCTCAAAGTGCAGGGCCCCGTTATCCTGATCAACAAGGTAGAGGCTGCCAGCGTCGGCGTTTGTAAAAGAGCGAGTTTCCCTTACAATTGATTCTAGTAGGAGCGTCAGATTTGTTTCACTTGATAGGGCGATCCCGATCTTATTGAGGGTCTCAAGCCTCTCTGTCATATCTTGAAAAGGGTACATCGCATCCTTTCGTTTTTGCAACGGGCCGATATTTTCATTCGGGATGCGTGATTTATATAATCTAACACAGCTTTTTTCAAGCTTAATCTCTCTTTTTTCTTTTATCTTGACATATTAGGGGGCATGAAGTACTGGGGTATGAATGATTGAGGAGCTTGAAAAAAAGATTATCCGCTACCTCCAGGGAGATCTTCCAGTAACACCAAAACCTTTTGCTTCGCTCGCAGACAAGATTGGAATAAGAGAAGAAGATCTACTCGAGAAGACCCAAATGCTAAAAGAACAAGGGATACTCAGGCGCTTTGGGGCGACTCTGAGACATCAGCTTGCAGGGTTTCATGCCAACGCCATGGTTGCCTGGCGTGTGCCTGAAGATAAAGTGGAGAAGTCCGGTAATTTAATGGCAGGCTTTGGGGAGGTTAGCCATTGTTATCAGAGGAGAATTCAAGGTGAATGGAAATACAATCTTTTCACCATGATCCATGGCAAAAACGATAAAGATTGTGAGCACATAGCCAAGAAAATTGCAGATATGGTTGAGGTAAACGAGTATGTGGTCCTTTTAACCCTTAAGGAGTACAAAAAGACTAGTCCGAAATATTTTTAAAGTAGACTGTTATGGAAAGCAGATCAAAAGAACTTTTTCTGAAGGCACAAGAAATCATCCCAGGCGGCGTTAATAGCCCAGTGAGGGCAGGTCGAAATGTAGGTGTGGATCCCCCTTTTATTCAAAGGGCAGATGGCTGTTATTTGTGGGATGCTGACGGAAAGAGATATGTCGATTATGTCTGTTCCTGGGGGCCAATGATACTGGGACATAGGCATCCAGAGGTAATTCAGGCAATCAACGACGCACTAGAGAATGGAACCAGTTATGGCGCCCCCACTGAACTGGAAGTCAATCTGGCAGAAATGATTGTTGAAACTGTGCCTTCAGTTGAAATGGTGAGAATGGTGAACTCCGGGACAGAGGCAACTATGAGCGCTATTCGCCTCGCTCGCGGATTTACCGGCAGGAATGTGATCATCAAGTTCGATGGTTGCTATCACGGGCACAGTGACAGTTGCCTGGTATGTGCCGGTTCTGGATTGGCTACCTTTGGCATTCCAGGAAGCCCCGGAGTCCCGGCTGACTTGGCAAGACTTACGGTTTCGCTCCCCTTTAATAATTTGAAGGCCGTAGAGGAAGGGGTCGAAAAATATTCGGATCAGATAGCTGCTGTTATTATCGAGCCTATCGCTGGTAACATGGGGGTTATCTTGCCTGAGGAGGGATTCTTGGAGGGGATAAGAAACATAACCAAAGAACATGACATCCTTCTCATATTTGATGAGATCATAACTGGATTCAGAGTGAGCCCTGGAGGTGCCCAAGAGCTCTACGATATCAAGCCCGATCTCACGTGCTTAGGTAAGATTATCGGTGGTGGCCTTCCAGTTGGGGCCTACGGAGGGAGACGGGATATTATGTCCCATGTCGCCCCGGGCGGTGATATTTACCAGGCAGGCACGTTATCAGGCAATCCATTGGCCATGACTGCAGGGCTGGTAACCCTCAGAATCTTAAAGAACAAAGAGATCTATGCCAAGATAGAGGAAAAATCCAAGGTTCTTTTTTCTGGAATACGTGATGCGGCCAGACAGGCCGGAATAGATCTCATTATCAATCGGGCTGGATCAATGGGTGCAATCTTTTTTGGAAAAACCCCAGTCGTTGATTTCGAATCCGTTCAGAAAACTGAAAGCTCAAAATACGTATCATTTTACAGAGAGATGTTGGCGCAAAAAATCTATCTGGCCCCATCACCTTTCGAGGCTCTCTTTGTTTCAGCAGCCCACAATGAAAAGACAATAACAAAAACGATTGATGCTGCTTTTCGGAGCTTCAAAAGGCTTTAACTGCCTGACCATTCTCTTCCTATGTCCACACCCTATAGATGCCTTAAAAAACTTCTTGAAGAAAATCCCATAAGCAGCTCGGCTCCTTGCAGAATTGACTCTGGCGGTACCTGGGACATCAAGGCTTTTGCCCTTCCTTTAGAGGGGGCAAAGCCCACTACGGTAAATCTAGCTCTGAATTTAAGGACCTATATCACCCTTTTGCCATACAAACCAGGGTGGGTCAAAATATCTTCTGAGAATTTCCATGCACAAGAGACATACCCTTTGGATCAGGTCCCGTTTAATTCCCAATTTGGCCTCATGTTCGCAGTTGCATCTCTCTTTGGGTTCCACGGATTAGAAATAGCAATTACATCAGTCTCTCCAGTGAAGGCAGGCCTTGGGGGATCGAGTGCTGCTGCTGTGGCTGCGATTAAGGCATTATCCTTGGTTAAAGCCTTGCTCCATGAAAAAGAGCTTGGAAAGGGTGATATTCTTCATCTCGCATTTCATTTGGAGGATGCAGTGAACATGGGAATGTGCGGATTGCAGGATCAGGGAGCATCGGTATTCGGTGGGGTGAATAAATGGGCCTGGAACTATTCCCGGAAGGTGAGACCATTCGAGAGGGAGTCTCTTCTTGACGCTATGGGGCAACGTGAACTGTCTAAAAGGATTCTTGTTGCTTATAGCGGGAGCACCCATTTATCTGCCAAGATAAACAGGTTATGGATAGAAGAGTTTTTGAAAGGGAACACGAGGTCTAGCTGGATTGAACTCAACAGCATTGTCAACCGCTTTGCCCATCATTTACAGGAGCGACAGTGGAAAGCGGGAGCAGAGGAGCTCAGGAATGAGGTAGCGATCCGGAAAGAAGTAACCCCTCAAGCCTTTACCCCAATAATTACCGGGCTAATTCAAGAGTCTGAGGAGATGGGATGTGGTGCCCGGTTTGCAGGTGCAGGAGGAGGTGGCACGGTATGGGCCCTTGGCGAGATTGGTGATATAAAGGGATTGAGAGAAAAATGGGCTGCTATCCTGAAAGGCACCAAAAAAGGGAGAATCCTTAACTGCGCTGTAGACCCTGTCGGGGTTAGGGAAGAGGGGAAAGCAGTGAAGGATATCTATTAAGAAACGGTCAAAAGGGCGACATGGTGCGAGCGGTACCGAAGGGTAAGATTATAAGTGACTGATTTTTCTGCAGAAAATGGTACACAATTTCCTACGCCGCAATGTTTCCAGACCTGCCGCGCTTGCCGGGATCGGGATCGGCTTGCCCCTGCGCCTCTTTCGCTACCAGATCGAACTCTTTCATGATTTTGCCGAGGTCCTGAGCCGGAGGCTCGAACATCCCGTTCAGATTGACAACAATGTCCGCAGCTACACCATGTACAAAAAATGGGTCGGTCAGGCCTTTCCCTTTGACAACTTTGTGGTGATTTCGATCCGTGCCGGAATCGGCACCGGGATTTACTACCAGG
>CP070673.1:3220876-3239552 GCA_020351915.1 Deltaproteobacteria bacterium
CAGTTGTTTTTTTCAGCCACATGATGAGAATCAATTTATCTAACTGGTAATGCCAATTTCCTCAAGGCGATATCTATGAGCCTCACGGGAGGTGGCCAAATATGTGGCATTTAACAGGGTATAACCAAAGGCGCAAATGTTTTGTGGAGTAAATCCCAAATACTTGGCCACTGCAGAACACGGTGGTATTTTTTGTGAGATATCGCCTTTCAGAAACAGGTATTACCTTCTTAAACCTCAATGCCTCAACTTTTGAACGTTACCCAGAATTTGAAGTTTAAGAGTTCTATGAAGGATTATTTAACAAAAACTGCCTATATAACCGGTGGCTCTAGTGGAATCGGATTGTCTCTTGCCAGAGAGTTCGTAAAACGTGGGGCAAAAGTGGTACTAATAGCCAGAAATAGAGATAGACTGGAACACGCATGCAATGAGCTTGAATCTCTCACCACCGGTGGGCACCGGAATGTTTCGATTGTATCACTGGATGTCTCCAACATTGATCAGGCCAGGGAAATGCTTCCCAAAACAGTGGAACTTTCGGGCGCTCCCGATATCCTGGTCAATTCAGCGGGAATTGCCTATAGCAATTATTTTGAAAGAATTCCATATGAGAAGTTTATTGATATGATCAATATAAACCTGATTGGAACGTGGAACAGTATTACAGTTTTGGAACCGTTTATGAGAAACAGGGGCGGGAGTATTGTGAATATCTCATCTAATGTCGGTTTTATTGGAACGTTTGGCTACACAGCATACAGCGCGTCCAAGTTTGGGGTTATTGGTCTGTCTGAGGCACTCAGGGGAGAACTCAAGAGATACGGTATTCGCGTCTCAGTTCTCTGTCCCCCGGATACAGATACCCCTCAACTTGTTGAGGAAAATAAAACAAAACCTGCTGAAGCTAAAGCCCTTTCAAGTATATCAAGGCCAACCACTTCGGAGGCTGTTGCAAAGGCCTGCATCAGGGGTCTTGAAAAGGGTAAGTTCATGATTATTCCCGGATCTTCAGGAAAGATGATCTACCTGGCAAAACGACTTTTCCCTTCCCCGGTTAATTGGATGATGGACATACTGATACAACGGGCGCAGAGGGATTTGGACTAAACCTATAAAAAAACAGTATCTATTGAATCGTCCACGTGGTAATAAGGAGGCCGAAGAGTTCAGGAGGAAGCATGAACGACGGCACAGGAATTTTTCAGAAATGCTATGACTTCACCGAAGCGATAGAAGCCAGACAAGTTGGCATTTATCCTTATTTCAAGCCGATTGAAGGGTCCCGGGGATCCAAAGTGATCATTGAAGGCCGGGAACTGTTTATGGCAGGTTCAAACAATTATCTGGGATTGGCCTTAGATCCGGAAGTACGTGAGGCCAGCATAAAGGCTATAGAAAAGTACGGCACCAGCTGTTCCGGTTCACGCTTTATGAATGGAACACTTTCTCTTCATGAAGAGCTCGAGGAACGGCTTGCTGAGTTTACAGGGAGACAGGCAGCCCTGTGCTTCACTACTGGTTATCAGACTAATCTCGGTTCAATATCCGCTCTGGTAGGTCGTGGAGAACATGTCATCACCGATAAATTCAACCACGCCTCTATCATGGACGGAATTTTTCTCGCCCTCGGTCTAAATCGAAAGGTCAATGTCCATCGTTTCAAACATAATAATCTGGAAGATCTGGAAAAAAAGCTCTCCAACATTCCTTCAGAAGAATCAAAGCTGATCGTTACCGACGGGGTTTTCAGTATGGAGGGAGATATTGTGAAGCTCCCTGAAATGAGAGCCCTTGCAGACAAATACAGAGTCGGAGTCTATCTGGATGAAGCCCATGCAATAGGGGTAATAGGTAAAACAGGCAGAGGAACAACGGAATACTACGGAAACCGGAACCTTGCCGACCTGATTATGTGCACCTTTTCCAAGGCATTCGGTTCAATAGGAGGTTTCGTGGCAGGTGAAGAAAGGATTATTGACTATATCAAACATGTTTCACGACCGTTGCTCTTCAGTGCAAGCATGCCTCCTGCAAATATAGCTGCGGTCATCGCAGCCCTCGATATTATAGAACGGGAACCCCAACGGGTACTCAGATTGCAACAAATAGCCCAGAGAATGATAGAAGGGTTCACAGAGCTGGGCTTCAATATTGGAACAACGGAAACAGCCATTGTGCCTCTGATTATCGGGGATAATCAGAAGACCTTTCTCTTCTGGAAGAATCTCTTTGAGAGAGGTGTTTATGTGAATCCAGTGGTAAGTCCTGGTGTTCCCCCTAATCGCGCACTCATTCGGACATCATATATGGCCATCCACGTCGACGAAGAGCTGGACCAGATCCTTGATATCGCAGAACAGGAAGGAAAAAAACTGGCCATAATTTGACCGGTGCTTTTTCTGCCCCATCCTGAGGATCTGCTTGCAAAAAACGCGCTCTCCTACACCTTGCGTGGGGCTTTTGTTGCTCAAGAGCAAACCAAAACCCAGTGCCAATGACAAAAGGGCTTAGGCGTGCTTACTTCTTCCTGTGATTTTTCCAGCAAAAACAGGCGCTCCTGTGACACGGTAACTGGTCACATGTCTTCGCAATTCCGAGCCTTTCAATTCCTGTCGTCAGGATAAAAGCTGAGGACCGCCTCCCCCCTTTTTGCCATCGATACCTTGACAGATTCTGTTTTCATGTTAATTTATTACTATTTTAGTAATATTAATCATTCAAAAATGAAGATCTCAACTAGAGGAAGGTATTCGACGCGGGCATTGCTCGACCTCGCCCTTCACTTCGGAAAGGGTCCGGTACTGATTAGAGACATTTCGAAAAGACAAAAGATTTCCAAAGGATACCTTGAGCAGTTATTTATCCCGCTCAGGTCAGCAGGATTAGTAAGGGGTATCCGAGGCGCTTCCGGCGGGTTTACCCTGGCTCGGCCGCCAACAGAAATAAGGCTCAGTGAAATTATCCGGGCAACAGAAGGCTCATCTGCGCCCGCTGTCTGTGTTGATGAAGGTAATCTATGCGCACAAAGCAGAGAATGTGTGACTAGGGATGTCTGGGCGGAAATAAAGAAAGCGTGTGACAGGATATTGGAATCCAAGACCTTACAGGATCTGGTTGAGAAACAAAGGGCAAAAAGGGCTGAGAGCAATGAAGAGTGAGGGTGGGTTCAAACATCAGGAGTCTAACGGTGGCACATATTATCGCTGTATGTACCAGTACGACGAAAGGGACCAAGAAAGAAACTGTAGCTGAGGGTACCATTAAAGAAAATCTCGGCTTTATTGGTGATGCCCACGCAGATTCCTCAACCCACCGCCAGGTAAGCCTCCTTGCAATTGAAAGCATTCATAAGATGAGAGATTGTGGAGTTGATGTAGGCCCTGGAGATTTTGCAGAAAACTTGACTACTCAGGGTATAGACCTGCTCTCTCTGCCTCTTGGTACACAGTTCGCCGTAGGAAAGGAAATTGTCCTCGAACTTACCCAAATCGGCAAGGAATGCCACACCAGGTGCGCAATCTATCGACAGGTAGGCAGGTGCATTATGCCCACAGAGGGCGTGTTTGCTAAAGCAATCCATGGCGGGGTTGTTAGAACCGGAGATCCCATAAGGATAAGGGATGTTGGATAAAGTACCTATCCTTCGTGTGATCAAGGAAAGTCAAAAACAGGTCGAGGACACCGTTGTCACGGAATTCCACCTCACGATCGTCTTGAATAACCGTGAATTGGTGACGCTACTCTGCTCCCCTGCAAAACTTGATTTTCTTACGATTGGCTTTCTGTATTCGGAAGGCTTGATAAACAGGAAAGATATTATCAAAGATATAGTGCTTGATCCCGAGAGGGGCATTATGAACGTGACAACCAAAGAACCTATAAAGTCTCCTAAGGATATCTTGTCCAGGCGGATCATAGCTTCAAGTGGCGGAAAAGGAGCCTCCCCACTTAGTGCCATTCATCCTCAATCAAGGATAGATTCTCAGATCCACATATCACCCCCAGAGGTACTCAATCTCATACAGGAATTTGTCCACCACTCAGAGTTGTTTGCGGCTACGGGTGGTGTTCACAGTGCTGCGCTATGTGATACCAAAGCCATCCTGGTTTTCAGTGAGGATATTGGCAGACATAATGCCATTGATAAGATCTTCGGGGAGTGCATCGTGAAAGATATACCTACACATGACCGCTTGCTCATTACCAGCGGAAGGGTTTCCTCGGAGATATTGCTCAAGGTAGCCAAAAGAAATATCCCTATACTTATTTCAAAATCTGCCCCTACAAACCTCGGGGTGAAACTCGCCAACGATTCCGGTATTACCCTTATTGGCTTTGTCCGTGAGAAACGGATGAATGTTTATACCCATACCTGGAGGCTCGTGTCTCATGGAAAATGATCAAAAGGTAGTCATTTTCATAACCGCAGGCTCGGATGAAGAGGCAAACCGGTTAGCTGAAGTGCTCCTTAAACAGAGGAGGGCAGCCTGTGTCAATATCGTGCCCGGAGTCAGTTCCCGTTTTTGGTGGGAAGGCCACCTTGATTCTGATCAGGAAAACCTTTTAATCGTTAAGGCTAAAGCCTCACTGCTGGATAAGATTGTTGCCCTGGTCAAGGAGGTTCATACCTACGATGTCCCAGAGGTGATCGCCTTGCCTATTATCGGTGGCAACCCTGATTATCTGGAATGGATAGACAAAGAACTACAATAGCGGGGTTATGGGCACATGCTTACCGTTGATGAGCTGGAACGATATGATCGACAAATAATGTTGAGGGAAATAGGTGAAGCGGGGCAAGAAAAGCTCAAGAGGGCAAGCGTGTTTATTGCTGGTGCCGGAGGGCTTGGCTCACCAGCGGCAATATATTTGACAGCGGCCGGGATTGGAAGAATACGACTCGTTGATCACGATAGGGTAGATCGGAGTAACCTGAATAGGCAAGTTTTGCACTGGGATAATGACATAGGCAGGAGCAAGGTTGAATCGGCCACAGAAAAGCTCAAAAGGCTGAACCCAGAGGTGGAAATAGAGGCTATTGAGGAAACCATAACCGAAGCTAATCTTGGTGAACTTCTGACTGGTTTTGATCTCATCGTTGACGCCATGGATAACCTGCCAACGAGGTACCTGTTGAATAAGGCTGCCCTTGACAACAATATCCCCTTCTTTCACGGGGCAATCTATGGGTTTGAAGGCAGAGCAATGACCATAATCCCCCATAAAACAGCATGTCTGAGATGCGTGTATCGAGGCGTCATACATGAAGAGAAATTTCCGGTGATTGGAGTTACACCAGCGGTTATTGGCTGTATCCAGGCAACAGAGGTAATAAAGTACATTGTGGGAATTGGTGAACTTCTCACCAATAAGCTGCTCAACTACGATGCTCTGAACATGGAGTTTACTGAGTTTAACATCAAGAAAGACCCTCATTGTGAGCACTGCAATCATATTAAAACAACGGAGTAAGCTGTGAGTATAACGATAAATATTCATCAGGCCCTGCGCCACTTGATAAACGATCAGGCGACAGCTGAGGTCAGCGGTACCACCGTAGGTGAGTGCCTTGCTGACTTAGTTAGACAGTTTCCCGGCATTGAGCCCAAGCTCTTTAATAAGAAGGGCAAACTGCTCCACTATGTTGATATCTATGTCAATCAGGAAAGCTCTTATCCGGAAGAGTTAGCCAAACCAGTTATGGACGGAGACAAGCTCTCGATTACCCTTATGATTGCCGGGGGGTAGAGTCGAAAAATAAAAGATGCGTCAAATTTGATAAAAAAGAGGAGATTGTCTCGCCTGGAATGAGAACTTCGCTTACTGCAGATGACGGAAATGTGGTTGGTAGAGGTCGCCCCTGATGGTGTGGCAAAGGTAGAATTTGCTGGCTCCCGTGGAAAGAATACCCGATGAGTGGACCCCAGAAAATGACTATAGAGATCATTGCTGAGCAGGAGACTCGAGAATTGAAAGGGATTGTGGAGCATAAGTAGGCAAGTAACCAAGAAATATACGAGGAGGTTAGCACAATGGCTTCAGAAATTATCCCAGATGCAGAATTGGACTGCGTGGGTCTCTATTGCCCGATGCCGATCGCCCAGACGAAGCAGGAGATAGATAGGCTCGAAGCAGGTCAATTGCTTAAGGTAGAAGCCGATGACCCGGCAGCAGAGGAGGATATAAAGCGATGGGCTAAAAGGGTTGGTCATGAGGTCTTGAAATTCGAAAAACAAGGTACGATCATGACCTTCTATATTAAAAAAAAATGAAATGAGTTGGCCTCGTTACCTGCTGACTCTAAAAAGGAGGTTTATTATGAAAGACGAAAAGTTTATCTTGTATGTTCAAACAAGTGATGTGCCAGAACGACAGTATTCCCCATTGGTATTGGCGCAAACGGCAAAAAATATGGAGCTCAATCCAAAGGTATATTATCTCGGCCAGGCGCTGAAGATGCTGCTGCCCGGTGAAGCTGAGAAGATTAAGCTCGGAGCCTTTCCCAGCATCGCAGAGATGATCAACAAGACTCTTGAAATGGGTATCGAGATTCTTGTGTGCGAGGCGTCTAAGCAGATGTTAGGTTGGGAAAAGGTAGATTTGAGACCGGGGGTCAAGATAGTTGGCGCCGCAACCCTGAACGACTTAGCACTGGATGCTGCGGCAACAATGTGGTTTTAGGAGCGCACAAATGGAAAGGATATACCTAGATGGTGTTTCGTCCAAGCCCATCGACCCACGAGTGCTGGCGTTTGCAAAACAGTTTCTCGAACAGGGTTACGGTAACCCATCCTCACTTCATTCGGTGGGACTAGAGGCGAAACGTGTGCTTGAAGACGCCAGAACAAAAGTTACAAAGCTCATTAATGCGGAGAACGATAAAACTATCATCTTCACGAGCTGTTCAACCGAGGCCAATAACCTGGCTATCAGGGGAACTGCATTGAGAAACATAGGTAAAGGGAAAGAGATAGTGGCAAGTGCGATCGAACATATATCGGTACTCAATCCCATGAAAGAGCTTCAGAAAAATGGATTTTCGCTCCATGTAATCCCAGTCGATTCAATGGGCATAGTGGATTGCAAGAAGCTTGATGAAGCACTAACGAAGCAAACCACAGTAACCTCGATCATGTATGCCAACAACGAGATTGGGACCATAGAGCCTATCAAGGAGATAAGCGCAATAGTCCATGATAAGGGCCTGTATCTGCACGTGGATGCTACGGCTGCTGCAGGACATATCCCGATAGATGTCCAAGCCGACGGTATTGATCTGTTGACACTATCTTCCAACGATCTCTATGGTCCACAAGGCGCCGGGGCACTATATGTAAAACCCGGGATAAAGCTTCAGCCGGTATTGCTTGGCGGTGGTCAGGAACGGGGACTCAGGTCTGGAACAGAGAACATATTCGCCATTGCAGGGATGGGTGAAGCGGCGCGGATCGCCAAAGACGAAATGGCACATGAAACCGAGCGACTAAAAGGAATGAGGGATAAGGTAATCCAAGAGATAACAACGATTGAGGGATCCTACTTGACCGGTCATCCTACCCAGCGGCTACCGCACCATGCAAGTTTCCGGTTCAACCATATTGAGGGTGAGAGCATACTGCTGAACATGGACATGTATAACATACAGGTTTCCACTGGCTCAGCATGCTCTTCTAAAACTCTGGAACCATCGCATGTACTGCTGGCGATAGGTCTGAAGCATGAAGAAGCTCATGGATCCATGGTTTTGGCTCTGGGAAGATCAAACAAGATGCAAGAGATCCGTACAATAGTAAAGGCGGTCAAAGAGACAGTCGAAAGGTTGAGAAAACTTTCACCGCTCTCTAAGAAGGAGGTGATTTAAGTGGCCCAGGTGGGTTACAGCAAAAAGGTAATGGAGCATTTCATGAATCCCAGGAATGTTGGCACCATAGAAAATCCTGACGGATACGGTAAGGTGGGAAATCCTGTGTGTGGAGACCTCATGGAGATGTATATTAAGGTAAAAGACGATATCATAACCGACATAAAGTTCCAAACCTTCGGCTGTGGTTCGGCGATTGCCACGAGCAGTATGGTCACCGAACTGGCAAAGGGAAAGCATACCGATGAGGCAATGAAAATAACTCGGGGTGATGTAGCCTCTGAACTCGACGGCCTACCCCCACAAAAGATGCACTGTTCCAACTTGGCAGCCGATGCACTCCATGCGGCAGTTAAGGACTACATGAGCAAAAAGCAAAGCTCAAAGAAAACTGGGATCAAGAGAGGAAAAGCTACCGGATAACATAAGAGATAGGTACCGTTCAAAAGTATTCACTCAATGGTATATTGGTTAGAGAAGCCGTACATGCTTACCTCTATGAGGTCATGCCCATTTTCTCAAGGCGCTATCTATAGGCCTCAAGGGATGTGGTCAAATATCTGGGGTTTAGATGAACCAGGCGGAGACTCCCAGGGCTTCCGAGGTGTAAACCCCACATATTTGACCACTGCAAGACCCGGTGGAATTTTTTTTGAGATATCACCTTTCAAAAACAGCCATGACCTCCTTTGAAACGTGAACGATTACTCACTATGGTTCATGCCAACACTTCTGAACGATACCAAGAGATTACAATAACAGTGACAGGCTGCGGACCGTAGGCGAACCAAAGCAGTCGGAAACTTGAAGCTTCATCCAAATGATACAAATGAGTCCCGACAGCAGATCACTGTCATAATTCTACTCAGTCTTGAACCTTAACAGGGAAAAGGGATGAAAAAGGTATTGACCAGCCTTGATGAGGCGGCCAGGTTCGTCAGAGATGGAGATCTGGTGACCACTGGTGGTGCCACCTTCCACCGGGCCCCAATGGAGTTCGTGCGGGAATTGGTGCGGCAAGGGAAGAAGAATCTGAGTCTGGTAGACCGGGAACCAGCCATGGATTTTGATCTCCTGATCGGTGCTGGCTGCGTTGCCAAGATACGGGCCGGCATGCTAGCTTTTGAGGGACTTGGCCTTGCCCCCAATTTTCGCAAGAAATCCGAAGCACATGAAATTATCACAAAAGAAGGAGCGTGTCAGCCAATCATTGCCGGATTTCGTGCAGCAGCCATGGGTTTGCCATCACTGCCGGTGAAGGGGATGCTGGGCTCTGATCTCCTCGATATCAGCGAAGAGATTGGAGGTTACAAGCAGGTAGAGGATCCGTTTACCGGTGAGAAGATGATAGCGGTCAGGGCCATCCAGCCAGACCTGGCAGTGATCCATGTCCAGAAAGCCGATGAGTACGGGAATGTCAGGATTGAGGGACCTGTTTACGAGGATGTGATCAAGGCCAAGGCGGCTAAGACCGTGGTGGTAACAGCGGAAGAGCTGATTCCCAACAGCGAGTTTCGGAAGACGCCTGAGGGCACAACTCTGCCACATTTTATTGTGGATGCAGTGGTGGAGGCACCCAAAGGGGCATACCCATGCTCATGTTTCAACTATTATGATGTGGACTATGATCACATCAAGGAGTACCTCAGGGTCGCAGCCAAGGGTCAACTTAAGGGATACCTGGATAAATATGTCTACTGGAGTGAACCTAATGAATAACAAGATCGAAATGCCAGATCTGATGATATATGCCATGGCCTCGGAGATCAAGAATTTTGAGACCGTCCTGCATGGTGTCTCTTCTCCCCTGCCTGTTCTGGCCATGAGCGTAGCCCGAAAGACCCACGCCCCAGACATGGCTTACATTTCAGGAGCCGAGGGAGTGGATCCAGAAGTGGATAGGGTCTACCCTTCATCCTTCGATGCCCGGATGAACAGGAATGCAGTGGGCTACTTCGGGCTTCACGAGGCATTTGATCTGGCCCAGCGTGGGGAATTGAACGTGATGTTTCTGGGAGCAGCCCAGATCGACCGTTATGGAAATACAAACCTGAGTGTCATCGGCGATATCGATCAGCCTAAGGTCCAGCTTCCTGGTGGTGCAGCATCAGCCTTCCTAATGCCCATTACCCCAAAGGTGGTGATTTGGATCACTCGCCACTCCAAGAGGGTCTTTGTTGATGAGGTAGATTTTGTGACTGGCCAGGGCTACAATAACCGTGCCGAAGCGTATAAAAAAAACGAGTTGGTCGTCATATCCAGCCTCGGGGTGATGAACTTCAAGAACTCCGACCGGGTGATGCAGATCCAGTCTTATCATCCGGGCCACACCATTGATCAGATCAAGGAGAACACCGGATTTGATCTACTCGTGGCGCCTGATGTTGCTGAAACCCCTGCTCCTAGTAAAGAAGTTATTGATCTTATTCATAATGTAGACCCAGATGGTGTCCGCTGGACCGAGTTCCGTTAATGAAAATGATCAAAAGACTAGAAAAAAGGGAGGCCTGCTGCTTACTTTTTTTGGAGAACCTATCTGGTTACACCTGTCCACCTATTGGGAAGACTGATCTTCTTACCCGCCTTGTAGCATAGCTGTTTGGGAGCCCAATAGACAGGAATTTTTGCAGCAACGTCAGGAGCTCAAGAATCGCGGTCGTGAACTTTCAAAGGCTTTTGGAACTAAAGAGAACGCCCACATGGTTGCTAAGAAATAGGCGCTTAGGCGGTGAAGCATGAGGCAAGAACTTTCAGATGCCGAATTAGAGACATATGCAAGGCAAATTGTCTTAGCTGACATAGGCTATGAGGGGCAGCTCAAGCTCAGAAATGCTAAAGCCTGCATAATTGGATTGGGTGGCCTCGGGACGCTCATAGCCCCTAAACTTGTTGGAATGGGTATCGGGTATTTGCGTATAGTTGACAGAGACATAGTCTCTCGTTCAGATCTACACAGGCAATACCTGTATGATGTGGACTCTGTGGGTCTCCCTAAGGTTGAGGTGGCGCTCCGAAAATTGAGCAGGTTAAATCCAGACGTGAGCCTTGATCCATTTCCCGAGTCGCTTACTTCAATAAACGCTAGCACATTGATTAATGGTGTAGACGTTGTTCTTGATGGCCTTGATAGCCCCGAACCCCGCTACCTTGTTAATAGAACCTGCCACAAGCATAAGATACCCTATGTTTTTGGAGCAGCAATAGAGGCTTTTGGAAACGTGTCCACAATTGTGCCAGGGCGAACCGTCTGTCTAGAATGTTTCATGCGCGGGGTCAAAGATGATGACCTACCCAAGTGCGGTGTAGTGGGCGTTCACCCATCTATTATTGGTTTAGTTACAGCGCTGCAAGTTTCTGAGGCTGTTAGGCTTATTGTTGGTCAAGAACCGAAGCTGCTGAACAAATTGCTTTACATCGACCTTAGAGATGTGAAATTCGATATGTTAAAGCTTGCTAGGCGAAAAAACTGTCCAGTGTGCGGTGTGAGGCCCGATGGTTTGCCGGCGCCGTTTCCAGACAAATTCTTCGATGAAACCTGCGCAAGGGATGGGCGTAGGACCTTTATGATTTCTCCCAGAGCAAGAATTGAGATTGACCTCGAGCAACTGAGTAGGCTTCTGAGTGAGAGAGGCTTTCCTGTAAGAGTCTCGGGCATGCTAGGCATAACATTCCAGCAATCTGACGATATTATGATCAGTATCCTCAAAAGTGGGATTATGATACTCCAAACATCCCCTACGCTGGAAAGCGATCTAAAAGACGACATATTCGAGACCTATAAGTCAATTCTTGTTGACGGTTTGGGCTTATCCCAAGCCGTTCTGTCAGAGGTGTAACAAGAGTACTCGAAACTTGCCTTCATAAGCTCTCGTGCATTCTGCCGCATCCGTAGCCCTTTATATGCCCGCATCTTCCATCAAAGCTGAATAAGGCACCTGCAATGCATAAACTGGCAAGCGCGGCGGACCTGCAAGCCGCTGCACTGATAACCCAGGCTGCCCCCCCTCGCGTGCACACATAATACATCGTTTAAACAATTCAGCTACCCTCTCATACCAGATCATCTTTTTGTTATAAAGCACGATCTTTTTTCTTGACAGTGGTACCACGTTGTGGTACCAATCTTAACGGTTTTTACATACGTTCACCAGAAAGGTTCCTGGAGGCCCTATGGACAGCGAAGTGTTTTTACAGGCTCGTAAGAAGCTGAGCAAGACCCAGAAACAGCTAGCCGAGCTTTTGGGCACCTCGCTCAAGGCTGTCCATAGCTATGAACAGGGATGGCGATCGGTGCCGGCGCATGTGGAGCGGCAACTCTTTTTCTTGGTTTCCAGGATGGGGGGGAGCCACAAAGAGCGAAAGCCATGTTGGACCATCAAAAAATGCCCCCCTGAGCGTAAGAGAGAATGTCCCGCCTGGGAGTTTCGGGCTGGAAGGCTGTGTTGGTTTATTAACGGCACTGTTTGTGAAGGCGTGGTTCAAAAGGATTGGCACGAAAAGATGAAGATTTGCCGAGGCTGTGAGGTTTTGTCTTCTTTGCTGTAACCTCAAGATTACCATTATGAACCAAAGAAGGACTTCAACCAGAAAAAGGACAAGAATAAAAGCCGTCGGTCTCCTGTCGGGTGGACTGGACAGCACCCTCGCCGCCAAGCTGATGCTAGAGCAAAAGATTGAGGTCTACGCTATCAACTTTACCTCACCTTTCTGCACCTGTACCCCGAAAAAGGCTGGATGCGCGTCCGTCGTGACTGCGGTGAAAGAGCTGGGAGGCATTCCGCTCACACGGGTCGCGTTGGGAAATGAGTACCTGGAAATTGTGCGGAATCCTAAACACGGATACGGATCAGAGATGAATCCCTGCATCGATTGCAGGATCATTAAGGTACGGAAAGCCGGAGAATACATGCGTGACATAGGCGCATCCTTTCTTTTCACTGGCGAAGTATTGGGACAAAGGCCAATGTCCCAGCGTAGAGCAGTGCTTAAACTAATAGATCGAGAAAGTGGCTTTGAGGGGTCAATCGTACGCCCCTTATCAGCCAGGCTGCTTCCACCGGCGATTCCGGAAAAGGAGGGCTGGTTAGAGCGAGAAAGGCTGCTAGGGTTCAGGAGTCGGTCTCGAAAGCCACAGATGGCTTTGGCTGTTAAATATGGGATCGTAGATTATCCTTGTCCTGCCGGCGGTTGCCTTTTGACTGATCCTGGATTCGCTCGGCGCATGAAAGACCTCATGACTTATTCTGAGCTTACGGTAAATGATACCGAACTACTAAAGGTGGGTAGACATTTTCGGCTTATGCCTCAGGCCAAACTCGTAGTTGGCAGAAACAAAGAAGAGAACGAGAGGTTGTTGGGTCTGGCGAAGAGAGATGATATTTGCTTCAGCCCCATAGAGGTAAAAGGCCCAATCGGAATTGGTCGAGGCAATCTTAATCGGGAACATGTTCAAAAGAGCGTCGGTATTATGGCCCGATATTGCGATGGAGGAACCCATGGCAAAGTGAAGATAACGAATCGAAGGCTGCCCAATGGAAAGCCACATGTCATCTCAACTATGCCTATGCAGGAGGACAATGTAGCAGAGTTTAGAATCTAGACGGCTTAAGCACTTATCTCGTGGCAGAGAAGAGCGAAAAGTCCGGGTGAAATCAAAATGGCAATGGGGAAAAGAAGAGAGCAGTTCGAACTGATGACGCACTCACTATGTATGAGTTTATTGGGTCTATAGCTCGAAAAGGCTCAGGCAAAGAAAGCTATCACCATGATTGACAGGTACTCAAGGCAAATCATTTTCCCTGGTATAGGCGATGAGGGACAAAGGAGGTTAGCCAACAGCTCTGTGGTAATTATCGGCTGTGGAGCATTGGGAACAATTATCGCCACATCTCTGGTGCGTGCGGGTATAGGCAAGATCAGGATCATAGATAGGGATTTCATAGAGTACCACAACCTCCAGCGCCAAGTTCTTTTCAACGAAGATGATATAAGGAACCAGCTCCCGAAGGCGATAGCTGCGGAGCGGCATCTGAAGAAGGTAAACTCCTCAGTTGAGATTGAAGGGATAGTCGCCGATGTGAACTTTACCAATATCGAAGGATTTGTCCATGAGGCCGATCTTATCCTCGATGGCTTGGATAACTTCGAAACGCGCTTTCTCATAAACGATGTCTCCTTGAAGCATAAAATCCCCTGGGTCTACGGTGGCGCCATCTCTTCTCGGGGGATGACCAGGACCATAATTCCAGGTAAAACCGCTTGCTTCCGTTGCGTGCTAGCCAATTTTCCTGACAGGGGAACAATCCCGACCTGTGACACGGCAGGGGTAATCGGTGCTGCTCCGTTTATCATTGGGTCGCTGGAGTCTGTGGAGGCGATGAAGATACTGGTTGGGTCCGAGGAGATCAATCGGGATCTCATAGTTATTGATGTATGGAAAGGAATCTTTGGCCGACTTGAGATCCGTCCTCGTAGAGACTGCCCAGCCTGCCAGGGAAGGTACGAGTTTTTGGAAGGCCAGTACGGGTTAAGAGTCACCTCGCTTTGTGGTCAGGATGCCGTGCAGGTTCTAAAGCCTGAGGCGGGAACGATTTCACTGGAGGAGTTGGCGGCGCGCCTTAATCGCGTGGGACAAGTTACCTACAACGAGTTTATGCTGCGTTTCACAGTGGATGCCTATGAAATGGTTATTTTCGGCGACGGTCGGGCCATTGTCAAGAACACCGCTGATGAATCGCTGGCACGGGGGATTTATGCCAAATATATTGGAACATGAGTGAAGCACTATGATCTACTTGGATCACGCAGCAACATCCTGGCCCAAGCCAGAAAGTGTCTATCAGACCATGGACAGGTTTCTGAGAGAGAAAGGGGGCAATCCGGGCCGGGGCAGCCACAGCTTGGCAACCGCCGCAACGGAGACGGTTGAGGAAACGAGGCGGCTTGTAGCCAGACTCATTAATGCCCCGGAGGCGAAGCGGGTTATATTCACCCTGAATTGCACAGATGCCTTGAACCTGGGGCTAAAGGGGTCGCTTAGGCCAAGGGATCACGTGGTTACCAGTTCTATCGGACACAATTCCTTGGTTCGTCCTCTCAAAAAACTTGAGCAGCAAAACGTTAAAATCACTCGATTGCCACCTTCTCCAGAACTCGGGGTTCTGTCTGCACGAGATATTGAGGAAGCGATAACTAGTGACACCAAGGTGGTGGTGGTTACCCATGCCTCCAATGTGACAGGTGTCATTCAACCCATCGACGAATATGGAGCAGTTGCCCGCAGGCATAACATCATTTTTATGGTAGATGCGGCCCAAACTGCCGGGAAGCATCCCATCGATGTTCAGGCGGCGAACATCGATTTGCTCGCCTTTTCAGGGCATAAGGGGCCACTAGGTCCCCCGGGAACGGGGGTGCTTTATGTAGGTAACCGAGTTAACCTCGATTCCTTGCGCGAGGGGGGTACCGGCTTATATTCCGAGCGAGAGGAGCAGCCAGATGTCCTCCCCTATCGATACGAGAGTGGAACCCTAAATAGCGTCGGCATTAGCGGGCTTGGCGCAGGGTTGAAATATATTTTTACGGAGGGTCTGGAGAGGATTCGTGCTCATGAGCGATCTTTGATAGATAGGCTGATCGAAGGACTCTCCTCCATGCCTGGATTGATCCTCTATGGGGGTAAAGAGGGGTATCAGCAAGCGCCTGTCACCTCCTTTACGATCGAAGGCTATGAGCCAGGGGAGGTAGGGGCGATTCTCGATCAGGCCTTCAATATCAAGGTGAGGACGGGGCTACATTGTGCTGCGGCAGCTCATAAGGCCATAGGCACCTATCCACTAGGCACCATACGTTTGAGCCCGGGATATTTCAATACTGTCGAGGAGATTGAGCGAACGCTTCAGGCTTTGGATAAGATTGCAAGGAGCTACAAACAGTTACCGCAGCTTAGAACAGGTTACAAGAATCCAAAATGAGGAGGAAAAAACAACATGCAGGAGGTAATTCAAAAGTTGGAGAAGCTTCCCTATAAAAGCATAGAGATACCGAAGCTAACTAGAGGCATAGCCAAGGACTCCAGCGAGCTGATAGGAAACACGCCCCTGGTCAGGTTGAACCGAGTAACCGAGGGGGTAAAGGCAGAGGTGGTGGCAAAGCTTGAGTCTTTTAATCCAATAGGGAGTGTGAAGGACAGGATCGGGGTGTCAATGATTTTCGATGCTGAAGAGAGAGGGCTCATTAATAGGGATACGGTAATCCTTGAGCCCACCAGTGGCAATACCGGCATCGCCTTCGCCTTTGTGTGTGCCGCCAAGGGATACAAACTCATCCTGACTATGCCGGATACTATGTCCCTGGAACGAAGGCAGCTCCTCTCCATTTTCGGTGCCGAACTGGTGCTAACCCCGGGCGGAGAGGGAATGACGGGGGCGGTAAGAAAGGCCGAGCAACTGGTGGCGGAAAATCCCAATTACTTCATGCCCCAGCAGTTCAAAAACCCGGCAAACCCAGAGATACACCGACTAACCACGGCCGAGGAGATCTGGAGAGACACAGATGGCCAGGCAGATATCCTGGTCTCCGGTGTGGGAACTGGGGGGACAATTACTGGAGTAGCCGAGGTGATTAAGAAAAGAAAGCCTGAGTTTAAGGCCGTGGCCGTTGAGCCTGCCGATTCCCCGGTTCTTTCCGGAGGAAAACCAGGAGCCCACAAGATTCAGGGCATCGGGGCTGGCTTTGTCCCGGAGGTGCTGAGATTGGATTTTGTCGATGAAATTGTGAAGGTCACCAATGAAGATGCGGGAATAATGGCTAAAAGGTTAGCCAGAGAGGAAGGGATATTAGCGGGGATTTCCTCTGGGGCTGCAGCCTGGGCGGCGATTGAGATAGGGAAAAAAGAAGAAAATAAGAACAAACTCATCGTGGCAGTTTTGCCGGATACAGGAGAAAGGTACCTTTCTACAGCCTTGTTTCAAGAAGACTAAAACCTTGGAAAGGTTAAAATGAGATGAAGAAGGAAAAAATAAAGAAGGTTGTAAGGGATGGCTATGCCAAAATTGCAACAGGAAATAGCTCCTGTTGCGTCCTTGGCAATCCGTGCTGTGGAAGCGCTGATTTGGGACAGGATATCAGTAAGAAGATAGGATACACTGAAGAAGAGATTACAGCGGTTCCTGAAGGTGCAAGTTTGGGCCTTGGCTGTGGAAATCCTGTTGCTCTAGCTTCTTTGAAAGAAGGTGAAATCGTTCTTGATCTTGGTTCAGGGGCGGGATTCGATTGTTTTCTTGCTGCCAAAAGAGTTGGTAAGAACGGCAGAGTTATCGGTGTAGACATGACACCAGAGATGATTAAAAAGGCAGGAGAAAACGCCAGGAAAAACAACTACAGAAATGTAGAGTTCAGGCTCGGAGATATTGAAAATATACCAGTTGGTGATAGTTCAGTTGATCTAGTCATCTCAAATTGTGTTATCAATCTCGCGCCTTACAAAAGAAGGGTCTTCATGGAGGCATTCAGGGTACTAAAACCGGGTGGTAGGCTTATGATCTCTGATATAGTTTTGTTAAAGGAACTTCCCAATTTAATACAGAACTCTATTGAGGCGTATATTGGTTGTATTTCTGGAGCAATAATGAGGGACGAATACATAGGTACCATAAAAGCGGTAGGATTTCAGGAGGTAAGGATAATTGATGAGGCCTTTTTCCATGTCGAGTGTATTGCTAGCGATCCAACTGCAAAGGCAATCATAGAGAACCTAAAAATACCGCTTGGAAAAGCAAGAGAGTTTACCAGCTTGATTACAAGCATAAAAGTTTATGGGGTCAAACCAAATGAGACAACTTAGAATTCCCGAAAGGCGAGTGGTGGTGATGCCATGGATTATGCAGAGGCCCTTAAGGGCAGATATCGAATCACAGACTCAGCGAGAATAGAACAATGACTATCAATCTGGAGGTGAAAAATGGCAAAGACCATCAAAGAGATCAATGAAAGGATTAAGAAAGGCGAGGCAGTTGTAGTGACTGCCGAGGAGATCATTGATATTGTCGAAAAACAAGGAGTAAAGAAAGCGGCTCAAAAGGTAGACGTGGTTACCACCGGTACCTTTGGTCCGATGTGTTCATCTGGTGCTTACTTTAATATAGGCCACGCCACACCGCGGACAAAACTCGGTGGAGGCCAGGCCTATCTAAATGACGTGCCTGTGTACACAGGCTTTGCGGCTGTAGATGCCCTCATTGGAGCAACCGCCATACCTGATGACGACCCACGGAATAAAGTCTTTCCTGGTGAGTTCAAATATGGCGGCGGACATGTAATCGAGGATTTGGTGGCTGGTAAGGATGTAAAGTTAGTAGCGACTGCATATGGGACAGATTGCTACCCCAGAAAAAAATTGGAGACCTGGGTAAACATTAAGGACTTCAATGAAGCGGTTCTCTTTAATCCTAGAAACGCCTACCAGAACTACAACGTGGCCGTAAACTTGAGCGACAAGGCTATCTATACGTACATGGGGATGCTTAAGCCCAAGCTAGGCAGTGCCAACTATTGCAGTGCTGGCCAACTCTCTCCACTACTAAATGATCCGTGCTATAAAACAATTGGTATTGGTACAAGGATCTTCCTAGGAGGGGGAGTGGGATATATAGTCTGGCAGGGCACGCAGCACAATCCCTCAGTACCACGCAAGGAAAATGGTACACCTAGTGTACCCGCCGCGGCATTAGCGGTTTTGGGAGACCTAAAACAGATGAACCCTGAGTGGTTGCTAGGAACATCGATGCAGGGCTACGGCACTACTCTTACCGT
>CP070673.1:3239652-3250678 GCA_020351915.1 Deltaproteobacteria bacterium
GGGTATGGGCCAGGATGTTATAGTCACCATCGGTCACCGTGATGGCATAGGCCCCCTCCTTTATCAGCTTTTTGCTAATATAGCGGCCACAGCTCCAGGTGGTCACCCAGGCACCTATCGTATTGGCCTTTGGCTGTGGTTTGAGGGCATAGCCGATATCAGACTGTACCCCATCGACGTCGGTAAAGAGCAGGCTCACCTCCTGATCTGGCTGAAAGCCTGTGCCCACGATAGTAATTGTTGCCTTCTTGTCCATCTTGACCATTGGATTCGCCACCATCACCTTGGGTGCGAGCCCCCCTGCTTCAGCTTTAGCCGGAACCAGGGCAGTAAATCCTGCCAGGGAGACGATCATGATTCCTGCTATCAGTCCATAGGCTAGTTTTTTCATGGTATCCTCCTTTTAATGTTAATGGTTATGTTGATGGTTGTATTGTTTCCTGTAATAGCTACATACTTTTTCTGTCAATATTATCTTCATGCTGGGCATCGAGAAAAAAGTATACCTCCCATATCAGGAGTGAGTTTTTCAATGGAGTTGAGTTTCCTCTCTAGATCCGTCCTTTTTGCTAAGGCCATTCTTACCCTTATCATAATAATAAATTTCAACTGTCACGAGATCGCCGACCTCAAGGGAAAGAACATCTCTGATGCTTTTTGAGGAAATGACCTCCAGTTTCGATTCAGGGTAATCAGGAACCTGGGGAATAACAATAGCCCCCTTTACTCTCCCGCATATCAAAGCATGGAAGCACTTTGCTGAACAAAATCCTGGTTCGGCGGGAAGTATGTTAATGCCCTTTCCCCTTTCAAATTCCCTTAGTTTTTCTCTCTCATGGGAATCAAGGACATCGAGGTTAAGGGTGCCGGGATAAGGATCAATGCCTAACTTCTTTATGAATTGTTCCCTGACCCAAGGGATATGAGTAAAAAGCCTGGATTCCTTCAATCCTTCAGTAATTCTTCCCTTTATCGCTACAAAATCAGAAGTAGAGGGCTTCATATGTTTTCAGAGTTTCAACAATAAATTATTGAGCCTTGTTTTGATTTCTTTCTCCAGAACCTTTTCTCCATAGTTCAAACATCTTTTCAAGATAATTCCCAATTCATCTCCTATATCCTTCTTTACGTTATCAGGGAGTTTGGCATACATCTTCTCTATATTGCTGACCCAGTCACGGAGGGGCTCCAGCCTTTCTCTTTCGTAGAGGTAACCCTCCAAGGAGCCTGCCTTAGCGGCAAATTTGAACAAATCCCTATATATTTGCATGTTTGTACTCCTCAGTGCTTTCCAATTTACTCAGATACGATATCAGTGAATTCAAATCATCTGAAACAAAATCCGGCCCTTGCTCCGCTAGCGTATCCTTATTTGAAACGCCACTACAAAGGGCAACCGTCTTCACTCCTGCTTTTTCCCCTGCTATAATATCAAGCTGGGAATCACCAACAAAGATACATTCCTCAGGGTATAACCCGAGCTCTCCCATGCATTTTATCAGGCCGTCAGGGACTGGTTTGCCAGGGGCCTCAGCTGCGGTAACCATTGAATCTATATACTGATGGATACTCAATCTCCGCAGCTCAAGCCATTTGCTCTCCTTTTTACTCCTTCTCCCTGTAACTACCCCTATTTTGATTCCTCTTTGTTTGAGGTGTTTGATAGTTCGTTTTGCTCCGGGCTTTAGAAAGACCTTTTCCGGTTCCAGTTGGAGGTATACATTGCGTATCTCGCTCTGACATGTCTGAAGCTTTTGCTCCTCTTTGAACACTGAGGGGTAAAGCTCTAAAAGCATATCGCTCATGCTCAGGCCCTTGCCTAGACACGGGGCCAGCACTTCTTTTGGCACTGGTTTCAGCCTAAGCAACGCTGTTCCTGCGTTAAAGGCCTCGGTAACTGCCTCTAGAGAATCAATAAGGGTTTGATCCAGGTCAAAAATGACACCTTTTACCATTTGTCCATGGGAAGGCATCTTAACAATGTCATTGGAGAAATTGGAAGACTCTCTTGTTCGGCGATCTTATGTGCTGGTCTTACTAGGATATTATGTTCCTCATTGGAAACTGATCATATCAAGCATGGTAAAGGTGAAAAGTTCTGCTGCCTGGGCAGGTAAAACAGTAAAATGAAAAAGGGTGTATTCCTGTTCATAGTCTGTTTTTGCAGTCATGCCGTCAATAGGGATGATCACGTTATACTTGAGTTCTCTCGTCGCCTTGGTGGCCGTATTAAGCACTGATATGTTAGAGCGATAGCCCGTGATAATAAGTGTATCCACACCGTAGAGATTCAGAAAGCTTTGCAATTCCCCGCCTGTGAACTTGTTAAAACCGTCAGGATAAATGACTGGCTCTGCAGGCCTTCTCATAAGCTCGGAACACACCTGTCCCTCTGGCTTCCCTTTTTGACGGGCTGAAATTGTATAAATAATCGGCAGGCCAGCCTCTCGTGCCCTATCTAAAAACTTCTTTATCCCGGGCACCAGCTTATGGCAGGGTAGATCAGGGTTGCTCCAACGCTGGCTGCCATCAAGAACAAGTACGGCGCACGTATCAACAGCTATGGCTACCGGCTCGGGCTGCGGTAGTTTTGGCTTTTGTCCAGTCATATAGCTTACCTCATCTTAAATTTGATATCAGGCATCTCTTCAAATACCACGGTTCGGTCAGGACCAAGGAGAGGTTGCTGTGCTATAGTATGGGTGCATATTTCCTGGGTAATTTCCAAGGTCATCATGCCCACATTCTTGAAAGAGGACATTCATTTGTAAAACCCAAGCGCACATCTCTCACTCGGGCCATTTACAATAGAACACCTCTTCCATGTCATTAAAAGCAGGTTTAAAGCGAAAGCATTATCTTAATCTATTTTTCATATCCCGGAGCGTTTTCCACCTGCTCATGCCAGTCAAAACCTAGGGCCTTGGGTATACGGCTTGTGGTAATAAGCAAACGAGCCGGTTTTCCAGGGTCACCGTTAAAGTGCTGGTGAGTCGAGTAAGGAGGTATGTAGACAAAGTCTCCTTCCTTCCACTCAAATTTCTTAGGCTCCTCTGCCCACACCCACGTGTACTCATCCTTAAGATGAAAATCCACGTCCCAGTGCAGATCATATCCCTTGCCCTCAAGCACAAGAAACACCTCTTCAGATATGTGACGGTGCTTTCCGGACTTTCCGTCCGCATCCAGGAACTGCATGTAGATATCAATGGCACATTCCTTGGTGTTAAGCTTTTCGTTGATCACGTGCTTTATCCTTCCGTCAGGGGAGTTTTCCCATGGCATCTCCTCAGCCTTGACTATTGCTTTGCGTTTCTTATAGTCTTCACGAAAGGCCTTTGATTCCTCAAGTGCCTCTTTATAAAAATTTGCCTGGTTCTGGCCATTTTCCGCTTTTTTGGCTTCTTCGTATGACATAATCACACCTCCTTTGTCTAACCCTCTGGATGATAATCTTCCCAACCATCCGGTGCATGGTCTGGAGGATAGGTAACGGTCTTTTGAAACATAAGATGAGCAAAGAGAAAGGCCGGTTTGGCCTTAATGATAACGTACCGTGCCGGCTTATCCCCATCTGCAAAATGCTGGTGCACGCAGGCATTATCAACAATGGCTGCATCGCCCGCCTTCCAGTCGATTCTCTTGCCGTCGTGCACATCGTGGCCCTTACCATCAAGGATATACATAACAGCACTGTTCATATGTCCGTGCTTCTGACCGGTGCTGCCCGGTGGGAGGACATCTATGTGGGCTTCGATCAACTGCGTTATAAAGGACTTCTGTGGATTGATTATGTGTTTACCGAATTTGGCCGGTCCACCCTTGAAGGGAATTTCCTTGCTGTTGTAAACCCTCGGCTGCTCCACCAGTTGCTTATAGATCTCATTATACTTTCCGGAAACCTCTCTTACAAATATCCGTTTCTTCTGCCAGCGTTCCCATTTCACCTCTTTTTCTTCGCTCATGGTGAAAACCTCCCTTTTGAATAGTAAACAAAAACTTCATTTCTCGTATAAGCTCGCTGCAGTATGATGTCTCCCTTGCAGACATTTTTGCAGTGTCACGTAATTAACAAAGGCTTAAGAGGTGATACTTCAACCCCAGGCCATAGTTATGTCATTGCAGCGACCTCCTTTTTGACCAACTGACATATTTATGGGTCCTTTTAATTTTGTCTTTTATTCCTCATCTTTGCTTGCTGTGTTCGATATGACTTTTCTACACTCATCCGTAATATTATAAGTCAACCAAGCTTCGAGTCGAGCAAGCTTAAATAATCCTACTTTACCGCGTATGCCTGCTTAATTGATTTGACTGCCTCAGGTGATAAATGCAGGAGACTCTGTACCAGCTTGAGGGCTTCATCGCCATCGATGTAATCAATTGGATTCTCACTCTTCTTAGCTATTCTCAGAAGCTCTTTATCTTCGCAGGCCTTTGCAAAGGCATCCCGGAGTATTTTTGCGCGGTCTTTAGATATAGCAGGAGGACCGGCAAACGGTCTTCCGAGTAAATTAAGTGTGAGTAAAAAGTCCACAACAGGCTTATATTTTTCCTCCCTAACAATATCCTGAAGGAGCGGGACCTTTTCATACCCTTTTGGGTGCTTTTTTGACATAAACAGCAGGGGAACCCCATGGCCAGCCTCAACAAATGGCCGCCCCATGGTATTAAAGGAACCAAACTGGCCGTCTATTTCACCCCTCATCATAGCCAGCTCACCCTCGCCGCCCGCATAACCGGTAATGAGCTTGATGTGCTTTATCCCGGTCATTTCCTTAAACAGCTCAGCAGCTACATGTGATAGAGAGCCGATCCCCGCGCTCGAGAACTTCACCACGTCAGCTTTGCGCAGGTCCTCCACGTTTCTGAACTTCTTGGTTGTAACCAGGGAGTAAACTTCGGTGCAGGCGGAACCTATCCATGTCATCTCTGCCAGGTCATACTTGACCCCTTTCAGTCCCGCGACCTGGGCTAGTGGTAATGCCCTGTTAAAAATGCCAAAGGTCAGGCCGTCCGGCTTAGCGCGGTAAATCGTATTACAACCAATAATATGTCCCGCACCAGGGATATTTTTCACGATAATGGTGCTTCCGGGAAGATATTTTTGCATAAACCTCGCTGCTAACCGCCCGTAAAAATCATACCCGCCCCCGGGTTTGGTAGCAACAATGAGCTTTACGGTCTTCTCTTGGTAGAATGGTTTAGCCGTTGCATGATTAACGAGTAAGGGTAGCAGCAGCAATGCGAGAGCCAGCGAAACGAGCACTATTTTTTTTCTCATGAGAAATACCTCCTTCTGAAAATTAAAACTGTGGTTCACTTTAGCCTATTTTTTCATTTTCTATATTCCTATCACCTCCTTTCGCGAGCCTCTTGGTAAGGGATTGTAACTACCAGGCAATTCCCAGTAGTCCCCCGTAGAGCGACACTTGCATGGCTACACCAAAGACGAGATAGATTCCAAGCCAGATGCTCACGGTAAAGATTGCCGAGATTTTCAGGTTTTCCCTGCCGAACAGGGGCATGAAAAGAGGGGTAAAAACCGCTATGGCAACCCAGAAACCGAAGACCAAAATCATGGCCAAGAATCCCACTACCCATAGGATCATGGTTATCTCGCCTCTGGGCGTGATCTTTTGCTTTTTAGGTTTAACGGTGGCTTTTAACTCATCACCCTTGGGTTTTTCTTCTTCTTTCTCTGGAGAACGGGCGCGTTTTATCTCAGAGAACATGATCCAGCCAGAGAAACATATCCCGGCAATCACTATTAACAAAGGAAACAGGCGAGCCTTCATCGACCACTCTGTGCACATATAGAGACTGCCTGCAAATATGACCAGGAGGATTAAACCAAAGAGAATTCCGCTTTTTTTTGTTTTTCCCCTTTTTGTCTTGAACCTCTCGCGATAGGCATGCCATATGGAGTAGCCAAGCGAGAGGATTACCATAATCAATAGCACAAATACTATAGGTCGTATGAGAAAAGAGGTTCCCCAAACACCAAGCGATTTATGAAGGTAATCCTCGGCAAGAGGGCCGAGAATGAACCCGAGGATAAGAGGGGCACGAGGATAATTCCACCTCTTAAATCCATATCCCAAGAGCCCGAAAAAAACAGCTAAGACCACATATTGCCAATGACTTCTAATCAGGAAAGCCCCCACAGAGGCCAGTACCATAATAGGGGGAATGAGCAGGCTGCCGCGAAGAAAGGCCAGCTTACCCATGTAACCGCTGAGCGGATACAGGCTCACCGCGCCGACGATGTTGGCGATTACCATGACCCATACCATGCCCCAAACAAGGTCCAGATGTTCAGTGATCATTTTCGGACCTGGGACAATACCGAGGATGAGAAATGCCCCCATGAGAATGGCCATTCCGCTGCTGCCGGGTATGCCGAAAACCAGTGTTGGCAGCAACGCTCCACCCTCCTTGGAGTTATTAGCAGTCTCCACCCCGATAACACCGCGTATATCACCCTTGCCAAAGTTTTCATTATTCTTGCAGGTCTGAACAGCGTGGCCGTAGCATATCCACGTTGCGGCATCGCCTCCCAAACCGGGGATGATTCCGATGAAGGTGCCTATGATTGCCGTGCGCAGCGAGAGCCACCACTCGCGGAAAACCGTTATGGTCCCCTCCCAGAGTTGGCTCCAGCGCATCCTCAATTCAGTAGCACTTTCTGCAATTTTAGCGCCTCCACCCCGTGCCCCGAGCTCGATCATCTCTGCAAAGGCAAATATTCCCAGTACGATGGGAATAATGTGTAAACCGTCCCACAGCCACAGTTGATCGAAGGTAAAACGACCCACCCCGGTATGAGGGTCCAGGCCGACCGTGCCTAATAAAAGCCCCAGCAAAGCAGCGATAAATCCCTTGGGTATTGATTCACGGCTGACTACGACAATGAACGTAAGCCCAAAGACAATGAGCATAAAAACCTCAGCGGAGCCAAATGCCATGGCAATGGGCTTCATAGCAGGTATGAGCAGGGCTAACACTGCTGCCCCTATGATTCCCCCGAGGCCCGAGGCAGCAAGCTGAGCCCCCATGGCCTCTCCCCCTCTTCCCTGTTTGGTCATGGGGTAGCCATCCACGATAGTAGCTACGGTGGGGCCGGTGCCGGGGATGCCGAACAGGATGCCGGGGATCGAGCCGCCCGTGTGTACTACCGAGTGCATGGCGAGCAGGAAGGCGAGCCCGAGAAAGGGCTTCATGCCGAAGACAAACGGAATCAGGAGGGCAAGCCCCAGATTGCCGCCCAGCCCTGGCACTGCTCCGAAGAAATTGCCGAGGAAGGTCGCAAAGAGCATCAGCCCCAAGACCTGCCAGTCCATCACGAGTTTCAATCCGCCTATCATAGCATCAACCATACTGACTCCTCCTCAGCTTCTGTTTCGGGGGGCTTGTCCTTGTGGGCAAGGGCACAAAGTGTTGTGCTTTCAGACTCTGGACTATTCTCGTCATAAGTTTCTTGCTCAAGCAAAACTCAGTTCTCTACAGCAGAAGACGCCATCTAGGGATGCGAAGTCTGGGAAAACCACTCTGTTGGAATTTCTTTCCCCAAACCTGCATCCCGAGCCCGGTCATAGATGAGCTTGGCTACAGAAGTGAACTCTATTCCCAAGCCCCAATTCTTGTTCATCAGGGTAATTTGAGAAGGGTTAGTTCTTCGAGGCGCCTTATCTGTCAACACATCACAGAGAAAATGTATCTTATTTCTGTAGCGCGTGAACCACTCATTCTCCAAATCACCTCTTTCACCCTTCCTTTCCACAACACGGTGTCCAGCCTCAAAGCGCTGCGTAGCATAAGTAAAATAGCCTCCTGAACCGCCGTGGCCGGAAAACGTAATAAGGTCGCTTCTTCTCCAGGCCTCCTCATCGAGTTCATGGACCCGGATGGTGGTGAGATGCATTCCCTTTCCGATCCACCCCCCTTTGACAACTGCTCCGGCCGAATTAGTTGCACAGGCGACAATATCAGCTTTATTGACTGCCTCCTCAGCGCTCCCCGCCGGTATAACCTCGATATCCAAATCTGCAGCCATCTTCTGAGCAAATGACTTTCGATGCTCGGCATTGGGGCTGAAAACCTTTATGGTGGACAAAGGCCTCACTGACGCCAATGCCCAGGCTGCAGCCTCCGCCTGCCATCCCGAACCCAAGAGGGCAGCAATGTGAGAGTCTTCTCGGGCCAGGTATTTCACCCCTACGCCAGTACTACCAGCCACCCGCATTCGTTGCAGATGCCCATCCGTGATGATGGCCAGAAGTTCGAGGGTCTCTGCGCTGTACAGAAAGACGAGCCCTACATAGCGGGTTCCCGGTGCAGCAGGAACCTTTACCCTCCGTGCAACACCATCAATTACGGGGTGTGTGATCAGGTCGGAGTTGATGCGCTGGGCAACTACTCCCAGACCTTCCAGGCCGCCTTCTATCGTCTTAAAGGAATAATATGCATCAGACCGTGAGCTCACCATAAAGCTGTCCCGACGTGGAGCGTTCATTACGTTACCGAGCCCCATTTCGCGGAAAGCATCCTCCAGGGCAGCGATACAATCCTTCATGCTTAAAACATTGGCCACATCATCATCATTGAGCACCAAAGTCACTTTATTAACCCCATCTAGTTTATCCCCTCAGGAGGGGTATCTCGTTAACCCACTTCTCAATCACCTTTTTCCGCAGTTCCTCGCTTGCTCGATTCACCGGTGGAAAGCGATCTTTCCAATAGAACGGCCTACAGGCATTTATGATCATGACGCTATGCGTCAAATCGCCCTTTTCCCGCTTTTCAGGTGGTAAAGCCGGGTCAAGCCTTGTTCCCCAGCATCCTTTAATGATACTTACCGAGTCCTCAAAATTGGCCCGGCTGACCACTGCCCAGAGTACTTCATTGGTGTTGGTTGGGTCTATATCTTCATCCACGACGATCACTAACTTGGACATGTATCCCGCAGCATGACTCCCGGCTGCTGTTAGGGCTGCTCGCATAGCATGGCCCCCGTACTCCTGCTTGAGAGAAATAATAGTCAACATTCTCCCCCCGCCAGCACCGTGCTCCCAAACACCTCTGATCCCTCGAATGCCGGCCTTTTCGAGCTCATTCCACAGAAGGGGGGTCGTCCTCACCTGAACGGCAAAAGCATAGTTTGGCGGCTTTATGGGCGGCGTGCCGGCCAGTATGGGGTTATCCCTATGATAAACCGCCTTTACATGGACAACCGGCTCACTCCGTTCCCCACCCCCGTAGTATCCGGTCCACTCACCAAGTGGTCCTTCCTTTCTTGATTCAACATCCGGTGGGAGATATTCGCCCTCTATAGCAATCTCACTGTTCGCAGGAACTGGGAGACCCGTTACCTTTCCCGCTATAACCTCAAGGGGCTCTTTGGCCAGATAACCTGCCCACTCCATTTCGGAGATGCCCCAAGCCACATGGGACGCTGCGCTCAGAAATAGGAGTGGGGTCGGCCCAAAATCCATCACCACAGGGCAGCTTTCACCTTTGGACCAATATTTTTCTCGGATTATTGCATTATGCTTGCCCGGCGAAATATACAAACCTAACGTTCTCTCATCATGTAGCATGACCCTCTGAACGCCCACATTCACCCATCCTTCATCAGGGTCCCTTATGATGATTGCAACACCTGTCCCCATATACCTACCACCATCCCGTTCATGAAATCGTGGTACCGGAAACTTAAGTAGGTTTACATCTTCACCCTCATCAACGTTTTCCATAACAGGCCCGGTAGCCACCTCAACAGGCTTAACCGGTTCAAAATCGACAGCCCGCCATTTCTTGATAATTTCCAAGCCATTTGTATCCGGTGGCATGTCAATGGCCAGAGCAAACCGCTTTACCGTGGTATACATATCCGTTGCCACCCTAAATCCTTCGGGATAGTCCTTGAATTTGTCGAAGAGAAGGGCCGGTCCCCCTTTTTCAGCAAGTAGCTCCGTGAGAGTGCCCAGTTCAACATCCCAATCCACGTCACGCAACTCCAGCAGTTCACCCTCCTTTTTGCATACCTCCAGAAAACTCCTTAGATCCAACATCCTTCATCCTCCTCATACGATTAGCATAGTTAGCCCGCTCTGAGATATCCTTTCACCCTTAGCGAGCCCATGTATTCTGTCTCAATACACACTTAGCTTTTTAATCTCGGTGTCAGGCATAGGGTTAATGTTTCGGTTCTGTATCTTTTACCCCCTTCACCTAAGATATAGTTGACGGGATACCGAATTTTCTCGGGAGTGGTCAAAAATTCGCTGTCAGGTAAAGAGTCGTTCACGGGGCACTGCCGGGACTAAAGTCATCCTTGAGGTACGATTGGAGCCACTATGATCGAGAGGCCTGCATTCACCAGTTTTTCCCGCCATCGATCCACTCATATTGTTCAGGACCACTGGTCAGATGTTGCCTTCGAGCTTCAGGCCTGGGATATCTGCAAAAAGGGATTCAGTGAGTTAGTCGTATGCTTTTTTGTCTTCATACGATTACCAAGCACATTGGCCTCTCTAATCACACTGTGGGGCCGGATCGGATATGATTCACTCTGGCAGGAGAGAGGTATCCCTCATTTTCCAGCCACGGTGGAAAATGGGGTTTAGCTATGTGTCTTTTCATGTTTCTCTGACCCCAACAACCGTCTTTTTTCGGCCTTGCTACTTTTTCTCATTCTTCTCTGCCTTGTAAAAGGCAACAGGGGTATGGGCCAGGATGTTATAGTCACCATCGGTCACCGTGATGGCATAGGCCCCCTCCTTTATCAGCTTTTTGCTAATATAGCGGCCACAGCTCCAGGTGGTCACCCATGCACCTATCGTATTGGCCTTTGGCTGTGGTTTGAGGGCATAGCCAATGTCAGACTGTACTCCATCGACGTCGGTAAAGAGCAGGCTCACCTCCTGATCTGGCTGAAAGCCTGTTCCCACGATAGTAATTGTTGCCTTCTTGTCCATCTTGACCATTGGATTCGCCACCATCACCTTGGGTGCGAGCCCCCCTG
>CP070673.1:3250778-3302295 GCA_020351915.1 Deltaproteobacteria bacterium
CTTTTAACATAGTGGAGTAGGCCCTCCTTGTTAGTATCTTCTAGGCTGATTTGCCTCGCCGTACTCCGATGAGCTCGAATTGTAGTCTTAGTATTTTCAAAAATCCTCCCGCTTTCCGGGATAGTATGGTTACGCTCTGCTCGCGAAAAGATTGTGCTGATATTCTCTCGCCCGTCGGAGCGAAGCGTAGATCCCGCGCAGCGGGGCTCCCTCAGGCTCGCCCGCAGAATACGTGGAGGTATGTAATGAGGCATTCGATTGCCAATGTTCAATCCCTCGTTGGGTGATTGAACGCCCCCATTGGGGCATGTCAAGCAATCTGTTGTGTATCCTGAGAAAATTTTTCACTCTGTGCCTTTGAGAGCTCCGTTAGAGATATACGGGGATCCTTTAGGGTCGTCATTCAACTCTACCCTTCAATGGGTGGCCGGTGCCTTATGGAGACACGTGTGCATAGAACTCTTTTGGTTTGAGTTCTTGAAATTCCGCCTTCGAGACAAGGTATGTTCTGAGATCCAAGCAAAGATGACATTTTGAAACATAACCTTCCGGTGACTCATGATAGCCAAAATCATGAGCGAAATTAAGGAGTCCGCGGATATCGTTGGCTATTAAAAAGCTCAAAACTGGATACTTATCAAGGTCGATTCCATCGGTGACGAGGGAATTGAGGTTTCGCCAATGGCCTAGGGAGATTCCACCGCAATAGCCTGGCATGAAGTTGCCGTAGTTATCGAAGTGATTGTGCCAATCTCTTAAGAACTGTGGCCGACAGAGCTCGTCAAAGAATCTCTGCGCAGGGTAGGGAGAGTAAAACCCCTTTAATTGATGAGCAGCTCTTCCCATCAAGAATAGCTCAACCTTTTGTGTCAGATCCTCTTTGTTTGTTAGCTCTAAGTAATCTTCCAGTGAAATCCTTTGCGTAATACCCAATTGCTCAAATCGGTGATAGTATTCTAACTGGTAGACCATCATATCTTCGCCGAACACCTCTCTGCTGATTCTAATACACCTCTTGGTTCTTTCAAATGGGATGTATTCAGCATAAAAGGGGTTCACCGAAATTAAGATTCCCTTGAGACCAGTCTCTTTCAAGAGTTGCAGTCTTTCTCTGGTATCCCCATCTTTTCGGCACCAGTAACAGTTTGTCTCAACGAAGGTCGATGGTATTCTCAATTCATCAGCGATAACTACCGCTTTCAGTAAAAGGTCAAAATTCAGAAAAGGCTCTCCCCCGGTGAAATGGAGCCCATAGTTCAAACCCACTGATTGATTTCCCCGGGGACTTGGTCTTATTCGCCCGCTAAGTAATGACAAAACTATCTCCAAATCTTTTTGTGAGATCCAGTCCCCATTCCATTTGGAAGAACAAGCATACATGCAGTGCCGGCACTCGGAGGTGCATTGGTAGGTTAGTAGTAGTCCACCAGAGATGGGCTTTGGGACCTTGAATCTTACCATTTCAGACTCCGCGCCTCAAGAATACCTTTTTCATCAAGTGTCATGTCAGCTTATGTCAATCGGTGGAAAAAAACAAGTTTCACCTGTCGATTTCATGAGAGGTTCACATTCTCTTGCATAGGCATTGTTAATTGGGGTGGAGCCCGATCAATGCAGTATCGCAGGAACGTAGGAATAGGCAAAGTTTAAGTCCGTAGAAAAGCATTTCTTTATGCCTAAATGTTTTGCCTTTTTCCTGGATGTGTGGCAAATTGACATCCTTTTCCTTTTAGAGAAGCCATGTGCGGAAAGATTAAGTGGAGATTGTTTTGTCTCCGTGTGTTTGCCGAAAGTTGAACAGAAGAGAGGAGAGCATTTATGACGGATTACATGAATAAGACGGGGGAAAGACCGATGCCCCTCGAGGGTGTATGTGTGCTCGAGTACGCCGTTTTTCATGCAGGCCCGGGCACCAGCGCCATCCTCGGTGATCTTGGTGCGGAGGTGATCAAGGTCGAAAATGGGTTAGGAGATCCGGAGCGCTATTGGAAGGAGGTGGGAGGCATGGATCTTTCAATGCCTGACGGGGAGGGCGCCATGTTCGAGATCTCAAACCGGAACAAAAAGGCGATTTGGCTTGATATTACGAAAAAGAAAGGACGGGAAATCCTCTTTCAGCTTATCAAGGAGGCAGACGTTTTTCTCACAAATTTGCGGAAGAGCACCAAGGTCAAGCTGGGCATCGACTATGTAAGCCTGGCCAAAATCAATCCAAAGATCATCCATGCAAACGTGTCCGGGTATGGCCCCCAAGGCCCTGTGAGTGATCAAGGGGCCTATGATCCCATGGGGCAGGCGCGATCGGGGATGATGTTTGCAACGGGGGTCAAGGAACCAGCTCTTGTGAACCTTGCTGTTTTGGATCAGGCTACTGCCATTGCCGCAAGCCATGCGATACTGACGGCCCTGTTTTTTAGGGAACGGCGCGGTATTGGCCAGGAGGTGCATTTGTCTCTTTACAGTACAGGATTATGGCTGATGTATATTAACATGATGATGATCGGAAGCTTATCGATTGATCCCGCTGCGGAGTCGGGCCGTTTCCAGAACTCCCCTTTGCGCAATCGCTTCTGCTGCAAGGATGGGAAATGGCTCATAGGGGCCCACCATCCCGAGGAGAAATACTGGCCCGGTTTCTGTGAGGCCACAGAGCAGACCGCTTTGTTAAGCGATTCACGCTTTCAAGACGACGCCGGCCGTAGAGGGCACTGTCAGGAACTGATAGAGCTTTTCGATGAGGTTTTTGCAACCAAAACGCGAGATGAATGGTTAAACTTATTGGAGGCGAAGGGGCTCATGTTCTGCCCGGTGCAGGGTTCACGAGAGGTGTTCAAAGATCCTCAGGCTCTGATCAACAAGTACCTTGTCGACTTCGAGCATCCAACCTACGGCACGTTGAAGATCCCCGGTTATCCGGTGCACTTCAGTGCGGCACGGGCCGGAACACAAACCAAGGCGCCAGCTCTAGGGGAGCATACCGATGTGATCATGCGACGGATCGGTTATTCGGAGGGGGAAATCCACAATCTGAAAGCGGAAGGGGTGATTCGGTGAACTGGTTTGCAGGGCCGAAAATAGGCGTAACCACTCCATACTCCCTTATGAGAGATGTTCGATGATTATCCTCAGTATTCTCCGTAGGGGTTCTGCGGCGCCCCAGAGAAGCTGGTCTCCTACGGTGAATGCAGCCACATATTCGGGCCCCATCAACATCTTTCGCAATCTGCCTATGGGAACGGTCAGCATGCCGTTTACTGCTGCCGGGGTCAGGGACTGAAGGGTGGAATCTCTATCATTCGGTACCAATCTGACCCACTGGTTCCCGGTTTGAATGAGATCAGACACCTCGTCGATCGGGAGTTCTTTTTTCAGTTTAATGGTCAGGCCCTGGCTGTGGCATCGCATGGCACTCACGCGAACGCACACACCATCGACGGGGATCATTTCACCTGTTTGCAGGATTTTGTTGGTCTCCACAGAGCCCTTCCATTCTTCCCTTGTCTGCCCTGACTCCATTGGTGAGTCGATCCATGGAATCAAACTCCCTGCCAGGGGAGCCAGGAAGTTCTCGACGGGGAAACCTGTGCTTCTCAATTTTGCCGTGACAACCTCATCTATGGCAATGGCGGTAGACCCCGGGTCATTGAGTAGTGGTTGTGAAGCTTTTCCCAGAACTGCCATCTGCGCGATAAGCTCTTTCATGTGTTTGGCGCCTGCTCCTGATGCAGCCTGGTAGGTCATGGTAGAGATCCATTCGATATGACCCGAGGCGAAAAGGCCCGAAAGGGCCATGAGCATAAGAGTCACCGTGCAATTGCCACCTATATAGAGTTTGATTCCAGACGCCAGACCAGAATCGATCACGGACCGGTTGACGGGATCCAGCACGATAATGGATTCATCATTCATGCGGAGGGCAGAGGACGAGTCTATCCAATAGCCGTTCCACCCCTTCTTGCGCACTTCGGGGTATACCTTTTTGGTATAATCGCCGCCCTGACAGGTAAGGACAATATCCATTGAACAAAGAGGCTCGATGTCATAGGCGTCCGCCAATGGAGGAATGTCAAGTCCAACCCCGGGGCCTTTCCCTCCGATGTTAGAGGTCGTAAAAAAGACCGGCTCAAATCCCTTAAAGTCCCGCTCTTCTTGCATCCGGCTCAGGAGAACGGAACCAACCATGCCTCGCCACCCGACAAAGCCAATTCGCAACATAATACCCTCCACACGCATCGGTTTCTGGAATGAAAGATTCTTATATAGACTTAATCTCTCCCGGCTTCAAGGAAAAATTTGCATTGTTGCCGTACGATTATCATATCCTTCTATAGTGAAAGACACCGTGCCAAAATCCCAAAGTCTGGAAACTCAGGCTAAGGGGGTTTTATCTCAAGGTTCGCTAAGCTTTAATTGTTGTAACAACTACGGACACGCAAGTTTTGACGTTGAGCAAAGCAGTCGGAATATTGGGTAACCAAAAAAGTCAGGGGAATGAAGCGGGGAGAATGGGTCGCTTTTTTCTTGACACCTGATATTGCATCTTTTAGGGTGGTCTAGAGCCAGAGTTGAGGCGCGGTACTCAACATTAGCCGCAGGAAAGGGGAGCAGGCCCCGACCTTGATCTTGCGGTGAAAGGGTGTGCCGCCGAAGTCCGCTATTGGCCTGTTACGAAAGTGGGCTGGGACTGTGGAGAAGATCCGTAGTACTGTCACGGTTTTCCGTGGAGCGCTCTCTTGGTTGGTTTGCAGTTGGAGCGTGCTCCAACTGCTTTTTTATTTGGACCCGGAATATTTAAGAAGGAGGGAATGAGATGTTTAGTGGGTGTTATACGGCTTTGGCGACGCCGTTCAAGGGCAATGAGGTAGACTACGAAGGACTGAGAAGATTGGTGGAATTTCAGATCTCAGGTGGTGTGAGCGGAATACTCGCTGTGGGTACGACAGGAGAAAGCCCGACACTAACCTGGGAAGAACATAACAAGGTAACCCAGGTGGTTGCCGAAAAATGCAAGGGGAGGTGTCAGAGCATTGCAGGGACCGGGAGTAACAGCACCCAGGAAACAATGGAAAGCACGGCGTATGCGGTCCAATTGGGAGCTGACGCTGCACTACTAGTTGACCCTTACTATAATGGACCGAGTTCCCTTGAAATCCGCAGGGAATACGTTGCCCCTGTGGCTGAAAGGTTTCCCCAGATTCAATTTATCCCCTATGTGATTCCCGGCAGAACGGGGACGCAGCTTCTCCCTGAGGACCTTGCCATACTTCATAAGCAGTTCGCCAATATATCTGCGGTTAAAGAAGCTACAGGGAGCATCGAAAATATGAGAAGGACAAGGGAGTGCTGCGGGGAGGACTTTGCGATACTGTCCGGGGATGATGACAAAACCTTTTCTATGATGACAGATACGCTCATTAAGGCAAAGGGGGTTATCTCAGTGGCCTCAAACATTGTCCCCAAGGCAGTGCAGGAAATGACTAGGCTTCTCAATGAAGGGCAACGGGGCGAAGCAGAAAAACTCATGGATGCCTTGACACCCCTTTTTGGGATTGTGACTGTGAAAACCGAAGAGGATAGCCCTTATGGCACAGTGCTTTGTCGCGCGAGAAACCCTCTCGCCACAAAGACTCTTATGGCGATCCTTGGTATGCCTGTTGGTCCATGTCGCCAACCACTAGGCAAGATGACCAAAAAGGGCCTCGACGTAGTCTTAAACGCAGGCCACACCGTGTGGAAGAAAAACCCCGAGGTCCTCAAACCGGTCGCCGATTTTTTTGGCGTGGATGTCGAAGCAAGGCTCAATGACCAGTCAATTCTGGCAGGGCTAACATATGCCGAATATTAAGGGAAGGGGCTATGGGGAAGGCCATAAAAAGAAAAAGCCCCCCTGTCCCCAGGTAAGGAAGGAGAAGCTGAGTTTTTCAGGACAAGTATTATGCAAAGGCCTCGAAATGTGACTCCCTATTCGATTACTAATGCTTATCCAAGATTTCCCTGATTTTTTGGGATAATTGGTCTAAGGTAAAAGGCTTCTGGATAAAACCATTGCACCGATGGTCAAGCATTTCAGCCGCCTGGTCATCGATGCCATTACCACTTGCAAAAAGAACCTTTATGCCAGGGTTACTCTCCCTTATTCGGTGATAGGCTGCTCCTGTTTCCCGGAGATCGGGCGTAACTATGTCAAGGAGCACCATATCGATCTTGTCCTTATTTTCTTGATAAAGTCTAACGGCCTCTTCTCCCCACCTCGCACTGAGCACCTCATAACCCAGTTTTTTCAGCATCTTGCTGCCCACCTCAGCAATCATATCCTCACCATGTACAAAAAGAATTGTCTCTCGCTCCTTCAGACTCTGTCCAGGCGATCCTTCCCCTCTTAGGGCTTCTCCTTTTGGTACCGGCAGAAAAATGTTAAAGGCAGTTCCTTCACCTTTCTTGCTGGAGACGTTTATGATCCCACTATGATTTTTGATGATTCCGTATGCGGCGGCAAGACCTAATCCTTTCGCTCTGCCCATTTCTTTGGTGGTAAAGAATGGCTCGAATATCCGTTGCTGAGTAATCTCATCTATGCCAATTCCATTATCCCTCACAGATATTTTCACAAACCTTCCCGGTTCCAGGTCATAGGGTTTTACATAGCTCTCGTCAAGGGTGACGTTTTCGGACTCAAGATATAAGTCGCCTCCCTCAGGAACGGCCTGCCAGGCATTAACGTAAAGGTTTAAAAATACCTGTTCAATCTGCCCCTGGTCTACCTCTACCGGCCAGATATCTTTTTCAAATTTTTTATGTATTTGAATCTCCTGCTTTGTGCGGCCAAAGATATGTGAAGACTTTTCTATGAGCTCGTTAAGATTGGTGCGCCTTACATCGTATTTTCCACCTCTCGCGAAGCCTAAGAGTTGTTTGGTCAAATCCGCTCCACTTTTAACCTGTTGCTCAATATGTTTAAGTTTTTCATAATGGGGATGAGTGGAGTCAATGCCAAGAAGCACCAATGAAGCATTTCCTTGGATGCCCATAAGTAAATTGTTAAAGCAATGGGCGATGCCACCTGCAAGAGTGCCGATTGCTTGCATCTTTTGTTCCTGGTAGATCTGGACTTCAAGGTTTTGCTTTTCTTTGTCCACCCGCCTGCGTTCCGTAATGTCTCTGACCCATACTTGTATCCAAGACACGCCGTTGAAAGCAATGGACCGGGCGCTAATCTCCACATCACAGTACGATCCATTTTTGCGGCGCAGCTTGACCTCCAGTTGTGAAAGGATATGGGCACCGCGCGCGCAAGCCTTCACGTTTTCTAGGATAAGATTTTGAAAGTCAGGATGGTAGAGCAGCCGATGATCAATCCCTTGCAGTTCCCCCCGCTCATAGCCGAGTAATTCATGGACTCGCTTGTTGGCAAAGATAATTTTAGGGCCTTTTTGGATAAATATGCCGTCGAAACCCTCCTCAACAAGAGTTCGGTACTTTTCTTCATTCTGCTGCAGCAACTCCTCCGCCATTTCTTCTTTGAGGAATTGTCTTGCGCCATTCAAAGCAGTTTCCATAGCCTTACTCTCAATTCAAGGCGATGTTTACATATAGGGAGTGCCCAATCTATGTAAGAAAAAACAGAGATGTCTGTCAAAGGCGATTATTTCAAAAATTATTTTAGCCCTTGTCTGTGTTTTCGACAGACGTAACATATTGATTTTATGTAGAGAATGCTCAGTAGCCCCTTCAAATCTTTACTGGATATAGAAATAAGAGGCTTGAGAAATTAACTTTGAATTCAAACAGTTGTGCTTCTTTTCGATAAAGGAAGAGATTTTATCCATATTGCCAAACTTTCATTTTCTTCAAAAAGCTATGTTTTTTGAATTCTTTCGTTTTGTTCCCTTTCAGTTTTTCTGTTCTTGGAGAGGATACGTCGTAGCTTCCGGAGTAGGCAGGAATCTTGCTTACCCTTGAATGGTTACGCCGGGGAAGGCTAAGCGGAAAAAAGGAGATCAGTTTTTTGTAAGAAGTAATAGCAATTGGTTTCTTGTCGATTTTTTTAGTATTTTTTTTCAGGATATTTTAGAAGCTTATGATCAGAGATTCTGAAACACGAGTACAAGAAAGGAGATTGTATGAGCGTACTCATCCATTTCTCAATTCTCCTTTTAGACAAAGGCAAAAGCGTGAGCCCCTATGTTGCAAGGGCAGTAAGAATCATTCGGAAAAGTGGTTTGAAGTCCAAACTTGGCCCTATGGGCACGAGTATTGAGGGGGAGTGGGACGAAGTCATTACACTGGTCGGCCGCTGCCTGCAGGACCTTAAGAAAGACTGCGATCGAGTGTATATGACTATCACTGGCGATTACAGAAGGGGTGGCTCTGGACGCATCGAGAGCAAGGTAAAGTCTTTAAAGAGCAAAATATAGCTTTACCCATCCTCCTACGCGAGGCCTCTCCATTTATTTCGTAGGTTGAAAAAGCACAGACGACGGTAACTGTCACGTGGAATCTTGTCTCTTGTTGAGGTAAGTGCTGGGGATTAGAGTTCTTCTAGTGCAGATATTTGGGATAGTGACAATACAGAAGGGGTTGCGCTTCAGCCGCCCCTTACTTGGCCCAGCGAGGTTGTCGGCGGCTTGAAGCGCTTGGGGGGTAACTATGTAGTGGCACCTACAAAGGGTTTTTCACCATTGATATTTTGTAGAACTAGATTATTAGGTTCAAAACTAAAATTCAATCAGGTGTTTTACCCAAAAATAAAAAAATCACACTCATTTTTGCATGGGATTCACCCTATTTTGAGCCAGTTCCCTATTCTTATAGGGTAGAGTACCTATTTTTTCCAAAGAAGCGCAGTCCGTGTTTCAGATCTAAATCAATAGACAGAGCACGAGCACGGTTATTGTTGATTGCGTGTTTACGTTAGCTCCTGTGCGGTGCGTGATCTAGAGTCAGGGGGTTTTGAGGTATTACTAAAAAGATATGTGAGGAGAGGGTAAGAATTCTCTTTTCAAGATATCTGTGGTATGGGTAAAGTGCATGGCGGGGCTTACCATTTTGTTATGGGGAAGACAGGAGGGCTTCCTTTTTACTGGGTTGTTGCAGGCCTAGATTGAGATGGAGTGCCTCTGTTTTCTACTACTGTATCTTGAGCACCAGAGAGGTCAAGGAGTATCTCAGAGAAGGGGGATTGAAAGTGGATCAGGAACTTTGCAGGGGATGAATTGTCAAAACGTGGGGAATACATAGATAAAGAAAAGAAGGAAAAAGGAAAAAAACTTTTCGGAATATTTCCAGCACAATACCCGAGGGAGATCTTATGGGCTATGAATGTGCTGCCTGTGGAGATCTGGGATCCGCCCCTAGAAGTGATTCACGCTAACGCGCACCTCCAGCCTCATATCTGCTCGGTGGTCAGGTTGGGGCTAGAGCTTATCTTGCAGGGCAAGTGCGAGGGCCTGGATGGCTTCCTGTTTCCCCATACATGCGACTCGATCCAGAATCTGAGCTCCATTGTTTACGACTATCTCGGAGTGAAAAAACCTTGCTACTTTTTCTACCACCCGAAGAGTCCATATCAGGATTCATGTCGTGTTTACTACTTGGAGCAATTGAAAGGATTGGTCTCACGGCTGGAAAAGCAGCTTGGTCCACTGGACAGCTCCCAGCTAAAGCATCGTGTACAGCAAGGACAGGAGGTGGCTCGTGTCCTCAAACAACTCTATGATTTGAGGGTACAGGGAGAACTGGAAGCCTCTAATGCCGATTTCTACAGGGTCGTGCGCAGGGGTGAATATCTGTCTCCTGATGATTTTCTCCGCTTGCTGGGGGAGCTTTTGGCCGCGGCAAAGGGCAGTGCTCACGGAGGACCGCACGTGATCCTTAGTGGAGTATTGCCAAATCCGAAAGAGATTCTGATCCTTCTGGACGAGCTGGGAGTGCGGATAGTACATGATGATCTGCTCAACTGCAGCAGACGACTTCTGGTGCCGCCAAGTAGGGCAGACGACCCCTTTGAGGCCCTGACAGAGAGCTACTTTGCTATGCCTCCATGTACTACCAAGGACTCATCAGTCAGCGAGCGAGTGAACGACCTTCTTGCTAAAGTTGAGCAGAGCAACGCAAAGGGTGTAATCTTTTGTATGGTGAAGTTTTGTGAGCCAGAGCTGTTTGACGTGCCCCAATTGACAGGGGAACTAAGGAAGAGAGGAGTGGCTACCCTACTCATCGACTGCGAGCTAAACCAGAACTTGAGTGGCCAACTGGCTACCCGGGTTGAGGCCTTTGTTGAGATGATCAGCTAGAGGATACTCGTGTATTTAGTGAAGAATCTGCGGTATCAGTTCATGAAGGATCTGAGTCTACCAGCGCTCATGCGTTTCTCTCAGAGAACTAAGAAAAGGCGTCCTAAAAAGCTTGACACTTACTTCGGCCCTCCGCTCACAAGCATGGGGCGGCTGAAAGAGATCATGACCAGGCACTACCTCCTCTCACGTTATGCCGAGGGCGCCAGGCCTGTTGCCTGGGTAACCAGTGGTGCCCCTGTAGAGTTGTTGAGGGCTTTTGAGTTTTATACGTTCTATCCTGAGAACCACGGCGCCCTGTGCGGAGCACAAAAGGTGGGTTCTGAGCTATGCGAGGTCGCGGAGGAGAAGGGCTATAGCCAAGACCTCTGCTCCTATGCCCGCATAGACCTGGGAGTCTGCTTCTCTGGCAGGACTCCTGTTGGTAAGCTGCCCAAGCCCGACCTTTTATTTGCTTCAAACAACATTTGCCAGACCGTAGTTTACTGGTACAAGGTACTAGCGCACCACTGGAAAGTGCCACTTGTCCTCTTTGACACGCCTTACAACTTTAAAGACATCACCGACAGCGATATATCATACATGGTGGGGCAGTTCGAAGAGATGATCCCCGTACTGGAGGAGGTTTCTGGAAAAGAGTTCAACTACCAACGGTTCCAGGACGTAATCCGCCTTGCTAAAGAGGCTTGTCTGACCTGGGGAGAGGTCCTTGCAACTATGAAGGCGCGGCCTGCCCCCATGACAATCTTCGATGCATTCGGCCACCTCGCCCCTATCGTATCGCTGCGCGGGCTGCCTGTGGCCCTGAATTATTACCGCGTCCTCCTGAACGAGCTGAATGATCGGGTGAAAAAAGGCATTGGGGCCATCACGGATGAACGGAAACGGCTGATGTGGGACAATATCGCCATCTGGTACAAGGTGCGAGATCTCTCAAATCTTTTCGCTGAGCGCGGCATGAACTTTGTCGCTGCCACTTATACCAACGCCTGGGCCGAAACTATTTCCTATCTGGATATGAACCATCCCTTTGATTCCTTGGCAAAGGCTTATAGCCTCGTGATCCTCAACAACAACCTCAATCACCGGTTAGAACTCATGGAACGACTCGTCAAGGAGTATGGGGTGGACGGTCTGGTTATTCATTCAGCGAGAAGCTGCAAGCCTTACTCGGTAGGGCAGTATGACATCAAGCGTCTTCTCATGGACCGGCTGGGGGTGCCTTCAGTGGTCATTGAGGCAGACATTGCCGACTCTCGGGTATTTTCAGAGGAGCAAACTCGAACCCGCCTGGAGGCCTTCTTTGAAGCCTTGGATGGTTAGGAGAAAAAGTGAAGTATTTTCTTGGTATTGACGTAGGAGCCCTGAGCACCAATGCGGTGATCCTTGATGTCCGCAGAGAAATTGTCGGATACAGTATCGTGCAGACTGGGGCAAACAGTACAGAAGCAGCAGAAGAGACACTGGAGAAGGCCCTGGTTATGGCGAACATAGATAGGGCAAAGATAGCAAGCACAGTAGCCACTGGCTATGGGAGGATCTCGGTACCCTTTGCGGAGAAAAAGGTTACCGAAATTTCCTGTCATGCCCTGGGGGCATATTATCTCTATCCTGACACCGAGACGGTTATCGATATTGGCGGTCAGGACTCGAAGGTAATCCGGGTTGGCGATGGGGGTAAGGTACTGGATTTCACCATGAACGACAAGTGCGCAGCAGGTACGGGTCGTTTTCTGGAGGTTATGGCAGGAAAACTCCAGGTTTCTTTGGATGAGTTGGGCGATTTGTCACTCCAGGCGAGTCAGGAGGTGCAGATCAGCAGTGTTTGTACTGTGTTCGCCGAGAGCGAGGTGGTCTCTCTGGTAGCACAGAACCACCCCACGGAGGAAATTATCCGTGGGTTACACCGATCAATCGTAAACCGTATGTGGAGTATGGTGAAGATCCTCGGGATACGGGGCGCGGTAACCATGAGCGGAGGTGTAGCTAAAAACAGAGGGGTGGTATCGCTCCTTGAGGAAAGGCTGGAACAGCCCATCCACGTGCATACGGAACCACAAATTGTGGGGGCTCTGGGTGCGGCACTCCTGGCACTGAGGCAGGCCCAGATCGCTACCTGAGGTGTACCCCCTGACCGGCCTTTCTGTCCTGCTTCCATGTAGGGGATCAGTCGGCAAAGGTGTATGTGCTGTTTTAGGCCTACCCTGTAGAATACCAATTGCCGAAAACAGAGCGCATACTCAAGAGTCAAGAAAGGGTGGCAAAGAGAGCACCCATTGATGACGCATTATATTCAACAAGGCCTGCCTGAAAGGAGACACCGGTACCCTCTCCGGCTTTGATGTTGCCGTGCAAGAAAGTGAAAATATGTTGACAGAAAATTTTTCTTTGTTTATAGAAGTATATCGTTATAAACTTTGAAAAGATGAATCTGGTGTATCAAAACATTATAGGCATTATCGGGACAACAGGGATAGGTATAATTTCCCTGTTGTCATTCCTTTTGGCAGGTAACCGAAAACTACCGGGCCTGATAATGACATGATGCTTTTAATAGACTTACAAAACCCGTTATCAGGCCTACCTGATAACGGGTTTGTTTTATTCAGAAGCTGTTTGATTTTGGTGTTCAGTGTAGAGAGGGTTGCTCGTCAGGTTCATTATCCTCTGCTAAAAGGAGTAAGACAAGAATAGGCGTTGTGGGACATCAAAAAAAAGCAATCGTCGACAACTTCGTTTAGAAGCTTATCGGAAAAGAAGAGACAATAGAGGCGAAAGGGTAGAATGGTTTCCTTTCGTTAAGGGGTATGGGTCAATGCATCTAGAACCCAGCATGAAACAGATGGTTGTCAGACGAACTGTCAAGAAGTTTGCTGAAGGGAGGCTCTCACCTGTTGCCGTGGAGATGGACGCAACAGGGACATTTCCATCTGAGATTATCCGGGAGATGGCGAAGCTCCAGTATTTTGGTCTGGAAATTCCTGCACACTATGGCGGTGCAGGTCTGGATGCGGTGAGTTATGCTATCGTTATCGAAGAAATATCAAAGGCTTGTGCGGCTATCGGGCTATGCATTTCTGTTCACAACAGCGTTTCAGCCAACCCTATCTACGAGTTCGGAACTGAAGATCAGCGAAAGACTTTCTTAGTGCCGATGGCTAAGGGGCAGGCAATCGGTACCTTCTGCCTTACGGAACCCAATGCCGGCTCTGATGTCTCCTCCATCGGAACCATTGCGATCAGGGATAAGAACGGATATGTTCTAAATGGGAACAAGGTTTTTGTCACCAACGGAGGGATGTCCAGTGTTAACCTGATCTTTGCAGCCACTAATACAACTGACAAACAAAAAAGGTATTCTGTTTTTATTGTGGAATCAGAAAGAAAAGGTCTTGAGAAGGGCCCAACTGAGGAACTCATGGGGATGCGTGGAAACCCGGTCTGCCCCATCGTCCTAAATGATTGCCGTGTACCTGTAGAAAACCGTTTGGGAGCGGAGGGGCAGGGGCTAAAGATTGCGCTATCCTCTCTTGTAGACGGTCGAATAGGCATAGCTTCTCAGGCCTTGGGGATTGCCCAGGCATCTCTAGATGTTTCACTTAAGTATGCCAAAGAAAGGTATCAATTCGGGAAGCCCCTGTCTGAGTTTGGAGCAATACAAAACTATCTGGTAAATTTGGTAACACGTGTTGAAGGGGCTCGACTGCTCACGTACCGCTCGGCTTATCTGAAAGATCAAGGACTTGCTCACACCAAGGAAGCAGCAATGGCTAAATTATATGCTAGCGAAGTAGCTGTGGATGCCACCCGGATAGGCCTGCAGATCCATGGTGGATACGGCTATACCAAACCCTATCCCATTGAACGATTTTACCGGGATGCAAAGGCATGTGAAATCTATGAAGGTACCTCAGAGATACAGCGTTTGGTTATCGCACGCAGTTTAGGATATGGATGAGAATGAGCAGCATTTTCTATAGAAATTTTTTGCAATGGACATAGTAGTATGCATTAAACAGGTGCCCGATGTGCCGAATATTCGCATCGACGAGCACCGTATGACCATTATTCGAGATGGAGTGGAAAGCATTATCAACCCACTCGATTGTGTGGCTTTAGAGGCTGCTGTGGACATCCGTGAGAGGCATGGAGGGAGAATCACTGTCTTAAGCATGGGTCCGCCTCAGAGCGAGGAAGCCTTGCGCGAGGCTTTAGCGTTTGGAGCAGATCAAGCCATTCTGCTCACAGATCCAGCTTTTGGCGGGGCTGACACGTTGGCTACTTCTCATGTCCTCGCTACAGCTATATCTATGCTGAAACCATTTCCTGATCTGGTGCTTTGTGGCAGGCAGACCATTGATAGCGATACTGGTCACGTGGGCCCTCAAATAGCAGAAGAGTTAGATCTTCCACAGGTGTGCGGCGTTAACGAGATCCATGTGCAAGGCGACTCTCTTGTGGTCAAGCGGTTGTACGATGGCTTTCTGGATACCTTTCGGGTGAATACACCAGCCCTGTTGACTGTTTCCCAAGATCTGTCTTCCCCTCACCACATACCGCTTGCAGATCTGGAGAGGGCCTTTTCGGATCGAGAGATCATACGGTGGGCAATAAAGGATCTTAATCTCAAACTGGATGAGGTAGGACTTGGTGGATCTGCCACCCGGGTCTGGAAACTGCATAAGGCAACCCCCAAGAGGCGGGGGGAGGTTGTGACTGGCTCACCTCAGAGTCTGGTAGAACATCTCATAAGGAAACTGGAGGCATTGAGTATTCTGGATGAAGAAAGTGGAAATGAATAGTCCTTCCAAAGGTATATGGGTCTTTGGTGATTACCGACACTATTTCCAGAATCGGGTTACCCTGCAGCTTATTGCCAAGGCCAAGACACTGGCACAAAGGCTTGGTGCTGAGGTAACCGTGGTTGTACTGGGGGAGCAAGTCCATCAGTACGCTATGGAATATGTGGCACACGGTGCGGATGTGGTTATGGTGGTTGATCATCCGAGCTTGAAGAATTTTCAGGTTGAAACCTACAGCCGCCTTGTGGCGGCGTTGGTGGAAGATTACCGGCCAGAGGTTTTTCTCGCGGGGGCTACTTCATTTGGCAGAGAATTCTTCCCGAGACTTGCCAAACGTCTCAAGACAGGGTTGAGTACTGATTGTATAGCCTTGGAAGTAGATGCTGAAACGCAGCTCTTACTGCAGACTACCCCTGCCTTTGGAGGGGAACTCCTCGCGGAGGTGATAACACAGAACCATCGGCCCCAGATGGCAACGGTCCATCCGGGCGTATTTGAGGAACGAATCCATGATTCTCGGGCTGTTGGTCGTATTATATATCCAGAAGTAGACATCCACCCTGACGAGCGGGTGCAACTTGTGTGTAGCCGTCCCGAACAGAGCAAAAAGGGCTATCTCGAGAATGCTGCTGTTGTTATTGTAGGGGGACGAGGGATAGGTTCGGGGGAGCAGTTTCAGTCACTTTTTGATTTGGCGGAGCTCTTGCAAGGTGAGGTAGGTGCCACTCGCCCTGCTGTGGATGCCGGTTTGACAGGGGAGGACCGGCTCTTGGGGCAGACCGGAAAAAGTGTGAAACCTAGACTGCTCATAACCGTTGGGACCTCTGGTGCACTCCAGTATACTACTGGAATTCAAGGGTCCGAAAACATCATTGCCATTAACAAGGACGCCCAGGCACCCATTTTCGAAATAGCTGATTTGGGGCTGGTAGGAGATGCCCACTCCATTTTAACTTTGTTGGTGGAGAAACTGCGCAAACGACTTTGATGTAAGGTCTCGACAGATCATGATAAAACACAGGGAAAGTCTAATCAGTGCCTACCATAACTATCTCGTCAACAATATGCTCTCCCCTGGTTTTTTTGTGGGCGATCCTCATTCCCAGGATGATTTTTACTTCCTTGCGGATATTATGCTTCCAGAGGAGGCGATACCTCCTATATCTGCTCGTCTATTTGATAGGCAGGGTCTTTTGCTTCTCGAGTTTAAGCGAAATAGCCTTACTGAAAACCCGGGCCATTGCACTCTTGAGACCACTCCCGGAGGATTTCGCATCGTGTGTCCTTCCGATGAACTGCTCTTGGAGGTTAACACCCAGAAATTTGCCAATGGCTGTCTCACCCGCATTAAGACTCAACTCTATGACGGGGGCAACATATTGCGTATAGAACCATTGCATGAAGGTGTTCAAGTCTATGGACAAGCCTGCTTGGCTCTGGAGGCTCCATTTGAGTTTCACAAGCGATGAAGAGAAAGCTTGTATTCGCCGATAACGAAATAGTTAATGACCTGATCTGGCGTTTTGCCGGTCTTTTTGGCTATGACGTGATCATGCCTGGTCAACATATCTGTAAAAGGGTAAGAAACAAACTATAGACAAGGAGGTATCGCAGGAATGAAAAACCAGCGTCTTAACCTAAACAAAAAAATTCTTATGGGCTTGGCTATTGCCCTCGTTTTAGCATTCGGGCTCGGCCAGGATGCCTCAGCAAAAAGGGGTGTTCCTGACAGTTTTGCAGAGTTGGCAGATCAGCAGAGCCATGTTGCCGTTAATGTTAGCACCACAAAAACAATTAAAGGAATAAGGAGATTCTCCCCTTTTGGGGGCAGGGAATTTAGGGATTTTTTCGGTGATGAATTTTTCAAGCGTTTTTTTGGTGAAATACCTGAAGAAGAGTTGAAACAGAAGAGCCTGGGATCGGGTGTGGTTGTGAGCGAAGATGGTTTTATTCTGACCAATAATCATGTAGTAGCAGATGCAGATGAAATCCTGGTTACCCATTCTACCGAGGAGAAATCCGAGCCAAAGAAGGCAAAGCTCATTGGCCGAGATCCCAAGACAGATATTGCACTCATAAAGATTGAGGTTGATAAATCGCTCTCAGCCGCTAGACTCGGGGATTCTGATAAACTAAGAGTAGGTGATTGGGTTGTTGCCATAGGAAATCCTTTTGGTCTGGGACACACTGTCACTGCTGGCATTGTGAGCGCAAAGGGACGGGTAATAGGTGCGGGACCCTATGATGATTTCATCCAGACCGATGCCTCTATCAATCCTGGGAACTCTGGTGGACCTCTCTTCAACCTTGATGGAGAAGTGATAGGAATCAATACTGCGATCTTTACCCACGGTGGGGGGAATATTGGGATAGGTTTCGCTATCCCGATTAACATTGCCAAATCGGTTATGGCCCAGTTAAAAGAGAAGGGGAAAGTTGTGAGGGGCTGGCTCGGTGTAACCATTCAGACAGTTACGCCTGCAATTCAGGAAAAATTCGGTCTCAAAAAAGCGGAAGGCGCACTCATCGGTGAGGTAACCAAGGGCAGCCCTGCTGATAGAGGCGGCCTCAAGCGGGGAGATATCGTAATTAGCTTTGATGGGAAAAAGGTCAAAGAGATGAACAGTCTTCCGCCCATGGTTGCGGACACAGCGGTAGGCAAAAAGGTAGAGATAATCTTAATCAGAAAGGGAAAAGAAAAGAGATTAACAGTTACAGTAGGGGAGCTCGAAGAGGAGACTAGAATGGCCGCTACCGAAACCCCGGAGATTGAAGAGAGCTTTGGGCTCTCGGTCCAAGAACTCACCCCTGAACTTGCAGAATCATTGTCTTTGAGGGGCGAGAAAGGAGTAGTGGTCTCAGGTATAAAAAGGGGTAGCCCTGCGTATGAGGCAGGATTACAAAGAGGTGATCTCATTCAGGAGATAGAAAGAGAGCCTGTTGGAAATATGAACGACTACAAACGAATAATGCGAGAGTCAGCATCAAAGAAACAGATCCTCATGGTCGTTAGACATAGGGGGCATACCAGATATATTATTCTAAAAAAATGACCTAGAGAGGCAATCTGATACCATTTTTTGCCGTTGATTAATCTAGCAGTTCCTAACTTTTGCTACGGTAGCAATTGTTAGTCTTTTCCCTATTTGTCAGTGTGGTCCGAATAGATACTTTTTGTAATGCCTTGTCCGTGACAGACAGAAGCCTGTCGTCTTTTTTCTCTTAATTCTCTATAAGCATTATCCCTTTTTAGGGGAAAGTGAAGAATTGATTACCGCATACAATCCGGATGGCTTGAGACCTTTGCACAACCCTTGCTTTGGAAATGTTGGAGGGACACAAGGTTTTTCTCGGCACGTCGCACCAGGGCGGGCATCACCATTTTTGTCATTGTGGAAGCCCGCCTGCCATCACCTGGAGTCCCGCCTAGATAGGCGGGATCAAAAAACGTTTTAGACCAAGCGCAAAGGGATTTCGGCAACAGCCTGTCAATATTGTATGATAACTTAGGATTCTGTTTTTTCTTAGAGACGGCAGTTAGTTGCCTGTTACAGGGCACCAAGAAGTGTTGAATATATTTCAGAGTTTGGCAAGAGTGGATCAGGAAAAATCCATAAGAAAGCCCTTATTGAGAGATATATCCCCTAGCTCTCAAAAAATGGGTTGACAACGGTTTGCAACAGGGATAGAAAAGACATAAATTTTTGAGCATCTTTTAAAAAAAGGCATTCTCTCCAATGCGACGTTACGAAACGATTTATATCGCCAATCCCAATCTCGATGATGAAGCTTTAAAAGAAGTTGTTGCCAAGTTTTCAGATCTAATAAAGAAACAAAAGGGCTCTATCATAAAAATTGATGAGTGGGGAAAAAGGAAAATGGCTTATGAGGTGAAGCGATTTGATAAGGGCCACTATGTCCTCCTTGATTTTTGTGGTCTCCCTGAGATGGTTAGGGAGTTGGAGAGGAATCTAAAACTTGATGATCGGATCCTAAAGTATTCAACTGTTAAAATTGATGAAGATGTTGATCCAGCAGAGCTAATCGTTGAGGAGGAGAAAACGGAAGATAGCAAGGAAAATCAAGTGGAAGAGAAGCAAATTGAATCGGCTGAAGAAGCATAATGGCTTTTCATGGGGGCAAAAGAATGTTTGTTAAGCACAAGGCTTGCCGTTTCTGTGCTGATCCGAGTTTAAAGATCGACTACAAAGAGCCCAAGCCTCTTGCGGTTTTTACGAGCGAAAGAGGAAAGATCATACCACGAAGAATTTCTGGCAACTGTGCCAAGCATCAAAGGATACTGGCTGTCGCTATAAAAAGGGCCAGAAACATAGCCCTTTTACCGTTTACTAATGCAAAAATTAGGTCCAGAGAACATCGAGAATACTAAAAAATAACGTTTCGGTTTAGAGAGCTGAATATGGGGGCTAGGGGAGTTGCTCGTTCTGTTTTTGCAGCCTCCATTTTGTTTTTTGCCATACTGTTCCATGCCTCAATTTCTGCTGTTCATCGTGCACCTCTCTTATTGGAACCTGCCCCGTTGAATAACCTCTTGTCAGGGCAGAAGATAGAAAGTTCTCCAGGAGAAAATTTCCATACTGTGGCTTTGAACGAACAAGGAGTCAAACTTAAGTACCGCTCGCCTAATTTCAGCAAGAACTTGAAAGAGTATATCAGTGGAGCAGAGAATTTAACGGGAGAAGGGATATGAGGATAATACTGAAGCAAGATTTTGAATCTATTGGTTTTGAAGGTGATACTGTGGATGTTGCAAGGGGCTATGCCAGAAATTACCTTATTCCAAAGGGGATTGCTGCAGAGGCCACTTATGCCAACCTAAAGGCATTGGAGATGAGAAAAGACAAGATAATGGCCAGACGCATGAAAGATAAGGAGGAAGCAGAGAGGGTCAAGGAAAAGATCTCACAGCTAACGGTAGGTATCAGGCAAAAGGCAGGTGCGGAGGGTAAGCTCTATGGTTCTGTGACAACTCGAGATATTGCTCAGGAGCTTGAGAAAGAGGGAGTAGTTGTAGACAGGAAAAAAATCAGCCTGGATGAACCAATAAGGGCTCTTGGTGAGTTTGATGTGGCAATCAGACTCTACCCAGAGGTTATGGCCACCATAAAAGTAATCGTTGAACAAGAGGAAGAAAAGGCGTAAAAATAAGAAAATGGATATGCCCAAGAAAAAAGAAGATCCTGGTTATCTCACTTATAAGGTGCCTCCCCATAACCTGGAGGCTGAACAGACTATATTGGGTAGCATATTGATCAATAATGATGCGCTGAATCAGGTTGTGGATATTTTGTCAGGTGAGGATTTCTACCAGGAGACCCACACCCAAATATTTGAAGGGATGCTTACCTTGTATAACAGAGATGATCCCGTCGATCTGATTACGCTTTCACAGGTGTTGAAGGAAAGGGGAGCTCTGGATAAGGTTGGAGGAACAGATTACTTGGCTTCACTGGCAGAAGCAACGTCAACCTCAGCTGGAATAATACATCATGCCAAAATTGTAAAAGATTTATCCACAAGAAGAAGCTTAATCGGCCATTGTGCCCGGATATCTGAATCCTGCTTCCAGTTTACTAATGACACTGACGAAGTCCTTGATTTAGCTGAGCAATCCATATTTGAGATAGCGGAGAGGAATATAGATCAAAACTTTTTTTCGCTGAATGAAGTGATAAAGGAGAGTTTCAAGAAATTGGAAACCACTTCTCATAAGGGTGATTTTATTACCGGCATCTCAACGGGATTTACTGATTTTGACAATCTTACCTCCGGCCTTCAACCTTCTGATTTTATTATTATTGCTGGTAGGCCGAGCATGGGCAAGACATCACTCGCTTTAAACATAGCACACTATGCTGCGCTTGAGGAGAAGGCAGGGGTAGCTCTGTTCTCCCTTGAGATGTCAAAACTCCAACTTGGCATAAGGCTCTTGGGATTGGATGCAATGATTGATGCGTCTAAACTCAGGAGGGGGTCCTTACAGGATGATGAATGGGTTCGGCTGACAGACGCGGCTAATAGACTCTCCGAACTACCTATCTATGTTGATGATACCTCTGGGTTGTCAGTGCTGGAGATGAAGGCTAAGGCCAGGAGATTAAGAAAGAAATACAACATATCTTTAGTAGTTATTGATTATCTTCAATTGATGCAGAGCAAGAAGTCGGTAGAATCGAGACAGCAGGAGATTTCTGATATATCGAGGTCTTTGAAGGCCCTTGCAAAGGATTTGAATATCCCTGTTGTGGCACTTTCCCAGCTAAACAGAAGGGTTGAGGACAGACCAAATAAGAGACCAATATTGGCAGATTTGAGGGAATCGGGCGCAATAGAACAGGATGCAGATCTGATTCTGTTTATTTATCGGGAAGAGCTGTATAACCGGACGGAGGAAAACAGGGGCAAGGCTGAGGTTATTATTGCGAAACACAGAAATGGGCCTACTGACGTTGTCAAGCTGACCTTCAGGGAGAAATATACAAAATTCGATAACTTCTACCGGGAAGAATTGGTAGAAGGGTGATTTCTTAAACCGCACTTTTCTTATCCATTACCAATAACTTGAGGCAGAGCCATAAACAAGGTATATGGCAAAATTGGTGGTCTCAAGGCCAGCCATCTCAAAAGACTTCAAAACATCTATACACGACGTATTTCCAAGGGCGAAATCATCTCTCGTGAGATTGCACGCCGATTAGCGGAGATCTCCGCTGATATCAAGAGACAAGTGGCACTCCTCATCGGAAGGAGGGGGGATGTAGAGTATGTGGTTGTGGGCAATGATCACAGCATCCTGATCCCTGATTTAACTCGGTTTAGGTCTGGTGCTGGTAGGCTGAAAGGGCTAAGATGTGTCCACACTCACCTGCACGGAGAGCCATTGAGTCATGAGGATCTCATGGATCTCGCTCTGCTCAAGCTGGATTTGATGTTGTGCATTACCATTAATCCTCAAGCGATTCCGGCCGATCTTTACTATGCCCATCTTCTTCCTACCAATAAATCAGGGCAGCCGTGGATTGTGGAACATGTAGCTGATATTGGCAGGCTTCATTTCAATTTTTCGGACTTTATCAGAGATCTTGAAAGTGAGCTTTCCAAAACAGGCACGAACCTCGGAATGGAAAGGAAGGAAAAAGCTGTCCTTGTCAGTGTGACCAAGGCCTCCAAGAGGCAGGCTGAGGAATCGCTTATAGAATTAGAAGAACTAGCCACAACCAGTGACCTTCTGATCGTGGGTTCTTTTATCCAGCGGAAGGCAGAGCCAGATTCTCGTTTTCTCTTAGGCAAAGGAAAACTGAGCGAGCTCGTTGTTTACGCTCTTCAAAAGGGAGCTGATCTTCTAATTTTTGACGGTGAACTAACCCCTGCCCAGGTCAGGGTTCTGACAGATTACACGGAAATGAAGATAATTGATAGAACTCAGCTGATCTTGGATATATTTGCCAGACGGGCAATCACCAGGGAAGGAAAGATTCAGGTAGAACTGGCGCAATCACGGTATCTCCTGCCCAGACTGATTAGCAAGAATACGGCCATGTCAAGACTTACCGGTGGGATAGGTGGTCGGGGTCCTGGAGAGACCAAGTTGGAGATTAATAGAAGAAGGGTAAGGGATAGGATTACCTTCTTGAACAACGAGCTAGAGAAGGTCAAAGGACAGAGGAAAGAGAGAAGAAAAAAAAGAAGGATCGGGGGTTGCCCGGTCATCTCAATTGTTGGATATACCAATGCAGGAAAATCAACACTGCTTAATGCGCTTACCAAAAGTCAGGTGAGAGTAGATGATAGGCTTTTTGTTACGCTCGATCCTACGAGTCGCCGCCTGAGGCTCAATGACAGGGAGGTTATCCTCACTGATACGGTGGGGTTTATTCGAGATTTGCCAGGGGATCTTTTGGAGGCCTTTGCTGCAACGCTAGAGGAACTTCACGAGGCAGATCTTCTTCTCCACGTAACGGATATCAGTGGTCCCTTGGTAGAAGGTCAGATAGCATCTGTGAAAAAGACCTTAAATAGGCTTGAGCTGAATAGGATACCGACTATTCTGGTCTTAAACAAGATCGATAGGCTTGATAGGGCTCAGATACCTCACCTTGCCAAAAGCATCGGTGGAATCCCAATTTCAGCCCTCAATCCTGCTACCTTGTCGGAATTACGAAAAGAGGTAGAGGCTATGATATTCTGATTCCCTGCCATCCGTTGGATTTGATTTTATTCAGATTCCTCGTAACTATGAGTCCTTCACAGTGGGGCAGGGCATTTATTAGTCGCATCGCTCGAGTTGGGCCAAGGACAAAAAGGGTAGTTGAAAGGGCATCAGCCTCCATGGCTGTGGAGGCCTTTACTGACACGCTAGCATTAATAAGCGGTGATAATCCAGTTTTGGGATTAATAATATGATGGAAGACCATTTCTTGGTCGAAGAATACCTCGTAGTTGCCAGAGGTGGCAATAGAGCTATTGGTGAGAGGGACCGTATCGGGGTAATTTCCTTTCTTCAAAGGGTCTTCGATTGCTATTTTCCAAGGCCTATTATTTCCTTTGTCACCTATTGCCCGAATATCACCACCAGCGTTTAAGAGAGCATGTTGTATCCCTTGTTCCCTCAACTTTTCAGCTGCCTTATCAACAATAAAACCTTTAGCGATGCCATCCAGAGTGATTTCCATACCATCTCTCATAAATGTTATGTTTTTTTCACTAAGGAAAATTTGGCTGGCATCAACCAGCCCTAAGAGTTGGGCTATCTTTTCTTTATTTGGCAAAACCGTTTTCGGACCCTTACGTGATTGGGCAAAGACATCTAAGAGTGGTTTTACCGTGATATCAAAAAAACCATCGCTTATTTGGTGGTAATACATGGATTTCTTGATCACAAACAAGAGTTCAGGTGGAGCTTCTTCGAGCACTTGGTAGCGATTCAGGTGAGCAAGAGGTGTATCAGGGTCATACCTGCTCATCTGCTTGGTTAGCCGTTCGATCTCTTGAAAGGCGAGGGCGATGGCTTCCTCTGCATGGTCTCTTGAGGGGTCAAGAACAGTCATCGAAACTATGGTTCCCATGCCTATTTGGGATTTTGATACCTTGTGCAGTGTTCTGTTGAACTTTACCGCCTCGGCTGAGGCCACCCCGATCGGGCTGGTTGCCAGGCCAAGACCAAGAATACCGGAGAGTTTTAAGAAGTCCCTCCTATTAATAAGGTACCCGTGCTCCATTGATTGAAAGGCTTGTCCAAACATGGTATCCCCACGAAAAAGTTTTTTGCTCTATATCACCTGAGTCAGTGAATTACAAGATTTTTTTCTCTTTCATTCGTATTTCACGGTCTATGCTCCAGGGTCATTTCATACCATGGTTTCCCATACTTCATAGAGAGTTTGAAGGTCACCTGCTTTCCATCTATTATGTGCTTTTCCGATTGCTGCCTCAGCATACTAAAGTCGGCCGTCTCAAGGAAGGCTTTAAGGAGCTCTATTCTTTCCTCAAGTCTCTTATCTTCATTTGCCTTTTTCAAATATTCATCTACACTTTTCCAGTGTTCTGTTTTAGCTGTGGTCTCGATGCAGTGAGAAGCTGTCGGAATAAGCTCGATAACAAGATTCACTGTATCTAGTCCTTGTTAGTTAATCAATCTAGCAGTCTATAGAAGCTAAGATCTTAACGGGCTGTTGCTCAAATCCCTTTTCGCTTGGTCTAAAACGTTTTTTTTAAAAAATCTAGGGCTCGCTCCAGGCGATGTGAAAATGTAGAACCTTGCTGAACATTCGAACGTTTCTCATTACAAACATCCAAATGCAACAGTTCGCTTTGAGGCAGAACACAGAACTGGAGGTATTATTGCTTTTTTTGCCGGCGAAAAAATTCTCGTGCCTGTTCAATATCTCGACTGATCTGTTGGGAAAGCTCTTCGACAGTGGTGAAGGTTATTTCATCACGCAAACGCGAAAGGAAATTTACCTTAATGTTCTGCTTCACTATATTGGCAGAAAAATCAAAAATGTGGGTCTCTACCGACAACGTTTTGTCTTTGAAGGTAGGATTGTAGCCTATGTTCGTTAATCCTTGGTAGAGCTTGCCCTCAAACTCTACAGTAACGATATATACGCCTTCCCGAGGTATTAGTCCATCAGGCAGTCTGAGGTTGGCTGTTGCGTAACCGAGGAGAGGTTCACCCCTCTTCCTGCCTTCGATAACCTTTCCTCTAATCTGATAATTTCTTCCAAGCAACCGATTTGCCTCAGATACGCTGCCCTCTACAATAAGGTTACGAATTGATGTGCTGGACACCAGAGTTTTTCCTGCGTAGACAGATCTGACTTGATGGACCGTAAATTTGAACTCTTGGCCCATTTCCCTCAGGAGTTGGATATTACCTTCTCTGCTATGACCGAAGGCATAATCGTAACCGACCACTATCTCTTTGATCCCTATCTTATCCACTAAGATATCTTTGACAAAATCTCTGGCGGAGATCCCAGCAAACTTTAAGGTAAACTTGATTAGAAGCAGTATGTCGATACCTTGGCTCATTACCAGCTCTTTTTTTTGTTCCGAGATGGTTATGAGTGGTCTCAGTTTTTCGGGTGACATCACCTTTATGGGATGGGGCTCAAAGGTGATCACTACCGATGTTCCCTGCAAATCCATTGCCCTGGCTCTAACCTTTTTAAAAAGCGTCTGATGCCCTTTGTGAACGCCGTCGAAGTTCCCAATAGTGACTACAGGGTTGTTGATATTATCAGGCAGATTATCAAGAGTGCAGATGAGAGTCATAGAATCACGATCCCTTCTTTTTAGCGCATAAACCTTTCCACGTTTGGGCATCAGCCTGTTGACACCTACGTGGCATGTAAAGCAACATACTTCTCTGCCGTTGCCAGTACCTTTTTCGACTCTGGTGTTTCTGGGAGTCTGCGAGCAATTTTTTGTAGATATTCTCGGTTTTTGATTTCCTGAAACGTTGGAGAGAAGTTTATATCATATACCCAGCCAACCTGTAGAAGCTTATAGTCATTCAGATTTCTTACGCAACCTGCGCTTGATGTCTGACGCGAATAGAGGTCATCCAAGATCTCTTGAGAATATCCGGGGGTATCTAGTAGACCCAGTTCCAGAGCCACGTGAGGATTATGATCTTGTTCGTTCTGATAGTAGTCTATTACAACTCTCCAGATATCCAGCTTGTCCGCATCCCGGAGTAATTTGCAAAAAAAGAGACACCGAGGCTCCTCATCCTCGGGTAGTTTGTGGAGATTATGATAAAGGATGCCCTTCGTTATGATCTCTTTTTCCTCGTACGACAACGTACTGAGAATAGGGGTATCTGAAATCTCCCTTACCCCAAGCTCAGCATGATTTTTTGAAAGATCATCTCTGAATGTTCCATATTTTCGATACTGGTAGAAGCGTCCAATATCATGAAAGAGACCGAGCACTTCGGCCAGCACGATGTCTTGCCCAGGCATATTTAGTCTGTGACCGATCACTGTTACCTCTTCTTGCACCCTCTGGGAGTGCTCATCTTTGAGTTGGATGGCCCACTGCCGTTCCTGGTCATGCTCCTGAGAATAGAAATGAGATACATACTCAGTGTACCACGACTGAAAATAGGGGAATTGATCTCTTGTCATAGCTGACTTCGGTATCGCTGTATAGGATTACCTGTACCCACTTTTTGCCGAAGGTTTTTTACCTTATTTTCTATTTTTCCACAATCTTTATTCGTAGCGGTTAACGGGTTCACGGTTCAGAGGTTGTGGATTCACCGTAAACCCGACTGCCATGCGAGACCTGAGAATATATGCAAAGATAGGTTATTGGGGCTGTTCAGGGCAGGGTTGAAGAAAGAAATCGGTGTTGAGGCACGAGCGGGTAAGTTAAGTACCCGCTGGATTACGAGCAACGTCAACGAAAGAAAGGTCACCCTGAACGGTGAACTCTGAACCTGTCCACGCCTACCTTTGTTCTAAAAGACGTTCTCTTAGACTACAGTAGAGACATGATCGAATTCTTTCAGGCCAGTTGCAGAGGATTCCGAGGGCCTCATGGCTGTAGGCACGCTAACGTGGGGTTCTGAAGATTATGGGCAATAGCCAGTAACGCTAAGGGGGAGAAGGGAGAGAACGTGAAGCGTTGCGCAAACTGATTAGGATGGGGTAATGGGTATCTATGCCTGGGCAGGTGCGTTTAGCTCGAATATCGTTTTAAGTCCTTCAAGGGCCAAAAACTCTTCGACGTAGTCGATTGTTGTGGCCTCAGATTTAATTAAAGGGGCCAGACCTCCTGTTGCGACAACCGTAGTATCAGATCCTACCTCTTTTTTTATCCGGTTAACTATTCCATCAACCAGGCCAGCATATCCATAAATAAGACCTGCATTCATGCTGCTGATGGTTTCTTTCGCTATAACGGTTTTGGGTTTGGCAAATATCTCAACTCGAGGCAACTTGGAGGCCTTTTGAAAAAGAGCCTCAGCGGAGATGGTTATCCCTGGAGCAATGGCTCCCCCTTCATAAACACCTTCAGGGGATATGTAATCAAAGGTCGTAGCTGTACCAAAATCCACTATGATCAGCCCTGTCCCGTATTTCTGGTACGCAGCTACTGCATTTACTATCCTATCAGCCCCAACCTCTTTTGGATGTTCATATTCAATGGGCATTCCTGTGTTGATATCTGGTCCCACGATCATTGGTTCCTGGCCAAAATAACGGAGGCAAAACTCTCTAAAGGCACTCAACAGGGGTGGCACAACGCAGGAGATAATGACAGCATCGACACTGCTCATCTCTAACTTGGCTGGCATAAACAGATTGTTGACTAATAGACCCAATTCATCACCGGTCATATCTCTTTCTGTTCTTATTCGCCAGTGATCCAGCATGGTATCATCTTGAAAGATACCAAGGACAATGTTGGTATTGCCCACATCTATGCATAGGAGCATAATAAATCCCTTGAGACCTTTGCATAGCCTCTTAAATACAACTCGGCCTACGTGTAATAGTTTAGAATTGGGGTAACATTTACAGGTTACGGTTATGCAAGAGTCTCAGTAAACCCAACAAACACAAGAAACTCAACAGACACAACAAACCCTAAGAAAGCTTATTCAGGTTTTCGGCTGAGAACTGCCAGATTCTATGGCCTCGATCATGCGTACTGTTTCCCTAGCAGCCTTAACATTGTGGACCCTTACGATATCTGCTCCATTCATCACAGCAGCAGCAATAGTGGCCATAGTACCAGTTTCCCGAGATTCCAATGGAAGACCAAGAACGTGGCCTATGAAGGCCTTATTTGAGGTACCCACCAGAACTGGTTGTCCAAGAGAAGAGAATGTATGCAATTCTTTTATTATCTTGAGATTATCATCAAAAGACTTACCAAAACCAATACCAGGATCAATGATGATGAGCTCTCTCTTGATGCCAATCCCAGCCGCCTGCTCTATAGCTCTGCTTAAGAATCCTGCTATCTCCCCAAGAAGATCCTTATAGGCTGGCTTTACCTGCATATCCTTAGGCGTTCCCTTCATGTGCATCAACACAATGGGCACACCTGCCTCTGCAACAAGAGGACCCATAGCAGGATCAAACCTCAGAGCACTTACATCGTTCACCATGGTAGCGCCCGCCTCGAGGGCCTGTCTGGCTACCTCGCTTTTATAGGTGTCTATGCTTATGGGCACTTTGACTTCACGGCTGAGGGCCTTGATGACAGGTATTACCCTCCCGAGCTCTTGATCAAGGGGGAGGGGATCAGAAGAAGGTCTTGTTGATTCACCTCCGACATCAATGATATCAGCACCCTCCACGGCCATGCTTAAACCACTCTTCACAGCGTCATTTAAACGGAAATGGATACCTCCATCAAAAAAAGAATCAGGCGTAACATTCAGTATGCCCATGACAGAGGTTTTTGAGTCAAGATCGAGATGATGTCCTAACCAGTTTAGGATTTTGGGTTTTTCTACCTGGCGAGTCACTTTTCTTTTTCGCGGTTGGCTTTCTTGATTGTCTCTTTTTTCTCTTATTGCCCATTATTTCTTCTATCTCACGCCCGTTTAAGGTCTCTCTTTCCAGGAGCCCTTTGGCGAGCTTGTCAAGGGTATCAAGATTATCACTGATCATCTTATGGGTCTTTTGGTAGTTCTCGGTTACAAGACTATTGACCTCTTTATCAATTCTTTGGGCTGTCTCTTCACTATAATCTCTATGTTGGGCGATCTCACGTCCCAAGAATATCTCTTCCTCTTTCTTGCCGAAGGTTAACGGGCCGAGTTCCTCACTCATACCGTACTCGCAGACCATCTTTCTTGCTATTTCCGTGGCCCTCTCTATGTCATTGCTTGCACCAGTCGTCTGAGTATGTAAGGCAATTTCCTCAGCTATCCTTCCTCCCATTAGCACGCAAATGTTAGTGATGAGGTAATCCTTGGTATAGGTGTGTTTATCATCCAAAGGGAGCTGCTGTGTCAATCCGAGGGCCCTGCCTCTCGGAATAATGGTCACCTTATGTATCGGATCGGCATCGGGAAGAAGTTTGGCTACCAAAGTGTGCCCTGCCTCATGAAATGCAGTAGTTTTCTTCTCTTCATCGCTTATGATCATGCTCTTTCTTTCGGTACCCATGAGAACCTTATCTTTTGCATCTTCCAGGTCTGACATATCAATTTTGTCTTTATTTCTCCTGGCTGCAAGCAAGGCTGCCTCATTGGTCATATTCTCGATGTCTGCGCCGGTAAAGCCAGGTGTCCCCCTAGCAATTACAGAAAGATTAATATCGTCTGCCATCCTCGTTTTTTGGGTGTGGACTCTAAGTATGGCCTCCCGTCCCTTCACATCGGGAACCGGGACAACCACCTGCCGGTCAAACCTCCCCGGTCGCAATAATGCTGGGTCCAGCACATCCGGCCGGTTGGTGGCTGAAATAAGAATGACCCCTTCATTGGATTCGAATCCATCCATTTCCACCAAGAGCTGATTCAACGTCTGTTCTCGTTCATCGTGACCCCCTCCTAATCCAGCACCCCGGTGTCGGCCAACAGCATCAATCTCGTCTAAGAAGATAATACACGGGGCGTTCTTTTTTCCCTGGACAAAGAGATCTCTCACCCTTGAGGCACCAACACCCACGAACATTTCCACAAAATCGGAGCCACTAATGCTAAGGAAGGGGACCCCTGCCTCTCCTGCGATGGCCCTGGCCAAGAGAGTTTTACCCGTTCCAGGGGCACCTACCAGAAGTACACCCTTGGGGATTCTGCCTCCGAGGCGAGTGAATTTCTTTGGGTCTCTCAGAAACTCTATGATTTCTTGAAGCTCTTCTTTGGCTTCATCAATGCCGGCCACATCCTCAAAGGTCACCTTATTTCCATCATCACTAACGAGTCGGGCGCGGCTTTTACCAAATGAAAGTGCCTTGCCGCCTCCCACCTGCATCTGACGCATAAAGAAAATCCACACTCCTATCAAAAGAATCATAGGGAACCAGGATACGAGGACTGTCATGTACCATGGTGACGTTTCGTCTGGTTTGGCAGTTATTTCTATCTCCTTATCGCGTAAGATCTTTATGAGTTCAAGATCCTTGGGCGCAAAGGTTCTAAAAGGTCGGCCCTGATTTGTGATACCGGAGATTTTATCGCCCTGAATAGTGATTTGGCCAACGTCTCCTCGTTCTACCATATTCAGAAATTCACTATAGCTTAACTGTCCCGTCTGGGTAGTCTCCTTTTTGAAGATCTGAAAGAGTAAGATCAACATCAGGCTGATGACCAGCCAAAGGGTTAAGTTTTTTGAAAATGCGTTCAACTATTTTTCTCCTTTGCCTAGATTGATTAAGATTAGCGGAATTATGAAAAATGCCTATTTGAAATATATACATATACCATAATTTATTCAACTCTACATCTTAAAATTCTTTTTGTGTCCTCGGTAACCCTGTATCTCTGATCAATCTGAATGCCACACACCCACACTATGTCATCACGACTTTTGAGAACAGGAACCTTCTTTCTTTGATCAGATGGAATCTTATTGTCAATAAAGACATCTTTCACCTTTCTAAAACCATTAAGCCCGAGGGGCATAAACTCGTCTCCTGCTCGAAAGTTTCTTATTAGGAGAGGCCATTCGATTCTGTCAAGGTCAACGAATGCCTCTTGAGGCGAAGGAGAATACCCCAAGAAAGCCTTTGTTGGCTGTTCCTCTAATAGAATTGTTTGATTGATTTCATGAAGGTGAAATCTCCCCATCTGCTCTATGCAGTACGCATAATCGCTGGTTTCCACTTCAGTCCCTAAGGAAAATCTGAGCCTTTCATATATCTTTGCTACTATGAGCTTTTCAGGAAGATTTGTTTTGAGTTGGGGTTTCACATTATTGGCAAGATCAATGATTGCCTTGATATGTCCGATATCTATCCTCCGAAGATTTCCCTTAATCTGTTTTATTGCCTGCCGGATAATGCGATACTGAAGCGGGAAGGGTAGCTCTTGAAGGCTGGCAATAGAAAGGTCTATTGCATTTTTCGAGGAATCAAGGGTCACGCTCTCGAAACCCTTGCGTGCCTCTTCTTCCATAAATTGGTTTTCTTCTCTACAGAGAGAGGCGAGTTCACCCAGATGCTGGATAAGCCGGGGTTGGTAGGCTAAGAGAACTGGCATAAGTTCTAAGCGCATCTTGTTTCTGAGATACCTTTTTTCGAGATTTGAGCTGTCTACCATAAAAGGTATTTCCTGTTGCTTCAGGTACGCATGGATTTCATCCCTCGTTACCTGAATCAGGGGCCTTATAAACCGATTTTCCCGAACTGGAGGTATTCCTGATAATCCCGTTGGGCCACTTCCTCTCAAAAGGTGCATAAGTACTGTTTCGGCCTGATCATTCATGTTGTGACCGAGGGCCACCTTTTGGGCGTTATGCTCCGCAAGAACTTTTTCAAAAAACTGATACCTGATTCCTCGGGCTTTTTCCTCAACAGAGGTCCCCGGTGCTTTGGTCACATTGCTGGCCTTTTCATAAGCAAGGGCGAGATTGAGCCTGCTCGCCAAGTTGGAAACAAATTGGGTTTCTTTTTCATCTTCCCGTGGTCTTAACCCGTGGTCCAGATGGGCAACAATGAGGCTGATCTTCAGCTCATCTCGAAGTTTAAAAAGGATTTTCAAGAGGCAGACAGAATCTGGCCCTCCAGACACAGCTGTGACAATCCTCTCTCCGCCGTCAATCATTCCATGCTCGAGGATGGTCAAGAGAACCTTTTTTTCTGTAGGATGTAAGTTCAATTTGAAAGTTACCTGTTAGTGACATAAACTTACTAGTTCGTTCATTCTCACAGAACAAGGCCAGCGATCAAGTCACAGCCTCACAGTTCATTGCCCACTCGTAGAATACCTTATTTCATGCGCCTTAGGATAGAAAATAAAGATATTCCTATAAAGGAATTTGTCACTTTGATCAATTCCCTAATTATGTTGACCCCAGACAGTAGTTTTTATTAAAATGATCTAGTCTTAACCTGGAGGTTTGTCATTGGTGGCAAAGGACACTACTACGAGGGGCAGGGTTTTGAATGATGTTAAACAGCGTCTTCGTCTTCTGGAGAAAGAAAGGCTTTCCCATTATGCGACCCTGAGCAGTCAGGCTATCCGGCGAAGAAACGAACCGGAGATTGCAGAGGGCCACAGGGAGAACTTTTCTATTGATGGCGATCGGATTCTTCACTCTCTCGCCTATACCAGGTACATAGATAAGACCCAGGTGTTCTACCTTATTAGAAATGATCACATTACCCATCGCGTCCTTCATGTGCAGTTGGTTTCTAAGATTGGCCGGACAATTGGCCATCTGCTCAGGCTTAATGAGGATCTCATTGAGGCCATTGCCCTCGGTCATGACCTCGGTCATGCGCCTTTTGGGCATGATGGTGAGAAGTTTTTGTCAAATTTGTCTCAGGAATATGGACTCGGTAATTTCTTACACAATGTTCAAGGCATACGCTTTCTGGAGATAATAGAAAGAAAAGGACGCGGTTGGAACCTTTCTCTTCAGGTTTTGGATGGGATGCTCACTCATAATGGGGAGGTTCATAATCCCGATTTATACCCTGATAGGGATAAGGACTTTACCCGATTGGAAAAAGAAATCCAAAAGCTAACAGAGGATCCAGAATTTCCCGTCTTGCCAATGACACTAGAGGGATGCGTTGTGAGGATGGCAGACACCATTAGCTATGTTGGCAGAGATATTGAGGATGCAATAAGGCTGGGATTGATAACACGGAAGGATATTCCAGCAGATTGCTCTCGCAGATTGGGAGAAACAAACGGAACGATCGTGTACAACTTGGTTGAGGATCTGATCTCTAAGAGTCTGGAAAAACCCTATGTTACCTTTAGCCGTGAGGTAGCAGATGCCCTAAAGAAGCTTAAGGATTTTAATCAGGAGTATATATATACACACCCGAGCGCCAAGAATCAAACGCACAAGTTAGGATTGATGTTTGGATTGCTCTTTGAAAAGTATTACCAGGACCTACAATCTGGACAGGATAATTCGGTTATTTTTAGAGAGTTCTTAGATGGGATGTCTCCTGAATATCGGGATAATACTCCTCCTGCCATGATTGCTCGCGATTTTATCGCTGGAATGACCGATGACTATTTTTTGCGCCAGTGTCAAGAGAACATCATGCCCCAGATTCTCTCAGACCGTTATTAACCTTTCGACATTTCACTTATGCTCTCTGTCTCAAAGGTGTCATAAGAACTAATGGATAGCTACCCCGTAGCTATTAGAGAGCTAAATTATAACCATCTGTAACTATTACTGTTTTTACACATTTTTTTTTAGAGAAAGTAGTTGACAAAACGCAAATAAATAGGTAAATGCCACATTCAAAGGCTAATAATAAGAACACCTACTTGGCCCAATAAATATGCTGTTATTTACCCACCCTTCTGACAACTCTTTATATCTCTTTTTGAAAAACAAATTTGCAGAGAATTTATCAAAGCCTCTCATGTGAACAGCACAGAGAGGCTTTTTTGATCATTACGTTAGCTTATCTAGATACCCTAATCCTGGGGGCTCACTGTGGAAGCTTCAAAGGGAGGCACAAATCTATCTGCGACCTCTTTCTCTATTAACTCACGAATCCTTTCAAATTCAGGAAGCTTAATGTGGAGGCTTAATAGACATGAATAACCGAGGTGAAGTGAACGAAGGGGATGTTATTCTGAAACTTGAGAATATACAAATGGCCTTTGGAAAGGTGCAGGCCTTGAACGGTGTTGATTTAGAGGTGAGAAAGGGCGAAATACACTCGATTATTGGGCCGAATGGTGCCGGTAAGACAGTGATGATGAACTGCATTAATGGTCTTTATCACCCCCAGAAGGGAAATATTTACTATAAAGGAGAGAGAATCAACCGCCTCTCTCCTCATAAGAGGGCTGAGCGGGGAATTGGCAGAACCTTCCAAAAGCTAGAGTTGTATGGAGGGATGACTGTGCTTGATAATATCAGGATGGGTTCCCATATCCATCTCAAATCTGGCATCCTCAGCGGCTCCGTCTACGCAGGTAAGACAAAAAAAGAGGAGATAGAAGACCGAGAATTTATTGAGGAGGAGATTATCGATCTACTGGAGATTGAGAGTATCCGGGATCAGGTGGCCCATATGCTTCCTTATGGACTTCAGAAAAGAGTTGAGCTTGGAAGGGCCTTAGCACTCAGGCCAGAGGTGATCCTTTTGGATGAACCTATGGCAGGATTGAACTTAGAAGAAGTTGAGGACATGGCCAGGTTTATCTTGGACATCAATGAAGAGAAACTCTGGAAGGTAACCTGTGTATTGGTGGAGCACGATATGGGGGTGGTAATGGACATCTCCCACAGGGTTCTTGTGCTTAATTTCGGAAATGTGATTACTGATGGGCTTCCGGAAGAGGTGAGCGAAAACCCTGAGGTTGTTAAGGCATACTTGGGTGAAGAAGATCTTTACATAACGAGGAGATAAAATGGGTGAGGAGAAGATAACGATAACACAAGACCTAACTATTCCCCAATTGTTCTACAGGCAATGCAAACACTATGGAAGTGGAAAGGTTGCCATGAGAGAGAAGGAGTTTGGAATATGGCGGCCTTTGACCTGGCAGGACTACCTTGATAACGTGAAATATCTCTGTCTGGGAATGGTAAGCCTCGGACTAAAAAAGGGAGACAAGGTGGCCATGATCGGCGATAACAGGCCTGAGGGGATCTGGGCGGAGATGGCTGCCATGTGCGCTGGCGCCGTACCAGTGTGGCTTTTTCAGGATTGTATGATGGATGAGGTCAAATATATCGTAGATCATTCCGACAGCAGGTTCTTCGTAGGGGAGACACAGGAAGAGGTTGATAAGGCGCTCTCCATTATGCCTGATTGCCCGAAATTAGAATACATAATATGGGATGACCCCAAGGGGATGAGACGCTACCACCAGAAATTCCTAAAGAGCATAATGAAGACCCAGGAGCTTGGCAAAGAGCTTGATGAAAAGGAACCGGATCTCTTTGAGAAACTCATAAACGAAGGCCATGGCGAGGATATCTGCCTCCTTTTTTATACATCTGGTACAACCGCCCTTCCCAAAGGCGCCCTTTTAACCCACTACAATATGCTGAGCATGGGTCAAAATCTCATGGCGGTTGACCCCTGTTATGATACCGATGACTTCGTGTCCTATCTTCCCTTTGCATGGATCGGCGAGCAGATGATGTCCATATCCTGCGGCCTTCAGATCGGTTATACCCTTAATTTCCCGGAGGAACCGGAAACATCCCAGCATAATATTCGAGAGATTGGGCCTCATGTCATGTTTGCTGCCCCAAGGCTTTATGAGGGGCTGACACGGCAGGTTCAGGTAAAATATCTGGACTCTACTTGGATAAAGCGAAAGGCATATGAGTTGGCCACAAAGATAGGATATCATGTGGCAGATCTCAAGTTTGAAAAGAAACCCATTGCCTGGTACTGGAAAGCCTTGAATTATTTTGCGTACGTGACGATGCAGAAGAAGCTCAAGGACCACCTTGGAATGTCTCGCCTACGCCATGCATATACCGGTGGTGCTGCAATGGGGCCCGATCATTTTCGCTTTTTCCATGCCCTGGGAGTAAACCTAAAACAGATATACGGACAGACAGAGATAGCCGGAATATCTGTTACGCACAGGGATGGAGATATAAAATTTGACACCGTAGGAACCCCTATTCCTGAAACAGAGGTGAAGATCACAGAAGACGGCGAAATTCTCTCCAAAAGCCCATCGGTGTTTCAAGGCTACTATAAAATGGAGGAGGAAACAGAGAAGACATTAAGGGATGGATGGCTTTACTCAGGTGACACCGGTTTTATTGACGACGATGGGCATCTGGTTGTTTTTGACAGGTCAAAGGATGTTATGATCCTTAATGACAGCAGGCCCTTTGCCCCTCAGTACCTGGAAAGCCGCCTTAAGTTCAGTCCCTACGTACAGGATGCTTGGGTTATCGGGGATAAGCTCCCCTATGTAACCGCCGTGATGTGTATCGACTATTCTGTTGTTGGTAAGTGGGCAGATGAGAATAAGATTAACTACACGAGTTATCCGGAACTTTCCCAGGATCCAAAGGTCTGTGATCTCATCCAGAAACAGATAGAGGAGGCCAATAGAGGTCTTCCGGAACCGGCCCGGATAAGGAAATTTGTAAACCTCTTTAAGGCATTTGATGCGGATGATGATGAATTGACCAGGACCAGTAAGCTGAGAAGGGGCTTTATGGAACAGCGCTATAAGGATATTGTAGAGGCCCTTTATAAGGATTCAGACAAGGTCCACTTAGATATGACCATCACCTATGAGGATGGAAGGATACAGCCTATCAAGACAGACCTTCGAATACAGGAAATCACTGTCTGATAAGTAAGCAGTAGGGAATAGGCAGTAAGCAGTAGAAAGAGAAGGGATAAGGGGATTGACTTATAAATACTAAACTCTAAATCCGAAATACTAAACAAATCCAAAGGACCGAAATTAGAAATTCAAAACAGTATGATTTAGAAGACCGGACTCTAAAGTTTGCGGAGGAGGTAATAAAGTTTGTTAAAAATCTTCCAAAGACCATTGCTAACATTGAGATAATAAAACAACTTGTCCGGGCTTCCGGGTCTGTGGGATCAAATTATATTGAGGCGAATGAGGCCTTAAGTAAGAAAGATTTTGCCATGCGGGTCAAGATTTGCCGAAAAGAAGCTAAAGAAAGCGGATATTGGCTAAAACTTACTGAAGTAAATCGCGAGGATGCTGAAAAACAAAGGAAATTATTGATTCAGGAAGCAACTGAACTTACAAAATTCTTTGGCTCTATACTGGAGAAGACCAAATAAGTCTCGGTATTGTGATTTTGGATTTTGAGATTGTTTAGAGTTTAGAAATTAGGATTTATGATTTTTCATACTTTATTGAGCGTATTACTGCTTACTGAACAAAGGGGGTAACATATGGAACTCTTTTTCATGACCTTAACGACAGGGATTATGGTTGGAGGGATATATGCCCTGGTTGCCCTGGGCTGGGTTTTGATCTACAAGTGTTCGGGTGTATTGAACCTGGCCATGGGAGAGCTGACCCTCTTCGGAGCTTATACCACACTTTACTTTTATGCTATGGGCGTACCCTTTGTCTTGAGCATTTTATGTACCCTGATCATTGGAATTATCCTCGGTATCCTGGTAGAAAGAATCTTCCTGGATAGGCTTATCGGAGAGCCAATCCTGGCTATCATAATGGTCACTGTGGGGCTCTCTTTTTTCTTTAAAGGATTGATTGGTTTCATATGGGGGACAGATACAAGGGTATTCGAGCCAGCCATCTTCTCTCTCAAGCCATTTACCGTATTTTTTTTGAAGATCTCAACTGTATACTTCTGGTCCTTTGTGCTGGCTATAGTTCTTTTTCTCGTTTTTGTTGCCTTCTTCAAATATACCCGCTGGGGTCTTTCCATGCAGGCAACAGCAGACGATGAGACGGCCGCTCTCTCTCTCGGGGTAAGCGCGCGGTTTGTGTATGCAGCATCATGGGCCATTGCCTTTATGTCCGCTGGAGTGGGGGGCGCGCTTCTGGGAAATATTAATGGGGTTAATATATCCATTGGCTATCTAGGATTACTGGTGCTCCCGGCTGTCGTTCTAGGGGGACTTAACTCAGTTCCCGGTGCCATAGTTGGTGGGATAACCATTGGGGTTTTGCAGAACTTTGCCGGTACTTACTTAGATGCCTATTTCCCTGGAGGGGTAAAGGAAATCTTCCCCTTTGCGTTTATGGCAGTATTTTTGCTCTTCATGCCTTATGGGTTCTGGGGCTGGGTAAAGATTGAAAGGATGTAGATGAGAATTTTCAATTTTCAATTGAAGGAGATTAGTCGATGACCAGAGTTTGGCTTCCATGCGGCGATTACCATCAAGATTATGCCAGGGATCAAGGTTGGTGGCAGAGCAATGTGATAAAGGGAAAGATGATTCTGCTGCTCTTGATCGTTTTCGTTGGATTTCCCTTATTTTTAGACGAATACTGGATTGGTGTTGCTAATATGATCGGCTACACTGCCCTTGGTGCCTTGGGCGTACAGCTCCTGATAGGTTACGCAGGGTTGATAACCCTGGGCCATGCCGCCTTCATAGCCGTAGGTGCCTATACCAGTACCCTTTTAATTTTGAGATTCCCCTGGCCTGAATTTATTGTTAGCTGGGGTCTTGCCTACCCCATAAGCATCATAATTGCCGCGATTGTGGCTGGCCTGTGGAGCGTCCTCTTTGGGCTGCCTTCAGCCAGGGTCAAGGGATTTTACCTTATTCTGACCACCATGGCGGCACAGTTCATCACGGTGGATTTTATTTTAACCCAGTATGTAAGCCAAATTGGTGGTAGAGGACAGGCATTTTCCCTTCCTCCAGGCACGATTAAGATAGGCCCATGGTTTATGGACTCGGATGTTAAGGTATATCTTTTGATGATCACCCTTCTGACCCTTGTGGTTATGATCATGGCCAATCTTCTGAGGAGTAGGGTTGGAAGGGCCTGGGTTGCTATCAGAGACAATGATATCGCAGCAGAGACTCTGGGGATCAATATTGTCTGGTATAAGCTGTTGAATTTCTTTGTTGCCGGATTTATCGGAGGTATTGCAGGGGCATTCTGGGTAGCGAACTTAGCGGCTTTGAGCCCGGAGCATTTTCCCTGGTTCTGGTCACTATGGTTGGTGGGTGTGATTCTGATTGGTGGTGCCGGTATTGATGGGGCCATATTCGGAGCCATATTTATGGTCGTGGTCTTAGAAATTTTGCAGATGTTAGCCATACCAGCTTCTGCAATATATGATAGGATCCTGATTGATTTTGCCTTCTTGAAAGAGATGGCCTTTGGTCTTGCAATATGTGCCTTTTTGATCTATGAGCCGCGAGGGCTTTCATATAGATGGTGGCAGATTAAGAACTATTTTAACCTGTGGCCATTTTCGTATTAGTGTATTAGCCGTTCACGAAACTGCAAAAGATGGATGATAGAAAAAGCATAGGGGTTCGATTTATCGAACCAGCAGGAAAATTACCTAAGAGGAAAAATATAAGGTTAAGAAATTATGATTACAAATCAAATGGATATTATTTTTTTGCGATTTGCACTCACAAAGGTAAACCTAATATCAGGCTATATAGGGAGGTGGTAGAGCGAATCTTACTTTCTTTACCAGAGCGATTTTCTGGGCTGAGAATAGACTGGTATACCCTTATGTCTACCCACCTTCATGTAATTTTTGTTTTTTACGGGATGAAGGAAGGCCTGTCAGAAGTAGTAAGAATATTTAAGGCTTTAGTTACCAGAAATACAGGAGTGAAACTTTGGCAGAGGAATTATTATGAGCATGTGATAAGAAACGAGACTGCTTTATTAAAGATTAGAGAGTATATAATGAATAATCCTTTGGCAGAAAGAATAAGATTTGAGGAGTTCTATGAAAGCGGGTCGGATAAATCCGACCCGTACAAAAATTCATCCCGCACCTTTGCGGTTACATAGGTGCGCTAATGCCATTTTCAGTATCTTTTTCAAAGCCACGGGATAGACCAAAAAATGGGTCTTCCGCAAACCTGCTCAGAGGAAGGATTTGCGAATTTTGTGAAAGGCTAAACTAACAGCGGAAAGGAGGTGAGTCAAAAGCATCATTTAACTAAGTAATACTTATTGCTAAGAGGGTTTAAGTAGGTTTGCTTTTTAAAAAAAGGGGGAAGCTATGAATATGAGAAAATTCTTTATCGTTTTAGTTGCCTTTACCATCTTGTTTGGCCTAACATCGGTGGCCTTAGCCAAGGTGATAAAGGTAGGTGGTATAAAGGACACCACAGGTGCTACGTCTGATGTGGGAAAAGACGCCGCACTCGGTCAGGAAGAGTTCTGGTCCTATTATGTGAACGATCATGGTGGAATCAATGGAAATAAAGTAAAATATATCTGGTTTGACTATGGCTACCGAATCCCTGAGGCCCTTACTAAATATAAGCTTCTTAAAAGGTTGAAAGTTGTCGCTATCATGGGATGGGGCACAGGCGATACCGAGGCCCTTTCACCAACGATTAATAAGGATAAGATTCCATATGTCTCAGATTCTTACTCTGCCCATCTAACACGACCAAAAGACTGGGTAGATAAGGAGGGAAAAAAACATATAGGCACACCTTATAATCTCTTCTTTTCCCCGGACTACTCCACCAATGCCAGGTCCTGTCTAACTGCATGGTTTGAAAAGAAGTGGCCAAAGCATCCTGATTATGGGAAAAGAAAACCTCGCCTGGCCTGTTCTTATAATTTTGGCCATCCTTATTGCAGTGCGCCTATAAAGGCCATTAAAAACCATGCCGGAGTTTTAGGAATTGAAGTAGTTCCTGACGTCAATGTCTCATTGGTTGCCCTGGATACCAAAAGTCAGATTATGGCTCTTCAGAAGTCTAAGGCTGACATTGTATGGCACGGAAACACGACCATGTCGGTGTCTGCCACCATCAGGGATGCATATGCCCTGGGATTAAAGGCGGATCATATCGTTAACAACTGGGGTTATGATGAAAACCTCCCGCGCCTGGCAGGAGCTGCCATGAATGCCTGGGATGCGCTGTGCGTTATGGGTGCCACTCCTAATGGTTTTTTTGGTCAAAAATGCGACTTCATGGATGAAGTAGTAAAGTATGCCAAGAAAGTCAATCCCGGTGTACCCCTGGAAAAACGCATATGCAGAACAGTTCAGGGTTGGTCCAATGGTCTTGTCCTCTGGGAGGCGATGAAGCGGGCTGATAAGGCAGGCGACCTGACCGGTCCAGGAATCATGAAAAAAGGCTTTGAGACCATGAGGAACTTCCATATTGGTTTATGTACTGGTGATGTAACCTATACAGCCGATGACCATCGGCCAACAGGAGGTTGCTGGGTTCAGGAATGGAAGGATGGCAAGTTCCAGAAGGTGGACTTTGTTGATGTGAAGGGCCGGTGGTCAGAACAATGGAAGGAAGCATGGTTCGGATGGTAATCAAGGAGGTTTCCAATTGGAAGCAGCAGAAAAGATATTAATGATAAACAATATTGAGGTCAAATACCATGAGGTAATCCTTGTTCTTAAAGGTGTGTCTATTGAGGTGCCGAGAGGCGGAATCGTGGCCCTTTTAGGTGCCAACGGGGCAGGTAAAAGCACAACCCTGAAGTCCATCTCCGGTCTCCTTAAGGTTGAGGTCGGGGAGGTCACCGATGGGGCCATTGAGTTTGAGGGGGTAATGATACACAAAAAAACTGCGGTAGAGATTGCCAAAATGGGTATTATCCAGGTAATTGAAGGCCGCAGGGTCTTTGAGCATCTCACCGTTGAGGAGAACCTCAAGGTTGGGGCCCATTTGAGAAAATCAGGGTCTGTTAAGGATGGATTAGAGCTGGTCTACCATTATTTCCCCAGGCTCAGGGAAAAGAGGAGTGAAACTGCAGGATTTGTTAGCGGAGGGGAGCAGCAGATGTGTGTAGTCGGCAGGGCCCTGATGACAGAGCCCAAGCTGGTACTATTGGACGAGCCTTCTATGGGACTTGCCCCCATGCTCATTCATGAGATATTTAATATCTTAATGAGGCTCAACAAGGAGGAGCAGATATCTATTCTTCTGGTAGAGCAGAATGTGAAGCTGGCCCTGAATGTGGCCCCATATGCCTATGTAATGGAAACCGGCCGTATTGTCATGGATGACACGTCGGAGAAATTAAAGGAAAATGAAGATATCAAGGACTTTTACCTTGGGCTTTCAGAAAAAGGGAAAATGAAAAGCTTTGCAGAGGTAAAACATTACAAGAGAAGAAAGAGATGGTTAACTTAGCCCTAAAATTTAACTAGGGAGGTCTATTATGCCTAAGAAATTTACTGTATTGCTAATAGCGTTTATGTTTGGTATGGGGGTGCTCTTTGCCTCGTGTGCCGGTATACCGACCAAGCCAACTGCGGCCAACTTTAAGGCCCCGAAAATAGCACTGGAAATAATAGAGGTACCCCAGTATGATGGGTACTGGGTGTATTCGAAGATGAAGCCCACCAAGGGTAAAGGGGGTGGTGGTGCAGCCTTGCCACTAGCCGTTACCTTTAATATCACTAATCCGAATTCATACCCTGTTTTGCTGGATGGATACAGATTCACTATCGCATTTGAGGATTTTGATATGATTACAGTCAAAGGCTATGATACCCAGTGGATTCCGGCCGGTAAGACAAATCAGCTAAGGGCCACCACCTTGATTACACCGGGTACAGCTGTAGGGAGTCTCATGGTAGCTTATGGATTCAAATTGAAGGAAAAGGGGATGACTGCCTGGGGTGCCTTGGAAAAATGGTGGACTACCATCCCTGATATGGCCTTCCCCATTAACATTCATGAAGGGTCATTCACCTTTACGGCTGATGGTGTCTCTAAGATACTTCCGTTTAAGGCGACTTATCCTGAATAATGGGGTAAAATATTCAAATTTGGACCGCCACAGTTGAATATCAACTGTGGCGGTCTATTTTCTTATTAACTGTAGCTAAGACTCGCCTTAAAAAATCGGGGTATGAAGCTCTTAAGAAAATCCGAAATTCGAATACCCGCCTGCCATGCAGAGTATTTAGCGATAGAATAAAAGCCGTGGCAATAACATCAGCTTTAAAATATTGCCCTGAATCAATACAAAGACATTGCGGGTAGGCCGAAATCCCTGGCCCGGACCTGGCTTGTAGGCGCCTAATTTTATAGCTCCAGTTTTCTTAGTGTTAAAGCAACAATAGCCTGTTGTGAGTACATCGCACCAGGGCGGGCTTGACATAATCTTTAAGATTTTAACTTATGAAGATTGATAGAGAGGTAAGCCATGGGTCTATATGATTTTACCATCTACGATGTGATAAACCGAAATGCAAGGTGTTTTGCAAAGCGACCGGCTTGGTTAGAGGTATCGGATGGGCGGGAGTTAACATTCGCCCAGTTCAAGGATATGGTAGATCACCTGGCAAAAGGACTACAAGATGCAGGTTTGAAGAAAGGAGATAGGATTGGAGTACTGGGAAAGAACAGTCTTGAATACTTTCTTCTCTATGGGGCGGCTTCTCCCCTAGGGTTGATTGTCCTGCCTGTCAACTGGCGTTTGTCAACGGATGAGGCAGAAACTAATCTGAAGGATGGTGCGCCACGATTGGTGTTTGCCGATCCTGAGTTTCAGGAATTGATCGGTGGGCTTAAGGAAGAATTAAGCTCAGTTGAGGGATACTATAATCTGAGTGGTAAAGAAGGTTCTTTTTCCGATTTTGGCAGTTTGCTTGGTAATAATGCTGATTTTAAACCGGAAGAGGTAGCCACAGACGATGGCACGGTCATAATCCATACAGCTGCAGTAGCAGGTAAGCCTAGGGGTGCCCTCTTAAGCCACGGCAATATTCTGTCTGCAACAACCCAGTTTAGCTATTTATTCAAATTGGCTAAGGAGGATGTTCACCTCAACCTCCTGCCACTTTTCCATGTGGGGGGTCTTTTCGTTGCTATGACTGCATTCCATGCCGGGGCACTAAATGTCAATGTGAATAAGTTTGATGCAGAACAGGCCGTGGATCTTATCCAGGAGAAAAAGATTTCCATGTTGTTTGACTTTGCCCCAATACTGGCCTCAATCCTGGACAACCAAGAAAAGAGTGGGAAAGATATTAGCTCTTTACGAGTGGTGGCTGGTCTTGACAGTCCTGAGACCATAGAAAGGTATCAAAAAAAGGTAACAGGCGGGGAGTTTTTCGTAGTGTATGGTCAGACAGAGGTTTCCGCCCTGACAAATATTTCACCATACAATGAAAAACCTGGCTCTGCTGGCAGGCCGTTGCCCCTTGCAGATGTACGGCTTGTGGATGACTATGATAATGAGGTTGAAACTGGCCAGGTGGGTGAGATTGTGGTGAGGGGTCCCATGGTTTTTAAGGGCTATTGGAATCTCCCTGAGGAAACGGAGTACGCGTTACGGGAAGGCTGGCACCATACCGGAGATCAGGGCCGCTTTGACGAAGACGGCTTTCTCTGGTATGCAGGCCGTAGGGCAGAAAAAGAGCTTATCAAGCCGGGAGGGGAAAATGTGTATCCTGCTGAGGTGGAAAAAGCGATACTCGAGCATCCGGCAGTTGAGAAGACCGTTGTTTTTGGTGTGCCTGATCCGAAGTGGAAAGAGGCGATAAAGGCAGTTTGCCAGCTCAAGGAAGGACAGAGCCTTGAGCCACAGGAGCTTATCGATTTTGTAGGTGAGCGGATAGCCAGATTCAAAAAACCTCAACATGTGGAATTTATCGAGGATTTTCCTCTTCTTGAGGATGGCTCTCCTGATAGGCCCAAGGTCAAAGAGCGCTATGCCCAAACGTAACTAATTTACATGAAATAAGGCTTGAGGCTCTGCTTTACGATTTAAGCAGGGCCTTTTGTTTTTTTGGGATCTTGACTTAATCGTCTGGTCGTAGGTATTACAAGGGCTCCCCGGGGCCGGGAGTTGTTGACAGGTGCCCATTGAAAGCGTGAGTTCCTGATTCATGACTGCCAACATTTGAGTTGACATTTATGCTTTGTCGTTTGACAGTTAGCATAACCAGTTGTAACCGTGGCTAAGAAGTACGGCAACGGAAAACCCATAACTATCAATGGAAACGGTTACGAACCGTGGAGCTGAAAAAGACAGAGGCCATCATTTTGCGGACCAGAGATTTGGGTGAGTCTGACCTTCTCGTCACCTTTTTTTCCTCCCTCTACGGAAACCTAAAGGGTGTTGCAAAGGGGGCTCGGAGGAGTTCCAAGCGGTTTGTTAACTCTCTCAGTACTTTCTCCATGGTAGACGTTGAGTTTAGGGAGAGGAGGAGTGGCGATCTTGTGTGGGTTGAGTCGTGTGAATTGCTTGATGGTTTTCCTGGTATACGATCAGATTACAATCTGTTATTAACGGCCAGCTACATGGTAGAAATGACAGAGGTTCTGTTTCCATCCAATGTGCCCAGCTCTGAAATGTTTCAGCTGCTCAGATTTGCCTTAGGGTCTATCTCAAAGCGGCAAAATGTCGATGAGACCATGATTAGTTTTCAGGCACAGGCAATGAAGATAGGGGGATTTGGGATTAATCTCTCGAGATGCAGTCGCTGTGACCGACAGTACAAAGGGGAGGGGAGGGCACTATTTCATCCTCCGAGTGGTTCGATAGTCTGTTTGGCCTGTGAGAAGGAATCGGTTGTAACGCCTGGAATGGAGCCTGACACGGTCTCCGCTCTTCACCAGCTTCAGTCCTCTGACCGACTGTTGGAAAATAGGCTGGAGTGCAGCGATAATGTTGTACGTGAGCTGAAAGCAGTTTTAGCTTCACATATTGAGCATTGTTTTGGAAAAAGTTTAAAATCTGCAAAGTATCTTCACCCTGTCCGCCGTCAGCATCCGACTCCGACGCTGCGCTTCTGAGTTATTCATCAAAGAAACTCCAATTTATCTTCCTTAATTAATATGTTAGACAGGATAGACAGGATTGACTGATTTTTATTGTTTTTTTTGTCCTTCCCGGACGGAAGGACAAAAACCCAATGCCGCCAAAGGCGGCAAGAGAAAGCTCCGGGGTCAAATCAGAGATGGATATTATGCCACTCCATAGAAAATGCACAACCCGGTTTTTTTATTTCTCCCGCGTAGCGGGATTCTCTTTTCTCAGTTTCTTCAGGAAACTGAGAAGAAGAAAAGAAAATCCAATAGATCCAGTAAATCCTATCAGATAAGAAAAGACCATTGATAACTAAGTTTCTCAGGAGTTGTCCGTTGACCGTTATCTTGGTCTATTTAAACTTGGCTACCTTCTTGACATCCTTTGGGGCAAGTGATATTTTTCGCTGAACTTTTCGCTAACTAATGTTCATTATATTTGTTGGTTCATTAAGTTTATTGTGTTCCCAAGAAACAACGGTCGACGCATAATGAGCAAAGATTCCATGACATTTCAAGAACTAGTTATTGCCTTAGAGAGATTCTGGGCGGAGCAAGGCTGCATAATCCAGCAGCCTTATGACCTGGAGGTTGGGGCAGGGACCTTCAACCCCGCCACGCTGTTGAGGGCATTGGGTCCTGAACCGTGGTCTGTTGCATATGTTGAACCCTCGAGAAGACCCACAGATGGAAGGTACGGGGAGAACCCGAATCGGCTGGGCCATTATTATCAATACCAGGTGATTATTAAACCCTCGCCTCTCGACATACAGGATCTGTATCTGGAAAGCCTAAAAAGTTTGGGGATAGATCCATTGGAGCATGATATACGCTTCGTAGAAGATGACTGGGAATCCCCCACCCTGGGTGCATCAGGTCTTGGATGGGAGGTGTGGCTGGATGGCATGGAAATTACCCAGTTTACCTATTTTCAACTGGCAGGCAGCATCAGGTTGGACCCGATTTCTGTGGAAATAACCTATGGGTTAGAAAGAATCGCCATGTATTTGCAAGAAAAAGAGAGTGTTTATGACCTTATGTGGAATGAAAAGGTTACCTATGGGGATGTCCATAAAAAAGGGGAATGGGAAAACTCTGTCTATTGTTTTGAAGTTGCTGATGTGGACATGCTCTTAAAGATGTTTGATATGTGTGAGCAAGAATCCCTAAGGATAACCGAAAGAGGGATTGTCCTGCCAGCATATGATTACTGCCTCAAATGTTCTCACATCTTTAATATCCTTGATGCAAGGGGGGCAATCAGTGTTGCGGAAAGGACAAAATACATTGATCGAATAAGAAATCTGGCCCGGCTGGTTTGCAAAAATTATCTCGCCCAAAGGGAGGAGATGGGATATCCACTGATGAGAGAGAGTGCCTAAAGTGACTAAAATTAAGGATAAGATATGGATTATGAACAGTTCACTTTAGGTACTTTAGTTCACTCAAATCAGGGTCCATTTCAGGACTAACAATTACAATCTACCACCTTTGGTGGCGGTAATCTGAATACATAGTTTAAGAGGCTATATGTTTGGTGAGCTGCTTTTGGAAATAGGCACGGAAGAGATCCCCTCAGAATATCTTGAGCAGGGTCTCCAAGAACTAAGGCAATTGGCAGAATCCTATTTGAGAGATAACCGTATCGAGATTAAGGAAGGCCTTGCTACCTTTGGAACTCCGAGACGATTGGTTTTGGTCGGCAGGGCCATTGCCGATAAACAGGAAGATGCGGTCCAAGAGATGACAGGGCCTCCGAAAAAGGCTGCCTTCGACGAACAAGGAAACCCTACAAAGGCTGCTTTTGGTTTTGCAAAAAAACAGGGTGTTTCTGTTGATGAGCTCCAGATTGTAGAGACACCGAAAGGTGAATACCTTTATGTTAAACGTACAATGCCCGGGAGGCATACCAGAGAAATACTCTCTGAGATCTTGCCGGAACTGATTGCAAGTATCTCGTGGCCAAAGTCAATGCGTTGGGGACATGAAACATTTTCTTTTGTTCGGCCTATCCACTGGGTGCTCGCGCTTTTTGATAGGGAGGTTATCCCCTTTGAAGTGGCTGGAGTGAAGAGCGGAGATAAAACGAGAGGGCACCGGTTTATGGCACCCCACACCATGAAAATACATGACCTCCAGGATTATCTAGAGAAAATGAAGGAAAGCTCAGTGATTATTGATCAAACAGAGAGGGAAGGGGAAGTTGAAAAAGCTGCCGTGGCCGCGGCCAAGACGGTATCGGGAACAATCTTGAGAGACCCCGAGTTGCTGTCCACTGTGGCCAACATGGTGGAGTTTCCATCTGCTGTTTGTGGTAAATTTGATGAAGAATTCCTTGATCTGCCTGACCCTGTGCTCATAACGCCCATGAAAAAGCATCAGAGGTATTTTTCCATTTGTGACCAAGACGGCCGACTGATGCCACATTTTGTGGCAGTAAACAATACAATTGCTCGGGATGAATCCGTTGTTCAAAAAGGGCACGAAAGAGTTCTGCGGGCTAGGTTGGCAGATGCAGATTTCTTTTTTAAGGAAGATCGAAAAAGGCCCCTCGAGGGCAGACTCGAGGAACTGAAAACGGTTATCTATCAGGCCCAACTGGGGACTTCCTTTGCCAAGGTACAGCGCTTTACCACATTAGCCGAATACTTAGCTGAGCAGATAGCGCCAGAGAGAATAGATGAAGTAAGGCTTGCAGCGAGGCTGTGTAAATGTGACCTGGTTACTGATATGGTCATGGAGTTCCCATCGCTTCAAGGTGTAATAGGTGAAATATATGCCAGACTTGATGGACACCCTGAAGATGTGTGTCGGGCCATTTCAGAGCACTATCTACCGAGTCAAGCAGACAGTAATCTCCCTGAATCGCTTATCGGGTCAATTGTGGGCATGGCCGATAGGATGGATACAATTGCGGGATTTTTTGCAATAGGCCTTGAGCCAACTGGTACAGCGGATCCCTATGCCCTCAGGCGGCAGACACTGGCTATCATCAGGATGATTAGAGATAAGAAAATTACTCTTTCTATACCGGATTTTGTGAGCAGAGCAGGATCGATTTTGAGCGAAAATCTTACATTCGACTCGGGAAAGGTTATCGATAAAGTCCTTCATTTTATAAAGGATCGCTTGAAGAATATGCTGTTATCACAAGGTATTTCTCATGATTTCATTGATGCAGTAGTGGCAACTGATTTTAACTTCCTGCATCAAATAGAGAAACGAATCGAGGCAGTTCAAAGGTTTCGGGGCCACTCGAGCGTTTTTGAACCACTAGGCACAGCCTTTAAGCGTATCGCCAACATGGTAAGAGGTTTTGAGAGAACTCATAAGGTAACACCTGAGCTGTTTGAGAGCGGAAGTGAAGAGGTTTTATGGAGGACTTTTCAGGAAGTAAGAGATAAAGCAAGAAGGGAGATAGACAAAGAGAATTACTTTGAGGCCCTGAATGAAATGGCTACCTTAGCCCCTATCATCGATGAGCTTTTTTCTCACGTGATGGTCATGGCCGAGGATAGGAAAATAAGGGAAAACAGGCTTGAATTATTAAGTCAATTACAGGATGTTTTTCTTCAAGTTGCTGATTTATCCAAACTCTCTGTCTAATCGTTTCATTCGGTATCTGAATCTGGTTTTAGCACCAAGAAATAGATCTCCCCTTCATGCTTCAGGTGGCCTGCAGCCACCTCTGCATATTCTCCGCTACCCCAAAAGATGTCTGCCCGGCCCGCACCTTTTATTGCCCCTCCAGTATCTTGATTCAAGATGAACCGGGAAAAAGGCTTCCATCCGAGGATATTTCCATCTTCGCCTACTATGGGCATCTGGCAGCGGATGTATGCGAGAGCCCCTTTTGGAAACAACCTGTTGTCTAGAGCAAGAGATCGTCCAGGTGTGACAGGAACACCAATATTGCCAAGGGGCCCGTTGTCGAGTAAGCGGAAAAAGACATAAGATGGATTATGATTCAATATCTCGTCTTTAATGTGCGGGTGTTGGTTCAGGAATGACCTGATGGTTTGAAGGGATAGATCTTCAGGTTCAATGTATCCTCTATCCAAGAGATACCCGCCGATACTCCTATAAGGATGCCCATTGGAGGCACTGTAACCAACCGTGATTGACTCTCCGGTAGGCAAAGCTATCGTGCCCGAGCCCTGGATCTGGAGTATAGCTATATCCAGAGGGTCTTTGAGCCAAGCGATTTCGAGGTTTTCTCCTTCCAGTACGCTTGCTTCGGCTATGTCTTGGCGAGTATAATAAGGAATTATCCTCTCACCATCTATTCTGGCCACTATCCGCTGTCCCTCTAATTCAGGGCGGAAGAGCCCCAAATCAATTTTCAAAAGATCATGCGGTTTTCTATAAATGGGATATCTGTGTACCGAATCACGCTCAAGGCTCCCTTTCAAAATTGGCTCAAAGTATCCGGTAAAGAGGACCTTTTTGCTTCCCTGAGAGCCAGCTGCTTTATAGAGCAAAAATCTCTCTCGTAGCTCGCGATTAAAGTGGTCAATATCATAGTCTTGGCTGATAATTTGCAAAAAGGTTTCCAATGATTGCCGGATGTGTTCAACGGTATAGGTATCGGGTCCATAGGTAAAGACGGTCTCGGGGTTCAGCCTGTTCATATATTGCAGGCTTCCCTCGAGCGCTAGCGCAAGGGAATCTATGTCCATGTCATCCTGGAATTCGGGCCAAAAATACCGTATCCTTTTGAGGCTCTGGGTCGGTTCTTTGATCTCTTTTTTGATCAAAGGATAGCAACCGAGAATATTAGAAACGATTATCAATACTAAAAGATAGCGTAACATCTGCAACATACAGTAGATATTAGATGCAAACCTTGTCTAAATACAAGGAAAAAAGCACGCGCTATAGTATGTGACGGTTCATCATCCACCTCGTCCGGATCGGTGATCAGCGGTCTGCTGCACTGTAACCGTTCACGGGTTCAGGGTTCAGAGATTGTAGGTTCACCTCACAAAACCGCCTGCCATCCCTGCCTGCAGTACGGCGGGCGGGCGTCGGGCAGGTCTGAACTCCGAATCTGTGAACGCTTATGCTGCACTTTTGTACTCCTGAGAGCATCAAATACTTTGCAATACCGGGGGGAGGGGCATGAGGTCTTTTCTGTTGTGACTGGTGGGAGGCCGCTGTCCTTTTCACGACTTATCAGTGGGGGAAGCCGCAGCTCTCCCGACTTGTCGGAAGAGAATGCGGAGGGGGCAAAGAATCCCCCGTTGATAAGTCGTAGAAAAGACCAGGCTGGGAGCCTCGGAACAGAAGAAAAGACCTCATGACCATTCTTCACCCTTCTTGATTGTATACAATGCAAACAAT
>CP070673.1:3302395-3308064 GCA_020351915.1 Deltaproteobacteria bacterium
GGACCAGTTTGGTCTGTTTTTTGGTGTTCTTGCATCTGCCTTATGGATCGCGACCTCAGCCTATTCCATAGGCTATGTCAGGGGATTGAATGAGCATGCCCAGACAAGATACTTTTTTAACTTTGCTCTTGGCCTTTCTGCAACCATGGGTATCGCCTTTGCAGGCAATCTGTTAACCCTTTTCATATTCTATGAGATCCTGACAGTGTCTACATATCCCTTGGTTGCCCATAAGGAGACTGAGGATGCGATCATGGGTGGCAGGAAATATCTTGCATACACGCTTATAGCAGGTGTGGTGATACTATTTGCCATAATCTTCATCTATACGCTTACAGGGACCCTTGACTTCAAACCTGGTGGTTTTCTTTTGGGTCGTGGTCAATCGGCTACGCTTATATTTCTGTTCGTTCTCCTTATATTAGGTTTTGGCGTCAAGGCCGCGCTCATGCCGATGCATGAATGGTTGCCCACCGCGATGGTAGCCCCAACTCCTGTAAGCGCCCTCCTCCACGCTGTGGCCGTGGTCAAGGCAGGTGTCTTTGGTTGCTTAAGGATTATTCTCTATGTTTTTGGCCCTGGGCTTCTCCATGAACTTAATCTGTGGCATATATTGGCCTATTTTGCCGCATTCACCGTTATTGTTTCCGGTATGTACGCACTGGCCCAGGATAATCTTAAGAAAAGACTTGCGTTTTCTACCATAAACAACCTTGCCATAATCGTCATGGGGGCTGCCCTACTAACTCCAAGCGCTATAACCGGGAGCATATTTCATATGGGTAGCCACGGTTTTATGAAGATTACCCTCTTTTTTGTTGCCGGAGCCATCTATGTAAAGACTCATAAAGAGAATGTAAGTGAACTCGACGGGATTGGCAGGCAGATGCCCCTGACTATGGGCGCCTTTGCCATTGGGGCTATGGGCGTCGCAGGAACCCCACCTATTTGCGGATTTATCAGTAAATGGTATCTGGCCATGGGTTCTCTTGAGGCCAAGCAGGTTATCTTTCTTTTGGTTTTGCTCATAAGTGCCCTGATGGATGTAGCCTACTTTTTCCCCATAATCTATAATTCATTTTTCAAGACTCCCAAAGAGGCTATCAACCCACATCTTGATGAGGCCCCGGCAATGATGGTGGTTCCCCTGGTGACAACGGCAATTATTTCACTCATATTGGGAATATTTCCCAACGCCTTTTTTCATTTCTTTAACCTAGCCTCTATGGCAGCTGTGAAGATACTGGGAGGGATGTGAATGGTAAAGACATTGAAATATTTATTCCTAATTAGTGCTGGCCTGAGTATCTTGTTTGGGCTATTTTTTCGACCTGAACACCCGCACTTTTGGTGGGAAAAGATTCCGGCATTTGATGCAATTTTTGGATTCCTAGGGTGCATCCTCATTGTAGTCGGCTCTAAGGCTCTTGGTCATCACTGGCTTCAAAAGGATGAGGACTATTATAGTGATTAATACAATACCACCGGCATTCATATTTATTATAGGGGCCATTCTCCTTCCTCTTCTCCGGGAAAGAAGGCTAAGACGGATATTTCAACTCCTAATCCCTGTGATAGCCTTCATAGACCTCCTCTATATGCCCGAGGGTACCTATTGGATCTATAACTTTCTGGGATATGACCTCATCTTGGGCAGGGTCGACAAGCTTAGCATGTGTTTTGGATATGTGTTTGTCATTATGGCCTTTTTGGGTACGGTCTATGCCCTCCATGTAAGGGATACTGGACAGCATGTGGCCGCCTTTCTTTATATGGGGAGCACCCTGGGAGTTACCTTTGCCGGTGATCTTTTTACCCTGTTTGCTTTTTGGGAAATCATGGCCATCTCCTCGGTGTTTCTCATTTGGCATCAAAGGACTGTAGCCGCCCTTGATTCCGGATTCAGATATATCATGGTTCACATATTTGGTGGTTGCGCTCTTTTAGCTGGCATCATCATATATGTAACAAATACAGGATCCATAGATTTTGGTCTTATAGAATATGGGGGGCTCGCCTCAAAACTCATACTCCTTGGTTTTATAATCAATGCCGCTGTACCCCCTTTTCATGCCTGGCTAGCTGATGCCTATCCAGAGGCCACCGTTACAGGGGCTGTATTCTTAAGTGCCTTTACTACCAAAAGCGCTGTATATGTGCTGGCCAGGAGCTTCCCCGGAGTTGAACTCCTAATGTGGCTCGGGGCTATTATGGCCGTCTATGGTGTGGTTTATGCCATAATGGAAAACGATATTAGAAGACTCCTTGCCTACCATATCATCAGCCAGGTGGGATATATGGTGTGTGGAGTGGGGATAGGAACGGAGATGGGTTTAAATGGTTCCGCTGCCCATGCCTTCTGCCACATCTTATATAAGGCCCTGCTTTTTATGGGTACAGGTGCAGTCATCCATGTGACAGGAAGAAGGAAGCTCACTGAACTCCAAGGGAGAAACCTCTATGAAATGATGCCCATCTGCCTTTCTCTTTACTTGATAGCCGGTTTCTCCATCTCAGGGGTACCGTTATTTAATGGATTTATCAGCAAAACCATGGTTGTGGCCGCGGCAGGCGAAATACACAGGGTTCCCATACACCTCTTGTTGCATTTAGCCTCCATAGGGACATTCTTCAGCACGACCTTAAAGCTTCCCTATGTTACCTGGTTTGGTAGGCCACACGAGGGAGAAAAGATAGAAGAGATAGAGGCTAAAGAGCCTCCCCTAAATATGCTGATAGCCATGGGTCTCACTGCCTTTTTGTGCATCTTTATCGGTTGTTACCCAAGAGTTCTGTATGATATTTTACCTTATTCAGTCCATTATCACCCCTATGCACCCTACCATGTAGCAGCGACCATGCAACTACTATTATTCACTGCCGCAGCATTTTGGTTATATATAGATCAACTCGGCGGTCATGCCACCATTAGCCTGGACACAGACTGGTTCTACAGAAAACCAGGCAAACTTCTTCTTTGGTTCTGCAGTCATCCCTTGCAGAACCTCAGATTTGGGTTGCAGCATCTTCTTTCCAGAACGGTAGCTACTCTTGCGAGTCTGAGCAAGAATCCCATCCTACTCCCGGAGATAGCAATAAGGTATATCCACCTGAGGATTATCAGTAGGCTCTATCATATCTTCGGATTGTCTGAGGATAAACTTGAAGAACTGAAGGAATTGGAATCCAGATATGATGCAATAAGAAAGATAACCTATGATAAAGATGTTTATAGAAGACCCATAGGCTTTGGTGTCCTTCTAGCCGTAGTTCTTCTGTTTCTTTACGGTTTGATCTACTTTTTTACATTGCGTTAGACAGTAAAGAACGCCACGGTCAGTTAGGGGCTTTCATCTTAAAGGATTATCCGGCACGATCATTGGGCATAGTTTAACGTCCCCGAGTTTCTATAATATATTGAAATACCAGTAGGTTATTAGTATTCTTATATGTTGCCTTATAGATGGAATAATGAAATAATGAAATTTACCTGCTGCTAATTTGGATGTTGCAGGAAGGCATGGCTCGGGAATTCACCACCCCAGTACGATGGTTCCCACCTACGGGGCAGGCAGAGTCACAAAGGCAGGGGAAAAATGCCATCGCCTTCGGCGAAAGGCACTTCAGTGCAGGACCGATTGCCGTATAGGGCCTCTGGTTTCATAAGGGATGGGCTGATATGAAAAGGATGCTTAAGAAGCTATTTTTAATACTGGCTGTCCTGTGTATCCCTGCCGGATTCTTCATAAAACACGACCACGTCGTCTTTTTGTGGCACAAGATACCCTCAGTTGAAGTGGTTTTTGGAGTTCTTGGGGCCTTCCTATTGATATTGGCCACACGGATACTGGCTTCCTTTGCCCTAAAGAAGGAGGATTTTTATGATTGAGGCCGTTCCGCCTGCCTTCATCTTTATCCTTGGAGCAATGCCAATTCCCCTGTTGAAGGGAAAGCTAAAGCAGGTCTACCTTCTCGTGGTTCCCACCATAGCCTTTTTGGACATCCTATGTCTCAATCCAGATATGAGCTGGATATACCACTTTTTGGGATATGAGCTTGTCTTTTGCAGGGTTGATAGACTGAGTTTGGTTATAGGATACATATTTGTCATCATAGGGTTTTTGGCCATACTCTATTCTCTGCATATAAAAGAGGATGGGCAACATATAGCAGCCTTCCTGTATGTAGGAAGCTCTCTAGGGGTAGTTTTTGCTGGAGATTATTTCAGCCTGTTTGCCTTTTGGGAAATCATGGCTGTTTCATCCGTGTTCCTGATATGGTATCAAAAAGACAAGGAGTCTCTCAATGCCGGCTTCAGGTATATTCTCATGCACCTGTCTGGTGGTTGTTGCCTATTGATCGGTATTATTATCTATATCGGCAGTAGTGGCTCAATTGGGGTGGACCGTCTGGAACCGGGCATTGCTTACTGGCTTATGCTTACTGGGTTTGGACTAAATGCTGCCTTTATCCCTATTCATACCTGGTTGCCAGATTCATATCCCGAGGGGACGTTTTCCGGAAGTGTTTTCCTTTCAGTTTTTACCACAAAGACAGGTGTTTATGTATTGGCCAGATGTTTTGCAGGTGCTGATTTTGTAGCATATATGGGCGGGATCATGGCGGTATATGGTGTCACATTTGCATTGCTGCAAAACAATGCCAGAAGACTCCTTGCCTACCATATCATCAGCCAGGTGGGATACATGGTGGCAGGCATTGGAGTGGGAACTGCACTGGGTATAAATGGTGGAATAGCCCATGCCTTTAATAATATCTTGTACAAAACATTACTATTTATGTGTATGGGGTCGGTTATGTATATGACGGGGAGAAGAAAGTTGACCGAGATGGGAGGCTTGGCGAGGTTTATGCCTGTTACCTGCATCACCTGTGTCATAGCTGCCCTCTCCATTTCTGGTGCACCAGGATTTAATGGATTTGTAAGCAAGGGGATGGTTATATCCTCTGCGGTAGAGGCTCATAAGCCCATCTTAGAGCTAATGTTAATCCTGGCCTCCGTGGGAACATTTCTCTCCTTTGTGAAACTGTGCTATTTTTGCTTCTTCGCAGAGAACTCCGAGATAAGCTCCAAAGAGGCCCCCCGTAATATGCAACTGGCCATGGGATTGACCGCGTTTCTGTGTGTGTTCATTGGGGTTTATCCAAATGTGCTCTTTGATGTGCTGCCCTCTTACCCTGTCCACTATCATCCCTTCACCTTCTCCCACGTGATAGGGGTCATTCAGCTCTTTATGTTAGCCGGTCTTGTTTTTATGGTAGCCAAAGACATGTTTGCGCCTCACAGGGCGACAATTCTGGATTTTGACTATTTTTATCGCATGGGAGGGCGAGGTCTGGTTTGGGTGTGTATTGCACCACTGAGCAAATTCAGGTTCAGATTACAGCTGTTTAGCTCTCGGGCAGTAGATATTATTGTCCGCCTAGCCAAGAATCCCATGATGATTTTTGAGATACCCTCAGCATACATTTATCTCAGAATCACCCGTGGGCTGAGATATGTGAGCGGGTATTCTTCTGCTGAGATGTATAACGAAAACCTCTATAGAAGACCCATTGGTGTGGGGGTTCTTGTGGCCATTATACTGCTCTTTGCCTTTGCTTTGATTCATTTTATTTTTTAGGTGCACAAGACTTGCTCCTTTCAA
>CP070673.1:3308164-3331916 GCA_020351915.1 Deltaproteobacteria bacterium
TTCTGTTAACTCAATGGTAATCACACGGCGGTCTGGCGAATTCCTTAGTCTGGTTACAAGCCCTTTTAGCTCCAAGCGGTCAATAATCCCAGTTACCGTACTCGATTTCACCATAATGAATCTAGCAATCTGGGAGGGAGGCAAAGGACCGTTCTCATTGAGGGCAAGGAGACAGTGAAGTTGAGGGGAGCTCACTTGATACGTTTTGTTCAGTTCTTTGGTGTAAAGCTCTCCTGCCTGCATGAGCCTGCGGATCTGGTAGATGATTTCCCTAACCAGATCTTGAGGTGTCTTGTGATCCATCCCCTGCGACAGTATTGGGTTATCATTGAGCATGTTAGTTTACTTTTTATGAGAGAGTTTTGAATTAAGGTATTCTATATATTGATTTTTTATCATCAATGGATTAATGATGCAATAGGAATTGATACACAAGCCCTTCCCCTTCTTGCCTCCTTGAGCAAAAAGGGGATTTTCATGATTTATCCCACCGAACTATTTGATAAGCGGGGCAATTGCCTTGAAGGCATCAGTACCCGCTCTCTCAAGCAACTGAAAAACAATCGTTTCTGTGGAGGTCACCACCGCCCCAGCCCGCTCCATAAGTGCGAGGCCAGTTCTCCAGTTTTGTTTTGTCCTCGAGCAGACAGCGTCCTGGGGCACGTGTACAAGATAGCCACGGGCCAAAAGATCTAGGACCGTCTGGAAAACACAGACATGGCTCTCCATTCCTGTAACAATAACCTGGGTCAAACCTAAATTCGAAAGTCCCTTCATGAATACTTCATCCCGCACAGCACTGAACATGATCTTCTCAAATGGCTCCAAAGTCTCCAGGGCTTGCCGGATGAATGGTATGGTCCTTTTGAGTCCTTTGGGATATTGCTCTGTGTAAAGAATTGGAAACTTGAGTGTTTTGGCCGTATGAATGAGGATACCGATGTTCCGGATCACTACCTCGGAAACCTCTGGTCTCATTGCCTTGACAAGGGAATCCTGAACATCGATAACCACAAGCGCGAGGCCTTTCTTATTGAGATAACAACTATTGAGAGTCATTGATTAGCACTTCCCCTTTACACGCGCCAGAGACAGACAATCTTTAGCACAAAATATTTCAGAATGAAAGCGGCATCAGATGGCCTTGACCTACAATTCTTTTCATTTAACAAATACCGATATGCCCGCCCTTCTGGGTTGCAGCCATCGGAATATTGGCGATGCAAAGGAGAGAATTCCAATAATGATCCGGCCAGCTTGAAGATAGAGAATAAAATGCTTTCTCTTGCCCTTTTTAACTCTTTGCAATCCAGGATTTAATCGTGTATAGAGAACACAGAAAGGAGGTGTTAAAATTAAAACTATTTCATCTCTCTATGGTTCGTCTAAAAAATATTTGCTTCATTTAACAAAAAGGAGGGTATTTTATGAGAAAGCGAATTGGTTTGAAACTCATTGCCTTGGCAATAATTGCCACTTTTTTGATGGCGGTTCCCGCCGGGCCGGCATGCGCAGCAAAGCCAGTTGAACTCGTTCTTGCCACTGCGACAACTGGTGGAACCTATTATCCTGTTGGTGTAGCCCTATCAACCCTTTGGAGCTTAAAGTTGAGGAACGAAAAACCGGCCGCTATAAAGGTCAATCCAATCACATCGGCAGGCTCGGGAGAGAATATTAATATGCTCAAGGGAAAAGAGGTGGAGATGGCCATCCTCCAGGGGTTGTTTGGAAAGATGGCCTGGAATGGGACTGACATATACAAGGGCAAACCCATGAAAGATCTCCGCTCCATCACGCTCCTATGGCCCAACGTAGAGCATTTTGTAATCTATCAGGGTAAGGTCAAAACAGGCACGATCACCGATATCGAGGGCCTCAAGTTCTCAATCGGCAGAGCCGGCAGCGGCACAGAAAGATCCGGGCTCACCATTATGAGCGGAGTTGGCATGGGCAGGGATGATGTTAAGGCAGAGTACCTGGGATACTTCGAGTCATCTAAGGCAATGAAAGATAAGAGAGTAGAGGGTGCCAATCTGTGCGCTGGGCCACCCGTTGCTGCTGTTACTGATCTTTTTGCAACTCCTGGGATGAAGGTCCAGATACTTGAGTTTACCGATGAGCAACTTAAGGCAATCAACGCGAAGACCGCCTATCCCGGATTTAGGTATAAAATCCCAGCAAATACCTATCCAGGACAAAAAATGGAGATCAAGACCATTGCCCAACCAAATTTTTTGGGGATCAGGGCGGATGCAGACCCTGCTATCGTGTATACGCTGACAAAGACCATATATGAAAATCTTCCCTATCTTTACGCAATACACCAGGCAACCAAGTTCATGAAGCTGGAACTGGCAACAAGTGGATTACCTTGTCCCTTACATCCGGGGGCATTGAAGTACTATCAGGAGGTCGGAGGAGTAATGATACCTGATAGCCTGATTCCACCGGGCTCCTAAAAGACATACCGGATCGCCGACGAGGCGATCCGGTCCTTCTATTTTCACTACCAGGTAAGGGATATTCACATGGATAAGAGGCACCCATCGCCTGAAACCCCTGTAGAGTCCATGGAATCTAATAAGGGCGTTGAAGAAGAGGTTGAGGAAGTAAGATCTTTTGTCCGAGTGCTCCCTGGTGCATGGCAGACTGCGGCTTATGTAATCGCAATAGCCATGTCGCTTTTCCACATCTGGGTGAATACCTTTGGTGTCATGCCAGGGATCTACCGGAACGCCGTGCACCTTGGTTTCGTCCTGATCCTGGTCTTTTTCCTCTATCCCATGTCAAAGAAACACCCCCAGAGATACCTGTCACTTGATGTCATCCTTTCCTTCCTGGCTGCAGTTGTAGCCATCTATATCCTTCTTTTCGAAGAGCAGCTTCATCTTGAAAGGGCCTCTGTCCCGATCCTGAGGGATTATCTCTTTGCTGCTCTGGCACTGATTCTGCTTATCTATGGGACATACAGGGCGGTGGGCTGGTTTATCCCTGCCCTGTCCATTTTTTTTGTCTTTTATGCCCTCTTTCTTGGAAACATTATCCCCGGAACATTTCACTACCGGGGGGTTGCGTTGACACGCCTCTTGTACCGCATGTATCTGACAGATGAGGGGATATTTGGCCTTGTCTGTACTGTCTCATCTACGTACGTTATCCTCTTCATTCTTTTCGGGGCATTTTTGCTGAAATCAGGGGCAGGTGATTTCATCATCAAGCTCGCCCAGGCTGTTGCCGGGCACAGGGTAGGAGGTCCGGCAAAGATAGCTGTAGTTGCAAGCGGATTTATGGGTTCTGTCTCGGGAAGCGCAGTGGCCAATACTGTGGCTACGGGATCTTTTACCATTCCCTTGATGAAAAAGGTTGGGTATAAGTCACATTTTGCAGGGGCAGTTGAGGCAGCTGCGTCCACAGGGGGACAGCTTATGCCGCCCATCATGGGTGCAGGGGCCTTTATCATGGCCCAATGGACAGGGATCTCTTATCTCAAGATTATCGCCGTAGCTACCATCCCCGCCATCATGTACTTTGCCTCGGTTGCCTTTTTCGTCCATGTCGAGGCCCTCAAACAGGGCATCATACCCACGCCAAAGGATACCCTTCCCAGATTAGGGGATGTTCTGAAAGAAGGAGTTCACTTCACCATTCCTGTAATCATTCTTGTTGTGCTCCTGGTAAGAGGCTATACCCCGACCTATGCAGCCTGTATTGGTATTGGAAGTGTTATTGTAGTGAGTTGGTTTAAAAGGGATACGCGGATGGGTATCAGGGATGTCCTCGATGCCCTTTATATGGGTGCCAGAAATACCATTTCAACTGCTGCTATCCTTATCTGCGTTGGAATCATCATAGGTGTCGTTGCAATCACCGGGGTAGCTATAACCTTCTCAGGTGTAGTTATGGACCTTTCTGGAGGGATTCTTTTCTTGGCAATCATACTGGTCATGCTGGCCTCCCTGGTTCTTGGAATGGGCCTTCCGGTGACAGCATCTTACATAATGCTGGCCGTCCTTGCAGGACCTGCGCTCACCACCATGGGTGTCTCACTTCTTGCAGCCCACATGATCATCTTCTGGTACAGCCAAGATGCAAACGTCACACCGCCAGTATGCCTTGCAGCATTCTCCGCAGCAGGGGTAGCCGGCTCCAAACCCATGCAGACCGGGTTTACCTCCTGGAAGCTTGCCAAGGGCCTCTATGTAATCCCCTTTCTTTTTGCTTATACCCCCCTGCTTTTTGAAGGCCCAGTTACGGAGGTCATCATTACAGCAGTTTCTGCCTTGATTGGGCTCTTTGGTTTTACGGTGTGCTGGGAGGGATATCTTCTACGGAATATGAATATAGCAGAAAGGGCAATAACTGTGCTTGCTACCGTCTTCCTCTTTTGGCCAGATAATCTTTACAAGGGATTGGGGTTTATAATCCTGGTTGTCATTTATGTTTTTCAACGGGTAAGCATAAAGAGACAAGCGCAAGAAATGCCAGCTCAGTAATGGAAAGAGTTCTGACCAGCGGCCATCCTTCTCCACAGAATCTGAAGATATGTTTTCTCCTTGAGGCAAATTCCAATAACGAGAGCACTAATCAGCCAGCTCACCTTTAATTAACGTTTCTCTCCCCACCGTTCAAAAAGCGTGTGTTCAATTTCAAGATAATCAAATGCCTTGCCGATGGTCTGATGGATAATGTCCTCGATGGTCTGGGGATGGTTATAAAAGGATGGCATTGGCGGGAGTATATGGGCTCCCATATTAGCGGCCATGCTCATAAGCCTGAGGTGTCCCTTGTGGAGCGGTGTCTCCCGAACCATCAACACTAATTTTCTTTTTTCTTTTAATGAAACATCCGCTGCCCTCACTATGAGATTGTCAGAATAGGAATTGGCGATACCCGATAAGGTCTTAATGGTACACGGAGCCACTACCATACCCCCGGTCAAGAATGATCCGCTCGCCAGAGGTGCACCCAGATGGTCATTCCTGTAGACCTTATCAGCCATGGATTCTACCTCAGCTACCGAATAATCTGTTTCAAAGGAAATATTTTTCTTACCTGACTCTGAAATAATCAGATGGGTCTCTAAGTCTCTTTTGCTCAGCTCTCTTAACATTTCGATCCCATAGATAACACCAGTTGCGCCAGTAATGGCGATAACGATCCGTTTTTTCATTTCTTACCCCTCCATCTGCAGATCCCGATACATGTCCTAATATCAGATTATTTCCCTTCCCGTGCACCGATCTTTTCTATGATCAGGTTCACCAACTCTTGGCTGTTTGCTATAATAGCAGTGATTCCCGCTTCATCGATGTCATCCCAGTGTATCCCCGCCGTTACCGTAACGTTCGTATTGAGTGTGGCTGATAGCTTTTCGGCCGCCTGTTTGGCTATAATATAGTCCTTATGACCGCGATAGCAAAAAACAGAGGCTGTGGCACTCACTACGCTTTTATCTTTCAAGCTTGGCCGGGGCTGGGCTACTGCCACGGCACCGATATGACGCTTTTCACCTCCCCCAGATGGCCACCAACAGATCCTGGCCAATCCCTTTAATAAAAGCGTCGAGATTATAGGCCTCCTTATCTATCTTGATAGTAAATTCCACGAATCAGTTCTTTCTAGGAACTACCCCCAAACTATCCATTACCTCTTACCATACTTATCATAATATCAGCTGCCTCTTGCGCAAACTCCTTGTCGTTAATGTGATGGTCAACTTTAACTACGATGACATCTGATTCAAGGGATTTCTCTAACGTTTGCAAGAAGGCCTGGCTGGATTCCGGATCAAATAACACATCCCCTTCCCTGTCCGCCTCAGACCATCCTTTCAAAGGAATCAGGATCTTGATCGGATTGCGGCTCTGGTTGAGTTTATTGGCTACGGTCCGGGCCACTGATCTTGATTCATCAGCAGTAAGCCTAATGGCCGATCTAAAATCGTAAAAAAATATCTTTCGATCTTTAAACTCCCCAGGGATGCTTTTATCATCAAATTCCAGAACAGCAGCATCAAGTCCGCCTGGAATCACTAATCTTGGGGTATTGACCTCTTTGGGTGTCAGCAACCTCTGAGGACCAATTCCTCCACAGTAGCCACCAAACATGGCATCAACCAGTTCATGGGTAGCAAGATCCAAAACGCCGTCGAAAAAGGACTCCCCTATCATCTCTTCCATGGCCATTCCACCAGTCCCATTGGCGTGAAAGGGGATGACCTCAAAATCGTTTTCTTCCAAGATAGCCTTGATGCTTTCAGCTGCCTGGGTAACAAAACCAAACAGGGACAAGGCCACCCGAGGAAATGTTTTACCTCCACTGTACGAGGTTGACATCATTCCGCAAACGGCCCCTGCTGCTCTTGTTAATATAAGCCGTGAAATAGAGTTCAGCCCCAACATATCTACAACACTATGCATTATTGTGATATCTCTGGTGCCTATTGTCTGGGACATATCCCGGGATGCAACAGTAGAAACCATAAATTTCGGAACTCCTAAGGGGAGGATCTTCATAATCGCTGTCCCCATAAAGGTACCTGTTCCGCCACCAGCCGATATAATCGCTCCAATCTTCCCTTGATGGTAAAGATCAAGAATAAGCTCTCTGGCCTTCTCAATAACGGCTTCAACCATACGAGATCTTTCCGCCTTTTTGATATTTATCAATTTGGACAGAGAGAAATCAGGTGTGAACCTGCATAAACCAGTGGTTCCAACATCAATAGTGATAGTTGAGTAGCCTTTTGATTCAATAACCTCTTTTAAGAATAAGTGCTCCTCACCCTTTGAATCCAGGGTTCCAACAATAGCAATGGATTTTCTCATTATGTCTTGAGTCAGTTGTTCAATCTAAACTTCTTGGCTTCCTGCCAAACTCATTAGTGTTGAGGTGAAGATCCAGCGAACTCCAGCCCTTGAGAGGAGCGAGTACCGCAGAACTATGCATGGTTGATCGATTGTCTCTTCTGCAGAGTTTGCTCCAGTGCGTCTACCACGGCCCGAGCAAACTCAGGGGTATTGATATGGGTGTCAATCTCTATGATGTCGATCTCCCGATCCAGGTTCTTTCTGAATTCATCAATAAAGGTTTGGTCAGAAATCGGGTCATAAAGCGCACCCCCTTCGACGCTGAGCGATGAGAAACCCTTGGTCGGTATAATGAACTTCACCAACTCCTTATTTTCGTGTTTATTGAGTTTCTCAGTTACTGCGCTGGCAATGGTGTGCATTTCTTCAGGGCTTGTTCGTGCCTGAACCCTGATGGCATCCTGGATAAGAAGCTTTCTTTCCGCCAGTCTTCGGGAGACCCAGAGAGGATCGCCCTCCTCTCTTCTCTGGATAGGGCCGCAACTGATCATATCAAACCCGCATGGAGAGAGGATGTAGGGCTTGCCTTGTCTGATGCCAGCATCCAACCGGTCAGGCCCGGCAGCACGGTTGCCTCCCAGGAGGTATTCGCTGAAGCCGGCCGGGACTAAGTCAATGAAGGCCTCGAATAACCCTTGACCTACCAGGTCACCTGCCGCCTTATCACCCACTCCGGTGGCATGAAAGGAAACAATGTTATACTTTTCTTCCAAAAGCTCTCTGACGTAGTGGGCACCCTTATCACAAAAACCGAACTCGGTAATGGCGATAGAGGGCTTTTCCTCCTTTTGGGGAGGCGCATATTCCTCCACCATTCCGCATATGGCACCAGCCCCATTGACCATCAATGTCCTCACCAGGGGGTTTACTCCCACGGTGTCCACCACGCTGTGCATCACGGTTATGTCCCTGACCCCAAAATATTCTGCAAGCCTCTTGGCATAGGCCGGCATGGCCGCTACGCTTGAGATCAGGAGTTTGGGCACCCCGAAAGGCAGCTTTTTCATGGCAGTCAGGGTGATGAATGTCCCCGTCATGCCGCCGACAGCGATAACCCCCTTCAAGTCACCGGCCCCGTGAAGATCCACTAACCTCTTGCCCAATCCTTCAGCCATAATCGAGGTCGCCTTATCCCTTTCCTTGGCGAGCATTCCCTTGATCTTATTTATGGTTGTTCCACCGAGTCGAGCGAGTTCTTCGCAGGTGATATCCGCCTTCAGCGAAGATGTGATGGCGCCGGTACCAATACTTATATCGATCACTATGGTCTTATGTCCTCTTCCCTGTATGCACTCTTTTATAATCCGCAACCCCTCTTCCCTCTCATCGAGCATGCCAACAATAACGATTGCCATGATTTACCTCCAAACTACGAAGTCGTAAAGCAGTCTATTTTGCCTGCATTTCTACACTTAATGGCTTCTCTTGGGGACTTTCATCGAACTACCTCCTCTTTTTGCTAAAGATTATTCTCTCACATTATGAGGAGGTACTCTTCGATCAGATCACGAATTTCGCCGCAAAGCAGAATCTGGTTGGCTTCATGTTATTGATAAAAGAGATAGGCAAACGCCTCCAGTTTAGCTCCTGGATCTATTTCTCGGATTCAGCTTTCTTGGATTGAGTTCTTCTGGCTCTAATGCTGGCCCTAAATCTCTCCCAAAACTCCTTGTCAGTATCCTGCCAGGCAGCACCCCATCTCCTTTCAAAATAGGAGGATGGCAACCTTTCCTGCCAAGTCTGCCAAGGATCTTTCCCACCTACTTGGGCTTTCAATACGTCAGCCAAAAAATCAGCAATTCCTGTTATTTCATCCTTGGGGATATAAGAAGCTGCTCCTTCCTTGATAGATCGTACAAGATTGTCAGGAGTAAATGCATGCGCTGTTAACATTACTGCTGGAATGTGTCTCTGTTTAGCAACGTCTAACAGGCCATAGCCATCAACGCCCATAATATCCAGAATTGCTGCATCAAAATCCCGGGATTCCAACAGTTCCTTGGCTTCATTGAACGTGGCAGCTGTTACTACATCACACATCGATAGCAACTCTTTCAATACTGCCAATACATCAGGTTCATCATCTACCACGAGTATCTTTTTGCTAGCTAACAAGGTCCTGTCAGACATGGTAATGTGCCCCTCTTCAGGTTCAGAGAAACGCAGATCCCTGCACAGAAACAGTTAATCTCGTACGGTAGCCATAGATCCATCGGTCCCCTCCTTGTGAGCACGCGGTCTAATTGAAGAGCTTGCCTTATGACTTTTCTACGAAAGTCCTAATTCCGACCATCTCGCTTGGACTTTTTTCACCATATCGGCGTCGAGCTCGATTCTGATGGGCTTCTCCTCCCAGTCGTAGGGGATGGTCGCATCGAGAAGGAGACGGCCCGTAATCCACCGCTGGTCAATCGGCAGGGAAGGATCCAAGGGCGTGGAACGACCCCGCTTGATGACCTGCGAGCGATTCGGCTGGAACCGAAAGGCCAAGGCGTACAAGACCCGGGGAATGTCCCAGGGATCAATATCGTCGTCCACCACGATGACCGTCTTGAGGCCGTAAGCCCCCATTTCGGTCGAGATGGCCGCGGTCAGGACCTGATCCGCGTGGCCCGGGTACATCTGCGTCACGGAGATAATGGCAATGAACCTTCCCGCTGCCTCGGGTGGACAGTAAACGGCCTTGATTCCGGGGATCCTCATGTCGGAGAGCTGCTGCCACAGAGTCGAGCCGTAAGCCAATGCCAGACACATATGGGTGTCGGTGACTGCCCGGCCCACCGTTGTGGCCATGAAGATGGGGTTGTTCCGGTGAGTGACGCAGTTGACCTTGATAAAATTCCGCGGGTTGCTCCCCACCCCTGAATAGTAGCCCGTGTACTCGCCGAAAGGCCCTTCGGACTCGAAGGTCTCGGGATCCACCTCACCCTCCACGACGATTTCCGCCCCGGCAGGCACGATCAGGTCATTAGTCTCGCACTTGACCACCTCGATGGGCTCGCCACGGATCGAGCCGGCCAGATCGTATTCCGACTCAAATGCGGAGAACCTGGCGCCGCCCATGACAAACATGAGTGGATCTGCGCCCACTACCACGGCCACCGGCATGGATTTGCCCATGGCCTGGTATTTCTTGAGCATGATATCGGAGTGTTTTCCCTTGATGAACTGCGTCCCCAGAATATTCTTCTCGTGCAGCTGAAGTCGGTACGTCCCGATGTTGATCCAGTCCGAATCCGGGTCTTTGGTGATCACAGAGTGGGCTGTCCCGAAATACCGCCCCCCGTCCCTGGGGAAAAACTTGGGCACGGGAAACTTGAACAGGTCCACCTCGTCTCCCATAATCTTGTTTTCCTTGCACGGCCCGGTATCTAGCAGCTTGGGTGGGATCTTCCTGCTCCCTATTTCCACCCAGTGCCTCATGAGCTCGACCAGGGGGGTCTCCTTGGGCATGCCCATGATAATGGCGAGCCTTTCGGTGGTCGTGCAGGTGCTGGTGATAATCGGTGAATCATAGCCCTTCACGTTCTCAAAGAGGAGAGCGGGTCCCTTTTTCTCCTCATTGAGCTTGGCAATGTGAGAGAGCTCCAGGTCCCAGTCCACCTCCGCCTTGATCCTGTGGAGTTGCCCCTCTTCTTCGCATTTGGCAATAAAATCCCTCAAGTCCTTCATGTTGTACTCCTTTCTAAAAATTAGCGAAGATCTATATGCCTCGTTGTAATCTCCACATCTTTGATGATAAGTTCAGCGCCCATGATCGACCAGCTAACTCCCTGATTTTGAGCGCAAATATCCTCTCTTGGGCTCAAGCAGCCTTCTCCGTCATTTACTGTTTGACCTTTATCGTAGATAATGCCTTTTCCATCAGCAGCTCGTAACCACTCTTTCTACCGATAACGGGCTCCTTCTTGCGCTGACTCCACACGGTCTCCGGACGGGCTTGTACAATAAAGATATTTTCCGGAAAGGAAAGGTCCTTATCAATGGCCCACTCAATATCCATGGGGTCTCCATAATGGGATTCAATCACCCTGGCAACGTCAACCAACTTCATTATCTCCCTGTCTTCCAGACAGCAGTTGCTTTGTCTGTCCAGCTCCACATCTGCATGAACCACCTCTTCCTTAAGTGGGTCATAGAAACACTCAATGTGTTTGTTGGATATCTTCCTTTCGTTGATCTCCATTACGACCTTGTCTATAACAAATTTATCCGGGTTAACCGCGCCTGAGACAACTGTCTCCCCCAATCCCCAGCTCCCTTCGATAACAACCTTAGAGGGATCACCATTGGTTGGGTTCAAGGTAAACATGACCCCAGCTGCCTTTGAGTTGACCATCTTCTGTACACCTACGCTGATGAGTACCTTTTCATGGGGAAAATCGTTCTTGATCCTGTAACTGATCGCGCGTGGGGTGAAGAGACTGGCCCAGCACTTCCTGACCTTCTGCAGGAGGTCCTCTACGTTTTCTACCCACAGGTAAGTATCCTGTTGACCGGCAAAGCTCGCCGTTGGCAGGTCCTCTGCCGTGGCACTCGATCGAACTGCCACGGGAACAGTCTCAGAGTCACATATTTTACAGAGATCAGAATAACCGTTTTCAATAGCTATCCGAACTTCATCAGACATGGAGGCATCATTAATCATTCTTTGAACTTCAGCGCCGGCATCATTAAGGGCTTCCACATTATCGGGATTCAGGTCGGAGAGGATGTTGTAGATCTTATCCTTTATTTTCGTCTCAATTATGAAGCTCAGATAGCTGTCGGTGGTCACGGCAAATCCTGGTGGGACACGGATGCCGGCCTTGATCATTTCTCCCAGGCTGGAATTTTTGCCACCAACTTGTGAAAGTGAATTCTTATCCACATCTTCGAAATTCAGAACGTATTCCATCTGGTTCTCAATCCTTATCTCCCTCCCCTAATCCTCTTCGATCAGGGAGTAGGACAGGGAAGGGAGTCTGGTTTAACCCGCTCTTTCGATAATCGTGACCACACCAGTATCGCCATCGACCTTGATCATATCTCCGGTTTTGATAACCGATGTTGCAACTCCGGTGCCCGTAACCGACGGAACACCGTATTCCCTGCATACAATGGCCGCGTGGCATGTGAGCCCGCCGATGTCGGTAACTGCTGCCTCAATCTTCCCAAACACAGGAGCCCATGAAGGGTTGGTGGTGGGACAAACCAGTATTTCTCCTGGTTGGATATCCATAATATCTTTAGGTTGCCTTAGCACCCTGGCAGGCCCTTCCACAAGGCCTGCTGAAGAGGCGAAGCCCTTAAGCTCTGAAACGTCCTCTGCCGCTGGTACATCGACACCTTTAAGCCATTCCTGCACTCTATCCGTTGTGATACCCCACAGCATAACGGTGAAAGGTTCTGCGACCTCTTCCGGTGGGATTCCCAAGGCCGGTGGTTGGGTCCAATTTCTGGCTGCCTCCAGAATCTTTTTTCGCTTTTCAGTCTTGGCCTTATAGGAATTGCTCCTCAATGGTATATCCACGCCTAAGGCCCAACCGGTTACCAGCTCGGTAAGTAGTTCAGGAATCTCGTAGCGATTGAACATAAAAATGTCATCCACTTCATTGAGCATCCCATCGTTTACCAGAAGCTGTCCAAATTCCCTTATCTTTTCAAACCAAAGGGTATGCAACCAGTGCTCAACCCAGAAGAGATGGTCCTCAGCAAACGCGTATATGGTCCTTATAGTGTTATAGGCATCATTAAAAGATTTCCTGTCTTCATCTGTCTTTATCAGTTCCTTGTATTTGGCGACGATTTCGTCTCTCTGCTTCTCGATCTCATCCAGAGACCGCTCTATCTTTTCCCCTTTTTCCAGCCGCTCCAAATAACTTTTGATATAGCTATAAGGGATGTCCAAGTTGGTGATCCAGCTCCCCTCATAATGGAACCAACCGCTTCCGCATGATACTTTAAACCATGGGTCTTTGGACTTATCGTACTCCTCAAGCCATTGCTTCCCATCCGGGATCTTTTCAAGCTCGGCGATCTTCTGTTTAACAGAGGAGTCACTCTTTAGTATATCAGCCACACCTCGCATAGAGTCTGCCAATCTGGACAAACGGCAGAGTTCCTCCTCTGGACGGAACATGGACACATAGGCCCCGGCCACCATCTTGCCGATTGCGCTTTCACTAATTCCGGGAAAGAGCTTCCTGGTTACATCGCCAAACATGAGGTAGGCGAGATAGGTCAGATTAAGCATCTCAAAGTGATACTGCCATCCCTTAAATATCTGATTGACCAGCTTATCAAAGGCCTCGATAATGTTATAGGTGTCGTAATAGCCTGTGGGTGCGGGTAGAACCTGGTCTTCAGGAACGAATTTTGGCAATTCCTTGGGAATCCTCACAGCGGCCATCTCTTCGCCCAAGGCCTTAAATTTAGGCAGCCACTTATCCCATAACTCATCATAGTGTTCAAATACATAGAATGCCCGCTTCCCAAATAGTGCGGCTTTCTCCCCTATAACCTCCTCCGGTGGTGGGTTAACAGCGCAGATGTACATGTAGCACCCCACCATTCGCTGGGCAATCCCCTGGGCCGGTGGTATACAGAATACCCTAGTAGTGTATTGTGATAGGGACATCTGCCATGCCTCGTGGAATATAAGGTCAAGCGGTGGCATGGGCTCTGGGTCGTGTATCTTGTCCTGATACCAGAACTGGCTCTTTTCCCAATCCTCTCGATCCTTGGAAAACAGATAGTGAGATGGATACATCTCTTCCCAGCCTTCAAGTTCGGGCGGGGTTTGGAACTCGTGAGGATCCGGAAATCTTCCTGCTTTTTCTTCTGCCATTTTAATCCCTCCTTTTTTTCAAAGGTTTATGAAATCATTGTAGCGCAAGATAGGTTTTGGAGACACCTTAACTCACAGGCCCGGCAACTGATTCTAACAGGGACCGGTAAGCTCTGGTCGTACGCGCGAAACCCATAATACCCTGCGGTGCCACTAACATGATGCCGATTAGTATTGTGCCCTGTATGATTAGGCTGATTTCAGCATATCTGGCCAACAGAAAGTATAAAAAGATAACGATAATCGTTCCTACAATCGGTCCCTCTTCGGTGCCTTCCCCTCCTATAACGGTGGCGAGCATTATGGTGATCAGCCATCGTATACCGAAGGCGCTGACCGGCTCTATAAATCCCTGGTAAATGTAAAAGATTGTTCCGGCTATTCCGGTTACAAAGGCGGCAATGACAAAGGAGCACAGTTTCAGGTTAAAAACATTTATCCCGGAACTTGCAGCCGTGTTGTCGTTGTCACGGATTGCAGCCAACCCCGATCCCAGTTTTGAACGCAAGATATATCGCATAACCAAAATGGATACAATCCCGATAGCCAACGCAGACCAATACGCCTGCGACTGGGGAACCTCGGCCACACCCTTTACCGTATAGCCTGCGCCCCTGCCATATATGAGCCCGCCAACCGGCCTCCAGAGCAAAAACACAAATCGCAATATCTCCGGTACGACCAGTGTCCCAATAGCAAAATAGATGCCTTTCATCCGAAAGACAGGAACCGATATGAGCACGGCAAACAGGGCCGCCACGATTCCTCCGGGGATGATGCCCGTATAATACGGCAATCCCAACCACGTCATAACCGTCATGGTATACCCCGCCAGACCCACAAACGCCGCCGGGCACAGCGATACTAGACCACTATAACCGGCCAGCAAATTCCACATGTTGGCCATGGCCAGGTATATGTAGAAGAGAAAAAGGTAAAGAAGCCATACCCGCGGCACACCGATTACCGGAAACAGCGCCAGCACCACAATGACCACTATTATCGGGATCAATCCCCCTCGCAGATGATGAATAATAACTTTCATGTCTCCCCTAACGGCCAAATATACCTCGCGGTATCACCGCCAATACCACCAGCACCATCGTATACGCAACAAGCATCTGAGCAGCAAGACCAAAAAAATGACCACCAAGCGTTTGGGCCAAACCAAACGCAATACCCCCTAGAAATGTCCCCGTAATGCTCCCTAAACCGCCTAATACAACCACTCCCAGCGCTATGATCAGAAAGGACATCCCCGATACCGGCGTAAACGGAAACGTCAATCCAAGAAATATCCCGGCTATGGCTGCCAGGGCCGTGGCTATGCCAAAGGTAAAGGCAAACACCTGGTTCGTATTTATCCCCATCAGATGCGCCGCTCTCCAGTCTTGCGCCGCCGCTCGTATGGCCATCCCCAGATAGGTCCGCCTTAAAAATTCACGCAGAAAAAGCATCACCACAATGGCAACAATAAAATCCAATAGATACACCAGCGGAACACTTATGGGCCCCGTACTGAAACTCTCAAGGGCATAACTTGTCGTCAACCCCCTGGACATGGGCGTCCAGATAAGTTGGAAGACGTTTTGTAATATGATCGAAATCCCAAAGGCGATGATCAATGTCGCGTCCATGGATATCTTGAAGGCCCGGTTCAGAAGATATTTCTGAATACCAAAACCAATCCCAAATAACAGGGGAATACCAATGATTAAGCTCACAATAGGGTCTATCCCCACAACCGTCATGGCAACATAACCAAAGTAGCTGCCCAATATGACCAGATCTCCGTGGGCTATGTTTATCTCCTTCACGACCCCGAAAACCAGTGAAAGGCCGAGTGCAATTACCGCGTATAATCCGCCCAACAATATGCCCATCACTATAGGCGTCGATAAATCAGCTAATACCGTCATCTCCAACCCGTCCTCATGACAATCAGGCACCAAAATAGGCTTTTTTAACCTTCTCCTCCTCCCGAAGATCCTCCACATTGCCGCTCAGGACAATGCGGCCGGTTTCCAATATGTAGGCCCTCTCCGCTTCTGAGAGGGTTCGCCTCACATTCTGCTCCACAAACACGATTGTAATACCCCTGGATCTGATCTCCTTTAGAACCTTATACAGCTCATTAACCACTAACGGGGCAAGACCAAGAGACATTTCATCTAAAAGCATCAGTTTCGGGTCTGACATTAACGCACACCCCACGGCTACCATCTGCTGCTCACCCCCGCTGAGCGTCTTAGCAAGTTGATTCTTCCTGCTTTCCAATACAGGAAAATGCTCGTATACGGTCTCCAGGTTCCGATCCCTTTTGGACCGGGCCCGATGATTGTAGGAGCCCATCTTGAGATTCTCGTAAACGCTCATATCGGGAAAGATCCTTCTACCTTCCGGAACCTGGGAGATACCCAGAGCCACTATTCGGAAGGGGTCTGACAGGGTGATCTCCCTGCCTTCAAACACAACGCTGCCTCTGGCAGGATGAATCATTCCCGATATGGTATTGAGCAGGGAAGACTTGCCCGACCCGTTCGCGCCGATAATAGCTACAATTTCTCTGGTCTTAATCTCTAATGATATATCCCACAAGACTTGCAAGCTGCCGTAAAATGTATCTATACTACTAACTTTCAGTAATGTTTCTTCAGGCATTTCCCCGCCCTGCTCCTCGCTTTTTTAACTCTGAAAGAAACCGGTCAAGACTGTTAACCGAAGTAGGCTGTAATTACCTTTTTGTCTTCCATTACCTCTGATGGCTTACCTTCAGCGATTTTCGTGCCATAATCTATTACGGTAACCCTATCAACTGCCTCCATCATTACTTTCAGAACATGTTCGATCAATATGTATGTTATGCCCATTGAACGAACTTCTTTCAGGATGTTTAACAGGCGCGGGATTTCCGTTTCTATTAAGCCAGCGGCCACTTCGTCAATCAGGAGCAGTTTTGGGTTTGTGGCTAAGGCTCTGGCCAATTCAAGCCTTTTTAGGGTTATGGCCATCAAATCCCTTGCGGGCACATCTCTCTTATCTGAAAGACCTACAATATCAATTATTTTGCTCGCTTCAGCTTCAGCAGCGGCTTTTCCGACGCCCTTTCCATACATTGCTGCTACCGCAATGTTTTGCAGCGCCGTCAAATTGCCAAAGGGCTGAGGAATCTGATAGGTCCGAGAAATTCCAAGGTGGCAGATACTGTGCGGAGGAAGGCCTGAAATGTCATTCCCCTTAAACTTTATCATTCCTCGGTCAGGTTTATATTGACCGGAGATAATAGTTATTATTGTTGTCTTGCCAGCCCCGTTCGGGCCCATCAAACCAACGGCTTCGCCCTCGTGTATATCCATACTTAAGTCGTTAACAGCAACTAAACCTCCAAAGGTCTTAGTTACTCCAACGATTGAAAGAATCGGGGTTTCCGACGCCATCACCTCTCTCAGAAGTAAGACCAACTGGAAAACCTTCAAAAAACATTATGACCCGTGACCACTGAATTCTCTGTCTTTCTCGGTTGATCAAGCATTTGCAGCAATCGGTAATCAGTCCCTGTTCAGGGAAAGCGACATAAGGATTGGTTGTCCTCATATCGCCTTCCCTCGTGCTTTTGTTAGCCTTGCCTCACCAACTGAAATTACCTTCCCGGAATCTCAATCGGAGCTGGCAGCAAAGGATAATCCTATCCCGTACTTGATTAATCGTAAGGCATGGGGAATATCAAATCTCCCGTCGCCGGGATGCTGTCGTTAAAGGAAAAGACCACCGGCGCTTCCCATTTCCATGGTTTATCAGTCTTCCGCCACTGGCCAAATTGCACGTTGAAGCGATGAAACTGTGTCTTTTTATCAAACACGATACGGCCATACATTGAGCCCATATCGGTTTCACCTAAAGCTTTGTTCACTTTAGCTCCGTCAAGTGTGCCGGCTCTCTTAATGGCATTAAATAGTACCTGGCCTGACATATAAGACCAGCCTATACCCTGATTCAATGGTTCGCCTGTCTTATCAAACCATCTTTGCGCCAACGATTTCGGGGTTGTGCCACCAATACCCACGCCATCTTTTATAGATGAATCCCAAAAGAGTTCCATACCGACGCCATGCGGTAGGTCACCGCCCCAGGCCTCGATATCACGAAAGAAAAGCGATGCCCTGGTTGCGAAAACGATCTTGGGCTTAAACCCAAGCGTACGAGCCTGCCGCCATAATATCCCATAATCAGGCCCGGGACAATTGCCCCAGAGTATCTCACAGCCATACCTCTTCCACTCCCGTATCACGGATGAGAAGTCAGTCGTTCCCGGGGGAAATATTCCAAATTGCTTATCTATGCCATAACAATCATAACCTGCATCTTTTGCTATTCCGGTAAATGCCATGTACCAAGGTCTGCCGTCGGCGTCATCAAGGCCAAAGGCAGCAACTTTCTTGTTGGTCTGTTCAGCATATGAACCCAGAGCACCGAACCATGTAGGCACCATTAGATATCCTTTTTTACCGTGGCGAAAATCTCCTTCTGGAGGTGGCGTGCCGATGGCAAAGCCATATGCCCAGGTGTATTTCCAGGTTGGCGTGACCGCGCCTTTTATACCCATCCAGGATTCAAAAGGGCCGACTCCGGTAACGTAAGGGATTTTATATTTCTCAGCCATGACAGCCGCACCTTGGCGCATGGTTGGCGGTTCCAGATGCTCTGCAAGGAAGTTTACCTTTTGACGAAGAATCAGTTCTTCAGCAAGAGGTGCTACCTTGAGCATATCGCTTTGGGTATCGCGAGTTATCAATCTGACGGGTATTTTTTTATTATACTCTTTTAAATAAACGCCACCCTGTTTATTGATATCTTCGATAGCCGCTTGCAGCCCAAATATACCCTGGCCAAAAGCTGCATAAGGGCCCGTGAAACCCCCCGTAGCACCTATAAGGATTTCTTTGGGAACCTTTTTGGCTGGCTCTGATAGTGCCGACTTAGCGCCACCGCCGAAAATCAAGGCAGTTGCCAGAGCAACTTTTAAAAGAGTTGAAAAAGGTCTTTTCATGATTCGTCCCCCCTTATCTTAAGATTTCGAAACATGTTATCCGTAGCCTGATTTAACTTCCCTCGATAATCACCTCCTTTCGTTTCTGCCAGTAGGATTTCGCCTTGGCTCTGCTCTCCTTTCATTTAAAAGCCCACCCTCCTTCCAAACCCTTTGAGTTAGAATGAGGTAACAATGCTAGACAGCATGTCATTACGCTATAGGACAGTTCTCCGGTAAAAACCCTTGACCTCATACACCTTGCATTGGAGGGTTCGTAGCGGCCAAGATCCGAGCACCCAACCACATGTCTCCTCTTCGCTGAACGTGCAGCACGAGAGGATTAAGATATTTAACCGTCTTTACTCTTTGCATCACGCGGCCATGTGGAGTCTCGATCCAGGCCTAATCCCCGTCAATAAGATCCGGTTCCTTTGCCGTATCCGGGCGAATCTGCGTGGTAGCCCTAGGGTAGCCCCTGCGAGGGGTTTCCGCCACGCGGTGCTCTGAGTGGCAGAATGGATGGAAGCGACCGTCCGTGATGAGGGCCAATGGATTCTCCTTGGCCAGCTCCGTGGTTCCGGTGGAACTTTCACGGGGGCCCCGATAGTACCGGAGCGGATCATAGCCCAATTCTTCCGTCACCGTGGAATAGAGTTCAATCTTTACTGTAGGGGTGCAAAAGCCAGTCTCACAGCGTATTATGATAGGGACATCTGCCATGCCTCGTGGAATATAAGGTCAAGCGGTGGCATGGGCTCTGGGTCGTGTATCTTGTGCTGATACCAGAACTGGCTCTTTTCCCAATCCTCTCGATCCTTGGAAAACAGGTACTGAGATGGGTACATCTCTTCCCAGCCTTCAAGTTCCGGCGGGGCTTGAAACTCGTGAGGATCCGGAAACCTTCCTGCTTTTTCTTCTGCTCTTTTTATCCCTCCTTTTTTGAAATTGGTTAAAGAAAGATTGAAACTACTAGAGAAGTTCTGATAGGTCAATATATTTAAAAGGGGGAAACAATGCAAGAGAAAGAATAACGCAGAACAATAAACACAGACTTCAAAAAACCGCATATCTGCGCTGAGCAGGGCATGTTTCAAACTTTCTCGCCTTCACATAGCATGTAGTGCCCCCTTACCGCTCACTTTCGCCAAGCTGTGGGAATGGTTTTATACGCTGTTTCCCAAATCCAAATAATTCATCCATTATAACGAACAGTCTATTTAAAATGCGCGTCCGAGCAATAGTCCACCTGACAAGCTTATGCAACCATAGCAGCCATCCTTTATCAGGTTTGTTCCACGGACATACTCTGATGCATGCAGCACACCATGTGCCGTTTTTTGCCCACCAACCCAAACATTTCACACCATCCACTGGCCACCTCAAAACACCTTCATTGTTACATATGTTCCATGGCTTATCTGTTCTTTCAGCGTGTTTGACTGCTCGCCCCGGGCACGTGTCGGCACATCTCGAACACTTCTCACAAAAGGCCTGGACCCCCAAATCTATTGGCTTATCGGGTGCGAGAGGCAAAGATGTAATCACCTTGCAGATCCTTACTCTCGGGCCAAACTTTTCTGTTATAAGCAAACCGTTTCGGCCGAGTTCGCCTAAGCCAGCATCAACGGCCATTGGTATACTAAGAGCCATTTCATTTCCTAAGGGTATAGCCTTATAGCCCAACTCTCGGATGAACTCGGCCAGAGAGCTTGATACAATTGCCATATGTGAATATGCAATATCTCTTGTGGCACAGTTTGCAGGCGAACGCCTTAAATTCTCATAGCCCATCTCAACAGCCATGACGATAGCCCATTTATACTCTTCATGCACTTCAATTGGTGCGCCTTCCTCATGCACACCATAACGTTCCACAGTATGAGTCCCCCAATGCGAGTAAAACCAGTCAAGATTGAGCTTAATGAAGCCTACCAAATCAGCGCCGAGCCATTTTGCCACCCGTTTAACTTTCTTCGACATTTCTGCTGGATTGCTCCTTTTCGACAGGATTAATCCGCCAGAAGTATGGCGGGTAAACAGGATTGCCCCGCCCGCCTCGCCTGAGCGAGAGCGATGGCGGGCAGGCATGATTTTCTTATTTTCTTTATATGCCGAACATCCTGCCTGCCTGCCTGCCTCGCCTTGCAGGCTCGTATGGCGGGCAGGTCTATCCCTGGCCCAGACCTGTGTGAAGGAGCTTGTTGACTGAAGCCGTTATTTAGTAGTTAATAACGATACTTAAACGTAACTTCTTACATCGCGCCAGGACGGGCCTGTCCAAAAAAAAGGAAATTCCTATACATTCTAGTCATATCTTCAGGTACCCCAAATCATCCGAAATCTCGTCACACGTTTTCTTTACCAGATCCACGATACTATCGATACCCTTCTCTGAATTTGTCTGTCCTACAGTCAAAGCAATGCCCAAAGCAGCTATAACTTGACGGGAGTAATCTCTGATGGGAGCCGCAATACCGATTACCCCTTCAACTGCTTCCTCTCTCTCCGCCACGTAACCTTGTTTGCGAACGCTTTCCAGACGACGACTGAGGGCATCTTTATCGGTAATGGAAAAAGGGGTATGTGCCTCTAATGGGTATTTCTTAAGGATTTTATTAACATCTTCTGGATTGAGAGAGGCCATTAAGACCATGCCTAACATGCCGTAATGCAGAGGTCTTCGCCAACCTATATCCGATGAGATGCGGATCATCCCATTTCCCTCGCGCTTGTCGATATAGACTAGCTGCTCTTCCATCATTACACCTAAGAGCACGGTCGCCCCTGTCGCATTTTGGAGACGGGACATGGGATAAGCAGCGGCCTTGCGCAGGGAAAATGAAGAAAAAACAATTCCTCCTAATTCAAACAAGCGCATACCTAGTTGATAGCGCTTTGATTTTGGATCTTGCTGTAAGTAACCTCGAGTCGTGAGATTTGCCATTAGTCGTTTAACAGTTGTCTTGTTGAGTCCAGTTTGGTTGACTACTTCGGATAGGCTCATCTCTTTGTTTTGAAAACTGAAACAGTCAAGAATATCCAAAGCACGTTCCAATGCCTGTATTCTATACAAAGGTTCTTTATGGTTTTTTGATAAGTTCATAATATGACTCGTAATATAGAGATTGCTTTCTATTTTTAGTTTTATTGACGTGCTCCCGACTGGAGGGAGGGCAAAGCTTCGTTCTCATACTCTATAACCTTCATTTAAGGGCACCCTGTTTGTTTTTTCTTGACATTAACAAAACCCTGATATACAGGTCAATAAGATTTTGAAACTTATTTTCACGATATGAAACTTCCTCAAAAGGAGGGTTTTCCATGATTGATGATTTAAGAGGTTTTTTAGATGCTTTGGAAGAAAGAGGAAAATTGCAGGTAGTCAATAACGCCAATTGGGATCTGGAAATCGGGACCATTAATGAATTAATGGCCGAGAGACGAGGGCCTGCATTGCTCTTTGATAAAATCAAAGGGTACCCTAAAGGTTTTCGGGTGGCCACCAATTTGATGTACCACAGAGTCGGCCAGAAATTGGCATTTGGTTTTCCGGAAGAAATGAGTGACCTGGAATGTGTAGCAGACTGGAAGGAGAAGTGGAAAAGGTATGAACCAGTCCCGCCAGTAAAGGTAAAGGACGGCCCTATCAGGGAAAATATTCTGAAGCGAGATGACATTGACATTTACAAATTCCCTACCCCCAAATGGCATACCCATGACGGGGGCCGGTATATAGGCACTGGCGTCATCACTGTTACCCGGGATCCGGAAACGGGATGGGTTAACTTCGGCACATACCGTGTCATGATACAAGATAAAACCACCATGGCTTTTTATGCCTCCCCTGGCAAACACGCTACCATCATGCGGGAAAAATATTGGGCCATGGGCAAACCATGCCCGGTGGCCATGTGTTTTGGGCAAGACCCTCTTCTTTTTGCTATATCCACCATAGCTTTACCCTGGGGCATACCTGAATACGATATGGTGGGTCATATTAAAGGCAAAGGGGTGGACGTTATTATTGATGAGGAAACTGGGCTCCCTATACCAGCCACGGCTGAAATAGTAGCCTGTGGATTCTCCCCCTCGCCAGAAGAGGATAGCCGACAAGAAGGCCCCTTTGGAGAGTGGCAAGGGTATTATGCCTCCGGCACAAGAAACGAGCCAGTTGTCCATATCAAAGCCCTGTATCACCGAAACGATCCGATCCTGTTTGGTCAGCCTCCAGTCAAACCACCGGTCAATACATGGTTTCCTATCCCCATCCACACAGCCACCTTCCTCTGGAATGAGTTGGAAAAGGCGAACATGATGGATATCAAAGGTGTGTATGTGCATGGCCCGGGAAACCGGATCATCGCTGCCATATCCCTTAAACAAAGATACCTGGGTCATGCCAAACAGGTAGCCACCTTGGCAGGGGCCTTTTTGCAGGGAGGCGCCTGCACCGGCAGATATATTATTACGGTGGATGAAGATATAGATCCTTCCAATCTTGACGAAGTGCTGTGGGCTGTGTGCACGAGATGTGATCCGGAACACTATATTGATATCGTCCCGGGATTCCTCACAAGTCCCCTGGATCCCATGCTTAATCCAGAAAAGCGTGCAAGAAAGGATTTCACTACAGCAAAGGTGTTTATTAACGCCTGTAAACCCTACCACTGGAAGGATAGATTTCCACCCGTTAATGTGGCAGGCCCGGAACTGCGGGAAAAGGTGCTCACCAAATGGACAGAGCTGTTTAAAGATGTGTAAGAATCTTGCACCTCGTGAGGACTACCTCAGTTAGATAGATACAGTGTTCAGGAGATGATGCCAGGTCAGAACTACTTCCCAATAAGGATTTGCTTACTTGCAAACCCACTAGGCTCAAGTTCAGCTTATTTGAAAATTTCGGGTTCTGGAGTTCGTAAATGGATAAGACGATTGCCTTAGTAGGTACACTGGATACCAAGGGAGAGGAAATAGATTTCCTGAGATCCCTGATTCTGGCAAGGGGACATAGGGTTATCATTGCAG
>CP070673.1:3332016-3350397 GCA_020351915.1 Deltaproteobacteria bacterium
ATGTCAAGGCCTGACACCATCCCTCAGTTGTAAGTTTGAAAAAGCGGAGACTGCAGATTACCCAAATAAGTCTTTCGTTTCAAGCGCCTCAGCATTCTTTCAGCTACTTGCCAAAATCTTCAACTCGAAGAAAGTCCAGGTTTCTTTTCGTAATCGAAACAGCACGGGCTTTTACTTTAGTTGGTGAAACGAGGTAGCGTGCTCCAGGAGAGCCCTTGTTTTCTTTCTCGAAAAGGGCGAGCGCAAGAAAATGGAGTTTTGGACGAGTCCTTAGCAGCTATCAACAGTCAGCAGGGAGGGGATTAGGGCAAAGGCCAGGTTTGATCCCGAAACATGGCAAAAGTAAAGTTTGACTCCTGGCTCACCAGTAGAAAGAAAGAGAATACAGAATCAATGTTGTTTTTTTATACATATAGATAGAATATATATTTTTTAACTAAATTATAAAAATAATTTGACAAATATATCTATATATGTATAATTTAATATAAATAGAGCGCGATGAAACTCTGGAGGATGGGTTGAGTCACAATGCCGTTGTTTGGATTTTCCCTCCTTGAGTTGCCCTGGGTCTTTTTCATTCCGTGTGCTCCGAGCGGTCCTTAAATCCCTCCAGGGTGTAAAATTGCTGGGGATTCGAGGGTGCCTCCAAAAGGCCTGGCCTACACCATCGGAGCTAAGCCAGGCCACCTAAAGAATCCAATTGGCCGTTCACAAAATTAGAGATTTGGAAGGACGGCTTGTCAGGCGGTTCGGTAGAAGCACGAAATGAATGTTGAGACCTGATCCCCTTTTCCTCAAGATCAAGGAACATGTCGCCAAGTGACCTGTTGGGGAGGGTATGGAGGTTGTGTCAGGGTTGACACTCTATACGCCGAAAGGGTGCTCGGTTTGCCACCTCATGAAAGTATGCTGAGAGCTGATCGCTGAATGCTTAATTGCTGCCTGCTATGATTGTGGCAAAGGAAACGGTTTGATCCCGAAAAATGGCAAAAGGAAAGATTTGACCCCCACCTCAATAAACTTAGTTTTTTAAGAGCGTCAGCCCTTTCAGTTGGAGTGTCAATACTTATTATTTAAGATTTATCCTGCGCGCCCCGTTGAACCGGGGACCCTCCGGGTGTTCAACTGGGGTTAAACGTTCTTGCTTCTATTTTACTGGGATGTGACCCCGTTGTTTTTGTAATTGAAAATTTGACCGAGCTCATGTCTCATGTCAAGACCTGACACCCTTTCTTCCACACAGGCGCCCGGTGAACGCTCCGGCGGAGAATCTCCTTCCGCTGCCCTCCGTGGCGATCCTCCCCATCGCCTTCTTCTTTTCGGGGTCCCTGAGCACAATAAAGCGCCATGGCTGGGCATTATCGCCGGAAGAGGACCATCGTGCAGCTTCCAGGATCTTCTCGATCAGTTCATCGGGCACGTCGTCCGGTTTGTACCGCCTGATGCTCCTCCGGTATTTCATAATCTCCATGAGTTCATCCATAGGCCTTTTCCTCCCCTTCTGGCATTCGGAAGCCCATATGCCGAAGACCCTCCGAGCAAATCTGTCTGAGCGCGGCCTCTGAGGCCTGTGGCGATTGACCTTTCGATATAGTATTGATCGGGGACCGAACAACGCTCAGTCTTCTGATGGACCTTCCTGCCCCAACAGGTTGCCGTTTACTCCTCTGCCAGTTTCTTTGTGATGTCATCTCTCAGGGCCGCCTTGTCGGCCTTCGCTGCCTTCGTTAGGGGTATCCGATCGATGAATTCAATCCGTTCCGGAAGCTGAAGGGCCGAGGCTCCCCTGTTTTTCAGAAATAAGACAATGCCCTCGAAACTCAGTTCCGAGCATGAGGTCGGTTGAACATAGGCACAGATCCTCTCCCCGAGTTCTTTATCCGGCATGCCGACCACCGCTACATCCTCGACATCGGGGTGTTCGATAATGAGCTTCTCGATATCTGCGGAGTTGATGTTCTCTCCGCCCCGGTTGATCACGTCCTTGATCCTGCCGGTCAGCCGGATATTGCCGAATTCGTCCATCCTTGCCAGATCACCCGTTCTGAAGAAACCGTCTGTCGTGAAGCTCGCCCTGTTCTCCTCTGGGGCCTTGAAGTAGCCGGCGAACACGTCCGGCCCCTTTGCTATGAGCTCGCCGTCCGTATTCCGTGGAAGCTCGCCCCCGTCCTTGTCGACGATCCTGTACTCGGAATAGGGGCAACAGGGTCTGCCTGACGTGCTGCATATGGTATCGAGGTCGTAATCCAGCCGGGTCATGATGTTCAGACCCTCGGTGGAGCCGAGGCCGTTGACAAAGATGCAGCCGAGCTTTTCGTCCACCGAACGGATCAGATCCGGGGTGCTGGGAGCGCCGCCGACGTGCATCTTCAGCAGAGAGCACATGTCGTAATCCTTCAAACCGGGAAAGTTGACAACACGTATGCCCAGAGCAGGGGCCATCACGGCGCAGGTAGCCCTCTCCGCCTGCACGACCCTACAGAAATCCTCGGGCATGGTTGAATCCAGCAATACGAGTGTGCCGAAGCTGAAAATACTGCCGCAAATGGCAATGGTAAACGTCATATCATGTCCGGCAGGCGTCACGGCCACGCAGATGTCTCTGTTCGTCAGCTCCCACGAACGGACTTTATATTCAACGTTGCAGATGAGTTCATTGTGGGTTCGCGGGGCGACTTTCGGCAAACCCGTCGTTCCGCCGGTCGGGCCCAAGTGGGCCACCGATGTGGGCTCCGGCCTTCTCTCCAGAAGCTCAGCCCGACGCTCGTCGCTCAGATCGGCGTCATGGATCAAGCTCTCCAGGGTCTTCAGGCCGTGGGCGCTCTCACTCCTGACCAGGATAATATGCTTCAGGTCCGGGTTTGCCCTCCCCACATCCTCGACGATCGGCAGGTAGCCGATCTTTCGGTATTTCTCCGGCACGATCCAGCCGACCGCCCCGGTCAGCTGGCAGAAGTGGTTGATTTCCAACTGGGCGTGCCTGGGAAGCAGCAATACCACGATTGCTCCAATTTTCTGAAGAGCGAAGTAGGTGTATACGAATTCGCCCCAGTTTGGCAACTGCATCAGCACGCGCTGCTGTGGCTGAATGCCCAGCTCCATCAGACTGACTGCCAGCCTGTCGGCCTTCTCCCGCACCTGGGCATAGGACAACCGGCCGGTATCGTCAATAACGGCCTCCTTATTGGGGTAGAGGTCTGTCGTCTTGTCGAACATATCCCCGAGGGTCATGCCCAACCACCACCTAAACTTGGAATATCGTGCGGCATCTTCTTTCCTGTGGGTTGGAAATTCCTCCTGCGTCATCGTATACCTCCCTTCTTTTGGTTAACTGGGGGGAGTTCCGGGCCATGCCCGCACTGCCATTCTTGCCCGCCGTTGTTGTGGCGGAGTGGCGGACGCCTCGGTCTTCCCGCCAGAGAGTTATTGAATTACTTAGACGTGCCCCTCTTCAGTAGGCTACGCTGCCGATCAAGCACCCTCCGCCATCATCGCTATCAGGTTCGCAGGCGTCGCCTATGCCGTCACCATCCGTGTCTGCCTGGTCAGGGTTGGCCACGGTTGGGCAGTTATCCAGCTCATCGAGTATCCCGTCGCAATCGTCGTCAGGAGAGTTGAGTATCAGTGCTGGGTCGCCCAGGAGGACATACGTATCTATGAGCTCGCGATGGCCGCCGGTGTTCTGGTAGAGATACAGCTTGGCCTGTGTCGTCGCGGGCCCCAGCCGTATGATGCCATTGGAGAAGATGGCCTCGTACAGTCCACGGTTGAGAAAGTCGTGGCCTGCAGCCACGCCCAGTCCGCCAGGTGACCAACTGGCGATGGCCCCGCCCCCTGCCGCTCGAACCATGCTTTCCCCAAGCGACGAGTTATCCATCCCGGAGGGACTGGGCTTGATAAAATAGCCATCAAGGGAAGTCATGGGCACCATCACCGGTTGTCGTCCACCGTTGGTCAAGGAACCGATGTCATCCACCTCGAGCAGGCCTTCGGCTGCCCAGGAGTCGATGCCAGAGTGCCCGATGTAGTTGACGAGCAAGCGCCCCTCGTTGATGGCGTCTATGATGGCCGATTTGGCACTGGCAAGCGTCACATGGGTGAGCCCGTAGTAAACCCTGTCAGGCGTATACAGGGCAGGCAGGTAGTTGTCGGCGATGGTATCGGAAAGGTCATAGAAGTCGCCGGCCCCATCGGGATCGTCGGTCACGAACAGCACGTTGCGGTTCCAGTCGCCGACAGGTGGGCTCTGTTCGTAGTTCAAGATCTTGTCGACCAATCCGGTGGCTTCGGCAGCTGTTTTCACCGGCAGACGGCCGATGTGCATGTCGGGCAGGATGTCGCCGCCGCTGATACAGACGTAGCGGTTATCCGCAGGTGCCTCGCCCATCCATGGATCCACATAGGCCAGATACGGAGGGATATAGTTGGGCTCGCCATAACCAAGGTTGTCCTTGAAGTCATAGGTGCCATCGCCGACCAGCAACACATAGGCCGGTGCCGGCGATGTCCAGCTGGCAGAGGCGTAGGCCAGAAAGTCGTGGATGGCGTTGGGGTCAAATACCCCGTAGCTAAACTCATTATACACGTTCTGCACGTCCACCACGGCAGTGCGCAGCCCCTGGGCCGCCCGATGGTCTGCCAACGGTTCCACGGCAGCGGAGAAGTCGGCGTGGGTGATGACCAGGTAGTCTGCGCCGTTGGTGGTTGCCTGCAGGTTGGAGGATGTGTCGCGCTCGATGCTGAAAGGAGTCAATCGTTGAGCCGGCGTCAGGGCCACGTAGTGATGTTCGCCCGCGATGCTGTGCTCGAAAGTCAGGGTGTAGGTGCTGCCCTCGGTGGTGATGTCGCCGTAAAGGATACGGGTTGGACTGCCCGGGATGGTGATATCAAAGACCTCCACAGTATCCGTGGTGAAGCCTTTGACCTGGTACTCCCACGTGCCAGCGTCGTCCCCATCGAAGAAGAGAACATCACCGTCGGCAGCATAGGTCCGGTAGTAGTCGATCTCAAACCGGTTAACGAAGAAAACATCCTGGGTGATGCCACCATCGAGCGGTGCCTCAACGGAGATGGTGTTGCTTCCTTCGTCGAGGTCTAATTGAGAAACCGCTGCTTCGAAGGCGTATTCGCTACCAGGTGCCCAGTTAGCATCATGTATGAGATCACCGTTCAGGTACACGCGCGTATGGTGCTCTGGGCTCGCCGCATAGCTCATAAAGAGGCCCCGCACCGCAGCAGTGAGGTCCTCAGCAGACGGGTGGTGCACGGTAAAAGAATACTCGACCACGGTGGGTAAGGGGCTGCCCATAATAAAGTTCCAATACCAATGGTCGTTGTCTGGCCCGCTGGGAAGCGAACTTTCGTACAGGTGGTCTTCTTCCACCAGCAGGGTGGTCTTGAAGGAGGCGGGCACCGTTCCCGTGCCCCACGGGCTCCCATCTACCGTGGCCATGCGAAGACCGCTGGTCTCTTCCCAGCTTAACCAGTAGACGTTGGTGTCGGTGAACTTGGTGGTCACCTTTTGGCCGTAGAACAGAAGGTAGTCAACGGCATCGAAGGAGCCATCGGACTCGCCCACGCCGTAGATGGCGACCTCGCTTCCCTGGTTGTGCACCTGAAAGGTCCGTGGGTCCAGGCTGTCCACCGGCACCCCTGCTGTCTGTAAATCTGCGTAGGTCAGCTGATACGTACCGTTTTCGTTCACCAGGATTCGATAGCGAGGTTGGCTCTGCGCGGCGGCACTGCCATGAGTTATCGATGGTTTAACTAAGAGAGGAACAGAGCCCAGCGCGAGCAACATAAGCGATAAACCTACAATGAGACCTTTCTCCTTCATTTGTATCCCTCCACAGTAGAAAACGAAGCGTAGACCGGTGATTGTAGCAGGGAGATAGGAGAAAAAGCAAGCCATCTTGGCCCCCCTTGTTTTGTTCCAAAAAGGCATCTTTTATCTTGATCGAATTGCAGCGACTTTATTCGTTAGAAAAAGGCCAGATTGTTATGCGATCAATGGGCCTCTTTCTTGGTGTCCTCACCAAGAAAGAGCCATCTTATGGTTTTGAAAGATATTCGCGGATTTCCTGGCCCTATGTTATGAATCCGAGTGGGTATCAGACATGTTGATTGAAAGCGGATGTCTTGTGTGTTCTCTCGGGAGCTGGGTACATCAGGAGAGTATTCCGCTGCAAGAAGGCAATCTCCAAGAGGGCTTCTTCCCACCAAATAAATTCATAACATCTTGAGTTTGTCTATTCTAAGGTGAAGAATTGCGAATGCTTGTCATAATCGATGATGTGATCAGATTATGGATGAGATGTTCCAATCAGAATAGCAAATCCCTTTTCAAGCCTGATGACGCAAAGGAGCATCACCATAGATACGTGGTGCTATGCAGAGAGAGGAAATGATTGTGTCAAAATAACGGCTTGATCCCGAAAAATGGCAAGACTAAAGATCTGCCCCGGCTAGCATCGTCAACTTAGTTTCTTAAGGGCGTCCCCCTTTCACTGAAGGGCCTGACCCCCTCTCTCACGATAAGGCTCAGGGCTTCCGCCTCTTAACGCCGTTTGCATTCATGAACTGCTCGAGCACTTCATACGGTTGCGCGCCCACTACGGCCCGGTCATTGATGACAAAGGTGGGAACCGCGGACACGCCCAGGGCGTGGGAACGCGACCAGTCTCGATCAACGGCCTGCCTAAAGCTTCTGGCTTCGAGCACCTCTCGGGCCGCTTCGACGGGAAGGCTCAACGATTCTGCTATATCCACGAGCACCGGGGTCTTGCCGATGTTTTTGCCATCCACGAAATAGGCCCGAAAAACAGCGTTGTGGAACTGGTATCCTTTGCCCTCGGACTCGGCCCATTTGCCTAACTCTTGAGCCAGGCGGCTGTTAAAGGTCCTCTCCCGTTTGCCCAGAGGTAATCCCACCTCATTGGCCACCTTTCTCAGGCGTGTCATCATCTCATTGATATCTACTTTTTGATCGGCAAAAAGCTCCTCGAGCGTAAGCCCCCCTTCGGGAGTGTCGGGATGCAGGGGAAAAGCGGTCCAGCGAAGGTCTATCTCGTATTCCTCATGTAATCGTTCGATACGCCCGGTAGCGAAGTAGCACCACGGTCAGATGTAGTCACTGAATACCTCGAGGATTCTTTGTGTCGTCATGAGGCTCCTCTTACAGCTGTCGTCCGATTCGTAAATGCTGCAGATCTAACCTGTTAGCCTGTGAAAAAAGGAATGGGTGAATCTGCTTACCTTTGGCTGAAAATACGGAAAAGCAGCTCTTGTGTCAAGGATACAGAGCAACCGTGGCCCTGGTGAAGGACATAGGATCCAGGATTTTCATTGCTAAGATTGTGGATAGGGTATTTCAAAATAAAGAAGGATACAGCGGTGCGATCCTTCATCCAGGCCGCAGGCGGTTATTTTAAGGCCTCGCGTGATGACGCGGTGAAGGCAGCGGTGTACCCAGAACCATCGCCAGCTATCTTCTCAACAGCCAGTCTGCTATGACCAATAGGGAAATAGGAGCGATTTTCGGCTCTGTGAGTTATTCTGCGATGGCAAAGGCAAATGAAAGCTTTCTGACGAGATTGAAAGAGAACAGACCGCTGAGAAAGAAAGTGCAGCAGTTATCCCGGATTCTATCCAATGTCAAAGGCTGACCCCAAATTCACATCACTAAATTCCGTGGCATCCTGTCAATCATGAATAAGAGGCGCTCATAGGGGAGATGGTTGGGGCAAAAGGAAGGGATTGCTAGCGGAAAATGTCGAAAGTAAAGTTTCGAATCCGGGAAATTCAAGGAGTTTGTCTCATGAGAAGGCCTGCCCGCCGTTCCTCTGGATGGCCTGACCCTCCACTCCGCAACTTAGTTTTTTAAGGGCGTCCCGCTTGACATTCACTAACAAGAGTTAAACGGGGACTTGGCCCCATTTCAGTCGAAAATGATAGAAAAGGGATTCATGCCACTTCAAATCCTTGAACGGCATCCAGCAGAACCCGCATGGCTCTGCAATCATCCTCGTTATAATCAAGTATACGTTGACGTATTTTCGGGTCACCAGTTTCAACCCACCGATGATACCATTCGATGGATGCAGCGCCGGAAGGATGAGGATCGCGCCACTTGAATCCCAGAAATGATGCGATAGTTTTCATTGAAAAATCGTTGGTTGGCCATTCTGTCTTCGATCGAACAACATTTTGATAAAGATCCACCGATACTTCTGGAGTAAATATTTCCTCTATCTCTTCTTCTGTGGCAATGGTTGGATAGAGCTTTTGCAACTTTCGCCAAAAGGTCCTTTCATAAGGAGAATAATAATAAATCACGCATGGTCTATTGGCTTGCACGTACTCCCATGCCTGAGCAAAGGCCCGCTCTTCTTCTTCAGGTGTTGGCTGTTCAGCAAGAAAGGGCACATAGCGTTCGGTGCTATTTTCACCACCATTACGCTCGACAAATCCATGCAAATAGCAAATATCCCTCATAGGATCAGTCTCAATGTCAAAAAAAAGTTCGAGTTCTGAATGAGGCAAATGTATAGGCTCTTTCAAATATGGCTCCGCACCTGGTTGGCACTGTATCCTGGCTCGCACTTGAAACTTCTCCAAGGAGCCGTGCCCAATCCCTGAAAAGACTGTTTTTTTACCATCCGAAAGTTTTTCAAGATCAGCTTCAGCTAAATGCTTAATACCAGAAATACGAGGCACCATAACATCACGTTTGGCCCGCCCTAATTCGGGAATTAATGTCAAATCGTTCAATTCCCTCAAACGAGAAGTGCAGGACGTATACCAATGGCAGAGCTTGCAAATTCCAGCATACGCGGGAAGAGTTTTCTCACTCCCCTCAACGATATTTTTGGCAGTTGCTAGCGAAGCTTGATAGAGGCCCCATAGGCTCTGAGGATTGCGTGCTCCTTGTGGGACGTCAAGATCGTAAATCACCTCATCACCATGCACGTCCCAAATGAAGGGAGTGCGTCCACCCGAAAGCCCCATTCTTTCAAGTATGTCCGTATAAAGGGAAAGTTGCACTGCATAATGCTTCTTAGGCTTACCGTCTGTATCTTCGCTCGCGCCTTCAACACCGGCACCACTCTTGATGTCTCCTGCAACATAGCCACCTTCCTTCCACCTGAGGAGATCTGGATCACCGAGGAGATCGTCCGCGCTTATCCGACCACCATATATGAGAGTATCTCCACGTGACATTGCCTCCTTGGTCCGTTGCTCCCTTTCTTGATCTGAAAAAGGCCTGAGATTTACGAACGGCACTTGTAATCCTTCTATAACCTCCTGCTCAAAAGCGTTCCCTTTTTCCCATAACAACTGCACGAATGGGTTTATCGGGTCCTTTTTGGTGAAATCTTCAAAAAGGTCCATACTGACACGATGTGGGCATTGGACAAGATCATAAAGCATTGAGGCGGTAATCGATGTTTTCATCTTTTAGATCTCTAAATATCCCCTTTTTTCATTCATTAGAGCATAAATGTTTTTAGCAAATAATAGGCTATTCAGTACTAAGAGTGAAGCCTTGAGCGGCAAATTCATTTCACCAAAATGGGAAGCAAGGATACTTATTTAGTTGTGCCTGACCCCATCTTTGTGTGAGAGCGCTGAGCAAGGGGAGGATTGTGTCAAGAATAAAGATTTGAGCCGCAAATTCTCTTTAAAACTATGAGTCAAGAGCACACTTGGAACCTTGTCAAAAAATCAAAAGAGTCAAACGGAGACGACCCCTTTATATATTCAAAGTTGTCAAAAATGAAGACGCGACCCCCATGTCTTTAATCGGTCTTAACGATGCCGCTAAGACCAACCCCACAGTGCTAAGGGCGGTCATGATTAAGAAAGCTATTCTATAACTATCAGTAATGTCAAATATATACCCAGCTAAAACCGGTCCGATGGCCAGCCCAATGCTACCGCTGAAGAATACACCCCCCAGGATTGCGCCCTGCGAACTCGTTCCGAACAGGTCTGCCACAGTTGGCGACACCAGGGCAAAAAACCCGCCATGGGCAAAGCCATATACGGCAGCAAACAGGTATAACATCCATAACTCTTCAGCTAATTGCAGCCAGAGCAATGTTGCTAATAGTATAGCAAAGCAGATAACTAGTGCCAACTTACTCCCCACTCTATCGCTAGCGCTACCCATGACAATCCTACCGACAATACTTGCCCCGCCAATAATTGATATCAGGCCGGCCGCATGTGCCGCCGAAATCCCGAGGTCAACTGCATAGGGAGCAATGTGAACCACGACAATCGCTTGACAGAAGAAAAAGGCAAATAGTGCGGCGGAAACCATCCAAAATTGCCTTGTGCGAGTTGCCTCACGTAGAGACAACCCCGATTCTGCCAAATCTTCATTGACGGCATTTACCTGCTGTTCACCGTCTGGCAACAGCCCCATTTGATGTGGGTCTCGGCGCAGAAATTGGGCTGACGACACAATGAATACAAAAGCGCCAATACCAACCACAACATAGGCGCGGCGCCAGCCATGGCCGGAGATGAGCCAGCTTATCACCAGGGGCAAAACCAACATTCCGACACCGGTACCAACCTTGACAATACCGGTCATCATTCCCCTCTTCTTAACGAACCACCTGGCTATCGCGGAAAGGAGGACGGCATCAACACCACTTACCCCAATAGCCATTATGACACTGTAGAATAAATATACCTGCCAGATAGTATTAACCTGAGACATCATGAAATAGCCCAAACCGAAAAAGAAGCCACAGCCTGTCATGACAACCCGAGGACCAAACCTGTCGGCTAACCCACCGACAATAATAGCCATAAAGCTGTGCAACACCCCACCCAGCGATTGAGCACTGGAAATCACGGCTCTCGGCCACCCAAACTCGTTCAGCAGTGGATTAAAAAAGACGCCAAAGGTGTTGAATAGGCCCCAGGTTACCACCTGGATATTAAAGGAAGCGATAACCACCACATAGCCATAGAAAAACCGGGGCCTCTTAAGCTGGGTGAGCGGTTGGTTTTCCATATCACTCAACGTGAACCCCTCTAGCTGGGGAGGACACACTCAATCCCCTTTTCTAACACTCCTGCAGAGCATTGCCCGGTGGCCGAAGACCTCTCCCTAGCTACCTCCTCCGGTGCCCCAGTGGCCACAGCCGACCCTCCCCGGTCACCGCCTCCCGGGCCAAGCTCAATGATGTAATCAGCATTCTTAATCACATCCACGTGATGCTCAAGAATTACCACCGTTTTACCGGCATCAACCATGCGTTGCAGCACGCACAGCAGCGCGGCCACATCCTCAAAGGCTGGCCCCGTCGTCGGCTCATCAAGAATATACAGCATCCGGCCCATAGACGTCTTCGATAGCTCAGTTGCCAGCTTTACCAGCTGCACCTCGTCCACGAAAAGGGCCACCCCCGGCTGACCGAGACGAATATAGCCCAGCCCAACATCACTGAGCGTTTCCAGCTTACCCTTCGCCTTGGGAAAATGCTCAAAGAAAGCCAGCGCCTGCTCCATGGTCATATCCAATACCTCCGCACTGTTCCCGCCCTTGAGCCTCATCTCCAGAGCCTCGCGATTATGATGCTCCCCTTGCACACCTCACAGGGAACGGTAACATCAGGCAAAAACTGCATCTCTATCTCGATGACTCCCTCACCACGGCAGGTTTCAGGGCGACCCCCCTTCACATTAATCGAAACCCGCCCCGGGCATAACTGCTCATTTTAGCCTCGTCATATCTTACCAACAGTATGGTGTTTCCCAAGTCCCTCAGCCTCTTCAGGGTATCAATCAGACCCTGGTCATCAGACTGACACTGAACTGATAGAATTCCCTTTAATGGCGGAGGAGTATAGGGTGAAACATCATTGTGTGTCAAGGAGAAGCGCCAGGAGATATGCGGTTTTCAGGTTAGGCTATGGTGCCAGTATCTGTGAATGCTCCCAAAGCTGGAGCGGGGGATGTGCTCAATGATGGAAACTTTTGGGCGTAACTGCTACTTTGGCTGGATTTTGACACACCGATCGTTTTCAATCCAATGGCCGGTTTCGAAATCAGGAGGCATAGGGCTCAATACGGCGTTCCGCGGGATAATCTGGATCACTATTTGGGTAACCCTGTTGTTTTGCTGTTGTTTTGATTCTTTGAATACTTCCTCCAGGAAATCCTTAGTTTTCTCTACAGCCTTCAAAGCATTCTTCTTTTCCATTTTCTTTCCAGCGTGCAACACTTTATTCGCCAGTTCTCTTACCTCATGTCCAATGCGATGAGCATCAGTAGGGATAATCTTCATTCTAAAAGCAGAGTCCAGGTACTGTTTCGTAGATCCAATGGAAGCGTCCATATCCTTTTTAGTTTGCTCCTTTATGCTCAACTCTATAATAACTCTGCATAAGGCTGTAGAGGCCCGGTAATTCTGAAGGACATAGCACCAACGGGATTCCGAATAGATTTCCTTTAATCTCTTTGGTATTGATACAGTATTTTTAACGAGGGGTGGGTATAGCTCATAATAATTCCTCGCTACATTTCTGATTCGATCCGAAATCAATTCTTTGCCTTGTTCAAATTCAGAATCAACCCACCGTAAGTCTTCAGATAGATCAAAAGTTCCAACCTCCCCTCTTTCTTGGAGTATCTTTTCCCATTCTTTGTCCCTCTCCAGTCCTTTCTTAAAGTAGTCCTTACCCTTGTTAAGAATTTCCTCATATAGTCTAGGAGAGGAGTCAAAAATGAATTCTGCAATATTGATTCTATCAAGGTGCCTTTCCAGAACTTATAACCGTTCGTACTTTTCTCTCAATTCTCGTCGATCAAAAAAAATTTCGGCTGCTCTAGCGGCTGCTCTAGCGTGATCTTTCTCTGTCTTTTTTACTTGAGCTAAGATGTTATCAAATTCTGAATTTATTTCTAAGGTTAATTCAAGCACTTCGACGTCCCTAGGCTTCGCCATCTTTTTCCCCTTAATGCAAAGAGGTTTTTGAACACCCATCTGTAGTTAGCAGTCACCTCGTTACGGCAGCCTCTAAAATAGTGCAAACAATAATATCCAACTTGATTTTTGCGTGCGTAGCCTTGGCGATCTGATCTCGGAGGATGCCACAGATAAGATTTGATCCCGAAAAACGTCAAAAGAAAATATTTGCACCCTGGAACTCAGTTTTTTAAGGGCGTTCCCCTTAATATCTAAATAGTTATGCAATTTCCGCACGAACGTCCCCCTTTTCTCTCTTCACTCTACATGAAACTATCGAGGAATTGTTTAGGGGTAACAATCCTTATGCCCATATAGCCTTCTATCGCTATCAGACTCTTGTCTCCTGAAATGACAAAGTCCGCCTTCAAGGCAACAGCACATTCTATGAACTTGTCATCATCTGGGTCTTCTTCGACTAAATGCAGCTCGGGTGTTTTTGCCGAGAATGTAATATGAAAACCATGCGCAAAAAGATTTAACAGTTCGCTTAGCTCTCGCTCATTCTTTAACCCAAGCCGTTGAAGGACTTCTACGTATTCGTCGATGATCGGTTTGGAAAGGCAAAGCGTGAGTTGCCCGGATTTCCATAGGTCCACGATCTTCCTGGGGTTACCGCCAAAGAAAGAGGAAACGAAAACGTTCGTGTCAATCACAACCCTGGTCACTTCTTCGTTCTCACTTCCTGAATGGCACTCTTAATGTCCTTTGGGCCAAATCCACGAGATTCCAATTTGGCGCCGATACGCTTCCACAGATCATCGATATAGAGACCTATGTCGCGATCCTTGACATAATCTTCGAGTAATTCTCTGACAACTTCACTAATACTCTTACCCTCTGTCTTGGCGATATTATTGACCTTGGATTTGAGTTCAGGATCGATCCGGACTATCATTTGGGTCGACATTGTGCACCTCCGATACTATTGATATATTGTTTATACAATATATCTTAAGCATTTGCAAGACAAAAATTGGTATTGTGCTCAAGTCATGAGAAAAACTCTATTAATAGGCCTGTTCATTCAACCGTCTGCATAGTCCAGCGTATTTTGTCTCTTGCAGCACTCCTCAGTGCGCTGATTTACTAGCATCAGGTTTGAGGGTAACTGGCAATAGATCGAGGTTTGGCCTGAATTCTTTGGCCCGGAGGGGATTGGGGGAAAAGGCAATGTTTGATCCCGGCAAATGGCAAAAGTAAAGTTTGACCCCTAGCTCATGTGGATTTTCAGCTTGACAGCCCCACGCTCTCCCTTTATTCTACGAAAACATGAGGGTTCCCTTGACCTTCATAATGTCCTCAGGCCCCCGCGGTAACCTGCCGTGGGGGTTCTTAATTCAAAAACCGAATCGTTGCATCTATCACGAAAAGAAATCGGGATAACGACTTGACTTGAATGTCAAGACTTGTCCGCCATTCTTTTGGCTGGCTTGCCGGCCGTTCCTCTGGAGGGCTTGCCCGCCAGACTTATGGCGGGCTGGCCCGCCGTTTTTCTTGCCCGCCGTTTTTGTGGCGGAGAGGCGGGCCTGCTCACCAAGTTGTCAAGAATGAAGACGCAACCCTTTGCTTTGGTGTTTTCGGGCAGATCCCCCCCCTGTTGTGCTGAGCAGCGGTGGGCAAGTTTTAAACACTACTTGCCAGAACTCTCATCTTAAGATCGCCTGGCTTCATTAAAGATAATGGAATCAAGCATGAAATATCAAGCAGGTATCAGTTTCTTAGAGATACTAGCCTTCTGAAAGCTTTTTTTGGGCAGATCTTTTTCTCCTCTTAGGTCTGAGATTAGAGGGACATACCCACAATGAAAAGGGAATTTAGTAGAATGTGGTCGTGGCAAGGTATCTGGCATCGGGTGGTTCAATAAATCCGGGTAAATTTGTAGGATGTACCATAACTCCTTATTTGGGGCCATGTACACTGCTTGTTAACCCTTCAGGACAGCCTTAGCATATTTATCTTTCGGGGCTGCTTATCCACACAATAAGAACAGAATCTCCGCATGACCGTCTTGAGCTATGCGGTGTCTCTTGTCGTTGGGAACTTCACCATAAACAAAACAGATACTGTGCTTTTCAATCTCTTTTAAGCCAATAATGTATTCCATTTGTTTGTCTTGGCAGAAATCTCTGGTATTGAAGAGCTTCATAACGCCCCCTTCATTGATGCTCGAAAATCGAGACAAACTGGGTTCTTTACTTTTGACCCTGACGAAGAAAAATCAAGTTGATCGGAGAAACCGATATGACTGAATCCTGCATGCTTCAGTAGTTCAGTCATTTCTTGAACCGTGTATGCCCATACCTCAAAACGTTGTGTCACGCCCAACTCCAGAAAAGTGCCAACCATGTTGATACAGCCTGTTTGTTCATTAAGCTTCCTTTTCCAGACAATTTTTAGATCATCCTCATGTATTTCTTCTCGAAACGGCTGTCCACTGATAAACACATCGAAGAGGAATATGCCGCTTTCAACAAGACAGCTCCTGATCTTCCTCAAAGCATCATTCATTCCATCTTTTTGAAAGTGGGACATCACGTTTCCTATACTGTAGATAAGGTTGAATGTCCCCAAACACGAGATATCGTCTTTTACCAGATCAAGCGCCCTGAATTCGGTCTGCAGCTTCTGATCCTTGCTCCTTTTCTTGGCCCGTCTTATCGCCGAAGGTTCGATGTCGAAGCCTGTCACTCGAAAACCTCTTCTGGCAAATTCAAGTGCATGGAGTCCTCCGCTGCATCCAACATCTAGGACCCGGGTGTTTCTTTGGTGATACCATGCAAGAATTTGCTCAACTTCCGCAATGTGCTCTCCATGCGAATAGTGAGCTTTTTCGTACCTATCAAGTCCGCAATCTCTGTAGAGCTCAACCATGTTCGGTCTTTAGCTGAAAACAGATATGATTAAAACTGTGCTTCAGCCCCAATGGGCTCAAGGTCGCCGTCGGCTGCTTGTCATCCATTCCTTTGAGGCACGTTCGACCCCTTCCCATAAAAGGCACACATCAGGGGATCGGGAGCCAAGGGGTGTGCTGCGCGAAAGCGACACCCTCCGGCGCATTCATTAACAACCGAGCAGTCTTTGCATTCAAGTTTTTCTAAGGGGACATGGTCTACCCTTAACCAGCAATGAAGAAGGCCTTGCCGGGCATCCCCCAGGGGGTTGTCTTCGTAGAATCCACACTTAACAGCTTTGCCGTTAGGCATGACTGTCATCAAATGTCTGCCGCAAGCAAAACCGTCTGACGCCCCATGATACCCGCCCCCATAAGAGTAAGCCATGAAAGAGGCTACCTTTTCATGGGGGACGATCAGATCCCGATTCTTCTCTAATGAACCGGCGATGCATGGAGCATCAATTCCCCATTCTATGGCTTCAACTTCTTCCATGAAACACCGCAGTTCCTCGAACTCGTCCAGATTTCCCTGGTGGGCCATTGTGGCAATGGAAATAGGTATTCCGGCATCCTTAGCTAGCCGGATTCCTCGAAGGGTCCGATCGAAGTTACCTTTACCTCGGACCAGGTCATGGCCTTGACGCCAACCATCAAGGCTGAACTGAATTTCTTCTACCTGGAGCCATTCAACGTTCTTCTGAGAAATCAGGGTTCCATTGGTGAACAATACACGGCGAATCGGCAATCCAGCGGTTTTTATAATGAAGGCCTTCAAGTGGGGGTACAGTAAGGGTTCTCCACCAGAAATCAGCAGGCGTAATCCACCATAAGCGGAGAATTCATGTGTGATTTTTAGGGCATCGTCCAACGAGAGTTCATCGGGCCGCGGTGGGCCCAGATAACAGTGGCGGCATTTCAAATTGCATTGGTGCAGAAGTTGGAGTTCCAGATATCTGAGAGACGGTTCCGGCGATTTGCCAGCTGCCACTAGTACCGGGTCGGGTTGGGATAGGGCTTCAATCAGGCCTTCTTTTAAGCAGTACTCCACAAATTCGGCATCTGCGGTGAGTTCGGAACCCTTTGATGAGCCATCACAGCCTAACAGAAAGGGCTCTGCAGAGTCTGAAAGCTCATAAAGATCGTCCCGGCCAATGTCATAGAGATAAAGATGCTCAAGTCTCTTTAGGGCAACCTGTGGATGAAGCCGTAAGTAGGCATCGCGCCAGCTCATGTCATTCAAGGGCAACCTCCTTGAGATCATCAGAAGTGAGCATGCCCTTTGCCATCAATAGGCTGACGAGAATGTAGCCACCGCAAGGCTCACAATCAGGAGGAGGGTTTTCCGATGTAAAATCACAATCCTTAAGTCTAAAGGAACAGTGTTGGCAAATGCTGGCATCTAAGGTCGCGTCTTGTCTTTGCCACAAGGGTGGATGTTTTTGGTGTCGAGCCAAGGCCTCAGGCTTCAGGCGACCCTGGGCCACTAACCGCTCGACGACTTGAGCCCCTTGGCAGGCCATGGCTTCTTTCTGGCCTTCTCGAAAAAACACGCAATATGGGCGGCAGATGTAACCTTTGAACTGGCTCTTACTCATAGACTCCATTGGAAGGTGCCCGGGACAAAAGAACAGAGTCGATAGCCGCAACTATCGACCCTGTAAGGTAAAAAACCATGCGCTTAGCAAGAGCTCTTACATTTGCACATTCCCTTAGCCAGTTTCTTGACCTTCCTAATTTTCATTTTCTCCCCCCCTTTCTCCTAATTGATGGATTTAAAAACCCCAGCAAAATTAGGTTCATATGAAAATTATAAATCTACAATTTCTAATGTCAACGAAAAAAAGTGAAAATGATATCTGTTTAATTTTCGATAGCAAAATAGATCATATTTTTAGAAATTGAGCTGACCCAAGAAATATCGAACTTATTGCCGGTAACCAAATACTGGAAGACATCTCAAAGGTATACAGAGAATAAGCCCCCCTCTGTGCCATTTCAAAAATCGGGGAAGATGACGGTTAGGACAACACTCGACCATGCCCCGTAAGCATTGCTCCTGGCTCAAATTCCAAGTTTACCGTAGTGTGGGGGGTAACAAGAAATGTACAATGAGTGACATCTTTGTATTGGAGTGCGGCTGAGGGGCAGGTCAGGGCCGCTGAATCACGACCACAGGTTTACTCATTACTTTTTCCATTAGATAGACTGGGTCAAGCTCCTTCTTTGGGTATTAAATATAGAACTGAGTCCCTCCTTTCGTGGTTAATCGAGCTAGCGGTCTCCTGAAACGTGAGGCTTTTGTCTTGCCTCCAACAAACTGCTATCCGCGTTGGTTGCCCTTGGCAGGGTGCACAATTCTAACTGAATCAGGCGAGTTTTTGAGGCCCCAAAATATTGCATGTTTCTAGCACAAATAAACAGTGTAAGGCCGGGGTTGAGCTTATCGAATGCATCTTGTATTCAACAGATTTACTCAGAATGAAAGAAAATAGGCTGA
>CP070673.1:3350497-3359904 GCA_020351915.1 Deltaproteobacteria bacterium
AACGCCAAGATTCTTAAGATAGTCCCAGTTATAGTTCCTGGCTGCCTCGGTTGCAAAACCCGTTCTTTCCAATTCATGTTTGGTCATATTGTCATAAGAGATGACAGTATCCCCCTTTTTTAAATAGAACTCACAAACATGAGATCCCAAGAATCCACAACCACCGGTTACTAGTACCTTCATGGGCCCTCCATTTAACTGTTCGCCAATCAACCTAACTATATGAAAGTAAGCAAAAAATAGGCCAAAGGCGATCTGTGAAAAAGTCGAAAAAATAGTCTACGTATTCAACAGGCGCCTTACTATTTCTTCATCGCTTCCCAAATCAAGACGCGTGCACGTTTGCTTAACTCTGGCAGCAGATTGTTGTGCTCCTCTCGGCTTAGCACAAGAGTACGGATTTTGCGATTAATATATCGTTCAGTTTTCCTGCTCAAATCGTTAAGGTGGTAATGGTTGATATTTCCTACCAAGAGAAGGTCAATAATACCCGTATCCTTTCCCTCAGCGTAATCATCAATGACGTAGGCCTTCTCCAGTTCACCCAACCTGTTAACAATGCCGTCAATAACTTGATCAATTCCCATAACCTTGCTCACCATGGATTTCAGTTCTGGGAAGAGAGGATGTTCCGTGTTTGCCTTGTAATAGACCTGGCGACCGTCTTTTTGAGATTTAAGAAGTTTGGTTTTGGTGAGCTGATTAAGCTCTTCCCTCACCGAGTTTGTCGAGACATTGAATTCCTTTGCCAGTTCTCTCAAGTATGACTGCGCCTTTGGATTAAAGAAAAAGCGTATGAGGAGTTTGATCCTGGTCTTTGAAGCGATGAGGCCTGTAAAAAGGTTATCCATTTCTGATCCATTGACGAGTAATATTATTACTCATAACACAACAAGAACCTCATGTCAACTATTTTGTGAGTATTGTCATTCAAGAACTAAAAATGGACAGTTTTTACCAACACCCTCGCAAAGCGTGAAGCCTTTTGGGGCCAGGTTTTGGGGGGCTAGGCCAGAGACCGGATAAGTTCCTCAAAATAAGTGATCGTAGGGTTTAGACCTTGTTCCAGTGGAACTTTGGGTTCCCAGTTTAGAATTTCTCGGGCAAGGGTAATGTCAGGTTGCCTTTGACGCGGATCATCCTCGGGCAAAGCCTCATAACGAATTTCAGAATTAGAATTAGTCAGCTCGATCACCCTTTCGGCTAGTTCCAAAATGGTGAACTCCCCAGGGTTTCCAAGGTTGACGGGGCCGGTCACCTCATCTGGGGTATTCATGAGGCTAATGAGGCCTTCGATGAGGTCATCCACGTAGCAAAATGACCTGCTCTGATAACCGTCTCCATATATGGTGATAGGTTTTCCTTTCAAAGCTTGAACAATGAAATTGGAGACGACACGCCCGTCATTTAGGTGCATTCGAGAACCGTATGTGTTGAAAATGCGGGCCACCTTGATCTTCATACTATGTTGCCGGTGATAATCAAAAAAGAGGGTTTCCGCACAGCGCTTCCCTTCATCGTAGCAGGACCGAACACCGATGCAGTTGACATTTCCACGGTAAGTTTCAGGTTGAGGATGAATGGCAGGGTCTCCGTATACTTCTGAGGTGGAAGCCTGGAGGATTTTTGCCTTAATCCGTTTTGCCAACCCAAGCATATTGATAGATCCATGGACATTCACCTTGGTGGTTTGCACCGGGTCGTTTTGGTAATGGATGGGAGAAGCAGGACAGGCCAAATTATATATCTCGTCGACTTCGACATAGAGGGGAAAGGTAATGTCATGGCGCAGCAGCTCGAAATAGCGATTCTCTAAAAGATGGACGATATTTCGTTTGCTTCCGGTGTAAAAGTTGTCCACACAGAGTACATCATGGCCTTGTTCCAAAAGGTGTTCGCAGAGATGAGAACCGAGGAATCCAGCACCGCCAGTAACAAGGACTCGTTTATGGTTGTGACGCATTGTAGGCGCTCCTTCATTTTGAAGTTTATCGTTAGCAATTCTCATAGTATATCAATTTTCGTGCCATCGAGAACACAATTAGCTTTTTTAGGCATTTTTAAAGATTGCATGAAGAAGAGGGAACTATAATTTCAGCAATTATTAATGGCGCGACCTTGGACCGAAGTCATAGGCACTGGCCCCCAAAGCCTTTCTACTTCGTATGGCATCCGTTATTTTAATCTTTAACTCACTACTGTTCAAAATAGATCAAAATTATCCTTTTTGGACAGGTAAGTATCTGATTTCACATGATGTCATCTGCTAGTGGAAATTCAAACTGTCTTAGGCTAGGAATGCTGTCCAAAACAGATGATATCTGAGAAATGGGCATCTTCATTAAAGGCAAGCCCTTAAAAACCCTTAGATAAGGCATTTGAAGAGCCCTCGGAGAACTCAATATAATGTGCGAATGCTCATGGGGCTCAAATGCTGTCCAAGAAAGAATCGATTTTGGAGAAGAGTGCTTCTGACTATATAATCGGTATTTCAATGAGATTCTTAAAAGGAATTTCCACTCTAGTTCAGATGAGTTCGTTTTCCCCAAGACAAGCCGTTCAAAAGGGTAATCGGAGCGAACACACTCCTTTCACCCTGATTGACAGATACTTATTTCAGTTTCCCTAATTTTTTTTGAGAGACATGACGCCGTTTTGAAGGTTTCCCAATTTACATTTGAATTCGCTGAAGACTAGAGACATCTTATTGCCGGGACCTTCGCCGTCACTCTTTTCCGTACATCTAAAATGCGTAATAATGTTCCAGAGAGCGTCAGCGGTTAATGCTAAAGCTCCTGCCACGAGAAGTTCTTTCAAAAAACGATATTGCTTCCAATTTTCAACATCTTCCTAATTTGGCAAGCGCCAATTCCAAGTCACTTCTATCAAAAAATGCAACATGATCCGAAGGTCAAGGAATACACAAATGACAAAAATTATAGGTCCGCAGTTTATTAACCGAGGAATGACACCGAGAAGATGATTTTGTATTAGCTACATGAAAATGCTAGAAGGGTCAGCCCTAGGTTTGCTGAATGCTTACTTCAAAATATCCGTAAGCTCATTGACCTGAGGATAGAGTGCAAAGGTCGATTTCAGGTCGTAGCCCCATTTCACCTTGGAATTCCGTGCCCAAATCTGCTTTCGCATGTACAGAGGATAGGATATGACGTGTTGAAGGAGTTTATACTGTGCTCTCTTCCAGAGTGCAATCTGTTTTTCCTTATCAGTCTCAGCCCTTGCCTTCTCAACCAGGTCATCAACAATAGTACAATGGGAGAAGTTGGTAATTGGGCTTTTCCCGGTGACAACAATAGAGTTGCTATGAAAGAAATTGTATAGCAAAACATCTGCACTGGCGCTAGGACACTGACAAATGCAAAGTACACAGGGATTCACACCTTTTCGGATTTGCGCTTGGTATGTAGCATGGTCGACAATTTTAAGCTTCACCTTAATGCCTATTCTTTTCCACTGTGCCTGGATGTTCTCCGTGGCTTGTCTGTAACTGGGTCTTTCTGAAATCACCTGTTCCATAGAAAAACCCTTAGGATATCCCGCATTGCGCAAAAACGCCTTGGCCATTTCTAGATCTGTCTTATAGAGTAGACCCGCTTTGGCTACTTCCTCACAGGTGAATGCCCCGGGAAGAAAAGGTGGAACCTGACCGCACATGGGATCTGCAATTTCAGAACCGATAAGAGCTAAGGTCTCCTTGCGATTTAGCGAATAAGCCATGGCTTTCCTTACTAACAGGTTATCAAAGGGTTTCTTCATCACGTTGAAGCTTAGAAAGACTATTTCACCTGGGCCAAATACCTCAACCTTTGTGTTGGGCATCTTCTTCATTTTTTCAACCCAGGCCTGTTCTTGAAGCCCCTCAATTGCGTGCAAATCGCCTTTTTTTAAACCCGATTCGCGACTTTTTATCCCAGGCATTAGCCAGATTTCTACTCCATCGAGACGAGGTCTTCCGCGCCAATACTTTTCATGGGCTGTCAATACTATGCTTTGCCCCGGTAGGTATTTGATGATACGGAAAGGCCCTGTGCCAACCGGTTGCGTTTTGAAAGCCAGAGGTCCAATGATTTCAAAGGCCTTCTTGGGAACCATGTGTCCGCCCCGATGATCCGCAAAAGCGCGTTCTGGCGTCGGGATCGGTTCGGTCAGCTTCACCTTAACAGTGTATTTGTCAATTGCCTCAGCGACAAAATTTTTGAAAAGATTAGCATCAACGGAATACTTGGGATTGGCAGCCTTTTGTATGGAAAAAATTACATCCTCAGATGTAAATTCAATCCCTTCCGGATATCCCTTGAATGGGTGCGTCATCACTCCTTTGCGGAGATAAAAGGTCAACTCCATTCCATCTAAAGAAATTTGGTATCGTTCCGCAATATCAGGCTCAATTACGTTGACATCGCCTGGTTTAAAACGCAATAGTCCATCATATATCATGTCATGGCAAGCCATGTCCTGAGATCTAAAAATAGGATGTAGATCAAGATACGTGACATCACTCATAGCAAAACCCATGCGAAGAATCTTCTTAGAATCCAGGGCCGTAGCTGACTGATGAAATCCCACAATCAAAATAGAGACCATTAAAAGGATTGGTATCATTAATTCCTTAGAACACCCGTTGTAAGGTTTTTCCATTGGTATGCCTCCCGTGGTTTCACAAGGTTAAATTAGTAGTTGCTCCCTTAGCCCACGCCCACCCTTAAAACGGGACTTGCAGTTCTGAAACAAGGGAAGAGAAAACCTGCGGATATAACGACGAGATAGAACCCAGCTTACCCACTTAAAAGTCCGATCACCCTAAGCCTTTACATCAATACCTAAGATAGGTGTCACCGCTTCACTGTCTCAACCCTCGGCGTTTTGTGATTGCAGGGATAGACCTATAGTCTTGGGAATCCAAGTTGGAGATCTAAATAACCTGTGTTTATACCATCACCGGAAAGGAAAACCTACAAATTTCTAAGACCAGGAGGCCATCTACAAGATCAACAACGCCCCAAAAGCCACTGCTAACCTTTTGGAATGGAAGCCTGTCAAAATCTTCGTAACAGAGAGCCTCGCCCTTCACATAATGCCCCAACTATTCAAATCAAGATTCTGTATGAGTATTATCTTTTGACTTCTTCTTTCTAGCAGCTTATAGTTTTTAGTTAAATAGTCTTATTGTTTTGAAATTAGGTTTTGAGATCATGAATGCCACTGACTTGAATTATCAGATTATCGACCATACAGCAGACCTGGGGATAGTTGTTAAAGGTGTTGATGTAGAGGACGTGTTTATCAGGGCTGCTTATGCCATGACCGATCTTATGGTCAAGGCAGATATTAGTGAGAAGGGAGGAAAAAGAAAGGTTCTAGTTGAAGGTGAAGACTTCCCAGACCTTATGGTGAGATGGCTCAGTGAGATTCTCTATCTCTTTGACGGTGAACACATACTGGTTAGTGCAATAGAGATTAATTCTATCAGCCCAATCCGATTGCGGTCTACACTTACTGTGGTACCTTTGAAGAGAGGCCATCATGAAATCCTGAGAGAGATAAAGGCTGTTACCTACCATCAGATTTCAGTCCGGAGAATACATGATGGTTGGGAGGCAAGGATTATATTTGATATTTAGCGTTGCAATTTGGGGATTGGTTACTATTCAGCCACCAAGACACCAAGTTCAATTTTCAATTATTTGTGTCTTGGTGACTTAGTGGCAGGGATTGTGGATTGAGGAGTTAAGGAATCATAAACACTTTAGGCACTTCTAATCAGTAAGTTATGGATTTCAAGGTAAAAAAGATAGACGAATGGCGCTACCTTATACCCAAGAAAGGGGCTATGAGGGTACCAGGGTTAGTTTTTTCCAGCTCTGAGTTAATGCCCAACATAAAGGATGATCAGAGCCTCGTTCAGGTAGTCAATGTTGCAACCCTCCCTGGTATTGTCAAACATTCCCTCGCCATGCCAGATATACATTGGGGCTATGGATTTCCCATAGGCGGCGTGGCGGCGTTTAGAATGGAAGATGGTATCATCTCGCCAGGGGGAGTTGGTTACGACATAAACTGTGGTGTCAGGCTTATAACTACCGCTCTCGTGGCAAGCGAATTCAGACCCCGGATAAAAGAGCTTGTTTTAGCCCTCTTTAAGAATATTCCTGCGGGCGTTGGTTCGAGAGGGGAGATACGTCTTTCGGCAAAGGAACAACGGAATGTAGCTGCAGAGGGTGCTTCATGGGCCGTCAAAAAAGGCATGGGGACCCAAGAAGATCTGGAGAGGACTGAGGATCAGGGGGTTATCAGAGGAGCCGATCCTAGGGCAGTGAGTGAAAGAGCATATAGAAGGGGTCACGATGAGCTTGGGACCCTTGGCTCTGGCAACCATTTTTTAGAAATACAGACCGTTGATGAGATCTATGACCACAACAAAGCTCGTGCCTTTAATCTCTTTGAGGGTCAACTTACCGTGCTTATCCACTCAGGCTCGAGGGGATTCGGCCATCAGATTTGTGATGATTTTTTAAAGGAGATGGGAACCAAGGTAAAAGAGGCAGGATTTGATCTTCCGGACAGACAGCTGGCTTGTGCATATGTCACATCTGATATAGGCAAAAGGTATCTTTGTGCTATGGCCTGCGCTGCTAACTACGCATGGGCAAACAGGCAAATAATAATGCACTGGACCAGGGATACATTTGAGAAGATCCTAGCCATGGGCCCCAATGAACTAAAGATGGAGCTTCTGTACGATGTCTGCCATAACATAGCCAAACTTGAGCAGCATGTGGTTGATAAAAAAAAGCTTACCCTCTGTGTTCACCGCAAAGGGGCCACTCGATCACTTCCGCCCGGTCATCCAGATGTTCCCGTAGTTTATAGAGAGGCGGGGCAGCCGGTCCTGATTCCCGGTGACATGGGCACCTACTCTTTTGTATTGGCAGGCAGCCAACAGGCCATGGACGAAACCTTTGGCTCCACCTGCCACGGGGCTGGTAGGATGTTAAGCAGGAAACAGGCCATTAAGACTGCAAAGGGGAGGGCCATACACAGAGAGCTCGAGGACAGGGGAATTTATGTTCAATCAAGGGGAAAAACCACCTTGAAAGAGGAAATCCCCGAGGCCTACAAGGATATTTCATTAGTGGTTGAGGCTGTCCATATGGCGGGGCTGGCAAAAAAAGTGGCCAGATTAAGGCCCCTCGGTGTCATAAAGGGGTAGTGTCTCGTACCCAAATTCGCACGTCTAGATAACAACGTATTCGGGAATAAGTGAGACTACTTTTTCATCAGGCATGCCCTATTCCCTCAAGGCGATATCTATAGGGTATATGGGAGGGGTTATTATCTTTGAGGTTTCAGAAAGCATTATCTTGGAACTCTTATTTTCCGGGCGTGAAACCTTCAAGATAATAACACTACAGGCTTTAGTGGAATTTTTTTGAGATATCGCCCGCCCGCCTCGCCTGAGCGAGAGCGATGGCGGGCAGGCCTTTCAGGAACAGCCCATGCCTCCGTCCAGAATAGATCTATGAACATATGGTACGAGACATTAGTTTTTCTTGTGTTCCCAGTAATTCAAAGCGACGACAACAGCAAATCCCAATAACATAAAAAGGAATGCAAGAACTACCTCAGTGTCCAAACCGGGCGGGAGAATATTGACTTGTAAAGCAGGCACCTCGTTGCCGTGACTATCAATAAAGGTTGTCAGAGTTTCTTTCCAGGGCCAAACTCTTCTCAGAGACCCCAGCATCAAGCCAATAAGAATTGCCATGGTCAGATCATAATACCGTTTCAGAAGCCAGTCTAAAACCCTCACAAAGCTCAGCAGCCCCACCACAGCACCGACCGTTAACAGAAAAAGGGTTTGAAAGTCCCTGTTGTTTAGTGCCTCAAGGGTATAGTGGTATTTTCCCAGCAACACCAGGATATAGGCGCCCGATATCCCCGGAAGAATCATGGCGCAAATAGCAAGAAAGCCGCTCAAAACAAGGAACCAGGCAGCATTCGGTGTAGCAACAGGTATCATTCCAAATAGAAAATAGGCGCCAATCGCCCCGGCCCCTGTGGCGACAAACGTAGGTATTCGCCATTCTCTCACCACCCTGCCAACCGTAAAGATAGAGGATAAAATCAATCCAAAGAAAAAGGACCAGACTACAACGGGGTAGGCAAACAAAAGCCAACTCAGGGCCTCTGCCAGAGAGAGGGTAGCTACTAAAACACCCAGACCAACAGCGAGAAGAAAAGGCCACGAAACCGAGGAGAATGCCTTTCGGATCTTAAGCAGGGCAATAAGCCTGAGAAAACGAAGATTTAGTGAACGAATAGCATGTATCAGTTCTTCATATATGCCAAGGATTAAGGCCATGGTGCCTCCTGAAACGCCAGGAACTACATTTGCCGCACCCATACAAAATCCTTTAATTGCAAGAACAAGATACTTTGAGAGATTCTGTGACGACATATATTACTCTTTTGTAGCTGTTCAGGGGTTCAAAGGTTTCCCGAGGAAATCGGGATTCAAGGTTCACCGAAAACCCGCCTCCCGTGCGTCGGGCAGGGGTGAACCCTGAACCTGTGAATGCTTACGCTCTTTTTTCACAGATTAAGGTAAGCAGTCTCTGTTATACCCATATTTTCATAACGTTTCACCAGGTGTAGAATTACCTGCATATCCTTTTTCCATCTGCTCGAGATATCGGGTTTTACGGTTTTGCAGCGGACGAATCACAACGAGCAACGGACATTACCAAAGAAAATCACTTGATAAAAATCGCTACAATACCTGCTAAAAAACAATATGGAAAGAAGTAGTAGAGCTTGCCTCTTCTTACAAAATTCATCGTTATCTTCAGGGCTAAAAGACCTACCAGTAAAGAGGTGATAATTCCTGTCAGAAAAGAAATATAGCCAATTTCAGATATCTCGGTCATGTCAAACTTCATCACGAGAGCCCCAATGATAGCTGGAATAGAAATGAGAAAGGAAAACCGTCCAGCTAAATCCCTCTCTAAACCGCAAAAAAGACCACAGACTATGGTGGCCCCAGACCTGCTAATGCCGGGAGTAATTGCAGCCCCCTGTGCTAGGCCTACCGCCATTGCTGGGATGAGACCAATTTTCTTTTTTGCAGTGAAATAATCAGGTATAAGCCGGCTACCTGCAAGGATTGTGCCTGTAACCATCAGCATGATACCGACAATGAGGGTTGATCCAAACATCTCGTGGAAGAATGAGCCAAAGATTATCCCGATGAGTGCCGTAGGAATGATACTTATGAAGATCCAGAAAGTCAGAGCTGCATAGGGAAATTGGCGGATTTTGCTGACTTGCCCGCCACGCTTTCCTTTCCACAAAACCGCCACAATATAGCCCACACTTTCGGTTATCAT
>CP070673.1:3360004-3364431 GCA_020351915.1 Deltaproteobacteria bacterium
ATCCTGCAAAAGAGGGTAGGGCACCGGACCGCAGAGAGATTAGTGAGTTTGTTCACCATGATACGTTTTAGCATGTGAGGGCTATTGCAGAATTAGATGGAGAGGGGGATCTGTGCCCCTCAGAAAAGATGGCAGCGTAACAATTTCGATGATAGTGTCAAGCTATTTTTCATATGCCTTCCCATAGAGATTAAGATACACTTTTTCAAAGAGTAACCCCTTTTTTATGGGGAGGTTTCTTTTCATCCGGATATCCTATTGTGATGTAGGCGGAGCATATTTTGTTGAAGAAATCAGTGAAGCGAATCCTCAGCAGAACAGGGAAATTCTGGAACTGATTTGCAGGCGCATGAAGTCTCTGTTTGAGGTTGAAGACATTCGTGTGGAAAAGGGAGGTGAACATAATTGGGAATTTCGAAAGGGAAATTGTCCTTACTATGGATAGGACTATCCTCAAAAGCAAAGGGGACATGGGTTCGCACAGGTACAAGTTCGGTTGGCGCGTCTGTCTTGATGGTATTGCGCAATCATCTCTTAAGTCGAGCAGGAAGGATTCGTCAGTTTGATTTTTTTGAAAGGACTTGATATATTCTGAAATTATAGGGTCGAGTCAGACAGTGGTATCCTCGGCATGAGGTGAGGGAGGAGTTCCATACTCTTTGCAAGGTTCGGCAGATAACCATGAGGGATGAGGTAGAGGTTTCTATATGCACCGAGAAAAAATAAGCCTTCAACTCTTTATCCATGACCTCAAGGTGCCCTTGGCAGTAATCGAGGCAGGGATCACCTCACTCCTGGGAAAGCTGGAAAAATATGGTCCCCTTACGGAAAGACAGGAAAAAGTCCTGGTAAGAACACTGAGGAATACGAGGGTGATCCAGGCACTGGTGAACGATTCCCTGGAACTGGAGAGATCCAAGCAGGGAGTGCTGAATGTAACCCGGATAAGAGTTTCGGATCTGATTGAAGAGGCTCTGGTGGAAATATTTGACCTGGTCGACTACCAAGCATCAGAAAAGATTAAAGTGTGTAGCGATCTGCGGCAACTGCGAGGTGCAACAGAGGAAAAGGGGCTCATGATTTTCATAGATGAAGGTCTTTGGTGCGAGGAGCTTTCGCTGGATGAGCCAAAGACAAAGCAAATTCTTCGGAACCTCTTGAATAATGCATTAAAATATCGAAAAAGCTGTGTGGAACTGACAGTTGAGAAACAGCATGATCATCTATTTTTTTCAGTAAAGGATGATGGTGAGGGGATACCCTCAATCTATCACAAAAGGATTTTTGAGAGCTATTTTCAAATGAATGCCACTGACTCTTACACTGTCAGGGGTCATGGGTTGGGCCTGGCCGGAGTAATGGTCTTGATAGAGGATATGGGTGGCCAGTTGTCTCTTGAGAGCGATGAAGGAAAAGGTGCCAAATTTGGGGTTAGATTGCCCCTCGCGAAAACCAAATAGTCCTGGAACTGAGCGACACAGTTCTTCTTGACAGTTTCAAGTAATCACGCCAAAGAGCCAATCCGGCTTACTGAATCGGAACACACTGCAGTGCTGCTCTAATACTTCAAGAGTGAATCCCAGAATTCCGGGTCCTCGTCCTTCCAGTTTGGGCCAAACCTCCTGTCACAGAAGCCGCTGAGCCTTTCGTACCATCTAACGAACACATTCTTATTCTTTTCCCGGGCTTCAAGGATGTCGGCTAGAAAGACAGCAATGTTGTTGATTTCATCTTTGGGCACATAAAAAGAGGCGCCCTTTTCAAACGATTTCTTCAGATTGTCTTTTGAGATCGCGTGGGCCGTGAGCATCAGGGCAGGTATGTCCCTTCTTTTGGCAATGTCTAGCAGTTCATACCCCCGGACTCCCATGATATCAAGGATTGCAATCTGGTAGAAATTTTTTTCAAGCAGCTCTTTTGCCTCTTCAAAGGTAGAAGCAGTATCAATTTTGCACATATCCAGGAGTTCGACTAGGAACTCCAGGATGTCCTCTTCATCATCCACGATCAACACCCTTTTTCCTTTAAGAATATGTTTGGGATCCATTTTCTCTCCCCCTCTCATTTAAGATGGTCTTACCGTGCACTCTTTCAAACACGGTTTTAGAGGACTTTCCACAACCCCTATTTCTGACAGAACGAGGCACCGAGCTCGGAGAACTTCTCCCTGCCCACATGACAAAAATGCTCAGGCACGCGCTGGCGCGACTTGCAAAAAAGCGCTTATGTGTCAGCAGTATTTCGGAAGCTGCGTTTGGGGGAACTCAGCTCTTAAAAGTCAGGCCTAGGCCAGGGTTGTGCAGAGGTGGAATATTCATTTTCCAATCGGCTAAAACGAATTCGGCCACTTGAGCTAGACCGGGCTTTTGGTAAGGGCGAGTGTAGGAGAATGACGTGTCAGTGTCAATGGAAAAAGCATTTCGAGAGAGGAACCTTCGCTGTCATTCCTCAAGCCTCGGTGTCTGTGGAAAGGTTTGCCCAATTCCTGCGTGCTGCCCACCAGCCAGGGAGATTGGTCAGGAAAACAGCGCATAACACTAAAACACCGCCAGCGGCTTGCACCACGGTGAGGCTTTCACCCAACAGTATCCAGGCACCCAAGGCAGTCACCACTGGAATGCCATTGATGAAGACAGCCGCTCGGGAGGCAGGTATCCTGGATAGAGCATAATTATAGCAGAGAAAAGCACCAATGGTGGCAAAAATGGTGAGATAAAGGAGTGCTTCCACAGAACGACCGCTCATTGCTGACCACTCTATTCCCGGTAGTTCCCAGAGGAATGCCGGTGTATAAAAGATTGCTCCGTAGATGGCTTGCAGACTGGTAATCTCTAGGGGCGAATGGTTTCGCCCCAGATCCCTTGCAATAACAATGTAGATAGCTGCTGAACCTACAGCCCCGAAGATGAGGATGTCGCCGAGCATGGGGCCACCCAGATTCCAACTGAATTGTGGATCTCCCACCACCAGGACGGCGATCCCCGCAAGGGATAAGCCGATGCCAAAGAGACTTGGTAAGCTCGTATGCTCGCCCAGAAAGAAAGCGGCAAATACCACCACTAATACTGGTATTGTGGCGATAATCAAGGCTGCTTTCGGTGCTGTGGTGTACTGAAGACCGATGGTTTCAAAGATGAAATATAGACCTGGCTCAAACAGGGCGATAAAGAACATCTTGGTATGGTCTTTCCTGGTAAAAGAGGGGAGGCCACGATGTGCCATCAGGGCCAGAAACAGGCAAGAGGCCAATGCAAAGCGGGCAAAGATTAGGGTGAATGGAGAAAAACTCTCCAGGGCGACCTTTGTGGCCACAAATGAGAGTCCCCAAAAAACCATGGCTGCAGTCAGGGCCAGATATGTTCTAAAATAGTCGTATTGTTTCAATCGTATCCCTATTTCCGCAAAAAAAACGGCTTCTTTCTCTCTAAGAACGTTTTGGCGTTTCCATCGCCGTGTCGGAGCGGGGTGACGAATCCAGCCCTAACAGGGGGGTAAAAGAGAGCAAGGCTCTTATAGCATGTTTCTTCCATATCAATAAGTCTTTTTAAGGCTAATTCCAAGGTAAGCCACGGGAAGCATGTTATCCTGGTTTTCAGAGTCCCGGGAGTAGTACCGACAGGCTTCAGAAATTCTGGGGACAAGATCATGCCGTAGAGATTGCATCTACAGGGGGAGTCTCCCAGAATGCGGTGGAAGAGATTACCAGGCAGGGACCTCGAATGAACCTATTGAGCCAAGCAGATTTTTATTGACTTGAAAATCTTTTGATGGTTGTATGAATATAGGATTTTGCCTCCATTTAGTAACCTCGGCTGAGAGGTCATCCCTTTATTTACTCTGGCCGGAACATGGGTTTATGTTATTTATGGCCCGAAAATGCTCAAGAGTGAGAGAAAGGAGGGAGAGAGAGCCATGAGTTCAGACAGCGCCCTACAGGATAAGGTCATTCTGGTGGTTGATGACGAACCCGATATCCTCGACATCGTCGAGGAAGAACTCAGCATGTGCATGGTCCGTAAAGCAGGCGACTATGATACTGCTCTTCAATACTTGGTGAGCTACACCTTCGATATCGTGATCCTCGATATCATGGGAGTGAACGGGTTTGAACTCCTGAAAAGTTCGGTATACAGAGGATTCCCCACCGTTATGCTTACCGCCCACGCCCTCACACCTGAGGCCTTGAAAAAATCCATAAAACTGGGTGCCGTGTCTTTCCTTCCTAAGGATAAGATTACGGAACTCCGGCCGTTCCTGGAGGATGTGGTATTAGGTGGAGGAAAACCGGTTTGGCAAAAGGTCTTTGATAAGCTTGGTGCCTATTTTAACAAACGCTTTGGGCCTGATTGGAAAGAGAAGGATAAGTTCTTCCAGGAATTTGAAGAAGAGTTGAAGGCCAGCGCACAAGATCAATCCTGAGCGCAGAA
>CP070673.1:3364531-3373335 GCA_020351915.1 Deltaproteobacteria bacterium
ACAGAATATCCGTGGTAAACGGATTCCCCCCGGCTCCCGGTCCTTCGTCTGAAGGGTACGGATCTATTCCTTGATCAGAAGCGAATCAGGTTTTACCGTCATTTCAGGATGTTACGAAGGAGGTTGGTGCCGTTGCCTGTGAAAAAGCGGCAGAAGGAGCGGTTCCCGGGTGAGTGGAAACGGGATTTCAAAAGTCATACGATCTGCTCACACCAACCAGAGGATATTGTAGTAGAGGGGTTTGGCGATTATTTGAAGAGGAGGGCTCTCAAGGAGAAGTCAGAGGACAATACCAGGGTAGTGCCCTTTGTGAGCTCGATGATGGACGGAATCGATATCAGGGAGACCCTCAGGAACTGGAAAGAGGGAACGGTATATGTGCGAGAAAATATTCCCTTCAAGGGAAAAGTCGGATCGGTAGTAATTGTTTTCGACCCTGATCTCCCTGATGCGGCAGGCAAAGAAAGCTTCCCATGGCGGGTTACCTGGCTGGGAGAACACAATCAGGAATCAGATATGGCCTTTTACAGTACCCCGGCTGGTGAAGAGGTAGTGGGACCAGGGATATCCCGATGTCAGTATGGCGGATTCATGCTTACGTTTCCCCCTTTGAGGGTGTATGATATATGGAAGGATCCGTTTTTTGACATCGCCAGAAATAAGTCAGAAAGGCTTCTCTTAGCTGCCCTTGACTACTCCCTTGAAAGACATGTCGCTTATGTGGCTTCCATACCCCCGTCTTCTCTCTGTAGATCATTTGCGTCCCGTATGAGAAAAAAGATAATATATCTTCCCATAGGCATATTTTCACCGATTACCCTGAGAAAGATCAGGCAGTTCCATGTGCTAGATGGCCATCCCGTTAGGCGGTATGCAGCGAGGTATATATGAGGGGAGAGTGCCTAAAGTACTTAGAGTTCGAAGTGAGCTAAAGTTATAGGTGAACTCAACAAACCCAACCAACTCAAGAAACCCAGCAAATCCACATGGCAAAAGATCAAACATCTATAATCCTCGACAGCATTGGAGATGGTGTTTTTACGGTGGATCTGGATTGGTGGATTACGTCATTCAACCGGGCTGCTGAGCATATTACGGGAATACCTAACAAGGAGGCACTCGGCCGGCACTGTTGGGAGGTTTTCAGGGCAAACATATGCGAGAAACAGTGTGCCTTGAGAGAAACCATAGAAACAGGGAAACGGGTAACGAACCAACCCATCTTTATTGTTAATTCTGAGGGATTACGGATTCCTGTTAGTATCTCGACAGCTATCCTCAAAGACGAGCAGGGCGAAATAATAGGTGGGGTTGAGACATTCAGGGATCTGAGTCTGGAAGAGGAGCTCAGAAAAGAACTAAGGGGCAAGCATACATTTTTTGATATAATAAGCAAAAATAAAGAGATGCACCGGCTCTTCGTCATTCTGGAGCAGGTTGCCCAGAGCGATAGCACCGTACTTTTGGAGGGAGAGAGTGGAACCGGAAAAGAGCTCTTTGCACGGGCTATTCATTCGTTGAGTGCACGGAGCAAGGGACCTCTTGTTGTTGTGAATTTGGGTGCACTGCCAGATACTCTGGTCGAATCAGAACTCTTTGGGCATAAAGCAGGCGCATTCACTGATGCACGAGAAGTTAGGATAGGCAGGATTGCTGCAGCAGAAGGGGGAACTCTTTTCCTAGACGAGATAGGTGATCTTTCCTCCCATCTTCAGGTGAGATTGCTGAGGGTCCTGCAGGAGCGAACCTACGAGCCACTCGGGTCAAACAAACCAATTCATGCAAATATTAGGATCGTGGCTGCCACGAACAAGAATTTGAGTGCCCTTGTCAAAGAGGGATCCTTCAGGGATGATCTTTATTACCGAATCAATGTGGTTAAGCTGACGCTGCCTCCTCTCAGAGAAAGGCGAGAGGATATACCGCTCCTAGTTGAGCATTTCTTGAGGCGATTTAACCGGTTGAGTGGGAAAGAGATAACCGGTACATTACCAGAGGTACTTTCTATCCTTATGGAATATGATTTTCCGGGCAATGTCAGAGAGCTGGAAAACATCATTGAGCATGCAACTGTTCTGTGTCGCGGACGACGCATTGAGAGCCAACACCTGCCAGATTATCTTCAGCCTGCCCTCTCTCTGAAGGAAGGAGAAACCCAAGAGCCGGTTTCGTCAAAGAGAATCAAGTGGGATGATTTGGAAAGAGGCTTTCTTTTGCAGGTGCTTAAGGATCATAATTGGAATCGCCAGGCGGCTGCGAGGGAACTCGGAATTGGTAGACAAACATTGTGGCGGAAGGTGAAGCGTCTCAATATCCACCCACCCAAAACCCCGTCAACCTGAGATTGGTGGGAGAAGAGACGTCCGATACTATGGAGAGAAGCCATGTTTGATTTTATGCTAACTGAGGAGCAAAAGGTTTTGCAGAATGAAGTCAGGGAGTTTGTAAAAAATGATATCCCAAGCAAACTGGTACGGGATATGGATTTGAGTGTAATTGAGACGGGTCGGCCGATTGTTGAGATGGCTGGGAGAAAGAATCTGCTTGGCCTACGATTTCCAAGGGAGTATGGAGGACGTGGTCTCAACTGGGCAGCTGAGGTGGTTGCCATTGAAGAGGTCGGGGTACTCGGTAACTCTATCACCTGTGCCTATATTATGCCCAGTATTGTTGGAGAGGCAATTAATACCTTTGGAACGAGAGAACAAAAGGAACGCTATCTCAAACCTACCAATGAAGGTGCACTTTATTCGGCTGAGGCCCTGACTGAACCACGGGGAGGTTCTGATTTCTTTGGCGCCACAACACGTGCAGTTCAAGACGGCGATTCATTTATCCTCGATGGTGAGAAACGCTTCATAGTAGGTGCGAAAGACTCCGATTATTTTTTGGTCTACGCCAAATCAGCCCCTGATGCGCCACCGCACGAGTCCATCAGTTGCTTTATTGTTGACAGGGGAATGGGAGTCGAGGATCAAACCATCTATAGCCTCCTTGGAACACGGGGTGGTGGCACAGGACGACTTGTCTTTCAAGACGTGAGGGTTCCCAAAGAGAATCTTGTTGGGGAGCTACACAGCGCTTATGCTGTATTTAACAGGATGATGGTCCCTGAGAGGCTGACAAGTGGCGCTGGTGCTGTTGGTCTCGGAAGGGCAGCACTGGAGGTAGCTACACGCTACTCTACCAGACGTAAGGCGTTCGGAAAGACCATAGACAGATTTCAGGCGGTGAACTTCATGGTAGCTGATTCGATTAGCACCTTGGATGCTGCTAGGGCTTTGGTTTACGCAGCGGCCAGAATCGCCGATTCCGGTGACGATTCCCGCAGATTGGTATCGGAGGCCAAAAAGGTAGGCACGGAGGCTGCTTGGGCTGTAATAAATAATGCTATGCAAATTATGGGTGGAATTGGTTATACCAGTGTCTATCCTATAGAACGTTTCCTGAGGGACTGTCGTCTGACAATGATCTGGACCGGTACGAATGAGGTCATGAATCTTCTTATTCAACATGAATACTATAAGGAATTGAGAAAGAGAAAGATCGAGCCAAGGGATGTGGAGGAGGATGCTATTACGCCTGATGATGTGGAAAAGGTTTATGAATAGGGGGCAACTGGACGCAGATAATCAAGATTTTTAATATAAAGAACTAACTAAGAAGATTGTTTAGATCTTCTATAGAGTTTACAATAACCTTGGTTATGGTTTTCTTAAAAAGATTTACCCTGTTAAATAGCTTGCGGAAAGACGTATTACAGATATGTATTGCAAAGCAAACGGGACGGCAAGTTCTATGCGAGTTTTACGCAAGAACTCAAGCTAAGATTTGAGCGGCATAATAAAGGCCTCGTTGAATCTACAAAAGACAGAAGACCACTTCAGCTTATTTATTACGAAGCCTTTATTGACAAGGATGATGCGACAAAAAGGGAGAAGTACTTGAAAGTCTACGCCGGAAAGATGTTCTTAAAAAGTCGGCTCAAATCTTATTTAACAGGGTGAATGAGAATGCAATGATGATAGAATTCAAAAAGGAGGGTGTTTTTGCGGTTGCTCAATCCGCGATAAAGGTATTTTATGAAGGTGAAGTTATGGGTGAATACTATGCTGACATACCGGTTGATAACAAGGTAATCGTGGAGATAAAAGCAGCAAAACATTTAGTAGAAGAAAATGAAGCACAATTACTAAATTATCTAAAAGCAACCGATATTGAAGTTGGACTTTTGCTTAATTTTGGCATCAAATCAGAATTTAAACGTAAAGCATTTGATAATTTGAGAAAGTAGTTTCCTGCCCGCCATCGCTCTCGCTCAGGCGAGGCGGGCGGGTCTGCGGGTATCCGCGCGCCCTGGCGCGATAGCTTCGGAGAATTCTCAGGCGCCCGAAAGCCAGGCCTGGGCCAGGGCGAAGATCTGCGTCCCAAGTGATCTAAGGCTTGTGTTCGTGGGGTAAACGCCCAGACCTGTGGGTATGAACGTGGGGATGGGGTACCAGGGTTTCATCAAATGAGATCTTCCCGTTCGCCATGGCGTAAATCCTATTGGTAGTTTCAAAGAGGAAATCCAGGTTGTGTGAAATAAAGATACATGAAAGGCCCAGTCCCTTTAGGATATCGGTTATCTTCTCTTCTGTCTCGTCATCCAGCCCATTCGTCGGTTCATCGAGCAGAAGCACCTCTGGATCCATAGCAAGGACCGTGGCCAGAGATACAAGTCTCTTTTCCCCTCCCGAGAGCTTATAGGTTATCCTGTTCTCGAAGCCAGATAGATCAAGCCTTACCAGTGTTTTCAAAGCAATATCTCTGGCCTCTTCTGGCGATTTCCCCAGATTCAATGGTCCAAAGGCTACATCTTCCAACACAGTGAGGCTGAATAATTGGTCGTCAGGATCCTGAAAGAGGAGGGCAATCCTTTTCCTGATTGCCCGAAAGTCTTTTTCCTCATTAACTGGTTTGGTGAAGAGCTCGATCGTGCCTGACGAGGGCCTCAAGAGACCCATAATAACATGCAGAAGGGTGGTCTTGCCGCTCCCATTTGGCCCTACCAGACCGATCCGATCACCCCGAAGGAGTTGAAAACTCAGGTTGTCAAGTACGGGTTTGTCTCCCGAGTAGGAAAATGAGATATCTTTCAGATTAATAATCAGATTGTTACTCTCCATTGTAGCATTACCAATCCTAAGATTGCGGCCAACATCACTGTCAGATAAACGAGATCTCCTGTTCTAATTGAGAACCGGCTCAATGTATAATATCTTCCCGTGAACCCTCTACAAAGCATGGCCTTGTGGATCCTCTCTGCCCTGTCATAGCTTCTGACCAGGAGTATCCCCACAAGATAGGCATAACTCTTATAGGTGTGGATGTTTGTTTTTGGTATGAAACCACGTATTCTCATGGCATTTATCAGCCTCTGGTACTCCTTGAAAATGACATGAATATAGCGATAGGTAAAGAGAAAAAGATGAACTGCCTTATCGGGAACATAGAGTTGCCTCATGGCATGGCCAAGGGTAGAGATAGGTATTGTTGCCAGAAGGGCGATCATGGCCAAAAGGATTGTATTAGATTTGAGCGTAATCTGGCTGGCATACAGTACTCCCTCTCTTGTTCCAACCAATGGTCCAACAGTAAACAAGGTATCCCCTTGAAAGGTAAAGGGAAGCAAGAACCAAAGGAAGAGAATCAACCCATTTACTAATAACAGTCGATAGAAAACCTTTCCCACTGGAAGCTTAGCAAGCAGCATAAGGATTACTGCCACCACGAGTGCAGGCAGTAGGGCTGAAAAGTTGCTTGATACAGCCACAACCACAGAAAAAATAATGGCCACAATGATTTTGATCCTTGGATCGAGGCCATGAACAAAGGAGTCACCGGTGGAAAATCTCTCTTCAATCATCCCTGCCCTCTCTATGCCTTTGCTTTCCCCTGTTTTTAAAATACAGTGCCACACCCATGAGGCCAAAGATATACCCGATGCCACCGACTATTTCAGTGACCGAAGGCCCCTTGGGCTGTGATTCAGCCAGCATCCTAACAATTGGCCCCAGTTTCTTGTCTAAGGATTCCTCAATAAGATCCCTTATCTCTTCCCTACTGAGACCAACAGCTAAGGGCTGGGAAGATTCACCAGCCCTTTTGTTCCCTAAAAGACCGGATGCTTCCCGGATCTCTGATTCCGCGATCGTCCATTCTGCTTTATGTCCCATGCCTGGGTTAAGGACAATCCGTAAATCAGCGACTTTGGGAATTTTGAATGAAAATTCTCCTTTGTCGTTTGTTTTTCCCTTAAGGAGCTGTTTCGCCTGCCTGTCAAAGACAAGGATTTGCGCATTTATGGCCCTCTTTCCACCGCTAAACTTACTCTCGGTGAATATGGTGTCCCCCTCAACCCAGGCGAAAATCGTTACCTTATGTGCCAAGGCAGGAATACTGATGGAGATTACAAGCAGAGATGCCGTAAAAAGGATGAGTAAGGAGATTCGAATCCTACGAACCTTTTCCATAGATACCTCCAAAAACTTCGGGTTTCACCCGTTTTAAAAACGCCACGCAAAAGAGCGTAATGACACCCTCGATGATCATTACCGGCAATTGGGCCAATAGGATCACCGTGACCGCTGATATAAATGATTCTTCTGTGAAGAGCAGGGATAGCGCCACTAAAATGCTCGAAAACAGGACAGCAAAAAAACCACAGGAAAACGCGGCAATCAATGATACGAGTCTTGTTTCTCGATTTACCAGTCTCCCAAAGAGATAATAGCAGATCACGCCTGGTAGGGCCATATTAACGGTATTGACGCCAAGAACCGTGATCCCACCAAATTGAAAGAGGATTGCCTGCAGGGTTAAGGCAACTAAGATAGAGGGGAAACAGAGCCAACCAAGCAAAAGTCCATTTATACCATTAATAATAAGATGAACACTGGATGGTCCGATAGGAACATGGACCAAGGAAGCAACAAAAAAAGCAGACGATAGAACAGCCACCTGGGGGATCTTCTGGTAATCCATCTTTTTCAAGCCAACTGAGATCCCCGCCGCAGCCAGGGCTGCACCTGTAGCCAGCACGGGTGCGGACAGTATGCCTTCCGATATGTGCATTTGCCCCTACCTGGTTTCGCTAATAACCTTATCGGTAACTATTCAGCCACAAAGCCACAAAGCCCGCCCTGGCGCAACTGCCTGAATATCATATGGGCCCTGAATTATCTATAAGATGAATTCTATATATAGATTCATTGCAAGCCAGGTCTGGGCCAGGGGCCCAAAGAGAAAATGAACATAAATTCAATAACGGAGTTTTCTCATTAATGAGCCTTAGGCTCATTAATTTCAATGTGCCACATATTAATGCGCCCCAGGCGCACTAAAAAGGCTGTAACCGTTCAAGGGTTCAGAGGTTCAGGGTTGAACGAAAATCTGAAAAGTCTTACGAGCAAGGTTAATGAAAGAAATATAACCCTGAACGGTGAACCTTGAACCTATGAACGCCTACGAATAATTCTATAATCTCGGTGCCTGCCCGCCATTGCTCTCGCTCAGGCGAGACGGGCAGGTCCTGGTTCCTTCATGGCAAGATACCTGAGTAATTACCCTTATCGTTTCTTGGAACAACGAACGTTCTATTTCAAAGTGATGTCCGTCGATACTGTACAGGCTGTAACCGAAATTCCTTTTCGCTTGGTCTAAAACGTTTTTGACAAATCTAAGGCTCTCTCCAGTCCCGACTTGTCGGGATTCCCCAAGATTTGTTGGCAAAAAACGTTTCAATGACCGCTCAAAAGGATTTCCGTTCTGCAACAGCCTGTGTACAACTGACGACTAACAACGGACAACTGACATAATCTATTTCCAATCGTGAAACTTAACCCAGAGAACCGCACCAATTTCCACGTCTTTACCTTTGATCTTCTTGTCTGATGTATTCAGGGCTGCAAATCCCCACCAGCCGGCCTTAGGCGCGCTGTAAGTAAAGACCCCATTGGCGTCCGCCTTGATAGTCTGGGTAACCATATAATCAGTAGGAGCCTGTGCATTTCTTTTCTTATTATAGTGCTCTACCTCCACCTCACCAAAAGGTACTGGTTTGCCATCCGTTTTCACAATACCCTGAAAGACATTTCCGGTATAGAGACCGTAGGGTTTTGACAGCGGCACGATCTCGGTTTTGAGCCCGATTTCTTGATCCCATCCCTCGTCATCGCCAAAGGCAGTTACCACGGTCTTAGTGTAATGCACTATGTAGCAGTCCTCGGCTGGCTCCCAGTAAGGCTTGGGCTCCATGTAGAACATATAAACACCTGGCCGCTTGATTGTGTAAGAGGTCTCCCAGGCAGTATGCCCCATGACCTTGGTTTTTGTTAGTGTCTCCAAGAGATCTGCTTTTTCCCCATTTGCCATGACCCCAAAAACATTCGGTTTGACCAGTTCCATGCCTTCTCCCTCGAAGGGGTGAGAAAAGGATAGTTTTACATTGATGGTCCGATTATCGTTTTGCATCACCATAGAATCAGATGGTATGAGCATTCCAAAATGTGCCAGGGCTGCTCCAGCTGAAAAGCTAGCAATTATACTCATTATAATGAAAATAGAAAATTTTTTCATCTTTCGTTCCTCCTTTCAGGGTTCTATACTAAGCACCAAAGAGGCCTCATTTGATTTTTTCACGCACCCCCTTTCTACTGGAAAAGCCACGAAAGGTTCAGGAATTTCTATTCCTAAAAGCCTCCGTGGCTTTCTTGCTTCCCGTTATTCTGTTTTTACTTTACTCTGTTCTCTGAGTATCTTTT
>CP070673.1:3373435-3380856 GCA_020351915.1 Deltaproteobacteria bacterium
TGAAATAACCGATGAAACAGGTTCTTTGGCGACTATCTCCGTTCCCAATAAGCTGTTAAGGGCCTTATCAAGATCTTCATCCATTCTAAGGCGATTACTAAAGGCAACGATAACCCTCTTTAACTCCGGCAAGGACGCGGCCCTTGATTTATCCACTGTTACAGAACCAGGGACTGCCCTTGTTTGGGATTTCCCAAAAGGCCTCGGTTGAGTTGATGCTGTTGGGGATGCCTCCTCCTGTTCCTGTTTTGCTTCCAGATAGACCGGCTCCACGTAAATAAACGAGTCGCTCACCGGAATTGCCAGAAGATTGCCTCTGATAACCCTGGAACCCCTCTGACCCCATAAGCTCAATTCCCGAGAAATTTCCGTCTGTTGATCAACCCGAGCCTCAACCTGCATCGGCCCGTACACGAGTTTTTCCTTGGGCAGTTTATACACCACCAGATTCCCGTAATTGGGCAAATCACTCCTGGCAGCCAGCCACCCTATCATATTATCCTTTTTGGAAGGGGTAAATGGGAGCATCAAGAGGAATTCCTCTTTCTCTTCCTCGGGCAGCTTCATGATGATGTAGTAGGGTTCCATTTCCTGCCTGCTATCACCGTATATCTCGTCCGGGATCTGCCAGAGGTCTTCCTGGTTATAGAAGACCTGCTCATCCTCCATATGGTACGTTCTGTAGGTCCCGACCTGGATCTTGAAGAGATCCCTGGGATATCGGATATGCTTTCTTAAGCCGGCAGGCATTTCACTGAGGGGCTTGAATAATTCGGGGAATATGCGAGTGTAGGTCTTTGCGATAGGATCGGCTTCATCAATCAGGTAAAAGGATACATCGCCGTTATAGGCATCGACAACTGCCTTGACCGAATTCCTTATGTAATTGAGCCTCTTATTGTTCAAAGGGCTTCGCGACCGACTCGAGTAGGGATACATATTGGAGGTTGTGTACGCATCCTGAATCCAGTAGAGTTTCCCTTCGGAAATAACCAGGTACGGATCACGGTCATAATCCAAAAAAGGAGCTATAACTCTTACTCGCGAACCGATTCGGCGGTTATACATGATTCTACTTTCCGGGCCCAAATAGGTGGTAAAAATGATCTGGGGGTCCACAAACTCAAATGCAAACAAGAGCCTACGGATAAGAGATGTGACAGGAACCCCTCCAATGCCCTGATACGTAGCATAGACGTTTTTCTCTCCTTTGGGGTAATCAAATTCCTCGGCCTTGGTCTTGACGAGAACGTACTCCTGGGTCTTTTCGCCATAGTAGATCTCGGGGCGCTCTGTTTTCAGATCAGCATCAAATACGGGAGGGAGGTCTTTGATCAGGAGATGGGGAAGCCCTTCCCTGGTTACCTCGTTTACCGGGCTCAGGGCTAACCCGTAACCATGGGTATAAATCAGATGCCTGTTGACCCACGTATTTGCCTGGGGAGGCAGTTGGTTTACGATCAGCTCCCGGGCAGCCAGGGTGACTTGCCGCAGTTGATTATTGATAACATAGCGATCTACGTCTACGTTGCTAAAATCGTAATAAAGCCTTATAGCCTGGATCTGTTTGTAGGTTTGGAGCAGAGGGCGTTCATCCCAGATTCTTATGTTTTTAATCGTGACATCATTCCTTCTAACATCTTCGATGGTCAGTTTATCGCTAACCGGAAAATCTACTTCCTTTATCTGATCCAAGTTATAGGCCTTGCGGGTGCTTTCAATATTGTAACCGATATACCGCCTTTCTCTGGCCAGTTCGTTGGGCTTGACCACAAACTGTTGCACCATGGCAGGTACAATAGCCGCAAAAAGCACTACGGCCCCCAACCATATTCCCCCGCTCAGCAAAACCAACCGTGTCCTGGGTTTGAAGGCATTCATAAAGAGAACAACGGCCAGTCCCACCGAGAACAGAATCAAAATCCGATAGGCCCATATCTTAACATGTACATCGCTATAACTGGCACCGAATGCAGGGCCCTGAGTAGAATACAGGAGTTTGTAAACCCTCAGATGAAAACCCCAGGCAAGGAGGAGAACAATTATTCCGGCTAAGAAGATGAGATGTTTTTTGGCCTGCGGCCCGAAGGTGACCCGAGGAAGTGAGGGTGGGGCTCCGGTTTCCGGTGTAAAATCGCCTATCACCTCAAGTCCGCCCTTTTTCAGGTACCAGCCCAAGGCAAGAACGCCTCCCAAAATCAAAAAGACGATGAGCCTATTCTGAATAAAAAGGTAAAAGGGAAGTGAAAAAACGTAATAGCCGATATCCCGGTTAAAGATGGGGTCCGTGCTACCAAACGGTTCCTGATACAGAAACCGCAGGGCCATGTGCCACTGATCCGCGTCCCTTGATGCGATGATAAAACTCACGAGTAAAATCAAACCTATCAAGAAGGCGCTTGATGCCTTGCCGGAAAGGCCAAGCTGTGAGAGATAGCCGCCCTCTGTGCTAAAGCTCATGCTCGGGCCATAGCCAGGATTCAGACGTCTGGCTACATAAAGATTACCAAACAGGATCAGAAGAAAACCCAGCCAGACTGCCAGACCAAACCCGATCTTGCTCAGAAGCATCGTCCAAAAAACAGAGAAAAAGTTCAGATTATCGAACCAGAGCCAGTCGGGATAAATGGCCGCTACCACCCATAGCAGAACAATAATCAAAAGAATCAAAAGCCCAAACCCGATAATTAGTTTCTTCTTCATAACTTACTCCCTATTAAGGTGAACTTAGGAACTTTCTTAAGCTATGCACGCTAATGAACAGCATTCTGAAAACAGTGTTGGCTGGTCTCGCCCAGACAATTACCCTTACTCCTTGAGCTAAAAGAGCTACCTGAGGATATTTATATTAGTGTTTCGCACGCCTCAGTGCAAGCAGTTTTTCATAGGGAGGAAACTACGGCACTTCGATATGTTCTCGGGGTTTCTGCTTTCTGATCTGGACAGCTCAGACAGCAATATGGTAATTTAATATAATATATTATGACATCATGGTAATTGTGGCAGGATATTCGCAAATTCATGGTACAGAGATAAAAAGTCTCTTGCCGACTGATGCGAAGAAACATGCACTAACCTGAGAAGTTCTTAACCAATAAGGAGCTCCACCATGAGCGAACTCGACTTAGACCCCCGTTTGCCTCTCATACAAAATGCTGACCTAAAGGATAAGGTCGTTCTAGTCAGAGTGGACCACAACGTCGTCAAGAAGGGTGAAATCCGCGATCCCTACCGGATCGATGCCACCCTGGGGACGCTTTACAACATCGTGGAGCGAGGAGGCCGGCTCATCCTCATGACTCACGTGGGCCGAACACGAGACAAAGAGACCAGCCACATCAACGTGGACGATGACACCTCGGTCCATCCAGTTGTTGATTATCTAGAGCGCAAATTGCACACCAAGTTTGTGGTACCCCAGTTTCCAGTCCATCCAGAATGGGGCATCAGAGAGATCGACACCTCCATCAACTGGTGTATTAGGGACCTCCTAGCACACCGGGTGGGGGGCATCTACCTGCCCAATACGCGATGGTTCGAAGGTGAGGAGGCCACTGGTGAGAAGCGAGAGCGCTTTGCCGTGCAACTGGCTGGCCTGGCCGATGTCTTTATCAATGACGCCTTCGGCTCGTGGCAAGCTCATGTCTCAACAGTTGACGTGACCAAGCATCTGCCGAGCTTTGCCGGTTTCCTTCTCCAGAAGGAACTCAGCAACCTTAAGCACGTACTGGAACCCGATCGGCCTTTTGTCGCCGTTGTAGCTGGGGCCAAATATGACACCAAGATCGGCCCGCTCTACCAAATCTACAAAAAGGTTGATCACCTGATACTGGGGGGAATTATTTACAATACCTTTCTGTGCGCTAAACACGATATTCACGTGCGCGGGGTAAGCGAAACCGACATCCAGGCAGCTAAGGATCTGGTGAAGCTGGACAAGGTAGCCAAGAAGGTGATCGAACTACCTTTTCTGGTCGAGTCGGATACCATAGAGGGTCGGGTGGAAGGCAAGTACCGCACCCGCAGCATCAAGGACTTCAAGAAAGGAGATCAGTTCGCTTATTTCTTGGATGTGCCACCCGAATCATTCGACGCAACAGGGGTGGCAGAGGTTATTGGCTCGGCCAAAACCATTTTTGTCAATGCAGTTATGGGCCTCACTCCCCACTTTTGCGAAGGGTCGGAAAAATTAGATCGCACTATTGACCAGAACAGGCGAGCCCAAAAGTTCTATGGCGGGGGGGACACCCTCCAGGAATTCAAGAACCTCAGCCCCGGATTGTACCTGGCCGCTATGGATAGCGCCCAATATTTCTTTTTTACCGGAGGTGGGACAGTGCTCAAAGCCATTGAGGAGGGTACGCCTTACGGCCTCGAACCAGTTGAGGCCTTAATACAAAACGGAGGGTCAACGCCGAAAAACCCCCGATGAAATATTCCTTACCTGACAGCTCAATCTGCTCTCGGTTTCACAGAGAAACAGGATCGGTCCACCAAAATGCCTGAATAACCAAGCGCTCACCTCATATCCATGAGTCATCCCGACAGATTACTTTTGAACATAACAAGATCTCTTGACGTTCTTTCCAGAACCTTTTGCCTTGACACACAAATGCTTTTGTCCCATAGTGCCCGTGATCAAACCTAAATGGCGCTCTCAGCAGTAGCTTTTCTGAGAGCGTTTATCATAGGAAGGTAATGGGCTACGCTGTTTGAATCCTTCATCCGTCCAGCTTGCAGGAGCAGTTTCAACTGATAACAGGGAGATAGAAATGCCTTTCACAAAAATAAATGGTAGAGACATCTATTACGAGACTCATGGCGATGGTGATACTATTGTACTTCTTCACCATGGTTTTGGTTGCACCAAGATGTGGCAGGATATATATCCAGCTTTAATAAAAGAAGGTTACCGGGTGATAATGTACGACAGAAGAGGGTATGGACGGTCAGAAAAAGACGCCAATTTTCACGAATTCTATGAAGGGGATGAATTTCGCGCTGAGAGTGTTAAGGAATTGGCTACCCTCACGGAGATCCTAAATATCAACTCTTTTGATATAATTGGGCAGTGCGAAGGAGGAGTAATTGGAATAGATTACGCAGTCAAAAATCCTGACCAGGTAAATGGTCTGGTTGTTTCTAGCACCCAGTGTTACAGCCCAGTGACTATGGCCGAACTTAACCGGCAGAAATTTCCAAAAGCCTTTTCAGATCTGGACTCAGGCCTACGACAGAAATTTATCGATTGGCACGGAATGGACAACGCTGAACCATTCTATAATCAGTTCCGCACATGCGGCGGTGCTTATGGCAAAGGTATCTTTGACTTGAGAGGTTTACTACCATCAGTAGCATGTCCCACTCTTGTGCTGTATCCGGACAGGAGTTTTCTCTTTGACGTTGAACAGGCTGTTGCGTTTTATCGTCACCTTCCCGAGGGAGCACTCGCAATACTTCCAGGCTGTGGTCACAATACCTATGAGGAACGACCCCAAGAATACGTCCAGCTTGTGTTGGAATTCTTGAAAAGACGCCGCTCCTAGGGTTCAGCCCGGGCCTTTCTCCCGGCACCACTATATCTTGTGCTGCCTTTTCTTTTGACACACTATGGCATTTGCCCTATATTTGCCACATGAAAAGCCCCCTCTTGCCATTAGTTACCAACCAGAAGGCCTAAATTTTGCATCGTCAGACAGGATAAGAAATGAAAGACGACGATAAAACAAAAGGACAACTCATAACTGAATTGACAGCGCTCCGGCAACGCGTTGCCGAGCTAGAGGCGCTAGAAATCGAGCTCAACCGCGCGGAAAACACGCTCCGCAACAGTGAGAAGCGGTATCGAAACCTCTTTGAGCAGTCCAACGATGCCATCTACATCACTACCCGAGAAGGGGAGCACGTGGAGGTCAATCAGGCTTTCTTGGCACTTTTTGGCTACACCAGTGGGGAGATAAAGGCCCTGAAGGCTCAGGACATATACGTTAATTCCGCTGACCGGGTCAGGTTTCAGCGAGAAATAGAGCGAAGGGGTTCTGTTAGCGATTTCGAGGTAAAGCTCCGCAAGAAAGACGGGACGGAGATTGCGTGCCTGCTCAGCGCTACCGTGCGTCAAGGAAATGACGGGAGTATTCTGGGATATCAGGGTATCATCCGTAACATTGGCGAGCGAAAGACGCTCTTAGAAATGCTTCGGAAGTATGAGTTCATCGTGAATACCTCCAAACAATTTATGACCCTCATCAACAGAGACTATACCTACGAGGCTGTGAATGAAGCTTATTGCCTCGCCCACAACAAATCGCGAAAACAAGTCCTTGGAAAAACCGTGGCGCAAATCTGGGGAGAAGAGAGGTTCAAAAGAGTCATCAAGCCCTATTTAGATGAGTGCTTTGCCGGCCACGAGATCCATGACCAAAAGTGGTTTGAGTTTACCGGGAAAAAGCAGAAATATTATGACGTGACCTATTACCCGTACTACGGGAATAAATCAGAGGTGACCCACGCCGTAGTCATTACTCACGACATGACGGAGCGCAAACACGCAGAGGAGGCGCTTCAGGAAAGTGAAATTAAATTCCGAAATCTGTTCGACCTTTCTCCTCAGGCTATTGCTGTTACCGACAGGAAGACAGGCAGATTAATTGAGGTCAACGACAAGTTCTGTGAACTGACCCAATACGCGCGAAAGAAGGTCCTCGGAAAAAGCCTCTCGGAATTGCACTTTTTCTCTGAGGGCGAGAGGGACGGGTTTCTAAAAGAGCTTCAGGCATCAGGGGAACTTGACGAATTGGAGATCCAGCTCGAAGCCAAGGACGGCTCTATTCTCAACGTAATCATGTTCGCTAAACTCATTCGGATCACGGGCGAAGAATTTGTACTTACAGCATTCCTTGATATGTCTGACCAAAAACGGCTCGAAGCACAACTTCAACAGGCGCAAAAAATGGAAGCTCTTGGCACTTTGGCCGGCGGCATTGCCCATAACTTTAACAACCTTCTCATGGGTATCCAGGCAAATGCTTCCTTAATCCTGCTGGACATTGATCCTAATGATCCGAATTATGATAGGCTTATGAATATTGAAAAAATGGTTCAAAACGGGTCCAAACTCACCAAACAACTCCTTGGGTATGCCAGGGAGGGAAGATATGAGATCAGGCCCACGAGTCTGAATCGATTGGTGAAAGAAACCTCTGACACCTTTGGCCTGACCAAAAAGGAGATCAAAGTTCATCACAAGCTTGCCAGAGACCTATTTGCAATAGAGGCAGACCAGGGGCAGATTGAGCAGATCCTGTGGAACCTGTATGTAAATGCCGCAGATGCCATGCCGGCAGGTGGAGACCTCTTCCTGGAAACCATGAATGTCACCCATAAGGATATTACAGGTAAACCCTCCAAGGTAAAGCCTGGGG
>CP070673.1:3380956-3406327 GCA_020351915.1 Deltaproteobacteria bacterium
TAGGGCGCAATAAACCATTTTGAAACGACCCAGTAAGGGGCTATGTCACAGGGCATAATCCAAAAAAAAGATACCCATGCCCTGGACTTTGACGTTACCCTGGCCAGGAATAGGACATTCTTGACCCGCTCCTTCTTTTTCCCTATACTCCTATTTTTCAAACCGTTTTGGTATCGTTCAAAAGTGTCGGCATGAACCATAGTAATTAGTCGCTCACGTTCGAAAGGAGGTCATGGCTGTTTTTGAGAGGCCTGCCCGCCATCGCTCTCGCTCAGGCGAGGCGGGCGGGCGATATCTCCTAATTCCGATTATATTTCAGCGGAACACCTTGAGAAAATGGGCATGACTGGATAGAGGTAATTATGTACCCATTCTCTATCCAATATACCATTGAGTAAACACGTTTGAACGATACTGCCATTTTCATAGAGTGAAAACCTTAAAACACAGGGGAAGACATGGGGAGCTCGACAAGTGAATATCGGTTTTTTAACCATAGCCGTGAGACCATGGATTGGGAAAAGCGAACGGTAGACCTGGAGAGAAAATTCCTGAAAACCGTTCAGCATGCCCACCAGCACTCAAATGCATATAGGGAAATATTCACCTCTGCTGGCATAAAACCCTCTGATATTCGCAGCTTGGAAGACCTCGAGAAGCTGCCCGTTCTGCGCATGAGCGATGTGGTAGAGCGCCAGAAGCAGGATCCACCTTTCGGTGGATTTGAGACCATCGATCCTGGCAGGTTGAGAAGAATCTACATCAACCCTGGTCTCATTTGGCAACCTGGAGAATGGGATTATAAGGATACTTCATGGGCAGAGGGCCTCTGTGGGATAGGCTTCAAGCAGGGAGACCGCATCATCAACACCTTTAATTACCACATGTGGCCTCTTGCCTTCATGCTGGATGAGTCTGTAAAAATGATTGGCGGAACAGTGATCCCAACGGGTGTGGGCAACACATTGATGCAGGTAAAGATCATGCAAAAGTTAAAGGTCAATGGATTCATGGGTACCCCCAGCTTTATCATGACTTTGGCCCAACGTGCCGAGGCCATGGGCCTGGATCTGAAGAAGGATATCTCTCTTGATACCGCCCTTGTGGGAGCAGAGATGCTTTCTGAATCACTCCGCTCCCGCATTGAGGATAGCTTGGAAATGACCGTTCGCCAGGGATACGGTACTGTGTTTCTGGGCTGCATCGGTTATGAATGTTACCACAGAACCGGCTTACACGTGCCTGACAATATTGTGGTTGAAGTGATAGATCCAAGCACCGGCAAACAGGTGGAAGCCGGAACCACAGGAGAAATCGTGGCCACCAATTTCAACACCTCCTTTCCCATAATTCGCATGGCCACTGGTGATCTTTCCATGTCGGCCCAGGAATCCTGTCCCTGCGGGAGAACCGGACCGATGTTGAAGAAAATTCTCGGAAGAACCGATCAGGCTACCAAGGTAAGAGGGACATTCATCCACCCCTGGCAGGCAGACGAGGTCATTTCCCGATATCCTGAGGTATTCAAGTATCAAGTGGTCATTACCCGTGAAAACCACAAAGATATCATGACCTTTCTAGTGGAACTGAAAGAGGAGATACCCCGCCCGGAGATTCTTAGAGGCCGAATTGAACGGGACATAAGGGATATACTGACCGTTAAGGGTGTGGTTCAGATCGTCACCCGGGGAACTATCCCCGATCTGCATAAGAAGATCGAAGACAAAAGGACCTGGGATTAATCATAAGGGCTGGGAGCGGCATCTATGGACAAGATGGAAATCGGTGGAATTATGCAGAGCGATGGACGGGCGCTGCTAAAAATCATGTCAGTGCCCGACTATGCCAGCGTTGCCGGCACCGTTTTTAAGGCAATGGGAGAAAATGGCATAAACATCGAGCTTCTGGTTCAGAGTTTCGATCTCGACGACTGCGGAAATTTCGCCGTGGTCATCGATCAGAAAGATCTAGATCAGGCCATGCAAGTACTGGAAGAGTTAAAACCAACTATCGATGCCAAGGCCGTCTCATATACGCCGGATGTGGCGGTGATCACAGTCTTTGCGCCTCACTTACGCGAAAAGCCCCACATACACGGTCTGATGTTCTCCTCAATAGCCTCGGTGGGCATTAACTGCTTAGCAATCAGCACTTCACTCTCCAGTGTGTCGTGTGTGGTTGAAGGCCAGCATTTGACTACCACTATCCAGGCCCTGACAGAGGCCTTTTACGTTCCTGGTCAGGTTAAGGAGCGGCCCAAAGATTATTAATGCCCGATAGGCCGCGCTTACCCAATTTCGACATGTCAGTCTCGCCTTGAGGAAAGACTACGTGTGGATTCCACCAAGAGGGTTCTCATTGACCCCTTAGGGGATGCAGTATTGAGGTTTTGATTTCTTTACAGAGGCATGGTACCTTTTGAAACGCCGATGTTTGAGGCGGATATTTGTGCCTTCAAGGGAGAAGAAGCAAATCTGAAATAAGGATATAATGTGGAACTCAATGACCAAACCTATCAGTTCTTACCACAAAAACTCTCTTTCAAGGCAAGGAGGATGAAATGTATATAGTCCACGTTTTTGTTCGTGTAAACCCTGCCCAGGTTAAAGCCTTCAAGATCGCCACTCTTGAAAACGCCCGAAACAGCAAACAGGAATCAGGCATTGCCCGCTTTGATGTCATCCAACAGCAAGATGACCCGACTCGCTTTGTGCTTGTCGAGGTCTATCGAACACCCGACGACCCGGCACAGCACAAAGAAACAGCACATTATCAGAAATGGAGAGATGCTGTGGCCAACATGATGGCTGAACCACGCACCAGTATTACCTATACAAATGTATTTCCTGACGAGCAGGGTTGGGATTAGGTATACCTTTTCGCATTGAGTCCGTTAGAATGCCCAAGCTCCCAAAAAAAGCCAGATGGCTTCCGTAATTCTGATGGATTTTTTATCTTCTGGCGAAACATCGTTATCACGTCCTAACAATCAAAGAGGAAGTCATGCGATTTGAGTTTGCCACTGCCACACGAATCATTTTTGGCCAAGGCACAATACAGGAAGTTGCACCACTTGCTGCGAAGATGGGGCACCGTGCTTTCGTCATTACTGGCCATAGCGTTGAGCGGGCCACGCCGCTCTTGGAACAGTTGAAAAGACAAAGGATACAATCTGTCACCTTTACCATTCCTGGTGAGCCAACTACGACCATGGCGTTTACAGGGGCACAAAAGGCCCGTGAGGCCAAGTCCGATTTGGTTATTGGAATTGGTGGCGGAAGCGTTCTCGATACCGGTAAAGTGGTTGCCGCACTTTTGACCAACAGTGGAGAGCTCGTGGACTATCTGGAGGTTATCGGTGGTGGTCAAGAACTGGCCAGCTATCCTGCACCCTACATTGCGATTCCAACTACGGCGGGCACCGGTACTGAGGTTACCCGCAACGCAGTACTGATCTCGCCTGAACATCATGTCAAGGTAAGCATGCGCAGCCCATCGATGCTGCCTCGTGTGGCTGTGGTTGATCCTGCATTAACCTTGTCCATGCCGCCAGCCGTAACTGCCAGCACAGGCCTGGATGCGATCACGCAACTCATGGAAGCTTATATTTCTAACAGGGCAAATCCACTGACAGATGGGATATGCCGAGAGGGTCTGAAACGGGCGGCCCGTTCCTTACTGCAAGCTTATGAAGATGGGAGCAGCACAGCTGCGCGTGAGGACATGTCCTTGGCAAGTCTCTTCGGTGGATTAGCCCTTGCAAATGCGGGATTGGGCGCGGTACATGGTTTTGCCGCCCCTTTGGGTGGCATGTTTTCGGCTCCACACGGCACCATATGCGCTCGACTAATAGCATATGTTATGGAAGCCAATGTGGAAGCATTGCAGATCCGTGCACCCACCTCCCCTGCATTGGCTCGGTATGGCGAGGTGGCACAGATTCTGACGGGCAGTGCCACGGCGAGAGCAGCACATGGCATCCTATGGATGCAAGACCTGTGCGTGGCATTGAGGGTCCCACCGCTGGCGGAGTTTGGATTGAAAGAAGCAGACCTCCCAAATGTGGTAGCCAGGTCTAGAAGGGCAAGCAGTATGAAAGGGAACCCTATTGAACTGACAGATCGGGAATTAACGGAAATCTTGAAAAAAGCCTTATAAACCTGACAAAGAGAGTCGGAGGTCACGCCCTGTTTGCTCTTTTTGCAGGTTGAAGGTGGTGCAAAGAAAGGGCAAAAAGTACCGTGGCATAGATTCAAACATTCACTGTGATGCATTCGCAAAAAGTCGACTTTGCTCTATCCGTGAGCATTTTCGGCGCACTTAAGGTGTTCAGCTAAAATGCTAAAAGTCGGTGTAATGCCCTCAGACAGTTAGCATTTCTTAACGCTGAACATCTCAAGCGCTTTTCTCCTAAAATGCTCAATCTCGTTCACAAAACACTTTTTACGAGTTTGTCAAAGATAAATCTCATGAACTTATCATATAATCGCTCCTATTTTTTTGACACCGGCATTCGTTTTGAATGCCAGCGTTGTGGAGCCTGTTGCACGGGGAGCCCGGGAACAATCTATGTTGACAGGTCTGAGATGTCACGCATAGCAGAATTCCTGCGGATCCCTGTACCTCTCTTCCGAGAGCAATACCTGTACCCATTTAGAGACAGCTACAGTATTCGAGAAGACTCAGAAGGTCGGTGTTTCTTTTATGACAACGGGTGTGATATTTATCCAGTACGTCCTAACCAGTGTAGATCATTTCCCTTCTGGGTTGAAAATTTACGTTCCGAAGCAGAGTGGCAAAAGGTTTCCATAGAATGTCCGGGTATCGGGCGTGGACAACTTTTCGCTAAGGAGCAAATACTAGAAATCGTCCAATCTACATTTACCCGATTTGGATCAATGTGCTGATGGTCTTGAGGGAAAAGCCAAAGTTTTTCAAACTCAGACATATAGACACGTCTTGTATTTTGGCTAATTATCAATAAAGTTCAGACCTGCCTGCGACCCTATGATAGAACCTAGCCCAGAAACCAGACCGATACCGAGTCTTGAACCGAGTGCGTTAACGGAAAAGACACTGACGCACGGCTTGGAATTCTTATCTGACCGCGATTCGGACCTAGCCCAAATCCTGGTCCAGGTAGGGTCACCGCCGATGTGGGCACTTGAGCCAGGATTCCCTACCCTCGTTCGCCTTATCCTTGAACAGCAGGTTTCGCTTGCATCGGCCAAGGCGGCCTATAAGCGTCTGCTCTATGCCGTCTCTCCACTCACTCCAGATCGGTTCCTTCAACTAGACCACGTCACACTCAAGAGCATTGGCTTTAGCCGTCAGAAAACCGCATATGGGCGGCACCTTGCTCAGTCAATCGTTGAGGGGCAACTCAATCTGGCTGCACTCAGCGCAATGGACGACGCGACCGTGCGTTCCGAGCTCATGAAAGTTAAAGGTATCGGTCCCTGGACTGTTGATATCTATTTACTGAGGGCGCTCCGCCGGCCGGATATATGGCCGCGTGGGGACCTCGCCTTGGCCGTTGCAACGCAAATGGTCAAAGGACTGGCTTTGCGTCCAACGCCCGAGGAACTTGACGGCATCAGTGCCGAATGGCAACCGTGGAGGGCAGTCGCCGCGCGCCTGCTATGGCATTATTATCTTAGTATCCACGGGAGAGGAAATGCACGAGGATTGAGGTGAGCAATGCAAAAACGATGTGACTGGGTCGGCGACAATGAACTACTAATCAAGTACCACGATGAGGAATGGGGTGTGCCAATTCATGATGACCACCGTTTATTTGAATTCTTAATCCTAGAAGGTTTTCAGGCAGGGCTGAGCTGGCTGACCATACTTCGAAAGCGTGAAAACTATAGGACAGAGCTTGACCACTTTGACCCTCAAAGGATTGCGGAATATGACGAATCGAAGATACTGGCACTGCTTCAAAATCCAGGAATCCTCCGCAATAAAAAGAAGATTGGGGCCGCAATTATTAATGCGAAATCATTTCTAAAAGTTCAGCAGGAGTTAGGAAGTTTTGACGCATACATCTGGCAATTTGTGGAAGGAGAGCCGATTCATAATAAATGGAAGTCGGTCAGCGAAATCCCATCCCACACCTCTGAGTCAATTTTGATGAGTAAAGATCTCAAGGAGAGAGGATTCAAGTTTGTCGGTCCGACAATCTGTTATGCCTTCATGCAAGCGGTTGGTATGGTGAATGACCACATCACAGAATGTTTTCGGCATAAAGAGGTATCTTGCCATGAATTGAGATGCAAATAACCTTAGATAATTATTGCAGGAACTGGGCGTACAATATATGAAATACTCTAAGCTCATCGTTCCATTACTCCCTGGCCCAGTCCTGGCTTTCAAGAAATGCGAACCTGAACTTGAGTTGCGAAATAGTGAAGCGACCACACTATGGCCCTGCGACGTCGCGTCTCCCGATCCCGTCCCGGTCTCGGGACGGGGAGGGCAGGCCATTATTCCAATACTCCAATTCCGTAGCGAAGCGGAGCTGACTTCAACGCAAAACCACTTGATGTTATGCGTCTTTCACTAATTGGTATGGCAGGATCAGGTAAGTCTTACTGGTCTCGTAAACTCGCTGAACATGGCTTCCGTCGGTTCTGTTGCGATGATATGATTGAAGCAAAGCTTGCTCCAGAGTTGACAAAATCAGATGGAACCATGATGAAAGTGGCCGAATGGATGGGGTTCCCTTATGAGCCTCATTATCAGGAACGTGAATCTCAATACCTGGCCTATGAAACAGAAGTAGTCACTGAAATCCTTAACAGCCTTGAGAATCAGGAGAACAACCCTGAAGAGAGCATCGTTGTCGATACAACCGGAAGTGTCATTTACATTGGAGAAGAAATCCTCGGAAGGCTTCAACGACACACAACCATCGTTTACCTGGCAACCCCACCTGAGGTTCAGGAGCAATTGCTTGATGCATATATATCCAATCCGCACCCCATGCTGTGGAGAGGCGCTTTTAGCAGGGAGCCAAACGAAACCAACGAGGAGGCGATAGCACGCTGCTACCCAAGACTCTTTTTTGCTCGAAAACGGTTATATGAGCGGTATGCAGATGTGACGATCGATTATCATAGACGCAGGAAACAAGGCTTCGGAGTGACTGACTTCTTACAGGTAGCTGATCTCCCCAGATAGGTGTATCTATATCCTGTAAAGAAGAATAACTAAATGGGGGGGGTCACGATATGACCCCCCTTTAGTGCTCATGAACAATCTGGAATAGACCGAAAACTGGATTATCCACCTGCACCTGATTGAGCGCGGGCAGGAGCTTTCGGTCCCGAAAACGCGAGGTATCCTGGGACAAGCGCCCTGACCAGTGGTACAACTATGAGTATTCCCCACCAGTAGGGTCTACCTCTTGCTTCGGCAATTGCCATAAAAACAATCACGCCAAAGAAGACATTGACAAACGGGATAAAGAACAAAAGCACCCACCATCCTGGTTTACCGCCGAGCTTGCAAAAGAGGTAGAGGTTTAGTATTGGTACCCACCCCATCCATCCTTGTTTGGTTCCGGTCTTTTTTGCCAAAACCTGGAGACAGACAGCCAGATACACGTAAACGGCCAACGCCAAGACCAAAATTGTTCCGGGGTTATGGTTTTGAATATGATGAAACATAAACATTTTTTACCTCCCTTCTTAACAGTATTCGCTTTTAACCATTTCCTATTCTCTTTCTGATCACCTTCATCACCTGGGCCTTCTGATCCTCATCAAGAATGTCGTAGAACTCCGCAAAAAGATCCAGCATTTCCGTCATCCGGTCTGGCATACCCACAAACTGGTTTTTCACCAGGCCCGTCACTGCATTCATATCAGGGTCTTCACGGTTGATTTCGGTTCGCAGTTCCGCGAATAATTTCTTTCGGCCCTCCATAGCCTCGGTCAAATTTGCCTTTATCTTGAGCCGCATTTCCCCATATTTTTCCCTTTGATTCTCTGAAAGATCCAGATCCTCCACCCGACTATCTATCCGCTTCATGATGTGGTCAGAAAAATCCCTGTCAGCAAACCAGTGATGTGCCCACCTCTTGCAGAATGCTCTTCTCTCCTTTGAATCTCCGGCTGAAGACCCCGTGTCCCAGAACGGGTGAGGTCCGCAGCCTGCAAGAAGAGCGCAAGCCAGAACAACTGCTCCGATGGTGAGAGATTTCCTTTTAGATTTCATTTTCCCCTCCTTTTTTTGGATTTGTTGTTAAGCTCTCATCAGGCTGTTGCCGAAATCCCTTATCGCTTGGGCAACAGCCTGTCATGAGCTGACCTTGCCCGTATACTAACCACGCCTTGTAAAGAATGTTTGTTGAGGAGGTTAATAAATGGTAAAAAAGTGTAAAAAAATGAAAAAAGAGAGGACATTCATGGGGAAAAAGGTTTTACTGGTAGATGATGATGAGAGACTTCTGAAGCTTCTCAGGGAATATCTGGAGGACTATGGATTTCAGGTTCTGACCCTGGCCGACGGGTCGTCCGTCCTCAAATCCATCCGGACAGAACACCCAGATATCATTATACTGGACATCATGCTCCCGAAAAAAGATGGGTTGGAGGTATTGAAGGAGATACGCATGGAATTCCCCCTGCCTGTTATCATGCTCACGGCGAAAGGAGAGGATGCTGATCGGATTGTAGGACTGGAGCTGGGAGCGGACGACTACCTCCCCAAACCCTTCAATCCACGGGAGCTCCTTGCCAGGATAAAGGCTGTGCTGCGAAGATTTTCCCCCTGGGTCAAAAGTGAGCCCGAAAAAGATGCCAGTCTCATTATCGAGGCTGGCGGTCTGGTTTTGAACAAGGCGAAACACACACTTCTGGTCGAAGACAAAGAAATGGCGCTCTCCTCAACTGAATACAAGATCCTTGAGGTGCTCATGGAGCATCCCAACAGGGTTTTGAGCCGTGACGAGCTCATGAATCGTGCCCGGGGTAGGGATTTCATGGCCTTCGACAGAAGCATAGACGTTCATATCAGCAAATTGCGGGCAAAAATAGAACCCCAGCCCAACTCCCCGAAGAGAATCAAAACGGTATGGGGAACAGGCTATATGTTTGTAGACGCCCCATGAAACCTGGAAAGCTTTACATTAAGATATTCTTATCCTTTGTACTGGTTCTCATCGTAACCGAGATATTGGTTTTCGGCCTTTTTTACTTCTCCTCCCGAAGAAGTTTTCGTTCCCGCTTTCAGCATTACGTCAGCTCCCAAGCCCTCATAGTAAAAGAACTCCTTGAAGAGAAAATCAAATCAGAGCCACAAACACGTCTCGCTGAAAACGAATCTGTTAAGGATTTCATCCTGCGCCTCAGTGAGATTTACGGAGCAAAGATCTGGCTGGCAGATCCCGATGAGAAAGCCCTGTTCAGATCCTTTCCAGGGAATATCCCTGACAATATAGCAGTAATTTCCAAAAAGCAGGCGGAGGATTTCGGAAATCTCAAAATGCACCGCCATTTCAAAAAGGGGTGGATGTCCTACATTGCCATTCCCGTGGAAATTGGAAAAGGGGAGATCGGTAGCCTGCATGTATTTTTTGAAAAAATGCAGCCAGCCCACCCTGAAGGGGGTTTTGGCCTGGGACTTGTTGGAATCGGTTTTGTTATCGCCCTTCTCATAATTCCTGTGTCAAGAATCATAACAAACCGCATCAAAAAGCTCAGGCATTCGGCCCTTCGGATCGCAGAAGGAGATCTCTCCCATAGGGTCACGATTAAAGGCAATGATGAGATCGGGGAACTGGGTCGCTCTTTCAACCGCATGGCAAATAGACTGGAAAGGATGATTCGGGGGGGCAGGGAACTGACGGCCAACATATCCCATGAGCTGCGAAGCCCACTTGCGAGAATCCGTATCGCAGAGCAGCTTCTTCGGGAAAGATGGGAACGTGGCGACCATAAAGCCTGTGACAAACATCTAGACAGCATCCGCGAGGATATAGAGGAGTTGGACCGCCTCATAGGCAGCATCCTTGTTCTGTCAAAGCTGGATATTCAGGAGACACCTCGAAAACGTGAACGGATCAATCCCGCCGATCTGATAAATGAGCTCCTGGAACGGCTCAAGCCCGCTATGAGCCGCAAGGGCTTGCACCTTGTGACAGATCTACCCCTCAACCATGCTTTGTTTGGAGACAGGGATGCACTCCGCACGGCGCTCTCAAATATCCTTGAAAATGCAGTGAAGTTCACCCCAGAAAAGGGCAATGTGGCCGTGAAGATGCAGTCTGACCAGGATTCCCTGAGAATCAGCGTGACAAACTCCTCCGACCTGGTCTCCAAACAGGATTTGACCAAGATTTTCGAACCGTTCTATCGGACCGAACGAGCCCATGCACACGGATCGGGACTGGGACTGGCTATCACCAAAAAAATCATAGAGCAGCACAGGGGAAGCATTGAAGCCAGCAATTCGGCAGAGGGATTGAGCATTCAGATAACCTTTCCACACGTCTATCCCCGGGAGCGTAACGGGTAAACCCTGCGCTCTGACCCACATATTAGTGCAATTCATGCTCATTGATTGGAGAGGAAGGCATAGATTCACTATCCGAATGCATTATTCCACAAGCCATATACAAATACACATCTTAGAAAATATCTGATATAGGGTTAGCACAAGGGGAGATGTAACCTTTTGAGATAGTTACTACTGAGAGTATCAAATAGTCTGCAATATCGGGAGGAGCATGAGGTCTTTTCTGTTGTGACCTGCCCTGTTGAGTGCGGAACTGGCGATCCGTCTTGCTCCGTTAACAAACTGGTGCTCGGCATCAAGCATAGTAGCAATGAGTCAGTTACTCTATAGGGCTGGTGGGAGGCCGCTGTCCTTTTCACGACTTATCAGTGGGGGAAACCACAGCTCTCCTGACTTGTCGGGAGAGAATGCGGAGGGGGCAAGTATCCCCTGTTGATAAGTCGTAGAAAAGATCCCGCACAGCGGGAGAGCCTCGGAACAGAAGAAAAGACCTCATGACCATCCTAGACCCTTCTCGGTTATGTCCAATGCAAACAATAAAATGCTCTGCTTAGTAACGCTTGCACCGATCACCACGTTGAGGTCCCTATCTTTACTACTACCTTTACCGGAGGAAAACGATGAAGGTCCTTGTATACGGTACAGGAGGGAGAGATCACTCCCTTGCTGATAAATACGGAGACAGCCAGCATGTTGAAAAAGTCTATTTTTTCCCTGGCAATGCCGGTGTGCCTTATTCAGCAAAGGGAAAGAGAAAGTTGATAGAGTGCTTGGATATAAGGGATTTCAATGAGGTGGCGAAGTTTTGTCTGGAAAACAAGGTTGATCTGGTAGACATAGGTTCAGAAAACCCCCTGGAAGAGGGCCTTGTGGATGTCCTGAACCAAAAGGGAATAAGAACCATTGGGCCAAAGCGAGAATATGTGAGATTAGAGTGTGACAGAGAATTTACGGATAATATCTTACGGGACATCGGTGTAGGCAAACCAGAATATGCGGTGTTTGATGATCCAGAAAAGGCTAAAAGCTACGTCAGAAATATTGGGTATCAGGTTTTTGTAAAGGCAAACGGCCTTGCAGCAGGAAAAGGTGCCATTGGCTGTGATGATGTTGTGCAAGCCGAGGACGCAATTGACAAAATAATGGTAGAAAAGATATTTGGAAGATCAGGAGATAAGGTTGTTATCGAAGAAAGAAAATACGGCACAGAAATCTCATTTTTTGTTTACTTGGACGGCGAGCATGTGCTGCCTTTGAAGATGTTTGTCCAGGACTACAAAAAGGCCTTCGACCCAGATGATGAGGAATCAATCAAGCAGTTCAATGGTAATCTTAATACCGGCGGAACAGGATGTTATGTGCCGCACAAACTGGTAACCCCGTGGCTGATAAATAGGATCATGAAAGAGATTGTAAACCCAACGGTGAATGCGATCTACAATCGGGGTGATCTCGGTTTGGGATGGAACTATAAAGGGGTGTTATACTTTGGTCTCAATCTCGACCCTTACAACAACCTGGATGTCTTTGAAATCAATGTAAGACATGGCGATCCCGAGTGGGAGGTTCTCTGCCGGAAATTGAGTACAGACCTATTAGAAATAGGTATGGCAGTGTGGGAAGGGAAATTGGATCAAATCACCCCTGCCTGGAACAATCAATACTATGTAGATGTGGTGGCCATGGAAGGCCGCTCAAAGGCGAGCAAAGGATGGAACAAGGGATATCCGGGACGTTACGGCAAAGGCCATCAGCTAACTGGACTAGATAGGCTCGAGAGGGGAATTGCTACGTACTTTTCAGGTGTCAGAGAAGATCCGGACAAAGGCCTCATTTCAGACGGCGGAAGAGTATTACATATCATTGCCGGGGACTCAACCTTGGAGGGTGCTCGAGAAAAGGCTTACCGGAATATAGGGTATATCTCTTTGCTGGACCATAATAACAATAATGCCAATTGCCTGAGGTACAGAAAAACAATTGGGATCTAGGCCTTTTTTGATGCAGCCTCCTCAAACAGCGGCTCATCTAAATCCAACACCTTGAGAGGACTTTTCCCGGTAAAGAGCTTGATAATCTTACCAACTGTGTAGGCATTACTTCTCAGCAACAATTTGCAATTTTCAATGCGACAACCAGTAATTTTGGTTTCGCCCTTCTCAAGGACAATAATACAATCCTTAAACGTGCAATGACTGAAAGATTTGCCGTCGAGTTCTATCTTCTCCCTAGAAAAGGTAGAATTCTTATACTGGATCTTGAATCCCCCCATGGTGCTACTTTTTTCTATAAAGTCTCCTCCACGGTTCATTCTTGGAGCTCAGGTAGTCAGCCAAGGTCTCTTTTAAGGTATTAGAGGCCAAAAGAGCGCAGTGAACACTTTCATCTGGGAGCCCGTCTAAACTTTCCAAAATTACCTCATCGCTGATCTTATATGCATCCTTAATGGTTCTGCCAATGGCCAACTCACAGGCCATAGTGCCTGCTACGATAGTGGTCATACATCCGTCAGTAACAAACCGGGCGTCGATGATCTTATCATCAATCATTTCTAAGAAAATCGTCATCGTATCTCCACACGGTCCCGTAATCGTTGCACGCCCATGAGGATTTTCCATCTCTCCAAAATATTTAGGATTAAGCCACCGTTCAATTACCTTTTCTGAATATATCTTCCGTGCATCCCTTATAATGGATGCCTGAATCTCTTCTATTGCCTTATCAAATTCAACAGACATCTCTTGCTACTCCTTTATTGATCCATCTTGCAGGTTTCTCCACTTGTGCAGGGAGGGGTATCGCAGCGCTGTGCTCTTCCACAACAGGTAGCGCCAGGGGCCCGGCCACTATCTGCAATGGTAAATGACGAAACAGACAAAATCTTCGTCAGATCACTACTCCCACAATAGTTACAGGTGAGCGTTTCACTATCAGGGCTAGCCCCAACTAGTATCTCTGATATCTCACCGCAGTGATTGCACCTATATTCATAGATAGGCATTATTTATTCCCCTTTTCTGGTCGAAACCTTTTGTTCTGATCGCAATGTGACCATCCCTCAAAGGATTGGTTCTCTCCTCTTGTGAACGTACTCCTGACAAGCATTTATCACCATTTTTTTCTGAAATCAAGAAATGAAATAAATCGTAGATTTTTCTCGTGCACCTGTTTATTATAATTTCAATCTGATAAAATGAGAAGGGAGTCAACGGCAATACTAGATGACACCACTTACAAAGAAATAGATTTGAAACTCAAAATGGCAAGCTCAGCATATGAGTATTGTATGAGGCTATCCATATTGGCAGGGTCTATATACAGGAGCTATGTATGAAAAGTTATCGCAAGGAACTCTGGTTCCAGATCCCTACCAGGAGGGCATTCGTCAATATCACCCCTCAGGTGGAAGAGTGTCTGAAAGAAAGTGGGATCAACGAAGGTTTTATTCTCTGTAATGCCATGCACATAACAGCCAGCGTATTCATAAATGACGATGAATCAGGACTTCACCACGACTATGATGTCTGGCTGGAGAAGCTTGCCCCTCATGAGCCCGTCTCCGAATACCGGCACAACGTGGGCGAGGATAATGCCGATGCCCACATGAAAAGGCAGATCATGGGGCGGGAGGTAGTGGTGGCTGTGACCAACGGTAAGATGGACTTCGGACCGTGGGAGCAGATATTTTACGGCGAGTTTGACGGCCGGAGACGTAAAAGGGCGCTAGTGAAAATAATTGGAGAATAGACACCCATCCACCACTTCATGATTTTCCATGTGAGCGGCATAAATCAACGACGCATGAAAAAAGAAACCTGCTATGAAGGGTCCTGAAATGAAAAACGAGCAAGACTTTGATCAACTCTTTAGGGCAATGACACATAATACAAAGGTTGAAGAAAAGGCGATAATCTACTTATATGATAAGAAAAAAATAGATAAAGCTGTAATCTATGATGAGCTGCTCGCCAAAAAACTGATCGGGTATTCTGCCGAGAGAAAAGCTCTTGCATTCCCTCTTCTGAGGGGCTTTCTTTACGTAGGCATACAGTATGTACAGATTGAAACACTCGAGATAGATGGTGTCATAAGAGAGGAGCGTCAAGAATACTGTCATGAGGGCAGTGACCTTGAAACAGGCCTTTTCAGCCTTCAGAAAAATTTTAGAGATGCAATTATTACCTATGGGATCCTCGATCTCTTGAGCACAGGCCTGGAAGGTGTTTCTCTGCCAAGCATAACAAGTTTCAAACAAGTGCAATTATTCTCCAACCTAAACACAACGGTCTGTTTTAAAAATACCGAAGGTAGGGAGTCAGCCATTGAAAATATCCTTGAAATCCTTCCAAATGCCACGATTATAACATTGCCTAAGCAGTTCAGAGATATAAATCATCTTTTGATTGAAAAGGGCCCGGGAGGGGTCAACTCGATCTTAAGGAACAGGGGAAAAACGGATATGATGAAAAAATCAAAGGAGCTCAAAGGAAACAAAACTTTCCACATGGTAACCTGCCACTATTTTACAAACCCTGGGCCAGACAATACACAGGCCACCTTACAGGCTGCTCATGAAAGGGCAAAAACACTACGAATCAAGAAGGTTTTGATTTCAAGCTGTAGCGGTGAAACCGCCTTCAGAGCCCTCGATCTGTTCGGAAAGGGCTTTTCTCTGGTGATTGTAACCCATGCAACAGGGTTTAAAAAGCCAGATCATCAAGAGCTTGCCCAAAAGGACAGGGAACGGCTTCTGGAAAGGGGTGCCTCTGTCTTGACTGCCCAACATGCCTTTGGTGGGGTAGGAAGGGCATTTAGAAATAAAACGGAGACCTATCAAATAGATGAGGTCATTGCCTATACCTTGAGAACATTCGGGCAAGGAACCAAGGTTGCCATTGAGATTGCCCTCATGGCCGCAGATGCCGGTCTTATCAGAACAGATGAGGATGTTATCTCCATCGGTGGTACGGCAAACGGAGTTGATACAGCACTCTTGCTGAAACCAGCCCATACACAGAACTTCTTTGATCTCAAGGTGCGAGAAGTCATCTGTAAACCGGCGGATTTCTAAAGCCTTACGATTTCTATCGGATACCGTGGAAAGGAGATACACCTTAACCCTGCAACGGCACTTTGTCATTCCTGCGCTTCGCTCGAGGACAGGTCTAAGGAGCAAAGCAACGAAGAATCTAGATCTCAGTTCTAGTATCTGCCCGCAAATCGTAGATTCTTCGCTCTCCCGCCTGGCGGGATCGCTCAGAATGACTTTTCAACCAAAGTGTAGGTGTAGATTTAAGCATAGCAAGATAGGTAATGAAAGAAGATCTCGGAAAGAGAATCCAAACCCTTGCTGAATGGTTATATGAATCCAGGCACCCCGTTGTTTTTACCGGAGCTGGAATCAGCACGGAATCAGGACTCCCTGATTTTAGAGGACCCAATGGCATGTGGACTCGGAGAGACAAAGGGCTTCCACCCAGACCCATGAACCGCCCCTGGGACTCAGTGGAGCCCAATAGCGGCCACACTGCTATTGCTGATCTCCAAGAACTCGGTAAACTCGCGTTCCTCATCTCGCAAAATGTAGACAACCTCCATCTAAAATCAGGTATTCATCCCGATTCATTGGCTGAGCTTCATGGGAACATGACCAAACTGAGGTGCACAAAATGTGGTAAAAAAGTGGACAAAACTACTGGTATAACTCTATGCCATTGTGGCGGTAACCTGGTTCGAAGCGTAGTGGATTTCGGCGAACCCCTTCCGGAAAGAGATCTCATGCTTTCCTTTGAGCACTCACGAAAAACTGACCTTTTCGTAGTTGTTGGCTCAAGTCTTGTGGTAACACCAGCGGCAGACATGCCCGCAGAGGCCCTTCGCTCTGGGGCAAAACTGGTTATCATCAATCAGGGTGAAACCCCTTTCGACCGTCATGCCCACTTGCGATTTCATGAAAAGATAGGAGACATTCTCCCCAGTGCTGTGAAGAGATTGAAAAGTCTCATGGGCCTGTTCGAATAACTGCTCTCCCATTCCTGTCTCCCATATCCCCCGGAACTACCCGAAAGAGGCTTCATCTGCACATTGATTAATCACGCCTTTAGTTCTCATCTCCTGGCATGCATGTACAACGGAAGAATATATGAACCATAGACCATAGTTATGCAGGGCGAGGTAAATGCCTTATCGCCTAGCGGCTCTGAGAAAAATCGATGGAAAAACTGAACCCCAAAAGATGGACAAACTGAAAAACGTGGTTAACATTTCCGCAAAAATTAGTTTGCCACTTTTTTGCCACTTTTTTATTGACAATGGTTATAACTTAAGGCATATAAGTCCGCTCCTATGTAAGCAACTAGAAAAAAGTTTCTTGGTTTTACCTCTCCAAAGAACGGAGAATTGGTTTTCTCAAAATTTTAAAAGAAAGGATGTGGTTATCATGGTTTGTACAACGGTAAAGAAAGGTGTTGAGTGCATCTTTATGACCAAAAGAGGATGCGAGTTCAATGGAGGCAGCTGCCACCCTATTGTTGATCAGTGTGATGGCTGCCAGAGAATCGTTGAGTATCCCAGCGGAACGTTTTGTATGAGTTTCCCTGACCCTGTTATAAAATGGAAAAATGGCGTCTGCAACATGGCAACTCATATGAAGACCCAAAGTACGGCGGAAAACCACAAGTTAAATCCCCTGAAGGCCTCAAAAAGGTCCCACTAGTAAAATCTCTGGACCAGGACTTCTTTCAAAGGATAAGAGGACATATTTAGCCTATTTGGGCCAATCTTTTTCGAATCCAAGTCATTAAAAGAGATCTGGACCCGGGAATCAATGGTGTGAGCCCGGCTCTATCAATTGGAGATCCGGGCGAGGAGAAGTATGCCTGCTCACAAGAGTAGCAAGGCATCCAACATCTCTTTGGCAGGCATCTTTCCGCTCTGAATGGGAAACCGGAGGGAAATCGGGACATCCTGAAATAAATACATAGTTCCTCCAACCGTTCCTCAATTTGGAAACAGGTCAAAGCCACGAAAAACGTGCCCCACATGTGCCGGAAACGAAAAACGGGGAATCAATTCTGAGATCAATCCCCCGAAATACTGTATTTACGGAATATACACATGGTGCCGAAGGCGGGACTTGAACCCGCACGGGCGTAACCCACTACCCCCTCAAGATAGCGTGTCTACCAGATTCCACCACTTCGGCATTCCAAACTATCATTACTCAGGAGGTGCACCCGACGGACCGCCAGGTTGCTCCCCGGCCTGAACCGGCATTTCCTGTTGAGTCTTAGCTTTCCCCTCCATAATCGAAGATTTCGGAACCCTGGATGCTATAAAGGCCAAGGAGAGGGAGGTTACCATGAAAGCAATAGCCACACCTGCCGTTAGCTTGTTGAGAAAGGGCATCGCACCCGCGCTGCCGAATAATGTCTGACTGCTGCCTCCAAAAGCAGCTCCCAAATCCGATCCTTTCCCAGACTGCAACAGTATTCCGATTATCAAACCAATACAGATCAATACGTGAATAATGATGAGGCCTGTTATCATTCTCCGTACCTTATGTCTACAGTTTTGCCAATCTATATATCATATCTCCTTTGTATTTCAAATCTAATTTTGATCGCTTCTCAAAAATATCTTATGCTCCCTCTGCGCGATACCATTCAATTGTTGACATCTTGAGCAATTTTGTTGAAAATAGATATTATAAGTGAGACCTTTGTGACCCTAGGAAATTGGATCAAGAAATGGATGACGAAGAATACACAACCAAGTACGTAAACTTGAGAATACTCAAGAGTATCCAGGAATATCTGAAGGTACCCGAAAATAAGCATACTGCCGTATATCCAATTAGGATACCAGATGATCTTCTTTACCAGTTACTCAAACTCAAGGGAGCCCAGGGTGCTGATGGTGTGATACATCAGATATTCAGGTTAGGCCTCAGCATATGGAGTGAAAAGCTCTATAGTACCGTTTTTGGCTCTCAGCGGAACCTTGAGGATTTTATAGAACTCGTCAAGAGGCGGAATAAGGGAGACGAATAGGTTATTTATTATCTTTAATGTTTAATTATCTTGAGCCCCACCTTTAATCCTCATTTCTCCGAGTCAAAATCAAATTAGAATAAGTGCCTAAAGTGAGCTAAGGTGTAAAGTGCCCAAAGTTTAAATAGAAAATGACTTAACTACGGCTTATCGTACATCGTATACCGGATATCACGGTACATCTTCAGATTGCATAATTGTTGCTGGCATAAAATAAGATCACACCTAAAGAGCTCAACTTATGACCGTTCGGGCTTCAAACACTTCTCCTCTTCAATTACTTCAAACCAGTTCATAACTTTAGTTCACTTCAGCCCTGGCCCAGACCTGGTAAAACCTGACTCAGCGAAGATAAACAAAGATTGGTGATACATCAGAAGCAAGCGTATATTCAAATCACGTGGCACCTCCCGATCCCGTCACGGTCTCGGGACGGGGAGGGCGGGCTCACTTTGAACTTTAGTCACTTCAAATTAAACTTCGATATCTATTAAGATTGATCATGGCTGTAGCTGCCCTTTCTGGGGTGGAAAAATTGACGAGAATACCGGCTTGTTCATAGCGTTTTATGTGCTCATCCCATATTCCAGGTGGGGCAGAAAGGCACGTGATAATAGGCTTTGTGTGCTCTCTATCTTTCAGCAAAAACGACAAACCTTTAATTGAATCGACATTGGCAGAGGCAAACATCATAAAGAGGAGGATACCTGACACCTTTTCATCTTGCATAACAGCCTGCAAAATGCCAACGGTGGCCTCTGAATCATACCAGGCTGGACCCATATCTACGGGATTTACCCGTAAGGCAAGAGGGGGCAAAATGTCATTTATCCTCTGCTGGGTCTTGGGACTAAAGGGCACGATCCTCAGCCCAGCCATCTGGCACATATCAGCGCCAGCTATACCTGGACCAGCTTGAGAGGAAAGTATGGCCACACTAGGCCCCTCGGGTAGAGGAGCTACAGCCATTGCCTTGGCCGTGTCTAGTAAGACCTCCACGCTATCCAGCCCAAGTATGCCTGCCTGGCTAAATGCCCCTGAATAGATTTCCTTTCTTCCAGCCAGAGATCCGGTATGTGAACGAGACGCCTGATTTCCTATGTCACCTACACCGGTTTTATAGGCAATAATCGGTTTCTTGCCTCTGTGCGCTTTGGCCGTTTCGATAAGCCCCCGTGGCCTGTCAATACCCTCCATATACAGCGCTATGATTTCTGTATCGGTATCCTGTATTAGATAATCAACCATCTCAGGAAAATCTACATTCAGCCTGTTTCCAATTCCAACTATCTTGCTAAAGCCAATATCATCCCGCACTGCCAGAAAAGAGAGGAGATGACACATTCCCCCGCTCTGGCTGACCAGCCCAATTACACCCTTCTTCAACAAAGAAAACTGTGGTGTAAAGGAAGCATTGAGGTTGGCCTGTAAATTTATCATGCCAAACGTATTGGGACCGATCACCGGCACAGGGGTTGTGTTCAAAATAGTGGCAAGCTGTTCATGAAGATCAGCTCCTTTTGGATCATCAATCTCCTTGAATCCAGCTGTAATAAGAACAATTCCCTTCACCCCCTTAGCCAGGCATTCCTCAAAGATCCCCGAAATCATATGCGCGGGCAGCACTACTATGGCTAAGTCTATATCGCCCGGAAGATCAGCGATAGAAGGAAAAGCCCTCAGGCCCATGATCTCACTTGAACCAGGATTGATAGGTGTGATCCTGCCTGGAAAGCCGCCTTTAGTCAGACTAAGCATTACATGAAAGCCGAGCTTAGTAGGCTTATCTGAGGCACCGATCACGGCGATCGATCTCGGCTCAAAGAGTCGATTCATATTACTGAGTTTGATGTCCATAGCTTATTATTCTCCCTGTCCAAGTAAGAATGCCTATCTCTCAATAGAGACAAAGACCACGCTGCCATTTCAAGGGTTGGATAGGTCATTATCCTCTTTTTGAATTCAAATCTTTCGCCGATTTCCTCTGGATTGGGTCCGTAGAGCCAAAAGAGTACCGGTTTGCGGGGTAGCTCTTCAATGATGTCATTTAAGGCCTCAGAGACATCAAGAAAGGAGAACTCCGGTATAACAGGGGCAGTAGCTATGCCGATAACGCCATCAACATTTTGGTCATTCATTACCGCACTTAGTGCTATAGAATATGCCTTGTCAGCACCATGCTTCATAACAGCAGGCCATATGTCGAGGAAATTTCCGAGAGGCATCCAGTCAGGGGAAAGTTCGGCTACCATCCGTATGGTTTCTGGTGAAAGAGTGGCAAGTCTAAGGCCATATCTTTCCAACGCATCGGTGGCCATGATGCCAGCCGCACCACTAAAGGTGACCACTGCAACACCATTTCCCTTCATGACGGGGAGGTTGAGCATGGTCTCAACTGCACCGAGCATCTGACCATCCTCTTCCAAAAAGGTAACCCCCGCCTGCCTCAAACCAGCCTTATATACGTCATAGTTGCCGGCCATGCTACCGCTATGAGACAGAGCCGACTTGGCGCCAGTTGCGCTGCTGCCGGTTTTGAAGATAATAATTGGCTTTTCTTTCACTATCCTGCTAGCCAAAGAAAAAAATTCCTTTCCCTCGATTAAGCCTTCCATATGAATAGCGATGATCTTTATATCAGGGTCTTCCCCAAAATACCTGAGGGCCTCGCAGAAACCAATATCGCACGCATTACCGAGATCAATACCCTTCCCTATCACTCCACTAAATTTCCGTGCCCCTACAAAAAAGATGCCTGATTGACACACTAAACCAACCGGCGCCTTCTCCTTAGATAAAGGCATAAACGAGGTGGTAAAGTCTTTAAAATTGTTGAGGACACCAAGGGTGTTTGGGCCGAGGATCCAGATTCCGTTTTTCCTCGCAATCCCAGTCATCTCCTGCTGTATCTCTTTTCCCCGGCTATCTGCATCCGCAAAACCCTGATTTACTACAATAGCGGCCTTGATATGCGCTGCAACACAGTCTTTGAGGCAGCTTATGGTATCTTCCCGGGGTGTACTTATGATCGCCAAGTCTATCTTGTCCTTCACTGACCTTACGTTCGGATACACCTTTTTTCCGAGTATCTCCGTAGCGTTAGGATTGATGGGAAAGATTTTGCCGGAAAAGCCGAATTTGATCATGTTTTCCATGAGGTTGAAAGACCCTGGACCGGTCTTTCGACTGATTCCGATAATCGCCACGCTCTCAGGTTCCATGAAATTTTTCATTGAGGGGTCCTTCTCTTGAAAGCATTTTCCCATCTCCGGCCCTTTTCTAGAACAATCAGCAGATTGATATCAAGCACTAGAATCTCGGGGTGCTCATACAGGAGCTGAGAAGCATTGATTAAATAATCCACTGGCAAAGCCGGTAGATTTGGCCGCTGTTCGGAATGGGTTTTGGAAATTACTAAACTAAAACAGAAACGATAACAAGCGAAAATGAATCTCAATTGACATTTTGCCGCGTTCCATTATAATCGCAGGAGATCTCAAATCGATACGCACCAAGCACAAGAGGCACGATGATGAGTGCTCAAGAAAACAAGGCAGAAGACCACCGCCCCTGGGGTTTTTATACGGTACTTTCCGATGAGCCTGATCACAAAGTGAAGAGAATACTGGTGTATCCTGGGAAACGGTTGAGTCTTCAGAGGCACAGGCACCGATCCGAGCATTGGAATATCGTCAAGGGAGAGGCGCTTGCAACCATTGACGAAAAGGAAATCCCGCTCAAAAAGGGAATGTCCTGTGATATCCCCGTTAGTGCAGCTCATAGGATTAAGAACACAGGAACTGGGAATTTGGTTTTTATCGAAATACAGCAAGGAGACTACTTTGGGGAGGATGACATCGAACGGCTTGAAGATGATTTTGGAAGGATAGGTTAACAAGTTATCTCGGGAGAAGCAAAGAGATCCATAAATTCAAGTTTATTCACATCAAACAACCCCCTATCTCCCAGTTTGATTTCAGGAATAACCAGCAGGGCCATAAACGAGAGGGTCATAAAAGGTGCCTTCAGATCAGAGCCTAGCTCTTTGGCAAACCTGTCCAGTTCAGTATACCTTTTGGCTACCTCTGCAAAACTCAAATCGCTCATGATTCCTGCCACTGGCAGGGGCAAAATCTTCTCTGTATCTCCATAAACTGCACTGATGCCCCCTTTGTTCCTAACGATACTATTCACCGCCCTGCAAATATCCATATCATCCACACCAACAGAGATAATATTATGAGAATCATGGGCAACACTCGACCCGATGGCCCCTCTCTTGAGCCCAAAATTCTTGACAAAGCCTATTGAAGGCGGTGAATTCATATACCTGTTGATAACGGCTATTTTGAGTATGTCTCTCTCAGGATCTGAAACAAGGTAATTTTCAACCACCTTTGGTTTGTCTAACACACGATTGGTTATCAACTGGCCATCTATTGCAGCAATGATCTGTATCTTTCCGTTCTTATCTTGAAGGGCAAACTCATGAACATCTTTTTCTCTGATATTAAAATTATTAACGACCCTCTTTTTTGACTCTTTTATTAATGTCTTCCCGTCTTGAGCGACGAGCCTGCCCTTGATGCAGGTTTTCAAGATAGTCAGGTTGGTAAAGTTATCGATGACCAAAAAATCAGCGGGATCACCCTCCTGTAACAGGCCTACATCCAAGTGGTAATGGTTAATAGGGTTGAAAGACGCTATCCTCAAGGCCTCTATCTGATCGATGCCATAGTCTATTGCCCGTTTTACCATCTGATTAATATGACCTGCCATTAAATTATCTGGATGCTTATCATCGCTGCAAAACATGCAGCTTTCCGCATGCTCCCGCGCCAGGGGAATCAACTCATCAAAATTTTTGGCAGCAGAACCTTTCCGTATCTGAATCTTCATGCCTAACTGGATCTTCTCAAGGGCCTCCTCTTTCGAAAGAGACTCATGATCGGTTGATATCCCTGCCTCGAAATAGTGGGCCAGCTCCTCTCCTCTGAGACCAGGGGCATGGCCATCGACAACCTTTTTATGCAATCGTGCAACATTAATCTTGGCATGAGCTTCTGGGTCGCCCTGTAACACTCCTTGTACATTCATCATCTCGCTCAGGCATACCACCTTTTCCATCTTCATAAGGTCTTCCACATGACTGATCTCAACACGTGCGCCTGCAGTCTCGAAGTTTGTGGCAGGTACACAGGATGGAGCTCCCCAAAAGAATTTATACGGCACAGAAGCACCATCATCCATCATATACCGGAGCCCATCGATCCCCATCACATTGGCAATCTCATGGGGATCGCAGATGGCACCAACTGTTCCGTGAATTACGGCGACCCGAGCAAATTCAGAGGGGGTAAGCATGCTACTTTCAACGTGAATATGGGAGTCGATGAATCCAGGTATGATATAAGTTGTATACTCCTTTGACTCGGCAATAATTCTTGCTATTTTTCCGTCGGCTATCTCCAGTGTTCCAGGAAAAATCTTCGCACCCACAACATCGACAATGTTTCCAGAAATCCGGCTGATGCACACTGGAACGCTCCCCTCTTCGGTCTCATTTATTCACAGGTTTGAGTTATTCTAGTAGAAAGCCGACAATTGTCAAAGAAAACGAAATCCGTGTGCTCTCTGCTGGCTGTTGCCCAAACGAAAATCCCTTTGAGCGGTCATTAAACCGTTTTTTACCAATCCCGCTGCATAAGCGGGAGCGAATCCCGACAAGTCGGGAAAAAAGGTTTTAGATCCAGTGAAAAGGGATTTCAGCAACAGCCTGTTTAGTAGCAATAGGGGCCCAGTGAATATTGTCCATTTTAGTTTTGCTTCTTTTGAGCAAAGCCAAAATATCACTGGCAATTGAGACCGATTTGCTCTATATTTATTACTGTTCTAGAGTCGACTGGGACAGTTTTTTTACTAAAGCATGAGGGGGGAATAAATTATGAACGAAGAAAACACCGTGCAAGAAAAAGCAGATACTGAATTAATCTTTAAGAAATCCGATCCTGTTAAACGGATAATAGCATTTGTCATTGATGCTGTAGCTGCCATGGTAGTAGGGTTAATTCCTTTGGTTGGGGGTATTATTGGCGCCCTGTATATGCTTCTTCGAGATTCTTTGCCTATCGAGGCTCTTGATTCCAAAAGTATTGGGAAGAAATTGTTGAAATTATCCGTCGTAATGACTGAAGACCCTGAATCTAAGATAGATTATGCCACCTCTGCCAAAAGAAACTGGATGTTTGCTCTCGGCCCAATTTTGCTCTTTTTCTTATTTATACCAATTCTTGGTTGGATCTTTGATATCCTGCTCGGGATCGCTGTCTTTATCTTGGTTATCATTGAAATCATTAAGATCTTCTCCGATGAGAAAGGAATACGCTTAGGGGATAAGATGGCTGGCACCATGGTTATCGAGGATTAGTGGGTAATTGTCCTAGCATATTTTTGGGATCAGTTCTTAAAGGTGCATGCCGGGAGCACTCTGGCGCCAGGATTTCAAAAAATCCCCTGGGATTAGCACGGGCACTCCAGAAATTGAGCTTAGCCTCAAAGAGGATCCCTATGGAAACCGCTCTTACAACGGCTCAAGCTACAGCCCATATGTTTATCGTCAATCCTTTTTCTGGCAAATCTTTCAGGAGCCTATTTAGTACCCATCCTTCAACCGAAGACAGAATCAAAAGGCTCAGTGCTATGGCAGGAAACTGAGCACGGGGGCCTCGCCCCCATTGGAGTATTGGAAAAGTGGAATACTGGAGTGATGGAACGACACTTTCCGCTTTTTTTGTTC
>CP070673.1:3406427-3415311 GCA_020351915.1 Deltaproteobacteria bacterium
GAGCGCTTCATTGACTCGAGTGCAGCTAAAATAGCCAGCTTCCTGGATCTAAAGAAACGATAGGTGGCTGTTAGTGTATCCTTATCACAAAAAATAGAAATACAACCAACCACCCCTAAGAAACTTAATTATCAATGCGTTTTTTCTTATCTGACAGGATTTACTGGATCTATTGGATTTTCTTTTCTTTTTCTCAGTTTCCTCCTGCCCGCCATACTTCTGGCGGGTTAATCCTGTCTAATACATTAAGGAAGATAAGTTAGAGTTTCTTTCATGAATAAATCCGAAGCGAAGATTCGGAGTCAGATGCTGACAACAAACCACGGACAGTGCCGAAAGATACAGTGAAGATGAAAATAATTACCAGATATCTCTACAAGGAATTCTTTGCCTACTTCTTTATATCCCTGATTGCCTTTTTGGTACTCTATTTAATCATAGACTTCTTTTCAAAAATAGACAACTTCTTTGAGTCGAATGTGCCCTTAGGTATAGCCCTTTCCTATTTTTTCTATCAGATACCTCTTATCGTCCAGCAGATGATACCCATATCAGTTCTTGTCTCCATTATGCTCATGTTTGGCCTCATGAATAAACACAATGAAATTTTGGCCTTGAGGGGTTCTGGATTAAGCTTATTCAATCTATCGTATTCCCTCATAGGACTTTCCGTTCTTATTGGGGTTGGTTCGTTTTTTATTTCTGAATCCATTGTGCCCATTACCAGTCCGAAGGCCAATAGAATATGGGATATCCAGGTTCAAAAAAGGGCCAGCAAAGGAGCTTATAAATTGTCTCACATCTGGTACCGGGGCGATGATTCCGTTTATCAGATCCGCACATTTGACAGCAGGAAGAACATAATAGAAGGTCTGACAATATTTTTCTTTGACAAAGACTTTACACTAGTCAAAAGAATCGATGCGGGCAAGGCAACATGGAATGAGGACCAGTGGAACCTTGCTGATGGTCTCATCCAAACAATTGAGGCCGATGGATCCTGGAAATCGGTGAGATTTAAGCATCGTTCAATAAACCTTCCCGAAGGTCCCGAAAATTTCAAATATACCATGAAGGCACCTGAAGAGATGAGTTTTTGGGAACTAAAAAATTATACGAGAAAAATAAGAAAGGAGGGTTATGATTCAACCAGAGGCGAGGTGGACCTGAACATCAAAATAGCCTTTCCCTTCATATCTCTGGTGCTTACCTTAGTGGGGATTCCTCTTGCATTGAGAAAGAAGAAGGGGGGGATTCCTTTAAATATTACTATTGGCATCGGTATTAGTTTCCTCTATCTGTTGACATTTGGGCTGTCGCGCTCATTAGCTATATCTGGGGTCTTGCCCCCGATCTTAGGTGCGTGGATGGCGAACCTTCTGTTTTTGTTCCTCGGGATTTACCTCATGCTGGCAGAGCAGAGTTGAGGAAGGGCTTCAGGATGAAGGGATATGGGTCTCTAAGGCTGTTGCTATCTTCTTTTTAAGCTCGGTTAGATCAAAAGATTTAATAACATAGAAATCAGCAGCTATGGATTTAATATCTTCCTTGAAAGTGTCGTAGGCAGTGCAAAGTATTACCGGCATGTCGTAAAACTTGTTCCTAATCTCCTGTAATAGATCGAGACCATTATAGTCGACCATCTTGATATCCAAGACAACCAGATCGGGTTTTTCTGTTTCTATCCTTTCGATCAACTTATGTCCATCTGCAGCTGTAATAACCTCATAGCCAGCTTCGCTCAACTCCTCAGAGTACAGTAACCTGATATGCTCTTCATCATCAACAACTAAAATCTTAGCCATAGGTAACCTCCTTACAATGAATATTGATCAAATAATAGATTCCTGCGTTAGGCTCCTTTATTCCAGACCTGCACGAGAAGACTCTTGGAGGCCTCAAATTGGACACACTCTTCCTCGATGAATTCCTCTGACTCCCGCACAGACATTCTCTCTGTCTTTCTAACGTATGAAAGGGTCTTGCCGAGGTAAATAGGGATAAGGGAATCCAGAAGTTCATCCTCCTTCCACACCTTATCCCGGTAACCAACGGCAAAATCAATTAACACATTGATCCAGAGATTCGTGGGAAAGTCAAATCGGTCTGTATCCATTTTCTTTACTTCTCGTAATTTATTGAATGTTTCCTTCTGAAGGACATTTTCCCAGATATGACCGCAGCTCTTAAACCCGTGCTGAAATTTCTGAAATAAGGTTTCCTTATTGACCTTAACGGGCGGTGGCATCTCGGTTTCTCCAAGGCCAAAGCCAAAGATTGAAGTTGGCTTGCTCCACTTTACCTGACTCCAGAAGGGACAAAACTTTATCATCATCTCAAAGATTGTACCTACCACCTGTCTAAACATAGGTCCGAGGTCAGAGCCCGGATCTTTAGCGCGGTGAATCTTGGGCCTGCCCATAAACGCCTGGCAAATGGGTATATTTTCATTCATGGCAAGGGTAGTCATCCAGATATCAATGCCGAAATTAGCTACAGCCTCCGACCAGGTATCACTTTCAAGATAGACCTGGGCCAATTCGCCGCGGAACCCAAAATCTCCACCTATAGGCTGTCTGACCCTTCTGCCATAAAGGGACCGGGTCAGGGGGTAAGCAATGGAGTTTGTTATGGTACCATCATATTTATGTCTCACATACAGGGGTGCAGCGTAACCAAAATCCTGAAAGAGAGGTTCTCCTAAGTGTTTTATCCATTTCGGCGTTATGCTCTTTAAATCAGCATCCACCGCAACCACAGCCTTGGCCTCAAGATCAACAATCTTTTGAAAGAGGTTCTTAAAATTCCTCCCCTTCCCTTTCACACCAGGTTCTGTTGATATGTATATTTTTGGTGCATTGGTTCTAATTCCCAGAAAAATTTCCTTGGTTCCGTCATCAGAATTATTATCACAGTTAATAATGACCGATTTCCTGTTTCCAAAAAATGACTCTATCCCTCTGTCTGCCTGTTGCACAGGGAAAGCAATCGAATCCGCCTCATTATACGATGGAATTGCTACAACAAATTCTGCACTCGTAATATCTTCGGGATTGACCTCCGCCTCAAACATCTTTTAACCTCTTTTGTTTATCAGAATTCAAGTCTTTAGAAATTACTATCGTTCAAAAGTTTTGGCATAAACAAGATTGAGTGATCATTCACGTTCTAATCGGGTCATGGCGGTTTTTGAAAGGCAATATCTCAAAAAAATTCCACCGGGTCTTGCAGTGGCCAAATATGTGGGGTTTACACCTCGGAAGCGCTGGGAGCCTTATCCTGGCTCATTTAAACCCCACATATTGGCCACCTCCCTTGAGGCCTATAGATAGCGCCTTGAGAAAATGGGCGTGACCCGATAGAGGTAATTATGCACATGTTCCCCAACCAATATACCATTGTGCCAACACTTTTGAACGATACCAAGAAATTGATTTACCCAATATCTCTCCACATCTGGTTTTCAACTGCTGTAATCATAGAATCCCTTACCTGTTTTCCTCCCTAACCAACCAGCATCTACATACTTCTTAAGGAGCGGGCATGGCCGATATTTCGAATCACCAAGACCTTTGTAAAGAACCTCCAGTATGGCCAGACACGTATCTAACCCAATAAGGTCAGCGAGGGCTAAGGGCCCCATTGGATGATTCATTCCTAAGGTCATGACATCGTCAATGGCCTTTACGGTACCCACGCCCTCAAACAGGGCATAAATGGCCTCATTTATCATCGGCATAAGAACCCTGTTACTAATAAAGCCAGGAAAATCGTTGGCTTCCACTGGCACCTTATTGAGTTTGACAGCCAAATCATGAGTTACCTTACTGGTCTCGTCAGATGTCGCCAGGCCTTTGATGATCTCCACCAATTTCATTACAGGAACCGGATTCATAAAATGCATACCAATTACCTTCTCAGGCCTTTTTGTTGCTCCAGCAATCCTTGTTATGGAAATTGAAGAGGTATTTGAAGAAAGGATTACATCCTGTTTGCAAATCCCATCAAACTGTTGAAATAACTGTAACTTTAGTTCCTCATTCTCGGTGGCAGCCTCAACTACAAAATCGACCTCACCCATATCAGAAATATCCGTTGACCCCTTTATTCGGGAAATTATGGTGCTCTTTTCCTCAGAAGATAGTTTTTCCTTTTCCACCATCCTCGAGACATTTTTCTCTATAGTGGAAAAACCTTTATCCACAAATCCCTTGTCTATATCATTCATAATCACGGTAAGCCCAGAGGCAGAAGCTACCTGAGCGATTCCGGATCCCATCTGACCCGCACCGATTACGCCTAGTGCCTTAATGTCCATGACAAAAAACCTCCTTTATCTAGCATAAATTACGTCATAGCGAGACTGTCTCAGTAGCCAACTAATTCAAAAGCAGCTTTTTGTATATCGAAAAACAATATCAAAATCAACCTGAAAGCGGTGAACCACCTTTTCCTCAAGCCGTACTTCACCGAAATGATTTACATCAAACCAGTGACCTTTGGCGACACTGCCAACAAACCCAATACTACTGTTGCGCGGCCGCCCTGCTGCTCAAAGGGTCCCTCTTACTCAAAGCAGGCTTCCCAATGACCGGAGCGCACCTCAACGAGATCAGGTTCGTGAATAGTGCACATGGATTCTACAGAGGCGCATCGGGGGTGAAACCGACACCCAGGTGGAGGATTGATAGGGCCTGGGATTTCTCCCTTTGGGATGGGCTCTCTTATACTGTGGATCAGGTACTGGCACAGGAGCATAGCAAACGCGTATTTTGTATTTCAAGTCAATGACAGCTATAAATAACCCAAATATCATGTTATGTCAGCAAGTTAGCAGGCAAATTGGCTTAACCGTTGGGACAGCAGTGATTTACAATAATAGATTTTTACATAATAGGTTTTTAATAGATTTTTGCCTTGACCAACAATCCATGATTTACTATAGATATTGATGTGTTCAAAGTGCACGAAAACATTAATGTTGTCCCAGCCTATTCGTCAATTATTGGAGAGTAGGCTTGAAATATATACATCAATCATTAACCCAACACGGGAGGTCGACAATGAAAAAGTTTCTGTCTTTTTGTCTGGGAATCCTTTTGATTTTTGGTTTTTGTGGAATAATCCAAGCTAAGACCCTGAAAGTAGCATTAGATGCGGGACCAGTATCGCAGGACCCTCAGGTGCAGTTATCGGGTGGTATGCTCCAGTATTCACATTGGGTCTTTGATCCCCTCGTGCGCTATGCCCAGGATATGCATTTTGAACCCCGTTTGGCAACTAAATGGGAACGGCTTGATGACTTGACTATGCGATTCTATCTTCGGAAGGGTGTGAAATTCCACTCTGGAAACCCGTTTACGGCCAAAGATGTAAAATTTACCTTTGATCGCTTTTATAAGAGCCCGGATTTTAAAGGCCTTTTCACTCCATTTGAGGGTTGCTATATCGTCGATGATCATACCGTGGATATCAAAACCATAAAACCCTATGCCTTGCTCATCAATATGGCGACCTATATCTTCCCCTTAGACAGCAAATTTTATACAGGTACGGATGCCACCGGCCAGCCCAAGGATGCTGTCGTAAAAATAGGGCCCTCCTTTGCCCTTAAAAATGAGTCCGGGACAGGCGCATTTAAGGTAACCCACTGGGAACAGGGTGCGAGGTATGTTTTTGAAAGATTCGCCGATTACTGGGATAAAAACTGCCCCGGTAATGTGGATAAAATTATCCTGACCCCGATCAAGGAAGATGCCACCCGGGTTGCGGCGTTGCTCTCAGGGGACGTGGATTTTATTTCTCCGGTGCCCCCACAGGATTTTCAGAGAATTCGGAAGGATCCCAAAACCAAGCTGGTGACCTTTTCCGGTGGCCGGATTATTACGATCCAGTTAAACCAGAAGCGCCGTGCTGAATTTAAAGATAGGCGCGTACGTCAGGCCATTGTCTACGCCATCAACAATGTAGGCATTGTTAAAAAGATCATGAAGGGCACGGCCACAGCTGCAGGTCAACAGGGCCCCAAAGGGTATATGGGATACGATCCGGCTCTGGTTCCTCGCTATGATCTGAAAAAGGCTAAGGCCTTGATGAAGGAGGCCGGGCTGGCAAACGGCTTTGAGTGCACCATGATTGCTCCGAACAACCGCTATGTAAATGACGAAAAGATCGCCGAAGCCGTGGTCGCCATGCTGTCCAAAATTAAAATCAAGGTTAGCCTCAAGACCATGCCAAAGGCCCAGTACTGGGACGAGTTCGACGCCCAGGTGGCAGATATTCAATTGATCGGCTGGCATTCAGATACGGAAGATTCCGGTAATTTCAGTGAGTTTTTGACAATGTGCCCGAACAAGGAAACCGGTTATGGGCAATATAACAGCGGTAACTACTGTAACCCAAAAATTGATGAGCTGACCATGGCAGCCCAGTCCGAGACTGATCTGAAAAAGAGAACGGCCATACTGCAGGAAATAGAGCGGATTCTCTATGATGATGCGGCCTTTGTACCCTTTCACTGGCAGAATCATTCCTACGCAGGCAAAAATAACGTGGGCATTAAGCCCATCGTTAATACCATGAACTTTCCTTATTTAGGAGATCTTGTTATAAAGTAACACTTTGGTTTTGAAATATGTATCTCTAAAGGGGCAGAGCGTTGTTATAGAAAACAACGAATCTGCCCCAAAATTATATATACATTTTCCTACCAGAATTATATTAACCGATATATTCATGCAGTGAGATCCTTTCCCCCTTGACCCAGGACAACATTAATCGTATTAAAAGAATTTATAAAAAAGTGAGATAAAACAATTCCGTTATGTTCGCGTTTATAGTCAGGCGTATCATTCAATCTATTATTGTGATGCTGGTGATCAGCCTTGTGGGTTTTTCTATCCAACACAGTATTGGCGATCCGGTCAGAGATTTGGTTGGTGAAAGAGTTACGCCAGCCGAACGAGAAGAGATAAGAGATCGACTGGGCTTAAATGACCCTTTCTATATTCAATATTTTCGATTTGTGAAAAAGGCATGTAAAGGTGATCTCGGATTATCTTTTTTCTACAAGAAACCGGCCCTCGAAGTCATTATATCCAAGGCCCCGGCAACCCTTGAATTAGTGATTGTCACCTCCATTATTCTTATTATCATCTCCATACCAACGGGTATCTATTGCGCCATTTATCCAAAAAGATTGTTTTCCAGATTTGCAATGGCGTTCAGTACTGTTGGAGTAGCCATACCGGTATTTCTTACGGCCATCGCCCTTATCTATCTTTTTGGCGTGGAACTGAACTGGCTGCCATCCTTTGGTCGAGGTGAAACCGTAAAAATAGGAGGGTGGTGGGAGAGTGGATTCCTGACCTTGGACGGATTAAAACACCTGGTTCTACCCAGTATATCTCTATCATCGATAATGTTGCCGCTTTTTATACGACTGATCCGGGCCGAAATGATGGAAATCCTGGAAACAGAGTATATCCAATTTGCATGGGCCAAAGGTCTCCGCCGCGAGCGCGTTTGGTTTATTCACGCCTTTAAAAATACTCTACTTCCCGTAATAACCGTATTTGGTGTTCAGTTGGGAATTATGTTTGCCTTTACTATTCTGACGGAAACCGTTTTTCAGTGGCAAGGGATGGGTTTTATGTTTCTGGAAGCTGTGGAACGCTCTGACACATCTCTTTTGGTCGCTTACCTGGTTGTGGTGGGAGTGATTTTTGTATTAGTCAATACAATAGTTGATATTATCTACGGGACAGTTAATCCCATGGTACGGATTGCAGGAGCAAAATGAGGGCCTGGAACCGATTTAAAAATTCATATCTGCTGTACAGTTTCAAACGTGATCCAATCGCTATTTTCAGTTTTATTGTCCTCTCAGTTCTGGTTGTCGTCAGTCTTTTGGCACCGATTGTAGCACCATATAATACCTATGATACATCAACGATTGACATCATGGACGCTGAAATCCCACCTTCATGGATGGAGGAAGGCACTAAGGATTTCATTTTAGGGACCGACATTCAGGGCAGATGCCTTTTGAGCACCATGATTTATGGCTTGAGGGTTTCTCTCATTATTGGATGTGGTGCGGTTTTGCTTCAAGCATTCATCGGGATTCTGATGGGCCTGTTTTCCGGTTATTTGGGGGGGAAACTCGATTCTTTTTTAATGCGGATAACCGATATTCAATTTTCTATTCCCTACTTGATTGTTGCAATTTTTACAAGCGCCATTTTCAAGCTGGCTTTTGGTGTCGGGCGCTATGCAGAACTGGCTGTACCGTTATTGATCATCATTATTGGGCTCTCTCACTGGCCAATATATGCCAGGACAGTGCGGGCTTCGGTTCTTGGGGAAAAGAAGAAGGAGTACGTTGAGGCAGCACGGGTAATTGGCCTAAGTCACTGGCCGATAATGTATCGACACATTTTACCCAATACGATGACATCTGTTCTTGTGATCTCCACCATTCAGGTGGCTGAGGCGGTCATGAGAGAAGCGGCACTCTCATTCGTGGGTTTAGGCATGCCTATTACCAAGCCCTCTCTGGGTGCCCTCATACGGTCCGGTTTTGAATATATATTCAGCGGATCTTGGTGGATCACTTTTTTCCCGGGAGTTCTCCTGATCATTTTTATTTTGGTGATACTCCTGCTTGGGGATTGGTTGAGGGATGTCCTGAACCCCAAACTGTATAAGGGTTGAAATGGCGCATTTGCTCGAAGTGGAAGATCTCGAAGTCAAGTTTGCCCTGAGGTTCGGTGACCTGACAGCCATCGACGGGGTGAGCTTCACCCTTGATAAGAGAGAAAAGCTGGGGTTGGTTGGCGAAAGCGGGGCAGGGAAGTCTGTAACCGGATTTGCCGTTATCAAT
>CP070673.1:3415411-3418872 GCA_020351915.1 Deltaproteobacteria bacterium
ACCATGAGGTTATGTTAGGGGTTATGTCATCCAGAATGTGGTCTCCCGCCACCAAGACTCTTTTGTTGGGGTCGTATAGACACATATGACCTTCGGTATGCCCGGGGGTTTCAACACACGTGAACTGGTATTCACCAATCCGTACGGCGTCGCCTTCTCCCAGAATAGTAAAGGGGAGGTTGTAATTAGAAGGTCCTTTCCGCATACCCTTAAGCTCACTCTCAGGAAAACCGTTTACCCGTGCAAAATCACTGCCAGCTTTCCAGCGGGCAGCATTTTTGAGCCAATCAGCATCTGGCTGGTTGAAATATATGGTGGAGGTATCTGGAGCGAGGTCTGGAACGAGGCCCAGATGATCTCCATGACCATGGGTGATAAAGAAGTCTGTCTTCCTCAGATCGACACTCAGCCTCCTTAGACCTGCCTGCATTGCATTCATACACTCTTGGCGATTCCACCCGGTGTCAATAATCAGATTCCGCTCCGAGGCCTTTATCACATAAGAGTTGAGGGCTCTTAGGGGACTATCGGGAAGGGGAATTTCCATTCTGTATAGATTTGGAAGGATCTCTTCGATCATCAAATAGTTCTTAATCCATAGATTCACGTTTCCAATTCGGGAGACCTAGGTATCTAACAGGGTCGAGCCTTAGTGCTCAAGGTCTCAAAATTTGAGTAATGCTTCGGTTTGGTTTGCTGATATGAAAGGCAAGGGAATTCTCCTGACACTTTGAAGGGGCTTTTCTTGATTTATCACTCAACGAACAGCTTAAGTTTTCAGCTTATTCTCCCAATCAAATTCTCGTGTTGTCACATGATCTTCCATACGCCGAATACGGCGCTCAAGGTTTTCGTATCTCCGTTTCAGCCGTTCGGTCGCTCCTTTGTGCGAATGCACATAGCTGTCGTAGAACTCCTGCTCCTCGTCAGATTCTATGGGTATCACCGGTTCCGGCTTCATCAGGAGTGCCGCAACAAAGTAGATTATCAAGATCGGCCAGAATCCGGTTAAGAATAATAGTGCCAGTGTAATGACTCGCGCCCAAAACACCGAAAAATCAAAATACTCCGCGAATCCTCTACACACACCGAGTATGATGCCATTGCGGGAACGATAGAGTCCACCCCGCAGAATATTTTCAAATCGTCTCATAATCTAATGGTCCTTTCTTTCACGATCCAGAATAATAGTTTCCAGTGACTCAACTCGTTCTTCCATTCTCGATAGCCCCTGATATATCTCTTGAATCATTCTGGCCTCCTCAGTCTGAACCTTCTGACCCTTCCTGGAGAGCCCTCCCTTCATAGTTTTGATGGCCATCAGAATCGTGCTGCCTATAACGGCGAGGGCCAGCACCGTACCACCGAAAACAATGGCTATGATCAGAACTCCATGCATGATTGGCTCAACTCCCTTTCATCTATGGGGGGCTCGCTTAAGGCCGAAAAGACACAAACCAAGTTCCGAAGCATTTGTCTGCGCTTTTCTTACTAAAGGGGCTATCACCCAGCACAAGCAGGCTATGCGGTAGATGTGCCCTCATTCTCCTTTTTAATCGAAGATTTCAGTGTTTGCAATTCCTTTTCGATCTCTTCGTCGACTAACAGGCTTTCCCATTCAGCTTCCACGGCAGGTTTTTTCCCGAAATTAACCAGGTCAGCCTCGGCCTCCATTCGTTCGATGCGATTCTCCAAATCCTCGAACTTGAGTATGGCTTCAGAGCTGTCAAAGCGACGGATTTCTTCTTGGGCCCGTTTCTTTCTGTTTGCACGGATGTGGCGTTGCACGAGTATACGCTGTTTTTCACGGGCCGACTCAAGTTTTTCTTCGAGTTGCCGAATGTCATCTTGATACTGTTCAACCAGAGCATCGAATTTTATCGACTCTTGCAAAAGAGCCTCTGCTCTGTCCGCGTATCTGCGTTTTTCCACGAGCGCTTCCCGTGCGAGATCATCTCGGCTCTTGGTTACTGCAAGCGTTGCCCTCTCTTCCCAATACTTCCCGCGAGATCGGATTTCTTCCATCTGTCGCTGAGCCTTTTTACTGTTCGCCATCACCCCGGCGCACGACGCCTTAATTTCAACCAATGTGTCTTCCATTTCACGGATCATTAGTTTGATCAACTTCTCCGGGTCTTCCGCCTTATCCAGCATTGCACTGATATTCGAATTGATAATATCACGAAATCGTGAAAAAATACCCATAATTTGACCTCCATTTTTTCAATTTTAGTCCAATAATGAGCAGAAATTATGCCAATGCTCCGCTTTGGATAAAAGAGCAAGGTTTTCAAGGGTTTTCGGGCTTGACAGCATTGTATAGATTTTGGTATTCTTCGCCATAAATTAGCAATTTCTACCAATAAGCTGTGATCTGTACCATGAGAGAGCAAACATCTCCCAGAAGAGAAAAAGACCGACCAGAATCCCCTGTGGGGATGGGCGAGGCGCTGGGCTACTCAGAGGTATTTCTCGAATTTCAGGAGCGCCTTTCCCGGGTTGCACGGATCAATCGCCCTGTCCTTCTTATTGGCGAACGGGGCACAGGAAAAGAACTTGCTGCGTCCAGATTGCACTTTCTTTCAACCCGATGGAAGGGCCCACTGGTTGCGCTCAATTGTTCAGCCCTCACCCCTTCGCTTATGGAATCAGAATTGTTTGGCTATGAAAAAGGGGCATTTACCGGAGCTGAACAGCGGCGTACCGGGAGATTTGAGGCAGCGAGCGGAGGAACCCTTTTCCTTGATGAAATAGGCACCATCCCGGTAGAGGTCCAGGAAAAGATATTACGGGTGGTGGAATATGGTACATTCGAACGGGTTGGCAGCTCAGAGAGCGTAGGGGTGGATGTGCGGATCATCGCAGCCACCAATGCTGACCTGGTGGTACTCACAACTGAGGGCCGATTCAAACAGGATTTGCTGGATAGACTTTCTTTTGAAGTGCTCTTTCTGCCACCCCTCAGAGAACGAAAAGAGGATATTCTCTTGCTGGCAAACCACTTTGCGGCACGGATGGCTTTTGAATTAGGTCGCAAAGAAATACCCCAATTCAGCGACGAAAGCATTTCAGCGCTCGAAACCTATGCCTGGCCCGGGAATGTGCGCGAACTCAAGAATGTGGTTGAACGTGCAGTGTATCGCTCGGGCTCCCCGTTGATCAGAGAGATTGTATTCGATCCATTCCGTTCCCCTCGTGAAGAACATGGCCTCCCAGACGAAGCAGGTTTCTTGGCTGAAACCGATACCTCTTCCATAGATGACCTTATGAACAAACCCATCAGAGAGGCTGTTCGTGAATTAGAGATACTGCTGTTGAAGAAGGCACTAGAAGAAACAAAATTTAATCAAAGGAAGGCTGCCAGGATCTTAGGGTTAACGTACGATCAATTCCGCGGATTGTACCGAAAATACCGAGACAAAATCCCATAATCCGTTCGAAACGTTCAAAAGTTGAGGCCC
>CP070673.1:3418972-3445181 GCA_020351915.1 Deltaproteobacteria bacterium
TATCATAGCCATATCGGTTTACCTCATTACAACGCGCTTCGTGCGGGGAAGGGGAAGTGGCCCAACTTCAGCACTGGTTTCCGTTATCGAAAGATTCTCCAAAATCGACGTGGTCAACACAGCGATTTTCTTTGCCTTTATCGTAGTTTTGATCTATTTGATGGGTGTGCTTTGGTATGAAGCATCAAGAGCCGCACTTAACATTGCGATCGGTCTCTTTATCACCGCCTCCGTACTCCGAATGTATTTCCATCCTGGGAAGATCTCGGATAAGATAAAGGAATGGGGTAGGTGTTTCCGCCGAGCCCTAGAGGCATTTGCTGAGGTCACCGCCCCGCTCGTTCTCTTGCTCGCCATGCTCGGGGTGATGGTAAATCTGTTCGTGGTTAGTGGATGGATGATTAAGCTAATGGGACTACTGGCGACGATCGGAGAATTCCATGTCGTAGCCCTTATCGGAGTGGGATTCGTAATTGGGGTCTTCTTAGGGCTGGGAATACCTCCGTCGGCCTGTTACATACTCTCAGCCGTGATAGTTATCCCGCCTATGACACGAATCGGGATCAACCCTTGGGTAGCTCATTTCTTCTTATTTTTCATAGCGGTCATATCAGAATATTCGCCACCAACCTCACTCGTCGCTGCGGTTGCTTCCCGTATTTCGGGTGCCTCCTTCATGAAGACGATGATGGTAACGCTGCAAATATCTCTTCCATTTTTCTTCCTCACATTCGCGATTTTCAATTGGGATATTTTGTTGTTGGAGCCTGGTTTAGCACAAATGGCTGCTCTGGGTGTGCTAATTATTGGATGCTCGACAGCAGCTGCCGCCATCCACGGTAGACTTTTTGAACGTAAAAGGTATGACCTTCCTTCAAAGTTTGTAGTCCTCATAGTGGCGCTATTTATCTTGTTCTATCCTAGAGGTACCCTTTCGGCATTGGCATTGATACCAGCCGTGGCTATGATAATCCTCGTGTTGCGCCGGAGCCAAAAAATATTTGTATCTTCTTAGGATTGCTATATTCGCTCCACTGGCCTCCACACGCCTGACGTGGGTCTGGAAAACATGAAGGAGCTGAGAGAGGTTTGGTTGATAATTATACTGATGTACTTCTGCCTTCCAGCGACAGGGTAAAGAGGGCTTCTGTCATCAGAGAAAATGTACGAACGCCACCTCTCCTGGCCTAACATGGCTTTCTTTTCCTTTGAGATTATTCTGAAAAGCCTTCAAGCTGGCCCGAAGCCAAAAAACCCAAGCCTCGAAAAAATCCCCATTTTTTAGTCTTGACACCATGAGGTGTGGACACCTATCATGCCTGCTCCTAAATGAAAACTGTAATTTGGAAAGGAGTAAACATAGATAAACAAGGTTGTTCTTACTATCAAGATAGGGGGCTCCCACATATGGGACGAAATGGCTATACGTTTCGGCGTGGTTTGTGAATAACTGCTTGTCCAGTTGGATCAGAAATTAGCAAGCGCAAAACAATAGCTCAGGGCATCAGGCCTGTAACGATAGTGCCTTAGGCAGCTAGCAATAAAGAGTGGCTCTCCTCCCGGAATTATTCAGATTATCTATTTACCAGTTCTTGATAAGCCTCCTGGATCTCCTTGAATCTTTGCTCTGCCAAGACCCGAAACTCGTCTCCCAGATGATCTACCTTGTCCGGATGGTATTTCACAATCAGTTTTCGATAGGCCCGCCTGATTTCTTCTTGTGACGCTCCCTTGGAAACACCAAGGAGGTCGTATGGATCTCGTTTTGAGAACCTTTGGCCTGTTTGAGCCTTCTGTTGCTGCTCCTCTTGATAATATTCCCGTTTAGTGCCCTCCCCTTCTTGGTGGTAAGCCTCCTTATATTTTGCCCTCATCTTGGCTGGTCGGTAGATAAAATACCAGTACAGCAGGCTTACTGTTATGGCATCCTCAAGCCACCCGATAGGCCCTACCAGGTATTCCGGGAGAATATCAAAGGGGCTCAGGACATAAAGAATCAAAAGTAAATAAATCCAGACTCGCATTTCCTAAAACGATTTCTTAGAGGCCAATCTTTGTACCAACACTGTTAAGAACAAAAGAGGCGGGAAATTCCTCCGAGAACCTCTTGATGGCCTCCCAGCCTGTGCAGTGCATGGGGATGATGGCTTCCGGTTTAATCTTCTTAAATTCTGTAATTGTTTTTTCTATTATAGGCTCAAAAACGGGGCCTGACAGATGAAAACCACCCAAAACGCCATAGAGTCTATCAATCCCTGTTATCTTTTTGGTATAAAAAACAGTATTAATAATGCCGGAATGAGCGCATCCAGAGATTACTACCAGCCCCTTTTCTTTTAGGTTTATTGCAAGGGCCTGATCATCACGTATGGGGTCAGGCTCTATCTTTCCATCCCTTTCCAAAGAGGCATTCGGTAACCCCTTTTCGAATTCCGTTACCCTTTCCACCCCGCCCGTCACCAGTATCATGCCTTGTGCCAGCAGAGATGGGAAGCTCTTTTCAGCAATCTGAATGCCTGCACGCTCCATATCCTCCCTTATAAGGGTTTGGGGGAACCTCAGTTTCCTCCCATCATCCAGTCCAAAGAAACGGGGAGAAATAAAGGCATCAGGGTGGACTGTTATGGGGATAGATTTCCCCAGACTCTTAACTATAGGATACAATGCACCAGTATGATCCATATGACCATGGCTAATGACAATCGCCTCTATCTGCCCTAGATCTAACCCTAGAATCTCCATGTTATGGAGAACGCCAACCTTGGTATAGCCGCAATCAAAAAGAATAGTGTGAGATTCCTCACCGCTCTTTACCGTGACCAGAAGAGAGAGGCCATGCTCGGCCAACAGGGCATCCTCGGGAATCTCTCCGCCCATTCCCAAAGGAGGCCTTGTAGCGACAGGAGAATTCCTGAGAAGAACATCTACATAGTTATCCATCACGGTTACAACCTCAACGCTCTCAACCTCTTTCAATCTATTTACCAGCTCCTTCATTACCGTTGCCCGTCCTTTCTTCAGAGAAAAAGTATTTGAGGGTACTCCTATCTTCTTTACAGCCAATAAAAAAATGAAGATAAGGAACAGAAACTCATGTAATTATACAACAAAACCTGTTTTCACTACAACACTTCTTGAATTTATCCCTTTTTATTGCTTCTCATCCCAACAGAAGGCATTCTCCTGGTCAAAATCAGGAGTTAAGTGGTTTTCCGGTCTGAACGGATAGGGTTGGAAGTATACATTCTCGAAGCCCAATTCCTCTGCCTTGCCCAGAACCGCATCATACTCCTCTGGTGAAATGCCCCTGTTCATTTGGTTTGGCACATTATTACATGGCTGAAACTGGCTCATAAGGCTTATGCAGACCTGGGTCGAAAGATTAGCCGTAATCCATTCCAGTATTTTGCATGATTCTTCGCTGCACCCCGGTAAAATCAGGTGTCTCAGAATCAGGCCTTTTCGTGCGTTTCCCTGATTATCAACATCGAGATCTCCTACCTGTCTATACATCTCGCCAATTGCCTCAGTAGCTCTCTCGACATAGTCTGATGCCTTTGAAAACCTCTGTGCGGTATCATTTCTGATATATTTGAAATCAGGCAGGTAAACGTCAACGATTCCGGCCAGCTTTCGGATCGTTTCAAAGGAATCATACGCACCGGTATTGTACACGATGGGGATCTTCAGGCCTTGAGCAAAAGCTCTGTGCAATGCCTCAAGAATAGGAAGGATAGAGTGTGTCGGTGTAACCAAGTTAACATTCAATGCCTTTCTTTCCTGTAGAAAAAGAAAGATGGAGGCGAGTCTTTCAGGAGAAACAGGAGACCCATGAATCTGCCAGCTAATCTGATAATTCTGGCAGAAGGTACATTTGAGGTTGCAGCCTGCAAAAAATACGGTTCCTGATCCAGAAAATGAAGATCCTGTTTTTACCTTCCTTTTGTAATCATAGTAGCCGCTCAGACATGGTTCTTCTCCGAAATGAAGGCAAAAATGGGACACAATGGGGAGATTGCCTACCCCGCAGAACCCTTTCTCCCCTATAGCCCTATTTGCATGACACATCCTCGGGCAGAGTTGACAATCCTTATAGTTTGCTGCCAGCTCACGCAAGGTGCTTTCAATTCTGCCTATTTTTTCGTCCATTTTTTGCATTGACACAGAGGAATCAATTTCGTAATGTCACATGAATTTACCAAGACTACTATACGATTCAGTATGGCTTTGGAATAAAACCTGATCAATCGTAGAAGAAATCCCTGAAAATCTTTCAGCCATTTTGAGGGCCAAGGGCAAATAGATGAGAATCAAGTTTTGGGGTACCAGGGGATCAACTCCTGTGCCAGGAAAAGACACGATTATCTACGGAGGAAATACCACCTGCCTGGAAATAGATCTCAGGGGCGGAAAAAAGGTAGTCATAGATGCCGGCACCGGGATCCGATCCCTCGGCAATCATTTTGAATCCCGCAGAGAAGTCGTAGATATCCACCTTCTTATGACCCATATTCACTGGGATCACATTCTTGGCTTCCCCTTTTTTTTCCCAATTTATAGATCCTCAACGAAAATCCTGGTTGATGGTTACGGCTTAGGCATGAAAGGCCTTCGATACAGCTTTGACAACAAGATGGGAGATGGCTTCTTCCCAATCAGGTTTGAGGAACTCAAGTCCGACATACAATTTGACAGCAAAGTAACCCAAAGCTGCCTGGAAATCGATGACACCCTTATAGACAGCATTCCTCTCCGTCATCCACAGGGGGGTCTGGGATTTAGATTTCGGGAAGAACATAAGACCCTTGTTTTTTTGACCGACAACGAACTTGATGTAGCGGGAAACTCTTTCGGTGATTATGTTGAATTTTGCCAGGGAGCGGATATCCTCATCCATGATAGCCAATTCACACCCGAAGAGATACCAAGGCACAGGGGCTGGGGACACTCTGATTATCAATCAGCATTAGACCTTGCTTTTGAGGCTCATGTGAAAAAACTGGTCCTTTTCCACCACGCACCGGAGAGAAAGGACAGCGATATAATAAAAGTTGCAATGCTCTGCCAAGACTCGGTTAGCAAAAGGGATTCGATCCTGGAGGTAGAGCCCGCCAAAGAAAATTCTGTTCTCGTGCTGTAGGGGATATAGGTTACCGTGGAGGTTCAGACATAATATCTGATAAGCCGGACAACAACTCCATGACCTTTTCCGCCTTATCCGGCTCTAATGTCCCCAAACCGCAGGCTGGGGTAATCAATGACCTTTCCGCCACAACATCTTTCTCGATTCCCCATTCATGTAATCTATCGAGTCCTTTTTCTAACTGGATCTTAAGATCACTCAGGGTTTCTTTTCCACTAAAAGAGGTAGTAGGAACTGCTCCCCATGCTATTGTTCCCCCCTCCTCCAGAAATCTCACGATCTCGTCCCGGTACAGCAAAAAATAATCCATATAATCGAATGAATCAAAATTTACTATATCAATTCCTGTTTCAATTATCATGGACCAATCCGTGTTTCCGCAGCAGTGGATCCCAATCAATGCAGGACTTCTGGAGTGCAAGTACTCGACAACCTCTCCTATAAGCTTAATGACTACTTCTCTCCGAATGGGCGTAAAGGCTGAACCGAAACCGGACAGATATGGCTCGTCGATAAACAAAATGGGGCTCTTACCGGATGTGGACATCTTCTTGATGAGCCAAAGGGCCTTGATGGCCAAGCCTTTGACTATGGTGTCCGTAATCTCGCCATTATAGAGAGCAGACCTTCCAGTAGAGTCTTTCAGACTTCCTGCGAAGGTGATGGGACCTACTATCTGCCCCTTAATAAAAGACCCGTAGCTTTGCGGGCTTTCTTCAATCAATTCCAGAAGTTTGTAGAGACCAGTTGCATAGTCAACACCAATGGCAAAATAATCCATATCAGCCGCCAAAAAGTGCTCATAAAAGGAAATAAGCTCAGTCTCCGAATTTTCGACAGCGTGGACCGTAATAGCGTTTTTTTCATGATTCAGCCTGAGCAAAGGAAGCCTCTGACTTGCCTGGATAGACATATCTTCAAGAGAGCTTCGTTTCACAAACTGAGGCCAGAAAGGAATATCGTGAAAAATCTCAAGGATGCGCTGGCAGGTATTATCCACATCCAGGAAAGGTACGCTCCCGACACCGGTAGCCTTAAAATTGAAAGAGAGGCTTTCTTTCAATTGATTTTTTGCTCCACCCTCTCGATATATTCTTTTGAGCGCGTGTCCACTTTCACTCTGTCCCCGACGTTTAAGAAGAGCGGAACCTGAATTACCCCCCCTGATTCCAAAGTGGCTGGTTTACTACCTCCGGTCACTGTGTTACCTTTCAACCCCGGTTCGGTCTGGATAATCTCTAAATCAACGAAATTGGGGAGCTCTACATCCACTATGCGCTCATTGTATATCAGCACCTTAACATTGGTATTTTCTTTCAAGAATAGTCTATTGTCTTTCAACTGTTCAGCTTTCAAAAAGATCTGATCGTAGGTTTCGATATCCATAAAACAGAATTCATCTCTATCCTGGTAGAGGTATTGCATTTCCTTCTCCTCGATATTAGGAGGGGTAACCTTTTCTCCAGCCCTGAATGTCTTCTCCAAAACCTGGCCGGTGATAATATTCTTCAGCTTTGTCCTGACAAACGCTCCGCCCTTCCCTGGCTTTACATGCAAAAATTCCATAATCGTTAATGGCTTTCCATCCAATTCAATCTTTAGCCCAGTCCTAAAGTCTGCCGTTGAATACATCAAAGGCTTCTCTCCTTTGGTAAGTTTAAGTTATTCTCCGGTATGAGTCACCCAAAAACACCGGCTCAACCTTGCTGTACAAGATTCACACCCTTCCTTGACTCTATAGCAGAAAGCCACCGTTCCAAGATGCCAATGAACTTTAGTTTTTGTTCTCTCACTATGCCCTCTGTGCTTTTTCCCTGGTCTCCTGTTTCCTTTATCTCCATCAATTCCTTCAATCTCTTCTTCGATTTCGCATCATCTGGAGAGTCTCTTAGCACCTGTTGATATGTCTTTATTGCCTCATCTAAAGCTCCTTGGTTATAGTAGATCTCCGCCAAGGTAGAGGTTGGAAGAACGGGTTGTTCTTCTTCACGAGGAGAGCTCAGTTCAGAGAGAAGTTGGGTCGCCTCCTTATCACTCCTATGATGTGCCAAATAAAGCTCAAGCGCCTTAATAGCCTCTCTAAGCCTATCTGCTTTTCTGAAAACTTTAGCTTGTAGTTTAAAAATAGAAGATAACTCCCCAATTTTGTGAGCTAATTTTTCCAATTCTTTTTCTGCAAGGTCCAGATGGCCCTGGCTAAAATACGTTTCTGCCAAAAGCATTCTGATATTCATATCATCTGGGAATATTTCCAGCGCCTTAAGGCACGCCTTTACGGCTATCTCCGTCTTTCCTTCTTCTATAAGTAGTCTGATAAGGAGAACACTTGCACTTGGTGTTTCTATCTTGTCTATTATTTCTTTATCGAGCAAATCTGAAGCACTCACTGCCAACCCCTGCTTTATTGTTGCTTCCCGTTTTTATTCTCAGATCCCTGACCCCTGCCATTCCACTCTCTTTTGAAACGGTAAATAATCTCATTGTCTTTTACCAGTCCTAATTCCTTGCGAGCCACTGACTCCAGGTATTGACGATCCTCCCTCAGTCTCCTGATCTCAGCGGCGAGGAGTTTATTCTTTTCTTCCAGTTCCTTTATTAGAGCGAGAGATCTCTCATTTTCTTTTTGCATCTTATAAAGGTCCAGTAGTCCGTGCCGTCCAAAGATTAACCAAACAGCCAAGAGCAGGGCAACAAAAGAAAAAGCAAATATACAGATTAAATGATTCTTCTTAAGATAGTGCAAACCTAGTATACCTTTTCAGGTTTCCACTGGGCAGCTATAATAATGGAGCTAACCCCTGCATCCTTAGCTAGATCCATTATGCTTACCACCAGTCCATGCCTGACATCCTTATCGGCCTGGAGCATAAGGCCAATTCTTTTTTCTTTGCTCATCTCTTTGAGCCTGAGGTAGAGATTCTTTAAGGTAACTTTTTCTCCTTGCAGGTAACAATTTCCTGTTCTATCGAGGGCCAGAACTATATTGTCGGCTGATCGATCCGGTCCTTTTTCCAAGATATCAGGTAACGAAATATCAATCCCTGAAATTATTTCAAAATGAGACGTCAGCATAAAGAAAATAAGTAGCAAAAATACGATGTCAATGAGAGGCGCAATGCTTATGCCAAGGCTGATTTCCTCTCGCTTTGGCTGGCTAAACCGCATCTTCTCCACTCCCTTCGATGGTGTCTACAAGGCGAATGGAGTTCTCTTCCATTTCAAAGACGAGGACCTGTGCCTTGTCTGTGAGAAAACGATAGGCAACCAGCGTAGGTATGGCTACTATTAGGCCTGCTGCTGTTGTGATCAGCGCCTCAGCAATACCTCCTGCAAGCGGTGCAGAGCCACCAACGCCATGAACAGAGATGGCGTTAAAGGTCTTTATCATGCCTGACACAGTACCAAGCAAGCCAAGCAAGGGAGAGAGATTAGCTATGGTTAGCAGGATCCCAATATTTCTTTCCAATATGACACCTTCTCTCCTTCCCTTGTCTTCAATGGCCTCTTTAACCAGCCACATCCCTCTGCCTACATTTCTTAAACCTGCCAGAAAAATTCTCGCGATGGAAGAGCTGTGTCCTTGGCATAGAAAAATCGCTTCTTCTATCTTATCTCGCTTAACCAACTCTTCAACCTTATCAATAAAATCCTTTGGTATGATTAACTTCCGCCTCAGCACCCATATCCTCTCCAAAAATATAGCCAAACAGGCCACAGAACAAAAAAGGATGGGATACATAAAAGGTCCACCTTTGATAACCAGTTTGATCAATGTTCTCCTCCAACGAAATTTGAGGACTACTCACCTGGCGAGTAGTAGGTAAAATACCTTCTAAAAAATTTAAAGTCAAGAATACCCTCACTTGGTGGTTACATTGAAACTGAGCACACAGCCCTAAGGTTACCCATGAGCCTGTCACGAAATCTCTATTTCTGTTTCTTGTAGTCCGAAAAAACGAAATGCACACACAATTCAGGCTGATGCCCGAATTCACTTGATACATAGTGTGTGCAGTCCGGTTTTACTTGAGCGTAACTGAATAGAATTTCTTTTCTGGAAGCTCGAGGCAGGTCAAACAATTACCGTAAACAGCCCCCGTATCTATGCCTATCTTATTCTTCAGGATCAAAGGACTGTAGAGGGGAGTGTGGCCAAAGATAACCACCTTGCCGAAATCATGGTCAGAGTAGATAAACTCGTCTCTAATCCAAATCATATCAAAAAGATCCTGATCTTGAATCCTTACTTTGGGGCGGAAACCAGCGTGCACCACATAGTACTCGTCAAGTTCTACCATTGATATAAGTGAAGAGAAAAAATCCAGATGGGAAGGGGGAATAAGCGGATCCTTTTTCCCTCGCCTAACTTCCTTGTAACCTCTTAGGGTCGAGAGACCTCCATTCAGTATGAAGCTGTTGTAATCAGCACCTGATAAGTAATCAAGAAACATCTGTTCATGGTTACCAATAAGACACTGTACAAAGGGAGAATCCTTTTTGAGTTGTAAAACATAGTCTATGACACCTTTACCGTCTTCCCCCCGATCAATGTAGTCGCCAATAAAAATGAGTCGATCATGGAGGGGATCCCATTCTATCTTATCAATGAGCCTCTTGAGCATATGGAGACAGCCATGAATATCTCCAATAATAAGTGTCCTTCCTTCAGGCATAAGCCAACCTTTAGAACGCTAAAACAAGACTTAAAAATGTCTAGCCATTATATAAAAACCTTTCAATAAATAATCAAGTAAGATATTTTTTAAATCCTGTTTCATTCGTTCCCCGTGGAGGTGAATATCTATGCCGAAAATAGTTTTGGTTGTGGCAACCCATAATCAAGGTAAAATGAGGGAATACACCCTTCTGCTGAGGGAGTTTCCCATAGAGGTCAAGGGGCTTTCTGATTTTCAGAAGATCCCCAGATTTGAAGAAAAGGGAAGCACCTTTGATGAAATTGCAGGAAATAAGGCCCGATTCACATCGAAAATGCTGGATGTTCCCGCCCTGGCAGATGACTCGGGGCTCGTGGTGGAATCCCTGGATGGGGCACCAGGTGTATTTTCAGCACGCTATGCGGGAAACTCGGCCGATGATTACCAAAACAATCTTAAACTTCTTGAGAATATGAATGGAAAGAAAAAGAGAGATGCCACTTTTGTTTGCTCTATCGCCATAGCCAAGCCAGGTGGCCAGGTTCTGACCTATACTGGAAGATGTTCAGGGAGAATCCTACACAAGCCTGAAGGGAGACACGGATTCGGATATGATCCTCTTTTTTATTATCCTCCTCTTCACAAGGCTTTTGCACAGCTTTCGCCTGAAGAGAAAAACAGGGTAAGTCACAGGGGAAATGCCATGAGGAAATTGGCAGACGATTTTGAAAACATCCTAGTTTGGCTAGAAGACAGGTAGGGGGAAACTCTAACACCCTTGCACCCTTGCTTCTTTTTGTGCTAGCCTCTGGAAGGTTTTTCAAATAGATTTAAAAATTAACTTGAGAGGACCGAGGGACCAGGATGAACCTTTCTGCAGAGACTGAAGAAAAGTTAATGTTTGATGACATAGCCTCGATGCTCAGAACCTTTGAAGAAAAAAGAGAAAATCTTATGCCTATCTTACAAGAGATACAGGAGAAATATCGGTATCTCGCTCCCCCCGCTCTGGAGATAGTTGCCAAACACCTCGGGTTGTCCAGCTGTGATGTCTATGGGGTGGCTACCTTTTACAATCAGTTCAGGTTCAATCCACCCGGTAAGCACCAGATTAAGGTCTGCCTCGGAACGGCCTGCCACGTGAGGGGTGGTGACATAATTCTGGAGAATTTTGAACGTAAGCTTGAGATTAAAGCAGGTGAAACCACGCTAGATAGGGAATTCAGTATTGATAGGGTAGCCTGTGTGGGGTGTTGTGCCCTGGCACCGGTGGCCATAGTGGATGACACTGTTAGCGGACATATGGCCCCAAGCAAGGTAGAAGGAGTGATCTTGGGGTTCGAGATAGAAAAAGAACGGAAAGAGAGAGAAAAACAGGACAGTGAATCAGAAGAGTAAAGAAGAACTACGCGAGGCGTTTGCATCCATAAAGACGGAAGCAGATAAACGCTTCGAAAAGATAAAAGGGGATAGTAATCAGAATATTTTCATAGGCATGGCTACCTGCGGCCTTGCATCAGGTGCAATAGAGGTAAAGAGAGCATTTGAAGAGGCCTTAACAGAACAAAAGATTAATGCGCGTATAATTTCCGTAGGCTGTCTTGGTCACTGCTATGCTGAACCCCTGGTTATTATTGATAAACCAGGATTCCCCCCCATCCTTTACCATAATGTAACACCGGGAAAAGCGAATTTGTTGGTTAAGGCCTTTCTACGAGACGATGATCCAGTTTTTGAGCACGTATTGGGAGCTATGGAAGAAAATGAGCTCATACCGACCGTCATGGAATTTCCACGATTTAGTCAAGAAAAAAGAGTGGTAATGGCCAAGTGCGGTTTAGTTGACCCTGGGGACATCTATCAGTACATTGCACAGGGAGGATACTCAGCTCTTACCAAAGCACTCACCGTGGACCCTGAAAAGGTGATTTTCGAGGTTTTAGAATCAGGCCTCAGAGGGAGAGGTGGCGCAGGTTTCTTAACTGGCAAAAAGTGGCAATTCGTACAAGATGCAGAGGAAAAAGCCAAGGTTGTTATCTGTAATGCGGACGAAGGAGATCCTGGTGCTTATATGGATAGAGCTATACTTGAGAGCAACCCGCATCAAGTAATTGAAGGTATTACTATTTGCGCCTATGCGGTTGGTGCTAAACGTGCGATCATCTATGTCAGGGCAGAATATCCCCTCGCTGTGAAAATTGTTCAGAAGGCTATTGAACAGGCAAAAGAATTGAGGCTTTTAGGAAAAGGGATACTGGAAACACAGTTTGATTTGGATGTAACAGTATTTCAGGGTTCAGGGGCATTCGTATGCGGAGAAGAGACAGCGTTAATACAGTCAATTCAAGGCAAAAGGGGGATGCCACAATCAAGACCACCCTACCCTACCCAGACAGGAGTGTGGGGGAAACCTACGGTGATAAACAATGTTAAGACCTTGGCATCTATTCCACCTATCGTAGAGAGGGGAGGGAAATGGTTGAAAGAAATAGGCACAAAGAAGAGCCCAGGCACAGCGATATTCTCTGTTGTGGGAAACATAGTACATGCCGGATTAGTAGAGATTCCCATGGGCGTTACTCTCAGGTCTCTCGTCTTTGACATCTGTGGAGGTATTCCAAATCAAAACAAATTCAAGGCAGTTCAAATTGGCGGCCCTTCTGGAGGGTGCCTGCCCGAGCAATTTCTTGATACCCCCATTGACTTTGATTCTTTAACGAAAGCAGGAGCAATGATGGGTTCCGGCGGCATGGTGGTTATGGATGAGAATACTTGTATGATAGATGTAGCTCGCTATTTTCTTGACTTTACCCAACATGAATCATGCGGCAAATGTACATTCTGTAGGATAGGCACCAAGCACCTTCTCGATACCCTCGAGAGGATAACTAAAGGAGAAGGCCGGGATGGTGATATCGAACTCTTAGAAGGTCTCAGTATAGATATAAAGGAGGGCTCCTTGTGTGGTCTTGGAAAAACTGCCCCCAATCCAGTTTCAACAACCATTGAGTATTTCAGGGATGAATACGAGGCACATATACAGGAAAAACGATGCCCTGCTATGATGTGTAGGGCCCTGACAGCATACTATATTGATTTAGATAAATGTGCCAGGGGCTGCGATGCCTGCGTTGGCAGCTGCCCAACAGAATCAATCTTTACTACCAGAGATAGAAAAAAGGCTATTGACCAAACATTGTGCGTCAAGTGTGGCGAATGTATGACGGCCTGTCCATCAGAGTATGATGCTGTAAGAAAGGTCTCTCCACCTGAACTAGCACCTAAAATTGAGCGTCCAGAGGAAGGGTAGCCAGTGGTCATCTTGATAGTCGATAATAAAGAAATTGAAGCTCAAGAGGGATCAACCCTTCTCCAGGCATGCTTGGACAACGGAATCTATATTCCTAATCTCTGCTACTTAAACGGGATAGAGGATCCGCCTGGGTCATGTAGACTCTGTTTTGTTGAAATTGAAGGGTATGATCAACCTAGGACTTCTTGCAGGGTAAGGGTCCAACAAGGGATGGTGGTCAGGACGAATACGGAACACGTGAGAAGATTACAGAAGACCGCCTTTGAACTGCTTCTGTCTACCCATCATGTGGATTGCCGAAACTGCCCTGCTAACAAAAAATGCGAACTACAGCGAATTGCAAAATTTCTGCATTTCGGCCTGAAACTCAAACGGCTTGAACCCCTTGAGCGGGACATAGAGGTAGAGCACGAACACCCTTTCCTCGAGTATATTCCCACCAGGTGTGTTTTGTGCGGTAAATGTGTGTTTGTGTGCCGGAAAAAGAATGGCCAATCTATGTTGAGTTTTGCAGAGAGGGGATTTGATACCGTGATCAGTTTCTTCGGCGAGAAGGATAAAGCCGTAGATGCGTGCAAGGAATGCTATTCCTGTGCAGAAATCTGCCCTGTTGGTGCCCTATTAGTAAAAGATAGCCCTAATATACCAAATCCTTGAAAGAGAGGGTTTCGCAATGATAAAGGAAAATGTTAAACGCCTCTTAAGTGAGCTCCCAGAAGGTGTCGCACTACTTGCAGCTGCCAAAGAAAGAACTGCTGATGAAATATCTGAGGCAATAAGGGCAGGTATTACCATCATAGGGGAAAACTACCTTCAGGATGCCCAGAAGGTGCTGAGTGACGTAAGGGAAAAAGCTGAATGGCACTTTATTGGGCATCTCCAGACAAAGAAGGCCAAGAAGGTAATTGATATATTCGATATGATCGAATCCGTTGATTCACTCAGATTGGCCCAGGAGATAGAGAGGTGTTGTGCAAGGCGAAATAAAATCATGCCCGTTTTGATCGAGGTAAACAGCGGAGAGGAAGAGCAGAAATATGGAGTACTTCCCAAGGATCTGCCTGATCTCATAAAGGAGATTTCTCCTCTCAAACACATAAAGATCATGGGCTTGATGACTATGGGACCGAGATTTGGAAATCCAGAGGAATCGCGTCCCTATTTTGTTAAAACCAGAAACCTCTTCAACCAGATTAAGGATCTTCACTTACCAAATGTAGAGATGAAGCATCTTTCCATGGGTATGACGAATTCCTACCAGATTGCTATTGAGGAGGGGGCTAATCTGGTTAGAATAGGAGCAAAGATATTTGGAGCAAGGAGGGAGTCATAATTGAGTTATGTTGCCAAAGAGATGAAGCGACTCATGGGCAAGGCTATCTACCAGTGCCGCATGATAGAGGACGGAGATAGAATCTTGGTTGCAGTTTCAGGCGGTCAGGATAGCATGTCCCTGTTATGGCTGCTCAGAGATCGCTTAAAACGCATACCGATTACCTATGATCTTACAGCCATGTATGTAGAACTCGGCTTCACGAACAATACCGAAGAAGAAATGGAGCACTTTTTCACTGCAAATGGTTTTAATTTCTGTATAATGAAAAGTAGATTTGGGCCCTTCGCCCATAGCAAAGAAAACAGAGAAAACCCATGCTTCTTGTGTTCCCGTCTCAGAAGAAAAGCTATCTTTGAAAAGGCAGGAGAACTTGAGTGCAACAAAATAGCATTTGGACATCAAAAAGACGATTTCATAGAGACATTCTTCCTAAACCTCCTTTTTGCAGGATCGATGAGTACACTCCAGCCCTGTCAAGAATTATTCAATGGAAAACTTACCATCATCAGACCCTTGTATTTACTTAACAAAACTACCATCAAGAGATATGCTGAGGAAATGGGGTTTCCCACAATAGAAAGTGGTTGCCCTACATCACCATCGTCGAAAAGGGCGCAGATCAGGTCCGTGCTTTCAAATCTCTATCGAACAAATAAAAAGATAAAAGGCAACATAGTGAACGCATTACAATACGTAGAGAGAATTGAGGGACTTAGGGATTGTGGGTTGTGAATTACGATGTGAGACTTGTGATGTGCGATGTCGAGAGCGTGTATCGCATATCGCAAATAAGACCTAACTTTAGGCATTTAAAATGAAATTGGGTATCGTTGGACTGCCTCAATCGGGGAAACGAACCATCTTTAGGGCCCTGACTGGCACCCGGGCAGTAAAAGCCACAGAGAGGACTAAGAGGGCAGATCAGCCTTTAGTAACCGTTAACGTGCCTGATCAGAGGGTAGACTATCTTTCAAAGACATTTAAACCTGAAAAGACCATCTATTCCCAAATAGGTTATCTGCTCCCGGCAAGGACTGGAGACCTCGATTCCCCTTCAAGAGAAAAGAGAGACCCATTCCTGAGTGCGGTCAGAACCTGTGACGGGCTCATACAGGTGGTGAGAAATTTTCAGCTGTTTGGGGGCCCTGCTCCCACGCCTGAAGAGGATTTCTTCAAGCTCCAGTCAGAGATGCTGTTGAGTGACCTCATAGTGTCTGAAAAGAGGATCGAACGGATAAACGCAGATGCAAAAAAAGGAAAAGAGGTAGACAGAAAAGAACCCCCTCTCCTGGAAAGATGCAGACACCTCCTCACCGAAGAAAAACCGCTCAGAGATGATCCCGAAATCGCTACCTCCCCTGTTCTGAAGGGTTTTACCTTTTTGTCTGCCAAACCGCTGCTCCTGATTTCAAATAACTCAGATGAGGATGAAGATCTGCCAAACATGCCGCACATCCCAGATAATATCGAAGTTATGGTGGTTCGGGGAAAACTAGAAATGGAAATAGCAGAGATGGCACCAGAGGAAGCAGAGGAATTTTTATCTGCCTTTCATATTGAAAGATCTCTCCTGGACAGGGTTATTAAGCGCTCTCTTGCTGTGTCAAATCTTATTTCCTTTTTCACTATCGTGGAAAATGAGGTAAGATCATGGACAGTTGCCAATGGTACCTCAGCACTCGAGGCAGCAGATCTTATCCATTCAGATATGAGAAAGGGGTTCATTAGGGCTGAGGTCCTTCCGTACGATAAGCTGGTCAAATACGGAAATTTTTCTGAGGCAAAAAAGGAAGGTCAGCTCAGACTGGAAGGAAAAGATTATGTCGTTCAGGATGGGGAAATAATCAAGTTTAGGTTTAGCGTTTAGAAAATGGTTAAGAAAGACATACGAGTTGGAGTCATTGGAGCAACAGGCTATGGTGGCGTGGGTTTGATTGAGCTCCTCATAAACCATCCCTCGGTTTCCATTGGTACGCTCATGGCAAAGCATGATATCAACAAGCCCATCAGTGAGATTTATCCTCACCTAAAAGGGTTCTGTGATCTGCCGGTCCTTGATCCCACCGACCCTGATTGTGCGGGTGAGTTTGATATCGTTTTCTTTGCCACCCCCGATGGGGTCGGTCAAAGAGAGGCCCGAAGGTGGCTCAATAACGGTACTAAGGTGATTGACTACAGCGGGGACTTCCGGTTTAGCGACAAGGAGAGTTATGCATCCTACGCTGCCCGAATAGGGAAACCAGAGGAGCATGCTGACTCGGATATTCTTCCCTCTTCTACGTATGGCCTGCCTGAGTTACATAGAAAAGAAATAGCCAACTCAAATCTGGTTGGAAACCCAGGATGTTTTGCGGCAAGCTGCATCCTTGGGCTTGCACCTGCTCTCAAGTTACGCCTCATCGATAGTGATGATATCATCATTGATGCAAAAAGTGGTGTGTCTGGGGCTGGAAAAACGCCGAAACCAAGTTTTCACTTCCCAGCCCGACATGAGGCTGCGAATGCATATAAGGTAACTGGTCATCAACACGTCTATGAAATCGAAAGGGAATTTGCCTTGCTAACAGGCAAAGACACCAAGATTACCTTCACACCTCACGTGGTTCCTTTAACCAGGGGTATCATATCTACTATTTACACGAATCTTCTCCCGCAGGTAGGTTTGGAGAGGTTGAGAGATGCCTATATGAGCATGTATGGCAAAGAGCCATTTATCCGGTTGTATAGCCACGGAGAGACAATAAGCACCACCGATGTGAGGGGCAGCAACTTCTGCAATATCTCGCTGAATATCGATCCAAGAACCGAGAAACTGATCGTTATTAGCGTCATTGATAATTTGGTTAAAGGTCAGGCAGGTAACGCCTTGCAGAATATGAATATCATGATGGGCATCGAGGAAACAGCTGGTTTGATGCATCCGGGAAACTTCCCGTGAACGAAAATCCTACATACACACCCTTCTCACCTGCTTCATATCGGTTAGGCCAAGAAATACCTTTCTGATACCGTCTTGCATCAAGGTTGTCATGCCATCGGCTATGGCCTGGTTCCTTATTTCCACCATGGGGGCCTTGGTTTGAATCAAGGTCTTCATCTCGGGAGTGCCAACCAGCAGTTCATGGATTCCCATTCTTCCCTTATAGCCAATATTTTGGCAATTTGAACAACCTTTGGCCCTGAAAAAGACCAAATCATCAGTGTAGGAAATATTCAGGGCATCAAAATCACCATTATATGCCCTGACCAGTGCGTCAAACTCCTCTCGTGACGGATGGTACTCCTCTTTGCAATCCTTACACAGGGTTCTCACCAGCCTCTGGGCAAGGATTCCTAAAAGGGCATCGGCGAAATTAAAGGGATCCATTCCCATATCCAGCATGCGGGTGATCGTTTCAGGTGCACTATTAGTGTGAAGGGTAGAGAAAACCAAATGCCCGGTGAGAGAGGCTTCGATTCCGGTAGATAAGGTTTCGTGATCCCTCATCTCTCCAACCATGATCACGTCCGGATCGGCCCTCAGGAATGACCTCATTGCCGCTGCAAAATCGAGTCCTATCTTCGGATGAACCTGAACCTGTCGTAAGCCTTCCTGTGTGATTTCCACCGGGTCCTCAGCAGTCCATATCTTCGTCTCCGTTTTATTGATATACCGCAAAGCCGAATGGAGTGTGGTGGTTTTCCCGCTACCGGTTGGACCAACACAAAGGACAACTCCGTAAGGCCTCGTTATAATGTCGATAAAGGCATTGTACGTTCTCTCGCTCATTCCCATCTGATCGAGCGCTACCGGTTCACCGGTGGGCAGCAGCCTCATGACAATATCCTCATTTCTTCCTGCAGTAGGTATTGAGGCCACCCTCAATTCAATATCCAAAGGGCCATATTTCTTAAATTTTATCTTTCCGTCCTGCGGCAGCCGTCTTTCGGCTATATCCAGATCAGACATGATCTTTATCCGAGAACAAACTGCACTCTTATAGGTGTAAGGAATAGTCTGGTATACATGGCACGCTCCATCAATCCTGAATCTGATAACCGCATCTGCCTTACCCATCCTCGGCTCTATATGGATATCAGAGGCCCCCCTGTTATAGGCATCGATGATCGTCTTACTCACAAGTCTGACAATAGCGCCATCTTCTTCAGTAACTCCCCCGAGTTCCTCATCATACTCTGCTTCCTCATCCCCGGCGGTCTCTAACTGACCTAAGATGTCCTCGATACTCCCTGAATCGCCTGAAAGGCTCTCCTTCTTGATATCAAAAAAGTGGTCAATCATCATAATGATATCTTCTCTTAGCGCTACGCAGAACTCAAAGTCTTTGCCAGGCAGAAGCCGTTTTACCGCGTCCTGTCCAGGCAAATACTCTGGGTTTTCCATTGCTATCACGATCTTTGAGTCAGATTGTCCCACTGGCACAAAAAGGTTATCCTTCAAATACTTTGGCCTCAGGCCTTTGACAAGTTGCCCCGGGATGACCATTTTTTCCTCGAACGCTATAAAGCGGGTGTTATAAAAGGCGCCTAAAGACTTCCCTATGTCCCCCTTAGTGACATTAAAGCTGTTCATGAGAACACTTTCAGCACTGTCCTTTTTGGTCCTTGCAATGGCCATTGCATCTTCCAGATTCTTACGGGTAATGATATTATTTCTGATAAGATAATCGAACTTTGTCGCTCTGCCACGTTGAAGTAGTTTTCGATGATTGTAAAAGGCAATTCCCAAGACCTGAGCTATCTCTGTTACATTCTTCTGGTCTTCCAGTGAAAAGTATTTGCCGTTGACCTTGTTGACTAACTGAATCACCCCTAGGAGATATTTCTTGTATTTGACAGGTGCTACTAAGACCTGTTTTGTTGTATACCCCGTTTTTTCATCCCAACTACGGTCAAATGCTAATTCAGAATTTATCCTTTCTAATTCGTTGTCATCATAGGCATTTACAATGTTTGCCATTCTTCCGGAGCTGGCACAGTACCCTGCTATACTCGTATTGGTAATTGGCACCCTTATTTCGTTTATCTCCGTGCCTGTCTTGAATCTTGATACGATCTCTTTACTTGTGCCATCCACTACATAGATGGTGAGGCGGTCTGCAGAAAAGATACCCAGAATGCTCTCCCGCAAATTGATCAATATGTCATCAATGTCCCTGGAAGAATGAATCTTGTTTGTGATAAAATTAAGGCGCTTACTGAATTCAAGCTCTTTTTGCAGGACCTGTATATTATTAATCTTTTTGTTTGTGCTGTCTTTCTCGGGCGCTGCCATGGTACTCAACCTCTAGGCCAGATAATGCTAACATCCTCTTTTAGCATATATCGTAAGTTTTTTACAAATTATTTAGTCTTATTTTTCATTTGAAAAAACAGGTCTGATCGCATAGAAAAAGGTGTGCACTGCAAAAAAAAAGATTAGTGAGGGTCCTGAGATTGTGATTCTGATTGATTCACACACCCACTTGGATATGAAAAAATTTGATTCGGATAGGGATCAGGTGATTGAACGGGCCTTATCAGCTGGGGTGAGACAGATCATCACCATAGGTATAGACACAAAGAGCTCAATGAAGGCAGTTGCCTTGACCGAAAGGTATCCGTCTGTTTTTGCAAGTGCAGGGATTCACCCCCATAACGCTGATAGGGCTGATTTTCATGATCTCAAGCACATAACCTTATTAGCGAGGCGGGAAAAAGTTGTTGCTATCGGTGAAATAGGCCTTGATTTCTACCGCAATCTCTCATCAAGAAAAAAGCAAAGGGAGCTATTCCACCAGCAACTTGACATTGCGCTTTCGGTTGATCTGCCTGTAGTGATTCATGACCGAGAAGCCCACGAGGAGGTACTTGAGACACTATCCTCATTCAAGAGGAATGGATTTAAGGGGGTTATTCACTGTTTTTCTGGAGATTATAACTTGGCAAAAACATTTATAGACATGGGTTACTATATTTCTATACCAGGTACCATTACCGTGAAAAACGCAAGACAGATGCAGGATGTTGCTGCCAGAATTCCCTCAAGTAAAATGCTCTTAGAGACAGACGCACCTTTTCTTGCACCTCTATCCCATAGGGGCCAAAGAAATGAACCAAGCTTCGTTATCCATACTGCACAAAAAGTAGCAGAATTAAGAGGTATCCCTTTTGAGGAAGTAGCTCAAGAGACAAGCAACAATGCCTCCCAATTATTTAACCTCCCTTTGCCTACATAATGAACCACCACTATATTAGCAAAAACAATCCGCTTGTCCTTGCCTCCATCTCACCGAGACGAAAAGCGATCTTGACCCAGGTTGGCATCCCTTTTGAGCCAGTTGGAAGTATGGCTGATGAAACCGTTTGTACGGAGATGAGGGTAGCAGACCTCGCCTGCCAGATGGCAACACGTAAGGCTGAATCAGTGCAGAGCACCTACAAAAACCGATGGATACTTGGTGCCGATACACTCGTAGCACTCGACAAGCACGTCTTTGGTAAGCCAAAAGATGCTCATGAGTGTCACACGATGCTTCTTTGTTTGAGCGGAAGAACTCACAGGGTGATTACTGGATTTTGCGTTATTGATCCGGGAGGCAAGAAAGTACATCTCGAGGCAATTATGACAAAAGTAAAGATAAAGGAACTAAGTGAGTTTGGAATCGAGGGATACATAAAAACAGGTGAACCCTTTGGTAAGGCTGGTGCTTATGCAATACAAGGGATTGGCTCTTTTATGATAGAGCGGATCAATGGCTCTTACACCAATGTGGTTGGATTACCTGTGTGTGAAGTAGTACGTGCCCTTATTAAATGCGGTGCTCTCAAAGGCTTCCCTCTGATAGAATAGCCCGTCTTTGCCTCACAATTTCAGAGAGGATAATTCCCGCTGCAACAGAGACATTAAGTGAATCGAGGTGGCTAAATCTCGGTATGCACACCAAATGATGGCACTTATCCCTGACTATCCTACTTAACCCTTTATCCTCGCTCCCCAACACCAAGACGAGATCTCTCCTCCAGTCAAACTCATAAATATGTGTTGTGCTTTCTCCTGCAGCACCAACTATCCAGAAACCTTCATCCCCTAACTCCTTCAGAGTTCTGGCTATATTGACTACCCTGGCTACAGGGAGATAGGCCGATCCTCCTGCCGATGTTTTGTGAACCGCATCCGTTATAGAGGCAGACCTGTCCCTTGGTAAAATAAGACCATGAACCCCAAAAAATACAGCGGTTCTTATGAGAGAGCCAAGATTGCCGGTGTCAGTAATGTGATCAGCAGCCAAGAGAAGCCCCCCATCCTTTCTTTCACGGGAGATCTTAATCAGATCCTCTAGATGGAAATAACGGTAGGTGCCTAAAATGCCGATTATGCCTTGGTGTGGGGAGCCAGATGCGAGTTTATCCAAATAGATCTTATCTTTGAATTTGATTGATACGCTCTTTTCTCGGGCCAGATCGAGTATTTCCTTCAACCGTTCAATTTTCCTTCCTTTAGCAATAAACAGCTCGACTATTCCCTTATCTTCTTTAATGTTTTCCCTTACGGCGTTTATACCAGATACAATCTTGTGCATTGCTCAATGCAAGGATAAGTTAACCCTGCTTCGCTCCATCCCCGCTGAAACAGCGGGGAGAATAGTGGAATAATTCCAATACTCCCTGGCCCAGACCTGGCAAGTCAAGATGCGGTGATGGAAAGTGAGGCATTCATAAGCAGTAAAAACAGTTGCGTATTCACATCCCGTCGCACCAGGGCAGGCTGGCATGCAAAGCATGAGTAAAAAGAGCTTACTTACGAAGTACTATCAGCACAACAGTGCACTCCAGCGGTGTCGCGCCAGGGCAGGCCATCATTCCATGTGCGTAGTGTTGATCGGATGACTCATTAAAACTGTAAATTCAGTCAGTTACAGAAATTCCGTTACACATAATGAGGAGTTATGTGAAGTAATAGTTACAGGTGATGTCTATACGTGAAAAATCTCTTGAACAAGCGGAAAACGTCTCTCAGTCAGGGCTCTTTGGGCAACAATAATTGCCTCTACTTCTCTTGCCGCTTTTTTCAGATCATCGTTGATGATGAGGAAATCGTAATCTCTACATTTTCTTATCTCCTCTACAGCCTTTTCCATCCGTAAGGCTATATTTGTGTCGTCTTGTGCTGACCTCCTCTTTAGTCTCTCATGAAGAATCTTTAGTGAAGGCGGGAGAATGAAAATCAATGTTGCTTCTGGAAACTGTTTCTTTATTTCTTGAGCTCCTTGGATATCAAGATCCAACAGGAGGTCTCTGCCAGATGATAATGTGCTCTCTACGCTTGACACAGGGGTCCCATAGAGGTGATCATAGACAATAGCCCACTCAACAAATTCATGAGCCTCGATCATCTTTTCAAAATCTTCCCTGGCAACAAAGCAATAATGCACTCCGTTAACTTCCCCTCTGCGGGGTGGTCGCGTAGTATGAGAAACTGAATAGCCAATTCCCTCTACCTTTTTCCTTATGATATCTATTATTGTTGTCTTTCCGGTTCCCGAGGGCGCGGTGATTACAAAAAGTTTTCCTTCTTTAGGCAATAACACCTTCATAACAGTAATCTCATGAGCCTATGCTATATTAAGTCCTCCCTCCGTAAAGTCCCGTTTGGAGAAAATCTCTGGGCTATTGTTTCAGATTGTACTGCAGACAGAATTACGTGATTACTATCAGTTATTATCACTGATCTTGTTCTTCTCCCCTGCGTCGCATCAACAAGCCTCTTGTCATCTTTGGCCTCTTCCCGAAGCCGTCTAACAGGTGCCGAAGATGGCGATATAATGGCTACAACTCTGTTTGATACAAGGAAGTTCCCAAAGCCGATATTGAGTAAACTTGGGTCCATAACGCTTCTCTCCCATATTTAAGTGAGCTAAAGTGCCTACTCTACGTTTTGAATCTGCTCCCTCAACTTTTCCAACTCAGCCTTAATCTCAACTGTCCGCTGCGAAATAAAGGAGTCTGCAGCCTTAGATCCAATAGTATTCACCTCTCGATTTATCTCTTGCAGGAGAAACTCCAATCTCCTTCCCACAACATCATCGTAATTCATGTAATTTCTAAACTGCTCCAGGTGGCTTCGTATCCGAACCAGTTCCTCAGTAATATCAGACCGTTCTGCCATAAACGCTACTTCTTGAACCAATCGATCTTCCGTTATTGCAAGATTCTTCACTAATTTCTGAATCTTCTCTATTAAATTATCTCTATAAGCTTCAATTGTTACTTTACTTTGATTGCTTATCTCCTTGATATAACGTTTAATGTTCTTTAGTCTTTTTAGGAAATCTCTCTCTATGACCTTTCCTTCATTTAGCCTCATGGCATCTAACGAGAGCAAGGCTTTATCTATAACCTCTCTTAAGTCAGGCCACATTTTTTCAATATCCATATTCTCTTGTTTCATAATAATAGTGTCTTTCAGTTGAGAGAAAACAGAGAGATCTATAGGTTGATCAGAACCGAGTTCCCTGTTGAGCTCGTTGAAAACAGTAATGTAGGCCTTAACCAACGGCTTGTTAAGCTCGAGCGCTAAATTGCTACCGCTATTGTCTTTCATCTGAATGGATATCTCTATCCTGCCTCTTTTTAAGGTGGAAGAGATCATGGGCTTGATCCTGTCTTCCAGTGGTTGAAGCACCTGTGGGAGTCTCAGAATAATTTCCCGATATCGACCGTTTACGGACTTTATTTCTGCGACAAACGCGATGTTTCCTTTCACGGACTCTGCCCTGCCATACGCAGTCATACTCCTAAGCATGGCTATCTTTTTCCTCTTCTCTTAAATAGTGCAAGTACCCGGTCCTCACCATATTAAAGTAGCGGATAACCTTCTCATCTGCATAATCAGGGTATGTCCATGTAAGAGGCATGAAGGTGCCAGCATGAAAAACCAGGGTGAGGTCTGCATATATCCCCTTGTCTAAGTAGATCCTGTGGGTGTAGTTTTTGCCAGTAGCAAGCACCAGCCGTTCTAAAGATATGTAGCCCGGATCAATGTTAATCCTTCGCTTTTTTTTTACCAAATGTCCATTTTCAATGGCATTGGTCAATAGTTTCATGTCTACAAGGGAGTTTGGAGAGATCAGTTTCGAAAAAGATATGAATCGCCTAAATAGAGGCCACCCCATCTCTTTTGCATAGTATTCTGTCCTGTCAAACACCAATTTCTCGCTCACCCAGTCAACAGACCCGAGATGGCCTTTCATCTGTTCTATGACATTTCTTATCAGGTCATCTTCTGTTGAAAAGAGACTGCTGACCAACTTCACCTTTGGTGATTCTTTCGGAATGCTCATGACTCATTACTGGTCACTTGTTTCTCGTCAACTCTTTCTGCTTACCTCCTCCCTGCTGCTTACTGGTGTCAAGATGAGAAGCAACTAACTTCTTGAGATCATCTAACCTGACCGTAGATGTGCCTATCTCGCCAACCACTAGGCCTGCCGCCAGATTAGAGAGATAGGCAGAGGTTCTAAGATCCAACCCTGCAGTAATGCCGAGGGTAAGCATAGCGATGACTGTATCTCCGGCACCAGTCACGTCATATACCTTTCTGGCCACTGACTTTATATGTGTTATGCTGCCATCTTCCTCAAAGAGGGTCATCCCGTCAGCTCCTCTCGTTATCAAAAGTGCCCTGCAGTTTTCGTTACTGAGTAGTTTTTTTCCACTTTCTAACAAACCCTCCTCGTCTTCTATCTCCATGCCTGCTATTACTGCTGCCTCATTATGGTTGGGTGTGATGATCGTTACCTCTTTATACAGGGGGAAATTCTTCACGTTGGGATCTACTGTCACAGGGAGATTATACTCTGAAATCACGCTTCTGAGGCCATCCATAAGCTGGGAAGACACGACACCCTTTCCATAATCTGACACAATAATGCCAGAGAGATCTTTCTTTGTTTTATGAATGAAATCAAGGATACGATTAGTTGTCTCTGGTTTCACTAAACTCGTTTTCTCCCGGTCGTACCTCACAACCTGTTGGGCATGAGCAATAATTCTTGTCTTGACAGTTGTAGGTCTGCCACGCTCCATAATAATTCCATTAACATTAACACCGAATTTCTTTAACTCTGCGATAATTTTTCTTCCTCTAGAATCATCGCCCACAACGCCGCATAAGAGAACATTTCCACCTGAAGCAACAATGTTACTCACAACATTGGCAGCGCCTCCGAGCATCGTGGTCTCATGTTCAACCCCAACCACAGGTACCGGCGCCTCAGGGGAAATCCTTGAAACCTTTCCCCAGATAAATTGATCTAATATAATATCGCCAACAACCAATATCCTTGATCTGCCGAAATTATCGATTCCCTTAGTAAGATACTCCCTATCAATGTTTTCCATAGCCAGGTTCCACTATTCTCCAGTCCTATCAAATGGTCCACTCCCTTCAGCGGATGTGCCCATCGTAACTGTATAACTCCTTAAAACAATTCCACATCAACAATCTATCAGAACATAAAACCATATAACACATACTCACTGTTGGATAAAGTGAAAATGAGGGCCTGTCGAAATTCTCAAACGCAACCCCAAAACTCTATTTTGAGCTTTGATACAAGCTCTCAGTCAGGGTCACGTCATCGTGAAACCTAACCTATTGATTCTTAAGCTTATTGCAGGGTATGGGTATCTTTTTTTTGGATTATGCCCCACATAGTTTAGATGAGTGGGCGTTTCAAAATGGTTTATATAGATGGAGCCTATGATTCTAAGGCTTAGGG
>CP070673.1:3445281-3456485 GCA_020351915.1 Deltaproteobacteria bacterium
ATACTACAGATTCAGGCCTGCAAGATATTACGGTGGTATAGCAACTGCCGATCTTGTTGGTTGCCCTTTTCTGTGTGCCTATTGCTGGAATTATGCAAGAAACCTGCATCCTGAACTGAGCAGAGATAGGTATTATTCTCCAGATGAGGTAGCAAAGAGACTTCTGGCCATAATGAAACGAAAAAGATTCAATAAGGTGAGACTCAGTGGCGCCGAACCTATCCTTGGAGAGCAATCCTTTGAACATCTTCATAAGGTATTGGAAGGCATACACAAGGCAAATCCAGTGTGTGATTTTATTCTGGAGACCAATGGGCTGCTCATCGGCTATGAGCCTGAGTTTGCCCACAGGCTTTCTCAGTTTGAAAGGCTGGCAGTCAGAGTTTCTCTGAAAGGCTTTGATGAAGGGAGTTTTGAGGCTATTTCGGGGTCCAATAGTAGATACTTTGATCTCCCTATCAAAGGTCTAAAGGATTTGATTGAACATGGGATTAATGCCTGGCCTGCTATCATGTATGAGATCTTTGGGCCTGAAGGGATAGGAAATATTAATGAAAGACTAAAAAAACATGAAATCAGACCAGAGGAATTGGAGATAGAATACCTAGAGCCCTACCCTTTTGTTCTTGAGAATCTACAGAGCCGCTCTATTTCTTTACATATATGATTGGAAATAATTGGTGCATGCTCATGGCTCAGAGCAATCTACCTGCCAAGTTCTTTTAGAGACCTTACCTTTGGTGGACTGAAAAAGATAAGTCACGGCACCCTGCAAGGAGGGCTCGCTAAGCCCTTAGATAAGACATGCGCAACAGAAAGATCCCAGACCTCATTTTAACCAACGCTAATATCATTACTTTGGATCCGCTTCGTCCACGTGCACAACTGGTGGCCATCTATAAAGGTAAGGTGCTGAGCGTCGGGCGTAACCAGGATTTGGAGAAATCTAAAGGTGGCAAGGCTAATATTATCGACTGCTACGGCAAGACGATTGTACCTGGTTTTATTGACGCACACTTCCACCTTTCTTCCTTTGCAGAAAGCGTCGTGACCATGGACCTGGGACCCCGCAACAAGGTGTGCTCTATTGCCGATATTCAGACCAAAATTCGAAAATTATCCAAAAAGCAGCCACCAGGCACTTGGATACAATGCGGAGGGTATAATGAGTTTTACCTCAAGGAGAAACGCCACCCCACCCGCTGGGATCTAGACTTAGCTACTTCAATTCATCCAATAAGGCTAACTCATCGCACGGGGCATGCACATGTCCTGAACGGTCTAGCTCTAGAGCTGACTGGCATCTCCAAGGAAACCTCAGATCCAGATGGAGGCCTTATTGATCGGGATATCACAACAGGAGAACCGACTGGAGTGCTCTATGGAATGAGCGATTTCTTATCGAATATAATTCCCCCTTTAGATAACCACCAATTAGATCAGGGCATAGAAATAGCCAATCAGGAGCTCCTCTCTTTTGGCATTACCTCTGTTCAGGATGCTTCTTCTCGTAACGATAGTAAAAGATGGGAGATGTTCCAGCGGTGGAAAGCTCAAGGCTACCTTAGGTCCAGAGTTTCCCTGATGCTTGGTGCAAAGAGCTTCGATGATTATCGAAAAGAGGATTTTCCCGACAAAGTAGGTGAAAACCAACTCCGTATAGATGGGGTGAAGATAATCCTAGATGAAACTACAGGTAGGCTGAATCCAAATCAGAGTGAGTTAAACGAGTTAGTCTTTGCTATTCACCGGTCAAGGTTACAAGCAGTCATCCATGCAATTGAAGAGCCAGCAATCGAAGCCGCCTGCACTGCAATAGAATATGCGCTGCAAAAATTACCACGCGCAGACCACAGACATCGCATCGAACACTGCTCGGTGTGTCCCCCTCCTTTATCAAGGCGCTTAGCCTCTGTTGGGGTTATGGTTGTCACGCAGCCATCATTCATATACTACAGTGGGGACCGGTACCTAGAGACAGTTCCTGCAGCTCAATTGAACCATTTATATCCCATGGCGACCCTTTTGGAAGATGGTGTCCACGTGGCTGGCAGTTCAGATTGTCCTATTGCACCACCTAATCCTTTGATTGGAATCTATGCAGCCATTTCTCGAATGTCTGAATCAGGGAAAGCTATTTTGACAAAGGAGAGTATAATGCCACTGAACGCGCTGCGGATGTATACAGACTATGCTGCAAGAACAACCTTCGAAGAGAAGATCAAAGGATCGATCACACCAGGGAAACTCGCTGACTTGGTGGTTTTGAGTGGTGACCCAACCCAACTTCCCTTCAAAGACATAAAGAACATCCAGGTTGAAATGACCGTCCTTAACGGCGAAGTGGTGTGGGATAAAATGGGTTAGCCTACAATCCCCTTTTCCACGTATGAGGATAAATCGCTTTCTTTTAAGCCCAGCAACTCGACAAATACATATCGGTTATCCTCGCCCAGTAGTGGTCCAGCCTTCCAATGGGCTGTCGTGCTGTCAGAGAATTTGATAGGAGATGCGTCTGATATGGTGTTACCGAGAACAGGGTGTTCTAATTCAACAAAGTAACCCCTTGCCTTTAGTTGGGGATCCCCTGCCAGATCTTCAGCATTTTGAACCACACCAGCTGGTACACCTGCTTCTTGAAGAAGATTCACCAGTTCCTCGGCTTTATGTTTAACTGTCCATTTGCCGAGTAATTCATCTAATTCTGTTCCGTTTTTCTTCCTTTCCGATAAAGAAGAGAACTCTTTCTCTTGAGTCCAATCAGGGTTACCCATTGTCTTACAAAGAGCTTTCCACTCAATCTCATCAAATACAGCAATAACGCACCACCTGTCCGTCCCCGAACATTGGTAACATCCATAGGGGGCGGCTGGTATATAGTCCGATTGATTGCCTCTGGGTAGAATATCTTTTTGGTTCGCGAATATATCTAAGAAGGTAGTTCCCAGTATAGTGCATGCTGCTTCATATTCAGATAGATCTATATATTGTCCCACCCCTGTACTATCCCGATACTCGAGGGCTGCCAAGATAGCCATTGCTGCATAAAGCCCAGCAATAATATCCGCATAAGCATAACCTAAACCCATGGGAGCATCTTCATTGAATGAGCTGAGGTACGTGAGTCCTGAAAGTGCTTGAATGGTGGGCCCGAAGGCCACCATATCTTTCCAGGGACCAGTCTGGCCCATCCCTGACATGCTGAGCATGATGAGATCAGATCTAACCTCTTTCAGCCGCTCATAATTCAATCCCCAGTTTGACATGACCCGAGGAGAAAAATTCTCCACCATTGCATCACTGATTGCAGTTAACTGCAAACAGAGCTCCCTTGCCTCGGGGTAACTCATATCCAGGATGATGCTTCGTTTGTTCCGGTTCCAGGTATTAAAGTACCCTGAGCTGTTAGACTCAGCACCAGTTGCCGTCTTTTTCGATTGAATCTTGATGACTTCGGCACCAAAGTCAGCAAGGATCCTTGTTGCGTATGGGCCAGCGAGCACCCTCGTAAAATCTAATACTCGTATTCCACTGAGGATTTTCTGATTCATGGCCTATTCAGTCAAATGGCCCCTGTAGAAGAAAGGCTTTTTATTTTTTTCTTGGCTAGGCCCAGTTCCCCTTGAAAAACGCGAGTGTTGTGTTCACCGATCAAAGGCGCACGCTTCCTTGACTCCTTTAATGAGGGTTTGAACTTAACGGGGAGGCCTGGATATTTGAGGGATACCTTAATTTCGGGATGGCCCATGGCTCCAAAAAACCCACGGGCCTTGAGATGAGGGCTCTCAATAACCTCTTTTGAGGCACAAACCGGGGCCCACGGAAAGCGCATGAGCTGGCCCATCTCAAAGAGCTCGCTTGTTGTATGAGTTTCACTCCATCGTTTTACTACTTCCAGGATTTGATCATGGTTTTGGCGACGGTATTCCTCATTACTCCATTTTTCATCCGCTAAATCCTCTGCCATACCTTCACTCGCCATCCACTCAATAAGTGTCTCCCATTGCTGAAAAAGGGTTAACTGGATAAAGCCATCCTTGCACGGTACAATACAGAATTCGTTATTCCAGGAGCGGCTCCCTTGCCTTTTAGGTATTATATGGTCATACAGGTAGCGGACCAATACATGCTCTAAGGTCGAGGTCACGGCTTCTTGTAAAGAGATATCAACATGTTCTCCCTTTCCACTTTGCTTTCTCTTTCGAAGGGCCAGGAGAGCGCCGATAGCAGCAAAAAGAGAAGCGGCATAATAGGATTGCTCTCCAAACGATTTGAGAGGAGGCGTGGAGGGTGAACCAGTAACATACATCTGCCCGCCCACAGCTGAAGCTAATAAATCACAGGATTGATAATTCTTTCGCGGACCATTCTGCCCAAAACCAGTGACTGATAACAGAATGAGCTTGGGATTTATTTCACTTAATGCTTCAAAGCCCAATCCGATATCCTTGAGGTATCCTGGAAGGAAGGTCTCTACCACAATGTCAGTTCTTTTGACAAGTCTGCGAAAGATCTCCCTGCCAGCGCTCTTCTTTAGGTTAAGGGTTATCCCGAGCTTGTTGGTGTTGTGATACCAGAAAGAAAGACTTCTCTCTGGATGTGGCAAATCTTTCCAGAAAGGACCTATGTTGCGAGATGTGTCTCCACCTGGTTTTTCTACCTTGATGACACATGCCCCCATGTCAGCCAGGAGTTTTGAACAGAAACTCACCTTCTCATCAGCCAAATCCAGTACCCGTATTCCCCCCAGAAAACTACCATTTTCAGCAGAGATGTTCATATTGGACTCCTGAGAATTACCCCGGAACAGAAGAATGCTTGGTTCTGCTTGAAAGCTCACACGAGGTTTTGCAGGACTTCTTTGTATCCCTCTACCAACCTCTGAACTACTGAGGCTACAGGAAGTATTTCTTTTATCAAACCAGCTGATGCCCCACAGTATGCCTCACCATTAACCAAGTCGCCTTCCAATTGACCTCCTCGTGCCCGACTATAACCGAGAAACTCTCTGATATCACTGGCGGAGGCGCCTGATTCCTCCAATTCTATTAACTTTTGAGCAAACTCTGTCTTCAGGCTTCTTGTGGGTAACAGCCTACGACATGTTACCACGGTATCCGTGTCTTGAGCCTCTAGGATAGCCTGCTTGTATCGTATGTTAGCAATATTCTCTTCAACGGCAACAAACCGGGTCCCCAACTGCACACCCTCAGCACCAAGGGATAAGGCTGCAACCACTCCTCTGGCATCCACAATGCCTCCAGCTGCAATGACCGGTATAGATACGGCGTCTGCCACTTGGGGAATCAATGAAAATAATGGCAATTCATCAAATCCAAGATGGCCAGCGGCTTCAACTCCTTCGACGATTATGGCATTTACGTTGGAGGATTCTGCGATCTGTGCTTGGTGAACAGAGCTTACAACATGGATAACTCTAACCCCGTTTTGGTGGAGTAGTTCAGTATAATGAGTAGGGTTTCCTGCAGAGGTAACTATGATTCTAACCTCTTCTTTGAGAATAATGTCTATAAGGATCCCGCTTTGTTGTAAATCCAAAGGAATGTTGACACCGAATGGTTTTTCTGTCAATTCCCGCGTTTTCGTAATTTGAAGCCTCAGATTTTCTGAAGAATCCCCCTGGCTTTCCATTCCTGCCAATGGACTGATGATACCCAAGGCCCCAGCATTGGACACCGCCGCACCTAGTTCGGCATTCGCAATCCAAAGCATGCCGCCCTGAAGAATAGGATATTTGATTTCCAGCAAATTGCAGATCCGTGTTCTTTTCACCAAGGTACCTCAAGCTCTAATTATGGTCGATAGTTCACTTATCTCTTTTCAAGCCCCATCTTGTCCTGCACAATAACCCAATTGAGCCGTGCTGTTTCGTAGCGAGGGTTTAGGTCCAAGGCTTGCTTGTACCTTTTGAGGGCCTCTCTATAGTGACCTTTTTCATAGTACTCGTTGCCCTGGCTGTGGTAGATATCGGCTACTAGTTCTTTATCCCCCCATATAGTCCTTGTTGGATCCTTAAGATGTCCTTCATAATCAAATCCATCGGGTAAGATATTTTCAATGTCTACCTTGGATTCCTCTGTTTTGAGAAAGGTGAGCACGTGAGGTCCTACTCCAAAGGCATTTTCCAGATGTAATACCCCTGCTTCTATGTCTGCTGTTCGAAGAAGACAATTATAGAGAAGGGTCAGGCCTAAACAGTTTCCCACCTCCTGACCACCCTTGCTCAACTGAGAATCTATTACGTCATTGAGTCGGTAATAACCACGAAGTCTATACCGATCTGGCTTTTTTATCCAGAGCCAATCGAAAAGTGCCTTTGCGGTGGTGAGCGGGTCATGGGTGGGTTTCATCTCACCGACAAATTGTTGATGCAGGTGATCAAGCTTGTCTATATACGCAGCAACCCCTTGATCTTCTTTCACGCCTGAGGCGAGCAAGGCCTCTTTTATGAGATCAAACGGCATGGAGCAGTTTCTATCGTCGGTTCTTTTTCGGGTCAAAAAGACTTAAATGATATTATATTGCTATCATCAATTACTCAAGAAATCTGTGATCACCTTGTTAAGTGCGGCAGGATTTTCTTGCGCTGGCATGTGGGTAGATTTGGGTATTTCCCTCAACTCTGCCTTCGGGATCTGCTTGCACATTTTTTGCGCAACCTTTCTAGATACAAAAGAACTCTCCTTTCCGCGTACTATTAAAGCAGGGCAAGCAATGTTTTTCATATAAGGCCAAAGATCCTCGGTGGCATAGCCTTCGCGTCCGGACTGTAGACTCATTCTAGTGTCAAATCTGGGAACAAAGGTTCCATCCTGTACCTGCCGGTAACCGTAGCTTGCGATATGAAGACAAAAATCTCTGGAGAGATAGGGATAAAGGCTCTGGATGGCCCGGACTACTTCATCAAGAGAACGAGCTTGAAGTGGAAAAGTGACCAGCAATTGCCTTAACGCTTGAGAAGCCTGCAAAGTATCATCAGGGCGGGAATCAACCAGAATTAGCCGCTCTGGTCCATGAGATGCGCAAGCAGCGAAAAATAGGGCATTTCGGCCACCCATCGAGTGGCCAATAAGAATCAAATCGTTTAGGCTCAACACTTCTACAAAAGAGGCAATGTCTGAAAAATGATCATCTAAAGTATAGGCCATATCCTTTGACCACTGACTTTCCCCGTGTCCTCGCTGGTCGAGTGCTATCACATGATACTGAGATCCAAAGGTTGAGGCGAAATCATCCCAGACGTGAGCGTGGGCCATGAAACCATGAAGGAGCACCATCGGTTGTTCCTTTTCATTTCCCCAATCCAGATAATGGAGGTTCAGCCCATTAACTTCAAGATATCTATCTTGTGGCTCTATAGCCTTCCTAGCCATAGTCAATTCCCATGTAGCCCACATCTTTTAGTCAATGAGAATTGTGATGATTCGCGGAATAAGGAATAAGGCAAGATCCCTTCGACTACCACCACATAAAATTACAATCAACCGACCCCTGCACACTTGCTGGGCCACCTTTTTTATCTCCATGGCCAGTTTCAGGTGTGCGTCTGGTGTGAGCCCAATACCGCCATATTCTCCAATAGTCCCGTCATAGCCCCAATTCCAAAATATGATTTCTGGTTGAAACTCCGTGACCCACTTCTGAAAGGCCTCCTTTGCCAAGGTAAGATAATCGCAATCGGTCACCCTCGGGGCAACGTGGATATTCACGTTTTGATTATTCTCCCGAGATGCGCCAGAGCAAAGGCAGATATAGAGTACTGCGGGATTGTCTTCAAACAACTCCCAGGTGCCATTGCCGTGGTGAGCATCGGTGTCAATAATGGCGTAGCTTTTGACACCATACTTTTCTCGTAACTCATGTATTGCCAGAGCGGCACCATTAAAGTAACACCCACCACCAAAAAAGGTGCTGCCGGCATGATGGTCTCCGTATCCGGTGAAGACAAATGCATTCGTGATTTCTCCAGACCAGATTTTAGTGGCGGCTGCTACCGTGCCAGCTGCCGAATAGAGCGCACCTTCATAATTCCCGGTGGCCTTTACTCGATCAACCATTTCCGGTGAATGAATCTTATGGAGGGTTCCTAGAGGGAGGGGCTCTAAGTCAAAAGAGGACTTGGGTTTTGATGGATACAATGCATCGTAAAGAAAGACATAGTCTTTTTCCAAGATCTTCTCTAAGGCTTGAGGGAAATCCCTCAGTCTCTTGCCCTGCTGGTAGTGGAAAAAAATTCCGGTGGGCATCCTGATATCAATCAGACGATGGTAACGGTCGGGGCTCCTGAACCTCCATTTCCTTCTCGCAACACACAGGATTACCTTCACCTGCCTTGGTACAGAGGATTTCAGTCCCACATTCGGTGCACCGATATCGCTTGCCTAGCTGACTCATTCTCTGTCACCTCCCGATATTCTCTGGAAATACATCAAAAAGCTACTTCTTCAGTTCCATTGGTTTGCCGCAGCAGGAAAGTGTCCCTTTGCCTGCGCGGGTTACGATAAACTCTGCACCACACTTTTTGCAGAAATATCTTTTTCCAACCTGTGTCGCCATTGTATCGTATACCTCCTTTATCCTTTGGATAGAAATCAGGGTTTTCCATGCTTTTCGCGAAGCTCTTTCTTTAAGACCTTACCCATTTGATTACGGGGGAGAGAATCAACAAAGATTACCGACCTGGGCCGGTTAAACCCGGCTAACCTAGTGCGACAAAACTCAATAATTTCTTCGGGGGCCGCTTGCTCACCTTTTTTCAGTACCACGATGGCCCGGGGTTGTTGTCCCCACTCGGGATCAGGGACCCCAATGATCGCCGCTTCCTCGACCTTGGAATGGGCATGGAGCACATCCTCAACCTCTTCTGGCGAGATATTCTCCCCTCCCCTGATGATCATATCATCGCCGCGGCCAGCTAGGTAAATGTAGCCCTCCTCATCGACCCATCCCATATCACCGGTGCGCAGCCACCCATTAGGGGTGATAACCTGGGCTGTTTTTTGCTCATCCCCCCAATACCCGGTCATGACACGGGGGCCCCTGACCAGTATTTCACCAATCTGTCCGGGTGGCAGCTTTTTTCCATCTTCATCAACAGTCTTTACCTCCACATCCGAGAGAGGCCTTCCGATAGAGGAGGTGAGGCGCTTGAGCTTTTTCTCCCGCTCCTCTTCAGTTCCCTCAATAACATGGTCTTCAGGACCAAGAGCTGCTATGGTAGAGGCCGTCTCAGTCTGCCCGAAGGCATTGATAAACCTAACTGAGGGCATAACCTCAATAGCCTTTTTGATGACTTCAAAGGGCATGGGTGCGGCACCGTAGGTGATGACCCTGAGACTCCCCAGATCATAGTTGGTAAAGTCTGGATCATCGATGATTCCCTTGAGCATGGTGGGAACCAGCATGGCCCGGGTAGCCTGCTCTTTCTGAACGGTCTCGAGCCACTCCTTGACCTCAAACTGCCTCATCATCACCATGGTTCGTCCCCCATACACAGCTGCTAACATCGCCTGAATCCCGGCTACATGATACAGGGGGACTGTAAGCAAGTTCCGCTCCTCTATCTCAGGGCTTGCTGGCTCTACATTATCCAGAACATATGAAATGAATCCGTTGTGCGTGAGCGGTACCCCTTTGGGACGCCCTGTGGTGCCTGCTGTGTACATGAGGATAGTGACATCATCGTCTCCTATATCGATGCTATATTCATCGGAGGATTCCGAAGCCAGGAGATTTTCGTAGTAAAGCTTTCCATCCACTTCATAATCAATGACTATGCACTCCTTGATGGTGGGCAATTGAGGGAGCAGCGTATCTATCATATCCAGGTACCTGCTTCCCACCAAAAGGATTTTGGCCTCTGCATTACCTAACATACAGCCTAGCTCATCGGCCTTTGCCCTGAAATTTAAGGGAACAAAGATGGCCCCGAGCTTTGCCGCAGCAAAATAGGATTCGACATACTGATTGCAGTTTACCTGAAGCATCCCAATCCGGTCACCTTTTCTTACTCCTGCCTTGGCCAACGCATGTGCCAGGCTGTTGATTCGCTCATTGGTTCGGGCGTACGTCCACCGTCTTCCTTCAAAAACTACAACATTCCTCTCGGGGCAGATTGCAGTGGCGATGCTTAAGAAATCAGTCGTATTCATGTTCTCTCTTTCTAGCGCGGAATATCATGAATTCTTTTTAAAGCTTATACTCTCAATTCTTTTGGCCAGACATCGATGCGACCTCAAGGGCAAGCCGCTTTTCTAAATCCAGTCCTTCTCCAAGGCTTAGATCCAATCCTCTCATCACTGCCTGTTTGGCATTCCTAACCGCAAGTGGATTATAGGAGGCGATCTTTTTGGCCATTTCCTCTGCAACCTGCAGGAGGTTTTCCCGTGGCACTATTTGATTGACAAGTCCTATCTTACAGGCTTCTTCACCTTTAATCCATCGGTTGGTGAGGAGCATCTCAAGGGCCCTGGCTCGTCCAACTGTACGGGGGAGTGTCTGGGTAGCTCCAGCAGCTGGTATGATGCCCAAGCCAACCTCAGGTAAACCAAACCGGGCATCTTCTGAAGCTATTCTGATGTCACAACAGAGGGCTATCTCGATACCTGAACCCAAAACATAGCCGTGAACAGCGGCGATAAGGGGCTGGGGAATACTTAAGAAAAAGCCCCACACATCACGCTCCCAGCGCACCTGCCGGGCTTCTGTAGGGGATGGTGCGGTGAGAAACTCACTGAGGTCTGCCCCTGCACAGAAAGCCTTCTTTCCTGCTCCCTTGAAGATGGCCACTCTCACTTCACTATCGTCTCTTATAGCCCCAAGGACTTCATACAGATCATCCCTCATCTGAATATTATAAACGTTCAGGGCCTCGGGACGGTTGAGGGTCACGGAGGCTATAGCATCCTTTTTTTCATAAATCAATGTCTTAAAACCACTCATTAGCTACCCACATACTAGTTTGTTATCGCCCCTCAAAGCGGGGAGGCCGCTTTTCCTGAAAGGCCCTGATGCCCTCCGTTCGATCCTTGGTTGTGTGCAGTAAAAAATAGAGATCGGCCTCCAAGCGCAGTCCCTGCTCCAAGGTAAGATCCATGCCTTTGTGGATTGCCTCTTTGGCATATCGGAGAGCAACCGGGCCCTTGGAGGCCATCTCCCGCGCCATAGCCATAGTTACTGTCAAT
>CP070673.1:3456585-3483435 GCA_020351915.1 Deltaproteobacteria bacterium
GTTAGGTTTTGATTAGCTCTATTGGTTTTACAGACCAATCGATTGAACAAATTGAACCAGTGAAACCCTGTATTTTTCTATTCCATCATAGCGCTGATCTTATCAACATATCCTAGTGTTTCCCGATGGCGCCAGCCACGAACCTTTGGTGCCACTGATTTTATGTTGTGCCAGAGATTCTCGTTGAGCCCGCTCTTTTTGCATACATTCTGGGCCTTTACAATATTTCTGAAACCGGCATTATAGCTGGCAAAGGTAAAACTCATCTTATCCTCAAAAGGCCTTTCGGCCTTCCATTTTCGATACAGTTGGTTATCGTAGTAAATGCCTGCAGCTATGTTCCAGCGTGGTTCATTGATATCAACAAAGGAGGGGTTCTTCTTTTTGATTTCATGGAAGGTTTTTGGCATCAGTTGCATAATTCCTTTGGCGTTAACCCAACTCTTAGCATCTTCCTTCAAGTTTGATTCGGCTATGGCCTGGGCTTTGAACCATTTCCAATCAAATCCGGCCCCAAAATATCTTTTGGTATATTTCCTAAAATAACCGTCATATTTGCTTGCCCACTTCTTTGAGGTTACTTTAGGGAAATCCTCAGCATTTGCACTGGGTGTTGTAAAAAAGAAAACCAGAGAAATCATTACAGCCTGCAGCATATGGTATCGCATTTCCATCTATATCTTGGCATCCCTTTCAAATTTCGTTCAAAAGTGTAAGGCCAAATATCTTCATAAGATTTCCTGTAAATACATCTACCATTGAAAAGAGGTTGAAGCAACTCTCTATTTTTCTGATAAGTGATTTTGGCCAGGTGAACCTTCAGTGATATAAGAAGAGGTGATTTAATCGCCAAGTGCCTCTTTTTTGGCTCAAGGAAAAGGCCTTTGTCGCGAGCTTTTTTCCTTCTCGGAGTATATCTGCCAGAACTTGTATCCGGAGGTATGAATCTGTTTAGTCGCTGTTTTTTACTCGTATCGTTTGTACTGTTTTCCCATCTGAAAGATGGTAAATAGATTTTTGTTTCTTCGTTTGCCAGTCAATTTTGGGCGGTTAAAAAAATGTTGAAAATTGAGAGAAAAAGGTATATTAGGAAAGCTGTAGATTGAACAACTTTGGATTGACCGTTTTGGGAAACACGAATCATCAAGACCTTTGAGGACTATTAAAGCTCTGGTAGAGAGTTTAATAGTCTTTTTTTTGCCAAAGCGTTCATCCTAACGGGTTGGAAAATTTTAGAGAAGGAGGGGAGCGCTATGGCAGAAGGAGCCGTAAAATGGTTCAGCGAAAAAAAGGGCTATGGTTTTATCAAGCAGGATGAGGGTGACGATCTTTTCGTCCACTATACTGCCATCAAGGGATTCGGATTCAGGAGCCTGTATGAAGGCCAGAGAGTACGATTTGAGATTGAGACAAGCCCAAAAGGGAACAAAGCCAAGGATGTAGAGATACTATAACAAAATAAGCTTTCAACAAGGCGGCACCTGGAAACAGTGCCGCCTTTTGTTTTTGGATGCAGATAGAGGATATGAGTCTCTCAAGCATATAATGGCATCCCGGAGTATTTCCTGGTTATATTCAGCAACCGAGCACTGAGAACGGTGGGTTGACGTCGCTTTCAATTAAGGCCCAGCCCAATAACCAGGCCTATTGCAACCCCAACACCGATAAAGATTCCCATTACAACCAGTCCAACTGCCCTGTTATCTTTGGCCAGCTCATCTGAAGTTTCAAACTTGGTAAATCTGTCAAACCACTTGTAGCCCAAATACATAAATAGTAATGTTAATAACCCACCTATAATGGAATAGACAAAATTCACAATCATTGCTGTTAGCTGCATAGTTTAACTCCTTATAGTTAAGTTTGGTTACATGAGCTGATTGGTTATGCCTCTATAACCGTGCGCATTTAGTCCAAGTCAACAGGTGTTTTACACCTATTACAGCTCTTAGCACCCCTGAAGAGCTTATGTCCGCATTCCGGGCACATATACCGGGCTTCCTCATGTCTGATCCATTTTTCTGTTCCCTTTTCTCGCCAGTAGGGAATAGCCCGCAAAATTACCTTCTTGCCAACAGGTATGGGAAACTCTTCAATCAAGGTGCAAGGAAAGTCCGTGCATTCGTGACAACCAATGTAACCCCTTTTTGTTGCACAATCTCTGATAGCGCATTGATGGCAAAAAACAAATTGTTCAACTGATAAGCAACCTCTGCAATGGATGTCTTCAATTGATAGATTTTCGCTTTCAGGGAGTTTGTCTCTATATACTCCAACGAGTCTTTTTTTGAACTTCCGATTATGGTCAAGGGTTGCGTAAAGAATGCCGCAAACCCCGCAGTAAAGGCCACAAGGTGCAATGTAATCAGGGTTTATTTCCATGGGAAAGGTCCGAAGATGGGGGGCCTAAAAGCTATTTTTTTGGTTAACATCTTTAGTTACTACTCAGGTTGTCCGGTTCAAGGTTCAAACTTCACGGTTAATGATTTGGAGTATCGTAAGAATCGGATGAATTCCGTATTCGATTCGGAATCGAAACCTTTTCGAAAACCCTGAACCTCTGAACCCTGAACCTCTGAACCTGAGTAGTTACCATCTCTTTTTATATGTTTCAGGAGCCTTTTGATATTATCTAGAGGCACAAGTTATGTCAATACGCTTATGCGTCAGTAGCAGCGATCCATTCCTGTGCTCGCTTGAAAAAATGGAAACACTGCCTCGTTAAGACTCGGCAGATAAATTGCCTTGACATCTGAATCAGAGGGGAAATAATTAAGTATACTACGGTGGATTTCTTGGCCGATATCCGCAGAAACCCGAGAGGATCGCGGTGATACCAAAGACGAGAACGATTTTGATCTCCATAATTGTTTCGGGGCTCCTCTTGGCCTCGGTGAACCTATCCCATGGAAAGGCGAAGGCGCTCTTTATTGGCTTTAAGCAGGGGGAAAAATCTAAATCTGTGCCCGAAGGGTGGGAAGTTATTACCTATTTCAGAACGGGCAAGAATAGGCTGTCTTTGAGTAAGGAGGGTAAACGGACCGTCCTCAGGGTAAAAAGCGTGGGTAGTGCCTCGGCCCTCTTAAAGAGGCTCGATGTTGATCTGAAAGCATTTCCTTCTCTTGTATGGCGCTGGAAGATCAATAGGGTTATAGGAATGGCAATCGAAAGCCGCAAGGACAGGAACGATGCTGCTGCTCGGATCAGGGTTATTTTCGGAACGGCCGCGCCAACCCCTTCCCAGGAAAAACCACCAGAAATTCCAGACTTTTTCAAATCCTTCGGCTTTAAAATGGGGGGAAAGGAACCGCGTGGCTTTAAGATCGACTATATCTGGGGAAATACTATCACCAAGGGGGAGGTTCTCGACTTTCCTGGCTCAAGAAATCACAAAATGGTAGTTATTCAAAGCGGAAACAAGGAAGCAAACCGGTGGGTATGGGAGGAACGCAATCTCATTGAAGACTTTGAGCAATGCTTCAGGAGGACTCCCCCTCATCTCATAGGGATTGTTGTTCTCACAGATACGAATCAGACAAACGAAGGAGTCATAGCCCATTACAGCAGCATCATTTTGATGAACAAGTAGCTATCTTTGAGCCACCTGAAAACATCTTCCCATGGCGGAAGTAAAATGAGGCAAGAATATGCTCGAACCAGAGTACAGAACTGGCTTCCGGGTGCTTAACAGAGAAATAGGTCTTTGGTCTACTCTAAGGGCGGTTATCCCTGCTGCCGTAAAGTCACTAAGGATTCATTACAAGATTGATAAGAATCTTGATGAGGCTGAAAGGCAAAAGAGAGAGTTAAAAAATCACTTCAAGCTCTTAGCTTTTATGTATAAAGAACTCGAGAGGCAACTTGGAACTGAAAAAACGAACGAGGTGATGCATACGGTTCTGATGAGAGGCGGGCAGGCATTTTTTCGGGGGTTCACACCCCTCGGCGCTGATAGCGATCTCATGGATTTCGTTACCGTATATAAAGACTTTGAGGCCAACAACGTTGTTTTCGATGTGATTGAGGAGTCTCACCGGAAATTCGAAATAGTAATCAGGCGGTGCCTTATTTATGAGACCTTCATGGAGCTTGGAATAGGAGATCTTACCCAGTGGATGTGCGATATTGCATCTGATTACTTCAACGGCTACCATCCAAGAATCCAGTACACAAAAGATAGAATGATTGCAAGAGGAGATGATACGTGCCATGAGGTTTTCGTGTGGCAAGACCGACTATGAGGGGCCTGTAATGTTAGGAGGAACGCTTGAAAGAACCCTCTGATTGCTTTCGCCGAAAGACCACCCATAAACGACACTGGGAAGAAATTAAACTCGCCAAATTTAGGAACAACATGATGTATTGTCAAGAAAAAAGCCACATTTTGGAGATTTTTGTGCGCTCTTACCTTATCATATTTCTCTCCTAGCCAATATTTGGGAGTGGTCTTGGGAAGGGGAGGGGTTTCCAAAAACTAGGTATATCGCGGTTTTCTTTTCTCCAAAAAGGCCGCAATACCCTCACGCCCATTGGGGTGTTCAGCGCACCACGACAAGGTTTCACGCTCCTCTTCGAGTTGGGTCTCAAAAGAGGTGTTAAAGGAATCATTTATCAGTTTTTTGCAGGCCGTAAAAGAGGATAGCGCAACGGTTTTCATTTCTTCAATCAATTCAATGGCCCTTTGTGCTGCTCGACCATCTTCCACCACCTCTGTTACAAGGCCCCACGATAGGGCCTGTTCAGCGGAAATCGGGCGGTCAAAGGCTGCAATCTCCGTGGCTCTTGCCAGCCCAACCAATCTAGGTAAAGTGAATGTGCCTCCGCCGTCGATACTCAACCCGTTAGAGGTGTACACCTGCCGCAAAACAGCAGATGCCTCCATGACCCTAAAATCGCATGCCAAAGCAATGGAAAAACCGCCTCCTGCAGCAATCCCATTAATGGCCACCACCACCGGTTTAGGCATTCGACGTATTTCAAGGATGGCCTGATGGTAACGGGCCGCCAACTCGTGGAAGGCCTCACCGTAACTTCTTCCAAAATCAGAAACCCATTTCAGGTCTGCCCCGGAACAGAAGGCTCTGCCCTCTCCGGCAATGATTACTCCGCGCACGCGTTTGTCCATAGCAAGTCCAATAAGTTTCTCTGCCAGATTCTGAATCATAGTCAGGCAGAATGCATTAAAGACCTTGGGCCGGTTCAGTGTCACTCTTGCAATTCCTTCGATAACATCTAATTTCACCAGATTTTCCATCTTTAATCTCCTTTGAATTAACAGGTGTCAATCTATTGAGCCAGCTACCCTGCGGGACCAAATATTAAGTGAATGGTATCCACATTTAGCATCTTGGTGATTTGGTTTCAATGGCTATTATGGATGACCTTATATTAATCTCACGTCAAATCTAATGAATCCTGAATAGCTGTGGCTTTAGGTAGTTAACAAAAATTGATTTTAGTAACTTCCATGTTTGAGAAGGTATGTAAAAGTTTACCTAAAAGGTAGAATTTCATTTCTCAAAAACCTGGTATTTTATTACATATAACGATGTGAGGTTTCTGGAAGGTTGCGTAACTGGTTAAGATCTAATGCAATTTTTAATGACCTGATTTTGCACGATTCTTGCATCATATGTTGACCAAGCTATGTGCTCTCCCTTGTGACCTTGGTTGGTGGGGGGTTTTCCGATACCTTGACATTATCCGTAACCGCAATGAAACAAATTCTTTCATCCCAATCGGGCTATCGAAAAGTGATTTTGAGGCGATAATCTATGAGCTGTCCCGAACTGTCAACCCAGGGGGCGACAACAATACATGGATTATAAAGTCCTTTGCTCGAACCAGTGGGGTAGGTGCTGTGCATGAGCTCTATCTCATGGGCTACGATTCTATCGAGAGCGCGAGCTTTGAGGTGAGGAATGGCAGTCTGCTGATTGAATATTAAGAAAATCAGTTAAGGAGAGTTTTGCTAGCTTTATAGGAAGTTTAGGTAGTCTCAATTAAGACCGGTTAGTGGCAGGATCGTTTTGTGCACTTTTCTGAGTTTCCTTTTTTTGAAATCCAAAAATTGTTCTAGACCTAATTACGTATTTCTATTATTGAAATTACTTTTTATTGGAGTTGACTGCTTTGCCTCTAATGTGATACCTGCCTTAAGGAGTCAAGCTGATCCAAAGTTTCCAGAGCACTTTGTGTTACCAGACAAACCGAAAAGGCTAATTCTGGGAGTGTGATACATGTTTGTCGTAGGCGAAAGATACAGGCGTCGTGATCTCCATGAACTGTTCGGTGGCCAACGGCAGGGCGGAATAAGCACGCCTTCCGGCCAAAATTTTATCATGCTCTTTACCGGAAGCCAGGGACAGCAATATGGCTATAATCATGGGTGGTCTGAAGAGGGATTTTATCTTTATACCGGCATAGGTCAACGGGGTGATATGTTGTTTGAGCGGGGAAACTGGGCAATCCTCGAGCACACAGCTAATGGTAAAGATATTCACCTTTTTGAGAATGACAGCAAAGGTAATGTTCGCTATGTAGGTGAAATGGTCTGCACAGGGTTTCGTGAAGTGCGAGGGCCAGACATCGATGGCAATGACCGCCGGGTAATAGTCTTTGAGCTGACATCTGCCGATGCCTTGGATGGTGCAGTTGAAGCGGACGATGAATATGAACGGATGTGGAAGGAGCCTCTCGGCAAGCTTCGAAAGCAGGCAACCGCCTCGTATATGTCAAAAAAAAGTCCTTCAGAAAGAAGAACTCTTGCGAGATCGAGAAGTAAGGTTATAAGGGTCTATGCGTTGAAACGAGCCAATGGTGTGTGCGAGGCGTGTGGAAAGAACGGCCCTTTCAGGACCAGTTCAGGTCGACCCTACCTTGAAACCCACCACATACGTCGTTTGTGTGATGGTGGCCCGGATGATCCATTATGGGTTATCGGCCTCTGTCCGAGCTGTCATAGGCGAGCCCATCATAGTGCAGATAAATCTGAGTTCAATCATCGGCTTGAACGTTTCGTTGAAAGGAAAGAGAGGCGAAGGATCAAAGATCAAAAGAGGGGAAAGGATCAAAGGACCGGAATTGATCGGAGGAGCGGAATTGATCGGAGGAGCGGAAAAGATCCAAGGAATGGAAGAAATAGGAGAGAATAAGAGGTGTGGTAGATGATAGAGGCAGAGCCACTAAGGGTTCTGCCTTTTCTCTATGATGCCTATACTGTCAATGAAACATCACACCCTGCTCAGCGCTGAACAGATTCGCGAGTTTCGAGAGGAAGTCTACCATTACTATGGTAACCATGGACGAGAGCTGCCTTGGAGAAAGACCAACGATCCCTACAAGATTCTGATTTCTGAGGTCATGCTCCAGCAGACGCAGGTAGCCAGAGTTATTGAGAAATATGAACACATTATACATACCTTTCCCGATATTGAGTCCTTAGCTCGAGCTCGGTTGCGTGAAATCCTCTTCGCCTGGCAGGGACTGGGCTATAACCGTCGAGCCCTTTACCTGAAAAAACTAGCCGAAGAGGTTACTGCTGAATTTGAGGGCAGGATTCCCGCGAGTGTTGATTCCCTGATGAGGCTGCCGGGAATCGGCAGTGCTACCGCTAATGCGATCTGTGCCTTTGCCTTTAACCAGCCCGTGGTTTTTATTGAAACCAATATACGCACTGTTTTTATTCATCATTTTTTCAGGGACAGGGGCAGTGTAAGAGATACTGAAATTCTTCCTCTGGTAGCGCAAACATTGGATCCCGAGAGGCCACGAAAATGGTATTGGGCCTTGATGGATTTTGGGGTGGCAGTAAAAAAGAAGCATGCTAACCCCAGCAAAGTCAGTGTCCAGTATCAGAAACAGGCGCCATTCAAAGGTTCTAATAGGCAGATCAGAGGCATGATTCTTCAAGTCCTGGTGAGGAGACACAGGGTTTCAGAAAGTCGATTAATCAAAATGCTGCCTTTTCAGGAAAACGTGGTTCAACACAATTTCGAGCAATTGGAAAAAGAGGGGCTCGTTGTGAAAAGGGGAAAGGATATTTCAATAGCCTAAAGGGCGATCCATGAAAATTCTGATAGGATCAGAGAACCCAGTGAAGATAGAGGTAGGAAGAGAGGCATTCTCTCACTATTTTGCTGACGTTAGCGTTACCGGTATCAGGCGAATCCCCAGGTATTAAATCAGGCCTTGTTAACCTCTCTTAGCTGCTATCAATTCCGGATATGAAATCACCCCAGCAATCAGACAGCTTCGATGGTGGACGGTGGTTTTCTGGTTATGTTATAGGTGACACTCACGACGCCGGGCACTTCAGTGGTGATTCTACTCGCCAACCGATCCAGGACCTCATATGGAAGTCTTGTTGGTGATCCTATTTTCGCATCCGTGCTCTCCCAGCATCTAACCTCTATCTGAAAACCGTAATCTCGCCTTCCGTCACGTATTCCAGTAACCTTGTCCTCGTGGAGAATAGCCAGATACTGAAATGCTCCACTCTGAGAGAGTTCTTCCTCAACAATCGTCGTGGCACTTCTCACCAACCTTGCTCTTTCGGGAGTAACCTCACCGATTACCCTGGCGGCTAGGGCTGGTCCTGGAAAAGGAGGCCGACTGTAGGTCTCTTCTGGTAATCCCAGGGCTTTACCCAGCTTTCTGATTGAAGATTTCCGTAGTTGAATCAAGGGTTCTATTACTCGGTAACCATAAGCTTCTTCTGGGTTTATTCCAAGCTGCTCAAGGATATTGTGCTGCCGTTTGATCCCGGCAACAGTTTCCTCGATATCCGTGTAGTTCGTGCCTTGTAGCAGATGCTTTGCACCTGTTTCTCTCACTAACTGGGCAAAGACATCTCTATAAAATGACCGGGTAATTGCCTGCCGTTTGTCTTCCGGATCAGTTTGACCTTTTAAGGCATTAAAAAAGGTTTCCTGGGCATTGATCAGTTCAACAGGTACCCCTAGATCTTTAAACACAGAAACAATGTCTTCAGGCTCTTTTTCCCTCATCAGACCGCTGTCAACAAAATAGGTTTTGACCCTGTCACCCAATGCCCGATGAGCGAGCATGGTGACAACTGCCGAGTCAACACCTCCAGAAAGGGCATTGATGGCAAAGCCATCATCAACTACGGAGGAGATCTCCCGTACCTTTTCCGCGATAAATTTCTCAGTGTCTAATTCCTCGAGTGTAATTTCCTTGACATCCATAATACCTCCTTTCACGATATCGTAGGTTATGACGCAGTGAACAGAAACGCTCGCTACATCTCTGTGGAGATTATCGTCCTTACGTTGGGAGCGAGGGCAGATGAGCTCGTGATGGATTGTTGCTAGCGGTTAATAAACTGCCTCCCCAAAGCCCAAAAAACTCAATCACGCCTGAACTCTTTACGAACTACCACAAGTACTACAGGTTGTGGCGCTACAAGTGCTGCAAGAAGAGCCATGTGAACTTGAGAACTCACCATCGCTCTTGTGGGAGAACGCGGAAAGGAGTTTCTTAATCTTATTGCCTTTGCAGGTAGGGCAAGATACCTCTTCGTTACCGAATACCAAGACTTCAAAATCCTCGTCACACTCTGTGCAATGATATTCAAATATAGGCATGTCAGTTCCTTTTTTACGACGTTCTTATACACCAAATATAAGACCTAGTGCAACACTTGTCGAGATTTTTTGAGCAGTTTTTGGAGCTACAAGCCATTTCCGTTTATAGAATCATCTGATCCAGGGATACTATTGCAATAGAGAATTTCTTTGGTTCACATCGAAGATCTTGCCAGGGTTCAGGATCCCATTTGGATCAAAAGCGCTCTTTATTCTGCTCATAAGTTCCAAACCTATCTGTGGTATCTCCATACCAATGTATGGTTTCTTGCTTATCCCCACTCCGTGTTCACCTGAGATCGTGCCTTTAAGGTCAATGACAAGCTTTAGTATCTCTTTCAAGGCCTTATCCGCTTTTGCTACTTCATACTTATCATCTCTGTTGAACATGATATTTACATGGATATTCCCGTCGCCAGCATGTCCAAATGAAGGAATATGCAAATCGTGTTTCCGCCCGATATCCGAAAGGCGTGTCACAAAATCGGCAAGGCAGCTCCTCGGAACAACTGCATCCTGGCTAATCTTGTGAGGCCTTAATTGTGGAAGGGATGGTGATAAATTCCTCCGTGCCTTCCAGAGATCCTCTGCCTCCCCCTTATTCTTGGCAAGGCGAAATTCAACTGTTCCCATTTTCTGGCAGAGCGCCTCTATTTTCCTTACATCTCTATCTATCAAGACTTGATCCCCATCCAGTTCTATCAAGAGGAGAGTCACATCACCTTTTGGGAGGTCAAGGTTAAGCTGGTCTCTAACACACTCAACTGATAGGCTGTCCATGAACTCGATGGCCGTTGGGACAATCTTTTGCTTGATGATCATGGATACGCACCGTGCGGCAGACAATATGTTAGGAAAAACAACCAGCATCGTTTTTTTCATGGCAGGTTTTGGGATAAGCCTGAGGGTAATCTCTGTAATGATGGCCAGGGTGCCCTCTGAACCGACCATAAGTCTGGTAAGATCATAACCCACAACGCCTTTGGCGGTCTGCACCCCCGTGGTGAGAATTTCACCCGTTGGCAGCACCACTTTTAGGGCAAGCACATAGTCCCTTGTTACTCCATATTTTACCGCCCTTAAACCGCCCGCACACTCGGCTACGTTACCCCCTATGGTTGAAACATCCAGGCTCGCCGGATCAGGCGGATAAAACAGGCCCCGTTTTTCCACCTCTTCCTGCAGATGGCCGGTTATTACGCCTGGCTCCACCTTTGCTATCAAATTATCTTCATCGATTAGAAGAATCCGGTTGAATCTGTCCATTGCAACTACCAACCCACCTCGTACAGCAAGGGCGCCACCACTCATACCACTTCCAGCTCCCCGGGGTACAACGGGAAAGCGCTCCCTATTGGCGAGCTGCAAGATTCGGGATATCTCCCCTGCATCTTTGGGAAAAGCTACCACATCAGGCATAAATTGGTGTTGAGTTCCATCGTGGGAGTAAGGGAGCAGATCTTCTGTCTTGATGAGGATATTCTTCTCACCAACGATATGAGTAAGTTTTGAGAGAGCTGATTTGGGGATCATGAATCGCAGGGGGATCGGTTGTCTAGGGATCTTTTCAAGGTCATGCTATCTATATATTTGAGGTCACCGCCCAGGGGAATACCCAAGGCAATTCTTGTAATGCTTAGACCCCTTCCTTTCAGAAAATCAGTAAGATAGGAAGCTGTAGCCTCTCCTTCTACGGTTGGATTGAGGGCTAGTATAATCTCTCTGATGTCTTCCTTTTTCAGCCGTGACATAAGCTCAGATATGCGCAGATCTTCAACGCCAATACCGTCTAAAGGGGAAAGAACTCCCTGAAGGATATGGTATCTGCCCCTAAAGGCCTCTGATTTCTCAATGGCCAATTGGTCTCCAGGCCCTTCGATAACGCACAGAATGCCGTTTGCCCTTCTTTGATCGGTGCAAATGGGGCATGGGTCAGTATCGGTAAGATTGAAGCAGACAGAGCAGAATTTGATCTTTTCTTTTACGTCCAGGAGGCTCTGTGCCAGTCCCTCTGCGAGTTCTTTTGGACTTCTCAAAACGTAGAGGGCTAATCTCTCTGCTGATTTTTTTCCGATGCCGGGAAATTTACTGAATTGTTCGATTAATCTTCCGAGTGATGGAGGATAAACTCCCATAATTCAAACTCTATATTATGCCTGGTATCTTGACTCCACCGGTCAACTGGGTCATCTCCTCACTGACCATTTGTTTTGCTTGATGCAATGCATCGTTGACTGCGGCCAAAACAAGATCTTCTAACATTTCAACATCATCAGGATCCACTACCTCAGAATCAATCTTTATCGAAACGATTTCCTGTTTTCCATTTGCTACAACGGTAACCATTCCGCCTCCGGCAGATGCCTCAACCGTCTTTTCACCTAACTCTTCTTGTAATTTTGCCATCTTCTCCTGAAGCTCTTGCGCCTTCTTTAGCAAATTACCCATATCAGGCAGCCCTTTCATCAACGTGACCTCCACATAAATCCGTTAAACGGGTTGAAAGTTTTATCCGCCTGTGGCGGAAACTCATCGGCTGTTACTCGCCATCGACCTATACACCTATCTAAAACGATGGAATAAGGGGGTTTTGGAGCAATACAGACGATTGAAAACACCAAGATCCTCTATGACCCACTAATTGATCCCTCCATTATTCCAGTCCAGGATAAGGCACCAAAGCTCGGCCTTGTGTTCAATAGGGATTAACGAAGAGGGCTTTTGGGGCAGGGAAGGTGGCCCTTTTCTACCGCAGCCTGCTAATAATACGAGAAGCAGTACCAGAATAAGGAGGAGCCACAACACATTTCTTTTGCTCATGTTTTTAGCTCTTGTTTTGCATTGTTTAGTGCATTTTTAACTGTCTCTGGCCCGGTGCCCCCATGAATATTTCTCCGCTCAATACACGGAGATGGATCCAGCCATCCGTACACATCATCGTCAATGAGGGGACTAAATCGTTTCATTTCAGCTAGGTCTAACTGATGCAGCTCCTTGTTTTTCTTTTGAGCGGACAGGATCATATCCCCCACAAGGTGATGGGCCTGCCGGAATGTCATCCCCTTAGTAACGAGATAATCAGCCAGGTCTGTGGCAACCAGATATCCTTGCCCAACAGCCTTTTTGATGGTCTCTTTTTTGAAAGTTACCTCTTTGAGAAGGGGAGAAAGGATAGCGAGTGATTTTTCTACTGTATCGGCAGTATCAAACAGTGGCTCCTTATCTTCTTGCATGTCCTTGTTGTAGGCGAGGGGAAGTCCTTTCATGGTGGTAAGAAGAGAAATCAGATTCCCGTACACCCTTCCGGTTTTTCCCCTGATCAGCTCAGGAATATCAGGATTCTTTTTCTGGGGCATGATGCTGCTGCCGGTAGCAAAGGCATCGGAGATTTCGATAAAGTCAAATTCCTGGGTGGACCAGATAACCAGCTCTTCACAGAGACGGGAAAGGTGCATCATTAAGAGGGCTGAGGTAAAGATAAACTCAATCATAAAGTCCCTGTCCGATACTGCATCCATACTGTTGGCAGTAATGCCTTGCATGTGCAGCTCTCTGGACAGGAACTCCCTATCCATATTCAAGGTTGCTCCGGCCAATGCGGCGCTACCCAAAGGAAGAACGTTGGTTCTCTTTAAGGCTTCCTCATAACGGCTCGTGTCTCTCCTGAGCATCTCGTAGTAGGCAAGCAAGTGATGTGCCAGAAGGACCGGTTGAGCCCGCTGGAGATGGGTGTAGCCCGGGATAATCAGGTCGTGGTTTCTTTCTGCCAGCTCGATCAAGGATGCCTGGGATTCCTTTATGAGGTGGATAATCTTGGTAATTGAATTTCTAACATATAGTCTCGTATCGAGGGCTATTTGATCGTTTCTGCTTCTACCGGTATGGAGCTTTTCCCCTAAGGGGCCAATCTTTTCTATGAGAGCGTTTTCAATATGGGTATGGATATCCTCCAGGCTTTCATCAAATCTGAGATCCCCCCCCTCTATTTCACGGTGGATCTCTTCTAAGGCATTGAGGATGGCCGCAGATTCGTCTTTACTGATGATGCCCTGTTTTCCGAGCATCTTGCAGTATGCCATGCTCCCTTCAATATCCTCTTTGAAGAGTCTCTTATCAAAATGTATGGAGGCATTAAAGCTATCTGCTCTTTCATCTGTGCCCGTGTTGAAGCGGCCTCCCCAGAGCTTGCCGCCCATATTAGTGTACCCGTCTCATGAGATTTGCGATTTTTAGTCTAAGACCGTTAAGCCTGATAAACCCCTCTGCATCCTTCTGATTATACACCATATCCTCCTCAGCCACCAGAGCAAGTCAGTGTAATCACTTTTACCTCTTGAGTCATTTTTTCTCTTTCTGTTCGAGGTTGTTTGTCAGAAAATGTTCTGTGGTTTCACTCGGGACGTATCAGCTCAGTACTGAACGCTGAATTTCTCTAATAACAGCAACGATGTCATTTGTGGTGAGGTCTCTCACGGGCTGTTGCCGAAATCCCTTTTCGCTTGGTCTAAAATGTTTCCTGATAAATCTAAGGCTCGCTCCAGGCGATGTCAAAACTCACCTTTAGTGCTCAAACAGTTGACATCGTTTATCTTCCACTTCGCCAAGGGTTTTCTAGCAAAAACGTTTTAATGACCGCTCAAAGGGATTTCCGTTTGGGCAACAGCCTGTCTAAAGGTTGACAGGGCTTTTCTATATCTCGTTTTCCTTGAATATCTCATCCATGCAATTAATGAGGAGGTCAATCTCTTCTTTTCCTATGATCAGAGGAGGGATAAACCTGAGTACTCTTTCCTGTACACAGTTAATCAAAAAACCCCTTTCCATACAGGCACTAACAAAAGGAGCTCCTTCAGTATCCAATTCTACCCCAAGGATAAGGCCTAACCCCCTAATATCCTTAATGATGCCGTGTTTTTGCTGAAGGTTTTTGAGCTCATCTTTGAGATAGTCTCCCATCACTCTGGCATTCTCGATCCAACCATCATTCAAAAGACTTTTTATAACGGCAGTAGCCCCTGCTGTAATAAGGGGTGTACCCCCGAATGTTGTCGCATGACTTCCGGGACCAAATGCGTCGTTTAGTTCCTCAGTGGCCAGCATTGCACCTATGGGTATTCCATTACCCAGGGCCTTGGCCAGGGTTATGATATCGGGCGTTATTCCAAAGTGCTGATATGCAAAGAACCGCCCTGTCCTTCCCATGCCGACCTGTATTTCGTCCAAGATTAAGAGCATACCGTGCTCTGTGCAGATTGCTCTAACGCCTTTTAGGTAATCAGGATCAGGTAAAACAACGCCCCCTTCACCCTGTATTGGCTCTAACATCACAGCACACACTGATTCATCTACGGACGATTCCAATTTTTTTAAATCATTAAAAGGCACAAATCTAAAACCCTTGAGAAGAGGATCAAACCCAGTTCTGATCCTTTCTTGTCCGGTAGCCGAGAGGGTGGCCATGGTGCGCCCGTGGAACGAATTCTCCATGGTCATAATGATATATCTTTCCGAGCCAAATTTTTCCCTTGAGTAACGCCTGGCTAATTTTATGGCTGCCTCGTTAGCCTCTGCACCGCTGTTACAAAAAAATACCCTATCCGCAAAGGAATTCTCTGCCAATATTTGGGCAAGCTCTGTCTGGGGCTCGGTGTAGAAAAGGTTGGATACATGCACAAGCTTTTGCGACTGTTCGTATAGGGCCTTACTCAGTATAGGTGAACTGTGTCCTAAGGAACAGACAGCAATACCTCCTACAAAGTCGAGGTACTCCTTGCCGTTTTCATCCCATACCCGGCACCCATCTCCCTTGACCAGGGTGACCGGAACGCGCTTGTATGTATGAAACATATATCTATCTGCTTTGTCTATTATATGTGAGGTCATGGTCATAACTAAACCCCAAAGTGAGCTGAAGTTGTGGATAGGATTCTAAGGAGTCTATTACCTTTAGGTACTTATTAATTCAAAACTATTTCCGTTCCTACACCCTCATCGGTAAGTATCTCTAAGAGTAGTGCATGTTCCTTTCTGCCATCAATAATATGGACCTTTTCCACCCCGCCCTTGAGGGCATCAAAACTGCATTGGAGCTTTGGTATCATGCCTTCCTTGATAACCCCACGAGCGATCATACGGTCGGCCTCGTCCATAGTAAGACTTCTAATAAGATTACCATCACTGTCAAGGACACCCTCCACATCGGTCAGCAGGATGAGCTTTCTGGCCTTGAGAGATGAGGCAATATGACCGGCAACCAGATCAGCATTGATATTGTACGTCTCATTGTCTTTACCAACGCCAACAGGCGCAATCACAGGAATAAATTGGTCATCAATGAGACTCATTATTATACAGTTGTTGATGGAAACAACCTCGCCTACTAGACCAATGTCTATCATCTCCGGAGGGTTATCAGGTTTATCCCCTTGTTTATCAAGATTTGGTATGATCTTAAGCCTTCGTGCGGTTATAAGATGGCCATCTTTGCCTGAGAGACCAACAGCCTGGCCACCGTGATGATTTATAGTGGCTACAATCTCTTTGTTCACTTTACCAGCAAGAACCATTTCGACTACATCCATTGTCTTCTCATCAGTGATTCTGTGTCCGGCAACAAAATTCGATTTTATGGAGAGTTTGCTTAAGAATTTCCCTATCTGAGGCCCACCTCCGTGGACTACTACTGGGATGAGGCCCACGTATTTCATAAGAATGATATCCAGAGCAAAGCCCTTCTTCAGCTTGGCATCAACCATTGCATGACCGCCATACTTGATGACCATGGTCTGCCTGTCAAATTTCCTTATGTAGGGCAGGGCCTCGATCAGGATCCTTGCCCTATCGATTCCAGTATTCATTGTGTTAATTATGTTTGTTGTGTTTTTTGTGTCTAAGTTCCTAATCCCTCAATTAACAATTCCTATAGAATATATCTGCTGAGGTTTCTATCTTCCAATATCTCGCTTAACTTCTGCCTTACATAGTCCCTATCAATGGTTATCTCTTTTTCTTGAGTGTCTGATGCATTGAAAGAGATATCATCCAACAGTGCTTCCATTACCGTATGCAGACGGCGTGCACCAATATTTTCCATGCTCTCATTGGCCGAAAATGCCATCTCTGCTATCTCTGATACGGCTGATTCAGTAAACTCTAGCGCTATTCCTTCAGTAGCTAACAAGGCCATGTATTGAATTATCAAGGCATTTTGAGGCTCTGTCAGTATCCTGACGAAATCCTGTTGTGTCAGGGGGTTGAGTTCTACCCTGATAGGAAAACGACCCTGGAGTTCAGGCAAAAGGTCAGAGGGTTTGCTTCCGTGGAAAGCTCCGGATGCAATGAATAAGATATGATCTGTCTTTACCATGCCGTATTTTGTAAGCACTGTTGATCCCTCTACAATGGGAAGGAGATCCCTTTGCACCCCCTCCCTCGATACATCAGGGCCAGCTCCTGACTCGGTGCCCACTATTTTGTCCAGCTCGTCTAAGAAGATGATCCCATTTTGCTCGGTCCGACGCATAGCCTCTTCAACAACCTTATCAAAATCAATCAACTTTTGTGATTCCTGCTGCGTTAGTATCGCGACTGCCTCTTTTACCTTCACTCTCCTTTTCTTGGTCTTGGAGGGGAGAATTTGTCCGAAGATCTCTTTCACATTCATATCAAGCTCTTCTAACCCGGAACCGGAGAATATCTCTACAAGGGGGAGAGACTTATCAGTTACCTCCAGCTCAACATACCTTTCATCCAACTTGCCATTCCTTAAGAGCCGCCTCAGTTTCTCCCTGGTAGAGTTAGCGTCGGTAGGTTCGTTTCTCACTACCTCCAGCATTCCTTCCCTTTTTTCCTCGGAGTCTTTCTCAATTTCCTTTTTTGGCTTAGGAAGAAGGATATCCAGCAATTTATCTTCTGCTAACTCTATTGCCTTGGTTTTGACCTTTTCTTGTTCTTGTTGTTTGGCCATATTCACGCCCAACTCGATCAAATCTCTGATCATGCTCTCCACGTCTCTGCCCACATAACCAACCTCAGTAAATTTCGAGGCCTCTATCTTCAAGAAGGGAGAATTCGCTAACCTGGCAAGGCGTCTCGCTATCTCTGTTTTTCCAACACCAGTAGGGCCTATCATAATAATATTCTTAGGGGCTATTTCATCTCTGAGCTCTTGGGGGACCTGTTGTCTGCGCCATCTGTTCCTGAGGGCGATAGCCACCGAGCGTTTTGCATTGTCTTGGCCAACTATATATTTATCGAGTTCTGAGACGATCTCTCTTGGTGTGAAGACCTTCATCTCTTTTTCTATCATATCAATCTTTTCCATTTGATCTCCATATGAGCCGTAAAGGGCTGGCATAGAGAAATAGTGATATACTATCACATGCTTTTTTTCGGCGCGGGCAGCGTTTTGATTTCAAACTCTTCATTGGTGTAAAGGCAGATAGAAGCTGCAATTTTCATTGATTCGAGTGCCATAGGTTCGGGATCTAAATCCGTGTGAGCGAGAAGGGCCTTTGCAGCAGCTAATGCATAGGGCCCTCCGGAACCAATAGCAGCCACCTCTTCATCCGGTTCAATCACATCTCCATTACCTGATAATATGAGGGTATGTTCTCTGTCCATAGCAAGGAGCAAGGCCTCTAATCTACGGAGAATTTTGTCCGTTCTCCAATCCTTGGCTAACTCGACAGCAGCTCTGGGAAGATTTCCATTGAATTTTTCCAGCTTTCCCTCCAGCTTTTCAAAAAGAGAAAAGGCATCTGCTGTTGCCCCGGCGAAACCTACCAGGACCTGATCATTATACATAAATCTAAGTTTCTTGGCCTTTTGTTTCATAATTGTATTTTCCACGGTGACCTGCCCATCCGCTGCCATGACTGCCTGCCCCTGTTTTCTGATGGATAGGATAGTGGTGCCCCTGATCTTTTGGTTTGCCAAATATCTATTATGATCTCGTGATGTCAAGAGATGCCCTCCCCTTGGGATTTATGGAATTAGCTTCTTGGATGAGATCTATCATAGACCTCCATTAATTTGTCTATACTCACATGCGTGTATTTCTGGGTACTCGAGAGGTTCACATGCCCCAATAGTTCCTGGATTGATCGTAGATCTGCACCACCATCCAGGAGATGGGTGGCAAAGGTGTGGCGTATTGAGTGGGGGCTAATTTCCATTCTGATGCCGCATTCTCTTGAGTATCTTTTGACCATTCTATGCACGTTGCGGGTGGAGAGCCTGCCGCCCCTGTAATTAAGAAAGAGAGGTCCTTGCCCCTTTGGGTATCCAGTCTTCTTCCTCCTTTTCTCAGAATGTTCGAGATACTCTGTAATCGCAGCGATAGCCTTTCTGCCAATTGGTATAAGTCTTTCTTTCCCGCCTTTACCTGAAACCCTCACAAGCCGGGAAGCAAGATCTAGGCTCTCTATGTCTAAATCGACAAGTTCACTAACCCTGAGGCCAGACGAATAAAGGAGCTCTAGGATAGCCAGATCCCTGAGCCCCAATTCTTTTTCCCTGTCAGGTTGCTCCAGCAGGGCGAACATATCATCTATGGGGAGATAAGTGGGGATATAGCGCTCCTGTTTGGGAGCGGCTATCTCTGCCGCAGGATTACACGAAGTAAGTCCTCTCAACTCCAAATACTTGAAAAATGATTTCAATGCCGAAAGCTTGCGAGCTATGGTAGTTCGATGGCACCTATCAAAAAGGTCTCCCAGATATGACCTGATGAGTGAATAGTCTACCAGGTCGATTTCTGGATCACCGTTTTCTATATCTCTTTTGGTTGCAAAAAATTCGCTAAATTGCCTGAGATCGCTTTCATAGTTTCTGATAGTGTGTTCTGAATATCCTTTTTCCTTCTGGATATAGCTAATAAAAGAGGATATCAGGTTTTTCATGCTATTCAGTCACCTGCCGCAAGACATAAGAGAAAGAAGGAAATCATCTTTAAGCTTTAATACTTATCATATTTCTATATATTAGCAACTAAAAATTGTTTATCAGTCTTACCTTGGGCCATTTGAGAGCGTGGGCTTTAGGTTTTCTGATCTGCTCCAATGAGTTGGCAGCACGCATCGAGCAAGCAGGAGGGTAGGGGAGATAGGTGGTGGAAACCTGGTTGTGAATGACAAAAGGACACACACAAGAAGGAATGTGGGGTTCTGAAAGAGCCGTTGAGGCGTATCCATATTTTTCGGAAAAAGATCCAGGTCAGGTGTGCGAGCTAGCGAAGCTCTTTCATCGCCTGTTTAAAGAGCTCGTTGATGGACAGGGTAGGCTCAGATGGCTCTTCAAGGAGATGTACGACTTCTCCCAAGTTTTCACTACCTGCCTTTTTTGACCATTCACTTAGGTGTTGACGTGATCGTCATTATGTTTAATCCAATATTCCAATAGCTTTCCCAATTTTTCCCTTTCTGATAAGCTGCTCTTATCCTCAACGCGTGTATCTTCGTGGTGGTGATGATAATTTATACAAACCCCGCTTAGAATAGTTTCAAGCCTCTATTCTTCTTCCAACAAAATCCTGTGATCGACAAGGCTCATTTGCTTGATCCTTGCTTTGATTGTGCGCTGTCCGCCAAAAATGTCCTGGAGATATATCTCTTTTCCCTCAGGCCTCAGGATATCGACACTTTCCATGATAGGTTTCTCTTGCCCATCTTTGATGAGATATGCATTGGCTTCACACATCTTTTTCCTCCTCTGAACTGAATAAGAACTAAGGCTAAACAAAGAAAAAAAGAAAAACCAGAAAGGAATGTTGATTGTTTTTTTGTGTGAGCCCTTCTGGCTTTTTTTGACGTTTATCTCTCTCTGCAGCTTCTTGCCACAATTATTGATTTAATTTAAGACACAGGACCCCGATTGTCAACAAGAATTGACAAGAATTGACTCGAGTGTGTTAACTCACACGTACGATATTGTGATTGAAAACCTTTTATGAAATTCATTGGAGGGTACTTTAATCAATAATCAAGGTGCGACCTCAGCATCATTTAATCTATGAGCCGTTTTTCTCCCATATCTGCCCGATGGGGTGGTCACCATACTACCGCATGATCGATTGAAGTGAAGAACTCCCTTGTTGAGAGTGTCGCTTAGGAGGAAATAGGTTTGTATCTCAAGGAAATAGGTGTTGCAACCTATACCATTTTTGAGTTACGCTGTGATGCGAGGGCTTTTCAAAGATGCCAGGACTGAGAAATGCATCGTCTTCAACATGGTATGGTATCTGATAGCACTTTCGGGTTAGCGTATGACGTGCAATCCACTGGAATTTTGAAACTTTTAACCTTACCTACATTCACTACTTGGCAATTTACAGGCAACTGACCTGAAGGCTTTTTTGTGCATGGAATTGGATAGAGTATTCTATGTAAGCCCTGCAACCCTCATCAAATCAATGGGGAAATAAGAAGTACCCCATAGGAGGTAATGAGACAATATGGCAAGAGAATTTCGATTTCGTGAGGAGGCCGGTTGGTCGCATGCAGACGAAGTGCTTCTGTGTTTGGACACAGGGAGCTGGAGGATTGAGCGACCGGTCGTGGACGAGGACAGGTGCACTTATTGTGGGCTTTGTGCGCTGTATTGCCCGGTTCAGTGCATGGTGAACAAGGAGAACCATTTTGAGCCCAATTTAGCATTCTGCAAGGGATGTGGGATCTGTGCTTATGAATGCCCACGCAAGGCTATCACCATGCAGACACAAGAGGATTCTTAAGATGAACCGGAAAGACAAGCACCAGATGAAGACGAAGGTCATAACGGGTAATTCTGCTGCGGCTTACGGTGCCATGCTTTGCAGGCCCGAGGTCGTGGCCCTGTACCCCATCACGCCCCAGACCGAGGTTGTGGAGGCGATGTCCAGATTTCATGCGGCAGGAGAGTTGGATGCCGAGATGGTGGAAGTAGAAGGGGAGAACTCTGCCATGAACATCATATGCGCGGCCTCGGCAGCCGGGGCGCGTGCCTTCACGGCCACTTCCTCCTACGGCCTGGTATTCATGTATGACGCTCTATTACAGGCAGCGGGCTACAGGGTGCCCTTAGTGATGGTCAATGTCAACAGAGAGACACCCGGGCTTACGGCGGTTTCCGCGGGGCAGCAGGATATGATCTCGACACGGGATTCTGGGTGGATTTCCCTCATTGCATCGAACTGTCAGGAGATCCTGGATTCCATTATCATGGCCTACCGGCTGGCCGAGGATTTTGAGATCCAGGTTCCTGTGATGGTGAACTACGACGGATTCTATCTTTCCTATCTTGCAGAGAAGGTGGAGATGCCTTCCAGAGAGGCTGTAGACAGTTTCCTGGCGCCGCTCAAGGCGCAGCCCCAACGACCCCGACTCATTCCGGGAGAGCCTGCGGGTTTCGGCACCCATGCGATCCTGGAGGGGTATCTTGAGCTTCGCTACAAGCACTGTGCCGCCATGGAGCGGGCGAAGGACACATTCGATGAGATAGACGAAGCCTTCGGGCGGCATTTCGGGAGGAGCTATGGGGGACAGATCGACGAGTACAGGACCGAGGATGCGGAGATCGTGCTGGTCGCCTCCGGAAGTTTGTCGGGAACAGCACAAAAGGTCGTCGATCTTCAAAGGGAACAGGGCCTGAAAATCGGGTTGGTGCGGTTGAGGATGTTTCGTCCCTTTCCCCGGGAAAGGCTTGTGGAGGCGCTGAAGGGTAAGAAAGCCATAGGAGTGATTGACCGGAGCATCTGTTTTGGCTGGAACTGCGGACCTATTTACATTGAACTAAGGGCCCTCTCGCCCGAGATGGGCAACATCCCCATGCTGAGCTTTATCGATGGAATTGCGAACATGGATGTGAGCATCGCCCATATTGAGCGTATGGTAGAGGTTATTCGCTCGGCATCAAAGGGCGATGCCTATCAGGAAGTGACATGGGTATCCATGGAGGAGCGATAAGAGATGACGGATAAAAAAAGGAAACTGTCCAAGATTTTTGATTATTTCTGCGATGAGGACCCCTTTGCAGGGGGGCTCTCCTGCTGTTCGGGGTGTCCTCTGGAGTTGACCCTGAGGTTCATAGCAAAGGTTCTCGGCAGAAAGGATATGGTCATTACGGGCACACCCTCCTGTTCCAACCCAGTGGTGATGGGACAAAATGTCGGGGCATGGCATACGTTGACCGCTTACGGCACCCTGCTGACGAGCGCGGCGGCGAATGCAACGGGTCTTTCGAGGTATTACCGTAAGAGCGGCCAGGATGCCACCGTTGTTTGTTTCAACGGCGACGGATGTGCCGCTGACATCGGGTTTCAGACCCTCTCAGGTGCGGCGGAAAGGAGTGAGCATTTCATTTACATCTGCTATGACAACGAAGGGTATATGAATACAGGAGTTCAGAGAAGCAGCACCACACCTATAGGGGCAAAGACGAGCACGACCCCTGTGGGAGCGATGAGGCGGGGGAAGTCGACGAGGCGTAAGAATCTGCCTCTTCTCATGGCCATGCACCGTATTCCTTTTGCAGCCACTGCCACCCTGAGCCACCTGGAGGACTTTGCCAAGAAGCTCCTCAAGGCCAAAGAGAAAAAGAATGAGGGACTGGCCTATATCCATGTGTTTTGCCCCTGTCCCACCGGATGGGGCGTGCCGACGAACCTTTCCATCGAACTCTGCCGCAGCGCGGTGAGGACCAATTATTTCCCGCTGTGGGAGGCGGAAGAGGGGATGTTCAGGCTGACGCACGAGGTCAAGAAACCGAAACCCATCTCTGAGTACACCAAGCTCATCAACAAATTCAGCCATCTGAGGGAGGACGAACTGGAGCAGATTCAGGAGGAGGTGAATTTCGAATATGACTTTCTCCATTATCTTACTGAATACCGGAAATGAGTTACAGAGCGCCGCTCGGAACGTTGGTGTTTCCCATACACGGGAGCTTGCAGGACCTCCTGATGCCATACAGAGCTCTCTATGCATCCGAGTAAACGGAGATAAAGATGATTGAAGCAAGATTCCATGGCAGGGGCGGCCAAGGAGCGGTGGTTGCCTCGCGAATCCTGGCCCAATCTGATTCCGGACCGACAATTTCCTAGTCCCACTTTACTGTCGAAGCCTCTGGCACAATATCCACTAAGCGGCCCCCACAAAACCGCAACACAAACCCTATCGTCCCAATGCCAAACCGTACATTTCCATCAACATAACACGACCGACAGGCCCTTTGCACAGCCTCAGATCTTGGTCCACAATTCAAGACCCTAACTGTTCGGCAAAGCGATAGGTTCATTTTGCTCGCTCCCAAATCAGACGCCGCGCCGAAGAAGCTTTTGGAAGGATTTTGCCATCAACAACACGCGTAGCTATCAGAGTTAAGCGATCGCCAGAAATCTCACAATAGCGTAGGTTATCCCTACCAACATGATTGGGGAAAATGGCTCCTTCCACATGATGAATGACGATCCCTTCTTTCTCATGGACTTCGTAAGTGCCGAAGTAGGCTCTGTACCCGAGGAAGCAGCCCTTATCTCCTCTGCTGTTCCCTTCGCAGGGTCGTCCGATGCAAACTTGGGACGATCAGAGCGTCTTGCAATCTGGTTGGACATGTGCCCTGTCGAATCGTATGTAGTGTACCCGGTAGGATTGAAGTCCTGAACTTCCACATCAGGATGTGGATCTTCGATTGATTTGAGTTTCCAGGTCCCTACGATCTGAGCTATATCCGCCACGCCAGCCTCCTTTATGATCTCAAGTTAGCCGTTTTTGGCAAATAAACACCTATCAACCCACCGATAACCATTGCTGAACCCCACAGACTGGACGGCGGCTCCCTCTCTGAAAAGACCGTTTTTTACATAAACCTTATTCCTTCTCCAAGAACGACCTGAGACTCGGCTTATACTCCTTTTTTAAGAATTTATCGATACCCGTGCGGAGCCCTTCATCACCCTGGAGAAGCCTTAATTCCGAAACCTTTGCCTGCGACAAGGTCACGGCATCAGCAACATTGCAAAACTTTGAAGCCCAAAACACTTCTTTAGCGAACATCAAGGCAGCGGGGTCTTTCGTCTTCAACTTGTCGGCAAGAGCGAGAGTCTCCTCCATGAGCTTGTCGTGAGGTACTGTCTTATTCACCAGGCGCCACCGTTCAGCGGTCATAGCATCGATGGCCTCTCCGGTGAGAATCATATAGAGGGCGTCCCTGTGTGCCAATAGGTCAACAACGGCCTTGGTTGCTCCTCCAGCGGGGAACCTACCAAAGTTGACCTCCGACAATCCAAAGACCGCCTTTTCAGAAGCGATGGCAAAGTCACAGTAGGCCATCAGTCGGACCCCCATGCCATAGGCCGGTCCATTTACCGCGGCGATGACCGGCTTTGAGAAAAGCCTGAACTTTTCGAGGAACTCAATAGACTTGTTCTTATTCCTGAACGCCTCTCTCGGCTTGTCATGCGTTTCCGCGAAGAACTCCTTCAAATCTCGGCCGGCGCAGAAGGTATCCCCTGCTCCGGTGATGATCAAGACCCTCTTGTCTTCATCAGCAGCCAATTCTTCCATGAGGTCCAACATCTCCCTGTCGAACTGCAGATTCAAGGCATTCTTCTTTTCCGGGCGATTCAGGGTTATTGTCACTATTTGTTCTTTCTCTTCCACCTTGATTGTTTTGTATTCTTTATTCATTTCTGATTATTCTCCCTTGATTTGAAATCTCTTATCTTTTAGCTACGCTGATCGCTCGTACACTCAATTGCGCCGTCGATCGTCATTCGCTTTTCAAATCTGATAAAGAAAACATGAACCGGACCGTCGCGCCTCCTGGTATTGGAAATGTGGGATTTTGGGGTCTCAAGGAAAAGGACTAGGCACCGCTCAAAGAGCTTCTCATGGACGATGATCATAAAAGCCCATAAAAGATTTTCCGGTGCCGGGGTCTCCCGCCCCGCTAGAATTCAGCGGGATCTTCGACAGTCACTTCAGAAAAGTTTTTTCCAGAGCCCCCTGCGAGGGGGCTTCCTCATGCCTCCCTCACTGCGGGAGAAGACTTACTCGAATACCCCGTCTGCCAGCAGCTCAACAAATTCCTGATCCGACATGCCGAGAATCTTGGTGTAGACATATTCGTTATGTTCTCCCAGGCAGGGAGCCGGAAAGCGCGGTGTGGCTGGCGTTTTCGACAGTTTGCAGGGGAAGCTGTCAGCCCTGTATGGACCAACCTCCGTGTGGTCGAAAACCCAAAAATGGTTGCGGTGCTCCAACTGGGGATCACGGTGTATGTCTTCGCCATTCTGCACCACCCCGGCAGGGACTCCAACCGATTGCAGCTTTGTCATCACTTCCTCAGCGTAAAGATTGGATGTCCACCCTGCTACTAACCTATCCAGTTCATCTTCATTTTGCTTTCTAGCGGTCGCAGTGGCGAACTTGCGATTTTTTCCCCATTCGAGATGACCGAGAGTCTCACAGAGGCTTTCCCACTCCTTGTCGGTGAATACCGCAATAGCGCACCACCTATCTTCCCCCTTGCAGGGATAAGCGTTGTGGGGAGCGGCATAGGGGTGGCGATTCCCATTGCGGCCAGCTATCCGGCCATTTACCGTGTAGTCCAGGACAAGGGGAGCCAAAAAATGAATCGAGCAGTCCAAATGGGGGAGGTCCAGACATTGTCCTTTCCCTGTTCTACGTCGGTAGTCGAGTGCTGCCATAACGGCAAATGCACCGAAGCGAGGGACAATTGTGTCGGTGTATGGAGAGTAAGGCTGAACTGGTCCTCGATCCCGCCACCCCGTAAGCCAGGTAAAGCCCGCTAAAGCCGTCAATGCGGTGCCGGTGGAGCGATGGTTGGCATAGGGTCCGTTTTGGCCCTGCGCAGAGAGGCGCAACATAATGATATCAGGCTTTATGTTCGTGAGGTCCGTGTAGCCTAGGCCCCATTTCTCCATAGTTCCCGGGGCAAAGTTTTCCACTACAACGTCAGAGAGGGCGATAATCCTTTTGGCGACCTCCACCCCCCGAGGATGATTCAAGTTCAGGGGGCATACCGAGGTGACGACCGCCGTAAACGCCTTTCCCGGCGGGCGCAGTAGCCATCTCACCCCGGGACGAATCTTGCGCCCCACATTCATCGTACGAGGATCGTCCGGGTCGAACTCGCGCCCGCATTCCGGACAGCGGTGCTCGGGCAGCCCGCGGAGCGAATAATCGCAGTTCTGGCAGAATGGACCGAGTTGCTCGCCCGTGCCGGCGCTCGCGCCTCGCGTTTC
>CP070673.1:3483535-3490181 GCA_020351915.1 Deltaproteobacteria bacterium
CATTCGCAAGGATAAGCTCAAAATGGTAAAGGAGTCATATGGGGTACTCACAAGTGGAAATAACCTCAATGTGGTTAGTGCATCGGAGATAGTTGTCTATGCAGTGAAACCTCAAATTATGGCCTCGGTGCTGAGGGAAACAGCGACCTCCCTGGATATGTCAAAACTCATTATCTCCATTGCCGCTGGTGTCCCATTGTCGGCCATAGAGTCGTGCCTCAACAAGGACCTGCGCCTTGTTCGTGTCATGCCCAACATACCAGCATCCGTTAAGGAGGGCGCTGCAGCCATTGCACCTGGAAAACATGCACTCAAGGACGATCTTAAGGTAGCCAAGGCCATCTTCGATTCCGTGGGGAAAAGTGTGATTATCGAAGAGGAGCTTATGGACGCCATAACCGGGTTGAGCGGCAGTGGTCCCGCTTACCTCTTCTTAATCGTTGATGCCCTGGCTGATGCTGGGGTAAAGATGGGTCTGTCAAGGGAAGATGCTCTTTTGCTCTCGACCCAAACGGTTTTGGGAGCTGCAAAACTGCTGATGGAGACAAATGAGCACCCAGGAAAATTAAAGGACAGGGTTACTTCACCTGGAGGCACCGCCATCGCCGGTCTTCATACCTTAGAGGAAGGGGGACTTCGAACGACCCTCATCAATGCCGTGGAGGCCGCGACCAGGCGATCCAGGGAACTGGGAGAGATGATGATCAAGAACTTTTCGGAGGAATAGCGGATACGTATCTAAACGGGCTGTTGCCGAAATCCCTTTTCTCTTAGTCTAAAACGTTTTTGATAAATCTAAGGCTCCCTCCAGGCGATGTCAAAACTCACCCTTCGGGCTCAAACAGTTGACATCGCTTATCTTCCACTTCGCCAAGATTTATTATCAAAAACGTTTTAATGACCACTCAAAGGGATTTCCATTTGGGCAACAGCCTGTAAAGATCTGACTACCGTTGAAATTCTGTCGAGACATCTTCCCAAGGCGAAAACTGAACAAATGAGTCACGAGGCACTGTTGTGGCAGAAATAAAAAGCACGCTCGACCTGGTTCTTGAAAAAACCAGAGACCTTACCCTGACCGAGGAGGAAAAGCGCAACCTTGAAAGGGAGGAGCTGGATAAGAAGGTCCAGGGTATCGTGAATAGATATTTGGATAATTCTTTTTCTGTGAGCAGACTCAGGGAAGAGGTGGAAGGCATAGACAGCAAAGAGGCTGATCAGCCATATAAGCTTCTCACAAAACAGCTTGTAGCTCATTTCAGCCTGGATACCGACAACAGTGCGATTGTGTCTGCCCTCAGCGAAGTCGTTGGTCTTGACACCACCCCCCTTACGACTCTCCAGAGAGAATACCAGGCAGAGAAGGAAGAGGCCGAGAGGTCTTTTACAGAGGAGGCTTTCCTTTCCTTGAAAAACAGGGGTGTGTCCGGGTCTGCTGTGAAACCCAATATGAACCGGATCCCAGAGTGGGATCAGTTCTTGAAAAGTTTATCACAGAGATACCAGGAACGGCTTGAAAAAATAGTCGGTGAGTAAAAGCACTAAACTTCTCGTAGTTAGGTATGAGCTGTCAGGTGAGATAAAGACAAGAGATACTGTTTGATTAGTTCAATAAACCAAAATACATCTCTTCCACCAGGGAAAAATTTCTCATTACCTGGTCTTTCCCCTTGATGATGTTACCGTGACCGGGAAGCAGCAGCTCAATGTCGAGAGAGGATAGTCGCTTGATACTCTCTTTTAATTGGATCCCACTGCCATCAGGTAAATCGGTGCGTCCCACTCCCTGTTCAAAGACAACATCACCTGCAAAGAGGGCTTTCTGGAAAGGCCAGTACAGGCAGATTGAGCCAGGGGAATGACCTGGTGTGAGGAGGACCTGGAGCTCGGTAGTACCTGCTCTTAGTGTTCCTTCGGTCAAAAGGAAGTCAGGCTCAAGACCAAAACCAAAAAGGCGTGCAGCTTTTTCCTGAAAATGGCGGTACTCCATTTCTCCCATCGTTAGCATAGTTAGTGAGGATGAAAAGGATTGGAGCGCTTCTATATGATCGGGGTGGCCGTGGGTACCAACTACCAGGTCAATGTCCTCCGGTCGAATGCTCATCGAGTCCAATGAGTTCAATAGCTCAGACAAAAGATGTTGATGGCCAGGATCAATGAGGATCTTGAAGGGCCCATCTATGAGATAGCTGTTGCAGTTATTTTCTGTCAGTACCTGCCAGGGAAAGGCATATAAGTTATCACTGAGGCGCATACCATGTACCTCCCATTTTTGGGATGAAAACCGTCTGTGATTGCGATATACTATTTTAATAGGACAGTTTATCGAAAAATCTGCTGACCTGCACTATATTTTTTTGGGAACCGTGAGAGTCATTTTACATTTGCAGGAGGTACCAGGTGCCAATCTATGAATACCTGTGCCAGGAATGCGGCAGAGAGTTTCAGTACCTGGTGTTAAAGAAAGAGGATGAGGATACTCTAGCGTGTCCTGGTTGCAAGGGGCGCACTTTGAAGCGATTGGTTTCAAGGGTCGCCTACCACGTTTCAGATCAGGACCGACTCGCAGCATTTGACCCGGATGCTCCCAGAGATGATGCATTCTATAAAGACACCAGGAACATCGGGCTTCATGCAAAAAAGAGAGCGAAGCAAATGGGTGTTGATCTAGGGTCTGGTTTTGAGGCAAAGTTGGACAGGCTCCGCACAGACCCGGGAAAGGTCTTTGATGATACTGAATAGGGTTATCACTGGTCGATAGTCCGTCCCTTACCCTTGAGTTTCAGAGTATTCACAACTCAGTCTCTTTGGTTCGAGGAAGCGTATGGAGAGAACGAGAATTTTTGTTACCCGGAAGATACCTGAGGCAGGGTTAACGAGACTACAAGAGTCTTTTGACGTGGAGGTCTCCCCCTTTGATCGTAATCTAACCCCAGCTGAGATAATAGAGATGGCAGCTGGTGCTCAAGGGATGGTCAGTATAGCCACTGACACTATTGACAAAGAGCTCATCGACCGCCTCACTGACATAAAGATAATAGCAAACTATGCCGTAGGCTTTGATAATATAGATATTGAATATGCCAGACAAAAAGGTATTCCGGTCACCAATACCCCTGATGTGTTGACCCAGGCGACGGCCGATATTGCCATGGCTCTTATTCTCTGTGTAGCAAGACGTATTGTTGAAGGTGATAAGTTGGTCAGGAAGGGAGGGTTTAAGGGTTTCTATCCGATGTTCTTTTTGGGCGTTGAACTGGAAAACAAGATACTTGGGATCTATGGGATGGGCCGGATTGGACAGGCTGTGGCAAAAAAGGCCCTTAACTTCGGCTTGAAGATCATTTACCATGACAAGATAACACACGATGAGGGGTCCCTTGGTTTCCCTGCCCGGTATGTATCCTTTGAAGAGCTTTTGAGGGAATCTGATTTTATTTCAATTCATGCACCCCTTACGGAGGAGACTCACCATAGATTTACGAAAGAAGAATTTGGGAAGATGAAAAATGGGGCATACTGTATCAATACAGCCCGGGGACCATTGGTTAAAGAGGAGGATCTTGTTGGTGCCTTGAAAGAGGGCTGGATTGCGGGAGCTGGTTTAGATGTATATGAGTTTGAGCCGAAAGTGCATCCCGACCTTATCACCTTAGACAATGTGGTCCTTCTCCCTCATATAGGCAGTGCCGCCATAGAGGTGAGGGAAAAGATGTCCCTGCTAGTTGCTGATAATCTGATACCATTTTTCGAAGGAGCGTCCCCACCCAATAAGGTTAACTGAGTACCTTTTTCACTTGAAGAAAAACTGAATAATGTATAAAGAATAGGTATGCCCCCGTAGCTCAGGTGGATAGAGCAAGGGATTCCTAATCCCTGTGTCGGGTGTTCGAGTCGCCTCGGGGGCACCAGAGAGAAGATAGGCTCAGGTCACCTAATAGGAAGCACCAATTTTTCTTCTCAAAGCGCTTTTACCGAAAATTGCTTTGGGCTGAAACGGGTCTTTGCTGCTAGGTCTCAGATAAGGTCCAGAGGCCACTTGGCACCTATGCCTCTAAATACTGTCGATCGATGGGAGTACATTGGTGTAGATTAGACTAGTGCATTCAAGGCGGCTGCCGCAATTGACATAAAACAGTACATGCCGAGTCTTGATTCGACTTTTGATACAGAAATGCCCGATCCCAGCATGGAAAGGGAATAGTTTTCATTAATTGATAGGAAAAGAAGGAGGATCGGCTCATGACCCTTACAAAAGCAGATTTGACAGATTTCATTTACAACCGACTCGACTTCCCTAAGCACAAATCTGCACACCTGGTTGAGACCCTTTTGGAAATCATCAAAGAGACTCTGGGAAATGGCGAAGATGTCCTGATCAGTGGTTTTGGTAAATTTTGTGTAAATGAGAAAAAGGAACGGAGAGGGAGGAACCCTCAGACTGGGGAAGACATGATGCTCCGCTTACGGAGAGTGGTGACTTTTCGGTGTTCTGGGGTTTTGAGGGATAGGATTAATGAGAAGGAGTAGATTTTATTCTGTACGAGAATCTGTGTGAGAAAGGATTTCAGAAATCGGGGGCACCAGGGAGTACCAATAGACTATATTGTAAGGTAGCATAAACAAGTCAGAGGTTTCCGATAATACTCGGAAACCTCTGACTTGTTTGGTGAGCCGTCAGGGAATCGAACCCCGAACCTACTGATTAAGAGTCAGTTTCTAGCCATTTTTCCCACCTTTTCATCTAATATCAAGATGCGCTTAGATCCTAACAGTACTGAACGATAAGAATTCAACTGGATTCAATCGACTTGCCATTTTGATTATCTCCTAGGGCAAGTATTGTAGCTCGCTCTTCTCGGGTTTTCAACAAGGTCAAGATGGCTAGAATTATATCGTCGAAGTGTTTTGCCATTGTCTCTTCTTACGCAGGTGCACTATTTCCCCCACATACAGGCGATGGTAATTGGCCTCTTTAGCCCCGCCCGTATAATGGCTTGTTATCACGTCTTCCGCCAGCATCTTCGGCAAGGTGTCATACTGGCCGACCACGCGGCACTCGTAGGTTAGGGCACAGTCGTCGAGGATGATACCGGGAACCATCTTGGCCGGGGAAGCCGCCAGTCCCAGTTCGCGGATTTTGTCGACATCGCGCCCGCTGTGGCTGCCGCAGAAGTCCATGACGCGCTCCATGTCGGGAGAGGGAACATTGACCGTAAAAGCGCCGGCTTCCTCGATGAGTTTATAGGTGTAACGGGTATAACGCACCATCACCAGACACACGGGACGGCTCCACAGCACACCGAAAGTAGCCCAGCCGATGGTCATGACGTTGGATACACCGGAGGCGGACGTCGCCAGCAGCAGACCGGGGTGCGGCAGAAAGCCGAGGGATTTCTGTATCGCAGCAGCATTTAAAAAGCGATTGTCGTTCATCACCTACACCAGGGGCGGCAGATATATTTTGGCCCGCGAGTCCGGAATGGCCTTCTTCCCCAGCCGTTCCAGCCCCTCCACCAGCGACGGCAACTGCGACAGGGGGATACCCATGAACATAATGTCATCGCCGATGTCGGACGTCGCCCGACAGCCGTAGCAGCCCAGCGACAGGTTGATTTCGCCGGTAGTGTAAGGAAAGAGCGTGGTCTCCACACATTGCGCATTATAGGAACTCATCCTGAAGGTATGCCGCCGGCCGGTGTAAAACGTCGACGCCAAGCACAGCCACATCATGCTTTCCGGCGGGGCCATCACCGCGACCACGTCCGGCTTCATCACCGCCGCCGCCAGCGGCGTTACCAGCGTGGCCCGTATCGACTTCTCGGGCAGTGTCAGGCGCTCGGACACCATCCTCTTCGCAGCTTCCAGCGAAGCTACTTTGCCCAGCTTGATATAGACGTCGCCGCTGGCCAGCTTGGGGGGAATGCCCGTCAAGCCCAGGATGGAGGTGCCGTCGGCGCAGGAGTGATATTCGGCAGTCATCAGCAGGCTGTTGCCACGGCGGGCGATAATCAGCGCCTGACAGTAGCGCAGTTTGACCCGCGGCGTGGGCACATGCGGTAAGGGGACGCCGTAGGGAATGAGGGTTATCGCTACCGGCTGCCAGCGCAGCTTCAGTACCCGCTCCAGCGATTGGGCATAGGCGGCGTAAGCCTGCTTCTCCCCCTCGCTGAGCGGGGTAAAAGGCACTTTATTTTCGGCATCAAGATATCTGGCGGGGGCGGGGTCCTGCATCACAGAGATAGCGTGCTGCGCGCATTGCCCCATGCAGGCGTTGCAGGCCCAGCACTCCTCCGGTTTAGCGGCACGGGCCACTTTTTTACCCTGCGCCGTCACCAGTTGAAAAACCGACGTGGGGCAGAACTCAACGCAGAAATTGCAGCCGTTGCAGCGGACTTCGTCAACCTCAATGCGCACCATCGATGTCTCCTCTCGGGTCGTGTTCTGTATTGGGCGGTGTGGTCACCACCAGGCGGTTTTCCTGTATCCAGGCCAAGGTACGCCGGGGGAGAAAAATGCCTGGCTGATAAGTCATGGCGTAAGCCATGGCCTTCATGACGGCGATGGTATGCGCCAGGTCTTCCGTATTATCCACATCGGGCAGGGCTTCCAGCACCGTCGTGGGAACACCCCGGGCCGCGGCGAT
>CP070673.1:3490281-3495805 GCA_020351915.1 Deltaproteobacteria bacterium
AGTGAGAAACTCCCTCTTAAATTCAATATTGCAATATTCCAGGATTCCACATGCAGGGCAAAATCTCACGCTCCAAAATAAGCTTATAATTACAATAAGTTGTAGAAATTCCGAGGCGTTTAATTATAGAAAGTCCGCGCGTGGGCTACCATACGAAAGATTAGAACTTGGCTCCGCTTCGCTCTGTCCCCGCTGAAACAGCGGGGAGAATAGCGGAATAGTGCGCTGCAAAAAACGGGTAGACTTAAGAGCCATCATATTATTAGGTTGTAGAAATTCCGATATATATCAGTCATGGAGGGGCCTCTCATCGCAACAAAGGTGAAAGAGAACCACTTTTATTATGGCGGATTGGGTTGCTGCTAAAGGTTACCAAATGTCGGCGCTCAGCCGCTGTTCGAGCCATTTCTTTTGAGTAGGCGTAAGTGGCCCGATCTGTTCTTCTATCCACTCAATGTCGCCGGTTAGTACAGCAAGTCTCTCAGGACCTGTCAATTCATACTCATCGAGGGCGTCTGCGCCCTGATAAAGCAAGTTGGCGATGAATTCACTGTCAGATGAGGCCCTTTCTAAAACCTTGATCATCTCCTCCTTGTGAATCACTGCCTGTTCTTCGGGCTCCTGGGTAGCAGCTATATCAACTACTGAGGCTACTGCCTTGAGCAGTTGAAAAGGGGCAAAGGGTTTTTCTATATAGTCTGCTGCCCCCAACTTCATGGACTGGACCGCCGACTGCACCGAGGCATAACCGGTAATCATGATTACCGCGAGCTTTGGCTTGGCCCGCTTGATGTCCCTGAGCACCCGCATCCCCCCATATCGGGCATGCGGATATCGGTGAGCACGATATCGTAGGTTCTCTCAAAGGCCATATCTCGTCCCCCCCGGCCGCTCAGGGAGAACTCAACGGTATAGTTCTCATCGGTCAGGATCTTGCTCACGCTATCGAGCACGATCTGCTCATCATCAATCTCCGGGGCCTTCATCGGTTTCATGGCTTCCCTCCTGTGGTATGACCTGGCGAACTGTTTCGAGGAGTTCGTCAGGGGTAAATGGTTTGGGAATAAAAGCGGCCGCTCCCATCTTAGTACCATCGGTGATCGTATCGTTAGTAGGATAGCCGCTCATGACTATAATAGGTATGTCTGGCCATTTCTCCTTAACCTCTCGCATCAAACAAAAACCGTCGTGCCCCGGCATCTTTACATCTACGAGCAAGAGGCCAAAATTCTTATTTTTCATTGCGTCCAGAGCCTTATCCGCGCTCGGGACAAGATAGACGTCAAAGCCCTCTGACTCAAGCACCTTCTGGCAGCTATCAAGGACAATGCTTTCGTCATCCACAACCAGTATTTTCATACTCATTAAGTCTCCTTCTCTACTGGCAACCATATAAAAAATCTGGTACCTCTGCCAATCTCGCTTTGAACCCTAATGGTTCCCCCATGTCTCTCTACAATCCCGAGGGAAACTGAAAGACCAAGCCCGGTGCCTTTGCCTACCTCTTTCGTACTAAAAAAGGGGTCGAACAATTTGTCAAGGTTCTCCGGTCGTATGCCACAGCCAGTATCGGCAATAGTGATTTCAACTCCCTTTTGACCCGAATCACTCGCTGATAAGCCGGCAGCCGTGTATACAGTGATACTGTCTCCTGCTTCAGTAGCATCGAGGGCGTTTATGATCATGTTCAATAGAACACTCTGGAACTGGCCGCGGTCCAAGGTAACCTTGGGTAGGCTTTCCCCTGGGTTGAATTTTATGCCTACCCCTTTAACCAGTGCCTGGTTTTCCATCAGCGAGATTGTCGAATGGATAAGGTTATTTACGTCCGTTGGTTCCGGACTAAGTTTTGTCTGTCGGGAGAACTCAAGGAGACCCTTAACGATCTTCCTGACCCGGTCAGTGGAATCGACTATTACCTCAAGGTCGGCGCGGATATCATCTGGCAGATCCTTTCGTCTTAGCAGCATGTGGGTGTAGCTCAGCACACCCGTGAGTGGATTGTTGATCTCATGAGCAACGCCTGCCGCAAGCCTTCCAATGCTGGCTTGCTTTTCAGACTGGAGGATCTGGCTTTCGGCCGCCGCTGTCCTTCGTCCCATAGCTGCAACCATATCCATAAAGGTATTTTGCAAAACGCCTATTTCGTCCCTTGACACAGGGCCAATATCTGGCGTTAGGTTACCCTCGGAAACCTGCTGGCTAGCCGTTATCAATTGGTGCACCGGCTTCATGATCTTGTCTGCCAGAACATATCCCAGCCCGATTGCTAAGGCCATGCCTGCCAAGACTATAACTACCAAGATGGAAAGGGCCTTCCTCCGCATGTCAACGTATTTGGCTTCCAGAACGCCGACATAGAGCATTCCTACCCGGACACCGAAGATGTCCTCGATTGGCTCATATGCTGTTATGTACCAGTCACTTACGACAAAGGCGCGGTCTGTCCACTTCTTGCCCTCTGTGAGGACATGCTCCTTGACCTCCTTTGAGACCCGTGTTCCAGTGGCCCGGTTCCCATCAGGGGTGAGGACATTGGTTGATATACGGAGGTCATTGAAAAGAATGGTTGCGGTACCTATACTGCGGCCCTTATATATCTCATTCTTAAATACGGTGTCCCTCACTGTGTCAACCATATCCGTGCCTCGGTTAAGCAGAATCCCTCCATAGAGAACACCCAGCAGGTCATCACCGTCGAAGACCGGAACGGCAGCTGCAAGGGCCAGTCCCGAAGTTTCCTCCTTCCCAAGCCTCAGGGCTGCCCTCAGTGTAGGAATAAACTTGATCCTTGCCCGCTCTGCAAGTTCAGGGTTCTCAACGGAGAGAAACCCCTTGCTCAGAACAACAGTTCCTGCGATGGGAACTCCACGTTTGAACGCTAATTCTGTTATAGGGTTGGCAGGCTCAGGCCTTTCATTTGGAATGGGGTTCGGGCCAATTCGGCACAACGTTTCGCCTTCTCCGATGCCTATACCGGCAAAGTCCAGCTCGGCGTGCTGGGCCATACGCCTGAGTCGAGTGACTAGTTCTAGCTCATCATATTTCTTAAGCGCTGAGCGGAATCCAACTCCTAGCGTGGTGATATTGAGGGAAACCTTCACATTATTGATACGAGATAGGTATATCTCACGGGCGGCATTCAAGTCTAACCTGACGCGGTTTGTTGCCTCCCTGAGCACTGCCTTGTATAGGAGCTGGCCACCAATGAATAGAGAAACAGCACCAACCAGAAAGACAACCCCCAAAAAACTTGCTGTGAGCTTGGATCTTGTTGAGTAAAACATATTTTAGTGTCTAAAGTGAGCTAAAATGCCTAAAGTGCCTAAAGTGAGCCAAGGCACTTAGTTGAGTGGTTAACTTGTTGAGTCGTTAAGTATATAACCATTCGACCACTCAACTATTCAACTAATCCCTAATCTCTAACTTTCTCACTTCCTCTATCTCAGGTGGCTGAAACAGACAGCATCTCTTCTGAAACAAAAGGCCGATCTCTTTTCAATATAGCACCAGTAGAACAATTTGCAAAACAGATACCACATCTTACACAGGTATCCGCGTTAATAACACAGATGGTGTCTGCTTTTTTCTTTTTACCTTTCCCCTTTGATGCTGCCTCCTCTGATTGTTTGACCTCTCTTTCCTTCACGCTTTCACGTTTATGCTCAGTAATAGCATTTGTAGGGCAACTTCTTAGGCAGAGTAAACAACCGGTACAGGTATCTTCATGTATATAGTATTCAATAAGTGCCTTACAAACCTTTGCAGGGCATCTTTTTTCAACAATATGGGCCATATATTCGTCTCTAAAGTATCTAGTAGTGGTAAGGACAGGATTTGGTGCAGTCTGTCCCAATCCACAAAGAGAACCGTTTTTTACTAACTCCCCAAGTTCTTCAAGTAATCCCAAATCCTCCTCTTCACCCTGACCATTAGCAATCTTTTCTAATATGTTAAGCAACTTTTCTGTTCCTATGCGGCATGGCGAACACTTCCCGCAGCTTTCTTCCTGGGTAAAGGAAATAAAGTATTTAGCTATATCCACCATACATACATCTTCATCAAGGACAATCATTCCTCCTGATCCCATTATTGATCCAGCAGCCTGAAATGATTCATACGTTACCTCTCCATCAAGGTAACTTTCCGGGAGACATCCTCCTGAGGGCCCCCCTGTCTGAACCGCCTTAAATTTCTTTCCGTTAGGTATTCCACCACCGATATCATATATTATTTCAAGGAGCTTTATTCCCATCGGGACTTCAATAAGTCCTGAATTATTAATTTTTCCCGTAAGGCAAAAAACGGCCGTGCCTCTGGATTTTTCAAGACCAACATCAGCAAACCACTTGGCCCCATTTTTAATTATAAGGGGGATATAGGAATATGTCTTGACATTGTTGATATTTGTTGGGTAGCCCCAAAGACCCTCTGAGGCAGGATAAGGAGGGCGTGGACGTGGAGTTCCTCGTTTGCCCATGATTGATGCCATCAATGCAGTTTCCTCCCCGCAGACGAATGCACCTGCCCCTTGATTAATCTGTAAATCAAAATTAAAATTGGAATTGAATATGTTAGATCCAAGGAATCCTTTTTCCCTTGCCTGTGTAATAGCAACTTCAAGTCTATGAATAGCTAAGGGATACTCTGCCCTAACGTAGATAAATCCCTTTGAGGCCCCGATTGCAAATGCCGCAATAACCATACCTTCAATGATGCTATGAGGGGTTGATTCAAGAATAATCCGATCCATGAATGCGCCTGGATCACCTTCATCTGCATTACAGATTATGTATTTTTGAGATGTCCCTCCACCATTACTGCACCGTGCGAAATCCCATTTGACACCGGTGAGGAAGCCTGCGCCACCACGTCCACGCAATTGAGAGGATTTGACCTCCTCAATTATTTCTTCAGGCGTCATGGCCAAGATTGCCTGTCGAGCCGCCCTATATCCTCCAATAGCCAGGTACTCTCCTATTTCTTCTGGATTGATATATCCACAGTGGGTGGTAATTATCTTCTGCTGTCTGTTGTAGAAAGCAATATCTGTCCATTTAGGGATGGGCTTGCCTGTGGTAGGATCGTGATAGTGAAGTTTGCTTACAGGGACCCCGTTTATTAAATGGGACTCAACAATCTTTTTTACATCAGCGGGTTTCAGCAAACAGTACAGAATATCATCAGGCTCTACTATCACAGTCGGTCCTATCTGACAGAAACCATGACACCCGGTTAGCTTTACTTCTACATCAGTTAATTGATGTTCTATCATCTCACGTTCAAATTCTCTTTGTATCTGGGTTGACTTTGAGGATACGCAACCTGTACCCTGACAGATTAGTATTGTACGTTGTGTGGTCATTTACGTCTTTTTCTGTTTTGATTTACTCTTTCACCACCAGTTGGGGGTCACCGTCTCATTACTCTCATTGGTTAAATCTTCATGTATTGCCTTTGCTGCCATCCGACCGGCCCCCATAGCAGAGATAACCGTTGCTGCTCCGGTAACAATATCTCCACC
>CP070673.1:3495905-3515701 GCA_020351915.1 Deltaproteobacteria bacterium
CGGTGGTATCTACTATGCTTTCGAGGTCCTTATTGGACAGTATCCTGTTTGGTATTGATGAACCTGTGCCAATGATATGTGTGTGGGGCATCATTTCTGCCATATCCATTCCTTTGAGTGACTCAGAGTATGATAGAGGGTTAGGGCCAAGGCCATTTTTTCAGTCTATCTTTAACTTCACCATTGATCAACGAGTTTTCCAGAAATCCACTTGGCTGCCGCTTTTGCTCATAAGATAGTTTAATATCCTCAGAACTTGCTTGACAAATAATTAATCGTCGGTAAAGCCCCGGCTGTGCCGGGGAGACTCCCAGGGTTTAACAATTCCTGGAATATAGGAAAGCCTCCCCTGTGTGAACCGCTCAATGATCACAAAGAAGGAGGCCTTCGATGAAAGATATTCGTAGCTTACGTCATACAACATGGGATTGCAAGTACCATTTAGTTTGGGTTCCGAAATAGCGTAAAAAGGTTCTGTACGGACATCTGAGGAGATACCTTGGCGAAGTTTTTCGCGCGCTTGCCATACAGAAAGAAAGTAGGGTTCTTGAAGGTCATCTGTTGGGTGACCATGTTCATATGTTAGCATCAATCCCACCAAAATATGCGGTATCAGAGGTTGTAGGATACCTGAAAGGCAAGAGCGCGATTCACAGTGCAAGACAATATACTGGCCGAAGTAGCAATTTCACTGGTGAGCACTTTTGGGCCAGAGGTTATTATGTATCCACAGCAGGTCGAGATGAAGAGAAAGTCCGTCAATACATCAGAAAACAGGAAGCATTCGATAAAAAGCTCGCCCAACTGAACATGTTTTAGGATTGCCACCTTTAGGTGGCGCATGGTTTTATAACCGCTTTGAGCGGTTCACAATTCAAGCCCCCGGCTATGCCGGAGGTCACTGACTGATGGGTGCGTTCACTAAATACTGCGCCATATAAAGCGTTAAGTGAGGTTTTTACCTCCGTCTCAGGTTTCATGTGATTCTCCCTGTCTGTCAAAAATGGGGATGAAGGTGGCATCCTTAATTAAGCCGAAACCCACGATCAGCGAATTTTTGTTGAAGATTACATATATAGGAGTCGAAAAAGTCCAATTTCTACGTTTTTGAGAAATTCGCATCTAATAAAATCAAGTGCCTACAAGCCGATGGGTTTACAGTTTAGGGTTCTTCGACAGTCTCAGCAGAATATACTTTTCCACCGAATGGCTGCGACACAATATGTAATGCTTCTCAAGATTGTTTTTTAGTCCAGCGAATCGGAGAGACCCGACGGCAAATACCCGTGCATATCCATCGGAAGGACACTGGCGGACGAAACCTAGCCAAGTTTATTCAATAAGCTCCAAAATGAATCGTTTGCCTATTTTTTTGGAGCCTGCATTCAGTATTGTTCTGATGGCTTGCGCCGTATGCCCTTGCCTGCCGATCACTTTTCCAAGATCTTCCTTGGCCACTTTCAGCTCAATCACAGAGGTATGGTGTCCCTCTATTTCTGTGACCACGACTTCCTCTGGCTTGTCCACGAGCGCCTTCGCTATGTGTGCAATCAAATCTTTCATCCAAGCTCACCTCCGTGTTTGATTTCGCCATCACGTCACGTCAATTTTGCATTGATGGAAGTCTCACTAACACCCGGTTCTTTCCTGTAACTGTAGTAACGGCCAACAGCCTCATGTCTGACGCTGTCGCTTCTATCCTCTGATAGTGATCTCTCTCCATGAATGCTCTTGCCCCAGAGACTCTTAGGCTATCTATTCTTTTCCTTTCTGCTCATGGGATAAAAAGGATCTACTGTATCCATTTTGGTGAGCAGGTAAGCTCCACTATTGCCCTATTTTCTCTGCGTGCAGCCTACCAGAAGCGCTGCCTACCACCTCGCCTTCCTCCACTTCGATGTCTTTCGGAGCGAGGGCGAGCCTCACTAACCTTAAGCATTCGCCCCTTCAGCTCTTTGCCGTTCAGGCCTTGGATCGCGGATTGGGCCTCAGCTTTGGCAGGCATCTCCACAAAACCGAATCCTTTTGATTCTCCACTGTACTTATCCTTAATGATTTTGGCGGATTCGACCTGTCCAAAGGCTTCAAAAGCCTGTTGCAGATCCTCTTCGGTGGCCTCGTACGACAAATTGCCGGCATAGATATTCATTCTGAGCTCCTTTTTTATCTTGAATATCTATACCGGAATTTCAACAAACTGTCACTACAGAAAAGAGGTTTTTGCGAGGCAAAGATGTGGGTGAGTCTGGAGAAACCTTCTATGCTGCGCTAGGAGAAGATTTTCACAAACAATTTTCGCCCCTGAGTTTTTTGGGTCGATAATTCACAGGGTCTTTCTTTTTATCTGTACCATTCTCTCTGGTTGTTAAAAGGATATCGAGCACTTCATCAAATTGTGTACGGGTGATTAGTCCCTCATCTAACAATATTCTGCCGATGACTCTATGCTTTCCAATTGAAAAATCTTCATTTAACTGAATCTCCGACGCTTTAAGAATCTTATATTTCGCGATAAATCCCTTTTGCACTGCCACTCTTAAACGTAAGTCAATATCCTCTTTACCCATCCTGCTCTTTTTCATCTTTCTGTTATGTTGTTTGCGTAACATTTTCCCATGCTTGTCAAAATACGGCCTTCATATATCAGTCACTTAAACGCTCTTCCACTGGCACATGATAAAATAGTATAGATATGATAATAACGCAAAAAGAAGAATCAAAAGAAATCAAGGCTGAATTGTTACGCAAAAAATCCCCTAGGTATTGGATGGATGACAGGTGTGCCATTGGCACTGGAGGAGGTTGTAGTGATTGTTCAACTGGTCCAGATTTTGTGAGAGTATTGTGGAATAATCTGGAGCCAAATGAGGATGTCAGGATGAGCTGTAAATGTTATACCGCAAGACGAAAAGTCAGAAGCATGAGCAAAAAATCTGTTTAGATGAGCTACCGAATTCTTCTTGGAATTGGATATTTCAAGATGAATTCATCACCCGATTGCTTTTAGGTATTCTGTTTGTTTTCGTTTCAAATAATCGAGGACCGAAGTGTAGATAGCTGCTATTGTATCAAAATGCAAAACCATGAATTTTCAGGTTATCAGTCCTCATCTACAGACTTAGCACTATCAGAAACCGTCCTTGCTTTTGCTTTTTTGACCAAAAAGATTTGGTCTTGACCCCTAAATTTTGATATCGTTCTTGTTACAAGATCAAATCTTCAACAAAACTGAAAACAAGGTAGTGCCATGCTGACGGTAAAAAATATCATGACCAGAGATCTTATCACCGTATCACCCAATACGGAGATTGCGCATGCCGCAAAGCTTCTTCTTGAAAAAGGCATTAATGGCATCCCCGTTGTGGATAAAAAGGGGGAGTTGGTGGGGATCATCTGTCAGAGTCAGAATCAAGATGACCTGCACATCCCTGGAGGACGGTTTTCCTAAGTATAGTTGACTGATCTAAAGGCATTGTTGAGATGAAAATTGCCAGTTTCAATACCAATGGAATACGGGCCCGCCTTTCTATCATAAAAGAATGGTTAGAGACGGAAAGGCCGGATGTATTGTGTATCCAGGAAACAAAGGTACAGGATCAGGACTTTCCCAGGGAACCCTTTGAAGATTCAGCCTACCATTGTACCTTTCGGGGACAGAAGTCTTTTAATGGTGTTGCCATACTCAGCAAAGCTCCACCAACATCCGTATCCTTTGGCTTCGGCGATGGGGACGCAAAAGAAGAGCCCAGGATGATAACCGTGTTTATTGATGGTATTCCCATCGTTAATACTTACGTACCCCAGGGAACTGCACCTGATTCAGAGAGATTTCAATACAAACTCGAGTGGTTTCACCGTCTCCACGATTATTTTTCAACACACTTTCAACCGAGTGAACCCCTGGTATGGTTAGGGGATTTTAATGTAGCTCCGGAACCGATAGATGTGTACGATCCTGATAAGCTCTTGGGGAGCATCTGCTTTCATCCTGATGAGCACAAAGCCCTTGCAGCTGTTAGGTCCTGGGGCTTTGTAGATGTATTTCGCAAGCACCACCCCAAAGAGAAGGCGTACACCTTTTGGGATTACCGGGTTCCTTATGCATTCCGCCGGGGCCTTGGGTGGAGGGTAGACCATATCTGGGCTACACAATGCCTTGCAAAAAAATCCAAACGGTCATGGATAGATGTCGCGCCAAGGCAATTAGAAAAACCTTCTGACCACACCTTTATTCTGGCAGAATTTGAGATATAATTAATGTCCGTTGTCCGTCGCTTAAAATAATAGGTAAAATCTCTCCTTTTTTTCACCACTGAGCTTGCTATATTGTAGTAAGCCTTGCAAATAAATACCAAAGGCTATACTCATCTTGATTTTAGCCAGTAGCAAGCTGGTTAGCAAAAATCAAGAAAGGAGCATAGCCATGAGACCTACTAAAACCAAAAAAATTAAAATTATCAACAAAAAAACAATGATCGCAGCCTTGGATATCGGAAAAGCAGCTCACTACGCTTATCTTAGAGCACCCAACGGTAAGGATACGAAGCCATTTCCTTTTTACAATTTCAGAAAGGATTTTGATGCATTTTGGATAAAACTCTGTCAATTTAAGAGAGAGCATGAGCTTGAGGACATTGTGGTTGGCTTTGAGTCTACCGGTTCTTATGCAGAGCCTCTTTTCCATTATCTGAGAAAAAAACCTGTACGGCTGGTTCAGATCAATCCCATGCACAGCAAAAGGCTTAAAGAGCTGACGGGAAATTCTCCGAACAAAACCGATAAGAAGGATCCCCGGGTGATCGCTGATGTTATCTCCCTTGGCCATGCGTTGACTCTGGTTGTGCCTGAGGGGCCGGCTGCTCAGTTGCGGAAACTCACCCATGCAAGAGAGCGAGCATTGAAAAGGCGCACAGCTGCCATTAATCAGCTCCAGGATCTGATTTTTGTTATCTTTCCTGAATTCTTGACTATTATGAAAGACATATCCACAAAGACTGCCTCGTATCTGATCAAAACATATCCTACTTCTGAGAGTATTGTGGCATTGGGAGTTGAATTTTTGGCAACAATTATCAAAGAGATTAGTCGGGGTAAATTGGGGTGGCAAAGGGCAGAAGAACTTTTTAATGCGGCCCAGAGATCCGTTGGTGTGAATGAGGGGAAACGAAGTATTCTCTTGGAGATAGAATATCTTATTTCCCAAACAAGCGCTGATAACAAGTTTATTGCCAGTTTGGAAAAGAAGATGGAAGAGTATTTGGAAAAGATTCCTTATAGCTACTGCCTCCTTTCCATAAAGGGTATTGGCAGAGTAACTGTTGCCGGTTTGACTGGTGAAGTGGGCGATTTTAAGAAGTTTCACACGATCTCTGAGATGATGAAACTGGCTGGCCTTGACCTCTTTGAAGTCAGCTCCGGTAAACACAGAGGCAAACGCCGCATCTCTAAACGTGGTAGATCTTTGATGAGGAAGCTGTTGTTCTTTGCAGCCATCAATGTGGTGAAATCCAATGGAATCATGCACGAACGGTATCAGGAGATGCTGGAAAGGGGAATGCCAAAGATGAAGGCATTGGTTGCCATATCCAGAAAGCTTCTTATGCTTATCTTTGCACTTGCCCGTGATAATACGGTGTATGTAGAGAATTATAGCAATATACATCATTTTAAGTTAGCCGCTTAGGTGAAGGCGGGGAGATTATCATCTTGCGTCATTAAGGCGATCATATCGACCTTCTCGCTGAGCGTTTATAACTCCCCGTCGTCCCTAAGTCCCAATAAAGCAAGATCAGAGCTCAGTTGAGACTCTCAAATACCAGGATTGGGCTAGGTGACATTCACTAAGGCTGTATAGATCAATTAATAAAAAATATTGACAACAATAAACCAGACACAGAGGTCACAGAGGAGATTATTATTTCCCTGGCCGGGAGACGACGGCCAGGGAAAAATGCCATCGCCTTCGGCGAAAGGCACTTCAGTCCATGGTGATTGCCGGATGTGGCCTTTAGGTGAAGATACGGTGCCCGGAGGGCTGCGTTCTTTTGCCCGATCGTCCCGCCTGGCGGGATCGGGCAAAAAAGAAAGTTCCCTCTGTACTCTCCGTGCCTCCGTGGTGAGCAAAAAAAATATCAGCAACCCTTGGGTCCCCACTGGTACTTTTCGGAGTTAAATGAATAGGCGTTTAAGGGCATTAAGGGCTGGCAATCATGGCCACGTATAAGGAATGGAGTTTAGTTTGGGAGCAGACTCTTTAAGGGATTGTTTTTCAGATAGTTTCTTAATCCATGGAGATAAGAAGGCGATAAGCTTTCTCCGGAGAGGTGTAGTAGAGACAGAGCTCTCTTATCGAGAATTGGACCAGGATTCTAGTCGGATGGCCAACGCCTTCCTGGAAATGGGGGTAGGTAAAGGGGACAGGGTAATTCTGTACCTCCCGAAGTCTCTGGGTTTCATCATAGCCCACCTTGCACTTCAAAAGATAGGAGCCATTGGGGTTCCCCTGAATCCGGGGTTTAAGCAGTCGGAAATGGATTATCTACATGAGGATACTGAAGCGAAATTAGTGGTAGCAGGATCTGAGCAGGAGACAATAATGCGGAGCATAGATTCCAATCTAAATATTGTAGTGATCGGTACTGAAAGGCCTTACCAGGACCTTGATTTTTTCCGCTCCGCCTCAGATACTGTGCCCTCGGTAGGCATCGAACCAGAGGATGTCGGGGTTATCATCTACACCTCAGGAACTACAGGAAAACCAAAAGGGGCTCTGCTTACGCACAGAAATCTGGTCCACGATGCAGGAAATATAATCAACATCTGGGAAATAAGGGAATCTGACGTTCTCTGTCATGCGCTGCCTTTGTTTCATGTACATGGCCTGTGTTTTGCCTTGCACACCGCCTTAGTGGCAGGCTCCCATGTGCTTTTACTTGACAGCTTTTCACCCGAAAAGGTGATAGAAGTATTGGCCAGAAGAGAGGGAGAATACGCGTGCACGGTGTTTATGGGCGTTCCCGCTATGTATGGTAAATTGATGGACTATGTGGAAGATAGAAAGCTGGACTTTGAGCATATCCGGTTATGGGCTTCTGGGTCAGCGCCACTTCTCGTCAAGGATTTTGAACGGGTAGAGAGGGTATTTGGCAAAGAACCGGTGGAGCGGGAGGGTATGTCAGAGACGGGGATGAATTTTTCCAATCCCCTAAAGGGGGTGAGAAAGCCTGGTTCAATTGGATTACCCCTGCCCGAGCTTCAGGTGAGAATAGTAGATCCTGAGACATTCACGGATGTGGTTCCTGGTCAAACAGGGGAGATCTGGATCAAGGGTCCTGCAGTTACCCCAGGTTACTGGCGAAAGCCTGATGAGACAGCAAAGGCATTTGAAAAAGGCTGGTTCAGAACCGGTGACCTGGGAAGAGTCGACGAGGATGGTTACTACTATCTGACAGATCGCCTTAAACATATTATCATCTCGGGAGGGGAAAATATCTCTCCCAAGGAGGTTGAAACGATCATAAACCAGATTAAGGGTGTGGCCGAATCTTCGGTTGTAGGTGTCCCCGATGAAAAATGGGGAGAAAAGGTTGCAGCCGCTGTTGTTACCAAGCCTGGAGCTCAGGTCAAAGCAGAGGAGATTCAAAGGTTTTGCAGGGAACACCTTCACAACTGGAAATGTCCCAAAGAGATCGTGTTTCGAAAAGAGCTGCCCAAGAACAGAATGGGAAAGGTATTGAAAGAAGAGATAAAGGAGTCTTTCAAACACTGAGGGCCACAAAGACATAAGGTGTTTGCATTGGACATAACCGAGAAGGGTGTAGGATGGTCACACCAGAAAAGACCTCATGCCCCACCCAATATTGCAAACTATTTGATGCTCCCGGTAGTACGTACCTCTCATACCTACCAAGTTAACAAGCCTCAACGTTCATTCACCTTCCGTGAGCCATCCGAAGACCGCCATTCTTAGGAGATCATGAAAAGCTCTGATTTCTGCCTTTAGCCTTGACATTTTAGCGCCAAAAGATAATAAGATCGTGGTTACAATGCTAGGCTTGCATGAGACTATGATACATGGAGTGAATGATTATGAAGATTCATGAGTTTCAGGCAAAGGAGCTCTTTCGCGATTTTGGGATACCAGTTCCGTCTGGCACGGTAGCTACCACACCAAGTCAGGCGGTTGATTGTGCAAAGAGTGTGCCCGGGCCTCCCTGGGTAGTCAAGGCCCAGATTCATGCTGGCGGGCGTGGAAAAGGCGGTGGCGTGCGGTTGGCGAATAGTTTTGAGGAGGTGGAGAAGGCAGCTGATGAGATTCTCTCGCATCCCCTTATCACACCTCAGACCGGCGCCTCTGGTCAAAAGGTGCACCAATTATTAATAGAGGAAGGGCTTGATATTGATAAGGAGTTCTACCTCGGGATTGTTATTGATCGGAAACTTGAATGCCCTGCAATGATATTCAGTCAGGCAGGAGGAATGGAAATTGAGGAGGTCTCGGCCCAGCATCCAGAGCTCGTCTTGATTGAAAACATTGATATTGCCCATGGATTGATGCCGTACCAGACCAGAAATTTTTTCTATGTGCTTGAACCATTGCCGGATAAAAGTGTTCTGCAAGAGTTATCAACAATAATGACCAAACTCTATGCATTATTTATCTCTAAGGACTGTTCATTGGTTGAGATCAATCCATTAGTCATCACCAAATCAGGAAAAATCGTGGCATTGGATGCCAAGATCAACTTTGATGATAATGCATTATTCAGGCAAAAGGAGATTGCCCAGCTCCATGATCCGTATGAAATGGATGAGTTGGAGGCAAGAGCTTCCGAACATAATCTCAACTATATTAGATTGGATGGCAATGTTGGTGCCATGGTAAATGGGGCCGGTTTAGCAATGGCGACTATGGATGTGATTAAGCTGGCCGGTGCTGAACCAGCCAATTTCCTTGACGTTGGGGGCGGCGCCAGTGAGGAAATGGTTACCAACGGGATAAAGATTATCCTGAGCGACAAGAGGGTCAAGGCAATCCTCATCAATATATTTGGTGGCATTATGAGATGTGACGTTCTGGCCAGAGGTGTGGTAAAGGCTGCAAAAGAGGTTGAAATAAATGTTCCCCTCATCGTCAGGTTAGAAGGAACCAATGTTGAGGAGGGGAGGGCGATCCTACAAAATTCAGATCTGGATTTTTCAGTGGCTCAGGATATGGAAGAAGCCGCCAAAATGGTGGCGGAACAAGTGAGCTAACCAGTTGTCATGTAACTTTTCAGCCACAAAGTCACTAAGGCACAAAGGAAAAGAATAAGTCATATTCCTCTATGAATAGGGTAAGATTTCATTGCAATGTATAGATCATTATATCAGCGATTAAAAATAATCTTCGTGACTTTGTGTCTTTGTGGCAAAAAAATGGAGTTATTGCATGGGTATCCTGGTTGATGGGAATACAAAGGTAGTTGTGCAAGGTATCACCGGTAAAGAGGGAACATTCCACACACAACAGATGAAGGCTTACGGCACCAATATTGTAGCTGGTGTAACACCGGGCAAAGGTGGAGGAGCTGTCGAGGGTATACCGGTACTCAATAGAGTAAAAGATGCGGTTGATAATCATGGCGCCAATGCCACCTGCATCTTTGTGCCACCTCCCTTTGCCTTTGATGCCATGATCGATGCCGCAGATGCAGGTATAGAGGTCATTGTCTGTATTACCGAAGGGATTCCCACCCTGGACATGATTAAGACCGTTCGTTTTATTAGAAGATGCGGCGCGGTGCTGATCGGCCCAAATACTCCGGGGATTATCTCACCCGGAAAGACAAAGGTGGGGATCATGCCGGCTCATGTTCACAAACAGGGAGGTATCGGGGTGATTTCCAGGAGTGGAACCCTGACCTATGAGGTAGTAGATCAATTGACGCGGGTTGGATTGGGACAATCTACCTGTATCGGTTTAGGTGGTGACCCAATAGTCGGTGCCTCCTTTGTGGATCACCTAGAAAGGTTTAAAGAAGATAGTGAAACAGACGGTGTCGTCATCATCGGGGAGATCGGAGGAACGGCTGAGGAAGAGGCAGCAGAGTATATAGACAGAGAATTTAACAAACCGGTCGTGGCCTTTATTGCTGGGCAGACGGCCCCTCCCGGTAGACGGATGGGTCATGCTGGTGCCATCATCTCAGGCGGCAAGGGAAGGGCTGAGGATAAGATAAAGGCCCTGAAATCTCATGGCATAAGCGTGGTGCTCAATCTCGGCCAGTTGGGAAAAACAGCACAGCAGGTCTTCAAGGGTGCATGATCCCAATCCACTTACTAAGCAGAGCATTTTACTATTTGCATTGGACATAACCGAGAAGGGTGTAGGATGGTCACAACAGAAAAGACCTCATGACCATCCCGATATTGGAAACTATTTGATACTTTCAGTATTACAAAGATTAGTTGACTTGGGAAAAGAGAACGAGTATAAATGCTATAGAGGTTCATACATAAAGAGGTGTATACATGTTTGGTCTCGGTATGCCAGAATTGCTCATCATTCTGGTTATTGTTTTGGTAATCTTCGGAGCCAGTAAACTCCCCCAGATCGGCAAAGGCCTCGGTCAGGGGATAAGAAACTTTAAGCAAGCCACTTCCGAAAAGCCTGAAGAGTTACCTCCCGATACGGGTGATGACAAGGAGAAAATCGACAAGCCTGATCAGTAATCTGGCCCCAGCAGATTCCCTAAAATGGGATATCGTCATCAGGTACGTCCACAGGCTCTTCAGTTGGAAAGCGTTCCTCGGCCGATACAGCTTCTCCAGACTTACCTGCTCTATCCAGCATCTGCATTCCTAGTGCAATAATCTCTGTGGTGTACCGTTTGTTCCCATCCCGATCCTCCCAACTCCGTGTCTGTAGCCTTCCTTCTATGTAAACAAGGCTTCCTTTATGCAGGTATTCGCCACAGATTTCTCCCAGCCTCCTCCAGGCCACGATCCTGTGCCATTCAGTCTTATCCTGTTTTTCCCCTTCTTTGTTCGTCCATTGTTCTCTGGTGGCCCTGTTAAAGTTAGCAACAGCCGCACCGCTGGGTGTATAGCGTATCTCTGGATCGGCACCGAGGTTACCTATGAGCATTACCTTGTTTAAACTCGCCATAACTCTCTCCCCCTTAACCTAAGTTTGATTTCAGCAGGCTGTTGCCCAAACGGAAATCCCTTTGAGCGGTCACAAAAACGTTTTTTGCCAAGAAATCTTGGCGAAGTGGAAGATAAGCGATGTCAACTGTTTGAGCCCTAAAGGCGAGTTTTGACATCGCCTGGAGCGAGCCTTAGATTTGTCAAAAAACGTTTTAGTCTCAGTGAAAAGGGATTTCGGCAACAGCCTGTTAAGACTCTATCATACTCGACAAAATTTTCAATGCAAATTCCTCTGATCTGGGAAGGAACTAAGGATTAGGGTGGAAAAACGAGGCCGGTGAAACTGCACGGTAACATTGCTGCAAAAACAGAAAGGGAGATCTTCTCTCCCTTTTTGAGTTAACCGCTAATTGATGAGGCCCTACTGAATTCTTAGCCTCTAATTAAGGGTCTATCAAATACGCGAACTTACCCCTAACAAGATCACTTTATAAACACAGGGGGCCCTTTAACAAAAAACTCCTCTGATTCGAGGGCCTTAGCAAACGCCGCTACGTTAGTTTTTTCAGGATCAAAGCTTACCGTTACGTACTGATTCAGCGTATCACCTCTTACATCGTATACCCCATCGATATTCATCAGGATCTCACGGATCTGTGCTTCGGTACCGGCTCAGGTACATGCAGGAACGTATAGCCTGACAATCCGTGCATTGTCCGGAATGACCTCCGTGGTAACCTGATGAGTCGTGGCACAGGACAGCAAGAATAAGCTCAGGAGAAAAACTGCGGCAAATGCCCTTTTTCTTCTCATCATCCCCTCCTTTTTGAGGCCTCCTATGAAATAGTTTGGTAACTTACCTCAACCCTGCGGAGGAAAATGTTGCATCCCCCCTCTGTATCTGCAGAAAAATAATGATAACCTTTTTTGGCTGAAGCTATTGGCTTGCAATATACGACAATAGCCCTGCTGTGTCAATAGATTGGCGATTCTAAGATATGAAGTCGCCTTCGTTGGGGTTGATAGAGCGGCTGCTGGCAACTCTCCCCTGCCATTCAAGCGTTGCCGAGAGTCTTACCTTTTTCTGTAAGGAAAGTCGTCGAAATATGTCGGCGATTCCAAACCATACACATACATCGTCGTGTCATCGACAACCTTTACGACCGCGTTCTCATTATGCGCATGGGGATAATACAGGTAGCCGTAGAACTGGTTATCTGGACCCAGGATCCTATAGATCTGCGGGTTGTACGCGTAGTAGGTTTTCATCCAACCGATGAGTTCTGACAATGTTTGCTGATCCTCGACCTTGATCCATCTATCGCCCGTTAGGCTTCTCTCGTCATTCTTGGGATCAAACATGATCCCAGCGACAGTACCAACAGACAGCCCAGCATAGTGAATGGTATAGTCTTCCCAATTCTTCTGCAACTCATGAATAGTTATCCGCTCACCACGCCAGGGTTGGGGTCTAATTTTTCCGTAGCGTGTGTACAATGCACATCCAGAGATAAAAAAAACCAATACTACACCTATCATGGGCATATATAAATTTCTATTCCGGTTCATGATATTTTACCTTGTTTGGTTCGGTTAACGCGGCATGATTGTCTATAAGGAGAAAATAACTACTGGCTGCCTTTTTTTCAAGGCTTCTACCAAGGAAATCATAACTTTAGACCAGTTCAATTCCAGAGATACTGCAGCAGTAGTACTGGTAGTAGAAAAAAAAGAGGGTTACCGGCAATCCCGGTAACCCTCTAATTTTCCATGGTGGGCGGTGTGGGATTTGAATGTGCCCGAGGCACATAAATGTGCCATGGGCATAAGGCCGCACAGGGATTGCTTTCCCCGCCTCCACCTAAGCGGCTAGCTTATACTGTATTTTGCCATAATTCTCTTCATACAGGGCATTGTCACGAACAAGGGCAAAGACAAGCCTCAGAAGCTTTAGACCTATGGCAATCAATACCTTCATTTGGGGCATGCCCCGCTCTACCATCTGGTGATACCCCTGATGCATTATTCCGCTGGATCGGACCATATTGATGGTTGCGCAAAACAAGCGTTTCCTCATCATGGCGCAACCCCGTTTAGACATATGGCCCTGACCTCTATGAAGTAAGCCCAGTTCTGCACCAAGGCCAATTTTCCAAGGAATCCCAGGGGCCACGGCCGACCCAGGGCTTGAATCATTATATTTTGAGAACCATTCTCGTTTGACACTCATGTCTCCTTTCTCTATACTCCATTAGTCAAAGCAGAGAATAAGACACGGTCTCTTGTTTTTTGCCGTAACGCCAATTCCAATCAATAGGAGTTAGGAGCAATGACGAAGTTCACTGTTTTTCATCTCAAAAACGAGATGCTCTTTGCTAATTTCATCTCCAACGTGATCGGTGTGTCTGCCGTCCTTTTTTTGACCCACGGTGCCACTCCTTGGCTACCACTTGAGATCGCGCAGTTTTTTCGGAGCATTAGTATAATTTTTGTGCCCTGTTCTTTTATGCTGCCCCTAGTGATAACGGTTCTTTACGAGCGACCCATTCGACGGTACCTGAATATCAGATACGGGGAAACAGGGATACCACCGGAACCTGAGATCAAGGTACGGCAAAGACTGCTCAACGAGCCTTTCTTTCTGATTTCTCTGGATTTTGCCATATGGGCCATTGCCGCAGTGCTTTATTCGTTGCTGTCTTGGCGGGCATTCGCTACTAAACAAATTGCAATAAGTGCCTTTCTCACGAGCTTTACCACTGGCTTGATTACCACAACTGTCGCTTTTTTCGTGCTGGAGCACGTTCTGCAAAAGAGGCTTGCACCCTACTTTTTCCCCGATGGAGGTCTCTATGCAACTCCTAAAACCGTGCACATCCGCATCCGCACGCGACTTGGTGCGCTCTTTTTTGCATGCAATTTGGTCCCATTTATTGCCATTCTTAGTGCAATGCGAAGAACAGCTTACGCCAATATTGACCCCGCTGAGGTTCTAGGACAATTGCGTTTAGATATCACCATTAACGCATTTCTCTTCATCTGTGTTGGCATGTGGCTGACCCTTTTAGTAAGCATGAACCTGACAAGACCCTTGCAGGAAATTATCCGGGTGTTGCGAGGAGTCCGGCACGGTCACTTTGATAGAAAAGTACGGGTAACCTCCAATGATGAAATAGGCTACACAGGCGACGTGATTAACGAAATGACCGGGGGGCTCAAGGAACGTGACCAGATGCGCCGTTCACTGGACCTGGCCATGGAAATCCAGCAGAATCTTCTGCCAAAAGCAGACCCGAAAATAGAGGGATTAGATATTGCAGGCACAAGCATCTACTGTGATGAGACCGGAGGTGATTACTTCGATTATCTGTACATGGGCGAAAACGGGCACCGGAAAATCGGCGTGGTTGTTGGCGATGTCTCGGACCACGGCATCCCGTCAGCCCTGCTCATGATAGCGGTCCGGGCCACTCTCCGGCATCACGCTCACCATTCAGACAACATCGTGGGCATGGTCTCCGACGTGAACCGGCACCTTTCCCAGGACGTCAAGGAAACGGGCCATTTTATGACCCTGTTTTATAGCATGATCGAGGTGCACAACAAATGCATCCGGTGGGTGAACGCCGGCCATGATCCGGCTATTATCTACAACCCTATTGCCGATTCCTTTGGCGAACTAACCGGGCGGGGCTTGCCCTTGGGAGTTTTTTACGACTCCGAGTACACAGAATCGCAACGGGAAATTACCCCGGGGCAGATCATCGTGATCGGCACAGACGGCATCTGGGAGGCCCACAACCAGAACGGCAAGATGTTTGGAAAAGACAAGTTAAGAGAGGTGATCCACCTTCATGCGAACGAGTCGGCAAAAGAGATTTTGGACACTGTGATCAACGAGGTAGAACAGTTCAGCTACCCGCTCAAAAAAGAAGACGACCTTACGTTAGTGGTCATGAAGGTTGAACAGTAGTGCTTATAACCATACTTACGATGGAGGAGGCTAAGCACATAGCCAATCGAAGGTATGGCAAAAAGGCCCTTTGTCACCAGCTAGGTAGCCGGAATTATCCGGCAGGTATTTGAAGAATACCAATGTTGGAAAACACTACATATTGGTGGGCCACGAAGGCGTAAGGTGCCAGTGGATGAGAGTTCCGTCCGAGAACTTGTCAGGTTCATCTCGGTAGCTATCTGGACAGCAGGGGAGGGAGACGTGCCTGGTGAAGCTCTGGCTCTGGGGACAGAGGTTCGCCATGGGCGAGCTGCCCCTTTTGCCTTGACACAAAACGCTATTTCACCCTACACTTCCCATTCAATAAAGGGAATTCTTATCATCCCTTTTTGGTGCACCCACAGCCTTGCAAGATGCCCCTCAAAGGGCTATTCGATGTGCTATGCTCATACACGGGGAGATGGCCAAATTTGCTGTTGACCACCACCATGCCGGCAATGGAAAAATCCATCGAGACCCTGGAGGCCAAAGGTCTGCACCAGACCATAATCGACAGCATGAAATCTTGATACTAATAACGAGCATAGGAGGAAAACAATGTCGCGCTATGCTTTGATATCAAAGCTGATTTTGGTGATACTAGTTTTGGGTCTTTTATTCGCGGGCCAACCCATCGAGGCCGCATCTCCGCTGATGTCCAAAACGGTTGGAAACCAAAAGACCGCCCAGAAAGATGATGCCAAAGATTCTCCCGGCGGCCAAGTTACCGTCCAACTCAGTCAGGATGAGATTGATTCCATCGCTGCAGCTCTACCTGAAGGTGAAGTCAGACAGAAGTTCGAGAAAAAGTTTGCAACACGGGCGGAGAAGGATAACGACTTGTATGATGAAAGTTACAGAAGCGGGGAGGATGCTATTACACTTTTCTATAAGGCCGAACAGGCAGTTTCTCACGTTCTAGAACAGATTCATTCTTTTTTTACGGAATCCACATTCGATTCCCGTGAATGGACAGCGGCATTGGCGAATCTAAATCAGGGCAAGGGCTTTGGTCACCTTATGCTGACTCTTTTTATTGTGGTCGTGCTGATTTTCTGTGGACTGGCTATGGAGTGGGTGGTCCGACGAGCTACCGAGGACCTGCGGCGTCAGCTATTGGATACGGCGTTATCTGGACGTCTGCAATTCCTGGGGCGAGTTGTCTCGCGCCTCCTTTTGGATTTGTTGGGCCTCGGCACGTTTATGCTGACAAGCTTTGTGCTATTTGCCTTTTTCTATGATGAAGGCGATGCCGGATTTGCAGTTGTCTCCGCCGTAATTCTTTTTAGCTATTACCTCAGATCTCTTATCTTGGCCGCCAACTTCATTTTATCACCTGCGGCGCCTACATTGCGCTTACTTCCCCTGCAAGACACAGATTCAAAATTTCTTTATCGATGGTTCATCGGAATCGGCGCAACGGCGATGGTAATCGGCACATTAAGCTATATTTTCCAGGGTGCCGGAATCAGCCAAGAACTGTTTCTTGTGATGTACAGTATGTCGGGTCTCAGCGTCAGCCTTTTGCTGGTGGTGATGATCTGGCGCAGCCGGCGGAGAGTGGCACAGGCAATCTGGTCGGGCGATCCTGCGGGGGATGAAGCCAAAACTTCTCTGCGCGCCAGAATAGCCAAAAGCTGGCACTTTTTTGCCGTGCTTTACGTGATTGGCATGGGCGTCTTTTGGTTCATCAGAGGACTGGCTGAAGGGAAAGGCGCGATAGTCTCGCTCCTTATCAGCCTTTTCGTAATCCCGCTTTTCATCGGTCTTGGCCAGTGGGTAGAACGCCTGCTGAACATCGCATCCGGCGTATCCCCTTCACGCTTTATCCCGCCGGGCAGCGCCAGCCCTGAAACCATGGGTGATCCCGAGGCCACTCAGTTAGAGAAGACAGGCAATCAGAAAGCGGACAGAAAATCTTACGTACAGCAACATTTACCGTTGATGAAACGTGTCCTTCGTATTCTCTTGGTGGCGCTAATGTTCTTTGTGATTCTCAGATTGTGGGGTATAGACCTGCCCGTCGGAAGGCTTTTTACATCAACCGCCCTGAAAATCCTGGTGTTGCTGCTGCTCGGCTTTGTTGCCTGGCAATATATCAAAGTTCGCATTGACAGAAAACTCAGGGAGGAAATGCCTGATGAAGATGCAGAGCTGGAAGAAGGCGGCAGCGGCGGTTCCCGGGTTGGTACATTGCTGGTGCTCTTGCGGAAATTTATCCTTTCGGTGCTGTTTGTTCTCATCAGCCTTATCATCCTTTCATCCATCGGTGTGGAGATCGGTCCTCTGATTGCAGGTGCAGGGGTAATCGGGCTGGCCATAGGCTTCGGCGCACAGACTCTGGTAAGAGACATTCTTTCGGGTGTTTTTTACCTGATTGACGACGCTTTCCGGGTCGGTGACTATATTGAAAGTGCCGGCACCAAGGGCACGGTGGAACAGATCTCTTTGCGCTCGGTCAAGCTTCGCGAGCCACGGGGCATGGTTGACACGATTCCCTTTGGCGATATGGGTACGATCAAAAACTTCAGCCGTGACTATATCATTTCCAAACTTGAGTTCCGTGTGCGCTATGACACCGATATCGACAAGGTCAGAAAAATCGTTAAAAACATAAATAAAGAGCTTCAAAAAAACGGGGAAATCGCACCCGTGCTCCTCGACCCACTTAAATCGCAGGGGGTGAGGCAACTGGAAGACTCTGCCATGATCATGCGGGTGAAGTTTAAGACCATCCCGGGCAAGCAGTTTGGGGTGCAACGCGAGGTATTCAAGCGCCTTCAAGAAGCCTTTAGAGAAAACGGTATCGAGTTTGCCCATCGCGACGTCACAGTCTATCTCCCGCCACAAACGGATCAGGCAACTTCCGGCGGCGGGCAGGAAAAGGAGAAGTCACAACCCGGAATCGGTGAAAAAAAAGTAATCGAGGCCGGAGCAGCTGCGGCTATCGCAGCCGGTCAGGCTGATGAGGACGCTAAGAAATAGATACTGCCACTGGAATACTTGAAAAAAATCTGCCAGAGATTTTTGAACCTTTGCTTTCAACGGAGCCCACGTCTGGGCCCGGTCTTGGTCCTGCAATCGTGAAAAGGTTAGTTCTGTTGTATGGTAGACAAATGGAGGTGGAATCGAAGGTGAATGAAGGAACAACCTTTACGATTTCATTACCTGTATTCAAAAACCCAGTTATCCAATCTGATAATTAAATGTATCGGAATTTCTACAACTTATTGAAAATATTGAGGTTTAAGAAGGCTTGATATTTATGCCTAGTACATGGGGTAATGGAATGATGGAATATTGGAATGTTGATTTTTAAGGAAGAATAGTCTTTTAATGACTTCACTATCAAGAGGAATTCTTCAATATCCCAATTTCCCATTTCCTAAGAACCTTTTATTCCATCACTCCAGTATTCCCTGGCCCAGACCTGGTATGAAAGGATGAAATTTCTTGGATACGTATGTTGAGCTATTACAGCAACCGATAGTTATACTCGATAAGTCGCACCAGGGCAGGCCAACATTCCAATTGTGAGCGAAGCGAACTAAGTTCTATGGCTGAAAACAAATACGAACCACTCACAAAATGCCTTTGCACTAATACTTGGATAGATTATATAAAGGCCCAAGGTTGGAATACTGAGGGACTTTATGATGGATTGGGTTACGATGAAGAGTATATGTGTGATGTCGAGAACTGGATGCCTTCTGGTCAGGTTTACAAATTTTCCATAAACATAACTGCAAAATTTCATGAAGGCCCTGAATTATTCTACAGGATGGGCATTTGGGCTGCAAAAAACCGAACAGTTGGAGCCCTCTATGCCATGGCTAGATCCTTCATAGACCCGGGCTCCATATATGATCGCTTACCTAAGTATATTGAAAATTTCAATAAGCACATGAAAATAGAAATTGTTGAAAGATCAAAGAACAAAGCACTTTTGAACACCTATCATATGACGGAAGTAAAGGCTATTAAAGAAATTTGTGAGTGGACCCGTGGTCTCATAGCAGCAGCCCCCTGTGTGCTGAATTTACCTACTGCAGAGGCCAAAGAGACCTTGTGTGAACTTAATGGTGATGAGTGTTGTCAATATGAAGTCGTCTGGACAAAACGCAAAAATATTCTTGTATCTATATGGGAAAAGACATTAGGTCAAAAAAAGATTATTGAGGAACAACGGTTGGCCTTAGAAAAAGATCAAGAGAAACTGCTGGAGCATTTTGAAGAGCGAATGAGGCTTAAGCACGCGTTAGATTTGGCCATGGAGGTCCAACAGAGTCTTTTGCCAAGAACTGATCCCACAATCGAGGGATTAGATATTGCCGGAAAAAGCATTTACTGTGATGAGACCGGGGGCGACTACTACGATTTCCTGTACAGGGGTAAATACGGGCGAAGAAAGATTGGCGTCCTGGTGGGTGATGTCTCAGAGCACGGCATCCCCGCGGCCCTGCTCATGACCACTGCCCGTGCCTCTCTTCGGCAGCGCTCTTCCATGTCAGGCAGCATTGCGCGCATTGTGTCAGCAGTGAACCGACAGCTGAGCCATGACGTCGAGGAAACGGGCCGATTCATGACCTTGTTTTATGGTGAGATTGACACCCAAAACAAATCCCTCCGCTGGGTCAACGCCGGGCATGATCCGGGTATTATCTACGATTCC
>CP070673.1:3515801-3519610 GCA_020351915.1 Deltaproteobacteria bacterium
AACATAGCCATGCAACTCATAGCCGTGTTTGGGTCCGGTCATGAGAATACCGAGCAGGGCATTTTCCGCTGATAACTTAAAGCTCATGGAGATCCAGGTATTATTCTCATTTAAAATATTCCAAATTGGAATAAACGTCAACCCAAAACTTTCAACATATAATGTCAGCAAACAGGAGCTATTATGCAATGTTTACATCTGCAAGGGCAATCTTGGCATTTTGAGGTCAAGGAAGGCCGTGCCGCCTATGGCAAACGAACCAAGAGTAAAAGATTAGAATTTTGAATGAGACAGGATTTGCATGGTAGACAGGAGAGAAAAGACAATCTTCACCCCGCCCGTCGAAGATGGCGTAGCGCGGTGCCCCGTTGAACCGGGTACCCTCCGGGTGTTCAACTGGGGTGGAATGCTTGTCCTAGGGAATGCGCAGCTTATTCCATTGGGGCAAAGCCTACTCCACTGGGGCCCTATGCTCCATGCCCTCTGCGCTTTGCCCATCCCTCTGGGGCGCAGCTTATTCGACCGGGGGGACCATATTTCACTGGGGACCCAAAGACTTCTTATGTCCTTCAATCGTTCCACGGAGAAGTTGAAGTTCTTTTGAAAGGGAGGAAATGTTCCTAATCAGTTTCTCCATAATCGGCACGAGAGCCTGCTCGGGATTCATTGCTCCTGCCGACTTTTCGTCCGATACGTCCCTTTCCGTCGCAGCTGACTCGAGGGGGCTGTCTGGTAAATGCCCCTTTTGGTCCTGTTGGAGGGTTCGTTGAGTTTCTTCTCCGGCGCGCTGCAACAGTGGCTCGGAGGTGTGGCTTTCTTTTTCTTTTTTGCTGCTCAGGTAGCTCACAGGACTCTTGATCAGTTGTAGGCAGCTGCTCCAGAAGCTCACCATATCGACCTCTTTCAGTTCATCTCCGCCAGCTGACAAGAGGCGATCTCCCATTTGCCGGATGCACTTGGAAGCGTTGGTGACAGGGTACAGCGTTAGAAACGGTCTTTGCTGCCTAACAGCTTCAACTACTTTCGGATCCTGATAGATCATGCCTATGGTTGAGACATCTATGCCAAGATATTTCACCGCCGCTGATTTGAACTTTCTGTACACTAGGGTGGCAGTGTCTGTATTCTTGCACTGGTTTATGACCACCTTTGCCTCGCCAGTGAATCCGTTCAGCCGCAGGATTTTCAACAGGGCAAAGGAATCAGTCAAAGAGGTCGGTTCGGGGGTGATGACAAGGACAACTTCTGAGGAAGCTAAGCAAAAGGAGATAACAGTTTTTGAGATGCCAGCAGACGTATCAAAAAGCAAGAAATCGTATTTGTTCATTTTTGAAAGGGACCCGATTAGGGCTTTCGTTTGGTCAGCCTCAAGGTTGGCCATCTCTTCCAAACCTGAGCTTGCGGGCAAGATATGGACTCTGTCCTGAATCTTTATGATGACATCTTCCAAATTTCGACCGTTTAGGATAACGTCGGAAAGATCGTACTCAGGCTGTAGCCCCAACAGGATATTAATATTGCCCAGACCCAGGTCCGCATCAAAGAGGCAGACTCGGTAGCCATGGGTAGACAAATGGAAAGCCAAATTCAGGCTGATATTTGTTTTTCCCACCCCTCCCTTTCCGCTTGTAATGGTAATGATCCTACTCATAGGTATCCCTGAATCCTAACCATAAGAGGCCGCACCCCTGTAATCATGGACTTCAGCGATCAAACCTCACCGAGGCTGATCGCAAAGCGAACTGGCCTATGCTCTTAATATGCAATTCACATGCCACAAAATCGTGATAATTCCAGGGGCACCATGCTCTTTTTCTTGACGGTGGGACGGATACTGCGGAGGTAAAAGCCAGGCCCAAAACCCAAACAAAAATTAAAATAGAGTATGGTGTTTCCGGAATCCACGCGGCAATTCAAGGTTGAATTTCTCGCGTCTTTCTAGTAGGTTAAGATCATCCTTATTGATAACCTGGTCTTTGCATGAAACAGAAGCCGCCTTTTATGAAGGCGATACAACTCTTGCTCTCTTGGCGTGTGATTCCCTGCTTTGCGGGTTGTCTCCCTCCTCAACCACGCCACCCTCATACCTGCCAGGAGACAAAACCGTGTCCTGGCCGTCAAAACCTTTGTCAGAAGCTCAGCATGAACGAGAGGCACGGCGTGTTAAATATTGTCGGGCTGTTGCCAAACTGTAATCCCTTTGAGCGGTCATTAAAACGTTTTTTGCCAAGAAATCTTAGCGAAGTGAAAGATAAGCGATGTCACCTGTTTGAGCCATTAAGGCGAGTTTTGACATCGCCTGGAGCGAGCCTTAGATTTATCAAAAAACGTTTTAGACCCAGTGAAAAGGGATTTCGGCAACGGCCTGTTGTGGCGTGACCCTTCTTACCCTTATGGATATGGAGAACAGTCAATGATCGAGAATCGGAAGCATTGGATTAGTGCTCCAGCTGGAAATCCTACAATGGTCCTGGTGGTGATGCTGCTCCTGTTCACGTTTACTGGTTGCGGCTCTCCTCGTTGGTATGAGTCGTATGGTTTCAAGTCGCACGAGGAGATGAAAAGAGCTTCAGTCGTACCGGTGTTGATCACTGCCTTAGGTGATGGAAATCCTGACGCACGAACCGGGGCAGCCTTTATTTTGGGAGACATAGGGCCTGAAGCAAAGGCGGCCGTTCCGGCATTGATAAGGGCTTTGGACGACAGCGATGAGGAAGTGCGCAGCTATGCGGCTCAGTCGCTGGGGCTGATCGGGCATGGAACGCAAGAGGTAATTTCCGCATTAATCAAGGCTCTAAGTGACCCTGAAGACTATGTGGGAGACAGGGCGGCCTATGCCTTGGAACTGCTTGGGCCTCAAGTAAGGCCTCAAGCAAGGGAGGCTGTTTTGGCATTGATAAGGGCTCAGCTCGATTACAGTGATAGATTTAGTCATGATTCGCGTCATAAGGCGATTAAACGGTTTGGATTAGAACCAAAAGAGCTCGTTTCCATACTAGTTGAAGCCCTGAGTGAAAGAGAGGGGGCAGTACGTGCTAGGGCAGCCAACGAGCTGGCTCGGCTTGGTCCTGAGGCAAGGGAGGCGGTTCCTGCTCTAATCAAAACTTTGGATGATCATGACGCTGATGTGCGTCGTCAAGCATGCTCGGCTTTAGGACAGATAGGCCCTGAGGCAAGGGAGGCGGTCCCTGCTCTGATTAAGGCTTTGGGTGATAACTATCCTAGGGCGCGCAAGTCAGCAGTCAAGTCAATTGGAAAGATCGGGGCTGCCCCCGAACTCGTTGGGCCTGCGCTCACAGTGGCATTGAGGGATCCCGACCCAGGCATACGCAATGAAACGCTCTTAGCTCTGGAGAAAATTGGCTACACTGGCCATGATTTTTTGCAATCCCTGGAAAAGATTGCCGATAAGGACCCTAACAACACCATAAGGAAACTGGCCTCGGATATGCTCCGTAAAATGAGGTTTACCGCCCTGGCAAGCGGCAAACCCGTTGAGCCCAAACAGGCGCCTACCGCAGCACCACCGGTCAGCCAAGCTCAGAGGCCTGCTCCCCCTCCTATAGGCTTAGGTCAGAGATGGGCGGTTGTCATAGGGATCTCCCAGTATCACGACACCCGCATACCCTCACTTCGCTATGCCTCTGTTGACGCCGAATCTTTCTACGAATGGCTTATCTCACTCAATGGTGGTAAATATGCTCCCTCACGGGTGAACCTCCTGATCGACCGAGATGCTACGGCCAGAAACATCAGGCAGGCCTTATTCGAATGGTTAGAACAGGCCTTGGAAGAGGATATCGTCACCA
>CP070673.1:3519710-3547264 GCA_020351915.1 Deltaproteobacteria bacterium
TGAAGCCTCGTGGTAGGGGCCTGGATGAGATTACGGCAGAAGACATTATCTTGATAGACCTTGAAGGCAATAAACTGGCGGGCTCAGCCGAAAGACATTCAGAATATCCCTTACATACCGAAATCTATAAAATGTACTCTGAGGTAAACTGTGTCATCCACAGCCACCCGTTCTACAGCATAATCGTCAGTTCCACTGGAGATGGTATAAAGGTTATCAGTAATGAAGGGGTTCTCTTTGCCGATATACCGGTTTTTACTGAAACCACGCTTCTGATTCGCACCCCTGAGCAGGGTCAAGCCGTGGCGCGCTGCTTAAATGGTCACCGCGCATTACTCATGCACAATCATGGTGTAATCGTAACCGGGACATCGGTTGAGGAAGCGACAATTTATGCCCTCCTTTTGGAGAGGGCAGCGAAATTGCAAGTGATAGCTTCCCAGGTCGGTTCAGTAAGCTGGAGTCAAACAGAGGAAGTGCTGCGTAAAAGAAACCAGGGGGTCTTCTACCCAAAGAACATCAAGGAATTTTGGGATTATTGTGTTCGGGCAGTGCGAAAGTAATGTTCTGAATATACATTATTTTCTGACGCTGGACCAGCATCGTTTCCTGGCAAGGTTTGAGGTAGCAAAATCAGGCAATAATTATACCGGAATTTGAGGAAGTTAAATGCAGGGAAAAGAAGGAGGTGTTTTTACATGGATGAGTTTAGTTCCCACAATGTCAAATTTCAAGTAACTTACGATGATTTGCGCGAATGGATCGCAGAGGCGGACAAGTTGGGCGAACTGCGCGTTGGAGAAGACTACAACTGGGAAGAGCAGATCGGCATGGCCGCCGAGTTACTGCAGCACGATGATAACGCACCCGTCGCGCTATTTGACAAGATTCCAGGCGTGCCCGAAGGATACCGGGTGCTGACCAATTTCTTTGGAGGAAAGCGCAAAAACATGACACTCGGCTTTCCCGCCGACCTCAACAAGATCGAATTGAGCCAGGCGTTCCTGCAGGTATTTCGGAAAACCGAACAGAACCCGATGCCCTATGAAGTAGTGAAACACGGGCCCGTGCTTGAAAATGTGATTAAACAGGACGACATTGACATAACCAAGTTCCCCACGCCTATTTGGCACGACCGAGACGAAGGCCGGCGGTATATTGGCACCGGCAGCTTCAACGTGACAATTGACCCCGACGAGGGGTGGATCAATGTCGGCACCTATCGTGTCATGATCCACGACGCAAAACGGGTTGGATTTTACATCTCGCCCGGCAAGCACGGGCGCATTCACCGCGACAAGTATATGTCATATAAGAAGCCCATGCCGGTCTGCATCGTGGTTGGCAGCGATCCCTTGACCTTCCTAATGGCCTGCAGCGAAATCCCTTACGGTGTGTGTGAATATGAAATCGCGGGCGCTTATCGTGGCTGGCCTATAAAGGTTGTGAAAGGGGAGTTCACCGGCCTGCCTTTTCCTGCCAATGCCGAGATAGTCATCGAAGGCTTCGTTGAGCCTGGCAACACGGCCCCAGAGGGCCCGTTTGGCGAATGGACCGGGTATTACGGCAGCAAGATGCGCAATGAACCGGTGCTCGACATCAAGGCTATTTATCATCGCAACGACCCTATAATTCTTGGCTGCCCACCACAAAGGCCGCCTGAGGAGCAAGCCCGTTACCGCGCGGTAATCCGCTCAGCGATCCTGCGCGAGGAGATGCAGAAGGCCGGCGTTCCTGATGTAACCGCTGTCTGGTGCCACGAGGTCGGCGGCTCCCGTCAGCTGACTGCAGTGTCAATCAAACAGCGCTATCCGGGTCACGCGCGCCAGGCGGGCCTCATCGCTTCCCAATGCCGATCTGGCGCTTATGCGGGTAAATATGTCATCGTCGTGGATGACGACATAGATGTTTCAGACCTTGAGGAACTGATGTGGGGTCTGTGCACGCGCTCGGATCCCGCAGCTTCTATTGACATTATCCCTAAAGCGTGGTCGACGCCACTGGATCCCTCCATCCCGCCATGGGAGAAAGAGAAGGGCAATTTCACCAACTCTCGGGCAATTATCGACGCCTGCCGGCCATTCCATTGGAAGGATCAGTATGCCACGGTGAACATCCCAAAGCCCGAGACAACCAAGAGGGCTAAAGAGCTGTTTTCGTGGATGTTTGAATAGCCTCCAGCGCTCTTTTGAGGAAGCACTGCAAAATTTAACCGCCTCGGAGCACTTGGGTTAGGAGATATGGAGTTTTTTTGGCACGTCCGACTGAAACATAGGACAGGTGAAAGCCTCAGGGACGATGAGCCGTTGCCCATGGCTACCTCTGTAGCTGGCATCTTTGGAGAAGGGAGATTTATGGATCCTCCATGCATTCATACGATGTAGTCGATAAGATATCTATCAGATCTTAGTCTCATCCGTGGATTTTTTTGATTGAGGAACGTAATTTGAAATATGGCGGTTATTTTCACAATCGGCTCGGCGTTTTTTTATGGTCTCTCCGATCTCACCCGGATTGGGCTGAGACATTCCAACCCTGTATCGGCAGCTCTGATCAACCTATCCTCTGGCCTAGCCACTTGTCTCTTCGTTTTTATTTTCGCCATTCCTATTGGTTAGTTTGGTTACAGAACAGTTTTGTGCTTTATACTTTATAACGGAAGGGGTGGAGCGGTGAAGTATTTACTTCCCGAACCGAACATGCAAAAATATCGATATAGTTGGAATATGCACTATCTATTTGCAAGGCGGCAAAAGTTTGTAAGAAAATACATCCTTTTACGATACAATGCTTTTTTGAAAGGAGTAAGGAAATGATTAAGAAAGAGATAGCTTATTTTGAGCAAGGTGGGGCAGTGAATACTGAAAACGTAATTGAGATTGTATATCAAAGGTTACAGGAAGGAGATATAAGAAGTGTGGTGGTGGCCAGTTCTGGGGGAGACACTGGTCTCAAATTCGCCCGAAGAATGGCGAAAGATACTAATTTGGTGATTGTTTCTTCTCATCCCGGAAGGAGTAAACCTGGCGTGTGGGATTTTAATCTAGATACCCTCAGGGAACTGGAGATGATGGGTTGCATAGTCATTAAACAAACTCATGCATTATCTGGACTGGAAAGGAGTTTCAGCCGAAAGTTTTCCGGGGTATCACACTCTGAAGTCTTGGCGGAATGTTTAAGAACTTTGTTTGGTCCGGGCATGAAAGTAGCAATAGAATGCGCCGTGATGGCTGCCGACGGAGGAGCAATTCCTATTGAAAAAACCATCTCGGTGGGAGGAACTTCTGCTCATGGGAGAGGTGCGGATTGCGCCATTGTTACCCTTCCCGCCCATGCGAGCAATTTCTTTGACCTTAGGGTACTCGAGATATTGGCTAAGCCCTTTAAGAGAGACTGAATTATCCTCAGAATGGCAAACGAGTTTGCCTAACTGGCAGTTCATTTTCAATAAGGCGGAGATAGATTGAGACACTTTTCGGCTATGTGTCTCATTTACCCATTAAATTCGCCAAGAAAAAGACACCCGATGGTTTTAGGGATCATGTGTAGGGCGAGTCAGCCCAGATCAGAGGCAAAACAGTGAAAAAGCAAGCGATCCCAATCTATCTATTCAGTTTCTTTATGGTTATGCCTGGTCAAGCCCTCTTCCCTGTGCTTCCTTTAATTCGTGATGAAATGAACGCGTCTTATTCTCAGATTTCCATTTTTGTGGCCTGTCTGGGTATTGTCAGAATAGTGTTTGCTTTTCCCGGTGGATTCTTGGCTGACAGATTTGACAGGAGAAAAATTCTGCTCTTGGGTGGTTTGCTGAGCATTATGGGCCTTCTCATTCTGAGTGTTTCAGACAATATCTTCCAATTGATTGTATCGAGGGCATTGATCGGTATGGGCTCAATTATCTGCACCATAACGATCCTGGTCCTTCTCGCCCAGATAGCCAGCGTCGACAGCAGAGGGGTCATGATGAGCATGAACAATGTAGTACACCACGCAGGGGCAATTGTTAGTGCCGCGCTGGCTGGTATTTTAGCGGGGTGGTATGATTGGCGACTTCCGTTTTTATTCATTGCCGGCCTTATCTTAATATCTATGATTATGGTTTCAGTTAGCCTTACTGATCAGAGGCCTGATCGTGGGAGAGAAAGAGATGCAGGGAGTGTGAATACAGGGTTTTATCTACAGAAAAACTTCAGGACTGAAATCTCAAACCTCTTGCCTGTTTTTGCCCTCAGCCTTTTTGTCCTTTTTTATCGGGGTAGCTTTCGGCACACACTAATTCCATTTTATGGAAAAGATGTATTTCATATTGATGTCATGGCCTTGGGTCTTTATATCTCGTTAGCGAGTTTTTTCGGCATGGTCAGCTTGCTTATCTTTGGTTTTGTGTCCGATCACTACGGGAGAAAGGTTGCTCTGATTCCGGGTATCTCCTTTTCTATGATTGCGGTTGCAGCCCTTTATCTCCCCAAGGAATCGAACCCTTTGCTAATAGCTTGTGCCCTGGTTGGAGCAGGCTCGACAATAAATAGCATGCCCAACGTTTTGATCTCAGATTTGGTTCCCTCAGGCTCTCTAGGGAGGGTTTTGGGAATCAATCGAGTATTTGGAGATTCAGGCTACTTTTTGGGGCCAATCGTTGTAGGTAGTCTTTTGGATCATTTCGGCTTTAGGATGCCCCTTTTTGTGGTTGCGGGGTTTTCAGTATTTGCATTGATTTTGGCCTGCTTTTGTGTCCACAATAGACCAAGTGAGACTTTGAAACAGTGATATCCATGATACGTGCCAGGGACAACGATAGATTGTAGCGATGGAACATAGCACCCAATAGGACTCAAAGGGTTCCTACGGTATCTTTATGGCTAGGGAGTTACCAGTAGCCGATTTGGTCAAATTGTAGCTTCGAGAAGAGGGGAGGGCTTCATATCAGAGCACCCATCCTGTCCCGGATATGGCTGGCTTTTAAGGCCGGTGCGTAATATATCTTAAGCTCAAGGAGCATTTTTTGTTTGAAAAGAGCCGCAGCTTGAAAGTGAGGACCTACTGTGCCCAGTGTCAGTCCGCGTGTCCGATCATCTGTACAGTTGAGGATGGAAAATTGGTCAAGGTCAGCAGTGAAAGTGAACATCCGAATTCATCACCTTTGTGCCCCAAAGGTCTGGCCGCTCCAGAGCTGGTTTATAACAGCCAGAGGTTGGAATATCCCTTGAAGCGGACTTGCTCCAAGGGGGAGCCCGATCCAGGATGGAAAAGAATTTCCTGGGACGAGGCGATGGAGACCATCTCCCAAAAATTACTTGAAATCAAAAAAGTATACGGAGCCCACACCGTAGTGTTCAACCGTCCGGGTCCAGGCGGTGCACCGTCGAGAGACTATGCAGAATGGGTGGTGAGGCTCGCCTATTGTTTCGGTTCCCCAAATCATCTCGCAACTGGCCATGTGTGCCAATGGCACAGGGATACTGGCTCTAAATATACCTATGGATGGGAGACAGTCCCTCAAGCCGATTATGCACGTACAGCCTTGCTCCTCATCTGGGGACATAACCCCTATACCAGCGTTCGTTGCAATGTCCGCGACATCAATAAGGTAAAAGCCAGTGGAGCAAAATTAGTAGTGATTGATCCACGTTATACCCAATTGGCAAAAAGGGCAGATCTCTGGCTCCAGCTTCGGCCAGGCACAGATGCCGCTTTAATTTTGGGATTGATAAATCTCTTAATCAGAGAAAGAAAATATGATGAGACCTTCACAAAGGAATGGACCAATGCCCCATTTCTTATTCGAAGTGATACCGGAGATATCTTGAACGCCCTGGACCTTGATGAGCAATTTCAAGAGCCTGGATACGTCGTTTGGGATACGAGCAAGAATAAGCCATCAATATGCCCCGCAAAACCTTTAGCCTGTCAAGACAAGGTAGGCAATCCGGCACTATTCGGATCATTTACCATCAAGCTCTCAAACGGTAAATCAGTTCAAACAAGGCCTGTTCTTGAACACCTGAACAGCCTGGTAACTCCCTATACCCCTGAAACCGTGAAATCAATTACCGGGATTTCTGCCGAAAAAACTAAACAACTGGCCTCATGGCTTGGCCACATAAAACCGGCAAGCTACTACTCCTATAACGGAATTGAACAGCATACCAATGCCATGCAAACCAACCGGGCGCTATGCGTGCTCTATGCGCTTACCGGCAACCTGGATAAGCCTGGTGGAAATGCGTTTTTTCCGTCCTTTCCCGGGCCAAAAGGTCGTGATACAAGACTTCTTGCTCCGGAGATACATCAAATGCGAATCGCCGGTGACAAGCGCCCGCTGGGACCAGCTGGTAGTCCCAATTCATCTGTTCAGGCATATGAGGTATTTGAATCCATTCTCACTGCAAAGCCTTACCCTATTAAAGCGCTGGTGGGCTTTGGTGGAAATCTGGTCATGGCTAACAGCCACTCTCTCAGCGCCCGCGACGCCCTGACATGTCTGGAATTTTTTGCGCTGACCGAGCTCTTCATGACTCCAACAGCGGAACTTGCGGACATTGTCCTTCCTGCAGCCACTTGTTATGAATCATTCCATGTAAAAAAAGGGTTTCCTAACTTATTAGCAGCCTGTAAATGGGTGCAGTATCGACCTCGCGTGATTGCACCTCTCTTTGAGACAAGATCCGATTTGGAGATCATTTTCGATCTTGCCCAGCGTCTGGGCGTAGGCGATAAATTCTGGAACGGGGACATTGAGGCAGCATTCAACGATCAATTGAATCCCCTCGGTTTCACTCTTGACGACTTAAAGAAGAGTCCTGGAGGCTTATCCGTTGATTTACCTATGGAATACCAGAAATATTCTAAAATAGATCAAGAAACGGGTATATTAAATTGTTTTAAGACCCCCTCGGGGCGGATTGAGCTCTTTTCACAAACCTTTAAAAAACATGGTTATGATCCGTTGCCAGTTTACCATGAGCCCGTTATCAGTCCTATAAGCAAATCGGAATGGATAAAGGAGTATCCGTTAATCTTGACCTGCTCCAAGCTTCTCCATTTCTGTCACGGGCAGCACAGAGCCCTGCCATCCCTACGACGTGCTGTACCCCATCCCTATATTGAAATCAATCCTGAAAAAGCACGGGAATTAAATATTCAAAACGATGAATGGGTGTACGTAAAGACTCCCTTCGGAAAAATCAAATTAAAGGCCAGGCTAACGCAAAGAATTGCCGTTGATGTTGTGTGCATTCAACACGGCTGGTGGCAATCTTGCCCTGAATTGGATCTGCCCGGCTATGCTCCTTATTCATCAGAAGGTGCCAACGCTAATCTACTATATTCGACGAAATACATTGATAAAATCAGCGGCTCTGTTCCATACAAGGCCTATTTATGCAAAGTCTGTAAGATTGCTAAATAATGGTTCATTATGACTAATAAAAGGATGAACAAATAAACCGCATATAGTTTAGGAGGCCTAACATGTTTTCAGAATCAGAAGGAGAAAGAATCAAGAAAGATGTGGTTACTGCCAGTCGCATCCTCATAAAAAGAGGAATTTGTGAGGCCTTTGGGCATGTGAGTGCCCGACTCCCTGGGGTCGAGCTTTTTGTAATTACCCCAAGAGCCAGTATGGACTTAGTCCAGGGGCCCGAGGACTTAGCGACCGTCAACCTTAAAGGCGAGCGAGCAAAGGGGAAAAACGAGCAACCCCTTGAAACGTGGCTGCACACCTGTATTTATCGCCAGAGGCCCGATGTAGGAGGTATCGCCCGCACCCATTCCTTCACGACCTCCGTCTTCAGCATCTTAGGTGAAGACATTAAACCTGTTCATGACTTCGGCGCCATTCTCTTGGGGAAGGTACCTGTTTTTCAAGATTCCCGCCTGATTGAAAACGAGGAGATAGGTACACGGCTTGCTGAGTTTATCGGTGCCCAGGGGACAGCGGCGCTCTTGCGGGGCAACGGGACGGCTGTTTTGGGCAAAGATGTTATAGAGGCCACAATTCGTGCCATCTACCTTGAACAATCAGCAATGCTCCAGTTCCAAGCCCGCCAGATCGGAGAACCCGTCTACTTCTCGGAACAGGAGGTCTACGAGAGAGGCACCCAGCACCTTGAGTCTTCCCACATTCTGCGGGCGTGGGAACACTATAAAGCGAGTTGTAATTAAGGGAGACCAAGACAAAGGGTGCTCACCTCGTTCGGCGATCTTGGGGATGGAAAAAATGCCTATATTGCTGAATTCAATAAAGTTTCTTTAGGCACGGCCTGTAAAGTAGGCCAGAGCAACAACCGCGGAATCATAACTTTTTCTTATTGCGTCCATAAGAAAAAATAGATTGATATTCCGCCGAGAGACGTGAGATCATGACAAGTAAATCGATGGGAAGACATCTTTAAAGTGAATTGAAAACTGTCCAGGCCTAAACATTATTTTTGGCTCTAAATGAATCCATAGATAAGAATTCCATCAAAAACTCTAAACATTGTATTGCCCAGAGCGTCACAATATCCAGGAAGGGAAGAAAGAATTACAAACAATGTGGATCGAGTTTTTGAAGGAATACCTAATGCGAACGGATATCCGAAATATGTATATTAACTATATATCGTATATCGGAAAATAGGTGTATCTTGATGACGATAATCAAACACCAAAAGGAGGTGTTAGTTTTCCCGAGAATGGGTAGAGAGTGGCATCGTTAAGGAAGGTCAACGAGCTAGTGAGTGAGTTTTCTTAGAGGAGGGAAGAGGAATGGAAGCACGAGATATCTACGAAGATGGCGGCCTCAAGACTGCCTATGACAAACCCAGACTCTTTTTCAGGGAGCTAACTGGATTCACTTACAGCCTGGCCAGGGAGTTGAAGAAGCTGCGGAGTATCCCACGGGTGATCAAGGGAAAGGATTTGAAATTTAAGAGCGGCCCTCAGTATTTTAACAGCAACATTTTGACTCCCAAAAACAATACGGCCCAGGCGCTCTACGCTCACCTGGTGGTGCTGGCCCCAGGGGCAAAATCCCATAGACATGGCCACGTGAATGAAGCTCCCTTCTACATTTTGGACGGCAAGGGATACGACGTTCACGACGGCAAAAGGTATGACTGGAAGGCCGGGGATATCTGTATTGTTCCGAACGCTTGTGTACACCAACATTTCAACGCAGATGATCGTAATTTTGCCCGCGCCCTGATCATCAAATCCAAGCCGCTTTATCTCTTTATGAATATGCTTTTCCAGGACACGCTAGAAGAAAATCCCAAAACACCGGTACCCGGACATGAGGATTTTGAACCGAGCATTACGTGATTATCGTGGAATCAGCGGGAAAGGGGGTAGGAAATGGGTTACGAGGAAAAAGAGACGGCATTGATCAGGAAGTTGGAGGCAACCTATTACCAGGAGCGGCTGAAAGAGGTTAAAGAGGAACAAAGCAAGAAAGAGGGGTTGAAGGATATTATATCATCCGAAGAGATGCCGTGGGAAGCCTGTCAGCAAGGAACCATCAAGCATTTACTCAATGAAAAAATGGACACACGGATCAAGACGCTGGATATCTATATGCAGCTTATCCCTGGTGGTAGTCGCTCTGGGAAACACCGCCACATAGCTGAAGAATATATGTTTATCCTGGAGGGCAAGGGGTATTCACTCCACTGGGATGTTGATATGGAACTCAGGGATGAGGGATACTTCTGGAAGGCACAGGAAGAACCATCGAGATGGGAATGGGAACGGGGAGATTCCGTCTACATTCCTCCCAATACAGTCCACCAGCACTTCAATACCGACCCCTACAATCCATTGCGTTTTATTGCGGCCGAAAGTCGCATCATGAAATACATGGGCCTGGACGACCTGGAGCAGCTGGAAAACGCACCTGAATTTGAAGAGAAAAAGTAACCTTCTGGTATGAGACGATCTGCATAGTCTTTGAGATATTCTTCTTTCTGGGTTCTTCACCGTATTGCACGTGACATTTTGATCAATTTCTTTCCATGCTATGATATAATAATAAGGTTTTTCTTGATCTGCCCGGCAAATCAGGTAGAATGCATCCTCAAGTAGCTACCCACAGAAGCCAGGTGTTTTTTAACCTCAAAACCTTAATCAAAGAAAAGGAGGGATCACTATGAACAATTTATTATCAGGAGGACCTTTGAGGAGGATAATGCACGGGGCACTGGTGTTGGTGTTAGCAATTGCAATAGGGGGTACCCTGGGGCTAAAACCGGTAGAGGCGAAACCAGATGCTGCTGCCTTTTACAAGGGCAAGAACCTGAGTTTTATTGTACCCTATACACCCGGTGGCGGATATGATGTGTATTCCCGTATACTGGCTCCCTTCCTGAAAAAGTATACCGGGGCGCGTGTCATTGTTAGAAACATGCCGGGGGCAGGAGGCATGCTGGGTGTAAACGAGGTCTATAACGCGCCGCCAAACGGCCTGACCATTGGTATTCAAAATTGTGTGGGTTCGATCACAAACCAGTTAACAGGGGTAAAAGGAGTCCGTTATGACCTCACCAAGTTTAGCTGGATTGGCCGGATGGCAACCAACCTCAGAGTATTGGTCATGCGCAAAGGTTCTGATATCAAGACTATCGAAGAATTGATTAATGCGAAAAGAAATGTCAAGATTGGGGCCACTGGATTGGGAGGGAGTACTTACGTTGACGCTGTCATAACAAAGAAGGTGTTGAATCTGCCGACAGAGGTCATTCACGGCTATGACAGTTCCCCTGAGGTAGACCTGGGAATGCTTCGCGGTGAAATAGAAGGTCAATGGGGTTCATACAGCAGTCGCCTCAAAATGATAAAAGCAGGGGAGCAATTCGTCATTCTCCAGAGTGGAGACAAGGGTAAGAGACATCCGTTATTGCCGGATATTCCAACCTATTTTGAAGCGGTATCCTCTGAGAAGGGCAAGCGCATACTAGCTACATTATCAGGCATGCATGAGACGGCAAGGCCCATAGCTGGCCCGCCTGGGATTTCCAAGGAGCGGCTGGAGTTTCTGCGGCAGGCATTTGATAAAGCCATGCACGATCCGGAATTTATCAAGAAAGCGGAAAAAGCAAAAAGGCCATTAAATTATTTTTCCGGCGAAGAGATGTTAAAGCTGGTCAAGAGTGTAATGGAAGTCCCAGAGGATATCAAAGAGATCTTCATCAAAGCCGTCGAAGGATCCATCTAAAATGTATCTCGTTGATGGTCTGCTCCAGGGATTGGTTACGGCTGTTAGCTGGGAAGTACTCCCATACCTGATTATGGGCGCCGTTGCCGGGCTGATCATCGGTGTCATTCCTGGACTCAGCGGTCATTTCGCTATGGCCATGATGATTCCCTTTGTCTTCCGGATGGATGCAGCGGTGGGGGTGACTTTCATCCTCGCCGCTCATGCTGCTGTTGCCCAGGGCGGCGGAGTGACAGCGATCCTGTTTGCAACTCCCGGAACAGGCCAGAATGCTGCCACCCTCTTGGACGGCCCGGCAATGACAGAAAAAGGTGAGGCGGGCAGGGCGGTTGGGGCAGCCATGACTGCCTGCTTCGTCGGGGCCTTCTTTGGGGTTTTCGTACTTACCCTGCTGCTACCGATATTGAGGCAGGTTGTATTGTTGTTTGGCCCCCCGGAGTTCTTTATGCTTGCGGTACTGGCTCTTACGTTCATTGCGGTTCTGGGTACCAAGGGAAACACAAATAAGGGCCTGATCGGAGGCGCCCTGGGATTGCTCTTTTCCTTTGTGGGAATGGGGAGTGTAACAGGGGAAAGGCGCTTTACGTTCGGTCTCCTCGAGCTATGGGATGGATTGTCCATGGTCCCGGTCCTACTGGGTATCTTTGCGGTCTCTGAAATGATGCACCTGTGGATCGAAGGAGGGAGTCTTGCCCGGAAGGCTTCGGATGAGCATCCCAGTGAGTTGCAGAAGCAGATTTTGGGGGGGGTATGGGATACTTTGCGCCGCTGGTGGCTTGTGGTTCGTTGCAGCTCCATAGGTACGGGAATGGGGCTGATTCCTGGCCTGGGCAGTGCGCCTGCGGCCTTTGTGGCCTATGCTCACGCCAAGCAGACCTCCAAGAATCCGGAAAGGTTTGGTACAGGGACGGTGGAGGGTGTTATCGCCCCTGAATCTGCCAATGATGCCGTGGAAGGCGGGGCCCTGGCTTCGACCCTGGCCTTTGGAATTCCCGGGAGCTCCTCCATGGCAATCCTGATTACGGCGTTAATTATTTTGGGAGTGGAGCCGGGCCCCAAGCTCATGTTCCAGCAACTGGACCTGGTTTTTTTGATGATCTGGACCGTCGTTCTCGGGAATTTTATCGGGACGCTTCTGGGGATAGCGGTTGCCAACCCATTGGCGAGAGTGACTTTTCTGCGCGGCTCCCTGCTGGTACCGGTACTGCTGACTGTTATTCTTACCGGCTCTTTTGTTGTCGAGAGCACCTGGTTTGACATGATTGTGGCCCTTGTATTCGGGTTATTGGGATATGCCATGAAAAGACTGGACTACTCGCGCCCTGGCTTCATCATCGGATTTGTCCTGGGCCTTATGGTTGAGAGAAACCTGTATCTGTCACTCAAGCTATACGGGAGCACATTTTTCTTTGAACCTCTTGCATTAGGCTTACTGGTGGTTACCATCCTGGTGCTTGTATACAATGTGCTCAAGATGTCTAGGAGCGGAAAAGAGGAGCATTCCATTGGGGCAGTTGATGGCAAGGAAGCAGCGAATGTCCAGTCGGATCTGTTGTTTTGCTTCCTGCTAGTGGTGTTGCTTGTGGTATTTTTTGTGGCAGTTCTGGGCTATAAACCAGTAACTCGGCGTGCGCCACTGCTCGTCATGATCCCGCTCGCCGTTATGGTAGTGGGGCAGGCAGCAGTGCTGGTGAGAAAGCTCAAACAAGCCCGAGCTGAGAACGTTGAGAGCTCTCTGTTGCCCAGGATAGAGACAAAGAAACTGGGGAAGGCAGCACAGCTATTCTTATGGATGGTGTTCCTCATGCTCATGATTTACCTTGCTGGACATGCGTGCGGAATTGCGCTATTTCTCATCTTATTTCTCAAATTTGCCTCCCATGAACGCTGGTTGTTATCCATTTCGCTGGGACTAGGAGTTTCGGTGGCCTTATATGTTCTGTTTGAGGTGGCGTTAAAGATCATCTTATATCCCGGGGCTATTTACAAATACGTGAGCGCATTGGTATGGTCGTGATATATTAGATCTTTATAATACCTCCCCTTCTCCTCCGGCTCTCCGTGCAGCTAACGCGCTGGCGTTGAGATCGAAGCGAAATCCCTGAGAAGCACACCTTTTCCTGATTATTGCGAGCCGTCACAAGAAGGTGTGAATCTTCTTTCACATATGGTTCTTGGAATCATGCTGACCGTAGCTCTCGCCAGATCTTATTATAATCAGGATTATTATGTTAAGGCCGATCTGTGGATTTCGGGTTTTGCGCATAGCTAAAGATGGGTGGCCTGGCAAGTGAGCGATTGGTGGAGTAACCTGGAAAGCGGGTATGATTAGTCATTGTTATGGTGTTTATGAGAACATTCTAATCTGGCTCTGTCTGCCCTGGCAGATTGTGTGCAAGCAAAGGAGGCTTTGATGAAAAGGAGGCTTATATACAGAGATCTGAGAGAGTTTTTATCCCTTGTGGAATCCATTGGAGAATTGAAGACGATAAGCAATGTGCATTGGGATAAGGAAATGGGAGCTATTACGGAGATGGTCTACCGCGAGAAGCCGATAGATGCACCGGCACTGCTTTTTGACAAGATCCCGGATTATCCCCAGACCTCTCGATGTCTTTACGGAATGCTGGCTTCTGCCGGGCGCTTTGGTTTGGCTATGGGTCTTGATGTGACAGGTGATGTCTCACGAATGGAGTTGCTGATTGCCTATATGGAGAAAATGAAGCGAATGGAACCCATTCCTCCCCGATTCGTAAGCTCAGGGCCGGTTCTGGAAAACGAGCTCGAAGGTGATGGGGTGGATCTTTTGAAATTTCCAGTTCCCATTCATCATGAACTGGATGGAGGACGTTACATTGGCACTGCCTGCGGGGTGGTCACCAGGGACCCTGATGAGGGGTGGGTGAACATGGGTACCTACAGGGTCCAGGTGCTGGATAAGGACCGGGGGATGTCATACATATCTCAGGGAAAGCAGGGGAGGATTCAACGGGACAAATACCTGAAAAACGGAAAGCCCTGCCCGATGGTGGTGGTTGTGGGCATCGACCCTCTGCTCTATATTGCAGCGCGCTATCAAGTGCCTTTGAAGCTGTCTGAGTTTGATTTCGCTGGGGGAATCGCGGGTGAGCCCATTGATATAATTGAGGGAAAGTATACTGGATTGCCCATTCCCGCCCAAGCCGAAATTGTGTTGGAAGGAGAGGTATTGCCTGATGAAAAGGCCCCTGAAGGGCCCTTCGGGGAATGGACTGGGTATTATGCAGGCTCCACCAAGGTGGAGCATGTTTTCAAAGTCAAACGCATCCTGCACCGGAACGATCCGATTCTGACCTGTGCCGCCTCCCAAAGGCCGCCCCATTCACATCTTTTCGAGCGGTGCTTTATCCGATCTGCCGGCTTATGGGAAAAACTGGAGAAGACTGACTGCCCCGGGATCAAGGGAGTATGGGTCCACGAGGCAGGCTCCGGCAGGACCTTTAATGTCGTTGCCATAAAACAGACATACTACGGTCACTCCCGGCAGGCCGGGCTCCTTGCCTCCCAACTTCCGCCTGCAGGCTATGTGAACCGCTTCACCGTAGTAGTGGATGAGGATATCGACCCCTCTAACCTCTATGATGTTATATGGGCCATGGGAACACGCTGCGACCCGGAGCAAGACATCGATATTCTGCGTAAGAACTGGAGCAGCCGGTTGGATCCCCTTACCTTTGGGGAGGAGCTTTACAATTCAAGGGCGATTGTGGATGCCTGTATCCCCTATGAGCACAGAAACGATTTTCCTCAGATCGCCCAGACCACCCCGAAATTTAAGAGATTCATAATGGAGAAATATGGAAGGCTGATAAAGGAAATTGTGGGAAAAAGGTAGAAAAAAGGAAGGCCTTGTGTAGCGATAGGGAATGCTTGGGGAGATGAAAGGGGAATCTTACTCTTTGAAAAGTCTAAAAGTATTGGCGTTGATATCCTTTGGTCACCTGGTCAGCCATTGGTATTTCGGCCTGCGGATGGTAGTTCTTCCTCTCCTCAAAGAGGACTTCGCCTTGACATTCACGGAGGTGGGACTAATAATCTCTCTGAGGTCTTTGGCAGGGGCCCTAGGAAACGCAACATCGGGTTTTATTGTTGATCTTTTGGGGAAACGCCATCTAATACTGATCCTCAGTGCTGCTGGCCTTGGAATATGTTGGTTTTTTGTTGGATTCACTCATGTGTATCTCCTGCTGCTGTTACTGATTGCGCTATCCACTATGTTTAGTAATATCTATCATGCCCCTGCCATGAGTGTCCTATCAGAGACCTATCCTGAGAGAAAGGGATTTGCCCTGGGAATACATGGGGCAGCAGCGAACCTGGGACAGTCCATCTCACCCCTGGTTGTGGGATTCTTGATTGCCTATATAGGTTGGAGAACGGCGATAAAGCTCCACATCACTCCAGGTGCAATAAGTGCCCTATTGTTGATCATATTCCTTCCCAGATTAGGAGGCTTTGAGGTTAAGAAGAAAACCAGGGCCGCCTTCTTGGAATTGTTGAAGGACAAGCTTTTAAAGAACAGGCCCCTCTTTGTTATTGCCATGATATCTGCCTTTCGGACTATGGGTCAGGCAGGCATCGAAACCTTTCTGGCATTGTTTCTTGCCGAGAAAATGGGTCTCAATCTTGTGTGGGTCGGGCTTTATCTCTCCATCCTCACCTTTTCGGGCACTTTTCCAGAGCCTCTTGTAGGCTGGCTTTCCGATCACATCGGCAGAAGGTCGATTTTGTGGATAAGCTTGACCCTAAGCGGGCTTTCAGTGATGGCCATTACCCTCGTGCCCCCTGGTATACCTCTTATGGTTTCCGTGGGTTTACTTGGATTTTTTCACTACTCTCTCAGACCCATTATCTTTGCCTTTGCCCTCGATGTCACTCCCCCAGAAATTGGTGCAACCACAATCAGCTATGTTTTCACGTGGAATCAAGCGCTCTCGGCTATCTCACCCGTTATCGGCGGTTTTCTGGCGGATGCATTGGGAATCCAGTTTGCCTTGTATTTTGTTGCAATACTGAGTTTGACTGCAGCGCTGTTTTCGTGGATACTTAAAGAGAGAACAAAGCCGGACTAAGGAGGATCTATCCAAGCCATCATCATCTGAGTCCGCAAGATATTGTTAGGGCCAGCTCTAGCAGACAAGCCGTGCGTTCTGGGGGAAAATGAGCTGGGGCAAGTGAGCGCATCTGGCGCCAGGTCACGAAAGAATCAAATAAACGAAGCATAATTATGATCTGTATGTTATCCCTAACTTACCGCATTATCCGCAGGTTTGTGATCTGGGTAGTTTATGCCAATCAGCGGATAAAGGGGCAACCGCGTGATCTGGAAGATGCGGTTCTCTATGGGGACCAAAAGCTCAAGGGCATTGATTCTTATTTAGGGCGGTTGGCTTATGATTTTCCCATTCCTCAAGGAATCGGTGTGCACTTATACGATCTCTTTTTCCCCTCTCCCTTAACTTTAGCTGCATACAAAGATGATTTAAAAGTTATTGATATCTTGTTGCGCCTCGGATTGGGAGGCGCGACGCTTAAAACAATCTTAAAAGAGGTTAGACAGGGTAATCCCCGTCCAAGGCTACAGGAAGTCACTGTGAATGGCGAGAAGGGTCTTGTCAATGCAATGGGGTTACCAGGAAGCGGTATTTCAGGACTGATCCAGTCACTCAAGGAATCGTCGTTGTTTGCCCATGGCCGGCCCATTGGGATTAGTATTGGGGGGCACACGATTACAGAATATCAAGATAATTTTTTAGAGCTCCACCGGTTTTTATCTTCCATTAGGGATATCTCTTATTATTTTGAGTTAAATATTAGCTGTCCCAATACACCTGATGGTCAGGATATGACGAAATCTCCTCATTTGCTCGAATCCTTGTTGCAGTTCATGCGGAACCATTCGGACGTCGTGATAGGTGTGAAATTAACTCCTGATCAGTCTAATGAGGACCTAGTGGCATTTGCAGAGCTGATCAAGTCTGTCGACAAAACCTATGTCAATGCAGGAAATGCCCCATACCGAACGTGTTCGGATGTAGGCCTGCCTGAGCAAGCCATATCTATTGGGGGTGGTGGTTACAGTGGGCGAGGAATATTTAAGCGAACTTTGGAAATGACGACCATCTTGGCGGCTATGAAGGTGCCCCTTGTGGCCACTGGAGGGATTTCCACAGTGGATCATGTGAAGGCCCTTCGAGACAAAGGGGTGGTATTGATGGGCATGGCAACAGCGGTGGTCCAGGATCCTTATTGTATTCCTCGAATTAATCGGGAATTGGTTCTTGCATGAATCGATCGTGCGTTGGTAAATAAATACGAGCATTGATCTCTTGACCTCAGACTAACCGCAACTGTTCACGGGGTATTGGAGTAATGGAATATGCGCAAGAATAAGAACCGAGGGTATCAGAAACTAAGAGTTTACAATGATGAAATCGATTACTATGCACAGACATGTGATGTTTTTCCTGGATTTCCCTATGAATTAAGTCGAGTAGCCTCACAGGCAATAGCATCAAAGGATTCCTCATAGAAACACCTGCCCTGTTAAATAGCTGGTAAATAGTGTTTCGGTGCTTTAGGAATTCATCAAAGCAGATAATTTAATCCGATGATGTAAATCCATTATTTAACAGGGTAAAAAGGCTATTGTAGGCGCTCGATCCGTGGATATCTCAATTCCCTCAACATAGCACTTGACCCACTTGGTGAATCAGTTTCAGGGCTTTATGCCTATTGGAAATCGAAACAGACAGCAGAAGAGGAATTTGAAAAGCTGGATAGATTGGCCTACAAACTGGAAAACGGATAACTAAAACTAGTCGAAAGACTGGAACAAAAAAGACAGAGCAGAGAATGGACCGACCATCTTACCCGTCTGCCATGCGAGGCGCACCCGCGTGTCAACATCGCCCATTTCGCAACCAAGAGCATTGGAGCAGGCGAAAAGACATGCATAGGGCATAAGCGGGCAGGTGGTGAAGGAAAGTAATGCAATATATGGAGGCGAATAATCCATTACTCCTTTTTTCTATTGAGGATGACAAACCTTAGAACCGGCCGCAGTAATCCGTGAACGGATACAAGTGATTACATCGCCATAGGCGTGATCGACGCTGTTGAAGAGATGGGATTGCGTGTTCCAGAAGATATCGCATTGGTAGGTTTTGATGATACTGAGTTTGCCTCGAATCAAAGGGTTGAATTGACAACGGCTAGCCAAAATAAATACGAGATGGGAAATCTGGGTGTCCAGATACTAATCGATCATATTCAGAGAAAGGATACAGATTACACACATAAAGTGATTCTCGAACCACGACTTATCATTCGAGAGTCCTGTGGTATAAGGTTGGTGGCAAAACAAAAGGATCGATAGACTATCTGTTCTAAGGGTGAACCATAGAGATCGCTTTGAGCTGATCATAGTCTCTCTCTGCACATGTGCTGAAGCCCAACCCAATTCATGCCTCGAGTGAAAAGGCACAGGAACCTCGTTTTGATGAAAGTAATAAAAAAGCAATAGAAATTGAGTCTGAAAAAATACCATCTAGCAAAAAGGAGGGAGTTACAATGGATGTAGATTTAGTAATCCGAAACGGCAAAATCGTTACACCACAAAGAGTTTATGAGGGGGATGACATAGCCGTCAAAAAGGGAAAAACTGTGTCCATAGATAAACAGGGAAGTTTTCCGGAGGCTCAAGAATTCATTGATGCTGAGGGAAAGTATATCTTACCGGGAATTATTGATGTGCATGTTCATTATAGAGAACCTGGATATACGTATAAAGAAGATTTCGAAAGCGGTTCTATGGCAGCAGCAGCAGGTGGTGTTACAACAGTTTGTGATATGCCTAATAATCTGCCATTCTGCTCTACAGTAGAAGCTTTTCAGGAAAAACTGGAAACTATAAAGGGTAAGGCTTACGTCGATTATGGGCTGATTGCAGCGGTTGTTGGGGAGACCGTTGAGGAGATACCAAAATTAGCCGAAGCGGGTATCAATGTTTTCAAGATATTTATGGGCTCAACCGTTGGAGGTGTTCCTGCCCCGGACGATGGAGGAATGCTCAGGGCCTTTCAATTGGTAGCGGAGACAGGATTGAGAATTGGCGTACATGCAGAAAATAATCCAATAATGGATTACTTGACCGCAAAATTGAAAGAGGCGGGCAGAACCGATCCCTTAGCTCATGTAGAAGCTCGTCCTCCTGTAGCAGAGGCTGAGGCAATACAGCGAGCAATCCTTTTCGCCGCTGAAACAGGGTGTAAGCTTCACATCTATCATCTTAGCTCAAAAGAGGGTGTCCGGCTCATAAAAGAAGCTAAGGAGAAAGGAGTCCAGGTTTCTGCAGAGACAGGCCCTCACTACCTGCTTCTGGATTGTAGCTACATGAATAAGCTTGGCTCTATTCTGAAGATGAACCCCCCGGTAAGATCACGGGAGCATGGGGAGGCTTTGTGGCAGGGGTTACTAGATGGAACAGTGGAGGTGATTGCCACCGATCACTCTCCTCATACACCCGACGAGAAAATCAAGGATAATATTTGGGAGGCAATTCCAGGCTTCCCTGGTGTAGAAACAAGTGTACCTTTACTCTTAACCCAGGTAAACGAAGGCAGGCTCCCCCTGATGACATATGTAAAACTTGCCTCGGAGAACCCGGCGAGGCTCTTTAACCTCTATCCGCGGAAAGGAACTATTCAGATTGGATCAGATGCCGACTTCACAATTGTGGATATGGAAAAAGAAGGGGTTATCAGCAAGGAAAAATTGCATAGCAAGAGCAAGATTACGCCCTTTGATGGATGGAAAGTGAAGGGGCTACCCGTGTATACTATCGTTAGAGGCAACGTGGTGATGAAAGAGGGAGAAACTGTAGGGAAACCTAATGGAGAGTTGATCAAACCAATAGCCTGAGAAGGGGCTGTATATGATGTGGCTAAATTCTTCAATATTTTACCCGCCAGCTGCATCCGGGATTGTATCGGGAAGGAGAGCGTTGAACGTATAAGTGAAATTTTGTGCAAAATGAAAGGGCTGTACAATCCTATAAGAATAGGAGAGGATTTCAAGGCGTGATGGCACAGGGAAAGAGACCTATGGTAATGAGGAAGAAGAGAGGGAATAGGGATTTTAACTGGGTGTGAGGAGTTTCCCGCTCGGATATTTATTGAGAGTGGTGGGGCTTTAAATGTTACCATGGAATATGTTTTGTGTATATGGACATAATTTGTGCAGAGACAGAGAAAATGGAGGTTTGAAATGATTAACAAGTTTTTATTCTGTGAAGGATGTTATTACGACATCGGGAAACAGCAGGGAAAACTATTGAGCTCCGAGATCAGGAACAATCTTGCTGCCTTTTGGAATGCGGTAAAGGCCCTAGGCCGTGATAAAAGAGAAGTGATGGAGAACGCATTGAAATTAGAGAGACTGTGGAGTTCACAGAGGCTTGAGGAAATTGAGGGAATTGGAAATGGAGCTTGCTGTGGATATCCTGAACTTTTAGCCTACAACGTTTATCATGATCTTTTTTTTCCAGAAGAATGCACCGTGATGATGGCTGCAGGAAAGTCCAGTGCAACAGGGAGCACTATTTTCCTAAAAAACAGCGATAAGGTAGGATCCGAGTCATATGTAGGACCTCGTTGCTACGAGAACAAGGAAATAAATGTGGTTCTTGCGGTCAATCCTGAAGGAGGCAATAAGATAATAGGTGTCGCCGCTGCTGGATCCACAGCTTTAAAAATGGGATTGAGTGACAAGGGCGTAGCTACGGGAAGCAATATCTCCAGAACAAAAGAGTTGGTAAAAAGAGGAACAGAAAAGGACTCAATTCAAATAAAGGCCTTGGACAGAGGTGCGCTCCTAAGAGAAGGCTTGGAGAAAGGCACAAATGCATTGGAGGCAGCTCAGGCAATCCTGCCGAGTCTCTTAGAAAATCCTATGAGCACACCTGGAAACATCGAATTTGCCGACGCCCATGAAGGGGTAATTATTGAAGGATCTTACCTTGAGCTAGCTACGGAAATTGTGCGGGATGAGGTAGCAGCAAGATCCAATCGCTTTGTTCTCCTCAACGCACTCAACAGGGAAGATGATCTTTCGAGTATTTGCAGGTACATTCGTTGCCGGCAACTTCTGGAGGAACATAGGGCAAACGTTACGGTAGAGAAAATGATAGAGTTTTCCATGGATCATGTGAACGGACCTGGTCCAAACTCTATTTGCAGGCACGGAACCCACTTCTCTGAGGAAACCTCGTTATCAGCTGCGGTTATGGAAATTGATGGTGAAAACCCAGAAAAATCAAAAATCACTATCGCCTTAGGCAAGCCCTGTCATGCCTGGAGGGCTGAGGAAGCTCATATTGCTCTGGATATGACAATGGGGACAGAGGATATACCAGAAGGCCTCAGTAATGGCGAGACATGGAAGAAATTCTATACTGAACAACCACGTCAACAAGAGGTTAAGAAATGCTGAGAAAATTGAGAGAGTTTGACTACCTTGAGCCTTCCAGTTTATCAGAGGCTGTCTCCCTATTAGATCATCACGGCAAGGATGCGAGGATTTTTGCGGGAGGCACAGATTTATTAGTGACCATGAAGAAGGGTGAACTCAACCCACGGTACCTGATAGACATTAAAGGTATTCCTGGCCAAGATTATATTAGATACGACGAGAAGGAAGGGTTACGAATCGGTGCCTTAACCACAATAAGACAGATCGAAACCTCTCGCGTAATTCAAGAAAGTTTTCTCCCCCTTGCTCAGGCGGCAAGGGCACTCGGTTCGATTCAGATTCGTAATCGTGCTACCATTGGAGGCAACCTGTGTAACGCATCACCTGCTGCTGATACTGCTCCCCCGCTGTTAGCTTTGGATGCTGCGGTAAAATCAGTAGGATCTCAGGGGGAGCGGGTTCTGCCGTTGGAGCGGTTCTTTGTGGGGCCTGGTTCGACGGTTTTGGACAAGGAAATCCTTACGGAGATTATCATACCTCATCCCACCCTGCACACCCAAGGAGTATATCTCAGTATCAGCCGGAGGAGAGCTGTGGATCTGGCTCTCGTAGGTGTGGCGGTAGTCGCTATTCTCGATCCGGATAAAGGGGAATGGAAAGCTGTAAAAATCGCTCTAGGAGCTGTTGCCCCTACCCCTGTAAGAGCACATCATGCGGAAAAGGTCTTGGAGGGCAAGAGCATGGACGCTGGTTTGATAGAAGAAGCTGCTCTCATAGCCTCTGAAAAGGAAACATATTGCATTTCCGACGTTCGAGCCTCCGATTGGTACCGCAAGGAAATGGTCAGAGTCCTGGTGCAAAGAGCACTGGAGCATGTCTCACAAATTACACAGGAGGCACACAGATGACAAGGGTAATTCAGCTCACCGTAAATGGAGAGATCTACGACGTTTCGGTAAAACCCAATGAAACCTTGCTGGATGTTATCAGAGACAGGTTAGGGCTTACCGGGACAAAAAAAGGCTGTGATACTGGCCAATGCGGATCGTGTACCGTTCTTCTTGAAGGAAAACCAATTAACTCCTGTCTGGTACTAGCGGTAGAGGCCCATGGAAAAGATATCCTTACTGTTGAGGGACTGGCCAAAAATGGTCAGTTTCATCCACTGCAGGAGGCCTTTATTCAAGAAGGAGCCGTTCAATGCGGCTATTGCACACCTGGGATGCTTCTCTCTGCAAAAGCACTCCTGGATGAAAACCCCAACCCTACAGAAGAGAAAGTCAAGGAAGGAATAGCTGGCAATTTATGTCGATGTACGGGATACGTTAAGATTGTAAAAGCAATCTTAACGGCTGCAGAAAGGATTTCCCACGATTGATAGGTAGTGGTGTCAATGATCCCACGTAAAAGGTCAGCAAAGAGTCTTGAAGATGGATATACTTTGGCAGGTGAAGATAATTGAAGGATAGGATCACACCAACGTACCTGACTATTGGACAGCCGATACCCCGGGTAGATGCTATAGAAAAGGTTACCGGACAGGCGACATATGGCGACGATCTAAGCTTTTCAAATATGCTCCATGGCAAGGCCTTACGGAGTCCCTATGCCCATGCCAAGATCGTGAATATCGACGTAACCAAGGCTCAGAGATTACCGGGAGTCAAAGCGATCGTAACAGGGAAAGATATCCCGGTTTTAGGGGGGGAGGCCCTCAAAGACTATCCGTTCGTAGCAACAGATAGAGTGCGCTATATAGGAGAGCCCCTAGTAGCTGTGGCTGCTATTGACGAAGAAACGGCTGAGGAGGCCTTGGATTTGATAACGGTGCAATATGAGCAATTGCCGGCCCTTTTTGACCCCTTAAAGGCCATGGAGCCAAATACTCCCCTTATTCACGAAAGACTTCACACCTATGAACATATACCTGTTATCAAGCCGGTTGAGCATACCAACATCTGTCATCATGTTCAGTTCATCAGGGGTGATGTGGATCAGGGCTTTGATGAGAGTGATCTTGTCTTTGAAGATACGTTTACCACCCAAATGGCACAGCACGGAGCACTAGAACTCCATATGGCTGTTGCTCAGGTTGATCCTGGAGGCAGGATTACTGTTTGGGTAACGAATGACGCTCCTCACCGTTTGCGCAATGATTTAGCCACTGCGTTGAGGATACCCTTGACAAAGATACGAGTGGTCTCACCGCCTTACATGGGGGGTGGTTTTGGGGGAAAAGGCGGCTTGAAGGTAGAGACGCTCTGTATTGCCCTGGCTTTGAAGACAGATAATCGGCCAGTAAAAATGGTATTGACCCGAGAGGAGGTCTTTACCTCTTCCCTTGTAAGGCACCCCAGCATTGTTCAGCTTAAGACAGGGGTTAAAAAAGATGGTAGATTGTGGGCGAGACAGGCAAAGGTCATTTATGATACCGGAGCCTATGCGGAGAAAGGACCAACTGTCTGCCAGCAAGGCTGTGTAGCAGCTGCAGGGCCCTATAACATTACCCATGTAAAGGTTGATGGTTACTGCGTTTATACGAATAAGCCGATTGCCGGCGCCTATCGGGGCTACGGCTTCCCCCAGGTAGCGTGGGCCCACGAGTCCCAAATGGATATCATAGCCCACAAACTGGGGATTGATCCGGTAACACTGCGGTTACAGAATGTAGTGGAGGAAGAGGATACCTCTCCAACAGGTAAACAAGTATTGCACAGCGTGGGTCTCAAGGAGTGCATCAAAAGGGCAGCTCAGAGCATCGAATGGGATATGAAATCTGGCAAGAAACACAGGGGGAAAGGGATTGCCTGCGCATTTAAAAACACTAAAACCCCTTCAGGTTCTTCTGCCATAGTTAAAGTCAGTCAGGATGGTAGCGTGGAGGTTTTAACCAGTACAGTAGAGATAGGGCAGGGAGCCAAAACCATCATATCTCAAATGGTAGCAGAGGAATTGGACGTCCCTCTGGAGAGTATAACGGTGGCGACTCCAGATACAGATTTGACTCCCTATGATGCTTCAACTACATCCAGCAGAACTACCTTTCATATGGGCAATGCAGTAAAGAAAGCAGCAAAAGATGCTAGAGAGCAGCTATTTGGGATGGCTTCTGAAATGCTTGGCGTGGAAACCGAGGATCTTCGAGGAGAAAAGGGTAAAATATATTCACAGGACAATCCAAAATTGAGGCTTTCCCTTGCAGAGGTAATCAAAAATCAATACGGCGCTGGCCTAGATATAATAGGAAGGGGCTCTTATTATCCTTTAGTCGAAGGCGAGACTGGAGGGATGTGGTCAGCCCCGAGCATTTTTTGGATGTACGGTGCGGACTGTGTGGAGGTGGAGGTTGATCTTGAAACCGGGCAGGTAAAGATCCTTCGAGCCATAGGTGCTCATGATGTGGGAAAAGTGATCAATCCCGTAACGTGCGAGGGACAGATTGAAGGCGGCATAGTTCACGGTATGGGTCCGACGTTATTTGAAGAGATGGTGGTGGGAGAAAGAGGTGACGTGCTCAACCCCTCTTTTGCTGATTATAAGATGCCCACAGCGCTCGATATTCCTGAGGTAACTTCTCTTATCGTTGAAGCAACCCATAGAGAAGGCCCTTGGGGAGCAAAAGGGATAGGAGAAATGACCATAGTGCCTATTGCGCCAGCAATAGCTAATGGCATTTATGATGCAGTTGGAGTGAGAATCAAAGATCTACCCATAACGCCAGATAAGATTCTTAGCGCTTTAAAAAGGAAACAATTAGACAAATGACCAAGATGGAGGGGGGCTTTATGTATTCTGATTTGAGAGAATGGCTCAAAGAGGTAGATGATTTTGGCGAACTAAAAAAGATATCAGGTGTCCACTGGGATACTGAAATGGGACCGTTGACCCAACTCATGCACGAACACTACAAGGATAGGACACCGGCTTTGCTGTTTGATGAGACACCTGATTATCCCAAAGGATATAGAACATTATATGGACATTTCAGCACACTCAACCGGATTGCACTCACCTTAGGCCTCCCTTTACATACGGGAAAGGTTGAATTGGTGAGATCGTACCTAGAAAAGCTTAAGGATTTTAAACCCATCCCCTTCCAGTTTGTGAAGGATGGTCCCGTATTGGAAAATGTTCAAATGGACGATGAGGTAAACGTATTAAAATTTCCTGTTCCTAGGCATCATGAACTAGATGGAGGGCGATATATCGGCACGGCCTGTGTAGTCATCACAAAAGATCCCGAAAGGGACTGGTATAATCTGGGCACCTACCGTTCTCAATTATACGATGAAAGAACCATTGGTCTGCAAATCACCGGGGGAAAACACGGCAGAATACACAGAGACAAATATTTTGCACAAGGCAAGCCTATGAAGGTTGCCATAGTGGTGGGTCAAGATCCACTAATATATTTATTGGGGGCATCACCGATTCCGGAAGGCATGTCTGAGTATGACTACGCAGGTGGAATCAAAGGAGAGGCTATTCCCGTAATTCGGGGTAAGTACACAGGTTTTCCTATCCCTGCATCAGCTGAGATCGTTATAGAGGGCGAAACAGTACCCGGGGAAGTGAAAGAGGAAGGGCCCTTTGGGGAGTGGACAGGATACTATTGCAGCGTAGCGAAACCACGTCCTTACGTCAGTGTAAAGAGCGTTGTGCACCGAAATGATCCCATCTTATGTTGTGCCCCGCAACATCGCCCCATAGATGAGACAGTATTATTAAAGTGTGTTACCGGAAGCGCTGCCATTTGGGAAGCAGTCAATAGGGCAGATATTCCAGAGGTTAGAGGGGTGTGGCAGCATCCGGCAGGTCTCGGTGTCAGGTTTTTAGTGGTCTCTATCAAACAAAGGTATCACGGGCATGCCAGACAGGTTCTCCATGTTGCCTCCTCGGCATCGCAAGCCGCCGCATATAACGGAAAGTGGGTTGTTGTGGTCGATGAGGATATTGATCCCTCGGATATAGATCAGGTAATGTGGGCAATTACCACTCGTTTTGACCCCGTGGATGATATTGACATCATAAAAAAGGCGTGGTCTTCGGGTAGAGATCCTTTAGTGCTACCGGAACACGGAAATTATAACAACAGAATTCTTATCGATGCCTGTATACCCTATAACAGAATGTTAGGAGGAGATTTTCCTCATGTCGTAGATGTCAGTAACCAGCTGAAGAAAAAGCTCATGGAGAAATGGAAAGGTTTGTTTTCATGAAGCTCGCCAGGTTCTGGGCGAGTGCAATGAACTCTGAAGGGCTCGACGCGAAGAACATCCCGAGCAGAAGAATCGGTGGACTAAATTTTAGCTAAAGAAGGAGTGAGTAAATTGTGCATAGTTATTCAACCATAGGAAAGCCAGAAAAGAGAGCAGATGCCATCGATAAAGTAACAGGGCAGGCCCAATACGCAAATGATATAAAGCTCAGCGGCATGATGTATGCTAAGGTCAAGAGGAGTGAGGTCGCTCATGGTAAGATTCTCCATATCGATACCTCAGAAGCAGAAAAACACCCAGAAGTGAGGGCAGTGATTGCGGGTGAAGAGTTCTCACGTAGGTATGATAACCCTCTCTGGGGCACCCCCTTAACTGACCAGCCCCTCTTGGCTGTTGATAGAGTGCGCTACGTTGGCGAGCCAGTTGCAGCAGTGGCTGCAGATACTGAAGAAGCGGCAGAATTAGCAGTAGAACTGATACAGGTGAATTATGAACAGCTGCCTACCCTATGTAATGCTGAGGATGCGACAAAACCTGATGCAACTCTAATTCACGAAAAATTGCACCATTATAAACACTCCTCCACAGTTAGCCCCATTAAGGATACAAACATATGTGACCACATTAAACTTTCA
>CP070673.1:3547364-3552663 GCA_020351915.1 Deltaproteobacteria bacterium
CCGTATAGAGTTGCCAGGACCAGAATTAAGATTGCCAGAAACCTGTTTGAAATCTCTGGCCGAACGCTCGTGAGAGATAAGGCTATAAAAAACCCAAGAATCCCATATTCTATAACGTGAAGAACCTTATCGACACCATAAAGGGAAGGAATAGAAACGGTCTTGGGTATTGCGGATAACCCGAAGATTACAAGACAATAGCAAATCGTCGCAACCCAATACCATGAAAAGCGAGTTAGTCTGAAGCCCTGCATCATAGATCTTATTTGCATCCCTTCGGTTTTATTCTGTCATTACTCCTTACTGCTTGCTCCCTACTTCCAATTCCGGCAGCCAGTTGAATTCCTCAATTCCTGAATTCCTCAATTCCTAAATTCGCAGGTTCCTAAATCCCCAATTTGGTTAAAACCAAAAGCTAAGCTCTGCCCCTATGAAATGATTCTCCTGAGTGCTGTCCTTAACATTAGCAACGTTGTCGATTTCTTCATATGAATATCTAACGGTAAAATTTGGCCACCCCTTAAACCCGTACCTCGCTTCAAGGAAAAACTGTTGTTTCTCTTGGATATATTCCTTGCTGAGCCCGCTCCTTTCCTTATCAAAAGCCAGTCTATAGAGAAATTGGGGGTTAATCTGGTGGAATAATTCAATAAAAAGGTCGTCTGAATCGGTGCCGGCGTGGTGACCGAACACCCTTCCATAATACTTCATCGACCAAATAGAATGCTTATACCAGGCAGTCGGAACACTCTTTGGAGATAGGCGGGCATATTCGGTTCTCAATTTCAACCCCTGTGCCATAAAGATATCATTGAACACCATCCCCAGAAGGTAGGCCCGTCTGTCTGGTGGATAATCCGAGTCTTCACCCCCCCATTCTGCATACAGTTCTATGGAATCGGCTACAGGCACTGTTTCGGAGATATTCGGTATCGTCAGGGTGATATCGAGCGCAACCTCCTTATTGCTGTCCCGCTTGTCGCCCCCTCTACTTACTTCACTAAACAGTGCATAAAAGTAGTCTGAGAAACTGAGACTCTCAATACCGGGTCTGTCCCCGTCAAAGTGCACGAGGTATGAAGTTCCTAGTTCCAAAACCGGGTGAGGCTTGAAATCAAACCTCAGACCAAAAAGCTCAGAGTTGGGTGGATGCTCGGAAGCGAGTTCTTCATCCAAAATGGCAAAGAATACATTATATCTAAAGGGGCCTAAATAGCGAAAAAACCAGGGGAGAAGGGTGGCCCGGGGATTGGAGATTTTGATCATATCAAAAGGACGGGCATTGTTTGAGAGGAGCAGTGCCCCATGATACCCCGGGCCCCACCACAGGGAGTCCCTTCCCGCCTGAATCTCAAAATTATCAACAGTAAACTTCAAGTATGCTTTGTGTAGTCTGAACTCGGTTTCATCATTCCCCTCAATTCCACCATAGTTCTCATTGTAGATAACCATGGGCTGGATAAAGAAGGAAAAGACCCTCCACAACCGAGCACTTGACTGGAACTCAATCACCGCATTGTTTCCATCAAAATACTCAATCCCTTCATTGTTGAATATCGAAAACGGACCGTCCTGGCGATCATAGGTAATGGAAAACTCTTCCAGAGGTTTTAGATAAGTACTCGGTGCGCCTCCAGGAATTCTCGCCTCTGAGATTTCTTCCCGGTAGATCTTGACCATCCGATCAAGGATCTTGGAAGTGAAAGGTGAAATGTCTTCAGTCTCTGCATTGTCGACGGCTTCTGCCAGTAATCTCCCTGCTTCGCTCCTGGTGAAAGGCTTTGTGGATGAAAGGTCGCTTTTGATCACACCGTGTGCAATCAGGGTCTGTATATCGGTGTAAAACGGAGAATCCAAAGGGATGTTTACCGAGGCGTATGATATTGTGGAATAAAAGAAAGCAGAACCTACGATCATAGATACATTCAAAATCTTATACAAAAAACCCTTCAAAATCTTGTTCCTCCAGGCCCTGGAAACTGCTTCAACTTCTAGCTCTTAAGTCGAGATATACTGTCAATTGCGGTGTAGAGTATTTTTGAAGTTTCGATGGGACCATCTTTCAGGTCAAACAACTCGTAGGAATTGACGCTCATAGCTGTCACAAAGGCAATACATTAAGTTTGCATTTAACTAGCCTTTTATCATGAACCCTTCTACACAGGATAATATTATTCCATAAGATTTTCGTGAAATATCTCAACCCTGTAATCATAGCTGATCACAAATATTGATCAAGATTTTTTGTGAACTTATGATTTCACCCAACGAATTGGGCTCGTCTACAGAAAAAGCAGGGATCAAGCCTGACTTACTTCTCATCCCTAATCCTTGGAGTTTTATAGCATTTATTGGTTCACGGGAGAACTTTTATAAAGAACTCAAAAACTTCTTACACAAATAACTATTAGCTTGGAACAACCGCGTTAGTCGCTGCATACTGCTACTACTCATTGATAAGGATCCCTAGGTCACAATCCCTCAATTCCTGAATTTCTGAATCTCAAATTTCTCACTTCCTACCGTTTCCTCCTGCCTGCTTTGCTATGGTTTGAGCCATACCCATGAGCCCTTACCAAAAACAGCCCTCCAAACCGACGGCGGACAAGCCCTCCACACTACCGGCGGGTAAATCTTGAGCAGAAATCGGTAAAAAACCACTCATGACAATTAAAAATTGAAGCTCTGACACTATCTTTCCTTCCTGAACCCTTTTGCCAAATTCAATCAGCTCAAAATCTGCCTTTTGGGATGAAACTCAGAAAAAAGTCCCATGTCATATGCTGACGCCGGTCTTTTACTATACGCCATTTACAAGAATTATGTTGAAAAAATGTTTAAAATATGTATAATTTAGTCTATGAAATTTGAATGGGATGCAAAGAAAAGCAGTGCTAACAAGATAAAACATGGGATTGATTTTGAGACCGCAAAGAACATATGGTTGGATGAGAATCGTGTTGAAATTCATGCCCCACATCCCATGGAAGACCGACGCATTATGATAGGGAAACATCATAATAAGATATGGACTGCAATATGTACCATGCGAGGTAATGCCATTCGCATCATTTCTGTACGACATGCCAGAAAAAAGGAGGCAGAGCTATATGACAAAGAAAAAGCTGGTTAAAAATAGTGCGGAATTTGACCGTCGCTTTGATTCCGGCGAGGATATTCATGATCTCATAGATATGTCAAGAGCCACGGTTATTCATCATGGGAAGAAAGTCCGCATCACGCTGGACGTTGCAGAATCGCTAGTTAAGGACATCGATGAAATACGGCAACAAATAGGTGTTGACCGTGGCGCCTTGATAAAAGTCTGGCTCCATGAGAGGATAAAACAGGAAAAGGCTGTCTCTCGCATCAGGGAATAAAGCTTGAGATCACCGAATAACGAATAGGCCAATAACTTTCTTGTATTTTCTAGATTCCCTGTCTACTCCCTATTTTACTTGCGCAACACTCCATGCCCTATTCTAATACCCTATGTCTACCCCGCTCAGTCCGCCCCGCTTGCCCCGTTTAACCGGGTCCCTTTAGGGTGTTCAACTGGGGTAGCTCCGGGAGATGATACTGGGGTAGGTGTGAAATATCGTACTGGGGTTAAACTTCTTTCATCTATTTAACTGGGGTTTACCCCGTTGAATTCCGCGTAGCGGACCTCCTACGGAGGATTCAACTGGGGCCCTCCAAACTGATGGCGGACAAGCCTTGAGCAGAAATCGGCAAAAAACCACTCATGAAAATCAAATATTAAAGCTCTGACACTTTCTTTTCTTGAGCCTAGGATGGGATTCGGATATCGAATCTATGGAACAATTATCTGCCAATAAGGAGGGATCGAAGACCGAGGAGCAAAAGGCGGGGTTCTTTGAAGAAGACATTTAGGAGGAGCTTGCCGGTCTCATCGCGATTGAAGAGCCCGAGCGAGTGCTTTACCGACGGGGTCAATAGATCGAGGAGCTTTGCATAGTCTGCCTGGCTGAACCGATTGAGCACCTTGCGAATAAGCTGGTGGAGGTTTAGTTCCAAACGTAGGGCTCTAAACTCACGGCTAGATCTACCATTCAGAATCGCCTCCGCAACGCCCAATGCTCCCCGAAAACCGGTAACAAGACCACCCACTGTGGACACCTTAACATGCCCTGCAGCATCCCCCACCAGATACACATGGCTTTGTCCAATCCTCCGGTGAATGGGCAACCAATGAGTATGTAGTGGGACTCGAGCACTCTGAATCTCCAAGGGAATAAGATTTCTTCTCTCAAGAAAACGGGTAAGAGACCTTTGTCCCCGCTTCTCTTTATCGCCAATTAAGCCAAGCACCCCATGTGTGGGTGAGCACGGGATCAGCCAGTAGAAATACGTTGTGTCTTCAGGGATGAACCAAACTCTGGTTGTATCCGATGGCATATCTCTCGGCAATCTCACAACGGCTTGAAACAACCGCACAGTCGGCTGCTTTGGGCAACCTGCGCTTCGGGCAACCTTGCTGAACGCCCCATCCGCTCCGATGAGAATATCGGTAGATTCCTCTACCAGTTTCCCATCACGATTGCTTGATACAGCAAAGTTCAACCTCTTTCCGTTAGGCTTGAAACTCAAAAAGTGCCTTCCGGTCAATATTTCTGCCCCACTTGCTTGTGCCCGTGTTGCAAGCTGTTGAATGAGCTCCGAACGCTCGATGACCAGATCGGGCCGCCGCAGTGAGATTGTTGCAAACCGTCCATCAGCAAACAACTCGTAGTGGCGGATCCTATTGATCACCGTGCCTTCGCACAAGGATCCTGTCAAGTCGGATACACGGCTGGTGACAATGAGGGTTCGAGGAGAAGGGGCTATAGACTCCGATGTTTCAAATATTCGGACCGGTAGGCCCTTTTGAGCCAGGAGGGAGGCTGTGAAAAATCCAGCGGCCGATCCGCCAATAATTGTAATATCCTTCTTCATCATAGGCTCAGTTGTTTACAAAAGCTACTTCGTGATCTTGAATAGGCGTTCCGCACTCTTGATTGTTCTCATCCAATCTTTACAAGCTGTTGTCCAAACCGTAATCCCTTTGAGCGGTCATTAAAACGTTTTTTGTCAATCCCGCTGGATAAGCGGGGCTGGAGTCCCGCCTATATAAAGGCGGGATCAAAAAACGTTTTAGACTAAGCGAAAAGGGATTTCGGCAACAGCCTGTTTACTTTTATTAATGGGAGCGTAAAATAGTATGCATTTCATAATTTTATTTTGACAGGATCAACAGGATCAATAGGATTTTTTTGTTTGGATCACTTTCCACCTGCCC
>CP070673.1:3552763-3567108 GCA_020351915.1 Deltaproteobacteria bacterium
AACTGAGGGTCCGCCAGAGACTGTTCAAAACCATCCCCAGGTCATCAAGGCCTATCTTGGAGATGCGGTGAAAATTTAGTGTCTATTGTGTTTCTCGGGTTTATTGGGTTAACTCGACGAACTCAAGAAACACAATAACCCAAGAAACTAGTTTTATGGGGGTTTAGTTTGAAAAAGATAGAACGCTTAGATGAACAAACCCTATCCACCCTTACCCAGTATACCCTACCACAGATGCTGGAAAAACAGTCCAGGGAGCTTGGTTCAAAGAGGATTGCCATTCGGGAAAAAAATTTTGGTATATGGCAGGCCTATACGTGGAACGACTATCTCCAGTATACCAAAAAGGTGGCCTTGGGTTTAGCAGCCCTCGGGCTGAAGCGGGGTGACAACATTGGTATCATCACCAATAATCACCCCGAATGGCTCTTTACTGAACTTGGTGCCCAGTCCATCGGTGCAATAACCCTTAACCTCTTTACTTCGGCAGTAGCCAAGGAACTGGCCTTTGGTCTGGGTAGAGTGCAAGCCAAATATGTGATAGCCGAGGATCAAGAACAGGTCGACAAGCTCTTGGAAGTTAAGGAAGAACTTTCCTTTGTCAGCAAGGTTATATATATCGACCCGACGGGCATGAGGACCTACACCAATGATCCATGGCTCATGAGCTTTAAAGAGCTCTTAGACATGGGTGCAGAGTTAGATGCAAAGAAGCCGGATTTTTTTGCTGAGGAGTTGAGCAAGGGAAAGCCAGATGAAGTAGCCTTGATGATCATGACATCAGGCACTACCGGCCTTCCCAAACTTTCTATGATCACCCACGAAAATTTCAACGAAATGGCCAGAAAATGGCTTGAGACAGCACCCATCGGCGTTGGTGATAACTGGATCTCCATTACCCCTCCAGCATGGATCGTAGACCAAATGTGGGGCATGGGAATAACACTTTCAGGCGGAATGGTCATGAACTTTCCTGAAACCCTTGAGACAGTTGTAGAAGACTTTCGGGAGATCGGGCCAACCGTTATTATCACTGCCTCATGGTTCTGGGAAGATCTTGCCTCAAAGATCAGGGTGAAGATCAGTGACTCCGGCTTTATCAAGCGCTTTCTCTATAAAATCTGCATGAGAATTGGAGATGCAGTTGTTGAGAGGGAGTCCCAGAAAAAGGAGATTCCCCTATATCTGAGATCTCTTTACTGGATATCATCTCATATTATGTTCAGGCCTCTCATGGACAGGGTAGGCAGTCTGCAATTCAGGGGTGCCTATACAGGAGGACATCCCATAAGTCCTGATGTTATCCGATTCTTCAGGGCCAATGGAATAAATCTAAAGCAATGCTATGGGCTTACTGAGGCAGGTGGCATATTCCAGGTTCAACCAGATGATGAGGTTAAATTAGAGACCGTAGGGGTACCGTTGCCACGGACCGAGGTAAAGATTAGTGAAGATCAGGAGGTTCTCGTTTCAACCAAATCAAACTTTGCCGGCTATTATCAGGACCCGGAGGAAACAGCCAAGTCCCTCAGGGATGGCTGGCTCCATACAGGGGATGCCGGATATATAGATGATGACGGGCACCTTCTCATTATTGGGAGAAAGGCAGAGATAATGAGGACAAGAGAGGGTGAAGCCTTTTCTCCTGACTTTATTGAGACACGACTAAAATTCAGTCCGTATATCAAGGAGTCTGTAATCTTTGGTGAAGGCCAACCTTATATCACTGCTTTCATAAATCTTGATTTCGGAAATGTTGGTAACTGGGCAGAAGAACGAAGAATACCCTACACCACCTATACAGACCTTTCCCAGCAACCTGAAGTAGAGGACCTTATTAGGGGAGAAATCAGGCAAGTAAATACCCAGTTGCCAGAACCGATGCAACTGGTTCATTTCATTCTATTATATAAATTGCTCGATGCAGATGATGAGGAATTGACTCGAACAGGCAAGGTGAGAAGAAAGTTTGTCTTTGAACAGTACAAAGACCTCATCGATGCCATGTATTCCGATAAAAAGGAACTAGCGGTTACCGGTCAGGTAAAGTACCGAGACGGACACGTTGGTACTATTGAAACCACTGTTAGGATACTTAAGGTCTAATATGCTTGAAGTTAAGACAAAAAACCAAACACGATTGGGGATAGCAGGCAGTAAGCATTCCGCTGACGGGTAACGAGTAACCAGCAACGAGTAACTAAACCAAGGAGCCCTTTCCATGGAATTTTTCTTTCAAATCCTGATCAATGGCTTATCCATCGGTTTTCTTTATGCCCTTACAGCTCTGGGTTTTGTCATGATCTTTAAGTCCAGCAGCGTGCTTAACTTTGCCCATGGTGGATTAATGGCCATTGGGGCCTTTCTGTTCCTGGTGCTTACAGCCTGGGCAAGACTTCCTATTTGGTTAGCCTTTCTGTTCACCCTGATTGGTTCATTTTCCCTTGGATTTATCATCGAGCGCTTTTTCTTGCGGCCCCTGATTGGTGAGGCGCTCATTGAGGTCATCATGCTGACGCTTGGGCTCTTTATCATGTTCAGAGGATTGCTGCTCTTTATCTTTGGGGGAGATATATATAGCTATCCAGATTTTCTGCCACCAGCACTTACGTTTCACTGGGGGGCTGTTGAAGTTCCGGGGGTATATGTGGCTACCTTTATTATCGGTCTCATTTTCCTGGGGCTCTTTGGATTTTTCTTTAAGTATTCCTCTCAGGGAATCTATATGAGATCTGTTGCTGATAACCAGCCTGCTGCAATGGCACTGGGTGTTCACGTAAGGATGGTTTTTGCCTTATCGTGGGCAATTGCGGCATTGGTCTGTGCTATGAGCGGGATTATGCTTGGCATTATGAACGGAATCAATGTACACGAGGTGAGCGACCTCGGCATCAAGGTTTTTCCGGTGGTAATCCTGGGTGGACTTGATAGCATTGGCGGTGCCATCCTTGGCGGAATTATTATCGGCCTGCTTGAGACCTTTACCGGTGGATATATCTCCTCTGGTCTCAGAGAAGTTGTTCCGTATATTGTCCTCATCATTATATTGTTGATCAAACCGTATGGGCTCTTTGGCCTGGTTGAAATCGAAAGGGTGTAGTAATTGAAGATTGACAATTGAAAATTGATCTGCCGGTGTTAGAAAAAATTGTCCCCGATTCCGGGACTCGGAAGCAATTTTCAATCGAAAATGGAAAGGGTTTGAGAAATGCGAAACCTGCAACTCCACCCCTGCGGAAATTTTAGAGAAACCTATGGGCAGGAGCTTACCATCTTCGAGACAGATTTTGGCAGGCTCGCTACGGTAGTTGGACTTATTCTTCTCTTCGCCGTTGTTCCCTTTGTTACCAGTCCATATCTCCTCTATATTATTAATACCATCGGGATTTTCGCCATTGCTGCCATCGGCCTGAACCTCCTCATTGGATATACCGGCCAGATTAGTCTCGGTCATGGGGCCTTTTTCGGTGTAGGAGCCTATTCTGCCGCTATTCTGGCTACCAAGGTGGGAGTCCCTTTCCTTATCGCCGTTCCTGCTGGAGGTGTAATCACCGCACTGGTAGGTATGGTCTTTGGGATTCCATCGGTCAGGCTGAAGCACCTCTACCTGTGTATTGCCACCCTTGCAGGCCAAATCATTCTCGACTATGTGTTCGTGCAATGGGAAAGTCTCACCGGGGGCGCAGCAGGTATCAGTATCCCTACAGCCAGCCTTTTCGGGCTTGATCTCGGCTCTGACAGAATTTTTTTCTTTGTGATATTTGTCTGTTTTGCTGTCATGACATGGATGGCCGTCAATCTCATCAGGACGCGATACGGCAGGGCCTTTATCGCCATCAGGGATAATGACCAGGCCGCCGAGGGAATGGGAATTCCCATATTTCTCTATAAACTGCTCTCATTTGCCATAAGCTCTTTTTATGCAGGGTTTGCTGGTGCCCTCTTTGCATACTATATGATGAGTATAACCCCAGAACCATTTAGTCTGTGGCTCTCCATAGAATATATTGCAATGATCATCATCGGCGGTCTGGGCAGTATTCCCGGTGCTGTTTTTGGTACTATTTTCATCGTTGTGTTGAATGAGGTCTTAAGCCTCATTACCGACTTTCTCATGAACGTAGGCGTTACCGGCATGGGCATTACCATAGCACCCCTCAGGGAATTTGCATACGGATTAGCCATCGTCTTATTCATCATTTTTGAACCAAAGGGTCTGGCCGAGGTGTGGAGAATCGTCAGATCGAGTTTCAGACTCTGGCCGTTTTCATACTAGGGTTTATGGGGTTTGTTGGGTTTGTTGGGTTCTGAAGCAACGAACCTCAGAGACCAAATTTGGGGTAGATTATGTTATGGAAGATAATATCTTATTGAAAATCAATAATATCACCGTTGTTTATTCGGATGTAATTCAGATCCTTAAGGCGGTCTCCTTAGACATTCCAAAGGGTCAGATTGTGTCCCTGCTCGGCAGTAATGGTGCAGGCAAGACCACCACCCTAAAGGCGGTGTCTGGTATCCTTAAGCCGGAGAACGGCAAGGTTACGGAGGGCACCATAGATTACGAAGGCCATAACATTCAGAACTCCTCGCCGGAGCACGTAACCAGGCTGGGCATTATTCAGGTCATGGAAGGAAGGCAGCCATTCAAGTACCTTACGGTTGAGGAAAATCTCAGAGTGGGAACTGCTACCAGGTGGGGAAAGCCCTACAAGAAAGATTTGGAAATGGTGTACCACTATTTCGCTCCCCTCGTTTACAGAAAACACTCCCTTGCAGGATACTGTAGTGGAGGAGAATTGCAGATGCTGGTAATGGGAAGGGCGCTCATGGCACAACCACGTCTCTTGCTATTAGACGAACCCTCTCTGGGTCTGGCACCCATGCTGGTAAAATGGATCTTTGAGATTGTCAAAAGGATTAACAAAGAGCAAGGCACAACACTCATGTTAGTGGAACAGAATGCTAATATGGCCTTGCAGATTGCCGACCTTGGATACGTAATGGAAAACGGAAAGATCGTACTTGAAGGGGATGCAAAAGATCTGAGAGAAAATCCTGATGTCAAGGAATTCTATTTGGGAGTAGCAGCAACCGGTGCGATAAAGACTTACAAAGATGTAAAGTCCTACAAGCGCAGGAAACGGTGGCTCTAGTAATTTTCGATTTTCAATTGACGATTGACAATTTTTTCCGTCTTCAATTTTCAATTGTCGCGGATATCCTTCCTGATCTCTATCCTGTTTAATTTAATCAGACTAGATCAACAGCTAAGCTGGTGGTCCAAGCTTTGCTATGCAGGTAAGCCAGTCATGCGCCTATAACAATCTCTCGCCCGCTCCCCTTCGACTCGGCTCAGGATCGCGCGAGTTCACAGACCCGCCCGCCTCGCGTTGCGAAGCATTGCGGGCAGGCCCGCCAGATTTATAGCGGGCAGGGTTCACAGAGAGGGGTTTTCTGTTTGTGGTGAAGGTCCAAGCAACAACGTAAACCCTGCGCGAATCGCTGTGATTTGAGCTGAATTCTCGTCCCTGCCCCGTTGAATGCGGAGCATATTTAACCGGGGTCAAGGATTCAACTCAAGAGCTCTGAGCCTCTGCGATCTCTGTAAGAGGTTAAAGACCCTTTTAGGGTCAAAATCAAGCCACCCTTCTTAGGGGCGGCAGTTGACTCTAAATCTCCATAAGAATCTTGAGTGGATTCAAGCACGTCCATGGTTTTCCCCTTTCGTTCGGCTGAGCTCGCGACCGCGCCTGCTCACCGCAATGGGTGCCCCACTGCTCCCAGCCAAAATTCTTCAGAAAGATCTAACACGGAAGCGGATTTTTTCCTTGATCGTAATAGAAAAAAAGGGTAAACAAAACAAACATTTGGGACTACCTCTCGTCTCTGGAAAAAGGAGGTTCTGTTCTGTACCCAGCTTGGGGAAAACCTAACAAGAAGGAGGAGTAATTTTATGGCCGAAATCAGTATGAAGCTTTTGCTTGAAGCAGGAGTTCACTTTGGGCATCAGACCAGAAAATGGAATCCCAAAATGAAACCCTATATCTTTGGCGCCAGAAACGGAATCTATATCATAGATCTGCAAAATACCGCCAGATTATTGAAGGAGGCTTATAATTTTGTTGTAAGGACGGTATCCGAAGGTGGGACCGTTCTTTTTGTGGGCACCAAAAAACAGGCTCAGGATTCAATTGTGGAAGAGGCTGAGCGATGTGGTATGTTTTACGTGAATAACAGGTGGCTGGGCGGCACGCTTACTAATTTTCAGACCATAAAACAAAGAATCAATAGACTAAAAGAACTCGAAGAGATGAAAAGAGATGGAAGTTTCAGCCGCTACACAAAAAAAGAAACAATAAGGATGGAAAAGGAATTGGTCAAGCTAGAAACCAACTTGGGCGGCATTAAAGAAATGGATGAAAGTCCTGCTGCCCTGTTTATTGTGGATACAAAGAAGGAAGCCATCGCAATAAACGAAGGAAAAAGATTGGGAATCCCTATAATAGCTATTGTTGATTCAAACGGGGACCCCGAAAATATTGAATATCTGATCCCCGGAAACGATGATGCCATAAGGTCCATCAGGCTTTTAACCTCTATTATTGCTGATGCATGCATCGAGGGACACAATGAAAGAGAAGCAAAACTGAGGGCTGAAGAAGAGCTGGAAACCAAGGAAAAAGAGATGGAAGAAATCAAGGAAGAGGAAGTCAAGCCAACAGAAGAGCAAAAGGAAGAATCCCCCGTTGTCGTTGTTACGAAAAAACCGAAGACTACGAAATCCGCCGAGGTGAATGATTTAGAAGAGAATCAGGTCGAACCATAAAAAGGAGAAGACACATTGAAAATATCGAGCGAACTGGTAAAGGAACTGAGAGAAAAGACTGGTGTGGGGATCATGGCTTGCAAAAATGCCCTGCAGGAAGCAGGTGATGATATTAACGCGGCCGTTGAGATCTTACGGAAAAAGGGTATAGCAAAGGCCCAAAAGAGAGAAGGTAGGAGCGCCTCTGAGGGCCAAGTCCAAGCCTACGTGCATATGGGCGGAAAAATTGGTGTTCTTGTGGAGGTGAATTGCGAAACCGATTTCAGCGCCAAAACGGACGATTTTACCAGTTTTACCAAGAATCTGGCCATGCACATAGCAGCAACAAATCCAATAGCTATCTCTCCGGAGAAACTCCCTGCAGATACAGTAGAAAGAGAGAAAGAGATATACCGTGCCCAGGCTCTTGAGTCGGGTAAACCGGAAAAGGTTGTGGAAAGAATTATTGAAGGGAAATTAAAGAAATTCTTCACAGATGTCTGTCTGCTCAATCAACCCTACGTAAGAGATCCTGATTTGACTATTCAGGATATTCTCAATGAACTGAAAGCAAAAACCGGTGAAAATATTATTATTAAGAGGTTCGTTAGGTTTCAGTTAGGGCAAGCTGACGATAAAGTATAATTCAAAGACCTATCAGAGGCCAGTGGTCAGGACGTGGAACAGACTGTTCCCGAAACCCCTTTTCACTGGGTCTAAAACGTTTTTTGACAAACCTAAGGCTCCCTCCAGGCGATGTCAAAACTCGCCTTTTGGGGCTCAAAGAGTTGACATCGCTTATCTTCCACTTCGCCAAGGGTTTTTGGCAAAAAACGTTTTAATGACCGCTCAAAGGAATTGCCGTTTGGGCAACAGCCTCTTAGAAGGAATGACTGCTGGCCCAAAAGGCCTGAGAGGCGTGCGCTTTAGCCTCCATAACAACTGGGTAAAACAGAATGCCGATATCTCAGAGCGAACTGCGCTTTAAGAGGATCTTATTGAAATTGAGCGGTGAATCCCTTATGGGAGATAGGAATAGTGGGATAAACCCTCCAACCCTCAAGGATATTGCTTCTGACATTCAATCAGCTCACCGGGTTGGCGCACAAATAGGTATTGTAATTGGAGGTGGCAATATTTTCAGAGGAATAAAATCATCTGAGTATGGCATCGGCAGAGTAACTGCAGACTATATGGGGATGCTGGCTACGGTTATCAATGCGCTTGCCCTGCGTGAGGTTCTCGGCTCAACAGGCACACCCGCATCAGCAATGACCGCACTCGCCATAGACAGAGCGGTTGAACCGTTTGATAGAAACAGAGCACTCAGACACTTGGATCAAGGGAGGATAGTAATATTTGCAGGTGGAACCGGGAACCCTTTCTTCACCACCGATACCGCAGCCACTCTCCGGGCCACCGAAATAAATGCACAAGTTATTCTCAAGGCTACTCAAGTTGATGGTGTTTATGATCGGGACCCAGTCACGGAGCCAGGTGCCAAGCTGTTTCGTAAGATCAGTTATGACCGGGTATTAAGAGACAGGCTCGCGGTAATTGACCTGACTGCCATATCTATGGCGATGGACCAGCAGATTCCAATTGTCGTCTTTAATATAGGCAAAAGGGGAAATATCAAAAAAATTGTCTCTGGGCAGAGCGTTGGAACTCTCATAGCAGGAGAAGGCGATGAAAGATGAGATCTTATCGGAGATGAGCAAAAAAATGGAAAAGACGGTTCAGGCCCTCGATCTAGAACTCAAGAAGATGAGGACTGGCAGGGCATCGACATCCATCCTTGAAGGCATAATGGTCGAATGTTATGGAACACAGATGCGCTTAAATCAAACAGCCTCTATGAGCAGTCCGGAAAGCAGGCTCTTGATTGTCCAGCCCTGGGATCAATCCATCATAGGAGACATTGAGAAGGCCATACTGAAATCCGGGCTTGGACTCACACCTATGAATGATGGGAAACTGATCAGGATATCAATACCTCCCCTGACCGAGGAGAGACGGAAAGAACTTGCGAAGGTGGCAAAGAAAACAGCCGAGGAGAGCAAAATAGTCATCAGGAATCACCGACGTGAGGCCAACGAGTTGTTGAAGGAGTTAAAAAAAGAGAGCGAAATATCTGAAGACGAGATGTACAAGTACCAAGATAAGGTGCAAAAGACTACCGATGAATTCATTGAAAAAATAGATAGCATCCAAACAGAAAAGGAAAAGGAAATACTCGAATTTTGATACGAACTGCCGATCAAACACCATGCCCTCTCACATTCTTATACTAACCCTCGCACATGGAACGATTAGACCCAGATAAACTACCCCGACATGTCGCCATTATAATGGATGGTAACGGCCGGTGGGCAAAGAGAAGAGGCCTTACCAGGATTGCCGGTCACCAAAAGGGCACAGAATCGGTACGAGATATTGTCCGAACGAGCCGTGAACTCGGCATAAAGTGGCTCACCCTCTATGCCTTTAGCGAGGAAAACTGGAAAAGGCCTTCCTATGAGGTAAAGGCCTTAATGGGTCTTTTGAACCGCTATCTCAAGAGTGAACTGAAGGAGATGCTGGATAATGGTATTCGGCTCGCCTGTATCGGGCAAACAGAAAAGCTTCCTCCAGAGGTTCAAAGGACCCTGTGGCAAACAATAGAAGAAACCGAGCACAATACAGAGATGACCTTGACCCTTGCCCTGAGCTATGGAGGGAGACAGGAAATCGTCCGAGCAGTAAAGAAAATGCTGGGTGACATTGAAAAAGGCACCTTACAGGTCAACCGGATCACAGAGGAGCGTCTGAGTGAGTATCTTTATACCGCTGATACCCCAGATCCGGATTTACTCATCAGGACAAGCGGGGAATATAGAATCAGCAACTTTCTTCTCTGGCAGGTAGCCTATACAGAAATCTTTATTACTCCTACGCTCTGGCCAGATTTCCGCAAGGAGAGATACCTTGAGGCCCTTCTCGACTACCAGAAACGGGAACGACGTTTCGGGACCACTGGAGAACAGACCATTCACCCCGAGTAAAAAAGGGAATTTGATTGTTACCTTAGCTCTGTATATATGTTGAAAGTTTTCTATAACTCCAGGCTTTTACCCCGAGGGCGGGGCTTTCCGTCAGTTCCAAGGCTCCTGGGTTGGTCTTTTCAGCTCCTTACTAGCGGGGGATTCCCGCCCGCCTCGCCTGAGCGGCTCGCGATGGCGGGCAGGCTTGCCCCCTCCGCATTGTCCCCCGCTCCTTTGGAGCAGGAGACCTGCAGCTTCCCCCACTGATAAGTAGCGAAAAGACAGCACCCTCCCACCAGTCACTTCCGAAAAACCCCGCCCTCTTCAGGGTAAGGATTGGTAAAAGGGAGCTAAAGCAATAATCAAAAAGAGGAAAGAATACATGACCGCCCACATGAAGAGGGTGATAACAGCCCTCATTGCAGTGCCGTTACTGACTGGAATCATTTGGTTTGCTCCTTTCTGGGTCTTAACCATAGTCGTCCTAGTGGTAGCGTTACGAGGTTTATATGAATTTTATGCAATGCTGGGACCTCGGGTAGCAAAAACAATCATGTTTATTACCTATGTGTTGACTATTTTGCTGTTTTGCTCACTCCTGTATAAAGGCCTCTTCTTTACGGCTATACTCCCCCTTTTTGTTATGTTTCCCTTAGCATTCTTTCTGTTCAGCAATGTGAAGAATTACCCCGACAGCACTTATTTCGCACAGACCATTATTGGACCTTTTTATATCTGCCTGCCCTTGATCTTTTTTCTGTTAATTGCAGGGCTGGATCAGGGTAAGATGTGGATTTTCTTTATCTTGGCTGTTATTTTCGCTGGCGACACCGGCTCCTTTTATGTTGGAAGGCACTTGGGCAAGCATAAACTCACCCCGATAAGCCCGGGAAAAACCTGGGAGGGTACTGTAGGAGGTTTATTGGCAAACGTACTGAGTGCCGTCATCTTCGGCTTGTTATTCTTTCCCTCTTTATCTCTTATTTCTATTGTGGTATTAGCTATAGTAATAGGAATCAGCGGACAGGTTGGCGACCTAGCAGAATCCTTGCTCAAAAGAATATCCAATATAAAGGATAGCGGTACGGTCTTGCCAGGCCACGGAGGTATACTCGATAGAATAGATAGTTTACTCTTTGCAATCCCTGTCCTCTACCTTTATTTGAGCTACTGAGGTTTATTGGGTTAGCACCCCAACAAACCACAAAATAAGGAGCTATTTTGTTTTGAAAAACATATGCCTTCTGGGTTCCACTGGTCATATCGGAATTAATTCGCTCGAGGTTATTCGGGGAAATCTGGATCGATACCGCATTATGGCGCTTGGCGCAGGAAAAAACATAGATCTCCTTGCCGAACAGATAAGGGAATTCAAACCGCCTTTTGCAGCAGTCATTAATTCTGATGTTGCCAAGGAGCTGAAAATTAGGCTCAACAACCAGGCAAACACAGAGATCTTATCCGGATCTAAAGGCTATGTGCATATAGCGACGCTTTCGGAGGTGGATATGGCGATTGCAGCAATGACCGGATCATCGGGACTCCTTCCAACATATTCAGCCATAACCGCGGGCAAGGATGTTGCTTTAGCCAATAAGGAGACATTGGTAATAGCAGGATCTTTACTGACGAACGAATCACAAGAGAGAGGTGCACACATAATCCCCATTGACAGTGAACACAGTGCGATACAGCAGTCTATCCAAGGACACAAGAGAGAGGATCTCAAGAAAATTATCTTGACAGGATCTGGCGGACCGTTCAAAGATTTTTCTATCGAGCGCCTATCCGACGTTACCCCCGAGCAGGCACTAGAACACCCGAAATGGAGAATGGGACGCAAAATAACCATAGACTCAGCAACGATGATGAACAAGGGGATTGAGGCAATCGAGGCAAAATGGCTTTTCAATGTAGATATAGATCAAATAGAAATCCTTCTCCATCCGCAGAGCATCATCCATTCCATGGTTGAGTATGTAGACGGCTCTATTATCGCCCAACTGGCCTGTCCGGACATGAGGATCCCAATATCTTACGCCCTCTCCTATCCGAGGCATCTTCACGGAGAATTGCCATCCTTGGATCTATTGAGCATCGGAAAACTGAGTTTCGAAGAGCCCGACAAAAAGAGATTCAGATGTCTGGACCTTGCCCTGACTGCAGCTAAGACAGGGCACAGTATGCCAGCCGTACTCAGTGGTGCCAACGAAATAGCTGTCAACGCCTTTTTGCAAGGGAAGATTGGTTTCTTGGAAATCCCTCAACTCGTTGAAAACACAATGGAAAGACACGAGGTTTTTCCGATAGACACTATCGATCAGGCCCTAAACGCAGATCGATGGGCACAAGCAACGGCCAAAAAAATCTTAGAACAGATGGTGGATATCTGATCGCTATGAGCACCTTTTTATACTATATAATTCCATTCATAATCGTGCTTGGCATCTTAATCAGTTTCCATGAATTCGGGCACTTTCTATTGGCCAAGACCTTCAAGGTTATGGTTCATAAGTTTTCCTTGGGGTTTGGGCCCAGACTCATCGGGAAAAAGGTAGGAGAAACCGAGTACGTAATCTCGGCCTTTCCCCTTGGCGGTTACGTTAAACTTCTGGGAGAAAGTGATGAGGAGCAAGTGTCGCCAGAACAAACACATCGATCCTTCTCCGCGCAACCTGTTCTCAATCGGATGGCCATTGCCGCAGCCGGCCCTTTCTTTAATTTCCTCTTAGCCTTCCTTCTTTTTTGTGGGCTTTACCTGATATCGGGCTATCCTGTCATGACCGCCGAGGTTGGCCAGGTAAGGCCTAACTCACCTGCAGATAAGGCCGGACTCCTGAAAGGTGATATTATTGAATATATCGAAGACAGAAGAATTGATGAATGGAGTGATATCAAGAAATTTATCCAAAAGAGTTCGGAAAAGGGATTAACCATGGTAATCATAAGAGGGAATCAGAGGATCTCAACTACGGTTGTTCCGGAAATGGAAAAGGTTAAAAACATCTTTGGAGAAGAAATTGAATCGCCCCTCATAGGAATCGTGGCCAGCGGGAGCATAGATAAACTAAGGTTACCCCCTTTGCATGCACTAGGGAAGGCAGCGGAAAGGACCTGGGAGGTAACAGCTCTGACCGTTTTGACCATTGTCAAGCTGTTTCAGGGCGTTGTCCCCCTCAAGACACTGGGCGGGCCCATCATGATCGGACAGCTGACTGGTGACATTGCCAGGGAGAACATAAGCTACCTCGTTCCGTTTATGGCTGTTATCAGCATAAATCTCGCCCTCATAAATCTTTTTCCCATTCCAGTTTTGGATGGCGGCATGATCCTCTTCCTTCTCATAGAGCTTATCATTAGGAAGCCCATAGGTATTAGGTTTAGGGAAATGGCCCAAAAAATAGGCATTTTCGTTATTTTAGTATTGATGGCCTGGGTGTTCTACTATGATCTGGCACGAATATTCACTAAGTAAGTGAAGATTGAAAATTGAAGATTTAAGATCCTCAATAGAAAATAGTCAATCGAAGATCGACAATTGAATATCCTTTCCATAAATACCTCAACCACCCAATACAGCCTGGCAGCAATGAAGGACGAAATCCTCCTCGGTGAATGCATCCTTCCCTCTGGGTCAACTCGCTTCAACAATCTCATGCCATCCCTTAACGACCTGCTCAGCAAGGTAGGCCTGAGCCCGCAAAAACTGAACGGTGTAATCGTTGCCTTGGGACCAGGAAGCTTTACTGGCATTAGAATAGGTTTGTCTGTTGCCAAGGGACTCTCAGAATCGCTTGCCATACCAATAGTCGGCGTGCCCACCTTGACAGCCATGGCCAGCCAGCTGCCATTTTTGAAGGAAGATATATGCCCCTTGGTAGGTTCACGGAAAGGCGAGGTGTTCACCGCCCTGTTTAGATGGAGTGCGCCTGGTCAGTTGTTGAGACTGAAGGAAGATACCTGTCTAAAGACGAGCAAGATTGGTAGCATAATTAGCAAGAAAACAGTTTTCATAGGAAACGATCTCTCTCAGCAAGGTCCTATCCTGAAACAGCAGGTGAAGGGAAAACCGGTGATGGCGCCTGCAAATCTCTGGAACCTTAAGGCCTCATCCCTTGGCATTCTGGGACTCAAGAGACTTCAGAAAGGAGAATCAGATAACTCAGGCGAGCTCATTCCAATCTATCTGAGAGGAGCCGACATACGCACACCTCACAGGAAATCCAGATCACAGATGTCGAAATCTCATTTTTGAACTGTGGCATTTTTTTAAGAGGTACATATGTCATCACGGTCACGTCATAGTGAAACCTAACCTATTGAGTTTTAAGCTTCTTGCAGGGTATGGGTATCTTTTTTTTGGATTATGCCTCACATAGTTTAGATGAGTGGTCGGTTCAAAATGGTTTATATAGATGGAGCCTATGATTCTAAGGCTTAGGGCGCAATAAACCATTTTGAATCGACCCAGTAAGGGGCCATGTCACAGGGCATAACCAAAAAAAAGATACCCA
>CP070673.1:3567208-3579118 GCA_020351915.1 Deltaproteobacteria bacterium
GGGACAATGCCGATCTGTTTTCCCTCTGCCGAGATCAATCGGACCTGGGGGGCCCTGATCCGCTCGTTGACCCGTACCTCCGCTTTTTTGCTAATCGCTACCTCCTCGCTTGTGATTCTTCGGTTATCTTGGTTATGAGTTTCTCTTTTACCTCATTCTAGCGGTTAATGTCTATACATAAAAAGGGCACCTAAGGGAAGACAATTCTTAGATGCCCTCTTTGAGCTGGCGAGGAGTATGTCTAAAACTTACCTTCCTTACCGAGGGCCAGAAAGTGGGATATATCAATTTCCTTTGGGCACACAAAGGAACAGGCCCTGGCTGTGTGACATCGGTAAACACCGCTCTCTCCGTATAAGAGATCCATCCTTTCTTTTTTTGCCGTTTCCCTCGGATCCATCAGGCGAACTACGTTGGACATCATGGCATTGGGACCGAGGAAGTGGTGATGGCTGCTGATACAGGCATTTGCGCAGCAAAAACAGTTAATACACTGGGTGGCTTCGACATAGGTCTCAAGGGTTTCAGGTGAGATCCGATACTCATCCCCTTCTGGAGGAGCCGGTGCGGGCTTCATAAGGTAGGGTTTTGCGGCGTGAACTCTATCGTAGGCCTTCTCCAAATCGACAACCAGATCCCTCAGCACCGGCGCTATGGTTATGGGTTTTATTCTAAAGGTATGAGTGTTAAATTGATCGACAGCCTCTCTTACCAAAAGCTCACAGGCGAGCAAAGGCTTTCCATTTACCATAATCCCACAGCTTCCACACTGGGCGTGTTCGCACGAAGAGGACCAGGCGAGGGTTGGATCCTGTTCATCATTAATCTTGCGAAAGACGTCAACAAACCGGAGGATACCCCCCACCTCCACATGGTAAGTTTGTACCCATGATAGTTGAGAATCGGGATCATATCGACTGAATTCTAAGGTGATATTATAGGTATCAGGCATTGGTTTCCTCTCTGAAAAAGATCAATACTTTCTTTCTATATAATCAAACAATTCAAAATGCTCGCCTTTGGCTTCGAAGATACTCATGTCAATAGGTCTTTTACCAAAGGTGATCTTATCGAATTCGGGCATATAGACAAAGGTGTGATAGTCAAACTCGGCGCTTCTTTCTGGATAATCCTCTCTGAAATGAGCGCCCCTTGACTCCTTCCGTGCTAATGCCCCGTGGGCGATGACCATAGAGACCGTTATCAGATTGTTGAGCTCCCAGATCTGCCAGAGATTCTGGTTCGCTTTCACCGATGTTGTGCCTATTGGTATGCGCTGAGCCTTTTCTCTTAATTCTTTGAGCTTTTCGATAGCTTCCAACAAGTGCTTTTCTGTCCTAAATATGCCGACCTTTTCCATCATAAGGTGCCGGAGGGTATCCCTGATTTTGGCAAAACTTTCCGTTCCCTGAGAGGCAAGATAGGTGGAAAACTGATCGAATACGATATGCCCGGCGTCAGACGGAGGTCCTTCGGGCTCTGGGGCATCTTTGAGATGTTCAACAACCTTGGCCCCGATAACCCTGCCCATGGTTATTAATTCCAGGAGGGAATTTGTTCCAAGCCTGTTGAGTCCGTGCAGGGAAGCCGCAGCGACCTCTCCGCAGGCAAACAGCCCGGGGACAATGGTTTGCGGGTCCTTTTGAACCTCGCCAAATTCATTGGTAGGAATCCCCCCCATCTGGTAGTGAGCTGTTGGAGTAACCGGGCAGAGATCTTTTTCCGGATCAACACCAACAAATCGTTTGAAAAAGGAAGATACCTCCTGAATCTTTTTCTCATGAACCTCCTTAGGAAGGTGTCTCAAATCCAGCCATACATGGTATGCCTTATGGCCCTCGTGAAAAAGACCTCTTCCTTCGCGGAACTCTGTGATAATTGCCCGGGAGATGAGATCTCTGGGGGCAAGATCTTTGGCCGTGGGTGCATAGCGCTCCATAAAGGGCTCTTCATCCTTATTCCTGAGAATAGCACCCTCTCCCCTCAGGGCCTCACTCGCCAGTATGCCGGGGCCGACCATACCTGTAGGGTGGAACTGGACTGCCTCGAGGTCCATCACGGGAAGGCCTGCATGAAGCGTCAGGGCCAGGCCATCGCCCGTATTTCCTCGGCAATTGCTCGTAACGAGATACATTTTGGCATTACCACCGGTGGCCACAATAGTTGCCTTTGCGAGGATGGCCGAAAATGTACCATCTGGGAACCTGAAGATAATTGCGCCAACACAGGTGCCCTCTTTAAAGAGTAGTTCTGTTGCCACACACTGACCGATAAAGGTGACCCCATGTTTCAAGGATTCATTCCAGACGGTGTCCATTATGCCCTTTCCCGTCCTTGAGGCCTCGTAACAGGCCCTAAAGGCCTTTGTCTCACCGAAGTTCAACATATGACCGCCAAAGGGTCTCTTTGCAATCCTCTTTTCCTCCGTGCGACTGAAGTGCATGCCATGTCGCTCGAGCCAGACCATCTCCTCCCAGCCCAACTCACAGACCTTCTTGATCACGTTTTGATCGGCAGAGCAGTCTGAGCCCTTCCAGGTATCAAACATGTGAAATATGGCGCTGTCCACAGGGTCTTTTGGATCAACCGCGGCCATGCCTCCTTGGGCGGTTGTAGTATGCGACTTTTGCGGGCTGACTACCTTTGTAAGGGCTATTATTTTTGTCCCTGGTCTCTGCTCTCCGATGTAGGCGGCAGCCCTCAGGCCTGCCCCACCAGCACCAATAACCAGGACATCACACGTGACGGTAGAATCTATGGTCAAATTTTCTCCCATTACTATCTCCTCTATAAGGCTACAATGAGCCTGATGCCAAAATAAGCTGATACAGCCATCGCAATAATAACAAGGAAGGTGAGGGATTTAAGCACGGGACCTGGCCTGACATAATCGGCAACAATACTGAATACGCCATAGCCTGCATGAAACAGCAGGAAAATGATAAAAACAAAATCCATTCCCTTTATGAAGGGGCTCTCCATCCGCAATAGTATGGTTTTGCTGTCATGGCCTGTCAGGTAATTCATATGCATGAAGAGCATATGCCCGATGAGCATGGGAAACATAAATGAACCAGTAATCCTCTGGAGCTTCCAAAGGATGGAATTACCAGTCATCCAGATTTTGGAAAGGACAACGAGAAAGGCAATAAGGCTTACGGTCACAGTGATCGACCAGAATAGAGTCGCTGATATCTGCTGGGTTTTCTCTATAAAAAAGAACCCCACGATAAAGATATATAGAAGGCCAAGGATGACCATGGATCGTATCACTATCTCTTCTGCTCTGACACGAAAGAGCTCGTAGAGGATTAGCCTTCCACCATTCAGGGAGTGAAAAACAACGGGGATGGCGACGCACCATTCAAGAAAAGAAAAGACGAAGTGATCTAAAAATCTCATATCCGCATCAAAGGTGGCTGGGTGAAACAAAAGGGATAGGGTATAGATATGAGCAAACATATAACCAACAAGTGTCAAACCAGCCAAGCGGTGTCCCCAGCTTATTAGAAACGACCAGCCCCTGGAGGGAGCGTAGTAAGAAAGTATAGGGATTTTTTGTATGAGGGATATGATATAGGATTCTGTCCTGGTTATTTTTACTGCATTTTCCATCTATAAACCTCTCTTATGGACAACCGTATAGGGTTAACGCATAAATGCCAGCCAAAGATAGCCAGCGAGATAGTAGCTACACGGCTTTGTGTTGTCAATGAGAATAAGCTAATACACCCTAATGAATATTAGTTGACATTTGCTTGGATATTCAATATTTATACAAGATTAGGCATAGATCTGGGAAAAGCCCTTTTGATTGGACAGTATCACATATTAGAAAAGATTCCAGAGAAAAAAATCCGGCAAGAGGTGAGAAGGCTCGGACGCAATATCACCCAGGAATACCAGAGCCGAGAGCCAGTACTCATAGGTGTATTAAACGGTGTGTTTCTTTTTTTTGCGGACCTTGTTAGAGAGATCTCTATTCCGCTGAAGATAGATTTTGTAAGGGTAGCCAGTTACGGTTCACAAGATGTATCAAGTGGCAAGATTACACTAACAAAGGATATTGAGGTACCGATTGAAGGGAAACCGGTAATCATTATTGAAGATATTGTTGATACAGGATTAACACTGTGTCACCTGGCTAACCATATTAAGGAAAAAAAGCCCGAATCTGTCAAGATCTGCGCTTTGATCAATAAGCTTGAGCGAAGGGAGAAAGAAATACAGATAGACTACTGGGGCTTTGAGATAGAAGAAGGTTTTTTGGTTGGCTATGGCCTGGATTATAATGAAGAGTTTCGGTACTTGCCCTATATCCTTAGTTTGGACATGAGGGATAGATCTTAGGAGAATAAACATGATTATTGAATGCGAGAAGTGCCGCACCAAATTTAACCTTGACGAAAGCCTTCTGAAAAAAACCGGATCAAGGGTGCGATGCTCTATCTGCAAACATGTTTTTACTGCCTTTCCTATGGAAGCAGAATTACAGATTGAGGAAATCCCCGCAGAGCCTGTAGAAGAGACAACGCCTACCGCGCTTGCGGAGACGGAGGTAAAACCTCCTGAAGAACCCCCTGAAGAGGTGGTCCAAGGCACCGATTTTAGTAAAACGATGATCCAAGAGTATGACGAAGAGATAGAGCCGATATCTATTGAGGATTTGCCTATTTTTGATGAAGATGAAGACTTTGAAATGGAGAAAGAGGAGAGGGGAGAGATTCGAACGGCAATGGGCAGGGCAAAGCAGGTTGAAAAGCGGGTCGTAGCCCAGGATGAATTCGAAAAGGAAGAAGTGGTAGAAGAGCCCAGAATACCGGTCAGACCCCAACCCGTTGTTAAGAAGAAACGGAGAACAGGATTGAGGATGGCCCTGTTGCTGGTACTCCTTGTGATTGCCGCTGCCGTCGGTCTCTCGATCAAGTATAAGCCCGATTTACTCTCTGAATATGTTCCTTTTCTAAGAAAGACCCCGCCTAAGAAACAGGCCTTTGATGTGGGGAACAAACGACTGTCCTTTAAGGACTTGAGCGGTTCTTTTGTGAATTCGCCGAAGGCAGGTAAGCTCTTTGTAGTTAAAGGGTGGGTAACCAATAAGTACCCTGATAGAAGGAGTTTTATCAGGATCAGATCTAACATCTTGGATTCTAAGCGCGCGGTAGTTTCAAATAAGATTGTCTTCGCAGGTCACCCTCTCACCGATAAGGAGCTGAAATCCCTGTCTGTGGAAGAGATACATAAGAGGCTTAGTGATAAGCTTGGCAAAAACAAGATGAATACCAATGTGCTTCCCAACTCTTCCATTCCCTTTGTAGTGATTTTTAATGACTTACCTGAAGACATGAGCGAATTTACGGTAGAAGCAGTCAGTTCTTCCCCTGCCGGAAAGTAAGTTGCCCAAAAATTCCTATGTCCCAAACCAGCAGATTTTCTGATACAGTGTTTTACTTATCTAGAGTTGTGCGTACCCTTCTTTATCCTATCAATCCAAGGAGTATTATCGCGTAAATGAATGTGCCAAGAAAACTGCTGTTCTCCATCCTCATGTTTCTCGTGGTGGTCTTATTGGGGATTTTTGGGTATACGTGGATAGAGGGATGGGATCTTCTAGATTCCCTTTATATGACTATTATCACCCTTTCTACGGTTGGCTACGGTGAGGTACGTGAAATAGGGCCTGGTGGCCGTGTCTTCACCGTCCTTTTGATTGTTTTTGGCCTCTTTACAATAACCTACATTGTTGGTTTAGTTGCTGAGACCCTGGTAGCAGGCGAGATCAGGTCAGCCCTCGGGAGGAGAAAAGTGAGCAAACAAATAAAATCTCTGAGAGATCACTATATTATCTGTGGCTATGGCAGGATTGGAAGCATTATCTGCAAAGAACTTACCCGCAAAGCAATACCCTTGATGGTTATCGAAAAGGATGAACGCGTACAGGAACAACTAGAGGAGGATAAAATCCTCTATTTGGACGGCGATGCAACGCACGAAGAGACCTTGCTAGAGGTCGGCATAGAAAAGGCCAAGGGATTGGTGTCAGTGGTATCATCTGATGCAGAGAATGTCTACATCTGTCTTACTGCCCGTGGGTTAAATCCCCGGCTCTACATCCTTTCGAGGGCAGAGGATGAGGCTAGTGAGCGAAAGCTTCTTCGGGCAGGTGCAAATAAGGTGATTCTGCCTTATATACTAGGCGGGCGACGAATGGTGCAGGCGATTATTAGGCCGACGGTGAGTGATTTTCTGGAGTCCGCTGTCCATGATCAGAGCTTTGAACTCGCCATTGAGGAGATAACCGTGGGCGAGGATTCCCGCTTAGCTAATCAGAACTTGGTTGATTCTGGTATTCGACAGGAGATGGACGTTATCATTATTGGAATAAAACAAAAAGCAGGCACCATGATATTTAACCCTTCCTCCCAGACCGAGATCCAACCCGACGATATCCTCATAGCCATGGGAAGGAATAAGGATTTGGAGACACTGCGAAGAGTTCTCACCCCATCCATGAATACCGTGAGCGTTTAGACAGACTCAGTTACGAGGTTGCACCTCATGAACCCAACAAACCCAACGAACCGTTAGGAGGCGGGATGCTTGATCTAAAATTTGTCCGGTCGAACCTGGATCTGGTAAAGGGTATGCTTGAGAACAGAGGGTATGATCTTGACCTCTCCGGCTTTCAGTCTCTGGATGAGAAGAGGCGCTCCATCCTGTCAGGCCTTGAACAGCTCAGGCATCGGCGCAATAAGGTGTCTGACCAGATAGCGGCCATGAAAAAGAATGGAGAGGATACATCATCCCTTGTCGCGGAAATGAAGACAGTCTCCAAAGAGATAAAGGAAATTGAGACCGAGCTCCCGGGTGTCGTAGATCAGGTGAATAGGGTTTTGATGCTTATCCCGAACGTGCCCCACGAATCAGTGGTAGTGGGTGAAAGCGCAGATGATAATCCTGTTATACGGAAGTGGGGCACGATTAGAGATTTTGCTTTTAACCCCCTTCCTCATTGGGAGATCGGAGAAAGGCTTAACATCCTTGATTTTTCCAGAGCAGCTAAGATTGCCGGGAGTAGATTCTCGCTTCAGAGTGGTATAGGTGCTACATTAGAGCGGGCGTTGATCAATTTCATGCTTGATATCCACATCAACCATCATGACTACGTCGAGGTTCTTCCACCGTTTCTTGTGAATTCGGATAGTATGACCGGAACCGGTCAACTTCCCAAGTTCAGAGAGGACCTGTTCAAGGTAGATGGCTGGGACCTCTTTCTCATTCCAACGGCCGAGGTGCCGGTTACGAACATACACAGGGATGAAATCCTGTCATCCGATCAACTTCCTATCAGGTATGTTTCCTATACTCCCTGCTTTAGATCAGAGGCTGGGTCTTACGGAAAAGATACACGGGGCCTTATCAGACAGCACCAATTTAACAAGGTGGAACTGGTTAAATTCTGCTGCCCTGAAGATTCAGACGGGGAATTGGAATCTCTCACTGCTGATGCAGAGGAGATCTTACAGCGTCTGGAGCTTCCCTATAGAGTGGTTTCCTTGTGTAGCGGTGACCTCGGCTTTTCTGCTGCTAAAACCTATGATCTCGAGATCTGGCTGCCTGGACAGGAGGTCTATAGAGAGATATCCTCATGCAGCAATTTTACAGACTTCCAGGCCAGAAGGGCAAATATTCGCTTTAGGAGAAAAAAGGAAAGCGGCACAGAACTGGTCCATACCCTTAACGGCTCAGGTCTGGCAATTGGAAGGACACTGGTGGCAATCCTGGAGAATTATCAGCAACCCGACGGAAGCGTGATTATTCCTGAGGCCCTAAGACCATACCTGGATGGGCTCTCCGTTATTGAGAGAGAGGGTACTGGTTGAGATGCCATGGAGATAGGATAAACGAGAGGATCGGAAATGAGTGCACTGGAAGAGGTGTATCGCAAGATTGAGAGCTATAGGTCTGAGATCATTGAGATGCAGCGGGAACTCACCTCTCGCCCTGCGTTAAGTCCAGAAAATGGTGGTAGTGGAGAGCATGACAAGGCTGAATATGTCAAAGAACAGCTCTTGCGCCTTAAACCAGACCTGTTCTCTGAGATTCATGCCCCTGATAAACGGGCAGCCAAGGGATACAGGCCCAATCTGGTAGCCGCATGGAACGGAAGCCAGGCGGGAAAGCCGGTCTGGGTGCTGAGTCACCTGGATATTGTACCGCCGGGAGATCTGAGTTTATGGGCCGGCGACCCTTACCAGATGAGAGTTGAGGGGGATACAATTATTGGTCGGGGTGTTGAGGATAACCAGCATGGTATTGTCAGCTCGTATTTTGCGGTGAAGGCTGCTGTGGCTTTAAACCGGGCGCTCCCTCGAAAGGTGGGCCTTGTTTTGGTTGCGGATGAAGAAATGGGCAGTAAGTATGGACTGGAATACCTCCTCCGCAAAAAACGGGAACTCTTTACCGAGCATGATCTGATTATTGTCCCTGACGCTGGCAACGAGGAGGGGACCATGATCGAGGTGGCAGAGAAGTCTACGCTGTGGCTCAAGTTTACCATCACTGGTGCCCAGTGTCATGCCAGTACACCAGAAAAGGGAAGGAACAGCCTGTCTGGAGCTGCCCATTTGATTGTGGAACTTGAGAATCTCAAAAAGAGATTTGCCGTAAAGAACCCTATCTTTAGCCCGCAGGAATCAACATTTGAGCCTACCAAGATAGAGGCGAATGTCCCCAATGTCAATACCATCCCGGGGAAAGACGTCTTTTACGTGGATTGCAGGATCTTGCCAGATTATGCGGTAGATGAGATTATTGAAGAGGCGAGGCTCATAGGCGAAAGAGTTGGCAAGGAACTCAATCTCGAGATAGAGGTTGCGGCCGTTCACCGGCAGGATTCTGCACCGCCAACACCGGCAGACTCCCCTGTGGTTTCGAGCCTTACCCGTGCTATAGGCCAGGTCACTGGTCAGAGGGCACGACCTATGGGTATCGGAGGCGGCACTGTAGCAGCATTTTTCAGGAAGGCAGGACTGCCGGCCGCAGTCTGGTCTACTCACTCCCCGACGGCCCACCAGCCAAATGAATACTGCTCGATCAGAAATCTCATCACCGATGCCAAGATCATGGCCACTGTTTTCTTATCTTCATAAATAGAAGCCTCTCCCCTGCCATTGCAGCCTTCTTGATGGAATTTTCGTCCCAAGGATATCTGTTTCAGAAACAGTTCCAAATTCTCAAAAGTAGCCTGCCAGTGTTTCAGAATTTCAGAAACAGAAAATCCTCAGGCGAAGAAGCAGATTTTTCTTGACAATGGAGGGCCTTTTGATTTTGATACACGGAGGCAAAAATATTTAAGGCAGGATTTCTTCAAAGCATGTATTCATGGTGAAAGGGGGTGAAAAAAAGGCTGCTGGAAGTAAAACAATGGTATTTCCTTTACCCTCTTTCCGATTCGGAAAAAGGGGAAAGGAAGGGAAGGATAATCGATTAATTTTTCAAACGATCGAATAGGGAGGTAGAAAAATGGCTCAAGAAGAAAAGTCCGAAAAGCTGGGTTTCTTAAAGGCCTGGGGTGGAGGACTGACCGAGTGGACGGAGCGGTATATACCCGATGCTCTGGTCATTGTCTTCATCCTGAGCATAATCACCTTCATATTCGCCCTCATCTGGGGTTTCAAACCTGAGGTCGGATTAATGAGTCGGGCCTTTGGTTCTGTCCAGGCCTGGGGCAACGGCTTCTGGGCTCTGCTTCAGTTCGCCATGCAGATGTGTCTGATTATGATGACCGGTTATATCCTCGCCTGCTCCCCTCCGGTAAGGTGGTTATTGAATGGCATGGCTGGCTGGCCCAATGAAGACAAGCCCTGGAATGCGATCATATTGATGGCCTTCTTCTCCATGATCATCGCGTGGTTGAATTGGGGTCTGAGCCTGATCGGTAGTGCCATGTTTGCTATCTTCATCGTCCGAAAGAACCCCAAGGTGGACTACCGCTTGCTGGTGGCAGCGGCCTATCTGGGGTTGGGTTGTACGTGGCACTCAGGCTTCTCGGCCTCTGCTCCCCTGATGGTCAACACGCCGGGCAACTTTCTCATCAAGGCCGGAATCTTAGACGCCACCATCTCTTCAGGGCAAACCATCTTCACCCCCTTTAACATCATTCTGGTCATCATCATCATACTAGTTGTTGCTTTTTTGATGAGGGCGATGCACCCATCGGAGGAAAAAACCTTCAAGCTGAGTCCCGAATTGGCTGATCGGATCAAGCTATACGAAGCACCAGAGATGCCCACGGGCAAGTTGACTGCATCCCAGTTCATGAACTGGTGGCCGGGGTGGAATATTATAATCTTTATTGGGGGTGCGGTCTGGATGGGCTGGAAGATTTCCGATGTGGGATTCCAGAAGTTCGTCAACCTGAACAACATCAACTTCTTCTTCCTGATGCTGGGGATCCTCTTTCACTGGAGGCCCTGGAGCGTGTTGAAGGCAGCCGAGCAGGCCGGAGGGGCCGTCTGGGGGATCGTTATCCAGTTCCCCTTCTATGCCGGGATCTTTGGACTCTTCAAGTTTACCTTGCTGGCAACCGCCTTCACCAAGGCCTTTGTGGCCATCAGCAGTCCCCATACCTATTTTCTCATCATCTACTGGTACGCGGGGCTTCTCAACTACCTGATCCCGTCTGGTGGGTCTGAGTGGGCGGTAACTGCCCCCTATCTGCTCCCTGCTGCAAAAGAGCTAGCACTTCCCGCCTGGAAGGTAGTCATCACCTATGCATGGGGTGATATGCTCACCGATATGATTCAACCCTTCTGGGCCATTGCCATGTTGGCCGTGGTGAAGTTGGAATTCAGGGAGATCATGGGGTGGCTGTTTCTTGTTTTCTTTGTCTACGCTATTATCACCTCCATAGCCTTCCTGATCCTGGGATTCATCTAAAGGGATCCTTACCGGGTAGAGCCCAATTGGTGTGCTTAAGAAAGATATCGCAGGGCTCTACCCTGCAACTCGGATTTGTCGGTCAGTCGTTGGAACAGAATCCCTGTGGCGGCAAAGCTTTCTTTTTCACTAAGGGAATTTAGAAGATTGTAGGTAATGAGGCTTAGTGTGGATGTTTCCGGTAGTTTATCCGGCTGCCTCTCGTAAGGTTTCCTCCAAGATAGACAAACACACCTCTATCTCCTCTGCCGTTACGGTAAGGGCTGGACAGAAGCGGATCACATTCTCGCCACAGCCGAGGAGCAAGAGCCCCTTCTGAAAGGCCTTTTGGATCGTCTCGTTGCGCCAATCGCTTGCTCGTTCTTTGGTCTCGCGGTTCTTCACCAACTCGATGCCCACCATCAACCCCTTGCCGCGCACGTCCCCTATGCACTCCATGGACTTCTGTAGCTCCCGCAGGCCTGCCATTAGAGCTTCGCCACGGACCGTGGCGTTCTCCATCAGCTCCTCCTCGAGCAAATCAATGGTGGCCAGGGCAGCACTGCAGGACACCGGATTGCCGCCAAAGGTAGAGGCATGGGAGCCGGCTTCCCAGACCATTATATCGGATCGGGCCACCATGGCGCCGAGCGGCATCCCAGAGGCAATTCCCTTTGCCAAGGCTATGATGTCCGGAACAACGCCAAAATGCTGCATGGCAAACATCTTACCGGTCCGGCCCATGCCTGACTGAACCTCGTCGGCCACATAGAGAATACCGTACTTCTGAGCCAACTTGTGTAGCTCAACGTGGAATTCGGGTGGAGGCACGATATATCCGCCTTCGCCTTGAATAGGTTCAACAAAGATGGCTGCCACCTCCTCTGGAGGCATGGTGCTGCGGAAGAGGAAGTCCTCGATCCAGCGCACGCACTCAATCCCGCACTCTGGATAACACATGTTGTAGGGACATCGGTAGCAATAGGCATA
>CP070673.1:3579218-3589211 GCA_020351915.1 Deltaproteobacteria bacterium
CGGATATTACAAGTCAGAGGAGGAAGATAAGTTCGTCTTTAGCCCTGACGGTTTCTTCTGCACCGGGGATATAGGCAAGTTCGACCAGCAGGGTAACATTATCATCACGGGAAGGAAAAAGGACATAATCAGACGCGGAGCCGAAAGCATCAGTGCGTCCGAAGTTGAGGCCTTGGTTGTCCGGCACCCGAATGTATTGCGGGCGGCAGCCGTTGGTATGCCTGATCCCCGATTGGGAGAAAGAGTCTGTGTTTATGTGCAAACCGTACCAGGGAAAGGGGTTAGTCTTGAGGAAATCGTCTCTTATCTGAAAGCTCAAGGGGCCTCGGTGATGTTTCTTCCAGAAAGAGTTGAGGTTGTGGAGGCGTTACCCTTAACAGCTATGGACAAGGTGGATAAGAAGATATTAAGACAGGATATAGCCGAAAAGCTCGAAGCCGAAAGCAAAGTGTGATTCTGTATTCACAAATCAGAAGTGGTTTGAGGAGGCGCAGCGGATCCCTGTTTAAGGAAAACCGAGAGACCAAATTTGGTTTGACCACCCAATGCACCGGCCGTGGCCGTTTTAAAAGATGCATATTTTAGGACGCAAGGAATGTGAGGCCGCTGCGTAAAAGGATTCAGCATAAACTCAACAAGCAGCGAACCTTCCCGCGGCAAGCCGCGGGGCATCTCTAGCGCAGCTTGAGTTCAAGCTGCGCAGGCCCTTGCGTTAGATCTCTATCATGCTCAATGTATTTCTCAATCACGTCCCGGGTCATACGCTCTCCAACCGTTCGCACAAACTGCCTGTCCTCCCAAAGTTTTCCACCCCACAACTCTTTCTTCAACTCCGGATATCTCGGAAATATCTCGTTCGTAGTTATGCCTCTCAGTGCCCTCAGCATTTCTCCAACAGAATACTGCGGCGGTATGCTCGAAATACGTGGACATGATCGGTGGCTATCTCTATTCCAGCACCTCACAATCCAGTGCCGCCAAGATCCCTTGAAACAGCTCTTTCGCCGCATCCCGTATCTTATCCTGCAGTATTCATTTCGCTTACTTCGGTGCCCACACGAGATGGTATCTCGTGTCGTAGACTGCATGGCTCATTCGTTTGCTAGTCATGCAGCATATCATACTAGAGACCTATCCAGGTGTAACCCTTTCCTCCCCGTGCTTCCGCACGGGGCATCCAGGGTTGGTTTTTCGTGAATTGATCGCACTGGACGGAGGGGATTCCGCTGTCCCTGGCCCAGACCTGGTCTCCTGTGTCAATTGCAGGAGATCGTTTGTTGAGCAATAAACCTAAATCTTCACTTCAAAATCCAGTTAGTCGCGCAAGGCGGGCCTGCCACTACAAGAGGGTTGCGGAATGTGGGGAATGGCTCTGCCAGGAAGTAATCAAGGCAGTGCCCCACCGCCATTTCAGCTTCAGCATACCAAAGATTGTTCGACGATATTTCCTGTATAATCGCATGCTGCTATCTGAACTAAGTGCTTCGATTCGCAAATACGGTGACGCATTTTGTTGACTCGTTTCAGTAACGTTGCTCAGCCTATTCGGCCCGAGCTCATGGCCGAGGGCAGCACAAAGTCCTGAGGGCTTCGACTGAGACGTGTCGACGAGCTCACATCGAGTCGCTCAGCCCAAGTCTAAATAATTTCGTCATCGTACGTATGGATCGAAGGACTAAGGTAGTTCCAACTCGACATAGAATGGTTCACTGGGAAGAGACTGGATCCGGGCATCTATTGGCTTTACCCGGCTTGCTCTAAAGCCCTGGCGGGAGTATGTCGTATCCACTGAGAGATGAGGCCTATGACCAGTAAGAATACCCCCACTCCCAACCAGAGATATTGGTCGGTAAAGATCGTGGCAAAGAGTGAGACTGTCGCAATTATGAATGTCAACTTCTCTTTGAAACTAAGTTCCCTCATCAGGTAGTTTGAAATCACGGCCTGCAGGCCAAACAGTCCTAGCATACAACTAATCAGTTCTATTACACCAAACGAGAGGTTTTGGGGTCTTAATATGACCACAGGGGCATAGACGATGGCCCAGGGAAGGAAAAAACCAGCCGCAGCAGCCTTCATGGCCTCCCAGCAAGAGGGCCAGAACCTGGAGCCAGCTATTCCTGAGGCCACGATGACGCCAATGGCCACTGGAGGCGTCAAGTGAGAGAAGGCAGCATAAAACATGGCGAAATAGTGTGCCTGTAAGAGGGGTACCCCCATCTTAAGCAAAACTGGCACTGCCGTTACAGCCACCAGTAAGTAAGCGACAACCGTTGGCACTCCGGCCCCGAGGATCACAGAGGCTATCATGGTTATGAGCAAAGCGATGGAAAGGAATCCGCCACTCAGCATCTCTACCAGTGCGGGGATCTTTATTCCCAATCCGGTGACTGAAAAGCAGGTGACAACGATGCCTATTAATGCGGTGGCCAGTCCCATTTCAGATCCAGATTTCGCGCCCCTCACAAAGCCCTTTATCAGGGTATCCAGAGATGGGCGGGTTTTCTTTCTAATAAGCCCCGTGACTAAGACCGAGACTATGGACCAGAAGGCAAGAAACATCAGGCTATAGCCTTTGAGCAGTAGTGTGACCAGGACTATGAGCGGGGCAAAAAAGATGGGTGCATCTAGCAATAACTCTCTCCTATCTACCTGTACCCGCACCTGGGAAATGCGCATGCGCCTCCCCTGAATCTGGGCGTACATGAGTAAGACCATATAATACAAAAGGGCCGGCACAATGGCGGCTATCATTATTTGAACATAGGGTATCCCGGTAAAGCCAGCCATCACAAATGCGGTGACCCCCATCATGGGCGGCATTATCTGGCCCCCATTTGATGCCGCCGCTTCAATGGCAGCCGCTGATTTGGACGGGTAACCCACTTTTTTCATCAGAGGTATGGTAAAGGCACCGGTTATACTTATGTTTGCTGCAGTGCTTCCGGTCACAGTCCCGAGCAGAGAACTCCCTATAACGGCCACTGCTGCTGGGCCTGAGGCAAGCTTCGCCCCTGCTATATGACCAACCCCTATGATAAATCTGGTTCCCCCCGCTGCCTCGAGTATTGAACCGAACAGAATCAGCAGGAACAGATAGTTTGCGACGATCGCTACCACATTGCCGTAAATCCCCCACCCAGTCCCCAGACCAAGACTCAGGTAAGGAATAAGCTGGTCTTTAATCTCCAACTCTGGGGTCCGGATGGGTTCTGGTAGGTATTGCCCGAGAATAGCATATGCGATGAGGGCAGCTGCAACGATGGGAAGGGTCTTGCCAAACTTCAGTATGCCTGCCAAGAACACAGCTCCTATGGCTAACACACCTATAATCACGTCCGGATCAGTGGGAGAAATAATCCGCTCACTCAGTTCTACACGGAAGATGAACAGATACACCGTGACTACAACGGACACGCCGACAAGCACAAGTGCTAACCAACTCGTTTTTCCCTTCGAGGCCTTTAGTTGTAGTATACCAAGAAAAGTAACGACCAGAGCGAAGCCAACGTGAATAACGACATGGAGAGTAGGCTCAAAGAGCAAGAATTGTGTAGCTGCAAGATGATACAGGCACATCACTAGGGCGAACAAAACTACGGCAGCAGCGCTTACTCTCTCTAATGTCGTTTTGCTCTCCACAATTGCCCGTACCTAAATTATGTACTTACCCGTCCTTGCTCTTCTGAATTTTCGTCTCCCCCTAATCTCGCCCCGGGCGAGATTAGGGGGAAGTGTTAAAGGAAAACAATAGCTCGTAGACTACCAGGGATTAACCCTTATCTTAATTCCGTGCTCCTTGAAATACTTTATTGCACCCGGATGATACCCTTTCTCCAATTCGTAACCACTGGTCCCCAGATTTTCCCTCTTAATCCACTTTGCCGTGACGCTGAACTCATCTAACTCGCGCAAATATTCATCAAAAATCCTGAGCACTTCGGAGACCACTTCCGCATCCATTGTCTTGTCAGCGAGGAGGCTAAGGGGGTCATACTTGATCACAACCGGCTCGGTCTGGTTTGGCCCCAATGCTTTCGGTGGGTAAGTAACCGGGGACGTTCCAAGATTATATTTCTTTATGGCCCTTTCAAATGCTTCTACGTCGTAACTGACAAAATAGACCGTTTTCATGGCCATTAACTGCTGTACAGGTGCCAACGGAATCCAAGCCGTGGGTTCCACAGGCCCAATTCCAAGCGCAACCGCCACGTCTACCAGCCCATCACGCAAAGCACTGATACCGCGTCCGGTACCCCCATGGCTAACTTTCAATGTATCCCTTATACCAGCTTCCTTGAAGATCATTTCGTTCTCGAGCCACCTGGTAGCTACCGTACGTCCATCGGCTAGCTTCTTCCCTTTCATGTCCTTTATGGTCTTGATATTCTTATCCAGAGTGACCAAAGTGTGAATAGTTTCATTCAGCCGGGCCACAAATCTGGAATCGGTGTATGGGCCCCATGAAAACCCACCTTCATCTTTGGTCTTAGCGAAGAGGGGGGCACCACTAACCACGCCGCAGATGATGGACTTATGCCTTATTTCTGGCTTCACTGCGACCATTTCATAGTTGGACAGCATTCCAGGGGTTTCTAAAACTGTGGCTTTGAGCCAGGCCGAGTGTTTGTTAATCAGTGTGGATAGGCCATGGGTCAGGGCGAATTCCGCGCTGTCGGCCCTACCGGCCAAAAATTGGACCTGAAATTCTTTGTGGGGCGCAGATTTTGGCTCAGAGGCAGTTGCGAGCTTGGGTGAAAAGCCCCCCACTAGGCCAACCATCAGAACCATTGACAGCAAACAATACAATACCTTTTTCATGATTTCCCTCCTTCATAAAGGTTAAATGTTGCGCATGCTGTGGCATTCGTGCCATCATTCTGGCCTTTCTTGCGACTGTTTATGAATTGGGTTAAAGGCCTCATTTCTGTTTCTCGGTCCTGGAACTTTCCCCATCCACCTTTGTTACTGCCTAACTACGCCCACGTCTCACCTGAAGGCTTTTTGTAAGCAGGTCTGGAGGTCTCCCGGAGATGGCGCAAGTATGCAACAATATCCTCCTCAGTCCGATACTTGGAGCGGTCGTATTTCTCATGATGGACTATTTCCTTAAGTTTCCGGCGGTAGGGCCTTGGTCGCTTATAGGCAGGGTAGCCGATGGGGACCAAGGTATGTATCTCCAGATCATCAGGAACATCAAGAAGGGCTTTGAGCTTTTCCATCCAGCTCCTGTCAGTACTGACCCATTGAGACGCCAACCCGCAGGCAGCGGTCGCTAGCTGGAGCATAAAGGTGGCGTTCGCCATATTCTTGAGAAAAGTAGCCTTTGGTCCTCCCTCACCATCGCAAAGGTAGGCAATTGACACTGTAGCAATGAGCGTCCTGGGATCGGCACAAACCGCTATGATAACCGGGGCATTGGCAAACCCCGGTATCCCCGTGGGCAGCGTGGTGAAACCCTGATGCTTGAGATCCTGAACCCGAGAGGTCTCTATAGCGTAAATCGCTTTCCAGTAACCTGCGTACAGATCACCAATCTTCTTCTTGGTCTCCGGATCCTTGATCACAATGAACTCCCATGGCTGGCCATTAGCCCCTGACATGGCCCACCGGGCTGCCTCTAGTATCTTATTTATTAACTCATCGGGGACCGGGTCTGGTTTAAAGTTGCGAATGCTCCTCCTATTTCTGACCAATCTTAGAAAATCATCAATCTCTATTTTAGCCATCTTTTCCCTCCTCCAGCTAAGAATTACTAGCCTATCAAAGAGCTAAGATTAGCCTGATAATAGGCCGGTCAGCTCTTACCCCTTTGTATGTTTATTAGCACAGATAAGCTTGGCTGTCACCCAAAATCCGAGATTGGTTTTATGGGAATCAGCGCGCTTTGTTATTTCAACATAAAAAAACAATCTAAAGATCAGAAATTGATTTCACCATTAACGCATTGTACCCCATCTCTCTATTTCGATGCCTATTAGACACCCTCAGGATATGTTTTGAGCACACCGCTCCATCTGAAGGCTTTAGGAACTCACTTTCCTGTAATGTATTCTAAGTATTTGCAAACTCCCATGTCCTCAGCCGAATGTCAACAAAAAGTTGGCAAAGGGTAGCGTATCATAAATTGTGTCAGAGAAGAAAAAGGGGTACCACCTAAGAAAAAACCAACCATCAAGAAAGGAGGTACCCCCATGAAACACAGAAGTATTGTTATTGATAGTTTGCCACAAGCATATGAACTAATCAAGGAAATGAATCTGGATACCGATCAGGGTGAGTCGGATTATCGCACAGCGGGACGCCGATCCTTAGAGATGATCTTGGAGGGGAGGATGCAGGAGCGGGTCAGTTGGTATCTTGATGAGATAGCTCGATTAGGGGAAGCAGATCGCCGAAACGGCTCTTTTTCCCGTCACCTGCTCACCGAACTCGGGGACATTGAACTCAATATCCCCCGCACCCGACGCTTTAGCCCCATCTCTATCGTCCGTGCCTATGCCCGTAGGGCACCTCAGATTGATCGGATGATCTTGGCCTGCTTTGTGTTGGGGATCTCCACCCGAAAGGTCTCCCAGGCCCTGCTTCCCGTGTTAGGGGAGCCGGTCAGTGCAACTACGGTCTCTCGGGTGGCTCAGAGCCTCGATACGGCGGTAGCGGCCTTTCATCGACGGCCCATTAAGCGGCAGTACCGGTTTATGATCTTCGACGGGGTGGTGCTCAAACGAAAAACCGGGGCAGGATCGGTCAAGCGGGTGGTATTGGTGGCCCTGGGGATAACAGAAGATGGCAGAAAGGAGGTGATCGATTTCTCCATTGCCCCGGGGGAGTCCCAGGGGGCCTGGGAGGCATTTCTCACCGATCTCTACCGGAGGGGCTTGACGGAGGAGGGACTTGAGCTGATTGTGAGCGATGGCGGTAAGGGATTGCTAGCGGCCCTGCCCGTGGTGTATCCAGGCATCCCCATACAACGCTGCTGGGCCCATAAGAGCAGGAATGTCCTCAACTACGTGAGAAAAGCCTATAGAGAGGCAGTTAAGAGCGATTTACATGCAATCCAGTATGCCTCGGGGATCCGTGAGGCCCAGACGGCCATCGGAGCGTTCGCTCGGAGATGGAACCATACCTACCCCAAGGCAGTGGCCTGCTTGCTCGGTGATGAAGAGGAGCTGTTGACATTCTTTAGAATCAAGCACTCCTCCTGGTGGTCCCAGGTAAGAACCACCAATGCCATTGAACGGAGATTTCGAGAGGTGAGACGCCGAACTCGGCCCATGGGAGTTTTCTCTGATCGAACCAGTATGGAGAGAATTCTTTATGCCGTGTTCTCCTATGAGAACCTCAGGCAGGGTGTGGCTACCCCTTTTCTAGCGGTGACACAAAACTCTTGACGTTACCAAAATTTAAGACTCCCTGGCTGGTTAGAATTCGTCAAGTCATTACTTAAGCAACACATTCATAATGTGAAGTGAGAAAGGCTCGTAAGATCATAAGTTTCTTCGTGCAGAGAGGGAAGAGCAGGCCACAAGGTTGTATCGCCGCATAGCACGTTCAAGGACGATGCGAAGCTTTCTAATTTATGGAACGGACTTGGCTGCTATTTTATCTTCTTGACACACTCCAGGGCAGCGTTGATAGCACCTGGTACGCCCCCAATCTGGTTTGCCCAGCATGAGCCAATGTAAAGATTCCTGATTGGTGTCTTAATGTCGATGCCAAAGACTTTCTCATAGAATCTCTTGTTCGGATTCCAACTCCAGGCAGACGATGCACCGTCTGTGTTATGCGTATACCGTTCATAAGTCAAAGGTGTTGCAGCCTCGTCAAATTCTATATATTCTCTCAAATCAGGGACCACGGCAGACGTCTTATCAATCAAAGCGTTTTTGGCCTTATCCTTTAACCGCTTGTAGGTCTCCCGGTCGCCCCCTCCCCAGTTGTTCATCCATTTGTACGGTGGCATGGACTGAATCATCAGCGAAGATTTGCCGTCAGGAGCAAGCTCCGGATTCATGAGTGAAGGCGAATAGAGCATGACCCAGGCCTTTTGAAAATAGTTATCATCATTGGAATTGTAAATATCTGCATCCGATCTACCATTACTGTAGAACACATGAGGTTTCCTTAAGTACTCCTTCATCTTTTCCTGAGGAAGATTCAACCCGAGATAGACCGTGAAAAAACTCTCTGACACTGGAGCTTTTTCGATCTTGTCTCTGAGCTCCTGGGGAATGAGTGTTTTGTCGTCCAAGAGCTTAAGAAATGTCTTTTTGTAGTCACTGGCAGAAATCACATAATCTGCTTCAAAGTCATTTCCTTTACTTCTCACACCGACTGCCGTGCCGTTTTTCGTGATAATCTCATCTACCTCGGATTTCAACTTCAGCTCCCCGCCCAGGCTCTTGAAGTTCTCAGCAAGGACATCTGCCCAGGACCGCATACCTGTCCTCACGGTCCAGTAGTCTTCAAAGAACATCAACATGACAGCGCCAATAAGCGAAGCTCCCATATCAGGGTAGGCTATATTCTTGAGCAAACGATAGGGTTTGGAGTCCTCGTCAAAGTACAGTGCGGTGAATTCCGGTAATGTTGTGTTACGGTACTTTTTGAATATCCTCATGGTCTTTACCAGGTTCAACGGAAAGCCAATAGCTTCAAACACATTGCTTGGTCTGCGCATGGAAAGCATCGCTTTGACCATCCTGTCAACCTCGGCATAGTAATTGGTGAGCTGTTCTTTTTCTGATGGGCATGCCTCAAGAACCGCCTTCTTCAAATCGCTGAATGAGTAGGCTAAACAATCTAACTCTGCAAATATCCAACGTACATACTGTCTTGTGAACTGGATCTTGTCATAAACGCCAATATCTTTCATTACTTTGAACACGTCCTCTGATGATTCAAAAGAGAGGGTGCCACTCTCGAAATAAAAGCCCTTTCTCCAAAATCCAGAAGTGTATCCGCCTGGTGTAACGTGGGATTCAAATATTGTCACTTTATGGCCTCTCTTAGCCAGCAGGTTGCCGGCGACAAGACCACCCATCCCAGAACCGATTATAGCGATTTTGCTCATTATTCTCTCCTTCTGTAAGCGAATCAAATCCCAAGCGTTTTTGGAGACATTCTATCCCTTGGGTTTGGCTTCATTAAGAAGACTAGATCTCCCCACAGAACCGATGGCGTTCGGTATAGGAAAAGGGGAGGCACATCTTGAACTGTTTTCCATGAGGTAGGCTCATAGTAAGTAGTTTAATGATAAAATGGAGACTATGTTATAAAGAAAATTAATAAAACCCTCCAAATGTCAAGAAAAACCGATTCTATGAAGGCAGAGGGGAGACTTCTTGAATTTATGAAATCTTAAAATATAGCCACTATTCTACTATTCTATTAAAAATTTTGTATGCCTTGCCATGACCACATTCTATCAAATTCCCTTTTCATTGTGGGTATGTCCCTCTTATCCGAGGCCCTGGAGTAGAAAGATATGCCCTAAAAAGAGGCCTCAAGAATGAAGGTTGCTCTCAGAAGTCGATACCTCCTTGATGTTGCAGATTTGATTCAGTAATCTCTAGTAAGATTAGGCGATGCTCAGATAGAAGCTACGGCAAGAAATATTAAATTCTTGACCTGGCCATCCAAGCACAACATGTAGTGGCTTTTTGCATCCTAAGAAAGGTCAAGAGAACTCCGCTATCATTGAAGCCAAAACCGATAGATCTGCGTTTACCCTGAGAATGAATATCGCGAGCTTTTGTTATCCCACCATGGCTTGCTTTTTCTGTGTAATTCTGGGTGAGTTCGTGTGTACTTGCGGGAAGGTATTGTTAAGGCAAACAAGGCTCTAGGCAGTTTGAACCCAAGACCTGTGTTCAAGCATGTTCGGGCATATCAACCAAACAAGGTTTTTAGTGAATTCGACGAAACATTGACATGGCTCACCTAGTGGGCTATACCGCTAATCGTTAATCTGCACTGCTACTTGCACACCTT
>CP070673.1:3589311-3621244 GCA_020351915.1 Deltaproteobacteria bacterium
AACCATGGCAGACTCAACCATATATCTCCGTAAGTCTATCATCTTATCGATATATTCAATAAAGACCGGACACTCCTCCTCGCAGGCTCCACAGGTAGTGCATGACCAGATTTCATCAGGGGTAAGAATATTTCCGATCAAAGAAAGATCCGGGTCTTGTGAATTCCTCTTCCCGGTAAAACCAAACAGGGGCCTGCTTTGGTAAGCGTAGTCTCTAACCTTTAAGGTAACCTCCATGGGCGATAGTGGTCTTCCAACCGTGTTTGCCGGGCAGTTGTCAGAACACCGGCCGCATTCAGTGCAGGTATAAAAGTCGAGGATATGTTTCCAGGTGAAATCTTGTACCTTCTCGACTCCTAAGAGGTCCAGATCCTCAATATTTGCAACGTCCCACCGGGGAGGTTTTATAGAACCTTTCTTGAGCTTGTGGAGGAATACATTGAACAGACTCGTAATAATGTGAAAGTGTTTCCCAAGCGGGAGATAGTTGAGGAAAACCATGAGTGTCAGAACATGAAGCCAGTAATTCCACAGGAAAAAGGTCTTTAAGGCAGGCTGGCTAAGGCCAGAGAGGAGATAAGAAGCACTGTGAGCTGCGGGCAGAAAAAACGTATATTCTTCTCCAAGCACAATTCCACTCCCATCCATGGCAATATCAGTTACCATCAGCAAACTGATCAAACCCAGCACAAGATAGGCGTGAAATTTATGGGCCTTTCCGTGTTTGAATTCATATCTGGCAGGTTTGGAAATAGCCCGTCGCAGTATAGCTGCTATACAGGCAAAGAGGACGATAATCTCAAATATATCCTTAACAAGATCATAGAGATCTCCTAGCGAGCCCCCCATAAGAGGTAAAACAAACCCGGCCTTTATCCCTAAACCATAGAGGGTTATTGACCTGAGGGCCAGAACTACAAATCCCCAAAAGATCATGATATGGAGTATGCCAATCCAGGGATAGCGGGGCTGTTTCCATTGCAATATGCCATAGACAATGAGATCGTAAACCCTCTTTCCCAATAAATCGATTCTGCGATCCGGTTTTCCGGAACTCAACAATAAATACCGCTTATAGATAATGTAAAAAAAGAGTGCGAGGCCGACAATCAAAATGAACAGCAGGACAAAGGAACCTGGGATACCCAGAAAGCGCTCAAGGGCAGGCTGGATTGCGTGATCCATGTTTTCCTCCTTAATGAACAGGTGAAAGGCAAGGCGCAATTATGAATGACGATTCATTTAATAGCATAGGTTTTTCAGGTGGTCAAGGATTTTTGCTTTTGCATAAATAACGGTGGGTACCTTTAAAGGCGGAAACAGGGCCATTGTAAAGCATGGGAGACATGTTTTTTTATTGTACCAATCCCGGCATTTAGGTTATTATCAAATGATCTGTTAATTGTGTCCTTTAAATAATAGAGAGAGCCCCCAAGAAAACAGTAGGGAATAATAGAACGATAGAGGATATAATGAAAGGTCTCAATAGTGATACGGATAGGAGGGCATTATCTGCCCTGTTGAAATCCAGTGCCCTCATAAACTCATCACTCCAAATCTCCGATGTACTTGATTCTGCCATGAAGGTGGCTGAGGAGTTTATGGAGGCTGAGGCCAGTTCAGTCCTTGAGCTTGATGAAGAAACAAGGGATATCATTTTCAGATTGGCACGGGGTAAGAAGGGTGGATTTGTCCGGACAAAGAGATTGAAGCTCGGTGAGGGAATTGCTGGATCGGTCATACAGAACGGAAGGCCGATGATTGTCGAAGATGTGGAAAAGGAAAGGAGATTTAGCGATCGGTTTGACAAGGAAACAGGTTTCAAGACACGGTCACTCATCTGTGTTCCGCTTTCTATCCGGGAAAAGACGATAGGTGCCCTTCAAGTCATCAACAAAAAGAATGGAGGCCCATTTACCGAGGAAGACCTTGATCTCCTGACAGCCCTTGCTCAGCAGATTGCTGTTGCACTGGACAATGCGAAGCTTTACGAGAGGCTGGAGGAGAGCTTCAAGCTAACCGCCGAGGAACTTAAAGCCACACAACAAAAGTTGATTCGATCGGAGCGATTAGCAGCCCTGGCCAATCTGGTTCAGGGAGTGTCCCATGAGGTACGGAACCCGATTATGTCCATAGGGGGCTTTGCAGCGAGGATGAAAGCTGGGCTAGGGAAGGAACATAAATTCCATAGATATCTTGACATCATCCTTCAAGAGACATCAAAGCTCGAAAAACTTGTCAAGGATGTGAAAGAGCTTGCAGGAATGCATACCGCATATCTCCAGCCAGCAAACATGAACAATCTCTTGTTCACGGCCATAGAGAATTTCTCTCCTGCCCTATCCCAGAGATCCATCCATCTCGAAACAGATATCGAAGAGGGCTTGCCTCCTATTACGGTGGATAAGGCGCAGATAGTGAGGGCACTGAAGAATATTGTCCAAAATAGTGTGGAGGCTATGCCTTCGGGAGGCACGCTTAAGCTGAGGGCTCGGGAGGTAGACTCTCACATCCAGATCGTGATAGAAGACTCTGGTATTGGCATAGAGGAGTACGAACTTGACTCCATCCTGGAACCCTTTGTTACTTCCAAGACAACGGGGGCTGGGTTGGGACTGACTATGGTTTATCAAATCGTAATGAATCACCACGGTGAAATTGACATCAAGAGCAGGGGTGGCAGAGGAACGAAAGTAACACTTGATTTACCTTTAAATCTTCAATCTCAGATGGAGGGCTAAGAAATGAGACGGAATAAGGGTCTGTTGCTCCTAGCTATTGCCCTAATTATCGGTGGTTTGCTGGTTTTCTACTTCAGTTATTATTATGGCAAGGAAGGCGAAAAACAAGCAGCTGTTGAGAATGCAGACATGGATCGGGAGGAAAGAGCTCAAGAGGAGCAAGCGGTAACTGCTGAGAAAAAAACCGAAGAGGTTTCAGGAGAACCGGGAGTTGAGGTCCAGGCCACGGCCGTTGAAGATGAATGCAGGAGGATGGAAAAAGAGCTTATGGAGTTTCTCACATATCTTGATAAAAAGGATTATGTCAGGGAGTTGGGCATAGAGGAAGATATGCACACCCATTTCAAGAAGATCCTTCGTCGGTTATCCTTAAACCCTCCTACTCCGGCAGGAGAAGGATTGAAAATTGATACGATTATCAAGAATATATACCATTTTTATAGGGCACTAAGTTTGCAGGATCTAAAGCTCATAAGGCTGGTTTTGCAGAATGAAGCGGACACCTTAGAGATGAACCTGGCGGCACTGTACCCATGGCTCATGTCAGCAGATAGATGCAGCCAAAAGGATGGGCTGCCACCCTCTCTGGATACCACTTACCGATACGCCGGTTTTTTGGTAAATTCTATTGGGGGAAGGGCCTATCTATTTCGGCGGGAAACAAGGTTGCGACTTCTTATGAACTACTACTGCCTCCTCATTATTCATGAAGCTGACAAAAAAAAGATAAACAGTTTCGGGATCGATATAACGCCGTTCCTGGAGCCGTTGGCTGAGGAGATTGAAAACTATCAATTTCTCTACTATCGGAAGGAGTATGCAGGTAAGCTAATTGATCTGAAAAACTACTACGTAAAGAAAAGGAAGATCTCCTGATATCTCTCTAAGCCTCATCAAGATACGAGAGGGTTGATTCCCAGAATCTTATATCAATCTGCAGTCTCTGGTAAAATTTGGTATTGGTAATGGCAATGCCGCCAATTTCAGCAAGGGCCAGAATAAAGTCTATCTCTTCACTATCATATTCCCTTTGTTCTGCCGAATAGAGGCGTATTTCTCCAATAACATATTCATTCACAATAATGGGAACAGCCAGAATAGACACGATACCCTCTTTTTTTGCCTCATCTCGATACTGTATATTATCGTCTGCAGCAGCATCCTTTATAAGAACTGTTGTTCCTCTTGCTACATCTGGCATACTCTTATCTGCCTGAAGAGGTCCTTTTTGAATATATTCATCGCTCAATCCTCTTGATACAACCATGTCCAGCCTGCCGGTTGTCTCGTTCAAAAGATATACACAACATCCCTTAATATGCATAATCTGGCTGATTTTTTCTGCCATTGAATCTAAGACCTCCCCTGAGTTCAGATCAGAAAGGAGATCTCGAGAAACCTCATGTAAAATTTTGAAAAATTTGGTGGATCTTTTGGTGTCAAAAGCTTCCCGGGATACAGCTTTAGCCCCGTAGCGTTCCATTTTCACATGATGGACAGGCTCTATTCCTCCTCTTTCGAAAAGCCTGGTCAACTTTTCCTTCTCCTTTTCGTACATTCTGGCATTTATTATGGCCAGTCCGGCCATTTCGCCCAGGGCAGACACAAATTCAATCTCTTCCTCTGTAAAGGATCTGGGGGAGGAAGTATACAGTCTCAGCATTCCGATTACCTTATGGTGAATCTGAACAGGTACGCTCAATATCGAAGCAATCCCTTCTTCGGCCTTTTCCTTGGGGTACTGGATTCGTGGATCGTTCTGTGCGTCAATAGTCAAGACCGGTTTTCCGTCCAATACCTCTGGTACGCTCTTATCCGCATTAAGGGGCCCTTTTCTCAGATACTTCTTGCTCAAGAAACGGGATGCAACAAGCTCTAAATCCTTCGTCTCCTCATTTATGAGTCTGAGGCTGGCAGCCTTTATTTTCATTGCAGGAACGATCCTTTTTACAATAAGGCGCAACACCTCTTTTGAATCAAGCACCGATAAGATAGCCCTGGATACCTCGTGGAAGACCCTGAAATATGCAATTTCTTTTCGTTCCATTTGTTCCCATGTTAGACTTGTCAACAGCAATAATATATAGGAATTGCGCTTAGGGGTCAAGAAAATAGGGGTACGGTCGCGGTAACGTCAAAGTGCAGGGTATGGGTGTCTTGTCCTATGACGCGGCCCTGGGGGCACGGTAACGTCAAGGTTAATAGAGGGTTCGGGTTGTCTCTTTTCAGACACGTTCCAAGATACTGTTTGCCTTTTAGCGGTATTGTGTGTATTTTTTTAAAAAGCGACATAATCTGAATAGTGAAACGGGGTGAATTGCGTGGTCGCACCTATTAAGACGATTTCAGTAATCGGGGCCGGAGGTATGGGAGCCGCTTATGCCAGCAAGTTTTATGACCTGGACAAAAACCGTGTATTCCTTATCGCCAAGGGAGAACGCTATGACAGGCTCAAGGAAAAGGGTCTGATCGTTAATGGACGGCACTACTTTTTCAATGTTATCAGACCAGAAGAAAAGGGGTCACCCTCCGATCTCATACTCGTGGCTGTCAAACATCATCAATTGGGAGAGGCTCTCAAAGACATCTCGAACATGGTGGGTGAGAACACCCTCATATTATCAGTAATGAACGGCATTGAAAGTGAGGCACAGATTGGAGCAGTGTATGGGATGGATAAGCTGCTCTATTGCGTTGCGGTTGGTATTGACGCAGTCAGGCAGGGTAATCGTGTCAGCTTTTCCCGACAGGGGAAGCTCTTTTTCGGGGAAGCAGAAAACATTGATTATAACGAGCGGGTCAAAAGGGTTCAATCCCTGTTCGATCAGGCTGAGATTGTGTATGAGATTCCTGAGGACATGATTCGAACCCTCTGGTGGAAATTCATGATCAATGCAGGAATCAATCAGGCTTCGGCGGTGTTGGGTGCGCCCTATTCGGTTTTTCAAAGGTCAGGTGACGCCAAGGAGCTCATGGAATCGGCAATGAGGGAGGTCATGGCTATTGCCCAAGCAACCGGAGTCCATTTATCAGAAGCAGACATCACAAACTGGAATCTGTTTCTCAGCAGCCTATCCCCAGATGGGAAAACCTCGATGCTCCAAGACATTGAGGCGAGAAGAAAGACAGAGATAGAGATGTTTGCTGGGAAAGTGATTGAGCTGGGAAAAGAGCATGGAATTCCAACACCGGTCAACCAGACCCTTTACCGAGTCATAAAGGTTATTGAGGGGGATTGAGATTTTCAAGTATCGTTCAAAAGTGTTTACTCAATGGTATGTTGGTTAGAGAACGGGTACATACTAACGAGAGCATTTTATTGTTTGCATTGTACATAACCGAGAAGGGTCTAGGATGGTCATGAGGTCTTTTCTTCTGTTCCGAGGCTCCCAGCCTGGTCTTTTCTACGACTTATCAACAGGGGATACTTGCCCCCTCCGCATTCTCTCCCAATAAGTCGGGAGAGCTGCGGTTTCCCCCACTGATAAGCCGTGAAAAGCACAGCGGCCTCCCACCAGTCACACCAGAAAAGACCTCATGCCCCTCCCGATATTGCAAACTATTTGATGCTCTCAAAAGTAGTTTCCTCTATCCGGTCATGCCAATTTTCTCAAGGGGCTATATATACCGAGTCCACGGCAGTAGCTCATTATAAAGGGATACTGATAGGGGAACAAGAGTAGCGAGCTGACTTTTTATTTTACATCCCATCTTCTTTCTCATATACTTCCCCCCGTGAAACCGCGTACCACGTATCATCAGTGGTTTCCGGATTTTTGGGTTTGTGCTGTAGATTTTTTTATTTCGTCATAGAAAACCCGGTCCTTTGGGCCAGGTCAGTGCGGCTGTTGGCGGGATGGCTCTTCCGGTAACTATTGCCGCGGGGTGTTCGAATAATGGAATATTGGAACAATGGGTTTAGTGAAATTGGGTCATTTTTGAGATATGACTTGGATGTACTATTAAGAATCAAGAAATCTTGCGCTTTTAGCCCCAGTATTCCATTGTTCCATTATTACACTATTCCATTTGGACTAAACTGCGCGCCTCTGAGGTGAGATCAAAGCCGGCCCCTCTGGAGTCGGATTTCTACTTGAAAACTATCTGATAACAAGGAGGTTGTGTGTCATCTATTAAGGGTAAAAATCCTGGTGATCTTCCGGTTGGTCAGCACTGGATTCAGAAATGGCCCGAGAGGACTGCGGAACCACCACCTGATATTGAGCCGGAATCTTGGACCGTAAAGGTCACCGGCCTGGTGGAAAAACCGTTGACCCTTACCCTGCAGGAAGTTCAAGCACTGGGGGCAGTTGAGATTGTCAGGGACTTCCACTGCGTAGAGTCATGGAGTGTTCCACATAATAAATGGAAAGGCGTTCCAGTTCACCGGATCCTTGAATTGGTACGTCCCTTATCTGAGGCTCGCTATGCTGTAATAGGCAGCCCTGGTGGTTACGAAACCAATCTTTCCTTGGAGACCCTGCTGCTCCCGGATACCTTACTCGTCTGGGAATGGGGTGGGAGCCCGCTTACGTGGGAGCATGGTTACCCCCTCAGGCTTATCGTTCCGGATCTCTATGCTTACAAAAGTGCTAAATGGGTTTCACAGATCAAGATCGTCAGTGAGGATAGCCCTGGGTTCTGGGAAAAGAGGGGATATCACCGAGGTGCAGATGTCTGGTCAGGTGAACGCTTTGAGTGAGACTCACCTGATACGAGGAACACACGTGGAAAATAGAAACTACAAGAACGGGGCACTGGAAATAATCGACATCCTGGAAAAGGGATACCCTGATGCCAGAACTGCCCTTTCGTTTAAGACGCCCTTGGAGCTTTTGGTATCTACGGTGCTTTCGGCCCAATGTACCGATGAAAGGGTAAACAAGGTAACCGAGGATTTGTTTCAGAAGTATCGCTTTGCAGAAGATTATGCTCAGGCTGATCTCAGTGAGTTGGAGGAGGAGATTAGACCCACTGGCTTTTTTCGAAATAAGGCCAAAGCGATCAAGGCATTCAGTGCTGTTTTGGCAGAGAGGTACAATGGAGAAGTGCCATCCAGCCTTGACGCACTCGTATCTCTCCCGGGAATTGGCAGGAAAACCGCAAATCTTGTGCTTTCAGAGGCCTTTGGTATTCCTGGGATCGTGGTAGATACCCATGTTCTCAGGTTGAGTAAACTCATCGGTCTCACGGGAAATAGCGATGCCACGAAGGTAGAATTTGATCTCATGGAGATAATTCCAAGAGAAAAATGGCGGCTCTTCTCAAACCTCCTTATTCTCCATGGCAGGGCCGTGTGTATAGCAAGAAGACCGAGGCATCAAGACTGCAGGATCGTTGATTTGTGTGAAGCGGGAGTCAGGTGGAAAAATGAAAAGCTTGCGTAAGTCGCGGTATGGTGGCAAGAAATGATCCAGTGGAACACCTTGCTTATTGTATTCCTATCAGTTTTTGTTTTTCGATTCCTGTTTCAGCTTACCCTCAACCTCGCTAATATCTCCCACTTGCGCCGACACGGAAACCATGTTCCGCGGGTTTTTCAGGGTACAGTGGATGAAGAGAAACTCTCCAGGATGTCAGCCTATACAGCGGATTCTACCAGGTTTGGAATTATTGCGAAATTGTTTGACCAGGCCGTATTGCTTGCCATTGTATTGACTGGTTTTTTGCCCTGGCTGATTGAAGAAATCACTGCCTGGCACCTTGGGTTTATCGGTGAGGGGTTGCTCTTTTTCGCTATTCTTGCGTTGATTGCTCAGCTGCTTGACATTCCGTTTGACCTTTACAGCACCTTTGTGATCGAGGACAGGTACGGTTTCAATACCAGGACAATGAGGCTGTGGTTCATAGACTGGATTAAGGGTTTGGCGCTATCCGTTATTCTTGGTGGGATCCTCATCTTTTTCCTGTTGGCATTGGTGTACTATTTTAAGAGTGCCTGGTGGATTCTGGCATGGATAGTTATTTCGTTGTTTGAGCTGGTCATTATGTGGCTCTACCCGGTTCTGATTGCTCCCCTTTTCAACAAGTTTGAGCCGATTCCTGATAAAGAGTTGGAAAAAAGTATTGCCTCCCTTATGGGAAGGGCGGGACTGGCAGTAAAAGGGGTATTTCAGATGGATGCTGGCAAGAGGAGCAAACATACCAATGCCTATTTCACGGGACTGGGCAAAACAAAAAGGATTGTTCTCTTTGATACCCTCCTGCAATCGCATCCGCATGAGCAAGTCCTCTCAGTCCTTGCCCATGAAGCAGGTCACTGGACGAAAAAGCACATTATCAAGCAACTGATTCTGGTGGAGGTGGCCTCCTTGATTGGATTGTTTATCGTAGCAAACCTGCTTAACTGGCAGCTTGTGTACCGGACCTTCGGTTTTCAGGAACAGATTACCTATGTTGGGCTTTTTCTGGTTCCAGTACTTTTGAGCCCCCTCGGCTATTTTTTGAGACCTCTGGGAGCGTATCTCTCCAGAAGGTATGAACGGCAAGCAGATGATGTTGCTGTTGAGTTGATGGGTGCAGCTAAACCGATGAAAGATACCCTGGTACGGTTAGACGCAGATAATCTGGCCAATTTGGTGCCCCACCCACTGTTTTCCTGGTTCAATTACTCACACCCGCCGCCGGTTGAAAGGATAGAACGGTTGGAAAATATGATGGAGAGGTAAATCTACCCCGATCTATTCGATTGTCAAGATCGTTTGATCGGTCAAGGTTAGCCTTTCAAGTCCGGACGAAGTTACGAGGTAGTCATCTTCCAGACCGACGACCCCTTGTCCCGGAAAGATGCATTTTGGCTCCAAGGCGATAACCATCCCCTGTTTCAGGTTTCCCGAAAGGTCCGAGGTAGGTGTATTAACCACCAAGTTGGTATGGGCAGCACGATTCATCAAACAGTATATATTCAATACCACTGAGGAGGTGTTCGATAATCTGTTTCATATTATCATGTTGCGTTTCATTCCTGTGTTTCAATTGTCTCGTCTAAAAGCCGGTGGATAATCCCTAAGAAGAGCTTAGTTCCAATAGGGATTATTTCTTCGGGGAAGTCATAGTACGGCGTGTGCAGTTGGGCACGCTTTTCTCCGACGCCTACGCCAAACATGGCTCCTGGAATTCTTGAGGTGAAACGCCCAAAGTCCTCAGAACTCCGCAGGGGCTTCTCCATTGGCAGAACATCGAGTCCGGCTGAGCGAGCAGCTTGCTCAATGATGCGGCACGCGTCTTTATGATTAGAGGTGGCTACAAATTCGTCGGTCCAGGAGATCTGAAATTCTAGTCCTGCGGACAGCGCTTTGTCCTGAACCAGGTTCCTTGCCTTTTCAACTAACAGGGGCATGGACTCATCGGTCTCTGAGCGGAGCGTTGCCATAACTTCCGCATAACCTGGCGATGTGCCAAAGGCTGGTTCCCCCAAACGGGAGTGAATAACGGTCACCTGTGTCAAAACACCGTTCGCTTCAAGGACTGAGGGAAGGTTGGTTAAGCCTTCGATAATCTGACACATTGGTATGGCAGGACTCCTCCCGTGCTCGGGCCATGCCGCATGAGAAGTCAGTCCGGTGAGTTTGATTATCATGCCTCTGGAGGCACAACTAAAGGTTCCTGGCTTTACCACGATACTGCCCATGGGGTAACCGGGCAGATTGTGAAGGGCAAATACATGATCAGGATTAAGAGATCCGAACTTTGGATCTTCGACAAGCCTCTCGGCCCCTTCACCTGTTTCTTCGGCTGGTTGATACAAGAGTACTACCTGACCACATTTGGGGCGTTCACTTGCCAGCATGTGTCCTAGGCCAGCCACGATGGTCATGTGACCATCATGCCCGCATGCATGGGAAATGTTTGAGTTCATGGAACGATATTCGAAGTCGTTTCGTTCTGCAATAGGAAGCGCGTCAAGTTCACAGCGAATGATAACTGTTGGTCCAGGCGCTTGGCCTTTAAATATGAATGCGATCCCGTGTCCTCCGATTTTGGAGATTATCTCGTCTGGGTCAAATTGTGCAAGAAAGGCTAGAATGTTTCTTGCGGTATTCACCTCTGTGCCCGATAATTCCGGATTCTTATGAAGATCCCTTCGCAGTTTAATCAGAGAGGGAAGGAAGGCCTCGAACTCTGTGATTAGATCCATCGTCCGCTTCCTGATTAATGCTGACAAATGCCAATATCAATAGGCTGTTGCCGAAACCCCTTTTCGCTTGGGCAACAGCCTGTCCAAGGTTAACACCACAGAACCAAATTCTTCTAACCGTCGAACGCTCAACCTCCCACCAATCACTCAAAAAAGCCCCTAACCAGCTTTGCAAAAAAAGGAAAAAGGGGTGGCTATTCATCATCCTTGAAATAATCAGCAAGCAGTTCTCTGCTGTGTTCATCCTCGTGGCAGTAAGCACACAGATTTTCCCAGTTAGATCCATCAGGGGGATTGTTCCTGTGATTTCCATCTTTATGATGTACGGTCAGGAGGTGTCTATTTTTATGAGTGAACTCTCGCCCGCATTTAGCACAGATAAGTCCGTGAATTTTTAGTGAACGTTCTCTGTAATCGGTGTCTCCGGATTTGCCTTTTCTTGTTTCTCTGAGAAGATCCTCAAAAGATTCATTGCTGGCTGTCTTTCCAGACCGTGGCCTCTTGTGCGGGCGGTATCGTCTGTCTCTCATTTTGATGCCTCCTCCCGGTTTCTTGTTTTCTCTTTTGACCCGATCGCTCAACAAAAGTCAAACGGAGACTTGTCCCCTTTGTAAAAGAACACAGCGATTTTGCCGGTCCGAAATTATCCGGTGCGAATTAGTCTGGGTCCACTACAGTTGATAAGAGCCAGTATGGGTGGTCATCGTTGTTTTCCACCTCTATCCAGACGGCTTGCATCAACCTGTGTGCCAGATCGATATCGAATATGGCTTGGGACTCCTCATTTGTCAAAATGGTGCAAGTAACCCTAATAACGGCGACTGTCCTGGTCTGTGCATGCTACTTGAACCGCACCCTATCAATGGGTTTTGGATTGAAGGATGCACATTCTTGTAATGTCATCAAACCGCAAATACCCAACAACAAGGCCAGGTATGGGAGAATGTGAGTATGCTTGAGTGTCATGTTCAAACTGAGATTAAGCGTTGTTTTTACGACCGGAAGCTGATCAGGTGGTTAGAAGAGATCAAAACATAATGTTGCATTAAGATGCTGTAAATGCTCTCCCTTCTTTTCTAAAAAAAATCGTCCGGTTCTTTCCTTATAGGTATATATCTAAAGCAGAAGGGGTCAATTATCTCTTTATTAAAACCCAAAACAGACTTAATCTCAACATGAATTCACACATGAATTCAGAGCATAGGTTATAACACTCTGAAATTATTAATAAAAAGCAAAGCATTTTATTGAAAAATGGGCTCCAATCAAGTATGAGAGTCTAGAATAACAAAGAAAAAACAGAACGGAGCTCAACGGTGAAATTATCACGCCAAGCACGAAGATCACAAGAAAGAAACACAAGAAAAGATGAGAAAAAGCTTATCAAGCAATTAGAGCTATCAGATTTTTAGGAGGGTGTGTTCTGAAGCAACTTATGGGCATAACTGTTTTGCTGTTTTGGACCTTTTGGTAAGTTGTTTCAGAACCAACGTTTTCCCGGATGGCCTTTGTACCATTTCCGTTGCGTGCTCGAGTACCAGGTGTTTCCGAGGGGACTGCTCACCCTCCATCCGGCTCAAGAATCCGCGTGTCCAACCGGAAAAGCCCAGGCGCCCCATGGGGTCGGCGCCTCTCTGCCAAGATTTACACCTATGAGCAACCCATCCAAGATATCCACCCTGCCATCACCGTTGATATCCGCCCTTGGATCACTGGGAGGGGCACTACCAAAGGCGGCATGCACGATGACGAGGTCCAGGAAGTCTACGAGGCGATTGCCATCGGCATCGCCTGCAAAAAGGGTCACGGCAGACAGGTCGACGGGCCTGTTATTCCTTACTTCAAATCTTCTTTGGGCGTAAAGGTATCCGTCCATAGATACCGTAATGGTATGGTATCCTTCCGGCAACAAAAAGAAAACATACCCGTCACTTCCAGTCAATTGCTGCCAACCATCGACGCTCACCAGAACGCCGCTATGATCCTGACGCCCTTCGAGCCGAACATGGGCGGTCATCCAACCATTCCCATCGGCCAAGGACCCGTCAGCATTTGGGAGACCATAACCAATGCAATAGCAGATTAGAGAGAATATTCCCATGAAAATAGCCAAACGGCTTAGGCTTCTCCTGTTCATAATGCTCTCCTTTCTTGGAAAAGGTGCCATTTTATCGAGATCCGCTTTAGTACCAGGGAACGGGACCTGTTTTTTGAAGTTTGCTGATACCAAAACCAAATCCGAGATATCGAAAATTCCGTCACCGTCGATATTCCCTCGAGGATTTGAAGGTGCCCGCTGTTTTATCAGACTGGGGGCTTCTCCGACCTTTTATAGACGTCATCTGATAATCCTTATGGAAACAGATAGCCATCCCTGATGGTTCAGACCGCTTCACGATTCCGCTGATCTCTACACGAGCTTGAGCTCCCATGAGTTTTTTCAGCTTGTCAATCGACAGAATCAGATTTATTTGTACGGGTGTGCCCTCAGGGAGAGGATCCATACCGTAGAAGAATGCCCCCCCAGAGGATATATCTCTGGTCCTGAGGCGAAATACTCTCTTCATCTGATCTGCAGTTTCCGCCGTGATTTCCCCGCGGAGTTTCAAATTGAATCTTTCCAATTTCCTTCGGTCTTTCATCGTTCTTTGAGCCCCCCAAAAGATGTTGTAGTCGGGAGTCAGGTGCCATCAGTGGCTTATAGATCTTTTGGATAGTTGTACGTGAAGGAGGCGGGTTTTGCAATCGGGAGATGGTATGATTCTTTTCGTATTTTTTCCCTGTGCGGCTACGAAATACCTAAGAAAAATGTATTAGTGGGACTTCGCTATTTAAAGGGGTTAAGAGGATGGTATGTGAAAAGTTCCTGATGAGAACTGATTTGGCTTACAGGTTCTTGGCAGCCCAAAGTGCAGCTTGAAGGCGGTTGGGTACACTGATTTTCTTAAAGATATTATACAGATGGGTTTTGACTGTATGAGGGCTGATGCAGAGTCTGTCCGCAATCTCCTCATTGGTGGCCCCCACAGCGACTATTGCCAGTATCTCATTCTCTCTCTGGGTTAGAGGGATTCTGTACCCGTTGGGAAAGGGTTCTCGGCTCTTGTTTTTCAGAATGCATTTCATCATGATATTCCTGGGAAGCCACAGTTCTCCATCAAAAATAGCACGGATGCCTTTCAGAAACATGTCCAAGGAGTCGTGTTCATAAAAGAACCCGCGTACCCCTAGCATCACGGTTCTCTCTTCAATCCCCAGACCTTGCGGCACATTAAAGAAGGTCACAAGATCTTGGGCTAGTAGCCTTTTGCCATAGGATTCAATTTGAACCATAAGTGTTTCGAGATCCTTCCCAAGGCAATCCCACAATACCTGCCTGTGCGTGTCAACTTTTTTGTTATTTGTGACCGAAATGTGCTGGATGCTTAATTTGGGCACGCACTTCGCCCCGGTTTCCTGCTCTAAGAATTTGGCGATTAGCTCATTTTGAAACCTTCTGGGGCCAACAACATAGATCTGCTTGTTGGTCAACGGCATCTGGCTGTTGTCGCGTTTGCAAATTTCGGAGTTCATAGCCGCGAATTTTCACCCCTTACGTTTTCCCTTTTCTCAGCAAAAGTTGTGTCGGGATGATCTCTTCCGGAGGTCCCCGCAAGCCCTCGTTTGCAGTGAGATGGTTTTTTCTATTCTTCGGCAGATGGGGCCATTTTCGTGAGGTTTTTTTGGATCATAAGATCCCACAGTCACTTTTCGGATAAGGAAGCACTTAAAGGAAGGGGGTTAGGAGGGGAGGTTCTGATGTAACTTATGGGCATAGCTGTTTTGCTGTTTTGAGCTTTTTGGTAAGTTGTTTCAGAACCAAGATCCCCTTTTGCCCTTACGAGTCCTCTAGTAAAAGAAATCCTCTGTTACAGCCCGCCCACTGTCGTCGAATTCAATACCTTCCATTTCCAGTAAGGTTCGTTTCATTTCTAGTCCACCCTGATATCCACCAAGCGATCTGTCTGAGCGAATTGCCCGGTGACATGGGATTATGATCGGGAACGGATTGTTTGCCAAGGCATTGCCAACTGCCCGGGCTGCGTTCGGGCTACTCAAGTGCCTAGCGATGCGCCGATAGGTACTAACGGACCCCCGAGGGATCCCATGTTCAGCGCGCAAAACCTCCTGCTGAAATCCAGAGCAGGTGTCCATACAAACGACCTCAAGAGAAAACTCGATGTTTTCACCACTAAGAAATGCTTCAATATCATCGGCAACGACATTAATCTCAGAACAAGAAGAGCCGATAGAAACAGGAAATAACACGGAAACCTGGTGTCTGGCTGTGACACCCGGCCTGGAGAGCAAAACTCGAAAGATCTTCGGCTGGTCACCAAAAACCGCCCATAGCATAACCACTGGACCGAAAGGGGTGGGGCGAATGCAGAAGGATGATTTGCCAGTGCCTTTGTTTTTCATGCGTTTAACACCAAAGCTAAGCCGCCTGCAAAAGAGCATCAACGATTTTCCAGGTCGAGCTTCAGCGAATGGTTCAAGTAAGTCGCTTCGAGAAACCTTAAGTTTCAACCTTCTGAGATGAAGAACCTCATCATCGGCCTGGTATCTGAACGACGAGCAACCTCAAGGAAGCCAGCTTTCCTGAAAGCCGAAGCAAGCCCTGTCCAGGCAAAGGCGGCAGGCATTTTGTCTTTCTTGGGCTCAACAGGATAACCTTCGAGAACCGTTCCGCCTCGTCTTTTGACATACTCGATAGCAGCTTGCAGAAGCTGAACGCTGAGTCCTTTGTTGCGATAGTTCTTCTCGACAAAGAAACAAACGATGGACCATACTGGTGATTCGTCGATCTTTTTGAGAATGCGGGATCGATTCAGAACGGGAAAAGTAGGTCGAGGTGCTACTGAGCACCAGCCGACCGGCACATTCCCAGCGTGGGCCAGGATGCCAGGCACCTCGCCGGAATCAACGATGGCTTTCATGGCTTTCCTGTTGCCTTCACCCTTCTGGCGCTCAAATTCGGAACGTCTAAGCCGCCACCACATACACCAACAGCCGCCACAGGCTCCATGCTCACCAAAGAGCTGTTCAAAATGAGCCCATCGATCCCCAGTGAGTGGATAGAATTCCAACGTCCGGAGGCTATCTCTTTTGTCCAGCACCATAAATACCGCAGTTTCTTTCTGTACTGTACGAATGCTGCCAGTAAAAATAGAGGCTCAAACCTTAACTATTTACTAAAATCTACCATTCCATAGATATTTTAGTTTGTCAAAACGCTGTCTCAAATAGGAATCTTTTTCTATTTTCTCTGCCAGTCGTACCCTGTTTCAGCTGAAAATATGCATTTATTCCACATGATATGTTTAAGAACGCATTCTTTCGTGAAAAACACGTTGGTTTTTTATTATCAGCGATGGGAAGCTCATCTCCGTTAAAATAGGTCTTCCAGGGCTCGTTAAATTGTTCCTTGAGTGCCATATCCGTAGTATCTCCTCCTTCAGCATCTATCAAAAGCGCAACCTGAAACCTATAAACAACGAATCATCATCCTTCTCCACCTCACCGGAAGGATCATCGAAGCGGGCATCAAAACTACTATAACCAACCCCGATTGCTCCATTTTCCACAACATAGAAATACAGCGCGGCAGAGAATTCCATATACCGATTGGAATCCCTAGAACAGAGAGCCTCGGGGGCCAGGGAGAAAGACGCTGAAATAGTTATTGGCAGATTCGTCGCCCTTCCCCTGAGGTCGTATTCACCGAGGACCTGAAAGCTCACCGCCCCCAGGTCATACTCTTTAGGGCCAACTTCCACCTCCCCAACAAAGGCCTTGAGTCCCAAACCGAGAATCAGCCCGGGAACCAACACGTCATCTTTTAAGGCGAAATTTAGATTCGTTATCAGATAATCATCGCTATAATCCAAACCAATGCCAGCTTCAGGGTAGCTATCGTAAGCCGGAAATATCCAAGCCACATTTAGTTTGATATCATCGGCGTTTGCATAAATCTCGGAACTGATACTTGCACTGCGTGCATATGTTGGAAGAATAAGGGTAATCACGGCGACTATTAATGCTATTGTTCTTATGTTTTTCATGCTGGTTTTCCTATCTCGGTTTGGTTCAAGGAAAAGCTTCTGGCGTCTGTTTCCACGTGCAATATATGATAAAAAGCCCCAAAGAAGTGTATCCGTGGTTTTCTAAGCATAACTTTTTAAATACCAGGTAGTAGAGCAGATATCAATAATCAATTAGTCATGACCCCATTTTCCATTTCCGTGGCGGCGTTCCAATGGTATGGGCGAAATGAAATACGAGAAATAATTTTCTTGCAAAAGGACAGGGGAGGGCGTTTTTAGATGTCCTGAAAAGTCGGTAGAAAAGGTGAGAGGTGATTATAAAAAAAGGGCATTGCGCTAGTTCAGGATACTTCCAGACAATGCCCTTAGATTAGGAAGGCGCTTAGGCCTTCTTTTTGGGTTTACTCTTCTTTTTTGCCTTGTTTTCCTTGACTTCTATCTTTTTGGCCTCAACTACCTCAGCCTTTGGGAGGCTGAGTTTGAAAACGCCATCTTTGTAGGTTGCATCGAGTTTGTCCGTTTTAACCTTCTCGGGAATGCGAAAGCTCCGCTCGAATGATCCGTAATGTCTCTCAATGCGATGGTAGTTTTCTTCGTTCTCTTCGTTTTCCTGTTTCTTTTCACCCTTTATGGTAAGGATGCCATCAGTAAGGGTTACATCGAGATCCTTGGCATCAACGCCCGGAATTTCACCGGTAATCACATACTCTTTTTCATTTTCGGAAATGTTAATTGCAGGCATCAGAACCTCTTTGTCACTGAGGAGATCGGTGAGGCCGACGTCATTAAAAAACAGGTCAAACATATTCCACCGTGGTAAGAGCGACATAAATCCATCTGCCCTTGGAATCAATTCATATGTCCTTGTCATATCTGACACCTCCTTTCTTGTTTGAACTTTGGATGATTAAATAGTAATCATTATTAATATCAATTCAAGCCCGCATAGGATAATTTTTGATTAATGCGCAGGTGTTCAGGTGTGCTGAGAGGTTCAACTGAAAGCTTTGAGGCTCTGGGAGCTCTTTGGTGATATTAAAGGCCTTGTCAAGGCCATAGATAAGGCACGTTTTTCAGGGGTGATTGTTGACTAGGATAGGAACGTAGGTAGGTATAAACCTGGGTTCTGTGAATGGGTTTGAAGATTCAAGTGCAACTAACAACGGACGACTGACCTCATAAATATTTCAAATATATGAAGAATTCCCGGTTTCCCTTGGCACCTTTGATCGGGGATTCGAATGTTCCACATACGGATAATCCGGCATCGGAAAAAAAGGCAGCAAGATCGCTGACGATCTTCTTGTGTAGGGCCTTATCCCGAACCAGCCCACCCTTTGCCACCATGCCCTTTCCGGCCTCGAATTGAGGTTTTATGAGGGCAAGAATGAAGCTCCCTTTACCGAGGTGTCTTATAGTGGCGGGGACAACTATCTTTAGGGAGATAAATGAGGCGTCTATCACTGCGCCATCAAGAGACTCTCTTATCTTTGAGGGCGGTAGATGCCTGATATTGGTTCTCTCTAATACAACAACCCTGGGATCATTTCTCAATGACCATGCCAGTTGCCCATATCCTACATCAAGAGCGAAAACCCTTTTGGCGCCATGCTGAAGGAGGCAATCGGTGAACCCGCCAGTAGAGGCCCCTACATCAAGAATGGTGAGGCCCCTCACGTCTATGGAGAACTCTCGTAATGCTGCCTCAAGTTTTATTCCTCCTCTGCTTACATAGGGATGATCAGGCCCGGTGAGTTCAATGGAGGCAGAAGGATTTACGAGATGGCCCGGTTTCTCAACCCGTTTTCCATCCACCCTGACCAGTCCGGCCATGATTATTCCTTGTGCCCGTTGCCGGCTCACGAGGGATTCTTTTTCTACTAAGAGCTCGTCAAGTCTTTTCTTTGGCTGGCTCATGCTCGTTACATAATCTTCTGGCCTCGGCTACGATCTCTTTTGTGTCAATGCCACATTGTTCTCGCAACAGGTTTTGGGGGCCGTGCTCTATGAATGTATCCGGAATTCCCAGACGCTTAATCTTCACCGATGATACGCCTTGATCGGTAAAGGATTCCAGAATTGCACTTCCAAATCCACCCTGGAGTGTATTTTCTTCTACCATGAGAACCTTGCCTGTGCGTGCTGCCATGTCAGGGAGCCGGGTGTCTAATGGCTTTACAAATCGGCAATTAGCAACACCGACTGAAAGGCCCTCCTTTTCAAGCTCCTGAGCAGCCTCAAGAGAAGGGTAAACTCGGCTGCCGACCGCCAAGATGAGAAGATCTTCTCCCTCACTGAGGATTTCTGCCTCGCCTATGGGTATTTTCTTGTATTCCTTATCCATTGGAACACCAAAACCTCTGCCTCTGGGATATCGAATGGCAATGGGACCATGAAAGGCAAGAGCGGTGAACAGCATGTGCCGTAGTTCATTTTCATCCTTTGGTGTCATGATTGTCATATTGGGGATGATCCTGAGGTACGAGAGGTCAAAGAGGCCGTGATGTGTTGGGCCATCTTCACCGACAATGCCACCCCTGTCAAGAGCGAATACGACCGGTAGATTAGGTAGGCAGACATCATGGATTATCTGGTCGAAGGAGCGCTGGAGAAAGGTGGAGTAAATGGCAACCACCGGTTTGAACCCTTCGGTTGCAAGACCTGCGGCAAAGGTTACTGCATGCTGCTCTGCGATGCCCACATCTAAAAAGCGATCTGGATATACCTTGGCAAACTCAGTGAGGCCTGTGCCCTCAGGCATGGCCGCGGTAATGGCAAAGAGTTTTTCCTCCTGGGCTCCCAGTTCAACCATGGTGCGGCCGAACACCTCTGTATAAGATGGCGGGTCTCCGGCTGATTTGCTTTTGCTGAGGCCGGTAGCTATGTCAAAAGAACCAACTCCATGAAAAAGGGTCGGGTTTTCCTCGGCTGGTGGGTAACCCTTTCCCTTGGTTGTCAAAACATGCACGAGAATCGGTCCGTCAAGCAGGGCCACATCCTTAAAGGTTTTAATGAGGAGATTAAGATCATGCCCCCGTATAGGGCCTATATATCGAAATTTTAGGGCCTCAAAAAGCATACCCGGTGTGAGAAGGCCAACCAGGGAATCCTCGCTCTTTTTCAATAGGGCAAATATATTCTCTCCCACCCCTGGGATGGAACGGAAAAAATGCTCCAGATTCTTCTTTAGATTAACGAACCGGGGTTCCGAAATCTTTCGACTGAAATAGGAGGAGAGGGCGCCAACATTTTTGTCTATTGACATCTCATTATCATTCAGGACAACAAGTAGGTCTCTCTCAGTATGACCTGTTTGATTAAGGGCCTCGAAGGCCATGCCAGCGGTCATGGCTCCATCACCAATAACTGCAATAACCTTCTTTTTGTCTCCCTTAATAGATCGGGCTGTGGTAATTCCCAGCGCAGCGGATATAGAGGTTCCGGAATGACCGGTGTTGAAGGAATCGTAGGGGCTTTCTTCTCCCTTTGGAAATCCACTGATTCCTTTGTATTGCCGTAAGGTATGGAATGTATTTCTCCTGCCGGTAATAATCTTATGGGCATATGCCTGGTGGCCAACATCCCAGATGATCTTGTCGCTTGGTGAATCAAAGACATAGTGGAGTGCAATTGAGAGTTCCACTACCCCCAAACTCGGGGCTAAATGCCCGCCCGTGCGTGAGACTGTTTCTATGATGAGGGTCCTTATTTCACGAGCCAGCATCTGTAATTCAACTGGTTTCAAGCCCTTCAAATCTGCAGGACTGTTAATGGAATCAAGGATGCGTGTTTTTGATCCGCTTTTTTTTCTCTTCTTTTCCATAATTCGTGATTTTCTAAGCTTTTCTTTTGATGATGTATCGGGCTAGGTCTCTCAATGGCTCTGCTCTGTGATCGAACCTATTGAGAAACTCTATTGCCTGGTCCACCAGGCGCTTTTGAATATGCTTTGACTCAGAAAGGCCAAACACAGAGGGATAGGTGATCTTTCCCCGTTCCTGGTCACTGCCAGTGCCTTTGCCCAAGACATCCTCGCTTCCCTCTATGTTCAAGATATCATCGGCAATCTGAAAAACCAGCCCTATTTCCTGCCCATATCTGTTGATAGCCCTGACTTCTTCCTCAGTACCACTTGCAAGGATTGTTCCTGCCGTAACCGAGGCAGCAATCAGGGCCCCTGTTTTATGTCTGTGGATGTACTCCACCACAGTAGGGTCTGGATCCTTACCTTCATATGTGATATCTACCACCTGTCCGCCTACCATACCTTTGCAGCCAGCTGCAGAGGCAATCAGGTCAATCACCCTGAGCAGAGCTGTTTTTTCCCCCTGTTTTTCTACACCATACCGCGCCATAAGATTGAAGGCCTGGGTGAGCAGACCATCACCGGCTAGAACTGCAACCGCCTCCCCGAATACCTTATGGTTAGTGGGCTTGCCCCTTCGAAAGTCATCATTGTCCATTGCCGGAAGATCATCATGGATAAGGGAGTAGGAATGAATGAGTTCGATTGAACAGGCAACTGGCAACACATCATCGGCAGATCCTCCAACTGCCTCTGCACCAGCTATGCAGAGAATTGGCCTAATCCGCTTTCCTCCAGCAAAAAGGCTGTAATGCATTGACCGGATCACTTCGCCTGCCAGACCAGTGGGTTCAGGCATACAATTTTGTAATGCCTGTTCTACCAGGGATTTTTTCTCCTCCAGGTACTGTTCAATCTTTTTCGACACCTTCAATCTCTTCTGATGCAAAGGGCTCTCTTTTTATGCCTTCTTCATCCTTAATCAGGATGGAAACCCTTTTTTCTGCCTCTTCCAGCTTCTTAAAACAATACCGTGATAGCGCTATGCCCTCTTCAAAGATTTTCAGTGATTCTTCCAGGGATAGATCGCCGCTCTCAAGGCGCTTTACGATATCCTCCAGTTCTTTCATGGCATCTTCAAATTGCTTTTCTTTCATTGTCACTCCAGTGTCTTACTAATCTCAATGAGTGTTAAGGGGTTAATCCTTCTCCCATTGAGCCTGATACCAAAGTGGAGATGGGGTCCTGTTATCCTTCCAGAGGACCCAGATAACCCGATGGGATCCCCCTTTTCCACTAACTCACCGACCCGAACAGAAATGTGGCTGAGATGAAAGTACATACTGAAAATACCACCCCCATGGTCAATAACGATACTCTTGCCACTAAAAAAATGCTCTGCCACCAGTGCTACTAATCCCCTATTGGTGGCCTTTATGGGGGTACCTACTGCTGCCTTAAGGTCAACCCCTGAATGGGGAGACCTTTCCATATCATTTATAATGTTCTTGCATCCAAAAGGGCTTACAATCGTGCCGGGTAGGGGCCTTGTCCACCTTCCCCACCAGAGTGGATCTTCAGAGGATGTCATGAAAACTTGTTTCACGGTGCTGATTTCCCTGAGTACTCTTTGTAAGGTATCACGATCAAGCTCAACCATCTCTCTTGGAAGTGTTATACGCCTGATACCATGGTCCTTTGAGCGTACAGTGATTGGTATGAAATTTGGCTCCGCGTTATTGGTGTAGTTTACTTGAAGTTTATACCTTCCGGGATCTGTAGTCAAATCTGCCCCAATAAAGCCTGCCCACACCTCAATCTTCCTATTGTAGACCATGGGAATCCTTTTTCCCAGCCAGATCATCTGAGGCTCACCTGTTGCCTGCTTTAGGGTTACAAGGCTGACCTCACCCTGCCCGAATGTAGATGGTGTTATGGTAATATCGACTGTAGATAAAGAGTATGCCCCACCAGGAGATAGGAGGAGGAACAATAGAATTGCCAAAAGTAGGTAATGTGCGTTGCCCGTTGTCAGTGGTCCGTTGGTTTCAATCATTTAGTTTCCCGTGTATTTGCAATTGATTTGATATAACCACTTATTCTAGGCCTAGTTCTTCAATCAAGTTATAGCATCTAAAAGTGATAGACTTTTTTTCGCATCGACGTATGTCACTCTCCCTGTTCGGTCTTTTCAACCAGACAGTCTATGGTACCCTTTGAGAGGAGAACCCTCACCTCATCGCCACGTGTTACCTGCACCGAATCCTTGATCACATTCATTTCAGGTATTTTCCTGGTAATACTATACCCTCTCTCCAAAACAGAAAGAGGGCTGAGCGAATCCAATTTTTCCCTCATGGAACGAATATCCCTTTTTTTCATATCAAATGAACCGGTAAAGGCCTGGACAAGGGAACGTTTACGGAACACCAACTCCTGAGACAGCATGGTTATGGCATGGAGAGGGCTGTTCAGGATGAGTGCTTCATTGACTGCCTTGAGCTCTTTCAGATTATCGGTAATATTGATCTTTGCTCTGGTGAGGAATCGGTTGTACAAATCATCGAGCCTCAGCCACGTGCCGGCGAGATCCCGTCTGGGATCTCTTATCCGAGAAGAAAGATACTTTACCCTATCCTTGACTCTGGTGATAATCCCGTAGAGAGCTGTCTCGATCCCAGATGAGAGGTTTCTCAGATTTCTCTCCAGGACTTCTCTTTCCCGAACAACGAGCTCAGCCGCACCTGATGGGGTAGGTGCCCTCAGATCTGCTGCCAGATCAGAGATGGTCAGATCTACCTCGTGACCAACTGCTGAAACAACAGGGATACGCGATTGCCGTATGGCATATGCTACTGCCTCTTGATTAAAGGGCCACAGGTCTTCCAAAGACCCGCCACCCCGTGTCAAGACAATTACATCAACGGGTAACTCCCTGTTAACGAGGTCCAGGGCCGCTACGATATCATCCGCTGCCTCATCTCCCTGCACCCTCACTGGGACTATGGTAACATCCAGGTTTGGCATTCTTCGATAGGAAATCCTGAGAAAGTCTCGTATTGCTGCTCCCGTAGGTGACGTGACTACGGCGATCCTCGTTGGAAGAAAAGGGATTGGCCGTTTCTTGTCCGGGTCAAAGATTCCTTCTTGGGAGAGTTTCTTTTTGACCTGTTCAAATGCAGCGGCCAGTGCACCCACGCCCAGGGGCTCCAGATAGTCAAGAATGATCTGATATTCTCCCCTGGGTTCATACACGCCGATTCTGCCCCTGGCCAGCACCTTCATCCCATTTTCTGGTATGAATCTAAGGAAATACGCTTGCATCTTGAACATAACGGCCCTGATCTGGGCACCTTCGTCCTTAAGACTCATGTAGAAGTGGCCAGAGGAAGGAGCAGCGAAGTTTGAAATTTCCCCTTCTACCCAGACAAAATCAAAGTTTTCTTCAAGCAGTGCTTTTATCTCGGCTGTGAGGGCACTGACCGTGTAAATCGTCGGTGGTTGAAAGGGTATGTCCATGGCTCTCGCTTCTTATTGTAGGTTGTTGGTTGTTCCTTTTGCCTCTCGTTTCCCATCTGAAACCAGTAACTAGTGTCTTGTGCCATATGTTTGTAGAACTACCCTGGAGAGAGGCATGAGCTGTTCTTGAAAGGCCTGCCCACCATCGCTCTCGCTCAGGCGAGGCGGGCGGGCGATATCTCAAAAAAGATTCCACTGAACTCTGCCGTGTTATTATCTTTGGGGTTTCACGCCCCAAAAATAAAAGTCTTGAGATAATGCTTTTTGAAACCTCAAAGATAATAACACATCCTGTTGATCCTATAGATATCGCCTTGAGGGAATAGGGCATGCCTCAAAAGAAAGCTGGGTCAGTGATTGCCGAATACCTTGTTCTTAGATGTCCGAATTTATGGTACGAGACACCAGCAACTAGAACTCAAGATATTTTGGTGTTCTGGGAAAGGGAATCACATCCCTGATATTGGTAAGTCCGGTTGCAAACTGGATGAGGCGCTCCAAACCAAGGCCAAAGCCAGAGTGAATAACGGTACCATACTTTCTGAGGTCCAGATACCACCAGTAATCAGCGGGATCCAGGTTGGTCTCTTTTATCCTGTGAAACAAGGTTTCGTAATCATCTTCCCTCTGGCTGCCTCCAATGATCTCGCCTACCCTGGGGAGAAGAATATCCATAGCCTTTACTGTTTTGCCATCTTTATTTACCTTCATATAGAAGGGTTTTATCCCTTTTGGATAATCAGTGAGCACCACTGGCCTTTTGAACACCGTCTCGCAGAGATACCGCTCGTGTTCAGACTGGATGTCGTTTCCCCACTCAACAGGAAATTCAAACTTCTCCTGAGCCTTGGATAATATCTGTATTGCCTCTGTGTAAGTGAGACGCTCAAAGTTGTTGCTAACAATGCCATCTATTCTGGATAAGAGATCGTTATCAACAAAACGATTCAGGAATTCATAATCATCCCCACAGGTTTTTAGACTATCGGCAAGGATACTTTTGACGAGGTCTTCACCAAGGGCTACGTTTCCGTCCAGATCGCAGAATGCCATCTCAGGCTCTACCATCCAGAACTCTGCCAGGTGTCTCGAAGTGTTGGAGTCTTCTGCCCGAAAGGTTGGACCAAAGGTGTACACATTACCGAGGGCGAGTGCATAGACCTCTGCTTCCAGTTGTCCGCTCACAGTCAAATTGGCTGCTTTGCCAAAAAAATCATCGCTGAAATTAACCCTGCCATGCTCATGGGTGAGATTCTGGAGGTCAAAGGTGGTAACGGTAAACATATCACCAGCCCCCTCACAGTTGCTCCCGGTAATGATCGGCGTATGAAGATAGACAAAACCCCTTTGATGAAAATAGCTGTGGATGGCGTAGCTTATGGCATTCCTGACTCTGGCCACCGCCCCGAATGTATTAGTCCGCGGCCTTAAATGGGCAATTGTTCTCAGATACTCAAAGGAGTGCTTCTTCTTTTGTAATGGATAGGCGTCGGGATCAGCCCAGCCAACCACCTTCACTTCTGTGGCCCGAATTTCAACCTTTTGTCCTTTTCCCGGAGATTCAACCAAGCTACCGGTAACAATAACTGAGCAACCAGTGGTCAACCTTAAGATCACCTCGGTATAATTGGGTAAGGTGCTCTCAGCCACTACCTGGATATTCTTTATGGTAGAGCCATCATTTATCTCTAAGAAAGAGAATCCTGCTTTCGAGTCTCTCCTTGTCCTTACCCATCCCGCAAGGGTGACTTCTGATCCAAAGTCACGTGAATCTACTAGGTGTGCAATTTCTTTTCGTTCTATCATTTTTTCAGATATGGTTTTCTTTAAATTCTCTCATAAACCGAGCAAGATCTCTTCTAAAACGGGCAGGGGCAGGATTGCATGGTCTGGACTAAACAGGCTGTTTGGGCAACGGCCTGTAAAGCTGTGAACCCTCTTCCCTAATGAAATCCTTTTTAGATCAAACTCGGATCGCTGTTTTCACTCAAAATGTCCCTGCATCATTTGAGAGACAATTTCCAGACCCTCGGGATCCTTTTCATAGGGTGGTTTTTCGTCTAGATCTGCCTCAATTATTTTCTCATTAAAGGGGAGAAAACCCAGGAAGTCAAAGTTGCTCATATTCTTGAGGAAAAAATCTTTATCCTTTTCTGACCTGATCTTATTTCCGACAATGAGGAGCTTTTTGATCCCCAGTTCTTCAGACAATCTCTGTATCTGATAGGCAGTTTCTATACTCCTCCTTCCTGGTTCAACAACTACAATCATCTTATCGACAGCCCGCGCTGTTCCCCTGCCTAGGTGTTCTAGACCGGCTTCCATATCCAATACCACAAATTCGTTTCGGGCAAGGATTAAATGGCTGACCAGAACCTTCAGCAGGATACTCTCAGGGCAGATACAGCCACCTTCTGCTGTCTTTATTCCTCCTAAGACCATAAGTTTTACACCATTAACATCTATCGAAAGTTTTTCTGGCAGATCATTTACCGTGGGGTTCATCTTGAAGAAACCCCCCATAGTGCCAACCTGTGACTCGGTTCTCTCCTCAATGAGTGATTTCATTTGAGAGATCGGCGTGATCTCAGAGGCATTTTTTGCGCCCAGGGCCTGAGCCAGGTTTGCGTCAGGATCGGCATCAATGGCCAGCACAGATTTTCCTTTTATTTGTAAAGATTTTATCAGGAAGGCAGCAAAGGTTGTTTTGCCTACACCTCCCTTACCGCTGATGGCAATTTTCATAATAGTCCTTTGTTCATTGTTCCGCCGACAATTTACACTTCCTAACTTTTACTAAAAGAGGATAAACAATCATGCTGGCAAGCTCAGAAATATCTTCGGCAGAGAGTATGTCTTGAATTGAGCTATCAAAAAGGATAGCTCCATCAGGGGAAAATTCCTCATCTCCTTTCCAGATAGTAAGGGTAACCGGTATTTTGGGCAGGGCCTGTATGAGAACAGAGACATCCCCGATAGATACCGTAGTGGCCCCATAGAGCTTCTCAGCAAACAGAAGTAAGTTTTCAGGTTGTTCGCCAAAGGCGCTGACCAATGGATATTTGACCCTTCTATTGAAGGCGTCTAAATAGAATCGTGCGGAAGGAATATCCTGATAAGCAATCCATTCTCCTGCCAGATCCTTTCTGTTAACCCCGTTCAGGTAGTGAAGGATGATAATTCTCTCTTTTATTGGAAGCTCTTTGTTCGAGTCTTGAGAAAACAACAGATGTGGCCAGGTAATGCTAATCATGCGGTTCAGAAACCTAAGCCTGATAAGAGCTGGTTCACCTTCTTTTTCTGTAAACAGGGCGCCACTTAATCTGCACACATGAACTGGATTCTGCTTCCGCAGTTCCCTCTCTGTTATGTCCAAGGCCATGTTGTAGTCATCTACCCTTGGCATTTTGTTCTTCCTTTCAAAAACAATCCGATTTTGCTATACATAAAGGGATCGCAAAGGTAATCGGATAGGTCGTAATCTTAAGACTATTCTATGTATTTTAAAGTAGATAAAAAGTCAATTATATTGCCATGAGAACAAAGAGAAAAAGGAATCGCCCTGATCAAGCGAAACATAGCAAAGGGGAGAGCCAGGCATTTGCTCACCAACCCTTCAGGGGCTTATTGGAAGATGATAGGGACTTTGTCAAAACGAGCGAACCTGTTTCGTCAAGTTCTCCGCACGGTAATGGAACAGAAGAGACCGAGGAAGATCTGTTTCAAAGGGCAATGGAGAACGTTGTCCCCTTGAAGGGTAATAGAAATAAGATCCTGAGATCCCATGTAAGCAAAGAGAAGCCCCGTGATGAGTTATCTGATCAAAGCGCAAAAGCCAGGGAATATCTTTCACACCTGGTTAAAGAGCCAGCGGCCTGGGATATTTCCTTCAGTGATGAGTATATGGAGGGAGCTGTTTCGGGTGTGGGCCCAAAGATCATGAAGCGGCTCAGAAGGGGTGAGTTTTCCATCCAGGACCATGTTGACCTCCACGGGTTAACAAAGAAAGAGGCCGAATCCGCTGTTAATAGCTTCATAATCAAGAGCTATCAAAAGGACCTCAGATGTGTGCTTATTGTCCATGGTCGGGGATTGGGCTCAGCTGACCATCAACCGGCCATTAAGACTGAACTCCCGGTCTGGTTCAGGAGGGGCGCTTTGAAAAGAATTGTCCTGGCCTTTGCGACCGCTCAGCCCTATGATGGCGGGGCAGGGGCAGTGTATGTGCTATTGAGGAAGAGGTAGAATTGGTCTTATGCTTGTAGTAGGACTGACAGGCGGTATAGGGAGCGGAAAGACAGTTGTGACAAGAATGTTTGAAGATGAGGGAGCGCATATAATTGATTTCGACTACCTTGCGCGCCTTATTGTAGAGCCTGACAAGCCCGCTTGGGAAGATATAGTTAACTATTTTGGTCCGGGAATCCTCTCGCCAGATAGGACGCTGAACCGTTCTGCCCTTGCAGAGATAGTCTTTTCTGATGATAAGAGCCGAAAAGCCTTGGAAGGCTTTACCCATCCCAGGATCTTTGAGAAACGAGACGCCTTGCTTAAGGCCATCAGCGAGAAAGATCCCTATTCGATTGTCATTATTGATATCCCCCTTTTGTTTGAATTAGGCTTGCGTAAGGACTTGGATAAGGTTATTCTTGTTTATGTACCGAGAGATGTTCAGCTGGAGCGGGCAACAATGAGAGACAGGCTCTCTCCAGAAGAGGTAGAAAAAAGACTCCATGCTCAGGTTCCAATCGCAGAGAAAAGATCCCTTTCAGATTTTGTAATTGACAACAGCGGGAGTCTCAAGCATACCAGGGACCAGGTGCGGAAGGTAATGCGTGAACTCAGGGAGCTGTTAAAAAAGGAGGAGGCAGATACACCGTGTTTCTAACGAGCGGGCAAGAGACATATGAGGCTGGAGAGGTGATATTCAAGGAAGGCAGTCATGGAAAGACTGTTTATCTCGTAAGCTCAGGAAGGGTGGAGATCAGCAAAATGACCCGGGGCAAAAAGGTTGTTGTGGAAATGCTTAGCCCAGGAGCCATATTTGGTATGATGACTTTTATTGATCCCTCCCCGCGATCTGCCACAGCTACCGCACTTGAGGATACTGTTGTGGATTTGCTCGATAAGGAATTTCTAGATAGGGAGTTCAATCATCTCGCCTCAGATTTCAGGCAGTTACTCGTGACCTTAGTCAGGAGATTGAAAAAAACCACCGATGATTTCGTTAGGGCTTCCAGCCTCCTGGAGACGAAGGTGAGCGGAACGGTTAAGATGTCTTTTGAAAGTGAAAGTGATTTTTTTAGAGCCTACATTGGGAATCTTGCCAAAGGCGGACTCTTTGTTAAAACGGGGAAGATTCTCCCGGTAGACACCCTTTTGAATGTAGAATTCACTCTGCCAGACAGCAATCACGTAATCCACACCACAGGGAAAGTGGTGTGGACGAGATCCAAGGACAAGAGCAGCGATAAAATACCCCCAGGAATGGGAATCCAGTTTATCGACATAGATCCCGAAGATGAAAAGCTCCTCAAGAAATACATAGAATCCTTTAAATTTTCCTAGATTCCCCAAGACTCCTGGGGCAAAGCCCTTGATTTTATCTCAGTTTACCTTTCTTGTCTTCGGAGGCCCTTTTCTTTAAGCCCTTTTGCTAATTCCGCTCTCAGGCCTTTGAGCTTATCATATTGCTCAACTGAGAGTTCCTGGCGAATGTCTACGGTCATCTTTATTCGTGCTTCGGTCTGCTGGGCCTGAAGTTGACTCAGCCTCCCTGCCAACTGGTAAGCTTCCTGTTTGTCAACCGTAGGCTGGTCCATAAGATTCTCCAGATCGAGATAGGCCTTTTCAATTTCGCCTTTGGTATCAATGATACGTTTTCTATGTTCTATCCAGATCTTGTTTATCTTCTCTATTTGATCAAGCGTTAGCTGCAACTTGTCCTTAATAGCGGGCCGCAACCACCATTTACCACCGGCCATAGGGGGATCAAAGGCCCAAAGACTAGGTAAAATGAAAGTAGTCAATCCTATGATTGCTAAGGCTGTCATCAATAACGTCTTTTTTTTCATCGCGTTCCTCCTCTAATGGTGAAAAAAAGTTCAAGAATTGGCGGAAGTCTTCCCTCCCCCATGGAGAAAGAACCAGGAGGCTTCGGGGGAGTTCCACCTCACCCATATCTTCACAACAGATATAGATTGTCTTAAGTAGTTCGGTTTCTTCTATCTGTAGGGTGTGTTGTGGTTTCAGACTGAGCTGTCTCAACAATAGAGCCGAAGCGATTAGGATAAGGGAAAAGACAAATGCAGTACCCCATCGCCGCCCTAGGAGCGGCAAGCGATTATCGGATAGCCCTGAGAGGATCTTTCCCCTTTCTATAGCCCAATTGATATCGCTATGCTTAGTGTGCTCCTGGAAGGACTTTGTGAATCCCTTCAGTGTATCTAGCCGTTTACGGCAATTCGGACATTTATTCAGATGTGACCGGAGATCCTCATCAATACCTTCCAGTTCAAGAAGTGCACTGCTTATCTCCCTGTCGCTTAGATGGCGACTATTCATGACTCCCTCCACTCAGCCAGGTGCTTTTGGGCCTTGGCAAGAGCCCTGCATAGATAGGTCTTTACCGAACTCTGACTTATACTGGTTACTGCTGAGATTTCTTTAATAGTGCACCCATTTCCAAATCTGAGTGCAAAGACCTCACGTTCTCTTCCTTTAAGGCCCCGTTGAAATGCTCGTACGCTTGTCTTAAATTGTTTTTGTTTGAGCATTTCTTGGGGCGACTGGTTACCATCTGCAATGGTATTGAGCCGGTTGTAAGAGATAGCGCCTGGTTTCATAAACAAAAGCCTTCGCAACCTCTCTTTTCGAAGATGGTCTCGAACCTTGTTTATCGTTATCCTGATTAACCATGTTTCTGGCGAGGCATCAAATCTAAAATGGTTGTATGATCTGAAGGCCTTAATAAAGACCTCCTGTGTAATATCAAGGGCTTCATCTTCGTCACTCAGAATACTCAAAGCAACCTGATAAACCCTTTTCTGATAGCGCTCAACCAGCTTGCCGAAAGTGCTTCTGTCGCCATGCATGAGTTTTCTCTTTCGGGCCCGCTCTTACTATATTAGACGATTGATTGGAGAAAAAGTCTACAAGGGCAATCTATCACAAAATAAGGGAGTATGGTGAGACTTTATGGAATCTAAAGGACTCTTCCCTATCCCTGCGGTGTATTCAGAGTCGCACAACTTTGCTGATTGGCGTAATAGAGCACCGACTTATCTGTTTGGCTGCCAAAGTTGGAGCCATATCCAGGTATTCCAAATTTTGGTGCTAATTGGGTTTTGACACAAAAGGCATTGCGTGTATACTGTACGACAAAAACGGTATTCGCAAAATCAAGGTCGGCGTAAAGGTGACAATCAGTGGTTTAGGCCAAGGCCCCGCCCAATCATTGCTGAGGAGATCTGTGAATGCCTTCACTGGGGAAACCCTGCATGATGTTCGAGAAACCAGTTCTGAAAACTCAGAGCTGAACTAAGGCAGGGCCACGTCATAGTGAAATTTAACCTATTGATTTCTAAGCTTCTTGCAGGGTATGGGTATCTTTTTTTTGGATTATGCCCCACATAGTTTAGATCAG
>CP070673.1:3621344-3646589 GCA_020351915.1 Deltaproteobacteria bacterium
TGTTTTGCCCATCGAGGTGTTCAATCGCTGGAAGGAGCGATTTGGCGTGCCGATCTATCAGGTTTACGGCTCCACAGAGGCTGGTCACGTGACCTATAGCCGACTCGGTAAGGAGCCTAAACTAAGCTCTATCGGGCTGCCCTTGAAAAGCAGAGAATGCATTGTGGTGGACCCAAACACCCTGAAGCCGGTTCCGCCCGGAGAAAGCGGGGAACTTTTGGTCACATCCCCATACACCGTGAAAGAGTACTGGAACAAACCGGAAGAAACAGAATATTCCTATGTTCAGCTCAGTGGAAAGGTCTATTACCGGATGAGTGATTTTGTGTGTCAGGATACCGATGGGGAGCTTGTTTACGTGGAACGATCCGCTGATATCATCAAGCACAAGGGCTACAGGGTATCAGCATCCGAGGTAGAAGCCGTGCTCCAAGACCATAGCACGGTCATTGGCGCTTGTGTTATCGGAGTTCCTGATCCAAAGGTTGGAGAACGAATCAAGGCGATAGTGGTGCTCAAGGAAGATGCACGAGGTGTGGGTGGATCTGAGTTGACCAAGTGGTGTGGGGAAAGGCTTGCTCCTTATAAGGTTCCTCAATACATAGAGTTTAGAGATATGCTTCCAAAATCCAAGGTAGGTAAACTCTTGAGGCGAGAGGTAAGGGATGAGGAGCGCCGGAGGATAGAAAAGGAGAAGGTGTAACCCCAGCATCAAAGGCATTTACTTATCAAAGAGAAGATCGAGGATTACAGATTAAATGAGCCTGCCTGAATGCATTCCCCCAGGATTGACCCGCCCTTTTGTCTCGTAGTGCCTTCCGATAGATATGCCGATTCCTCATAGAATCGGTAAGGCAGCTTTTCATATCCCTTGGACCAGAGTAGTTTCTTGGTTAAAGTAATAATCGATTCTTCAATTGATTATCGTAAGAATCCTTTTTTATTGCCTTACCTTTCGAATTACTGATGGGAGCATGGATATGTCTACATAAGTAATTGCTGAGAAGGTCATGAAAAGATCGTACGACCTTTACCTCAATGCCCGTATTGAAGACTATTCAATGCTCTCCATAGTATATCAATAAGAATCCCTCAGAAGTACTATCCTATGTCTTCAGACAGGGGCTATTAGAGCTATTCCCTGATGAACTTAAGTTGACATAAAAAACAGGTACTGGTAACATAGTGATAATTCAAGCTATGTTACCCAACTTTAGAATACAGTGGCCGCTCCTGTTTAAGAGCAAGTTGGCTCAATGCTCTGCTTCCCTATGTGGTTTTCGTCGTTTTCGCCTGCGTCTGAGAATTCTCCTCATTAACTTAGCGAAAAATAGCTATACGATATGCCCGTTTACGAATATAGAGGCCTGAATAACTCGGGGAAAAGCTTAAAGGGTATCCTGGATGCTGACAGCGATGTAGTAGCCCGGGAGAAGCTCAGGGCCTCGGGGATTTTTCCCGTTGAGATCAAAGAGGCCCTGTCCAAACCCAAGGGCCTCCCCTCTGAGCCCGGCTCAGTGGTCAGGTTGCTCAGGGGAGTCAGGCCGGCAGAGGTTTCTGCCATGACCAGACAGCTTTCAACCTTGCTGGGGGCCGGAGTCCCTCTTATTGGATCTCTTGAGTCCCTCGTCACCCAGATTACAAATCCAACGTTCAAGAGGGTTATGGCTCAGGTCAAGGAGTCGGTCAATGAGGGCAATAGCCTCGCCCTTTCGCTTTCCCAGCATCCCAAGGTGTTCCCAAGCATCTACGTGAACATGGTTGAATCCGGCGAGGCTTCGGGGTCGCTGGATGTAGTTATGGATCGTCTGGCGGATTTCGGCGAGCATCAACAGGCGCTCAGGAGCCGCTTTAAGGCGGCCCTTGCCTACCCGATCTTCATGTCTATCGTGGGAACCATTGTGCTCTTTGTGCTGGTCACCTTTATCGTGCCTAATATCACCAGGGTCTTTGCCGAAATGCGACAGACCCTTCCGCTGCCCACAGTGGTGCTCATAGAGGTAAGTGACTTTTTGCTCTCCTTCTGGTGGGTTATTCTGCTCGCAGTTTTCTGCGGCATTCTTATTCTCAGGCGTATCGGCAAGAGGCCGGGGGCCCGGTACCTTCGGGATAGGCTCAAGCTGCGCATACCCGTTATTGGGCGGCTCAATCAGAAGATTGCCTTGGGACGGTTTGGCAGGACATTGGGGAGCCTGCTGCAGAGCGGCGTTTCCCTTATCTCGGCCCTTCAGATTGTGAGCAGAATTGTGGATAACGTTCTCATTCAAGAGGTCATCGAGAAGGCCGGAGATGAGATCCAGAAAGGCCAGAGCCTTGCCGGCTCGCTGTCCCAGAGCCCCTGGTTCTCCTCAATGGCAATACAAATGATATCGGTTGGCGAGCAGAGCGGGGAACTGGAGAGGATGTTGTACAAGATCGCAGAAAGCCAGGAGAGAGAGGTAGAATCACAAATCACCGCACTGACCTCGATGCTGGAACCGGTAATGATCCTGGTGATGGGAGTCATTGTCGGATTTATCGTCTTTTCGATAATACTACCCATAATAGAGATGAGCCAGATGATACGGTAAAAGCCTGGAAGAATGGAGTGACGGAGATATGGAGTAATGGGTGATTAGACGGATACCATGTTGGAGATGATAGAAACAGATAACCTAAATGGTGGTTGTCAAAAACTGCGTATTTTGCACGATTCGAATGTCTTATGTGTTATGATTAAAAACGAACCCAGGAAGGCTCCTTTTTAAGGTTCAAGAAAAGGTTGCCGACAGTCACAGAGCCGGGAGCCAATTTATCACTCTGAGACGGTCGTTAAGACCACAGAGATAGGGATGATTGGATTGGTTTCATGATAAATGAGAAACAGGTGGAATATGGGGGGATGCAGCAGCATAAGGCATGCAAAGCGAGAATACGGAGCCAATAAGGGGTAACATGATGAAAATCAAATCGGATGATCGGGGGTTCACCCTCATAGAACTCATGGTGGTTATCATTATCCTGGGTATCTTGGTTGGGTACGTCGGTGTTCGAGTCATGGGGAAACCGGAGGAGGCACGAAGGACCAAGGCACGGGTTCAGATGGAAACCATAGAGACCGCGCTCAAGCTCTATAAGCTTGACAGCGGTGTATATCCGAGCACCGAACAAGGTTTGCAGGCCCTTGTGGATCCCCCTGAGGTTGGCCAGCTTCCGGGAAAGTGGAGAGAGGGGGGGTATCTGGAAAAGGCAAAGGTTCCGAAGGACCCGTGGGGAAACGAATATGTCTACCTTTCTCCAGGTATTCACGGCGACTTTGACCTCATTTCCTACGGTGGTGACGGAGAGCCGGGCGGTGAAGGCAGGGATGAAGATATCAACAACTGGGAGCTGGAGTAGCAGGGAAGGTCCAGGGACAAAGGGATTTACACTGATTGAACTGGCGGTGGTGATAGCCCTCCTCGGCCTGTTCCTTGGCCTCACGATACCCCGGTTTCAATATGCCCTGGTAGCCGATGACCTCAAGGCCACCACGCGGAAGATTGTGGGGTTGGTCAGAGAGGTGAGAAACGAGGCCATACGTGAGCAAAGGGTATATACTATTCACCTCGATATTGAATCGAATCGGTGGTGGACAGAGCATACCGGCATGGAAGACGAGGAAATGGTGTTGGCAAAGGAAGAGGCCTTTGTGCTTCCCAGTGGCGTAAGAATTTTGGATGTTTGGTGCCGTGGCAAAGGAAAACAGGCACATGGGGAGGTAATACTTCATTTTAGCAAAAAGGGATATGTCGAGCAAGCGCTGATCCATCTTGGGGAAGATGATGGCAGAGAGTTTACCTTGACGCTAAGCCCTTTTCTTGGAACGGTAAAGGTCCACGACACGTATGTGGATATTGTGGCCATGTAAAGAGCGGGGTGGCGGAGGAATGAAGTCACGGAGCAATGCGGCAATGGAGCATTGGAGAGCTGGAGTTTTGGAGAGGTCGGACAAGGCCAGAAAAGATCAATACTCCAATATTCCATTACTCCATTGCTCCAAAGGTGCCCGCGGCTTCACCCTCCTTGAGGTGATGATTGCTCTTGCCATTATTGCCATCACCTTGGTGACTCTTTTGGCGTCACAGTCCCAGAGTCTGTCGCTTGCCATTGAAGCAAAATTCAATACGACGGCGGCACTGCTTGCTCAGAGTAAAATGGCCGAGATAGAGACGGAGAGCATGGAAAACCTGTCCTCTGATTCCGGTGACTTTGGAGAGGATTTTCCCAATTATCACTGGGAGTATACGGTGGGCGATCTTTCGCTTGCAGGCGTGGAGGAGGCCCTTGATTTCCTGAAGCAGATCGATTTGGCGGTGTATTGGGGAAATTCAGGGGAATATGAATACAAGCTAAGGCTTTACCGGTTTGTACCCAAAATCAAGTAAATCTATGAACTCAACACACTCAATGAACCCAAAGGGCTTCACCCTTTTTGAACTGCTCGTGGCCATAGTCATTTTTGCCCTCGTGCTGAGCACGATCTATGCCTCGGCTACGGGAACTTTTCGAGTTGTTGGTGAGACCGAGTCTCGGGCAGAGATATACCGGATGGCGCGGATTGCCATGGAAAGGATGCTGGAAGATTTGGAATCCGTGTATGTTCAAGAAATTCCGTCGGAAGGAAAACCAGCCGTGGACACGTTATCCGTGCCTTCCTTTGTAGGCGAGGACAAAGAGATAGACGGCAGGAGCGCTGATAGCCTTCGATTTACCTCGAGAGCACACGTTAACCTTGGCGGGCAGGAAAAAGACCCCGGGGCAGTTGAGATCAACTATTATGTGAGGGAGAGCGAAGGGGGTGAAGGCCTTGTGCTCTATCGGAGTGAAAGACTGATATTCCAGGTGCTGTGGTCTCCCGAAGAGGACACCGGGGGATTGGTACTCTGTGAGAAATTAGGCTCCGTTGACTTCATCTATCACGGAAAAGACGACGAAATCCAGGATGACTGGGATTCTGATTCAGAAGAGCACAAGGGTGCGTTACCGAGAATGGTCACCCTGTCCCTTGAGTTCAACGGCGGCCCCGATACCAATGTGCCCTTGAGGTTCATGACAAGGGCTGCACTGCCAGCAGAGCAAGGAAGTTCATGGTAATCTTTCGGCCCGATAACAGGGGTATGGCGCTGATTCTCACGATTCTGGTCGTAGCCCTGATCGTGGTTCTGACTCTCGAGTTCAATACGTCAATGCGGTCTGACCTTTTTGCGGCTGTCAATCTCTCCGACCGCATTAAGTTGACCTGCATCGCAAAGTCTGGTTTTCACGGCGCACGAGCGGTGTTACATGCGGACCGCATCGAAGGGAATGTCGATACCCTTCTTGAATTGTGGGCCCAGTCAGGGCTCTTGTCTGAGAGTGCAGCCGGTTTGTTTGATGAGGGTAAGGTCTACGTAGAGATAACGGATCTTTCAGGGAGGATTCAGATCAACCAGCTTATTGAAAAGGACGGAACCTATGATACCCTGCAGAAAGACCTCCTCCTGCGATTTCTGAACTTACCGGAATTCGGCCTCGATTCACAGGAGGCGGAAAACATCGTTGATGCCCTGAAGGACTGGATGGACACTGACAATGAGGTGACCGGATTCGGGGCGGAGGATTCCTACTATCAGGCCCTGGAAAGACCGTACCCATGCAAGAACGGGCCCCTTGAGTTCCCGGAGGAGTTGCAATTCGTGCGAGGCATTACCAAGGAGCTCTTATACGGCTCCGTTGATAACCGCGGCATCCTGCCTTACCTGAGTGCACACGGTGATGGCAGTATTAATATCAACACGGCAGACCCCTTGGTGGTGCGCGCCCTGTCCGATCAGATAGACGAGGATCTGGTTGATGCCCTGAACGAGTACCGCACCAATGAAGATAATGACCTTGCAAGTAGTACATGGTACAAGAAGGTTTCAGGGATGAGCGATGTGAACATCCCGGATGCCTTGCTGACCACCTCGAGTACCTATTTTGAGATCATCTCACAGGGTTTTAAGGAGGCAATGAGTAAACGAATTAAGGGTGTGGTGGAAAGGGAAGAGGAAACAGTCAAGATTTTGTCTTGGAAGGTCGAATAGAATATTAGTTTCTTGAGTTTGGAGAGTCTGTTTGCGCAGCAGCCTGTAAAGATGCAATCCTTTTTTAAGAGGCTAAATGCTAAAATGCCATGAACCCAATAAACCCAACAAACTCAAGTAACCCAGGTAACTCAAGTAACCCAAGTAACCCAAGTAACCCAACAAACCCAATAAACACCGATTATGCCAGGTAAAATTCTCGGGATTGACATCAATACTGATTCAGTAACAGCAGTCCAGGTAGAGGGGGGCCTGAGGGGATACTCCATAACGGATTGGTCTCGTGTTGTGATCGAGGAGACTGGAGGTTTGGATGCGGCATTGACGGCACTGAGCGAGCAGATGGATCTCATCGCTGACACGTGTATCAGCGCCATCTCCGGGGTGTACGTATCGTACCGTAACCTCCAGATGCCCTTTAAGGACAGGAAAAAGATCAGCCAGACCATAGCCTTTACGATTGAGACCATGCTTCCTTTCCCCATCCAGGACGTGCTCGTAGATTTTGCCGTCGTAGACCAGTCGGATCAGAGCGAAATCCTCGCTGCTACAGTGAGGCGAGCACATATCTCCGAATACCTCGCCCTGCTCCAGAGCCATGGGATCGACCCGGACCTTGTTGATGTCAGCGGCGTGCCCACCGGCTTGTGGCTGTTGAATCAACCGGATATACCTGATGACGGTCTGCTCCTCCAAATGGGCCGCAAGCACATCATAATGGTGCTCTATCTCAACAGGAGGATCAGTCTCGTCAGGCTCCTTCATTTTGGGGATGGTGCGGAATCGGTCGATCAAGGAGAGACACCGGTGACTAACCACCGGCAGAGCGCGGCACCTGAACATCTGAAGGGAGCGTTTAGGGCGTTGTGTACGGATGTTCATAACACGCTCCACGGATTTCAAAGCCAGATTAAGAAGACGGCGAGGCCGGAGAGGGCTTTTATTACAGGAAGTGGGAGCCTGTATCCGCAGACCGAAAGTCTTTTAGAGGAGTTTCTTGAAATACCGGTCGAACGGCTCAACGTGGCTCGGGATGCGCGGGTACATATCGAAGAGGAAATAGCACAGGTGTGGGAACCTGGCCTCATGGATGGCGCCCTCGCACTTGCGCTGAGAGACAGCAAAAAGGGCCCGGGATTCAACTTCAGGGCAGGGGAATTCGAGATCACAAAGAAAAATATGATGCTCTGGGGGGAGATCCGGAAGGTAGCCGTTTTCTTGATCGTTATCGCATGTCTGGTAGCTGCATATTTCGGCGTGGACTACTATCTTCTTAAGAAGCAGTACAGGATGCTGGAAAAACAGATTACAGACATATACCGAAGCACATTTCCCGATGCAAAGCGGATACAGGATCCGGTCAACCAGATGAAGGTTAAGATCAGGGAGATCAAACAGTCGGCCCTCTCATTTCCCGGAATGGGCGGAGATCAGAAGGTCATTGACTTGGTGCGGGATATTTCTCTCAGGATTCCCGAAACCCTGGATGTGACGGTAGCAAGCATGGTAGTTGATCAAGAGGCCGTAAAGATCAAGGGTGAAACTGATACCTTCAATACGGTGGACACGGTGAAGCGGAATCTGGAGCCTTCAGCGTATTTTCGGGAGGTGACCATCAGCTCGGCCAATCTTGACCGATCCGGCAAACGGGTGCAGTTTGAAATGAAACTGCAGCGGAAAAAGTAACACAGTCTGTTGTGTTCATTGAGTTTGTTGGGTTTCTTGTGTCAAAAATGAAAATTAAGAGGTTTGAAGATTTACACTGTTGGCAGGAAGCACGCAAATTGGTGAATTTTGTTCATCGAGCAATAAAGGAGAGCAATGATTTTCAAAAAGATGCCAGATTATGTGGGCAGATTACTGGTGCAGCAGTATCATCCATGAGTAACATAGCAGAAGGTTCTAGTCGCAGATCGAACAATGAATTCATTAAGTACCTTTTCATATCAAAGAGTTCGGCAACCGAGGTTCAAAGCGAAGCTTACGTTGCTCTCGATCAGAAATATGTTGAGGAGGAGACCTTTAATCATAGCTATGAGCAAGCTGAAAGGGTTTCTAAACTAGATTCGGGCCTGATAACCTATCTCCTTCAAAACCAGCGTTCATCTAAACCCAAAAAACCCAACAAACTCAACAAACACAATGAACCCAAGAAACGCACATCATGAAACTTGCAAGACGTGAAAGATACTTCTTAACCGGTGCGGCAATCTTTGTTGTGGCTTTTTGCCTGTTTCAGTTTCTCATCACCCCCTTCTTTGAAGCCAGAAGGAGGCTTGAAAGGGGTGTACGGGCAAAAGAAATGGGACTTGAGGAGATCGCAAAGCTTAGCTCCGAGTATCAGAGGTACCGCAAGGGGTCTCAAGGGATCCAGCAGGCGCTTACCCGCCGGAAAAGGGGGTTCACGCTTTTCTCGTTTCTTGAAAAGGAAGCAGGCGCTGCCGGTGTCAAGAATAGTATCAAATACATGAAACCATCCGTTTCTTCGGGCTCAGGCCGCTACAAGGAATCGCTGGTAGAGATGAGGTTGGAGGCGATTAGCTTGCAGCAACTTACCGGTTACCTGTATCGTATTGAATCACCGGACAATGTGGTGTCCCTAAAAAGAATCACTATCAAAAAGAATACGAAGAAAGCAGGCTCACTGGATGCCATTTTGCAGGTACTGACCTATTAGTAAGGAGCGTGGGGGAGGCGGAGAGACGAAGAGAAAGGCCAATAATCCGCACTGGCGGTCTATATGAAGTAAGATCTTAAGATTTATCCGCCAGACTTCGGGCGGATTACTGTCAAGCCCGCCCTGGCGCGACGTGAGTGGAACAAGCTGTTGTCGCTTTATTATTAAGGAAGCGAGATCTGTAAAACTCAGGCCTTGCATGCCAGGTCTGGGCCAGGGTTTTTGCTAGTTTATTTGGGTAACGGTTAGGGTAGCGAAGCCCGTATCGGCAACGGGTAAGGTAACGTAGAAATAAATAGACCATTGACGTTACCGAAAAACGAAACGGGCATCCCCGACAGTATAGTCGGGACAGGCTCCACCGTAACCCATAATCGTTATTCAGTATTTCGTATTTTACTGACATAGTGTCTGGACGGTTTGCCCGTCCCGAGCCGGTGCGGGCCGGGAAGGCAGAGCTTCGCTAGAACATTTATCCGAAGACGGGCATGGCAGGTATGAAAAAATCGAAGAGATCGGTCGGCTACGTAATCTACTTCATCGGTATAACAGGGGTATTCTTGTATTACCTGTTTCCTTCAGATGCCGTCATAGGTTATCTGCAGGTCAAGGCCGAAAATCTCAATCCTTCCCTCTCGATTGCAATCGACCGGGTAACACCATGGCCTCCTTTGGGGCTGAGATTCACGAATGCCCGGGTTCTGTATCGGGACAAACCTAATAAAAACCTTTTCAGGACTGAAACCCTGTTTGTCAGGCCACATGCAAGATCATTCCTGAAAGGAACCCAGAACTGGTACTTCAGGTGCGCGGCCTATGGAGGAACGATAAAGGGTAACGCCTCGCTGAACGGTGACGCCAAAAACGCCCTTAACGCCGAAGTAAAGCTTGAGGCCGTCCGAGTTGGAGATCATGAAAACTTGGGTGGTCTGATCGGCAGATCGGTCCAAGGTCTGCTCAGCGGAACCATTTCCTATAGCGGACGCCGGGAAAGGGTGCTGAATGGCTCCGGCCAGGCGAATTTCAGACTCACGGATGGCAGGATTGAGCTTTTGTCGCCTCTCTTGACCCTTGAGGCCATCGATTACAGTGAGGTTACCATCAATATGGTCCTCAACAGGAAAAGGGTAAACCTCACCCGGTTGGAGCTGGAAGGACCCATGCTCAGGGGCACCGTGACAGGAATCATCCGTTTGAAAGAAGAGCTTGAAAAGAGCAACATCGATCTCAAAGGAACGATTGAGCCATTCGCTCCGCTCTTTAAGGAGGCTGAAGGTGCACAAAGTGTTTTGAAGTTTTTCAAGGGGAAGCTGAGAAAGGGTGCGCTGCCCTTCCGTATTCGGGGGACGATAGCACATCCGAGAATCACCTTTATCTAGAATAGCGGTTGCCATGTCACAGCGATACCTCACTCTTTTTAATCTGGTGGCCTTAGGGATTATCAGCTATGTCGGGGTGAATCTTCTTTACCTGACAACCACCGCCTATCTCCGAGGTGCCGATACCCAAAAGAGAATCATCTATCTCGCACCGGATGTGAAACAGCGGGGAGAGCTTTCCAGAGACTTCTACCAACCCATTATTGACAGGAACATCTTTGTCACCGGGGAAGCAATGCCGGAGGAGACGAGCGTAGAGGAGCTGGAAGAGCTTGAGCAAACTTCACTGAAAATAGACTTACTGGGAACCGCGGTCGGCGATGAACAAGACGGGTTTGCCGTGATTGAAGAGGGCAGGAAGAAAAAGCAGGGTCTTTACAAGGTAGGCGATAGCGTTCAGGGTGCCACCGTCAAGAGGATACTCAGAGGCAAGGTGGTCCTGCGCGTTAATGGTAAAGATGAGATCTTAACGATGAAGGAGGAACCCGCCTCCAGTGGTGAACCTGAATATCCGAGCAGGCCGGCTGCTGGGAGAGAGGCTACCGTGGTGGTAAAGCGCTCAGAAGTGAACGAGTCCCTCAAGAATGTTCATCAGCTCCTCTCACAGGCAAGGATAAGACCTCACTTCAGGGATGGCGTGGCAGCCGGTCTTGCCATCAGCAATATTAAGCCCCGTTCTATTTTTGCCAGAATGGGATTACAGAACGGCGACATCGTGCAGGGACTGAACGGCAGAAACATCCAGACCCCCGATGACGTGATGGAGGTGTATCAGAGTTTGAAGTCGGGATCTCGCGTTACCGTGCAAGTATTGAGAAACGGAGAGGAAAAAATAATCAATTACCAGTTCAGGTAAGAGTTTCATGTATGCGTCCTATTTCGGTTTTAAGGAAACCCCTTTCAATCTGACCCCTGATCCACGTTACCTCTTCTTGAGCACCTACCACAGGGAGGCCCTTGACCACCTCCTCTATGGAATCAATGATCGAAAGGGTTTTATCGTTATTACTGGTGGTATCGGTACTGGTAAGACTACCCTTTCCAGGGCTCTCCTTGAGCGATTAGACGAGTCAATCAAGAGCGCCTTGATATTCAATTCATTTATTTCAGACACGGAGCTGCTGGAGATAGTAAATCAAGAGTTTGGCATTAAAACTGGTTCAAAAACCAAGACAAAAAAGGAATATATCGACAGGCTTAATCGGTTCCTGCTGGAGACCTTCAGCACGGGAGGGAATGCAGTTCTATTGATCGATGAAGCCCAAAACCTTTCGCTGCCTGTCTTGGAGCAGATCAGGATGCTCTCAAACCTGGAGACGGAAAAGGAAAAGCTCATACAGATCGTCCTTGTAGGGCAATCGGAACTGAAGGAACTGCTCGCCAACCCTTCCTTAAAGCAGCTCGATGAACGGATCATGGTTCGCTACGAACTCAAGCCCCTGGATCAAAAAGATGTGCAAGGTTATGTAGAGCATCGATTGGTGGTGGGAGGTGGGAAGGGAAATGTGAGGTTTACCGCTGCCGCCTTGAAGGAGATCTATAAGTACTCACGAGGGAATCCGAGGCGGATCAATGCGGTTTGCGACAGGGCACTGCTTATTGCCTATGCCAAGGATGAGTTCTCAATATCTAAACGAACTATCCGGAAGGCCATCGACGACATGAGGGGAGGCCTGTCCTCTGAGGTTCGTGCCCTTTACGGGTCCAGGAGGATATGGAGATTGCTGCCCGTTCTGGTGGCACTGTTGGTCGTTCTCCTCGGCTTGTTGGGGTGGATGCATCGGGGGGATATGGCAAAGATCTTTTCCGGTGAGCAAGCGGTTTATCTCCCCGTGCCCGAGAGGAGCGAAAAGAACGGCGCCCTCCCTATTCCCAAAAGAGAAAAGGCGAGCGTGTTTTTGGATGAGGGGACCAGCCTTGCCGGCCTCTTCAGACTTTCCGAGGAGAGGGCAGACACAAACCACTATGCCGACGGTGCTGTTCATGTGGGCCTGTTTCCGTTCACCGCCGAAATCGAAAAGTATCGAATGTTCAGGAAACCATTTCGAGTTCTCTTAGAAGACCCCGCGCTTGATGAATCTCAGAGCACGGGTTCGGCCGAAAAACCCTCTAGCTCAGTTCCATCCCCCGGCTATCTCCTGGTCCATGAAATCACCGCCCAGGGAGCCGTGGTGGTTGACGCAGCAGGCAAACTAAGCCCCGTCAGCAGAGATTTCCTGGAAATCAATCGAGGCCAAAAGGTTTCCTGGGTCTATCCCTATGAAAACAAAAGCCTCACCTTGGTAAAGGGGATGATTGGCCCCAGTATCGTAAAGGTGCAGCAGACGCTCAGACAGATTGGATATCCGGTTGAACCCACAGGAATCTTTGATGATCCAACGTTTCAAAATATAAAGAAATTCCAAGCGTATTTTGGTCTAAAGCCCGACGGAATTGTGGGCCGGCGAACCAAGGCGTTGTTATATCAGGTTTCAGAGTGAAATGAGTTACATCCACGAGGCACTACGCAAGGCCCAGAAAGAAAAGGATGCACGGCATCCAGACTACCGGGGAGTTTCTTCAGGCACGGCACGGAAACCGGGCATCTTTTCCGGTAGGTCAAAATGGGTTATCGCCCTCGCGTTCATTTTGCTTGCTTTCACCCTGTATTCGTGGTTGGATTTTAGGAGAAACAAAGCAGTGCCGGCCCCTGAAAACGCGAAGGCTGAGGCAAGGCCCGGGCCAAAAGACTCTTCAAAGGCAAAAGAATTCTATGAGAGGGCACGCTTCTTTCATAAAACCGGTCGTTTGGAGGATGCCAAGGGATTCTACAAGAAAGCCCTCATGCTCGATTCCAACTCAGTTAACGCGCTGAACGACCTGGGCGTCGTGCATATGCAGAGTAGAAACTATTTAGAAGCCCAAAAGAGCTTTGAACATGCCATCCAGCAGAAACCGGATTATGTTGATGCCTACTATAATCTGGCATGTCTCTATGCCCTCAAAGGGGAGAAGACGAAGAGCTTAACCCATCTGAAAAAGGCGGTCTCCCTTGACGCATCGGTCCGGCAGTGGGCCCAAAAGGATAGGGACCTGCAAACACTGAAGGGACAGCCAGAGTTTCGAGAGATTGTCGGAGATACCGGTGCCCCGAAGTAGCGGATGTGTAGAAACTGAAAATCTCGGGGATAAAACCCGAACCGCGGTTACGGACCGGGGCCGGAAAGCCTGCCTGCAAGGGGCAATTTGAGAAGTTTCATTTGTTATGCTAAGATTGAAAATGGAGCCGAAGGTTCCATGGGGCCGTTAAGGCACAATAGAAAGAAAGACGACCGACACCAACCTTATCTCAGGACGTGATCTCATGAAATGCAAGTCAAGAATTGAAGTATTCGTTTTTTCCATTGTCTGGGCAGGCCTACTTCTGCTCCAGAGCAGCTCTCCCGCGGCAGGAGCCAAGCTTTCGGGTGAGCAAGGGGTGACCCCTGTGACACCTGAGCCGAAGCCCCAAGTCCGAAGACCTGCTCCAACAAAGCCCCCGGTAATAAGAAGCCGTCCGCAACCGCAAGAAACGGCGCCCCCCAAAAAAGAGATCGCCCCGGAAGAGAAGACCGCGCAAAACAAGCCGCCGGATAAGCGGTATGTGACCATTGATTTCGACAATGTGGATATCGTGCTCTTTATTAAATTCATAAGCGAATTGACCGGCAAGAATTTTGTCATTGATAAAGCGGTGAGGGGGAAGGTGACCGTCATTTCTCCTACCAAGATATCGGTAAAAGAGGCATACAAGGTCTTTGAATCGGTTCTGGAGGTTCACGGGTTCACACCGGTACCGGCGGGAAAGATCATCAAGATCGTACCGGCCATCCAGGCCCGGTCCAAGAATATCGAAACCAGGCTTCGCGAAGAGGCCATCAGCCCCGAAGACAAGGTTGTGACCCAGCTCGTTCCCCTCGAGTATGCCAATCCCGATGAGCTCAAGAAGCTCTTTGCCCCCCTCATATCCAAGAGCAGCGTGATCGTATCGTACCCCCCCACCCGGATGCTCATTGTAACGGATGTGCTTTCCAATATTAAACGGCTGCTCAAGATCGTGGCGGAGATCGACGTAGTCGGTATTGGCGAGGAGATATCGGTGATTCCCCTCAAGCATGCAAAGGCCTCTGATCTGTCGAAGACGGTGGGTAGCATCTTTCAAAGGCAGGTGCGTACGGCCACAAAAGGTGCACCAGTAGTAGCTGCAGTGAGCAGGATTGTGGCCGATGATAGGACCAATTCCGTCATAGTGCTGGCCACCGAAGATGATACCATTCGGATGAAGAGACTCATAGAGCTGCTGGACAAAGAAATCCCCCGCGGCGAGGGGAACATCCATGTGTACTATCTCCAGAATGCCAATGCCGAGGATCTGGTGAAGGTCCTGATGGCAATCCCCTCCAAGCAGGAAAAGGCGCCGGAAAAGGGAAAGGCCCCTGTTATCTCAAAGGAGGTTCAGGTCGTTGCCGATAAGGCCACGAATTCACTCATCATCACTGCAGACAGGGAGGATTACTATGTCCTGGAAGAGGTCATCAAGAAATTGGATATTGTCAGGCGAATGGTTTACATCGAAGCCCTTCTCATGGAAGTGGATGTGACGAAATCGTTCGATCTCGGCGTTGAGTGGCAGGCCGCAGAACAGATAGGTAGTCATGATGGCAGAGCCATAGCCGCTTTTGGAGGTTCCACCTCGGGAGGGACCGTTTTTCCGGCTCCCAGTGCCTCGGGTATCGTCAGCCTCCCTGCCGGGTTTTCCCTCGGGGTCTTGGGCGAGGCAATTACAATCGGCGGGATTGCCTTTCCCAATATAGGGGCTGTCGTACGTGCATTCCAGAGTGATTCGGATGTGCATATTCTTCAAACCCCGCAGATCATGACAACCGACAATGAGGAGGCCGAGATCCAGGTGGTCAAGAATCTCCCATTTCTGACCCGGCAGGAGACATCGCAGGTAGGCATAGATTACAGCAACTACGAATTCAAGGATGTGGGCGTGACCCTCAACATCGTTCCTCAGATTAACCAGGAGCGATTCGTCCGGTTGAAGATAACCCAAGAGATTGCCCAGGTGGTTGAGGAGGAATCCATCGTGGGACTTCCAACGACCTTGAAGCGAGTGGCTAAAACTACAGTAATAATTAAAGACGCGAATACCGTGGTGATTGGCGGCCTCATTGATGAAACGTTGAGTGAAATCAAAACCCGGGTACCGTGCCTCAGCAGTATTCCTCTGGCAGGCTGGCTCTTTGGATCGACCTCGAGGTCCGAAAATAGAACCAATCTCTATATCTTCCTGACACCCCATATCATTGAAAAACCGGAAGAGGCAGCAGAGGTATATCAGGAAAAAAGGGATCAGATCGATAGCATCCAGGAAGGTGTCATCAAATTGTATGAAAAACCGGAGCCCAGGGAAGAGGGTTCCGATTCGCAGCAATAGAGTTTTAGCATGAAGCATCGACTCATCGGAGAAATCCTGAGAGAGGTTTGTGACCTCTCGGAAGATACCGTTTCCGAAGCCCTGCAAATCCAGGAGGAAAAGGGCGGCAGGATAGGGGAAATCCTGATCCAGAAAGGAGCGGTAACAGAAGCAGACCTTTTGAAGGCCCTTGGCATTCAGTTCGGGCTGCGATCCCTGCCCGCTATCGCCACAGAGCAAATGGATATCTCCTTTGCCGAGGTCATACCCATCCAGTTTCTCAAAAAGTACCATATGGTCCCCATAGCCACGCCTGAGATGTCCTATATCGCCGTTAACGATCCGGTGCAATTCCAGCCCCTCGATGATCTGCGGCTGATCCTGGGCTGGGATGGGGCAGAGACCGTTCTTGCCTCCCATTCTGCCATTCTTTCGGCCATAAATTTTGCCTACGACATGAGCAGCGATTCAGCCGAGCAGGTGATTCAGGATATGCATGAAGAGGACCGGGACTTGATCCTCTCTGCCGTTCAGGAGACGGGCGACCTCCTGGATGATACGAGCGATGCACCCATAATCAAACTGGTAAATCTGATGCTCTCTCAGGCAGTAAAGGCAAGGGCCAGCGATATCCACATTGAGCCCTATCAGACCAAGCTCAAGGTTCGATACCGGCTGGACGGTATTCTGTACGATATGTTGTCTCCCCCTAAGCATATCCAGCCGACCCTTATCTCCAGGATCAAGGTCATGGCAAAGCTGAACATCGCCGAGAAACGGCTTCCACAGGATGGCAGGATCGAGATAAGAATCGGCGAGAAGAATGTGGATATACGCGTGTCCACCATACCCACCGCATTTGGCGAGCGGGTTGTTCTGAGGTTGCTGGATAAGACCACTGTATTGCTCAAGCTCACCGACCTGGGCATGCCCGTGGAGGGACTCAAGGTCTTCAACGGGCTCATAAAGTCCGCCCACGGCATTATCCTGGTTACCGGACCCACCGGGAGCGGGAAGACCACCATGCTATACGCCGCCTTGAGCACCATCAATAACCCGGATATCAATATCATTACCATAGAGGACCCCGTCGAATATCAGATCGAGAACATCGGGCAGATTCAGGTGAATCCCAAGATCGACCTGACCTTCGCCAACGGCCTGCGCTCTATCGTGCGCCAGGACCCCGACGTGATCCTGGTCGGTGAGATACGGGATCTGGAAACCGCAGAGATTGCTATCCAGGCCGCCTTGACTGGTCACTTGGTATTTTCAACACTTCATACCAACGATTCTGCCAGTGCGGTGACGCGGCTTATCGACATGGGGATTGAGCCGTATCTCGTGACCTCCTCGGTAATTGCAATATTGGCCCAGAGATTGGTAAGAACAACCTGCAGTGGGTGTAAGGTAGCCTACAGTCCTGATGAGGAGTCCCTGAAGAACCTTGGCATCACCTCAGACATGTATACAGGCACAAAGATGTACAAGGGTACCGGTTGCGAGAGTTGCCTGAACACCGGATACAAGGGGAGAACCAGTATCTTTGAGATGATGATTTTGGATGATCGGATCAAGAATCTCATATTGAAGACCTCAGATTCCAATTCTATAAAGAACATGGCTGTTGAGCAGGGAATGGTTACTCTCCGTCAAGACGGGGCATCAAAGGTGGTGAATGGGCTCACAACGGTTGAAGAAGTTCTGAGAGTAACACAGAAATGACAAATGACAAAGCTCAAATGTCAAACCAAGCCCAACATCCATCTGATAGAACAAAAATTTTGACATTTAGGCATTTGGATTTCATTTGGCATTTGGATTTTGACATTTTTCTGGTAACTACCTTGGTTGCCCTTTTTTTCTTTTTCACGTCCTTTGTCTATGCCGCTCCTTTCAAAGGCCCGTGGGATCAGGATAGCCATCGCCAAAACTCCCAGAAACAGGTGGATGCTACCTTCAACCCCCTACAGCTCTTGGTTGAGGTATACAGGAGAAGTATCTCGCCTATCGACGGCAAGGATTGTCCCATGTATCCCTCCTGCTCGGAGTACAGCATCCGGAGTTTCAAGAAACACGGCTTTTTTATTGGCTGGATGATGACCGGTGATCGCCTGTTCCGATGCGGCAGGGATGAGCTCAGATTATCACCGCAGGTCATCGTGAACGGGGAAAGAAGGTGTTACGACCCCCTGGAGAATAATGATTTCTGGTGGAGTCATGGCCAGTAAGCCACAGCAAAACCCTTTTCCGAAAAACACAGTTAAATCTTCACCCGTCCAGCGGTAGGCCCCCAGCCCTGCCCTCTGATGCCTGCTGAGTTGGCATGGTAGGATAAAACTCTGCATATTCCCGAAGCGCTTTTTGGACAGATTTTGAGAGTCCTCTTGTAAAGCATGAGTGGAAGCTCTAGGCAGGAAAACCTCGGAAAGGGCAGCAGTGCTCAGCCCCCTCCAATTTTCTCACAGTTCTGAGTGGCCTGAAGCGGCTTATTGTTTTTTAAAGGCAAAAAGAGCTTCTTGGACTCAATCAGGAATAACTACGCCACGGCGAGCCAACAGTGTCCCCTCAAGCCGATAAAAATCGACCAGGGCTTGGAGGTAATCCGCAAAGGCCCGAACCTCGGCGATCTGGCTGAGAAGAAGATCTCGCTGGGCCTGGGAAACGAGAAAATTGGTCGACCTACCGACGCGAAATTTTTCGGTTTCGATTCGCAGCTTTTCTTCTTGAAGTTCACGGGTCGCTTTGCTGGCTGAAATCTGTTCCTTGGCACGATTCACCTCAATGTAGGCGGAGCGGACATCCAACTCAGCGAGCTGGGCAAGGTTCTCCAGGGCTTCTGCGCTCTGATCGCGTCTAAGGAGCGACCGCCGGTGTAGCGCTTCTGATTCCCGGTTTCTGAGAGGATAGTTGAACCTGATTCCGGCTGCGAAGTCATAGTAATCTTCATCTATGTTGGAGGCAGTTCCACCGAAGGAATCTGCGTAGCCAGTCTTTCCCAAAGTGATAAAGAGGTCCATTTTCGGAAGTATACCATTCTTGGTTTTTACGATCTCCAGCTCATCGCGCTGCAAACCCAGCCTCGCCTGGTTCAAGTCGGGTCGCATGCGCAAGGCCAATTCTGCGTGTGTCACTACATTTTCCAGTTTCTCCTCTGGCATAACAGGATGGCTCAGAAGAGTAATTTCCCGCTTCCAGAGCTCGGACCCAGGCGGATTAAGCAACCGTAGCAAGCGGAGACGGGTTGTGGCCATGGTGCTTCGTGCGTTGATGAGGCTCTGCCTTCGTGCTGCGATTGCAGCCTGCGCGGCAGCCACTTCGGTTTCGGCCAGTGTTCCCACCTTGATCATCTCCTGGGTCTCTCGAAGCTGTTGGTCTGCAAGCGCCAAGGACTCCTCAACGATCTCAATCTCTCGTTGAGCGAGAGCATAGTCCCAATACGTCTTCTCCACCTGGGCAACCAGTGCTTCGGCAAAGCCATGCAACTCGTATTGCGAACCCCGGGTATCCAGTTTGGCCTGCCTGAGGCTTGCGAGATTCACATCTGCCCCAAAGCCTCGAAGCAGCGCTTGAGTCACGCTCAGCCCTATTCGCGATTTGTATTGATCGCTATTGGAATCGGACGATGTGTGCTCAGTGGAGAGATCAACGCTCACATCAGTGCCGGTGGTAAAAAACTGGGAAACGCCCGCATCGATGGTGGTTTCGTTGCTTGTCTCGTCAAGCACCCCAGAAGAGCTTCGCGCGCTTTGCTGCTCCTTCTCACGAGAGAATTCTCCGCCAATGCTCAAACTGGGGTCAAAGGCGGCACGCTCTTGATCTTCAAAGGTTTGGCGGATTGGCGGATTTAACCGCTCAACCTGGAGCGAGCGGTTATTCTCAAGCGCAAGGAAGACCGCACTTTCGACGGTGACTCGAATCGGACCCGCAGTGCTTGAAGTTGCAGGAGGTTTCAGAAGCTGTTGATCTTGTTCACCGGTTGCCGCTGGACCAATCATAGGCAGCTGAGTGGAAGGATCACGATAATTATCAAATCTACCTGTGTCGTGGGCTGCACAGGATACCATGAACAAGATTAGCGAGACTGTAAGAAAAAAAATACCCAACAGCCTATACCCATATCCTAAAGGCATGCCTTTTTCTCCTGCCATGGACCTTTGCTTTAGATCTTCAAGGTTTGACCTGCATTAAACCCGGTTACCGTTATCACTCTATGAATCGACTTTCTTTGGCCGACCTTCGAATAAAGAGTAAATGATTGGGACGAACACCAGATTGATGAGCGTGGCACTCAACAGGCCGCCGATAACTGCTCTGGCCATGGAGGACTGTACCTCTCCTCCTTCGCCGAGCCCCAGCGCCAATGGGACGAGCGCCAGCATAGTCGTTATGGCTGTCATCAAGATAGGGCGGAGTCTCCTGCGGCCGGCTTCTTCAATAGCCTCTCGTAAGGGCATGCCTTGTCGGCGGTGAAGCCGGTTGATAGTGTCCACGAGCAAGATGGCATTGTTGACTACGATCCCTCCCAGAAGGATGCAGCCAATGTAGGACTGAACGTTGAAGGTGGTGTTGGTGAGTAAGAGCATCAGGATAACACCGATGGCAGCCAGTGGCACGGAAAACATCACAACAAAGGGATCACGGAGCGACTCATACAGGGATGCCATCACCATGTAGACGAGCATCAAGGCCAGCACGAAACTGAGCAGCAATTCACGGAATGCCTGCTGTTGCTCCTCATAATCGCCGCCAAAAGCTATGCTGAAATCTCGAGGCACGGGGAGAGACCGAAGACCTTTTCGAATGTCGGCAAGGATGGATCCCATGCTGCGTCCTGTGATATTGGCCCGGACCGTAACGATGCGTTCCTGGTCCTTGCGTTCAATTTGGACCGGGCCGGTCTGGGGCTGGAGCCGCACCACGTTTCGGAGAACCACCGGTTTTCCCTCTGCGTTTGTTAGGGTCAGATCCAAGAGGTGAATTAATGCCATCCGCTCGGCGTCCTCGAGTTTGACGAGAATTCTGTATTCCTTCCCCCCTTCTCGGTAGCTGCCAGCCCGTGTTCCCGACAGAACAGTTTGGAGCATGTTGGCAATCTGGGATACCGTAAGTTTCATGTCCGCGGCCCTTTGCCGGTCCACCATGGTAAGTTCTTCCGGGCTGCCCAATTCACGGCTCACCCGCGTGTCGGTAACGCCTTCCACCTGGGCAACTATCTCTTCGACGCGACGGGCCAGTACATCAGCTGTTTCTAGGTCGTGACCGCGGATTTCCACCTCCACTCTTTCCCCGCTGGAGGTTCCGAGGCGCAGGATAAAGAGTCCCCGGCCAGGGCGGGTGCGGATAGTCATACCGGGAATATCACGAAGCTTACGGCGCAGGGCCCCCGCGATCTCTTCACTAGAGCGCGATCTCTCGGATTCAGGGTTGAGTGCCACTCTCATGTTTCCCCTGTGAGAGCTTCTTCCTCCCCAGCCTCTGCCCCCCATAAATGTCACCGCACTCTTAGCTTCGGGAACCTCTCGTTTGACTGTGGCCTCAATGGTCTTGAATGCCCTATCGACCAGGTCTAGCCGGGTGCCGACGTCCATGTTGCCGTCAATTCTCACCTCGCCCTCATCGGTTTCAGGGATGAATTCAACTCCCACCAGCGGAATGAGGGCCATGCTACCCAAGAGCAGGCAAATTGCTCCACCAATCACGAGCTTACGGTGAGCCAGGGCAAGGTGCAGCACCTGCTTGTAACCGTTTTCCATATCTGTAAATAAGCGGCCGCTCGCCCTAAAGATCTTGTGTGTCGAGGTCTCCTTGTTTCCCGGGTCCATTTTTGGGATGCGTCGAATTCTTGCCGCTAGCATGGGTACCAGGGTAAGAGCCACCACACACGAACAGGCGAGCGCAAAGCTCACCACATAGGCGAGCTGTTTGAACATCACACCCGACATCCCCTGCACGAAGACCAACGGCAAGAAGACCGCCAGTGTGGTCAAGGTGCTCGCGATAATGGGGGCGGTGACTTCCTCGCTGCCGGCCATGGCTGCTCGCTTTGCCTCAACGCCCGTTTCCCGGAGACGGTAGGTGTTTTCCAGAACCACGATGGCGTTGTCAACGAGCATCCCAATGCCGAGGGCCAGGCCGCCCAGGGTCATGAGGTTCAGCGTGAACTTGCCGAAATATAAGAGGGCGAAGGTGGCGATGATGGAAATTGGAATGGCTGTAGCGATGACCGCCGTGCTGCCAATGCTCCGGAGGAACAGAAGCAATACGAGGACAGCGAGGGCCCCCCCATAAAGAATCGATGAGCCCGCGTTGCTAATAGAACGCTGGATATAATCGGACGTATCGATGATTGGTATTATCCGAATTTGCGGGATGTCTTGGTTGATACGCTCAATCTCCCTCTTGACCCCCTTTGCTACCTCCACGGTGTTGGTCCCCGATTGCTTATTGACGGCCATGTGAACCCCTGGCTGGCCGTTCACGCGCACAATACGGGTGATCCTTTCCCAGGAATCTTCGACGCTCGCTAACTCTTTCAGTTGAATAGGAACCCCTTCGCGGATGGCGATCACTGTGTTCCGCAACTCATCCAGGTTTGTGTATTCTCCTGGTGTACGGACTGTTATCTCGATGTTTCCCCGCTCAACTGAACCTGCTGGAATGTTCACATTTTCAGACTTAATCTTGCTGATAACTTGGTCCAGAGGGAGCTCTAAGGCCTTGATCTTGTCCGCGGACAAATTTACATGAATCTCTCGGTCGAGACCACCATGCACGTCAAGGGCTGCCACACCGGGCAAGCGCTCGATGCGGTACTTAACCTGATCGTCTATGATCCTCCGCATCTGTAAGGGGTCGAGATTACTGTGGGCGCCGAGGATGAGCACTGGAAAACTGGCCAGGTCGAACTTCCGTAAACCGGGTTTTTCCGCAGTATCCGGGAGATGGCGGGCAACCCGATCCAGACGATCACGAATGTCGTTTGCGGCAGCATCAAGGTCGGTACCCCAGGTGAATGTTATCCTGACTCGGCTGGCTCCCTCCGTTGAAATAGACGTAATTTCTTCAGCTCCTGGAACGGCGCTCATGGCTTCTTCAATGGGCCGCGTTATCAGCTCTTCGACCTCTTCAGGGCTGGCATTCTCGTAAATGGTAGAAACGCTTAACGTCGGAAAGGTGATATCCGGCATCAAGTCAATGGGGAGGTGAGTCAATGATACAGTACCCAGGATGATTAGGATGAGCGCCGCCATGATGGTGAAAATAGGGTGGTTGACAGCAAATCCTGAGAGCTTCATGGCTGACCCTCTTGTTTTGGCTTTCTGGGCTCTTTTGGCGAGCTCTTACCCGTAGGCGTGCTCGACGAACCACCGGGCTCGGTTTTGGGGAGAATAATTGTAGCGCCATCCTCAAGCAAGTGCTGGCCCAGCGTAACAACCCATCCGCTAACAGGCGGTTTGAGTACCTCAGCCCATTCATTGTTGACGATACCCAATGTTACCGGCACAAAATGGGCCTTCATTTCTTGTCGGTCGGCCACAAAGACACCTTGCTGGCCGAGTCGCTTTGTTAGGGCGGTCAGGGGAACTACTACTGCATTTTCGTGCCTTTGGAATTCTATTTGAACACGGACAAACATCCCGGGTTTGAGAACATGTCCTGAATTGGGAACCCTAAGCTCAACCCGAGCTTCACGGGAGGTTTCCCTCAATAGCGGCGCAATGCGGACAATCTTTCCCGGAAAAGACTTGCCGGGAAATGCATCAGTGACCACAACAGCATTCTGCCCAATGACGAGCTTGGGGTAATCCCGTTCAATAACATGAATAACGGCTGTCACCGAGCCAATATCGAGGATAGAGACAATAGAGGCATTAGGCGCCAGCATGGCCCCTTCGTCCATAAAGCGCTCACCGACAACCCTGTGTGCGTTCCCGTCTTCCCAGTTCGCGTGGATCCGTGTGTACGACAAACGAACCTGCACTGCCTTCAAAGCAGCCTCTTTCTCGGCAACCTGAGCAAGCGCCACCTTATGTTTTGCACCCTGGCTTCCAAATCGAGCCTGGGCAGCGTCCAGTTCCGAGGCGGAAGCGATTTTCTTTTCTCGAAGCACGCTGACCCGTTCCAACTCACGGCCTGCATTCTCCAGGTTACTCTTGCTGTCCTCAAGCTGTGCTCTGGCAACTTCCAGCTCGGCTCGGGCCTGATTGACCTGCTGAAGGAATTCATCGTCTTCCAGAACAGCGATCAACTGGCCCCGCTTGACCCGATCGCCGATGTTCACCAGGAGCTTCTCAAGCCGTCCAGCAATCTTCGGTGCTACAATGAATTTCGCCCGCGGATATAGCGTGCCGCTAAAAAGCCCAATGTCTCGGACCGAAGCCTTCTGGATGGGGGCTATTTCAACGGCAACGGCCAGCCCCGTGGGCTGCCGATTTGAAGGTTTCTTTGACTCGGAGAGTTTAAGATAAATCCGCCAACCGAGAAGACCAACAATTGCTAACGCAACAAGTAAGATAAAAAATCTTTTCATATTATTATAATTTCGTATTGAAAAGAATGAGCATCACCTGTAACAGAAAACCCCGTACTGTGGCTGACACAGGAGTAGAATTCAAACCGACAAATATGATAAGTATACCGAGAAACCTCTTCTTTGTCAGCACAATTAAGACAAATATACGGTAACTCGGGTTCGCGAAGCGAGGACGAAAAACATCGGCTGTCATATTTACCTTCTCTTTCCTCGCCGGTTAAGCAAAGCTTGTAGCTCATATTAACAGTATAATGGAGCGGTTATACATGAGAAACAAAAAAAAACAAGCATTTTTTTGTACGAAAAGCCCTAACAAAAAGGTTTGATCATCGGTAATGGGCGAGAAAAAAACCACCAGAGAATGACTTTGTTTTTCGTAAAACATATGGTATGCAAAAAGTGAGAGACCCTACACGGGCACAGAACGGGATCTGGAGAAGCCGGGGATTGGTTGTAAGTTTTCGTGATTACGAACAGGCATAAGATAAGGGCAGTTTGTGAACGGCATAAAATCGATGATGATTCGTAGCAAACGCTTGCGAAGCATGAAAAGGAGACCTCCCTGGAGGAGCAGGCGGGCATAGGATCGGACACAGTTTGCAAATTCAATGTGTGTTTTACGCAAAAGGGGTAATGGGCAAGCATTGAGCACCTCGATGGGATTATCTCTAAAGAGCTTTCGCAACCTAACAAGAAGTTTGTGCCGGCTACGGATTGGCTCCGGCAGCGCGCGGGATAGTAAGCCCAGTAGCCTCCACGAAAAATCGGTAGGGCTGCTGATATTTTTCCTTCTTTCCCTCTTTTCTATCCCTGTATGTGCCAGCCAAGAAATAGTGCTGGATTCTGGGCGCCAGTTGCAGTTTGCCGAACAGTACTTTCAGAGAGGTGAGTATTACCGGGCTATCGGAGAATACGAACGCTTGATCTATTTTTTCCCTGACTCCCCTGAGGTCGAGCTCGCAAAATACAGGATTGGCCTTTCCTATCTAAAGGGTGAACAGTATGAGCAGGCCATCGAGGCATTTCAAGCGCTCATAGAGGAGTATGAGGACACCGAATATGCTTTCAAATCATATCTCGGAAAGAGCAAGGCATATGTCTTGCTCGGGCGATATGACACGGCCCTA
>CP070673.1:3646689-3650183 GCA_020351915.1 Deltaproteobacteria bacterium
AGAGCTAATCGCTGTCTGCTATCCTCCCTGCTTTTGCCTTCAGCCTCAAACGCAGTGCCCCTCAAGCTTTGCGCTCCTCAAGTGATAACGCTCCTTTTTCCTTTGGCCCTTTGCTTTTCGCCTCAATCCCGCGTTAGCGGGAGGTCCTCAAGTCCCGGCCTTTGAGGGACGGTCCTCTAGCCTCAAGTCCCGCTTTGCGGGACGCTTCTCCTCCTATTAGCTATGGGCTATCACCTATGTTTACCGCGCCTGTCGAAGATGCCGCAGCGCGGTGCCCTGTAAAACCTGAAGCCGTTTTACCGGGGTGAAACCAGAAAAATGTTTCACCGGGGAGCTAAGAGCTCTCTGCTATCCCTCCCGCATACTGATTCAGCCTCCGTATTTCCCAAGCTTGAATTTTAAGTTTTGCCTTTTGCCAATGGTTTTAGTATATTATGTCAGCTTTCGGAACTGTTATAAACGGTTAAGAATGGCTAGATAAGGGGTTAGCTAATAGTTAAGGTTTCACGCGGTTTTCACTCATTACTCAACACTGAACGCTATGGTGCGATTAGATGAAGGCTTCCGGGGAAAACAGAACTGATGCTCTAGCATTGGCTGAACGATTGCGCCAGAGACTGTTAGAGTCGTTGGGAGGACCCTTGGAGGTCATCCTTTTCGGCTCCGAAGCCAGGGGAGAGGCCAGTGGTGAGTCGGATATAGATGTGATGGTGGTGGTTTCGAGCCTTGAGAAGAAGAGTCTTGATGTGATCATAGAAGCGGCCTGGGAGGTAGGCTTTGAGGCGGGCAAGGTTATCTCCGTGATCCCAGCCACTTTTGAAGAGAGGCAAAAACTCTCGGCCTCCCCATTCTTCAAGGCCGTCAAAGAGCAAGGCGTTCGAGTTTGAAAGAAGAAGATAGAGACAGAGGAGCTCTTGTAGACTACCGGCTCCAAAGGGCACGCGAGACCCTTGGGGACGCGCACCTCCTTTGTGATCGAAAGGGAAGCCTGTGGAGCGTCATCAATCGTGCCTATTACGCCATGTTTTATGCCGTGTTAGCTTTATTGACCTCGGTGGGCAAAGGGGCGTCGAAACACAGCGGTGTACTCACGTTGTTTGACGACCATTTCATTAAATCAGGCTAGCTGCCCAGGGAAATGAGTAAGGCAATCCACAAGGCTTTTGAGCTTCGCCAGATTGGCGATTACCGGGAGCTTGCTACCCTTGATGAAGAGCAAGCAACAGAAATACTCACTCTGGCGGATGAGTTTGTCGATAAAGCCTACCGATTCTTACACGGAGGCGAAAACCGCTAGCGACCAAAGGGCTCATACGCCAGGACTGAGCAACGAGTAATGAGCCATGATTTGCAAGGGACTCCCGAATTCACAGCCACCGTGGCACTTAACACTCAGCACTCATAACTCATCACCGAGATAATCGCAAGATGCTCCTTTGGTACATAAGTTTCAAAGCGCGGAGGAAGTGGAGGAGTTTCTGATCAGAGACCTCAATGAAGCTATTCATAAACATGAGTACAAGCGCTCGGAGATTTATCCCTTGGGATTTTCACCCCGTTGAATGCCTTAACTTATTCAACTGGGGCGAAGACTATTCCACTGGGACTTGTCCCGTTTTCTGAGCCTTGGTGAAACTGAGCATTTACCGGAAAGTGCCTAAGTCGTTTTGGAACCGAGGTCCCATTTTATTTTACCTTTTAAGAGTCAAGAGCAGAGTTGGCCCCATTTCCTTTCAGAGAGGTGCGATTATCACAAAAGACAACAAGTATCGGCTTATGCAATCAGTTATTTACTTAGTTATGGAAGTCCCCCTTTTCGGATGGGTGAGCAGATGCGCCCGGAGCGTTGTCTTTGTCAAAAATGGTTGATAGACCCTGATCCATATGGTGGAAGTATATAAATTCGGAGGTTCATCGCTTAAGAATGCCGAAGGGATCCGCAACTTGCGGCAAATCGTTGCAGATGTGGATCAATGCCTTGTTTTGGTGGTTTCTGCTCTGGGAAAAACCACAAATGCCCTGGAGGAGGTAGTCCAGGCCTCTTTTGAGCCCACGAATACCTGGCGCCAGAAGCTGGATTCCATTCAGGAATTTCACGAGATCATTGCCTCCGACTTGCTACCCGAACCGGATGTCTTCCTGGATACCATTCTTCGTCCTTCCTTTGATGCCCTTGCCCGCAAACTAGAGGATCCGCCTGCGGGATCGTTCGATTTTGTTTATGACCAAGTCGTATCCATGGGTGAGATCTGGTCGACCCTGCTTATCCATCACTACCTGGTGGCAACGGGACTGGATTTCCGTTTTATTGATATTCGGGAATACTTGATTACCGACAGCAATTACCGGGAAGGTAGGGTTGCCTGGGACCAATCCGGTTTCCTGATCCGGAAGGGGTTTGCCTGTACCGGGAAGGAGAAATACATCACCCAGGGCTTCATTGCGGGGGCCGAAAACGGGTATGCCACTACACTGGGCCGCGAAGGTTCTGATTACACCGCAGCCATCCTTGCTTATATCCTCAACGCCCAGCAGGTTACCATCTGGAAAGACGTTCCCGGGGTGATGAACGCGGACCCCGAGGACTACCCGCATCCCAAAAAGCTCGTAGAGATCCCCTACCAAGAGGCCATCGAACTGGCTTTTTTTGGCGCCAAGGTCATTCATCCTAAAACCATCAAACCGCTGTACAACAAGAAAATCCCCCTCTGGGTGAAGTCGTACAAAGACGCCTCTGGTGAAGGTACGCTTATCCATGAAATGGAGCAGGCTCCAAAGCTCATCCCGGTATTTGTGCGTAAGCGCAACCAGGTGCTTATCTCAATCCTGCCTCGGGATTTGTCCTTCGTGATCGATGAGGGACTCGGCAGGATCTTCAACCAGATCGATACCCACAAGGTGAAAGTAAACCTGATCCAGAACTCCGCAGTCAGTATTTCGCTGTGTGTCGACCGGTTCGACGAGCGGGTTGAACGCTTGATCAGCGAATTGTCTATGGATTTTAAGGTCTTGCATAACACCAATGTCGAATTGATCACCATTCGCCATTATACCGATGAATCGATCCGGGAGATGATTTCCGGGAAAACCATCCTGATCGAACAGAAAACCCGTTCTACCGTAAATTATGTGATCAAAACAGGCTGATTTCCGGGAAACAACCGTTGTATAAACCCCCAGAAATCCATAGACTCCACTTTTAGAAGGTTATTTGGGTAGTCTTGAATCTTTACCGAAAACCGCCTTGAGCCAAAATCGGTAAGGAATAATTCACAATTCAAGCCGTGATCCCATTTTCCATTTTTTTCTTATCATCCCTTATCCTGCAATAATCTGTAGCTTATTGCAGGATTGAGCAATAGAGACATTTCTATTGCAGGATGCGAAGAAGATCATTGAACTTCACGAGAAGTATAGACAGAGGCTTGAGGCTACCAAGAAAATCCCTGAATCCGCATATCGTTTGATAGAAGAACTAGTTAGCAACCCGGTAC
>CP070673.1:3650283-3694498 GCA_020351915.1 Deltaproteobacteria bacterium
ATGATCATATTTCAGCCGCTGAACAATTCGATGACGTGACCATGATTGCAATGCGGCGGAAAACCGGATATTGAGGATGGGGATGGGTCAGGTAAGGAACAGGCGCACAGCGACCTGTAAAGCCAATTCGCGACCATAACCAGCCACCCGCAGTGTCGATTAAGTAAAGGGGGCCGCCCCCAGAAAAACTGAGTTGACGAAGTGAGCCGGGTCAAATCTTTACTTTTGACGTTTTCGGGATCGGACTTGTTTTGACTCAATCACTCTTGACGTTAAGATAAAGCCTAGGATCAGAATAACTGTGGGGCATTTTTTCCAAAGTCCAGCTACCAAGGGCACCCAGAAAGGGAGTAATGAGTTCTTGGTGCCACAGAGACAAAAACCACTCCTTCCGATTTGAGGAGGTCTACTGCCCCGTTTGGAGCCGCGGCATGATGAGTACATCGATTCGCCGGTTGATAGCACGGCCTTCTGCGGTTTCGTTTGATGCCAAAGGCTGCTCGGATCCGTAACCAATGGCAGAGATTGCGTCATATGTTAAGGTGCCATTTGCCACAAAGTATTCGCGAACAGCTTCTGCTCGTTGCGGAGATAAGTGTTCGTTTATTGCGTCTGAACCTGTGCTGTCCGTATGCCCTTCAATAATAACATCTGGCTCAGCGAAAGCGCGAATAGCTCGCTGAACCTTGCTAAGCAGTGCATAATTGGTTGGCATGATAAAGTCCTTGCCAACGGGAAATTGAATGCCTCTTAAACGGATAACCAGCCGATTTCCCTGTTTGTAGACTTCCGCCTCTTCCGGGCTAAAGTAGCCTTGGACTTCACTGAACAATTGTTGAAACCGCCGTTCTGCCGCCAGGCGTTCTTTTGCAGCTTGTTCTTTGCGGGTCTTTCCCTCCAGGGTGGAAATCTGTGTGTGCATGTATTCCAGGTCTGCTTGCTGAGTCTTCACTTTACGGACCATGAATTCGCGATCTTCCTGCAGGGCGGTAACTGAGCCGAGGATGTTTTCGACTTGCGTCTCGAAAGCTTGGTCACGCATATCCGGAGCAGACAGCTTCTTGGTCGTCCTATGCAGCATTCCTTCGAACCAGAGCGTGATCTGCTCGGGCTGCATCGTTTGAATTTTCTTGCCCTGCTGTATCACTTGAAGAAGTCGGCGAGCCTGAAAGAGCGCCTCGTTGACCTGTTCATGAATCTTTTGTTTTTGGTAACGGTGCTCGGAAATAAATGCATCAACATCCCGCAATTTGTCTTGTGCAACTTTGAACGTGTTTGGCGCAATTTTTTTTGCACCGCTCTTTTCTCCTTCATTAATGAGCTTACGGATCTCGTCGAGGACCCCTTTGATTGCTCGCAACTCAAGTTCGTCAAAAGCTCTGATGACTTTTACCCTATTTTTTTGGGCCCAACGCAGGTTGTTTTTCTCAATCGCTTTCGTGAGTTCGAGGAATTGCTCCTCCGCTTCAGCATAATCCCCTCCCAAGTTGGTGGCACCCGCAGCACGAGCAAGGTCACGGGCCTTAATGACACCTGACAATTCGGTTCTCACTAGGTTACCCACCTCTTTAGCACGCTGGAGGTGGGCTCGTCCATAGGCAACGTTCTTCAAGATTTCAGAAAGCTCAGCTTCAAGCTCCAGACCTTTCTTGGCCTTATAGAGGGAGGTTTCGGCCTTGCTAAACCAGGCTGGTGCCAAGACATTGAGTTGATTGTTTCTTGCATTTCCGATATCTTTATCCAAGCGGTTAACCTGCTCTACCGGGCTTTCTGAGGTGGCAACTGGCTCCATCTTCAACGCCTTCTCTGCACAGGCACCCAGGAAACACACTGCCGCGGTTAGCACTGCGGCGATTTCGATTTTTTTCCTAATCAACATCGATTTACTCCTTTCCACTGCCTTGAGTCAAAAAAGAGGAAGGGGAACCGGATATTTAAATCTTGGAAGAGCTATTTCTCTGTAATCACGAAGTCGTCGCGTCTGTTCTTGGCCCATGCATCTTCACTATGACCCAGGGCAAGAGGTCTCTCCTCGCCATAGCTTAGCGTCACCATCCTGTCAGGGGATACTCCGAGCGAGACCAAAAATCGTTTGGCGCTATTAGCCCTTCTTTCTCCCAGGGCAAGATTGTACTCGTTGCTACCTCTTTTATCACAGTTACCCTCAATCCTTATGTGGATACTGGTATTATCTTTGAGGAATTCTGCCTTTTTCTCAAGGACGGACCTATATTCTTTTCTGATGGAAGACTTATCAAAATCAAAATAGATTGACTCTGCCTCAAATTTTACGGCCGCTTTCTCCTGCCACGCCTTTGCCTCAGCTTCCTGTTTCTTTGCCACCTCCAATTCCTCAAGCGTCGCAGTTCTGACCCTCTCTGCTTCCTTAGATTCCGCTTGTTGCTGATCCTTGACTACCGTCGTCTCTTTCTCAACCTTCGCTACCTCCGTGGGAGGTGCCTTGGTCTCTTTCTCTGCTGTCAGTACCTGTTTTTTGGTGCATGAGAACAGCAAAAAAACGGATGAACATGTAAGAATCACCAGTGTTGCGGTTATCAGATTCCTCTTCATGGCTCTTTACCTCCTTGATTTTAGTTTATGTCCATGCGGTAGTTTTTTGTTCTCCGATATAACTCCGCAGATCTGCTAACATCTGCCGAATTCCCTAGTTCACGTCTTATTTGTGTAGGTAGGTTCAAATCGGAGACCATCATTATTTTGTGATATCATTACTCTCTATACCAAAAGGTTCTTATAAGCAAGAATCATGCACAATTTGTCAGCATAGGATTATTGTGATTTTCTCTGAGATTTCAAACTGTTAGCTTATGCTGCACCAGAAAACACATTTGGAATAGTGTGTAATTAAGCCTATAGATTGTGAAAAAAGCACCACGTTTACGTATAAATGATACTTATTTGTTTATCAATAACCTTGTGAGGAGGCCCTCCAGAAAAATGGCGGGCAGGTCCGCCAGAATAACGGCGGACAGGTCCTCCAGAAAAAACGGTTGCCCTTTTGATTACCGGTCGAAATCCAGGCTTTGTTCGAGTTGAACATGAGGCAAGTATCATGCAATTTTCTATCACCGGTCGGACGCCCTCTGTTGTTCTCGCTGCGGAGGAGAGATGAAGATGATCAGTTTCATTACCGATCCTCGGTTAATACGGCAGATTCTTGAACATCTTGGCCTCTGCCTACAGAAGGCTTTGGCTGCAAAACCTCAATCCTACCTTACCTCCTAACCGTTACATCGGCTTCCAAAATTACCCTCTTAACCGGTAGAGATCAATCTCGAATCAAGAATAGAAAAAAGATTGAAGTCTTCCTGATTTGTGTTTAAGTCTTCTAAAGGTTGAAAAAGCAATTTCGTATCAACTGTTCGCTGATAGGATTGAGTGATTCATTTCAAGTCTCTGACAATGGAAAATGAAATCATAGCCGGGGATTCCAAGGCCAAACTTCAAAACAACGATACGAGCACGAGGCTCGCACGCGAGCTGGGTCTTGGCGCAGCGATGTCGGTCGGTGTCGGGGTGATGATCTGTGCCGGCATCTTTGTGTTACCCGGGATTGCCGCCAGCAAGGCCGGACCTGTGGTCATCTTTGCCTTTTCTCTCTGTGGCCTGGTCGCGGTCCTTATCGCAACGTGCATGGCCGAGCTATCTACTGGCATGCCGCTAGCTGGTGGTGGTTATCTGTTCGTGGTACGGGCCTTCGGTCCACCGCTGGGTGCTGTTATGGGGTGGTGCCTTTGGCTGAGCCTGGTGTTTGCGTCGGCCTTCTACATGGTTGAGTTCGGATACTATGTAGCGGATGTTCTGGGCATATCCCCCGTCATACTTGCCCTTACAGTAACAGCCTTGCTGACCGGGCTCAACTATATCGGCGCTAAAGAGACCGGTGGCACTCAAAACGTCATTGTAGCAGGGCTCCTCGTCATCCTTCTCTTCTTTTTCCTCCGCGCTGTGTTCGCTCTTGATATAGAGAACTTACGTCCTCTAGTACCACCTGAGATCGGTTTCTCTGGGTTCCTCACCGTTACGCCTGTGTTATTCATAACGTTTCTGGGTTTTGCTGAAATTGCCGCTATTTCCGAAGAGATCAAGAATCCTGGACGCAACTTGCCGCTGGCGTTGGTCGGTTCGGTTATCGTAGTGACCCTGATTTACTGTGCAGTCGAGTTCTGCGTGGTAGGAATGCTTGTCTACAACGACCCGACCATGGCGAGCGAAACCGTGCTTATGGAACTGGCGCGTACACTCATGGGGCGAACGGGCCATGTTCTGGTTCTGTTAGGAGGCATTCTTGCCACCGTTTCGTCCGCTAATGCCAGCATCATGGCTGCCTCTCGAATCAGTTTCGCTATGGGGCGCGATCACCTGATGCCCGACTAGTTTAATCAGATCCACCTTAGATTCAGAACGCCCTATCGGTCAATCGCAGCAACCGGAGGACTGACGCTTATCCTGCTTGTGATTTTGGGATCCAGCCTCGAGCTTTTGGCAGAGGTCGCGGCCTTTCTAAGTCTGCTGCTCTATGCTCTCACCTGTCTGGCCTGCATGGTCATGAGGCACGCCGGCCCTGACTGGTATCGGCCCACATTTAGAACACCGGCGTATCCCATTGTGCCCATACTCGGACTCTTGGGCTGCAGCTTCGTCATCGTTATCACAAGCCGACCAACACTCCTCATCGGCTTTGGCATAATCTCCGCGACACTTATCTGGTATATCCTGTTCTTGCGTGGTCGGACGCAACTGGTGGGCGCATCGAACATGCTATGGCACCGGAAAGTCATCGAGCCGCTTATCGCCAGGGCTGAAAATTACATGACCGCGCGCCGCGAGGCATTTCCCGTTATCCTGGTCCCCATGGCCAATCCTCAGACAGAACGGTCACTGCTCAAGGTTGGTGCGGCTTTGGCTAGGGAACACCGTGCGCGTCTGCACCTGGTTCACGTTTTGAGCGTGCCCACTCAGACGCCGTTGGAGGCGGGCCGCATGGAGTTCGAGGAGATGCGTCACCAAAAGGAAACGCTACTGGATGTTGCGTTGCGACGCGCGGCCGACCAGGGCGTCCGGGCGTGGGGCAACGCTTTGATCGCCCACAACGTGCCCTCGGCCATCCTGAGCGTAGCAGACATGGAGGACCCTGACCTGATTCTTATGGGCTGGCATGGTGAGGTCCGGTCCCCTCGGACCCACCGCACTAATGTGGCCAATGTGCTGAAAGTTGCGAACTGCAATGTTCTGGTGCTCAAGGACAACGGTTTGAATGAGGTCCGGCGCATCCTAGTTCCCGTTGGTAGCGGTCCGCACTCGAAACAGGGATTGAGGGTGGCCCACGAGTTGGCCAAGGAATGGGGAACCTCCATTACAGCGATGGCAGTCCAAGTTGCCCGTGGGTACTCTGCCTCCCGGTCAGACTTCGATCGCGAAAGTTTGCAGTTCTTTCAAAGGTTGGCCGAAGAATTCGTCCGCGATGCCCTGACCGAGGCTGGTGTGACCGCCGAAGTGCAGGCCGTGATCGACACCGACGTCGACCAGGCTATTATCAACGCTTCTGCGAATCAGGACCTCATAATCATTGGCGCGTCGAACAATTGGTTCTTGCGCCAGTGGCTTTTCGGTTCCCTCCCTGACCGGGTGGCCAATCGTGCATCGGCCTCGGTGTTAATGGTCCGTTCGAAGGCCTGATCTCCGCTGCTCGTTGACCACCTAGGACAATTACCCCTTCACTGACCTAAGGTTATACAAGGCGACGTTGGTTCTGAAGCAACTTAGGGGTCACGAAATCATCCCAATGTGGTCTCTCACAAAATACTCTTATTGGCTTTGTGCCTTTCGACATAACATGATATTATGCTGTTGTTTGGTCTAATCTTGGAGCATGGTTTTGATGTAAATATGTCTTTTAGTATGTGCCGATAGTTTGTCTTAAAACCAATATCCCCTCTGAGAAGCGGAGAAGGATAAAAAACATTGAAGGGTTCTTCGTTTCACTTCGCGGCCCTATGTCATTTCTACCAAGTCCTCAGTTGTCCCTACATTTATGCTTATCGGATACGTAAGATAATGAAAATACGTGGTAATACCCACACAATGATACTCCCGGAGAGGGAAATATGGAAAGATTTCTCAAAGAAAAGACATCCCGCCGAGCATTTTTGAGAAGAGGCTGTTTGTCTTTGGCCTCTTTTGGAATTTATCATGGTTTATTTGACTTATTGACCAAAGAGGCATGTGGAAAAGAGAGCACAGTCTCTTTACGAGAGGCAATGTTTTATAAAAGGCTTGCCAATAATATTGTTCAGTGCGGGGTCTGTTTCCGTGGCTGTATGCTGAAAGAAGGGGGAAGAAGTTTTTGCCGCAATAAAGTGAATATTGATGGCCGACTCTACAATCTGGTCTACGGGAGACCCTCAGCAGTACATATTGACCCTATTGAAAAAGAGCCATCTCTTCATATGCTGCCTGGAACAAGTATCCTTTGCTTTGGAACTGCGGGATGCAATTTCCGCTGTAAATTCTGTCATAACTGGCACCTATCCCAGAGATCAATTGAGGAGATGAAATATGTCTATGACCTTTTGCCAGAAGATGCAGTGAAAATAGCCCTAAAGAAGGGTATTCCCACCCTATCTTTTACCTATAATGAGCCAACCAGTTTTTATGAATATGTTTATGATATTGCCAGGCTTTCCAAAAAGAGGGACTTAAGGATTCTCTGGCATTCTAACGGAGGAATGAATCCCGAACCCCTAAAGGAGCTCCTCAAATATACCGATGCAGTAACTATCGATCTAAAGGGTTTTACTAAAGAATTCTATCGAGGCACCTCCTCTGCCCAACTTGAGCCGGTACTGAAGACATTGAGGATTATCAGAGAAGAAGGCACGTGGCTTGAGATCGTAAATTTACTCATCCCCACCCTAAATGACAATCCTCAGGATGTGAAAGAGATGTGCCTTTGGATTAAAGAGAATCTGGGAGAATATACACCGCTACATTTCTCCCGCTTTTTCCCCGCCTACAAGCTCACCAACCTCCCGCCAACGCCTATAGAGAAGTTGGAAGAAGCCCATAAGATTGGTGAAGGCGTGGGCTTAGAATATGTAACCATTGGCAATGTACCCGGCCATAAATATAACTCCACCTTCTGCCCCAATTGCGGGAAGAGGCTAATTCACCGTATCCATTTTGCGGTTTCGAGTAATAAACTAGCAGAGGGGAAGTGTAAGTTTTGCGGCCATAAAATCCCTGGGATATGGAAATAGATGAGAAGATGCCTTATCTTTGCCATAGTGGTAATGGGCTTCAGTGGTATCGTTGTCCAGATTCTACTTTTGAGAGAGTTTTTAGTAGTCTTCTCCGGCAATGAACTGGCGATTGGGATTATCCTGGCCAACTGGCTTATCCTGGAGGCCTTTGGCTCCCTATTTGTGGGCAAAAGGGTCGAGCACCTCAAAGAGAGGCTTGAGGCATTTGTTGGTCTCCAGCTTCTTTTCTCCCTATGTTTACCCCTGGCGGTTTATTCAATCCGAATCTTAAAGGAGCTTGTGGGAGTTATCCCTGGGCAAGGCCTGGGGATGATTACTGTTCTATATTCCTCTTTTCTCGTTTTTGCTCCCCTGAGTATCACCCATGGGGCATTATTTACCTTCGGCTGTAAGCTATATTCCCTCCACTCCGTTTCAGAAGGTAAGGCGTCCTCCATTGGTAAGGTCTATGTTCATGAGACCCTGGGCACAATTTTCGGAGCAGTTGCCTTTACCTATCTGTTTGTCCCCTTTCTCCATTCTGTACTGATAGCTCTGGGGGTAGCGCTTTTGAACAGCCTCTTATGCCTCCTTCTTCTGGGATCCTCTCTCCATAAATCTCTAACTAGCAGGGCTCTGGCAGGTGGGTCGCTAGTATGCTTAGTCCTGTGTGGCTATTTAATCTTTAGTCCAAAGGCAGACAAGATTCATCATCTTTCTATAAGCCAGCAGTGGAGGGGGCAGGAGGTAGTCCATTATCAGAATTCCATCTACGGAAATATCACCGTTACGCAAAGGGGTGAACAATACACTTTTTTCTCTGATGGGATTTCCATCCTTACTGCCCCGGTTCCAGATATAACCTTTGTGGAAGAGTTTGTTCATCTCCCTTTGCTTTCTCACCCCTTACCAAAAAAGGTGCTTGTTATTAGTGGCGGGGCAGGAGGGGTGATCCATGAGATTTTAAAACACCCGGTAGAAAAGGTTGACTATACTGAACTCGATCCCTTGCTACTAGAAGTTGTTCAGAGATTTCCTACCTCCTTGACCGAAGCCGAGCTCGCTGACCCTAGAGTAAATATCGAATATCTGGATGGCCGGTTCTTTATTAAGGGGACCCCTCACAGATACGATCTGGTTCTGGTCGGCATCTCTAACCCCTCAACCCTACAGATAAACAGGCTCTTTTCTAAAGAGTTTTTCTCTCTGGTCAAGGGGAGGCTTGAGAAAGGTGGTATACTGGTTACAGTTTTACCTGGTTCTCTAACTTACTTAAGCAAGGAATTGGGAGATCTCAACGCCTGTATCCTTAATACCCTTAAGGGGGTTTATCCTTATGTTCTTATTATCCCCGGGGATTTCAACCTGTTCTTGGCGTCAAGTTCAAGCGAGGTTTCTTTAATTAACCACACCCTACTTAGTCAGAGGCTAAATGAACGTGGACTTGAGGTAAGCCTTTTGACCCCGTCTCATATAAAGTACAAATTAGCTTCCAGATGGGTGGATTGGTTCTCTGCCTCCATAAAGGGTGCCACTGAGAAGATCAATCAGGATTTCTCCCCTCTGGGTATGTTCTATAGCCTCGCATATTGGAATTCTCTGTTTTCTCCCCATACGAAGTGGCTGTTTAGATGGTTTGAACAGGTAGATCTAAGGCTATTAATTATTCCCCTTTCTATATTTACCCTGGTCTTTTTGATCATCTGTTTTAAGGGTTCAACAATATTTACAGAGCTAAGCATCCCCTTTGCCATTATGGCTTCCGGTTTTGCCGGGATGATATTTGACTTAGCATTGATCTACACCTTTCAGACACTTTACGGATATGTATTTCATCAGATAGGAGTTTTAGTGGCCGCCTTTATGGTGGGGATAGCAGCGGGAAGTTTAGCTATGACCTCCCTTTTGGAAAATGTCAAGAGGGATTTTGCCTCCTTTATTGGGTTAGAACTGGCCTTAATTCTCTTTTCTGGGGTACTTCCGGCCATATTTCTCCTCTTTTCCCCTTACTTAGACCGCCCGGCGGTACTCTCTCTTTTCCGGGTGATCTTTCCTGCGCTCTCCTTAGTCTCCGGTCTTCTCATTGGTACCCAGTTTCCCTTAGCCAGCAAGATATATTTAAAGCGTTCTTCCGATCTTAGTGGTACCGCTGGTCTACTTTATGGAGCTGATCTTGCTGGCGGATGGTTGGGAGGGCTCCTTGGAGGGGTATTACTCTTACCGGTTCTAGGACTGATCCAAACTTGCACAGCAGTAGCCCTTCTGAAAATGATGAGCCTCCTTATACTTCTCGTCTCAGCTATCCTAAATAAGGAATTAAGATGAACCGGAGAGATTTTTGTAGAAAATCTATATTAGGCAGCCTTGTTTTTGGTGCCTCCCTCCTGGGACTTGACCGTTTAGGCAGGCTATCTCCTGCCTATGCACGATCACAGGCAAAAGAGGCCAGGCATTACCAAAAGTTAGAGGACAGAAAAGTCTGGTGCCAGCTCTGTTTTCGGAGGTGTATTATTACCGAAGGTGGGCGTGGTTTCTGCCGGGTGAGGGAGAATAGAGGGGGCAAACTATACAGCCTGGTCTATGGAAAGCCTGGTGGCCTTCAAATTGACCCCATTGAACTGGAGCCGATGTATCATATGCTTCCTGGACACCGCAATCTCTGTGTTTATACTGCCAGTTGTAATTTTAGATGCCGACACTGTCATAACTGGCATATCACTACCCAAAGCCCTGAAGGGCTAAGAAGCATGAATTACTCACCAGAAGAAGTAGTCCAAGAGACAATAAGACGAGGGTGTAAGTCTATTTCACACAGCATAAATGAACCTACCATCTTCTATGAGTATATGTATGATATCGCCAAATTAGCTCGGGCTAAGGGCATCAAGAACCTCTTTCATACTAACGGGGCGATGAGGCCTGAACCTTTAAGGGTGTTACTTAAGTATATGGACGGGGTTACCGTTGACCTGAAGGCATTTGATAAGAAGTTTTATAGAAAGATTTCCTCTGCTAAACTTGAGCCGGTGCTTAAGACCCTGAAAATTATCAGAGAAGAAGGGGTGCATCTGGAGATCGTAAATTTGATTATTCCAACGCTAAATGATGAGCTGGATAAGATAAAGGAAATGTGTAACTGGATTGGAGACAATCTGGGGGAAGATGTCCCCTTGCATTTTACTCGCTTCTTCCCGGCCTATAAGTTGACTAATTTACCCTATACACCAGTAAAGACCTTAGAGGCTGCAAGGAGCACCGGTCAAAAAGTAGGATTGAAATACGTCTATATCGGCAACCTTCCCGGACATGAGGGCAATAATACTTACTGCCCACAGTGCAAAACGAGACTGATTCATCGTATTCATTTTATTGTAATGAGTAGCAATATAAAAGGAGGAAGGTGCGGGTTCTGTGAATATAAGATCCCTGGTATCTGGGATCTGGAAGAGCCTTGAGATGGACATTAGAGGTAAAAAATAAGGGATTACGGTTTGGGCAACAGCCTGTTTACTTTTGCCATTTTTCGAGATCAGACTTGTTTTGCCTCAATCGCCTCCTGGCTGAGCGCTGGCGAATCATTAAGCCAGCTCTTTCCGCATTTTCGTCATTGACCCCTTACCTGTCTCACAAATCTCTGAGCTGCGTGAGGCCGAGCCCCCCCACAGCCTCATCATAGTCCAGTTAAGACTCAAAAATAATTCTGGCCTCTTCCGATGCTCTGCCCAAAAACCGCAATGTCCCTTGACTCGTATTATGAGATAGAATATCAAAGTAAGAAAAATAAAAGGATCTGTTATGGTGACATTTCCTGCACAGAAAATAAAAGGCGTCATTTTTGACTTGGATCAAACGCTCATTGATTCTTTGCAAGCTTTCACTGAGGCCTTTAATAGAGGAATTAAGCGCTTTGGGTTGGACCCTGTTGCTCAGGAGAAGTTGGCTTCTTTTTTGGATAAAGGCTGGCGGATGGGGGAGATGCTTTTAGAGGCTTTTCCTTCGGTCTTCAATGAAGAGGAGACCCGGAAGGCATGTCAGGATGAGATACGGAAGGCATATCTAGAATTGGAGCCCGAGAAGGTTGTATTGAAGTCGGGAGTAAAACGAACTCTCCGCTCACTGAAAGAGAAGGGAGTCAAGATAGGGATAGTCACTGGAAGAATGAGCAAGGGTGACGGTAAGTGGATTGAGCTTCGCAGGTTGAACATTCATCAGTATGTGGATGCCATGGTTACTGCAGCCGAAGCACCTGCTAAACCGGCTCCAGACGGTTTGATTTTATGTGTAAGAGCGTTAGGGCTTTTGGCAGAGGAATGCGTGTATGTTGGAGATTCCCGGCTTGATATCAGAGCCGGCAAGGAAGCAGGGTTGTTAACAGTAGGTATTCGGACTGGCGTCGCCGGAAAGGAGCTTCTTGTCAAGGAAGGACCTGACTACATTGTAGGTGAAGTAAGTGAACTGTTGAGTTGCCTAAGTGGATTGCAGGAAAATGGGGAGGCTTACCGTGGAAGAATATGAAGCGCTTTTCAAGTTTGCCGCTAAGGCAGGTTCCTTGGAGGGATATCTCTGTGAAAGAGAGAAGATAGAGCCTCTTTCTAACTGGGTGAGCAATTTAGAGACGATGTATGCCAACCTTCCAGACGAGGTAAAAGCCCAAATCAGAGACGAATTGAGCAATGTCTTGGCACGAACTCTTAATTATGGAGGAGCACTCTTGGAAGAGGAAATTAGAACACGGTTAAATAACTTACGCTCCTCACTCTGAAAGATTATGAAGCGTTCACCTTCTCGAAATGTCGTAATAAAAGGAACACTGGTTGAAGGAATAAAGGAATCAGGCCTTTTCATGAGTATCCCTTGGGTCAGAGAGCAATTCATAGAGAAGCTGGGCGTTGATCCATACCCAGGGACTCTTAACCTGGAGATCAAAGATTCTCAAGACCTCGACAAGCTCACGGAGCTTAAAAGCCGAGCAGGCATTGACATACTCCCTATGGATCCAGGATTCTGTTCAGCAAAATGCTTTCATGTGTTGATATGCGGAAAGGTAAAGGGGGCAATCGTTATTCCCCTAATTGATGACTATCCCGAATCCAAATTAGAGATCATCGCCTCAGAAAGGCTCAAGGATCTCTTGTCGCTTAAGGTAGGCGATATAGTACTAATAGAAATCGATTTAGGAAATAGGTCTGAAAGAAATGGGGTCAGGTCCTCCAGGAAGACGGCGGGCAAGCCTACACTTGTGACAACATGGTAAGCAGGGGTGCAAATATACACTTTTGACATTTTTCTGGATCAAACATTTCCTATTGTCACAATCACCTCCTCACTCAGTATCTAAGCATCAGGAAACCGGCTGAAAGAATACTGGGAACCTGAAGCAAATGGTTTATTTGGGTAGTCTTCAGTTGGTCTTCTTGATATGTTATACGGTAGGAAATCAAAGCGAAGGAATTATAAACAGGAGGGGAAAATGCCGAGAACACTTATCAGACCCAAAGAGCTATGGCAGCCTACTTTGACCTACACATACGGAAGCGTGGTGAAAGGGGGAAAACTTATTTTCCTGGCGGGTGCGATTGCAGTAGACAAGGAAGGTAACACTGTTGGACGGGGTGATTTAAGGGCACAGGCAAAGCAAGTAATGGAGAACATAAGAATTAGCCTGAAAGAGGCTGGTGCCACATTGAAAGATATAGTTTTCAAGAGAATCTATTGTACTGATGGGGACGCCTACATAGCGCTGGCACCATGGCTACGCCAGAATTACCCTGAAGTCTTCGGGACCTCGCCCACGAGCTACGACGCTGTGCCAGGCACCCTTGTTTATGTAGACAAGTTGGGCTATGATGGGGGAATGATAGAGATAGAAGTTGTCGCCCACACACCATAAGTTCTTCGAATTAGCCCCTCTTGCGAACTATTCTCTAAATGCCGGCTCTTCACTAATATTACAAAACGGGCCTATTTGGCTAAACGTGGGGGGAACTGTGTCATGAGTGAAGGGTGGTCTTGATTTCTGAATTCATGAGTAGGCGTTATCTTTATTTTTTCCGTCTTTCCGGATCAAATTCCACCGCTTACCCCAATCACCTTCCCGCCTTCCAAGCCTCACCGCAATTAACCTCCTCATCTCTGTGCTTCAACCTTTCCCCAATGGCTTACCTGACATTTCCCTCAACTAAAGATCGCCCGTTGCCGATAACACCAATGAGGTTTTCTACGCCGAGACCTCATGTGAAAGGAAAGGGGACGCTCGCGCAGAAATAGGGGGGCATCAGTTTACGTGATCTGGAGTCCTTGAACTTTATTTCAGTGCTTATGCACGCTCGGCAGGAACGTGCCCAAGAGTTCACGCATCGGTATTCTGTTAGTACAAAGCTGAAGATATTCCTTTATATCGAAAGCTTTTTGGTTCCGCAAGGATGACGTCTTCATGTAAAAAGGCTTTAACAACAATATGGTGGTCGTGATGAAGTTGTTTCACAAACCACGTTTTCCTTATGTTTTTGTCTTCTAAAGGGAAGTTCTTTCGACCACTGTCACTCACCGAGATTTTGAAAGGAGAGCACTGTGTCTGATGAATCCAATTCAGACTCGTTTGTGAGTGAAGTCGATAAAAGGCTGGATGATATATTTGGTGAAGAGGAAGGCGGAAGTAGCCTCTTGGAGAGTGTGACTGCTTCGCCATTGGATGAGCTCAGGGGTTTGATGCTCACCATTGACAGAGAAATCAGCGAAGAGACCATCACTGCCCTCAACACCGAAGTCAAAAAACTCGAAAGGTCTTACGCAAGTAATACACATCTGCTGGCGTTGCTCAAGATCATGTCTTTGCTTGTTGCCTACATGAAACTGGAAAAGACCGATGTTCACCCGGACACTGCCAATTTACTGAAATCGGCATTCCAGTGCATGGAAAGCGTGGTTGAGAATAAGAGCATATCGACCCATGACAAAATCACGCTGATACGCAAAGAAATTGATACATTTAACAAGTTCAAGGCCAAGATCTCACCAGGTGGGAAAGCTTCGGCCAAGAAAACGGTGCCGCGGACAGGGGAGACTGCTGCTGAAGATTCAGAACCCGAACCGACTGCTGAGCCGTCTTTAGCAACCGTACCACCGGGAGAGATTTTCGCGGCCCTTGATGATCTGCGTTCATGTCTGGGAGAGGAACTTGCCACTCTAAAAAGCGGAGTTGATGGCCTGAAAGAAGCCTTCACAAGTAGCGAAGATTCAAGGGCCCGTGTGGGCGAAGAGCTTACGGCGTTAAAAGGCCGGATGGATGATCTAAGAGGGTTGTCGGAGGATCTTGACAATGTGCGGGGTCAGCTAGGCGAAGAATTTATGACCTTAAAGGATCAGGTTACTAGTGTAAAAGGGGAGGTAAGCCGGCTTCGCGATGATCTACTCACCGCTCGTTCGGAACTTGAGGTCATAAGGGTCGCTGTATGTCAGGTCCGGGCAGCACCTCTATCTGATGAATCTACTCAGGACGAGGCAGGGATCAAGGAAGTGGAAGAATCTCCAGAGAATTCTGAGGCCGCGGACTGGCACCTTTTGGAGCACGATATTATTGTCGACGAGCCGAGTTCAGCCGATAAACCTCAGGAACTACAAACCGATGGTGAGACGACATCTAGGGACGAGAAATCCAGAGAGTGGGAAGAAGAAGCATCTGATTCAAATCTTGAGGAAAGAGAACCTGAAGCGGAATCCCCGACTTCAGGAAGCTATTTTCTATTCCAGATGGGGGGCAAAAAGTACGCCGTTGACGAAGGCAACGTCATCAAGACCTCAAAGGCCGACCGCCATCTACTAAAAAAGGCGAGTGATAAAGGTGAACTCAGAATGATCGATTGCAAGCGAATGTTTTCTAGCATCAAACGCGGAATCGAACCGGCGTGGAACCATCTGTCTTCCAAGGATTTGGAAAAGACCGCGTTTCGTTTATTAACCGATGACCGGATTGATGGCCTTTTGGACACGAATGGGGGTGGAATGTTATTTCTGGGAAGCGGTGAGAAACGCTCGATACTTTTTACGGACCAACTCCCAAAAAAGAAACGGCTTTCACGTAAGAACAAGGTGAAGAATTTATCCGGCTTGGAATATGTCTACGGGGCCATCCAAAAAAGCGGCGGTAGTGCCGAGCAATATCTCATCCTCGATGCCGATCAACTCTGCAAGAGATTGAGGGTGTCTATTCCCGCGCCATTCACGAAAATATAATCGAATGTGAGTTGGGGGTGAGGGGGGATCAAACCTTTGTGCTCGACACAATCACCTCCTTGCTGTGCCTTGATAATTGCAAAAGGCTGGCTGGAATCCCTATTTCTATTTTGTGTTTGCCCTTTTCGAAAAAGGACTTAGCTTCTCTTTCGGGGCAGGACACCCGGTTTCATTTGGTGAATTGAGATGCTTGCTGTCTTGATTACCAAACCAAACCTGGACTCTGCCCGAGTCGAAGATCATGGTAAGAATAATCAGAAATGAAGTTGGTGCCAGATACCACAACATTTTGGGGATATGGTGCATTCACCGCTGAAGAGTATCAGCCTGCCTTAATATCACCTTTACCGATCTCCTCCTTTATCAACGCATGCCGGTTCGATTTCCCTTTTCTCCAATGTCCTCCACTAAAACTATGGGGACTCTTACCGAGAAATGTAAACTTATTTATCGAAAAGATAATTTTTTTACACATTTCTGGGCGGGTTTTCAGTGAGGTCAACTTAACTATTTGAAATCTAAAGCAATATTTCAAGTGCCTAATTTTGCATGATTTTTGCAGTATATTGACTTACAAACCTATTCAAACATAAAAACAGGGTGAAGAAAGGATGATAACTATCTTAATAGCACTCATGATCGGTTTTATTGCTGGCTTTATGACTGCTTTCATTTGGGAGCACAGTTAAGCCATTGCAAAAGCCGTTAGCCCCATCACCGATAGGGCATAGTCTCCCACGGTATTTCTTGCGATGCCGCTGAGTTTGCTTGCAGGGCTATGAAGTTCATTTGAGACGTCATTACCTTCCCTTACTAAACGCCATTTCATAACGTATAGAAGCCTTTCTTTCATATCGCACTTTCTTTGCGCCTCTCATACGTATTTGGCGTCTATATTTTTTGCCGCAAATCCCTTAAGTATACCTCTGGGTCATGTAATATCTGTTTATACAGCTCTTTTCCCAAAAATCTTTTGCTTTGTTGGGTCAGGAAATATGTTCTATGTTTTCTTACTTCCCGGTAAACTCGTTTATGTGGGGGGAGGGTTTTTCTAAAGGTACAGATTGCAACCAAATCTATAAATAGATCTTCATAACCGGATTCCATGTCCTTGGGGGAAAACTTAATAGAGAACCATGAATGACCTAATTCATGTAAAAAGCTATACTTCCAATATTCATGTACTTTAAAATCCTTGGTAGGAATTAGGATTTCCGCAAAAAGACTGCCATCATCCACATCTCGAAATTTCGTGCTTGTCCCACTTCCTAGCTCATCATCCACGAGTATGAAAAGATCAACGGGATCAACTTTGATATGGTGCTCGAAACAGACTTCACTGAAAGATCGGCATAGCCCCTCAAAGGCTTTTGTCGCCGCTTCTTCATCTATCTGAAGGAGCTCTTTGACAATCGCTGCTTGTATTTGGATTTTATTGGGGCCAAAATCAAATTCGATAAACTCAACCGTGCAATCTGAATGTTTCTTTTCCAACCTTGGATTTAGAGGTCTATCTTTAAAAACTCCTTTAACCACGGCACTTCCTCCCTTACTTTCGTTCTACATTGATCCACGGGAAAGGTCAGGCTCGTTTTTCTGGCTTACCCATATTAGACATTTTTTTATCTTAATATAGGTAAATCTTTTTGTATATATATATTATAGTTAAGAGCACGGGGGTCGGGTCTTGGGCTGTGCATTGACCAGGTGCGGCTCATCTTTCCTTTTGGCATTTTTCGGGATCAGATATTGCTTTTGACACAATCACCTCCTATCTGACCTATACTGATTACGAAAGACTTGGAGAGAACCTCGATCTCGTTTTGTGGTTGCCTTTTTAGAAACAGCTAACTTCTATTCTTAGGCAGGTGGGCATGTTCCATCAAAGACGAACGGTTGATTGACGTTTTGCCTACGACAGCTAATCTATGATTCTATAAGACAGTACACTTCAGCCAGTATACCCTTCACCCAGAGTGCTACGAGGCAACACAACATATTAGAGACCACGCCCTCTTGCGCCCGGGCATCTTTCACAAGCGTTACACCTTTATGCTTTGTGACTCTTTTTGTTTGACACAGGAGACCTATCCTTCCTATATTTTTCAAACGAGAGGTAAGTTCTTGTTGCATATTGCACCGGACGCTAGCGACGCGGCCCTACTTTCACCAGTGCGATCAGTGCCTAAATCCGATGTTCCGCTTACCATTCCATGCACCCCATCTCTGAGAGTCTCTGGTTCAGGTGTTGGCAACGAGAACCCAGTGTAAGCTTACCGAAAAACTTTCCAGACGGAGGAGATCGATGCGCAAGTCGTTAGTATTCGCTTTCCTGTTTCTCACGCTGGCAACGGGCGCTTTGGGCAAAGACAATTATACCGGCACTTACATGTCTGCCCGTGAGTTCGGACCCGTCACTGTTGTCTTGAAACAGGATGCTACGGGACAGGTACAGGGCACTATGACCGGCGAAGGCATAAAGCTCCGGATTCAGGGAGCCATCGAGCCGCCTGCCATTAGCGGGACAGTGTCTGGGCACGGGATGAAGATGAGGTTCATAGCGCAGCTTCAAGGGGTCCAGCTTTTCTTCAAGCTGATCGAACTCGACGAGTACGGGCAGCCTGATTATGAAGGAGCTGAGACGCTGGTCCTCCAAAGGCAGGGGCCCGCCACATCCCCGGCACCTGCGCCTCCACCGGATACCCCTCAGGCCGTATCAGGCGGCAAGGTCGTGATCAACGGCACCCGGCTCAGCAACGAACAGGTTAGCTCACTGGAGCAGGCATACAAGGTGAAGATCCAGGACGGAGCCTACTGGTACGACAAGGCTTGCGGAGCCTGGGGGCTGCAGGGAGGCCCCACCGCCGGGTTTATCCTGCCCAATCTGGACCTCGGCGGCCCGTTGAGCGCCGACGCCTCAAACGGCAACACAGGTGTATTCGTGAACGGACGCCAGCTTCACATCTATGATGTTCTCGCGCTACAGCAACTACTCGGCCCCATTACTCCCGGGTGGTACTGGCTCGATGCGCAGGGCAATGTGGGGATCGAGGGTGGACCGATGCTCTTCAACATCGTCAAACTCGCAAACGCCGCGCGGGCCCGCGGCCGGGCCGGCTCGACCTACCGCTCGAACATTACCGGCATCGGCGGGGGGAGTAGCGGCGGCACCTCGTATGTCATGGGCAAGGGCTGGTCCGTAATGGTGGGTCAATGAGAGACAGCAAAACGGGGTAGAGTAGAGAGCTGGCGGAGTACCTTTAGGCTTTCGGTGGCTACTGCCATCCCTTTCGGAAATGACGCCTCAGTCCGACGTGCCTTGGGCCTGTTTCCAACTCCCCCTCATCAAAGCGCACGTTCAGTTTTCTCCCGCGTGGCGGGACTATCCAATCATTTTCTACCAGAGGCTTTCACAGATTGAGTCCATGGAGCGGTGGTCGGTATCTTATAGAAATCCAGCGTCGCATAGACGAATGTGTAAGAGTAAATCTTATACTCCCTGCCAGGCTTTCTGTGTTTTCGCCTCAGGTATGTCCGCACCCTTTCTTAAAGATAGTGCTATCTTTGCTGCAGTTTCCATAGTAGACATACCCGGTCCCTTCTCTCACTAAAGGTATGTTCGGGAATTTGGAGGGCTTACGGAAAGGTTAAAAGAGGACCTCGAAATTCATGTTTCGTTTCTCTAATTCGTATATAAGCCTTGCTTTGTATTCGCGGAAGTATCTATCGGTCATTTCCCTCTGCAAACCCAGTTGATGATAAAATCCTTTTACTGAATATACGTAGTTCATCTTATCGATGAAAACCTTGTCGACCTTTCCCTCAAGGCGTTCGGCAAGCCTTTCCGGGTTTCCCGGGAGAAGTGGTCCCACGAAGGCAAACGTCGGTATCCCTGAGGAGTGAATTATCTCCAATGCCCTCACCCGCTCTTCTACAGAGGGTGCCCTAGGTTCAAATAATCTCGCCACTCGTTCATCATCGGTGGTTATGGTAAGTCCCACCTCGATTGTCTCGAATTCTTGAAATATATCCACATCCCTTAATACAAGTTTTGATTTTGTCTGGATATTGACAGGAAATTGTCTTTTCGCCAGCTCCTTCAAACAACATCTTGTCAACGAGTACGTTGCTTCCAGGGGTTGATAGGGATCACAGACCGAGGAAATCCAAACCGTTCCCTTCTTGGCCTTGTCCAACTGCTTTTTCAGAACCTCAAAGGCATTGACTTTAACGTCGACGAACTCACCCCAGGCCTCGCTATGGCCGGAATACCGTCTCATGAACAAACGGGCATAGCAGTAGGTACAATTGATTTGGCAGCCGGTGTAAGGATTGAGGCAGTAGTCGAAGATTTTTGATCGATTGAGAAGGCTTTTCGCCTCGACTTCTTTGACTTTCAGCACGGACCCTCCCTCTGTTTCATTAAATTATCAATCGAATGGGCCATACCCTTTCACCCTATTTTTACAACGTGACGGATTGCCTCACTCTTTAAATCAGGGTGGTTGACTGTCAGGAACACACAACTGGAAAGCGGGGTACCCCATGGCTTGCACTTGCCCCCTAAAAAGTAGCTTCGTATCGTTTACCTAGGCCAGTGTGATATGGCAATGGAGAGGGACTCTTTCATTTCTTCACGGGAGGTCAATCCCAAAGCCAGCCCGTGTATTTGAGTATACTGTGCAATAAAGGGGAGGCTGTCACTGGGCGAAAGCGCACCCGCAGCCAAGGTTTTCTTGGCAATGACAGGCTGATCAATGGAATCCAGGATCTTTATGAGGGCATCTGGTTTGCAATCCATGAAAATACCTTCTTGATTGAACGGAACCATAAATGCCGCTATATCGAGGCCGGATCGTACGAGGACAGGGAGAACACGGGCCGGTTTGTGGGTGACGCATCCGGGAACAAGGCCCAGATCCCTGATATCCTTCAACCACCTCTCAATGCCTTTAAGATCTAGCCTGTCTGTGACCATGGCGTGAAGGAAGACTAGCTGGGGATTTATATCAGATGCCTGGTTGAGTTCCCAATCCCTGTCTCCAAATCCAACAGTCAAGGTACACGCAAGATCAACCCCGCTTTGCACCCTGGAGTCCCGAAAGGCATCCAGAATACGGTCTACCGCCAAAAGCTGCACACACGGCACACCAAGCTGGGCCGCATACACCATAAGGTTGACCATGTTGGCTGGATTGTCAAAGAAGAGGCTACGGTAAGTAAGCGCTCGACTTCCAAACTGACCAGCCCCGATAAAAGGCGAGGTGCCCAGACTCACGGCCGGAAGTGATCTTCCGCCAATGGGAATGATCTTGACCTTACTAGTCTCTGATGGGCTTTCCATGGTTAATCGATACCTTTTATTGATGTTTTTCCATTATTATTAACATAGTCTCTTATGGGCTGGGGGTCAAATCTTTACAGGCTGTTGCCGAAATCCCCAGTCAGCGCTGATGAATTGTTGAAACAACAGTCAGGATCTTTTCATCATAGGGAATAACCGGTTCTCCTTTCCTTAGCCTTCCCCCTTATTTCTATGGCAAGAATAGATGTTGACATTGATCGTCTGGAACGCGCATGTCATTGACAAAATCACGGCAAATTGGTAGCGTATGTCTGTTGAATTTCCATAAAAACCTGGAGGTTTCCATGTCTGATAAGTTCTACCGGCTAGGGTGTGATATCGGGGGAACCTTCACAGATTTCGTTTTGTTGAATGATCAAACAGGCGAGATGAAGATCAACAAGTGTTTGACCACGCCACAGGATCCTTCGGACGCGGTGGAACAGGGAATGCGGGAATTGGAGCAAAAGAGCCCGGGGTTTGTAAGACAATTGGATGAAGTGATACATGGCACTACCTTGGTTATTAATTCCATCATCGAGAGAAAAGGAGCCAAAACCGGACTTATTACCACCGAGGGTTTCAAGGATGTCTTGGAACTTGGCAGGGAGATTCGATATGCTCCCTATGACATTTTTGCTGAATTTCCCAAACCATTGGTACCCAGGAGATTTCGGTTGGAGGTTGATGAGCGGATAAGGAGCGATGGGACGGTACTAAGGCCTCTTGACCCAGAGGATGCGAGAGAGGTTGTAGGGAAATTGATTGAAATGGGGGTTGAATCAATTGCCGTTTGTCTCCTCAACTCTTTCGAAAACCCAACTCACGAACTGAAAATAAAGGAAATCATACAAAAGGAGGCACCTGACATTTCGGTCTCTATTTCTTACGAGGTATTACCCCAGATAAGGGAATATGAGAGAACCAGCACCACAGTAACGAACGCCTACGTCAAGCCTCTGACTGGCAGGTACCTCACCAAGCTATCTGAAAGACTGGAGTCCATCGGCTCTGAGGGCAAGCTTTTCATAATGCTTTCCAGCGGTGGCATTACATCCGTGGAAACAGCTGCGGAATTCCCCGTCAGGATCATCGAGTCGGGCCCAACAGCGGCTGTTATCGCAGGCCAGTACTACGGAAAACTTTTCGATATACCGGAAATGTTCTGTTTCGACATGGGAGGGACCACTGCCAAGTCCTGTTTGATTCAGGGGGGAGTTGCCGGTGTAGTGCCTACCTTTGAGGTAGGTCGTGTCCAGAGATTTATGAAGGGGAGCGGACTTACAATTCAGGTGCCGGTTGTTGACTTGATGGAGATCGGGGCTGGAGGCGGCAGTATTGCCAAGGTGAGCAAGATGGGGACCCTTCAGGTCGGACCGGAGAGTTCCGGGGCTGATCCAGGGCCCATTTGTTATAGGAGGGGAGGGAGTGAACCTGGAGTTACTGATGCCGATCTGCTTTTGGGCTACCTTGATGAGAACTATTTCTTGGGCGGAGAGATGAGGCTCGACAAGGAGGCTGCCAGGCGAGGTATTGAGGAAAAGATTGCTGGTCCCTTGGGAGTGCCCTTCATACAGGCTCTATGGGGTATACACGATCTTATTAATGAGACGATGGCCGCAGCAGCAAAGACACATATTGCAGAAAAGGGTGGAAACCCCAAGGTAGTGACTTTGGCCGCCTTTGGTGGGGCTGGTCCTGTACACGCCTATGGTTTGACCAAGAAGCTGGGAGCACCCCGGTTAGTTGTTCCGCCAAACGCAGGAGTGGGGTCTGCCCTGGGCTTTTTCACTGCACCGAGGGCATTTGACCTGATTAGGAGCCACAAGGTCGCTCTTGATGCAGCTGATTTTCATGAAATAGAAGAGATCTTTAAAGATATGGAGACAGAAGGAGCCAGGACTCTCCAGAAATCGGACACAGAGGAAGATATTAGATTTGAGAGATCGGTAGATGCTCGCTTTGTTGGGCAAGGCTCTGAAACCAATATCTCTATCCCTGAAACCGATTTTACCAAAGTGAAAAAGGAAGAGGTTCGAAGGCGCTTTGATGAGGTTTATGAGAAGCTATACGGGAGAACCTATCCTGACTCTCCAGTTGAGTTCATAAACTTCAAGGTAAGGGCCAGTCTCCCTGAACGCCTGCTCCGATTGCCGAAGGGGGAGAAGAAAGTAGGCTCTTTAATGGATGCGGTCAAGCGCGAGCGCCAGGCATACTCGGGGATCGCCAAGGGTTTTATCCCCTACACGGTTTATGACCGATACAAACTATACCCGGGAGCTGAATTTCAGGGCCCTGCGATCATTGAGGAAAGGGAATCTACGGTGATTGTTGGTGAAGACGCCTCTGTTTCTGTGGATGAGTTCGGGTTCTTGTGGATAGATTTAACAAAATAGCTCTCAGCTCATAGCACTAACAGCTATGAGCCATGAGCTATCAGCTAATTCAGGAGATATAGCGATGGGACAAAAGTTTGATCCTATAACCCTAGAGATACTCTGGCGGAGATTAATTTCCGTAGTGGACGAGGCAGACAGCACTGTTGCGCGGACGGCGTTTTCAAGCCTGCTGAGGGACGCCCACGACTACACCTGCATGTTTACTGACCGGAAAGGAAGAGAGTTGGCGCAGGGTACATTCGCAACCCCTGGCCAATCTGGGGCGATGGCACTGGGAATCAAGAATCTCGTTAAGAAGATGCCTTCAGATAGTTACAAGCCCGGGGACGTGTTCATAACGAACGATCCATGGGCTCTGGCCGGACATTTGAATGATGTGTGTGTGATGAGCCCCATCTTTCATAAGGAGATATTGACAGCCTTTACTGCCTGCGTTTTCCATCATTCTGACATCGGTGGACGCGTATCGTCTGACAACCACGATGTGTATGAGGACGGCCTGTTCATACCGCTCGTGAAGCTCTATGAGGCTGATGTTCTCAACGAGGCTGTTATTGAAATGATTCGCTGGAACGTTCGCACCCCTGATGAGGTTATCGGCGACATCCGTTCCCAGATAGCAGCAAATCATGTGTGTGCAGAAAAGATATGTCAGATGCTTGATGAGTATGGCCTGGATGGCCTGGATGATCTGGCGGACGAGATTATCGGCCGCACGGAGACGAGTATGAGGGAGGCCATTGACAAGGTCCCTGATGGCGTTTATTTGGCAGAAGGGACTATAGAACAGATGGAGGGCAAGGAGGATGTGGTGGTTAAGGTTGCTGTGGAGGTGAACGGAAGTGACATAGTGGTTGACCTCGATGGTTCCTCTCCCCAGGTGGATTGGGGTGGCAATGTTGTGTATAATTTCACCTACGCCTATGTGTTTATGGCTCTCAAAAGCATGTTTGACCCTGACATACCGAACAACGATGGGTGCACAGAGCCCATATCCATGAAGGCACCCGAAGGCACCGTGATCAACTGTGCGTTCCCGGTAGCTGTTGCCGCGCGAATGCAGATCGGACATTTTCTTACTGAGATAGTGTACCGGGCATTGGCAGGGGCTGTACCTGATAGAGTTCTTGCGGGAAGTGGTGGTACTCCTGCGACGATGAATGTGTTTTACGGAAAGAGAAACAACGGAAAGCCGTGGCATTCGGTGATTATTAGGGGCGGAGGTATGGGTGCAAGCTCCATAAATGATGGTGTGTATGATTATATATTCCCTGCCAATGGGGCCAATACGCCGATCGAAATATTCGAGAACGACACCCCACTGATTGTGGAAAAGAGGGGGCTTCTTATCGATTCTGGTGGACCAGGTAAGATGAAGGGCGGTCTTGGGCGGCAGGTGGTCTTTAGGATCCCTGACGATGAGTATGCCCCTACCCCCCCCGTTAATCTTGGAATTCAGTCCGGGAGATATCGCTATCCTCCCGAGGGGCTCTTTGGTGGAAAGGATGGATCAAGGGCACAGTTCCTGGTCAATGGTGAGCGTGGAAATCCCTATGGCTTGACCCAATTGAGGCCTGGCGATGTGGTTATCATGGATGCTGCGGGTGGTGGTGGATACGGAGACCCACTGGATCGTGCCCCAGAACTGGTGGAAGGTGACGTGGCCGAAGGATACGTGAGCGTAAAGGGCGCTCAGGAAAACTACGGTGTCGTGATCGATCCTGACACCATGAAGGTTGATACGGATGCCACTAGGAAATTGCGGGAGTCTCTAAAGCAGGCATGACCGGGGCAAGAGGGTTCGGCACCAGGGCTCAAAATGGTGAGACCATCTCTCCTCCAATAGATTCCAGTCTATCAAATCTATCTTTTCAGCTTCCCTCGCAGCAGCGGGGAAGAACAATACAGAATCAACCGAAAAAGCGTGAGGTGCAGTGTTTTCCTTATCGGGAGATTCTTCTAATATTCTCTTGTATCGCCACGCCAAACTCCAAGCACTTGACCTCCTGAGCGCCTTCAATTTGCCGGGCAAGGTCATAGGTGACCGTTCTCTGGGCGAAGGTTTGAGTGAGCGCCTTGATAATCAGCTCAGCGGCTTCAACCCACCCCATGAAGCGAAACATCTCTACACCGGACAGAATGAGAGAGCTGGGATTCACCCTGTCTTGGCCCGCGTATTTGGGTGCCGAGCCGTGGGTGGCCTCGAAAAGGGCGCAACGATCTCCGATATTTGCGCCCGGTGCCATTCCCAGACCGCCCACCTGGGCTGCCGCCGCATCGGATAGGTAATCGCCGTTCAGGTTGGGTGTGGCTATCACCCCGAATTCTTCGGGTCGCAATAGTAACTGCTGGAACATGGCATCTGCGATCCGGTCCTTTATGACGATTACGGCGGGCTGGATTTGACCGTTAAACTTCTCGTATAGTTCCACTTCGGTTATTGTTTGTTCGGGGAACTCCCCCCGCGCGACCTGATAGCCCCAATCGCGAAACGCACCTTCTGTGTACTTCATGATATTGCCTTTATGAACGAGGGTTACGCTCGGATAGCCGTTCTCCAATGCATATTGAATTGCCCGGCGGACGAGGCGATTAGAGTTGAACTCGCTCATCGTTTTGACCCCGACCGCGCTTTCAAGGGAGACCAACTGGCTGCCAGAGTCTTTCAGTTTTTTGTTAATCACTGCGAGCACCTCTATGGCATCCCGCGACCCTGCCTCCCACTCTATCCCGGCATACACGTCCTCCGTATTTTCCCGAAAGATCACGACGTCAACCTTCTCGGGATGGACAACGGGCGCGGGCACGCCGGGGAAATAGCGTACCGGCCGCACACAGGCATACAGATCCAATCGCTGCCTCAACGCCACATTGAGCGAGCGGAAACCACCGGCCACAGGCGTTGTCAGGGGGCCTTTGATAGCGACCCCATACCGGGCGATATCCTCAAAGGTCTGCTCGGGCAAGGGGTTGTCTGGCCCGTAGACCCTTTGAGCCTTCTCTCCAGCCAGCAATTCATGCCAGATGATAGAGCGTTTTCCCCCATAGGCATGATAGACTGCCACGTCAAACACGGGCTGAGCAGCAGCCCAGATATCCGGTCCAGTCCCGTCACCCTCGATATAGGGAATGATGGGATTCTCCGGCACCACAGGCCGCCCATCAGCGTCCCACTCTATTATTTTACCGGCCTTTTCGGCCTCGTTCATCTCACTCGTCATATCATTTCTCCCGCAGTATAGTATGCTCTCAGTTTCTCTCCCAGACCCTATTCCCTTGATGATTGATCGTCCACCGCCAGTTTCCGGCGGTGAAAATTCAGGCGTCCACCTGCCAGGAGGATATTCCGTTCCTGCTTCGAAAGGTCTAGCTTGCCTTCACACGTAAGGGCCTTGCTCCTGACCCTGACGACCACAGAATCCCTTTCGGTCAATGCCGCATGGAGATCGGAGATCTCGATATCATCACCCTCCGTTATTTGGCCGCAGCCTTCATCTCCGATCAAGAGCGGCAGAACACCGAAATTGATAAGGTTGGCCCGGTGAAGACGGGCAAAGGACTTTGCCAGTACTGCGCGGACCCCGAGGTACCGTGGCGCCAGGGCGGCGTGTTCGCGGCTCGAACCTTGGCCGTAATTCTCTCCTCCCAGAATGGCCACACCGGCTGCTGTTTTGGCCTTCTCCGCGAAGCCAGGGGATATCGAGGCGAAAACGAATTGCGAGACAGCGGGAAGATTAGACCTAAGCGGCAGCACCTTCGCTCCTCCCGGCAGAATATCATCGGTCGTAATATTGTCTCTTACCTTCAGCAACACTTTGAGATTCAGCGTATCTGGCATTGACCCCAACTCCGGCAGAGGCTTGATATTGGGACCCATGCGTATAATAACCTCTTCCGGATGAGCAGGCGGAGGAATAATCATCGAATCATCTACAAGGAAGTTTTCCGGACTCTCCACTGTGGGCGGGGTTCCTATTTCACTTGGATGAACAAGGCGGCCGGTTAATGCTGCGGCCGCAGCTACCTGTGGACCGGCCAGGTAAACCTTTGCGTCTGGTGTGCCGCTTCGGCCTGGAAAATTCCGATTGAACGTACGCACACTGACTCCACTAGAGGGAGGTGCCTGACCCATGCCGATGCAGGGTCCGCAGGCCACCTCTAATATCCGTGCCCCCGCATCAATCATATCTGCCAGACTGCCGTCTTTAGCCAGCATGGATAATACCTGTCGGGATCCGGGTGCAATTATTAGGCTGACTTGAGGATGCACCTTTTTGCCCCGCAGAAGCTCGGCTGCCAGTTTGAGATCACGGTAGGATGAGTTGGTGCAGCTGCCGATTGCTACCTGATTGATTTTTACACGGGATAGCGTATGCGCCGGTTTGACGGCGTCTGGGCTGGGGGGACAAGCCACTAGAGGCTCCAGATGAGAAAGGTCAATCTCGATTACCTCGTCATACTCTGCTCCTTCACGCGCATGGATAGGGGTCCAGTTTTCTTCCCTTTTCTGGGCGGTGAGAAACTGCTTGGTCACCTCGTCTGAGGGAAAAAGAGATGTCCAGGCTCCTATTTCAGCCCCCATGTTGGTGATTGTTGCCCTCTCTGGCACGCTCAGACTTTTGACTGCTGGACCACCGTACTCAATGATCTTTCCAAGGCCGCCCCTGACGGTAAGCCTTTCTAGAAGGTGAAGAATCACATCCTTTGCTCCCACCCAAGGCCGCAGTTCTCCGGTTAAATGTATCAGGGTAACCCGGGGCACCGGCATGAAAAACGAGTCTCCAGCCATAGCAAGGGCTACGTCCATGCCTCCAGCCCCCATTGCCAGCATGCCGAGTCCTCCTGCTGTGGGCGTGTGACTATCTGATCCCAGAAGCGTCTGTCCGGGCATGCCAAAACGCTCCAGATGCACCTGATGGCAAATACCATTGCCCGGGCGAGAGAAGTAGGCTCCGTAGCGAGCTGCTGCGGACTGCAGGAAAAGATGATCATCCGCATTCTCGAAGCCTGTCTGCAAGGTGTTGTGATCCACGTATGAGACCGAGAGATCCGTTTGTATGCGGTCAGTCCCCAATGACATGAACTCCAGATAAACGAGGGTGCCGGTCGCATCCTGGGTAAGGGTCTGGTCAATCCGAATGCCAATCTCTGTCCCTGCAACTAACTTACCCTCGGTTAGATGCTCAGCTAGAATTTGCCCAGCGATATGATCTTTATACGCCATTTCATTTCCCCTTTTTCCCCATGTCCAAAAGGAAGACAATAAGGACGATTGCAATAGCTAATAATCTTATAAATAGTTGGGTATGCCGTTAAGCATCAGTCAATTCGAGCCAGTAAAATCAGCACGTTCGAGTCACAACTAAGTGAGCCACAAATGGATAGAGTCAATCACACCCACATTTCCAAAAGGCTCGTACAGAATAAAGGTTGATGGGGGAAAGGTTTATCCTGCATCCAAAACCCTACTGTTTTTTTCATATTATTCTCCGAAAAGCAAAAAGATTTTGATTGAAATGGGATGGACGCATTGTTTTTGTAGCTAGTGCGGAGCAATTCTGTTATAAACACAAACCTTAATTCAAAGGAAAGGGGCCGGAAATGGAAAAGATCGCCAAACTGATTGTTGACGGAACGACCTATGAATTACCTATTGTGACAGGATCTGAGGGGGAAAAGGCTATTGACATTTCCAGTCTCCGTGAGGAGACTGGTCTCATCACCCTTGATCCAGGCTTTGCGAACACCGGGAGTTGCCAGAGCAGCATCACTTTTATGGACGGGGAAAAGGGCATTTTGCGGTACCGGGGGATTCCGGTGGAACAGCTGGCAGAGCATTCGAGATTTGTGGAGACCGTGTACCTATTAATCAATGGTGACCTGCCCACCGGGGAAGAGCTGGATCGCTTTTCTGCCCTGCTGAATGACCATTCCCTCGTACATGAGGATATGCGTGCCTTTTTTGAAAACTATCCCAGAGGAACCCATCCTATGGGAATTCTCTCGTCCATGGTAAATGCGTTAAGGGCATTTTATCCCGAAATCCCTGAGCGGACCGAGGAAGAAGAGATAAATAAAACCGTTGCTAGACTCCTGTCCAAGGTAAGGACCTTGGCTGCCATGTCCTACAGGATCTCCAGGGGCCATAAGGTAGTATACCCAAGGCATGACCTGCTGTACTGTGCCAACTTTTTGAATATGATGTTTGATTCTCCTGTCAAACCCTATGTATTCGACGATGATGTGGTAAAGGCCCTTAATGTCTTCTGGATCCTCCATGCTGACCACGAACAGAATAGTTCTACAGCAGCTGTTCGATTGGTGGGAAGCTCTCGCGTCAATCTTTATGCAGCCATTTCTGCAGGGATAGCCGCCCTGTGGGGTCCTTTGCACGGAGGGGCCAATCAGGCCGTTGTGGAGATGCTGCAAGAAATATATAACTGTGGTGGTGATCTGAGCCCTTTTTTGACCAAGGCAAAAGATAAGAATGATCCCTTCCGTTTAATGGGCTTTGGTCACAGGGTTTACAAGACTTATGACCCGCGAGCCCGCATCATGAAAAGAATGTGCGATAAGGTCTTGAAAAAGCTGAAGCGGAAGGATCCCCTCCTCGATATTGCGAAGAAATTGGAAGAGATTGCTTTGAAAGACCCCTATTTTATTGAACACCATCTCTATCCGAATGTGGACTTTTACAGCGGGATCGTTCTGCGGTCTATAGGTATCCCATTGAACATGTTTCCGGTCATGTTCGCCATTGGGCGCCTTCCTGGGTGGATCAGCCAGTGGAAGGAGAGTCACGAGGATCCCAACTGGAAGCTCCACCGTCCTCGTCAGGTCTACACAGGGCGAAAAGAAAGGGATTACGTACCGATAGAAAAGAGAGGCTAAGGGCTCGAAAAAGGACCTCAGTAGCGAAAATGTCGGCCTCCCGATTCATCAAGATACCACAAAGGCCCGTGAGGGTGCATGAAAAGACTACGAGCGTCTTTCAAGAGGATTCGTTCAGGCTGGTTTTCTCCGGTGCGGCCCAGCTATGTCCAAGGTTAGGGCCAGGAGCTACTATTTCTAAGTCAAGTCTGTTGCGTTTCACCCCAGGGCCTTGGTTTTCTTACTTCTTCCCCCTTAATGCCTCCACAATCTTCTCGGGGGTAATGGGGAGGCTCTTTATCCTGACGCCGATGGCATCATAAATAGCATTTGCAATAGCCGGGGCCGATGGAACACAGCCCGGTTCTCCGATACCCTTGGCGCCATACGGTCCATCCTGATCCATCGTTTCCACAATAACAGGCTCGACCGGTATCACGTCCTTGGCGGTAAGTATCTTGTAGTCTCTGAAGTTAGCATTCATCACCTTTCCCTTTTCCAAGATCAGCTGTTCGGTTAGGGCATATCCTGTACCCATGGCCGCTGCCCCATAGATCTGTCCTTCCAGAAGCATTGGATTGATGGCCCGCCCCACATCATGGGCTGCTATGTATTTGATGATTTTCACCTTGCCAGTCTTCTTATCTACCTCGACTTCCACTCCGTGTGTCCCATATGCGTAAGTCTTGGAGAGGTTCCCCTTGAATTCCCGGTCTAGGTTCTCGTTGTCGGGGTCGTAGAAGTGCTCAGCCATAATCATGGTTCCGCCCTGGCTGTAATGTGCCCCGCGGAGAATCTTTCCGAGGGCGACCTTCTTTTCAGTATCCTTAACGGAGTAAACCATTCGGTCGTTGATAGTGAGGTTTGCAGGGTCTTCGTCCAGCTTGGTTTCGTGCTTATTCCCCTCTTTGTCCTTCCATCGATCTACGTATCCAGCGGCGATTTTCAGCATCTGTTCTTTTACCTTTCGCGCCGCCATCACGGCGGAGTTCCCTGCCACAAAGGTGGTCCGGCTCGCATGTACACCCACGTCCCAGGGGCAGACATCAGTATCGTTGTTGATAATATTGACATCCTCAGGCAAGACACCGATTTCATCGGCCACCATCTGGGCGATAACCGTTTCTGCCCCTTGTCCGATATCGGTGGCTCCAGTAAATACGCTCACCGTTCCAAAGTCATCAACCTTGACAATGGTCCCACATCCATCCGATTTGTAAACCCTGGCGCCCCCGCCCACATGAATAAGGGAGGCCATTCCGATACCTCTGCCTTCGATTCTGCCGCCCTTCATTCGATTCTCCCAGTCGAGTCTCTTACCCACCTCCTGGATACACTCCTTCAGGCCGCACGTCGTAATCTTGAATCGCTGAGGTGTGATTTCTCCCGGCTCATTCGCGTTGATGAGTCGGAACTCCATGGGATCGATTCCGGCCTCATAAGCAAGCCGATCGATGTTAGAGTCAATGGCAAAGGTGGCCTGGGGGTTGCCATACCCTCTCATAGCCTGAGACCAAGTGTTGTTGGTATAGACACACTTGGCTTCATAGCGGACATTCGGCACCTTATAAAGGGAAGATATAGGCATCATCATGACCGAAGGCGTGGTTGCTCCCCAGGATGTGTAGGCGCCATTGTCGAGGATCATGGAAACATCTCTGAAGGTAAGCTTTCCGTTTTGATCGCATCCTTGAGCAATGTCGACAATGGCTGGCTGCCTCGTTGATGTGTAGCGGAATTCCTCCTCGCGACTGTGCAAAATCTTCACCGGTTTACGTGTCATGTAGGCCAGCAGGATGGCAATATATTCAAAGGCGTATGTGTCGAGCTTACTGCCAAATCCTCCGGCAATAGTGGTCTTGATCACGCGTGCTTTGCTCCCCTTGAGCCCCATTGCCCGCAAGGCGTCGTTAAAATCCCTTTGGGCAAGGTAAGGGATTTGGGTATTTCGATATACGGTCAGGTTGTTTCTCAGGTCGAAATCAGCAACGACCCCTTCCGTTCCCATACAGCAATGGGTAACCCAGGTTAACTCAAAGCGATCCTCTGCCACAAAGGCAGAATCCCTTCTGGCTTGCTCCACATCTCCATCCACCAGTTTCCATGGAAGCCTGAGAACATTGCCCTTGTTCTCCTCATGAACCAGAGGGGAATCTTCTTTCATGGCCTCCAGCGGGTCGAAGACCCCAGGCAAAGGTTCATATTCAACCTCGATCAAGTTGATGGCCTCTTCGGCGATCTCGGGATCAATAGCGGCCACAGCAGCAACCTCATCGCGGTATGACCTGACCTTTCCCGCTTTCAGGGCTGCCTGGTCTTTCATAAATCCAAAGCGCACCTCTGGAACATCTTCAGCTGTAATGACGGCGCGGACCCCCATGAGATTCTTTGCCTTTGATGTATCAATACGAATGATCTTAGCATGGGGGTATTTACTCCGCAGGATCTTTCCGTAGAGCATCCCCGGCACCTTGAGATCCTGAATGTACACAGCTCTTCCTGTTACTTTGTCAGCAGCATCCAGCTTGGGAACCCTCTTTCCAACACTACCTATTACGTCCATGGTGACCTCCATGATTGTCTAATCGGTTGTTGGCGGCATGACCTATCCCTAGGCAGGGGTTTGAATTGCAGCCTTGATTGCCTCAATAATCTGTGCATAACCGGTGCAGCGGCAGATGTTTCCAGCAAGGGCGTGGCGAATCTCGTCTTCGGTTGGATTGGGATTCTCATCCAAGAGGCCCTTGGCAGCCATGATCATGCCAGGCGTACAGTATCCACACTGCACACCCCCGTGCTCGATAAAGGCCCTCTGCAAGGGGTGAAGCTCACCAGCCGGTTTGGCCAGCCCCTCGATGGTGGTAACCGTAGTGCCCTGGATCTCCATCACCGGGAAAATACATGAATTGATCGTCTTGCCGTTGACCAGAACGGTGCAGGCACCGCATTCTCCTGACTCACACCCTGACTTGGTGCCGGTTAGCTCAAGACGTTCTCTGAGAAGGTAGAGGAGCGTCCAGTGAGGCTCTACTTCGAGCTCCATCTGGTCTCCATTCAACACAAAAGAGATAACCTGTTTCATCACGAACACCTCCGGTTAATTACCGTGCCCTTTCCATCGCTACCCTTGCCATTCTCTGAACGAGTACCTCTACCATGTCCTTGCGGTACCAGGCCTTTCCGCGTATGCTGTCCCTGGCCTTGCATTCGTTGGCGGCTGCCTTTCCGGCCTTTTCGAGCACCTCATCGTCCACCTTCTTCCCTTTGAGGATGGCCTCGGCTTTTTTTGCCCTCATGGGCGTTGGGGCCAAAACGCCGAGGCCGATTCTCGCTTCGGTGCAGGTTTGCATGTCGGTACCTAGAGAGATTTGAACGGCCACACCCAAAATCGGCAATTCCATGGCCGCCCTTCTGGTGTGCTTCCAGTAGGCTCCACCCGTACGGGGGGGGAGTTTCGGAATCACCAACTCCAGGAGGATTTCCTCTCTCTCCAAGAGGGTTTGCCTAGGGCCGGTAAAAAAGTCTTCGAGGGCCATGGCTCTCTCCCCTTTGGGCCCTCTGATCCGGACATGAGCTCCCAGGGTGATGAGTGGAATTGCACCATCAGCTGATGGCACCGCATTGACAATATTTCCACCAATGGTTGCCACATTTCGAATCTGAACAGAACCGATGTTCTCGACGGCGTCAATAAGAATAGGGAACTCCTTTCTGATGACCGGAGAGAGCTCAAGCATTCGATGGGTAACCAGAGCGCCGATTTTGAGTTCCCCCTTTTCGTAAACAATGTGGTCGAGGCCCTCACGTAGGTGTCTTAGGGAGATCAGGCATTGGGGACTGATCTTACCCTCCTTGATTTCGACCATGACATCGGTCCCGCCGGCTATATATCGTGCCCGCTCTCCATAGCTCGCGCAAAGGGAGATGGCTTCGTCAAGGGAACTAGGCGTCAGGTAATCGAACTTGTTCACGGTAACGCTCCTTCCTGGTTTGGGTTGCCTGCTCGAATCGGCATTGCACTACTTATCCCGGTTATCGAAAACTCGCTTGCTCTTTCTCTCAGATCTGGGGAGACCTCCGTAATCAACGATGGTAACGGCACCGCTCACCAGGATCTTTTTCTTGATCTCGTCCTCGAGTTTTCGTTTCAATTCCTCATCCTCTGATGGATCGGCACCATTGGCCCTTTCCACCTTTACTGACATATAGTCCTTGCCGTCTTGTTTTCGATCAAGGATGATCTGATACTCGCTTCCCGCGCCGGGCATTTGAGAAACGATAGTGTCTACTTGGCTGGGATAGATATTAACCCCCCTGATAATAAACATATCATCGGACCTACCCAGCAGGGCATCGTGCATTGGCAGGAGTGATCCGCAGGAGCATCCCTTTGGGATAATTCTGGTGAGATCCCGCGTCCTGTACCTGATAAGAGGCGCACCCTCCTTTCTGAGGGTCGTTACTACCATCTCTCCGACTTCTCCTTGTTTGATTTCCTCAAGGGTCTCAGGATCAAGTATCTCAAGGATGTAGTAGTCTGCCCAGTAATGGATCCCTTCATGATAGACACAATCAAGTCCCGTGCCAGGTCCGTATAGCTCTGTCATGCCAGGAATATCAAAGACATGTTCTACACCCAGAAGCTCTATGATCCGTTTTCGCATAGCCTCACTCGAGCGTTCCGAACCAAAGATAACCTTTTTGAGATGTATTTTATCCCGTATGTTCCGTTTTTCCACCTCCTCTGCCATAAGCAGACCCATTGAGGCAGTACAGCAGAAAACAGTCGGCTGAAAATCGATGAGAAAGGTGCACTGCATGTCAATATTACCTGGCCCGGCGGGAATAGCCATGGCGCCAAACTTCTCACAACCCAACTGAAAGCCAACACCGGCTGTCCATACCCCGTATCCCACTGCAATCTGCACCCGATCCTCTTCAGTCAAACCTGCCATCTCATAACATCGGGCAAAGAAATCTCCCCAGTCGTCAATGTCCTTCTGCGTATAGCACAACACCTTCCTTTTGCCAGTTGTGCCAGATGAGGCATGAATCCTGACAATATCTTTAAACGGAACTGACCTGAGAGGAAAGGGATAGCCGTCCTGCAGATCCTGAGCTGTAGTGAATGGCAGTCTTTTGATGTCATCTAAGGAGTGGATGTCATCAGGCTTCACGTTGGTTTCATCGAATCTTTTTCTGTAGAAATCGGAGCCCTGGTAAGCATGGTTTACTGTCCATTTGAGGCCATTGAGTTGGAGATCTTTCAATTCTTTCTCTGTTTTAATGGTGGGCATGAAGCTCTTTGTCATGTTTCAACCTCTCTTGAGGATTAGCCCCGTTAGATGTCTTCATAGGTCAAGATCTTAACGTCTATGTTAGGTTTTTAGATATTTGATACTCGATAGTGGATAGATGTAAAAAGACAGCTTTTCGCACTACTGTGGTTTTTCATCCAGCATCCAATATGCAGTCCCGACTTGTCGGGATTTGCCCGTCCCCCGATGGAATCAGGGTACGGGCCGGGAAGGCGAAGCTTCCCTAGTATGCTAGTCCTGGGATAACCAAGACGATTTGAGGAAAAATCATTAAAATAATAATACAGATAATGCAAGCCAATAAAAAATAGCTTACACTTTTAAAAATAGTGCCAAGGCCTATTTCTGGTGCCAACGCCTTGACAACGTATATATTGACACCTACGGGAGGAGTGATTGCTCCCAAGGTCGTCACCATGGTTAAGATTATAGAGTACCATATTGGATTGAACCCAAGGGCCATCCCTAGGGGGAAGAAGATCGGGATAGTAAGCACTAGAAATCCCAGGGCGTCCATAACACAGCCGCCTATTAGATAGATAAACAACACGAATGCCAAAATGACGAAAGGCGATACCGGAAGCGAGGCGGCAAAGTCCGCCACGATAAACGGTATTCTGGTTACTGCCAGAAACCGGCCAAAGATTATTGCTCCTGTGACAAGGACAAAGACCATACACGATATCTTCAGTGTTTCCAGGATAGAGTTGCGGAGGCCGTTCCAGGTCAGCCTCCGGGCTAGCAGGGCCACGATGAAGGTGAAAAAGACACCGACTGCGCCCGCCTCGGTAGGGGTAAAGAAACCAATAAACAACCCCCCGATTACCAGGACAAATATAGCTAACGCCTCAATAACCCCGGTGAGGGATTTTATCTTCTCCGTGAAACTTGTCTTCGGCCCCGGCGGACCAAACGTGGGATTGAGTCGGCAAAGAACAAGGATGGTAAGCACGAAGAGCATTCCCAAAAGGATGGCAGGAAAAATGCCTCCAAGAAAAAGCCTGGCTATGGATTGTTCTGTTTGCAAACCGATGACTATGATGACCACGCTGGGAGGCATAACGGTACCAAGGGTGCCGCCGGTGACAACAGTGCCGCTGCTTAATCTAGTGTCATACTTATATTTTTTCATTTGCGGCAAAGCTATTGCACCCATCGTAGCTGCCGTAGCGGTATTGGAGCCACAGATAGCGGCAAAAAGTTCGTCAGCCCCTATTGTGGCGATAGCTAAACCGCCCGGCCAGTGACCCACCCACTTGTATGCGGCGTTGTAAAGCCTTTCAGCTATCCCCGCGTTGAATGCAAGATACCCCATAAAGACAAAAAGGGGTATTACGGTGAGACCATATTTGGAGAAGGTAAACCACAGGTCAGTACTCGCCATATTAAGGGCCGCCTTGAAGGAAACGACATAACTAAACCCACAGAATCCCACAACTGCCATAGCAAAGCCCACAGGCATTCCCAGAAAGAATAGAACAAGGAGAAGGAGCACAATTCCAATTATTCCAACCACCACCAAGTCCATCTATGACGCACCTTTTCCTTGAATGAGCACTTTCAGAAGATCAACCAGGAGAACTAGGGCAAGAATGATGCAGCCAAGGGCAACTCCATAGGTGAAGGGATAGAAAATGATTCTCAGCGTTTCTGTGATCTCCCCAGTTTTTCGCAAAACTGTCGCCCACCGGGCTATTTGCCAGCCTGCAATGGAAAAGAAAACCATACAGATGAAGTAACTGGTAGCACTGAGGATTCTTTGGATGTTTTCTGGGAATTGATTCACCACTATGTCTATTCCTATATGACCCCTCTTGATCTGCGTGTAACCAAGGGCAAAGGCGGTGACGATGGCACCGAAGAATCCCATGAGCTCAAAGGTGCCCCTGATCGGGGTCCAGATGAGGCGCAGGAATATGTTTGCGCAGGTCAAAAGGATCATTGTCACCAGGAAGACCCCAGCTATCCAAATAAGGACCTCATTCAGAAACCTGCTGATCTTATCCAATTGCTCCATATCGGCCTTTTTGGGGTCAGGTCTTGATATTTGACATAAGATTTGCCCAATGATGCCCCTGGGCATAGGGCCTAAAGGAAAATGGTTGTCCCGCTTAATCCTCGGGTGCTATGTCAAATATCAAGACCTGACCCCTTGTTACTTTCTCGTCTCCTTAGAATCGGGAATGATAGTCCCTGGCTACCTTTATGTCCTTTAAGATTGTGCGGGCCGGCAATCCCTTGGCCTTAGCGTCCTGAGACCACTTATCGGGTATTGGTTTGAGCAATTTGTCCCACCTCGCCAGCTCCTTTTGCGTTAGTTTAATAATCTCAATATTGTGGTTTTTCTTGGACCATTCAATGGATTTTATTACGTGCTGATCCATATAATTGCCCGTCCACCAGGCCTGCTCCGTTCCCAGACCGTCCATAACCTCTTGTACATCCTTCGGCAGCGAGTTCCATTTTTCCATATTCATGACAACGGCAAAGGGGTACACCGGTCCATTAATCATGGTCACATACTTGCAGATCTCAGCATATTTGAAATCCATGAGCGTTTCGAGGGAGGAGACGGCACCCTGGACAACACCTTTTTGGAGTGCTTCAGGTGTTTCCGACTGCGGCATACCAACAGGGGCCGCACCTAATACCTTCAAATACTGGGCGACGCCACCGGATGCCCTGAGCTCCAAACCCTTAAGATCCTCTAAATTTCTTACCGGTTTCTTGGCATAGATGTTGGCCGGTGCGCAGGTAAACATGGTAAGAACCTTGACCTTAGCAAATTCCTCGGGCTTTTGCTTTCTGTAGAGGTCCCACAGGGTTAAACTTGCTATGGTCGCGTCGGGAAAGCCCACGGGTAATGCAGTGGCATTGGTAACGATAAACCTGCCTGGCTGGTAAGCCATGCACAGACAGCCAATATCGGCCTGCCCCGCAATAACACCGTCCATCATGTTCTTTGCGCCAAGCAACGTCCCACCAGGAAAGGTCTTGATAGCAACCTTACCACCGGTTCTCTTCTCAACCTCCTCTTTCCATCGCTCCATTTGAACGCACGGAAAGGTAGGCGCTGGCGGAAAGTTCGCATAATTGAGTTTTATGGGAGCTGCAACGGATAGTGTCGGGAGAAGGCTGCCAAGGAATAATACCGATATTGCGAGTACAGCCAATCTCAAAAAGCTTTTCTTTTTCATCTCTTATGCCTCCTTATATTGTTTCGGGAATAGTTACACATCGCCTCACCAGACTTAAATTCTCACCTCCTTTCTTTTCTTCCTAGAATATCGATGGCTCCACAAATTCTCCGAAGATATCTCTGAACACACCGGTCATCTCACCAACAGTGGCATAGGCCTTACAGCAATCCACGAGATACGGCATGACATTTACTTTGTCTCTGGTCGCCTTTTCTAATGCCTTCAGTGATCGGGCAACCTCCTGGTTGTTCCTGGTTCTCCTCAATTCCCTAAGGTCTTTTATCTGCTCTATGGCCGACTTATCACTGTATTCATGAAGCTCTACCTCTCCTTGTTTGCCTCCGGTATATTTATTGATCCCTATCTTTATTAGTTCTCCTGTCTGAATACCTTTTTCAAACTCATAGGCCTGCCGGGCCACCTCTTTCTGGATATAGCCCGCTGAAATGGCCTTAACCATTCCACCCATCTTATCAATCTTGGCCATCTCCTCGACAATCTTTTCCTCCATCTGCTTGGTAAGGGTCTCGATGAAGTAGGAACCTGCCAGAGGATCAACAGTGTCCCTGAGGCCTACCTCATCCATTAAGAGTTGCAGCGTTCTCAAGGAGATCAAGGCAGAGTGAGGGGTAGGAATAGTATATGCCTCATCGTAAGAGCACAGGGCCATGGTTTGAGCGCCGCTTAAGGCTGCAGCCAGGGCGTAATAGGCGCTTCTGACAATGTTATTTTCAGGCTCTTCCTTGGTGAGGCCTCCCCCACCTCCGCCAAACATACCGCGCAAAAACATTGATCTGTCATTCTTGGCCCCATATTTTTCCTTGATATTTTTTGCCCAGAGCTTTCTTGCTGCTCGAAATTTTGCTACCTGCTCCCACAGATTTCCAAATACATCGAGATTAAATGAGAATCTGGCTACAAAGTCGTCAATATGATAGCCTCGATCTAACACATTATCTATATATGCATTTGCAATCTGTATGGCGTAGGCAATCTCCTGAACCGGGGTGGCCCCTGCCTCCCTGATATGGTAACCGCAGACACTGACTGGATTGGCCCTGGGCATCTCCTTTACGGCGTATTCAATAACATCACCAATTAAGCGAACAGCAGGCTCCACCGGAAATATCCATGCCCCCCTGCCAACGATCTCCTTTAAGATATCGTTCTGGGGGGTGGCGCTTATCTCCTGTTTGGAGAATCCATACTTTTCTGCCACGGCCTGATACATGGCAACCATGATTGAGGCAACAGCATTTATCGTCAGGCCAGAACCAATTCTGTCAAGGGCAATGTCTTTAAAGGCGATCTCAAAATCCCTCAAAGAATCCACTGCCATACCTACCCGGCCTACCTCGCCCTCTGCCATAGGGTCATCTGAGTCATACCCCATCTGCGTGGGGAGATCAAATGCTACATTCAGCCCGGTCTGTCCTTGAGATATAAGGAGTTTCCAACGCTCATTGGTCTCTTTTGGGGTCCCAAAGCCCGAGTATTGGCGTGTTGTCCATTCCCGGCTCCTGAATCCCAACGGATGGATTCCCCGGGTAAAGGGATATTGTCCAGAATTGCCAAGGTCTTTCTGGTAGTCAAATCCAATCTCCTCAAGATCATCCTCTGTGTAGAGAGGCTTTATATGTATTCCAGACTGCAGGATAACATCATTAATCCTATCTTTGTCGTCTTTTGTATATCTGGCTACTCCCATGGATCCTCCCCTGCGTAGTGTTTTTTGTGTTTGTTGGGTTCATTGAGTCTTTAGGGTCTTAACTCTGTAAGTGTCTAAAATAAACACCTCTTTAGACGTTTTTATTGAAACGAGCTCAATAAACTCAAGAGACACAACAAACTCAATAAGCTACTCACTACGTACGTGTTCTTTGATAAACTTTATTGATTCCTCAAACGGTGTTCCTCCGGGGAAAACCCCAGCAACCCCGATCTCTTTTAGACCAGGGATATCCTTGGCTGGTATCACTCCACCTACTACAACAATTATATCATCTAAACCCTCTTTTTTGACCAATTCCATTATCTTCTTGGAAATTGGTATATGGGCCCCGGACATAATCGAGAGGCCGATGACATCTACGTCTTCCTCAATAGCCATTTTCACTATAGAGGGAACAGTTTGGTGGAGGCCTGAGTATATCACTTCCATGCCGGCGTCTCGCAACGCGTGGGCCATAACCTTGGCGCCCCTGTCGTGACCGTCAAGGCCTGGTTTTGCAATAAGAAGCCTGATCTTCTTACTGGCCATTACTTGCTCTCCTCTACCTCTTCTTCTCCAAAGAAATATCTGGGCACGCTTATATTTCCCTTTCTGATTTCGGCAAGAACAAACTCTTTTCCTCTCAAGATGTGCTGCCTAACGAGCTTTTCTGCCTTTTTGGTCTCTCTGTTCTTTATGGCCTCTATTATCTCTCTATGATCCTTGTTTGATAGACGGGCCATATCCTCTGAATTCAGTATGACCTTCCGAAAGAGGAAGATCTCATCTCTCAGGCTATTTACCATCTTGATCAATCTCGGGCTCCTGCTCAGGGCATACAGAAGTTCATGAAACTCGGTATTTGCCCGTGTCAATCTCTTTAAATCGCGTCTGTCCAGATATCTCTGGAATTCATCTATCTTTTTTTCCAGGGGAATCAGTTCTGCATCACTATGTCTTATGGCAGCAAGGTGTGCAGCAAAGCTCTCCAAGAGGCTCCGTATGTTAAAGGTCTCTTCAACATCGGATATGGTCAAGCCCCTCACTTCATATCCTCCCTTAGGGAGGGGTTTAAGGAATCCCTCGGCTTCCAATTTATGTACCGCTTCCCTGACAGGCGTCCTACTGATGCCCATTGAATCAGCTACTTCATTTTCTATGATACGCGTTCCGGGGGAAATCTCACCCCGTAGGATCATTCCTTTCACCTGGTCGTAGACCTGGTTTCCGAGATTCTCCTTTTTGAGATTCCTTATTGGGAAAGGATCCCCTTGAGTTGAATGTATTTCCTCTTTTTCCATAACCTTAGGCACTTATAATCTATGTATTGGAATTTCTACAAATCACTGAAAACACACAGCTTTTATTGAGAACCAATTTGTGCATTCCACATAGGGTAATGGAACGTTGGAATAGTGGAGTAATGGTTAAGAAAAACTTAAAAAAAACCATATTAATTTCTTCCTCCTCTCCTTCACTTAGTTCAGGACAAGTTCACCCATCACTCCAATATTCCACTGCTCCAATACTCCAATGCGGGCGAAGCCCTTAAGTTATTCATCGAAGGTATTGTCTGGCAATAGTGGTTTGCAGTACCTCGTGTGTCCCCCCACCATAGAGGAGAAAACGGTTATCCCGGTAATATCGCTGCACACTGTATTCCATAGAATAGCCATAGGCACCGAAGATCCTGGTGGCCTCATCTGCTGCTGAACATGCGGATTCTGTCGCAAAATACTTGGCCATTGAGGCCTCATTCAAGCAGGGGATCTTCTTGTCTATGAGATGGGTAACCTTGTAGGACATGAGGTGGCCAGCTTCCAGGTTGACGGCCATATTGGCTATTTTTGCCTGAATGAGCTGATACTCCGCTATAGGTTTACCAAATTGTACCCGCTCCTTGCAATAGCGAATGGAGTCATCCATGGCAGCTCGATGTAAGCCCAGGGCCAGACATGCAGTCATGACCCTGATCTCAGCGAGGATGGTCAACAGAACATTGAGACCCCTGCCCAGTTCCCCGAGCATATACTCGGGGGGAACATGGCAATCGTTGAAATAGATCTCGGACAGCGACGTCGTTCTGGTACCCAGGGTGTCAAATTTCTTGCTGTGGGCAAAACCGGGCGTGTCTGCGGGAATGAAGACGAACATAAGTCCCTTTAGCCCTTTATCAGGATCTGTCTGACAGAGGACCGTATGAAAATCGCCATAAGGGCCACTGGTGGACCATGTCTTCATTCCATCGATAACCCACCCATTCTTGGTTCTCGTGGCGCGCGTTCGAACATTGCCAAGATCCGATCCTGCCTCTGGCTCCGTAAGCTGAAAGGCCCCAATCTTTTCACCCATCAAAGCAGGACGCAGGTATTTCTCATGCATCTCCTTGGTGCCATAGAGATAGAGGCCATTGGTAGCCATAAGGCATTGCATGGCGGTGGTGGCAGCCAAGCTCATAAGTCCCCGCGCCAATTCCTCCACGCTTATACAATAGAGAGTTGTGTTTCCTCCTGAGCCCCCAACTTTCTTGGGGTACCTAATCCCGAGTATGCCCATATCGGCGAGCTTTCTGAAGAGGTGAAAGGGAAATTCACCCTTCTCATCAATTTCCCTGGCAACGGGAATTACCTCCTCATCCACAAATCTGGCCATGACCTTTCGCAAAAGCTCTTCTATATCCGAACGTACCATCATGTCCCCTGCCTCGTCTTTCTCGCTTTCATTGCCCTGGTGAGTGTCGGGACGACCTCGTGGAGATCACCGACAATCCCCCAGTCAGCTACCTCAAAGATGGGTGCCCTCTCATCCCTATTAATGGCAATCACATACCGCGAGTTTAACATACCGGCCCGGTGTTGAATGGCACCCGATACACCGCAGGCGATGTAGAGCTCTGGTCTCACCGTCTGACCCGTTTGGCCTACCTGCCTTTCTACCGGCAGCCACCCCTCTTCGATAACCATCCGCGTTCCGGCCACCTCCCCTCCTATGACGTCAGCTAGCGAAAACAGGCATTCCAGCCCCTGCTCCGATCCTATACCTCTTCCACCGGCTACAATCACCTTAGCGTCACACAGATTTACACCCTTCTTCTTTTCCCTGACTACCTCGAGCACCTTGGTCAGTGTGTCTTTATCAAGTAGGCGAGCATCTTTTTTGGTTATCCTACACTGAGATGAACCATTTTTCCTTTTTGCCTCCATAACCCCGGGTCTGACTGTTGCCATCTGGGGCCTGCTATAGAGGGTTTTTATGGTGGCCATCACGTTCCCCCCGAAGGCAGGCCTTGTTTGCAAGAGCGAGCCATCATCAGGGTCTATGGTAAGCTCGGTGCAGTCTGCAGTCAGACCCAGATCAAGCCGCATAGAGACCCGTGGCGCCAGATCACGGCCAATTGATGTCGCACCAATCAGAAAGATATTCGGTTTGTGCTCCAATACGATCTCAGAAATAACCTTTGCATAGGGATTTGTCTGGTAATGAGTCAGCAGTCTATGCTGGGCAACATAGATGTTCTGGGCACCAAATTCCTTGAGCTCTTCAGTGAGATGTTCAACCTCATATCCGAGCAGGACAGCTGATAACTCCTGGTTAAGTTGTTTGGCAAGGGATTGCCCGAGGCCTAAGAGCTCGAAAGTGACTCTGCCGATTACGCCCTCTCTCTGTTCTGCAAATACCCATACACCCTTTCTATCACTGAAATCCGGTATCTCCTTCTCTTTTATGTCTGAGCTTATTGCCTCTACCTTACATGCATCTAGGCAGGCACCACAGGCAGTACATCTCTCGTTTAATACTGCCTTTCCGTCTTTGAGTTCTACTCCTTCATATGGACAGATCTTTACACATCTTTCACATCCGTTGCACAGCTCTTGATCA
>CP070673.1:3694598-3705715 GCA_020351915.1 Deltaproteobacteria bacterium
AGATGCCAGCGGATGAAAGCTCCGCCCGGGAGATTGTCGGTTCATTCCGGTAGCTACCCAGACAGTAGGTTAGGGAGACCTTCCTGCTGAAGCTCTGGGGACACATGTAAGCCTTTAGGACTGCAGCAACCTGGCAGGCCGTAACGCGAGTGAACCCTGAGAAGGCCCCGAAAGGACAGTTGTGGATGCCGACCCGCCCAATATTCGGGGAAGGCCGAAGCGGAATAAGGAAGCAACCGACAGATGCACGTATTCCGATCCACCGGGGTAATGGGGACAGCATGTCAGGAAGGTATCTTGGGCAACGTGGGAGACCCGTCCCGGATGCGGGATCGCGACCCGTAACAATTCGATCGTGTATTGGTCCGGGCGGGAGTCGGAGAGGGTCATAGTACCGATAAAGCCGGGTAATGCTGGTGGAGGGAAGGACCCTTACTTCTGGCGTGCTTTTGACGGAGATGAGATGAGGTGATTGGCAATGGGCCTATCAACACCCACAATGTTTCAGGCTCTCCAGAGAAAGCTTTACTTCAAAGCGAAGGCAGAGTGGCAGTAGGTGCATTCGCGAGGCATCTGATGGTGAGATTGCTCCATGTCGTGTGCCTTGAGGTGAAGCCAGTCGGAAAGCCGGATGCGGTAGCTCCGCACGTCCGGTTTGATGAGCGGGGATGGGAAACGGGGCCTTTGGCAACCGCGCCCGTCCTCGACTCTACTGGTCGCTTGATGACCCCTAAAAATGCAGGTTTCTTGCCAGGAGCCCAACTTATCAAGACCCATCTTTATTACTGCTATCCTCTTGATATGCCTAGCCAGAGAGCAGAATGATACGCCTCAAAAAGAGGCTTTCAGGAAAATGGTTTCTCTAAGAAATCGATACCTGCTTGGTGTTGTCTATTTGATTCCGTAGAAGACAAGCAACCATTGTTGGAGATCGTTGGTCGGATGAAAGCCAGAACAAACTACCACCCAGAAGTCTGGAAGATCTTGGGACAAAAAACAAGTGTTTGGCTATGTTTATTATCTAAGGGGCCAGAAAAGCACCATGAGGATGATTGATGACACGGCCCTGTATGTCTATGATCTGGACGCGTCCCTTATTTTAATGATAATGATAGGGAAAGACGCAGAAGAAAGTAAACCATTAGTTGTACTGGGAAGGAGATCTGAAAAAACAGGAGGTAAGGATGCCTGCAAGAAAAGAGTACTGGAGTGTTTTAAAGAAATGGGTGGATACAAGGAAAAACTCTCATGAAATTAGGAAATGACACACTCCGTCTCTTTTTTCTGACGTTTTGTTGTATTGGTCTCGCCGCTTCAAATGCGCTGTGTGGCCAATTATCTGGAAACAACTATATGGACGTGACAATACCTGATGCAAATCCTTATGGAACATGGTCGGAGGTTTATCTGAGTGGGGCTCCAGATGGCTCCACTATAACTTCTGTTGAATATGAGATCAGGATAGCAGATGTTTACGTGTCGGATATCGAACTTGAGTTACAAAGCCCTGATGGTAGCCGTAAGGTCATTTGGCCTCAGGGGACAGGGAGCGCAACAGATGGTGGATTTGATGATGATGCCGAAGATGACAATGATATTTATTTGAACTGGCGAGTTGAGGGTAGTTTTTTTGACGGTGAAGATCCTAATGGGTGGTGGTATTTAAACGCCTGGGATTTGGTTGAAGGAAACGAGGGGTTTATTGATTACTTTAAGATCAGGGTGAATCATTATGAAGGGGGAGACAATTGGATAATTTTCGGAGGAGTTGGCTGCTTTATCGGTACTGCAGCCCATGGCACACCGATGGACCTGTATGTGAAGATACTGCGTGAGTAAGTGCAAGCTGGAGTGGGCTATCCAATATAGACTCCGTCATCAATTGCTGCTCTGGTGTGCCGTCTGTAAATTGACAGGGGCTGCAAGTAGCAGTGGTGATATCTTGCCAATACGGCCAATATCCGTGACGCTGTTATATCGAAAAAATTTCCAAGAGATGCTCGGCTTGTATCCTCTCATCTATCGCCAATTTAAAGGCTATAACACTCTACCATAATTGTGCAAAAAAATGGGTCTGGCCTGATTCATGTTGCATGATATATCATGCTATTCATAACCGACCGAAGCAGTCGAGGGATGAGTGTGAAGGGTTTCCTGTGGGCATTTCAAGATCGGAAGTACATGAGGTAGACTTCCCATAAAATGGCTGCGCCTAGGACGATTACCGCGAACGTAAGGAAGGTTCCAAGGGGGACCGTGGTTTTAGGACTGTAGCTCTGCTTGAGGGCGAGGACCAACAAGATGGACGCGCAGGTTACTGCATATTTAACCGCGAAAAACACAAGGGGACCGTGGTTGAGATAATAGCACATGATCGGATTAATCTCCGTCGCCCCATTGCTCACAAGCTCGAGCGTGAAAAGGGTATCCAAGATGGTGAGCACCACGATCAGGAGAATCGTCGCAAATGACTTTGAGCCGTGCATTGTCATTCCGTCTTGCATGTTCACACCTCAGTTCCACTTAAGGGCCACATACACCTTGCCCATCGGCGGATTGTGAATGGTTTCCTAGGCTTTGAGGAATAGCTCACCTGGAAGAGTGACTTTTATTACTTTCAGCAAAATCAATACCACATTCAAAGCTCAAGATATCTTCAGTTATTTCAAATAGCTGTGTCAGAACCAGCTCCTTCACTATGAAACGGATTACCACAAGATTGGTTAATAGAATTCCACTCAATGGCAAAAGATTACACAGTTCAACGAAGGACATCAGTAAATGGGGTCAGGCATAACTAATTAAGTATTAGTCAGCCCGGGGTCACAGATGAAAAGTGAAGTCAAGACACAATCCACCTGTACCACCAAGGAGGTGGCTTTTGACCTCGCAGGAGGACCGGTGCTCGGTATCGAGTTTCGAGGGCATCATAAAGGGGGTCAGGCATGCTTAATTGGTTATTGAAAGGAAGGAGGCCTACTCTTGACAAACCTGAAATCAAGGGGGCCGCCCTTAAAAAAGTAAATTGACAAAGTAAGCCGGAGCAAATCTTAACTTTTTCCATTTTTCGAGACCAAACCCTTCCCTTTCCCCCAATCACGCTCTCTGACTGGGGGGCAGGCCACCTCGTTTCACCAACTAAAGTAAAAGCCTTTGCTGTTTCGATTACGAAAAGAAACCTGGACTTTCTTCGAGTTGAATATTGTGGCGAGTAGCATAGAGAAGCGTTCAGTACTTCCCATCGGCTCATTTGTGACGGCCTCTGATAAAACGGCTCTCAAGGGTACGATCGCTTGTAGCTACGAACGTCCGCGGGCTTGATCCTTGAACATGAGTGTCTATTGGAGGTCGGGCTTTACCGGGTTTATTCTTGCGGTCCTGTGAAATAAGAACACCTCGCGATGAGCCAGACACGGTCCGGCCCATATCGAGGTGTTCATTTGTGCAATTGATCCTGTGCCTATATCTTGTCCATGGGTTGACCACAGCAGATCAGGGTGTGCTCTTCAACACAGCCGCACGTTTGATCCACGATCACTCTATAGCCGCAGATTTCGCATTCCAGTGCCGGTTTCTTCTTTGCTGGAGCCCTTGATTTTGCAGCCTTCTTAGGCTTGGAAACCTTTTTGGTAGCTTCTGCAGACATCTTTAGCCTCCATTTCTTAGGTTAGTGCATTCTCCTATACTATTCTCGCCATCCCTTTTGGTGTTGTCAATACCCCCTTAAGCCACAGTTAGTTTTTTTCATGTGAAAAAACGTTCATAAGGTCATAAGTTTCTATTCCTGAAGTCTAGTTATGATATAGGGCTTGTCAATGAAGCGTCTTCATTTCTAAGGAAATTCTACTCGCTTGTTTTCTCACGGCGGTTGTGTTCCTTACCATTGGTCTTGTTTGGCTCGGGGTGATTGCGAAAAAATTCTATCAGAAGTACTTGGGAAGTTTTTTCAGCGAGAGGGGCAGGTGTCGGTTTCACCGAAAATCTCTTAAAATCTCACAAATTACGCTATGCTAGTTTGCATTGAGTAGCCTCTGCGATGTCTTCTTCGGTGATTCCCAGGAGATGGAAAATATGCGCCATACGGGCTCTACCAAGAGCCACATTGGCCACCCGGTCCAGGCGCTTCTTCGCATTGTAGGCTATGCCCAACCCAGCTTGACCGAGCATCAGGGCATCGTTGGCCCCGTCGCCCACAACCACAGTTTGATCAAGCAGGATCCCCTCGTCGCAGGGAATCTGATTCACGATGCGCGCTTTCTCGGCAGCGTCTATGATTTTTCCTTCCACCCGCCCGGTCAGGGCCCCGTTCTTCAATTCCAAGCGATTCGAATAGGCATAGTGAAAACCGAGCTTCTCCTTCAGGTGATCTGCGAAGAAATCAAAACCGCCGGTGACCACGCCCATCTTATAACCCAGCCATTTCAGCGTCGTTACAAGTTCCTCCACCCCTTCAGAGAGACGAATGGTATCCCTGATCTCGGTCAATTCTTCTACCGTTAATCCTTTGAGAAGGGCGACACGCTGCATAATGGACTCCTCAAAGTCAAAATCGCCCCGCATGGCCTTTTCTGTGATTCGAGCGACTTCCCTGTGAACACCCGCTCGCTTGGCCATCTCATCGATAATCTCCATGTCCACCAACGTGCTGTCCATGTCAAAGAAGATCAGGCGCTTATTCTTGCGATAGGCCTCCATCTTTTGGAGGGCCAGGTCCGTATTAAACTCACGGCTTTTGACCATGATTCTCTGTTTTAGGCGGCTTAGATTTAGGGCCGCGTTGACGTTAATGACCATCTCCACGGAACGGGCGCCATGATGGTTCAGAGTTGCGATGGTCTCAATGTTCACGTTTTCATCGGCGAGGATCTTGGAGAGCTCGGCCAGAGCCCTTGTCCCTCCAAAATGGGTGAGGACATAAAGATTGCGCTGGCTGATCGCTTCCAGTTCGCTCGGAGAAAAAAGCTTGAAATTCAAATTAAGGTTAAGCTGGCTGGCTTCAAAAAGGAGATCCTTGATGACGCTGTCCTTGGATTCGCTTGCATCGCCCAAATCCAGAAGAAAATAGAGTCCCAATAGTTTCTGCAGCGATGCCTGTTCAATATCCACAATCTCCACATTGTGCTTTATCAAGACCTGGGTTAGAGCGGCTGTGACTCCGGGCCGGTCCGGACCGGAGATGGTGACCATCAATAGTTTCTGATCTTCTGGCATTAGTTGCTTTCCTCCTGTGCCCATTTCGTCAATTGAACAAGGGCCTTAGCCCCGGAATCATAATATACAGAATAATAAACGGGACTCACTGAATTGTCAATCACCCCATCCCGGATTCCCGCGTATGCAAAAAAGGAATAGTCTGAGTAGGAGAAGTTGCATGGTGTCACGCGCCGATCTAGGTGCCGATAGGAAGAGCTCTTGATGCATAGTTAAGACTATTTCTAAAAGAAGGGGGTCGCCCATTAAAGGGCGAGTCAAGAGAGAAAACACCTCTCCCTACAAAAGAATCTCTTTTTTTGCTTGGCTCTAAGCCCAGCGTGAAGAGGGGGACATCCGCAAATAAGTAAATAACGAATCGGTGACGGTCAGGCCCTCCACTCCGCCACAAACACGGCGGACAAGAAGAACGGCGGGCAAGGGTGCAAATATTTCCTTTTGGCCTTTTCCGGGATCAAACCTGGCTTGTGCCACAATCAGCATTTTAGCATTCAGCGATCAGCCGTCAGCATCTTGCATCTTATCGCAAATCTCCCACCCTCCAAAAAATAATCATCTCGGCTGAATTGAGCCTTTTTTTGGACCTGGTGCGCCTTTATTCAGTAGCCGATTGCCCACCGAATAACAAATCTTGTTGATTCCCGCGGAATTGTTTATACTGTTTGATAAGGCCCAGCTTCTTTTCGCATCACCTAATCACTCATTCGGGGACTTCCCCATGAGGAATCCGCTCAAAATGTGCCCACCTCGCTCCTAGCAGAACCCGGCTGTTCTGTTGGGAGCCTCAATCTTCGTCCACAACAGGCAAAGCCCCTGTGAACTAAGTGCCAAAACTTCAATAACCAACTGACCTAAGTAAGAAACTATCTTTCTAAGGAGATAGCCGATGTCTACACCTAAGATTAAGAAGATCTTTTTTTGTGTTGGTATATCTTTATGTGTCTTCATAATGGGAACCGTTGCCTTCGGTACGGAGGAACTCAAGCTTACCCACCTCAGACCGCACCCCCTTGACACACATACGGCCGCCATGGCTCGTGTCTTCAAGAGCCTAGTAGAGACAGGATCTGGAGGAGCCATCAGGGTCGAGATTAGCGCTACGGGAACCCGGAGGGATGAGCGGGAGATCATGGAGCAGGTGCAGCGGGGAGAAACCCAAAGCTACATAGCTTCCTGCTACATCATGCTTCCTTACTATAGCCTCTACGACATAATCAATCTCCCGTTTGCCTATTCAAGCTATGCTGTTGCTTACGATGTTTTCGACAGCTCGTTCGGTGTGGAGATGGCAGAGGACATCCGGAAAAAGACAGGCTTTCGTGTCCTCGGTTTTCCGGAATATGCTGGTTTCTTCCAGACTACCAACTCGAAGCGGCCAATCCGTTCCCTTGAGGATATGAAGGGGCTTACCATGAGGCCTCTGAGCCATCCCGTCAACCCCCTTCACATGGAGGTCATCCGAGCCCTCGGAACTTCGCCAACTCCCATTGCTTGGCCTGAGCTCTACGCGAGCCTGAAGAATGGCGTGGTAGATGGTCAGATGAACCCGATCGAGGCAATCATTTTGGGAAAACTCCACGAGGTTCAGCAGTATATAACGCTTACGAACCACCTCTACTCCTCCTACGTCTGGGTGATCAATGATCGGTGGTACCAAAGTCTATCCCCCCGGCTAAAGGAGATCATCGTTGATTCCGCAAGGACTGCTATCGCGGCAGGAAGGGGAATCGCCAGGGCAAGTGAAAGTGAAAAGCTGCTCCCCCTTATTGCCGATAAGCTGGAGATTTATGGCCCAACTGCGGCAGAATTAGCCAGATTCCGTAAGGTGGCACTACCTGCAGCACGGAAGCACCTTGAGGAGAAGCTTGGAGATGAGGGAGCGAGATGGATCGAAAAGGTGCTTATGGCCATTTCTGAAGCGGAGAATAGAGCGAAGAGTTTGGCCAAGTAAGCTCTGGTTTGACGTTTTTCAAGCTTACAATTAGTGAAGGGAAGGGTGTCAGGTCTTGACATTTGACAAACTGACTGAATTTCCGCGGATCGAAACCTTCCTTTTGCAAAAGTTAGCCTTCTAGCATTCAGCCATCAGCTATCAGCTTCCTTCATGAGTTTTCTGAGATCAAGGCTCGATACGAGACATGAGCTGAAGCAGGCTGCCCCGCTACACCAATTAAAATAGAAGTCCTTGCTGTTTCGATTACGAAAAGAAACCTGGACTCTCTTCGCGTTGATGATTTTGGCAAGGAGTCTATAACTTTGAGTAGCAGAAGCGAAGCACAAGATATTATGGCTTGATCGTTTGGATTATTTGCACCGAGCTTTTAACAGCCGGGATGGAATTCTGCTTGACAAGGACCAACAATGAGCTTGTAATTAAAAGGTAGGCTCATTATTTATCAACCAGGTGTCACGGTTTTCGACCGCCACCCCCCTCATTTTCCCCCCGCCCTTACCATAAGGAGGTCCAAAATGACAAAACACAAGTACTTACCCATTTTATGGTTTTTTCTTGGGTTTGGGCTATTTATGTTTACGAGGAGAAGTGAAATAGTCCCCACCATTGGTATAGCCATAATAATCGCGCCTCTTTTTATATTACGTTTTATAAGAACTCAAACAACTAAGAAAGGAATTCTTCTCACACTCCTTGGATTTATATTAAGTCTGAATATTGCGCTTTGGGGATTATTTGAAGTGACTGATAAGTCAATGTCGTTGATGATAAATCTGGTGAGAAGTTCGTCGTTGGCACTTCTATTTTCATTACCTTATATCGCTGATAAGTTGATTTATCCAAAGTTCAAAGAAAAAGGAATACTGTCTAGTTTAACTTTTCCAGTAATAACAACAGCGATATTTTTTCTATTTTCACTGGAGGGGCCATTTGATGGAGATGCGATCTTTGCTGCATTTGGATACGGCAATCTTATACTCAACCAAATGGCATCAATAGCAGGATTATGGGCATTTGTATTTATGTTCTCTTGGTTTGCATCAGTAATAAATCATTGTTGGGAAGAACAATTTGATTGGGGAAAGGTGAAGAAGACTGCAGTAGTATTCGCATTTGTCTTGCTGCTAATTCTCTTATTCGGTGCAATCAAAACCTCTTCCTTGATAAGTCCTGAATCAGATACTGTAAAGATTGCTTCGATTGTTCTAATTCCTGAAGATGGAAAGGCGGTGTCAATGGAAGAGGTTTTTAAGAATAAAACGCTCTCTCCCTTTGGGGAAACCATGTCCAGAATAGGAGCTTTAACTAAGAGAGCAGCTTCAAATGATGCAAAGATTGTTACATTTCAAGAACATGCAATAACCCTCAGCGAAGAAAATGAGAATGAACTCATAAGGCAGGGCAAAAGAATAGCAAAAGAAAATGATCTATTTTTCAGTATAACTTACGGGGTCTTTCCAAACGAAGGAAAGGGGGGAAATAAGCAATTACTCATCAATAATCAGGGGGAAATAGAAATAGAGTATACCAAGAGATACTTGCTTGGACTTGGAGAATATGGTGAGCCAAGGGTATTCAAAAAAGGCCCTGAAGTCATTCAGACGGCAGATACACCCTATGGGAGAATTGGAATATCAATATGCAGGGACATGAGCTTTCCCCCATACATCAGACAAGCAGGGAGAAATGAGGTAGACGTTATGCTGAGCCCTTCATATGATTTCCCAAAAAGCACGAGCCTTCTCTATTCTCTAAGATCAATCGAGAATGGTTTTTCTTTTGTCCGCCCCGTTTATAATGGAATTTCTTTCGCGGTAGATTATGACGGGAGGATCTTAGCTCTAATGGATTCTGATAAAACAGAAGATGGTATTATGTATGCAGATATTCCAACCAAGGGAGTCAAGACAATATATTCAATTGTTGGGGACTTGCTGGGGTGGCTTTGCGTGCTGGGCTTTTTAGCGTTTGTTGTGATGTCAATAATAGGCAGAGTGCACGAGAAGCGCAATTAACTTCTTTGATAAGCTGTAATGATGAATTCGGTTGTTTAGCTAATGAATGGGGATCAGGCCCGCCAAAATTAGGGCGGGTAAATCTTTATTCTTCACAAACCTAGATGGGCACGTTTTGCTGATGCTCTGATCCGTATATGCGCATATCTATTGAATGGTTAAACAGTCATCTTAATGCGCCATGTCCATGATTCCCATATAGCTCGTACAGGCTAAGGTGTTTGAGAAAAAAAGAGGGACTTCATAGTATACATGGTAGACAGCATGTTTCAGGAGGGTTACCTATGGAATTTTATCCCTTAACAGCAGAACGGTGGTCTGATTTCGAAGAATTGTTCGGACCCAGGGGAGCATATGGTGGCTGCTGGTGTATGTGGTGGCGTTTGTCTCGCAAGGAGTTTGAGGCTCAACAGGGTGAGGGCAATCGGCAGGCAATGAAAGCAATTGTCGAATCCGGGCATGTGCCCGGCATCCTCGGATACTCAGGCGGAAAGGCTGTGGCCTGGTGTTCTGTTGCCCCCCGAGACCAGTACGCATCGCTCAATCGATCACGGGTTCTGAAGAGAATCGACGACACCCCTGTATGGTCGATTGTCTGTTTTTTTATTGCCAAGCCTCATAGAGGACGCCGGACGAGCGAGAAACTCATAGTGGCAGCAATCGACTATGTGCGAAACCAGGGTGGCAAGGTGGTTGAGGCTTATCCCACAGCCCCAAAGGGCAGCAGTGTGCCACCAGTATCGAGTTTTATGGGGTTCCCCTCGACCTTTGAAAGGATTGGCTTTGTGGAATGTGCGAAGCCCTCGCAAAGCAAGCGTATTATGCGATACTATGTTGATCAATGAGAACTGGGGTCACATCTTGAATTGTGAATTGACAGAGGGCAGGCCCACCGGAAAGATGGCGGACAAGTCTGCCAAAAAACGGCGGATAAACCCTCCAGAAAGTGAGGTGGGGCTCAAACCTCAACTATTGACTCTGACATGAGCCGGGGCAAATCTTTACTCTTGCCATTTTAAGGGATCAAATCCTCTGTTTTGCCAGCATCCACTCCCCTTGCAGTGCTCATATATGATAAGCTACTTTCCCTAACCGGCACTCTTATTTCGTGTTTATCCTTTTTCGAGAAGCGATTTAGCATCTCTTCGTTAGCAGGAAAGCCCGGTACATATCCCTTGACCTTCACGCCTTTCTAACCTATGGTCATTGGGCATAATAGCACCTCCTTTTCAGCTTAATTGTTGAACCCCATTCCGACATTTAGAGGGGTGGGATAAGGATGAGCTCTTGACACTTCAAGAAGGAGCGGACCAAGACAAGAAGAGGCACAAAGTTATTGGGTAGCGGTGATCGATTTCCTGAACTGGAGTTGCACCTGACTTCTGGACAGATTCTGAAACTTCCTCAAGAAATCGGAGAAGGCTACTGCACGATTCTCTTCTATCGGGGGCACTGGTGACCAATTTGTAGTCAGCAGTTAGCGGACTTCCAAACGTTTGCAAACGACTTTGATGCCGAACAGATCAAGGTAGTCGCCGGTTCAGCTGACCCCTTGGATAAGACAAAGGAATTGATAGATAAGTTGGGAATCACTTATCCTGTTGCCTATGGGATGGATGCGGAGGCGGTTTCCGAGCTGACCGGAGCTTTCTATGAGAAAGAGAGAAAGATTATTCAACCTACTGGCATCCTTCTCCGCCCCGACAGAACCATAGTGGTAGCCGCATACAGTTCAGGGCCCATAGGTCGCTTTGTGGCTCAGGATGTTCTAAACCTGGTTAGGTTCTATAAGAGCCGCGAGAAAAAGTAGAAGGTCTTGCGATTCGAGAAGGGGGACGGCCTTGAATAATTATATAACTTTCTGGCCGGAAAGCTCTGCCTGCGGATGAAGGGGGAACATAAGATTATAAGATTCCAATTGGCAGAAACAGTGAGCT
>CP070673.1:3705815-3751971 GCA_020351915.1 Deltaproteobacteria bacterium
ACCGGTCAGTATGAAGACCTGGTCCAGGCAGGGATCATCGATCCCACCAAGGTGGTACGCTTTGCCCTTCAGAATGCTGCTTCAGTGGCTGCCCTCATGCTCACCACTGAGGCATTGGTAGCTGAGAAGCCGAAGGAGGAACCTCCAATGCCGCCAATGCCGCCTGGAGGTGGATATGGCGGTGGCATGGGTGGAATGATGTAACAACCACAGACCATATTGATATTTATTAAATTTGTGGCGACCAAATTTCTTTGGTCGCCATTTTTTATATTCAAACAGAGGCCTAATAGTCTATAATAAAATTGATGAGGTTCCTTTCACAGCTAATCGACATTATCTATCCTCCACGGTGCCATTTCTGCGGTCGCTTTTTTTCCCCGCATGAAGATCGTCCGCCACCCAAACATTTATGCAGTGATTGTCGAGCTGACCTTTCTCCTGTCACTCACCCCATGTGCACCATCTGCGGCCTCCCGTTCGCTCCCTTAACTGGGCAAAATCACCTGTGCGAGAATTGTCTTCGCAAAACCCCATGGTTTGATCTTGTCAGAGCGCCTTATCTATACACCGGCCGGCTTATGGAAACCATACACAGGTTCAAATATAAGTCGGAAACTCATCTCATTTCCTCACTTGGGCCGCTGCTGTCCACTTTTACGCGAGAATGGATACCTGATTCGAGGGATTCCCTGACCATTTCCGTACCTCTTCACAGGCGGCGATTACGGGCAAGAGGTTTCAACCAAAGTCTTCTGTTGGCGAGAGTGATCTCCTCAGACCTTGGAACTCGCTTAGACTACCAGTCCTTTATAAGAAGGGGACATACGAGAGCACAGACAGGTCTCAGCAAAGAAGAACGGAGAAAGAACGTAAAAGATGCCTTTTCCGTGATGAATCCTGAAATCATAGAGGATAAAGAGATACTGTTGGTTGATGACGTCTTTACCACGGGGCACACCTTGAACGAATGTGCCAAGACTCTGAAAAGATCCGGGGCTAGAGCTGTGATTTGTCTAACGCTGGCCAGGGTTACAGTCGATTGAACGACCAGTCAACAAAAATGAGTTACTACTGAGAGCATCAAATAGTTTAGTATCGTTCAAAGGTGTTTACTCAATGGTATATTGGTTACAGAACGTGTCCATAATTACCTCTATGAGGTCATGCCCATTTTCTCAAGGCGCTATCTATAAGCCTCAAGGGATGTGGTCACATATGTGGGGTTTAGATGAACCAGGTAAAGAATCCCAGGGCTTCATAGGTGTAAACCCCACATATGTGACCACTGCAAGATCCAGTGGAATTTTTTTTGAGATATCGCCTTTCAAAAACAGCTATGACCTCCTTTAGAACGTGAGCGATTACTCACTATGCTTCATACCAACACTTTTGAACGATACCAATAGTTTGCGATGTCGCGATGGTCATGAGGTCTTTTCTGGTGAGAAAAGACCTCATGACCACCCTGGAACCATCTCGGTTATGTCCAGTGCAAACAATGAAATGCTCTGCTTAGTAACGTATCGAAGATCCTAAAAAAAAGTTGCAATCACTATAACCAACTGTTAACGTATCAGCGATTAAAATCCCTGTGGGTGGCAATGGTTGAACAAGGGCTAATAAAAAAATCAGCAGCAGAAAACCATATATTTGCCATTGGTGGAGGAAAAGGAGGAACAGGCAAGAGTCTGATTGCCGCAAGCATAGGGATCTGTTTGGCCGATAGAGGAAGTGAGGTTCTCCTGATAGATGCTGATTTAGGAACTGCCAATCTCCATACCTTTTTTGGCCTAGAGCCTCCAAAAATAGGCCTATCCGACTTTGTTACCAGGAAAAAACCAACTATTGCTGGTGTTGTGATCAAGACAGGGGTAAATAATCTCAAACTCATTTCTGGTGCCAAAGATATGATAGGGATTGCCAATCTCTCCTATGGCCAAAAGGCAAAGGTTCTGAATAATATCAAGAGGCTTAAGTATAAGTACATTTTGATAGATCTGGGTCCTGGTACCACCTTCAATATCCTCGATTTTTTTTTGATTTCCCACTGCGGTATCCTTATCACATCACCTGAACCAACGTCCATTGAGAATACGTACCGTTTTGTTAAGAGTCTCCTTTTTCGCTATTTAAGAAAAACGGTCAACCAAAAATTGGTGAAATCCCTTATAGATAGAGGGGTCAGGCAGACGAGCGGACAGAAATTCGACTCAATTTTTGATCTCCTAGAGGCCATTGAACAAATCGAACCGAATCTTGGATATACCATAGCAAGTTATCTCTCAACCTTAGATATTAAATTAATCATAAACGAGGTAAGAACGGATAGAGACAGAGCCATAGGTGAAAAGATGGCTCTCGTAGCCAGGAAATACTTTGGAATTCGAATTGATTTCTTGGGAAGTGTCAGCCATGATGCCAATATTAGGAAAGGGTTGCTCCAAATGAAACCCCTCATGGCGTATTTTCCCCATTCTAAGGCATTTAAGGAAATTGATGAAATCAGTCAAAAGATAACACCTGCATACCAATTGGACCTGGGTTTCTCCTTTGATTAACTGTTTTGACCTCAAGCTCCGGTGATTAATGATTAAGCGACTGGCTGAGCAAAATTATTATAACTTACTCGGTGTTTCTCCCAAGGCCTCCTTTGAGGAAGTTCAATCTGCATATGATGAAGCTGTGAGCATTTACTCAAACGATTCGATTCCTACGTATTCACTCTTCACACAAGAGGAAAGGAAACAAATCCTGGCCCGTCTGGTTGACGCTTATAAGATTCTGACCAACAGCCAGCTTAGAAAAGAATACAATCAGATTCTAATGGAAAAGGGGGAGCTTTCTCCTCAAGAAATCGGGTTTTCATCATCGGAAGAAACCGCTGTGCCCAAGGGGAAACTGAAAGAGGTAAGCGTTGAAAGCCTTATCCAGGAAGAAAGATCAGAAGATCTGAACCAAGCCTATGACAGTACCCTCGATCTCTTCAACGGGTATACATCCGTAACTGGCAAAAACATTAAGATGGTGAGACTAGCCAGAGAGATGACTCTGGAAGAGGTATACCGAAAGACAAATATACCAAAGCAGACATTAGAAGATATTGAGGAGGAACATTTCGAAAAACTCCCTGCCCTTGTGTACTTAAAAGGATTCTTAAAGGCATTCGCTGACGCCCTTGCGGTTAACCAGGCTCAAATGGTAGACGGGTATGTGAAAAGGTTTCTCGAATGGAAGACTACCGGTCAAAAATAAAAGATCAACCGGCAATGCAAGAAGCAGCAGAAAAGGCTAAGGGGGAAGGTAAAAAGGTGGTTTTTACCAATGGCTGTTTTGACATCCTTCACCTGGGTCATATCCGCTATCTTTCTGAAGCCAAGAAATGCGGAGACTGCCTCATAGTTGGCGTAAACAGTGACAGGTCTATGAGAGCCATTAAGGGAGAAGATCGACCAGTGATTCCTGAGCAAGCGAGGGCAGAATTGCTTGCCGCACTCTGTTTTGTTGATGGTGTGGTAATCTTTGATGAGGAAGACCCCCTGGCCTTAATCCAATGTCTCCAACCTCAGGTTTTGGTTAAAGGTGAAGACTGGGTGGAAGATGAAATCGTTGGCGCCGACCTCGTCAAAAAAGCAGGAGGTGAGGTCAGGCGAATACCCCTTGTTCCTCATGCTTCTACATCGGATATAGTTCAGAGGATTGTGGATCTTTACTCTGGGAAAAATAACTGAGCAAAAATGCTTTCTTTTTTGGGGTGGAGCATGTTAGGTTTTATATATGCGCCCATAGCTCAGTTGGATAGAGTAACGGACTACGAATCCGTAGGTCGCAGGTTCGAATCCTGCTGGGCGCACCAGTAATAAAACCACCGTTACAAGCCCCCCAAAGCCTGAGACCTTTGGGGGGCTTGTCAGTGAACTTTTTTGGAGATGCACCTGGAAATGTTTCACGTGAAACAATTATTGCTCATGGTAATGAGCTGGCAGCACTTAAGAAAGATTCTTTTGATCTATGGGATCAGTAATATCCATTGTTAACCAGAAGGGAGGAGTTGGCAAGACAACAACAGCAGTTAATTTATCTGCTTCTGTGGCTACCGCTGAAAAAAGGTGCCTCTTAGTGGATTGCGATCCCCAGGGAAATGCTACCACTGCTCTCGGGGTAAACCCAGTAGACCTAAAACCAAGCCTTTACGATCTGATATTGGGTGAACATAGCGGGAACCAGGTGATTCTCGATACACACATTCCTCTGCTGAAGCTTATTGGAGCCAATCCTGATCTATTTGGAGCAGAGGTGGAGATCTTTTCTATGAAGAACAAAGAGTATCTCTTGCACGGTATCTTGAGTGACCTCAGGGATCAATATGACTATATATTTATCGACTGCCCTCCTTCCCTCGGATTTCTCACACTGAATGCCTTGACTGCCGCTGATTTCTTTCTCGTACCCCTTCAGTGTGAATATTTCGCCATGGAAGGATTAACCCAGTTACTCAATACGGTCCGGCTGGTGAAAAAAACGCTTAATCCGTCATTGATAATGCTCGGCATTCTGTTAACAATGTTTGACAGACGTAACAATCTATCACACCAGGTTACCGATGAGGTACGTCAACATTTCAAAGGCTTTGTTTTTCGAACCGTTATTCCCCGCAATGTCACTCTGAGTGAAGCATCAAGCTACGGAAAGCCGATCATTCTATATGATATTCGATCAAAAGGGGCCCAGAGCTATTTGGAACTCGCAAGGGAATTAATCATAAAAGGAGAAGGTAAAGGTGGCCAAACGTAAGGCTCTCGGAAGAGGATTGTCAGCTCTATTTCCAGAAACAGTTATCTCAGAAGATGATAGGGGTTTCTTCTACTGTCCCATTGCGTCCATTTCTCCCAATCCGCATCAAGCCAGACAGCAATTCAGCGAATCTGAATTGACCGAACTAGCCAATTCGATCAAGGAAAAAGGTGTTATCCAACCCATACTAGTCAGCCAGACAAAGGATGGGTTCCAACTGATCGCAGGTGAGCGGCGCTGGCGTGCAGCCCAAAAGGCAGGACTCGACAAGATACCCGCATGGATAAGGGACGTCTCTCCTTCAGAGGCCTTGGAATTAGCCCTGACCGAAAATATTCAAAGGCAAGATCTGAACCCTATCGAGGAGGCATTTGCTTACCAGGAGCTCGTGCACAGGTTCGACCTCACCCAGGAGGCACTTTCAAAAAGGATAGGAAAAAATCGGTCGACAATTGCCAATTTTTTAAGGCTCCTGAAACTCCCCGCTGTGATTCAGCAGGATCTTATAGATGGCCGCTTGACTACCGGCCATGCAAGGGTTTTGGTGAGCATTGATTCTCCAGCAGCCCAACGGGTGATGAGGGACCTCATCGTCAAGAACTCCCTCTCTGTTCGCCAGACAGAGGCCTTGAGGAAAAAGGCTGGAGCTCCCAAAAAATCAAAGGGCCTCAAAAATGAAATAGATACCTACCTGGAATCTTTGGCCAAAGATCTCCAAGACTCCTTGGGAACCAAGGTAGCGATAAAAAGGAAGGGTAAAAGAGGTAAGATCATTATCGAATTTTACTCCGATGAGGATCTGGGCCGCTTGGTTGATCGGTTAAGATAGCCTCCTTTGTGCCACTTTCTTTCATTTCCTCGGAGCAACCTCTGAATATTTCCTCTATGACGGAATGTGATTAACAGAGACATGATGAGTGAAAGGAGAATCAAAAAGGTTGAATGACCCACAATATACAACCAGAGCGGTACGGTAAGGGCTGCCAGTATTGACCCCAAGGAGACATAACCCCAAAGAGTGACTACCACAACAAATATTATTCCTGAGAACAAACATGAAATTGGGGAAAGAGCCAAAAGGATCCCCAGACCGGTGGCTATTCCCTTCCCGCCCTTGAAGCGATTGTATATGGGGTATTGGTGTCCTAACAAGGCCAATACACCAACAATTCCCGCGAGACCCTCGGTCGTCTCCGTTGATGACCCGAACATATACTGGGCTAACGCCACAGGAATGTACCCCTTCAAGGCATCGGCCACAAGGGTAATCACCCCCCATTTGAGACCAACCTCGCGAGCAACGTTTGTAGCCCCAATGTTTCCACTGCCCACTTTGGTGATATCCAATCGTATCACCGCTCGACTAATTATGACACCAAAGGGAATTGAACCGAGGAGATATGCGCCTATCAAGAGGATTATGATAACCGTCCACATGCCCCTTAATTCCTGGCAAGGATAGAAAAAACACTTTTTAAATCGGGAGATCCTGTTATATAGTTATCAACAGTCTTGGATTCTCCCGTGTTTTTAGTACAATAATCGCGTTTTGCCAATGTTGCAATCCAAATATTTCGTATCGTTCAGAAATATTGGCGGTCATTCTCGTCCAAAATAGACTACTGATGTAAATAAAACAGCCATGACCAATTATAGAACGTGAACGAGTACGCAGTATGGTTCATACCAACACTTTTGAACGATACCAAATAGTCATATAAAGGGGGCTTCTTTGAGCTTACTAATGGTTATGGACGGGCAGGGGGGTGGAATAGGAAGGGCTATCATAAAGAGACTAAGAGATGCATTTGGCGATGAAATAGAAATACTTGCCTTAGGCACTAACTCGGTAGCTACCTCTCAGATGATGAAGGCGGGCGCGAATCGAGGAGCTACCGGTGTAAATGCAATAGTAAGAATGGCTCCTGAGGTTGATATCATAATTGGCCCCTTGGCTATAACCATGGCAAACGCCATGATGGGAGAAGTAACAGCACAGATGGCCGAAGCCATATCATCAAGCAGGGCTCTAAAGATATTAATCCCCTTGACCCAGGAGCGGGTCAAGATAACAGGGGTATCGGCTGCACCCCTCCCTCACCTTATCGATCAAGTTCTTGAAATCATCAAAGGAGGAGAAAAGAATGTGTGAGGCGACACGATTACTATCATAAACCTCTTTGGAGACCAGAGAATCCTTGAGGCTCAGATAAAGATGATCTCCTTTGTGGACAACAAAATAGTTCTGGAGAAAGACACCAAATAGCCTCTGACGAGGTCCTTTCGGCAGGGGAAATCTCGCTCAAGTGTCAGACATGTTTCCATGAAATGTTTTCCTTTTCTTTAATCCTCTCAGGCAGTGAGAGGTAAAAGTACCCCTCCTCCCACCTTCCTCTCTTAATGCATCCATTGCCAAATATCTTACATTTGATCGACAGCTCCTCCAGGGCTGCTTCTGTTTGATCTGAGGAAAGTATTCCGCTATCGATTAGATTAACAATGGCCCTGATCCTGAAGCGGTCCATTCCAGCAAATCGTTGCGAGAGCTGATCTGCGTGTCCTCCTTCCTTGACAATCAGCGCCCGGTCAATGAGGTAAACCGGATACCTGCACGATATCCTTAACCATAGATCATAGTCTTCGGCAGCCTGGAGGGTTTCGTCAAAAAGACCAACCTCATCAAAAACAGACCTCCTTAAGATGACGCTTGACGGGCTCACCAGACAAAGCTTGAGAGACTGCTTAAATATATCCCCTGATGGTTTTCTGTGTCTTCTCTTTGGGTTTACTCGTCTACCCCTTCTTATCCATATTTCATCAGTCTGACAGGCCATGGTCCCCGGATTTCGATGAACAAACTCCATTTGAACCTGCAATTTGTCCTTGAGCCAATAATCATCAGAGTCCAGAAAGGCAATCCACGGTGCAAAGGAGCTCTTTGTGCCGCGGTTCCGGGCGGCTGATACTCCCCTGTTATTCAGCTGCCGAATATACTTGATCGAAGATCTAAATCTATCCAGATACTGATACGTATCATCTGTTGACCCATCGTCAACTACAATGATTTCCAAGTCTCTGAAGCTCTGGTCAAGAACAGATTGGATTGCCCTTGCCACTTTTTGAGACCGGTTATATGTTGGGATTATGACGCTAACTTCGGGCATGTTCTAGAGTATATTCCAGGCGAGGGCAAATAACCCCGCTAAGAGAAGATTGGCTTCGGCAAGAGCTTGCAAGTGAGATCCACCCCTTACCCAATCCTTTTGGTATGCGGTGAGATAAAAAAATGAATTCAGAAAGCAGATAAGGAGTGGATAACCCAGGTTTGAGACTATTTTAAGAACTGCTGATAGGAGGAGGAGTAAACCAAAAAAAGCGTTCGATGATAACAAAAGCTTGAGCGCCCTTTCCTCTCCCAAGGCAATGGGAAGGGTCTCCCTGCCCACTATCAAATCTCCTTGGATATTGAGGATATCCAAGAGCCCGCACCGAACGTAACACATGGAGGAGACAAACAAGAAGGAAGCCAAAACACCAGGCCAAACAGGATGGGGCCATCCGATAATAGGAAGCAGCGAGCTAATGGTACCCCAAGCCAATGCCTCTGCCATGGTTTTTGATCCAGGAAGGTCCTTTATCTTTGCATACCGCCCAAGATATCCCAATCTCCACGGTATTATTGGAACACTGTAAACTAAGCCAAGGACAGTCAAAGCAAGAAAGAGCAAAAACTGGGGCAGCCCCAAATAGAGTGAAATAATGATCCCCCCACCTAATCCTGAAAGAGCCGTACCAATGAGAAACACTTTGTGCTGTGCATAGAAAAGGGCGACACCAGGATCGTTGTATCTGCTTGCCTCTTTATCAAGGAACCGATTGAGAACGTGCATGCCGTAAACATACAACATGGTTAGCATGGGATAGATGAGAGGGGAACTTCCTCTATACAGAATAAGTCCAGCATAGGTGAGGGAAAAGGCCCCTACTGCATCAGGGATATTTGTCTTAACCAAAAATTGGTATCCCTTTGTCAATAAACTGGCAAAGGTCTGCTTCCTCTTGCCCATGGTTCTTAGTCGCTCGATCACCTTCTTTATCATCCAGTTAGGTGTTGACGCACCTGCTGTAACCCCAACAGTTCCTGCTGAGGAAAACCACGAGTCTTTGAGCTCCCCCTCCGTCTCGATATGAAAAGCAGGTTTGCCTGTTGACCGTGCTATTTGATACAGGCGCATCGTATTGCCACTGTCGTATCCCCCGACTATCACCATGCTATCAACCTGAGCGGCCAGTGATCTAACTTCTTTCTGCCTCCTGTATGTTTCATCGCAAATCGTATCAAATATGACAGCCTCTGGAAAACGTGCTTTGATGGCACTACATACCTCCTTATAGGCATCTACATCCTGCGTTGTTTGGGATACAACGACAAATCTCTTTTCTTCAGGAAGTGCTGTCACGTCTTCAGCGGAGCTGATAACGATACCCTGACCTTGGCTATATCCCATCAAACCAATGACCTCTGGGTGATGGGCATCCCCGAAAATAACCGGGGTGTAGCCTTTGGTATTGTATTGTTTTATTATTCTTTGTACCTTTGCTACCCGGGGGCATGTGGCGTCAATTATCTTGAAATCAGAACTCTGTATCGCCTTTCGCTCAGCGGGTGTAATACCATGGGCCCTGACAACTACCCTTCCTTTGTCATGCGCTTCAATATCCTCTTTGACATCAACTCCTTTGGATCGGAGGAGATCGAGCACCTGCCGATTGTGGATGAGCGGTCCATACGTGAATAGCTTTCCATCACCTTTGTTGGCTTCTGACAGGGTGATCTCCATTGCCCTTCTGACACCCATGCAAAATCCAGCTGTCTTGGCGAGCCTCACCTTCACGAGCTATCTTCCTCTCTTATAGATCCAAAATACCGGTCCACCACAGAGATTAGCTTCTCTCTCCCATCTATTTCTGAAATAACCCCCCTAAGAAATCTCCTATGGGGAAGTCCTTTTGTATACAAAAGCAAATGGCCCCGCATCATATGTGTTGCCCGTTTCTCTCCAAGGTATTCTACGAGAAGAGAGTAATGCTCAATCACTAAACGATACCGTTCATCCAGCCCTGGAACGGTAAAACGCCCCGTTTCTTCCATATCGAGAATTTGCTTGAAAATCCACGGATTAGTTAATGCTGCCCTGCCAATCATAACTCCATCGCAGTTTGTGACAGAGCGCATCTTCAAAGCCGAAGAAGGCTCCGTTACATCACCGCAACCGATAACAGGGATTTCGAGGGCCTTCTTTGCGCTTGCAATGACCGACCAGTCAGCTTTCCCAGAGAATGCCTGACTAGCAAAGCGTGGATGAATCGAGATGCCATCAGCCCCGCTATCTTCGGCTATCTGGGCAATCTCCTGTGCATTCGCCTCAGCAGGTGACCAACCAGCCCTGATCTTTACGGTCACGGGAAGAGGCGTGCCGCGTCGCACCGCAGAAATAATCTTGCCTGCCTTTCTCGGATCCCGCATCAGGGCCACCCCAGATCCTGTCTTAACCACCTTTCTTGCCGGACATCCCATGTTGATATCAACAATATCCATCCCTTTTTCAGCCGCTATACCGGCCGATAGGGCCATAGCCTCAGGTTCAGCTCCAAATAACTGCGCGGCCACAGGCCTCTCAGCGGGATGACTCAGAAAATAGGCATGAGTTCTTGCATGCCCCCTGCAAAGACCTGCTGCACTGATCATTTCAGTAACAACGAGGCCAGCCCCCATCTTCTTAATGATCAGGCGAAAGGGAAGATTCGTTTTCCCTGACATTGGTGCCATCACCAGCCAGTTCTTCAATTGTAATGTACCCAAGGCTACCATGGGGCCATTTTAAATAAATCTTAGGCCTATTACAATCTAATAAGAGCTCCGCGCTCTTGTTCTTGACTTCACCATGCCTTTAACATATTAGTATCATTCAGTATTATTCATGCCAATACCGTTGAACGATAACAAAATATTTCCAATCAAGAAATGTAAAAAAACTGGGAGGGATCCATGGATAAAACGTTAAAGGATAGAATAGAAATCCTCGAGGCAGATATTACCAAGATGGAAGTCGATGCCATTGTCAACGCTGCTAACACCTCACTTTTAGGTGGCGGGGGCGTTGATGGCGCCATACACAGGGCTGCTGGTCCAGAGCTTCTAGCTGAAACGAGAACAATAGGTGGCTGCCCAACGGGTGAGGCCCGCGTTTCAAAGGGGTATCGATTGCCTGCCAAATGGGTTATTCACACTGTAGGTCCAATCTGGTCTGGCGGGAACAGGGATGAGGATCGGCTGCTGGCAAGCTGCTATAAAAATAGCTTTAAGGCAGCAGCAGAGATCGGTGCAGCGACCCTTGCCTTTCCATCCATAAGCACCGGCGCCTACCGTTTTCCACTCGAAAGGGCAGTAAATATTGCATTGACAGAAACAAAATCCTTTCTTCAAACCGACGAGTCAATTAACAAGGTCTTCTTTGTCTGTTTTGGAAGTGAGGTTTATGAAGAATACCAGGAGATATCTAAAGAGGTATTTGATTAAAAGGCCCACTCAGCCAAAAGTGGCGTTACCTTATCAAAATACCTGAAGGGAATTCTTTTTGTGGTCACAATCTTGATTGTTTATCACTCTCAAACAGGCAGAACCAAAACAATGGCGCAGGCCGTTGCCAAAGGGGCAAAGTCCATAGAGAACATAAGTACTATCCTGAAAGAGGCAAGGGAAACCACCCTTGATGATCTCCTTAATAGTGACGGGCTGGCATTTGGCTCGCCTGAGTATTTCGGCTACATGGCTGGTGCCATAAAGGATCTTTTTGACCGGACATACTACCAGGCCCGGGGAAGGAAGGAAATCTTCAAGAAACCCTACGTCGTATTCATCTCGGCCGGAAATGACGGTTTGGGGGCCTTGACCAGCATTGAAAGAATCTGTGTAGGCTACCAGTTGAAAAAGATATATGAGCCAGTCATAGCCAGAGGAGATATTGATGAGGCTATTTTAAGTCGCTGTGAGGAGTTGGGAAAGGTTATCGCTGCTGGTTGTGAGGCTGGTATCTATTGAGCTCAAAGGAGGTTTCAAAAATGACAAGAAATCAAGAGGTTGATGGCTATACCGAAGAGGTAAAAGGTAAAATCAAAAACTTAGGTGCAGATCTTACGGGTGTGGCAGATACTGAGCCATTAAAACAACTCAAATTAGATCCGCCAGACCTCCTCAATTCTTTCCAAAGGGCACTTTCTATTGCTCTCAGGCTTCCCAAGGCTGTGTTTGAACAGATCGGTGACCGACCTACGCCCCTTTACGCTTCTGTTTATCAGTCTGCGAACAGGATGCTTGACGAAATTGCCTTTCACACTGCCAATCTCCTCAACAGGGATGGGTTTAATAGTTTACCTATTCCTGCATCCCAGGTTTTGGATAGGGAAAATTGGTATGGCGGCATCACCCATAAGGCTGTCGGTCGGATGGCTGGGCTGGGGTGGCAAGGCAAAAGCCTGCTTCTGGTGAACCCCGATTATGGTCCTCGTATCAGACTGGCCACGATCCTTACCGATGCCCCACTCAACCCAGATGGCCCTATAGAAAATCGTTGTGGAGACTGTACAAAATGCAAGGATGCCTGTCCGGCAGGGGCAATAAAGGGGGTGACGACCAAAGACCACTACAGAAGTAGAGACGAGGCCCTTTATTTTTCCCGGTGTGCAGAAAAGCTTGACGGTGAATTCAAAGGCCTTTCCAATGTAGGTGCTCCCATTTGTGGCATTTGTATCAAGGTCTGCCCCTATGGACGGTAAGATCCCGAAATCTGGGATCAAACGAAAAAAACGTGCAGGCTCACCTCCAACCGCCAACCCGTCAGACCCATAAAGCCAACTCCTATTTGATTGCTTTGCTCCATCATTTGTATTAAAGATAACCACTCAGGAATAACCCTGTTTAGGGCCAAGAGACCACGGTGAGCAAAAAATACAACAACATACTCGATACAATTGGAAACACACCTATTGTTCCTATACGGCATCTTACCAGTAAGGACAAGGTTACCATGGTTGCCAAACTTGAGTCTTTCAATCCTGGGGGGTCAGTGAAAGATAGAATAGCTCTTTCCATGATTGAAGAGGCAGAGAACAGTGGCAACTTGACCAAGGATAAGGTCATTGTTGAGGCCACGAGCGGTAACACCGGAATAGGCCTTGCCCTTGTGGCTGCTATTAAGGGTTACCGGGTGTTGCTCACCATGTCTGATTCAGTGAGTGAGGAAAGGAAGAGAATTCTAAAGGCACTAGGGGCAGATCTCAGGTATACCTCCTCCCGTCTCGGCACCGATGGTGCTATTGAAGAGGTGTATAGTCTGGTCAGAGAAGAGCCAGACAAATACTGGCTGGCAGACCAGTTCAACAATGAAAGCAACTGGAAGGCCCATTATGACGGAACTGCCCTTGAGATTTGGGAACAGACTGAAGGAAAAGTGACCATGGTGGTGACTGCTATGGGCACTACCGGCACGGCAATGGGTGTTTCCAGAAAACTCAAGGAACTCAATCCAAGAATCGAGGTAGTCGGGGTCGAACCATATCTGGGTCACAGTATCCAGGGAATGAAAAATATGAAGGAATCTTATCAACCTGAAATATTCGATAAGAACCTCCTGGATCGCATTGTCTATATTGAAGATGCAGAGGCCTTTGAGATGACACGGCGGCTTGCCAAGGAAGAGGGGATATTCGCGGGCATGAGCTCTGGAGCAGCCATGGCCGCTGCTCTCAAAATAGCCCAGGAAATAGAAGAAGGCCTGCTCGTAGTGATCTTGCCTGACGGTGGAGAACGATACCTGAGTACCACGCTCTTTATGGACAGAAAGAAGACTGGCATCATCCTCTTCAATACCATGACCAGGCAAAAAGATGCCTTTATTCCCATCAATGAGAACGCAGTGTCTGTGTATTCATGTGGACCAACCGTATCAAGATTCATCGGCCTTGCCGATTGCAGGAGGTACGGGGTCGCTGATCTATTGAGACGGTACCTTGAGTTCAAGGGTTTTACGGTAACCCATATCATGAACATAACCGACCTGGATGACAGGACAATTCAGGGAGCTGAGGCTGCAGGTGAGGACGTAAAAACCTTTACCGAGAAATACTACAGAGAATTCTTGAATGATATGGATGCCCTGAGAATCAAAAGGGCAACCAGTTACCCTTTGGTTAGTCAGCATGTTGAGGAAATGATAGATATCACTCAAAGACTCTTAGAAAAGGGCTTCGCCTATGAGCGGTTACGCTCTGTGTATTTCGACATTTCCCGGTTTCAGCACTATGGTAAACTTTCCAGGGTTGATTTAGATAAAATGAGGGTCGGGAAAACAGTTGACCTCGATCAATATGAAAAAGACAACCCACGAGACTTTACCCTGCTTAAGAGGTCAAGATTGCATGAACTCAAAAGAGGAATCTTCTTTCCCACGAGGTGGGGCAATGTCCGACCCAGCTGGCACATAGAGTGTGCTGCCGTGGCTATGAAATCTTTTGGGGAGACCTTTGACATACAGACCGGAAGCATGGATCTCATCTTTCCACACCATGAAAATGATATAGCTATATCAGAGGCCCTTACCGGCAAGCCATTAGCCAACTACTGGGTTCACAGTGAACTGGTAAAAGAAAAAAACCATCCTGAAATACCCCAAGAAAAGCCACTCACCCTCAGAGACGTCTTCAATAGGGGATATACCGGAAGGGAAGTTCGATTCTGGCTTATCAGTATGCACTACCGCAAGGCAATGGATTTTTCCTGGTCAAAGCTTGATGTGGCAAAAAAAACCGTGTCCCGCTTAGACAGGTTCGTTGACAAACTCCGCACCTGCCATAAAGGGCCGGTCATAGATGAAATCGATCAATTGATCTATGATCTCAAACAGAAGTTTGTAGGGGCAATGGATGACGATCTGAATATCTCGCAGGCCCTGGCAGCACTCTTTGACTTTATCCACAGCATCAATCGTATCATGGATTTTCAGGGTCTAGATCTCTCGGATCGCACAAAGATCGAGGATATTCTCTCCGGGCTTAATTCAGTGCTCATGATCATGGATCTAGGAGAACCAGAACCCTCTCAACAAATAGAGGAATTAATAAGGGAAAGGGCCGCCGCTCGGCAGAAAAAGGATTGGGCACGGGCTGATCACTTGAGAGATGAGCTCAAAAGACTAAGGGTTGAGGTGACTGACACAAGAGATGGGACAACCTGGCGAAGAATTAAAGAAACGTGATAAAGGAGAATATGAAGTATGGTGGCGGAGAGAGAGGGATTCGAACCCTCGGTGGAACTTTCGCCCCACACTCACTTAGCAGGCGAGCGCCTTCAGCCAACTCGGCCATCTCTCCGCAAAATTTTTTTGACAGGATTAACAAGATTTACATGATTTCTGTGTATTATTTATGTCCTGACCTTCCCTGCCCGCCCGCCTCGCCTTGCGGACTCGCATGCCGGGCAGGTCTTTCCGGTCTAAAGACCTTCTTGCTACGAGCCACTCGTGAAATTTGGCAATGCCAAATTTCCTGGCGGAGGGAGTAGGATTCGAACCCACGGTCCCTTTCGGGACAACGGTTTTCAAGACCGCCTCCTTCGACCACTCGGACATCCCTCCAACGTTTTATTCTATAACATAACAGGAAAAACCCGTCAAAAAATTTCCTACGCACCAAAGCTTCCCTAATAAATACCCCACGTGCTTTGATCGGTGCCAAATCCTGGGGATTTGTTTCAAGCAATTCTCCTTGACTTCTAACAGAGATTAATGTTAATAAGTATTAATCAATAGAAATGATACGAAATAATATTGTGGAATCCTGGAAATGGAAGAACTCATAACCCTTGAAGAACTTTCAAGATATCTGAAAATAAGTAAACCCACTTTATATAAGATGGTGGAAAGGGGTAAAATTCCGGCCCTGAAAATAGCCAGCCAATGGCGCTTCAAAAAAGAGGATATTAACAGGTGGGTGGAAAAACAGAGAAAAAACTAGGCTTGGGGGTAAAAAATGAATTCGGCAACTCAAACGTGGCGGCATCCTGGAGGTAAACTCAGGGAACTCGGGCCAGAAAGCCTTTCAGATAGCGAGCTTCTCGCTATTTTGATCTCCTCTGGCATCAAAGGCAGACCTGCGGAAAAGATTGCGGAAGAGATCCTCGCCAACTTCGGCTCCTTCAAAGGAATGGCGAACCAGCCTTTGGAAAAATTCTCAGCATTTAAGGGTATCTCAAATGTAAAGACTATCCGAATTGCCGCTGCTTTTGAAATTGCACGCCGCCTGTCAAAGGAAGGGTGAATCAATAACGATCCAGGGTTGAATGACAAGTGAACCAACGATAAAACAGGTGAGAGAGGCTGCTGAAAGAATCAAGCCTTTTGTGCATTGCACCCCTGTTCAGACCTGTGCTAGCCTTAACCAGATGTGCAAAGCGGAGATATTCTTTAAGTGTGAAAACTTTCAGAAGGCCGGCGCCTTTAAGATTCGGGGGGCAACTAATGCGGTTTTTACCCTCAGAAATGAAGAGGCTCTGCACGGGGTGGCTACACACTCATCAGGCAACCATGGGGCTGCTTTGGCCCTTGCTGCCCGCTGGCGAGGGATTAAGGCATATGTGGTGATGCCTGAAAACGCCCCCCAGGTAAAACAGGATGCCGTAGCTGAGTATGGCGGCGAGATCATTTTCTGCAAACCAACCCTTGCTGCCCGGGAGGAGGGTTTGGCTGAAGTAGTCGACCGTACCGGTGCCGTGTTTATCCATCCCTATAATGACTATCGGGTGATTTCGGGGCAAGGGACTGCTGCGCTGGAATTCTGCCAAGAGGTTCCAGAGCTTGATATCGTGATGACCCCGGTGGGCGGAGGTGGGTTGCTGAGTGGAACCGCTCTTACGGTTTCCGCACTTTCACCAAAGACCCAGGTGATCGCTGCAGAGCCTGAAAGGGCTAATGATGCATATCGTTCTTTTCGCGCTGGCAGAATCATTCCTTCAGATAATCCTGATACCATAGCAGACGGGCTCCGCACATCCCTTGGTGACCTCACATTTCCTCTCATAAGAAAGCATGTCAGAGATATCGTTACCGTGAGTGAAGAGGATATCGTGACGGCGATGCACCTCATTTGGGAGAGGATGAAGATAATCGCGGAGCCTTCAGCCGCAGTAACCCTCGGGGCATTGTTGCCCAAATCCCCTCAGTTCTCTGGAAAACGCATCGGGATCATTCTTTCGGGGGGAAACGTGGACTTAGCGCAGCTTCCTTGGATCGAAAAAACAGGAGAACAATAGGAAGGCCCTGCATGTATCGTAACAGGGCAAACCACTTATTTCTGGTTGCTTAAAATACTTCCCAAACTCAACTGGCTTCCCCTCATATATTCCTGGGCTGGCAGTCGCTTCTTTCCTGGTGTCTGTATCTCTCGAACACTCACTACCCCTTTGCCGGTTTCTATCTCCAGGCCTCCCTGAGTCAAACCCCTTATCCGGCCTGGCACCAAACCGGTTTGTGCAGGACTCGCAAGGGAACATCCGTAGAGTTTCAGCATTGTTTTGTTATGATAAGTAAAGGCCCCTGGCCAGGGATCCAAACCCCTGATTAGCCCGCAGACACGTTCTGCCGGCCATGACCAGTCTAACATGCCCTGTTCCTTGGTAAGCTTTGAGGCATAGGTTGCAAGCGAATCATCCTGCTTTTTCTTTGTAACGCTTCCGTCCGCCAGCCCCTCCAGGGTCTTTACGAGCAATCCAGGTGCCAAAGAAGAAAGCCTATCATGCAACTCACCTGCTGTCTCTCCTTCCAGGATATCCACCTTCTGCTGCAAAAGCATGGGCCCAGTATCCATACCCTCATCCATAAACATGGTGGTAAGTCCTGTCTCCCTCTCGTTGTTAATAACGGCCCACTGAATTGGTGCCGAACCCCTATATCGAGGCAAAAGCGACGCATGAACATTGATTCCTCCCCACTGTACTGACCTCAGTACCTTACCGGGGATTATCTGCCCAAAGGCAACGACAACCAGAAGTTCTGGTTTCAGTGAAAGGAGGGCTTCTAGAAAGCTATCATCTAACCTTTCTGGCTGGAGTATTTCAAGGCTGCTCTCTTCGGCGAGCACCTTAACAGGTGAAGGGGTCAATCTTCGGCCTCTCCCCTTTGGTCTGTCTGGCTGGGTGACTACAGCAACGATTTCGTACCCTTCGTTTATGAGGGCTTCTAAGGTAGGAACAGCGAACTCAGGTGTTCCCATAAACATTATCTTGGGCCTTGATGAAAATGACTCATAAGAGGCTTCCGTATCCATTATCGCCCTTTTTCATCAACTTATCTATCTTTTTCCTATAAAGATTTCTCTTGAGATGACTCACATGGTCAAGTATCAGTTTCCCATTCAGGTGGTCAATCTCATGCTGGATGCAGATGGCGAGCAGATCTTCTGCCTCAATATCAATGAGTTTCCCATGCCTGTCCACGCCCTTCACCTTAAGGTATTTTTTCCGGGTAATCTTGTCCTGAAAGTCTGGTACGCTGAGACACCCTTCTTCAAACTCTATCTTGTCCTCTGCCAAGACAATGGTAGGATTAATCAATACATTTAGATCCTTGCCTTTCTCTCTATAGTTGATATCAAAAACAATAACCCTCTTTGGTACTCCCACCTGATTTGCAGCGAGACCTATGCCTGGTGCATCATACATAACCTTACCCATGTTATCTATGAGATTCTGAATTTCATCATCGATATTGACAACCGGTTCCGCCTGTTTTTTTAGGATAGGATCTGGATAGGTACATATCTTCATGGCACTAACTGTAATAAATGGTTATCTCCATGCGCAGAGTTTAATCTAACTGCTTCCCTCACAAAAATCAAGCTGATATAGGCTCGGGTCAGGGTAACGTCAAAGTCCAGGGTATGGGTGCCTTTTTTTTGGTTATGCCCTTCGGGCAAGCTGTGATAGATTTAAACAACTCGCGCAAAGCGTTAGGTCTTTCCTTTTTTGCCCTCTGAGCCGAAAAGAGGAAAACGTTTTCCTCTGCGATCTCTGTGCCTCTAGCGAAGCAGGCGGTGAGACATGGCATGTTCACGTTACAGTAAAACCTGACATTAATCCGCCCGAAGTCTGGAGGATAAATTCTAAGATCTTTGGTTATGAAGACACCTAGTGTCTTATCTTGACAACTGCCCCTCCTAAAACTATTCTGAGAACTAGGTTTGGGCTGATCATCACTAATTAACTCATTTCATTGAAGATACCCAGAGAACCTTGAGCATCGAAGACCTTAAACTACTAAGAGAGGGTGCCCATGAATTTGGGATTGAGCTTTCAGAAAAACAAGTATCCCTCTTTGCCCTGTTCCTGGATGGGCTATGCTTATGGAACCAGCGCATGAATCTCACAGGCATATCGGAAAGAAGAGAAATGATGATCAAACTCCTTCTCGATCCCCTCGTTGCACTCCCATATCTTCCGTCAGGTGGAACAGTACTCGATGTAGGATCAGGGGCTGGCATTCCAGGGTTGCCATTAAAGATCGCAAGAAAGGAGTTGGAGGTCCACCTTCTTGAATCAAAGGCAAAGAAGGTCAGCTTCTTAAGGGATATGATTAGAACCCTGAGCCTCACAGGCATTGCAGCATATGAGGGTCGGGCAGAAAAAAGACCTACCCCTTCTGGCCTTTTTCCTTCCTATGATGTCGTAACTGCACGCGCCTTGGCTCCCCTCAGAAAAACTGTCAGTATTTGTTCTCCCTATCTTACACAAGGCAGCATTTTAGTGACATTCAAGGGGTCAAAGGTTAACAAAGAAATTCAAGATAGCGAAGGATTACTGGAGGGATTACATCTCGGGGTGAGCAAGAAGATTTCCTACCGCTTGCCAGAAACAGGGGGAAGCCGGTATCTCGTCATCCTGAAAAAGGAAACCAATTAAATAAGGAGACCGGGTTATGGCAGTAGTTACCAGAGAATGTGAGATAGAGACGAGGGGCTTTAGTGATGTTCATGATATCACCCCGATGGTGACGAATTTTGTGAAAAAACTACCCTTCTCCGAAGGCTCTGTTACCATATTTGTTCCCGGCTCCACAGCTGGGGTCACGACTATCGAATTTGAATCAGGTGTTATTGAGGATTTGAAAGGAGCCATTGAAAGACTGATCCCGCAAACCATAGAATATAAGCATGATCAGAGGTGGGGTGATGGAAATGGCTTTTCTCACGTTAGATCAGCGATATGCAAAGCCTCTCTAACGGTCCCTTTTGTGGCCAATAGGCCGGCTACCGGCACCTGGCAACAGATTGTTTTGATAGATTTTGACAATAGGAAAAGACACAGAAGATTTATACTGCAGGCGATCGGCTAAAAATCTCTGCTGCAAGTGATCATACGTCGGGAAGAGATAGGTGCTTCCTAGAAAGGGATAGGATCCTCTTCCAAAGGGTATGGAAGTTTATTTCAGCCGGTAGGTAATCAGGCCATGGTCGGTATCATAAGGGGAGACGCTCACCTGGACCCGGTCTCCAACAATTACCTTGATCTTGTGCTTCTTCATTCGACCGGAAAGTACTGCGGTAACCTTGATGTCTTTGTCACACTCGATTTCCATGGTTCCTCCCCCCAACATCCGGGTGACTACGCCTTCTAAATGTATGAGATCGTCTCTACTCAATTCCTCCTCTTCTCCTCGTTGCATTTATTGTCAAATGACATAACCGTATAAGTTTGACACAAAACACCTTTGATGTCAATAAGTTAGCTTCAGATATTTTGATACAGTGAAAATACAGTGCCTACCATGTATGTTGAGGCAAGAAATCTCATGAAAAGGTAGAGTGGTTTGATCCCAGTATTTTGACGAATAACAGAAATTTGTGTATAAATCAATGGTAGTAAGAAACGACGTGGCTACTATGGGAAAGAATTCCGAAGAAAAAGGGCTTTACAGCCACATCACCGGTGTAATACTGGCCGGCGGATTGAGCAAACGGTATGGTCGGAACAAGGCCTTTCTTGAGCTTGACGGGATTCGATTGGTCGACCGCGTCACAGCAGAAATGAAAAATATCTTTCGGCAGGTCATTCTGATTACCAATGAAAAGGACCACTATGAATATCTCGGGCTCCCTACCTTTGAGGACCTCATTAAAGGATTAGGTCCCATAGGAGGAATCTATACGGGGCTGATGAGTATGTCTGATCAGGCAGGGTTCTTTGTTGCCTGTGATATGCCCTATATCAACAGTCAATTAGTTCGGTATATGGTTGATATTAAAGATAATTACGCAGCCGTGATTCCCTTAGGAGCCTCCGGACCAGAACCACTGCATGCAATCTACTCCCAGTCCTGTTTGGGTGCCATCAAGGAGCTCATACACGCTCAACGCTATCAGGTCAGACTCTTCTACGAGCAAATATCAGTCAGATATGTTACACAAGATGAAATCAGCAAATTTGTTCCCCCTCAGAGGGCCTTTCTGAATATCAACACACCTGATGAATTTGCCAGAATTCAACACGGTAACAAAACTCGAGTGAAAAGATAAATGATCCTCTCCACGTACCAACCTTTTTTTGCACCCTTCCCTGCATTCTTCCTAAAAGCTCATCTCGCCGACGTAATGGTCATTTTGGACGATGTCCAATTCCCCCAGAGAACAACCTGGCTAACCAGAAATCGGTTCAAAAACGAACAGGGAACCCTCTGGCTTTCTATCCCAGTATGGAGGAAGGGGTTGGGTCTGCAAACGATCAAGAATGTAAAACTATGCCTTGAGGGGAACTGGAGGAAAAAACACTTAACCAGCATAAAAACATCTTATGCCCATGCCCCGTATCTCGGAGATCATTTGAATTTCGTGAGTGAGATCTTTTCAGAAAGATTTGAGTACCTGATAGATGTAAATATGAGTATCATCCAATACCTGAAAAAATGCCTAATGATTGATACGTCGCTGGTTTCGCTCTCTGATCTGGGTATTAGAGGCAAAGGAAATGAACTTCTCATTGAAATCTGCAGGAAAATGGGCTCAGCCGACTATCTGGCCCAGGTGTGTGCAAAAAAGTATCTGGATCACGGACTTTTCTCAAGGGCAGGGATAAAGTTGCATTTTTTTACTCCTCCCTCTCCTATCTATCCCCAGCTCTGGGGTGAATTTATCCATAACCTTTCCGCCTTTGACCTCCTCTTTAACTGTGGCCCAAAAAGTCATGAGATCTTGGGTTTGGAATAAGGCCCTTAACGAGGGTACCTCAATGAAACGAAATTTGTCATCACCTCCTTTTTTGTTGCAAAATCTGCATTGAGCATAAAATCAGCTACTATCCTGACAAGCTTCTTTCTCAATCTTCTCTTCCAGGTCAGATAATCTATGTTACCAACGATCATCTCAGATATTATTTGCCGTATTGCTGTGCTCTTTCCAGCCAGCGCAGCCATGGCTTCAATGAATCCTGTTTGGTAGATATAGTCAAAGCCCTGAGACGCTTTGAGTAAGTTCCTACCGAAATGTTTCCTGCACAATCCCTGATATAGGGGTACCTGGTCTTCTTTGATGCATGCAGCAAGAATTTCAGCTGAGTATATGGCATAATACATACCCTCACCGCTAATAGGGTCCACAAACCGGGCAGCATCACCAATCAAAGCCCAATTCTTAGAACAAATGCTCTGATCTTGAGGATCCTCGGCGGAAAAGAAGGGAATGTAAGCGCCTCGTATAGCAATTCCCTTTTTTTGTGTGGGATAATGTGCCTCAACAAAACTTAGCAACTTCTCTTTCACGTCACTGTACTTTTCCCTGGTGCATTCTTTGGCGACAATACCAACGGCCAGGCTATCAACCCGAGGAAATGCCCATAAATATCCCTCAAGATCAGGATAGAATTTGAAGGCGACAAAATCCCTTTGCACGCGCAGGAAACACTCTACGGCAAAGAAGTACTCTCCCTTTTCTAAAGGCGATTGCAATTTTTTCCTCGTTCTGCTCAGGGCACCATCTGCTCCAACCAGGATGTCGGCCCGGTACTCACCACTTTCTGTAAAGATTCTCCAGCGGTCCCCCTCTAGAGCAAATGATCGGACTCGTTCTTTCCTGAAATGAGCGCCTGACTCTTGTGCCTTTCTGAGCAGAGCAGAGTCCAGATCAATCCGATTGAATATGGTTAATGGTTTACTTAAGTCTATCGTAACCATCCTGTCTTGTGGGGAAATGATAGCCGATTTCCAGACAACCTTTCGAGGACAGGGAAGTTCTTCAAGCACAGGAAACTTTGCCGTGGCCTTATAGGTTATCCCACCGGCGCACAGTTTCTCATGGGGGGCCCTAAAATCAAATATTATGGTATCTACACCATTTCTTGCTAAAAGATAAGACAGATAAGACCCACCAACCCCGGCACCTACTATGGCAACCTTATACACGGCCTGTTAACTCCCGTAATCGAATATGGGTAACCATCTTTGTTCAACTCATTTCTAAGAATTTATGTGCGCATTTGCAAGAGAAAACAGAAAATTGACCTTTTGTCAGTTTTTATTAAAATGGTATCTATAAACAACTTAGTTCGCTTCGCTCACAATTGGAATGTTGGAACAATGGAACATTGGAATAGTGGGTTCTGGGAAGCTGCAGCAGTGGTTTATTGGCAAAACCCTATTGAAAAGGAAGTTAATAAAATGAGAAACTTGCATGTAAGATCATTATCTTTACCCCGTTAAATAAAAATGCCTGAATAGCCATATCTATAGACAATCTGAGGTTAATAATAATAGCATATTTCAATGATCACACTATTTAACGGGGCGGGCATTCCAGTATTCCATTATTCCAGGTGAGAGGCAGTACGCAACAGCCTCAAAAAACTCCTTTAATTTTAATATGTTGCAGAAATTCCGAGAAGTTAAGTTAACATGGCTGTTTAGGCAACAGCCCGTCTTGGTATGAACAGTATGGAGTGATCATTCAACTTCTAAGGAGGTCATGGCGGTTCCCAATGAAACACGACAAAGCGGTCACCATAGATGGCAGGTATGGCGAGGGCGGCGGTCAGATCCTCAGAACTGCCCTCACCCTTTCCGCGCTCTTTGCTGTTCCTCTGCATATTCATCACATCAGAGGTAATAGAAAAAAGCCGGGACTCAGGCCTCAACACCTGACAGGTGTCCATGCGCTGGCAAGAATTACCGGGGCCAGAGTAGAAGGCGCCACAGTCGACTCTTGCGAGCTCGTGTTTGAGCCTGGAGTAATAACAGGAGGGAATTACTCCTTTCAGATCGGCACTGCCGGCTCAACCGGATTAGCGCTACACACCATTATCCCTGTTTTACTTTTTGGAAAGACCCCCTCCCAAATCAAGGTCACCGGGGGTACCCATGTCCCCTGGAGCCCTTCGTTTCACTACCTTGAGGCAATCTTTGCACCTACTCTCAAAAAAATGGGTGGAGCGGTTTCCTTTGAGATCGAGCAATGGGGGTGGTATCCAAAGGGAGGTGGGAGCGTGATATCCAAAATAGACAATACACAGGGCCTAACCGCAATTCACCTCTCCGATCGGGGTAAGCTCTTCGATCTTCATATACTTTCCGCTGTTTCCAATCTCCCGATGAGTATAGCCGAGCGGCAGCGGGACCACGCCTTAGGAAGAATTGACCATTTAGGCCTTAGCCCCTGTATCCGAATTGAGGATGCCCCATCTCGTGGTCAAGGAACCGTCCTTTTCCTTGCTGCTCAATTTGAAGGGAGTACAGGAGGGTTTACTTCACTGGGGCGAAAGGGAAAAAGGGCCGAAGCAGTGGCTGACGATGCCTGCAATGAGTTCTTGAGCTTCTTGGATTCAAAGGGCGTTATTGACGTGCACCTGGCTGACCAACTTGTCCTTTATATGGCCCTGGCGCAGGGGCGCTCAACCCTCATAACCGAAACCATAACTGACCATCTCCTGACAAATGTGTGGGTAATAGAGCAATTTGCTCCGGTCACCTTCAATGTGGACCAAAAAACCGGAAAGATAGCAGTTAACGGTATGGGATTTCAATAGAGTGACTATTGGTCAGAGAAACGGAAGCTTTTCCTGTTTCCTGTATGCCAGGGCTTGGCATGATGCTATTAGGATATTTTCGTTCTCGGTAACCTTAATATCGTAGGTTGCCGTCTTTCTAGACCGATAGACCTCCTTTGATTCCGCCCGTAATATCCCTGCCTTTGTTGGGGGGTTATGATACGTAACGGTCATGCTCAGGGCAACAGCTACGGTACCATGAGAGTTGCATGAGATCTCAAAGGCCTCATCAATTAAAGAGAAGATGGCCCCTCCATGGATCATATCAAAGATATTTGCCATATCATCCCTAAGATCCATCTCCACCAGTGCATACCCTGGTTCTATTTTGAGCAACCTGAGCCCCATTTTCCTGGCAAAAGGTTCGTTGGCTACCCTTTCCCAGATAGCATCCATGACTTTTTTATCATCCACTATTCCTGCGCTCCCACAGTTTTGTTTCACATAGAGATTGCCTCATGACCACAAAACATTGAGATTCAATCTATCCAAGGATACCAGCAAAGTCAATGATAATCCCCCCGGTAGCGTCCGGGTCTATAGAGGGTATGGGCGTGCTGGTGGCCGCCCCACCGCCGATGCCCCCGTTCTCAAAACCCATGTACTTCGGAAACACTCCTAAGAAACTTGATTATCAATGGTCTTTTTTTATCTGACAGGATTTACTGGATCTATTGGATTTTTTTTCTTTTTCTCAGTTTCCTGAAGAAACTGAGAAAGAAGAATCCCACTACGCGGGAGAGATGAAATTGGGTTGTGCATTTTCTATGGAGTGCCATAGTACTCATCTCTGGTTTGTCCCCGGAGCCTTCTCTTGCCGCCTTTGGCGGCATTGGGTTTTTGTCCTTCCGTCCGGGAAGGACAAAAGAACAAAAAAATCATGTTAATCATGTTTATCCTGTCTAATACATAAGGAAGATAGATTAGGGTTTCTTTCATGTATAACCCTGAAGCGAAGCGCCGGGGTCATTTGCTTAAAAGAGATACCCATACCCAATAAGAGGCGGAAAAATCACGAGGTTATGGTATACTATGAGCCGGCTCTGCATCGGTAATGATTAATCAAAGAGGGTTTAATGGCAAACATTGCAACAGGTTTGGATCAATTCGTGCAAGAATATTGGAAACGATTCAGAGGTCAATCCTTAGGGCTCTTAGCTAACCAAGCCTCTGTGGACCATAACCTCCAAAATGCAAAGGATGTAATCTCTTCACTCCTCCCTGGACAGCTTAAGATCACTTTCGGTCCCCAACATGGATTCACGGGCGAAGATCAGGACAATATGGTTGAGACAGAGGATTACGTTGATCCAGCGTTACATATCCCAGCAATTAGCCTGTACGGGAAAAAAACGGATAGAATATCTCATTTCCTCGATACAATAGATATTCTTGTCATTGATCTACAAGATGTCGGGACACGGGTATATACGTTTATCTCCACCATGCTCTTCTGTCTCAAAGAAGCTGCCAAGGCAGGAAAGAGAGTTCTTTTGTTAGACAGGCCCAATCCTTTGGGCGGAGTAATAGTAGAGGGAAATCTTTTGCGCCCTGAGTTTTACTCCCTTGTGGGCCCTTTCGCACTTCCCATGCGCCACGGAATGACTATGGGGGAGCTGGCAAACCTATTTATAGATGCCTTTCAGATCGACTGCGAACTCACCGTGCTTCCACTCAAAGGCTGGTTTCGGCACATGTTATGGAAGGATACCGGACTACGATGGGTCATGCCTTCTCCCAATATGCCCCTTTCAGAAACCGCTCAGGTATATCCGGGACAGGTTATCTGGGAAGGCACAAATATCTCAGAAGGGAGGGGCACATGCCGCCCGTTCGAGATATTTGGTGCACCCTTTATCAATCCCTTCGTTATCAAGAAACAATTGGCATCTGAAGACATGGAAGGATGCTATCTGCAGGAGTATTACTTTCGGCCTACGTTCAACAAATGGAAGAACGAACGGTGTGGAGGCTTTATGATTCACGTAATAGATCCTATTACCTATAGACCATACCGCACATCACTTGCCTTACTCACAATCATAAAAAAAACCTATGGGGACGAATTCACCTGGCGCAAACCACCGTATGAATATGATTTCGAGAGGTTCCCCATAGATCTCATTTCAGGAGATTCTTCAATAAGGCTTGCCTTAGAAGAGGGAAAAGAAAGCAAAGAACTAATTGCGGATTACATCCAAGAACTGGAAGGCTTCCTTGAGTTCAGAAAGCCATACCTAATCTATAAAGAATAATGGTACCTAATCTTATTTCAGTCTTTTTTTGGCGAGCTCTGCCTCTCTGGTCTTTGGAAAATTCCTCAGGAGTTTCTTATAGACAAGGGTAGCGGTGGTCTTATCGTCAATCTTTTCAAAGGCGAGGGCCTGGTGGAGCATAGCTGAGGGAACCTTATTTCCCTGTGGGTAGTCGTTAATGACCTTCTGATAGGCCAGGATCGCCTCCTCGTATTTCTCTAAAGCGCGGTGACACTCACCGATCCAGAAATAGGCATTATCTGCCAGGTCAGATTTGGGGTACGAGGCAAGAAATTTGTTAAAACCAGCTATAGCCTCATCATAGCTACCATCCCAATAGTATCCCAATGTCTTTTCATAGAGGGCTGATTCGGTTTGCGGAGCACCACCTTGCGTACCTCCCACTTCCGCCTGAGGCTTCTTTTTGGGGCGTGCTGTCTCAGAGCTCTCCTGACGCTCAAGACGCTCCATCTTTGCTGCAAGGTCTTCAACCGTAGAGGAAAGCCGTGTCACCTGGGATACCAGGGCATCCTGCTTGGTCGTGTCCTTCTCTACTGTCCTTTTCAACAAATGCCCGGTCTCTTCAACCCTGCCGGTCAATGTTTGAATAGTATCCCTCATTTCCACCAGGTCCGCCTCAAGTTGGGCAAGGCTGACCCGCAGAGACTCCTGATCCCCCTTCAGGGTAATTCCTATGCCTTTTTCTATTTCCTTTTGCTGCGCCTCGCTAGCCTTGATTTGTTCCTCCAGCTTCTGGAGGGCTTTCCCCAAGCTATCTAAATCTTTCTTGGTTTGTCTATTGAGGGCATTGACCTGCTTGTGAAGATAAACAACATCCTGCTGGGAGGCACAGGCTGTTAGGAAAAAAACAAGGATCGAAAATACCATGAGTAATCTTATGAATCTGCTAGCCATCCCTTTGTCCTTCTACCGCCCCTTTGGGCTATAGTGCCTCGTGTTGCATCAAGACTCTCTTGTGCTTTACATGCCTATTGGCAAGTCGGTGGTTGGCAGCAAAATCCAGTCGTATACCGAAACAGCTTTGCCTCCCAGATGTCTACCTTGCGAGAACTATCAACGAACAAGCACAAAGTCATCACGTCTGTTCTGGGACCATGATTCTTCGTTATGTCCCAGGCTGCGGGGCCTCTCTTCACCATAGCTAATCGTTTCTATTCTGTCAGCAGCGATTCCAAGAGAGATGAAAAAGTTTTTGGCGCTACTGCCCCTTCTCTCTCCGAGGGCAAGATTGTACTCGTTGGTACCCCTTTCATCACAGTTGCCCTCGATCCTTACCCGCATATCTGGATAATCCTTCAGAAATGCTGCCTTTTCCTGAAGAACAGGCCTATACTCTAGCCTAATGAAAGACTTATCAAAATCAAAGTAGATTGCTTCCGCTTCAAATTTTGCAGCCCTTCTTTCCATCCAAGCCTTTTCCTCGTCAATTGCAGCCTCCGCTTTCTTGGCCTCTTCCAGTTCCTTGAGCCTTTCAATCTTGGCCTCCTCCACTTTCTCTTCCTTTGCCGCGGGCACAGCTGGCTTCTCCTCCTCTACCTTTGCAACCTCCGGGGCAGGCGCCTCCACCGCCTTCTCTTCTGTTATCACCTGCTTCTTAGCACATGAGGACAGTAAGAAAATGGATGAAAATGCAAAAACCACCAGTGTTGCAACTACCAGATTCCTCTTCATGAGTCTTTACCTCCTTGTTTTAGGTTATCTAAGTACATTCTCATTATTCATAAGTGTGATCCTATACCACTTCTCGACCACAATTTCAAGTGTTTAGATGTGCTATGGCATTTTTCCTGAAAAGGTATTGGTAATCATTTCACCTGTTGAGCCCAAGAAGGTGAGAGTTGGTCATTTGCAAAAAAGGTTACCTGCCTCTGGTTTTCTCCATTGGCATTGGAGATAAAAATATGGTAATTTCCGTCTGTTCTGTTTGAACTGAACGCAAGGTACCGTCCGTCAGGAGACCAACATGGGTCTTCATTGTTACCCTGACCCTGGGTGATTCTCCGCAGATCACCTCCATCTGGCGAAATGGTGTAGATATCAAAGCGCCCATCTGAGGAACCAGCAAAAGCAATCCGGTCGAGCTTTGACCATGCAGGCGAGGTATTATAGCTTCCTTCAAAGGTTAATCTTTCAACCCGCTCATTTCTGAGATCAAGGATATATATCTGGGGTGAGCCTGATCTATTGGAGACAAAGGCCATCTTTTCCCCGTCTGGAGAAAATGTTGGAGATACATCGATTCCCCAATTCTTGGTCAGGCGCTTTACTATTTTTCCTGTTGTATCAATCAAATAGATATCTGGATTTCCGCTTATGGTAAGGGTCAGGGCAAGCTCTTTTCCATTCGGTCTCCAGGCGGCTGCGATGTTCAGGCCCTCTCGATCAGAGATTTTTTTCGTCCCTCCCTTGATCATATCATACATGAAAAGCACCGTGCCCGAATCACGGAAGGAGGTATAAATCATCCGATCCCCTGAAGGAGAACACCGGGGTGAGAGTGTAATCGTACGGTGGGAGGTTATTTGCTTAAGATTGTGCCCATCATAGTCAGCTAGATAAATCTCTTTTTGACCGGTGGAGGTTCCAACAAAGGCAATCTTGGTTAGGAATGGCCCGGGATGTCTGGTCAAGGCAAACAGGATGTCATTCGCGAGACGATGCATGAGGTACCGTGATTGCTCGACTAAACCGAGTATCCTTTTTCCATAAACTTGGTTGCCAGAGAAGACCTCAAATAATCGCGCCTCTACCTTAAGCTGTTGGCCAATGCATTCATAACCGGCTTTCAGGAGAAGTTCGGTTCCAATGACAGACCAATCCTTAAAATTTATGCTGTCACGGGTAATCCCAGCCCCAGGCCCTTCAATAAAGGAGCCTTTGTCCAGCGGCCTAAAATACCCACTGAGATCAAAATCGTTGGATATACTTCCGGCAAGTTTACTACCGAGTTCTGGGTGTTCGTTCTTGTGACCTAAGTACTTGAAATCGGGTACAGCAATCGATATCCTTCTCATTGACGGAGAAGTTATGTCTATGTAGAGCTTGGCCTCGGCATCGCTCGCTTCCAAAATGACACCAACCCCGAGAACCAGAATCCACATCAGTAGCTGGGAGATTACTCCCCCACTAAACAAGATCTTTGAGACTAAAATTGATTTCAACCTCTTCATTCCTTTTCTTATACCCAGGCGGAAATTGGGGGAGAGGGTCTGATTTCTCTACGGCCTTCAGCACAGAATCATCAAACAGAGGATCATGAGATCGCTTCTTAAACGATTGCTTTAGTATCTTTCCATCTTTTCTTACAGTCAAAATAACCACGGCTTCAGGCATTTTCCCTTTTTTTGTATTGATAAGAGCAACCGGATAGGACCAGTTATTCTTGATAGCAGTTTCAATCTCCATTTGATACAGTGCAATAACCTTGCCTACCTCAGAAGACGTTCCAAAGTGCGCGCCCACTTCCCCCGGAGAGGAAACTCCCGTCTGTCCTTCAGGTTCGCCCTGGGTTTCAGCGGGCTGTACCGTCTCTTCTTCTTTGGGTTGTTCTGTCTCTTCCCTGAGTACCTTTTTTTCAATTTTGGAGATGGCTTCGTCTATGAGCCCTGAAGAGGAGGAACCGCTATCCTGAGGTTTTGGCAGAGGTTTCGGAGAAATCCTCTTTGCCACAACGGGCACCCTTTTTTTCTTTCCAACGGCAATCCGCTGCGTCCCGGTTTTTGAAATACGAGCTGTTTTCTGCCCTTTTGTTACAGCCCTTCCCTGGGCACTACCCTTTCCCGTGACTTTTGCTGGGTACCCTACCAGCTCAACATGATATATTCTGTCCTCAATGAATGGATAACGAACAGTATTTTTTGGGACGAACAGGATGGTTGAGAAAATCCCCAGATGAAACAGGAGGGAGAGCACCATCATAGGGACCCATTTCTCTTCCTTAAACCCTGAACTACCTATGAGCCGTGTTGCCGTCATTTACGTAAAGGCTCTGTTATCATTCCTACTTTGGTAATTCCAGCCTCTTTAACCTGGGACATCACGGTCATTACAAAACCATAAGGAACATTCTTATCAGCCTGGAGCAAGATCTCCTTTGTTGCTCTATTTGCGAATATCTTATTCAACTTGCCCTTGAGATCTCCTAATTCAACCTTGTAGTTCTCAATAAAAATGTCCCTTTTATTGGTTATCGATAGTATGAGAGGGTCTTCTTGGGTCTTTATGCTCTTACTTTCGGTTGTGGGAAGATCTACCTTGACCCCATGTGTCATCATTGGCGCGGTCACCATAAATATGATAAGCAATACCAACATGACATCAACCAGGGGTGTCACGTTAATATCTGATATCAGATCTTGTTGACCTTCATTCCCATCCATTACAAATCACCTCGTGCCCTCTCGCTTGACGCCCTCTTCAGCAACCCTCTCTCGATTAAGTTCGTAAGGTCGGAGATGAAACTTCCCATCTCTATCTGAGATGATCTTATCCGGCGGTTGAAATAATTGAAGGCTACAACTGCCGGTATGGCTGCAGCTAGCCCTGCTGCGGTAGCAATGAGGGCCTCAGCTATACCGGGCGCCACAACCCCCAAGCTGGCAGAACCCTTCATGCCGATCGCCCTGAATGAGGTCATAATACCCCAAACCGTACCAAAAAGCCCGATAAAGGGGCAGGTATTGCCGGTAGTGGCTAAAAAGGTCAGTCCCTTTTCCAGACGTCCGCTCTGGATGGAGAGAGTCTTTCTGGCAGCCCTTTGCACATTCTCCATGATCGGCTGCTGTGACTGAAATGCCGTACTGTCATCTGGATTCCCCTGAAGTGTCTTTGTTCGGCTAAATTCTGCATAACCGGCCCTGAAAATCTTGGCGAGCGGGCTAAACTTGAATGTCTTAGTTTCCAAATAAACCCGGCCTATCTCCCTGCTGGAGGAAAAAAGCTCCAAAAATTCTTCATTTTCCTCCCGAAACCTCTTGAGCAATCGTAACTTCATAAAGACTATGGTCCACGAAGTGACAGAGAAAAAGAGCAGGAGCACAAGAACGAACTTTACCATTGGGCCAGCATTATAAACCATCTGAACAATATCCGTCCCAAAAACATCTGATCCTAGAAACTGCAAAGCATATGGCATGAAATACACTCTTCCTTTCTCATACAGGGTTATTAATCATACTATACTATCATACACTACGTAAACAAAATTGCCAAATTCAATTTCAACACAAATACAGAAATACCAGCATTTTTTGCCTTTAATTGTTTTTACTCTTATGATAATCTACATATCTTGTGCAGAAATTCCCGTACTCGGGTGAAGATAGGCTATTTGCTGAGCCAATATTATGCTGTGTAACCACGAACTGATTTCGAAAAAACCAAGATCCTCCCCTCCACCGGAAACACGGACCAGGAGATGTGTTGCCTGTGGAAGTAAGGATATTAAACCAGGAAGACGCTATTGTTCAAAGGAATGCAGACAGAAACTACAGTGGACTCTTTCCCTCTCTAAGGGGCTCCTCCAAACCCTCAATACACGATATGCGGCGTTTTCATTTACAGAGCAGTACGTGGCCCTTGATGTAATGCCTACCTGGTCCAATGAAATATCACGGTTTGTCTATGAAAGGAAATCGGGTTACGCGCCTGCCCATGCCCTGAAAGAGCTTATCTTGGAGGCGGGTAAGGAATGGTATAGAAAAAGGAGTCGACGGATTTCCCGCAGTTTCTCATCCCAATCCATTCTTGAAGAAAAGACTGAGAAGGACATCAACCCTGATTCCATCAAACCGAATACAAACAAAACCCCCAAACTATCTGCTGATCAGAAAAAGGCCCTCGACCACCTCAACATACCTATTGATACTCTCATCTTCGGAGATTATGTCAAGGAGCTAAAGAAGGCCTTCAGGCGAATGGCAAAAATTCATCATCCTGATAAAGGTGGTGACGGCGAGAGGTTTAAGGAGATAAAGAAGGCCCACGAATCTATGCTAGAATGGAGCGAGACCCCCAAATTCCAATCCAATTCCGCACTGCCTGGTTGTTGGTCCTACAATGGGTATAGAAACCGGTGGTCTCCTCCCCTAAGGCAATAGCCCTACCCAGAAGGTTTTAGTGGATGTAGCAAACCCTGCACGAAGGGTCATGATTCTGGAGCCACCGGGCGGAATCGAACCGTCGACATCCTCATTACGAGTGAGGTGCTCTGCCAGCTGAGCTACGGTGGCCATCTGGGATATTGTTATACTTTTTTTATCACCCTGTCCATTTTTTTTGAAACCCCCCTGATGTGAGGATGTGAGAAAATGAAACAACCAAAGGACTACCTTGTATTCCCTTTAGATGTCTCAACCTATGAAGAGGCAATCAGATACATAGCACTCTTGAAGGAGCATGTAGGTGTTTTCAAAGTCGGTCTGGAACTTTTTGTCAGTATCGGGCCGAAGATTCTCGAGGGGATAAGAGAGCACAGTAACGCGGAAATATTCCTTGATCTAAAGTTTCATGACATACCTGCCACGGTCAAAAGTGCCTTTACGGCAGCAAGTGCTTACGGCGTTGCATTTACAACCATACACTGTGATGAGGGAAAGGGTCTCCTTCGCTCGGTTGTTGAAAATAATCCATCAGGCACCAAAATATTGGCCATTACCGTACTTACCAGCCTTGAAAGCAAAGACTTAAAGGAGCTCGGCTACGAGGAAAAATACGTTAATGACTTAACGGAATTGGTATTGCTTAAGGCTCGAATGGCCAAAGACGCCGGCTGTTCCGGTGTTGTGTGCTCTGGCCACGAGGTTGATAGAGTTAAGAAAGAATTGGGGAAAGATTTTATCGCTGTTACCCCTGGTATTAGGCCTGCATGGTCTCTGAAAGAAACGGATGATCAAAAGAGGATTATCACTCCCTATGAGGCAGTAAAAAGGGGTGCGGATTACATAGTGGTGGGCAGGCCTATCCGGACAGCTGAAAAACCGATTGAGGCTGCGCAAAAGGTTTTGGACGAGCTTGAGGGGGCAATCTCACAGTAGATACCCCTCGAATCCGATCAAACGACATAAACGGGTATCTTGGCCTTGGCCAGAACCTTTCTGGTCACACTTCCCAATAGGTGTCTGTCCCCTGGCTTACCTTTGGCCGCCATAACAATAAAGTCATAATCGCTTTTTTCTGTCTCTCTCAAAATCTCGTCTGCTATTTCACCTCTTGAGATCTTTCCTGCTGCACTAATCCCGGCATCTTTGAGAATCTCAACACCCTTCTCTGCAAATTTAGAAATATTTTTGGTCACTGCCCGATCTGTATCAATGGTCACCTCTGACATTCTGAATTCCGCACCGAGTATCTTGCTGATGCTATCATGAGATGGGCCTACGCTCAGTACCGTAGCATCGGCTTCCAACTGACGGGCCAGGGATGCAGTTGCCCTGATAGCGTTTTCTGATTTTTCGCTACCCCCGGTACAAAAAAGTATTTTCATAAACAATCCCCCCTCTTTTGTAACTGACCCACCTGTATTGCCTTTAAGCTATTTTTAAACTGTGCCATAGATTGATATTTTGCGCAATAGCTTTTCTGACGGTCTCTGTGTCGAGATGCTACCTTCTTTAAAGAAGGCTAACCCGGAACTACTGAACGGAAACCTGATGCTTACCTCTGTTATCGTATAGTACATCTTTGGACAAACCCTTCCATGATTTGCTTAAAGCAAGCGAGTTCTTCATCGGAGTAGCTATGCATGTCTAAGCATTCATCATCTAACATCTTAGAGGAAACAAATCCTTGCAAGACATATAAGCGGGAGTCTTTTACTAACTGGCCAATCTTAGTAAACTCATCTTTTTCAAAAAGAGGTTTCACCACAGTGGTCCTGAATTCATAATCCAACCCTGAATCCATAATCAATCTGATACTTTTCAGAATCTGAGCCGTTTCTACCTTTTTCCTTACCACAGATTCATACTTGTCCAGAGATGTTTTTATATCCATGGCAATGTAATCCACGGTCTTAGATTCCAGTATCTTCTCTAACCTTTGAGGAAAACTTCCATTGGTATCCAATTTAGCCAGATATCCCAATCCCTTTACTTTCAATAGAAAATCCTCGAGACCAGTTTGCATAAGAGGTTCTCCCCCAGTTATGGTCACAGCTTCAAGCTTTCCCTGCCTTCTCTCTAAAAAAGAGAGTACCTCTTCCTCTTCTAATCCGTCAGACCGAGACCTCTTCGTATCTATAAGCTCTGGATTGTGGCAATAAGGACATCTGAAATTACACCCTTGAGTAAAGACAATAGCGCAGATTTTATCTGGATAGTCGATGAGAGAAAAGCCTTGAAAGCCCCCTATGATCATACCTCAGACCGCAAACATCCTTCTCATTTTGAATTCCGCCTGCTTTCCCCTGTTCCACTGCTTCAAGGGCCTGAGATAGCCAACAACCCGGGAATAGACCTCACATTCCTCACCACACTTTGAGCACACCTCATGCTCTCCATCCAAATATCCATGAACAGGGCAAACGCTGAAGGTAGGGGTAAAGGTAAAATAGGGGAGATGATAATTCTCGCAGATTTTGCGTACCAATGATTTAACACTTCCGGGATTTGTGATCCTCTCGCCTGCATAGACATGAAGCACCGTCCCTCCTGTATATCTTTGCTGGATACCGTCCTGCAGATCCAAGGCCTCGAAAACATCATCGGTGAAGTTAACCGGGAGATGGGTAGAGTTGGTATAAAAACATCGACTTCCGTCCCCGTTGCCTGCAGAGATTATGTCAGGATACCGTTGCTTATCAATCTTTGCCAAACTGTATGAGGTTCCCTCAGCAGGGGTAGCTTCAAGGTTATAATTGTTTCCTGTTTCCTTTTGAAAATCTATCAATAACTCCCTCATAAAATCTAAGACCCTCATGGCAAATTCCTTACCCTCTGCATCACCAATAGTCTTACCAAGAAAGTTTTGGCACGCCTCATTCATACCCACAAGCCCAATCGTTGAAAAATGATTCTTCCAGTACTCATCAAATCTCTTTTTAACATTCCGTAGATAATACTTCGTATACGGGTAGAGACCCCCATCGGTAAATCTTTCCAGGATTTTCCTCTTTGTCTCCAGACTCTCTTGACCCAGAATCATCAACCTTTTGAGGCGGCCAAAGAATTCATCCTCACTACCGCTGAGATATCCGATCCTCGGCATATTGATGGTTACAACCCCGATAGAGCCTGTTAATGGATTAGAACCGAAGAGGCCTCCTCCTCTTTTTTCGAGCTGGCGGTTGTCGATTCTTAACCTGCAACACATGCTTCTGGCGTCCTCTGGGTGCATGTCCGAATTTACGAAATTGGAAAAATAGGGAACCCCATACTTTGCTGTCATCTCCCACAGATCTTCGATAACAGGATTCTGCCAGTCAAATCCTTTGGTAATATTGTATGTCGGAATGGGAAAGGTAAAAACCCTTCCTCGGGCGTCGCCCTCTGCCATGACCTCCAAGAAGGCCTTGTTAAACAAATCCATCTCTTTTTGAAAATCCTTATAGGTGGCATTTTGTGGCGCACCTCCAATAATTACCGTTTGGTCTGCATAGTATTCCGGTACCGTAAGATCGAGCGTAACATTCGTGAAGGGGGTCTGGAATCCGACCCTTGTGGGCACGTTGATATTAAAGACAAACTCCTGCAAGGCCTGCTTAGTTCCCTTATACGTTAATCCGTCAAATCGTATGAAAGGCGCTAACAAGGTGTCGAAATTGGAGAATGCCTGGGCACCGGCCGCCTCTCCTTGAAGCGTATAAAAGAAATTTACGATCTGCCCCAATGCACTCCTGAGGTGATTGGCAGGTTTACTTTCTACTTTTCCCCAAACCCCTCTAAATCCCTCGACCAGCAAATCAAACAGATCCCAACCGACACAGTAAACAGACAGAAGGTTCAAATCATGAATGTGAAAATCACCCTGGAGGTGCGCCTCCCGGATCTTGGGAGAGTAGATTTCATTCAACCAATAGACCCTGCTCACCTCCGAGGAAACATAGTTGTTCAATCCTTGGAGAGAAAATGCCATATTGCTGTTTTCATTAACCCTCCAATCGGTTTTGTTCAGGTATTGATCCACCAAGTCGACACTTGCCTTGTTGGTAATTTCTCTCATTTTTGCGTGCTGATCCCTATAAATGATATAGGCTTTGGCAGTTTTGCGATAGGTTGAGGAAAGCAGCACCTCCTCTACGATGTCCTGGATCTCTTCCACAGTAGGGATCTTTTCACCAATTGCCTGCTGGGCTAGATTCAAAACCCTGACAGTAAGTCTCTGAGCAACCTGCTCTTCAAATTCCTCTGTTGCCTTTCCAGCCTTTGCAATGGCATCGGTAATCTTTTGAGCCTCAAAGGGGACAATCGTGCCGTCTCTTTTTTCTACCTTTGTAAACATGGTATCGTCTCTCCACGCTTTCTTTCATCCGCTCCAAGCGGAATTCACAGATTTCCAATCGTCTCAATCCATCCGAACCGCCCGTTTTCCACAAGATATTGTGTTAAACTATAATTGACCTTCAATATAAAGTCAATATTCGAGCAATGAGAAAAAAGCCACAAAATGCATTTTTCTTTGTACCGGGTTCTTTTCGGGGGTTTCGGATAGGCTCCGGGTGCCAGTATTCCACCAGAAAGCGAATGATCACAAAGACAGAAAGTGACGATTTCCCTTGACTTTGATTTATGGTTTCATTACACAGATATAAAGCGTTCAGGTGCTGGATAAGAGCTTAAAAGGGAACCCCGTTAAAATCGGGGACGGGCCCGCCGCTGTAATCGGGGACAAAAGCCGCAAGATGCCACTGTGCCGCTGGAAGCGGGATGGGAAGGCGCGGTAAGTAGGATGATCCGAAAGCCAGAAGACCTGCCTGAATGTTAGGCGTAGCCTTCGCGGACTGGGTTTAGCCTAAAGATCTTGCGGATAAAAAGGGACATCCCCGGATCGATGCTAATCGGTCCGGGGATTTTTTTCTCCAGCCCTCCAAAACCATTTTAGAGTTCAGGAAAGGAGGATGAAAGGGTGAAAAAGTTGAAGACCTTTTTTTTGTTTGGAATGGTTGGCCTTCTAGGTCTCATGATCAATAGTGTTTATGCGATTGAAAATGAAGAGGATGTGACCTTAAAAACAGTTGTGGTTACTGGAACTAGGATCCAACAGAGGATAGAAAAAGTGCCAGCAAATGTCACGGTAATCGACGAGGAAGACATCAAAAACTCAAACGCAAAAACGGTGGTTGATCTTCTCCGCTCTGAAGAAGGAATCGTTGTGAGAGACCTCTTGGGCCATGGGAAGACTGCTCAGGTAGATCTGCGGGGATTTGGAGAAACTGGCCCATATAATACGTTGGTTTTGGTGGATGGGCGCCGTGTAAATGAAATCGACCTGAGCGGAGTGGATTGGACACAGATTCCTCTGGAGCAGATCGAGCGTATAGAAATCGTTCGGGGGACCGGTACGGTACTCTATGGGGATAATGCCGTGGGCGGCGTAATCAACATCATTACGAAGATTCCAACTGGAAAACTAACCGTTAGGGGGGGAGCACTTGCCGGGAGTTATTCTCGACACAAAGAACAGGCCTCTATCAGCGGCGGTCATAAGAATTTAGCTGCTTCTCTGTTTGCCAGTTATGATTCCACTGACGGATACAGGGATAACGGGGAATTTCGGGCAAAGGATATAGGCGGAAAAATCGTTTTTGATCCTACTGAATTGCTAAGTCTCAACCTTAGCGGGTCGTATCACTCGGATGACTACAGTCTTCCGGGTCCCCTTACAGAGGAGGAGGTAAACGTTGATCGAAGAGCAACCAATGAGCCCTTCAATGAAGCTGAAACCCGTGATAAGTACCTAAAACTTGAATCAAATCTGGACCTAGGACACTTCGGCAATATCCTAGCTGACTTCTCTGTTAGGGACCGCAACAGCGAACTGAAAGACGTAAGCGTCTTCGGCACTTTCCTTCAGGATATCGAGACAGAAACTTGGGCGATCACACCACGATATGTTTGGAACGGAGAAATCGCCAACCATGAAAACACGCTCATCGTAGGCGTCGATTTTTACTGGTCCGATCAGGACGTGAAATCATTTTTCGGAACCCCGCCGATACCCTCCGGTCTTGCAAACGTGGAAAAGAACTCTTCCGGCCTTTATTTCAGCAATGAGTTTTCTTTATTGAAAAATCTAATTTTCTCTTTCGGGGCTCGCCGTGAACTGGTTGAGTACGACTTGATCAACCGACCTCTCACCGGTTTCCCGCTTCCGCCGCCACCTCTGTCGGATACAGTCAGTGAGAGACAGAATGCATTCAGCGCAGGACTCACTTTTCTCTACGGTGGTAAATCTTCTTTTTTTGTGCGCGCCAACCGAAGCTTCCGGTTTCCGCTCACTGACGAATTGGTCGAATTTGATCAGCTTACGGGGCAACCTCGCGTGAATTCAGATCTCAAGCCACAAAAAGGCCGACACTATGAAGCGGGCTTAAGACATTTCTTTGCCCCAGATCTAGTCGGGAGTGTCACCCTCTTTCGTGCGGAAATGAAAGACGAGATCTTCTTGGATCCGACACCGGCACCCTTTTTCGGCACTAACGTGAACCACCCTGAGACCCTTCATCAGGGTGTGGAGATCGGTGCCAAGTCAGAGATTTTCGGGAAAATCACGCTATTCGGAAACTACACCTATGAAAAGGGAGCCTTCGAAAAAGAACCCTTTAAAGATAACGATATCCCGGCTGTTCCAAATCACAAGGCAAATCTGGGGATTAGAATCCACGACGTGTTTCCCGGCCTCATCTTCTCGGCCGATTACAAATACGTGGGATCCAGTTTTCTGATCAGCGACCAGGCTAACGAGTTTGAGAAACTGGACGACTATGCCACGATCGATGCACGGCTTTCGTATGCCTGGAAGCGACTCAACGCGTTTGTCGGAGTGAATAATCTTACAAACGAGAAGTACTCTCAATACGGTGTCATTGGGGGGACTCCCAAGGGTCGCAATTTCTATCCGGCCCCGGAAAGGAACTGGCTAGCCGGCCTCGATATCACCTTCTAGGGGCAATGGGAAAATTCTCCACCTGCCCATCGGGGGGACAGATCTGACATTCTTCCGCTAAAGAGTTTAGGAAACACGGACGGGTGCTTGATTACAGGAGAACACGCATGGTGAGAATCCGGGAGGTTTTCACAGGCTCTACCAGCAGGACATCAGCGAAAGGGTAAATATTGCCAGGTTACCCAGGACATGGATGGTGATGGGTACCATCAGGCTTCCTTCTATCTCGTAGGCCACGGCAAACACAATCCCTCCCACCGCTTGAGGAAGGGGAATTCCCGGAAAAATGGGGTGGGCCAGCACAAATATCAGGGTACTCACAACAAGGGCTATCGCGACACCCCACCGCCTCAGGAAACCGTAGAGTATTCCCCTAAAAAAGACCTCTTCTGCCAGAGGCCCCACCATCCCACCGACCAGGAAAAAAAGAATGATTTCACCATGCTGAGCAGGCAGGCGGACTTCTATCAATTTTAACGCGTCAATGCCGGCAACGAGCAATATTACAAATGCCAAAAAAGTAACCACTGCAAAACCGGCTGACCATATCAACCCCTTTCTGAGCCCGGGGACTATCCCGGATCGAGCTAATCCTATGGACGGAAACCCCTTCCCCCAGATCAGAACACAAAGGATAATGAGTCCTATATCAAGCAGACGTGCCCCACCCAGAATAATCATAGGGTAACGGAGTCCTGTTGAAATCACCAACCAGCTAGCCCCTTCAATGGAAACAACTGCTGCAAGGGATATGAACAGGGCCTTTATCTCAATCTGCTTTGCTTCCATCCGAGAGCCCTCAAGGCTTTATACGCATACCATTGGTTGTACCAGTCATCGGATGTTTCAATCCTTTCTCTGATTTCCCTAATGGCCCTCATGTCTCCCCTCTGTCCCAGGGCATTGAAGGCCATGGAAACCACATTGGGATGGGGGTCATCTAGAATGGCCAGGAGATCTTGGTAGGTTTCAGGCCGCCGGCTCACACCTAAACCCCTCGCCAACCAATACCGCTCAGCAATGTGGGGGCTTTTCAGCATCCCTTTGTAACCCTGAAAATCGGCTAAATCAAGACCATGCTCCCCAATGAATTTCAGGGCTGCGACCCTCTCCTGCCAGCGTTCGGATTCCAAAGTGTCAGCCAAATCCTTCACCTCTATCTTTTTCTCTCTGCTATGATGTAAGTGGCCCAAGAGGGCGATGCCCAGCAAAAAACAAAGGAGGGAGGCAATCACTGAGGAAGTCAGAGAGTCCAAAAAAAGGCGCAATACAAAACACAACACGGCATAGAGGAAAATATACAGGGTGATGGGAAACCCTATCAACAGGGAAAAGAACGTGAACTGACGGAAAAAGGCATACCGGTCGCTCTTTTGAGAGAATTCTTTCAGCACTGCGCCGGGCCTTGAGACAAAAGCCTTAACCGGGGCCCGGAGAATCGCTCTCTCTTCATTCTCAAAGACCAGAACGTTGTCCTCCTGTGCTATCTTTAGATCAATCGTCGCATCTCCTGATACGATGAGGTAGTCATGATTGAGTAAGCCTCTTTCCAGATATGGCATAATGGATTGTTCCCTGATGCTTTCAATGTTGCAGGTCTTGAGAATCTTCTGATCCAATGATTTGAAGACCTCCGCAGGGTAAAGAGTATACTTATAGTAAAAATAATTGACCTTTTTCCCTATGGAATTGGACAAAAGCAGATGGTCTCTAATGTCTGAAAACAGGTGACTGTTCATTTGAGATGTCCACAAAACTGCCAGCAGAGCAATAGGAATAAAATGAACCATTCTGTTCACCCAAGCTCCTTGCTTGGCCTGTGGAGGCATCCATCGCAGAGCAGCTGACCAGACCACCGGTGGTATTACCAAGAAATAAGAGGTAACCATAGGGCAAAAACCCCCACGGTTCACTACTACTATACATCCTATCCAGAGCAGCAGAAATACTACCAAAACGATTCTATTTCGGAACAGAATACGATCCCAGATCCAGGCGGCAGCGAGTGAGAGGATTGAAAGGCCAGCACCGACACTCAAGGTAAAGAAAAGACCTCCAAAAAAGGCAGGGCTGAATTCTTGGAGTCTGTGTATGATCCGCTCGTTCGGTATCGGGAGATAACCAGCATCTTTTATGATTATGAGGGTATCGTAGAGATCTGCGTTGGATAGATAAACCTGAATGGTGGCGAGAACCTGGGCTGAAACCAGCCCTAAGACAAGCACCTTAGCCGCGTAAGCGCATTTATTCATTTCTAATCTGTTCATCCGGTATTCATAGGGTTACGGAGTTCAGCCAGCAACACATACTGCAAATCAACCCTCCTTGTATCTAACAGGGCCGCAGCTTCAGTAGATCCTATTGCTTCCTCGTCCAGACAGTGGTTCGACCAAAGAGGGAAATACCTATATAACCCCTGACCTTCAGTTTGTCCTTCTCGAGATTCATCTCGCAGGAATAGGTTTTACCGTTATCGGGGTCGTAGATACTGCCGTTGACCCAACGGGTTTCCCCGTCGTACGTAAATCCCCACACTATATTCAGACCGATAATCTTGCGGTTTCTTTTGGATGGATCAGGATTATTAGTATCCAGTTTATCGGTGCCATCCGGGTTTTTGGGCTCCTTGAGCCCTACTATTTTACCACAGTATCGACCATCGCACAGGTAGATCTCGACAACGGCCTTACCCCCTTCTGTTAACCAATTCCCGAGAATGGTATCTGCTTCCAATTCTTGACAATCTACATTCACAGCCATGAGCAGGATCATGCAGGCACTGAATATCCAGAGACGTTTCATCATATTGCTTTTCTCCAATGGAATATTTCGGGGTGAATACACTGACGTACTTCAACCCTTATGATTCTCTATATACGCATGAAGGCTGCCGAACATCTCAGCCCAATCTCTTGGTAACGTTCAAAAGTGTTGACATCAACCATAGTGAGTAATCCTTCACGTTCTAAAGGAGGTCATGGCTGTTTTTGAGAGGCGATATCTCAAAAAGAATTCCACCGGGTCTGGCAGTGGTCACATATGTGGGGTTTACACCTCCGAAGCCCTGGGAGTTTCCGCCTGGTTCATCTAAACCCCACATATGTGACCATCTCCCGTGAGATCTATAGATATCGCCTTGAGAAAATAGGCATGACCGGATAGGGGCAATTATGTGCACGTTCTCTAATGAATATACCATTGAGTAAACACTTTTGAACGATACTAATCGCTTCTAAAGATACGACCCGGACTTACTATGAGTCAAGACCTGATTTGAACCTTTTCTCCTTCCTCATAATTGAGGTGTTTGTCCATACGGCAGTGGACCTGCCAGTGCCATTCAAAACCGCTTCACTGAGTCCGTGCCGATGGAGAAGAGGGTCTCCCTCGTGGATTTGCCCGTGATATTAAATTAGGACACAGACCCGCCTGCCGTCCGGCGGGCAGGTTTTCGCCGACATGCCCGCCATGCGAGTCCGCAAGGCGAGGCGGGCGGGTATCCGCAGATAGTTATTCTAATACCTCTTTATATTTAAAATCTTTAAAATCTGCGTTCATCCCTGGCCCAGACCTGACCTTCGTGAACCTGAGGGCTCTCTGAACCCGTCGCGCCAGGGCGGGCTGCGTCCAAAAAGGAAATCCCTATTCAATCAAGCTAAGAAATCTAATACCCCAGTGCCAGGCCATCCTTCCTTCTATCGGATGCTCCCAGCAGCACATTCTGGCTCCGGTCCAGATAAATAGCCTGTCCTCCACCCACCTGGTTTACGGATTGAGCGACTTGTGTAACGTGGTGGCCTTTTTCTTGAAGCGCCACTCCTGTACGCCTGGAAATGCCCTCCTCTAGATACACCTCTTTATCTTGCATATGCCTTATTCGGGGAGCATCCACCGCCTCTTGCAGGTTCATTTTGAAATCAATGAGATTTGCCAAGAATTGCACATGACCTTGGGGTTGCATATCCCCTCCCATAACCCCGAAGCTCATCAAAAAATCCCCATCTTTAAATACCATTCCCGGAATAATGGTATGCATAGGACGCTTGTGTGGTTCGAGTCTGTTTGGGTGGTTGGGGTCCAAAGAAAAAGATTTCCCCCTGTTTTGCAGGACAATGCCCGTTCCATCCACGACCATGCCCGAACCAAAGGACTGGTAGATGCTGCTGATAAATGAAACTGCATTCCTGTTCTCATCCACAGCAGCCACAAATACGGTATCAGAACCTCTTGGGTGGGATGGAGAAACAGGAGCACCCATGGCCTGATTGGGATCAATCTTCTGTCTGCACTCCTCAGCGTAATCCCTGGACAGAAGATTATCAATGGGCACAGTTTCAAATTCAGGATCAGTCACAAAAAAGTCTCGATCACTGAATGCGATCTTTTTGGCCTCGATAAGGCAGTGAAGGTGCTCGGGGCTATTATGCCCCAAATTGCCTATATCAAAACCTTCCATGATATTTAACATTTGCAGGGCGGTGACACCTTGCCCGTTGGGGGGCAGTTCATAAATCGTATAACCCCGGTAATCGGTGGAGAGTGGTTCTACCCAGGTCGTTGTGTGGGTCTCAAAATCTTTGAAAGAAAGCAACCCATCGTTTTTCTGGGAAAAATCTGCAATGGCCTTACCGATTTCCCCTCGGTAAAAGGCCTCGATGCCGCCCTGGGCAATCTTCCGATAGGTCTGTGCCAGGTCCTTATTTTGAAACACCTGCCCAGGTCGGGGAGCCCTACCATCAATGAGATAGGTTTTTGAAGAGCCTTCATGGGAAAGCAGGACATTTTCCACATCTTTCCACTCGCCGGCAATCACCTCAGTAACGGGAAACCCATTTTCCGCACAGTCTATGGCGTCTTCAAACAAATGTGCCAGGTCTAGATTTCCATATCGCTCTGCCGCTTGGGCCCAACCATGCAAGGCTCCTGGCACTGTTACGGTCAGGATGCCCCGCTCGGGCATAGTGTTTATTCCCCTTGCATGGAACCACGCTGTAGTGGCATCATATGGTGCCCTTCCACTCGCATTCATGCCGATAATCTTGTTTTCTGCGGCTCTGTAGATGAGGGTAAAGGCATCGCCACCGATTCCCACTGAATGAGGTTCCACAACACTCAACGTGCTGACCATAGCTATGCAGGCATCCACGGCGTTCCCGCCCCTGGACAAGGCCCTATACCCAGCAAGGGTTGCCAATTGTTGGCTTGACGCAACCATACCTCGGCATCCCATGGCCACCGATCTTTGGGCAAAGCTGTTCCACTCTCTTTTCTGATTGTATGAAAATTCCATCCCCTACCTCCAAGATTACTTTAGAAATCCGTCAATAACCATCCTTAAAGGGGTCTTTTGATCTCTCACAGAGTTCTCACAGATTAACCCTGTCAAAAAAAGAGTTTTATGCCCACTGGCATCAATAATATCGACGAGAATAGTTACCCAAGAAATATCCGCTATGGCTCTTTTCTGATATGGCGAGGAGTTTTTGATCTGAATCCCCCTACGGATATATCATTCCTACCCCCGACAAGGCCTTAGGATAGCCTTCGAGGCAAGCCTGTGTGCCTATAGGCTAGCACAATACTTCACAGACTATGATAATTCAAGTCCTACCCCCATTGCTAACGTCAAAGTCCAGGGTATGGGTGTCTTTTCTTTGGATTATACCCTGTGACATGGCCCATTACCGGGTCGTTTCAAAATGGTTTATTGCGCCCTAAGCCTTAGAATCATAAGCTCCATCTATATAAACCATTTTGAAACGCCCACGAATCTATACTATGTGGGGGCATAATCAAAAAAAAGACACCCATACCCACCAATAAGCTCAAGAATCAATAGGTTAGGTTTCAC
>CP070673.1:3752071-3760948 GCA_020351915.1 Deltaproteobacteria bacterium
GCATAATCCAAAAAAAAGATACCCATACCCTGCAATAAGCTTAAGAATCAATAGGTTAGGTTTCACTATGACGTGGCCCTGCCCTAAGGGCGAGCTTTGACATCGCCTGGAGCGAGCCTTAGATTTGTCAAGAAACGTTTTAGACCAAGCGAAAAGGGATTTCGGCAACAGCCCGTAATTGAGTGACAGTTTACGACTTCTATTTCGAATAGAAGCTTCCTCCATTCAGATAGGGCCATTACTAAGCGAGGCATAAATTTGCTTGCATAGGGAATAGCTGAGAAGGTCATGAGAGGGTCATGAGGTCTTTCTTCATGTGACTTGCCCTGTTGAGTGTGGAATTGGCGATCCATGTTGCCCCGTTGACAACCTGGTGATCGGCACTAAGCATAGTAGCAATAAGTCACTTACTCTATAGGGCTGGCGGGAGGCCGCTGTCCTTTTCAAGACTTATCTGCGGGGGAAGCAGCAGCCCCCGATTTATCGGGGGAATGCGGAGCCCCGCCCAGCGGGACCTTGATAAGTCTTCGAAAAGACCAGGCCGTGAGGCTCGGAGCAGAAGAAAAGGCTTCATGACCCTTATCCCGATGTCTGTATTGGAAACTATTTAATGCTCTCCGTAGTAAGTTGTTGAGGTATCCCCCATTTATTTGTCCAGAATTTCCCGCATTTTTTGGGACAGCTCTTCCATACCAAAGGGCTTCTGAATAAAACCATCGCACCCACGTTCTAATATCTCCCTTGCCCGGCCCTCTATGCTGTATCCGCTTGAAAGGAGCACCTTCACCTGAGGATTGATTTCCTTTATCCTATCATAGGTCTCGCCCCCTCCCATATCCGCCATGGTAATGCCCAGGATGACGAGATCTATTTCATCCTTTCTTGCCCTACTCACTTCTATTGCTTCTTTCCCGCCCCTTGCCAGCAATACCTTATAGCCCAATGTCTTCAGCATGTCTTTACCAATGTCGATAACCATATCCTCATCATCAACTAAGAGTACTGTTTCCTTTCTCGTTGGTTTTTCTTCAGGTACCTGCCTTTCTTCTACTATTTCCTTTTCAGATGCTGGCAGGTAAATGGCAAAGGTGGTTCCTCCGCCCTCTTCGCTAAAAACGGTAATGATGCCACCATTGTTTTTGATGATGCCATAAACAGAGGCCAAACCTAATCCTGTGCCTCTGCCCATATCTTTGGTGGTGAAAAAAGGATCAAATATCTTTTTCTGCGTCACCTCATCCATACCCTCTCCGGAATCCGTAATAGAGGTCCTAACATATTTTCCAGGTTTCAGTTGATAGGGCCTGACATAGCTCTCATCAAGGGTGACGTTTTTCGTTTGAAGCTGAAGCTCCCCTCCCCCGGGCATCGCCTGCCCGGCATTCACATACAGGCTTAAGAGGGCATGCTTAATCTGACCTTGATCGACCTCTACTGGCCAGATACCTTTCTGAAATTCTTCATAGATCTTGATGTTCTTGTGAGTGCGCCCAAACAGGTTGGAGGTCTGCTGGATAATCTCATTCAGATTGGCTGGCTTTACCTGGTATTTTCCACCCATGGTAAAGCCCAAGAGTTCTTCGGTAAGCTCAGCCCCCCTTTGAATGGATTGTTCGATACTTTTCAACCTCTTATAATAGGGATGGCTTGAATCAATGTTTGAAAGCATCAGGGAAGCATTTCCTTGAATACACATAAGAAGGTTGTTAAAGTCATGAGCAGTGCCTCCCATAAGAGTGCCAATGGCCTCCATCTTTTGGGCCTGAAGAAACTGCGCTTCCATCTTCTTTTCTGCCATAATGTCCCTGAGAAAATTAAGGGTAGCTGGCCGCCCTTCCCATGTGATAGGAACGGTATTGATTTGCACCCATAATACCTCACCGGCCCTGTAAATTACTCTGAAAGAACAGGTACTCCACGACTCCTCTCCTTTTATTGTTCTCACCTGCTTTTCGAGGACCATGTCTTTATCTTCAGGATGTATAAGATCAACAAAGGAAATCCGGGCCAATTCATCTGGGGAATATCCGAGCAAGTCCGCTGTCTTGGGGTTGGGGAATTTTATGACCTCATCCTGGACAATAAAAATGGCATCATTTGCATTTTCCACTAAAAGACGATATTTTTCTTCACTCTCCCGCAAGTCCGCTTCTGCCTGCTTGCGTTCCGTAATGTCCCTTACCCAGACTTGTTCTCCGGGCTCTCCCTGGAACCTGATGGGCTGGGCATTGACCTCACCGTGAAACCATGATCCGTCTTTACGCTGCAATTTCACCTCGTAGTGTGAGGGAAGATCGCCACCAAGCCTACCAGCATTAATACGGTCTCTTGCCGGCCCTTGGTGGTCAGGATGGTATATGAGCCAGGGGTCCAAGTTCAACAACTCATCTCTGCCATAGCCAAGCATCTGGTGTAAGCGCTGGTTTGCAAAGCTGATTTTAGCACCGGTTTGAATAAAAATGCCGTCAAAGCTCTCTTCTACCAAGGTTCGATATCGTTCTTCACTCTGGATGAGCCTCTTCTCCGCCTTCTGGCGGCCACCCAACTCTTCCTTTATAGCCTCATACAGGCGTGCATTTTCTATGGCAATGGCCGCAGCATTACTGAGACCAGTAAGCAATCGGAGGTCATTCTTTGCGAATCCGCCGGGCTTTCCAACAGAATCTACATAAATAATTCCCTGAACCTTTCCTTTACATTTGAGGGGCGCACACATAATTGACATGATGTTCATTTGTCTGATACTGCGAGAAAGGTCGGATTTATCTAACCGACTCGTATCGGACATCATTACCGGCCTGCCTTCCCTAACAGTTCTATTAACTATTGTCCTGCTATAATTGATTTTGGAAAGGAAGCCATCTTTATCGACCAGTCTCGTCTTAGAAACCACCTCCCTCAGTGTGCCTCTCTCTCTGTTCAGCAATAATATGGCTCCACGATCGACTCTCTCCAAATGATTGAAAATCTGATCTACTACCTGACCTAAAACTTCATCGATGTTGAGGGACTGTGCAAAAAGATTTGAGACCTTGAGGAGTAACTCTAGATTGCGTATATAGGTCCTAGAGCTCTCCTTTAGCAATAGCCACTTACTCGTATCAACTTCCTTTTTTTGCTCCGGTGTAAGGGAGGGTTGATCCAGTTTCTTTCCGGAAGGTTCCTGTTGGAAGGATAATACGCTGTTTCCAATATGCAGATCACTCTCTTTTCCCATTTCAAACTTCAGTCCTGGCTCTATCTTTTCCCCATCAACAAACACGCCGTGGAAGCTGTGCAGATCGACTATAGAAACTGTATCATCTCTCTTAACAAGCCTGGCGTGATGCCGTGAAACTCCTATGTCTGAGATACATATGTCATTGTCAGAGGATCTTCCTACAGTAGTGATACCATCGTTAAGGTCGAAGGATTTACCCTTCTCCGGACCGTCAATGACATACAACTTGTTCAAAATTCCCTCCAAATCTTCCAGCAAGAAAGATCTGCTACGCCCTTACAAAACACGCCTGGTAACTACTCAGTGCCTCTTTTCTCCGTTCCGATACGCTTTTGGACCTCAATTACCATATCAGCGCTGAAGGCGTTCTACATCTCGTTGACTTCACCTGAGAACACGTCACGTTTATCCCAACCCGGCCTTTCCTCGGCCATTGCCTATACGCAGGACAGGTGCGCTCAGTATACACCAGATCAGTAACAGGAGTTCTCTTTTGAGCAATGAAAGCATAAGATAGGGTCGAGAAAACAAAACAATACATTTCTGTGGGCTGCAAAAATCGTGCACAATAGCCCTGCTCAAGGATTACATTATATTTCAAATAGTTAAAGAAAGTCCATCCACAAATGCGGAAAAAAATACCTGAATTATGAGAAACTAATTCCACTTTTTATATAAAGTTTTACATAGCCTGAGGTGAATGGGATAAGGCAAAAGGGGAAAATCTGGACTGGTATGCGTTCAAAAATCAATAGATGTTTTAGAATGTCGGCTCAAGAGGTATAAGTAAAGTTTATGATCATGACAAGTAGTTCACAGCATTTTCCTCTATGTTGTGGTTTCTAACGTCCAACTGCCTTCTGCTACGTCAATATTTCTCTCAACCTCAGCCCTGCCCCTGGGCCTCGGGCAAATCTGCCCGGAGGTGTTCGTCTAAAAGTTCCCTGAGGAATGCTGGCAAGGAGTTCTTTCTTTTGATCAGAACAGGTAGCATGTATCTTTGGGCAATATCGGCCACTGACAACCGTTCCCATTTCAACAGTAACAGGTATTGATCCAGAAACACCGTGGGCAGACCATACACGGTATGCCCCTGTAGAAATTCATTACAAAGGTGAGCCAAGTACAGGATGGCAACATTAATCCTTATATCCACAGGCACGTTTCTTGGTAGCGAAAACTCCGGATAGAATTGGAATTCAACCGATCGCCAGACAACCTCAGGCAGATTCCACTTTTTAAGCAAAACAGCCCCAACCTGGGCCCGATCCAGAGAGTCAATAAGCATATGTAGGTTAGGATTCCGGTCCTTAAGGAGCTTAGTCACGACCTGGCCAAGGTCATGCAGCAACCCTATTGTGGCCATTTGCGCCGGGTTACTGAATTGCACATTCTGAGAAAGGGCAAACGCTATGTGTGATATGGCTACAGAGTGGTAATGAAGATTATTGAAGTACGGTGTATCCGGCATGATACGACGTACACCTGAATCAATGACAAGCTGATGCAGCCCGTTAAGCCCCAGAAGCACGACCCCGCGGTGGATATCGGAGATCTTTTTGTAAAACCCGTAATATGACGAGTTAAGCGTCTTTAAAACGAGGCCAACGAGTGAAGGGTCAGCCTGAATCATTTCGCTAACTTCTTTGAGTGAAGTTCCCCCTCCCAGCAGTTTATAGGTAAGCGTACTGGCAAAGACGGGCAGTTGCGGCACCTTATTGACTATGCTCTGGATCATTTCCGAACTGCTATAGTCGCTCTTTTCTTTGGTGCGCGCTAAAAAAAGGTTTTCCGTCAGTTGCCTATTTTTGGCGGTGAGCCCTTTTTCTCTTTGATTTAGATCACCAATGATCATAGAGGCCAGAAAGTTCAGCCGTTTGAAAAGAAACAGTTGTGTCTTCTCATCAAGGGCATTTACGGTAGCCTTGTCTATTGCCAAGACTCTGGAAGGTTTATTCGCAAGGGCTGATGCCATCCGGGGAATCTTGCCGGTAAAGCCAATTTCACCCACCCAAGCCCCATCACGGAGCGTAGAGATCGTTTCTGTCTGTTGACCGTGCACGTGTTTCACAACCCTTATCTCCCCCTCCAGAACCACATACAAGGTCTGATCAGTGTCACCCTCCACGAACAAGACCTCATCTTTCCGGAGCGTCTTGGTAGTCGCCAGGCTATAAAGGGTATTCACTTCTTTTTCACCAAGACCTCCAAAAGCATACAACGGGGCTTTCTGATTCTCTATTTTTTGCTCTAGCATGGGCCACTCGAGTTCATGTTGTTTCCATTTTGCATGCTAACTTTTCCTCCTCAGATTCTCCAGCCACCTGAAAGGCTTCATCCAAGAGGATGCATTGCGGATTTTCGCTCAATGACAATTTTCTGTCATACGCCCCATATGGCAACTTGCTGTTTCAGATAGGGCCATCAAGATGTCGAAGTCAACGAGTTTCCCGTCCTCTTTCATCTCCTTTCTCCGAGATCATGCAGCAATCCTACAGGTCTATTCCCGGGCAGGTTCGATTTCAATCCGTTCCTTTTACAGTATCGACAATATCGAAAGTATTCTAAAGTACTTTTGCCTTATGGAATCATCTAGGGATCGAGAGTGCAGAAAAGGTACTCGGTGTAGCCCCATTGATTCGTTGCTTTGGGATCATATTGCAGCTGGCCTCTATGCTGGAGAATTCGAGGCTGTTGCCCAAACAGAAATCCCAAACAGATCTTGGCGAATCCCGACAAGTCGGGCCCGGAGTCCCGCCTTGACATCCCTTTTTTCCTCATTGGTCAAACTGGAGGATAAGGAGCCTCTAAGATAACCGCTCATCCTCTAATTACAGTAACCACAATCCAGAGGATCATAAGCCCTACAGCGACCATAACACCCATCCAAATGAGGCGGGTCAGCCACATGGCACTGCCAAAGGGGTTCTTGGCTATGTAATTTTCGTCTAACCTGTCTGAAAGCTCGCACAACTGGTCAAATTTGTCCCTGAGGGGCTCTATCCTTAAAAAGGCCATGACAGGATTTCTTGCGTGGAGCAAGATGAGGAGAATCAGCATAAGTAATAGAGCAATAATAACACCCAGCAAGGTATATTGAATCAATCCTTCAAAGATACTTCCGATTATATGAGACATCGACGCTTATCCCTCCTGCTATTATCAAATGTCATAGAAAACCACAAGGACCTCCTTGACCCCAACTAGAATCAATGTTGTGGAGTCAAGGAATTCACATCCATTTGGAAATAAGCAAGAATAGTGCCACAGATGAGATCCTTCCTATATCGTAGAGGCACTCAACTTGAATGGAAAAACCCTCTAATTCATGATTGGTTAGATAAAGTGCCTTTTTGTTGGGCTAGATAAGCCCGCCTTTTAGTCAAACCATACCAAGGCACCTGCGAGCGCGGCCTAGCGAGGGATGTTTGCCTGCGCAGCAGTGCTCTGTATAGCACCCTTCTCTTTGTCCGAGATAGTTCCGGCCTTTTTCAAATTATTAGTTAAATCGGCAACGCGTCTGACAAACTGGCCGTGGTTCTTCGCGCCGTCCGCACAGTCATCGATCAGCTCTGAAATGAGCTTCCCCTCGTAAAACCGGTCCATTACCCCCGTGTCACACTCACCGATGACAATCCTTCTGTTCACATCTCTATCAGGTTCGTGATCAGGCCCGCCTGCCTCAACCGCTCTGCCTGTTACAAGGACTGTTTCCGATAAATCCCGGCCATAGATAACATGGAGGATGTCTGAGCATATACCCACCTCCGACGGCGTCCAGAGAATCTCTACATCTACGGTTTTGCCAGGCTGGAGAAGTATCTCCTGTCGGGGAAGTGAAAAGTTGCAGCTGTAGTTCTCATAACGGAAATAAAGAATGAGAGTGCTTCCGCCGGTGTTGGTAATGTGCAAGGGAATCGCACTTGTAGAACCCACCGCTACATCCCCAAGGTCAGCAGTCTCTACAAGGACTGAACCATTGGTGAGGCTTGGAAAAAACACACCCCAAGCAATAAAGGCTAAGAAAGTCGATACCACCACTAAGGGTTTCTTCCGTGTTGCCATCTTTTATTCCCTCCTTTGGATAGAGATATATTGCAATACGCCCTCGGAATTGGACCAACCGAGTGCCCTGCCACGCTACAGTATGGAGAAACCCTCAATCAGTCATATTAAATGAAGGCATACCGGAGCTAAACAGCTCTTCGGCACAATTAGCCGAATTGTTTAGAAAATAATTTACCTTGGCTGATAGAGGTGGGAGCGAGTTCGGAGAGGTATCCATGGGAGTTTAGTTGGGTGGCGCCTTCCTTTGCGCCCAGTATCTGCGTGGTTGGCCTTGTGGAATTGAAAGCCGGTTTTAGCAGCTCTGGCTTCTTGCGAGGGAGTTTCCATGCGTTTATTTCTTTCTCATCGGAGTCGATCGGATGATCCAGTAATCACCTTGGTGCAGAGCGTGGTTAGGTAGCGCACTTTCTGCACCAATGTGTCTCTTTCCCTGGGAATATCAGATTTGGCAATCTGTCCGCTTTTATCCACCCTCCTCCTGAGAGGCCTTTATCCTCTTGCTTACTCTGTCCCAACTGGGAGTGACGAGGAAACTCTCATCCATGTCATCAACCATCCGCTTGAATTTATTGATGGGTACGGCAAAGGAAAGTCTGTCTTGACGCACATAGGGACGTGCTGAAACATCAAACATCCCTATTACACCCCTTTGACGCTCCCTGTCCCTTTCCATGTAGGGATACATGACAATCGACCCACACCCGGCTGCAAAGGGCGCAATAACCCCATCTGGTTCAACCTCCTCAAAACCAGCCAGGGTGAATAGACCGGACAGGACATCCGGGCGGGTGAAAAAGATAGCCACCTCAGGCTCGTCCTCTTCCTTAAGCTGATCCCATCTCTTGAAGATAATAAACCTGGCTGGCGCTTCAAAAAACGGGAGCTTTTCCAAGATCTGTTTCACAATTTCAGGCGTTTTCTTGTAACGCTCGCCTTCTATCTTGCCTTCAATGCCGCAAGAGAGAAAATACTCAAAGCCAGGCATTATTTCAGGCGCATAACCCAGATACCTTTTCGCTCCACCACATCCGATGGAGTCTGCCTCAAAACACAGGGAATTCCCTTTCCTGACCTTCCCCAGTACTCCGATAAGGCACTGATGATCTGATGGGGCAGGGACCAGCTCGCCCCGTCCTTCCTGATCAGTGTAATAGAAGGTGATGGGCAGTTCGGCGCCGCTAAAATACTTTTCCCACTTCTCCCTAAATCTTTCCATTAAGTCCATATCCATGAAAATTCCCTCCTATCCAATAGCGTAATTGTGGGACCCTGGTGCAGAGCGTACTTTGGCATTCACAATATATGGGAATTCAACCTAGTGTTGTGTCCCTGGAATTACTTACATAATCTAGCCATTCTTTTTGTGTCTTGAAAGACCAATTTAAAATCCGAAATTCGAATAACAAAACTCGAAACAAATTCAAATTCCAAAAGGCCAAAATTCAAAAAGATGTTTAGAACATTTGAGATTTCGATTTTGATATTGTTTAGGATTTAGGGTTTCGTGCTTCGAATTTGCCATCCTAAAAACTGGAAAACGATGATGCGATCTGACTGATTTCTTTAAGTTACTTTTGGGACATGATACT
>CP070673.1:3761048-3774572 GCA_020351915.1 Deltaproteobacteria bacterium
ATTATCGACTGGATCTTTTTAGGAAACCGGGAAACCAACAGGTCCACGCTAACGTGGCCACCCTGAAGTGCGCAATAAGCTAGGCCGAAGGGGATTAGGATGGCCATCATGTACTCTATCACTTCATAAGCGCCGCTTATAGGACGGTTAAAGATATAGCGAAGGATGACGTCCGTTGCAGTAAGGAACATCATCGCTGCAACGGTGCCCATCGCTATGCCATTAAGTAGCTTGATTAGAGGCCGATATAGTACAGTGAGTGAATTCGTTGTCTTTTTCGACCACATTCTTTACATGCACCAATGTCGATAATTTCCCTTATCCCAATTCAAGAATTATGCTGCAGCTTCCTTCATCTCAACCTTCGCCGCAGCCCGAGATACTTTCCACCCAGACATTGTCACGACCCTCCCCTTTTCCCCCTCCCGCCAAGGGAGGGGGAAAAGGGTAACCAAATCCTCATCACCTGGTGTCATTTATTGCAGCATCTCGAGTGCTGCATCGAGGATCTCTTGCGCCTCAGGATGCCCTGCATTTTTCATCTTGTTCACCCACTGATTCCATATGGGTTTTCCACCCACTTCAAGCCATCTGGCCCGTTCACTATCGGGGAGGTGATAAAAGTTGATTTCATATCCTCCCTCTTTGGCCTTTTCATAAACACCATCCTTGGCGGTATCAAAGAAGTTGCGCCCCCAGAACTTGGAGCCTTTCAGGCCGCTAACACTCATTATGGCATCCTGAACATCCTTGGAAAGGCTGTTCCATTTATTCTTATTCACCGCCATAGAGAAATACACAGCAGGAAAAGGCGTGTCAGTATAATACTCTACTACTTCATAAAGCCTGAACCCATGGACCGCCTCCCAGGGCGTCCCCATACCGTCTATGGTGCCTTTTTGCATGGCGATATAGTTATCCGGCATGGGGATCATCATCGGAACACCTCCCAGAGCCTTCATCTGATCGGTCGGCGGACCTCCGGTCATCCTTATCTTCAAACCTTTGATATCTTCCAGTGTCTTGACCTGCTTTTTTGTGGTGATTAACATATACGGATTGCTGGTCCAGAGCATGAGAATTTGATTCTCTTGAAATTCCCTTTGAATCGACGGGAACTTCTCGTAGAGTTTCCAGAGCACTTCACTGCCTTCTTCAGCTGTTGTAAAGGGTAAAGCTGGAAGACTTATGACATCGGCCAGAGGCGTCAAACCAGGCCAATAGCCATGGAAGCACCAAGCAATATCGGCGATGCCGTTCTTGGTTGCATTCCAGGCGTCCTTTCCCTTGCACAGAGTTTGGCTCGGATAGATCTGTATCTTAACCTGACCCTTTGTGGCCTCCTCAACTTGTTTCGCCCAAGGCTGTAAAGCGTGAACTGGACCCCAACCGACCTCCGAATTCTGGTCAGCCAAACGCAGCGTTATAGCTTTAGCTGGAGCTGTTAGAGGGAATGTCAAAACAAGACAGATACCGATAAATAATGCTATCAATATATTTTTGTTCATCTTGACCTCCTTTTAGATCGTTGGACCCTTTGTTGATGGAAACAATGTTTGCCGGTTTTTGATTACTACGTTTTCACCTCCTTTCTATAGATCGATTTCCTGGCTCCAGAACCCTCCCAGTCAAGGCGACCCCCTTAGTGCCTCAGTGCCAGAAATCGTAATCAAGTTTTCGTTGCCCGACCATAAGCAGACTTAATGGCCCTCATAATATTACCAATTCTACCACAAATTGCCAATGCTGGTGAACTCCCCCGTCTTTGCCAAAGATCCCTTCAGATGCTAGTCCATTTTTCATTACCCCCTCCTTTGCGGTATATCAACCTGCAGTCAGTCCACCATCGATGTATAATGTTTGCCCCGTTATGAAATTCGAGGCCTCGGAAGCGAGAAAAACACATGCCCCGATCAGATCCTCGGGGACACCCAACTTGTTCATTGGAATAATTGCCTTATATTTTTTTGCCAGCTCAGGATTCTGCTGAATATGAATAGTTCCCGGGGTTATAATCAAGGCAGGACCAAGCGCATTGACATGAATATTATATGGCGCCCATTCTAGAGCTAGTGTCTTTGTAATCAACTCTACCGCGCCTTTCGTGGCGCAATATGCCGTATTGCCACCGGTATACCCCCGTATCCCCCTCACCGATGACATGTTAATAATCTTACCCTGTTTCTTGTCTCTCATTACCCTTCCAAAGTGTTTGCAGGTGATCATTGTTCCTTTGACATTTACATTGAAAATCAGGTCCCAGTCCTCCATGGGATATTCCACGGCCTCCCTTTTGATGTTCAGACCCATGGCATTGACCAGGATGTCGACGGTTCCAAACTTGGCGAGCACCTTTTCAACCAGGCTTGCTACAGCGTCTTCATCGGTGACATCCACCTGAAGGGCCATGACTTCCCCACCCGTTTTCGCTTGAATCTCCTTGGCCACTTCCTTCAGTCTCTCGAGGTTTCGGCTGGCAACCACAACCTTTGCACCGTTTTGGCTCAATCCCAAGGCAAGGGTTTCGCCAATCCCTCCTGCGCCCCCGATTACCACCGCGATCTTCCCGTCTAATCTAAATAAATCCACCATTGTTCCATCTCCTCCGTTTTGATGTATTCATTTATCCGGTCTGTTCAAAAACCTATTTCGCCTACGATCATTAACCCGATAAAGTTTTGAGTCCGAGGATGTGTCGGGCCTCATCGGGAGTTGCTGGTTCCTTCCCCAATTCTCCGGCTATCCGCACCGTTCTGGCAACGAGATGAGCGTTAGTGGCAAACTCTCCCTTACCGTAATAGATATTGTCCTCCAGGCCGACTCTGACACAGCCGCCCATAAGCATGGCCATCGTGGTAAGCGGGAGCTGAGCCGATCCCACAGCCGTGCAGTTGAAAATCGTATCTTCCGGAAGAAAATCGATCATAGACAGTAGAGTCTTTGGAGTGGCGTCACAGGCCCCCTGGTACCGCATCCCCAGGACAATATTGACGTAGTAAGGTTTATCAACCAATCCTTTCTTGATGACATCGGTGACGTCTCGAAACATGGCATGACTGTAAACCTCCATCTCCGGTTTGACCCCTACCTCTTTCATCCGCGTAACATAAGTTTCGATCTCATGGGGCATATTTGACCACGGAACGCCCGCGTACTGTCCGGAAACCCTCATCAAACTTCCCATATTGAGAGAAGCCATCTCCGGGCCTGCGTTAAGGCAGTTAATACGTTCTTCCTGGGTAAGGTTTGGGCCGCCACCTGTGCTGTCCTGGAGGATAATATTGCACTTGCCCCGAATCCCTTTATGGATGGCCTTGAATACCTCGATATCTGAGGTGTTGTGTCCCTGTTTATCCCGGCCGTGAATATGGCATATGGCCGCCCCTTCGTTGTAGCAGGCATAGGCTGATTCGGCAATCTCATCCGGCTGCTCCGGTAGATTCGGGTTCATCTGTTTGGTGACCAGGGCTCCGGTCTGAGCCACTGTAATAATGACTTTATCATCCGGTAAGGTGATAGGCATATTTTACCCCGCATGCCCGTCTCTCCCTTATCCTTCTTAAAAGAGATATCGATGCCTTTTAAGAATTGCTAAAACATAATCCTCTTCTTCGTTCAGTGTCAAGATTATTGTTTAAAGGTGTCATCTACGAATGAACCTCCCCGCCGAAGAGGGTATGCCACGGGGAAGGTGAAAGTTCGCCACCTGTTGGATGGGAGCCGGAAGGTGTATGATGGAGACACGCTCAGAGCGAAAACCGATCCAATCCCCTTACAAGACCCGATTCGAGCGAAGCTGAGAAGGAGATCGGCCTCAAGGGCAGCTCCAGAGGAATGATGGGTTTACATGGCTACAGCACCTTAAGGGGGACATCTACATTGGGCAGTTAAGGGGACATATTTACAAAGCTTAAACACTCTTCTGATTTTGCTTGCTAGCCTATTTGATTTTGTGGTAGGAAAAACTGGTTAAGTGGATTTTGAAGAGAGGGGAAACGTTGACAATGGAAGAAAAGGATTCTGAAAAGGGGAAAATACCGGCCCTGCCGGATCTATTTACCTGGTCAGAGGATGGCGTAAGGATCAGGAGTGCGAAATGTAATTCTTGCGGGACCTATTTCTTTCCGGAGTATCACGAACAGCACCGACCGGGCTGTTCCCGGGAGGGCGTTGAAAACGTATTGTTAAGCAAGGAGGGTGAGCTGGTGAGCTATACGATAATGCACTATATGCCCCCTCCCCCTTTTAAGACGCAAGAAGATATTACACCCTATACCATAGGGATGGTGGAATTCCCTGAGGGTATACAGATTTGCGGTATAGTGGTGGAGCCTGGACCGAATAAATTGAAGACAGGCGCAAAGGTAGAGACGACTACATACACGCTCTACAAGGACGATGATGGTCGAGATGTGGTCACTTGGGCATTTCGAGTCTTAAACAAATAAGCGGGTTAAAAAAACAGAATGTGAGGCATCAGAAGTGAGAGAAGTATCCATTATAGGTGTTGGATTGCACCCCTGGGGCAAGTTCACTGACAAGACCTTCGTTGATATCGGAAAGGTTGCCATCGCCAATGCATTGAAGGACGCCAGTATCGAATGGAAGGAGGTTGAAACTGTCGCCTCCGGGATCTATATCTGGGGTGGAAATGCCGGTCACATCTCAGGGCAGTACCTTGCCAGTGTTTTTGGTGAAACCGGCGTGCCGATAACAAACGTTTACAACGCTTGTGCAACCGGCTCTTCCGCATTGCGCACTGCGTATTTGAGTATTGCTTCGGGCCAACTCGATACGGCACTTGCTGTCGGCTGCGACCTTTCCCCCCCGGGGATGCTGGGCGCTAAATCCGACAATCCGAGACAGGATAGAGACGTTCTGCGATGGCGTATGGTGGGAATGCCCAATCCAACATACTGGGCCCTTGAATGCCGCAAGAGAATGCAGAGATACGGAACCACCGAAGAGGATCTGGCCCGCGTAAAGGTCCTGCTCAGCAAATATGGAGCGCTTAACCCGAACGCCAGGTACAAGAAGGTCTTCACGATGGAGGAGGTACTCACTTCCAAGATGGTCTGTGACCCGCTTCGCCTTTATGAGGTCTGCGCAACCAGCGATGGCGCCGCGGCCGTCATTCTTTGCGCTTCAACCAAGGCCTCCAAGTACACCACAAAAGCCGTGAAAATAGCCGCAACAACTTTGGGCAGCGCACTGTATGGCGATCCGACGATCCGCATTTCGGCACTCTCGGCACCAGCAAAGGCAGAAGCCCCTATGCTGAGCGAGAGCTACTCTGCCTCCCAACAGGCTTATAAACAAGCGGGTATCGGCCCTGAGGATATCGACATTCTGGAACTGCCGGACAACAGCTCGTGGCATTATCTTCAGTATCTCGAGACCTGCGGCTTCTGTGGAGAGGGAGAAGCTGAAAAAATGCTTAGAGATGGGGAGACAGCAATCGGCGGGAAGGTTGCGGTATGTCCCAGCGGTGGTTTCACTTCCTTCGGTGAAGCCATCGGCGCGCAGGCCATCTGGCAGGTTGTCGAGGCTGCGCTGCAACTCCGAGGCGAGTGCGGAGAGCGCCAGGTAAACAATGCCAAAGTTGCGATGGCTCAAACTTATGGCCTAATGGGAAACAGCGGCACCACCATCATGAAGGTTTGAGCATGCCCTAAAAGACAACTTTCTACCTCTTTTATTCATCCTCATTGATCCGCAAGAGGGTTTTGTCCTTAGGTGCCCTTATATTTCGGTTCCCTCTTTTCTATGAATGCTGCTATTCCTTCAGCTTTGTCTTCCGTAGTAAGGGATAAACTGTAGAGCTCTTTTTCATATTCCAAGCCCGTTTCCAGGCTTGTTCGCATCCCCCTGTTTATTGCGGCCTTAGCTAACCTGATTGCTGCTGAGCTCTTTGCTGCTATCTTTTTGGCCATTTCTTTAACAACCGACTCCAGTTCATCTACAGCCACCACTCTGTTCACGAGGCCGATTCTTTCTGCTTCCCTTGCATCGATGATTTCTCCCGTGAAGATTAACTCCTTTGCTTTATACACGCCTACCACCCGCTGCCATCTTTGTGTTCCACCTCCACCGGGGATAACGCCTATATTGACTTCCGGCTGCCCGAATCTCGCTTTTTCAGATGCTATAATAATGTCACAAGCCATGGCTATTTCACAGCCTCCGCCCAAAGCGAAACCGTTTACTGCCGCTATTACCGGTTTGTCTAGATTTTCAATAATCTCCCCCAACCGGGTTATGTCATGCGCCTCCAACGGTGTTGTGCTCTTTAGCTCTTTAATATCAGAACCCGCAATAAACGCACGACCCGCTCCTGTGATGATCACCACCTTGATAGCATCGTCGTTTTGAACGTCACTCATGGCGTTGCGAAAATCCAACCTTGTCTGATTATTCAACGCATTCAGTGCATCCGGCCTGTTGAACGTAATCTTTGCAATCCCATCTTCCTTCTCAAGAACAATGTTTTCTAAATCCATATCTCCCCCTATTTATCCGTTTTATGGACGCGGATACCATACTCCCATAATTTGCTTAACGCCTTAATCCCCGTATCCAAAGATGTAAATACCGGCATGTCTTTTCCCAGTTCCTCCATCAACAGGGTTTTATATTTGTTGTATCCGACAAGCATGCAAACGATAACAGGTTTGCCATATTTACTGGCAATTTCCTGTACGATTTTTTTTTCTATGACTTCCAGTGTATATTCAAATCCTGCCAGTACGACGATAACGGCATCTATGTCCGGATCAGAAAGAGATGCACTCATGGATTTTTCCAAGGCCTTTGTCAGTCCAAGCTGCTCTAATGAAAACCACAGGTCAATAGGGTTTTTAGGCGGCATCCAATCCGGAAAGACATCCTTTATTTGATTAACGGCGCCCTCACTTAATTCAGGCAGTTTCAAACCTCGCTCTTCACATAAGTCGGATATGACCACGCCCACGCTTCCTGCAGCGGTGACCACTGCAACCCTATTTCCTTTTGGAATCGGTTGTGTTGAAAAGACTTTTGCAAACTCCTTCAATTCGACGAAGTCAATTGCTTTGATACACCCTGATTGTTTTATCGCTGTGTCAACGATTTGCGCGTTACTGGCGATGCTGCCCGTATGGCTCTTTGCTGCCTTTGCACCGGCCTCCGTTCTCCCACCATATAAGAGTATCACCGGCTTCTGAGGGGTAACCTTCTTGGCTATCTTTACAAAATCCCGACCATTACTAATACTTTCAAGATACATTGAAATGACTTGGGTTCGATCGTCATCCCTAAAATATTCAAGTAGGTCATTCTCGTTAAGATCGCATTTGTTTCCAATGGAACAGATCTTTCTAATATTAAGCGATTTGTTGATCACGATATCGGACGCCATTCCGGCCGCAATAAGGCCCGATTGACCGATCATGGTAACATTTCCATCCGGGACACCTTTTATTGGGAAAAAAGAGGTTACAATATCCTTAGAAACGATGCCGGTGCAATTGGGTCCCATGACCCTAATCCCATTTTTCACTGCAATATCCACTATCGTATCTTGCAGTTTCTTCCCTTCAGCCCCTATCTCCGAAAATCCCATGGCTTCAATAATAACGGCCTTAACGCCTTTCTTGGCGCAATCCTCCATGATTTGGGGAGTAAATCTAGCCGGGATTATGATGACCACTAATTCCACCTCATCCGGAATGTCCAGAAGAGACGGATAGGCCTTCAATCCGCATATCTCATCCGCGCTCGGATTGATGGGATAGATTTTTCCCGCATAATCGCTGTCGATTATATTCTTGAGGATAATATGCCCATCCTTCTTTGGATTTGTACTGGCACCAACAACAGCAACCGATTGGGATTCAAAAAAATATTTCATCGCTGCACCTTCCTTTACCAATAGATATTTATTCAACCTCTTCAAGCATTATCCTGGCATCAACCACTACGGCGCCGTCCTTGTAAGTAAATACCGGGTTGACGTCGATCTCCTTTATCTCCGGCGTATCATCAACAAACGCGGATAATTTTAAGAGCATGTCTTCAAGATAAGGTATATCTGCCGGATCGTGTCCTCGATACCCTTCAAGAAGCTTGTAGCCCTTGATCTCTTTGATCATCTCAGAGGCATCTCTCCTCTCAAGGGGAACTATCCTGAATGCTACATCGTTGAGCACCTCAACAAGAATGCCTCCAACCCCGAACATGATGACAGGGCCAAACTGGGCATCCTTTGTCATCCCCATAATAATCTCAATACCAGGTTTTACCATACTCTGGACCGATACACCTTCGATATCGGCATCTGGAAACTTGTCTTTGGCCGATGCCATGATCTCGTCAAAGGCATTCTCTACCGCAGCCTTGTCCGTAAGATTTAGTTTGATACCGCCGGCATCGCTCTTGTGCGTGATATCCACGGATGATATCTTCAGAACAACCGGGAAGCCTATCTCTTCACTCAAAGACACAGCCTCATCTTTCGACAGCGCAAGCCTTGTATCCGTACAGTTTAACCCGGCCTCTTTGAAGATCTGTTTGGCTTCAATCTCTGTAAGAACCGTCCTTTTTTCCTTCCTGGCCTTACTCAGTATCTCATTCACAGTCATCGGTTCTCCTTTACTAAATTGAAACGGTATCGGTCTGCTGCTCTGCAGGGATGCTCAACCTCCGCCACAGGATCCTGCTCGACAGGGATCGCGAGGAGACCACACCGTAACTCGTAGATAGCGCCGAAACATGGGTTTCGATCTCATGGGGCATAATGGCCATGGTTGCCCACCCGATGAACTTACTGTTTCTGCACTCTTCAGTGTTCACCTCAGTATCCTTCGACACTTCTAGGGAGTTACGATGATCACCAGGACTGCTGCGGGTTCACTTCCGTTGACTGCCATATCTCGTTCTTCACCGGGCGCGATGTAGATCAGATCTCCGGGATTCAGGACATGTTTTTCATTCTTGCCGCTCACCGTGATAGAACCGCTGACCATATAATAGACCCTCTCTTTGTCGGATGAGGACATTTCTGCCCCTCCATTGGGCAAAAAATGAGAGAGCGACACGGTCGTTCTCCGGGTTTGCTCTTCGGTAATCTTCTTGACTCCCCACACATTGAAGTGTTTAGCGGCGTCATATGGCGTTCCTTCCGTTGCCTTGATCGCTTTCATCGTTTTCCTCCCTATGATCAATTTTTTAGTACTCCATAAATCCTTCACTAGCAAAAGACTTGTGAGAAAGATATCCTTTCGCCCTGAGCGTTGAATCTAGCCTCTCAGGGCAATAACGTCGAACTCAACCAGCATATTCTCCTTGGACAAAGACACGACCTGGCACACCGTACTCGCCGGCGGATCGTGAGCCAGAGCAGGCGCATGCTCACTGTAGTATGCGAACTCTGTCTCTCTTACCGCCTCATAGTCTTCCATGTTTTTGAAATAGACAACAACCTTGACGATGTTTTCGAGTGAGCTTCCGGCCTCCTCAAGTGCTGCTTTAACCTTATCGAGAGCTACTCTCGTCTGCACCCGAACGTCACCCGATGAAACCTCTCCGGTTTCCATTGTTCGCCCGCTCGATCCGGATAGAAACACAAAATCACCGGCAATAACAGAACGGGCAAATCTTTGTCTCTTCCCGGCATATTGGAGCCCGAACGTCTTTTTGATTCTATTCATGGATACCACCCTTACCGACCGTTGTGCCTTCACGCCATCTTCATCCGACCTGCCCAAGAATGGCACGCTGTCTATACAATAGCCTGCCGAAGTCCGAAACTACGGAGTTATCACCGGTTCAGGAACAACCAACTGGTATTATCCTAAAGATTAAGCCCTTCAATGGCTACCACTCGGATCATGGAGCCATCTCCTTTGATCCAGTTAAGGGGGAATGCGGCGATGGTAACCCGTTTGCCGGTAACCTCATCGATGTCGCCCCCCACGTTTTCAATGCCGGGGATGTCATTACCGAGTAGGATCTTGTGGGCTGGTTCATAGATTGGCCATTTCTCCTGGGGATCCTCTCCAGTTTCTCTTTTGTATTCCTCATCCAGCCATGGCATTATTTTGGAAAGGGGTGCATGGGCAAGGGGGCTGTCCAGTGCGCCACCGGTTATGCCAAACCCCTTGATCCCCTTTTCGAGCAGCCATTCGGCTCCTTCTTTGTAGAGGCCTGGGTAATAGTTAATATACGCATAATGGTCATCCCATCTGTGATGCCAACCGGTATTGACCATCACCCAGTCTCCCTTTTCGATCTTGGGGCTGGCTTTCTCTAAATCATCGGGGCCGATGATGTCCCACTTCTCGAGGTGACGCATATCAACGATCACCCCGGTGCCAAAGCAACTGCTTAGAGCGACTTCATCAATGCCTTTGCCATCACCGATAACATGGAAGGGGGCATCCATGTGCGTGGATGTGTGCATCTTGCAGTGAAACACCGCCGACTGCTTTCCATCACGTTCGTGATACAGCATCCTCTCAATGACGAGGTCTTGCATCTGACCTACCCAGGGCCAGATGGGGATACCCATCTCGATAGGCTGTGACAAATTGTGGAATCTCAGATCTGTCATAACAATCTCCTTTCTAAATTATTTTTTTGTTAATTCACTCGACAATATAAGCAACCACTTACGGGACCCCCCTCACAAAATTGTTCTAATGTACCTTTACGCTCGGTCCAATACTATCTCTCCCAGGCATACATCCGTCCTTGTGTTGACACTGAATTCCTTCGAAGCATATCCTTCATGTTTGATCTTTATGGTGTATTCGGTGTCAGGTTCAAGCCCTTCAAACTCAAAGTCCCCGAAGTTATCGGTCTTGATCGTCTTTTTAGCCCTCTTATCCATCAATAATACACTTACATTCTGCGCACATTCGTCCTCTCTATCCGCTAATATTACCTCACCTGCGATGAACCTCTTTGGGAATCCGATGTAACAGACGCCCGGCTTCAGCCCATATTCAGGGTGAAGTACGTCCACCTCCCGCGAAGCTTTAATCTTTGATACTTCGCTATTAGGGTCGTTCAGGTCTCCAAAAACCAGAGCACCGGTGGGGCAAGACTCCACGCACCGCGGTTCCTTCCATCCCTTATCTAACAGGTGAGCACAGAAGGTGCATTTCTGGGGAATGTCTTTCTCTTGGTTCCAGTATATTACGCGGTAGGGACATGCCGAGGTAATTTCCTTCTGTCCCACCGTTTTCTCCGGGTCTATGATGACGATCCCGTCAGGCCGTCTGTAAACAGCATTGTTTGAAGATGCCGCAATACAGGGTGCCTCCTCGCAGTGCATGCAGGGGATTGGGATATAGGCGACCTTTACCTTTGGGTATTTCCCCCGCTCTTTCTCAATCAACCGCATCCAGAACTGACCGGCAAAGGGCTGTGATGACGAGTAAGGAGGATACTCGTTCCCGCAATACTCATCCCTACAGGAAAGAAAACAGTTATAGCAACCATTGCATTTGGTTATATTAATAACCATACCGTATCGAGCCATCGCTTACGCCTCCCACTTTGAAATCTCTATAAGGCACGAATTAGGCGCCATTCCCGGGGCATTCTTTGAAAGCATCCTGGAAGAGGTCAGAAGGTTCACACAGCCGCCCCGATCCGGGGAACCGGGATTTCCTGGCTCCAGTGGATCATATTTCGCCGAGGAGGTATAACTGTGGACAACACCTGGTCTGATACGCTCAGTTACCTGAGCGATGCACAGCACCACGCCACGATCGTTATAAAGCTTGACAATATCTCCGTTTTTTATGCCTCTTGTTTTTGCATCCTGTGGATGGATCCGTGCCGGCCACCAAGCATAGCCGTCTTTAACGACACGGTGGACTGGAATTTCATCCAACCAAGCTGTGTGTTTGTCATAGTGAGTATGGAAGGAGAATCTTGGATGCGGCGAAACTAGTTGCAGTGGATACTTTTTCGCCATCTCCGACTTATGCCCTTCCCAGCTCGGGATATAATGTGGCATAGGTGGTCTCTCTTCATCATCGGGTAAGTGCTCTTTTAGGCTTTGAGAGACAAACTCAATCTTTCCGCTGTATGTCCCCAACTCCTTGGCCTTTTCGGTCTGTCTCTTGGGATTATACGTATCAGGGGTATCACAATCCCTGCCTTCATAGAACCAGCGAAGGCAAGGGGTCGGCTTGTAATCTTCCGGAAGGGGCACCAAAAAGTAGCCTTTCCGATCAAACTCTTCCCAGGATATATATCTGGGCAGATCGGAAATTTCAAAAAACTTCTTTGCCCAGTCAAGCTCCGTTTTGCCCTCTGTATATTCTTCCCGTAACCCCAGTCTTTCTGCGATGAGGGAAAAGATCTCGTAATCCGACTTTGACTCCCACAGGGGCTCAATGCACTTCTTCTGCCGAACAACAATCTTGTTACTACTGCCGCTGCTTGCGTGTGTTGTATAACCTCCGCAGGCTCCAACTTCACCGATATCATCTCGCTCAAGGTTCGTACAAGCAGGCAAAATAATATCGGCGAATCTGGTTTCGCTCTGATACCAGCAGTCCTGGTTCACCACAAATTCAAGCTTCGGGCTTTGATACATCCTTACCCACTTGTTTGTATCCAACATCGTGCCTATAAAAGAGCCGCCATAGCGGTAAAACATCTTGACCTCGGAATAACCGGGCATGGGGTAAGTAAATTCAGTAAACTGCTGCTCAAGTGACTGGCCGCAAAAACCTTCCCCTCTCCAACTGACCGGTGGGTTTAAAATAGCATCAGGCAGGGTCAACCGGTAAAGACGCTGCTTTGTGGGGTTCTCAATGCACATGTCTGCCGCTCGAGATGAGCCCATTCTTCCATCCGGATCAGCATATGCAGGGAACCAGATATCTGCATTGTTCGGGGCTCCCATCGCCGTTCCCCAGATATTGACCCCTGGTTTGCCCAAGCCCTGCATGGCTTGAAGAAGCACCATCATTCTCGCCCACTCAGTACCATAGGCTTCCCTACAGGCACCTCCTTCGCCGCCCCTGGCGCCACCGGCAAGAATCGTCCTTTTTGAGGCCCATTCCTTGGCCAGAGCCTTTATGCTCCGGGCACAAACACCACATTCGCCTTCAGCCCATTCCGGGGTCTTCGGCTGACCATCATCTTCGCCCAACAGGTATCTTTTAAACTCTTTAAACCCCGAGGTATGGGTTTCAATGTAATCTTTATCGTAGGTATCCTCTTTTACCCAGACAAAGGCTATGGCCATGGCCATGGCTGTGCCGGTTCCCATCCTGATAGGGATCCATTTTCCTTCCATGGCAGCCGCAGTGAAATTATAGAACGGGTCAATGAAGACCATCTTTACTCCCTTTTCCCTAAGCCAGAGACGCCATACGGCGGATTCCTGCCCAGTATATGTCCCCCGTGTCGAATCCGGGTCATTGGACCAGTAAACGATCATTTCGGCATTCTGTAGGGCATCCGTGAGCATGTCAAACGGCTCGGGCATTCCTAGTCTCCAGTAGAAACCATAGGTATGCGTGG
>CP070673.1:3774672-3779833 GCA_020351915.1 Deltaproteobacteria bacterium
CCCCTTTAAATCTGGTGCAGGGAGCTATAATACCATTATGAAAAACATCAAGGAGACCTGGGACCTCGTAAAAATCGGCATAGGAGGGAATTTTGAGAGAGCGAACTACAAGAAATTTGTGGGGCTCCTCGATAATCTGGCGAAAGAGGACCTTACGCCCGATAGAATCCCCATGGTGAAGTTCGATCCCGTAGTAAGAGGGCCCGAAGAGGACACCTCGCCGACAGTCTATAAAGGTGGCTGTACATCCATAAATGAACCATGGATGGGAAAGGCCGCTACATTTCTGAGGGAGGAGATACTCAAAAGGGGATATAACACACTTAAGATAATACCAATAACCTGCATGGTGGAAAAAGCGGACTCCTATGTGGTGAATTTCGATGGTGTTATCTATAAGTGTCCGGCCTTTATCGGCAAAAGGGGTTTTGAGGTGGGAGATGTTAGAGCTGGCGTAATGGACCACGCCTCTTCTTACAAAGTCGGCATTTGGAAGAACGAAGAGTGTGTTGAGTGCGAGTATTTGCCCCTGTGTTTTGGGGGATGCAGGTATATGTCCTTTATACGGGATGGGAATTTAGACACGGTGGATTGCCAGAAAGCCTATCTCGATGCTTCACTCGAAACATTAATTAACCAGGACATAAGGTATAGACTGAAGGCTGACAGCCGTTGAGCCCATCAAGTGTTAGAAATCTCCGGATATTCACCACTGTCAGCTCTGTATGGGCTGTTGTATTCGGGCTTATCGGCCCCTTTTACGTGGTTTATGTGGCGAGATTGAGCGGCGGGATGGAGAAACTTGGCTTCGCATTCGCTATCATGATATTGCTTCAGTCGTGCACCTGCTATTTTGCCGGTCGTTTCTCTGATAAACTCGGGAGAAGGCCTTTTCTCTTTATTACTGCATATGCCGATGCCGTTATCCTCTTGCTTTACACAGTAATTAACCAAACCTATCAGCTCTACCTTCTTCAGGGAATCCTTGGCATAACAAACGGGGTCTCAGACACAATAAGCACATCTCTCCTTGGCGATTTGACCATAAAGGAAAAGAGAGGAAGCTCAGTAGGCAAGTTCAATGCAATTGTCGGCCTTTCGTCAGCAGTGGGTCTTTCTTTGGGTGGATATATGGCCAAGATGTATGGACTTAAATCCCTATTCTATCTTGCCTCGATTGTCGTAGTGCTTTCGACAGCACTCTTGTTTTTCATAAGAGAGGACGAGGATTAAACGTCAAAAGGTTTCTGGTAATGACTGGTGAAAGGAGGTGGTGTTTAAAGGTTTGTGGGGATCACTCCACCTTGCCTTTTTCGATAGCTTCAGCATGTATCTAAGAGAGTATAGCCAGGATTAACAGGCGGCTTTCCCCGCTGCTCTACCGCAGGGGGATTCTTTCTTGCAAATACTGAAGAAACATGGTAAAAACTCACACAATAGTTGTCGAACTCATCTTCCCACTGCAGCTCACGCGAAACTGGGGTTCAATCCCGCTTCATCACGCAGATCTCAAAGCACCACGCACACTCTCTCGCAAAACTGATTTCCCACTCTGATGCGCTACTGATTCCTCGGTAGTCAACAACCACCCCTAAAAAGGGTGTCTTGGTTTTGACCCTAAAAGGCTCTTTGATCTCTCACCCCAGTTAAATAGGCTACGCCCCAGTTGAATAGTTTTAGATTCAACGGGGTAAACATTTAATGGGGCAGGGACGAGGATTCACCTCAAACCACAGCGCTCCGCGCAGGGTTTTTAGGTGTCGCATGCACCGGCACCACCACGTGTATCCGAGCTGCCCCGTCAGGGGCTGGTTCTTGGCCTGATTTCTCAATCTCAAGAAATCGGGCCAACCATAAAACTCACTCTGTGCTCTCTGCGAGCTCGAGCGACCCTCGGGAGCGGGCGAGAGACAAAAACTCAAATACAGACCCCTTTACGAAAAGGGTTTTAAAAACCATTTTAGGAGGAGAAGAATCTTTACGAGGTTCGCGAGCATAGCACCAGACGAACTTCAGGTGAGCAAGAGTCAAAAGTTGACTCCATTTTTTGTCCATTTAACCATTTTGGAGGGATAGCCATGGCAGATGTAAAACAGAAGAGCAAGGCACAAGCGGTAAGGGACTATATTGCTGAACATCCTAAGGCTAAATACAAGGATGTTGCCGAGGCTCTGTCAAAACAAGGTGTCGAGGTTGCTGCGAAATATGTGTCGCGTGTAAAATCTCGCGCCAAAGCTACCAAGCCTAAGGGTGAAAAGCAAATCAAGCTCAAAAAGGGCAAGAGTAAATTCACAGGCGGGACGGCGACATTTCCCCGACACAACCTTGAGCGAGCACTTCGCATCCCTAAAGCGATTCTTGAGCAAAATGCTGGCCGAGAATGCACCGAGCAAGAGTCTGCGAGTTTCGTCGGTATAACCTATAACAGGGGGCCGTACGTGGTGGAACTCAGTTCTGCCAGCAAATTTGGCCTTCTTGAACGGTCCTCGGGGAAGGTTAGACTAACTGATCTTGCAAGAATGATTTTACGTCCTCAAGATGAGGGGGCGCGCCTTAAGGGACTTCGTAATGCTGTACTTAAGGCTCCTGAACTATCGGATGTATATGAACGCTACCGGGGTGAGAACCTACCAGACGAGCAATTACTTAACAATGCTCTGGTTGCTAAGTTCCGCATTCCTCAAGAGAAGCTGGCCGAGTTCAAGGCGATATTCAAAAACTCGCTCGAATATGCAAAGCTCATCGAACAGACGAATGGGAAGTCCCGGATACTAGATGTCTCCGGAGCAGGTGAGGTGCCAGTAGACACGGGGGCCCGCGTCAAGAAACTCGGAAAGGGTATAAGCGTCAGTTCCAAGGATACATGCCTTGTTGTGATGCCTTTCGCCGAGCCGCAGGGCGCCTACTACGACCAGATCTACAAGCCAGCCATAGAGAAGGCTGGTTTACGGCCCGTGCGGGCTGATGTCGAGATATTCGGGGCGGGAAAAATAACGGATCAGGTCTGGCGAGGGATCAAGGCCGCCAAGATCCTTGTTGCGGAGCTCACCACCCGTAATCCCAATGTGTTTTATGAGCTCGGCCTGGCACATGCCCTCCGTAAACCCGCAGTCCTCGTATCCTCTAACGAGCATGACGTTCCCTTCGATCTACGTCACCTCAGGGTAATCTACTATGATGTCATGGATCCTTTCTGGGGTAGAAAGCTCATTGACAAGGTGGCGGAGGACATCCTTTTTGCAATCAAGAACCCCAAAGAGGCAATCTTCAAGCCCGAAGAAGAGGGATAGATTGTGAGGACCAGGCCTTTGAAACAGGGCCGCCGTTAAAGATTTAAGAATTGTTGCGGATCAAATCGGGGAGTAAGGAGAACTTCGTACAGAAATTGCTTAAACACAGGGCGCATATCCTTAAATAATGCAGTAACTCACTAAGCAAGCCTTTTTAGGGAGGTGTCTTATTCGCATAAGAAACCGTGGGAAGCAGTGGGAAGATTGCCTGAGCAAGAGTCAAGAGCAGGTTTGACCAGTTTGTTATGCGGGATTTGCCAGGTTTCTGGATAGTATTCAAATATGGAGTTATCTAGCCAGAAAATCCTCGAGAATTTAAAATTGGACTCGCAAATCTAACAATATTCGTAATTAGTCACAAACTATATACTACCTGGTTAGGCAACAATAACACAAAAAAAGAGAAAGGAGAATTAAGATGAAAAAACTTGCTTTAGTCGTGATCGTGTTTGGACTCCTTGGCATCGGGAGTGTATATGCTCAAGAATTCACCTTGAAAAGCTCCGATTTAAGCGGGCAGTTGACGGAGACCCAAGTGTTTTCGGGGTTTGGCTGTAATGGAAAAAACATTTCACCATCTCTCGAATGGATTAATGCACCCAAAAACACAAAAAGCTTTGCGGTCACTGTATATGATCCTGATGCCCCGACAGGGAGCGGATGGTGGCATTGGGTTATTTTTAACATCTCCTCTGACATCAATAAACTTAAGGCAGATGCTGGGAATCCACAAAAAAATCTGGCACCCAAAGGCAGCATCCAAAGTGTAACGGACTTTGGAAAGCCTGGATTCGGTGGAGCTTGTCCTCCAGAGGGAGACAAACCCCATAGGTACATATTCACGGTATATGCTCTCAATATAGCGAAATTGGATTTAGACGAGAAATCGCCACCGGCTATGGTGGGATTTTTTCTGAATCAATATGTGATAGCAAAGGCATCTCTTATTGCCTACTACGGACGATAATGACAACGAGGGCCTAACAAGCGGCTGAAGATGGGCTGGCAAATTCGCTGCGCTCATTTGCCAGCCACTTAGCCGCAAAGTTAGGGGCGACCGGGCGTATGGTCCCGGCTACCTCAAAACTCATTTCCCCCTGAGGAGGTCCAATGATCCGAATCGGAACCTTCAATCTCAACAACCTTTTCGATCGCTTTAATTTCCACGCCGCGGTGACCGAAAGCCCGCGCGTGCGCGCCACTTACCGATGGCGCTTAGACGCCAGTCGGGACCTTCTCCCGCCCCCGGAGGATGGTCCCCTAGCTGACGAAGAAGGTGCCGCCCTTATTGAAGGAGAGGCGCCAGTTCGTATCGAGCTGAGCCCCCAAGGGCGGGTAGTTCGTCCGAAGCCGACCCGGCACCTTGAGGCGCTCCTTACCCGAACTGATCGACTGAACGCGGACGTGCTTGCCGTCCAAGAGGTCGAAAACATCGCCGCCTTGCGCGAATTCAATTTGCTCCTTGACGCGCCGTACCAGTTCGTGGCCCTCATCGAGGGCAACGACCCGCGCTTCATCGACGTTGGTGTTCTTTCTCGCCTCCCGATCGGAAGCGCGATCTCACACCGCTGGGTTCCAGATCCGACAGATCCCAACCGCTTTCTTTTCTCGAGGGACGTCATGGCGGTCAAGATCCTCAATCACGCTCGCACAGCAGAGATGTTCACCCTGTGGGTTGGGCATCTGAAGTCAAAATTCGTCGATCCCCAGATCACGGACCCCGGGGAGATCGCAGCGGCGAAACAGCGTAACGACGGAAGGCGTACGCGTCAGGCTCAGGCGATGCACGACATTATCGAAGCGCACCACTCCGCGACTGATGCTTTTGTGGTTTGTGGGGACTTCAATGACCACCCAGATAGTGCAATGCT
>CP070673.1:3779933-3787472 GCA_020351915.1 Deltaproteobacteria bacterium
ATCAGTATACGGTTCGAAGCAAAGTTGGATCGGACGACGCCGGTATCGGAGTCGGATTTGGAATTGGAAGCTTCGGCCGCCACGGGGGAATCGGCATCAGCAGCGGAAGCGGCGTTAGTGAATATGACGAAGGCACGCTGGTGATCGATTTCATCGACCCCAGTAACAGTGATTTGATCTGGCGGGGAACCGGTACCCGTCGAGTATCTCAGCATTCGGATCCAGAGAAGAGAACAAAGAACATAAACGAAACCGTTGATAAAATCCTGGCTCAGTTTCCACCGAAATTGAAAAGATAACCGCACCCCGGAGGATTGCCCAATCTCAGGTAAGTAATTTGATTACCTTTATCAAGGTCCTAAGGGGAAACGGCTTCGTCAGGACAAAGTCAAACAGCTCCTTATTGATATTATCGCCAGGCCTGGCTATAGCCAGTATTGGTGTTTTTGGCTTTGTTGATCTTCTGATGTATTTAGCAACGATATTACCATTCATCCTCGGCATATCAGTCTCGGTGATTACCAGATCAAAGTTGTAGCCATTGTAAAACAACTCGACACCCTCTCTGCCATCCTGAGCATCTTTCACTCTATAACCCAACTCTGGTAGGCAACTGAGAACGCCGTCCTGATCATCGATAACCAGAATGTGCGCCATAACACCTCCAACTTGCTTTCCCTGTACAATAGAGTGATAGAATTCTGTGCAAGTACGTAAGTATAAAAACAAAAGATCTTGTATGTCAAGATAAAAATAAGCACAACATATAGTGGTACCGTCAAGGGCACGTTCGTGCAGAAATTGCATAACTATTCAGATATTAAGGGGAACGCTCTTAAAAAATTTTAAAAACATGGGGGTCGCGTCTTCATTCTTGACAACTTGCTGAGCATGGATAAAGCGGGACATCCTTAAAAACTGCTATGAAACGGGCGGTTGTCAAGCAAAAAAGTTTGATATTTAGATTTCTTTTTTGGTTGTACGAAACTCCATTTTTACCCACGTAGAGTGGTCTGATTTAAGAAAAGGGGGCGAGGGGCTTCTTCGACGGTGAATCAATCTGCTATTCGTGGGTTGGTTAACCCTGCTAACGCAGGCTTGACCTAAGGCGCAGGGCTTAAGGCTTACCGCGTTTAGATCTAATTGGGAAAAGGTAAAGAACATGAGTTTAGGGCAGTCCGCCCAGAAACATGGCGGATAAACCCTCGAATCGTGGATTTTCACCCCCCTGTGAGTCGATCACCCCTGACCCAGCGGGACTGGATGTCTTAGCTTCTCAAGGATGATTGGGCATCGTAAGGGGTGATTAAAATATAGGAGGGGGGTGGCAGAGAAAGGCTCAAGTGATTGGTTACGACTGCAGGTCTATTTTCAGTGTCCCCTTGACAAAAGCCAGTACGAGGTGTACATTGCAGGTGTACACCATCTATAGGAGGCTAAGGAATGGTTGAAGTTAACGTCAAAGACGCGCGGAGCAAATTGAGCGAGCTTCTCAACAGGGTTGAAAAGGGCGAGGAGATCATTATCAAGCGCAGAGGCAAAAGGATAGCAAGAATGGTCCCATCGCGGGCTGAAAGTCGACTCCCGAGCCTCAGGGATTTTCGTGCTTCCCTGAAGGTCCGGGGTAAACCTTTGAGTCAGATGGTAATCGATGCCCGAAAAGAGGAGCGGTACTGATGGCCTACCTGGATACGAGCGTTTTAGTTGCCTATTACTGCCCAGAGCCACTCAGCACGGTGGCAGAAACGGTGATCCTCAAAGCGCGGCAACCGGCAGTGAGTGCGCTGACTGAAGTGGAACTGGTTTCAGCCCTTGCCCGGAAAATCCGTGAAAGGGAGTTATCCCGAGAGAATGCCAATCACGTGTTGACTGAATTTCAATCCCATCTGAATCAGTTTCTGTTCAAAAGAATTCCGTTAGAGAGAGCGCATTACGGCGTTGCATTTACGTGGTTGGCTCAATTCGCAGTCCCTTTGAGAACCTTGGATGCGCTTCATCTGGCTGTTGCCGCAGACCACCACTTGGAAGTCATAACCGCTGATCCACAGCTCTCGCAGTCGGCACGCAAGCTAGGAGTGCGCACACGACTGCTTCGCTGAGATTGTCTGAGAGCGGAGGGTTTGGTCTTATGAAGAGGGGCGTGAAGGGGCACGCCCTTAAGAAACTAAGTTTATCAAGTGAGCCGGAGCAAATCCTTACTTTTGTCATTTTTCGGGATCAAAGCCGGGTTTTGCCCTAATCCCCGCTCAGTTTTATCCTAAAAAGAGGTGGCTTGGTTCCCCGGGTTTGATATAGAGTCTTACTTCAAGAGACCAGCTCTAAATTATGCTTGGGAGGTAGGAAATGCCTATTGTTCATGTAAATGTCTGGGAGGGTTTTGGGCAAGAAAAAGCCAAGACTGTGATAGAAGGAATAACCAAGGTCTTCGTAGATTTGGGTATACCGTTACAGGCAGTAGAGGTTATCGTACATGAAGTCCAAAAATCCCACTGGGGGATTGGCGGAGAACCAGCTTCAGAAAAGTTTAATGATATCCCTCCATAATCGATCAACCGTCAAACACTTAAACAGGCCGTAGTGAAGCGTCGCGGTAGGAATGCCAGTAGGAGGATGGGGCTCAAATCTTTACTCTCCTTCGCCAAAGGCTATGATATAGGGGACGTTGTTTCCTAAGTTGAATACCTGAAAACGGCAATGAAAGCATGTCATTGGGGCGAGGCCCGTCACAAAAAAAGGCTTGCGGACCGCGCCTGAGGCGGGCAAGTCCGCCAATCCGCCAAAACGATGCCGGACAAGAAGAATGGCGGGTAAACAACGCCTGAGGTAAAATTGGTGGGAATAATTCACAATTCAAGGCGCGACCCCGCTGACACACAGACGTTCTTCAACGAAATATGACGCATCCTGGAACTCAAGAACTATGTTGAAAAATGCCGTGCCAAAGGCCCCTCTAAATGGGCACCACTCGTACAGTTCTTTAGCGGCCACAGGCTTATGCAAACTCTATGTTTTGGTTGTGCTGATCTTGCTCTTGGGCGTTCGGCAAGCAGGTGCGTACGAGGGGTGGATCGGCAGGATCCATTATCACAGTGAATACAAAGCCAAATCAACCTACAGCACGCCCCAGAGGAGCGCCTACCACATCGGGGCCAGTTGTAGCCATAGCCGTGTTGTGGATGCACACGTGAAGGCCTGCTTCGCGGATGGCGCGCTTGTCGATGCCCGCGCGAAGGTCGACTACGACCTCACGCATAAAGAGAGCTGCGACTGGACCCAAGATCACGAGATCTGCTGCGGGGGCGTGCCCGCTTTCGCAGCGATCTGGGAGGACCGGAACAAGGGCTGCGATCGGGTCACCCCTGGGGATAAGGGCAAGGTCGAATACGATTGGAGAGGTGTGCAGGTGGGCGATCCCGAGATCAAAAGTGTACAGCTGGCAGTGCGGGAGCGCTTGGGTACGTATACCTTACTCTTGGACGGTGAGTTCCCGGTCCGCTGGAAGATGACCCACCGGGGCAAGGCGCACCTTGCCTGTTCCGGCGAGGAACGAAGCGAATCCCCTCCGATTAAGATCTCTGATCTGAATGAGCATTTTAGCTTTTCGGCCGATCTCAAGTTTTCTGGTGACACAATCAAAAATCAAATCACACTTGTTGATATCCAGGACGTGCCAGTGGGCCCCTTCTGCTTCGCAGCAGGATGCAGCGTGAGGGGGCTTGGCCCGATCCTGGATGCATCTAAAGAAGAAAAGCAAAGGACCATGCGTACTACCGCACGCTGGCATTTCAAGAAGACGGACTGCTTCGGTGTAATCAGCATGGCCAAGGGTGACGTACGCATTAAGCCGCCCGCAGGTGCCGAGGAATTTCCTGGTAGCGACTGGATTGGCCCGGAAGGCTGGCCGGCGGAACTCGGGTGTGTCGATGCGCAAGAGGGAATGCTCATTGAGACTGGTGCAAAGAGCCGGGTAAAAGTGATGACTGAAGACACGGAGATATGTCTGGGTGCAGATTCTAGCGCGGAGCTCAGCAAGCTGTGCGCGCCGGCACGCGAGCCTGGACTTATCAATTTGCTGCGTGGAGTGTTGCTCCAGATCGTCTCCCAAGACGGCGAATTTAAGCCAATCATATGCAACGCGGTGAACGGCCGGAGAGGTCAAGCCCCGCGAGACAAAGGAACGACGGTGGCACATGCGCTGCTTGATATTTTAGCCAGTCCGGCGCAGGCGCAAGAAGCCGAGGACCCATCACTGGTAACCGAAGAAGACCTGGCGATGGCCAAGTTGGCAGTAATGGTGGAGCGACGGCCCGGTCTTCTGGATGTGCAGGTGCTCAAGGGCAATACCGTTGTTGAGTATGGGGGCGCAATGCTACGGTTGGGTCCGGGCGAACATTTCACCAAACGCTGGGTACTGCCTGCCGATGCCGCCGCCCACAAGCAGGTAATGATCCGAGCAGATGAAGATATCGAGGAGGCCCAGGACACGCCGACGCCAGCAAGTCCGTGTGAGATGCTCAAACACTCCCGTGCTCAGCTCGAAGAAGCCATTGCCCACTGCGAAGCCGCAGCAAGGCAGGACGCCAGCCAGACATCGCAATGTGAGCTGCTGAAGCAACAGGTTAAGCAATTGGACATGGCGATCGAGCAACTGTGCCAGTGAGATTTAGGGCACGTTTTTTCCTGGGTTGAATACCTGAAAACGGCAATGAAAGCATGTCATCGGTGGCAGGTCCGCCATACAGACGGCGGGCAGGTGCTCAACATTTGACAAACTCAGTGAATTTGTGTCGATCGAATCTTTGCTTTTGCCCCAATCTCCACCCCGGCAAAAAAGTGGCGCCAAGCCCTATTGAGGGGGACCAGTACTCAACATTTGGCGTAATGGGGGACGCTCGTGCAGAAATTGCTTTAAATAAGAAAAGAGGGTCACACATGAAGTGAGCCGGGGCAAATAGGTAAGCAGGCCCTCCGCCCCGCCACAAACACGGCGAACAAGAAGAACGGCGGGCAAGCCTGCATTCCTAACAACCCTAGATCGGCACGTTTTTCTGAAACCAAAATAAGCTCAAAATGAAGAGCTACATCGGCGTCACAGACGATGATTGGTTTGCATTCCTTTCCTAGCAGCCAGGGATTGATGAGGTTAATTTCTTACCCAAAACAGCCCGCCAGAAAAGTGGCGGATAGGCCTTGAGCAAAAATGGGTAAATCCGATCCGAGGCCAGGTCTTGAATCGTTAATTTTTGCTCCTGGAATGAAGGAATAAGGGTCAAGCCGGCCACTTTCAAAAGATTGACATAATCTTCTCAACCAAGTTTCAAACCCAGTCCACTTATCACTCAGACAGCAAATCAAAGACCATCCTCTCGATGTTTCTAAGAATCACCGGATCATGCTCTATAACCTCTTTCACAAACTCAGCGTATTCTAAGTCGGCAACCTTGGGGCTTATCTTGGTAGCTACCATTCTGATATAGGCTATCCAGCTATCAACATCGGAATTGAACAGCTTCACTAAGTCACAGCAGGCCGCAACATCTTCAACCACGATTCGTTTGTTTCCTGGATCTTTAGTCCATTCGATGAATCTCACGGGGACCCCAGTCTGTACAATATCTTCGGCTGTGATCATAACCCCCTCCTCTTTACCAGAAACGCTGGCGTGCCCAGGTTTTTCAAGTTATCTTCCAGTTATTCACGGAACCTTACACCAGCGGCATAGTTTTGTAAAGGGGGACGTTCGCGCAGAAATTGCCTAACGTCACTTCAGGCACCAAATGAAGTATGAAAACAACACGCTCACATCCCAGTTAAATAGAAGCAAGAACGTTTAACCCCAGTTGAACACCCGGAGGGTCCCCGGTTCAACGGGGCGCACAGGATAAATCTTAAATAATAAGTATTGACACTCCAACTGAAAGGGGCGACGCTCTTAAAAAATAAGGTTGACGAAGTGAGCCGTGGCAAATCTTTACTTTTGGCATATTTCGGGATCAACTCTGGCTTTTGCCCCAATCCTCTCCCTGCTGACCGTTGATAGCTGCTAAGGACTCGCCCAAAAAGCCATTTTTATTTTTGTGTTTGCCCTTTTTGAAACAAGGACTTCGTCTCTCTACCTCCCATATCCACCCAGTATGAAAACTCATGCAGAAACTGAGAATCAGCCTCTCATGAAAATGGACATTCTTGCACAGCTCTGGATAGCATTTCGTAACTACTTGAGGTCTAATAACGGCAACTGCCCTTCCTGCAGTTGGATTCATTGCTACGGTTATTTTGGCTTAATTCTATTCTTGTTGCTCCATAACTCCTTGTGTAACCTCACCCATGGATTGTTATTTGAAAAAAGCCTCGACAATTACTGCGAAGCGCTTATAATTTAGGTTAGGATATAAAGGAGAAACAATTATGACAAAGAAATACTTTTCAGTTTTCCTTGTGGGTTCTATTGTCCTCTTTATAAGTTGCGCTACTTCGTACAAGGCCAAGCCGCTACCGATCAAGCATCCGTCTGCTTATCCGAATGCCGTTCAGGCGGCAGGCGCCACCATTGGAGCAAAAGCCTTTGTTGATAAAGAGGAAGCTAAAACAGCCTTTGGTTTTGACGTGAGATCAGCTGGCATGCTGCCCGTTCAGATTGTGGTAGATAATCAAGGCAAACAAGGTCTTTCAATCGTAGCCAATCAAACATTCCTCCAGGACAAAGAAGGTAACCTCTGGCCTGTTCTGGCTGATCATTTTGCCTATGAGCGGGTAACGAAATACGTGCAAACAAAAGAGATCTTTAAGGAAGGCGCTTATACCGGTGCACTATCCGCTGCTGCCGGCACCTTAATTGGAGCGGCTATTGGCATTGTCACTGGCGAAAACGTTCTTTCCGCGGCAGGAAAAGGCGCGGCTGTGGGAGCCGCTGCGGGTGCCACCATGGGCGGCTTAGGAGGCTATGCCTCAGCAGATCAAGCTCGCAGCAGGGTCATGAAGGACTTTGAAAACAAGAACCTGGAAAATAAAGCGCTCACGCCCAATAGCCTTAGCTATGGCTTCATATTCTTTCCTGGAGAGGCACAATCTGCCCAATCACTCAGGTTACAACTAAAAGAAAAGGAAACCAACGAGGTTTTCACCCTAAATTTAGTCCTTTAACAAAAAAGTAGGGCTATAGTGAAAACGTGAAGAGGGGGACGTCCGCAAATAAGTAAATAACGAATCGATGACGGTCAGGCCGTCCAGAAGAACGGCGGACAAGCCTACATTCCTAACAACCTTAGATGGGCACGTTCTTCTGAAAACAACAAACAATAGGGTCAGACCTGCACTTTTAGTGAGGGGGGACGCCCTTAAGGAACTAAGTTTATGAAGTGAGCCGGAGCAAATCTTTCCTTGTGACATGTTTCGGGATCAGACTTTTTTGCCCCAATCACGGTCTCTGACCGGGGGGCAGGCCGCCCCGTTTCACCAACTAAAGCAAAAGCCCTTGCTGTTTCGATTACGAAAGGAGACGTGGACTTTGTTCGAGTTGAAGATTTTGGCAAGAAAGCT
>CP070673.1:3787572-3791388 GCA_020351915.1 Deltaproteobacteria bacterium
GGGCCGTGATGTTACAATATCCCCCGCTGTGGATGCGTTTCACCGGCCCGGGTCGGGATCTGGGTCGTAGGGGCATCAATGTCAAGGATAGGTGGTGGGACCCCCCTTACGCGCGCCTCGAGATCGTAGAGGATGACAAATGGGGGGATTCCGTTCTTGACAGAGATTACGCCATTTTCGCCGCTGCCGACGAGATAAGAAAGAAGAAGAAAGCAAGAAGGCTGAACTTGCCCAAGATAAAGGAGATCCTGGACGGGAAAAAGAAGCGGTAGAACTCTGTTAATCTGGGTAAAGGAGGACAGAAGATGGTGAGTTTGGTAAACATAGATGAGGCAATGTCAACATACGTCAAACATCAAACCTATCCCTTGGCCATTAAAATGCTGGCCAGTGAAGATGAGATTCCCCAGGATGCAAAGAGGCCACTGAAAGACTATGGGGCATCTTTTACCCTTTGCCAAGCCCTTGCTCTAGGGCGCAAGGAGGGCTTGACCATAGTTCTTGACAAGGAAAGCCAGTCTTGCCCGATAGCGCTGGCGGGATTGGGATTCGTCAGGCCGGAAGAATATCTGAGTGGCAAATATGCACTCGCTCCCACGAACCAATCCACTGAAGCCAGGGTTAAAACAGCAGAGGCGATGCCCAGGTTTGAGTTCGGGAGATTCAAACATATTTTGATTTCCCCGATACAGACGGCGAATTTCGATCCGGATGTCATTATATTTTACGGGAACGGTGCTCAAGTGATGCGCATGATACAGGCTGCCGTTTTTGCATCGGGCGAAAGTTTAGCGTCGAAGTCAACCGGGGCTGCCGGTTGCCTTCTTCCGATCGTGGTGCCGATTCTTGGAGGTGAATGTAACTATACTGTCCCGGGAAACGGGGAACGACGATTAGGATTGATTGCTGATGGGGAGCTGGCGTTCTCCATGCCCAAGGACCGATTTGAAGAGGTTGTCAGTGGATTGAAACTCTCGCACGAAGGAAGGCAGACGTATCCAATTAGTCCGGGTTATCTCAAACTAGAGTACACGTTGCCGCCCTCCTATGCTCAACTGCGGAAGGCATTAATAGAGAGTTCCAAATGATAAGATCTTACAACTAAGGAGAAAATCATGTATTACGCATTCACCACTCGGAGAATTACTCACCGGCCTATGCAGTAAGAAGACAGATTATGTGCAGCATGAAAAAACGTGTAGTGGGAAAGCTGATCCATGAAAAGAGCTGCCTCCACAATGATCGAGTCTTCCCGTTTCTTAGGGACGAGAAGATGATCCATGAGCAATCGGACCTCTTATCCAATGGGGTTACTGGGGGAAGTGTATGAAGAAAAAGATTGTCATCATTGGCACTGTTGACACCAAAGGTGAGCAGTTGCGGCTTTTGAAGGAGCGGATTGAGTCTCGAGGGCATGAGGCGATCCTCATGGACATCAGCATGGGAGGACATCCCTCCTATCAAGCAGATATCACCCCAAAAGAGATTGCAGGTCTGGCAGGTAAGGACATAGAAGAGATTCGGGCCTCGAAAGACAGGCTCACTATCACGAATGCGATGAGTTTTGGTGGGCAGCAAAAGGCGTTAGATCTCCTTTCACAAGGGCAGCTCCACGGCATTGTATCCCTGGGAGGGGCTACAATTGCCTTGATTGCATCACAGGTGATGTCCAGATTGCCCTTTGGGATCCCTAAGGTCATCGGTGTTCCTGCCGCCCAAACCGTCTATGTAGGAAGATGGTTCGCTGCTACTGACCTGATTGTAATGCAGCTTATTATGGAGATTGGCGGGATGAATGACCTCATTAAGAATGCCATCCTACAGGTGGCAGGGGCGATCTCGGGGATGGTGGAGGAGGCTTATGATCACACATCATTGAAGCTCCCCTACCCTTCTGTGGCCATTACCGAACTGGGATTTTCAGATCAATGCGCCAAGTATGTGGAGCAGCTTTTAACGGAAAAAGGATACCACGTATATCCCTTTCATGCCCAGGGCATCAGTGATCGAGCCATGGATCGGCTGATATTTCAGGGGTTCTTCGACGGCGTCATTGAGATAGTTCCTGCTGGCCTCATCGAAGAAAGGTTCAAGGGAAATCGCCCCGCCGGTATGGAAAGACTTGACGCCGCTGCTGAAAGGGGAATCCCCCAGGTATGGGCCCCCTGTTGCTTAAACATTACAGGTGCGGGCCCGACCCGGACCAACAGGGAGAAATACGTCGCCTCTGGGAAGGTTCTGGAGATCGACGAGATGAGGGCCATGGCACGATTTCCGGTCGATGAAATGAAAATCGGGGCCCAGCTCTATGCGGAGAAGATAAACAAGGCCAAGGGCCCCATAAAGGTGGTGGTTCCCTTGAGGGGCTGGTCCTCTTTAGACAGAGAAGGGAGCATTCTCTATGACCCCGCAGAGGACCGGATTTTCATAGAGGAATTAAAAAAGAATCTCAGGGTTCCCATTGAAATAGAGGAAGTAGACTGTAATCTCGAAGATATGGAGACAGCCAAAGCTTTGGTCGACAGCTTAGATAGGTATATGACTTGATTGGTTCGAACTTGGCCGGAACGACCACTTCCACGATTATTTGCCGCCGATCTCTCAGAAGGCCTTAAAGCTCTATTTCCTTTAGATCCGAAGCTGGTGTAAGCTTAGCCTCGGTAAGGTCTTGTACTTCTTGAGCGGTCCAACCGGGAGCTATCTCCCTAAGTATCAGCCCATCCTTGGTCACTTCGACTACAGCTAAGTCGGTGATGATCAGGCTCACGCACTGTTTAGCGGTCAGGGGATAGGTGCATTTTTTGACTATGCGCGGCGTTCCTTCTTTCGTAGTGTGCAGCATAGTGATGATGACTTTTTTCGCACCGACGGCAAGATCCATGGCCCCTCCCATTCCCGTGGCCGGGCGGCCGGGCCGTCCCCAGTTTGCCAGATCGCCGTTTTCGGAAACCTGGTAAGCCCCGAGAACCACTATGTCAATATGTTCACCCCTGATCATGTCAAAGGATGCGGCGCTGTCGAAAAAGCACATGCCAGGCTCGGGAGTCACCGGCTGATCAGAGGCATTAATCAGTTCGTAGTCCTTTTCTTCATCTGTAGCCAACCCTCCATAGCCTAACACTCCGTTCTCGCTCTGAAAGAAGATCGTTCTATCCTCGGGGATAAGATTGGCGCATAAGCCGGGCATGCCGTAACCCAGGTTCACCACCGAGCCATCTGTGAACTCTCTGGCTGCCCTCCATGCAATCGTTTGCTCATCCAAACGGCTCTTCACCTCGGTACCTCCACAATACGGTCCACGTAAACGTGAGGGGTTACTATAACCTCAGGGTCAAGCTGCCCGGGTTGTACCAACTTGTCAACTTCTACAATAGTAACCTGTGCGGCCAAGGCCATTACTGGATTAAAGCACCTTGCGGTTCCTCGGTACACAAGGTTCCCAAGGGTATCGGCTTTGTGTGCCTTAATGAGCGCAAAATCGGCGACAAGGGGCAATTCCAGGATATATTCCTTGCCGCCGATGACTTTCTTCTCTTTGTCTTTCTCGACCACAGTGCCTATCCCTACCGGGCTATAGAATCCTCCCAGTCTTCCCGCTCCACATCGTATTCTCTCAGCCAAGGTGCCCTGTGGAACTATTTCAATCTCAACCTTGCCTTCATTGTATAGCCTCTCAAGAGGAGAGGTGGGCGGCATGCCACCAAGGGCCGGCACTGACCCAATGAATTTCCTTACTTGGCCGTTCTCGAATATGATTCCCAGGTCCTGATATCCGTCTGGTTTTATTCGCTTGCTTAATTCAAAACCTAATCCACC
>CP070673.1:3791488-3800875 GCA_020351915.1 Deltaproteobacteria bacterium
ATCCGGAGACCCCTTATCCGGTGATCGATATCTTACCGGAGCAAACGGCTATTACCGAAAAGGGTGGCACCATGAGACTGGGGGCATATGAGGCGGTGGTAGGAAAGGGAACCCGGGTCAATAGCCTGTACCGATCAGGCGCTATCTCAGAGCGCCACCGACACCGCTACGAGGTAAACCCCCAATTCCATAAGATCCTCACCGATAAGGGGCTTGTCTTTTCCGGTATGAGCAGGGACGGGAGGCTCGTTGAATTCATCGAGCTTCCCCATCTCAGATACTTTGTTGCTACCCAGGCACACCCGGAGTTAAAGTCACGGATGGAGGAGCCATCTCCCCTGTTCTATGGGTTTGTGCAGGCGTGTTTGAATAGAAAAGGTAAACATTAAGGCCAATCTCAGAATCGGGTCACATAAGAAAGAGGTCAACTTTTGTAGATCTGGCCTCTTTTATGTTTTATTATCTCACATTTTATCCACTTTCTCAGCATTGAGATCGGAAACTATAGGTATACCAATGACTCTCGGTGTTTCCGGAGTCGGCGCTGCGATATCATCTCTGGGGTTATTATGCAGCAAAGGCAAATAAATGAAGAGTCTCGTTTTCCTTCGATTTCAGGTAAGAGATTAGTAGATATATTTTGGCCTCGCTTGAAAAGGGCCTTGATATCTACCAAACAATACTGGAGAAGGTCTTTAAATCCCTCGCAGCAAGCAAGGCGTTCCATATAAAATGTCCCAAGACCTAATGCGCGGTTTTTCTCATATCAGCTCCGGGAATCAATTATCCAGAATCCCCTCTGCTTCTTCCTTGTCGCAATCCATTATGTACCGAATTCGGCTTATCTCGCTTGCTGTGTGTGTTAAAGCAGCAATATCATTTCTTGAGATATAATCTAACGCAAACTTTCTCGCGCCACACATAATTTGCTTGATCCCCTGTTCGAGTCTCTGCATATAGGTATACAGCCCCATAGCACCTGTAGGAATGGCATCAAACCTTTTTTGAAATATACGCTTAAGCTCAGGAGCAGTGATAAATATCTGTTCTTTCGTCTGCCCAAACCGCATAATATAAACAGGTGTCTCATTCGCTTTTACCCTTTTACCTATATTTTTGCCCACCATTGCAGCAGTAAGTGGCGCTCTTGCCATGCCAATCAGCTTAAAGTAGGGCGCCCCCAAGGCCAGACCTTTAAAGATTTGGTCTTCTAATGTGAACCCAGAAGCAATTGCAACATCAGGAAGATATCTACCTCTCTTCGACAATCTATCAAGATATTGATAGAGAAGCGACCAAAGCTCAACACCCGGGACACCCCATTCATTCATCATTCTCCACGGGCTCATTCCCGTTCCACCTCCTGCTGCATCCACAGTGAGTAAGTCAATCTTTGCCTCAGACGCACATCTCACTGCAAGCGCAAGGTCTTTTGGTCTGTATGCTCCAGTCTTCAGAGAAATATATTGCGCCCCTACCGCCCTTAATTCTTCTGTCCTTTTACAGAAGCTTTCCAGATCAACCATGCCAACCCTTGAATGCCTTTCAAACTCATCGAAAGAATGGCTTTCAAAGGCATCTATAACATCCTGGTCATAACAATCCGGCAGTACAATATACCCCCTATCTTTGAGCATCTGCGCGCGCTGTAAGTTCTTAATCTTTACCTCACCTCCAATGTCTTTTGCACCCTGACCCCATTTGAGTTCCACTGCGCTCACGCCTAATTTCTCTATTGCATATTCGTGCAGTCCAAGCCTTGTATCTTCAATATTTGCCTGCACCACAATGGCACCATAGCCATCTTGTTGCCAATCCTTAAAGAGTTTCACCCGTTTTTCCAGTTCCGGGGAATGTCGCACTCTACCTTTTTCAATTTTTGCCTCCGGATCCATACCACAAACGTTCTCTCCAATGGTGAGTATTAGTCCTGAAAGTGCAGCACCAATGGCAAGCCCTTCCCAGTTATTTTTTGCTATAGCCGTTGAGCCAAGTCCGGGAATAACAATAGGCAACCGTGTTTTTATTCCCTTGTCTTGCCCTATTCTTTGCTCCAGATTCACATTTGTAAAGAGGGTCTTGTCGGAATCTGGTTCTATTCCGTATGCACCACAACAGGTCCCGAGTATGGTAAAGTGAGATAAGTCCACTGGATATTGTTTCTCGCTAGCCGTTGTGATTATCCCGAATGGCTGAGGGTATATTACCTCTGTCCCCCTATATGCCGATTTCCCAACTTCGCACATACCAATGCACCCGTCTACACAGGTAGCACACAGGCCACTTGTGGGAACAACAGCATCTTCTGTTCTGTTCTTTGTTAATGTTGCTGCTGTTGCATTAATTCTTCCTAAACTCATTGTTAGTCCTCCTTTTTCTCTTCAAATTTTTCCCCTACACACGTTCCGCATTCACCTTTCAGGCCCATCCAACACGAGAAATTATCATAAAATTCCAGGCAAGTCGGCTGAAGTGAATTTTCACACCTGCCACATAGCACGCCTTCGGGTGCTGCGCCCTCACATCGGACAGTGCACACAGGGCAAATATACATGCAAGCACCGCATTTCCTACAATCTTCGGATGTTTTATCGAATGGAGTAGCGATCTTTAGTTCGTTCCCTCTGTTCACAAACCCAATAGCCTTTGCCATCATCTGTTCCTCACACATCCTGACACATAATCCGCAGCAAATACAATCCTCCCATTTTGGGGTGAATCTAACTTGCTGTAATCCCCATTTTGCCGCAAGATCCTGAAGTGTCTTCGATGTTGGACATTGTGAGATCAACAATTCAAGTATCATTCTTCTCGCATTTATGACCTTCTCAGTTGCTGTATGCACTACGAGACCTTTTTCAATCGTATATGTACAGGAACTTACCATCTTTGTGTTCTCACCTTCGCCTATCTCTACTACGCAAAGCCGACAGCCACCACCTGGTGAAAGTCCCTCATGATAGCACAGTGCTGGAATGTCTATCCCAAGAAACCTTGCCCCCTCAAGTACTGTCCAGCCTTCTGGTGCGTCAAAGCCTATCCCATCAATTGTAATGTTAGGCATTTCCAACTCCCGTTTTCAAAACCGCATTGAATTCACATAAATCGTAACATATGCCACACTTTGCACACTTATCCTGCACTATTGAGTGGGGTTTCTTAATCTCACCTTCTATTGCCTTCTCGGGGCAATTTTTTCTGCAGATGCCACAGCCTGTGCACTGTTCATTATCTATCATGTATTGAATAAGAGCCTTACACACCAGGGCAGGGCATCTTTCTTCCTCTATATGAGCAATATATTCATCCCTAAAATATCGTAACGTTGAAAGTACAGGGTTTGGAGCAGTCTGCCCAAGTCCGCACAAAGAAGCATCCTTTATTACCTTTCCAAGCTCCTCTAGCAAAGCCAAGTCCTCTATTTTCCCTCTGCCTTCTGTTATATTTGTGAGAATCTCATTCATTCTTTGTATGCCTTCCCTGCAGGTTGAGCACTTTCCGCAGGATTCTCCCTCCAGGAAATTTGTATAATATCGTGCAATATCAATTATGCAGGTATCTTCATCCATTACAATCATACCGCCGGATCCCATGATCGAACCTGCCGCAGTCAGGCTCTCGTAATCTATTGGTAGGTCAAACATATTTTCCGGGATACAGCCGCCCGAGGGTCCACCAGTTTGAACCGCTTTAATCTTTTTATTACCCCAGGGGCCACCTCCAATATTATAAACGACTTCCTTGATAGTGGTACCAAGAGGCACTTCTACAAGTCCGGTGTTTTTTATCCTTCCAACCAGTGAGAAGATTTTAGTGCCTTTATTACCAGGCATACCGACTTTTGTGTATTTTTCGGCACCGTCACTAATGATTACAGGTACATTAGCCAGTGTTTCTACATTATTTATGCAGGTAGGGCATCCCCAAATCCCTTTAGTAACAGGGTATGGGGGGCGCTGCTCGGGCTGTCCTATCTTCCCTTCAATCGATCGCATGAGCGCTGTTTCTTCTCCGCATACAAATGCTCCGGCTCCCCTGATAATTTCAATATCGAAGTCAATGCTCGTACCCATGATACCCTTACCCAATATTCCAATATCCCGTGCCTGGCGTAGTGCGATGAGTGTGTGTTTGATGGCTAGGGGATACTCTCTTCGAACATATATGTACCCTTGACCTGCACCAATAGCTATTCCGGCAACTATCATTCCTTCAATGATAGCATGGGGATTACCTTCTAAAAGACTGCGGTCCATATAGGCACCTGGGTCTCCTTCATCAGCATTGCATACCATAAACTTTTTTGTTGAGCCATTACCGGATCTTCTCGCAAATTCCCATTTCTTGCCAGCAGGGAAACCAGCTCCTCCACGACCCCTGAGCCCTGCTTTTGTAATCTCGTTGATAATCCAGTCAGGATCAGGGTTGGATATTACTTTCTCAAATGCTGCGTAGCCTCCAGCTCTCAAATAGTTGAGAATCCTTATTGGATCCAGTTTTTGGTTTCTACCCAAAATTGTGCGTGTTTGCCCTCTAAAAAAAGGTATTTCATTCTGGGAATAATATTTCTTACCGTCACCTGTTTCTATATAAAGCAGATCTTCGATGATTCTGCCTTCAAGGACCGCAGCGATGATTCTGGGAACATCTTCCATTCCCACTTTGGGATATAGATTACCGCCCGGCTCTACCAGAATAAACGGATCCTTCTCACAGAAACCAAGGCAGCCGGTAATCCTCAACGAAATTCGGTTCTGGAGCCCTCGCTCTAAGATATGACTCTTTATTATCCTAATAATGTCATTTGAACCGCTCGCCTGACCACTCGTTCCTGCACAAATCACCAAGCAGGGTCTATCCTCTTCAGGTTCATCCAGAATGAGTTGGCGATAATTAATGAAATCTTCCACAGATGAGATTCGCGTCATACAATTTCCTTTTTCTTGGGCTTAGCAGTGCATCTGCAATGTTAATCTTGGTTATCAAACATCAAGCCTGTGCCCCTTACACCCTCTACGAGGGCACACTTGAGCCATTCCGCCCCCGCGAACAATCATTGGCACCATCGTTGTTCCGCATTCAGGACACTCAGAAACTCCTATGAGCTCTGAGTGGCAGTGGGGACAAAAGTAGTGTGCCACCACGCCCAACGGTCTTTCATGCTCTGATTCAAAATTGTAGCTGCCGTACAGGGAAGAAAGCCTGTGCCAGCCGTGTTTACCACCAAATGATATCGTCACTCTAATGGATGGGCAGCCATCAATGGGGTGGTCTGCATCCATCAAGCTATGATTGCAACGGGGACAGCTGACCTGAACGGGGAATATTCTTTTATCTGTCTTGACACTGGCCTTGTCGAATCCCGCAGATACCTTGCCTGATATGCGCTTCACATCTGCCGTTTTCACGTTCAAGAAATAATCGCCATCCACTACCACAACTGGTCCTACATCACATGCTCCCAAGCAATTTACAGTCTCAAAGGTAAACTCCCTATCATCAGTTGTTTCACCAGGTTCTGTTCCAAGTTGCCTTGTGAACGCAGCTGCAATGGCTGGGGCACCGCGGACATGGCAAGTAGTACCGACACAAACAGAAATCAGGTGTTTTCCTCGAGGACTCAATCTGAAGGACTTATAAAACGTTGCTACTCCAAAAATATCTCTTATGGGCATTTCTAAACGATCGGCCACCTGCCTGAGAGCATCTTCAGGCAAATAATTGTATTGCTCCTGAATGTCTCCCAAGATATTAACGAGATGTCCATCATGCTGCAAAATAAGATTTTCAACAAGTTTTGCTGCTTGTAACATAATAACCTCCACAAAATAGTGGCATCTATATGTTATTCTGATGTAACCCCGCTCTCTCTATTGAGGCAAGGGGAGTCTAGTATCCATAGCCTCCTGAAAAGGGGAAATGGTGTTTCTAGGAAATGCCATAGCAGAGACGATAAAAAAGCCCACACCTGTAAACCAGGTTTGGGCTTCCTATCATGAAGTTCAATGTTATAGACCACGTCGTCTTTAGACATCATTGTCTTCTTGAATAATACGCCTTTGTATTATTGCTAACTAATGTAAATTACTATAATATCAACAAAAGTGTTCGTCAAATCCTTTTTTAAGCTTTTTACCTTTGGTTATATCTCTTGGGAGATAATAACCGCCTCAGCAATCTCACGCATAGATTTTCGGCTATCCATGCTCTTTTTTTGCAACCACCGAAAGGCCTTGTCAGCCGGCAAATTCTTTTTAACCATCAATATTTCTTTGGCTTTCTCAATCTTTTTTCTCGTTTTCAATTCCTCTTCAATGACTCTCGTTCTTACTAGAAGCTCTGTGTTTTCAATCGCTATAGCTGCCTGATTCGCCAGCGTCTTTATGAGATTGATTTCCGTTTCCGAAAACTCATGAGGCTCCACTGTAAAGCAATCCAACACGCCTATCACCGAGCCATCCTTCAGGCACAAGGGAACACCGATCATGGATACAAGGCCCAACTTTTTTGCCATCTCCTTTTCCTTAAATCTCGGTTCCTTTAAAACGTCCGCGAGCATTAGTGTGCAGTTATGGGTGGCTATATATCCCACCACACCCTCATTCATCTTCAGGGATCTATCTTTGAAGTAATCAGGGTTCATAGACTGCGTAGCCTTTAGCAGCAAAATCTTTCCCCCTTTGCCCTCATCCACCAACCAGAGTGAACAGATTTCCACACCAGTCACCTTGGCTGTTACCATCACTATCAGCTTGAGAATATCTTCCAGATACAAGTCAGAGGTGATGGCCTGGCTGATATCCATAAGGCCCTTTATATACTTATCGTAGGTTTCCGGTATGATCTTCTCCATTGATAACCAGATCCCATTCTGTCATAAAAAGTTCATCTTTGATTGATTCGTGCCATTCCTTAATAATAACATCCTGCATGTTATCTATATCAATAGTGCCGATCTTTAAATCCTTGCGGCCTCTTCACAAGATCTTTTCGGACATTTCATGTTAATATCTGCAATTTTTTATGGTCTCCCTCCTCCCTGAAACCAAACCCCTCATTTTTCCGAAAGAACAATACTGCTAACAGCCTATTTCAGCATTCCTCATAAAGCCCAGTATCTTTTTTTATACCATATTTAGTCTAAAAAATTCCACCCATTTTCAACAGGCAGCACACTTCCCCCTAAATTAATTATTTTTTGTTCCTTGATAGGATATCGTACTGATCGACGCAAAATCTCCACCTATTATAACAGATACAGATATAGCTGATGTTGTCGGCATTGAACCATTTCATATGGAGACCATCGAGAAAATCATTGAAGAACTGCACCCAGAAGTCCCGTTACAAAAGGAGATAGCAAAAAAAGGCTTCTCCAGAGAGAAATCATTCCGTGTAATATATCAGAGGGGAACAGCTACCCAAAAAAGCATGAGAGAGGTCTCAGAGGCAATCATATTTTCCCAGTACATAAAAATAAAGACTTGACATATTTTTTATTTTGAATTATCTAAATCAAAGAAATCGGAAGTAATACAAGGACGTACTACAGAAGACAACGGAGTCCACTGCATCTCAGAGACGAGATGGGTGGATTTTTTTTGCTCAGACAACGAATTAAACTGTCTGTGCACTCAGTGTTGACCATGTGCTCGAACCAGTGAAACCTCACCGTCGGGGTTAAGCCCGCTTTGCCAGATTACAGCCTAATGTGACAAAGTAGCCTCTTAGTCCTTGTTTTTAATCACCAACAGTATGGAAAGCGTAGTAAGAAGACAGAAAGGAGTAAAAATGAAACAAGAACTGAACCCCTTTAGCATTGCTCAGACGCAATTGGATGATGCTGCCAAAAAGCTTGGCTTAGATAAGGCCACCCATGAACTGCTCCGTTGGCCTATGCAAGAATTGAAGGTCACAATTCCTGTTAAAATGGATGACGGCTCCACTAAGATCTTCCATGCCTTTCGAATCCAGTACAACACTGCCCGTGGCCCTGCTAAAGGAGGCATCCGCTGGCATCCGGACGAAACTGCGGACACGGTACGAGCGCTTGCTGCATGGATGACATGGAAAACCTCCGTAGTCGACATCCCTTTAGGTGGTGGTAAAGGGGGGATTATTTGTAACCCTAAGGAGCTGTCCGAGGCTGAAAAGGAGCGACTGGCTCGTGCTTACATGCGGGCTATTGCTCGGTCTCTCGGTGTCACCAAGGATGTCCCTGCCCCTGATGTTTACACCACCCCACAAATTATGGCGTGGATGATGGATGAATATGAAACGATCGTGGGCGAAAAACATCCGGGTGTGATTACAGGAAAACCTTTAGCATTGGGTGGATCCCGGGGACGTGGTGATGCTACGGCCAGGGGCGGGATATATGTGACCCAGGAAGCAGATACAGCTTACGGCATCGATCTAAAGGGACAGACTATGGCTATTCAGGGTTTTGGCAATGCTGGTCAGTATGCTGCCCGGCTTGGTGAGAAGATTCTCGGCCTTAAGCTGGTAGCTGCTTCGGATTCCAAAGGAGGCATTTACAACGCCAATGGTATAGATGCGGAGGCACTTATTGAGCATAAGCTTAGAAATGGCACAGTCAATGGGTTTCCCGAGGTAGAAGAGATAAGCAATGAACAGCTGCTCGAGCTCGAGGTTGCAGTCCTTTTTCCTGCTGCATTGGAAAATGTTATTACCGGAGAAAACGCTCCCAGGCTACGCTGCAAGATTCTCTGTGAATTGGCCAACGGACCCACAACACCGGATGCCGATGATATTTTATTTGATAAGGGAATAATCGTATTGCCAGATTTTCTGGCCAATGCTGGGGGCGTTACTGTCTCCTACCTGGAACAGGTCCAAAATACCTATAACCTCTACTGGGAAATAGAGGAAATCCACTGGAGACTAAAAGAAAAAATGCGCGGTGCCTTTAAAAGTGTTTATGAAATGAGCCAAAGTCAAAAGGTCAACATGCGCCAGGCCGCCTATCTTGTATCTGTGGCCAGGGTTGCGGAGGCCTGTAAGCTTCGTGGCTGGGTTTAACATGGGGAAAACAACTTGTCTAGTGAAAACAATACATTAGAAATGGAATCCAAAACAATAAACAGCGGAATAGCAGCCCTGGATGAAGTCCTTAAAGGGCTTCGTTTGGGGGATAATGTTGTATTGCAGGTAGACAGCCTAAAGGACTACTCATATTTCGTAGAGCCTTTTGCAGACCAGGCATTACATGATAGCGGTAACTGCATCTATCTGCGGTTTGCACCTCATCCACCAATTATCGGGTCTCGTCAGGGCCTAATAATCAAAGAAGTAGATCCAAGGGGTGGCTTCGACTTTTTCAGTGCCGAGGTACACAGGGTGATTGAGGAATGGGCGAAGAAGAAA
>CP070673.1:3800975-3806999 GCA_020351915.1 Deltaproteobacteria bacterium
GCCCGGCTGTATAGGCTGAGCGCTTTCTTGACATTCTCAGGATCAGGTCCGTGGGGCGGACAATGAATATTCTTTCCGTAGTATGGACACAGGGGTATGGAGCACTTAAGTCTTACCCTTTCATCTATTTCTACCCAGTTGGCGGGAATGATTTCAGCCATAGAGGCACCCAAATCTAAGGCCTTCTGTCTGAAGATCTCCAGATCCTTTCTCAGGATGTCGTCAGGCACATGCAAGGAAATTAACCTTGAGGCTCCTCCTTTATTCATCTGCATGCAACCCCCATTAAGGCTTATGAGCAAAAACGAGAGTAAGCGGGCTCGGCAATATCTCTCGTAGTAGAGTTTTTGTTACTTTTTTGGAAACTTTATAACCCCAAGGAAGTTTAAGGCATCTTAATTGTTTCTAATTTGGAAACCATAATTAGAACACATCAACCTCACCTTGTTTGTAAGGCATATGGGAATAAGTGCTCTTCTTTCGTATAATCAAATCGCAGCTTTTAACATGAAAGTGTTTTGAAATCATAAAAACTCTTTTAAAATCAATCCATAACAACTTTCAAACATGAACGGACTTTTTTGAAATGATGTGGTTTTCTAATGTGCGGTTTTGTTTCCCAGTTGTCAACAGATAAATGGCATCTACGATTGAGTCACACGATAAAACGCATAATAGATACTAGGTGACTAATAGGGGATATCCTGAAAGCGCCGGATTGATAAGAGATCCCAAAAATCTTCAAGACGATCTTCCCTTTCTGATAGGCTCCGGGAATCTGTGTCATCGATTCCATACGTAATCGAGAAATACAAGCAATCAAATTCATTTCCCGCGTCTTCCACGCCACTCCCACACGATAAGCAACAACACCAATCCACCACATGCAATGTTAATGAGCGAACTAAAAGCAGTAAGATGCCTTTGAATTGGAATCAAAAGGCCAATGCCAGCCAGTCCTAAGATGACCCGCTTGATCGGGTTGAGCTCTTTAAATAAGTGACCGGACAAGGCTGCGCTCAGTACAAAACAGCCCAAGAGAGCAGTGGCCACGCAAATAAGAATCTCTCCTGGGGAACCCTTAAAAATTAATGCAGGGAAAAAGATAAACAGGAAGGGAACGATATACGCTATAATACCAAAGCGTGCCGCGGCAAAACCCGTGCGCATAGGCTCTGAACCTGCGATTGCTGCTCCCGCGTAAGCCGCTATGCAAACCGGTGGTGTAACCATGGAAGCAGTGGCATAATACAAAATGAACAAGTGAGCGGCTATCGGCTCAATCCCAAGCTGAACGACGGTTGGTGCCATGAGAATAGCGAGAACAATATATGCCGGAAGTGTCGGCATCCCCATCCCCAATATGAAACAGGCGATGGCAATAACCGGCAACAAAACGAAAAGATTTCCCCCTGCAACCTGCGAAAGATAGAGGGAGACAAGGAATCCCCCGCCCGTATACGCTAAGGTCCCAATGACAATACCTGCCAACGCAGCAATAGGGACAATGATAAGCATGGTTGAACCGGTCTGACGCAGTGCCTCAAGGATCCACCCAAGGCGAAACCGCGTCTCTTTCTGAATGATGAGGCCGAGGACCAGTATTGAAAGCGCGCCCATGAGTGCGCACTTTTCGGGAGATAAAAATAAAACGAATAGGGCAATGATGAGAACGGTAAATGGCAAGACGAATAAATAGCTTTTACCCATAACGCTGGATAGTCGAGGGAGTTGCTCCCTGGGCAGCCCCTTGAGGCCAGCCTTTCCAGCCTCCATATCCACCTGAAAAAAGATTGCAGCATAGTACAGGAAAGCCGGGATGATTGCAGCGATTGCCACCTGCCGGTATGGCACGCCAAGGACCTCGGCCATCACAAACGCGGTAGCCCCCATGATAGGAGGGCATAGCTGGCCCCCTGTCGAGGCGACCGATTCGATAGCACCAGCCACATGAGGCTTATAGCCAATCTTCTTCATGAGCGGAATCGTAACGACGCCGGTTGTCGCCACATTCGCCACAGCAACTCCGGAGATGGTTGCGAATAGGCTTGAACCCACCACGGCTATCTTTCCCGGCCCTCCGCGGAATCGGCCAAAACCCGCCATGGACACATCGGTAATAAACGCCCCTCCCCCTATGTTAAATAACAAGTTGCCGAAGAGGACAAAGGACAAAACGATTATGGCCGCTACGCCTAAAATAATACTGAGTATGCCGTTGGTTTCCAGAAAGAGAAAATTAACTTGCTGGTCAAAAGGAAGGCGCATTCCGGAAAATATATCAGGTGCCACAAAGTAGAAATGAGGTAACACAATGAAGATGAGCCCAAAGACAGCCAGGAACAGATTGGTCACCCGGCGGGTTGCCTCCAATGTGAGGGCAAGCGCTATGGTGCCCAGAATTACCCTGTCCGGTGTAATAGTGCCCAAAACCAGTGTAATCTTCAAATAAAAAATGAAGACATAGAGACCGACGACAACCCCTGAAACGGCAAGCACAGCATCGTACCATGGCACCCTGTCTCTCGGCGATTTTTTGCTCATCGGAACAAGAATGAAGACGCAGGGTAAAACCATCGCCAATATGAGACCGTAATATTGCTCCCTGAGAATGCTCCATTCCAGGTAGAAGGGAACATCCATGATGAAAAAACATCCCACCAGCGGCATGGCAATAAAAATGATTTTTGTCAACAGATCCACCCAACCATGCAAATCTCTAAAATTCCCGGCTGACTCAGCACGTGGTACGGTCTCTTTATCGCTCATAAAATATGCTCCGCTCCGCAATAACCCCCAATGAAGGGGGTTATTGCGGTTATATACATCAGGGAGAGTTTTTCCTTTTTCGGCATTACTTCATTTTTAAGAGTTGTTCTTGTTTTTTTGCCATTTCACTGGTCCACACGCCTTTGTCCTTATAAAATTGAATGGCGCCGGTGTGATAGGGCATGGTAAAATTCGGGTTTACAAAGGTCTCAGGGGTCCACGTCCTGAGTACAGGATGAATGGGTTGATATTCCTTGTAATGGTTCCACCAGGTCTCAACCAGCTTGTAGGCCACATGATCGGGCATACGGGTTGTCGCCACGTTGGCAAGAGGGGCGCCCCACATAACCGTATCTTCGGGAACGCCGGGCGGACCAGCTGGCTGTTTGACCGCATAACAACCTGGCATGGCCCGCTGCCCTTCCTTGACCATCTTGGGGTCCATGGATCCATTCAGGAAACGAACGCCCACCAGTGCATCCGCCTCGGCAATGGCGCTCATCCCCAGAGCACATACGGTTGCGTCAATGCGCCCTTCCTGAACCGCCTTGACAGCTGACACGACCTCTGTCACCGGCGCGGTCTTGACATCATCAAGGGTGATGCCTCCATTTAAAAGAGCGGACACAGTAAAACCAATGTTTGGCGGAAAGGCGGTCCACCGCCATGCGATCCTTTTCCCCTTCAGTTCACGGGCGTCTTTCATCCCGGAATCCTTTCGGACGAGCATACCCGCTTTTAACAGGGGTCCTGCGTTGAGGACGCGAACGGTTGGGGTCTTGGGGTATGGCGGCTTACCGCTGATCCCCTTGGGGAGAGGCTCTGGCCCGACAGCGCCTGTCCACATATTAAACATAGCTGCGAAGTTTTCCATCCCGATATCGATCGTTTTCTGCTTGGTCATCATGGGAAGCCATGAGGTAGCCCCGGCAGTCGGAACGACGACCACGGTCATGGGGGAATTATCCGATGCTACCTTGCCAAGACCGCTAATGAGGATATACAGTACCGTACCCTGTTTAAGGGTCGCAAAACGGAGCATCTTGGGGTATTTCTTTTCTGCCTGTGCGGAAACGGGTCCGGCCGACATCCCCATGAGCAATAGGGAAGCGATGATAAACAGTGAAGAAATGAGATAGATTTTTCGCCATTTTTCTCTTCTCATAACCTAGCCTCCTTATTTAAGGTTCAAGACTTGCGTTTTTCAATGTTACCATTTTTCTCTTTTCATATCACAACCTCCATGTTAAAGGTTCACGATTTATTTTTCTGGAGTTAACTAGCAGATATTACTGCCCATTGTTCCTGAAAGCTTCTTTGAAAGCTTTAAGCCAGTCATACTTCTACCAACAGAAAGGGTATGCGTAAGCTCGGGGAACTGTCGCGAATGAACCGAGCATCGAGCCCGATGAAGATAGGCAGCTTGTGCCTCTGTCCCCCGCGCGTTACGGCAAATTCTTGTTGCATCGCAAATCCACTTCTCCCTTATCTGGCATACCTTTTCGGGTGTCTTCCCCATTTCCGATACCGCCGGAAGCTTGTAGTTAGATGATTTAATAACATTTCAAGCATATGAACGCTGAGGTTCGATCCCCACCCCAAATTGGTTTTTGGAGTGAGTTCCCTATTGCTTCTGACTGTTGCGTTGTCTGAAGTCTCTCATGTAGCGCTATGCATACCTATCACGGCCCAAAATCAGGTCTATAGATAAAATCGCCGGTCGAACCTTGGCCACATCAACGGTGGGACAGGTGACCCCTGATGAGATGGCCATAGCCAAGAATGTATGATTGACCAGATTGCGGTCAGGCAAGCCGAATGAGATGTTGCTTGCACCCAGGGTCTGATTAACCCCCAGTTCCTCCTTTACCTTACGAATCGCCTCAAGTGTCACCAGACCGGCGTTGCTGTCTGCCCCGAGTGTTAAAGCAAGGCAGTCTATAATAACGTCTTCAAATGGAATTTCGAGCGACCCTGCACGCTCAATGATCTTGTGGGCAATGGCTACCCGCCGGTCCGACTCTTTTGGTATGCCCTCCTCGTCAATCGTCAAGCCAATGACCGCTGCCCCATGTTCCTTGACTAGGGGTAATATCTGATTCAAGGAATTCTCTTCGCCGGTCACTGAATTGACAATGGGCTTTCCTTTATAGACCTTGAGGGCCTCCTTTAGGGCGATGGGATTGTTGATATCAATACAAAGAGGCGCATCAACGGATGCCATAACCTTCTCCACTATCTTTGGAAGCACCGCAATCTCGTCTACTCCGGGGCACACCACATTGATATCCAGGATATCAGCACCAGCCTCCACCTGGGCTATGGCTTCGGTGCGAACCACATCAAAATCGCCCCTCTTCAGGGCTTCAGCCAGTTTTTTCTTACCTGACGGGTTGATCCGTTCACCGATCAGCACAGTCGGTCCTTCATCGGTAATCAAAATCTCCCTTGTAGCGCTTGACACTCTCGTTTCCATAACTAAACGCCTTCTTGATTACTGGCAGTACCCAAATAAGCCTCTCTCACCCTGTTTTGCTCCCTTAACAGACCGATAGGTTGTTGCTCTCTGGCTGGAACCATTCCAAAATCCTCAAGATGGATTGTATGACCAGGAGGGGCCACAACGAATTCATTGTCCCACGGGCCGTTACATATCTTTCGGAGCAGTTTGGGTGTCCCCTTAATCTCTTGGTAAGAGAGGTTGAGTTCCCTTGCAGCCCTCCGGGAGAATTGACGGTACAGCTCTTGGTCCTGATAGCCCATATCAATAAAGGCGAGGCGCCGGTAATGTCGCAGCATCCGCTTCATAACCAGTTCAGCACGCCTCTTACCATAGCGCTCCTCCATTCTCTTTAATTCGTCTAAAAGGGTAATCCCCGCATCGATCCACCCTTTCGACAAAAAGTAGGTGCCTGGCTCTTTGTTTAGTGCTTTCAGGTAGGCCCTTCGGGAGCCAAGAAAAAGAGCGATACAGTCGTCCAGGCAGGGGATGACCAGCGTGCTATCAGTGGCCTTAAGGCCTATCACCCCCATGGAACACAGCCCATACCCAAGGATGATGGTTTCCGTATGGGCAGTGATTTCATCTATCATAGCCTGCAGTGCGCCTTGCAATTTGTCCGGATGGAGATGGAGCCCGGATTCAAGGGTGAGCGATTCTATGTTGGATGGCAACAGGTGTTGCATCTCATGAATCACGGTCCTACAGGCTATGATTTTGGTCCGTCCGTGATTCACTTGTACACGCCGTATTCC
>CP070673.1:3807099-3817229 GCA_020351915.1 Deltaproteobacteria bacterium
GGGGAAAAAACATAGGAATGGGGTCAGGCATGACTGATTGATTATTGGCGTCTGCTCTAGTGTGAATGAGGGTCGGGCCTACACATTTCACAAACCAATAGGCATGGGATTATCAGGGTAAAGTGATGGATCAACAGGAAACTAAGCATTTTGTCAGGAGTGCATACGCGACACCGTTCTCGTTTCACGCGGGATTTTTCAGGTTTCTGGATAGTATTCAAATATGGAGTTATCGCGATAGAAAATCCTTAAGAATTCAAAATTGGACTAGCAAATCTAAAAATATTCGATTAGTCAGAAACTACATACTAACTGGTTAGACCTATCAAAATCTAAGGAGTTAAGAAATGGATGACTCAGAAAAACTACAGAGCATAATTGATGGCAACAAGGAACTCGCTAAGAAGGTTGATGAACTCTCTCGAGCCATCAGTGAGGACGCACATGCTTATAGCATTTACTCCAAGGCCAAAGATAGTTTTAAGAAGTGGGTGGGCATGTGGATTGGTTTCTTAGTTCTTTTGTTAACTGCTATTGGGATTACTAGCTACAATCAGGCTGTTGAAAAATTATCCAATAATAAAATTGTAATAGATGGCTTAATAAATAGTTTGTCTCCAAAAATTGAAAAGGCAGTACTAGATGAATCAAAAGAACAAATCGAGACTCAAATAATTAGAAATGATGTCGTATTAGATGAACAATTAGCGAATATAAGGGCGGATGCAGAACAAAGAATAAATAAAATAACAAAAGACTTTAACTCCAAACTAAAAACCATTTCTAAGAAAATTGAACAAGATATCGCACCATTTGAAATAGAAATATATGAAGTACTTTCTGGTTATGCTTTTTATGGCATTAGAACAAATGGCAGTTGGGACTCAAGATATTTTAAGATTGTAGGAGACTCGCCTGCTGAGCCACCAAAAGTTGGGGACACATTGGAAGCTATATCTAACGTAAACATAAGAAAAGACTACATAACTTTCGGCATTACTGGATGGACGAATGCCCCGACTTTGGGAGTAATAAAGCCGGGTGATATTCTAGATGTTTTAGAAGTAAAGAGGGTTGTCAGCGGATATTATTGGATTAAGTTCGATAATAGGAGGCATAGCAAGCACTGAAGCTGACTGGCGGATAAAGCCCCACCAGCAGCTTAGTTTGTCGTTAGGCGGCAAGGGAAGCGTTATGAATCGGGATGCCACGAGGGTATTGCGTCAGCTTCGGAAGCTGAGCCGCGCCCCGTTACGCCGAAACTAATACCGACTTGAGGAGGTCTCATGACAAAGTACCGAGTTGTCTCCATCGATGGTGGCGGAATCCGTGGACTCGTCACGACCATACTGCTGCAGCGGATCGTCGCGACGCCAGGCTTTGAGAACTTCCTGAATTCAATGGACTTCGTGGCTGGAACGTCGACGGGTGGGCTGCTGGCTCTTGCGATTGCTCATCAAATTGACCTAGGAGAGATACGGGACATTTACGTCAAGAAGGGACCGAAGATTTTCGAAGACTCGTGGCTGGATCATCTTGTCGACCTTGGGAAGCTGCGCGGGGCAGACTACGACATCAAGCCCCTTCGTCGCGAGTTGCAGAAAATCTTCGGAAATACTTCTCTGGGACAGCTGAAGAAGCTCGTCTTGGTACCCGCCTTCGATCTCGACAACGAAGAGCCCAAGAGGCGCACGTGGAAGCCAAAGCTCTTCCATAACTTTGCGGGACCTGATAACGATCGCGCCGCTCTTGCTGCCAAAGTAGGACTCTACACAGCGGCAGCACCGACCTATTTTCCGTCGGTCGATGGCTACGTGGACGGTGGTGTGTATGCCAGCAATCCGGCCATGTGTGCCCTTGCACAAACTCAGGATAAGCGTTACTCGCCAACGCCTTCATTGGATGAAGTGGTGCTGCTTTCCTTGGGAACCGGCACGAGTCTGCAATACATCAAGGGTAGATCTCACGATTGGGGGTACGCTCAGTGGGTGAAGCCGCTTATCAGTCTTATGCTAGACGGCACCGCCGGAATCGGCGATTACCAGTGTAAACAGATACTTGGTCAGCGTTACCATCGCCTCGCGCCCATCTTTCCCGAAGGGGTGACTGTGCCGATGGACGACGTGGGCAAGATCCCTTACATGATCGAGTTTGCAGAGAAGTTAAATATTGACGAAACCCTTGCGTGGCTCAGGAAAAGGTGGGTTCCGGCCTAAACATCAGCTTGAACGCGGACTGCCATTTCCGCTTCGCTCCCATGGCTGCCGGTTAAGCTGGGCGTTATGTTCCATGATGGATGATATAGCAAAGAGCGTGAATAAGAAAGGATGGCAGACTGAATTCATCGAGCAAAACAACGATTATAAAGAGTGAAAGGAGAGAAAGATGTCTGAGAAACTATGGGTAAAAGCAATAGCTTATGTCGCAGCAATAGCTGTTATAGGTGTTACATACTACCTAGCACAAACGGCAATTGATGCACATCGGGCTTCTCTGCCAGTCAAACAATATCTTGATTGCATCCAACAGGTTTCCAATTTTAACTGGGACCAATTTCCGGGCGAAAAACCATCTGCGAGTGAAGTCTGCAAGGATCTGACTACACGAGAAAAACTGTAAGTGAAGAGGAAGAGGGTCACAACTTAGATACTAAGCAACCAAATAAGAAAAGGGGACGGTCCCCTTTTATCTCCTTTTTTTGAGGATGTGAGTGAGAGGAAAAACAATGGCTGATGATGACACGAGTGATCGGGCCTCTGCCTTTGAGCAAAGATATCAAGCCCTCAATAACGAACTCGTAATTCCTGAGTATAACAAATTCTGTGAAGAGAATTACCTGACGGGATTAAACAACGCGAGGGGTGCGGGATGGTTCAAATTGCATGAGGAAGCCCAGAATATCTTTAACAAGCTCAAGAAAAGATATCACTATTTTCAAGACAAAATAGTGGCATTTCATTTTACTAGATTGTTCGAATTCTCCTTTGAGGAATGGAGTATAGAGCAGTTCTTGAGCGACGTAGAAAAACTGGGAAATGAATCAGAAGCAGCAAAGAAGCGAGAAATGATCTACCGCATGGGATGCTACGTTCTCCTCATTGTGCTTATAGGCACTTTGACTGTTGCATCCTATTTCGTCTCCACAAATGTTAGTAGATTGCTGCACATCCTGGTGTTGGCTGGATTGATTTCACTTCTTGTTTATCTCGACAGATTTATTAGGAGATATGATGTAGTGAAAGGAAACCGGGATATTCGTAGAAGACTTTACAAGCTCAAAACCGAAATAGAGGGAATCCCGAAACCATCGCGTAAGGATACTAGATTAGTAGGGGAAAACAAAGCCTTCGTAAACCTGATTCGGGTCGCACAGGAAGATCCTAAAATCAGAGCCAAGCTTCTCAAAATTCTTTCGTTAGATAAGTTCCATCGGGAGTCGCTTTTGAATACTTCCCTCGAAGAAATGCAGCTCAAGGGTGCACCTAAGGAATTAGTCTCAGCAATTTCGGCTTTGCTTGACGATGCTGTGGCACAGAGAGTTTTGGAAATACTCGGTGGCGGTAAATCTAATATGAAAACAAAAGGGTCACATCCCAGTTAAATAGAAGCAAGAACGTTTAACCCCAGTTGAACACCCGGAGGGTCCCCGGTTCAACGGGGCACCGCGCTGCGGCATCTTCGACGGGCGGGATAAATCTTAAATAATAAGTAAAACACCGGGGGCAGGCCCTTCAGTCCGCCACAAAGACGGCGGGCAAGAAAGACGGCGGACAAGCATAAACAATTAAGTATCGAAGAGCCTCATCATGGCCAGAACTTTTCCTGATGATATAGAGGATTATGAGGAAGCCACTGATGGTGAGAAAAGGGTTTTCAGGTTCTTAAAGGAAGGGGCGAGACCACACGAGGATTTTATCTGCTGGTATGAGCCTCCAATTGGCAGTTCGGGGAAAGAGCCCGATTTCATTCTCTTCAGTAAGAAGCTCGGCCTCCTTGTCATAGAAGTTAAAGACTGGACCTCCAAACAAATTACTGCATACAACCCCCACCAGTTTACCATCCTCATTTCAGGAGAACCTGAGAAGAAGACCAATCCTGACAAGCAGGCAAAGAGTTACGTAAACACGCTTAAACGTAAGTTAAGGGAGTGTCCAGAATTGCTTTCCAGTGATCTCGAGTACGAGGGCCAATTAAAGATACCCATCGGCAGGATAGTAGTATTCCCAAACATTTCTCGAGATGAATATGCTGAAAGCGACTTTAGGTGGTTCATTGAATCTGAAAGGTCGCTGTTTAAGGATGATCTCGCTGCAGCTGGGAAGATCCTTTGTGACACATCGGGTCGCAAGTTCCAGGAAAGAATAGCAGGTACGTTGCCTTTTAGGTTCGGAGGCCTCACTGAAAAGGAGGAAGCAAAACTTAGCTTTGCCATATGGCCTGAGTCAAGGATCGACCTGCCTCTACGCCAGGGCGCAGGTAAGGTCCGTTTCCAAAGAGAAGTGCTGGCACTGGATGAAGCGCAGGCAAGGTCGGCCCTGCGCCTTGGGTCGGGGCACAAGGTGATAAAAGGGCCACCGGGAAGTGGCAAGACCCTTGTTTTAGTGCACCGTTGCTGCCAGCTCCACAAGTACCACCCCGAATGCAAGAGAATTCTCCTGGTGTGTTTCAACATCGCCCTGGTCAGCTACATCAAGAGGCTCATCCAGGAAAAAGGGCTCGGGACCGGCAGGAACGGCATCGAGGTCTGCCACTACTATGAACTCTGTTCCCAGGTTCTGGAAGTACCCGTTCACTATGAAAACGAGGAATCGGAGTACTACGAGTTCGTCACGCAAGGAGTGCTATACAAGGTCCAGAGAGGAGAATGTTGTGTTGGTCCCTTTGACGCGATTTTCGTGGACGAAGGACAGGACTTCAACAACGATATGCTGAAGGTCCTTTTGTCCTTGCTCAGGCCGGGCGGAGACATGGTTATTAGCCTCGACTCTCATCAGGATCTTTATATGAGACGGCCTTCATGGAAAAGCTTAGGGATCAAGGCCAGTGGTCGAACGCATTATCTCAGGAAGGTTTATCGCACCACCGTAGAGATCCACGATTTCACGCAGCGCTTCATAGGCCTAAAACCCATGTCCGAGAGGCAGCTTGCTCTTCTCCCTTATGAGTTTGCCTTTCACGGGGAACCGCCTTCTATTCTCAGGTTTCAAAGCGCCGAAGATGTGGAAAACTTCCTGATACAAGACCTGAACGAATCTATCCGAGAAGGTGAGTACAAGAGGTCAGAGATTGCCATTATCTATGATGACAAGGTCTACGGTCAGAGCCGGTTTGCCTACGATAACAGAGCCCTTCCCATGCGCCTCCTAAAGAGGCTGGGGGTATCCGGCATACCCGCGACATGGGTTTCCGAGGATGTGAGGGCCAAGGAGATGTTCGATGTGACGACCGACCGGGTCTCACTCATCAGCATCCACAGCTCTAAAGGGTTGGATTTTGATTTGGTCTATGTGATCGGTATCGATCATATCCATACCACGGATCCTGCCAGAGGAGGCTTGGTTGCCCTTGTCTACGTGGCCATGACCCGGGCAAAGTACCGCCTGGTCATCCCGTATGTTGAGGAGACGGAACTGATTAAGAGAATTAAGGACTGCCTTCCAAGTGAGCCTGCTGAAGTGGGGGCAAACCTTAACTATTGAAGAGGGGGTCAGGTCTTGCTTTCTGAATTGCTCAGCATATTTTCGCTTCTTAAAGCAGGACTGCTCACCAACCGTAGATTTAGGAAGCACATCAGTAATTGCAGCTATTCACGATTCAAGTCCTGGCCCCAAATTCTCACAAAATGAAAAATGAAGAAAAAACAAAAGAGTTGCTCGTACAGGAATTGGTAGAGCTGCGCCAGCGGGCTGCTGAGGTGGAGGCATTAGAAACCAGCTGCAACCAGATGGGGAAAGAACTGGAAGCAGAAAAGAGCAAGGTGGACTTCATTGTAAGCTCCATACCGAGTGGGCTAGATATTGTAACTAAGGACTACAAGGTCCAATTTCAAAACAAATTTCTACTGGATAGATTCGGTGATTGTAGAGGAAAGCTTTGCTATAAAGAATACATGAACCGAGACAAGCCCTGTTCAGATTGTCCCATGAGAAGGGCCATTGAGAGTAATAGGGTAGAGCGGACTGAACTGATAGGAGCAGATGGACGAGATTATGAAGTACTCGCTACACCAATACAGAATCCCGATGGGAGCTGGTCGTCAGTTGAGGTGATAGTGGACATCTCCGCCCGCAAGCGGGCAGAGAAAGCCCTGAGGGAACGAGAGACGGAGTTGAAGATTAAGACTCATAGCCTTGAGGAAGTAAATACTGCCTTGAGGGTCTTACTGAAAAGAAGAGATGATGACAAGACAGAGCTTGAAGAAAAGGTGTTGGTCAACGTGAAGCAACTGGTCATTCCTTTTTTAAAAGAAGTGAAAAAGAGGCGATTGGACCCCGAACAAATGGCCTACATGGATATTCTTGAGTCAAATCTCAATGACATTATCTCCCCATTTTTGCGTGCCCTATCGGCTAACTATGTAAACCTCACTCCCACAGAGATCCGGGTAGCACATTTCATAAAGGAGGGCAGAACCACCAAGGAGATAGCAGAATTTATGGCTTTATCCCCCCGGACGATTGAGACTCATAGAAAAAATATAAGGAAGAAACTTGGCATAGAGAGAAAGAAGGGAAACCTCAGATCCCACCTGTTGCCTCTCCAATAATTGGTACCTTGCGTCCGTGTTTTCTACCTAATAATCCAGTCTTGACTTTTACTGCGGATTCGGGGACGTTGTTGACTAGGTTGAATTATTTCCAGAAGTGTAGGGAGGGCCCGCCCCCATTCTCGGAGGATTGTGTTCAAAATCCAACACAAAATAAAAAGCCTGAAATAATTTCTTGATAATGAACTACCCTGCAGCAAGCTGCAGGGTATCAATCAAACAGTTTTAACTGCCTGAGTTCTGCTTTGGGGTAACCCTGTTTTTGGACATAGTTCTCCACTGTTTCTCAATTGGCTCGCTCGCCCACTGTGGCAACATAGTAGGCGTCTGTCCAGAACTCTCTTCCCCAGAGCTCCCTTTTCACCGTTGGTTTTCTTCGGCATATCTCTCGGGCGGTGATAGTCTTGAAGATTTGCACAATGCTGCCCGGCGCTACCTTGGGGTGAGCGCTGCAGAGCAGGTGAATATGATCTCTGTCGGCCCCGATTGCCTCCATCTCGATGGCGTAACGTTCGGTGATCGCTTCAGCAGTTTCTATGATTATGTTGTTGACTTCGGTGTCTAAAATGGCCTTTCGGTATTTCACAGGAAATACTATATGGTAGTGTATTTGCCATGCACAGTGGTAGCCCTTGTGAACCGTTTCATCCCTCATGACCCCTGTCTATCACAAGGGCATCCCCGTAGCAAGCTACGGGGAATTGCAAGTTAAAACAATTTCCTCTTACCGGTTGCGTTCAAGAAAGAAAACTAAGCATGGTTGGAATAGGCCATCACCGGGAAAGAAGGGAATAATAACAGCCTGTCAATGCCTGACACCAATCGCTCTCATACTTCCCTAGGCAGTTGTCAAAAATTTGACCCTTTGACAAAAATCCACCGGGTGACAATGCTACTAATGGCGAGACCTTTGCTTTCAACATGGTTGAACTAATCAACGTTTTGAAAAAACTCAACACTAACTGATTTTCATTTACCCTTTTCAACCCACTCCAGGCCACTCCATCCTAACAGGATCTCCGGTTTCTTATTCCGACTATAATTTCAGTGGCTAGTCGAGGGTGCTGCTCTTTGATGAACTTTGGCACCTATTTTGCTACTTAATTAACAGGATGGAAACAAAATTTCTACCTAACAATAAACGAGGCAAAAATGATGAAAACTTTATGCTATGCAGGCCTGACGTTTTTGTTGGCAGTTTCCTTATTTGCCGGGTGCGTCACAATCCCAACAAAAAGCACCTCAGCGACCAAAAGTTCACCAACAGGGACGAAAGAAGGCCTCTACTCCAAGGTTCCGGCGGCTATGCGGGCTCCGGTCCGAGAGGCGGAGTTTGATCTGGAGCAGGCCAAGTCCAAAGCGGAAATCGCCAGAGAAAAAGTGAAGCTTGCCGAACTGAAAAAAGAACGGGCGGTCCTTGAGGGGAAATTTGCAGATTATGCAATGGAACTGGCCCAGATCCTTGAACGGAAGGCGGAGTTAGTGGTGGAGATAAGAAAGTTTGAGGCGATAGACAACGCAAATCTGGGGGATAAGGAAGATAACATAAGACAGATAGCAAAATTAAAGACCAAGAAACTCAGCATCGAATCTGATGGTATTCGGGTCAAAGCTGATTTCGACACTACTGAACTGAAGATCAAAAAGCTAATCAAAGAGATTAAGGCTCAGGAAATTAAAGTTCAGAAAACCGAGAAAACTAAGACTCAGAAGAAGAAGGAAGTCAGCGCAAGAAAAAGGAAATCGAAGCAATGAGGAACGGTGCTTCTTCCGTCCCCACACGATTGTAGATGCCAATCCTTACAATTCTCAAATTAGAGGAGGACTCAACTATGAATTCTAGAATCACTCCATTGTTCTTGTTTGCCGCTATGGCATTGCTCCTTTCGGCCTGTTCGGCAAAGATTTACGGCACAGTTAGGCTTATTGACACGAATATGAAGCCTGTTGCCGGGGAAAGTCTGAAAGGCACAGTAGTGAATATGATTAATATCACGGCGAAGGTGGAAAAGGCCTCCTACTCGGTAATGGTAGATGAAGATGGAAAATTTGAGTCTGAAAAGGATGCAATAACAGAGGGCACATATAAGGTGGAGGCCGCCAGAATCGGCTATGATACGGAAACGCAGACTGTGGAAATAGGCGGCAGCACACGTAAGAAGTTGGAGTTCGAACTCAAGAAGATTCCTGAAGGCGAGCGTAAGTCTATCTCTGGCTCCAGTTCCGATGTGGATAAGATCATAAATCCCGGAGAAGTAAATATCCGGCCGCCCGGAATGTAGCCTCATTTTCTTTCCGAATACCGCAAAGGATAGTTTCTAGGATGAAATACACGGTAAGGAGGGCAGTGCTCATTTACAGGCTGATGGTTCCAATGGTCGGTTATGCTTTTAGGAGGTATACGCCATGGTCAAGCAAATTACAAAAATAGTTTTAGTCCTACTCTCATCGATTCTGATCTTTGCCTGTGAAGCCGGGAGACAGGTGGAAATTGATGTGGAGGTGAATGTCACTTTGGACGGCAAACCGGCGACCCAGGCCAAGATTCTCCTAGATGGGGTCGAGTGGGGGGCTACTGACAGCAATGGATATTTTTTGAAGAGAATCAGTAGGCAACCCGGCGCGGAGGTCTTCCTGGCCGTTCGGAAGGAAGCCACAGGATATCAGATCGAGCCCTGGAAGGATTCGTTCGTAGTGAAACTGCCGAAGCAAGAGGCTGTGGAAAAGTATCCGTTCAAGATTGCCCTCAAAGCCACAAAGTTTATTACCGTTTCTGTAATAGAAAATGGGGAGCCACTTGAAGGTGCTTCTATCCGTATTCAAGATAGGGTGCATGTAAAGACGGACGAAAATGGAGAGTATGTACATAGTTATCAGGTTCTGCCGAAAAAAGGCGTGAAGATCAGGATAAGCAAAAATGGGTACAGGACATGGCTGAAGACGCTCAGAGTAGAACCGGGGCAAAGGGTAGAAGTTTCGCTTTCTAGAATCAAAAAGGTAGCAATGGCTCCAGAAGAAAAGGTCCCAGCAGCAAAGCTACCACCAGCAGAAGCATCGGTAGAAAAGAGGCCAGCAGAAAAAGCACCGGCAGCAAAGGCGCCGGTAGAAAAGGCACGGGTAGCCACGGCAACAGCTGCGAAGGCTCCAGCCCCAAAGGCAAAAGTCACATTGGCGGCTTTATCCGTTGCGGCACTTACTGAGGCATATGGCGTTTCAAAGGGAATTCCGGATGCCGTGGTAAATGTAAATGATAAACCGGTAGGTAAGACCAATGCGAAAGGCGCCTACACCTATGTATATCAAAGCAAACCGGGTGAAGAGGCACAAGTCAAACTCGCTGCCCCGGGATATATTCCCGAACAGT
>CP070673.1:3817329-3825699 GCA_020351915.1 Deltaproteobacteria bacterium
CGATCCTGCCCCGGTTTTGCGTTTGAGCACCACCCCGTCGAAGATCAGAAACCGGTACTGCCGCTTAATGGGCCTGCGATGAAAGGCCGCTACCGCCGTATCCAGGCTCTGAGCCACCCGAGAGACCGTACTTGCACTGACCCGCTCCTGCATCCTCCCCTCCAAGATCATCTCTAAGTATCGGCGTCCCGCTGTGCGATAATCCGACTCACCCTGATCGTTATCCTGATTCATTTCCTTGATTACTTCATATGCTTGTGACAAACTCTTAATAACAACACTGCTGTGTTTCATGGGGGTACCTCCTTTCTTAATGGTTGGTTTTTTCTTAGGTGTTACCCTTTTTTTCCTATGACACAAATTATGATACGCTAACGAGGAAGGATTCTTGATTGACAAAATCATATATGAAATATAAAATGACTATAGTTATTTGACCATAATCAAATGTCAGGAGGAAGAAATGCAAACCCTCTCTGTATCAAAATTCAAGGCCACTTGCCTAGCTGTCCTTGAGGATGTCAGAAAGCAGAAAAAAAGGGTTCTTATTACTAAGAGGGGCAAGCCTATAGCTGAGATCATACCTGCTGATCATCAGAAAGAGGATGTTCCTCTCAAAGATACAGTTACATTCCTCGGTGATATCGTTTCGCCAGTAGCTGAAGATGAATGGGAGGTCTTGAAGTGAAGGAAGTCCTGCTGGATACCCATGTCTGGATTTGGGTGAGTATCGAGGAGAGTGATTTGTTATCAGCCAATGCGAGAAGACTTATTAAGAAGGCAGAGCAGAAATGGATATCAGCCATCTCGTGTTGGGAATTGGCTAAATTGGTAGAGAGGACAAGGATTTCTTTTTGTATACCAACAGTTACCTGGATAAGGAGGTCGCTGAGTGAGCATGGAATAAATATTGCCGAGATTTCTCCAGAGATTGCTGTGGAAAGCACACAGCTGAAGGGTTTCCATCAAGACCCAGCAGATCAGATTATCGTTGCAACATCCAGAATACTCGGGATGCCCCTTCTCACATCGGACAGGAAGATCCTGGATTTCCTCGATGTAGAGGCTGTTTGGTAAGACAGTATCCTAGGCAGCCGGCTATGACCCTGGCTAACCTTCCATCTGCTGGGCAGCTACCAGTGAGCGGTAGTAGTCATTTGTCTCCATGAGTTCGTTATGGCTACCAGTGGCCACAAGCTGATTCTCATCCAGCAGGAGAATGTGGTCTGAACCTTTGATAGTGGAGACACGGCTTGTGACCACAAACATGGTCTTGTGGCCAACGAAGGCAGATAAAGACTGGAGGATCGATTCCTCGGCCAGGCTATCTAATGCAGAGGTAGGCTCATCAAGAATCAGTATATCCGGATCCTTCACAAGCGCTCGGGCAAGTGAAAGCCGTTGCCTTTGTCCTTCCGATAGATTGACCCCCTTTTCGCCGACCCAGGTCTCATAGCCCTCAGCTAGGCTGGCTATGAAGTCATGGATACCTGCTGTCTTGGCGGCTCGAATGACGTGGTCCTTCGTGGCCTCGGGATTTCCATAGCAAAGGTTGTCCATGATAGTTCCAGATATAAGGAGGGGACCCTGGGACACATATCCCATCCGTTGGCGCAGGGAACTCAATTGGTAGTCCGATGCAGGTCTGCCATCGAAGTAGATCTCCCCTGCACCGGGCCGGTAGAAACGGAGTATGAGACTCAAGAGCGTGGTCTTGCCTACGCCGCTCGGCCCAACAATCGCCACCTTCTCGCCAGGCCTGATGTTGAAGGATAGATCCTCAAGCACCATATCGCGCCCATCGTATGAGAAGGAGATATTCTTAAACTCGATTTCTCCGGTCAGGCGATCCGCTTTTATGCCCGTGTCTATGTTTTCCTCAGGAACGATGTCAAAGAGGGCCGAAACCCGTTGTAGTGCAGCCAGCGCGCTTTGCAATTGCAGATTGGCTGTGGCAAGAAGTTGGGCAGGACCGAATACATACCCTAGGTAAGCCTGAAAGGCAAGCAGCGAGCCCAAGGTCCAGTCGCCCGTAATCACCCAGTAAGCCCCCAGTGCCAGCACAAAAAGGCGGGCCAGCCCAGGCATCGAGGTGATCACTAGGTTGGCCACCGAACCCACGGAGGTATGTTCTAAGGAGATGTGAAAGGCGCCCTTGAGCTCAGTCATCAGCCTCCGCAGTGTGCGGGCTTCCGAGGTGAAAGCCTTGATCAAAGAGGTCGAGGACAATGATTCCTGAAACTGGCTTGAGACCCGGGCTTGTTGCTCCATCTGCTGATGGCTTAGCACGTGGATCTTACCGGAAAAATAACGCATACTGAGCGCCAGCCCGGGCAAAATGATCACCACAATAGCTGCTAGCCTCCACTCGAGGTAGAATAAAAAACATATACCACCTATGAATCGGACTGCATTGCTCACCAGGTAGACAATTGTGCTGGAAAAGAACCACCGGAGCCCCTCTGCGTCGGCGGACAGGCGAGACATCAGGTAGCCAGTCTGGGTGTCGTCGAAAAAGGCCTTGGGAAGGTGCAGGGCACGTTCGATGAGATCGTGCTGGATGTCCAAGGTTACCCGCTGCTCGAAGCGGGCAAAATAGAATTGCTGCAAGAGGGTTGTGAGCTTTTCCCCCAGCACGATTACGACCAGCAGGAGAATAGCCCCAGCCAGGAGCGCCAGTTGACGCGCCAGTATGACGTCGTCAACGATATACCGGGTGATGATCGGTTGGGGAAAAGCTAAGAGAGAGGCGAGGATAACGAGAGCGCAGCCCAGCACCCCTTTCCGCCAGTGCCGGTCCAAATAGGGGCGCAGATTCTTAAGGTTGGCCCGAATCCCGGAGTAACCAGATTCACCGGCAATTCGATCCTTCGGCAGTGACCGCGAAAGCCCCTGCTTCAAATATGTGAGCCAACTCGTCACCTATAAAACCTCATCCGTGATCTGTTGCAATATGTTGTTATTGTTTTTTGGCAACTATACATTATCTTGGCTAGGGGGTCAAATCTTTACTTTTGACAATCCCTCCATCTTTTGCTATCAAACAATCATGGCACGAGCTTTGCGTATACAATTTGAAGGAGCCCTGTACCACATTACGTCACGGGGTAATGAAAAACGCGAGATATTCAAAGATGACGTTGACAGGATAAGGCTCCTTGACATTTTGGAACTCTCTTTGAGTAATTACCAGGTCTTACTATATTGCTATATTCTTATGCAAAATCATTACCACCTTTTGGTTGAGACCCCTCACGGCAACATAAGCGAATTCATGAGGCATTTCAACATAACGTATACCTCTTATTTCAACAAGAGGCACAACAGGGTTGGTCATCTCTATCAAGGGAGATACAAAAGCCTGTTAGTCGATAAAGAAAGTCATCTTGGCATCCTATCCCGCTATATTCATCTGAATCCTGCAAGGACAGAGCACGTGGTTTTTAGACCTGCAAAACACAAGGAAAAGTACCTCAAGGAATATCCCTGGAGCAGTCTTCCCGGATACATTGATGAGGCCAAGAAATCACAGCGTATAGATTACAGCCTGGTCCTTGCAGAGTATGGCGGTGATAATAGTGAGGGGAGGATGCAGTACTGGAACCAGATCCGTCGGGACATAATGGAGGGTTTGGAAGTAAAGAGCAAGGTGGTCGGCCAGAGTGTCTTGGGTAGCGATGGATTTGTGCAGTGGGTAAAAGACACATATGCTCACAGGGTAACAAGCCCAAGGGAGGTACCCTCTGTGAGGGGAATCTTGAGATACCAGGCAAGAGATAAAATCCTCAAGGTTATCTCCCGCCACACCGACAAAACAGATGAGGAAATACTCAATGAAAAAGGGCCTGTGAGGCAAATAGCAATGGAGCTTTTATTCAGGTATGGCGGGCTCAAGGGTGTGGAAATAGCAGAGATAATGAACGTGGATTACAGCACGGTGAGCAAAGAAAGAAAGCGGCTCAGGGAGAGGTTAGAAAAGGATGTGAGATTACGACGACTCGTCGAACGCGTAGAGAGCCAATTGTCAAAAGTAAAGATTTGACCCCAAGAAAGTCCCATGGAAGCTACAAAATATGAGGAGTGGAGTTTAGGGCTTCATCAGCAGGCGGCATCTCAGCGGGTACCCATCAGCGGAACTCTTGAGGTGACCAGGCGCTGCAACCTGACCTGCGTCCACTGCTATAACAACCTGCCCCTGGTCGATCGCGAGGTACGGGAAGCCGAGCTTAGCTCCCAAGAGTACTGCCAAATCCTTGACGAAATTGTCGACCAAGGCTGCCTTTGGCTCTTATTTACCGGTGGTGAGCCCTTTGCTAAGTCTGACTTTCTGGAAATCTACACTCACGCCAAGAAAAAGGGTCTGCTCATCACCCTGTTTACCAACGGGACGCTTATCACACCAAGAATAGCAGACTATCTGGTTCAGTGGCGGCCGTTTTCCGTTGAGATTACCTTGTACGGTCACACCAAGGAGACATACGAGCGGGTCACCGGGATCCCCGGTTCCTATGAACGATGCACGCGGGGAATTCGCTTATTTATGGAGCGCGATCTGCCACTCAAGCTTAAGACCATGGCCATCAGGCCTAACAAGCATGAGCTGTGGGATATGAAGCAGTTTGTGGAACAAGACCTGGGACTGGAGTTCAAATTCGATGCGATGATCAACCCGCGGTTTGATTGCTCTGTAGAGCCGGTGGCAGTGCGGCTTACGCCGGAGGAGATAGTGGAACTAGATTTGTTAGACCCCGAGCGCGCTATGGAGTGGAGGCGGTTTGATGAACGGTTTACCTGCGCGGTCGAAGCTTCTGAGCAATGCACTGCACTGTACCGCTGCGGAGGCGGTATTAACTCCTTCGCTATTGACCCTTACGGTATGCTGCGTCTTTGCATTCTATCCCAAAGCGCCTCCTACGATCTCCGCAAAGGGAGTTTTCAGGCTGGGTGGAAGAGCTTTCTTTCCGCGGTCAGACAAACAAAAACCACAAGGCAGAGCAAGTGTATTACCTGCCGGATCAGGGCCATGTGCGGGATGTGCCCTGCAAATGGGGAGTTGGAAGGCAGGGATCCCGAGGAGCCGATAGATTTTCTGTGTGAACTCGCGCACCTCAGGGCCTACGCTCTCGACATCTCCGTAACGCCTCATGGTGAATGCGAATACTGCAGGGGTGGGAGTAAATATGAAGAACTGATGCGAGCAGTAGCCAAGCTGCGAAGAAGTAGTAATAAGCGATAGTCAAGGAGGCACGGGATATGGTTTCTATCTCTCACTGCAGTTGAATAGGCTTCGCCCTCGTGGAATAGAGACAAGCATTCCACGGGGTAAACCCCGGTGGAACACAAGAGGTTTCTGGAAAAGAGAACAAAATAGATGAAAAGATCTAATACTCAGACTCGCAGCCCTAAGGTGTTTTCTGATATAACTGCTGAGCTTCTGATGGGGGGACACAGTATCCGCTTTCGGGCTCCGGGGCGGAGCATGCTTCCCACTATCAAGGAGGGGGAGGCCATCACGGTGGAGCCTGTAGAGCTGTCAGCCGTGCGGACGGGAGACATAATCCTCTACCGCAATGGAAACAGTGTTATTGCCCACCGTGTGGTACAAATAAAGCAAGAGACCACCGCCAGCAAATCTTCCCTTAAAGCCCGAAGGGCTGGTCCTCGAGCGAAGTGGTCCTTGAGGCCCGAAGGGCCGATCGTCGTCACTCATCCCTCATCACTCAGTCCTCATCACTCATTCCTCCTCCGTGGTGATGCATCGTTCAACTGCGACTACCCGGTCAAGCCGGAGCAGATCTTGGGAAAAGTAGTTTCCGTGGAGAGAGATGGGAAAAGCATTGATCTTTGCAGCTTCAGGGCAAAAGTCCTGCTCATAGCACACCTTGGCATCGTGAAGTTCAAACGCTGGATCAAGCAAGCCTTGTTTCGGCGGGAGTCCTCTCTGGCGTGATAATGTTGCATGGGGCTGAATCAGAAAGTGTAAAAGAACTTTACGATCTACGGATAACCTAGTTTACAAATCCTCTAAGCGCTGAACTTCCTCCAGCATGCTCCAAAAATTTCCTCGCCAAATGGTAAGATACCCGGGAATGGATCAAGAAGAGGTATGTGAGTGCTGTAATCAAGTAGAAGATCAGGCTAGAGCGGGAGCCCTAAGTGCAGGTAGCGTGTTGAAATTCCAAGCGAAAAAAAGGTGCTCGCGAAGCCGTAATAACTAGGCAAATTTGGTCACCCTGAGTGGCAAAAATTGTCATATGACCCCTCATAACTATCTTCCCAGCCCCCAAAAAGACCTGAAAATACAAGGGCTTAGCGATTTCATTTTCATGGCATAGCTCTTGCTATTTAAGGTATCGATTACATAAAGATGATCCGGATAAATTTGCCCAAAAGGGTTCCAGGGCTTTTCGAGAGGATGGAGAAAGGAATATCAAAAGTAAACCCTGTTAGATCTCACACGGGGCAGTATACCCCATGTGAAAAAGCGGGATACTAATTTGGGTCCATCTCCGTGCTTCTGCAAGGGGCATTCTAACAGGGTAAAGATCTGACTCCGTGAATGTCAAAAGTAAAGATTTGACCCCAGGAAGCCCTGAACAGGCCACATTATTCAGTCCTCAGCACTTGTGTTAGCGGAGCGGTTGACATGGAAAAGTTACAAAAGAAGTACAAAAGGAATGAGAATTTCGTGTATCGAAAGATAGAGGACGAGATGATTCTTGTTCCCATAAAGGATAATGTTGGGGACATGGGCTCCATTTATAGTCTGAATGAAGTGGCTGCATTTATCTGGGAGCATATTGATGGTGAAACTACATTGGGCGATATAAGAAAAATGATACTAAAGGATTTCGAGATTTCTTCCGAAAAAGCAGAAGAGGACTTGTTTGAATTTGTGTGTCAATTGAAGGAGATAGAGGCGATTCGGTCATTCGACGAAAGTTCATGAACAAATGCCCCGTAATTGCAGCAGAGTATTAAGAGGGCTTAGCGAAGCTGAGTTGCAGAGGGTTTGATGGAAAAAGATGGAAAAAAGGAATATAGCAAACCTGGCATAACCAGAGTCAAGTTAGATGCCAAGTGTGCAGTGCTTGGCTTTTGCAAAACAATGGGCTCCATTGGTCAAGGGTGGAGTGACTGCAATGCACCCGCCTACTGTTGGTCTCCAGGAAGCTAGTCGTTTTAAACCTTGTTATCATCGATTTTCTATTTTCCCATAAAAGAATGGTTAAGGACCTCCAAATCAAGATCGGCGCAGTATCTATTTCGGTTGAAGGAGATGCCCAACTCGGTAGTTGGGAGATTCCTGCGGCATATCGCCCCTTTATTGTTAAATCCGGCAAAACGGACATTACCCTCAGATCACATAAAGGAATTCCCGATACTATAATCGGGGAAAGGGTTTTTGATTGCCCCCCCATCTGGACCCTTTACCGTCACAACGGAACTTCGATCATACGGATTCTCGACGACTTATCCGGCCTCGAGAGAATCCTTGTTTTCCCATCTCACCTTAAAAAAGCTGACCTCTACTTTGCGGAAAAAGCTGGCCGCTTTGCAGACCCCTTCTATGGCCCCAGCATGGAGCTTCTGATGGTGAACTACCTGGCACAGAGCGGGGGAGCCATCATTCACTCCTGTGGCATTGCATGGAATAAAAGGGGAATCCTCTTTGTCGGTGAACCCGGCGCCGGCAAAAGTACGTTGGCGAGACTGTGGGCTGCAGAGAGTGGTGTTGAGGTATTAAGCGACGATAGGATAATTATCCTGAAAAAGGGAGACCTCTTTTGGATGTACGGTACGCCATGGCACGGCGATGCGCCATATGCCTCTCCCCGAGGTGTGAGATTGGAAAGAGTTTTCTTTCTGAGACATGGCCAGAAGAACCGCGTCAAGGAACTCAAAGGGGTTCATCCCGTACTCCACCTTCTCACCTGTTCATTCCCACCATATTGGGACCCTGATGGAATGGCATTCACCCTGGATCTATTCACCGATTTGGCAGCGCATGTTCCTTGCCAAGAGCTTACCTTTAGGCCGGACAGAAGCGCGCTTGAACTAGTAAAGAAGATCACTGAATGATCTGATTCACCACAGACGCACTGAGGACACAGAGAAGGGAATTCTTTGGTTTGTCCTGAGAACTTTCGGGACAAATCAAAAAACTCAGTCCCGCTACGCGGGATAGGATTACGGTGAATCACATGATGGATATCAACAAACTAACTGGCGATGTTATAGAGCGGCAATTGGAGTTTATAAAGGAATTAAGGAAAATAACCTCTGTGACCTCCTTGCCCTGTTAGATAGTATGCTGATGACATTGCACAGAACTGTATTATGTTGTCTCCCTGAGAAAACTTCCTGGTA
>CP070673.1:3825799-3846112 GCA_020351915.1 Deltaproteobacteria bacterium
AACCATTTTGAAACTCCCACTCATCTGAACTATGTGGGGCATAATCCAAAAAAAGACACCCATACCCTGCAAGAAGCTTAAAAATCAATAGGTTAGGTTTCACTATGACGTGACCGTGAGGGCAATAGCGTATGAGACCTTCAGGTTCGCCCTTTCTCAAAATAAGAGCTATTGCAATGGAGTGCAAGGGATGGACAGAGCGAAAGGACATATCAAGAGTCTTAAAAAAAGATCTGAAACGGTTCTGCTGAATCGATGATGGGAGAGAGGCGCTGGCCTTCATTTCCGGAGGTCCTTTGGCCGCCAGACTCTATCTTTCTCAATGATATGCACCACCTGCCATCCCCTTTGTTTCAGTGTTGAGGCGATGAATCTCCGGTGGCACTTCCACGGAAATCGCTCTGCACATATAAAGGCAGAGGTGCTCTGCCTCCCTATCTGCTCCAGACGCAATATCCCTTCTTGATAGGTTGTGCTTTTGGTGTAAGCTGGGTAGCCTCCCGTGCGAAATCCACCCAGCTCCTTTCCTAAATAGACATAGCCAAAGCCAGTTTCCTCGAGTATTTTGGCCAGATTCTCTTTGTTGAAATGCTCAAATCTGCTTTGAGGAAAGCTCCTCACATCTACCACGGTTTCAATGTGATGGTGACGGAGGAGTTCGCTGAACTCTTCTCTGGTATGGATACTGGTCCCTAAGGTGTATATGACAGGTTGTGCCATTGCTTGAGAAATTTCTTTGATGATCCGCTAATAGAGCATAACTTACGTCTGTTTTTGTTCCTGGAATCTCCTCAGCAGGGGTATTGCCTGGATTTTCACCCCGGTTAGCTCGTCCCAGTAAATCCCTGCTGGTTTCGGATAGCGGTGCCTTGTTTTAATTATCAACTCCGGGGTAATTATGTGATCTAAGGGAAAATCGTGTCTCAGCATTGGTATTTGGGGCGAGTCCGGATTGGCCTTCACCACGCCCGCCTCTTGCCATGCAGGAAGTTCCTTGAGCCTTTCAGCTGCCTGAGCAGCCCCTTCAAAATTGGGGATTCTCCCGTGCACGGGCCTCGGGAACCACTCAATGTCCCTTTCTTCCATCAAATCCCAAATCTGTTTTCTTATCTGCTTTTTTTCCATATTTTGAAACTATGCCAATATGAATGCATTATGGAGGAGAAGGCAAGAATAAGCAAGCCAATGGAAAGCGGAGACATTCATCAAATTATGCTTTTCTTTTTTCTGTCTTTGTGATTTATAAAAATTATGCTCCGCCAAGCCTGCATAGACGCTCACGGGTTCTGCATCACATCATATGTGGGGGAATTGAGCAAAGAGATATCTTCCACGATGATGCCGATCGAAAAAACTTTGTTGATCGGCTCGGCGATGTTCGCATTATGAAAACCAATAAGGCAAATGCCAGTTTTCAAACCTGACCATTCTCCAACCGAGATGTGGCTGAACCATGAAAGTTGGTGTATTTTTTCATCCCCTGTTTAGTCAAGAATCCTGGCCTGTTATGGGGAATAAATTTAGGAACTTTCCTCAGGTTATGGAGGAGGCTTTGGGCCTTTCAGGGGTGAAGCTGTTTGAGCCAAAACCGGTGTCCGAAAAGCTCCTGTTGCAGGTGCATACAAAAGAGCTGGTGGATCAGACCAAGAGGGCCTGGTACTGGGAGGGGGCTTCACTGTCGGTAGGAGGATGCGTAGAGGCAGCCGAAAAGATTCGGCGCGGAGAAATCAACAACGCCCTGGTTTTTGACGTAGCTGCCGGGCACCATGCCGGCCCTTCATCTGCCTGGGGTGGAACGTATCTATCCTGTCTGGGTCCTACCATTTTCAATTTAAAGGAAAAGTTCGGACCTACCAGATTTGCTATTTTGGACACCGACTGCCATCACGGAGACGGAACCAGGGCAATCTTCAAGGGAGATCGACAGGTGCTGCATGTCTGCTTCTGTTCGCAAGATGCCATCGAAGATGAAGGAACAAAGATTGATGTTGCAGTGAATTTTGGCATAACCGATGAGGCATACCTCCACATGGTGAAAGAGCACTTCATCTCCCGTGTATCAGAGTTCAGGCCAAGGATCATCTTTCACAATCTGGGCCATGATACGGCCCAAGACGACTATGGTGATCGGGGTCTCAGTGAATCCTTCTTTGTTGCACTAGCAAAGATGGTTAAAGAATGTGCTGAAATAGTCTGTGATGGCAGGTATATGATCATCACCCATGGAGGAGCACGGGCTGATGTTGCCGACTATATCTTTCCCCGGATCATCCAGATTCTAGCAGAACCAAGGTCTTAGCGCCGTTCCAAAACAGGCTGTTACCGGAATCCCTTTTCACTTGGTCTAAAACGCTTATTGAGAAATCTAGGGCTCGCTCCAGGCGATGTCAAAACTCGCCTTTAGGGCTCAAACAGTTGACATCGCTTATCTTCCACTTGGCCAAAGGTTTTTTGGTAAAAACGTTTTAATGACCGCTCAAAGGGATTTGCGTTTGGGCAATAGCCTGGTAAGGCGGGGATTAAATCCGGCCATGAGAGAAACTCAATTGAGGAGGAGATAATGTCTCCAAAAGGAATTTATATGGATAACAATGCAACGACGCCCATTCATCCGGAAGTGAAAAAGGTGATGATAGAGACTATGGACCTATTTGGTAATCCCTCCAGCCTCCATGCTTTTGGCAGACAGGCAAGACAACTTGTTGAAGAAGCGCGTGAAGAAGTCGCTTCATTCATCGGTGCGTCGCCAGAGGAAATCATGTTTGCGGGAAGCGGGTCAGAGGCAAATAACACGGTATTATCTGCCGTTACCTGCCAACGAAAACAGTGTGCGTATCATCGGGAAGGGGTTAGTGAAACTATTACGTCAACCATTGAGCATCCCTGTGTGCTGGAGGCATCTAAGTGTCTTCAGGAGAGGGGTGTTAATGTTCTATACCTGGGCGTGGATCAGTACGGAAAAGTGAGCCTTGAGCAGCTAAGAGATTTGCTTACAGAAAGAACAGGGCTCGTGTCGGTGATGATGGCAAATAACGAAATCGGCACCGTACAGGATATTAAGGGGATTGCCGAGATTGTACATGAACGCGGGGCGGTGTTTCACACGGATGCTGTTCAAGCAGTGGGTAAGATACCGGTTAATGTGCGGGAGCTGGATGTTGATTTCCTGGCACTCTCCGGCCACAAAATATACGGGCCAAAAGGGATCGGTGCGTTGTATGTGAAGAAAGGAGCTCCGTTCTGCCCCTTGATTCGTGGTGGGCATCAAGAGAGAGGCAGGCGTGCAGGCACAGAAAATACGCTTGGGATAATCGGGCTCGGAAAGGCCATTGAGATGCGCTCTCAAGAAATGCAATCTGATGAAAAGCATTTGCTCGAATTGAAGGCAGCACTTAAAAAAGGCATAGAAGAAAGCATTCCTGATGTGCAGTTTGTCGGGCATCCTACCGATTGCCTTCCCAATACGTTAAATGTGTCCTTTGAGGGGGCAGAGGGAGAAGCCATAATTCTATACTTAGACCTGGAAGGAATTGCCGTGTCAACAGGTTCTGCCTGCGCGTCGGGTTCTCTCGATCCCTCCCATGTAATTCTCGCAACAGGATTACCGGCGGAATGCGCTCACGGTTCAATACGCATTAGTTTGGGGCGCGAGAACACCATGGAAGAAATAGCGCATATGATTGATGTACTTCCTCGTGTAATCGGAAAGATCAGGGATATGTCAACAGTGTATAAGAGGAGGCTGCAATGACTCAAGCCAGTTGGGCATACACAGACACCGTTAAAGAACATTTTATGAACCCCAGGAACATCCTCATGGATGAAGATGGTTATAAGGAAGACGGTAAGGGTGTTACGGGGAACATAAAGTGCGGCGATGAGATGATCGTAGTTATCAAGGTGGATAAGGAAAAAGGAATTATCACTGACTGCAAATGGAAGACCTTTGGCTGTGCAAGCGCTATTGCGAGCACCTCTGTTCTCTCAGAAATGGTCAAGGGGATGAAGTTGGATGATGCCTATAATCTTTCGGCAAAGGACATAAACAGGGAGCTCGGTGGTTTGCCGGACCACAAGGTGCATTGTTCTGTGCTGGGCGACAAGGCATTGCGCATGGCCATAAACGATTATTACGTGCGCAACGGAATGGAAGACAAGATTAAGAAAGAAGAAGAGCGGGTTGTGTGTAAATGCATGAACATTACTGACCAGGAAATTGAACATGCTGTTCTGGAAGGAGCAAGGACATTCTACGAACTCCAGGAGATGACCAAAGTGGGAACTGGGTGTGGGGAGTGCAAACAAGAAGTGACGCAACTCTTGGAGACCTATAAGATCAAGCACTTCTGTGAGGTGTAAGCCCGGTCCTAAAAAGAGGCAATGCAAGAAAGCAGGATCAGAGGTCTCCGTTCTTTTGACAAGGATTCATAATACCCGGCATAAAACTCGCCAATCCGATTATATATGAAGGATTAGACCGATGACATATACTGTTCGCTTGCCCCTTATTAAGAGACGCACCACTGAACCCTGATTAGACGTAAACCAACATTATGGTGGGCCTATGCAATGAATATTGCCGCTGATATGATGGATTTGGTCGGCAGCACACCTCTGGTCAGGCTGAACAAGATCAGCGAAGGATGTGTGGCCACCGTTGTAGCCAAGCTGGAGTTTTACAACCCATGCAGTTCGGTGAAAGATCGCATTGGGTTCAACATGATTGTACAGGCGGAGAAAGATGGATATATTGAAAGGGATACGGTCATTATCGAGCCTACCAGTGGCAACACCGGGATTGCTCTCGCGTTCGTCTGTGCCGTGCGTGGCTACCGGTTGATCTTAACCATGCCAGAAAGCATGAGCTTGGAGCGGCGCAAACTTCTTAAGGGGTTCGGTGCCGAACTGGTGCTCACTCCTGCCCAGAATGGTATGCCCGGCGCCATTGCCAAGGCCGAAGAGCTCGCTGCCGGGATGAAAAAATCCTTCATGCCGCAGCAGTTTAAGAATCCCGCAAATCCGGATATTCATGCCCGTACCACAGCCGAAGAGCTATGGAGAGATACCGATGGAGAGGTGGATATTCTTGTGTCGGGGGTTGGAACCGGTGGAACCGTCACGGGCGTGACTCGAGTGCTGAAAAGGCGTAAACCAGGGTTTCTGGCGGTGGCCGTCGAGCCCCGGGATTCCCCGATTCTCTCTGGTGGAAATGCTGGTCCCCATAAGATTCAAGGCATAGGCGCTGGGTTTGTGCCTGAGATCCTGGAAACGGATCTTATTGACGAGGTATTTCCGGTCTCAAACGAGCAAGCTTTTGCCATGGCGAGAAGGCTCATTCTAGAAGAGGGTATTCTCTGTGGGATTTCTTCGGGAGCAATAGCACACGCAGCCGTGGAGGTGGCCAAAAGAAAAGAAAACACCAGCAAGCTGATCGTGTTCATAGTCTGCGATACCGGTGAGCGGTATTTGAGCACGGAGCTTTTCAAGGAATAATTTGTCAACCCTTGGGGCTCCGACGCAAACCGAGACAAAGAAAAACGCAGATAATATTCTGGTGCATAAACAAGTAAGAAAGGGTGCCATGCATAAACAAACAGAGCGGACTATGTCTCAGGATAAGGATATCATCAGGAAGGTGGTTGACGAATTGTGCCGCCCTGACTCCTATGATTCCGTCTATCATAGGCCGTCACTGGAGGCCTCTATGCCTTCTATTGAAGCTCTGGCAGAGATTGTGGAGGGACTCAGGGCAGTGCTCTTTCCCGGCTACTTTAGCGACTCCGAGATTACACCTGAAACCATGGCCTTTTATATCGGTTCAAACTTGGACAGAGTGCAGCGGCTTCTCGGCGAACAGATTAAGCGGGGGTATTGTTTCTCCTGTGAGATCAAAGAGAAAGAAACCTGCGAGGATTGCGAGGTCCGCTCTCGGGCCTTGGCCAGGAAATTTCTCTCTACTCTCCCAAATATCCGAAGGCTCTTGGCTACAGATGTGATGGCCGCATACGAAGGGGACCCGGCTGCCAAGAACCCTGGCGAAGCAATTTTCTGCTATCCGAGCATCAAGGCAGTCACCAATTATCGGATCGCTCATGAGCTTCACCTCTTGGACGTGGACATCGTTCCCAGGATTATAACTGAGATGGCCCATTCTCAAACGGGTATCGATATTCACCCGGGAACTACAATCGGTGAGCGTTTCTTCATCGACCACGGTACCGGCACGGTCATCGGTGAAACCTGTATCATCGGCCGGAATGTCCGCCTTTATCAGGGCGTGACCCTCGGTGCCAAAAGCTTTCCTAAAGATCACTCCGGTGCATTGGTAAAGGGAATTCCTCGACATCCCATCGTGGAAGACGATGTGATCATCTACGCCGGTACGACGATCCTTGGCAGGGTCCGTATTGGCAAGGGATCGATTATTGGGGGTAATGTTTGGCTGATCCACGATGTTGATCCTGGCACCCGAGTCATGCAGGGCGAGCACGCGAAGCCCGTCATAAAGAGCGATAAGTGATCTCTCCGTATTCACTGTATTTGAGGAATAGGCGACCTGGTGAGGGATTCAGGAATACACTTTGAGTCCTACCAGCCGATGCGGGGAAGCCGACGGGGCAAACTGCACGGCTGATCTTGGGTTCATATGAGAATGTTTATCGGGTAAATTTGAGGCTAAAAAGAGATGAAGATCAAGTTTTTTGCTGTGGGGGGAACCATAGACAAGGTATATTTTGACAAGAGAAGCGAATACCAGGTTGGGGAGTCTATGCTTAATGAGGTATTGAAACAAGCGAATGTTAGCTTTGACTATGAATGCGAGTCTCTGATACACAAAGATAGCCTGGACATGACAGACGAAGATCGTGAATTACTTTTTGACAGAATAGAATCCGATGAACATGAATACATAGTGGTGACTCATGGGACGGACACTATGATTGAGACCGCCAAAAAGCTTCAGGCCATAGCAGACAAAGTGGTGGTGCTTACTGGAGCCATGCAGCCTGCTAAGTTTAAATCAAGCGATGCCGAATTCAATATTGGTTGTGCCGTTGCTGCAGTTCAGTGGTTGCCGCCCGGCATTTATATTGTGATCAATGGACGGATCTTCAAACCGGACAGAGTGCGGAAAAACGTACAACTCAATCGATTTGAAGATGCATGATGTGACTTTATATCAAGATTCGCCTTTCTTCTTCCGCTTTTCGCCGATCCAGGCAAACAATTGATCTCAGGTGATGGAGGGCTGTGTGAGGAACGAGGAAAATGCGATACATAGAGGTTTTGGAAGAATTGAAATCCCTGTTTGACCCTGAGGCCGTTGCAGGTATGGCCCGATTTGGCATCAATCCAGAGAATGCCTACGGCGTCTCTATTCCCAATCTGCGGAAGATAGCGAAACAAATCGGTAAAGACCACGCCCTTTCCGAACAGCTCTGGCGTTCTGGTCTCCACGAAGCCAAGATATTGGCCAGCATGATCGATGATCCGCACTTGGTCACCGAAGAGCAGCTGGAGCGATGGGTCAAGGATTTTGACTCCTGGGATGTGTGTGATCAGTGCTGTAACAATCTTTTTAAGAAAACGAGGTTTTCCTACCAGAAGGCTATCGAGTGGAGCCGCCGGGGTGAGGAGTTTGTAAAGAGGGCTGGTTTTGTACTCATGGCCTGCCTTGCTGTTCACGAAAAGGAGGCAGATGATAGTCAGTTTGAGCAGTTTTTCCCGATCATACAAGCAGAGGCCACAGATGAACGGAACTTTGTCAAAAAGGCAGTCAATTGGGCCTTGCGACAAATTGGGAAGAGAAACCGGAGCCTTAATACAGGTGCTATTGAAATAGCCAAGGAGATTCAACGAATCGACTCAAAGGCTGCCGAGTGGATCGCGGCTGATGCCTTGCGGGAGCTAGGCACTCACAAGATTCAAGAGAAACTAAACAGATAGATCCACTCGGCTTGGCCTGGAATGTAATTGCAGTTCTTTGGGCAGACAATGAAAATTCCGATTTACCAAATCGATGCCTTTACAAGCCGAATTTTTTCGGGCAACCCTGCAGCTGTATGCCCGCTGAAAAGGTGGTTGGAGGATTCTTTGCTGCAGGCAATAGCACAGGAGAACAACCTTTCGGAGACAGCCTTCTTTGTCCCTGAGAAAAATGGCTACCATATCCGTTGGTTTACCCCTGTTGCGGAGGTTGATCTGTGTGGTCATGCTACCCTGGCTACAGCCTTTGTGATCTTTACCCACCTTGAGCAATCGAGTGCTGAAATCATCTTTCGTTCGAGGAGTGGAAGGCTTACCGTGGTTCAAGAAAAAGGCTTGCTCTCAATGGATTTCCCATCACAGCCGCCTGTCCCCTGCAAAGCGCCCAAGACCTTGATTGACGGTCTGAGGAGAGAGCCAGTGGAGGTACTGCGTTCAGAAGACTATGTAGCTGTGTTTTCAGGCGAGAATGACATCGTAGACCTGCATCCTGACATGGGAATGTTGAGGAAACTGGATTTGCGAGGAGTGATGGTAACTGCTAAAGGGAGCAATGTCGATTTTGTATCCCGTTTTTTTGCTCCAAAATTTGGTGTTGATGAGGATCCTGTTACCGGGTCTGCTCATTGTGCTTTGACACCATATTGGGCCGGTAGGTTGAATAAGAAGAGCTTGCACGCTCACCAGGTGTCTCAGCGGGGTGGGGAGCTATTCTGCAAAGATTGTGGAGATAGGGTTTCAATATCTGGTCGGGCTGTAACGTTTATGGAAGGCAGCATTACCGTACTAACATAGCACCAGAATGCTTTTAAGAAGGACGAGCAGGATGATTATCATCACCTGGAATGGAAAATCCTTTGACACGGAAAAAGATTTGAATGCCCCTGAACGTCATGTACTCCAGAAATTGTTTGCCTGGGAATCTATGGTTACCAGCCTGGAGCAATTCAAACAGAAAAAACAAGAGGCCCTGTTGAAGGGTTGGAATAATTCCGGACCCATCCAAGAAGGTATGGCATTAAAAGTCATTATCAAAACCCTGGAAAAAAAGGTAGCTGCTCGGTTAGGTACGAACGGCACATAAAAAGCATGGTGCGGCCCACACATAAAACCTTAGCCCCACTCCTACTACCTTTTTACCGAGTAACAACTCTAGTCTTCAAAATCCCCGGTTTCACAATCGTAGAAACGCCAGGAAAAGTGTGAGTAGTTATCCAAAATCATCTAAAATAATTGACTGGACAGAAGGCCTTTGATAGAAGGGAACCTTGTTCTGCTAGTCTAGGATAGAAAGGATACTCGTGTGCAGTTTAAGGCAATAAGAGGTTTTAAGGATATACTTCCCTCTCAGGTCGGAACCTGGAACAGGATTGAATCGGAGGGGAAGCGCATATTTGAGGTGTTTGGGTACGAGGAAATTAGGATCCCGATACTCGAGAAAGCCGACCTGTTTGCTCGTGGGATAGGCGAGGACACTGATATCGTTTCAAAGGAGATGTACACGCTCACCGATAGGAAGGGCAACCAACTCGCCATGAGACCAGAGGCAACGGCCTCGATTCTGCGGGCTTACATAGAGAATAAGCTCTATGAGGGTCATCCGGTACGGAAGCTCTTTACGATGGGGCCAATGTTCAGGTATGAGAGGCCTCAGAAGGGCAGAAGGAGACAATTTCATCAGATAAATGTTGAGATTATTGGAGACCCGGGCCCAAAATCCGATAGTGAACTGATATATATGATTATGTACTTTTTTTCAGCTCTTGGGTTGCATGACCTGGTCCTCCATGCCAACTCTCTGGGCTGTTTAGACTGCAGGGCGCCATTCCGGGGGGCACTGAAGGATTACCTCAAGAACTATGGTGCAGATCTCTGCCCTGACTGTCAGATCAGGATGGGGACCAACCCTCTAAGGGTGTTTGATTGCAAAGTAGAGAGATGTACCCAGGTGATAAAGAATGCACCGTCCATGCTTGGTTTTTTGTGTCATGATTGCGCTCACCATTTTGATGCCCTCAAGGCACACCTCAAGGAATTGGATGTTGGTTTTGTTGTAAACTCACATTTGATGAGGGGTCTTGATTATTACACAAGAACTACTTTCGAGGTGCAGACCCAAGAGCTGGGAGCCCAGAATGCGATCGCAGGTGGAGGCAGGTATGACCGCCTGATGAAAGAGTTGGGTGGGCCAGACACCCCTGCAATAGGATTTGCCATCGGCGTAGAAAGGGTTTTTGAGCTTTTAGAGGAGCAGGGTGATGTGAGCGAAGCAGGGCCGGATCTTTTCCTGGCTCCTCTGGGAAAAGAGGCGGAGAATAAGGCATTTATCTGGTTACAGGAACTTCGTAAGGCTGGTCTTAAATGTGAGATGGAGTACAGATCTTTAGGCTTGAAGGCTCAAATGAGGCATGCAGACCGACTGAAAGCTCGGAAGGTTCTGATTGTAGGAGAAGATGAATTAGGTAGAGGCAAGGGTATTCTGAGGGATATGGTTACCAAGGAGCAAGTAGAGCTTCCCTTATATAGCGTGGTGAGTGAACTCATCGAGATGAAGGAAAGAAATTGGATATAGATACCCTCAAAGATTGGAAAAGGACGAACGACTGCGGCAGCTTGCGGAGAGATGATATTGACCGGAAGGTCATCCTCATGGGATGGGTCAACAGACGGCGGGACTTTGGGAAAGTGACCTTTATTGATCTCAGGGATCGATCTGGCTTGACTCAGATTGTGTTTGACCAGGAATTCGACAAGACCAGCCATAAAAAGGCAGGTGTCTTGAGGAATGAGTGGGTCATTGCTGTAAGGGGAGTCGTCACGGCCCGCCTGGCTGGTCAGGAAAACCCTGATCTCCCAACCGGAGATATTGAGGTAAAGGTCAAGGAACTGAAGATATTGAATGAGACAGAGGTACCGCCATTCCAAGTTGATGGAAAAATCGATGCATCAGAGAATTTGCGCCTCAAATATAGGTACCTGGAGCTGAGGAGACCGGCTCTCTTTAGTAACCTCGCAAAGAGGCACACGATAGCTCTGCAGATACGAAACCTTTTGACTAGAGAGGGATTCGTTGAGGTGGAAACCCCTTTTCTTACCAAGAGTACCCCTGAAGGGGCTCGGGACTATCTCGTGCCAAGCCGGATAACAAAAGGTTCGTTTTACGCCTTGCCCCAATCCCCGCAGTTGTTCAAACAGCTCTTGATGGTGGCTGGCTTTGATCGCTATTTTCAGATTGTCCGATGTTTTAGAGATGAGGATTTAAGGGCTGATAGACAACCGGAGTTCACCCAGGTTGACTTTGAGCTTTCCTTTGTAGACGAGGATGGGGTTATGGATGTCATTGAGGGCATGATGGTGGATCTATTCTCGGCTATTTTGGACTACCCTATTTCACGGCCATTTCCAAGAATTGAATATCAGAAGGCCATGGATATATATGGTTCTGACAAACCAGATACCAGATTCAATATGGAATTGATGGATTTCTCAGATCTCCTCAAATCCTCGGGTTTTAAGGTCTTCACCGATGTGTTGGAAGGGGGAGGCGTCGTTAAGGCTTTGGTCGTTAAGGGAGGAGCCTCATTTTCTCGGAAAGATCTGGATGACCTAAACCGTGTGGTAATTGATTCTGGTGCCAAGGGATTGTTTTGGGCCAAACTTCAACCTGATGGGTGGCAGTCGCCGTTAGCCGAGTTTTTAGCGCCCGATTGTAAGGGTGGTGTTGAAGAAAAACTTGGGGCCATCGAAGGAGATCTCATTCTCTTTGTGGCTGATATGGCACATGTAGCTAACGAGGCGCTCGGTTTATTGAGGATCGAGATCGGCAAGAGACTCGATTTAACCAAAGATGGAACCTATTCACTCGTGTGGGTAACCAAATTCCCTCTGTTGGAATACAGTAGTGAAGAAAACAGGTATGTAGCTGTTCACCATCCCTTTACTGCCCCACTCGAAGAGGATATACCTTTGCTGGCGGAAAGACCGGAGGCAGTGAGGGCACGATCATATGATTTGGTTTTGAATGGTGAGGAGATAGGAGGAGGCAGCGCGAGGATCCATTCGCTTGGTTTGCAAAACCAAATCTTCCGTGCTTTGGGGTTGGGTGAAGAAGAGGTGAGAGAAAAATTCGGGTTTTTCCTTGAGGCACTCAGCTACGGTGCACCTCCGCACGCAGGTATTGCTCTTGGTTTTGACCGACTTGTGGCCATTATGGTTGGGGCAGAGTCCTTACGGGATGTCATTGCCTTTCCCAAAACCCAACGAGCAACCTGTGCTGTTACCGATGCCCCTTCGAAGGTGGATAAAGATCAGCTTGCCGAATTGGGCCTTTCACTCATTCGTCCCTGAGAATGTAACAGTGACCCCTGGATTGAGGCATTGTGCTCTGAGATAGATCCCAATACTGTTGATAATAGAGCCGAGATCCTGAGCCGGTAATTTGGAACGCGAAGTGTCTGGGATCTGGGTATTTCGCCCTACTCGAAATGGGGAATGGGCACAAAATAAAATGCCCCCATTGCTGAATGGGGGTTGTCTTCTTGTTTTTGAGTAGACTACCTGATTGAACATAGCTCTTTTTTCGATTAGTAGTGGTCGCTAAGATCATGAGGTGTGACGGGAAGATAGCCTGCAGGGCCACGTCATAGTGAAACCTAACATATTGATTTTTGAGCTTCTTCCAGGGTATGGATATCTTTTTTTTGGTTATGCCCTGTGACATGGCCCCCTACTGGGTCGTTTCAAAATGGTTTATTGCGCCCCAAGCCTTAGAATCATAGGCTCCATCTATATAAACCATTTTGAAACTCCCACTAATCTAAACTATGTGAGGGCATAATCCAAAAAAAAAGATACCCATACCCTGGACTTTGACGTTACCCTGGATAGCCTGTTTTTGACTTGACAATGGGGTGCATGTCAAAGTATCAGATTATGACTATGGAGAAATAGAACCAGTCCGCAGCAAAAGAGGTGATAGTGGAGCACGCTTTTGCTGGGGATAGTTGTTTTTATCTAAAATAGGAGGAGGTGCAGAAGTGAGTGATGTAACAGCTCCCATGGCGGGAAAGGTAATCGAGGTAAAGGTACAGGTAGGCGACACGGTTAATGAGAATGATGAGGTTCTTATTCTTGAGGCCATGAAGATGGAGATGCCCATAGTGGCTCCAGCATCGGGAAAGGTTAGCGAGATAAAATGTCAGAAAGGAGATTCAGTCGCAGCCGATGATGTTTTAATGGTGATCGAATAGACGCACGACTTTTTGAATACCCAGAAACAGGCGCCCTGTCCGGTCACCGGCAGGGCGCTTTTTTGCAGTACTTGGTAGCGAAGGTATCAGTGGTTCATTATTCGAGCACTGATACCTGGTGAGCCTAGATAGGGTAACAGTAATTACAATAGTACGGGAGAGTATCGGTATGGTTGATTGGAATCTTGCACTAAAGATATTCACCTTTGGTTTGCTGGCTGTCTTCTGTTCACTGGGGATACTGATAGCGGCAATATATGGATTTGGGAAAGTATTGAAGACGTTTGAAAAAGATTAGTAACTATTAAGCCACGAATGGACACGAATGAACCTGCCCGCCATCCCTGCCCGACATCAGGCAGGCGGGCGGCAGGCGGGAATGAAATTCTGAGCAAAGACCTATCGTACAAAATCGCTCAAACTCTTAATTATTTGAAGGCAACTGGCCTGCGATTGGCAATGATCTTGAATTTTTCGAAAGAAAAACTTGAATATCAAAGAATTGTTAAATAATTGTTCGTGATAATTAGTGATAATTTGTGGCTGAATAATAACAAAGATTAATCAGTGAGGGTTGATTATGTTAGATATGATTATGACAACAGGTGTTGTGCACCTAACCATTGGCAATCTCGTCATGTGGCTCATTGCCTTTTTATTTATCTACCTGGCTATAACAAAAAACTACGAGCCGCTCCTTTTAGTACCTATCGGTTTTGGTATATTGGTCGTCAATCTACCCCTCACCTTTCTCATGGGGGAAGGGGAAGGTCTTTTGTGGAAATTTTACCATTACGGATTAGAGTGGGAGGTAATTCCCCCGCTTATCTTTTTGGGTCTGGGTGCTCTGACCGATTTCGGACCTATGATTGCCAATCCTAAGACCCTCATATTAGGTGCTGGGGCCCAATTCGGGGTCTACGTTTCGTTTTTCGGAGCCCTCTTCCTGGGCTTTAACATACCTGAGGCGTGTTCAATAGGCATCATTGGCGGGGCTGATGGCCCGACCACGATTTATACAACCGTGCACCTTGCTCCTCATCTGTTGGGAGCAACTGCCGTTGCAGCATACTCTTACATGTCCCTCGTTCCCATTATTCAGCCCCCTATCATGAGGCTTCTCACTACTGAGAAGGAGCGGAAAATCAAGATGAGGCAGTTACGGCCCGTTTCAAGGAAGGAAAAGATCCTTTTTCCCCTGGTAACCGTACTCGTTATCTGCCTGATTGTTCCAGCCTCTGCACCTCTCATGGCCATGTTTATGTTAGGAAACCTCTTTAAGGAGTGCGGGGTTGTAAAGAGGCTTGCAGATGCAGCAGCCAATGAACTCATGAATATCGTCACCATTCTATTGGGCATCAGCGTTGGGGCCACCATGTCTGCAGAGAGTTTTTTGAAACCGCAGGTTATTTTTGTATTCGTTATGGGGCTCGTGGCCTTTGCCTTCTCAACAGCAGCTGGCATAATGTTGGCAAAACTTATGAACCTCTTTGCCAAGGAAAAAATAAATCCGCTCATCGGTTCCGCAGGTGTGTCTGCCGTTCCTATGGCCGCCAGGGTAAGTCAGGTAGTGGGTGCAAAAGCTGATCCAAAGAATTTCTTACTCATGCATGCCATGGGTCCTAATGTGGCAGGTGTTATCGGGACAGTCGTGGCTGCAGGTGTGTTTCTTGCACTTGCCGGATGAGAAAGAAGAGGGAGGCTCGGGGAATGTTTGAGGAGGGCAAGATTAAGGAACTAAACGAGGAATACGGAAAATGGTCTGAGAAAACCGAACGGACTCTCACAAAGAGACCCGAGCGGAAAGATGATTTTGTCAATACCTCAGGTATTTTGGTAAAGAGGGTATATACGCCTCTTGATGAAGCTGATTATGATTACGCGGAAGAGCTCGGTTTGCCCGGGGAGTACCCTTTTACCAGAGGCGTTCAACCTACCATGTATCGGGGAAGATTATGGACCATGAGGCAATATGCCGGTTTTGCTACCGCTGAGGACACGAACCGGCGATACCGGTTCCTCTTAGAACATGGTCAGACTGGCCTTTCAGTAGCCTTTGATCTCCCTACCCAGATTGGATATGATTCAGATCACCCACTGGCCCAAGGGGAGGTGGGAAAGGTCGGAGTAGCGATCGATTCGATGAAAGACATGGAAATACTCTTTGACCGAATCCCCCTTGATAAGGTGAGTACCTCAATGACCATAAATGCCCCTGCAGCTGTGCTTTTGGCCATGTATATAGGTGTAGCCGAGAAACAGGGTGTATCCTCAAAGGATCTACGGGGAACCATTCAGAATGATATCCTCAAGGAGTATTCCGCCCGGGGTACATATATCTTCCCGCCTCAGCCCTCTATGAGGATTATCACCGACATCTTTTCATTCTGCTCACAAGAGGTTCCCCAATGGAACACAATCAGCATTAGTGGATACCATATCAGGGAGGCAGGCTCCACAGCAGTGCAGGAGGTGGCCTTCACCCTGGCCGATGGCATTGCTTATGTTGAGGCAGCCATACGGGCAGGGCTTGATGTAGATGAGTTTGCGCCGCGTCTGTCCTTCTTTTTCAATGCCCACCTTGATTTTTTTGAAGAGGTTGCCAAGTTTAGGGCAGCACGAAAGCTCTGGGCAAAGATAATGCGAGAGAGATTCAAGGCAGAGGACCCGCGATCAATGATGATGAGATTCCATACCCAGACCGCTGGTTGTACGCTCACGGCACAACAGGCAAAGAATAACATAGTGCGGGTTGCCTTTCAGGCGCTTGCTGCGGTCTTGGGCGGTACACAATCGCTCCATACCAATTCAATGGATGAGGCCTTCTGTTTGCCGAGTGAGGAGGCGGTTCAGATTGCCCTGAGAACTCAACAGCTCATCGCCTATGAATCCGGTGTTGCAGACACGGTCGACCCTCTGGGTGGGTCATACTACGTGGAGGCACTGACAGAAGAGATTTTTGAGAGGGCTCAGAACTATATTGACAAGATCGATGAGCTTGGCGGAGCAGCAGCTGCGATTGAAAAGGGTTTCATCCAAAGGGAAATCCAGGACAGTGCATATCGGTACCAGAGAGGGATCGAGAAAGACGAGAGGGTGGTAGTTGGTGTAAACAAGTTCCAGATAGAGGAAAAGCCTCCAAAGGATCTTCTCCGGGTGGACCCCGCTGTGAGGGTTTCTCAGATGAAAGGGCTAGAAAAGCTCAAGTCAGAGCGGGATAATAGTAAGATGAAGGATTTGCTGGGTGATTTAAGAAAGGCCGCACAGCTGGAGGAAAACCTGATGCCCGTTATTCTGGACGCGGTCAAGGCTTACGCTACTTTGGGGGAGATTTGCGACGAATTGAGGGGTTTATTCGGAGAATATCAACCAGTCAGTACCATTGGATAATCATAGTCTTCATTAGTCGTGTGCTGAGCGCCTGAAGCGCAGTGGAGTTCAGGGGTTGAGTTAACTTGAACATAAATAGAAAGATACGGGTTTTGGCCACGAAGCCGGGCCTTGACGGCCATGACAGGGGCATAAAGGTTATTGCCAATGCTTTAATGGATGCCGGGATGGAGGTTATTTATACCGGACTGCGGCAGAGTCCGGAGCAAATCATAGAGTCGTCCATCCAGGAAGATGTCGATGTCATCGCTTTGAGTATCTTATCAGGGGCCCATGACTTTCTCTTGCCGCGAGTAATGGAGTTGTTGGAGGAAAAAGGTGTACGTGATGTTCTCGTCATTGCAGGGGGCATTATTCCCGAGGAGGATTTAGCGGGTCTGAAAAAAATCGGCATTGCCGAAATCTTCGGCCCCGGCACGTATACCGACGATATCATTACCTTTATTAAAAGCAATTTGAAGCGCTAGGCCAGGTCCTTTGTGAGGTAATCGAAGGCAGTATCTTGAGAGCAGGGGCCCTTTCATATCTTCCCTACCGCCTCTAGCCTTACCATTGATTTGTTGTAAGTCCGTAGTTTTCCAAGAACTTATGCCATCAAAATGCCGCTCCCCCTTTGTGTCTGTTGTGTTCCAGTCGAACTGAATTCAAAGGCCGGCGCGACACGACGTGCCTGACACGTAATTATGTTGCTCAGATATTTTGCAGCCATAACTTGGGAAACTCGGGCTTTACGAATCCGTTCTAAGGGTAGTGTTCTGCAAAAATCTCTGCATCCTTATGGGCGTCGGTCGTTTTTGTTCTTTCTGAATATCTGCTCCATCGCCAAATTAGTACTCTGAGATCCTTTTGCAGACATTTTTAGGGATTAGCCTAGCTTCGTTGCTCTGTGGCAGCTGAGCTTTAGATCTCCTTCTGGGGATGGGATATTTCGGAACCCAGATGACAATGTTTTTTTGACAAAATACCCTCGATGGTATAAGTTTTATGCCTTTATAGAATCAGCTTTCGGTTCTTGATGGCTCTGGACCTTGGTGTGCCGTATCGGAACGCAAGGATACATTGATAAGGGGTCCTTTGTATCGGTTTTCTTGAGTTCGGTTGATAGAATGCAAAACTGTGATGACGGTCTTCGAATTGCCTTTACCTGTTGCACTTAAGGCACAGAGGTTAAAAGGCAATACGGGTTTTGAGGAAAACGGGTGAGTTTCTTAAGGTAAAGGAGGTCCTGTTAGATGACAATGGATGATTTAAACGAAGAGCAAAGAATTATTGTGGACAATGTAAGAAAGGTGGTGAAGGAGCGGATTGCGCCTATCGCCGCTGAGATGGACCGGGAGGGTGTCTTTCGATGGGATATAGCCCGGCTCTTTGCGGAAATGGGCCTGCTGCAAATACTTCTACCTCCTGCTTACGGGGGACTTGAGGAGGATAAAACGCTCATGTATTGCCTCTGCGTTGAGGAGATTGCAAAGGCATGTGCCTCTTCAGCTTTGCTCCTTATTATTCAGGCAGTAGGCATTTTTCCCATAATATCAGCAGGAAACCAGAGTCAAAAAGATCGCTTTTTCCCGCGCCTCGCAAAGGGCGATGAGCTCGTAGGCTACCTCGTTACAGAACCATACGCAGGTTCTGATGTGGCGGGAATACAAGCGAAGGCGCAAAAGGAAAATGGTGATTATATTCTGAACGGGCACAAATGTTTCTCGACTAATGGGGGAGTGGCGTCTCTGTATACTGTTTTGGCAAAAACCGGGGGAAAGAAATTCACATTTTTTGTGGTGGAAAGGGATCAGGACGGTGTGTCTGTCGGCAAAGAAGAGGATAAGCTTGGGTTCAGGGCCAGTAATACGACTGAGGTTATTCTGGAGGATGTCAAGGTTAGCCGAGATAACCGGCTGGGCAAGGAAGGGGAGGGATTTCGCATCGCCATGGAAGACTTCTATATGTCCAGACCCAGTATCGGAGCCCTGGCTTTGGGGATAGCAGAGACGGCGCTTGATCTCTCTTTCAAATACGCATGCGAGAGAAAGACATTCGGAAAGCCGATTGTCAGGCATCAGGCCATAAGCTTCATGCTGGCCGACGCGGCCATACAAATTGAAGCCGGCAGAGGTCTAATGATGCGGGCGGCCAGACAACACGACCGAAAGAAATCGAACATAAAACTTGCATCAATGTCGAAATGCTTTTGCAGCGATATTGCCATGAAGATTACGACAGATGCTGTCCAGATCTTTGGCGGTTACGGTTATATGAAGGAATATCCAGTGGAAAGGCTCTTTCGAGATGCAAAGCTGACCCAAATTTTTGAAGGCACCAACCAGATTCAGAGGATGATTATTGCCGGGGAAATGCTAAAGGAGAAACGATAGGGAGCCATCTATGAGTGGTCTCCCCTATCAAGAATAGATGATAAGCGCAAAACACAGGCTACACCCAGTCCTAAATAGGGGTGGTTATTTTATTTTTGAGTACATTAACTCATTGAACCTGATACTTTAATTCGATAATCTTATTGACAGATATGTAACTATGATGTAGTTATATTGTAGCTACAAGAGCCTGGATAAAGGTATTCAAGTTTAAGGGGAGGACAAAGTGAGACTTAAAGATAAGGTGGCGCTAGTAACCGGTAGCAGCAGGGGTGTCGGGAGAGCTATTGCATTGGCCTACGCTCGGGAGGGGGCCAGTGTTGTGGTTAACTATTCATCCAATCAGGCAGCAGGTGAAGAAGTAGTTTCAGCCATCCGGGAAATGGGAAGCAAGGCCATTCTCCTTAAGGCTGATGTGGCTAATCCTGCTGATGCTGAGGCATTGGTTCAAAAGGGAATCCAGGAATTTGGTGACCTTGATATTCTGGTTAACAATGCGGGCTTCAGTAGGCCGGCGATGTTACTCAAAATGAGTGAAGATGAATGGGATCAGGTATTGGACATTCACCTGAAAGGTGCCTTTCTCTGTACCCAATTTGCTGCAAGGCATATGAAAGAGCAAAGCAAGGGGAAGATCATTAACGTAACCTCAGTAGCTGGGATTGTGGGTACTGTAGGTCAGATAAACTATAGTGCGGCAAAAGGGGGGCTCTTAAGCTTCACCAAATCAGCGGCACGGGAACTCGCACGGTACCATATATGTGTAAACGTTATCTGCCTGGGCATTGTGGCCACCGATATGACCGAAAAGATACGGACCGATGAAAAGCTCAAAGAGATATATATGAATAGGATATTGCTGAAACGTTTTGCTGAACCTGATGACATCTCTCCAGCATTTGTCTTTTTAGGCTCAGACGATGCTAGCTATATCACCGGTCAGCTTCTCTGTGTTGATGGTGGTTACGGGATGATCTAGGAGGAAGAAGTGCCTAAAGTGAGCTAAAGTGACTAAAGTGAACTAAAGTTCCTGAAGTTAGAACAGCAATGAGTGACCAGTAGAGATAGCAAACACAATAAACCCATAAAATAAGGAGGATAAAAATGGCAGAAATACCAGATAAGATCCAGACGTGGCAGATGGTTCAGCCTACATCGCGGGACAAAGAAACAGGCGCGGTAACCCCAGGCAAATTGGAAAAGACTGAGATACCGGTACCTGAACTAAAGCCCGGTGAAGTTTTGGTTGAAATAGCAGGATGCGGGGTTTGCCACACTGACCTGGGGTACTTTTATGATGGGGTGCCAACGGTTTC
>CP070673.1:3846212-3854529 GCA_020351915.1 Deltaproteobacteria bacterium
AGTACACTTATTTGCATTCTAGCGGTAAGCTGAGTTTAGATAGCTAATTATTTGTTTCTGAAATTTTTCATCCCTCCACTTTTTCGCTAGCAACTGTCTGTAAACCAACGCGGGGCTCAGCCCTGGGGCTGAACCGCCGCAGAAATCCTTTGCTTCCGAACTTAGTTCAGAAAATCAGCTGAGCTGTTTGCCCCCTTCGCCTTCGGCGACTGGTTGCGGTTGCTATTTCAATCTTTTTCACTTATCAAGCCATGTCCGTCTATCAGGCGAATATTGCCCCTCACAAGCTGATCACCTTCATAACGCCATCTTTGCACCAAGTAAGGAGCGAATCCCGTAACTTCGTATATGGCCAGCTGAAACACAACACCCCAGTGCGTCTCTTTGGGCATAACCCAAGTGACCTGCGAACCCACATCGTTTTTGATTCCCACACGAACCAGGCTGTTTACAGCAACCTGCATCCGCTCAACAACCTCCTCTTCAAATACTCCTTTCTTACCAGGAGTGGGCAAAACGGTCGGAACTCTGATATGCTCGATAATTTGTATATACTGTAGACCTTCGCGCTTAGCTAAGGCCTGCTTTACAAATTCAAGTTCATTTTTGTCCAACGGTTGATCTAGATAGTAAATTCGCATTTCTTATTTAAAGTCCCTATATATTACTACAATTAGTAAATTGGTAGAGAAATGGTAGAAATAAAAACAAAAAGGGTTTAAGAAAATCTCTTAAACCCTTGATATCACTTGGTAGCGGGGGCTAGATTTGAACTAGCGACCTTCGGGTTATGAGCCCGACGAGCTACCAGACTGCTCCACCCCGCGCCAGTTTGTATGTTTTTATTATAGTATGAACTCGTCGTTAGTCAAACAAAAAATTATGAGACGGCCAGATTCCCTTTCAAACAGGCTAAGTGATAATAAGCTCATGGTCGGGGGTGATATTTTTCGTGAATCTCTTTTAGTCTTTCTCTGGCGACATGGGTATAGATTTGGGTTGTTGATATGTCAGCATGTCCCAACATGATCTGTACTGATCTCAGATCAGCCCCTCCCTCCAAGAGATGGGTAGCAAAGGAGTGCCTTAGGGTGTGGGGAGTGACTTTCCTGGTAATTCCAGCCTTTAACGCGTACTGTTTTAGAATTTTCCAAAATCCCTGTCTTGTTAGAGGTTTCCCCCTCCTGTTGAGAAAAAGGTACGACAATTTTCCCTTTTTCAAAAAAGATGGCCTGCTATCCTGCAAATACTCCTTGAGTGCAACGAGTGCCTTGGTCCCCATCGGGATAATCCTCTCCTTTGAGCCCTTGCCTATGGTCCTGATAAAGCCAGCCTCCAGGTTGATATTGTTCATTTTGAGACCAATCAATTCAGTGACTCTGAGCCCAGTAGCATACAAAAGCTCTAACATGGCCTTGTCCCGCCTTCCCAAGTCTGTCTGAGGATCTGGCTGTGCAAGGAGGGCCTCTACCTCATCCCTGTTCAGGATATTGGGTAGGTGTTGGTAGAGTTTTGGTATACCCAATAACCGAGCCGGATTGGATTCAATTCTCCCTTCAGTAACACAAAAACGGTAGAACGTCCTTATGGAAACGAGGCATCGGGCCAGAGATCTTGCTGATAATTGTGGCCTTTTTTCAGCCACAAAGGATACCAAGTCATCTTGAGTAATCTGAAGAGGGGCAACTCCTCTCTGGTTCAAGAAATCAAAAAAGGTGATGAGGTCGTGATTATAGGCCACGATCGTATTAGCAGACAATCCCCTCTCAACTCTGAGTTGATTCATAAACTCATCTAATAACTGATATTCAGAGTAGTCTTTCGTCATGAAAATAGTCCATTTGTAACTATTCAGCCACTAAGTCACCAAGACACAAAGGAGCAAAATGAGTTATATTTATACATCAGCTAAGCCAAGCCCCATTACAATGTGCCTATTGTTAAATCAGGCATAAAAATAATGTACTGTAATCTTGGTGACTTTGAGGTTTGGTGGCTGAGGTAATGTCCATCTTTCCTAAAAAGAATAAAAATCTTCATTGCCTGTCAAAACCCTTGCTCTCCCGTGTTCGAGGGCGACCATTTGCTCCAACCGAACACCTCCCTTTTTTGGCAGGTATATCCCGGGCTCAATGGTAAAAACCATGCCTTCTTGCAATACCTTTGGCTTCAGCGGCCCAACAGCAGGACTCTCATGAGTTGCCAGCCCTATTCCGTGACCAAGTGAATGGCCAAAAAAGTCACCAAAACCAGCTTTTTTAATAACTTCTCGGCCTAGAGAATCTGCCTCAGTGGTCTCCATATCAGGCCTTACAGACTCTATTGCAGTAAGTTGTGCCTCCCTCACGATACGGTAGATCTCCTTAAGATCTTCTGTAGGTTCACCGAGGAAAACAGTTCTTGTCATGTCTGAACAGTAGCCATCAACGATGGTCCCAACATCAAGGATGACCGGTTCTCCTTTTTCTAATCTCTTGCCCGTGGGGACTGCATGGGGTAAGGCACTATTTGGACCTGAAGCAACAATCGGCGGAAAAGCAGGCTTATCGGCACCATGTTGTCGTATGAGCGTCTCAATCCTCCAAGCCACATCCTTTTCAACCTGACCAGGCCTTAATTCCTCAATCACTTTGGCGAGAACATTGGTCATCAACTGTGCTGATCTGCTTAATATCTCAACTTCTTGTGGCTCCTTGATCTCCCTCATATCTTCCACGAGGCCAGATAGGGGAATAAGCTCTACGGGTGGGGAATGCTGGGAGGCTTTCTCTTGTGCCTTTTGATAGACCTCCCAGATCAGATAACCTGCCTCAAACCCCAACCTTCGTGAGTGTAACCGGTCAAAAATCTCAGGCAGTGCATTAACTGCGCCTTCCTTATGAGTTATCACCTCAAATCCAGGTGCCTCCTGCTCTGCTTGGGTTGTATACCGCGAGTCGGTGAGCAGAAAAGCCTGATCCAGAGAGATGAATAAAGAACCAGACGACTCTGTTAACTGTCCATCAGCGGCTCGAAAGCCTGAAAGATAGCGGCGATTCTCAGGCTGGATAATCCAGACCGTATCCACTCCGAGGACCTCAAACTTACTTCTTAAAGACCGTAAACGATTCTCAAACACAAGCTGATCCTTTTGCACCTGCCTTGGTGGTGCTCCCCGATCCCACAGGAAAGAAAGGAGGGTATGTCAAATTGCTGGGTTCCTATTTCTTGGTTAATCCCAGAACTGACTTTCCAGGTTTTGTATTCTCTTTTTCCATCTCGCGAACGCCGTCTCAAAGTATTCTCATATCATTCTGGCTAAGTTGCACTTTGAAAAAGCTTTCAGGCCATGTCCCCACATTACCATTTAGCGCCATTTCACAAGCCTGGATAACGAAACGGTTCCTGCTTCTCCCCTTCTCTAGCTACCTTGGCAATTTTCAAGTGCAGCTCATCATGTATGTGTATGGTGGTTGATGGCATAATTTCCTCCGCTCAAGATCGCATCAAGGATTGCGAATAGAATATATTCTATTCGCAATTTTATCAAGCAAGCAAAAAAAGGGAAATACCGTCCGAAATCCAATAGGTCAAACAAAAGTCAACGGCCTCTTAAAATCATCGCCAAAGTATTTAATATAGCACCTAAAACCACAAACTTCCGTTTCTTTTCCTGAGTGGTATATACCTTTTTGCGGTGCTAAAATCGAGCAATGAAAAGCAGAAACGCAATGGTACAGGATTTATGCTGATCTGTAACCCGATAAAATAGTTAAAAAAATCTGATATTGTAATTATAGTATAGCGGAACTCCGGCAAAAATGTTCTATCTGGACGATCTTTCTTGAGGAAAGACCTTAATAAATCTTTCTCAAAACCATAACTATATGATAGATTAGTACAGAAATTAAAGGCTCGGAAATAGCCATAATTGTAAGGTTATAGACGGATTCCTTATGCCGGGGAGAAAATCCTCAGCGCGTTTTATTTGAAAGGGGGTATTAGACAATGAAGGAGAGACTTTTAGACGTTCTGAAATGGGGGCTAATAGTAGTAATAGCCGGTGTCGTCTTTTATTTTGTGGCTCCTACACAACAATTTCAAGCGATTTGGCTGATAGTCACTGCAGTGGGTGTAGCCGCGATCGCCTTTTATGCCATTCAAATTCATAACTTGGCAGGAAGAAACTATCAGCTACTCGTCGAAATCAACTCAGCTAATGAATTAAAGGCCAGGAGAGATGATGAATTGCATGAGCACATGAGTGATCTGTACAAGGCAGTCGTTATTTCCAACTTAATTGACCCTGAATATGGGGTTGATAGAGACAAGTGGGAAAAGGCAGTCACACTCTTTAAGAGCCTATATAAAGGAAAGACCGTTATTTTCTGATTATGTGATGGTCCCTATCACAAAAGAAAGGGGGTACCATGGCCAAGCAGAAAATGCCCCAGCAGGTGTATTGTAAGAACTGCATCAACAATTTTGAGGCAATAGCGAGAATAAGTTTCTTGGGATTTAGAAAGTTCAGGTGCCCGAAATGTCAACAGAATGTAGTTTGGCCATTATCGGGAGGTTTCTTATTCGTTTACTGGATTGTCATAAGCGGAGCCATAGTCTTCAGATTTGCATCAACAGGAGGCCCCCTTCAAATGATAAATCTGTTTGATCTGTTTGCCCTTGGGGCACTGGCAGCACTGGTAATGAACTATTTCTTAAAACAAAGAATGAATAAATAGGCAGAATTGAGCTCAAAAGTTCACCGAGGCAAAAAATAGGCCCTACAAAAGCAGGACCTGGGAACATGAGTAGTTGATTTTATAATGGTGCCGAAGGCGGGACTCGAACCCGCACAGGCATACACCCACTAAGTCCTGAACCTAGCGCGTCTACCAATTCCGCCACTTCGGCAAAAGAGCCCCTTGCTACAAGTGCAGAAGGAAATTTAACCTTATGTACGGTATTTGTCAATAGTTTAGGTACGCTAGCTTCGGAATCCAAAGGCATCAATCATGAAACAAGACCTTAAATATCTCCTACATAATGCCAGACAAGCAGCCCGCTCAGGAGCAGAAAAGATACAGGCCATCTACGAGCAATACCTTTCAGGTGAGGATATTGATATCAAAAAAAAGGGGGCGGATGACCCAGTAACTGCTGCGGATATGGCCGCAAATCACATTATTGTAAAAACGCTCAAACGTAATTTTCCCGATCACGCCATCCTTACCGAGGAAGAACCAGATACCTGGGATAAGACAGGAGAAGAATGGGTCTGGATGATTGATCCGTTAGATGGCACCAAGGATTTCATAAAGGGTAATGGCGAATTTGTTACCATGGTTGGTCTAACCCATCTTGGCGAACCTACCATCGGGGTAGTAGTAGAGCCAGCTACCGGGCTCGAGTTTTATGCTTGTAAAGGTTTTGGTGCGTTCAAGACCCGACTGTCTCAAAGGGAAACGTCATCACGGGTAAGGATTTCAGATACCCCAGACATGAAATATCTACGGCTTGCTGTCAGCCGCTCACATCGGGACCCTAAGGTGGACAAATTTATTGAATTGCTGAAAGTTCAGGATGAAATTTCTTCAGGAAGTGTAGGTAGGAAAATGGCTCTGGTTATCGATGGAGAGGCAGATATCTATGTGCACCCTGCTAGGGGCACAAAGGTATGGGATACCTGTGCCTGCGACGTTATTGCGTCCGAAGCAGGCGGTGTTCTCCTCTCGGGAACTGGTGAAAACATAAGCTATACAAGGCCGTCGGGAGACATTGAGAACCACTATGGCCTACTCCTCTGTTCAGCCAAGATTCGAGACACTGTACTTCGGGCGTCTAGAAGGGTCTGGGGATTGGACTGATGGAGAGCAGCTCGTAGCGGATTCCGAAGTTTCAGAAAAATAATAGGGAAAGCAATCTATTATATAACAGAGTTAAAGTGTTTGATAAAATTCAACAATGGCTCTTGCAAGGGCATCTCCTGTGTACTCATCAGGCACTACCGTTACCGTCAACCCCTTTTCAGTTGCCCGTCGAGCGGTAATTGGCCCAATGCAGGCGACCAATATCTTTGAAATCTCCTTGCCAACTGATTTACCTTCAAACAGACCCAAGAAATTATCAACAGTTGAAGAGCTGGTAAAGGTAACCATATCTATCGCGCCCTTTTTGAATAGATCGTCTAATTGATTCTGATCATACTCTGGCTGTACTGTCTGATACGCTTCGACCACATCTACTTTGGCTCGCAGGGTCTTGAGTTCTTCAGGAAGGTAGTCCCTTGCTATTACAGGCCTCGGCAGAAGAACCCTTTGTCCCGTTAGGGGGTATTGATGTAATGCTTCCACTATCCCCTCAGCGGAATACTTATCAGGAATCAAATCTGGGATAACCCCCCTGTCAAGGAGAGCCTGTGCGGTCTTGGGCCCTATGACGCCAATCTTAATACCACTGAGATGCCTGGCATCTTTTTTGAAAACCTGTAGTCGTCCAAAGAAGTACTTAACCCCATTAATGCTGGTAAAAAGTATCCAATCATAGACGGAGAGACCTGCTATTGCTCTATCTAATTCCTTCCAGGTCGTAGGAGGCATAATTCTTATCGCTGGAATTTGAACACACCGGGCACCTAAACCAGATAAGATGCTAACAAAGCCTGCAGCCTGATCTTCTGGTCTGGTAACTAAGATGTTCTTTCCAAAGAGAGGCCTGGTTTCAAACCAATTCAGATGGCCTCTCAAACCTACTACATCCCCAACCACAATTACCCCTGGGGGTGTGAGATTGGCATCTTTCGCTTTTTGCTCAATATTTTCGAGGGTTCCTGTTACAGTTTTCTGGTTCGGTGTGGTACCATTGCTGATAACTGCCACTGGAGAATGTGCTGGCCGCCCACTGTGTATCAATTTTCTCGTTATGTTACCTAAATTGCCAATCCCCATAAGAAAAACGAGGGTTCCTGGAGATTGTGCCAAGGAGTCCCAGTTGATATTTGATGTTTCTTTGGTGGGATCCTCATGTCCTGTAATAAAGCACACCGTTGAGGAATGATCTCGGTGAGTCAGGGGTATACCTGCATATGCAGGCACTGCTACTGCCGATGTTACTCCAGGAACAATCTCAAATTGTATCCCCGCCTCAGCCAGTTCCATGGCCTCTTCCCCGCCTCTTCCAAAAATGAAGGGATCGCCTCCCTTTAACCTGGCTACTGCTAAACCCTGCTCTGCCTTCGCTATCAGAAGCTTGTTAATCTCCTGCTGGCTCATGGTATGCTGGCCACTCTTCTTGCCTACATATAGCAGCTCTGCATCCTTGCCGCCGAGGGATAAAAGCGATTCATCTATAAGGTAATCGTAGACAATAACATCAGCCTTGTGAAGACATTCCTTGGCCTTTACGGTAATGAGATCAGGACTGCCAGGGCCACCCCCGATCAAATAGACTATGCCTTTGTTGCTCTTATTCAAAGACCTTGGTTTTTTATCATTACTGCTTTTGGGGCTTTTCATGGTTCAGAGATCTTGTCATATTCCTGAAAACAGTCACAAATGACAAATTAAGACCAAATACCTAAATGTCAAAATATTACCTTTTGAACTTTGGATTTTGACATTCCCTTGGACTTTGATAATTAACATTTGACGTTTTCTAACCACGTCCTATTGATTCTCAAAAATGAGGCTATCATGGATTTCTGGAAATCCTTTCATAACGACCCATAGATTTCATCAAGAATCTGTTGGGCGCCAGCGTCAAGAAGCGTGCTAGCCAAGGTTGTTCCGAGTTCACCTGCCTTGTCTGCCGGCCCCTCAATGGCATCCCGAAATATCCTGCTGCCATCCAGATTTGCCACCAGAGCATCCAAATGGATAGATTCATCATCGAATTGTGCCAAGGCTGCCACCGGTAGCTCACAGCCACCTCCAAGCTCCACTAGGAAAGAACGCTCAGCTTCTACTGCCGCCCTTGTTGGATAATGATCCAAAAACGCCAATATGTCCCTGGTTTTCTCATCATCGCGCCGCATCTCAAGGCCTAGGGCACCTTGCCCAATTGCAGGCAACATGATGTCAGCAGAAAAGTATTGGGTTATCTTGTCTCCGAGACGCATTCTCTTTAAGCCGGCTGCGGCGACAATAATTGCTTGAATATCAGCGGTATCTAATTTTCTGAGCCTGGTGTCCAGATTTCCCCGTAAAGGAGTTATGGTTAGATCTGCGCGGCAATGGAGAAGTTGAGCAGCGCGCATCAGGCTACTGGTGCCAATGAAGGAGCCTTCTGGTAGGTCTTTGAGGGCGATATTATCCCGAGAGATCAGGACATCATAGGGGTTTTC
>CP070673.1:3854629-3866256 GCA_020351915.1 Deltaproteobacteria bacterium
CGCTCCTGATCCTCCAGGCATGGCGGATATGAGGACTTTCTCTCCAAGAATCTTTCCCATCCTCTCGCAAAGCATTTGCCCCAGGACATACATGGGGATCCCAGCCTTCCATGGAAAGATGTACTGAACTCGGCGAGTTGGGTAACGTGGCTCTTTAGCCACACTTACGCAACATAACGCAAAAGTCAGAACTAAAAAGACAGCAACAAGAGAAAAAAAGGCCTTCTTTCTCATAAGATTTCCTCCTTTCTATTTTTGGATTTTGATTCATTTCCTACACATCTTTTGAACCTAAAAATCTCTCACCTCCTTCCTTATCGAATGTCCTCTTTGCCTCCTTAAGCAAGTCGGCGTCGATCAACCCCATGGCGTTCCCCAAGAAGAATCAATCCATCATAACTCCGCCGTTGACATCCAGTATTTCGCCAGTGATGTAAGAGGCCTCATCTGAGGCAAGAAATAGAACCGCTGAGGCCACATCGTCCGGGGTCCCGATCTTCCCGAGAGGAACCCGGGAAATAACTCGCTTGGCCTGATCAGGGGTAGTCTTCTCCGTTTGGATATAGCTGGGGGCCACCGCATTCACATAAATGTTAAAAGGTGCCCATTCGTGAGCCATCGATTTTGTAAGCGAGGCAACTGCGGCCTTAGATGTCGAGTAGGCAGCCCAGCTCGGATTTCCAGGTTCACTGAAGATCACCCGCCCCGTCTTACCTATTAGGGAAGTAAGGTTGACGATTCTTCCCTGCTGCTTTTTTATCATATGCCTTGCCGCGTATATGGAGCAGTTTAAGGTCCCCCTGACGTTCACAGCCATTACCCTGTCCCATTCCTCCTCAACGATTTCAATAATCGGTACCCCAGGGTAGAAAACGGCTGCGTTGTTAACCAAGACATCCAGAGTTCCGAATCGATCGAGGATTTCGTCGATCATACTCTCGACCTCAGGTCCTTTGGAGACGTCTGCACGAATACCCCACCCATTGAACCCTTGGCTGATCAGCTCTTGTGACCGGCTCCTGATCAGATCATCCTCAATATCGTTTAAAACCACACGGGCGCCTTCTCCTGCAAACCGTTGCGCAATGCCCCAGCCAATGCCCCTCACTGCTCCCGTGATCAATACAACCCGTTCTCTAAAGCGCATAACAGACCTTCCGTAATCTATCTAGATTCCTCGTTCCAGAGGAAAGCCGCACTTGCAGGCTCAAACTCATGGCACACATCTGCCAGGCTCGCTCCTCGTATGTCTATCTCTTCAATCCTATATCCGAATCCAAGGCCCTTCTCCACGGCATGCTCTAGGTAAGGGATCGATGCAGGGTCGAAGCCCATTGCAGCTGCACCGACGGCTTCGACGGCTACGATGTCGGTCCCCGCTATGAGGAGATCCATCTTCACTGCCCTTCCCTGAACTGGAGCACCTTTGCCTTCCATTCCGTATAAGCCGTCGATCACGGTCAGATGCGATGGGATGACTGTATTCAGGTCAACGATGGCATCCTGCATGGCATCAGGTCCGCGATCCCGTGCGAGATCATGAAAGATCTTTTTACCGCCGCCTGGAATGATCGGTGTAAGGTACCCTCGTCTTTTTGCCTCCTCTGGGTCTGTAAAGGAACGCCCAGGAAGGGCTCCCAGCAGGTTCTTCATGGCCAGGCTAAACATCGCCTGAGGATGTACCTTTAGTTTGGCAAGATTGATTAGGAAATCACATTCGAGCACAACTCGAGGGATCTCAAATCGCTCTACAGCCAAAGGTTCGGAGATATCCACAACCTCGGTCTGCTCATCGTTGAGGTCGACGACCTCAACCCCTTTCATTTCCGAAATTTCCCCGAGCCCCCTTACATCCTTCAGGGAAACGTGGCCTGATCCGATCCCCTCTGCAATGATAACTTTCGAGGCCCCGGCCTCCAGAGCTAATTTTGCCAGCTCTTTGGCGATTCTTGGATCGCTAGCTGCCCCTGTCTCCGGAGGAAGGGCACCCGTGAAGTTGGGTTTAATCATCACGGTAGACACTTTAGGGACAATCGCCTCCATACCATCCAGATGTTCCAAGGCCTCTCTCAGAGACCGCTCACCGTCCTCGCCCTTTATGAGGGAAACAACCGGGTTCATCCTTGCCTTTCCTCCTCACCGCTTCTCCACCGTGTCGAAACCACACCACGAAGCCCGTGAGCAGAGTGAAGCAATCTTGGGCCAAACCGCTTGGTGTTCCTTGGAACCCACCCATTTAAGCCTGAGTTCTTCGGTGTCGAACGCGAGATTGATCTGATATTCCCTCAGAGCATCACGCTTCTTGATCAACGTAGTCCTTTGAAAGCCATCTTGAATCGATATCCCGGGGACGTACTCATCCCAATACAGGGATTCCAGCTCCTTTTCTTTTCCTCCAAAAGGCTCAAGGTAGATGTGAAATTCGATCATTTTTACCTCCTATGGGCATAGATAGCTTTCCCCAGGTTGAATTGGGACCAATTGAACTCGAGGTGCCCGGACCTTCATTTCCGAGGCGAACTCATCCAGATCCAGCATTTGATCCTCGAATGTGCCGTGATGAACGGCTATGAGATAGTCCGGCAGGACAAGGGATGCCGCATATGCCCCCTCCCGAACACCCATGTTATATTTTCCTCCTACGGTAAGTATGGCAACCTCTGGTCGATAAAGGTCTCTAATCAAGGCCATATCGCCAAAAACACCAGTATCTCCAGAGTAATAGATGTTTGGACCTTCTGCCAGATCAAGAACAAATCCACAGCATCCGGATCCGGGCATAATGGTGCCGTCCTTTTGAAACTCCTCCCCCATGATATCAGAGGTATGAACGGCGTTTACCATCGTTATGGCGAATGTATCGCTCTTCCAGCTACCTCCGATGTTTAAGGGATAGGAATCCTCATTGTATTTAAGACCTTTTCGATCGGCATAGAATCCGACTTCTGGACTACAGATGAGCTTGGCACCTGTCTGCTTGACAATCTTCAGAGAATCCCCTAAGTGGTCTATATGACCATGCGTCACACAAACGGCATTGGCTCTTTTGATCTCATTCAACTCCAGGGAACATTTGGGATTGTCTTCTATCCAGGGATCGAAAAAGATGATATGTCCATTTGATTCTACTTGAATGGATGAATGTCCCAACCAGGTTATCTTGGTCCTTGCCATTTTTCCTCTCCTTTCATATCTCTTAAGTCGTAATTGCTCAAAATCTAGTGGATTTAAATTGCGGGTTCTTTTGGGCATGGATGTCTTTTTTGTTATGCCCCTCCTTCAAATTTTGAGCAGATACCTTAAGTCCTTTAAAGGCAGATTAGCCTTTCTATTAAATTCCCCTTTCATGAGGTTATCATCATGCCATTCATTCTATCCCCAAGGTAGCTCTTCAAATGATATATTGTCAAACCAGGCCTTACCCTTTCCTATTATGATACATCTAATGTCCGTAGCAGTTGCCTCTTGAGGGGATCTAAGCTCAATACTATCTGAGTTCCAGTCATTATCACCCTTGCGAGCCTTCGTATGAGGCAACATCTCAGCAGGGGTAAAAAATCCTCCCATTCTATCCAAAAATGCCACCTGGGTCTGGGCAAATCCATCTAAGTCAGCCGTCCTTACCGCGTCAGTTAAACGGTAGATCTTTCCGGGAGTTACCCGAATAGTTTGCTGCCACCAAACGCTTCCTGTCCCATAGTATTCAATACCTATGCTGTGATTTCCAATAAAGTGGGTACTTGAATCCCAAAAAAATTTAGGAGTTTCTCCTTCACAAAGAAGAGGGCATTTCGTCCAGTTGGCAGGGTATCCAGCTCCAGGATAGGCCTCAAGCTCAAAGTCGCTATTGTCCAAGTGTTCTTGGATATGGCCCTGCAAATAATTTCTAAAACCCCAGACGATATTACCTGAAGGATCAACTTCTATCACCTGTCTGCGCTGCTGAATCGAGATTAAGGTGTTACCATTGGACAATCTATCTGCTTCGTAGGGCATACCAAAATACCCTAGGTTAAACGACCAAACTATTTTGCTGTTCCTATCTACCTCTACTATGCGACTATTCTTTGAATCGGTTATCAACGTATTCCCATTTTCAAGTCTATCGGCATCCCTTGGCCAATTCAACATTTCTGGTGATCCGTCGCCGTAGGACCATACTCTTTTTCCATCCGGATCGATCTCAAAAACCTTATTCTCATCAGAACTTGCAACCAGAGTATTCCCATTAGGCAATCTATCTGCGTCATGGCAATGTTTTAGTCTGTCATACAACCAGACAATTTTTCCCTCCCTGTCAACCTCTACCATTCTATTATTATTTCTATCGGAGATAAGAAATCTTCCTTCCGTCGTTTCCTCTGCATCATTTGGGTAACGCAGATGGGAGCCGTCACTTAACCTGCCAGTTCCTTGACTCCATGCTTCTGAACTCCATACAACATTCCCGCCTCCATCCACCTCCAAAACCCTATCCTTACCAGTGTCAGAAATAAATATATTACCGTTTCTTAGAACCTTAGCGCTGTGGGCAAAAATTAGCCCCACTGAATGCTGCCACACTATCCTGCCGAGACTGTCAACCTCCAGAATTTCACTGCCAAGCCCTGACCAGTATCCAGCGTCAGTAATAAGTGTATTCCCATTTGGTAGCCTTTCCACACCGCAAGGCCAGTCCAACATGCCAGGAGGCGAATAAATCGTAGGAATCTCCCTTTCCATGATCTCGACCTCGTCCGCATCTCCAGTGACTTCAACGGAGATGTGCAAAATGGTGCAGATCTCTAGCCGAAGTAACCCAATTTAGACAATCTCTGCTTGACCTCTTTTTCGTCTTCATCAGAATACACACGTTCTTCTCTCTCAGATAACACCGTCCCCTCCATATCCCGGGGTACAGGCACACCCATCAACTGTAACACCGTGGGAACGATATCTAGAAGATCCGCTTCTAAAATCTCGCCCAACTTAGGAATTCCAGGCCCATGAGCACTGAAATATCCAAATGGGCCATGACCAGCGTCATCCGGGCCTAGCGGCGTGTCATAGGAATAGATAGAGTCATATCCAACGAGTTCGCTTATATTCCAACGACAGTTGTCAAAATAGATGAAAAGATCTGGCCCGAACTTGGAGTACTCTCCAGTATGGATGTCCTTCCTTTTATATACTTTCGTTTCGAGTTTCTTGTCTTGTTCGTCGGTGATGCTTATTAATCTTTCGGAGAGTTCATCTAAAGTTTCTTCATAATCTGATGGGACCACCAAACCCTCCGGTTCCCTGCCTTTTACATTGAGATAGATCTGGCCGGTAAATCCTGTTGCCCAGGCCTTGGTATTTGACCAATCGATATCCGCTCGCGATAGTGGCGTTAATTCCTTTGGTCTGCTTTTGAGTCTCATGTAACCTTCTTGAATAAGCCATTCATTGAGATTGATCCTCCCATCCAACCTTTGTACACTGTGGTCACTTACAACGATAATCACAGTGTTTTCATCGATGAGATTCAAGATCTCTTCAAGATTTTGATCGCAGAACCTGTAGTGATCTTTAAGGGCATCCTTGTATCTTGTATCATGGGTATATCTTTTGTGGTCTTCATCAAAATAACGATAAAACAGATGGGGCACTCTATCCGTCCCCATGATGACGGTAAAAATGAAATCGCATCTCTTTTCTTTAACAAAATACTTGGTCAGCTCAAATCTCTGGTTGTCCATATCATAGATTCTTTTAAGGACATCCTCTTTTTTCATTTCCCGGAAGTTCGTATCAGAGGTTGAGGCATCAATAATATAATCTCCGATGATTGCCCTGATCTCTTGTTTCAAGGAAGCAGGATAAGTAAATTGTTTGTCTACGCTGGGAGTCATGAAGGATGAGATACTATAGCCGTTAGGAATTTCAGGAGGTGGGTAGGTGACTGGAACGTTTATTATGGCGACCCTTTTACCGTTCTCGGAAAGATTCTTGTAAACGCTATCAACTCTGCTGTCTCTTACTCTAGAACTCACCAACTCGGGCTGTCCATAGCAGTACTCATTCCTGAAAGTGAAATCCCAGTATCCAAAATGTCCAGGATTCTTACCACACAACACACAGGTCCACGCTTGGGGTGTAATGGGGGGAATCGTGCTTTTTATTTTGCCATGAATTCCCTCCCTCATGAACTTCTTCAAAGTGGGTAATTTATCCTTCCACTGATAAACAAGGTCGGGATTAAGACCATCCAAACCCATCATGACAACTTTTATAGGATCATTCACGATCCCCTCCTTCTAATTGAATTAGACCCGCGTGGAGTTTGAAGCTTGGTCGTCTCTTTTATTCTTATATCTTTTGTCCAGCCACCCCCAAAATGATGCCTATTTTGATCGGAGCTTGCCTCGTACTATTCAAGATATTTTTCAATGATTGACTTCAATCCCTCAGGTTCAAACCCGATATCGCCAGTGAACCTTGTGAGCGCAATGAGGCCACCCTCGATTGTGTCTATATTTGATATCTCTTTCGCGTTTTCTTCCTTTAAACCCCCACCATAGATCACTGCAGGTTCGTATCCATACAGATCTTTTACCTCTTTCTTTATGTAGTTTGCGACAAAGCCGATATAATCAGCTCCCGGAGGGGTTTTCCCCGGGCCGATAGCCCATCTCGGCTCATACCCAATAACAATCTTCTTGGAAGGATAGAATTTGTCTGTGCCTTTAAGGGCCATTTCCAATTGAGACTTGAGGACTTCTATGATTCTTGGTTTCTGCTCACTAAAGGGTCCTTCCCCGCGTTCTTCTGCTGTTTCTCCCACACATAAAAGCACATGAAGATCAGATTCAAGGGCATGCAATACTGCTTTGCAGAGTAAAGAGTTTACGGCATGATTGGCCCTTTTCATATTCTCTGATTCGCTTAGGATTGCCGAATCATATTCTGCAATCATTTCAAATTTATCTTTTCTTTCCTCGGAATGACCGATCATTGTCCAGGTACAACCGATGTTGTATGCAGCAACTGCCGGCAGATTTGATGTGAATGCACCGAAGTTACCACCCGGTGCAATGTTTTCACGAAATACACTTTGGGAACCGACATCCAAGGTTTTAGTTTCTGATCCAGGATATGCTGTCATCACTTTTATTGCTGGAATGAGAAGAGATTCTGGGAGTAAATACGTTAGGTGCACCCTATCGGATTTGCCCAGTCCGAACTCAATTGTTTTTCTAATAATAGATTCAATCCATTTGCTTGAATCTGCCTCCCGGCATACACCTCCAAGCTTTTTGGGGACATCAAATCTTTTTAGATTGACAAATATTTGAACCATCGTTCGGTCCCTCCATCAGTTTTGAGTAAAACATCCAGGCCCAGATAATATAGCTTTGATGATGTTCCAGAGAGATACAACATAAAGCCATGGCCTTTGGATTTTTTTGAAAAGATTCCATTCGTTAGAAAAGTGAGTTACTTCTCATTGACCTATCATCATTTGATTAGCCCCAATTCCGTCAAACCCTCCCTAAGCTTCTCCCTCTGTTTCCCTGCACAGGGCTTCAGAGGTGCCCGCGGAAAACCGCCAAAATCAAAATCTCTTAGCCGCAATATTTCATGGATGCTGACCACAAAGGTTGTCATATTTAGTAGTTGAACCAACTTCGTCACTTTTTTCTGTAGCTCCGCTGCCTTCTCGTATTCCCCTCTCTGGATAGTATCCCAAAAGGATACAGTGAATTCTGGGAAGGCATTGGCTGTACCCGCTATACAAGCAACGGCCCCAAGCATTATTGCTGGGAACATGATGGGCGGGTTGCCGGTTATCCAGATAAAGTCTGCTTTCTTGACAGCATTCATTGCCAGCTGAAGAAAAACAAGATTCAGACCACTGTCTTTTATCCCTGCCAATCCCATATCTGCCAGGTCCACCAACAAATCAACTGTGATTTCGTATCCTACAACTTGAGGAAAATTGTAAGCAAACACAGGTGCACTGACAGCATTTATGATATCTTGATAGTAAGCCTTTATATTTTCTGGAGTATGCTTGTAATAACTTGGAGGGATGCTGGCAACCGCATCCATGCCGATTCTCTCTGCATGTTTTGCCAACACAGTGCTATCATGGGTGTTCTGGGTTCCAATGTGACAGATAATCGGGACTCTTCCCTCTACGGCCTCAACAATAATCTCTGCACACTGTTTTCGTTCATCCACGTTCATAAGAGGGCCACTCCCATAACTACCCAATGGGAAAAGACCATGAACGCCACTACCTAATAACCAGTTGATATATTGTTTTAATCGGGCTGAGTCTATGCCACCTTCAGCTGTAAAAGGAATGATAAGAGGGGAGATAACACCACGTATGTCTGTTTTTGGCATATGCGACCCTCTCTAAAATGGATCGGTGGGTATAACTCACTGCCTTTTTTTGATGTATTTTAGATTGATCCTGTTGACTGACGCCGTCCAGTGGTCTCCAGTGTTGTCATTCGGGTATGGCATTCATTTCTTTAGGACAAAGTGGTTTTTGATCATAATGGTATCGATACCAATAATTTGCTATTACTGTCAAGCCTTTCTTTATTTCGCTTTTTGAAATTACACCCCTCAAGCCTGTCTCATAAAACGAACGTTCATTTACTCTTTATGTCTATATAATATCCATAAATTAAATAAAACAGTTATTCCTTTTTCTATCTCTTTTTTCTATTTCATGCACTCTTCATGCAAAAAAAGAAAATCGATATTGACAGGAAAATCAAGAACCATTATTATGAAATCGATAACATAATCATTGGTTCTTTATTATCACCCTGTTCATTCAAGAACAAAGAGGTGGGAAAAGGTTTTTTGAGTGTAATATAACAAACCATACAGTTGGGGAACTTCCAAATCCTGAAAATAAGCATTTTTATCGAATAATATATGGGCGTTTTTTGGGGTCTCAAATCCTTTGGGCTAAAAACCTCCAAACCCAGGTCTGTAGATCTGCTAAAAGATGATTTCTTCGCATTCACGATAGGGTAACCGTATGAGAAGAATAACAATGAAGCACATCGCAGAGATCGCGGGAGTTTCTGCTACGACTGTTTCCAGGGCGTTCCATTCTCCGCATACGGTACGACCGGAAACCTATAATCGGATATTGAGGATATGCAAGAAGAACCGATACGTCTATAATGCCACAGCAGGCGATCTTTCGAGTAAAAAATCGACTGTCATTGGCTTGATAATCCCAACGGCTAGAAATTCCATTTTTGGTAAAACAATTATGGTGATTCAAGAGCGTGCCCAAGAGGTGGGATATTCCATTATGCTTGGTATTACTAATTACAATAAGATGATTGAACAGCGGATCCTACAACAATTCCTAGAGCGTCAAGTTGCAGGATTGATTCTTACCGGTTTTTGTATTGGGCAAGAAGGTTACATAAAGGAGCTGGTTGAAACAGGAGTTCCCTGCGTCGTGAGATCAGAAAAACTGGACAACAACGACATAAGCTACGTCGGATTCGATAATTTTAAAGCCGCCTACTCTATGACAGAGTATCTCATCAGTCTCAACCACCGACGAATTGGATTGATTATTGGCCCCTTCAGCAAAGTAGGTAGGGTTATGAGCCGACTAGAAGGCTATAGGTCAGCCTTAGAGAAACACAGCATCCCTTATGATCCATCACTGGTCATAGAGAGGGAACCCGCCCTGATCGAAGGCAAGGAGGCCACGGGTTTGCTAATGACTTTAGATGACCCTCCGACAGCGCTTTTTGCGGCCAGCGATTGGCTGGCTATAGGCGCTATGGATGCTGTTAAACAAATGGGATTGTGCGTCCCAAAAGACATTTCCGTCGCCGGGTTCGACGACATTGATGTGGCAGCTTACATCGACCCTCCTCTTACAACCGTGAGAACTCCTACCCATGAGATAGCAGAGAAGTCCATTGAAGTGCTCATGGAGATGATTAATAACAACGGAACAGCAAAACGGCAATACTGTTTCGAAACGGATTTAATCATAAGAAAGTCATGTTCCGAATTTAAGGACAAAGAGCCAAAACATTTGAAAAGGAGGTGAGGCATAGGCTCAAAATGGAACCCTGTGAACAAGCAGGAAACATTAGCCTGATTCAAAACAAAGGAGGATGCTATGAAGAAACATTTAATCATCATTGTCTTGGTATTTGGGGCCTTTTTTGTTTTTGTTACAAGTAGTCTGGCCGCGTCGGATTACCCCAAGAAACCCATTACTATCATTTATCCGTGGAACCCTGGAGGGGCAGCTGAAATTGACGCCAGGGCTGCTGCATCGGTTTTGGAGAAAAAATTCAAGGTGCGTGTATTGGTCACAAATAAGATTGGTGGGGCTGGGTCTGCTGCAACCCTTTTTGTGAAAAACGCCAAGGCTGATGGGCACACCATCCTTCAGGGATGGATCATCCACATGGTCCTGCATATCATCCGAAATCCCAAAATCGGCTATGATGCCGGTGACTTCTTCCCTCTTGCCAAGTCCCAGGTAAGCGAGATCATCTTGATTGTAAAAAGGGATGCAGAGTGGAAGACCCTGGATGATCTTGTGAAATTTGCAAAGGCAAATCCCGGCCTGAAATACGACGCAGCAGGCGCTCGATCTCCCTGGAGCATAATCACTGGAGAATTCTGTTACCAGCAGGGAATCAAGGCCAAAGTTATCCCATATCCTGGAGCTGTTAAGGGAATGCCTGATCTTCTCTCTCGCTATCTCGATTTCAAGATTGTCAATCCTACCGTCTACAATCAGTACAGAGATAAGGTACGGCCTCTGGTGGTCTTTAGCGAGTATCGGCTTAAGGGTCTACCTGAAGTCCCAACGGCCAAGGAATTGGGATATGCAACAGGATTGGAAGATGTCCTGGTACCCTGGAACGGTTACTTTATCAGAAGCGAAACACCAGAGGAGATCAAAAAGATCCTGGCTGAGGCATTCCATGAGACCCTCAATTCCAAGGAATATATCCAAAGAGTTGAAAAGGCAAAAATCACAAGGGCTTACCTAAAATCAAGTGATTTTGCGAAATTTCTCAAAGAAAGCTTTGAGATGCTTGCAGGGCCCGTAAAGAGACATGAAGAAAGGATGAAGGCCCTGAAAAAATGAATGGGTTTGCAAGAATATTTTGAACTGGAGGGGGTCGGGGCTTTCTCATCCCGGTCCCCTCATTTTGTGTAATAGTTCACCGATGATATTTTAACGGAGCTGGGCCAATTTCCTCCACCCGAAGTGTATTTCTTCAGTATCTCGGTAACGGTTAGGGTACGAAGCCCGTATCGATAACGGTTAAGGTAACGTTAAAATGAAAAGACGAATGACGTTACCAAAAAACGAAACGGGCATCGTAACCGTAACCGATAGACGCTACCATAATTGAAATGTATTACACATAACATAGACTTGGGGTGAACGGTTACCATTTTGTCTATGCTTTCTGCAATTTTCAAAAAATGCATCCGCTTCGAAAATTAGAAAAGAATGCCCTCACCCTGTGTTTTTCCTTTTTCGGAATCTGGGTGATCTGGTTGAGCCATCAACTGGATGTACCTGCTGGTACAAAATTGGGGTTTAATTTGTCCTTTTATCCACGCCTCCTAGGATGGTT
>CP070673.1:3866356-3875344 GCA_020351915.1 Deltaproteobacteria bacterium
GCGGTTTGAGCACCTGAGAGAAAAATTCGAGAAGAAAAACTGAATTCCACCACACTAACCTCGTACGAGCCTGCTCAAGGCTTTGATGAGGCACCTAAAATACCGCAATGCCTTCGATCTACAGGCTCTATATCTATCTGCTTAACACCTTTACTCCCTAAGAGTATAATGGGCATCTGAGTTGCTTCCCGCACCTCAAGCTGCCGTAACAGCAAAGATGTTTCTTTTTCCAGTGAGGAAGTGATTATGACAACCAAGCTATTGATAATCGGAGGCGTCGCCGGTGGGGCTACTGCTGCTGCCCGAGCGCGCAGGCTGGATGAGCACGCCGAGATTATTCTCTTTGAGAGAGGAGAACATATTTCGTTTGCCAATTGCGGTCTGCCTTACTATATCGGCGAGGTTATCAGGGAACGGGACGATCTTTTTGTGACCACCCCGGAGGCCTTCAGGGACCGGTACAACATCGATATCAGGATTTTTTCTGAGGTCGTTGCTATCGACACAAAGAACAAGCACATCGAGGCAAAAAACCTTAAAACTGGAGAGCAGTATAAAGAAACCTATGACAAGATCATTCTTTCGCCTGGAGCGGAACCGGTCAAGCCGCCTTTCAGAGGCGTTGACCTGGACGGTATTTTCAACCTTCGCACCGTACCTGACTCAGATCGCATAAAGGCACACGTGGATAATGAAAAGCCCCAGTCCGCAGTAATTGTAGGTGGGGGTTTTATTGGCCTGGAAATGGCTGAGAACCTTGTGCACCGAGGTGTGAACACCACTATCGTCGAGATGCTCGACCAGGTGATGGCACCCCTCGACCTTGAGATGGCTGCAATGGTCCATGCCCACCTCAAGGAAAAGGGAGTGGCATGCGAATTGGGACAGAGCGTTCAGTCTTTTTCAAAAAAGGGCAGTCGCATAATCGTCTCAACAGACAAGGGACACGATATCGCGTGCGACCTCGTCATAGTATCAATAGGGATTAAACCGGAGAACAGGCTTGCCAGAGGGGCAGATCTCCAAATCGGCGAACGAGGTGGCATAAAGGTGGACGCAACCATGAGGACCTCTGACCCTGATATCTATGCAGTTGGCGATGCTGTTGAGATCAAAGACTTTGTTACCGGGCTGCCCACTATGACTGCGCTCGCCGGACCGGCAAACAAACAGGGCCGCATCGCTGCAGACAACGCCCTGGGGCGTCGGTCGATCTTTAAGGGAACGATGGGAACAACGGTGGTTCAAGTATTCGATCTAACCGTCGCCTCAACCGGCGCTACTGAAAAGGTTCTGAAACAACATAACATTCCCCACCTGGTAAGCCACACCCATTCCGGTTCCCACGCCTCCTACTATCCCGGTGCCAGGACCATGGCGATTAAGCTGATTTTCTCACCGAGTAGCGGTAAAATCCTTGGCGGACAAATTGTTGGCATGGAAGGCGTAGATAAACGCATCGATGTACTCGCCACGGTCATCCGGGGAGCAATGACCGTATACGACCTTGAGGAACTGGAACTGGCGTACGCACCGCCTTACTCCTCGGCCAAAGACCCAGTTAACATAGCAGGGTTTGTGGCGGCAAATATTCTCAAAGGCGATCTCGAAATCATCAACTGGAACCAGATCGGTGATCTCGACAGAGATCGAGATGTTCTCATCGATCTGCGCAACACGGACGAACTCGATACATCTGGAGTTATCAAAGGGGCATTGCATATACCGCTGAACGAGTTGCGCAAAAGCCTGCCAGAGCTTGATAAAGAAAAGAATTATGTGCCTTTCTGCGCTGTTGGCCTGAGATCCTATATAGGTCATCGTATTCTCGTGCAGAACGGTTTTAGGTCGAGGGGTTTAAGCGGCGGGTACAAAACCTACCTGGGTGCCAAGGAAACGATTATGAAGGAATCTCCTCTTACGCGCCTCTGGCTGAGCGAATAGACGATCCTGAAGAAACGGGATTCGGCCAGCAGCCAATCGCCAATAACCTGGCCCTATCCATTATCACAAAAGAGATACCCTCAGGCGCTTTGGTCCCCTTGTCGGTCATCATCTTTACATCAGATTCCAGCCCATCCCTTCAAACAATTTGACAGCAATTCCTCAATTGCTTATGCTTCTTTTGTTTTAGATGGTAATATAATTGGCACAGAGGCTGCAATAGTTTACAGCTAGCAAGATCTAGCCTCGTAATAAGCTATGACTATTCGCAAGGTTCTCATATTTACCCCGATTTTGGTTATTCTGTTCCTGCTCCAGTCCTATTTCTGGGTGCCCACCTATGAGCAGCAGTCACGGGGCAATCCCGACCGGCTCAGTGAATACATTACAGCATCCATAGGGGATGCCAGCATATTGAACCCTATCCTGTCAGCTGATTCGGCCAGCAGCGATATCAACTCCATGGTATTCGAGGGTCTCATTGATCGGGATGAAGAGCTGCGTTTCAGGGGACGTCTTGCTACCTCGTGGGAGGTGTTTGAGGAGGCATTTTTCTATATAAATGAATCCGCCAGTATTCCGGGGGCTGGTACAGCAAGTGCCCAGGAGGTGGTAGATTTCCTGAGAAAAGCGAAAAAAGACAATGAGGTTTCAGATCCACGACTGAAAGCCTGTTTGGATAATATCAGAGAGATCGCGGTTATCCCTCCCAGGGAATTTCTGGTAACCAAGGGTGAAAAAGATCCAAAAAATAGCAAGAAGGAAATCGAGGTGAAGGTGCACGTTAAGGCACCTGCCAGAATCAAGTTGACGCTCACTGCTGTAGATCAGGATCTCTTCCAAAATCTCACCCAACTCCTCGGGGAGACCTATTTTACTTCTTTTCGGGGAGAGAGTTACCTGAGTACAGTTCCGTCAGTATCAAAAGAAAAATTTGCTGCATATGCCGGAGAATTCGTCCCTGCTACCGAACACAATCCCATCCTGATTTTTCACCTGAGACCCGACATACTCTTTCATGATGGCCATGTATTTGACGCCAATGACGTCAAGTTTACCTATGAATCCATCATGAATCCGAGGAATCTCTCGCCACGGATCGCAGACTATGAACCGGTAAAGGCAGTAGAGGTAATTGACCCGCTGACCGTTAGAATCACCTACAAGCGGCTCTACTCTCCCGCCATCGGAACGTGGGGTATGGGGATACTGCCGGAACACCTCCTCAACCAGGAAGCCCTCAAAAGGGAGGCCCTTCACCTCGGGAAGGACCCGGAAAAATTCTCCATGCGGCAGAGCGATTTTAATCGTCACCCGATCGGATGCGGCCCCTTTATCTTTCAGGAATGGAAATCAGATCAATACATTGTGCTGGATCATTTTAATAGCTACTGGGAAGGCCCGCCAAACTATAAGAGCTATATCTACCGGATTATTCCTGATCCCCTGACCCAGGAAATGGAGTTTTATGCCGGCACCATAGACAGTTATGGTGTCCAGCCCCATCAGGTCCAGCGTCTGAAGAACGATCCGACCTATCAAAGCTTTTCCGGACCATCCTTTGGCTACACCTACATCGGCTATAACATGCGGAGAGAGCCCTTCAACGACTACCGTGTGCGCACCGCCTTGGGCATGGCCATTGATGTCAACAAGATCATACAATATGTCCTGTATGGACAGGGGGAGCAGATTACCGGCCCTTTTGTGAAGCAGACCGACTATTATGACCACGGCATCAAACCCCTTCCTTATGATCCAGAGAGAGCTTTAGAGCTCTTGGCCGAGGCAGGCTGGACACCCAATAAGGAGGGCTGGCTTGAAAAGGATGGAAAACCATTTCAATTCACCCTTATCACTAACAGCGGCAACGACTTGCGGAAAGCGATCTTAACCATTGCCCAGGACTCCTGGAAACAGATCGGCATTGATGTGCGCACCGATCTCTTGGAGTGGGCAGTGTTTATCCAGGAGCGCGTGGATAAGGCGGATTTTGATGCACTGATCCTCGGTTGGAGCATGGGCATCGAACCCGATCTGTACCAGATATGGCATTCGAGCCAAACCAATCCCTATCAGCTCAATTTTGTTGGTTACAAAAACAAAGAGGCAGATGAGCTCATAATCAAGATCAGACAAGAATATGATCATGACATGCAGGTAGAATATTGTCATAGGCTCCACGGGATTATTGCGAGAGAGCAGCCTTACACGTTCCTCTATGTTGGCAAGTGGACAGCCATCCTAGATAAACGGATTGTGATCAAGGAAGTCGATGACAAGGGAAAGGTGATCTACAAGAAGATCGAGCCCACAAAAACGGGAAACTATACGTTTTACTTCAACAAGTGGATAAAGCGTTCGGAAGTGCACACCTTTGCACTTGAAGGATGATGGGGAGGTAATGTCAAATGTCAAAGCCCAAAGTTCAAATCAATATCAAAGCTCAAAACACAAATGTGGCTATGGATCCAGGGAAAAGGCTTTTGGCATTTGGATTTCATTTGATATTTTGATTTTGGCATTTGGATTTAGATAATAGTCTTTCTGTAAACACAATGTGGACTGAAGGCGAAAACCACTTTTAATCCACTATAAAGGGTGTAAAGTAATGTTATCTTTTATTGGCCGCAGTATTATACAAAAGATCATCACCCTGTTCTTTGTCTCTATTGTCTCTTTTTTGATCATCCATCTTGCACCTGGCAAGCCCAGCCAGGTAGACCCTCTGAATCCCAAGTTTACGCCGGAGATGGTGGAGCGATTTCGGAAAGAGTTTCACCTGGACAAGCCTCTCCACGTCCAATACCTCCTCTTCTACAGAGATCTCTTCACAGGAAAGACCGCTTCCTGGAAGGATAATCAGCCGGTACTCAGGAAAATATGGGAGCGATTTTTAAACAGTCTTCCCCTCTTTATTGTGGGTACTATCCTTACCTGGACCCTTTCCTTTCCTGTGGGGATTCGTTCAGCTATATTCCGAGGCGGATTTTATGATCGAAGCGCCACATTTTTCTCATATTTATTGATATCCATACCGGGTTTCTTCTTTGCCTATATCCTGATTATCTTTGTGGTAAACAGCTTTCACGTACCGGTAATCGGCATGGAGACTTTCGGAATCGGAGATCCATCTTGGTCCCGATGGTTCATGGACCGGGTGTGGCATCTTCTGCTTCCGTCGGTTTTGGGTGCAACCGGTGGCATTGCTGTGCTGTCTCGGTATGTTCGCAGTCAGATGCTTGAGGTGGAGAGTCAGGACTACGTTCGGACCGCTATGGCCAAAGGTCTCCCTCCCGAACAAGTCCATTACAAACATGCCCTCAGGAATGCTCTACTGCCTTTTGTGACCATGTTCGGACTGATTTTGCCGGGCCTCATTGGTGGGTCTGTAATTATTGAATCCATTTTTTCCTGGCCAGGAATGGGAAGGATGGCATACGAGGCCATTCTTGCAAGAGACTACCCCGTAATCCTGACAGTCAACTTTGTTTCCGCTGTGCTGGTATTGGCTGGCACCTTTGTCTCTGACGTTCTCTATATGGTGGTTGATCCGAGGATACGGCTGTGATGAATCCAGAACCAACACTAGAGGGACCCTTAGCCCCAAGGAAAACAAGGCTGCAAGAATCCTGGCATTTACTTAAGCAGAACAGGCTAGCCGTGTTGGGCCTGATTATATTCATCCTTTTTTTCATTACCGCTATCATTGGCCTTATTCTGACTTCAGGCCCGGACCCTATGTTTGATCCTTCCCTGGTCAGGCTGCAAGAAAAGTTGCGCCCTCCGCTCTCAAAACCAAACCTCGAGACGTTACAACCTGATGAGCTTCCTTCCCTGGGCGTCTACCTCTTCGGAACCGATGATTTGGGGCGCGACACTTTCTCAAGAATGCTCCAGGGCTCTTGGGTGTCTCTGACCGTGGGGTTTGTGGCCGTTGGCATATCAGTGCTCGTGGGCATATTGATGGGCGGAATTGCGGGCTATTTTGGACAAAACCACATCTACCTTGATCACATTCTTATGGTTGTGCTTTTGTGTGCAGCCGGAGCATTGATTGTGGTGGGAGCTCCCTATCAGGGATTGGGATTGCTTGCTCTCGGCCTTGGTTACATTGTTTATTCGCTCTGGACAAAAAGAATATCGGAAAAGAAAGTATTGCCGATATGGCTGCACGTACTTCACAAAAAGGCCTTTTCTGTTGACACCTTGATCATGCGCATCGTGGATATCATGCTGTGCTTTCCCAGCTTCTTCCTGATTCTCACCGTGGTAGCACTCCTCCCAGCAAGCATTTACAATATTATGATTATCATCGGATTGACCAGTTGGATGGGCGCCACACGCTTTGTCCGTGCTGAATTCCTCTCGTTACGCGAGCAGGATTTCGTGACCGCTGCCAGGGCACTTGGCGTTAGTGACTTTCGAATCATCTTTCGCCACATGATGCCGAATGCCATTGCACCGGTACTGGTATCTGCCACGATCGGCATCGCTACGGCTATCCTTACAGAAGCAGGTCTCAGTTTCCTTGGTTTCGGGGTTCCACCCCCCCACGCCACCTGGGGTAATATCCTGTCCGACGGCAAGCGTTTTATCTTCGATGCTCCGTGGCTCACCTTTATTCCCGGCTTTGCCATCTTGATCGTTGTACTTTCATTCAACCTTTTCGGAGAAGGCCTACGAGATATAGTAAACCCTAAACTCAGGGAGAGATATTAACCCCTAAAAATGATGTGTTCGTTGTTTTGGGGTTTGGAGCCCTCATGGGCCCCAAAGAAAAACGCCATTCATCCCCGCCATTCCGGGCGGGGCATTCTGGCGTTTTCAGTAAACTAAGTAAGCTAAAACGCCCAAAGTGTCTGAAGTGAGCTAAAGTTAGGTTCAGGGATTGTAATGGCTAACAATGACAACCTGCTTTCCGTTCAGGATCTCAAGGTGTATTTCCAACTAAACGGTACGGTGTCACGGGCTGTGGATGGGGTCAGCTACGACATAGAGAAGGGACAGACGGCCTGTCTTGTCGGAGAGTCGGGCTGTGGGAAAACGGTATCCGCCCTGACGATCATGGGGATTATCCCCCAGCCTCCTGGAAAAATTATGGGTGGCAAGGTGCTGTTTAATGGACAGAATCTCTTGGATCTGAGTGACGACGAGATGCAGAAAATTCGCGGAAATCATATCGCCATGGTCTTCCAGGAACCCATGACCTCGCTTAATCCCGTATTTACCATTGGGGACCAGATAAAGGAAGCCATCTCAGTACACGAAAGGGTAGATCAAAACGAGCTAGAGCAAAGATGCATCGAAGTTCTCACAGACGTTGGTATCCCTTCTCCGGAAGAGCGCCTCAACGACTATCCCCATCAGCTGAGTGGTGGGCTGAGACAGCGGGTAATGATTGCCATGGCACTCGCATGCGATCCCGATTTGGTAATCGCCGATGAACCAACCACTGCGTTGGATGTGACTATTCAGGCCCAAATATTAAATCTCTTTGAAGAGCTTCAGGAAAAACGGCAGATGTCGCTGCTTTACATCACCCATGACCTCGGCGTGGTCGCAAATATCGCCGATCAGATTTATGTTATGTATGCAGGTATCATCGTGGAGCAAGGGAATACCGTTGCAATCTTCCATAACCCTTTCCACCCGTATACCCAGGGCCTTTTGGCATCACTGCCCACGCGCACGAAACGGGGAAGCTTGCTTCACAGCATACCCGGCACAGTGCCCGACCCTGCATATAAGCCCAATGGTTGCCCCTTCCATCCCAGATGCAGTTTTGCTATTAATACCTGCCGCGAGGAATTTCCGAAGATGTGTGACTATGGCCACGGGCACTTGAGCCGCTGCCCCGTACTTTTTGAACGCGAGAGGCCTTCCCATGAAACAGACAGATCCATCCGATAAAGCTGTACTCAGGGCAGAAGGCCTCAGGAAATACTTCCCCGTTCGGAGGGGTTTCTTTCAGAGTATAATCGGCTGGGTCAAGGCGGTTGACGGGGTAGATGTATCAATTGCCCAAGGAAAAACCCTCGGTCTGGTGGGGGAGAGCGGATGTGGCAAATCCACAATCGGCCTGCTCATTCTGAAACTTCTCAAACCAGATGAAGGTAAGATCATTTATAAGGATAAGGATATTAGCGAGCTTTCTCCGGCTGAAATGAAGCCCTTTCGGAAAGAGATGCAGATCATTTTCCAAGACCCCTTTGGTTCTCTGAATCCCCGGATGACGGTCGGTCAATCCATCGAGGAAGGGCTCCGAACCTTGGCCATAAAGGGTCACCATGAGCGAAAAAGCCGTGTCAAGGAGCTTCTGGAGATGGTGGGTATCGGCGCAGCCGGTGCCGATCGTTACCCCCACGAATTCAGCGGTGGCCAACGTCAACGTATTGGTATAGCCAGAGCCCTGAGCGTAAATCCCTCCTTAGTTATCTGCGATGAGCCGGTGTCGGCACTTGATGTTTCGATACAGTCTCAGATTATCAACCTCCTTAAGGAGCTACAGCAGAGGCTGGGCCTGAGCTATCTGTTTATCTCCCACGACCTTAACGTGGTGGGCTACATTAGCGATACGGTTGCCGTGATGTATCTTGGCCAAATCATGGAATATGCACCAGCAGAAGAACTGTATGATAACCCCTTACATCCCTATACACTTGCATTACTTTCAGCCATACCTGAGCCTGACCCAGATGATCATCGTGAACGGAAAGCCCTCACCGGGGACGTTCCCAGCCCTTTTGAACCCCCTCCCGGATGCAAATTTCAGGGAAGATGCCCCCTTGTTGAAGCGCGGTGCAGAAATGAGGAGACTGATTTCTACGAGGCAAGCGCCAGCCACAAGGTGCGATGTAGGAAGGTAATGAGGTAAATGAAAAGAAGCGAACTTATTCGAAAAATGGTATCAATTCTTGGGAGGTGAAATGTCCTCCATAGCCGGACAGCCCTTCTCGTATATGAGTACGACGCATCCTTACAGCGGGGGATTACGGACGCAGTGGCGTTTGCTGCCAGTACCGAGCAAATTTCCCAGCTCGT
>CP070673.1:3875444-3878531 GCA_020351915.1 Deltaproteobacteria bacterium
ACGTGTCCGTTGGATAGATTATGAGGCCACCTTGATCCAGCACTTCAACAACCTTGCTAATCAGTCTTTTTTGTGGGTTATCCGGATTAATTGATAAGAGCATAGGTTTTCTCCCTTATAGTAGATGTGGGGATTTTCATACCTGGGCGATGCTTTCAAAAAACTCGGAGCTCAGAGTAACGTATTGTGCAAGTCATATCCTGACTCATGCGTTGCGAGATGTCAATTTGGTTGCCAAGCGAGCTACTTAATTATATATTTAATTCGCCATAACTGTTTTGTCCAGAGCTTACTGTCACAATTTTTTTAGTAAGCTGACGTGGGTCTCGAAAACAGTAAACTCTTAGAACCAGTGCACCATTTCACTATTATATTTGCATATGTTAGAATTCCAATGTCAAAGCTCAAATGCCAAATGAATGTCAAGGCTCAAACCTCAAGACATCTAATAGCCAGCAGTGTTTTTGACATTTCCTAATTTGGATTTGATTTGAACTTTGGATTTTGACATTTGCCATTTCAACTAATTAAGTATGTGTATCTTGCAAGGAAGCGATATAATAGTACCATGATTCCTCTATTTGTTTTTTTTCTGGGTGCCATAATTGGAAGCTTCTTGAATGTCTGTATCTACAGATTGCCAAAGAGAGAATCAATTGTAACTACTCCCTCTCATTGCCCACATTGCAGTGAGCCAATACACTTCTATGATAACATTCCTTTAATAAGTTATCTCGTTCTGAGAGGAAAATGCAGGCACTGCAAAGAGCATATCCCCCTTCGCTATCCAGTAGTTGAAGGAATGTTTGGTTTACTCACTCTGGCCCTCTTTTTCAAGTACGGCCCGACCCTCCCCTTTCTCTTCTTTTTGGCATTTACCGCTGCCTTGATTGTTATTACATTCATTGATCTGGATCATCAAATCATCCCTGATACTATATCCATTCCGGGAATCTTTGCAGGGATTGGTGCCTCCTTTTTTATCCCGTTGCTATCCTGGCATGAATCCATTATTGGGATTGTGATTGGAGGTGGCTTCTTATTTCTGGTTGCTCTCGGATATAAATGGATCACGGGCCGGGAGGGAATGGGAGGCGGTGATGTCAAACTTCTTGCCATGCTCGGAGCATGGCTGGGATGGAAGGCGATCCCGTTTGTACTCCTTTCAAGTAGCTTGATCGGTGTCGTGATTGGCGGTGGCATTGGATTACTAAACAGAACGGGACTCAGGTCTAGGATACCTTTTGGCCCTTTTCTTGCATTATCCGCTCTTATCTATGTGTTTTTTGGCCCAGAGCTAATAAACTGGTATCTTACATTCACATTATAGATAGATATCTTTCCTCATGAAACTGTCTGCTTACAGTCTAAAGACCGGGATCTTTGCAACCCTCGTTTTCGTCCTGCTTTTGGCTATGCTGTTACTCGATATCGTCATGATCAAGATGGCGGAACAGGACATGGTAAATGCAGAAAAGAAAAAGGGGATACTCCTCTTGCGCACGATCGAACAAACGATGGTCACCGGTTTAAAGGGTCATACAGAAAACGTCCTGGATACAGCTTCTCCCTTTTTTCAGGGTCTCCACCAGGTATTGGATACAAAAAGCCTTTCCGGGGTGCTCCTTATCAATGATTCCGGCGCAACCATATTCGAGACACAAATGGGGGAAGGGGATAGAGGAGCACTTTCAGCACTTGCAGCACAATCCCTCAGAACCCAAAAGGATGTGAGCGATCTTTCTACATGGGGGGTCTTCCCCTTCTTGCCACTAAAGCGAGGATATCTGCTTTTGGCCTCCCCCATCGTTTATGATAGAAGGGTTCTCGGTGCAGCATCTGTTCAAATACCCTTACGCGGTATGTACAGCACTATCAGGCAGTCACAAAAGGTTGTTCTCTTCTATGTCCTGTTAAATACCCTGTTCCTATCACTCTTTGGCTTCTATCTCCTGTACCGGAGTATCATACGGCCTATCAGTCGCCTCGTTAGAAGGGCCGAAGAATTCAAGGAGGGAGAGACCTTTCTCCTTTCTTCCGAAACAAGACACAACGAGTTCGGCAAACTCTCACGAGCAGTCAATATGACTTTAAGAGGCCTGGAAGACAGCAAAGCAGAGTTGCGAGAGAGCATAGAGTCTCTTGAAAACACCAACCGTGAGCTGAGACAGGCCCAGGAAGAGATAGTCAGGTCAGAGAAATTGGCCTCAGTCGGGAGATTGGCCTCTGGCGTAGCCCACGAAATCGGAAACCCTATCGGGATAGTGCTCGGATATCTAGACCTTCTCAAAGGCAGCGACTTAAAAAAAAGAGAGCGGGCAGACTTTATCGCTCGCATTGAAAAGGAGATAGATAGGATAAACAGGACTATCGGGAATCTTCTTGACTTCTCCAAGCCCTCAAAAGGGGAGGTAAAGGCGGTATCCGTTCACCAAATCATTGCTGATACGCTGGACATACTAAAGCCTCAACCCATGATGACCGATATTGACGTTGTGGTTGATCATCAGGCTGCTCAGGATACCGTTCTGGCTGACCCGGACAAACTGAAACAGGTATTCCTGAATATTGTGATGAATGCGCTAGATGCTATGGCTGCCAGTCACACAAATGACAGGTCAGACAGTAAACAGTTATCAATCACAACCAGTTTGGTATCAGAGAGTGGGTCAGGCACCAGTGGCAGCACCACCACAGTACACGTAGATTGTGTCGATAATGGGCCAGGGATCTCTGCCCAAGACCTGAGCAGGATCTTTGATCCGTTTTATACTACTAAGGAACCCGGAAAGGGAACGGGGCTCGGGCTTTCGGTGAGTTTGAGGATCGTTGAGGATATGGGGGGAGACATCAAGGTAAGAAGTGACGTGGGTAAGGGAACAACCATGACCGTTATCCTGCCTCTTCATGGAGAATGAAAGTCGTCAGCTGTCCGTTGTCGGTTGTCCTTTGAAATCAGTAAGGATAATCCATGGCTCATAAAGTCAACTACCACGCCTAAAAGGGGTGGCTTGAATGGTGACCCTAAAAGGGTCCAAATATGTAAATAAAATGAATTCGAATGACAAAGGTCAAAGCCCAAATTTC
>CP070673.1:3878631-3883085 GCA_020351915.1 Deltaproteobacteria bacterium
CATCCTTGGGGTCTAGCGATGTTAAGATAGCAGCTAGATCTCCCGGTCTATCTAACACGGGACCTGAAGTAGTCTTTATGCTGACGCCAAGTTCATTTGCTATTATGTGGGCCAGGGTAGTTTTTCCAAGACCAGGACTCCCATGAAAGAGGACGTGATCCAAGGCCTCTGAACGTGCTCTGGTTGCCTGTATAAAGATCCTGAGATTTCTCTTAATATCCTCCTGGCCAATAAACGTGTCTAAGGCTGATGGTCTGAGACTGACTTCTAGTGAACCCTCATCTACCCTGGGTTGTGGATCTGTGATTCCTTCTTCCATAGTTATTTGATTTTCCTATTGAACCTTTTCAGCTGTGCCTTATGGAGAATCTCCCCGTGCGAGACGACGCAGTGCCTCCTTGAGAAGTGCCTCAAGATTTACCTCCTCATCTGTCCGTAAGACATGCTCTAATGCTCTCTTTGCGTCCCTGCTTGAATAACCAAGGTTGCTGAGGGCTGAAAGTGCATCATCAAATATCTCTTTATGCCGTATTTCTATCCTCTCCCGGGGCCGCACCTCTAAGCCCTCTGATAGGAGCGATGCCTTGTCTCGTAACTCCAAGGTTATTCTCTGAGAGGTCTTTTTGCCAACTCCAGGGACAGCAGCGATTCTTTCGGGATCAGCCATCACAATGGCTCCGAGGAGATCTTCAAGCCCGATACCAGAAAGGATATTCAGGGCCAACTTGGGGCCGATGCCAGACACACTAATCAGGAGCAGAAAGGTCTTTTTTTCCAGTTCTGTTTGAAAACCAAAGAGGTGAAGTGTATCCTCCCGGACATGGGTATACACATGGAGGCTGACCTTTTCCATCTCATCAGGGAGTTGGTAGAATGTGGAGAGAGGGATAAAGGCATGATACCCAACACCCGCTGCGTCAACTATCACTGACTGGGGGCTCTTACTCAACAGTATTCCGGTTAGACGAGCTATCATACGGCAAGGGTATCTTCAAATCTGACCCAATTGTGGTGGCATATGGCAACGGCCAATGCGTCCGCTGTATCCAAAGAGAATTGGGTATCGAGTTTAAGGAGAAGCTTTACCATGGCTCTCACCTGCTCCTTTGTCGCCCTTCCGTAGCCCACCACCGATTGTTTAATTTGCAGGGGTGTATACTCAAAAACCTTGACACCACACTGAACAGCTGCAACCAGAGCGGCTCCCCTCACGTGACCTATCTTTAAGGCGCTCTTAACGTTTTTGGCAAAAAAGATGTCCTCAATGGACATTTCCTCTGGATGATAGGTCTCGATAATTTCAACAAGGGAGATAAAAATCCTATGGATCCTCTGGTGGAATGGCCAAGGGTGAGGAAAGGAGATTTTGCCTCCCGCAACGTAACTCAGTGTACCGCCTTCCTTTTTGACTAAACCATAGCCCGTGATTAAGGAGCCCGGATCAACCCCGAGGACCAGCATCAACTAATGGCCTCCATAACCTCATCTGAAATATCAAAATTGGCATATACATGGTTGACGTCATCATTGTCTTCAAGCAGTTCCATGAGCGTTAGCATCTGTTGAGCATGCTTCCCTTCAAGATTAGTGGTTGTCTTGGGGATCATGGTTATCTCTGCTAGGATAGGGGTAAGCTCAGCATCTTCAATGGCAGCCTTTATCTGTTCGAAAAGAGAAGGGTCAGTTATTACCTCAAACTCTTTTTCCCCTTCTTGGATGTCCTCAGCCCCGGCCTCAAGGGCCACCTCAAACAGCCTTTCCTCATCTGTCTGATCTCTCGGAAGGACAATAAGGCCCTTCTGAGAAAACATCCAAGCTACACAACCTGCTGCCCCTAAACTACCTCCGTGCCTTTCAAAGAGATGCCTCACATCCGCCACAGCTCTGTTTCTATTATCAGTCAAGACCTCTACTAAAACCGCTACACCTCCTGGACCATATCCTTCATAGGTGGCCTCTTCGTAAGTGGATCCTTCTAACTCACCAGTTCCTTTCTTTATGCCCCTCTCGATATTCTCCTTAGGCATATTTTCTGCCTTGGCCGCAGCTATAGCCGTCCTCAACCGGGCATTAGACTCGGGATCTTTTCCGCCCATCCTCGTGGCAACCGTAATTTCCTTGATGAGCTTGGTAAAGATCTTTCCTCGCTTGGCATCAACTGCACCTTTTTTATGTTTTATCGAGGCCCATTTTGAGTGTCCAGACATATGCTGCTCCCTCCAACTGTTATTCTTGAATGGTTGTAATTGTTCAGGTAGCCACAAAGCCTGCCCTCCCCGTCCCGAGACCGGGACGGGATCGGGAGGCGCGAGCGCCTTCGCATATATTGCAATTTCTATAGTATCTATTTATATCATACAATATAACAAAGCATTGCATGCCAGGTCTGGGCCAGGGACACCAGGACCCGCCTGCCAGCGCCTGAAGCGCAGCTAATGGCGGGCAGGCACAAAGGCTAAATATGAGTTTATCACCGTATCTGAAAAGGAAGAAGACAATGTGCCCCCATAAAAAAGGTATCAAAAGAATAATTTTCTAATCTTAGTGGCCGTTCGGCCTTGAGCCTCTCGACCCTGAGCTCGCAGCCGAAGGGCTCACGGCCGAAAGGCTTTGTGTCTTAGTGGCTGAATAGTAACGAATGGTTTACCTCTCTTTTCTGTTCGTAGCCTTATCGTCCCAAATTTTCTAACATAGTTACCTCTTTTTTGTAAAGCCAATTTAGGGAATGAGGAAGATGGTAGGGTTTTCATATTTTCGAGTATACCTAAATCCTTGCCAAGTCTGCTATTTGATACTATCCTATTGAGAGATTAGACTGAATCTTTGCTACCTGGCGGTAGGAAATTATCTGATGGTCTTTTGGGTCTATAATATAATAGCAACGGTCGGCCTTTTTTGTGCTGGTCCAGTGATTTTCCTTTGGTTCCTTATTCGAGGCTCTATAGACATCCATTTCAAGGAGCGATTGGGAATGTTGCCTCGTGGGCTTATGCCATCCAAGGGAAAGAGACCGCGGATCTGGATACATGCGGTATCCGTAGGCGAAGTAAAATTGGCGAGCGTTATCGTGCGGGTGTTAAAATCGCAGAAAGGTGTATTCTCACTTGTTCTCTCCACTACGACCAGCAGTGGGAGGGAAACTGCTCGTAAGACCATGCCCACAGATACTATCGTCATTTATGCCCCAATTGATGTATGGTGGTGTGTTAAGCGGTCTTTTCAGAGGGCGTCTCCTGACCTCTTCATAAACTTAGAGACAGAGATCTGGCCAAATCTTCTATGGGCATGTAACAAATTGAACATCCCGGCATTTCTATTAAACGGGCGCATTTCCGTAAGATCGATAGGTACCTATAAACGGCTGAGGTTTTTGATGGAAGACATTCTCTCTGCTTATAGGCTCCTTTCCATGATTAGCACGTCCGATGCTCAGAGGATGCTGGCCATAGGAGCTGAGCCGGATAAAGTAGTGGTGGGAGGAAATGCTAAATATGATCTCTTAATAGATGAGGCCCGGCCAGAATTATCTCAGAAGATGGCCCAGATATACAAAATTGATAAGAAAAGACCTGTTTTCATAGCAGGAAGTACGAGAGAGAGGGAAGAAGAGATCATCATTGAAGCCTATCTGGCCCTGCTTAGAACCTACCCAGAGATGATCTTGATCATTGCACCCAGACATTCAAAGAGGTGCGGGAATATTGAATCTCTCCTCCGGTCCCGCAACATAAATTACTGTTTGAGAAGTAGCCTGGAAAATGATACTAAGAAAGATCTTGATCCCAGCGTTATTCTTGTGGATAAACTGGGAGAGCTTTTTGGGCTTTATAGCTTGGGAACGGTAATTTTTTGCGGTGCCAGCCTTGTGCCCCTTGGCGGGCAAAACATATTGGAAGCGGCTATTTGGGGCAAGCCGGTTATGTATGGCCCTTCAATGGAGGATTTCTTGGAAGCTACAGAGCTTTTGGACAAGGTAGGTGCAGGCTTTCGGGTGGAGAACAGGTATGATTTGGTAAAGACGGCCACATGGCTCCTGGAAAATCCAGATGAGTCTGATCGCATAGGGAGGCTTGCCCGAGATGAAATCGAAAGCTATATTGATTCTACCAGAAAACGAATAGAGGATATTTTTCGCTTTCTCCCTTAGAAAAGAACAGGGCAGAATGGAAACCAAAGAAAGAGTGTTGGTGGACAAGGTAAAAGCCATATGAAAAAAGGTTTGAGCGTGATCAAACAGGCTAGAGAGGTATTAGAGATTGAGGCTCAGGGGATCCTCAATCTAATTGAGAGGATCGGAACGGAGTTTGAGCAAGCTGTGGAGATGATTCTCGGGAGTAAAGGACGGGTAATCTTCACCGGAATGGGTAAATCGGGCATAGTCGGAAGAAAGATCGCAGCAACACTGGACAGTACGGGTACCCCTTCACTCTTTCTGCACCCGGCAGAGGCAATCC
>CP070673.1:3883185-3892024 GCA_020351915.1 Deltaproteobacteria bacterium
AATGTCAAATGACAAATGCTAAAAAAATATATCTCCACCCATTAGTTCAAACGCAGCCTACACTGGTGAAGATGCACAATGGGAAAAAGATAAATAACTGATCGTTTTGGAAAACATTTTGACATTGGGGTTTTGGATTTGATTTGACATTTGGATTTTGTCATTTGAACTTCACTCCATAGGGCATCACGAATTTCTATCTAACACGCATAGCAGAGCTGGGACCACCCCGCTACTGCGGGATGGTTTAAGGGATGAATTAACACTGCTCCCTTATCTGTTTTAACTGCCATGGATTGCTCTATGGAGTCAAGTTCACCGGTTGAAAAAACGTCTTCATGGATTTTCAAAGGCTCACTCACTGACACTACCCTATTTACACCATCCACTCCCCTGATCGAACGCGGAACATAAATGGTCACATCGCTTTTCACATTGAGAAAGGCCGAGAGCCCACCCACATGATCAAAATGGGCATGGGAAATAAAGACCTCATCAATTGAGCGCGGGTCAATGTTCATCTTGTCCATGTTGGAAAGCAGTATGGATCCCTTCGCTCCAGTGTCAAAAAGGATCTTTGTCCCGCCTTGAGGGGGTATCTCCACCAAGCACGAAAATCCCCAGTCAGCAGTTAGGTCTTGTCTGTAAACCGTATTGTCATAGAGCACTGTGATCCGCATCTGGCCCTCTCATTTCTTGCGCTAGTCCCCACTCTTAACCACCGCATAGGCCGATGAGCACCAAGCCAAAGGTGATCATAAGCGTACCTGCGAGACGAACCGCCACTCCCTGTTCTTTGTAGATGATGAATCCTAAGATCACACCAATGACAATACTAAACTGTCTGAAAGCCACAATGTAGCTGGCATACTGGCTCAATTGATAGGCCCAGAGTATGAGCCAATACGCACCAAACGTCAGACACGCAGCATAAAAAGGAAACCGCCAACCGACTGAATCTGGATTTTGCCCCCCCACTTTGAAAATGCGCAGCAAGACCGCATAGGCCCCAAAAGACATGAGGAAGTAAATGTATCCGTATCGAGCGGCTGTACCCGGGCCTTGCCGAACCGCTTCCGAGGCAATCTTGTCCAGAAGGGTATAGCCGACTGTGCCCATTGCGGTAAGAAGCATCCAGAGACTCGTTCGGTTGAAATATGAACGGACTCCAAAGTCACAGAAAGAATAGAGGGGGGCGAGAAAACAGCCAAAAATAACCAACAACATCCCCACCCAGCCAATTGCTGTCGGATAGATTCCCCGTAAAACATCGCCCATGGCAACCAAAAGCACCGGCATAGCCCGAGCTACAGGATACACTGTTGTAAAGTCTGAAGACCCGTATGCCCGAGCAAGACCGAAAAAGTACAGCCCGCAAAAACATCCTGATCCAGTTACACATAGCCAAGCCTTAGGGGTAAGGGAATGTGTTAGGGCTTCACTCAGAACGCCTGGTGCAAAGCCGGCCACAACCACCACCGTGAGCATCCTTCTGAAGAAGATGGCTTCAGACCTTCGATACCGAGCAAGCAGGTTCCAACCAGCATGCATAAAGGTGGAAACAAGAACCAGTACTATTGCAAACGGATTCATATCGCTATGGCACGCTCACTAACCCATCCGATGTTTGACCTTTCAGCACGGGTATTTTCATTTCATGTAAGAAGAGATCTCGGGTTGATAAAAACACTCGCGAAAGAGAGACACCCAATAGATGTCGATACGTAAAGGATATGGGCACGCAACATTTGTCACAACTGTAACGCGACTGCTGCACCGTACGCAAGTACTTTCACTCTCACAGAACTGTATATGCCTTAGGTATAAAATCACCTCAAATCAGTTCCTCAGGACCTGCGCTGCAGAAAAAAGCAAACAGATCCTCATTTGATATTTTACTTCCTGCAAATTGTGATTATTATGGTAAAGAGCAACGCTACGAAAAAATGCCGCAAATCGAATCCGGCCACTTGAAGGATTGTTTTGAATCATATGTTGCATAGTAGTGAATTACATACCGGACAAACAGGATCAAGGGAAATTGGAGAGAATTTCGATTCTAATTCCAAAACAGAACGAGACGGGAGGAGACAGCCATGCGGTTTTTCAAGGTTCTTTTGATCGGCCTTTTGCTGTTGGTCACCTGGAATGTGTGTCTGGCGACCGATTCTGCTTCAGAGATTAAATTAGATATCAAGGAGTTCCAACTGGATAACGGCATGCTTTTTCTAGTTGTGGAGCGACCGGTTACGCCGCAAGTTGCCTGCCGAGTGGCGATACGTGCTGGCTCAGCGCTCGAGCAAGCCGGCAAGACCGGCATCGCGCATTTACTTGAGCACATGATGTTTAAAGGAACCAAGAACTTCGGTACCCTGGACCCAAAAAAGGACATGGAACTGCAGGAACGGATTGAAGTTGCCTATCAGGTGGTACTCGCGGAACAACAGAAGCGTGATCCGGACCGGGAGCTGATCGGGGAAAAACTTGCCGAGATGGACGCGCTTCGAACCGAAGTACAAAAGATTTATGTGCCCCAGGCCTTCTCGAGCCAGTTAGGAAAAAACGGTGCCGTGGGTGTTAATGCGTTTACCACCAAAGACCAGACCCAGTACATGATGTCGGTGCCGTCGGATATGATCGAGCAATGGTTCTCGATCGTCAGCGAGCAGCTGTTCGAGCCCTCCTGGCGGGAGTTCTACGTTGAGAAGGAGGTCGTTCAGCGGGAGTGGGCCTTTCGTTATATCAACAGCCCGGGCGGAGCTGCATGGCTCGATCTTAACGCCACATCCTACACCGCCCATCCCTACCGTAATCCAACTATCGGCTGGAAATCCGATATGGAGGAATACAGTACCACCGCTGCTGTAGCCTTTCATGAGAAATACTATAATCCGACGAACGCCGTCTGTGTTTTGGTGGGTGACGTGAGTGTAGAGGATGCCAAGAGGCTGGCAAAGATCTATTTTGAGCGGTATCCCCCCGGCAGCCGAAGCCCCGAAACCGTAACCGCCGAACCCCCGCAGCAGGGCCCCCGCAAAAGCATCCGGTTCCTCAAAGGCGCCCGTACGCCCCTGGTAAGAATCGGCTTCCATAGCCCCCGCATGGGGACCAAGGACTTTTATGCGCTTGATGCGATGACCATGGTCTTAAGCGTCGGCCTCAGCGCCCGCATGACACAAAATATCATTAACAAGGGTCTAGCAGTCGAGGCATGGGCTTACAACCCGGACAACCGGTACGCGGGCATGACCATCCTCGGTGGCTCGCCCAATGAACCGGTTGAGGTGAGAAAGGGGAATCTCACCGACGAAGAGAAACGGCGGGCTTACCTGAGAGCGTGCCAAGAACTTGAGGACCTGCTCGTAGCTGAAATCGAAAAGTTGAAAGACCAGCTCGTCTCTCCGCGGGAACTCGAGAGAATCAAAAAACTGAACCTGCGCGAATTCCTCGATCGGATGCGAAGCAACGAAGCCCTTGCCGGCACCCTGGCAACGCTGGAAGTTCAGGTGGGCTGGCGGTATCTGATCGATTACTTGAAAAGAATTGCAGAGGTAAGGCCCCAGGATATCATGGAGGTAGCGAGAAAATACATTCGGGCCGAGAATCAAACCAGCGTCTATGTCATCCCAGGTGGAGAACCGGATCAACCGCCGGAGACATATACCGAGATCCGATCCGTCGGGCTGTCAGCTGCAACAAGGAGCGCCAGGCCGCACACCTTTCGCAACACCTCGATCTATCCGACGCCCGAAGCCTGGAAGCATCCGCTCTCCTTCCATCGAGTCCCGAAGAAAATTGCCTATCCGATGGCTCAGACCACTAAAATCGGAACCACGACGATGTTCTATTTGTTCGATCGCGAGCTACCCTTGATCGATCTGGCTATTCTGGTTAGGGCCGGCGAGGTCGATGTCGACGAGGCGAAGACTGGCTTGAACGACATACTCAACGGGGCCCTCATCCGGGGAGGCACTCAAGACTACTCTCCTCCTGAGCTGGCACAGGTACTCGACGAAAACGCCGTCCGCATATCGGTATCCGTGGGCGAGGAGGCGTCGATTATTCATCTGTCGGTTATCAAGGATGACTGGGAAAAGGGACTAAGCCTTCTGGAGGAGATCCTTTCCCGACCCGCCTTTGATCCCGAGGTGGTCAGGGTTGTCAAGGAGCAAGGACTCGTGTCACTCAAGCGCCAGGGCGGCGACGCGCAGACCGTGGGCATGCGCGAAGCGATGATATGGCATTTCAAGGGACACCCATATGGTCGTGATCCGCTCCTGGGCTTGAAGACTATCCCAACTATTACCGGGGAGGACCTCAAACGGTTCTTAAGAACCTATTTCGTGCCATCAAACATGGTAGCGGCCATATCAGGCGACATATCACCGGAAAAGGCCACGAGAGGCCTGCAGAGGCTCTTTCAGGCACTCCCACAAGGCCCACCGCCCGAGCGTGGTCTCCGCGATCCAAAGGACACCCGGCCGATTATGGCACTCATCCCCAAGCCGGGCCAGGTTCAGTCCCAGATCATTTTGGCCTTGCGCGGCGTCAAACGCACGCATCCGGACTTCTGGAAAATGCGTCTGTTGACGGATATTTTCGGTGGCAAGGATTCCCTGATGTATACCCGGCTGCGGGATGATCTGGGACTCGTCTATTCCGCCGGGTTTTTTCAGACCTACAAATGGAATGCGGGGATACTGGTTGGGTACATCGGCTGCAGGAGCGATAAAACGAGCACATCTATTGTGGAGACATTGAAAATTATGAGCTCGCTGCGCAAAGACGTCCCCCAAGAAGATCTGGAACTCAAACGGCTCGACGCACTGAATAGCTTTGTCTTTAACGTGGATACCCCGGCTGAACTGGCGGAGGCTTACGGTCGCTATTACCTGCGGGGTGAACCGCTAGACACGCTTGAAAGAATCCAAGATGCCTATCTTAGCGCAACCAAGGAGGAGCTGCAGGATCTTGCAGCGAGGTTTCTGGATCCGAACAAATTACAAATCTTTATAGTCGCGGACAAAACGACCCCGGTTAAAAACAAGCACGGCGCTGCCGCGACCCTCGAGGAGGACCTTAAGGCACTGGCCAGAGAACTCGGGCTGCCTTACCGGGAAATTGAATTGCGCTGAGGAGATCACCCCGTTGTGTGGGCTGCGGAAAAACCCTGAGGAAAACCGTCCCGTCCCTCGAAAATGGTCAGTGGTGAATGACGACAAATAAACAAAGGAGCTAACGCATGGAAACCCATCGCAGACCTAAGATCCTAATAGACCTTGAGAAACTAAACACGTTCGGTACAGAGGGGTGTCCTGCCTGTGGGAGGATATTTGAACTCGGAGAGGCGGTAGTGCTTGCGTGTGGAAATTGGGAAGGCCAAAAGTATGTTCATGAGGACGAGGCCACCTTTGACAAGGACACTAACTCTTACTACGACCGAAGGTATTATAACGACACTCTCAGATAGCCTTCTGTGAGCATTCAGTGGTCAGTAAAAGGCTGCGAGAAGCTGAATACGCAACGCTGATCGGAGAAAATCTACAATTTTCCAGCAAGTTTCTGTATCGCCTCCATGTATTCCTTCATCCCCCTCAGAAAAATGTCGTTGTGATTGGCGCCGGGAATAATCAGGAGCCTCTTATCCGGAGCCGAGCAGGCATCATAAAGGGCCTGACCCTCTGGGAGGGGAATAATATGATCTTTCTCTGCGTGGATCACGAGTGTAGGTTTTTCAAATCTGATGATCTTGTCTCGGTTGCGAAATCCATCCTCTTCTTCTAATCCCAGTGCATCCATATCCACACCCAGAAGCCTCAGAAGAGGCTTCGAATACGCAAAGCCACTTTCAACAATGAGTCCATCCACCTGATCCTGGTAGTGGGCTGAAAGCTCAAGAACAGAGGCATTGCCCAAGGATCTGCCCATCAAAATAAAGTGGCCCGTGTGACCCTTCTGTTTGAGCCAGGTGTGCATAGAGTCAAAGATCACATGAGCATCTCTCATCATGGCAGTGATGGTTGGTGTGCCACTTGAGCGTCCATAACCCCGATAGTCAACCGGCACAAAGTTTATACCCATTCTCAGATACAATGGCCCTATGTCATCATAATCGGCCACAATCTCACCATTTCCGTGGAAGAAGAGTATGGTTGGAGCATCCTTTCCTGCCAGATAAAACCGGGCCCCTACCGCCACATCCTTTTCTACCGGTATGAGCATGTCCTCAAAAAAGGATGCAGACCGAGGAGATCCCCATTCTGGTCTGGGATGAAACAGAAACATAAGGATCTCTGGCCTGTCAAAGGCAGAATAATCAATCTGTGAGATGTCGATCATGATAATTATTCCTCCTTTGTTGCCATATCACCAGTATGCTATTTCTTGCTAAGGCTTTTAGCAATTCTTGTAACTTCGCTGTCGGCTAGGGCGTCCAGTTTCTTCTTCACAACTCGTGAGTAGTACTCCTGCTCAGTTTTGGTAAATGGCTCTCCTTCCAGTTTTTTCAAAATGAGCTCTTTTTGCTTTGGCGAGAAAAGAGTACTCAAGTGAATATTCAGTTGAAACGATTGATGTTGTTTGGCCTTTTCCTTCTCACGGGCTGACACTGAACGTGAGAAACTACTTGCGTATCTTCTCAACGAATTGCGCAGACGTTCGAGTGACAGTAAATATCCTTCATCTAAAGTCACAGCCTCTGTGGAGTCCAAATTGCCATACTTGGTGGCGAAAGATTCTGTGATTGAGTCGAGACCTTCTGGTTTCTCAATTTCCTCTTGCTTTAACAAATAAGAGCTGATCAAAAGCAATTTCTCCAAATTTTTTCTCTTGCGGCGCTCCCCCTTATTTTTTGATAGCAAGTTTTCAAAATCTAACTTCAGGCCATGGTGAGCACAGTACGCCAAAACCACAGGAAAGCCTTCAATGAGTCTCAAGTTGCCTGAACCAGCTAATTCTTCTAAAACTTCTAAAATCTGATTTTCGCTTAATTTCTCTTTTTCTGGGGCAATAAGAGGATATCCGAGCAGCCCTAATCTTAAAATCAAATCATCCTTTTTCATCGGTATTCCCTGACTTTTTCAAGAAACTCTTCGTTGACCAAATTCCTAGAGGCCAATTCTTCAACGAAAAAAATGAAATTTTGCATCATCTTTTCTGGGTTAAGATCGTAGAGTGAAGCGGTGGAGTATCTTTCCAACAGTCGATCTGCATCCACCTGTCGTGTTGCGAAAACAGCGATACAATCGTCGATATCTATGCTGGTACCCCGAAACACCTTAGTAATAATTAGATCAACTAAGTTTAAAGCACCCAGGTAGATATGACGGAACCTTTTAATCGCAATGTGTTTCCCTGATTCTAATGGTGAGTCCAAGAGATCTGTGGTAAAGACCCGGTTGCCGCACCAGAATTGATAAAGAAAATAAGGGTCATCTGGATGCGACCAACTACCTCTTATCTCACGGTAACCTATGTCACTTAGAAATTTCATCATCCTTTTATATTCCGTATGAACCGGTACAATGAGGTCGATGTCTTTCGTGGATTCCTTAATATTTAACAATGTTAGAGCTGTTCCACCACATCCGACCAGCCGGACACGGAAATTCATGAGGCTATCCCAGTTACTTATAGTCTGCATCAATATGCTACTTGTAATCCTGTATTTACTAGGTGATTTCATAAGGCCTCTAAATATCTATGATATTAACTTTTATATGTGCATTCGTCAAGAATTATTTGTATAAATGTATACAAAACAGTTGTACAAATTTGTACAATTATAAGAAGGGTAGGAAAGTGAGATTTGAGGAAAGTCTGTGGAATTCAAAAGGAAATGGAGTGTCGCATTTTCTATTTTGACAAATTGTGCGCCCTGTTGTGCTTTTATGGTAGGCGGGGCTTGGTCCGCACAAGTCACCCATCCGGATCAAGGTCGTTTGGAGATATATGTAAAACCTGCAATGTGACTGTCTATTCTGCCTCACAGGGAGGGATTCGTTCTCTTAATTGGCCCCGTTTTTCTCGTGTCAGGCTGGTCTCAAGCCTCCAATTGGGCAGGGCGTATTCATCCTTTCTCTTTATCAGGAGCCACTCATTTCCCCTTCCCCTTCCTTTGAGGCGCATCAAGGTAAAGGCACCTTTGAGCTTCTGCCCTTTGAGAATAAAACCGAGCTTCCCTTGTTCCTGTTCAAGGAGTTCATAGAGGCCCCTATCCCAGATCACCACCGCGCCGGCCCCATAGTGCCCCTGTGGAATAACCCCTTCAAAATCAATATAGTCCAGGGTGTGGTCTGCTGCCATTAAGGCCAGCCGCTTTTCAGATGGATTCATGGATGGACCTTTGGGGATGACCCAAGACCTCAGAACCCCTTCCAGCTCCAGGCGGAAATCGTAGTGGAGATGAGAGGAATCGTGCTCGTGAACGACAAAACGGGAGCTCATCATATAGCTTTCAAGATGATTTTATTGACCATGAGGCCCGTACTCGTGCAGGGTTTTTCAAAATGACCGGTTTAATGAAAATGACAAATGACAAAACCCAAATGCCAAATCAAATCCAAATGCTTTAATGTCAAAACCTTCTTATTTGAACTTTGGATTTTGACATTCATTTGAACTTTGAGCTTTGGCATTTGACATTCTCACGGCATATTGTCGGCCAGAGACGTTTTTCTTGACCGATATACTAGGCAGGTTTGGTTAAAGAATTGTATCTCAGTTTCTGCTCATCAGATGGGTCACCATTTTTTCCAGACCATCCAAGGAGATCTCAAACATGGGAAAGATCTCCCTCACGACATTAATGGTCCTTGTGTATGGCCACTCCACTGCTGAC
>CP070673.1:3892124-3904181 GCA_020351915.1 Deltaproteobacteria bacterium
ACAAAGCGATTATTTTCCTCGGATACCGCTTCCTTTTCGGTAAAAGGAGGTTCTGTTGGTTCAAGATGAGCCACTTTCTCATCTCTTTTCGGCTGGTTCTCCTTTGGTAATGGTCCTTTTTCCGATTCAATAGGTTTTTTGTGTTCGGTTTTAGGCTCAACTCGCTTTGTTGGTGTTACCTTCTTTTCTATCGACTCTTGTACGCTGCGCCGCTTAATAATAGGTGGTGGTTTTTTTGCCGCAGTGCGCTTTTTCACAGGTCTTGGCCTGACTATATCAATGGTCAGGGTTCTCAGGGGCTTTTTACCATGCACGGGCCTCTTAAACACATCTAAGTCTACCCATGCCAAAAGCGAATGGAAGATCAATGCCATAAGAAAAGCGAAAACAAACGATCGGCTCAAGGTTGCTTCTCCATCGTGGCCTGCAAGGAAATCCTGCTGAGGCCAGCCGCTCTTATCTGATCGAGCACATGAATGAGCAGCTGGTATGAGACCGTTTTATCAGCAAACAGAAGCACTCCCGGGCTTCTATGTGCCTGGGCCCTGACCTTTAGAAGCCGGGCAAGATCTTTCAAAGCTACCCGATGAGTATCCACCAGTATCTCACCGCTTTGCTTAATAGTCACCGACAATAACGATTCCCTTTCTATCCTGGCAGATGAAGAAGTAGGAAGGTTGACAGGTACGCCACGGTGAACCGCCATAGAGAGCATTGCATAGATAAAAAAGACAAGGAGAAGAAAAACGATATCGATGAGCGGGAGAATCTCTATCCGGGCCCTTCTCCGTGATCCAAGATTAACCTTCATCAGGTATTTCCTCTTTTTCCCTGTTATTGTTCGACTGATTCAGTTTCTCATACACTATCTCCAAACTGGTAGCGTATTTTTCTATGTATGCTGCTGCCTTTTCTACCCGAGAATTGAAATAGTTATAGGGAAACAGTGAAAGAATGGCGATACCCAATCCAGATGCGGTTGTTATGAGGGCCTGAGCAATCCCTGCTGTTACCGCCTGTGGCTCTTCGATTCCTGCACTTCCGAGTATTTCAAAAGAGAGAATGATCCCTATTACCGTTCCAAAGATACCCAGCAAGGGAGAAACGGTTATTATGGTATCCAAGATGGGAAGATGCCGCCGCATCCTATCCATCTCATCCGTAGCAGCCGTCTCCATTGCCTTTGCCATGCTAAACTCCTTATGAAGGATCCCTGCTACCAGAATCCTCAGTGCAAAATCCTTTGAATCTCCGATGCTTGTCCTTACCGCTTCCCAATCGCCTCTCTCAGCCAACGATAGAACATCATTGACCAGGCCTTGGTCCCTCCTATGATCCTCGACTATCCAGAATAGAATCCGCTCAATAATCACCGTGAGGGCAATTATTGAGCATATCAAAAGGGGATACATTATGGGACCGCCTTTAAGAAATACATCAATCATAGCATCTCCCTTTTACCCTCTCCCCTCCTTGAAAGAACCGTGAGGCGAGGGGTTTTACTGATCGGATTTTTGTCAACCAGCACCGGACACTCATATACGGTGCTTATAATATCAGCAGTTATCACCTCAGCAGGCTCACCAATCTTATAGACACCTCCCTTATCCAAAAGGAGCATCCGATGGCAGTATTGTGCGGCAAGACTGATATCATGGGAAACAATGATTACGCTCAGCCCCTGTGTGAGAGTCAGAGATGAAATGAGATCGAATATCTCTACCTTATGCCGTATGTCGAGGAACGATGTTGGTTCATCCAGCAAGACTATGTGAGCCCTCTGGGTCAATGCCCTGGCAATGAGCACCCGCTGTTTCTCTCCACCTGACAGTTCGTTTATGGAGCGCTTGGCCAGGTCAAGCGTGTGGGTGAGTTGCATAGATTGTCGTGCTATTTTCACATCCTCTTTCCCTTCAAAAGGAAATAATCCGAGATGAGGAAAACGGCCCATGATCACCACTTCAAACACGGAAAAGGGGAATCTAAAGATCGACTCCTGAGGTACCATGGCTATCTGCCGCGCAATGTCACCCCTCTTATACGTGGAGAGTGGTTTATTCCGCAGGAGAATCTCTCCCTTGGGTATCTTTAAAACTCCATCGATAATCTTGAGCAAGGTGCTTTTGCCTGAACCATTGGGACCTATCAGCCCTAAGATCTCACCCTTTCTGAGCTCAAAGTCGATCCCTCTCAAACACCAGTGTTGCTCATACCTGAAGAATACCCCCCTAAGAATCAGCTCTGGGTCCACTGGCTGCCTCTCTGTTTTAAAAGATATATGAAGAACGGTGCCCCTAAAAAGGCAGTTACGACACCCACGGGCAATTCACTGGGAGATATTATGGTCCGTGCCAGGGTATCTGCAGCTATCAGAAAACAGGCGCCTCCAATTGCAGAGGCTGGTATCAAGAGCCGGTGATCGGGCCCGAGAAGCATCCTCATAAGGTGTGGCACTATCAAACCAACAAACCCGATTATTCCGGAAAAAGATATCACCACACCGGTGATCAGGGATATTCCAAGAAAGGATACCCACTTTACCAGTTCCACCTCCACCCCCATCTGTAAAGCCGTATCCTCTCCACCAACTATGAGATTAAGGTGCCGCGAGAAGAAATAGATGATACCGGATACAATCAGGATAAGCGGAAGGCTTACCGAGAGCTGAATGTATTTGCTCTGGGAAAGGTCACCATAGAGCCAGAAAAGCATGGAATGAAGCCTGCTGTCACTGGTGGTAGCAATGAAAAACATGATCACTGCTGTAAAAAAGGCATTAACAATCACGCCGGTAAGAAGTAACGTTGCGGATTCCAGTCCTCCCTGGCGGCTGCTTATACCTATGACCAGCAAGACAGTAAACAAGGCTCCCATAAATGAGAGAAGCGGTACGCCAAGGTGGAATCCGAAGCCAAAAACGATACCGATGATGGCGCCTACTGCTGCGCCACTTGAGATACCGAGTATAAACGGTTCCGCAAGGGGGTTTCTCAGGAGGGCCTGGAATACAACCCCGCCAAGAGAGAGAGAGAAACCAACCAGGCCAGCCAGCAAGATCCTCGGCAATCTTATTTTGTAGATGATCATCCATGCCTGTTGATCCAACGCTCCGTGGCCTATAGACCATGCAAGAATATCCCGGAGAGAAACCTTTGCAGGACCCAGACTCAAAGAGATCAGGATAATGATAATGAGTATCCCTAATAAGATGAGTCCAGTTACGATTACCTTTACAAGAGTTATCCCCTGCCCGTCCCGCTCTGCGGGACGAGGCGGGCGGGTCTGATCCTCACTACCTTTCATCCCATACTACCTCTGGGTGCAGTAACCTGGCCATCTCTTCTAAGCCACCGACGATTCTCGGGGCTGGCCGGTCTATCAGGTCAGAATCGATAAGATACACCTTGCCTTTGCTCACAGCTGGTACCGTAGACCATCTAAACCACTCCTGCTTTGCCTTCTCAAACTCCTCTCCCCTTTCCATAGATGAGATAATAATCACATCCGGTCCTTTTCTTATTACCTCCTCTATGTTCAGTTTGGGATAGGTAATTGGCTGATCTCCGGTCATGTTTCTCCCCCCAGCCAGCTGAATGATGTTATGGTGTATTGTGTTGCCGTTTACACTCATAAGGGGCCTCACGTTTATCACCAAGAGCACCAAGGGTTTCTCTCTGTTGCGTACTGCTCTCCCAACCCTCAAGACGCGCTCTCTCAAAGAAAGGACGAGCCTTTCCGACCTATCAGTTACACCGCATATCTCTCCTAATCGCTCCAGGGTGTCGAGGACCTGGCCCACCGTTCGAGGGTTAATAACATAAACGGGTATATCGACTTCCTCCAACATCTCGACATCCTCTCTCCTGTTTCCATCCATAGTGCCAATAACAAGATCAGGATTGAGACTTATTACCTTCTCGATATTTATATCCGTATAGATACCCACCTTTGGCTTGCCTTGGGCTTCTCTGGGAAAAGAGCTAAATCGGGTAACACCGACAAGCCTATCGCCTAATCCAAGGAAATAGATCATCTCTGTAATGCTCGGTGCTAAAGAAATGATGCGCATGGGGGCAGAGGATAAGATCACCGCGCGACCTAGAGAATCACGGAACACACCCGCATACGAGGATAAGGGTGAAGAGAGAAAGACTCCAACCAATACAATTCTAAGACAGAACCTCGTTATCACGGTATGCCCCTGTCTTTGCTATGCTCATTTCAAAAAAAATCCTTAAATCCAGATGGATTTAAGGACTGCACCCTGCTTCCTTGATCCTTAAACAACCGCCTCACGCCGGTGGAGCATCACCATGGTGGCAGGTCTTCTGACTCCCCCGCCCTTTTAGCGACCTTCCCATCCGGCACTCAGCTCCCCTTTTACATTTCAATAGCCACCTCACTGATAACAAGGGTAGCCGTACTCCAGTAAATGCAATAAAAACACAGAACTGAATGCCCGACAGTGGTCAATGCATGCTAAAAGGGTTCCCTCTTCTTATCATATAGGAAAAGGGCGGGGCTACAGCGGCGGGACCGTTCCCGCATTTGACGGGATTCCCTTTTGAACCATTTTTCGGTACCACCAATGGTACATCAAAGATCCAAATCCTCGGCCCATTACCTTCTTCTGACACAATCTGCCTTCTCCTTTTTGCAGGTGGGCATTGCAAGCCAGAGGTCTGGGCCAGGGTTGTGCAAAGGTCTCGAGATTAACTTACAGCGTCATGCCTGCTGCGCTACCGATGCAAGACAATAAACACCAGGCCGGTTAGATAACCAACTTGAGGAACAGTAAGGTTAAAACTTCCTTACCTTCTTTCGGAGTCTCTTGGCAGCTTTTGCCTGCTTCTTTTTCTTCTGCACGCTTGGCTTATCGTAAAACCTTCTTTCCTTTATCTCCGAGTAGAAACCCTCCTTTGAAAGCTTCCTCTTAAGATCTCTGATAGCCTTTTCTATCTGATTATCATATACAATTACTTTCATAAAATAGATTCAAGCAGCTAGGAACCCGGATCCGCTTTCCCTTCCAAGTTCTTAGCCTCTTTAAAAAATCACCTCCCCCTTTTAGAGTATATATGGAGTGAAACAGCCTCTTCTCCATTTTTAATCAATCAATTACAAACACAAGAAGTTATCTGGATTATATATGTGACCAGGCAATTGTCAATATTTTTATTTTTCTATGAGCTCCTCTCCAGTCTTGCCACAGATTCAACATGATGGGTGTTTGGAAACAGGTCAAGGGGCTGGACCTCTTCTACCCGATACCGCTCTTTTAACAACGCAACATCTCTGGCCAATGTTGAAGGGTTACAGGAAATGTAGATAATCCTCTCGGGCAGCAGTTGATTGATCTCGTCTATGACCTTTTTATGCATCCCTGCCCTTGGTGGATCAGTAATTAACAGGTCTGGATGAATACTTACTTGGGACAACAGCACTTTAACATCTCCGCAAAGGAATTCACAGTTATCAACCCCGTTCAACTGGCAGTTCCTCTTTGCATCTCCTGTTGCACTATCAGATATGTCCATGCCAATTATCTTTGAGGCCAAGGATGCCAGAAACAGGGAAACGGTCCCAATCCCGCAATAGAGATCAAAAACAGTCTCTTTCCCTGTGAGAGAAGCAAAATCTTCTACTCGCTGATACAGTTTCTCTGCCATGGCGGTATTCGTCTGGAAAAAGGAATGTGCCGAGATCTCAAAGGTCAACTCCCCTATCTTATCCCGAATATTCCTCCTGCCTGCAAGAGTTCTTTCCCACTCACCAACAGCTGTGCCCCCTCTTCTTGTGTTGATATTATTTACGAGCGAGGCGATTTCACTGAAGCGATCCCTCAGGATGGGTATCAAGGGCTGAAGTGCGGCACGTCTCTCCTCACTCGTCACTAAATTCACCATCCATTCATCAAAGTAGTGGGAGTGGCGTAACACAAGGTAACGCCAAAATCCCTGGTGACTCTTCAATCCATAGACCGGCAGTTCGCTCCCCTTTACGTATTCCTTAACCTCCCGCAACATTTCATTTCCCCTTTCCTTCTGAAGGAGGCACCCCTCAAGATCAATGATCTTATCAAAAATCCCCGGTACGTGAAGGCCGAGTGCAAAATGGCGATCGTCTTCTTTGCAATCTTTGTCCGCAGGTAAAAGCCATCTTCTATCTGAAAAGGAGAATTCCATCTTATTTCTGTACCCAAATATCTGCGGACACGGTAAAATAGGATGTATGGGAACATCGGTCACCTTGCCGATATGGTGGAGCGAATCCTCAACAAAGGCATGTTTGTATTCCAACTGTTTCTCATAGTCAATAAATTGCCAGTTACAACCACCACAGTAATCGTTATAGGGACAGGGGGCAATGGCTCTATGCGGTGAGACTTCTAAAACCTCCAGAAGCCGCGCCTCGGCAAAGTTCTTTTTGACTCTGGTAACCCTTGCGGTAATCTTGTCACCCGGGACAGTCTTATCCACAAAAATCGCCATACTATTATGATAGGCGAGTGCCCGGCCGCCGTACACCATCTTTTCTATGGTTAATTCTACCGTATCTCCCTTTCTGATATTCATTAAACCTGAACCTCAGTGCTCTAGTTCGTATGTTCTATGACGTATTTGACGTCAGGATACCTATTCCGTACAAGCTCAGAGCCCACAAAAGTGCCTAGAGTTTAAAGTGCCTAAAGTGAGCTAAAATTAAGGCATGCGCTTTCAGCGCAGTCAATTTTGATGGAGCGGCCAAAATTCGCAAGATGCACATATATTAATTTTTCGTCTCGGAATTTCTACAACATATTAAAATTAAAAGAGTTTTTTGAGGCTGTTGTGTATTGCCGCGCACCTGGAATAATGGAATACTGGAATGTTGGAATAATGATCTTATATGGAAGTTTCTCATTTTATTAACTTCCTTATTAATAGCGTTTTCCAATAAACCACTGCCGCAGTTTCCCAGAACCCAATATTCCAATTTTCCATTGTTCCAACATTCCAATTGTGCCTGCCCGCCATCGCTCTCGCTCAGGCGAGGCGGGCGGGAGCGAAGCGAACTAAGTTCTATAATTGTATAACAAATCGAATTGCTTGCAATATTTTCCTTTATTCGTAAAAGGACATAGAATTAACAGGCTGTTGCCGAAATCCCTTTTCGCTTGGTCTAAAACGTTTTTTGATAAATCTAAGGCTCGCTCCAAGCGATGTCAAAACTCGCCTTTAGGGCTCAAACAGTTGACATCGCTTATCTTCCACTTCGCCAAGATTTCTTAGCAAAAAACGTCTTAATGACCGTTCAAAGGGATTCCCATTTGGGCAACAGCCCATTAACAGAATACCTCAACTTTAGGCTCTTGAAACTTTCAAGTAGAATCAATAAACCAATTCCGATACATAAATCTATGTAAGGATACATGTACTAATGTACTTTTTGAATTTTTTTCTTTATCTGATTATGGTATCTTAAAGTCTGGTATAAGACAGATGCTGACCTATCCATCCATAAACCCAACAATAGTTACCCTGGGCCCCCTTCAAATACGCTGGTATGGGGTCATGTATATCCTTGGCTTCCTGGCCTCCTATCTTCTGGTGAAATATCAAATAAGAAAAAAAAGGCTCGACATTGATATCAAGGTAGTAAATGATCTCTTCTTGTTTCTCATCATTGGCCTTATCATTGGTGCCCGCCTCGGTTACGTTATCTTTTACAATCTTCCCTTGTATGTAAGCCATCCATTAAAACTCTTTTCCATATGGGAAGGAGGCATGTCTTTTCACGGCGGGCTCATTGGTATTATCCTCTCGGGCCTCATTTACGCAAGAACACGGGAAACCGATTTCTGGCAATTGGCCGATCTTGTTGCCGTAACAGTTCCTATCGGTTTGGGCCTCGGCAGACTTGGTAACTTTATTAATGCCGAGCTCTATGGTAGGGTAACCACGGTGCCCTGGGGGATGGTTTTTCCCTCAGGTGGCAATCTTCCGAGGCATCCCTCCCAACTGTATGAGTCTTTTCTTGAAGGGGCTCTCCTTTTTTCGATCCTCTGGTGGTTAAAGGATTTCCCTTTGAAAAAAGGAACGCTCTTTTGCCTATTTCTTATCCTTTATGGTATCTTGAGGTTCTCTGTAGAGTTTTTCCGCGAACCAGATCCACAGCTTGGATTTGTCTTTTCTTTTTTGACCATGGGCCAGATTCTCTCCGTGTTGATGGGTATCAGTGGTTTGGTCCTATTATACTTTAGGCCGCCCATGGAAAAAGCCTCTTAATACACCTTGAGATCACCTAGTTTCCCGAAACCCAATAGTCTAAAGGTAAGCATTATTCTTTTGTCTTTCTCCAGATTCTCATAGAGGAGCCTTATGCCCCAGCACTGAGACTGGTAATCTATCCAATAGCTATTCTTAATATCGTACTTGATGGTGAGATCCCTTTTCCCGCTTGCTCCAACGGAGAAACCATACAGCAGGTTTATTGCCGCATCGTAACTCAGACTCTTGGAAGAATCCCTGATATACTCATAATCTATCCTGTATCTATCCTGTTTATTCGCACCCCTTTCAACGGCCAGATCCAGGGCGACGCTCCCGGATGAGATATAATGGTTATAGTGATCCCAGTCAGCACGAGCAGAGAGGTCAAGCGCTGGATAGGGGGTTAAACTCAGCGCTGCTTGCAGAGGATTAAAAGGCTTCCGTTCTTCACCGGGCATCGTCTCCCTTCTGGCCTCATCAAGGTCGTAGCCTTGGGTAAGACGGAGACGTGCACCCTGCGAGAACGAGGGCCTGCCTCTTTCATCTTCCCTGCGCACATCAAGGTAATTGTCAAGAGAAAGGGAAATCACGTTGAGTCTATCCAATACATCCACCGGCTCAAACCAAGGGGTATACTCTTCCTCATCCGGATATGGTCTCAAGGTATATGAGAGCACCGGTTGAAATTTGTGTTTGAGCCTCTTCATATTTCCCTGCTTGATATGAAAAATTTTTTCTATTGTTGTGTGTAACCGGAGCCCCAGTTCGTATGAATCCTTTGTCTGCTGACCCTTATAACCCTGATGTTCCTCAAGCCACTGGTATGTGACAAAATACGTGACCGATGGTTCCAGAGCTACGTAAGGAATAGACCATATGGGATAACTGAGAGAGGGAGCAAGAGCCACTCTCTGTCCCTTAGGCCCCGTATCCCTGTAAATATAACCATAGCCAGACTCAAGGGAGAAGTAAAAGGGGAGACCATAGATCCTTTTTGGAAGAATGGTGAACCCTAGATCCGCCAGAGGTTGGGGAGTTGTATTCTCTTGGGGGCGCTTTGGGTCCTCGTAATAAGTGCTCGAGGCCTGAATAGAGTAGTCCTGGAAATTTCTCGTAATCAGTAAGGCCGAACGTCTGTATGGTGACTCAGCCCCTCCGAGGGGTCTACCGAATTCTTCATCCAGCCTCACCATGTATTCAGGACCCACAGAAGGTTCCTCAAATTCTCTCAAGTAATCATAATCGCTGACGAAATCTACATCGAGCTTCACACCTATATCATAGGGGAGTTGCTGGTCAGACCGTGCTCTCAGCCAGTATCGTGTTTCATTAGTCCTGGGATACGGGCTAATCTTGAGATAATCTTCGTCGTATAAATCCTTTTGCTCTTTTTTATCGGAAAGGATATCAAACAAAAATACCCCTTTAGAGTCAACACCGGTGACATACCGAAACTCGAGTCCCTGCATGAGACCCCGTTTTTCTATATAGCGCTCGTAAAAGGTGGCGTCAGTCTGATCAGATATGGCCCAAAATATGGGGATTTCGATCTCAAACCCATCCCTCTGAGAGTACCCTGCGCTTGGCACAAGAACGCCGGTCTGCCGCTTTGTTTTGGCTGGAAAGATAATGTAGGGAAAATACAAAAGGGGGATATGCCGCACAAAAAAGGCTGCGTGCTTGACAGTGCCGTAACCTTCAATGGTCACCTCGACTTCCGATCCGGTAATAGACCAGTCAGGGGCTTCTCCATCGCACGAGGTAATCTTGCACCCTTTGATACTATAAGTCTCAGGGCCTGTCTTTCTTATCTCTTTTCCCTTAACGTAAAAGTGATTGGTTTTCAGGAAAAGACTCCCGTTCAGTATGTAGCCTGTCTTATCCTTGAGATTAAATAGTCCTTTATCGCACCTAAGAATATCACCCGCTGTTAACAGTTCAACATTGCCCTCTGCACTGAGCAACCCAGACTCCTTATTATAGACGATCCTGTCTGCCCTCAGAGTTTGCTCTCCCCTGGAAACAACTACCTCTCCCTCTGCTATGATAACATTCGTGTCTGCTGAGGCACTTATCGTATTTGCGGTAATATGCCAGGGCAGTAATTCATCTCCAAGCAGAATGCGACCGTCTACCACGGGAGAGCCTATAAAGACCATACATACCAAAGCAAAAATCCCCACTATGATACCAGTGAGGCCTCTCTCAGCCTGATTACCAATAATCGCTTTCAATACGGATGCTAGCATCTTTCTGTTCAATTTCTGCCCAGGAGAATACTGACAAACTCGTAAAAAGTGTTTTGTGAACGAGATTGAGCGTTTTGGGAGAGAAGCGCTTGAGATGTTCAGCGTTAAGAAATGCTAACTGTCTGAGGGCATTATATCGAGTTTTAGCATTTTAGCTGAACGTCATAAGTGCGCCCAAAATGCTCACGGATAGAGCAAAATCGACTTTTTGCGAGTGCATCAATACTGACTTTCAAGTTCGCTACTCATGGGCAAGCAGTATCTCTTTGGAGGTTCCTGGGATATCAAATATCTTCAGTTGGATAGTTTACAGGATCAAGGAATGATTTTGCCTCACCCACGGTATACAGAGACCCGGTTATAAGAATGAGATCCTTTTTGTCAGCAAGATTCCTCGCTCTATCAATAGCTGCCGGTATGGTGACATGGACTTCCCCGGTCTTTCCAAATCTCTTACCCTGCTCCATCAGCACGTGAGGGTCGGCTGCACGGTGATACATCGCTCTGGTATAAATTACTCTGTTGGCCAAGGGCAGGATCTCCTTCAGGATATCTGCGATATCCTTGTCTCCCAAAATAGCCAAGACCACTATGAGTCTTCTGAAATCAAAATCACTCTTGATCGCGTATGCAAGGGATCTCATAGCGGACGGATTATGGGCACCATCGAGTATAATTGTCGGCTCAGAAGAAACCGTTTCAAGTCTGCCAGGCCACAGAGGATCTGCAAGGCCCGATTTCACAGCCGTATCCGGAATGGTGAGACCCTTTGTCTCGAGTATCTCCAAGGTCAACAAGGCGAGGGCCGCATTTCGAAACTGGAATCTCCCCTCAAGACCGAGCCGGAGGTTTTTATGTCTTTTTCTGAGGCCGTAATAACCCAGAAGGCCTGATGGTAATCTTCGATACCGGACATGATGCCCTACCCTCCAGAAAGGGGCGCCGCTCTCTTTGCACCTGGACTCAAAGAGCCTGGCTATTGAGGGTTGGTTCACACCGGTCACCACGTCAACCCTTTTCTTTATGATGCCACCCTTCTCCTTTGCAATATCAACAATATGGTTGCCCAAGAACTCCCGATGATCCAAACCGATATTGGTGATAACAGAAACCATTGGGGTGATTACATTAGTGGCATCTAAACGTCCACCCATTCCCACCTCAACAATACCGATATCAACACCGCTTCGGGAAAAATAGATAAGCGCCATCGCAGTGGTCAGCTCAAAAAAGGTTGGTAGCTCCTGGTCTTCTATGGCCCCTCTTAATTCCTGAATGAGTGAGGCTGCTTCGTTTTTTCTTATACGTTCTCTGTTGATCCGAAACCGTTCGGTAAAGCTGACTAAATGGGGCGAGGTGTAGAGGCCAACCTTCAGCCCTGACTTTATCAGCACGGACTCCAGCAGCGCCCCCACAGATCCTTTCCCGTTGGTGCCAGCAATATGGATGTATCGCTGACCGAGGTGAGGATTGCCAAAGACCTTTAACAAATTAGACGTTTTTGAGAGGCCAAACTTAATCCCCAATTTCTGGAGACTATATAACCATGAAACCGC
>CP070673.1:3904281-3912109 GCA_020351915.1 Deltaproteobacteria bacterium
ATCTGCGGAGAAGGGTTAAAAGGTTAGAGATTGAGAATAGAGAACTCAAAGAGAAGATTGTAGAGGAAGAAAAGGAAGAGGAGGTATCAATTCCTGTCCAGATGGAGGAGAGAGGAGAGACGGACTAAAGTCCTGTTGATGAACCGGCCTTATGAACTGTGTCGATAAAGGCATACCGGCAAGGTGTGATCAGATCGGGAAACTGAGGTCTAAAAACCAGTTTTGGTCAGGAAGAGATAATACAAATGATGGGTAGAAAAAATTTCTGTTGACAGGATAATGAGGTTGGCAGATATTAAAAAAAAGAGATGGGATTGAAGGGCGGGTAAGGCTACAAACGTGTAACTGATTCGCCATATGGGTATTTTAGAGGGAAAGTTCCCCGTTCTTGTATGGCCACGGAACATTTCGATCGGGTGAGATGTACCTGGCATGAAAGCTCCTTGCCAATAGACACTATATAGGTCGAATCACCTGCGTGAGTTCTTTTGATCCGAGACTTACATGAACTATTGCCGGATTGATTAATGAAAGCGGCATAGGAAAATATGAAAAATACTACACAGGGAGAGGAGGTGATAAATCATGGAAGTCTTAGCATTGATTATCTCAATCATTGCCCTCATCATCGCCATCAGTGCCTATTTCAAGGTGGGAGGAAGAGCTGATCTTAGAAAGCAGACAGAGGCTCTCACCAGTGTTGGTGAAACAATTGTTAAGGCAACCGATTCCTTGCGTGATAAGACGGCCGACATCCTGGATAGGATGGAGGGGGCAATAAGAGGAGCTGAAGACGAAAAAGGAGCGCCGAAGACCGGAGCGAAGAGAAGAGCTCCAACGAGAAAGCAAGCACCAAGGGCCGAGAAGCGAGAATAGGAAACGAAAGAGAAGCGGTTGCGTTGGGTCGAACCTTAATGTTAATTTGTTCACGGTAAAGGACTTTTTTGTCGAAGAAAGGAGGTGTGCAATGGCTGAAGTAGAGAGGAAAAGGCGTGGGGGATTTATGAGTTTTCTGGCCCTTATCATAGCGGTTATTGCCCTCATTGTTTCGCTCCTCGCTTACGATAGGGCAGGACGAACTGCAGAGGAGGATATTGCTGCTCTCAAGGCCAGGATCGTTGAACTTAAGAAGGGTGAGGCGGATCTCAGGCAAAAAGTGGCAACTGCACTAGAAAAGGCTGCTGGTAAAATCAAGACAGAAGAACCTGCAGAAAAAGAGTAGGGCGAATAGGTAAGGCAGTAGTATTTTTGCCCCAAGCATGGTCCCGACCGGTGCGGATTTTGCTGACTCCAAGTGGCAGGGTACGTTGACGTATGGAGGGATAGATCTGCGCTCGCCTATGTTCGATCACCCTGCCTATTTCAATAAGCTGCAGAACCCCATATCGGTTCTTAGACCTGGACAAGCCTCCTGCCTGAGTGAGGTACTGTGCTTTCAGATTCAGAGTGATGCATAGAGAGTGGATCTTTCGTAAGGGTTCATCGTGAAACCCTAACTCGTTGTTTTCGTAATCCCGGAAACTCTATTCCTCATTATTCTTATTCCAAACACACTGGTTGCTCAGGTTGTTCTGACACCATTAAAAATGCTGATGGGCTTTGTGGCTGGGTGAACTGTTTTGAAGCTGACCGGTAATCGCCATCGAACAGGAAAGGATGGAGAGGGGTGGCCTGTGAGGGCGATCGTTGCGTGAGTGAAAGCGTTCCGAGACTAGACTTTAGAAATACGTTTTAGGGAAGCAAGAGAATTGAGGCGTTATACGCATACACAAAACTCTTGGAGGAGGTAGGTTAAGAAAGATGAGCGGTCTATATTTTCTCTTACCCACGCTGCTGGTGATTTTCATTTCCTTTCTGATAATAAGAACTGCCGCCATTGCCTTGATGATGACAGGACTGGATGAGAAGAGGGCGAAGTTTCAGGCTCTGTCGGCATTTTCGGGAACAGGTTTTACCACAAGGGAAGCGGAATCCGTCATCAACCATCCCAAGAGAAGGCGGATTGTTTCGTGGCTCATGATTTTGGGTAATGCGGGGATTGTGATGGTTGTTGTGACCGCAACATCTTCTCTGGTTACCAGTAAGGGGTATCATTTGCCCATTGACATTCTACTGCTTTTGGCTGGGATAGTCTTGATCTATAAGCTGGCGACGCATCGGGGTTTTATCAGGAGGTGGGAGAGCTTCATTGAAGATAAGTTTGCAAAATCCGGCGTCTTCGAGGAAGGGGTAACAGAAGACCTGTTGCATCTCATCGAGGGCTATGGACTTGTCCGGGTAATGGTAACAGAAAGCTCACCATTAGTCGGCGGCTCCGTTGCGGAACATAAACTAACGGAGAAAGGAATATTGGTTTTGGGGATAGAACGCGGCAAAGCGTGGATTCCTATTCCTAAATCGGCTGAAACGATCCAGAGCGGGGATAAACTTATTGCGTATGGTTCACTGAAGTTTTTAAAGGACTTGTTCAGTGAGGGAAAATAGGGTCCTGGTCAAAACAGGGCAAACAATTATGCAGAACATACATGAATCCCTCATTTTATCTATTAGAACATGACCTGATACCGGACAGGCGGTCTCATGGATATCTCCCCTCCTGCGTTAGGTGCTCATACCTTCAAAAAGGTTTCCTGAGACAGCTTACTTTTTTGGAGAGAGCGAGCTGTGCATGGGGTAAACACTCAAGGACCAAGGCCCTCAGTCCAGCCTGATTCAGGAATTGCCAGACTCATTTCACGCCCTATTGGGAGCCCTATCAGGTGAGCATCCTTATTACGTGGCTCTGAGATTCCTATTATGATTGACACGGATTCTGAATTGTGCTTTGACGGCAAAACATGCGAGACAGTCAGGAGGAAATGGAGATGCTTTCCCGGTCTTGGAAATCTGCACGGGGTGTTATAAAGACGGTGTTCTGGAACCTGGGGCTTCTTGCCCTAGGCAGCTGGCTATGTGCCGTTGCTATAAACGGGATCTTGATTCCCCACCGCTTCTTTGGTGCCGGTTTTACCGGGGTGGCCCTTGTAATTCATTACCTTGTCCCCTCCCTGCCAGTAGCGGTGCTTTATTTTGTTCTCAATATACCTCTCTATGCCTTGGGGTGGATGTTCGTGGGCCGCCGTTTTTTTCTTTATAGCATCGCAGGGCTTTTGATCTTCTCCGCTGCTCTGGCATGGACCTCCATTTCATTGCCTGTGTATGATATGCTCTTGAGCGCCCTTTTGGCTGGCATCATAATGGGAGTAGGGTCAGGGATTATTTTGAGGTCTTTGGGCTCAGCAGGCGGGCTGGATATCCTCTCGATTATCCTCATGAAACGTTTCTCTATCCGCTTAGGCTCTAGCATTCTGGCCTTCAACACCCTAGTGCTGGCGGCTGGGGCTGTGCTCTTCTCTCTTGAGATGGCCCTGTATACCCTAGTATATCTATACGTAAGCTCCTCCATGGTTAATATGGTAGTGACTGGCCTGAGCCAGAGGAAAGCGGTATACGTCATCTCGCCTCAATGGGATAAGATTTCCCAGGAAATCCAAGAGAAGATCCAACGGGGTGTGACAGTTATTAGCGGTCGGGGGGGATACACGGGCCAGGAGCAGCAGATCTTATACACGGTCATAACGTTCCGGGAGTTATCCCGACTCAAGCAGCTGGTTCAGAATATTGATCCCGATGCTTTTCTGGTAGTTAGCGACACCCTCGAGGTAAAGGGCCAGCGCATCGGGAACGAACCCCACTGGTGATTGCCAGAAGCTTCTCGTGAGCTTGCTTGAGCCATCAAAGTCCCTACTTGGTTTTCTTGTCCCAAATCTGTATCAGATAATCCTTGTGATCCTCAAAGACCTGCGCCTGCTCCTCAACCACCTGTTCGGCCTGGCTTGAGCTCATTTTCTTGGTTTGGTTTATGAAGGAGGCCACGCGCCCCAGGTACAGAGGGGTAACCAGGTTGACCAGTTGGGTGCGGTTATGGGTCCAGTGGTGGAACGTTGCGGCCGTCTCGTAGAGCACCTGAACCCAGGTCGTGACCGGCATGACAAACTTGGTCTTGGCCTCGCCTGCGCATCTTTTGAGCTCCTCAAAGCAATCAGGGAAGACTATATCCTGATAGAGGCTTCTGAACTGCCGAAAGCCGGTCTTATACTCCGTTACCAACCGGTCGAGATCAACCTTGATCGGTTCTGGTTCTTTGAACTCCTGAAGCCCGAACAGTGGCACGGTGCGACTGCCCTTGACTGCCTTCCACACCGCCTCGTGCTGCTCCATGAGTACGAAGAGGGTATGGACTACCTGGCGGAACATGGGCCCAAGAGATTCGGCTGGGTCCTTGGCATCGTGGATTTTCACCCCTAAATTTGACTGGCAGATTCTGAAGTTGTTGGTGATGGCATTTGTGGTCATCCAAACGTCTATGCCATAACGGGCCACGTCCGTATCCCAGACTTCTTGCTCGGTGTAGTGTGCTGCTAGCTCACCGACAAAAGCGAAGTCCCCTCCGATGGGCTGGCGAATGCGAAGCCCGTAAAGGGCCCGGGTTAGATTGTACACAATGTTATTGGTGATGGTTCCATCATATTTGTAGCGCGAATACACAGGGGAAACGAACTGGTAATCCTTCTCCAGAATCGGCTCGAGCAGATACTTCACCCAATCGCTGGTGATGGATCGCAGGTCTGAGTCCACAACCGTACAGGCCTTGACCTTGAGGCGCTTGGCCGCCTCAAACAAGGACCGAAAGGCCGAACCCTTTCCAGCAGGTCCTCGATAAATAGAGGTGATCTTCTCTTGCCATGGCTTGATTTCAAACTCTTTTGCCACTTCCCTGGTATCATCAGTGGAACCGCCATCGGCGATGAGAATCACACTTCTCTTGTCCTTATAGTGCTTGGCGAGGCCATGTGTGACCATCTGGATTACGTGAGCGATGGTTTTCTCATTGTTGTAGCAGGGAATGCCCACCAATATATCCGCAGATTCTATTTCTTCAATCCTCTTCGAAGTATAGCCTCTGAGCGCCGTATCGTAGTTCATGAACCTTTCCTTCCTCTATTAGATCTTTTCCAGAATCATCAAAAAGCTTTGCGTGACCCTTGAGCCACTCCAAGAATGTCGCGATTCCCTCCCTTTGAAAGTCTCCTGTCAAATGTTCAGAAACCCACAGGGCAAATTGCATCCTTAATCATCATCGTAAAGAAACCAGCTGCTAAGGATTCAGCGAATTGTGGCTCTGGAGAAGGAATAGGGCTCTTATTTGAGCGGCCCGTCCGTTAGAGATTAGTCTTTACTTGTGCCTTCTTTTAACTTGAACTCCATCTGAGGGGGTTCGATATGAACGATGTTGACTCTATCGTTAGGAAGATCGATCTGATCGCGGGTAATCCGAAAGATCCTGTTGCCAACAGCAGCCCTAAAGAGATCGATTTCGGCATGAACGTTCCTATTGTTTACGGTGCTGGCGTCCTTTCGAAGCCCTCGAACGGTGATACGAACTTCTGGATTTACTGGGCCCACAATTTCCATTTTGGCGGGCAGGTTCTTTATCTCAAGCGGAACGGTTATATCTACCTCAAAATTCTGTTGCCCCGCAAGCAACAGCCAGAACACACAGACCAAACCCAGGGTTGCTATCTTCAGGGGCCATCGGCGGACAATGAGAGCGCGGGTCCTCTCCCACCAGGTTATGCCAGAAGCAGCAGGGGGTGTAATAGCCTTTTGCACCAGATTGGAAAGCTCTTCGCGGTCTTTCACTGGTATGATTTGTGCACCCCGAGCTAGGGAAATCCCTCCGCGTTCCTCCGAGACGACTATTACCCAGGCATCGCAACGCTCGGAAAGACCTAAGGCAGCCCTGTGCCTGGTGCCCCATTGCTTCGGGAGCCCCTCGGCAGAACTCAGAGGGAGATAGCAGGCTACCTTGGCGACTCTTCCTTTTCGGATCAGCACGGCGCCGTCATGTAGTGGAGATTCTTTTTGAAAAATACTTAGCAGGATCTCAGAGGACGGCTGACCTTCCAGCGGAACGCCTCCAGTGATCAATTCCTCCACCCAGTCCAAGCGCTCGAAGATTATAAGGGCTCCGATCTTTTGCTTGGCTAACGAGAAGACTCCTGTCACGAAGTTTGGTATCCAATCCGCTGACTTCGGAAAGGTGCGCAGTCCAATCATTTGAAGGGGATTGACCCTCTCAAGGACTTGGCGGATCTCCGATTGAAAGAGGATAATGATAAGCACGATCAAGACCTGCCAGAGTATCTGAAATACCCACGTAGTTAGGAACAGGCCCCAGAATCGAGCAAGGGTGAAAACGATCCCCAGAGCCAGCAGACCTACGAGGGCCTTGAAGGCCTTTGTCCCCCAAAACCAGAGATATAGGTGGTACACTAACACCGAAAGAAATAGGACATCCAAAACATCCTGGAATCGCAGGTTGGTTATAATAGCAAAAAGATGCATACTTGTTCCTTCTGTTCTCGGGGAAACAGTCTAGACTAATGTTTCGGAATTTTATTGTACAACTTTAGGTATGTTGTTGTCGAGAAAAAGGCTGATATCAAGGGTGCGGGTAGAGTGATAGAGACAAGGTGGTGGTATATATCCAGGTGTGTCATGGAAATCAAAGAAGAATTCGAAACGAAGTGGTTTGAGATAAGAATGCGTTTTGCCCTTGTTCAGGAAAAACGCCTTTTTTCATTTTCAACCACTTCAACTAGATCATAAAAGATTCGAGGTAGCTTATTCGATACTCGCTCCCACGAAACGGTTTGGGGCATCTCGAAGATACTACCCCGTGTCTTACGCTCCACCTCTAGGATGGTTTCAGCGAGGCCCTTTTCAAGAAATGGTCTAAACTCGGAATATGAATTGACAAATCTTAAAAACCTCTCCGTCATCCTGTATGGAGCGGTGAGAGCTTCGCCGGCTTCAAGGATTGAATTGTGCAAGACGTTCTTGACAAGGAATTCCTCGGCGTCACGGTCGTATTTCAGATTACTGAAGCTCGCATCATCAGAGTATTTCTTGATTTGTTCTTCAGCCACAGCTTGGTAGGTAATGGCCAAATCCCGAAAAAAGGTATCGGAGATTTCCAGGCCTTCTTCAATAATCAGTGCATTCATCAAGGTGGTTACAATGTCAATTGCCATTCGATTGAGGCCTTTGTCCTGGTCTCCTGGTGAGGTCTCCTGATGTTTGTGATCAAAGGGTTCTTCGGCAAACATGACCTGTGCAGGAGAGGAGGCCTTGCGGTAGACCTCGATCAAGGTAAAGATCTCTACACCCCAATTAGTGGCAAAGCGCATCTTTCTTAAAAGGTCCACATGAAAGGCAACCTCACCGGAGAGTTGATAATTAAAGCCTAAGAGGAAGTCTATGAGGCGCAGCATCTTTTCCTCCTTGCTTTCCGTAAATTTCCTTTTGAGGGAAAGCAAAAGGGGATCAAGGAGGAGCCGTTTTACTCGACCATAAATCTCTCCCCTCTCAGATATTCGGGCATAGTAGGCCTTTGAAAAGTCGTAATTGAGAACTACGACTGGATAAAAAAGCCGATCCAGCTGTACCTGCCTAAAGGTCCGTATGTCTGCGTCGATCAGTCCGATAGACTCAGCGCCCAGGGCAATGGCAATACCGAAACTGATAAACATGTTTTTGCCTTTGCCCGGCTCGCTAATGTTGAACCCTGCCTCGTTCAGCTGTTGGTAAATACCGCTGAAACCAGGCCCATCGTTCCACTGAATGAGATAGTGCTTAATTCCCGTTGCTGTTATGAGATCTCTCAGGTGAAGGGCATCTTCCTCAGTTGCCCTATCCAGGCCAAAAATGATGCTGGAAAGGTAAC
>CP070673.1:3912209-3926750 GCA_020351915.1 Deltaproteobacteria bacterium
CCAACGTCCCCCTAGGCAGGTTTCTCCAATGGCTTCAGCAGTCAGGAAACTACGAACCATACATGCGAAGACTTGTTTCGAGTTTTAATCCGTGTGCCGTTGAGAGGGTCATGTGTAGAACCCTAGTCTCAGTATCATGGGATGGATATCTTTATGACTGCGATTTCAACCTGGCAAAGGGGCTTTTCATGAGTGGAAGAAAAATCCACGTTTCAGAGATGCCCGGGCCACCAGAGCCCGGTAGTACCATTGCGGTGGGAGATCACTGCTACGCCTGTACCGCGGGCATGGGTTTCACCTGAAGTGGGGCCATTAAGACCTGAGGCCAGGTTTAAGTTCTCGACTACATTGCGCTGGTTTGCGGAAACCCAAGAGATCAAAGGATGGAATAGTCTGCTGCTCGGCCTCGAGCGTATCAGATAAAGGCAAGCCAGCGAGCATATCTCAGATTGAAAGAAGGTAACCATGCTTCTTGCTGGTGACATCGGTGGAACCAAGACCAATCTGGGCATTTACTCAATTGAGAAGGGACCGCGAGAGCCACTCATCGAGGCTACCTTGCCAAGCGGCGAGTACCACAGCCTAGAAGCGCTTATAAGTACGTTCTTGAAGCAGGTGACAGTGAACATAGACTGTGCCAGCTTCGGTGTTGCCGGGCCTGTTGTCAAGGGTAAATCCAAGATTACTAACCTGCCTTGGGTAATTGACGAGACACAATTGGAAGAGATGCTCAAGCTGAGGTCTGTGCATCTATTTAACGATCTGGAGGCCATTGCCTACGGCGTGCCACTATTAGAATCTGGGGACCTGCACACCCTCAATGAAGGAACGGCAATCCCCGGAGGGGCTATGGCTGTGATTGCGCCGGGCACCGGTCTCGGGGAGGCATTCCTCACCTGGGATGGGATGCGTTATCGAGTGCACTCTTCAGAAGGCGGGCACAGCGATTTTGCGCCCACCAACACCGTGGAGATCGATCTCTTGCAATATCTTCATGAAACCCTGGAACACGTGAGCTATGAGCAAATCTGCTCTGGCCATGGGATGCCAAATATATATGCCTTTCTCAGGGACCGGGGTTATGCCCTTGAGCCGGCCTGGCTGGCTGACCAGCTTAGCTCTGCAGATGACCCAACCCCTGTTATTGTTAATGCGGCACTTGACGCAGAGAGACCATGCGAACTCTGTAGTACCACACTCAGGATCTTTGTTTCAGTTCTTGGAGCGGAGGCGGGAAATTTGGCGCTCAAGGTACTGGCAACCGGGGGAGTCTACCTCGGCGGTGGCATCCCGCCACGCATTATGCCTGCACTGGAGAGCAAGATTTTCTTGGAAGGTTTTACTCAAAAAGGACGTTTTTCAGGTCTGGTAGCCAGCATACCAGTACATGTTATTATAAACCCGAAGATCGCACTCATTGGCGCGGCTTCCCATGGGTTAGAGTTTTCCCACGAGTTAGATTGAGCCTGAAAGGAGGAACTGTGATGAGTGACCAAGCTACGCGTGACCAAAAATGCATCAACACCATTCGTTTTCTTGCCGCAGATGCTATACAGAAAGCCAATTCAGGCCACCCCGGTATGCCGATGGGGGCGGCTGCGATGGCCTATGTGCTGTGGACACAGCATCTGAAACACAATCCCTCTGATCCTACATGGCCGGATCGAGATCGCTTTATCCTCTCAGCAGGACATGGCTCCATGCTGCTCTATGCCCTTCTGCATCTCACCGGCTATGAACTGCCCCTCTCAGAACTGCAATCCTTCCGCCAGTGGGGCAGCAAAACGGCCGGCCACCCGGAGAGCCATATTACCCCGGGAGTGGAGGTGACTACGGGCCCTCTCGGTCAGGGAATCAGTAATGCCGTTGGCATGGCACTCGCCGAGGCCCATCTTGCAGCACGGTTCAATCGACCCAACCACACCATTGTCGATCACTTCACCTATGTTATCGCCAGTGATGGCGATCTTATGGAAGGAGTGGCATCTGAGGCCTGTTCGCTGGCGGGGAGCCTTGCCCTTGGCAAATTGATCGTGCTGTTCGACGACAACCACATCTCGCTCGCTGGCTCCACTGCCCTCACCTTCACTGAGGATGTGGGAAAACGCTTCCAGGCATATGGATGGCACGTCCAGCGTGTAGACGATGGGAATGACCTCGCTGCCATTGATGCTGCACTTAATGCTGCAAGAGAGGAGTCATCCAGACCATCTCTTATCTGCGTCCGGACCATCATTGGCTACGGTGCCCCCAACAAGCAAGGCACCTTTGCCACCCACGGTTCACCTCTTGGCCAGGACGAACTCCTGGCAGCCAAAAAGACCCTCGGCTGGCCCACTGAGCCAGAATTCTTAATACCGGAGGATGTGCTGGAACATTTTCGGAGGTCACTCATGGAGGGCAAAACCAGGGAAGCAGAATGGGAAGCGGCTCTCTCTCGGTACGCCCATGTCTTTCCAGAGCCGGCAGCCGAATTCAGGCGAAGAATGAGCGACAAGCTGCCTATTGGCTGGGATGCAGACCTCCCCACCTTTCAACCCGACTCCAAAGGTATAGCGACCCGCAAGGCCTCCGAGACAGTCTTGCAGGCTCTTGCTCCCAAGATTCCCGAGCTCATGGGCGGCTCAGCCGACCTCAACCCTTCAACCTTCTCTTGGCTTAAAGGCTTCGGCGATTTTCAGTCCCCAAAGACCTCGCCCGAGGGAGTGCAAGGTCTGGTCGGAGGCGGCTGGGGCTATGGGGAGCGCAACGTGCACTTTGGCGTGCGCGAGCATGCCATGGGAGCAATAAGTGTGGGTATGGCTCGCCATGGGGGGATCATACCTTATACAGCCACGTTCCTGGTGTTCTCAGACTACATGCGTCCGCCCATACGTCTGGCAGCACTCTCAAGAATTCGCATCATCTACATCTTCACCCATGACAGTATTGGCCTCGGTGAGGACGGCCCTACGCACCAGCCCATAGAGCAAATGATGAACCTGCGTGCTGTTCCCAACCTGACTGTTATCCGTCCGGCCGACGCCGCGGAGACCGTGGAAGCATGGCGTATGGCCCTGCTCAAGACTGACGGACCTACCGCCATCATCTTCAGCAGGCAAGGCGTGCCTGTGTTAGATCGAACCGAATGCCAGCACGCAGAAGCCTTGCAACGGGGAGGGTATGTGCTCTGGGAATCAGCCACGGATATACCCGAGGTGATCCTGATCGGAACGGGTTCTGAGACACACATTGCCCTTGAGGCAGGCAAGAGATTGGCTGCTGAAGGCATCGCTGCCAGGATCGTTTCCCTGCCCAGCTGGGAGCTCTTTGACCGCCAGCCTACAGAGTATCGAGACTCGGTGTTACCGCCGGGAATAAAGGCCCGGGTTGCTGTAGAGGCGGGTATCAAACTGGGATGGGAGCACTACGTAGGGCTGAAGGGAACGGTAATCGGTATGGATAGTTTTGGGGCCAGCGCCCCCGCTTCGGTCCTCTATGAAAAGTTCGGCATCGCTACTGAGCATGTTGCTCAGGCCGCCAAAGAGTTATTAAAGGCAAAATAGAGAAATTGATCACTATTCCTGTGCCGGCCTGGATAATTCATGGACTTAGTGCACCCCAAAAAGGGCACAATTAGAGCATTCCTCACCGGGATTTATCCAAAAGCCCCCGGATGAGTAAGCCGCGAGAGAAAGAACGCTGCATTTCTGTGTATGGGCCTGTAAATTACAGTGCGGGAAGGATAGCGTCAATTCCAAAGGAGAGTCAAAATGGTAAAACTTCACGAATTAGCAGAACTGGGCCAGGCCATCTGGCTTGATTACATACGCCGGTCTTTCATCACGTCGGGAGATCTGCAGGCGCTGATCGAAATAGGTCTTCGCGGGGTTACCTCAAACCCTACGATCTTTGATAAGACAATTGCAGGCAGTGTCGATTACGACGAAACCCTGAAAGACCTGGTGGAGAAAGGCAAGACAGACACGGAAATCTACGAGGAGTTGGTTCTTGATGATATCCGGCGCACTGCCGACGTGCTGCTCCCTGTTTACGAGAAAACCAGAGGACTTGATGGGTATGTCAGCCTAGAGGTCAATCCTGCACTCGCCTTTGATACCGATGGCACTGTTAAAGAGGCGTGGCGTCTCTTTACGCGACTGGATCGGCCCAATGTAATGATAAAGGTACCGGCCACCCACGCTGGCATTCCAGCAATTCAGACCCTCATCGGTGAGGGTGTCAACGTGAATGTCACCCTGATATTCTCATTGAAACACTATCTGGGGGTGGCGGAGGCATATATTTCCGGTCTCGAAGGGCGACTTGCAGCCGGCGGAGATGTGTCTTCTGTTGCATCAGTGGCCTCTTTCTTTGTGAGTCGTGTGGACACCGCAGTCGACCTGGTGCTCGATAAAACCGGACACTCCGAACTCCAGGGAAAGATAGCCATTGCTAACGCTGAGGTTTGCTATGCGCGTTTCCAAGAGATCTTTACCGGCGACCGCTGGGAGCGGCTTGCCGCTCATGGAGCACGGAAGCAGCGCGTGCTCTGGGGGAGTACTGGAACCAAGAATCCCAGCTATTCTGACACGCTTTACGTGGATAGCCTGATTGGACCAGACACAGTCAATACAGTGCCGCCAGGTACTCTGCAGGCCTTCCTTGACCACGGACAGGTCGGACTAACTTTGCACGAGGGCCTTGAGAATGCACAGGTTGACCTCGTCCGCTTATCCGATCTGGGTATAAACATCGATACCATCACGCAGCAATTACAGGAGGATGGTGTTGCCGCCTTTGAGAAGTCCTTCAACAATCTGATGGCGAGCATTAGGGAGAAGCGAAAACAGCTGATAACCGGCCGACAGGATGCCGCATTCAGTCTCGGCTCATATCAAGGCGCTTTCGAAAGGGAATTGGCGGAGTTGAGAGACAAACAGGTGATGTCGCGCATCTGGGCGCACGACCATACCGTTTGGAAACCGGAGTCGGCGGAGATCACGAACCGTTTGGGCTGGCTTCACAGTGCCGAGGTGATGGGCGACAGCGTTAAACGACTGGAAGAGCTGACCGATGGTGTGCGGAGCGATGGCTACACTCATGGTCTACTGCTGGGAATGGGCGGCTCCAGCCTTGCACCGGAAGTCTTTCGAAACACCTTTGGCGTAAAAGAGGGCTTTGTAGACATGGCCGTTCTCGATACCACCGATCCGGGAGCAGTGCTGGCTCATGCTGAACGGCTCGATCCCTCCCGAACCCTCTTTGTTGTATCCACAAAGTCCGGTACAACCGTTGAGACTCTTTCCTTTTTTAAATTTTTCTACAACTGGGTGAGCGATGCCCTGGGCCCGGATAAGACTGGAGACCACTTTATTGCCATCACCGACCCTGGCACTCCTTTGGTTGATCTCGCTGCCGACCACAACTTCCGTGCCACCTTTCTGAACGATCCCAATATCGGTGGGCGCTACTCAGTTCTCTCCTACTTTGGCCTGGTGCCTGCAGCACTGATAGGTGTAGATATACCAACTCTGCTCGACCGAGCCATGACAGCGGTATGCAATTCCGAGGGATGTAATTGCCCTGTTGCAGATAACAATAACGGGGCTCGGCTTGGGGTTGTGCTGGGTGAACTGAACAAGGAAGGCAGAGACAAGGTGACCTTGGTTACCTCACCCCAAATTGCGGGCTTCGCTGATTGGGTGGAGCAGCTCATTGCCGAGAGCACCGGTAAGGAGGAAAAAGGGATCTTGCCGGTAGTGGGGGAGCCGGTGGGTCCGCCCGCCGTCTACGGCAAGGACCGCGTCTTTGTGCACGTACGTTTAGATGGCGATGAAACGCACGACGCTGCGATAGCCGAACTTGAAAGAGCTGAACTTCCAGTAGTACGACTGTTTCCGCGTGATCGCTACGACCTCGGTGGACAATTCTTCCTGTGGGAGATGGCGATTGCTGTGGCTGGCCATTGTTTGGGTATCAATCCTTTTGACCAGCCCAATGTGGAAGCGGCCAAGATACTGGCGCGGGAGATAACTGCTGAATACAAAGAAAAGGGGTCGCTTCCTGCCGAAACACCATCCTTAGAGGAGGATGACATTGCCGTTTACGGTGACGTGCAAGGGAGCACTCCGGAAGAGGCACTCACCACCTTTATCAAGCAGGCCAAAGCGGGCTCATACGTTGCACTCCAGGCATACATTCAACCAACAGTGGAAACAAGTGCAGCCCTACAAAACCTCCGACTGAGGGTGCGCGACCGACTTCGACTGGCAACAACGGTTGGCTATGGGCCCCGGTTCCTCCATTCTACCGGTCAGCTTCATAAGGGTGATGCGGGCAATGGCCTCTTTATCCAGTTTACTGATGCTGAGCCGCGAGACGCCTCCATTCCTGAACAAGCAGGATCACCCGACTCATCCATCAGCTTTGGTGTGCTCAAGGCTGCTCAGGCAATGGGGGACCGGAAGGCACTGTTGAATCGTGGTCGAAAGATAATTCGCTTTCATTTGGGGAAAAATGTCGTCGCCGGGTTGAAACGCTTTGCAGGGGTGCTCGCATGACCGTGGAATACTGGTACATGTTTCCCGCTGCGGTGGTCATCGCCACTGTAGCTACGGCCTCTGGCGTGGTTGGGGCCACCCTCCTTTCACTGCTCTCTATTTTGTCTAGGGGGAGGTTGTCCTATGATTCGCGCCATGCTCTTTGACCTGGATAGCACATTGGTCCAAACGGAGCGTCTCAAAGCCCTCTCATACGCGCATGCAGTCGTTGAGCTTTGCCCGCACAATCTCACTGAAGCAGAACTAGTCGAGGCCTTCAAGGAGGTGGTGAGAGGATGCATACAGAAAAGCTTCTTGATGAGCGCTGGGTTGTGGACGATCCAGACACGCTCATCGCTCTAGTACAAGACATGTTTTCAGTACGAAAAAACGACTAAGTGCTTCGATTCGCAAATACGGTGACGTATTCTTACAAGTATGATAAACACCATTGCTCACTCCATTCGGCCCGAGCTCATGGCCGAGGGCAGCACTAAGTTCTGAGTAAATAAGTTCGTCACCGAACTTATGAATCGAAGGACTAAGGAGCACACAAGGTGAACAAAAACACCCAAAACCTCAAGGAACAAGCCGCGGTGCGGGCAGTGGAATTTGTTAAACCCGGTATGGTGGTCGGTCTCGGCCACGGCACTACGACCATCTTCGCTGTGCGACGCATTGCGGAATTGCTCCAGGCAGGGGGGCTGAAAAACATTCTCGGTGTGCCGTGCTCGATCCAGGTAGAAAAAGAAGCCCAGCACGTCGGTATCCCACTGGCAACCCTCGAGGAACATCCGGTCATCGATTTGACTATTGATGGGGCAGATGAGGTGGACCCAAACCTTGATCTCATCAAGGGAGGCGGTGGCGCCCTTTTACGGGAAAAGATTATTGCCCAGGCCAGCCGCCGTGAGATCATCGTTGTAGACGAGTCCAAACTCTCCCCTGCGCTTGGCACCCGGTGGGCAGTGCCTGTAGAAGTTGTGCCTTTTGGCTGGCGCACGCAGGCCCTATACCTTGAATCCTTAGGTGCCGATGTGAAGCTCCGTCAAGATGAGAATAAAAAAACCTTTACCACTGATCAAGGCAACATGATTCTGGATTGCCAGTTTGGTCCTCTATTGCAGCCCGCGGAATTGGCTGCCAAATTAAACGCGCGCACCGGTATCGTGGAACATGGGTTATTCCTCGGTCTTGCTACCGATTTGATTATTGCCGGCGCCGAAGGAGTTCGCCATATCGAGCGCACCAAGTGATACTGACGAAGAAAGGAGAATGTGATGATCGCGATTGAACCCTCTATTTTGTCTGCTGAATACACACGCCTGGAGGAACAGGCACGTGAGGCTGAGACCGCTGGGGTTGAGGGAATCCAGGTGGACGTTATGGACGGGCAGTTTGTGCCAAACATCACCTTTGGGCCAGGCATTGTCCGAGCACTCCGTAACGTGGTAAACGTGACACTGGACGTGCATCTGATGATTGTTGAACCAGAGCGCTATCTCAAGGAATTTGCCGACGCAGGGGCAGATCGCCTGTTTGTACACCAGGAAGCCTGCACACATCTGCACCGTGTGCTACAGACGATCAGAGAGCTTGGGATAGAAGCGGGAGTGGCAATTAACCCAGCAACGCCCCTGAACGTATTAGAAGAAGTACTCGAATTGGCGGACATCATACAAGTTATGACAGTCAACCCAGGCTTTGGTGGACAGGAGTTCATCCAGAGTCAACTCAGCAAGATCTCCCACTTGCGCCAGATATTGGATGAGGGCGGCTACCGTAACCCTATTGCTGTAGATGGTGGCATTGACACAATTACGGCGCCCCTGGTCGTAAAGGCTGGGGCCACGGTGCTGGTTGCTGGCTCAAGCATTTATAACGAGAAAGGAACTGTTGCTCAAAATGTGGCAGCGCTTCGGGCAAGTATAAAGAAATAGAAGAGGCAGGAAAGGAGGCTCACTATGGAACTGGCAATGGTTGGCTTAGGCCGGATGGGTGTGAACATGGCCACCCGCCTGATGCGGGGCAACCATCGTATCGTTGCATATGACCTGAACGAAACCGCTATTCAGCGTACAAAGACTGAGGGTGCCGAAGGAGCCCGCAGTCTCGATGAGTTAAAAGGTAAGCTTCCCAAACCACGGATTGCATGGGTAATGGTGCCCTCCGGGGACCCAACAGAAAAGACTATTCAAGGCCTTTTTGAAGTATTTGAACAAGGGGATATCATCATCGATGGTGGAAATAGTAACTATAAAGATTCCGTACGCCGTGCCGCCATGCTCAAAGACAAAGGACTTCACCTTGTAGATGTGGGAACCAGCGGCGGAATATGGGGGCTATCTGAGGGCTATAGTATGATGGTCGGCGGGGAGAAATCCGTCGTTGAAGAGCTCCGGCCCATTTTTGAGACCTTGGCCCCTGGCAAGGACAAGGGCTGGGGCCATGTTGGCCCTCACGGTGCCGGTCATTTCGTTAAGATGGTACACAACGGCATCGAATACGGCCTGATGCAAGCCTATGCCGAGGGGTTTGACATAATGAAAACCAAGGCGGAGTTTGACCTGGACATGCATCAGATTGCGGAAATCTGGCGTTATGGGAGTGTGGTCCGTTCCTGGCTGCTGGATTTGACTGCCGAGGCCCTGACTGAAGATCAGGACTTGAGTGGCATCAAAGCTTGGGTGGCGGACAGCGGCGAGGGTCGCTGGACCGTAGCCGATGCCATTGACCTCGATGTCCCGGCACCGGTTATTACCCTCTCTTTGCTCATGCGTTTTGTCAGCCGTCAGAGGGATAGTTACGCAGCCAAACTGCTCGCTGCCATGCGCAACAAATTTGGCGGACATGAAATGAAATCAAAGGGGCAATAATCTACTATTCTCCCTGAAGCACCTTTTACCTGATAGCTGTGATAGCTGAAGGGACGGTGCCTTGGCAGGCTGTTGACATGACCTTCCACTCACTCTGCGTGTGTCGACGCAGGCGCCCTGTGTCTAAAAATCATGAAGACGGTTCGCTACCTTCTTCCTTGATCAGCGTAATTTCCACCCTCCGGTTGGCCTGCCTATTTTCGGGAGTGGTATTCTCATGCAGGGGGCGATACTCCGAGTATCCCTGGATTGACACCCGCTCGGGTCTCACACCGTTTTTAATCAAAAACTTCCCCACCTCGACGGCTCGCGCTGCGGAGAGTTCCCAGTTGGAAGGAAATTGGGAGTTGTGAATGGGTGTGTCGTCAGTGTGCCCTAAGACGACAACCTCGTATCCCTCTTTATGGGCAATGAAGTCAGCAATGCGACTCAAAGCCGGTTGAAAGTTCACCAGCAGTTCCGCCTCGCCAACCCTGAATGTAATTCGCTCTCCCAGGACGAGGACGAGACGGCTCTGATCCCAGCGAACGGAGAACTCTCTCCGTTCACTTTCCTCCAAGGTGCTCAAGACCTCGCGCTTCAGCTCCTCAATGGTTTTCTCCTTTTCCTTTTCTCTCGTCTTCAGCTCTTCATATTCATAGCGAGACACAGGTTGTGGGGCCTTAGCTAATGGAGGCACAATGGAGCTTTTCGCCTTGGTTAGATCTCGCCAAAAGGAGGGTTTCTCGATTTGCAGCAATGATTGATCCTGGGGAGAATGATCCTTTGGCTTAACCGATTTGTTCACCATATGTGAGTAAAACAGGATGAAAAAAATGAGAAGCAGCGTCATCAGGTCGGCCATGCTCCAGAGAAAGGTGTCCTCATCCACAGTCCGCCGTTTGAACATCTTCTGAAGAAGGGTTCTCTTGCGCTCGGAGAACTCGAGACGCCGCCTGAGTTCTTCCCTATCGAGCTTGGCCATCTTATTTTCCCAGCAAGACTTCCTTTAGAGGAAATTGGAGGACATAGTCCTCACTCTGTAAAGACGTTTCAAGATCATCCTTGCTCTCTGAATCTCCAAGGCCAAGATATGATTCCAACCTATACGAGATGGCGTGGGAGTTCTTTTGCTCGCAAATATCCATGATCCCTTCCAGTATGATGTTGAGCAGCGAAGCTTCTGCCCTGTTGTATTCTGAGCATCTTTTGGCCAATGGCAGAAAGAGAAAGTTCGAGAACAACAAACCGTAGAACGTGGTGAGCAGGGCGAGGGCCATCCCTTTGCCGATTTCCCCCACTTCGCCCATGTTGCTGAGCACATCGATGAGTCCGATGATTGTGCCCACAAAGCCAAGAACTGGAGCGATCTTCGCCAGTGTATTGAGCATATTGACCTGCGATTCCTTGCAGGAGAAATAGAGCTCGTATTCCTTTTCCATGATGTTGCGGATCTCAAACCGATCGTAACCATCCACAACCAGCTCAATCCCCTCGCGCACAAACGGATGCTCCACTTTCCTCCCTTCAGCCTCTAGTGCCCTGACCCCATGCATACGCCCAATGCGGGCGAGATTTACGATCTGCCTCACAATGCCCTCGTGATCGGTCTCGTCGTTCCGTAAAAGCGCTTGGAGGCTTTTGACGAGCTCCTTGATGGTTTTCATGGGAAATGCCAAAAACGCGCTCATCAGGGTCCCACCTAGTACCAGCACCCCGCTTTTGAGGTTAATGATCGCCGATGTCTCCCCGATGATGTTACGCGATACGAAAACAAAGAACATCACGCCCCCGACCAGAATCATTTTATGAACCATGAGCCGTCCTCCTGAGGTGTTCTGAATCCAAAGCATCATCAACTGCACATTGCATGCCATAATAATTTTATAATAATTCTAATAAATTAGAAGAAATTTAGTGGGCTGAATTGCGGTGAACGAGAAAAATTTGCCTACTCGTTTGGGAAAATTGAGCAACAATTTTTCCCTTCAGTCACTCGTTGTCCGTCGTCAGTTGCTTTAACAAAATTTCAAGTTGAACAGACCTAAAGAAGAGGACATCCATGCCCAGCTCAACCGGCTAGCTTTGAAGCGCCAACGGAATAGCCAATCCGTGCTGAAACTGTGGTTAAGCGAAGAACATCTTACTCTTCCATATACGAAATTTAACGCGGAAGTGAGCTGCGGGTCTGATGAGTATCGAACCGGCACGGCCCTTAACGAAAAAGATTCTAGTTTCTTCCCGTCAGCTCCACTGATTGGTTAGCTGTTGGATTCTTATCTACTCTTCAGGTATGTTTTGAGATCTCGGTAGTAATTTTCGTGAGGACCAATCATTATCAGTTCGAGACCCTCCTCAACAAAACGGTATGACAAGAGGTACTCGATGGTTCGGATTTTAAACTTGTAAATATAAACGCTGCGAAGATCCCCCTTCTTTTCTTGTCCTATTTTGGGGTTATCCTGTATTTTCTTGATGTGGTTGTCTAATATCTTTTTTTCTTGTTTTTTGAACTTCTTGATTTTCCTTTCAAAGGATCGAGATTGTATGATTCTCACGGGACATTATCCAAACTTGTATTCCGAAGATTCTCCTTGCTCCAACTCTTCCAATCCTATTAGAATTTCCTTGATCAAATCGTAGGTTAAATCAGGATTTTCCTCGGCACACTTCCCAATTCTTGCCCAATGTTCGATTTGGCCGGTTACAGACCTGTTATCGACTTTGCTGAATAGTCGGGCCTCCCGAACCAGCTTGTCAGAGATTCGCACTGCGGCAGTCATGATAGAATCCTCCCATATATAAAGTGTTGCAAAACTAACACATACTGTTTTATTATGCAACATCATTTCGATGAAAAGAGAAATATCCGAGGACCGTAAACTAAGGAGCCGCGTTAAAGAGATAGAAAAGATGTTAGTTAACACTCAACAGCAGACTTTACCCTATTTCTATTTCAATCAAACCTTGTTTTGGTTCTCCCGCCGGAAGGCGGGATCCGGGCTAGGACTTTTGTGACCATTTCAAATTCGCAAACAAGGGGTGTATGATCGGATAATTTGATCTGAGCGATCTGAAAACCCGTGATTCGTATTTGCGGACTGTGGAAGACGAAACCGGTATGGCGGCGCGGAGACCGGGTGGGGTGGGGAAACTGGCGCCTGTGATTTTGCCCTGTTCGGGTTAACGGTTGCCCTCGATTATTTAACCCTAAACTGTATCCTTCTGATCGGATTTAAGCATCTTTGTTATCATGCGGTACTCCCGGTCGGTACCATCATAATCATACGTTGCTTCTTCACCCGTCATAGGAATTAATTCAAGCCTGCCCTTGAAGAATTCGGAAACAATGTTCGCCACTTCACTTACGCTCAGATCCTTCCTTAAAAAATACTTGGAATACACATTCGGGTATCCCAGACCGTGAGTGATCCGAAATAGTTTTAGTTGAACATTCGGAATCATCCATTTGCGAAGGCTATAGGCCGTGTTGGCCATATTCACATCAAAACGGTGCGGATTTGCAGATATCAAGGAGGAAAGCCTGAAACCCTGCCTGCCGTATCTGTCTTTTTTGTCGGTGAGCTGAAATTGTGAGTCGTTCCGAAGGCGAAGGGGTGGTCTGCCAAGCTTGTCTTTTTTGTCATCAATAAGTACTGCCGGGACAATGATAGCGGATTCGCCCTGATATTGTTGAACCGCTTTAAGGAAACGATTAACAAATTCATTCGTCGTCAACGGTGAATCCGAGGCCACAAATAATGCATGTTTTTTTTCTTCGCAAGCATTGCTGGCCGCATACCCTTTGATAAAATTCCCCGCTATGGAGTTGTACTTAACTTTTCTAGGGATGATGTTGAAACGGCGGATGACATCATCAGGTATTTTTGAGTTCTGGTTCACAATGCAACAGGGCTTTTTGAATTGTTTAATGAGATTGCCCAGTCGCTGCTCAAGCAGCATCTGATGGCCGACAATAACAATCTCATCAATGAATTCGTTCTTAAAAAGCCTTTCAAGTGTATATTGAATCAGGGGCTTGCTTTCTTGCCTGCCGTTCTTAACGGTCTTAAACTCCCTCAAAGGCTTGTAACCGGTCTCTACAAATTTCTCACCGTAGTGTTCCGCCACGGTTCGGCTGTACTTTTTCACTTCACGCTTGTTGTTATAACCTGCCATTAAAATTGCACTAATCATCTTTTGAAATACCTGTAGTTTACATTGAAACCGAAGAATATTATTATCCATTTCATTCCGAAAAATCAATTTCTTAGTGCCATTTTTTCATGAAGGGTGCTAGATGAGACCAGTTGAGCTCCCCTACCCTTCATCCTTAGTGGAGAGTAATTTTGATCGGTTGAGGAAAGCCATTGTGTGCGGACAATTCGGGGTGCCCCTATTTTTTTGAAAGAAGGCTTTCAGATCTTCTGGCGTATCAATGTCTCTTAAGGGTGGCAACAGGTGCACGGTGCACTTATTGTCCCGAAAAATATTCAGTGTCTGCCTCAGAACTATATCCGTTCCCCATTCAATGCCCCGAAATGCCTCCGGCAAAAAGCTATCCCGCTGAAAGCCAATGAGGTAATAGCCTCCGTCAAGGGAAGGTCCGAGAACAGAATCATACACTTCAAGGGCAGCAAACGATTTGTCAATAAACTCCGCGGGCAAATCTGGCACATCACTGCCGACGACAACAGCACGGTTAAAACCATCGGAGAAGGCAGAAGTGAAGCACTGCTCCATTTTCAGGCCTAAATCATCCCCTCGCTGTGGCTGAAAGTAGTAACCCTCCCCCACAATCCTCTTTACATCCTCAAGGCCATCTTCTGGATGATAGCAGATAATGAGGCGGTAGATCCCGCCCTGCAACTGTGAGAGCATATCGAGAACAAAGTTCCGGTATAGATCTCGTGCACTCTCCTCACCTATAGTCTGTGCGAGGCGAGTCTTGACCGCTCCCCGTTTCGGATTCCTTACGAAGAAGAAAAGACACCTATCGTCCAACGATAAATCTCCATGAGTCAACTACCACCCATTGAAGGGGTGACTTGAATGAAGACCCTAAAAGGGTCTCCGTATATCTCTCGCAGAGCTCTCAAAGGCGCAGAGTATGAAGATATTCTCATGATACACAACAGATTGCCTATGCCCCTATGGGGGCGTTC
>CP070673.1:3926850-3933232 GCA_020351915.1 Deltaproteobacteria bacterium
CTGGTACGCTCACCGTTCTTGCACCTGATTTAGTCCATTTCGAGTTTGACCAGCCTCAGTGGGCAATAACCCCTGGCCAGGCCTTTGTGTGCTACAAGGGAGAAAAGGTTCTTGGTGGTGGGTGGATAAAAAAGCCTTAAGCGTTCACTGTTGTCCGTTACCCGTTGACCGCACTTCAGAACTTAGTGTATTTCGGTGAACGGAAAAGGGTGAACGGATAACGATTTAAAATGTCAAAATCCTTTAATATTATTACACTGGGTTGCAAGGTAAACCAGTATGAGTCTGCCTTCATTGAAGAATCTTTGATAAGAAAAGGATGCCAAAAGGCTAGCCGGGATACGGCAGCAGAGTTGGTTGTTATCAACACCTGCATCGTTACAGCCAAAGCAAGTTATCAATCCAGACAGGCGATAAGAAGGGCTATTAGGGAGAATCCTGAGGCCATCATCGCTGCTATCGGATGCTATGGGCAGGTGTTTCCTGAGGAGTTATCTCTGATTAGCGGTGTAGATCTAATTGCAGGAAACACGGGAAAGAGTTCTTTTCCTGACCTATTGGTTCAAACCAGCCACTACAGCCCTCCCCGTATTCTGCGGGAAGAATTCAGGGGCCCCATTCCTTTTGAGCAAATCCCAATTAAGAGGTTTGGCAGTAGAACAAGGGCCTTTTTGAAGATACAAGATGGGTGCGAATCTTTCTGCTCATATTGCATTGTTCCAAAGGCCCGGGGTCCGCTCAGGAGTCTCGAACCTGATAAGGTTATCAAAAACCTGAGGGGCTTAGAGGAGAGTGGCTATAAAGAGGTTGTGCTGACAGGGGTTCACCTTGGGAAATATGGCTCAGATCTGAGGAACGGCACAAATTTAACTCAGTTGCTTATTGAAATTGGCAAGAACAGATGTAACCTAAGGATAAGGCTCAGTTCCCTTGAGCCTAATGAAATATGTTCAGAGTTGATTGAATTGATGGCAACCCACACTTGGCTCTGTCGTCACTTTCATATCTCTTTACAGAATGGCGATGATTCTGTGTTGAAGAGGATGAATAGACACTATTCTGCCAAGTTGTTTACCAAGGTGGTAAAGGATATAACTGGACTTGTCCCTAAGGTTTCCATAGGAGTTGATGTCCTGGTTGGTTTCCCTGGAGAAACAGAGGAGGCATTCAATAATACCTTTACTCTCTTAGAAGACCTCCCGATAGGCTATATGCACGTTTTCCCTTATTCAAAGAGAGAAGGCACTCCTGCTGCAAAATTTTCTGATCAACTTGATTACCGTAAAACCAAAGAGAGGGCCCTTGTCTTAAGGCGTCTTGATAAAAAGAAGAGAAAGGTATTTTGGAGTTCTTTAGTAGGGGAGACATTCGACGTACTCACCGAGGGATGGGCGCCTGGAGAAAAGAATCTTCTCAGGGGTTTGAGCGATAACTACGTTAGGTTTACCTTTCTTTCAGAAAGAATGAGCGCCAATGAAATCGTGAAAGTGAGGGCGAGGGGAGTAACGGAAGAAGGAGTGAGCGCCCGGCGATTGCTAGATTAATGACCTGTTGGGTGAAGGACATTGAAAAACCATTGTTGTTTGTTCAGTTAATTGCAAAATCCCAACTTTTGAAGGGTATCAAAAGATCTAGCATATTTCCAAAACCTCGAATTCCTTGGTTCCGCCGGGTGTTTTAATCGTGAGAGTATCCCCCTCTTCCTTACCGATAAGGGCCTTTCCAAATGGGGAGGTAACGGATATCCTTCCAATCTCAGGTTCAGACTCATAGGGCCCAACGAGTTGGTAGGTTACATTTTGGTCGTCGTCAAGGTTTTTGAGTTCTACCTTCGTGCCAAAGACAATCTTTTCGGTTTGTTGTTTATCTATCTCAATTACCTCTGATCTGCCAATTGCCATCTCTAACTCGTTTATTTTCGCACTTAAAAGGGCCTGGCGTTCCTTAGCTGCATGGTACTCCGCATTTTCGTTTAGATCTCCATGAGATCTTGCCTCTTCAATAGCTTTTATATTCTTTGGACGCTCAACAGTAAGAATAGTGCGCAATTCCTGTCGTAGTTTTTCCAATCCCTCTCGCGTAATTGGCACTTTGTCTATCATGAATGTTCTCTCTCCTCTCGTCGAGCCTATATCAATCTCTTCTAGGTTTGAAAATTTATCATTTTAGGCAGAATGGGTCAAACAGTTAATTCAGTGGATGGGATGATAATCCATTTCCGAGCGCCAAAAGAACAACTAGATGTCTTCATAACGCAAGATCTTAATGCCGCTAAGCGGGATGTCAAGCCCGCCCTGGCGCGATGCAATTTTAGCAGGCTATTGTAGCTGTAATATTAGAGAAATGTAATCTATATGACTCAAACCTTGTATGCCAGGTCTGGGCCAGGGTTTTTGTAATACCACTAAGGTGCAAAGGATAATTGGGATCGTAGAACGGTTGCGGTTGCGCAGTTCGAAACGGTTAACGGTTAACGTCTACGAAACCAGCAGCGCAACCGTATAACTTTATACGAAACCAACATCGCTCCGAGTCAAATAATGGAATATGTTTTTTCTCTACGCGTCGGTTTGCCCGTCCCGGGCCGGTACGGGCCGGGGAGGCGGAGCTTCGCTAGGTTTAGTGACTCGCCAAAGAAAAGGTAATGAATAACAAAACTGAAAGCCATTATTGGTGAAGACCAGGATGAAGTCCACGCTGAGCTTAAGTTTTTGAGTAATGGAGACGATACACTTACTATAGCCACCCGGTATTCAAGGTGCTTCATTCACATCGTTCTCTCATTCCAGCGGCAACAGTTGGAAGATGGATAATACTTATCCATCATCGCCATGTGGCGCAGGTGATTTGATCCGTGTGGCAATTCCGTTCGATAAGAATTCGTTGGAGAGTATGGAGAGAGTGATTAGGGAAAAAAAGTGTTCAAAACTCGACATGCACAGAGAGTACCAAAAAGGCCTTTAAGGTAAGCTGGGGGTGTTTAAAATGAGATTGTGGGGTTGAGTGGGGGTTCAGTATCCGGCAAGAGGTAATGGGGCATCGGAGGGATAGGCATTATGGGGAGCTTTTCACTTGGTCGTTTCCGGAAAAAAATACCTGTTTTGTAAATGGAATATGGCTCAGTTTTTCCATAAAGACAAGAAGGAGAAGCTCTATGGGGGCTTCAATAGGTTTGGAACAGTATTTCTGATGGGCCTCTGTTTTTTTCTGGATCCAGAATGCCCGGTATCCAGATAAGGTAATGCTAGTTTACCTGTGGCTTCATCGATATTTCCCAGATATGCTGGTATGTGTTTTGCATAACAATTTATCCGGAATAAACTCATTAAGGTATATTTTTGAGGGAAGTGACCCTACTGCGCTTTTAGCAATGTTGCTTCTCTCCCGGGTATGAGGTAGTCATCTGCTAGGGTGCGGAAAGTGCTTGCTTCTTGGAACGGGCGCACGTAAACGAGTTAATCTGTAAAAAGTGACTCTTTAACGAATAGGAGGTTTTCATGTCGTTGCCGGAAATACTTATCATATGGCCTGGCTCTCCAGTATTATCTCTGATCATTGAGTTTGTGATCGCCATTCTTCTCCTCTACCTGGCCCGTGGGCCTGCACACAAAGCTATCTATTCACTCAGCACGATTATCCACAGTGGCCTGCGTCTGATGGCACGGTCAGTGCTGCTAGGGGAAAAAAGGGTAGTGGAGCGCAATAAAGAGGTTCTTCTTGCCACCGGGGCAAAAGCAGTGGAACGGTTGATTGAGCGAGAGTTTTACCGGGTCGATGCAGTGGTAAAGCGTGATATGAGTGGATATCCAGCACTCCAGCATAAACTGGGAGATCAGATTGCACGCATTGATGAAGATTACCGGGAAAGTACTGAGGTGCCGGTACCATCACCCGATTGGGTCAAAGCAGTAGACACGCTGGCAAAGCTTCCTTCAAAAGGGGATAGCTGGATAGCGAACATTTTAGGCGAAATACACAAGACCGCCCAAGCCCAATATAAGAATACCATGGAGGAATACCGCAAGGCAGTGTCCGTGCGCCATTCCCTCCTGGAAAAAATGATGCCATACTGGCGCAGGCTCTCACAAACCCTCGACCAAGTCGACAAAACTATCATTGGCTTACATGAGCGGAGTAAAGTTATCGACAGCCGAATGGCTGAATATGAAGCCATTCGGAACCAGTCGGAAAAGGCAGTACGTATGCTGACGTCCTCGGCCATGACCCAGTTTTTCATCTCCGCTCTCGTGTTGCTCATCGCCATTGGAGGGGCAGTGATCAACTTCAATCTCATAGCCCTCCCTATGTCGGAGATGGTCGGAGGTGGGAGCTATATCGGTAATTTCAAGACCTCTAATATTGCTGCGCTGGTGATTATCTTGGTTGAGGTCGCCATGGGCCTCTACCTCATGGAATCACTGCGCATAACCCATTTGTTTCCGGTCATCGGACACATGGATGACAAGATGCGCACCCGTATGATCTGGGTCACTTTTACCATCCTGCTGATCTTAGCAGGCGTTGAAGCGGCGCTGGCATTCATGCGGGACCGCATTGCTGCGGATATGCAGGCCCTGAGACATGCCCTCGCCACAGTGGAAACAGCAGAGCCGGTAAGTAGCTGGATTCCCACGGTGGGGCAGATGGTGATGGGCTTTATTCTTCCTTTTGCCCTGACCTTTGTGGCCATACCCTTGGAGTCTTTTGTGCAATCATCGCGCACCGTGTTTGGGTCGGCAGTAGCTGGCCTGCTACGGCTGATTGGCTTTGCCCTCCGTTTGCTGGGGAATGTGGTCCGCTATATAGGAGAGTTTTTGGTGAATGTCTACGATCTGCTGATCTTTCCGCCGCTGTGGTTGGAAAATGTCATCCGGAACAAAGAGCAGCATACTGAAGTTTCGGATATTATTGTTAACGAGGAGGTGTCGTGATGAAAAAACTGTTAGCCCTGGGCCTTCTATCTGTTTTGCTACTCGTGAGTGGGTGTCCTGATACTACGAGCCATTCACAGGGGGTCTACATGCTTTTAGATAGCTCAGGTACCTACAAGAAGGAAATAAAGCGGGCACAGGCCATTATCAATTACCTGCTTGGTACATTACAGCCGGGAGACTCCCTTGCCGTGGCAAGGATCGACAGTGCCAGTTTTAGTGAAAAAGATATTGTTGCCAAGATGACTTTTGACAGACGGCCCTCAATGACAAACCAGCAAAAGCGCCTCTTTAAGCAAAAGGTTGACGAGTTTGTTGCCAAGGTAAAGGGCAGCGCATACACAGATATTACCGGTGGGGTTCTACAGGCGGTGGAGTACCTGAATGAAACGGGAGCAGGAAGAAAACACATTCTCATATTCTCTGATTTGAAGGAGGAGTTGGTCAAAGGGCACGTACGCGATTTTCCCGTCCAAGTATCTGGATGTAAGGTTGTTGCTCTCAATGTTACCAAATTACGGAGCGACAATGTTGATCCGCGGGAATACTACAAAAGGGTTGACCAATGGAAAGAGCGAGTTGAGGCTGGAGGTGGGCATTGGCGGGTCGTAAACGATCTGGAACGGCTTGAATCCATACTGGCAGATTAGGGGTAGTGTTGAAGCCTTTGATAGTAGCTTCCTGTTCAAGGAGAACCGCAATAAAAAAGAAATTTTACGTTATTGAGAAGATTATGGCAAGGGTGGTTTTCTCCCGTGAGGATAAGAGGGGTAGTCTATGATAGGGAAAAAATATCATACCCTGGTCATTATGCCTTCTACTCCAGGGAAAGAGATTATCAAATTTGCTCTCCCTTCCTTTTGCTGGCGTATTTTTTTTGTAATAATGGCAGCGATCTTATGCTGGGCAGGATTGGGGACGTGGAGTCTTTATCAGCATAAACAAATTACCGACCGGTCTCTCAGGTTGTTGAAAGAAAGTCTGCTCGCTAAAAGCCAGCTGGAAGATAAGAAACAAAAGATTGAATATCTTAACAGCCAGCTTGAAAAAATCCGGAGACAATCCGTCTATATTCGCAATTTCTTAGGGCTTGAGCCTCAAGGTAAGGCTAAAGGAAAACTCGGGCAGGGCGGGAAAGAAGTCTCCTCCCAGGCCTCTTCTATTCCTCCCAGTTTACCCTCTAACTCTGAGGTAAGTACAGAACCGCTCAGTTTTACTTACAGTAATCTGCCTAGCTCTCTCTCTCTCCAAGACATAACCCAATTACATACCGATTTAGATCGGATAATTGAAACATTAGAAAATAGACAAAAGGAGATGGAACACACTCCCTCTATTTCTCCGGTTGATCCCCGAAAATCATGGATATCGTCTGTGTTTGGTATGAGGATTAGCCCCTTTACCGGCAGAAAACATTTTCATTTAGGGATAGATATTGCAGGGTGGAAAGG
>CP070673.1:3933332-3936421 GCA_020351915.1 Deltaproteobacteria bacterium
GGTAATCCCTATGTTCGAGTGGACAGTGGCCGACTGGGAATAGAGGAGGCTCATTTCTATTATCTTGACCTTACGGGCTATTTTTGTAATAATAACAGGCTAATAATCAAATACTCGTAACTACTCATGTGGTCATGATGGATGGGGGAGGAAACTACGAAATACGCGAAACCCGCGAAAATGGGAACGCAAATTGTATTTAAGGAGGAAAGCTACAAAATCATCGGGGCCTGTTTTGAGGTGTACAAAGAGAAGGGGAACGGATTTCTGGAGGCCGTGTATCAGGAATGTCTTTCAATTGAGTTTACTGAACAGGGGATTCCATTTGTCGAGAAACCCATACTCCGGCTCGATTACAAGGGCCGAGAGCTCAGACAGACATACGAACCAGATTTCCTTTGCTTTGAGGAGATCATTGTTGAAATAAAGGCTGTGAAGCGATTGGCAGACGAACACCGAGCCCAGGTTATCAACTACTTGAAAGCCACGGGCAAGCAATTGGGGCTATTGGTGAACTTCGGACATTATCCGAAAATCGAACATGAACGGTTCGTAAACCAATCCCTTTCGCGCTTTTAGCGTGTTTCGTAGTTGAAAGAGAAGACGGATACCTGAGTAGTTAGAAATATTCCATAATATCTAAGGGATTTGGCTGTTTGCCGTTTTCTGCTTCTAAATGAAAAAGTCTTTGTGCGGTCATCCATGACGAGAACAGGCGGGTATAGCATAATTGAGCTTGTAGTTACACTTGTAGTAATGGGGATTGTGGCATCCATTGCGATCCCCGGGTTCTCGAGGTGGCTTCCCGATTATCGGCTCAAAGCAGCAGCTACGGAATTGTATTCAAACCTGCAACTGGCTAAAATGGGTGCTGTTCGAGACAATATCGAATGGGCCTTGTTTTTTAGTCCGAATTTTCAGCTCTATCAGATCAAGACCGGCGGACCTGATGGAGACTACTCAACCGCAGCTGATAACACCCTAGAAAAGACGATCTGGCTGTCAGATTACAGTGCCGGTGCCGCGTATGTCGCCTACGGTGCCGGAAGCGCAACAGATACCATACCGTCCAGCGGCTCCGCACCGACTGACTTCGTCACGTTTCCGAGTGATGAGATAGTATTCAGTCCAAGGGGTATGGCTGATTCAGAGGGATATGTCTATCTCCAGAACAACAAAAACGTTACGTACGCCGTTGGTTCCCTGACAACTGGTCATATCCTTATGAGAAAGTGGACCGGTGCTGCATGGGAATAGAGGGCATGGAGCCATGAAGAACCATTTGTCAAGCATGGTAAAAAAGCGGGGTTACACCATCCTAGAGCTTTTGGTGGCGATTGCCATATCGGGCATTTTCATGGGAGCAATCTATTCCGCTTACGTTTCGCAGCAAAGATCAACCCTCGGCCATGAGCAGGTATCTACCATGCAGCGGAACCTCCGATCCGCCATGTATTACATGGAGAAAGAAATCCGGATGGCAGGCTGCGATCCAACCGGCAGGACAAATGCGGGAATTATCCAGGCAAACGCAAACCTCATGCAATTTACCGGGGATATAGATGGGGATGGCACTATTGGTACCGATGAGAACATCACCTACTCCGTCCTTAACAATAATCTGGTAAGAAACGGCACTACTATAGGCGAAAATATAGATGCCCTGAACTTTGTGTACCTGGATGGAGACTCCCCACCCAATCCATTAAACCCTGGCATAACTGATGTATCAGCATCATCCATACCTGATATACAATCGGTACAGGTCACGGTCCTTGCCAGGACAGGGAAAGAAAATCTTCACTATACGGATTCCACAACTTCCTATAAGAACAAGCAGAACGAGGACATCTTTACCCCATCAGGTGATGGTGTGCACTACCGCCGGAAACTCTTGAGAACGAACGTTAAGTGCCGCAATCTCGGGCTCTAAGAGGAAAGGAACTATGAAAGCTCTTCAAGTGATACAGCCGAAACCCAGGCAGAGTGGCTTTACCATTCTGGAAGTGATGATCGCCATTTCCATTCTGGCCATAGGCCTTCTGGCCGTTTTTTCCGGTCAAAACATGGCTATCCAGGGAAATAACCGTGCCAGTAACCTGACCGAGGGTATGACCCTGGCCCAGGACAAGCTGGAAGAACTTCTGGCACTCCCATATGACGATGTAGACGCAACCGGCTCCCCCGTCAATGACCCGGGCGGTTATACGATAACCTGGGCGGTAGACGACACTGTTTTCACCCATGGCAAGCTCATAACAGTTACAGTCACGGGGCAAGGGCTTAGAAATCCAATACAGCTCAATTGTATTAAAACGCTATTATGAAAATTGCGAATTTAGGGATTGAGGAATTTCACGTAACTATGATGAAAAAGTCTTATATGAGGATGAAAACCATGAAAAAACAATTCCTGCTTTGCCAGGAGCAAGGCTCTGTACTCATCGTGGCCCTGGTCGTCCTGGCATTATTCACCCTGCTGAGTATATCATCAACAGCGACTACAAACATGGAGATCCGGATTACGGCAAACGAAAATATACAGACGGAAAACCTGTACGCCGCTGAGGCCGCGGCAATGCGTTGCGCGCAGGACATGCAAGACACTGACCTGAGAATGAGTAGTCCCACGTATTTGAACCCGATAAACAGCTCGACTCAGAGTCAAACTGATATCTGCAATTTGACCAATACGCCTTTCACCGAACTCCCGGCAACAACCGCTTTCGCAAGTGTTTCACGGGGGATTGCACCTGGCAGCTCTCTGGACATGACCAAAATCAGGGTGCACGAGTATTCAGTGTACGGATGGTGCGACAGGAATAGAAACCTGGTTATAGTAGAGCTAGGTTACCGAAAGACCTTTAAATGAGGTTCAACTATTTAGGAAAACTCACCTCTGTTTAAGCCATGAACCGGAGAAACACCGTTTCAGGTGAAACAGGGTTATAAGAGGGAGGTTACCCCAATGCGATATAAACTCAGCACCATATTTTTCCTGGTAGCAGTTCTGTGCGCGGTGTTTGCCCTTCCGCACCCCGGGCAGTCAGCAACCTATACAAGAGAATACACGGTATCTACCAGCACCG
>CP070673.1:3936521-3960243 GCA_020351915.1 Deltaproteobacteria bacterium
TGGTTTATTGCGCCCTAAGCCTTAGAATCATAAGCTCCATCTATATTAACCATTTTGAAACGCCCACTAATCTAAACTATGTGGGGCATAACCAAAAAAAAGATACCCATACCCTAAAAGAAGCTTAAAAATCAATAGGTTAGATTTCATTATGACGTGGCCGTGCCCTAAGGGCGAGTTTTGACATCGCCTGGAGCGAGCCTTAGATTTATCAAAAACGGTTTTGGCCCAGTGAAAAGGGATTTCGGCAACAGCCTGTCAATACCTACCATGCGAGGAAGGCGATCCCAGTTAGTCGAGCAAAAAAATGCATCTATGAATACTCCTGTACCCCCTCATCTCCTCATGGGTAATGCGAGGATCGATTTGGCTAAATGCTCACTCCTGGTTATCTTTCTCAACTGCATCAATCAACATCTCAAAGATATCTGGAACCGCTGAAATCACCCTGTTCCAGTTGGGTATATAGGGAACCTCAAACGGTGTTTCGAGAAACTGCTGTCCAGCACTTACAATGCACCTAACGAATGCTTCAGCCGTGCTCCCTTCTCTATGTCTGTCATACTCCAACCCGTTTATCTCAGAATCATATTCATATCGGGCGATAAGGTCCTGGGCAATTCTCAGGTAACTCGCCCTTAGGGTGAGAAAAAATTCATTTGTCAGGGTATACCCCATACTGGCCATATTTCTGAATATGGACTTTGCGATGTCTGTTCCCATCTTGAGCAAGCCTTTGTTGGGGTCTTCCAAGGTGAGTGGTTGATGTTTGTGTTCATAGTTATCGGAAAGGTCAACCTGGCAGATTCTCCGCAGAGCACAATTCCTATGAACTTCGGCCAGAACACCGACCTCTAGTCCCCAGTCGCCGGGGATTCTCATCATGCGTGCCAAGTCCACATCCATTGAAAACTCCCCTGCCAAGATATACCGGAAACTATCAAGGTAATCTAAAAACTGATTTGAACCCAGTGTTTCTTCCAGGGCCCTGATAAGCGGTGTTACAAAGACCCGCGTCACCCTTCCGTGCATCTGATTCGTTACCCTACTGTAGAAGCCCTTGCAAAAACTAAAGCAGATGTTTGGATGGGCAACAGGGTAACAGAGTCGAGCAAGGAGATCCCTGCTATAAGTGGCAATATCGCAGTCGTGTAATGCAATGACATGACTGTCTTCGAGGGCCAGGATATATCCGTATGATACCCATGCAGACCTTCCCTTGCCATCATCACCGACACTGATTCCCTCCTCGGCCAATATATGATAGAGATTCTCAATGTTCGGGCCTGTGCACCAGATCAGTTTTGGTTTCTGCGGCAGAACAGAAAAGAATCTCTTTGCCTGGCGGAACTCCTCTTCATTTGCCCTTCCAACCGCGACGATGATGTTTTTGAGGTACCTCACATCCTTGAGTTCCTGAATAATCTTCGGAAGACCAGGTCCTTCGAGCTCTACAGGAATATATGGCAGTACAAGGGAAATAGGCCTATGCTTTGTGGCCTCTTCAAGTTCCCCCTCAAGTTCCCTGACATCCCTCTGCTTAAGCCTATGAAACGTTGCAATCTCACCATTTTGAAAGAAATCTGACATTTCTTCTTCCTCCAATCTTTCTAAATTGAGTTCTCTTTAGCAAGTGTGAGTCAAAGAATTAAAGAACACTGGGATAGGCAGCTTGTTGGTTTTGTTCTGATTATCGAATAATCGATACTGGTTACTCGTAACGATTCCACGATCAAGCATTCAGCATTCAGAATACATTAACTTTAGGCACTTTAGCCCTGGCCCAGACCTGGCAAAACCTGACTTAGCAAAGATAAACCAGGATTGGTGATACACCAGAAACAAAGGCATATTCAAATCATGTCGCACCAGGGCAGGCTCACTTTAAGTACTTTAGGCACTTTAGCTGTCATTGGTAGGGGTGGAATCAAAGTTATAGCCAGCCTTTTTGTAATTCTCTAATGCCCTCTCTTTGAGAAGTCTATCTTTGGTCTGATGTGAATATTTATCAGCCAGCTCTGCTGCATGACTATGCATACCTGCCCCTTCGTACTCTGCTACCTTTCTTTCTACCCTGTCATATTCTGGCGATGAATCAATTACTGCAGTGTAACACCACGAAATTGTCTTTTTAACCCTTCCACCACACTGTGGGCAACGGGAAAGAGGCACTTCATTCACGCCCTGGAGGTATTCAAAGCCAGGTCGGCACCTCGTGCAACCCTTTTCAGGGTCCTCAGCCTGGTATTCGTAGATAGGCATAGAAATAATACCTCGCTTCCTTTAACTTATTATTTTACCATAAAACTTGCTCCTAAGCTACAACCTATGAAAAACAACTCTCGCGTATCATAGGTTCCCTTGTCTTGTATGAGGCGCCTTACAATCAGTGATCCGGCATTCGAATGAAGCATTGGTTACTCTCCTCCGCCTTGCAGCGATGTATGCCATTGCGTTCGGCGGATTGCGACTCATCACCCCGTAAGGTCCAAGGTATTTCTTTCGGGGGGCACACATGATCCGGTGCTAAGACATCATTGACTTTTTGAGCCTGGAGACTTATATAGAGACCTCTCAGATCTGCGCCTTCATAAGAGAGGTTTTTTATTGACTTTGGTCCACAGTTACGGTAGCCTGAATTTATTCTGAAATATTGGAGGGTTAGAATGTATGCGGTCATCCAAACAGGCGGTAAACAGTATAGAGTAGCACCAGGCGAAGAGCTGAGAGTTGAAAAACTGGATGGCGAGGTTGGTGATGAGGTCTATTTTGATAATGTTTTGCTTGTTTCCAAAGACGACAAGGTAACCGTTGGAAAGCCTGTTTTGAAAAATATCAGAGTCCAGGCCAAGATTACCAGGCAGGGAAGAGGTCCAAAGATAATCGTCTTCAAATACAAGAGAAGGAAGGGATACCGGAAAAAACAGGGCCACAGGCAAGATTATACGGGAGTAAAGATAACCCAGATCGAGGCATAGATTTGTTTCTTGCTGCTCGTCACTCGTTTCTCGTTTTCTGAACTGGCAGCAAATAACGAGTAACCAACACAAAGTAAAGAAAAAGGGAGATAAAGATGGCACATAAAAAAGCAGGTGGTAGTTCGAGGAATGGAAGAGATAGCCCGGGACAGAGACTGGGGGTAAAAAGATTTAGCGGCCAATTTGTTAAGGCTGGCTCGATCATCGTCAGGCAAAGGGGCACGAGTATCCATCCGGGAAAGAATGTGGGTGTCGGAAGAGACTATACACTTTTTGCAAAAATCGATGGGTTAGTTACCTTTGATAATCTTGGTAAGTATAAAAAACAAGTACATGTTCATGCCTCCTGACAACATTCCCGCTATTGAGAGAGAAAGCAATGCTGGTTGCTCGTTGCTTGTTACTGGTCGCTCGTTAGCAGGCTGCTGCCGAAATCCCTTTTCACTGGGTCTAAAACGTTTTCTGACAAATCAAAGGCTCCATCCAGGCAATGTCAAAACTCGCCCTTAGGGCACGGCCACGTCATAGTGAAATCTAACCTATTGATTTTTAAGCCTCTTATAGGGTATGGGTAACCAGAAGACATACTTCAGAGAAAAAACAGTGTTTGTGTCTGGCTAACCAAACCGGCATACAGAAACGAGAAACAAGTAACGAGAATGGGATTTATTGACGAGGCTGAGATCACGGTAAAATCAGGTGACGGGGGGGCTGGTTGCATAAGCTTTAGGAGAGAGCGATTTTTACCAAAGGGAGGGCCTGATGGTGGAGATGGAGGAAAAGGTGGAAATGTTGTGATCAAGGCCACCAGAAGACTCTATTCCTTATACGATTTACATTCAAAGATCTTGTTTAAGGCCCAGAATGGCAGACCCGGGAGAGGTAACAACAGGTCAGGGAAAAAGGGAAAGGACATCGAAATCTTGGTCCCGATAGGGATCATGGTAAGAGACCAGGAAACAGGAGAACTCCTCGCTGATTTAGTTTACGATAATCAGCATATGATATTGGTGGAAGGTGGAGCCGGTGGGAAAGGTAACTCGCATTTCGTTACCGCAGCAAATCGGGCTCCTCGGTTTGCCCAGGAAGGCCAAAAGGGAACAGAAAAAAGACTCAAACTGGAACTAAAACTTGTCGCTGATATAGGTATAGTAGGTTTACCCAATACAGGCAAATCCACCCTCTTATCCCGCATTTCACATGCACATCCCAAAATAGACAACTATCCCTTCACCACTGTTGCCCCTAACTTAGGGGTGCTATCTTTTGATGATGAACAATCTCTTACCATTGCTGATATCCCAGGCCTCGTCGAAGGTGCAAGCAGTGGCAAGGGTCTAGGTCACAGATTTCTACAACATATCGAGCGCACCGGGTTTCTTTTGCATGTCCTGGATGTGAATCAGCCCTATTCTGGGGATGTAGTAAAGGATTTCTCTATCTTAAGACAAGAACTGGAACGATTCCACCCATGCCTGACTGAAAAGGATCAGGTAGTCGTGATCAACAAGATTGACCTAAAACCTTTCGGCAAAAAAAGCATCCAGGAAATCTGTCGGTCCTTTCATGACCTTGGGCATGAGTGTCTTGCGATCTCTGCCCTCACCGGACAAGGAGTAGAAGAACTCAGGCAGTTACTGAGAGAGAAGGCTCTTCCATGAATAAGAGTGTCTAAAATAAGTGAAGGCGATCAAATTTTGAATTCTGGCATTTTGGACATAACATTTGGCAAGAAAGAGGAGCTGACCATCACAAAGTTTATCGTATTTGGCTCTTGACAGGTAAGGACGTGAGATTAGGTATCCTGGGAGGAACCTTCAATCCGATTCATTTCGGTCACCTGAGGGCAGCTGAGGAGATAGGGGAAAGTTTAGGTCTCGAAAAGGTCTATCTCATACCATCTGGAATGCCACCCCACAAGAGCCCCCACCCCCTCGCTGATTTTCCTCACCGATTACAAATGGTAAGGCTGGCGATCACCATTTCCCCTCTTCTTGAGGTGTGGGATATTGAGGGGAAGAAGCCTGGATTTTCCTATTCCATAGAAACACTGCAGTTATTTCATTCCTCGTTTGGATCTCAGCTTGAGCTCTTCTTTATCCTCGGCACAGATGCCTTCTTCGAGATAAAGACCTGGAAGGAATATCTGAGCCTCTTCAGATATGCCTCGTTTGTTGTTATCAATAGACCCGGCTATACCACAGAGGACTTTTTTGCCTTCCTCGACTCGCTCAATGCCGGATTTGAATGGGATCCTGAGAGGGAATGTTTTTGCCATCCATCAGGGACTATTTTACTGAGAAAGCACACAACCTTGATGGATATTTCAGCAAGTAGAATTAGGGAAACGGTGGCCATGAGAAAATCTATTCGATTTCTGGTCCCCGAGGTAGTGCGAGAATATATAGAAGAGGCAGGTTTATACGTGGCGAATGAATCCACTCGATAAGGCCCTCATATGTGTTGACATTATCCGTGAAAGGAAGGCAACTGACCTTGTCCTGTTTGAGGTCGGAACCCTAACCTCCATAGCTGACTACTTTCTGATTGCCAGCGGCAAATCGAGCAGGCAGGTTCAGGCTATCGCCCAACACCTGCAGAACAGAATGAAAGAGGAAGGTTTCACCCGCTTCGGCGTTGAAGGGGAACGGGATGGCCACTGGATCTTGGTGGACTATGGTGATATTGTCATTCATCTCTTTTACCAGCCAGTGCGAGAATTCTATGACCTCGAAGGGTTATGGGTTGAAGCCCCGAGGGTGAACATAGACAGAGATAGGGATACTCGGAAGAGTGAGAATTAAGAGTCTATTTATCCTCATTGTGGCCTTCTTGGTAAGTGCCACCGCTTTGGCAGATTCCCAAGCCGCCCTCTTATCTCCCCAAGAGGAAACCAAACTTGGTCAGAGATTTCTTGCCAGTATCAGCGCCCACTATGAGTTTTCTGATTACCCGTACATCGTTCAATATATCAACGACCTCGGTGCCTACATAGGTCGTCAGGTAGAGGTACCTTATTTTCCTCTCGAGTTTTACGTGATAAAAGACAATACCATTAATGCATTTGCAGCTCCTGCCGGTCATGTATTCTTCTTTTCAGGTCTGATCATGGTGATGGACAATGTAGATGAGTTTGCCTCGGTACTGGCACACGAACTCGGCCATGTGAGTGCCAGGCATCTTGCCGCGAAGATTGAACGATCCCAAAAGATGAGCTTGGCCACGATGGCTGGCATACTGGCTGGGATTCTTATTGGAGGCGAGGCAGCAGGTGCCCTCATCACCGGCTCTATGGCTGCCGGAATTCAGGCAGAACTGGGCTACAGCCGTGATGATGAAAGGGATGCTGATCAGTTGGGATTAAAATACACGTATCTGTCAGGGTTTGATCCCGAGGGGATGGTCACCGTATTACAGAAGATGCAACGGGAAAGTTGGTATGGTGGCCAGGGCACTCCATCTTACCTCCTTACCCATCCGGGAGCAGCGGAGAGGATGGCCAACATCGAGGCAATGTCGCGGGGGCATAAGATGATGCCTGAACCCGATGAGACAAAGAAACTACGCCTCCGTTTTCCAATCTTCCATACCATGGTCGTGGCCCTCTGCGATGACAAGGAAGCCGCAACTAGAGTGTTTAGAAAAATACTTCAGACTGATCCTAAATCGAGCATGGCCCATTATGGTCTTGCACTGATCCTTCAGAGAGAGGGGAATATACATGAGGCCCTCAGTCACTTTAGCGCAGCGTTAAGGGAAAATCCTAATTCTGTCCCTATTCTTTTCTCCATGGGCAACGCTTATCAAACGATAGGCGAATACGAAAACTCCGTGTCTATTTTGAAAAAAGCACGTAAGCTATCCCCAAAAGATACGAACATCTTGTATCTGTTAGCCCTCTCTTTTCAGAACCTTGAACAGTATGGTCAGGCTTCCAAAATTTACGAAAAGCTAACCTTTCTTCCCCCAGTTAATGACAGGGTCTATTATAATCTTGGCCTGGTCTACGGTCGGCAGGGTAAGTTAGCTCGGGCGCATTATAATTTGGGGATATATTTCACCAAGCTCAGAAGGAGAGAAAAGGCCCTTTTCCATTTTGAAAAGGCAAAAGAACTTGCACAAAGTGATCCAGCGCTCAGACAAAGGATTGACAAAGCCTTAATGGGCCTTAAACCATTATAGTAGAAGGTTCCCCTTCCTGCCTCCTTCCTGAGACCTCTGCATAACCCCTCCTCTCACAGACTGTGGGCTGCCCTCCAGTCGCCTTGCCCAGGTACACCCCCTTCTGGATATCCCTCCAGCCGTTCCCTGTTGACAAGGAACTATCAATGTCGTAAAGGATATGCTGTTGTGAAAAAAATCCACTCGCAAAACCTAGAAAAAGAGGAGCTAGGGCTATGGCTTTAATGACACCAGGACAATTTGAAGAGAGCCTAAAAGGGATTAAACCCCGGGTTTTCATGAACGGCAAAAGAGTTGAAAACGTCCTGGAGAACAAGAATACCCGGACCGTTGTTGAGGCGAATAAAGCCAGCTATGGTTGGGCCTTGGACCGCAGATACAAAGATATTATGACGTGCTATTCACCGCTTATTAATGATGTGGTCAACAGGTACACTTACGTGAGCGCCAGCACTGAAGATCTGGTAAAAAAGGCTGAAGCAGGAACATTTACTGCAGAGATGTTAGGAACGTGCATATACCGGTGCGTTGGGTATGATGCATTCCACTCCTTGGCCAGTACCACCTGGGAGATGGACAAAGACTTGGGCACCGAATACCACCCCCGGTTCACAGAATACCTCAAGATGGTGCAGACAAAGGATCTTTCTGTAGCTGGAGCCCTCACCGAACCGCGGGGAAGCAGAAAAGAAAAAACCCCTGATTGGCCAGATCCATATCTCTCTTTAAAACTTGTAGACAAAAACAAAGATGGGATCGTGGTAAAGGGGGCAAAAATCAATATAAGTGGCGCCTATGCCAGTCACCAGCTCGTGGTCTTGCCTCAGGCGGCCCATTTCAAAGGCGAAGAGGATTACGCTGTAGCATTTGCCACACCTGTGGACGCCAAGGGCATCACTTTTGTATGTCAGTATACCCCGTATTCTGCTGAAAGGGATCTGGCTGAAGATCTCGAGGAATTGGGAAATCCTGTGTTTGGCCAGCGTGAGACATCCATGGTGATCTTTGACAATGTCTTTATTCCCTGGGAACGGGTCTTTCACTGCGGAGAGTATCCCTATTCCGTCAAGCTGGTGACCCGTTTTGCCAAGACCCATCGCATGACCTGCGGTGGAACGTGTAAGGTTGGTTTTATGAATCAGATAATTGGCGCTGCAAAACTGATTCAAGAATATAAGGGGTTGGAGAAGGCCACCCACATTAATGAGCAATTGATGGAAATGGTGGTTTTAAGGGAGACAGGCCGGGCGTGCGGGTTGGCTGCTGCCCAAAAAGGCACTGAGGAACCCCCTGGTTCAGGTGTATTTCTGCCGGATGAAATGATGGGCAATGTTTCAAAACTAAATGTGTGCAATGCCTTCTGGCGGGTGATGGCCTTGGCAGGAGACATAGGAGGAGGCCTCATCGTTACACTCCCCTCCCTCAAAGAGCTAAAAAATCCTGAGGTCAAAGATTATGTTGAGGAGTTCTACAGCTTCGGCTCTGACGAACCTACGGAAAACATTATGAAGGTTCACAAACTCTTGCAGAATTGGACTGCCGGGCTCCATGGTGTAGGTACATGGCATGGGGCAGGACCGGTCATGGCCCAGAAGATCATGCTCCAGAGGGTAATCAACTACGAACATGAAAAAGACCTAGTCAAGCAGACCTTGAACCTGAAGGAAGAACACAAACAGAAGAGTGCTGAATGAGAATGTGAGAATTTACAGGGAAAGTACCAGATGATATTCCAGAAAGCACCTGAACACCTGGACCGGACAAGGAGATGGGCACATGGAGGCGTACACAGGAAGACAAAGGGTATCGGCAGCCTTTAAGAAGACCTTTACCGATAAGGAGATCTCTGTTGATAGAGTCCCTGCCTACCCCATTATGGGGCAGTGTAATGCCCAGCTTGTTGGTGCAACCATCAGGGAGTTTTTGCTTGATCCCAAGATCTTTGTAAAAGCCCAGGTAGCCGCGTATGAGCGTTACAAACCGGATATCATCGTCATGCAGGGAGACTTACTGATGGAACCGGAGGCCATGGGAAATGAACTCAAGTTTCCCGAAGACAGCATGTGCATTTCCACCAAATTCGCCCTTGAAGATAAGGGGAAGCTGAGCAGCCTTCAGCTCCCTGATCCCACTAAGGATGGCCGCATGCCCCATTACCTTGAGATCATAGTCGAATCCAAAAAGATTATCACCGACTCAATCGTCTCAGGCGTTCTGGCCGGTCCCTGGACTATCGCCATTGGCCTCAGGGGGGCCAGTGAACTCATCAGGGATGCTATGAAGGATCCTGATTACGTCCATGAGCTTATGGAGTTCTGTACCCAGATTTCCATAAGGTTCGGGGAAGCCCTCTATCCCCTCAAGGCCGGGCTCAGTTATTCTGATGCCCCTGCCTCCTGCAGTCTCATTTCCCCGAGTATGTATCGGAGTTTTGTTTTCCCTTATCACAAGCAGATCGTAGATCACTTCAAGGACAGGAAGGTGGGCGTAGGCCTCCATATCTGTGGGTATGCCGATCCAATTCTTGAAGATATCGTCAATACCGGGGTAACCAATATCAGTATTGATGCACCTACGGATCTGGCCAAGGCAGTTGAGGTAACCAAGGGCAGGGCCGTGCTCATCGGGAACGTGGACACCAGTCTTTTCTTTTCCGGCACCAGGAATCAGATGCAGCAGGCCATAACAGGCTGTCTAACTATCGTTTGCGAAGAGAGCGGATATGTTCTGGCCTCAGGTTGTGAGGTACCAGGTATTGCACCACCAGAAAAGATCGACTGGTTCATGGGATTGGTCAAAGAACTGGGAGTGTCACAGGGCACGTTATAGAGTTTCATCTTTGTCTTGAACTCGTTGCACTCCTGATAGATTGCCCAACTCAAGTAAGAGTGCACATGGCTTTATTTCTGATGCAAGATCTCGTCTGGAACGATCCCTTTTAAATGGGGAAATTCATCCTTCATGTGGGGGATCTGCATAGCCTCCATGAACTGCTGTTGAAAGTCCTTCTCCACGGTCAACTCGATGTATTCCACATTCCGTGAAACCCAATTGGCCTCTTCTCTCTTCTTTCGGTTGAGCAGTGCGGCTCGAGCTCCATCGCCGGCAGCATTACCTACAGAGATGATCTTGTCAATTTCGCAATCAGGAAAAAGCCCCATGATCAGGGCCTTTTCCCGATCCACATGCGTGCCAAAGGCTCCTGCAATCTTGACGTGGTCTACCTTCTTGATGCCCATCCGTCTCATCATCAGCTTACACCCGCAGTAGAGGGCACCCTTGGCCAGTTGGATCTGACGTACGTCCTTCTGGGTAATCACGACATCTTTACCGATACTGGTCTCCTCTTTCCAGGCAATGACAAATTCGGGCTGATTATTGTCGGAGTTCTTTCGAAAGCGGTTGGACTTCTGTTTTGGATTAAATCTCCCGCTTTTGAGAACCACGCCTGAACGATACAGTTCGCCCAGCACATCCAAAATACCCGAACCACAAATCCCCTTTGCCTGCATCTCCTCGGGCTTTGAGTAACTTCTCCAGGAATCCCGCCCGATTACCTTATAGTCCACCTCGTGGGTGCCGGGGTCGATGGCGATCCGCTCGATGGCCCCCGGCGCTGCGCGCATGCCAAAGGCCAGCTGAGCGCCCTCCAATGCCGGGCCGGTGGCACAGGAAGAGGAGATCAGTTTCTCCTTGTTCCCCAGTACCAGTTCGCCGTTAGTGCCGATGTCGATAATCAGCTGAATTTCGTCTTTCTTGTAAGGCTCCTCCGCAATGAGCACCCCGACATTATCAGCTCCCACAAATCCAGCCTCAATTGGTAAGATATGTACATAGGCCGATTCGTTTATCTGAATTCGGAGGTCCCGCGCCTTGATGTCAAGGCTCTTGTGAGCTACTGGAGGAAAAGGCGCGAGCCCCACATGCTCCGGGTTGAGCTTGAGAAGGATGTGGTGCATCGCTGTGTTACCGACAATGGTCATGTCAATGATATCACTGGGATTGAGGCGGAGATAGTGGTTGTCTTCTTCTTTCTCCCCGGTTGCCGCTTTATCACTCCCCCCGTTTTTCTTGTTCTCTTTGGGCGGATGGGTGTCCTCGCATGCTTGTTTTACTAAGCTGTTCAGCCCCTCGATGATATCGTCACTCATCTTTTGAAGTCCATCCTGGTGCATCATGTGATACGTGATGCGGCTCATCACATCCTCGCCATACTTGCACTGGGGGTTCATCATTGAGACGGTATCAAGGACCTCCATGGTGGCCAGATTGCAAAAATAGGCGGCCACCGTAGTCGTTCCTACATCAATAGCTAAGCCATAATAGTCCTCTCTCTTACCTGGCAAAACTTGGATGATCTCCCTGTCCATCCAGACCGCCACGGTTACTTTCCATCCTCCCGCTCTGAGCTGGCTCGGCAGCCTCCTGAGTGCGATATAATCAATATCCAGGTTCTCGAGTCCATAGTGGTGATTCAGCTCGTCCAGGATTCGTTCCAGATCAGCAGTGGGCTCCTCAAACGTTGGCTCAGTCACCTCCACATAGTAATACTTGACTGCAGGATCCCAATCGATGTGGATGGCACGGGCTGCCTTGCTCACCACCTGTTTGCCGGCCCGGGATTCCTCGGGAACGAAAATGAGCAGGTCCCCTTCGACCTTGGCACAGCAACCCAACCGGTACCCCTGCTCCCTTTGATGAGGGGTGATGAATTTGTCTTCCTCTTCCTGCCACCCGCTTGCATTGGTTTTGCTCGACTTAATGCCATATTTCTCCAAAAATCCCTCTTCAATGCGTATCATACACTTGCCACACACCCGCTTTTCGCCGCACAGTGTCTCGATATCAACCCCTAGCTGCCGGGAGGCCTCGATGATGCTTAGACCTTTGTCAACATCCCCTCTTCTTCCGGATGGCTGAAAAATGATCTTTGCTTTAACTTCCGGTCCCATCAAACACGTTCCTTTGTCGATTTTCCATTGACTCTTTTTGAACATCAATAAGCAATAATCAATTGCCAATAGTCACTCGTCAATATTACTTCTGCATCTCCCGCAATCGGCTAATCATCTTAACAGCCTCCTGAACAGCATTTCCCGCTGAATCTGCATAGCCATCTGCTCCAAATAGTTCACTCACATCCTTGGTCACCGGTGCCCCACCCAACATGATGGCCACGTTGGGATTCTTTTCCTTGATCATCTCGACGACCTTCTTCATGCCCATCATGGTGGTGGTCATCATGGCTGAAAGGGCCACGATCTCGGAATCGGTTCGCATCTGCTCCTCCACGAATTTCTCTAGCGGTACATCACGGCCCAGATCATGCACCGTGAAACCCCCAACCTCGAACATCATCTTGATAATGTTCTTACCGATATCATGGACATCACCCTGAACCGTTCCAATGACTACCTGACCCTTGGCACTCTCACCTATATCCTCCGGTTTGATGTGGGGCTTTAAGATATCCAGACCGGCATAGAGGGCATCGGCACACAAGAGGAGCTCGGGCACAAAGTATTCGTGTTTATCGTAGAGATCCCCCACGATCTCCATTCCTGCAGCCAGACCGTTCATGACAGCGTCATAGGCATTCAGCCCTTCATCCAGAACCTTTTGTGCAGCCTCTCCGGCTTTATCCTCGTCCATGTCCACCACCGCATCGCTCAATGCCTTTAAGAGCTCGTCTCTCAGTTCTTCCTTTCCCATACCTCACTCCTCATTAGCAATAGATTGGTCTTATACAGACTGTTTAGACCCTTCTGACCGCAGGTGACGGCCTTTTACCATATCCCCGTACGGTTCGGACATAGGTCTCTACATTTTCCTTTTTCGCATCCGGCCATATATCACATCCGGGCCAGACCGCGTCTACCCCGGCATCGATACATGTTTTGATAACCTGCTCCACTTCCGATGCATCCATCTGAACCAGGGTTTCATAGGGATCAAAATTCCCCAGCAGCAGCACCTTATCGCCGAGCTTTTTCCGGGTCTCAGCCACATTATTCTTTTGGTCGACGCTGAGGGCATCGGCCCCACATTCGTTCATCATCTCAATAATCATATCGGTGGATCCGCAGATGTGAAGTATCTTGGGTGATTTCAGGGCTGAGAAGATCTTCTGGAGATTCTCTTGAATGAACATCTTCCACACACGCGGAGAGATGATATCCGTGCCCGAACCCATCTCCCGGATATTCATATAATCTACGCCCAGGTTCTGATAGTGCCGGGCCACCTGGATGACGAGGTCGGTCATTTGGGAGAGAAAGTTTTCGACCTTTTCCTTTTGCCTTCTAGTCCCCTTGAGGAGGACATCCAATTCGATCAGCTGTCCGGCCATGGTAAAGGGTCCGAGCACCCACCCCCCCACGGCGAATTTTCCATCACCCTTGGATTTCGCGATTCCCAGGGCCTCGTCCACTACCGGCATTCTGCCCTGACTCAGATAATCGGTGGGGATGGCTGCCTCATCCAGGGTCGCCCATTTGGAGGGCACCGTAGGATAGAGGATCTCCTCTGAATCGTGATAGAGACTCACACCCCTACCCAAAGCCTCCGGCACCGTACACATGTCGTACGGGATCACCACTGCATCGAAACCGAACAGTTCTGCTGTGGTTACGGCTGAGTGGGCCATATGCTCGGCGGAAGTGTGAACCTCAGCAAAGCGTATTCCCATCTGCTCAATCGCCTGAACGGTCACCATGCCCATGCCGCTAAAACAGGGCATCACATCCACTGGTTCTCGATTGAAAAACCTCTGTATTCGTTCCTTCGGCATCATTTCTGTCATAGCTTCTCTCCTCGGTCATCACAATTATTATCACAACCTCAGACATTTGTTTGGATAACCCGTAGTCCAATCGTGCAGCATCTTTTCCACGGAGGTATCCAGCTAGAGTGCTTTGATCTGCTCCACAAAGTCGGGAAAAAGCATATACAGGGGATGGCTCTCTGAGGGAGGGAGCTTTTTTCTTTCTCCAAAGAGCAACGTGGCTGCAAAGGCATCGGCCAGCGCTACAGCCGGAAAGAGTCTGCTAGAACCTGCCATGGGCCCAGAGAAAATCATATCATGAAACAGGGTGGCTGCCAGCCCCTCTAGCGCTGCGTCAGCTCCAGCCCACCCCCGAAATCCCCACAGCTCTCGTGCAGCCTTCCACATATAGGAGCCATTTGAAGGGGCGCTTGCGCAGGGAAATCCCCACTTTTCCTTAATTAACCTATTTGCTAGAGAACACAGGGCAACAGCCGGGGCATTCATGGCCGAGGTATCAACGAAAATACTCTCAAAGGTTGCCCCAACCTTTTCTATTGCATCCAAGAGCCTCTGTGTGCCCGTGATTCGCCCGGTGGGCATCTGGTCCTCCTGATCAAAGGCCACGAGGAGGACGTGTTTGACCCCCATATCGGAAATCTCCTTTATCTCGGCCTCTAAATCCTTCTCCCAGATTGTGAGGCTGTTGTAAAACATTCGGTCCAGAAGACCATTGTCAGCACAGTAGCTTGCTCCTTCCAACTTAGTTTTCATAACCCAGGCATCAATACAAAAAGGCATGTCACTTACACTTGTCACAAAGTCGATATACGTTTTAAATTCCGCACCTGTATTTGCTACTATATCGGCCATGCAGGGAACCCCGGTCTCTGCTGACAGTTTGTCGGTCATCTTCAAGAGCTCTCCAGCTCGTTTTTTGTTAAATCCTCCCTTTCTTTTGCTTCCCTCAAAAATCTTGTCTCCTTTTTGAAAAATGGAGGGAACAACCACTGTTGGGTACTCACCGGGCTGCCCGCCAAATCTTACACCCCCAATCTCACATATCTTTTGCTCAGTTTCAAATTGAAACATAGGATCTCCTTATCCGTATCAAGGCTATTTTTTTCACCGTTATTTTAGAATTGGGCACAGATGAACAGTTTTCGTGGTAGATGTCAATAAAAGATTTTATCAGAATAGATTAACAAATTGGCTAATCTTTTTTTGTAACTCTGTTGATATTATCCTGAGGGAGCTTTTCTATCATCCCTTAAAGGACATAAGGGTTGGAAAAAGAATATCCAAGTTTTTTCAATCACTTAATATCAATCAAGACCAAGAAGGGTAGTAATAGTAGGATCGGAGAGTCAAAATTCTATCCCTCTTCTGGCCTCAACACCTCTGTGAAATGGGTGCTTGATTTCCTTCATCTCAAATACTGCCGAGGCATGTTCCATCATCTCCGAGTGTGCATCACGGCCACTCAAGATAATATGCAGATCCTTAGGTTTCAAGAACATCATCTCCCTCACCCGATCTGGATGAACAAGGTCTAAATGGGTTGCTATGTTAATCTCATCCAGGACTATGAGACGATAGGTGAGAGAGAATATCTCCCTTAAGCAGGCCTCCCAGGCGCCTCGAGCAGCCTCCCTGTGTTTTTTTGATGGTCTCGTCTTTCCAAGGATAAAACCTTCACCCATGCTCTTGATCTCAAGGTTTGGGAATCTTTCACAAGCAATAACCTCGCCATAGGCCAGGGGAGATTTTATGAACTGTAACATGCTTGAGGGGATTCCATTGGCAGCAAAGAACATGGCCCGCCCCAGGCAATAGGTAGTCTTGCCTTTACCGTTTCCCGTGACCACCCCTATGCATCCCTCTGGATCGCGGCCTTCAACCTCCCAGGAACCTTTCCCCACTTTGTGCTCAACCATTTCGGTTACCAAATCGGCCTGCTCAATAATCTCATCCTTTGCATTCCTGCCAGTCAAAACCAATTCCACGTGAGCAGGCTTTTTCTTTATCAGGTTCATGATATTGCTTGGAGGAATAATGCCACTGCTGACGATCTGATTGATTTCCTCCAGTATAACGATGTCATGCGAGCCGCCAAGTATTATGTCTTGTAGGTGTTTGAAGGAGGACCTGATCTCGTCTCTGTCTCTATCAGGTAAGTTCTCAACAGAGGGGGCAGTTGTTACGGGTATTCGCCTGACTACTACGTTGGGTTTAAGAAACGAAAGTGCTCTATCTTCTGTATCTACAAATGGGTGCGGGAGGAAGCCCATGAAAAAGGTACGCAGATTTTGTCCGGTCGCCCTGAGAGTCAGACCTATATGGGCAAGGTTCATCTGCCTCGTCTTTCCTGTATAGACCTGGACTAATCCCCGCGTGAGCATTGGCTTACCTATCCCCTTTCTCTATTCGCCTTGTGCCTCCCAAATCTTCGCTAGTTACTTACCCACAATATATCTCGCCGGAGAAATATAATAGAATCTATAGCATTTTCCTTGTCTGGGCACAATTCTTTAGCCCTCAAGATTGACAGGAACCCTTTAATCGGTTAAAAAACGACAACTGAAGCGTCTAAACTAAGACACAGGCGCATAATGAAAAAAAAGGATAATCTCGGGCTGATTCACATCTATACAGGGCGCGGAAAGGGAAAGACAACCGCTGCCCTTGGTCTAGCTCTGAGGGCTGCCGGGCATAATTTCAAGATTGCAATTATTCACTTTATGAAAATATGGAATTATGGTGAGGTCGAGAGCCTCGGAAAGCTCGGGATTGATCTCTTTCGTTACGGAACAACAGAGCTCATTGACCCGGAAAACCCATCACCTGTAGACTTTGAGCAGGCCAATAAGGCACTGTCAAAGGCCGAGGAGCTCATAAAGAACGGCGGCTACGATATCCTCATTTTAGATGAGATTACCGTGGCTATTGACTTTAAACTAATACCCTTGAAGCGGGTGGTTGATCTCTTAGAGAAAAAACCCGATAATCTCGAGCTGGTTCTTACCGGAAGAACCTGTCCTGAAGAGCTTTTTGAGTGGGCTGACCTTATCTCACGCATAGATGAGATCAAACACCCTTTTCAAAAGGGATTAGTGGCGAGAAAAGGGATTGAATTTTAGTTGAGGGAGGCTGCGTCTCATGTTTATCACAACCATAAGGAAACATAGCAAATCTTTCATGATTAAGGTAATGATTGGCCTCATTGCCGTTGTCTTTATCTTTTGGGGTGTCTCTGCAATCCGGGGCAGACCTGGCTCAAAGATCGCCTACGTAAATGGCGATCTGATCACCGGACTCGAATATGAGGCAGTGTATCGAGAGATGCTCAAGTCATTACAGCAACAGTATAAAGAGTACTGGAATGAGAATCTCATCAAGGCATTCCAAATCAAGCAAAGGGCCCTAGAGAGCCTGATAAATAAGAGACTCATCAGTCAGGAGGCAGCCAGGATCGGCCTCGGGGTTACCGATGAGGAGGTAGTGAACGCCATCTCCACCTATCCTGCGTTTCAGGTTGACGGGGAGTTTGATAAGGGCAGGTATGAGTCCCTCTTGAGGCACAATAGAATGGAGCGAGCGGACTTCGAATCCGGCATTAGGTTAGACTTGTTAGGGCAAAAAATCGATCAATATATTAGCTCCTTTTTTCCGATATCAGAGACAGAAATACTACACTATTATACGTATCAAAAAGAGAAAATTGCTATTGGTTTTGCCGTCTTCAATCCTAAGGATTTTGAGGGAACAATCGAGGCAAGTGAAACAAAGAAGCAGGAGTATTTTGAGGCAAACCAAGAGAAATACAGGATTCCAGCTAAGATGAAGATAGCCTCCCTTACCATTGATCCATCCGGCTATCTGGATAAGGTAACTGCTGCAGAAGAAGAAATTTCGGATTTTTATGAACTCAATCCCGAGCAATTTAGAGAACCGGAACAGGTAAAGGCTCGCCATATCCTCATTAGAGTTTCACCGGATGCATCGGATTCAGAAGATGCCAAGGCAAAAGAAGAGGCTCTTGCGATATCAAAAGAGGCCAAAGACGGAAAAGACTTTGCAGCCTTGGCCAGAAAACATTCTCAAGGTCCCACCGCCTCCAAAGGAGGGGATCTTGGCTATTTTACCCGAGGAAAAATGCTTAAGCCTTTTGAAGAACTCGCCTTTAGCCTGAAAAAAGGAGAGATAGGCGGGCCAGTCAGGACTCAGTTTGGCTGGCATATAATCAAGGTCGAGGACAGAAAAGAGGCTGTTTTTAGAACCCTCCCTGAGGTCCGGATTCAAATAGAGACATCAATAAAGGAAGACATGGCCCGGGAAATGGCCCATGAGAGGATGCTAACGTTACTTGATCAGATGCCATACGATATTGATTTAGCCACATATGCAGCTCAACAGGGTCTTACGGTGGATGAGAGCGACTATTTTGCCAAGAACGGGCCTATTTCAGGGTTTGGAGATAATGAAAAACTCAAACGGTCCGTTAACTCGCTAGAGAAAGGCGAGATTAGTGAGATCATCGAACACGACGGAAAATTCTATCTCATCCAGGTCGTTGACATTCGGGATTCCTATATTCCAGAAATCACCGAGGTCTCTGATCAGGTGCATAAGGACCTGGAAGATCATCTTGCTCTTGTTGCCGCACAAAAGGAAGCGGAGGGCTACCTAGAGGAGCTCAAAGGGAACACTGACTGGCATGAGCTTGCCAAGAAAAGGGGGTTGAAGACAGGTGAGACAGGCCTCTTTCCCAGAGGAGTGAGTATCCCCACAATCGGTTATGCACCCTCGCTGTCTGAAGCAGCCTTTTCCCTCTCAGCTCAAAAAAGATACCCGGATAAGGTCTTTGAAGTAAATAACAAAGTCTATGTTATTAGATGGTTGGACAGAAAAGATATTGATACGAGGGATTTTGAAAAAGAAAAGAATGACTATAAACAAATGCTTCTTTCCGCACAAGACAGGAGGATCTTTAGTGCCTGGCTCCAATCCCTCAAAGACAAGGCAGAGATAAAGATCGTAACCCCTATAGGATGACAAGGGAGCGCCAGGTTTTTTACCACTTTTTCCTTGACATACCTTTGAAATCAATGTTTATTTCCAATGTTTTATTTTGACCAAATAGGAGAGGAGAAGTTAAAGGTGAAAGCAGTGAAGCCCAGCGTAATACTCCTAGGCATGGTGTCCCTTGCTCTTTTTTTGTATCTTCCGAGTGCGCAGGCAAAAGACGTCGTCGAAAGCTCCTATCATGGACAACTGGGAAGGTGTCCGGCCCTCGGTGGCTGCGGTAAGGGTCTTGGAATGTTGGAAAAGTGGGACGCCTTTAATAATTTTAGTTTTGAAAAACAGGGGAGGATTAAGGGGTTTAACAAACAGTGCGGGGAATGTCACACCTCATCGTATAGAGATCCAGCAACCGGAAAGACTGATTGCCTGCTCTGTCACAAGACCAAAGATGGGAAAGGGAAACCAACAGTGGCTCAGTGCGCAAAGTGCCATCAACTCTATGGAACGCTTAAGAGAGGAGATATGGTTGATGAAGAACATGATATTCACCTGGCTGTGGGAATGAGGTGTCATGATTGTCATGAGAGGCTCTCCGATGCCCAAAGTGATCATCAGTTTGCCAAGGGATATGCCATTGATACAACCGAGGACACCATGGAAGGGACCCTTTCCTGCACTAAGTGCCACGAGGAAAAGCCCCACAGCAGGCTTGACGAAGGTGATATATTGGACAGTGAACATGTTACGAGAATAGCATGTGTAACCTGCCATACCGGCCGACGACCGGGAAAGGCGATAAAGAGTAGAACCTGGAACAAATTTAGCGAGGATGGAAAGCCGGTAACAGAAATGAGGAATCCAGAATGGATTCCAAAACACAAATGGTACATTGGAAAGAAATTAGGTCCTCTTCCTATCCTGGGAGCCACAGATCTCATGGCCAAAATCTATCCCTTTAATGTGGTTACGTTCACCTGGTTTGTTGAAAGTGGTGAGAGCGGGCTTGAGGATGTTATCATTGTGCCTGAGGTTCAGGCAGCAGATTCCAATAAGGATGGAGAAACTACGGTTGAGGAGATGAGGAAATATGAGAAAGGAAAATACAAGGATGCCACCTTGGTTACCAAAGAGTTCAACTACAGCGTCTCCCATTCAATAGTTCCCAGTGAGAAAGCGTTCAGGTGTGAGGATTGCCATGGAGAGAGTGGTTTTGTGCTCAACTGGAAAGAGCTAGGATATGATTATGATCCTTATGAATGAGAGCCCTTGCTAACTGCGCAGACTCACAGGCCTTCCTCTCTTCCTGAGGGGAAGGCCTTTTTTTGATCACCCAGATACCTTAACCAGCCTGAGGCAGACACACACAAACCCTCATTTCCTGGGCTTCCGCTCGATCCATTGATTGGCTTGATTTTTGCTAATATTAACAGCCAACAATAGACCTGGCCAATCCCAGCCTGCTCAAACACCGCAAGCAGTGAGCCAGACAACCCTAACCGGTCGTAAGATGAAAGGAGGGATTATGGGCACCAAGGAGAAGGTCGCCAAGATTTTGACAAAAACTGCCAGAGTGTTGCCGGGGATCGGCTCGTACCAGGATAAAGAATCCATCAGGGAGAGCGATAAAAAACTCAGAGATCATATCAGCACGGAATTAGCACACTGTATGGAAACTCTGGAAAGGTTGAAGACAGACATCTCTCGCAAAGGGTCATTGTCCTTTCTTAAAGAATTGGATGACATATCCAGGCACATGGATAAGCTATCCCGAACCATCAGGTATGCCTCAAGGGGATACGCCGGGGTCTTTGCCCCAAATCAGGTGGATGAAAAGGCCCTATCAGATCTATTTGAATTTGACCTCTCCCTTAAGGAAGATATAGGTGATCTTGACTCTTTGGTTTCAAGAATCTCTGGAAACAAGGGAGACATCGACTCCACTGTACTCGAAGAGGTACGGCATCTTCTTCTAAAGATCGAGAAAATGATTAATGATCGAGAAAATCTTTTGTAGGTTAATGTAATTAGATATAGGGGGCTATCATGGTATTTATGGAGATATTGGAATGGTTTGATGAGACCGGACAGGAAATGGTACATAAGATTCCTGAAAAGGGCTCTGCCGATATCAAATTTGGAGCCCAGGCAATTGTTAGGGAAAATCAGGCAGCCGTATTCTTCAGAGATGGCAAAGGACTTGACCTTTTAGGACCTGGCAGGCACACCCTTTCAACACTTAACCTTCCCATACTCACCAGGGTTCTCAGTTTACCGTATGGTTTCAAAAGTCCGTTTCGGGCCGAGGTCTACTTTGTCAATCTGAAAAGTTTTGTCAATGTTAAGTGGGGAACCAGGGAACCGGTCGCATTCAAGGATAGCGAGCTCGGTCTCGTCAGACTCAGGGCCTTTGGCGTTTATGCCATGAGGATAGTTCAGCCGCTGCTTTTCATAAATACCCTGGTTGGAACCCAGGGTGCCTATAATACCGAACAGGCAGGAAAATACCTCAGAGAGATCATTGTATCCAGATTCAATGACATGATTGGGGAGATTCTAGATAGCATCCTCAATCTACCGCAGTATTATGATGAACTCGGGGTGGCACTCAAGGCACGGGTTCAGGAGGATTTTGGGAAATTTGGGATCCTCCTTGAGGATCTCTTCATAAATTCCATCACCCCACCCGTAGAAGTCCAGAAGATGATCGATGAGAAAAGCGGTATGGGTGCTGTCGGCGACCTGGATAAGTTCATGAAATTCAAGGCAGCAAAGGCAATGGGTGATGCGGCCAGGCAACCAGGTGATGGCGGTGCTGCTGGCACCGGTATGGGTTTGGGTCTTGGTGCTGGTCTGGGCATGATGATGCCAGGCATCCTTCAGCAGTCCATGCAGGCAACAGCACCCGGAAAGGCTCCAACCATAGATTGCCCCAAGTGCCATGCGCAGATCGATCCGAGCACACGCTTTTGTCCTCAGTGCGGCAACCAGATGGTTATGGAAAACAAGTGTCCTCAGTGCGGTAGGGATCTATCTGCAGAGGCAAAATTCTGCATGTTCTGTGGCACAAAGATAGAAAAGATCAAGGCCCAGTGCCCCCATTGCGGAAAGAAGATCCTTCCTGGTTCTATCTTTTGTAACAACTGCGGGAAAAAGATAAGTTAGAAACCCTCACAACTTAACGTGGCTACAGGTTTTGTTCCATAAGGATCAGGCGACAGTCAACAAAGGGTTACGTTATCTCGTAATAGGTATTGAACGGTAAGCCTCCATGAACATTGCAATTAATTGTCCCCAATGTGATGCTGAGGTTGACCTCGCAGAGGAGGATACTGTTTTCAGGTGCCGTTATTGCGGCTCAACCCTCAAGCCCACCGGTCGAAACCAGGTTCAATCATTCTTTATCTCACCCCAAGAGACCGCCCAAAAGATAGGTAAGGCCCTCGTTCGTGCTTTAAAGGCCAAGAACCCAAAACAACTGCACATCGCTGAACACCATCTCCTCTATGCCCCCTACTGGCGGGTTACTGGTATGATCTTTCAGTGGCTCTTTGGTAGAAAGTATTTTAGAGCTCCCGGTGGGGACAAATCGTGGAAAGACCTCAAGAAATTGAGGGCCACCCCGTGGGTTCACACATTTCCAGCCTTTGATGCCTCAAAGTGGGGCCTGTTCTCCCTTGGTCTCCGGGTTCAAGCACTGAAGATATGGCCCTTCAACAAACAAGAAATGGGCAACGACTCCCTTCTTCTTAAACAGACCATCTCCTTTAAGGAGGCTATTGACCATGCCCAAAGTTCTATAACCAAACAAGGGGGCAGTGGCTCACTCCAAGTGCACATGGCCACGTCAGAGTTGGTAGGTGAGCGGTATTCTTTACTCTATTTTCCATTCTATTATTACACCCTCAAGAGTAATGGGCGGAAAACCGTGCTCATTGTCGATGCCCTTTCACACAAGGTCATCAAAGGCAGCGTGGACATAGATGAACTCAAGACCGATTCTTTGGGAAGCAAGATCCCTTACAAGCCATTGAACTTTATTCCCTATAACTGCCCTAATTGCGGCTGGGAGTTTTCGTTCCGGCCCCATACGACGATTCATTTCTGTAAATCATGCTCCCGGGCCTGGCAGGAAAGAGAAGGCGCCTACGTCGCCGTGTCTTATAAGATATCCCTGCACGATAAACCTGCAAAAACACATTGCAAATACCTCGCCTTCTGGCGACTTACCGCAACTATTAAAACACCGGACAGGGAATACAAAACGCTCACGGATTTCTATGACCTTTTCCCCCTACCCCGTGTCTTGAACCAAGAAGCAATAAGGAACAGGAATATCTCTTTTTATATACCTGCGTTCAGGATAAAGAATGTGATTATTGTCGATAAATTTGCAGCCCGGCTAACCCAGATGCAGCCCACATTCGCTGAAAGTGAGCTCGATTCAACAGAGGAACTCGATCTATCAGACATCTGGCTGCCCTTGAACGAGGCCAAGGAAATGGCCCATGTTCTCCTCTACTCAATGACAAAAGAAACACACAAGAAGACAAAGGAGGTAGTTAAAAAGGCAGAGTTACAATTTATGGATACCACGCTTCTTTGTCTTCCCTTCATGGAAAAAGACTTTTACCTGAGGGAGACGCAAACAGATTTGGCCTTGCAAACGAATGCCCTCGATCTGGATTAGTCTCACTGCGATTTGGATAATTCCCGACTTCCCGACTATCATTGGTATCGCTATACCGCCTACGGCTGATTAGCAGGATCAATCTTC
>CP070673.1:3960343-3970920 GCA_020351915.1 Deltaproteobacteria bacterium
ATCACCTCGCCCAGGAGGTCATCGATATTGAGCGACTGAGAAAAGATATTTGAAACCCAGAGCAGTAACTCCAGACTCCGCGTATAGTCCCTGGAGCTCTGCATTGCAGTTGACAATTCGCTTGTCTTATCGGTGTATTTTACTGTCCGAAACGTGAGGTACCGTTGCGCCACCTTTTCTCCGGCCGATCTCTTGTGGAATGATAAAACCGTGTTACCTACACGTATAGTAGTGTCTTTCTCTATCTCAACTTCCCGCCCCTGCGCTATCTTATTTCCGTCAACAAAAACACCGTGACGACTGCCGAGATCGACTATGAAGATCTTGCCGTTCTTCTTGAGAAATTTGGCATGATGTCGTGAGACCCCTATATCTGAAATACAGATGTCATTATCTGAGGATCTCCCAACGCTGGTAATGCCATCGGTAAGGTTAAAGGATGCACCCGTAACAGGACCGTCAATCACATGAATCTTTTCCAAAACTCCCCTCCCCTCTTATAGCAACCAACCTCGTGCGGCACCGTTACCCCAAAAAATCGCATGCAAAATGCGAACCGAGTTCCTCCCGCAAGATTGCGGGCGAGCAATGGAGTGATTCGGGATGTGCGGCACAAATCAGTAGTTATGAATATCCCTGTGTTCTAACCAGTTGTAGAAATTGTATGACGTTTATCTCAGGTCAAATCCATCAATTCTGTTGAGAAGCGTCTTATAACTGACTTGCAGCAATTCTGCTGCTTTCTTTCTATTCCACCGGGTCAATTCCAAGGCTTGGTAAATAGCCTTTTCTTCTACCTCAGCAACATACTGTCCGGTTATGGTCTTTAGGGGAATGTCTTTTTTGCCCTTGATCATCTGTCTTATCTTTCGCTCATCCCAAACCTGAGCGAGAACAGTAACCCGAGAACCCAGCTCTTTTTCCTCTGCAAAAGCACTTTCCTCGAGCTTTAGTTCACTATACACAATATCTTTTTTTTGTAACGCTATCATGCCCTTGACGATATTCTCCAATTCTCTCACATTGCCGGGCCACTGGTACCTTTGAAAGTGATCTCTGATGCTCCTGTCGATGTGGACAGGCTTTTTCCCCAGTTCATTGCAATATTTGTGCATAAAGTAGTCTGTAAGAAGATCAATATCCTCTTTTCTCTCCCGTAGCAGGGGTACACGAATAGAAATAACGTTCAAGCGGTAAAACAGGTCATTCCGAAACGTACCGTGAACAATCTTTTCCTCAAGATTTGAATTCGTGGCAGCAATTATCCGAACATCTACGGGTGTCTCTTTTACACTGCCAAGCCGCGATATTCTCTCGTCTTCCAATACCTGAAGAATCTTCGCCTGAAGCGGAACACCCAGGGAACCGATTTCATCCAAAAAAATGGTCCCTTTGTGGGCCCTCTCAAATCTTCCCGCCTTGTTGTAAGTAGCACCGGTAAAGGCTCCTTTGGTGTACCCAAAGAGTTCACTCTCTAACAGCTCACTCGGTAGAGCTGCACAATTAACATGAACGAAGCTCTCATCTCTTCGTTTTGATCCAAGGTGAATAGCCTGAGCAACCAATTCCTTTCCGGTACCGCTCTCTCCCCGAATCAAGACGGTTACCTGTTTATCACTCACCTTTGCGATATCTTCCCTAATAGAGTTCATCGCGGCACTCTCACCTATCATCACGGGATACGTTCCATCTGCGACAAACCTTTTATGTGATATGATTTCTGTCATGACGAGAGAAAACCTTTCTGCTCAAAACCGTCGGGCCAAGATATGCCCGATTGGTAATTCCTTACTAACGTTCAAAAGTCGTGGCAAGGTTTTAATTATCAATAAGTTATCAGATAGGCCAATTCCTTCAAGGCGCTATCCATCCTGTCATGATGAGGTGGCCAAATCTTTGAGGGTTTAAGAAACATCTCGTTAGTTCTATAAGTTCTCTGGAGTAAACCCTCAAAGATTTGGCCACTGCCGACATAGGTGGAACTCCTCTAGGATATGGCCTTTCAGGAACAGGCTTATCTGCTCTACAAAGGATATTGAAGAATTGTCGCTTTGTGTTCAGCAATTCATAAAGATAAAGCCACAACTTTTGAACGTTACCAATCCTAGTATAGCAGAATAGGGAATTTATATACCATTCATCAGGCCTTTGTCAATCCTCAGATGGGGATTAGGGGATCAAGAAGTAGCGATTTGCAGTGGCAGGCAGCACACACAAGGGCACTCAGCTTTTGATTCCAGACTTGGAGGGATCAAGAGGAGAGCGGGCGGCAGCGATTCCAAAATCAAAGGCCTTCAGGTTTGACTCCAAAAATGCCTGTTTTGTTGTCTTACTAATGGTATCCTTGAGCACATCTCCATCCAGAGGAATAGTCTTACTACCAATCAGTGCCCCAAGCATAACCATATTCAGGGAGAGAGGGTTTCCGGCCTTTGCTGCCATCTCATCACCATCCAGTGCTATATAGGAGGACACCGCATTTCGAATGGTTTCAAGGGCCTTATCAACATCAGGATAAACTCCCTGGCCTATTGCCACGGTAAAGGGAGGAAGAGGGTGGACGTTCACGATAACGACCGTATCCTGGTTGCATTTATTCAGTGCCCTCAAGGTCTCTAGGGGCTCAAAACCCACCAGAATATCTGCCTCACCCTCAGATACTATCGGGCTTGTTGCATCTCCCATAACAAGGGCTGATTCAACAATGCCACCCCTCTGGGCCATGCCGTGAATCTCACTTACAACCGCAGGGATCCCAGCTGCTAAACACGCCTCGCCAAGCAGCCGTGTTGCGAGAAGATTTCCCTGACCTCCAACGCCGACAAAGACTATCCGTTTGGTTTCCATCTATAACTCCTTTACCAATTGATCATTTTCGATTGAATATTCACAATCACGTATTTCTTAATCGCAACTACTCGGCCACAGATTTCCGCTGATCATCGCCGATATTTTTTCTCTTATTATCAAATACAAATCTCTTGAATTCTGGTTTTCTGCCGAAATTCAATAATAAGCCAACTTCAATATTTGTTGCCTTCAAGTAGTTGATTAATTGGGCTTCATGTGCAGGGTCAAGAGTACGAACTGCCTTTAGTTCAATGATTACTTTTTCCTCTACAATCAAGTCTGCTTTAAAATATCCAACTATACTACCTCGAAAAAATACAGAAATATCTTTCTGCGTTTCTACATGCAGACCGTACCCGGTTAACACAATATATAAGGCATTTTCATATACAGATTCTAGAAATCCATCACCAAGCTCATTATTCACCCTGTTAAATAATCTTCTATTCTATTTGAAATAATGTTTATCAATCAGGCAATGATAGTTATAGGTCTTAGTAAAATATCTGGACTATTTAACAGGGTATACTTCAAAAAAAGCTTTAAGAATAATATCCGTGATTTCTTTGTGTTTGAAAGTATCTGCGTTCATCTGTGTTCACCCCGTTAAATAAGGTATTTAATTTTTTAATCTAGCCCTCAATACCTCTCTGCTCCTGAAAGTTATGATGCTCATCATATTTACTATTTAACGGGGTTAATCTGTGGCTGAATAGTTACTTTGAGTCTTCACTTTTTTAGTGGCAGAATAGCATTCTCAGGACAGACCTGTGCACAAACAGCGCAGCCAATACAAAGGTTTTCGTTTATCATGGTTATCCCATCATCGAGATACATTGCCGGGCACGCAAGGTAATTAATGCAGTCCAGACGATGGGTACACTTATCCTGATTGACATAGAAGGGTCTTACCTTTCTGGCCTTCTTGATTGCCCTGGCATACAGGGGGCAGAGTTCTTTGGATACGATAACCGAGATGCCATCAAAATCCTTTGATGCCTGCGCTGCCGCAACAGCCTTTTTGACCTGAAGAGGGTTCACCACCTCTACATGCTCCACACCAACACCTCGCACCACCGACTCGATAGAGAGCTGTGTCGTGTCCACACCCATTGGTTCTGTATCAACACCAGGGTGGGGTTGTTGCCCTGTCATGGCAGTTGTACCATTATCCAAGATTACCAGGGTAAATTTGTGCTTATTGTGAACTGCATTAATCAGGGCAGGAATGCCTGCATGGAAAAAGGTTGAATCTCCGATGAAAGCGACCACTTTCTGATCCGTTGCCGCTGCTATACCACAGGAGGAGCCCACTGAGGCACCCATGCAGATAACAATATCGACCATAGACAGGGGCGGTAGAAAACCTAATGTATAGCAGCCAATATCCGACGGGTAGATGGCATCTGGTCCGTAAACCTTCTTTATTGCATAGTACATGGCCCTGTGCGGACAGCCAGCACAGAGATTCGGTGGCCGGCCCGGAAGTTCAGGAACATCGGTGACCTCAACCGGTTGTGGAGAGGTATCAGGCACCTCGAAATAAGAGGCAATGGTTTTCCGTACCAGGCCCGGATCAAACTCAAAAAGCCGCGGGAAGAGATTATCTCCCTTGCCCTTGATTGGGATCCCGATTCCCTTGGATTGAGCTATGGACCTGATCTCATTTTCCATTATCGGCTCAAGTTCTTCAACCACCAAAACCTTATCAACGCTTTTGAGGAATTTGAGAATGAGATTTTCCGGCATGGGATGAGAAAAACCCAGCCTGAGGACCGTCACCTTGTCATTGATTCCCAGATCATTGAGTGCATCCTGCACATAATTCATACTCACCCCATTCGTAACAATACCCCACTTCCCCGTGCCCGCCATCCGGTTATACTCGGACTTCTCGGACAGCTCTAAGGACTGATCATATTTTTCTAACAGGATCTTATGCAGATTCCTTGAAACAGCAGGGACTGCCACATAATGAAAGGGGTCTTTCTTAAAAGAACCCTTTGACGTAATCGGCCGACGTTGTCCAAACGTAACCGCTCCTCTTAGATGATTCAGTCTGGTCGTGGTCCTCAGAATAACAGGGAGCTTCAGTTTTTCAGAGACATCAAATGCGGCAACCGTCATATCTTTCATTTCCTGGGCCGTGGTTGGCTCCATCATGGGCAGTGCGGACAATCGAGCATAGTACCGGTTATCCTGCTCATTCTGGCTCGAGAATAGAGATGGATCGTCAGCATTTATAACAACCATGCCTGCGTTGACGCCTAAATAGGCGAGGGTCATGAGGGCATCAGAGGCAACGTTCATCCCCACATGTTTCATGGTACACATGCTTCTTACCCCTGAAATCGCCGCACCGCCTGCTACCTCCAGTGCTACCTTCTCGTTTGTGGAATACTCAAAATAGAATCCAGCCTCCTGATACAAGGTAAAAAAGGTATCAGGTATCTCTGAGGAGGGCGTTCCAGGATAGCACGTGGCAACACCAATTCCTGCTTCAATGGCACCCCTCGCAATCGCCTCGTTACCCAAGAGCAACATCTCCTTGCCTGGCGAATCCGTAAGTAATGTATGCATTGCTTTACCCGTACTTAAGGTTAATAGTATTATAGCTACAATTTAGCTGCTTTATAGTTTCTCATAGACTATGCTGTCAAGAAAAAGTGAAGGCGGGAGTTCCGCTAAAAATTTTACTGAGGCTTACTGAGTATGCTCGTACCAGTGGAATCCATTGTTCTTGAGCGGAGATTGGCTGGGAGCAGTGGGGCACCCATCGAGGTGAGCAGCAAGAAGAAAACCCCGCCTTTAGAGCGGGGAAGGGGCCAGCATTTCCCAGCTGCGAACCCGATAGGGTCACTGTGGAAGCCATGAGGTGAAGGAACAATGGATTCCTTAAGAGAGTCAGAAAGCTCCATGAACTGAAACGTAACTTGACCGTTTTGTAGTTACCATAGTGATTTTGCTTATCTTGTTGACAGGCTGTTGCCGAAATCCAGCGACTATCCTCCTGCACCATTATTTGATCTCAAAACTCTCCTTTTTCCCTCCGTATTTCTCTCTTAGTTTTGGTTTTTCTATCTTACCGGTGGGATTCCGCGGCACATCACCAAAGATGATCTTTCGAGGCCTCTTATACCGTGGGAGGTCTTGGCAAAATTCGTTTAACTCATCCTCAGTAGTTTCCTTTCCAGGCTTAACCTTAATAATGGCAACTGCCAGCTCACCCAGCCTTTCATCAGGTATGCCAATAACAGCGGCATCCTGGATTTTGTCATTATTCAGAAGAAAATCCTCTATCTCAACCGGAAAGATGTTTTCTCCTCCGGTTATGATAACATCCTTTTTCCGGTCTACCAGCCATATGAATCCATCTTCGTCAACTCGAGCCATATCCCCTGTTAAGAGCCAACCATTGAAGAGGGTCTTGGCTGTTGCCTCAGGGTTCTTGTAATACTCCTTCATCACCCCGGGTCCCTTGACCATGAGCTCACCAGGTTGGCCCTGCGGCACAGGGTTCCTGTCTTCATCAACCACCTGGCATTCCCAATCAAAACCGGGGAGCCCTATGGCCCCGACCTTGTGCAAATTCTCTATTCCCAGATGGACGCATCCTGGCCCGGTGGTCTCACTTAATCCATAAGTGGTATCATAGTCATGGTGAGGAAATACCTTTTTCCAGTTTTTTATCAGACTCGGCGGCACCGGCTGGGCACCAATGTGCATCAATCTCCACTGATCCAAGGTATAGTCAGAGAGGTTCACATCGCCATTTTCTATTCCCACAAGAATATCCTGTGCCCAGGGCACCAGCAGCCAGACAACGGTTACCTTCTCCTCTGACACAGCCCTGAGAATCCATTCAGGCTTGACCCCTTTCAGAATAACGGCCTTGGAGCCAACGATAAAACTCCCAAACCAGTGCATCTTGGCTCCGGTATGATAGAGGGGCGGGATGCAGAGAAAATTATCGTGATGGGTTTGATTGTGATGGCGATTCTCAATGATACAGGCGGCCTCAAGATTTCTATGGGTCAAAAGGATTGGTTTTGGCGTGCCCGTGGTCCCAGAGGTAAAATACAGGCCTGCCTCATCTTCAATGCGGATGTCAATATCAGGGTCCACCGGGGAACTCTCCTTTAGCACATCCTCATACGGTTCCGCATAGTCAGGTCTGCTCTCATCGGGCCCCACAAATATGTAGTGCTTTATCGTGGGAAGTTCTTCCCGTATTTCATTTATCCGGTCAATAAACTCCTCTCCGAAAAGCATCGCCTTTCCTTCAGCAATTCCTGCACAGAGTTTTATGTCCTGAGCAGAAAACCGAAAATTCAACGGTACTGCCCATGCACCGGTCCTCAAGATCCCGAAGTATGCGGGGAGCCACTCAATGCAGTTCATCATCAAATGAATAACCTTGTCACCCTTTTTAATGCCCTTTTTTATCAGTGCATTTGCGAACCTGTTGGACTGCTCATCAAATTCCTTCCAGGTTATCTCTACCCTCTTGTCTTTTTCAGGCTCCCGCTCAATTAGGGCAACCTCGTCACCATACATCCTGGCATTCCGTGCTAAGACATCACCGACAAGCATGTTTTGTCCTCCCTGCTAAGTTTTTCCTTTTTTTCTTGACAATTTTACATGACATCTAATACTCATAATAACATGCAAGCCTTTGAAGTGACTACAAAATGGCTGTTGTGTTGCTATTATATAACTACCTATGACGAACTCAAGGTTATCTTTTTGACTACCCGTTGTATCCGGCAGGAAAAAGATCTTTTGGCTCGCTTTTCTAACGCACACACTTCTCTTCATAATATTTTTGGTACCTGTTCAGGTAGCCACAAAGGCACCAAGACCCTCCCGCCTCGCCTAAGGCGAAGCCGATGGCGGGCAGGCACAAAGGATAAATATAGGTTTATCACCGTATCTGAAAAGGAAGAAGACAATGTGCCTCTCATAAAAGGGTGTCAAAGGAATAATTTTCTAATCTTAGTGGCTTTGTGTCTTAGTGGCTGAATAGTAACTATTTTTGCGAATCAAAATAACTTTACCACAAGCAATACGGTTAATCAAATATGGTTCAGAAGGGTGGTAAGGGGATAAGAGAACCCCTTTCAAATACCCTTTTAGGCAAGAGGTACGATATTAACAATTTAAAACAGGGGGAGTTATTATGCGCAAAATATTTGTCTTAGCACTGATCGCAGGGTTTGTTTGTTTTGGTTTGGGCACCTCTACCTGGGCGAAACCCATAAAGGCAGGGGCAATCATTAATCTGACCGGTCCGGCCTCCAGCTGGGGTCAGTTCCATGCAAAAGGCCACAAGGACTACATCAGGTATGTTAATGAGGTAAAAGGTGGCATCGGAGGTAACAAAATAGATCTAACGGTTGTTGATCACGCCTATAAGGTTCCTGAGGCCATCAAATATGTCAAAAAGTTCTGTACCGCCGATAAGATGGATATGATCGCTACATGGGATGCGGGATCAGGCATTATGTGCAAGCCAATTATCCAGAAATACAAGGTACCTAACATTAATTATTCTACGTACCAGGGGATTCTCATGCCTCCAGTTCATTATGCATATCTACCCTTCGGTAGCTACGTGATGGATAGCCACGCGGTCTTGGAATATATCCGGACCATCCATGAAGGAAGAGAGGCTCCGAAGGTGGGCCTCTTGACCTACAACAACGCCTATGGGAAATCCATTCATGACCCCAGCAAGGAATACGCTTCCATGCATGATATCAATATCGTCAGCATTGAACAGTTCCCTCCAAAAACACTTGATCTCAACACCGAGCTTCTTCGCCTTGAGAAAGCGGGAGCGGAATACATCTTTATGCAGTGCCTTCCCTCTGCTATCATCATGGCTCTCAAATCTGCAGATCGAGTTAACTATGGCGGGCTTTTCTTTGGAACCTGGACATCAACCGACCCTGATTTCTTTCCCAGGGGCAAGGGCCTGATCAGGGACCGGATGTATATGGAATTCCCAGGAGGTCTCCCTGTTGACGGCACACGTGGTATGAGGATCATGGAGACACTGTGGAAGCGGTACAAGACAGTATCTAAATTTGATGCCTCTTACTGGGAAGGTGTTGCCATCGCCATGATTATGGAAAGGGCGTTTCAGCGGGCCCACGAAAAATTTGGTGCAGTAGACAGCGAAACCGTTAACGATGCCCTTGAGACCTTCAGGGATGAGGATTTTGGGGGTGTTGTGCCCAATGTTACCTACACAACAACTGATCACAGTGGCTCCTTTAAGGGAAGGATCGTTCAAGTTCATGAGGATTCCACCTATACCCCGCTGACGACCTTCTATATGCCTGGAAAAGAAAAGATTCAACTTCTAAAAAGGTGATACGTGAAGGCATTTAGGGGTCAACCGAGTATCTTCACCTCCAGACCGGCTGAAGAAAACAGGGCGGAACTGGAGGTGAAGAACCTATCGTTGAACTTTGGGGGCGTTATAGCCCTTGATAATGTGGATGTATCGGTACACACGGGGGAACTACTGGCCATAATCGGCCCAAATGGGGCTGGAAAGACGAGTTTGCTGAACTGTATTACTGGATACTATCGGGCACAAAATGGAACAATGACCTTCAATGGACAGGACATCTTTCATCTGTCAACCCACCATCTCACAGGGCTTGGTATCGGAAGAACCTTTCAGAATATCGAACTCTTCCCTGGCATAAGCGTGCTTTCAAACATGCTCTTAGCCAGGCATATCCACACCAAGTATGGTGTGGCCCTAGCTTCTGTGTTTTCCCGATCGGTAAAAAGAGAAGAGGTGCATCATCGTGAGGTATTAGAGGAACTGATTGATTTCCTTGAAATGCAGGCCATTAGAAAGCAATTGGTCGGATCCCTGCCATATGGTTTGCGGAAAAGGGTTGAGCTGGGGAGGGCTTTAGCACTGGAACCAAAACTCCTGATCCTGGATGAGCCCTTCGCTGGAATGACCCTGGAGGAAAAGGAAGATATGGTCCGGTTCCTCATGGAGTTGAATCAGGCGTGGAGACAGACGATGATCCTGGTAGAGCACGATATGTCAGTCGTCATGAGTATATCTGAAAGGGTCATGGTCCTTGATTTTGGAAAGAAGATAACTGAGGGTCCGCCAGAGACTGTTCAAAACCATCCCCAGGTCATCAAGGCCTATCTTGGAGATGCGGTGAAAATTTAATAATTAAAGTGCCTAAAGTTATAAGTGATCTAAAGTGCCTAAAGTTAAAAAAGAGAGGACAAATAATAAACAATTTGCCAAAAAACTTGAAAAACGCACGCGTAAGTTTGCGGTAAGAATTATTCATTTATCTTCACAGCTACCGAATACTCCTGAAGGATACGTAATACGGAATCAAATAACTAAATCGGGCACTTCAATTGGCGCTAACTACCGAGAGGCAAATCGTGCGAGAAGCAATGCAGACTTCAAGAACAAGATAAAAATCTGTGGAAGTGAAGCCAGTGAAACCCAATATTGGCTCGAAGTAATTGTAGAGGCAGAACTGTTATCATGGGAGCATATAAGACTAGATTATGATGAATGTAGTGAACTTCTGGCTGTTTTTACCTCTATTACGATCAAACTTTAGGCACTTTAGCTCACTTTAGGCACTTTAGCTCACTTCTATGGGTGTTTAGTTTGAAAAAGATTGAACGCTTAGATGAACAAACCCTATCCACCCTTACCCAGTATA
>CP070673.1:3971020-4008430 GCA_020351915.1 Deltaproteobacteria bacterium
CCAAGGTTGCAATACGATCCTAGCCCAAATTGCTGCTGAGGAGTTTGATGTTTCGATGGACAGAATACGGGTGGTCAATGCCGATACAGGGATTACCCCATTCGATTATAGCACTGTGTCCAGCCGAACGACCTATCACACAGGCAATGCCCTGAGACGAGCATGCCAGGATGCGAAGCGGCAAGTGTTCAAGCTGGCCTCAAAGAGGCTGGGCGTTTCCCCACAAGACCTGGCAACCAGACAGGGGAATGTCCATGTGAAAGGGGATGAGGAGAAAGCGATTGGGATCACTAAGTTGTTTATGCCTGGGGGGTATGTTTCTGAAGAGGGAATAATCCTTGGCAAGGGGCAGTTTCTGACCCCCTTTAGTGTAGAAGACCCGGAGACAGGACAGGCGGAAAGGACGGTTACCTATTATGCCCATGGTGCTGCTGCGGTGGAATTGGAGGTCAACCAGGAAACGGGAGAGGTGAGGGTGTTAAGGATAGGTCAAGCCTGGGATATGGGACAACCGATAAATCCGCAGCAGTGCGAGGGGCAAATAGATGGCGGTATGGGGATGGGCATCGGTAGCGCCCTATATGAAAAGATGGTTTTAGAAAACGGGGTGGTGGTTAATCCAAATTTTAGGGACTACAAAATGGTTACTGCCAGGGACGTGCCATTGGTAGAGGATGTGGTCTCGTTTTTTGCTCCAGTTCCGCACAAAGATGGCCCCTTTGGGGCCAAAGGCTTCTCAGAGGGCTCTCTTATCCCCGTAGCACCAGCTATAGGAAATGCCATTTATGATGCTCTGGGGATAAGAATAAAAGATGCTCCCGTGGAGCCAGAGCAGATCCTTAAAGCGATTGAACAAGTCTCGGAAAAGGGCAAGGAGGGCCTTCGATTTGATTGATGGCCCCTTCTAGGGGCCTTCCTCATACCACCGGTTCCACCGGTGGTCGGTGATTCTAATCTGCCAAATGCCGTGGAACATGCTCGAGGCTTACTCCGCTAACCCCGCTTTCTTATTTTACGGCCACTACAAAATGGGCCTTTCGGCTCACCTTTCCCGACCGTGTTGGGGGATATATCTGTGCGGCTTAGGCGCTCGGAAATCAGGTCGTCATAGCCAACCAGGACTTGCTCTGGAATCCTTAGCATAAAGTGGGCTTTGAGTTCCCTTAGCCTATAGATAATTTCATTTAGGCCTAGTTTAGCAGTTGCAAGATTGAACCAAAGTGCTATATGTATTTCTTGTTCTATCTCGGCCTCTTTCTCTTGGTTTTTCATTGGGAAACCTTAACAATAGAAAGAGATCGCGATTTGATCAAATCTTAGACCACGCGAACACTTTTGAACGTTGCCAACTTTTTGACTTCCAAAATTGCAATGTGCCAATATGAAGGTGCAATGAACCTATTTAACAAATTTGCTATGAAATGTCTTTATAAGCAAAGCGAACCCCATGAGATGCTGCGTGATGGGATCGCTGCGTGGTTATTATTCCTAGTCCCGTAGTGTGCTGGACAGCCTTCTTCTAGTATTCACTATAAAGAGGGAGGATGGATGGATATGGGTAACAGCGTCTCCGAAAGCAAGGCCAGTAAACTGATAGATAAGAACTAGAAGCTGTTTTCAAGGGCCGATCGCCCCGGAATGATCACTTACGCACAAAGACTCTATACCCTTGCGAAATTTAGGATCGTTCAAGTACTCTTTTATGCCCCTCGATGTTGAAGGAGGAAAAATGGAAAAGAAATTTACGAAGCTGCTCGAGCCGATTCGATTGGGACCGCACGTGTTAAAAAATCGGATGATTATGTCGCCTATGTGGAATCGCTATGCCTCAGTCAATGGGGAGGTCACGCAACAAACCATAGACTATTATGTTGAGCGAGCAAAGAGCGGGGTGGCGATGATCATCCAGGAGGCAACAGGCGTGGACCCTAACCATCTATGGATAGAGCCACAGTTGCGAATCGATGACGACAAATTTGTACCCGGGCTTCATAGGCTCGTTGAGGCCATCCATAATCATGGTGCACTGATCATTTGTCAACTCCACCATGCCGGGATGTTTGGGCGAAACCCCGTCGCACCATCAGATGTTCCATCCTGGGGTGCCGGAGGACTTTCCCAGCCAAAGACTATGACCTTGGCAGAAATTGATGAGGCAAGAGAGCTTTTTATTGCAGCGGGCTATAGAGCTATGGAGGCAGGCTATGACGGGGTAGAGTTACACGGATCAACCTCCTATCTGTTGCAACAATTCAGTTCTCCACACTCGAACAAAAGGACGGACAAATATGGGGGCGGCGTGGAAAGGCGGGCGGCACTGGCGCGAGAGATAACTCGAGGGATTCGCTCGAGATGCGGTCCCGACTTCCCCATAGGTTACACAACCGTGCCTTATGAGGAAGTGCCTGACGGCATGAGGGTTGAGGAGGCCATAGACTTTACCAGATTTCTCCTGCGTGAAGGGATTGACTATGTTCACTTTTTGCCCGGAACCTACGAAACATTCCACTATGAGGGGGGGAGGGGAACGTGCCAAAGGCAGAAATCAGGCGTTTTCGACATTACGAAGGCCTTCAAAGATGCCCTTAAGATGAATGTTTTCGCACGAACCTGCGGTCAGAACGACCCCCTGGTATGGGAGGAGTCTCTGAAGAAGGGAGAGGCGGATGCGATTCTGATCGGCAGGGCCATGCTCAGTGACCCCCACCTGCCCAGGAAGGTCATTGAGGGACGACTGGATGATATTCGTCCATGTATCAAGTGTAATTACTGTTACGAAAGCGGGGTGATTAAGAAATATCAGTTGGGTTGCAGCCTGAATCCTGAGCTCGGAAGAGAAAGGGAATATGCCATCACAAGCAAAGTATCCCACCCCAAAAAAGCCTTAGTGGTAGGAGGAGGGCCTGGAGGCCTTGAGGCAGCCAGGGTTGCAGCGCTTCGAGGTCACGATGTGACGCTTATGGAGAAGGAAAGTGAGCTTGGTGGCACCATGATCGTTGCCTCCCTGCCCATCGGTAAGGAGATCTTGATGTCCTTCGTTAAGTGGGCTGAGGATCAATGCCGGAAGATTGGAGTGAGTATCCGGCTTAACACAGAGGTGACGCCGGAGGTCGTGAAAGAGGCCAAACCTGATGTGGTCATTATTGCCGCGGGCGCAACGCCCTTGATACCGGAGATCCCCGGGGTAGATAAGCCCCACGTCGTTATTGCAGAGGACGTTTTAAGGGGGAAAGCAGGTGTAGGGAAAAGAGTTGTTGTACTCGGCGGCCTGGGGCAGACGGGCGTTGAAACCGCTGATTTCATAATGGAGAAGGGTTTGGCCGAAACTGTAACCATCGTTATGCGATCGGGCGGAAGAAGACTTGCAGAGGGGATGGATCCGGTGAACAGGGCCCATTTGATGCAGGTCATTTGGCCACGGTTAGGCATAAAGGTGATGCACAATATGGATATCGAGGAGATTACCGATAATGGCCTGGTGGGGATAGATAGAAATTGGCAGAGGCACCCGATTGAGGCTGACACCGTGGTCCTCGCAAGGGGCTATGTTCCGAGCAGGACCCTTTATGAAGCATTAAGGGGACAGGTTCCGGAGGTTTACGCGATCGGGGATTGCGTGAAGGCACGTAACATAAGGGAGGCCGTTCATGAAGGGGCATATATCGCCCGGCAAATTAGACTTGATTAAGAGATGTATTGAAAGGCCGTTCAATCAATATGGCGTGCTGGTTGTACGCGTGGACTGAGTTTGATTTACTTAACATCGTAAAGGAGGATACAAAGTGGGAGGTAGTGAACATGATGTTGTGATTGCAGGCGGGGGGCACAATGGTCTTATTGTTGGCGCCTATTTCGCCAAGGCGGGGTTGGATGTTTGTGTGGTCGAGAGGCAGGATAAAGTCGGCGGTGGTGCCATCACGAGGGAGTGGACCTTACCGGGATTCAAGCATGACATGGCCTCGATGATACACATGACCATCCAGGCCAATCCCCTCATTCACCGTGACGAGTTGGAGCTTCAGTCTAAATATGGACTCAGATATATTTTCCCAGACCCGGCCTGTGCCATTATTTTCCCTGACCAAAAAGCCCTCGTCTTGTACCAGGACATGGACAGGACATGTGAATCCATCGCTCAGTTCTCCCGAAAGGATGCTGAAGCATATCCTCAATTCTGTGAGCATGCCAAGATGATTCTCAAGACGGGGGCGGTATCCATGTTTTCCCCTGCCGCTCCCTTCGGCCGTTTGGTCTCCTTCATGGATTCGAGCGATGGGGGTCGGGAATATCTAAGAACCATCCTCTCAAGCACATGGGACTTGGCATGCGAATTGTTTGAGAGCGAGCAGATGAGGGTAGCGCTCGCCAGATTTGCCTCCGAGGTGATGATTGGGCCTCGAGAAAAGGGGACTGGCGTCTATATGTTTGGGTTTCCACACTTCCAAACCTGGAAGGTAGCGATTCCTGAGGGGGGGTCCGGGGCACTCTCCGATTCATTGGCAGCCTGCATCCAAGATAAAGGGGGTACGATCAGGGTCTCCAGCCCAATCAAGGCCATAAACGTAGAGGGTGGCGAGGCAAAAGGGGTCATCTTGGAATCTGGAGAGGAGGTCTTAGCCAAGAAAGCTATCGTTTCTAACCTCAATGTGAAGCAGCTCTTCCTCCAAATGTTGGACCCGAAGGATCTGCCTCCTGACTTCCCGAAAAAGGTCAGGCGGATTGAGCAAAGCTCCTTTATGGCCCTGCACCAAGCTGTTGCCCTCAACGAGGCTCCGAAATACAAGGCAGGAGAAGCCGTCGATGAGTGTTTCTTGATAGAGATTAGCCCATTTCAGGAGGAATTTCTCAGGATATTCGAAGAGTTTGTGTATGGGATTCCCAGCACAAAAATGCCGCTCTTGGGTGTTGGTACGATAGCAGACCCTACCCGTGCCCCCGAAGGCAAGCACACCCTTTACCTCTACCACTATGAGCCCTACGACTTGAAGGATGGCGGTCCGACCAAGTGGAACGAGATAAAGGAGGAACTAGCCGACGGTATTATGGACACAGTAAGAGAACATTGTACCAATATGGGGCCCGAGAACGTCCTTGGGCGCTATCTCTTCAGTCCTTATGATATCGAGCAGTATAACCCTGCCATGGTCCAGGGGGACATCATGCACATCGGTGCATTCCTGACGCAGTACTTCAGCAACAGGCCTCTTCCCGGTTGGGGTCACTACAAGACACCCGTGAAGAAGCTCTATATGTGTGGAGCGAGCACTCACCCCGGAGCAGGCATTACTGGTGGGGGCAGAGCCGCGACGGAGGCGATCATGGAAGATCTGGGCATTGATTTCAGAAAGATGATAAAGAAATAAGACCAACCGAAGCACTATAAGGATGGAAATCGAGTTTGGAGGATTTCGCAGTGGAAGATGGTATGAATATTGTTAACGAAGTGGGTGACATCGCCGTAGTAGTTTATTCGTTCAGGCGCGAAGGGGACAAACTGGTTATGGACGGAAAGGCATTGGGTACCATGCGTATGGATATGATCGTCACTGCAGAGGAGGCTTTAAAGGGCTTGAAGATTGCATTGAGCTGGCAGGCCGTTTCCTTTGTCTTACTCCTCCCTTGCTTTTGGCTAAGGAATTGGGTGGGCCGTATTTTCAAAAAGGGTTAGAACCGCCTGACGAAGCTTTGATGTCATGACTCGCACCTATACAGGGCCTCAATCCGTGGGTGAAACATTGAAGGAAGAACAGGGGGAAAGGATGGCTCTGAAAGAATTCAACTTAGAGGGCAAAATTGCTATTGTCACAGGCGGAAGTCGAGGTATTGGGAAAGGTATCGTCCTGGTCTTGGCTGAAGCCGGGGCAGATATCGTGGTTGTAGCCCGCAGCCCAAATCCGGTGGAGCAAGTGGCTGAGGAGGTCCGTAAAATGGGTCGAAAATCTCTTCCTGTCCCCACCGATGTCACCAAAGCAGACCAAGTGGAAAGGATGGTAGAGAAGACCATAGCAGAATTCGGGAAGATAGACATCCTGGTTAACAACGCGGGTAGAAGCGCGCCCAAGCCATTGGTGCCCTTAGGGTATAAAACGATCTACTCGGAGCTCGTTCCCAACTTCGACAAACTCATCACCGAAGAAGAGTGGCATGAACAAATTGACATGAATCTGACCAGCACCTTCCTGGTAACCAGGGCTGTCGGTCCCCATATGATCCGGCAAAGAAAGGGTAAAATTATTAATATTACCTCCAACCAGTCTACAAAGCCCTTCCTTTTTCATATACCCTATGGTAGTGCCAAGGCTGGCCTGAATATGTTCACAAAGGGCCTGGCCCTGGAGTGGGCAAGGTTCAACATTCATGTGAACGCCATAGGATCAGGACTAGCCAACACCGAACTGGGAAGGATGTACGTGGAGAATGAAAAGCTAAGGGAATCGACCCTGCGTGCGATCCCTCTGCGACGGCTGACAGAACCCCGAGATATGGGGCTCCTCACCGTCTACTTTGCCTCCGATGCTTCGAATAATGTGACAGGGCAGATAATTTATTGTGACGGTGGACTGGTGATCGCTTGAAGGCACATAAGGATACCTAACCATCGTACCTTCGAACGGTGTTTCAGGTTTAGGATAAATATCTCATAACTTTTTAGAGTTTGCACGAAGCTCTTCCTAATGGTGGAACCCCGATGATCTGGTTGGAGCGATCAGGATCATCATAAGCGACCACCAGGGACCAGCCGGGCTGAGTAAGCCCCGGGATGCACCTTGGGCCGTGGCAGATGTACATACTGTTCTATCACCTTAGATCTTACCCTCCGCCTTAAGTTTCTCGCTAATGTCCTGCTTCAACACCTTTTTATCCACCTTTTGATCGGCCCCAACCATGGGTATGCTGTCCACCAACTCTAATCTCTCTGGTAGCTTGTATGGGGCGATGCTTTTCTGCTTAAGGAATGAAATCATCTCATCGAAGGTAAACATCTGGTTCTCCTTGGGAGCAACATAAGCACAGGCCCGTTCCCCCATGACTGGGTCGGGCATCCCAACCACGGCCGCACCTGACACCCTAGGATGGCTAATGAGCAAGTTTTCGATCTCAGCGGGATAGATGTTCTGTCCACCCCGAATGATCATATCTTTCTGGCGCCCTAAGATCACCAGTTTTCCTCGATCGTCCAATTTTCCTCTATCGCCTGTTCGGTACCAGCCATCCCTGGTCCAGACCTCCCAAGTTGTGTCGGGGTCTCGGTAGTAGCCTGAGACGCCGACCGGGCCGGCCAACATTATCTCTCCAACCTCCCCTCTTGGCACCTCGTTACCCTCATCATCAGCCAGCTTCACCTCGCATCCTGGTAGGGGCTCACCTACGGTCAGCAAGCGAACCCCACGGGGGTCACCAAGGATGCTGGTAGAGCCTGTACCGAAGTCTACGGCACCATACCCTTGTATTATGGGACAACCTATGTTTTCTTCAGCTTCCACTGCGACCTGGTAGGCAAGGGGAGCCCCGGTAACCCTGATAAATCTCAATGAGCTGATGTCATACTCCTTAAGATTGGGATGCCTTGCCGTCATCACCAACTGAGCAGGGACAACACCGGCGATAGTGACCCTCTCCCTCTCTATGAGCTTGAGGGCTTCCTCGGGCTCGAAATGTTCCATCATTACCATCTTGGCACCCACCCATGGCACACAACAGTAGGCGATGATATTGGGTCCCAGAGCAGCAGGTGCAAGGACGGCCACAATATCACTCCCAGTTATCTGGTAGGCTTTTACAAAATATTTTCCGCTAAAGATATGGGAGCACGAAGGTATTTCCACAAACTTGGGCAGTCCGGTGGAACCGGTGGTAGGGACGACGAGAGAAAACTCCGTCGCTTTGGTCTTTGTCCCTTCAAGATAGCTTGATGGGTATTTTTCCTCCAGTGGTCGCTCGGTCATGGCTTTGATGGAGAGGGTGCCCCCGGGCACTTCATCGCCTACCAAAAAGACATATTTTAGCCCGGGCAGACTGGTACGAATCTCCTTTATCATCTCGAAGTAATCGAAATCCCTGAACTGCCATGGAATGACTACGCCGGTAGCTTCGACATGGCTGAGGATGTATTCCATCTCTCGTCGCCGGAAGGTCCTCAAGACAGGCATGAACAGGAGGCCCGCCTTCTCGCAGGCAATCCTGAGCAGGCAAAGCTCTACGGAGTTGGGTAGTTGAACAACGAGCATCTGGTCCTTCTTCAAGCCTTGATCCAAGAGCCCCAGGGCGAGACGATCTATCCACTGCTTGGCTTGGCCCCAAGTGAGCCTCGTTTTGGAATCGACAACCGCTTCCTTATTAGGATAGTCCATGGCACTCTGATCCCAAAGATCAGAAAACGTTCTCGGCCCCCAGTATCCCTCGGTGGTGTACTTCTCAATCATCTCCGGAGTATATCTATTTGGCTTAGCCATTAGGCCCTCCTGCAAAAAATCATGGTAAGATACCCCCTTGCAGCGTAGGGAAGCGAATGGCTTCCCTATCAGCATAGTTGGAGGGTAAACTCTCCTACGAATTATCTAGAGTAATTCCTTTTTAATGTCCCCTTTTAGAAAGAAAGCTGCGCTCGCTGCGGATTTTCATGTGGAAGGCGGAAGTCCTTTTCTTCCCCAATCTTTCCAATATTTGTACATTAAGGACAGCAGCTGGGCGATCTCATCAATACGCTGATAGATTCGAATCCCCAGTTGATTCATGTCGAATATCGCCTGGCTTTCCCAAGGGGAAGAATGGTTTCCGATCAGTACCGGGCGCTTGATTTCCGTTTCCAGGGAATTGAATCCGAGGATCATTCGTTTTTCCAGTTCTAAAAAGGGCTGGTTCGTAAACAGGACATCTTCCTTGACTATTCCGGGTAATCCGACTCCATGGAGGATAATCGCGTCTACCTCTCCTGAGGACAGAACCTCACGACCAATAGACACTACGGTATCAACAGATGGGAATTGCCCTATAGCGCCGATATCAATTGGATTTCTTGTTGAAGCCCTCCTTGGCATGCCTAAGGAAGTGAGCCGCTTTTGTAAATTCAGACTTAATTCGGGGACTAAGAGTCCATTTTCCTCCACAAAGTCTGTGAGGGTTACTCCCCAGGATCCTCCCATTGTCACGATAGCAACTTTGTTACCTTGCATGGGGGGGCGCTCAAGCAGGGCGTGCCCCAGAGGCAGAAGGAGTTCCATAGTCGGTGAACCGATGATTCCGACCTGATGTAGCAAGGCTTTATAGATTTCTGTTGTACCCGCGAGCGCCGCGGTATGGCTTTGGGCTGCTCGAGCACCACCTGGCGTTCTTCCCGCCTTGTAAGCCACAACAAGTTTTTCCTTGGTCACTTGCCGGGCCACTTTAATAAAGCGCCTACCATCGCGAATAGTTTCAATGTAAAGGACGATGCCCTTTACATCAGGATCCTGCCCGAAATGCTCGAGGAAATCGGTCACTGTCAGGTCACACTCGTTCCCCGTATGGACGAACTTCCCCACACCCGTGTTTCTGTGGGAGCCAGAGGCAAGAAGGTCATGAAAGGCAAATCCCCCCTGACTTATGGCTGCAAGGGCAGTACGCCGGATTTGTTTAGTACGTGTCCTTGCAGCAACGAAGTCAGCATGGAGGTTATATACCCCGCTCACATTTGGGCCGAGTAAGCGGATTCCATAAGAGTGGGCAAGCTTTACGAGGGACCTCTCCCTAGCTATTCCCGTTTCAGAGATCTCTCCAAAGCCTGATGTCACAATAATGATCCCCTTAACCTGCTTCTGACTACAGGCCGTGATCGTCTCCTCCACAGCTTGTTCAGGAATGATGAAGATTGCGAGGTCCACAGGCCCTTTTATCTCTCGCACATCCTTAAATGCCGGGAGGTCATAGACACTTTTTCCGTTAACGTTTACCGGATAGACCTTTCCGGAATAAGGCCGGGAAAGCAAATCTTCCATGATGGCAGAACCCCATGATTTCGGCTTCTGGCTCGCGCCGATTACTGCTACAGACTTTGGGTTGAGAAAGACATTCAGATCACTACCTTTTTCCATATCTCCCTTCACTATACCTAGATCGCTATCATTCCCCTAATCCAGAACCATATTTTTTCGTTTCATTTTTCCCGATAGATTTCTCGAGAATCGCACCCTGTTCAACTCGTATATAAAGATCATATATGAGTAACGATACTGGATGCTGGAAACTGGATGCGTGAATCAGTCTATATATTCATCGAGCATCCAGTATCTGGTCTGGCCCCCTGCAGGATATGGCTCGAACTTCCTACGCCTCAGTTACGGCTATAACCTCAACCTCCAACACCAAATCAAGATGAGACAGCCTGGCGACACCAAGTAAGGTCATAGGTGGAAGCTTGTCGTTTGGCACGCCGTTGTCAGCAAACCATTTATCACGAATCCTGGCACCCCTGGTCATGAAATGATGCATATGCTCCTTCACGACATAGATTCTTTCACACACAATATCGCTGGCCTTGGCCCCTGCTGCCCCTAGGGCATGTTTGAGGTTGGCATACGCCAGTTCTGCCTGAGCCTTCATACTATCTGGTACCACTATCCTTCCGCGGTCATCGTATGCTACTTGCCCGGCGATAAATATGAGGTTCGCGCCTGGGATTTTCACTTTGCATATCGGTGTCCATGGTGCTCGCGCTCCCTTGGTGTAAGGATAGTCCGTTTCCCATACACTGCCTGTGCCAATCAGTTCCCTTTCCATTTCTTACTCCTTTCGTATTGTGTTATAGGGCATTGACCCTCAAAATTAGGGATCGCCCCTCGCAAATGGAGATGCCAACCTGATTCCGGGAAGCACCACCTAAGACTCGAAACCTTCCCCCATACCTCCACAAGGGCTGTCCTCCTCTATGCCGACTAAGACCGATCGCCGGCAGGTTTTGGCGTACTGTCAGAGGACTGTTTTGAAATGATTCCTTTGGATTCCGCACGTTACCAATGTGGCTATGTTAAACCCCGAAACCGTGGGTGTCAAGTTCTCTGAGATGATAGTGGTTAGAACGCCCTTTTAACCCAAGGCGCTATAAGGATAAAATTGCTTGGATGACAAACGGGAAATTTCTGTTGACTTTTGAGCGATAGTCTACTTTATAGAAAATATCATGTGACCGCTCAAAGAGGTATTTCCCAGGCTTTGAAAGTCTTCTGGGCTAAGGAATTTGTCAAACATTGAATGATGCTTTCACCCAGTTGGCTTGAGAAAGATGAGGAGGCAAATTATGGCCAAAAAGGAGGTCATTATCCCGCCGAATGTCCTTAAGAGCTGGGGGAAGTGATAAGAAGCCTCTTTTTCTGGGAGTGAGGAAGAGCGACGGTCAGGAATCGATTTTCGAATTAGCTGAATAAAAGGCAAAGGGAAATATGGATCATAGAATAGGAAGAGACCATGAGGAAGTAGGGACATCCTATCTTCCCACTATTTATGGAGTATTCCGAAATCGTTATTTCCTGATATTTAATTTACTGAAAACGCCAGAATGCCCCGCCCGGAAGGGCGGGGAGCTTCACTAAAAGGGAGCAGTGCCGAGCAGGTGCGCAAGGGAATTGGAGAGGAGAGCTTTTATCAATAAACCGACTATTCCAAATCTTGAAAGGAGGCTTAAAATGGCAAGGGAAATCATTCGATCAGATGAGTTGTGGACACCCATATGGCCTTACTCCTATGGCACCAGAGTCACAGGGGGAACACTTCTTTTTATGGCAGGTGCTATATCAGTGGACAAGAACGGGAACACGGTGGGCAAGGGCGATATGAAGGCACAGATCAGACAAGTTGTGGAGAATATCAAGATAGCCCTTAAAGCAGCCGGTGCTGCGCTGGGGGACATCGTCAATATGAGGATATATACCACGGATGTCGATCAAATTATGAGCCTGGCGGAGTGGCGCTGCCAGAATTTTCCTGAGCTTTGGGGCGGTAAACCGACAGCCCAGGAGGCCCCTTCATCGACCCTGGTTGGAGTGACGAAGCTTGGATACGATGGGGGCATGGTGGAGATTGAAGTCGTCGCCCATCTGAAATAAGAGGGTCATAGCTCTTTACCTCCGACCGCACTTGGAGGCGTCTCCGGAACAGCCGTTTCGAATATCGACGCAGGGTTCAGATGGTCTAAAATCCACTTACCCACCGCCGATTATTGTCTCAACTCGGACCTCGAGGAAGTCCCTGTCCTTGTAACGATCTTGGGAAGCCAGCTGAACGAGTTCCTCATAGGAACGCATCACTTCCCCTTCCACAGCAACGAGTACATCGTAGTTGAACAGGAAATAGGGGGCCTGCTCAAAGTCGAGAATTTCCCGGCTGGGCTGCCCATCAACCCAATGAGTGACCTTTAATTTGGGAAACCTTGGCATTGCTCAAATTCCTTACTGGCGTCGCTTGTTACCATATCTTGGAATGCAGAAGTATGCTGAACCTCCCCCAAAACCTGGTCTCCTGCGATGCTGTGGTCCTTTCCTAGGCCTCATTAGAATAGGTTTCGTCTGAGGAACCGCCCTCAGACGTCACAGAGGCGGTCATCCTAAGGTCTTTTGATCTTTTTTCGACCCGAGTCCTCCCGGAAAAGCCAGCCCTGCAGTATGCCTGGTGGGGGTTTAACCCACTGCGCCCATCTGCTCCAGTTTCGGAATTACGAAGTCAAGCCCTAGGCGCTCCAGGTCTTCTCTGGGGGGAAGACCTTCCTCGGTCAGCTTTAGCTCCTCCACATAGTATCTTCTTTTCCGTTCCTCAAATTCGGCCTTGTCCCACACCCAGGTCGTGCCGTATTTGTCGGTTATAGGCTCATCGAAGGCACGCGGCGGCAAATAATCGTCCTTTGACGGGTGGTATCCTTCCCTGAGGCTGACGCACCTGTTGAAATAGTAATTCCTCAGAGCAATGCCCCTGACCTCCTCCACATTGAGATTCCACCCGCATACAGCATTTAGAAATATACGGTAAGCCTCATATTCGGAACCCCATATCTGGATGAAGGGTGGAAGGGCAAAAAAACAGCACGTCGCCGACTCCTGCATAGTTGCACTTATACCGGCACCCATGCGAGCCCCGGTATGGCTCGTGCCGAAAATGAGGCCCCAACCGACATGCTTGTTCCGGACATCGTAGGTTGGCGCCGCGCATCCGTGAACCTCAAAGGCGTGCCATTTAGACTGCTCGCCGAAGACCTCATAGGCGCGGCGGAACCCTTCGGCCAGAGCAGCCGGAGCTCGGCCCTCTTTGTATGCAATTTTCTTCAGGAGTTCGCAGGTCGCCTCTACACTGCCCCATTGGAGGTCAATACCCCCGAGGTCCTCTTTGCTGATGATGCCATGCTCGTAGAGATCCATGGCCCAGGCCACGAGTCCGCCGAGTTCTTCGCCATCCATCCCGAGCTCATCTTCCAGAGATGAGATCTCTGTCATCTCTTCATACCCTACCATGATGTTGGCATTGAACCCTCCCATGTTGTCGTGCCGAAACTCACCGCCGAAGGCTCCCCTCTCGCTGTTCTTGAAGAAAGGGACAAAGCAAGAGGCCGCACACCCAGGGCAACCGTCTGTCCAGGCGAAATATTTCAAATCATGTTCCAAAGAATTGCTTTTCTCGACGATCTCGTGGTAGCCGAAATGATTGTTCTTGATTCCTTCTGCGGCATACCGGAGCAGATAGGGGGGCGATTGATAATGGCCCCAGCGACTCTCGCTGAGCTTTCGTAATGCTGTTTTGGGGCTCGTCGCGTAGGTACTGAAAAGCTCCCAGACTTTCCGATGATCCGCATATAAGGGACCCTTTGTTCCACGAACTGCAATGGCTTTCAGGTTCTTAGAGCCCATCACCGCTCCACACCCCCATTTGGAAGCACTGTGAACGAACTCGGTGGTTGCGTTGGCGTATCTTACCAAATTCTCGCCGGCAGGGCCTATGCACAACACCCCAAACATCTCGCCCGTCTCTTCATTCAAACGATCTCTCAGGGTGACCTCGGTGTCCTGCTTCCACTTGCCCCACAAGTCCGAGGCATCTCTGATCTCTACCTGATCATCAGAGACATAAAGGTAGACCGGTTTTTCCGCTTTGCCCCTGATCAGTATCCCTGCATTATAATGCGCCTTGATAATCTCGTCGCCGATGTAACCAGAAACACTGCTTCTGCCTGCCCATCCTGTCAGGGGGGATTTGAAACTCAAGACCGTTTTCGTTCCTATGATACCGGTCAGAGGCCCCACGCCAATGTGCAGGATATTTTCCGGGCCGAGGGCATCCGCACCCTGAGGGACCAGGTCCCATATCAGCTTGTTGGCAAGCCCTCTCGCACCCAAATAGAGTTTAACGTCTTCGGTTACGTCTACAACGCGACTCTCCTTTGTTGTTAAGTCCACTTCCAGCATGCTCATTATGATTTCAGCCATCTTTCTACCTCCATCCCGGGTTGCCCATACTTTCTCTTTTCAGGGGATACAGTCTCTTTGCTATCAATTCAGCCTTTTCATCTGCGTGCTTACGCATTGTATCGTGATTCAAGTAATCAAAACGTAGTGATGTGCTCTTGAAATAGAGGGCCCCGTAAGGACATACGTTGACACACTGAGGGTCCCTGTTGCCGTTGTTCTCGGTGTCGCACAAATCACAGACAATGGCGTTAGGGGAGGCTGAAGGGTAGAACCGTACGGCCTCGGCTGAACATGCCTTTCGACATTTCCCGCATTTGACCCCCAAGCACCTCTCCTCATCAACCACCATATGGAGCGACTTCTTGTCAAAGTATATGGCCGACGGTTTGACGGGGCATGCCTTTTCACACTCCCTCTCTTCATCCTGGCATTGAAGGCAGGTCACCTGGACCGCCTTGGGCAGGGGCAGAAGGTACTTACGAACCTGTATCCTCGCCAGCTCTTTGTTGATCACCCCAAAGTGTTTCATGGAGCATGCCATCTGACAGATTCCACAGCCCACACATTTCAGTTCCACGCACTCGATATAGGCAGGCCCTATGGGGTAAGGATAATTCTCCTTTCCCCAGCCCTTCTCCTCAGCTTCCATGCCATGTTGTGACATGGTATGTCCCTTCAAGGCATTGAGGGCCGTAAAGGTCTCTGAGCAAAAGGGGCATACATACTTCAATATCACCTTTTCCTTGCTTTCTGGTGCCACAGTCTTTCCTCCTTTCACTATAACAAATCTCCTCCCGCAGAGCGTAAGGAATCAGGAAGGCCCCGAGCGAAGCCCAAACTTGGGAACTTTCCTTTACGTTTCTTACTTTTCAAAATCAAGCTCCCTTACGCGTATTCTAAGGGTCTCTTGATCCGGTGTGTATTCACCTATCGTTTCTCTTCATCTAGGCCCACTGCGCTGGCACATGACACACTTTTGTCAAGCGCGTGTACTAATTTAGCGATGGTGTTTTTTAAGCGCACATAATAGTCATCTCGCTTAATCGGCTTTTGGCCCGGTCTCTCTCAGATGAAGGTCATACCGCCGTGAGATGAGGTTATCAGTTGGAAAACTGAGTTATTTGATTGTTTAAGGACGTCCCCCTTCTCGCCCCCCTTCCCGCAGGGTATAAAGCCATTCTGGCTTTCTTTTTTCCTTCTTAATCTCATTGATGAACACTACTTGCTTTTCAACATCAGACGTTTCATTCCCGATGAGTGGAACCTTGGTACACGTCCTCAGGACTCAACCCGCGAGGCCAAGGGTAAGCCTCTGCGCTATGAGTAGTCTTACTGCACACCATCAACTCTGCAATTTGAATCCCCACTGCCTTCGTATTGATCACCGGCACTCCGATCTCTGGTTCTAGTTCTTCAGGGCTAACTTCATCTGGGAAGAGGAGTCCTCCCAAGGGGATAATGGCTTGAGCCCCCCCAGCCACCAATTCACGACCTACACTTATGGCACGTTCAAGGATGAGAGCATGGTGTCTTGATAGGTTGCTATCGTAAACGTCAATCGCCTTGATGGACGTCACGAAGTGGCCCATGCGGTAGGTCTCCATGATACGGTACACGTAAGGCACGTGGCTGTGCAAGGGTACGATAAATGCAAAGCGGTCACACAAGCAAGCAGCAAAATGACAGGAAGAGCGCAGCACGCCTACCACGGGGATGCGCACCGCCAAGCGGCCAGCCTCTACACCCGGATCGAACGTATTGCTCTGCACCACAGCATCAAACCCGGAACGCTCGGCCTCAATGATCTTTTTAACAAGGGCGGGAGTTGCAAGTATGTGGTGTAAACCTGAGAGCATTCTTTGCTGCTCTAGCTGGCTCAGTACTTCCCCTCCTCCAAGATCTTCAGGGTAGTGAAGCTCCACAATGGTCCCTTGTGACGCGTAGCTGTTGAGCAGAGTGACAACCCGTGCATCATGCTCGGGGTTCTCTTGGCGACTGAATGGATTGAGGAACATTATACGCATGGATATCCTCCTTGTGATAAGAATCTGATAAGAACTTATTTTTTGAGAAAGGACTGTGAAGAATTGCCCTCATTTAGATACCCGTCTCCCTTTGACTGAGCTTTCCTTTGAAAAATCGGCTCCTCATGAGAATCTGTGCTGACATTCAGGGAGGTCAAGCTTCCCCAAACCATGTATGAGGGCCAATGAGAAGGTTTTCTCTGATCGATATCCTCATGCTCTATGGCTAATAGCCTTCGCATTATTATTCATTGCTTCGAGGAGACCGTTATCAATTCTGAGATCAAAATAGGCGAGAATACCCTCTTCATGATTTCTGGGCATCCATGCAAAATCTCGTAAGGGTTTGAGTCAGTTATGGGTAGCCGGCCAAAACCATTGTTTGAAATATCTTGCCGCCCACCCCTTGCGGTGATAGCTCCATAGTTTTCGGAAAATTTCTTTTAGCAGATAGGTCTTGTTCACTTTCAGATTCATCTTGAGCAGATCCCCCAGGCGAACTTTCTGTTCATCGGACAGGTTCCATGGGTTTTTCAGCCAGATATATCGGGTCCCTTTAAAGATTTCCGAATCCGGTTCCTGGAGAGTTTTAGCCTCCATCATTGATAATCATCCCCTTGAGGTCCATGTACAAAATCCGTAACCTCGGGGTTTTAGTCTGACCTTAATCCGTGAGTCAAGATTCAACTGGCTCACCTCGTGGGTGATTATATGGACAAATCTGCTTAGCCTTTAGCGTTTTATTCACGGATTAAGGTCTGTCCGATAACCTTGACGCCCATCATTTTTGCAAATTAAAGGCGTCGCTTCTTATCCTGCTTTCAAATGGTTATTTTGCAAGATGGCCAAAGATTTTCACGCTCAGTGCCTGTCGCTCTTCGCTTTTCCTGGCCCATTCCTCGGTATTGGCCATTCTATACTTTGCTCCCGACTGACGGATAAATGTGGGATCGAGGTGTTCTACGGGAACATCTTCTCTGGCGCTCTGCTGGCCAGCAGCCTTGCTATAAATCGTTTGCCCCTCTTTGCTAAGAAACCAATTGATGAAGAACTTAGCCGCATTGGGATGTGGTGCTTTATTCATTAGTCTAAGTTGTCCTGGGCCTGCACCAAGCTGAATTCCCTCTGCTGGCATGATGTTCTCTAAAGGCGCTCCTGCCCGTTTCAATTCCGCAACCACTTCATAGCGGGCGGCAACCCCGAGGGGATATTTCCCACGAGCTATCCACTCCACATGAAGGCGTTCATTCTCTACAACAACTGGTTCCTGCTTAGCAAACATATACAGGTAATCTCTACCCATAATGGGTTCCACTGCACCAACCCAGCCAGTCATTGCGCCTGATTTAAGTGGGTAAGTTATTACAATCCTCCCCTTCCATTTGGGATTTAGAAGGTCCTGATAAGATTTCACTTCTCCGGGATTAACCAAATTCTTATTTACAGTTATGAACCCTTCGGGACAGGTTATGCAGGCAACGGTTGTGCGTTCTTTTGGGTCCATCCAAGGAAACTTGCCACCAAACCAATTGTTAGGGTCCTTGACTTCGGGTAGTATGATTACTGGCTCCAATTGATCCAAAGCTCCCATCGGCTTTAATGTTGACAGTATGCCGCCAGTACCTGATAGCAAAACGTCTACTGAAAAAAGGCCTGCGTTACGTTGACCTGCAATTCTATTTACCAATCCACGGGATCCTCCTGCAACACAATCAAGCTTTATACCATATTTGCTATCTAAGGTTTCTACCAAAGCTACGCGCAATTCACCCCCTGTAGAAGAGTATAGTACGAGCCTGCCCTCTGTTTGTGCATCCTTTACCAGTTGTTCCCACTCTTGCTGCCAGGCGGGTTTGGCGGACACTTCAGTTACCAGCCCGATAAACAAAAATAGCACAACAAGAATCAGCGTCATATGCTTTTTAATCATTTCCTTAATCCTCCCTCTTAGTTTTAAAGGCTGCTTAACTTTGTCTGAGCTTTGTTTTCAGCTCTGTGTTAACCGAATTTACTAATGTTCACCCCCTTTCCGCGGCTATTTTCAGCTTTGCCTATGCTTCTGATTGGTCAAACTCCCAAAGCTGATTATTGAATATCCTCACTTCTCCTACGTCTATCGCAACGAGGAGAAATACATAGTATCCTTACATAGGTCAGACGCATCGCCTTTCTAGTGTTCGAAAGATTAACATACCTTGATTACCTATTTCCTTAAACACCCATATAGATTTTCTTAATGGGTTTTTAGATACCGAAAGGGCAATCTGACATAAGAGACAAGCCGGCTTCATGCCTTCTTGGCTTAAACTTTTTCCTGAGGCTGCGCGTTGTTACGGTCCTTCGGCCGTTGTAAAGGAAAAGAGCCTACAGCAGATCATTATTTCCTTCTCTTAGAGCGTACTAAAAAGCCTTCCATATCCCCGAATCGGTTCATGGATATCAAGAACCCTCAGTGAATTCCAGATGGCAGCCAGCGCGCTGCTCAATACGGGGACGCCGATATCTCTCTCTAGATATTCTACATACTCAACGGTTGGCCAAGCGCTCGACGGAAAATACAAGGCATCGGCCCGATCTGCCTCCCGAAAAACCTTCTTGCCGTAATTGTAAACGAAGGAAAAATCCATTTTGGGCTTCTCAATAGAGGCAAGGCCCGTCTCGATCGTGGACAGGCCCGCAACTTCAAATCCCTGGGCTTGCATGAAATCTGCTAACTTCTGGCTCAGCTCCGGCTTGCCGTAAGCAGTGGCGATGGCGAGCCGCTTTACCGCCAGCCGGCGAAAGGCGTCAACAGCCGATGACAGCGTAGTAATGGCCGGAAGCCCCGAGAGGTCGGAAAGGAGTTTCAAAATTTTTTCATTACCATTCGGACCTGCCGATAAGAGCACCGGGATTCCTGCTGCCAGGATGAGATTGGCCCCGGCCCGTTTGAGCTCTTTCACGGCATCCTCCATGAGCGCCACCGAGGCATCTAAGTCGGCCTGATCCCGAACATCCTTGACTGATAAATTCCTGGTAAGCAGCATGACCCCAGACGGGACCACTTTATAAAACTCGTAGACAAAAGTGCTGGCAATAATAGTTGGATTCAAATTACCGATCCTAGCTCTCCATCCGTATGCGGCAGGCATAAGAGACCTCCTCTCTTGATCCTCTCGACATAACCAATTTGCGCCCCGATTCTTCGGGCCGCCCACGTGACACCTCTCAGAAAAACAACCATCATGGCTCCAAGAGCAGAGACGCTGCTGTACAGGCCGGACTCCAAGAGATCGAATACTAGCACCGAAAGAGCTATCTTTGCTGAGTACAGAGGAGAATGGAAGTGGAAAGCTCCCTCAATGAGACCGTGGCGATGTCTATCCATCCTCCGATAAAACAGGGAATGAGCACCGGCAGAAGAATCTTTCTGAAATTCTGGAGCAAGCTTGCGCCCCTTGCCACGGAAGCTTCCTCAAGTTCTTTGCCGATCTGGATCGTTGAGGCCGACGCTGTCTGGATTCCATAGGGTAGATATTTGGTGACATAGACTATCAGTTGCGATGATAAGACCTCCCTTTCTTGAGATAGAGAAATGGGGCGCCCTTTAGTTTTGCAGTTTAAGCATCGATAAGCTCATAGCCGTAACTGTGCGCTATCTTTTCTCGTCGCTTTGCAGACAAACTTACCCCTGATAATGAAAAGTTCAAATGTCTTGATAATTCGGCCACGTTGATGCCAAGATCTCCTACCGCCCAATAGCATAATAGACTTCGTGCCTCAACGCGTTTACGCTCTTTACCCGGTGCCCAGATCTCAAATGAGCTAAGTTGCATTAGATCAGACACCTTTGAGGCAATTTTGTCAAGGTCATAACCTTTGGCAACCAACGCATACCTTTTCTCCATCTGTTCCTGGGCTGCCGGAAGCACATCCTCAACAAAGTCACCATCACCAAGGACACGCTCATCTGATTTTCAATTAGTAGCAGTTTGCCCGATATAGTCCGTTCGAGAGCCCCACACACACTAGAATCGTCCATACTGCATGACTCCTAGCCCTTTTGAGTTAATTTTTGAGTCTCTTAGTTAGATTTGGTTCAAAAAATATAGGCTCGCTATGTGCGATGTGAGACGCGTCCGCGTAAGGAGTCGAGGCCCTTTTCCAGAAGGTTGATTTCGTTAAAGAAATCACCTAGCAATTTGTCCCACATGCTCTTATCTGATTCAGTGACTATAGATGCCTCTATATCACACATAATCAATCTATTTTGTTGCTATCTTTTAGAATAGGGTAGGGTAGGTTGAGTAAGCGAAACACACTCCCCACCGGTCACGTCTAAATCTCGATATGGAGCAAAATGAAATCATTTCTTTCTTTATATTGCAAGGACACCCTCTGGGCGGGACCCAAGCTTTCGTCTCTTTCTCCACTGCCAGATAACTGCAAGAGCGAAAATGCTCATACCTGCGGCAAATATCGAGTGGTCGCTGGTGATTACACTTGCCAAAAGAGTGAGCGCTGCCACAAAGAATGTGGCTCTTTCAGCCGAGCTAAGGCTCAATAGATAATAACCGGTGATCCCTGCTTGGAGAGTCACTATTGTGACTATGCAAGCGATTATTCCCACCACTGCCCCAATAGGCTCTTGGTATTGTAATAGCAAGATCGGAACCGAGACAAAGAAAAAAGGAACAATAAAACCTCCTATGCCTACCTTAGCACATTCCACAGCACATCTTAGGTAGGTAGTTCCTGCCATCTGCGAGGCCACGAGCGCGGCTATGGCTACAGGAGGTGTCAGAGAACCCATGACGCCAAAGTAAAAGGCAAACAAGTGCGCTGTCAGCGGAGGCAATCCCATCCTGATCAACCCAGGCCCAGCAAGAACAGCTGTTAATATGTAAACCGCCGTAGTTGGCATCCCTAGGCCAAGGATAATTGCTATTATTGCAGTATAGCCGATCCCAACCCATAGGTATCCGTGGCTCAACCATTGTATGGCAGCGGGTAACTTGACGACAAGCCCTCCCATTTCAAGGGCACCCACGAGAACGCCTATAAGGGCACAACTAACCCCAATCCCTGCTCCTCTGATAGCTCCCTCAGTGAACCCATGCACCCATTCCCGCAAAGATGGGCGGGTTTCTTTTCTAATAAGGGGCAAGATTATTACAGATCCTAGCGCTGGGGACATACTATATGCAAGGGAATGTCCTTGAGCCAGAAGAACTATGAGAAGAGTGAGGGGAACAATAAACAAGGGAGAAGATAGCAAAAGTTCCCTTATCGATACTTGTTCACGGGGGCTGGTGAGTCCCATTTTGGCCGCTTGCAGTTGCACATATAATCCCACGCAAAAGAAATACAATAGGGCAGGTACCAAAGCTACCAGCATTACTTTCAAATAGGATATCCCGAGAAAGCCTGATATCAAAAAGGCAGCCGCGCCCATTACAGGAGGCATAATCTGCCCGCCGGTGGATGCTGCAGCTTCAATAGCGCCAGCCTGCTCCGGCTTATAGCCCATGCGTTTCATCAAAGGTATGGTAAATGATCCCGTAGTCGCAACGTTCGCGCCAATGCTGCCGGTGACCATCCCCATTAAGCAACTGGTTACAACTGCTGCCAGAGCTCCTCCTCCGGCAAGTCCCCTTGAGAATATTCTGCCGATTTGCATAAAGAAGCGAGTTGCTCCTGAAGTTTGTAAGACTGATCCGAATAGAATGAATAGAAATATGTAATTAGCAGAGATACCCAGAATTTCCCCATATAGCCCCTCCATGCTTGCGCATACTCTGGAGATGACTTGATAGTACGAAAATTGCGAGGTGACAAATATCCCTGGAAGGTGGCTGCCAGTGAGTAGGTATACAAAAGAGAGGCCTGTAAGTATGACAAACACCGTACCAAATGCCCGCCTCGTCGATTCAGCGGCTACAATAATTGCAATAGTGCCTATGATTACATCAGCGGTGGTGGAGAAACCCCCACGATACTGCATCTCGTAGCAGTTAAAATGGACATAAACTACCACCACTATAGAAGCCAATATGAATAGTAACAACAATGGCCAAAGCCCTTTCGCCTTTTTCAGTGCGACGAGGAACACAAGTAGCAAGCAGAAGCCAAAATGAATGTTCAGGTGCCTTATGGGATCTACTATCAAATAATAAGCACTGGCAACATGGTAAACGACCATGCTCAGCGCCAGCGCTGCAACTATGATATCTAGAGCCTTTTTAGCATTACTCCCCTCAGTACCGCTCTGACTCGTTTTGCGATATCTTTGCACGCCTCACCTGGGTTTTAGCAATGTGGGCTTACCATCTCCTAGAGTGAACAGGCGCAGTCTAAGGCTACGCCTGTTCACTATTCCATTTAATCCACTACTGACCGATCTTTATTCCCTTGTCCTTGTAAAATTTCACCGCGCCGGGATGCCATTCCTCTTCAGGATAAGGCAAGGTCGCCATGCCCTCAGCCGAATATTGCTTTCCCGCGTGATGATAGAGGCGGAAATCATTAATATGCTCCCATGCCACCCGGACGATTTCGTACACTACGTCCTCGCTCAGCTCAGCATCGGCATACCACGCTTGAAGATAGGCGTTCCCCGTAACATCTTTGGGGGGCACGCCCTTTCCGAAGGCTCCTGCGGGGATCACCATTGGAAAAATGGGATAGCCGGTGCTTTTCTTGGCCTTCATAATCACATCTTCACCAAAGTCAATAAAGTACACCTTCTTGGTTGCCAAAAGCTTCGTGAGCGCCTTATTTGGTGCCCATTGCCCTCCCGGCTCTGATGGGGTCATGGAGAAGTAGGTAGCATCTATTAGTCCATCCGCCATGGCTTCTGGCCCTTTACTCCAGCCTAGGTTGTATGTCTTAACCTTGTCCAAAACTCGTGCTGCTTCCAGTATTGGCACAAGGTCGACAATATGGAGAAATGACCCCTTTATTCCGACGTCTACCTTTTTACCCGGAAGGTCTGCCAATGTCTTTATCTCGGGGTTGAGAGTCCCCAAGGTGCCCCCGCCTCCGGTTAGTAGCATTATTGGTCTTGCGGTCGTGTATTTGGGCAGCGGCTTAAATCCTTGTCTTGCCAGCACGTCGTTATCTACACCAGAATACCATATCGACTTCGTTCTCAGCTCAGGGCGTGCTGCCATCATCTTGTATATCTCAGTGGCGCCAGTTGTATCTACCACTGTAGGCTTAAGCCACTTACTGTTTTTTAACACAATGTCTGACAGCCCCTGGCTCAAGGTCCAGTTCATTGTGCCGACTCGACCGGTATAAATGCTAATCTTCACCTCCGGGTGTGACGTTACCTCCTTTGAGACAGAGGCAGTTGGGAATACACTGATGACCAAGAACGCTGCTAACGCTACGGATATTAGTTTACTCATTTTGACCTCCTTTTGTTAATGTTCTGTTTCGAGCATTCTTATGAGTCGGGCGCGTTTCTGAAACAATGACCCAAATCGGGAATCTATTACATTACGTGGCCCCAGAAGGGTCGGTTACCGTTACCTGACGACGGGATTTATGACAACGGATCCTTCATCCTGTTCACCTCCTTTCTCAGTCACCGCTGTCGTTGGAGTTCTTCTCTGCGGTTGGCAACGATCTGCTCTCTCAGATCCCTGTCCCAGTGCTCGGAAGTCCCATTGTCAATAGCAGAATAGAAATGTTCAGTACGAAACCAGACAAAATACATATCGAAGTACCGGCTGCTATCCTCTTGGTGGAGGAATCGTCCTGGGTACTCGGGAGCCGTCTTCACGGTGCCGAACGCGGACACCACAAATGGGTTATTATTCGGGTTTGTGGTAGGGCAAATAGCCCTGGCATTTGGTGCAACTCGAGTATCTTCTTGATGGAAGGCTACCTCCATCTGTCGGTGACGATCATCGACAATCTCGGGCCGGTGATTTTCCCGTAGATGGGGGATATTTTTAGCAACCAAGGCCCCTTCAATAAGGTGCCGAGTCTTCTCGGCTGTTTGGTACCAGCTGGCCAGCCAGTTGATGGCTTTGCCTTTATCTCCTACTTGAGCCAATAATCTGAATTATCACACACCGAGTATTGTTCCTACTTTGTACGATTATATGCTAAGAACTAAAGGCTACTCTCTATATAGCTGGAACAGATGTTCGATAATCATCTTATCCACCTGTGGAGCCATTGCTTTACACCCTTTTGGCATGGGAAATGGGTCTGGATTACCGATATTTGCGAGGGCTTGTTCCTCGTTCAAACCAGCCTTGATTGCCGATTTTACTGCTTTTGTCCAATTGCTAATAAGCGCTTCTTGCTGCGAAAGATAATCCATAGAACATATGTCATCGCCATGTCCAGGTACTATTATGTCGGCTTCCAACGCTCTAAGTTTCTTCAATGATGCGATCCATTCTTCGGGTAGAGCATCATGTAGCCAAGCTTTTACTTTATAAACAACATTATCTCCGGAGAATATAACACCTTCCTGTGGTATATAAACAACTGCCTCACTTGGCGTATGCCCCGGACAGTAAATAAGCTCGATTGTATGCTCACCTAAGTTTATAGCTAGCCAATCTGAAAAAGTTATCTCGGGCAGTTTTATTGTATACTCGTGCATAAGGGGTCGCCCTTCCAGATCTAATTCATTTGTGCGGTCTACTAGTGCCTGCAAGGGATATTTCAATATTGCGTTCCGGGCACCCTTATGAGCAAGCACCGGGGCTTGAAAGAAATAATTTCCCGTAAAGTGATCGGGGTGTGGTTCTGTATTTACAACATATTTTACTTCCCCTTTTGCCTGAAGTTCTTTTTGCAATTCCAATACTTCTGTTGGCTTTTGAGGTGTGTCAATCATCACAATGCCCTGGTTGTTACTAGGTTGCATAAAAAAATTGAACCCTTATGGATTAAAACAAACGTATCGGATTTATTCGAAAAGCATATTGGATAGTAGCTTATGGGTTAGGTTGAAAGTGGAATGTGATACTCGGACTTTTAAATTTCTCTAGGCTTAATTTAATTAAAACGGTGGATAAATAACATAAGTGTTCTCATTTTTCTATTTGAATTAAGCTTCCTCGGTTTTGTTTTAAAGGGCTATTTTCACAACCTAGGTTTTTAAGTTCGCCCACAGGTATTTATGAGAAGATAAAAGGAAGATAATTTAATGTTTCTATGTTAGTTATCTTCTCCATTGTGTATCTTTATTAAACATGCTAATTATTATAACTCAAATTAATTATACTAATTTTATCGATCAGTATTTCTAATAGTTATGGAATGGCAGCAAATTTTAGGCTTTTATCAAATAGCAAAGCTAGGAAGCTTTACCAGAGCTGCCAAAGCCACCTTCCGAACCCAGTCGGCAATCAGCCAACAAATAAAGTCGCTTGAAGAAGAACTCGGATTCCAGCTATTCGAAAGAATTGGAAGAAGCAATTTAAAGCTGACAAAAGCCGGCGAAAGCTTTCTCAGATTCTCTGTGACACTTTTAGATACCCATGATCAACTTGTGGCTGAACTGAAAGAATTAGGGGGGCAAAGGGCAGGGCGTATCAAGATTGCAGCACCCTTTGAAACTTTTTATTATCTCATACCTAATAATCTCCAGAATTTTACTTCTATCTATCCCAACATTGAGTTATCCATAATTCATTGCCCCACGACTGAGATAGTTGAGCTTGTTAAATATGGAGAAATTGATTTCGGCCTAGCAATGGAGTACGTGATTCCTCGCGATCTCACCACAATTCGCTGGAAAAGATCTGAAAGATTTTTAATGACGCCTATCGATCATCCATTATTAAAGATAAAGAGAGTTAAGTTGAGGCAAATTGTAAGATACCCCTTAATCCTTCCGCCCAAGATTTATCCAATTCGAAAAAGATTTGATGAAAAGCTTGAACAACTCAACTTGAAATGTCGAATTGCCATAGAATCTCCGAATGTACTATTGTGTGCGCAATGCGTGGAATTGGGGCTTGGTGTATCTATTATATCAGAAGGTCTAGCTCAGCGCCTACGTAAAGAAAAAAGAAAAATATCGCTCATACCCTTAGATAGGCAACTGGGATGGGATTACGTTGCGCTCGTAATGAGAAAGGATAAGAAATTATTGGCATATCAAAAGGCGTTTATTAACATTTTTTTAGGTGCACCTATTATAAAAAGTTTCCAGAATTATAAACAAAAATAGGCTCTTATAGGATTCAGATGAATATAGCGAACCAAATCCAGCAGGTAAGGGTCCTCTTCGCATAAAAAGGACTTATAGCGATTTTGAAACAACTGCCCGTGGCGTTTATGCCGGCGGCTACATTGCTGAGCGTAACCGGTTAACAGACGCCGCATGACAGTTGCCACAGGCGTTAGCCCGGTTTTTAAGAGAAGGTGAATATGGCACGAATGTCGCGCTCGTGAAGAGACCCACATTGCAGACCGGGCACTCCTGAACGCCTTTACTTCGGATACTGCTTTATTCTCAGTATCAAGATGATTGCCATGCCGATCGCTCCGGAAAAAGCAAGCCAGACAATCTGATAGCTTCCCAGGGTATCAAATGTCCAGCCAGCTAAGGCTGGGCCTATAACCTCCCCAATTGCTGCTGACCCCATGATAATCCCTATTAATTTGCCAAAGGAATCCCTTCCAAAATAATCTCTGAGAATCGCTCCTCTTAAGACCACGCCACCCCCGAAACCCAAGGGGAAAAGAAGAAGAAAAAGGACTGCAATCCATGCCACCTGCACGTAAGAGAGAGCTAACAATCCTATGCCCAGAAAGAAGAATGCCAAGGCCATTACGTACCGTTTGTCAAAGACATCGCTAAACCAGCCAAAACCAAATCGCCCGACGTTGCTGAAAAAGGGAAGAGCGCCTGCCACAAACCCGGCCGTGTGTCGTGGCATCCCCAGGATGTTTAGATAGGGCATGATATGGGTGACTACCGCCGTAACGGTCATCATCCGTATGGCTTCAGCCAAATTCATAAACAGGAAGGATCTCTCCTTAACCGCCTCCTTAAAACCCGTCTCCGCTTGCTTGCTTTCAAGTTCCGGGTGTGACGTCGGATCCCCCAATTTTTTGCCGTCAGGAAGATAGCCATAGTGTTCCGGCTTGTTGCGGATCACGAAGGATAGAGGGATTCCCAGGGCCCACATTCCCAGTCCGAGGATGAGAAAGGTCCCTCTCCAATCATAAATATCCATGAGCCAAACGATGAGGGGGACCATCAATCCACCGGCGCCCATTCCGGAGGCCATAATGCCGAGAGCTTTCCCCACGCTTCTCTGAAACCAGTTCGCCACCACAGCCGTGGTAACTACGGGCATACATCCGCTGCCCCCAAGACCAAGAAGAAGAAAACCCCCGTAGAACGTGGCAAGGGATTGGGTAAGGCTGAGGAGAACAAGCCCAAAGCCAACCATGATCGTCCCGCACAGCACCAACATTCTTGAACCAAAGCGATCCACGAGGAAACCTGCAACTGGGGCCAGGATCGCCATCTCCAGGGCGCGCAGGCTGGCTGCAAGGGAGATTTGCGTATAGCTCCATGCAAATTCCTCTCTGATTGGCTGGAAAAAGGCAGTAAATCCGTAGACGATGACAAAACCGGCGTAGAGGCCTATAAAAAAACAGGCAAGTACAATCCACCATCCGTAAAATACTCTCTTAAGCATAACTTTTATGAGCTTGGCACAAGGTCAATAAAAACAACGAAACATGAAGCCGATTCATGTCCGTCCATTCTAAGCCATCCCTGGAATAGGATCCCGGCATTCATCTTTTGGCCACTGTTTTTCCGCAATGAGGCAACGAATTTTGAAACCCCCTTAACCGGACTGCGCGGGATCTTCTTCCAAAGGCCCGGAATTCTCTAGCTATTCAAAACGATCCCTCCCTGCCCCGCCCTGTGGCCGCATCTCGAAAAGGCCCTTAGGGCATGTCTAACATGAAACCTGTTAAGGTGGCAATGCCGAACCGGTTCTCTGCTGAAAGATGTCCCCTTTGCCTCTTCAATTATTACGGATCTTTAGCTAAGACTATATGAACCGTCGTGTACGGACCCGTATGCACGGTGGTGTAAGAGGGATAAGGTTGGGAGGCCTTTCCCTATCCCGATTTACGCAATTTTTTTCGAATATCTTTCTCTGAGCTCCCATCTCTTGATTTTGCCAGTATGGGTAACAGGTAAACTCTCTACAAAATCAACCGATTTCGGCGCCTTATAGTGAGCCAGTTCCTCTTTGCATAACTTGATAATTTCATCTTCTGTGGCTTTTTTTCCTTTTTTCAGAACAATGACTGCTTTCACCGCTTCTCCCCAAACGGGATCTGGCACTCCAATTACAGCGGCACTTTCAACGGCAAGATGTTTGTAAATTATATCTTCAACCTGTTTTGGAGTAATATTTTCCCCTCCACTAATAATTATGTCCTTCTTCCTCCCGCTAATATGGATATACTTGTCTTCATCGAAAGAGGCCATGTCGCCTGTATAAAACCAGCCATTTTTGAGGACTTTTTTTGTCTCTTCAGGTTCTTTCCAATATCCTTTCATCAAATTATCACTTCTATAAACTATCTCTCCTTCATCACCCACTGCAACAGGTCTTCCCCCTGAATCAACTATTCGAATGTCACTACTAGGCATTTCCTTTCCGCATGATGATAGTCTACGAAGTTCCTTCTCGGTTCCATGAATAGAATGATCTTCTGGTGACAATGCTGTCGCACATCCAGCCAGTTCAGTAAAACCATAGAGCTGTATGAATTTATTGCCTAAAATGGGAATTGCTCTTTCTAACAAGGGAACAGGCATTGGAGCTCCTCCGTACATAAGCCACCTTACTGACGTGAGTTCGTATTTTTGAAGATCGGGAAAATTTAGGAGACGTAAGAGGGTGGTTGGCACGAAATGAGAAACAGTAGTAATTTTCTCTTTTTGAATCGCATCCAGAATAAGCTTAGCGGTTGGTTCTCGGATAAGGATAACCCTTCCCCCCATATAGAATAACGCCATATTGAACCAGAAAAAGGGAATATGGTAGTATGGCGTAAAGATTAGTAACGTATCTTCATCTGTAAGCTGAAATTTTATTACAATATCTCTTGAACCTGCCAGCCAGCTTTTGTGAGTCCACATAACTTCCTTTGGCATGCCTGTTGTTCCGCTGGTGTGTATCAAAGCCGCTACATCTTCTTCATTCACGTCCACGGTAGGTTTGGCAGAGGAGCTTTGGGAAATCAAATCTTCGTAGTCATATATCTCATCATCTGAGGAGCTTCCTATGCGGATGAAATTTTGGACTTTCTTCATTTTTGAGCGATTAGATTTTATTAAATCGAGATATGTTTCTTCAAAAATCAGTGACTTAACCTCACATTTGTCTACTAACTGAAGAATTTCATCGATGAGAAATCGTGAATTAAGAGGCACCACGTACATTCCGCTTACTGTTAAGGCAAACACTATCTCCTGTGCTTGAATCATGTTATGGGGTAGCATAAATGCAACTGAATCTCCCTTCTTCAGGCCCAAGCTCATCAATGCATTCCCAAGCTTGAAGACTCTCATGCTTAGTTCTTCAAAGGAAAGCCTTCCATGTTCAAATACCATGGCTATCTTGTCGTGATATCTCCAAAGGTTTCTATCAATTATATCTCCTATAACCATGATAACCTCCCATTGCATTCTTGACCGAAAAAACTTTGACTATCTCCTGTTTATTGGTCCTTTCTAGCTTTAAGATCTTTAAAGATGTCAATTCAATTATATGATTATTGCTCTAACTCAGAAATGGCGTTGTTACCAGAGATATGGACGTCTTTTTTTGACGCCGAAGAGGCCCATGCTTTTGTGCCCGCTCATGGTAAGGATGAAGGCGGGCGCTTGCCTGGATCAGCGGTAGAAAGCAGGCAGCCATGAAAGTCCTTTCATAAGCCAATGGGTTTTTCAGCAATAAGGAATCCTTGGCCTGGCTTTCCCAAAATATTTTCCTTTGGAATAATATGATCGTCGAAAAACAATGTACCTGTATCTGAATAACGAGTTCCCAACTAATCAGTAATTTTCCCTGTTTTTAAACGAGTCATGCCCCTTTCTATTGTAAGAGCAGATAAACCCTCATGTTTCACCTCTGTATCAGTTTTGGCGAAAGGTATAGCGATATCGAACTCGCTCACATGAGTGGTCAATGTTTTGCTTCTGTTAACCAGGTAGTGATCTCTCACATCACTTGTTGAGGTTTATATGCAGGCAATGTCTGTAGTCGCGTTTGCCTCAGCAACAGCAAAACACCCTAATGCTTGGCATTTGATTAACCTCGAAAGGTATTTCCCCTTTTTTCCTCTGCTCCCCAGCTTAGGATTGTCATAGCGTAAATCTCACTCTGCATATTACAAATGGATACTACGCCTAACGAAACTCTTACTATCTCTTCTGCAACAAGTGCAGTTGTTGAATTGATAGAATTCCCTTTTTGAGGCAGGAAATATAGGGAAATTACGGATTGATAAATTGATATTGAATTGCTAACAATTCCCTTTCTGAGGGAGGAAGTATAGGGAAGTTACGGTAGTGTGTCAAGGAGCAGTCACATCCATTTTGTTGTCTTTACCGTCTGATGATGAACGTGATTGGGGGATGGAGGCCTGGACCGCTCAACTATTTTGTGAGGTCTCTACGCGGTTTTTCTCAAAAGGTAAAACAGTGGCTTGCCTGGGACATTCATCCCCAGTTGGTCGAGGTTTCTGTTGAAATAGTATGGTGAAAAGGGCTCCGGGTATTGCCCATCCGCACAGAGATAGTCACCCCATGGAGGGGGCTGACAGCCGGGATAATCCACGTGAGGTAAGAGCGCAGGAGAGAGAAGGAAACGGGAATGGAGCACTCTCTTCAAGGCGATATCTATGCCTGTTGCGAGGGTGGTGCAATTTTCGGGGTTTGGCAGAGGCCTTAAGTTACCGACAGGGATTTGGGTGGCCTGTACCGCAAATATTCGGCCGCGGCACAGGCCTGTGGCATTCTTTTGAGATAGCGCGTTAAGCATCTCTTTTCATATCGTTCAATATCAGGATGCTTGTAGCGATACCCCACAGCTTGGCCTCGGGAGAGGATTCCCTGGGGAGCTGAATGGTTTGAATTCTTAGTCCGACGAAGACGCCAAAGCCTTTATAGTTGGCAAGATACACCAACAACTTGTAAATAGCGTTGGCCGTCTCGATATTAGGTGCCAGCAATATATCAGCCCCTCCCACCAGGGGGCTTTTGATTCCCTTCTTTTGGGCTGCTTCAAAAGAGAATACGTTGTCGAGGGCAAAGGGTCCGTCCACGATGGCGTCCTTTATCTGGCCTCGTTCAGACATCTTGCTCAGGCAGGCGGCATCTATTGTTGAAGGGATATGCGGACTGATCAACTCTACGGCCGATAGGGCTGCCACCTTTGGCCTAGAAATGCCCATAACCTTTACAAATTCAACGGCATTTTCAATCAGCTTCACCTTTTCCTCGAGATTTGGCTTTATATTCACGACCACATCGGTTACATACAAAATCCTCTCTGCCTTGGGGTCTTCTAATAAACTGATATTGCTCACCAGTCTTTCGGTTCGCAAGCCGCTCTTCTGGTCAAGGACTGTGCGTAAGAATCCCCCGGAATCAATATTGCCCTTCATGATCGCTTCGGCTTCCCCGGCCAGGGCCAGCTCAATAGATTTGTAACACGCTTGAGTCTTACCCTTTACATCGTGAATCTCTGCATCGACCAGATCCAGGCCATGCTCGTCTATGATATCTTTAATCTTGCCTTTGTCACCAACAAGTATGGGTTCTATCAGGTTCAGCCTCTTGGCCCTATGGACCCCTTGAAGCACGGATTCATCTTCGGCGGCTGCAACCACGACTCTTATCTTTTCCTTCTCTTGTGCCAAAGCGACGATTTCATCGAAGTTCCTAACCATATTCCTTGGCCTCCTCATCCCCTTGTAAAAAGCGCAACCCCCCTTCGGCTAAAGCTTTCATCTCGCCCTCTCCTGGAAAGACCATGACCGGCGCAATAAAACCCACTCTTTGGGCGATCTACCGTGTCAGCATTTGAGAATGAGCCAGGCCTCCTATCAAGACAATGGCCTCCACCTCACCCTTTAGGACAGTAGCCATGGCCCCAATCTACTTGCATATCTGATAAGCCATGGCCTGGTAGGCAAGCAAAAAATCCTTGTCGCCTTCTGAAATTCTTTTCTCCACGAGCCTTGCGTCATGGGTGCCCAAGTAGCCCGTCAATCCACCTTGTCCTGCAAACTTCTTTTGAAGTTGAGCCTGCGAGTATTGACCGCTAAAACATAACTTCGCCACCTCGATAATCGGAAGGCTCCCGGATCTTTCCGAGGTAAAAGGCCCTTCTTCAATCGCGTTAGAGGCATCGATAATTCGTCCTTCCCTGTGGCCCCCTATTGAGATCCCGCCCCCTAAATGAGCAACGATCAGGTTGATTTCCTCATACCGCTTCCCCATCTCTTCGGCCACCTTTCGAGCAACGGCCTTCTGACTCAGCACATGAAATCCGCCCCTTCGCTGGATCTCGGGCAGGCCCGAATACCGCGCCAGAGGTTCGAACTCGTCGGATACGGGTGAGTTAAAAATGATGGCCGGGCAATCGATTCTGTTGGCGAGGTCAAATGAGATGACGGGGCCTAGATTGGCTGGGTGCTTGTAATATCTGCCTGAGAGTAAATCATCACACATCACTTGGTTAATCCGGTAAGCCCCGCTAGACAAGGGTTTTGTTCCTCCTCCGCGACTCACAATCGAATCAATATCTTCCAGGCAAACGCCTTTTTCCTGTAAAATTTGTTCTATTATCTTCTCTCGGAAGGGATTCTGATCTACAAAGGTTTGAAAAGGGGATAAGTCCGAGGCTTCATGATTTCTTGTCTCCACAAAAAGCTGGGTTTCACCCCGGAACACCCCAACCTTTGTTGAAGTAGATCCGATGTTTATGGCCAAAACGGCGTACACTTTCAATTGAATTATTAGAATTCTTTTTCTGGGGTAGGAAGCACAATTGATTGATAACAATTCCCTTTCCGCGGGGGGGAGTATAGGGAAATTACGGTTGTGTGTCAAGGAGCAATCACATCCATTATGTTGCGTTACCGTCTCTGTATGGACGTGATTGTGGGATGGAGACTTGGATCGAGCAACTTTTTTTGAGCTCTCTGCGCGGTTTTTTCTCAAAAGGTGAAACAGTGGCTTGATCGGGACATACAGCTCCCGTTGGTCGAGCCTCCCATTGAAAACTTACGCTGAAAAGGCCTCCAGATAGTGCCCATCCACCCAGAGATAGTCATCCAATCAGAAGCCGAATAGAATAACGGTGCCCGCCACCACGGACACTGCGCCCAGGATAACCCTTATTGTGAAGGTCTCCAGGCTGCGGTTTATAAGAAAGGAGAAGAAAATGGTAAACAAAGGGCTGGCACCAATCAGAGGGGCCACGATGCTCAGGGGGCTCAGGCTCAGGGCCACATAGCGGAAGAGCTGAGCCATACCCACGACAAAGCCGCCCAGGCAGAACCATATCAACGCCCCTTTGCCCATAGTGGAGAGGTTCCTTCTCTTGGTGCGGCTCGCTGAAAGCACGCCAAGCATGGTCGCCGATGCAGCCACATAGGAGACAAAGGTTCCGGCCACCGGGGAACCACCGCCCGCCAGGCCCAACTTGACCAAGATAGGGGTTAAACCGTAGACAAGGCCGCCAGCCATGGCCGAGAAGATGCCCTTGAGCAACAGCCTAGAGGGCAGGGGCTGGCTCCCCCCGGAGTCCCTCGGTCCCCAGGCAAGGAACAAAACCCCAGCGATTACCAAAGCAGAGCCGGAAACTACCTGCCAGGTTACGGACTCACCGAAGATCAGAATCCCGGCCACCACCGCGTAGAAGGGATTGCCGCCGAGGAGGACATTGGCCATATTGGCCCCCACAATCTGTATGCCCACGTAGTAGAGACCCCGGCCCACTATGAAATGGGCTATTCCGGCTGCTGCCAGCCACAGCCAGGACTGCATCGGCAGGGTCCCGATCTCCTGGGTCTGCCCCAGACCCAACAGGATGAAGCCGAAAAGGGGCACGGCCAGAAAGACAGATACCATAACCGCCATAGAGGAATCAGAAACCTTGAGCAGCCCCCTGCGGTTGAAAATACCGGACAAACCGAAGCAAGCACCTGACAAGATGGAAAATACGGGGCCAGTCATAGTGTCCAACTAGATCCTTTTTTCTACTGATTTATACCTTGCATCCTCGAACCAGAGGATCCATCCAAAGAGTACAGGAAAAACTGGGTGAGGCTCATTGAGAAGATTTACCCTGTCAAATAATACGACTCGGATGTGCTCCTTAATACCATTCTACTGGAAAGCACAACAATTAGGGGGTATTGGCTCGTTCTATTTAGCAGGGCAGGTGAGGGGATCACCCTCGTAAATCTTCTTCATGAGCCTGGCCCTGTTTGTGCGATCGTGCTTCGATGATCTGTCTGATTCTGGTAGGTAAGGTATCAGGCCATCGTGGTTCTCCTTTGTGCCTCCACCCCGAGGTACCTACCGTAGGGGACTCCCCATACTGCCGTACCAAGTGCTCGCCTTCATTAAGGACAGAGGAGCACAGGGCCGCTAACCATTCCATCGCATCGAATACTTTCTGCCTATTTGGTGATTGTCCACTAAAATCAGAGCTGAAAGATATCTATTTCTTGCTTTCTTGTAAGAGCTTTGCCTCTATATCTTCCCGGAGCGCTTTCTTGGACACTTTGTCTACGCTGGTATAAGGAAATGAGTCCACGATTTCGAGTCGCTCAGGGTATTTAAATTTAGCGACCCTTCTATTTGCTAAAGCTTCTGTCAAATCCTGGAGAGTAAGCTCTGCTCCCTCTTCGGGTATGACGTAGGCACATGCCTTTTCTCCTAGTTCCGGATCGGACATGGGGATAACAGCGATACGGCTAATCTTAGGATGATCAATAAGTAGATCCTCTACTTCCTCAGCGCTGATCTTTTCTCCTCCGCGGTTAATCACATCCTTCCTGCGTCCTTCAACGATGACATTTCCATCTTCATCCAATCGCACCAGATCCCCTGACCAGTAAAACCCGTCGGAATCGATAGCTTTCCGGTTATACTCTTCTGCCTTATAGTAACCCCGAATGGTATAGGGGCCCCGGCAGATCAGCTCGCCTAATTCACCTGGAGGAACCTCCTTACCTTCCTCATCGACTACCTTGATTTCATCCCATGGCGAAATGGGCTTACCCACTGTTTCATACCGCGTTTTTTCTGTATCATCTAAACGCGGAATAAGAACCACACCTTCCGTCATCCCAAACACCTGCAAAAATACCCCTGGTAGTTTATTCCCTATTTTATATGCCATACTGGGAGGCATCTTTTGCGCTCCGGTCCCGGTGAGCCTGAGTGAAGAATAATCGTATTTATCAAAGTCAGGAAATTCAAGCCAGCGATAGAAGATGGTAGGCACCGTGAAGAGATGGGTAACCTTCTCCTTCTCGATGGTTCGACTAATGGCCTCCGGGTCAAATCGACAAACAACAGCTGTCCCTCCCGTAAGAAGGGCCGGGTGAACCAGGTGATTCAACGTTGCATTATGAGCTAAAGGCAAGGGGACCATCATGACATCCTTTTCTGTGAACGCCAATCTCTGGATGATTGCCTGGTTATTATAAATGTAATCGTTTTGGGTGCGGGGGATGACCTTAGGTGTGCCCGTTGTGCCTCCTGAAAGCTGCAAAACAGCAACTTCGAGCGGGTCAGGTTGGGGGAATCCTTGATCGCCCCTGACATCCGATTTAAGCAGCTCATCCAAAGGATGATATCCTCCCCGCGCCTTACCGCTAACGATAATATGCTTTAGGGTGGGGCATTGGGCCTGGATTTCCCCTGCCATTTCTTGAAAATCATGTCCACGATAAACATCTGGAATCATATAGGCTACCGCCTCCGTGAGATTAGCGAGATAGACGAGCTCCTTTTCTCGGTGGGGAAGTAAGCACATCACACTGATGAGGCCAGCCAGGTGGCAGGCCCAATAACCATAGAAAAACTCCAAGGAGTTTGGCAATTGAAATAGGACCCTCTCCGTAGGCTTCAGCCCCAGGTTCATCAGACCGCAGGCCAAACTCTTTGCCTTTTCTCCTAGTTCACGATAGGTGACCCGCACGTCGCCCTCTACAAGGGCAATACGCTCACTATGCTCAGTCACAGATTCTAGGAAGACTTGACCAAAGTTCTTGTTGGGCCAGCATTCTCGGGCATATTCTTCTTCCCGCTCTTTGGGCCATGGTACTGCTCCTTGAATCATAGGAATTTTCCTCCCTCCTCATGTGTTTCATTGTGCCTAAGCAGGGCGTCTTTTTTTCGGGCATGGCAAACTGCTTGGGTTGGTTGTTGAAAAGGTAATCTCCTCTTTGGGCCATTGGCTAAATCAAATGAAGTTAGGTAGTTGGTATGGTCCAACCCCAGAGGAAACAAAGAAGAAGAGACCTTTGCATTTCCCATAAAGTGCTTCAACTAGCCGTCTGTGGCAACTTTGTGCCAAAAATTGGCATCTCGCCTTTACTCCTTTGCCTGTTTTTCAGAGGGTTTTTCTTGGATACTCGCATCTCCCATTCATATTAAACCTTTTACATTCCCATCTGTCCCATTTTCTCTCTCTGTGGACACGCTCACCCCCTTTCGGTTTAGGTTGCTCCGATGATCTGTGATCCCCTGAATAGGGTAAAGGCCCCCTGCCTCCAGAGGGTATCCCACATATTCTTTCCAATAGTGGTAAACCTCGCCCTATACGCCCCATCATGAAGATGACTCAACCCGAAGTCCTGTTCGACGATGTAACGCTTCTGGGCCAAGTGCTTGTTTCTTGATCTCACATCGTTCGTTAATTTGGGAGCAGTGGTATCCTTCC
>CP070673.1:4008530-4012446 GCA_020351915.1 Deltaproteobacteria bacterium
TCAGAGCCCCACCGTAGATGGCCCGCTTGTAATCGGCAAATATGGTCAGATACTCATTGAGGAAGGTTAAGGAGGCCGTTCCCAGCATGGCTCCCCAGAGGATGGTAAAGCCCCCGAAGGCCAGAACCATGATGATTTCAATCGCGAACATAATGGATCCGGCAACCGGAGATATAAAAGTCACGAAATGCGCATAAAGGCTCCCGGCAAAAGAGGCGTAGACCGACGACAGGATAAATAGCTTAACCTTATATCTCTTGACGTCTGCGCCGAACAGACGGGTAATATCTTCGCTTTCCTTGGTTGCCCTGAACACTCGTCCCATTCGTGAATCTACCAAGTTTAGGGAAAACAACAGTAAGAGCATAATTAGAGGCCAAACGATGAAATAGAAGCGCCAGTCTGAATCGATATAGAAACCACCCAGAGATATGGAGGGGATGGATGCCAACCCTTGAAGTCCGCCGGTCAAGAAGGCCATCTCTTTTATCAATACTTCAACTATGATGGTAAAACTCAGGGTAGCGATAGCCAGGTAATGCCCTTTCAATCGGAGCACCACTGCTCCGATGCCCCAGGCCACCAAGGATGCAATGCCCTGGCTTAGTAAAATCGAAATGAGGGGATGTAGATCATACCTAAGACAGAGGATCGCTGATGTGTAGGCGCCTATGGCGAAGAAAGCGGAATGGGAGATGGATAGCTGTCCCCCATAGCCCACGAGAAGGCACAGCCCTATGGCCACTATTGAATAGAGCGCAATAAAATTCATAATGCTCAGGTAATAGCCTTGTCCCAGAATGAGGGGAAGAATCAGTACACTTCCGGTTACAAGCAACCAGGCCAATTTATTCTTGTCTTCCAAAACCCATCTCATGAGCCTGCTCATCAATATAAATAAGCAATCAGGGCAGCTACATCATCCAGGTCTTCTAAGCGAGACACCTTTTCAATCAGTTCCTCAAGTCTCTCTGCCTGTAATGGATTCACCGAATAAGAGGCGCACTTTATGAATTTTTCAGCGCACGCATCGTATTCCATTGGGCGGGAGGGACTCCCCAAAGGCGACTCTATTTCCTGCTTGAGGGTTGGTTGACCTTCAATGTCGATTTCCATCACATTTCTACCCAATACCGAATTAGTCCTGAGGGATGGATCCGGCTCGACGTACACTCGGGAGGCAAGATCTAAAATAGCCTCGTCTTTGAGTGCGTCGGGCTCCAGTTCCTTCAAAAAGACGTCCCCCCTCATGAGGGCTGCGGCTACTGTGTATTGGATGGAAAACTGGGCTGTAGGAACTGAGCCGGGTTTGATCTTGCCCTCGCGGGGTGAGGCAACGAGATTGTGGATTTCTGGAGTAGTGCGAACGATAACCCGTCTGATGAGCCTGGGGTTTAGGTCGTGTTCGCTGGACAGATTTAAAGCCAGATCGATGGCTGAGTGTGTAGCTCGGCATGACGAAAAGGGCTTTATAGTGATCCGCTCACCGTAGAACTCCTTGCCGAGATCATCGCTCAGATATTCCAGCCGTGGATCCGGTTCAAAAGCCTTCAGGTACCCGAAATTTCCCAGCAAAAAGTCCCGAGCTCCGGTAAAGCCTTTAGAAGCAAGAAGAACTGACAACAAGGCTCCCTGCGCCACAATGCCCTGCTGGAGCCTTAAAGACATGGCTCCATCTAGAGCACATTGTCCGTCACCAACCGCGTATGAAAAGGCCAAACCTAGTGCATTCTGGGCCTCTTCCGGCCCAAATCCCATGGCCCGAGCCAGCGCTCCTGTCGGTCCAAAGATTTTGAATAGATTGTTCCGTCCACTTTGCATGGCATGCTGACGCACTGCCAGTCCCATGCGAATGATCAGATCCTGGCCTACTGCCAGGGACGTTATGAAATCCCGGCCAGATAAGCCACCCTTAAGCTCCGCCAAAACCAAGAGCGCCGGCACTGCCGAGGCGGATGGATGCACGGGGAGAAAGTCAACACAGTCATCTATTTCCAAGGCTCGGGCCATGGTACCATTGCACCAAGCGGCAAGGGGTGCTGGCAGTTGATCGCCGAATCCAATCAGATGCGCCTCTTTCTTTCCGCCCCAACCCTTGGCCAGATTCACGACTGTAGCCACGCCTGGGGCTGTGGATCCCGCCACCATAGCGCCAAGGGTGTCCAGAGTGCTTCGTTTGGCTGAACCTAATGCCAGAGGACTTAGGTCCTCAAAACGCACCCTCGACACATATTCGCTAATCCCCTTGGATACAGCGTCCATCAATCCCCCAGCACCTCTTCCTCTTCCAAGCCTTCCTTGACTCGAGGCCCCATAATCCCTCTGGGCATAAAGAGAAGGACATTTATTATGACAATGAATGTTACGAGCTCTTTTAAGCTGCCAGAAACAAAAGTCGCTGCGAAGGACTCCAGAAATGAGAAAACGAAACCGCCAATCACTGCCCCGACAAAGCTGCCCATGCCGCCCAGCATAGCGGCAGAAAAACCTTTTATTGCCAGGAGCATTCCACCCGAATAATCGATCATGGTGAGCGGTGTTATGATGATGCCTCCCAGGCATCCCAAGGCAGCGCTCATGGCAAAAGACAGGAGAACCATGGTCTTCACTCGAATTCCCAACAATCCCGCCGCAGTCCTGTCCAGAGCACACGCTCTCATGGCCTTGCCATAGATAGAAAACTGGAAAAAGAGTACCAGGAACATGACCACCACAAATGTAAGGCCTATGATCCACAAGGATTGAGGGGCGATAGTTGCCCCTAATAGCCTGAGGGGTGCGTCTCCTGAAAAAGGTGGAAAACGGTGAATATCACCGTCCCAGACATGCAGGGCTGAACCGGAGATGAGCAAAGATGCTCCGATGGTGATAATCAAGACGGTAATCAGGGATGTGCTCTTGCCTGGGCGATATGAGACTCTCATCAGGGCCATGCCGACGACAGTAGTGATAACCATTGTAAGTGGAATGGCGAAATAAAGAGGCCATCCCATCTCCCCGTAAAGGGTGACCATCGTCATACCGCCCAGCATCACGAACTCGCCTTGGGCAAAGTTTATGATGTTAGTCGCATTATAGATCAGTGCAACCCCAAGGGCGACCAGAGCATACATACACCCAACAGGCAGGGCAGCCAGGATTGCCTGCAAAATATCCGTGATCATGGAATGTCGTCCCTAGGCAACTGATTGAGGGAGACACTCCCATATGGCTAGAGTGTCTCCACGATTCATTATTGCATTATTTTCCAAGATCCACCACCGGCCTGATATATGACGATAGATTCTTTGCTGAGGCCGCGGTGATCGTGTGGCGAAAAACTGAATATCCCGTTGACTCCCACATACTGCTTGGTCTGTTCAATGGCGTTCCGAAGTTTCGACTTATCCACCCCTGCTTTTTTCAGAGCGCTGACTAAGATATTAAAGCCATCGAAGGCACAGGCTCCAAACTGGTTGGTTTCTTTCCCGCATATTTTCTGATATTGGGTTCGGTAATCCATGATAACCTTCTTCTGAGGATCGGAATCCGGCAATGTATCAGCTCCATAGAACTTGAGGCCTGCGGTCATGACGCCATCTGCGGTTTTCCCTGAAGCGTCAAGGTAAGCCTGGGATAGGGCAGCGCTACCAAGGTAAAGGGGTAACTCCATGCCCACCTGTCGATAGTTCATGGTCATAATGACCGGCGCCCTTAGTGACGACCAGTTTAACACCACCTGGGCGTCAGTTTTCTTGACCTTGTTAATAATTGGTGTGATATCAGTGTCTTCCATTGTATACCTGTCATCGAAGACAATCTTGATACCGTAATTCGGGCTCTGGGCAAGGAGTTCACTGCGTCCCCCGTCCCCGTAGCCATCCTGGCTGGACATGACCGCAATCCGCTCAACACCTTCGGACTGCAATTGGCTGAG
>CP070673.1:4012546-4016525 GCA_020351915.1 Deltaproteobacteria bacterium
GCTGTACCAAATGGAAACACATATCGTAGTCGACGGACAACTGAGCGTTGCTGAAGGTCATCGGATCGCCAAGGCAGTTGAGATTTGTTTAGCAGAGGAGATCGCGGATCTCGACCAGATTATTGTCCATGTGGACCCGGCGATGGAGGAGAAAGAACCAGAACAAAAAAAATGAAAAGAGCGCTTGACAGAGAAACTTTTCGGTTTTATAATCGTATATCTACGATAAACGATTATATAAGGAGGTAAGGTGGAATCGTCAAAGGACAAAATCAGGCACTTGGTGAGGAAACGCTATGCCAAGGTTGCCCAGTCGGCTGAGTGTGGCTGTTCGGGAAGCTGTTGCGGTGAATCGTCAAACCCAGTGGGCATCTTAGATTTTAGTAAAAAGCTTGACTACACGAATGATCAACTTGCCATCGGATTGGGGGAAGTCAATCTCGGCCTTGGATGTGGAAACCCTGTGACCATGGCGGATTTGAAACCCGGTGAAACCGTACTCGATTTAGGGAGCGGGCCTGGCTTTGATGCCTTTCTGGCAGCGAAAAGTGTGGGTATAGGGGGAGCGGTTATCGGCGTTGATATGACGCCAGAAATGATAACCACGGCAAAGAAGAATACAGAAAAACTTCATCTCAGCAACGTCGAATTCAAATTGGGGGAGATAGAAAAGCTGCCTGTTCCGGACAATTCAGTGGATGTGGTGATGTCAAACTGCGTCATCAATCTTTCACCAGATAAGAGGGCTGTCTATAGAGAGATTTTCAGGGTCTTGAAGCCCGGAGGCCGAATCAGCCTATCGGATGTTTTATCTACAGGGGAAATCCCGATGGAAATCAAAGACAACCCATCAGCTTACACTGGGTGAATCACCGGGGCCATCTCACCCGATGAGGTGAGACAGATTCTGAATGGATTGGGTTTTGAAACTATCTCAATTACAAGGAAAGACAACAGCGAACAAGTAATCAAGAGCTGGAACACCGGAAAGGGAGCCGAGCATATGGTATTTTCTGCATACATAAAGGCCAGGAAACCCACAACTCGAGGAGCTGTTGATGAAAGGGAAAAATAATACGTGTAGGAGCAATTCAGTGACCATTAAAATGCTTGACAAAGCATCTCCTGAGGCCTGCAAGAAAAGATTGGCTGAACTCTCCAAAGGGCTTGCGCACCCTGCCCGTGTAGAGATAGTGCGTATGCTCGCAAATAAACCCCCGGAAGCAAGATGTGTTTGCGGTGACATTGTTAGTGCCCTTCCTCTAGCACAGTCAAGCGTCTCGCAGCACCTGAAGGCCTTGAAAGAGACAGGCTGGATACAGGGGGAGGTTGATGGGCCATGCGTCTGTTACTGTCTTGTAGACGGTATTATGGAATATTACCTTGCCCTCACAAAACGATCTATTGAAGAAGGCTGAACGAGAATAAGGGCGGTCAGTTGTTAGTCGGTCAATAACCGCTTAAGTTCCTGAGCAAAAGACTTTCTGGCCAGTAAATACCAATAAGGAGGCTCCAGCGCACATTCTAATTTACGGCGCAGCAGTAATGGGCAGTTTGTACATGGCCCGCATGCAAGAGGCCAGGCAAAACATCTGGATTCTGGCCCAAGAACTCCTACACCTATTTCTGTGCTCTCGAAAGCCTATTAAGATTGAGATGAAGTCAAGAAGTTTTTGAGCATCAAGATGGTACCCGATTGTTCGGTATCTGCTCCGAGTTAACCAGCACTAAATTTTCTTGACAAGCATGAGGGAAATCAATATATTTCCTGATAGGAATATTTCAGGAGTTTCAAGTGAAAGCTTTTATTAAGGTCATGAAAGCGCTTTCCGATCCTAATCGAGTAAAAATCATAAAGATGCTACAACATAAGACAATGTGTGTATGTGAGATACAGGAGGCATTACAAGTAGCCCAACCCACTGCTTCGAAGCACCTGAAACTACTCGAGGATGCCGGCCTGGTGACTTTCCAGAAAGAGGGTATATGGGTTAACTATTACCTTACAGATGGGAGTAGCACTCCCTATGCTGCTAGCTTTTTAGGAAACCTCAGGCACTGGCTGGAGGATGAGCCTGAGATTGCTGAACTCGTGGAAAAACTTCCTACGATTCGGCGCGAAAATATCTGTAAGAAATAAATTTTTTTGCCAATTTAATATAGCCATATCGAAATACAGCAATTGAATCCTGTTACACCTCAAACAATTGTATGATGTTTTAAACAGAGAGAAATGAATATGAAAGAACGAACCAAGTTATTGCTCTTAGTGGTGATCTTCCTGGGCTGCTACTATGTCCCATGGAGCCATTCTGCTATACGGAATTCAGGGTTTGAGGCTTTTATGATGCTCCAAGAGTATGCTCGAGAACATGTGTTGACCTGCCTGATTCCTGCTTTTTTTATTGCAGGAGCCATTGCTGTGTTTGTTTCACAGGCCGCAGTTCTTAAATACTTTGGTGCTACTGCAAAAAAGATTCTTTCATATTCTGTTGCTTCAGTTTCCGGAACGGTGCTTGCAGTCTGTTCCTGCACTGTTCTTCCTCTTTTTGCTAGTATTTATACACGGGGGGCCGGGATTGGTCCATCCACATCCTTTCTTTATTCCGGTCCGGCTATCAATGTCCTGGCCATTGTGTTGACAGCAAGGATCCTGGGTTGGCAACTTGGGTTGGCAAGGGCAATCGGTGCGATCCTTTTCGCAGTGATCACAGGGCTGCTTATGGCAATTATATTCCGAAAGGAGGATGCCTCTCGTGCGACAGGCCAGATGTATCTTCCGGATGAGGAAGCCAAGGGCCGAACTTTGATTCAGGATGCTCTCTTCATGTTAATCCTGGTTTTGATTCTGATCTTTGCTGCCTTTGCCAAACCGGCAGCGGGCGCGACAGGGTTCTGGCAAGCCATGTTTTCTGCCAAATGGTACATCGCCATCGCTTTGCTCATCGGGATGGCCTTGATGCTAAAGACTTGGTTCACGAAAGACGAATGTATCAACTGGGTGCAATCAACTTGGGGATTTATGAAACAGATCTTTCCGCTTCTCGGAGCAGGTGTGCTGGTTGCCGGTTTCATGCTAGGCAGACCAAGACATCCCGCTTTGATTCCTGCGCATTATATCCAGACTCTGGTGGGTGGAAATTCCCTGTGGGCAAATCTATTTGCCTCGGTTTCGGGTGCCCTTATGTACTTCGCCACCCTCACCGAAGTGCCCATCCTTCAAGGCCTGATCGGTGCAGGCATGGGTAAAGGGCCGGCCCTGTCGCTCCTTCTGGCAGGCCCAGCGCTTTCGCTCCCCAACATGCTGGTGATCGGCGGCGTCATGGGTGTTAAGAGGACCGTCACTTTCTGCACCATCATTGTGATCCTTTCCACCATAGCCGGTATGAGCTACGGCGTAATAGCAGGCTAAAGAAGGTGAGGCATGTCTAAAGACGATCTCATGCAGGTGATTGGCGAGATGGGTGTTACGTCAGATCGAGCATGTCACCGACATCAGGGAAATCGGCGAGTACGGTGTGATGGGAATCCCTGCGCTTATCATCAATGGCAAGGTGAAGTCAGTGGGCAAAGTGCCCTCTAAAAGCAAACTCATTGATTGGCTCAAGCTATGACACATTTTGTGCAGTTTATGGGCTCACTCCAATGGAACTAGCAAATAAATCCATTAAAAGGAGGTAAAACAATGGAAATTAAAGTATTGGGTCCGGGATGTCCAAAGTGCGAGGCTACCGAAAAAAATGTCAAAGAGGCGGTTGCGGAAAGTGGTCTGGATGCTCGAGTGGATAAGGTGACCGATGTCATGGAGATCGCCAAGTACGGGGTGTTCGGAACCCCTGCCGTCATAGTTGACGGCGAGGTCAAGAGCGTGGGTAAGATTCCGGGCAAAAATGAGATCAAGACGTGGATCGAGCAGCAACACTAAAATCAAATAACACCAGCAAAAGGAGGAGAAAAAATGCCACAAGATTGCTGTGCA
>CP070673.1:4016625-4023646 GCA_020351915.1 Deltaproteobacteria bacterium
GACGAGACTCTTTGCACAGGCTGCGAGAACTGTATGATATCCTGCCCCGACTTCGCCATAGTGGTTGAAAAAGACTCTCAGCAGGCCTCTGATACAGGAGAGGGCAGAGATGGGTAGGGGAAAACGAGTATTGACCGGTACCTATTTTGAGATGGGGAACTGGGCCTGTGCAGAGGGTGCCATTGCAGCCGGATGCGAATTCGTGGCCGGGTATCCCATTACGCCCGCGAGCGAAATCATCAACCGTCTCGCCCAACGGCTTCCCCTAACCGGTGGAACATTACTGCAAACCGAAGACGAAATCAGCGCCATTTGCTCGGCAATTGGCGCTTCGTGGGCGGGATGCAAGGCACTTACCGCTACTTCCGGTCCGGGTATCAGCCTCATGCAGGAAAACATCGGTTTTGCCGTTGCCACAGAGACACCCCTGGTGATCGTGGATGTTCAGCGTCTTGGCCCATCCACCGGTGTGCCTTCCGTTGGTCTCACGGCAGACATCGTTCAGGTGGCTCGAGGATCGCATGGGGATTACCAGATCATCGCGCTCTGCCCGGAGAGCCCCCAGGAGATGTTCGATCTGACAATTCGAGCCTTCAACCTGGCAGAAAGATATCGGGTGCCCGTGTTTCTCATGGCCGACGGATTTATCGGGCACATGCGTGAGCAGGTCTTCATCCCCGACGAAGATCAGATAGAAATCGAACATCGCACAACCCCGGAGCCGGGAATAGCCCCCATGGAGCGCCAGGACTTCCTGGATGTAACTGTAGCCCCGATGCCCGTTTTCGGACGCGGGCTCAAGGCACATGTCACGAGCTCCTGCCACGATGAACACGGCATGCGCAATTTGAGCGATCCCGAGATCATGCATCGGTATATTACAGCGCCCATTGAAAAGATTATCATCCATCGCGACGACATCATTCAGATTGAAACTGATTGTGACGGGGTGGATGTGGTGATGGTGAGTTACGGTACGGTGAGTCGATCCGCCCGGTCCGCGGCACACCTGGCTCGTGCTGAGGGCCTTAGGGTCGGAACATTTCGAATGCTGACCTGCTGGCCTTTTCCGGATAAGGAAATACGGCAGATGTCGGAGTGCGTAAACTACATGCTTGTTTTGGAAAACAACAAAGGTCAACTCTATCCATACATTAAGGCCGAAGCTGCCCATGCGTGCCAGGTCGAGTTTCTCGGGCCTCAGACCTTAGGACAGATTCACGACCCCCACTATATTCTGTCTCACATCAAGGAGATGATACCATGAGTGTTTCAGTTCACCCTTACAGACGGTACATGCGGGAGCATGTGAGGCGGACGACAACCTGCCCGGGCTGCGGCAACGGAATCATCACGCAGGCAATCTTGAGGGCTATTGAAGGGTTGGGCCAGGATATGAACGATTTCGTCTTTGTCTCAGGCATCGGTTGCGCATCCTGGATTCCGAGCCCCCTATTCGCTGCAGACACGCTCCACACAACGCACGGAAGGCCCATCGCTTTTGCCACGGGGCTGAAACTCGGTTTGCCCGGGAAAAATGTCATGGTGATCAGTGGCGACGGTGACCTGGCGGCCATCGGGGGGAACCATCTCATTCATGCGGCGCGGCGAAACATCGGTCTGACAGTAATCCTGGTTAACAATGGCATTTACGGCATGACCGGTGGACAGACAGCTCCTACAACGCCTCGAGGCGTGACCACTATTACCAGCCCCTACGGATCACTGGAACACCCCTTTGATATCTGTGCCATGGTTGCTGCTGCCGGCGCCCCTTATGTAGCGCGGTGGACTACCTATCACCCCCGCCAGATGACGCGTTCTATCACGAAGGCCCTGCAAAAGAACGGGTTTGCATTGGTAGAGGCCATCAGTCAGTGTCCGGTACAGTTTGGAAGGGCCGCAAAGCTCGGCAAGGCGATCGACATGCTCAAATACTACAAGAGCAAGAGTGTAAACTGGAAAAGGGCCAGGGATCTCGGCGAGGAGGAGTTGAGAGGCAGAATCATTGTCGGAGAGTTTGTAAATATGGAAAAACCAGAACTCGCGTCGCAGTGGACGCGCCTCAAAGAAGAGGTGATGGAGGGTTAGCTCATGACCCGAACGGAGTTGACCATAGCGGGGGTCGGAGGCCAGGGTTCGATTTTGGCCGGGGTAATCCTGGGCTCATCGGCGGTAACGTATGATGGGAAGTATGCCGTGCAGACACAGGCGTATTCCTCGGAACTGCGCGGGGGGTTTGCGGCCGCGTGGGTAATCATCTCCGATGAGCCGGTGGTTTTCCCCCGGGTGACAAGACCGGATGTTCTCGTGGCCCAGGCTCAGGACTCCATAAATCGATTCAGTCATGTCTTGAAACCTGACGGTATTCTGATTATCGACAGTGATATGATCCCCGCGCCGCCAGTCGACATTCGCCGCGTTTTCAAGGTGCCGGCTACATCGCTTGCACGCAATCGGCTCAAGGCGCCTGTTACCACCAATATGGTCATGCTCGGGGCCTTATGTAAGGCCACGGGGGTCGTAAGCCGCGGGGCATTGGAGAAGGCCATTGTAGAGGCCGTGCCCAAGGGGAAAGAGGGATTAAACGTTGACGCATTCGGAATGGGGTTCGACAGCGTGCAAGACCTTGTGGGGTCGGATTGACCTGGCTGATGTGGACCCTTGCTGCGGCCCTCGGCACCGTGATATGTTTAAAAGAGGAAGGAGGTAGCGATGGCTGTGAAGACCCTCCAGGAATATTATGAATCACTGAAGGAGCTACATCCAACGACTTACATTCTGGGAGAAAAGGTAGAAAGCCCTCACGAGCACCCACTAATCAAGCATATGGTGGCAGGGGTGGCCAAGACCTACGACTTGGCCCATGATTCCGAGGGCAAGAAGTACCTGGTGGCCGACTCCGAGTTGATCGGAGAAGAGGTGAGCCGATTCGTCAAGTTTTACAGGAGCCGTGACGACCTTATCGCAAAGGTGAGAATGCTCAAATTCCTCACCCAGAGAATCGGCACCTGTGTCATGCGGTGTACCGGCATGGACGCCATAAACTCGGTAGGGGTTGAGGCTTACAATTGTGACAAGAAGTACGGCACCACGTATTACGAAAGGCTCTTGGATTTCGTCAAACTCGTCCAAGAGAACGACCTGGTCGTTTTTAGCGGTGTGACCGATGTCAAGGGTGACAGGTCACTCCGCCCGTCGGAGCAAAAGGACCCGGACATGTACCTGCATGTAGTGGACAGAAATGACGACGGCATTGTCGTAAGAGGTGCCAAGGTCCACCAAACAGGATCTCTCTGTGCACACTGGGGGCTGATTGTGCCCACGAGAGAGATGCGGGAGCCAGACAAAGACTACGCCACCTGTTTTGCCGTGCCCGTGGACGCTGAGGGCGTCATTCATGTCTATGGCCGGGGCACGCTGGAGGCAAGGGCGCTTGGCGACTGTGATCTCGGCAATGTTGCGTACGGTAAGTTCGCCCCCATGGTTATTTTCAATGATGTCTTTGTGCCATGGGAACGAGTATTTTTGTGTGGTGAATATGAGTTTGCCGGTCCCATGGTGAGAAACTTCGGAAACTACCACCGTCATTCCCACGGTGGCTGTAAATGCGGTGTTGGTGATGTTCTGATCGGCGCAGCGGCAGCGGCTGCCGAATACAACGGTTTGTCGAGGGTGTCGCATATCAACAGCAAATTAGCCGAGATGATCAAGACCGTTGAGGCGATTTACGGGTGCTCTATAGCCGCCTCAGTGGAGGCCGTGTCAACCGAGTCGGGCATTTACATGGTTGACCCGGTCCTTTCCAACACGTCCAAGCTGTACGAAGGCAAGGAACTGCAGGAAGCAATCCGGCTGATGATCGAGATCGCCGGCGGCATGGTTGCTGATCTGCCTTCTGACAAAGACATTGAGGATCCTGAGATCGGTCCGTTGCTCCGGAAATACCTGAAGGGGGCGGAGCATGTATCCGTGGAAGACAGGGTCCGTCTGTTCAGGCTGATTGAGAAGCTCGCCTTTGAAAGCAGAGACATCGTTTCCAATATCCACGGTGCCGGTTCACCGGAAACACACCGGATGACCGTGCTGCGAAATGCGGATATCGATGCAAAGAAGAAGCTGGCCAAGAATCTGGCGGGTATCAAGGAGCGGTAAGGGAAGTCGTGAGACCACTGCCGCAGGAGAAGGTCGGGCAGGGAGAAGGCATGTCGAAAGGCTAACGTGGTCGATGAGCAGGGGAATCGATCTGGACACCGGCGATAAATTCCCCTTGGAGGCAGGAGGGATCAGATGACTGTGACTCATGCGGACAGGGAGGAAACGGTGTACGAAATAACCATTGAAGCGAGTAAGGTCAGGCAATTTGGGATGGATGTATTATCTCAGCTGGGAGTCCCTGCAGAAAAGGCCGATATTTGCGTTGAGGCCTTTCTCTTTGGGAGTCTCAGGGGAATCGATACCCATGGGTTTTTCGCGCTGCTTCCTCGGTTGGTGAGGGAGATCAGGGCAGGCATGGTCGATCCGGGGGCCGATGTTCGGATAGTCAGGCGGGAACCCTCCACGCTCTTGATGGATGGATGCAGGGGACCGGGCCCTGTTACTGCTTACCAAAGCATGAACGAGGCCATAAGGCTGGGCCGAGAAAATGGCATCGGCGGTGTTTCTACTTATAACTGCAACCATTTCGGCGCCGCTTCTTTCTATGGGCTGCAGGCAGTCGGAGCGGACATGATAGGATTAACTTTCAGTAATGCCACTCCCAGAGTCGCGCCTTACGGGGGCCGTCAAGGGGTGCACGGAACAAACCCAATGAGTTTCGCCATTCCGGCGCACAGGTACCCGCCGCTGGTATTAGACATAGCCACCAGTGCCTCGTCGGCCGGAAAGATCAGCAAGGCCTTGAAAAAGGGGGAGAGGATCCCCGAAGGGTGGGCCCTGGATCAAGACGGAAATCCGACGACCGACCCGGAGAAGGCCCTGCGAGGGTTTTTGCTTCCTATGGCAGGGCATAAGGGATATGGACTGGGCTTGGTTGTGGACATTCTGACCGGGGCCCTCGCGGGCTCGTTTTGTGGGAAAGGGGTGCCTCCTCTTGAGGATTTGACAACACCGTATGGAGGGTCATACTTCATGCTCGTACTTAATCCAGCTTGTTTTGCGGGAATAGATGTGTTCAAGGAGAAAGTCGACAGGCTAATAGAGGACTGTATTACCTGCCCGCCAATGGAGGGTTTTGAACGGGTCTACTTCCCTGGAGAACTGGAGGCCATAGAGGAGGCAAAGCGATCAAGGGCGGGGATTCCGGTGCGCGAGTCGGAACTTGCAAGATTTTTTGAGACTCTGCGGGACCATAACCTAGAGGTAAGGGAAAACATCCTGGTTTGAACCTAGGACTGGCGAGATTTTCATACACCAAGCCAGAAGCCCATTTGACACCTAGCCAAAATAATAAAGCTCATGAGCTGATCAAGAAGAGGAATCTTTTTGCCAAGCTCAAGCAAGGAGCTTTTATCAGTAGTTGTGTAGATAGCATTAAGAGCAGGCGCTGAGGGCAGGGGGCTGCAAGGGGCGCGGGAAGGAGGGTAGGCTCGATCCTCTCAAAAACGCTCTACGTTGATTTGACATAGTCTTGTTCTGTTTCGTTTGAGGCATCTTGCTGCGGTGATGTGGGCTAGAGAATAGGCGAGGATAGCTAAATAGATGTTAGGGGATTTTTGATCCGGATAGCAAAATGTTTGAGATCTTTTACGGCATACTGGTCTTCCGGTTTTTTCCCGTCTCTATCAAGATAGTATGCCTCAATTCCTAGTTGTTTGGGGATGAGGTAGTCGAATTCATAGTGGTCTCCTACGTGGATAGCATTTGACGGTTTGGTTCCCATAATTCCAAGGATTTCCTCATAGCATTCCGGTGTCTTTTTTACCTGCCCGAAATCCGATGTGGTTGAAAAGGTTCTGACAAAGTAATTTGCGATTTCTGTCTCTTTGGTCTCGATTTCAACAAATTCCCGGGCCGCGTTGGATATTATGATAAGATGATAGGATGGGGCCAGATCCTCCATCACAGCCTTCACCTCCGGGAAGAGCCTGACCTTATCCCTGTGTTCTTCCATGAGGTCTTGCCAGCTTCCGGGGAGCTCAAAGAAGCGAAACCAGTATGCTATATCATACCATTCTATGGCACCGTCTCCGACCCTTTGGTATTCGGAGATGACACTGGATGCTGCCTCGGAGAGGCTGACTTGGTACTTTTTGGCATAAAGCTGGGGAATGCCAATCTCCCATACGAATGTATTATAGGTGGGATCAATGAGGGTGCAATCTAAGTCAAAGGAGATTAGTTTTTTCTTGTTCATTATTTCTCTCACCCACTCATTGTAGTCGTTAGAGCACACAGAGAGCACTGAGAAAATATTTTTAGCCTGATTTTTTGACTCCAGCGAAACAGTAATTAAGCAATGCGCTTAACTGGACAAAAAATCAGGCCAAACAATCAGGCTGCGGCAGCAGGATGGCACTTTGATCTGAATTGCCCTCTCAGTCTCGACTTGTCGGGAATCAAGGCTCTGTGTCCTTTGTGAGCTCTGTGAGTGATATATAAAACCCTTTTGGGTTCACAGTCAAGCCACTCCTCTTACCTGCGATAATTGACTGTTCAGATATCTCTTCAAATACTTTGCTGTATAAGATCTTTTGCCATTGTTGAGAATCTCTAGAGGTGAGCCTGTTGCGATCACGTAGCCCCCTTTGTCGCCCCCCTCTGGGCCAAGGTCAATAATGTAATCGGCCTCCTTTATGATCTCCATGTTATGCTCAATCACAGCCACGGTGTTTCCCTTGTCTACAAGGGCCTGCAATACCTGGATCAAGGTTGAGATATCAGCCACGTGCAAACCTGTTGTGGGTTCATCCAAGATGTAAAGGGTATGACTATTTGAAGGCTTGGCCAACTCTTTCGCAATCTTGATCCTCTGGGCCTCGCCACCAGAGAGTGTAGGGCTTGGCTGGCCCAAGTTAAGATA
>CP070673.1:4023746-4031522 GCA_020351915.1 Deltaproteobacteria bacterium
GCTCTGTGGCCTCAAACTCGCCGTAGCTTGCCTGTTTTTCTTTTTCGGCGTCTACCGAAGAATATCTAAATGGTCCCTGCATAATTACAAAGCATTCCCTTTTTTCTTCTACTATGCTACTAGATTCCCATTTTACAGGGGGATAAAAAAAATGCAAGCAGGGAATGCGATAAAATCTGTATCCATCTGTGTGGATCTGTGGCTAACTGAAAGGAGGAAGGTATGAAGATAAAACACATCGATCACATAGGGATTGCAGTAAAGAGTATTGAAGAGGGGAAGAAATTCTTTGCCGACATCCTGGGACTGAAATTCGAAAAGACAGAGGTTATTGAAGAACAGAAGGTAAAAACGGGTTTCTTGCCCATTACCGACAGTGAGCTTGAATTGCTTGAGTCAACCGAACCGGATGGCCCGGTAGCAAAGTTCATTGAGGCACGAGGTCAAGGGGTGCAGCATATTGCATTCCGCGTAGAGAACCTTGATGAGGCCTTGGCAGAGCTCAAAGAAAAAGGGGTCCGGTTGATTGACCAGGAACCCCGGAAAGGGGCTGGTGGGGCACGGATCGCCTTTATCCATCCCAAAGAGACATCCGGTGTGCTGGTGGAGCTTTGTGAGAAGGGGTAAGACATGCTTGCTTTGCCGTTGGGCAGGTATGCGTTATTGCATCTCGATTAACATACCAGTACCTTTCGTTGCATTAGTTCAATTGGTTTTGTTGGTTCAACTAGATAGATTGGTTTGTATTTTCATGGCGGGGACATGCCAATAATAAGAAGATTTGAGGATCTCGAATGGTGACAGAAGGGAAAAAGGCCCATAACGCTCGTATGCGATCTGGAGGTTAACAACCTATTTTCCTCTCTCAGCCGGCGCTCTGCTTTGACGAGCTTAACCAATAAAACAAATACAACCAATAAAACCAATTAAACACAAGTCTTGACCTCGATCGGCGCATGAGGGGCTCTCAGATACTTATTCTCAGGCGCCTATTCTCAGAAGTAATGCTGCATTTTCCCCGCATATCTTTTTTATGGCATCAGGTGAGAGACCTGCCTCTCTCATCTCTTTGAAGTAACGGCCTGGTTTCAGGAGGGGAAAATCGCTCCCGAAGAGTATCTTTTGTGCGCCAACTATCTTTGCGGCGATAGAATAGATTTCCTTGTCATAAAGAAATGGTGATGCGGCAGTATCAAACCAGGTGTTCTGCAATACCCCTTTAACCTCCCGTTTCATCAGATGGTAGAAGAAGAGCCCACCACCCCAGTGGGCGAGGATGATTTTATTATCGGGAAAGTATTGTAAGAAATCATAGATTTGTCTTAACGTGAGCGTGGTCTTTCCAGGGTAGGAGTGGCCAAGGGGTTCATTGGCGTGAAGGAGAATTGGCGCATCAAACCGTTGAGCCATTTCAGCTATAGGCTCAAAGGCCTTGGGAATATCCACACTTAAAGTCTCTGTATAGAGTGCCAGTTCCCCTATGCCTGAAAGGCCTGATCTCAGGCACCGTTCGAGTTCTTTGTCAGCACCGTGAGTCACGGGGCAAGCGGTGCCAAAGCCTATGAGCCTTCCCTTATATCTTTTAACAACCTCCAGGACATAGTCATTATTTCTTTTGAAATAATCCCCGGTGTACCATGGAAAGCCGAATACAACCGATTTGTCTATTCCCTCATCATCCATATTCCTGATAAGCTCCTCTGCTCCGCAGAGCCTTGACCCTGGAACACCGTAGAGGAGCTTGAAGGCCGGTTCACGGTCAAAGAAATCCTCGCGCTTATCCCTAACCTCAGGTGGAAAGATGTGGGTATGAGAATCGATGATCATTGATCTAAAATTCCAAATGCAAAAATCCAAATGTCAAATGAAATCCAAATTCCAAATTTCAAAAATTTTGATCCCTAAGCAGTTGTACTCAGTAATCTTGGCTTTTGACATTTCTCATTTATTCTTTCCAGGTGAAATTATAGAAGAGAATATCAATGTTAGCTCCTGAGCCTCGCTCCATAATTCTTTACACTTGTCTTCTTTGTCTGGATTTGCTCTTGCAATCATTCTTAGCCAATGTTTTGTTTCTTTTGCTTCTTTTTTGCAAAGGGCAATCTTATGCCTAAAATCCTTTTTGGATTCCGCCGCATCCGCCTCCATGTAGTTGGCGCCTACACTGGTACCAGACCTAACAATTTGCTTGATTAGTTCAGTATTAATTGGATCGATTGGCAAGATTCTAGCAAAATCAATAACATTTTCCCCAAAAAGACCGGTCCTCTCTTCTAGGTCAAAAACCCTTTTATCTTTTCCCTTTCCTGTCATTGTCTGGATTTCTCATATGGGCATTTGGATTTTGACATTTATTTGAACTTTGGGCTTTGGAATTTGTAATTGTTTATGCCATTTGATACGGATCAACATCCATGATCATCCGTACCCCGCTCGAGCTCAGCATAGAGGTGGAGATTCTGTCGAGCTCTGTTAATACCTGGCTGAGGGTTTTTGATGATCGGGACTTGATAAGGATCTGCTGCCTGTATTTGCCTTTCAGTTTTGCTATGGGGGATTCAACAGGACCAAGAACCTCGATAATTTTTTTCCCTTTTGACTGCTTTTTTGCAATGCTACCGATTGTTACTCCTATCTGCTGAGCCATTTTCTCAGTCCTGGTCTTGCTATTACCGACAAGGCGCACATTGGCTATCGAGGAAAACGGGGGATAATTGAGCTGTTTCCGGAGGCCTATTTCCCGGGAGAAGAACCTTTGATAATGATGATCACGTGCAGCCCTGATTGCATAGTGAGATGGATTGAACGTCTGTATGATCACCTTTCCGGGTAAGCTTCCTCTTCCAGTCCTGCCTGCCACCTGGGAGAGGAGTTGAAAGGTAATCTCTCCGGCCCGGAAATCCGGATTATTGAGTGACAGGTCAGCAGAGATGACCCCAACAAGGGTTACATCGGGAAAGTCATGGCCCTTGGTAACCATCTGTGTGCCAACAAGGATATCGGTTTCATGCTCAAGGAATCGCTTCAGGACCTTTTGTACCTCACCCTTATGTCTCATGGTATCCCTGTCCATTCTCTCCACCCGTGCCTCAGGAAACAGCTCTTGCAAGGTGTCCACCACCTTTTCTGTGCCAAATCCATATGGTTTGAGTTTGTCTCTGTTACACACGGGACATCTGTTCGGAGGCTTAATCCGAAAACCACAGTAATGACAGAGCAGGTTGTTACTGGCTTTATGAAAAGTCAGGCCTACCTCGCAATTTGGGCACTTGAGCGCCTCACCGCAGAACCTGCAGAGGTAGAGGGCATTGAAGCCCCTCCTGTTCAGAAACATGATAGCCTGTTTTCCTTGAGCCAGATTATCTGCCATGGCCTCTTTCAATGGGGGGCTCACGATACTGTCGGTATCGGGACTGCCCTCAAACCGTGTCATATCTATAACTCGTATATCGGGGGGTTCTCTCTTGTGTATCCTTTCCGGCATGGTGAGAAGGCCATACCTCCCGCTCACCGCGTTCTGGTGAGACTGTATGGAAGGGGTTCCAGAACCAAGTATGACAACGGCATTGGAGAGTTTTGCCCTAACGGTGGCACTATCCCTAGCCTGGTAGCGGAATTTTTCCTCCTGCTTATAGGAAGGATCGTGCTCTTCGTCGATGATAATAAGGCCAAGCCGGGAAAGAGGAGCAAAGAGTGCTGATCTGGCACCGATTACTACGTCTGCCTCTCCCTTTGCTATCCTGATCCACTGATCGTATCGTTCACCCAGTGACAGGGCACTGTGAAGAATTGCCACCCTCTCGCCAAGACGGGCCTTGAAAAGAGAGGCAATTAAAATAGTCAGGGCAATCTCCGGCACCATTACTATGGATTGTCGTCCACACTCCAGAGCAGCCCTGACAGCGTGATAGTAGACCTCTGTTTTGCCGCTCCCGGTTACCCCATGCAAAAGATAGGTGAAGAACGAGTTGCCTTTGAGCTTTGCCGCTATTTTTTCTACAGCCTCCTTCTGCTTAGAATTTAGCGGTGGTGGTGAGGGGGAGACAAAAAGAGTCTCACCGGCTACGTCCCGCACAACAGGCTTGAGGGTCTTTTTCAGAAGGCCTCTCTTGACCCACTTATCAACGAGGTAAGGCCCATTCTTAAACATCTGGTTTACCTCAGCGAGGGAGACCTGTTTCTTTTTGAAAATCATCTCTAGGAATTCAGGTTCGTTGCAGGGTGCCCTTTTGGAATCAAACAAGGATCTGTCCAGACTGGCACCTTTCTTTACAGTAACGAAAACCCTTCGTAGAAGGCCAACCTTATCCAGCCATCCCCGAGGGGGGGTTCTGTCACCATGGGAGAGTCTCACATTGAGGCCGGTAGGAAGGGCTGTTCTAATGACCTGGCCGATTGGATAGTGGTAGTAGCCAGACAGCCATTCGAAGAATGGAACCATATCTGGTGGGAACAGGGGCTCACGGTCAATGATAGTGAGAACATCTCGTAAACCCTTTCTAATTTCAGGGGAGATAACCCTGAGTATGTAGCCGGTTACCTTTCGGCCTGAAAAGGGAATAAGCACCCTCTTACCCACCGCAGCTTTCTTTGCTTGATTCCCTGGTATGGTATAGGTGAATGTCCCGCTAACCGGAAGGGCCACGGCTACCTGAACATATGTCTTTTTTAAAGCTTGAGTCATCAGTGATTAGGGTGAGAGCTTTTTTAAAAGCGTTCAGTATGAGCCATTGCAGGGGCAAGGCCTTCGCTCAGGATTCACTCTTGCCAAATTGCGAGCGGATGAAGGGTATACTAAATTGAGTCACATCAAGAGGTGGATTTACTGTAATGTCCTTTACCATATATTCCTCTACAATAATCCCGTCAGATGAGTAAACGATCCGGTAAGGATACCAGGTGTCTTCCATGATTTCCCTGTAATCGGAAAAGTGGAATGAGAAGGTACCACAGCTTAGGAGGAGCGGGAAAAAGCGGTCCTTGTCAACGAGGAGTTGGGGATTTCCCTCATCTCTGTCTCCAATCAGGTATGCTACCCTGTCATCGAACCGGGTGAGCGAGACCTTGTCCAGGTTTATACCTTTGCCTCGGAGGCTTTGTTGTATCCTTTCTGGGCTCTGAGCCAAAAGAAGAAAACGATAAAGAAAATCGTTGCTCTCCAAATCAGTGGTAGTTCTGTTATTAATAATTCTCAAGGTCTTTGAGCCATTATGGATGATGAGGCGAGTACTCGGTTGACCTGCAACCTCTGAGCGATAAAGATCTGGAGACATTACCTCAATAATCTCGCCAAAAGCCCTCTCCATTTCTTGATCCATGTCTTTAATGGTAGTGAGCTGTATGATTCTTAATGCTTTTATGTCGGCGTACCTATCGGTCAGAAATTGGATAATCTGAGTTGAGGGAAGCACATACGGTCGTCCGATCCCCGGTGCCAGAACCACCGTCATTAAACAAATTGCGATCAGGAAGTTTGATTTTTTTGCCATACCTCCTCCATCTGAATAACTCGGTCATCAAATCTCTCTCTATCCCTCCCTCTCAATGTAGAGGCAGGTGGGGATTGAACGCTGAGAGGATTGACATATTTGCCTTTTTTCATCATGCTAAAGTCAAGGTGAGGTCCTGTTGCCAGTCCAGATGAACCTACATAACCGATCACATCCCCTTGCCTGACCCTCGAGCCCTTGTTAAGACCTCTTGCAAGCCTGCTCAGATGCCCGTAACCGGTTGCGTACATATGGTTGTGCCGCACCTTTATGTAGCGTCCGTAGCCTTTCTTCCATCCAATAAAGGTTATCCGACCGTCTCCTACCGATTCTACAGGTGTTCCAACTGGTGCAGCGTAATCTATGCCATAATGGGGCCTGTAAATCTTTAGAATTGGATGAAACCTTCGAGATGAAAAATATGAGCTGATCCTCCTATACCTGAGGGGTGATTTCAAGAAGGCCTTCTCCAGGCTTTTTCCTTTCCTGTCGTAATACCCTTCCCGACCCTGAGAGTCAATGAAATAAAAGGATTCGTGAATCCTCTCCTGATTGACAAACCTGACTGCGAGTACCTTACCAAGGCCTATGCAGTTCCCGTTTCTGTAGTATCTGTGAAGGATTACCCGAAAAGAGTCTCCGGGCCTGATATCAACTAGAAAGTCAATGTCCCATGCAAACATATCAGCGATCGCCATAATAACGTCAGGGGACAAACCCCTGTCAAGAGCTGATTCGTAAAAGGACGCGGCGACCGTTCCGGTAATCTCGGTGGGTATGGATATTTTTTCAGGAGAAAAAAGGCTGAGGAAAAATTCATGCCCATTCCTGATAACATAGAGAATCTTTTCTGGTGATAGGTGAAGGGAGATCTTTTCTACTTTTTGACTCTGTGCATTGATCCAGATATCGATTATTTGTCCAGCTTTGGTCCTGGATAAATCAAAAAATGGCTTAACCGTCTCATCTATCTGCATAATATCTTGGGCTGAGAGGCCGTAGCCAGCCAGGAGCTCGTAAAAGGTTTCACCCTTTCCAAAGCATTCTCGTATCCTCTTATGGTCTAAAAGCCACTTCTGTCTGGTCTCAAAGTAGTCATTATAGCTGACCGCGGGAGGAGTAACCGATTCATCTATAGCCACTATATTATGACCCGATTGAAGAAAGAGCACTGAGATCACAACAAGCAATACAATGGCAAAAGAGAAAAGAAGGACCCTGTTCCATTTAAGGGTGGGAGCAGATTTCTTGATCTTTCGGTTCAATCTTCCTTCTTATAGGGGATGAGATGGTTGTTTTTAATTATGGTAAATAATTTGATCACGGTCACGTCATAGTGAAACCTAACCTATTGATTTCTAAGCTTCTAGCAGGGTATGGGTGTCTTTTTTTTGGATTATGCCCCACATAGTTCAGATGAGTGGGAGTTTCAAAATGGTTTATATAGATGGAGCGTATGATTCTAAGGCTTATGGCTCAATAAACCATTTTGAAACGACCCAGTAAGGGGCCATGTCACAGGGCATAACCAAAAAAAAGACACCCATACCCTGCACTTTGACGTTACCCTGATAATTTGATAAAAATAGTTGACATATTTATTTCTTTATAGTATTAAATATAAAAATTATAATTAAAATATATTTAATTGTAAACAACTTTATCTCCAGAAAGGATAATACATGGCTGATTACCTATACTGCACGAGAAAGAAGAATAATCCTCGGATAGACGTTCGGATATGTCAGGCAAAATGTTCCTTTAAAGACAGTTGTGCGGAGTTTCAGGCCTATGAAGAGAGATCCGGCAATCAGTCTCCAATCTTAAATTCGAGATTGATCATATCGCCTGTTTTGAATCCCATGGCATCAAAAAACTGAAGAAGGCCCCAGTCCCGCCAATTTACAAAAGTATATACGGTATCGGCCCCTACCTTTTTTATATAGTTGAGCATCTCTCCTATCAGCATCCTGGCCACACCCTTTTTCTGAAAAGATGGATCAACGCCGATGGTATCTATGCTATAGATTAATGTCACTATTGTCAAAAAATGTTTGCCCTTACCTGAAAAATTTGTAGCTATTCAGCACCTGACTCCGAATCTTCGCTTCGGATTTATTCATGAAAGAAACTCTAACTTACCTTCCTTAATGTATTAGACAGGATAAACAGGATTAACATGATTTTTGTTGTTCTTTTGTCCTTCCCGCCTGCCCGCCATCGCTCTCGCTCAGGCGAGGCGGGCGGGGACGGAAGGACAAAAACCCAATGCCGCCAAAGGCGGCAA
>CP070673.1:4031622-4041083 GCA_020351915.1 Deltaproteobacteria bacterium
GAGATTTCATTTAAAGCACGGAACCGTTACCCTGGTTCATAGGGGGAAGAATTTCGAGGTAACGGCCTTTCGAGGCAAAGAGGGGTTTGGACACAGCATTGAGGAGGATCTTGCCCACCGGGATTTTACCTTTAATGCTCTAGCATATGACATTATCAACAGGAGGATCATCGACCCCTTTGGCGGGAAGAGAGACATGGCAAACAAGGTTGTGAGGGCAGTGCTGGACCCCCTTGAGCGTTTTCAAGAGGACCCGTTGAGGATGATGAGGGCTATACGGTTCTCTTTAGAGCTTGAATATTCTATTGAGCCTGAAACCCTCATGGCCATGACCTCTATGGCATCTGCTATTGATACCGTGGCGCAAGAAAGGATACGGGATGAACTACTGAGGATAGTGATGTTGAAAAAACCTTCAAGGGGCCTTAACCTTATGAGGAAAACAGGCCTCCTCCAGAGAGTCTTGCCAGAGCTTGTTGAAGGATACAGAAAACGACAAAACAATTACCACAGGTATACCATTTACCGGCACACCATGGAGACCGTTGATTCTGTTGAGCCCGATCCTGTTTTGAGGCTTTGTGCCCTGTTTCACGATATTGCCAAGCCACGGGTAAGGGAAAAGATCAAAGGGAGGTGGAGATTCCTTGGTCATGCCACTGCAAGCGCAGAGCTCACCAAAGAGATCATGATGAGGTTGCGATTTAGCAACGAGTGGACCGATCGAGTGACAAGCCTTGTTGCCCATCACATGTTTGACTACAAGCAGGAGCTGAGTGACAGGGCAATGAGGCGTTTTATCAAACGGATAGGTGTAGATAATATTGGTGACCTTATGAGGCTCAGAAAGACAGATGATCTGGCCCATGGATGGGGAAGAGGTTTTGAAAAAGATATCAACGCCTTTGAAGAGAGAATTTATGCTATCTTGAAGAAATCACCACCACTCGGCGTCTCGGATCTCGAAGTCAATGGTCGTGATGTAATGGATGTGCTAGGCATACAATCCGGTCCCAAGGTTGGCAAGATCCTCATTCAGCTGCTTGAAATAGTCACTGAAAACCCGGATTTCAATCAAAAAAGCAAACTTATACAATTCGTAAAAGATATGATGATAAGATAATCTAAGACTGGCTTGCCAATAGTGCTACACCTGATATTGTCACAACTACTCTGCCTGTGTTTTTTTGACATAAGGAAACCCTCTGTGAATGCTTCAGGCCAACCAATTCAAGTATTCAGTTCCTTTTGAGTGATGAAAAAGGTTGCCTTCTGGACTCCTTTTGTTAAGATTTAAAGGAAAAGACTTTGATTAGGTGATGATTTGAATATGTTTGCGGTTTCGCCGAAGTGACAATGATTGGAGTTATTACCAATCCAAGGGCTGGGAAAAACGCCGGTAATCCAACTCGGATAGAGAGGCTGAGGCAAATTCTCGGCAGTGACGGAATAGTTCGTGAGATCCAAACCTCCGAGGAGATGTTGGATATTGCCCGAGAATTTCGCAGCGGGGAAATCAGTATCTTGGCCATTGACGGCGGGGACGGTACGCTCCACCATGCCCTCAGCGCTTTCATCCCAATCTATGATGGTATGGATCTCCCACCGATTACCCTTCTAAGGGGCGGAACCATGAATACCATCGCTAACTCCCTTGGGATAAGGGGCGCATCGGAGGCAATTTTTCAGCGAGTCGTAAGCACCGTCAGAGAGCAGGTTCCCTTTGAAGTTGTGCGGACGAATACCCTTAAGGTGAACGATCGATATGGCTTTATCTTTGGACTCGGCTTTCCCGTAAATTTACTGAAGGCTTACTACCAGGGCGAGGGCAGGGGTCCAGCGAAAGCCATCAGGGTTCTGCTCAGGGTCTTACCATCGATGTTGGAAAAGGGGGATACAGATAGCAGTTTTTTCCGTCCATTCGAGGCCGAGATCTGGCTTGACGGGAAGAGGCTGCCCCGCGAGAGATATACGGCTCTCTTAGGGGCGACAGTGGAGGAGGTTGGACTCGGATTCAAACCGACCCGTCGAGCCAGGGAAAAGGAGGGCCTGTTTCAAACCCTTTGCCTGGGTACGGGTCCCAAAAAGAGTGGATTGAATGCGCTCAGGGTGCTTCTCGGCATGCAGCTGAGGGGTGAGAGGCTTGTCGATCGTATGGTAAGGAGATCCGTTATCAAACTGGAGAAGCCCGCCGATATTCAAATCGATGGGGAGATATTCAAAAATCAAAAGGAGATTAGGCTTCACGTCGGGCCAGCTATAAGGTGCATAAGGACGAGGCCATAGGGGAAAGCGATATCAGTTCTAAGACAACGTGTACCCTGGTGTCTGGCATCGAGCATTTGCCTTAAAGAAAAAGTTACCACATGAAAGAGCGACCTTCAAATGTGGATTGCCTCAGTGGCGAGAGAAAAGGGGAAAGAACATATGACAAACAAAGAGACCTTATTCGTCTCGCAATTGATGGTGATCTAGGTTTTATCCATGAGCTTTCAAGTGAAGCCTTTTCCATATTTGGTGACTATCGTGAGGTAATACGCCTGTGGTTTTCAAATCCAGAGGTAATTACCGTCGTTTATGTCCATAATGGGCAAAACCCCCTGGGCTTTGGTCTTGTTTCTGTTATTACTGGAGAGATATTGGCTATAGCGGTAGCTCCCAAATATCAAAGGCGTGGCATTGGTTCTGCCCTGCTCAACTATATAGAGTTCCTTGCTACCCAGCGAGGCCTGAGCATAATTTTGCTCCATACCGCCAAGGAGAATAGAGGAGCTCAGTTGTTTTTTCAGGAGGCTGGTTTTCAGGTCGTTGGAACTCACAAAGGTTATTATCCCAAAGGCCAAACAGCCCTCATCATGTCTAAAGGCATTACATAAGCATTGGGGTCTGCCCCTGCCATCGGACAAAACCGCAGAAGGCACTCGAAGGTTTATGTTTAACTGCCTTGTTCTTTTTCTAAGCGGATTGCTGGCCTCACACCTTGACCAGAGAAAACTCTCGTTGAATACTTGAATATTTTTCAGAAAGGCTTACTATATTGATTAACTTATGGCAAAAGAGTATAATGTTTGCTACATCCGCCATTTGTGAGATAAGGGCAATTTCGAGCATAGAGGACAAATATTATGCCCATTTATGAGTTTAAATGTAACAAGTGTGGAACTATCTTTGAGCAGTTGATTTTTTCCTCTGATAGAGAGGAAAAACCTGGCTGTCCTTCCTGTAGCGGAAACGATACCTGCAGGCTTATGTCATCGTTTTCATGCGGGTCGTCCAACAAGGGCTCCAGCACCGGGCTGTCATCGACCTGTTCCTCGCCTTCGAGCGGGTTTTCATGAGCAGGTTGATCTTCGCAGCCGTGAGCTGTGGCCATCGTCTGGCAGTGAGGTTTGGTCTTATGGGGACAACAAAAGCTTTTTTATGGAAGGGGAACAAAGAGAAAAGGAGACGCGCATGAGTGGCTGGTGGATTCTGGTGATAATTGCCATCTGGTTCTTGCTTCAGGCATACATTTTGCCTAAATTCGGTATTTCTACCTGACTGAGGAATAGTTGCCAGTTGGGCACTCCTGAGGATAAAATTACGGAAACTTACAAGAAATCAGGCAAATGAAAAGCCTCATATTCTGACCCTTTGTAGTATGTAAGACGGTATTAAAAACCCTCCTGAATCTGCCTCTCAAGCCTCATCTCCCATTCTGCCCTCTATTTCTATTGAACATCATCCTCTATGGGGATCTTTGACTCACAGGGTACCCCAGTCTGGCAAAGGCCGCAGCCGTACCCGTCAAAGCCGTAATGGGATTTCACATGCTCTGCCGATGTCTGTCTTATGTGATTGAAGCACTTGAGCTTGTCATGACCCTCTTCGGTAATGGCTCCAACCGGACACCGTTGTACACAGTTGCCACATATACCCTTTGAAAAAAACAGACAGTAGGCGTGGTGATCCTTATAGGGTCTCGTGGTGGGAGGGATCTGGATGCGAGCTACTACGGAACCCACCCGCATGGCCTTGCCCTTTGGAGTAATGAGGCCCTCACTGAGCCCAAAGGTTCCCAGGCCTGAGGCGTAGGCGGCGTGGCGTTCTGACCAGGTGGAGGCCAGACCGTAACGGTCAGATTTTTCCCGCCTCCAAAGAGGAGAAAGCATGGGCGCCACGGCTTCGAACCCTGACTCTTGTAAAACCCTCACAACGTGCTCGCGAAGCTTTATGTTGGCTTCCTCACCATAGATGCGTGCCCTGGCCCATCTTTCCGAGGGATAGACTGTTTGTGTCCGGTTATCAGACTTTGTTGCCTCAGTTTGCGGTAAGACCCAGCTTATGACTGTTAGGTGACCTGGCTCAACCTCTACCTCTGGAAAGGTTTTGTCAAATATTTCCCATGCTGTCCAATAAAAGGTTCCTATCATTTCCTTGTATTCTTGATAGAGAGGGTCATCACCTCTTGAAAAACCCACTAACGGATCTGCCCATGCCTTCTCGCTACCTCTATTTTGTAGCGTGTTTTCCGGGGATTTATTAATGAAATCTTTGATGGCAGTCCGAACCCAGAGTGCTAAGCTCTCAGTTCCCTTAGTTGCTTTCATCAAGACACCTTTCCTCGAGGCCTCTTCCTGTTCCATCAGAGGCGCTATGTCCATAATGCTAATTTAAGGTAGTGAAACGGACTTTACACGATACGAAGTCTCGTGTCAACGGCACAACTGGACCTTCAGACATCTTGTATCGTGGTCTGTCTTGAAATCAAACAAAATGGCACGTTTTGGGCAAATGGTTTGTGGGCATTTATGCCACAGCCACCATATCTTGGGAAGCTGTTCCGCTTGACACCCACACAGCCTTTATCCTAAACTGCCGGCACAAATCATACAATTGTCTTGCTGGAGGGAGTCCTATGGGCAAGGAAAAGGGGAGTAAAAAGGAAAGAAGACATTATCCCAGGCTGCAATCCCTTTATCTGGTATCCTATATCAACAAAGAAGGCGAAGTCCAGAAGAGCGGTGTTTCAATGGCCAGAACCATTGACATCAGTCCAGCTGGAGCTGGAGTGGAAGTCTATCAGCTTGTAGAAGTGGATTCCCGTATAGAGATGGAGATTGGCGTCAAAGAACGTATCGTTGCGGTGGAGGGAAAGGTGGTCCACTCTCAGGCACAGCCCAACGGGCATTGGATCATCGGCATTGAATTTGACCACGTGCAAGAGGAGTTGGTAGAGGAATTCTTCTGACAATTCAAGAAGAATGGGGATGTTGTTGAGTATGTGAAAATGGAAAAGGACCGGTACCTATGTCCTGGAGAGATTGGAAGGCGGTTCAAGATCTTTTCCTGAACCGCTTTTATCTTTTCTAGTGGTCAGTGAGGGTTGAGGATGCCATATCCGAGCTCGTGGGATCCGGGTAAGGGCAAAACACGAGGTGCCCTATCTTTAGAAGAGACTAGAGCTCAGTAGTGTCCCAACATTGAGGGAAAAACTCCTCAAACCCTGCCAGATAAAGGATCTGGGGCCCTCTGACATGTCATCGACTTGAAGCTTATTCGAAAAGTCTGATTCAGTAAAATCAGGAAGTTAGGCTATAAAAGGTCTATTCTTTTCCAACGTTGGGACAGCAGTGATCATAAACCTATTATCAGTATAATTGAGATAAAGAAAAAACCGTATTGTATTTGTGTGAGGAGGTCTTATGATGCAGATATTGATTCTCTATTTTTCAAAAGGTGGTAATACCAAAAAGCTTGCAGAGCGAATTGCCCAAGGGGTGGAAGAGGTAGCTGGTGTAAAGGCTCTGCTAAAACATACGCATGAGGTAACCAAGGAGGATTTTGTGGACTCCCATGGGGTCATAGCCGGATCTCCAGCCTATTTTGGGGTTATGGCTGCCGAACTGAAAAAGATTTTCGATGAATTTGTTGGGGTGCGAAAGAAGATGGAAGGCAAAGTCGGAGCGGCCTTTGCCACCTCAGGCGATGCCACTGGGGGGAAGGAGACTACCATGATGTCCATCATTCACGCACTATTGATTTACGGGATGGTCGTCGTTGGTGATCCGATGTCGGCTACCGGACACTATGGGGTTGCCTGTGTCGGGGCTCCGGACAAGGAGACTGGGGAAAACGCAATCAAGCTTGGCCGGAGGGTTTCTGAGCTTGCAAAAAAATTGCATGATTAAAGGATTTCGATTATGAATTTCTGGTTTTGGATGCCATTTACACCATATGGCTCCCTTCGCACCCACTTACCAAAGGAAGGAGTTTCTCTGTGAAACCATGGATCTGATCGATCCTTTCATGCCCAAGCATAAACCTGAGGGCATCACGCCCGATCCAAAAGGCTACAAATGGAAGGCTTTGGCCACCGTGGCCCTGGGTACTCTCATGAGCACTATGGATGCAAGCATCACCAATATCTCGTTTCCTGTTTTGACCAGAGTATTTAAGGCAGATCTTACCACGGTAATGTGGGTGGCCTTAGTCTATATCCTGGTCTGTACCAGTTTGATGCTGATTCTCGGCAAAATCAGCGATCTCATTGGCCGAAAGAAGATCTATGCCGGTGGCATGGCGATTTTTACCCTGGGTCTAGCAGCTTGTTCGCTGGCTCACAGCATCGGTCAGTTGATCGCCTTTAGAATATTGCAGGCCGTCGGTGCAGCCATGTCCATCTCATGCGGCCCGGCCATCGTGACCGAGGCCTTTCCACCCGAGGAGCGAGGAAAAGGGCTGGGCCTGCTCGGCGTATCTCTGTCTCTCGGGTTCATTCTTGGCCCCACTCTCGGTGGGCTCCTGCTTCAGTGGCTCAACTGGCGCTCCATCTTTTATATCCGAATTCCGGTGGGGGTTATTGCCTTGTTCATGATCCTTGTCTTGCTTAAGAAAGACCAAGTAAGGCCCGGGGAAATCAGGCTCGACCTCAGGGGCGCGTTTTTTTCGTCGGCGGGCATATTCTGTCTGGTGCTGGGCATGAGTCAAATCAATAAATTCGGTTTCGGGTCTTTGGTGGTAAGCCTATTGATAGGTTTTGGTCTCTTGAGCCTTTTGGTTTTCATGTTCGTCGAGCGTCGCGTCGAGGAACCTATCATTGACCTCTCCCTTTTCAAAAATCGAGTCTTTTCCAGTGCCACGTGGAGCCTTTTTCTGACCTTTGTGGCCGTTCCAGGCTACATCCTGATAATGCCTTTCTATCTGATGCACGGCCTCGGTCTGACGGCCTCGGCAGCCGGCCTTTTGATGGCAGTGAATGCCATGACCACCATCGTGGTTGGTCCCATCAGCGGCTCGCTCTCCGACCGGTTCGGACCGGTCCGGTTTTCCACCGTAGGGGCAGCGGCAACTGTAGCGGCCTTCTATTGTATGCTCGGTTTTGACCTTGAAACGCATATTACCGCCATTGTACCCGTATTGGTTCTATTAGGGGTGGGGGTCGGGTGCTTTCAACCGTCGAATAACAGCATTATTATGGGGGCGGTAAGCAAGGAGCACCTCGGAACAGCCTCGGCCCTGATAGCCACTCAAAGACAGGTAGGGCTCTCCCTGGGCATGGCGCTGGCCGGGAGCCTCTTTTCGGCCAGAAGGGCAATGCACCAAGTGGAACTTCTCGGGCAAGGGCTGGAGACCGACTATGTGGTGCGTTTGTCGATACCGCTCGCCTTTCAAGACGTACTGCTTATCTCCGTGTTTATCGGATTATTCGTCGTGTTGCTCTGCCTTCTCCCCGGTAAAAGAAAGACAGGCACAATTGAAAATGTGAAGATGGGGCAAGGGCTTAGTTATTAAGCCGAGAAGCCCTTTGGCTCTCTTTTATCAGTTATTAAAAGATCCCCGCTCTGCATCAAAGAACGCAGCGTCGTCGGCCCTTGACTCACGGTAAGCTCAGATTGTACTCTAGAAAGAAAGCTTAGGTTTCCTCTTTAACCGCTTTTTTATAAAGCGTTTCCAGCATAGAGGCAGGCGCTTATGCACTGGCGTCAGTAAAGGATGAATAGCTCAGAGGGAGAATCCAATGAAATATAGAAAACTCGTTTTAGTTCTCGTGCTTATCGCTGTTGTGCTGGCATTTGCATCTTACCATGCTGTGGCAGTCACAGAAAAAAAGATTGTCAAGCTAACGATTTACAATCTTTCGGCGGGTGGCTGAGGTGAACCGTCGAAAGGGGTAGGTTCTATCCTGGCAAGCATTGAGGGCGTGTTGAAGTACCGTATAGACGCCTCATCTTTTACGGTAACGGTAACGTTTGATAAAACTAAGACCACTGTCAAAAAAATAATAGAAGGACTTTCAGGCGCGGGTTACCCAGTTTCGGGAGAACCTCGATGGGTAAACTAATCTCCCCATTCCCTCAAAGCTACCTTTCTCGGCCCATTCCCATGGGCGCAACTAATGGTATTGTGGAGGTCCGGGCTTATATGATTTCTTAAGAACTCAGGGGGAAGGAAAGCTGAGCAGAAATCAAGAAACAGTGATTGTCAAGGTCATTATTTAATGGTTGAATTCAATGGATAAACGGTATACGCATTATTCGCTTTATGCCGCAGAGGCAGGCACCAACACGAATGAAAACATCCCTTGGCTTCACCTGACGAAACGGGAGTTTTTGCAGTTTTGTGGAATGGGTTTTTGTGCTCTCTACCTTGCTCCCCTTTTCAGTTTTCCTGAGACCGTGCAGACACAAATGGCCCAAAAAGGTCTGATTAAGACAAAGCTGTCCCCCTATTTTACTGCCTTGGATGGAGGAGAGATCCAGTGTGAGCTGTGCCCCAGGCGGTGCCGTGTCCCCAAAGGGGGAAGAGGTTTTTGTAGAGTACGTGAAAATCGGGAGGGGCAGTTCTACAGTCTGGTGTATGGGAATCCTTGTGTCATTGATTGGTACCCCATAGAGAAGGAACCTTTTTTCCATGTCCTTCCTGGCACCATGTCTTTGTCGGTATCAACGGCGGGATGCAATCTTCAGTGCAAGTTCTGTGAGAATTGGGAAATCTCACAAGCCTTTCCAGAGGAGGTTTACAGCTACGGTATCCCGCCGGGAGTTGTGGTGAAGAAGGCCAAAGACATGGGAGCCCATTCTATAGCTTACACCTATGCGGAGCCCACCATCTTTTATGAATATATGGTAGACGTTGCCTATGCTGCAAGGCAGGCGGGCCTTCTGAATGTCATCCACTCAAATGGATTCATCAATCAGGGCCCACTTCAAAACCTGTGCAAGGTATTGGATGCAGCACAAATTGATCTCAAAGGATTTTCGGAGACATTTTATCGTGAATTGTGTAGTGGAGAATTGGCTCCAGTGCTCGAGACCCTAAAGACACTGAAGCAGAAAAAGATGCACCTGGAGTTAACCAACCTCATGATTCCTACAAAGAATGATGAGATGTCGACGGTAAGAGAAATGTGTCTCTGGGTGAAGAGAGAATTGGGTGCAGATACTCCGATCCATTTCTCTCGGTTCTATCCTTTACACAAG
>CP070673.1:4041183-4046682 GCA_020351915.1 Deltaproteobacteria bacterium
AAGAGGTTCGTATCTTGCCATTGCTTCTTTTGTGTAATGGATTGATATCGAGACTGACACAGTTCGATACAGACTGTATCGGGTTTCTCCTGTTCAATGACCTGCTCGACCAAATCAGTGCTTTCCCGCGAAACATGGGCGGTCCCGACAAGGGTGATCTCTTTGTCTTGGAAGGTCAGTCGGTGTGTATTCTTATTGTTTATCATAGATATTCGGTTTACACTTCTTGTGGGATGAGGGATGCATCGATTCCCTTTATTTCATCTTTGAAAACCAGGTCCTGTGGGCTTGGTCTTGTTTCCGTGGCTATGCCGAGAACGGCTGTCTCAGACGGTCAAATCCGAAATCCTAATATCGAAATCCCTGGCCCAGACCTGGCTTTCAAGGAATGCGGACCTGAACTTGAGTTGCGAAATACTGCAGCGACCACACTATGGCCCAGCGACGTCGCGCCAGGGCAGGCCGAAACAAATTCAAATCTCTAATGTTCAAATGACAGAAACAAACCCTCTAGATTTCGATCTTGAAAACCAGTGCTGCACAATGCGGTTTCGGTCATTTAGATTTTGGTCATTTGATATTGTTTCGAGATTCGGATTTCGTGCTTCGGATTTATGCGTTCTACGGACGACCGCCGCACGCACCGCTAAGGGGTGCTTCCTCAAATCTCCGTCTTTTGGGCCTGGATTCTTTACTATCGGTGCTCCCTTTGAACCCATTTTCCCAAAACACCGATACAGCTGTTGCCTCTTATCACAATTCATACCCCTTTCCAAGCAGTTTTCTGCCTCCTCTTACTCCCTATCACTGGAATCCTCTCTCTTCTTAACCGGGGCATGAAAAAATGATAAAATCTTCTATATATACTGCTAACATGGTAGTATGAGTGATTAGCGGCTTACTATTCCAAGTTCAAATCAGATTGCTAGACAAGGGGTTATCGATGAGCAGATTCTTAATATTGGATATTGGTGCCGGGACCATGGACCTCCTCTACTACGATACAGAGTCCGGCCTTCACTACAAGACGGTTGCCAAATCTCCGGTGCTGCACCTGGCCGAACAGGCTGCGAGCCTTCCAGGAAATCTCCTGATTACAGGAAACGAGATGGGTGGGGGTCCCATATCACAGGTCTTGAGAAAGCGGGCGCAGGAGGGTGAAGTCCTGATGTCCACTTCATCAGCGGCCACGGTCCACCATGACCTAAACAAGGTGCGCTCTTGGGGAATCACCATACTCGAGGATAGAGATGCGGAAAAGGTACTGCATGATTCAAAATATAGCGTTCTCACTACAGGAGACCTGGACACAGAGCGATTGAAACACATTGTGAAAGGTCTCGGGATTCCCTTTTCATTTGATGTCGTCGGTATCTGCGCTCAGGATCATGGAACACCACCTAAAGGGGTATCTCACCTCGATTATCGCCATGCTATTTTTAAGGCCAGTTTGGATGACAATCCTTTTCCCCATGCCTTACTGTACAGAAATAATGAGGTCCCAGCCACCTTGAATCGCCTCACCTCTATTGCAGAGAGTGCCACGATGTTGCCCACCGACGAGATCTACGTCATGGACAGCGGAATGGCAGCCATCTTAGGAGCAACCATGGATCACCGAGCAAGCCAAAAAGAAAGGGTGCTGATTCTAGATGTGGCAACCTCTCATACTGTCGGCGCTGCCATAGCGGGCGGGGAAATCGCCGGTTTTTTCGAATACCACACTCATGACATAACCCTCGAGCGATTGGAATCTTTGGTAGTTGAGCTTGCTGAGGGAAAATTGGAGCATACACAGATACTACAAGAAGGAGGCCATGGCGCTTATATCCGTAACGCCATTGGGTTTCAGGCTGTAGAGATCATTGTGGCTACTGGCCCGAAACGCAGGTTGGTGGAGAACTCCCGGTTGCCCATCACTTTTGGAGCACCCTTTGGAGACAATATGATGACCGGCACGGTTGGTGTTTTAGAAGCTATTCGGAGACGCAAGGGGCTCGAACCAATTCCCTACTTGTGATCTCTTTCAGCTCTCTATTATCCCAAAACAACCTCCGTCAAAAGATGAGGTCTCTGCAATACATTACTAGGTTTTACTTTGAGACACATTGATGGTCCGAGGTGCATTTAACCGGTGTAAGGGATAACCGACACATTTGGCTCCTAAAGGACCGGGTACTTGTAAAGCTGTGATCCGCGGGGAGCTTTTATGCCCGTCAACCGCCATAGTTACCACTTTTTCTTTGAAATTGCTTTGCTTTTTCTTTACCTTAAGTGGCATGCGAAGTCGCTTCTTTGTGTAGTGTTCTTTCTCAGAGATATTACCCACCGAGGGAATCCCGATAAACCATGACCTATTTTGGTCTCTATCACTTTCAGCAAAAATGTTTTGCATAAAGACTAAAAGCTTGGAATTGAGATTAGAAGTTATTCCTGTGGAATCTCTATTTCGACATGAAGACACCCTTCCACACGTTGTAGATGAATTACTATTAGAGTTTCGGAATTGGGCAAATCTGCAAAATCCAATAATCGTCGATGAAAATAATATGGTATTGGATGGAAACCACCGTGCATTTGTTTTCAAGGAATTGAAATTCAAATATATTCCAGGGTGTAGGATCAATTATTTCAATAAAAACGTGGAGTTACGATATTGGTTTAGATTGTTGGAGAACATTGAGGGCGTGGATTTACTGAAACAGATTGTTGAAGATATGAATGGCAAATTGCAGCAGGTAGATGACCAGGAAACCCTAAAAAAAACATTGAAAAATAATAATCTTGATTGTGGCATTCAACAGGGTAATTTTTATGCATCAATCAGGTTCAATAAAGATCTCGTAAATGATGCAGTAAGTGCCTATGCTGTGTTGGGAAAAATTCAAGATAAGCTCATAGAGAAAAGTATAAAACTAAAATACTTTCCATGTCAACATATGTATGAAACCAAGTTCTGCAGGGAATTGAAAGAGTGCGAAATGGTTATTTGGACACCACAAATAACTAAAGAAATGGTATTAGCTGCTGTGAAAAGAAAAAAACTGTTTGCTCCGAGAACAACACGCCATTTAATCTCACCGCGACCACTCAATGTCAATGTTCCGCTCTATTGGTTCAAAGAGAATATCTCATTAGAGGGAATCAACAGAAGGTTTTCACAATTTCTTGCAAGTAAGAATCTGGAGCCCTTCGGTCCAGGGCAGGTCATAGATGGCAGATACTATGGGGAAGAGTTGTTATTTTTTTTCGATAAGAAGCAATAATTCTGAAATGACTTATTAGATGAGAAGAAAGAGGTAATTGAAATGAGCGAAAAACATAAGATAATAACGCTTTCAGCAATTGGCGTTGATTCTCCTGGTTTAGTTTCCAAGATCACGACAAAAATATTTCAAATGAACGGAAATATTATTGATGTAGAAGAAAATTGTCGGAGGGGATTATTTTCTATATTCCTTATAATTGATTTTTCAGCATCGAAAAAATCGATAGATGAGATAACCCATACCTTGAAACCGATTGAGAATGAAACAGGTCTGAAGGTCATCTTGGGAGTACATGACGAGGATGAAATCACTCGTCTCACTGAAAAAGAAAACTATATAGTGACGGTCTTAGGGATAGATCAACTTGGGATCATAGCAAATATCTCTACTTTTTTTCGGAAATACACCATCAACATAGAAGATTGTAGGATGATTGCCCGTGGGAAGTTTTTTGCCATGGAGATGGTCATAGACACCAGCAAGATAATCACGGAACCGCCCTATTCTCATGATGAGGCAATTGAAAAAATGAAAGACGAGCTCAAAGATCTGTGCACGGAATTAAATCAAAGCGTCATCATTCAAAGTGAAGATATGTACAAAAGAGCGAAAAAGCTCGTTGTCTTTGATGTAGAATCCACCTTAATCCAAGATCTTTCCCTCACGGACTTTTTGGAAAGCATTGCGGAAAGAGTGAAGCCAATTGCCAGTAAGATCGAATCTGAGCATAGCAATCAGGGCAAGATCCAAGCGCTCGTCAAAAATGTCCGCGCCCTCAAGGGCATCCCGGTGCGTGATTTAGAGAAATTTTGCGACATTCTTCAGTTAAATACCGGAACCCTTGAGCTGATACAGATCTTGAAATCAATGGGTTTCAAGATTGCACTCTTATCATCCGGTTTCAATTTCTTTATCAAAAGAATTCTTGAAGCAGCGAGTGTAGATTATGCATTCTCAAACACCCTTAAGGCCGATGAACATGGAATAACCACCGGCGAGTTGGAAAAACCTGTTATTACGAACACCACCAAGAATGAAATCCTTGAATTCATCATGAACCTTGAAAATATTAGCAGCGATCAGGTAGTTGCTGTTGGTGATGGTTCCACCCTCTCTCATTTTAAAGAAGCCGTCGGCCTATCCATCGCGTTCAAACCAGATGAAACAGGCATGAAGACCGATGGGATCTTAAGCAGTGATCGAATCATCAGCATGTTATATTTCTTGGGAATTTCAAAGGGGGAGCTGGATAAATACCTAACCAGGATAAACCGGAAAAGTGCCTAAAATGCCTAAGGTGACTAAACTTTGAAATGGCTACATGGAGCACATGGAGCCAAACAACTTGTAAAAAAGTTGAATCATTATTCACTCTTTGGAAGATCTTTTCAGTAAAGGCTATCCTGGATTTGAAAGATATTTTCTGCGCATTTTGAACACAAATTTATTGATAAGCGCCAAAAAAGGAATTTTTGAGATCGCTTGCCGGCAAAGTAAGGCGAGGAGCCTGGGGCACAAGCGGGCGGTATGTTAAGAGTTTTGCCTTTCGTGCTCGGAGGGGAGTAGGGACAATTGAACGTCTCGGAATTTCTACAACTTACTGAAATTAGGTGGGTTTTTTGAGGCTTGGTGTTTTTTGCCTCGTACATGGAATAATGGAGTATTGGAGTATTGGAATGTCGAAGATCCCCTCTTTAGCGGAGTTGATTAAGTGAGGTACTTTCAGATTTAGTAAATCATCTGCCATGAGTTATCTTGCCACTAAAAACAACATTGCATTTCCCTAAAACCCATTATTCCAATATTCCAATTGGGGCGAAGCCCTAGGTTCTATTATATCAAGTACCTATCCTTTGGCCTATTTTCTCAACTTCATTTAAGATTTCAGCCTTATCAAGGGTTGTAAACTGCCTATCTCGGTACACAATCCTGCCATTTATTATGACATCTCTCACATCCGCTCCGGTGGCAGAGTATACAATCTGGGAATAGGGGTTATAGATGGGAGTCATATGGGGGGTTTTTGTAGAAATTATAATGATATCGGCTTTTTTCCCTTTTTCAATGGTTCCAATCTTATTCTCCAGACCGATGAGCTGAGCACCTCCAATGGTAGCCATCCTTACAAGGCTTTTGGCATCGAGGAGGGTCGGATCAAGGAAAGCAACCTTGGCCAGTTTGGCAGCAGTATCCATCTCGCCAAAGAGATCAAGATTATTGTTAGAGGCAC
>CP070673.1:4046782-4056304 GCA_020351915.1 Deltaproteobacteria bacterium
ATCATTATCCAGAGCAGGCAACTACAGACCCTGAACTGACGCATTTAGTATATTTAGCCGATTTGCTTATGAGTAGATTTCAGGTTGGTCAAGAATTAGAATATTTGAACATGGACACCCTTGCCTTGCGTATGCAAAAGGTCGGGCTCACACCATCCCAATTTCCGCGTATTGTAGATCTTATTCCTCAAAGGGTATTCGATGCCCCGTTCAACCAGAGTGACCTCGGGTTATAATGGACCGAGCTTCGCTCCGCTTCATCCCGCAACAAGGAACAGAGACACACCTATAGGTCAGGATTTGATCTTTCCCTGCTGATAAAGTCTGAGGAAAACCTTTGCGACCTTTGGATCAAATTGGGTACCCAGGTTCTCCTTTATAATCGTAACCGCAACAGCCTCTTGCAATCTTTCCCTATATGAGCGATCAGAGGTCAAGGCATCATAAACATCTGCTACCGCGAGAATCCTGGAAGGAAAGGGGATCTTTTCCCTTTTGAGCCTATCAGGATATCCGTTCCCGTCCCACCTCTCATGGTGGTGTTTTATTATCTTCTGCTCATCTGCCCAAATGCCAAAATGCCCAATGATATTGCTTCCAATGATGGGGTGCTTCTTTATAACCTCATATTCTCTACGGGTAAGCCGGCCCGGCTTTAAGAGAATGTTATCAGGAATGCCTATTTTTCCGATATCGTGCAGGTTGCCGGAAACGGTTAACATCTCTATCTCTTCTTCCGAACAGCCGATAGCCTTGGCAATTAACACAGCATAGCCTGTTACCCGTGCTGAATGCTGCTTGGTATATGGATCTCTAACTTCAATAGTTTCCACACACGCATAAAGGGTAGAAAAAAGATTTTCGTAGATATTTTCATAGAGGGCCAGGTTTTCTATTGAGAACGACGCCTTTTCTGCCAAAAAATTTAGAAAAAACAGGTCCCTTTCTCCAAACCGCCCCTTGCCACCTTTGATAAGTGAAATCAGCATACCAAAGACTCTCGATCTGATCTTGAGAGGAATTACCATGATACTATCATTTCCATCATCTTGTTCTATAAGGTACGGAATTCCATCGTGTGCACCCTTCTTGACAATGGTTTTGTCTATATATTCAGCATCCATGGTGGCCGTACGCCTGTCTTTTACGAATGAGCTGATTATGGCAGGCTCCTTTATCCCGTGAGCAAATATGCAGAAATGGGCCTCATCGCAATCGGTTACTTCGCCAGAGAGGTTTACCAAGGTAGTAAAGAGTTCTCTGCTCGTTGTTGTCTGGTCTAACTGCTGGAGCATGAAGTTTATGGTCTCGACTTCCTTTATCTTTTCCTGTAATTTTTGATTTATCCTCAGAAGTCTCTTATTTCGTTTAGCCTCCTCTTTCAGTATGATATTGTCCACAAACAGTGAGCGTTCCCTCATAACCCTTTCAATGGTTAGGGGGAGTTGGTTTACTTTGATTGGTTTGGTTAAGAAGTCTACCACTCCATTCTTTAAGGTCTTTATGGTGCTGTCTATGGTAGGGTATCCGGTCATAACCACTACCGGGATTGTATTATCATAACGGTGGATTCTCTTGGCCAGCTCCAGCCCGTCGAGCCTGGGCATGGAAAGGTCGGTAAAACAGCAGTCAATCTGTTCTCTCTTGATAATCGCAAGTGCTTCAAGGCCATCAGCAGCTGTTAAGACAGTATAGTTGTTGGCAAATTCTAGGTATTCCTTGAAAATATCCAGAATCGTCTCTTCATCATCCACCACGAGCACCTTCAACTGTTCCTTCATAGAGAACCCTGCGATAAGAAGTTTTTCTTTTTTCAGCCCCTCGGGCTGATCGCGTTCAGGAGATGTTTCTTAAAGGCCTGAAATTCACCTTCAGTGAGCAACCCATTTTCCTTTAAAGAAGACAGGGCTTGCAATTTGTCAATATAGTTGTTGGGAGGGTAATCGGGATTGAATAGATAATGGAGGCTCGGCACATTGGGTGAGAAAAAACTGATGTTCGCTATCTCTTCATCTTCAAGCTTTTTTTCCTTGAGTGCCATCAATTCATGATAAGCGTCCTGGAGTTTCTTGAGTAATTCCTTGTTTTCTCCGTTTAACTTTATTCTATCTATGGCGTTATTAATTACAATTCTTATCTCTTCAAGGTTGCATGGTTTCCTGATATAGTCGTAGGCCCCTTCCTTTATGGCCATAATAGCTGTTTCCAGTGACGCATACCCGGTAATGATAACAACAATTACATCTGGATTGACCTTCTTGGCATATTTCAATAGATCCAGTCCGCCAACCCGTGGCATTATCAAGTCAACAAGAATCAGGTCATAGGGATTCTTCTGTATCCGTTCAATGGCAGTTAGACCATCATAGCAGACATCAACTGATCTTTCACTGTCCTCTGAGATAAGATCTTTTAAGATGTCTGCTACAACCTTGTCATCATCAACGATAAGAATCTTTATGTGCAGACCATTCTTTTCTTTCATCTATGAAGACATAGCTCCCGGCACCAACCTTTTAGCCCCTTCCATCAAACAGAAGGCCGACCATTTCACCGAGCTTGGCAGCGAGATCTAATATCTCTGAGGGAGGAATCTCCCTTATGACCTCACCCGTAGACTGCTCCCGCACCGTTACCATAATCTCCCCAGAAGCCTCGTGAACGGTAAATTGCAGGTCCACATTATGAATCATATCAAGATCTTTCTGAATGTCAGCTGCCGCTTGTGTCCTGCGCGATAGATCTGGCTCGCCTTGCGCCTTTACATTTCTCACGCTCTCCTGGCGTGTTGGCGTTTCTGCGGGAAGCCTCGCCTGGGCCGGTGGAGCTAGGTTCTTCCCTGCTGTAGTGACAGGTCCGACTAACATATCAAACACACCTCCCTTTTCTTATAATCGGCTGTTTTTACAAAAACTTTAGGCAAAACACGCTGCCCAGAAGTAGTTCTTATCGTATGGTATCTAGAAACCTCGGAGTAGATTTCATCCTGTCTCGATAGCCCTTAGCAGCTTGCCTGACATCTTGGAGTTTAAGAAGTTCCGTTTTGATGTTCTCGCCTTCAGCTCTGACCACAACTATCAATTCCCGATCAATAAGATCCACTGTTTCCATAATGTTTTTCAAACTCCTCAGATAACCATCAATCATTCCCTTACATTTCTCAGAAATATCATGAAGCTTATCAGAGCTATTGCCCATGATCTTCTCCAGTGATGCGTCAATCTTTTGAATCTTGGTAATGCACGCCTGCCGTTCGGAAATAAGGGCCTCGGGGCTGCTCGGTTCCTTTTTCTTGAATGTTTCTTTCATCCGCTTGGTTATTGATAAATATTGTTTAAAAAAGACCAGCTTCTTTTCTAAGAAGGAACAAATTTCCTTTCCTGCATCTTTATCTTTCATATCGTCATTCCTTTAGGCACTAATGTAAGCTGAAGCCCGTCTCCTGTCTTCACCAAATCGTGTGTTTTCTGGTTCAATCTCGCTGTCCCCGTTATGAAGAATTTCCTCCCAGGCAGCCTTGAGTTCGGTGAGCATTCCGATAACCTCGTCAACGGCCCTGAGATCATTTTTTAGATCTACATGGATTATCCTCCGGAGCATATAGTTGTATAGAGAATCCAGATTTTTGGCAATGGAGCCACCTTTTTCATAGTCAAGCGCACATAGTAGCTCATTGATGATATCTTGGGCCTTTGTAAGCGCCCTGGCCTTTCCCTCGTAATCTTTTTGGGCTATTTTCTGTTTTCCGATTTTAAGACTATCTATGGTCCCCTCGTAGCACATTAAAACCAGTCTCTTGGGGTCTGCTGTAAGCACCTTTGTTCTGCGATATGACTGAGTTCCATTACTATCCACTTTGAAATCCCCTTTTTTGTTTATCTAAACCCCCGTATTCATGATCTACCACCATCCCCAGCCGCTGTATGTGGCATTTATCTGTCCAGTAAGCCATTGACTCTGGTTCTGTAGCTTACTCAGGGCAACCTCCATGGCTACAAACCTGTTGATCATCCTATCCATCTTTAGAGCAAGGCGGGCCTCCATTTGTTCAATCTGAGTTTCAAGACTATTAATTCTGTTCTGGAGGGAGTCCTGCTTAAACCCGACATAGCCCTCAAGCGAATCGGTTATGTTAAAAAGCACCCGGTCAAAGAGATCTGCTGTACCGAGGGTGAGTTTGATGTCCCCTATGTCTCCGGTGGAGGTCCCGGTATATTTGGTGACCAGGCCATCCACATTGGCTTCGTCATCATCACCCGTAAGAATCTGTCCCGAACCTGTCGCTGCTTCCCCGTTGATGGTGCCAGCCACATTCTGGCCATTATCGACGGTCTGGTCACCACCCGTCCATAAGAGGTCACCCGTCTCCGAAACGGTAAAGCTGTGATCGCTCCCATAGCTGTCGTGAGTTAATTTCAGATGATCGCTCCCATCATTGGAGGCGGTGATTGAAAGGGCAAATCTGCCTTCCTGGCCCCCTGCATTGGTAGTGAGGACTGAACCAAAGATATCTACGTGGTTCTGAGTCTGACTATAATCAAAGGTTATGGAAAGTTCACTGTTCCCCACGTACTTGTCAGTGATCAGAATGTGACCTGAGGAGTCAATTGAAGCAGTAACCTGATTTCCATAAGCCACCTCTATGGCAGACAGCAGCCCCTGAACCGTGTCCGTTGATACATCATCGATTCTATAGGAGCCTGAGATTGCTCTGCCGCTTCGAGAGGTACCGGTAAATGCGATAATATCCTCGTTTACCAGTAGGCCGCCATCTATGTCTGCCCAGTTGGTGGCAGAAGTGATGGGAGACCCACCTTCCTCGACGGGCTCACTGCCAACCAGAATGTCCGTGTAAACGGTGTCGAGTTCTGTATTGACGGCATTGATAATATCTGTAATGGTCATGTCGCTGGTCAGGGAAACGGTGGCAGTCTTATCTCCCTCGGTAATAGTGAGTGTTTCATCATCTCCCAGGGTACCAGTCACGGCTGTATCGCTGGTTGTAGTACTCTGGCTGGCTGACTGGGTGATATTAACCGTATATTCCCCTGATTGCGTATCATAGGAATGGGAGATATATTCAAGGGTCCCCACACTGGTGGTTCCATTCGCTGAAAAGAGGAGTTTTACGTCATTGAAATTGGTTTCGAGATATCCCTGAAGCGTGTCCGTATCTATACTCAGCTGACCCTCATTATCCAGGTTAATTCCCACCAACCCGAGTATGGAGTACTCAGATGAAACACCCCACACGGACTGAACCAGGATGGAGGTCAGATCTGATTTTACCGAGGAAAGGGTGCCGTCCCCAAAGAGAATGCCGCCGGTGCTTTCTGTGTCCGTGTCATAGGTCTGCTGCTGGCGAATGTAGGAAGCTACTGCATTATAGGCATCTACGAAGGTGCTGATCGTATCCATAATGGCATCGATATCCCGATCGATATTCAAGGTAATTGTGGTATCTGCATCTGCCTTTAACAAGTTCAGGGTCACACCGGGGAGCACATCTTCCACGGTATTGTCAGAGCTGGTTATTTCAACACCATCTACTTGGATGGCTGCGTCCTGTCCTTGAACCACCTCCCGGTTCCGTACAAACCCAGCATCCTGGTTGGAGATGCCGAAATCGAGGGAGCCTTGTTCTGCTGGATTGTCTAGGACATCGGTCAGGGTTACGTTCAAAGAGGACCCTGCGCTCGTGGTGTTATCCACAATCAGTATTCTGCCGTCACCGGTGACTGAGGCTGTTACGTCTCCGTATTCGAGCTCTATCTTGTCCAAGAGATCCTGAACGGTGCTCGTAGTTTGAATATTGAGCTTCTTATTATTCACGCTTAGGCCATCCGTATCGGTACCGGTAAGTATAATATCGTCCAGAATGTCCCAAAAAAAATACCCGTCGATATCAACCAGAAGGGTGCTGGCGCTGATGGGCTGGCCGTTGGTGGTCATTTCATTGGTGCCGGTTACGCCGAGAACATCTCCTACCCCACCCTTAATCAAACCCAAGGTCTGGAAGATGTTGTTTTCGTCTTGAAAGGGGTCGGTGTCGGCAATGCCGTCTATCTGAAGCCTGTAATAGGTTGTGTCGCCCACTGTCTCGGAGACGACCGAGGCACTCAGACTCGTATTACTCTTAGCATCGTTAATGGCATCTCTGACGTCATAGAGGTCATCGGTAGATAGATCGATGTCTATAGCTTGTGAGGTGCCATCGACCGCTTCTATCTTTAATTGATTGGTGCTCGCCTGTGGGTCACTCAGGCCAAGGAGATCCTTAATGGAGGTAGTGACACTGGTATAGCGATCGCTCTGGGCGCCCCCGGTAATGCTATTCTTGACCTCATAGGTACCAGATGCCGTCTCTGTAAAGCCGAATGCTCCCAAGATATCGGTGTCAGTGGCGTTGAGGAGGGATATACCGTCTTCTCCCGTATCATCGCTGGTCAGGATCAACCGGTAGTTATTGGTCCCATAATTCACGATGCTGGCTGTCACTCCACTCGGATTGGTCCCCGAGTTGGCACTGTTGATCTTGTCCTTTACATCGGCCAGGCTGTCTGTTGCGCTGACGGCGATGACCCTTCCGTTGATAAGGATATCTCCTACATAAGAGCTTCCCAGGGCATCTGAAAAACCGGAGAAGGAATTGGAGGAAAGCTTTTGCGCCGTGGCCAATGTAGTTACAACAATTGAGTACGAACCTTTTGAGGCGGAAGAGGAAGCGGAAACAGACAGGAGGTCCGAGGCCTTAACGGTGCCGCTGTCAGATGTCATGGTGGAGGTGAAAACATCAAAGTCTCCGGGGTCCTTGAGCCCTTCAGCGGCTGTCTTGAGGGAAAGGAGTTTGGTGTTAAAGGATTGCCATTCAGAAAGTTTTGATTCATATTCCCTCTTTCTGCTCTCTATTAAATCAACGGGCCGACGCTCGATCTTCATCAATTCATCGATCATGGAGCGCCAATCAAAACCACTGGCAAGGCCGCTGATGAGGTTGGTGCTTAATCCCATGGTTGTCCCCCTTTAAACGAAACTTGGCTGTAGTAGGTTCTGAATCTCCATATATCTATCGGAAAATATTTCCCAAAACTTGAGATTTTTCCTCTGCAATAATGGGTACAGCAAGATATTTGCCAATACCCATTTCATTCAACAAAAAACCCCGCTCCTGACAAGGAGCGGGGTTTTGTTCAGGTGTATGCACTGAGAGACTAACCGAACAGCGCGAGTACTAGCTGAGGTGCCATGTTCGCCTGTGCGAGCATGGCTGTACCGGCCTGGACCAGAATCTGGTTCTTGGTGAATTCGGTCATCTCTAACGCCATATCCACATCCCGGATTACCGATTCGGACGCGGTTACATTTTCAATGGTAGCTGTGAGGTTCGCGGCAGCATAACCCAATCTATTTTGAAGGGCACCTATATCACCTCTTCGATCATTCAAGGTACTTATGGCCGTGTTAATAGTGGTTAGGAAGGCCTGTGCTTCAATAGCATTATCAAGCTGATCCTTTGCGATATTCAGACCAGATGCACCTGTGGTAACATCGCCAAGACTGAGGCTAATCCGGTTTTCGGGGCCACTCTCGGAACCTACCTGGAATGTAGCATACCCTGTATCGGTGCCAATAATTGTTGCGGCTGCCAAGGTGGAGGTAAGGTTTTCGTTAAACGTAACCGTTAACCCAAAGGCACTGAAAGTGACCTGCGTTTTCTGACCAGCATCCGGTATTGCCACATCACTTATTGTCCAAGACCCATCACCGGTGGTTACGGTTACATCCACTCCTCCAGAGCCTGCGGCATAGCTAAGGTTATAGGTCTCCTGGGCTATCATGCCTTGTGCAGTTGTTACCCCTGTGCTTGCCGTAGCAGTTGACCCGCCCGAGACACCCACTCCAAAGGTTCCGTTAATCAGTTTTGTGCCTGCGTATTCAGTGACCTGGGCAATACGGTCAATCTCATCGATGAGGGCATTTGCTTCAGCATTTAGCTTATCCAGGTTAGATCCGGCATTAGCCGAGGCAGCCTGGGTTGCCAACTCCTTCAATCGAACCAGCATAGCACTGACCTGATCAAAGGCACCCTCAGCAACCTGGAGAAGGGAGTTCGCTTCCGCCGTGTTCCTGCTTGCCACCTTGTAACTGGCTATATCTGCCCTAAACCCTGAAGATATGGCCATCCCAGCCGCATCATCGGCAGCCCGATTGATACGGAAACCAGATGAAAGTCTTTCAAGAGACTTGCTCAGTCCGGCATCCGAAACGAGCAAATGGCGATGTGCATTTAATGCTGCAATATTGTGTTGAATTCTAAGTCCCATGGTTTTATCCTCCTTGATCTTTTTTGTTTTCTTGCTCTGAGCTTTGAGCTAGCAGCTAAAAACTCATTTGGCATCCTTGCCAACTGTTTCAGTTGCACTTTTTCGCGGGTGTCCACTGTCCACCCTGTTTGCTTTTTTATCCCTCCTTTCTTTGAATGAGATTTTATGAATCTGGGATCTCATCCAGAATTCACAATTCTTAGAATTACGTATCGGAAGAGAGCAGAAAAACTTTAAGATTTTCTTTGAAGGTTCTGGGAAGGTCAGAAAGCACTATTCAAGGCGGGGGTGTCTCATGGAAGGTCAGTATGGATTCAGCTCTTTTGCTTTTTGGTGGCAGATCACAGCCGCTTCTTCTGCGCCCATTTTTGTATAACAGTCTCCCATCAAGCAAAAATTTTCCCAATCCTGAGGGTTCAAGCGGATTGCTTTTTCTAGGTATTCAAGGCTAGCATTATAGTCACCATGTTGAAAACATATCCTTCCAATCCTCTTTATTGTCTGAATCGCCTCACCACCTAAATGCATTGCAACATTGAACGCCAAAGAAGCTAACGGTGCTCGCTTTTGTTCGAGCAGCACTTTCCCAATATCGATAAACAGGTTGCTCAGATCTAACAGGCTGTCGAGTGTCAAATTGCGGTTTAATCCAAGCAGGCTCATGAGCCGGTCGCATTCGGTAACAACCAGTTCAGGGCTTTCCAGGCGTATATAAACCATAGAGAGCATTAAATGAACATCCACAAGTGTAGAGTCTATTTGGGTCAAACGCTCAAATACTTGCCTTGCCTTCTGCAAATTATCCCTGTGGTAATAGACATGCCCTAAATTTGACAAAGCCTCTACTGAGTCTGGTTTTACCTGCAACGCCTCCTCCAAATACCTCAAGGCACTATCTAAATCTCCAGACCTTTTGGCCAAAACCCCCAAATTAATCAGAGCACCTGAATGGCTCGGATCCTTTGCAATCACTCTTTCAAGGAGGTCCCCCGCTTCAACATAACACTTTTCTTCGAGGTAGATTGTTCCGAGGCGGAAGGCGCTGTCCGTATCATCTGAATCTCTTTTCAGCGCTTCTTTCAAAAATGTTGCTTCTTTTTCCCGGTCACCTAATTCTTGATAAATTTGTGCCCCATTTCGGTATAGTTCCTCATCGTCAGGGTTATATTTTAGCGCCTCAAGTAAATGTCCCTCTGCT
>CP070673.1:4056404-4058977 GCA_020351915.1 Deltaproteobacteria bacterium
CTGACAGTCAGATATAATAAGTATAGAGAGGAAGAGAAAGGGCTTGTGCGTGAAAAAGAGAGCCTTGATCAATTTACCAGTGAAATTGCCATGAGGATCAAAACGATACAAGAGGAGATAACCGTAACACGAGACCACTATAATAGCTCTTTGGTGAAAGAGAAACTTATCAAGGAAAGCCTAACGGTTATTAATCAAAAACAGAGAGAGGTTGAAAAAGAGGGTTCGGAGCTTGAACAAGAATCGCATATTCTCAAAGACACATTACGGGAACAAGAGAAAAAATCTGTCCTGGTAAGAGAAGAGATGGATGAGGTCAGGAATCAAATCAATGATGCAAAAATAAGAGAGGCAGAGGTAGATTTTCAGATAAATAGCATCTTATCCCAGGTGAGTAAAGAAACAGGGATCAATCTCCAACGGGATTACAAAGAATATCTTGAGGAAGATTTTTCAAAAGACCACTACGAATCCAGGCTCAGGGAGTACACACTCACGAAAGAGAGAATCGGAGAGGTGAACCTCTTGGCTATAACTGAATATGAGAAATTGAAAGAGCGATACGATTTCATAACATCCCAGCAGCAGGATCTCCTCGCATCGATTGATTCGCTTAGTAATGCCATTAGGAGAATAAACAGGATTTCCAAGCGGAGATTTCTCTCTACCTTGGGCCAGGTGGACGAACAATTAAAGAAGGTTTTTCCCATCCTCTTTGATGGTGGCAGTGCTCGCCTACGTTTGATTGATGAAAGCCTTCCATTGGAAAGTGGTGTATTGGTTGAGGTGCAACCTCCAGGGAAGAGATTGGTTCATATGGGGCTTCTCTCTGGGGGAGAAAAGGCCTTGGCAGCTATGGCATTACTGTTTGCCATCTACCTTATTAAGCCAAGTCCATTTATTATCATGGATGAGGTGGATGCCCCGTTGGATGAAGCCAATACAGACCGGTTTAACGAGCTGTTGCAGGAGATTAAGAAGTCATCCCAGATAATCATGGTTACTCATAATCGAAAGACAATGGAGATTGCTGAAAGACTATACGGCATGGTCATGAACAAGACGAGTGTTTCCAAGATTGTGTCTGTAGACCTCAAAGATTACCAGCCAGGCTCAGAAGAAATGTGATATTTTTCGAGCACATATCAAGTAAAGCCACCAAAGATTTTGATCACCCGATTCATTTCATCTTTGAAAATCACGTCCTTTGGGTGTGGTCAGAGGCCATTGGCTTTGCCTGGAATTGCCCCTGCTTTGCCAAATAATTTCAAATGACAAAACCCAAATGACAAATCAACTCCAAATGCTTAGATGCCCAAACCCACAGTCAAGTGAGCAAAGTGTGCTGAAGTGATAGAAGTTAGGCACATGACGAACGAGTAACGAAGGACGGACAACAAGCAACGAATCCCGATAATATCGGGATACCAAGGTTGGTTTTTGGGCTTTGACATTCATTTGGCATTTGAGCTTTGTTATTTGACATTCACCCTCTGAAACGCAAACCGGGCGTACGCCCTTTTAGGGGGCGGATCAAAGCCACATCCTCTGGGCGCTATGAAAAGGTCTCGGAATAAACAGAAGAAGGAGGGAAAGATTTCCTTGGGTAAACCTGAATCTGCTCATAGTAGTGTGCCTGCAAGAGGGCTGCGCAATAAGCTTTCCAAGACAAGAATGCGGTTGGCAGGCAGGCTCAATACCGTACTAACGGGAAAAAGGGCATTCGATCCATCGCTCTGGGAGGATCTTGAGGAAATTCTCTTTACCTCAGACATCGGTGTTGAGACAACAGAGCAGCTGATGGACGGGCTAAAACAACGGGTGGATCTGAGGTCTCTCGAAAAACCAGACCAGATAACAACTATGCTCAAGGAAGAGATGATTTCCTATCTCCAGGTCAGCCAAAAAAACTCTCTTGGTGGACCGCCAGATAAGGCCACCGGGATCGTGCAGGTGATTATGTTTGTCGGTGCTAATGGGGTAGGAAAGACAACGACTATTGCCAAGATGGCTCATTTCTTTCAAGGGCACGGACATAGGGTAATGCTGGTGGCGGCAGATACCTTCAGGGCTGCTGCGATTGAGCAACTCGAGATCTGGGCAGGTAGGGTAGGGGCAGAGGTAGTGAGGCAACAACGGGGGGCAGACCCGGCAGCAGTTGTGTATGATGCTCTGTCTGCTGCTCAGGCCAAGAACATAGATCAGGTTCTTATTGATACTGCTGGCAGGCTCCATACCAAGGCCAACTTGATGGAAGAATTGAAAAAGGTGCAGAAAATAGCTGGTCAACGGGTTCCTGGAGCTCCCCACAAGGTTACCCTCGTGCTCGACGCCACAACGGGTCAGAATGCGATTGCCCAGGCTCAGGTATTTGCCCAGTCTCTTGGCGTGACGGACATTGTTCTGACCAAACTGGATGGAACTGCTAAAGGCGGCGTAGTTATCGGTATCTCTCAGAACCTGGGGATTCCTATCTCGTTCATATGCACGGGTGAGGGACTTGAAGATTTTGAGATATTCCATCCAAGAGAATTTGTTGAGGCCATCTTTGCTTAACTTCGCTTTCCAGGAAG
>CP070673.1:4059077-4072915 GCA_020351915.1 Deltaproteobacteria bacterium
AGGTAGAGACGAAAGCTCTCAAATGACTTGATGGGCCGCTTTGATTGAAAAACCTTTCGCGCAATATTTTCAGCAGCAGGTCCGCTGATCCTTATGATTCCTATACCGCCTACGCCTATAGGCGTGGCTATAGCAGCAATGGTCTCCTCTTTATAATCCATAACAAAACAAGGAACTCGAGACTAACTGTTCTCTTTCTCATCAGTCTTCTTTTTGTTGGGAATAATATGAACCTTCTTAAAGAGCCCTTCGCCATCGCTTTTTGTTTGAACCTGGCTGTCTCCCTTTAGAGTAAGGTGAATAATTCTCCGATCGTGTGGGTTTACCGAGTTAATGGTGACCGTTTTTTTTGTCCTTTTTGCTTGTTCACCCATCTTGAGAGCCAACACCTTCAAGGACTCCTCTTTTCTTTGCCTATAATTCTCGGTGTCAACGATCACTCGTACCTTTTTTTCGGCGGCCTTATTCACTGCTTTGTTAACAATAAACTCTAATGCCTCCAAGGTCCTCCCCTTATGTCCAATGAGGATCCCGGTGTTATTTCCTTCAATATTTAAGACAATATCATCACCCTTTCTCTCTGCGGATATCCTTGTATCCATAGACATGAGTGAGACTATCTTTCTGAGGGTTTCTTGGGCAACGGCGATAGTGCTATCTTCTTTGACCGTTACTCTGATCTTCGCCTTCCTGTTACCAACCAAACCAAAGATTCCGGTAGAGCTACTTTCTAAGACCTCAATATCAAGCTCTTCCTCAGTCAAATGAAAATGTTGGCACGCCTTTCTGATGGCTTCTTCTGTTGTTTTGGCTTCTATTTCGATAGATGACATAAAATTTCCTCCCAAAATTAACCTAATTGTCTATTGATCCTATATTGCTGAGCGATTGACAGTATATTGTTTACTAACCAGTAAAGCACCAAACCAGACGGGAAGTTTATAAACAAGAATGTAAATACGACTGGCAGAAGCATCATCATCTTGGCCTGAGCAGGATCCCCTGTCATTGGTGTCATTTTCTGCTGCAGAAACATAGATGCACCCATTAATAGAGTGAGGACAGGGATTCCATAAGGGGGAGCCATTAAAGGAATTGTGAATGGAAAGGAGAACAGCCGCTCAGGCGCAGAAAGATCGTTGACCCACAGAACAAAGGGGGCATGCCGTAACTCTATTGAGTTAGGTAAGATCCGATAAAAGGCGAAGAAAACGGGCATCTGGACCAACATAGGCAGACAACCGCCCATGGGATTAATCTTGTAGGTCTTATAAAGGCCCATAAGTTGTTTGTTCATCTCTTGCTTATTGTTCTTGTATTTTTCTCGAAGCTTGGCCATCATTGGTTGAAGTTTCCTCATTTCCTTCATGGATTGATAGCTTTTACGGGTAAGGGGCCAAAATAGTATCTTGATCAGGATGGTAAGCAAGATAATCGAAAGACCATAGTTTGACAAATATTTATTGAAAAAACGAAGAGCAACCAAGAGAGGTTTGGCAATAATATCAAACCACCCAAAGTTAACAGCCTTTTCAAGGTTTTTGTTTAAGGTTTTCAGAATATAGAGATCCCGCGGACCCAGGTAAAGGGTAAAATCTCTTATTGTACTCTCGTTTTTTCCCAGGTTGAAGGGAGAGGGTATGTAGGATATTCTGATCTCCCCATCTGGAAGGACCGCAGCTTTTGCAGTGGCTTTCTTGTCGTTCTCACTGATTATTGCGGTCATAAAATACGGCTCTTCATAGGCAATCCAGGATATCTGGCCAAGAAATTGCTTACCCTGTATTTTACTCTCTTTGACCTTTTCGAGTTTATTACCAAGAAGCAGTGCCATACCCTCAAATGATCCATAACTCCTTCTCATTTCTTGCGGCACATGAGCTAGGTTAAATAAAAGAGTATCATCGATTACATAATCCGACTTATTGGCTACAGTTACTGACAGACCTATCTCATATTTGTCAGCATAAAACAGGAACTCTGTTCTTATCCTTATTCCCTGGGGTGATTCCCATTCATAAACCAAGCTTTCAGGCTGGTCACCCGCTTTGACAGCGATATTTTGTCGGTTTACCTTGTACGAACCCCACTCAATATTCGGTATGTTTTCTCCCAAGAAGCCAAGACTTAGGCCATATCCATCTTTATTGTTAACCTGAACTAATTCTTTTAGGGGTGAGTCTTTTTCAAGCTTTGACCGGTACTCTTTGAGTTGAAAGCTTTTTATTTGGGGACCAGAACCAGAAAAAACAGCAACATAAAGCCCGGTTTCCACGGTAATGTCAGGGGAACCTCTTTCAGTCTCTGGCATAAGTTCCCGTTTTGGGCCTGGAGGTATTTTCCTCTCCTTCGCACGGGGCTGACTTTCCTCTCTGGCGGGAGTGGCCTGTTTTTCGGTTGGTGTTTCTTTGGGTTTTGGGCCAAACAACAGCGACCAGACAAGAAAGACAAGAAATGAAAGCGCTAAAGCCAACAGCGTTCGCTTATCCATGAATAAATCCCGACCTTAAGAACTATCTTGTAATAATTGCTTCTAAAAACAGTAACGTGGCCTGCTCTATAACCAGGCAACACGGTAAAGGCTAACCAAAAGCTCTACCTGTGGTTAAGAGATCTTTATTTGAGGGGATCGTAGCCGCCCGGATGAAAGGGGTGGCATTTAAGAATCCTTGTTAAGGCAAGGAATCCCCCTTTTGTTAAACCGTATTTAGCAATCGCAAGGGAGGCATACGTAGAACATGTGGGTATAAAGCGACAAGAGGTTGGCAGAAAGGGTGATACTGTTATTTGATAGAGCCTGATTAGGGCTACTATCGCGGTTCGAGGTTTAAGAAAAAGGGTTGTCATGTTTTAGCAGTAAATCTCCTAACTCCTCTTGTACCGTGCAGATATTCAGCGCATCGGTTTCCCTTAAAGCAATAATCGATATGTCGTATCCTTTTGGAATCTGTTGTTTGTTAAGTCGAAAGAATTCTCTTATCAGTCGCTTCGTCCTGTTTCTCTTTACAGCATTTCCAACCCTTTTGCTCGCGGTTATACCCAATCTCGTTATGTCCCTTCTGTTCTGATTAAGGATTACCAGAAAATTTTTTGTATAATACCGTCTTCCATGGATGTTCAAATCAATCAGTTCTGCCCTTCTGAATATCCTTTCCTCTTTTCTAAAGGAGAATGATCCCATGGCAAAGGCTACCACTGTGAAAACGGGGAAGAACCCCAATCTCTATTGAAAACTGCTCGATGTGTTAAGCAGATAATCTTTTCCGGCCTTTTGCCCTCCTTCGTTTGAGCACATTCCTGCCCCCTTGGCTACTCATTCTAGCCCGAAAACCATGTACGCGAGACCGTTTTATGTTACTTGGCTGAAAGGTCCGTTTCATTACCTAAGTCCTTCTGTCCGTTAGAAATTACCATGTTTTTAATCATAGCATGGTATCGTTGTCAAGATAAAAGAGGCAGGCAGGAATTAAACAGTAGTTCGAGCCTCTTGCATACCCTCTAGGGGGGCGCTCTTTGATTCTTTTTGCCCCGATGTGCAGAGGCTGCAATCCTCTGGATTACCTTTAAAAGAAGGGAAACCGCTATTTTATATTTGATAAATCTCTGAAAATCAATTAAGGTAAGCGAGGTTTGGCAATTAATGTTGGAAAGGAGACTCGCATGTTATTAGATCCTGTGCTCGGTTTATTCTCTAATGACCTAGCCATTGATCTTGGTACGGCCAACACCTTGGTCTATGTTAAGGGCAGAGGGATAGTCTTAAATGAACCCTCGGTGGTAGCGGTGAGAAGGAGGGATCAGGGAAGAAGCAAGATATTGGCAATAGGGAAAGAGGCTAAGACAATGCTGGGCCGAACGCCAGGGGATATTGTTGCGACCAGGCCTATGGCGGATGGCGTCATTGCTGATTTTGATATTACCGAGACCATGCTCAGATATTTTATTAGAAGGGTTCATAACCGACGATCCCTGGTGAGACCCCGGATAATCATATCCGTTCCATCGGGCGTAACCCAGGTAGAAAAGAGAGCGGTCCGGGAGTCAGCAGAATCTGCTGGGGCTCGGGAGGTGTTTTTGATTGAGGAACCCATGGCCGCCGCTATAGGCGCAGACCTACCGATAACTGAGCCCACGAGCAATATGATAGTTGATATAGGGGGAGGGACTACAGAAGTAGCTGTCATTTCATTGGCAGGCACTGTGTATTCGCGTTCGGTAAGGGTAGGTGGTGATAAGATGGACGAGGCTATTCTGCAGCACATAAAAAGGAAATATAATCTTTTGATTGGTCTTCAAACAGCGGAGCTTATCAAAGTCACTGTTGGTAATGCGTACCCGACAGATGAACCGGAGTGCATAGAGGTTAAGGGCAGGGATCTTGTTACCGGTATACCAAAGATACTCACCATAGATTCGGAGGAGGTTAGAAAGGCGATATATGAAAAGGTAGAAACCATTATTGAAACAGTGAGAATTGCTTTGGAGCAGACCCCACCGGAACTATCTGCTGATGTGGTAGACAAAGGTATTGTGTTAACGGGAGGAGGGGCTCTGTTGAAAAATCTCGATGTCCTGCTGCGCGAGGAGACGCGCTTGCCAATAACCATTACAGACGATCCGATTACCACCGTGGTTTTAGGGGCTGGAAAGGTATTAGATAATCTGTCACTCTTAAAAGAGATTACGGTAACGTAATCGAAAGATCTAGGCGTACATTCATTGACCATTTTTTTTGAGCACAAACCAAAATGGGTCTATTATATCTTTACTCTATTATCCCTCATCTTGCTCTCTCTCAGTATTGGCAAGGAGCAAGCATGGAATCCGGCAGAGAAGATCGCGGTCCAGATAACTGCCCCGTTTCAGAAATTCTTTACGGGAACGATAACTATAGCAAGGGATATCTGGGGCAGTTATTTTTCCTTGGTCGAAACCCACCAAGAGAATGATCGTTTAAAAAAGCGGATAGACCTTCTCACGCTTGAAAATAGCAAGTACCAAGAATTATTGTTGGCCAATCGGCGCCTGCACACACTCCTTAACTTTCAACAGAACACCGATGAACCGCTGTTACCCGCACGGGTGATCGGGTGGGATTCAAGTGGCTTGTTTAAATCTATAACCATAGACAAGGGGGAACATGATGGTCTAACCGTCAATATGCCGGTGGTTAATGCGGAAGGAGTTGTCGGGAGAGTAGTTTCTGTCAGCCCTGATTATTCCCAGGTATTGTTGATTACAGACCAAAACAGTGCTGTTGATGGGTTGGTTCAGAGATCACGAGGGAGAGGCACGTTACGGGGAAGAGGGTCGAGTGGATGTTATTTTGATTATGTAATAAAAACGTGTGAGATCGAAGCTGGCGACACTATTGTAACCTCTGGAATGGGGGGTGTCTTCCCTAAAGGGCTTTATCTGGGGACGGTTACGAAGATCAGGGATGTCCGTAGCAAACTTTTCAAGGATGTTCGGGTAGTCCCAGCCGTAGATTTCTCTAAAGTGGAAGAGGTTCTCATAGTTTTTCGATCAGGCTCTGTTCCCCTTAAGAAGCCCTGAGATTCAACAAAAACCTACTATTATGTCAAGATATTGGAGTGGAGACTAGGGACTCTTTAAAGCTCTGGAGAGGAAGGCATGTATTTTTTTATTCTCTTATCTGGTTAGCATGCGGTGTTTTTGTCCTTCTCCGGGGAAGCATTACCCATCTTGTCGGGATTGAATGGCTTGATATCGATTTCATTCCTGTCTTTTTGATATATCTCATTGCCAAGGATCAAGGCCTTAAGGCCATTTGTTTTGCCTTTCTTATGGGGCTGTTGGCAGACATATCTTCTTCATGTCCGCTGGGTTTGTTTGCTTTCACCTATTCTGCTATTATCCTCGGAATGAATAACTGCCGACAGTTTTTGGACTTTGCCAACATCAAAACGGTAATTTTATTGGTGGCCGTTTTTCTCGTGGCCAAGTGGTGCCTCGTTCTGGTTGCAATGAGCGTTTTTCCTTTGGGGCAATCACTTCCTTCGATTCGCTTTATGTCGGTGGCTGTTTCTGTGCTCATAACGAGCCTCATTACGCCATTAATATTTTATGTTCTGGACCTGGTACGAGGAAGAGAAGATCGAGATTATGCCTAGAAGGCTCGCTTCGTATTATTGTTTTGATTATTGCTTTAGCTCCTTTTTGCTAATCCTTATCCCAAAGAGGGCGGGGTTTTTCGGAAGTGACTGGTGGGAGGGTGCTGTCTTTTCGGTACTTATCAGTGGGGGAAACCGCAGGTCTCCTGCTCCAAAGGAGCGGGGGCAATGCGGAGGGGGCAAGAATCCCCTGCTAGTAAGTAGCTGAAAAGACCAACCCGGGAGCCTCGGAACTGACGGAAAGCCCCGCCCTCGGGGTAAAAGCCTGGAGTTATAGAAAACTTTCAGCATATATACGGAGCTAAAGCAATAATCACTTGATTATAGTTAGGTGGCTCATCATGGTTTGGCGTTCAGATTTTGATCCGGTAGAAACCGAGATATATCAGAAACGTCTGACAAAGGTAACCTTTCTTGTGTTGATCGTTTTTGGGGTTTTGTTTGTACGGTTGTGGTTCTTACAGATCATACACGGTGCCCTATATAGGACAGAATCAGAGAATAACAGAATTGATTTGCGGGATGTTATACCCTTTAGAGGTTTGATTTTCGACAGGAATGGTCACCTGTTGGTGGATAACAGACCCTCATTTATCCTTGGTGTGATACCAGAGAATATAAGCAACCTTGATGGTTTGCTAACAGATCTATGCAGGCTCGTGGAGATTGACCGTGGAGCTGCAAAAACAAAGACACAGGGTGCCCTCCAGGGGAATCCCTTTAGATGTGTTTACCTAAAAAAGGGTCTTACGAGGAATGAGCTGGCCAGAATTGAGGCTCATATTCTGAACATGCCTGGTGTGACCATCGAAGTGAAGCCCCAAAGGCACTGCATTTACGGGACGCTCGCTGCCCATCTCATTGGTTATCTTGGGGAAATTGATAGAGAGCAACTCGGCAGGAAGGAATATGACAAGAACAAACTCGGCGATTTTGTTGGAAAATGTGGGATAGAGAAGAAATGGCACAGGTATCTGAATGGCACGAGGGGCGGGCAACAGGTCGAGGTCAATGCCTCTGGCCGAATACTGAAAGTGCTCTACCAAAAGGAGGCAGAGCCAGGAGCCAATGTTTTTTTGACGATAGACAAGGATCTTCAGATTTTGGCAGAAAACTCCCTGTCCAACAAAGTTGGTGCTATTGTTGCCATGGATCCACGGAGCGGCGAGATACTCGCTATGGCAAGCAGCCCAACATGTGACCCTAATGACTTTGCTAAAGGGATGGATAAGAAAGTATGGGAGCGTCTCGTTTCTAATCCTTACTTTCCATTGCAGAATCGGGTAATATCAGGACAGTATCCACCAGGCTCTATTTTCAAGATCGTTGTAGCCTTGGCAGGATTAGAGGAAGGGGTAATTGATCCCTATGAAAAGATCTTTTGTGGGGGGAGCTATACGTTTCAAGGAAGGGAATATCGCGATTGGAAAGAGGGAGGGCACGGGTTTGTTGATTTGCACAGGGCCTTAGTGGAATCATGTGATGTGTACTTCTATAAAATGGGCCAGAAGATAGGTGTTGACACCATTGCAAGATATGCCAAGAGGCTTGGCTTTGGCTGCAACACGGGCATTCAAATAGGAGATGAACAACCAGGGCTTATTCCTGATAAGGCATGGAAGTTGAAACGGTGGCATGTTCCATGGCAAGATGGAGAGACACTTTCTGTGGCAGTAGGACAGAGCTTTGCCCTCATAACACCGATTCAACTCGTAGGATTTGTTTCGGCGCTTTTCAATGGCGGCATTCTTTTCAGGCCCCGCGTAACCAAACAGGTAGAAGGAGACGGTAACAAGACAATCTTTGAGTTTAAGCCTGACATATCAGGCTATTGGGATCTCAATGAGGAGAACATGGAATTGGTCAAAAAGGCGCTGTTCGGTGTAGTGAATGAGCCTCGTGGGACAGGATGGAGGGCACGGTTGCACCGCATTGGCGTAGCCGGTAAGACAGGAACTGCCCAAGTCATTGCCTTACCAGAAGACAGGGAATCGGTGGAAGAAGAAGATATTCCCTATAAGTTTAGGGATCATGCATGGTTTGTGGCTGTTGCTCCGGCTGAGAACCCGACAATAGCAGTGGCCATTCTTGTGGAGCACAGCGGTTCCGGTGGGGCTGTAGCAGCTCCAATCGCGAAAAACATACTCGCAGGTTACTTGAAGCGGTGAGGCTCTGAGGCTTTGCCCCAATGGGAAAATGAGAGCAATCCTGCCGGATATAGGCGGGACCGGCAACCCATTCGTTGATGCTATACGAGTGGTGACAAAAGGGATTCTTGGAAGGGAGTGGCATAAAAGGAGTAGTCAAGGAACATGATCGATCGCCGATTGATAGATAACTTTGATTGGATACTGTTAGCTGTGTTGATAGTCTTAGGGCTACTGGGTGTCTTTAATCTGTACAGTGCCACCTATTCAGTTCGGTCGCTGGGTGGAGGCCAGATTGTTGTAAAGCAAATCTGTTGGTACGCTGTTGGATTTTTGATTCTTCTGTTGATGACAACCTTTGACTATCATATTTTGAGTCGGCTTGCCTATCCATTGTTTTTTGCCTCCCTGATTTTTCTGGCAGCTGTTCCGGTGATAGGTACGGCTGCCCATGGTTCTCAACGCTGGCTGTGCTTTGGTTATTTCTGCGTTCAGCCCTCGGAGATGGTTAAGGTATCTCTCATTGTGGTACTTGCCAAATATTTTTCTGAGACAGAAAGAACGGGAAACTACCGGTTGAGAGATCTCCTGAGGCCGCTTATCTTGACTGCCATACCGTTCATAATGATAGTCTATGAACCTGATCTGGGAACCGCTTTGATGCTGGTCATAATATCGTTCTCGATTATTATGTTTGCTAATACAAACTGGAATTCAATACTGATTTTTCTGTCCGCTGCTGTTGTTTCGGCACCCTTCTTCTGGATCAGCCTTCAGGGATATCAGAAAAAGCGGATAATAGCGTTCTTGAGACCCGATCTGGATCCATTGGGTGCCGCCTATCATGTTACCCAGTCGAAGATTGCGATAGGCTCAGGGCTCTTTTGGGGGAAAGGTTTTCTTAAAGGGACCCAGACACGATTACATTTTCTGCCCCAGCAGCATACCGATTTTTCCTTTTCCGTGTTGGCGGAGGAGTGGGGGTTTTTAGGCTCGGCTGTCATTTTGTTCCTCTATCTATTTTTGATACTGTGGTGCCTCAATATAGCCAGAAACAGCAAAGACAAGTTTGGCACCCTTGTTGTTATAGGGGTTTGCGCATTGCTTTTCTGGCACCTTACGATAAATGTCAGCATGGTAACCGGACTGCTGCCCGTCGTAGGAATACCATTGGTCTTGTTTAGCTACGGTGGATCGTCTGTCATTTCCACTATGGCCGCCATGGGCTTGGTAATGAATGTGAGCATGAGGCGGTTCATGTTTCAAGAATGACCATAAGAAAAGGTGTTCTTCTGGCGTGCACGGCCGCATGGAAGCTACTAAGCAGAGCATTTTATTGTTTGCATTGAACATAACCGAGAAGGATGTAGGGTGGTCATGAGATCTTTTCTTCTGTTCCGAGGCTCCCGGCCTGGTCTTTTCTACGACCTATCAACAGGGGAGTCTTTGCCCCCTCCGCATTCTCTCTCAACAAGTCGGCAGAGCTGCGGCTTCCCCCACTGATAAGTCGTGAAAAGGACAGCGGCTTTCCACCAGTCACAGCAGAAAAGACCCATGCCCCTCCCGATATTGCACACTATTTGATGCTATCAGTAGTAAAACAGTTCAAGGTGTTTTTTCTTGCAATGAACAGAAACATTGTGGTATTAAGCCGCTGAAAAATCGTAATGTGGGAGCATGAGGTAATGAAAACATCCAAGGAAGAAATTAATGCGTTTCTCGGCAAGGACACAGAGTTTGAGGGTAAATTCTCCTTTACGGGTGCCGTGAGAATAGACGGAAAATTCTCTGGTGAAATTGAATCCACCGGAACCTTGATAGTAGGGGAAAGCGCAACGATTACATCCCAGATACATGTTGCTGATATGATAATAAGCGGGGAAGTGAATGGCGATATTTTCGCTGAAAATAAGATCGAGATCAATGTCCCCGGCAAACTCTTTGGCAACATTCAAACCCCAAAGCTCGTCATTGAAGAAGGGGTTATCTTTGAGGGAAATTGCAAAATGAAAGATCTGGGGAAAGCATCAAAGAAAGATCTTAGCCCATCTCCTAACGAGACCGAAAACCTTTCCATTTTGAAATAGCCAGTATATTCCCGTTTCAGCACCATAGAAAAACTGTGGCCAGCAATAGAGGTTCAGAATGATTTTAGAATCCTTGCATAAGATAAAGCAGGCAGAAACCGAGGCAAAAAAGAAGACACAAGAGGCTGGAGAAGAGGCAAAACAGCTTATCGAGGGCGCCAAAAAAGAGTCAGAGAAACTCTTGGCGGAGAAGATGAGAGAAGCTCAGCGGCAGGCAGAGAAAATAAGAGAGGATGCGGGAGATATGGCAAGGAAAGAATGTCAGAGTCTTGCAGCTGAATGGAACAAGGAAACCGAGGAACTCAGAAAAGAAGGCCAACGGAACATGGAAAAGGCCAAGGACTTTATTTTACGTTCTCTGTTAGGTTGATGTTATGTTACGACCAACGCGGATGAAAAAACTGCAAATACTCGCACTCGAGGGATATAGGGATACCATCGTCAAGGGGCTCCACGGGCTCGGTACGGTCCATCTTACTGATTATTCTGAAAAGCTTTCCGATCCCCGCTGGAATGAGCTGTTACAGCCTCACCCCCTGTCTCCACATGTTCGGAAAATAGCTACACAGAATATCGCGCTGAATCGTTTGCTCGATCTTTTTGAACGCTATGATCCCGAGGCAAGAGAGGGCTTTTTCAAGGCTGTTTTTGCTCCCCTGCCACCAAAGAAGCTCGAGAGCAGAGAAGTCTTTGGTTCGGAGCTTATTGACACTGTTGACGGGATTGTTGAAAAGGTCGAGGGGGAGGTGGAGGATCCTGTTAAGGATCTGGAGAAGATCGAAGAAGAGATAGCAGACCTACGGAGGATCAGAGGACTGCTGGAACTGGTTTTGCCTTTAGAGATTGACCTAAGAGACGTTGGTGAGGCAGACTACTTATCTGTCTCTGTAGGCATTGCCCCGAAGGAAGCCTTAGAAAGCATAAGCGAGAGAATAGAGGACCTGACAGATAATACCTATTATCTTGGGACTCGCGAGACAGCTGAGAACAAGCTGGTAACAGTAATAATCTGCCTCAAGGAGCATGCGTCGATCGTATTACCCAATATTCGCCGCCTGAACTGGGAAAGGATTGAATTGGAGGGTCAGGAGGGAAAACCACAAGAGGCAATTGATTCCATTGATACCAGGTTAATGGAATTGGGCCAGCACAAGACAGAAAAGGAGCAAATTATTGTTGATGCTGCTCAGAGATGGCGAGATGAGCTTAAGAAGTACCAGGAATTTCTCATGATTGAGCGGCAGAGGCAAGAAAGTCAGATTAAATTTGCAAAGATGGAGCACGTTGTGGCTCTTGAGGGTTGGATCCCACAATACTCGGTTACTCAGGCCGTTGAGGAGATACAAGAGATCAGCGATGGGGCATGTGTGGTAGAGGTATCGGATCCCGATGACAAGGATGATGTGCCAGTTCAGTTGAAAAACCCCAAATTCTTTAAGAGCTTTGAGCTGCTAACGCGTCTGTACGGTTTGCCAACCTATAATGGGGTCGATCCTACCCTTTTCTTAGCTCCGGGTTTCCTTCTGTTTTTTTCAATCATGTTAACCGATGCGCTGTATGGGCTAATAGCCCTTGTTTTGGGCATGTCATTGATAAGGGGAGGGGGAAGATATAACGAAGCCATCAAGGATGGCGGAATCATCCTTTCCTCTGCCGGAGTTGCCACAATCATCATAGGTGCCCTGTCTGGGGGATGGTTCGGGGGGTTTGGCCTTAGGGTGCCCCCTCTAGCAGCCCTCCAGGTATTTGATCCCATGATTCAGGTCACCACCTTCTTGCTGATCGCTCTTATCATTGGGCTCACTCACGTTAATATAGGTGTGGTGATCAATGTTGTGGACAAGCTCAAAACGGGACAGGCGTGGAAAGCCATGAGCGGAAATCTCTGGTTTTTGTTTATCCAGCCAGGGCTTTTTTTCTTTCTGACAGGCCATAAGTCACTCGGCTACATATTCATCGTCATCGCTCTCATGTTGCTCCTTACGGGACATAAAGCCATGTCAATGTTCCAAGTAACCGGATTCATGGGGGATATTCTCTCTTATGCCAGGCTTATGGCCTTGGGGCTGTGTACAACGGGGATTGCCATGACCGTTAATGTGCTCTCAGGCATGCTCGCCATGGTTGGTGCACTCGGGATTGTCTTTTCTGTTATTATCTTTCTTTTTGGACACCTCTTCAATTTTCTCATCAATGCCATGGGAGCCTTTGTTCACGGCCTAAGGCTGCATTACGTAGAGTTTTTTACCAAATTCTATCAGAGCGGGGGAACAGAATTTAAACCCCTTGAGATGAGATTTGACATAGTAGATATTAAATAGGAGGGAGGTTTTTATGGAGTTATCATCAGGAACAGTATTGGCAATTATTGGGGCAGCCATTTCGATGGGTGTTGCTGCTATTAGCGCCGGAATCGGAGTTGGCTTGGCTGGTGTTGCAGGGGCTGGCGTTATTTCAGAGGATCCAAAGAAGTTTGGGCCGGTTTTAGTGCTCCAGGCCTTACCGCAAACCCAAGGAATATATGGGTTCCTTGGGGCTGTGTTGATTCTCATCGGAGTTGGCGTGCTCGGGGGAGTGGTCAAGGAAATCCCGATAGGCATGGGGTATGCTGCACTGGGAGGTGGCATCGTTATTGGTCTCAGTAGTTTTACGGCAGTTGCTCAGGGAGCTATTGCTGCGAGCGGTATGGGCGCGGTTGCCAAGAGGCCTGAGACATTCGGCCAGGCGGTTGTACTGGCAGTCATGGCAGAGACCTTTGCCATTTTTGGTCTCCTTATAGCTATCCTGATATTTGTGGGAACCAAGATCATGGGTGGTTAGATCAAACCTCTTCCCTGAATGCCGTTTCTATACAATAGAGGAGCAATTATGCCAGAACCAGGGGTGGAGAAAATAGCATCTCATGTACAGGCTGAGGCCGAAAAGGAGATATCTGAATTACTGCTTACCGCTCAAACAGAGGCAGCAAAGATCAAGCAGGCTGCCCAGGAAAAAGCAGACCAGGAGGTTGAGAGAATTCTCTCCAATGGTAAACGCCTTGCCTCCCTTGAAGAGCAAAGGATGTTGGCTGAGACTAAAATCGATGTACGACGAAAGCGCATGAATGCCCGGGAAGAGGCGATCGATAGCTCATTTTCAGAGGCCAAAAAGGTTTTGGAAGCGTTAGCTGCAAAAGGGAAACAGGACCACTTTAACTACAAGGATATCCTGTTCAACTTGATTGCCTCTGCCTCTGAAGTTGTTGCCGGCGACAGGCTCGAGTTAGTCCTCAATCACAGGGACAGGAAAACCTTCAATAAGAAAACGTTAGAAGAGGTGGGCGAGTTGGTCAAACAGAGGACCGGGAGAAGCATATCTCTGGTCTTGGCCGATGAACCCATGCAATTCCTGGGAGGTGTGGTTGTTCGGGATTTGGAGAAATCGGTGGAAATCGACAATACCCTTGAAACCAAATTGAATCGGCTTAAAGA
>CP070673.1:4073015-4076893 GCA_020351915.1 Deltaproteobacteria bacterium
CCAGCTGTGCCTTCAGCTTGAAACATACTTAGAACCTCTCATTTAATCATCACCGTGAGTTCAGGCCTCTATTGATTATGCTTTGCAACCGTTCATTATCAACCTAAAGGAAGATTGTCCAGGGGTTTATCGGAACCCTCTGCTTTCTCGGCCTAGGGTCAGCATACTTCACTCGGCATGGTTGCAGATATATCTGATAATGTGCTAAGAGAACGAGGTATCTCACATCCAGTGGTGTAATGAATGGTACCTTATTGTTAGAAAGTGCCCTGCATGAAACAGAGGAAAGTATTTTGAGCCCGGCGCTCAGGATCTTCCGACATAAGTACCTAAAATAACTAGGACGCAAAGGAGGTAGCAAGGGTGGAGACAATAGACATATACAAACAGTTGGCAGATCATCTCTCTTCTTTGGGAATGGGATACCCGCCCCATGAAGCCTTGGAAGAGATACTAAGGGCAAATTTTGACCCACTGGAGGCTCAAGTTGCTCTGGCCTTTCCAACAAGGGTCATTCCCCTTGCACTCACAGAAATTGACCAACTAATGCGGACGATTGATCTTCCGAGAGCGGAATTGGAGGACGTCCTGGAGAATCTTTCCCAGAAGGGATTAATTTTTTCCGGCAAAACAAAGGATGGTGAGAAGGGGTATGCGTTACACCAGATCGGCTTTGGGTTCCCCCAGACCTTTTTCTGGAAAGGAGAAGACACCCCTCATGCACGGAACATGGCCAGTTTAGTTGCAAGATATTTTAACCGTCAGGTGACGCGGGAGGCGTATGGTGTTACTGAGACTAAACCATATCGATACATTCCAATGGGGAAAAAGATTGAGCCAGAAATACAAGTAGTCTACCCCTATCATACGATGGAATACGTTATCCATCAGGCAAAAGTAATTGCTGTAGCTCATTGTCCCTGTCGCATGACAGCCCGCTTAAGAGACAGAGGCTGCGATCATCCCACAGAGGTGTGCATGAAATTTGATGAGATGGCCGAGTATGTGATCGAACGGGGATTGGCTAGAGAAATAACAAAGGATGAGGCCCTAAAGATAATCAAACAGAGTGAGGAGTCCGGCCTAGTGCATTTTGTTGACAATGCCATGGGGGATATAAAACACAACTGCAATTGCTGCGGCTGTGCGTGCTGGAATGTAGGCAGCATCAAAAGGAGAAAGATTCCGAGAGACGTCCTCATGGCAACTTATTTCATTCGGGACACAGATGAGGAGGAATGTACAGGTTGTGGAGAATGTGTTGAAGTATGCCCAGTTGACGCAATCCAGATGGAAGGCGATCTTCCCATGGTTGATGAAGGCTGGTGCATAGGCTGCGGAGTTTGTGTTGTCAAGTGCCCAGCCGAGGCCGCCAAACTGAAGCTAAGACCAGATAGAATAGGACAACTGCCGAATACCAATTTCAAGGATTTGCACGAAAGGATCTTAAGGGAGAAAAGAGTGATATAAAGGACTGCCTAGGCTTGCTTCTCGGTTTCTGACAGGATGGAAGGTCGCTCGAGACGGCATGATACTGTTTGAGGATTAGGCAGCTAACTGGCAGGAAGAACCAAGTATGACGTCATCAGAATCGTATTGGTTTGGGCCTACCGTATTCGGCCCGAAAGAGCCTATGACCACATAATCTGTTCCGTTTATGTCGTAGTCGTTATCAAAAAAGTAGTTTTTCCCCCAGGGGTCCAGCGGTACGGACTGTATATATGGTCCATTCCACCCAGGGTAACTGCCATCCGTGGCGGTCAGTCCGGCTGCGTTTGCATTAAGATCCCCAACTTCAAGCCCCCCAACATCGCCGACATCTCTTTTGTTGGGCCACTTTTCGGTGTCGGTCGCGAGCATCTCTATTGCTAGCCGGAGATTTCTAAGATCTGACTTGGCTTCGGCGATTTTGGCCTTCTGTCTATAGTTGGAATACATAGGGATGGCAATGGCGGCTATGATACCAATGATGGCAATGGCTATCAACAGTTCTAGTAAGGTGAAGCCCCTGCTTTGTTTCGGTCTCACTGCCATTCAGGATCTCCTTTACCTAAAACGTGGCCAAACCAAATCGAGTCTTTAGTGTGCGAAAGTCATGCCACGATTTGAGCTGAGGAATATTTTTATAGATTCTAACGGGTTAGCCTGCTCGACCGAGAAAGTCAGTTTAGGCGATGACACAAATTGTCAGGATGTGTCAAAATATGTCTAGGAGATATTAACCAGCTGGGAATTTTACCTCATCAGTGAGGCCAGCTCCGCGAGATTTCCTATAGACACGAAAAGATGGAAAGGGTAATCTCCGGTCTTAAGCCAATGAGACCTCCTAAAGGATCTCGGTGAACAGAAAAGGGGTGCGTTTGAATCAAAGGGTTTACAGGGCTGATTTGCTCTTGATGGTTGCGGCCGTCATCTGGGGCAGCGCCTTTGTGGCGCAGCGGGTGGGGATGAGTCATGTGGGACCCCTCACCTTTAATGGTATCCGCTTTGCCCTCGGCGCCATGGTGTTACTGCCTTTGACCAGGCGCAGGGATCCAGAACCAGAGGTGGCGGGGGGGCCGGCGGAGCATAGGATGGTCTGGCCGACCGTTGGGGGAGGTGCCCTTGCCGGTTTGGTACTGTTCGTTGCAGCGACCCTTCAGCAGGTGGGTCTGGTCTACACCACTGCAGGGAAGGCCGGGTTTATCACGGGCCTCTATGTGATCATTGTTCCGCTTCTGGGATTATTGTGGGGTCACCGGCCTGGTTGGGGAGGATGGTTAGGTGCTGGTCTGGCAACTGTTGGTCTATACCTGCTGAGCGTGACCGGGACTTTTACCTTTGCACCGGGCGACCTATGGGAGCTTTTTGGGGCCTTGTTTTGGGCCATACACGTGTTGCTTCTGAGCTGGCTTTCCCCGAGGATGGACGGAATCAGACTGGCTTGTGCCCAGTACGTAATTTGCGCCCTGCTGAGCCTCATTGTTGCTGGTTTCACCGAAGCTATTACCCGTGATGGTCTGCACGGGGCGTTGATACCTATCCTTTACGGTGGCATTCTATCTGTTGGGGTGGCCTACACGTTACAGGTTGTTGCCCAACGAGACGCTCCCCCAACCCACGCTGCTATTATTCTCAGCCTCGAAGCCGTGTTCGCAGCCCTTGCAGGCTGGCTTATCCTGGATGAAATGCTATCCCTTCGCGGTTTGATCGGGTGCATCCTTATGTTTTCTGGCATGCTGACCGCCCTTTTGCGATCCTGATTGCCTTGTAGCTCCGCTTGTAATATGGCTGCCACCTTTATTCAATAGAGCTAGACCAAGAATCGATCCGGCTGCCTCGAATAGGGTACAGTTGAAAAGGTAGGCGTAAGGATGAGGATTGATAGGAATTTCACAGGGATCATCAATTGTTATTAGGAAGGGGTTTTTCTCCTATCAACTCCAGAACGGCGCTCATTTTTGACCGAAAGAGAAACAAATATCCCTTCCCTCACACTCATGCGACGATCCTGTTTATTCTTCCGTCGATCCCTAAGCGCCTTTTTGCCTGCGTGAGGGGTGGGGTGCTCATCGGATGAGTCCATTTTGACAGGTGGTGTGCCTCCGATTGTTATGTCCATGGCGGAAACCTCCGTATGTTACTCTTTTAATCGGTACCGAGATCCTAATACTTTAGGGGTTACTGAAAAAAATCAATGGGAGGGACCGCCTATTTTCGTGTCTACCTATTTGCAATGTGCTGAAATAGAGGCCTTGAGCCAAAAAGGCCCGTAGATCACATATGATCTACGGGCCGCTGTGTTGGTTGGAAGGTTGACAATGTAACGTGTAAAGTACCTAAAGGTGAGGCTGATAGGTTAACCATCCAACTGGGCCATCCATATCAATGACTTCCCG
>CP070673.1:4076993-4079944 GCA_020351915.1 Deltaproteobacteria bacterium
AGGGCGAGCACAAAAATAAAGATGGCGTTTTGGCCGAGTCCTTAGCAGCTATCAACGGTCAGCAGGGAGGTGATTGTGGCAAAACTCAACTTCAATCCCGAAAAATGTCAAAAGGAAATATTTGCACCCTTGCCCGCCGTTCTTCTTGCCCGCCGTTTTTGTGGCGGACTGGCGGGCCGGCTCACTTCGCCAACTTAGTTTTTAAGTGCATCCACCTTGATGAGTTATTCAATCTAGTCAAGGACGTGCCCAAATTCCTGCTTCAAACCCTTTCCATTGACACACAGCCACCATTGTCTTACATTGCCCTAGTCCAAGACCAAGGTGCTGCAACCATAATTGAGCTCAGATAAATTAGTAGTAAGTAAAATAGCTCAGCTGGAGCTAAGTAGTCCAGATTTAAGCCCACATTGAAAGGATATGCGAAATTATTCTGATTTCAACGCTCAGGGAAATGAGTTCTTGTTTTCGGAGTTAGACAAAATGAAGGATGAGGATAAGAAAAACGAGCACCTGCTCAATGAAATAGCGGAGATGCGTCAAAGGATTGGTGAATTGGAGGCATCGGAATCTCGGATGAAAGAGGCCGAGGAGGTACTCAGGGAGCGAACCCATGATCTTGTGGAACGGGTCAAAGAGCTGGATTGTCTCTATGGTATCTCAAGACTCTTGGAGAGGCCGGGTGTCTCGTTTGGGGAGATACTCCAGGGAATCGTTGATCTCATTCCCCCTGCCTGGCAGTACCCGGAGATCACGTGCGCTCGGGTAATCCTGAATGGTCAGATATTTACGACAAGGGATTTCAAGGAGACAATCTGGAACCAGACCAGCGACATCACCTCGTGCGGAGAACGAATCGGTGCCTTGGAAGTCTGCTACCTGGAGGAAAGGCCCCAAAGGGATGAGGGTCCTTTCCTCAGAGAAGAGAGAAGTCTCCTCTACGCCATTGCTGAACGATTGGGAGGAATCTTCGAGCAAAAGAGGGCAGAGGAGGAGCTTCGTGAAAATGAAAAAAGGTATCGTGCACTGGTAGAATATATGCCGGCTCTCCTTTGCCGTTTCCTGCCGGATGGAACATTATCCTTCGTAAGCAGCTCTTATTGTAATTATTTTGACAAAGAACCTAAGGAGTTGGTGGGTCAAAATTTTTTCCAATTCATTCCAGAGGAAGACCGGGAGAAAGTGAAAAAACATTTCGAATCCCTTACTTATGAAAGACCTGTGATAACTTACGAGCACCAAGTAGTTGCGCCAAATGGTGAAGTCCGTTGGCAACAGTGGACTGACAGAGCACTTTTTGATGAAAAGAGGAACTTGATTGAATATCAATCTATTGGTCACGACACCACGGAACGTAAGCAGGCAGAGGAGGCACTGCGGAACAGCGAGGAGAAGTTCCGAACTTTTATGGAAACCTCTAGTGATTTAATGCACATGGCAGATGAGGTGGGCAATATTACTTATGTAAATGAAGCAATGTCTAAGACCTTAGGATATTCTAAGGAAGAGATGATTGGGATGCATATTAGTCAGGTTATAAGTGAAGAATGCATGAAAGATTTTGACCCAAAGTCGGAGGTATTAGTCAAAAAAGGGAGATTCACTTATGAACCTACGTGGATAACAAAAGATGGAAAAGAAATTTATGGTGAAATAAAGGTGGTTGCTGTTCATGATAGTGATGGTAAGTATTTGGGAAGCAGGGGAGTCTTTCGCGACCTTACCGAGCGCAGGCGAGCAGAAGAGGCGCTCCAAAAGGCCCGCCACGAGTTAGAGAGACGGGTTGAGGAGCGAACGGCAGAATTGGCGCGAGCGAATGAAGAACTCAGAACAGAGATCACCGAGCGCAAGCGAGTCGAGAAGGAGCTCAAAGAAAGGGGGGAGGAACTGGAGGGTAAAACCCGAAACCTTGAAGAGGTGAATACCGCGCTCAGGGTCTTGCTGAAAAGCAGGGAAGAGGACAAGTCTGAGCTTGAGGAGAAGGTGCTCTTCAACGTGAGGGAGCTGGTTGCCCCCTATTTGGAGAAACTCAAAAAGAGCGGATTAGATGACAAACAGAAGGGGTATACGAATATCCTCGAGTCGAACCTCAATGACATTACCTCCCCATTCTCGCAGCGTTTCTCCTCAAGGTATCTGAAGCTTACCCCCACGGAGATTCAGGTAGCAAATCTCATAAAACACGGCAAATCCACCAAGGAGATAGCCGAGTTTCTCAACCTGTCCAGCCAGACAATCGAGTTTCATAGAAAGAACATCAGAGAGAAGATCGGAATAAAGAACAAGAGAGCCAACCTCAGAACCCACCTATTATCCATGGAGTAGTGGGTAATATATCCCCCCATTTACCCCCCAGAGATCCGCGGTTGATTTTTGATCAATCTAGATTGATATTAATATTATTGTAGGCATGTGAACCACTGCCGATAGCACAGAGGTAGGTTTGAGCTCTCATGGGGCGTATTCTTCTTATCGATGATGACTCTCAGATTCTCACTTCCCTCAGCCAAGCCCTGACGCACGTCGGGCATGAGGTGGAGGTGGCGTGCGATGGGGATGAGGGAATCGAATTGATAGACAGCGGTTACAACTGCGATCTCGTCATCACCGACATTACCATGCCGAGGGTGAACGGCAACGCAGTTGCAAGACACATCAGAAGCTCGGATAGGCAAGACACACCGATCGTAGCGATCACAGGGTTTGGTGAGGATACTATTCAGCGGGAACTCTTCAACTCCATTCTCGAGAAACCGTTTAAACTCGACGTTTTATTCGGCGCTGTTCGGCTGCTTATAGGAAATCGATGAGGGCTCTTATGCAGGCAAGCAAACTCATGTGATCCGTCAAACAAAGATCGCTCCAGGGAGGAATCTCGTAACATGGCTCTTTTTAACCGTCTCAGAGGAAAGGAGAGGAGATCAGGCAAGGACCGGAGGAGGCTCGACGAG
>CP070673.1:4080044-4083816 GCA_020351915.1 Deltaproteobacteria bacterium
CCCCCTGAGGCAGCGAAAAGAGGATATCCCTTTGTTGGTAAATTTCTTTATCAAGCGATTCAATAAAGAAATGGGCAAGACCATCACCTCCGTGCCAAAGGCCGTTATGGATAGCTTTTTGGCATACTCCTGGCCCGGCAATGTCAGGGAATTGAAGAACGTCATCGAACGGGCCGTCATCACCACCCACGGAACAACATTGGAGCTGATGAGCGAATTCAAATCGGAGAAGGAAACGGCAGGCCCGAAACCCCAGGGCAAGGGACTTGCGGATATAGAATATCAGTTTATACTTGAAACCCTTGAGAAAACCAGGTGGAAAATCGAAGGGCCAAGTGGAGCGGCCCAGATCCTTGGGCTAAAGCCCAGCACGCTGCGTTATCGGATGAAAAAGCTGGGTATTAAACGGATCTGATGCCGCCCTTGCATTCACTGCACCAGAAGCAAATTCCCCGCAGTATCCCACTAGTATTTGCGGAATCCACTAATAGTTGAGGGTATTCCAGGTATTCCCATCCCCCGGCCACCTCAAATAAATCGTGTCTTTTCAATATATTAAAGGAATTCAGGGGCACAAACTCAGGGCGGCATCAAAATTGCTCATTGGAATAGAGCCCGTGTGTAAAAGCAAGTGAGCCGGAAAAACCGAAACGGGTTTACAGTGATCCAACTATGTTCCATCAGAGTTCAATCGAAGTCGGTTCTTCCGCAAATAGCCGGGCATTAAGGGGAGTAAGATTTCAACGCTCAACATCGAGACGACGGATAAGACCTTGATCACCGTGAATATTCGAATAGAAGTACTGGCTGGCAAGAGAAAGGAGTTTTTGCGTGCGATTGAGGGCATTGTGGGTATAACGCGCAAGGCAAAGGGGTGCTTGAGCCACCGCATTTGGCAGAACATTGAGGATGAAAACCAATTCGAGGTGTTCGAAGTCTGGAAATCACGAGAAGACCTGGATGCCCACTGGAGAAGCGACATTTTCGGCGCTCTTCTGGGCACAGAGCATTTATTGAGGGTATCCCCTCAAATATTCGTCAATGTGGTGTCTCACACTGCTGGAATGGAGGCGGTCACCGCTGCAAGAAGAAATCCGCCTCTTTAGGCGAGAGGCTTGAAGCATACGGTTTTATAATACTTTGGCCTATTGACTCTATTCACCTCCAAAAGGAAAAGAGTAGAGACTTCAATACCTAAGATTTGATCATAGAACTACGGCAAAGAGCCTAACGATCCAAAAAGATTGTACGTGAAATCCGATCAATCCTCGCGAGTGAATAGAATTTATGTCTTAGAATTAGATAGTGAGCTATTATGAAAAGCATAGTAAATTATGTGTAATATCCAGCTGACATAAAAAAAACCTTAAAGAAAACTTGACAACTTCTTTTTATGAACTTATATGGCTACTGCAATGTGGTAGAATAAAGTTTAACTTGGCCCAGCGGATGGTACTCTGTTCCCACCCGCCAGATAACCCTGACTTTTTCCAGATAGAAAACCCATAGAGAGGTTTATGTGAGCTTCCTCTGAGAAGCCAACGAAGACTAGTATCCAATGCCTGTAAAGATGGTGAGCAGAGTTAATAGGCAATATTGTTCTGTAATATATCTCTGATTCAGCCATCGTATCATCGTTTTCAATCTGCTCTGGGGCCCTTAGAGGGAAGCGGTGGTAAATGATGAGCAATTAGTAAATAGTAATCAGTCACCGGTGCTCGGTGATCTGTTCGTCACCTATGACTGATTGGCGATAAACTAAGGGAGGTGCTTCCCAGAAGCGCAAACAGGTTAACAAGAGCAAAGAAAACCAAAAAAGCAAGGAGGGTAACATGAAGAAACTGAAATTCAGGTTGTTTACATTGGTTGCGGCATGCGCGGTGGCTATCGCCTTGATCGCTGGAATGGTTGGAACAGCCGGCGCTGACCCGGTTCAACCCAAAGAGGCAGCAGCTGCTACGAAGCAGGCCAACGCGAAGCTTTACAAGAGCCTGCCTTTCGCTGACAAGCAGGATTTCGAATTCGCGGACCGCGGCTTTATCGGGCGGCCCAAATCTCTTGTCATCAAGGATGCCAAGGGCAACGTCGTCTGGGACATGGAATCCTACGCCTTCATCATGGACGACAAGAAGGCCCCGGACAGCGTCAACCCCAGTCTCTGGAGAAATGCGCAGCTATGCAAGAAAGCTGGCCTCTACAAGGTCACTGACCGCGTCTACCAGGTCCGGGGCTACGACCTCTCGAACATCACCTTCGTCCAGGGCGACAAGGGCTGGATCGTGTTCGATCCCCTGATCTGTGCCGAGACGGCAAAGGCCGCTTACGATCTCGTCACGGAGCACCTGGGCAAGAAGCCCGTCCTCGCCGTTATCTATAGCCACACGCACGTCGACCATTACGGGGGTGTTCGCGGTGTCGTGGACGAGGCGGACGTCAAGTCCGGCAAGGTGAAGATCATTGCACCCGAGGAGTTCATGGAGCACGCCATCAGCGAGAACGTAACGGCCGGCAACGCGATGAGCCGCCGCGCGATCTACATGTACGGGGCACTGCTCCCCCGGGGCGAGAAGGGCGGTGTGAACGGCGGCTTGGGCATGACGACTTCGACCGGCACCGCGGGCGTCATCGAGCCCACGGACATTGTGACCAAAACCGGCCAGGAGATTACGGTGGACGGAGTAAAGATGGTGTTCCAGATGACCCCGGGCGCAGAGGCACCGGCGGAGATGAATACGTATTTTCCTCAGTTCAAGTGGCTGTGGCTGGCGGAGAACTGCACTGCGACGCTGCACAACCTCTACACGCTGCGCGGCGCCCAGGTCCGCGACGGCAAGAAGTGGGCCAGTTACATTGACGAGGCGATCGATCTCTACGGTAAGGAGGCCGAGGTCGTCTTCCAGAGCCATCACTGGCCCAGGTGGGGCAACGCGATCATCATTGATTACATGAAGAAACAACGGGACGCATACAAGTATATTCACGATCAAGCGGTGCGCTTGCTCAACCACGGTTACACCTCGACCGAGATCGCGGAGATGCTCGAGCTGCCACCGGAAATTGGGAATGTCTGGTTCAACCGCGGTTACTACGGGACGGTGAAGCACGATGCAAAAGCCGTCTACCAGAGGTATATGGGGTGGTATGACGCCAATCCTGCGAACCTCGACCCGCTCCCCTCTGAGCCGGCCGCGAAGAAGTTCCTCGAGTACATGGGAGGCGCCAAGGCGGTAATCGCTCGGGCCCGCAAGGACTTCGCGCAGGGCGAGTACCGGTGGGTCGCCCAGGTGATGAACCAAGTGGTCTTCGCCGAGCCGGACAACAAGGAGGCGCGGGAGCTTTGCGCCGACGCCCTCGAGCAGTTGGGGTACCAGGCCGAGTCTGGTCCCTGGCGGAGTGTCTATCTCCAGGGCGCGTTTGAGCTCCGCAACGGTGTGCCGAGCGCCGGCGGCATTAACACGGCGAGCCCCGACACCATCAAGGCCATGCCACCGCATATGGTCTTCGACTACCTGGCCGTGCGGCTCAATGGGCCCAAGGCTAAGGGAAAGAAGATCGTACTCAATGTGGACTTCACTGACCTCAAGGAACAGTACGTACTCACCGTGGAGAACGGCGTGCTCAACTACGCTCATGGGCGGCAGGACAGAAAAGCCGACGCCACGGTCAAGCTCAGCAAGGCGACACTGAACGCCATTCAGCTCAAGGAGGAAACGATCGAGCAGAAGATCGAGTCAGGCGACATCAAGATCGAGGGGAAAAAGGAGGCCTTGGC
>CP070673.1:4083916-4146454 GCA_020351915.1 Deltaproteobacteria bacterium
CGCCTGCGGTGAAGGCAGGCCCATTTTTCCACATCATGAAGCTATTTTACCGGTATTTCGAGGGGCATGGCGGCGCCTTTCCAAGCAGCCATGTGGCCGTCGCCATTTGCACCCTCTATTTCTCGTGGCGCTACCTCCCCCGTTTCCGCCATCTGCATATAGTCGCAGTCATCCTCATCTGCTTTTCGACCGTGTACTGCCGGTACCACTATGCAGTGGACGTGCTTGCCGGCCTGGTGACCGCAGTCCTTCTGCTGCCGCTGGGGGAGTTTCTTTACCGCAGGCTGCAGTAGATGACGGAGCCAGAGCCAAGTTGAAATTCCGGTGACACCATACTAATTTCTTGGCATAGTGGCAGTACAAGTATGATTTTTATTCTATGGCAAGAATCGCACGAGTGGTGGCCCTAGGATTTCCCCACCATAGAGAATGATACCTGGAGCAGTGCATTGGAGCGCATGTCCGGTCATGATGACAAACTTGTACAGGCTGTTGCCCCATTGCTTGAGATAACGGGAGATGAATGGGAAGCTTCATAGAGAACCTGGAGAATATGCTTTGTTGCATTTTGAAACCAAAAAACGCAGGCAGAAAACCAAAAAGCAAATAGAAATAAGTATGCTGCTCCTAGATTCAAATATACTGAAATATCAGAGAATTCCACCTCTAAGGGTAGCGGAGAATCTATTATAGGGGACGTTGTTGACTATATTGAATAACTTTGATATGCTGGGTTATATTGATCATTGGGAGCAAGCGCTATGCCCAGACAGGCAAGACTTGATGCCCCGGGTACTTTGCACCATGTCATGGTCAGAGGGATAGAAACGGGCAAGATTGTTGATGACAACAAGGATCGGCATAATTTTATCTCTCGGATGGGCAAGATTGCCTCTGAGAGCAGCACGGTGATCTATGCCTGGGCATTAATGAACAATCACGCCCACATCCTTTTACGGAGTGGGCCCGATGGTTTGTCACAGTACATGCGACGCTTTCTCACCGGCTATGCCATCACCTATAATCGCCGTCATGGCCGGTACGGGCATCTTTTTGAGAATCGGTATAAATCAATACTCTGTGATGAGGATACCTATTTTCAGGAGTTAGTTCGCTACATTCACCTGAATCCTCTCAGGGCAGAAGTGGTGAAGGATATGGGTGAACTTGAAGGATACCGTTGGTGTGGTCACGGTGTCATAATGGGCAGGATGAAATATGAATGGCAGGATCGTGATTATGTCCTGTCCTGGTTTGGCAAGAAAGAGGGAGACGCTCGGAGGGCATACCGCAAATATGTTCAAGGAGGGATTGTTCAGGGGAGGCGTCCGGATTTAGTGGGAGGGGGGTTAATCCGTTCCGTAGGAGGTTGGTCTGAGGTGTTATCTCTGCGCAGGAATAAAGAGCGGGTGCTGGCTGATGAGAGGATATTGGGTAGTGGGGATTTTGTCAAACGGGTTTACAGAGAAGCTGATGAACGAATGAAATATCAGCTCTCTGATGGCGAGCGCGGAAAAAAGGTCGAGGAGTTAATTGAGCGAGTCTGCAGAAAAGAGGCAGTTAATAGTAATGAGTTGCGGATGGGCAGCCGGAGAGGTAATATCTCTCAAGTGAGGTCGCACCTGGCGTTTCAATTGGTTGAGGATTATGGTCTTTCTTTAGCAGAAGCTGCCCGCCAACTTGGCGTATCGACATCTGCTATATCCAAAGCGCTCCGGAGAGCAATAAAATAGTAATTCAATATAGTCAACAACGTCCCCCATACAAAAAGGAGCTGCCTACCAGATGACTAGCAGATCGGCCTGGAAATATGGGATGCTCTTCCCCTTCCTACTGGTTTTGTTCGCACTGAATAGCAACGCCGGAGAAAAACAAGGGAGTCTTCACAGAATACACAAAACCAAAAAGATAACCGTCATAACCAGAAACAACGCCCACTGTTACTATATTTATCGTGAAGAGCCTATGGGGTTTGAATACAACCTGGCCAGAGCTTTTGCCAACTATTTGGGGGTAGGCTTAACCGTAAAAACGTTTCCTTGGGCGGATATGATCAAGGCCCTCAACGAGGGCAGAGGTGATTTTATCGCCGCCAGCAAAACCATTACCCCATCCCGCAAGAAACTGGTAGATTTTTCCAACGGGTATTTATCGGTTCGGCAGAGGGTGGTGATACACGAGGATAACCGCACCATTAATAAGCTAGTGGACCTGAACGGCAAGGTCATCCATATCCGCAGGGCCACTTCCTATGAGGAACGGCTATCCGAACTAAAGAAGCAGGGCCTGGATTTTACCCTTGCACTTCATGATGACGTTCCCACCGAGGAACTGATTAGGCAGGTAGCTGACAAACAGATTGAGGTAACCGTAGCCGATTCCAATATTGCCCAATTAAACCGTCGTTATTACCCCAACATTAAGATCGGCATTCCCATTGCAGAAAGAGAGTCCCTAGGCTGGGCGGTAAAAAAGCAAGACAAGGCTCTCCTGAGTGCAATAAACACCTTTTTTGAAAAGATAAAGACTGATGGAACATTCGACGATATTTACCGGGACTACTATGCCAACGTGCAAATCTTTGACCGATTTGATTTGAAGAAATTCCACCAGAGGATCAACCTCAGACTGCCCAAATATGAGACGATCATTAAGAAGGCTGCAAAACAATACGGTTTCGATTGGAGGTTGATTGCTGCTATAATATATCAGGAATCCCATTTCAACCCGAGAGCCAGAAGTCACCGTGGGGTAAGGGGGCTCATGCAACTTACCAAGCCAACCGCTCAAGAGATGGGCGTTACCAACCGGCTCGACCCTGAGCAGAGCGTAATGGGCGGGGTTAGGTACCTAAGAAGGCTTTACCAACGATATGACGAGGCACAGGGTTTCGACCGGATCCTCATTACGCTAGCCAGTTACAATGTCGGCCCCAGGCATATTACGAGCGCTCAAAGGATTGCCCGCGAAAAAGGGCTTGACTCCCACAAATGGTCCTCCCTTGAGCAGACCCTTCCCCTTTTGTGTTACGAAAAATACATAAGAATGAGTAAACACGGCTATTGCCGCGGGAGCGAACCGGTCCGATTCGTAAATCGAATCCTAGCCTACTTTGACATCCTGAGAAGACAGGCCATATGAGCACTTCGGGGATATTGCCGTTCATAAACCCATTCAATCCTAATGTAGCTCGGCTTGATCATAAAACCTCGCTACACGGCTTTGGTGTCGCCTTACAGCACGTTATCAAGTCAGCTTTCGAGCCTTTACTAATCTGCACCTGCTTTTCATCAACCGCGACAGGCAACCTGTCGATAGCTATTTCAACGACTGGTCCGGGCTTTCCACCACTGGGCGATGGGGCCAGCAATTGCGGCGGAGTTGTATACTCCAACTCAAGTGAGATCGGGGTTCTGGGATAATTCTTCAGCAAACTCCAAGACTCCGTTACGAATGATCAGTGCAAAATCACCACTGTTGTTCCCCGAGATACTCGCACCAAGCTCGATATTGGCTGTTGCTGTCTTTTGAACGTCCAGTTTGAAACGCAAACTTTCCAGAATTCGTCCGGTGGGGAACACGCGAACCAGATCGGGCGCCTGTAGGTCAATGGCCTTATCGGAACGAAAATGGGGATTTACGCCAGGGAGCTTTTGGATGCCCCAAGAAGAAAAATGAAAACAGTATCTGAATGCGGAGGCGGGAAATATCCTGTCAAATGCATCAATGATGGGATAGTTGTGTCCACTTTGTGTTCCCCTGTTTATGGAAGGCTGACAATCGATAGATCAAAAGGCAATTATGCCGCGGTATTCAGCTATGGGGGCAAAACTGTCCGCCTTGGATTAAAGCAAAGCTACCGTTCCCAATTGGAGGCCAGAATAGATGATGCGGTGAAAAAATACAGGAAAGAAGGAAAGTTTACTCCGCCGTATTGGGAAGAGGTTAGGAAAATGACATGGTGGGCATGGGAGGAATGGGATAGGAAGGTGGTTTTTGATGTTCAGTGGATTGAAAAGTAGATCATAAACAGCTCCATTCTGCTCTTGATTCAATGGGGTCGTATGCAACAACTCTGGAATAGGGATCTTTCAATAAAAGCCAAAAAGCACCCTCTGTTCTTTTAAGATTATCTGGGTCATACACTTAACACGTGGCACATGTGTTGGCGAAGCAATTTCAATTTTCAGATTCCTCTGTTCCTTGTAAGGCTCAAGTGGAACTAAGGCAACTGGGAGAGCCACGCGTATGCTGGAGCAATAAGAATAGATTGGTCATTGTTCGAAAAGATTCGATATCCCTCATCCTCAGCTATGAGCTGAACTGCTGGTATGTTCAGCGCATTTTGAAATTTTCTGAGCGCGGAAGAAGGTTGGATCTCTGAAGTTTTGGCCTCTATCAGGACAATCGGTTTGCGCCCGTTTGCGATCAAAAAATCTACTTCCTGCTGTTCTTTGTTCTTTATGAAATGCAAAGAGAACTGGCCATAGCCCAAATCATTCCAGTTTGTAACCGCCCGCCACAACTCCATGGCGATCATATTTTCAAACCGGGCAGTAGGCTCTTCTATGCGGGGTGCATCCCACAGATAGACCTTGCGTTCTTTTTGGATAGCCCGAGCAATTCTTTCTGTCCATGGGGCAATACTAAAAATCAAGAAAAATCTTTCAAAAACTGATAGCCAGCCTCGAACTGAGTTATAGGATACTTTTAAGTCAGTGGCGAGGGATGGGATCGAGAGAGGACTGCCCACCTTAGAGGGTAGCAAAAGATAGAGCGTCTCCATATCTGCTACAGATTTGATCCCGGTGAGATCGCGAATATCCTCACGAATGAGTTGAGCGGAATAGCTGCTTGACCATCGACGGTATGTCGCCATCCGGTTAGCTAAATAGGGTTCAGGAAAACCACTGAGCGTAGATAGCCGTGACCACTCTTCTTTGAGCATTTCGCTACGTTCCATACTGATTTGCACCGGATTTTCCAAAAAGTTTTCGATTGTGAGGTTACTCTCTCCCAATTCTCCCATTGTAAAAGGCCATAGATGAAAGAGAAAATAACGACCAGCCAGAGAGTCTCCGCCTTTTTGATAGATGTCTAGCCTGCCACTTCCTGATACGAGGAATTGATATCTGTCATGAAATTGGTCGTAAGCACCTTTGAGATAGTTCTTCCAGTCTTTGTATTTGTGGATCTCATCAAATATGATTAGAGGTGTTGATGGATCTCGGCGCTTGATTTCTTGGAAAAATGTGGGATTCTCCATAAGTCTGGTCCTGTGCTGCGGAATATCCCAGTTGAAATAGAGGTTATTCGGAAAACACCGGGAAATAATCTGGGTGAGTGTGGTCTTGCCCACCTGCCGCGGTCCGACAAGAAATACCATGTTTTTTTCTCTGGCTAGTTCCTGCCAGATTTTCAAATAAGGGTCTCTCGTTTCCATAATGGCTATTATTCAGTAAAATGAAAAATAGTCAAGACTATTTTTCATTACGGTGAAAACTTGGCAAAAATAGCTAATTCCAAAACTCGGAAGAACGGTTCCATTCTGCTCTTGGTTCACATAGATAGTATGCAGCAACTCTGGAACGGGGGCTCTGAATCAAAAGGGGTTAGCTGATTTGGCGTCCCCAATCCCGCCCTGATGGCGGGATGTCTTGCACCAACATACAAAAAAGGTTAGCAATAATGAGCTAACCCTTCGAAAGTATACTGGCGTCCCCAACCGGATTTGAACCGGAATGTTGTCCCGCTCAAAGAGCGGGGTGTCCTGGACCTAAGGTTTCATTCTATGGCTAATCAAAAAAAAAAGAGATTAACCCACATCTCAGGTAATCTCTCAAAGTTAACTGGCGTCCCCAACCGGATTTGAACCGGTGTTGTCGGCGTGAAAGGCCGATGTCCTGGACCTGACTAGACGATGGGGACGCGAATTGTCCTTTTTCTTTAGACTCCGTCTTTATTCACCCCTCTCGCCTATTTCAGGACCCGGTTGTCCCGCTCAAAGAGCGGGGTGTCCTGGACCTGGCTAGACGATGGGGACGCTACTAATCTCTGGTTATCTCTATTACTTTGCCGGGTTCGATTATTATAGGCATATCCGGTCAATAGTCAACAGGGAAAGGTACCTTTTGGTTTGTCATGTCAGATCAAAGTTAATTTTCTCACATGATATGGGACACCGACACAAACCGTAACAACGTCTTAAAGGGATGGGCGCCATAAAGATATCAAAGGGGAATGCTGGTGCTCCCCCTTTCTTGCCATACCGTGAGCTGCCTTTTCCGTTGACACGCAGACCCCTTTACTCAATGCTTCTCTCGCCCATAAGGGAACTTATGTTCTTCTCTTTCAAGCATGGGCGGGACTACTCTGTAATCCTCATTGCCGGGCTCTTTAAAGGTCTAGATCACCTTTCGGGCATTCAGATGAGGGTGAGCAGGGTTATGAGTAACTGAGGAAAGGAGAACTGGAATCCATGCTTGGCGAAAAGGATTGTTCTAGGAGGTAGGGAAATATGTACAAACAGATACTGGTTCCCCTGGATGGTTTAGAATTGGCTGAGAAGATAATTCCTCACGTGGAAGAATTGGCTAACAAGTTTGATAGTGAGGTTATTTTACTTACGGTGTGTCCGTCAGGGGATTATCCAGAGCTCCCCTTGAGGGCATACTTAGACAAGGCTGCCCGAGACCTCCAGTCTGCAGGGGTGTGAGGACGAGTACAATAGTTGCCTAGGGCAATGCTGCCGTTGAAATCCTCAGTTTTGCTGAGAAGAACCGTACCGACCTGATTCTCATTTCTACCCATGGCCGTTCTGGCACCGGCGATTGGACTTTGGGAAGTATAGCTAATAAGGTTCTGCAGCGGGCGCACGTTCCCATACTCCTCGTGAGGTCACATAAATTAGAAGCTCGGACTGCAAACAAGGCGCCGTGGAGGATTCTCGTGCTTCTAGACGGTTCGGACTGTGCCGAAAGAGTGATTCCCCATGTGGAGGGTTTAACCAAGGAGACGGATAATGAGGTCTTCTCCTCAGGATTACTGAGCCTTTAACGACACCGCACTTTGTGGTTCACTCGGGTGGATTTGACTGGGAAAAGTATGAAAAAGACGTGCTAGCTAGGCTGGAGACAGAAGCAAAACACTACTTGGGCAGGAGAGAGCATAGCTTGCAACGTAAGGGAGTAAAGGCTACCTCAGTATCCCTTGTGGGGAGGCCAGCTCGGACTATACTCCAGTATGCGGAGGATGACGCCATTAACCTGATAGCATTATCAAGTCATGGTCTTTCAGGAGTAACCAAGTGGGTCCTTGGGAGCGTGGTCTCCAAGATTATTCAGCATTCCTCACAGTCGATTTTGCTCGTTCGACCTCCATTATCCGTCGGTTAGGCTCATTCATAGCCTGCCGTGGTGTTCCCCTGCCAGGTTCCTTCCGCCAGCATGACCAACTGGCTCACCCAAAGGGTAAGCAAGAATTTGATGGCATCGGGAAATACAGGAATAGCTTAAACTGTGCCAGGTACAGTTAGATACAAAGAGGGTGAAGAGAGCTGTTCTCCTCACCCTTTTTTCTATGAACTGCGAAAGGAAATGCCAATGAAATTAACCAGCAGCTGCTGCTTCGCCAAATTTCTTATTGACGATCATTGCTATGGTAGCATCACCAGTGATATTTGCCGCTGTTCCAAAAGAATCCTGAATCATAAAAAGCGCAAACATCAATCCCATGGCTTCATCGCCGAACCCGAGAACCCCCACCAGTACGGGCCACGCAGCCATGATCGATCCACCCGGAACTCCTACTGCACCGACTTCAATAACGCTGAGAATCAAGAAGAACAGAATCAGACTGAGGAGCCCCGGAATTACTTGGTCTGTAAGCATTGAAACAGTAATCGCGCTGATGGTTATCGTCATGGCAGACCCTGAGAGATGGGTTTGGGAACACAAGGGGAAAACAAAATCCGCAATGTCTTCCTTCATGAAAGGAATCATCTTCCCCCTTGCAAGGGAGACCGGCATGGTGACCGCACTGGACATAGTACCCCAGGCCGTCAAGTAAGCGGGAAAAACGATCTTGAATACGGAAAACGGGTTCTCTTTGACGTGAGATCCTGCAATCGTGTACTGAATGAAGAGCCATATCCACTGCAAGATAACGATGATAATGAGCATGATTCCCAAAACTTTCATTTTTGGCCAGATATCTCCCTTATAAGCTAATTGCGCAAATACGCATGCGATGTAGAAAGGAATGATAGGAATGATTACCCGGCGGATCATTGTACTGCTTATATCCCTCAGTTCTCGGAGCACGTTCATGAGGCCTTCCGCCTTGGTCCACGTCATTCCGATTCCAAGAACAAAACCCAGCACGATGGATGTAATAAGAGAAGCTGAGAATGGGTAAGGAATCTTGATGTTAACGATATTAGGAGGAAGCTTACGGGGTTTTATCTCCCCCATGGCAATGTCCGTAATGGCGGGAAAAAGCTTAAAGAAAGCGATAATGACCGCTGCTCCCAATGCGCAGGCAATAACCGTGTAGATGTAAGAAAGACCTACCGTGAATCTTAACATCTTGCCTGCCCGCAGACCGAGGTCGGCAATTCCCACGGCAAGAAAGCTGATCATAATGAATGGCAAGAAAAACTGTATAAGGTCTTTTAATATTGATCGTCCAAAAACAACGATATACATTAACCACTTCATGCCTGCCAACTGACCTAACCATGCTCCAACAAGTAAGCCCAATATTATCCCAACAACCAGTTTTGTTATTAAAGCGTATTGTTTCATAACCACCCCTCCCTTTTTGATAACACTTATTGTTGTTTGTTATTCCCTTGTTTTATTGGACTCGTTGAATGATCTTTCCAATTCTCTCCAAGACAAAATCAATGTCTTTCGGTTCAATATCATTATGTAGAACCATGCGCATCGTGTCTTTTGAGCACACCTTGGCCTTAATATTAGATTGATTCAATTTTTCTGCCAAAGATAAAGATTCCCAACCCACTGGTGAAACATCTAAATTGATTATATTTGTTAGGATCCCTCCTCGATCAACTCTTATCCCTAAAGCTTCAAGACCCAATCTCATTGTTTCCGCGTTTTCATGATCTTCATCTAGCCTTTCAACCATCTTTGTTAGGCCAATAATAGCGGGCGCTGCAATGACGCCGGCCTGTCTCATTCCTCCACCGAGACGCTGCTTGATTCTTCTGGCTTCTTCAATAAAACCTCTGCTTCCCGCAAGTATTGATCCAAGAGGGGCGGCCAACCCCTTGCTGAGGCATACGGCAACCGAATCGCAGAAATTGACCAATTCCTTTACCTCTAGATTTAAGGCCGCCGCAGCATTGAAAATACGAGCCCCATCCATGAATAGCGGAATATCCTTCTCCTTGGCAATTTCTATTGTCTCCTCATAATCCTGCCTTTTAACTGCTAGACCCCGATCAAGATGAAAGCTGTTTTCCAAACAAATCAAACGCGTCCTCGCTCTTTGGACTCCATCAGGCATAATGGCTTGCTTGAGAAGTCCTGCTTCATAAATTCCGTTTTCGGTTTTTACCGGCCGTGGTTGAACCCCAGAGATGGCTGAAAGTGCTCCGGTTTCAAGATTGTAGATATGTGAGTCAGAAAAGACAACGATTTCATCGCCCGGCCTTGTGTAGACCATTACGGCAATCTCGTTGCTCATTGTTCCGGAAATTGTGAAGAGCGAGGCTTCCTTTCCAAAGATTTCGGCAGCTAGCTCCTCAAGTTCGATCACCGTGGGATCATCTCTCAGGATATCATCTCCAACGATTGCATTCTTCATGGCCTCTCGCATTTCGGGGGTAGGCTTGGTTACCGTGTCGCTTCTTAGATCAATAACCTTCTCCATTCCTTTGTCCGCTTGTTATGAGTTATTGTGCTGTTCTTGATGGGTTCTTTGAAAGGTGATGCTTAGTACTATTAGGCTGAGAAATGATATAAATAACGACTTCTTGATGTTTACTACCTGGGTGAATTTGGAAAGTCAAGAACATTATTTTGTTACCCAGCGTTTAGCAAGAAAAGAATTGCCACCCATGATAAAGGGCATCTTAGGCAACACTCAAAAGGACAGGCAGCGGAGCCGTCTTTTGTGCATGGCCATATATGAACGGATAACATTAAGGACCGACGGGGAGCGGTAGAAAGCCTCCTGCTGGCATCCTAAGCAGTTGAAAGGAAGCGGGGTTTAACCAACCTGGCTAAACCCCTTGATACTATTGATGGGCCGTGCGTGAATCGAACACGCGACCAACGGATTAAAAGTCCGCTGCTCTACCTGACTGAGCTAACGGCCCATACATGCTGTGCCTAGGTTTTTTAGTAACACTATTGGGATAGTGTGTCAAAAAAATTATACACGGTTATATGAAGTTCAATTTGGACCTATGGTAAAGATGTGGCTTTGAATCAGATTTAATTCCTCTTTATTGGGGGGGTAAGGATAATTCCATTGTTTTTCTCCGGGCAGGCTGTTACCAAAAGGCCTGTTGCAGGCAACTTCGCCATCCTCATCCAGACATCCACCGGTCATAAACGGGGTGCCCAGGTTGATGATTTGGATCAAATCATCTTTTGGTAGACCAAAGTCCGTAATGTGTCCATCTTTATCGAAATCCATGTCGGATGCCGAGATAGAGCGTTCTTCTAATAGATAGCGTGCAAGCTGAATTCTCAGATAGGTGGGCCACGGTGGCTGTTTTCTATTCTCCAGTTTGGAATTGGGTTCAGCAAAAAATGAAAAGAGATGATTTACAACCCCCATGTTCCAAAGCCTTTCCATAACGGTAACCATCTCCTTTTCAGTCTCACCCATGCCTACCATGAGATGACTTCCAACATTACGTTCACCAAAGATCTCAAGGCCATCGCCCACGGTCTGCCAGTATTTCTCCCATTTGTGAGGTCCTGACACCCCCTTTCCCCGGTAGAGATTGAAAAGCTCCGGGGTGGCCAGATCAAGAGCGACACCAATCTTGTCTGCACCGCTTTCTTTCATTGCTCTGAGATCATCAATGTTCAATACTGTTGGGCTTATAAGGATGGAGATCGGGATTGCAGTCTCCTTTTTGAGTCGCTGAGTCATGGCGATCGTATCTTTTCGGCATCTGCCATTGGTGATCATGGAAATACAGGTCCGTTTGACATATTCAGGACCACCGTTGATAGCTTCAATAATGGCGTCCATAGAGAAGAGAGGCCATTGAACCATAATAAAGCTCTTTTCCCTATACGAACCCGTTCTTTTTTTTGCGAGGCCGCAGTACGCACAATTCGCTGCACATCCTTCGTTGTAATGAACAAGAAGATTTGCGCATCGATTTTTAGCCCCTCGGTAAAAGCGTCCGTGAGACAGACCGAGGGACATAGCAGTGGCACTACTTATCCTTGCATAGTCGGGGCTCTGTTTTGGACGCTTAGCAACCATCTGTTCTCTTTTTCACGTGGCTACTAGACTTTCCTTGGCCTGTAGGATTGCCTCAGTCAACGTGTCGAAACTGACTCCATAAATGATCTCGTTTCTCCACACCTCAGAGAGGTGTTCCTCAATCTTTTCCCTTTTTGCTGATGTCCACTTGAGGGAGGACTCCAGAAGATTGATATTTTTGGTCGTGGAAAAAAAGTCCCCGGTGATCATGATATGCTCAATGGTGTTGCCTGCGAGAGCGAGGTATATCTCCAGAAGGCCGCCTGGTGTTTTGACTGCACTTACGCCCATGCTCGATCTGGGATGTTTGTGGGAAAAGATCCAATCGGGATTTGTATACCGAGTGGCAGTAAACTCCCGTATGGTCTTTTTCTCCCACGTGTCAGGCTCATCCACCTCAAAGGAAACATCAAATTTTTGGATGAAGGCCTTTTCTATGGCGGCAACAACAGTGTCCATATCTATATCACAGCCCAATTGTTCTCTGATGGTGGTTATCCTCTGGCTGAAACAGCTATAGCCTTTATCAGACAGTTTCAGGGGAGGTTGATGCATAATGTCCAGCATCAGAGGGATATCGAAATCCACCAGCAGGCTTGCATGAAATAAAATCGCCTTTTCTGTCTCCAGAGATGCAGAGAGGCCTGCTATCTTTCTACCGTGTACCTCAAGGTCATTCTTGGGTCTGAACCCGGCCTTTATGCCAAGGTCTTGCAATGCTTCCATCAAGACAGTGCTCAGGGATTCAAATATGCCATTAATTCCTCCTTTTAAACCAGGGTGGTCGAGGGTAATACCCAGACCCAGGGCAACTACCTTCGGACCCATTATTACTGTTCCACCACCGGTACTCCTGCGGTTGTATTCAATTTCCCTATGCCTGCATCTATCAAGCCGCAGAGCAGCATTTATGTCCTGGTATTTTCCAACAATGGCTGAAGGTTTGAAAATGTAAAGGTGAAGAATTGGCGGTGAACCATGTTGGGATAAGGATAGGGGAAGGGTATCATCAATGGACAGACCCAAGGCTGTTGAAACAGGATTTACAGTATCCTTGAAAAGCCTCCATGAAGTCATCAGGCCTTTGCCCTTTCTTCCTCAGTCCGTTTTATCTCTTGATCGACAAAGGGAATAACAGCGTCTCCATGCATGAGATTTCCGAGCTCACTTTCCAGATCGCTCGGTTCAATAACCAGGATCCATCCTTTTCCGTAAGGATCTTCATTGATGAGGGAGGTATCATCCTCTAACTCTTCATTTATCTCGACAATCTCTCCAGAGACCGGTGCGCAGAGTTTTCCGATCCATTTTCGTGATTGAATCTTGCCGCATACCTCGTTCTGCTCGACCTCATCTTCCTCATCAGGGAGGTCTACAAACACGATATCACCTGCCTCCTTTTGGAACATATCGTCCATGCCCACCGTAACCTTTCCGTCTTCTACCCTGGCCCAACTGTGCTCCTCATGATAGTAGAGTTCATCTGGCATGTTATAACCCTTAATAGTAGCCATATCCTACCTCCTTAGAATTGTTTGTGATTGTGTTTCACGATCCAATCATTTATTAAAGAAATGCCCAGAATTCAATAAAAAAGTAAAGATCATCCGAATCTTTCCAGTATTGCCTGTGCGTGAAGAGGAAGTCCTTCTGCTTCCGCTAAGGTAACGACCGCATCTCTTAACAGTGAAAGCCCTTCCTTGCTTAAATGCTGAAAGGTTGGTTTCTTTATGAAATCATCGATGGATAACCCGGAAAACATTCGTGCTGACTGGCCGGTGGGCAGGACGTGATTTGTCCCAGAGGCATAATCACCTGCTGATATGGGTGAGAATGGCCCCAGAAATATGGAGCCCGCATTTCTGATCATTTTGAGGGTAGTGTAAGGGTCTTCAGTCATGATCTCCAGGTGTTCAGGTGCATACTCGTTAACAAAATCAATGGCTTGGTCCATATCCCTGGCGATCAGAATACAGGAGTATCTTGCAAGGGAGGAATCAAGGATTTCTTTCCGAGGAAGTCCGGGGAGCCTTTTGTTGATACTCTCCGCAACACCGGCTGCAAGGTCATCTGAAGGGGTTACCAAGATAGCTGCTGAGTCTGGATCATGCTCTGCCTGGGATAAGAGATCTATGGCAATCAGATCTGCATTTCCTGTTTTGTCAGCCAGAACCATTCCCTCACTTGGCCCTGCAGGCGAGTCTATATCTACCTCTCCAAACACGATAGTCTTTGCTGCGGTCACATATTTGTTTCCAGGCCCGACTATTTTGTCTACCCTGGGAATCGTCTTGGTGCCATAGGCCATCGAGGCAATTGCCCAGGGACCCCCCACTTTAAAGATCCTTACCGGCCCAGCTATATGTGCAGCTACGAGGGTAGCGGGAGCTATGGCCATGCCTTTCCCAGGAGGGGAGCACGCAATAATCTCCTTCACTCCGGCTACTTTTCCAGGCAAGAGGGTCATTAAGACAGTGCTGGGATACGAAGCCCTTCCGCCAGGTATGTAGGCACCAACCTTTTCCAAGGGCGTGGTCATCCGTCCAGCCAAGATGCCGTTTGCTATGTCAACAGACCACATCTCTCTTTCCACCTGTGCCTGATGAAACTTGGTTATGTTTTGGGCAGCAAGGTTGAGGGCATCGATCACCTTTGAATCAACATGACGATAGGCTTCCGCTACCTCTTCCTTGCTGACCTCCAGGTCTTTTGGGGTCAGATCCGATTTATATTCCTTTCTATAGTAATCAAGGAACACCTGTTCACCATTTTCTCTGACATCTCTGACGATCTCTCTTACATCGTCAAGAATTGAGGTAACATCTGTGCGTGATCTTGTCAGGATGTCCCGATACTGGTCAGGCCTTAAGTTATTGATCCTCTCTGGGTGTAACGTCATCTTTGAATCTCCTGATATGGTTCCCTTCATCAATCAAAATGACCAGTTAGTTTCTAATATATTTTTCCGTGGAATACTAAGAAAATTTCTTTGGTACCCACAATTTTAAAAATTATAGTATATTAATATACAATAGGTTGGCATGGTTCAAAGGTGTTTTCATAAAAATAGTGGGTGATCATTCGGGCTCTAGGGAGGTCATGAGGTTCCCATAGGCAAAGAGTGTTTTGGCTCCTCACAATACCTCAGCACGTGCCAATTGGCAACTGGCAATAAGCGGTACCTTCATGTATGGGATTGAACAATGCTGAGTAGTGATAGCATCAAAGAATTCCCTCAAAAACCAGGAGTGTATCTCTTCAAGGATAAGTCTGGAAAGATAATCTATATTGGCAAGGCCAAAAACTTACAGAAACGCATCAATTCCTATTTCACCCAGGGCAGTAATCAGTCCCGTAAGTTAGCGTACATTATCAGGAATGCCCAAACAATAGATCATATCATAACTGGTACCGAAACCGAGGCCTTGATACTTGAAGGGAATCTCATAAAGAAATACCGGCCCAGGTATAACGTAGATTTAAAGGATGATGCCAATTATCCTTTCGTTAAGCTGGATATCAATAACAGGTATCCTCGCTTGACTATTGTACGAAGGATGAGAAATGACGGGGCTCTCTATTTCGGCCCGTTTCCATCTGTGTCAGAGGTACGTTCCACTCTGCATTTGATAGGCCCTATCTTTCCTTTGAGAAAATGTACTACCAAGGAGATCCCCAAGCGGTCAAGACCTTGTCTGAATTATCAGCTCGGCAGGTGTCTGGCACCCTGTTGTATGGATGTGAGCGGAGAGGGTTATCAGGAGTTAGTTGATCAGGTAAGGTTATTTTTGGAGGGACGGAACAAGGAATTAATCTCGAAACTGAAGAAGGTGATGGAAAATGCCTCGAGGGAGCTCAATTTTGAAAAGGCTGCCATGGTAAGAGATCAAATCAGGGCTATAGAAAAAACCGTGGAAAAGCAAACAGTAGTTTCCAGCAAGATGAAAGATCAAGACATTATCGGACTATCTTACTCTGGTAAAGAAGCAGAGGTGGTGATTCTCTTGGTGCGGGGTGGTTCCATCGTTGGAACCAGAAGTTATTCTATACGTGGAGCATGGGAGCATTCAAGTGAAATACTGGAGGCCTTCCTCAAACAATATTACCGAGAGAAACAATTTTTTCCCCCTGACATAATCCTATCAGATGCAATAGATGACAGAAAACTGATCTCTGAATGGTTGACGGGGATGGCTGGGAAAAAGGTATCTATTTCGGTTCCCTCCAAGGGAGATAAGAGACGGCTTGCCCACATGGCTGCGGTGAACGCTGACAATATACTGTTAAGACGACAAAAAACTCATGAGTCTGCTCTTCTTGAGGAAGCAAAATCGTTATTGCACTTAACAAGCAAGCCAGTACACATAGAGGCGATAGATGTATCTAATCTCAAAGGTGATCTTGCCGTAGCCTCCATAGTCGCCTTTGTCAGAGGGCTGCCGCAAAAATCCGGCTATCGTAACTACCGGATAAAAGAGGTGGAGAGGATAGATGATTATGCCATGATTGCAGAGGGAATGAAAAGAAGACTGAAACAGGGCAAACCGCCTGACCTTTTTGTCATAGATGGTGGAAAGGGTCATCTGGCGGTAGCCTTAAAAACGTTGGGTGCTCTTGGCCTTGAGAACCCACCTGATGTTATCTCCATTGCGAAAGCTGATCGAGGAAGACCGGGGGCTTTGGACAAAATATATCTTCCAAACAGGAAAAACCCCCTTAACCTTGCGCGCAATCACCCAGTCCTGTCTCTTTTTATGCGTATAAGAGATGAGACGCACCGGAGGGCTGTGAGTTATTACCGAAAAAGAAGGAAGAAAAAGTTAACTAGGTCCGAGCTGGATAGAATTCCCGGGATCGGGCCAAAGAGAAAAAAGTTACTGCTCAAACATTTTGGAGACCTTCAGTCTGTAGTAAGCGCGGCGTTTACAGAGTTAACGGAAGTGCCCGGGATCAATCAATCAGTTGCGAAAAATATCCTCAATTACTTCCACAGCGAGCCTCAAGACAAAGCTGGCCAGCATGGCGGAGCCCCACTCTGATGTTCCAAAATTAGAACATTTCCTCTGAATATGTTATAATACTGTTACATCTTTTCTATCCTATTTTTATATAAGGTTTTGCACGAATCAAATATTTATTTAAATATCAATGTGTTATACTCTCGCAAGAAAATAACCTGACTGTGGCACGGGAAATGCACTGGTTAGGAAGTGAAGATTCAATAACAACTTAAGAAGAGTTGAAATTATGAAAATAGCTGTGAGTTCAACGGGAACGGATCTTGACTCAGAGATAGATCCAAGATTTGGTAGATGCGCGTATTTTTTAATCGTTAACCCAGATGATATGACTTTCGAGGCATTTGAAAACGAGAGTATGTCTCTCGGCGGGGGAGCAGGCATTCAGTCAGGTCAATTTATCGCCTCCAAAGGCGCTAGTGTGGTTATAACAGGAAATGTTGGCCCCAATGCTAGTAGAACTCTTGGTGCTGCGGGCCTTAAGGTAATTGTTGGTGTTAGTGGCTCCATTAGAGAGGCGATTGATAGATACAAAAAGGGCGAGCTATTACCCACTGACCAAGCTAATGTCCCCGATCACTACGGAATGGGTAGGGGTGGCGGCCAAAGTTCCTTTCCCGGCGGAGGAATGGGCCGTGGCATGGGCATGGGCAGAGGAATGGGCGGAGGAATGGGCCGTGGCACGGGCATGCAAGCAGGATATGGCCCAAATCAGACTGCCCCTCCCGCATCTCCTGATCAAGAGCTTGGCACACTTAAGGAAGAGGCAAAGGCTCTCCGGGATCAGCTTAATTCGATCCTGTCCCGTATAAAGGATCTGGAAAAATAGATTCCTCCATTGCCAAGAGACATAAAGGCAAGAATGAAAATTGCCATACCAACGTGGAATGGGAGGGTGTCGCCTGTTTTTGATACGGCATCAAGATTACTAGTGGTGGAGATAGAAGAGGGAGGGGAATATTCCCGATTTGAGACGGATATCAGTGAGCATTTTCCTCCCAGTAAGACCATGACACTTACCGGGTTGGGAGTTGATACACTCATCTGTGGAGCTATTTCAAGACCTCTTGCTTACATGATAACTTCCGCAGGTATCACTCTTATTCCCTGGATATCTGGATCGGTAGAGGATGTTTTGCAGGCCTTTTTGAAGGGGAATTTGTTTGATATTCAATTTCTGATGCCTGGTCGCCCCGGCCATTGGGGTAAAGGCCCCGGAGGAGGACACGGCCGAGGTAGGAGAAGACGAGGTACCCGCTTTCCATAATCAGGAGATAGAAAGGAGGTGAATGAGATGCCAGGATTCGATGGAACCGGACCCCGAAGAATGGGTCCTATGACCGGAGGTGGCAGGGGATGGTGTAACCCCTATTATGCCGGAGCAAGACAACCCTTTATGGGAGCTTATCCTTATGGCAGCCGTTACGGTTACATGCCGCCTTATGGAGCCGGTTATTATCCTCCATACGGGGCGTCTCCTTACGGTGCTTATGGATTTGGTAGAGGATTTGGAAGAGGATTTGGCAGAGGCAGAGGATCGTGGTAAATTCTGTGACTAGGCCTTGAGAGCAGTCTTGGATTATCTGCAAAGACTGCTCAACTGGAATCATCGTTTAAGGTGTAGAGGAAGTGTTGTTATGCCTTACGGCAGAGGATTAGGCCTTTGGGGATTTTCACACCTGTGTCCCTGTGCAGGTTAGGAAGAAGGAGGCCTACCCAGGTGCTGGGCCTATGGGGCACTAGCATCTATCCCTCCTGCTCCTTATGGCATGGAGAGAGGATACCAGTATGGCTATCCCTATTAATAGACAGTAATTGAAAAAAGGAGAATGATATGTATTACGGATCTTATCCACATGCGGGATGGTTTTCTCCTTGGGGACCGCCCATGGGAATGGGTTATCCTATGGCAAGTGGCTGGGGTTATCCCTACGGAGGGATGCCGCAGATGCCCTATTACCCCCCTCTGGGAGGATTTGGAGGGCCAGGAATGTCACCATTCGGCCCACTTATGGCGCCAGAGCAAGAGATAGCATTTTTAAGGGAACAAGCCCAGATGCTCAAGGAGCAGATGGACCAGATCGATGCAAGGATCAAGGAGTTAGAGAAAGCGACCAAGTAGCTGCCTGCCAAGTACAGCGATCTGTTGGCCTGATAAAAAGACCTTGACATTTCTAAGGAAAGGATTATCTGTTACTCGTCATTACACACCAAATGGAGAAAGAGTTGGGATATGTACAAGGTAGAGGTTGATGAAGAAAAATGCATAGGCTGCGATGAGTGCGTGGATGTCTGTCCTGTAGAAGTCTTTGAAATGCAGGATGAAAAATCGGTTCCTGTTAATGCAGAGGAGTGTATTGGGTGCGAAAGCTGTGTAGAGGTCTGTGAACAGGAGGCGATCACCGTTACTGAAGTTGACTGATAATTGTTAGGCAAGGCATAGAGGTTCAGGAGAGATATTCACCACAGAGCTGAACGCTTGAGTGGTGATCATGATCCTTACCTTGAGATTAACAACCCCCCCAAATAAGTTAGCCAGTAAGCTGATGCCGAGCCTTAAAGAGCCGATAAAAACTCCCTCAAAGAGTTTTGAACGGGTGAGTTGTTTCGGCGAGTTGAGACATCGCCTTTCGGAAACAGGCGCAGTACCTATGGTAGGAAGACTATTTCAATTTTTTCGTTTTTTGAACGAAAAATCTGGGAAGAGGAGAAAGTATCATAATGGCACAACAAGAAAAAGCAAGAGGTGAAACACTGGAAGGTCGAAAGGTTATGATGGAGGCCCAGGATACAGAGATAAGGGAAAAGCTTAAGGGGTTCAAAAACAAGCTATTGATATTGAGCGGAAAAGGTGGTGTTGGCAAGAGCACTATCGCTGCCTATCTTGCTGCTGGGCTGGCCAAAAAGGGTTCCCAGGTCGGACTAATGGATGTGGATTTACACGGTCCAAGCATTCCTCGGCTCCTCGGCCTTACAGGACAGATACTGTCGGCTGGTCAAAGTAACAAAGGGATTCCTCTGAAGTATTTGCCCAATATGGAGGTTATGTCAATAGAGTCCCTCCTTGGAGACAAGGATACTGCAACGATCTGGAGAGGACCCTTGAAAATAGGGGTGATTAAGCAGTTTATCTCCGACATTGCCTGGAGTAATTCGGATTATCTTATCATCGATTCACCTCCTGGCACAGGAGATGAACCCTTAACGGTTGCCCAAGTCATACCAGACACCAAAGCAATCATTGTAACCACACCCCAGGAGATTTCCCTTGCCGACGTTCGAAAATCAATAAATTTCTGTCATCAGGTTAATATGGAGATCCTCGGTTTGATTGAAAATATGAGTGGATTAAGATGTCCTCACTGTGGGAAAACTATTGATCTCTTTAAGACAGATGGTGGAGCTATAACTGCCAAAAAGGCAGGGCTAACATTGCTGGGAAGCCTTCCTCTGGAACCAGATATTGTTCTGGAAGGTGATAGGGGGAGCATGGCATGGATGGATAAGAAGGATCTGCCCTATACTAAAATGTTTAGTGAGATTGTAGATAATGTTGCTAATCTTTCGAAGTGACGATTATCTGCTAGGCAGTAAGAAGTGAGCAGTAGGCACTTATAACTTTAGGCCTGCCCGCACCGCTCTCGCTTGCGATGCGGGCGGACACTTTAGTTCACTTTAGGCACTCAAAAATGATTATAAGCATTGCAAGCGGAAAGGGTGGAACCGGAAAAACAACAATAGCTACCAACTTGGCAGTGGCCCTGGGTCCTGGTGTAAACCTTCTGGATTGTGATGTAGAAGAGCCAAATGACCATATTTTCATTCAACCAGAGGTTACATACACTGAAAGGGTGAGCCTAAAAGTGCCCCAGGTGGATATGGATAAATGTACCCTGTGTGGGCGATGTCAGGATATCTGTCAGTTCCAGGCCATTGTTGTTGTGGGCAAATCTGTCTTAACCTTTCATGAATTGTGCCACAGTTGTGGCGGATGTGTGGAGGTGTGCCCCGAAGATGCAATTACTGAAATAGACAGACAAATGGGGGTCTTTGAGGGTGGTCACAGGGATAGTCTCGAATTTTCCCATGGTCGCCTCTTTGTTGGCCAGGTGATGGCGGTTCCCGTGATTGAAAGGGTCAGGGTTGCTGTTCAACCGGACAAGATAAACATAATCGATGCCCCGCCGGGGACCTCATGCCCGGTGATCAGCTCAGTAAAGGGCACCGATTTTGTGATCCTGGTAACCGAACCTACCCCATTCGGCCTCAATGATCTGAAGCTCGCCGTTGGCATGGTTAAGATCCTCAACGTCCCTCATGGGATCATAATAAATCGCTCAGATCTGGGTGATACTAAGGTTACTGAATATGCCGAGCAAGAGAATATTCCTATTCTTATGGAGATACCCTTTGACCGCCTCATAGCGCAGATCTACTCTAACGGAAAACTTCTAGTGGAAGAGCTGCCTGACTGGAAGGACAAATTCGTTCAGCTTTACGAGGAAGTTAGAAAACATGCAGGGGAATCGTGACATCAAAGAGCTTATTGTCGTAAGCGGCAAGGGTGGAACCGGCAAGACCAGTTTGCTGGGTGGCTTTGCATCTCTGGCCAACGATAAGGTCCTCTGTGACGCTGATGTAGACGCCGCCGATCTGTATCTCATCCTGGAGCCGAAGATAAGAAAGCGGCAGGATTTTCAAGAGGGGCATAGGGCTGTAATAAATCCGGATAAGTGCACTGAGTGCGGTCTGTGTAGGGACCTGTGCCGCTTTAATGCCATTAGCCCGGAGTATAAGGTAGATCCTATTGACTGTGAAGGATGTGGGGTGTGTGTCTATTTCTGTCCGGAAGATGCAATAGATTTTCCCATTAAGACCTGTGGTGAATTGTTCATATCCGATACCCGCTGTGGACCCATGGTACATGCCAGACTCGGCATTGCCGAGGATAATTCCGGGAAGCTGGTGACGCTCACCCGGAAGGAGGCCAGAGAGCTCGCAAAGAAAAGGGGCCTCAACCTCATCCTCACTGATGGGCCCCCGGGGCTGGCCTGTCCGGTTATTGCATCAATAGCAGGTGCTACCGCGGTACTCATTGTGACCGAGCCGACCCTCTCTGGTCACCACGATATGGACAGGGTGGTTGAGTTAGCCAACCATTTTGAGATCCCGGCCAGCATTTGTATCAACAAATACGATCTTAATCCGGATATGACTGGGGTAATCGAACAATACGCACAGGAACGGGGGTTGCCCATTTTGGGGAAGATTCCCTTTGATCCCATATTCACGAAGGCCATGGTCCAAAAGCAGACCATTATAGAGTACGATGGAAACTCCCAGGCCGTCCAGGCGGTTGTGGAGATATGGGGAAAGCTGGCTGCTCGATTTGACCTGGATACAGGGCAGGCAATGTAAAGGGGGGCCAGGCATTAGAATGCAGGGAAGGGCACAAAAAATAAACTAGTGAAAGAGGTGTGAAGAAATGAGAAGGATAGCGCTAGCAACTGAAGATAATCAGGGACTCAGTGGTCAGATCAGCCAGCACTTTGGCCGTTGCCCTTACTATCTCATTGTAGATGTTGAGGGCGACGAAATTGTCAAGACCGACAGCGTAACAAACCCCTATTATCATAACCATGTTCCCGGGATGGTTCCGAAATTCATCAATGAACAGGGAGCAGATGTGATGATTGCCGGGGGCATCGGGCCGAGGGCAATCGAATTGTTTGCGAGTCTGGGAATAGAGGTTGTCAGTGGAGCAGCGGGTAATGCCGGAGATACTCTTCAGGCCTATCTAAGAGGAGAGATAAGTGGAGTAGAGGCATGCCAACACGATCACCCGGGAGGCCACGATCACTGTTGAGAGAAGTGCCTTCGATACCGAGAGACAGGTTAGACAAGGTGGCCTCTGGCGACCTACGAATACCACTGTGGCAACTGTGGGAAAGTGTCGGATTCTATGGTGGGAGTCGGTCGCCGAAGTGACCGCTTGTGATGTAAACATTGCGATAGCACCGCATTGCATAAACTTCCCGCCGTTGCTTCAATTGTCTCACCGCTCCTTAGCGACCGAGCGGTAGAACCTGCTGTGGTAAACTACCCTGTCCGGGTGAAGGAACGCGCAGCGGGCATTGAAACGCCAGGACAGCAATGCTAAAAGCGAAAATTGAAACCTGTACCAATTGTTTTTCCTGGCTTTGGTAAAGTGAGTGCAGCCTCAGCGACGGTGGATCTTTACTCGACTCTAGACCCAGGATTTATTGGGTCATCTTGCTGTAGATTACACAATGTGGAATTAAATACTGCTTACCCATTCTGCCAAGGAGATTCCCAGTAAGGGGCATAACACTCAAGATTCCTTGGCTTTTGCCAATATCCACTCAGGACAATGCATTACGATCCCTGGACAAGCAGATAAAGAATGCAGATGTTTTTGCCCTGACCATTCTCAGCTGTTCTCGGGGAGGTATTCTCTCAGTTCTAGTTAGATACCGGAAATATGTAATGGAAAAGACCTCTTTGATGGTATCGGTTTTGATGGATAAGGGATGATCTATCCCACGGCGAGATGAGAGGAGAAGTTGTAATGACCGAAGAGTCTTCCAAAGATTTGCCTGAAAAACCTCCAGCGCCTGGTTCACCCCCTGCGGGGCCCATACTCTTCTACAACGAGATCGTCATTGCGCACTTCACGAATCCCCGCAATGTAGGTGAATTGGAAAACCCCGATGGTGAGGCAGTTGTGGGAGACCCTACCTGCGGCGACCAGATGAAGGTTCATATAAGAGTCGATAGCAATATAATCGTTGACATAAAATTCAAGTCATATGGTTGCCCGGGTGCCATTGCCACCAGCAGTATGGTGACAGAACTGGCTAAGGGGAAAAGCACGGATGAGGCACTGATGATAACAGACGATGATGTCGTTTTATCCGTGGGTGGCATACCGGAGCGAAAAAAGCACTGTTCACTGTTAGGTATCAAGGCGTTGCAGGAGGCCATAAATGACTATTTGAGGAAAGCAAAAGACCTAGGCTGAGCGAATTCATGAGAAGGGTATATCTTGATCACAATGCCACTACTCCCTTGGATCCTAGAGTTTTTGAGGCTATGAAACCTTATCTAACGGACGCATTCGGTAATGCTTCGAGCCCTCATCACTACGGTCGACTCGCAAAGCAGGCGCTGGAACGGTCGCGGGTAATAGCAGCCGAAGCCATAGCTGCTAGGCCAGAGGAGATCATTTTTACGAGCGGTGGAACAGAATCTGACAATCTCGCAATCCGCGGAATCGCCTATCACAGGGGTAAAGGCCATATTATCACCTCATCTGTCGAGCACCATGCTGTATTGAAGACATGCCAGGCCTTAGAAAGAGCTGGCTTCAGAACAACCTACCTTTCGGTAGATCGTCAGGGGAGAGTTGACCCCGATGAGGTCAAGAGGTCCATTCGAAAAGACACCGTCCTTATCAGCCTGATGTTTGCCAATAATGAAACTGGTGTTATGCAGCCGGTTGCAGAAATAAGCGGTATTGCTCGAGAAAATGGGATTCTATTTCATTGCGATGCTGTTCAGGGGATTGGAAAAAGCGCAATAGATGTAAGGGAAATGTGCATCGACCTGCTTTCGGTTTCCTCGCACAAAATATATGGCCCTCAAGGCATCGGTGGGCTCTACGTGAGGGATAGAACTGAGCTTTCTCCTATCATCGCAGGTGGTCATCATGAGAGGGGATTAAGGCCAGGTACTGAGAATATTGCGGCAATTGTGGGTTTCGCTCAGGCCTTAAAGATAGCGGTTGATGAAATTGATACCTATCGGGTAACGGTTTCCTGTTTGCGTGACAAACTGGAATCGGAACTCTTAGATCGGATTGATCGGGTTGAGATCCATGGCGCTCAGGCCGAAAGGCTTCCTCACACCAGCTCGGTTGGCTTTTCCTCGGTTGAAGCCGAATCAATTCTCCTTCATTTAGACCTCAAAGGCATTGCAGCCTCTTCGGGTTCGGCTTGCACGACCGGTGATCCGGAACCTTCTCACGTATTATCGGCAATGGGAATCTCACCGGAACTTGCGCGTGGATCCATAAGGATCTCCTTAGGCAGAGAGAATACAGCGGAAGAAGTAGATTACACGGTTGGTGTTTTGGAAGCCGCGATAGCCCAGTTGAGAAGGATTTCTTCTCAATGAAACGCGGCACTGAAAGAAGGCAGAAAGGAGCTGTCGAAGGATGAACATTGCACAATGGCTCTCAGACGAATAATTAGGACCTTCCTGGCGGTTTTCTTAGATAGAAATTCTCGCCCTGATATTCGATTTGCACGAGAGTACCTTTTTTTAGGAGACTGGTTATTACGCCCCAATCTGCCCCCGCCTTTTTCAGGTATTCCTTGACAGCATGTTCTCTCATGGGGTGAACCGAGGTGATGCCAAGCAGATCCTCTTCGATATTACCACTGAAACCGAATTCACTTCCCCCGGCCCCGATGAGATATTCCACGTGAGGTAAGGTCTCCTTGAAGATCTGGTAAGCTTGATTAAGGACGCGGTCGCTCGCAGGCGTCACGCCCTTTACTGCCGGTGGTCTGGTCGGGATGGCAATGTAGGATTTCTCTGGACGTAGTGAGGTCAAGAACTTAGCAATCCCTCTTATTTCCTCAACGCTGTCATTTTTTCCTTTAAGCAGCATGGTCTCGGTGATTAACTCACCGCCAAAGTTGGCCCTGAATTCCAGCATTCCCTGTAGTATTGAGTTCAGATCCAGTGATCTGTGCGGCCTGTCAGATCTGATCCAGGCTTTCCTGCTGGCAGCATCAACTTTCAATGAAACAAGATCAGCCTTTTGCAGGTCTGCTCTCACATCCTCGATGGTGATGAGAGAGCCGTTCGTGATAACCGCGATCTTTATGTTGAGTGGCTTGAGACGTTCAATATGCTCACCTAGGTTGATATCCAGGGTCGGCTCCCCATCAGGGACAAAACTCAAATAATCTATCTTTGTCTGCCTTTTTCTGAGCTGAGTAACCTTTTCTGCGACTTCCTGTGCCAAATCATCTGGGTGAAAAAATGCCCGTCGCTCACAGTTCAAGTGTTGTGTTTTCCCAATTTGGCAGTAGACACAGGAGTAGGTGCAAACCTTGGGGGGTATGTTGTTTATCCCCAAACTTTGACCCAATCGCCTTGAAGGAACTGGTCCGAATGCCCTCATAATCTCTATCCATACATTGAGAATCAGTGGTAATCGTGTATGCCACAGATAACAGAGATACATGGCTCTGTCAATGGTAACACGTGCTAACGGATGGTATGTTTTTGTTGATCAAGGAGATCCGTTTCCTCCTTGCAAATAATATCCTTAAGCTTAATAAATTTACTGAAAATAGTTGACAGTGGGAGAGAAAAGTGGTTTGGGTTTTGATATGAGAATGAGAAACATTCGCAAAAACAAGAAAGAATTTTCAGGTAGGCCAGTAACATCTCAGCGCAAGTTACTCTTAAGCCTAATTAAGAAAGCAGGTGGACATATCAGCGCCAAGGAACTGTATGGGCGGGCCAGCAGGAAAAATGAGTCTATAAGCCTGGCTACAGTGTATCGCACCCTGCAACTGTTCAAGGAGTTGGGTCTGGTCCAGGAGAGGAGACTAGGGCAGGTATACTGTCATTATGAGGTGAAGGAATCGACTGATCATCAGCATCTGGTGTGCAGGTCTTGCGGTAAGGTTACAGAGTTTGAGAGCCTGCCAATTCGAAAACTCGTGGAGAGGGTAGGTCGGGATCATGGCTTTAATATTTCAAAAATTGAGTTATATATGGAGGGAAATTGCCAACAGTGCAACAGAGAACAAGACCAGTTCTAAAACCGCTTGGAAAAGAAGTGGAAGCATTATCGCAGAGGATTGGGGGGGGGGTCTTAAGAAGAATCTATAGTTTTTGTTGAAGAAAAGGGAGATCAGAGAAACCCGGCAATCTTGTCTGGGTTGACACATCTCCTGTTCATAATTACATAATAACTGTTGTACAATAATCGGAGAGGAGGCGATTAGGATGCCGAGAGGAGATGGCACGGGACCTGCCGGAAGGGGCCCGGGAACCAGAAGAGGCCTTGGACGCGGTGGTAGCCGTGGACTCGGAGCAGGGGGAGAATGCGCTTGCCCAAATTGTGGTTTCAAGGTTGCCCATCAGCAGGGCTCTCCGTGTTATGAGGTTCAGTGCCCCAAATGTGGGACACCAATGACCAGGTAATGACAAATATCCGGAACAAATCGGCCGTTCCATTTTTGATTCAAGGAATGGCCTTTTCATAGAAGAGGCTTGACATGGGCAAAGTGGTACTTGAAATCTTACATGAAGAGATTATGAAGATGGAGGCCATACTCATGGACGATGATGCTGAGGAGGCACTACGGTTTTTTAAAGAAGTCCTAGAGCCAAAGATCAGGGCGAGAAGATTAAACGAACTGGATATGGGCAAATCCATGAGTATTATGACATGAGGGGTATAAGGGTGGATGCAGGAGAAGAACACGACCCTTTTTCGTTTGAAGGGTCTCTTGGCTATGGGCAAAGAGGAAGATCTAGAAAGAGAGATAGATGAGCTTAAGGCAGAATTGAAGGATCGAGAAGATTCCCTTCCAGCTCATTCTGTCCGTCCAGAACAGATGTTAGTCATTGAGGATTTAGAGGCAGTTATCGAGGATAAAGAGAAGGAACTGAACAAGCTGCGAAAAAGAAGTCGAGATCCCAAATAGACCAGGGAGTGCAGATGATCATAGAAACCCTTCAACACGCCTTAATGATTACCGGTTTTGTCTTTGTAATGATGCTCATAATAGAGTATGTCAATGTTCAGACCAAAGGGGATTGGCAAAATTCACTACAAAAGTCAAGATGGAGTCAATATCTTTTGTCAGCCTTCCTTGGTGCCACACCTGGTTGTCTCGGTGCATTCACGGTTGTTGCCCTCTATTCCCACAATGTAGTAAAGTTTGGTGCATTGGTGACCGTGATGATCGCAACCAGTGGGGATGAGGCCTATGTAATGCTCTCGATGTTTCCGGGAAAGGCACTTCTTATATTTGTAATTCTATTTGTATTCGGAATCGTGGCGGGCTTTGTAACCGATATCCTATTCAAACCTGACTCTGTTCTGATAGCAAAGCTGAATCGTCAGTTGCAATTTCATGATGAGAATGAGTGCACCTGTTTTCCACGGCATGAGATAGTAAGTCAACTGAAGAATCTTACCCTCCAGCGCGGACTGTTAATAATCGTCTTGGTGTTATTTATTACTGGGTTAACGTTTAATCGATTAGGGCCAACAGAATGGAACTGGATCAAGATAACGCTGCTCATAGCCTCTCTGTTTGCTCTTTTTATAGTCTCCACTGTTCCGGAACATTTCCTGGAAAAGCATCTCTGGGAACATATAGTGAAGGTTCATATCCCAAGGGTATTTCTGTGGACATTTGGCGCTTTGTTGGTAATGCATCTTTTAATAAGTTACTTAGAGTTGGGCAGCTGGATTAAGGCAAATTATCTGACAGTTATGTTGATTGCGTGTCTTATCGGACTTATTCCGGAATCTGGCCCACATATGATATTTGTAACCCTGTTTGCACAAGGGGCAATCCCCTTTGGTATTCTTTTGGCTAGCTCTGTTGTTCAGGATGGTCATGGAATGCTCCCATTACTGGCAGAATCAAAGAGAAGTTTTGTTTTCGTGAAGATTATTAAATTTGCCGTGGGACTACTGGTAGGACTGGTCTTTTATTTGGCAGGGATCTGGCGATAGATAGCGCCTTGTGATAACCAACTGAAAGCGGAAACGGATTGATAATCCTTTACTCATGGTAGCCCCTTGATACACTGATTCTTAACAGGCTGTTGCCGAAATCCCTTTTCACTTGGTCTAAAAGGTTTTTTTCCCGACTTGTCGGGATTCGCCAAGATTTCTTGGGAAAACACTTTTTAATGACCGCTCAAAGGAATTTCCGTTTGGGCAACGGCCTGTTAAGTTGCAATAACTCAAGAGAGCTGATTTTATGAAGACTTTAGCTCTTTTTTCGGGTGGCCTGGATAGCATTTTGGCTGTTAAACTCATCCAGGAGCAAGGGCTTGATGTTGTTGGCATCTGTTTTGAGTCCCCTTTTTTCTCCTCAGACAAGGCTGCCCGGTCTGCACCCTATATTGGGCTTTCTCTCAAGGTCGTGGACATCACGGATAGGCTCATCCAGATAGTGCTTAACCCAAGGCACGGCTATGGAAAAGGCTTAAATCCGTGTATCGATTGCCATGAGCTGATGTTCAAGATAGTGGGTGAGATGTTGAAAGATGAAAAGGCGGATTTTATCATAAGTGGAGAGGTCGTAGGCCAACGCCCTATGTCGCAGAACCTACGATCCCTTTCCACTATCTCTCATGGGTCGGGGTTCAAAGATCTTATCCTCAGGCCCCTTTCAGCAAAACGATTGCCGGAAACCCTTCCTGAAAGGAAAGGCTGGGTGATGAGAGAGAGGCTATTAGGGCTTTCAGGGCGTTCTCGGCAGCCGCAGATTGAATTGGCCAAGAAATTTGGTATAGAAGACTACCCGGCTCCTGCTGGGGGATGTCTTCTAACTGAAAAGGTGTTTTCCCGCCGTCTCAAAGACCTCCTATCTTCAAACCCGGATTTCTCAAGGGGAGATGTAGAACTTCTGAAGTGGGGAAGACATTTTAGGCTGAGCGAAAACGCGAAGATCGTGGTGGGCCGAAACCAGAAAGAAAATGAGGTGATTAGCTCCTTGAGAAAGGAAGCAGATACGATGTTTCGAGTTGAGTCATTTCCCGGACCCACCGTTGTGGCAACCGGGAATCTCTCTATGGAAGGCATAGAGTTGGCTGCCGCCATAACGGTGGCTTACAGTGATACCCCTTCTGATCAATCAGAAAGTGTCCGGGTAACAAGAGGTTGTAATGACTGGTCTGTTTTGGCAATAAAGAGAGGAAAGACTGATTTCTATCGCTTCATGATATGAGGTAATAGTTGTCGATTATCTGTTGTTGTGACTCTAAAATCTGCAGTTTTAGCTCTCCCCTACTTCTTCAATAACTTGTGAAAGAATGATTTTTTTTGGAGCTCTTCTAACCTTTTATTTTTTCCCGCCAACTCTGTTTCTCTTTTTTCTATTGAAACCGCAGTCTTTTCAATGAATTCCGCGATTTTCCGTTCCTCCACCGATAGGCTGAGCAATTTGATTTTATCCTTCCTATTCAGATTTTGTTTATCAAGGATCTTAATATCTGCCTTGATCTCCCTATGTTCCTGCGTTTTCGCGGAAAGCGCCTTTTTTTGCGTTTGCAGGAAGGCAACATCATCTCTGATGCTCTGAATCAAGGCATCTTCCGATTCCATGGTAAAGAAAAGATAGCCAAAACCGATAAGAGCGACCGTTAGCGCCGCGAGAATAACCTTCCGTGGAACGGGGGCGAAAGGGGAAAGGTAATAGAGCGCTGATGCTACTTTCCCTCCCTGGCCTGCAATTCTGTCAGTAATTGAGTATCCCGAAACCTTACCACTAACAGTCTGCGAGATATCTTGGACACTAGTTCTTAACTCGATGATTTCTGTGGTTAATTCACGACCCAGATCTCCGCCTCGGCATTTTTCTTGAACATCACTTTTACCTCTTCTGAGCGTTTTAGCAATACCTTTAATCCTTGATAACGAACTATCCAGTTCTGGTGTTTCTGGGAACTTTCCTGGAAATTTCTTCTTAAGGGAGACGATATCTGTTTCGAGTTTCTTGAGATAGGCTCCTATATACCCTGAAAATCTCCTAAGCACCCCTTCTTCACATACAAATTCACTGGCACCATCGAGCATAATACCAATGTTCTGGATTGCCTTGATTGTCTTTTCAATATTCTGGAGGTCACTATCTGGCATGATGTATTTTATGTCAAATTTTGGTCAAAAAGTAAATCTTTATCAATTAGTGTGCCTTCAGGGATTGAAACCCGTTTTGACAAAGGATTGGTAATAGTCACATCTCCCTTTATCATAATTCCCCTCCCAAAGTAAACATTTCCCTCCACTTTAAGCGACTTGCAGTCAACCAGTGAGGGGACACCATGGGGAAATCTTTCCTGCAATTGGTCTATCTTTCTGTAGTACCTATCATCGAGATCGATCTTTATATCCCCAAGTCGCCTTTGAGGGTTTTGTATAACCCTGCTGTCTTCTGTCATCACATAGCAATCCGACATGAGTGCAACAAGGTCTTGGCACCTTTTGACGGGAGCAAATCGTGTCTTTGGTACCTTTACAGCTGCGGCCCTTTCAAAAATCGAGATAGCAGATCCCATAGCCGTTTCAATTTGGTAAACCTCGGGGGATGAGTCATCTCTAGGATTAATTCTCTTCGGATTGACAATGACCGGTAGTTTAAAAATGTTTCCAGGTTCTTTTAACTGGTCTTTTAGAAATACGAGATTGACCCATATATTATTTGTATTGAAATACTTATACACCTGTATGTCCTGAAACTCCTCTATCTCTTCCTCAGGACACTGGGCTATCTCTCTGAGAACGAGTCCGCCAGTCTGCCGCAGCCGGGCTATGTGCCCGCCCTTGATGTCTGCTTTTGTTTTCTCCGCAACCTCCATCATAAAAGGAAAGTCCTTGGAGACTAGGTAGCCGAGTGCTGCTACATTCATTGTGCCCCCGAGGTTGTCGGAGTTGGAGATAAAGGCGTATTGATAGCCTCTCATAATCAGCTTGTTCAGCATGCCAGAGGTGATCAATGCACAATAGATGTCCCCGTGCCCAGGGGGATTCCACTCCAAATCTGGGTCCATAGGCCAAACTACAGGGCTGAGGTCATGTTTGAGGACCTTTGGAAATTTATCCTGCAGAAAGGACAGGGGAATGTCAGAGCTTAGTTCGGGGTATCTCTCAAGAAATTTTGTGCTATCCTCATCAGTACTAAAACTGTTCATGAGTACCAGAGGTATGTCTGTTTCATGTTCTTTTCTGAGGCTCAAAACCTGTCTCGCAATAATGTCGAGAAAGTTGTATTCATCCTTTACCTTAATAAGGGACTTGGCCTTTGACAGGCCCATACTCGTTCCCAAGCCCCCGTTTAGTTTGATTATTACCGCCTCCTTAAGTGCCCGAACTCCCTCTTCGGTGAACCTGCCTAGCGTCTCCAAATCAGCTATCTCATCTTTTCCAACCGGAGCAATGTCGTCTCTGGATATGAACCCCCTTTCGCCACTCAGAAGCTTCCCATAGTAAAACTTAAAGGTATCGATAATGAGAAGAGGTATACCCTCATCTGACATCTTTCTTGCAAAAGGGAGAAATCTTTTCTCCAGCTCTGGCTGGCTCATTTCGGCTTGCATATTCTTTGTTATCAAACAAAATTTTCTAAGACCTTATAAGAAACAAAAGTCAATATCAATAGTAAATAATCTGGAGCTCATAAATTCTTTGGTGAGTCTATCAGTTCCAGGCAGTGAGGGGTATTGGGCTATCAAGTAGGCGCAAAAAAGGTTTTGGATGACATGGATCAATATGAGCCCAAGAATAACGATTCCATAGTATCTTATCGGATCAATCGTCCAGGAGCATAATTGTTTTGACAACCATGCATCATTTAGCTATCTTTCCACAAGTAGTACAAAATCTGTTTGCGAGGAAAAGAGTAGCCAGGAGACCATGAGCGAGGAACCCACAGTTTTAAGACAATTCTCCCCCTACTTTGAGCGGATCGATGAAGAGCTGGGTAAGGTGCTCACCTCTAATGTGTCGCTCATAGAAGAGGTTGCACAGTATAGCTTGCTCGGTACCGGCAAACGACTCAGGCCCCTGTTTTTTGTCCTCTCCTGTGAGCTCTGCAACTACACTGACCGTGACAGGTACACGCTTTCCACCATCTTTGAGTGTCTGCATGCGGCGAGCCTCCTGCACGACGATGTCATTGACAATGCCCAGATGCGTCGGGGAAGGGCATCAGCCAATAAGGTGTGGGGAAGCCCCATGGCGATCCTGGTGGGTGATTTTCTCTTTTCGAAATTTTCCCGGATGGTTATTGAAAAAAAGCACATTGAACTCTTAAAGATCCTCGCTGATACGGCCACGAGGATGACCGAGGGCCAGGTCCTGGAGCTCGTGAATACCCATAATTGGGACCTAACTAGAAAAGAATATATGGGTATCATTACGGCCAAGACAGCGGCACTCATGTCGGCTGCCTGCGCTGGTGGGGGTATCGTGGCCGGGGCAGAGCAGGCCGATATTCAATCGCTTAAGGACTTCGGGCTCAATATGGGAATTGCCTTTCAGATTATCGACGATGTGTTTGATTATACCGCTACGGTAGAAGAGACCGGAAAACCCATGGGCAGCGACCTCAGAGAGGGTAAGATTACCCTTCCGCTGATCTATTCCCTCACCTGCCTCCCGCAACAGGAGCGAGAGAGGCTAGAAAATCTATTTAAAGGCGGAGATGCCTTAGAGCACGACTACCGGGAGGTAACTGAACTGGTACGGGGTAATGGTGCCATTGCGAGATGCCGTTACGATGCCCGAGAGTATGTAGATCGTGCAGCCCGGTGCCTCAACCTCTTTCCTGACTCGCCAATAAAGGAGTGTCTCCTCAAGTTAAATCAATTTGTCATCACGAGGAGTAACTAGCACCCACCATAGCTTCTGTTTTTTCTGTCCTTGAGAAGATCCAGTATATATTGAGTCTTGAGGACGTGTTGGAATCTAAAGGCAGGAGAGGGTCTCTTTTGAGAACGCCACAATGCAGGTAAAGCACCGGGAGGAATTATTCAGGGAGATCATACAATCTCGAAGGCTACCTTTCCACAAGGGATCCAATCGTCGGAGATAATTTCTTTTATCACGCCTCCTGTCATAGCTTCGATTTGCCTGATACCGCTCTTTTTGTGACCCCTGATTAATGGTATCTCCCTTTTAGGCGCATACAGTACAATACTCGTTGGCTTTTCCATGGTGGGTAGGTAGGGTTTCACTTTTGCAAGGTGAATGGCAGATCGAACCAGAAATCCTAAGGATGGATGCCATGGTCCCGCAACTATCTCCCCTTTCTTGAGCAGGGATGGGGAAGACATGAGCCCGATTCTGATAACAGGAATCCCGGCACTTTCTAATCGTATACAGGCCTCTTTGCAGAGACTAATGGTATCGTCAAGTCCCATTGGTGCATATTTTCCTTGATTGTACCATTGTGCCAGTTTTGTTCCCCTTATGACGAGTGTTGGATAAAGCCTGGCCATATCAGGTTTTAGGGCAATAACCTTGTCAATGGTTTCCAGGAATAGATCTTGAGAGTCTCCTGGCAAGCCAGGCATCAGTTGTGTCCCGACATTGAATCCTCTATTTCTCAGTGCTCTGAACGCATCAACGGTTTCACGTGATGTATGCCCTCGATTAGAAAGGAGCAAAACCTCGTCGTCCATGGATTGTACGCCAAGCTCTACCGTTGATACACCATAAGATTCAAGGATATTGAGCTTGTCTTCATCCAGAGCGTCTGGCCTTGTAGAGAGACGGATAGATTGTATGACGCCTTTTTCCAAAAAAGGCCTCACAGCATTTAGCATTTTCTCCATGGAGGCAGTGGGCAGAGATGTAAACGTACCACCATAAAAGGCGATCTCTCTCGGCTTTTGATTATGAAAGTGTTTTGACTGTACAGCTCGCTCGATTAGATTTCTAATATCATCTGCTGTGCAAATGCTTTCTGAGCGATTGGTTATGGTTTTTTGTTGACAGAAAACACATCTATGGGGGCAGCCCTGGTGTGGGATAAATATGGGTATGATAAAGTGGCCTTTTATTTTCTTAGACAAGCCAAGGCCTCCTTTGCTGCTTCCCGTTCAGCTTCCTTTTTGCTCTTTCCTTTTCCTTTACCCATTAACTTTCCTCTCAGGTACACTGCTACATAGAAGGTCTTATTGTGGTCTGGACCAGTTTCCTTTTCAAGCTGGTATTCTGGAGTTGACTGAACAGCCTCTTGTGAGTATTCCTGCAGGTCTGTTTTATAGTCAATAAATGAGTTACCAAGGCTGATTTTATCCAATACAGGGCTAAAGAGTTTTGCTATTACCCTGAGAGCAACACTAAAACCGCCATCAAGATAAACTGCTCCTATAAGGGCCTCAAGGGCATCGGTTAGGATAGATGGTTTTTTTCTGCCCTGGGTTTGTTCCTCTCCCTTTCCCAGGAGGAGATAATCTCCTATCCGCAACTCACAGGCGATAGGATAGAGACCGCTTTCACTTACCAGAGAAGCCCTATATTTGGACAGCTCCCCTTCCTTCATTTCAGGAAAGGATTCCATGAGCAGATGGCTGACAGCAAGGTTGATAACTGCATCGCCAAGAAACTCCAGTCTCTGATTATCGGACACTCTTGGATCATCCTTTTCATAAACGTAAGAAGGGTGGCGGAAGGCCTGAGACAGTAATTCTTGGTCTTCAAAGGAATAATCGAGAATTGGAGCTAAGTCTCCAGGATTTTTTGGTAATTTAGGTTCGTTCATTAGTACGGCATACTAAGATCAAAACCTTCTAAAGTCAAGGCAATCAATAAGTTACCACGACCTCCTCATAGTTAAGCATAACTGTTGATTTTTAAGCATGCTGAACTGTGACGTTACCCTGCAACTTGGATAAAACTATTTGACCTTTGATTGTTCTTTGATATATAAAAAATTTTTCAGAGAAGAGAAAAAGCAATGACTGTGAAGGGGAATAAGAAGGTTATACTTGATCAAAAGGAGATAAAACAAGCCCTGAAAGGGATCGCGAAGCAGATAAATTCCAGACATAAGTCTTTAAAGGATATCTGTTTAATTGGGATCAGGACTGGAGGAGCTTTCTTGGCTCAGCGCTTGCGCCGGGAGGTTACCAAGGGACATGAAGAGGAAATACCAACCGGTGTGCTAGATATTAATCTATATCGGGATGACTGGACGAGGATCGGCCCTAACCCAAAACTTGGGAGCACGGAGATTCCTTTTTCCATAGATGATAAAATAATTATCTTAGTAGACGATGTCCTGTTTACCGGCAGGACAACAAGGGCGGCCATGGATGCGTTGATAGATTTCGGTAGGCCACAGAAGATTGAGCTGGCTGTGCTTGTGGACAGGGGAGAGAAGCAACGAGAGCTACCGATAAAGGCTAATTATGTGGCGAAGGAATGGGAGACGTCGGGCAACGAGACAATTACTGTGTATTTCAAGGAAGAAGGATTCCGTGACCAGGTTGTAGTCGAGGAAAAGAAGGAGAACTTGTCATAAGGAGCGTTTCATGGTTTCAACAATAGGGATCAAGACAAGAGATCGCTCGGAAATGATAGATATTACCTCCAAGGTAGAGGAGGAGTTACAGCGGTCAGGTCTGAAGGATGGGGTGTGCTTTCTCTATGTGCCTCACACTACAGCTGGAATAACAATCAATGAGAGTGCTGATCCAAGTGTGGTTGTTGATATCCAGACAACATTGGATAAACTGGTGCCCTGGGAGGCCGCCTACCGACATCGAGAAGGGAATTCCGCTGCCCATATCAAAAGTAGCCTAGTGGGGAATTCAGCAATGGTTTTGGCTGAATCCGGACACCTCAAATTAGGTACGTGGCAGGGGATTTTCTTTTGTGAGTTTGATGGACCTCGATCCAGAAAACTCTACATGAAATTTCAGTAGACAACCCTTAGTTTTTCCCTTGACACCTCTGTATTGCTTTGTTAAATAGCCTGCAAAAAAAGCGATTTAACCCATTTAACCAAGGAGGATTAGGCTATGTATAAGGTAGAAGTCGATAACGAGAAATGCGTTGGTTGCGAGGAGTGTGTCGATGTTTGCCCATCAGACGTGTTTGAGATGCAGGATGAAAAATCTGTGCCCGTCAATGAAGAGGAATGCATTGGATGTGAGAGCTGTGTAGAGGTGTGTGAGTCCGAGGCTATTACTGTAACAGAAGTTGAGGACTAACGGCTAAGGATTAGACAAAACGCCGCTCTTGAGGATTACCTAAAGAGCGGCGTTTTGTCTACCCTATGAGAAGGCGGCCCTTGGGAAGCACTCACACGATACTCAAACGACTGGCTACCTCTTTTTCAGATGGATATCATGCCCCTTTTGAAGCCTCGAAGGGATTACTTTTTCTTAGCGTGGCAATCGTTACATTTCGTGGTAGGTCCGGTTTTCTTGGCAGCCTTCTTCAAATCCTTGTGACAACCCTGACAGTTCCCATGAAAAGCCAGCATGAGTTTCTTTTGTTTACCAACTGATTTCACGGCATCATGACACGCTTCGCACTTCTGCACAGGGTCTCCCTCTTTATAGACATTCTTGCCACCTTCATACACGTGGTGACACTCTGTACAGGCAATCTTGTAGTCCACATTGTGTTTCTTGTGGGTCAGGTTGACCGGTCCTTTCTTGTGTGTCTTAATCGTATCTGCATAGATAGAGACCTCATCCGGGACATCCGTGGCTTTTAGGATGCCGACACCCACAAACAATACTATAGACACGATAACTCCGAGTAGAACAACAACACTTTTTCTCATGAGCTTTTCCTCCTCCTTTCATTTCAACATGGCACTTATACCTGAAAATTCTTTCATTTGCAAGGGTAAATCCACAAAACTAGTATTCTACCCCTCCTTCCGGTAACAGATCAGCCCACACCTGAGACACCGTGCTGCCTCTTGGGTAGCCAACTGCTCATCTAGCCCCCGTTCAACCTCATCAAAGCTCTCCCGTCGCTCATCGACACTCAGCTCAGGCATCTTGACTCTTTCACTCGCTGGTACCCCGATGAGCTCCTCTACATCAGGCAGGTCCGCCTCTTTGGTAATAGCCGGCTCGGGAGCTTTTACCCTCTCCCCACTCAGGTACTGGTGGATAGAGCGGGCCGCACGTCTTCCAGCCCCAATTGCCTCAATGGCAATGGATGCCCCACTGACTGCATCCCCCCCGGCAAACACCCCCTCAAGGTTGGTCTCACCAGTTGCCTCATTCACCAGCTCAATGGTATCCCACCGGGTAAGGGCCACCTCCTCATCTTTCAAAAAGGAAGTCACCGGAAACTGACCGATAGCAGCAATAACATTATCTACCTTGATGATCTTCTCACTTCCCTCCTTTGGTACCGGTCTCCTCCTGCCCGACTCATCAGGCTCACCCAGTTCCATCTCGATATACTCCAACTCGGTGAGTTTCCCATTATTACCCATGAGCTTGGTAGGGGCTGCCAGGTAGTGGAAGAGCACCCCTTCACGCTCTGCCTCCTCAATCTCGATATCATTGGCAGGCATCTCAACCCGAGAGCGCCGATAGAGAATCGTTACCTCCTTGGCCCCCAGACGCCAGCTGGTTCTGGCTGCATCGAGGGCGGTATTGCCACCACCAATTATAGCCACCTTATCACCCACCGGGGTCTCCTTTCCCAGGCCCCGATCGATGAGAAAGTGGGTGCCGGGCAAAACCCCCTCTAGATCTTCCCCATCAACCCCGAGGCCGCGGCTATCCCAGGCCCCGGTTCCCAGAAAGATGGCATCAAAGCCCTCATCTTTGAGCCCTTTGAGGGTAAAATCCTCTCCCATGGTAACACCGGTCTTGAAGTCTACACCGAGCGTGAGGATTCCCTCGATCTCCCAGTCCAGGATCTTCTTGGGGAGCCGGTATTCGGGGATCCCGTATCTGAGCATACCCCCCAGCTCCGGCATGGCCTCAAAGATGGTGGGGCTATGGCCAAAGCGTGCCAGATAAAAGGCACAGGTGAGCCCTGCAGGGCCACCCCCGATGATGGCGACCTGCTTTCCGGTCTTTGGTGCCATATAGGGGCTGATACGGCTTTCTGAGTGCATCTCCATATCTGCCACAAAGCGCTTGAGGTGGTTGATATTGACTGGCTCAGTCACTTTGCCTAACCGACACATCTGCTCACAGGGGTGGGGGCAGACCCGGCCGCAGGTCAGCGGAAAGGGGTTAGTCTCCTTAATCACCGAGATGGCCTCCCGGTATCTTCCTTGGGTGATAAGGTGAATATAGTGGGGGATATCGATTCCTGTGGGACAGGTCCTCTGACACGGTGCTGTGCACTCATCGGTGAGGTAGGTGTGCTGGGTTCTTCTCGTCTCAGAGCTCAAGCGGATGATGTGTTTGGGGCAGATCTGCTCACAACTCCCACAGCCGGTGCACAGGAACTCATTCACCTCAGGCAGTCCCCCATCACCAATGGTGAGTGCACCAAAGGGGCAGGCTGCCACACAACTCCCCAGGCTCATGCACCCGATCTCACAGAGCTTACTGCCACCAAAGAGCATCAACGCTGCCCGGCAGTCGGTGACCCCATCATAGGTAAACCTGGTGTCGGCCTCTTCAGGGGTGTACCAGCACCCGAGCCGGGCAATATCCGGTTCTCTGACCTCAATGGTGACTCCCATGAGCTCTGCAACCGATAAGCTCACCTCAGGGCCTCCGGCCAGACACGCATCAGGGGTGGCTCTTCCCTTGGCAATGGCTTTGGCACAACTGGAGCATCCGGCAAACCCACAGGCCCCACAGTTGGCCCCGGGCAGGGCCTCGGCAATAGAGAGTACCATCGGATCCACCGCCACATAGAATACCTTTGAGGCGATGCCTAAAAGAAAAGAGGCCACCAGACCGATTCCTGCAATGGCAAGCATTCCTGAGAGCATGTAATACCTCGTGTTTTATTGGTTCTATTCAGGCTGTTGCCGAAATCCCTTTTCACTTGGTCTAAAACGTTTTCTGATAAATCTAAGGCTCGCTCCAGGCGATGTCAAAACTCGCCTTTAGGGCTCAAACAGTTGACATCGCTTATCTTCCACTTCGCCAAAGGTTTTTTGGCAAAAAACGTTTTAATGACCGCTCAAAGGGATTTGCGTTTGGGCAATAGCCTGTATTGGTTCTATTGGTTTCACTGGTTGGAGCGGGTGGCTGGATCGGTGAGGCCAACCAATCAAACTAATGAAACTAATAAAACCAGTAAAACCAATTAAACGAATTGAACGAATCACCTCGGTGTCTTCTCTCCCCGTAACCCAATAAACTCACCTACCCCAACCCCACAAACCCGGAGAATGCCAGGGCAATCAAACCTGCGGTAATGAGCCCGATGGCAGTACCTTCAAAGGCCTTGGGGATACCTACCAGGGCAAAGCGCTCCCGCATCCCTGCCATGAGCACCAAGGCGAGGGCAAACCCGCAGGCAGAGGCAAAGGAGAAAAAAATGGAGGTGATGAGATCGTAGCCCTCCTCGATATTGATGATGGCCACCCCCAGCACCGCACAGTTGGTGGTGATCAGGGGTAAATAGATCCCCAAGGCCTCATAGAGGGGTGGGGCGGTCTTCTGGATCACCATCTCCACAAACTGCACCAAGGTGGCGATCACCAGGATAAAGGCAATGGTCCTGAGGTATTCGAGCTCAAGGGGAGTGAGCACGTAGGTGTGCACGATCCAGGTGATCATCCCTGCCAGGGTGAGCACAAAGATCACGGCCATACCCATGCCCGTGGCGGTATCCATGCTCTTTGAGACCCCCAGGAAGGGGCAGTTTCCCAGAAACCGGATCAGGAGGATATTGTTGACCAGAATGGCACTGACCATGAGCAGTAAGAACTCACCCATTTACCGTCCCCCTCCCTTCTGTGCCTGGAGCTGTGTGATGAGGTTCATAAAGGCCAAGAGGATCCCCAGGGCCACAAAGGCCCCCGGGGGCTTGAGCATAAAAGAGAAGGGCTCAAAGCTCGCCCACATCACCGGGATATCCAACAGGGTCCCGGCACCCAGAAACTCCCTGATTAACCCCAGGATAAAGAGCGATATGGTAAACCCCAGACCAATACCCAACCCATCGGCCAGGGACATGAGAGGGGTATTTTTAGAGGCAAAGGCCTCTGCCCTGCCCAAGATGATGCAATTGACCACAATCAGGGGGATAAAGATCCCCAAGACCTTGAAGAGCTGATAGAAGTAGGCCTGCATCACCAGCTCCACAATCACCACGAATGAGGCGATGATCACGATAAAAGAGGCGATCCTGACCTGGGTGGGGATAAATCGCCTCAAAAGAGACACAAAGAGGTTAGAGAAGATCAGCACAAAGGTGGTGGCCAGACCCATGCCCATGCCGTTGATCCCCGAGGTGGTGACTGCCAGGGTGGGACACAGACCCAGAACCAGGCGAAACGGTGCAATCGTCTTCCACAGCCCCTTGGTAAACTCAGCCTGGAGCGTTGCCATTAAAACATCTCCTCTCTAAACTTTGCCACATAGCCCAGTGCTTGGGTGACCGCACTCATCACGCCTTTGCTGGAGTAGGTTGCACCGCTGATGCCATCGACTTTGAGCTCACCGGTTGCGGGCAGACCCTGGAACTGGGTGGTAAACGTGGGCTCGGTGACCTTTGAGCCGATCCCCGGGGTCTCTGAGTGGCTGGTGATACCGATATCGGTGAGGCTTCCCTGCTTACTCACCCCCACCATGACCCCGATGGTGCCGTGAAAGCCCTTGCCTCTGCCCTCTATGGCAACCGCAAAGGTCTCACCCTGCCGTTTTGCCGGAAAGATCGTGAGTTCAATGGGTCTTCCCCGCTCATCGGTACCGATCACGATCTTTTTCCGATCTAAGATCGGGTCATTATCGTAGCCGGTGAGCACCTTTTTCACCGCCGGCTCTTTGACGAACTTAATGGTCTGGTAGTCGATGGGTGCCTCGGTGACCCGGTAGATGACCGATAAGGTCAGCCCTGATGCGGCACAGATAAGGGTCAAGACCACCACCATCCTGATAATATCACGCACACCTACCTCCTGCCCACGGGTTTGGGTTTGAGTTTGTTAAAAAGGGGAGTGGCTGCATTCATCACTAAGATGGCATAGAAGCTTCCATCAGGGTAGCCCCCCCACATCCGGATGATCATGGTGAGGATGCCGGCCAGAAACCCAAAGGTGAGCATCCCGGTGGGGGTAACCGGGGAGGTGACAGGCTCTGGGGCCAGAAACAGGGCAGCGAAGAGGGTGCCCCCGGTGATGAGATGGAAGGCCACCGGTGGGTAGATATCGGGGTTTATGACCCGCAGAATTGCAGCCCCTAAGGCAATCCCACAGAGAAAGGAGATGGGGATGTGCCAGCGGATGATTGTGGTTGTGAGCATAAAGAGACCACCGATAAGGATAGCCACCCCGCACACACACCCGATGGCACCGGGTTGGGTGCCCACAAACAAATCCATGAGCTCATAGGAGTAGAAGAGCGCGGGGTCCTCCTTGATGGCCATCAGGGGGGTTAAGACCTGCTCGGTGGTGTGGGGTGAAAAAAAGATGCTCATCCGATCCCCCCAGCTAAGCGTGAGCACCACCCAGGCCACCAGAACCGGGTTAAACGGATAGTTCCCCAAGCCCCCAAACACCATCTTCCCTAAGATAATGGCTACGCCAGCACCAGTTACCGGGATCCACCAGGGTACACTGGGCGGCAGGATCAGGGCAAAAAGGAGCCCTATGAGCGCTGCATGATAGTCCCGGTAGGTGAGTTTTTGGTGGGTGAGGGATTCAATCACGGTTTCAACCACCACCGCAGTGACTACAGCGAGCAGGATAGTGATGAGGGCCCTGATACCGAATAGATACAGTGCTGCCAGTGCAGCAGGGGCGAGGGAGATGAGAAATATGAGCATCATGCGCTCAACCGTGATTTTTCCCCTGAGGTGGGGTGACATGGAGACGATGAGCGTGGTGGTATCCATAGATATATCCTTTTGTACGGCTTGCTCCTTCACAATGCTCCTTTCACTGCCTTGCTTCCATGAGCTGGTGTTTTGCGTGCCGGAAAAGATGCACCAGGGGTCTTCTGGACGGACACACGTAGTCACAGCACCCACACTCGATACAGGTAAAAAGATCCTCCCCCTCTGCCCGCTCAAACTGATCCTTGGCACAGTAGAGGGAGAGCATCCCCGGCACGAGGTTCACCGGGCACACCATCACACATCGCCCGCAGTTGATACACTCCCGGTAGCCGGTGGTGAGCGCAATCTCATCAGAGGATAAGGCAAAAAGGCCACTTACCTCCTTAGTGAGCGGGATGGTGAGATCATACTGGGCCATGCCCATAAGCGGTCCCCCGGTAATGATCTTGGCAGCAGGCTCCCTAAACCCTCCCACTGCTTCGATGATATCACTGAGAGCGGTTCCGATCCTTACCCGTACAATCCCCCCCTGGTTCAGGGCAGTGCCACCAACGGTAATGAGCATTTCTACCGGGGGGCGGTTACTCACTACACTGGCTCCGAGGGAGATGGCGGTATCGAGATCGCACAGGGTAACCCCCACATCCCGGGGGTGTCCGTAGGGAAGGGGGACTTCTCTGCCCAGGACTGCCTTGATGAGCAGAGCCGGTAGTGAGATGGGATAAGAGGTGCCATTGATGGCGGTGATGGTGGTCATCTCCTCTTCATCACCGGCCACGAGGCTCATAAGCTGGGGGAAAGGGCCACGGTGTTTGTCCACCACAAAGATGGTGTGGGTGGCACCGGTGAGGGTCTTGAGCACAGAAAGAGCGGTGGGGAGCTCATGGTGATCTCCCCGTGCCTGAAAGCGGTTGACTTCTAACAGTGGTTCGGTATCGAGGGCAGTGATCATGAGGGTGTCGATTCTTTGCACTACCCGTCTGCCATCTACGCTCAGGTGGGTCTTGGGCTGATCCACCGGTACCAGGTCACTTCTCAGGGGAACGGGAGCGGGACCTCTGGTGATCAGGCCTGCCTGGTGGATGCGCTTCAGGATCTCAGAAGGTTTCAGAGCGCTTGTGTCAGGGTTTGGCTTGGGGAGCTTTGTCCAGGTATCCTTACCGTCCCCGTCAATGGTGATGGCAGGAACCAGGGTGCCCCTGAAGGTCAACTGCTCACCGATTGCCCGAACGGTGCCAGATATGGTTGCATGCAGAGGCAGGATGTGTGCTCCCTCACCAGTGGCGATGATCTCTCCTACCTTTACCGTATCACCTACTGCTACCGTGGGGGTGGCAGGCTCACCGAGGTACTGCTGTACCGGCAGGATGACCTTTTTGGGCAGGGGGGTATCGATAAGCTCAAGGCTCAGCTGGGTTCTTTTCTGTGGGAGTGTTATTCCTTTGGTGAAGAATCCCATGGTCTATCTCTGTTTGAGGTTTGGGTATTATAGTATCATATAAGCGATCAGGGATCAGTCTGCCGCAACTGCACTGTCAGCGAAATGGCCGACCAAAGGTCATAATCTCCATATCGGAGATCTACGAATTAAGAACACGCCATCTGTGTCTTAGTTATTCCTGAAAGTCAAAACGAGATGGGTGTGCGCCGGCGAAAATTTGCCCCTTCATACATTAATGAACCTTTATTTGTCAAACAGATTTTAGAGAAAAATGAGGTATTTTATAAGGCCGGCCAAATCAACTTGACCTGGAAAGAGAGGTGTGATTGAATTCCTTAGATTGCGATCTGAGATCCGGGAAATGCGGATTCTAAATTTTGAATTGTGGATTTAGGGATTTAGGAATGATTACTATAGGCACTCATAACCCTGGCCCAGTCCTGGCATAAAGGCTTGCTCTGCTGATTCGAGAACCTACTGGCTTATAGACTCAGCAGGCTGACGAGAGCGTATAGCACCAGGGCGGGCTTTAGTTCACTTTAGGCACTTTAGTTACTATGGATGTTGGACTTCTTAGAGATCTGTTACAGAAGCTAAAAGAGGGCACCATAGAAGTAGATGAAGCCCTTGAGAAACTCAGGAGCCTTCCTTTTGAAGATATTGGTTTTGCCTCAATCGATCATCATCGGCATTTAAGAAAGGGATTCCCAGAGGTTATCTATGGGCGGAGAAAGAAGACAGAGCACATTATAGCAATAATCGAAAAGATGGTCGAAAAAGGGGAAAACGTTCTGGTTACCAGACTTACTAAGAGCAAGGCCGAAGCTGTTAAGAAACGGTTCCCTGCAAGTGACTACCACCCTGATGCAAGGATTCTCACCTTAGCAACGAGATCTATAGAGAAGAGGGGGAAGGGCATCATCCTCGTAATCAGTGCTGGAACTGCTGATATACCTGTTGCTGAAGAGGCAGTAATTACAGCCCAGTTTATGGGAAATGAGGTCAAAACCCTTTTTGATGTGGGGGTTTCTGGTTTGCACAGGCTTCTTGAAAATATGGAGACTATTATGGAGGCCTCTGTGATTGTTGTTGTTGCTGGCATGGAAGGAGCGTTGCCAAGCATTGTTGGCGGTCTTGTAGATAAGCCGGTTGTTGCAGTCCCAACAAGTGCTGGATATGGTGCCAGCTTCGAAGGCATATCCGCGCTTCTGGGGATGTTGAATAGCTGTGCCTCAGGGGTAACTGTAGTAAATATTGATAATGGTTTCGGTGCCGGGTATGCTGCCAGCCTGATTAATCGTCTTTAGACAATAAGTGTCTAAAGTGCCTAAAGTTAAAAGTGAACTAAAGTTACTGTAACTACCTGTTCTTCACAGGTGTTCTTAGTATTCTCCAGGGCCGATTGGGTACACAAGGACTTTAGTTCGGTTTAGGCACTTGTAATTTTAGTCACTTCTCAGTGCTTCTCTTCTGATATCCTGAACCATACTTTTTAGCCTGCTCGCCTTTTCAAAGACCTCCCCATCCCAACAGGGAATAATACTGTTATTGTGGAAAAGGGGATCAGAGACTAGATCAAATCGTGAAACCGCCACTGCCTCTTTCCACATCTCTGTATGAGGTATAGGCGAGTATTCACTTAAATAGGGCAGGGTTCCTATTCTTCCAGCATATGTTATGGTTTCAGCAACCTGATCACCGGTTTGGCCAGGGAGGCCAATCAAGACATATGAACCTATCTGATCCGTGGTAAATCCTGCTCTTTTGAGGTGCGCTACGGCCTGCTCAAACTCCTCCTCCGAAAACTTTTTCCCCAGTCTTCTCTGGAGCTCGGTATCAGAGGTTTCCAGGCCCAACCTGATCGATTTAAAACCTGTCTTATAGAGCAGGTCTGCTATTTCTTGGTCAATACAGGTAATGTGAAGGCCATTAGGACAGTGAAATCTGAGGTTGAGGTTGTTCCGTACTACCTCTTCTAGAAACACACAGATATGGGTGTCGGCGTGTACAAGAAGGGCATCATCATAGAAGGCAAAATCTATGACGTTATATCCCCTATGCCAAAAGATGACCTCTTCAAATAACTCGAGGGGCTCCCTTTTCGTGTAGTGAGGATGTAAGTAGTGGGAGGCACAGTAGGGACACCGAAAAGGACATCCGGAAGAGCCCAAGAGACAGACATAATCTATCTTGGTGAGCAAATCAAATGCTGGATAGGGCAAGAAAGCTTCGAGCTTTTCTTCAGGGGTAAAATCTGGTATATTTTCTTTTAATAACCGGGCTAACTCTCCAGGCCAGAACTGGCGAGGGGAAGAGACAACGAAATCGGCACCGGAATAAGTGCTGGCATGCCCTGGGCATAGGGTGGCATAAATACCACCGAGTATTACTGGTGCGTCTGGATAAACATCTTTGGCAAGGTGGATAGCCTCAAAGACTCCTGGGTACCAGTAGGTCATGAGGGAGGTAATAAGTATTGCCTCTGGTTTTCTTGCCTGTTTTAATGCTCTTGTAAATGCCTGTGGAGTTATGCCGTACCGACTGTAGGCCCTTGGAATAGTTGATAGCTGCGGAGGCTTGGGAACATTCTGTTTCCAGAATTTCCCGGTTCCATATCGACGCCGAACCGGTTTCTTTATGTTACCTGTTTCCTTCATGAGTGGGTGGTGGATATCGAGGCAATCTATGAGATGTACTGTAAAACCTGATTTCCGTAATCTGCCAGCCAGATAGAGCAAACCTAATGGTTTTGCCCATAGATCATAGGCCGCAAAATCATACACCCAGGGATTGATCAGTATTACTGTTGGTTTCATAGAGGATTTGATGTTTATTGGGTTTTAGCATAAGAAAGATAAGAAACTCAAGAAACACAACAAGCCATGATCAACGAACATTGCCTACTATCGAGGAGGACTCTGTGAGAGCTGTGGTGCAGCGGGTCAAGATGGCTCAGGTACGCATTGGCAATGAGGTTGTGGGCGAGATTGGTCACGGTCTCTTAATCTTTCTGGGCGTAGGTACAGAGGATAACAGTGACAATGCAGATTACCTGGCATCGAAAATAGCTCACCTGAGAATCTTTGGCGATGATAAGGGAAAGATGAATCTATCGCTTTTGGAGACAGGTGGCGCGGCACTGGTTGTATCACAATTCACCCTCTGGGGAAACTGCACAAAGGGAAGGAGACCTTCTTTTATTGGGGCGGCTGATCCTGGTGTTGCAAATGGTCTATATCAGCAATTCATCTCCTCTTTGAAGGACACGGGTATTCATGCGGCCTAGGGAAGATTTCAGGAGATGATGGATGTCCACCTTGTGAATGATGGACCGGTCACCATGTTACTTGATAGTGCCAAAACTTTTTAGACAGGGAAGGTTTTATCATGGATTACAGAGGTGAGGAGTTTTCAGAAAAAACTGATGAACTGGGGCTTCCGGAAACAACGGATAAGAAGAAGAAAAGACGGGGGGTTTCTATTCTTAGATGGGTTATTATATTTCTTGTTATTATTTATTTCCTCTTGTCATCTTATCGTGTTCCTCTGTTAATCCAGATGGGTAAGTACCTTATTGTGGAACATGAGCCAAGGAAAGCTGATCTCATTGTCTGTGTTGCCGGGGGGGATGTAGAGAGGGCCCTTGCGGTGGTTGATGTCTTTCGGCAGGGTCTTGGACCCTACATTTTTAGAGCAAAAGAGGAGAAGCCAGATGGTTTCGATTACCTTAAGAGACAGGTCAAGAACTATCCTGCTGGATTTGATTTATTTAAATTGATCACGGAGGGCTTCGAAATCCCGGAGAAGGTGATTCTCTCACCGGACGAGAGGGTTGATAGCACCATAGATGAAGTCAGATTGGTACGGAAATTGGTGCTGGATAAGGGATTTAAGTCAGTGATCGTAATCACCTCACTCACCCATTCTCGGAGGGCCTGGTTGACCTTCAAAAAGGTCTTTAAGGATGATGATGTCGAGATAATCTCGCTCCCATCCCACTACCAGCTTTTCAATCCAAAGGATTGGTGGAAAAAGAGAAAATATGCCCGAGAGGTTATTATTGAATACCAAAAGTTGATCTATTATAAGATTGCGTATCTTATTTGATGCTGTCCGTTGCTTGTTGTCCGTTGGAAGGGATCACCATCCTGAGCCTAACAGGCAGGCATGTTTCGATTTCACTCTCGCTGGCACTGGCCAAATCTTCAAGGGTTCACTAGCCGTCTATATAGCGCAAGATCTTAATCCCGCTAAGCAGGATATCAAATTTTTGTAATACCACTAAGGTGCAAATGATAATTAGGATCGGAGAACGGTTGCGGTTGCCTGCCCGCTCGTGCCTTGCAATGGCAGGCGGGTCGCTTTCGCTCAGGCGTTAGCAGGCGGGCGCAGCTCGAAACGGTTAACGGTTAATTCCGACCTGTCGGGAAAACCAGCCCGCCATAAGTCTGGCGGGCCAGCAGCGCAACCGTATAACTTTAGACGAGACCAACATCGCTTCGCCTCTGAAGCTGCTTGAAAATCTTTACAATATCAGGGTATATCTAAGATTCCAGTTCCGTGAGCACTTCTCATTTGTCTCAGAATCATTGGCCAAACCCTAGTTAGAGAAAAGGGGCTTTTTTCAATCCTTCCAAAGTTGACCCAAAATATTACATACAATACGCTCTCCTGAAACGACAGGATGTTTACTCTGGCCTTGACAAAAGAGTGCCGAGTTGCTAGCTACCCGTATGGTATGATTTCTAAGGGAGAAGATAGCGTATTTCGAATGGCTTCTGACAGTGTTTCTTTAGTTTCCGTGCCCATTTTAAGAATCAGGTTCTTGGTTTCACAGCTTATCCTGTAAACCTCCGATCTCTCATTCAATAGAGATTATGAGGGACAAAAAGGAGGAGATATTAAGAACATGAAAAAGATTATAGGACAAATTGTTTTCATTACAATAATCATGTCAAATGTTTCCTTTGCAGGCATATATGATCTTGAGGTCAATGCAGGCAGCTCAACTCTAGAAGCGAGATTTAATGCTACGCTGCCTCTTGAGAAAGGCTTTTTATCAACTGGTCTCGGTGCGACTTACAACGATGATGATTACAAAATAGCCGATGTGAAATTGACCAGAGGTAATGAAATATTGTTACCTGCATTAAGGTTCAACTTGGGTTTTAAGGGTTTGTGGGGAAATATAGAGAAGGATCATAAGGATGGTGATCTGATGGCGATAGGCTTTCTATTTTCAGGAAAATATACTATTCCCGAAACCATTTCGCTCATACCCATAGAGGTTTCAGTAGGTTTCTCTTTAGCCCCAGATCCTGTCTGTTTTTTGGATTCGGATAGGTACCTGGAATTCAGAACCAGCCTCGGTTTTTGTATTGTTAAGAATGGAGCAATTATCCTTGGATATAGATACATCAAGGTTGGTTTTGATGACGACCACGGAGAGTGGGAAATGTCAGACGAAACTTTCTTTGTCGGTTACCAGCTAAGGTATTAGTAACATTCAAAAGTTGAGGCACAGGCGTTTCTTGGACTAATGCAACCGTATTCAGAGAATGTTGCCAGTGCCCATGGAGGAACGCACCTCGCCCTATAAGGATTCGTTATTTTTTCTGCTCGGTGAGTTCTGTTTGCTGCTTGGATTTCAGTTTGGCAATAAGTTCCTTGAATGATGAGTTGGCAAGTATTTCATTGAACTGTGCCCGGTAGTTTTTAGCAATGCTCACCCCTTCAATCGCTACATCACAGACAAGCCAGTTGCCCTGTTTGTTTTTAAAAAGGTACAATACGGGAATTTCAGTATCTTCATTTGTTATGATCTTGGTGGCCACCACCACATAACTCCCTTTCACAGTCTCATTGAGGTAGAGGATGTTCTTTTCGGAAAAACTGCCAGCTTTTGCCAGATAAGCATCAATTTTATCTAAATATGTGCGCTCCAGAAGGTCACTGAAGATTTTGACAAACTCCTGTTTTTCTTCTTGGGTCCTTTTTTGCCAATGAGCCCCTAATGCCCTTCTGGCAAATTCCTCCTCATCAAATCTTTCTTTAATCAATTTGAGGAGGATGTCTTTTTTCTCATTCTGCTTGTCGGGTGTTTTAAAAGACGGATCATTAAGGACCTCGATCATCTGATCGAGGGTTTCTTTAAGATAATCAGTGACCGGTCTAGGCCCCGCCCAGTTCGGAGACGATAGCAATACCGTCAGCACCAAAGGCACTATTGCATAGACATTAAAGGATTTGTTCCGTTGTATTTTCATTGTTTTTCCTGACTTCAAATGCATGTTAAAATATCCTTCTTAATACATTCGGATTATTTCCCCTAAGCCAGACGATGGGGTTTTTTTGATTTGTTCTTACCATTCGAAGGTCTTTTCAGCCAGTGGCAAAAAACGTTTTTCCATAAGCTACACAAGGTTCATGACTTAGGAGCTGTGAGTTTTAAATGGTCTCCACACTATGATTAGTTTTGGCAATAACGCTAGAACAGATAACAGTGCAATAGCCATGGCCAGTCCAGTAAAAATGCCAAAGTAGATAGTCGGAAGGAAATTGGACAAAACCAGTATGGAAAAGCCGAATATAATTGTTACTGAAGTATTAAGGATAGCCCTCCCTACGGTTCCATGACAGAGATGAAGGGTTTCGGCATATCCGTCATTTTTGGCAAACTCTTCTCTAAATCTATAGATATAGTGTATGCTGTTATCGATCGCTATTCCCATTGTAATGGCAGCAATTGTTATGGTCATTATATCCAGGGATATGTCCATCAAGCCCATAATTCCAAGCACTATGCCTATTGCAAGCAGATTAGGAATAATACCGATTATCGAGAGGACGATGGATCTGAACAGAATGAGTAACATGATCGCTATGCCCAGTAAAACAATACCCAATGTTAGGATTTGGGATCTAAATAGACTTTGCAACATATTGTTGTATATAACGAGCATTCCGGCAACCGTTACCCTGCTCTCTGAAAGTCCAAAATTATTGCTGAGATCACTGCTGATTTTTTCCAGAAGATCTTTTCTTCTTATATCCTCCAAAGAGTCTATGATTCTAAGAGAGATCCGAGCTTCATTATTATCAACAGAGACATAAGGATCGACAATCTCAGATCTAATTCGTTCGGGAATCTTCTTATTCAACACTCCCAGTTCAAGGCCACCAAATTCTTTTCCCTCATAGAGCTGCTCGGCAACCCTAATAATAGAGGCAAGGGAGAGAACTTTTCCGATCTCGGGCAAGCCGGATAGATAATCATGAACCTCTTTAATCTTCTCAACCTTATAGGGCGTAAGCCAGTAATCTCGCGGGTCATGTTCCCCAGCCCAGTCATCCTGTTCGAGGAAATCGTGATCAGTCCCAACAGATGTATCATCTGCTGCGCTGTTGCTCTGATGCTCACCGAAGTGAAGTATAACGTCAAGTGGCATTGTGCCACCGAGCTTGTCATCTATTAATTTCATCCCCTGGTATATTTCAGTTTTCCTGCTGAAGTAATTTATGAAGCTATTTTCCACCTCAAGCTTGCTAATACCGATCACGCTTATAACAGCAAGCACGATTGATAAAATGATTACTTTGCCCCCGTGAGATTCCGCAATTGATGCGAGTCTGGAGGTGATTGGGGATTTTCTTTTATACGTTATCGAGGAGCTTGATTTCTTGAGTAACATCAAAACAGCAGGGAACAATAGAAATGAAGTTAAAAAGGTTACACACAGCCCTATCGCCATCATCCATCCAAAATCAATGACAGGTCTAATGCCGCTGAACACCAATGAGCTGAAAGCTAAGATTGTTGTTAAGGCTGCATAGAGGCATGGCCGCACCATTTTCTGAGCGGTGGTAGACACAATGTCAGTCTGACTCTCCAACGACATATCGTTACAAAGCTGCCTGTAACGAACAGCCAGGTGAATGTTCATTGACATTGTGAGTATCAACATCAAAGAAATGAAGTTTGACGATATGACGGTCACTTTCCAGTTTAGAAACCCAAGCACTCCAATCATTATTGAAACTGCAAAAAAACAGCTCAGCAATGGCAAAATCACCCATCGTATTTCACGGAATAAAATGGCCAGCGTTGCTACTATGAAAATGAGGACACCAAAACCGAATACCACCAGATCATTACTAATGAATGTAATCATGTCATCGGCGACCATTGGAACTCCACCTAGATGCACTTCCGCATATTTCTTATACGGTCGTATAATCGAGCGAATCTTATCGACGTCCTGATGTCGCTGCTTAGTATAAGCGGCATAGTGATCTTCGTACTCAGCCATATATTTTTCTAATTGAGATTGCTCACTCTGACTGAGTGTTGCAGAGCTTTTTTTTGATAGAAGTTGATTCCTTTTTTCAGAGAGTTCCGAGAAATAGGTGTCTTGTTTTAGGTAGATTACCAAGGCGGTAGTTTGACCGTCGGCGCTAAGAACTAAATCTTTATATACGGGGCTTTCCAGTATTTCTCTTTTTGCCCTTTCAATATCAACACCAGGACCTTCCAGGGTCTTAATATTCTCCTGTGTAATTTTTGAAAGTTCTACGCCGGAAGTTTGTAAAAGGGGAATATCAAGTAGGGTTACTACCGAATCAGCTCTTTCTAATGACCTTAATTCTTCTCTTAATTCTTTTAGATGCTTTAATGATCCCTCAGAAAACAAATCTTCATAGGGAGCAAATGTTACCATAAAGAATTCTTTGATATCGTACCGGGCAATAGTTTCACGAAATATTTTTAGGTCTTTATCATCCTCTAGTAATAGGGTATCGGGAGAGGCATCAAGTTTAAAGTCTTTCGCATGATACGAAAAAAACGAAAGCAACAATAAAAGCACTATGAGTACAACTTTGGGATGCCCTAAGACAATTCTGTTATAGGCCCTTGAAAAACCGTTCATCATGTTTGATTGATTTTGTGATTTAATGTGACTCAGGGAATATATCTTCTCATGCCAGATTAAGAACTTGGTGCTCGAGCCCTTGCAGTGGAGCAAGGCTTTCCCGCTTAGCCCTTTGATAGGAACTGGCTTCTATCTGGGGGAAGTATAGGGTGAAGACCTTTGTGAGTCAACAGAAAAGGTACCACTGCTCCGAAAACTTGCCCCGAAGCAGTTTGACAAAAGGTTTGCAACCACAACATCATACGTGTGATTTGAACTTGACACACAACCATCAATTCCCTATCCTCCTTACCCCAAGAAGCGTGTTCTTATCATTTCATTTAGGGGCCAGCGCACAATAGGTAGCTGCCTGCACTGCAGAGAGATGACAAAAGGAGCAGAAAATCAATTGAAACATCTAATATTTGTTCTCCTCATTCTTGCCCTTTCTTCAGTTGGGTGCGCACACAGACACGTTGCCAACCCTTCCTACACCTCGCCCGACGCATCATTTCATGACAACAAGGAACCGACCCTATCCACATTAGACCAAACCCCATCGAACCACGGGGAAGTTAAAGATGACAATCTGGATCTTTTTGACGAAGAGACCGAAAAAGAAGTGGTGCAAGTGGCAGACCCTCTATCCCCTTGGAACCGGGCCATGTTCCACTTCAACGACAAGTTCTACTTCTGGGTACTGAAGCCCCTTACAAGGGGATACAGTGCTGTGATACCTCCGCCTGCCAGGGGTGGGGTAAAAAATTTCTTCCATAACCTCACCATGCCCATTCGGATGGTTAGCTGCATCCTGCAGGGAAAGGGGCGCGCAGCTAGTGGAGAATTAACCAGGTTTCTGATAAACAGCACTGTGGGAGTCCTTGGGTTTGGAAACCCCGCCAAAAGGTGGTCTGAGTTGAATCCCGGGGCCGAAGACCTGGGCCAGACCCTTGCTACGTATGGGATCGGCGATGGGTTTTACATTGTGTGGCCTATTCTGGGCCCATCTACCCTGCGTGACTCCGTGGGGATGATCGGAGATTGGTTCTTGAATCCTGTCTCATATGTGCATCCCACCGAAGCATACCTGGGAATTAGGGCCGTCGATACTGTAAACAAGACTTCATTTCGGATCGGGGATTATGAATCTCTCAAGGAATCAGCGATCGACCCATACGTGGCGTTCCGCAACGCCTATATCCAGCAGCGTAAAAAGAAGGTGAAAGAATAGGGGAAATGGACACGGGTCTGCCTCGGATCACCAATACAGCCATGGATGGCTTTACACCAAGAAATCATGACCAACTTTTTTAACAGGTGAGTCTGCCAAAAAAAGAGTGGTGGAATAGAGAACTTAGATACGCTTCGCTCCGCAGTTGGAATACTGGACCTTCTACCTTTGCTGCTCAATATTGCCTTGTTCCAGCATTCCATGGGGCGATATAAATAGATTGTCGCAAAAACTCCTTACTTTCAATACGTTGTAGAAATTCCGATACCCTTATTTGCTTGTCATGACGTATACCCCATCCCAGTCTGCAGGCGGAGGACTCTTTTTGAAATTGTTGCACCTTTCAATATATAGCTGTGCCGCATAGAGGTCGGGGTCCAGAGCAGCAACATTTTCAAAAATCTGGATTGCTTCATCCCATTTTCTCTCTTTGTATACGGTAACTGCCTCATTGAACTGAATTACAATTTCTTCGGGAATTCCAGGGAGATCTTTATATCCTATCAGGTTATAGATCTTGACGGGCTGTTTCTTTCCCTTTACCCTGACGGAGTCCAGCTCCATGCAAACAAATTCATTTTTTACGCTCTCATAGGTAAGCTCACCAATTATTATACTGGTCTTATAGCTCTTATTTGCGCCTTCCAGCCTGGAGCCAAGATTAACCGAGTCACCCATTGCGGTAAAATCAAACCGCTGTTTTGATCCCATATTGCCGACCATCATGGGACCGGTGTTTATCCCAATACGGATATCAAAGGCCTGCCTGCCTTCACCAATCCACTTTTCATTAAGCCTCTCGAGCTCCTCAACCATCTCGAGTGCAGACTGACATGCCTTATATGGATGATCCGGCAAATCCAGCGGTGCACCGTAGACGGCCATAATAGCATCACCAATATATTTATCCAGGGTGCCGTCATATTTGAAGACAACATCGGTCATAACCGTAAGATATTCGTTTAATAGATTCACTAATTCTTCAGGTGTTAGTCCTTCAGCAATGGTGGTAAAACCCTTAATATCTGAAAAGAGTACCGTAAGTTCCTTTCTCTCTCCACCGAGTTTCAATTTCTCAGGATGTTTCAACATCTCATTAACCACAGAAGATGATACGTAATAGGTGAAGGCTCCCTTGATTTTCTTTCGCTCCCGTTCCTCGGTCAAATATTTGTATATGGTGTGGGACACGTAGAGGACAATCAAAGCTGCTAGGGGGTATGTGATATTAAGCCAAAGGCCATGGTTGACGAAAAAGAGCCTGCTCAGCAATATATGTGCTGTAAAAACACATATGGCAAACAGAATTCCTTTGACTGCATCCAACCGGGGAATAACAAGTCCAATAACTACTCCCATAAGGATTATAGCGAGAAGATCAAAGATTTCGATCCAGTCAGGCCGGATCAAGAAATTTTGTTCCAAGATGTTATCGATTATTGTGGCGTGTACTTCCACGCCAGGATATTCCGATGAAAAGGGGGTGTTCCTCATATCATATATGGCTAAGGCCGTGGCCCCCACAAGAACTATTTTGTCTTTAAACGTTCCCTTAGGGATCATATCATTAATGATGTCGGTAATGGGATAATGAGTGAAGGTTTTGGGTGGGCCCAGGTAATTTATCATCATCTGCCCCTTTTCATCCGTTGGAATAGAGATATCTCCCATCTGAATCCGTGCTACTCCGTAACTGGCTGTCTTGAGGATCAGGGGAGGGCGGTCCAGGTAATGCCATACACACTGGATTGAAAGGGGTGAAAGCTTTGCCTGTCTACATCTAATCACCAAGGGGAACCACCTGACTGCTCCATCTAAGTCAGGGATCATGTTAAAATAACCTGATGAATCAGCACTTCGGTTTACTATTGGAAGATCAACCTCAGGGGAATAAGCATCGATGAGGAGGCCGATATTAGCGTCCGGAAACTGAATAATGGGGTATTTGGATTTACTGACCTGGAAAATTCTGTCATCGATCACCTGACTTTCAATTTCATAGCCAAGGCTCTTCTGGTCCATATGTAGGAAATAACCCAGTATCACCTTGGCTTTTGACTGTTTTATTGAATGAGCCAGGATACGGTCGTTATCGGCCAACCTCTTGGATTCACTAAGGAATCTCTCCAACTCTTTGTTGTTTAGTCTGAGGCTTCCTATCTTGGATTCAAGCTGTTGGATGAAGGAAAGGTTATTGTTTTCATCGGGCTCAAGAAAACCGATATCAAACCCTATAACCTTTGCCTCATCATCTGAGAGATAATCAACAAGCCGTGCGATCTTAGAGCGTGGCCATGGCCATCTTCCCTCCTTGTCGAGACTTTTCTCATCTATGACAGCAAGAACAATGGCATCATTGGCCTGCATAAGTCCCCTGGATTTGAACCTTAGATCAAGGGTCTTAAGCTCAACAATCGCGAGAAATGAAGGGCGCACAAGGAATACCACAACGACCAAGAGGGTGAGATAAATAGTAATAGAAAGGGGATTGATGGTAGTTAAAGATCGGACTGTTTTATTCATTGTATATCCCTTTGAAAGGGCGTTCCGTTTTTGATACTATGTGTTTTAGATCAGGGAATCTTCTAAATTTCCGTAACGTTAAGCATATAGGGCAAATAGCTATCAAAGTCAAGCAGACAAGCAGCAGACACAGGGTAACGTCAAAGTCCAGGGTATGGGTATCTTTTTTTGGTAATGCCCTACAACATGGCCCCCTTACTGGGTCGTTTCAAAATGGTTTATTGCGCCCTAAGCCTTAGAATCATAGGGTCCATCTATATAAACCATTTTGAAACTCCCACTAATCTAAACTATGTGGGGCATAATCCAAAAAAAAGACACCCATACCCTGCAAGAAGCTTAAAAATCAATAGGTCAGGTTTCACTATCACGTGACCCTGGCAGCAGAGGGGCAAGCAGGGAGTAGACTTCGATTGACAAAATTGTACACAGATTGATACACAATAATACCATAGCCTTTCAGGCCATTTCTGTTAGTGCACATAGCTTGACCCTGCCTCGCGATAGTTGGTAGTCACATCTTGGTAGGATACAATTGGTTTCGACAGGCCATAAGTCCTGGCAGGGTGAATCTGATGAGGGTCAATATCAGGCGGTGATGGATAAGCAGGGATTCGGGCAAATTTCAGGACAGTCGGTATTTTGGGTGCCTGCATCAGAGAAACAGATGTGGTCCAAATGAGACAAATCTTCCACACTGAAGCAGTGGGGTGATAATTCAATGGCTGAGCGATTACGAAGGACTCGATCCCCTATCATAATATTTACCGACTTAGATGGCACATTGTTAGACAGTCAAACCTACGATTTCACGCCGGCGCTGCCAGCCCTTAAGCGTATTCACTCGCTACAGATTGCCCTTATCTTGGTGAGCAGTAAGACCCGAGCGGAAATTGAGGTTTTGAGGAAAAAACTATCGCTTGATAGCCCCTTTATATCCGAAAACGGTGGGGGAATATTCTTTCCACGTACCTTTACCCTGCCGAAGGATATTGCCTGGCAAAGGATTGGCGGTTATAAGACGATACTTAGCGGAAGACCGATCAAGGAGGTTCTCGGTAGGATCAGTGAGCTCAAGAAAGAATTCCGGTTCAAGGGTTTTTCAGAGATGTCTGGCAAGGAGATCGCGGCAATAACCGACTTGGAATTAGAAGAGGCTATCCTTGCCTCAAGGCGAGAGTTTGACGAACCGATAGTGTTGGAATATTCCGGTGATGATGGGGAGATATTTTGCAGGAAAGCGGCAGAACTTGGCCTCGAATGTGTGGCAGGGGGCCGATTCATTCATCTCTATATTGGCGGAAATAAGGGGCGTGCTGTAGAGATGGTGCTCAATATTTATAGACAACTAAAGGGCCCTGTTTTTTCTATTGCCCTGGGAGACAGCCCTAATGATATTCCCATGTTAGAGGTGGTGGACAAGGCTGTGGTGATGCTAGGGAAAGGTGGTGTCTCCATAAAGGGGCTGGTTCATCCGGATCTCATCAGAGCTGAAGGAGATGGCCCTAAGGTGTGGAATAGGGTGGTATTAGATATCCTCGAAGATTTATCTCCATAGCCTGAGGTTTTGTAAGGTTTTTGTCATGATTCCTACAATAAAATGGGAAGGGAATTACATCTATCTGATTGACCAGAGAAGGCTCCCCAACAGGAAGGAATGGTTTGTCTGCCGCAGTTTTCAGGATGTTATCGCTGCCATACGAGAAATGGCCATAAGGGGCGCGCCGGCTATTGGCGTGGTAGCAGGTATGGGCCTTTCAATAGGTGCCCAATCCATAGAGACAGAGAACTACGGGGTATTCAGAAAGAGATTTTTGGAAATGGCCGAGCAAATGAAATCGGCACGGCCCACCGCAGTTAACCTGAAATGGGCGGTTGAGAGGATGATCAAGATTGTTGAAGGGATGCATGGTCATCAGGTGGAGGAGATTAAAGAGACAATCAGAAAGGAATCGCAGATGATCCTAGAGAGAGATATTGAGATCAATCGCAAGATCGGTCAGTGTGGACTGGCGCTCATCCCGGATACGGCAACCATCCTTACCCATTGTAATGCCGGGGCCTTAGCTACGGGCGGTTATGGCACTGCATTGGGTGTGATCAGGGCGGCTTCTGAGGCTGGGAAGGATATTCACGTGTTTGTTGATGAGACAAGACCATTGCTTCAGGGTATGCGTCTTACGGCATTTGAACTGAGAGAGGATAACATCCCTGCCACCGTGATAGTAGATAGTGCCGCCGGTTATCTTATGAGGAAAAAGAGGATAGATCTGGTAATAACAGGGGCTGATAGGATAGCCTCAAACGGGGATATGGCAAATAAGATCGGTTCCTACCAATTGGCCGTGTTAGCAAAGGAGAATAAGATCCCATTTTACGTTGCAGCGCCGCTTTCGAGCTTTGATCTTGATCTAGAAAATGGTGACCTTATCCCTATTGAGGAGAGGGAGCCTGAAGAGATACTGTCCTTTGCCGGTCATCTGGTAGGCCCGGAGAGTGTTAATGCCTATAATCCTGCCTTTGACATAACTCCGGCTCAATACATCTCTGCTCTTATAACCGAAAAGGGGGTTCTTGCGCCACCGTATAGGAGCAGCATCAAGGATCTGTTGAAAGACCCATAGATCTGAAACTAGGGATTCTGCTGTTCTCCAAAGCCCTTCTTTACGATAAGGTATAGAACGGCAGCTACGATGAAGCTGGGAATAGCTCCTCCAATCTGCCAGCCCCTTCCTAACTTGAATAGCACGGCTCCGAGTGCCCAGCACCCGATGGCGGTCCAATGGATCCCACTAGTATACCAGTACGCACCCCTGACAAAAAGCTCATCGGTTAGGATAATTCGTTTCCGAATGAAAAAGTAATCCGCCAGCACAACCCCGAATAAGGGACAGAAAACATAGCCAATGATCTCCAGGAAATGCGTATAGGTCTCAGGATACTCGCCAAAGATAAGGGCGAGTATCGTACCACAAGCACCGCCCAAAATGACTCCCTTTTTCTCTCCAAGCCTCGAATAGATATTCGAGGCAGACACAGCCGTGGAATAGATGTCCAGAAATGTAGTGGTAAAGGTGGAAAAGAGCACGATAACCATGGCAGGTATAACCAGTCCGAAGGAGACCATCAGTTTGAGCACCATGGCTTCAGGAGTGGGTGACTTGGTGGCTAATGCTGCACTCAATCCAATGAGATACATCCAGGAGCTGACCAGAAAATATCCGATCCATGTGCCCCAGAAGCTGCCGCGATCGGTTTGTGCATACCGGGAATAGTCGCAGACCAAAGGGAGCCATGAAATGGGCATAACTATGACGTAATCGAGCCCCAGCATAAAGGGGAGACCGCCGTTTGCTCTTGCTTGTAATAGACTGCGGATACCATACTCCTTGAAGACCACATAGGTCATAACGAGGCACAGGATAACCAAAGCCGTTACCGCTATTCGATGCAGCCATTTCCAAAATCTGTATCCAACAAGGGCCCACAGGGTTGTCACCACCCCAAGGAGAAGAATCCAAAACTTGGCTGTGTAAAGCGAAGGTCCCTGAGTAAAGGTAGCAGCAGTTTGCCCACCAATCCAAACCATAACCGCGGTCCACCCGATGAGTTGAAAGATATTCAGCGAGGCGGGGATATAGGATCCGCGGACACCAAACGCAGGTCTGGTGCTCACCATGGTGGGAATGCCCCACTTGCTGCCAACAAGCCCACCCAGGGCGAGTGGCGTGTTTCCAATGACATGACCTAAAAGGATAACGACTAACCCCGTAATATACCCCATTGGGACGAGGATTCCTCCTGCCCATATCTCTGCCAGAGAGACAGCCGCCCCGGCCCATAAGAGAAAGAAGTCGAAACCTTTCCAGGTCCTTTGGTTACTTGGAATTGGTTTAATACCGTTCATGGTTTGTCCCCTTTCGCTTTAACTTGATAATTCCCTGTCCCGCTGAGAGCGGGACCACAGGGTGGTTCATTATCGGAAACCCGGTCTTCTAGGCCTGGATTCGTTGCTTTTTGAAGAGCGAGTATTTTGAGCTTCTAAACCTTCAACTCTCTCTTCACTTTAAGCGCCTTTCGAACCACCTCATCCGGGTTTTTTCCAATAACCCTAACCATAGGCTCCTTGCCCACGTCCCCCCGATCGAAAATAATGTCCGGGACTCCGCCGGTTTTTAGCACCTGCTCTGTGCCCCATTCCAGTGATGATCCCTCGTGTTCTTTGATTCGTTTTGGTTCATCAGCCCTGTCAAAGCTGCGGACTTGGAAGCCAGCGCTTTTGCACGCTCGAATAATTTCCTCTGAGAACCGGATGTTCATCACCGATCGAAAACGGACATCGTGTTTCATCAGGGTAAGGATGATGTTGGCAACGTGCCTCGAGGCCCCAAACTCTGGACCTGAAACGGTAGCAATGGAGTCATTCAGTCTGGTGATTCGCCCCGGAAAAGCGGCCACATGATCGAAGGTTTCCGCATAGGGAAGTGCATAACCGAGGTTGGATTGAACCTCAGGAATGAGAGAGCCCACAGTCTTTTTTCTCAGTTTTTCCAAGGCCGCTTTCAAATCGGCCAATACCGGAAGACGCTCTGTTTCCCTGGCGATCATGGCATAAGGGTTGGTTGGGCCATGCCCTTTTCCGAGGGGCAAAGAGAATCGAATGGCCGTAGTCATAAAATCCTTAGCCCGTTTGACTGCCGCTTGAACGGTATTGCCTTTGGCGAGCTCCGTGGCAATTGCTGAGGCAAAGGTGCAACCGGTACCATGCGTATTTCTGGTGGGAATATGCGGCCCCGGGTATTCGTAATAGTCTTTTCCATCAAAAAGGAGATCCACGATAGCTCCTTCAAGGTGTCCTCCTTTGACCAAGACGTTCTGGGGGCCCAATTCATAGATGTAACGGGCAGCCTCTTTCATTGTCCTCAGATCCTTAACGGTAAAACTGCAGAGCGCAGTGGCCTCTGGGAGGTTTGGGGTCACCAGGAAGGCGAGGGGGATTAGCTCTTCTCGCAGGGTTTTCTGAGCTTCCTCCTTGAGCAAGGGATCACCACTTTTTGCCACCATTACGGGGTCCACAATAACCAGTTTAAGGCGATATTCTTTCACTTTCCTTGCTACCAGACGTACGATTGGTGAGCTGGAAAGCATACCCGTCTTGACCGCGTCTACCCCAATATCTTCAATCACCGAATCGATCTGTTTTTCTATGAAGTCAAGGGGCAGCTCAAAGACCGCGTGAACACCCATTGTGTTCTGGGCAGTGAGTGCGGTGATCACGCTCATACCATATCCACCCAACACCGTGATTGTCTTTAGATCTGTTTGAATTCCCGCCCCACCTCCGGAATCTGAGCCAGCAATGGTTAAAATTCTCTTCATAGTTACCTCTCTCATAATTGAAGCACAAAAACTGCTGGGCCCGCTGTGGTGCTACCTGCCGACAATACGTTTGTGTCGCTGCACTGTTTCGGAACGAGCTTTACAACAGGCCAGGTCTGAGTCCCGGTTGTGCAAAGGTCTCTATCGGTATTGGACCATGTGTCTGGTTCTATTGAATCGGTCAATGTGGGGGACTGGTGGCAGGAAACGAAGAGAAGGAAGGAGAGGCCGTAATTACAGACTTCAGAATTACGGCTTCATGTCTGTTTCGTAGCCGCTTTCCCTACGCCGGAATTACCCGTACAGGTTCAAGGGGTCGTTCCGCTCACTCAGTCAACATGTCTAAGAGTGAGTTTGGAAATTCTCAGCCTATCAGCTCCCCCAGCACTTGGTTTATTGGTAACCCAAATTGAGTTGGGCTGTCAATAGGAATTTAGCAGAACCTTAGCGGAATTTCATAGGGCACCCTTCGGTGCGTGGCAGAGGAACCTTGTGGGCAGGGGTCAGGATAACATCAAAGTCCCGGGTATGGGTGTCTTTTTTTTGGTTATTCCCCTGGCCCAGACCTGGCATGCAAAGCATCAGTACAAAGAGCTTACTTACGAAATACTGTAACGACCACACTGTATCCAGAAGTGTCGCGCCTCCCGATCCCGTCCCGGTTTCGGGACGGGGAGGGCAGGCCTATGACATGGCCCCTTACTGGGTCGTTTCAAAATGGTTTATTGCGCCCTAAGCCTTAGAATCATAGGCTCCATCTATATAAACCATTTTGAAACGCCCACTCATCTAAACTATGTGAGAGCATAATCCAAAAA
>CP070673.1:4146554-4150170 GCA_020351915.1 Deltaproteobacteria bacterium
GAAATAAGGGAGATCATAGAACTGGGCTCTGTGGGAAAGGCGATTCGAAGACTGACCACTGAAAAACTTGAGAGATTGGAAAGGCAAAAGCGTCTCTACGAAAATGCGGTTGTTGATCAAGTGAGCAGGGGAAGGTTTACCCTCGATCAGGAATTCCACGCCTGTCTCGTTCAAATGGCTGATAACCTGTATCTGGCAGATTATTTCCGTGAGATCTATCAACGGATTTTTCTACGTCATCGCATCGAGGGCCTACTAGCGGAACGAGCACGAAAGGTAGTTTCAGAGCACCATGAGATATTTGAGGCTATAAGCCTAAGAGACGTAGAACGGGCGAGGGAATCAATTAAGCTTCACATCAAGGCCGGAAAGGACTATATCTTCTCTATTATCTTCGGCTGAACCAGAGCTAATAAACGGTAAGGTAAGCGACGCCGAAGAATCTGCCTCGTTGATGACTTGCTTAACAATCCGCATGGAAAGATCTTTCGCAAGGAATTGAGGAACAGGTTCGAGGGATTATGAAGCCCCTTTTGCCATTTGCGGTAAAACGTAACTGAAAATACATCGCTGAAAGAATAAGCTGTGAGCAAAGCGGACCTACTACTTTTGCATGGTGCATTGGGTTCAAAGTCTCAATTCTCTTCGCTGATCTCACTTCTTGAGGAAACATTTCAGATACACACATTAGATTTTGAAGGGCATGGAAGTTCACCGTTAAGGGATCGGGCATTCAGGGATCAACATTTTGCAGAAGATGTCTTGGATTATCTAAAGAAACATTCCCTTCAGTCTGTAAGTGTTTTTGGCTACAGCATGGGAGGCCATGTCGGGTTATATTTAGCCAAAAACCATCCCGAACGCATTCACAGAATCTTTACACTTGCAACGAAATACCTCTGGACACCTGAAATTGCAGATCGTGAAGCTCGCTATTTAGATGCGGAGAGAATTGTCAAAAAAGTTCCACATTTCGCTAAGGTGTTGCAAGAGAGACATGCTGTTTCCGGCTGGAAAAACGTATTGCGGAAAACAAAAGAAATGTTCTTCGAGCTGGGACAAAGGAACAGCTTGCCAATGGAAGAACTCCGGCAAATAGACCACGTGGTAAGAATAGGGGTTGGAGATAGGGACAACATGGTGAGCATTGAAGAAAGTGTTCAGGTGTATCGCTCACTTCCACGAGGTGAACTGGAGATTTTTCCTAACACGCCACATCCGCTGGAAGAAGTCCCACTGTCTTATTTGGTTGATTCAATGGTAGAGTTTTTTGGGTAAGAAGGAGGTTACTAATGAGCATGAAACCAAAACTACTGGCCCAACCCGGTAAGATCGGCACCATGGAACTCAACAACAGGCTCGTCATACCGGCCATGTGTACCAATTATACCTATCAGGGCCATTTGACTGATCAAGCGGTGTACTACTACGGCCTGAGGGCTCAGGGTGGGGCCGGTTTTGTCATCATCGAGGCCTCAGCCATTGATTACCCCATCGGTCGCTCGGTTCTAAATTGCGCTGTCTCTGACGACCGCTATATTCCAACCTTAAAAAAATTGACCGATGAGGTGCACAAATACGGAACCAAGGTCGCCCTGCAGATCATGCACTCCGGAAGACAAGCCAGTGCGGCGACCTGTGGCTCGCAACCGGTCTCCTGTTCTAGTGCAGCCAGCGCTCAGGTGCTCTATGCCGATATCCCTCGCGCCCTGAGCCTATACGAATGTAAGGAAACCGTCAAAAAATTCGGCGAGGCTGCACTCAGGTCCAAGAAAGCGGGCTTTGACGCTGTAGAGGTCCATTACGCCCACGGCTACCTGATGAGTGCATTTCTTTCTCCTTTCTTGAATACGCGGACAGACGAATACGGCGGATTGGAAGGCGGGATTAAGCTCTGCTGCGAGGTGATAGAGGAAATAAAGAAACGCTGTGGTCAAGATTACCCGGTCCTGTGCCGGATTAACGGCGATGACTATCACCCTGCCGGAGGCGTGACCAGTATTGATTCCAGGTTGATCTCGGTTGCGCTTGAAACGGCTGGTGTGGATTGTATCAACATCACTGCTGGCCTCAGGGAATCGGACCACAACCTCCATGACCAAACCATGGCCTCCCCCAGGGGCTCGTGGGTGTACATGGCCGAGGGAATCAAGAAGGCTGTCAAGATCCCCGTGATGGTAGCCAAAAGGATCTCCGAAGACATGGTTGAAGGCATCCTTGCCAATGGCCAAGCAGACTTCGTGTGTATCGGTAGGCCCCATATTGCCGATCCCGAGTATGGGAGTAAACTACTCGAAGGAAGAGCGGAGGACATCCTCCCCTGTATCTGGTGTGCCCAGGGGTGTTTTGATGTGCTGTGGATGCTTGCCCCTACTACGTGTCTGGTGAACCCTGCAGCAGGAAGGACGGATGAGAGACCCGTTGATGAGCTGGAAAAGGCCCCTGTAAAGAAAAAGGTTATAGTTGTTGGCGGTGGGCCTGCTGGATGCGAGGCAGCCCTCATCTCCACCAAGAGAGGACATGATGTAACCCTCTATGAGAAGAACCGTCGGCTCGGAGGCGCATTCAGGTTGGCCACTCGATCCCCCGCCAAAGCCGAGGTAGAACGCCTTTTTTCATACTTTGAGCGCGCCCTGCCCAAGGCGGGTGTCCAAGTGGTGTTGGGGACAGAACTCACGCCAGAGATAGTTGAGACAGTAAAGCCTCATGTAGCGGTTATCGCCGTAGGCGCTGACCCGGTTATTCCAGAAAAGATCCATGGCACCCGAGGCCCTAACGTGGTGTCGGTGGCTGATGTCATGAGCAACCAGGCACAGGTGGGCAATCGAGTAGCCATCTGGACGTGCAGTCACCACTGCAGATTTACCTGCGGGCCGAAGGTGACCCCCGTTGATGGGGATCCCACCAATATGCATTCCAACTATAGCTATGCGTGCATGGCCGGATATTCAGCCGTGGATACGGCTGAATACCTAGCCTCCCAGGGCAAGCTGGTGAGTATTGTCACCGAGAGGGAGGATATTGTTCCCGGGATGGGATATACCTCCAGGGGATATCTGCTTCGGCGATTCTATAGAGCCAACGTCAGGGTCTGCAGCAACGCCAGAGTAAAGGAAATCACTGACCAGGGACTTTTACTCGAGAAGGCCGGAATTACCTTCTTGCTCGATGCGGATACCGTTATCGTCAGCGTTGGCGGGAGATCTCGAAAGGGTCTCACCGAGGCCTTAAAGGGCAAGGTTGGCGAGCTTTACACCGTTGGTGATTGCGATCAAATAGGCAATGCCATGAAGGCCATTGAATCTGCCTATGATACGGCGGTGAAAATCTAATCGGCTTGCAACCGATTCAATTAACAGAAAGAAGGGATGAATATTATCGATATTTAGGTTATTAAGAGACTATAAGGAGGTTCTAATGGAAAAAGTAGAGATTTTCCCAACTGTAACATGGTCTGCCGGACCCGGGTGCCATGGGAGCTGTGGCCAGAAACTCTATGTAAAAGATGGAAAACTCCTAAAGGTTGAAGGGGATGAGAATCATCCTTGGAACCAGGGGAGATCCTGCCCCCGGGTTTTGGCAATGACGCAGTATACATATCATCCTGATCGAATCA
>CP070673.1:4150270-4171300 GCA_020351915.1 Deltaproteobacteria bacterium
GCTCGAGGCCGAATACCACGTGGAGGCCTTTTCCAGAGCCGAGAAAGCACTTGATGCCATGAAAAGCAACAATGTGCCGGATCTCGTATTGCTCGACATTGGATTGCCGGGGATGGATGGGATGGAAGCTCTCGGCACAATCAAAAATTTGTACCCTCATGTACTAATCATTATGATCACTGGCTTTGAGGATATTCAAACCGTGATCTCTGCCATGAAGTTCGGTGCCTACGACTATGTGGTAAAACCCATTCATATGGATAGCTTGGAGGTGACCATTCGTAATGCACTTGAATCCATCCGGCTAAGGAAGGAGGTACAGGACCTTCAGGAGAAATACCTGAGAGAGAATCTTCCTTGTTTCATAGGCGAAAGTAATGCTATCCAGGATGTCATGGAGTTCATCGGCATGGTCGCCACAAGCCCTGACACTCCAATTCTCATTGTTGGGGAGACCGGCACGGGCAAGGAATTAATCGCCAGTGCTATCCATTACCGGAGCCCCAATTGCAAGGGGCCCCTAGTAACGCTTAATTGCGCAGCAATTCCGAAAGAGCTTATCGAAAGTGAGCTCTTCGGGTATGAGAAAGGCGCCTTTACCGGGGCACGTGTAACAGGTAGAGAAGGCCTAATAAAGGAGGCCGAAGGCGGGACTCTATTTCTCGATGAGGTGGGTGATCTGAGCCTGGAGGGTCAAGCAAAGCTCCTTCGATTTCTAGAAGGCGGTGAGTTTTACCGGGTAGGTGGGACAAAGACATTACGAATCCAGACCAGAGTGGTCTCTGCTACCAACAAGGATTTGGAGATCCTGACAGAAAAGGGGCTCTTCAGAAAAGACCTCTATTTCCGTTTGGGAGTTATCAAGGTAGAGGTCCCTTCGTTGAATGAACGTCCCGAAGACATTATTCCACTTGCTAAGCACTTCCTGTATGAATTCAGTCATAAATTCGGCAGGACATTTACTGGCTTTACGCCGGAGGCAGAAAACGCTCTGAAGACATATGACTGGACGGGTAATGTTCGTGAGCTAAGAAACTTTATCGAAAGGGGAGTTCTGACGGGTAAAGGAATAGAATTAACGCCCCAAGATCTTGGAATAGAGGGCCTGAATAGGAAAGCACCTCTTGAGGAAAAAAGAATCGAAACAGGTTTTTCCCCTCTTCCTGTTACCGGTGTTGACCTCATGGCGGTCCAAGAGTCTTTCGATCGATTTTATATCAAAGAAGCCCTCAAGATGGCTGGAGGCAATGAGAGCAAGGCAGCCAGGCTTCTGAACATCAACCACCACACCTTCCGTTATCGCAGAAAGAAGCTGCACATAGAATAAACTCCCCATCCAAAAACTATTGTATCTAGTGATTTAGCAGTTCTTCTATAAGCCACCCCTATGGTTCATTCCAACTAACTATCTGTATCCATTGGGATTATGTGCGCTAATCTTCTTCGTTTCGAAATTTTCTTAGGGGAGTTTTCGAAGTTTTTCTAAACTTGGCGGGTTGGTGACTCTCATTTCAATTCTCAAAAAGTCTAACTTATTGAATTCCCAGCAATTATTTAAATCAGCGTGTGATGGCATGCTTAATGCAGATCTAAACAACCTAAAGGCCAGACACATTCGGCATGGAACCCAGAGTCTCCCCTTTGTAGATTGAAGATATGGATCTATCGAGCAAGCTTAAGGGCATGAAAATACTGCTTATAGACGACGATGAGTGGATAAGAGATTCCATGAGCCTGTTTTTTGAATTTGAGGGATGCACCTTTTTGGCACTTGAGACCGCCGAAGAGGCGTTAGAAGAGCTTAAGAGGCAAGACTATCACATTATCATTATCGATTACCGATTGCCGGGGATGGACGGACTGCAGTTTCTCAGACGGATTCAAGAAACCCATTCGCGTGCCATAAAGATTCTTATCACTGCCTTTGGCAAGGAGGACGTTTTTTCCGAGGCAATCGAGCTGGGAGTCCAGGATTTTGTTGACAAGCCCTTTACCACCGAGACCATTGAAGAATCTCTGTCCCGGCTCTTAGAAGAGCGAGAACAAGAAGATCAATAATCCTATCTCAAAGATTCCGATGGCATGGAAGTAGCCATGGATTCTTCGATAGGTTTGTATTGGAAAAGGAGGCTGTCAATGGACGAGACCATAGTCTTTAATCTGAATAACGAGTCCGTAGAGTTCACTCCTGACGGAAAAGTTTCAGTCCTCGACGCCATTCGGATATTAACCAATTCGGACCGTCCTAGCTCCATATGGGAAAACCTGAAAACCGAACATCCCGAAATCCTCACACACTGTGAGGATTACCCTTTCCAAAGAGAAGCTGCCGTTCCGGTGGTGAATAGTGAAGGCTGGGAGAAGATCTGGTTGCTATTAATCGACTATTTGTCAGATCCGGATTTAGCATGAACGGTCAGAGGAGAGGCATTGATGTCGAATATTCTAATCATAGACGATCAGCCTTACTTGCGGGAACTCTTTTCCCATGACTTAATAAAGCAGGCCTATAAGGTGTGGAGTGCAGCTGATGCAGAATCAGTGAAGGGATACCTCGAGAATTCGAACTTGGATCTTGTGCTTCTGGAACTTTCCGTGCAAGGATTCAGAGGCTGGGGGATGCACAAGTAAATCAGACAAAAAACACCTCAGCTCCCAGTGCTGATCGTCACTGCTTATGATGGCTACAAGAATGAGCCCCGAGCATCTGAGTCTGATGGATATGTGGTCAAGGACTTCATTCACCTGGATAAACTGAAAGAAAGATATCCGATGTTCTTAGTCGATACCCGGTCAGCCGAGCCTGAGAAAAAACGGCATTTATGGTGCCGGAAAAACAGATAAGCGGAGTAGACAAATGGGAATCAACGGTGACCAAGAAACGAACCTTAATACATTTTTGCCCGTCTCCATGGGAACCTCCGAAAACAAGGAGCTCGATCAAACTCTCATGGTCACTAGCCACGGGAGTATAAGAACCGGCTGGATATTGCTTGTTGAAGAGGGGGAAGCAATTCATGGTCTACTTTCAGATGTCCTTTCAAGAATGGGATATAAAGTGAGGGCTGGAGGTAGCGAGGAGAATGCTCCAAAGCTATTTTACAAGGGGTCGTACAATGTGGTGCTTTCTGACCCGACTATATGCTCAACCGATGTGTGGACCTTGGTTCACTATATACAAGATAAATTGCCCAACACCTCGGTCTGTGTAATTACAGGTTGGGGCGAAGCAGAGATTGGCGCTCCGATGAATGGAGCTGCTGTAGACTACACCCTGTTTCAACCGTTTAGTCTCGGTGTGCTGCAAAAAAGGGCTCAGAGAATGTTGATACCTGAAGGTCCAATCACCGGAAAAGTTGTTGAATAAGCTTCTCAGATTGAGCGGTTGGAGATATACAAACGCTGTTAGATGAGGGAAGAGCTGATAAGGACCTTAATAGAGCGATTGGTGAGCAAGGGGATGGAGATTACCTCAATCCCCCCTTATATCAGAGCCGTGGCACAAAGCATCGTGGCTCATCGCACTCTGAACCTTGAGGAATTAAACAAGCATCTACAAACGCTGGGCTGGGAGAATAGTGAACTGGATGAGTATACCTTATTCCTCATAATAGCAACCCTTGAATCGGATTTTACCTATAATCCAGATCAAAGGTTTGGTCAAACAGCGAACCCGAAGGATTTCTCAGCGCCGACTAATGAAAAGAAGCAGGCGTGACACCTTCGGAGAGAGGATAATAAGCCTCGACAGGAGTAGGACATGGATCCAAAGGCCAACCCGATACCCGGAACGGGAGAGAGGAATATCTATTGTCCGTTTTATAACCACTGCTTGGATTATGCTGTAGACCAATCATGGCTGTGCTGGAATTGCTCCCGGTGTGTTCACAGACTGATACGGCAATCGGTGAGTGAACAGGATTACGAGATTAGCGAGGCAGTGAACTATTATGAACTACCCCCGAATGTGGCCCGAGAAATCGGGAAAGACTCATGTGACTAATGAATTGCAGCTTTCTGTGTGCCATACATCAGCCATTACAGCCTGAGGCAGTGGAGAGGGTTTATCTAAGTGATCAGGACAAAAAATAGAGGGCCTTAATGACAAGCCGTTCGCAACCGAGATCGTTGCAGGTATAGGTATCAGTTCATCGAACGGATGAAGACTAACTATAGGCATTTTGAGCAATATGAGAACAAGACAAATGATTTTCGTAGCCTCGGGAGGGCTAAGAAAATAAGGAGGTGATTGCTATGGAATTAGTGCCATGGAGGCCCTTTGGTGGAGAGCTCACCCCATTCCGCAGGGAGATGGACAGGCTGTGGGATCGCTTCTTTGGTGAAACACCGCTTGCCAGAAGGATTGGGGAGGAGTGGTGGCCCTCGGTTGATGTGTCGGAGACCAAGGATAATCTGGTTGTCAAGGTCGAGCTGCCGGGTTTGGAGGCAAAGGATGTGGACGTGAGCATATCAGGCGATGTCCTCACCATCAAAGGCGAGAAGAAAAAGGAGGAGGAAGAGAAGGACGAACACCACCACTGCGTAGAACGCTACTATGGGTCGTTTCAGCGTTCCTTCAGGCTTCCCGCTAACGTCAAAAGCGATAAGGTTGATGCCACCTTTGACAAGGGCATCCTCAAGGTGACGCTTCCCAAGGTAGAGGAAGCCAAGAAAAAAAAGATCGAGGTCAAGGTCAAACAGGAAAAAAAGGCTAAGTAAGTAATGCTAGGCCCTCCCCAGGCCGTTTGTATGAGGTACGAGAGATAGCCATGCGCTAACCTTAAAAAGAGGAGGTAGACTATGGAAGTTACAACCGTGGTTACCGGGGCATGGAATGCCTTTGCCACCAAGATTACGGCATTTCTCCCTGCACTGATCGGAGCGATCATCATCTTTGTCATAGGATGGATCATTGCCCGTTTGGTCAAGCTTGCCGTTGTCAAGCTGCTCAAGTTAGTCCGCTTTGATAAGGCAACCGAGAAGGGAGGAGTGAATGAGTTCCTCAAGAAGGGGGACATCACCAAGTCTCCCTCAGAGATCCTCGGAGCTTTGGTCTACTGGTTCATCATGATCCTGGTGATCATCGCATCACTCGATGCCCTGGGCTTACCCATCGTCTCTGACCTGCTCAATAGCATCTTCCTGTACATCCCCAATGTGGTGGCAGCAATCATTGTCTTGATCTTGGGGTTTCTTGTGGGAAATCTCCTTGCTGCCGTTGTCAAGACCGCTGCCTCCAATGCCGGGCTGAAGGCTGCTGATGGCATGGGAAAGCTCGCCCTTTACGCCATCATTCTCTTCTCAGTAGCCATTGCCCTCGACCAGCTAGGAGTTGGTGAGGAGATTGTCGGTGCTGCCTTTGTGATCACCTTTGGAGCGGTTGCCCTGGCCCTCGCCCTGGCCTTTGGGCTCGGCGGTAGGGATGCGGCTGCTGAGTACCTGAAGCGGTGGTTAGAGGAGAAGAAGACTCCGGCCAAGAAACAGCAGGGCTAGCGGCCAGGATAACCAGTATCCGCCATACACGGGAGGGGGGAGCAGGTGTGCTCTCTTCTCCTTTTCACTGTTGGTGCGCAGAGCAACGCTCTCCGCCGCTCTATGCCAACAAGAACAAAGGAGGCAGAAGATGGGAAGCTATGTAAAGGGTATCATACTCATTATCGTCCTTTTGTTCCTGGTAACCTTCGGGGTCAAAAACAGTCAACCCATCCAGCTTTACTACCACCTCAACTTTGAGACGGGGTGTTTTCCCCTCTATGCTCTGGCCTACATTTCCATTGTCATCGGCATTGTCATCGGTATGCTTGTGGGCATCTATGCGAGAATTGACCTGCGCAGACGGATCAGGAGGTTACAGAGGGAAAATAAGGAGCTCAAGGAGAGGGTAGAGGAGAAGGTAGTGGAGGAAGAGAAGGAAGAAGAGGCACCGGTGACCGCTCCTGCAGTTGAGAGAGAAGAGATAGATCAAGGTCATACCGATTGAACAAAGAGCCGTAACTTATCTTCACCGGCCCTTTGGCCTCGGCCATGATAGAACCCTTGTTCATAGGTTGCGAGGATTACCAACTCTGATCGTGAGGGGAAAAGGCATTGATACAATTTCAATAGGAAGGAGGTCGAAAATGTTCAGCAAGATCCTGTATCCTACGGATTTTTCAGATGTGTCCAAAAAGGCCCTGGACTACATCAAACAATTGAAGGAAGCTGGAACAAAGGAGGTCATAGTTTTACACGTCCTTGATGAGAGGGGAATTGACGCCATGGTCCGATACGCATCAGGGAGTTACGATGAGTTAATCGGTAGGATACTGAAGGAAGCCAGAGAGGAAGGAGAGAGGGTAGAGGCGGCCTTGAAGGAAAGTGGGTTTAAGGTAAAGATGAGAATACAGACAGGGATTCCGCTAACGGCGATCTTGAAGGTCGAGGAAGAAGAGGGTGTCTCTGCCATCGTGATCGGCTCTCATGGAAAGACGAACCTTGAGGAAATGCTTCTTGGCTCGGTGTCGGAGAAGGTTATAAGAAAGTCGAAAACCCCGGTTCTGGTCATCAAGAGATAATAGAGATTTATTCCGGGATTTGTGACAATGGATTGGCAAAGGAGAAACACCAAACATCCTAGATAGGAGAAGGAGGAGGGCAAATAGCTAGCGAGGGTTTATCATGAAACCGAAAATTATCGTTTACCTAGTCTTGGCTGCTCTATTCATTATCATTCTTATCCAAAATACACAGGTTGTTACATTGCGATTGTTTTTTTGGAAAATGGGCATGTCCCAAATCATATTGATACCTTTAACGATGCTAATTGGCCTTGTCATCGGTTACGTTGTTGCCAAGACGACGGGGGAGTCACATAAAACGAAAAAGCATGAATAAACAATAAGGTTCTTCTCCGCTGCCTGCATCAGAACACGTCTAGGATGAGAGGTGCATGATGAGGGCAGATCGTAGCGGGTATATCGGAAGAAAAGGCGCTCTTATGGAAGTAGCAACCGTAACGGACAGTTGGAGGCTTGATGAGCGAGATCCTCTGCATTCGCATTTAGCACAGATTGTCCTGCCGCGCGCCGGCAAAGCGGTGAAGCACCCGGATTTCGAGGTAGGTCGTCTCAGCAACAATGAAGAGGTCTACGCGTATCAGGAGCGAGAATCACGCAGCCTCTTCGTATGCAAGTTTTTTGGCAGCCGCTGGTATCTTTCGGAGCAAGAACGCAAAGATGGGCTAAACTACGAATTCAAGAACCTGAGCACCGTTCGCGACATGGGTTTTTGCAGGTTTCCCTATCGTGTCGTTCGTCCCTTTAGTATGGATGAGCGCCTGAGAGAACGTAACACAACTAACCAATGTAACCAAGGAAGGGAGGAATACTGTATGCCAAAACCAAGCTCAAAAGAGAAGACCAAAAGGCGAAGGGTGAGCTTTTCATTTGAGGCACCCGATGCAAAAGAGGTTCTTCCGGCCGGAGATGTCAACGAGAGGAGTACTCTTACAAAATCATGAAGAAATGCGGCCAGCAATGGCATATACGAATCTCTAGATGAAAGGAGGCAGAATCATGAGGAGCTTCAAGTATGTTTGCATAGGTCTTCTCCTGATTGTCCTAGTGCCAACTTCTACCACCGCAGCAGGATTTATGCTCGGGGAGGAGACAAAAGGTGTGACCATAGGCAAGGCGGAAGACGTGACCCTTACCATCAGGTTTCGCCTTCAACCTCGATTAGACTTAGGAGATTTAACACAGAGTCGAGACGGACGTTCCTATGAGTCAGAGAGCGATCTCTACCTGAGGAGAACGCGCCTCGAATTTGAGGGGAACCTGGTAAAGAACCTTAAGTATGCCATTCATCTCTCCGGTGACAAGTGGGGAAAGGCAGGCCAGACGGACAAAATTGGGCTTTTCTATGCCTACCTGGACTACAAGTTTCTCGATACCTTTTCTCTGAGGGCCGGGAAGGCAAACCTTCCTTACTCCCGCGTATCCTTGACATCATCCTCCAAGCAGCTTTTGATCGAGCGGCCTGTCTCAACTGAAGCGGCAAAGAAACTCTTTGATGACTTTGAACAGCCTAATGTGCTTGCCCATGGAAAATTCCGCGACGGCATAGTGGCATATTACTTTGCCTATGCAGATGGTTGGGCTGAAGGAAAAACCCTGAGGGCCGGGAACACAGTCCATAAGGCAGCTCCCCTCTGGGTGGCGAGGGTTGAGTTGGCACTCCCAGGCTGGATTGAGAAGGGAAAAAGCGATTCCCATATCGGAAAGGGGAGGCACCTCACCCTCGGGCTCCATTATGCCGCCCAGGAATCTATCCAATACCAAGAAAATGCCTTTGAGGAAGACCGGGAACTTCTCGGATTCGATCTCTCAGGCCATCGGAAGGGAGTTACGGCACAGTTCGAGTATAACCAGTGGAAGGAGGACTACGCTGAGCCGGGAAAACGGAGTAAGGAGCCGGAAGGCTGGTACCTTCAGGCAGGCTATCTCATGGATGGGATTAACCTTGAGCCCGTCGTGCGGTATGAACGGTACGACCAGGATGCCAACGCCACCGAGAAAACTGAAGAAGCGTGGACCGTAGGTGCAAACTGGTATGCCAAAGGGCACAGCCTCAAGATCAGCGCCAACTGGATCCACACGGAGTTCGATCAACAAACAAATGGCTGGCTCGCTGCCGATGATACAAAAGACGTCTTCCAAGTGCAAGCCCAATTGTATTTCTAAAGACAAGATATGTACTTACTTTAGGAAAGAAAGGAGGTAGATATGGCAAAGAGTGAAGACAAGGGTTGGAGCCCGTACCTGGCAGGAGCATTGAGCGGGGTGGTATCGATCCTTTCGGTATTGATAGCAGGAAAGTACTTCGGTGCATCCACCACCTTCGTTCGCTCAGCCGGCATCATCGAGAAACTGTTCGGTGCTGAGCGGGTAGCTCAGATGGCTTATTTTATAGAAACAGTACCAAAGATCGACTGGCAGTGGATGTTTGTGGTGGGAGTGTTTCTTGGGTCTTTAATTGCATCGACAACCTCGCGTACCTTTCAATGGAAGGCAGTTCCGGATATGTGGGAGACGCGCTTTGGCCCCAGCAAAGCCAAACGAGGCATCATCGCGTTTATGGGTGGGGTAATAGCCATGTTTGGGGCTCGTCTGGCCGATGGGTGACCGAGCGGGCACGGGCTGAGCGGTTCGCTTCAGCTGGCGGTGAGTGGTTATATTGCCTTGATCTGTTTCTTCATTGGCGGTATGCTCATAGCTCGCCTGCTCTACGGGGGAGGTGATAGGACATGAAGATACTGCTATACGGACTGATAACAGGAATACTATTTGGCTTTTTGCTGCAGAAAGCCCGGGTAATCCGCTATGACAAGCAACTGGGTGCCCTGCGCCTTAAGGACATGACTATCGTTAAATTCATGGTTTCAACAATCCTGGTTGCCATGGTGGGTACGTATCTGCTCAAGGATCTTAGCTTAGTCAAGCTTTCCATAAAGTCAACCATCCTGGGAGGGACGATTCTGGGTGGTTTGATCTTTGGGATTGGCTGGGGATTCTTGGGTTACTGCCCGGCGACATCAGCCGGAGCCTTTGGCGAGGGCCGCTGGGATGCAATCTGGGGAATTGTGGGGATGCTCGCTGGTGCAGGTCTTTATGCCGAGGCATACCCAGCGCTGAAAAGAACGGTATTGACGTGGGGTGATCTGGGGAAGATCACTGTACCACAAGTGATCGGTGTGAATCACTGGATCATAATCCCGCTCTTCATCATTGGAGGATTGCTCCTTTTCCGCTGGTTTGAGAAGAAGGGGCTCTGAGTGGTATACCTCACATGAGCAGGTCTGGCGCGGAACGATATGACGCATGAGCTATTTTGCGAATTGCGGATGGAGGTAAAAAGGGGTATCATGCATATCCAATCGATATAGCTCGAGGATGCAATACTTTCGGGAAAACATTGAGACTGTGATGGCAGCCATGTTGTTGCCAGGTTGGTGAGTGGCAAGATTAATCAAGCTCAAGTGATCGAAAAGGGAGAGATCGATCAGAATGGGCTATATAGTGTCTCCTAATCTAGGCGAGTTGAGAAAAGAAATATCTTATCTAATACTGTGGAAGTAGAAACCACCGCTTATCTGGGTCATGGCTACGCTTTATCCATTGTGGTTGAATACAAAATCTTTTTGTATCGGGCAACATAAGAATACGGGATAAAGCTTGTAGCGTGTAGTTAGACCGATCGCAGGCATTATGAATTCTTGATAATAGGAGGCTTTGATATGAAAAGGGCGCTGATTTCTTTTGTTGTTCTTATCTCTGTGGTAACGTCTGGTTTACCCTCCGCGACAGCAGGCTCCAAATGCGACATACCGATTCCCGAGCTTTTCAAACGGGTTTCTCCGTCGGTTGTATTTATTTCGGCAGTGACCATAGACCCCTTTAGGGTGACCAACCGGGTTGGCTCGTCCATTGGCTCAGGCTTTATCACCAGCACTGAGGGCCTTGTTTTGACGAACTCACACGTTGTCTTCGGGAGCCGGGCACTCACCGTTACCCTGGACGATGGTAGCAGGGCACCTGCACAGCTTTTGGGGGCCGATCCGATTTTAGATCTGGCCGTCCTGGGTACTCCATCGCTTCCCAAAGGGTATCCCATAGCAACACTAGGTGACTCGGACTCGATAAAGGTCGGCGAGGAAGTTGTAGCTATTGGAAACCCCCTTGGCCTCGAACAGACCATTACGCGCGGCATTATATCCGGCATCAATAGAATTCTCCCCTCGTCTCCAATGAGCATGACGGTTCCCCTGATACAGACTGACACAGCCATTAACCCGGGCAACTCAGGCGGCCCACTGCTGAACCGATGCGGAGAGGTCATCGGGATAAACACAGCAACCCTCGTCGGAGTCGAAAACATCGGCTTTGCGATTCCCATCAATCTTGCAAAGCAGGTTATGCCTCAACTGGTGAAGCATGGGCGTGTGATACGCCCCTGGCTTGGGATTGCCGGCAAGCTTGTTAGCAAGGAGATGGGGGGGATCCTCAACATTCCTTTGGCTGATGGCTTTTTAGTGGAGACGGTTGAACCAGGGAGTCCGGCTGAGAAGGCTGGAGTGCGAGGAGGCATCTTGCCAATCAGGATTGCCGGAGAAGAGCTTCTGCTTGGTGGTGACATCATCACTGCTGCCAATGGACAGCCTCTCGATGACCCCGAAAAGTATACAAAGTTCGTTCAATCCGTGAGGGTCGGTGATAAAGTTCGTCTAGCTCTCTACCGGGAGGGAAAGACAAACATGGTCGAGTTTCGCCTTGTGGAGCGACCTATCCTACCGGGCGATCTGACGCCTTGTGATCAACGTGTTCTGGCGCCGATGGTAAGCTACGAGCTATTTCCTCAGAGCTATCGCTAATAAAACCCTTTGAGGCAAGCTGCGGGTATCTCTTACAGAACCTCCCCTCCTTCAAGGCAGCGGAATAAGGGGAAGGAGAACAAGGGGAGGGGCTGTGATTAAGCCCTGCGCCAGGCTAGAGGGAGTTTGCAGGTTTAACGTCTCATAAGGAAAGAGAGACGATGGAACTGCCCTGACCAAGCGGGAGAAAGAAGCTACGGCTAAGTTAAGTGAAGGAGGTTGAAGATGTTTGAGAAGATTTTGTACCCAACGGATTTTTCAGACGCGTCGAAGAAGGCCCTGGATTACATCAAACAGCTCAAGGGAGCAGGAACAAAAGAGGTGGTGGTCTTACATGTTATCGATGAAAGGGAGATCGAGCATATCGCCCATCTCCCGGAACTGAATGTAAGCATCGAGGAATTGGAAAGGCGCAAGAGGGAATATGCCAAAGAAGAAATGAAGGCCATAGAGACTGGATTAAAGAAGGCAGGTTTCGAGGTCAAAACCAGGATCGACAAGGGAATCCCCTTCAGGGATATCTTGAAGGTGGAGGAAGAAGAAAAAGATGTTTCTGTTGTTGTGCTCGGATCTCACGGAAAGAGCTGCATAGCGGAAATGCTTCTGGGCTCTGTTTCGGAGAAGGTCGTGAGAAAATCCACGAAGCCGGTTTTAATTGTGAGGAGATAGTCGAATGGTGCACATAAAACGGTGGGGCAGGTAGCGAGCATTGGGGGATTTTAAGAAGACGGGCGTCTATAGGGTAAGGGAAAGGGGGCGGACCAATTCGCCCATCTTTGCGCTCTTTCTTCTTCTTGGCCAGAATACTCTGGAGCTTGTTGCAGGAGCTTCATAGGTGGAGAATGAGCACTTTTCCAGTGGTTTGAGAAAAAGAAGCTCTGATTTGCAAGAAAAGTTGGAAGAGCCGAAAGATTAAGCTATTATTACTGAGGTGATTGATTGGATCATTTGCTGGTAACGCAGAAAGGAGGCTGAAGATGTTTGAGAAGATTTTGTACCCAACGGATTTTTCAGACGCGTCGAAGAAGGCCCTGGATTACATCAAACAGCTCAAGGGAGCAGGAACAAAAGAGGTAGTCGTCTTGCATGTCATTGACGAGAAGGAACTCGAGAGCCTCCTCCACCACAGCGAGGGTGGTTTGACATTCGAAGGGGATCTGGGGAAAATCATGGAGAAGAATGCCGAAGAAGGAATGAAGGTAATAGAAGACGAACTAAAGAAGAGCGGCTTTATGGTCAAGCCCCGAATTGAGTGGGGAATTCCATTCAGGGATATCTTGAAGGCCGAAGAAGAGGAAAATGTATCCGTTGTTGTGCTCGGATCTCACGGAAAGAGCTGCATAGCGGAAATGCTTCTGGGCTCTGTTTCGGAGAAGGTCGTGAGAAAATCGAATAAGCCTGTTTTGGTTGTAAGAAGGTAAGGCGAAAACGTGCGCAGCCTTCGCTGAGAAAAGTAGAGAGCAACAGGCAATCTTAGAAAGATAGCCAGCCATAGTGTAAAGAAGTGGGGACGACTCGTTAAGCGAGGCGGACTTGGTGGGAACAAACCACTCGATCATGATAGCTGTCTGTATTAGTGGAAGATGAGCGCTTTTTTGATGGCAAAAAGAAAATTTCATCGAGAATAGGAGATGAAGTGGCCAGGAGATGAGTCTCAGGCTCAATCGGGAATGCCGGAAACTGGGTAGAATTGAATCATAGAAGGGAGATTGGATATGCTTGAAAAGGTTTTATACCCAACGGATTTCTCGGATGCATCCAAGAAGGCCTTGGATTACATCAAACAGTTGAAGCAAGCAGGCATTAAAGAGGTCGTAGTGTTACACGTGATTGATGAGCGGGAAATAGACGCTATTTTCCAACATTCCGCTGTGAGATTCGAGGACATAGTACGGAGCATAAGAGCAGAGGCAAAAAAAGAAATGGGTGCTGTTGAAAGGGAACTAGGGAAAAATGGCTTTACCGTCAAGGTGAGGATTGAGAGAGGAATTCCGTTCCAGATCATATTGGCCGTCGAAGAAGAGGAGGATGTCTCTGCCATAGTCATCGGGTCTCACGGGAAGACCAACATTAAGGAAATGCTTCTGGGTTCTGTGTCGGAAAAGGTCATCAGGAAGTCAAAGAAGCCTGTCTTAGTTGTAAAGAGATGACACACCAGTTCTCATGAGAGGATTGGCATTGTAACGAGGATCGATGGCTTCCCTCTCCGGTTGTTAAGATTCTGCAAGACGCGGATGAACTGTGCTACCAGGTAAGGCATTTGTGCGCTTCCGCAAAAAGGGGTGATAGATACAAGCAAAAAGGAAGGGCAGGCCATGTGGTAATCCGGCCACATTTCATATGATTAGATCCTACATGAAGGCTTATGCTGAAACATTCCGGGATTTGTGGTAAAAATAAGGCAGAGGACAATAATAGAACACTAACAAAGGAGGGAGGAGATCATGGAAACCGTAGCACTTATTATTTCAATTGTTGCCCTAATCATAGCCATTGTGGCCTATTACAGGACAGGAGGGGTTGCTGCTTTGAAGAAGGAGGTCGAGGCTCTCACCAGTGCTGGTGAGACCATGGTTTCTAAGGCCACCGATTCCTTGCGTGATAAGACGGCAGATGTCTTGGGAAAGGTTGAGGAGGCTGTGAGGGGCGATGAGGAGACGAAAGAACAGCCAAAGACCGCACCAAAGAAAGAACCGAATAAGTAGTAAGAGAGACTCTACGTGTCGCAGGATACCTTGAATTAATCATGAGGGTGTCCATCCAGAGAGAGGAAAAATGCCGTTGCGCGAACATCATCCCGGGGCCGGGATGGGACCGCACTCCCATGCCGGCCACAACTAGTAGCCTCGATATTACCCGTTCCCGTGAAGTGAAATCAAAAACCGAATAACTAGCATTCTGGATGTTGCCCCCACATCAGGAAGCAGTAGCTATTACCGTGATAAAACTCGCGTAACTCATGTGGTTTTTGTGATGAACTTCAACCATTTGCTAGGGCTTGTGATGGGGCGGGACTAATGTCGCGTTTGATTTAGCGCGGATGTTATAGTAGTCTCGAAGGCAGTCGCCCTCATCGCAGTTCCAATGGCTAGACTACTGCCTAAAGCGAAGCACAACTATCTATGAGAAAGGAGGGATAGAATATGTGGCACTTTGAGGTTGCAGGGGTGATAGGTTCCATAATCTCTATCGTGTTTGGAATTTTAATTCTCATATTCCCAAGAATTCTGAACTACTTGGTTGCACTATACTTTATCCTGCTTGGCATAGCGGGCCTGATTCTCTCTTTCACATAAACAATAACAACTAGATTCAGAAGATAGTGTTCAAAGCTGCAAGTCATTTGAGCGCTGCCAAACCGAAGGGCATCATCCCGTGGTGCACTGTTAACTTTCCCAGGTGTTGAAGTCTGAAGAGACTCCAGAAATCCCTTCAAGTAAGGGATAGTAAGGAGAAGGGAATATCGAAGCCCTTATGGTTCCTGCTTCATGACCAAATACGGACGATGAGGACCCCCCTTGCCATTTTTCTTTCACTTATTCTTTTCTTCTTTGCCACATTGTCATGGGCAAAGGGAGTGGAATTGCTCGGGGCGGGGGCAACATTCCCCTACCCGCTCTACTCAAAGATGTTCTATTCCTATTGGAAGACTGAGGGTATAAAAGTAAACTACCAGCCAATTGGTTCCGGTGGCGGGATCAGACAACTCGTTAATCAGACTGTCGACTTTGGTGGTTCGGATGCGTTCATGAGTGATGAAGCGCTCGCCGCAGCCCCGGCAGAAATCCTTCACATACCCACGTGCCTTGGCGCGGTTGTGCTCTCTTACAATCTTCCTGGTAATCCCCCGCTTAAACTAACACCGGAGGTAGTGGCGGATATTTTTCTGGGTAGGATTAAACGCTGGAATGAGACGAGAATTGAGGAAATCAATCCTGACCTAAAAATCCCGGAAATGAACATCATGGTCATCCATCGATCAGACGGAAGTGGGACGACTTTCGTATTTACCGATTACCTAGCGAAGACCAGCAAAGAGTGGAGCGAGAAGGTAGGGAGGGGCAAGGCGGTTAACTGGCCCGTCGGCCTTGGGGCAAAGGGAAACCCAGGGGTAACGGGGCTGATCAAGCATCTGCCTGGTGCTGTAGGATATACTGAGCTTGGATACGCCCTTCTAAACGGCTTGCCTGTGGCACTTTTGAGAAATAAGTACGGAAGATACATAGAACCAGGTCCTGTGTCCATAGGTCAGGCGGCAAGTGTGCCCCTGCCAGGAGATACGAGAATCTCAATCACCAATGCGGACGCCCCTCTTGGCTATCCCATGAGCAGTTTTACCTGGTTATTAATATACAGAGAACAGGCGTATAAAAAAAGGCCTTTTGAAAGAGCGACAGAATTAGTAAGGTTACTCTGGTGGGTGACGCATGAGGCACAGAAGTACACCGAGCCCTTGCATTATGGGCCCCTTCCCGAGAAAGCGGTTAAGAAGGCTGAGGGAATTATCAGATCAGTGACGCATAATGGCAAACCCGTTCCCCAATAATACCAAGGCATTGCCGCAAGCGCCAAGCCCACTGACCCAAGCTACATTTCAGAGGATTCTTGTGATCTCCGCATTAGCTGTGGTCGCTTTAGTTCTGGCTATCCTGCTGAGTCTCATAATCTCCTCTTTCCCCTCGCTCAAGGCCTTTGGTCTCAATTTCTTCTTCAGCAGAACATGGGATCCAGTTTCAAGCAGGTTTGGGGCGCTTGTATTTCTTGTAGGAACACTTCTGACATCTTTCCTTGCATTGCTGATTTGTCTCCCTTTCTCACTGGCCATCTCCATTTTCATCGGCGAATACTTCAGGGAAGGGATTCTCTCATCTTTTCTCAAACAGGTGACAGAGCTCTTGGCCGGAATCCCTTCAGTGATCTATGGCTTTTGGGGACTCTTTGTGCTGGTACCGATAATCAGAGGGCTTCAGGTAAAACTCGGTGTTCTCCCCTATGGGGTCGGGATCTTTTCCGCTTCTTTGATTCTCTCAGTCATGATTATCCCTTACGCCGCCTCTATTGGCAGAGAGGTTATAGCCCTGGTACCTTCGGATATAAAAGAGGCGGGTTATTCTCTCGGCGCGACCAGACAGGAGGTTGTAACCAAGATAATTTTGCCGTATGCCCGCTCAGGAATTGCGGCTGGGACCCTCCTCGCTCTCGGTAGGGCTCTTGGAGAGACAATGGCAGTGACCATGGTGATTGGCAACGCGAACATTTTACCCCGTAGTATCTTCAGTCCGGGGAATACCATGGCCAGCGTTATTGCCAATGAATTCGCCGAAGCAACGGGCAGGCTTTACCTGTCTTCTTTGATAGAGATCGGTGTTCTCCTTTTTCTCGTAACCGTGATAATCAATCTCATCGGGAAATATGTCATACAGAGGGTAACGGTTGGGACATAGATGAGCAAAGAAAAGATAAGACTGAGGATTGCAAAGGACAAAGGCTTTACAGCGATTGTGGTAGCCTTATCCTTTGTGTCCATGGTTCCACTCCTTCTCATCCTCTTTTACATCGTCAGAAATGGCATCTCATCCCTGAGCTGGGAGTTCCTGATAGAGCTACCAAAACCTGTCGGTGAAAAAGGGGGAGGCATAGCAAACGCTATTGTAGGTTCTTTCCTCTTGGTGCTCATCGCAAGCCTCCCCGCTATTCCTCTGGGGGTAAGTGCAGGGGTATACCTTTCGGAACGTAAGGCTGGCAAACTTTCCTATCTGGCGAGGCTCGCTATGGAAGTTCTTAACGGTACGCCCTCAATTGTTATCGGAATCATCGCATACCTCTGGCTGGTCATAGCAATGGGCCGGTTCTCTGCCTTATCGGGTGGCATTGCTTTGGGCATCATGATGCTCCCCGTCATCGTACGGGCAACAGAGGAGACACTCAAGCTCATCCCCGACTCGCTGAAGGAGGCCGCGTTGGCACTAGGAGTTCCATACCACCGAACGATTCTAAAGGTTATTCTACCGGCCGGTTTGAGTGGTATTATGACCGGTGTCATGATTGGCATGGCAAGGATTGCCGGGGAGACTGCCCCTCTGCTCTTCACTGCCTTTGGAAGCCCCTATATGAATTGGAATGTCGCTAAGCCGGTAAACGCCCTGCCTTTGCTCATTTACAATTACGCAACGAGCCCCTATCCCGAATGGCATGCGATTGCGTGGGGTGCGTCCTGCGTTTTGGTAGGTTTGGTGCTCACGTTGAATATAGTTGCACGGATTGTTTCAAGGAGATGGAAAGTACAATTCTAAGGACAGAGGGCCTCTGCGCCTATTTTGGTGAAAACCGTGTGGTAAACAAGGTGAGCCTTTCAATTCCAGAGATGATGGTGACTACCGTGATGGGGCCGTCAGGCTGCGGAAAAACTACACTCATCAGGTGCTTTAACCGGATTCACGAACTGATACCGGGTGCGAAGGTAGAGGGAAAGGTTTTTTTGAGAGGGGAGGATGTATATGCCACAGAGCCGATGATCATCAGGAGGCGAATCGGGATGGTCTTTCAGAGGCCGAATCCCTTTCCCACCATGACTATCTATGATAATGTGATTGCCGGTTACAAGCTAAACGGCGTTAAGCGCAGCAGTGCGGAAAGTGACGAGATAGTCGAGGAATCCCTGAAGAAAGCCGCCCTCTGGGACGAGGTTAAGAACCACCTGCACCGAAAGGGAACCTTTCTGTCGGGAGGGCAACAGCAGAGGCTCTGTATCGCCCGTGCTCTCGCAATGAACCCTGATATCCTGCTCCTCGATGAACCCACCTCTGCCCTTGATCCGAAGGCAACGGCCCGCGTGGAGCAACTTATGGCAGAGCTCAAGAGAACTGTCACCCTCGTGCTCGTAACCCACAATATCGCTCAGGCAGGGAGGGTGTCTGACTTTACCGCCTTTCTTTATCTAGGAGAGCTCGTGGAGTTTGGCCCGACAGAGAGGCTACATACTGCGCCAAAGGACAAAAGGACAGAGGAGTTCTTGACAGGGAAGTTCGGATAGGAGGAAATCGATGCTCGAAGGCAGGCTCGATGAGCTAAAAGAAAAACTGATGCTCAGCGGCTCCTTGGTGGAGGACATGATAGCGAAGAGCATACGGGGGCTCACACAAAGGGAAAGGAGTGTGCTGGTGGAGGTGATTGAGCAGGATGAACCTAAGGAGAATGAGCTTGAGGTTGAGATAGAAGAGGCCTGTATTCATTTAACTGCACGCTATCAGCCACAGGCAAAGGATCTGAGGACCATCATGATGGTCACGAAGATAAACAACGACTTGGAAAGGATGGCTGATGAGGCGGTAAACATATCTGAAGGCGCCTTGTTCTTGATAGATAAACCTGAGGTGAAACCTCTGATCGACATCCCGAGGATGGCAAAAGAGGCTGAAGGGATGGTTAAGGACAGCCTCGGCGCATTTATGAATGAGGATACCCGGTTGGCAAAAGGCGTTTGCCGGCGGGACGATATCGTGGATGGCCTGAGGGACCAAATCCTGAGGGAGCTCATTACCTTCATGGCATCAGATCCTACCACAATCGAGCGATCTATCCACCTAATCAGGATATCCCGAAGCCTGGAACGTATTGCCGATCTTTCAACGAATATCTGTGAGGATATCATTTATATGGTTGAGGCAAAGACTATAAAACACCGAAAGTTTGAGGAGCAGGAACAGAGGTGATCTAGGATTACTACTTGAGGGACGAACCATGATTTCTCATCTTACTAGACTTTTTGCAGAGGCAAGCGGCCTGGTGCGGATTATTGCAATTGTCCTTGTCATTGGTGGATTACACCTGGCGGTTACTGCCGTTCGCCACCTCAGCAATAGGTTCAAATCTTTTGCGAGCAACGCAAGGCTTTCCAGGTCGAAGACAATCGCCAGTCTGGCGACAAGCACTATGGTTTTTATGCTCTATTTCGTTGCTTTCGGCCTCATCCTGAAAGAGATCGGTGTGTCGCTGAAGGCCTATCTAGCCAGCGCGTCTATAGTGGGTTTGGCGATCGGATTTGGGTCGCAGGGTCTTGTTCAGGATGTTGTAAACGGCCTGACTATTGTGTTCTCAGGTCTTTTCAATGTTGGTGATATGGTTGAAATCTCTGGCCAGTCGGGAATTGTGCGCAGTTTCGGAATGCGCTTCACGATTATTGAGAATCCACTTGGGGCACGAGTATATATCCCAAATCGAACCATAACGAATGTAGTGAGATATCCCCGGGGCCACGTTCGTGCGGTAGTGGATGCTACGCTTCCACGGAATCCGGAGATCGCAGCGCAGGCGGAAGCCAGAGTCGCTTCCATTGTAGGGGCTTTCTTCGAACAGTTGCCCGGGATCCTGCTGAGCGCTCCTTCTGTTAAGGGGAGAGTGAAAACTGGCTCGGGAAAGGAGTTCCTTCGCGTTGAGTTTCGTACCTGGCCAGGTCGCGGAACGCCCATTGAGACGATGTTTAAACAAGAAATCGTATACGCTCTCAAGACACTTGACCCCAATTATCAAGACTGGATGGTAGCCGTGAACTATGAAGTTGAGAAAAAGCCCGAGACTCAGCCAGATGAATGATGTAAGAAGGCCTAAACTGGTTATTGCCTTGTTATACAGCCTGGTTAAGGCTCACGGGTGAAATATATGGGGCCAAAAAGAACTTCCGCCTCCGAACCGGTATGCTGGGAGTTTATGTAGACAGAGACAGATCCTAAATCAGATGGCTCTTCCTCGAATAACTTCTTATAGTCCGCGTACACGTTTCTGGACTCTGTATGCCAGGTTCCCAGGGAATCGGTTTTATCTCTCACCACCACGTATTTGGCCTTTGACCAAGCGGTGCTCGTTCCCATCGTTCCCTTCGGTGTCTCATTTTCCCAGAGGTATCCGAGTATCCTGGTATTCAACTTGGCAGGAAAGCGAGGAAAGAGCAGATAGAGTTGACCGGCTTGATCATCGGTTTCCCGCTTGCGAACGTCACCGCCCGTTGGCAAGGTGCGTGCCTGCCAAGACCAGTGCACATAGGGGTAATCCTTAACGGATAGCTTTACCTCCTTCTTAAAGCCGAAGGAGGTCTTCTTACTGGTGAGCTTAACGAAAACTCCTTCCAGCGCCACTCCCGGCACTCCTTCCTTAACCTCTTTGGTAAATCCCTTCGGTGTGTCGCCGTCGAGCGTCCAGCTAGAGACGATTACTACTGCACCCTTGGGCACGGTGAACTGGTCATTGGTATCACCGTCGGCAAGGCTCACGGAAGGTATTAAACAGAGCAGCAAAAAGAGGCACAATCTTCTCATGGCTTCCTCCAGTTTTGTAGTCACTGAAATGTAAACGAACGATATCCTTCAAAAGCATAACACATGCGCGGTAATCTCTCGACGCAAAAAAATCCTGTTGGGATAATTTTCTTGATTGGGATTTCACGGAATCCTTCTATTGCATTCCTGAACAGGCGCCACCTGCATTAATCACCCCCAGTTGCTCAAGGTGGAGAAACGCTCATGGTTTTCTTCTTCGACGCTTAAAGAGTTTCAGCAACTCAAAGGCCGCCAAGAAGATCCCTGTTGCAAGGTAAACGTACAACCAATCCGTGGTACTCAATGCGGCAA
>CP070673.1:4171400-4179356 GCA_020351915.1 Deltaproteobacteria bacterium
GAAGATTAGAAAGGCTATCTACCGATCGCCTTGAGGATCTCGCGGGCAAATTCCATCTCTGATGGCGCACCAATAACGCTATGCTCCTCATTGATGACGGTATGGGAAACTCCCTGTACATTGTACTTCACAGCCAGAAAGGGAAACTCTGATCCCTCCACCATATCTGCGCTAGTATGATCACTGGCCAGGGAAAATCGGTGGACAGTGCGAACCGCACCGGGACAGTACGGTCAGGTAGGGGAGATGATAAACTGAAGGTGCACGGGCTCATCAATCTTGGCCAGTTCGGCCGTCACTGCTTCACTCAGCCCGGGGTCTCTTTTTCCTACATCCCTAATATCTTGTATCAACACATTGAACTCGTACCCGGCAGGGACTCCATAGAAGCGGATGCCATAGTCCTTGTCACCGAGGAGAACCGTTGCCGGGATCTTGTCCACGCCATGCTGTTCAGCAAGATCCTTTTCTGCTACAAAGTCGTGAACATCAAGGGAGATTTTGTCTGAGAGGCCGGAGACCTCTTCAAGCATCTTCCTGGTCATCTCACAGTGCTGACACTCGGTCTCCTAAGTAAACATGAGGATCGTGAAATTGTTGTCAATCTGCTTGAACAGGTTTGTAACTTTGTTTCTGTCTTTGTCATTAAGCATTCCCACGACACACCCCAATGAACCACCCTGCAGCAAGCTGCAGGGTATCCAATGTAAAAGGCCCCCTCCCCTGATGGGAGGGTATAAAGGGGAGGGTGACTAAACATTTTACCACCCCCACCTAACCTCCCCCATCAAGGGGGAGGGACTACGCGGTAACCCTGTAGCAAGCTATAGGGAATTATCAAATTAAAGTAAGGATTTGTTGACAAGGTAGTTATAGGCAGAGAGTGCTGCCTTGGCCCCTTCGCCGGCAGCGATGACAATCTGCTTATGGGGGACTGTGGTAACGTCACCGGCCCCATACAGGCCGTGTACACTGGTCTGGGAAGAGCAATCTACAATCACCTCGCCCTGGTCATTGAGTTCAACGAGATTTTTTACCGACTGGTTGTTGGGCAGGAGCCCAATTTCGACGAAAACACCGTCGGTCTTCAGTTTCTCTTCCTTTTCGCTCTGCCGATTCTTGACGACCACACCGGTGACCCTGTCTTTACCCTCGATTTTTACGATCTGGTGGTAGTCGAGCATGCTCACTGTACCGGTCTGCTCTACCCTTTCTTTTAACGGCCCGTCCGCCTGCCAGCCTCTGATGAAGTTTATGAGGGTGACTTCTGCCTCAACCTTCACCAGGTCCAACACCGTGGTAAAGGCCGAGTTCCCTCCCCCGGCTACGACCACCTTTTTTCTTTTAAAAAAGGGCGCGTCGCAGGTAGCGCAATAGGCCAGGCCCCTTCCCACCAACTCCTGCTCGCCCGGCACGTTGAGAGGGCGGTGCCGTTTGCCAGTTGAAAGGATTACGGTCCGGCTCGAATATACAGTGCCATCATCTGTCCAAACCGTGAAGGTGTCCCCCTGCTTCTTGACCTCGGTAATGGCCCTGCCCAGGCTGACGGGTATATCAAAGCTTTTCACATGCTCCTCAAAGCTGTCAGCGAGGTCCTTGGCATTGATACTCTGAAACCCAAGCCAATTCTCGACCTCTGAGGTCTCCCGTATCTGACCGCCGAAATCCTTGGTGATAATGGCGAGGTTCATCATCTTTCGGGCAGCATAAACCGCCGCACTCATAGCCGCTGGACCTCCTCCTAAGATGAGGAGATCATAGGTAACCTCCGGATCCGGCTCATTTGCTTCCTCCAACAGTGAGGTATCGAGGGAGAAAGAAGGAAAGTCCATACTGTTGCCTCCCAAATCTATTTATCAACACACCTAATGCTTCACGTGTTCCATTGGACTTAATGGTAGGTCAGGTGCCTGTGCTTTTTACCCTCCCCAGGGCATCTTGGAATAGGTTTCGGAAAGCTTATCGCGATATTCCCTGAAGAATCTTTCATGTTCCTTTTCCCAATTTGAGAGCATCATCAAGGCTTGCTTGGCTTTGCCCTCGGTGTTTTGGGCCATATTCCTGTAGAAATCGCTCAGATCTTTCTCGATAAGCCATGCAGTATTGAAAACGGTAACATCGGGGATCATTGAACCTTCGATACATTGCTGGAGAAATTCTGTTTTCTCCCGTGCATCAAAATAGTTGGTGGGCTCGAGAACCATTTCTCTTATCTCTGTTGGTTTGATTTCCTCCCCCGCTTTCAGATCCTTGAGGATTTGATTAATGAAGAGGATATGCCTTTGTTCCTCCTCTATCAATCGCCTAAAGGCACTAATGGCTGCTCCCATGCCCATCCGCTCCAAAGAGTGTTCGAAGAATGCCTTCCCGGTCTCTTCTTGGTTGAGGGCATATTCAAAGATCTTTATCAGGTTTTCATTCTTTGACATAGTGTCTCCTCGTTGATTCTTATTAGACCTAACAGATACTTGCTACGGGATTTCCCATCTCGTGTTACGCTATTGAAATCCCACAGAAATGTCCTGAACCTTTCAAGGAATAATCAACGCATTCGCGGGGCTTCAAAAAAAAGCTTATTGCTTTTCTCGATTATCAGCCCCTTTATACGCCAACAACCTCTTTAAGCTCCGGGATTTCCTCTTTCAGCATCTTCTCTATGCCCATCTTGAGGGTCATCTGACTCATGGGGCATCCTCCACAAGCGCCCGTTAATCTTACCTTGACCACGCCATCAGGAGTGACCTCTACCAACTCCACATCTCCCCCATCTGCGTTAAGCGATGGCCTTATCTTAGCCAAAGCAGCCTCTACTTTCTCTTTCATCTGTTTATCTCCTTTCTTGGTTATTGGTTTTTACTGCCTTTTGCTTTTCTGATTTTCCATTTTCCCTCTTTCTCGCTCCATGCACTCTGAGCATATTCCATAAAGGTAGGCCTGCACCTCCTCAATCTTACACCCATTTATGGTATCTCGTGCGATTATTGGACAGGTCCGTGGATAATCAAACTCCATGCTCAGTATTTTTCCGCACTTTCGGCACAGCAGGTGATGATGAATATCAGGATTAGGATCGAAACAAGCTTTACCCCTCTTTCTGATTGAGAGTTCCTGTATCTCACCAAGCTCTTTCAACAGCTCCAAAGCAGAATACACTGTTGCTAATGACATAGTCGGGTATTTCGCCTGAAGAATCCTGTGGATCTCATCTGCCGTTGGGTGGTCCTTGCTTTTGCTCAAGAACTCTGCGATTGCCATTCTCTGAGGGGTTAGGCTGACTCCCTTATCTTTTAACCGTTCAAGTATATCCTTCATCATAACTCCTCAGCAAAAAATAAGATAGAATTGGTTTTTGTCAAGAAGAAAAGTAGAAGAATTATAATCTTAGAATAATAATAAATTAATATTGATTTTTGCAGCGCTTTATTCCGGCATGATTTGTTTGAGGATTCTCACCACTTCCTCGTCAGGTACATCTGACCACCGCTGATAGGCGTCAGCCACAGCGAAGTTCCAACCCTGACGGATATTGCTGCAAAATACAGTCTCCACGTGCTGAGCCATCATCTGCACGGATTGCCCATGGCCGGTGGGCACCGCTACGATGATCCGGTTTGCATTGGCCTTACGAAGTGCCTCGACCCCCACAAGAAGGGTAAAACCCGAGGCAAGTCCGTCGTCCACCAGGATCACTGATCGATCTGAGATGTCGGGAAATGCCCTTTCCCCTCGGAGGCTTTTGGCCCGATGGGTTACTTTTTGAAAAGTTGTTTCGATTCCTTGCTCTATTTCCTGGTTACTCAGTCCTAGGCGTGGGAGGAGCTTCTCATTTAAGCGCACGCTTCCGTCAAATGCTACCGCTCCATACCCGGCCTCGGTATTCCAGGGCAGCGTTATTTTGCTCACCACCAGTACATCAAAATGAAGATCCAGATGCTCAGCGATAACTGCAGCAACAGGCACCCCACCTGCAGGGATACCAAGCACTATCGCATCTGAATTCCTATACGAATCGAGTATCCCTGCCAAAAGCTCCCCTGCGTGTGTACGGTCACGAAAAACGTTTACCCGATCGCGAAGCTCAGGGATATCCACAACATTCTTGGCCGGCAGTCCGCTCATAGAAATCAGTCCTTACCTGAGATAGTATTATCGTGACTATTCGGAGTTGTGGCTTTTCCGCTCTATCAAGGCCTTTTCCTGAAAGACGCAGGCCGAGGTCTTAATGCCCTTACCTTGGGTTCTTTGCCATGTGAATTTCAACCCGTTCCACCGCGAGCGAACAGCTTAGGGTCATAATCAAATACAGCAGCGCGATGGTAATCCAGATCTCAAAGGTCAAATAGGTCGCCGCCATCAACTCCATCCCCTGAAACGTCAGTTCCTGGATTGAGATGACCGAGACGATAGCCGAATCTTTAATCAAGGAGATGAACTGACCTGCCAGAGGTGGCAGGATTCGCTGCATCGCCTGTGGCATAATCACATATCGCATCTGCTGCCATTTTGACAGACCCAAGGCATAGGACGCTTGCCATTGCCCTTTATCCACTGACTGGATACCCGCCCGGACTATTTCAGTGATATAGGCCCCCTCAAAGATTGCCAGAGAGACAGCCGCCGAGACAAATGCCGAAAAATACTCCGGTGGCGCAAAGAGGATCTCACATACCCGCTGCACCTCACCAGGCTGTGCGCAGAGGGTGTCCTGCAGATGGAGTACGGGCATGATCTGGTCGCTCAGAAAAAAATAGAAAATGAAAATGAGAACCAGAGGTGGCATGTTGCGGATCAGCTCGACATAGGAGCGGCCTATCAACCTGAAGAAGACGCTCTCGCTGACCCTGAAGAGGCCCATCACCGTACCAAAGATGGTCGCCAAGATAGTACCCCAAAAACTCAGACGAATGGTGTTAAACACCCCAATCATAAGCAGATTGGCGACCCATCTGCCGCTTTCTTGGTCATAACGCCAGAGGTACTGCGGAATGATCGCCCAATTCCACTTGTAATTAAGCCCTACGGTAATCCGAAAGCCGATATACGCCGCTATTGCGAGAATGAAGATAGATACAATAACGTCAAGAGGTGTTATCTTGGTCTTTTTCCTGTTCAAGGGAGCGCCCCTGTGCGACAAAACAACCTTCGAGGGCCTCGTTGAGTCGAGGGTGTAACCGCCGCAGCTTTTTAGTGGAGAGGATTACTTGATCATACCCTCCCAATCTCGCGTGTTGAACCAATAGTTGTGTCGATCCTCCAGCCAGCCCTCTGCAACCACCGTGGCTATCCAGTTATTGAGATAATTAAGCGTATCAAAATCGCTTTTCCGTACGGCGATTCCTATAAGCTCTCTGGTGAATGGCTCAGTAATGGCAAAGAGCTTATCGGGGTACTTTATGGCCTGGTATGCCGGCATGGGCAGGGAGCCGACAACGGCGTGAACATTCCCGTTAAGCAGTTCCTGGTATGCCTGTGCCTCGTCGTCAAAGAGGCGAAGCTTCGCCTTTGGCATATTACGTTTAATGGCGGGAACCGATGATGAACCAAGCCGGGCACTGATCGTCACGTCTGGGCGGTTAAAATCCTTCACCGTCTTGAAGCCGGCAGCCAGGGTCTTATGGGCACAGATCGTTTGTCCGCTGTAATCGTAGGGAATGGTGAAATTGACCTTGAGATTGCGATCCGGACGAATAGTCATGCCGCCGATGAGGACATCGAACTTCCCGGTAAGCAGAGCCGGGATGATGCCCGCCCATTTCGTGGGAATAAACTCGATTCTTACCCCCATATCCTTTGCCAGCCGGGAAGCGACATCAATCTCAAAGCCGATCCATTTTCCGGTTTTGTCCTTCATCGCCCACGGCACAAACGTGGACATGCCGACACGCATGGCGCCGCGCCTGATAACCTGCTCGATGGTGCTTTCATCGACCAATTGTTTCTGTATCTTCCCCGCAAGGGAGATACCAACCATGCCACAGATCAAACCTGCAACAACAATCATCTGAAAAAATGCCATACGCTTTCTCATTCCTCTCCTCCTTTCTCCTGCCCCGACAGTGCAGGGCTGTTCGAGACCTCAGGTGACAAATACCCATCTGAAACCGAAACCTAGAGAATCTGGCTCAAAAAAAGCTTCGTCCGCTTCTCTCGGGGATTTGTAAAGAAATGCTCGGCTGTCCCCTCCTCCACAATACTTCCATTCTCCATGAAAATGACCCGATCGCTGACCTCCCGGGCGAACCCCATCTCGTGGGTGACCACAACCATGGTCATACCCTCCCCGGCAAGGGTTTTCATAACATCCAAGACCTCACCAATCATCTCCGGATCCAGTGCGCTCGTTGCCTCATCAAAGAGCATCACCTTTGGCATCATAGCCAGGGCCCGAGCAATGGCAACCCGCTGTTGCTGTCCACCACTGAGTTGGCTGGGATAGCTATTTGCCTTCTCCGGAATGTCGACCTTTTTGAGGATCTCCATCGTGGTCTCTACAGCCTCTCGCTTTGTCTTTTTTCGGACGAGCCTTTGGGCCAAATTCACGTTCTCCAGTACCGTCATATGAGGAAAAAGATTGAACGACTGAAAGACCATCCCAACCTCCTTGCGAATCTCCAAACGGTTCTTCTTGTTGTCGTCCAGAGGGATACCGTCGATGACAATGGAGCCGCTGTCAATCTCTTCCAGGCCGTTTAGACACCGCAGAAAGGTTGATTTGCCACCCCCAGAGGGTCCAATGACCACCACAACAGAGCTCCGACGGATTTTGGTGGAAAAGTCGCTCAAGGCGCGGACCCCATTCGGAAACGTCTTATGGACCCTATCTACTTCTATGATATATTTCCCGAGAGTTTCGTCTTTCATTGCCGGGTCCTCAAATCCCTCAGTCCGCAACCCTGAGCCGGTTTTCCATGACGTTGACCACAGTGGACAACACTACTGTGACAACCAGATAGAGTGCGGCCACGGTGAACCAGATCTCAAAGGTCAGAAAGGTCTCACTAATAACAACCTGACCCTGCATGGTTAAATCATAGAGAGCAACAGTGCTAACCAGTGCAGAGTCCTTAACCAGTGATACTGCCTGGCCCGTGAGGGGAGGTAGAATTCGTCGAATCGCCTGGGGCAGGACAACATAAAGATAAGTATGAAAGGTACTGAGACCCAGGCTGTATGCCGCCTCCCACTGACCTTTCGTGACAGAAACGATCCCCGCTCGAAAGATCTCCGATGCATACGCTCCCTCGAAAAGACTCAAGGCAAGGACGGCCGAGGTAAAACGGCCCATGCCAAGCACCGGTGCTAAGACAAAATAGAGGAAGAAAAGCTGAACCAAGAGCGGGGTATTACGAATCATCTCGAGATAGCCGCGGGCAACTACCTTACTGACGAGGGAATTTGAAATCCGCAGTAGCGCTGTTACGAGCCCAAAACAAAAGGCCAGCACCAGGCTCAAGGCGCTGATACGAAACGTGAACATCAACCCATCAAGCAGCGGCCCTTTTATGAATCTGCCGTCCTCAAACCGGGCGATGTATCTGGGCACTCGGTGCCACTGCCAGTGATACCCCATCATTTCCGTTCCCCGATAGATGAGCCACGTCAAGATAGCCACGAGCAACAGGAACTTGACCACATCGCTCACCGTGGAACGCACGAGAGCAAACCAGATTCGTCGAAATTGTCTCGATTTGTGTTGGTGCATTGTGCAGCGCCCAGAAGCAAGATCTCGGCAAGCGATGGTCCTACCGGGCAGATATGGCATTGATGGAAATGCCCGCTATTGAATCACTAGTTAATGATCCCTTGAATATTTGGCTATACCCTCCGTAGATCCGCGGTACAAGGGCAAGCTAATCTTGAAGGAAGTTCCAATCCCCTCCTCACTTCTTAGCGACAATGAGCTTCCCTCATGACCTTCAATTATTCGCTTTGAGATACACAGACCTAGGCCTGTTC
>CP070673.1:4179456-4187002 GCA_020351915.1 Deltaproteobacteria bacterium
ACTCGAGTATTACATAAACGATGAAGATATCGGTGGGGAGGATATTGACAACAATGAGTTTCTTATGCAACTGGAGATTAAGTTTTAGATGAGGTGAGTTTATGAAGGAGGGACGAAGCCGGTCTCCAAATATCTGTAATGTAGTGTCGAAAATTGGCATCATGCTTGTTTGTCTGAGTCTTATAGTGGTCTCGGGTTGCCGTAAAGGAAAAGTAAGGGGTAGTGTCAGGCTCTATACCTCTGTCCCGGTCAAGATCATCGAGGCGGTGAGCTCAGAGTTTGAGGCAAAGCATCCAGAGATTACCTTGGAGGTGTTCAGGGAAGGGACAGGCAAGGTGATGAAACGAATTCGCAAAGAGGGTGAGACAGGGAATTTGGGGGCAGACGTCATATGGGTGGCGGATTTCTCCGCTGCCGAGGAACTGAAAGAAAGGGGACTCCTGCAAAAATACGCCTCCCCCGAAGCAGAAAATATAATCCCAATCTTTCTGGATGATGAGGCGTATTACACCGGCAGCAGACTGTTGAGCATGGTGATTACATATAACAAGAGGTTCGTCAAAGAGAGACCCCAAAGCTACCATGACCTAGTGGACCCAAAGTGGAGGGGTAAAGTAGGACTGGTCAACCCCGAGACTTCCGGCTCCTCCTTTTTCACGACCGCCACTTTGCTTCAGGATGAGAGGTTTGGCTGGGAGTACTACAAAAAATTGCACCAAAACCAGTGCGAAATCGTGAGCAACAATCCCATCCTGTCAGAGAAGATCGGAAGCGGAGAACTCTATTTCGGGATAACCATCGATTCTACTGTCAGGAAATTGATGGAAGAGGCCCCGACTCTTCCAATAGGTTATGTCTTTCCCCGGGATGGAATAGTCTTGGTTGCCAGCCCAATTGCCATTACCAGAGACTGCCTTGATCCTGTGGCCGCTAGGGTTTTTGTCGACTGGGTCCTCTCCCAGGATGGGCAGGGATTCCTGGCCCAAAAGATGGGGACCGCTTCAGTTAGACTGGATATAAAACCTCCCGAGGGAATGCTCGCCCTCCAACAACTGAAAATCATCCCCTCAAATGCCAAGAAGATATATAGGGACAGGGCAGACGTAAAGAGAATCTTCAAGGATATCTTCTCTGGAAAAAGAATCGAGGATATAAGAGAAAAAATAGTTGAAGAGATATTCAGTTTTGGTGCCTCAGGTAGTGGAAGCCCCCAGAAGATATTTGCACAGTATACCGCTTTTACTGAATATCTAGGTAAGAAACTGGGCCGTAGGGTTAAGTTGGTTCAAAAGAGGACATATGAAGAACTAAATGGACTATTTAAGAAAGGAGAAATTGCTTTTGGCCGGATAGCTACCGGTGGGTATATCAGGCTTAAGAAAGAAATCGATATCGAAATACTGGCTCTGGTTATGGCACATGGAGATCCACACTACAAGGCACTCATCATTGTCCCGAAAGACAGCCCTATTACTAGTTTTGATCAGTTAAGGGGGAAAACCTTTGCCTTTGTTGATCCATTTTCCAATTCCGGCTTCAATTATCCCTCATATCTTGTGGCCCAAAAAGGTTCAAACATTGATACCTTTTTCTCCAGATACACATTTAGTGGGGGACATGACAAATCGATCATGGCTGTCTTTAACAAAATTGCGGATGGAGCCAGCATTTCCTCTACTTCCCTTTTAAGGGCAGAAACAAAGAATCCTGAGATTAGGAACAAGATTAAGATAATCCAGGAATCTTCACTCTTTTTTCGAGGACCTGTTGTTGTCAAAGCGGAAATGCCCCAGGATTTCAAGAAGAGTCTCAAAGAGATCCTGCTCAAAATGCACCTGGAGCAAGATGGTAGAAATGCTCTGAAAGCCATGAAGATAGACCGATTCATCGAGGGTAAAGATTCAGATTTTGACACCGAAAGGGAAATATTAAGGGTTGTTAATGAAGATAAAGGGAAGAAGTAGTGTGAGACCTTGGGGCCAATAATGACAGACACCATATAACGAAAGATGGTAAAGAGATGAAAAAAATAAAGAGCATCGGTACCAAGATAACCTTCTCAATGATATTCATCGTACTGGTTACAGGGTTCGCCACTATTTCTGCTGTACAAATAACCCTGTCTAAAACCCTTACCGTTGCCCTTAAGGAAAAGGGGTTATCTGTTTGCAGGAACTTAGCTGCCAGTTCTCTTGAACCAATATTGGTAGAAGACCGGCTAGAACTACGGGGACTATTAGAGAAGCATAAAGAGGGCATAACCGATTTATCCTATGCATTTATCACCGACAAGCAGGACAATATTATAACCCACACCTTTTCAGAGGGTTTCCCCTTGCATCTTCTCTGGGCCAATAAGATCAATCTCGGTCAAACAAACAGCGTGAGACTTCTGGATACCGAAGAGGGGGTAATCCATGATTTTGCCGTGCCGATCATGGTGGATACACAGATGGTGGGGACGGCCCGGGTGGGAATTTCACAAAAATCGATGAAGGCGGCTATCTCAAATATTACCGTCGTATTTATCATAATTATCCTCCTAATCATAGGGGTTGGGGTCCTTATGTCTTTCGGTCTGACCCGGGTGATTGTAAAGCCCATCAAAAGACTTCACCACGGTACAGAGATTATCGGCAATGGTGACTTAGACCACAGAATCGAGATAACAACTGGGGACGAAATTGGTCAATTGGCGGACTCTTTCAATAAGATGGTATCAGATCTAAAACAAAATATTGGCATGCTTGAAGAGGATGAGGCAAAATATCGTGCCCTGTTCGAATATTCTCCAATTTCCCTTTGGGAGGAAGATCTGTCTCAGACCAAAAGGTACATGGATGGTCTACGGGATAAAGGTGTTAAGGATTTCAGAAAGTACTTCGATGAACATCCGGAAGAAATCAGTCCTTGCATCAGTATGGCTAAGATCTTGGACGTCAATGAGTCCACTTTGAAATTGTATGAGGCCGATCGTAAAGAGAACTTTTTGGGTAGCCTAAGACAAATTCGGACAGAAAAATCACATAGAATCCTTATAGAAATGGTCATAGACCTCGCCGAGGGAAAACCGGCTGAAGTCGAGTGCGCTTACAGGACATTGACAGGTAGAGAAATTACCGTCCTAGTGAAGGCAACCATACCCCCGGGATATGAAAAAACATGGTCGAAGGTATTTATTTCGGTCCTGGACCTGACGGAGCGCCACCGGATGCGCCAGTCGCTTGAGTTGGCCATGGAAGTCCAGCAAAGCCTTCTGCCAAAAGCTGATCCGAAAGTCAAGGGTGTGGATATTGCTGGCAAGAGCATCTACTGTGACGAGACAGGTGGCGATTATTATGATTATTTGAATCTCGATCAAGATAAGGAAGATAAAATCGGTGTCGTTGTGGGTGATGTCTCAGACCATGGCTTACCGTCAGCTCTGCTTATGGCAACGGCGCGGTCATCGCTTCGGCAGCGATCTTCACTGCCAGGCAGTATCGCTACCATTGTTTCCGATCTGAATCGTCAGCTTGTCAAGGACGTCGAGGCATCCGGGCGATTCATGACCTTGTTTTATTTGACGATCGATCCGAAAAACCGAATTTTACAATGGGTTCGAGCCGGACATGATCCAGCCATATTTTACGATCCGACCACGGACACATTCGAAGAATTGCGCGGATCGGGTATTGTTCTTGGCGTGGATGAAAACTGGGAGTATCAAGCGAACGAGAAGTCCGACCTTGTAAAGGATCAAATTATTCTCCTTGGCACGGATGGCATTTGGGAGGCACGCAACTCTAAAGGCGAGATGTTCGGAAAAGAACCAATCTACACCATCATCAGTCGAAATGCCAACCTCAGCGCAAAATCAATTCTAAATACAATTATCGAAGCACTAACCCGATTTCAGAAAAACTCTCCCGCTGAGGATGACGTTACCATGGTGGTAATAAAAATCAGAGGGGAAGAGATCAAAGGCCCAAGAACTCAAGATTAGCATTTCCAATCTAAACATTTTACCCCTGATTTGATCTCAGGTGACACAGATTTGGTGGTGATCTGAGGAATCCCTAGAGTGTGCAGTATATTGGCCTCTGGGGATTTTTTGGCTTGTTATTTGAGTATGAACAAGAGAAAGAGCAAAAAGCTGCAAGGTTCGGAGAGTGTCATCGGTTAAATAAACGCGTTTTTTCTCAAAGGAAGTTGCAATTTCCTTGAGTATGTCCCGAAAATCCCAAAGCTGGATGCCTTGGCTGTCTGCTTCGACTTCTACCCCAGCTCCCCAGCCCCAGCTTACGATAACCTTTGATTATTTGCCGGGGTAGAACCCATATCGCTGCAAAGTCTCTACTACCGGCTTGGCGCTAAATTTCCTTTCAATAAAGTATCCGATAGTTCGGCGCTGAACAGCAGTTTCAACCCTGATCTTTAACTTTTGCTCACTGAAAGGCTTTGCGGTTAGTTTCGAATGTGAGCCCGATATGGATACACCGCTTTCGATATGATAACGATTCAAGTTCACTTCATCAATCCCCAGCTGCTGGGAGAGAAATGCAAACCAATCATTATCCGTGACGCCGATGGAGTCCCGCGGGCATACCCGTGGGGCCACTTGGTATCGCCGATTCGTTTCGTCAACGGCGGAACTTAGTGGCACGACATCCCGACCGTATCCGAATTCATCCAGAGCTAAGGCCGTACCTTTCTGCAGTCGGGGCAAAGCCTTTCATTTCCTATTTCCTGGAACGTTCCTTGGTTCAGCAAGAGTCAAACGGAGATTTGACCCCTTCACTTGTGCTCAAGGATTCAATGTTCGGAAAGGTGCGCATGAAGAGTTCATATTTCTCGATAACTCTACTCACCTGGGTCTGCTGGAGCATGATCTCAGATATAAGGATCCCGTAAGGATCGGTCGTCTTCCTCCATGCTAGGTCTCGTCCATGTTGCCTATAGTGGCGATAGACTCTCCGCTGGAATGCAAGTATCTGCTCGAAATGGAGGATGTTACTGTGTTTCATCTCCCCTGATCTACGGATGAGTCAAGCTATATTTGCCGAGGCGAGTCGTGATGAGGAGCACTAGTTCTCTTGATCCTCTTCTGTCTGGCTGAATGCCCGCGGTTCTACTGCTCTCCTGAGGTCTTCCCAAAACCGCTCCCTTTTCTCCGACCCCGGTGGTTCCTTGGTGGGGAATTCCAGAAAGGGTACCTTTACGTTCTCTTGGGACAGCTCTTCTGATAGAATTTCAGCCATGATACCCATAAGTATCGGCTCATCAGGGCCTGGCTTCTCGGCCGGTACCGGTGATTCAGTCTGATACCGGTTGACCTTGTGTTTACCCCAATGGATCCCGCAGGTGGGGCTGTTTTCGAGGCCAATGTAACAGGTAAGGCGGTACTTGTTCTTGATGAACTCCCTCACCATGAGCATGGGTATCTTGAGGAGTTCCTTGCAGTGTTCTCTAAAGAAAATGCTGTCATACTGCTGGCGCCCCTGTGGATTGCGCATGAGGCCCATGGCCGTGGTTTCCGGGCAGGAGTACTGAATGACCCCTACCCTCTTGCTCATGAGGTAATCCATCAGTTCGTGAGAAAGCGGAAAGTTTTGGCCGAGCAGGTGAACCCTGCAGTACGGATTTACCAGACACTGGGCTATTAATACTACCTTCCTGTCTTTCTTGCTCATGGTCACCACCCTCGCTTATAAATCGTTAACCTTTTGAATATATGAGTCAATGTTGAATTTCGATTTGCATCCGTTATAGCTCATATACCTTATTTTTCCGAATATCGGCCTCTCAAACCAGGCTCGGTCATGAACGCCGCCTATCGACCACGCACACCCGACGTATCCATTCGGATCTCTGCCGTCGAGTTCGTACTTGTCGTTGAGGAAAATGGCTTTCTTCAAGGCATCTTCAGGGCTCTCGGTCCATTCTAGGATCTTTTTTGCCCAGTACATCCTCATATAGCCGTGCATCTTGCCGGTTTTTGCCATCTCCATTTGGGCCGCATTCCAGAGCTCATCGTGCGTCCCAGCGGATTCGAACTGCTCGAGGGAGTAACGATAGTCTCTTTTGTCTCTTAGATGCTGTTTCAGGGTAGTCTGTGCCCAAGACGGGAATCCCTGAAAACGATCGTAATCTTGGTTGTAGAAGCAAAAATTATCAGAAAGCTCACGTCTTACGATGAGTTCTTCAAGAAAGGCATCTCTCGATTTTCCGTCCACGTTCGATTCCCGAATTGCAAGGGCCACCCGTTGCGCTGAGATATGCCCAAAATGTAAGTAGGGAGATAGGTTTGACTGCCCATCCAAGGTCGGGTCATTCCTCGCTTCATCATACGATCTCAGTCCCTCACGCATAAATCTCCTCAAGGCCCTTTGAGCCGCACCCTCACCCGGCTTGATCCAGTTCACCTCGGCCACGCTATCATCTACCTTCAGTGACCTTTCAATAATGCCCCAGTCTATTGGGCCGACCTTCCCTTTCCAGGAAAACGCGTGCCTTTTTAGGTTAGGAAATACTTCTAGGAAATCCGGCAATAGACGGCTGATCTTGGGCCTGAATGTGCGTGCAGCAAATTCCTGTTTCGGCGACGCCTTCCGGCACGGCACGATATTATGGGCGTCTACTTCGTAGATGGGGATCTCACAGTTACCAGCCACATCCTTTTTCCAAGCCCTCTTAGTCCTGAGGGGGTCGAAATCGGTTACCAGTGCCCCTATGCCATGTTCTCTCATAAAAGAGGGCAGTTGCCGTTCCGGTGCGCCACTCAGCAGATAAAACGGAATCCCCTTTTCCCGTAAGCCCTTTTCAACCTCTTGTAATCCCTTGAGCATGAAACGGTACTGCCGCACGGTAGCATTCAAGAATGTCGGCACCAGACAAAAAACGACCGCTAAAGGCTGCCTTTTCTCAAGGGCCTTTTCCTGGGCAAAGAGAAGCGCCCAGTTATCCCGTGTCCTTTGATCGCGACTCATCCAATATATCAGCGGACCGGGACTCTCTTCAGCCTCCTTGAAAAGCCTTATGCGATCGGGGTTCATCATGCAAACAAAGCTCTGTGAATCTGTATTCGTCTCTTTCGGGCACCTCTGTTAAGTATGATATCAAAATCCTTCGTTTTTTGGGCCTATTTTGTTTTCAGGAAATCTTGCCCATCTAGGTTTGTTAAGAATGTAGGCTCGTCCGCTGTTCTTCTTGCCCGCCAGACTTATGGCGGGCTGGCCCGCCGTCTTTCTTGTCCGCCGTCTTTGTGGCGGAGTGGCGGAGTGGCGGGTTTACCCGCCTCAGGCGTGGCCTGCCCACCAAGTTGTCAAGAATGAAGACGCGACCCTTTTGTTTTCTGGCAAGAGGCACAACAAAACTGCAATAACTGCAGTTACAAGAATTATGGCTATTCTAATCTTCATTTTTAAATCTATGCCGATAAGTGAGGCAAAATTAGAGCATGATACCCCAATTCAGATATTTTCTCACGAGTTTGAAACCCATTTCTGCTCTCATTATCATGATTGGTTCTTGATAGGCAATAGAGGAATGTCTGTCCGCACTTGGC
>CP070673.1:4187102-4207983 GCA_020351915.1 Deltaproteobacteria bacterium
CGATATCAATATCCTTGGGATGTCGAGCAGAACTGTAAGGGTCACCCTCCTGCCCCCTGACCCATCTCCACTCATCGAATCCCCGATGGAAATTCATCGAGGGCTTAAACACGTGAAAGGTGTCTGTAATGAAGGCTGTTCTGTAGCCTGCCTCAAGAAGGATCTCGGAGAGTGTGGTGTCGGTATCCCGAAGGGGTTCCCATCCCGGTACCGCAAAGGCTTTGCCCTTCCTCGGATCCGGCTGCCACTCCCTGAAGGGAAAGAGTCGATTACCCGTGACTATAGCGCGTCTTGCAGGAACGGTCGGCAAAGATTCAGGGAAACACCTCTCAAACAGGGCGCTTTCTTCGGCAAAGGCATCCAGGTTGGGTGTCTTGATCCAGGTATTTCCGTAACAACCAACGTGATCAGCTCTTAAGCTGTCGAGGACAATTAAAATAACATTCATTTATATACCTCCTTTCTACCTTCTTTCTTTTTTCTCAGGCCTTGAGAACTTAAGAAAAGCTTTTGAAATTAATTCGAGGCATTAACAAAATTTGTATAGTTCCTCAAGGCAAATTATCTTGCACTCCATGGTCTGCTCACGATGAATCGATCAGAATCATTATCAGGTTCATAGTCACCTCCTTATTAGGATAGGTGAGTAAAATGAAATACTATGGCATAATGAGATTTGGTAAAAACATGACGAGTTCCGGAACATAGGTTATGAGCCCAAGGACGACCAGCAGGGGGATAACAAAGGGAAGTATTGTCTTCATCAGCCTTTCAAGGGGTAAACCGCTAACCTGGGTTACAATGAAAAGAAGCATTCCTATAGGTGGTGTGATCGTTCCTATCGCGATGTTTAATACCATCACCACGCCAAAGTGAACCAGATCGACCCCAACACTTTGTAATAGGGGCGCGAAAAGAGGAATGGTGAGTATCATAATGGGGGCACCTTCCAAAACGGTGCCAAGCAACAGGAGGAAGATATTGATCATACCCAAAATGATCCAGGGATTCTTTGTCAGTGAAACAATGAATATGGCAAACTGGTCAGTTACCTTTTCGTAGACCATGATCCAGGAGATTGTCGCAATGGTTGATAGAATAAACATCATGACCGCTGTAGTCTTCATCGTCTCGATGAGTATCCCGGGGATGTCGCGTAACCTTATTTCCCTATAAATCAATCCCCCCAGGATGAAGGTGTATAGAGCTGCCACTGCCGCTGCCTCGGTGACGGTAAAGACTCCGCTGGCAATCCCTCCAAGAATGATTACAGGTGTCAAAAGTGGTAGAAGCGCCCTTTTAAAGGCAAGCCAGATCTCGGATATCGATCCTCTTTTGGACCGGCTATAATTTCGTTTCCTGGAGATAAAATAGATAAGGGCCATCAACATGATCCCTATGAGGATTCCGGGGATGAAGCCTCCCAAAAAAAGCCTTCCAATGGACTCTTCGGCGATGAATGCGTAGAGGATCATGGGGACACTGGGAGGAATGATCGGGCCAATGGTCGCAGAGGCAGCGGTGACCGATACGGCAAAATCCAGTTCATATCCTTGATCCTTCATAGCCTTGATTTCCACCTGACCCAATCCCCCTGCATCGGCAACGGCTGCACCGCTCATGCCGGCAAAAATCATGCTCGCCACCACGTTGGCATGCGCCAATCCACCGATGATGTGCCCAATCAGTTTCTGGGCAAGCTCGAAAATTCGATCGGTTATGCCGGCCACGTTCATCAATCTGCCGCAAAGGATAAAAAGCGGTATCGCCAAAAGGACAAAGTTGTCGATGCTGAAAATCATGCGCTGGATCATGAGCACCAAGGGAAAGCGGCCCGAAGATGCAATAGCAATGACGGCCGCGATTCCGGAACCAATGGCGATGGGCAGACCAGTTAATGCCAAAATGGCGAATATTACAACTGCAATCGGTGTCACTCACCTCTCCAGAAAAAATCGCTGGTTATCCTTCATCTTTGGAATATAGCTCAACGCTACCTTCCATGATCCACCCGACCACATGAATGGCCATGATTAAAGCGCTGAGGGGAACTGGCAGGACGGCCCATTTTTCGGATATTCCCATTATCGGAAGCATAGAAGGCGTCATGTGGACAAAATGTTTGCATCCTCCCCAAATCACAAAAATGAAAAAAGAAAGGGCTAAGACCTGACAAAACAGCCTGACCACCCTCTGGGTTTTTGGGGGGAGTCTTTCAAAAAGAAATTTGAACTCTATATGGCTCGCACTCTTTAAGGCGATCGCGAAGCCCATGAAAAGTGAGCACCTGTAACTGAATAGTATGGCTTCAGTATACCAGGCCAATGAGCTCTCTAGGACGTACCTGAAGAACACCTGGAGCAACAGCACCACAAAGAAGATCGCTGCGGTGGGAACGCAGATGACCTTTGCCAGTGAATCAGCATATCGGCTTGTTGCCTGGCAAGATAACGATATTTTTCTTAATGCTGACAAATCCTTCTGCCTGAGGTCCCCTGGGCCTCCCTGACTCGAAATAGAGGGGGAAGCCCAGGAAAACCAGAATCCCTTCTCTTTGCTATTTGATTGCCCTTATCTTCCTGATCATTTCCGAATCAAACCACTTCTCCTTTGCATACACTTTGTATGCCTCCTCTACCTTCGCCTGAAAACTGGCTGTATCCGGATTCCAATCCACGATTAAACCCTTTTCCTTTTCCATCCATCTCAGCGCTTCGCGGTTTTGCCTCTCTCCCTCAACGAAAGTCCATTTCGCTCCCTTCTTGGCCTCTTCAGTGATGATCTTTTGAATGTCCCCTGGAAGACCGTTCCAACGATCCAGGTTCATGGTCATAAGAGGTCCAAGCCAGCAAATTTGGAGCACGGTGTAGTATTTTGTAACCTCATACATTTTATTGTTTTTCGCATTTATCATGCTCATCTCGGCACCATCAACCACGCCTGTTTTCATTGCCATATATTGCTCAGTTACTTTCATGACATGCGGTATTGCACCGAGTGTTTTCCAGAGTGTGATAAAAGAGGGAATGCGAGGGACCTTCAACTTCAATCCTTTCAGATCTTCCACACGATGGACGGGTCTTTTAGAATTGAAAACATCTCGGAAGCCTGCGTTAAAGTTCGTTATCGGCTTCATATTACTTTTTTCCAATCCTTTTACAAGCTCATACCAGAGAGGGCTCTCCACAAACTTCCAGAGATGATCATAGTCCTTGAAGACATAGGGCAAAGCAGTCATATTGATGGGTGCATGATATGGGGCATAAACTCCCAAGCCGGCAGTTCTTATATCGAGGGCTCCTATCCGCATTTGTTCCAACGACTCAAGATCCGCCCCCATGGTCCCACAGCAGAAACGCTTAAACTTGACCCTCCCATTGGTTCTCTTCTCGGCGGCGTCCATGAACTTCGTCATGCCTTTATACTGTAACGTCTTGTTTCCCAACGCCCAGTATAAGCTAAGCTCTATCGGCTTGCCCGCCGCGGCAGCGACCGAAAGAGAAGCCCCGATCAATATGAATGAAATACCCACGACCAGAGTCAAAACAAGCAATTTACCTTTTCTCATGATAGACCTCCTTTATTTAATGTGTTAACGGATTTTTGGAAAACCATTGCCATTGTTTTATTAGTTCTCACCTCCTTTCCCTGAAATTTTGAGAGTCTCTGTTTCATCATAAGAATAGAGTAGGAACAGAGATTATCAGGCAGATGCCTTTTGTCTTTTTTCGATCAATTCTTTCAAAAGAGGCACCATAATCTTTTCGATTCTTGATTTCACAGTCTTATAGTGGAATCGCTCAGCATCGGAAAGAGGTTGTTTTGGGGGGCCCATACTGAATCCTCGCATCTCTAGGGCTACCTTGAAACCGAGTGGAAATGGTAAAGAGAAGATAGCTCGGACGAGCAGGAGTATGGAGAACTGAAGATCCCTTGCCTCCTCGATATCCCTTTGCCTCCAGGCATGATAAATCCCAAGCATGATCTCGGGGAGAACGCAGGCAGAGCCGACCATACACCCCTTTGCTCCCATGATGAGACAGGGGAGTAGGGTTTCTTCTCTGCCAGTCAAAATATGGAACTCTTCACCAATGATTCGTATCTTGTCTAAGAAATGGAGAAAGTCGACCATACTCCCACTACTCTCTTTCATTCCTACGATGTTTTTCCTGCGGGAGAGGCGTTTAACCACATCATAATCTATGGGCTGGGAAAACAGAGGGATGTTATACAAAGTAATCGGAATATCGACCGCCTCGGCAATGGTCTCAAAGTACTTTTCGATCATCTCTTGGGATAGGGGGAAATAATAGGGGGGCGCAACCACCACGCCATCACAGCCCAATTCCTTCGCCCTGTTCGCCAAATAAATCGATTCCTCTGGATGGGTACTGCCAACGCCTGGCGTTATCTTCACTCTGCCCTGGTTTTTGTCAACTACGATTTCCATGGTTCGGACTTTTTCGTCCCGAGACAAATGTATAGATTCACCAGCAGAACCTAAAGGAAATATGCCGTGGATCCCTGAAGCAACGAGAAAATCGAGGATTCGCCTCAATTCCTTTTCATTCACTTTTCCCTCATCGGTGAAAGGGGTCAGCAATACCGCATATACACCTTCAGGCTTGAACATGATCAGTCTCCATCAATGGCGAGTTCTTTCAACTTTTTTTTTGTCGGCTTCCCATCCCGGTCCCAACCACGCACCATGTAATACTCGTTGATCAGCGGTTCAAGATCAGCAACACGGCCCTGGCATGGCCCTCCCTGTAAAGGTTCTATGAGAAACCGAGACGGGAGGGTATCGAGTTCTCTGGTCAGACCTTCACGTAGATTGAAGAGTCTTACCAGGTTATTGACCCTCTCTCCAACCTTGAGGATTTCTTCGGAATCAGAGAAGGCCTCGATTCCGGTAGCCGAATGGAGAAAGGGGACGATCTGCTTCAGGTTGAGAGCAAAGGTAGCAAACAGGCACAGACCGCAGCAATTTATGACGCAAAAAAGGTCCTGCTGGTTCTTGACCAGTTCCGCCTTGAACTCCGTGGAAAACAAATCCATTCTTTGTCTATGGGCGAGCAATTCCTCACCGATGGGCCAGGAACGCAGGTGACAGCCCCCCCGATCACTTGTGGCGTAGGCGAGGGCCATCCCTGTGGAAGCCCGGGGGTCGTAGGCGGGCAGTTCGAGCCCTTTCACATGCATGGCCAGATCTTCCGCACCCTGGATCTCCGTCGATATCCCTTTCACCCCTTCTCCCCAGAGGATACCAGGTCCTTCCCTTTTTCCCATGAGGTGAAGGGCCTTAATCATGCCGTCATCATCCCCAAAACTGAGTGGAAAACCAACGTCAGATTCCGTCAGGAGTTCCTTTTCGAAGCATTCCATCAAGTAACCAATGACGTTCCCCGCAGAGATACTGTCCATCCCATAAAGGTCACAAAGATATTCCGCCTGGATGATGGCCCCCAGATTTGCATTTTCACACTGGGCGCCAAAGGCCCAGACGCTCTCATATTCGGGACCTTCCGTGAAGCTGCCCCTGTACTTCCCCTCAGTGACCTTGGAAATCTTACTACAGTAAATCGGGCATCCAAAACAGGCACGGTTTCTGACATAGTTCATTTTGATCTTCTCTTCATTGATATCCTGATCACCAGCAAATTTGCCTTTCTGAAAATTCCTCGTTGGATGAATGCCCGCTTCATTCATACAGGAGAGGATGACATTGGTACCATATTTCTGTCGGCCTCCACCGGTATCAGGATGAATGGCAAGCTCGTTGAAAGCTTCAAGACAGGTCGTCATAAACTGATCTGGATCACTCATGGATATCCCTTGGGAGCCCTTAACCGCTATGGCCTTCAGGTTTTTTGATCCCATGACCGCCCCTGCTCCGCCCCTCCCAATGGACCGATATTCCGATATGATGCTGGCGAATTTGACCTCTTTTTCTCCTGCCGGACCAATGCATGCTATGCGGAAGTCCTTGCCCAGGTTTTCCTTGATCCAACGGTGAGTCGCAATGGTATTCTGGCCCCAGAGGCTCGAAGCATCTTTCAGTTCACTATCATGGTCATCGATCATAAGAATCTTTGGTCCTGAGGCCCGGCCTCGGACAATAATGGCGTCAAAGCCGGCCATCTTCAATTCCGGCCCGAAAAACCCTCCACAATTGGAATCCAACCAGAGACCCGTGGCCGGGCTTTTTGTGCAAACCTCAAATCGACCGCTGGAAGGGGCAAAGGTCCCTGTGAGAGGGCCTGTGGCAAATATTAATATATTTCGCGGTGACAAAGGAGGACAATGAGGATCCAGTTCATCGAAGAGTATTTTGGCTCCAAATCCCTTTCCCCCCATAAAATCCTTTGCAAGCTCCGAATCCAGAGGGTGGATTTGAGTTGTCCCATGGTCGAGGTTGACATCTATAATATGACCTGCGTAACCATTCCATTGACTCATGATCATTTCTTCCTCTCAATGGCTTGGGTGGGACACCATTGAACGCATTGAAACTCTCCTTCACATGTGTCGCAGGTTAGAGGTAGATCGGTAATGGGATCCATGTGAATACCATTGACAGGACAGGCCTCCACGCACGATCCGCATGAATCACAGAGGGCCTCGTTCAGTTCGAGCCATTGATTCCAATGCAATGCAACGTGGGGGCATGCCTGTACGCATTCCCGGTCTTTACATGCTAAACAAATTTGAATTGTGGGAATCTCGGGCCATTCAGCCCCGACTATTATGCGAGAGCGTTTCGTTGAGTTTTCCCCAAAATGCATCCATGAGCAGATTTGCATGCAGATCTGGCATTCAGTACATCGAACGGGCCTGATGTCAATCATGATATATAGCTATCCTTCTCATTGATCGGCCATTTAAGAACAATGAACCTTTGCGTAAACGCCACATCCTTCCCTGTAGTTCCATCGCATCACTCCCCTTAAAATCATGAACTAAGAGTGCTATTCCACTCCTAGCACATTTCACCATCGCATGTCCCCCTTCAGTCTCTTCCATGTCGTTCGGATCGCTGAGATAAGAGCCATCACCCAATCTGCCGGTTCCTCCATCCCATTGTTCCGCAGACCGGGTGAGCGGCCCATTGCGATCGACTTCTAAAACTTCCGAAGCCTTGCCGCTGGAAAAAAATACTGGCTTTGATAGGGCTAAAAGCAAGTCAATTTTTTGAGTTTTCTCTTCCTTTTTTCACCTCCTCGATGAAAGCTGCGGCGCGTAGAGTCAGTTTCTCCATTTTACCGGTATCTATCAATTCCTGATTAATAAGACTGCCTCCAATGCCGAGCGCGGTGGCTCCGTTTTTAATAAAATCCGCTGCCGTGTTTAAATCCACTCCGCCAACCGGAACAATTTCCAACTGGGGGAATGGAGCTCGAATATCTTTAATCAAGCCGGGCCCACCAAGAGACGCCGGGAACAATTTGATCAGATCAGCCCCGGCTTCCCAAGCGGTCAGCATTTCTGTAGGCGTAAAGCACCCAGGGACAATGGGGATACCGTATCGACGACATGTGGCCACAGTGCCCAAGTTGAGGGTTGGAGAAACAATGAAGTCGGCGCCGGCCAAGATGGCCGCACGCGACGTGTCTGCATCCAGGACAGTCCCTGCTCCAAAGAGGACTTCTTCCCCATACCTCTCAGTCGCTTCCTCAATGACCCTCAAAGCACCAGGAGTCGTCATAGTGACCTCAATGGCGCGTACCCCTCCTGCTTTGATCGCATCCGCCGCAGCCAGGAGTTGATCCGAACTTTGGGCTCTCATGATGGCAATGACGCCGGTCTCCCGGATCAGGTTCAGTTTCTCATCTCGTCTCATATTGGTCCTCCTCAGCGCGACACCCGCCTTCCACCGCCGAAGGCGTCTGTCTTCATCAATGATTGGATTTCGGTCTTGTCGACAATGGGCAAATCGAACATGAGGGTTTGCTGAAGACGTGTAGCGGCATCGCCAACCAATACACCTTTGATGACACCCTCCTTGCTGAATTTTTCTGTCAGGAGCCCGTAATAGAATCCCGCATTCCAGGTGTCACCACCGCCAAGACGATCCATCAGAGTGATGGATTTGATGGAAGGTGAACGGAAAAAATTGCCCTCCGAATTCACTGCTGCCACCTCCCATCGATGATTTTCGAAAGAGTCCGGATAACGAATGGTGATGGCCAGTATCCTTGTCTTGAATTTTTGAATCACTTGTTCGGCAAAGGACCTGATATCGTCGTCTCCAAGGGGTCCCATATCGCCATTGATCACCTGCTTGGCAGAATACTGGCCGCAGTTTAAGCCGTAAATCCTCGCCATATCTTCAATAGTGGTGATAAGCACGTCAGTATGCTCAGATATAATGGGTGTTAGGATTTCACGTGCCTGTTCCGCCGACCATAGATTAGCTCTGTAATTGAAGTCCAAACCGACCAGGCAATCTTTCGGTTTTCTTTTCAATGCCTCTTTGAACGCCTCATAGGTATAGTTTCTTTCATAGCTGCTGTGAGTAGCCAGACCGAACGTGATACCCGAGGTATGGAATAGCTGAGCGTCCTTCAAGGCCGACTCCCAATCGACCATTCCTGCCTCAAGTTTGGATGCAGCTGTGTACATTCTTTGATATATCCCGACTGTCCGTCTGGGGGTTCTGCCCAACTCATAGATGAAACGGCCTATGGGTTCTGTTTTTGCAGCCCAGACAATATGATCGGTGTTGACTCCATTCTCACGTAAGATATTTCTTGCCGACCAGCCGTACGGGTTATCGGGAACGCGGGTGATATAAGATGAAGGAATCCCTAATCGTTTCAAGCAAATGGCCAGGGTATACTCACTCCCGGCCATGGACAGGTGCACGAGGCGCGTTCGTTCAGGACGCTCCATGTCAGCTGGCGTCTCTCGCAGCATGACCTCCCCAAACGTAACAAAGGCAGATCCCTTGCCTTCGAACTCCTTTAAATCGTCTTTCGTTATGTCGTAACTCAAGATTCCTGACATGTTTCTTCACTCCAACATGAATATGATGACTCGGCAAAAAATCATTTTACCGGTCATGGTGAAAAGCGAAGGGATGAAGCAAATTCCTCTGAATTCATATACTTGAACTCAACGATATTGTTTCGCGTAGTTTATCCTGAGCGCAGCCTAAGAGTTCGCAATGATGTTCTTCTCGATTTTTTCGAATGCATCAAGCATAGCACACGCAAGTTTTAGCTTATCTCCCAGAAACATGAAGCTCCTAGTCGAGCCCCCATTTCTTGTTGAATTCTTTGAACTCCCCAGGATCGAGAGTTCCTCTCCCTTTTAACTCCGGCCAGTCCGCTTCATATCGGTGTGCGCGGAAAATCTGAACGTTCTTGACTCCTTTGAAATCAAAAACAAACGGACTGTTCCATTCCCAACAGATTTCTCCTTCTGAGGTCACCTCAAGAATCCGACCGCTTTCGCCTTCGCAAATAAGCGTATTTCCGTTGGCTAGGCGCTCGCATCCTCCGATGTGACCGGAAAGAAGGCTGAATACCGGTGAAGGCAAATATTGCCAGATGACTTCGTTCGTTTTCGTGCTCACTTCGACGATTCTGGTTTTCCCCTGAACAGGGTGATGGGTGCCGTTATCAAAGATCAATACATTTTCATCAGATGTGAAGGTTGGATCATGCTGGTGGCTGATGAACGGGCGGCCCCACTTCCACTTGATATCACCGTCAGGCCAACTGATGATCATGACCAAGCTCAGTTCTCGAAAGCTCAGCAATACCTTCCTGCCATCTGGGGAGGCCTGAACAGCATTTGCGTGGCTCCATTCCCCGGGAAAACATAAAGGGCAAATTCTATCGGTCTCAGGGTCCAGATGGTCGTAGGCATGCCAAATATGTACCTGTTTACCGGCAGGGTCGATCTCCCACACGGCATCAGTCAGCATACCCTGAAGCCGGGGTCTACCGCCGACGCCCATACCCTGGAGTACCATAGATCTGAAATCAGGCTCGCTGTTGAACCACTCTACCATCTCGGGGGTTAAACCGCCCTTTATTCTCGGGATTAGGTTTTCGGGCACCAGTTCCCAGACCAGGACCAAAGTGTTGCCATTGGGCAGACGGCACATATCATGGTGAAAAACCTTACTTTCCCATCGCCATATTTCCTTTGATTCCCAATCCAGTTCCAAAAGGATGTCCGCACTTCCGGCGGGCTCTCCCACGCCGACACCGGTCTCTATCAGGGGTTGCCCCCTGACCAGGAGGTTGCCGCCCGGAAGGATGTATCCATATCCCGGTTGAAAGCCGGGAACCTTCCATATGTGAACGACACGACCCGTTTCATCAAGTAAATATACGGCATCGCCACCAATGGAAGCTATCAGTGTGTATCCACCAGAGGACCGCGAATCTTTATAAGTGAGTCCCGTGAGCCGAAAAGGTGACCAACCCATGATTCTAACCTCCGAATGCAGCTTCCGGTTGCTAGATGCGCAGGGCCAAAATCCCGTCGCAAAACAGACAACCCTATTTCTCGTGGTACGGGATCCTGGTTGCCCAGTCCCATAGCTTTTCTCCTTTTCTAACCTCCGGCAAGGGTATAGAGCAACACCAGGCGATCACCGACCTTCACCTTTGTGTCGAGGCCGTCAAGGAGGTCTGAATGGACTTCATTCAGTATGATCAACGCATTCCCTTTAAGCCTTCCGCTCTTGCGATCCAGGATCAGGTTTTCAAGCTGCTCATCGCCCGCCACAAGCTCCGAAAGAACATCACGAAGTGTATAGCTTCCCGATTCTTCAGGGATACATAGCCGAAGACAATGATACGGATTCTCAGCACTTTGCTCCTCAAAACCGAAGATTGATCCTGGGATCATCTCGATTTCCAAATAGTTCTTGTTGAAGAAACGACCTCTACTCAATCGTAACAAATCCTGGGTGAATTCTCGGTAAGCCCTGTCAGATCTCTGATCGAAGACCTCATACAAAGCACCGCAGCAAGAGGATCACATAAGGGCTTTCACAACTCAGCGATCAGATGCTCCAGCCCCAATGCCCGCAAAGTCTCGGGGAGTGGCTTCCCAGAGACCACGTCCCATCCCATATGGGTGTAATAGTTCCTCACTAAGTCATCCCACACCGGCATAATTTCTCTTCCCTTTACGGGACCATCCACCGGTGTCGAGCCGTAGCGGGATGAAGGCCTCTCCGAATCCCTCTTTAAACCATGTTTTATATTGAAAACACGAAGCTGATTGATTGCCCTTTTCCCAACCGCTATGGCGCGTTTGAGATCCATTTCCCATCCTGTCGCAGCTTCCACGCATTCAATGGTCATGAACGGGTTTTTAATACACATTTGGCAGACGCCTAAACAGTCCGTGAACTGGACCCAGCCACTTACCAGGGCCATATTTCTGGGTACCTCTTTAGGAGAAAAGTGATTTTCCACCGGAGGTTCCCCTAAGAGATCAGGCCGTAGGGGGCCTGCCGTGGACTCTATGGTTCCCGTGTCGCTCAGGCAAGTGTCGATAAGTTCAGACCATCTGGCTCGATGGTCGTGACCGCGTGGCGTATTGCCCTTATGGGTATAGACGGCCAATTGGGCAGCCTCGCCACCAATATGTTCTGAAGCACGTTTCACGCCTTCGGCTAGGATATCCCCAAATCCTTCACGGTTCGCAATCTTTTGTAGCATTTTTCGAGTCGCTTCAGCATTCCCCCAGATCATCTCAAGACCGTCGGTATCCTTCTTCGTCAAAAGCCCCTTTTCAAAGCACTCCATTACCCATGCAATCGTCCATCCGGATTCATTTACATCCAATCCCATGCGATCTGTCATATTCGAAAGCATCACGACAGTCCCTGGTTCTTTATGGGCTGTTAGTGCCCCCCACGCAGCGGCACATTCATATTCGGGCTCTTCCGCCTCTAGGCCTTCGTAGGGTCCCTCTGTGACTCGGACATGATGGACATGACGAAGACCGCAGGCCCAACAGGGTTTTGCGTTGGTTTCAAAGTGAGTCCGCATATATTCGCCCGTCAGTTTTTCGTAATCTTCGATAATATTCGTAGTGTAATTCTTTATTGGTAGCCAGCCAGCTTTTGCAGCTATACGAAAAAGATTGTTTGTCCCCCACTTATAAAGCCTTCCATTATTGAATCTTTTCGCATCCTCCAAAAGTTTCTTGGAAAGAATTAAAATCCTTTCCTTGTCTTTTATTGGTGGGCGCAGGCTTCCACAATGGACAGCGATCGCTTTAAGGTTCTTGGAACCCATGACCGCTCCCAGACCGTTGTGGGCAGCCACATGTCCACCATCACCAACGAGTGCGGCAAACCGGACTAGATTCTCTCCAGCAGGTCCAATGGCATACACGCTCAGTTTCCTACCCATGTTCAATTCTTTCTTGATCGCCTCTTCGGTCTCTAACGTATCATTTCCCATCAAATGGGTGGCATCTTTGAATTCTACCTCGCCATCATGGATGAAGAGGTAAGTGGGACTTGATGCGCGGCCATGGATGATAAGGCCGTCAAATCCTGAGAATCGAAGGAAGGCACCGAAGAAGCCATTGGCCTGCGTGGATGCACCCATATTGGTCATGGGACCTTTACTGAGGGCACAGAAGGTACCGGAGCCTGAAATCCTAGTCCCTGCAAAAGGACCAGTCATTAGGATTAAGCGGTTCTCTGGTGAAGACCATTCCACTCCTGGTGGGACCTCCTCATAAAGGCTTTTGGCTCCAAGGGAAACGCCTCCTATATATTTCTTGTAAGTGCCTTCATCTAATTCATCCTTCCAAATCCTCTTTTCTGAAAGGTCCACTCGAAGAATTTTCCCCATATAGCCGAAAATCGGTCCTCTGTTCATGCTATCCCCTTGTATTGGGTCCGTTCAAAGATTTCCTCCACTCTTGATTCGCCGGGCATTTGGTTGAAAAATACAATGCAGATCACATTCCAACAATGGCTTACCAAGCTAACTCCGCCTACCAGCAAATAAGTCAGATGGCCTTCAACCAGTCTATTTCTATGCAGCATGAGATGGGACTGGCTCGAAGACATCGTGCCAATCCAAAAACAACTCGTCTCTTTAGGACCATGAAATGGAAAACATTCAAATTCCTAATTTTAAATCGAGCAGGGAGAATAGCCTGGGATGACGGTAAAAAAGTATTATATCTGACCTACAATAAAGCAACAAAACAACTCTTTAATCAGATTGCTGATTCTTTAAAACGGTAAGAATTTAAGAAAGCAGCCTAATTTTTCGCTCCATTAGGGTAACACTCTCAACACATCGTTTCGTTCCAGCCCATGTCTGGTAATTTTTGAGTTATCCTGTGCCTTTTTTTACTGGTCGGTTTGAGGCGAAGCTGCATTAGAGCCAGGGAATAAAACGATCAAAAAATTGTGTCTCCATTTTCTGTATTGAAGAGATGTATCCTTATCATCGATCTCCTGGTTCACCCTGTTGACTGCAACCACATTGCCGTACTTCTTGGTGACCTCTTTGAGCATAAGTTTTTTCATGACTACTCCGATCAATGATCAGCGCATGCCCAAGAATCCGAGTCTGTCAGATATAGTTTTTGCCGTTGATTTAACGGCGTGAACATACTCGTTTTCCATCTTTTCTCGGGTCATTCGAAAAAGCGGGCCGGAAATACTGATTGCGGCGATCACCGCATCATTTCGATCACGAATTGGAGCAGCTACACATCTTACATCATGCTCGTGTTCAGAATCATCAATTGCATATCCCTGTTCTCTGATCCTTTTCAAATTGAGTTTCAATTCAATGGGATCACATATCGTGTTGGGTGTGTAGCGTTTCAATTCAACGGCACGGAAGAAACGCTCAAGTTCATCCTCTTCAATATGAGCGAGTAATATCTTTCCCACCCCCGTACAATAGGCCGGTGAAGTGCTCCCGATTCTTGAAATCATCCTTATGGACTGCGGACTCTCCACCTTGTCCAGATAAAACACCCGGAATTCATTGAGGATGGCCAGGTGAACCGTTTCCTGGCATAGGGTGACCAACTTTGAAAGCTGGGGCATCGCTTCCCGATGAAGATCGACCTGACCGATATAGACATTTCCGATTCGAAAAATCCGGTAAGTAAGTCTGTACTCCTTAGATTTACTGTCCCTCTCAAGGAAACCTGTTTTCTCAAGAGTATAAAGAAGCCTGGTTAAGGCACCTTTATTAAGCCCCAACTTCTTCGATAGTTCTGCGTTCGTGTAGGCAGCTTTCTGAGGCGTGAACGACTCAAGAATTTGATTCGCCCTCAACACACTGTTGATCACGTATCGATCAGATGACATACCTAATACCTCTTTAGTTTCATATTTGTAACCTAGTTGCATTTTTTATTTTTGTTGTCAAGTCTTTTTTCTGGTGAGCCAATGAAATCGATCATAATTACTTGATTTTCCAGTTATATTTATCAATCTTCGAAAGTTCTATCAAAGATATCTAAGTCGCATCAGAAAATCCAAAAATGAATAAGTTATTGGTAACTTAGTTTTATATTTAAAACTGGATAGTATTAGCTTGATTATATTGCTCTTTTGGTAAGCTAAGGAAATTAGGAATCGAGGATTTGACCATAACCAAAACCATTGTCAGATCGGGTCGGGCCAAGTTAACAATATGAAATAATTGTGACTATTCGGAAAAAAGGGTCCGATTTGGGGCCTATATAGTCGTTTTTGGGAGCAAAAACAACAATATGGGGACGTATGGGGGACGTTCGTGCAGAAATTGCTTTATGGTCTATTCTCTTATCTGAGACCCTCCGATTACATCTCGCTTAGCAAGACTGGATGCTGCTGATGTGCTTCATCGGAAGTGCTTCGATGCAAAGAATCGACTTGGGTGGTTTTTTAGGTATTTTTCAAAGGCAGTCAAAGAGAATCTTCAACCGCCTCATACTTCGTCAAGAGTGCAGACGCGCTTGTGCTTTACGGGGTCACAGTAAATCCACCACTCAGAACTCCAGAGGACCTGTCGGGATTTGTCACGCGCACATCCCATACTCGATTCCGCGGAGGTCCTCCACTTTTTGCCGTGACAGTTGCTGTGATTGTATTTCCGTCAACGACAACAACATTGGAAACTGTGGGAGTAGGTCCGGAGCCGACAAAGGTCACATCCGCCCCGGCTTCAAACCCTGAGCCAGTGATGGTAACATCTACCCTTGTACCGCTTGCGAATTTGATCTTATATTAATGCGCCGCCCGTGTTATAGTATTGAAAGACATCAGAGCCATCGTCAAGATAAAAACGGTATTTCCTATTATACCGTTTATTGGTATAAAGGATTACACGGCACCGCCGAACAAATGGACTGATTATTTCAAGCTCGCCACAAACCGCCTCAGTTCCAATTCCAGTTCCATGGCCTTGGTAGCCTCTCTCTCCACAAGGTTGTTTTGCTCAAGCGGGTCCTCTTTCAGGTTGTAGAGCTCATTCTCTTTTCCCTTATCGAAGTTCAGGGTAAAGTTCCACTCATGATCATTCACTCTCCAGTTTCTCTTGAAATGCCCGCAGTAGGCATAATCCCGAATGGAGTCTATTTCATCGGCCATAAGCGGCAGCAGGCTTTTCCCATGGACCTTTGGAGGGATCTTGACATTCAGGAAATCAAGGATCGTGGGGAATATCTCCGTGGTCTGAGTCAATGCCCTGTTTCGCTTGCCGGCTCCCAAACCCTCAGGGTGGCGGACGATCAGGGGAATTCGCACCAGGTCATCGTGCAGGCCGGGTTGAGCCTTTTTGATATAGCCATGCTCCCCAAAGGGTGCCCCGTGATCCGTTGTGAATAGGATAAGGGAATTATCGTATAGACCCAGATCCTTGACCCTGTCCAAGAATTTGCCTATCCAGTGGTCGCAAAGGGTCACTTTGCCTGCATAGAGCATTTTAATATGGTTGAGTTCTTCAGGAGTTAGATATCCGTCAACCCATCCGGGAATAGGATGGATGATATCTTTCCCAGTGTAATTCGGGTCTGTATACATACGGTTATATGGAGGTGGTGGATCCCATGGTTCATGGGGATCAAAGCAATCTACCCACAATAGGAGGTTATCTTTATTTTTCTGACTCTGAAGCCAGTCTGCTCCTTCCATCATGGTCCTGGCAACAAAGGTGTCCTCTTCCCCAATCCAATCATGGACATTTCGAAGGTACTGTTCGAGCTGGGCTCTGACCGCCCTGTCTTTACCGTCTCCCTTGTAGTATTTTTCAACATCAACTTCTATGGATGTGTCTACTATATAAGGATCTCCTTCATGGCCGCGAATATGTTTGGTGTAATCAAATCCTCGCTCAAATGCCATAGATGGTTTGTGAAGATGATACACATCGGTTACCATGGCGGTATTAAATCCCTTATTCCAGAGCGTTTCAGCAAGAAGGATATCGGTGGGTTCAAGACGCTGCCACCCCCTGAATGGAAAGCTGTATCGGCCAGTGAAAAAGGTTGTGCGAGTGGGGACAGTCGGAAGATTCTCAGGATAGAAGTGTTTAAACAGTGTTCCTTCAGAGGCCAGTTTGTCCAGGTTAGGGGTCTTTATCCAGTCGTTACCATAGCAACCCAGGAAATCCCAGCGGAAGCTATCATTGACAATAACAATAACGTTCATTGGCCATGTTCGTTTTATCGATTTATCTTGGGCAGATCTTGGAGAGTGTTCGGTGCCATCTCGAGCATTTGATCCATAAGCTTTTGGCTGAGCGCCTTGTCAAAGCCTTCTCCGGGATGCTCTACCGCTGCCAAGATCTGATTCAATCTTCTCGCCATATCTTCGTTGAAATTCAGCGTGTATGAACCAGCTGTGTCCTCCCATTTTATCATATCCTCAGCAGTGTCCTCCGAGACTCCCTCTTCAAGTGCGGGACCAATAACATAAGACAACTGAGATCTCAATTCCTCCAAATAATCTTCATCACAAAAGCCCGTGCCCTCATGGGCATACAATAGGACACGGTAGAAATCGACCAGCTCATTATCATCGAATTCGATAGCGAACTCCCTTTGTGATATCCCGCACGCAGCGGTTTCCTTGACTTCCATAAGACAGCGCCTCCATCTCTCGCCTCACTTTTCTTTGTACGAGGATCGACTATGACGTGGTCAGACAAACAACCTTCTTGTCACTACAGATACTTACCGAACATTCCATTATCAGACTATCAGCGGACCCTTCGTAACTCGGTTATTTTTGATCAGATAGATTCTAATCAATACTAACCAACTGACGCGATGCGAGTCAAGTCGATTGTAATAGTCGCAACAACTACCTTTCCGCTCAGATCCAGCTGGTCCTCCCTGCAAACTGCACCTTTCATCTCCTTAATGAGTTCAAAGACAGAGATCGTCTTTCCCAGGAGCGATATCCCTTCAGGCGTTAGTTCCATTGAGCCTTTTTGTTCTGTCGAACAAGGTGACTCCTGGTTCTTTTTCTGGGCTCTTAATCTGATGACTGATCGCTGGTTGGTTTCGCCCCATCTCCGCAGCTGCAAGGGAAACGCTTTTAATTTTTGTAACATAATAAAAACCCCTGAGCCACTGAAAAAAATCTCCGCCCATTTCTTCAATCATGACAATCCCCTATTAGTAATATCAATAAATCGAAGACAAGAATCAATTTGACAAATATCATTCTAACTAATAAAAAACAAGAGATTCTAATCCGGCTGCTTCTCAGGCATAAGGACAGCCGAAAACCCAATGGGGCCTGTACAACCGATACAAGGTACTCACCTGATGAGTGGTTGTATTGTAATCTATTTCACGGCTTCTAATCTCTGTTAATTCCCACTTGATCAAGTGCAGTGCAAACAACAGCTTCAGCTCACAAGGCAATAGGATCGCGTCTAATTGTCCTCTATGAGGTAGAAATCAGCTTCGGATAGGGGTAAAAGACAATGGATCAGTTTACTGCTCATGAGTTATCCCTCATGGAGAAGATGACGCCCCAGCACAAGGCATTGATGCCACACCTTTCTCCGGCCGAAAGACATTCGCTCGCAGAAAATGTTAATCTGGGCAACATCGATCTGATACAATCTTGGATTCAAACAGGTGAAGAGATTGAGAAGATCTTGTTTTGGGATAAAGGCGGCAAGTACGATGATCCGGAATGGAACAGTCTGAAACCTGGGGACGAAACAACAGCGCTTTTATATGAAAAGGCAAAGAAGCACTGTGAACAGCTCCGGGCTAAAGCTGTTCAGGTTCAAATGCGGTCAGATCTTACCTTATATAGTCAGTTCAACCCGGCACTTCTCTTCACAGGCTTGGCTGCAGCCGTGCGCTGCAGATCGGATGCCGTTGAAGATGAGGGAGGTGGATTTTTTGAAGGGGTTGAGCTGCGCTGCATTGGAAGCGTCGAGGAGAACATAAACAGCATCACGATTTATCCCATCGGTCTAGACGAGTTTGAGGTCCATTTTGGCAGCCGACGCAGCGGTAAATCTCAAGGTATATATGTTTACGCAGGCGACTCGTACAGCCTTCTTCAACTGGCTAATTTGACTAACAAGGACTTGGCCAAGCTCGGTTACGAAACTGTACTGAGAGATCGTAATGGAAAAACCGTATTGCTCGATCCTAAGTCAATAAGGCGAGCAGCCCGGGTCGGTGAGAGTACAGGGTACGGAGAAGAATTAGTTCTCCATTCGTGGACACGGGTAACAGGAATGGAAAGAGCGATCGAGAGCGCAGATAACCTTTCACGTTGTTTTTATAATCGCTTCGGCCTGGAGACGGAATGTTATAAGATTGGAAAGAAGTTTGGCAACTTCTTTATCATGCGCACTGACAATTTCGACCGTTTTCTCCCGAAAAAACCGGTTAAGAATAAAGGTCTGGTTATGTTCACAGCCACACTCGTTTGCAGACGATGCAGGCGTGAACTTGAAGCCTTCAGAGATTTTGCTAAGTTATATCCTGATCTGACCTTCACCCTTGTTAATCTAGCTTCTCCACAGTTCAAATTCTATGAACGGGTCTTCGCAGATATGGGCGGTGGAGATCCCAAACGTTTTCGCGACTGCGCCGTGGGCATAACACCTTTTGTCATCGTATATGTCCCGGATGAAAGAGGTGTATTAAAGTTTGCTGAATATTATGGAACTGAAAAGGCCGATGCGCCGCCCTCTTTTGAGAAACCTATTGCCCTTTTTAACAAATACTTTAGATAATATGTCTTGACAGCGCCATCCTTAACACTCTTAGAATGCGAGAGCCCATGCCAACCCCATTGAGTTTCATGTAATGGACTATTGATAGGCAAGGCAGGCTCTAACAGTTGTAAAGGGGGACGTTGGTTCTAAAACGACTTGATAGATGGCATAAAAGGGTGAGGCTTTTTGGGAGGACGAAGAGATGGCGTTTTCATTCTTGACAAAGTAAAGCTGAGAATTGAAGAATGAAGACCTGACCGTCTTTCTATTCTTCCAGCGGATGCCACCACAGCGGCACCGCTGAATTTTGTTCGACCTCTTTACCTGTCTCTTCTAATTGACAATTGGCACACATTGTGATAAATGTTTCCTATGGAATATTACAAATGGGATCACGACAAGAACGAAAGGCTGAAGACGGAACGTGGCATCAGTTTTGAGGAAGTAATTCTATACATCGAGCGTGGTGATGTTCTCGATGTCCTTGCATATCCAAATCAATCCAAATATCCAAACCAGCAGATACTGGTTGTAAAAATCAAAGATTATGCCTACCTGATCTCATTTGTAGAGGATGAAAAAGGGAAATTTTTAAAAACAATCATTCCAAGTCGCAAAGCGACTCGGGAGTATTTGGGAGGTAAAAGTGGCCAAAATAAAACTCGATAAAGAAGAACGGGATATCCTTGATAGTTTTGAACGTGGAGAATGGAGGTCTGTCAAAAATCTTAAACAAGAAATTCAAAAACATCAGGAATATGCCCGTCAGACCCTAAAGAAGGATAAAAGAGTCAACATCAGGATTCCATCCAAGGTTCTTGACGAACTTCAGGCAAGAGCGATTGAAGATGGCATTCCTTACCAAACGCTAATATCCAGCATCCTACACCGCTTCGTAGCAGGCCGTCTTGTAGAAAAACCGAGATCGAACCAATAAGGATTGACACGACCTGAAAGGTCGTATTTCCAGCTAACGGCGGGATTCAGGAAGCCCGTGGGGAAACCAAAGGATAGGGGGACGGGGCTAAATAATTAATCAAAAAGCGGAAACACGGGGTTTATGTTGTTGTTGGGCCGTAAGAGAGCGCCACGGCTTGGAATGAGTCAACCGGGGGAAGTGTACGCAGTAAGAAGGCGAGAGCGCATAGCAACCGAAAAAGGTATGAAATTTACAGACTGAATTATTTATTTGCTTAGCCCCCTCCCCCTTTTCGCTCTAGGGTTTTTCCAGGTCGGACATTCTGCACACGGCCCAAAGCCTGTTCCATGACCATGTTCCGGCAACCGAGTTGGGGCTAGCTACTGCGTGGATTGATCGGCGTCACGATCGGGAGGGATGGGGTGCTACTATGCCACCGCCTAGAGACGCCTGGATCGACTTTCACTTCAACAGCCTTGCGGAGTTTATTAAACAACATCGGGCGGAAACTGCTTAACGAGCAATTACACTCACTAACGGCATCACCTCGGACTATTAAATCCGCTACGCTCCTTTACCAGCCGGTTATACCGACGTTGGCGTTTTTAAAATTTTTTGCTTGATCTTAATGAAGGTATGATATATTATCATACCGGAGGTAATATTATGAGAACATCAAAAATTGCCATAACTATTGACGATAACTTGCTTAAACAGCTCGATAATCTTGTTAGTTCCCAGGTTTTCCCTAATCGAAGCAAGGCCATTC
>CP070673.1:4208083-4217752 GCA_020351915.1 Deltaproteobacteria bacterium
GCTGCATCCTGGCTAGCGCTTTTCTCTAAGCGAAATGAGCTGACATGCAGATAATAGTAATATTTTTCTGCGCTCGTAACACAATCTGGATAGCAGAGAATAAAGAATATGATACAGAGAACCAACCAGATATCTCTTTGAAAAGAAAATTGTGTGGTCATGGGAATATTACAGAACGCCTTGTGCTGCCTCGATTATGTGCAAGGCGTCACACCTCTCTCTAGGAGAAGTTGGGGTTTGCGTATATAGCTCATGGCACCCTTAGTTGAGGACTATCGTGAAAGACGAGGACTTCTGACCGGCATGAGTATAGTTTAGAAACATATGAAGGTCAAGGCATAGGTACCGGGAATTGTCCCGGCACCAGAGGTAGCTTACTCGATTCCGAATGGTACTACGCACTGGAAATAGAAGGGCACACAGCATCAGGCCCGGTTTTTATGCCTGTGAAATCGGTCGCCTCTTGAGGAATCAAAAGAACCTGGCCTATATCCAGGCGTGTGGTATTGAGGTTGTTCAAAGACTGAATAGCTTCGGTTGTGGTTGCAAATCGATTGGCAATCTTCCAGAGAGAATCCCCTTTCCGGACCACGTATTCTATCGCTCTACCTTTTATCTGTGGCCTACTAGGAGCGGGGAAGGATGCCTTCCTGAGGGACGCGTATGTTCTTCTGGTGGGGATCTTGAGTCTCCAACCCACTTTTATATAGCTCCTGCTCTTCAGCCCATTCAGGGCCATAATTGCGCTGACACTCGTCCTATATCTCCGCGCAATAAGGGACAAACACTCCCCCTTTCTAACCCTGTGAACTACATAGGCAGGTACGGGGGGACGATAGACGGGTATATCGTCTAGTTCGGAAAGGAGTACCGCTCCTTTGCCACTTGGCACCCTAAGGGCATATGGTCTGCTGGGGGTACAATTACGCCGTAATGCGGGATTCAGATCCTGCAAAACTACGTAAGGCACTTGAAGGTGTTTTGAAACAGTTCTCAGGTGAACCTGTTTGTCAAAAGTAACCTGTTCAGTTTCAATTTCCTCTTGCACAGGAGGAAGGTCAAAGCCGTGGGCCTCGGGATCGCTCAGAATATGGAGCACAGCCATAAACTTCGGGACGTAAAAGACTGTCTCTACGGGAAGTCTTGAGTAAAGGTCCCAGAAATTGTCAAGATAATTGATCTTTTGCGTCCGGATACATCGCAATACCCTCCCCTCCCCGCAGTTATAAGCAGCAAGAACGGTTGCCCAGTCCCCGAAAATTTGATGCAATTCTTTCAGGTAGGCAATAGCAGCTTGGGTGGATTTTTCGGGATCCATCCTTTCGTCCACCCATTGATCTCTCGTTAAACCGAATTTGTACCCCGTTGACGCAATAAACTGCCATAACCCGAGGGCTCTGGCCCGTGAAAGGGCCCTTATCTTGAATCCACTTTCGATAAGGGGCAACCATGAAAGTTCTTCTGGTAGCCCTGCATCCCTGAGTGCGCTCACAATAGCGGGACGATATCTCCCTGAGCGGAGATAGGCATCAATAAAGAATTGCCGATCCCTACCCTTATAGAGAGATAGCGCCCTTTCTACATACCTGTTCATCACGAGGGGAATCGGCTTCTCATACCCATTCGCCACCGTAAACCTGGAGGTGTAAACTTCTATAATCCGCTTGGATATGGTGAAGCGCAAATCGTCTCTTTGCTGCAAGATCTCCGCGCCATCTTCGGGATTGACCTTCAATATGAGAGAATAGGATTGATCAAGGGCATTGAGCGCATTATCCAGCTCCCCCCGCTCCCAAAAGTAATTGGCGGTTTGGCAAAACTCCAGCGCAGAGTCAAGCATCTCCTGGTCCGACTTTTTCTGGGGCTGCGGACTAGGTGGCAATGGGTTATTTTCAGGGACTTCAGACAGAGGTAAGGGGTTGTCTTCCTTTTTTTCTTCTCCGCTCTGGGGGAGGGCAGCGATCTCTTGCTCCTCTTCATTTTCGATCGGAGCAGCGATTTCTCGTTCTTCCTCGATCCTGGCCGGGGCAACAACTTCTTCCTCCAGAGGTACCGAAGATTGCACAGAAACTGCCTCTTCTGAGATAACCTCCTCTGTGGGTGGCTGATTCTCGGATTTGAGAAAAGACATATGGCCAGAACAGCTGGTGCAAAGCGGCAAGAGCAGCACGATGAGCAGGATTCTTAGCTTGAGCAACCTATGCGTAATTCCCATTTTTCTGCGCTCACATCAGTTATCTACGTACTAATCCTTGTGCACTGCAAGGGATCTCGAACAACTCCTGGCTTAATGCACAAATCGGGTAAATCTAGAAAATGAGGTCACCGAAACAGCTGCCGGGGTTTCCATCGACTTATAGCCTTCCTTGGGATCCCAATGCAAGCCAAAATTGAGGGCCTACACCGATTTTTTTCCTTTAGCATATTCAACGCTCCATCTTCTCACACCCAGGTGCTCGGTTAATCTCTCGCCAACATATAGCCCTTTTTCCCCATATGATAAGTAAGAATTCCGTCATAACCATTATAAATCAGTAAGAGGAAGACCGCCGTAATCAGGTTTCCTACCCCTCCCTGTCGCAAAAAAGATATCACAAATACCCATACGATAACAGAGCCTATCAATTCCAAGATTCCGAGGGCTCTATGCCCAAGATATATATCCCCCCACCCCGGCAACACCAGGGATTTGAAAAACGCTCTCCTGGGCTCCTTGAGATTAACCTTACACTTAGGACAGGCAATCAGCCCCTTTGGAAGCGGAACAAAACAAGCGGGGCACAGGTTCTCAAGTGACTCCGTGGAATGTCCTACAGATCTGACCGCGTCCTTCTTCAATGGGATAAATTCCTTTAGTTCCTTTAGCAAATATCGCTTCACTGATGTGAAGATGCGGCGTTTCCCACTCGTTCGATACAGAATGAGATGGTTAAGCAAAAGGCCTTGTTTCATTTTTTTTATGTCCTCGTATGACATCTGGAAGAGGAAATGAGTGGGGCGAGTGATTCTGGAATTGATGTTTATGAAAAGGAGCCTCCGGTTGGTACAGACTATCGCATAACAATTATACATCATGGTAAGAATGCCATTGCCTAAAAAGATTTCAGCAGCGTGATAGGCCGTCCCTTTCCCAACTCGCATCACTGTTTCGCCATCCTCAAGAATTTCATTCAAAATGGCATGTACCGCGTTGAGAATCCTTATTTTGAATTTGTTTTTTCGGTTTTTATAACCCCCTCTTTTGTTAGGAGACAAGATCTCCCCAAAATCGAATTTATGTGAGGAGAGACCCTGAAGCTCTGGATAATCCACAAATATGCTTTTTCCCGCAGATCCACTGGTATCGGATGCAGTGGTAGGATGTGGGGCACTGCCAGAGGCCATCTTGGAGGTCACGAGGGGTCGAACAACACCTGGTATTGCTGGTTCTATCGCAATTTTGCTGCCACACTTCTTGCACATTGCCACAGCCCTCTTTTTGGGCATGTTCCTGTTGGCAACAGTGTAGCTGGTATTACACTGTAGACACACAACCTTCATGACTTCCTCCGTGCACCGTCCCGGTAAACCCCCCGCCTTCGATCTATGCCGCTCCTTCGCTCCAATCCCCTCCGTTTTTCCAAGCCCCTGTAATGAGGATCATGAAACCTTCTGCGGTCTTTGCCAGAACGCCTTCCATCTCTTTCTTTGCATTCAAAGCCACTCATATTGATCAGGCCTCCCAGAATTTCCCTTTGATCCGCCGAAACAAGCCAAAAAAGGTCAAACGAACTAATATCGAAGTAACGGAATCATCCTGTACGTCCAGGCCAGTGGTGATCATCCTTTTCTATCGGCCATATCTTTCCAAATCTTTAGCTTCGCAGAAAAAATCCAGTTTTATTCCTCTTTGATTAGTCCGTCTCATCAGACATCTGTCAGCACGTCAGAAAAATAGCCAAAACGGCTGACCTGCCTCAGTTTCCAGAATCAAAAAGAGTGTTTGGTATCGCTCAAAAGTTCTTACTCAATGGTACAGTAGTTAGAGAACGGGTGCATAATTACCTGAATCCGGTCATGCCAGCACTTTTGAATGATACTAACCCTGCAACGACACTTTGCTTGAGAAGTCATTCTGAGTGACCCCGCTGGGCGGGAGAGCGAAGAATCTACGATTTGCGCAGAGGTGATAGAACTAGAATCTAGATTCTTCGTCGCTTCGTTCCTCAGACCTGTCCTCGAGCGAAGCAAAGGAATGACAAAGTGTCGTTGTAGGGCTAAAGTATTTGGTATGCGAACTTCTGGGGAAACTCAGGATGAAAGGGTGTCGCACCGGTAAGGGGCGGACTAAGTAAAGGTGGGGAATCGAGTCATTTGAAAAGTTCCCGATTCCGGGTGAAGATTTTTAGCCCGGGAAGCGCTGGGGAGGGTGTGAAGAGACTATGCTGGTTCCCTTTTTATAGGTTCCAGTCCAGCCCGTTTCCGAAGAATCATACGCTCGATCTTTTTGATTGTGGCTACCAGAAAGGCCCGTTCGCCCATTGACAACTCGAAAAATCTAACCCCCATAAAATCCATTCCATGGAATTCGGGCTTTTGAAATTTGCGTACCACCTCTACTTGTTGTGTCATCTCGTTTTCCCCATTAAAATCAAGGGTAACCTTAAACAGATCTCCCGGTTTCAAACCCGATAAATATGGTACATGAGAGTATGAAATACAGATTCCCCCTTCAGAGATTTCAATAATCGGTAATGGCTCTTTTTGTCCTTCAATCGTTAGGGCAATAGGGTATTGTTTTATCGGGCGAACACGATAGGAAAAACGGATGTTCCGCTCATATAAATATTTGGGATAAGCCAAACGAATTGCTTGCACTCGCTGTCCTTGGGACAGGGCATAATTGGTTATTAGTTTTTGAATTGTGGTATGAAAGGCATAACGTGAGGGATCATCTTCAGGCGTAGAATGCCAAAGAAACGTAGGCTCAATTGCTTCTCCTACCATAGACTTTAAGACCGGAGGTTGCGTCTGGGCAATGATAAAACTTTTCGCTCTCGGGTATACATCATAAATAACAGTATCCCTGATATCCACCCGATATTCTTCTTCATAAGCCGCAAACAAAAGGTCAAGATGTTGCGCGGGCTGAATAATACGGCTTAAATCCGGTTTGGCCACTCGATACTTCCTCTTAAAAATCAACCCCAGTAACCAAGTTGGCTACCTCTAACCTATTGTATCGGATCAAATTCCGGTTTTAATGAGGCCTTACCCTAAAATTTTGTGAGTATATCAGGTGTCTTAAGAAAGACGGTGGGAGCTATTTCGATTCCTAGTTTCCCTGAGGGGCATTTTCTTTTGTGGGGCTCATCATGGAAAGCGGGAATTCAAGTGTAAACACACTGCCTCCACTCTAACGGCACTCCTCTTCATCCGAGCAAAATGAACAGGCTTCAACCTTGCCTGGACAGGGGCCGTGATTCTGAACATGGGGGCAGGGCGTGCTCTCAACATGAATGCGAAAGCCGAATCGCTCGGAAAAGATTTTGGTCTTCAGGAGATCGCAGCCTTCTCCTTACGTCGCCACGACTTAGATAGAGCAACCCAAAGAGAAACTGCCAGACGCTCACCACAAGAAAGTCCGCAAACCAGGCCCTGTTGACGCTCACCTGCCCAATTTCAATCTCGCTTTTTGGCTCAAGCACGGTGGCCAAGCCCAACTGAAGCAATACGCCGGTAAATAGAAAGTTGGCCAGCGCCAGGGGATTAAAGGTGTAAGTGTTGAGCGAAAAGAGCGGTGTTATGTCCATCGGCAAAATGTTATATGATGTTTAGTCTACAATTATATCAGATGCCCTTCCCTGACAAAACCAGCCTTCGTAAAAGCCTTACACCGATCCAGGACGCAGCTGACTCTGAAAGGCTTTAAGGCCCAACTAAAACCTTCTTCCTTTTGCCCATGCCCCGGTTGCGTCGCTTACCCTTAGGGAGCACCTTCTCCTTGAACAACAGACAGTCCATCTGGGAACTTGCGAACACCACGAGGGAAGGAAGCTGTTTGCTTTTGAATTTGATGGCCTTGCAACCATGGGGGAAGTGCTTATCCCAAGTGACATAGTAATGTCCGCATTTGTGGCAATCGATCATTTTCTCGTTACCCGCAATAGGGTTCTGTCCATCGTCGGTACCGCATCCTGATTTCTCCATTGTCACAAAATCTCTCACCCTCTCTTTTTGGCAGTCCGTGAGACCACAAATCCCACCACTTGAAGTGAGAAATGAGGTCTTTATATTCAAACCTTAGCATCCTCGATTGAGTCTAGTTTTAAGAAGAATGCACATTTAGTTATTTAACTATGATGCATTTGCAAACCACTTTTTACGAGTTTGCCAAGTATAGGTCAGGAAAACGAAAAATTCAAGAGATAGGCACCAGGGGCTTCCTATCACCGTAGAAGGCGCCCAATGAGATGTCTGCCCTGTAACAAAAACCCAAAAAAGCCTTGCCTTGTAAATTCAGCAGTCTGTTTATATGCACGCAGGCAAAAGAACCAAACGGCCAAACTATGAGCAAAAAAGCTTGATTTAATTCATGGCAGTGTTAATCTATGATCCTTAATATCTATTTGGAGTTAGGAGGCATGCATACTTTTCGCGGAAAGATCTTTTATCCTTATGTAATAGACCATAAACCAAGATTCTTTTTGAGCTGGCTTCTGTATAGGCTCTTTAAACGGGTAAGCCTAGACGAAAACATGAAAGAAGAGCTCAAGCAGATGTACCGGCAAGGGACAGTGGTCTATGCAGCCAAGTACAGAGGGTACCTGGATTACCTGCTCTATCATTTCAATTTCCGCAGGGCACGCCTGCCCTATCCCAAAATAGCCTTTGACCTCAACATGACCCCAGTCGTACCGCTCACACACATTGTAAACGTCCTCACCTCCCACCTCTCATTCTTGCTGAGGAATGGCCGCTTGCCGAGTCCTTATCAAACTGGGTTCTATAAAAATGCCATCCAACAGGGAACCACCTCCCTCATCTTTCTGGTCGATCCTAAGGGTTTTGCCAAGCAATTCGTTCGTTCTGAAAAGGACCACCTAGAATTCCTTCTTGAAACACAGAAGGATATGGATCGCCCCATTTATGTTGTTCCCCAGCTTGTCCTCTACAAAATGACTCCTGAAAAAGACTATTCAAACCTGGGCAGCCTATTATTTGGGTTCAAAGACAATCCAGGCACTATCAGGAAAATCGTTCTTTTTTTCAGGCACAATCGCCGGGCTTTTATCGATTTTGGTCAGCCCCTAGATCTCAAGGCCTATTTAAAAAGTCAGTCTTCTTCAAGGCCCTTGCACGAAATGGCTGCGGAGATCAGGCAGACACTCATAGAAAGCATTGACATGCAGAAAAGGGTTATTCTGGGCCCCATCATGAAATCCAAACACCAGATCAAGCAACTGGTCCTCATGGACGAAAGGATCACCAAGGAGATTGAACAAGGGGCCAATGGCAATGAAAAAAGGCTCAGGCAACTGAAGAAAAAGACTGGGCGATACTTTGACGAGATCGCCGCTGATTACAACATGACTTACATCCAGTCTTTCTTAATGGCATTGAATTGGTTCTGGAAAAAGATCTTTGAGGGCGTGGATGTGGATATGGCAGGCCTGGCAAAAGTGAGGGAATGGGCTCGAAAAGGAACGCTGATTTATATTCCTTCCCACAAGAGCCATATCGATTACCTGATCCTCAACTATGTGCTTCTCAATAATCATCTGCATGTTCCCAGGGTTGCTGCGGGAACCAATTTGGCGTTTTGGCCCATGGGCCATATCTTCAGACAATGCGGCGCCTTTTTCATCCGCCGATCTTTTAAGGGAGAAAAGCTTTACTCAGCGGTGCTTGCAAGATACATCAAAGCACTCCTTGAAGAGGGGCACCCAATCCAATTTTTTATTGAGGGGGGCAGAAGTCGAAATGGTAAACTGACACTTCCAAAGACGGGCTTTCTCTCTATCTTGCTTAATGCCCATCGGGAAGGATTTTGTAAGGATCTCGTATTTGTCCCTGCCTCCATAATTTATGATCGAATCATGGAGGAAAAATCCTACCTCAAGGAGATTGGTGGCGATTCGAAGGAGCAAGAAAATTTCAGGCAGATTATAAGGGCTAGGCGGTTTCTAAAAAGAAGATATGGAAAAATCTATGTACGGTTCCACAATCCTTTTTCATTGAATGAATACCTGTCTCAAACAGATGTGCCAGTAAAACGTATTCACCGCAACCTGGCCTCTCATTTGGGCCAGTCCATAAACGCCATCTCTCTCGTAACACCCCTTTCACTCATTGCTACGGCCATTTTAGCCAATCACCGCAGAGGATTCCATCTTTCGGAACTCGCTGAGACTACAGATATTCTTTTGCGTTTTCTAAGGAGGTATGAGATTCCCCTGGCAGCTACTCTGAGTGATCCGTCAAAAGCAGTTAAGGAAACCTTATCGCTGCTTATTAACTGGAAGGTTATCGATTTTCTTGAGGATGTGGAGGGAGAGGAGGAGATCTTCTACTATGTGGATGAAGAGAAAAAACTCGAGCTCGAATATCACAAAAACAGTATCATCCATTTTTTCATTCCTCACTCCTTTGTGGCCATATCACTCTTATCGGGCAGTGAAGAGGCGAAAAAACCCGAAACAGTAATTGCCGACTATGCCTTCTTGAAAAATCTCTTCAAGAATGAGTTTATTTTTGATGACAATGAAGGTCTCCGAGAAAAAGTTATCTCAGTAATTGAATATTTTCATGATTCTGCCTTTTTGTTCCAATCAGAGGAAAATGGGGGATACAAAATCACCAAACTCGGCTTTGATAACCTACCTATCTGGGCTGCCCTCGCCAAAACCTTCCTTGAATCATACTGGATAGCTGTGAAGGCGATAAGCCAACAGAAAAATAGGGGGCATAAGAGAGGAGATCTTTTGAAAAATATGAATTACATCGGAAAACGATTTCATAAATTGGGCGTTATTGATCATATCGCTGCCCTGTCCCAGCTAACCTTCAAAAACGCTATGAGCTTTGCTGATGAAGATATCTTGAGCGCTCAGGGCATTTCAGAAGAGGATCGTTCCCGTAGCCTTGAAACGCTTTCCCAACTCAGCCAGAGAGTATATGAACTATTCCATTACAGGGCGTAGGATAACCTGTAATTACCTTCGCGAGCCTACCCCAGCCCTCCATGACCATCCTAGACCCTTCTCGGTTATGTCCAATGCAAGTAATAAAATGCTTTGCTTAGCATGCAACGTAATGTTTGCTCGTTCCGCTATGGCAAGTTTGGCCGAATCCACCAGAACCTGACGGGGTACAAACCCTGTGGTAGGGATGGCACACATTCCTATTGAGATACTGCTCCGGTCGCCTTCTTCAAGGCAGCCCGTGCCAGCACCCTTGTGGAATCCAATATTGGCAAGGGTGAATCTTCTTGGTCTATGAGCAGCGGTATCTCGGTACAGCCAAGAACAATGGCATCGCAGCCTTGGTTTTGTAATCGGACAATTACCTCGGTAAAATACCCTCGAGCTTGTAAAGAAAAATGGCCGTTAACCAGTTCATCAAAAATGATCTCATTAATGCGCTCCCGGTCGTTTTCCCCGGGAATCCGGTGCTCAATCCCCACAGCAT
>CP070673.1:4217852-4235170 GCA_020351915.1 Deltaproteobacteria bacterium
CTTACCGTATAGATGTGGTAGGCATGGAATCGGATGATACCCAGAAGGCCCTGGAAGTCGATCTTTTTACCTCCGGAATACCCATTTCTCCAAAAGAGGCGCTCCTGATTTTTGAAGATGGCTATAAGATCGCTGGAGATAACACCGAGGGTGGTTCAGGGCATGGACTTCACTTCGTTAATAATATTGTTCACCTCCACGGAGGCCATGCCGGTTGCAAGCCGAAAGAGAACGGAAACATCTTCTATATAGTTCTGCCAAAGGTTTCCCGTCCAAATAAGATAGAACGACGAGATAGATCTTGATCACGGTGAACGCTTCATCATTTTTGTATACAGCCACAGCATGCTTCCTATTGTCGCCATAGTTGGCCGCCCCAATGTCGGCAAATCTACCCTTTTCAACCGCCTCACCAAAAAAAGGAATGCCCTCGTTGATGACATCCCCGGTGTAACCAGGGATCGTCTGTACGCAACGGTAAGGTGGGATAACAGAGATATTATTCTTGTTGACACCGGTGGGTTTGACTCCTCTCTTAAGGGAACGCTATTAGATGGTGTAAAGAAACAGGTGGAGATTGCCATTGGGGAGGCAGACGTGATTATCCTCCTTTTTGATGGGAGAACCGGACCTGTTCTGGGAGATGAGGAATTGTTCACGCTCTTAAGGCGATCTGAGAAAAAGGTATTATATGCGGTGAACAAGATTGATGGCCCGAAACATGAATCACTGAGTTTAGAATTCTATTCTCTCGGCATGGATACGGTTTTCCCCATTTCTTCAGCTCACGGTTACGGAATTGGCCCCCTGATGGACCAGCTTATGAGGGATCTCCCTGCTGGTGAAGATCTCATTGAGCAAGAGGGTCGCATTAAGGTGGCGATTATTGGTCGCCCCAATGTCGGCAAATCTTCCCTGATTAATAGGATTATTGGGTCTGATAGATTAGTTGTAAGTGAACTACCCGGCACGACAAGAGATTCCGTGGATATACTATTTGAGAGGCAAGGAAAAGCCTATCAATTGATAGATACTGCTGGGATTAGAAGAAAGGCGCGGGTCAAAGAAAAGATTGAAAAATTCTCAATAATTAAGGCATTGAAGGCGATAAATCGCTGTCATATTTCCGTTATTTTATTCGATGCTTCGGCAGGTGTATATGAGCAAGATCTTCGAATCTGCGGATATGCGTTTGAGAGGGGTTGCGGCATGGTGAGAGCCTTCAATAAATGGGATCTTGTCAAAAACAATCCAACTGTGCAGAAGTCCCTAGAGGATTCTATCGACCGGCAGTTGGGTTTTGTTTCTTTTGTCCCCACCATACATATTTCAGCTCTCACCGGAGAGAGGGTAAACAGATTGTTTCCGGTAGTGGATACGGTTTGGGCACAATTCAATACCCATGTGCCAACACCTACAATCAATAAGGCATTAGAGCATATCGTCAGAAAAAACCCGCCGCCACTTGTTGACAGAAGACGGCTCAAACTGTTTTATGCTACCCAGACCTCGATTCAACCACCTACGTTTGCTATATTTGTTAACCGACCAGATAGTGTTCGCGTTTCATACGAGAGATACCTTATAAACCAGTTTAGAGAACACTTCGGGTTACATCTTATTCCAATAAAGGTTTTTTTCAGAGAGAGGTAGACTTCTCATAACTATCACGGCCAAAAGAGAAGTATCAAAAAAGCCAAGAACTTGGATCAAGCTTGACATAAATGACAAACGACAAAACTTAAATATCAAACCAAGCCCAAAATCCAAATGAATAACTGTTAGGAAAGGGGGTGACTTTGGCATTGATGCATTTGGGATCGATAAAGATAGTGCAAGACGGGAAAGCAGTTGAGTGAGGAGACCATTTCTGAGGTGAAGCTGATAATCTTTACTCTAAAGGTTGTTCTTATATCCTGCATCCTCCTCTCGTGCACGTCGGACAAAGAGTCCTCAGACAAGGCAAGTAAAGGACCGGTCTATATCGCTCTTGCTGCCCCCCTTTCAGGACCATTATCCGACTTTGGCTGGTCAATGCTGAGAGGTGCTCGGATGAGGATAGGGGATGACAAGGATGAAACCCCCTGCACTGGCAGGTCAGTAAAACTGGTGGTCTTAGACGATAAAGGAGATGCCACAGAGGCTCTCAAATTGGCTAAAAACATAAGCGGCCGTCAATCAATGGTGGCCGTCATTGGACATCTGACCACCGTTTGCACCCTTGCTGCAATCCCCATGTATAATTCGGCTGAACTGATCCATATCTCCCCGGTAGCTACCGGTGACAACCTGGAAAGAATCATGTCACCGTATACCTTCAGAACGATTCTCTCTGAGAGCGAGCAGGCAATGTCTTTGGCAGACCGCCTGTATCGAACAATAGATGTGAAAAAGGTTGTCCTCGTTTGTGAGGGTTCTCCTTTGGGTGACCTGCTGAAGAATTCCTTTCTTTTGAGAAGCAGAGAGATAGGGCTTTCTGTAGACACTATCCCGGTACAAGGCAATTCCTTTCCAGATCTTACTCAAACAATAGATAGAATCCTTACCATGAGACCGGGGGCCATTTTCTTGGCTGGAGGACCTAAATTAGCAGCCTTAATAATCAGAGAATTGCCGAGAAAGGTCCGCAGCCCTTTGGTTTTTGGAACATACAGGATTATATCAGAAGAATTCGTGGAGCTGGCAGGAAGACACAGCACAAAGATTCTGGCGGCTCACCCCTGTGTCTGGAGATCTGATTTCAAAAAAGGTAGAGATGTGAAAACGAAGTATGAAAGAAAATTTAAGCATAATATGGATTGGGTAGCCGTCCAGACGTACGATGCCGTCGACCTTTTGTTGTGGGTAATAGAGAAAGCAGGAACAAATGCTCATTCTATCCGGCGTGTTTTGCAGGATCTCAACTCGAGCAGCAAGGCTCTGCTGGGTCTTGCCGGCCCTATCTGGTTCAATTCAAATGGATCTCTTGCTCGAGGTGTTACTGTGGCAGCATACACCGACTCAGGGTGGAAATTGAGGGAAGAATTGGTAGCTCAATAAACGTCTCGGAAATTGTATAACTTACTAAAATTAAAGGGAGTTTTTGAGGTCTGATGTTTATGCCTGGTACATGGAATAATGGAATGTTGGAATGTTGATATCAAACAAACAATAGTCTTTTGTTGGCTTCGCTGTCAAGAGGAATTTTGTAAATATCCCAATATCCCATTTCCCCAAACCCATTATTCCACTATTCCATTCTTCCAATTGCGGAGCGAAGCGGAGCTGAGTTTAGCATGGCTCCGCCTCGGCCTGGAACAAGGATAATGGAAAATTGGGATTGAAGAAAAATAATTGGTATGATATGAGCTTATCGGCTTTTACTGCCCGCCATTCCATTGGTCCGACATTCCATCCCCCCACATGCGGGATCTTCGACATTCTATAGGACTGGCATAACTTCGGGGCCTTTAGAAATAAGCCGATTTCCATAAGTTGAAAAGATTGTGAAACGTTTGTTAGAGGAGGAGATAATATGGAAAAGATCGAGATTGTCTATGCTCGGGAAATTCTGGATTCCAGAGGAAACCCTACTATTGAGGCTGAAGTAGGGCTGTCAGAAGGTGGGTGGGGCCAGGCTGCTGTGCCATCTGGTGCCTCTACCGGTAAATTTGAGGCCTTAGAGCTGCGGGATGGGGATCCAAAAAGATATTCCGGCAAAGGGGTTACAAAAGCAGTAGAACATGTCAACAAAATCATTGCCCCAGCCATAAGGGGGATGGATCCCTTTGATCAGCCCCTTATTGACCACACAATAATTGAGCTCGACAGTACACCAAACAAAGGAAAACTGGGTGCTAATGCGCTGTTAGGTGTCTCCCTTGCAGTAGCGAGGGCCGCTGCCGATTCCTTGGGTATGCCCTTATATAGGTACATCGGCGGAACAAATGCGTGCCGGCTTCCCATGCCCCTGATGAATATCTTGAACGGGGGAAAGCATGCTCTCAACAATCTGGACCTTCAGGAATTTATGATCGTGCCTAAAGGTGGTGAGACCTTCGGAGAGGCCCTCAGAATAGGTTCAGAGGTGTTTCATGCCCTTGCAAAGGTTCTCTCAGATAAGGGGTTATCAACCGGTGTTGGTGATGAGGGTGGCTTTGCACCAGACCTGAAATCGAACGATCAAGGAATCGAGATGATAATACAGGGAATAGAAAGAGCCGGCTATAGGCCAGGTGAGGACGTTGTTCTGTCGATTGATGCAGCGGCTTCCTCTTTCTATCAAGACGGCAGATACGTCTTTAGCATGTCTGATCAGTCCGTAAGGAATTCAGAGAAGATGATCGAGTTTTATGCTGACTGGGTAAATCGCTATCCTATCTTCTCTATCGAAGACGGTCTTGATGAGAACGACTGGGCAGGGTGGAAGGCTTTGACCGGCCAGCTGGGAGATCAGATTCAGATTATAGGTGATGATCTCTTTGTTACCAATCCTGAGAGAATCGACAGGGGCATCAAGGAGAGATCTGCCAACGCAGTTTTGATAAAACTTAATCAGATTGGGACGCTCACGGAGACACTCCAGGCAATTGAGATGACCCACAGAGCAGGGTGGAGAACCATTATTTCACATCGCTCAGGAGAAACAGAGGATAGTTTTATTGCTGATCTGAGCGTGGCTGCAGGCAGTGGACAGATTAAGACAGGATCCCTGAGCCGCTCTGAGAGGATATGCAAGTACAATAGGCTCTTGAGAATTGAGGAGGAGTTAGGGGAAGCGGCTACCTTTGAGTTTCCTTCCTAATATCTTAGAAATTCTGTCTTCAGTGGAAAATCATAAGCCCTTTAGCGGCGGCCGATTAATGTCGTTCAAATGGAATGTCGAAGATCCCGGATCTTGCGGGGATAGGGTGTCGGGGTGAAGCCCCCTAAGTTCAGAAATGGCCATACATAGAATTCGCGATAATCTCTTTCTCGTTGATCTGGATTCACCGATCCCAGGTTTCTACCATTTTATAGGGAGCTGGATACTTCAAGACGGGGATCGGGCTATCATCATTGATCCCGGTCCTGCCGCTACTATCAATACCCTGCGCAATTCCATAGGCGAGATAGGGATTGACAGGATTGAGTATATTCTGCTTACCCATATTCACCTCGATCATGCCGGTGGATGTGGACATTTGGTAGAGAACTATCCAGATGCTGTTATTGTGTGCCACCCCGGGGCTGTTACCCATCTTGCGGATCCAGAAAGGCTCTGGCAAGGTTCGCTGAAGGTTCTCGGCGATTTAGCCAGGACTTATGGCCAACCTTCCCCTATTAACAGAGAGAGGATTTGCCCTGAAATGGATATTGCATGGAAGGGCTCTGCCATCCAATCATTGGAGACGCCAGGGCACGCTTACCATCACCTGTGCTTTTTCCTCGAGGACATTGTCTTTGCTGGAGAGGTTGCGGGTGTCAACCTCCCTTCAAAGAGTAAACCCTATATGAGGCCTGCCACACCGCCACCCTTTAAGCCTGACATAGCCTTGCATTCCATCGCTCTCGTTGCTGAAAGAAGCCCTCAGCTCATCTGCTATGGTCATTACGGTCTTAGGGAGGATGCCCCAAATCTGCTGAAAATGGCACAAGATCAGATACGGTTCTGGTTAGAATTAAGGGAAGGCAGACGCGATAAGGGTCTCAGTGTGGATGAAGCGGAGGTTTTTGAGGAGCTCCTCGCCAAGGATCCTCACCTGAGTTCTTATTACCAGTTGGAATCGGATATGAAAAAGAGGGAATTATACTTCTGCAAGAATGCCATTAAGGGGATGGTGGAATTTATCAATAGATAAGTATTCAGGGATTTAGGGATTCAGTAATTAGGGATTGTTTGTTGCGAGTCGAGAGTTACTGGTTGCCAATTTGGTGAGTAGTAAGATTGGTTTTACTGGTGTGATCACTTTAGGCCTGCCCGTCCCGCTCTACGGGACGAGGCGGGCGAGCACTTTAGTTCACTTTAGACGGGCTGTTGTCCAAACCGAAATCCCTTTGAGCGCTCATTAAAACGTTTCTTGCCAAAAAAACCTTGGCGAAGTGGAAGATAAGCGATGTCAACTGTTTGAGCCCTAAAGGCGAGTTTTGACATCGCCTGGAGGGCGCCTTAGATTTGTCAAAAAGCGTTTTAGACCAAGAGAAAAGGGATTTCGGCAACAGCCTGTTTGGATTTGACTATGATGTAGCCCTGTATTCTGTCTCATTTGCCACACAAATCAGGTTTAGACATTATTGACGGAATGGCTGGGTGAGAATGCCGGCCTTGTTGAGTCGTACCAGATCTTTAAGCTGAACGAGACAGAGGTCCTTATGCTGAGAAAATGCTTGTATGAGAACTTCAAGAAAGTCAAAGGCCGCGTCATTCATCCGCTGGTGATGGATCATGATCCCGCAAAAGCCGCTCAATAAGGCAACTTTGAGTTCTGCCAAAAGAGCATCCCAACATTCATCAGGATCAAGCTCCTTGCGGGTGTGCAGGTCAACATTCACCTGGAAATCAAACAATCCTTCCGGTGTAGGCGGGGAGGCACCCTGGTCCCGGGAAAGGGCATAGTATCCCAGTTCGTTGAGTAGTTCAAGAGCATCCTTGCAACATCGGTTCCAAGGGGGTGTGAACGCTTTATAAAAATCATCTTCCATCAGTGATTCAAGGCGCTTCCGGCCTCGGATAAGATCGTTCTTGATAACGCCGGCAGGGCGAGCTGGGCCAAATTCCTGTTTTTTCCCTTTGCTTTCATGGTTTATGTGCCGCCAGCCGTGTTGGTGCCAGCACCATAGGGACGAGGAGCTCTGGTAAGTCGTCTTGAGCACCTCCCATCGAGCATCCGTAAGCCATGCCGGAACCACTGCCAGGGACAACGGAGCACGGTGGCGCGTAGAGATTCCCATAAGCCTGTTAAACTGTTTTGTGGGAATGGCGATGTCGTCGGCGCGAAAAAAAATATAAATCGGTTCTTTTGATTTGTTAAGCTCTGCGGCTTCCTCTATGCAACGCTCGATTCTTGATTTGAGATCATCCGGAGGTGATAGCCAGAGTGTAGAAACCGAATATTTCATTGCCACCTGGACTACTGCCCCTCAACTCGTTGGGATAGGCTCTTCACGGTAATGATGGTTTGTGCAAGGGTTCTCATCTTGAGTTTCGATTTATTGTTTCAACAACGATGCCAGCCAATTTGCCGTATTAACCGCACCGTTTAAATCAATACTGACCGAAGGCTGTGACTTTCCTGCCAGACCCTGTCGAATAATTGCGGCAAGGCGTTCAGGCCGAAGGTCTTCATCCTTCAATACCGTCATTACTCCTAGGCGTGACAGTCGCTCGGCTCTGAGACCTTGCTCTTGGTCACCTGAAAAAGGCCACACCAAAGCAGGAACTTTTGTGGTCAGTATATTCATGCACGTGTTATATCCTGCCATACTCACAGACAGGTCTGCTGTCTGAAGATAATCGAGAAAGTGTTTGGTGAAGCGTGTTACATTAATACCTGGTCCGGATTTTGATGTAATTTGTGTAAATGCATTATTGTCCATAAATGGTCCGCTAAACACTTCAAGCTGAACACTAATTGAACCTCTCAGTAAATGACAGGCGTCCACAACGCTACTGAGTAATTTATAGCCGCTGCGTCCACCGCCGGCACTTGCAACAATTAGTTTCTCCTCAGGACTAATCCCCAGCGTTTCCCTGATTTTTTTACCCGAACTACGGGCAGGTTTTTTTGTAACAAACCCTGTATAAAAGATGGGAATATTGATTTCATTTGATCTGCTGAACGTTTCATCCAAAGAGAGAAACTCACCATCTGAATGGATGAGCAAAAAGTCGAACAACTCATTTAAATTATTCAGAACGCGTTCTTCATATTCAATTGGATCTCGTTTTTCCACAAGAACATCCCTCAAACTGCATACGCTTTTGACAGCTCCTAAAACACCTTTGCGAATTGCTTTCAAAACCGGCAGCAGTTCAAACCCGAATATGGTCCGGCCGAAAGGAAAAAGCTCAACGATAAATATATCTGGTTGAAACTGCTCGAACAAGGCAAAAAGCATTTCTTTCCGCTGATGTTGAATTTGCGCAACGCTCCATTCCGGGTTAGCAGGAATTAGAGTGGTATATTTCTCATCCATATACAGCGCCGGGAGCCGCACGAGTTTAACATGGTCAGCAAGGTCGATTTCGACTTCCGGACCGCCAACAACCAGCGCCACGTCATGATTTGAAAGCGCGCGAACAAGTTCTAGGCTCCGGAACAAATGTCCAATTCCAAAGACATATTGACAGTAAAAGATGATTTTCATCATCAATAAACCTCGGCCTCGGCCAGATCCTTAAAGTGAACCGGAAGAAAATTTTTGCGATTCACTACGGATTTTAACAAAAGCTCAAGAAAGTCAAAAGCCGCATCGTTCAAAAGTTTGTGATGGATCATGACCCCGCAAAGCAGGCCTCTATTCTTGAAACAATATCCGAATGTACAGAAAGCCGTATGGAAGAAACAAAATGATGCATCACAACCTCTGTGAACTTTGCATCCAATTTTCAAGCCATTCTGCCGTTTTTCTGGCACCATCCAGATCGATACGGCTAGCTTGTCTGGATCTTTGGGATAGTGCCTGATCCATGATAGCCGCAAGGCGGTCGGGATACAAGTCCCTGTCGCCTAGCACTTGCATCATTCCAGTACCGGCCAGGCGCTCAGCTCGAAATCGCTGTTCCCGGTTTTGAGAAAACGGCCATACCAGGGCTGGTACATTCGCAGCCAATATGTTCACGCAGGTATTATATCCAGCCATACTGACGGAAAGATCCGCAGCCGCAAGATACGACAGAAAATCAGGTCTGAACCGAAAAACCTGTACGCCTTTCCGGGCGAGTGCGTGCAGGCGGTCAAATTCCGCTTCGTCCATAAAGGGTCCAGTAAAGACATACAAGTGAACTTTTTTCCCCTTGTCAATGTATGCAAGGGAATTCACCACGGCTTGCAGCAGAGGGGCCCCCACATGTCCTCCGCCTGCGCTTGCCACGATGAGAAATTCGTCTGTTCCGATTTCGAGCTGTCGCCGTAGTCTTGCCCGGATGTTGGGTGATGGTTTCGGGGTCACAAAGCCGGTATAAACCAATGGTATAGAAATGTCACCGATTCGGGAAAAGGTTTCATCCAGTTTTAGCAAATCAGGATCTGCATGAACCAGCACCGCATCGAAATAACGATTAAGAGAACTAATAACGCGCATTTCGTGTTTTGCTGAATCCTCCCTTTCCACCAGCACATCTCGAAGGCTGCAAATCACTTTGCATGCAGGAAGTTCATTGTTGCAGATTCCTTCAAGAAGCGGATCGAGTTCGAAACGAAAAGCCTTGCGACCAAAAGGATAGAGTTCAACGATAAGAATATCGGGGGCTTCTTTATTAAAAAGGTCAAAAACGAGTTTTTGCCGCTTCTGTTTAACCTGCTCGATGGATCCCCCTTTTCCTGTGGGAAAGAGGCGTTCAAAATTGCTATCCATCATAAGTCCTGGAAGCCTAACCTCCCGGATATGGGGTGGTAATGGAGTATCGATCGGTGGTCCACCGGTAACCAGCAATACCTTGTGCCCTTCAAGAGCCTTGCAGATTTCCAGACTCCTTACAAAATGGCCGATTCCCAGGACATGTTGACAGTAGTGAACAATTTTCATGGAATTCACTGGATTTTTTTATGGATTTGATTGGTTTAATGGATTAACCCTGCATCGGTAGAAAATGTCATAAAATTAACAGTAATGGTTTAAGGAAGTGCCTGGACATTTATTCCTTCTACCCGGAAGCCCCTCTCGTCGTGGGTTATCCAGTGGAGATGATATGGTTTTACTAGCGGAGGCTCGGTGGGAAGAAATTGTCGACCGCAAAGACGATTAATCAGGCATGCGATCACCCCTTGATGGGTGACCACCAGAAGCGTTTCTCCACGCCATTTTTCGGTTGCCGCCTTCAGAGCCTTTTGGCTCCTTTCCCAAACCATGTTGCGGTCTTCCCCTCCTGGAGGGCAGAATTTCCAGCCCGCGTTTTCCTGTTCAGTCAGAAGTCGGGGGTTCTCCTTTCTGAGCTGTGCCACTGTCTTACCTGTCCATCGTCCCCAGGCCTGCTCGCGAAGCCGGGAATCGCGGATCACCGGAACCTTTAATGAAATATTGACAAGGGAAGCGGTTTTCAGCGTGCGGTCTGCGTCGCTTGTAATAATCCGATCCCACCGCTGTGCTTTCAAGAGTTGCCCCCATTCCTTGGCCTGATGCTCCCCTTCAGGCGTAAGAGGGCTGTTGTTTTGCCCCTGTATCCGCTTGTCTTGATTCCACTCGGTTATTGCGTGGCGCAAAAGAGCAAATCGTGTCACGGGATGATCACCTACCATCAATCGCCCCTAAAACTTTTCGGGATTCCGGCGCCTTCAGTGCGTACGACGTTTTCCAACACTGTTTCCATATCCCTGCAGTTTATTTCCAGATCGTGAAATTCGCGCACGTATGCGCGTGCTGCCTGCCCCATTTTCTGACAGAGACCCTTTTCATTCAAAAGCCGGCGAATCGTCTGAACGAAGGTATCGAAATCATATAGGGGCACCAGAAATCCTGTGTTTTTATCTTGCACCACCTCGGGGATGCCGCCGTTATCAAAGGCAACAACGGGAAGGCCACAAGACTGGGCTTCCAGAAAGACCATCCCCAGGCTCTCTCGGAAGCCGGGAAAGACAAAGACATCGCTTGCGCTGTAGAAACGGTACATATCATTGCGTGGAACTTTGCCAACGAACCGGACCCTGTCAGCCAATTGCTCTGTGGCCAGGCGCTGGAGCCTAGCTTTTTCTTTTCCATCACCTGCGATCACGAGAAAAAGAGTGATGCCCTGACGAACCAGGCTTCCACAGGCACGGATCACCCATGAAAGCCCTTGGGCTTTAACTCCTGGCCGGAACATGGCAGCAGAGAGGACCACCGGTTCGTTTCCAACGTTCCACGCACGGCGCAGCTCGGTGCGACCCCTGATATCGAAAGAAAAATCCTTGGGGTAGATACCGGGAGCTACATAGCTTAGGCGGTGTTTGGGCAGTATCCGCTCCAGGTTGACCAGATCTTCCCTCTTGTTTGTGAAGACGTGCCATGCGGCGCATAGGGCCTTTTTGTTCAATATATAGCCGGGCAGGGTACTCAATTTCCTTTTTCTCTTGGTTGAGTAAATCCCTGCAAAGATGACGTAGGGCAGATTGGTTCGCTGAGAGGCTGTAGGCCCCAAAAGGTCTGGGGCCTTGTAATAGGTGTGGTAGGTAAGCCATATATCGGGTCGGCACTGGGCTATACTCCTTACAGCCCGCTGTTGTTCCAGCAGGGCCTGTGGCCAGAGCCACGGTTTCCAGAAGATCCACCGGGACCGGAGAGAGCTTGCCGGCCACACCCGATGCCCCCGTTTTATAAAAAAGTCATAGAGACCACCGGCGATTGCAAGATCACCGGATGGGAGGGGGTGCCCCAGAGGTTTGAAAGGAGGATAAAAAAAGATGCGCATCGTGTTCAATATTAGAGTTTCAGGTTTTGGATTAAGCTTATCTCCAAGAATGATTCTGCCGGTTTCTTGGCCCTCTCACTGACCTCGATCTAGTCAAATCTTCCAACTATTGCCATCATCCTCCTTCCACCCTAAACCTAGAGCTCAAATTCCTGCTTTTCTGTAAAGCGCAGCAAGATCACGTATGAGGGCCTTGTTGTCAAATTCTCGAATCACACGCTCCCTTGCATCAGAAATGACCTGTACTCGCAAATCCTTTTCTGTGAGGAGCCGGAGCATGGCCTGGGCCATCTCTTTGGGGTGGTGAGGAGGGACCAGAAGGCCGGTCTTTTCATCCTCCACGAGCTCGGGAATGGCCGAAACACGTGTTGCTACCACCGGGACTCCCATGGCCATACTTTCTAAAAGGACGTTCGGGATCCCATCTCTGTCTCCATTAGGCGCTACCTCACATCCCAACACAAAAAGGTCAGCCTGTCGGTAATGCTCCAAAACCACGTGGTGTGGCTGAGTTCCGAACCACCTGGCCACACGATTTAACCGCAGCTCTTTTATAAGAGACAAGATCCGCTCACGATCATCCCCGTCACCTATGAGCGTGTGCTGTATTGAAAGCCCCTGGTCGCAAAGGTGCCGGATGGCCCTATATACAGTAGGTAGACCTTTTTTTGCCGTCATGCGTGCTACCGTAAAGACTTGGTACGGCTGAGCAGGATTTCTCTCCCTTTTCTTAATAGAGAAAAGGTCCATATCGATGCCGTGGTAAATGCGGTGGATCGGAGTGATCTTGCTACGGCAGAGCCGCATCAAATGACGCCTATTGTACTCGGTGCACGTTACTACAAAGCGGGCGAGTGCGATCTTTTCCCGAAGCTGCCTCGGGTCCGAAGTGTAGATATCCTTGGCGTGGGCAGTGAAACTGAAAGGAAGACCGCTCAACTGACTGGCGAACATGGCCACGGAAGTGGGAGAATGCGCAAAATGGGCGTGCACATGTGCTACCCCGCTGTCAGGGAGGAGGTGGCGCACCAGATACCCCGCCTGAAGTAAATGCTTTATGGTAGCAGGTTTTAGCGTACGCAAAAAGCGCCTCAGCGCCGTCTTCAGTGCCATGGCATAGGCGCCAGGCCTTTTTCCTGCAAGCAAGAGATTGTGATACAGGAGCGACGGGAGGTGGGCCAAGATGCTCTCCGGCAGGTAGCTCACAGCTGCCCTGATCTGTTTAACGCTTTCATGACAAAAGGTTTCCCGGGGATGGCGCATAGAGAAAAGGTGGATGGAAAAACCGAGTTTTTCTAAAAGGAGTATCTCGTTGGAAATGAAGGTTTCGGAGATGCGTGGGTACCCTTTCAGAATCATCCCCAAAATAGGTCTCTCAGGTGCGTTCATAGTTCTTTGTTTCTAAATGCCTCGAGCCGCTGGCGCATGATATCGAGACCAGTCAGCTGGAACCGGGATATGGCTTCCTGGTAAGGTTCAGGGTGTTCCAGGAGGTCAAGGACCTTCTTGCGCAAGATCTGAGACGAACAGGAATTCCATGGGATATAATCAACCATATTCTGGTTGTGAAGGACCTGTGCTCGGATGAGTTGTTCCTTGCGAGGTGTTTCTCGGGGGACAATCAGAGAGACCGTGCCATGGGTAAGGACTTCACAAACCGTGTTGTATCCTCCCATGCTCACAACGAGATCTGCCGCTGCCAGCATTTCCTCCATCCGTCGATAGAACTGCCAGGTTCGGATACCCAGGCCTTTGGCCCGCGCGAAGATCTCATCTCTCTGTTTCTTTGGCATGAACGGTCCGGTGATCAAAATGCTCTTGAAGGGAGGTGGGCGGGTTTCGGATTCAAGCATGGAAAGAAAGGTATGCATCATGCCATACCCGTCTCCTCCTCCACCTGCAGTCACCACCACTAATTTTTCTCCGTCTTTTGGAGCATGTTTTTTCTTAATTTTGCGCAATCTCTTTTTGTTTGGAACCTTTCGGGGAATATAACCGGTGAAGATCATTTTTCGGCTGACAGATTCTGGAATGGAATATTCCTGGATCGGATCATAAAATTCCTGGATCCCGTAAACCCATATCTCATTGTAGAGCTCATCCATAACCTCATAAACCCTTTTTTCTTTCCAGTCGCTCTGTATGACGGATGACTCATCCATAATGTCCCGCAGCCCTACGATAGTCCGTGTACCGGGAAGGGATCGCCGGAACCACTGGAGCGTGGGCAATATCTCTTTTTTCAGGCCAAGCGGTTCCTTGTCCACAATGAAAAGGTGGGGCCGGAAGGTTTTTGCGGTGGCTGTGATGATATTCTTCCGGATATTGAGAGCGTGCTCGGGATTGATCTTGATGGAAAGAGGGAGATACTGTTCGTTGGTACTCTTGATCATTCCAGGTATGCGGACAAAATCGATCTGATCCGGGAAGGCAAACCGGCCGGCGATGGGGGAACCCGTCAGGATGAGGATGTTGATGTGAGGGTCCCGCAAATTGGAGGCGATGGCCATGGCCCTGCGTATGTGTCCGAGTCCATAGGTATCGTGGGAATACATTAGAATGTTATAGGAGGATTTCATGCCTTGGCTTATTTCCTTGTAAATAAGAGAGTCCTCTTGTCGTTCAGTGTTTCGTATTCTGGCGAGATGACTGCCATGGACCAGTTATCACGAAAATAGTCATGAACGAATTCAATCAGATGCAATTCGCCATCTCTGATATAAACCGGGGGATAACGCCTTATGAGATTCTCGGTGTCCCTGTCGAGATGCTTGTCAATGCGGTAAGAATAAGCCAGGGATATAATCATGGTGCTTAGGGAAACTCGTTCAACAGCGTCCAACACCTTTGTAATGCCCCTCCTAACCTCTTTCTTACCGATGTAGTTAATCAGGATAGCTATATCGAACGGGCCGGGAAGATTGGAGTTGGCAAGGTCCGCCATATAGAAATGCACGTCTCGCACTCCGTACATGGCTTTTAATAACCGGCACCCTCTTATGATCTGGTCATTGTAATCGATACCCACCACCTTTCTGGCACCTAGCCGTTTGGCGAGAAAGGAGTAGAACCCGAAATTGCATCCCAGATCCAGGACGGTTTTTCCTTGAAAATCAACCGTTGAAATGTCCTGGGGACGTGCGTCACTCATCTCCGCTATGCCGTCGGCAAGGAGTACGTTCTCGTTGTCGTAGACGGGCCGCCAAATGCTCTCTGGCCCAACATCGTGGAGAATTCTTTTAAGTTCAGCTCTCAGGTTCATGCTTCTCCGGTTCATGATCAAAAAATTCACACTGGCTAGCGGCGTTGACTGCACTTTATTTATCATACGCATTCGACCGCATTGTATCTTTCCCTGAGCAGAATTTAACTATCATCGAAAATAATATTTGCCAGTCGCTTTGATGTTAAAATTTAAAAGTGCTTGCCGCAGGTAGAGGGGCCTTTTGGGATGAAAGCCATAGGGTGACATATCAAAATAGATCAGCTCCTTGCTATTTTGCATACATTGGAAAAGAATTGAGCAATTTTGATGCCACACGCTTTGAGCGATGATCTCAGAGATAGAGGGTTACAGTGAGAAAACCCGGATGAGCAGTCAACGTAAGGGGGTTTACCTTACGGCGCGTGAAAGACCCTTTTTGACCAATTTTCACCTACAGTTCAAATATTAAGGCAAGGTCACTCTCGAAATTTAAAACTAATAAAAAGGTACTGTCAACTTTTTTGTGTAAAATTATTATGAGCCAATTCTTTAGAGAAAGGCAGATTGTTACGCACTTTTCCTACAGGGTTTGATCTCCCATGCAAATCCATTTTTAAAGAAATTAAAAGCTAGGAGGCGATGGCAGGCCGGTGTCGCCAGGCAAAAACCTCGCTAACTTATTACAATCATTAAGGTTACCGTGAAGGGATCGCTCATACATGCATTTGGTACATAGACTGCGCTAAGATTCCCAGTAATGCAACCTCAGACTATCCGAATTTGAGCTCAAGAGGAACACAAAATGAAGATAGAGGGAAAATGCGTTCAGCCAAGGATAGATTGAAACAAAAAAACCGGAAAAGCCACATGCTCAATATGCGGTCCGAAGTGGAAGTCTCTTTGCGATTGGATAAGGGGTGATAATAATACTGTTCTTTGTGGATTTTGTTACCGAAATTTCCTTTTCCCGGATATCAACGATAACTATACGGAAATGCTCGATGAGAACGCCTGTTCCATCGTACGTCCGGGAGACATGCAGGGTCGAATACCAGAACAATCAAGGGCTCATCGAATGATGTGGGCGGCCAGGCAAGGCCTCTTTGGGTTTTGCAGCTTCGGTCTCATCCTATCAGAGGCTATTAGCCTTCCCTCACTTCTTGCGCAACCCGAGAATCTCTCGAGCCTCCCGTGGTGTGGCAACCTCCCTGCCATACTCCTTGGCGATACGAACAATGCGCGCCACAAATTCAGCATTGCTCTTTGCAAGCACACCCCTTTGATAGTAAATATTGTCTTCCATGCCCACCCGTATATGTCCTCCCAGGATGAGGCCCATCATTGCCATAGGGAGATGTCCTTTTCCGATTCCGATAATGGACCAGGTTGCATCTTCAGGGAGATGTTCGTACAGGTGGAGGAAGGATTTCGGAGTGGCCGGACTTCCCCAGGGAGTACCTAAGACAAATTGGAAGTGGAGGGGCTCTTCAAGATATCTCTGATCCCTCATGCGGAGGCAGGTTACCATCATCCCCACATCGAAGATCTCGAGCTCTGGTTTCACCCCCTTCTCCTTCATGCTCTTGGCTGCAGCCTCCAGAAACTCCGGGGTATTAATAAAGGCCGATCCCCCGAGGTTAATAGAACCTGCATCAAAGGAGGCGAGTTCTGGCTCTAGTTCAAGGGGTTTCAGACGCTCCTCAATAGCGAGATTACGGCCTGGAATACCGCTCGTGGTTAAGCACAGCAAGAGATCAGTCCTCTCTCGTAGTGGCTCCACCACCTGGCGGAAAACATCCAGATCTTGGGTTCCCAGACCTGTCTTTGGGTCACGGACGTGAATATGGACGATGGCTGCCCCTGCATCCCAGCATTCTATGGCAGACTGGGCAACCTCATCCGGTGTTATAGGTATGTAAGGTGCAACATCCCGGGTCATTCTACTCCCGGTGATTGCTGCCGTGATGATGAGCTTATCCATGGTTATTCCCAAGCCCCTTCTCGTTATGCGTTTTCACAGTTCCATTACGCTTGATCCCCTCAGGCTTTTCAAGTGTTTTAGGTGAGGGAGTCATCCACCCGCTCTTTTCTCAGGTTCTCATTATCAAAGGGCTACCCGCTTGTCAAACACATCTTCTGATTATCGTGACACCTTCTCTTTTCCCTTGACCCGTAGCCCACATACCGATACATTTTTTCATAATGGTTATTGCTTTTACTTAATGATATAATCCCGAGGGTTTGCACAAACGCTCAAACTAAACTGGCACAATAATATTGGAAATTATAAACACGAAATCCGAAACAAACTCGAATGACAAAATACAGAAAGCCATTCCAGGGGCATAGGTTCAAGTAAATGCAAAACGGGGAAATAAGTTCTTGTATTTGACATTTGAAATTCTGGATTTGTTTAGGATTTAGAAATTCGGGTTTAGAATTTATTCTGATTGACTTGATAAACGCGGTTTCGGAGCTAGATTAATAATTAGATCTTTATATTTTTCGGAAATAAGCACATGCCTCCAACCAAATATATTATTGTAACCG
>CP070673.1:4235270-4300575 GCA_020351915.1 Deltaproteobacteria bacterium
TTTAAAATCGCCCTGCAGATTTGACCTCCAAGGGGGACGATCTATCCCAAATTGCTTCTCCGTGGAGGACGGGGACGCTGTTAGGTTTTAAGGTTTCTACCTTGGCAATATGCGAAACTTAAGAACCCACCCCGGCGAACTTTTGGGCGTGGCGCATGAATTCGGCCCACTACCTGCACACGGTCCCTTTTTCGTACCCGTGATGAGATGATCGCCTTCCCGGCATTTCCAACAGGTACTCGCTTCTGAAAGCTTCCTAAGAAGTTACCCATACAAAAGCATGAAGCGAAGCGTTGGGGTCATGTGCTAAAAACGATCATAGTGCACGAATTCGCTGATCTGCCTGCGATGTGATTGTTTTGCCTCGCGGGCCGGATAGCCTACAGGGATCATGGCTACCACTTCGTATCCCTCCGGTGCCTGCAGGATCTCCTTTGCCCTGTCATGACTGAAGGAACCGATAATCACGGTACCGAGGTTGAGGGCGTGGGCGGCAAGGCAGAGGTTCTGTGTGGCAAGTCCAATGTCGAACATAAACCAATCCCCTAATTTGGTCGTAGCTTGGCCCTTTTCATAACCTGAGCTCTGAAGCTTGCCACACAGTGTAATGACCACGGGGGCTCCTACCATGGCTTTCGTTGCCGGATTTCCAGGTGCCAAGGTCTCTTGGAGTTTCTGTTTGATTGTTGAATTCCTAACCACAATCGCCTCCCAGCACTGGGTGTTAGCCCAGGAAGGCGCCCACCTGATGGCCTCGAGGACTTCATTGAGTACATTTTCTGGGATCTCTCGTTCTTCATATCTCCTGATGCTCCTTCTTCCTTTGATGATTTCCATAAAATCTGCCATGAATAACCTCCGCACAGTGTTTGTTGAGTTCAAATCCGCTAAGTGACAAATCACAATCCAATTTTGATAATGAATATGGTAGATTTTGTCTCTTTTTGTCAACCACTTTCATTTTTACGCAGTCTTCACATATTTGATTCGCTTATCCATTACTTAGTGCCTTAATGTACAAATCTTCTTTTTACATTACGGTAGCCTCATGGTATCCTTTAATAAAATAATAATGGAAAAAACCTTATTCAAGGAGGAGAATTTGGTGAAATTGAGGCTCTTTTTTTTGCTTGGTATTGTGCTGTTGTTTTTATCTAGCGCCTATGGCGAGGAATCTGAGGGTACGCGCTTCCCCTCCCTGATATCCTCTCTCGATGTCCCCGCACAGCTTGATTTTTGTAAGGAAAGGGTACCGATTGAAATTCAGGGTATAAAAGAGCGGCTTGAAAAGGAGCTCCTTCTGAGCCTCTGGGATCGACCTCAGGTGATTCTCTGGTTAAAGAGGGTCCCCCGCTATATGCCCCATATCGAAAGCATGCTCAAAGAAAACAATGTGCCCGACGATCTCAAATACATAGCTATTGCTGAAAGCGCCCTGAGGCCTCATGTGAGCTCAAAGAGGGCGGCAATGGGATTCTGGCAGTTCATGAAGGACACAGGCCGAAAATATGGCCTCATTATCAACGAACACATTGATGAAAGACGAAACCTGTTTGCCTCTACTCGAGCCGCAATTCGGTATCTAAAGGACCTTCATGAAAAACTGGGATCATGGACCCTGGCAGCTGCAGCGTACAACATGGGTGAACAGGGTCTGGAGGCAGAGATCCTGGAGCAAGGAACCGATAACTATTATCACCTTTATCTCCCCTTGGAAACCCAACGGTTTATCTTTCGGATTCTCTCCGTAAAGCTGATTGTATCCAACCCCGAACGATATGGCTTCTATTTGTCTGAACAAGATCTTTACCCACCTATGGAGTTTGACCAGATTCAGCTCACCTGTTCTCAGGATACTCCACTACGGATCATTGCTGAGGCAGCTAAGACCCATTTCAAGGCAATCAAGGACTTGAATCCAGAAATTCGAGGCCATTACCTGGCTCAAGGAAGTCATACCCTTCTGATTCCAAAGGGTTCACCCAAAGATTTTCACAACCAGTACCATAAACTCTTCCAGCAGTGGGTGGCATCGAAAAAGGAGGCAATCTATATTGTAAAAGCGGGAGACAATCTCTCGTTGATTGCAGATCGGTTTAACGTTCCCCTGGCATCCCTCCTCATTTGGAACAAGCTGGATCTCAGGGCCGCAATCTATCCTGGAGATCGGCTGATCATTTATAGGAAGGAATCAGAGTCCATGGAAGCTGACAAAGGGATAGGGGGAGAGCGCGAAGATAGCCTATAATTTTTCTAAAGAAACCTCATTACCGAATTTCTCTACTAAGGCCTTGTTCAGTTTTTCATAGTCCTCTTCTGAGTCTACCTCTACAACCAGATCCTGCTCATCCAGCACCTTAAGGTATCCGTGGGATTTGACGATTCCAATTACCTGCTCTACCTCGGTAGTAACCCACCCTTTCATCCTGAGGACGAGCTCTTCTCCGGTAAATGCCCGTTCAATGGTTAGGTCAACCTGCCTCTTCTTGGCCTTCCAACCTAAAACAGACGGTCGAACGATAATAGGGGTCACCGGATCATACATCGCAGCACAAGTAAACCACAGTTTCGCCCTGATCATGTTCTTGCCCCTTGTTACAATTCTGGCCCAATATATTCAGAACGCCCGAAACTGTCAAGCTGATTGGAAGAGGCCACCATTCCGAGTTTGTCAAACCCCTTTCTCGAGCCTGAAAACACAATGTTCATGAGCGGACAATAGGATTTTTTCTGATCCCAAAGCACTTATAAAATCCTTGACAACACCCGGGCCCCTTTCCTATTTTTACCCTGTCAGAAAGAAGGCCTTTCCGTATTGACGCTTCCTTTGAGGTCTCTGACAGGGTTCCTATAGTAAACCAACTGGAGATGAACCTATGGAATTTGAAAAGGTAGTAACCGAGCGCCACAGCACGAGGGTATTTTTAGATAAGCCAGTTTCACGAGAAACGATCGAAAACGTGCTCTTTCTTTCCGCGAGGGCACCTTCTGCAATCAATCTTCAACCCTGGGAGTTTACCGTTGTTATGGGAGAAGAACGCCATCGTCTGAGCAGGGTTCTGGTAAAAAGCATGCGTGAAAGAAACATCTCCTGTGGGCCAGGTGCGGTAAGACCTCTGCCAGAGCATTTTATGGATCGCCAGAGAAAACTGATGGATTGCATCCTCCCTCACCTTGAGAAAGGGACCCCGTTTCAGGATTTCATAAATGAGGGCTCCTGCAATTTTTACGGTGCCCCTGTAGCCATAATAGCAACCATCGATCAGGCCTTTTCAAAGTCAAGATTGGTTGATGTAGGCATTGCCGTAGGCTACATGGTGCTCGCAGCCCATAATATGGGTTTAGGAACCTGTCCGATCGGACTCATAAGCGCCTTTGACGAGGAAATCAGAGAGATGTTAAATATCTCGGAGGAAAAGGATGTTGTTATGGGTGTAGGCGTTGGATATCCCGATGCAGATTCCCCAATTAACCTGGCAAGCTCCGATCGCGCACCCCTGCAAGAAGTAGTGAGGTTCTATTGATTGAGAAGCGCCTTAATGTTGCTCTTCAGTTTCTCCAGTCCTGCCCTTTCAAATGCAGTCTTTCCAAAGACTCTTTTGAAATCTGGCGCCTTCATTCTCATAATGGTGTCTGCAGGTGGCATTGAGACAGTGGGAGCATCTTCCTTGTTGAAAGGGCAAACCTCCTGACACACATCACAGCCAAAAAAGGTATTCCCCATTTTTTTTGCCCTCTCTTTATTAATATCATGCCTCGCCTCAATAGTCAGGTAGGAGAGACACTGGGAAACGTCAATACAAAACGGGGCCTTCAGGGCCCCAGTAGGGCAGGTATCAATACATCTGGCGCATGAACCGCACCGGTTTTCTATCTCCCTAGCAAAGGGGATAGAAAATTGGGCTGTGGTTAAGATCTCAATGAGAAAACAGTATGATCCGTAACCTGGAACAATGAGCATATTGTTTTTGCCAAAAAAACCGATTCCACTGGTTACTGCAAAGCTCCGTTCAAGAATAGGGGCTGAATCAACACATACCCTGCTGTTGCTTTCAGGAAAAATCTCTTTAATAAAGGTGCGCAGTTGGCTTCCCAATCTCCTCAGTCGGACATGGTAATCCTCTTGTTCAGGCGTGCTGTATCTCGAGGCATTGTATCCGTCAGAGGTCGATGGCTTGCTTGCAGGATATGGATATGCAAGACAGACTATGGTCTGTAACCCATCAAGGAGTCTCCTCGGGTCTTTCCGCAGACCTGTATTCCTCTTGAGATACATCATATCTCCTATTTCAGCATGTTCAAGCCAGCGAAGGAAATAGTCAAAGTGAGCGGGTGTCTGTGGTTTAGAAAAACCTGCAGCAATAAAGCCAAGTTCTTTGGCCCTGTCTGTGAATGCCTGGTTACTCATGGCAACCTATTCTTTAAGTGTCCAAAATGAAAAAGTGTCTAAATCTTATAAGGCTAAATGGATTATTCACAATACTATCCCTAACTTTAGGCACTTATAACCCTGGCCCAGACCTGGTTTATAATCTTATTGGTTTGGTTCTATGGTTCAGAGTTGGCCTGTTTTGTTCACAGGCTCACTTAATCCCATCGCACCAGGGCGGGCTTTAGCTCACTTTAGGCACTTCCTTAGTCCAGCCTCTCAAGGAAATCCTTTACCCACGGCGGATTATATATTATGACATAGGCAACAAAAAAGGAGGTCAGGGGCAAAAAGAAAATACCCAGGTCGACTAAAACAACACCTAATGCTAATAAAAGACGTTTTTGTAGACTCATGGTATGTGTTTACCATAACTTGTATCTTCGATCAAATTGGGTGAAAAATGTATTGAAATAGGCGAATCAACTTGACTAATGAAAATTGTCTTTGATAGGAATTACGCATGAACATTCTTGATCTGATTATCGTTGGGGTGATAGCTTTTTTTGTCATTAGGGGTATTTTCAGGGGCTTTTTCAGGGAGATATCTTCCCTGGCTGGTATCATTTTCGGATTTCTTATTGGCAATCATTACCATCCACAAATGGCCACGCTTATTAGGCCGTACATCCCTTTAGAGAAATCTCTTTCCCTTATCGGCTTTATCATTCTATTCTTTTTAGTGTTTTTTTTCTTTAGTCTGCTTGGAATCCTCTTGCATCACCTCTTTAAAAGGCTCTTTATTGGTTGGTTCGATAGAAGCCTTGGCGTTAGTCTTGCCCTAGTTAAGGGGATTATTGTCTCTTATCTTCTCATCGTGCTCCTCACCTTTTTCATGCCCTCCAAGAGCCCCCTCATTGCCCACTCCAAGTCAGCCCGTTTGGTCATTGTCTCCTATCAATCTATGTCTAGGCTTATATCACCAGATCTTTACCAGACGTGGAAGAAGAAGATATCTAAAGAGTCGAAAAAGGTGGGTAAGGCCATCTCTGAGAGCAAGGAGGCAGTTAAGAAACTCCCGGAAATTCTTCCTGAAAAAGAGAAATAGGATAGGTCCCGGTGCTGGTAGCTGGCTACCCGTTTGGCGAGTGGACGAGTAGTTGATTCGGCCTGACTCAGCAACCAAATTAATGATAGTACGGAAGCAGGTCGTCACGCTGCAGCTAAGTGCATACTGCTTACTGCCTCCTTCTTTGCTTATTGGTAGCCGCTTTTGCTTTAGTGAGTTAATGACCCATGACAAACGCTAGTAGTGACTCCGTCATTATTACCGATGTTACCCTAAGAGAGTATGGCCAGAATATCTCATTGAACTACCTGCATATCTTTACCCCCGAGATTAGGGTAGAAATAGCTTTGAGTCTTATTGATGCAGGTTTCACCAATATTGAAATCCTTTCATGTATTAATCCACAGGTAGCCCCGGCCATGAACAAAAAGGTAATAAGAAAGATCGCAAAAGATCTTGGCAGGGTCAATGGCGTAAATCTAATTACTCTCGTTCCCAATGAAGTCGGGTACAAAAGCTTTCTCTCAACCGGCCTTGGCCTTGAAGGCTACAACCATACCATGGGTCTATTCTTTTCCGCTGTTGAAGCTCACAATCTGGCCAACTTAGGCAGGCCCATAAAGGAAACAATCGAGGAATATGAAATAATTCTAAGAGATGCTTCTTCTCGAGGGGTAAGGGTTATTGGTTACATCTCAGCTGCATTCGGATATACTGACCCGGGAAACGGGGCTCTCTATAAACCAGATATCGATGAAATAAACGCATATATAGACCTCCTCATTGACCGTGGCGTTGATGCAGTGACCCTCTCGGACCTCCAGGGAATAGCAAATGAGAAACAAACAAGGCAGCTTTTGGAAACTATCCTCGATAAAAGAAAAGGAAAAAATATAGATATGTTAGGATACCACCCTCACAATGTGGCTGGGGAACAGGCAATTGCTAACAGCAAGATAGTCTATGATTTAGGCATCAGACGATTCGACTCATCCCTTGGCGGAACCGGCGGTTGTATTACCGGTGCCCCTGGCAATCAACCAACCGAGAAACTCGTTCTCTCTTTTCATTCATTGGGAATCAAGACTGGACTTGATGAAAAAAAGGTCTTCTCCTTGGCTCAAAAGGTGCAGAGGGAATTATACAGCAAGATTCCTCTCGTAAAGGATAAAGGAGGAAAAACGTAACCTTTTTCCTTTCGCCATTTCATCTCCATCCTATCCCCGCATTTCCGTATACCGGAGATATTCCTGGATCGTCTGGTGAATACCCAGGCGGAAGAAAAATTTCGTAGCCCTTTATCTACATAAGATACATTGTATCTGCCCTGTCCTCCTGTTTTAGAAATTCAATTTGTTCATCTATTGTCGAAAACCTGGAAAGGTCTAATTCCTCAAACTCATCAGGGCTAGTATTCGTTTTTCTCATAACATTTTGAACAATATCCTCTAATTGTTCTTTTGAGATATCAGGAACTCTGGTGATGGAGGTCTTCTGTGGGACACCACCTATTATCTTGAAATTATAACTTACCATTTCCAGCATTCCATTGGTCTTTTCTTTTGCTAATATCCGATATTCAAAATGCTCACGACGCCCGGCGATAGGACGAAAATAATAGAATTTGTACAATCGCTCACCCCGCCGTATTCGTATCAAATATTGATCATGCTCGGGGTGTGGCTTTTTAGAGTTCACACTTTTAAATCGTTTTTTCATATCCAATACCCTGTATGAATTCAGGAATATCTTGTAAAGTAAATATCTTTAAGGAGGGCCCACAAGTTGCTTCAGAGCCTACGTCCCGGTTTTTACGGTTTTTAGAATGAAAACCAAGCCCAGAGATCTTGATGCTAATATCCTTAATTAGAGATGGTCACGCTCTCATTTCCTCACCAACACCTCCCTCGGCACTTCTGCCTTTTCCGGCCATCCATCAGGGATGAGCTGACCGGGTTTCTCCCCTTGCTTCTTTTTGTCTGAATGCAGCTTGGGCCGCTTGAACTCCTCTCGGGGTTCCTTGGGGATTCTGCCATTGAGGATAGACTCTGAGCGCAGGCGTCTTCCGATGGTCTTCTCCATCAAGGTGCCGAGCTCTAAAATCCGGTCAATATCGATACCGCCGATATCAATGCCCATCTCATCGAGCATGACACAGAGATCCTCAAAGGTCACCAGGCCCACCACATTGGGGTCTTTATAATAGTAGGCACCGGTACCAGGCACCGGGGTCCTGTCCAGGAAGTTGGTGGGCTGTCCGCCAATACCTCCCAGGCAGCCCTCAAAGATCTCGACACCTGCCTGAAGAGCAGCCAGCACATTGGCCAGCCCCCATCCCCGGGATACATGGAAGTGGGCAACGTGAAGATCAGGGTTGGGAATCTCATCTAAGAGCATGGAATAGTAGCGGTAGACCTGATCAGGGGGCGCAGAGCCGTCGTGGTCGGCGTGCTCGATATCATCGGCACCAATAGAGAGCCAGCGCTTGGTAAACTCAATGGCATCTTCTAACTTGGTCGGTCCTGAGATAGGGCTTCCCCAGATGGTACTCACCGTACCACACATCTTAATACCAGCATCCTTGCACTTCTTAATACACCGCTCTGCCTCCTTCCAGTAGCTGGGAAGGGTAGTGCCTGAGTTGGCAAAGTGATGTTCTTCATCGGTTGAGACCATCATAAGGACCCGATCGGGGCCGTAGCCTTTCTCCCTGAGCTGGATGGCGCGGTCTACCCCGGGCTCTCTGATGGTGACCGCGGTCCACTCGATGTCCTCTTTGGGAAGGTTCCGTTTGGCAAGTCGCTTCTCAAAGATCTCGTCTCTGATTCCCTTGAGCACTGCTTCGGCGTCTTTGAACTGGGGCATGACCCGGGGGTTTCCCAGGTTACAGACCTCCATTCTTTTCACACCGGCAAAGGCGAGCTCCTGGAGATAATAGATCTTTGCCTCGGTGGGAATCCACGCCTCCTCGTGCTGGATGCCATCGCGGATGGTGATATCGGCGAGTTTGACCTTTTTGGGCATCCTTTTATTGAGTTCAAAAATATCATATTCGCTCATTTTATTCCTCCTTTCTATCCCCTGATGGATCGGGGGAGGAGCATCTGGTGGTGGGGGCAGATGCTTTGTGGGTTTTGGTAACAGCTTCTCGCAAAGGCAACAAAATAATCCCTGAGCCCTGTCATCGGCGCAATCTCATCCACCAAACCGGTCTTTGCGCAATAGATTGGCCTTGACTCATCATGGTACTGTTGCGCCAGTGCGTTCATCTTATCAATCACTGGCTCAAGAGGGTTGCCTGCATCCTTTTCCTTAACTAGTCTCCTTGCAAAGGCAGCAACTGCGGCAGTTTCTCCGTGCATAACATAGATTTCGGTGGTAGGCACACCCAAGGTAAAGGCATTGTTTCTGTTTGCCTGAGGTCCTCCCATGATGTAGTGGGCCGCAGCCGTACCTTTTCGCAATACCACGCACATCATAGGAACCTCTGAACTCTCGATAGAGTAAATGAGCGACTGTCCTAAGCCGAGGAGCTCTGCCTTCTCAGCGATATCCCCCACATCAATACCTGAGGTATCTTGAAACCAGATCATGGGTATCCTGTCCCTACCGCAGAACATAACCAACTCATTCATCTTTATGAGGCCTTCCCGGTAAAGCTTACCCCCGATACCCAGATATTGATTCTCAGCATATTGAGGATAACCCGTGCCCAAAAATCCTTGCCGATTCGCGATAACTCCAATCGGGAAACCGTCTATCTTGGCCAATCCACAGTAGACTTCAGGGCCATAGTCCGGTCTGTATTCCATATGCTCGCTTCCATCAAACACCCGTGCCAGCACCTGTTCAATGCTATAGGTCCTTTTTTGATTAAAGGGCACAATGTAGTTAAGATCATCTGCAGGATAAATCGGGTCAGCAGGTTCTGCTACCCTGTAACTTGAGGGATCATAAAGGGGCATGCCTGCCATACATTCCTTTAAAGCACCAAGAACACCTTCCTCGGTGTCGAATGTCTCCCTCATAAAGCCGGTTTCATCGTAGTGAATCCCCGCACCTCCAGGGGGCACCTGCTTGAATCTTTTGGTTGCCTCTATGATCGTCTCTGCACCCTCCAGATCAAATCCTCCCTTGGGAGACATACCACTCACAATACCTCCTCCCCCTACAGCCATATTTGACTTCTCATGGGCGAAGATGATTGCCGGGCTGATTGCATGGTATCCACCACCGGCTGGATTGGTGCCGTACATACCAACAATTACTGGTATTCCCTTTTGGATTAGCTCGCTGTGCCTAAAAAATGTTCTTCCGCCAGACCTCCTGCCAGCGTACACCTTTTCCTGTTCCGTGAGCTTTACGCCACTGCAGTTAAGCACCCAGACAAGGGGAATACGCAATCGTTCTGCAATATCCTGGGCCCGAAACACATGCTCGCGCTGCCCTGGGATCCAGGCCCCAGCCAGAACCTTATTGTCTGAGGCAATAATTGAGGCGTATCTCCCTGATATCTTTCCCAGGCCGGTAATAACCCCGGTTGTTCCTTCCTGATTGAACTCGGGATCATACAGGCTATTTAATGGTAAAAAGGTGCCAGGATCTACTAAGAGCTCAATCCTTTCCCAGCCTGTCTTTTCTCCACGCTTGTGGACCCTTTCGATCGGGATACCTGTCTCTTTTCTTTTCTCTATGGCCTGAGCTACCTCCTTCTGAACCGTTGCAATCTCAACAGCATTGGTTGCTCCCTGTTCTCTCTCCCTTTCGCCAAGCTCTCTCCCTATGGGAGTCATTTTTTCAAAATAATGTCTCATCCTTGCCTACCCCCTATAATCGGTTACCTTTTGCTCAAGTGTTCCTATTAGACCTGCCCGGAATCGTGGATCTCTGTAAAGTCTCGCATCCGCCTTCATCTCTCTTTCAACAAATTCATGTTCGATAAACTTAGATGGCTCGTAGCTCTCGAAGAGACCGGTCAAGGCCTCGATTGACTGTGGTGCCAGAGGTCTTCCAACCTTGGCAATCTCCTCCTTTGCCTCTCTTAACGGCTGTCCCCACAGATGAGAATAATTCTCCGGATTCTTTCTTCTGGCTATCTCCTGAGAGATCTCCTCTTTGGTAGCCAGGGTGCCTCTGTGTTTTTCGTCTACCTTCGGGATCTCTCCTTCTGGGCACACTGCAAGTTCCAGTGCCTTCGGAAGTAAAAGGAGCCCAGTCCTCTCATTATGGGCCTCTAACTCTTCCTGATACCGTGCCCTATCAGCCTCTGGATCATCGGTTTTCTGCCTCTTTGGAAAGGGGAAAGGTATATCCACAACTATATTGTAGGTTCCGATCTCCTTTAACTGCGTGGCCTTGACCTCCTTTGCTGTCATGGCCATATATTCTGCATTGGTAATGCCAGCCTTGATCAATGTTCTGGCTATTCCTGACCAACCGGGAAGCAGACCAATAGTGGCCTCACTAAAACACATACCGCTCCGGGAATCCCCCACTAACACATCGGCCATCAAAGGAATCTCTGCTGAACCGCCAAACCGTGTCCCCCCTCCACACACGGCAACTACCCTCAAATGGCCGGCAATTTTTCTAATAAGCCCATGCAAGGCAATCCCTTTTTTCAATCGATCATCTGCCCAGTCAAAGAGTTGGTCTATCTCCTCTTCTGAAGCCCCACTCGCCTCCTTTTCCCTTTTCATCTCGAGGGTCTTATCCAGTCTGGTAAGGCTTTCCTTAAGATCGCCACCAGCATGGACTGGATCATTGGCCCCACTAAGGATAAGAAATTCAAGATCATCCCTTTGCTCAAAAACCATATTCAAGCCCTCTAAATAGGCATCCAACCCCGGGTTACCTACCTGATGAACCGGTGGATTATGATAACAGAGAACAGCACCGACCGTTCCCTTAAAGGTAACCCAGTCAATCATGAGATATGCCTTGCCCTCCGACCATTCATAAATTGGTCCCATGTTTTGATATTCCGAGATAGTACCGGATCTTACCAACCCTATTGGCCCTTTCATAAGAAACCTCCTTTCAACCGGAATTGGGGATTTGCCGATTTCTTAAAATGGTTCCTCTGTACTCCGCATTTCGCTCTCCATAAACCCCATATGAGCCATAAAATGCGCCGACAAGGTTCTAGACACTTGCGGGAGAGCTAACTCGGAAACCAGTCTCCCGGTTTCTACCGAGTGTTGCTATGCAAAAAAAATGACCGAATATCGGTTCAAGGAGCTTGACAAGTTAGTTAATATTTTTATATACTAAATATTAATTAATGTCAAATTTTTATTGAATCATTTCTTTCTCTGAGTAGCACTATTTTAATCCCTGAATAGGAGGCTTCCTCCATGAATCTAGGGTCGTTGATTCGCAGATATCGCAAAGAAAAGAAACTCACATTGAAGGCAGTAGCAGAAAAAGCGGGAATCTCAGAGGGTTTCCTGAGCCAAGTTGAGAATGACGTAAATTCACCCTCGGTGGATACGCTCTCTAAAATATGCAGTGCAATTGGAGTTAAGGCCGGTGATCTTTTGAACCAGGCAAGCGACCAAGAAAGACTGGTTTTGATACGCAATTCCGAGTGGGGCGATATCGATCTCCCACACACAGGGTTTATAACCCGGCGTTTCTTCCCTCCGGAAAATAGAAAGGTTATGGACAGTGCTATCCTGGTTATTGAACCGGGGAAACTGATTCCGGTGCGGAAAAACATCAAGAACGGGCAGGAGGTATTATGCATACTCAAAGGCTCGTTGGAACTTGTTCACGGTGAACGCACGATTCATCTGGCCGAGGGAGACACGGTTCATTACTTTGCGGAGCAAAAAAAACAAAGCATTACCAACAAAAACAAAGATCTTGCCATCGCGCTCTGGATAGGGACGCTTTAATTGTAAGCGTTTCCAAAAACGCATAATACTTACACTTTTTATGCAAAGAGATTGGGCGTCGTCATGAAATTCCTTCAAGAGATAGGGAAAGATACTCTAAGAGCCTTAATTATCCGTCCAAGCGCCCTGGGTGACACCCTCTTACTAATCCCAGCCCTTCATCACATAGCTGAAAGGGTAGCGGTAACTCTATTGGGGAGAAAGCCGGGGATTGATTTTGTTAGACCTTTTGTAACGCACTGCCTTGACTACGAAAAAGGGGGTTGGTACACCCTATTTTCAGAAGAGGCGAATTGTGAGGACCTCCCCCTCCCTGAGGTAGACACGGTGGTCTCCTTTCTCAGTGACCCTTCACGGAAAGTAACAAAACGATTAGAGGCCTGTCTAAAAAATATCCCGGTATTTACCTATCCACCCTTTCCACCAAAGCAAGAAGATATCCATGTTGCTGTATATTTGGCATCATGCCTCAAAGAGGCTGGATTGCCTGTTGATCCGGAGGCGGCAATTGAAGAGGCCCGAAAAAAAAGCTTGTTTGAAAAGAACAAAACACCCCGATCGCAAGGCATGATTGTGTTCCATCCAGGTTCAGGAAGCGAAAAAAAGAATTGCCCCCCTGAGTTTTGGATTGAGCTGATAAAAAACAAAGATCTCGGAATATTTCAAAGGAAGGTCTTGCTTTTAGGACCGGCAGAGGAGGAATGGCATAAACTGCTTGCCAAAGAGCTCATTGGGTTAGCAGTAGAGATGGTCATATCTCCTGATCAGCACATGCTCCTATCCTTGCTCAAAGATGCCTCCCTCTACGTTGGGCACGACAGCGGCATAACTCATTTGGCAGGACTGCTTGGAACATCAACCATAGCCCTTTTCAAAAACACTAACCCCTTTCAATGGACCCCCCTGGGGCCAGATGTTACGGTCGTCTGTGATGTAAAATCTCCTCAGGTTATCCATAGGAAGATTAAGGAAAGAGTGGCAAATGGCAAAAAAGTTTTGCCTTGACTGATGTTTAGGGCTTCAGTATCCTTCCGAGAAGACTCCTGTCAGTCACTATTCACAGATAATGTAAAAACAGAGGGGAAAATATGGATTTTTCATTATCGATGGAACATGAGATATTGAGGAAATCTGTACGGGATTTTTCTGAAAAAGAGATAAAGCCCGTAGCCAGGGAACTGGATGAGAAAGAGGAATTCTCCTATGATACTATGCGGGCCATGGCTGGGCTGGGACTTTTTGGTATGTTCGTATCTGAAGAATACGAAGGTCAGGGAATGGATTATGTCTCCTACATCATTGCTACCGAAGAAATCGCTCGTGTTGACGGATCCCATGCTGCCACCATTGCTGCTGGTAATTCTCTGGGTACTGGGCCTATCTATTATTACGGAAATGAGGAACAAAAAAGGAAATACCTCCCAGAGGCATGCAGGGGCGAGACCCTTTGGGCCTTTGGCTTGACTGAGCCAAATGCCGGATCCGATGCTGGAAATGCACAGACAACTGCTGTTCTTGACGGAAACGAATGGGTAATAAATGGAAGCAAGATCTTTATTACCAATGGGGCAACCGATATCACCGCTGGTACGGTATCACTGTGCAGAACAGGGACACGAAAAGATGGCAAGCCAGAACTAACCTGTATCGTAGTAGAGAAAGGAACCCCTGGCTTTGAGGCAAGGGAGATGCACGGTAAGCTGATGTGGCGGGCATCCAATACCAGTGAGCTCTATTTCGATGACTGCAGGGTACCAAAAGAAAACCTTCTGGGCCCTATCGGGGATGGTTTTCATCAGATGCTTTCAACCCTGGATGGGGGAAGGCTTTCCATAGCTGCTATGGGTTTAGGGGGGGCACAGGGTGCCTTTGAAATGGGCATGAAATATGCCAAGGAGAGGGTTCAGTTTGGCAGGCCAATATCAACATTTCAGGTGAATGCCTTTAAACTAGCCGATATGGCCACAGAGATAGAGTGTGCGAGACTGCTCCTGTATAAGGCTTGCTGGTTGAGAGATAATGAGAAGCCATTTGCAAAATATGCTGCCATGGCCAAATTATATTGCTCAGAGGTCATGGGCATGTGTGTTGACCATGCTGTCCAACTCCACGGCGGCTACGGCTTGATGAAAGAATACGATATTGAGAGATTCTATCGGGATCATAAGCTCCTGGAAATTGGCGAGGGAACCAGTGAGGTTCAACGGATTGTGATCTCTCGACTCATTGATGTGGTTTAGTTTCATGTTTGACAAGATTTTTGGTCATGATATTGCTCCCTATATTAGGGGGTACCGTGTCCTGATAGTAGTGGCAGTTGTCCTGGGTGCTCTATCAGCCCTGTTTGTCGTTGTACCTGCGTACCTGCTTCAACCGCTCGTTGATGAAGGAATGAAAACCGCAAGTGAGCCTGTCGAATGGAAGATTCCCTGGTTACAACTCAGCTTTCCCTTCTCAATCAAGAAAACGGAGCTGACCCTAATAACAGGCATTACCCCCAATCACTTGCTCATACTTCTTGGTGCTATTGCATTCCTTTCGGTGCTCTTTAAATCGATTACCATTTACTTCAGTGAACTTGCCGGAGCAGCCTTCTCAAACAGGGCCGTTAGAACACTGCGGATTGATCTGGCCAATAAGTTCATCTCCCTTCCATTAACATTTTATCATAAACGCAAGAGTGGCGAGCTTCTTGCGAGGGCTACAGCAGACCTGACTGTAATGCAGGGGTTTATAAGCAATATTACCATTGGCCTCGTGCAGCAACCCTTAACACTCTTGGTGTTCGTTGGCTATCTGCTTTTGATGAATTTCAAACTCACCCTGTTGATTTTCACTATTACGCCCATCATTGTCGTACTGGTCAGGCTTTTTGGCCGTAAGGTCAAGAAACACTCTACCAGGGTCCAAGACGCCACAGCCGAGGTAACATCAAGCTACCAGGAAATTATCTTGTTACTCAAGGTGATCAAGGGATTCTGTAGGGGAGAATATGAATCCGGTATGTTTACAAAGCATGCAAACAACCTCTACAAAAAGGTTATGCACTGGAACAGGTGGCAGCTCGGTATTGGGCCCATGATGGATTCAACGGTATTCCTTGTCATCCCCGGCATCTTCATAATCGGAAAGATCTATTTCGATCATACCTTAGGAGAACTGGTGGCCATGCTTTATGCATTCGCCAAAGCCTACGCCCCTGTCAAAGAGTTGGCCAGAATAAATGTAAATTTGAAGACCCTTCAGGGTGCGACCAGAAGGGTCTTCGACATAATGCGCACCATCCCAGATATACAAGATAGACCCGAAGCCCAGAACATGCCGAGATTACAAAGTGCGGTAGAGTTTCTTCATGTGGATTTCTGTTACAAACCTGGGGAATCAGTCTTGAGTGATGTCTCCTTTAACGTTAAGGTAGGGGAGATGGTGGCCTTCGTCGGTTCCACCGGTGCAGGCAAGAGTACCCTCTTGGATCTCATTCCCCGTTTCTACGACGTATCCTCGGGCTCGATACGTATAGATGGGACGGATATCAGAGATGTAACGCTGGAGTCCCTAAGAGGTCAGATTGCCATTGTAAGCCAAGAGAGCCTACTTTTTCACGATACGATAGCGAGTAATATCAATTATGATGGAGGTCACTCTACACTGGAACAGATTCAGAATGCAGCTATCGTTGCACAAGCTCATGATTTTATCATGGCCTTTCCTCATGGATATGAGACAGTTGTTGGAGATAGAGGAACACTGCTCTCTGGTGGACAGAGACAGCGAATTGCCATAGCCCGGGCTCTTCTCAAAGACCCAGCTATTTTGATTTTGGATGAACCAGCCTCAGCCCTCGATCCAGAAAGTGAGCATCTTGTCCAGAAGGCCATTGAGAACCTCCTTGGTCAAAGGACTATCTTTGTTGTTTCTCACCGGCTGAATACCATCAAAACGGCCGATCGAATCTATGTGCTTGAGCATGGTGCCATTGTTGAGTCAGGAACACATAATGAACTCATGGCAAGAAATGGTAGATATAGAGACCTCTATAATATCCAATTTCAGCACTAATGCCTCATAGTGTCTGACGGCCTTTTGCAGGCTCCGAGGATCGGTATTTCTATCTCTCGCCCCTCAGACCTTCCTTTATGCTCAGGTAGGTGTCCTTAATCCAGCGCGATACCTTCTCAACGACTGTTCTGTTGAAGTACTTTCTGTCTTGGTCGGCCATATCTTCATACTTGCCGTCATATTTCAACTTTACCCAGGCGTTGAAATCAAATTTACTTGCAAGATTATAGATATAGCGATTTAGAGGCGCAAAACCCGATCTCCTGATGACAGCCACACCAAAGTCGATAACACAAGGCGTGTGTCCTTCTACGACTAGAAGATTGTCCTTTTTCTTGAGGTCAGTATGTGCAACACCAGCCTTGTGCAGCTCTTTGATCAAGTTCAAGAGGGCCTTGAAGAACACGTCACGATCGGTAATCCGAGCACTCCGGACTGGCACCCCGTCGATGAATTCGAGTACGAGGTAGCACCCATCGACAAGGCCGTAACAACGGGGTACGCCAGCTACTCCAGATAGTCTGGAGTAAACCCTGTACTCATTGCGCAACATGGCCCGGCGGAGGAGTCTGCCTAATCCCCACCCCATAGGAGCCTTAATGATTAGACGCCGATCTTTGTCTTCATACAGATACACATAACCCTGATAACCACGTCGAAAAATGTTCGATCTGGTTTTAATGCTCCCCCTGACCCACTGAACAAGCTCTCTTTCAGTAAGGTTATCTATATCTCTCAACATCGGTTCCACTGGGGGGTTCAATGTAGACCCAAGGAAAGGAAGTACAGCCAAAACAGGAGAAACAGGGCAATAATGGGCTCGCCGTTATGCCGCAAGCTTTGCATGAACGACCACCTTCCCCTTTGTCCAGGCCGATAAGGGGTAAGGCGTGGAATGAGCGCCCGTGTTCTTTTGCGCCATTGCTCCCAGTCCTCTTTAAACATGCGATGAAGATTTTCATCTTCTTGGTGGATGGCATGAGGATAAAAAGCAAACAAGATAAATATAAACAAGGGGAGGCTCCACCATAAGCCGGAGGCAAGGGCAAAACCAAATCCCAACGTCAGATTGCCCACATAGGTAGGATGCCTGACATAGGCATAAGGCCCATCGGTGGCAAGGGCCTTGTTCTTTTTAATATGTCCTGAGGCCCACAGTCGAACTGCAATACCCAGGAAAACCAGCACTCCACCAAAAAAAAACAACAGTTCCTTTGGTTCACCTGCAACACTGACCAGGATTACAAAGGAGATACCAATGAATTGGCGGAAGCGTTCCCGATGGTATCTAATATCGTGAAGGAATCGTTGCAACCCGAAAGCTATTGCCATTGATTTAGTTCCCTTGGACCAACTTTATGCGTACAATTCTCCTGGTCTCGGCGGAGTTGTAACGCGTATCGATTTACCTGTTAGCCAGAAAAACTTCCTTTTCAGAAAGGCCAATATAGGATAGAGTCCACCGTGTGTCAAGTGAACCTAGGTCGACTCGGTCGACCTCGGCACGGATAGCCTTATTCTATGAATAATTTCCCTATAGATTTCGACCAAGCAGTAAAGGCCACTTTTCTTGAACGGCCAAACAGGTTCCTTGTGAGATGCATTGCTGACGGACTGGGGATAATTGATGCCCATCTTCCCAATCCGGGAAGGCTCTGGGAACTCCTCTTACCTGGTGCGAGCCTCTATCTCTCATCACATGCTGGTTCAAATAGGGCCCAACCGGTAAAGAGAAAAACGAGCTACACGGTGCTTGCTGTGCAAAGGAAGGGATTCCCCATTTTCCTCCATACCCATCTTACCAATCAGGTTGCCCGGTATCTCATAGAAAGGAAATCAATTCCGTCCCTAGAGAACGCGGAGGTAGTAAGAAAAGAAATTTCTCAAGGTAGGAGCCGATTCGACTTCCTCTTGAAGGAAAACGGAACCGATCTCTATTTAGAGGTAAAATCCTGTACGCTCTTTGGAGATGGTGTGACAATGTTTCCCGATGCGGTAACAGAGAGAGGGAAAAGGCACCTCCTTGAACTCGCTGAGATGGGGAGAAATGGAATCAGGGCGATGGTCCTGTTCATTGTCCATTATCCTCATGTAAAATGGTTCATGCCTGACTTTCACACGGACTATGAGTTCAGTGCAACCTTGCTCAAGGTCCGGCATGATCTGAGGATTCTGCCGGTGGCAATAGAATGGAAGTCCGATCTGAGTATCGGTGAAGAAGTCAAACCTGTTGAGATTCCCTGGGGATATCTAAAGGGAGAGATACAGGACCGGGGGAGCTATTTACTCGTATTACGATTAGACCGGCAAAAGCTCTTAAAGATCGGTCGATTGGATACAATCATGCTTAAAAAGGGCTACTATATCTATGTTGGATCTGCAATGAGTAACCTGACGGCACGAATCAAAAGACACAGAAGAACAAGAAAAAAAGAGCACTGGCACATCGACTACCTCACCCAGGCTGCTGATGGATTCCTGTCCCTTCCGATCAGGTCTTCTCGCAGAGAGGAATGTGAGATTGCCGATTCCCTTTCCTCGATTCTGGCCAGTGGGCCTTCTGGGTTTGGATCGTCAGATTGTGACTGTCAAACCCATCTCTTCTGGAGCGAGAAGAATCCTCTCCACCTAGAAGCCTTTCATGATGTGGTGGAAAAATTCAGGATGAAACATCCCTGAAACAATACCTCAGAGAAAAGCATAATTTTTCAAACAACCGTACTCTGTGTCTGCTGCCGGGTAACAATATGCGGTCAAGAATAACGGAGAAAAACCGGGTAGTGTTTTGATTAGCAAAGGGAGTCTATAAATACTTCAAAGTATAGACAAGTTAACCGCTAATTTTGGTGTGAAACAATAGAATACAATATGCCGGGCCAGCGGCTGGAAGGGGGCTTATTTTACACTAGGTCTTAACTCTAATCAATGTTCCAACAATTTAGCCGATTGACTTTTATAACCATACATGTTTTTTAAAAAATAGGTGCATTCATCACAAAAGTTCAGGCCTCTACCATCGATAATTACTCTGACATACCCCCAATATCCAAACTTATTGAATTCTCCTTTACTCATTGGACATAATGATCCATTACGAGCCACCTTATAAGAACCATGATCTGTTAAACCGAAATTATGACCCACTTCATGCAGAGACACTTTCAAAGTCCTATCAATGTATAAGTCATAATCACTTTTGGAGTTAATCTCAGTTGGACCAAGTTTTCTTGTAGAGACTACTGCGACATCATTTTGAGGATTCTTGCCTCCAAAAATAGAATTATAAAACTCATCTTCATCGTTCGTTTTTAAATCCGCATCTGTTATCCCTAAGGTGTGTCCACCAAATTCCTCATGAAGTATTGTTGTCAACAGATAAGCATCAACACTATCTAGAAGAGGGGCATCATGATGCGATAACTCGAACTCGTCTATAATACCTTGAAAGGATTCTAAAATCCTATTTCCAACCTCTTTGAGACTACTAAAGGTAATATAGCCGCCAATACGTACAATATTTAATGTTGAGCTATTTTCCTGCATTTTTTTTAAAAATGGATTTTGTGATTTTCACTGCTAACTGCGATCTTATTCCACACAGGGTTTGTTTCATCAACTGGAAAATGATATCCGACTCTTCTGCATGCTCTGGAACCACATTTATAGTATCGGCGAAAAATCAAAATTAGTTTAGGTTCAAATAGTTCCACGGTGAATACTGAGCGATAATCTAGACTTAAAGCATAAACCTAGGGTGGGAGCTATGGATTTTGAGGTCCATTGAGGAAGAATAACAAGGGATGGGAACAAGACGTATTCGCGGACATGAAGTTGGGGCATAGCAGTCTCTTCTGATTGGTATGAGGAATGCAATATGTTTTCTACCAAGCTCAATTAATACCGTTGTACAAACACATATAATTCTCTTTTTTCCTGCTTTGATACCAGCGGACAAGGTTCTGTTGGGTTTTGGAATTTTGCACCCAGAATCAGTGATGATTTGCGTTTCAAATATGGTAGGGACGCGCATTAAACGAAATTGTCTAACAGTTACGATTATGCACCCAGCCTGTAGATGTTACGTATAGTAATAGTAGGCCAGGAGCCTTGTGGGAGACTTACCACTCATAGCAGAAAGCGCTACTTCAAGTCGAAACCGCGGATATACAATATATAGGCATTCCGACAAAAAGAACAGAGCCACGGTGACCCTTGCCCGAGATCCAAAAAAAGAAAGCGAGTATCTTGGGGCCTTAGAGGCCCAACAGAGCTGTTTTTAAGGCCGGATTTGTTGGGGGAGTTCTCTAGGGTTTCGACCCACATGGGCACTGGCTATGGTTTTTCATATCAACAGTGCACCATCCTTTAACACGGGCTTTCCATCCAACTCAACATTAGCTCCGTCCATCAGAGTGTCCAAGTGCATATGGCTCCAAACTGTTCCGCCGATATCATTATTTCTCCCCATGCCGATATGTGCGGTGCCAATTCTTGCAGCGTCTCTCCTTATACCAAGCATCGGCAATGGTACAATGTGGCTTGTCCCTATTCCGAGTTCGGCTATATTGTTGGCACTCTCGTAGGTAGACATTATCTTACGTAGCTTCTCAACATCTTGCTTACCACCTGAGATGTCTTGCACTTTCCCCGCCTTCACAGCACAGCGGAGTGGTTCCCTGAAGATATATCCCCATTGAACAATTGAAAGGTCACCTACTATAATTCCCTCTGCAGTTCCTTCCAAAGGCGCAATGGCGGCCTCAGCATAGTCAGGTAAACCCGCGACAACAGGACTCATGGAATGAAGCGCCAGACCTTCTCGACTAGCCAAACTCATAGTAATGTCTGTTCCCGCTGGACTGGTTACTCTGGCCATATTGGCTTGAGTTAACCTTCCTGCCAGATCTTCACTACGCTCCTTGATACTAAGAACATCCGCCGCTGAGACACCTTTTTTGAGTTCGTCGAGTAAAACGTTGGTCCATGGGTGGTATCTCGCACCTGCAGCGGTCGCCTCTTTGCGAGCAGTCGTATGAACTTGGGCGGTTCTATTCGTAAGGCGGAATATGGCGTCTGCGCTTTTCATGGCTACCGCAACTGATTCTGGCGGCTCTTGCCCACTAAATTCCGGCGGATTGATAACTATAAGAACTGGTTCAGCTCCCATTGAATTAACCACATTCATGACGATCTGACCGAGCCACAAAGGCTCACCCTCATTATCAGCAATTATAAGCACATCTTCACCCGGCTTCACAGCCTTACATACTTCCAGTATGGACCTAGCACCATTCATAAGTTCGATCATATTAATCCCCTCTTGGCTGACACAGCCTTAATATTTCAACACGCTCAAATTGTTTTCATAAATCTTGTGTTAAGAAGTTCTCTAGAAACCTCCACGTTCTTAATGATCTGAAATGGTTTCTCTGTCATGAGCTCCCACCAGATCACCTGGTAACCTCGGTTTTTCCCCTTCAGATCCCACCTTTGGGCTGGAAGAAGCTCTCTCGGTTTCTTAAGAAGAGTAATACACACTGCTGGTAATTGCCTCCTCAAGTCATCGAGCTCACCCCCTTTCGCTATGATTTTGGCTGAGAGTTTCTTGCTGGTGCCCAGTACATCACGTCTTCCTTACTTTCCACCCTTAAACTATGGCATTTTGGCTGAGGATGTAGCGTGAGAGCTCTACTTCATATCTTAGGACTCGAATCTGCACCGTGGTCCTATGGAATCATAAGATGGGCTGTGAAATAGGGAACTCAATAAATGTGATAAATTAACAACTTACTTATCTGGATCGTCACATCAGCGATATGAATACGGTTAATCCGGCCATCTTGTAAAGGTTTGTTTTTGAAGGATGAAAGGGAAGACAAGAAGGCGAGAAATAGAACACTAACAAACGATACAGCATAGGTGTTGTGTCAGCCACTGAAATGCAAAACGAGATAAAAAGAAGAAGTGAACAGTTAAGAACCCTCCTTACTCACCCAAGCCTAGGGATGGTTTAGCTTTGTCGGATGCCAAATTACAAGAGCCTCCAAGGAGCTACAAAACACCCTGGAGGCTTCACATCGGCATCTTTAGGGTACCCCCTACCCCTATCACGGTTCTCTCCTGAAGCTTAGAGTTAAGGTTCTTATGTTTCCTTATGACTAGAAAAAATAAATGGCATTTGATTTGATTAAGAGCTAATTTCTGGCTCTTGTCAAGCGAAATCCCAGCAGGGCTGTCGAAGCTCGGCTCACATTATCAGAGCAATCACTTCACAATATCTTGTGCTTGGTTCCTATGGCTCAAAACTAGAGACTTCTTGCCAAAAGGTACAATCTCAAGAAAATGTAGATTGGATTTTCAAATCAAAACCTCAACCGTTCTACTATAGTTTCTTTACCCAGTGCCAAGTAAGCGCGAAAGCACCGAGCCAACAGAGTTAGCAACAGGTTTAGAGAACGGGTAAATAACTAGCATACTGCTAGTAGCTCAGCGCCTTCTCATTTTGATTCTTACCATAACGGCTGTTATTGTTGTTAGCATGGCCAGCATGGATAAAAAGATAAAACTCAGTTCGTATGAGCCTGTTTTATCTCTCACTAGACCGGCCAGGTATGGACCGAAAACCATTCCTATGCTACTGACTGTGGCGAGGATGCCAAAGCCTAATCCTAAGTTTTTGGGCTCCAAAATCTTTGATGCAAAAGAGAAGACCGGAGCTGGGATAAATGGTACTGCTACAGCCATGACAAGCATTGGGAAGACGAAATCGGTTGACTGAGTAATTAGGTAAATTGCGGTGGCTGTCATCACTCCACCCGCTCCGATGAAGAAATCGTGATTGCTGAACTTATCTACTAAATAACCGATCACTGGGCTTAGAGCTAACGAGCCCCACATTAGTAAGCTAGTTAGGAAACCAGCAAAGCCAATACTGTATCCTTTTGCTACGAAAAAGTCTGGGGCAAAAGTCGAAAATGAGATGACTGCCGCATTAAACCACATCCAACAAAGCCCCACCAACCACATCGGGACCCCAACCTTTAGTACGTTTGAGAATATCCCTGCCACTTTTTCCTCCTTCTCACGGGATATTCCCTGGGAGGCGTTGGGGGCAGGTTTATAGACCAGCAGAAAGGCCGCTAACCCTATCACACCTACCATAACAGTAACGAAAAGTGGCACCCGCCAACCCAAGGTCTCACCCAACCTGCCAAAAGTTGTAAAAGATATAATTGTGCCAATTGGCACTGCGGTATTATAGATTCCCATTGCAGTACCCACTTCACGTCCTCTAAACCACTGCGAAACCACTTGCGCAGCCACGATAGTGATAGTTGCAGCGCCAACTCCGGCAATAACTCTTCCTAAACCAGCGTACAGAAAGGAACCACTCACCGCAAAGATTAATGTCCCGATAATTGCAAAGCTTAGAGAAATTACCCCTGTCTTAAAGGGGCCCCACCTGTCAGCAAGCATGCCAGCCAAAATCGCCAACAATATAGCTGGCAATGCAAAAAGACTCATGAGTGAGCCAGCCTCGGCATGGGTTAATCTCAATTCCTCGATAAGCAGGGTGAGGATAGGCGGTAGACACTGCAGGGTGAAAGCAAACACCAGCACAGAGAGGAAAGAAAGGATTAAGATGACCCAGCGATATCTAGGGGCTGCCATATTTCACCACCGATATTTCTCACTTTCACAAACGGTTGGGCTAGAATAATTCCGTAAGAGCATGGGCGGCTGTGTAAATGCTTCCTACTCCACTAATGTATTGTGCGACTCTCAGTGCTTCGGTGATCTCCTCTTTGGTAGCACCAGCTTGCGTAGCTGCCTGAGCCAATGCCTTTACACCCTGAACCGTTCCGTGAGATGCATCTAAGGCCATCGCGATGAGGAGCTTGATTCTCTTGGGTAAGGCACCGTCGGCAAGTGCGAGCTCTCTGGTGTTTTCAACGAGGTTGAGAAGCTCAGGGTCGAGTTTCTCAAAAATCTTCAAAGGATGTTCAGCCATTTTGTCACCTCCTCTTTTATTTTACTTCCAAAGCCTAATAGAGGCAGCAGTTTTACTTATCTGAAGTTTGGAGCACGTCCTTAGCCAAAAGAAATTATTATAGTATGATCCTCATTTTCTTGGAAACCTGCTCAATCAAGTAATCTTCTTCACTATAGAATTCATGAAACTTGTTCGTCTAGTAAAAACAGAGAGCCCTATGATAATTCTTCCAGTCTAAAATTGGATACTGCTTGCCAAAATCTTCAACTCGAAGAAAGTCCAGGTTTCTTTTCGTAATCGAAACAGCAAGGGCTTCTACTTTAGTTGGTGAAACGGGGTAGCCTGCTCCAGGAGAGCCCTTGTTTTCTTTCTCGAAAAGGGCGAGCACAAAAATAAAGATGGCGTTTTGGCCGAGTCCTTAGCAGCTATCAACGGTCAGCAGGGAGAGGATTGGGGCAACAGGCAATGTTTGGTCCCGAAAAATGGCAAAAGTAAATATTTGCTCTGGCTCGCTTCATAAGCTTAGTTTTTTAAGAGTGTCCCTCTTGACACATGATGCTAGAGTTGTTCAACATAGTGAAGGACGTCCCTGAATTCACTTGTCGATCGCTTTGGCTCCAGAAAGTTGATCTTCTACGGAGTAATCACAGTTGGCTCTAGGCTCATTCTCCTCAGTCAAACCCAATCTCTTGTCATGTTCTATGGATCTTTTTTGCTCATTGGATTTGGAACCGGCGGATGCACAGCGGTAGTGCCCATGCCCGCGGTGGCTAACTGGTTTCACAAAAACGCGGGGATAGCGCTGGGCGTGACAGCCTCAAGAATTGGCGCCAGTGGGTTGCTTGTTCCCCTCATTGCTAGGCTTACCGACGTTTATGGTTGGAGAACTACCTTAGTTATCCTTGGAGTAGGGATGTGGTGTCTGGGAGTACCTCTATCCTTCGTCATCCGAAACAAGCCAGAACAATATGGGTATCTTCCCTATGGTAAGCTATCGACAGATCCTATTACAAACGTTGGAATACAAGGTGACGGAGTGGAAATTGGTTTTACGGATGCCCTTAAGAACAGATCCTTCTTATTTCTATTCATGGCAGTAGCACTACGGGGAATGATCATTTCAGCAGTGGTTCTCCATGTCATGCCTTACCTCAGTACTACAGGAATACCACGGTCCACTGCTGCGCTTGTAGCAGCCGGCATTCCGCTGTTCAGCATCATCGGAAGGTTTGGCTTCGGCTGGTTAGGGGATTATTTTGATAAAAGGTATATGCTGGCGTGGACATTCTGCATTATGGGTTTGGGAATGCTGGCTTTCTGTTACGTGCATGTCGGGTGGGCTGTCTTCCTCTTCTTTCTCCTTTTCTCTCCTGGTCATGGTGGAAGTATGGTCTTGAGAGCATCGTTTCTAAGGGAGTATTTTGGAAGAGATTCCTTTGGGAAATTGATCGGGATTACTATGGGCTCTCAAGCAATTGGGGGGATTATAGGTCCTACCCTGGCTGGATGGGTATTTGACGCTTTTGGAAGTTATCAAGTTATCTGGCTTGTTTTTTCTGGAAGCATGGGTTTGGCAATAGGTTTGGTATTGAGAATTAGGTAGTATCCGTTTTAAATCCCATTGATTCTGCCAATCTTACGATCAAAGAAGGTCGTGGAAGGCGAGGAATCACCGTCTCTTCCTAGTGAGCATGTCCTCCATATGTATAAGATACCATCATCACAAGCCTATTGCTTTCTGCCATAATCCTGGAAGATAAATAACCGAAAATGCTGTGATTCCGGCATCAAAACTCCAATCGGCACGAGAAGCAATTCAGCTCCCATACGTTGTACCGATCATAGCTAAGCTGGATTCAGTCCGATGAAGAGTAGAAAATCCCAAGATTCCCACTTGAAAGTAGTATATAATACGGTGGCAGGTACTTACTAATACTCGTTTGATATCTATGCCTTTGTAAGAATTATCCATGCTGAATGGAAGAAAACAACTAAGATAGGGAACTATAGCTATAGAGAATAATGATAAGACATCGTTCTTACTCAAGGACGATACCAATTTGCAGTTTCCCGATCTGGAGCTCGCTCGAAGAGCTCAGAAGGGTGAAGAGTCAGCTTTCCATGAACTCGTGGATCGGTACGCAAATGAATTGTTCAAACTGGCATTTTCCCTCACAGGCGCAGTGGATGGTGCTGAGGATGTTCTGCAGGAGACTTTCTTAGGTGCTTTTCAGGGTCTGGATAGCTTTGAAGGCCGATCGTCGGTTAAGACATGGCTTATCCGAATCCTTGTTAAGCAAGCAGCAAAATATCATCGCTCCCGGCACATTCGTAAAACCGAGTCAATCGATGATATTTTAGAGGTTTCCTCTTCAGCCTTTTCAGGAAGGGACAGTGACCTTACCATCGATATTAAGACCATGATCAAAACGCTCTCCACTGAGCACCGTGAGGTGATTGTGCTCCGCGAACTACAAGGATTCTCATATGAAGAGATGGCAGAGATATTGGGTATTCCTCGAGGAACGGTCGAGTCGAGGCTCTTTAGGGCACGACAGGAATTAAGAAAGCGATTTAGGGACGACCTGTTGTGATTACAGAGGACGTAAAGGAATTGGTAATTATCAAAATGACAGATGCAAAAAGGAGAGGATAAGTCATGGCGGTTTGCATATATTCTCACAAACTGGATGCTTACTACGATAACGAACTCTCCCATGAAGAGCATCGCAAACTTGAGCAACACATTCGGGGGTGCCCCTATTGTTCTGGAGATCTTGAACAACGTCAAAGGCTTTCGGGGCTTATTAGTTCGGTATCAATTCCGGATATCCCTGATGACATGGCAAAACGACTACACCAAAGCCTCGACTCTCTGAGAGAAAAAGCGCTCCTGCGAATGGCGAGCATGCTCTCATCGGTTGCTCTTGTCTTGCTTGTGGTCAGCTCAATCTTAGTCTTGCGAATTGCGGTAAAGGGGCAAGTGGCTACAGCATCCGATCCGGAGTGGGAAAAGACTGCCGTGACATTACAATTCGATCCCCCTGCAACGGAGACGCCGGAGCTCCAATTTGCTCAATGGCTTATCGCGGACCTTTCAAAGGAGAACGGAAATGAATAGAGTGAAGTTATTTGTCCTCATATCAGTCATTGCTGCCTTTGCAGCTGGAATATCTATCGGTATGGTTATTGGAGGATTCAACAAGAAAGCACAACGGAAATCAAGGCTCTCCCGAGAGTTGCATCTCACCTCTAAGCAGCGAGATCAGATGAAAAAGATATGGTCAGAGGGCATCCGCACTGCGAGACGAGTTCAAAGGGAACAAAGGCAGAAGCTTCACAAAGAGCGAGATGAGGCGATAGAAGCGATTTTAACGGACGAACAGAAAACGTGGTTTAAGGAAATCATAAGTGAGTATTCCCAGAAAATTGATGAATTGGCACAGAGCAGAGAGTGTGTGTTTAAAGAAGCGGTTGAACAAACAAAACGGATTCTTTCGGAAGAGCAGAGAAAAAAATATGAGGAGCTACTGAAAGAACAAGAAAAGCGCGGCTGGAAATACTCTCGTCCATGAAAGGAGACCCACCAGAAAAGGAAAAGCACCTTTGAATCAGGTAAACTAGACAAATGGGTGCTAATCCAAGACTGGCGGAGCTAGACCACCGCAAACAAAGGATATGGAATATGCCATGCTGAAACTATTGTTAAGCAAGATGCCCAAGCATAAACGACATCAGGTAGACCTTTATCTCTTAACTTTTTCCCTTTTTACAGTGTTGTTTACCCTAACAGGGTGTCAATCGGCTACCAAATATCGTCTCGATGCAGATAAGGCAGCTGCAAATATAATCCAGGAAAAGCAGATCCAGGCTCTAGGGAAGGCTGAAGCATTTAGCATTGAACGGCCCAGCGATACCCTTCGTGGTCGTCTTCTCATTGAACAGAACTTGCCATACTTCGGCAAGGCATCTCTAGGTGCGGATAAACTCAAGGCAATTGAGCACTGGCCGGAGAAGAATTATCCGGCGGCAAACCCATCGCCTGACCGGATGTTGCTGCCGGAGGCTGACCAGCCGCTCAAAATTTCTCTGATGCAAGCATTACAGATCGGCGCTCGCAACAATTTTGAGTATCAGACCCGGAAGGAGGATGTCTTTCGAGCAGCGCTGGAGCTTGATCTGGAACGCAACGAGTTCCGCCATACCTTTGCAGGTAAAATAGAAAGTTTGTACGAATCCGATTCTACCGGCAAGGATGCTGTCAGGGGAACCCAAAATAGCGCCGCGTTCGATTCAACTAAAACGCTGAAAACTGGAGCCACATTTACCACAGCGCTCGCAGTAGATCTGGTGAATCTACTCACACTGGGTGGCGCCTCATCGCTTGGTATTGTGGCGGATGCGACAATCTCAATTCCGCTCTTGAGAGGCTCCAGAAGACATATTGTGCTGGAGCCCCTTACTCAGGCTGAGCGCAATGTCGTGTATGCCATTTGGGAGTTTGGAAGATTCAAGAAGATTCTTGCGGTTAACATCGCAAAGGCATACCTGGAGGTGCTCAAACAACTCAGCGAGGTGGAAAACGCTGCACAAAACTACCGTAATCTAATAACCTCCACCCGTCGCACCCGGAAGATGGCCGACGCAGGACGGGTATCGGAAATACAGGTTGATCAATCCGTTCAGAACGAGCTGCGAGCTCACAACCGTTGGATCAGCACACAAGAGTCCTACAAAAATGGATTAGATATACTTAAGCGCTCAATAGGGCTGCCTCCAGATGCAGAAATCGTGTTGGACAAGTCTGATTTGGACCGGCTGATCGCATTAACATCAAATATCATGGCAGATATTACGACCGAAAAACCATTGAACTCGGGTAAAGGACCCGGACCACCCGATGCACCCATCGAGCTAGTCAAACCAGGTGGTGAAGATGCCGGACCTTTGGAGATAGATTCATCTCTGGCAATAGCATTGGCACTTGAAAATCGACTCGATTTGCGGGTTGCTGAGGGGAATGTTTATGATTCCCAACGGAAGGTCGTTGTTGCAGCAGATGCATTGCGTGCGGAGGTAACCTTGTTTGGAAGCGCCCAAATTGGTGAGTCAAGGTCGATCGCCACTGCAGATCTGGATAATGCCCGGCTCCGCACGGACAAAGGCATTTATTCCGCATTGTTGACCATCGACCTCCCGTTTGAAAGGACAGCAGAGCGAAATGTTTACCGGAACAGTTATATCGCCCTGGAAAAATCTGTGAGGGAGGCGCAGATAGTGGAGGATGACATTAAACTCTCGGTTCGCAGGAAACTGCGCGACATGTATGAAGCCCGTGAGAGTCGCCGGATTCAGGCCATGGCTCAACTTGTTGCCGAAAAACGGGTAAGAAGCACAACATTATTTTTTGAAGCCGGGAGAATTCCTATTCGAGATGTGCTTGAGGCACAGGAAGCGTTAATTAATGCTAAAAATGGTTTTACATCGGCTGTAGTGAACTACAGGATCGCTGAATTGGAATTCCAGCGTGATACGGGATTGCTGCAAATTGATGAAAAGGGGTTGTGGCAGGAATATCAACCTGAGACGGGAGGCCTTGAAGATGTCCGAGAGAAATAGAGGTCAAAGGATATTTAAGAAAAAGGCTATTGTATTAGCAGCCACGGTGCTCGTGGCTGGTTTTGTTGTATTTACCGTGTCGAGGCTCATGACCTCAAAGGCGAACCTCGGTCCCGGAAGTGATCATCCGACCTTTACGGTCATGAGGGGGCCGCTCCGGATCAGCGTCATCGAGTCAGGCACGATAACGGCACGAAAACAGGTGGTAATCAAAAACGAGGTCGAAGGCAGGACATCCATCATATATCTCATTCCGGAGGGTACCCGTGTTAAGAAAGGACAACTACTGGTTGAGCTGGACGCCAGCAAGCTATTGGATGAAAAGGTGGATCAGCAGATACGGGTGAAGAATACGGAGGCGGCATTTGTTGGTGCCCGTGAAAACCTTGAGGTGGTTAGGAATCAGGCGGAGGCTGATGTAGACAAGGCCCGGTTAGTTTACAATTTTGCCGTGGAAGACCTGAAAAAATACCTAGAGGGAGAATACCCCAATCAACTGAAGGAAGCGGAATCAAAGCTCACCCTTGCAAAAGAGGAAGTTACCAGAGCTCAGGAAAAGGTAGAATGGTCTCGAAGACTGTTTCAGGAAAAGTATATATCCAACACCGAGCTAACGGCTGATGAGCTCACGTTAAAAAAGAATATCTTGAACCTTGAATTGGCAGAGAACGATCTGGACCTCCTAAAGAAATACACGCACAAACGAAGATTGGCACAACTGGAAAGTGATGTTAAGCAGGCAAAAATGGCACTCGATCGTACCATTCGTAAGGCCAAGGCTGATGTGGTACAAGCAGAATCCAACCTGGAGGCCAAGAAGGCCGAATTTCAGCGACAACAGGATAAGTTGAAAAAGATAGAAATACAGATTGAAAAGACCAAAATCTATGCGCCGAATGAAGGACTGGTCGTACATGCCACCAGTGCTTCCAGCGGTGGACCCCCCAGGAGGAGAATGGTTCAACCGCTCGAAGAAGGCCAAGAGGTCAGGGAGCGTCAAGAGTTGATTCATCTTCCCACGACATCATCGGCTAAGGTCGAGGTGGCCATCCACGAGGCCAACCTGGATAAGGTTCGTGTCGGGCTCCCCGTCAAGGTTACGGTTGATGCAATTCCCGACGACACATTTTGGGGTAAGGTAGCGACGATTGCCCCCCTCCCTGACGCGCGAAGTGCCTGGTTAAATCCGGATCTGAAAGTCTATAACACGGACATTTACCTGGAAAACAACAGCGATGCCCTCCGGACAGGAATGAGTTGCAAGGCGGAGATTATCATCGAACAGCACCAAGAGGCCACCTATGTACCCGTTCAAGCTGTCCTGCGTGTTGGAGGAAGGCCTACGGTCCATGTTCTGAAAGGCAATAATCTCGAGCCCAGAACGGTTGAAATCGGCTTGGACAACAACAGGATGGTCCGCATCATCGGTGGCTTGGAACCGGGGGAGGTCGTATCGCTCACACCACCTCTGGCGGCCGCAACCGTTGAACCTGCCGAGTATTCGGATGTCATCAAAACAGACATGATTCCACCGACAACCGGAACAAAACCGACTTTGGAAACGATTGGCAGAGGTGCAAGTTCAGAGAGGCGACCGGAAGAAAAAGAGGCCCGAGGAGGTATCCCTGGTAGCGGTGTAGATAGGGAAGGCAATCGGGCGCCGCGTGAACGCACACCAGAGCAGGAAGAAAAAAGGAAACAATTCTTACAAAGCCTATCTCCGGAAGAGAGGGAACGATTTCGAAACATGTCACCCGAGGAGAAAAGAAGGTTTCGCAACGACCGTATGGGGAGTTAATAAGTCATGGGGGCGTCCGATGAATAACCCGGAGCCATCAAGATTTCATGAGGACATCGTCAGGCTGAAAGATGCCTATAAAATTTACCAGATGGGGAGGCAGGAAGTGAGGGCCCTGGCCGGTGTAACGATTTCCTTTGAGCGGGGCAGCTTCTGGGCCATCATGGGAGCGAGCGGCTCAGGAAAGAGCACCATGATGAATATCCTGGGCTGCCTGGACCGGTTGACCAAGGGAACCTATTTTCTTGAAGGGCATGATGTGAGCACCCTTGAGGATGATGCCCTTAGCGAGTTTCGGTTAAGACACCTGGGATTCATTTTCCAGAGCTTCAATCTCATCCCCCAACTGACCGTTCAGAGGAATATCGAGCTGCCTCTTTACTATCTGGGATGGGATTCTTCGCAAAGTGCCGAGCGTGCAAGAGAACTTGCTGGTAAGGTGGGGCTTGAAGCAAGACTGGATCACCGCCCCACAGAACTCTCCGGCGGTCAGATGCAGCGGGTTGCCATCGCAAGGGCCCTCGCAAACAATCCTCAGATAATTTTTGCAGATGAGCCGACGGGCAATCTTGATACTGCAACAGGCGAACAGATCATGGAGTTGTTGGTTGAGTTAAACCATCAGGGAAAAACCATTATTATCGTGACCCATGAATCCCACATTGCAGCCCATGCCCGCAAAAGGCTGTACATGAAAGATGGCATCATTGAGAGGATTGGCGGAGAGGCTGATGAGACACACAACGCTCGTTAGGGATATCTCGCTCGGCATTGAGAATTTACTGCTCCACAAACTTCGTTCATTCCTGACGATGCTGGGGGTTGTCTTTGGGGTGGGAAGCGTCGTAGCTATGCTAGCCGTAGGAGAGGGTGCTAGCAAGGAGGCCCTCGATCAAATCCGAAAGCTCGGGAGCAATAATGTCATCATAACGGCGGTCAAATCCGTGGAAGAAGAGACGACAAGCACAACCCAATCCTTCATGAGCATCTATGGGCTCACCTATGAAGACTATCGCAGGTTATCTGAAACCATGAAGACGATAAAGAAGACCGTGCCTGTTAAGCTCGTTCGCAAAGAAGGATTTCTGAAAGCACGGGTCCTTGAGCTTCGCGTTGTCGGGACCACACCCATATGGTTTGATCTGGTGCAGAGGCCCGTAATTGCTGGGCGTGTTCTCACAGGATCTGATGTGTATGACCAGGCCCCCGTAACGGTTCTCACCGAATATGGAGCCAGAAGACTCCTGGCAACCGATAGCACCATCGGTCAGACGCTCCGTATCGGTAGCGACGCATTCAAGATCGTGGGAATCGTCAAAAGCGAAGGGGGTGAAGCCGCAAATATCCAGCTGCCCGACCAGCAGGTAGATGCCTATATTCCCATCGATGTGGCACGCGTCTACTACGGGGACATAAGCTTTCGACGCACCTCCGGCTCGGATGAAAGGGAGATGGTGGAGTTGCACCAGATTATCGTTCAGGTAGACCGCACCGAAAACGTTGAATCCACCGCAAAGGGCATCGAAGAGATGCTGAAACGTTTTCACAACAAGAAGGACTATATCATTAGCGTCCCGCTTGCCTTGCTTCAACAGGCTGAGGCGACGAAGCGGACCTTCAATATCGTTTTGGGTTCCATTGCCTGTATCAGCCTGCTCGTGGGCGGCATCGGTATCATGAATATAATGTTGGCCTCGGTAACGGAGAGAACCCGTGAAATAGGAATTCGGCGAGCGATTGGTGCCAAGAAGAAGCAAATCATCATGCAGTTTCTCATTGAAACTGTCGTGCTTTCTACGATTGGCGGGATAGTTGGGCTCGGCTTAGGGATTCTCATCCCAGCCTTGATAACGTATCTTGCAGGCATGCCAACCGTCATTACTCTTTGGGGCATCATATTACCCCTCTTTATCAGCGGCGCTATTGGTATTGTCTTTGGATTATACCCGGCCGCCCGCGCCGCAGAAGTTGACCCCATTATCGCGCTGAGGCATGAGTAACCAGCGTGCTTTTCAGGCTTCGTTCTAAGTGGGGGTCTTTGGTGAGCAGAGACACTGGAATTTGCAAAATTAAGGGATACTGCCCATACACATTTACGGCCAAGACATGGCCGCTGCACTGGCGTGGCTTGGCAAGGTGTCGAGTGTGTCAAAAACTATAATAAAAAAGGTCAATCCGTCATCATAGTAGCAACTATCCCACTGATAAGGACATCAGATCAGCTGCCAAGACGAGATCTCCCTGATAGGTTCTCCGGCACTGAGCCTCAATGTCGGTTCTCAGACATTCTGGGTAAAAATGGGTTAAAAGAAGCCTCTTGGCCCCTGATTGTGTGGCTATGTTACCTGCCTCCGATGGGGTCAGATGTCCTGCCATCTCTTCTCCATCAGGGAAGGAAGATTCGAGGATCAAGAGATCTGCACCTCTTGCCAGATCTACAATTTCTCCACAGTAACCGGTGTCCGCTGAATACACAAGAGCTCTGCCCGAATTGTCTTCTATTCTAAAACCAATGCTCTGAGGGGTGTGGTTTACAGGCGCGGAAAGTATTCTGAATTTGTCAAATTCCTTCTTGTCGTTTTCGTCCGTTCTTAGTTCCACTATGTTCATGAGACCACCTGGAAGATCAAGCCAGGTTCCATAGGGCTTTTTCAAGAGCTTTAAGAATCGGTTGAATCCTTCAGGGGCTATAATGGTGAAAGGCTTTCTCTTATCGAGGATTGGGGGATACCGGGTGGCAAAGAAAAAGTGTATCAGATCAGCTGTATGATCTGGATGAAAATGACTGATGATTATATAGCCAACATCTTGGTATTTGAGGCCGGCAACTGCCAGTTGTCTAACTGTTCCCGGCCCTATATCCAGTAAAAGGAACAGATCCTCAACAAAAATGGCAAGAGACGGGGATGCTCTTTCAGCAAGAGGAACACTGGTGCCGGAACCTAAGACAACGATTTCCATAGACCGAACCAAGTCTGTTCTGATCAAAATTGGAATAATGGAATAACTGGTTCAAAAGGATTGTAGTTCTTTTATGTTTTGTCGTCTTCGAATATCCCATCCTTCCTTTTCTGAAGATGCAACCAGGTGACCAAACAGAGAGGATATCTATATGTTGCAGAATTCCACGCCGTCTAATCAGATCCCCCACCTCCCGGGGATTGGGGTGTTACAGAACTTACACCTGCCAGCGTTTAGGTTGAATTCGCCAATTTCATAACCGATTCGCCTAATCAGAATCTTTTGGCAGTTGTGGCAGTAGGTATTGTATGCATCATGACCAGGCACATTCCCAAGGTAGACATAATGAATCCCTTCCCTGAGGGCTATATTCCTCAGAAGTTCCAGGGTTTTCACTGGCGTTGCAGGCAGCCGGTCCAATTTATAATGGGGGAAGAAGCGCAAAAAGTGCAGGGGATAATCGGGCCCCAATTCCTTCAATATCCAGCCGCACATCCTTTTTGTCATCTCTGGTTTGTCAACATATCCAGGCACAACCAGGGTGGTCATCTCAAACCAGACCCCTTTCTCATGTAGCAGTCTAAAGGTATTCAGTACCGGCTGAAGTGTTCCGCCATTAAGCCTCCTATAGATGTCGTCATCGTATGACTTCAGGTTTACGTTGGCAGCGTCTAGGTACTGGGCGAGATCCTCCAACGGCTTTCTGTTTATATAACCGTTTGAAACCAGAACATTCTTGATACCCTCTGCACTTGCAAGCTTTGCCGTATCATACATATACTCGTAATAAGAAATGGGTTCCGAATAGGTGTAGGCAATAGAGGGTATATTCTTTTCCTTGGTGATCCTGACAACATCAGCTGGAAAGAGCTCATAGTGATTCACCTCTTCAGGTTTTCTCTGGGAGATCTCCCAGTTCTGACAGTTGAGACATCTGAAATTACACCCAGCAGCTGCTATTGAAAAAACCGAGGTGGCTGGGTGGAAATGGCTGAGGGGTTTTTTCTCAATGGGGTCAATATGAATAGCGCAGCGGTTTCCGTAGGCAACGGAGTAGAGCTTTCCCCCAATGTTTACCTTTGATCTGCATACACTCCGGTCCCCAGGTCTCAAATAACATCGGTTGGGGCATACCATACACTGGACATCCTTCCCATTCGTCGTATAGTGGAATCCCTCAATCGACCACTTCCAAAGGTCCTTAGGGGCATCGTTTTTAAAAACATGACCCCTGATATCCTTCTTTTCCTCGTTCTTACCGCTCGGCCAGAAACAGTGCCCCTCTGTTGCTACGAAAAGGGATAAGAGTCCCATCTCTTTTAAGAATTCTTTCCTGCTTATATGTCGCTTCATTTCTCGCAGTGTCCGTTATTAGTTGTGGGTAGTCCGTCGGTCTGAATCGTTCCCCTTGTATTCCCTTCGGTTATGAAATGCCTGTTTTTCTTGAGTACACTATCTTTCGTGCCCTAAGGCCCTTTGTTTTTACATCAAAAACACGCATCTCGAAACATGGAACAATCAGCAATTTACATGCTCCCATTCCTATGCTCTTAAAACTACCACGGTGCTTGCAGTCTTTACCAAGATTAGGCCTATAATAGCAGCCTGAACACCAAAAAGAGGGATCAACAAAGTTCCTATTGCAAGGGTACCAGCACCAGCGCCCACAAGGTCAGCGGCAAATAGGCCTGCTGCAGGACTTCTCTCTTCCCCTATTATCTCTGCAGCAACAGGGAACTGGAGCCCGCACAGCATGGAAAAGGTAAAACCATATAGCAAAAAAACAGGCTCAGGCATGCTGGACTGGGAGAAGGTTGCCCAAATCAGATACACAATAAGCAAGAAGATCATCCCAGCCTCTGCTCTTATGAGCATACCTTTACCACTTTTTTTCCACTTATTTCCAAGAATCGCACCAGGTAGAAGGCCAAGCAAGAATGAGGTAATTATAGCACCCACCTTGAGATAGACATAGCCATAAATGACCTGAAAAGAGAACAGAATTAACATCTCCACACCCATGGCAGCAAAGCCGGTAGAGAAAAGAAGGTATTCCTCCTTTCTCGTTAAAGATAGGTAGAGAAGAAGAACCCCCAATAGGCCGGCCATAAACCAATTGGGTGAGGTGCCATACTTCTTGAACCATTCTTTGAACAGTATGTTAATAACCCTCGGCCGAAAGTCAGTGTTAGTAGACTCGGCCGGATCAATGGATTCATTGATAAACTTAATCCTCTCTTTGGTAACGTCTCCGTAATAAAATCCGTGGATATAGGAGGTGGCAATGGATCTTTTTTTTAGCTCTAGAGGGATATCAGCGGTAAGCTGGCCATCGCTTGCAAGGAAATAGATTTCTCTGCCAGGGATCAGGAGAACATTACGAAAGCATTGCTTAACGGTGTTGAAAATGGAGGACAATTTCTTGATTCTGACCTCTGATAAATAGTTGGGATTTGCAATGAGAGAGAAAGAGAGGATTCCATCTTTCTCGAGAATCCTCTTGGTCTTTTCAAAGAACTCCTTTGTGTAGAATCGGTTTATCTGGAAGGTATCGGGCTCTGGCAGATCAACGATGACGGCTGAATATCGTTTGTTGGTATCAGTTATATATTTCCTTCCATCAGTTGGGATAATCGTAACCTTTGCTTTAGGGTTTAAAAGGCCAGATTGGGTTGCCACTCGTATTAACGTAGGATCTAACTCTACATAATCTAGGTGGCGAGGAGCGTATTTCAAGACCTCATCGAAGGTTTCACCCATGCCCCCTGATACCAGCAAAACATCTTCAATTCTATCCAGTTGGCACAGGGGGTAATGGACCTTTTCCTCGGCAGCCGTAATATTGAAGGTGGAAAAAATAGGAGTCCCAGATTCCCAAAGAGTATATTCCTCCTTTTCTTTGGTTAATACTATTCTCCCATAGGGGGATTCCTGGTAGTCCGCAATATTCGAGCCATACTGGTTAAAAAGTGTAGAAGGCTCAAAGCCTTGTCCAAAGGAGAAAACAAAAAAGGCAATAACGGGAAAAAGGGAAATCAGAAAAATAAGGTATCTTTTTATACGTATAATAAGCAAAAGAGAAATGAGGATTAAAAGAAACGAGCTGATTGCTATTATTTTAAACGGTGTCAAGAAATATAATAGAATAAAGCTACACAAAACCCCGCCTGCAATATCGCCGATATTGTCAGTGATGTACAATTGCCCTGCAGTAAATTGTTCACCTCGAGCCTTTATGACAGCAAGTGAGTAGGGAAGAATAAAGCCAATTAAGAAGGCATACGGCGCACTGAGGGTCAGTATGTACAAAAAGATAGGATAAAAACCTGGAGATTCCCCATGAATAAAGATGGTGTCTCTGAAAAGCCTTATTGCTGCTATCTGAATCAAAGGGAAAAGAGCTGTAACCAGGGCAATAATAGAGTAAAGGTTAATTGACTTCTTTGGAAAAAATCTTGATACAAGAGAGCCGAGCCCGCCTAACATAAGCCAGCAAAAAAGAACAAGGGAGATGGTGATCTCATTGCCTGAAAACTGTGAAAGAAATTCTCTAACCGTTATTATTTGAACGGCTATAGATGATATTCCGGTCGCAAAAACGGATACTATTATGAGACTGTTAGGATTCATGAGGTACCCGGTCCCGTGAAAAATCGATACCTTGGTGGGATCGTTATTATTTCGATTTTTCCTCCTCAAAGGCCTGGACCTGGTAGGTAGATACCTGGAGTTTTTCCGTCTCCCAGCTATAAGCAGAAAGTCCTGCCTTCAGACAGAGATGTGTCAGAAACTCTTGCTTATCTGGTAGCTGTTCCCAAACCTGGGGCAAAAAAGTAGCTTCGTAAGATCCCTTTTTGATGATTACCCCATCTATCCCTGGCCTCAATTTGTCTAAGAGATCTTCCGCGTCTGTGTAGGGAAGTTCCTGAGGAGGAGTGAGGATGCTGATCTCAAGCTCTATTTTGTCAAATTCCTCCTGAGTTAAGGGAGGGAATCGAGGGTCTCTGAAGGCCGCATTCAGCGCATTTTCTCTAATCCCCTCAATCAGTGTCTCTCGAGGTATGATATGCCCTATACATCCTCTCAGGTTATCATCTATAGTTACCGTAACAAAGGTGCCCAGTCTTTCCTGAAATTTCTCAGGCAGGTCTTTTGGGTCAATTTGGGGCTCTTCTGCCTTAGATAATCTGTTTTTTATGGTTTTTCTGGCCACCCCCAAAAGATACTTCCCTTCATCTTCAGATAGCCATTTTGCATTATCCATGCTCCCATCCCCCTTTGTATGAGTAGTTGTTTGTGTAACCTCTTTGTTAAGCTGCTTGTCGTTTCTTTCAAAACCAAAGGCTCCGAAACCGAGCAAGCAGGAGAGTAAAACAAAGATGATAAAAGTGAGAAATTTTTTGTTCACCCTGTAAGAAAGTAACCCGTGCCATTTATGGCGGGCTGAAAGACCCAAAAAGTCCGGGCAGGATTTAGAGCTTCGTTTAGATAGTCTCGCAGGGTTCACCATTCTTTCAGCCATAAAAAGTTATCTTTCTTAGATCTCTTTGATTAGTTCTCTTGGTTCTATTCGTCTTGATGCCTTGGCGTGCAAACTAACCAAGTAGCATCGTTCAAAAGCGTTTTCTCCATGTTATATTGGTTAGAGAACGGGTAGATAACTATCTCTATCCGGCCATGCCAATTTTTTCAAGGCGCTATCATAAGCCTCACGGGATGTGGTCAAATATGTGGGGTTTAGATGAACCCGGCTACAACTCCCAGGGCTTCCGAGGTGTAAACCCCACATATTTAACCACTGCAAGACCCGGTGGAATTTTTTTGAGATATCGCCTTTCAAAAATAGCCATGACCTCCTCTAGAACGTGAATGACTACTCACTATGGCTCATGCCAACACTTTTGAACGATACCAACCAGTTGAACCAGTGAAACAAATAAGACCATATATTTAATATCTTGTATCATTTTAATAAATCTGTCAAAATCATTTTTGGGTTTCCGGATCTTCCTTGTGATCCGCCTGCATCAGACTCCATGCGGCTGGCAGACATCAAAAACCCCACAGAATCTGCATCTTATGACCCAGATCACCTACCTCATAGGTCAGACAGTCGAGGAGAGAAGAAGGCTCTCTGAGGAAGAGATGTCCACCCGGGGGATTTCATTGGAGAATTCCCTCCGCATAGTACCTTCTCATAGTGTAGTCCTGCAACTTGAAAACCAAGGACCTGGCTGGCTACACCGGCCAGTGGACACCCTCACCTCTATAGTGAGCAGGATATTCTATGATGATATCCTATATCACTCATTCAGGAATTTCTCCTCCATGGATGAAACGATGAAGGAGTTGGCAGTAAGGGTTATTCTGCATAAGAGAAATCAGATGCCTGAGGGTTTACAATATTTTTCTCCCTTATTTGGCTCCTCATTCCGAAATGAAAGCGTGCCAGGGATATATCACCAAGTCTTGGAATTCTTTTCTCTTTTAGTCAGCAACAATTTTGAAGACCGCTTTGTTGATCACCTTTCTCACAAAATAATCCAGTTGGATGATTTGAGGGCTGGAGCCGGAGAACAGAGGTATGCCCTGGATAGCGATCTCGCCCTCCTCTTTGGCGACTATGAGGAATTCAAAAGAACCAACAGGCTCTACGATAATGACGATATCGTCTCTAGCGTGCGATCGTTTCTGGCCAGCGGTAAACCACCAAGCCTTTTAAAAGATATCAATGCTGTTGTCTTTGATGGCTTCATTACTATTACCAAGGCCGAAGAGGAAATCCTCTATTCTCTCTTTCAGAAGGTAGATGAGGTTCTCTGGCTTCTTGATTTTGATGCGCAGGAAAATGATCCCCTTCAAGCATTCCGTAAAGCCGCAGGCCATAGCGAACCTGGAAATGGTAGGGATCATGAGGCATACAGAATCTTTACCTCACTTGTTCCTCTCATGGAAAGAATAGACAAGGCTGGGTTTGCAACCTTCGTTAAAAAGGCACCAGCCGAGGAATTCAAGAATCCTTTTGCCAATGGCCTTTATCGGTCGGGGAAATATGATCATAGCAAAGAAAAAGGGTTAAAGATAAGATCTTTTCATTCAAGGTTGGATGAAATCAGGGAAATCGCAGGCGAAATAAAGAGAATTGTCAACAAGGAAAAAATAGGTGATCTCAGCAGCATAAGGGCAATCTTCCCCGATCTCAATGAGTACGCCTCCCTTATTTATGAGATATTTTCAGAATACGGAATCCCCTTCAATGTAGCAAGGGGCGTACCTCTGTCCTCATCTCCTCTGTCAAGGATTTTTCAACTGCTCATCGATATCTCCCTCAATAATTATAGGAGAAAAGACATACACGAGTTTTTCATCTCTAGCCTCGTAGACCCAATCAAAGGAAGCCCGAACGAGCACGAACAGCTTCAATGGCTCCTGCTCTTGGAAAAGCAGGGGGCCTTCTTTGCCGAAGAACATAAGCAAGACGTTGCCACTTTTTTTAAGTCACAATCTACGGATAAGGCAAAATGGCAGCTGGACGTAGCCACTCTTGATAAGGCTGCCAGGCAGTGTGGTATTAAGGGTGGTGATGTGCTTGGTGAGTATTTGCCCCAGGCAAGAGATCATTTCTTTTTCTTGTACAAAAACTGCCGCAATGAAAAAGAGAGGCAAGATATCCTTTCTGATTACTATACCTTTATGCATCAGCTGTTTCACTTAGAGAATAACATTGAGCCATTGAGGGATTTACTGAAAAAGACACGTCCAAAGGAAGTTGTCCAAGGCCTCTTTTATCTCCTTGATATCTTCGGAGTGCAGAAGAATGTGGTGTCCCTTCTCAAAGATCAGAAAGGATTTGACCGGGAAATAACAGAGAGGATCATTAGAAGAGATATGAGGGCTTTTAATTCGTTGAAGGATCTTACGGTGAGGACAGCCCGCGACCTAGAAAAGACAGAGTCATTCATAACCTCTACCAAAAGTACCCCGCTGCTGGAGCGATTCAAAAGAGGATTCGATGCCCTCCTTAATCGCACCAGGATCATGGAGGACCACCTGAAGGGATCCGTAGATGTATCTGAATACCCTGATATTATGGGGTGCTCATTTGACTATATCTTTGCGGGCGGTCTCAGCGCTGACGAGTTCCCCCTGAAAGAACCGGATGATTTTATCATACCTGAGAGCTCAGCCGGGCCTCTCAGAAAGACAGGTTTTACGGACCTTTCACGGCATCTTTTCAGCTATATCCTTTGCAACTACCACAAGAACCTTTACCTCTCTTACCCCAGGAGCGTAAGAGACAGAGATGTTCAACCATCCCCGGTTCTGCTGGATATGCTCTCAATGGTGCAACAGGGGGATTTCTATCATGGCATAGAGGAGTTGGAAAATGCCTTTCCGTGGGAGGAGAATCCTTACTTTACTCACGAGCAAGAGTTCTTGGATTCAGTAGCAGTGGAGAAAAAGACCTCACTGCCTTCAGCTCAAGGTCCTTTCCCCTATGAACATATCATCTTAGGTGAAAATCCGTTTCTTAATGAATCGGTGATAAGAGGTGTACGGTCCGTGATAGCAAGGAACACTGTGGACGGTCTTTCAGAATACGATGGGCTAGTTCATGAGGCACAGAATTTCACGAAATACCTTAACCATTTCAAGGATATATTCTCCACTTCCAGGCTGGATATGATGGCAAATTGCCCTTTGCGGTATCTCTTAAGGGAGATCTTTTGCCTCGAAACCATAGAGGAGGTAGAAGAGGAGCTATCTTCAAAAGATATAGGCTCTCATGTTCATGCTATCTTGAAGATGATATTTGAGGAGTTGAAAACAAATGGTGAAAATGTGGCCTCAATAGGCCTATCTAAGGCCTTTACTCTGGCAGGGCAAATTGGAGAGGACTATTTTTCCCGCCTGACCTACCTAGAAGGATTGGATTTTTTTGAAACTCAGAAAAACGCTATTATGGAAGGTTTGGACACGCCATCTGTCTCTACCAGAAGTGGACTTCCCAAAAGAGAGGGCCTGCTTGCCCAAATCCTCCGGTTTGAGGAAACTAATCTCAGCCAAGAAAAGATAACAGCACTCGAATACCGGTTTGGAGATGACGTGAATAATCCAGTCACGCTCGGCAAAACCAGGATACGGGGTTATATAGACAGGGTAGATGCCTTGCCCGCAAACGATAACATGTCCGTTATCTATGACTACAAAACCGGAAGGGCTCCTGCGCCGAGTGACATCAAGAAAGGACTTTCCTTCCAACTTCCCGGTTACTTGGTGGCCATTACAGCGGAAAAGGATATAAATGGCGGAGTGGCAAGATATTACCTGGTAAACAGACGACACCTTTCTGAAAGCAATCCACTTACTTCCCCTATCAGCTACCGGTATGCTCAAAAAACCGGCATTGATCTCACTGGAGTAAAACTCATAGACGGTTATGCCGACAAGCTCATGAGCCTCTTGAAAAAGGGCATCTTCCATCATTCCACCGAGGAAATGACCTGTTCTTACTGTGAATTCAGATACGCATGCTATAAGAACACGAGGCGGATGGCACAGCTTATTGACTCAGGGGCTTTTCCAGATTTGTATTCTGGAAGGAAAAACCTTGAAAGATGGAAAAAGGGTGAAGGTTTTATAAAAAAGTGGAGAGAGATCAAGAAGAGGATGGATGACTCCATTACCACAAGGAAAGAGGCAAAGAGGAGAGAAAATCTTGAGAGTGTGCTGGAGTTTAAGACGTGGATAAGAGAGAGACGCTCTTCTCTCCCTTTTCATGAAGAATACCTGGATCAAATAATCGAAAAACTAGAAGAATATCTTGAATCATTTTAACCTTCCTCTCTCCCCCTTCCCCACCAAAGGTTTCCTCAATCCACTCTCGGATTTCATCTCTGAAACGCTTGAAAATAGCGATCTTCTCATCCTCACTTCCGGAAAACGCGGCAGGATCCTCGAAACCTCGGTGGATGAATTCCTTTCCACCGGGGAAAAACGGGCAGATCTGCCTAGCCTGGTCACAAACCGTAATAACATAGTCAAATTTCATATCCAAAAACTCATCCAAGCGCTTTGAACGATGAGATGAGATATCGATCCCGATTCCTGCCATGACCTTAACTGCCAAGAGATTAAGGCCCGAAGGCTCCGTGCCCGCGCTATAGGCCTCATATCGATCGGGATAAAGCGTCCGCATCAATCCCTCTGCCATCTGAGATCGAGCTGAATTATGGGTGCAAATAAATAACACCTTTTTCTTCATTTCGGTTTGCTCCATTCTGTTTTCTCTGAACTCTTATCTTCCCACGCCTACTCGATAACGAGGCACACTAACACTAACAGTTTCTCGCTTGACACTCAAGCCACCTTTCTCTATACTCCCTTCCCCATAAAGTACCTTTCTATTCTCTGTCTTGGGCTAACGCTGGAATCAGTAGACTCAAATTGCGGGGCAAGATTTTTCTATGATCTTTTTCATTGGAGGTGATAATGGGAGAGAAAAAGGCCTTTCAGACAGATAAAGCAGCTGTCACCGGGGGACCCTATTCCCAGGCTATCATTCATGATGGTATAATCTATTTATCTGGCCAGGGACCAATAGATCCCCAAACAAACCAGGTCGTGCCTGGCACCGTTGAGCAAGAAACGGAACTAACGCTGGAAAATATCCGCATTATTCTCGAGGAAGCAGGCTCTTCCTTAAGTAAAGTATTACAAGTGAGCGCATATTTGGTAAACATGAGGGAGTATGGACGGTTCAACGACATATACAAAAGATATTTCCCCGAAAACCCTCCAGCAAGATCATGCATCCAAGCAGCCAGGCTACCCTTTGACATTCGTGTTGAGATGGATGCCATCGCCTATGTCTAATGTGTTTCTGTTCCTCGCCCTAGCCCTATTATAACAAAAGGGTACTGGTATTCAGGACCGTAAATGATTATTTTGTTTGAATAGTCAAACCACGTATTGCCAATCCCGGAGTATTCTGACGTTTTTTGGCAAAAGCTTTGGGTGCCTGGGGGCGCCAAAGCAATTCCATCTGTGATGGAGCACAATAAAATGAATAGAACCAACAAGAAAACGAGGATCTTGCGATTCATCTGGGGGGTTATTCCATGGATGATGGTAGCCATTATTGTAGCCTTTGTTGTGATTATGGGCTCCCGGATCATAGAAAAGAAGACCGATCTAGAGGAGGCCAAAAAGGCGGCCCTAAAGAATGAGGTGCCCCCCGTCCGCATCATTACCCTTACCCTTAAGCCACGACGTCTGCTGGATGCGATCAGCCTGCCGGCCCAGGTAGAGGCCTATGAGGACGTATGGGTCAAATCCGAGGTTGCAGGGCAGGTGGTCGACGTCCGGGTCAAGGAAGGGCAGATGGTGGAGAGAGGGCAGGTCCTTATGAAACTCGACGACCGTGATTTTCGGGCACGGTCGGCCCGCATAGAGGCCAACTACGATCTGGCAAGGCTCAATTACGATCGAACCGCGGCATTGGTGAAAAAGAATCTCGCCGCCCTTACGAAACTGGATGAGATTGAGGCCCAGCTCAAGGACTTGACTGCCCAGCGCAATCAGGCCGAGCTGGCACTGAACCGGACTAGCATCACCGCTCCACTCTCATCACTCCTCAATGAGATAAAGGCCAACAAGGGGGACTACGTGGGTGTAGGAGATCCCGTGGCCCAGATCCTTGAGATAGATCCAGTCAAGGTTACCGTGGGAGTGCCCGAGAGCGACGTGGCCTCAATCTTCGATCTTAGAGAGGCTGACGTAATCATCGAGGCTTTGGGGAAACTTAGAGTCAAAGGGAAAAAGATCTATATCTCTAGCCAACCGAGGACCCTTTCTCGACTCTTTGAACTGGAACTCAAGGTCCCAAACCCGGATGGCCGAATACTGCCCGGCATGTTTGCCCGGGTCGAGCTCATCAAGCACGTGCACAAACGAGCCCTAGCCGTTCCCCTGTATGCCGTCATCACGGAGGGCGATGAACGCTTTGTCTTTCTGGAGAAGGAGGGCCGTGCCGAAAAGAGAAAGATCACGCTGGGTACCTTGATCGCCTGGGAGGCTCATATTACCTCTGGCTTGAAGGCCGGAGAGAGGGTCATTGTGGTTGGTCATCGCCTCCTGGATGACGGTCAGGCAGTAGAGGTGATTAAGAACGTGGATAATCCAAACGAGATCCTGAAGTCATGAGGATTCCAAGAACAGCGGTGAGCAAAAGGACGAGTGTGGTCGTCCTGGCCATTATCATCATTATATTTGGGTACTTGGCCTACAACTCCCTGCCCCGGGAGGCAGCCCCGGATATCACCATACCGTATATCTTCGTCATGACCCGCTATCCCGGTGTGGCTCCGGAGGATATCGAGCAATCAATTACCATCCCCATAGAGAAAAAGCTCAAGGGTCTGGAGGCGGTCAAGCAAATCAGGTCTTCAAGCACCGAGGGCATGAGCTCCATCGTCATAGAGTTCGTCGCCGGAACCGATATCGAGGAAGTTCTCAACAAAACCAAAGACAAGGTCGACCTAGCCAAGCCGGATCTGCCGGCCGACCTCGAGGAGGATCCAGAGGTGATTGAAATCAACATCTCTGAACTACCAATTCTGGTGCTGTCCCTCTCCGGGCCTGTGGGGCTGGTTAGGCTCAAGGAGATCGCCGAGGAACTGCAGGACGACATCGAGTCCATTCCCGGTGTTCTTGAGGCCGAGGTTACCGGTGGATTTGAACGGGAGATCAGGGTTGAACCCGACCCTGATAAGCTCGCCTACTATGGACTTTCTATTCTGAGCCTTCAGGATGTGATCACCAAGGAAAACCAGAACGTCTCCGGCGGAGCCATTCGTATGGGTGATGGCCGATTTCAGCTTCGTGTTCCCGGTGAGTTTCAGAGCCCCGGCGAGATCTATGGGCTCATCGTAGGGCTTCACAGCGGCAGACCCGTCTACCTCAAAGACGTGGCCCGCGTTGTGGACGGGTTCAAAGACGAGGAAGGTCGCTCGCGGCTGAACGGCTACGAGGCGATCAACATTGCGGTCAAGAAACGGGCCGGCGAAAACGTGATCCGTATCTCAGAGCAGATCGATAAAATGATCGAAGAGCAAAAACCAGCCTGGCCCTCAGGGGTCAGGGTGACAAAGCTCATGGACCATGCAAAAGATATCCGCATCATGGTCGCCGACCTGGAGAACAACCTTATCACCGGTTTGATCCTGGTCATCGTCGTTCTCTTCTTCGTTATGGGCGCGCGCAATGCCGTACTGGTGAGCCTAGCAATTCCCTTCTCCATGCTCATATCATTTATGGTGCTGAGCATGCTAGGCATTACCCTGAATATGATAGTGCTCTTCTCCCTTACTCTTTCCCTGGGCATGCTTGTTGATAACGCCATTGTCATCATTGAAAACATCTTCCGGTATATGGAGCAGGGGGTGCCTCGCATTCAAGCTGCAATAAGGGCAACCAGCGAGGTCGCGCAGCCGGTCACCGCCTCCACGCTCACCACGGTAGCCGCCTTTTTTCCGCTCCTGTTTTGGCCGGGAATCATGGGTGAGTGGATGGGATACCTGCCCAAGGCGGTGATTATCACCCTCTCCTCTTCCCTGTTTGTGGCAATGGTCATAAATCCGGCCCTGGCGGCGATCTTCTTGCGGCTTCCGGCTGGTCATTGTTTTGCCAAGGCCAAGGCCACCGCCGAGGAGATCGAACGGGCCGGTGAGGCACCGATAACCGTTCGAGGAGCTCTGCTAAGGGGTTATCGACGGCTCTTGGATGCGGCGCTCAACAACCGGCTGGCGGTGCTGAGTATGGCCTTACTTGCCGTTGTGGCCATGGCCATGATCTGGCTTTACGAGATCGGGATCGAGAAGCCAATCGAGTTCTTCCCTAACATCGATCCCCATGGCATCTACATCAATCTTGATACGCCCGAAGGGGCAGATCTTGAGTACTCGGACAGAATTGCCCGTCAGGTGGAGATGGCACTCTGTAATGGCGCCGGAATGCGCCTGGCTTCACCGGATTCCGATCCAGCCCGGTGCTACTATACCAATACGGATAGAAAGACCCATACCCTGCGTCAAGGCCAGCAGGTCGTGGGCCTCACCGATATGGCAAACGTCAAGCATATCTACTCCCGCACGGTGGCAGTCACTGGTGGCAGCTCCGCCTTTGAGCAGAATTTGCCTAACCATATCGGCATCCAGTTCTACGACATCGAGGACCGGGTAGAACCCTCCACCCAGACAGTGGAGGAGATACGAAAGAGAGTCAAGGACATTCCCGGGGCCCAGATTACCGTGGCCGAGCAGGAGGAGGGTCCACCGACGGGGGCCCCGATCAATATCGAGATCGTAGGGGATACCTTCCATGTCCTGGGAAGCATCGCTCAGCAGGTTAGGAGCGTTCTCGACAAGATTCCATTTGTTCAGGACGTCCGAGACGATTACGTACCGGGCTCACCCACGGTCAGGGTCAGGGTAGACCGGCAGAAAGCGGCCTTACTGGACCTGTCTACCGATATTATCGGCTTCGCCCTCAAGGTAGCCTTCAACGGCCTAAAGGTCTCCACCTTTCGGGAGGGAGATGAGGACTATGACATTACTGTGCAACTTGCTGAGTCCGATCGCAAGGTCACCGACGTCCTGCGCGAGCTCCTTATCCCCACGCCGGAAGGCCTCGTTCCCCTGAGCACGGTCACCACATTCGAGATTGGAGGTGGCCTCGGCCAGGTTAACCGTATCAACCACGAGCGAGTGGTGACAGTAAAGGCAAATGTCGATGAGGAAAAGGTGCCTGGTCCGGTCGTTCGCGCCCAGGCGGAGAAAATCCTGGCCGACTTTTCGCTGCCACCCGGATACAAGATTCGGTTCACGGGGGAGCTCGAATTTCAGCAGGAGGCTCAGGCTTTTCTCTCAAAGGCCTTTGCTGCAGCGATACTCCTGATCATCCTTATTCTCGTCACCCAGTTCAACTCGGTCTCCCAGCCACTGATCATCATGACCTCAGTCATCCTCTCATTAGGGGGAGTCTTTTTGGGCCTGACCTTCATGGAACTTCCCTTTGGCATCATCATGACTGGGGTTGGCGTTATTTCCCTGGCTGGCGTCGTCGTCAACAATGCCATTGTCCTCATCGATTATACCAACCGGCTCCACCAAAGAGGGATGCACTTCCGGGAGGCGATTGTCGCCGCCGGTTGCACCCGGCTGCGACCGGTCCTGTTGACCGCGGTCACAACGATTCTTGGCCTGTTGCCCATGGTCACCGGTATCGCATTTGATTTCCATAAGATGGAAATTTCCTGGGTCAGTGAGTCGAGCCAGTGGTGGAGCTCTATGGCCAGCGCTGTCATCTTCGGTCTGGCCCTTGCCACAGTGCTGACCCTTGTGGTAGTCCCGACCCTCTATTCTCTGATCTACACCACCAGTCGTTCCGTGGAGCGCGGTGTCAAACGTATCCGCCGAGCCTACTGGGCTCCATACTACCGCCTGACCGGCACCACCCCAGAGGACAAATAGATCGGCGCTGTTTCATCCTCTTGATACCTGGGCCCTCCTTTCTCTGCCTCAGATCGTTCCCTTCCTTATGGGTTCATCCAATAGCAATCAAAAGATATCAGGACTTGAGTTCTATGCTATTTTAAGCTAATAGAGCATGGAATAGAACTCAATATCACACGCAAGACTTGATTTCCAAAGCTTCTATTCTTGTTTTGTTTTGGATAAAAGCTATTGCTGAAAAAAGGGAAGGGAAAGGCGCTATGCTCGCTCAAAGACCCAAAAAACATCTCAGATTACTACTGTTTTTCTTGCTTCTCATTGTATCCATTACATCCCATCCATTTCCCCCTTGGCTCTCCACAGGACTTGCTCATGCCGCCAACGCCCATGGCCCCTATCAGGGTCAAGAAACCAATCCCACTCTCATGAGTCCCGGTCCTCCCGGGTTTCTCTATGGCCCTAGCACAATAGAGAAAGGAGCACAAAACACAGCGCCGCGTCAGGATCTGCTTGTTCAGATACAAGGGGACTCAGGCCTTGGGCAACGTTCCCAGCAGCAGAGTGTTGCCGGAAGCATCTGGTTGGCCCTTTTGGCACTTTTCTTGGGGGGTCTGGCTCTCAATCTTACCCCTTGTGTGTATCCCCTTATCCCCATAACGATATCCTATTTCGGCGGAAAGAGTGAGAAGATAAGAGGTCACACGATAGTTCATGGGATGCTGTATATGTTTGGCCTGGCTGTGACCAATTCCTTACTGGGCCTGTCAGCCGCTTTATCAGGGGGTATGCTCGGTGCCGCCCTTCAGCACCCTGTGGTTTTGATCTTTGTAGCCAGTGTGATGGTTGCCATGGGGCTGAGTTTCTTCGGGCTGTGGGAACTCAGACTGCCGCAATCGCTAACACAGTTTGCATCCAAGGGATACCCTGGCTTTTTGGGAACATTCTTTATGGGCCTGACCCTTGGCATAGTTGCCGCACCTTGTTTGGGCCCGTTTATTCTGGGACTGTTAATCTATGTAGGGCAAATGGGAAATCCTTTTCTTGGTTTCCTTTATTTCTTTGTCCTGAGTATTGGCTTGGGCCTTCCCCTTGCGATTTTGGCCGTTTTTTCAGGAGCTGTAGCCAGGTTACCAAAGTCAGGGGATTGGATGCTATGGATTAGAAAGCTGATGGGCTGGGTCTTGATGGCTATGGCAGCCTTTATGATCAGCTTCGTAGTATCACACAACCTTTTTAGACCTGCTCTTTTGGCAGGGGTAGCGATAGCAGCAGGTATCCATCTCGGCTGGCTTGACAAAACAGGAAAAAAAGTCAGAGTTTTTTCATATGCCAAAAAGATAGCGGGCGTCGCTATAGTATGCGGCGGCATCATCTACCTGCTCCTTGGAATTCGTCCTGTGGGGAAAATTGCATGGATTCCATATGATGAAGCTATCCTTACAAAGGCCTGTGAAGAAAAAAGGCCGGTGGTGATAGATTTTTATGCTGACTGGTGTGCGCCTTGTCGGATAATGGATAAGCAGGTATTTACGGACCCCGAAGTGATAAAACGCGCGCGTGAGGTGATAACCGTGCGTGCAGATTTGACAAAATGGCAACCATTTCACGATAAGCTGTTGACAAAGTATCAAATCCGAGGCATTCCAACGGTAGTTTTCATTAATAAGGGGTGCATTGAGGAAAGAGGCCTGAGGATTGAATACCTGGTGGGTAAGTCCGAGCTTCTTGATAGATTGGGAAGGTTACTGAGAAAATTGTGACCTTCTCCAACATTACGCTAGAACGTGATGAGCGCTTTTTGCCTGTGGGATTTCGTAGATCTCTTTCCCTGAGGACCATGACCTCTCAAAGGCCACTACAATCTCGGGGTCGAATTGGGTGCTTGCATTCCTCCTTATCTCTTCAAAGGCAACCGGGCCAGCACCCTGCAATCGCTTAAGAGTGTTTGCATGGGTAACAGATAGAGTACTCATTTAAGCTCACCGGAGCTCATGGCGGGAAGCCTAAGCCTCCGGTTTATGCAACAGATTCAACCGATAGTAGATATTCTTCAAGCCTATCAGTTCCTCGTGGGTACCTTGTTCTACGATGCGACCACGGTGCATTACCAGAATCCTATCCGCCATCTGAATAGTCGAAGGCCGGTGGGCAACAATGAGCGTGGTCTGCCTTTTTGACAGCCTAAAAATAGAGTCTTGAATCAGCCGTTCTGTCTCCGGATCCACGCTGGAGGTGGCCTCGTCCAAAACCAGAAGCGTAGGATCATATGCCAATGCCCGGCTCAGTGCTAAAAGCTGACGTTCCCCGGCAGAAAGGGTTACGCCTTCCTCTTTCACCTCATGGCTAAAACCTCCTGGTAACCGATTAATGAACTGATATGCGTTTACCTGTCTGGACACATCTTCCAGTTTTTCTCTGCTGGTCTTTTCATCACCCAAGCATATATTTTCTGCAATAGTGCCTGCAAAGATAAATACATCCTGCATGACCAGGCCTATTCGGGAACGAAGCTCGCCTATCCTCCATTCCCTGATATCAAGCCCATCAAAGAGGATATCGCCCTTTTCAAGTTCATAAAATCTTTCCAAAAGACTGATCGCTGTTGTTTTTCCTGAGCCCGTATAGCCAACGAGGGCCACGATCTGCCCTGGCTTGATTTCAAAAGAAACGCCCTTAAGAACCGGAAAGCCCTCACTATAGGAAAAAGAGACGTTTTTGAATTCCACATGACCCTCTCTTCTCACCGATCGTTTGGGTATTATTGGCTCCTGAATTACCTCTCTTTGATCCATAAGCCCAAATATCCGTTCCATGCTCGCCATTGCAGACTGCATTATGTTGTATTTTTCTGAGATATCCCGTATCGGTTTGAAAAACATCTGGATGTAACCGATAAAGGCCACGAGAGAGCCCAAACTGAGCTGTTCCCCTATCACCTTTCCCCCACCATACCAAATCAAAAGACCGATACCCACCGAGGAAAGAACCTCCATGGCGGGCATGAACACGGCAAAGATCCTAATCTGCCTCAGGCTGGCAAGGTAGTTCTTATGGTTGAGCTCTTCAAACCTCTTAAGCTGGGATCTTTCCTGGACAAAAAGCTGAATAATCCGTATACCTGAAAGCCTCTCCTGCAAAAATGCATTGATCGCAGCAATGTGTTGTCTTATCTCCCGGAATACCTCTCGTGCCCGTGTGCTAAAAAACAGTGTTAGTGCGAACACCGCAGGAAGGAGCATAAAGGAGATGAGTGCCAAACGCCAATTCAGGTACACCAACACCACTATAATACCGCTCAGCACAAAGACATCCTTGAAGATAGTGATGAGCACTGATTTGAACATCTCGTTTAGATTTTCGATGTCATTGGTCACCCGGGTAACCAGTCTCCCCACTGGATTACGGTCAAAAAACTGAACGGCCTGCCCCTGAATCCGGCCAAAAAGCTCCATCCTGATATCCTGCATCATATTCTGTCCGGATTTCTCCAGAAGGTAAAACTCCCAATAATTCAAGACGAGTGAGCCTCCAATCAAAAGAAGCAAGAATAGCCCCACCAGCAGTAAACCGTTAAGGTCTCTGTGTCTCAATGTTGCTATCTGATCAGGAGAAAAACCCTTGAGTGCTTCACCGGATATATACACAGAGGAACCTTCTCCTCTTATGAGCGCTTCAGGATTCAATAACCCGTTCTTGTTTACTGCCTCAACAGAAACCCTATAAAAGCCTACCTTCGAAATAATCCCCCTGTCGTAGTAACGTCTGAGATCTCCGGGATCAATCTGTTTGATATGAGCATTGGAGATAAAACCCAACCCCGTTTCTTCTGTAGCCACAACCAAATGGCCGTATCGGTCGGAGAACTCAGTCGCTAAATTCCGGTTTTTCTGCTGCTTGACGGGGTACCAGAGCGACAGTATGTATCTGTCTATAGCAATCTTGGGAAGGTAGGGAATAGCCAGATCAAACAGGGTAATCAAAATCGTTAAGCCCAGGGCAAGCACGATGGGTTTTCTATAAGGCCGTGAATAGGGAATGAGTCTCTTTAACAGTCTCCTATTGTATGGTTTGCCAAGATGCCCTTCTTCCATATATCCATAATCAAACTGCATGGCTATCGACCGCCTTCCAATTCCTCACGCAACCGCTGCCTTTCATAGAGCCGGGTATATTCCCCCCGTGCGGCAAAAAGGGTTGCATGGTCACCCCATTCTACGAGCTTGCCAGCCTTGAGCACAAAGATGATATCCGTCCTTCTAATGGTTGAAAGTCTGTGAGAGACAATAATATTCGTTTTTCCGCGCCTTATCTCCAGCACACTGTTGAGTATTGCAGCCTCAGTGCCGGTATCTACTTGAGAGAGCGCGTCATCCAAAATGAGGATGGAAGGATTTGAAATAAGGGCTCGTGCTATAGTCAGCCTCTGTCTCTGTCCTCCCGATAGCGTTATCCCTTTTTCTCCAACAAGGGAGTGGATGCCCTGGGGAAAAGAATCAATTTCGTCTGCCAACTGAGATGCCTCAAGGGCAATTTCTATAGAATCCTCATCGATTCCCTGCCTACCGAAGACTATATTGTTTCGGACGGTATCGGAAAAGATGTGGGTCTCTTGGGTAACAAACCCTATGGACCCCCTTACATTTGCCAGGTCTATATCATGGAGGGGAATTCCTTCAATGTGTATCATGCCTCGTTCCGTTTCCACCAACCGTGGTATAGTCTGAAGAAGCGTGCTCTTGCCGGATCCTACTCCCCCGACGATTGCAATGGTCTGTCCGGGCTCTATGGTGAAGGTTATATCTCTTAGGGCAGGATCCTCTTTCTGTGGATAACAGTATGTTAAACCGTCCACCGCAATTTTCCCCCTAATAGGCCCCTTATATGGATTGGTTATTTGATCGGTGATTTCAGGAACCTCATCCAATATCCCGTTTATCCTCCTCATGGAGGCAGAACCTCTCTGGATCAAGTTGGTAACCCAACCAAGTGCCATCAGGGGCCAGGTAAGAAGGTTAAGGTAGCTGATAAAGGCTACAAAATCGCCAGTGGTAATATTCCCAAGAATCGTCAGTCTTCCTCCAATCCAGATCACAATGGCCAGTCCGAGATTCGTGAATAATGTCATCACGGGAAAAAAGAGGGCAAGGCTTCTGGCCAACTCCAGATTATTTCTGACGTATGTTTCCCCTGTTTCTTTTACTCTCCCATACCCCCACGACTGGCGATTATAGGCCTTAATGATCCTAATTCCTGCGAGGGCCTCCCTGACAGACTCTGTCACCTCAGAAAAGGTCTGTTGTACCTGCCTGAATCCTTTCCCCATCCTGCGGGTAATAATGAGGGTAAAATAGACGATAAAAGGTGTGGGAATGAGTGAGATGAGGGTTAATTCTACGTTTATATATAACATAAATCCAATAGTCGCCAGCCCGAGTACAATTCCGTCGGTCAGAGCAACTAATCCCATACCGGTAGCCATTCTCACCGCATCGATATCGTTTACAGCTCGTGCCATCAAATCCCCTGTTTTTACCCTCCAGTAAAACGAAAGGGACAAGGTCTGCAGATGCCTATATATTCTATTCCTGAGGGCCTGTTCCACCTTCCTGGCGTGACCAAATACAAGGTACCGCCAAATGTATCTGAAAACTGCCATAGTGAGGGCAATTCCCACTATGATCAGGGCGTACGTTAGCAAAAGCCTCACGCTTGCCTGACCCATAGTGAGGGCATCTATTGATTTTTTGATGATCCGGGGAATGAACAGCTGCAGGGCATCTACCAACAAGAGGCTGGAGAGTCCAAGAGCGAGGGCTATCCGATTTTCAATGAAATAGATTTTAAGAGGTTTGAAATCTCTGAGCATGCTATCCTGCTCCGTACCAAGATGATTGGAAAAACCTAGAGAGCCTTAACCATATAAGAAGACAGTAAGGATTTTCAATCGGTTTTTCCTCTGCCCCCCATGAATCAACAAAATACTTTCTCAGTCTATCGAAACACTGTCCATGTGTTTTATCTCGGCCTCTGAATAAAAGAGGTGCAAGGAGAGAAGATGTGGGATGGGAGACTAAAGGGGAGCGGCTTGGCGCGCTCCGCTCAGCTGGGAGTTTTGCTGTTGCCTATCGTTGACAGCACGTCAACAATCTAAACCTCCAGCACCTGCGGGAACCTGATGTGCTCGGGGTTTTTTGACTCCTCTGCCTTTAGGCTAAATAATTTGGAAAGGCTTTTTCTAAACTTGTGGCGTTTACCGCTTGTATCGTCCCATTAGTTGCCCCTCGGCCAAGATATGCCCTTCCATCTCCTTGAGTAGTTGTGCTTTCGTGATTCCAGCTTCTGAAGGAATCTCTGCATCCAGCGCATAGAGTTTGAAATAGTATCGATGGGTTCCACTAGGTGGACAGGGACCTCCGTAGCTCAATTTTCGAAAATCATTGGTTCCATGTTTCGCGCCATTTTCAAGGATCTCTTTGGGGGGAACACTGGCAGGCAAGTCCTTTGTGCTCGGTGGTATATTAAAGAGCACCCAATGGACCCAAGTTCCCACGGGCGCGTCAGGGTCATCGCAGATAAGCGCGATGCTCTTGGTCCCCTCGGGGACGCCTGTCCATGCCAAGGGGGGTGAGATATCTTCTCCATCACAGGTATATTGCCTTGGAATCATGCCACCTTCAGTGAAAGCAGTGCTTGTAATTGTGATTGCCATTTTTTTACCTCCTTTCGTTTTGGAGTAAAGTTCATCGCTGCCCTGCACAAGGCAGAGAAAAACGAATGAGATCAGGATACAGAGAATTCTCTTATACATTGTTAAACTCCTCGACCATTTCATAGGAATAAATTACCTCGACATCTAAAAGATTTCAAGCCCCAAAGTGAGCGTCCAGCCTTTAATGAAAATAAAGGGCATTGAATAAAAAGTCTTATCGGTTTTGTTGATTTTTTTATTCTGAACCAACGCAGCTGATCTAACCTATTAAACCAGTAGAACAATCTTGTTTTTTCTTTATCTTGCTGACGGCTGTTTGCTGAGCGCTGAACGCTTACTTATTCACCTCCTGTATCCGACGGGCATAATAAGAAGGGGCTCATGTGTTCTTTTAATCCCCATAACCTGGACTACCTTCTCATCATCAAAGGCTCCCACGATTCCTGCTTCCAGTCCCATGCCCTGACACTGAAGAAAGATATTTTGCCCAATGTGACCTGCCTCTATCATGGCGTACCTCACTCCCCTCTGGCGGTATTTGCCCATAATCCTGCTGTACTCTGCGGTAATGACCAGGATCAGCGGCGCATCAGCCATCCACATCTGCCATAATGAGGCCTCTGCTACATCCTTTCTCCTATCCCCCTCTTGCACGAAGGAAAGAGTATGGTCAGCAGGGCTATAGCGGTGAACACCGGGATCCAGTTTTTCAATGCAATCTCTTCCAACCACTGCGTAGACGTCCATTGGGTATAGTGCCCCTGCAGAGGGGGCAGCCCTCTTGAATCCTCCTGTTTCCGTGATCCCTTGAGCTGCCCAAAGTAGTTGGGAAAGTTGTTTGAGGGTAAGAGCCTTCCTATCGAAAGATCTTACTGTTCTTCTTGTTTTGATGGTCCTTTCAAGGGACACATCCCCATCCAGCATTGGCTCAGGTAACTGCATTCTACCACCTCGCTTTCCTGAAAGAGGGTTTCTTTTCCCTTTAGATAAGACTCTTTGAGGGATAAACAAAGATCCGAAGAGGCCAATGAAACCTATTAATTTGCAGAATCCTCTTCGTGTCAATTCAATCCTCGGCATACCTTAGGTGCGAAGCTAAACGTTAATAGATCCATAAAAAAATAACAAAAGACCCTTCAAAAACTATCTGCTAGTCAAGATAATATTTCAAGTGTAAAATGCTTCAGTCTCTCGACTTTGTGCCTTTTATTCTTCGTTACTATGGTGTATAGATAGTTGCGGCAGGGGGAAATGAGAATACTTTTAACCAATGATGACGGCATATTGGCAGAGGGCCTAATCGCTCTGTATGAGGAGTTAAAGGATGATTTTGAGCTTTCCATAGTGGCCCCTGAAACAGAAATGAGTGCAGTAGGCCACGCCATTACCCTATCCAACCCTTTGAGAGTGAGGCGATTTAAGAGAAATGGGACCTTCTTTGGCTACGGGGTAAGCGGAACGCCTGCAGATTGTGTGAAAATAGGTGTCCAGGAGATATTGCAACAAAGGCCAGACATGATCCTTTCAGGAATCAACCTGGGCTCCAATGTAGGTATCAACCTTTTGTATTCGGGTACTGTCTCCGCTGCCACAGAGGGGGCCTTTCTCGGTATTCCGTCAGTTGCCATTTCACTGAATACCAAAAATGATCCTGACTTTGGCTTTGCTGCTAAATTCTCACGCCGGATGATCCAAATCGTCAAGGAGAACGGCCTGAGAGAGGGAACAGCCCTGAATGTGAATATACCAGCTGTACCTGAGGATCAGATTAAGGGTGTATCCGTTACTACGCAGGATCTTGTTAGGCACAAGGATATATATGAAAAAAGGAAGGATCCAAGAGGAAATGTCTATTACTGGTTGGCCGGTGAAACGCCTGTGGAAGACAGTATTCCAGATACTGATTTAATGGCCTTAAGAGAAAACCGGATAACCATAACCCCTATCAGCTTTGATCTAACGGACGTCAAAGAGGTGAAAAGGCTGACTTCTAGTATTTTTGATCTTTAGTCTGTTAGTTCTCAAATTTGTGTCTTTTGTGCCAGAAAATCTATTACATATATAGTGTCTTCCAAAGCTGATAATGAAATTTGGGGATTGAGGGATTTGGGAATTCCTTAATTCCTTAATTCGTAATTCCTGAATTTGCGCTTGTCTGGATTAGGAGAGATGCTCCTGTACCTTCCGGGCTATGTCCTTTATCTCTTCCATGTTCCCCGGCTTCATCTCCCATTGCGATACTGATAATCCGTCATTTTCCCATCTGGGCATAATATGTACGTGGAGATGGGGAACTATCTGGTCAGATGCCCTGCCGTTAAGCTGAAGAATGGTTACTCCTTCCGCCTTAAGTGCCTCTTTTGCTGCCTTTGCACACCGTCTTACCGCACTGGTAATAGCTGCCAGATCACCATCTGAGATCTCAAAGATGTTCTCTGTATGCTTTTTTGGAACGACCAGCATGTGGCCTTGAGATGAGGGATTGATGTCCATAAAGGCAAGAACTAAATCTTCATCCAGTACCTTGACCGCGGGTATCTCACCAGCAATAATCTTGCAAAAAATGCACTCCATTGAATTCTCCTTATCTCCTAGAATTTCTAAAAGGTAAGTATTTTGTTTAGTATAAAGGTGGATATTGTTGTCTGGTCTAGCACCATAGCTAGAGGGATTTATTGTAATCTATCACTTTCAGGCTGAATAAATCACCGCCCCGAATAAAAGTTGAGAGTATCTCTAAACTGATTCTTAAATAAGCCTATCTACAATCTACACACGTATAGAGCTTGTCTAGTGGAACACCTGTTTTTTTGCTTATATATTCCAGCTGGTCTTGCGCTGCAAAATACCTTCCACATTCTTTACAGGCAACCATTTCGAAGGTTTTTCCCCATATACTCCGTTCGTCACCTGTTTCGCTCTCCCTCATCTCTATATGCCCTGTTGGACAGACATAAGCGCAGGCACCACAACCTATGCAGACACCGGAAGGCTCCATAAATGGGGTACCTACGGATTTATCAGCACCTCTATTTAAAAAACCAATAGCACTCACTCCCACCACTTGTTCGCAAACCTCTACACATTGCCGGCACAGAATGCACTTGCCCTTATCTTCATCTAGCTGGAACCTTTCTTGTGGCTTCACATCCATTTCATCTGCAAGCTCTCGAATTACCTCTGAGGTAGGGCACCGCGCCATCAGGAGTTGCAAGATCAAGCTACGGACATTCATAACCCGTTCACTGTGAGTAGTAACGGTAAGCCCCTCCTCTACCTGGTAAATGCATGATGTAACTATCCTTGTCCTTTTGCCTTTTTTTATCTCCACTGAACAGAGCCGACAGGCCCCAGACGCAGTTAGCTCGTCATGGTAACAAAGGGTAGGGATCTCTATTCCATTGCTTTGCGCCGCCTTTAGGATGGTTGAACCTTCCTCAGCTTGAATCTCCTTGTTATCAATTGTCAAATTTACCATCATCTCTACCTTTTCTCTGCGATTGTTGCATTACGTTCTCAGCACTTCGCCGATCTTACGCATTAGCTTTCGACTTGCTCAGCTCCTTGCAGACCCCAGCAGGACATTTTTTTTCGCGAATATGAGCATCATACTCATCCCGAAAGGATTTGATAGTACTCAAAACCGGATTGGGTGCAGAACCCCCGAGGGCGCACAGGGAACCGTCTATGATTCCCTCGGACATCGCTTCCAGAAGCTCGACGTCTCCTTCTCTGCCTCTTCCTGCACATATATCATCCAAGATCTCATGCATTCTACGAACTCCCTCGCGACAGGGCACACATTTCCCGCATGATTCGCTCTCCAGAAATCCCAGGAAATATCTCGCAACATCCACCATGCAACTCGTTTCATCCATAACGATCATTCCACCTGAACCCATCATCGAACCCGCTTTGCTTAATTCATCAAAACTAACCGGAAGGTCAAGCATTTCCTTGGGGATACAACCTCCTGATGGTCCCCCAGTTTGCACTGCCTTAAACTGCTTTCCTTTTGGTATTCCCCCACCTATGTCGTAAATAATCTCTCGTAGAGTTATCCCCATAGGAACCTCTATCAAGCCAACATTACGAATATTTCCAACAAGGGAAAATACCTTGGTTCCCGCATTATTTTCAATACCAAGTTCAGAAAACCACCCTCCGCCTCTCGCAATAATTACCGGCACATTTGCCCAGGTCTCTACATTATTTAGATTAGACGGCCTATCCCATAACCCATGTTCTACCGTGTGAATATATTTTGCTCTAGGCTCTCCCGCTCTTCCTTCCAGAGAGGCCATCAGCGCAGTTGATTCACCACAGACAAACGCACCAGCACCTTTGCCTATTTCTATGTTGAAGCTGAACCCAGAATTGAGGATATTTTCACCCAAAAGCCCACATTCTCTCGCCTGAGAGATAGCTAAGGATAAAGCACTAACTGCAAGAGGATATTCATCCCTTACATAGATATATCCTTCATGGGCGCCTATGGCATAAGCACCGATGATCATTCCCTCTATGACACTGTGAGGATCACCTTCCATGATGCTTCTATCCATGTAAGCCCCTGGATCACCCTCATCGCCATTGCAGATAACATATTTCATTTCGCCGTGGGCCTTTCTACAGGACTGCCATTTATACCCCGTGGGAAAACCACCGCCCCCTCTCCCTCTCAGACCCGATTGAATTGCTTCTTCTATTATCGCTTCTGGCTGTATTGAGGAGAGGGCTTTGTGGAGACTAAAATAACCACCTCTTGCAATGTATTCATCTATATTGTCAGGATCTATATATCCACAATTTCTCGTGGCTATCCTAACCTGTTTCTCGTAAAAATCGATCTCCGACATAAGTGACACTTCCCCTAAATCATCGGGCAAAGCCCCGGAAAAATATCTTTTCGTCTCTCCATTGGCAATAAAAATATCTTCATCTATCCTGCAATAAGGCTTCTTTCTTTTATGGTTCCCTTCCAGGACCTGGTTTAAAAATGTCGGCACATTTTTAGGCATCAGTTTGCTATAGGTAAGTCGTGGCCTGTTTGGTTCTATCACATCAACCAAGGGCTCCCGGTAACACATGCCAATACATCCGGTTTTGCCTAGGATGATGTCTGGTTTTTGCTTTTCTATCTCCTCCGCCAATGCGTTATAAACCAGGCCAGCCCCTGTTGCGATCCCACAGGTGGCCTCCCCTACCATTACCTTTGTCTTTGAGGGAAAAAGGGATGCCATCCCTTTTTCCTTTCTTTTGTTCAAATCCTGTAGATTATTAATTCTCGCCACTTTGCCTCCATTCTTTTCTATGGTTATCTAGAATTCCTGGAATTTTGTCTTCCTCTAGATAAGCATGGATGTCACCGTCAACCTTGACAACCGGTGCCAAACTACAGCACCCAAGACACCGCACCTCTTCCAAGGTAAACATTCTATCCTCGGTAGTTTCTCCGCATTCAATATCTAATTCTGCTTCCAGCCTGGAACGGAGTTTTGGTCCACCCTTTACATGACAGGCGGTGCCGGCACAAGCTGCTATCAAGTGTCTACCTCGGGGCACGAGGCTGAAGGAATTGTAAAACGTGGATACTTCATATATTCTACTGAGCGGAATCTCCATCTCTTCACCAAGGAGACTGAGAGCGTCCTTAGGCAAGAAGGCATACTCTTTTTGAACATCCTGAAGTATCGAAATCAAAGCACTTTTTTCACCATGATATTTCTCTACTATAGTCTTAACCGTGTCTTCTGAAATGCTGACTTCGTCCATTTTCAAACCACCTTTTTAATTTGAACCTTTATTCTCCTTATAAATCCGACCAGGAAGGTAAACATTCAACCTTATTCATGAGCCTCTTGTATTCCTGGTTTACCCGTTCCTGAATCACCTTTTTCTCATCCTCTGAGAGGTGACGGAATCGACCCTGAAGCTTCAGGTATTCCTCCACAGGTCGCAACTCCCTCGTCTCGATAGTCATCCTGTATTTTCCGTCTTCCACCTCATAAAGCGGAAAAATGCCCGTTTGAACAGCCATTCGCCCTGCCTTGATGCATTGCTCCGGGGGAAGTCTCCATCCGGTGGGGCAGACCGATAAACAGTGGATATAGCTCGGCCCTTTTACCTTTACCGCCTTCTTGACCTTGTTCATGAAATCGAGAGGGTAGCTGTGACAAGCGGTGGCAACATACGGCACATTGTGAGCCACCATGATCTCGGCAACATTCTTCTTCCATGCCTTCTTTCCAAAACTGGCCAAGCCGGCAGGGTCGGTGGTGGTAGAAGCCCCGAAGGGTGTAGCGCCGGAGCGCTGGATGCCGGTATTCATATATGCCTCATTGTCAAAGCAGACATACAGCAAATCATGTCCCCGCTCCATTGCGCCGGAGAGCGCCTGAATCCCTATGTCAACGGTGCCGCCATCTCCGCCAATAGACACTGCCTTTACATCACGATCAGGAATCCTTCCTTTACGCCGAAGGACCTTTAAACCAGCTTCCACGCCCGATCCTACTGATGCGGAATTCGGAAATGCAACGTGTATCCACGGTAGTTTCCACGCGGTTGTAGGATAGAGACTTGAAACGACCTCCATGCAACCCGTTGCATTGACAATCACCGTGTCCTTACCAAGGGCCTTGCACATCAAGCGAATGGCAAGGGCCTCTCCACATCCCTGGCAGGCACGGTGTCCAAAGCTGAAGTATTCCTCTTTGTCAACCAACCTCGGTGCATACAGGTCGAAGCTTTCTACAATACTCATGATCCCCTCACTCCATAGATTTCATACCCTCTTTCGGGTTTGACTTTCTCCGCCTGAGCTGCCGTTTCGACGATCTGGATGAAATCTCCCACGGTGACATCGCGTCCACCCAGGCCGATAATACTATTAACAATCGCGGGGCAGTCCGATTCGCCATACAACGAAGATCTAACCTCTGCCCCGAGAGGTCCTGTTGCGCCTCCAAAGGAAATGGCCCTGTCCATCACGGCCAGAACCTTTGCGCCCTTAACGGCCTTTCTCAGCTCTTCGCTGGGAAAGGGTCTCCACAGCTTTAACCTCAATAGCCCGGCAGGTATCTTCCTTTTGCGCAGCTCGTCGATGGCAACCTCTGCCGTATCACCCATGGAACCCATGGTGAGCAGCACCACCTCGGCCCCTTCGGTTTTGTGGGCCTCTATGGGCTCATACATGCGGCCGAACTTCTCTTCCCACTCTTTCCATACCTGCAATATGATCTTCTTGGAGTTAATAAGGGCCTCGTCCTTGGCCTTCATGGCCTCATTGAAGATATCCGGCGCACCTAACGTTCCCATGGAAACCACATTGTCGGGATGAAGGGCGGCATAGGGTTCGTATACAGGGAGGAACTCGTCCACCTCCTTTTGATCCGGCAGGAACATGGGCTCCACCACGTGAGTCAGCTGAAAGCCGTCCAGATTGATATTCAAAGGAAGCATGACCTCTCTATGCTCAGCAATCTTGAAGGCCTGAATGATCATATCGATCACTTCCTGCCCATCTGCTGCGAACAGCGAAATCCAGCCCATGTCTCGCTGTGACATGATGTCACTGTGATCATTCCATATATTAATGGGTGCTGATAACGCCCTGTTGCCGATTGCCATTACCACAGGAAGCCGCATAGCTGAGACAATTGGCATCACCTCACCCATAAACAGCAGGCCCTGGGAACTGGTCGCTGTAAAGGTCCTTGCTCCTGTAGCTGAAGCACCGCAACAGGCGCTCAATGCAGAATGCTCTGATTCAACGCAAATAAACTCGGCATCAATCCTCCCGTCGGCGACAATATCCGATAGGTGCTCTGGAATATGCGTGTTGGGCGTAATGGGATATGCAGCTACTACATCGGGATTGCACAGCGCTGCCGCCTCCGCGGCCGCAAGAGCTATTTCCATACCAATTCGTTTAGCCATTACCTAGCCCTCCTCAACCATTGTTATGGCGCCCGGCCAACATTCATGGGCACAGATGCCACAGCCTTTGCAGTAATCCAGATCTGCCACAAAGTATCCTTCGGCATCTTGTGAAATGCACCCTTCGGGACAAAAAATGTAACAGATGCCGCACTTGATGCATTTCGAATTATCATATACGGGCCTCTGAGCCCTCCAGCTTCCGGTATGGTATTCACATGCATTTCCAGCACTGAATACCATGCCTCCCAGATTGAACTCTTGCCAGGTTTCTGGCCCCTTATTATTCGCCATCAAAATACCTCAATGTTTGTTGCAACCTTAATTGATTTTAACGTCTTCGTATGCCCTCTTCAGGGCGGCTAGGTTCTTCTGTGCGATTCTCCCGAACCTGTGCTCTATGGGTTCCTTTGCTGAATCCAACTTCACAATATCGAGGACCTTAATCAAGGCCCCCAACATAGTCGTATTCGTAATCGGAACTCCCAATTCTTCCCAGGCTATCTTCGAAGCATCTACCGTGGCCGCTCTGCCTCTAAAGTTCAGCTCCTTTTTTAGCTCTTCAGGAGATTTCGGCGTATTCACGATCAATGTGCCATCCGGTTTTAACCCCTCCGTAACATTAACCAGGCCTACCAGGCTCGAGTCAAGAACAACCACGACATCCGGCTTGTAGACGGCCGATCTGACCTTTATCTGTTTGTCATCAATCCGGTTGAATGCTGCTACCGGAGCCCCTCTCCTCTCAGGGCCGAAACTGGGAAAGCCCTGAGCGTATTTTCCCTCTCCGATGGCAGCCTGCGCAAGCATCTCTACCGATGTTACTGCTCCCTGCCCACCTCTTCCATGCCACCTTATTTCCAGCATAGTAACTCCTTCAATATAGAAAATGTTCCTTGAAAAGATTACTGCTGTCTTCTTTAACCCCGTGACGATTAAATTGTCAATTGTTTTATGTACCAGCGTCACTTCTGCTGTTTTAGCCCTTAGCGAGCCTTGCCGGTCAAGGAACGAGGTTATCAAATGCCCTGATTAGTTTTTTCACCGAACTTATCATTGATTGAGGCGTTAGGTTCAATCAGGTACTCCACTCAAAAACACGAAAATCACACCCATTTGCAAATGGGGGTGATTTTTTGTCGTATTCTTCCCTGTCCCTATAAGGGCAAAGTACCCAGTGGGAGTGCCTGAAGCCCGCCTTGGAGCGACATGCTCAGATCAGCCTCCTAAGCCTATAGGGCGCTACGTGCCCGGATCAGCCTATTACGCCTATAAGCCAGGTCTGGGCCAGGATGAGCTAAAGTGCCTTAAGTATTTAAAGCTAAAGTAAGCTAAGGTGAATTAGTTGAGCAGTTAGTTGAAAATCCCTCAATGT
>CP070673.1:4300675-4305657 GCA_020351915.1 Deltaproteobacteria bacterium
GGCTAGAAAAGGGCTGTTGCCCAATCGGAAATCCCTTTGAGCGGTCATTAAAACGTTTTTTGCAAAGAAATCTTGGGGAAGTGGAAGATAAGCGATGTCAACTGTTTGAGCCCTAAAGGCGAGTTTTGACATCGCCTGGAGGGAGCCTTAGATTTATCAAAAAACGTTTTAGACTAAGAGAAAAGGGATTTCGGCAACAGCCTGTAGGCTTTAGGCACCTTTCTTGGGATGATTATAGACCTTCATTGCCACACCAAATATTCCTATGACTGTTGGCTGGAGCCACTGGAGCTCATTCGAAGGGCAAAAGCACTGAATCTAGATGGCATATGTATCACAGAACATTATTCTTATGCCCTTTCCAGGCCCGTTGCAGATCTAGAGCAGGGTGATGGTTTCCTTATTTTAAGAGGCCTCGAGATATCTACCAACATTGGTGAGCTTCTTGTTTATGGTGTGAAAGACGATTCCTGGAATATTTGGTCAGGGAATATCTATTTGGATATCCACGAGGTCATAAAAAGAATCCATTCACAGGGAGGAATATGCGTCCCCGCCCACCCCTTTAGAGGGTGGAGCTCCCTTGGTGATACTATATTTACTATAAATGACTTTGATGCGATTGAAACACATAATGGCTCTAACAGTTTTGAAAAAAATGAAAAGGCTGTCCGCGCGGCATCTACCTTGAGACTGCCATCTATTGGAGGTAGTGACTGTCATACTGTCAATCAGATCGGCCGGGCAGTTACAGAATTTCTTAATTCCATTAAGACCATGGAGGAGATGATTGGTGAGATAAAAAAGGGAAATTGCCGGGGGCTATATTTCCAATAGGTGAACTTGAGGGTCGCTCTCAGACCTGTTTGGTCTTTTTTTTATTAAGTGCTATTACTCAAGGTATCTGAAACCCTCTTATTCTCACCTCCATTAAGTACATCCCGCAAGATAAAATTCGTATTCTGTTCAAGCTGGTTCATGGTTTCGGCAAGAGCCTTCAGTTGTATCAAGCTTTTCCGCGATTTTTCACGAGATCGGATTTCAAGAGCCGGATTACTCAGTATTGTGATGAGTTTGTCGAGAGCCGAGGCGTCAAAATGGTCGTCAGTGCTGTATAGAAGGTGAATCCACTCTGTCTTGACGTCCCCCGGGATCTTATCATAATGAGCAATGCTTTTAGAATTATGACCAAAATGGAGGGACTTTTTCAGCTTATCAATGGTCTTCCAAACAACCTCCCTCTTGTGATCATCCTGGGGCCACTTAGCAAAAAAATCTTTCCACCTCCTTACGATCTGCATATTCACCCAATTCTCGCCCTTTTCAGGTGGAAGTGAAAGTCCCAGGAATTTATTCTGGATATCAACCAACTCTCCTCTCAGATCCTCATACCCCCCGTTCATGGCCTCTAACATTCCATTCAATTCCCTGATGGCCTCAACCTTCCCATTCCCTTCTTTTCGGTGTTCACGCAGCACCTGCTCCCACTGATCCCGAAGGTATCCTATCTCCTGTTTCACGAGATAAAAGATCAGCCCCGACTTGGTGGTAGCATTTCGGAGTGAATCTGCAAGTATATCGCATGCCTTCAACCTCTCCTTTGCCAACCGCTCCATGGTCTTCATTGAATCCTGACGTAGATGGTAAGACAATAGTTCTGTTCCAAGAGAACGTGAAAGTTTCTTAATGACTCTGGTCTCATGGCTGTTGAGCTTAATCGTAAAGGGGTAGAAGTGTATCTTGATCACAGCCACGACAACATGCTCACCGTCTTTCCATATGATGTTTTCCTTATGATCGCGGGGATATTCAAATGACGAATGCTCGTCTAGACCAAGATCTGACTTGCGGACAAGCACTGGTTCCATATGGTGGAAATCGTCACATTTCCCTTCGACCTGCAGCGGTATACTTCGAACATTGGTGCTTGGGTCTTGGGCGGTCCAACTCTTTTGTTTCTCAACGCACCATGACATAGCCTCAAGAGGACGACCCGGTTGATCCCTGTACGCAGTCCATGGCTTACCAGGAGGATTGTACCCAGATTCTGCCGGAAGACCCCACGAGATTTCTTCTCTTGTATCGTCAATTATCCCGGAGGTAATCCTTTCTGCAATCAAGTCGGGTGGTTTTCCGATTTGATAGATGGTGCCCTTAAAGGTATTAGGAAGGCAATAGAGGATGGTTTCAATCATTTCTACGCAGGCCTTCTCTAGTACAGCCTTTTCTATCCCTATGAACAATGCCCTTTTCCTCGTCTCGCCCTTACCTTAACAAGCTCCAGTTCCTACGGAGGTGTTTCTTAAGGGATTGATAGTGTACGTTTCTTTAATCATTTGTCAATAGAAAAAAGTGTGCCCTGACAATAAGTTACCCTGGCATCAACACAATTTATCCAAACTGGGAGCAAATCCATGTTCCTGACCTCAGGGTATCAGATTACCCAGCCGCCACCCTATCGAGGCCGAGGCCCTTACCATTGGGGGTTAGCGATGAATCTACGTCGTGTCCCTATGCCCTCTTGTCTACCATTTGTCAAGAAAAAAATACTGTATATTGAAAAAATACAAACTTTTCTACTATACCTAGTAGTAATTGAAATATACCGTGAGAAAACTTCCCCAAAGATAATGTCTGAAATGCGCGTATCCCTCCCTCACCCATTTATTGTTTATCGGACAGAATGATGATAACGATAGATCAAAACTGACAATTGGACCGTGAAATCCTGGAGAAATGGGATCGCGTGCTTGTTTTATGAATTATTGGTATCGTTCAAAAGTGTTGACACAAACCATAGTGAGTAGTCGTTCACGTTCTAAAGGAGGTCATGCCTGTTTTTGAAAGGCCTGCCCGCCATCGTCCCGCTCTGCGGGACTCAGGCGAGGCGGGCGGGCGATATCTCAAGAAATTCCACCGGGTCTTGCAGTGGTCACATATGTGGGGTTTACCCCTCAGAAGCCTTGGGAGTCTTATCCTGGCTCGTCTAAACCCCACATATGTGGCCACGTCCTGTGAGGCCTATAGATAGCGCCTTGAGAAAATGGGCATGGCCGGATAGAGGTAGATATCTACCCCCTTCTCTAACAAATATACCATTGAGGAAACACTTCTGAACGATACTGAATTATTGTGTTCTGTCTATTGGTAAGGACCACGCGATTCCCAAAAGAACTCCTGGGATGATCCGTGGATCCTGTTCATGAAGAAAAAATGGAAGGCTAAATCCTGACAAGACAAAGACAAGGTGGGCACTTACTCGAGAGCAATGATATCATCCTTAAACTCATCTGAATCCAGGTTGAGATCAACAGAAACCAGTTCTTTCCCATCCCACTTCTTAGAATAGTCCCCGCCTGGGAGCTTTTCGATCATATACATAATACCCCACTTGTTCAAAAAGTACTCCGTGTCTTTACCTATCTGCTCCATCCTCAGGCGGTATTTTGCGTGATAGGAATCCTTTTTGTCTACCTTAGAGTAGTCATGATTGTGGATGGTTTCCGAATCTGGGCAATAATAGATCTTATACCCGGCCTTGCGCATGTTCAAAGACAAGTCCTTGTCCTCGTTTGCGATGAATATCCCTTTACCATTGACCATGTCATCAAAGCCACCAACCTCGAACAGGGCCTTCCGCTTGGCCAAGAGGGTTGTGGTAGTATACCAGGGCACCTCTCCCCCTCTCGTAACGAGAGGATCATACCTCTGGAGGTTTGCCATCTGCCCCGACTTTGCCAGCCCGATCCCATACACTTTGCCCCCTTTTTCCAAGGCTACAGTATGACAGCCGCAGTAATAGACATTGTCGATCTCTGCCCTCAGCAGCTTTGCCCCCACCATTCCGATCGCTTCTTCTTTTGCTGCGGCCTCCTTAAGACCTTCCAGCCACCCGGGCAGTACCAGAACATCATTGTCCATCACCACGAGGTATTCACCCCTGGAAAAATAGATCCCCTGATTTCGTTGTCCCGTTGTGCCCGTACTCTGTTTGTTATATATGACGTGGACATTCTGGTGCGTGTCCTCGAGGGCCATAACAATCTCAAGAGTTTCTCTACCCGAACCGACGTCGCTCAGGATTATCTCAAAGGGTTCTGTCGTATTTTGAAAAATCGATTCCACGCATCGTTTGGTATCGTTTCCCCTCTCTGCTGAAATGATGACAACCGATGTCAGATCATTAGTACCAAGCTGGTGCTTTTTCCCAGACTGATCGAGGGCTGTAGATCGGTCCAAATTCAGGCTACTGCCGCTCCTGTCAAGAAATGAATATCTTTTGGTTATATCAAAAAGCATTGTCAGTTCCCCTCAAAGGTTTACCCCACAAGTACCCCTAACCCTGGTCTACCCTGCCGAGCAAGATCCATCCCAGGCACACGGGCATCACAAAAATCCTGTTCCAGATTTGGATTCAGGATTTTTCATCTCCTGCCTCTACCTGGCGCATATTGTGGCTGTCATTAGCAAGCATGGGCGATTTTGTCAACCATATTGAGCCAACGCTGGTTCAGTCCATGCTTGACACAAGAGTGGCTTTATCCTATGATTGTTTTACTAATATGAACACCTAAAGCAATCTGAATCACTTACCACATCATACTTTTTACAGGTTACTACGTAAAGAAAAGGGGGTTAACCATTCCTGAATTCTCGCAAAGAAGTGGGCGTATAACCACCTTCCACATAATTCAGCAGAACCGAAGGCAGCTAAGATCCCAGCTCAGGCTCCATTCTAAATGGAAAAAGACGGTGTTGATTATCCCCACCCTGGCCAGCGAGTACACAGACCCGTCGAACCTTCCTGTGTTTAGAAACATCCTGAGGAACTTAAGAAACGTCGGTTACCTTTCCAGCATCATTTTTGGCCTGGATAGGGCAACTGAGGAAGATGCCCTTCACCTGAGAGATCTCATAACAGCAACGGGAATTAAGCACTATCTCATTCAGTGGAACGATGGGCCTGGTTTCAGCGGTATTTA
>CP070673.1:4305757-4323134 GCA_020351915.1 Deltaproteobacteria bacterium
CGGTTGCCATTGCGATAGCGAAGGCGAAGGCATATACACGGTCAGTATTTATCCCCATCAACTGAGCCGCTCTCCTATCCTGAGAAGCGGCATTAATAGCCTTGCCCAAGTAAGTCAACCTCAGAAATCCCCAGAGTATCAACATCACCATTAAAGCGCCAATAAAATCCAGCAGATATACCACTGGGATATGAAACACACCGACACTAAAACTTTTGAGTGCATAGGATGTTGTTAAACCCCTTGAATACGGCGTCCATAGTCTCTGGCAGATATTTTGAGCTATTAGGGAAATCCCAAAGGCAATTATCAATGGGGCTTCCATTGATATTTGAACAGCCCGGCTCATGAGATATTTTTGAATAGCGAAACCGATCGCAAACAATAGGGGCATACCGATGACTAAGCTTAGAATAGGGTCTATTCCAAAAATTGTAAGTCTGTGGCCTAAGATTTCGCCAGTCATTGCAAAAAAAGCAAAGTAAGTGCCGAATATAACTAGGTCTCCGTGAGCTACGTTTATCAGCCTCATGACCCCGAAAACGAGCGATAGTCCTAAGGCAATCAAGATGTACAATCCCCCTAATAGAATACCCATTATTAGAGGAGTAGATAAGTCAGCCAAAACCTCTAAGGCCATCTATAGGACCTCCTGATCAACTCATATACCAAAGTATGCCTTTTTGACCTTTTCTTCCTCCCGAAGATCAGCCGCATTACCACTTAGAACGATATGCCCTGCTTCCAAAATATATGCTCTGTCAGCTTCTTCGAGGCTTCGCCTTACATTCTGTTCAACAAAGATGACCGTAATACCCCTTGACCTGATTTCCCTCAAAACCATATACAGTTCATCAATCACTATGGGGGCAAGGCCAAGAGACATTTCATCAAGAAGCATGAGTTTTGGGTCTGACATTAAGCCCCGCCCCAAGACTAACATCTGTTGCTCTCCCCCACTTAGTGTTTTAGCCAGTTGATTCTTCCTCTCTTTTAGTATAGGGAAGAGCTCGTAAACCATTTTGAAGTTTTGTTCTTTCTTGGACCTCGCCTTGCGATTGTATGAACCTAATATGAGATTGTCTAGCACGCTCAGGTCGGGGAAAATCCTTCTTCCTTCTGGAACCTGGGAAATGCCGAGATCAACTATTTGGAAGGGATCTAGATTGGTGATACTCTTCCCCTCAAATTCAATGCCGCCCTTAGCAGGATGAATTAAACCCGATATTGTATCCAGCAGCGTGGACTTACCCGAACCATTGGCGCCAACAAGAGCTACAATTTCTTCGTGTTTAACCTCTAATGATACATTCCATAGGGCTTGAATACCGCCGTAAAATGTGTCGAGATTACTAACGTTCAGCAATGTTTCTTCATGCATTTCCTAACTTGCCTTCCCACCTTACTTTGAATCATACCTATCGATATAACTACCGAAGTAGGCTTCGATTACTTTTTTATTGTCCATTACCTCATTTGGCGTACCGTCGGCGATTTTCATACCTTCATCCATCACTATAATCCTGCCAACAGCCTTCATCATTACCTTCATAACATGTTCGATTAATATAATTGTTATGCCCATTTCGTGGATTTCTCTTAGGATGTCTAATACCTGCGGGATTTCCGCTTCGGTCAAGCCCGCAGCCACTTCGTCAATCATCAGTAGGGTCGGATTGGTGGCCAAGACCCTAGCCAATTCGAGTCTTTTGAGGGATATCTCTTCTAGATCTCCAGCGGGCATATCTTTCTTTTCTGAAAGCCTTACGATATCAATTATTTCAGCAGCTTCACCCTCAGCTGCAGATTTGCTAAGACCTCTTCCATATATGGCTGCTACCGCGATATTTTGAAGAGCCGTTAATTTGGCAAACGGCTGCGGAATCTGATAGGTTCTGGCAATGCCAAGGTGGCAAATCTTATGCGGAGGGAGCCCTGTGATGTCATTTCCCTTAAACTTTACTATTCCAGAGTCAGGCTTATATTCACCGGCTATGACATTTATTAATGTTGTCTTGCCGGCGCCGTTCGGACCCATCAAACCTACCACTTCACCAGCCTGCACACCAAAGCTTAGGTCTCTTACAGCAACTAATCCTCCGAAATGCTTATTCACTCCATCTACTAAAAGAATCGGCACTTCCATATAATCACCTTTGCCGGGGTTAAAACCGGGCGAGAAATTTCCACGCATCTATGACCTAATAGAGTCTGATAACATACTGGTGCCGCAGCCTTCAACCCAGTGGGCGAAGGCCTCCGGCTTAAATTGCCTGCCTTCACCCACTGGTTGAAACTTAGGGTAAACCGCCAATCATATTCAGCTTATGCTCAATCCCTATTAGGGAAGAGGGAATACTGGCTTGTGCGTCGGTTTTAGCCAGTCGTGCTGGGAATAGGTTATTGGGAGTTCCCATACATGTGGTTTGTCAGTCTTCACCCACTGGCCAACAAAGAGCGGAATTCCGCTGAAGTGTTGCTCTTCAATAAACTTCACACGACCACATATTGTCTTCAGATCGGTTTCCGCTATAGCCTTGTTAATCTCAGCTCCATCAAGCGTACCTGCTCTTTCGATCGCATCAAGTATAACTTGCGTTTCAAAATAGCCATGTCCTATAGCTGGGTTTAAGGGTTGACGCGTCGCTTTAGTCCATCTTTCATGAAGTGATTTTGCGGTTGTGCCACCGATACCGGGGCAGGCGTCTGGTGGATATGACGAATCCCACCATACCTCGACAGCAACTCCCCAGGGTAGGTTACCACCCCAGGATTTTGCATCAACATAGAAAAGGGGCGCTCTTCCAATCATAGCTATCTTAGGCTTGAAGCCCTGCGCATGACATTGCCTCCACAGTGTCCCCCAATCAGGGCCAGGACAATTCCCCCAAAGCACCTCAACATTATTTCTCTTCCACTCCTTTATTATAGGCGTAAAGTCTGTCGTGCCCATGGGAAACAAGCCTAATTTTTTTTCTATACCTACAACCTTACAACCCCATTCTTTTAGTGCTCCAGGGAATAATCCGTACCAACCTACGCCGTCTGGGTCATCCGACGCCAAAACCCCTGCTATCTTGTTGGTCTTGGGACCGAACTCATCCATCAAGCCAAACCATGAATCCTTTATCGTATATCCAGGCTTTGCCCGAAAATCACCCTCCGGATACGGCATGACTATACGAAAACCCAGAAGCCAGGAGTATTCCCAAGGTGGTTTGATTTCTATCCGCATGAAATGCCAGGGTTCAAAAGGACCACCTCCAATAACATGGGGAACGTCATATTTGTCAGCTATGGTAGCTACGGGGCCGTGTATCGTTACCGGTTCATCAGGTGATAGCAAGGCATGTACCTTATCGCGCACACACAGATCTTCGGCAAGAGTCCCTGTCTTCATAGGGTCGCTCTCAACATCGCGGACTATAAGCTTGACGGGCAATTTCTTCCCGTACTCTTTTAGATACAATCCACCTTGTTTGTTGATATCTTCGACAGCCGCTTTCATCCCAAATACACCGCCCTCACCGAAACCGGCAAACATGCCCGTCATCGGCGCAGGGGTGCCTATAAGAATTTCTTCTGCAGGTGCCTTCGTATAACCGCTGAAAATCAACACGCATGCCAAGAGGATCATCAAAGAAGTTAAACTGTGCTTTTTCATTGTCACTACCTCCTTTCTTAAATAGGGCAAGGTTTATCTTGCTGCTTCTCTACATCGGCATAGGCATCACCCCCTTCCACCTCGACCGCGGTTGCGTTCAAAACTTGGTTACTTTCTCAGTCTAGCTGAAAAAAGGTTATCAATCTACCCCCTGTCAAGCAGAGGAGGATCTCTAGCACCTATTATCAAAGCCTCTTTCTTTATATGGTGCCACAACGCCACCAAAAACTAGTATTCTTTACTACTACCGATAACTTATGAGGTCAAGCCATTTCTTCTTCTGCTGGATGTTCAGTCCCCAGCCTATAAAGAGGTTCATTAGTTTAACTCGGTCTGGTTTGAGGATACTCCCTACTGTGCAGGCAAGCTCAGCGGCATCCCTTAACGTCAGGTGCACCTTGCTGTTAAGTTGCATGTGCGGGCAGGTTCACTGGACACACCGGGGCTCTTTCCATCCATTATCCAGCAGATGGGCCAAAAAATACATTTTTGCGGCACATCTTTTTCCTCGTTCCAATAAATGGCACGATATGGACAGGTATCGACGATCTCCTTCTGCCCTTTTGCCTTTTCTGGGTCAATAATAATAACGATGCCGTCGTCCACCTTATATACCGCTCCATCTTTTGCTGTCTTGATGCAGCTCAAAGGATCAGAGCCTGAGACAAATTGTTCGCCTTATCGGTTTTGATTGCCAGGGGGGACGGGTAATTTCTTTAGTCCTCCCACGAGAGTCAGGTCTGTGTTCCTGTGTGGATAGTGGCCGTTGACTTTATGCGGTCTCTAGCTAGAGCAAGGGTCCATTCAGTTAAATCCAGGTCAAACGGTAGGCTGAAATGAGTGACCATCGCTTCTCTAAGGCGAGAGGGAGCAACCGGTTCTCCAAGGATTTTCTAACATTGAATTAGAAAACCCCACTGGATACCCGTCAGGTTGCTGGTGGGAGGAAAGTGGCTCTCGTAAGGCGAGCATGATGGGGCAGGTACTATAAAGACGGCGTGGGAATAACAAGGACAAAGCATGCCGTGCACGTTCTGAAGTATCATCTGGTGCGGATACCTAAATACAGAAACCACATGCAATTAATTCGCTTGCTACTTAAACTTCTTTAATTGCCCCCCTTAAACAAAATTCAACACATTCTCCGCACTCGACACAGTTTTCGGAAACAATCTCGGCGATTGTGCAATCGTCCTTCTCAACGTAAACGATGGCGTTATTGGGACACATAGGAAGGCATGTCCCGCACCCTTGACATTCCTCTGCAACAATTATGACCGGCATTCTAATGCTCCAGTGCGTTATCACTAAGGTTTTTCAGCAGCAGCATTGATGCCGGCGATACGGCCAAAGGTCATCGAGTAACAAATCATGGTTCCGCAAAGATAGGATCCCTCGCTGAATAGGCCACCTTGACATTCTCCGGCGACATATAATCCGGGAACAATATTCCCGTTATAGTCTATTGCCTGCGACTCTGGATTGGTTTTCAAGCCACCCTTGTAAGAAGTAAAGCATTCCATCAGTTTTATGCCATAGAATGGAGGCTTCTCTACCTTGACAGGCGGTACTTTGTGGGGGCCTAGGAGCAGTTTTTTACCGAACTTGGTGTCGTATCCGTTTTTTTCGATATCATCATTATATTCTTTAATGCCTTCGACTAAATTGTCAGGTTCAATACCCAGCTGCATTGCCAGTCCTTCGATCGTGTCATCCTGATACTCTTTAAAGATTTTCCAGTCTATCAAATGGATCATTTCCCGAATTACACTATCGTAGATCGTAAATACGAATTCACCTTCCTGAGCAAAGGATGCTTCACCCAAATAGGGAAATATCTGCAGGCATTCATTAACATATCGCTTGCCTTGCATGTTGACGAATATGGAACCACATAAAGTGTGATGTAGTGTGATGGCGTCAGGGATTTTTGTAACAGCGTCCATTGGGATAGACGGCATTGCTGCGGTTCCAATGTGGCTTGTGGCCACACCGATGCTCATTGCCATTTTTATTCCTTCACCGGTATGGCCCTTCATGGTGGGCAAACAGCGCCTGGCATATTCCTCGCCCCTGAATTCCGAGACCATCTTGGGATTGTTGCCGAAGCCCCCTGAAGAGATGATGACAGCCTTGTTTGCCTTGAAGTTAAATGTTTTTCCGCCGCTTTCAGCCTTCACCCCGACAACCCTCTTGTTAGGTGTGTCTACATACAGATGAACGGCTCTGTGCTTGAATTTGATGTCAGCTCCGTTTTCCGTGGCACCCTTTTCAAGGAGTTTTAGAAGTTGCGGCCCGCCGCCGACAAAATAGTGTGCACGTGCTATTTTATGGCCGGGCAGGATCCATACTTCTAGCGGCTCATAACCCAACCCGACAATCATTTCGTAGGTATCCAGATGATTATCCACAAATTTGCGCCACATTACCGGATCGCCCTTGCAGCCTTCCAGACCATCCTCATAGTAATTATCCGGAGAATCCTCTATGCCCTGGGCTTTTTGAAATGGGCTACCGGCAAAATTGATATTACCGGCGCAGACAGAGAGACTTCCGTTGGGCGTCGGAGTCTGTTCAAGAACCATTACCTTTGCCCCGGCTTTTCTTGCTTCAATGGCAGCGCACAATCCCGCGGTCCCGGCCCCAATAATGACGAGATCCGATTCAGCATCCCATTTTTTCGGCAAAATAATTTCGTTAAACATGGCAATATCCTCCTTCTTTTTGTTTGAATAGAATAATGAATGCCTTAGGCTAAGATTCCCTACTCGATGTTTTCCATAAAACCTCCACTAGCGTTCTTCGCTTCAGTGTTTTTGGATTAATATACCTCGCAGCCCGGGAGTCCGCACGAGATCAGGTGGTCACTGGGATAATTGGTTATGATCTCGCAACCATCCTTGGTAACCACAATCTCTTCTTCGACTCGCGCTGCCCCTGACCCGTCCTCGGCTCCGCACCAGCATTCGACGGCAAAGGTCATGCCCTCCTTGAATTCAGTTGGGTGATCGAATGAAAAGCGGCGAGAGAGGATAGGTCGCTCCCAGAGACTCAAACCGATACCGTGGCCATACTGGAGTAGAAAGGCCTCGTCTTCATTGCGGTACCCGAACTCCTCCGCTTTCGGCCAAACCGCGGCTACATCTGCAGTGGTTGCCCCGGGCTTAATGACATCAATCCCATCGGACAGCCACCTGGAGCAGGTTTCATAGGCCTCGATCTGATACTTGTTTGGCTTACCACAAATGAAGGTTCGGTAGTAGCAGGTCCGATAACCGTTGAAGGCATGCATCAAGTCCAAAAAAACCATATCACCGGGCTGTATAATCCGGTCGGAAAAGGTATGGGAGTGAGGCTTGCCCCGCGCGCCAGAAACCGAATTGACACATTCGACCCTCTCAGCGCCGAGAAGAAACAGCTTGTCGTTAGCCAGAGCAACCAGTTCATGCTCTCGCGTGCCCGGACGGATGGCCCGGGCGATATCCTCATACACTGCATCTACCATACCGGCGGCCTGTTTGAGCAACTCGATTTCGTCTGCGGTCTTTACCTCCCGTGCATCGAGCATGGCCTGCTGACCGTCGACCACCTCAATTCCCTCTTTCTCTAAGGCCCGCAGCATGGGCAGTTCCATCATGTCAACGCCGAGCGGTTCTTTCTCAACACCATAGTCGGTTAACACGCGCTTGATCTGCCTTACGAAGCCCTCCTCGACCTTCATTGCCGGAGGAAGGGCACCGAGCATGGTGCTAATGGGTATCTCCATACGCTCTTCCATCCACGGAGAACTAATCCGTTTAGCCGGTACGGCCGGGTCAAAGAGGAAGGAGCCGCCTTCGCAAGGGCACAGGGCATACCTGTTCATCTTGTCCCTGCACCACTCGCCGATATGGGTTCCGGTAATGTAACGGATATTGTCAAAATTAAAACACAAAACAGCGCCCAGGCCTGTCGCCTTTACCGAGGCCTGGGCCTTTTCGAATCGCTCCTTAATGAGGCGCGGAAAATCAACGCCGGCCTCCCAGTCAGTGGCCATGACTCCCCATGTGGCAGTTGCATGCGGTCTGTTGTACTCCATCATCAACCTCCTGAGTGATGCCTCCCTCATCACAGTAATTAAGTTCTGTATTGTCTTATATACCCTCTGTCACAGGCGTTCAAGTCAAAAATCCGGATTGAAAAAAGTCGCAGCCGCGCAACAACCTGATTAATCGGTTCACGTGGATTTCTTGGGTGAGTCAATGGCGAGGCCGCTCCAAGCCATGGCAGCCTCCATAACCGTCTCACTGAGGGTCGGGTGAGGCCTGACAGCCTCGGCCAGCTCTTCCACTACCGATTCCGTACTCATAGCTAAAACCGGCTCACCGATGAGATCAGTGGCATGAGGGCCCATAATATGAAAACCGAGCACCTCACCGGTTTCGGCGTCGCCGATGATCTTGGCAAAACCCACCACGCTTCCCAAGGCCTGGGCCGCACTGCTGTTCATGAACTGGAACTTGCCAATCTTGACAGGCCGGCCGGTAGCCCGGGCCTCTTCCTCGGTCAGGCCAACGGCGCCTATCTCAGTAAAACCCCAGATGCAGCGCGGGATCCGCTCGGGCTTGACTTCTTTCCTAGCCCCCAGAATGTTTGCCACGGCAGCCTCGGCCTCTGCCGAGGCTTTGTGGGCGAGCATCATTCCACCAATAAGGTCACCGATCGCATACACGCCAGGCAGGTTGGTCTCAAGCCGTTCGTTGGTCTTTACGAAGGGCCCCTCGGTTATCAGACCGAGCTTAGCCTTATCGACTCCGTCTAAAACCGGCGCCCGGCCAGTGGCTACTAGAACCCGGTCCGCCCTGAGGACCTGCGTGCCTTTGCCCTGATCTTGGAAGGTCACTTCAACTTCATCTCCGCGGATCGCAATCTCCTGGAGCTCGACCCTGAGATGAGTCTTGACCCCCCGCTGATCGAGAAGCCTGCGCATCGCCCGCCTGATCTCCTCGTCCTCGGTGGTAAGGATATCGGGGAGCAACTCGAGGACCGTTACCTCGCTGCCCAGGGTCCGGTAGATTCCGGTCATCTCCACGCCGATCACCCCGCCACCCACGATAATCACCCCGCCGGGAATATCATCGGAATCGAGGGCCTCATCTGTAGTCTGAATATAATGCCCATCTATCTCAATGAACTCTGGCACCGCCGGTCTGGAGCCCATAGCCAAGATTACGGCTCGAGCTTGGTGTTCTTCGCTTAACCCATTTGCCGGGCGCACCCTTACGCGTCCCGGGGCGATCAACTCACCGAAGCCCTGAGCCACCTCGATGCCATAGCTCTCCATAATCTTCTCGAGCCCGCCTACGAGCGATTTGACCACCTGTCGCTTGCGGGCTACCATCTTGCTCGGATCGATCGAAAGTGTCTCTGCGCCCGTTATTACCTGTGATGTTTTCGCCGCTTCAAGGATGTTGCCGTCGTAGAAAAAGCACTTGGTGGATATGCAGCCCCGATTCAAGCAGGTCCCGCCCAGTGAATCCTTCTCAACCAAAAGCACTTTCAGGCCCTGCTGGGCACTACGTATGGCCGCCACGTAGCCGCCGGGCCCTCCGCCGATAATTGCCAAATCGTACATTGCTCCCTCCGATCCGCTCACAGATTAAGGAACGTCAAGGCCGGCCGCTCGAGTTTCCATTTCAGGTTCTGAAGGAAGTCGGCCGCTACCGTGCCATCAATTATCCTATGGTCAACCGAAAGGCCAAAGCTGGTAACCCTTTTTTCCTTCACCGCCCCATCCACCAGGGTAAGCTCATTCCGGGTCTTGCCAACCGTAAGAATGCCGCTCTGGGGAGGATTCAAAATGGCAGTGAAATAGGTGATATCGTATTGGCTTAGGCTGGAGATAGTGAAAGTACCCCGCTCAATCTCATCCATGGATAACTTCCCGCTACGGGCCCGCTGGACCAAGTCTGCCCGCTGGCGGATGATCTCTGCAAGTCCGATCTTATCTGCACGGGCGATAGCTGGAACGATCAGGCCATCTGGCAAGGCTACAGCCAGACCCATGTTCACCTCAGGCAAGATGTAGATCTCCTGGCCCTTGAAAGTGGCATTGAGAAGCGGGAAGTCGAGAATATTTAAGGCTACTGCCTTGATCAGTAAGTCATTAATAGACAGCCGCAATCCAAATTTTTCCTCAAAGTTAGGCAGGATATCCCGCCTGAAATTCAGAAGTGGATCCATCCAGACATCTGTGAAGAAATATATATGCGGCGCAGTGAAAGCGCTCTCTGACATCCGGCGTGCAATAACCCGGCGTATACTGTCCATAGGTATGACCTTGCCAAGACTGGGAGCGGTTGCCTCCTCTATTACCTGTTCTACATCAGCCCGCATAATCCGGCCGCGGATACCGGTGCCCTCGATCCCTTGAAGAAGAATGCCTTCTTTTTCGGCTAGCCGGCCGGCGAGCGTTGAGACTTTAGCAGCAAGTTCTGGCCCAGGCTTCAAAGCTGCCTCCACATCACGGATGACGATAATTCCTCCCGGACCAGTGCCGCTTACTGTTTCCAGGTCAAGGCCTTTATCTTGGGCCAACTTTCTGGCCGCTGGAACCACCTTGATGGCCCCTCCTGGCGCAGCCTCGGCTACCTCAGCCGGTCGCACCTGGTGCGGCATAGGAGTAGGCACCTGCTCAGCCTGGCTGACCTTTTCGGCCTCAACCGGTGGAACTTGTGTGGACAGGGCTGCGTATTTGGCAGGTAGTTCCTCGCCAGGCTCGGTTATGACCGCCACCAGTGTGAGTACGGGTACTTCAACGCCAGCCGGAACTATGATCTTGGCAAGAATTCCCGAGGCTGGGGACTCAACTTCGGTCGTGACCTTTTCCGTCTCGACGATGAAGATAATTTCCCCCTTCTCAACGGGATCCCCCTCTTTTTTCATCCATTCAAGGATCGTACCCTTTTCAACCGTGATGCCGAGCATAGGCACAACAACTTCAGTAGCCACGGCTCTCCTCTCTCTCAGGCATACTCCATCATCCGTTTGATTGCCGGTAGCAGATCCTTAACGTCAGGGATGTAGGCCTGCTCCAGCGGCGGCGAGAAAGGTACCGGGGTATCGGGAGAGCAGACCCTGACAATTGGTGCTTTGAGGTCAAAGATTCCCTCCTCCGCAACCATGGCCGAGATTTCCGCAGCCACGCCGCAGGTTTTATGGCCTTCGTCCGCTACCAGGAGTCTGCCGGTCTTCTTGACCGACTCGAGGATAGTCACCTTGTCCAAGGGCGTAAGTGTTCTTGGATCGACTATCTCCAAGTCGATACCTTCCTTTGCCGCTTCCTCGGCCAAGCGCAGCGAACGGATAACCATGGCATGCGTGGCAACGATGGTAATGTCGCTTCCCTTTCGCTTAACCTCCGCCTCGCCAAAGGGAATTGTGTAGATCTCCTCAGGAACAGGGCCTTTCTCAACATAGAGCTTCTTGTGCTCTACGAAGATGACCGGGTTATCATTTTTGATGGCCTCAATCATCAGGCCCTTGGCATCATAGGGCGTTGACGGTGAAACCACATATAATCCCGGGATGTGCATGAACAAGGCGTGAAAGCTCTGTGAGTGCTGGGCGGCAGCACCTCGGCCAGCCCCTATATTGATGCGTAGCACCATCGGGACCCTGCCCCTGCCCCCGAACATGTAGTGCATCTTGGCCATCTGATTGATGATCATGTCCATACACACGGTGGTGAAGTCAATAAACATAACCTCGACAACCGGCCGCATTCCGGTCAGGGCAGCTCCCACGCAGCCACCGACGAATCCAGCTTCGGAGATGGGCATGTCAATCACCCGCTCCTGACCAAATTCATCCAGCAACCCAGCCGTGACCTGAAAGATACCACCATATGCCCCAATGTCTTCCCCGAGCAGGATCACCCGCTCGTCCTCTTTCATGCACTGTCTTAAGCCCTCATTAATCGCCTGGGCATAAGTTAGCTCTCTCATCTTCGTTCGTCTCCTTATACGTACACGTCTTCATACATCTCCTCAAGGGCAGGGAACTCACTCTCATTGGCATAGGCCACGGCCGCCTCAATTTCCTCGAGGACTTGCGCCTTAAGGACATCCATCTTTTTCTTGGTGATAACCCTATCTGCCAGCAATTTTTTGGCCATCCGCTCTATTGGATCCTTCTTCTTCCAGGATTCTATCTCCTCTGTGGTGCGGTAGCGCCTACCCTGGTTCGGGTCGCCTTCGTGATGACCACGCCAGCGGTAGGTTTTGCATTCGATAAGGCTAGGGCCTTCATCGGCCCATCCTCTCTTCAAGGCCTTCATTGCGGCCTGATAGACCTCTATTACATCGTTTCCATCCACAACGACCCCGGGCATATCATAGTTGGCAGCACGAAGCGCGATATCTTTTAGGAGCCGCTGCTTCTCCTGGCCTACCGATATACCATATAGATTGTTTTCGCATACAAAAACGACCGGAAGCTTATGAAGGGAAGCTAGGTTGAGACTTTCGTGGAATGTTCCATTATTTGAAGCGTCGTCTCCAAAGAAGCACACGGTCACCTGGTCAGTCCCCCGCCACTTTGCAGACATCCCAGATCCCACAGCGATGGGAAGTCCGCCGCCTGCGATTCCGTTTGCACCGAGAATGCCCAACTCCATGTCGGCAATGTGCATGGAACCTCCCTTTCCCTTGCAATAGCCGGTTTTCTTACCGAACAGTTCGGCCATCATGAGCTTCAGATCAGCTCCCTTAGCAATAACGTGGCCGTGTCCGCGATGGGTACTCGTAATGTAATCTTCCTCCCGTAGTCCAGCACAGACTCCCGAGGCTATTGCCTCCTCGCCGATGTAAAGATGGGCGAGTCCTGGCACCAGACCCTTGGCGTAGAGGTCTACGACCCGCTCCTCAAAGAAGCGAATCTTAAGCATTGTGGTGAAAAGCTCTAGAAGTGTTTCTTTATCGATCTTCATCATGATTCTCCTTAATCCGTAGCCACTTTCTATTTTCTTCAATACCCAGGAGGCGTTTTCCCAGAGCGAGCATCTGCAGGCCAATGAACGCCCCGGTGGTCAAATATCCATGAAAAGAGATGAGATGATGGAGAGAATCCAAGGGTATGCACCCGAGCCCCGGGCCGAGGGAAAACTCACTTCCTGCTTGAACCTGCTCCACCTCGGGGAGCTTAGATTTGGGAGGATTTGAGGGATTGGTTTTCTCATCAGTATTGAGGTGTGAGTTCCTTGATAGTTCATATTGCTTACGGAGCTCCTTTACCATCCCTACAATTCCTCGAAACACCGAATATTCATCGAAAACAATCTGTCGTACATGTATCAAGTTCTGAGCTAGCCACTAATCTATACGAAAACTTCTAACATAGGCGGTATGGGTTGCTCACCAGATATCGTTGATCAATATGGATAAGGTCTGTTCCACATTTCATGAAGTTCAGCAATCTGAGTCGTATCCTGTTCATCGTGTTGACCCCCTATAAGCTTATAACGTTCCTAAACGGCTGTCAATCCTTGGTTACAAAGTTAAGGTAATGAAGCTAACAACCTTCACCCCATGATAGATCTCAAAATCTTACACACTTATTACACCATGTGCTGCGATACCCGCCGTTTTCTTTATGAAAAATGCCAGAATGCCCTGCCTTTTAAGGCGGGGATGAATGGCACTCAAAAAAAGATATTCCTGCCATGAAATTGAAGTTGACAGGTCTTTTGAACCAATATATACATAATGTCACCTTTTATTTCTCCATTCAAAAAGCCAGCGGCAAAGATCTTTGTGACGCACGGACAAAGGCTACGGGGAAGCCACCGCTTGCGGCTCTTGATTATGAGTATGCCGGCTGCGTGATCGTAGTCGATGTCCTGCGAAGAGCAAGCACCCTCGACAAAGAAACGATCCAGCGGGCCATAGCCGATACCGATATGGACACCATGGTGGGGCACGTAAAGTACAAAAAAGAGAATTACTGCTGCACGCCACTGGTGGGGGGCAATGGGTCAAGGGGAAGAAGTGGCCTTGGGAGCTTGAACTTGTTTACAACAAACAGAATCCTTACATCAAGAAAACGGCGGAGCTGGTTTTCCCACTTCCCCAATAGCCTCCAGCATAGCGAGGAACTACGGTGAAAGACTTTGGGGTTTACCATGGTTCCTCTTCTCTTGCCTAGATGCGCAAAAAGTTTTTTGTAGAAAGACAATGCCTTTTGATGAGCTGAAAACAGCAAGAGTGTGGCGGATAAACAGAAACTAGGATGGATTGGTCTGGGTAAAATGGGGATGCCCATGCCCATCACCTCCCTCGTTCGCCAGTTTCTCGGGACCATGAAGGCACAAGGAAAGGGAGAACTCGATTTCTTCGGTCTCGTCAAGTTGCTGGAGGAGATGGCCGGTATCAAGGCGTAGGCCAATAATACTGTGCACTTCACTTTGGGAGGATAGGGAAACTGACGCGCCCTGATTTTGGTGAACTCAGCTGAGAGCGGTTTCGACAAGTCCCTTCAGCGGGCTGAAATGAATGAGTGTAATCAAGTTAGTTATACCTCTTGAAGTTCTTTCAGTAAGTTACTCTAGATTGGCTGCTGTCCAGTTGCGCGCCTTGACGTAGAGCTTTATGCATCTGGATGACTGGGCAGCAGCAGGGCACAAAAGGGAGTTACCGTTATGTCTGCCGATGCGATGGAGGGAATATGGCACCATGTGGCTATCTCCGTCAGGGACTTGGATAGAGCGCTGAAGTTCTACCGGGACCTTTTGGGTTTTGAGGTTGACTGGGACAGAGACCACTATAGCGGGGAAGGCCTGTCCAGGGTAGTTGGGCTATCCGATGCGGACGCTCACGTTGTTATGCTCAAGGGTTTTGGAACGCGGCTTGAACTGTTTAAATACCACACGCCGGCCGGAGACGAATGCGGTCCGAAGCGCCAGTGTGACTTCGGGCTCACCCACTTTGCCCTTACCGTTAAGAACATACACCAGCTCTATGAGCATCTTTCCGATGCGGGGGTTCGGTTTCACTGCCCTCCCGAGAACCTCCGTCCAGGTGTTTGGGCTACGTATATGAAGGACCCAGAGGGGGTGACCATAGAACTCGTGCAGTATGACTGATTCACATTCATCCAAAAGAACGGAATCTCTTGCGGTCCATAGTGGTGGCATCGACGAATTTCCGACCCCTCAAGGCATGAAAGGGTAACGGTGTCTGTCTCAAGCGAACGGGGGCCCCTGTTTACCTAGACGTCTGACATGCATGCTGCGAGCGCAATAGTATCGCAATTATCTTAAGAAAGGATATGCGACATATGTTGGGTTTTTACAATAGGCTGCTAGAGATCGATATGAACAAGAAATCCTTTGCCATCAATCCCATCCCTGACGAAATCTTGTGCGGAATCTTGGGTGGCAAAGGTTTGGCCACCCATCTCCTAATTCAGCATAATCCTCCGCAGGTTGATCCCTTATCCCCGGAGAATCACCTGATCATAGCTACTGGCCCTGTGACAGACACGGCGATCTGGGGTTCGTGTCGCCATGCGGTTTTCACGAAGTCCCCACAGACAGGCTACTATTCGGAATCCTATTCAGGGGGTACTGCAGCGGAGTATATGGCAAGGACAGGCTACGATGCCGTGATGATCAGGGGAGCCTCACCTCAGCCTGTGTGGATGGAGGTCTGTGAGGAAGGAGCCTTTTTCCATTCCGCTCAGGACCTCTGGGGACTCGACTCCTTTACGACCGAAGACCGAGTCAAGGCCTGGATCAAGGAGAACCGGCCCGATGTCAAGAACTGCGGTGTCGTGTGCATAGGGCCCGCAGGGGAGAACCGGGTGGCCTTTGCAGTCATCGAAAACGACTATTGGAGGAGTGCCGGCCGCACGGGTGTAGGAGCGGTATTGGGGGCGAAAGGCGTCAAGGCCATCGCCTTTTGGGGCAATAGGAAGAAGAATTTGGCCGATCCCGGCCTGGTGAAGGCCTTTGCAAGGGATTTCTCTGAGCGGAACAGGAACGACAAGGGTGTACTGGCCTATAAGGACATGGGTACACCCATGATGGTTGATGTGATGAGCGGGGTTGGCAGCTTTCCGACCCGGTACTGGCATAAGGGTCAGGCCGAACACCAACAGAACATCAATGCGCCAGCCCTACATGAGCGTCTGAAGGTTCTCCCTAATGCCTGCCGAAGGTGCTTCATCGCCTGCGGGAGACTGGCTACGGTGAAACAGGGGCGGCATAAGGGGCTCAAGATCGAGGGACCTGAGTACGAAACCATTTACGCCTTGGGAGGGCTCTGCGAGGTAGACAGTATCGAGGAAATAGCTTACCTGAATGACATCTGCGACCGTCTGGGTCTTGATACCATAAGTGCTGGCAATCTGGTGGCGTTCACCATTGAGGCGTCCCGCCAGGGAAAGATCGATCATGATATCGACTACGGCCAGGTAGACAAGATCGCCGGTCTTCTGGAGGACATCGTCTACCGGAGAGGTATTGGGGACACCTTGGCCAAGGGCATCAAGACCGTGGCAAAGGCCTGGAATATGGAAGACCAGGCAATCCATGTCAAAGGAATGGAACCGGCAGGATACGACCCCAGGATACTGAAGGGTATGGGGCTTGCCTATGGAACATCTGATCGGGGTGCTTGCCACCTCAGGGCCACGTTTTATAAACCTGAGTTAGCCAATATGATAGACCCGGATCAGATTGAAGGTAAGGCGGAGATGTTCGCAGAATGGGAGGATCGATTGACCATTTTCGATTCACTCATTCTCTGTCGCTTCTACCGAGACCTGTATCAATGGGAAGAACTGGCCACCGTGATTAAGGGTATCACAGACCTGGAGATGGATAGGGAGCGTATGAGATCCATAGCAGGCGCTATAACCAACAACACGCGGCGGTTCAACATTAGAGAAGGACTCAGTCCAGAAGAAGATCACTTACCAAATCGCTTTTACACGGAAGCGTTGCCTGAAACCGGTAAGGTGATCGCCAGGGGGCAGATGGAGCAGCTCCTTGCAGACTACTATAGCGTGCGGGGTTGGGATGAGAAGGGAAGGCCCCGAGATAATGATTGATAAGCTCTTCTTGACAACAGGGGATCAGCAACCGCTCATAGACGCAAAGAAGCCCCTGTAGTGTCCATTTGGAGGAGGTAGAAAGCCCTAACGGAGAGATTACCCATGACCGACATCCTGGTGGTAGACCATCTGCAGAAGAACTTCGGCCAACTGGAGGCAGTCAGGCAGCTGTCTTTTGAGGCGAAAGAAGGGGAGATCCTGGGCATCATGGGCCCCAACGGTGCCGGCAAGACCACGGCGTTTAATCTGCTCACCGGGGTCTTTAAGCCAGACGGCGGAACCATCACCTTTCTGGGAAAAGACATCACCGATGAATCCCCGGCCCGGCGGTGTCACCTGGGCATGGGCCGGACCTACCAGATCCCCCGTCCCTTTGACAAGCTCACCGTGTACGAGAACCTCTTAGTCGGTGCCATGCACGGCGGGGGTCTGAGCGAGCGCCACGCCCGGGAGCAGATCCATGACATCCTGGAGCTGGTCGATATGGGTTCCATGAAGGATACCCTTGCGGGGGGCCTATCCCTTTTAAACCGCAAGAAACTGGAGCTGGGAAGAGCCCTGGCAACCCAGCCGAGCCTGATCTTATTGGATGAGGTGGCCGGGGGGCTCACCGAGAAGGAA
>CP070673.1:4323234-4326089 GCA_020351915.1 Deltaproteobacteria bacterium
GGGCTTCAATTCAGGGAGATCCAAGGGCGCCCCTTTTACGTTAGAGAAAAACTGAACGCCTACTGCTTTGAGTTCACCTATGGCGCGGTCCATCTCCTTGAGGGCTGCATCGGGATTATTCATGGGCATAGAGGCAACAAAGCCGGGAAACCGTTCAGGATACTTGGCCACATATTCTGCCATGCCATCGTTTGCAACCTTGGCCAAGTGGGGGCTGAGTTCAGGGCCGGTTAATACCTCTAGGGGTGGAGCCGCCAGGCAGATCACCTGGGCATAGTCGTCAAACTGATCCATGACACGAAATCGTGCTTCCAAGTCATACAGCACGGGCACTCCTCGGACTCGCTTACCCATATCCTTATGGTTCGGTGCAACCTCCATCATCTTGTCGAAGTAGATCTTGGGAAAGATGTGGTTGAAGATGTCGATTTTCATCTCGGCCCTCCCATCTTGTTAGCATTTGAGTGTAAACACCACGGGATTCAGATCTTAGCCAAAAATCACGTAGGGTAGGGTGGTTTTATGCTCTCTTCCCTATGAAACTTTATGTAGTACAAAAAAGGGATAACTTCAATGGAATTAGTGTTTCCTTACACAAAGAACGCCACAGAAACCAATTAGAACCTCTTGTCTTTGGATGAGATCCGGGGTCTATGTGTATACTCTGCAGAGGATCCCTCGGAGATTGGTGCTTCCTAATTCTCTATTATACGGGGGATTGTCATCGGTGAGGATGTTTATGTTTGATTCCCTCCAGCCATATAGTTGATCTGCTCCCATTTCTGGAAACCACCATGCGTAGTCCACTCCTACCACCCGAGGATTTATGTCTTCAGAAAAAGCGGCCTTTTGCTTTATGCGGCCTCTCTTGGTGGCTATCCAGACCCAATTCCCTTCGGTAATGCCTAATTCAGTTGCGGTATCCGGATGGATATACACGAGGGGTTCAGGATGGTATTCTCTGAGTGCCTTTATGTGCCTGTGCCCAGAGTGCCTGTAGTATTCGGATTTCCAGGATGTAAGAGTCAGAGGATATTCCTTTGCCAATTCTGGGTCACCGTAAGGTGCCTCCGGAGGCTCATAGTATGCGGGAAGGGGATCAAGGCCCCACTCACGGAGCCGGTCAGAGAATAGCTCTACTTTTCCCGAAGCGGTGGCGAAACCCTTTAACTTGTGGTGGTAATACTCCTTATCTCCAGACAATGTCTCTCTTTCCCTGAACTCATCAAAGTCGATGCCTATGGGTTTTAAGATTACATCCAGGAATCCGCACTCGTCTTCCCAAAAGTACTCCCCCAGGTCCATCTTCTTTGCCATCTCATTCAATATCTTAAAATCTGACCAACATTCATCTAGTTCAGCCACTTTCTGCTGAACCTGGGCAATCGGATAGTAAGGTGGGTTGACAATACTGTCGAACTCCAGATAACTTGCTGCTGGGAGCACAATGTCTGCAAGGGCAGCGGTCGGTGTCATGAACAGGTCGGCGACAACCAAAAAATCAAGTCCCATAAGGGCCTCGAACACCTTTTTGGCGTTGGGGTATGTCATCAGCAGGTTGGCCCCTTGGACATAGGCCGTATGCACCGGGTACGGTTTTCCCTCTACCATTGCGCGTATTATGGCAGGGGGGTGACCATACTGGTAAAAAGGCGCGAACCTATGATCTGAACCCAGCCTTACCCTCCTTTTTTCTTGTGGGAGCATATGGTCCAGTGTCAGTTCAGGGGCATACCGATCAGGGATGGGCAGGGGTTCCCGGAAGACCTCACCGCCAGGGACCGATAGATTTCCTGTAAGAGCTTTTAAAATGGAGATAGCCCGGACTGTCTGAAAGCTATTGATGGTATGCTCGAAGGCGTTTCCCATCTGAATACACGCAGGGCTCGTGTTTGCATATGCCCGTGCCATGTCTTCGATTGTGCCTTTTTCCACCCATGTGATCTCCTCCACCCGTTCTGGCGGATAATCCTTTACATGCTCTTTGAGCTGATCGAAGCCTGCTGTCCACTCATCTACAAAGGGTTTGTCATACAGTCCCTCCTTAATGATCACATTTATCATGCCTAAGGCCAAGGCTAAATCAGTGCCGGGGCGCAATCGGACCCACGTATCTGCCTGCCGGGCAAGCTCGGTTTTCCTCGGATCAATGACTATGAGCTTTGCTCCGTTTTTCCTGGCGTCCAGGGTTTTCTGATATTCAGCTATTTTTGACTTATACGAGGCCCACACCACTATGCAGCGAGGGGGATAATCATAGTCTGCACTGGGATTATACCCAAAGGTCATCATTGATCCGAATTTCCGCGGCAGAAAGCAGACATGTCCCATGGACGCCAGATTGGGCGTACCAAATACGTTGGTAAATCTCCTGAGATAGGCCTCTTGAAGGCCTTTTGCAGCTCCGTGGATAAAGACAACTGACTCTGGGCCGGATGCCTCCTTAGTGGCCTGCAATCTCTCATAGACTATGTCGAGGGCCTCATCCCATGAAATCCTTTGCCACTTCCCTTCTCCTCGATTTCCTTTCCTTTTAAGCGGATATCGCAGTCGCTCAGGATGGTAAAGGTACTCAAGAGAGGCCAGTGCCTTTTCACACAATAGGCCTTTATTCACCGGGCTTTCAGGATCACCTTCTATCTTTACCGGTTTGCCGTTGTCAACATGAACAAGAATTCCACAACCAGCATAGCAGAAGCCACATGTACTTCTTACGACTTTCATAGAATCCTCCGTTACCACAGCTTATGCTTTTACCGATTTACTACTGTAAAAGATTCTAGCGTGATTGTCATCTGTATTTCCCAAAAGCAGTGAAGGGTGATCCGCCCATCCACACTTCTAAAGTTAAAACG
>CP070673.1:4326189-4336480 GCA_020351915.1 Deltaproteobacteria bacterium
TTAGGTTCTCCTCTGGTCCAAAAGAGATTTAACGGAATGTCGAAGATCAGCCAATTCCCACCCTTATTGGTGGCTCGCGCTACGGTTCTCAGCCTTTGGGGTCGCGTTCATTTCATAAAAGACTGTATCAGTGGAGTTGAACACGGCGATGATGAGGATTTTGTGGTCTTCAGGAAAGTCATTCTCCATCCTTCAAAGGATCAGCCTGAAAAGCCGGGAGCCATTTTCATCGTACGGTTTAGATTCGCGAGATTCGCTGCCAAGACGAATCGCTTTCTCTCCTTGATCCCAATACCGTTCATTGTGGCACAGCCGGGATTCCGGTCGAAGACCTGGATGATTGGCCAAAAGACTGGGGCATTTCAGGGGCTCTACGAGTGGGATTCAATCGAAGACGCGGAGAACTACTGGACGTCTTTCCCGATGAAGCTGATGAAGAGGCGAGCGGTTCCGGAAACCCTTAACCACGAAATCAGAGTGGTGTGAAACGAGGCAGACTGTGGCTTTCAAAACCTAGTTATGGGCTCAGCTATTTTCAAGCGTACGATTTTCATGCTATATAAGTCCTAAAAAAGAGGTAGAACTATGAGTGAAATTGTAGGTTCTTTCTTAAGATATCATTTGGGGCCTTTATACCGCAGGGCTTTAATAACTATTTCCTTTCTTCTAATTTTCTTTCATGTTTTCGTTATTTTACTTCCATTCCTTACCTGTTTCAATATTGAATGTGATCCCCAGAGAATAAAACACCTTCGTGATATTTCGGTATCATTGACTAACATTACAGCGGCTGTGATTCTAATTCTACTTGTTGTTACAGGACAAGAAAGTATCCGGAGAGTGACCAAGATAAGGAGAAACAGGCTTTATGATAGTATAGGAAGCCAGATAAGTGATTGGTTCGAAATCACAGGCTCAAACTTTTTTCATGAAAGCGTAATATCCACTGACGATCCTGACAAAAGAAAAATAGACATTTTGCGGCATTTTAAAGTCACCGGTTATGCTGAGAATATAATCAAGATATGTAATATTGGCGAGATACATTTAGATCATATACGACAGTATTGTGAAAACGTGCATTTCGAATTAACAATCTATCCTTCAGAAGTTCTATACGGCATCCATTTTGAGTTTTTCGACAGTTCTTTAAATTTTGCTCTATATGAAAAGCTTACGGAAATACTATCAATTTCAAAGCAATTCGGTGATTTTGGCATTGATCAAAATACCCCAAAGAAGCCATCATGGTTGTTTTTTACCCGCAATATTAAAATCACTGGTGACCCAGATAAAGATTTGCCTGAGGTTATGACCCACTCAAGGCACTTCGTAGAGTTAGTGGGGCATACCTATGATTTGGTATATGGTTGTGAAATGATCTTATATTATTTGAAAAAAGATGAGAAAAATGCAGCAACCAATGATCCACAATGAGCACCTTGATATAAAAATGAATAAAGTCTTCCTCAACCATTGGGCCGTTATGACCCATAACCGTGCTGCTGCAAGGCACGGCGCTAACAACGCGCCGCCTTTGAGCAGCACGTTAGGTTCACAAGGAATTTCATAAGAAAATGTTGAGGAAATTACTCATCCTTCTGCCTGTGTTAGCCATGATACCCATACTTTCCATGGCGGCAGAGGAAGATAAGTACAGGCTGAATCCAACACCCGACCCGAATGCACCTTTCGGTTTCTACATACCGAAAGATCTAAACGATGCGCTTTCTGAACTGCAAAAGATGCTTCACCCTGACCTGGTCGAGGAGATTACGCACGGTTCTGAATCCGACATGATCAAATATCACTTTGGCCTGGGGATGTGGATCAGAAATAATTGGGCGCTCTGGAAAGGTTCTCGTATCTCCCGATATTTCAACGAGCTGGAAATATATCATCCGGACGACATGTCGGGCATCATCCTAGATTCCTTTTGGACGCAGTTGAATGGGAAACCAATAGGGCTTGAGGCACAGATAGGGAAATACAAAACGTACTGGGAAAAGGGGAAACAACAATAGGAGGGTCACAGCGAACCACTCAATGCAGCGGCTTATGAGTTTGTTGGATAATTGTGTTGTTGCTTGTCCAATGACATTGAAATAACGTCACCTTTTTCCCAAAGGCTCTTCATTTGAGGAAGGTGTATGAAAACACCAAATCCAGAACATGTTGAAAGGCTTGTCAGTGTCATAAATAGCTCTCCCTACTTCGCACTAATTTCTATGAAGATTCGTGAGATTGGTATTGGATATTCACTCTTTGAAATCGATCTAGAGGAGAGACACTTACAACCCTTTGGTCTAGTTCATGGTGGAGTGTTTGCATCAATAATTGATTCAGCAGCATCTTGGGCTATCTTCTACGGAATCGAAGATGAAAATGGAGGGCTCACCTCGGTGGATCTGAAGCTTAATTACCTTGCGCCTGCGGTATATGGGAAAATAATGGCTAAGGGTCACCAAATCACGCTTGGCAAAACTCTTGGCTATGCGGAAGCACAGGTAACCCACGAAAGCGGCAAGATTCTCGCGCATGGAACTTCGACTGTCATGATTGTTCCTGGAAAGTTGCCAGTCGTTGAACCTCCCTTTCCACCTAAATTTCTCGAATAGTTAGGCTTATGACGTGATAGATTGCACCGGTTTCCTCGCTCTTTATTATGGCATCGTGATCGAGCCGCACAACCACTCACTCCACCAGACCCGCAAAAGCTCGGGCTGATGAGTTCGAGCGTTCGGCATAATTAATCTAAGAAAAGGAGGTGGAAAAATGATATCCAGAATCTGGCATGGCTGGACGACACTAGAAAATGCAGACATATATGAAAATCTCCTTAAGACTGAGATTTTTCCTACAATTGCATCTAAAAATGTATTAGGTTATCGTGGAATTCAGCTTTTAAGACGGCAACTAAGCAACGAGGTTGAGTTTATTACAATTATGCAGTTTGATTCTTTGGAGGCAGTGAAGCAATTTGCTGGTGAGGATTACGAAAAATCTTATGTGCCTGATAAAGCGAGGAACGTGCTTTCAAGGCATGATGAGAGATCACAGCATTACGAAATAAGGGAAAGCATCACGTACTGAGCAAAATTCATCTACTATCCAACATCAGTGCCGAACATGGCGCTGCACTTGACCGGAAGGCCACTGCGGTTTTGCAATTATCCAGATCATGGTTGCTAAATATTTCTGGGCTTCGTTAGATACCTGATTTCCCTTCCGGCAAGTGATGTGGAGTGTTACGCGCGCGGCTTTGGTAACGCGCATTGCAATAGCGCCACCTTCAGCAAGTGAAGCCAGAGGGTGTGAAAGTAAACGGGAGACGCAAAGATCAAAGGAAGGGGAAAGTTGCAGGAATTCGAGAAATATATCGATTTGGCAAAGTCACTCAAGACGGTTAATGCAAAGATCATTTCACCTCAGGATATCTTTTTTGATATTAGGGCTATCTTGAAGTGTCGATGGGGTTGTGAAGATTTTTTTCAGAATAGTATAAGATGCGACACCAGAGACACTACCTATCAAGAGCGAGTTGAAATGGTCAAGAGCTATAACAATATCCTAGTGATCCACGCGCATGATGCAAGAGAACTAAGTATCGCGGTTCTTGAAATCGAAAGAACTGCTTTTCTTGATGGGTACTATTTCGCTTTTGCAATTCGAACCTGTAATCTCTGTAAGGTTTGCGCTATTCAACAAAGAAAGCCTTGCCCAACCCCGGATAAGGTGAGACCTTGCGACCAAAGTTTTAGCATTGACGTATACAAAACAGCACGCAACCTGGGGCTACCATGTGATGTCCTTCAAAGTAAAGATGATATTCAAAACCGATATGGTTTTGTCCTGCTGGATTAAATTGGTAGCTGCCTGGTTCTTCACTTTACAGAAATCCGTTTATCCAGAGTCACGATAGTAGGCCTAACGAGTCAATGCAGCGGACGCGAAAAAGCGCGCCGCTGATCTCAGGCGTTATATGGTCGAGTAAAGATAATTAGAAAGGGCATCGAAGGAGGCGAGATGAAAACTATAGAAGAGTACAGAACTCAGGGACAGGATATATACCATAAACTTCATCTTTCCACGTATCCAATCGCGATAAAGTATATAAAGGGTATTGATGAGATTCCTGAAAATGCAATGAGGCCATCCACCTTAGGAAAGAAAATGGCCTTATGTCAAGCCTTTACTCAGATACGTCGGTGGGGGTCAACTGTCGCCATGACTTCTGAAGATAATCTTTGCACACCTGCAACAGCAATGCATAGGTGGGAAGACATAACTATGGAGGAAATCATCGAAAGCCAAGTACGCCAGGGGTGGCATAAGAATATTGAAGCCGAAGAGCAAAGACTCAAAGCGTTCTCAAAACTTCTGGGAGATGAATACATTACAAACCCTAAACAATATGTTGGCTTTATATGTTCACCGTTAACAGGAACGGCATTTATTCCTGACTCCGTATTGATTTATTGTGATGGTGTACAAATAACACATATCATACAAGCATTAAGTTATGAGCACAAATATGTCCCGACTTCTTCCTTTGAGGGTTTTGAAGAATCTTGTATAAAAGGAGGCTTAATTCCATTCGTTACGCAGAAACCACAGGTTGTAATACCAGGTGCTGGTGATCGAGCATTTGCGGCAATTTCGGAGCATGAAATAGGAATAGGGATGCCTGCCAGTTTGATATTTTACGTGACAGAAAATCTTTTTAAAACGGGCGGATTTATGAATATTGGATTTCCTCTGAAAACTATGCTTCCCATGGACTTAAATGAAGAGTTGACGCCTGGTTTTAAATACCTTTGGGATAAAATTGATCAAAATAAATAGGAAATGCCATATAACCAGCAAGTAGAACAGACGGCTATTCTCCCGCGACTCTGCAATTATAGGTATTCTTAAAATTGCTCTGCATTGTGATAGCTTGTGGCTATAAGCCGCCGCTGCTCACCTGCGTGTTAGGCGGCTTTAAATCGGAGGGTTAAGATGGATGCAGTGAGAAAGATAAGAAAAGTGCTGAAGAGCAAACCCACACTTGAAGGTGCCGGAGTGCACCTTAAAAGAGTATTCGGTTACCAACACGTACCCCAGTTTGATCCCTTTCTCCTCCTCGATGACTTCCATTCGAATAACCCAGATGATTACATGCGCGGTTTTCCGTGGCATCCTCACCGTGGTATCGAAACAATCACTTACATACTGCACGGTGAAGTTGAGCACGGCGACAGCCTGGGCAACAAAGGAGTGATCAAATCAGGGAACGTGCAATGGATGACAGCGGGCAGTGGCATTATCCATCAGGAAATGCCGAAAGGCCAAGCAGATGGGGCGCTGTGGGGATTTCAGTTATGGGCTAATCTTCCAGCTTCGCACAAGATGATGGCGCCTCGCTACCGGGATGTGCAACATCAACAGATTCCAGAGATTAGATTGGATAATGGCGTGACAGTGAGGATCATCTGCGGGGAGATCAATGACATCAAGGGGCCGGTGCAAGACATCGTCATTGATCCTGAACATCTGGACGTCACGGTGCCGCCAGGAACCAGCTTTGCGCATCGGGTGGGAAAAGCGTACACTGTGTTTGCGTATGTGATAGAGGGGAAGGGGTACTTTGAGCCAGAGCGAGACCCATATGGATATGAGGTAGAGGGCAGAAACTACTTTGATTTCAAGCGGGAATGTCTCATAGAGCCTGAAAACCTAGTTGCTTTCGAGGATGGTGATGAAGTACTCATTTCCGCCGAGGATGAAGGATTGCGATTCTTGCTGATATCGGGGAAACCAATTAGAGAGCCGGTCGCCTGGTATGGTCCTATTGTGATGAACACCCAAGAGGAACTGAGGATCGCTTTTGATGAGTATGAGCGCGGAACGTTTCTCAAACACAATCAAGGATAACTGATCTGTCATAGGGAGGACAAACAGTACAGCCATAGGAAGCCATTTACCCTTGAACAAGCGCTTGCAGTCGACGCCGTTGACGCGGCGAAGCAAATCGGCGCACGTTTGGAAAGAATGGCCGAACGTTTCAGAATATCGTAAGATAGCGCCGCGGCTGAAGCGCGGGTTGGGCCTATAGCTAGAAGCAAGATACCATGAATATCTTCGTACTCGACAGGGATATCAGAACGTGCGCACGGTACCACGCCGACCAACACGTTGCGAAGATGATTCTTGAGGGAACTCAAATGCTCTGCACCGTTCTGAATCAGAACGGCGCAGAGACACCTTACAAATCCACTCACACGAAACATCCCTGCACCCTTTGGGCCGGTCGGTCCCTTTCCAATTGGACGTGGCTACGCAAGCTCACGTTGCACCTGAATGAGGAGTTCCTGTTCCGATATCGAAAGAGCATCGATCATGAATCAGCGTCCGTTGCTCGCGAACTTTCGCCTCCACCTCTCCCCGACAGAGGACTTACGGAATTTGCCCAGGCAATGCCTGAAGCCTATAAGGTGCCGGGCGATCCGGTTCAGGCTTATCGGAATTTTTATGTTGGAGAGAAATGGCGCTTTGCAACATGGACAAGGCGTAGACCGCCGAAGTGGTTTACGGAAGCAATCAGATCAAAGGTCCAAAAACCGCGTGTAGGCTACGCGTCGAGGGAGCGCCTGACTCGTACCGTTAGCCCGCCGGTCAGCGTGCGTTTGAAAGGGGGTGGTTCATTTATGAGTAAGCTCCAATAATGAGCTCCCAGGTAAGGGAGAGGACGTTCGCGTCTTGATGATGACATTGAGAAAACATTAACAGCAGGAGGTGTCCCATGTCCAAGTATCTCTTCCACGGTTCGTATACCGAAGAAGGTTTAAAAGGGCTCCTTAAGGAGGGAGGCTCTAAACGACGGGAGGCGACGGAACAGCTGGTAAAAAGTCTGGGTGGAACGCTGGAGGCGTACTATTTTGCCTTTGGCGACAACGACTTTTACCTCATTGCAGATGCGCCGGACAATGTGAGCGCCAGTGCCGGCTCTCTAGTAGCCAACGCCAGCGGGGCGGTCAAGGTCAAGACCGTTGTTCTTCTCACACCCGAAGAGGTTGACCAGGTGGTCAAAAAGACCGTTGAATATCGCCCACCTGGACAGTAGCGGCGCCTGTCCGAGTAGGCAGAGACAGTTGACGCAAAAAGTAGGGCCTCAGCGCCCAGCTTCTGTGTGCGACGGAGAGCGGCGCAATATCTTTACAGGACAACGTTACAGCAACACGACACGCCGCTCTCCATTAGTGGTGTTGCGGGGCAATGGCGGCGTTGTCTCCAGGTCCGTGGGCCGGCTAACATCGCGTGCAGCCGCCCCGCCTAATCGGCGGAGCATGTCAGCGGTTCTTGCATTGGCGGTTGTTCTGGTACTTGTATCGCTCTGAGCACATCCGGCGGGCGGCTGACGCCTTGCATTGGGCTTCCGTTCATCTCAAAAACGTGAGGTAGAAAATGTGACGCAGAAGAATAAGTTTGTATCTAATTATCATCACACGGCTGTGAGCTAACGTACAGTGGTTATTTCGGAAATCAACAATTAACAAGTTATCAAAAAAAGATGTCAAACCCCATCTGCCCAAAGAGACCTTGAAAATGAATGAAGAACCTATCGATGAGCATCATGCAAGACGTTATTCCGTGCTTGGTTCTGTTATGTTAGGTAGTATCATGGGGCCTATCGACGCCAGCATAGTCAATGTGATCCTTCCCACTATAAGCCAGTTTTTCGGCGTTCAAATTTCCACCGCCCAATGGGTTCCAATGATATACCTTCTTACCATTAGCAGCTTACTCCTATTCTATGGTCGCCTGGGTGATATCCTGGGCTATAAAAAAGTATACTTGTGGGGCCTTGCCGGGTTTATCATTGCTTCCGGCTTGTGTGGCCTTTCTCCTACAATACACTGGCTTATCATTTTCAGGGCTGTTCAAGGACTTGCTGCAGGAATGATGATGTCGGTGCCTTTTGCCATTATAACCGCTTCCTTCCCACCTACAGAGCGTGGCAAAGCCCTGGGTATCAATGCCATTAGCATCTCGGCAGGTCTAGCTGTAGGCCCTTTCTTGGGTGGGTTTATTACTTTCTGGTTGGGCTGGCGCTTTGTTTTTCTGATAAATATTCCTATCGGCATCATAGGTTTGCTCTGGGCTCGACAGGTTATCCCTGAATTAAAGGGGCAGCCGAGGAGGATAGACATACTCGGGGCACTTGCTGCTTTTGTCTCCCTGTTCTCTTTTCTTCTGTTTATCAACCGCTTTCAAGGCTCGGGTTTAAGTTACGCCAATGGCATTGTTCTTTTTGTTTCAGTTCTGGCCGGTATCGGTTTCTTTAGGGTAGAGAGTAAGGTTGCCCAACCGATGCTAAGGCTGAGCCTTTTTCGCAATGTGGCTTTCACTTTTGCTGATATCAGCGCTCTATTAAATTTTATGTCCCAGTACGTGATGGTTTTTCTGACACCATTCTATCTTCAAATAATACTGCACTATACTCCGGATAAATTAGGCATTGTCATGACCTCCTTCCCGTTGGCTGTCATGGCAGTCGCTCCTTTTAGTGGATCCCTTTCTGATCGCGTCGGTACGAGAGTTTTGGCCTGCCTGGGTGCTGCCACTTGTGCACTCTCCCTCTGTTTTATGAGCCAATTGTCCGCTTCCGCCACTTCAATAGACGTATTATGGAGATTAGCATTATTTGGTGTTGGCACGGGGATTTTCCAATCCCCAAATAACAGCGCTGTGATGGGGAGCGTTCCAAAGCCTCATCTCGGCACCGCGTCGGGGATACTGGCAACGATGCGAAATGTCGGCATGGTTTTGGGCATTACCACGGCAGGAGCAGTTCTCTACGCTTTTGCCCCGTCATACATCCTCCAAAAGGCCAGTCTTGTGCCTTCTGAGGCTGTTCTTTTCCTGGAAGGATTAAATTATGCCTACATAGCAGGAGCAATATTGACGGGAGTAGCATCTGTTACTTCTCTCGTCAGAAGCAAAGAGGAAAAGATATGAGGACGCCGACTGCCCGATCATAGTTGTTGTCATGGAGTTCCTGGATCCGACTGAAACCGTTAGAATCGTGGGTGATATGCCTCTGTTAACCGGTCCTAAACAATACATTACTTGGCAGTGTCCGGAACTTTCTCTTATAAAAGTTTGTATACGGTAAGCTAGGAATATAGAATTTTTCCATTTCAAAGACTCACTGGAATGTCACGATTTTTGGCGTGGACACTGCCTGAATCGATAGTGCTCAGCCCAACCGAACGTTCCACCGGACAACCAATCTGCGCTTTTTTACATTTTGTGGTAGTTTGGCGCCCCTTTCCTTTTTCGACTTCCGTTGGCCGCCGGTGAACTCCATGTTATGCATTTGTAGTATAAGAAGATGGTACATCAGGAGGGAATAGAATTATGAAGATAAATCCGGATTTTGTTGCACCTTGTGGTCTTTATTGCGGAGTCTGTGCCATTTATATCGCACACCGTGATAATAATCACAAATTCAAGGAGCGGTTAGTGAGTCTTTACAAGGGAGAAGTTCCCGACATAGGCAAACTTCCTAATAGTGAAAATTTATCACTAGAAGATATGAAATGCCATGGCTGCTTATCAGATGAGCTGTTTATGCATTGCCGACAGTGTGAGATCAGGGCCTGCACAAGAGAGAAAGGTTACACCGGATGTCATCAATGCGATGAATTTCCCTGTCAGTATATTGAAAATTTTCCCATGACTGTTGGCAAAAAGGTTATTTTGCGGGCTATTCCGTATTGGCGAGAGGTTGGTACTGAAAAATGGATTCAAGATGAAGAAGCCCGCTATATTTGTCCTGAATGCGGCAATAAAGTTTTCCGGGGCGTTGCAAGATGTAATCAGTGTAAAGTGAATTTGGATCTGGACTAGTTTTTTATTGGCAAGATAAAAGCTATTTCATCTATAACCGCATAACATCCGCATGAAGGCAGACGGTAAAAGCTGGCGGTTTTCTCGCTGCGTCACATGATGGGGGAGCCCCGGAGCCACGACTCTCGCTATTTACACCATGGTCAGATTCTAGTGCTTTTGTATTCAGTCGTTAACAAATAAGTATTGTGTCCCCGGAATTCCTGACCGTTACGGTGTTATTTACGTGACAATCTGTGACACGGGGCCTGAAGGGAGACAGGTTACGGAAATGCGATCAATGTGACCTCTTCTTATGGTATTTCATTTGGAATTAATCATTTAACGATGATTCGAAGATTTCTTGGAAAGTAGACTCTCCACTCTCTTGAATAGTTCGTCTGACCCATCCCATAGT
>CP070673.1:4336580-4340720 GCA_020351915.1 Deltaproteobacteria bacterium
CCTACCTCCTTGACAACACCTGTCGCGGTTACCGCCGCGGCCTGATGGAAATCGGCTTCCTGGTTGGATCGATTGTCCACGACCATTGCGATCCTCGGGTTTCTGGAGATATTGGCATATTTCCGGGTGGCGCGAGTCGTGGCAAAGAGAAGATGTTTCAAGTCATCCGTGGCCATAAAGGCCACGAGGTTCCCGTAGGGTTGCCTTCTGTTCTGTGTGGCCAAAACCGCCAGTCGTTGTGACGAAAAGAGATCTTTCAGAAACTCTTTCAATCGTGCTATTCTTTCCATCTGACTTACCCTCATAGCTGCATACTGAAATTTGCCAAATTTGACGATTACACATGGCAGTTGAAAGGTCAATATCAGATTGAACCGAGCGAAATGATCTCTGCAGAAGATAACTACTTCAAGATGAAATAGGGTGCTACAGGGTAATCTGAATTATACAATGTTTGTATCGCAATTACCTAGATTAGCCTTGGCGGAAAGTCTGAGCGAGATCGCTTGGAATGCCCAAATCGGTTTGTGCTGATCCTCAATTCGCCAACCCCAAGATCTTGTGGTAGCCATAATCGGGTCTGAGGATCTGATATCTGCTATCGATCATAACCTGCGCAGCGCGTTTGATATCAAACGGATACCCCAACGATGTCCACTTCAATAAAGTCATTCGAATCGAACTGAGGTACCATAGGCCTTTGTACAAGATCCATCAGATATCATCGCCTTCCCATAGGATCTACCACCTGATCAGCGAGAAACATAGGGCCACAACATGATGAGGCCCCATCTTTATTGACACACAACCCCAGAATCCATATACTCCCACCCATAAAGAAGAGCTCTTTGCAAATCGGAATTCTCACGCAAAAAGTGACTTGCTCTTGACCCTGAAAGGGTTTTTGATCTCTCACCGAGCACTCAGAGCACTCAGAGAATCAAGATTCTCTCACGATACACAAGAGATTGCTTACCTTGCCCCTCTGGGGCGTGCAATCACGCTACGCGGGATTGTGTATGGGAAAGGTTTTAGAAAGGAAAAAAGAATGCATTCTTTTTTCCTTAAAGACCTTCTCCCATAAAACGGTAAGCAATCATTTGGTAGTTACTTTACTCAGCGGCCCCTGTGGGCTCGAGCACTCCTGGCTTCAGGAGTGCCCCGCTATGCGGGATCTTCGCTTCGCTCCGACGGGCGAGAGATAAAAGGTTAAAACTCACTCACCTGCATAGCAGAGCTTGGATCACCCCGCTCAGCGGGATGGTTTATGGTAGTAACTAAGTTAAAGCAAATCTGATATTGTGTCCCGGAATTCCCTTGCATGAATACTTGAGCAATTCTTCTATTGATGAGCAGGGGAGGGGCTCATGTTAAAGTACAGTGACTTATACGGGTACTTACTTGCTTGCATGTGTCGGCTTAACCAAAGAGATAATAGATGGAACAGAAAAAAGCACTTTATCAAAGTTTCACAAACCCATTCCTGATTAGACCGAACAGACCCCTGCCTGAGGAGATGGCGGTTATCGGCGCCGGTACCATCGGGCCTGATATAGCATATTATCTAAGAAGCGCCATGCCGGATAAAAGGCTCTATCTGGTAGACATTGTTGAAGAGCCGCTCAAAAAGGCTGAGATGCGTTTTCGCTCCTATGCGGAAAAAGGCGTGGCTCGGAAGAAGATGAACGAGGAGCAGGCCAGTGCCGTCCTAAAAAATATCGTCTATACCACCGACTATGAGCAGGTTAAGGATTGCAGTCTGGTCATAGAGGCGGCCACCGAGAATCTCGAGCTGAAGCAAGAGATATTCGACATCCTGGAGGGCATCGTTGGTGAAGGGGCTATCCTTACCTCAAACACCAGCTCGATTCCTGCGGACAGAATCTTTTCAAAACTGAAGAACCCGGAGAGGTGCACTGTGACCCATTTCTTTGCCCCTGCCTGGTTCAGCCCGGGGGTCGAGGTCATTAACTGGGAAGGGATAGCCACGGATGTGCTTGATTATCTCTTCTGGTTCTTTGCGAAGACCGGCAAGGCGCCGGTGATCACGGACAATGTCATCTGTTTCATGCTTAACAGGATCTTTGAAAACTGGGTCAATGAGGCAGGCTACCTCCTTGATCAGGCAACCGCGGCCCAAATCTGTGCCGTAGCCGAGGAATTCGTGCTCCAGGGCCCCTTCTATGTGGTTAATATGGGCAACGGAAACCCCATTATCGTAGAGGCAAATACCCGCAAGATGGAGGAGGGGGCACATTACAGGCCTGCACCCATCTTCCGTTCCGTTGAGAAATGGGCCGTTCCCCGACCGGGCACCAAGGGGGACGTCCCCGATGAGGTAAAGCAGATCGTCAGGGATAGGATGCTGGGCATCCTGTTTTCACAGTCCTTTTACATCGCGGATAGGGCGATTGGGACTAAGGAGGACCTCAATTTCGGTTGTCAGGTCGCCCTGGGATTCAGAAAAGGACCATTTGACCTCATGCGCGATCTTGGTGAAGCAGAAACGAATCGGATCAGCGAAAAGTATCAAAAAGATCGCCCGGGTTTTCCCCGGGCCAATCGACCTTTTTCCGCCTACCAGTCCTTCAATCGATATCTGCTGATAGATGACATGGACGGCGCCAAGGTCGTCACCATCAGGCGGCCCCAGGCCATGAATGCCATCAACGAGGATCTCAATAATGAGATTCTTTCGGTCCTTAAGAGCTATGCGGACGATCCAACCGTAAAAGGTTTTGTGATCACCGGATACGGAACGAAGGCCTTTAGCGCCGGAGCGGATATCGGCATATTCCCGAAAACCCTTGGGGACAAGAAGGCAGCGGTCAAACTCGCCAGGGATTCTTCCGCTCTGCCCCACTTTATCGATCAGATGGATAAACCCGTTGTGGCCGCCGTGAACGGCATGGCCTTGGGAGGCGGGTTGGAATTGGCGATCAGGTGCCATAGTATCGTTGCATTAAGTCATGCCACATTTCAATTCCCGGAGATAACCCTAGGGATACTGCCCGGGGTCGGGGGCTGTGTCGTTCCTTATCGAAAATGGCCGGAAGGTGCTGCCCTGTTTCATGAAATGATATGTTTCGCAAGGAAAATTACGGCCCAGGAGGCTGCTGATATCGGGATGGTCAAGCAGATCAAAGGGGATTACATCGAGATGATCGAAGCGGCCGTAGATGAGGTGCATAACCTCCATGGAAAAAGGGCTGAAATCCCCGACCATAAAGTCGATATCCCGGAAATGGCTGTGCCCCATGAGCCTATGGCCGGGAATATGCCTTTGAGCAAAGAGGCCCTTTCTATTACCGTTAATACGATTCACCGGGCAGCCGCAGCCGATAGCCTGGCAAAGGCCCTTGAGATCAATTATCAAGGCGCCGGCGAGACAACCTGCACTGAGGCCGCCAGGGAGGGAATAACCGCATTTCTGGAAAAAAGGAGACCGGAATTCAAAAAGTAGGGTCCAGATCCTGATAGGGAAAGTGGATCCCGTACAAACCGGGCCGGTCCTTAATGCTTGCCCCTCATTGCGAATACTCGGATCTTCCCTCTGGACTGGAGAGGGGGGTGAAGCCGGCTTTCTCCAAACATCATGGCGTTAAGGAGGAGGACGTGACGACTTTCCTTGAGGGTTTTACGCGTTACAAGGCAGAAGATGCCGAAAGATACAAACGGCTTGGGTGTTGGGCGGGCCTGACATTCGGCGATATACTCGACAGGGCCGCAGATCGTTATCCCGATAAGGAGGCCTTTGTCGATAGCGAGAACCGTCTTACCTATGCCCAGGCACGGGGCAGGGCCAACAGGCTGGCCTTAAGCCTGATGAATCTGGGCATAAGGCCGACGGATCGCGTACTGGTGCAACTGCCGAATTGGAATGAGTTCGTTTATACCTATTTTGCCCTGCAGAAAATAGGGGCTGTCAACGTCCTGTTGATCGATCGGTATCGGCAATACGAGATTAAGCATCTCATCCAGTTGACCGGTGCCACCTCCTGGATCGTGCCTGAGAAATACGGGAAGATAGATTACCTGCCCATTGTCGGTGATGTGCTGAAAGAGCACCCTCAAGTCAAGAACGTCATCCTCGTGCGAGGGAGAGAGCATGAGCCCTATTTCAGCCTCGAGAAGCTGTTA
>CP070673.1:4340820-4352216 GCA_020351915.1 Deltaproteobacteria bacterium
ACAGGGACCTCTTCGGCAATTCCATGGCCTGTGGCAGGTGCAAGGGCTGAATTCCCTCGTAGTGCTTAAGCACAGCAGGTTGATTCGCCCAGTCCAGAGAGTGGCCGGTCATGGCATGCCGGTCATAACTCGTGTCGTGATGATACTGGTAGGATGACTTTCTCACGTTACACATCAGGCCACACTCGCAGACCTTATAATCAATGCCCTCACCCTTCAACGTTACTGGACTTTCTAAGAGGCTTGCTGATCTATAGAGTATGATATTGCATTTGCGAATTCAAGGTCAAGCAGAACGCCGGGCACTATATTGCTGAAATTAAAGGGCACGCTCGTGCAGAAATTGCTTTAAATAAAACAAGAGGGTCACACATGAAGTGAGCCGGAGCAAATCTTTACTTTTGCTATCTTTCGGGATCTAACCTCCCCGCTTGCCACAATCCCCTCCCCGCCCACAAAGCTCCGTGAGATCTTTCCTCTGCGCTCCCTGCCCGCCATAGTTCTCGCCCTGGCGAGGCAGGCGGGTCTGTGTCTCTGCGGTGAACCCTTACGCCTTTGCTCTTCCTTCTCAACGCTGACATGCTGTTACCTGATCCCATTACCAACCTTCTCGGAGAAGTCATTCAATCCTCTTCTTTACTCGCTGATAAACATCTTTCCGATGAACAATGCCAAGGATCAAAATATCATTCTCTACTATCTTGAAAACCACGCGGTATTCCACTACCCTCAACCTCCAGTACCCTTTGAGTGTCCTTTGGAGTGGCTTCCCAAAAACCTCAGGACGAGTGGCAAGACGTTCTTCGATAGCCCTTTTGATCATGGACCTGTCCTTCATATCAATCTTGGGCAAATCGACTCTTTTCACGTCAGCATGATATATGAGGTTGAAGCTCATTGAGGGGTATTAGGACCAGGGGCTTAGTTATGACCAAGTTTCTTCATGTGAAAGGACCGAAGACTCAGCTAATGACCTCTCCCTTTCCTCAGCAAAGGCAGCCAAATATATGTCTTCCTCGGTTGCTAAGGCCTCTCTAATAAGGTCCCTTACCTTGGTAGACAGGGAAACCCCATCTTTCTCAGCCAGAAACTGAACATATCGATAGATGGGATCATCAAGCACCACATTTATGCGAGGATTCTTGGCAGGCATCGTGTTTTCCTCCGATTACAATTGGGTTAAGTGTAACACAAGTGATGCACCCTGTCAACCTTCTTTGCCAACCATGCAATCCGAGCCAGGAGTCAGGAGTCAGTAGGCAGAACGCAGTAATCAGAAAACTTCACCCAATTGAACCAATAAGACCAATAAGACAAAAGGCTTTCTCCTCAAGGGAACACAGTCCCGGTCCTCAAGCGACACCGAAGGTGTCCAGCGTTGCTAACGCTCCTAACCTTCTTAACGAACCCAACGTTTTAAATTTATCCCGTTGAAATCCGCATAGCGGAACTCTCAAAGAATGAAATTGGGGACGTTGTTGACTATGTTGAATAACTCTAACATCATGTGTCAAGGGGACACTCTTAAACATGAGTGGGGGTCAAATCTTTACTTTTGACATTTTTCGGGATCAAACTCCTGCTTTTGCCCCAATCCCCTCCCCCTTCTGGGCAGCACCACGTATCTGCCGTGACCAACTCCTTTGTCTCATCTGAGGTAAAAAACGATTTGATTTTTCCCTATGCCATCTTATCTATATTTTCGTGCAATTGCAGTCTTTGGCAAGTAGCTGAAAGAATACTGGGGCACTTGAAACGAAAGGTTTATTCGGGTAAGCTTAAATTTGTCCGATTTCAAGGCTACTATCTGAAATCTGAAATAGAATGCAAAGCCCTTGAAAGGATCACTCCTCAGAAAGCTAGCTTGCAGCTAGTTCACTGATCTTTGTGGTTGCCTTCTCCAGAAGCAAAACCGTCGTTGTGACTAAACTCTTCAACTGCGGCGAGAGCGCCTCATATTCCTTTTCAAGTCGGTCCTTGTCTAACAGGCCTAATTTCACCTCCCCATCGGCTATTACCGATGCGGTACGGCGTGTTCTCCTTAGAAAGGGCAGCTCGCCCAGAACAGAGCCTTCTCCCAGGGTATTGATGGTGAGCATGCCTTTTGAGGTGCGCTTCTTGGTCTTTACTCTCCCTTCCATGACAATGTATACCCAATCACCATATTTCCCTTCCTCGAATATCGTGGCCTGATCAGGAAACACCTCTTCTCTAACTATGTATCCATATATGAAAGTTTCGAGGGTCATTTCTTAAGCATTTTCCTCTTATGGTGAGTAACAAAACAGTGTGTTAGTAAACTCCAACCGTCCAACGAGGAGCAAAAGGCCTTGAGGCACGACCTCGACCCAGCCACCTTCTGTATCAGCTCCTTTGAATCCTCCCCGCTCTACCGTTAAGTGCTCGTGGGTTTTCTCTTAGCTGCCAGATCACCGATTACTTTATTCAAGGTCATCAGTCTATTGAGCGTCTGCCTAAGCACATATCGTAACATTGGGGAGATTTTTTTGTACTCGTCAGCCAGCAGCGCAGGATGCCACACCTCAAGCTCAACATCGTCTATGGCCTCCACTGACGCGGATCTCGGCTCATGGAGGAAATTGAAAAAGGCCATCTCCCCAAAGACCCCGCCCCTTTCCAGCGTTGCCAAGGTGAATTTGTGGTCGTCCACTTTCTTAAAGATTCGAACATTTCCCTTTAGAACCTTATAGATTGAGATACCATAATCCCCTTCTTTAATTATCAGTTCACCTTTAGGGTAAGAAAGGTGAACAATTGCGGGTATTTTTTCGTCTTCAGTCATGGTAGTGGATAAACGAATAATATCATGCGACAGAAAAAAGATTCTTGAGGGGAGCACATTCCGATCTGAAGGCGCAAAACTGCTTGGCCGAAAATATCGCAACCGGAAACCGTTTTCAGTCATTCATCCCATGGTACCGGGATTGGATCAGGTGGAAGCCCCCCACCTTTAGCGGGCTGTATTCTAGTAGTAAAAACCCTCAAGTGTCAACGACAAATGGAAATGAAGCAATCTGCCGCGTTTTCATTCAGTTTATGAGGCAATTATCCAGAAAGCTGTTTACAGGGAATTCCGGCCAGAGAATAGGTAGTACTTCCGCAATCTTGAAGATCCATCAGAAATGGCGGCTCACCATATCTTGCATTTGAGATTTCCACCCCGAAAGTTTCTACAAAGAGGGGCTGGCGTCATATTGGGTATAATGGCCGGGCGACTAGGCATGTTCACTGGCCCCGGAGAGTTTATCAGCCAAGGCCGAAGACCTAGCCCGCTGGGAATTAAAAGCCAGGCCACCAAAGAATTTAAAATACCACATTCACTGCTCGGCTTCGCGGTTCCCTTCGATTGACAAACAACGGAGAACTCGCTATAGATTGGCTCTGAAAAACGGAGTTCTTACCAACTCAACTCATGGAGGGAAAGATTATGAGGCTAAAGGATAAAGTGAGTATCGTCACGGGTGCTGGTCAAGGCATCGGGGCGGTCTACGCCCGCAAGCTGGCTGAGGAAGGGGCTCCTGTTGTCGTTGCCGACATTAACGAGACGAAGGCGAAGGCTGTTGCCGCTGATATCACCGCCAAGGGCCATGAAGCCTTTGCGTTAAAGACGGATGTATCCGATGAGCAGAGCACACAGGCATTAGCCCGTCAGGTGTTGGACAGATATGGTCATATCGATATCCTGATCAACAATGCAGCGGTCTTTTCCACGATAAAGACAAAACCAGCCGAAGAAATTTCAGTCGAAGAGTGGGACGGGCTTATGGATGTCAACCTGAGGGGCGTATTCCTGTGCAGCAAAGCGGTCATCCCACATATGAAGGCCCAAAGGCGTGGCAAGATCATCAATATTTCCTCGGGAACGGCATTTAACGGGAAACCCTATTATATCCACTATGTGACATCCAAGGCCGGTATCATCGGCTTTACGCGCGCCCTAGCCAGCGAACTGGGTGAATACAACATTCATGTAAACTGCGTGACACCCGGCTACACGAAGACGGAGATTCCCCGGGGGACGACGACGCCTGAACAACTAAAAGCGATCGCCAATAATACATGCCTCAAGAGGATCGGGGTGCCGGAAGATTTGGCGGGGGTGATTGTGTTCTTGGCGTCCAGTGAAAGCGATTTCATGACCGGACAAACCATTAATGTAGACGGTGGCGATAACTTCCACTAAAAGCTGCTGGCCGGGGGGCTGATGGAATGTGTCACTAACCGCCCCCAAAGGTGGCTTGAGGAGAACCCCTAGAAGGGGCCCCTGCGATCGCTGTCAACAAAGATATAAGTTCGCAAATCGAAGCACGTCTAAAAAACAAAGGGGTCGTGTCTTCATTCTTGACAACCTGGTGAGCAGGCCACGCCTGAGGCGGGTAAACCCGCCAGTCCGCCATAAAGACGGCGGACAAGAAGAACGGCGGGCAGGAGTGCAAATATTTACTTTTGCATTCTTCGGGATCACACTTTCTCTTTTGCCACGATCACCTTTTCGCTTATAGCTCCTGAATCAGTGAAACTTAAATCAAGATACCCCTCTATTAACCCTCTACCTCTCCCACTTAGGTTCGTACCAAGGAAGTGATTGGAATTAATGCAAAAGATATTATAATATGTTTTTTTGGGCCTACAAGCATGTTTTTGATATTGAAATGTGCGGCTTAAATAAAAAGGCTTTATAATTAGGGTGACTTTTTTCGGCCAATAAAATAGTTCTTGCAAATTAGAAAGATATTTCTATAATGTAAGATATGATCAAGAGAAGATTAAAGAATACAATCATATCGCACCTTAAAAAATTTCCTGCCGTTGCCCTGTTAGGCCCAAGGCAGTCGGGAAAGACGACGCTTGCAAAGACCTTTTCCACGAGCTATTACGACCTGGAAGTTGAGCAGGAAAAGCTTAGGCTTGATTTGCAATGGGATGAGATTACTCAATCCGATCATCTTATTATTCTGGATGAGGCTCAATGTTATCCCGAAATCTTTCCCAGAATAAGAAGCGCCATTGACAACCGCAGAGACAAGATGGGTCGTTTCATGATTCTTGGTTCTGTCTCACCGGGGTTAATGATACAGGTGTCGGAATTCCTGACCGGAAGAATCGCCATTTGTGAGCTTTCGCCTTTTTATTTAGATGAAGTTAAGCGCAGGGGTCTGGATAATTTGTGGCTTGTGGGTGGCTTTCCCGATGGAGGGATACTCAAGAGGGACAGCTTTCCTTTGTGGCAGAAAAATTATCTCGATTTGCTTGCCATGCGTGATCTTCCTCAATGGGGCTTGCCGGCAACTCCACAGGTCACCCAGAGGCTTTTCAGGATGCTGGCCGTAAGCAACGGCAATGTCTGGAATGCGAGCCAGATTGGCAAAAGCATGGGGCTCTCCTATCACACGGTTAATTCATACCTGAACTACCTCGAGCAGGCATATCTTATTCGAAGGCTTCAACCTTTTCATACCAGTATTCGGAAAAGGATTGTTAAGAGCCCTAAAGTATACTGGCGTGATACAGGCCTTTTGCATAGCCTTCAAGGGGTTAACAGTTCAGATGATTTAATCGTCCAGCCATGGGTCGGATTCAGTTGGGAAGGTTTTGTGATTGAACAGATCCTTATCTGTCTTGTGGCGCAGGGGACTCATTATGAAGCATACTTCTTCAGGACAAATGACGGGCACGAGCTCGATCTCCTTTTGATACTTAATGGTAAAAAGTGGGCCTTTGAAATTAAGCTTTCGGGTTCTCCTGGCAGGGATGAATTGGATCGATTAAAAAAGGCGGCAGAGATGGTGGGAGCTGACAGAAAGGCCCTTATCTCCAGAACAAGAAGAGAGATCGAAGGAGCGGATGTTGTTTCTACTAACCTGTACGGTGTGCTCAGGTTGCTGCAGAGTAAAAACAGGAACAGATCTTAATTATTATTTGGATAGAAGTGGGGGCCAAATCTTCACTTTTGCATTTTTCGGGATCAAACCGTTTCTTTTGCCCCAATCCCCTCCCCGCTTTGCGGCAATGAGTTTCTGAAACATCGAGCAGGATTTTTTCTCAATGTCCAGCGGGATGATCCTCACGCGAAACGCTCCTCAGTCCCGCCATTCAGTAATCTCCGACTGCCTAATTTTCCTGCGTATTTTCACTGCACAGAATTCAGTATTGACTTTCCCGAATTCATTCAATGCATTACACACGGCTGAAACAGTTTCATGCGCCAAGCTCATGCTCCTGTTGTATGTCCTTTCAGCTTCTGTGCCTGTTTTGCACCCTTAATCCTCAAGCGAAAGCGGCCCTCGAGTCAAACCCTCCTCCTCATGTTAACTATGAGCTATCAGCCGTGCTTGCCGCGCGCGCCTTGTTGAACCAGGTACCCTTCAGGGTGTTCAACCGGGGTTAAATCCTCAAAGGCTATTTAACGGGGGACCCCTTCACAGCAATCATTAGTCAGGTGCATCCCCTACCCTTATATCCCGCAGGGCGTGCTTTATTGAGAGATACTCGACTTGTTTGCCGTATTTTTCATGCCATCCTGCCTTGGCAACCAAATCCCTTACTGGCCCTTTCATCTCGCTCAACGCAAAATTGAGCCCCTTTTCTCTGTACGTATCCATGAGTTCCTCAAGCGTGTGGATCGCCACGGCATCGATATCGTTTACCCCTGAGAAGTCCACAATGACCCACCGGGTGTCGGGCTTTTCCGCGATGTTTTTTCTCAAGAATCGCTCAAGGAAACTCATGTTGGCGAAATACAGTGATGCATCAACTCGGAGGATCAAAATGTGGGGATAGGTTTCAGCTTGCGGATACCGTTTGATGTTACGAAATACATCCTCCTGCGCCAGGTACCCGATTTCCGCGGCATGAGGGTGGGAGGTCCGCCAGATAAACAGAAGGAGGGAGAAGCAAATACCAATGAGGATTCCGTAATCAATACCAATCGCCAGGGCAGAGATGAACGTCAGTATCCAAATCCACCCATCAGCCGTCTTTATCTTGAAAAGGTGCTTGGCCTCTTCAACATCGACGAAACCCATTACAGCAGTCATAATGATGGAGGCCAGCACCGCTCGTGGGAGATCAAAAAACAGGGGGGTGAAAAAAAGAAGCGTCAAGATGACCACCGCCGCCGTAACCATTGAGGCAAGACCAGTTCTGGCTCCAGCCTGGTAGTTGACAGCTGTTCTGGAAAGCCCTCCGGTGACCGGATAACACGATACAAAGGCACCAACCAGATTTGCCAGACCAAGCCCCTTCAGTTCCTGGTTTGGGTCTATCTTATACTTTTCCTTTGCCGCTATGAGTTCAGCAACGGCAATTGATTCCATAAAGCCAACGAAAACAATGGTTATCGAGGAAGGAAGTAAGAGCATCATCCAATTGGCACTGAACTCCGGTATTGAAAAGGAGGGCAATCCCTTTGGAACCCTTCCTACTGTTTCGACACCGAACTTTTCTAAGCCAAGGAGATAAACCAGCAGGGTGCCGCCGATCACCACCACTAACTGGGAAGGAAACAGAGGATGCTTCTTCTTTAAGATGGAGAGAATGCAAATACTTCCCAGACCAATCATCAAGGTGATCAGGTTTGTATCACCTATGTTTCGGCTGACCTCCACCAGGATGTGAAAAACCGACCCTCCGCCTGCGATCTTGATCCCGAGGAGATGTTTTAGCTGGCTCAGAAAGATCACAATCGCGGCGGCCGACATGAAACCACTGATGACGGCATGGGAGACAAAATGCACCAGAAAGCCCAGCCTCAACACGCCGAAAAGAAACTGCATTGCACCGACCATAAAGGAAAGTAGCAATACAAAACCGATGTAGGTCTCGGATCCTGGTTGGGCCAGTTTAGAGGCTGCAGCAAAGACAAGAAGGGACATCATTGCAACAGGGCCCACTGCAAGGTGGCGAGACGACCCAAAAAGGGCATATATCAACAGGGGAATTGTAGCGGCGTATAACCCGATAATAACGGGCAGGCCTGCAAGCATTGCATAGGCCATGCTCTGGGGAACCAGCATAATAGCAACAATCAGCCCAGCGGAAAGATCCCCTCGTAGATTGTCACGTTTATACGTTCGGAGCCATTCAAGAGCGGGGATGAAATCTTGAATCATGGACGGTTGCCCCAAAAGTAGCAAATCTCAAAGCCGCAGAATACTAATCGTTGGACTCATCGCTCAGGGCGTTGAAAAGATGTTCCTTAAAGCCCTGCCTTCTCGAGCACAAGAAGAAATCCTGCCAACACAAATACAGCAGGAATGACAACAGCCCAGGGATTTACCTTGAGAACCTGCGGTAACGTAATCTCGCCAAAATCACCTTTGTGGAGAACTCCTGCCTCAAGCCTCGGATAGAGCGCTGCAAAAAGCCCGGCACCGATCAGGATCCCAGTAAAACCACCAAACAGGGCATCGAGGTATCCCTGACCCACGGCACCGCCAACGGTTCCAGGGCAGTATCCCAGGATACCAAACCCAACGCCAAAGATGAGCCCACCTATGACGGAGGCTCCAACCGACCCCGGCTTTGGATGCAACTGGGCCATACCGAGGCTTATGAGCAGATGGACCCCAATCGTACCCGTGATAACCGCCGAGAGCATGATCTTAACCACGGTGAAATCCACCAACAGCAACTGGCCTATAATGACATCGTACTCGGTTACGCCTCCTTTCTGAAGCAGAAACCCAAAGACGACTCCCATCATGAGCCCGAGAGCAAGTTGAACGCCTTTCCTCGAATGTAAACTGGTGAACATGTCTGCAACCCTCACTTAGCCGGCAAAGAGCCTATAAATAACCATTGCCGTAACAATGCCTCCGATAAAGAAACAAATAGCCGCAACCCAGCTGCTGATTGCCAGCTGAAGGGTACCACTGATCCCATGTCCGCTGGTGCATCCACCTGCCCACCGGGCACCAAATCCAATAACAACCCCACCGATAAGGGCAACGAGCCATCGTGCGGATATGGCTGAGCCGAACGACACCTCCCACCTATCCGGTACCCATTGCAGCTGGAACTGGCCTGAGAGCTTTGCCGAAATGAACGCCCCGATCACAACGCCTGCCACGAGCATCCACTCCCAATCCACGGTTGGGGTAAATTTCACATAGTAAGGCTTTTCCGCTACCGTGCTGCCTCGGAATAAGCGCTCAATCATCCCGCTCGTGCGGGCAAATGCTGTAGAGCATCCGATCGGCTTGTCCGATACCAAGAACGTGAACCAGCTGAGGATGCCGATCCCAGCTCCCACAACATACGGCGACCACAGCTTCATGCTGAGCCATTCCATATCTCATTCCTCCCTTTTTAAGGCGGGTAAAGCACAGGTTCTCTGGAGTTGAACCGGTCGAGAGACACTCTCAACCAACAGAATACTCATACCGTTTAAGCGTCAACCATTATTTCCATCCTCTTCCCCATGAAATGGGGGCCATGGGGTATTACACAGATGGGGCACTCTGGACCGTATCCCGCTGCGGCGTAAGCTGTCATGCCACCAGCCCCGTTGAATAGATCTGTAAATCCGTGCTGCTTCAGGATGCTGGCACCGAGGCTTGAGCGATGACCGGTGCTGCATAGAAGAACAGTGGGAATAGCAGGATCGAGCTCGCTGTGTCGTTTTCTCAGATCAGGGGCCGGGATGTTCACTGCTCCCTCGATGTGAAAACCCTGGTATTCGTTCGGTGCCCGCACGTCAACAATGGTCATGTTTCGATCACCGGTGCTCATCTCATGGAGTTCCTCCACCGATAATTGTCCGACGTGACCTGTTAGAAGCCCTGCCTTTGCCCATTCGAACATCCCACCCTCGAGGTATCCGATGGAGCGATCAAGCCCTACGCGCCTGAGCCAGACTGCCGCTTCCTCAGCCTGCGCGCCGTCGAGTGCTACCAGCAGGATCTTTTTGTCAGGCGGTAAAATCCACCCGGCAAAGGTGGCGAAGTTACCGCTCAAATCGATGTGGTATGATCCCGGAACATGCTGGCCTCCGAACGCATCATAGCTCCGTACATCCAACACTACCGTTTCGCTCGCTTTTGCCCTCTTATGGAAGCTTTCTGGATCAAATGGCTCTAAGACAGGAAGGCTTTGTACCAGTGCTGGACCGCTTCCGTTAATGGCGCTGCAGCGACTGAAATGATCGGGAGCCGCCGGCATATTTGTGGTGAGCGATGCAATGAACTCCTTTTTGTCCTTTATTTGGAGTGCTGCGTTGTATTTCCTCTCGTAGCCAATGGTGCTCGTTCTCTTAGCTCCCATAGCTCTCCCGCACAGTGACCCAGCGCCGTGAGCCGGGTATACCTCGCAAAAATCGGGGAGTTTAAGGAGCTTTTCATTCAAGCTTTCGTAAAGCTGAGAGGCAAGTTCCTGAGCTTTGCCCGGGAAAAGATCGGGCCGTCCGACATCGCCTACGAATAGGGTATCGCCACAGAAAACCCCTACCGGATCGGTGCCTCTCCCTTCATCCACCACGACATAGGAGATGTGCTCAGGGGTATGACCCGGTGTCTCCAATACACGCACTGCCATATCCTCGATCGTAACGGTATTACCCTCGGCCATGGGAGTGTGATCGAATGCGCAATTCGCCGCTTCAGGGGCGTATATCTTTGCCCCAGTTTTGTTGGCGAGGTCAAGATGGCCTGAGATGAAATCTGCATGCAGGTGTGTTTCAAGGATGTGGGTGACCTCCATATCCAAGGATTTTGCCGCATCCAGGTAAATGCCTATGTCACGGCGCGGATCGATGATTGCACAGGTTTTTGTGCCACCAACCAGGTAAGAGCTGTGCGCAAGCCCTTTCACAAAAAACTGTTGTACTATCATATCCTTTCTCCTTTCTCCTTGATATATTATGGATCGAAACCCTTTCAATACAATGGCTCATGACCACATTAAGAATAAAACTCCAAGACTGTTCTTGTCAATTCAAAGTGTATACGTGAGTGAGGGTCAGGTCTACACATTTCACAAACTAATAGGCACGGAATTATCACGGTAAAGTGATAGATCAACAGGAAACCAAACATTTTGTCAAGAGTGTAGCCCCCATTCTCGTATCATGCGGGATTTTCCAGTTTTCTGGATAGTATTCAAATATGGAGTTATCTAGCTAGAATATCCTTAGTGTGAGTGGGGTCAAATCTCTATAGGCTGTTGCCGAAATCCCTTTTCTCTTAGTCTAAAAGTTTTTTAACAAATCCAAGGCTCCCTCCAGGCGATGTCAAAACTCCCCCTTCGGGCTCAAACAGTTGACATCGCTTATCTTCCGCTTCGCCAAGGGTTTTTTGGCAAAAACGCTTTAATGACCGCACAAATGGATTACGGTTTGGGCAGCAGTCTGTTTTCTCTTGACATTTTTCTGGATCTAA
>CP070673.1:4352316-4371096 GCA_020351915.1 Deltaproteobacteria bacterium
CGGGAGGAAGATGAAGATCATCTTTAGGTGAATTTCCACCAAGGTTATCATGGAGATGGATGTGTTTGATCCTATCGGGATATGCCGCTATGAGGCCGTAGGCACTGGTTTCGTTTCTCAGAAGCTGGGCGTGCCCCACATCCAGCGTAAGGTGAAGAAGGGGAAGTTCTCTAAAGACTGCATCAAGATCTTCCCAATCTTCACTTAGGTTCTCTAGACAGATTACAATATTTTTCTCCCTGGCCTTATCAACAATCTTTTTTAATATCTCAATCTTAAAATCAATTACGTGAGATCTAACAAAGCGACGGTCCAACCAGAGATGAAGGGTTAGCAGAGACATCTTGAGCATGGGCATAATTTCCAGGGTATCTTCTACGCGTGGTAGATAATCGATCCTAATAGAACTCATCGCATTGGGATCACCCTCATTTGGTCCATGGCAGAGGTAATAGAAACTCGTGCCTTCAGTCAGTTCGACAAATTTAGTGATATTATCGTTAGACTCTTTGAGATTCTGTGTGGAAATTTCAGCAAAGTCCAACCCGAGGTCATAGAGTGCCACGACGTCCTCTGGCTTCCGGGCTGTTCCCCCTAAGGCAATTTCAGATCTTTTGGTATGGGTCTGGTTGAATCTCATTCTGCTCCTGCCTCGTTCCCAATAAGGCGTCTTTACATTAATCGATTATCATGAGAGATTCTCGGTTCCTTGTGGTGTGGCATTGCCGTCCGCTCAAATCATAATACCATGAACTTACCCTCGGCACCTACCCTTTGTGATTTTTCCGTGTTTATTCGACTATTCTAACGATTCTGATTTCTTTATGTATACCCAATAACTTCAGGCAGGGTAGGGCCACACGACTTCCGGTGCCCTGATTTGAACTGGGATACACGTACGGGTCAGCCTTAGTTTTTCCGGTGTAATTAGTTTCAATTTTTCCAGACTACCTGGTTCTATATCCATGGGTTTTGGAGGATTGCCCCTATGAGGTGAAAATTAATTTTTGTTGAACTTTGCCTTCAGTTTTTTTTATACTTTCCGTAGTTGGTAATTCGCCTGTCGAGATTCGTAAATATGAATATTCGTACTATGCTTTTGTTGCTTGTTCTAATGGGTTTGATAGTTAGCGCCATAGTTTTTTATCCCCAGTTAGAAAACAGCATTATTTTTTATCCGGACAAGAACCTTGATGACAATCCATCCAACTGGAATCTTTCTTATAAGGATGTTCGATTCGTGACCTCTGATGGCGAGAAACTGCACGGCTGGTTTTTTCCTTTGTCTGGAAAAGCACCGGTACTTCTCTTTTGCCATGGAAATGCTGGCAATATTTCCCATAGGATTGAAAATGTAGAACGTCTTGTCAACAGAGGTATCTCGGTCTTTCTTTTTAGTTATAGGGGCTACGGACTGAGTTCAGGGAGACCATCAGAAAACGGGATCTACAAAGATGGTGTGGCAGCATATGATTATGTCACGGAGGGCGAAAAAATCTCTCCTGATAGAATTGCGGTTTTCGGCCGATCCTTAGGTGGAGCCGTAGCGATCGAGGTAGCTTTGCAAAGAAAAGTGAGATGTATGATAATCGAAAACACGTTTACCTCCGTTAGAGGTATGTCGAAAACGCTTTTTCCTTGGTTGCTTTTTTCGCCCTTTTTACCTCATCATTACGATAATATCACTAAGATTGCCGATGTGTCTGTGCCAAAATTGATAGTCCATGGCAAAAATGACAAAATTGTTCCATTCAAAATGGGTAAAGAGTTGTTTGCGCTTGCAACAGGGAATAAAATATTTTTGCCGGTAGATGGAGCGGGGCATAATGATACCTATGTTGTTGGGGGAAAAGCCTACTTTGATGCTATAGCCGATTTTATTTCATCTCATACGAGCAGTGAGTAACGTATTGGAAATAATAAAGAATGATTTATGGCGGTATGAATACCCTTTGGTGCCTGAAAATTTTTCTGTTTTCAACAGAGTGCAGTAGTAATAGTATTATCGGTGTTGAGCCTTAACAGGCTGTTGCCGAAACGGAAATCCCTTTGAGCGGTCATTAGAACGTTTCTTGCTAAGAAATCTTAGCGAAGTGGAAGATAAGCGATGTCAACTGTTTGAGCCCGAAGGGTGAGTTTTAACATCGCCTGGAGCGAGCCATAGCCTTAGATTTATCAATAAACGTTTTAGACCCAGAGAAGAGGGATTTCGGCAACAGCCTTCTAAAGAATGAAAGCGTGGAGGATGAACAGAGATGAGGATCCTATTGACTGGTGCTAGCGGACAGCTTGGAAGCGACTGCACAGTGGCTCTGGAGAACGACTATGAAATCATTGCCCCAAATAGCGAAGAATTTGATATTACCAGTTGGGACAAAGTCATAACGAGTATCAATCAATTATCTCCCGATATCATTCTTAATTGTGCTGCCTTTACCGAAGTGGATGAGTGCGAAACAAAAAGAAAGCTTTGCGAAAAAATCAATGTGGAAGGCCCTCGAAACTTAGCGCAGGGAGCGGCCAGATACGATAAGATCATTGTTCACATATCTTCCGACTTCGTATTTGATGGCCGGAAGAGACTGCCACAGCCCTATTTTGAAGATGATCCCATGGCCCCACTCTCTTTTTACGGGCAAACAAAAATGGAAAGCGAAATGGCTGTAAAGCAAAACGCAAGAGACTACATTGTTATCAGGTCAGGGTGGCTTTATGGCATTAGGGGAGACAGCTTCCTCAAGAAAATAATTAGACTCGCTCTGAAAAAGGGTCAGGAACCTATACCGGTTGTGAATGATCAGTTTGGCTCACCCACTTGGTCTTATAGACTGGCCCAGCAGATAAAGGTATTGATAGACAATAGGAAAGACGGCGTTTATCATGCCACAGCAGAAGCCTTCTGTAGTAGATATGAGTGGGCGAAGTATCTGTTAGAGAAAATGGAAATAAAGACCCCTGTTATTCCCTGTTCCTCAAAGGAGTATCCTTCCCCTGCAACCAGGCCAGCTAACTCTATCCTTGAGAACAGACAATTGAAGGTCGAAGGGGTCAACATCATGCACCATTGGCAGAGAGATCTCGACATCTTTATTGATACATATGGTGAGAGATTATTAAAAGGAGAAGAGAGAATGAGAACCTAGCGGCTTCGCCCCATCAAGACTTCGTTTAATTAGAGAAAACTAAATGGAGAGTATTGCCTTTTCCCTTTGCAATAATAGGCCCCGATGTTTATACTTCTGTGCGTTTGCAGTCGTTATTGGTTTCTTTGGTATACCTGAGGCCAAGGAAACACCTCCCAAGAGATAGCAACCTAAAAAAGGAGCCAACCAATGTTCGTAAAGGACATCATGACAATGAACGTAGTCAATATTCCCAGCAACACCTGCATATCCGATGCAAAAAGAATAATGGATGCACATAAGATACGCCGCCTCCCGGTGGTAGACAGGGGAAAGCTCGTGGGAATTGTTACCGAGCATAGGTTAGAGGCTTATACCCCTTCTAAAGCCACTACGCTCAGCGTGTGGGAGATTGGTTATCTGCTTGGGAATACACCCGTAAAAGATATTATGGAGAAAAATGTTGCCACTGTAACTCCTGACATGACTGTTGAAGAAGTCCTCGCCGTAGCCCAAGAAAAGAAGGTTGGTGCATTGCCAGTGGTAGAGAGCGGACGACTCGTGGGTATCGTAACTACCAATGATTTCTTTTATAAGATAGCCAACCCTGTGCTCGGTATTGGCTTGCCTGGTACAAGGCTTGAGGTTATAGGCAAGGGAGAAGACAAAGTTATTGAGGATGTAGTTTCCCTAGCAAACAAAGAGGGTATACGAATTATCACGATTCATGTCATAAATATTCCGGAGGCACCGGGTGAAAAAAAGGACATTGTTATTCATCTGGATACCGAGGATACCAGCAAGATTGCTGAGCAGTTAAAGGCCAAGGGGTATGAGGTCATTCAAAGAACCCGATAAAATCACAGGATTTCTGGGGGACAAAAAACCGGTCTTTTTTGGCCGGTTTTTTTTGAATAGAGCTGGCACTTAGGAGATTCTTAGCTAAGGATGCCACAATGACGATCGCGTTGATAATTATCGGATTGCTCATCGCATTAGTCGGTCTTGCCGGTTGTATTGTACCCCTCATTCCTGGGCCACCACTTAGTTTTTTAGCCCTTATCATTATCTCTTATGCCAAAAATTGGGAGCCATTCAGTGCGACATTTTTGATGATTATGGCAGTTTTCACATTAGCAGTGACTATTTCGGACTACGTGGTACCTGTGCGCGGGGCAAGAAAGTATGGGGCATCGAAATTAGGTGTATGGGGTTCAATTATCGGAATGCTCGTAGGCCTTTTATTTTTTCCCCCTTGGGGTATGCTCTTGGGTGCAATTGTTGGAGCATTGTCTGGAGAGCTACTAGCTGGAAAGAAAAGCAAAAAGGCCCTGCGAGCCGGTTGGGGGGTCTTTATAGGAAACATAGTAGCCATGGGGCTTAAATTGGCCCTATCTGGGGTCATGCTTTTCTTTTATGTCAAGGAAATGTTCTAACAGCCAACCGGGTAGCAATTGATCCCTTGGGATGACATGAAAACGATCCGGCAGCAGATGATGCAGCTCTTAGCTGAAAGGGAGATGAGTGCCAGACAACTCTCCCAGGCAGTGAGAATCCGAGAAAGAGAGGTTTACGAACATCTCTTCCATATTGCGCAAACGCTATCAACCAGAAGAAAATGCCTTGTCATCCGACCTGCTCAGTGTCTGGCCTGTGGATATGTTTTTCAGAATCGGAAGCGCTTCACCCGCCCCGGTCGATGCCCCCAGTGCAAAAAATCATACATGCAAGAGCCAATCTATCGGATTTGTTAACCCATATCGTGCATTATTCCTTGCTTTGGATTGACAGAACCTTCCTGACAGAACATACGATGAAAATCGTTATGCTTGCCAAAATTCCTGCCCGCGAAGGGGGAGACCTTTGCACAACCCCCGTTCTGACAAAATTCGGTTTCCACATGAAAAAAATGGTATGGCCCGCCCTGAGCGAGTTACCCAGAATATGCTTATCTCGTTTGCACCATTTTGGAACGGGCTTTGCAGCAAATCATCTTTGGGCACGCCTGAATCCTTGGCTCTAATGCATAAATCTCAAGAAATGGGATAAGCAAAATGAATTTTTTGTTGATATTTTGAGTAGTAAGGTTATAGTCAACCAAAGGACAAAAACTGGTCCACCTTGGGCGAGGACTATCCAATTTGAACTCTGGGGGGATTATCGCAGCCAGTGTATACAGAATTCTACAACCTAAGAGAAAAACCTTTTAATCTGACTCCATCACCGCGGTTTCTCTATTTAGGCGAACACCACAAAGAGGCCCTAAATCTCCTGAAGTACGGGGTTATGGAGAGAAAAGGGTTTATTCTTCTGACGGGAGAAATTGGTACCGGCAAGACCACAATGGTTCATGCCCTCCTCAGCGGTCTTGATGATAGTGTCCAGTATATTCATCTTTCCAACCCCGTTCTAACACCAGGGGATTTTATGGATTACCTGGCCTTTTCCGTTTTTAGGAAGAAAATACATTTCAAATCAAAGTCAGATTTTCTTGTGGCGTTTGAAGAATTCTTGCGACAGTGCCTGAGGCACCAAGAAAATGTCATCCTGATCATTGACGAGGCACAGAAGCTTTCTTTCGAACTACTGGAAGAGATCAGACTTCTCTCAAACATGGAAACGGGTGACGAAAAATTACTCAATATCTTTCTGGTAGGCCAGCCTGAGCTGAATGAAAAATTAAGGGACCCACAGTGCCTGCCCCTTCTGCAGCGTATAAGCATCCGCTATCATATCCCACCACTGGATCTTGAGGGTACCATGGGCTATGTGGCTACCCGTTTGAAAATAGCCGGGGCACAAAAGGGGGATGATATTTTTCCTAAAAGTGCTGTCAAGGCCATTCATCACTACTCTGGTGGGTATCCGAGAATGGTTAATATCCTGGCAGATAACTCCCTGCTTCTCGGTTATTCAAAGGGAACAAAAACAATCACCCCCCAAATGGTCAAGCAGTGCCATGAAGATCTGAGTTTGGACAGCTCTTTTCCAAAAGACGAGCAGAAAATACCGGAGCCCTATGAGACTGAAGAACTAAAGCGAGGCTATGTTACTCGTTATTGGAAATGGGCTGCAGTCCTGTGTTTTCTCCTTGCTATCGTGGCTGTCGGCATGACACAGACAGGGCAAAATCTTTTGGGGCAAATTTCTGGGCTCAAACAGGCGAGTCATCAATCCCCCTCTGATAAGCCCAAGCCAGAGCAGGTAGCCGTTGGAAGAGGTGAAAATCTTGAAACAGAGGATTCAGGTAACCAAAATCACGTAGCGGAGCAAATCCCTCCTGGTGTTCAAGCGGAGCACAGAGAAGATAGACCCGTGGAAATGCTGAAACAGGAGGGACCAAAAGAGAGGGAAGTCCTTCCCCACGAAAAGGAGGTGGAGCCATTTAAATCCGTCATTGTCAAGAAGGGCGACACCCTGATCCAGTTGGCTGTTGCTATTTATGGCCTAGCAGATGATGCTATCCTGAAACACGTCCAGCAGTATAATCCTGAGTTGCGAGATATCAACAGAATCAGTATAGGTCAGGAGCTCAGGTTTCCCCGGCTTCCTCTCACAGACCGAGGCTTCACCTTCACCGTGCATATAGCCTCTTTTAGTCAGCTTGAATCCGCTCAAGACCTTTTTCAAAAATTACTGGCAGAGGATTATGAGGTCCACATCATACCAGTTCACCATACACAGAGAGAGAAGTTCTTTAGGGTCACTCTTGGCAATTTCAAGAATCGGAAGGATGCAGAAGATTACGCTGCTGTGATCCTGAAAAAGGGTATCTCAGATTTTGCCACAATCATAGAACTGGAGACAAGGTGACAAAAGAAGGAAGATAACCCATGCCTGACTTCAAGCGCACAGACGAAACTACAAGCCAAAATTCAATGATAAAAGGATTGCCTTTCTCTGCTTTAAAGTTTATGTTTTTTGAAGTTTTTCCGATACGCTAGTATGAGGGTATTGTACAATCTAAATCCGTTTGCATCCAAATTGGTACTACAGGTCTTCTTAGTGCCTGGGAGGTTGAAATGAAATGCCCTAAATGTAGCTACATCAGCTTCGATTACAATCAAAGGTGCCCAAAGTGCGGCAAGGATCTTGTGACTGAACAAAAGAAACGGAATCTAGCTGCTTTCAAACACAACCCACCGTTTCTTCTCGCTACCCTAACCGGTGATGTCGATGGTATCGATAGTGCCTCAGAGGCAGGGATCGCGAGTGATGCTGGGGGTTTCGGGGAAGAGGATCTTGAAATGCATCTAGACACAGAGGTCCCATCAACAACGGAGGCTGATGTAGAAGACGTCTCTCTGGATTTGGGAGATCTATCTCTCACAGAGAATGTCCCTGAAACTCCAGCTGTGTCGAAGGGTGCTTCCCCCGATGAGTCTGAAATGGTAACAAAGGAAATTGGTAGGAAAAAGCCACACGTTTCTGAAGATTCTGAGGATATTGATTTAGAACTGGACATTGAAGATTTGGAATAATCTGAACTCGAATCCTCGCGAATGTGTTATTGTCTCAATCACGCCCTATTTCTTTCAATTGGGCATTTTCTATGGCAACAGCGACTGAGCCAGTTAGACTGTTGAGCAACAAGAGGTCATCCCTACGGAATCCGTAAGGTCCCCGGAGCGAGTCCACATAGATTGTACCATAGATCTGTGACTTGACTATCATTGGGACACACAGCACGCATCTGATCTTTGAGGTTGCCATATCCCCAGAGAGAGCCCCTTCAGGTTCATACAGTGTGTTTGACATCCTGACTGCTTTGCCGTTCCGTATGACCCGCTCCACTACAGCTCTATTGTAATGGATGGTTTTGGTGTCTTGATCTTGTCTGGACTTGGCAATCACTTCTTTTATCTGCCTTTTCTCACCTTCACACAGAAGAATGGCCGCCCGATCAATCCTTGGGAGCGTCTCAAAAAGGTATCCTAATACTTTCTCAAGAAACTCATTAATTGTTATCGACTGTCTTAAGAGTTCTGTGATCCTGTAAATCAATTCCAAATTTCTGGGTGACTTCGAGCGCCGGTCCTTAGGTAGCCGATCCTTTCCCTTTGACGAGAACCGAGGTTGTTTGTTTTCCAAAGCCATTGCTGCCAAAGTCTTGGCTCTAGGAACCTCGCATAGCTTCAGCACGGTACCCCCCATTGAGATGGTATCTCCTTCCCCTACCTCAAAGCCCTCTCCTGGTGCAATCATCTTACCGTTAATCAAGGTCCCGTTAGTGCTTTTTAAATCCTCGACAAAGAATTTTCCCCCTATTAAGAATATCTTGACCTGCTTCCTTGAGATCCCTGAGTCATTAATCTGGATATCATTCCGTGAGGACCTACCGATAAAGACGGTATCTCCTACAAAATTAAAAGTTTGCCCCTTTATGGGTCCTTTAATCACACTGAGCTTAGGCATTCCAAGTTCCTCGACTCCCGGTATGCACCAACTGAACTGATTCCTTTAACGAACTTGACTTTCTTAATATTCTACCATTACTCTTAAAAATTTCAAGACATTTGGCTCCCCTTTGTTGCTGCAACCGGAATGTGCATAATTTGGCGAATAATAGAGGCAAGATGCGTATAATGCGTAGGCAGAGTAATTACCTTTAGCATTTGTAGATTTAATTGATGAAATAAAAGCATATCTTTGGTACTCTTCCCTTTACCTACATGAAAATGCGTAATTCGTGGGCCATGTCGCCTCTGGCATCGGTGACATCGAAATCGGTGGAAACTCAAATGTCTGGCCAGCTACAGTCATAAAGGACAACAGGTACAGAACAATAATTGCCATCAACACCAACCTTGAAGACATTTGTGCTGTGCAGGGGTTAACAAAAGTCGTTATGTAAATATCAGGAGATCTTTTCCAAAGTCATGGAAAGACCATAAGGGAGGATACAAAATGGGTAAGAGGGAAGAATTGCTTAAAGAGTGTAAAGAACTGGGGATTACCTTTGTTGACGATAGCTTTTCACTTAATGAAATCCGAGAAGCCATTGAGAATAAGAAGAAAAAAATGGCTCAGGCGGAAAAGAAGCGCCAAACAGCCGATACCTGGAAAGAGGGCGTAGCTCCTGAACAAGACGAACTCTTAAAGATGCTCGAAAGCAGGGGTCTTGATGACGAAGGTATAAAAAAATGGCTTTCTTTTTCCACTTCTGTTGGCTCACAAGAGGAGTTACATCAGGCAATTAATGAGGAGCTTAGATCTCGAAACGCTTGTAGGGAAAGACACGGTCTGACAAAGGTGGAAAACCTAATGCCTCTCAGAAAAAACATTATTGACTTGTATTCTCATGGGCTCATTGATGAATGGCTGAATGAACCTGATCCTCAAGATCCTGAATATAAACCGAATCTTCCATTCGAAGGTTATGCCAACAACATCATTGGGGAATTGCAACAGAAAGAGCGGGAGGTGCAAAAGGCCGAAGCCTTGAAAGCTGAAGTTCAAATAAAATACGGAAGGTTGAAGGTTATCCCCCCAAAAATCATTACTGATCCCCATTCAGGAAAGGTTAGCGCAAATCAAAAGTATAATGAATGGATCGATGAAGCCAATGACCTTCGCACACTTCTTGAAAATCATATCAAGAGTTATGGCTCCGCAGGCAAAGAAGGTCCCCATATGCCAGATGTGCAGAAAACCGTTAAGTCTACCTATCAACTGCTTATGCCCCTCATTGAAAAGGCTAAACAGCAACAGTAAGTGGCAATGGAAAAAGGAGAAGTGAAGCTGGCTTTTATGTCGGCAAAGATATGGGCGCCAAGAAAATGATTTTTCAGCTTGAAAAAAGTTCATATCTAAATTCAATAATATTTCCTAAGTAACTAAATTTAAGAAGCTTTTTCGCAATATCGAGTAACATCTGCTGTACATTCGAAGAAATTGACACAAAAAAGGAGTCAAGCAAAAATGGCTGACCCCTTGAAATCCGTATTGGCGGAAGTGCATGGGAATCGAACCCACCTGTCCCGATTTTCGTCGCGACACACCGGATTTGAAGTCCGGGAGCCCCACCAGTGAGCTTTCCACTTCCAAGCTGAAACTATAGTATCCAAAACTAGCAAAGTCAATACAGACAGGGTGAATTTACTCATCTAGCAATATGTTATACTGACCAGAACGGTGAATTCGGAATCTCCACATCTAACTCGTAACCAGAGGGAAGAACGGGGGCCTATTCAGCAAAATAACTCATCTGTCTTCAATCAGTTTGAAATCATATATTCGAACTGGTATATGATCATATTGAAATAGTCTTTTCCCCTCAGAACTGAGGTTATTTTAGTACATAAGCAACAGGATGTTTAACTATGATTAAATTAGTCCTTGTTAGGCATGGCCAGAGCACGTGGAACCTGGAAAATAGATTCACCGGATGGATAGATGTGGGTCTTTCCGATTTAGGTAGGCAAGAGGCAAAGTCCTCTGCCAGACTCCTATTAGAAGAGAAGTATACCTTTGATATTGCTTATACCTCTGTCCTTAGGCGAGCTATCCAGACGCTGTGGATTATCTTAGAGGACATGGATTTAATGTGGATCCCAGTATACCGAAGCTGGAGGTTAAACGAAAGGCATTACGGTGCCTTGCAGGGGCTGAACAAATCGGAAATCGCAGCAAAGCACGGCACTGATCAGGTTCTTATATGGCGACGCAGCTATGACATCAGACCGCCCGGACTTGATAAAAGCGACGCCATGTATCCCGGCAACGATCCCCGGTATGCAGATCTTAGAGAAGAGGAAATCCCTCTCGCTGAATGCCTAAAGGACACTGTTGAGCGTTTCTTGCCTTACTGGCACAATACTATTGTTCCAAGTCTGAAAGAGAGAAAAAGGGTCTTGATTGTAGCGCATGGGAACAGTCTAAGAGCCCTGGTCATGTATCTGGACAATATCTCCAGAGAAGACATTGTAAGTCTCAACATACCAACAGGCATTCCCCTGGTTTACGAATTAGATAATGATCTAAGAGCAATTAAGCATTACTACTTAGGAGATCCAGACGCTGCAAAAAAGGCCGCTGAGGCAGTGGCAAACCAGGCCAAGCAATAAACCCGAAACATTCCAGATTGTATTGAATGTCTCCTGTATATGACATTTTCGATGTGTCAAAAAATAGTTACTACTGAAAGCATCAAATACTTTGCAATATCGGGAGGGTCATGAGGTCTTTTCTGCTGTGAGTGGTGGGAGGCCGCTGTCCTTTTCACGACTTATCAGTGGGGGAAGCCGCAGCTCTGCCGACTTTTCGGGAGAGAATGCGGAGCCCCGCCCAGCGGGACGTTGATAAGTCGTAGAAAAGATCCCGCACAGCGGGAGAGCCTCGGAACAGAAGAAAAGACCTCATGACCATCCTAGACCCTTCTCACTTATGTCCAATGCAAACAATAAAATGCTCTACTTAGTAGCGTTGCTAGACATGTCTCTGTTGGGTAGGGGAGCGTCATAGTCTTTAGCCAAGGAGGAGCAGAAATGTCCCACCCGTTAAGCCCACATGCACAAAAAGTCCAGGTTGCCCTCAGAACTTTTGGGTTTCCGCATGAAGTGATAGAACTATCCCAAACCACACGAAGCGCCGCAGAAGCGGCCCAAGCTATCGGGTGCAAGGTTGAGGAGATTGCCAAATCACTCATATTCAAAGGAAAACGCACAAACAAAGCCATCTTGGTTATCGCTAGTGGTCCAAATCGCGTGAACGAAAAGAAGATTGGTGAGTTTCTATCCGAACCAGTAAAGATGGCGGATGCCGATTTTGTCCGTCAAAAGACGGGCTTTACTATTGGTGGTGTTCCCCCCATCGCCCATCGCGAGCGGTTGGAAACTATTATTGATGAAGATTTGCTGCAATTTGAGGAGATCTGGGCAGCTGCGGGCACTCCAAACGCAGTATTTAGACTCAGCCCTGCTGACCTCACAAAAATGACAGATGGGCGCATAACCTCTATCAAGTAAAGAACCTCACCTCAAAAGGCGGGGTACTTTACTGTTGCGATGTGATACCAATCTACAAGTATGTTTCTGAAAACTTCGCCTCTTTACAATGAACGTAAGGAAATTGACCTTTTTTCAGATTCTCAAGAGCAAAAGGGTAGGGCTTCTTGGGGCTTCTGCGACCAACCATGAGCTGAGTTGAAGCCATATCGATTTACCTAATCCCCTGGATCTTAATCCTGCTTCTTGGATTCCGGATGGAATCGTATTCGAGAACTATAACTAAAGGAGGAATGACCCATGAAAGGCATGCGCTGGCAAATCATACTAGGCTTATCCTTAGTTGTGCTATCAGTAATCTTTTATTTCATCCACTATGCCATTTTTAGGGATCCCCACCACATCTTCATCTATATGATTGGGGATATTGCCTTTGTCTTTATCGAAGTCTTGCTTGTTACCCTCATCATCCATCAACTCCTGAGCGTGAGAGAAAAACGGGCTCGATTAGAAAAGCTCAACATGGTGATAGGGGTTTTCTTTAGTGAGATTGGCGCAGGCCTTGTGACATACTTTTCAGACTTTGATCCCAAACTGGAGAAAATCAAACAGGAACTGATCGTGCGCCCCAACTGGTCTGAAAAGGAGTTTTCTGCTCTAAGTAAGCGCCTTAAAAGTTACGATTATGGGGTGGAGATAGAGAAAGTCGAACTAGAATATCTGCGGGGTTTTCTTATCGGAAAACGGGATTTTCTGCTTCGATTACTTGAAAACCCTAACCTGCTCGAGCACGAATCTTTTACTGAACTGCTCCGAGCGGTATTTCATCTGACCGAGGAATTGCAGGGTCGCGAGGACATAAATCAGTTGCCGGATTCGGATTATGACCACCTGGCAGGCGACATAAAGAGGGCATATGTGTTGCTTGTCCAACACTGGTTGGACTACATGAAGCATTTAAAGGACAACTATCCCTATCTCTTCTCTCTTGCAATGAGAACAAACCCTTTTGATCAGAGCGGATCACCGATAGTGAGATAAACGAAGCTCCTGAAACTGGCACAATTGCTCTGTCATTCCTAAGTTCTTGGAGAGGAGTGCGCGCAAAGAGACCTCAATCGATACTCATCCGAGCACGACTGGACGCCGATTGAGAGCAATCATACCAAGTGCGAGACTCTCAGGAATAACGAAATAAGCTGCAGTTTCGTAATGGTGTTGCTAAAGGCAGGTGCCGAGGCATTCCTAACTGCTGGAACCTTCTAAACGATTTACAGACATGAATGGCATTTGCTAGTTTCCTCAGCAAGTTCCGTAATGTCTTCGCAATTCACGTTCCTATTCGTGCGAAAACCTCTCTCATTAGTCTTGACAGATTTCTGTTTTACGATATTATCAAAATTAAATAATATCATGGGACAACTAAAATCTCACCTCATAGCAACGCTGGGTGTTTGATTGGATTGTTTGGGTCAAAACACTGTCTTTGATATTGTTGTCTCCTGGCGAATGAGTTGCAGTAATAACAGAATGCGATAAGGAGACCGGACCATTGCTTGATGGTATTAGGGCTTTAGATCTTACTGACGAGAAGGGATTGTTTTGCGGCAAGATTCTGGCCAACTTAGGAGTCGAGGTCATCAAGGTCGAAAGACCCGGCGGTGACCGTACGAGAATGCTTGGGCCTTTCTATGAGGGGGAAGTCAATCCTGAAAAAAGCCTCTGCTGGGCTGCTTACAATAGTGGCAAAAAAAGTATTACCTTGGACATAACGGGAGAGCGTGGAAAGCACTATTTTAGGGAATTGGTCATCGGTGCGGATATCATCATAGAATCCTTTACACCAGGTAAGCTGGAAAGCTTAGGACTGGGATACAACGATCTTTCCAAAATTAATCCCAGACTCATTCACGTCTCTATTACCCCCTATGGAAGCACAGGCCCTTACAAGGATATGAAAGCATCGGACATCACCCTTGCGGCGATGAGCGGATTGATGGGCCTCACAGGAGATGAAGACCGGGCACCCCTTAAATTATGTCTCGAGCAATCTTATTGCCTGGCCGGAACCCACGCGGCAATAGGTTTGCTCTATGCCATCTATGACAGGAACATCTCCGGCCTCGGACAGCATATCGATATATCCACATATGAATGTGTCATTCTTGCCAACTATCGAGAACCGATGATGTGGGAATGGGAAAAGCGGATCGCAAGTCGTAAAGGAGACCGGCTCTTTCGTGGTAAAGGAACAACCAAACAAGTTTGGGAATGCAAGGATGGCTATGTGACATGGAACCTCATAGATAATCCCGGTATGATTAAGAATCTGGTGGCCTCTATGGATAAGGAGGGTATGGCCGGTATGTTAAAATCCATAGACTGGGATAAGTTGGCCATTACAGGTCTCTCAACAGAGGAGGTCATGCCGATAGAAGAGCAGATCTCGGCATTTTTTCTGAAGCATACGAAGAAGGAGTTGGAAAAGATTTCCATACAAAGGAATCTGACCTTGTCGGTCATCAATGACCTTTGTGATGTTATGGAATCAGATCAACTCATACGGAGGGAGTTTTGGTGTGACCAGGGATATCCTGAGTTTGGAACATCCATAAAAGTCCCCGGCTTCTTATTTTTATCAGAAGAAGCGCCAAGCAGAGTCCGTTCGAAAGCACCTCGAATCGGCGAGCATAATGAACAGATTTATGGAATTGAACTTGGCCTGTCCAAGGAGGATATGGCTGAACTGAAGAAGGCGAAGGTCATTTAATGGGCACAATGAAATCAAACTCCGATGCATCAGCCCTTGAAGGATTGAAAATCGCTGACTTTAGTTGGGTTGGTGCGGGTCCCAGGGCAACCAAGGACCTCGCGGACAATGGTGCAACGGTCGTTAAAATAGAATCTTCCACACGTTTGGATCTGACGAGGCTCAGCCCGCCCTTTAAGGACGGAATCATGGACCCAAATCGTAGCGGGTTTTTCGTCCATTCAAATACCAGCAAATTTAGTGCTACACTGAATTTGAAGCATCCCAAAAGCATTGAAGTGGCCAGAAGGTTTGTTGGTTGGGCTGACGTTGTACTTGAGAACTTCGGGCATGGATTCATGGAAAAGATCGGTCTCGGATATGAAGATTTAAAAGAGATCAAAGAAGATATCATCATGGTTAGTGTGAGCATCGCGGGAAGGACAGGGCCCTATGCGGATTTTAGGGGGTATGGCAATTCAGCCGCGGCTCTATCTGGCCACGCGCATCTTACGGGCTGGCCGGACAGGGCACCTCTGATACCGCCCATTGCATTCGGTGATGTCATCACTCCCCTATTCGCCGTTATCGCTGTCATGGCAGCCCTCGAATATAGAAAACGGACCGGAAAAGGACAATATATCGATGTGTCACAATGGGAGACCATGGTCCAGTTCATTGCGCCAGCGTTCTTGGACTATGCTGCAAACGGAAACGTGCAAACGCGAATGGGAAATCGTAACCAATGGGCTGCGCCGCACGGAGCCTTTCCGTGTAAAGGAGAGGATAACTGGTGTGCCTTAGCGATCTTCAACGAAGAACAATGGAAAGACTTCTGTAGCGTTATTGGCAGATCGAATATGGTAAATCATCCAAAGTTCAAAACCCTTAAGGGCAGAAAAGAAAATGAGGACCAACTGGAGGCAATCATATCCGATTGGACAAAGAACTTTACAAAACAAGAGGTCATGCAGCGGATGCAGGAGGCGGGGGTGCCATCAGGAATTGTTCGTAATGCCAAAGAAGTACTGGAATGCCCCCAGTTAAATGAGAGGCAGCTTTTTGTCAAGCTGGAACACCCGGTTATTGGAGTCTGCAACAATCCCGCACCACCGATGAAGTTCTCAAGAACCCCATCAAAGGTTCGACCCGCCCCATGTTTAGGGGAGCATAACCATTACGTATACACAGGGTTGTTAGGTATGTCGGATGAGGAATTTGTGAGTCTGTTAAATGAAGGTGTCTTTGAATAGTGCTCGATTCGGGAGTTTAACGATTTGCTGGAAGATTTAAGAGTTCTGGATTTGACTGATGAAAAGGGATTCCTTTGCGGAAAGATCTTGGCCGAATTGGGCGCTGAAGTGATTAAGATCGAAAGACCGGGAGGGGAACCCGGAAGAAGCAGAGGCCCGTTTGTCGGAAATGGACCTCATCCGGAAAAGAGCTTGTACTGGTTGGCTTACAATAGCGGTAAGAAGAGTATTACTCTTAATATAGAACTTGAAGAAGGAGCTCGGTATCTAAGGCAACTTGTAAGAAGTGCAGACTTCTTGCTAGAATCCTTCCCGCCACACTATTTGACTCAGTTAGGTCTCGGTTATGAGGATCTCAGCAAAATCAATCCACAAATCATAGTCACCTCAATTTCTCCTTTCGGGCAAACTGGTCCTTACAAAGACTTTAAGGCGTCAGATATATCAGTTATGGCCATGAGCGGCCTTATGAAGATCACGGGTTACATGGATCGATCTCCCCTCCGTTTTGGTTTCGATCAATCCTACTGTCTGGCTGGTGCCCAGGCGGCTATCGGCACCTTATTTGCCCTTCATGAGCGCAACAGGAGCGGACAAGGACAACAGGTGGATGTCTCAGTGTACGAGTGCTTGACTCTTGCCAACTATTGGGAACCACCGAGGTGGGAGTTTGAGCAACGCCTGGTGGGTCGCTTGGGGGACCGTTTTTCAAGAGGTAAGGGGAGCACCCGGCAGGTCTGGCGATGCAAAGACGGGTATGTAACCTGGACAATGATGGGGGGGAAGATTGAGATGCAAAGACTAAGAGCGATTATAGAGCAAATGAACCGGGAAGGTATGGCCGGGTATTTGAAGACTGTTGATTTGGATAATGCGCACATATCGAAACTCTCTGATGAGGAAATAGAGCGGTGGGAAGAGCCGATACAGGCATTTTTCATGAAGCACACAAAGAAGGAGCTCGAACAGTTTTCAAATGAAAGAAATCTGACATTATGCGTTATTAATGATCTGGTTGACGTCATGGATACCGAGCAATTGGCAGAAAGGGGATATTGGAAAGATATCGAGTATCCCGAGTTCGGTAGAGCTATCAAGTCGCCGGGGTTCCTCTTTCAATCCAGTGAAATCGATACGAGTATCAGGTTGAAGGCCCCCAGCATAGGTGAACATAATTCCGATATCTTCGAAAAAGAGCTTGGGCTATCAATTGAGGAACTAAAGGAACTTAACCATAGGGGTGTCATTTAGATTGATGAGTGAAGAGCGATGAGCCTGCCCTTAGATAACATTAAGATCCTTGATTTGTCCCGATTGCTCCCTGGGCCCTATTGTACATGGCTTCTGGCCGACATGGGCGCCGATGTCATACGGGTTGAGCAACCTAGTGAGATTGCCAAGCAAGACCTGGTCTTTGGACGTAAGAGGATAGACAGAAAGAAACGTGAAGAAATAAGAGCCTTTGAATTCCTTTCCCGCAATAAAAAAAGCCTGCTCGTGAACCTGAGAGAAGAGAAGGCAAAGGACATCATTTGCAGGTTGGTAAAAAGCAGCGATGTGTTCGTTGAAGATTACAAGCCTGGAGCCATGAAGGCCATGGGGCTGGATTATGAAAGCATCAAAACGATCAATCCGATGATTGTATACTGCTCAATCTCGCTTTGCGGTCAGGATGGACCTTATCGCGAACTGCCTGGCCATGATCCAATAGCATTGGCTCTGGCCGGCGTTTTGTCTCAGTTTGGGCAGGACAAGGAGAAACCAACACTTCCCGGTCCTCCCATAGCAGATATCCTGTCCGGTCTCCATGCCGCAATCGGTATCTTGGTCAGTCTCAACTCCAGAGAAAAGGACGGCATTGGCCGGTGTGTGGATATCAGCATGGTAGACTGCGCTCGAGGGCTTCTTAGCATGACCTATCAGCGCTACTTGAGAGATGGCTTTATCCCTCAAAGGGGCTGGGAATCCCCTCATATCGGAATATGGCAGACAAGAGACAATAAGTATATTTGCACCACAAACATGGAACCACGGTATTGGTCCAACTTCTGCAAGGTCATCGATAAGGAAGAGTTTATTCCTTATCAACACGATTTGAGCAGAAGAGGAGAGATGATCCAATCCATAAGAGAGATCTTTCGGACCAATGACAGGGATGAATGGTTCCGGATTCTGAAAGATGCAGACAGTCAGGCCGCCCCTGTTTATGAGATCGATGAAGCCCTTATAGACCCGCAGACGATCCATCGAGAAATGGTGCTTGAGATAGAACATCCTGTCTTGGGAACAGTCAAGCAGCTCGGCATGCCGATTAAACTATCGAAAGCTCATCCAGCCGTGAGGCAATTGCCACCCGTTCCCGGGGGTCATACAAGAGGAATAATGCAGGATTTAGGTTACACCGAAAAGGAAATCGAGGCATTTACTGGAAGCGGCGTGATCCAGCTCGAAGTGGAATGAATACTTCCGTTTTCATCGCAGAAAACGAACGAAAAACGACACACAAATTGAGCTTCGCTCAAATGAGCTCAAACAATAACATCTCGGTTAAACTATGCTAATAGGAGGCGCCTTGATATGGCTAAAGGCTTATTGAGCGGATTTCGAGCACTTGACCTCACCGATGAGAAGGGATTTGTCTGCGGAAAGATTCTGGCATCCATGGGGGTTGACACCGTCAAGGTGGAAAAACCCGGTGGAGATCCTGCCCG
>CP070673.1:4371196-4404138 GCA_020351915.1 Deltaproteobacteria bacterium
TGAAAGAGAACTCCAAAAAAGGGGTGTGCACACGGTATACGATCTCTTATATCTCCTTCCCCGTTCATATCAGGACCGCAGAAGATTTGTCTCCATTCATGAGATCAGGTCCGGTGAGAGCGCCCTCATCAAGGGCAGAATACTCAAACTCAAGACACTCAGACTCAAATACCGGACGGTCCTTGAAATACTCATAGGGAGTGAAAATGGTTTCATATCCGCCAGATGGATGGGAGCACCGCAGTACCTCTTCAGGTTTAAAAGGGGAGAGGATATTATCCTCTATGGTCAATTCCGCCAATTAGGAAACGTACTGGTGACCTATCACCCTGAGATCATAGAAAAGGGAGATCATCAGGAAACAGGCAGACTCGTGCCGGTCTATCCTGAAGTCGAGGGAATATCACAGCGAAGGATGAGGCGGGTTCTCATGGACACGATAACCCAATTTACCCAAGACCTTAGAGATCCGCTGCCTGCTGGTATAAGGGAGGCAAGAGGGCTTCTCCGTTTGGATGAGGCATTCAGGGAGGCACACTTCCCAATTGGATCGAGACCTCATGACCCGCGTACCCAAAGAGCTCCAGCACTGAGAAGGCTCATATTTGATGAGTTTTTCATGCTTCAGCTCGCCTTGGCACTCAAGAGAAACCAGGTATCTCAACAGAGAGGAATAGCCTTCAAAAAACAAGAGGTGGAAGAGCTGGATCGCTTTCTCCCTTTTGAGCTCACCGGATCGCAAATCAGGGTAATTCGTGAGATTGTAGAGGACATGAGCCGGCCAGTTCCCATGAACAGACTGCTTCAGGGTGATGTGGGCTGCGGCAAGACCGTAGTTGCACTTATCGCTGCGCGGATGGCCGTGAGGAATGGCTATCAAGTTGCATTCATGGCACCTACCCAGATTCTTGCTGAACAGCACTATTTCAGCACCTTCGAGCTCATCGAAAGATTGAATCTTACACCAGCATTGCTCACCAGCGGGATGGGCGCCCGAGCGGATGAGGTGAGGGATCTGGTCCAACAGGGGAAGGTGGACATCCTTATCGGCACCCATGCCCTCATTCAAGAAAGTGTGAAATTCCACTGCCTGGGCCTTGTGATTATCGACGAGCAACACAGATTCGGCGTAGCACAGAGGGCTCTGCTCAAGCAGAAGGGCGTAAGTCCGGATCTGCTTACCATGACCGCTACCCCTATCCCGCGTACCCTGGGCCTCACCCTGTACGGAGATCTCGACATATCCGTGATAGATGAGCTGCCCGTGGGGAGAAAACCAATTCAGACAACGCTCTTCCATGAAAAGGATCGCGGTAAGGTCTATGCAATCCTGAGACAGGAGATAAACAAGGGAAGGCAGGCCTATATGGTCTATCCCCTCATCGAGGAGTCAGAAAAGATGGATCTTAATGCTGCCACACAGATGGCAGAGAAGCTCAGGAGTGTGTTCCCTGAATTCCGAATAGCTTTGATCCATGGCAGAATGCCCCTGGACCAGAGAGAGGCGATAATGGAGGAATTCAAAGAAGGGGCCATACACATCCTGGTTTCAACCACGGTTATCGAGGTAGGTATAGATATCCGCAATGCCACCCTTATGATTATTGAGAACGCCGAGAGGTTTGGCCTCTCACAGATCCATCAGCTCAGAGGCAGGGTGGGAAGAAGTTCTTACCCTTCACAGTGTGTGCTCGTAAGCTCGCACCGCAGACTCGGCGATGCGGGGAAAAGGCTCAGAATTATAGAGAAAACCACTGATGGATTCAGGATTGCCGAGGAAGACCTCGCCATAAGGGGGCCAGGAGAGTTTCTGGGCGTCAAGCAGTCAGGATTCTACCAGTTCAGAGCAGGCAACATCATGAGGGATGCACGGATACTTACCCAGGCACGGCAAGAGGCATTCAAGCTGGTTGAGATACGGCCTGAGCTTGCCCATCAAACCTTTCACCTTCTCACGCACTTGTTCAGACGTGGAAACCAGGGGGAGGATGAATTTGTAGACGTGTTGTGAGGTTCCCGACAGCTCCCACAAACATACACCTATTCTGGCTCGTCAAACTCCCTATCGCAACTCTCAATCAGCCCGTAAGTCATCATCTTCCCTCTGCCATTGCTCAAATATCTGCCTCTTTGCCTTCCTCTTTCTCACGTATCCAAGGATAAAAACAATGGTGACTAAAAACCACAGGGTTGTGGTGCTGGTAATGATAGGGATCCAGCTGAACCGCAATTTCAGATAGTCTTTCCACCGCTCCTCGAGCTCATCCCGCCGGAAGCTGTAGACCCTTACCAAGACTTCTTCCAAGCCTGTGCCGCTACCATATTCCCTGATAAATTGATGAAACTTATCTTTTCCGTACTTGCTCATCAAAAAGGACACAAGGTAGAAACTCTGCACGTAGGCCAGCTCTGCTCTGGTCACCTCATGGGGAAAGCGATCAGTTATCTCAGAGAGGGGGATCAGGGAGTCAGTGAGTACTGCCCGAGTGATGGCGGAAACCCGGGAGAAGTTCCACTCCCTGGATTCGTACATGGCCAACCCCTCATCCAACCAGCGGGGAACCTCTTCCCTCCCCTCAAATGCTCTCCCCACAGCAATGTGGGTGAGTTCGTGCCTAAAAACTTTCTCTAAATCGATATGCCCCCTTTTGATAGCCCTGGGAGATTTTAGGATTATCAGGTTCAGGCTCGGGTAAGCGACCCCTGCTGACCACGAAGGCACCCATCCTCCCGGTTGAATTTCTTGATACTTCCTGGGTGACGGGGCAATATAGACCTGCGTTAGCCCCTTGAAATCAAAGCCAAGGTCCTCCACTATTTCCCTTCTCATTCCCTCAGCCCGATCAATTAAGGATCCCGCCAATCTTTCATCGCCGGCATGAAAGTAAAAGGCAAAATGAGAGGTGGTGGTCCGCTTAAAATCCGAAGCAGAGCTCACCAAGGGGATAAAAAGGCATATGACAATTGTGGCAATCGAGAATTTAGCCTTCATTAACACGATAAGCGACATCACAGGATGTTCCGAACTCAAACCTTGCCTTCCGCCAGCGCTTGCCAGTGATTATTTTCTGCGCAGATAAGACAAAAATCCCGTCATGATGCCGGGACCATTGCATTCTGGAAATAGAACAAAGAGAGGTTTTCTGAAGATCAAAGGATCTGGCTCAGGAATAGTTTGGTTCTCTCGTGAACAGGGTTGGTAAAGAAGTGTTCAGCCGTTCCTTCCTCCACGATCTGGCCCTCGTCCATAAACACGACCCGGTCTGAAACCTCCCGGGCAAACCCCATTTCGTGGGTGACCACGACCATGGTCATACCCTCCTTGGCAAGGGTTTTCATAACATCCAAAACCTCACCAATCATTTCAGGGTCCAGCGCTGATGTCGCCTCATCAAACATCATGATTTTCGGGTGCATTGCCAGGGCCCGGGCAATGGCAACCCGCTGCTGCTGCCCGCCCGAAAGCTGAGAAGGATAGACATTTTCTTTTTCCAGAATCCCCACCTTACGGAGAAGACCCCGGGAGAGTTCAGTCGCCTCTTCCTTATCTCTTTTCCGTACAACTATCTGAGCCAAAGTTACATTCTCAAGCACGGTCTTATGGGGGAATAGGTTAAAAAGCTGAAAAACCATGCCGATTTCTTCTCGGATCTCGTTAATGTTTACGCTCTTGTCATAGATGTTAACGCCATCGATAAGGATTTCACCGCTATCTATCTCGTCAAGTCGATTCAAGCACCTCAAAAACGTGCTCTTCCCAGACCCACTGGGGCCAATGATGACCACCACCTCTCCCTTCTTGATATCGGTTGAAAAGTCGACGAGGGCCTTCACCTCCCTGCGATCAGGAGTCTTGAATGTCTTGCAAACGTTACGAGCCTCAATCACTGATGGCAAGCCTCCTTTCGATGTATTGGGTCGCCATGGAGAGGGTGAACGTCATCACCAGGTACAGGAACGCGACGGTAAAGTATATCTCGAAGGCGTGATAGGTTCTCGCTACCGCTTGCTGTCCCTGAAACATGAGATCCGCCAGGGCGATAACCGAAACCAGGGAAGAATCCTTTACCAAAGAGATGAACTGGCCGGCCAAGGGAGGAATGATGCGCTTGAAGGCCTGGGGGAGAATGATATGGCGCATGGCCTCGGCGTATGACATGCCAAGGGAGCGAGACGCCTCCATCTGACCCTTATGAATCGATTGGATCCCTGCCCGGACGATTTCACCCACGTAGGCTCCTGCAAAGATTGACAGAGCGGCTGTGCCAGCCGCAAATGCAGAAAGCCTAAGCATAGATCCCACAAAGAAATAGATGATATAGATCTGAACAAGGAGCGGCGTGTTTCTGATGACCTCCACATAAGCCAGCGAGAGCCCCTTTGTCACCGGCTCATGGGAGAGCCTGGCAATGCCTACAATCGTTCCGATGATGATGGCGAAAAAGATTGAAGCAATAGAGATCTTTAATGTCAACACGAAGCCGATCATCAGAATGCCCATCCTGAGCCTCGGCGCTGCGTCTTCAGCGGATTTTGCACCATAGTATACCAGCATCTCGGGGATCTTCTCCCAGTGCCAGATGTAGGTGATTCCCCTCGTCGCGAAGAAGTAATAGCTAGTTCCCAGGATGATGGCCAGAATGAGCAGGGTGATCAATGATCTCTTGTTAAAGGTCAAACCGAGCCTCCCTCATTCGGACGAGAGGGGAATGCGATTCCGCATCCCCCGTCCCGTTCCTGTTATTGTTTCTGTTTCCCGGCCATTTCTATTATGTACTCTACGAACCATTTCTCTTTGAGTTGATCCCAGCGACCATCACCGCGAACCTGTGCCAGAAAGTTATTGAGCCAGTTAAGAAAGTCCGGGTCCCCCTTACGAATGGCCCATGCCAGCGGTTCGTAAGTGAGGGGCTCGTAGATCCCCACGGTTTTGTCCCTATACATGGCCGCAAAAACCCGGACCTGTGGCTCATCATAGATGAAGGCGTCGGCGAGACCGTTGGCCACCTGAAGGGCTCCCTCGGCCTCCATCTTGAACAGTCGCAGGGTCGCCTTTGGCAGCAGCCTTTCGGCGGTAAATGCGCCCGTCACGCCCAGTTTGCTGGTGACAATCACACCCTTCTTGTTGAGATCATGGTAGCTTTTGTATTTGTCCCTGTCCTTTCTCTGAATCAGCAGGCACTGGCCGATGTAGTAGTAAGGATCGCAAAAGTTGATCTTGAGATTTCGGCTTTGAAGAACCGTCATCCCGGACATGATGATGTCAAACTTGTGGGTCATCAGGGCAGGGATAATCCCTTCCCAGGCCGTATTGATCAGCTTGACCTTTTTTTCTCCACCTTCACCGAAAATGGCCTTTCCCATTTCATAGGCCATATCAACGTCGAAGCCAACAATATTCCCCTTCTCATCCTGCATTTCAAAGGGCTGATAACCTGCCTCCAGGCCGACCAGAAGCTGGCCGCGCTTCAGGATTTCTTCAAGAGCTGATGCCTTCGCGGCATCTTCTGTGGTGAAGGCCATTGCAGAGCCGAGGCAAAACGATCCAACAAATATCACACTTAAAAGTACGAACAGTAACTTTTTCATCTTAGACTCCTCTCCTTAATGTGAATGAAAGACAAGCGAGAAACTATGGGCTTAATATTGCCCTATTTTAACAAATATCTTTCAGTGTCACCTCCTTTCTCTCTTCATTTTAACTCCGATAAGCAATAGTCCTCTCCTCCCCTATTCCCGTACCAGTCAGTCTTTCCCATACCTCTTGTAAAGGAAAGATCACCTTTATCTTGAATAATAACTTTTGAACTTTACAAACTATTTTCCAATAATGTCAACAAGTTTATTAAATTGGAATCATCGCTCCTTTCTCCCCTTTCTCGATGAAATGATAATAGCAAGAAAGATGAGAACTATCCCAATGCCTTGAAAAGTCTTTATCGTTTCACGAAAAATGATATAGGCCAGGATGGAGGCTCCAACGGGTTCCCCTAAAATGGTGATAGCGACCATACTGGTTTTCAAGTGTTTCAGTGCCCAATTAATGGCTGTATGGCCAATGAGCTGGGGAACAACGGCAAGGGAGAGCCATGTAACGGTACGAGCTTGCCTTGTATCCAGCAAAGGGTATTCCCCATGAGACAGAGGCGATCAATAGAAAACACGCCGAGAACGTGTAAACCATGGAGGTATACGACAACACATCCATCTCCTCCCTTAATTTCGACACAACCATGAGGTAGCCGCTGGTCATGATGGCACCCAGGAGGGCAAGCACATCTCCCAAGAGGAATGATGGGTTCTTATTGAAAGGCCTTGGAGGCCACTATCACCGATTGCCAGAATAACGCTTCCAGAAAAAGAAAGGATAATACCGAGGATAAGCTCAGGGGGCTGTTTTTCTCTGAACAAGAGATAGGAAAAGAGTCCCACAAAAATGGGGTTTGTCGTAACAAGGCCTACACTGCTTGCCACAGAGGTGAATTTCGGGGAGCTTATCCAAAATGAAAAATGGAGAGATAAGAAGAAACCTCCCAGCACGCCAATAAGAAGCTGTCTCTTGCTAAATGAAGCAAATCGTATCCCTCTCCCTTTTGCGATAGTTAGTAAGATGATCGAGGAGATTGTAAGCCCGTAGGTAGCAATCATAATGGAGGGCGCATCATCCCAAAATCACATGAAAATAGAGGCAAAGGAAATGGCGACGATACCAACAGACATGCATGCAAATATTCTAACCAAGCGCTGCCTCCCTTCTCATTTTTACGTACATTCCGGCTTCTGTTGAAACCATGGCGAGCAAGATAGAAAAAGTGCCGCAAAATGTGGTGGTTAGCTCCAAACTTATCATACCTGGAAACAAGGGATATTCCTGGCTGGTGAGAACTTCTGTTCAACAGGGCGCGGATATCTTTATGGGGTTAAGGTACGAGCAAACCCAACGTTTTCCCATCCCTAAGGTCAACGAGCCCTTCTTCACAGATCCTCAAAAAGGGTATGGCCGGGGTTGTTAGGGTAAGAAGGGTCAGCAAGGGATCGTCAAATGGAAAGCCCAGGTCCTGCATAGTTCTCCTTACTTCTTCCACCCTTTGTGCGATCGTGGGTATTGGTATATCAGACATGATCCCAAATATCGGCAAGGGGATTTCTGCCAGGATTTGCCCTTTGACACACACAGCAACTCCTCCCTGGAAGGCATAAATTCGGTTCACGGCACCCGCCATATCCTCACCATTTTCACCCACAACAATGATATCCGATATATCCCAGGCAGCACTGCATGCAATTGCCCCTGCCCTTAAGCGAAACCCCTTGATAAGTCCCACAAAAGTCTTCCCGGGAACATGCCTCCGGTCAATGGCAGCTACCTTCAAAATGTCTTTTCTGACATCTGATCTGATCTCACCCTGAATAACCGGCACAGACAGTATAAGTTCTTTGGTCACCAAATCCGTAACCTGGTCTATGACCCTGACACTCACATGGGTTGCCTCTTTTTCCACGGGTAGAGAAAAATCGGCTGGCTCAAATTTTCGTGAGAGGTGAATGCTGTTCAGGCTCTGATCGGAAAAGGTATGTCTTCTTGCAGATACCAGAAGATCCCCTTGCTTGGCAATAATCTTTCCCTTACTGATTACGTATTCGGCCTTAATGGTTTTGAGGTCGGGAATAATGACTATGTCAGCATATTTCCCCGGCGCAATCCCACCAATTATACCATCCAAGAAAAAATACTCTGCAACATTGATAGTGGCCATCTGGATAGCATGTATTGGATCAAAACCGCAATCAATGGCCTTCCGAACAACAAATTCCATATATCCCTTCCTCAGCAAATCCTCTGGTCCTATACCATCAGTAACCAAAATGAGCCTTCTGAGGTCAACCCCGGAATCCTTGATTCTGGATATAGAATCAAGATCGCTTCGTATGCTTCCCTCCCTTATCATGACATGCATGCCCAGTCTTAATCGCTCAAGAACCTCTTCAGCATTTATCGGCTCATGGCAGGAGGATATACCAGAGGCTATATACGCCATAAGTTTCTCACCCTTTGCCCCTGCAGAATGCCCCTCTAATCTTTTGCCACTATCAAGAGTTTCCTTGAAAATTGGAAGATATTCTTCTGGTTCCTGTATCACCGTCTGCCAATAAGACTCGCCCAGCCCTAAAATATCATCTCTGGTAAGTAGTTTTTTGAGCACCCCTTTTGGGATACCTCGTGCCCTTTTACTTATGGAAACCATTGAGGGAACGGTACCAAAGATCTTGATAGGTTGATCACTGAGAGACGCCAGAAAATCAACTACACCTTTGTAACCTACCGTGTAGAAAGGCTCCATGATCTCAGTGATAATTGTTGTTGTGCCACCAGCCATGGCATAGCGAAGAAACTCGCTTGCACTATAGAGCCACACAAGATGGGTATGGCCGTCAATAAGCCCTGGAATAATGGTTTTCCCTGTTGCGTCAATCACGTGAGTGTGGGGGCCGATCGTATCTTCTGGATCATTTCCTACAGAAGCAATCCACTCCCCTTTTATGGTCACCGAATAATCCTCTAACAATTCACCGGTATATACATTCAGGATAGTTGCATTGATAAGAGCCAGATCAGCCTTTTCCTTACCGAGGGTAACGTTCATTAATTCCCTTGTTTTCTCTATGCCTCCTGTTGAGAGTATCCCATGCCTTCCCATAGTAGAAATCTCCTTAACTCCTGACAAACCTCTAGCACTCAGTCCGTCTTGGCTCAACCGTCAGCACGCCTTAAGAACAACGCATTGGCTAAGATCGTTTGTTTTGGATAAGAATGGCCCACGCTATTTAAGGTCTCATAAACCCTCAATTATCAAGGCAGGCTGTCATTTTTCAACGCCAGCCCGATGCCTTTTTGCTGAGGGTTTAGCTATTTTTTAACAATTTAGCAACCCCTATTTTGAAAAAAAGTATCGGCCCGCTTAACGCAAGCTGCCATATTATTTCCAAGCAAGTCAGCGAGTCAAGAGGAAAGAAATATTGACCAATTCCAAATCTCTTGCCTTTTTGTCATTTTCATCCCTCTTGACTCCTAGCCACTTCATTTCTATAATCATCGCGGACACCGTTTCTTTATGCGAATCCAGCCACTTTGAAAGGAGGGCTATCTTATGGATGTCTCGATAGACCATCTCAAAAAAGCGCTCTGTGATGGGGGTAAGATCCTTTCCTACAAGGGGCTTAACGAGAGCTTCGGGCATATTTCTGCCAGAATCCCGGACCAGGAAAAGATCCTTATAACCACAAGGGATGCCCTTGCTTTCCTTGAACCACACCAGATAGAGGAGGTCGATTTCGAAGGCAATAAGCTGACGAAAAACTCACCTGGCGGTGCACCGAATGAGTTGTTTTTGCATGTTGAAGCCTACAAGGCACGGCCCGATGTCATGGCCATCGCACGAACACAGAGTCAGTGGTGCGAGGTGTTCGGAATTCGGATGGAGACAGTAAAGCCAGTCCATGACTTTGGGGCTATCTTGATGGACGAGACAGCCTTGCTCGATGAGCCGCTGCTCGGAGACGTAGATCATGTAGGCAAGCAAATGGTCAAAGAACTTGGCGATAAGAATGCCATCTTGCTCAGAGGCAACGGCAATGTAGTCACTGGCCGGAGCGTTGAAGAGGCTGTGGTCAGGGCAGTGTTCCTCGATGAGTCAGCGCGCTTACAGTATCAAGCCCGAAGTTTGGGCGAAGGTGCAGTCCGTTACTTTACTCGCCAAGAAGTGGCAACTCACGGGTTGGCGCTATCGAGGCCAGATCGAATTCAGAGAGCTTGGCAAAACTGGCTCAAGCTGGCAATCTTTAATTTGCGTTTGGCTCCGCCAAGTGCACTTGGATGATGGTCTGCGATCTATCTGGTAGGGCAAAAAGTATTTCGGGCTATCTGCCTGACAATAAGAAGCTCCCGTGGTCCTCACAGAGCCTCTGCTTCCAGGCTACCCTCTGTGCGAATAAGAAGGGCTTCATCGTTCACGGAGACCAGGCTAGCATCCGTCATAATGCAAAGAAATCCGAACGAATAGGTGCATGACTCTGAACTGGAGCTGGCTGCAGAGGGATGTTTGCCTATTCCCAATTATCTACATCTGGAATCATTATCTTCATGCTATACAACAGCTGAAATTACAACAAAGTGTATTTTCTCCTCAGTTTCCACCACTTTCCAGGGCTTCAAGTACTTTTTCTGGAGTTAAAGGCAAACTGTAAATTCTGGCACCAATTGCATCAGCTACTGCGTTGGCAATCGCCGCGATCACCGCAGCACGAGCGCACTCCCCAACCTCCTTACCACCGAATGGGCCTTTGGGCTCAAAACTGTCTGTAGGCACATGAACAAACTCCGGTGTCTCATAAACACTCGCTATCTTATAGTCGTCAAAAGAGGGGTTCATAACCCGGCCCTCCTTAGTCACAACTTCCTCAAAGAGGGCATCGCCCACTCCCATGATCGCTTGACTCAATAACTGCCCATGAACATTTTTCGGGTTTATTGGTTGACCACAATCATCAGCTATAGTTACCTTGAGAACGTTTACCTTACCCGTATCTGGGTTCACGTTTACCTCGGCTACCGCCACAGTGAATCCATAGGCGTTGGTAAAACGTGCCCCTCCCTTTGACAGGCTGGGGTAAAATTCCACTTCTGGCACCGGCTTAACATGCCCTTTACCAACAACCGGATCTCCATTATGGCTCTGGATGCTATGCCTTACAACGTCTGCATAGGAGACTTCTATTTCCGGAGCTCTCATGACACTAATCCGCCCGCTGCTCACTCGCAGGTTATCAACATTTTCTTCCAACATCTCGGAAGCAACTACCAATAACTGCTGTTTGGCATCAGCAGCGGCACGCCTTACAGCTTCCCCCGAACAATATACACCGGCACTGAGAAAGCCACCGATATCTGGAGGGCACAGTTCCGTATCACCAGCAACCAAAATTATATCATCTAATGTTAGCCCCAGCTCCTCAGCAGCTATCTGAGACAAAACAGTACTGCATCCTTGCCCAAACTCCGACTGACCGGAGTATAACGTGGCGGTACCATCTAAATTCAGCTTCACTATGGCAGAACTAGAAAAGGGATAGTACATAGAGCCGCTAAACATAGCCGCTAGCCCCATACCGATACCTCGATAATTGCTTCTGCCTCTGCCGCGTTTTTCTTTCCATTTGGTCGCCTTAACGGCTCTTTCGATACCAGTGGTCAAACCGCAACTGTCAAGCCTATCTCCGTTGGGCAACACTTCGCCCGTCTTTCTAACATTTTTTAATCGAAGTTCGGCCGGGTCTATTCCTAAATGCTCTGCGATCATGTCCAGCTGCTGTTCAGCGGCAAAGCTCATCTGAGGACTCCCATGTCCCCGCTTAGGCATACAGACGGGTTTATTAGTATAGGCGCCTACCCCCTCGTGCTTCCAATTAGGGATTCTGTACAGCGGAATGCGGAAGGTGTGAGCAAGAAGCATAACCACTGGCGAACTACCGCGGTAAGCGCCAGGATCATTAATCAGCTTGACGTGCTGGGCCACAATAGTTCCGTCTTTCTTTACCCCTGTTTTTAGATCAATAATAAAGCGGTGGCTTAAGCGGCAATTGGTAAATACTTCGTGACGCGACGTTACTATCTTTACTGGCCTGCCCGTTTTTCTCGATAAATAGGCAGCTAGGAAATCATGGGAAAACAATTCAATTTTACCTCCGAAAGAACCACCGGTGAAGCAGGTGTGGATTCTAACCTTGCTCACCGGAATTCCCAGGGTTTTTGACAACCAATACTGCTTTACCGCCAAACTCATATGGCTAATCCATACGTCCAGCTTGCCCGCATTGGAATCATAGCTGGCCGCTACCACGTGGGGCTCTATGGCTGCATGAGCTGTGGCGGGAAGAACGAATCTATCCTCCCGAACATAATCAGAGCCAGCAAACCCTTTATCGATGTCCCCATAGGCCATTGAAACGGTAGTACATATATTATTCACCGCTTTGAATGGCCTCGCAGGCTTATTCACCCCCCAGTCCTCCCAGGCGCAGGTCGTTGTAGGGACAATCTCGTCGTGCACCTTGGGAGCGCCGTCTTTCAGAGCCTCCTCGGGGTCGAAAACAGCGGGAATCGGCTCATACTCCACCTCTATACGTTCCAGCGCCTCCGCAGCGGTAATCTCATCAACAGCAGCCACGGCAGCCACCTCGTCACCTACGTAGCGCACCTTTTCGATAGCTAAGGGGTACTGATCGGCGGGATACCTTGGCGTATCAACGAAGGCGAAGCGAATCGGTCCGATCTCTTTACCAGTAATTACGGCTTTTACTCCAGGTAAGGCCTCTGCTTTACTCGTGTCGATCTTGACGATTCTAGCATGAGGATGAGGACTTCTGAGAATTTTGCCATGTAACATATTGGCCAGCATCATGTCGGCGGCAAACTTCCCTTCACCAGTAACCTTTACCTTTCCGTCTACCCTCGGAAGGGGTTTGCCGACTACAGAATAACCTGCGATCATTTTTCCTCCTTCTGGCTACGCGCTGCGGCAAGTATAGCTTCAACAATACTAGTATATCCAGTACACCGACAGAGGTTACCCGATATAGCTTCCTTTACCTCCTCTTCTGTTGGGTTCGGATTTTTGTCGAACAGAGCTTTCGCTACAAGGATCAACCCTGGTGTACAAAAACCACACTGCAGGGCACCGTGGTCTATGAATGCCTGTTGCAGAACATGAAGATCGCCATCTTTGGCCAGACCCTCAATGGTAAGGATAAACTTGTCCTGAGCTTCCATTGCCAGGAGAAGACAGGACACAACCGGTTTACCATCCATAAGGACTGTACAGCTACCACAGTTGCCGATGGAACAGCCGTTTTTCGTTCCGGTGAGTCCCAGGACATCCCTGAGGACCTCCAGAAGCGTCATTCTCGGTTCCACAGCCACTTCATATGATTCTCCATTTACGTTTAATGCGATAAGTTGTTTCATAGCCATTACCTTTCCGAATACGGACTATTTGACATTTTGCCAGGCCTCATTTACCGCTCGCTTAACCAGCACCGAGGTCATGCGTCTCCGGTAATCAGCCCGAGACCGGGGAATGGTTTCTTCAGCAGCTACCTGAGCTGCCTGTTCTACAAGCTTTTCTTCGATTTTATTGCCCCGAAGCACCTCCTCGGCCCGCCTCGCTCTCATGGGAGTGGGAGCTACTGAAGTCAGCCCTATCTTTATATCGTCACATATCTCGCCGGAGGAATGCGCTACTATTAAAACTGCAACTCCGACCAAAGTTTCATCAACTTCGGTTCCTTTGGGAACCCACTGCCAGGAACCCGCACTTTGCGTTGGTGGCGGTGGTACTTGGATTTCAGTAAGCAATTCGTCATCTTTAGCCACAGATTGGAAAGGGCCCTCAAAAAACTCATCGATAGGAACCACCCTTTCTCCAGGGCTGCTCACGAGCTTGAGCCTGGCCCCCAGGACAAGCAGTGCGGGAATTGTATCCTGTGACGGGCCTGCTTGGCAGATATTGCCGACCAGAGTACCCATATTTCGTACTTGTGGGGTACCCACCTTTCTGCACGCTGTCGCCAGGACCTCGAACGTATTCTTGACAACAGGGGAACTGGCTATGGATTGAAGAGTAGCTCGGGCTCCAATCTTTAGTCCATTTTCATGGTCATACCTTATGTAGTCCAGTTCAGGAATGGCCCTAATGCTAATCAAATGGCTTGGGCTTTCATTCCTTTTCTTCATCGAAACCAATAAATCAGTGCCCCCTGCCAAGACCTTCGCATTACCCTTATTTTGAGAAAGCAGAGCACAGGCTTCCTCCAGTGTTCTGGGTGCTGAATACTCAAATCTTGGTAGAAGGAGTAGATAACCTATGTTTGATTTACCCATTGCTGACCCTCTTTTGTTTAATGCCTATTTGATGTTGGATTCAGGTTGGATCCCAGATACCCTTTTTTTAGCATATGTAATATCCTGTTTCTGAATTGTCAATCCAAGAACGCGAAGAAGAAATAACGGTTGACTAACTCGAAATAGTGTTTGTAAGGTCAAGAAGTCAGAAAAAGTATGATGGTAAAAGGAGGGCAAGTCTGGATGCATTATCATCGAGCTTTGGTGTACTGAGAAAGTCCTTTCCTGATTATGAGGACCGCCCACAGCAGCGGGAAATGGCAGGTGAAATCCTACGGTGCCTTACGGGTAGAAAGAATCTCCTTATAGAGGCAGGCACCGGGGTTGGCAAGTCATTTGCGTACCTTATCCCGGCAATCCTGTCACATGAGAAGACCATTGTATCCACTGCTTCCCTGGCACTTCAGGATCAACTGGTGAGCAAGGATCTCGTTTTTCTTCAAAAGGAACTGCATCAGGAATTCTCATTCGGTATCCTCAAGGGAAAAAACAACTATCTTTGTCTGAAGAGGGAAAGGGAGTTTGCTGAGATAAGTAAAGCCTATGTCAGATTTCAGAAATGGTTGTCTGAAACCAGGACCGGTGAAAAAGATGAGCTTCCATTCATTCCTGAGTTTTGGCCAAAGGTCGGTGGTGATTCACAAGACTGTAACGGCAGAACGTGCCCCTTCTACGATCACTGTTTCTACTACCGACACTATAGACATCTGTTCAAAAAGGATATCCTGGTAGTCAACCACCACCTCCTCATCTATGACCTCCTTTCGGATTTTAATGTCTTGCCCTTTCATAAACAATTGATCATCGATGAAGCTTCTGAGATTGAAGGTGTCATGTGCCATGTTCTGGGCAGCACCCTCAGTTATCCAAGGGTGGCATGGCTCTTCTATAGATTGAAGGGGTTGAAAATAATCGTTGATCCCCTTTTTCCAAAGGTAGAATCATTTTTTAGAGGAATGGATATACCATCTCAGACGATTTTTCCAATCACTGCTCCCATCATAGAAAAACTGCAAGGTTTAAAGAAGACTCTCGCCTTGAATAAGGTAGTTTCAACACTGGAAAAACAGAAAAAGTCTGTGTCTGATGATGAGCTTTGGGACAGGGTGGAAACAACCATAGGTTATGTAAAGTCACTTACCACAGATATAAATGATTTTATAGAGCAGAGTGATACGGACAGAGTCTACTATGCAGCAGGAAACAACGGCGCGCTGGAGTTGAAAAGCAGTCTTATAGAATGCCATAACTCCTTTAAAGACCTGATAAGCAAGTATGACAGTGTGATCATGACATCAGCTACGTTGACAACAGGAGGAGATTTTGTTTTCTTGAAAAACAGGTTAGACATCGAAGACTTTAAGGAAAGGATAATTGGTTCACCCTTTGACTACAGAACACAGGCCTTCCTCTATGTTGATAACGACCTGCCGCTGCCTGACAAAGGAAACAATGAGCTGTTTCAGCAAGAGAGCCTTAAGGTAATAGAGGGGCTTATCAATGCATCCCGTGGCAGGGCACTCGTGCTGTTTACCTCTTACAAACATCTCCATTTTGTGTCAAGAAATATCAAGATACACTACCCTTTCAAGTCCCAGGGCGACATGCCTCCTCCGAGACTGATTCAGTGGTTCAAAGATACTGCTCATTCCGTGCTTCTGGCAACTGCTACTTTCTGGCAGGGAATTGACATAAAAGGGGAAAAGCTCAGTCTGGTGGTTATTGCAAAGCTCCCTTTCAGTTCACCAGGAGATCCGGTATACCAGGAAAGATGCAGGAGGCTCGGACACAGGTGGTTCAACGACCTCGCACTCCCCTCAGCCATCTTGGTATTGAGGCAGGGGTTTGGACGGCTCATTAGAGGGCGTAACGAATATGGTGTAGTTGCCATTCTCGACACCCGACTTATTACCCGTTCATATGGCAAGACCATCGTCTCCTCTCTGCCAGAGATGAGTATTGTCCATACTATTGAAGATGTGAAACGTTTTTTTGACTCCATTCCCTCCACAGCATACAAGAAAAAGACAAAGGCTGCTAAACCAACCCGCATGAAGAGGGTAGGGTCTCAAGATGCCAAGGGCATCTCTATAGTTGTGGCCCTTGGCAAATCAAATGATCCCGCGGTGATCTCCGAAATAATAGAGTTTACCAGGAGTTCAAATGGTAATGAACGTAGGTTGGCGGCTTCTGCCTTAGGAAAACTTGCCAAGTTTAAACCTGAAATCTATAAAGCTGTGGAGCCATTGGAAGGGTTATTGGAGGATGAGAAACCCCAGGTCAGGCAGTACGCTCTAAAGGCCCTGGATAGGATAGGCGCAGTGAATAAAGAACTCATTGAACGTATCATAAAGAAACCTTATGAGAAGGACTACAATATTTCCAAAGCAAAAAGGTTACTCAAAAAGGCAAAATGAGATAGAAGAAATTGATCCAGTTGTCCCTGTCTTGCCACAGAAGAGGCGTGTATTTCGGTAAGGAAATACACGCCTCTTACATGCTGCCCTAAGCAATCCCAAGGCGAAATTTAAGGGAATTAAGGGTGTTTTTCATGAGCATGGTAATGGTCATAGGTCCCACACCACCAGGCACAGGGGTAATGTAGCCGGCAATCTCCACTGCCTTATCAAAGTCAACATCACCTTTAAGGATCGCGATCTTCTTGCCAGTCTTCTCGCTGATCTTCTCGCCAACTCTGTTTACACCAACGTCGATAACGCACGCCCCTGGCTTGATCCATTCGGGTTTAACGAGACCAGGGACACCAGCGGCAACTATCAGGATATCGGCCCGTTTGCAATGAAACGCCAGGTCTTTTGTCCTGGTATGGGCTACTGTCACGGTGGCATTAGCACCTGGGGCCTTTTGGAGTAATATGTTGGCAATGGGTTTTCCTACAATGTTAGACCTACCGACAACCACAACCTCAGCACCCTCTATGTCCACACCAGACCTGATAATTAGCTCCTGGATGCCAGCAGGGGTGCAGGGGAGAAATTTTACCTCACCCCCACCTATCATCAATCTCCCGACATTTACCGGATGAAAACCATCAACATCTTTGTCCGGATCAATGGCGTTGAGAATCTTCTTTTCATCAATATGCTTGGGTAAGGGGAGTTGAACAAGGATACCATGAATGGAGTCATCTTTATTGTATTTGTCTATCAAGCCAAGCAGAGCCTCTTCAGAAATATCGTCAGGTTGGTTGTCCTGCACCTCTTTGTATCCCAGATCGTGGGCTGTTTTGATTTTCGAGGTAACATAGGAAATCGATGCGGGGTTTTCCCCGACAAGAATCGTTACAAGGCCAGGGACAGCGCCATGCTCTGCCTTGATCTTGTCAACCTCTGCCTTGAGCTCTTTCAAGATCTCATCCCTGATTTCCGTTCCTTTTACTAGTTTGGCACTCATGGTTAATCTCCTTTCTTTGTTTGGAATAAACCCTTTAAAAACCTTCTCTAATATGCAAAATCGATTTGACTAGCTCGATACCATAACTGGATTTAAATATCAAATCCTAAAACTAGAAAACATAACTATTCAGCCACAGATTCACACAGATGAACGCAGATAGGTTTAAATACAAAAAAATAACAAATATTATTTTTAGAGTTTTGTTACTTGAAGACTCGCTCACCTCCCCGCCTGCCGCTTGCCCGCCGGAAGTATGGCGGATAAATCGGGCAGGGCCTGAGTCCCGCAGAGCGGGACGATGGCGGGCAGGTAAAAATTATTGAAGCTGGCTTATTATTGAATTTTGGCATAAAATCATAATTCAAAAGACTTGTATATTATAAAAAAAATCAGTGATAATCAGCGTAAATCCGTGGCTGATTAGTAACAAAAAATTATCCTTTACCCCTACTCCAATATAACCTTCTTGACCCAATACTCCATCTAGGATAATTTCAAGGAGGTCAGTTGTTCGCTGTCAGTTGTGGGTGGCATCTCTACACACTTAGCACGTTATTACTAATTACGAGATGTGGGATATGCGGCGCAAATCCCCTATCGCGGTATGAAACCCGGACAACTCGACAAACACAGAAGCCACGGACAAAGGACAACAACTAGATTGCCGTCTTATGGAAAAAGATATTACTGAATTAAAGGAAATCATGACCACCTCTAATAGAGTAACCGTGCTTACCGGGGCAGGTATCTCTGCTGAAAGCGGGGTCCCCACCTTCAGAGGCGCTGATGGCATATGGCGGAACCACCAGGTTACCGATGTCGCTACACCGCAAGCATTTGCTAGGGATCCGGAACTGGTGTGGGAATTCTATAACTGGAGAAGGAACCTTCTGAGTAAGGTTACCTTTAATGACGGTCACAAGGCCCTGGTAAAATTAGAAAATCATGTTCGTGACTTTACGCTCATCACCCAGAATGTTGATGGCCTCCACAGGGAAGCTGGGAGCAAGCGCTTGCTTGAGATTCATGGTAATCTATGGGATGTCAAGTGCACCCAATGCGGCCTGCTTACCCTGGATCGGTCTCAGGATATGGGCCGACTGCCTAAATGTACCAAGTGCGAAGGACTCCTCAGACCAAATGTTGTCTGGTTCGGCGAATCCCTCGATCCTGATATTTTAGGCAAGGCCTTCGACGCAGCCCGAAATTGTGAGGTCATGCTCATTGTTGGAACATCTGGCATTGTTCAGCCAGCAGCCTCTCTTTCTCTTCATGCCAAGCAAGGGGGGGCTGTAGTTGCTGAGATCAATCTGGAGAAAACGCCTCAATCAGGACATATGGATTTTGTCTTAACCGGTAAAGCCGGAGAGATCCTGCCAATGCTGGTCGAGGGCCTAGTCCACTGACTTAAAAGTTCTGCTATTGATTTTGGCAATCTAGCATGTCTACGAATCGCGATAACCTTAATAAAAATCCGAAATCCTAAACAATATCAAAACCCAAATGTTCCGAATTCTAAACAAAAGCGCATCGGCACCACGGTTTTTCGTTGGGCATTCTTTTTTCTCTCACAGGACATAAAGATTTGCTCTGCGGGCTCTGTGAACTCGAGCGATCTCCCGCACCTTACTGCGGTAGAGAGCGGGTGAGAGAAACCCGTGAGTGTCTAAGGTTAGAATAGGTAATCTTGTTTACGAATTACGAAGCAAGGTACTAAGTTATGGAAAGACCTTCAGGAATTATTACCATAACCACTGACTTTGGTGAAAGGGACCCCTATGTGGCAATGATGAAGGGGGTCATCCTTTCCATTAATCCAGGTGCGCGGATAGTGGACATAACCCACCAGGTACCGGCTGGTTCAATTCGAGAGGGGGGTTCAATCATCAAGGAGACCTACCAATACTTTCCCTCGGGAACCGTCCATCTGGCAGTGATTGATCCGGGCGTCGGCGGCAAAAGAAGGCCCATCGCTGCGCTGGCCGACAACCATTTCTTTGTCGGTCCCGATAACGGCCTCTTCTGGCCAATAATAGAAACACAGGAACACAGCGAGGTTATTCATCTTAGTGATAAGATGTACTGGATGCGGGAAATCAGCCCCACGTTTCACGGAAAAGACATCTTTGCCCCGGTTGCCTCCCATCTGTCAAAGGGAGTAGATCCCTTTCTCTTGGGTGAAAAAATCGACAATCCAACCACGATAGCTGTTCCGCTTCCCCGCAAAGAGAACAGTGATCTGGTTGGCGAGATCATACGGGCGGATCACTTCGGCAATCTCGTTACCAATATCAGCAGGGAAGAGATCAGTGAATTTCTTGCATCGAGAGGTTGTGTTATTAAGATTGGGAGTTTGGTTTTGAAGAAAATCAGCACCACCTATGGTGACGTACCAGAAGGTGAGCCGCTTGCACTGATAGGTAGTTCTAACTTACTGGAGATAGCCATTAACAGGGGTGATGCGGCACATGATCTCGGTGAGAAATGTAAGATAGGTACAAAGGTAACTATACGATTCGCAAATTCTGCAACTAATTAAAATCACAGATCTTTTACTGGTAATTGATTTATGCCATCCGCATGGAATGATGGAATAATGGGCAACAAAAGCGGAAAAGGTCGCATTTGTGGTTTTTCTTCCTCTAGACCCATGATTCCATTACTCCAATGTTCCAATTGGGGCGAAGCCCCTAACTCCTATGCCTTCCTGACCCTTTCCTTTATCCGTTGTATATGCCCTCTGCCTAAACCCTTGACCTCGCAGCCCAACTCAAAGAACCGTTCTATTTTTCTATCATCCAGAATACCAAAACAGTCTACCACTGCCAGGGGCTCACCTCCCATAGTGACAATATCATCTGGGTTGAGTTGGAGATATTCCTGGTGCCTGACAGCCAGAACAACTGCATCAGAACCTTTCAGGGCCTCGGCCAGGGTTGGAAAAATCCTCAGGTCTTTGAGATGTTCCTGGTTTCTGAAAAACCGTGAGCGACTCTCCCCAACTGCCGGATATGTGTCCTGGCTTTCAAATTCCCACCAGTGCTCCACATAGGGATCATGGACCTTTGTTTCTGCGCCCATCTCGGTGAGCTTCCTCACAATCAGCTCCGAGCCGCTATATCTGGTATCTCCAACGTCCTCCCTGTAGGACGCTCCTAGGATTGTTATCTGAGAGGCGGCAACAATTTTGCCCATGTTCCGGAGGGCATCCCTCACCAACTGAGCAGCGTGGAGTGCCCTGGTATCATTGATATCTATGGCCTTAGGGGTGATGGTGAATATGTCGGTTTCAAAACCGAGCAGGTGCTTGTAAGCCCAAAGTCCGAGGCCACCATCCTTTGGGAGACAGTACCCACCAATGCCCGGCCCAGGGAATATAATATTGCTGTGCGTGGGCCTCACCTTAATGGCATTGATAACCTTAATCAGATCAATTCCGTTAGTTTCGGCAAAAAGGCTCCACTCATCTAAAAAGGCAAGGAGTGTAGCCCTATAGCTATTCTCTACAATCTTACATGCCTCGCTCTCAATAGGTCTCTCGAGAACCGTTAGTGGATAGTTTTCAACATCGATAACCTCGTTCAAGAACCTGACTACCTTATCCTCACTCTGTTTATTGATACCACTACAGACCCGCCAAAAATTGCGAATGGATTTTACATAATCTCGCCCCGGCATCACCCGCTCAAAAGAGTGGGCGATAAGAGGTTCGCCTTCAATTCCTCTCTTTTTGAAACCCATCTTGATGATGGGATAGGCGATATACTCGGTTGTTCCTGGAGGCACCGTTGTCTCGATCAGGACAAGACACGTGGGTTCAATGAGGGTACCGATGATCTTGAAACTTTCCTCAAGAGCGCCTATTTCAGCGTGGCCACTATGAAGATTTCCGAGCTCTTCTTTTATGAAATCGCACTGGACATCAAGCACCAGAACGTCTGCCAACTTTAAGGCATCGTATGAATAGGTAGCTGTTAAGGTTTTTTTCTCTCTAACGCCGCGCTCTATTAATTGTTGCACAGTCGGATCTTCAGCACTCACCGGGGAAATCCCCTTATTAAATAAGGGAATCTTCCAAAAGCTTCGGGTACTTGGTCTCTGCATGCCGATCACGAATTTATTAGGCTCTCCTGTGTCTTTATCCGCACTATCTGCCACAACTGCCGCCATAACCGCGCCAACAAAGCCGAGGCCCATAACAACAACTATTTCCCTTCCCTTTTCCCTCTCTCTTTTTGTGATTTCAGAGAGTCTCTTATATTCGCTCTCGTAGTCATCTTGCTGGGGGAGGGCAAATTTCTCTCCGTCTGGACTAATTGAATACTCCACGATAACCCCTTTGTCTTTAGATTCAACCGATCACAGGGTGATCATATTTACTAGGCAAATACCAGGGAAGAATTACATAAAACTCAAATTCCAAAACCCAAATGCCAAATCAAACCCAAATGGCTAAATGGCAAAATCTTCTTTGAAGTGATTTGACCTTGGGACTTTGACATTCATTTGAAATTTGGGCTTTGACATTTGACATGAATAATTGACCTCTATACCCCACTGCTCTGTAACCTATTACATTGTAAGCCTTTTCGCAATTATTCAACTTGCCCTATTTTCCGTATCAGCTCTTTGGTGACCTCTTCAACGCTCCCTCTTCCATCCACTTCAACAACAGCTGGAATACCGTCCCTCTTTGACAAGTCCTTGAAGTATTCTACTGCAGCGCGAGTGCCGCTTTTAGTATCGTAGTAAATACCATGTCTCTGATCAATTGCCGTCTCGTCCTGGTCATCATCCCGTTTCCTCAATTCCCCACCACATACCCTGCACCTATCGCTATCTGGTTTGATGGCCTCAATATTGATGTTGTTCGGATGATTGTTGTCGTTCACACAGAGCCTCCGGCCCATGATCCTCTTTTTTGCAATTTCGCGCTCCAGGATGATTTCAATGAGTACATCTGCCCTGATACCCTCCTTGGCCAGGGCCTCATTCAGCCTGACAGCCTGGTTAAGATTTCGTGGAAACCCATCCAAAAGCCAGCCTGACGCGCAATCTTCCTCTTTAAGCCGATTAAGAACCATGGGAATGGTTATATCGTCAGGCACCAGTTCTCCCTTATCTATGTAAACCTTGGCCTTGTTCCCGAGTTCCGTTCCCTTTGATATATTCTCCCTAAATATGGCTCCTGTTTCAATATGGGGTACGCCATATTTTTCTTTTATGATTGCTCCCTGAGTTCCCTTTCCGCTCCCGTTCGGTCCAAAAAAAAGCACGTTCATCATTTAGTCTCCCCCCAATATACTAAGCAGAAAATCAGGAAACCGCACTATCCGGTCATTTCTATCTAAACAGGCATGGATTGTATAGCCCTGGACGATTATGTCCTCCTCTCTGCATATGGTATAATCAAACCTGCTGCTAGCCCTTTTTACGAAACCAATCACAGTCTCAATGGTTAACAGATCGTCATACCGAGCGGGTCTAGTGTACTTCACGTATGCTTCGGTTGTGGGTAAAAAGAATCCTTTGTCCTCAACTTCCCTGTATGTTAAGCCCTGCTCCCGTAACAACTCTGTTCTCCCGATCTCAAAGAGCCTGAGGTAGTTTGAGTAGTAAACTATGGCCATTGAGTCGCAGTCACCATAGATAACCCTGTAATAGGTGACATTCTTCTTTTTCATTCAGCTCCCTTTTTATAAGTCTTGCCAATTCAGCCTTTAACGCTTACTGGGTCTCGATAACCATGACTCGGATCAGGCAGTGGGAAACACGGAAGCATCACGCTTCAAAAAAGAACGCTTTTACCAACTCATGACCGCTCTCAAACATAAGTCCGCTCTCCTTTGCCGATGGTTCTGTAAATGGACGGCCTGCCGGTACTGACGCAATCTCATTTTTACTCGCCCAAGCGAAAGGAGTCGGCTCACCGGTATGGGTCCTTTTTGTAATGGGTGTTAGATGGTCACTAACGACCATAATCCGGTAATCCTCAAAAACCTTTAACCCCTCAACAATAATCCCCACCACCTTCTGATCAAAATTTTCAATGGCCTGTATCTTCTCTTCGTAGTCACCATGGTGGCTCGCCTCGTCGGGTGCTTCCACATGAACAAAGATGAAATCAAGGCTCGCAAGTCCTTTCAGTGCCGCTTCGGCCTTGCCTTGGTAGTTGGTATTCAGGTAACCAGTTGCCCCCTTTACATGGATGGGGACAAACCCAGCATAAACACCTATGCCCTTCAGTAGATCCACAGCGGAGATGATACCACCGCTCAGACTGTATCTGTCGCTAAATAGGGGTAGCTTTGGTGCCTTTCCCTGTCCCCATAACCAGATGGAGTTGGCCTCCCCTAAGCCCGCTCGCCTTCGCTCCACGTTGATCGGGTGCTCTTTCAGAATCTCCCATGAACGCCGAATCAGTTTAGGCACAGGGTTGTTTGAGGAGTTATTTAGGTAAGGGGCCATGCATTGTCCAAGGACATTGTGGGGCGGAATGGTGACGGCATTCTCAGGGCCATTTTCCCATAAAAGGAGATGTCGGTAGGCCACACCTGGGTAGAGCTCAATCCCGGGAAGTTGGAACTCCTTCTTTAAATCCTCGACGATCTGTACCGCCTCTTCTGTGGAAATATCTCCGGCACTATGGCTCATCATAACAATTTCACCATCCCCTCGCCAATTCAGGCTGACCAGATTCATTCTAAAAGCCACCTGGTTTGGTCTCAAGGCGATGCCCATGCTGGCAGCCTCCAGAGGAGCGCGTCCGGTATGGTATTTTCGGGGATCGTATCCCAAAAGAGAGAGATTGGCTATATCGCTGCCTGGTTCCATACCCTCTGGTATGGTTCTTACTAGGCCGACCCCGCAGGCGGCTATACGAGCCATATGGGGTGTCTCTGCTACCTCTAGAGGTGTTTTCCCACCGAGTTCTTTCAGGGGGTAATCGGCCATCCCGTCACCAACCAGAAGGACATATTTTTTTGCTTTATAATCTCTCGCCATAAGGATATCCCTTGTCATTTGTCACTAGCCATTTGTCAGTTAGAACTCGATTTCTTCAATCGGCAATTGGCAATCGAAATTTGAAAATTCCTTCAGATACCTGTCTTTCTTTCCACCCTAAAGAGGACCGTCTTTTCAGTTACTACGTCCAGCTTATCGATGATCTCAAGGGATTTTCTGACATCCCTCTCCTTTGCCTCGTGGGTGAGCATTACTACAGGCACAGACCCATGTGCCTCTCTCGCTTTTTGAATAACGGAGGCGATGCTGATATTGTTGGCACCCAGAACTCCAGATATCTTAGAGAGTACCCCAGGTCTGTCTACTGCTGAAAATCGAAAATAATAATCAGTACTTACCTGATCCATAGGTCTCAGAGATAGCTCTGTAGCGGGAGAGCGCGCAAAAGAGAGCGGTGAAACCCGCCGTGAAATGCCTTTTACTTGATTTCTGGCTATATCCATTATATCAGACACAACGGCACTGCCTGTGGGTCTCTTACCGGCACCAAGCCCGTAGAAGAGGGTAGGCCCGACAAAATCACCTTCGATATACACGGCATTATAAGCCTCATTAACGTTTGCCAGGATATGATCCAGGGGAACAAAGGCTGGGTGCAATCTGGCCTCGATCTGTCCATCCACCTTTCTTGCAATTGCCAATAATTTCACGCAATAGCCAAACTCACCGGCGAACCTTATATCCTCAGGAGAGATCTTGTCGATCCCTTCCTTATAAACATCCTCATATCTACAAGGGTAGCCAAAGACAAGAGAGACCATTATAGTCAGTTTATGGGCAGCATCGCTTCCATCGATATCCAGACTGGGATCTGCTTCTGCATAGCCCAGCCTCTGTGCTAGTGACAGTGCCTCATCAAAGGAAAGTCCTTCCTCCGCCATCCTGGTCAGAATATAGTTTGACGTTCCATTCAAAATAGCCAGTACTGCCTCAATCTGGTTTGCAGCCAGGCCCTCTCTCAAGGCCCTAATGATAGGGATACCTCCGGCTACGCTCGCCTCAAAGGCAATGTCAACCCCGCACCGTTCGGCTGCCTCAAACAATTGCTTGCCATATTGGGCAATGAGCGCCTTATTCGCCGTAACCACGTGTTTACCTCTCTCCATGGCCATTGAGATAAATTCCATGGCCTGATCACAGCCCCCAATCAGTTCAACAACTACATCTATCTCCGGATCATCGATTATCTCCATTGCATCAGCAGTAAGCAAGGCGGGATCTACCTCTACTCCGCGATCAGAATGAATATCCAGATCTGCGATCTTCTTTAATACAATCGCCGCACCAACCCTATCCTCTATCAATTCCTGGTTATGAACCAGGACCTCCACCATACCAGCCCCCACTGTTCCGAAGCCAATCAAGCCGACCTTTACCTGAGGCATCGCTTTTTTCTCCCCTATAGAACCTTCCTAATCCCTCTCACTGCCTGGTTAATCCTATGGTTGTTTTCGACCAATGCGAAACGGACATATCCCTCACCATATTGTCCAAAACCTATGCCTGGCGAAACAGCTACCCTACCCTCTTTTACCAGCAATTTTGAAAACTCGACAGAGCCCATCTTTGAAAAACTCTCGGGTATTTTTGCCCACACGAACATGGTACCTTTCGGTTTCTCTATGTTCCAGCCGATCCTTTCCAAGCCACTGATCAAGGTATCCCGCCTCTGCTGGTAAACCTCTACTATCTCACTCACACAGTCATAAGATCCTGTTAAGGCAATAATAGCAGCAATCTGTATGGGCTGGAAAATACCATAATCCAAATAGCTCTTTATCCTCCTCAGGGCGGCCACTATTTCCCTGTTGCCAACGCAAAAACCTACGCGCCAGCCAGGCATGGAGAAACTCTTGGTGAGAGAATAAAACTCCACGCCTATCTCCTTGGCCCCTGGCACCTGGAGAAAACTTGGGGGCTTGTACCCATCAAAGGTCAGATCCGCATAGGCAAAGTCATGAATGACCATCATCTCATGGTCTTTGCAGAACTCCACTATCTTGTTGAAAAAGCCTATGTCCACAACACCAGTAGTCGGATTATGGGGATAAGAGATGATCAACATCTTTGGTCTCGGCCAGGTCTGCTTTGTGGCTGTCAAGAGATCTTCAAAAAAATCTCTATCAGTCCCAATCGGTATCCCTCTCAGGTCACCTCCTGCAATAACCACTGAATAGGGATGAATGGGATACGTAGGGTCAGGGGCAAACACGACATCACCGGGGCATATGGTGGCTAAAACCAGATGGGAGATCCCTTCTTTTGCCCCAATCGTCACAATAGCCTCCTCCTCCGGGTCTATCTCAACCCCAAAACGAACCCTATACCAATCAGAGATGGCGTACCGGAGTCTGGTGATACCCCTCGAGGCAGAGTATCTGTGGTTCTTGCTCTTCTGCACTGCCTCAATCAGCTTGTCTACGATATGTTTGGGTGTGGGCAAATCGGGGTTGCCCATTCCTAAATCAATTATATCTTCACCCTTTCGTCTCGCCTCCGTCTTCAACTCATCAACGGTAGCGAAGACATAGGGTGGTAACCGGTCGATCCTTGGGAATGTACGCATTCTTTGTGCCCCCCCCAATAATAGAGTATAAGGAGTATGTTCATACTACACAACACGGCGAGTAGTCAAAATTTTCTTTTCTCTGACCTCCATTCCCCAAGACATCTCCACAGATTCTCATATCTTCAGAAAACAAAAAGGTAGGCGTTCAAAGGTTCATCTATAAAGGCTCAGAGGTTCAAGGTTCCGGGTTACTGAAGGTTAAGAAAAAAAAGCAACCCTGAATTTCGATTTCATCGGGAAACCCCTGAACCTCTGAATCCTGAACCCTGAACCCGTGAACGGTTACACAAAAAGATAGAGGTTGCATCTACTCAAAAGATCAGTTAGCAGAAAGGTGGCCTTGCCACTGAGCAACCTTAAGGTCTCTCTGCTCGCTCTCGCGCCTTGCACACTGTCATAACGGCAATCCTTGTGCGTTCCTTAAGCGCCTTCTCAGTTGCTTTTTTGTTCCTAGAGATAGGAACGCCCCAATGGAGTGGGCATTGGCGGCTTGTTTTGGCGGAGAAATATATGCTATACTAATTAGTATCATCTATCTCTCACACAAGCCCTGATTCTACAGAACAATACCCGCTCCAGGGTTCATGGAAGGAAGAAGTTATGGCAGACCGAAAAAGTAAAGATAGATACGCAGAGGCAGGCGTCGACATAGATGCTGCTAAAAGATTTATTGATAGTATAAAACCAATCGTCAGCACCACCTTTAAGTCGAATGTTATGAGCGATCTAGGCAGCTATGCCGCTCTTTACTCTCTGGGTTTAGGGAATATTAACAAACCTGTTCTCGTCTCTTCGACTGATGGAGTAGGAACAAAGCTCAAGATAGCCTTTATGCTCAATAAACATGATACGGTAGGAATAGATCTGGTAGCCATGTGCGTCAATGATATTATCGTACAAGGTGCAATCCCGCTCTTTTTTCTAGATTACCTTTCAATGGGCAAGCTCAATCACGACACAGCTGTCGAGATAATACGGGGTATCAGTAAGGGCTGTGAGGAGGCAAAGTGTTCCCTTATCGGTGGGGAGACAGCAGAGATGCCGGGATTTTATCCCCAAGATGCATACGATCTTGCCGGGTTTATTGTGGGGTTAGTAGATGCTGATGAGATTATTGACGGCAGTGACATAGCTATTGGACACCAACTCATCGGATTAGCCTCCAGTGGGCTTCACAGCAATGGCTACTCCCTGGTTAGAAGGATATTTTTTGACGGACTCAAGATGTCTGTAGATGACTATATTGATGAATTCAGCCGGACCGTTGGGGAAGAATTACTTGAGCCAACACGGATCTACGTGGATACCATAACCCCCCTCATTAGGAATTTTCACGTATCCGGCATCTCCCACATAACTGGTGGCGGGATTACCGAAAACCTCCCTAGGGTACTCCCTGCCCACTGCGCGGCGATAATTAGTCGATCCTCCTGGACGCCGCAGCCCATCTTCCATTTCATCCAGAAGGCTGGAAATATCAGCGAGGAAGAGATGATGAGAACCTTTAATAATGGTATCGGGATGATAATCATCGTCGCCGAACAGGATGTTCAGGATCTTATGAATCAGATTATGGCGACGGGTGAAAAGGCTTTTCAGATAGGATGGATAGAGGAGAGGGATCCCGGGGGTTCTGCACTGAAGTTCATTGATTGAGGTTGTAACCTTTGCCCGCTCTGATAAGCAGCTGCCTCCTCGGCATTCGGTGCCGCTATGACGGTGGTCACAGCCGGGTTGATGAGATTGTTAGTAAGGCGCGCGAAATACACCTCATCCCTGTTTGCCCTGAACAGTTAGGTGGTTTACCCACACCCCGTGCACCATCCAACATTGTTAACGGTGACGGTAAGAGCGTCCTTTCCAAACACGCCCGGGTAATAAACTCTTTAGGTGAAGATGTAACACAGGCCTTTCTGAAGGGGGCTCGGGACACCCTTAATCTAGCAACGATGACGTGGGCCACAAAGGCACTCTTGAAACATAAAAGCCCCTCGTGCGGGCTTGCTACCCCTTATTGCGAGACAGATTCTGGATATGGCGTTGGTGTAACAGCAGCCCTCCTTCTCAGCGCTGGTATCGAAGTAATTGAAATGAATCCAGATGAAATAGAAACGGATTTTATTAGAAACCTCGGACTCTAATAACGTATTCAATCACCTAACGTTGTCCACAGTTTTCTCGCTTCAGAGAGACACCGTGAGCGTTCCATAGGTATCACCAAATCAGGCCAAACTAGAAAACATCTCACTCCCAGCTCTGCGTGCTCAAGCGACCCTGAGCCAAGTCGTAGGGGACCGGGCGAGAGATATTTGCAATCAATTTCTCACTATCCATGAAGATAGGCCCTGGCGATCGTCTTTTCTTCCAACAGGGCATCGATTTTCCCCTGAATCTCTCGTCGCTCAGGATTATCCTCCCAAGCCTTCCAGTCTTCAACGCTGTTCCAGGTGCTTATCACCATAAATTCATCCGGATCACTAATCCCCTTCAGTGTTTCACCGGAGATATATCCCCTTTGGGCAATGGCCTTTGTCCGCAGGTCCAGTAAAAGTGGCAGCAAATCCTTCTGTCTACCCCTTGTCACCTTTCTTGTAATGATAACCTTAGTCGCCACGTTACACCTCCTCATTTAAAAGATTCGCCTTTAGAACGCCTTTGCCTTTACATTACTCCTGCCACAGGAATTTATCAACAAAGATTTCTACCCTTCCCCTGCTACCCTCATTCAAAAGGCCTTTGGTACAATATATCTTGCAAGGAAAAAATCCTTCAAAAGGGTGTTATTGTTATAGAGAATGATTACTATTGAAAAACTCACAAAAAGTGTTTTGTGAACGAGATTGAGCGTTTTGGGACAGAAGCGCTCGAGATGTTCAGCGCTGAGAAATGCTAACTGTTTGAGGGCATTATACCGAGTTTTAGCATTTTAGCTGAATATCTTAAGTGCGCCCAAAATGCTCACGGATAGAGCAAAATCGATTTTTTGCGAATGCATTGCTATTAAACCCACAAACTTCTTGACAGGCATAAAAAGGCAAGGGAATATAGCCCTACAACGACACTTTGTCATTCCTTCGCTTCGCTCGAGGACGGGTCTGAGGAGCGAAGCGACGAGGAATCTAGATTTTATTTCTAGTATCTGCCCACAAATCGTAGATTCTTCGCTCTCCCGCCTGGGCGGGATCCCTCAGAATGACTTCTCAACAAAAGTGTCGTTGTAGGGTTAAGATCTTACTTTATATAGACAGCTAGAGAGAAGATATGATCGGTATTTCAAAACTGTACTGTGGAACAATAGAGCCGTCTGATCCCATCAGATACGGCAGGCATTCAAAGGATCTACCTTCCCACCTGCTACAATTTTCCTTTGATAAGAAACCGGTAGTCGTTTGGAATATCACCAGGGCATGTAATCTAAACTGCATCCACTGCTATGCCAAGGCTGTTCACCGAACCAACAATGGAGAACTAACTACAGAACAAGGCATCAATCTCATTGATGATCTGGCCGCCTTTGGAGTTCCGGTTCTCCTCTTCTCCGGAGGCGAACCATTGCTGAGGCCTGATCTGGTTGAGCTGGGCCGGTATGCTGTGGATAAAGGCATGCGGGCAGTTATCTCTACAAACGGCACCCTCATCAACAAACAAGTGGCCATAAAACTAAAAGATGCTGGCATCTCCTATGTTGGTATCAGCCTTGATGGATTGGAAATGGTGAATGACCGTTTTAGAAGGATGAAGGGTGCCTTTCGCCTGGCCTTTGATGGAATAAAGAACTGCCAGAATGGAGCACTCAAGGCAGGACTCCGCTTCACCATAAATAGGCTGAATATCGATCAGATACCGGGCATCTTTGATCTCGTGGAGGAAATGAACATTGAGCGGGTGTGCTTTTACCATCTCGTCTATTCTGGGAGGGGATCAGATCTGATCGATCAGGGCCTCTCGCACGATGAGACCAGGCAGGTAGTAGACCTCATCATAGACAGGACTATGGACATGCACACCAGGGGATTAAAGAAGGAGGTGCTCACCGTAGACAATCATGCCGATGGCGCCTATCTGTACCTGAGGATGCTCAGGGAACATAATCCCCGCGCGCCTGAGGCCTTGGAGCTTCTCAAGATGAACGGGGGAAACAGCTCAGGTGAAGGGATCGCCTGCATAAGCTGGGATGGTCAGGTGTACGCCGATCAATTCTGGCGCCAGCACTCCTTTGGCAATATTCTTTCAAGGCCCTTTAGTGAAACATGGTCTGACGTCTCCAATCCTTTGATGGCTCAACTCAAGGATAAAAAGAGGTATGTCACAGGAAGATGTGCCCGGTGCAGGTGGCTTGAAATATGCGGTGGGAACTTCCGCGCCAGGGCTGAGGCTGTAACCGCAGATATATGGGGGGAAGACCCTGCCTGTTATCTGACCGATGAAGAGACAGGGGGAGCCTAAGGTTTTCTTGCACATGAAAAAAACAATCCTATCCTTTCTTTCTTCGCTGAAACTGACAATCGTCCTCCTCATTGTCATCGCTGCTCTGTCTATTCTGGGCACTGTTATTCCTCAACAGTATGGAGCGGGCGAGTCGTTTACTCGTATGAGTCCCGGGTTGGTTAAAACCTTTCGCTCCCTTCAGCTCTTAGATCTGTACCACTCTGTCTGGTTCATTATCCTGATGTGCCTCCTGTCTCTGAATCTGATAGTCTGTTCTCTAAAGAGATTTCCCACTTCATGGAAACTCTTCACGGCAACACCTTCCCTTAATAGGACTAAGCCCTTTGAAGATCTCTCATCTGACAACATCGTGATGATTGAAGGGGAACGGAGCGGAATTACCAGCAGGGTGGAACGTCTTCTCATGAAAAGATACAAACGGTTCAGAAGGAAGGACACAGATACGGCTACCACCTTTTATGGAGAGAAAGAGGCTTACTCCCATTTCGGGGTGTATATTGTTCACGCCAGCATCCTAATAATCATTGCAGGCGCAATCATAGGCTCCCTGTGGGGCTTTGAGGGCTTCGTAAATCTTGCTGAAGGGGAATTCACTGATACGGTTTATGTGGGACGGCAAAAGAGTCTAAAAAAGTTAGATTATACTGTTCGGTGTGATAAGTTTTCTATCGCTTACTACGATAACGGAATGCCCAAAGAATATCGGTCAGATCTTAGCTTTCTTGAAAATAATGCCGTTATTTTTCAAGGACCCCTCCTTGTCAACCATCCCGTAACCGTAAAGCGTATCAAGTTCTATCAGGCAAGCTATGGATCTATTCCTGGTGGCCGAGTACACATAACCATTACCAGAGGAAACGACAAAGGAACAACCTTAACACTCAACCTGAAGGATTCATTCTATCTGAAAGAAAACGGAGCAAAGGTGACGGTACAAAGGATAGAAGAGAATTTTATGTCCATGGGGCCGGCTGTGCTTTTGAGTATTCACTCTTCCGAAGCGAACATGCAGCTCTGGGTGTTTAAAGATATTGAAAAAATGAAGCGAGCTATCCCCAACCTCTTACAAAAGGTTCCAAAATTTAATCCTGGTCTTTTCAAACCATACTATTTTGAACTTAACAGTATCGCACAGACTTATTATACTGGTCTCCAAGTGAGCTATGATCCAGGTATCTCTACAGTAGCAATTGGCGCCTTTTTTATTGTAATCGGCTTTTTCCTCGCCTTCTTTTCATCTCATAAAAGGCTATGGGTGCGTGTGGATGAGCAGGAGGGGAAAACCAGAATAGTGATAAGTGCCCAGAGCAATAAAGATCCTGTTGGTCTGGAGCGGGAAAGGGAGTATCTTCTCAGGCACTTTAAGAAGGGCTCAGAGCTTGACAGGCTGTTGCCCAAACCGTAATCCCCTTGATCGGTCATTAAAACGTTTTTTGTCAACAAATCTTGGCGAAGCGGAAGATAAGCGATGTCAACTGTTTGAGCCCTAAAGGCGAGTTTTGACATCGCCTGGAGAGAGCCTTA
>CP070673.1:4404238-4425916 GCA_020351915.1 Deltaproteobacteria bacterium
GCAGATATTGCTGTTCTTTTAGGTCCATTTGAATATTTCGGCCTGGTGATGATGGCCATGGTACTTATCGCGTCCGTCAGCCGTGGCTCTTTGATCAAAGGTCTTTTGTCCGGTTTTTTTGGTATGCTTGTCGTTCTTCCAGGTATTGATCCTGCAGCCGGAGATCTTCGCCTGACATTCGGTTTTCATCAAATGGAGGCGGGCTTTAAGATAATGCCGATGCTGATCGGTGTTTTCGCCGTGGGACAAATATTTAATGAAATAGTCGACATAGAGCTAAAATTCACCATGATCAAGATGCGAATGAAAGGTATTTTGATGTCCGTACAGGATATCAAGGCCCAGGCGATCAATCTTTTGCGATCATCGCTGATCGGCACATGGATTGGCATTCTTCCCGGCATTGGAGGCAGCATTGGATCTATTATGGCCTATACCATGGCCAGAAACATGTCCAAAACTCCCGAAAAATTTGGCGAAGGGTCGGAAGAGGGTATCGTAGCCTCGGAGTCCGCCAATAATGCAACAATCGCCGGCGCATTGATACCCCTTATTTCTATGGGTATTCCAGGCAGCATTGTCGATATATTTCTGATGAGCGGAATGATGATCCATAGCATCGAGCCGGGGCCAACGTTGATCACCTCTCACCCGCAAATTTTTTACGGCATTATCTCCGCGGCCCTGGTGGCGGATATTCTGATGTTTCTCATCATGACAGGCGCAATGGGGATGATCGCCAAATTCACTAAAGTCCCTAAATACTATACGTTGCCGGTTATCATGGTGTTTTGTGTTTTAGGCGCCTATATTGAAGGAAATCGGATGTTCGATGTTTGGGCATTATTAGCTTTCGGCGGGGTCGGATTTGTAATGAAAAAAGCTGCTATACCTCCAGCTCCGTTCATCATTGGAGCGGTGTTGACACCTATTGCCGAAGTGAAACTGAGATCAGGTTTGCAAATATCGGGAGGTAGTTTCCTACCCTTGATTACACGGCCGGTTTCTTGTGTTTTTCTCATTACATGTGCGCTGTTTCTTTTCTGGCCGCTGTTTAAAAAATTGCTTGGTAGGGAGAAAACAGCAGCCTAAAGGACAGGAACGCCGGACAAAGGTATTTATGCATCGTTACGGATTGAGTTTGGGAATTAATATGACACCTTAAATTCAATGGAGAGAAGATTTCAATGGCAAAACAGGAACGACCAAACATTTTATGGTATTGTGCCGACCAGCAGCGGTATGACACGATTCATGCATTGGGCAATTCTCATATCCATACACCATGCCTTGACGCCCTTTGCGAGGAAGGAACGGCTTTTACTCGTGCCTATGCTCAGAGCCCGATTTGTACACCCAGCCGGGCAACATTTTTAACGGGCCGCTATCCTAACACCCATCACGTTTATCGCAATAATAATGAATACTTCCCTCCCCATGAAGTATTGGTTACAAAACTGCTCGCAGAAGCTGGTTATGATTGTGCATTGGCAGGTAGGCTCCATCTTTCATTGGCGCGAAAGGGTAACTACGAACGACGTCCTGACGACGGGTACCGGAAATTCTTCTGGAGTAATCATCCCAATCCGGACTATCCATATGGACATGATTACGCTATTTGGCTGGAAGAAGAAAAAGGAATAGACATTGTAGAACTATACGGTGCGCTTTCAGGGCAGATTGGGCTGGGGGTACCAACGGAATACCACCAGACGACCTGGTGCTCCGAAATGGCTATTCGGTTCATTACTGAAAAACGGGACGGTCCATGGCTGATGAGTATCAATCCCTTTGCCCCCCATCCACCCTTTGATCCACCCCAGGAATACCTGGATCGGTATGATCCAGAAAAACTTCCATTTCCGTTGTTCCGGGAATCGGACATCGAACGACAGAAAACCTTTCGGAACCTTGATCAGCAGACAAAAGACGCTATTAACCCTTTAACCTCTTCCAATCAAGACAATATCACCGGATCTGTCGAGAGAGGCCTTATGGGAAGTGTTCCGCCAAGCGCCTACGATGCGCGACTGGCAATTGCCTGTTATTATGCACAGATCGAGTTGATTGATGACCAGCTCAAGCGAATTATAGACGTACTCGATAAAACTGGGCAGAGGGAGAACACATTGATCATTTATATGAGTGATCACGGTGAGTTGTTGGGGGATCATGGTTTAATTTATAAAGGCTGTCGTTTCTTTGAAAGCCAGGTGCACGTGCCGCTGATCATTTCCTGGCCTGCAAAAGGTGTGAAATCGATAAGAAGTGACGCTTTGGTTGAACTAGTTGATTTGGCTCCGACCCTGTTGGAGGCAACCGGCCTTGAGGTTCCATATAACATGCAAGGAAAATCACTTCTACCTATAATTACCGGGCAAAAAGATCCTGACTATCATAAAGATCATGTGATTTCCGAATACAACGACGCCCTTGCCAATATGCCCGACAAAAGCCATGGTGCCATGTACTTCGATGGCCGTTATAAGATTGTTATCTATGAGGGAGAGACCTTTGGCGAACTATTCGACCTAGAATCGGATCCGGGTGAGTTTGTCAACCTCTGGGATGACCCTAACAGCTCTGCCCTGAAATCAGAATTAATTATGCGCCACTTTCAGGCATACTTAGCAACAACTAGCGCTGGAGTCCGACACGCAACAAAAGACTTTCGCGGCGAAGGTCTTGCGCCGAAAAGTCGGTCTGTATATGATTGATCTGCGCAAATTATTGAGAAGGGTCGGCAAAAGCCGTTTAAAAAGAGAGATGGAGAGGCTTTCACGACGTTACGGATCAATACCGGTTGATGGTCCTGCGAAAGGGGAAGAAATAATGGCAGGATGGGATAAAATGGCCGCAAACTTCTATAACGAGGTTGGTTGGGATTTTGAAACTGGAAAACCTTATGCCGAAGCGTTACAAAAATTGGGGCCTGAGCGTTTGGTAGATGATATGACAACAGAGATTAAAAAACATGTAGGAGATATATTCTATTATGGGCTGGTCACCTTTTCGTAAAACAGGGTTAACATATAAAGATTCTCGCACATATGGTGGGTTTACATTAATTACTCCAATCGGTGGAGATGCCGTTTATCTACTTGATATAGATGGCCGTATCGTCCATCAATGGAAAGTACATTCTTTTCAGCCGGGTTATGGTTTCCTTCTTCCGGGGGGAAATCTTCTTGTGCGCGGCCAACATGTGGTAGATGAGGTTGTAAAAGTGGGGGAGCCTGCAGCTAAAACTGACATCTTAATCGAGCTGGATTGGGCTTCAAATGAAGTTTGGCGATGGGAACATGAGAATTTTCATCATGATATGGCTCGGTTACCAAATGGCAATACAATACTCATTGTGTGGGAAGTGCTTCCGGAGGGAATGGTTAAAAAAATCAAAGGAGGATATTCCCCTGAAGAAGTCTCCCAGGTAAGAAATAATAAAGATTTTATGAATTTTGCTTTACAAGGGGTAGGGGTTGGCGGCCGCCCACGATTGAAAGGAATGTTATCCGATGCGTTATGGGAAATTAATCAGTCAGGAGAGCCAGTTCATATCTGGCATGCCTGGGAGCATTTTGACCCCAAAACTGACAAACTTTGCCCGATCGATTTTTCGGATGAATGGACGCATCTTAATGCTGTCGAGTTAACTCCAGAAGGCGATATTTTGATAAGTTCACAAAAATTAGACAAGGTAATGAAAATTTCTTGGCCGGAAGGTAAGGTCCTCTGGAAATGGGGAGGCTTGGGTAAACTAAGTCATCAGCACGATCCAACAATTACTCCAAATGGTACGTTACTTGTCTTTGATAACGGAGCAAAGCATCCCCCCATTTCCAGGTCCCGTGTTGTTGAGGTGGATATGGAAACAAACGAAATCATATGGCAATATGTTCCTTCCCCTGTATTCAGTATGCTGAGTCTTCATATTGCTGGAGCGGAGCGCTTGGTTAATGGAAATACTTTAATTTGTGAAGGCGAAAGCGGACGTGTTTTTGAAGTGACCCCTGATTGTGAAATTTGTTGGGAATGGAACAGTCCATTTGTTCATGAATTTAAAAGTGTTGACGTTGTAATGCTTTTTCGGGCTCATCGATATGCTGGAGACAGTCCAGAATTGAAGGGTAGGAAATTAGATCCTGAGGCGTATGCGGCTATTAACAGGCAATGGGGATTGGACAAGTGATCTGGTGTTAGAGTTAGATACTATTCCAATACTGACAAGTTATAATGTGATGTTCTATCTTTAGCATTGCTGGTTTTATCTTTGGACCCACGGTTGGTATGCTATGTATGGAGATTATTCTTTCTAGATCATAATTGCTTTCGATATAAATTTTTAACGCTCCCTTGCTGAGCTAGTAATTACCTGGAGATTAAGTATTATGGCAAAAGAAATTGAGGGCATAATTGCCGCAATCGTAACCCCTTTCGATAATGATAATAATGTCAATTTCAACGGATTCAAAAAAATAATAAACTATCTAATTGATAATAAGATACACGGTATTCTCCCTGCCGGGAGTCAAGGGGAATTTTATGCGCTTTCTAAAAAAGAAAGATTTAGCCTAATGGAAATAGCTGTCGAGGAAGCGAATGGAAGAATTTTTGTTATGCCAAACACCGGTTCTATCTCAACGAAAGATACTATAGAACTCACCAAATTTGCTGAAAAAGCGGGTGCTGATTGTGCTTCGGTAATAACACCTTTCTTTATAAGCCCCAGTCAGGATGAACTTTACCATCATTACAGCTCTGTTTGCGATTCAACCGGTATGCCAATTTTTGCCTACAATAATCCTGGGAGAACCGGAGGGACTCTCTTAAAACCGGAAACTGTTGCCAAGTTGACCCAAAACTGTCCTAATTTTAATGGCATGAAAGACAGTTCGGGTGACATGACTCAGTTATCTGAAATTATTAGAATGACACCTCCGGATTTTAAAGTCTTTGTGGGGAGAGACACATTGATATTCGGTGCGCTCATGTATGGAGCAGCGGGTGCTATTGCTGCCTGCGCAAACGTTGCGCCAAAACTTACGGTTGATATTTATGATGCCTATAAAAATGGAGAACACGATAAGGCTAAGATGTATCAACAAGAACTTGCCCCGTTAAGAATGGCTTTTGACTTAGGTTCTTTTCCCGTAGTTGTGAAAGAAGCTTTGGATATGATGGGATTGCCCGCCGGTAATTGTCGGATGCCCATAATGCCTTTGTCTCAAACGAATAGAAACAAACTCCGGGAAATTCTTTTGGACATGAATCTAATATAGTCAAAGGGAGGGCTTTTTTATGAGTGTAACGATTACATGGTACGGACAGGCCGCAACTACAATAACTCATAATGAAAGCGTTCTTCTAATAGACCCTTGGTTCAATGGGAATCCGGTCTCACCAATTAAGCCTGATGAACTCAATCGTGTGGATATTGTTGCTGTTACACATGGGCATTTTGACCATTTTGGGGATTGTTTGGAGATTTGCAGAAAATTCGGCGCCAAATTGATCAGCACACCAGAGATTGCCTGGTATGCTGATGGCAAAGGTATTCCCCGCGGTTCACAGGCATTACCCTTAGGTTTCGGTGGGCAATTAACTGTAGATGAATTTACCCTTGCTATGGTACCGGCTCTTCATCCAAGCGCATTATATGGTGAGGAGTGGCATACCCAGAAAGAGTTTATCCCCGACGGAGGTCCTTCTTCTTACATAATTACCGTTGATAATAAGGTCATTTATCATGCTGGTGATACGGCTCTATTTTCCGATATGAAATTAATTGCTGATCGTTACAAACCAGAACTGGGATTATTGCCAATAGGTGGACGCTTCACCATGGACATAACAGACGCAACCACTGCAATTCAATTGATGGGTCTGAATGCTGCAATTCCTATACATTATAATACAAATCCCGATCTTATAGCAGATCCAAAAGAGCTGATTAACATGCTGAAATCAAAAAGTATCGGTTCGGAAGTTATCATTTTAAATCCCGGGGAAAGTCATGTTTTAAACTAACCATGCTAATTCATTTCTTACAGACAGATTAATCTTAGGATAAGGCTCAGCCACAAGGGAGGAGGTGAAGTGAAAGTAATTAAGTTCAACTATGGTGTGCCGGTTTTCAGTTTTAACAACCATTCAAAGGAGGAAAAAATGAAACACAAAACTTTTCGTCATCTTGTTTTTGTAACAGTTGTTATAGCAACTTTCTTGATTTCTCCGATATGCGTTAATGCTGCAACCACACTTCGCTTGGGTCACATATTTCCAATAACACATCCTGTACATAAAGCAACAACGACTATGGCTGATTATATAGCTAAGCAGTGCAACGGAGAAGTAGAGATAAAAGTGCATTCCGGTGGCGCTTTAGGCAAAGGAACAAATTTGGCAGAATCCATTCATTTAGGTACCGTTTCTATGGGAACAGCGGGTCCGGGGCTTCTAAGCAGACTTGAACCAGCGTGGGGGCTTGTTGCCGGAGAATATGTTTTTAAAGATATGGAGAGTATGTTCAAAGTGCTGAACGGTCCGGTTGGGGATGACATAAAAAACAGGTTAATAAATAAAAGAGGTATTCGAGCGATAGGAATAGGTTATTTAGGACAAAGGAATATAACTGCAAACAAGCCTATTCATAAACCAGAAGATATGAAGGGCTTGAAAATTCGTATACCTAACATCCCCTTAAGAAAGGCTTCATTTCTTGCTTTGGGAGCCGCACCAACACCAATGGCGTTTTCAGAGGTTTACTTGGCGTTGAAACAAGGTGTTGTTGATTGCCAAGAAAACCCACTTGCACAAATTGTAACGGCTAAATTTTACGAAGTTCAAAAATATCTTATATTATCGGGTCATGCACTTAACCCTGAAATATTACTCATCAATGAGAAGAAATTTAAGGGCCTTTCAGCAAGTTCACAAGATGCTCTTTTAAAAGGGGCTAAAGTTTATGAAGACACTTTGTTAACTGAATTTAAGACAATGAAACTGGCGCTGCTTGAGAAGATACTTGATTCAGGCGTGATTGTAATGAGGCCGGATATCGAAGCATTTAGCAAGGCTGTTAGGGACGTTCCCTATCAGTTTGAAGACAAATGGGGCAAAGGGTTATACGACAAGGTAGTAAAGGCACAAGAGTAGTATTACATTTATGCCTTCAATATCGCTGAGGAGAAATTTCTCCTCAGCGTTTTATTTGAATTCTAACCATTCAACCGGGAAGGTATGAACAAAATAGTAATATAGGAGTGGAAGCTTGATGAAACCAGTTGATATATTTCAATTTGTCATGAAGAGAGGTGATTCTTGGCTTAGTACAATTGGCCGCATGATTGGTATTCTCTGCACGGTTTCAATTATCCTAACTTTATCAGCCGGGGTGATTTCGAGATACGTATTTAATCAGCCTTTTTTCTGGACGGATGAATTTGCAAGAATTTTACTTATATGGAGTATTTTTATAGGTGCAGCTATGGGTTTCCGAAAAGGAACATCTACTGCCCACATCGGAATGGACTATTTCGTTTCACTGCTTCCTCAAAAAGCAAAAAAGGTTGCCGTAAGATTTGGCTGGCTGGTGAATATGCTTTTTTGTGTATTGATTCTTATGATTGGAACCATTTTTTTTATCCAGACTATTTCATTCCGGACCGCTGCGTTGGATATATCTAAAGGCTTTATTTACGTATGCCTGCCCATATTTGGGATTATGACGTTGGTATTTTTAATCAATCAATTTTTAGACCGTTAGTTATTTGCAAGGAAGATTCTATGCTTGCTATTGTTTTTCTGGTTATTGTATTTTTGGTATGTCTGAATGTACCGATCGCTGTCTCTGTGGCATCGGCGTCTCTTTTCTATTTATTAGCTGAAGATCTACCACTCTCTGTTATTCCTCAACAAATGTTTCAAATCGTCGATTCTTTCCCATTTTTGGCTTTTCCCATGTTTATGCTGGTTGGGTCGCTGATGAACACAGGGGGGATGAGCAGAAGAATATTTGATTTTGCAGAGTCTATCGTTGGACATCTAAGGGGTGGGTTGGCCCATGTCAATGTCATTGCCAGCCTTATTTTTTCCGGGATGTCTGGCAGTGCTATTTCGGATGCGGGAGGATTGGGTTCTATTGAAATCGAAGCTATGACAGAGCGCGCTTATGAGGCAGGTTTTGCTGTCGCTATCACAGCTGCATCATCAACAATCGGCCCGATTGTGCCCCCAAGTGTGCCGGTGATTATCTACGCAATGGCATTTGACGCTTCGATAGGACGTTTGTTTCTGGGTGGGTTTTTCCCTGGGTTCCTGATGACAATCGCCTTGATGGTCATGATATATTTTTATTCTTTTAAAAAAGACTTTCCAAGAGGGCTTAAGCCTTCTCTTAAGAATATTCTAAAAACGCTAAAAAATTCCGCGTTGGCAATGCTAACCCCGGTTGTTTTGTTAGGCGGTATGTTTTCGGGAATATTTACCCCGACAGAGGCTGCGGTGGTTGCTGTCCTTTGGGCTATGTTCTTAGGTCTTATCGTCCACAGAGAGTTGAAGCTGAATCACCTCCCGGAAATTTTTCTGGATGTTTTTGTTAGAATGGGCGTTGTCCTTTTTCTACTGGCTACAGTTGGAATCTTTACCTGGATCTTGTCCAGAGAAAATATCCCTGAACTCTTACTGAATTTTATCGCAAGCGCCGAAATTTCAGCGCCTGTATTTCTGATGATAGCAAACATAATTTTGTTGTTTATGGGGATGATTACTACTGTTACACCATCTATTATTTTATTAGCACCCATATTTTACCCTATTATTGTAAAGCTTGGAATAGACCCTGTACACTTCGGTATTGTCGTAATCCTTAATTTAATGATAGGTAATCTTACTCCTCCAGTGGGGCCGGTTCTGTTTGTCGTATCAACAATCGGAAATGTCCCCTTTTTTAAGGCCTTTAAATACACGCTTCCATTTATTTAACCCGTACTAATTGTCTTACTGTTAATAACATATATTCCGCAAATAGTTTTGTTCATACCTAATTTGTTTATGAGTAAATAAAGGAGAAATATAATGAGATTTAAGGGACAGGTCGCAATCGTGACAGGTGGTTCAAAGGGTCTTGGAAAAGTTATCGCCAAACAGCTGGCGCAGGAAGGAGCTTCCGTCGTCATTAACGGAAGGGATATGAATGCTTTGGATGAAGCCACCCAGGAGATAAGACAGGAAGGTGGACGAATAACCGCGATTCAAGCAGATGTTTCTAAAAGCGGAGATGTCAAGGCAATGATCGACAAGGTCGTTGAGGATTATGGCAGGATTGACATTTTGATCAACAATGCCGCGGTATTTGCAGAGTCAGTCCGAATTATGGACCTTGAAGAAGAAGAGTGGGATCGACTCATGACCACAAACCTGAAGGGGGTTTTTCTATGTGCCAAGGCGGTGATCAAACAGATGATAAAACAAAAATCCGGAAAGATTGTGAATATGACCTCTTTTACCGGTAAGACAGGAAGGGTGGTGTACAGCACCTTTGGGGGCCCGACAAAGGCCCATTATTGTGCTTCCAAAGCTGGAATCATCAGCCTGACAAAATCATTAGCTTACGAACTCGCGCCTCACAATATCAATGTCAACGGTGTGGCTGCGGGATCTGTTGCACCCGAAGGGACGCCTGAGGAAAAAAAAGAAATGATTATCCCTCTGGTCCCTCTGGGCAGAATGGGAACGTCGGAGGATGTTTCCGCCGCTACCCTGTTTCTTGCATCTGACGAGTCTTCCTTTATTACAGGTCATATAGTTGATGTAAATGGTGGTACTTTAATGGATTGAATCGTGAATATGGAAATCACAAATATACAGAAAAAATAAAAGAATGATACAAATTTGAAAGAATTAAGAAATACACAGGCCTATTCCCCACCGGGCAGACTCGACTGGCCCACAGGGGTTGAACGGTTACCTAATGGCCATACGCTGATAACAGATGCGGGCTACTGGAGCGGTCAGGGGAGTGAAATCCTTGAAGTAGACTTGTTAGGAAACATAGTTTGGAGATATGAGGGCGAAGTGCGTTTTGCGCATACTGCAAAGCTTCTGTCCAATGGTAACATTTTGATTGCAGATACCTCAAACAATAGGATTATTGAGGTTAATCGAAATGGGCAGTTAATATTTAGCTCGGAGGATTGGTCAGGCGGATCAGGTTTATTAGGTGATGGGAGCAAGCTTTCTTATCCAAATAATGTCCACATCACGCCATCCGGCAGTTTTGTGATAACGGATCGTAATAATAACCGTGTTGTTGAAGCAGACCGGGACGGCAAAATCATAAAACAATTTAAGAATCTTAAGCACCCGCATAATGGAGAAATTTTACCTAATGGCAATCTTCTTTTTGCTAATTCTGATGCCAACCTGGTCCAGGAAATCGATTCGTCCGGTAGGGTTGTCTGGTCGTATGGAGATTCCCCTTCAGAAAGTCTCTACTGGCCTAGAGATGCAAATCGCCTTTCTAATGGTAATACGCTAATAACAGATTCCAAGAATCATAGAGTGATCGAGGTAACTCCTGAAAACGAAATTGTCTGGACATATCAGATGGCAAAACATGGGCACCTTTACGAGGCGCATCGTTTACCGAACGGCAATACCCTTATTTCTTTACAGCAGCGATTCCAGGTCATCGAAGTGGATCCGGCAGGCAACATTGTATGGTCTTTCCGAAATTTTTATCGTCCTGAACCAATTCCCGGCGAGCTTAAAAATCCCGATTTCGAACAGGAAGCTTTTTCAGGAGCGAATTTTCCAGCCGATTGGTACACCTGTGATCTTGTTTCAGAGGGAGGAGCAAATTTCGTTTGGGATTCGCAAACAAGCCATTCAGGGAACCGCTGTATCGGCGTTGAATATTCAAACCCCGGGGCTGTATGGTGGCAACAGATTGTTCAGGTCAATCCTGATAATGATTACAGGATTTCCGGTTATATCAAGACAGATGAACTGGATGGTTTTTGCCAAATCCAGCTATCTTTTCTGGATGAAGAAGGCTGTTCTCTTCATACTATTCGGGAATTGCCAGGGGGGAAACAATTCCAGGGCACAAACGATTGGGTAAAGGATATTTTTGTGTGTCGGTCACACCCAAAAGCAACTGCCGTTGAGATAAGACTGATGGTAGCGGGAAAGGGCAAAGTATGGTTCGATGACATGTCTTTGGAAAGAATTAGCAATGAAGAAATAAAAAGGAATGTTGAAATTGGAGAAGAAAGTGATGCCAACGAAGAGGAAGAAGAAAAAATAAAAAAGCGATTGGAAAAGTTAGGATACTTAGGTTAGTCAATTTTTTATGATGTCATATTCTAAAGATTTTATATTTTGGAGACGTTAATGCGAAATGTTGTGCTCCTAACAATTGATGCCTTACGTATGGATGCTTTAGGGTGCTATGATAAAAAAAGTAGCCTAACGCCTTTTATTGATTCTATTCAGGAAAATTGTATCAGGTTTACTAAAGCACATTCCGTCGGTCCTTATACCGAGGCTGCTATGCCTGGAATTCTGACGTCTTCTTACTATTTTGAGTTTGGGCGACAAAAAAAATTGTCAGATCAGCGAACATTAATATCACAACCCTTAAAGAAAGAAGGCGTCAAAACAGCCGGATTTCATTCCAACCCCCATGTCAGCGGTTTTTTTGGATGGAACCGGGACTGGAATTTCTTTTATGACTCAATGGAAGACGACGTTGATGATAAATCACCCTACATAGAAGCGATCCAGCTAAACCGGAAAGCGGATACCTGGCTGTCATCAAACTCTAGAGGCCCCTCTTCAGATTCAATATTTCTCTGGCTTCATTATATGGATGTTCATGAACCTTACATTCCTCAGCAGAAATATATCGAACATGTAGATCCAACAATAAAGTTAACCGAAGATGAAATGTTCGATATGTTTAAAAATGTCTTGTTAAAACGTGATGTTTCAAATGTTGATAATGTGGAGCTTCTTAAAAAGCTCTATATGGCACATGTGCGTGCAATTGACGATGCAGTTAAGGATTTGTTCTCAATTCTAGAAAAACATGAAATTTTGCAGGATTCAGTAGTTATTATTACAGCTGACCACGGTGATGAGTTTAACGAACACGGAGGTTTGTCCCATGATGGGAAGATGTATTCGGAACTTGTTCAGGTACCTTTTTTGATGTATGAACCCGACAGAACACAAAACTTAACTTGTAATAATCTGGTCTCTTCCTTAGACATCGCCCCAACCATTCTTTATCTTTTCGGCTTAAATCCGGAACCCAATTTTGAAGGGATCTCTCTCTTGCCTCTTGAGGCCTATCCTGAAAAAGGTGTTTTTGGAGAAGCTGCGGATAAATATGGTAGTCGTGAAAAAGGCGATGAGAAAGAAGTCCACTACTATCGTGAAGGTGATTTAAAAATTATATATAGAGAAACTACTGACGGATGGGAACTTTATGATTGCAAATCCGATCCACATGAAAAAAACAATATTATCGATCAATATCCTGACTCTGAGATTATGAAAAATAAAATAATTCCAAGAGTAAATAGATACCAAAATAAAAGTATTTATGTTGAAGTGTCGGAGTCAGAAACCGAGAAGGATCGCAAAGATGCGGTATACGGGATATTGGAAAATGAAATCAGTGAAAAAAGAAAAAGACAATGCGCCCGGTTAATTGAAGTATCCAAAAATATTATCAGAGGGGCCTTTGATAGGTTTAAATTAGATGAAATCGCAATCACCTGGACAGGTGGTAAGGATAGCGGGTTGTGCCTTTGGATCGTTAAAAATGTATGCGAAGAAAGAAATATTAGCATCCCTAAAACATTGATAATTGGAGAAGGTGATGAATTTCAGGAAATAGAAGATTTTACTGAAAGAATTAAAGGCGACTGGAAAGTACCTTTGCGTATGTGTAGGAATGAAGATGTACTCAAAACGGCTGATCACTCACTCGGCGCTTCCGTGAAAGTATCTGAGCTCAATGAACGTAATCGAATGGAGATAGAAAAAATCGGATTTGATGGAGAAGAGTTTCCTTTCGAAGCCGAATCATTTGTTGGTAACCATCTAATGAAAACTGTCGTTTTTAATCAATTTTTGGAGGATAATAACATAAAAGCCATTTTCCAGGGACTTCGCTGGGATGAACACCCGGTGAGATTCGAAGACGAGTATTTCGAAAATATTGCTGAGAGCCATTTGGTTCCTCCTCATACCAGAATACGTCCAATTTTGCATTTTACAGAAAAAGATCTTTGGGATACGTATGCCGCCTTCAAGATACCTTATTGTCCACTTTATGAACATGGCTACCGATCTTTGGGAGCTAAATCTTCAACTGAAAAACAATCAGAGGTACCCGCCTGGGAGCAGGATCTTGAAAACACAGAAGAAAGATCCGGTCGTCAACAGGATAAAGAAAAAGCAATGGAAAGGTTACGGCAATTGGGATATATGTAAGGATCAGTCAAAAGGAAATAGATATTAAGGTCTGTTAATCAGAAACGAAATTGTTAATCTAAAAAGTGAATCTACAGACAAGGACAAAACCGTTATCATCCATTAATTTTTTCATTAAAATGAATCAGACTCATTATCATAACAATTGGATCAGCCATACAAGGAGCAATTGGTTTTGGTTGGACAATTTTTGCTGCACCATTATTTTTATTGGTCAAACCCTGATTCTGCAATTCCTACCCCTTTAATCTCTAATGGCCTATATCGGATAAAATACCATGGATAAAACCAATTTGCATTATGGAAACATCATTCACATTGCAGGCAGAATTCGAAAGGGTGAAATTTCTTCGACAGAGCTTGTAGAATATTTACTTGCTCGTATTGAGTCACTGGATGACAAACTGAATGCATTCCAGTTGTTGTGCAATGAAAGTGCGATTGAACAAGCACGGTCGGCAGACCAGGCTTTGCGGGCCGGAAAGGATTTGGGAGTTCTCCATGGCATTCCGTATGCTGCCAAAGATCTATTTGATGTCAAAGGGTTGCCCACTAAAGCCGGCACGAAATTGCTGGAAAGCAATATTGCTTCCAAGGATGCCGCGGTAATTTATAAGCTTTCCCAGGCCGGAATGATCCTGCTGGGCAAAACCAATACGGTTCAGTTTGCCTTTAGCGGGCTAGGGATTAATCATGATCACGGTACCCCCCACAATCCTTGGAGCCAGGACCACCATTTGCCCGGCGGCTCCAGCAGTGGTTCCGGGGTTTCCGTTGCTGCCGGAATGGTCCCCATGGCTCTTGGGGCAGATACCGGAGGATCGGTGCGTGTTCCCGCTTCTTTATGTGGAACAGTGGGATTGAAGACCACTGTGGGACGGGTTAGCCGGGCTGGTGTTTATCCGCTAAGTTGGACGCTGGATTCGGTCGGATTCTTAACACGCTCGGTGGAAGATGCCGCCTTGGTTTATCAATGTGTACAAGGCGCTGACATCAATGACGAGATAACCCTGGGTCGCACTCCGCACGATGTATTAAAGGAATTGAAAAATGGAGTGCGAGGAATGCGCTTGGCCTTTGCCGAGTCGATGTTCCAGGAAGATCTCCACCCTGAAGTTGAAAAGGCCGTACGGGAAGGCGGCAGCGTGTTCGAAGAACTGGGCGCTCAGGTAAGCAGTATTGAATTCACTGAAGCACAAGAGGCATTGCAGTTAAATCCCGGTGGAGTGATTGTCGCTGCAGAAGGTTATACGCTCAACAAGAGATTGTTGGAAGAGCATTTCGACGAGTTAGATCCAGTGGTGGCCCACAGAATGATTAAAGGGAAGGATGTCCAGGCAAGTACTTACCTGGAAAACAGCGTTGCTACCAAGCGGCTTAGATCAGAGGCCGGCAACACCTTAAAAGATGTAGATGCTCTGATAGTCCCTACGACACCTGTACCCGCGCAACCGGTGAGCGAGGTAGATACAGACCTGGATAACTATTTGAAGCGAAATACCCTCTATCTTCGTAATACACGCATCGGAAACGTTTTGAATATGTGCGGCTTGAGCATCCCTTGCGGATTCACTAAGGGAGGTTTCCCCATCGGGTTGCTGATATATGGTAAACCTTTCCAGGAAGATGTGGTGCTGCGCGCCGGATATGCATTTCAGCAGATCACCAACTGGCACAGGCGAACTCCTGATCTGTCCTGGACGGTGGATGAGTGATTTATTGTATAGTAGGCATACCGTTCGCTTCAGTTTTTCACCTGCCTGTGGATGAATTACTATATTAATCTTACAGGATAGTTATGAAGGACAAGATAGCTAATATTATTGCCAAAGCCGACACCCAAGGTTGGAAAAAGATTCAGGTAGAATTTGGGGATGATTTGCTCGATATATTAGTCCCCTCTGATTGTGCTATCTTACACATGAAAAAAATGACCCCTCTTGCCCATTCAAAAGAAGAAATTTCAAATGCCTTAAATAATCCTGTTGGCTCACCAAAGTTAGAAGAAATTGTTTGTTCCAAGGGAAAACCTGTGGGAGAGGTAACAGTTTGCGTTACAGTCTCTGACATTACCCGCCCTGTACCTTATAAAGGAAAGAATGGGGTTTTACTGCCACTTTTTGAGATAATCGAGCATGCAGGGGTCAAGAGAAACAACATCGTAATTGTTGTTGGAACTGGTATGCACCGTATTAGCACCCCTGAGGAAAAGCTTTTTATGTTTGGCAAGGAGATTGTGGATAACTATCAAATTGTTGACCATAATTGTGAAGACTTATCCTCTCAAGTTCTGGCTGCCCATACAGCTAAGGATACGGAGGTATATGTGAATAAAATCTTTTATGATTCTGATGTCAAGATTGTAACGGGTCTTGTAGAGAGCCATTTTATGGCTGGTATATCAGGCGGGAGAAAGGGGGTATGTCCAGCTTTAGTGAACACCACAACGATTCAGAAATTCCATGGAGTGGAGTTTCTGGAGCATCCAAATGCAACTAATTTAGTCCTTGAGGGTAACCCTTGTCATGAGGAGGCGTTAGAGGTTGCTCAAACAGTGGAGGTTGATTTTCTGGTTAACACTACCCTAGATAATAAATTATCTATTACAGGCGTCTTTGCCGGCGATTTGGTTAAAGCACATCTTGCAGCCTTTGAAGCAATGAAAGAGTTTGTACAGGTACCTGTCGATGAGCCATTTGACGTACTTTTGACCCACACTGGTTATGTTGGGAGAAACCACTATCAAAGCGTTAAAGCCGCGGTCTGTGCTATGCCAGCCGTTAAGGAAAAGGGCTTAATCGTAATGGTTGCTAACAATATCGATGCCGAGCCAATAGGCTCTCTAGAATATAAAACATTATTACATCTTTTTAAGATCTTGGGTCCTGATCGTTATATTTCTATCTTGGAACACCCCGATTGGGTTTTTACAAAAGACCAGTGGGAGCCTGAGATGTGGGGAAAACCAATCCGTAAGGTTGGTGAGGATGGACTAATTTATTGTGCTCCTCGAATATCCGAAGAGGATTATGAAATTATCCCAGGTGTGAGCGGATATGATTTTATAGATAGCAACACCGAGTTTGACTCTACCAAGGAAAAGGCAAAAGCGATGTATCAGAACGCAGTAATCTATGCCGTGCATCATCCGAGATTTGGTGGCAGAAGACCCACTGTCGCTTTTATGGCGGAAGGACCCTACGCTATTCCAATTGTGAAAGAGTGAAACTACCCTGGCCCAAGCGATTCTTTCCAGCCGCAAGGGTCAGTCCCCAGTCGCGCAGTTCGCGAAGGGCAATGACGATCACATGTTTTTGATCTTTTCGAATTCCCCTCCCCAGGCCGCCTCCAGAATTGGCCTCATAAATTCCTCTACCAAATCGGCGTTTAACGGAACAGGCATATTTCTGAGCTTCATATCCAGCTTGGGGTCTTTGGCAGCTTTCAGGCAACGCTCAATATGTTCCTCCCTCATACCCGGCACATCACAGAGACAGGTAGGAAAGTCAAGAAATTTACTGAATTCGACCATACCCTTGGCGACCGCTACGCCTAGCCCCCGGCCTGAAAGTCTATCCAACTCTTTCTCGATGTATCCATACCTCTTGTATATAGCGCCTATCACTCTAAGTTTATCTTCGATGGCAGGAGCAAAGAACACTGTGTAGTAGGGATTCATCAAGGCACAGGCACGGCCATGGCTGAGAACATCCACGAGGGAGAAGCTGGTTAAGTGGGCTCCTGAGGTGCCCCCGATCATAATGGCGTATCCACCCAGATCGGTACCCAGGCCAAGCAACGTTCGGGCCTCAACGTCCTCTGGCTTTTTCTTTACGGCCGTCAATCCTTGAATAATCAGCTCCAGGCCCACTTCGGCCACCTCCCTAGCCCTCATTTCCGAATCTCCTGCCGAGCCAAAATAGACCTCCAAGCAATGGGCGATCCCATCCAGCCCACCATCCAGAGTTAGGCTCATAGGCTGCGTGGTTGTAACGTCGTAATCGAAGATAGAGCGAGGAGGGACTATGGCCTCATCCACGATAAGCTTCTTCTGACCAATAACTGGATCACTTATATTGGAGTACTTGGTCAGGTGGGCCCCTGAACTGGCGGCCATCATGATGGCTAACACAGGCATGATGGACCGTCCGGATTCCTGACATACCTTGCTCACCTGTCCTACCCCAAAGAAGGGATCAATTTCGGGTTGAATGTCACCAAGGGTCGCCAGGATAGCGGCGGCCTTTGTCGCATCAATGCTGGATCCGCCTTCGGCCACAACCACGACGTCTGGATGTTTGTGCACGATGTGACTATGAATGCGATATACGTCCACAAAGGGGGCGTTGGGTTTGGCCGACTTAGCTACATCCATCACCTCAACGCCAGCCTCATACAGTGATTTCAGAATCCTTTCTTTAGTGGGTCGAAACCATTCGAAATCAATGGGACCCAACAGGATGGCCTTCTTACCCAATTGAGCGGCGAACTTCCCAGCCGCATCATCCAAGACACCACTGCCAAAGGCGTAGGCGTCTCCCTTGAACTCTCTCAGAATGGCTTTAGCTTTTTCCTTGATGTCCGACACAACTATTCCTCCTTAGAAATTTTGGCTTTCTATTTTTCTCGATAAGGATGCTGAGATGCTCTACACAAGAACAGATGGTATGGCCTATAAATATAGTCAGTCATTAATAATGTCAAGAAAAGGTGCATTTTTTCGTCACCTGGTTTTCTGATTGATAATAATCCATCATAAGTGAAGATAGATCACGATAAAACAACTTTTATGTCAATCTCAAATACCGGGATGATCTTCATGAAATCGGGCGGACTCAATAAGTCAAGATGTTGTGGTTGAAGACCTTTTGTGACAAAAACTTTGAGATCTTGGCTTATGAAGACATCTGGTCTTTATTCCTGACGTTATTTGTTCCTTTTTCGCCACTTAAGGAACAGAGGTCGAAGTAATGAAAGGAAGGTAATGATAAGGAGAACGGAGACCAGCGGCCTTTCATGAATGAAAGTGAAACTCCCTCCAAACATAATTAGTGTCTGTCGGAAAGATTTCTCAGTTAGCGAGCCCAATACAAAACCAAGGGCTATGGGAGCCAATGGGAATCCAAATTTTTGAAATAGATAACCAAACATCACAAAAAAGAAAAATAGCCATATCTGGAATATACTGGAATAAATGCTATAGATGCTGACTGTGCAGAAGATAACAATGATCGGAATCAAGATAGCTTTAGGAACGATGATTACTTTTGAAAAGAATCGAATGCCCATGATTCCAAGACCAACCATAAAGATATTCGCTACAATTAGGCCTACGAAGAGTGAATAGGCGACATGTTGATGTTCAACAAATAGCTTTGGGCCAGGATATAGCCCCTGGATTATGAGGGCACCCAAAAGAATAGCGGCTACTGGACACCCGGGTATTCCCAATGTGAGCAAAGGAACTAAGGCCCCCCCAGTTACAGCATTATTTGCTGTTTCAGATGCAACAATACCATCAGGGATGCCAGTGCCAAAATCTTCAGGATGTTTCGATCTCCGCTTTGCCTCCCCATAGCTAATAAAGCTGGCTATCGCAGCACCCACCCCGGGGATAATACCGACGATCGTACCAATTCCGGCCGACCAAATGAAATTACGCATCTGGTTCCTAAGCTCTTTGAACGAAGGCAGTTCAATTGAAAGCTTCTTGGTGACTCCGAGCCCTTCTTCCTTCTTTAATAATTCCGTTAGACGAAGGATTTCTGACCCGGCATAAATGCCAACCAAAATGGTAACTAAACCGATACCCATCAGTAAATCTACATTTCCCAGTGTAAATCGTTCAACACCTGTGAGGGGATCCTGACCGATGGAGGCAAAAAGCAAACCAAGAGTTGCTGCCATCAGTCCCTTAAGGAGGGATGCTCCTGAAATAGACGCAACCATGGTTAATCCGAACAGGCATACTGCTAATAACTCGGGCGGTCCGAATTTTAAGGCCCATTTAGCTACAGCCGGCCCTAAAAAGAGCAGCACAAATGCGCTGAATAATCCTCCTATACCCGATGAGATCACTCCAAAGCCCAAGGCCCTTCCAGCAACCCCCTTCTGAGCCATTGGATAGGCGTCGAAAAGGGTTGCAGCAGCGGAGGGAGTCCCTGGGGTATGGATCAATGTGGCTGATATTGACCCTCCGTAAGTTGCACCACAGAAAACCCCCAATAAGAGCATTATCCCTGTCACCGGATCCAATTTAAAGGTGATGGGCAGCATGGCGGCGATGGCTGTAACGGCGCCCAAACCAGGAATGGCCCCGATAATGATCCCTATGGTAACACCCGTGACAATAGATATTAGGTTTTGCCACTCGAAGATTGTGAGAATCGCATCCAGATAGATTTCCATTGGGCACCCTCAACTGAGGAGATCTTAGGGGAACATGATCTTTAATAATGACACAAAGAATAGATAGACAGAGCCAATCACAGCGAAAGAGGATAGAAAAATCCAAAAGTATTTTCTCGAACCCAGCCCGATCATGAGAAAGATCGAGAACAGTCCGGAAGTTATTATAAAGCCCATTCCAGGTATTATGAATAGTTCACCAACGCGGGGCAATAGATAAAGATAGAGGAGAAAGCACATATAGGTTAACAATACTCGCAGCATATCTTTTTTTGACCATTGGATATCCTTTGAGGGAGCAGTTAAATGGCTCCTCACAATTAGAAAAACACTTAATATCCCTAGAAGCAGGAGTAGAACTTTAGGATAAAACGATGGTGTGACAAAGATAGAGTCCCCGTATGTGTACGAATCGTGTGCTGGGAAGGAATAGGTGTGATAGAAACCAGCAATGGCAGTCAACAGAAAGGTAAAACCGATCACCCTATCTGCAGTTCGAATTCTCATTGAGCATCCTTTTTCTTAACAAAGGCTTAAGTGTGTAAGCCCTTAGAGAAAAATGCACCACCCTAAGGGCTCACCCCTCAAATAAAGGCTCATGGCAGGCTATTTCTTTCTCTCCAGCTCTTTGAATTCCTTCTCTGCTTTCCTCAATTCCACAACGATTTTTGAGAATCTGCTATATGTATCCTGCCAATCCTCCCAGATGTCTTCGCGACTCGAAAAGGCCGGCACCATTCCAAGTTTTCCAAAAAGCCCCTTGCCAAAGCCCGGATCAGTAATGGCCTTCTTCAGGGCACCCTCCAGTATTCTAATTCGAACGATCGGTGTTCCCTTTGGGGCTACAAATCCGGTACGGGCACCCATGATGAGGTCTCGCCCCTTCTCTCTTGCAGTTGGAAGATCAGGGAGCCGGGGCGATCTTTTCTTCTCGAACAGCTCCAATAGTTTCAATCTATCCGGGTCTCGAAGCACAAACCCGATGTGCATGGCACAGGCATCTACGTCCCCACTCAATACGGCATTCCTCGATTTGCTGCCACCTGCAAACGGAACAACAGTCACCTTAATTCCCGAAGAAAGAATGAATTTCTTTATGGCCATTCCTACGGGACCCCGGGCAACATGCAAGCCTATCTTGTATTTCATGGGATTTTTTTTGGCATCCGCGATAAAGTCATCCAGGGTCTCCCAGGGAGCGTCTCTTCTTACCCCCACACCACCTGGATTTTCATAAAACCCACAGATCGGCTCGAAGTCCGTCATTTTATAGGGTGGTTTGGGCTCAAACAGGTGCACAGTGACCATTGGTCCAAGGGCAGCTAATCCGATGGTGTATCCGTCTGGTTTTGCCTTTGCCATTGCACTTTGCCCTACAACACCCTGCCCCCCTGGCTTAACTACAACCACAAAAGGCTGCCCAAGATGCTGTTTGATTGGCTCTGCCAACATCCGCAGGGCTAAATCCACATTTGACCCTGCACGCCATTGACAAATCGCTTGTATGGGTCTCACAGGATATTTCTCTTGTGAGAAGCCAGTGGTGGTAAGCCCAAAAAAGACTAAAATTGTAACAATGAAGAAACTTGCCCTGATTTTTTTTCTTGAACTCATAACACTTTCCTCCTTTCAATTATTTTTCATGGATTTTGATATCATTTTTTCCTACCACCTCCTCTGGAAAAAGTCAAGTCTGAGCCGTTCCTCCGTTCCCCCAATCCCGCTATTAATGCTGATTTTCATATCATAAAAGTTGAAAAAACG
>CP070673.1:4426016-4434554 GCA_020351915.1 Deltaproteobacteria bacterium
CCAACCAGCTGTTCGTTCTCTCTAAGGTATATTTCGTTCATAGTGTTACCAAGTTAGTCACTAAAACTTCGAGGTCAAGTCATGTAGCTAAAAAAAGACATGAAATATTTTGTAACAATTTGAATATGCATAAAAAAATAATATCAGTTTTTAATACCACCTTTAATAATAAATGCCAATGGCGTTAACGAGTTGTCCATGATTTTGAGTAAACAGGGAGGAAAGGGTAACTACTCAGGTTCAGGGGTTCAGGGTTCAGGGGTTTTGTCTTAGGCGGAATGAGAGAGATGAAGATCAAACGGGTCCCCCACCTTTTTTCTTCAGGCTTTGAACACAGCTGCCATTTTTGGAGTGGATACGAGGGAGGGCTCTAAATTTGCATCGTTCTGAAGAGGAGGGCAGTTATCTATTGTTCGAGTCGTAAATATAGGCTTCATGTTCAGCGGTTCATAGGGGTATTTGCCATATGAACTTCCATGATGGCACCCGGGCCAGCACCTCATCCTGTAGTAACGCATCGGTTTATCGGGCAGAGCACCATCACCCGGATACCAACCCCCAGGGGCAGTAGGATAAACACCAGAGGTTTTGTCAGATGACAGAGGAGCAGTGGATTCCTGTGCGGTTGTATATGATTGATCACGGCCTTGGGAGGCGGTCACCGTGGTTCCATCAGTGCCAGTTTTATCACGCTCCCTATAGCAATTATTAGAAACAGTGATGTGACACCGATGAGGAAATACTTCATCTTTAGTCCTCCTGTTGTAGTGTCATATGTTGATGAATGTTGCCCAAACAGAAATCCCAAACAAATCTTGGCGAAGTGGAAGATAAGCTATGTCAATACCACCCCGCAAAGCGGGAGGGTTTTGGCAATTACTAAGTAAAAAGGGATTTCGGCAACGGCCTGCTGAAGAGCGATGAACCGAAGAGAAAGCAATTATATCATTATATCATTTCCAAAAGGGATTTGATCATCGCGTCCTGGTCCTGAGAAACCATTTTGAAGGTTACGCCAATTCCCTGCGCGCTGGTCCACACAACCTCGCCGCTAATCTTGATGTATTTCTGGTAGTTTGGGAGCGGAAAGGTAAGTGAAACCTCCTGACCAGCAGAGAAAGGCATTTGGGTTTCGATAAACACCCCGCCAGCACTTATGTTTTGGATGAAGTCCCTGTAGCCACGATCCTGAGTAGCATAGTCTACAACCATAAAGAAGGGTTTCCGGTAATGCTTCCTTTTCCCTTTGAGTAGCTTCCCTTCTAAGTCTTTCAAGAGCTTCTGCTGCTCGTCTTCAGGCATGCTCATGATTAGTTCGAGCAAACGATCGGATACACGAGAAGCTGAAGGGTCCGTATCAGCAAGCCTATAGAGTCCACGAGAAATTTCAATAAGTACTCCCTCATCGCGGAGGCCATAAAAGGTGCGCCTATGCATACCCTCTGCAAGAGCCTCATGGGTACGGATGAGTCCACCTCTTCTTTGAATGGCTTCAATAGCCTTTTGTCGAGCCGACTGCATCAATGAACGGTACGAAAATTTGACATTATTGTCAAGTTTACTCCGGATTTGGTACAAACTATTTCAGGGGAAGTTGCGATACCTTTCCCGCGATCTTTCCAGCCGAGAACGTGTACTCAGTATTATTCATACCAACACTTCTGAACGATACTAATTTTCTTGGCTCTGGGTCGGTTTTCGAAATTGTACCGTTATCCAGATGGTGACCTCGGGTTTTTCAGAGTAATTGGTTTTTAGTTTCAAAACGCCGCGGTAGGTCCCTACGTTACCAGGAATGCTCGTGAAATGGATCCTAAAGTTCTTCCCTGATTCAAGCTCTTCTATTCTGTAGGTTACTTTCTCGCTGAGGGTAAATTGGCTCTCTTCAAGTGTCAGGGCTTTGTCCATACCAGCTCTAATTCCAACTGTTTTGGTCAGTTTTCGATCCGCCGGACCTCGGAGATACACATGCCTGACAGAGAGAAAGATAGGTACCTTTACAAAGGCCTTAATGCTTACTACTTGAAACCTTCCGCTTGGCTCATTGGTGTAAACTTTAGCTCTTTTCAGGAGATTTCCCCGGTAACCCTTTGTCTTTATCTGTAGTGTGATCTTTCCCTCCTCTCCAGGGGGGATAAGCCTGTCAAAATGGGCTACTGCGCAACCTCAACCAGGCTGCACCCTCTTTATCTGGAGGGGCTGATCTCCCTTATTAAGCACAGTAAAGCTGTGCCTAATAATTTCACCTTCTTTGACCTGCTGCGCATCAAAGAGTGGTTTCTCAATAACCATTCTTGGCCCGATAGCTTGCTGAGCCCATCCTGTTGAAAGGTTGAGACTGATCAAAAAGATCAGAAAAAAAGTGCCATATAATACCTTTTTCATCCGTCTACCTTTATCAAGAGACACCATAACAATCACTCCTCTTTTTATTGGTAAATTGGTAGGAATTCCGCTTCCACCTCCAGTACATCTCCACGCAATCTTTCCGCCTTACGTGGAAATTGAAGGCCTCGATCGCCTCGTATTTCTATCCCGGTTCTCCTTTCAAGCCTATCACGTCTGCAACTTCCTGCATCCCCTTTATAGTATCCTCGATGAGCTCTTCAAAGCTCACTCCCAGCATGTCGGCACCCTTCTGTATGATTGATCGATCCACACCAGCAGCAAAGGAAGGTGATTTCCATTTCTTTTTTACCGATTTTACTGTCATGTCCATCACGCTTTTCGAAGGCCGAATGAGGGCGTTGGCCGCAACAAGCCCTGTTAATTCATCAATGGCATAGAGCGTCTTTTCCAAGGTGCTCTTTGGCTCCACATCTGAGCATATTCCCCAGCCATGAGAGACTGCGGCGCGAATATATTCCTCGGGCCAGTTATGTTCCTCAAGGATTTCCCGTGTCTTGGTGCAGTGCTGATCGGGGAATTCTTCATAATCGAGATCATGAATAAGACCGATAATTCCCCACTTGTCCTCATCTTCACCACGCTTTCTCGCGACATAGCGCATTACTCCTTCAACGGTATAGGCGTGTTTGAGCAAGCTATCGTTTTTGTTATGCTCCTTTAGAAGTGCTAATGCCTCCTCCCGAGACGGTACCTTTTCTTCCATTGTTGTTCTCCTTTTCCGGTTTTCGATGGTCATCTTTTAGAAAAGCCACCTTTCCTCTCGATGCCTTAAATGGGCAGGTTGGTTTCATATTTCAGTGCCTGGTGCCCGTGACTGGTGAAACAGGGTTCTCCTCCTATTCACTGCAACGCTGTTTCCAGGATCTTTCAGAAGGAAGCCCCGATTCTCATCTGTGCTGCCATGCCCGAAAGGCAGATGGCTCATTTGAAAAGACTCTCGATCACCTCGGTCAGGGTTTGGTTCAAGGTAGCCCCGACTTTGCCTGGATCAAAGCTTATCTTCTTGGTCTGGGGTGCGCTATCGACGGTGCGAATCACAACCTTTCCTTCCTTTATTTGACCAATCGAAACGGCCATCTTCACACGGTAATGTATCTCTGTGGTCACAACACCGGATCGAGCATCAACCGCAAAGGATTCGATTGTACCACCCACAACAAGAGAGAGATCCTGGGGTAGGCGGGCGAGTCCCTCAGGACTTTTATCCCAGCCCTTGCAATCAGTGACCTCAAAACCCCTTCCGGCAAAGTACTCCTTCACAGCCCGAGTAATAGACTGGGAGACGCTGATGCCTGCTACCTTTAGGAGATCGACTTCTTTACCGGTTCGATGTCTGATGCCGATGGTATCTTTAGGTTGTTCCTTTCTAGCATCCTCGAAGGGGCAAATGCCCACGACCTTGGCCTTCTGGAGTTCGGATGCAGGAGGTGCCTTCTTCGCTGCGACATATTTCACATCGATGAGATATGTCCTGCTCCCGGCACATCCTGAAAGAACTGCAATGAGGCTGGAGATCATCAGGAAAATGAGGACTTTTCCCTTCATCATAGTTCCTCCTTTCTTCTGGGTTGAAGACTCGTGCGAGCCCATAATCTTCCTACAGGTTAAATCAGTATAGAGGAAACTCCCCTGGGCGTCAATGGCGAAGGTGCTGCACAGGGTAACGTCAAAGTCCAGGGTATGGGTATCTTTTTTTTGGATTATGCCCCACATAGTTTAGATGAGTGGGAGTTTCAAAATGGTTTATATAGATGGAGCCTATGATTCTAAGGCTTAGGGCGCAGCAAACCATTTTGAAACGACCCAGTAAGGGGCCATGTTATGGGCATAACCAAAAAAAAGACACCCATACCCTGCAAGAAGCTTAAAAATCAATAGGTTAGGTTTCACTATGACGTGAGCCTGGCATTTCAAAAACCAGGATTTGGAAAGTATCCTGTATCTCAATGCCAAGAGTGCCTGTTCACGGAGAGGCACGGGATTTTTTGCCTCTACCTCTTGTCATCCAGGATCATGATAAGCGCATCGTCATTGCTATAGTAGTTGGGAATTCTTCCAACTGTCTTCATACCCACACCGTGGTAAAACGCTATGGCACTATCGTTCTTTGATCTCACTTCGAGCCACAATCTTTTTTGAACACACGAAACAGCATGCATGAACAGCATCGTTCCAAAACCCTTCCTTCTGTATGCAGGTTTGACTGCAGTGGAATGGATATGACCGCCCATATCAAAGATAATGTATCCTGCAATATCAGTGCCTGTTTCTAAAACAAGAAAACTATCGGGGAGACCTTTTGCATAGTTGAGAAACGTTCCTTTTGAATAGGGCGTCTTGGGAAATGCCTGTTGTTCAATTTTGAGTATTTTCTTGATATCTTCTTTCTTGAATCTTCTTATTGCGGCAAGAGGTTTTTCAGCCATTTATTCATCTCTGAAATGGCAGACACCATGAGCCCTATCTGGGAGTATATCAAAGCTTCATCCCTGGGGGTGGATTCTACATGGAAGCCAGAGACATAAAGGTCTCGAGCGTTCCCCTCATAACGTCCTTTTGGGTGACTATGCCTGCTACCTTCCCCTTGTCCATGACCAAGAGCCTTCTGACGTCCTTGAGTGACATGAGTGAGGATGCCTGGCCCAGTCCCGCATCAGCCTCAATGTGAATGAGGGGTTTGCTCATTATCTCTCCAGCAGTTATTGCCCTTGTGCACAATTGCTGAGGGCAGACTTTCTTTAAAATATCCCGTTCAGTCAATATACCCAATGGTTTTCCGTCCTGAGTGACAACTACAGATCCTACATCATTCTTGGTCATTACTTCAATAGCAGCAATCACCTTGTCTGTGGTTTCGATTGATGTAAGGTCTTCGGTCATAACCTCTCTTACGGTCAGCGTCGTCGGTATTGCCATAACGAAACCTCCCTGTTTTTTAGACAGATCCAGATTCTCATCCCCTTTTGCGATAGTTGCCACGTAGACTCTAGACTAGCGTTCATTACCAATGCTTCAGGATATTTTCCCATCCTGTTTAGAGGTTTTCTCCGTAGCTTGCTACCCTTTTTTCCCCTGTTTCGCTTTGGTCTTGGCCTTTTTTTTCTCCAACTTAAACCGTTCCTTTTCAACCTGGGCCTGTGTCTTTTCTCTTTCTAATTGTTCAGATACATGATGTGATTCCTCTATTCTAGACAGTCCTGCTCGGTATTTATAGGTAAAAAGCAGGGCAATGAGAATGTATACAATGAGTATCGAGCAGAGAGGGATAAATATATACCGAGGCAGCGAGGCGATCAGATACCGCACAGCGAGCAATACAGACAGAAGAGCAGTACCGGCCCAGGCATGATGGCGAAAGATATCATATTTTCGTTTATATTCTGACAAATCTGTTTGTGACATACCCATTAACAAAACTCCATGAGCTCAGGCAAATGATGGGAACTTGCTTTCCACAAGAGGGCTTAAGGATACCACAATAGATACTTCCAAAGAGTCAATTAATCGATTATCACTTTGGCTTTATGTATCCCCACTCCACCAGGCGTCGATAGGCATATTGTGCCTGCTTGCCCTCCTGTACGATTTGAAGATACCGATAGTATTCAGAAGCAGCATCCTTGATTTTTTTCATCCCCTCCAGGGACAGCCCCTTAAAAAATATGGTATTGGGATTTCCGGGCAGCAGCTTTTCATAGGTGGTGAATGCTTCACAGGCAGCATCAAAATCACTTGTGTTGATTTTGGCAATTCCGATGAGATGATAGGCCTGTGCTTCTTGCGGATATACTGCGGTAGCTGTATGTGCATACTGCTGTGCCTCGACATATTTCTTCTGGGCCAACTGGCATTTCGACATCATCAGAAGTCCCGCATAATCCTCAGGAGCCTTTTTCAAGGCCTTTCGAAAATGTGCCTCAGCATCGCTATAGTTCTGCTTTGCCAGGGCACTTTCTCCATTTTGCATCTCATTGATAGCCGATTTGAGTGCACGAAGTGTTGCTGTATGGTCCATATAGCGGTCTCTATGCATCGGAAGGTTTTGCGCAGATTGATATCTTGTCTGGGATTTCTGGATTGCGGTACGATAGCGCTCATCGCTCATAGGGTGTGTAGCAAACATCAATTCGATAACACTGGGTTTGTGCTTTGACATTCCTCTGAGCATATCCATGAGCCCCACAAGCCCGTTGGGGTTGTACCCGGCCCCTACCATATATTCCATTCCCAGTGCATCAGCCTCACGTTCGTTGTCTCTGCTGTAGTGAGCGAGCAGGGCACCGGCTCCTATCATTCCCAGCTTTGAGGCCATCTCACCGTAGATCGCGCCTTTTGTACCTGCATAGGCTGCGAGCCCGCCAATTACGGCTGTACTTACCATGCTTTTGGACATCTGTTCAGCAGTGTGACGGGCGTTTACATGGCCAAGCTCGTGACCCAGAAGTCCTGCAAGCTCTGCCTCATTCCTGAGATTAAGAAGAATACCTCTGGTGGCGGCAACAGTGCCTCCCGGAAACGTGTACGCATTAATGTAGGTGGCATTCACTCCTCGAAACGAATACGGCATATGCGGACGGTGCGTTTTTGAAGCAATCTTTTTGCCTGTTTGGTCCAGATAGGCATTGAGTGCTCTATCCTGCAGAGGACCATAGTCCGCTGAGAATTGGTGAGGCGAATTCTGTTTATCGATCTGGATTTCGAAATCTTCTGAAACCAGCATTAATTGAGATCTGCCGGTTACCGGATCCGTTGCACACCCCAGTACGAGGCCTGTTCCGGATAGGACCGTGACCCACAGAAATTGCCTCCGAGTCATCCCTCGCTGTGTTATGCTTTCATCATGGCTGTTTCTCATGACTCCTCCTTATGATCCCGTTCTTGCAGGCATTATAACAAATTTTCTCCAGGATAAGAAAGCGGGTATATATCCATGGCCTTAATTCTTCGACCTATTGGTATATATTTTAGGTGGCGTTTCTAAATGGTTGCAAAAAAAAGAACTCCGAAGTATAAGAATACGACTGTATCGTTTGCAACTATGGCAGTTGCTGCACATATTTCGTGAACGGAAGCAAAGAGGGTAATCGCTGTAAATAAAGATGAGGTTTTAGATCATGAAGAAACATGAGGAGGTAACGGCCTTTTTAGGCAAGGGTACTGAGTTTGAGGGAAAGTTGACCTTTCACGGAAGCACCAGGATAGACGGCCATTTCAAGGGGGAGATATCGGCAGATGGAAATCTTATCGTCAGTGAACAGGGGTTGCTGGAGGCCAATATACATGCCTCATATGTTGTCATTAGTGGAGAGATTCACGGTAATATTACTGCAGATCAGCGCGTTGACATCCACGCGCCTGCAAAGGTGTTTGGCGATATTAAGGCCCCCAGTGTGGTCATCGATGAGGGGGTCATCTTCGAGGGGAGGACCCGTATGTATCGGCCACCAAAGGTGGAGGAGACGGAATCGAGTGTTCCTGTCCTGGATGAGTCTCAATCATTTCTGAGCACCCTGTCCGGCACAGTTACTGACCAGGGTACCGGTCACACCATCCCCCATGCCAAAATCAAGTGTAAGGGCGACAGTAAGAAGCATACTGAAGCTGATACCTCAGGACACTATGAGTTCAGCGGCCTGAAAGATGGCTCCTGGGAGCTGAAAATCAAGGCCAAAGGCTACCACAAGGGAAAGGCCCAAGTGGAAATTGCAGGACCGGGAACCTTTGAGGAAAATGTTACATTAGAGCCAAAGAAATAAACAGGAGCTACAAGCTTTCCCGGAGTTGAATCACCCGAAAGCAGGGTCTTTTTGGCCCTGCTTTTTAATGAACTAACTCTATATTACAATTAACCGTTTTCCGGATCGCTATCGATGCTGATATCAATGGTGAAAACTGAAACCCTGAAAAAGTGACTCCTATCCAATAATAACTTGATTTTTGCCAAAAATAGGCTATTATACCTACGATCAATAAAGTTACGGCTTTGTTGGTGTTCGGGTTTCGTTCTCAGGGAAAGATCCATTTGTCAAAAGTGGCAACCTGAAGTTTGGAACCATGAAAATTTATTTGAAAGGAGGTTGTCGCAATGGCTAATGGAAGTGTAAAGTGGTTTGATGACCGCAAAGGCTA
>CP070673.1:4434654-4440177 GCA_020351915.1 Deltaproteobacteria bacterium
GTCTAACCTGTAAGATGAATATTTGACATATACGCATGGTTTGTAATACTGGAGATCATTTGATGCTGTATTTATCCTGCTTTGAGTTGATAACTCTGTTTTTGTTATTTTTTGCACGGAGATCATCATTTCTTCGTAGAAGGCAGGGAACATTTTTCCCTCTATTAAATTGGGGTTATCGATGTCCCGACATTGGATCCCTATGAAGCAGGGGTTAATGCGGCTTTGGCGTCTGGGTCATCATTGGGCAATATTATAAGAGACATCAAATCATCAACCAAGCAAAAGAAACGTGAAGAATCGGCATAGATTTTATGGAGAAACTATATTGTAAGAGAATATTTCCCTATCTGGCGCTCATCAGAATCCCCTATCTTTCCTTTGGAGGGGAAACTGCCTTTAGTAATGTGTATCTGATCATTGATAAAGAGCTGGTGCTGATTGATGCTGGACCTTGGAGAAGCTCCTATTTTGATATTCTTTCCTCTTCCCTTGATCAGCTAGGCCTTTCTGTTGGAGATATTTCGAGAATCATTTACACTCATGCCCATCCTGACCATATGGGAGGAGGGATCGAGCTTAATAAGCACCAGGAATTTTCCCACTCAATATATTGGGAAGCCCAAAAGCAGGTCGAGAAATATGGTCACTATGCTACACGAGTGAAATCCATCTCAAAGCAGATTTTTTTCAACCATTTATCGCTGTATCCTGCAGAAAAGGATATCTATTCTAACGTCATAGATTCATTCTGGCGTCCAACGTGTGGGGAGATAGAAATTGTACACAGTCTCTATGATGGGGAAATAGTAAGTACCGGAAAACTTAAATTTGAGGTTGTCTTTACGCCAGGACACAGCCCGTGGGATATAAGCTTATGGGAAGAGAAGACAGCCACGCTTTTTTCCGGTGATTTTCTCTTAAGAAAGAGTACGACTTTGACCGGTGGCTTAAAAGGCTTTGGCTCTGATCTTAAGGCTTATGAATCGTCATTACAAAAAATAGGGAAATACCTTGCAAAGGCGAAATGTGTATTTCCCTCACATGGCCCTTCCATAATGTCTTGTTCGAATTTGGCAGATGATCTATCGAGGACTATCAGATGGAGAGAGCATCGAATTCTGCAAGGGCTATCCAAGAAAAACCAGAGGACTGATCTGATGAATACTCTTCTTTCCTCTAACCAAGGTCCACTTGCTCTGGTACGCCAATTGGGAGTTACGCTTACCCATCTAGAAAAGCTAGAGAAAGAAGGCAGGGTCCTTCGTTCACAAGATGGGGAAGAGATATTTTATGAGATACCACAATGTAAATATCAGGCCAATTAAATACCACTCAGAGACGGCAACGCCTCTAAGAGATGCAAGAAGTATCGACTTTGTAATCCTTAGCGAAAAGAGCAAGGGAGTATATGGTACCAATCCTACCGTTCAGGGTGTGCTGATCTTTAAGAGTGGGAGAAGGGGAAAAGATCTGCAGCCTGGCGATGTAATCCTACAGATCGATCAACAGGAAGTGAGCAGACCAGATGATGTTGTACAAATGATAGAGACAGCGCGTAAAATGGAACGACCTTCAGTGATGCTGACGATTCAGCATAGCGATGAAAGGGAGGCTATAGAACTAAGCCTACAGACTGAGTAGCTATTGAAAGAACCAAAGGAGGACGGGTAGAGTAGAGAGCTGGTTCCGGCGACGTTAGGCCCGGCCTATATCTTTCCACCCAAGGATGCTAATGGAGTGGCAAGCAAGGCTTGCCAAAAAGCCTTAGGTGATTATGCCTTACATGCACACGGATTATGATTGGGGAATCATTCTAATCTGTCCGATATCCATGATGATAAACCGGGAAGGATCAAGATTCTTTTCCTGAATAACTCTCTTAAGATCAAGGGCAGGATAACCAGGGGGATTGTCTCCAAGATTGAAGGATCCCCATTGGGTTGGAATGAAATACTTTGCTCCCAGGTCCCTGAAGGCATTAACCGCCTCTTGTGCGTTCATATGCCCATAATGCATGAACCACCGTGGATGGTAGGCAGTGATGGGGAGGAGAGCATAGCCGATGTTCGTAAAGTGCCTGCCTATTTCCCTATAGCCGACAAAATAACCGCTGTCTCCGCCAAAATAGATCTTTGTCTCGGGGGTGATCAACATATAACTTGCCCAAAGGGTGCTATTAACACCCTGCCCAATACGCCTGGACCAGTGCTGTGCCGGCAGACAGACAAGTGTTACATCCCCTTTGAGATCAATGCTCTCCCACCAGTCAAGTTCCCTTACATCATAGTTGTGGATAGACGCAACATACTCCTTGAGGCCTCGAGGCACAAATATACGCGATTTTTCGGGCAAAGAACGGATGCTCTGCACATCCAGGTGGTCGTAATGGTTATGGGAAATGATCACGTTCACCCTATCAGTGAGCTCCTTAAGTTCTTCCGCGGTAATGGCCGGTGGAGTGATCCGCTTGGGGACGAACGCTCTTTTCGAAAATATCGGGTCAGTGAGCCAGTATTCGCCCATGATGCGCATGAGGAAGGTACCGTGCCCGACCCAGCTGATGAAATCCACATCGGGGAGGGCTCTGATCCGATCACTCAGGTGAGAAACAACAGTCGCTTTGAATGTCCCTTCCTCATCTGTATAGTGGCCCTTCCTTGACAGTCTCCATTTAAGAAACTCCGAGAATCTCCCCCTCTCCATGGGCATCCAAGGATTGAAGTATTTTCCGTCTTTGAAATGGGGCGCATAGAGTTTTTCAATACTTTGTTTCTCCACATCCCTGCGCCATTGTGCTTCATCAAAATGAACGGGGTTACCCCCACAGGACGACAGCGATATGGTGAACAATAGGAGGAGTATACATCTCCGTAGATTCATGAGTTTCAGGCCCTTATACTAGTATCCAATTATAGAAAAATAACAATCTTACGATTCCGAATCAAGGATACGCATTATTTTTCAGGCGTAGCGCGAGTCACATTAGTTTTTATGGAAATATTGAATATTGAGCGAGGCACCCAAAAGATTGATGTGAAGAGGGCATCACTTCTTAAATACTGAATATCCAGCGCGATCGGTGTCAGGCCCACCACGCAGACGCCGGGCAGGCCCTCCAGAAGAACGGCGGATAAGCCCGCCAGAAGAATGGCGCGCAAGCCTACATTCTTCACGACCCTAAATGCGCGAGTTTTTCTGAAAACAAAATAGGCCCGAAAGTGAAAGCTTTTGTCGGCGTCACAGACAATGATTGGTTTGCGTTTCTCTCCAGGCAGCCAGGGATTGATGAGGTGAACTTCTGGCAGCTTAGAAAAGAGGAAGAATTGGTGTCACACCTCAGTTATTAAGTATTCGAATTGAAGGCGGTTGAGATTATTTGTTGATCGCCTTTTCATTCTTGGGGGAGATCTGCAGGGAGCCCCTCTGAGGTTCCGTCAAGACGGGATAAATCTCGCGGGAATATAGAGGGCTGGGGAAGGTGCCCCGATTCTATCGGGATCCTTTCCAGGGGCGGAGGGAATCTCTAAAGGTCAGAGTCAAAGACCTTGGCTTTTACCTTGTTTCTGATTTGCTTTGACAGCACTGCCTTTTTGTTACTCCAAATTATGCCCCGGTTTTTTGTTCTAAATACGCCAAGGGAATCGTCTTTGCATATCTCACACACAGGTGTTGTTTCCGCGCCCGTGCTTTCATCGATTACGGGTGGGTTCCCTGAAACCAGCATCATAGGACTACTCTGGTCACCGGTAGAAGAAACTCCAGCTAATTTTATACAATCACAATCGAGTTTGAGAAAGGCAACACCCACCGTGTTGGAAAATTCCTTAAAAATGAGTCGACATACATCCTCTAATGCGTTTTTTTGATATTCGGTAAAACTGTTCCCTGCCATTCCAAGGTCCTCCCTCTCCGTCTAGTACTTTAGGCGCTTAGTCGTCTTTTCGGCACTATGTGCATAAACCTTTACCTGCGTGAAGAAAGATATGCTCCTAGGGTCACACCTTCAGTGACTGTTGCCCAAACCGTAATCCCTTTGAGCGGTCATTAAAACCTTTTTTCCTAACAAATCTTGGCGAAGCGGAAGATAAGCGATGTCAACTGCTTGAGCCCTAAACGCAAGTTTTGACATCGCCTGGAGTCCTGCCTTTTATAGGCGGGATCAAAAAAACGTTTTAGACCCAGTGAAAAGGGATTTCGGCAACAGCTCGTTGAAGGCTACCCGGCCCGCTCAAGTGCAGCAATAGCAGGTAGAGTTTTGCCTTCCATCAGGTCAAGAAATGCTCCACCGCCGGTGGAGATGTAGGTGATTCTATAGCTCTCACCAGCCCTGTGAATGGCTACATCCGTGGACCCACCTCCTGCAATGGTCAGGGCATAGGAGTTGGCTATATAATTGACCATCGCCGAGGTGCCCCGGCTGAAGGCGTCCATCTCAAACACACCCATGGGCCCATTCCAGATGATGGTTTTGGCACTGGCCAAAACCTCTGAATAAAGAAGAGAGGTAGCTGGACCGATATCCATGATCAGCCATTCCGGAGGTACTTCCTGGATGGGCATGATCTTGGTTTCTGCATCAGCATCAAAACGGTCAGCCACTACGGCGTCAACAGGAATGTAGAAACCGGTTCCCTTCTGGGTGGCCTTTTTCATAAGGGACCGCGCTTCCCACAAGAGGTTATTTTCAACAAAGGACTTCCCCACATCATAATCCACACTTTTCAAAAATGTATTAGCCATTGATCCGCCGATCAAGAATTTGTCAACGAGGTGAAACAAGTTTTCCAAGGCCCCGAGCTTGCTCGAAACCTTAGCTCCTCCGATAATCGCTACCAGGGGGCGTGCCGGTTCCTTCAAGGCCTGTGTGAAATAGTTGAACTCCTTCTTCAAAAGAAAACCCGCGACGCATACCGGGGCAAACTGGGTAATGGCGACGACGGATGCATTTTCGCGATGTGCCACCGCGAAAGCGTCGTTTACGTATACGTCACATAAAGAGGCCAATTTCTTTGCAAAGGCGTTGTCGTTTTCCTGTTCACCGAGATGAAAGCGGAGATTTTCCAGAAGCAGAACATCTCCCTGCTGCATCTGCTTTATCATAGCATCGACCTCGGGACCGATGCAGTCAGAGGCAAATTGAACATCCTTTTGCAAAAGGCGGGTAAGGCGTTTGGCCACCGGCGCCAGACTTAACTCCGGGACTACCTTCCCCTCTGGCCGGCCCATGTGCGAGGCCACGATCACTTTTGCGTTCTCGTCAAGGGCATAGTTTATGGTAGGAAGAACAGCCCTGATGCGGGTGTCATCGACTATGTTCTGGTCCTCATCAAGTGGTACATTGAGATCCACCCTGATAAGCAACTTTTTACCGGAAATATCGGTATCCCTGATTGTTATCATGACTCCCTTCTCCTGTTTGAACCTTGTCTATTTCGGATTCTTTCTATCGTGCGACAGAGGCTTTTCTTCTCACTACCGTCCTCAAAACCCCATTCACCTCTCCCTATAAACGGCATCCCA
>CP070673.1:4440277-4444761 GCA_020351915.1 Deltaproteobacteria bacterium
GATAAAATGTTGCGTTCGGGCGGAAACAGCGAACCCCATGGATAGAGTTCAGCATGTCCACTGCAGTATCGCGGCGCTCCTTAAGGGTTGCCAGGATCTTTTTTGCCTCGGTTTGGTCTCCGGTGAGCCCCTCAATGGCTGCGTATTGAATAAAGTGGTTTGAACAGGACTCTTCATTCACGTTTATCTTGGTGATGACATCGATGATCTCCTTCGGCCCAATGGCCGCGCCGAGCCGCCATCCGGTCATGGCAAACTTCTTGGAGAAGGTATACAGAATAACGGACCGCTCGGCCATACCAGGCAATGAGGCCAAGGAAGAGCTTTTACCCTCGTAACGTATGTCGAAATAGGCCTCATCACACAGAACATAGAGATCGTGTTTAAGAACCAAATCGGCGAGTTTTTCCCGCTCTGCCGCAAGGCATTCTGCCCCGGTGGGGTTCTGCAGGTCATTGATCACCAGCAACCGTGTTCTCGGACTAATCTGACTTTCGAGTGCATCCATGTCCAACTCAAAATTCCCGTCTCCCTCTACATAGCCATATGCCTTTGCCTTGCCTCCATGGAATTCGATTTGCGATTCGTAAATAGGGTAACCCGGATTGGGGTACAGTACTTCGTCTCCCGGATTCATGAGCGCAAGAATAAACTTGCCGATGACCGGCTTGCCGCCCGGTTGGATGGACACGTTCTCCATGCTGTACTCGACTCCATGTGAGGCGCTTACGTCAGCTGCCAGTGTCTCACGCAACTGCGGGATTCCGGCGTTGGGACAATACCCGGTCTTGCCGTCCTTCATTGCCCTGATTGCCGCCTCAATAATGTTGGCCGGCGTCTTGATATTCATGTCGCCCAAATGAAAAGGATATACCTTGTTTCCCTCGGCGGCAAAGGTAGCTGCCTCGGCGGACACGGCGAATGCCGTTTCAGTTCCCAAGTGTGCTACTCTCTCCGCAATCATCATTATCCTTCCTCCTTTCTCTCCGCAACGTTACGGCCGCGTTCCCTTCCTGTAGACCTGAATACCGAGTTCTCTCGCGTTCACGATGCTCGGCGCAGCCTTGGGTGCCTCGTCTCCCAAAAAAGGTAAGATATCCCCTTCTTGCCAGACCGGATATCCCATCAGGATTGCAGCCACGTTGCTGGCTGCGAGCGTTGCCATTCCTTCCCTTGTCCAGATGGTTGCCGATGCGATGTGGGGCACGACTACGACATTATCTAATTCTTTTAAACCGTGCTTCATTGCCGGTTCGTTCTCAAACACATCGAGCCCGACCCGAAAGTCGGGGTGCTCTTTACAATGAGCGACGAGGGCTGCCTCATCGATCACCGGCCCACGGCTCGTGTTTACCAGAATTGCATGTTCCTTCATCAGTGACAGACGCTCTTTGTTTATGAGATGATGAGTTGTCTCATCGAGGACCGGGTGCAGACTCACCAGGTCTGCCTCCCGGAATACCTCATCCGCGCTTTCAGCTCGCCCACAAGAGACCGGCTGTTCCCCGCGGGTTTTCAAAAAATCTCCGTAGGCAGCTACATAGTCCTCCAGGGCCTTGTTTGGATAAGGATCATAATAGATAAGGTTCATCTTATGGCCTTCAACCATCATGCGCGCATAGGCTGCCCCGATTCTGCCGGCGCCGATAATGCCCACGGTCTTCCGCCAGAAGAGCTCTCCCAAGAAAAGAGTCGGCAACCAGCCATGAAAGGAACCGGCTCGCATAAACCTGTCGGCCTCAACAACCCGGCGAGCAGCTGCAAAGGTAAGCGCAACGGCCATCTCTGCCGTGGTCTCGGTGAGAACACCGGGGGTATTGCCTACCGGAATGCCTTTTTTTGTGGCTGCATCGACATTCACGTTGTTGTAGCCAACGGCATAGTTGCTGTAGGCCTTGCCGCCTGCCGCCTTGAGAGCGGAAAAGAGCTCCTCGCCCCATTCTTCGGTCAGCTGCCCGATTGCACCGTCGCACCGACTGCCGAAAGCCCCTTTGATTTCCTCTGTTGACAGGATGTCGGGTGAGGTGCAGATCTCTACCTTACAGTCGGCCTCCGTCAGTATTTGCAGCCAGCGATCCCCCGGCAGCTCCTTGGTTATAATGACCCGGTTGCGGCCCGATGGATTATGGGTCCTCCAAGCCTTTTTACTCACCGTAACACCCTCCTTTTGCCCTAAATGATCTAAACATGTTTCAAGTATCCTCACCCGTGGAGTGGCCTATCCAGAGCCTTAAACGACGCTTCCAGCATAATCTCAGGCAGCGTGGGGTGTGCATGCATTGTATCGGCTAGTTGTTTAACGGTACACCCAAGCTTCATTCCGAGTGCTGCCTCGGCGATCAGATCGCTGGCGTGGGGCCCCACGATATGAACACCCAAAACCCTTCCACTTTCGCGATCAGACACTATCTTGGCATGACCCGCAATTTCACCGATAACGTGGAGCTTTCCCAGATTGCGAAAGAGCACCCTGTCAGAGCGAACGTGACACCCACTCTCTTTTGCCTGTGCCTCGGTAAGCCCCACATTGGCAACCTCGGGCATCGTAAAGGCGGCCCCCGGCACTACTTCATAGTTCATATTCTTGTGCCTCCCCATGGCGTTTTCGGCGGCGACAATTCCTTCTGTGGAGGCGACATGGGCGAGCATGATCTTAGAAGGACCCAGAACGTCTCCGATGGCGTATACACCGGAGGCCGAGGTCTCCATCCTCTCACCGGCAACGATCCATCCCGATTCATCCAGCTTCACTCCCAGTTCCTCCAAGCCGATACCCTCTGTAACCGGCCTTCGGCCTACGCAAATCAAGACCTTATCCACCTCGACAACAGTTGGCTTCACCGGCTGATGTTCAGGTCCCTGCTCAGCGCTGTACGGTCCAATGGTTACGCGGCACTTCTCATCCCCCATGTCAACACAACTAACCGTCCGGTTGAGCATGAACGTTATCTTTCGCTTCTTCATCTCCCGCTCAAGCACCTTGGAGCTATCTTCATCAATCCATGGCAAGGGAAGTATTCTTGACAGGGCCTCCACAATCGTTACCTGCGCACCAAGGGCGGTGAGGATAAAGGCGAATTCACAGCCAATGACACCGCCCCCAAGGATCAAGACGGATTCCGGTACCTCTTCGAGACACAGCGCATCATTGGTGGAGAGGATTCGTTGGCCGTCAAAGGGAAATGCAGGGATGCTCACCTGCTCGGACCCTGTGCCGAGGATCAAACGGTCCCACCGAACCTCAATCCTCCTCCCGTCAAGCAATCTCGCAACGACACGATTTGGTCCTTCGATAGTAGCCCTTCCCGCCAGGTAACTGATCTTGTGGTGTTTTAAGAGCTTGAGCACCCCCTCGGTCTGGTCCCTGATAACCTTTTGTTTCCGAGCCATGAGGGCGTTCATGTCAGGACTTACCGTTCCATGTAGTTCTATCCCAAACTCCTGTGCCCTGCGGAATTTCTCAAGCATCTCCGCCGTGGTCTTCATTACCTTTGAGGGAATACAACCCCAGTTAAGGCAGGTACCTCCCACTGCCTCCTGCTCGATAACGGTCACTTCTGCCCCGAGTTGTGCCGCCCGTATAGCAGCCACATACCCCCCTGGCCCCGCACCGATTACAGTAATTCTTTTAGACATGTCCTTAAAACTCCCTAGATTTATCAGTCGTTTCGACTCACAGCTCTAAGAACTTAGCACCAAAATCTTGTTTTTTCAAGCAAATCTTAAACGATTTATGAGTATATTACAAAAAAACAAAGGCAATATTGACAAAATCATCATTTTTCTGATATTATTCTTTACCTCAGTATCAACCATAAACTAGAGGATATCTTTGTTATGAAAATTGACGAAACCAACCTGGCCATTATCAAGCACCTTCGCCATGGACGAAAATCCTTCAAGGAAATAGCCGAGGATCTTTCAATTTCTGAAAATACGGTAAGAACGCGCGTCAACAAGATGATGCAAAGCGGTACTTTGGAAATCTCAGGCCTCGTGAACCCTGAAACCATGCCCGGTCACACCTTGGCGATGGTCGGTGTTAAACTACAGACCATGGATCTTATTAAGAAGGGGGAAGAATTCAGCAAATTGCGAGGTGTGGTATCTGCAACTGTTGTTACCGGACAGTATGATCTCATTTTGATAATACTCCTCAGTGAGGATTTTGGCTTGCTTGAATTCTACACAAAGGAAGTATCCCATATAAAGGACGTTCGATCTGTAGAGACCTTCGTGGTCTACAAGAACTATAATCTGAAAGTGCCGTATATCTTGTGAAAACCGGAGTCTCCCTTTGTGTGCATCTTCTCGGAGGCTCAGGTCTAAGGGTGGTTACCGTTCGTAACCGGGCTACTTGGTCAGATTTCGATTTACTACTGAAAGCATCAAATAGTTTGCAATATCGGGAGGGGCATGAGGTCTTTTCTGTTGTGACTGGTGGGAGGCCGCTGTGCTTTTCACGACTTATCAGTGGGGGAAGC
>CP070673.1:4444861-4449692 GCA_020351915.1 Deltaproteobacteria bacterium
AGCGACTGGCGATATTTTCCCCAGCACTCAAAGAGCAGGGCAAAAAGCCGCTGATTGAGGATGTCTATGAAGTCCCTGGTCACCGATTCATCCTGGGCGGCCTCGTCGATGAGGTCTTCCGTGTAAAATGTGGGCAGGGGGGAGGCGGAACCGTAAAGGCCCAGGAAGTTGGCGGTAATCAGGAACCGCGGATCCTCGGGATCTCCAACCTCCTGCACGCTTTCCACGTCGGAAGCGGGAAACGCCAGGGAGAGGTTGGGTTTTATGCGGATCGTTTCGCTGAAATCAGAAGGAGGCTTTTGTGTCCGGGAGGATTTGAGGGAGAAGAGGCGCAACAATCGGATGATCTGGAAGAAAGAAAAAGCAGGTCCTTTCTCCAGAAGCTCGTGCTTCAGCCTTAGTTTCTCATCGGCATCTATACGAGAGGGTGATCCCCCAACCTGGCCGGCCATTGATACGTTTCTCCTGTTATGACTTCCCTCAGCGTGAGCATCGTGAATGTGTTTATGGAGGCATAGGATCCCAGGAAATGATCGAGGATGCTGCCGAACAGGAAGAGGTCCCCCTGACTGGCGAAATGGTCATGGCGGGCCTCCACCTTGATGTCGCGGCCCCGCATCATAACCCTGGATACCAGTCGGTCCGCCCCTCTTGATTCTATGCCCTGGATGCCGGCAACTCGTTTCTGGTTGGCCAGCAAAGCCTCCGGTTTCCGGGGATCTTTGAATAAATACAGGTTTAAGAGGGCCTGCACATTTTCAGTATTAGACAGCGAAGCATAGTTCAGTGACAGATGGGAAATCAGGCGCCAGAGGAGATCTGTGCCCAGCGGCGGCAGGATGTTGCTCGTGGGCGGTCGCAAGTTTTTGAATTCCACCTGTTCAGGTGAACTGCCTGTGGGCAGCGAGATGTCACCGGTCCTGATTTCGTCGGGCAAGTACCCGTTGGTACACAGAAGCTGAATCGACAGAGTTTCCGATGCCGGCGGTCCCGACTCCGGCGGATACACGACCGACAAATAGACGTCGAGACCTGCTCGAACAGGCGAGGTTCGGATATTCACGTGATAGACGGGGGCGCCGTTCGAATTCGAGCTAAATAGCTCAAACGGCATATAAACCCGCTCTTCTGCGGTTCCCTGAACGAATGCGGTCACTTGTTCCACCGAGTACACCTGATAATGAGCATCCTTTTGACCGGCAGGGCGCACCCGGTATTCGGTTCTGCGGTGATCCAGGCGTATGGGATCTGCATCGTGGGGAAAAATATTAATGACCGGTGTGGCGAACAGGACGAAATTCCCCGTCTTGATGCGGGGTGCGGCAAAGGGAATCTTGTCCAGCTCAAAGCTGATCTCAAACTTGGTTCCCTGGCCTCGGCCTTGCCACTGATCCCACCCAACGAGGTCTAGGAACAGGAATTTCTCCGGCAGCATGAAATACTCTTGAATCGTCCGGTATCCGGGGAATGAATTGGCAGGATACGGTATCATGTCCTGATCCGGACCGAATCCGACGGGTTTCAGGTTCTCCGGGGAAAGGGCTAAGATGCCCTCGCTGCCTGTGGCGCTGATCAAGATCCGCCTCAGGTAGCGTCTCAGCAGGAGGTAAAGATCGGCGGCGGCCGGAAAATCCCCGGCAAGGTAAAAGCGCAATGCCTGGGGCTGCCAGGTTTCAAGGTTTAGACCTTTGAGTTCCAGCAGCAGCCGGATGGCAGGCGGTTGCCCCGAGGTCTCCACAAAAGACGCTTCCAGGAGGTGCAGCGGATGAACTTCCACCGGGTAGCAAGTCTGAAAAAGGCAGGACGTGCCGTCCACCGGTGCCGAGGCCACCTGGGTGCCGGACGGGATGGTCATGGACTGCTTCAGGATGGGCTTGGGCGTAAAGGCCACAATGGAAGCGGACGGCAGCGGGCGCAGGTAGTGCGGCCAGATGAGCTGGACCAGTTCGTGAATGATCTCCGGAAATTCGTCATCCAGCTTCTCTCTTAAGAGGCCTGTCAGAAAGGCAACCCCTTCCAGAAGTCGATCCACATCGGGGTCGGAGGAACGGCCGCTGAGCATGGGTGCCACTGCCGGATGGGCCTTAGAGAATTCCGCGCCGAGATCCTTTAAATTGTCCAGCTCCTGTTGAAAATAACGGTTAAACATAGGTATTGACGTTCCCTATCTATAAGAGGCTATCCGTTGCGAATCTTGCTGCTTGTTGGCAGGCAAGATTATGCCTTTATCGTGAATTTGCCGTCTGAATCCATAACGCTCTGAAAGGTAATGGGATTCTTCTCTTCTTCCAGGATGAGCTGGCCGACGATCTGAAAACTGACCGCCAACGTGTTTTCCTCCTGGGGTATAAACTTGACGCGCACCGATTTTAGTCGGGGCTCGTATTTTTGGATCGTATTGCGGATCGTCCGCTCTAAGTCTCGTAGGGCGTCGGAGAACCCGGAGCTCAAATCGGTGAAGTCCGGGATGCCGTAATCATCGGCAATCGGAACACTACCCTGGCGAGTGTTCAGGATCCGTTCCAGGTGCCGGATGATGGAATCGATCATTCGTTTCGGATCCTTTCCGCCGCGCCGTTCAGGTGCCTGCTTCCACGATCGGATGCGCTCTGTTAACCTTTCTTCCCGCATTGTTAATCTTATTAGACCACCCTGCAAAGCTGCGCGCGTTCCGAACAGGCTTTGCTACTCACGCGATTGAGTGAAGTCAATAATTTCGAAATTCGAATACAGAAATCCGAAACAAGAGACGCTGAGGAGCCCTTGGTTAAAACACCTCATGTCTCGAGATCGTTTTGGTAATTTGAGTTTTAGGTATTTGAGATTCTTGAATCGTCTCACCTCAGCATATACAACCGAAATCAATGAATGGATTAACACCAACTTCATCCCTGCCCGCCTTGCCTGAGTATCGCGGAACGGGCCTATGGCGGGCAGGATCTCCCACTCTTCCAAGGGCGAGGGGAAAAAGGGAGATCCTACGGTGAGTTGACGGTTCGAATCAAATTTACTTGACCGGTGCCCTCCAGTCATCCTCCCCGGAGGTTGCGCCGACTTCATGGGTCCAGCTGATTTTGCGGTAGCTGAACGAGACATCCTCCAGATGGGTGAAGTGCGCCTGACTTGGGTCCTGACAGTTGGGCATCCGGGCCGATATATTGGTGATGATGGCATCTTCCAGTTTCGTGGTGAAATAGTGTTCCTGTACTCCTTGGCTGCTGGTCCGCCACCATTTGATTTCGCATTTGGTCAGCCTCTCACCGCTCGAAAGCGCCTTGTAAAGCATGGGAGAGGATTTGTCGAAGACCTTGGTAATCGTGAGCGGCTTGTGAACACGCTGCCCCGTGGGTTGACCGCTTTGGGGATCCGTGGGAACGGTAACCGTGTGACTGAACGCTTCCACCAGGATCTCGTTTTCGTGACCCTCCTGGTAAACGTTTCCCACGCTTTCTTGGGTAAAAGCTCCTTCTGTGATGTTGCCCTGAGTGGCGCCTTCGATAGACAAATAAGCGGGTGTTGGCATGGTAAACCTCCTTTTCGTTTTTTTTGAGTGTTATTCTTTATCCAGCTTTCCTACAAGGGATAGGGTAAAATAGGCCCCCATGTATTTGAAATGGGGCCTGACTTTCAGCCCAACCCGGTACCAACCGGGCTCACCCTCCACATCCTCAACCGTTATCTGCGCCTGACGCAGCGGCCTCCGGCTGCGGGTCTCGGGACTTGGGTTGTCCTGATCGGCAACGTACTGGCGAATCCAGGCGTTCAGCTCTCTATCCAAATCGGTCCTTTCCTTCCAGCTGCCGATATTTTCCCTTTGAATCACCTTCAGATAGTGGGCCAGTCTGTTGGCCACAAACATGTACGGCATTTCCGTACCCAGCTTGTAATTGAGTTCGGCCTCCTTGCCTTCCGGGCTGATCCCGAAGTTCTTGGGCTTCTGAGCCGAGTTGGCCGAAAAGAAGCAGGCGTTGTCGCTGCCTTTGCGCATTGCCAGTGAAACAAAACCCTCCTCGGCGAGCTCGAACTCCCGGCGATCGGAGATGAGCACCTCAGTGGGGATTTTGGTCTGAATGGCCCCCATGGACTCGAACTGGTGTACCGGAAGGTCTTCAACCGCACCGCCCCCGAGCGGTCCGATGATATTGGTGCACCATCGGTATTTTGCGAAACTGTCCGTAATCCGGGACGCGAAGGCAAAGGCGGTATTCCCCCACAGGTAATGTTCATGAGATGCGGAGACATCTTCTTCATAATTAAAGGCCTTCACGGGTTTGGTATCCGGGCCATAGGGCAGGCGCAACAGAAAGCGGGGCAGGGTTAGGGCGACGTAACGGGCATCCTCGGATTCCCTGAAGGACTGCCATTTGATGTACTGCGGGCCTTCGAAGAGCGATCTTAAATCCTTCATATTGGGCAGACCGTTAAAGTCGTCCAGCCCGAAAAATTCGGGTCCGGCCGCGGCGATAAACGGGGCGTGTGCCATGGCCGCCACGCTGGCAACATGTTGCAATAATTTGATATCCTGAGGTCCGGGTCCGAATTCATAGTTGGCGATAATGTTTCCGTAAGGCTTTCCGCCGAACTGACCGTACTCTGCCGTATAGAACGTCTTATAAAGCCCGGATTTGGTGATTTCCGGTGCATCTTCGAAGTCCTCCAGGAGATCTTCTTTGCTCGCGTTGAGCAGTTCCAGCCTGATGTTTTCCCGGAAATCGGTTTTATCTACCAGGAATTTAAGCGAACTCCAGGCGGATTCCAGCTTCTGGAAGTCCGGATGATGCAGAACTGCATACATCTGAAGACTGAGTTTTTTGTCAATTTCAGCAATCAT
>CP070673.1:4449792-4493387 GCA_020351915.1 Deltaproteobacteria bacterium
AGTAATTGTCGCCCTCAATCTGTGGGATGACACCAAGCATCGTGGAATAGATATTGATTTGGACAAATTAAGGCAATTCTTAGGGGTACCGGTTATCCCTACAGTAGCCGTAACCGGTGAGGGGATAAAGGACCTGGTAGAACATATTCCAAAGGCTACCTCCCCGGGCACTCCCGTGCGCACTCGTGATGAGCGATGGGCTACCATCGGCAGCATCATAGACCAGGTTCAGCATATTGACCATCGCCATCACACCTGGCTTGAGCGTTTACAGGATGCCAGTGTCAAACCACTCCCCGGGGGCATGATAGCTGTGGTTGTTCTTATCTGTGCCTTTCTGGTAATCCGTTTCATTGGCGAAAGCCTCATTGACTACGTGCTTGACCCCCTCTTTAACAGCCTGTGGGCACCGGTAGTAGTGTGGCTCAGCAACCTCATGGCTGGTAGTGGCTTCCTCCACGATATCGTGGTAGGTAAAGTAGTCGGAGGCGAAGTGAACTTTGTGGAGTCCTTTGGACTGCTCTCCAGTGGACTCTATGTCCCCTTTGCCATGGTCCTGCCTTATATTATATCCTTCTACCTCGTGCTTGGCCTGCTTGAGGACATAGGATACCTACCGAGACTGGCGGTTCTGATGGATACCATCATGCACTGGCTCGGATTACATGGATATGCGATCATTCCTACTCTGCTGGGGCTCGGTTGCAATGTGCCGGCTGTTTTGGCTACCCGTATCCTGGAAAGTAAAAGAGAAAGATTTATCGCCTCAACCCTGGTATCAATTGCGGTGCCCTGCGCTGCCTTACAAGCGATGATTTTCGGCCTAGTCGGTGAGCGGGGAGGCCAGTATGTTGCTATTGTGTACGGGAGCCTGCTTGTTGCCTGGGTTATTTTGGGGATTATACTCAACCATGCGGCAAAAGGATTTAGCCCCGAGCTCTTAATTGAAATACCACCCTATCGTCTGCCGCCATGGCGAATCGTGCTGCAGAAGCTGTGGATGAGGGTCTATGGCTTCCTGGTAGAGGCTATCCCCATAATTCTGGGTGCTATTGTGGTAATAAATATGCTTTATTCCCTTCGTGTATTTGATGCCATTGCCAATTTTACAGCACCGGTAGTCACCGGGCTCCTGGGACTTCCTAAGGAAGCGGTAACATCTCTGATCATCGGCTTTCTGCGTAAAGATGTGGCTTTGGGCATGCTGGCTCCTCTCGCATTAACAGCCAAACAACTGGTGGTAGCCAGTGTAGTTCTGGCTATGTTCTTTCCGTGTATTGCTACCTTTGTTGTTCTCCTCAGGGAGCTTGGAATAGTAAATATGTTGAAATCAGCCGGGGTAATGATTTTGGCTGCTCTTATAACTGGTTGGATACTAAACCTAATCTTATAGGCAGAATTTTGATGACGAGCGCCTAGAATCCTTACCTTTGCCACTTTTTCGGGGACAGAGTCCTTATCTCTTAACACAAGAGCCACTCAACTGAAAGCTCATGGATGAGTGAAACAACGGGCAGGATGGTTTCATTGTTTGCCGGCCTCTATATCTAACCGCTCTCCATAAGGCCTGTGGCCGTCGACAAGCCCAACCTTTATATTTCATAACGCTGTTCTTCTTCTACTTGACGCACCAAAGGTTTTGTCTTATGCTGGCATCACACCGAATTGAATCTTTTTGAATTGGAAGGAGGATATGCTCATGTATACGACGGATATCATTAACACCTCAGGGGAAGATCTCAAGCTTACCTTTCTCGGCCATGGAACCCTTATGCTTACCTTTGGCAGCACGGTGATCCATGTTGATCCGGTAAGTGATTTGGCAGATTATGCAAATTTGCCTAAAGCGGATATTATCCTCGTTACCCATGACCATTTTGACCATTTTGAGCCACAGACCATTGAAATGCTCCGCAAAGATGGGACAGCGGTGGTAGGAGCTGAGTCCTGTACCCAAAAGATAAACAATTGCCTGGCAATGAAAAACGGGGATGTTAAGACTATTCAGGGATTAACGATAGAGGCCATACCCGCCTATAACACGATTCATATGCGCTCTCCAGGTAATCCCTTTCATCCCCGAGGAGTGGGCAATGGCTATGTGATTACCTTTAGCGATAAAAAGGTTTATATTGCCGGTGATACGGAAAATATTCCTGAAATGAAGGAGCTAACCGGAATTGATGTAGCGTTTTTACCCATGAATCTCCCCTATACCATGACACCGGAGATGGTGGCTGATGCAGCCAGAGCATTCAGGCCGAAGGTCCTGTACCCCTATCATTTTGGTGATACTGATACATCTAAACTGACTGATTTGCTCAAAGATTGCACGGACATTGAAGTACGGATTCGTGATATGCAATAATAGAAGGGGAAAAAGGATCATATTGCATTCCAGGAGCATTGCTAAAAGAGGAGGAGAAAAATGAGAGACCACCCCTTTTTCAAGGACACGCCGAGAAAGACCCTGGATATGGCGGGCCAACCCATGGAGTTTCCAATCTTCTACTATGATGTTCGCTTTGTCACCGCCATTTTTACTGCTAAAACCACCGCGCTGAAAAAACTGCTGCCCCATCCCAGGTTCAAGCCCATCCAAATCTGGCCGGGAACCGGTATGCTCGGAATCGCTGCCTTTGAATACCACGACACCTCAGTCGGGCCTTATAATGAGGTTGGGATTGCGATCCCCATCAAATTTCCATCCAGATTCGTCATTCCCGGACTTTCTGCACTCAAGATGATGCGCAAGAATCTCTTCCCTGTGTACATTCATCACCTTCCTGTTACCACGGAATTTGCGCTCAAGTTCGGAATCCATTTCTATAACTATCCTAAATTTCTAGCCGAAATTACGTTCCAGGACCGGGACGAGAGCCTGGAAGTTACCCTGAAGGAAAAGGATGATCTTATCTTGAAACTGCTCGCGAAAAAGCTCCCTCTTAAAAGATCAGCCGGGTTTGAATTTCACACCTATTCAACTAAGGATAATGTGGTGATGCATACCCTGGTTGAGGGATGGGCGCCAAAGTTCGGAGCAGTGAGGATGGGTAGTGTTGCCGAGCTTGAGCTAGGGGAGCATGGGATCAGCAAAGAGCTTGCTGAGCTCAACCTGAGCAAAACTGCCCGGAGCGGACTCTACGGGGAAGGGGTGATGACCAAACTCCACGACCCGGATCAGCGCTGGAATGCCGATACCCTAGAGATTATTTCTGGCTAGATGCACATCATTATGAATAGGACCAGATAAACCAATGCTCAGTAAAGAAATGACCACTTAGAAGCATTAGCCAAAAGGCGTCCACCGCATAGATCCACATAACGCAGAGATACATATTTAACAGGCTGTTGCCCGAACGGAAATCCCTTTGAGCGGTCATTAAAACGTTTTTTGCCGAAAAACCCTTGGCGAAGTGGAAGATAAAGGATGATTACTTTTTCCACTCCCTTTCCTCCCCAAGCGCTTGCAACAAGCTTTTCTATCGACATTCACCTCGATTGGATTATATTAGTCAACACCTGTATCCTTTTCTCTTGATTCTGATTGTAACAAGGCATAGCTCGCGAATTCACCATAGTGACCCTCATTACCCTCCTCATTTCCTCATAGCAAAATTAAGGTAGATCTGTTATAGACTCCTCTTTTACTATGATTAAACGATGATCTTGATGGCATGATGGCTTTCAGGGAAAAATCCTCACAATCGCATCTCTTCTACGGCTGGTATATTCTGGCCTCCTCCTTTGTTATCCTTTTTTTCAACTCAGGAGCCCGCTTCTCTTTTGGGGTAATGTTCAAACCCGTGCTTGTAGAATTTGGCTGGAATCGGGGCGCCATTTCTCTGGCCTTTTTCCTGAATATGACGATCTATGCCCTGTCCCTTATCGTGGTCGGGAGGTTTTATGACCGTTATGGTCCCAAATGGGTGATGATCATCTCAACCATTTTTCTCTCAATCGGGTACGCAAGTATTTCTATAATAGGCTCCTTCTGGCAATTTCTCATGTGCTACGGAATAATAGCAGCTATTGGTCTGGGTGGGACATCGGTGCCTTTTGTTGCGGCTCTGATGAGCAAATGGTTCGAAAAGGGCCGCGGTCTTGCCATAAGCTCGGCCCTCTCCGGTAATAGCTTGGGGCACTTTGCGTTGGTTCCTCTCTTTACTATTATCGTGTTACGATATGGCTGGAGGGCATCATATCTCAGCATTGGTATGATCATGTTAGTGGTAAATATTACCCTTGCGCTGGGGGTGATTAAGGGCGATCCAGATGATCTTGGACAAAAGCCTCTTGGCTCTGGAAATGGAGACCACGCAAACGAACAGAAGGATCAAAGCCCCTCAGGGGTCAGTCCTCCGGATTTAGGATTTAAGGAGGCTCTGCACACCTATTCTTTCTGGCTCTTTCTTATTGTTATGTTCGTCTGTGGTGGTGGCGATTTTCTGGTGACCACCCACCTGATCCCCCTGGTTACCGATTATGGCATTTCGCCCACTGCGGCAGGCAACATGCTGGCCTGGTATGGATTGATGAGTCTGGCCGGGGTTCTTCTTGCCGGACCTGCTTCGGATCGGATCGGGAACAAAATCCCCATTGTCGTTACCTTTATGCTGCGGTTTTTTTTGTTTCTCCTGATCCTGAAATACCAGAATCTTGTTTCTTTCTATATCTTTGCCTTAGCTTTCGGCTTTACCCATCTTATCACAGCGCCGCTCACAGTTACCCTGGTCGGAAGACTATATGGATTATCACATGTCGGTCTTCTTTCTGGTTTTATTACCACCATCCACCATTTGGGCGGGGGCTTCTGGGCATATATGGGAGGCGTAATCTTCGATCAGACAGGGAGTTATCGTTTGGCCTTTATTCTTTCAGCAATCATGGCAGTTGCCGCTGTTCTCAGCGGCACTCTTATAAAGGAGAGAGGACATCAAGCTCCTCTTCTCGTGCACAGCAATGACCTAGCTGGCAGTTGAAAAAAGGGACCCATCTACTCATGCCCTATATTATCGTCTTCTTCCTGAACGCCTTTATAATTATGGAGGGAGAGCTTACTGAAGAGAATCCCTTCACGACAAACGTTGTAGCCCCATCACCTAGTCAATCTCTTGAACGACAGGAGACTGTTGAACCACCGGATGCTGAAACACTTTCTTGCTTGACACAAAAGCCGCTCTCCCCTATATTCCCTTTCCCAACAAATGCGTGTAGCTCAGGGGAAAACAATCAACGGTTATCCGCTCGATGTGTGATAATAGCGTTGGGAGGACGATGTATCCTCTTTTGATTTTTTCATCTCTGGGCTAGACGAAAGACAAAAGAATTGAAGGAAATGGAACTCAATGATTTCCAATGAAAAAAAGATTATCATTATTACCTCTTATTGCCATTTCTTGTCTCATTTCTACATGCTCATCTTTCCCTCGCTCGTGATACCCCTCACCAAGTATTTTGAGATGCCAATTCCCGAGGTTCTGTCGCTTGGTTTTCTCATGTACCTGCTTTTTGGCCTGGGTGCACTGCCTATGGGTATCGTGACTGATTTATGGAACGGGAGGCGAATGCTAACTCTGTACCTGGTTGGATTGGGAGCCTTTTCTTTACTTGCAGGTGCAGTAAGACAGCCAAAATTTCTAATGATGAGTCTAACCTTTATTGGTGTTTTCGCCTCAATTTATCATCCTGCGGGCATGGGGCTTATCAGTAAAGGATGTAAGAGGAGGGGGTATGCGCTTGGAATAAACGGCGTTTTTGGAAATCTTGGCCTTGGACTTGCCCCCATTGTTACTGGGATTATTACATATTGGTTTGGATGGCGTACCATCTATGTTGTTTTGGGTGCTTCTGTTTTGTTATCCAGCATTATACTGTTTCTTGTACCTATTGATGAAACCCCGGTGCAAACCGTGGCATCCGATACCGAGGGAGATAAAAAGCAATATCTCCCGTATTTTGCTTTGCTGTGTGTATGTATGATGTTAGCAGGGTTCTGCTTTCGCGGCACATCTGTGGTTATACCAGCCTACTATGAACAGGCTGTGCCCTTTTTAAATAATATCCTAGACAACTTATCTTTCATCAAGCTCTCTGGCACAAAGACCTTAGCTGCCACCGCACTTACCTCGTTTGTGTATTTCTTTGGCATGCTCGGACAGATGACAGGAGGACGACTTGCAGATAACGTTGATCTGCGCCTTGGTTATTTCTCGTTTCATCTCATTGCCCTGCCTTTTATGGTGCTCATGACGCAGTTCACCAATATCCCCCTGTTTATCTTTACAATGGGCTATCTGTTTTTTGCCCTTGGCATGCAACCTATTGAAAACAGTCTGGTTGCCCGACTTACCCCGGAAAAGCTTCGGTCAACAAGTTACGGTTTCAAATTTATCTTCACCTTTGGCGTTGGTTCTTTGTCGGTTTTTACAGCCAAACAGCTCATTGAACACTATGGTTTTGTATATGTCTTCTGGCTTCAGGCTGGTGTTATTGTTTTGCTTCTGTTAACTATTGCTCTCCTCATATTCCTGACGCGAAACGAAACATTTCGAAATTAGACTCTAAAACAAGACGCCTTTGCTTCCTGCACCTGTCTTTCCTGCCCAAACGTCTTCGAGAAACTGGTGAAGTGCATTTTGGGGTGAATCCTGTCCTGCAAAACATACTTCACTTCCTAACGCCTAGGGCACCAATCCGCAATTGTGGGCATGGACACGCACCACGTATAGCGACGGTAGCCAGAGAGTTTTGGCCCTGGTATTCACCTGACGGGGTTTTTGAGTTCCCTTATCTTCTCCAGGGTGTCTTTATAGGTATCGCTCTTGGAGGGGTTCAGCTGCATAGCCCTGAGAACAAGGCTTTCCGCTTTATCCAGGTTCTTTCCTTGCACGTAGTAAAGCCAGGCAAGATTATTATAGGCATCAGCATTCTGGGGTTCTTTCTTTATTGCCTTTTTGTAATATTTTTCTGCTTTATCCAACTCATTTTTTTGAAAATGTGCATTGCCGAGATAAAGGTAAGCAACCGGCCGCTTTTTGGCTGCAACTTCATATTCTTTAATGGCATTGTCAAGCTCACCTTTTTTCTCGTAGGCAATGCCTAACTCCAGGTGCTCTTCAGGTGAAAGGGGATCACTAAGAATCGTAAAGCGCGGCACGGCACAGCCCGCACATATGAGGAGCACCCCAAACGTCACCAAAGGGGGGCGTCTCATTCTCTCCTCGGAGTGTGTTCGGTTTGTGGTTGGGTTTTCGGCTGGATGCGAAGAGTCCAGCGCCCGGTCCGATCCCAGCGGCTAAGGAAGTGATTCCACGTGATGAGCTTTTCGCGGGCTTTTGCGGAGTTAACAACGACGCCATCCGGGTTATAGCCCACCACAACCATATAGTGGTTATTGCTTATATTGGAAAACCCGAGATCCACCATGACAATGAGAGGCACACTCCTATCCACAGACCGCCGGACATCATCCACGCTGCCACTGTACCACCTGGCAGTAAAGCCCTTTTGCCGGGCGTAGAGCACCATGTCAATCGTAACCGTGCCACGAATACTTTCCCGAAAGATGGCATCGGCAACCTCATCCGGCGTCACATCTTCACCGTAAAAGGTGAGCACCCCGGCGAGGGAGGCGGGACCGCATTGAAAGGCAAGCTGGGGATAGAAAGGCACATCTTTCACCTTTCCAGATCCGATAGAGGCCGGCAAATCCGAAGTCATGCCCCCCGGCCGTGCCATACATCCAAGGAGGGCAATGAACAGGGAAAGGGCAAGGACCGCCATGCACAGAGGGAGCGGGTGGAAGGCTTGCCGAAACGCCTTTTCTGGTTGCCCTTCCGACCTTCGCACCTGTCCTATGGCCTCTTATTGAACGATGATCCGCTTATTAGTAAAATAGAGTACAGCAATGATGGCCAAGGCAATGACCAGAATCCACACAAGAGTGCTTCCGCCTGAGGTAAGCGAATCAAGCTGAGTGGCAAATTGGTGAAGTTCGTTATCAGAAAGCTGATCAAGCCGGGAATTGATTTCCTGGTCGGTATATCCCAGGGCCTTGAGCCGCTCTTTGACAAGCTTCTGCTCAAGAACCTTCTGCACCGTGGCCATGTCCCTGTGTCGCGCACTGCTCGCAAAAGACTCGTCCGACGGAACGAAAGAGGCCTCGATCCTAGGAACAACACTGAAAATCCCCATCAAAACGACCAGTAGCACTGCAATTCGGCGCGTTAAAACAGCGTCCTTGAATTTGCGCATAACCATGCTCCTTTCTCTCAAATGTGCTTCGAAAAATAGAAATCCGCAGATCAGAATCTGCACACCAGCCAAAAGCGCTCTCAAACTAACACACTATTAAATTTTTTGTCAAGGCTTGTGAGCATATCTAAACTCCTTTTCATTGACCCACAAGGGAAATTCTCCTATACTCCCTCCTAGAAAAAGGAGCTTCTTATCACCTCACTCGACGCTGCGCGGGGCATGCCAGAGGGGGCGAGAAATTTTTTACCTTGTTACCGGACACGACTTCGGAGATTAAGGATACCTGAGGGCGAATCTCCGAGTGAGGCCACATTCCCGTTTCTACCATCTTCGGCGACAGGTCGGGTCTCGGGCTGGCCCACTGTGCAGAAAACTACTGTAACCTGCCGCAGGCAACGAGTGTCTGCCGGTCAGGGACATAGCCTACCGAGAGATTCTACATAGGGAGTAACATCAAGCATGGCCGGCAGATTAGATATATCAATAACTCCAACCCCCGTGTCCACGAAAGATGACGAAATATAGCATTGTTCTTAAAGAATTAGGTTCCGGAAGAGATCATAGAATAAGCCTGCCTTGTGTTATTGGTCGCAATGAAGAGGCTGACCTGGCATTCTCAGATCCTACCGTTTCGCGCCGGCATGCCATGATTGTTAACATAGATAAGGAGATATGGATTAAGGATCTCAAAAGCTTTAACGGGGTTTTTGTCAACGACTGCAAGATAAGTGAAAGAACCCTTCTGAAATCGGGAGATACAGTGCAGTTGGGCGAAATCAAGTTGTTGGTTTCAGAAGCAGAAGCAGATGTATCGGAACAGACTATTGTTGTGCATTCTCTCGACCGCGAAGCTGAGTGGCAATTAGACCGTGAGAGGCTCCGACTAATGTACGAAATTACAACCGAATTTTGCGACACCCAGGACCTGGGAACTCTGGCAGAAAAGAGCTTTTCAAGAATCAAAGAAATCTTCAGGCAGGATCGGGGCTATCTAGCCTTGTTCCAGGAAGATGGGACGCTTAGACCCTTATTCCCGGATCCTTCTTCAAAATCTGTTCCACTCAGCAGGAGCATTGTTGAGCGGCTCTTACAGAATGGCGAATCTTTCCTTCTGGAAGATGCCCTCAGCGAACCATCTTTCAAAGAACAAGTAAGCGTTGTGGTCTCAAGGATTAGGTCTGCTCTGTGCGCTCCTCTTATCTATCATAATCAGATCTATGGTCTTATTTACTTGGATCGCAATGTCCCCGGGGCTTACCAGCAAGACGATCTGGACTTCTTGAGAGCCATCGCCTTCATGCTGGCTCCTCTCATTGAGAATGCGCGTCTTTGGTCTGAGCTCAAAAAGCATTATGCCGGCGCTATGGAGACCTTGAGGGAGACAGAAGCAAGGCTGATTGATATGGAGCGGACAGCGGCTTACGTGTCTCTGGCTCAGGCCATGGCCCACGAACTCAGGAACCCTCTCATGGCCATCGGAGGATTAGTCCGGAGAATAGCCAAATCGGAGCCAAGAGATTCAAACAGTGCTACGTTACAGTCTATTGTGAACTTGGTTGAGAGAGTAGAAATGGTCCTGAAAGAGGTGGATAATTTTGTGAGATTTCCGCAGCCTAACATAAAATTGGAGAGAATTGATTATCTTGTTCAGGAAGTCATTGAAAGTCAGAATTGGCAATCCCTAAAAAACAACCTACCGCCTCTCCTTTCTGTGGACACACCGAATCTCATGGTCCCCGTTGATTCTGATCTCTTCAAAAAAGCTCTTTCCATGATCTTCAATGAAATCCTTTCAAGTATTCCTCGGGGATCGGAATTCACAATATTCATCCAGGATGTTGGCAATGAGCTCGAACTGCTCGTTGGGGAACTCGGCAAGGAAAGACGTTCCTTTGAACCCTTTAGCTCTGGGATGCAAAGCAAGCCATGGAGTCTTGGACTCTTTCTCAACATAGCTCACAAGATAATTTGCGATCACGGGGGTAAAATCCTTTTGGACCCACAGGGACATGCAGCGTTTCCAATACTTATTAGAATACCAAGAACTATCAAAGTATAAATCTTATATAATTACCCCGCTGTGATGGGGAACGCTTTTCTTTCTTTCAAACAAGCCAAAAATATAATTAATCGTAGATATTGATTATTCACCCCTTTTATTTGTGTGAATAAGGTCCAACTCAGAATCTAACCCCAAAAATAAAAAAGGCCAGCCTTTCAGCTAACCCAGCATAATTGTCTGCTTTTTCTGGTCGGGGCGAGAGGATTTGAACCTCCGACTCCCTGCTCCCAAAGCAGGTGCGCTACCAGACTGCGCCACGCCCCGAATATGGTATCTCTCATAGCCTATTTTGGCGTAAGAAATCAAGGAAATTGTAGAAAACCGAACCTTCACCCTGCTATGCTAGATATCTTTTTGTTGACTTTGCAATGTTTAGATAATATTTATTTTCCAAACAAATATGAGGAATTAACAACCACCATGAAAGATATTCAAAACGAAAAGGATCATCGCAATATTTCTATAGATAAGGTTGGGGTAAAGGACGTCAAGTACCCAATAACCGTGCTAGATAAAGCAACAAAGACCCAACAAACTGTAGCCGTGGTCAATATGTACGTCGATCTACCAAGGGACTACAAGGGCACACACATGAGTCGGTTTGTCGAGATCCTGAATGAACACGATAGAAGAATCTCGATCAAAAACTTTCATGAGATCCTCTCCACCATGAAAGAACGGCTCAATGCTGAAAGTGCCCATATGGAAATCTCCTTTCCATACTTTGTAATGAAGACTTCTCCGGTTACCCAAAGCCAGGGACTGATGGAATATCAGTGCACCTTTAAGGGTAATTTGAACAAAGGCGAGGATCTGGTGCTCATGATAACAGTTCCTATAACCACCCTGTGCCCGTGCTCACGAGAGATAAGCGATTTCGGCGCCCATAACCAGAGGGGAGAGGTTAGATTGCAGGTGAGGTTTAAAAAGTTCCTGTGGATCGAGGATCTGATACAACTGGTAGAAGAGACTGCCTCATGCGATGTTTTTTCTGTGTTAAAGAGAGAGGACGAGAAATTCGTCACTGAAAGGGCCTTTCAAAATCCTAAATTCGTTGAGGATATAGTCAGGGATGTGGCCGAGAAACTTGAGCAGGACGACAATGTAACCTGGTTCGCTGTTGAGTCAGAGAATTTCGAATCCATTCACAACCACAATGCATACGCATGCATAGAACGGGAAAAAGGGAACTAAACAACATAATTTCGGGTAATTAATGGTGTGTTTCCGGTTCAATTTGCCTGGTTAGTCTCATTTGTTATATTGGTTGAAGGCTGGGTGCGGCTCCTGCAAAAGGGTTTGGAAATCGGCGAATTCGAGATTGCCAGAATCAACTGAAAAACAAACAAAATCAACAAAACGATAAGGAAATATCACATGGCTGAAGATCTGAAGAAGATGTACAGAACGGTGATGGATGACCATTTTCCACCTCAGATTACTATACATTTTGGAGATCAAATACTGGCATACAGAAAAAGAACCTGGAAGATACCTGATGAGCGTTCAGGCGAATTGATCGAGAAAGGCCTCAGGTATGGAGAAAATCCGGGCCAAGAGGCGGCCCTATATGAGCTGGTAACCGGAAATCTTGTCCTGGGTGAATGTCAGTTTATTGGACCAGACAAGGGCTTGGTTTCGGCCATAGCCGAAGAGCAAATGATCCAGAGTGGAAAACACCCAGGAAAAATCAATCTTACCGACATAGACAATGCCCTCAATATATTGAGGTATCTTTCCTCAAAACCGGCTGTTGTAATTGTTAAGCATAATAACCCCTGTGGGGTAGCCTATGGTTCTACCATTGCTGATGCCTATCAAAAGGCAAACATGGCAGATAGAATAGCAGCCTTTGGGGGTTGTGCAGCCTTTAACAAACCCATTGATCAAGAGGTGGCAGAATTAATTGGTAAAAATTATCTCGAGGTAGTGGTAGCGCCTGAGTTTGACGATAAAGCCGTATCTATCCTGAGCAAGAGCTCAAATCTCAGGATCATCAAGATCAGCAAGATTGATAGGTTAGCCGAATATAGAGAAAAACGTTTCGTTGATTTCAAGAGCCTCATTGACGGGGGGATAATTCTGCAGCAATCCCCGCTAAATACCATAAAATCACCAGATGATTTCGCATTGGCCTCTGTAGAGTATAAAGGAAAGCTATACAAAATCGCCCGAAAACCCACTGCTGATGAATACGCCGATATGCTCTTTGGATGGCAGGTGGAACAGGGCATTACATCAAACTCCGTTATCTATGTTAAGGATGGGGTAACAGTTGGTATCGGTACCGGAGAACAGGACAGGGTAGGTGTGGCAGAGATAGCCATTTACAAGGCCTATTCCAAGTATGCAGATTCCCTCTGCTTCAAAACACACGGCATCCCCTATAAACAGCTGCAAGCTGACAAACACAAAGGCACGGGAGATGCAGCGCTCCAGGAGGAAATAGATAAGGCAACTGCAGAAGCCCACGGTGGACTCACCGGTTCAACCATGGTATCAGATGCGTTCTTTCCGTTCAGAGATGGAGTGGATGTGGCCATAAAAGAGGGAATAAGGGCCATTGTTCATCCAGGGGGCTCCTTGAGAGACTTTGAATCGATTGAGGCCTGTAACGAGGCAGATCCTCAGGTGACCATGGTATTTACCGGCCAGAGGGCATTCAAGCACTAGAAGGTGCTGCCAACGTTCAAAAGCTGCAACGCGAAAGCAGGGATTGAAAGGAGAGGAGCTTTTCCCACCATTTAACCCTCTGAGACAGTGTTCCCCACCTCATTCTGGCTACTTCCCGTATTATCATCTTTGTTCTTTCCTACCAGAGAAAACTTATGGGAATAAGGGCTGTCCGTAATGACCATCTGTACAGCCTGGCGGGTTCTGTTATTTATCAAGATGGGACCAATGAGGTTTGCGGTCATGTCGTCAGGTGAGCTCTTTGGGATATTAACAACTACATATAACTCTAACGTACCCTTGTCTTTGTCTTCAATCCAGGACATCTGCTCTACTGTATCCTCGAGGCGCACGGAATAGTCAGGCTTAAACAGGAATGGACTGGTAATCACAAAGGCAAGTGCTGGATCATCCACGGACTGGTACCAGAAGAAGGGTGAATCTTCTCTGTGCTGAAGGATAACATATCGTTTTTCTTCAGGAAATCCGAGCATACCAAAGGGCATGGTAATAATCCTCTCTTCCCCTATGGTGATGGGCCCAAATCTTGTGGAGTCAATCTTCATGGTTCCGTATCCCTGGGTCTCTTAGTTTGCAAAAGAGTGGCTGCCTCGGAGAGATCAGAGGCAGTTACTGCAGATGATATCAGGTTCTCTCTTTTAATTCTCTCATATATCTCTTGTCGGTGAATACTGATACCCTTGGGTGCTTCAATACCGAGCTTGACCTGTGAGCCTTTGATTTCGAGCAAAGCAATGACAATATCATTGCCGATAGTGATCCGTTCACCTAACTTCCTTGTTAATATAAGCATAGCCAATCCATGGCCTTGGTAGAGGGGTCAAACCTTAACAGGCTGTTGCCCAAACCGTAATCCCTTTGAGCGGTCATTGAAACCTTTTTTGCAAACAAATCTTGGCGAAGCTGAAGATAAGCGATGTCAACTGTTTGAGCCCTAAGGACAGAGTAACGTCCAAGTCCAGGGTATGGGTGTCTTTTTTTTTGGATTATGCCCCACATAGTTTGGATGAGTGGGCGTTTCAAAATGGTTGATATAGATGGAGCGTATGATTCTAAGGCTTAGGACGCAATTAACCATTTTGAACCGACCCAGTAAGTGGCCATATTATAGGGCATAACAAAAAAAAAGACACCCATACCCTGCAAGAAGCTTGAAAATTAATAGGTTACGTTCACTATAACGTGACCCTGCCCTAAAGGCGAGTTTTGACATCGCCTGGAGCGAGCCTTAGATTTATCAAAAAACGTTTTAGACCAAGAGAAAGGGGATTTCGGCAACAGCCCGTTATGACGTGACCCCTATTACGTTAAAAAATCAACCAGGCTCAGTTCCATAACCCTGACAGAAGAGGCCAAAGCAGTCTTAAAGGCAAGCTGTCTGGATTCCAGATCAATGATTGCCGCGGCCATATCCGCATCCTCAATCTCGGATAGCCTCTCGGTACTGCTGATAGTGTAATCCTGAAAGATCTTTTCTCTGGTTTCCATGTGGATCATCTTTGAGCCAATGCCCGATATCTTCGTGGTAATATGATCAAAATCACTATCAAGATTAGCCATCGCCGCGATAATTCCACCGACGTCATTACCCTCCAAGGCATCTTTCAAATCACTCACGGTGGTGAAGAGAGCTCCAAACACCGCCTCCCCGTCACTTCCAACCTCGACGGTGGTATCATTACCTATTTTAATGGCGAAGGCGTGATTATCCCCATGGTAGGTCCCGTCCTCATCGAATGGCACAGTATCGGTCTTCCACCCTGCAAAAACATACTCACCATTAACCACTGTATTAGCTAAAGACACAATATCATCCAGTGTATTTTGCACAGTCTCGGCTGCAGCGGCCCGCTGTTCAGCATTGATGATCCCATTGGCCATCTGGACACACAAGGCCTTTGTCTCGGAAATCATATCCTGTACCTGGCTCAGGGCACTTTCACTGGCAGCTAGCCAAGACCTTCCCATATTTATATTGCGTCCCAATTGTTCAAGGTTTAAAAGAACAGATTTAATGTTTAGTGCCTCGCTAAGCTTTACCGGATCATCAGAAAGATCTGTGATGCGTTTGCCAGTTGTGACCACCCTGTTGGCCTTGTTCAGCTCCTCGTTGATCCTGGCCAAGTCGAATTTTACCATATCGTAAACGGTCTTATTGGCTACCCTCATGGCAGTCTACTCCCCCTTTGCTACTTCGTGCTGAGCAGCGTTTCAAGCATTTCATCGGAAACACTAATAAGCTTGGCTGCTGCTGTATAGGCATGTTGAAATTTTATGAGGTTTGTCATCTCTTCATCCAGGGACACGGCTGAAATACTGTCCCGTATCTCACTGAGTTTGCTGACCATCACTTCATTATACTCCCTACCTCTAGAGATGCTCTCAGAGGTGATCCCAATGGAGCTCACCATACCATGATAGTAATGCTCAATGGTCGTGGTGACCGTTCCCTCTGTGTTTCCGTTTATCCTGTCACAGGTCCATTGACTAATTCCCATGGATGTGTATTGGAGGTCAGCAATAGCCAAGGCATTAGTGTTGTCTCCTGACGCATAGCTACCATCGGCTTCTATCTGGGCGGCAGCAATATAGTCCTTATCGTTTAAAGCTGTATTCACGCTCATGGATCCAGCGCCGACTCCTTGGAAAAAGGTATTCACACCGAGGGCTCCCAGAATATTGCTCGTATCTTCTGAGAAGCCAAAAGCATAATCGCTACCAGCGGTAAACGTTATGGCATCGCCTGAAACGCTTACCGTAACCCCGGTTAGCCCAGCCGCTGTAATCTGGTTATTGATAGCGGTAGCCAGATTGGAAAGCGTTGAGCTCCCATTCAGGCCGCTCAGGTCCACGGAAACAAAGTTCATTACAGGGTTTGCTGGAACTGTTCGGTCTTCAAACCAGAGCTTGAAACCATTAACAACGAACTGAATCTCACTTCCAAAGTCGAGATCATCCAGGTCGGTGCTCGTTTGATAGGTGCCGGCGAGGGTACTGCCGGGCTCAAAAAGGTGGAGCCCCACACCCTGGGTATGCTGATGGTTGATAGCCCAGATGAATTCTTTAGCCAGGGCATTGAGGTCAAGTTTGTACTTAGCGATGACCTCATCTCGCATAGCAAGCCATCCACCCAGGTTTCCTTTGGTAAGATAGTCTGTAAGGTCAACGTATGCACTCCCAGAACTCTGCCATGTCACCCGATCTCCACTGACTCCCCCCATCTCCAGGTCATAGGAATCACTTCCCTGAACCAGAACACAACCCTTAGCTGTGATAATGGTAAGCGACCCGTTGCTCTGCTCAAATGTCTTGACATCTATGTATTCTGAAAGTTCCGAAACAAGACCAGTACGCTTATCTCTTAGGTCATTAGCGACCTTTGCCGCTTCCACCCCCACGATTTTAATGTTGATATCAGCGATTTCTCTTGTAATTTCATTGATTCTCTCAACACCGACATTCACAGCACTGGTCAAATTTGTTTCAAGCTCTGTCAGCTCGGCTTCAAGGTTGTTAAACTGCCGCGACAGCAAGATACCGTGCTGATAAAGCGCGGTCCGTTCAGCAGCCCCAGCAGGATGGTTTGAAAGGTCGTGCCACAAGTTCCAGAACTCTGCCAGCATTACACTAATACTGGTTTCAGAGTTTTCGTTAAACAAGCCCTCTAAGATCTGCATATAACCCTCCATCTCTTTGGAAGACAGAAGGCAGGATTTTTGCTGCATGAGCTGGTTTTCGACAAATTGGTCGGTGGTCCTGACTACATCTGTTGTGTCCACACCCTGACCAAGGAGCACCCCGCCATAGGATGCAGGCTCTTTCGCCTCGATCACCGGGCTCTGCCTGGAATAACTGGGCGTATTAACGTTGGCAATATTGTGGGCGGTCACATCTATGCCATACCGCTGGGCAAAGAGAGCGGTTTTTGCAATGCTCAATACCAACCCTAAACCTGACATGATCAAGCCTCCCTGCTGAGGAGAACGTTGGCACCAGATCTGCTCAAATGACATTTGTCATTGTACAATATCTTGGATGTGGTCTTCCCTGTTAGAATCGACATCATCTCATCCAGAAACTGGAGCGAATCATCAATAAAGATCATGTTTTCTTTGCGTATGACCTCAATCTCACCCTTCAATTTGAGAAGCGTGTGAAAGAGCTTTCGAAAGGTGGCCTTATGTTCCTCAGGCAGTAGTTCGAGAATTTGATGAGAAGCAAAAAACCTCTGATCTATCCTTGGATCAAGGGCAGAAACGATCTCCTCTCGAATTGATTCTATCTTTGAGCATATGTCCTCTTTCTCCTTGGAAATACTCCATAGTGAATCCAAATCTATGTTGATTAAGGATTCTCTTTCCTTCTTCAGGCAATGAAGTAAATCATTGGAGAGGATTATCTTCTTATGAAAAAGGCCTTCAAGCAACGCAACATACTGATCATCCATGGATAAACCCCCTCTTCTAGTTATCGGAAGATTGTGCCCTCAACTAAATAACTATTTTACTCATAGATTGTATGCGTTCACACGTTCAGGGTTCACTGTTCAGGGTTTCCCGATGAAATCGCGATTCAGGGTTATCTTCCTGTCTATGCGTCACACACAGACAAGCCTTTTGTTGACCTTGCTTATATGCCGGCAAGTACCTGACCTGCTCGCCACCTGCCCGCTCGTCCCTTAACTCCGGTTTGTCTCTTCAACCATGCCCTGAACAGTCCCAATAATCTGTTCTTCCAATATACTCTCAGGTCTCTAATAGCACGTGGGTTTTTAGTGAACCCTGAACCTCTGAACCCGTTAACGATTACCCTATCCTTTTATTTGTTCAAAAAGCATTTCTCCGAGCCCAATACCCCCACTCTGTGCAATCTCCAGGGCAAGCTTTTCATCAAACATCGATTTGAAGATCTTACCCTCATTGCTTTCTCGAATGAGCCCCCCTTCACTAACGGTTTTTCTCATTGCTTTCAGCATATGGGATACAAAAAGAGACTCAAATTCCAAGCAGGCCCTCTTAAGCCTCGCCTCACGCATATCTTTGTGCAATCCTGCCCCGCCTCGATCCAATACAACCCCATTTACCATATCCCGATCCTCTATATGATTTCCAGTTTTCCCTGGAGGGCACCTGCTACCTTCATGGCTTGCAAGATAGTGATCAGATCCCTGGGAGTAACGCCAATTGCATTTAATGCCCTCACTAAATCACCAATCGTCCTTCCCTCTGGAACCAAAAGAAGCCTATTTTTCTCCTCTTCAACTGTTACATCGCTCTCCGGGGTAACGACAGTGGCCCCTCCAGGTGCTACGATAACCCCTCCCTCCATCTGGGTAGGTGCTGCCCCCTCCCTAGGTGGTCGTGGTGCAAAGGGAAGTGGCTGCGAAACCTCTTTTGTCTCCTTTATCTGAATGCTCAGGTTTCCGTGGGCAACAGCAACGGTTGAGACCCTGACATTTTCTCCAATGACGATGGTGCCTGTCCTCTCATTGACAATAACCTTTGCCAACGAATCGGGTATTACCTCAAGATCCTCAACTCTAGCAAGCATGGGAACGACACTGTCTTGAAAGGAGTCGGGAATCTTTATGGTTAGGGTGCCCGAATCTATTGGCTTAGCAATGTTCTCTCCCATCTCTGAGTTAATTGAATTGGCAACCCTGATGGCCGTAACAAAATCCGGATTGTTTAATATAATGGTTAACTCCGTTCTATCTTTAAGCGATAAAGGAATCTCCCGTTCTACTGTTGCTCCCCCACTTATTCTGCCTACCGTAGGATGATTTTTTCCGACTCCTCCTCCAGCGGCCCCGCCTATCCTAAAACCACCAACAGATATGGGTCCCTGGGCAAGGGCATAGATTTTGCCATCAACTCCCTTGAGATGGGTTAGAAGAAGGGTCCCTCCTTGGAGAGTTTTGGCGTCACCGATAGAGGATACGATCACGTCAATCTTCTTCCCTATCCTGGCAAATGGAGGTAATGTAGCATTAACCATTACTGCGGCAACATTTTTGACCTTTACATCTTGGGCACTTACATAGATCCCCATCTTTTCCAGCATATTCACAAGGCTCTGAATGGTAAAATCTGTTCCTGCCTTATCACCACTGCCATTGAGGCCAATTACCAGACCATAGCCAAAAAGCTGGTTTGGCCTGACGCCTTTAATGGAGGCAATATCCTTTATCCTTGCTCCGAAAACCGCAGAGGTGAAAAAGATGTTAAAGATAACGACAATCAGGAATAAAAACCTAAAACGGCCATACATAATCAACTATCCTTCCTAACCACCCTGGTCTTTGTTTGTCGGCCAAGGGACCAATGCCTGAATACGTTATTTTGGCATTCGCCACATAGGTAGAGGGAATCTCATTGTGTGGAGATATGTCCTCTGGCCTTATTATGCCCGAGAGGGCTATGTACTGTGTTTCGTTGTTTACCTTGATTTCTCTCTTCCCCTGAATGAAAAGATTTTCATTCGGGAGTACCTTAACGACCATAGCAGAGACATATGCCTTTACGTGGCCATCCCTGTCACTTGAACCCTTGCCATCAAAGCTCATGCCAAGCCCTGCTTTTATAAGGTCGTCCTCGCCAGGATTCTGGGCAAGCCTAGGGTTTTTGTCAGCGAGGGCCTGCATGTAGCCCAAAAACTTGAGTTGTGCGTTTATACTCGATGATCTACTCGTTTTGGTGTTGGCATTCAGTTCTGCCTCTGGATCCTCTACAATCCTTACCGTGACAACATCTCCCACCCTTCTTGCCGTGGTGTCCGGATAAAGCGTAACACCCCTTGCATCTGACCATAGTGATCCCTCCTCTATCACAGGATGTGTATATTCCGGAAATTGGGGCTCCTGTATGCTTTTGATCTCAGGTACGTGAGATGTATTTGTGCGAAATACAGCACATCCAGTGAAAAAAATAAGGAGTATGCATAAAACACAATAGCTTTTGGTCACCGTTTTTCTCCTCTAGAAATCTACTATTACTATTGAACTATTAACTACCCTTGCGTATATTTTTTTTCTGCTCATGACGTTTTGAATCTCTATGAGCTCACCCAGGTAGCCTTTCTCCAAAACCCTACCGGGAACCGTGACCTTTAGATCATCTGATTCTGCCACGATAGTTACCATATCCCCTTTTTTTAGAATAGGAGATCTTTCCAGCATCCATTCTTTAAGACAGGTGTCTTCCCTTATGTTATGTTTTGTCATGAGTCCTAATGCGTCGGTCATATCGGTCACAATGTCTGGAGATCGGTGAGCGATATTTTTTCTTGCTACATAAAGGTCATCTTTTTCAATAATCTCACCCTTTTTGAGATTTCTACCAGTGCAAACCACAGATTCAAAGATGTCGACCCAACCGGAGAGCTTAACCTGGCTTTTTACTGCGCCGTTTACACTGCAAAGAGCGACTAATCTTACAAATCCTGCAAGTCTTCTTTTATCCTTTTGAAACACCTGAAAACGTATCTCTCCTTGAGGAAGAGGCCTATTGCCAATAACCTTGAACCTGGATACCATTATGTCAGATTTGTCTTTTCCCAGCTGGTCGCAGAGATATTCCACAAAGATTTCACGGAATGTGGCCTCTGGAATCGATTGATACCCTCGGCTGGCTATTGCTCCGGTTTTGTTTTCATCAACTCCCGTTGCCCCAACCGATAAACAAACGCCAAACAAACATGTCAAAAGAATCATGATCGGTACGGCCTTCCTCATGGTATTACCTCTTGATATTATTGGCTATCTGCAACATGGCATCTGCTGTTTGTATGGCCTTGCTATTTGTCTCATAGGCCCTCTGTGCCATGATCATGGCAACCATCTCTTCGACCACATCTACATTAGACATCTCGACAAATCCCTGGGCAATTGTTCCTACACCATCTGAACCTGCTGTGCCAGAGATGCTCTCACCTGATGCATCGGTAGACCTATACAGATTGTGTCCCACACTAAAGAGCCCAGCCGAGTTAGGAAAGGTGTATACTTCAATAACTCCAAGGGAGGTTCCAGTCCCTTCATGGTCAAACACGGTCACGGTTCCGGTTTTGTCAATGCCAATAGAGACTGCATCTGATGGGATTGTCATATCCGGTTGCAATCTGTCGCCATTTGACGTAACGATGTTTCCATCGCTATCCAGCTTGAAATTTCCTGCCCTTGTATAGAGCTCCTCTTCATTGCTCAGCACCTTAAAGAACCCCTTCCCCTCAATTGCCAGATCTAGTTCATTTTTTGTTTCCTTAAAATCTCCCTGCATAAACATCTTCTGAACACCAACAGGCATGGTTCCCATACCAATGTGGATGCCGGTGGGAATTTGAGTGCCGGCCGGTGTTTCTGATCCAGCCTGCTTTATGGTCTGATACATGAGGTCCTGAAAATCGGACCTGCTCTTTTTGAAACCCACAGTACCCACATTGGCCAAATTATTGGCAATGACATCTATCGTCATTTGCTGGGCAGCCATTCCGGTTGCTGCGGACCAGAGTCCTCGTAACATAGTTATCTCCTCCCCTACCTATTGTAATCGACCAACTTCATTAACCATCTTGCTCGTTATTTCATCCATGAACTGAATAGCCTTTTGAGCAGACTCAAATACCCTGAGGGACACGATCATTTTGATCATTTCTCCTGTTGGGCTAACATTTGATTGCTCTATGTAACCGTTTTGGACACTGATGTTCTCGGCAGTAAATATGTCTCTTTCTTTTCCTTGGAACACGTAGTATGAACTGCCCTCTTTTTTAAGAAGATCGAGGTTTCTAAAATCCACTACCGAGATGGTACCGACAGCTTCATTCTCTACTACCACCCTTCCATCCGGCTCTATAGTCACGTTCTTTCCATTGATGGCGATGGGGCCGTTTTGACCGAGCACCGGATCACCATTGTGGGTTACCAGGGTACGGTCCACGTCAAGCTTGAATGCGCCATCCCTGGTGTATCTAATCCCCCTGGGTGTCTGGATCTTGAAAAAACCGGGAGTTTCCAAGGCAACATCGAGTTCGTTTCCCGTATAACGTATTGAACCAGGGGAGAAATCTGTAGTGGAACTGTTTTTCATGCTCAGTATTCGATGAAACGAGATGATATCCTTTTTAAAGGCATTTGTGCTGATATTTGCCACATTATTAGCGATAGTTTCGAATCTGACCTTTTGTACCAATGAGCCATCAACTAATTTATAGATCCCTGATATCAATTTCTTTCACCCCGCTTTTGCTTTAATAAATCCCTCTGAACCATACCAATTCTTTACTTCTTTCACTGAGTGTATAGAGCAATATCAATGCCAGCCTAAATGCTAGTCACGATCATGTGTAACATACTCATAATACAAGAAAAATAGAATAGAAGGTTTGAAGCTGGTTACCTCTTGAAGGGGGAAAAAAATGCCTACTGGAACTTTTCTCCCCTGGCAAGAGAATACACAAAGGCGAGTAATTCTGCGACGACAACGTAGAGGTGTGGAGGGATTTCTCGATTGATATCGAGTTGAGATAAAAGCTCTATCAGATCAGGGTCATCTCGGATGTATATGTTATGTTCCCTGGCAATCTGGATGATCTTCTCAGCCACTTTCCCCTTGCCTTTGGCTATTACCTGGGGTGCATTATCTACGTTTGGCTGATACTTGAGGGCGACCGCCTTCTTTTGTTTGTTTGTTTTTTTCATGTATATAATTCCCGATGCGCGATTTGTGCTGGCAGCACCTTATACCCCTTGCCGTTTCTACCCCGCATCCCGTATGCACATCCACATCCCACATGCTCAGGCAATCAGGTTCAGCGTATAGCCTTCATCCGGAATAATCTCTTGGATGAGTGATTCGTTAACGATCACCGGATCCTTGAGATGGCACTCCATGGATAGGACGGAAAAACCCCTTTCTTCCAATCTACTGACAAGGAGCGGTACACTTTTTTCAATACGTTCCTTGGTTTCCTTTTTGGTTAGCAAAAACCTTCCTTCTATCGCTTGCCCATGAATGGCAAGATCCGCCCTCAGGGGTCCAAGCACGGATAAGTCTAACAAAAAGGTAATCCTTGAGAAGTCTTTACGAGCCTTTTTCTTTCGATGTTCACCCCATTCCTTTTGAGGGAGCTGGATCAGCAACTGGCCAACGGTAAACAGACCATCAGGAAGCTGAATCGGGACCGGGAGAAAAATTTTCCCTTCCTGCTCCAGTCCAAGGTGGTTAAGGGTTTGGATGTGGGTAAGGGTCGATACCAATCTCTTCAGGAGGGCTGCACTCTCTCCTTTAAGGCCAAGGAATTTTGATGCCAGGCCTTTTAGATCCCCATCTATGAGCCTAGCGAGATTATCTCTTCCAATCGTTTTATTATGTAATGCCTCTCTGAGCTTTGCCTCCCAACTCATACCTGATTTATCAATGAGGAGCCTGAGAAGGTCTGGCCCTGATTTTGAGAATAGTCCACGCGACAAATCATCCATCAATTCCTTAAATCTGGACAGAGCCTCTCTTGAAAGCCCGTAATGAGCTATATTCTCAGAGGTAGACTTCCATAGATTCTCCTTTACTGCAGACAGTATCAGAGCAATACTGACGATATCTAGATCCGCAGGCTTTGTTCCGAGGAGCTTGAAAGTTAGAACAGGCAATGTTTCTTGGACTTTCAATGACAAGACCCTCCCTTCGGTCAAGGGAACAGCGGTTCTGGCCATTACTCTTCTTCCTTTGATGAACAACAAGGCCTTGCTTAGAGAGAATGATTTGAGTACCATTCCCTCAACAATTTCATTTTTGGATAGTGTGAGAAAGGATTCAGGATGTGCTTCTTTTTGAAGAGATATCTTGGATGGTGAAGAGGATGGAGAACTAACTTCTATCAAGATAGACCTTCTTCTTTACCTATCTGTGAAAGTTTTTGCTTTAGATCCAAGACGAGTTTCACCTCTTCCTTGGGAATTGAAAGTCTTTTCGCTATTTCTTCTAGATCATACCCTTCACCTGCCAAGGCGATAATCTGTCTCTCTTGACTATTAAGAGAAAGGGGGTCGCATTCGGCATCTGCGGCCTGCTGAGCATGTGATGAGAGTAATGCATCCGCCCTTTGCAACAACCCGTTCAAACTGCCTACCCTCTTGTCCAATTGTTCATTAAGTCGTTTGATAAGGTGATGTTTTTCCTCCAGTTGCGCCTTAAATTGCTGTGCTATTTTGTCTGCGTCAGTAAAGAGCGATTCAAGCATTCTGACTGTCTTATCGAATGACTTACCTTTGTTGGCGTAGCGTAATCTTCTAACTACAAATATGAAAACAACAATAATGATAATATCAATCCCAATTTGAGCAAACATCAGGAGTTGAAGCTCAGTAGCAGTTGACATGGCTAGACCCTGATATCTATCAGGTTTCCCTCAGATAGATTTGATGCCTCTTCTGACTGTTCTTTCTTTGAGCCTTTTTCATCTTGTCCGGAGCCTTTCTTCTTCTTTTTCTCTTCATCCTCTTCAATCCCTATCTTCTTGGCAGTTTCAAATTCCTGGACCTTTACCCTATCCTCTGTTTTCTTCTCCTCTGTTTGCTGGGCAACAAATTGTTGATTCAACTCCAGATTCTGCTTTCTGACATTGTGCACCTCTTTCACAGCATTTCCCTGCCCCAGGACGATATTCATGTCTGTTGTGCTTGCCATTTCTTCTCCTACCTGGCAAATGAGCAGTATTGGTTGTTAGTTGTCAGCATCCGACTCCGACGCTGCGCTTCTGAGTTATTCATCAAAGAAACTCTAAGTTATCTTCCTTGATGTATTAGACAGGATTAACATGATTTTTGTTGTCCTTTTGTCCTTCCCAGACGGAAGGACAAAAACCCAATGCCGCCAAAGGCGGCAAGAGAAGGCTCCGGGGTCAAACCAGAGATGGGCATTATGCCACTCAATAGAAAATGCACAACCCGGTTTTTATTTCTCCCGCGTAGCGGGATTTTTACCCCGTGAAATGTGCAACCTATTTCACTGGGGCGTCTTTCTCAGTTTCTTCAGGAAGCTGAGAAAAAGAAAAGAAAATCCTGCAAATCCAGTAAATCCTGTCACATAAGAAAAAACCATTGATAATTAAGTTTCTTAGGAGTTGTTGCTCGAAAGAAACAAGTAAATCGACCACGCATCAACAAAAACAGGGCATTCGCTCTGTTCCATCTCAATGTTCAGAAACGCCATTTACCTCTGGCAACGGGCTGCTCACAGAGCCCGAAAATCAAACAGCCAGAAATTTTGTTACATATACTTTATGAACCTCCCCGGTAGATAAGGCACTATTTACTCCGCCTATTATGAGCTTCTTCAGGCTTTCTAGAGGAGGAACCTCCTTTCTCTTGCTGATCTCCTCGGTTAATATGTCGTAAATGATTCCCCTAAACTCCTTTTTCTTGTCCGTCATTTGTCTCTTTATTTCTTTATTCGGCAATTTAAAGGAAATACTTAAAGAGATATACGTGAATTCCCTGTTCTCTGGAATGGGAATAATAAATGAATCAAAGAGCAGTACTCGCTCTTCAGGGCCTGAGATCCTCGCAAGGGGGACCGACTCGCTGTTTTGCCTCGGTAATCCTTTTAATTTTTCCTCTTTCAGATGAAGGTATCCTATTCCTATCAGAACACAGAGCCCGATTGTGCTCACTACCCACAACCCTTTTTTACCGCTCCCTCTCCTGTCTGGGTGATGAGCCTTTTTCTCCTCTGGAATCGGTTTCGTTTCAGCGTCATCTGATTCATCTAGTTCAATTGCAGAGAATTCTTCCTCTTCGGGACCTTCTGAATTCTCCTGTTCTGAGATTGCTCCAGTCTGTTCTTCCCCCAATTCATCTAATTCACCTCCATTGAGTCCCGCTGCATTTTCGTCGTGCTCTGGAGAAGCCATGATTAACCTTCGTAATATGATCTAAGTTTTGACCTCAAACGAATTATTGCCTTTGAGTGAATTTGAGATATCCTTGACTCTGTTAGGCTGAGCACCCTGGCTATTTCCTTTAATGTCAATTCCTCATAATAATAGAGTGCTACAACCAACTGCTCCTTTTCTGAAAGCTCTGAAAGGACCTGAGAAATAACATTCTTCAGTTCCTTTACCTTTAATGCATCAAAAGGGGAAGGACCATCCGAGGCCTGTTTGGTGAATGCTGGGGCAGACCCATCTGGCATAATCTTATCAAGGCTGAGCAGACTCACACCCTGGGCTCTGCTGACCATCTTGTAATAGGTATCAATATCAATATCAAGCTCCTGGGCAACCTCGGCATCGTCTGGTTCCCTACTAAGTCTGGAATTCAGGCTCAGCATAGCATCCTCAATCCGATGAATATCCTTCCTGACAGACCGAGGAATCCAGTCCATTTTTCTCAACTCATCTAATATGGCCCCCCGAATCCTGTGCTCTGCGTATGTCTGAAACTTAATCCCCATCTCTGAGTCAAATTTATCAAGGGCATCGAGCAACCCGACTATCCCTGCACTGGTCAACTCTTCTCTCGATACATTGGGGGGCACCCTGACCGCCATCCTGCCAGCAATATATCTTACGAGGGGGGCATATTTCACGACAAGCTCTTCTCTGAGCTTTGGATCCACTTTTCCCTGTTCTATTTCGTAGCCCTGTTGATATCTATTAATCTCTGCCTTCATTCCCTTGACCCGGCATTCCCGCCATAAGTCTTTTCCAGAAGAATTTGATATTACCATCAATTGGTCTTCTATCTGTCTGCTTAACGAGATAATGAGCCAGCTCTTTAAAGCTCTTGCTTGACGATGACTCAGGGTAACAACATACTACCGGTTCCCTTCTCGTCACTGACTCTTGCAAACAACTATCCCATGGGATAAATCCGGCATAATCTATTGATATGCCGCCCATAAAGCGTGCCACAACTTTGCTCAGGTTCTGATACACTGACCGTGCCTCTTTTTCATCTTCCACCATATTTACCAAAAGAAGAAAGCTCTTCGTTGCATGCTGGCGGAACATCACCTTCATAAGGGCATAGGCATCGGTGATAGAGGTGGGTTCTGGGGTTACAATGACGATCCTTTCTTGCGCTGCCAGATTGAAATAGATAACATTTGAGGAGATCCCTGCACCGGTATCGATCAGCAGGATATCAAAGTTGTCATTCAAGGTATCAAATTCATTGAGGAGGTTTATCTTCTGGCCTTCTGTCAGGTGCACCAATTCCTGCACACCTGAACTGGCGGGCATGACTGCAACGCCTTCCGGCCCGGTGACGATGATCTGAGATAGCTCTTTTTCACCTTTTATGACCTCCGCAATGGTGTGCTTGGGATTAAGACCAAAGATAATATCAATATTCGCCAGCCCCAGATCGGCATCAAAGATTAAGACTTTTTTTCCCATCCTTTGACATGCAATAGCTATGTTACCGACTGCATTTGTTTTCCCCACACCACCCTTGCCACTCGTAATGGCAATGACCCTGGGTTTGGTTTGTGACGAAAATGATTGAGATCGGTTATCCCTTCTCAGCCGGCAAATTTTATCAGATTTTCCCTTTACCATCCTTCTCAACCCTGTTGCCTGATCCATCGATTCATTCTCCAGTGAAAAATAGATTAATTTTCATTCAATAAGAGTTGTAGGATTCTCCCCTTATGAGCCCTCTCAATATCCTCCGGTACATTCTGCCCCGTAGTAAGGTAGGAAATAGGTGCCTGTAGTCTCATTATCTGGTTTATTACTGATCCACAGGTTTCTGCTTCATCTATCTTGGTAAATATATAGCTTTGAAATCCGAGGGGGCTGAAATTAAGAGCTGTCTGGTTCATCTCTGACTCAGTAGTTGCAACGCTCAAAAGGAGATGGGAACTTATTGCCAAATCATTGGTCATCATCTTCTTAAGTGCGTCTATCCTGTCCGTATCATACTGGCTCTGGCCTGCGGTATCGATCAACACAGCATCGGCCGTTTCCATTCTCTTCAGAGCAAAAAGCAAATCTTTTCTCGTAAATGCTGGAAAACAAGGTATGCCTAAAATATGCGCATAGGTCTTGAGCTGTTCCATAGCACCTATCCTGTAGTTGTCTATAGAGACTAGGCCCACCTTTTTCCCTGCCTTAAGCTTGAGCTGTGCAGCGAGCTTTGCGATGGTAGTAGTCTTTCCCACGCCGGTTGTCCCGACAAAGGCCGCAACTACCTGCCTTTTATCTGTTGGTGTAAAGGGATCTCTTAGCTCAATTACCTCCATAATCTCTTTGATCGCTCTCTCACGGATACCTTTCACAGGGGCAACCGACACTCCATCAAGTGCGCCAGCCTTTTCCAGGAAGAGCTTGGCATAATGATCCTTAACGCCGCTCCTGATCAGTTGCGCATAGAGGTTGGTGAGAGCGGGATTCAGTATTATTCTTTCGAATGTGCCACCAGAATTATTCAAAAGATAGATCATTTCTCTAATACTCATCAGTTCTGATTTTACTTCCCGCAAAGGACTCAGATTGGTGTGAGAACTATGATCTCCTGCTGGTACTGCAGCAATCTCAAACAGACTGTTTTCACCCTTTTTCCCCAATTTCTTCGTTGAAAGTATCATGGCTTCCGGACCCAAAACATTCTTAACCATAGCCACGGCCTCTTTAATTGTGCCTGCCTGGTATTTTCTAACCTGCATAGCCTGAGTTCACCTCTCCAATGGATTGAAATCTTATGTCACTTAGTAGCTCACTCTGAGACAACACTATCAAAGAAGGAATAAACTGTTCTACTAATTGCTTTAGATGCCTTCGCAGTGTCGGCGATGTGAGAAGAATCGGTTGAATATTCTTTGCCATGGCCTTTTCTGCCTCCTCTTTGATAGAGGCAAGAATTGGATCTACAACCTTTGGGTCAACAGAGAGATACGAACCGTGTTCCGTCTTCTGTATGCCTTTAAGTAGTATATCTTCTACATCCTGAGCCATGGTTATCAGTTTCAGCACCCCATCTTCTCCCATGTGAGGGCTGATAATAGATCTGGAGAGCTTGTGCCTCACGTATTCGGTTAAGAGTTCTGGGTCTTTTGTCAGGGGGGCATAGTCGGCGAGGGTCTCTACAACGGTTAACATGTCCCTGATAGAAATGCGCTCCCGTAATAGATTTTGTAAGACCTTTTGCACACCCCCTAAGGAAAGAAGATTTGGCACTAACTCCTCAACCGCCTTCGGATATGACCTGCTCAGATTATCAAGCAAGTTTTGAACCTCTTGCCTGCCCAACAATTCTGAGAGGTGCTTTCGAAGGACTTCGGTCAGATGGGTGGCCATAATCGTAACACTATCAACCACCGTGTAGCCGGCAAGCTTTGCTTCTTCTTTGGTTGCCTCCGGTATCCAAATAGCAGGCAGATTAAATGAAGGCTCCCGTGTTTCTATTCCCGCAATTTTTCGGGTAGCATCTCCGGGGTCCATAGCCAAATAGTGATTCACCATCAATTCAGCGCCCGCTATCCTTACCCCTTTCAGCAAAACCTGATACTCAGCTGAATCTAGTTGAAGATTATCTCTGATATGGATCGGTGGTATTACCAAACCCATGTCAATAGCAAACTGTCGTCTGATTGATCGAACCCGATCCAGAAATTCTCCACCCTGCTCTCTATCAACCAGGGGGATGAGGCCATACCCTACTTCCAGTTCAAGAGGGTCAACCAGCAGCAGATGCTCCACCGGTTCAGGCCCCATCTCCACCTTCTCCTTCTTCTTTGTTGCAATCTCTTTTTCCGCCAATGCCTGGCTTCTCCTGCTCGCAAGGTAGACGCTGCTCGCAATGAGTATGGAGAGTACTATGAACGGTACGTGTGGTAAGCCAGGAATAAGCCCGAAAAAGAAGATGGTGAACGCAGCAAGATAGATAGCCTTTGGATAACCAAAGAACTGCTTGCCGAATTCCTTTCCCATGGTGTCTTCTGATGCTGCCCTGCTGACCACTATACCGGCGGCAGTTGATATGGTGAGTGCAGGGATCTGTGATACGAGCCCATCACCGATAGTTAAAAGGGTATAGGCCTGGGCAGCGTCAATAGCAGACATCTTTTTTTGAAGTACCCCGATGATAAATCCGCCAATAATATTAATCAGGGTAATAATTATCCCTGCGATTGCGTCTCCTCTCACAAATTTCGCTGCACCATCCATTGCTCCATGGAATTCAGCCTCCCGTGCAATCGTGCTTCGGCGCCGCTTTGCTTCATCCTCATCTATCAGCCCGGCGTTTAGATCTGCATCAATGCTCATCTGCTTTCCAGGCATGGCATCAAGGGTGAATCGCGCAGCAACCTCAGCGATCCTGGTGGCGCCCTTGGTAATAACCACAAAATTTACGATAACCAGGATAACAAAGACGATCATGCCTACTACGTAATCCCCTCCGACCACAAAACTCCCAAAAGACTTGATAACCTTCCCTGCTGCCAGAGGCCCCTCGTTGCCATGGAGCAGTATCAAACGAGTAGATGCCACATTGAGGGAAAGCCGAAACAGGGTCACCACCAAAAGCAGTGAGGGGAATATGGAAAAATCCAGGGGTTTGAGTGAATACATGGCAATCAGGAGAATAGTTATCGACAGGGTGATATTCAGCGCTAGAAGGAAATCCAGGAGTACAGGTGGTAGCGGGATAATCATAACCACCAGGACCGTAACCACCCCAACAACGGTCAGCACCTCACTGATAGCGGCAGGACTCGATTTTGATCTTATGACATCTTCCATTATAAGTGCCTAAAGTTACTAATGCCTACTGCTTACTCCCTGCTGCCTGTTAAGTACCCAAAGTGTAATCCCTCAATTCCTCAATCCCTGAATTCCTCATTTTCCGCTACCCTGCATGTGCATACTTTCCCTTCAACTTGTAAATATATGCCAAAACCTCGGCAACAGCCTGATACAGGGCAGGTGGTATTTCTTCACCGATTTCAACCAAGGAATAGAGGCTGCGCGCAAGATCTTTATTCTCTAAGATAGGGATATCATGTTTTGCTGCTAATTCTCTGATTTTTGCGGCTATTCTTCCTGAACCTTTTGCGAGCAATCGAGGTGCCCCCATGGAAGAACTATCATACTTTAAGGCAACTGCAAGGGTGGTGGGGTTGGTTATCACCACATCCGCCTGCGGAACCGCCTGCATCATCCTCCTTCTCGCCATCTGCATCTGAATGCTCTTTATCCTTGATTTGATCAAGGGATCACCCTCTGTTCTTTTGAATTCGTCCTTCACCTCTTTCTTGCTCATCTTGATCTTCTTCTCAAACTCCCATCTCTGGAATGCATAATCGATGACTACCAGAAAGATCATTGCCAGGGTACACCTGATAAAGATCTTGAAAATGGCGAGGAGGATATAGGCCGCAATCGAATGTGTTTCCATCTCCCCTAAAAAGGAAACATTCTTCATCTCACCCCTTAAGGACCAATAGGCTATCCCCCCGACGATGGCTAACTTTAACAAGCACTTGAATAATTCCATAAACGATTGCTTGGAGAAAAGCCTGCCAAAACCCTTAATGGGATCCAATTTCGACAATTTGGGCTTGATCAATTCACCGGAGAACATAAAGCCCACCTGCATGATATTCGAAAACACAGCTGCAATAACAATGGCCGCCAAAAGAGGGCTGATTGCTATGATAAATGAGGTGATCATCCTTTCGGCAAATACCATGAAATCTGCTAAACTAAGATCATGCAAAGTGATAAGAGAAAATGCCCCTTTCATAATATCCTGGATCTGTGAATACATATAGGATCCAAACACCGTTAACGTGATGAGACCGGTCAGGAGTACAGCCACTGAAGGCAACTCCCTGCTCTTTGCTACCTCTCCCTTCTTTCGGACATCTTCTCTCTTCCGTGGAGTTGGTTGTTCGGTTTTTTCCTCAAAACTCTTTTCAGCCATCACCTACACCTTTAACCAGGACATGGTATTCACCAGTACAGAACCAAGACCGCCCAGATATTTCTCCATAGATCTCAAAAGCACATTTAAACATATGCCAAAGAATAGAAGTCCTATGACTATCTGCACAGGAAATGCGACAATCATAATGTTCATTTGGGGCATAAGCTTTGTAATGAGACCAAAGGCAACCTTGGTAAAGAGAAGGGCGGCAATAGCTGGCGCCCCGATTTTTATGGCTACAGCAAACATGTCGCTGGAAGTGAGCACAATTGTTTGAAATATTTGTCTGTTTAAGCCCAGTGAACCCACGTTTATGATCTCAAAACTCTCCCTCATTGCACTCAGCATTATGTGGTGGCCATTCAAAACGAGGAAAAGCACCATGGCCACCAGGTATGCCATATTGGAGAGGATTGAGACCTGCATGCCGCTCTGTGGGTCTAAGATGTTGGTTATGGCAAAACCTGTTTGAAAACCCACTAGCTGACCCATCATCTTAACCCCCTCAAAGAACATCTGAACAAGCAGCCCCAAAATCATACCAATGATGAATTCCGAAAGTACTACCTGCACCATTCCCCACACGGTATGAGGAAAGGGCCCCATCGTATCACTTATGACAGGGTAGAGAATCACGGTGATAACCAGGGCCAGTCCGACCTTAACAAGAACCGGAATGACCCGTGCACTAAAGAAGGGAAACATGAACAAAACCACACTAACCCTTATCAGTATCAGAAAGAATGCTTCACATTCTTGATATGATAGAGGAAATAGTTCCATTGTAAGTGCCCAAAATTTAAAGTGAACTAAAGTGCCTGAAGTTACTAATGCCTACTGCTCGCTCCCTACTGCCTAATAAGTACCCAAAGTGTAATCACTCAAATCCCTAAATTCACAATCCCCGCCCGCCTCGCCTGAGTCCCGCAGAGTGGGAAGATGGCGGGCAGGCCTCAATCCCTTCCCCCTGTTCATATGTAACAAGAAACGAGCAACCAGTAACGAAACGAACCCACCTATCTTATATAATTGGGTATCTGCTCAATCGTAGTGGAAGCAAAGCGCATCAAATGCTCGAGCATCCAGCCGGCAAAATACAGGAGTGCTATCAATACGACCAATATCTTTGGCACAAATGTCAGGGTCATCTCATGGATCTGGGTCACAGCCTGAAAGATGCTTACCATTAATCCCACAGCAAGCCCCAGACCAAGCATGGGCATGGCCACCAGTATGGTGACCTTAATCGCCTCCTGTGCAAATGTAACCACAAAATCCGGCGTCATATCTACCCACCCATAAAACTCTTTACCATTGAACCGACAATCAGGTGCCAGCCATCCACCAAAACAAAGAGCATGAGCTTAAAGGGAAGAGATATGAGGATTGGTGGAAGCATCATCATCCCCATGCTGAGCAAAACGCTCGCCACAACCATATCTATAATCAAGAAGGGTACGTATAGGACAAATCCAATAATAAAAGCGGTCTTGAGCTCACTGATAACAAAGGCTGGGATGAGAACAGATGTGGGGATATCTGCCGGATTGTTCGGTTTTTTCCCGCCTGCCATCTTAACCAAGAGGGCTAGATCCTTTTCCCGTGTCTGCCTAAACATAAATTGTCTGATGGGATTAATAGCCTCCTTCAGGGCAACCTCTTGAGAGATCTCTTCATTCAGGTATGGCTGCAGTGCATTACTATTAACCTTCTGCCAAACAGGCATCATAATAAAGAAGGTTAGGAACAAGGCCAGACCTGCAATGATCTGGTTAGAAGGGGTTTGCTGGGTACCCAGGGCATGGCGTAAAAAGGCAAAAACTACAGCCAGTCTGGTGAAGGATGTCATGAGCATGAGGATGGCTGGCGCGAGAGAAAGAACGGTTAGCAGAAGCACGATCTGGAGCAACACGGAGATATCACCAGGACCCTCTCCCTTTTCTACGCCTATATGCACTTTCGGAAAGAGGAAATCGGCGGCAGACGCTTCCCCAATACATAGGAGGTAAAACGCTACACAGAGGATAAGAAGAAAAAGTACCCTCTTTGCTGTGTTATTCCGGGATCTCCTGATGTTTTGTGTTCCCGTTTCTCTCACCTGTTTCTCCCTGTAACTCATCGAGTTTGGTTAGGAATGTTATATTCCCAGGTGTAATACCCAACACTATCCTTTCACCTGAAATCTCTATGACCTCAATCCGCTCCTTTGGCGATAGATGCAGCGAAGAGAGGATCTTGATGAGTAAATCACCCTTTACTCCCCGGCTCACAAACAGAAACCTTTTCATGAAGTAGAGGAGTAAAATCAAGAGACCAAGCACAATAGCAAGCATGGCTACTGTTTTAAGGCCCGTGCTGATCAGGTTCAATCCAGATATTCCATCCATAAAAAGTGACCAAAGCCCGCCCTGGCGCGACGTGATTGTAACAAGCTAATGCCGCTTTAATAATGCTAAGCGGGAACTACTAAACTCAGTCCTTGCATGCCAGGTCTGGGCCAGGGTTTAAAGTGAACTAAAGTACCTAAAGTTATTACTCCCTCACCGCCTATTAAATATCTAAAGCGTAACTCCCTAATCCCCGCCCGCCTCGCCTGAGTCCCGCAGAGCGGGACGATGGCGGGCAGGCCTCAATTCCTAAATTCACAATTCCTCAATCCCATTGCCTGTTTCCCGTGTTGATCTGAGACGAGAAACCTGCAACCAGTAACCACTAACAAAATATCTTATGAGCCCAGAGACTCAACCCTCTCCACAGGGCTGACAATATCAGTTACCCTTACGCCAAATTTTTCATTGGCAACCACAACCTCACCCCTGGCAATCAATTTGTCGTTTATATATATCTCGAGCCGTTCGCCCACGGGTTTATCTAGCTCAATTACTGATCCTTGTCCCAACTGGAGCACATCATCTACCAGCATTTTGACCCTACCTAACTCCACCGTTACATCAAGGGGGATGTCAAGAACGAGATCAAGATCGCATTTTTCATGTGGTCCGGACTCATTCCCTTGCGCTGTTCCTGTCTGGCCGTTATCTTGTGATGCCTCTCTGTGGCCATTATCTGTTACCGTATCAGTGTCGTTCATCACTTACTCCTTGTTAACTCTTTCACTTATTCTTATCGCCTGCTTGTTGTTACGCGTGCCTGGGAAACCCTTAAACTTGGGAATATCCTCTACGCTCACGGTGATCAAATCGTTTACCCCTTGCTCAAGCGGTATCACATCATCAACCTTTATCTCCAGCAGCTCCTTGCCAGTAATCTTTGTCATGCCTAAGGTGCACCGCACATTTATTGCCAGTTCCTTTATTTTTTCCTGAATGTGTTTTCTCCGCCTTTGATCTACTTCCACCTTTTCATTCTGAAGCCCTTGCCTCAGTTTCTCTCGCAGAGGCTCAATAGTGGCATAAGGAATACAGATGGCCATGTTTCCCGAGGTGTTCCCAAACTCTACCACGAACCTACTCACCATCACCGAATCGTTAGGTTTGGCTATGGCAGCAAACTGTGGATCCATTTCCGAGCGTGCTAAGACCATCTTTATCTTATGAACATCTGACCACGCGTGCTCTAGGTCGCCAAGCATTATACCGATTACCTTTTCTATTATTCTTGTCTCAATGGGAGTGAAGCCTTTTCCTTCAGCTTTTACCTGACCATCGCCCTTTCCCCCAAAAAAGGTATCAACAAAGGCAAATACCAGGGAGCCTTCCATTACGAGCAGGGCAGATCCCTTGAGAGGCTGCATCTTGAAGATATTCAAACTTGATGGAAGGGAAATGGAATGAGAGAATTCGTCAAACGGAACTGATTCAGCGGAAGATATGGTTACATCTATAACCGACCTTGTAGCAGCGGAGAGACTTGCCCTTGAAGAGCCAACAAACCTTTCATTAATAGTTCTCAACGTAGGCATGCTGGCAAGTGAAGGTCCAGCTTGTGAAGTAAAATCATATACCCTCAGCCCCTTACCTCTTTCAGGAGTATCCGTCTCGGTTTTGACCTTACCGTCACTTATCCCGTTAAGGAGAGAGTCAACCTCATCCTGCGATAATATGTTTCCCATAGTGTAACCTATTGCACCACAAATTCGGTAAAATAGAGTCTCTGAACAATTCTCCCACCAAGGGCGTGGTTGATCCTGGAGAGGAGTGCCTGTTTCAATTCAAGCTTCCCCTCCATGGTACTGATCTCACTGAATGACTGGCTGGAAAGAAGCAGGAGGATAGTGTCCCTCAGCTCTGCGGTATACCTTGCTACCATCCTCTTCTCTTCTTCATCAAAAACCTCCAGCGCAAGGGTAATCTTTAGGTATCTCTTACCGATTCCTTCTCTATCAGCTAGATTGACGATAAATGACTCAAGGGGAAAAACGATCTTCGCCTCATCCTTCTTTTTGTTAGCATCAGCTTTGGTAGTCTGGGTCTCTTTTATGTTTTCGTATCTATTGCCTTTAAAGTAGTTCCAACCCACATAGCCACCAGCTCCAAGAACCACCACCATAACTCCCAAGATTATGAACTTGAGAAAAGATTTCTTGGGCTGTATCTCTTGTTGAGCATCCATCTCTTCCTCCATTTAAACCCCCTGTAGATGTTTGAAGATTATCTCCACCCTCCTGTTTAAGGCCCTGTTTTTCGGAGTATCATTTGGCCGGAGAGGCCTCGAGGGGCCGTAACCCCCAGCAGAAAAGCGTGATGGTGAGAGCCCCGTTTGCTCCAGAAAATATTTCAGAACAGAAAGCCCCCGGTAAGCTGAAAGCTCCCAGTTTGATACGAATATCTGACTGTGAATTGGGATATTATCCGTATGACCCATAACAAGAATATGATTGGGGCATCCATCTATAGCCTCGGCCAGTAAGTCCAGAACAGGGAATGCCTCATGTTTAATTCTGGCCTCTCCCGAATCAAACAGGATGTTTTCCTGAAAGGAAAAAACAATACCTCTCTCATCATCGGTTATATCTATTAACGCACTCAGATCCTTAAACCTCTGCTCGGGGTCTTCATCTGGTTTAACCAACGGTATGAAAAGATCCGTAAGAAGCCTCCGATCAATCACATAGGAGGTATGAGTCTCACTGTATTCTTGAATAAAATTGGCTAGATCAGTAATCCCCCTGGTTCCAGCTAATTCAAGCACACCAACAGCCTCTTTAAGATACACAAATATCTCTTTCAGCTTCTTATTATCCATAGATGACATGGTAAGAAGCATTACAAAAAAGGTTAGCAAGATCAGCAGCAGGTCCGAAAAGGTTACCATCCACCTACTGGGATCCATGCGTTGACCATCGGCGCCATGATTTTTTCTTCTGTGCATACTTAGAAAATCCTGAAGTCAAAATCCTTATAGGTAAAGATACCTGCCGGTTTCTTCTTAAGAATCCTTTTCACGTGCAGTGGTGCCCGAAAATTCAAAACAATATCCACCCTTCTGTTTTGGGCCCTCGACTCTCTGGTGGCATTTGAGGCAATTGGGTTATTGCTGCCCCGTCCGTAGGCAGAGAGCCTCTCAGGGGCGATCTTACCCTTTGAAACGAAATACTTGAGGACCTGAATTGCCATGAGACTTGAAAACTCCCAATTTGATTTAAAGCCCATTCCCTCACCGGGTCTATTATCGGTATACCCGACGATCTCTACCGGATAGTCTCCCTTTCTCGTTATGTGGCAGAGCTCATCGAGCACATGATATGAAGACGGTTTGAGCTTGGATTTATCCTTTCCAAAGAGGACTCTCTCATTAATAGTGATTACCTCCCTACCCTCGCCCGATTCGATTTTGACCTGGCCCACCATGGTTTTTTCCAGAAGAGATAATAGTTCAATAATCTTGACCCTCTCTTCGGTCATGGGAGCAAAAGGTGTCATGATCGACTCACCGGTCCTTGAGGGCGATAACCCACCGGGGAGACTGCCAAAAGGACCCATGAGTGAACCTATGGCCAATATCTTTTTTCTTTCATCTATTACCGCTATGGAGTTGAGCAAAATAAAAAAGGTCAAAAGAATGAGAAAGAGCGACACAGTCATAAGCAATCCCACGTTCAGTTTGATGGGCCCATGATCTGTATCTCTCTTCTTTCCAGCCATACCTACAATTACTCCCGCTGATTAGGAGGTATAAAGGCCAGGAGTTTCTGCTCAAGGATCCTGGGGTTATCGCCGTTTGAAAGGGATGCTATCCCCTGAATCGCCATTTCCTTTGTCAGCACCTCTTCCTTGCTTCGGGTTCTCAGCTTTCCCGCGATGGGCAAACACACGATGTTGGCCATTATTGAACCGTAAAAGGTGGTCAGCAAGGCCACAGCCATAGCCGGGCCAATCTTACTGGCGTCATCCATGGTCTGAAGCATCTGCACCAATCCTATAAGGGTCCCTATCATTCCCAAGGCAGGAGAAAATGTTCCCATAGTGGTAAAAATCTCTGCACCCAGTTGGTGTCTGCTTCTGACAAAATCAATCTCTGTTTCGAGGATCTCACCGATCTCTTGCGGCTCCAATCCGTCGATAGCGAGTTGTACCCCTTTTCTCAAGAATTCATCGTTTACCTCTTTTATGTCTCCCTCAAGAGCCAAGATCCCCTCCTTGCGGGATTTCTTGGCAAAGGTAACAAACCGCTTGATAAGTTTAGTTACCGATATCTTTTTGGCAAAAAGTGCCTTCTTAACGACCTTGAAAACCCCTAACACATCCTTTACAGGATAGTTAATCATTGTCGCCCCAAGCGTGCCGCCCACAACAATCATTAAAGCAGGGATATTGATAAAGAGTTGGATCCCGCCACCCATGGAAATGGCAATACACATAAGGCCAAATGCAGAAATAACACCTAAGACGGTGGCAATGTCCATAATACCCCCTCAAGATGTTCGTTGCTCATTCTTAGTGGTCCGCCGCTGAAATCATTCCTGTTGTCGTAACCACAGCTACTGGAGGTTGGTCAAATATTTCCCCACCCATGTCCTTGTTCTGTTAAAAGCAGACCGCTGACACAAGACCACTCACATTTCAAATATAGAGCAACCTTTGTGCCATTCCTTTGGGTAAGGTAATATATTTCGTGGAGTGAAAAAAGTGAGGTATTACAAGAGGATATGAATGCTCAACCCGTGTGTGAAGCATTATATCGACACGCTCGCGTCAAGGAGAGAGGCAGATGTCAAGATCTTGACATCTGCCTCTTTGATGCTACCTCTTCAGATTGATTAGCTCCGCGAGCATCTGGTCAGTCACGGTAATGATCTTAGAATTTGCCTGGAACCCCCGTTGTGTGGCGATCATCTTAACAAATTCCGTGGCGATATCCACATTCGACTGTTCCAGGGAGTTAGGTGCGATGCTACCCAATCCATTGGTCCCAGGTCTGGCGGTAATGGGCACACCACTCAGTCTCGTCTCTCTATAGAGGTTTCCGCCTTCCTTGTAAAGACCCTGAACATTTTGAAACTTGGCCAGGGCCACCCGATACAGGGGGATAACCTCACCATTGGAGTATTGACCCGTGATGGCGCCATCCGTTCCAACAGTAACCGACTGCAGGTCTCCTGCGCCATAGCCAGTAGCCGACTGAAAGATCGTTGTGGAAGAGATCGCAAACTGGGTTGTGGAAAGGGAATCGTTGAGCCAAGCACCGGCACCGCTGCTGTAAACAGAACCAAAATCAAGTTCTACGCTCAGAGGCGACCCGCCGAGGAAATCGGGAGCAAGGGTGAAATAGCCGTTGGTAAGATCAGCGGCCTCGGATCGCGGGGTCCAGGTTCCCGTGGTTAGATCATAGTCGCCGGCAGCAGGCGTAAATTCAGTCCAATTAATATCCATAATGACACCGGAACTGGCGTTAAATACAATTTCCCCTCGCCCCAGCATGCCCACTCCGTTGTCACCGGCCGCTAGGCGTGCTTGGGCCCCTGCCCGATTATCTTCGTTCGGATTGCAGGTGACAATGAATTCCCATATCGAACCGGCACCCGGATCATAGTACACGGTCAGATCGTGCGTATCGCCAAGGGAATCGTAGACCTTGACCGTTGTCTGATATTCGTAGGCTGTGTCAGCAATAGGCACCGCATTCTGTGCATCCCATTCCAAGTATAAGTTGGCAGACAGGTCTTGAGCACCGGAGTTCAGGTTTGTCACCACAGTCATCCGGTCGGTCGCAGAAGGTGGAGACGTGAATGAGGACAAGGTAATGTCGGTGATTGAACCGGTATCCTGCCCGTTCTGGTCAAGCACCCATCCCCTCACAATATAGCCCGCAGGATTTATAAAATTCCCGTCCTTGTCAAACCTGAATTGGCCTGCGCGAGTGTAATATTCATTGTTTAGGTTGGCGGGATCCCGCACCACAAAAAACCCGGCACCGCCAATGGCCAAGTCGGTGGTCGAGTCTGTGGACTCAAAAGACCCCTGGGAAAAGCTGCTGTTAATGTCTGCCAGAGACGTACCTCGCCCAACCTGAGCCGTACCGGCAGTAGTTGACACGGTTTGACTCAGGACATCCTGAAAGCTAACACGGCTTGACTTAAAACCCACTGTGTTTACGTTGGCAATATTGTCGCCGATAACGGTCATGGCGTTGCCAAGGGTACTCAGACCACTGATACCCGAGAAAAGTGAACTTGATAGTGACATTTTATTTCCCTCCCTTACTTAATTGTTTATTGTTTGCTGTGTGTTCTCCGTTGTTTTTTCTGCTCCTGACAACTGACCACTAACTATTGTTTTTCGTAACCTCTGTAATGTTTTCAGGCGCTACCAGCTTGTTCCCGATCATTAGGTAGGGAATGCTATTTTGATAGGTGACACCGGTGACTTCTCCGGTGAGATACGCATCATAGGGAACAATAAACCCATTTTCATCTATAGATTCTACCTCAAAGAAGTAGACCCCATCACCGACCAGGTTGCCGCTACTGTCCCTGCCATCCCACGAAAGATCGTGTTCGCCGGTCTCCTTCCAACCAGCGTAGATCTTGCGGACCTCGACTCCCTCGGTGTTGTAAATGAAGACGTTTACCTCAGCCCCATCTTCTAAGGTATAAGCGTTTGAGCCCATGTTTCCGTCTTTTATAAAGACCGTATTGTCATGGGTCTTGACCACCTTCCCAATGTAGTCAAGGACATTCCCGCTCGCCTGGGTCCTCAGAGTATCCTGAATATTTGCCAGGGCCTCGTTCATCCCGAAGAGCTGCTCGAGGCTGCTAAATTGGGCCAGTTGTGCAGTAAAATCAGCGCTTTCGAGTGGACTTAACGGGTCTTGATTTTTAAGCTGTGTTATGAGTAACGTTAGAAATTCATCCCTGCCCAGGTCCTTTTTGGGACTGGTATAGGGTGATATCTCCCCATGCGTTGTTCCCAATCCATTTATATACATGGCGCCTTTCCTTTCTATATCTTTATCTTTCTACAAAAACTCGTTGCTGGTTACCTGCTGCAAACTCAACAAACACAATAAACTCAATGAAACCAACAAACCCCCAGATACTATGCTATTAAATCCAATACATGATTGCTTGCTCCTGTAGGAAAGGGGAATGAGAGTGAATCTGCTCTATCATCCCCTGCTACAGATGAAATGCCGTTTATCTCCTGAAACCATTTTTGCCGATCTCTTGGACTCTCCTTTGAATGAGCCAGGGATTGGTTAGAATCATAGTCTATATGCACATCTAATCGTTCCAGCTTTACGCCTTGCTCTGCCAAGGCCTCTCTGAGCTCATGGGCATTGGAGAGCAAAACCTCCCTTACCGAGCTATTCTCGGTTATCATCCACAGTTTTAAGATATTACCTTTTATATCCATCTCGACCTTTACCGCTCCCAGCTCAGGGGGTTTGAGTTGTAACTTGATGACCCTTTCGCCCTTCAGAACGGATTTGGCGAGCTGCCTTCCCACCTGATCGATCAGATAGGCTGGCAAAAAGTTCCTTTCAAGAGGTTTCTGGTTTTCCTTCGCAGCCGTAATTGTTTCTGAAAATTCGTTGCTTGAGACAGGATGGGGCATAGTAGTAATTTTCGTTTTTGATGTGACGCTGTGCACCTCCTCTTCCGCACCATTTCTAACCCCTTTGCCAACATCCAAACCGGAAGGCAATCCATCTTTGCCGCTGGGATAAGAAGATACTACCTTTTGCTCTCCGTTTTTCGCGGGTATATGCCCCTTAGATTTAGAAGGAGATAAGAAGCCCCCATTTTTGTCTACCTTACCTTGTGTAGCGATTTTTTCTCTCCCGTGGAGATTAGTCAATTTGAGCTTAGAAAGGGATAATGCAGAGGATAGGAACCCTTCCTTTTCCTCCGCTATAACTGCCCTTTCCACTATCTGCTCAATAGTGCCTCTTATGTCAGTGGGTACCTGATTCCCCTTGTGCACCATTACCGCTCCGGTTTCCATATCAAATATGAAATCTTTCATTGAGATTTGACCGCCCGTACCCTGGTGAGGGGTCTTCATCCCCACCCCATCGAGTTTTGCAGGAACCTGGTCTAACACATGGTGGTCCGGTTTGAGCTGATCACCGGGAACTACCCCTTTACTCACTGCCACTCGGTTTATCAAGCCCTCTAGTGCCTTAACAAACTGATCTAATTTCAGCTTGTTTGGCAGGGTTTGCCCCTGCGCACCGATTTTCGCACTGATATCTTTCAATTCTGTGGCGAGTTTTTGCAGGTTCAAACCCCCCGTTTCAGCCCGCGCAGCACTGAAGGCATGGTCGAGCTGTTTTGGAGTCAGACCGCACGCCCTCAACGCTGACTCAATGTGAGGAATAGCTGAGGGCTCAAGGGTAATAGCCAGGTGCATTTTTCTCTTATATTGATCAGGCTCACTTATCTTACGAAAAAACTGGGAAAGATTGATTTCCCTGCGGGGATTACTTTCGACCAGTTCACGGAGGAAGCTCTTTGCCTTCTCTTCTGAAAAACCACACTGGCAAAGAAATCTTTCAAGGATAGAGATATCCTTACCGTTCAAAGAGATTTGCTGTAATGGTTTTCCCTTGGCCAAGAGCCCCTTTCGAAGGGACTCAAGATAAAAATGATATCCTTTGTTACCTGGTAATCCTGGTTGAGCAGGCCGTCCAAGCTGGGGAAAAGATCCCTTCTGAACTGAGCTCATTGATTTTTGGATAAGGGGAATAAATCCCGTACTGTTCTTTCCCGACTCCACGGCCGTACCTCGCCCACTTGTGTTGCACTGTAGGACTAAGGAGGAAATCTTTAGAATCACTGGGTTCATAGTTTCTCAATCACGAGCTTTTTGTTCTTTAACAATTCACTTACATCATTAGCAACGGTTATACCAAAACTCGTGTATAACTAATTTATCTATTATTCCAATATGTTAGAAAACCCGGTGAGATATGATGGAGGGGAGTGAATGCGTAAAATGAAATAATTTTCCTATGGAAAATGGGCATAAAAGGAAAATATTTCCCTGTCTGAGCAAAAACATTGAATCTTGGAGTTTTTTGTGGTAGATAATTAAAAAACCCTGACACAGGAGACAGAATGGCTATTGAGATTGGCAACAACTGGCCATTAATGCCTATTACCCCTCCAAAGCAGAATACCCTTCAGGAAAAACTGGCTGCTAGGCCTCCTTCACAGGATTCGCAAGATCCCGTTATGCGAGCTGAAAG
>CP070673.1:4493487-4497189 GCA_020351915.1 Deltaproteobacteria bacterium
GTAGTATTGCCGTGACCTGTGCGACCTTGGGGATAATAGTAGCTACCATCACCGGCACAGGGTTAGGCATCAAACTGCCCGTAGCCGTGGGAGGTCTCTGCGGTCAAAATTTGCTGCTCTTATTACTCATGACCGCAGTTGTCGCCATTATTCTCGGCATCGGGTTACCGGCCTCAGCTTCTTACCTGGTGGTTGCAATCGTGCTCGCTCCTCTTTTAATTAAACTCGGAGTAGAACTATTACCAGCCCACCTCTTTGCCTTCTACTTCGCCAATTTTTCTTATTTGACGCCCCCGGTAGCCATCGCGGCTCTTTTCGGAGCGCAGCTGGCAGGTGCATCTTATATAAGAACCGGCCTTGAATCAGCCAAGGTGGGAGTAGCCGGGTTTGTCTTGCCTTTTATGATCATCTGGTCTCCGGGTTTTTTGGGGGATTACTCCAATCCAGTGGTCTCTGTTATTGGGCTATTGGTTTGCATCCTCGTTTTCATCGGCCTGCAGGCAGGTTTTGTTGGTTATTTGCTAACAAATCTTAACCTGGCTGAGAGGATTCTCATGCTGGCTGGGTCTGCCCTCCTTATGACGTATCTTTATACGAGAGATATCTCATGGATCATTGTAGGCCCCGGCCTGCTTGCAGTGGGCTTACTTTGCCAAGTCGTTAAGAAAAGAAGACGTTAAATCGTCCCCAGAGGGTAACCCAGGGGCAAACGCAGCAGCTTGATGGCATTGTCTCGGTATATCTTCCGCTTCTCTTCGTCGCTCAGACCCATGCGCTCCACCGCCTCAATGGCCTGGCGGATGAGTCGCCGGCCCAGCTGATTGCCAAAGGGCACGTCCGTACCAAAGACCATTTGGTCCACACCGGCGAAAGCCCGGGCGCATTGAAGAGCCCCTGTATTACCGCTCACGGCTGTGTCGTAGAAGATTCGGCGGAAGTATACTAATGCGTGCTCTTTTAGAAGGATATCTCGCTGACCCATGAGCATTTCGTTGACATCATCTGCCCAATCCAGTCGTCCAGCCAGATAGGGAATAATCCCTCCGCAGTGGTGGGTTACCACCTTCAATCCTGGAAACTGCTCTATAACACCGCTATAGACCAGGCGGCATACGGCCATGGCGGTGGCATATGGCCAACCCAATTTCGTCCAGAGCCGATATTTGGAGAACTCTTCTCCTTCGTAGTCCGGCGTGCTCATCAGCCCCCGCGGGTGGATAAAAATGGGGCGACCGAGCTTCTCCATTTTCTCGTAGAAGGGCATAAACTCCGGCGCGTCCAAGGGCTTGCCGGCAATGTCCGTATAGACCTCCACTCCGCGCAGCCTGAGATCTTTAATGGCCCGCTCGGCCTCAGCCACGGCAGCCTCGGGGTCGTTCATGGGGAGTGTGGCGACACCAGCCGCAAAGCGTTCCGGATACTTTTGCACCAGCTCAGCAAGTTCGTCATTGGCGATTCGGGACAGCTCAATGGCCACAGGGGCCGGTGCGATGGCATAGGCCGGTGGAGAGGCGATGGATATCACCTGAATGTAGCCATCGAAGGCGTCCATGATTCGAAACCGGGCCTCCAGATCCATCAAAGTGGGAACAGTCTTGGCCCAATTGGAGGAGGGGAGCTTCGGATCGCGGCTGGTTACCTTTTTCTCCAGGGTTTCCTGATATTTCTTGGGCAGAATGTGATTGTATGCATCAATAATCATTTGGCTCACCTCCATTTATCATAAGGGTTCTATTAGATTTATCATATCGGCATTTAGCAAGGCGGGAAAAGAAACCAACTCAAAGTTGTTTGTCTATGACTGGAGACATCGATTCCCCCTTTTTTCTCACTGAAACAGTTAATACAGGCGCCTGAGATGTTTTTCAATAGTCATAACTTCATTTAGAGAGGTCAAATAATTGGCAGGAAAATCTATTACTAATAAACGACAAAAAGACTCACAAGTCAATAGAAATCACCTTTCCGAATACCATCACAACTAGTGTTTTTGGCGACAAATTTATCCTTTTTGATAATTTCTACATGAAAAAACGGGACGAAAAGCGGGATGTCCTCGGTTTTAGGCTACCCTTTCCTGTAGTTGGTCACATAGATCCCCGCGCTCACGGAAAGCAGCCCGAGAATGAGGCCAGCGGTCAGCTGCTCCCTGAGGATAACCACACCCGATGCAACCCCGAAAACGGGTGAGAGGAAAGTGAAGATCGCCAGTTGCGATACCGGGTAGGCGTGTATCAGCTTGAACCAAGTAAGATACGAGGCAAAGGCGACGACAATGGATGCATAGAGAAGGGCTGATACGGCAGCCGTATTGACATCCAAAATCCATCTGGTCTCAAGCCAGCAGGCGCATACAAAGATGATCGGGACGGAGAAGACGAGCTGATAGAGAAAGGTGTGTATGGGATGGACCCGGCCTGCAAGGTACTTCTTGATGTAGACGGTCGTAGCGCCCCAGAAAAAGGCGGCACTGAGTTCAAGGAGGTCGCCGAACAGCATCGAGGTGTTCCATGTCCTTGGTTTGCCGTGAAACACGAGATAGGCCCCGGTGAACCCGAGAAGGAGGCCGACGATCTTCCCAATTCCCAGTTTCTCCGTGAGGAACAGGTAGGCCCCTACGGTCACGACGAAGGGTGAGAAATTGACGAGTATCACCGCCCGTGCGGCATCGGTATATGCCATACCGAAATAGATGCAGATAAACTCGCTCCCAAAGAGCATACCCACCACGAAACCATGAAACAACCGTATATCCCGATGAAACAGCGGTTGTTTGATCAGCATGCAATAGAGAATGCCGAGCACGGAAGCAATCACAGAGCGCAGGAATGCATTGAATATGGGTGAAAAACCTATGTTCGAGATTTTTATGGCAGGATAGTTGCACCCCCAAAGCATGGTCAGCAAAATGAGAATCAGAAAGCCCTTCAGGTCAACATGATCCTTTGGAACGATAAAAGCCTTTGAAGTCTCGCCCCTGTCAAATGCCATTTCCATCGATCCTTTCATAACGTTGATTCTGAATCAACTTAATAATTTGTCTCAGAATTGACGCCCCCCTTTGCTTTATGGACAGATTTAAATCTCAACCTTAAATTTGGCCACAACAAAAAGGGGTTAACTCTTTTTTGAATAGAACTTGAGCTGGCCATTTCCGTGATTTGTTCAATGCGGCGAAGCAGTTTCCTGTCAAAGTTGATCTGTCTGTCAATGACACTGGAGGCGCCACCAACGCTGCCATAACTTACAAGCGAAAGGCACTGCGAAAAGGGGATAACAATTTTTAAGTAATTTGACAATGATAATCAACTCGTAGCGCACCCCTTTTTGGTTTCCCATGCCCTTTCTAATAAGTTGCTTCAAAAGCTACGCATTTCGTGAACCACCTCAAAATGTGACATCAATTGATTTTTGAGGCATGATCGGCTTACATAAGCTCTGTGAACCGCGACGCATCGTCTTTCATCCAATTGTTATTGAAGAGCAGGTAAGTGGGTTTTTCGTGTATCCACTCTTTCAGCCTCTGCAGATCAAGATCGGTATACTGGTAGGAGAGGCCTGTAATGCCGTGAAGGCGGAAGTATTTAATATCTCCATACCGAGGTTTGTTCTTGAAAGGATCAACGCAGTGGATCAACTGCAATTCTTCGCAAAGCTGAAGGACCAAGGCTTCAGGCCATTTGCCGCGGGGTTCCCAGGCAA
>CP070673.1:4497289-4504621 GCA_020351915.1 Deltaproteobacteria bacterium
AGTCGGAGGATAACAATGAGAAACAGTGCTATCATAGTGTTGTCAGTGCTACTGGCAGCATCCATCATCTCTGGATCAATCTTCTATGGAAAGTATCTTAACAAAAAAGATGCCATTCTCATCAGCGAGGAAAAGGTAGCTGGCCTCAATCAAAAGGTCATCCAATTGAACCAAGAGACTTCTGCACTTCACAATCAAATCCGCAAGAATGCAGAACGTTTTAAGGAACTTGACAGTGCTCAAGCGCGCATTTCTGAACTTGAGGAAACGATCCGCGTACTCAAAAAAGACCGTGCAGAAGAAAAGAAGACCGAGGGTGCCATGGTTACCGAGCTTCAGGAAAGACTTCAAGACTCTCAGTCCCATATCCGCCATCTCGAGGAGGAGCTTGCGCGAGAGCAGCAGGAAGGCCAACAGCTCCACGGTCAGCTCTTAGATCTTAAAGGAGAAAAGGCCACAAGCGAAACGAAAATGGGGCACATGAAATCCACCTATGAAGCACTCATCTCTGACCTTAAACAGCAGATTGAAGAAAAAGAGGTGACCATCAAAGCATTTGAAGAAAAGATCTCCGTTACATTTGTGGATCGCATCCTGTTCGACTTTGGCAAGGCGAGCATTAGTCCGGAAGGGAAAACGATTCTGAAAAAGGTCGGGGAGATATTGAAACGTGTTCAGGGTAGGCAGATCCGCGTCTTAGGACATACCGACAACATCCCCATCCTGCCAGAATATCAACATAAGTTCCCATCAAACTGGGAGCTCTCAGCCGTACGTGCCGCAGCGGTAGTTCGTGATTTTGAAGAAAAGATCGGCCTCGATCCCAGAAACCTCGAGGCTGTAGGCCGTTCCTTCTATGATCCCATTGCCAGCAATGAAACCGATGAAGGCCGTGCTCGGAACAGGCGGGTGGAAATTATTATTGCACCTAAAATAGAATAACCCTATCGGCAGGGGCGATACTTGCTCCTTGGGCGATCATGCCATGGGGATGGTTCAGCTGAGCTTTCAGAAACGCCAGTGCCTATCGGAGTTCCTGGTATGTTGCTCTTCTAGACGCTCAGAAACAGAACTTTCAGTTCCGAATCTTGCATTACAAAGCCTTTTTGTCTATACTTAATTGGTTGCCGCCCTCTTCAAAAACCAGCCTGCTAAAAGGACAAAGGGGTGAGCGAAAACCTAGATAAAGAAGTTGAAGTGCTCAGGAAAGAGATTGCTGCCGACCTGGGCTACAAACGGAAGGATAAGACCTTTCGACACCGAAGAGTATCCCTTCATTTCAAATCCCACAGAAGACTGCTGATTCTTGGGGGTATGGGTCTTCTCCTCATAATCGTTCTTATCGCCCTATTTTCCGGAGACAGGAATAAGCTTCTCACAGAGAAGCCAACCTCTACAAAAAAGCAGGAAAGGCTGAACCAGCTCGAGGAGAGGATAACTCGCCTTGAGGGGATAGAAAAAAAAATCACTTTACTCGAAAAGCAAGGGAAAGAACTCCAGCAATCTCTTGAAGAAATTGATCGAACTGGAAGGTCTTTGAGACAGGGACCGGATAAACCGAGCCAGGTGGATGACAACCTGCAAGAAAGAATGACCTCACATACCGCCAAGGCCGAAGCCCCACGAACGATGCAAAGGATACCAATTGCCCCTACCGGAATGCGCTACGACACTCAAGCCCCGCTAACTATCAAAAGGATGCCGTTTTCTCTTCCCAAAAGGCGCTACCACGAGGTCCGCCCCGGGGAAAGCCTCTACTGGATTGCCCAACAATATGGGATCTCGCTGGACGAACTCTGTCGCCTCAACCACATAACTCCAAAGCAACTCATTCACCCAGGCCAAAAACTCTTGGTTGCACCAGGCAGCCCTGAGTGAGTTGAGGGCCAAACCTTTACTGAGGGGCTTCGCCTAGCACCTTCTGCGGAAATTAGGGGACATCTTTGACTGTGTTGAATAACTCAAAACGGCAATGCTTCAGGCGTCAGGCTCCGCCATTTGACAAACTCAGGGGGGCGCCCTTAAAATACTAGGTTCACGAAAGTAGCCGAAGCAAATCTCTACTTTTGCAACTGTAGAATTGAAACCAGACAAATCACTGATCACGGTGTGACCCCATGTTTTCCTTACTGAGCGGCGAGCCTCCACACCGCGTTCCTGGAAATCCTGAAAAAAACCTGTTGGCCTCAATTAAGAAGTGTTGAAATAAAGCACATTCCCCCGTCGCTTCCGCTCCCACCCGGAAATGAGAGTTGAATAACCATCTCAGCCGGGTATTCATCGGTAGGATATGCGCCCGTATCGCCATCCACCCATAGGGTTAAACGAGCCCGATAAGAACCTGCCGACAATCCAGAGGTGTGCCAGGTTCCGAGAACCCCATCCTTTATTGAACTGACAGAATTCTCTAGTATTTCCCATTCCGTGCTGCCCTCTGGAGAGACCGCCAGCTCATAGGAATTGAAGGTTACCGGGCTGAGCGGTCCCGTCTTGATCCAGGCAGAACCCCGGATATCAAGGGTTTGGCCCAGTTCAGCCGCCGAAGGCCCGTCCAATTCCAGATATAGTGCCAGCGCGCTGTCGAACGCCTCAGGCTCGGATTCCGAAGGGTCGATCTCGTATCCAAAGGTGGTGTTCAAACAGTAGAGCCGCGCGTTGTTGTGGGCGATATTACGAGTCTGATATCTGTATTGACCTTTGCGGAAATCAACCACGCTGTCGCGGAGCACCATGATTGCGTCATCCCATACCGAAACGTAAGACCAAACCTCACCGGCCTGGAAATCTACAAACGCATCATGCAGAGCCCCCAGATGGATGGTCTGCCCCTCACAAACAGAGTTGGTAAGATGGGCCCGGCTGTTTTCTTTTACCATCATCTCGCTGAAAATGATAGAATCTGCCGTTAAATCGAACCCTTCTACCACATCAACCTTCCACCAGGTGACCGAAGTATTCAGCAGATGGAGCTGCCGGTCCGCAATGGGAACGGTTAAATCATCATAGTGGGAATTATTTCGCATGATTCCCTGGAGCTGCATCTGTCCGGGTCCGACAAACCTGAACATTATCATGGCCAGTTCAGAATTGCGTATGGTTACATCGCTTCCCGGATACGGGTTGATTCCCCAGGCAACGTAGGCGCAATTTTCCATGGTAATGGACCAGGGGATACCCGAAACACCGGGAAGTGAATTATCAAACGTGATTGTTACAGGATTAGGAAAGCCGGAGGGGAACTGATAATCCACCACGGCACCACTGCCGAAATAAAGCCATGGCATAACACCCACGGTATCCACGAAGTGCATGGTGGGGCTGTCATAAAAGACAACGTCTCCTCCTATATTTACATTTTCCAGTGTGAGTGATGTATGCCCGCTGAGATACCAAGTTTTCCAGTCCAGGCAGCTCATGTTTACCGCATGATAAGACGCATTTCCTCCTAATATGATAGCTTCAGAGGACCCGTCTGCGCTGACATGGGAATCGCTCATCTCAACCCGGGCGTCGTCCCAGCAGATGATATTATGTTGAGACACATACGTCTGCACATAATGGAGCAGCGCATTGTTGCGAAAAATGACCCGGCCATCCTGATAGACGATGATGTTGGTGTAATCCCCCATCAGGTGAAACTGTCCTCCGTCGACAATAAGACTTCCTGTTCCCGATACATAGACGGTGCCCGTCAGAAGCAACTCGCCTTTGACCAACAGTGTACCGGTCCCTACAATGAAGATATCCCCAGTTTGAGAGTAAGAAGCTCCGGCATCTATAGTAAAAACCTCTCCAGGTGTATCTCCGATGATAAGATCGGCCGCACACGCATACGCCGCCTGTGAAAGGATAACGGCCATGCCCCAGAAAATCAGATGCAGCCTTTTGTTAAATGCGGTGATAAGAAGTCCTTTTTGTGAGTACGCTGAGTTGAAGAAGTCCCGTTTTCCCAGGAAAGTATATGGAGTTAGCACTTGTGTGTCAATGGGGAACGGGACCCATGATGTGATGGTTATCCCCGTTAGGCCGAGAACAGAACGAGGGGGCAGGGCAGTGAAAAGCGGGGAAAGGGGGAGCTGTGACTGGTATGAAATTGGAGAGAACCGGATAATTAAATGGACCTATGAGTCATTGCGGACCTACTGAAATTGATGCCTTTTTGCATACTACTATCTAGTCATATCCCTCTTTTCCTTCCCGCTCAGCGTAACGCGGAGGATCTCGCTGGGACGCCAGAGCCTCATGCGCGGTCCCCACGTACCCGTGCCGCGGCAGACAATAACCGTGGTGCCGTCAACCTCGTACCGCCCTTCCAATAGGGGGTAAGCGAGGCGGATCAAATAGTCTAATGGCCAGATCTGACCCCCGTGGGTGTGGCCACAGAGCATCAGGCCCACACCGGCCTTTGCCACTCTCTCGGCCTGCCACGGCGTGTGTGAAAGGAGGACCGTCGCACCAGGAGGTCGACCCGCGAGGGCTTGTGATATGGGATCGCCGCCCTGGCCGGTTCGGCGTCTGGCGGTGAGATCTTCAACCCCTGCCAAAACGAGGCCGGGCCTGACTTCGGCCCAGCGGTTGCGCAGCACCTGGAAGCCTGCGTTCTCGATCAGGCTCATACTCGTGTCGCGGCGCCCGTGGAGCTCGTGGTTGCCAGGGACGGCCCAGACACCTAGAGGTGCGGAGAGGCGGCGCAGAGTCAAAAGCAGGTTATCTTGGGGCTGGCCATGTCCTTCCAAGATGTCGCCGAGCAGAACCACGAGGTCGGGCCGTTGCGCCTGGACCTGGGCGACCCGATCCACCAGCCAACGCTCACCGAGCAATGAACCGAGGTGCAGGTCAGACAACGCGACTACCACCGTTCCGTCCATCTCACCTGGAAGGCCGGAAAGGCTCGCCTCGTATCTTTGCACCACCGGTGGCCGCAGGCCCTGAAAGAGCGCGATCAGAGAAAGTACTCCACCGGCTACCAAGGCCCAGCCGCGCAACGAGGGAGCAAGCCTGGGCATGAGGAAACCAAAGGCGGTGACGAGATCTATTCCAAGGAGAGGTACAAAGGTCAGGAACAGCACGGCCATCCAGTTCATGCCGAGCAACTCAAGTGTCCAAGCCATGACTCCCGTGCCACCGTGACCAACAACGCGACCGAAAAAAAAGATTGCCCAGAGGGCCACGCCTGCCCCAATGAGGCACTTTCGGGAGACGCCCCTCTCTACAAGTGGCACCGAGGCAGCACGCCAAAAAACGTAGATGTGCATTAGTGTAAAGACGGAAATAAGGATTTTTCCGAACATTTGCCCCCCAGTGTCTGGCTATCCCCATCAACAGTCAGCTGACCGACCATGAGCACAAGAATCATGACTAAGGACGTTGCTGATGAAGCAGGTAAGTGCTAAACATATCTTCTCATCCACTTAGGAGATACTTTGGATTTTAGAACTACCCCGAGAATAACGATCATTGTCACCAATAATGAACCCCCTTTAGGGAGAGATGATGAACGACAAGAAAACAATAAAAAATGAAAAAAGGCAATACAAAAAGTGTATGGGGGGCATGTTTACACTCTTGACAAATTTGGCGAGGTGAGTAAATGGGGTCAGGCCCTCCAGAAAAATGTCGGAAGGGCATAAGGGAAACTATAGGAGACGTACATTAGATTATCAGATTTCTCTGAAACCAGGAGGCAAGCATGAAAAGGATTCAGGGGACGTCGTTGACTTAGTTGACTAACTCATGAGTAATTTAGGTGTGAGGCCCTCCACAAAGATGGCGGGCAGGGGTGCAAATCTTTCCTTTTGACGTTTTTCGGGATCGGATTTTTGTTCTTCCTACAATCACTTCCTCGCCCACAAAGCTTCGTGAGATCTTTCCTCTGCGCTCCCTGCCTGCTTTAGCAGGACACCCTGTTTCATGACGCAAGAAAAACGGTTGGTGTTTTGATCAGTAGATGCAAGAGTGTGAAACCCGATTTTTCTTGACTTGAGAAACTTTTTGTCGTTCCATCAGTTAAAAGTTATCCCATTCTATCAGTTAACCTTAATCTTGAGGTTACATCATGGAGGACCTCCTCAAAATGTGCCTACCTTGCTCCTAGCAGGATGTTGCGAACTCTGTTGGGGGTTTTAACACTCAACTCGAAAAAGGTAAGCCGGCGTGAGTTGGGCGGAAAGCATAGGTCCCAACTCATTATCGCTTATTATTTTTCCTCCTCACATTTCAATCTGTGACATGATAGCCATAGTGGTTGTCACGTGGAAGTGCTTAATTTTTCGCCGTAAATTTCTCTGTTCACTCGCCTAATTCAAATTTTTGCACGGTACAACCGGGCTGCCGATCGCGGTGCCCTGACCCATAAGAAACTACTGCATGAATTAGGGGGCGCAAGATGAAAGATGAAGATAAGTCAAAAAAGCAACCCATAAACGAATTGGTGGCGTTGCGCCAGCGGGTTGCCGAATTGGAAGCATTGAAAACTGAGCGCAACAGAGGGGTAGCCAGATCAGAGGCCCGCTACCGGCAGCTGGTGGAAAACCCCTTGGTGGGATTCTGGCAGGCTGACACAGAAGGACGCTTTACCTATATCAACAAGCAACTTGCTCAGATGTCCGGGTACGCACCAGATGAAGTCATCGGCATGTCAATGATGGACCCCATTGCCCCAGAGCTGAGACCGTGGCTGGCAGAACGTATGCGGAAGCGAAAGGAAAACAAGCTCCCCCCCGCTGTGGTGGAGGCAGAGATGGTCCGCAAAGATGGATCACGCTATAGTGCACTGGTGGCACCATCAACCCTCTTTGATGACCAGGGGAAGTTCAGCGGCTTTTTCGGGCTCATGATTGACATCACCGAACGCAAGCGGGCCGAGGAAGCGTTGCGGGAATCCGAGGAAAAATACCGGAGCCTCTTTGAGAATGCCAATGATGCCATCTTTATTGCCAATACGAAAACCGGGATAATCCTAGATGCCAACCGCAAAGCAGAACAGCTGACCGGTCGTACTCGAGAAGAAATCATCGGCATGCATCAATCAGAACTTCATCCTCCCCAGCGGGCTCACTATTACAAGGAGAAATTTCGCACGCATGTGCAAAATGGTTCAGTATTGGATCTTGAAGCAGAGGTGATTGAAAAGAATGGGAGGATTGTTCCTGTTATCATATGTGCAAGTGTAATCAGTCTCCATGGCAAAGAGGTGACTCAGGGGCTATTCAGAGACATTAGTGAAGAGAAGATGATTTTAGAGTTGCGGGAAGAAATAGCAGCCAGAAAGTTGATAGAAAAGGCCAAGGGAATACTTATGGATCGCCATAAAATAAGTGAAAAAGAGGCTGT
>CP070673.1:4504721-4525931 GCA_020351915.1 Deltaproteobacteria bacterium
AATATCTTTCATGACCCAAACCTTCAGGAGGGATACATGATAGGGGGTCCCCTGAAGATGCCGATATGAAGCCTACGGGGGTTTTGCGATTACCCATTGGAGGTTACATATTTCAAGGCGAGAGGCGTAATGTTACCGTTTCAATGCTTGAAATGTGAGAAAGAGGCAGAGCATCTTCTGCCCTCATAACTTGCAAGGAGGTGAAGTCCTATGTGGATTTTGCGTATCAACATGACCGACCGCAGCTACCAGCTCAAGGACGTACCCAAGGCCTATAAGCTTCTTGGAGGCAGGGGGCTCACGTCCACCATCATTCACGATGAGGTACCGCCCCTGTGCCATCCCTTGGGCCCCAACAACAAACTCATCTTTGCTCCGGGCATCGTGACAGGCACGGCTGCTCCCACCTCGGCCCGCATCTCCGTGGGCGCCAAGTCGCCGCTGACCAACACAATCAAAGAGTCTAACGCCGGCTCCGGCTGGTCCCCGGCGCTGGCCGCCATGCGCATCAAGGCGCTGGTGGTAGAGGGTCAGCCCGAGGAGAAGGGCAAATTCTGGATGATGTCTCTCTCCTGGGATCAGGCTGAAGGCAAGCCCAAGGTGGAATTCCTTGCGGCCGACGAATACGTGGGCCAAGACCTTTACGAGGTCTATCCCAAGCTGTTTGAACGCTTCGGCAAAGTGAATATCGCCGGTATTGGCGTTGCCGGCGATTTCCTCTACAGCAACTCGGGCCTGGTCTTTGATGACCTGACCGGGCGGCCCAGCCGCTATGCCGGTCGCGGCGGACTGGGCGCGGTCATGGCCAGCAAGGGGCTTAAGTTCATCGTCCTAGATCCCAAGGGGGCGCCGGGCGTAGGGATCGCTGACAAGGCACTTTTTGATGAGGGAGGGAAAAAGCTCGCCGATGCTCTGCGCACCGCCGACATTACCAAACCCAAGGGCGCCCTCAACACTTACGGCACCGCCGTCCTCATAAACATCATGAACGAGGCCGGTGGCCTGCCCACGAAAAACTTTTCCAGCGGGCGCTTTGAAGGGGCGCCCAACATCGCCGGCGAGGCTATCTTTGAGGGCAACAAGGAGCGCTTGGGCAAGGAACTCTACAACCACGCCTGCAGCCCTGGCTGCATCATCCAGTGCTCCAACACCTGGCACAAGCCCGACGGCACCGAGCACGTCTCCTGCGTCGAGTACGAGTCGGATTGGGCCCTGGGGGCTAACTGCGGCATTGACGACCTGGACAACGTCGCCGAACTGGTTCGGCTGTGCAACGCCTATGGCCTGGACACCATCGAGGCCGGCACCACTATCGCGGTGGCCATGCAGGCCGGGCTGGCCGAATTCGGCGATGGCAAGAGGGCCATCGAACTGATGCACGAAATGGGCAAGGGGACGCCTCTGGGCCGCGTCCTGGGCAACGGCACCAATACTGCTGGTCACGTCTTGGGCGTCGTGCGCAGCCCGGTGGTCAAGGGACAAAGCATGCCGGCCTATGAACCACGAGCAGTCAAGGGCATTGGCATTACCTACGCCACCTCTACTATGGGCGCCGACCACACCGCTGGCTACACCATCAGTCCCGAGATCCTCGGCGTGAGCGGCAAGACAGACCCCCTGAGCCCCGAGGGCAAAGCCGAGGTGAGCCGCGCCTTTCAGGCCGCCACCGCGTTTATCACCGATACTACTGGTCACTGTTTATTCATCGCCTTCGCCATGGACATCCCCAGTTGCTTTGAGGGGGTTGTGGATGAGGTGAACGGTGTCCTCGGCACCCGGTACACCGTGGATGACATTGCCAAACTGGGCGCTGAGATCCTGCGCAAGGAGCGGGCCTTCAACGAAGCAGCGGGTTTTAGCAAGGTTCATGATCGCCTGCCAGAGTTTATGAAGTACGAAAAGCTCCCTCCTCACGATAACGTCTATGACGTGCCGGACGAGACGCTGGACGCCGTCTATGGCGAGCTGTAAAGCTGATTGGTGGCAGGGGTAGGGCCTTAGCCCAGGGCCCTGCCTTTGCCCTTCAAAGGGGAAGACACATGTCCAAGATCATCACGGGGCAGGACAGCATTCCTTGTGCGTGAGGTGAGGGATGAAAGTCCATGTGAAACTCTTTGCCACCCTCGCGCGAAGCGTCTCAGGACCTATTCTGGCCCATTACCCCCAAGGGATTCGTGCAGGTTCTCCCTTGGAGGTGGAACTGCCGGAGAGCAGTACCCTCGCCGACCTGGTGGCCCACTTGGGTTTGCCGAGAGAAGAACTCAAGCTCGCGTTTGTCAACGGTAGGCCCCAGGAACTTGACTGCCGCCTGGCTCCTAGGGACGAGGTAGCTTTATTTTCGCCCATTGGAGGAGGTTAGATGGAAACAATCACCGTGGAGGTCTGGCTCTACGGCCCCCTCGCGCGTTACGGTGGCCAGGCTGCCGGAAAGAATCATGCCAACTTGCAATTAGAGCTGCCGCCCGGGAGCCGAATACAGGATCTTTTGGAGCATCTAAGCTTGCCCACCGAGGAGCGGGGCATCACTTTCATCAACGGCAACCTCAGTGCCATGCCCGGCCTTCAGCCAGACCTCGATCACCCCCTCGACGACGGCGACCGCGTAGCCTTTTTCCACTTGAAGAGCATGTGGCCCTACCAATACCGGGACGGGGCCGCGCTGGCTCCCGACATGGCACGCGCCATGGCCCAGGAGAAGAAACTCTTCCACCATCACTCGAACCGCTGAGATCCCCAGGAGCCAGGAACTTTTGAAGTGCCTGTGAAGGTAGGGACGTCGATAAAGTTACAAATATCTTACCGTGGTACCACGCCGTGTTTTTCATTCCTCGCTCAATAAATTGTTTCATTCCATTGTAATATACCACCCACAGATTCCAAATAGCTTGCCAGGATCTGTAATTCCCGGTTTCTTCTCATATCAGAATTATATATTCAGTATTCAAGCCTCTTGGACTGACCCCCATGATCTGCACAGATCAGAATGATGCAATGCGCTGCGTCAGGTAGGATCTTTTGAGGTGCTGTGAAAAAACCGCTGTTAAGCGATGAAACCAAGGGGATGGTTATTACTAGTGCCAGATTAGGTAGGAATCTCTTTTACGCAGCGAAATCCAAGCCAGTGGGCGCCATTGATGGGGTCTTCAGGGGTCCACCGGCACGTGACCCTGACAAAGGTTGCGGAGCCTAGAAAACATCCCCCCCGCATAGGCAAAAGATTCCCTTGCCATTGGCCCTCGCACATCTCCCACACATTGCCACACATATCGTAGCACCCATAGGGGCTCATCCCTTCATGGAAGAGGCCAATCTCCGATGTGCGCCCAAGACCGTATTCATTCGAATTACATCTGCCAGGGATGAATTCATGGCCCCATGTCCACCAACGGCTATCCGTTCCACGGCCAGCTTTTTCCCACTCGAGCTCCGTTGGCAAAGATTTTCCCGCCCACTTGGCATACGCCCGTGCATCGTTCCAGCCAACAAACACAACTGGTTGCATCGGCTGACTCCATAAGGGCTCGTTCCAGAGTGCAGGCTCTCGATGCCCTGTGTCTTCAACAAATTTGCCATACTGGTAGTTGGTGACTGGATATCGATCAATATAGTATGCCTCAAGATCAACAGAGCGAGTTGGTGTTTCTGTAACAAATATGGGGGTCTGCCTCTGATCCATCATGAATATCTGTCGAAGTTCTTGTTGGGTTATCCCCATGGCAAAGGGGCCTTTGGGCACTAACACCATCTCAGCCCCATCTACCGGGCACACGATGTTCTCAGGAAAGGGACCAGAGCCCAACTCCTTGCTTATATCCCAACGGTTCTCCAAAATAGAGCTCCCCCTTGAAATTACTTAGCTCAAGAAATTGACGCCAACTTCTCAAATGAGTCTAACAGAATAGGAAACCTCGAGAAACAAAAGATCGGGCAAAATTTTTCTGTGCCAGCAAAACCATATGGAATCAGGTGCAGGTAACAACGGGTTCTGCCTGTACTTGGGCGAATCAACTCTATTTTAGAGAGGGGAAAGATTTTGTCAAGGATTCATTCTCGGAGGTTTTGTAGCTTTCCTAATATCTCACCGTCTCGCTGGCCGATATTCTGGCCTAATCAGAAAACACAATTTAAACATGGATTTGTATGGGTATAGGGCGAGCTTCCTCAGCCATTTGTTTTAATTTCGGTTCTTCATTTCTGAGTATGTCAAGTAACATCAATGCCTCAACCGCTGTAAAGCGCAAACTCTCTCCCTCCCCGCTGAGGATAGCCATCCCACCGTCGGTAATTCTAATTGTAAATTTTTCTATTATTCCATTCATGGGTGCTCCAATCCGAAAATGTATCGAATAGAGGTTTCTCTTTCGCAAACCCTGGAAAGATATCAATACTTTTCCGGCGACTCTAAATATGGGTGCGTCAAGGATGAGAACTAATTAAGCCGAGTATAAAAGGGATCAAGTACCCGATAACTTTTCTGATAGTGTCCGGATAGTGCTGGTCCTAGGATCTCATGAATAGCGGTGAATCCTGGGGCAAAGCCCATGATCATCCGATGAAAGAAATCGTTCGGAAATGCCCCAATTTTAGAGAAACACACCTTCCATTGCGATTAACGACTCGGTGGGTGCAGGGTGATGGTGAGAAAATGGGCCTTTCGGAATATCTTGGCCTTCACAGCCGTTTCGCTCTTTGCAAGGGCATCCTTCATGAGCATCACGTCCTCAACAGCCTGCTCCCCCACTTCTACAAAGATATCCCCTCGTTCTACCCCATCCTCTTCAGCACGGCTTCCTGTTCGCACGTCAGAGACCAGAACCCCCCGGGTTGACCCAAATGAAAAGGCCTTGGCCAGTGAGAGGGTAAGGTCTTGGAGGATGAGGCCGTAGAGTTCCTCGATCCCCTTATGCTGTCCAAGAGGGATAGCCATCTCTCTGAACAAGGTTTTTGAGACAAAGATCGGGGCCTTGAACTTCAGGGCCATGACGATGGAGTCGCTCGGTCGAGCATCAATCTCCACAAAGGAGCCCTGCCGTTCCATCACAATCGTCGCATAGTAGATGTTTTTCTTGATGTGGGATATAACAATATGGTGGATTGTTCCATTGACCTTCTGAAGGATCCTCTTGATCAGGTCATGGGTCTGGGGACGGCCGTGTTTGATCCCGTGTATCTCCCGAGAAATGGCATTGGCCTCGAAGAAGTCGATCCAGATGAGCAATGCACGCTCCTCAAGGGAGTCAGCGAGAAAAACCACCGGCTGTTGGCTTGTGGGATCCTCAATGAGTCGGTGGACTTTTACCTGAAGAAGTTCCTTTTGCTCAAATGGAACAGCCGTAAGACCCTCTGCTATTGCCTCTCCAGGAGGCCAGATCCAGCCAGCAAGGCAAGCCCCAGCTATGGCCAAAAGTCGTATCATTTTCTCCTTGAGCGTACTGAAGAATCCACGAAGAGCCAGAGGAGTACGCTACATAATGACTCGTGAACGCAGATTAAGGTTCTTGTATGAGCCTGAGGGTCAGAAATGGGGGCACAGTTGGTTTATTGCAGGCCGTTGCCGAAACCCCCCCTTTCGCTTGGTCTAAACCGTTTTTTGATCCCGCCTATAAAGAGGCGGGACTCCAGGCGATGTCAAAACTCGCCTTTAGGGCTCAAACAGTTGACCTCGCTTATCTTCCGCTTCGCTAAGATTTGTTGGCAAAAACGTTTTAATGCCCGCTCAAAGGGATTTCCGTTTGGGCAACAGCCTGATAGCATCTGACCCCAGCGTTTCACTGTGGCGCCATTTCCAAGCATGGGGCTAAAGATCAATGTAATATTTCTTCTTCCTCCTCGCCACTTGACCCGCAATCAACCCTAAGCAAAACACAGCGGCTCCAGCCAGGAACCACCGGAGCTTCCCTGTGCCTTTAAGGTCAGCGATTTCCTTCTGGAGATGCTCAATGTCCCGATGCAGCCCATCATTTGCCTTACGGAGCCTGCTACGTTCGCCAATTATCTCCGCTACGCTTTCTTCGAGTTCCTTCACCTTAGCGAGATGACTCTGTTTGGCCGCTTCGAGTTCATCCAACATTGGGTTCCCGCCTGTTTCGAACTCTTCAATTCGTGCCTTGAGCAAATCAATCTCCTTCCTTAACCCTGCTATTATAATAGGCTTAGGTGCTTCGGAACTTATATACTGCTTACCCACCCAACCCTCTTCACCTTCCTCGGTGCGCACCCTGAGATATCGCCCGCTTTCCTCAAGCACCTCGACAGGGGTATCAGTTCCGAGCTTTCTAATTGCCATGCCGTCCTTTCTCGGGGTCTCACGGAGGGTAACAATAAGCCTGTCCGACACATATCGCCTGTCAGCATAGGCTGATCCAACGGGAACCCATAGCGGGATAAGCAGTGCAAAGAGAAGTGTCACTCTTAATTGCTTGATTCTTATGACTCCCATAGTAATCCCTCCAAATATGGGAATTAGGACCAGAAGTTATCAAAAGAATAGCCAAAAACCTTGAAGCTGGTGAGTTTTGACATGCACCGGTCGGTACCACACCCCTTTTCAAATTCACTCTACGAGAGATTATCCGATAGCTCTTGATTGATCGCATCATCTGGGAAAGGAACAGGCAAATCAGCTCATAGTAGACAGCAGGTAGTACTGAGTAAAAAGTAAACACAGACACTCTGATATTGGCTAAGCTACTCTTATCCTCTCGAACTGTCAAGGGATATTGAGCTTATGGCTCAGAGATCGCGGGCGTCTTAAAGTCTACAAGCCCCTGTTTGTCTCTCACTCTAAAGCCAGTGATCTGCCCGGTGCCGTCTATGGTGACCTTCCGGTAGTAGGGTGGGTTTTCGTCGTATTTTCCATGAAGTCCACATGAGGCGGTCTGGACAATGACGGGTTTATACTTTTCCCAATCTCTTTCGGGATTGCCTTTGTTCAAAATCTGGCAATATACATCGGAGTATATCCTGATTTCATGTTTTTTATCTGTGGCAACCCATTCCTTTTCTAACCTGAACTCGATATTCCGGTGGGCATGGCCTGAAAAGATAAGGTCTACCTCCCTGAGACTTGGCTCCACCTCTTCCTTTACCAGCTCACTCTCCCGGTACCCCATGCAGAGGTAAAAGAACTGGCTCAGGTAATGGTTTATGGTGCCATAGGTGAGGTTACACTCATCTTTTGCTATCCATTTGGGTGCGGGCCTTTCAGATTCCCAGAGATCTTTCCATTTGCGATCTTTGTCCGGATTGATAGGGGGGGCATGCAAGAACAAAAAGGTTTTGCCTTGGCCATCTAACTCTTGGCTTACGGTTGTGAGCACCTTTTCCAACCAGACTATCTGACTCCAGTTGTAGTAGGTCTGCTCCGAATCAAAGGCCCTGGAATCAGGAGAACCTCCAAGGATATTGTCCTCAAGGCTCATGTGTTTGATATGTTTTAACTCCTTCCCGTCCAGTAACTGGCCAATAAAGACATCGGCACCAGTATCCATAACAATGAATGAATGGTCACCGTATTGAAAGGCATAGTCGAGGTAGGGGTTTATGTGCGCCAGGTAGTAATGGAAGGCCTTGGCCTCGGCATTGAGGGGATTATCTACGAGTATATCCACTAGTTTGCGGACCTTATACTCCAGGTATTTTTTGGCCCCCCATACCAATAACCACAATACTATAATAATTGCTGTATAGGCGAACTTTTCTGCAATCCCTGCCACCCCTGCTCCTCCTAAACCGAGTCCGGCCAGTGCCCGCAAAACCCATGTTGTCATTTTGCTGGAGAGAAACTTTGCCAACCGTATCTTACCCTTATCGGTAAAGGCATCTATGTTTAGCTTCTTGAACGCATTGCTCGTTAGCTCTCTGGACCGCTTTGCCCGTCTATCCTCAGGGTATTCCTGAGAGTCAAAGGACTTATATTCATAATGTTCCAGTTCCTCTTTCTCCAGACCGAAAGCCTTGTGATAACTGCCCAAGTTGGGATCATATGGATGGAGACGCCAGTCGTGGTTTCCCGTGGAGGTAAACACGGCCACTTTTAGCCCGGGATTGCCCTTTGCCTGCTCGGCTTCGGTGCCGGTTATGATGTGTATGAAGGTTCTCCAGTTGTTTTCAGCCGGATTGGGCTCATCCTCCCAGCCGTGGAAGGCAAAATCCACCAGATCGCCCGTAATAACAACAAAATCAAGTTCACCAAGATCTGCCATATCATTGGCTATACGAATAAACTCCCTTAATTTGTCGTTGAAGTTTATATAGCTGTCGATAATCGCCTTCCTCTCTCGCTTACTCCTCACCTTGAGCACTTCATCCAGGATCTCGTCATTCCTCTTGGCTATGTGGACGTCAGTAAGGTGAATGAAATTGCAATCCCCGTTGACACCCTTGGTTATCTGTACAGAATGATAATTAACCTTCTCTCCTTTCCCGGCTTTCTCTTTGAAAATGAGGTCGTAAAGTTTTGGCAGGCACTTCCTCCCTTTTTTTCTGAGAAGGGTCTTATAATCTTTTGTATCGTCCTCATTGAGCATCACTTCTACATGCCAGTAACGGATGTCTTTCCCCAGGACATGGTAGTGCAATTCACTATTCATGATCTTCTGAGTGCCTTCCACCTCAGAAAAGTCCGAAAGGAGATTCCAATCCGTGATCTCCTGAGGATCGTGGGAGAGATACAGCGGGATATCTTTGGTATCTTCGTCTTGACTGGAGGAGGGGCGCAGATATAAGGTCCCCTGGAAGGCATCTCGCAGAGGCGATGTGAATTCGCCGTACCGACCTGCGACAACCAAGGGGATTGTCTCTCCTTTTTTTATTCCTTCCAGGGTAACAATTCTCGGACAGCCGAGGTTGGGGCTAATCACTAAGGGAAATTCAGCTGCTTTCATTGTTGGCTCATCCTCATAGAGAATCCGTTTCTCTCAATGCTCATGGCAAGTAGTCATATCTAAAGAAAATGCGCTTGATTGGCGCGAGGAGCCACCTGAGTACCAAAATCGGCAGGGCGGTCTTCTTAAAGGCAAAGTACTTATCCATCGCCGTTAGGCCTGAAAACCACCAGTCGCTGAAGGCATATGCCTCCTCAAGGATATCCAGAGACTGGATAAATGCCTCATGTACATTCTCCCAGGGATCGTATACGGACGTATCTCCCGCCCAGTTGACCTCTGGTTTTCCAAAGGCCTCCACGGCTAAGGGAAGAAAGCGCCCTATTTTGGGATCATCCGGATCGAGGCCCATCTTTTTAGCCCCCACCCAATCCACTGCTATCAGGTTCTCGCCCCCAATTATGGTATTGGTTGGGTTCGGTCTTGGGTCCGTGATAACGCCAAATTGTCCATCTGCACTCCGGATGGCATCGATGAGGCCGAAATGGACGGGAAAGTGTTTCATAGTCTCTATGGTGGGCCAGTCGTATTCCCGCTTCGTGTGGTACTCCTTAAGTTTATTCTGCATAGGGAGGGTGCCATAGATATTTTTTAAAGTGAGGGTATAGTGGCAGAATACGTGGGTCTTGTTTTTGGCAAAGGAGATCCTGAAATCAGCATCCCTCCAGGTGGGCCCCACAAAGTGCTTTCCCAAAGGTCCGCCATAGTCAAAGGGGACCATCTCCTCGGTCAAGTCAACGATTCGGTAGTTTTTTTTGGTCGAATATCCAATGTAGGTGGCTACCTTGAGAACCTCCCTGTTCCGGTAGTAATTCCCGTACGTGCTCTGGGATTCCACAAGGGCGATATTCGGAAATCCCCTCTCGACGATCTTATCAATGAGGGCCTCCACAAGCGCCGGGTCGGTATAGGTTGAGACATCTTTCTTGGAGTGCATAAACATAAAGTTAGGCTTGATCACGACCGAGAAGTCCTCCCTGGACTTACCCGTATCCTGAAACCGTGTTTCCAAGATCTCAAAGAAACCCGTCTCCTCCAAAACCCTGTTCAAGACATCGAACTTATCTTCACCTTTTAACGCTACTACTGTGGTGGGTCCGGTTCTTTTGGGGCCAACCGGCCTTTTTCTGAGATAAGCGGTCTGAGCCTCGAAGAATGCCCTGCTAGCCCTGATGTAGAAGAAGAGCGTTATCCAGAAGATTGAACCATCAACGATAAAAACGACCAGATAGGCGAAATACCTGGCTGAGAATATGAAGAAACAGAGTGCGGAAAGAGAAGATGCGGTCTTGGAAATGAGCACAGGAATGACGTAGCCCTTGTTTTTTCTGATGTTATGCTGGGCAATGAAGCTGAGGGCTGCGATGGTCATCATCATGGAGAACGTCATGGAAAGCCAGAATCTCTCCACTGACAGAGGGATCTCTTCCAGGCCAGGTGTCAGGATTCGGGAGCAAAGGTTGAGCACCTTGAGGATCGGTTCAGGTAGAATGGCAAAGGCAAACCCCACCACAACGTAGGTTACGGCACTGATTACCATAAGGATCTTCAGGTGTCTTTCTTCTCTGGTCACCTCGATCATGGTTATTCTCCTTATATCTAAAAGGTATCTTTATCCAAGGGTTCATCAGCCAAAAAGGCCGAAAGGGAATACTGCACCAATATCTCCAGCGGCCAGCAGCCAAAAAGCAGGAAGAATGGGGGATAATCAGGGTTATGGGTAAAGGTCCATACCCTGCTGGCTACAGACCCTACATACTCACTGGGGTTGCTAATAATCCAGGCTGTAATAACAATACCGGCGAAAACAGGAAAGTCCATCCTGGTGGATACTGAGATGCCTGCTATGAAGAGTACAGCATAAAATGACCAGAATAAAACCCCTGCCCCACCCCAGTAGTCCGCCAGGGTTAAGGGGATGAGTGAACCGATAAGCGCCAGGATTACCGGGTTTAACCATCTGGGCAAAGGGTGTTTAAGCTTTCGGATCAGCCTTGTCACTACCCGAGTTGAAAGGGTATATACTATCAGGCCTGCCAATACCCACGTCCAGACAACAAAAGTGTAATGGCCCTCAACACCATGATAACTCCATATTCTCGACCTCATTCCGATAGTCTCTTTAACATATTCAATGATGAATATCCCAAGCATGAGGGCGAGGAGACGTCGCGTTGACACGCTCAAGGCAAGCCATACACATATTGCAAAACCAGCAATGAGCGAGATCCAAAAGGCGGCACTCAGCAAGGGAAGATACCCTTCGTGAAATGCTGCAAAGAGGGTAATAAGCATAAATAGGCTAACCAGAAGGAGGTTCTGTGCTCTCATGGTTTTCGCATCTCGTGTCATTGCTTCTATCCTTTCTGTTTGGAAATGGCTCATAAGAGTCAAAAGACTCAGGCTTCCATAAAATCAAAACCCCACTCCTAGAAATGAGAAGTGAGGCTTTAAACCTCAGATCATGGCACCCTCAGCTAAGGGTTATCCTCAACAAGATAGCTCTTTTGCACCAGTAAGAGTATAGGGTAGGCAGACATGGAGGTCAAGGAGTATGTGATCTTAGCATAGTGGCCCAGCGGATCAGGTGTTTGTTAGTTTGGTCAAATGGTCTTTGGCCTGAGCCTCAGTGCGATCAAAATGTTCTCATCAAACCACTCAATGCGGTCACGGTCTGTAAAATGATGAACAATCTTTTCCTTAAATTCCCTAAGGCAATCTATTAGCTCGTGATCACTATACAGAGAAAAGGTCGAATAGTGTTTTTTTCTTACCCTATCCAAAAGCTGATCCAAAGTAGCCTTTCTCTTGAACTTGAATTTTTTGATGTCTTCTATGGTTGAGCATCTTGTTGAATCTACAGCTTCAGCAATGTCGTCTAATTCATAAAGGCGTTTTTCTTTTTCTATAAACAGAGGGAAGTATCTCCCCCAGATATTTCTCGCATTCTGACTTTGAAGGCGAGTATAAATAAAAACAAATCCACCTTGTCTGGTTACCCCGGCCACCTTTTCAATGAACCTGTGAAAATCAAAATGATGAACGGCATTAAAAGAGAAGACACAGTCTATCATGTTGTCTCTTAAGGGTAGGTCATGGGCTTGAGCCTTCACAGTGATAAACCTGTGTATCCCATGGACTTTTAGAAATGCCGTGGTCTGCATTAACATTTATTCATTGATGTCGATACACGTCAAATGGAGGTTATTCAAATATCTAAAAAGTAATAAGTCATACCGCCCAGTACCACATCCGATATCAGCCGCTCTTATTGCCTTTGAGCCTTTTAGCTTTTTGCCAATATAGCGGATTGGTTGTACATCTGTTGTTCTTATAAGTCTATAAAAACAGGCGATTCTAGAAAAATGATTGTAGATAGTTCTTTGGTGAGCTGTCATAAATCGATTAACCCCCCTGAGAGATCCCAGTCCTAACGAAGCTTGAGGCTCATAGAGAGGCAATAATTCTTATCATTTCTATCGAGGTGCTTTCTTACCGTGATCGTATACAGCGATTTTATCACTCCCACAATTTGGACAGACAGAGCTATGGATCGTTTCTTTTACAACCTTATCTGCCACAGCAAGACAATCATCACAGCGGATCCAACCGCAGTTTTCGCACTTTCTAAAGCTGTTGGTCACATTATGGCATAACTCGCAGATGTTTTTGTCCTCATCCTTCATACCATTCTCCTCGTTACGCATGTTTTTTTCCTGTCACTAACGCCTCAGGAGGTATATGCAGGCAGACCAAGGCACCTACTTGACAACTCTCAACGTGTAGGTTTCACGCAGTTTTTTCAGTAATTCCCCTATGATAAAGGCCGAAGCATCATCTTCCTGAAGATCAGCTATACCTGACAGGGAACAGCACGACTCTATCAATTCTTTGTTCCCGCCCCATAACCCGAAGGCATTTCGGATGTACTCACCCAGAGAGAAGTAGAGGGCCACCGACTCCTGGTCTTTCAGTTTGGCCATCTTTGTCTTATCCCGCAATGACAAATCAGACATGAGTCTGGTAACCGCTTGATCCACAGTTCGGGGAAAATGAGTGTTCTCCATCCTTGCCCTGGTACGGATGGGAACAGAGAAAGGAGGAGGCATACTGATATCGATAAAATCAATGTAGAAGGCTATTTCCAAGATGTCTGCCGTGTCCTGGTATATCTCCGAATCCTTGCTCGCCCTCGGGCCTGCAACGTTCAGAATCTCAATCTTGGCGCTTTTGATCCACGACCTAATCCGCCGGGCAGCCTGAAAAGCAACAGTCCTCTTAAGGTCTATATGGAGCCACGGGCGCCCATGGTGCATGGCCATTCTTCGAGTATACTCAGAGCCGCCCGTGAGCTTTCCGTGCGAGATAATAAGGGTACCATCCGAATCTACTACGTTCTGTTCAGCGTGTTTGGCATGACTGGAAGTTACCATCTCCTGTAATTGATATTTATCTGGCAGCCTCCCATTTTCAGTTTTCCTTCCCCTTGCTATCCAACCACCATGGGGAATACCAAATTTTATCGCAACATCAAGAGCGGCTTGGTCAGCACCGGTTTGACCACCAGAGATGATCTTACTAATCATCATGGTCTCCCATCAAAAGATCATCTTTCTTTAAACCTGCTCGTGCTCTCCCGTTCTTATTTTGAATTCCTTTTGTTTTGATGAAGAATTCTTGGTTATTACTACTGAGAGCATCAAATAGTTTGCTATATCGGGAGGGGCATGAGGTTTTTTCTGGTGTGACTGGTGGGAGGCCGCTGTGCTCTTCACGACTTATCAGAGGGGGAAGCCGCAGCTCTCCCGACTTGTGGGCAGAGAATGCGGATTCCCGCTAGCGGGATGCAGATAAGTCGGAGAAAAGATCCCGCGCAGCGGGAGAGCCTCGGAACAGAAGAAAAGACCTCATGACCATCCTAGACCCTTCTCGGTTATGTACAATGCAAACAATGAAATGCCGTGCTTAGTATGTCTGTAATTGCGATGGAGAAAAAACAAAATCCCACCTCTCCGAACGAGAAATGGGATTCACGAATTCAAGCTCATAGCACCCTCAGTTAAGGACCATACAAAAGGGAATGCATTTGTTCACGACCTGAGTATAGGCAATGATCGCCTGAAGGTCAAGGGATATACAACCGGAGCGACGGAATAAGGATGAAGGCCGGGCACGCGGCCATGCATTTGAAACGGGTATACTGAAATCCAATAAACTGGGCCTGATAGAGATGTAAGAGGGTGGGGACTTTAAGCAGGGCCTTCTGCTCTTCAGGCGAGGCCCCAATAAACCGCCGCGCATATCGTAGGGCTTCACCGGGACAGGCGTCAACGCAGAGGCCACATTGGTTACAGAGTTCCTCCTGCACGGCGGATCAGTGTCCATTATGCCCCTAAAAGCCGCCGGATAGGATTCATGCAAGGTTTCCAGCAGAAATACCGATCCCTACATGACCGGAAACTGGCACATCAATAGGCTTTTCTGTTTCAGAGGAAACGAATGGGGCTTTCTCCTACCTAGAGTAGATTTGCAGGCGAATCTAGTCTTTTTCCTCCTTTTCAGCTCCCTGTTCTTGAGGCTTTGCGAGCATCTCCCTGGGATCGATCATGATGTTTTGGGCCTGCCGTTCCTGAAGCAAAAATGGATAATCATTTACGGAGGAAATGGCAGGGTAGGCTTTGGCGTCTTTGTTCAGTCTGTCAAAAATTGACAGACTGTACTCCTGTACCCCTCTGAGCTGAACAGTGTAAACGGGTTCGGTAAACTCCTCCTTTTTCCTATCGTCCACGTATTTCTCGCAGCGCAGGTTCGACAGGGTGGTGAGAAGCCGATCCAGCTTAGTCTCATCAGCCCTTTGACCCTCAGCACTTTCCCATAGGGTTTCCGTCTTTGAACCAGGAGGGCTCGAGGCCTCAGTATCTTGGTCAACCCTTATTTCCACGGGTACCTGTTTCCGGCCGAAGACCACCGATTCCCCGCCTTTGTTAACTTGAATCTCCTGAATTTCGGCCTTCTCGAATTCTAGGACCATCTTATCCCGGATAGTGTCTGCTGTCTGATCAAGAATGCCCCTGAAATTCCCTCCGGCGTGATAGACCCGGTGATCTCCTCCAACCTGCACAAAGGTGTGTCGGTAGGACGGGGCAACCTTACCTATTGCGAATTCTCGCTTCAGCGTATCTCCAATCCAGGCTCTGATCGTAAGCCTTTTGCCATCGTCCAAATCATAGCGGCTATAGTTTTTTGATTCTGATACCAGGGTCGTGAGGGTCAATTTCTCAATAGTATTCAGCATGTTTTTTACCTTACCCGCATCAGCCGGATAACCGTGCGGGGCAATCCGCCAGATATTATCCCTTTTGTTCAGGGTGATAGCGATGCCTTTTTTGGAGATCTCAATCTTTGAGATATCTGCCCTTGCGACTCTGGGCAGGTTCGGTAGCTGATAGTGGGTCCTGTCCTCTCTTCGCAATAACAGGTACAGGGAGAGCGCAAGAATGACCACGACAAGTATGATGTATTCCTTTCTTATCTTCATGGGCTTCCTTCCTTATTTCAGAAACATCATCTGGATTTGTTTCTTTCGGGCATGCCTGCGCACCCAGACGAAAACCCCGAAAAGGATTACCAGTACTGGAAGGCCTGCGATATTGAATGATTTGACAAGGGTCTTGGTGCCGGCTTTGGCATCGTAGAGGGGGTTAAATCGCTGCTCTTTGCTTCGAATAACAGCGATCCCCTCGCGGTTGTTCAGGGAATCCAACACATTCATGATAAACGTCGCATTGGGACTTCTACCTTTTGCGTCCAGCAAATTATCCTTGAGCATCTCCGAGGATGCCACGAGCAGTACCCTGCCGGGTTTACCCTTTGATATAACCCTGCCCTTGCTCTCGATCTTTGAGAGGTCAACTTCAGCCTTCTGAGCGCCTACCTCTTCCTCCTCTGGCTTCCCCGAATCTTTTTCTGCTGATTTCTTCTCCGGTATGGGTTTATCGGCAAAATAACTGGGAAACCCCCCTTCAAGCACATAGGCCAACGGCAGGCTTTGCTGCCCTTCGCCCGATTGAGGGGGCCTGATGAACATGGGATTGAGATTGATCCGCCCGCTCATCTCCCAGGACTTTTCCGATGAGGCAAACAACTCATGGGCCTGCAACCCGTTTTCACCGACACGTTTGGCATCCAACTCGAGGGGCGAGACCTTCATGGTGATCAGTCCCTTGATATTCTTCATAAAACCCAGACCCTGGTTGATAAACCGGTTCTTTATGACGGGCACAAAGTATATGGGTCGCTCACCGCCTCCCAGCCCGGCCGGCAGAGTCTGTTTGTAGCAATTCTCGTCCATAACATAGGATTTCCTGATGCGGATACCGAAATGATCCAACAGTTTCTCAAGGCCGGTATTGACGGGAACATACCGGGGAGCTTCAAATGATCTGCCCTGCTGATCCGAGGGCATGACCTCTTTGAAGACATCCAGAAAAAAGGCCAGGCTTTTTCCTCGCATCAGGAATTGGTCGATCTGAAAAAGCTCGTAATCGGTAAAGGGCTCGGTAGGCCGCGCTATTATGAGACAGTTGATGCTTTCAGGTATGGCCCCATCCTTGAAGCTAACGTCTTTTATAGTGTACGTCTGTGATATGAGGTTTCGGAACGTGGATAGGGTCTCCTCCCTCCGTTGTTCCCGGCGATTTGCCGTCGGTGTGCCGCCGAGCTTAAGGGTACCGTGATCGGCAAGATAACCAAGATCTTGATTGATGTCTATGATCGACTCCACGTTTTCGTTAATAATCTCCTCCATCTTGTCCAGGTCGGTCAACTCATACCGCGTACCGATGAGGGGCACCCGGAGCACGCGAATCAATGGGATTTCAACCGACCGGTCCCCGTACCCCATCACCATACCAATAGATCCCTTGCCCGGCTGTATTTTCCCGCCGGAAAGGGCCGGCCACTTGAGGCTCAGAATATGATGTTTCTGTAATTCGTCCTCAAGGCCCTCATCCTTCGTAGGGTCGAGGTATTCGAATTCCAGCTTTCCATAGTTCTTGTCATTTAACTTTCTAACGATTCCCTCCAGCCTCCCGGGCAGTTTTGCCAGGTCGCCTACGTGCAGATATGGAGCAACTATTTCAAGGGAGGAGGATAAATAGAGTTTGACGCGGATCTTTTCGGGCAGGCCCAAAAGGGCACTGATCTTGTTGTTGAGTTTCTCTATGGTCGTTGTCAGCTTGTACTCAAGGCCTTCGGTTGAAGTAATGGTCGGGATCCGTTCAAGGAGGTCGCCGTGAATGATCACCAGGCCCATGTAAGCCTTCTGGAATTTAACCTCGTCCTTTTGAATCACCCGAATCTGAACGGGATGGATACCGTAGCCCCTCGCCAGCTCCTGATTTTCCCTCGTTTCACGACTAATGTCCCCTGCCTCCGGGCTCACGTCATAAAAGCGGTAGTTGAAATACCGATTGGCGTATAGAGCATATTCTTCCAACAGGTCGCGGAGATATCGTTCGGTATTGTTATAGGGAGCGGCGAGGTTCTTGGTGAAAAAGACATTGATGGTAAGGGGCTCGGACAGGGTGGATACAACCTGTTTGCTTGCTTCGGAGATGGAGTATACCTTGTTTGCTGTCAGATCCAGTCTGAGAAATAAAGTAATCCCAGCCACATTTATGAGCACAATGACAACAAGATAGGCTAAGAATTTAACGTATTTTCCTGATCTGCTCTTCATGCCCATTTTTTGTTCTCCCTAACGTTTTTCCTGCATGGCTAGCTGTGTCGCATAGAGCCCGACAAAACAGACACTCAAAAAGTAAAGGACGTCTCGAGAATCAACAATGCCCTTTGAGATGTTTTGAAAGTGGTAGTCCGCTCCCAGATATCCCAGAATTCCGAGAAGTGACTGAGGAAGAAAAAAGAGCATCTTATCAATCAAGGTCAGACCAAAGCAGATGGTCATGCCAGCGATAAAGGCGATGATCTGGTTACGGGTAAGCGACGACGCAAGCAGCCCAATGGCAGAAAAGGCGGCGCCCAGAAAAACAGCACCCACGTATCCGCCAAAAATCGGCCCCCAATCGAGTTGACCAAGCAGGGAAACGGTGACGGGATATGCGAGGGTAGGCATCAACATTGCCGCCACGAAGACTACGCTGGCCAGGAATTTTCCTAAGACTATGTCAAGAATGGTCACCGGCATGGTCAAAAGGATCTCATAGGATCCGACGTTCAACTCCTCCGAGAACAGCCTCATGGTGACAGCCGGAACCACGAATGAAAAGACAAGGGGAAGCAGTGCGAAAAAGTTCCTGAGAGTCGCCTGGTTGAAGAGAAAGAAGGGCGTGAAAAAGAACCATCCTGTCACCAGCAGGAAAACAGCTATGACGATATAGGCAATGGGGGAAATGAAATAGGCCTTGAATTCCTTCCGGAAGATACGAGTAACCTGTCGCATATCAGTTCTCCTGAGTGAGTCGTCGGAATATGTTTTCTAGAGATCCGGTCTCCTGATGGAATTCCAGAAGAATCCAGTCAGTCTGTTTGATTCTCCGATAGATTTCGCCGCGGATATCGGCAGAGGACTTACAGGTAAGCCTAACCCCCAAAATGCCCTCCTCCTCATTACGGAGCGCAATGTCCACAATACCATCAAGGGAACTCAATTCCCTTTCCGCAGATTTGAAGTCAGTATTCTGAAGAGAAACGTTAATCAGATACTCGCCGCTCGCAGTTTGCTTGATGGTCTCGGTGCTGCCGTCGGCAACAATTCTGCCTCGATTGATAATGACGATGCGATCGCATGTCGCCTCCGCTTCACTCAGAATGTGGGTGGAGATGACGATCGTCTTCCTCTTCCCGATCTTTTTGATGATCTCCCGAATCTCTACAATCTGATTGGGATCCAAGCCCGATGTGAGCTCATCTAACACCAAGATCTCAGGATCGCTCATCATTGCCTGCGCCAGACCTACCCGTTGTTTGTACCCCTTAGAGAGCTCACCAATGGGCTGATGCATAACCTCGTTGAGACCACAAAGGTCGGCGAGGCGGCGAATCCTGGAGAGCTTTTGCTCTGAGTGAAATTCCCTGACGTCAGCAACATAGTTTAAGTAATCATACGCGAGCATATCGTGATACAACGGGGCCGATTCCGGTAAATAGCCGAGGAGCTTCTTTATCTCCAGCAAATGTTCATCAATGGTGTAGTCCTTAACTCGAATGGTGCCGGAAGTGGGACGGAGATACCCCGTCAGCATCCGTAAGAAGGTAGTTTTGCCCGCCCCATTGGGCCCGAGCAGCCCCAGGATTTCGCCCTTCTGAATATCGAACGTGATCCGATCCACTGCACAGAGCTCATTGAAATACTTCGTGAGGTTTTCGACATGGATCATACCTTTATCCTCTCCGTTTCAGGTTCTATCTACTGCGTCAAAGGGCCTTCAACAAGAAGTATCCTATTTGTACAAGAATGTATAAGAAAATGGTTTTTCGGTGTCAAGATCATAAATACTGGAAAAGGGGGTTGCGGTGCTCGAAAGACTGATGGGCATGATTGGTCAGTGGGCCGGGAAAAGGCGACTCAAGGCTCAGACACCGTGAGGCGCTTCCTTTACTGCCAGCATTTTTAAGATATCGTAGTACAACACGATCCTTCTAACATACTCAACAGGCTCACTTCCGCGGCAGTAGCCGTGCCGAGTCTGTTTGTAATATTTCTTGTACGAAAGCAGTGGTAGCACCTCAGTTAATGATGACCATTTGTTGGGATCAAGTCCTTTTTCGCGAGCGAGTTGTCTTGCATCCGAAATGTGTCCTGGACCAACATTGTAGCTCGCAAGCGTTATCAACATCCTATCCCATCCTTCGATATCATCATACCGGCTATATATATGCTTGAGGTACCTTACCCCTCCGTAAATGCTCTGCTTGGGGTCCAGTCTGTTTTTGATGCCCATGTCACGGGCCGTCCTAAGAGTCAGTTGCATAAGTCCTCTTACTCCGGTGTTGCTTCGGGCCCTGGGCCTAAAGTGCGACTCCTGGTATGCTATTGCTGCTATCAAACGCCAGTCAAAGTCATACTTTTCCGCAGCCTTCTCTATTATTGCTTGAAATCTTGGAAGCCTCGTCTGGATTCTTCGGTGGAATTTTTTGATATCGACGTAGTCAAATATCTCGATGTCAGAATAGTATTTTTCATATATTTTTGCATATATTCCATTTTCCTCTATCTCATCTAAAAATCTGTTAATAGCACTCAGGAGCTTTTTGTTTCCTTTTCGGACTGCCCATCCAAGATACTTTTTCTTGTCGAGGGTAAAAGGTATTCTAATGTCAGGGTGATATCTTCTGCTCAGCAGGGCAATGTTTGAATCTGCAACAGTTACCCTAATTTTTCTGCTTGCAATCAGGCTGATCAATTCTTCCGTTGGCACATTGTCATGGAGCTTGATCTCTAAATCATAACCCTGCTCAACAAGCTCTTTCAGACTTTCCTCGCAAGAACTTCTACGCCGTATGTGGATTACTTCGCCATCCAGATCCTTTAGGTCAGTTATTTCTCGGTCATTTTTGTGGATGATAATATTGTGGTAAACCGTAAAGTGGGGTTCTGAAAGCTCGATTATTCTTTTACTCTCATCCGTAGTGGTTAAGCCTGCCCCGACAAAATCACCTTTACCCTTTCTGAGCAAAAGGATCATTTCGTCCCATTCTGCTACTAACACCTTTAGCTCTACTCCCAGGTAGTCAGCAAATGCCCTGGCTAAATCATACTCAAACCCCATCTCCTCTTCTCGGTACAGATAGTAGGTTGTGGGGCCATTGGTCGTTATGAGTGTCACGTACCCACGTTTTTCAATCTTATCCAGGGAATGATCTATGCCTCGGTAGGCAAGAATAATTAAAAGGGCTACCACTGAAAAATAGAGCAGGAAAGGCTTTATGGAGACGTTCCTGGGCATCGCACTTTGTGAATCCCTTTCTCCGTTATTTTCCCATGATATTATGAAACCGATATAGAGCCGTCTCGATAAGGCAAGAATAAGCTAACATCTTGGAATTCAATTCAAGTTTTGAGGTCGTTGAGTTGAGCTCCAAAAGTCAAACCCCACCTCCCCCGGTTGAAAATGGGGTTCTGGGTTTCAGTTCATAGCACCGTCTAGTAAGTACTATTTTTGAGAAGCACCCAGTTTCGGACATTGTTATTATAAGTGAGAAAGACAGGGAAATCAAGGGACGGTGTCTAGTGACGGCTGTCTAGGTACTTCACCCTACTGCAGATAGGGAATAAGGACAAAGCAAAACCATCCCCATCCTT
>CP070673.1:4526031-4528912 GCA_020351915.1 Deltaproteobacteria bacterium
GCCAAAGTTGGCTCTGTGGCAGATCCAGCGCACCTACTCGAAATCCATGGGTCTACCGATTCACATGCAGGCCCAGCGTGGAGGCGTTCACGGTTATTTTATTTGCCGCCATCTTTTCGACTCTGATAACCCAAAAAGGTAAGGTATACGGGTTCATAGGGATGGATTTCACGGTCCATAAATTTAGTATTCTTATACCTCAACCTTTAACTGAGCGGGGGTGTTTAGTCATGGACACTTACTATGACCCAGTGGACTTAACGAAATTCCAGGAGATCGGGAAAGAGGTCCCGATTCTGGCCAAAAAGTTCTTTGATTACTACCAAACGGTATTTGCCGAAGGCGAGCTCACCGAGCGGGAGAAGTCTCTCATTGGTCTTGCCGTAGCACACACTATACAGTGCCCCTATTGCATTGATGCCTTTACGCAGGCGTGCCTTGAAAAAGGCTCTAATCCAGCTGAGATGACAGAGGCCGTTCACGTGGCAACAGCCATAAGAGGCGGAGCCTCACTTGTCCACGGCATCCAGATGCGCAACATAGCTGAGCGGCTGTCCATGTAGCGAAAGCTCAGTAAGGAGAGAGATAGCGTCTGTGCAAGCATTACAAGAGAATAAGGAGACATCCAGTGAGGGCGCTATAACGGTGGAGCCCTTCCGGCTAACCCTTGCCAAACATGGGCTCAAGCTAGAGAAAGCGAGGACAACGGCCCTTCAGGTTAACCTGGGGCTGCTGTGCAACCAGAGATGCCGACACTGCCACCTCAGCGCCGGACCTGACCGCAAGGAGATCATGGACTCAGAAACTGCACATGAGGTGGTTGCCTATGCCCAACGCTGTCATTTTGAGACCATCGACATCACCGGAGGTGCTCCCGAGCTAAACTCGAATCTCGCCTCCCTCATTCAGCGTTTGTCGCCGCTTGCTCCGAGGATCATGCTCCGCTCAAACCTATCTGCACTGAATGACGGCAAACGAGACCACCTCATGGATCTTTTACGAGAGCATCGGGTGATGATCGTCGCCTCGCTCCCTTCCATCAACGAAACTCAGACTGACTCGCAGAGAGGGGGAAGAGTTTTTCAGATGAGTATTGCTGCTCTCAAGAAGCTCAATGCCATGGGTTACGGACAGGACGGGTCTGGCCTTGAGCTCAATTTGGTATCCAACCCAACGGGGGCATTTCTCCCTCCCTCTCAATCACAGACAGAGAAAAGATTTCGCCAGGTTCTGAACGAAAAGTGGGGAATCTCCTTTAATAGCCTTTTCAGTTTCGCCAACGTCCCATTGGGGAGGTTTCGCCAATGGCTCTTACAATCGGGTAACTTCGAGAGTTACCTAACGAGGCTTGCTTCGAGTTTCAATCCCTGCGCCGTTGAAGGGTTGATGTGTCGCAACCTTGTATCCGTCTCCTGGGATGGATATATCCACGATTGTGACTTCAATCTAGCGAGAGGGCTCTTCATGGGGGGACGAAGGACCCACGTTTCCGAAATGTCCAGCCTGCCGAGGGAGGGTAGTCCCGTTGCCGTGGCTGATCACTGCTATACGTGTACCGCTGGCGAGGGCTTCACCTGAATCGGCGCTATCGAAACCTGAGTTCAGGTTCCCATACTTTAAGGGGGGAGGAGCATGCTCCTTGCCGGAGACATCGGCGGCACAAAAACCAGCGTGGGCATCTACTCACCTGAGAAAGGGCCGAGAGAGCCGCTTATCGAGGCCACCTTTCCGAGCGCTCGCTATTCCAGTCTCGAGGCACTCGTAAAGGAATTCCTCTCCCGGTCGGAGCTCAGTGTGGACTCCGCCAGCTTCGGTATCGCAGGTCCCGTGGTTAAAGGCAAAGTCAAGACTACGAACCTGCCGTGGATCATTGACGAAAAGAAGCTTGGTAAGGAGCTAAAGCTGAGGTCCGTTCATCTGCTCAACGATCTGGAGGCCATTGCTTACGGAGTGCCGCACCAGAAGGTAGCGGATCTCCACACCATAAATGAGGGATTAAAAGCTGCCGGAGGTCCGGTGGCCGTCATTGCGCCGGGCACAGGCCTGGGGGAGGCCTTTCTCACCTGGGATGGCAAGCGTTACCGGGCACACCCCTCAGAGGGCGGGCACGGTGATTTTGCCCCCACCAACTCCCTGGAGATTGATCTTTTGCGATATCTCCAAGAAACCATGGAACACGTAAGCTATGAACGTATTTGCTCCGGCCATGGTCTGCCGAACATTTACGCCTTTCTCAAGGATCGGGGCTACGCTCGTGAGCCGGCCTGGCTGGCAGGGCAGCTCAAGGCGGCAACTGATCCCACACCCCTCATTGTCAACGCGGCGCTTGACACCAAGAGGCCCTGCGAGCTCTGCAAGACCACACTCGATATCTTTGTCTCAGTTCTTGGAGCGGAGGCGGGTAATCTGGCGCTCAAGGTACTGGCGACCGGCGGAGTTTACCTTGCCGGCGGCATTCCGCCGCGGATTATTCCCGCGCTCGAAAGTAAAAGGTTCATCGAGAGCTTTTCCCGTAAGGGGCGTTTTTCCGAGCTGGTGGCCCGACTACCGGTACATGTCATTATGAATCCCAAGATCGCACTCATTGGCGCTGCCTTTCACGGTTTGGAGCTAGCCCAAAATTGACACAGACACAAAAGGAGGAACTGTAATGTGTGACCAGGCTTCGCTTGACCAAAGGTGCATCAACACGATCAGGTTTGTAGCTGCAGATGCGATACAGAAGGCAAAATCAGGCCATCCAGGCATGCCGATGGGGGCGGCTCCCATGGGCTATGTCCTGTGGAGTAGGCATCTCAAGCACAATCCTGGCAACCCTCACTGGGTAGAGCGAGACCGCTTTATTCTCTCCGCGGGACACGGCTCAATGCTGCTCTATGCG
>CP070673.1:4529012-4546381 GCA_020351915.1 Deltaproteobacteria bacterium
ATCGAATGCCGGTGCCTTAAAGGGACAGATGGCTATACACACACCACAGCTACTGCAATACAGGGGATTGACCACCGCTATGGTTCCACTGGTGTGAATGGTCTTCTGTGCCAGCAGGCTTACTGCCCGGGCAGCGGCTGCCTGGGCCTGTGCGATTGATTCATCAATGGATTTGGGAGAATGGGCAAGACCACACAGAAACACCCCATCTACTGCAAAATCAACGGGCCTGAGTTTTACGTGGGCCTCAACAAAGAAACCGTCTTCGTTAACCGGTATCTTGAACTGCTGGGCCAGGAATTCTTCATCTCTCGGTACTGTTGCGGAGGCAAGAACCAGAAGGTCGGGCCCAATCTGTATTTGCCGCCTCAGGGTATAATCGGTAAACCGAACGGAGAGCTTTTCATCAATCTTGTCGACGGTAAATTCCCTCTCATTATCAAACCGAATAAACACAACCCCCGCTTCCCGGGCCTCTCTGTAGAGGTCCTCCCTCAGGCCATAGGTTCTCACATCCCGGTGGAGCACAAAGACATTCATCCGGGGGTTCAGCTCCTTGAGGTGCAGCGCACTCACGACCGAGTGGGTGCAGCAGACCTTTGAGCAGTACGGCCGCTCAGGGATACGGGAGCCCACACACTGGATAAATACACAGGTCTGTATCTCATGTAATCTCGGATCCTCTTCTTTAAACAGGGTATCCAGTTCAAGGGAGGTGAGAACCCGAGGGTCTTTGCCGTAGAGGTAGTCAGTGGGGGTGAGCTCGGTGGCACCGGTGGCAATAATAGCTACCCCGTGGGTGATCTCCTTTTCCTCTTCCCCATCGATGGTGATGGTGGTGGTGAAGTTCCCTACAAAACCCTGTGTGTGCGTAATCTCAGCATTGAGGAAGGTGGTGATCCGCTCATCTTTCTCTATGGCATCAATGAGGGTGCGGGTGTTTTTGTGGATATCTTCCCCCTTCCAGGTCTGAAAGAGCTTCAGGGCATTACCGCCGAGTTGGTTGGTCCGCTCCACTAGATAGGTGCTATAGCCCTGGGCTGCCAGGTTCTGGGCAGCAGCCATCCCGGCAATACCCCCACCTATTACCAGGGCTGCCTGGTCTACCTCAAGCTCCAACTCTTCTAAGGGCTCAAGCAGGGCTACCTTCTCAACTGACATCCTGATGAGGTCCTTGGCCTTCTCGGTGGCCTGCTCAGGGTTTTCGGCATGGACCCAGGAGCACTGGTTACGGATGTTGGCCATCTCAAAGAGGTATTTGTTGATCCCGGCGTTTCTGACGGTCTCTTGAAACAGGGCCTCATGGGTCTGGGGGGTACAGGAGGCAACCACGACCCGGTTGAGGTGATGGTCTTTAATGGCCTCGGTGATTTGCTCCTGGGTGTCTTGGGAGCAGGAGAAGAGATTCTGATCTACATGCTCAACAAAGGGGAGAGTCTTTGCATACTCAGCAACACCAGGAACATCCACTACCCCTGCTATATTGGTGCCGCATTTACATACAAATACCCCAACTCGAGGCCGCACACCGGTAATCTCAACAGGAGGGATTTCTGGGGGGAGCTCTTTTACCCTTGAGAGGCTAAATCGGGCATCTGTGAGCAGGGCGCCTGCCTGGGCAGCAGCGGCAGAAGCATCGGTGACTGAGGAGGGGATGTCTTTGGGGGAGTGGAAGCAGCCAGAAACAAAGATGCCGGGGCGGGAGGTGCTCACTGGTCTAAAAGAGGTAGATTCAACAAATGAATCAGGGGTCAGGTGTAGACCCAATTCGTGTGCCCTCCCAATCGTATCTTTGGGTATCTCCATACCAGTAGAAAGAACAACGAGATCGAATTGCTCATCAATAAGGTTACCGGCCTCATCGGTGTATGACACCTCCAGATCATCTGTTCCCGGTATTTCCTCAACAGTGGGTATTCTTGATCTGATGAACCTGATGCCTCCCTCCTTGGCCCGATTGTAATATCTCTCAAAGTCTTTCCCGTATGTCCTCATATCCATGAAAAAGATAGCGCAGTCCAGGTTGTTCTGGCTGTGCTCTCTGGCGATAACTGCCTCTTTAATCGCATACATGCAGCACACAGAGGAACAGTAGCTGTGGTCACAGTGATGCGTATCCCTTGAGCCGACGCACTGTAACCACGCAATCTTTTTTGGTTCCCGTTTATCAGAGGGGCGCAAAAGCTCACCACGATAAGGGCCAGATGAAGAGAGGATCCGTTCAAATTCAAGAGCGGTAACCACATTCGGGTGTTTGGCATACCGGTATTGAGTATATCTGGATGGATCAAAACACTCAAAACCAGGTGTGAGGAGAATAGAACCCACACGCAGGGTCAGTTCCTTTTCTTTGTCCTCGAAATCGATAGCTCCACTGGGGCAGAACTTCTCACAGGCCTTACACTTTCCTTTTTCAAAAAAGATACACCTTTCAGCATCGATAGCATACTTGAGGGGCACAGCCTGGGGATATTGCACGTATATTGCCTTTCTCTTGTCAAGACCCCTGTTGAATTCATCATCAACCTTCCTGGGACATTTTTCAGCACAGAGCCCGCAGGCAATACACTTGTCAATATCCACATAGCGGGGCTGCTGGGTAACGGTAACTTCAAAGTTTCCCGCATCTCCCTTTACTGCCTTTACCTCTGAGAGGGTGAGCAACTCAATATTGATGTGCCGGCCGACCTCGACCAGTTTGGGTGAGATAATTCACATGGCGCAGTCATTGGTGGGGAAGGTCTTGTCCAACTGGGCCATAACGCCACCAATGGATGAGGATCTTTCAACGAGGTAGACGTAGTAACCTGAATCCGCCAGATCCAAAGCGGTCTGCATCCCGGTGATCCCGCCACCTAGCACCAGCACTGATCCAACCACAGGTTTCTTCATGATGCCTCAAATGATAATTTGTAATCTTAGGGTTTCTATCTATCAATAATTGGGAGGCTGTTGCCAAAATCCCTTTTTACTGGGTCTAAAACATTTTTTGACAAATCTAAGGCTCCCTCCAGGCAATGTCAAAACTCGCCCTTGGAGCTCAAACAGTTGACATCGCTTATCTTCCACTTCGCCAAGATTTCTTAGCAAAAAACGTTTTAATGACCGCTCAAAGGGATTTTCGTTTGGGCAAGACCCCGTCAATAGGGTAGCCAAGATAACAGGTCTTTTTGACGTTGCTAAGTTATAGGTTCTGGGTTCCAGCTTTGTCAACGAGATTGTTGCAAAACTCTCAAATTGAAACATTCACCAGGTAACAAGGCAAGACCCAAAACAAGCCCTGATAATGAACCGAAGGGAATCTATCACAATACAGAAAGCGAAGTCAAAAAGTTTCCGCGTGTAAGAAAAAAGCTTGACAAGGGCGAAAAGAAATAATAAAGAGAAGAGGAGTTTTCATTAAATTAGGATTTGATGAAAAAATTTCAACAATAACCGATGGAAAATATCCTCGATAAAATCTCCCACACCTTCCAGGAATTAACGCCAAGCCAGCGGAAAGTTGCCCAGTATGTGTATCATAACATTAATGAGGTGTTTCTTCTAAACTCCTTTCAGATCGCAAAAACCGCCAATGTATCGGAGGCTACGGTAACTCGATTTTTGACTAACCTTGGATTTTCTGGGTTCTCAGAATTTAAGAGAGAAATTGCCCGGCAGGTCTTGGAGAGCTTTTCTACCACCCAGAGATTGGCTGAATCAGCAGAAGATTTGAAAGCGCGCGGCAATGTCTTTTCTGAGATATTGCAAGGCGATATAGAAAATATCCAAACACTAACAGCCACAATTTCCGATCGATTGTTTGAACAGGCAGTGAACGAATTGTGCTCAGCCAGATCTATATATGTTCTCGGGCTGAGATCCAGCTATGCCTTGGCCTTCTATCTGACTTTTGATCTCAGGTTTTTTTTGGACAGGGTAATATTGATTAAACCAGGGATCGGTGATATGCCCGAACAGGTTCTCGGAGTAGCGAAAGATGATGTTCTCGTGGTAATCAGTTTTAGACGATATACCCGGGAGTCGTTTGATATTGCAGAGAAGATCAAGAAAAGGGCAGGCTCTGTGATTGCCCTGACGAATAGCGAGCTATCCCCTGTAGCCAAACTAGCGGATGTGACCCTTGTTGCAAGTACAAATATCCCAACGTATATAGAATCCTACACCGCCCCTATGAGTCTCATAAATGCCTTAATTACGGCAATAGCCTTACGGAAGAAAGATCAGGCTATATCTGCCTTAAATAGACTCGAAACCACTTTAGAAGAATTCCAAACGTATATTTCGTGAGTGAAGCACGAATCATTAGCCCCGTGATCTATGTGGATACGGTGCAGGGGCCAATACCGCAGCATCTGGTGTTCAACCTAAGGCGGCAAGTGGCGAAGATGAGCATTATTGAAGTGTTTCAATCAGGAATTAGTTGACATCAAGATTCAAAAATCTTAGAGAAAAACGATTAAAGTCATACAAGAAAGGAGGTGAGGTAATCAATTCTTGAGGTAGGGGATAACCTAAGATACATTAATTTTTTGTTAGTGCCGACCTGCGGTCGGCACAGGGAGGAGAGAATGAAAAAGGTACTTCTATTTGGTTTAGCTGCGGCAGTGGTTCTGGTGTTTTCATTTGTTCATGTAGAAACCTGCCCGGCTAAAGTCACTTTTGTTACCATCGGAACCGGTGGTGTAACCGGTATCTATTACCCCACCGGTGGTGCTATTGGTAAGATTGTTAACAAGAAAAGGAAGATATATAATCTCAGGGTGACTGTCGAGTCCACGGGGGGTTCGGTGTTTAATGTCAATGCGGTCATGGCCGGTGATCTCGAGTTTGGCTTAATTCAATCTGACCGGCAATACCAGGCATGGAATGGCCTCAAAGACTGGAAAGACAAGGGGCCACAGAAAAAGCTTCGCGCTATCTGTAGTTTTCACCCCGAATCCATAGTACTGGTGGCTGGAGATGACACGGGGATTGAGACCTTTATGGATATTAAAGGGAAACATGTCAATATTGGAAACCCCGGCTCTGGCCAAAGGGGCAATTCGACAGATGCTATGAAGGCCTGTGGAATTGATTGGAACAAGGACTTGAGGGCTGAGGGCCTCAAGGCTGATGAGTCTGCCAAGTTCCTTCAGGATGGAAGAATCGACGCCTTTTTCTACACCGTAGGACACCCTAACGGGTCCATCAAGGAGGCTACCAGTGGAAGAAGAAAGGTGCATTTTGTTCCTGTAACAGGTGCATGCATCGATAAGCTTGTTGCTAAGTGGCCCTTTTATGCAAAGGCCTATATTCCGATAGAATTTTATCCCATGGCGGGAAACAAGGAAAATGTTGATACCTTTGCTGTGAAAACAACATTTTGTACGAATGCTGACATGCCTGATGATGTCGTGTATGCGATCACCAAGGAGGTTTTTGACAATCTGGAAGACTTCAAAAAACTGCACCCAGCCTATGGTGTGCTCACCAAACAGAACATGCTGGAGGCCTTGAGCGCACCGATTCATCCGGGTGCCATGCGGTACTATAAAGAGGTTGGCCTGAAGTAAATGAACAGAGGGCGTGGTACTTACCACGCCCTTTTTGGATGCTGTCTGAACAGAGAATTGCAACCGACATATATGAACTTAGCCGCCTGCGGCGGAACTTTTTCGACAGGATAAACATGGTTTTCTTATTTTCTTCATATCCTGAACATCGTGCCCGCCCGCCTCGCCTTGCGGACTCGCATGGCGGGCAGGTCTATCCCTGGCCCAGACCTGTGTGAAGGAATTTGTTCACTGATGCCGTTATTTATTAGTTAATAACGATATTTAAACCAAACTTCTTGCACCGCGCCAGGGCAGGCCTGTCCAAAAAAGAAAATTCCTATACAATCAAGATAACGATTTTCATTAAGATTTGTTCGGTCGAAAAGAGATGATAGAGAAAATACATTACTAATCGAGGAATTATGAGTATGGAAAAACCCGACATACATCAAAACAAAGAGGTTGATGAAGGGGCTAAAATCGCCGAGAGAATTGCTGAAGAGGCCGAGTTTGGCTCACGAAGGCTTTCAGGGGTAACCAGATATATCATTCCCTGTATCGCTGCTGCCTGGTCACTGTTTCAATTATCCCTTCCTGAGGTTCTTATCCTGGATTCAATCTATGTCCGCTCCATTCATTTGGCCTTTGCTATCATACTGGTCTATTTAAGTCACCCCGCCTTTAAAAAGAGAGAATTCAAAGGCATCTTTTCCTTTTTGTCGGTTAAAAACAGGATTTCGTTTATTGATTGGGGGTTGGGCATTATTGGAGCCTTTGCAGCACTCTACCTTGCCATAAATTACGCGGAATTGGCTGAGCGACAGGGGGCACCCATTCTTATGGACATTATCGTAGGAGTTGCACTCGTCATTTTGCTTTTAGAAGCGGCACGACGGTCCCTCGGGCCGTTTCTGGTTATTGTTGCATGCCTCTTTATCTTTTACAGTTTTTTCGGCCCCTATATGCCCGATGTTATCGCCTTTAAGGGGGTTTCATTCCGTCGCTTTATGAGCCAGATGACTATCTCTACCGAAGGGATTTATGGTATTCCCCTGGATGTTTCAGCCATGATTGTTTTTCTTTTCGTTCTGTTTGGCTCAATGCTGGACAAGGCGGGCGGCGGAAGATTTTTTATTGATCTCGCCTTCTCTCTTTTGGGACGATTTAAAGGGGGGCCGGCAAAGGCTGCGGTTCTGGCGAGCGGTATGACCGGCCTGGTCTCAGGATCGAGTATCGCTAACACCGTGACCACCGGAACCTTCACGATTCCCCTTATGAAGAGTGTTGGGTATCCGGATTATAAAGCAGGGGCCGTTGAAGTAGCTGCCAGCACCAACGGCCAGCTCATGCCTCCCATCATGGGTGCAGCTGCCTTTATCATTGCCGAGTACTGTAATCTTCCATACTTTGAGGTGGTGAAGGCCGCCTTCATACCAGCTATAATCTCTTATATCGCTCTGATTTATATCACCCATTTAGAGGCCTCAAAGCTTGGTTTGAAGGGACTTACAAAAGAGCAGTTACCTCAGTTTTTTAGAACTCTTTTGAAGGGACTCCATTTTCTGATCCCCATGTTTTACCTTATTTACGAATTGATGATCCTCCGCCATACACCGCAACTTGCCGCTTATCGGGCAATTGAGGTGTTGGCTATATTGATTGTGGTGCAAAATTTGATCAGGGCATATATCGCCAAGGAGTCTCTTTGGGGTGCCTTTAAGCTTAGCCTTCGCCAGATCTGGGATGCGCTGGTGGCAGGCGGGAGAAATATGATGGGAATAGGCGTTGCCGTGGCTACCGCTGGCATCATCGTTGGTGTGGTTGCTATGGGATTGGGAGGACTGATTGTTGAGGTGATTGACACCATTGCCGGGGGCAATCTTGTGTTTCTGCTCGTCATTACTGCCATCGCCAGCCTTATTTTAGGCATGGGGCTTCCTACCACAGCCAATTACATCGTTATGGCATCCTTAACGGTACCGGTCATTTTACAACTTGGGGAGGATTACGGTCTGGTAATACCGGTTGTGGCAGCCCATCTCTTTTGCTTCTTTTTTGGCATCCTGGCTGATGATACGCCGCCAGTGGGCCTGGCTGCATACGCGGCTTCGGCCATTGCAAAATCAGACCCGATTCGAACCGGGATTCAGGGATTCACCTATGATATCCGGACAGCCATTCTTCCTTTTATGTTTATCTTTAATTCCGACCTGCTCCTGATTGGCATAACCTCGTTGTGGCATGTTGCGTTTATATTTATAACTGGTGTCTTGGCCATGTTTGCCTTTGCCTCCTTGACCCAAAACTATTTTATAGCCAAAAACAGGATTTACGAATCTGTTCTCTTAGCAGGGATAGTCCTTATGGGGCTTCGACCACAAATATTTATGGAGTACCTGCATTTTGGGGATAAAGTTGTTTGGCCTCTTATCGGGGTAGGCTTGATTGGGTTCCTCTATCTCATCCAATTACCACGAGCCCGGGCTTTGGCCAGAGAAACCGTTTAGGGGATGCCAGAGAGGAGAAAAAAATGCTTCCATCAATAAAGAAGATTCTATACGCCACGGATCTTTCCAAGAATTCTACCTTTGCATTCCGCTATGCCATAACCTTGGCAGAGGCATTGGATGCAAAGATAACCATCCTATATGTTTTACCCACAATCGATTCAGCCATGGAGGTCCCCATCATTAGCCAAATGGGGGAGGAACAGTATTATAAACTGCGAGAGGAGAGATCCAGAGAGATCATCGAGAGTATAAAAACAAAGTTACATGAGTTTAGCCAAAGAGAGCTCAAGGATCTCCGGGGTGAAAATGAGTTGGTTTCATCTATTCTAGTTCATGAGGGAGATGCAGTGGATGAAATCTTGAGAACCGCTGATAAGCTAAACAACGATATTATTATTTTGGGGGCCCATGGCAAGGGAATACTGAGTCATACCTTCCTGGGATCGGTTTCTGAAAAGGTACTCAGGCGGAGCACACGACCTGTGCTTGTGGTTCCCATTCCAAAGGCGGCCACCGATTCTGACCTATAGTTGCATTATGCTGCCAATCCTCAGGCGTGGAATTCTTAGACGGAGGGAAGAGGTGATTAAAAAATCTTTTACCATATCAGTAGTATTTTGCCTACTTATGGTTTTTCTCGTTAGCACGATCCAGGCCGATGAACGCTTCATCGACAATGGTGATGGAACGGTCACTGATACACTCACCAGTCTGATGTGGGCTGCAGCGGACAACATGGGGGACATCAATTGGGATGATGCACAGATATATTGTAAGAACCCGCCTATAGCCGGATATAAATATTCGGATTGGCGTTTGCCGACTATCCACGAGCTTAAGACGTTATATAATAAGGATTTAGAAGGCTATGAGACTGATTGTGGGTTAAATGTGAGGATTCATCCTGTAATAAGGCTCAGCTGCGCATGGGTCTGGACTATTGATAGTCAGGCTATTTCGGCTTATGCCTTCAGTTTCAGAAAGGGATATCACTATTCAACGCTTATGCTCACTAAGAAAAACTATAGGGCCCTTCCAGTAAGAAGTGTGAAGTGAGCAAAAATATTAAGCTTGAAGTTCTCAGTTGATAGATGGATATGAAATATCGGTGACCTTTAAACAAAGCGCCCTTTAAACTCCAAATATTTGGCCACCTCCATTTAAGCCTCTAGATATGAGCCTGCCCTCCATCCCATACACAAGAAGTCCAAGCCAAATTTTATCAGAGCAGGGCCTATGTAAAGGTCTCAGTTTAGGAGGATGATTTATGGAAAGATCTCTGGAAAATGTGTTTAACCCACGATCGGTGGCTGTAATCGGAGCCTCTGAAGTGCCAGGAAAGGCCTCAGAGAGGAGAACGAGAAGTCTCCTTGAAGGAGGCTACAAGGGAGATGTGTATCTGATTAACCCGAAAAGATCTGAGCTTTTTGGGCGAAAGGCCTATCCGAGCATTACCGAGGTTGATAAAGGGGTTGATCTGGTTATGATCGTTGTTGCACCGCGGTTTCTTACCGCTGCAGTGGCAGATAGCGTAAAGATGGGCGCCAAGGGCATCATTATCATTACCGCCGGGCTCGGAGAAAGCGGGGAAGAGGGGAAAAATATTGAGGCAGAAATTCTGGACGAGGCGGCAAAGACCGGTGCGTATGTTATCGGTCCGAATTGCAGCGGCATGTTCAGCGCCTCAGCAGAGATGAATCTCTTGGGAGTTCCCCAGATAGAACGAGGTCCGATCTCGGTTCTTGCCCAGAGCGGCAACGTGATTGATTCCCTGACCCATTACGCCCGGATGAGAGGAGTGGGCTTCAGCAAGATCATTAGTGTTGGAAATGCCGTAGGAGTTAACTTTCATGAATACATAGATTATCTGAAAGATGATCCTAACACCAAGGTCATCATGACGTACTTGGAAGGTATTAAAGATGGAAACAATCTGGTCAGGGTTGCCCGGGACACCGCAAAGAAAAAACCGGTTGTTGCCCTTAAGGTGGGTAGATCAAGTGCTGGGGCACGGGCGGCTGCATCTCATACCGGCTCGCTGGCAGGCGATGAGGTCATTGTGGATGCGGCTTTCAGGCAGGCCGGCATTGTAAGGGTATCTAACGCAGATGAGCTGTTTGATATGGCAGCCGCATTTGCCAATTGCCCTCTCCCCAAAGGCAAGAGGGTAGCTATTCTGTCAGAGGGAGGTGGAGATAATTCCATCGCAGCAGATAACGCCGAAAAATATGGCATGGAGGTGCCTGTTTTGAGTGCAGAAACCCAAGAACGGATGAAGCCTTTTCTGCTGGAAGGCATGCCGGCCAGTAATCCCATTGATTACGGAGGAACAGCCGAAGAAAATCCTCATATGATTACCGAATGTGTCAAGGTTTGTATGGAAGACGATCAGGTTGACGGCATATTCATAACCGGCTTTTTTGGGGGTTTTAAGGATATCATTGCATCCCACGTGGCTGAATTAGAGGAGAAGGCCTCAGAGGATATGGTTGAAATGGTGAAGCAGTACAAGAAGCCCCTTTTTGTGCACACCAGTTTTGCCAGAGAACCGATAAAATCCCTGGATATATTGAAGACCGCCGGGGTCCCGGTGATTGAATCCTCTGAACGGGCTGCCCAGTGCCTGAGTGCCCTCATGCACTTTTCCATCAACCAGAAGAAGATCAGCCAAATGCGCATTCCCGCGGCAGAGGCCAAGGAACGGGCTCAGGTTAAAGAGCTCTTTAAAAAGGTGGGTGAGGAAAATCGCTCTAATCTGCTTGAGACAGAGTCGAGAGAGGTGCTGGAAGAATATGGCATTTCTCTTTCAGAAGCAGTATTAGCGGGTACGCCTGAGGGGGCAGTTGAGGCAGGCAGCAAAATGCGGTATCCCCTGGCAATGAAGGTGGTCAGCCCTGACATTATCCATAAGTCCGATGCAGGGGGAATCAAGCTGGGTCTAAAGGATGGGAAGGACGTAGAAAGCGCATTCAAAGAGATAGTAAAGAATGCTGAGAAGGTGACAACCGGAAAGAGGGTTTTAGGAACCCTTATTTCACCAATGGCTGGCCCCGGGCAGGAGTGCATTATTGGTATGATCCGGGATGCACAATTTGGCCCGGTTATTATGTTCGGTCTGGGTGGAATATTCGTTGAGGTCCTGAAGGATGTATCCTTCAGGGTAGCCCCGCTGGCTCAGAAGGATATCGACGAGATGGTTGAAGAGATAAAGGGGTATAAGATCCTCACCGGGATAAGAGGTGAGAACCCGAAGGACATCGATGCCCTCAAAGATATTCTGGCCAAGCTCTCTGAGATCGCTATTGACAATCCTGAAATCAAGGAGATCGATCTAAATCCGGTGATTGTCCATGAAAAGGGTGCCTCCATTGTGGATTCACGAATGATTCTTGGTTAAATTAGCCACAGATTCACACAGATGAGCGCAGATACTTTCAAACACAAAGAAATCACAGATATTATTCTTAAAGCTTTTTTTGAAGTTTATAATGAGCTTGGTGATGGATTTCTAGAATCTGTCTATGAAAGTGCCTTATACATTGTCTTAACTGGGTATGGATTATGCGTAGAAAGGCAGAAAGATATTTCTGTATTTTTTCGAGGTAATATAATCGGAAATTTCAGGGCAGACTTGATTGTAGAGGAAAAAGTAGTCCTTGAAATAAAAGCAGTTCGTACTCTTGACCCTGCCTATGAAGCTCAATTAATCAACTACTTGAAGGCAACAAATATTGAAGTTGGCTTATTATTGAATTTCGGCAGAAAACCAGAATTTAAGAGATTTGTATTTGATAATAAAAGGAAAAAAATCAGCGCTAATCAGCGTAAATCTGTGGCTGAGTAGTTTTTATTTCCTTAAATAAGGGAGGAGGAAGGCAATGGATTTTGAATGCATTATCTATGAAAAAGAGGCTGGAATTGCCACGATTAAACTGAACAGGCCCCAGGTGCTGAATGCCATGAACAAGCAGCTATGGCTGGATTTCCAGACGGCCTTGGAGGATGTCAAGAATGATCCTGACATAAAGGTTTTGATTGTTACCGGAGAAGGCAGGGCATTTTCAACCGGAGCGGACCTAAAGGATTCAAAGGATAGGACCATAGAGGAGTATCGGGATTACCTGGTGGAGCTTCAGGAAACCTCCAGAAAGATTATCCGGTTTGAAAAGCCGACCATAGCAGCGATCAATGGGTTTGCCCTCGGATCAGGATACGAACTGGGGCTTGCCTGTGATATTCGAATTGCCGCAGAGGAGGCAAAGATTGGCTCCCCAGAGGCCAGGGTTACATCCTCTGTTACCGGGGGAGCAATGAGATTGGTGCAAGATCTGATAGGTCCGGGAAAGGCAAAAGAACTTCTCTTCACTGCGGAATATATTGACGGGAAAGAGGCCGAAAGAATAGGGCTGGTCAACAAGGCTGTTCCCCTTGACCAGCTTATGGAAACAGCCAGGGAAATGGCAGCAAAGATTGCGGAAAACTCCTCTTTTTCCATTCAGATGATCAAAAGGGGTCTCCATATGGCACGGGGTGAGGTGAGCCTCGATGCGCTCATGGACTATGAGATTGAGGCGTGTTTGGCCTGTGTTTTTACCAAGGAGCGCCAGGAGTCTCTCAAGGAGTTTGAGGAAAGAGAACGCAAATAGTTGCCGAACTCCTGGGCAATAAAAAAACATGGGGTCAAAACAATGAAAGCAGATGGCATATTTGATTTCATAGAAAAGAAAGACCTTACGAGCCTGGAGATTTTATTTAACCATAGAGAGAAAAGGTTTTTTTTGAAGGGAATGAAGGAGTGGGATGACGACCTCGAGTTTAGTAAATATACCACCGATTTTACCTACCTCGATATTCTGACCCGGAATTACAGAGCGGAAGGTACTGAACGATTGGTTGCCGATTTTAGAGAACTCGGTTTAGGGGAGTATCTTGACCACATTGAACAGCTTATGACAGAGGGCAGACATGAAGGCATTGAGTTCTTTTATCATCGCAGGAAAAATATCAGCGTGGCGTTCTGTAAACATAGTGTCACTCTGGGTCTGGAGAATAGACAGCATGTCCTTCGAGCAGGAGCCATGCGCCGACATGACCTAAATGAGCCTGAGATAGATGTTATAGTAGATGGCCTCAATCTCTCCCGTGCTATGACCTATAAGAATGCAGTTGCGGCCCTACCCTATGGAGGGTGCAAAACGGTCGTGCAATGCGCACCCGTCAAATTAGACGACTTCGAGACCATGGGTTTTCTGAGTTATATCCCCGATAGATGCCGGGTTTTCGTAGGAGCCGATATGGGGCTCGATGAGGAAATGGTGGATGTTATCCATGAGAGGTTTACCAGAAACTTCATTGGTGGAACAAAGAGCCCTCTGGCTTCAACTGGAACCCCTACTGCCTATGGTGAGTTTGTGGCTATAAAAGAGGCGTGCGACTTCGTGTACGGGAGCAAAGACCTGTCCGGGAAAACAATCGCCATACAGGGGTTGGGTCATGTGGGCTTTCCGCTGGCTGAGTATCTGCTGGATGATGGCGCTCGGCTGGTCGTTACCGATACAGACCCAGGCAAGGTGCAGCAACTTAAACAGAAATACGGCTTAGAGAGATTCAGCGATGTGTCGCCAGATGAGATATATACGGTAGATGCCGATATCTTTTCTCCCTGTGCCATGGGAGGCATCATAACTGAGGAGAGGATACCGCAGTTCAAGTTCAAGATAATACTTGGGGCAGCCAATAACCAGCTCAAGGCAACCAGTAAAGAGGGGGAAATTGAGCTGGCCAAAAAGGTTGCCGATGCCGGAATCCTCTTTGTTGCGGATTGGGCACACAATACTGGTGGGGTCATAGCCGCCGCTGTGCTGTGGCAGCTACAGGATGAGGCTACCGAAGAACAGCTAAAACCCAAAATCGAGCTGCCCTGTCGCACTCATTTCAGGGAGTTCCTTGAACAAGCCAGGAAAACAGGAAAAACCCCGACCGAGCTGGTGTATGAAAAGGTGGAAAAGATGGTTTACGGGGGTGGGCAATTCAGAGAAAGTTAGGTTTAACTTGTTTCATTGATCAAGCCAGTCAGAGGAGTAAAACCAGTCAAACAAATCGAACCAGTCAAACCAATTAAACCAGTTCCTATTCAGACCACATGATAAGGCCAGAGCCTTTGGTTAAGATCGTCATTTTACCCTTTTGGTCACCGGGTAAGAAAGCCCGAACACCGGGTAATGGATAGGTCTTGTAAGAAATATTTTTCCTTTGACTAATAGTATCGATTCTGTATATAGTGCAAAACAATTTTTGAAGCTCCTTTCTAAGTCAGTACAGGTAAACGCCCCACAAGAGTGCCGATCCCAGGATTGTAGGCTTAAACATAGAGCCTTTTATGATGAGAACCCTAAAGAGGAGGATGTGTCATGAAAAAGCTTTTCACTTTTCTCGGTGCGGTAGGTCTCGTTTTTTTTCTAATTTCTTCCGTTAGTGCTGGCGGCATAGACAATAAGCAGAATTTCAGTGCTGAGTATCTGAGAACCTTCAGCAGAAACGCGGCAACCGATGCGGCAGATGTGGTGGCCTACAATCCTGCTGGTGTGATGAAGCTGGAGGACGGAGGGTACGTAAACCTCGCCATTTTCTATGCGCTCAAAGATTATTCGAATACGATTCAGGGTGTAGAGTACGAATCTGATGAGCCTTCGATCATACCTGGCCTGTTTGGCGTTTATAAGACGGAGAAGTGGGCGGCCTTTGCAGCCTTCACCATACCCGCTGGCGGCGGGAAGGTGGAATATGACCGGGGGAGTGCGACAACATTCAGCCTTGCCAGTCAAATAATAGCAGGGTCGGGCGGTGCTTTCAATGCTATCTACAATCAACGTCTTGAAGCTAATAGCTACTATTATGGTTACACCCTGGGAGGGGCCTATGAGGTTAATGAGATGGTTTCGGTATCCCTTGGTGTGCGATATATAGACGCAACAAAAGAGGCAAAGGGCTCGGTTTCACTTGGTTCCCCTTTACCTGCTTTGGATGGTACGATCGTTGATCTAGAGTATGAGGAAACGGCCGATGGGTGGGGAGGCTTCGCAGGTGTCAACATTACTCCAACAGAGGAGTGGAACATCGGTATCAGGTTTGAAACCAATACAAAACTTGATTTCGAAACCAAGGTAAAGACGCAAACTTTACCTGCACCTCTGCTGACCCAGGGCGAAAAGCTGAGGAGAGATCTTCCCGGCTTGCTGGGGGTTGGCGTCGGTTACACTATTACACCCAAGATCCTGGTTGAGGCAAGCTATACCTACTATCTGGAGAAGAATGCGACCTGGGAGGATCGGGCCACGACACCCCGCGACGAGAGCAAGGGCGGGGATAGCTATGATTTAGGTATCGCTTTAACCTATACCTTTAACCCTCAACTGAAGGGAAGCGTGGGATACATGCTTACCGATACGGGCATAAACCCGGATGACATGCTACCGGAAGCCGCGGAGCTGGACGCCCAGACTGTTTGTGGCGGTATCTTGTATGAAGTCATTCCCGGTTTGAATCTCAACTTCGCCTTGCAGCACACCTTCTACGAGGAAGGGAGAACGTCCACCGGAATAATATATAAGAAGGATATTACTGGTTTGGGATTTGGCATCCAGTACAAGTTTTAAGTAAGGTACCGAGACCTTTGCATAATCTCAACTACCATCAAGTTATTTAATGCTAAGGTATGCAAGGGTCTCGTACCATAATTCCTCTGGTCGAGAAGGGGGTTGACTCTGGAGCGGAATTGAGCGGATCGTAGATTGAACCAATAGAAGCAATCAAATAGAACCAAAAAAACCAATCAAGCCGGCATTTATTCAAACCACATAATAAGCCCAGAACCTTTTCCTATTTTCCATATTTCCCCCTTTTGTGCTGCCAGGAAAAGGGTCTGGCCATCTGCTCGCATATCGGTTAAACAGTAATTGATGTCCCCGGTTGTCCATGCAGGGAAAAGTCCTGTACCTTCTATCCTGTAACCGATTAGCCTTGATTTAGTATAGACCTTAAAATCGCGCACGAGTTTTATCAGGGGTATGTTTTCTATGGCTAGAATCTCCTTGTTTCCATCTCCGTCAATATCGGTTATGACGAGCCTGCTGTTGAAGGAGACCCTGGATGGTGGATCATCATGGTCTTTTGGCTCCCGCTCCCCTACCCTGGTGGCATTGTTGGTGCCTCCCAGTTTTTTATCCCCACTCCATAAGATGTCACCCTGGTGGTTCCACACGTAAAGCCTGGATTGTTCTCCTAAACCGGGTTCTCCTAAACCAAGCCATTCAGGATGTCCATCCTTATCCAGGTCAAAACTGGCGAGGGTATAAAACTGGACTCCTCTGAGTTCAGGCAGTTGTTCCCTTTTTTTCAATTTTCCCTCTTTTTCATAATCCATAACAAATATCCTGCCACTAAAGAACTCATTAACCGTGGAGTCCTGAAAGAGTAACTGGAATTTGCCTCCACCAGGATCCCCTAATGCCCGCAGGTGGCCTGTTTTACGATAAAGCCTTTTAAGGCCTCCGGTCAATTCCAAAACAGTGCTCCGGGCCCTTATACTATAGCGGCTTACCAGATAGATCTCCGCTCTCCCGTTTTTATCAACATCACCCACGCTTACCTTAAGGAAGTCCTCTCCAAAAGAAGGCTTGAGGCTGTCTTTAAGGGCAAAGGATGCCCCTTGCCTCTGGTAGATGTTAAGGGTTTTCCGCCCCAGAACCACCAATTCAGCAATACTATCGCCATCCAGGTCTCCCATATCAAACGCCATGACCGACATACCCACTGAGATGGTACCGGTTGGTTTAAGGTCCTGGTATTCCGAGGTAGGCTTAAAAGACAACCCTTTCTCTACGGCCGCTGGCGCCTGTTCCTCCTGCTCTACCTTTGAAAAGATACCTTTTTTTGTTTGAGGTTTTGGCAGAACCTCGGCCTTCTCTTTCGGTTTAACGGTGGGCATGTCTATTCCCTCGATGATGGCCCGTAACTGATTGGCAACATCAGAGAGTTGCGGAATGAATTGATCTTCATCCACGGCCTTAGAAATCCTTTTCACGGTGGACCCGGTTTGACTTATCTGGAGAAGTGATAGATCCAGACTATAGCCGCCGCCTATGGCAGTAATGCTCCCAAAGATGGCATAATCTGTCTCAAGACGCCTGGCCAGGTCCTCGGCCCTTTTCTGAACGGTTATCCCCCTCTTATCCCCTTCATCTAAGAGATCAGTAACCTTGTCATCAGGAATAACCTCTATATCCCCTCCGGAAAGCCGGGAAAGGAGCATACTCTTGACTCC
>CP070673.1:4546481-4557855 GCA_020351915.1 Deltaproteobacteria bacterium
TTCTCATAAATAACTACCTCTTTATCCATAGAGACACCCCCAGACGTTTCAAAGAGGATTCACGCTTCTTATGGCGCCCATTGCGTCAGACCATCTAGCGTTATAAATCAAGCCCCGATGCATTCCACAGTGAAGATCGGTTCCCATACATCATTGATTTATTCTATCTCGCTTAATCCTGAATGACTCCTAACATCTCTATAACCAATATCGAACAAGAATAAAGCTCAACCAATGGTTTTCCTAATACGCGCGCGAATCCCCATCTCAATGAGCATAGGTGCGACCTTTTCCATAGCTGCTATGAGCTAGTCTGGTCTCCGAAACATATCCACCATAATACCACACATTCCCCGAATGAAATCCCCAATCATATCGAACGGAGCGTGCGATCCCCCACCAAACTCCATCGGGAATCCCGTGCCCATGACCTCCTCGGATTTCTCCCGTGAAAAACTTGCTAGCTTCAGCATCTCGGCTCCTGCCTTACTCAATTCCTCAAAGGCGCTGGAGATCTCAGGACGACCAAACGCTTGAAGCATACCGGCCAAACCGGAATAATAACACAATGCCTCACGGATAGGACGAAGGTCTTTAAGGGGCTCCAGGATACCACATATACGTGGCAAGTGGACCCTTTTAGCATAAAGTCAGTCGGGTCTTCCAGGAAAAAGTCATAGAATTCCTCTGCAGTTTCATATTCCGCTTTGACATATTGCATACCATAGTGTGGCGAAATGCCGCGACCTGGCAACATGATCTGCCTGCAATCTATTGCTTCGTATACAGAACCTGGCCTTATGGGAAGGCGATATGTGTCAGGCTCGAAGTCAGCAAGGGTCTTGATCCAGGCAGCGAAAGCCTTGTTAGGGTCGAAGAATACATCTTCACACGTAAAACCTTTGTCAAGGGCTGGGAACATCCCAAATGCGGGTGTGATTGGACCCCTGTCTGGAATCTTTAACTGGATAGCATCTGCGATCCTCCCAGCTCTCTTCTCATATGCGTCTTCAGCTTCGGGGTTTTTGAACGATACACCTGGCGCTGAGCACCAACGTTCAAACATTTCTTGCGTGTTGCTCATGCTACCTTCTTCCTATCAAAATCTTCATAGTAAAGCCCCGTGGCTTCGGCAGACATATCTACCCAGGCTCTGTACGCGGATACTCAGAAAAACTATCGGTGGTCTGCTCATGAGTCCCATGGAATCGTCTAAAGTAGTTACTTATTCATGATACACTCAAGTCTCACACCTCATGAGCAAAAATGGAGGGGGAAAAGAAACTTCAGCTTAAATCGCTTTTCTCTTACCATATATCACAGGCCACTTTGTTCTATGACCATTTCATATCTATAAGAGGATTTCAGCAAACTAACAGAAAAGACAAATTGGGTAATGGACAAGGAATTCTTTCTCCTGGCGACCAGCGATGTTCTGATCTAGATATTATCCCATAACCTTTGGCAAAAACAGCACAACTGCGGGAACAAACAACAAGAGCGCCACGTGACATACATCAGCTATCAGGAATGGTATTATGCCCCTGAATATGGTAGTTACCGGCACATCCGGAGCTATCCCGGAGATGGCATATACATTCATTCCTATCGGTGGGGTAATCAACCCTATCTCTGTCATTCTCACCAGTATCACGCCAAACCATATTGGGTCGAAGCCCAGGCTTATGGCAAGGGGAAAGAAAATGGGTATCGTGAGCAGAATCATTGCCAACGCATCCATGACGCAACCAAGGAATACATACACCAACATGACAAGTACCATAATAGCCAGAGGCGGCAGAGGCAGCTCGCCCACGAAATTGGCTAAGCGAAACGGAATAGTGGTCACCGCCAAAAAGTATTTGAAAAGAAAGGCGCCAATCAGGATACCATAAAGCATTCCTGTGGTCTTCATCGTCTCCATCAACGCGTGCTTGAATTTTTCCCAATTGAGCCGCCTTCTGATAAGGGAGAATGAGATGGCCCCAAAAGCGCCCACTGCCCCGGCTTCGGTAGGGGTAAACCAACCAATGATTAGACCACCAAGAACAAGGATGATGAGCCCTATTATCTCACCGCAGCTCCTGAAGGCCCCTACCTTTTCCCTAAAGCTGAACCGGGGTCCCGGAGGACCGAGACTCGGTCTCCATGTGCAAAGAACATAAATGGTGAATATATAGAAGATAGCCTCGAGTATTCCCGGCACCATGCCGCCCATAAATAGCTTGCCAATAGAGGTCTGGGTGATTATCCCATATGTAATAAGGCCAGCGCTGGGGGGGATGAGTTGGCCAATTGTCCCCCCAGCAGCTACACAGCCAGTAGACAACGCTGGATCATACTTGAGCCGTTTCATTTCCGGGATGGCCACCAGGCCCATGGTAACTGCTGTGGCCAGACTGGACGCGCTCACAGCAGCAAATCCGGCACATCCTCCCACGGTAGCAACAGCAACGCCCCCGCGTTGATGCCCCAGCCACTTAGCGGCAACGTCGTAAAGATCTCTGCTTAATCCAGCAGCAAAGACAACTTGGGCCATGAGGAGAAAAAGAGGCAGGACAGCCAATTCAAAACTGGCTATCGTTTCAAATGGAATCAATCCGATTTTGGCTATGGCTGCACCTTGTGATATCAAATACCACAACCCGCTAAAGCCCACCAAAAACATGCCAACGCCGAGCGGCAAACCCAGGGCCAAGATGGCAAAAAGAACGATAAAACCGATAATGCCTATGGCAACCGGGCTCATTTCAACGCTGCCTTTCTCAGTGCCATAACCATATAGATCAGATATACGAGAGCGATAAGGATCAACCCGAACAGCAACACAATTCTAAAGGGGAGAAAAGGGATCAGGAGCATTTCACTTTCTTCGGTGAGCCACCTCTCAAAGAAGATGAGAGAACTTGCCCAGGCTATCACCACCCAGGTGCCCATGGAAAGAAAGGAGGTGAAAGCCTCCAAAATCGCCTGCCAGCGCTGGGGTAAGCGAGATACCAGGATTCCTACCGCAACGTGGCTTTTCTGGAACCCCGCATAACCCAAAGCAAAGGCAACGGTCACAACTATCATAAGTTCGCTGAGCTCATAGCTTCCGGTTATGACATGCCCGGCAAGGCGGTAAATAATGTTCGCCACGATAAGGACCATCATACCTACCAGAAAGGCAGCCCCCAGCGCCACACCAACCCCGTTTATTCGCCGAACTAAGCGAGCAAAGTATTCCATTCATCCCACCCCTTTTGTGCACATTCTTTCCTTTTCACCATGCCCTGCCCTTCTCCGTCAGGACAAGGGATTATGAGAAACCTATTGGAAGCTTTTGTCTTCTCTCTATCTCAGATTCCGCTTACTGCCAAAAGCACATATATGGCGAGCTAAGACCCGGCCTAGCTCGCCACGGCAACTTCTACTTCGTGTATTTCTCTACGAGACGACGTACTTCCTGAAAAATCTTTGTCCCGGGAAGCCCCTTTTCATCAAGCTTGGCAGCCTCTTTAAGCATTGCAGTTTCGGCAGCTTTATAGAGCTTGGCTAGCTCCTCCGGCGGCAGATTAATAAACTCAACACCTGTGTTCTTGGCGAGCTCAATGCCAGCCACATCATCAGCATCCCTCCACTTATTATCCTCTAAGCTCCAGAATTCAATGCTCTTCTCGAAGATCCCCTGGATATCCTTTGGCAGGCGATTCCAGCTATCCAGGTTCATTCCTCTCGTCGGGCGAACCGAGCTAGTCATGTCTAAGACGGTGAGATACTTGGCTACTTCGTTGAACTTAAATGCCGTGATGGTCGAGTAAGGGGCAAAGCAACCATCTATCGTTCCCTTCTGTAGGGCAACGTACGTTTCCCCCATGGGTGTAAAAATCCCAGAGCCTCCCAGCGTTTTGGCCACCTCCGCGTAAGCCCCAGTAGCCTTAATTATCATACCCTTAAAATCCGCTGCACTCCGGACGGGCTTTGTGCTCATCAGTTGATAATTCGAGGAAACGGACTTTGCCATAATCTTTAAATTAGCCCATTCGTCGTCGATTTCAGGAAATTTTTCACCGAGTTCCTGGTATATACGCCATACTATTTTCCAATCACCCACCCCGTAAGGAAATCCCAAAGACCCCAACATAAGTGGATAGCCTGTTCTCGGAGAAATATAGCCAAGATCAGCAACCCCTTTGATGAGCTCCTGGGTATTCTCCCTTCTGCTGAGTAAGGTTGCACCCCAATACGGCGTAATTTTTACGCGGCCATTGGTATCTTTGTGTATTTTATCTATCCAAGCCACGTCAGCTTTGGAGAAAGTATGAGTTATACTTTCGCTCGCGCCATAGGTTAGGTTTATAGTTTTTTCCGCGGAAATCGCTGGACTTGCACCGAGAGAAAGAGTTAATGCTGCCGTCACAGCTAGAAACATGTAAATGATCATTTTTAGATCTCTCATTTTTCTGCACCTCCTTCTTCTAAATATGGGTTAATACTACGAGTAAAGAATATTTCCTGCCTATGGGCATCACCCCCTCTCTTTTTGGTATCACAGAAAGCCCTAACCTGATTAAACCTTTGCTTTGGGCTCAGCTTCATCTATGACTTCGGAGTCAGGTTATGGCTGAATCGACAACCTATTCTGTTTGCTATGGGCTAGCTCATAAGCCAAAGGCGAACTCATAAACCATTTGCCCGGCATCAAAGCAGCATTTAGTATACCTTTTGTACTATTTAAGAAGTATAACATAAAAGGAAGTTTTTCAAGCTCTATCTTGATGCGTACTTCCAGAAACGTTTACACAGGGATACAATAATGGGGAAAGAGCACCGGTCAAAGTTCAAAGGCTCCATCTATTTTTGCGCTGCCCTGTGCCTGAGAAGGGCATAGAAAAGGATCGTTGCAACTCCCATTACACCGGCAAAGAGATACCATGCAGGCTGATAGTACGCGTAGTTATCGAATATCCAACCGGCGAGAGGTGGGCCGGCAATCTGCCCCACCATCATGACGCTGCCGGCACATCCGACGATTGTGCCTAACCGCTCCCTGCCGAAATATTCCCTCAACAACCCGGAAAACATGGGGACAGCGCCGCCCCAACCGACGCTGAAAAAGATAACGAATACAACAATCACCCAGGTTTGCCTGTTGGCTGTATAACCCAAAAGGAGAACGCCCAAAGAAGTCAGTGCAAAGGCCAGAGCAGCTATTGCTCTTTTGTCGACTCGATCCCCGAGCCAGCCAAAGCCCACACGGCCTACAATGGTCAGCACCGGCAGAGCGCTCGCTATAAGGCTTGCCGTTGATCTTTCAATGTCAATCGTGCTGAGATAGGGCATGATATGGGTCATTACAGGGGTCACCGTCAGCATATGGCAGAGAGAGGCTATTGCTATGATCCAAAAGGTCAGGCTGGTCAGCGCCGATTTGGTTCCAACATGAACCTCTTCGGCTCTTGGTGGAGTAAAATGATCGTCGTCCAGAGCGGATCTCACTTCTTCACCATCAGGCAGGTAACCGTATTGTTCGGGTTTATGCCGAAACAATAAAGACAATGGTAGGGGAATAGACCACATCCCCAACCCCATGATGATCATGGCCTGCCGCCAGCCGAATGTATCGATAATAACGGTTACCAAGGGAAGGAGGAGTCCCCCAAAAGAAACACCGCTGGCTACGAGCCCCATGACTAACCCCGCCTGTTTGCGAAACCACTTCGCAACCGCCGCCATCAATAGGCTACCCGCAGCGGTGCTCATCCCGGTGGCCACAAGCACAAAGGAGGCGTAAAACATGGCAAGAGAGCTGATCCGGCTCAGGAGTATCAGACCAAGACCACTAATGAAGATTCCCAGAAAAAGAATCCTTCGTGGCCCCCAGCGATCCATGAGCATGCCTGCAACCGCCACAAGAAGGCCTGACTCGAGGCCCCGAAGGGAAGCGGCAAATGAAATCTGTGTATAGCTCCAGCCGAATTCATTCGCTATGGGTTCAAAAGCAGCTGTGAACCCCAGGAAAACGGAACCGCTAAAATAGACCGAAATCAGGCAACCGGCGCCAACGATATACCACCCGTAGAACAACGCGAGGTTCCTCCCACTCTAGTGCTTTGCGCAGTTTTGTGCTAAGCTCATTATCAGTTGGGAAAAGGCATTCGGAATCATACCAGGCAAGACACTTACACACTGACTCTTCTTGACCAGAGAGAATCTTCACAGATTTGCTGAACAGAGCCTTTAGGATTGCTTTCAGCTCTCTTGCAGAGCTCATTGACACCTCTGCCGTTGCGAGGATAGCCAGCCGCGCACCACTCCATGGCATACTATATTGCTTCTGCATTATTACGCTTCATAACTCTATCCCGTGCCGCTGGAAAAAGTTGGCTAGTCCTTGATATTACCCAACTTTGATAGTATCTTTTGCGCAGGTCCTGTCAACACTTTTCTGAGAAGGATCAAACACGATATGATACATCTTATCAGTGATAAAAGGCGGAATCCTAACTCATGCTGCCGACAGGAGCTTAGGAAAATGGTATCTATAATACCCTAACAGAAAATGAGGTAGAGCCATGAAAGGTAAGGCTTTGACAATGCTGGCTACAGGGGATTTGGTCTTGGACATGGCCGACGCGGAATCATATTTCGCTTTTGTTGCCCCCACGTTGAGCTCGGCCGACGTGACCATTGGGCAAGGCGAGGTCGTCTTTACGGATACGGTTAACACGAGCTTTTCCGACCATCCCGCCCCGCCGTGCGATCCAAAAAACATCGGCGCCCTGCACTCTTCCGGCTTTGACGTAATCACGCTTGCCGGCAATCATGTTTACGATTCAGGTGTGCCGGGGATAGAAGACACTATTGCCGGTCTCCAAGCCTACGGGATTCCTAGTGCGGGTGCCGGAATGAACATTGATGAGGCCCGAAAGCCAGCTATCATTGAACGGAGTGGAACCCGGTTCGGCGTTCTGAGTTATAACTGTGTCGGGCCGAAAGAATCATGGGCCTCACCGGACAAGGCAGGATGCGCCTACGTGCATGTTCTCACCCACTATGAACTGGATCACGCTAATCCCGGAGGTCCTCCCACCATTTACTCCTTCGCGGAACCCTGCAGTCTTGAAGGGATGATAGCTGATATCCAAAAGCTCAGGTCTCAGTGTGACATTTTAGTCGTCGCTTTACATAAGGGTCTCGTTCATACGCCGATTAAGCTGGCCATGTATGAGCAGCCAATATCCTATGCTGCCATTGACGCTGGAGCCGACGTGATCTTGGCTCATCATGCTCATATACTGAGAGGTGTTGAGCTGTACAAGGGAAAGCCGATCTTTCACGGCTTATGTAATCTTGTGACGGTCACAAAAGTCCTGACGGTGGAGGGAGCGGATACCGCGGCTAGAAAGCAGTGGGCAAAGCGGAGAAAGGAACTCTTCGGGTTCGAGCCCGACCCTGAATACCCCAAGTATCCGTTCCATCCCGAAGCAAAAAATACCATCATTGCCAAGTGCACTGTAGAGGGCAACAAGGTCTCCAGGATCGCTTATCTCCCCTGTTTGGTCAATAAGCAGGCACAACCGGAGATACTCAAGAATGACGGTAGGGGCCGACACGTTTTTGAATACATGGATAAGATAACCAGAGCTGCCGGCCTGAATGCCCGCTATGAGTGGGATGGGGATGAGGTAGTAATTACTACGGAATAAAGAAAGGTCCAGTCACACGGTTTTTCTCGCGATCTCGATGTTAGTCTACGGGACTTCGTGTGCTGCGTAAAACCCGTGTCTCTCAGCAGAGTCCCTTGATTTCCCTGATCTTTTGCTGGATTCCTAATTCCTAATCTGAAAACCTGTCTATTGCCCACCTTTGTTTTCTGGCTTGCCGTTATGTGTGCTTGAGGCCTAAACCCGAGCCCCATTCTTTATTGGTATGCAGCGACATATCGCCTTATTCATGAGCCTGAAAAAAGATCGCTTGGCCTCAACTGAACTGAATCCCTTTCATGAAGCCAAGCACTGCCTCGTTGAATTGGGAAGGGGCCTCAATGGCTGCTGCATGCCCCGTAGGCAGTATCGTTACAACAGGATCTTTTATGGACTTCTTTATGGATTCGATCTCATTGATTGACATGACCGCGTCATGCTCGCCCACAAGAACCTGAACCGGACATTGCAAGCGGCTTAGATCCAAAACACCAGAAAGCGCTCCTGCAGTACCCTTCATGATGGCAACGTAGTCAGAGGGATCGTTCTGCATCTTAATCTCCTTGTACTTCTGAAATGTTGATGGATCTTTCTCCTTGAAGGCAGGTGAAAGGGCTCCCACAGTCATCATCTCAGCTATCGCCTCGTTATCACTTTTTTGAAAGGCATCCATCATTTGTCTCCTTCTCTCAGCCGCATGAGCGCTGCGTGCCGCCCCCACACCGCTGTTCGCAAGGATAAGGCCCGCTGTCATTTCCGGATGCTGTAAAGCGAACTCAAGTCCGATCCGCCCTCCCATGGAAAAACCGAGCACGCAGGCCGATGTTATTCCTAGAACACTGAGCAAACCGTAGAGATCATCAGCAAAGATCTCCATTGAATAAGACGTGCTGCTCTTTTCTGTCTGCCCGAAACCCCTGACATCATAGGTTAACACCTTGTAATATTTAGAAAATTCAGGAATTTGATTATACCACATGTTCAGGTTATCCCCAAAACCATGGATCAACACCAAACAAAGGCCTTCACCGATCAACTCATAGTTCATCATAATACCATTGACCTTTGTCTTCATTTTGCCCTCCCTTCTGAATCAAGACCGCTTGACACTCAATGACATGTTCTTTTTCCGAAGAGAACTCCATTGTCTCTGCATGAAAGTCGAATGAACTCCCTCTTCCGCTGCATTAAGATTATATCCGTGGTAATCGAGCCTTTTACTGCTCTCCTCAGAACTTTCATCGTAAACCCAGATGTTGGTTGCAACCATCCCTTTTTCCAGGATTTGAACCTACAAGGATGTTTACTTGCCGGTTCATCTCACGCGAAAAGGCCGTTGCTCATCGGCCGTGCCGACCATTTACTCAGCCCAACACAAATTGATGCGAAGATTGTCCAGGGTATAACCCAAGGAATGCTGGTTCCCCGGAAAGACAAGAAGGCGGATGTCGATGCCCTTGCAGGCTTGATGCGTGTATGAAAGGAAAGCCCAACTTTGCAGGGCAACTGATTGCTCTCCTTTCGCCTTTTCAAAAAGGGCTGCCATATGCCATAGTTCAATCCTCAATCACACTGGATCTGCTTTCAAGTGTTACATTCTTTATTCGAATTAGAGTCTCTCTATAAAATCAGCAACCGAGGCAGTAATTGCCTCGTTATCCCATTCCCTCGCATCAACCATATCAGCCCAAATATCAATAGTCGGAATGCCGGCATCTTCCAAGGCCCGTTTTGTAAATAGTGTGCCACCTCCCGAGTGTTTACAATTCTTAGGGATGAGCATGAGGGCACCATCGATTTTGTTTTTCTTGGCTTCCTCAACAAGCCATTCGTTCATCCAGGGCGGCATGTGTAGCTGCTCATTCATGCTCACAAAACGGCTTGCCAAGGCCCTTAGGGGATCATTCAGGGGATATCTGAGGTATCCATCTGCAGCGAACGGAAGATACATACTCCAGACGAAAACGGCACCGTACTTTTCCTCAAAGGCACTATAGAACCCGGTGTTGAACCAAAGCCCTGCTCCAATCCACATCAGTCTGATCTTTTCATTGTCACAGGCCGCTAATCCCTGCTGTACCCGGTCTTTTACCTCCTCATAGAATTTGCGGGCCTGCTCAAGTGCCCACTGAGAACCGCGGTGCCATTGGGGCATCATAGCGCTGGAAATCTGGTCCATAATTCCAGCCGGACAGGGGATGGTCTTTGCAATCAAGTCTCGCGCCTTGTCAAAGACCTCCTCTTGTTGATTGATCGACTCCATGATCTTTAAGAATTTGGTGTAATTAAAGCTTCTTCCGGTCGTAATCTCAAGTAATTTAATCAATTCCTTGAGCTCCTCAACCATGAGGTTGAGGCGGTGGGTTTCGTATAGTTCCTCCCAATCATATCGTGCCTTTTCCCACCACCGGGGATGCATGATGGTGGAGCCGGGGTTTTCAATCGGAAAAAAGGGAGCCTTCACCTGTTTTGACCATAGCTCGTAGACTTTTTGCATCGCATCACAGGTGAGACGCGCAACCAGAATAGTGGGTTTTGGCAATCCTCCCCATGGTGCTCGCTCAGGATTATCATCGATGGCTGATGCCAAAGGAAGGCTACAGTATCGGCAAAGATCCTTGTGATAACCCTTCTCATTCAGTAGATCAAAATAGTATGCAGACAATTGTTTGGCGGCAATGATAGCTGACCACCACTGGGTTGTTACAATAGGTATATCCATAGCGTGGAATATTTCGTGAGGCGCATCGGCGCTGACTACGGCGTATGGCTCACCTCTCTTGATTTTCTCCCGCAAGGCCTCAAAATATTGCCTCTGATAAGCGGTCCCCTCCGCCGAGGATCTTAACTGTTTGGTTCTCCCTTTCCGATACTTCGCTTCACTAGAGCCTTGTCGATTCGTTATTCTCTCCGCTGGCATTCAAGCAACCTCTATTTTCTCACTCCCAAGATTCGATTTCCCTGACCCCTTCCCGTTGATGGGAAAAGAGGCTTTCTTTACACAAAAACTCCTGCCTGCTCAAGTTCCACAAACTCCTCATCGGACATGCCCAAAAATTGATTACAGACGAAATAGGTATGCTCTCCAAGGCATGGCGATGTCCGCACTGCCGCTTTGTTCTTAAGCAACTTGTAGGGCGGTGTCGGGTGGCCGAAGGTCCCTAACACCGGATGCTCGATGTCCGTTAAAAACTCCCTTTCTTTTAGTTGCGGGTCATCCTCCATTAAATCCTGCGCATTCTGCACCGCGCCTGCGGGAACACCGGCCGCCTGCAATGTTTCCATGACTTCATGGGGAGTGTAGTTGATGGTCCACTCCGATATCAACGCCTCAAGCTCATCTTCGTTGGCCTTTCGTGCACTCAAATCAGAAAATCGCTTTTCCGCGGACCAAGGCGGATTTCCGAGTACATCACAAAATGCCTGCCACTCTGCTTCACTGAACACAGTAATGGCAACCCAACGATCTTCCCCCTTACATGGAAAAACGCCATGAGGTGCAGCATTGGGTATTCGATTGCCGCTCCGGGTCTGCAAGTTCTTGTTTGCTACCCAGTCCACGATAGCAGGGGATGTCTGATGCGTAACCACTTCGAACATGCTGGCATCGATGTATTGCCCTTTGCCTGTCCTACGCCTGTAATCTAAAGCGGCAACGATGGCTGAGGCAATTATCATGGGCAGTACTA
>CP070673.1:4557955-4565606 GCA_020351915.1 Deltaproteobacteria bacterium
CAGTGAACGAAAAAGACCATACAGTGAGCGAGATTCTTTCGAGTTATCAGCATTGGTCACCAGTATCTGTGAACCATCGATATCTAATTGGACCTTAGGATGAATCAGGCGTCGCAACTCCCCCTTCGGTCCCCTCACCAATAACATAGTACCATCAAAGGTAATTTCTACCCCTTTTGGCACCATAATCGGCATTTTTCCTACTCTTGACATTGCCTTCAGACTCTCTGCTGCGGGGTCAGGTCTTGACGGGCTATTGCTACCAAACCGAGCAAATAATCTCTCCCCCTATTCCCATTTTTCTTGCCTCTCTATCGGTCATTACCCCCTTAGAGGTTGATACGATATTGATCCCAAGACCATTTAGTACTTTAGGGATTTTCTTACATCGCGTATATACCCTGCAGCTCGGCTTGCTTACCCTTTCAAGACCTTTAATAACCGGGTCTTTGTCCTCTCCGTATTTCAGGTAGATTATGAGACGATCTTGCTTGTCATCTTTGATTATCTTGTAGTTTCTGATGTAGCCCTCAAATCTTAATATCTTGGCTATATTAACCTTAATTTTTGTGCACGGGATCTCTACTTCATCGTATGAAGCCATAATCGCATTTCTAATCCTGGTGAGCATATCAGCAATAGGATCAGTCATCGTCATCCTTTGTCTCCCTTACTACTCTTCTACCAACTGGATTTAGTAACTCCTGGTATATCGCCTCGTGAAGCCAAACCTCTGAAGCAAATCCGACAAATTCCAAATCTTCTCAAAAAGCCTCTGCTTCTGCCACAGAGAGGGCACCTGTTATACCTGCGAGCAGAAAATTTTGGTGTTCTCTTCGCCTTTGCAATCAAGGATTTTCTTGCCAAAACAACCCCTTTCTCACCTCCGAAATAGCAATCCCATCCTCCCAAGAAGAAAACGAGCTTCTGCATCTGTTCTGGAGGTTGTAACAATAGTAATATTAAGGCCTTTTACCTGATCAATTTTGTCATAGTTGATCTCGGGAAAAATAATTTGCTCCTTAATGCCGAGTGTAAAATTACCTCGACCATCAAAGGCCTTATCTGATAAACCTCGAAAATCTCTAACTCTGGGGAGGGCTACATTGAAGAGCTTATCTAAAAAATAGTACATCCTCTCCCTTCGCAGGGTGACCATACACCCAATGGGCATCCCTTCTCTCAGCTTAAATCCCGCAATGGACTGCTTAGCTCGGGTAACCACAGGTCTCTGAGCAGCAATAACTGCCAGTTCGTCAACACCTGAATCTAGTACCTTGATATTGTGTATTGCCTCACCGAGTCCCATGTTGAGAACCACCTTAACAAGTTTTGGTACCTCCATGACATTTCGATAGCCAAACTCTTTTATAAAAGCCGGTACGATTTCTCTGACATATTTTTCCCTTAACCGAGACATAGCAAATAGTTGGTTGAATTGGTTTAATTCGTTTATTTCGTTTTACTGGTTTGCATTGCTCACACCACGAGTAACCGAGCGTATGCACCTAATAAGACAAAGGGAACATAGTATTACTTGTCTAAAAACTCCCCGCACTTTTTGCAAAACCTGACCTTGCTGCCATCCTCGAGTACCTTGTTACCTATCCTTGCTATCTCGGCACATTTGCCACAGACAAGCATAAGGTTGGATAGACGAATGGGGGCTTCTTTTTCAACAATACCACCCTTACTGCCTTTGCCTCCAGGTCTGGTATGCCTTTTGACCATATTTAGTTTTTCTACTATAGCCCTTTCTTTTTCGGGAACCACCTTCAAAACCGAGCCGATCTTCCCCTTTTCTTTGCCAGCAATTACCATTACCTTATCATTCTTTCTTATGTGAAACTTCTGTTTGGCCATAATAGATACCCTTGAAACCAGTTACAGCACCTCAGGGGCAAGAGAGATTATCTTCATAAACCTTTTTGCCCGCAACTCCCTGGCAACAGGTCCAAAAATTCGCGTTCCAATCGGCTCATTTTGTGGACTGACTAATACCGCCGAGTTTTCATCGAACTTGATGTATGAACCATCATCCCGCCTAATCTCCTTGACTGTTCTGACGATAACCGCCCTTAAAACATCGCCCTTCTTTACTTTGCTATTAGGCAAAGACTCCTTAACAGATACCACAATAACATCACCTACTCGTGCGTATCTTCTCCTTGTGCCGCCGAGAACCTTTATGCAGTACAATTTCTTGGCACCTGAATTATCAGCCACATTTAATATTGTCTCAGCCTGGATCATAGCGATTATCTCTTTTAATAAAAAGCCTGGTGCTGTAAAACCCATGGAAAATAGAAGAAACGCTCTACTAGTCACCTGTCTCCAAAATCTCTAGAACTCTCCATCTTTTCAACTTACTCAAAGGGCGGGATTCAATTATTCTCACCTTATCGCCTGTCTGGCACCTATTGTGGGGGTCATGTACCAGATATTTCGCCCGGTACCTGATGTACCTTTTATATTTCTTGTGCTTGGCCAATCTCTCAACTAAGACCCTCACAGTCTTATCCATGTTGCTGTTTAAGACAATGCCAGTCATCTCTTTTCTTTTACCGCGTATCTCCATCCTCGGCCCCAGCTTTATCTTTATCTTTGTTGGCATATTTCTGGTTCAATACCGTCTTTATCCGAGCAATGTCCCTTTTCGCCTTTTTTAGAGCAGTATGGTTACTCAATTGGCCCGCCCCCATCTGAAATCGAAGGTTAAACAGCGCTTTTCTTGACTCCTTCTCCCGCTCCATCAATTCTTGAATACTCAACTCCCGTAGCTCTGCTGCTTTCACGGCGCTAAGAACTCCTCGTCAAGAATTTCGTAGCAAATGGTAGCTTATTACCAGCCAACCGGAAGGCTTCTCGTGCTACCTCTCTGCCAACGCCTTCTATCTCATATAAAACCCTCCCAGGTTTTATCACTGCTACCCAACCTTCAAAATTGCCCTTACCTTTACCCATTCTGGTTTCAGCAGGCTTCTTAGTGATAGGCTTATCCGGAAAAACCCGTATCCATATCTTGCCGCCCTTCTTGACATGTCTCGTGATTGCTATCCTTGCAGCCTCGATCTGCCTTGCGGACATAAAACCACACTCTGCTGCCTGGAGACCAAAATCACCAAACTCAATATCCGACCCTCGATAGGCCTTACCCCTCATCCGCCCCTTTTGCACCATTCTATGTTTAACCTTTCTCGGGCTGAGCATACGATTCCCTTTCTATTCCATCTTATTAGGCCAAATCTCACCTTTACAGAGGGTTACCTTTACTCCTATTACTCCGTACGTGGTAAAGGCTTCAGTAAATCCATAGTCGATATCTGCCCTCAGGGTATGCAATGGCACCCTACCCTCTCTGTACCATTCTCTCCTCGCCATCTCAGCGCCACCCAACCTACCGCTACAGGAAATCTTTATACCCTGAGCACCAAACCTTATGGCCGAAGCAACACTCTTTTTCATGGCCCTCCGAAAGGCCACCCGACGAACCAACTGCATCGCTATGTTCTCCGCGATTAACTGGGCTTCTAATTCCGGCCTTCTCACCTCTTTGATATCAATAAAGACCTCCCGCCTTATTTTGGTCTCGATTTCCTTTTTAAGATTTTCTATCTCTACCCCTCTCTTACCGATGATTATCCCGGGTCTGGATGTATAAATCCTCAGCCTAACCTTGTTAGCTGCTCTCTCAATCTCTATGTTGGAGACACCAGCCTGATGAAGCCGTTTTTTCAAAAACCTCCGGATCTCCTGATCTTCTACGACAAGTGAGGCAAACTCTGGACCAGCAAACCACCTGCTATTCCAGGTTCTGTTAATGCCTAATCTCAATCCTACTGGATGTACTTTTTGGCCCACTAAAGCCCCCTGCTGACGTTTCTGTGTGTTTTATGATCCTTAGGCGCTCTTCACAGTGCTATTTCTCATCAAGTATGATCGTCAAATGACTGGTTCTCTTTCTTATCCTTGTTGCCCGACCCATAGCTCTTGGCCTAAACCGTTTGAGGGTTGGTCCTTCATTAGCAACTATTTGCTTTATAAACAGATTATCGACATCAATATCAGGATACTGGCCAGCATTGGCTACCGCGGAATTGATTAACTTGCGCAAGATAGGGGCCCCTTTTTGGGGAGCAAAGGTAAGGAGGTTAAGTGCCTCTTCAACCTTTTTTCCCTTTATCTCCCTCATAAGTAATCTAACCTTCCGAGGAGATACCCGTATATATTTCGCAATAGCCCTCACTTCCATCTCGTAGTCTAACCTTCCCTGGTCTTGTGTCCGTCTTTCCGCTTACTATTTCTTCCCCTTTAGGCGTGATTTCTTATCGCCTCCAGCATGGCTGTAAAATGTCCTCGTGGGCGAAAACTCACCGAATTTGTGCCCCACCATATCCTCGGTTATGAATACTGGAACGAATTTTTTTCCGTTATGTACAGCAAATGTCAGCCCAATAAACTCGGGTAAAATAGTAGACCGCCTCGACCATGTCTTAATGACCTGGTGGGAGTTCTCCTCCGTGACCCGTTTTGCCTTTTTCATCAAACTCTCATCAACAAACGGTCCCTTCTTTACTGAGCGTGGCAAGCCTTTCTCCTTTCCTACTTCCTTCTCTTGATAATCAGTCTATCGCTTTTTTTAGCACGCCTCGTCCGGTAGCCTTTCGTAGGAACCCCCCAAGGGGTAACTGGATGCCTCCCTCCTGACGACTTCCCTTCTCCACCTCCCAGTGGATGATCAACCGGATTCATAGCTACACCTCTTACATGCGGCCTTCTTCCGGACCACGAGGCCCTTCCCGCCTTACCCAAGGAAATATTCTCATGATCTAGATTCCCGACCTCACCAATGGTGGCCCGGCAATCCAACAATATCATTCTAACCTCACCCGAAGGCAGCCTAATCTGTGCATAGCCTCCTTCCTTGGCAACCAATTGAGCATATCCCCCTGCGCTTCTCGCTAATTGTCCGCCACCACCCCTCTGTAATTCTATGTTATGTATGTGGGTGCCAAGAGGAATATTTCTTAAGGGCAACGTATTCCCTGTCCTGATATCTACATCTGTTCCAGATTCTATGCGATCACCAACCTGTAATTTGTCAGGGGCCAGTATATAGCGCTTCTCGCCATCTAAATAGTGAAGAAGGGCAATCCTTGCAGACCGATTGGGGTCATATTCTATGGACGCTACTCTTGCAGGAACGTTATCCTTATTCCTTTTGAAATCGATGACCCTATATCTCCTCTTGTGACCTCCTCCTATATATCTGGAGGTTATCCGGCCCGCAAAATTTCTCCCGCCAGACCTCTTTATTGGTGTCAATAGGCCCTTTTCTGGCTTGGTACGCGTAAGCTCAGCAAAAGCAGACACTGTCTGGAACCGCCTTCCCGGGGAGGTTGGATTGTTCTTTCTCAGTGCCATACGCCTCGTTAGACCCCCTCAAAAAATTCAATAGTCTCACCTGGAGCAATTCTTACAATCGCCTTTTTCCAATCTGGCTTTTTCCCCACATTCTTTCCTATCCGGCGCTCTTTACCCTTAACGTTTATCACCTTTACACCGAGAACCTTCACCTTGAATATGTTCTCAACAGCATTCCTAACCAAAATCTTGTTAGCCCGCCTATCCACTTCAAATGCTATTTGATTGGATTGCTCCTTTTGTTTCGTGCCTTTCTCCGTTACCAGAGGTCTTTTTAGTACCTGATAAGAATCCATCACCGAGCGAGGTCCTCCTCAACTATGCCCAAAGCAGGTTCGACAAATAGCAGATATTCGTAATGTAAGATATCATACACATTGAGACCTTCAGCCCTGAGAAGTTTGATGTTTGGAATATTTCTGGAAGATTTCTCAAGGATCTCATCTGGTTTTTCCGAAACAATGAGAGCGCTGTCTGCCTTAAAGTTCTGCAAGATCTCAGCGAGTCTCTTTGTCTTAATCTCCTCAAGTTGAAAATCATCAACTACGATAACCTGTCCTGTTTTAAACTTATTGGCCAAGGCCATCCGTAAGGCTGCCTTTCTTACCTTTCTGTTCACCTTTAGGGAGTAATCTCTCGGTGTAGGCCCAAAAGTAACGCCACCACCCCTCCGCAGGGGAGAGGAGGCCGCCCCAACCCTGGCCCTACCCGTACCTTTCTGCCGCCATAGTTTTTTGCCACTCGCCCGTATCTCTGATCTACTTTTGGTCGACGCACTACCAGAACGACGATGAGCCAACTGGCTCAGCACCACCTCATGAAGAATATCTTCTCTAATAGGAACAGTGAAGATATCGTCCCTGATATCTCGCTGCGAAATCTTCTCCGCGTCTACATTGTATATGTCTATACGGGTCATTACCCCAACCTTCTCGATCCCTTTCGAAAAACAACCTGGCTCTCTGCCGCGGGTCGAACTAACCAGTTCTCATTACCTCCACCAAGCCCCCTTTGCTGCCAGGAACTGCTCCTTTTACGAGAATCAGGTTCTTTTCCCTTATGACATCAACGACCCTCAAATTCTTAACGGTCACCCTTTGATTGCCCATCCTGCCAGGGAGCTTTTTCCCCTTCATCACCCTGCTCGGAGTTGCACTCGCACCAATTGAGCCCGGAACTCTGTGGGAACGTGAACCGTGACTAGTATCTCCTCCGCTAAAGCCCCATCGTTTAACAACGCCGGAAAAGCCCCTCCCTTTGCTCACACCCCTAACCGTTACTCGATCTCCAACATCAAATATCTCACTCGTAATCTCCTGACCGAGCTCAAAGGGTTCAGGATCATCTACCCGGAGCTCCCGCAAGAAGGTGAAGCCCCCTTTTCCTGCTGCCCTGAGATGACCATTGAGCGGCTTATTCAGCCGCTCCTTTTTCTTTGGCTGAAATCCTATCTGGATGGCATTGTAGCCATCCTTCTCGCTCTGTTTAATCTGAATTATGTAACATGGGCCAACCTCCAGAGCAGAGACCGCCATGCTTTGACCATTCTCACGAAAAACACGCGTCATCCCAAGCTTCTTTCCCAAAATGCCTTTGCTCATCTTTCCCTGTTCCTACAGCTTTATCTCAACATCCACGCCTGCAGCGAGATCCAGTTTCATAAGGGCATCCACTGTCTGTTGGGTAGGTTCAAGAATATCTATCAGCCGCTTATGTGTCCTTATCTCGAATTGCTCTCTCGATTTCTTATCAACATGAGGTGATCTCAAAACGCAGTATTTATTAATTTCCGTTGGAAGAGGTATGGGACCAGCAATCTTTGCCCCGGTTCCGCGAGCGGTGTCCACAATCTCGGCGACAGATTGATCTAACAGCTTATGGTCGTAAGCCTTTAACCTGATTCGGATCTTCTGGTTGTTCATTGCGACCTTCTTCTCTTACTCTACGATATCGCTTATTACTCCTGCACCAACAGTCTTTCCACCTTCACGGATAGCAAAGCGGAGTTCCTTTTCCATGGCTATGGGTGTTATCAGATTTACCTCCAGGGCAACATTGTCACCGGGCATCACCATCTCTACACCCTCGGGGAGGGTAACAACACCGGTCACATCGGTTGTCCGGAAATAGAATTGCGGCCGGTATCCATTGACAAATGGGGTATGTCTGCCTCCTTCTTCTTTTGTCAGTATGTAGGCCTCTGCCTTGAATCTCGTATGGGGGGTTA
>CP070673.1:4565706-4582687 GCA_020351915.1 Deltaproteobacteria bacterium
CTTTGCTTGCTGCCGTTATGCCGCTTATGTTGAAGAGCCTTTTTGTGTATTCGATAAGATCATCAAGTTTCTTGGGCCTACGCGATACAATGTGGAAAACGCCACCGTCCAAGCACCCATCCATAATTGCCACAAAAGATTCCACGAAATAGTCAACAGGGATGAGGTTTATTCCTCCACTCTCCTTTTTTTCAACTCTAATGGGTAAATACATTGAATTGCCGTTTCCGATCCTAATACCCATTTTATCGGCTTGTTTACCACCCCTTTCCTTTATGTCTCGCTCATAGATCTCTCTCAAAAAAAGGAGCATTTTCATCGGATAGTAAAGTGCATTAAACCTGATGGACTTTCCATTTCTTGAGTGGCCATAGACAATGGAGGGGCGGTATATGTTTAGTCTTATCCCTTCCTTCCGGCATATCTTCGAAACATATCTCTCCGCCCGATACTTCGTCTCCTCATAAATATTGGTAAACTGTTTTGTTTTTACCAACTCTTCTTCGCACCTACCCGTTCTCTTCCCCGCAACATAAGCGGTGCTGACTTGATGGAAATAGTAGCACTTACTTCGCACTGCCAGATCCACTACATTGTGGAGCGCCTTAACATTACCTGTTTCCACTTCTTCCTTTTTCCTTTTGGCAAATGAAGTATTGGCTGCGCAATGGACGACTTCATCTACGTATTCTAATAGGTGGCTATACTGGGAATCACTTAACCCCAACTGAGGCCTATCTATGGCCCCCTCAATTACCTCAAGATTTGAGATCTCACTCGTGCTCACCTCAAACCATGCTAATAACTGCTCAACTCTCTGCAACGCAGTCAAATCCCTGCTAGGACGGCAGAGCAACAGAACGAGATATTCCCTCCTCAGTAATTCCATTGCTATATGGCTCCCCAGAAAACCCGTTCCGCCAGTGAGCAAGATGTTGTTTCTTTTCTTCCTTCGTTTTTCTGCTATGGCGTGTTTTGAGACTCTAGCCACGGATTCCATAACTTGAATAACTCCGGATGGACCGGTTTCTCATGTGTAGAGAAAACTTTCTTTTCGAGCAAATCCCTGATACCAAATATACTTGAGCCACCTTACCCCCTTTGTGCTCCTACTAAATCCTTCAACCATTTCCCCCACCTCAACCATTGCCTTTTGTATTCTTTCTATTTCTGATCTATCGGTATGATCGATATAGTAATCATATTCTAACACCGCTCTTTTCCCCCAATCTATCGGGGTAAGAAAACCATAGTCATTCTTGATATCGAATTTGTCAGCTATCCTTTTGAATTCCGAGTTCATGGCCTTAATTATGTCGTTTCTGTCCAAGCGAATATACACAATCAACGCGACAACATGCTTGTATCTTCCCATTCTCGAGCTTACTATCCTAAACATATTGAGCCAGACCAGATTGGTCATTTCAGGTCTAGAATATAGGGCTTCAAAGAAATCCCTCATATCTTCATCAACAGCCTCTGCCAAAAGCTCAGGGGAGGGCGTTAAAACCGCTTCAAGCAATGGATATATTTCTTTTTTGCACAATACCCTGTATGGAATTTTCTCTCCCTCAAAATCGCTTACCAGGTCTATCCAGTCGTCTTGTAACAGCTTCGGGAGACTCAACATCAATACCCTGATTAGTTTATTATCAATAATAGTATCAGTCATTCCCCTGATGGCCTCAACAGCGTATTTGTCGCCAATTACTAAGACGAGATATTGTATCCCCAATTTATCCTCAAAAACAGCTTTTAGTTTGCCGGCTAACTGAGTGGAGGGAGACATGAACGTTGAAATATATTCTCCGCCAAGAATTCCTATGCCAATGCCAATTCTCCTCATGCTGAGTTCCCGAGAAAACGATACCGCCTCATCAAAGTCCGAAAATGGTACGAGAATACCTTCCTCATCATCGGTAGTCTGATGGAGTCTGATAGATGCCTGTACACAGATTCCCGGAGATGGTAGTTCTTCATTTTGAAAACCATAGAGATTGGGCGCTGTCTTTTCATTGAGATTGAAAACCTCGCCCTTATTGCCCACAAACTCGGCATTAATACAGTTATCAGCGGCTATACCGTATGCATTAGAAAAGAGCGAAAAGATACCCGTGCACATGATATTGGCACAAATGAATGCAGATGGCTCCCCAACATTTACCCTAAGACCATATTTGCTCACTTCCCTCTGTAGATCATAAGCAGAGACTCCGGGTCCGATAATTACCTTCCAATTGTCTCTATCAATTTCGATTTCTTTCATTCTGCCCATATCGATTACAACTCCCTTACTCATTACAGCTCCTATTACGCTTGATCCATTTCCCCTCACGGCATACGGAATGTTAAATCTATTACAAACAGAAACAATGCCTACAACCTCATCTTTTGTCTTCGGCATGACTACGTACCGTGGCATTTGCATCGGTGTAAGTGGGCAGGGATCATTAGAATATGAAACAAGAATTGCAGGATCGTTGGTGGCCCATTGAGCACCTACCACTGCCTTTAACTCCCCTAGAATTGCGTCTTCCTCCATTATTGCTATTTCCCTGTTTTCTTTTAGGTGATGATCAACGTACTCTTTTAATGCTTCCATTACCTTCATAGGCCGGAGTTCTGTAACGAAGTAACATTGCTTGTCACATATGCCACATAAGGTGCAGGTGTTGGCAATATCGATAAGTCTCTCCGTAACCGGTATCAGATCGTTTGCTAAGGCATGGTAGATATCCATCCTGCCCTGCGGGTAATAACTCACATAATGATTATCTTTTCCTGCATCACAGACTCCAGTGCCAAGAAAATCAATTTTGCACATGGCGTAGTGACGACACTGCGAAGATATCATTTTGGCTTCTTCTGAAATCATACTTACCTCTCATCGGTTTTTTAGTTCATTTAAAATCTTGGATTGATCTAATTTGTGATTAAAGAATTATTAGGGTTTCTTCATTGCCAGACGAAATCGTGGGCGTTAGAGAAGGAATTGTCACGTTGCCAAAATTCTTAACTTCCGCTTTGGGCTCCCCATCTGCCTACTCAGGCACCTATGATGAGATACCCCTTGACCCGTTGTAAGCATGCCTTATAATAGTATTATGGTAGTGTCGCGTTTTCCACAAAATAATTTCAACTGAGGGCGACATGGTTTTAGTGAAAGCCTCATTTCTCACTAGGAGAGACGAGGTTTTTGTGATCGAGGTAGCCATAAAAAGGGGAGCTGCTCCAAAGTCAGCCTTTCGGTTGCCATGATAACTTTACAAAAATATCGTTGAGGAGGAGGGACATGTTTGAGAATTCTCACAAAATCTCAAGAAGGGGCTTCCTTGGACAGTTAGCAACGATGGGTATTTTCTTTTTAATAGGGAGTTTACCAAAGGCTGCTCTCGCCAATGTACCCACCGTTTCGCTCGATGGCAGAAAGCTCAACGGGAACGAGTTTGAGGTTACCGTCAATGTTTTCCATAAAGGTAACAGCAGGTTTCATTACATCGACCAAGTGGTGCTATACGCAGATGGAGAAGAAGCCAAGGTATGGAAATACGCTTGGAATAAACGACCGGAATCCGAGAATTTCTCGGTCACAGCAAAACTTAGAGTGACTCAAAAAACGGTCTTCTCGGCAATGGCCAACTGCAACCTTCACGGTAAAAACAAAGAAGAGGGGCGGTTAGAGGTTTCACCATGATCGACCCCTCCGAAACCGTAAGAAGCGCCATGTGTGAGAGGGAAATATGGAATTTTTAGGTTTAAAGGTTTTTGCATGGGTTGGAGTCCTCATCTTTATTTTGTTGGTATTCCAATTTCTCACCGGGAAACGAATCCTTAAGATTGGTCTTAAGTACCACCGCTATAATGGCATACTCATCCTGACCATCGGTTTCTTGAAAGGCCTTTTTGGAATTCTCGTCTCCCTATTGTGAAGCCCTAGCACGCGGACCCAGGCCATTATACTATGATCTCGTTTACTGATCTAGGAGTTTGTATGGATGAGCCCACCCAGAAAGGTGAGCTGACACTTCCACAAATTTGAAAGGCACCTCCAGAAATGGCAATTACCATATATTGTCTATGGGTCCTCTGCCTCGAAAGGATAGGCTACTGCTATGAATGGAAAGACTCCCACAAGTCTCCTGGCTTGCCATTACCATACGTAACATACACAGGCGGGGTGCATACTACGAACTCAACTATGCGGTCTCAGCCCTTGGCAGTAATTGCCGAATTGCGGAAGAATTAATCATCTACCATTCGAGGGCGAGAAACGACAGTTTCGTTAGATCCCTACATGTTTTGCTGAGCGGTGATGGGCAAGTTTTCAGCGCTTGTTGCCTGCTTATGCGATCTCGTAAGAGCTATGCCTCCAAACGCTAATGAAAACACCAGTACGGATTCCTTGTTTCAGTAAGTCTATCTATATCTTAGTTCTTGTAAGCTAGGATCCAAAAATGCCTCGGAGGGCCGGGTATAGTTCAGACTTGAGCCGCGGCGGAGAGTATATCGGGGACGACTTCCTCTCTTCCGATGGCCATTACGTGTACCCCATCACACATCTCCTCGTCCCGTATTCTCTTTATCATCCGGCCGGCGATCTCAATGCCTTTATCCAGTGCCCTTCCCTTTGGTGCAGACGCCATTTCATCGATCAGTTCCTGGGGCACGTTGACACCGGCCACGTTCTTGTTCATAAACCTGGCCATTGGGGCGGAGGTGAGCAGAATGATACCCGCCAATATCTTTACCGGAAACTGTTTCGCATACTCCATAAATTGTTTGAAATTGTCCAAGTCGTAGACCGCCTGGGTTTGGATAAACTCGGCACCTGCCTCGATCTTTTTTTCAAATTTGATGAGCTGGGGTTCAATGGGATCGGCTTCAGGCGTAACAATGGCCCCAGCACAAAAAGATACACTCCCATCCAAATCATTACCCCCCAGATCTTTTCCTTTTTCCAGCCTTCTTATTGCTGCGAGCAGTTGACTGGAATCCAGATCAAAGACCCCTTTGGCTTCCTTATGGTCACCTAAGATTACAGAATCACCCGTAAGGCAAAGCACGTTGTTAATCCCCCTGCTGGCAGCAAATAAAAGATCAGCCTGGAGAGCCAACCGATTTCGATCCCGACAGGTCATCTGCAAAATAGGCTCACCACCCATCTCTTTCACCAGAAGGGCTCCTCCCAGAGAAGGAAATCTCATCACCGAGCTCTGGTGATCGGTTACGTTCATGGCATCCACCTTATCCTTTAAGAGCTCAATATGGTGGGGCATCTTTTCCATGTTAGTCCCCTTAGGTGGTGCCACCTCTGAGGTGACCACAAATTTACCCGATTCTAGGGCTTTTTTGAATGATGAAATCATGCTCAACCTCTCAAAGTATTTTTTCTCTCACGGAGACCGCAGAGCCTCTGAGTCTTGTATTAACCATACTAGTCTGCCCCCAAGGGCTGATGATTGGCCTGGTTTTTCCGTGCCTGTCCCGTTAAATGCCAAGCCTATTTAACTGGGATCAAAAAATCAGGAACATTCTTTTTGTAGCTTTAGGCACTTTGTTTCACTTTAGATCATTTTAGTCACTCAAATTGAATTTCCCTGGTGACGGCTCCCCCTGATGATTTCTCGGTTTCTGTAATATCCTCATGGAATCCAGGCGTCCCAAATCTTTTAACCTATTGTAAATCAGGGTCCAGGCACAGTCCTTTTCCGAGTCGATCTCGCATTTGCCATTGTTTGTGCCCCCGCAGGGGCCATTGACCAGTCCCTTATGGCATGAGGTTACCGGGCATATTCCCCCTGTCTCCCCTAAAACACAGGTACCACACTGGGTACATATCTCATCAAATTGACCAATGCCATTCTCCTTTCCGATGAATAGGGTATCAAGGGCAGGGACAACCATTTTTTCCAACTGCCTGGCAATGGTCTGCACCCCAAAGGCGCACGTCATAATCAACAGGACATCGGCCTGATCGATCTGCTGGCCATATTCCTCCAGGGCCTCCCCTGTGAGATTGTCGCATGCCACTGGTAACACCATATCCCCGGTAACCAGTCTTCCTTGACCGGATAAGCGCTCTTTCATGGCCCTTACCTCGGGCTCCCCTCCTGTCCGGGTCAGGGTAGTGCATGTCCCGCACCCAATGATGAAAACCCTTCCCAATCCATCCAGCAGATGGTCAATCTCCTCGTCTGACTTTTGCCTCGTGATTGATCTTATCATTACTTTGCTCCTATCCTATTTCTCCTCCAGGTCACATCTGAGGCATCTCATGGCCTCTCGGTAGGCATCGTCCTTGGCAAATCCTTTTTCCACCTCCCTGAAATCCGTTACCCTCTCTTCTGGCTTTTCAAGCTGGATCTTGATCCTCGGCCTTTCCTCTTCTATTTCCTCATCTAAGGCCAGACCGATATCCTCCTTCATTGCAGTCTTTTCATCTACGATCTCTACCCTTCCTTTTTCGCCCTTAAGGTATTTGTCTATGGCCAGAGCCGCCCTTCTGCCTGAGGCTATAGCGTTGATGATAATACTCGGGCCTGTGGTAAAATCGCCCCCTGCAAAAACACCGGGGATATTGGTAGCAAGAGTGTTTTCGTCTACCACAAGACTACCCCACAGGGCCCTCTCAAGCTGGCTGTCCTTGGATAGAAAAGAGATGTCAGGCGCCTGGCCGATGGAAATAATGATAGTGTCGGCCTCCACCATCTGGGTTACCTTCTCGTCAATACTAAGAGAGGAACGACCTTCTTCATCAAAAACAGTCATGCTACGCATAAACTCTATCCCTGTAACCTTGCCACCCTGATGCATGATCTGTTTGGGAGCCCATAAAGGATTGATAACGATTCCTTCCTCAATGGCCTCATCAATGTCTTTCTCCCATGCCGGCATCTCCTCCTTTGTCCTCCGATAGAATATTTGAACGTCCCTGGCACCCACCCTGGGAGCAGTTCTGGCTACATCAATAGCAACATTACCTCCCCCCAAGACCACCACCTTTCCTTTCAGTTGTATCTGCTTGCCGGTCCTGACATCTGCTAAGAATTGAAGGCCGTAGTGCAGACCTACCAAACCCTCTTCTTCGCCCGGGATGTCGATCCTCTTGCTGGACTGGGCTCCTGCACCAATAAATACGGCATGATAACCTTCTTCTAAAAGGTTATTCACTGTATGTCGGGCGTCAATGGGGGAGTTATAGCGGATTTCTACACCGCAGCTTTCAATATGCTCGACCTCTGCCTGAATCACCTTGCGTGGAAGACGAAATTCCGGGATTGCTATTCCCAGCATCCCTCCTGCCACAGATTGGCCCTCAAACACAGTTACCCCATATCCCATTTCGGCCAAAAAGTAAGCACAGGTTAATCCTGCCGGACCTGCACCCACAACAGCTACCTTCTGATCCTTGGTCACCGCAAATGGCTCTTTTGGCTTACCGATATGATCAAAATACCAGTCCGAGGCAAATCGCTTAAGTGAACGGATAGCAACAGGTTCATCCAGTTCACCTCGCCGGCATTTAAATTCACAGGGATGGACGCAGATTCGACCACATACGGCGGGAAAGGGATTCCTCTCCCTGATAATTTCTACCGCCTTATCATATTTGCCACTCGCAATGGCAGCCACATAATTGGGAACATCAATCCCGGCCGGACAGGAGTGCTGGCAGGCGGAGATGACCATAGCATCACATGTGGCCCCGGCACATCGATGCTCTAAGATATGGTCCTCATATTCCTTTAAAAAATATTTGAGGGTGGAAAGAGCGGGCTTGGGAGCAGTCTGTCCAAGACCGCAGAGGGAGGAAGTTATTACGGTTTCCCCTAACTCCCTGATGTTCTGAAGATCCTCGATCCTGCCTTCTCCCTGCGTAATCCGTGTCAAAATCTCCAGTAACTGGGTAGTCCCAAGTCGGCAGGGAGCACATTTCCCACAGGATTCCGACTGGGTAAAACTCAGAAAAAAGCGAGCGATTTCCACCATGCAGTTATTTTCATCCATAACCACCATGCCACCCGAGCCCATGATGGCGCCTATACGCTGGAGGGTATCGTAATCAATGGGTAGACTCAGATACTGGGTAGGTACACAACCGCCCGATGGCCCTCCCATCTGGACCGCCTTGAACTGCCTTCCCTTTGGAATGCCGCCGCCAATATCAAAAACCACCTCTTTGATGGCTACGCCTATGGGGACCTCTACCAGTCCTGTATTGTTCACCTTGCCAGCCAAAGAAAAGATTTTTGTCCCTTTACTCTTTTCCGTACCCACCTGGGTAAACCATTCCACGCCGTTTTTTATGATCAACGGAATATTGGCCCAGGTCTCTACATTATTGATATTGGTGGGTTTGCCATCCATTCCCGCCTGGGCGGGGAAAGGTGGCCGGGCCCTGGGCATTCCCCGCCCCCCCTCAATAGAGGCCATGAGGGCAGTTTCTTCACCGCAGACAAAGGCCCCTGCACACATCTTCAGATAAATATCAAAATTAAAACCGCATCCCAGTATATTCTCCCCTAAAAGGCCCAACTCCTTCATCTGTTCTAAAGCAAGTTTCAGGTGTTCAACAGCAATGGGGTATTCTTCTCGCACATAAATGTAGCCGTATTCTGCTCCAATAGCATAGGCACCGATGAGCATCCCCTCGAGCACTGCGTGGGGATCACCTTCTAAAACTGCACGGTCCATAAAGGCACCTGGATCGCCCTCATCGGCATTGCAGATGATATATTTAGGTTGCCCCTCTGCCTGGCGGGCGAATCGCCATTTCACTCCTGTAGGAAAACCGGCACCACCTCTGCCTCTCAGTTTGGCGGCAGTTACTTCATCGATCACCTGCTCCGGGGTTATCTTGGAGAGAACTTTAACAATAGCCTGATATCCACCAGAGGCAATGTAATGCTCGATCCTCGTGGGATCGATCCTTCCACAATTGGCAAGCACCCTTTTCACCTGTTTCTTATAAAAGGGGATCTGGTTGCGGTAATAGATAGGATTTCCAGTCTGGGCATCCTTATAAGCCAGGTGATCAATCAACTGGTTTTTCTTCAGGGTGAGATCAACGATCTCTGCTGCATCTTCAGGATTGACCTCCTGGTATTGAACTCCCAACGGATCAATAGACATTACCGGCGCTTTGGCACAAATCCCGTGGCATCCGGTGGAACGTATCTCAACCTGGCCTGAAAGGCCCTGTTTCTTGACCTCCTCTTCAAGGGCAGCTCTAAGTTCAGCAGCACCATAAGCGCGACAGCCGGTCATACAGACAAGTACATGGGTTTTCCCTTCATCCTCCTGAGCGAGAATCTTGTTGCGATACCACTCAAATTCCCCAATGGATAAAAGTCTTTCCATGTTGCTTAGTCTTCTCCCTTCTTTTTCCCATACTCGGCCAGTATGCTGGTTACCTTTGGCGGAGATAGTTTGCCAAAATAGGCTCTGTTCACCATCATGGCAGGGGCAAGGAAACAGGCACCGAGACAAGCCACCGTCTCAAGGGTGAATTGATAATCGGGGCTGGTCTCCCCTTCATCCAGCTCCACCTCTTTCTTCATGAATCTCAGGATGCTTCTACCCCCTTTGACGTGGCAGGCCGTGCCGCGACATATCCTGATTACATATTTTCCTTTAGGCTTCAGGGATAAACCAGCGTAAAAGGAGATTACCCCTTGTACCTGACTGGGAAAAAGGTTGAGTGCCTCTGCAATAGGCTCAATGGATTCCTCCGGTATGTAACCAAGTTTCTCCTGGATATCTTGCAACAGCGGGATCAAGGCCCAAGTCTCACCCCTGTGTTTATCTATAATGGCCTCCAGTTCTCCCCAATCTATGTCTTTCGGTTTTGCCATTTTAAGATTCCTTTTCATAAGCTCAAATGTCAAAATTACTCTCTCAAGCTGTCGTAAGCAGGTTACGGTAACGATGCCCGTTTCGTTGTCCGGTTACGTTTTTCGTCTTTTCCCCGATTCTCCCGAAGAGATCCCGGGACGTGGGGGGATTCGGAAGTACGTTACCGTCACCTTCACCGATACGGGCATCGTTACCGTCACCGATTCATAACGTTTTTGTCATTTGTCATTTTTTGTCCGCCCTTTTTCCAGATGGATGAAATTTTTCCAAAACCATCAACTCTCTATCCTTTCAACCCTTACCTGGCATTCCTTCCAGCCAGGTGAATTGGCCTGGCCGAGTTGGGTCAACTCGATTAAGTTCATTACATCATTATTGTGAAAGGCCATGGGGATAAATATGAGTCCCGGTCTCAAATCCGCCTTCAGCATCACCTCCCTGGATATAGATCCATGCGCCGAAGATATCCTGACCTGATCTCCCTCCTTCAACTTGAGTGCAGCACCATCCTCAAGGGATATCTCCACCTCGCCCTTCAAGGCAAAAGCCTTAATGCGAACTGAATGGGCAGTCCTTGTGCCGCTTCCCAGATGGTACCGCAGGGAACCCAAAATGGCTTTAAGGGGATAATCTTCATCAGATCTCTGAGGTTCCGTTCTGATAACGGGAGAAAAATGGATCGGCTCTCCTTCCCCTTGCAGATGAAAAAGCCGCGAGTTGCTCGACTCCTTGATCCAGGTTTGTTCCTCATTCCTCTCCAGCGCCGAGTACACAGGCACCAGGTCGCTAGTTTCCGCCCTTATCTCGCCTAAGGAGGAATATCGCTTGGAATAACCCATCTTGGCGAACAATAGATCAAGGATCTCCCAGTCAGGTTTTGCCTCACCTGGTGGAGCAACTACTTGCTCAAAAGATTGGATTCTTCCCTCCATGTTGGTAAAGGAGCCACCCTTTTCACTAAAGGCGGCTCCTGGCAGAACAACATCTGCCATGGGGGTGGTTTCGGTAGCAAGGATGTCCTGGACCACCAGTAATTCCAGGTTCTTTAATGCATTGCTGATGCGTTCAGGCTGCGGGAGACTGCGAAGAGGATTTTCACCCATGACATAAAGGGCCTTCAGATTTCCCTTCTCTGCCTCCTCAATCATGCGAATCATATTAAGACCCGGATCTGGTGACAGTTTCACGTCCCAGTTTTGTTCCCAGTTTTTCCGTATCATGTCGTTGTGAAGGGACTGGCGCCCTGGAAGGAAATCCGGTACCGTCCCCATATCCCATGCCCCCATCTGGTTATTCTCCATTGTGAGGAAATAGAGGCCTCTCCCTTCACCACCGAGACTTCCTGTCATCAGTGCAAGATTGAGCAACGCATCCATCGATAGAATCCCATGTCTCTGCTGTAAAATACCGTGTCCGATTACAAAGGCTATCTTTTTCCCTTCAATCAAATCTGCCGCCCTTTCCATCAGTTCCACATCAAGCCCAGTGACTCGAGACACCCCTTCAAGCTTAAAGGAAGATAGGTCCTCGCGATAACGATCAAATCCTTCGGTGAACTGGCTGATGAAATCCTTATCATATGACTTTCTCTTATAAAGAATGGCTGCCAGGCCACTTATCAGTTCGCAATCACTGTGGGGGGCCAGGGGTAGCCAGAGAGAGGAAAAAGGCACTAACGCTGTTTTTCTTGGATCGGCCACCATTAAGGGGATTCCATTCATCCTTGAAGCTCGTTTCAGGTAATAACTGACCACAGGTACCGATTCAGCGGGGTTGGCCCCTATGACAAAAATCATTTGGGCTTGCTCCAGGTCAGCTACTGGTGCGATGCGGCAACCCCCGCCCTGCTTTTCATTGATTCGGCTTATTATAGCCCTCCCCGACCCATAACTGCCATTATCCACGTTGTTTGTTCCCAAAATAACGCGGGCCATTTTTTGAAACAGGTAATTTTCCTCATTGGTGCATTTGGACGAACCCAGAAATGCGACGCTTTGAGGCCCATTTTTCCTTTTAATGGCGATGAGACTTTGAGCCACAAGCTCAAGTGCCTCATCCCAGGTCGCAGGTGAAAGATCTCCATCGGTACGAACTAAAGGACTGGTCAATCTTTCAGGAACGTTCAAAAAGTCATGGGTGAAATGGCCTCGGACACACAGGGTTGATCGGTTAACGGTATCTTCTTTGTGTGAAGGATTAACTTCCACGATTTGACCATCGACCGACCCCATCACGAGAGAGCAACCCACCCCGCAAAACCCACAGATGGTGGATGATTCTTTTTGGGGAGAGCCCACATATCGGGTGTTTTTCAGAGACAAGGCACCTGTAGGGCACAGAGATACACAGGTACCACAGAAAGTACAATCGGACTTCTCTAGTGGCATCTCGTGCACTGTCGCTGGACGGGATTTAAACCCCCTAAGATTGTAATCGATGGCCCCGACCAGGACCAATTCATGGTCTGCACGAATACACTTGCCACAAAGAATACACTTACTCAGATCCCTGATAATGAAAGGATTTGCCGCCTCCAGACCGGTATAATGCGGCATTGGATAGAGCCCTATCTGGCCGACACCCAGTTCGGCAGCAATCTGCCTCAACTCGCATCTATTTCCCTGGCTGCATACGATACACGACTCAGGGTGATTAGCCATCATGAGACGGATAATATTTATTCGGTGCTCTTTAATGGTAGGTGAGTCTGTGTGTATGACCATATTTGGAGAAGCAGGTGTGACACATGAGGCCATAATGCGACCACTTTTCTCATCTTCCACCAGGCAGAGCCGGCAGGCGCCAACCGGCTCCAAGTGAGGATGGTGGCAGAGGGTGGGAATCTTGATACCATTCTGCAAGGCTGCATCTAAAATGCTGGTGCCCGGAGCACAGCTGATATTTTTTCCATTAATGGTGAGGCTTATCTCTTCCAAAGAGTTTGCTCCTTTGATAAAATCACTTCGAGATTTTAGAGCCTTTTCAGTTTGGCCGCATCCAGGTAATATCGAAGTTTATCCTCTGCACCTACGGTAATGATATGAACTCCCTGGCATAGATCTTTCAGGCCCGAGACGATTTCGGCAAAAATCTCAATGCTGGCCTTTTGTCTGTCAGGGGCCTTGGCCAGTTTTCGAATGATCCAGTCCGGGACCAATCCTGATTTAACATGGCGATTGAGGAACTGGGCCATCCCCGCTGTCCTCAGTATCATAACCTCCGCAATAACGGGGACCCCAAAAGTATTAACCTGCTTCATGAATTTTTCAAATAGTCCTACATCGAATATGGGTGTCGTCAAAAAGTACCCCGTGCCTTTCTTTGTCAATTCCTCCATCTCCTTCATTTCCAGTTCTGGTACGTTTTTTCCCCACTTGGATTCTACCCCGGAACCAAATGTGAACTCAGCCTTGGAAGCAAGCTCTTTACCATCCACCGAATGTCCTTCTCGAAGATGATCCAGCACAGAGGACAACTTTCCCGCATCTACATGAAAAAACATCATCTCCTGAAGACTGTCTCCAGTGATCCGGTAATCTTCTGTGAAAACTAGGAGATTCTCAACACCCGTTTCATGGGCACGGAGCAGGTCTTTCTGTATCTGCAAACGGTTCTTTTCCCGAGTCGCAGTCTGGTAGATAGCATCAAACCTGTTTTGCTTGAGCAGTTCGCAGGTCTTGATGGTATCGGCAACAACCCCTTCAATCTCCAATTCGGGCACTGTCAACCCATCCAACCGGCCACGAACCAACTCCAATTTCTTTATGATTTCTTGTGGCTCCTCGCCAATAGGAGGTTGTACTTCAGAGGTGACCACGAATCTTTTTTGGTCAAGGGATTCTTTCAGTTTCATTCACGCCTCCTCAATGAATTGAATATCGGCCATTGAATATTCACGATTTAAGCATCAAGGGCTGCTTCTGAAGACAGCCAATCTTCAATCCGCAATCGTCAATCTTCAATAATCAGAGCAGGCCTAACATTTTAGCTACCTCCTCCTTTAACTGGGGTAGTGGCAGGGGTTTTGAGAAACAGATGTCGGCTCCATATTCCTTCATTTTTTTGAATTTTTCATCATCCAGATAGGCTGACAAGACGATAATTTTTGTATTCTTCGTCTCCTCATTTGTCTTAATCTTTTTACAGACCTCGAATCCCTTGATATCCGGCATCATGATGTCCAGTATCAAGAGATGAGGTTTAAAATGGTTGACCTGCAGTCCAGCCTCAAAACCATCCGACGCAGAAATGATCTCATAATCATATTCCTCCTCTTCCAACCCCTGAACGAGAGTCTCCACAATGATCGGATCATCATCCACAATAAGAATCTTCTTTCTCTCACTAATGATTTCTTGTTCTGGAATGGGTATACCCTGTTTTCTCATGAAATTTTCCAAATCTGATTTCTTGATACGCCGATGCCCTCCTACCGTCTTATAAGCCTCGATATGACCAGCCTCTATCCAGTTTATGATGGTTTTTGGGGAGACATTACAGTATTTGCTGGCCTGGAAAACCGTAAGAATATCTTCCATAAGAGCCTCCTGGATAATTTGCCAATTATAGTTTTTATAGTTATTATGCTTTTTTCCAAATGTCAATAAAAAAATTAAAATTAGAAAAATTATATTTGCTGAAATAATTGTAATATCAATCAGTCCATCGTGCCCTTCTGCGCATTGACACGTATGCCTATTGCTTAAGCTTTACTAACTTATTGATAATAAGTACAAATCATGATCCAGCAATGGCAGATTTCTTAGGCCCACCATTAGTTGAAAGGGATTTATTATTATAATCTCAGGAGAGTGGAGTTTTGTCTAAGGAGGGAACAAGTTCACATATGATTTGTGAACATTCTGAAATTAAGGAAATAAACGTCACTTACTGTGGAAGGTTAATATGGCAGCCAAACATCAATCGGTTTAATGGCTATTTATCTTTTCGTGAACACCTTCTTTGTGGATTGGAAGTGTAATGGTGAAGGCCGTGCCTGAACCCCATTTACTCGATACTCGAATGTCACCTCCATGCTCTTTTATGAATCCATAACATACCGATAGGCCGAGGCCAACGTCTTTGATACTGTCCTTGGTGGTAAAAAAGGCATCAAATATCTTATCAATGTTTTCCTCTCTGATTCCAATACCGGTATCAGTGATTTCAATATAAATATTATCCCCTTTGGCGAGCGTCTTTACGGTCAAGGTTCCCCCATCTGGCATTGCATCCCTTGCATTGTTGATCATGTTAAGAAAGACCTGGCGAAGCTGATTTCTGGAGGCATAGACCTCTCCCAGACCATCAGCAAAAGAGGAAGAGAGGCGTATACTGTTTTCCCGTAGTTGCTTTCCCACCAAGAGCAAGATCTCATCCAGTAACGTATTAATATCCGTGGGCTGCCTTTCTTCTTCATCAGGCTTGGAAAAGCTCAGCATCTTCCGGAGCAATTCAGTCAAACGCACCGTTTCCGAGAGGGCCATGTCAAGCACTTTTCTCCTCTTGCTCTGGGGGGAAACTTCGGTCTTAAGAAGCTCCAGGGTATTCATGATACCGTACAGGGGATTGTTTAATTCGTGGGCAATCTGCGAGGTCAACCTCCCCATGGCTGCCAGCCTTTCTGAGTGCAACAATTTCTCCTGGGTCTCTATGAGCTTTCGTTCCATATCCAGTCTCTCTTTAAGGTCCACGAATATGCCCACTGAGGCAATCTCTTTTCCCTGACTATCGTAAATGATTCCCGCAGAGAGGAGACCTTCAACGATTCCACCATCTCGCCTTACATGAACCATTGGATAGGACCTACATTTGCCAACACCGCCGTATTCAGGGCTCCTCATCATTCTCATGACCTCTTTGGCCGTTCCCTCGGGATAAATCTTACTGATGTTCATTTTGCCAACGACTTCTTCAGCCCTATATCCCAGGGTCTCCTCAGCACCCCTGTTCCAGATGATAATATTCCCCTTCATATCGGTTGCCATGATAGCATTAGGTGAACTCTTTATAGTCTTATCTAAAAAATCATAGGCTTCCCTGAGTTCTTTCTCCATCTTCTTTCTTTGGGATTGATCCACGTTCATCCCTTCATACCCGATGACCTTCCCATGCTGATCATAACGCACATGAGCAGTATGTAAGACAGAGATAGCCTTTCCATCCTTGCGTTTGAAATCAACTTCATAATCTTTGACATAACCATCCCGTTCAATCATCTCCTGCCATCTACGACGATCCTCTGGATTGAGATAAAGATCTGTGGCGATATTGATCTTAAGAAATTCCTCTTTGCTTTCGTAACCCAACATATCCAGAAGGGCCTTGTTTGCATTGAGAAATTTTCCTTCTTTGGTGCTCACGTATAATCCAGAACGAACATTTTCAAATAATCTCTTGTAATCCTTCTCTGAAATCCTGATTTTTTCTTCACTTTTTACTCTCAGGGCAATATCTCGATATATGCTCAGCTTCGATATGGTGCCATCTGAATTTTTCAAAGGTAATTCGATGAAATCGTATATTTGATCCAAATTTGGGATGTAGTGCTCCCAGCGAATGGTTTTTCCGGCAAACACCTCCTTTGCCCTGCACCAGGGGCAGACTGCATCCGTCCCGTATATAATTTGATAGCACTTTTTGCCAATGCCACGCCCAAAATTCTTAACCATGACATTATTCATGTACTCCATGTTAAAATCATCATCAACAATATAGACCCCATCCACCATTGCTTCAAAAATAGTGGTAAGGTTTGTTCTCTTTTTATCGATCATTGTTTTTCCCCGCTTAGATCTTCTGTTTTCTTAGCTTTTTCTTAACCACTGTTCCTTGCACGTTACGCAGGGCCCAGGGCTGCTAGTTTAGAAGCCTTAAGATGCTACCGTCAAAGGAGTCCTTCTCGTGGAACCACAGCAATCCAGGGTGGAATCCCCTCTTTCTTCTTTTTACACGGAAAATAACTAACAGTAAACCTTACAATCCTCTGCATCCTCTTTTGTGGCAACGTGGGTTACCTCATTCACGGGATCAGGATTAGCAAACAATATACATCGTTCTTTTTTTGATTCTTCGGGACTCTATCGTTTCTCTATTATTTCCCATTGACTAAATAGAAAAAACAGTA
>CP070673.1:4582787-4598412 GCA_020351915.1 Deltaproteobacteria bacterium
CTCCCCGTCCCGAGACCGGGACGGGATCGGGAGGCGCGAAGTTACTAGGATATCGCATGTTCGCAGTGTTATTTCGCAGACGTAGCACATATACTCATGCCCTATGAGCCAGGCCTGCCCGCCATCTGGCAGGCGGGTCCGGGCCAGGCACATAATCCAAAAAAAAGACACCCATGCCCTGGACTTTGACGTTACCCTGAAAAAACCTTGACATTCTTTTGGAGAAATAGTAGGAACAATGAGAATTTGCGGGAATAGCTCAGTTGGTAGAGCATCACGTTGCCAACGTGACGGTCGCCGGTTCAAGTCCGGTTTCCCGCTCCAGGAAGGGCGGCATAGCCAAGTGGCTAAGGCAGCGGTCTGCAAAACCGTTTGACACCGGTTCGAATCCGGTTGCCGCCTCCACTTGTTATTTTAATACTATTGCTTATGACTTCCAAAAAATCCACCATCCTATTCCTTCCTGGAGCATCAAGTAAGGTAAGAAGAATCAGCCTTCCCAATAAACTCATCTTCGTTTTGGCCTCTCTTCTCGTTTTGATAATTGGCGGCCTCGTATGGCTCATCACCGACTACCGAAAGGTTAAGACCCACATACCCGAGCTCCGCCAATTGCAGAGGGAAAACGCAATGCAAAAGACCCAACTCATTGCCCTATCCAAAGAGATCAATCACGCCAATCAAAAAATCGCTGCATTGCAAAAGTTCGATCACAAACTCAGGATTATGACCAACCTAGAATCCTCGGGGGAACAAGACCAGTTTTTGGGCGTGGGCGGCCCAAATATGAGCACTCTTAAACCAGAATATCAACTGGAGGAGGTTCATAACGGCTTAATCCGTCAAATGCATCAATCCTTAGAGAATCTGGACGCAGAAATAGCTGTGACTGCCATATCACAGACAGAACTGAACAATTTCTTAAGAAAGCAGAAATCCCTTTTAGCGTGTACCCCTTCTATCAGGCCAGCACAGGGGTGGGTGTCTTCAGGATTCGGTTACAGGATCTCGCCCTTTACGAACAGGAGGGAATTTCATAAGGGACTTGACATAGCAACCAGGATCGGGACACCGATCATTGCTCCAGCTGATGGGTTGGTTGTAATTGTAGGCAGAGAAGGCAATTACGGCAAGATGATGACTATCAATCATGGATATAATCTGAAGACCAGGTATGGTCATTTGCATAAATTCCGGGTAAACAAGGGGACATATGTTAAGAGGGGTCAAATAATAGGCGAGGTGGGAAACACTGGTCGATGTACTGGCCCACACCTTCACTATGAGGTGCTTTTGAATGGTGTCCCGGTTAACCCCCTCCGTTATATACTCAATTGAGTTCCACCAATACACTTAGGACTGCGGATTTCTTGGCTGCCCGCATTTTTTCTAGCCCTCCCGTTGAAGAGGCCTTTGTATAACCCTGGCCCAGACCTGGCTCATAAGCTTAGTGTTCTATTCCAAGCACATAGCACATTACAGACCTAGCAGGCTGACTAGAGCATATAGCGCCAGGGCAGGCTGGCTTTCGGGAGCCTGAGAATTCTCCGAAGCTATCCCGCCTGCCATCGCCTTGAGCGAAAGCAACTGGCGGGAACGCCATACTTTATCAGAATTAGGATTGTGAAAAGGTCTCATTAAAGATGAAAAATCCTCAAATGTTACTTGAATTTTTCCGTACAAAGGTTTAATCAGAAGGAAAGATGACTGAAAGGAATAGTTTCTATGATAGGCAATGTTTTTAAGAGTATTATTGGAAGTAAAAACGAAAGAGAACTAAGAGCACTCGCTCCGCAGGCAGCAAGAATCAACGAACTTGAACCACAATTTCAGGGCCTGAACGATACCCAACTGAGGGCCAAGACAGAGGAATTTAAGCAGAGGATAGCAAAGGGTGAATCTCTCGATGATGTCCTACCTGAGGCCTATGCAGCTGTGAGAGAGGCTTCAGTAAGGGTGTTGGGCATGAGGCATTTTGATGTTCAAATCGTAGGGGGCATTGCTCTTCATCAGGGAAAGATAGCAGAAATGAAAACCGGGGAAGGAAAAACCTTAGCTGCTACCCTCCCTCTCTATCTAAATGCTCTTCCAGGACACGGTTGCCACTTGGTTACGGTCAATGATTACCTTGCCAAGAGAGACGCAGAGTGGATGGGAGGAATATATGGGTTCTTAGGGATGTCTGTCGGTGTTATCGTGCATGATATGGATGATCAGAAGAGGAAGGCTGCCTATAACTCCGACATAACGTATGGCACTAACAATGAATTCGGTTTTGATTACCTGAGAGATAATATGAAATACTCATCTGAGGACTGCGTCCAGAGGGATCTCCATTTTGCCATTGTTGACGAGGTGGACAGCATCCTTGTTGATGAAGCCAGGACTCCTCTCATAATCTCAGGCCCCATCGAGCGTGGTGAAGATATCTTCTATGCCAGTCAAAAACCCTTGATTATTAAGCTCAAACAGCACCAAGATAGGATTATTAGATCTATCCTCAATAACGCTGAAGCAAGACTGAGGCAAGGGCTTGATGATGATAAGACAATCGAATTGCTCCTTCAGGTCAAGAGGGGTGCCCCAAAGAATTCACGGTTTCTCGATATTATTGCTCAGGAACCAGGACTAAAGAAACAGATTGACAGGACGGAATCCCTCCTGAGAGCCCAGAAGACCCTCAACCTCCTTGATGAAGAGCTGTATTGCATCATCGAGGAACAGGATCACAGTGCAAACTGGACAGACAAAGGTCTCAAGCTATTGTCGGGTGATCAACCAGATGCCTTTGTTATTCCGGACATGATACAGGGAATGCAAGAAATTGATAATGATCCTCGTTTGAACTTTAGGGAAAAGAAAAAGAGAAAGCGAGAACTAGAAATACAATATTCTGAAACCTCCGAAAGAATGCATGCTTCCCAACAACTTATCAAAGCCTACTGGCTTTTTGACAAGGATGTCGATTATGTAGTTAAAGACGGGCAAGTAGTCATTGTAGATGAATTTACCGGCAGACTCATGCCAGGCAGACGGTGGAGTGATGGGTTACATCAGGCCATTGAGGCAAAGGAAGGTGTCAACGTTGCAGAAGAGAATCAGACCTTGGCTACCATTACCTTTCAAAATTACTTCAGGATGTATGAAAAGCTTGCGGGAATGACTGGAACAGCCGATACGGAGGCTGCGGAATTTAAGAAAATCTATGATCTCGACGTACTGGTCATACCAACCCATAAAAAAATGATCAGGCTCGATTATCCAGATGTTATTTACAAAACGGAAAGGGAAAAATTCAAGGCTGCTGTGGAAGAAATTAAGGAATTACATAGGAAAGGTCAGCCCGTATTGGTTGGCACCATATCAATCGAAAAATCAGAGATGTTGAGCAAGATGCTCAAGAGAGAGGGCATCAAACATCAGGTTTTAAATGCTAAGAATCACGAAAGAGAGGCAGAAATTATTGCCATGGCCGGGCAAAAGGGTACGGTCACCATATCTACAAATATGGCTGGAAGGGGTACCGATATAGTATTAGGTGATGGCATTCCAGAGCTGGGTGGTTTGCATATCATGGGCACTGAGAGGCATGAGAGCAGGAGGATTGATAATCAGTTGAGGGGCCGTTCGGGACGCCAGGGTGATCTAGGTTCCTCACGATTCTATCTTTCCTTGGAAGATGACCTCATGAGGATCTTTGGATCTGAAAGAATTGCCTCAGTCATGGATAGGCTGGGAATGGAAGAAGACCAGCCAATAGAACACCAAATAATTTCCAGGGCTATAGAGGGGGCCCAAAAAAGGGTTGAAGGTATCAATTTCAATATCCGAAAGAATCTCCTTGAATATGACGATGTCATGAACCAGCAACGAAAGGTAATATATGGCCAGAGGCAAGAGATATTGAAGGGTGATCACCTCAAGGAGACTATTCAGGATATGATCGACGAACTGGTGGAAACTGCGGTTTTAGAGAACATTGATAGTAATATCTTTCCAGAGGAATGGAACCTGGGCCCGCTTTCGGATTACACCTATCATGTGTTTGGGTTTGTACCCACCTCTTCCAAGAAAGAGATAAAGGACTTAACTCAGGAAAGCCTCATTGAGAGACTGAAACAACAGGCCATAGCCACCTATGAGAGGAGAGAGCAAGAGATCGATCCTTCATCTTTCCTCTTCCTTCAGAAAATTGCCATGTTAAAGGCAATTGATGACCTCTGGATGGACCATCTCTTGGGCATGGACCAGCTCAAAGAAGGAATCGGACTCAGGGGATACGGTCAGATGGATCCTCTTAAGGAGTACCAGAAAGAGGGTTACAATATGTTTCTCTCAATGGTGGAGAGCATCAAAGAGAATACTCTCAGAACCCTGTTCAGGATAAGAATAGCACCTCAGGAACAACCCTGGGTTGAAGCCCCGAAAAAGAAGATGGTTTTAAGCCATGGCGGCGATGGAGGTATGTCTCCGACGAGACGGAAGGCACCTAAGGTAGGTAGAAATGATCCCTGTCCCTGTGGGAGCGGAAAAAAACATAAGCACTGCTGTGGTAGATGAAAAAAGATGCTAAGTACTCGGTTCCCGGCTTTCTCGCCTCTGCCGTTTCTGCAGGTTTAAAGAAAAAGGGCGTGTTGGATCTTTCTCTGATCTTTTCCCAAAAGGAAGCGGTGGCAGCCGGGATATTCACAACGAATAACGTTAAAGCTGCACCCGTTTTACTGAGTCAGGATAGGATAAAGAGAGGTCTTATCAGAGCGGTCATTGTTAACACCGGGTATGCCAACGCGTGCACCGGAGAGCAGGGATTAAATGATGCCATCCAAACAGCCGATATAGTCTCCCAGGGATTACAGATTGATCCAGAGGATGTGCTTGTTGCCTCAACAGGGGTTATCGGCGCCTATCTCCCTTTTGATCGGGTCAAAAGAGCCATTCCCAAACTCATTACAAATCTGTCTCCCCATGGATTTCGATCAGTTGCAGAGGCCTTAATGACCACCGATTCATTTTCAAAGATAAGTTACTTTGAAGGCACTGCTGGGGGGACCTCATTTCACCTTTTGGGACTAGCTAAAGGGGCTGGTATGATAATGCCAAATATGGCGACCATGCTCTCGTTTCTCGTTACCGACATCAGTATTGATTACCGTACCCTATGGCCCCTTTTTCGGTCGGCTGCTGAGTCCACCTACAATCGAATCACAGTGGACGGAGAAACCAGTACGAATGATATGGTTCTCATTATGGCTAACGGTGTTGCCAAAAACAAAAGATTAAACAGGAAAGACACACAGCAATTTAAGAGCGGCCTCACCCATGTTATGGGGGAATTGGCCTACATGATTGCTCGGGACGGTGAGGGTGCCACCAAGGCAGTCATTGTTGAGGTGCGTGGTGGCGCAACAAAAAACGATGCACATACAGCCACCAGGGCAGTTGCCAACTCTAATCTTGTAAAAACGGCTATTTTTGGCAGGGATCCGAATTGGGGAAGAATTATGGCCGCGCTTGGTAGATCTGGGGTAGCTATGGATGAGAAAAAGATCCAGATCGGCATAAACGGAACCAAAATAGTTGACAGCGGTCTCATGGTCAGTGAAAAAAAGGAAAAAGAGGCAGCTGAAAAAATGAAAAAAACGGATCAGATCACCATAGCCATCCACCTTAACCAGGGAAAATATACTGACAGGATGCTAACCTGTGACCTGACCTATGATTACATTAGGATCAATGCTGACTACAGGACCTAGACAAATGGTAACGTTCAAAAATTGAGGCATTGAGGTTTAAAAAGGTAATGGCTGTTTCTTAAAGGCCTGCCCGCCATCGTCCTCGCTCAGGCGAGGCAGGCGGGCGATATCTCACAAAAAATACCACCGTGTTCTGCAGTGGCCAAATATTTGGGATTTACTCCACAAAACATTTGCACTTTCGGTTATGCCCTGTTAAATGCCAAATATTTGGCAACCTCCCTTGAGGCTAAGATATCGCCTTGAGGAAATTGGCATTACCAGTTAGATAAATTGATTCTCATCATGTGGCTGAAAAAACAACTGGACCTCAACTTTTGAACGTTTCCAAGCAATTGTTTTCACATGCATCAAAAAGGGTATGACAAGTAGTCAAAAGACAACGTTGGTTACTGGAGCAGCCGGTTTTATTGGTTTCCACGTGGCCAAATCACTCCTTGAAAAGGGTGAGAGGATAATCGGAATAGACAACCTCAACCCTTACTATGATGTTTCCCTCAAAAAGGACAGGCTAGAACAGATAAAGTCGAATCCCCGTTTCACCTTCTATCATGAAGATATTAATAATATCGATGCCCTCAAACGGGTTTTTTCTGGGCACCACATAGACAGGATCTGTAACCTAGCCGCTCAAGCCGGCGTACGATACTCGATCCAAAATCCCTTCGCCTACGAAGAGAGTAATCTGAAAGGCTTTTTGAATCTCTTGGAAATGGCACGGAAATTCCCGGTAGAGAATTTCGTTTTTGCCTCGTCATCGTCTGTCTATGGGAATAATAAAAAGCTGCCCTTTAGTATTGAAGACAATGTAGACACACCGATCTCCCTCTATGCAGCGACGAAAAAAGCTAACGAGTTGATGGCCCATGTTTACAGCCATCTCTTTGAGATTCCCTTGAGCGGACTCCGGTATTTCACGGTTTATGGGCCTTGGGGAAGGCCTGATATGGCGCTTTTCCTTTTCACAAAAGCCATTCTGGATGGAAGACCAATAGATATTTATAATTTTGGAAAAATGAAAAGGGATTTTACCTACATAGATGATATTGTGGATGGAACCATCTCCGCCCTGAACAGACCCTTTAAATATATAATATTCAACCTTGGCAATTCAAAGACTGTAGAATTAATGGAACTCATTAAGATTATTGAGGAGGAATTGGGCGTGGAAGCTAAAAAAAACTTCCTCCCCCTTCAGCCTGGCGATGTACCTGAAACCTATGCCGATATAGAAAGGACAGCGAAGTTGTTGGGCTTTGAGCCCAAAACATCAATTAGAGTAGGTATCAGAAAATTTCTCACTTGGTATCGGGGTTATTATAAGTTAGAATAATTCAATGAGCATTTTGTTAAGGGGATGACTATCCCACATTCATTTCTTACTCCCAGAGCACCCTTTGTTCCTATAGATAATAAACGAATTCAGCCTTCTATTTCGAATTTCACGAGAATCCCGTGAGAGCAATGCTGACCAAAATCTTTCAGGAGTCGCGAAACACCATCAGATAAACCCAAAATAGACGGAACTTTTTATGTTTTGTTTATTTTCAATCATTCAATTGACTTTTTGAAAAAAAGGTAGTAAAAAACGCCAATTCGTCCAAAAAATCCAGCATTGCATATTTTTCTACGCGCACTATAAGGAAAAGCCAAAACGTGTGCATGGTGAAGGTAGGGTAAAATATTGCTGATTCAGAGTTATCATACTCCTATCTCGCTGAAAGAGCTCAAGTGAAGTAGAAAGTGGGAAAAACATCCAAAATAATTGTTGTGGTAGTTATAAGCCTCCTTCTTATCGCATTCTTCCTGAGTATTTACATAACGGTTGATGAAAAAATGCCTGATAATACGGTAGTTGTCGTAACTCTGGAAGACAAACACTTCCATTCTATTCACTTTGATTACTCAGTCATTGCTGGTAAAACAGCCAAAACCATGCTCCTTTCTGAGGCTCGGGAAAAAGGTTTCATGCCAGACCAGCTTTCCATCGATTTGGGTTACTTTAGGGGCAACACGCTCTTTCTTTACCAGTACATCCTCTCAAAGTTTGGTGTACGGTACAATAGCCGATGGGATAAAGACGGAAATTGGCTCTGGTAAGAAGCACGAAGTCCTACCTCATTCCACAACAATCCCCCCGCACCCCTCACAGCCCATCTCTGCTCAGGAAACCGAGGATCTGCAAGAACTCCAGCGCCCTCTGGTAAGATAACCTCTTGACTTACTGCCCATTTTTCAGGTAAATTCACTATAACCTCTTTTGGTGCAACCAAAATAGCCCGTACCAGCAACAAGAATCAAGGTAAGCTATTCGTATGCAATTTACATTTTTTGGAACCTCCGATACCGGCCAGCACCGCAAAAACAACGAAGATAGCTATCTTTGTAACCCAAAAGAAAAGCTTTTTTTGGTAGCAGATGGAATGGGGGGTCAAGCTTCAGGTGAAATAGCCAGTAAGATGGCAGTGCAGAGTGCGGAAGATTTTGTCGTTCGTTCCCGGGCGGAAGACATCACTTGGCCCATCCCGTATAGAAAAAAACTGAGTTTAGAGCAAAACCGTCTGCTTGCTGCTGCTGCCCGTGCCAATGACAGAATACGCAATCTCTCCAAGGAGAAGCCTTCAATGAAAGGGATGGGAACAACCCTTGTTGGAGCAATCGTTGAAGGAGATCGTCTAGCTGTTGTAAATATAGGAGACAGCCGCTTATACAGGATCCGTGATGGACAGATAGAGCAAATTACTCAGGATCACAACCTGGCATGGGAACAAGAACGGATGGGGCTTTTGACCAAGGAAGAGGCCTGTCAGCACCCCCAGAGGCATATTCTCACGAGTGCCCTCGGTATAGAATTTATTGAAAACATTAGAATTGACCTCTCCCGCGTCGATATATGTGAAAAAGATCTATACCTGATGTGTTCCGATGGATTAAATGATATGTTGAGCGATGAGGAAATAGTGGAAAAAATTACTTCTCCTAAAAGTAAATCACTCGAACAGATAGGCCTTTCCTTGATCCAAGAAGCCAATCGGGCTGGCGGGAGAGATAATATAACAGTGGTTCTGCTGTCTTTTCACGAAACAAACGTGGAAAAGAGATAATGCCAAGCCTGAATCTTATTACCAATGATGGCCGAAGTCTTAACTTCCCAATCTCAAAGGACAAGATTACCATTGGGCGCAGTGAGGATTGTGACCTTACGCTCACTTCTGATAAGACCGTTTCCCGTAGTCACGCCCAGATTGAAAAAATAAAGGAGGGCTATCTTCTCACCGACCTTGGAAGTTACAATCGCACAAAGGTAAATGAGAAACTGGTTCAGAGTGTTCTCCTAAAACACAATGACAAAATAAGAATCGGTCGAACAAACCTCATATTCCTGACTAAGAAAAAAGAAAGTGCATCCCCTGAGGATTCTCTTGTCCTAACCACAGACAGTGACTATGAAAAAGAGCATAACAAAATACTAAGAACCCCTTCAGGCAGTGGTCTCAGTGAATCTGACGAGCTGTTAGTGTCTATTGAGGACATGAAGCTCCCAAAGGAAGGGGTGATTACTGCTCAACCCGAAGAGACCGAGGCCGATTCAAAAATCTTAGAGAGAAGCAATAAGGTGCTTCGGGTGCTTTACGATATCAGTAGCCAGTTGACCTCCATTACCGATTTCAGGGAACTCCTGAAAAGAATAATGGATAACATCTTTCGGGTTATTGATGCTGATTATGGTTTTTTGCTCCTTACTGGAGATGGAGAAGAAGATCAGCTCACTCCTGTGGTAGTCAAACATAAAGATGACAAAGAAAAAGATAAAGAAACATTAAAGGTGAGTCGCACTATCATTGATAAAGTAATACATGATAAAGAGGCTATCCTAACATCAGATGCTATGGCCGATTCCCGATTTGATGGTTCCAAAAGCGTCTTCCTCCAGAAAATCAGATCGGCTATGTATGCGCCACTCTGGAGAAAAGATACCGTTATTGGTGTGATCGGACTCAACAGTGTAAGGTTCGATAATCAGTTCACCCAGGATGATCTCAAGCTCCTTGAGGCCATTGGAAGCCAGTCGGCCATGATACTTGAACAGGCCAGTCTTAACGAACAGATACGGGAAGAAGAGATTCTGAGAAGTCGTCTGGAGAGATTCCTCTCTCCTCAGGTAGCAGAAATGATCGCAACCGGAAGCCAAGAGACCATAGACAATGTGATGGAGCCCACGGAGTTGACAGCAACTATAGTGTTTACAGACATAATTGCCTTTACTCGACTTGCGGAAAAGATTCCTCCTCGAGAAACAAATATGATTCTGAACCAATATTTCTCTATGGTAACAGACATTATTTTCAGGCATGATGGTACCCTTGATAAGTATATAGGGGACGGACTCATGGCGGTCTTTGGGGCCCCTATGGAAAGACAAGATGATGCTGAAAGGGCAATTCTGGCAGCCAAAGAAATGAGAGAAAAACTGGCAGCAATGATGGCCAAAAAAGAGGGCTATAAAAGGAAATTCGACATCCGTATAGGAATTAATACAGGGCGGGTCGTTGCAGGAAATATTGGATCACCCAGACGGATGGATTACACGGTTATTGGAGACCCCGTCAATATTGCCTCACGATTGGAGTCAATTGCAAAGCCAAATCAGATCCTTATCGGGGAGGAAACGTACGAGGCTATTAAAAACAGATTTGAAATAAGGAAAATCGGCCCACAAAAGGTTAAGGGAAAAAGTGCGGAGATAATGGTCTATGAGGTTACATAGACGCCATCACCCCACTTGAACCTATCTCAATATTCCTTTTTTAGATCTTCTATCTCCTCCTTGAGGCTCTTCATCTCTGCCTTAAGCTCGCTTATATCAGGTTCTTCGTGAAATCCACCTGCGCCCTTTCCGCGAATATAGGTAGCCAGGTTCTTTCTTAATAAGGCGTATTCATCATTCAGACTTTTCAATCGTTCATTGGCCTCTGTTTCATCCCTTTCCAATTTGTTCATTCTCGATTTCAGATCTGCTATATCGGTATTAACAACTACGCACTCCTTGGATTTCCTATCGCCGGCCTGGATAGGATAGGCACTTGCCAGAACATACCGCGGCTCCCCTTGGGCTGAATAGTATTTCCACTCTTCTCCCGTGCGCGTTCCCCCTCTAAATACCTTTATCACCGTCTCCCTAAAGGATTTCCTCACAGGTTTCGCAACCAAGGTCAAGGGGCTCTTCCCTGCCATCTGAGAAAAAGAATAGCCAAAATATTTCTCGCACGCCTTGTTCCAAAAGTTAATTCTACCAGTGGAATCAATCGCAAAAATAGGATGTGGTGAACGTTCAACTGCCTGTTTGAGGCTTTCATGTAATGTGTATTGCTCTCCTGAAAGATTCGTCACATTCTGTATCGTCTCTATAGCCCCTTTTATTGAGCCGTTAATGCCAACAATAGGGGCAACCGTTACCATTGCCCGAATACCTTCTTGAATAGCAGGAAAATGCATTTCCATCTGAAAGGCTCCGCTGTCAGTCTTGGATACAATAGACTCAGAGAATCTTTCCTCTATAGAATCTGGCTTCTCCAAAATGATGTCAGCCAGACTCCACTGGCCATCTGCATATAGGGCATTATGGACCTTTTTGCCAGCCATTGCTTCTTCCGGGATACCTGTCATCTCTTGCAGTGCACGATTCCATTGGATAACGCGATGTCCCGTATCTATCACAAAGGTGGGGAGAGGAGATGCTGCGATGATGGTATCAATATACCGTTTTGACTCAACAAGGGCGCGGGATGTGTCACCCACCCTATCAGCAACATCATCTTTTTCCTTTTCGTATAAAAAGCCAAGGACAAGGATCACCAAAAGTCCTGACAAATAGGCGCCCAGGGAATAGGCGGGTGAAATATCAGACGCTATGAGAGTTGGAAACTGGTACCCGATTCTAAACAGATGGATTACCGCGCCTGTTTCAATAAATATTACCGTTGTCCAGATGGTCCCTCCGAGATAGCCTGTAATGAAAACCGCCATCAGGATAAGGACAGCATTCCATATCCAGGACAAAAGCATCAAACTCCCTGTGCTCATGCCGCCTGTGTTCCATTTGATGACCAAAAGGGTGGCCCAAAAGATGAAGAAAGCAAAATTTCCAGAAATGTTAATATTTTTGGTCCATCTGAGAAGAAGAATATCCGAGATCCATAAGACAGCGGCAATAACGGTTCCATAGAAGAGGAAATCAGCCCCGACGAAAAAATAGAAGATTCCTAGGAGAGGTGCACCAATGGCAAGAATCAGGAGAAATAAGTTCAGAACCTTAATCCTGTTCAGAGTTTCTAAATCCGGGGATTTTATCCCGCTGGTAATGAAATTGTTAAAGAGAGGTTTGAGGTTCATGTTTACCGGTGGATACTAAACGCATGGTTAAGAAGATGAACATGACTGAGTGGTAATACAACGATCAGGAAAGATAAAAATCTACCTCGTGCATTCCCGTGCTTGGATAGCGTATTGAAAAAAAATAATTATGCCTAAAATGGGGTTGGCCCCGTCATTTTTCCCGTTTTATCAACAGTTCCTCTGATCTTAGACACTCCGGGGAAAAGGTTAAAGTTCCCGGCAGATGTTATCTCTACCGTAGCTGGTGATTCGGCAGCAGTACGATACACATGAAAGTCGAGTAAATGACCGATCGGAATATTTATCTTCAGTGCATTCAATGCCCTTTGCTGATCTAATGGAGATGGGTCACCACCATCGTGATAAACCCATATCTCATCATCCCCCCATTTCGGAAAAAAATCTTCGTGGGCCAGAAAATAGATGATCTCTGCCTCAAGAAGCTGCTTCATCATTACCGTGGCTTCAGATCCAACAGTCCGTTGTCGGTATTTTGCCAGAAACCCAATTCCACTGGCAGCCAATATACCCATAATGGCTATCACCACCATTAACTCCACCAATGTGAACCCAGCCTGTTTTTTCATTTGGCGCCTTCCTCTGATGGACCTATGATCTCAAGGCCCTTTGGAGTCAGGATAACATTCATCTCGCCCGGCTCTGGACTCGCAAGAGACAAACGGTAGCCTACATTTGGATCCGATTGATACAATAACTGCTTCAGATGGAGGATTTGCTCCCCTTCCAGAGATACATATTTGGGGATGAGATCGGTGAGCTGTTCAGGATATCTATTGCCTTCGTAATGAGCGTAGCGCTTAAGGGCACCGTCAACCATAAACAAGAGCACCCTCCCCTGTTTACCATAATCCACCGTGGCTATTGTGGCTGGTAGCTCCTGGCCACCGAAAATGATATATCCCCACATCACCAGGATCAAAACAGAAGAAACAATCACAAAGTACTGAAAAGGACCCCATCTCTTCTTTTTCTTCTTCTCCTCTTGTTCCCGCTTCTCTTTAATCGAGGTTCCGATCTCAGAAACAGACTGAATCATGGCGCACTGAAAACAGAGATAGCTGCCAGTCTTAACCTCTTCAGCGCATTCTTCACACAGAGGAGCATTACAACTGGCACAGAAAAACTCTGCCTTACGCTCAGCGTGGTATTTACACTGCATTTACATTCCTCTTCTGTGGATGGAGGTGAAAGTTATAGGGAAAAATAAAGGAAGACAAGCGAATAGTCAAGAAATAAATATCTTGGGGTTCAGGTGGGAAATCTCTAACTCTCAGCCTCTAAATTGTTTCTACAGTAAGGACATACCACCCACTCTGGCTGCACTATCCGTTTACAAGAGCTACAGGTAGGAACTAATGGCTTTTTGCAATAAGGGCAGTCCTTGAAATCCAAGCTTACCGCTTTTCCACAACCCGCACAGATGGTCGTCAATTCCTCCTTTTGGTGCACCGCCTTCAGAACCTCTTCTACGGTAGTTATTCCCTCTTTTATCTTATCCAGACCCCTAATACCGAGGGTGGTCATGCCCAATGCCATAGCCGCTTCCCTCACCGTGTCGACCGAGGCAGAAGACTGAAGGAGTTCTCTTATCTTGGCATTCATAATCATTGTCTCTTCAATAGCGGTACGCCCCTTATAGCCCGTGTGGTTGCAATGGGGGCACCCTGCCCCCCGATAGAATTTGAAGGGCAGGTCGTCCTGATCCAGATTGATTCTGCTCAAAAGATCCTGGGTTGGGACATATTCCTCCTTGCACTCAGTACAGATCACTCGTACGAGGCGCTGGGCAACGACCCCTATGACAGAAGAGGAAATCATATATGGCGGGATACCGATATCAATGAGCCGGGTAATTGCCGTAGGAGCGTCGTTTGTGTGAAGCGTTGAAAGAACCAAATGTCCGGTCAAGGATGACTGGACAGCTATCTCAGCCGTCTCTTCATCTCTAATCTCTCCGATCATGATCACATTGGGATCCTGTCTCAAAATAGAACGCAAAATAAACGGGAAACTCAGGCCAACCTTCTCGTTTATCTGGACCTGGTTGATACCAGGCAGTTCGTATTCCACAGGATCCTCAACAGTAATGATATTTACCTCATCTGACTTGATCTCCTGCATACAGGCATAAAGGCTTGAGGTTTTCCCACTGCCCGTCGGGCCCACGATCAAAATCATCCCCTGGGGACGCTGACTAAAATTTCTGAGTACTGCCGTATTCCTCTGGGTAAACCCAAGATCATCAATGGCGAGAAATGCCGCCTCCTTGCGCAAGACTCTTACAACGGCCTTTTCACCATAGTAGGTAGGGAGGGTAGATACTCTCAGATCCGCAGACATGTTCTTAGCCTTTACCTTTATCCTCCCATCCTGTGGTAGCCTCTTCTCTGCTATGTTCAGACCGCCTAAGACCTTTATGCGTGAGATAATGATCGGCTGAGTCCATTTCGGAAGCTTGATCGTATCCTGCAGCACACCGTCTACGCGATTTCTTACTCTTACCTGATTTTCCTGTGCCTCAATATGGATATCGCTCGCTCCTCTCTTAATTGCATTCCTTATGATAAGATCAACCATCTTTATAAAGGGTGAGTCCTTAAAAGATTCAAAATTATCTTCTTCGATTTCCTTTTCTTCAGGCAAGAATTCCAATCCCACATCTTCTACAAACTCGTTAGCAACCTCTTTAATGGATTTTTCCGGGTAATAATGGTTTCTAAGCTTTTCGATTATCTGGCTTTGAGTAGATATAGCCGGCTGAATATTGTAACCAGTTATGAACTGAAGATCTTTTATCGTATTCAAATTAAGGGGATCAGCCATAGAAACATCAAGTATATTATCCTTCACCGTAACAGGGATGCATCCAAATTTCATACAAACTTCCTCGGGTAAACACTCGATAACGTTAGCCTGAATGGTATAATCCGTGAGATCAACAAAGGGAATCTTCAGCTGCATGGCCAGAGCAAAGGCTATTTCCTCTTCTGAGATGACCTTCATCTCAACCAAAACCTCGCCCAGGCGCTTCCCTGTTCTTTTCTGAACCTCTAGAGCACCCTCTACTTGGTCAGCAGTCAATAGGCCCGATTCTATTAACAATTCGCCCAACTTACGCTTGGAAACGAAGTTTTCCCTCTTTTTCTTATTCTGATTCTGTGTTGGTTCCAAATCCATATCTGGCATTGGTAGCAGCCTCGTTGGTATCTCAGATCTTACATTCCTTTGTCGCATCTTAATATCACCATTTGCACATGATTTCAACTCAATATGACTATTTTGTCATTTAACAATGCAGACCCCCGGCTTTTCTTTGACATAAGGGTATTAATTTGTTATAGATTCCAATTATTTTTTGGGCACGCTTATATATAGAGTTCATCGGCAAGTTCCCGAAAAAAATTAATATGGGCTGCGATTAATTAGAAATATCAAGCAAGAGTAACGTTTACGTC
>CP070673.1:4598512-4605784 GCA_020351915.1 Deltaproteobacteria bacterium
AATACCTGCTGCCTCAATCAGGTAGCGGTAGGCATAGGCGGTGATGGCAAAGCCCCCGGGGATAGCCACCCCCTTGGGGGTGAGGTTCTGGTACATCTCCCCCAGGGAGGCGTTCTTGCCTCCCACCAGGGCAACATCACCCATCCTGATCTCATCAAACCACATGATGAGTTTACCTTCTTTATCCATAGTCGTCTCCTCTCACTGGGATCCTCGTGGGGTGTGGGATTTAGTGTATTGGTTGGTATACATCAACACTGGGAGGTTGTCAATTGGCAAAAAGGAGCGTGACAAAAAGGAGAGAGCACCAGGTTTTTGGCCTTTTGCTTCTTAAAACCGCCTATCCGTGGCCAAGGCCTTTTCCTTTACGTTTCCGACTGACCCAACCAAGATTTTCTCTGATAGTAGTCGCTTGTTAGTTTCCCTTGCCCATAGTCCTGGGTCTAATGGTTATCGCATCTACTGGACAGATCGTCTGGCATATCCCACTAAAAAAGTTTATGCCATTAACCTCAACCTATTCATGCCTTTCCTATGCTACCACCCCCTTTCTAAAGAGATTATCGGAGCTTGCCCTCACTCCTTTTTGATTGATTTGTCTTACTTGACCTTCAGAATGTCTTTATCTTTTGAAGGTCAAGTTCCTTTAGTATCGTTATTCCTTTCTCCTTCATCTCTTTCAAAGCCTTTGCCGAGGTTTCAGGTGCTACCCCTTTGCACAGCCCTTCTATGACTAATACCTTGTATCCTGCATCTGTTGCATCCAGGGCAGTTGCCTTTACACAATAATCGGTTGCAATCCCATAGACAACGATTTTCTGAATCCCGTTTCTCTTCAGGATCTGATCCATTCCAGTCTTTTGCCCGCCATCGTCCATAAATCCAGAGTAACTATCATATCTTGTATCCCTGCCCTTTTGAACGACGGCCAGGAAAAGATTACTGTCCACTAGGATCCCGGCATTTTCCGTTCCCTGCACACAATGAGGAGGCCAGAGAACCTGAGTCCTTCCTTCGATCTTTATAACCTCAAAGGCCTTTCCCCCAGGATGATTGGTATAGAATGATATATGATCTCCAGGGTGCCAGTCCTGTGTCGCGAAGATAGGATATCCCTCTCTGCTAAGAGTCTCGGTAGCCTTCTGGACCTTCTGAACAAAGGCCTTGTCTGTGCCATTGACTGCTAATGAGCCCTTCTTCCAGGTAGTAAAATCTCCCTGGACATCCGCCACAATGACTCCTGTTTTTCCTGCTGCAATGGCCATAGTTATATGAGACGTAAGGAAAATCCCACTCAATACCATGATTATTAAACAAAGGTTCAGTGACCTCCAGCAAAGCCGGAGAATTGATTGTGAACCGCTCAAAGCGGTTAAATTTGTGGGCCACCCAAAGGTGGCTGTTATTTGAACATGTTCATTTGATCGATCTTGTTGTCTATTTCTTCCTGCTTCTGTATGTACCGACGAATTGTTTCTTCGTCACGACCCGAAGTTGATACATTGTAACCTCTGGCCCAAAAACTCTGGCCGGTGAAGTTTTGTTGCCGACCAGCATATGTCCTCGCAATATGGATTGCGCTTTTGCCATTTATGTATCCCACAACCTTGGATACAGCATATTTTGGAGGAAATCAACAATCTATTCAATTTCATTGCTATCCCCCTTTTAATTCTGAAATAACTAAAATAAACACACCCTCAAAATAAAGAAATTAATTCCCAATCATCTATATCACCCCCCTTCCAAATATAGGATATTTTTCTTTGGCAAAATCACGACATTTTGCCTAAAATTGAATAAGTTACGTAGTTGGGTTAAATTGGAATCGCAATTTGGCGGCTGGTGGGGAGGTATCGGCATATCTTTTCAATAAACCATTATTAGATTTTTCGAAAGAGAGATTGTATATTGTATACAAGAATTAGAATGACAATCGTCTCTTGTCAAGAAAGTTCTACTGCGAAAATTTTATTTATCTCAGCCAAAAAGTTGCACCAATGAATCAGAAGCACGCCCTGTGACAGATCAGCCAAGAATAATCCTGAAAAGGGCAAGATTTATTTTTGGAAAATTGGTAAGATCTATGGTAAATGTAGCCCCGGATAGTATGGCCGTTTCAGTTTTGTGTATAGGTGTTAGGGCGTTGACTGAAACGGCTTCTGGTGTTCAGTTCACGGGGGTCAGTGAAAGACTGGGAATTGCAGTAGAAGAATGCCTGGCGGACTGATTCCGTCTCTTGTGAACTGTTGGCGTTGCATTAAATTCCTTCTAAGTGAGGTGCACCAATTGTGTTTCACACAGCCACGCATAAAGAGGTAAAAGAGGGTCTGGTTACCGATATCTATTTTGAAAGGACTAAGAAAATCTTAGAGGCCAAAGGGATAGATCTATCCGTTCGGGCGGAGTTTATGGCCCATGGTTTCCCATCAAATTGGCCTTGGGCAGTACTCGCAGGGATTGAGGAATGCGCCGAGGTCCTAAAAGATCTTCCAGTTGATGTTAGGGTGATGAGAGAAGGTACTATATTTGGCATTAAACAGCCGGTAATGGAGATCAGCGGAAGGTATCTCGATTTCGGCCAGTATGAAACAGCGCTCCTTGGTATGATATGTCAGGCATCTGGCATCGCTACCATGGCTGCCCGGTGCAAAAAGGCAGCAGGTAAAAAAGAGGTAATCAGTTTTGGTGCTCGTAGGGTGCACCCCACAATAGCCCCCCTGATAGAGAGAAATGCATATATAGGGGGCTGCGACGGTGTATCTGCTACCCTTGGGGCCAAGCTCATTGGAAAAGATCCGGTAGGGACCATGCCCCATGCGCTTATTTTGCTTATGGGTGATACGGTAACAGCCACAAAGGCATTTGATGAGGTAATCGAACCACGGGTTAGAAGGGTAAGTCTGATAGACACCTTTAACGACGAAAAGATAGAGGCTCTTAACGTTGCCGGTGCTTTAGGCAAGAAGCTGTATGCGGTGCGGCTTGATACACCAAGAAGCAGGCGGGGAGATTTTGTGGAGATAATGAGAGAGGTAAGATGGGAACTTGATCTCAGGGGATACAGAGATATAAAGCTCCTTCTGAGCGGTGGCATCGATGAAAGGGATATTGAACGGTACAATGTGCTTGCAGATGCCTATGGTGTTGGAACTGCAGTAAGCGCTGCGCCGGTAGTGGATTTTTCTATGGATATAATAGAAATAGATGGGCATCCCATTGCCAAGAGGGGAAAAAGGTCCGGTAGCAAGAGGGTCTTACGATGTAAGGAGTGTTTCAACACAAGGGTTTGTTCTGTCAAAGAAAAGCCCTCACGGTGCTCATGTGGAGGTGCTGAAGAGGAGATACTGGATGACTTTTTCTCTAACGGAAACATGAAATATCCCCTGCCCGAACCTTCCGAGATCAGGGAATTTGTATTAGAACAATTAAACAAGGTGGAATTGTACTGCTAACAGGGAAACAGAGTGGTTAAGAAGAACATAAGAAAGGTAGGTAATCTGAGCCGCTTGATGACCTACATGTTAGGAACAAGGCCGGATGAATTTGGCCTTGTGCCTGATAGAGAGGGATACATAACCATCAAGGAGCTTCTCAAGGCCATCAATGAAGAACCCGGCACGAAATATGTTCGTGAATCTCATATAAGAGAAGTACTCTTACATGATAGAGATGGTGTTTTTGAGATTGACGAGAAAAAGATCAGATCCTCTCAGTGGAAGGTTTGCCTGAAAAGCAAAGGGCAAAATCCTGTTCCTCCCCCAAAAATCCTTTTCAAAGGAGTAAAAAAAAAGGCATATCCCTTTGTTCTTAAGGCTGGTCTATTGCCAGGATCAAAAGATCATGTGCTATTGGCAACAAATAGGGATCTTTCTACCCGTATTGCACACCGCTTGGATCAAGATCCAGTTCTATTAGAGATAAAGGCAGGGTCAGCCCATGAGAACGGGATAAGGTTCTATCCCTTTGGCGACTCTCTGTATCTGGCAGATGAGATCCCGGTACAGTTTATCAGTGGGCCACCATTGCCCAAGGACGTAGCTTTAAAAGAAAAAACGATAGAGAAAAAAAGCGAGATTGAGCCAGGCTCCTTTATCTTGAGGGCAGAAAGAGACCCTGATTTCAAGCGGCGAAACAAGGCAAAGAAAAGGGCTGGGTGGAAGGAAGAGGTGAGAAAGGGCAGGAAAAGAAAAAGGGCTGGCCTGGAAAAAGGCGTACTACGAACACCCTTCTAAGGGATGCCGATTGCTATCACCTCTGTCTGCCTCTTGCTGACTCGGATACAACCAGGCCTTGCCGTTTCTCATTTTTTTTGTGTTCTGCCTTAGATATTTTTATAATAGGGCATTCTTGCTTGAAACTGTTGAGGCCTCTACCCGTGGCGCCCTGGCTTACACAGGTCGCGGTTTTACTGTCATGATTTTGACCGTCATCTCTTTCTTCTTCTCCCCCAAGCAAAGAAGATAGCAGATTCCACAAAGTATTATCTCCCCTGGGGAGTAAACCCTTTTACCGCAGGCCCGGGATCTTTTATGGCTGAGGGAAAGATCACTGAATATATCGACCAGAAGAAAATCGTGCTATCGGTCTGCCTGAAAGATAGGGGCAGCAAGTTACAGCTCCTCACCCTGTCTAATCATGAGGTGACTATTTCGCCCAAAAGGACTCTCCTGCTTTCATCTACCACCTTGGATATTTCCAGGTCACGGGAGGAATTGCTCAGTGAGTTGAAAGAAATTGAGAAGAGACGCACGGATTACATGACCCAGGTTTCTGTTCAGGATATCTGGGAGCTCACCCATGAGGAAAATGAGACGTTTACCTACAAGTACCTTGCTCAGCTCGTCTTTGGTGAATCTGTCACTGATGATCACATATCTGCTCTGGTGAGGGCTCTTTTCTTTGATAGAGTCTATTTCAAGATGAAGGACGACTATTTCATCCCCAACAGCCCGGATAAGGTGGAACAGATCAGGACCGCGAGAGAAGCAGCTGAATTAAGAGAAAGGGAGATTACCGAAGGAGCAACCTGGCTCAAGGAGCTAATTAATAATAGGAATCCTCAGGATCCCCCTCTCAAGGAAAAGATTATTGAAACAATGGTTCAGCTCGCCCTTTACGGAAAAGATGCCCCGGATTTTAAGCTGGGCAAAGACATGTTTTCCCGTTCTGGAATTAAAGATATAGATCGAGCGCGCCACCTCTTGGTAAAACTGAATGTGTGGCATGAAGACGAGAACCTCGATCTTCACAGGTTTAAAACAAGGATCGATTTCAGTGAGTCCGCCCTCAGAGAGGCAGACGGTGTAGCCAGGAAAGCGATGGACCCCTCAGATCGGGAAGACCTGACAGATCTTACTGCCTTCACCATTGATGGACCACTTACCAGGGACTTTGATGATGCATTGAGCCTAGAACCCCTTGAGGGGGGCTATAGGCTCGGTGTGCACGTTACCGATTTAACACCCTTTATCCAGATCGATCGACATTTGGATAGCGAGGCTTCAACGAGGGCAAGCTCTATCTATCTTCCGACAACACAGATTCCTATGTTTCCTGCAACCCTTTCTAACAATGCATTGAGTTTGGTAAAAGGGCTTGACCGGTTAGCGGTATCCCTTTTAGCGGACTTTGATGGGGAGTGGAACCTTAAGGATTATCGGTTTGTACCTTCCATGGTAAGAATTGAAGAGCAGCTTACCTATGATCAGGTGAATGCCTTGCGGAGTGAGGAGCCAGTTTTTTCAGCCCTCTATAAATTGACTCAGGCGCTCAGGCAGAAGAGGGTTGCTGCCGGTGCCTTAGTTATCCCCTTGCCAGAAATCGATTTTGAATCTAAAGGCAATTCAGATGTGCAGATTAGACTTGTAGAACAGGACACACCTGCCAGAACGATAGTCTCAGAATGCATGATCCTCTACAACTGGCTAGCAGCAAGATTTGCCGCTGACACAGAACTGCCGATCCTTTACAGGAGTCAGGAGCCTCCTCAGGAGAGATTATTCATTGATAAATCCAACTATACCTATTACGTATTTCAACAGAGGCGCAAACTTCAACCCCTTTTGATCGATACCGCATTCCAACCACATAGCGGTCTGGGTGTCGATGTCTACACGAATGCCACTTCCCCGTTAAGAAGATACTTAGACCTTGTTATGCAGAGACAAATCCATGCTGCTTTGCTCGAGAAAAGCCCCCCGTACACTCAATCGCAGCTTAAGGATTTGAACCTAGTGATACAGCAGACATTAAGAGATATTCAAGTAATGAAGAGAAATCAGATCAGATATTGGATACTGAAACATCTTGCCACACGAAAAGACGATCGTTTCACTGCACTTGTTTTTCAAAAGCTTAGAAACAAGTATTTGATAATACTGACTGATTTTCTCTTCGTCGCTGAACTCCCAATAGTAAGTGGGCCTGAGTTGTCACCCGGGGAGGAGATTAGAGTGGTGATGAAAAAATCAGATCCTTGGGAAGACCTCCTGATCCTTGAGCTGGCTGATTGATCGTATCAGGTAGTACATTCGCGTCCCTTCCATCTGTGGCAGACCAAAGCATGCTTCCCACATTCAGGATGGTCATGAGGTCTTTTCTGCCGTGACTGGTGGCCCGCGACGAGCTCGGCCGAGTCGGAGGCCGCTGTCCTTTTCTACGACATACCCTACACCTCAACGGTCTTGGTTAGGATCAACGTACCCTCGTCATCGTATACCAATATCTTCAAGATGAGCGGTTCATTCAGGGGATTGCTGAGAGTGTATCGACTCTTCACCGTTTTGAATCGCTTGATCACAAACCGCTGCCCCTGCCGGTAGTTTACCGGAAATCCATCTTTGAGCGGGGAGTTCGGGTACACCAGAACCTCAGAGTGATCTGACCCCTTGAGCCGAGCAAGGACAAAGATGCGGCCACTGATCGGTTCATCAGTTTCCTGGGTGTTGATAAGATTGAAGGTGACCACAAGCCTTACGTTCTCACGTGCTACCTTGACCTGAGCAATATCTATCAGATCAGGAAAGGAGGGTTCTTGGTCACTGCTTTCAGCAGCAGATTCGATGCTCTGCTCCCGCTTCTCTCTGATATAGGCACCTAATAGGGCAATCTGTTGCTCCGCTCGCTCTAAGCTCTTCTGGGTGGTGGCAAGGGCTTCGGTGAGCTCGGCCCTCTCCGCTGCCCTTTCTTTACCTGCTCGATAAAGATCGAAATATTCGTAGGTGAGAAAGAGGGTTGCAATGATATAGCACACAAAGAACACAGCAGCCA
>CP070673.1:4605884-4608945 GCA_020351915.1 Deltaproteobacteria bacterium
GCTATTTTGGTATCTTTCCGCCAGGTATTATAAGTGACGATTTGGGTATGTTCATTCGGGAAAATCCTGACAGATTTAGACAATATACACACATGTATACAATAGACGGGCTCTTGAACGGCAGGTTGGACATTACGCTCGATGCACTCAAGCACCTTTTCATGCCGGTGATGACCCAGGTTGTTGTTATCGTGGCTCTGTTGATGAGGGTGATGCGTTCAAGCATGATCGAGGAGATATCAAAGGAATACATTTTGACCGCACGCGCCAAAGGGGCTGACAAGAGAACGATCTACTTCAAGCACGCCAGGAAAAACGCCCTGATTCCTGTTGTAACAGTGGCAGGGTGGCTGGTGGCATTTTTAATGGAAGGAAGCATTGCAGTAGAGTACATCTTTACACGCCAGGGGATCGGTTGGTGGCTGGCCTCATCTGCGATCTCATTGGATATCCCCGTGCTGATGGGCGTATGTCTGTTCTTTGGCCTGGTGTATGTGATCGCCAACCTGATTATTGACATATTATACGCCTACATCGATCCCCGGATACGTCTGACTTAGTTGAAAGCTTATGATTGAAAATCATCCAAGACTGAAAGAACTAAGATTCACGCTGCGCCGGATCTTTGGAAACCCTTTGGCCATCATCGGCTTTTCGCTTCTTCTGTTCTTCATTGCCGTTGCGGTGTTTGCACCATACATAGCCCCGCCCAAGTATGCACATAATCCCTATCTGATGCCCCACAAGGGATATTCACAAACCCCCAAGCCTCCGAGCAGGCAAAATATTTTCGGCACCACGTCCGGTCAGTATGACATCTTTTACGGAGCTGTATGGGGCACAAGAACCGCGTTTAAGATCGGACTTTTCGTCGTGTGTATTGCTGCCTTTATCGGCGTTATATTAGGAGTTATATCGGGATATTACGGCGGGATCATTGATGAGATACTTATGCGGATCGTGGACATCGTCTTTGCCATACCTTTGCTCGTACTTACCATGGCCATTGTTGTCGCCTTTGGCAGAGGGCTCGACAAGGTTATGATCGCCCTTGCCATGGTGGGCTGGAGAAGTTATGTCCGCGTCATGCGCTCCAGCATTCTAACCTTGCGCGAACTCGATTTTGTCCAGGCGGCGAGGGTTATGGGCGTATCTAATATAAAGATCATGCTCCGGCATATCCTGCCCAACGGGATATACCCGGTTCTGGTCATGGCCTTTATGGATATCGGATCAATGGTGGTAGTGGCAGCGTTTATGAGTTTTGTAGGATTGGGGGCACCCAAAGGGTATGCAGACTGGGGTCAGATGGTAGCATTGGCCAGAAATTACATTGTTGGGCCTCCTGATGATCCCTTGAGGTACTGGTATGCCATTGTCATTCCTGGAGGCTGTATCGTGCTGTTCGTGCTGGCCTGGAACCTAATCGGCGATGCCCTGCGGGATGCGTTTGATCCCAAAATCAGAAGAGGGTAGGGATAGAGGCTTACGGTGTCTAAACTCATTGAACTTGTGGATATAGTGACGAATTTTTACACGTATGAAGGGTCTGTAAAAGCGCTCAACAGGGTCAGCCTTACCATAGAGCATGGCTCTTCCTTCGGTCTTGTCGGCGAATCAGGCTGCGGCAAGAGTGTGACCGCTCGCTCCATGATGCGTATTGTTCAGGAGCCCGGAAGGATCGAGAGCGGCAATGTACTGCTCTATCTGGATGAACATGACGAAAAAAAGATGATAGACCTGATGCAGCAATCCGAGGCTTATATGGTGGATCTGCGCGGAAACAAGATCTCCATGATTTTCCAGGAGCCCAATGCCGCATTAAACCCGATCATGTCCGTTGGCGAGCAGGTTGCGGAAAGCTTTCTGTTTCACCAAAAACAGGAACTGTGCAAGAAAGTCCTCGATGATCTGAATTCACCGAACTGCAAGACGATCTATCCCTTGAAAAAGTTACTTCAGTCTGTTTATAGAGCTGCAGAGAAGAATCCTGACTCGTTTGGCTTGAAACTGATGAGCAAGATTCCGGTTTTGAAATGGTGGCGTAGAAGGATGAAACGGGAGGCCCTTAAGCATTCGGTAGAGATTATCGCAAAACTCGGTATTCCCAACCCCGATGAAGTTGTGAAGCTTTACCCTCACAATCTTTCCGGCGGTATGAAGCAACGAATCGTCATTGCCATTGCCCTGGCCTGCAACCCGGTGCTTCTTATCGCGGATGAGGCCACCTCAAACCTCGATGTGACCATCCAGGCCCAGATACTCGAACTCCTGCGTGAGCTTAAACAGAAAGAGATATCCTCGGTACTGCTTATCACGCATGATCTGGGTGTTGTCGCGGAAACATGCGACCGAGTGGGGGTCATGTATGCGGGTAATCTCTGTGAGGTAGCAGACGTAAAGGATCTGTTCAGCCACCCGAGGCATCCGTATACCCGCGCGTTGTTAGGTTCTGTGCCTAAACTATCCCAGGAAGGGGAATTGCAGAGTATTGAGGGAAATGTTCCCAACCTGGTTACTCCGCCGCCGGGATGCCGGTTCCACCCAAGGTGCCCGTATAGAAAAGGTATTTGCAGTGTTGAATTGCCGGAATTGAGGAAAGTCGGGAAAAATCACCAGGCAGCGTGTCATGTTTTACCGGAATAGTCATGGGCTGTTTTGGCTTTGATCTTAGGTCTCAAACAAAGAGCGTAATTACGGCAAAAGCTGCTGGAACATGCAAAAGATATTAGAGTTAAAAAGACTGAAAAAGCATTACCCGATTCTGGGCGGCGTACTTCGCAAGAAGATCAACTCGGTAAGGGCACTGGATGGAATCGATCTGGATATTTACCGTGGTGAATGTCTCGGAATGGTCGGAGAGTCCGGCTGCGGTAAGACAACAGCCGGCAAGACGATTATCCGCCTGCACAATCCTACAAACGGAAGCGTCTATTATTACCCCAAGGGCAGCGGACCTGAGGGCAGAATGGATATCGCATCCACAAAAATATCCGCGCTCAAAAGGCTCGGTATTCGAAGCAAGTTACAGATGGTGTTCCAGGACCCTACAACATCACTC
>CP070673.1:4609045-4626951 GCA_020351915.1 Deltaproteobacteria bacterium
CCTGGAGCTTTCGAGAAGGGGCTTCGAGGATGTGACGGTTGTGGACTATTCAGGTTTTTTGATCAACCTGGGAAGGGAAAGGGCACAAAAAGAAGGCCTCCAAACTGTATTTGTCCAAAGAGACGCCCGGGATACGGGCCTACCTGATCAGAGGTATCGATTCATCATTATTATGGCCAATTCCTTCGGGTATTTTATTGATGAAAAGGAAGATGAGAAGATCCTTTGTGAGACATTCCGATTGCTGCTACCGGGGGGTTCCCTCCTTTTGGATCTCCCCAGCAAGGATTACGTATTAAAGACTTTATCCCCTCAATCCTGGCATGAAGCAAATGAAGAGATTGTGGTGTGCCGCCAGAGAACCACCGAGAACGATACTATCTTTGGCCGGGAAATGGTTATTTCTAAAACCAGAGGTTTGATTCGAGATGAGAACTATTGTGCCCGCCTCTACAGTCCTAAGAAAATTAGGGAATCATTGAGCTCAGCAGGCTTTTCCTCGATCACCATCCAAAGAGATTTTGTCTCACACAAAGAAACGGGAGATTATGGGTGCATGACTAATAGAATGATCGTAACCGCGAAAAGGCTTGACCCCTCACAAAGAGGAACCCCGGAGTAAACGGTATCCTCTGGAAAATGGGATCTCGGGCTCGGGGCTCAGAATCAGACTTTCAACAAGACATCCTTTCATTAGCTATTTATGACTCAAGGAATGCCCTGTAACCTTTATAGGTCATGTAGATATCCCCCTTGTGAGCGATTTCAAATGGAGAGTGCATGGACAGAATTGGAGGGCCACAGTCAATGATCTGCAAGCCGTAGAGGGCGAGAAATTTAGCCACGGTTCCACCACCACCTTCATCCACCTTTCCAAGCTCCCCAGTCTGCCACACCACCTTCTTTTTATTAAATAGGTTTCGAAGCCATCCTACGTACTCGGCGTTAGCATCACTTGCACCGTATTTACCGCCTGACCCGGTGAATTTTGTCAAACATATCCCATAGCCAAGCCGTGCAGCATTTCTCTTTTCATGGACATCCTGAAAATCCGGATCAAGGGCGCCAGCCACATCAGCCGAAAGGCCCCGTGAATTCATGAGTAGTTTATGAATGTCGTGGTAAAGCGGTTTCTGACCGTGAGCTACCATGAGATCTGCCAAGATACTCTCTAAGAATCTGGATTTGGCCCCAGTGGCTCCGTCACTTCCAATCTCTTCTTTGTCAACAAATAGAACCAGGGCTGTTTTCTGAGGATTCTCTATATCAATGATGGCCTTTAAACTTGTAAACACACAGGAACGATCATCGTGGCCATAGGCACCCGTCAACCCCCTGTCCCAGCCAACATCCCGCGGGGTTCCGGCAGGTACAACCTCAAGCTCCGCGCTGATGAAATCTTCTTCTACGAGGCCGAACCTCTCGTGCAAGAGGTTGAGGATTGCCAGCTTGAACCGTTCTTTTGTATCTTTATTCCCAAAAGGAATGGAGCCGACCATTAGATTAAGCTTTTCTCCAACAAAGGCATCGGAAACCTTTTTATCGTATTGAACCTTTCTTGCCAGGTGAGGGAGAATATCGGCAACCGTAAATACGGGATCAGTATCATCCTCACCAACAATAATGTTCAGGGGACTGCCATCGGAGCGGATTATTTTACCGTGAATCGCAAGTGGCCTGGTGAGCCATTGGAATTTCTTTATACCCCCATAGTAGTGGGTTTTCATGAAGGCCAGATCAACTTCCTCGTAAAGTGGATTTTGTTTAAGGTCGAGCCGGGGAGAGTCAAGATGGCTCACAATCAGATTAATACCTTCGGTTATGGGTTTCTTGCCGGATGCAGAGAGGGCTATTGATTTTTCCTGAAAGGTCTTCAACAGTTTTACTGGGTGCTTGCCTGGAGGATTCACAGAAAAACCATTTTTTCGGGCAATTTCACTAATTGCATTGACCGCCTCTCGCTCTGTCTTTGCCGTGCCAAGAAAGTTTTTGTACTCTCTATCAAAACCAAAAATCTTGTCCTTTTCTTTTTTATCTATTGCATCCCAAACAAGTTTAGGTTTAGAGATTAATCTTTCACTTATTTGTTCTATCTCCTTTTTTTTCATACGTTTCTCCATCTGGTAGTGTTTGTTGATAATCGAGGGCACTGACTTCTCAGAAGTATCATACTAATCCAATGGACTAAGGACTACGACCTACTGACATTACATCGTTTTTGAGCCACCTATTATCAGATTGATATTGCTGAGCTTTTCCCTTGAGCAGAAATCCATGAGGCCATGTACTATTTCCATCGCTGTCTTTGGGTTGATGAAGTTTGCTGCCCCTGCCTGGATGGCCCGAGCGCCGACTACATTGTAGAGGATCATCACCGTATCTCCATCCTGAATTCCGTGCATAGAAAAGGGTCTTCGCAATAACGGGTCTTTTGTTCTTTCGCCTCAATGTACCATCAAGGACTGTCCAGTCTTAGCATGTGATGCCAGAAGTGTGGAACGGAATTCCATAAACCAAATATTCGTTCCTATCTGTTGATTGGACTTGAGGGCAACTGTTTTTTCGACCATCTTTTCACCATAACCAAAAGTGCATCGAGGAGCTTTTAGTACTAACGATTAGTCAGCCAGCATCAAATAATGCAGAGAGAAACTTCCGTGGAATGGCACGATTCAGCCAAAATTGTCGTACTGCAAGATTGTACGGGTTGATTTGATGCTTGACGATTGGGATGGGAATTTCACGGTGGATGGTACAAGAAAATTGAGAACCTTGGCCGTGCATCCTCCTTTGAACAGAAAAAGGGATAATCTTCTGATAAGAAAAGGTAATTGGGCCAGATTGCTTCGTAATGCAGATTGAATTATTTACCGCTGCTTCCTCCCGGATCTGACGGGGTTCATAATCATCTGTCAAACGAGGTCCGACCTCCTCTCTTACCAACTGAATTGACCCCTAATTCTTGTTTCTCAGGAAGGATTTTCGACCCCGCATGAGCGGATTTCGGGCTACAGGGCACCGCTAACTCCCCGTCTAGCACGGCCAAGGGAAATCCATGGCTGGGATGCCAGTTATGTGTCAACCATTTCTTTTAAACCTCTCCCTACCTTAAAAAAAGGAAGTTTCTTGCCCTGAACCTGTATGATTTTGCCAGTCTTAGGGTTTCTGCCATTATAGCTTGCATATTCTTTAACCTTGAAGCTCCCCAATCCTCGAATCTCTATTCTGCTGCCCTGTACGAGCGCCTTTTCCATTTCTTTGAAGACAGTGTTTACGATCTCCTCTGCCGTCTTGATCGTAAGATTTTCAGTTTTTGCCAACGCTTCTACCAACTGGGATTTATTCATGGTGCCTCCTTAGCTAAGAAGGATATATATAGAACGAAGACAGGCCTTATAACGTAAGTTCCTTATTCCATACTGAATACCTGTTATCAAGTCAAGGCAAAACAGCTGAAATTCACAGGCGGATGTAAGAGCACCGAGTAATAAAACCTACCTTTTTCTGATCCGAACTCACTTCACCGAAAAAAGCCGTTACAAACTTTTTACGGGGTGATAGCAAACTCCACAGACTGCAACACCTCACCGCCTGGTCCGAGCACATCCACGCGCCAGCCCCCAATTTCATGGGCTTGGATTCTTTTTGAGCTATAGGTACGCCAACTCGCTGAATTTACGGCTAGACTCACCCTTGCCCTCTCCGTATCACCAAAGTACCAAACATGGGTGATCTCAGTTGCGCCAGAAGCACCAGTGATCTTTGTAAAGCAGCAAAGCGTGCCCACTGAGGCCTCGAAGCTATTTCCAACATCGATAGGTTGCCGGTTAACAACATCCTGACAGATGGTACCCACAGCCACTTCCAAGGAAGCAGTCTGTTGGGCATGAATGGTCCCTACCGGGGAAAGAGGAAACACCATCAGTGTGACTAAAACGAGAAGGAAACAATGTTGTTTTTTCATAATAGTTCTCCTTTCCTTAGAAAAATGAATAAGTTCAGTGAGTTGAGTACAAATTTCATTTAACCATAATAGATCTCTTTTGGCAACGAGAAAAATGATATGCTCTAAGATTGAAAACCGCAATCTGAATCCTTCACTACGAGCCGGTGAAATAGCAATGTCTCAAACCCGTCTAAGCCCCACTGTCTTTGAGAGTCTTTGAAAGTTTCTTTTTCCATGGCACACACTCCATCCTCAAGGGTGTGGGGCGGGCAGGGATGGCAGGCGGGTTTGCGGTGAACCCGCAACCTCTGAACCCTGAACCCGTGAACGGTTTCAGAGATTTATGGAAAAGGCGATTTCCAAAATGAGTTGACATCTCAAGTTTCGGATTATATTTTACTCGGTAAGGCAAACTGGTTCGTTTCACCCCCCGAGATATTATATGGGGTATGGGCTCGTTATTGCAGAAGGTGAACTAGGAAAGAGCGCATTTATTACTCCAAGGGAAATTTTTTTCAGCGTATTAGGGAATAGTGAGATGAAAGGGGAGGAAAAAATGGGAAATACGCATGATGAGGTTCCAGTGGAACAGTTACGGTGGAGATGTGATGCAGAGAGCTTAGGCTTCTCTACCACGGAGGAGGTTTCACTGTCGGAGTCGATTATTGGACAGGAGAGGGCTCTGGAGGCGATTCAGCTGGGATTGGACATGGGGAGTCTGGGTTACAATATCTTTGTGGCCGGCCCAGCTGGAACCGGAAGGATGACCACCGTAAAATACCTTTTGTCGCACTTGGAAAAGGAGGGAAAGGTCCCCGAGGATAGATGCTATGTCAACAACTTCAAAGATCCTGACATGCCCCATTTGCTGAGTCTCCCTGCAGGAAAGGGCAAGGCCTTCAAGGAGGATATGGAGGAGCTTATCACATCGCTGAAGCGAAACATACCTTTGGTGTTTGAAAGTGACGACTACCAAAGAAAGGGAAGGGAGATTTTGGAGAAATCCAAGGAAAAAGAACGATCTATCATCAAAGATCTGGAAAAGAAGCTTTCCCAGGAGAATCTTGCCTTGGTTCAGCTCCAGGTAGGACCCTATGTGAAGCCGGATATATTTCCCGTGGTAATGGATAAGCCCGTTCCCTGGGATCAACTCGAGAAAAACACCGAAGAGGGGAAATTTCCAAAAGAGGAGTTTGAACGACTCCAGAAGAAGTATTCGGAGCTTTCAGGGGAAGTAACCAAGGCCTTCCAGGAGTCCAAGAAGATAGGGAAAGAGGTTCGCAAAGAACTTACTGCTTTAGAGAAAGAGGCAATACTTCCCATTCTAAAGGAACTGATTGGGGAGCTAAAGGAAAGGTACCAGCACGAGAAGATCAGTAGCTATTTAGATGAGGTAACGGATAACATCCTGGAGAACACAGACCGCTTCAAGGAGAGCACTGAATCTGAGTCCCCTGTTATTCCCGGGCTCACTTTGCCTACCCCAGAAGACACCTTTCGAGAATATCAGGTAAATGTGATCATCGACAATTCGGAGGTCAAGGGTGCGCCGGTGGTCTTCGAGGCTTCTCCAACGTATCGGAACATCTTCGGGATGGTTGAGCGGAACATAGGGCGGATGGGGGTATGGCGGACCGATTTCATGCAGATTAAGGCCGGCTCGTTTCTGCGAGCCAACGGTGGCTATTTGGTGCTCGACGGCCGGGAAGCCCTTCTTGAGCCGGGGGTATGGGCTGCATTAAAGAGGAGCCTTAAGAATAAAAAGATGGAAATCCAGAATTATGATCCCTATTTCCTTTTCGGCACGTCTGCACTGAAACCGGAACCCATTGACATCAACGTGAAGGTCATTTTGGTAGGAGATGATTTCCTCTATCGCGTCCTTTATAATTTCGATGACGATTTTAAAAAGATCTTTAAGGTCAAGGGAGATTTTGATTCCGTCATCAGCAAGAACGGGGAGGCCATCAATCAGTATGCGAGTTTCATTAAGAGGATCTGCGATGAAGAAGGGCTAAAGCCCCTCGAAAAGGCAGGGGTCGCGGCAGTAGTTGAATTTGGGGTGAGACAGGCAGGAAGAAAGAAGAAGATATCCACCAAATTCAGTCAGATCGCAGATGTCATAAGAGAGGCCCATTACTGGGCCGAAAAAGACAAGAGCAAGTATGTTACCGAAGCACATGTGGATAAGGCCATAGAAAAAAGCACCGATCGAGTCAATCTGATCGAAGATAAGCTTCAGGAAATGATAGAGGAAGGCACTATCATGATCGATACCGAGGGAATGGTAACGGGTCAGGTAAACGGACTTTCCGTTTATCAGCTCGGTGATTATACCTTTGGAAAACCCTCCCGGATTACGACGAGTATCTCCATGGGCAAAGCTGGAATTATCAATATTGAGCGCGAGGCGGATTTGAGCGGACCTACCCATAATAAGGGGGTGTTGATTCTCTCTGGATATCTCAGGGAAAAATATGCCCAGGACAAACCGCTTACCTTGAGTGCAAGCATCTGTTTTGAGCAGTCCTATTCCGGGGTGGAGGGAGACAGTGCCTCTTCTACCGAAGTCTATGCTCTTCTTTCCAGTCTCTCGGGTCTTCCCCTGAGGCAGGATATTGCAGTTACCGGATCGGTGAATCAGAAAGGGGAGATCCAGCCGATTGGGGGAGTTAATCATAAGATCGAGGGATTCTTTGAAGTTTGTCAGGCCAAAGGTCTTACCGGGTCCCAGGGGGTAATGATTCCGCATCAGAACGTAGAGGATCTCATGCTGAAACGGGATGTGGTCAAAGCGGTAGAAGAGAAGAAGTTTCATATCTACCCTGTAAAGACCATAGACCAGGGGGTTGAGATTTTGACCGGAGTCAAGGCAGGTGAGAGAAAAGAAGACGGAACGTACGCCGAAGAGACCGTAAATTTTCTGGTTGACAAAAAACTCGGAGATTTAGCCGATCGGATGAAGAAATTCGATTCGGGAGAGAAGGAGAGTGACGAGTCGTAAGGATAGAGAAAGGAGGAGATATCCATGGCCATAATAAAATGGAGTCCTTTTAGGGAGTTCACCGATCTGAAGCGGGAGATGGATTCCCTCTTTGATGAATTTTTTGGAAGAAGGGCTTTGCCTTCCAGAATAGCAAAGCCTTCTCGTGCCTCTGGAGTCTATTTTCCTCCAGTAGATGTCTATGAAAAGGAAGACGAAATAGTGATTAAAGTGGGAATTCCCGGCGTAAAAAAGGAGGACTTAGAAGTTTCTCTTCTGGAAAATACCCTTACCATCAAGGGGCAAAGAGGTAAGGATGGTGAGGTGAGAGAGGAAGATTATTACTACCTCGAGCAGCACTACGGCAGTTTTTCCCGCTCCATTACTTTTCCAGTTGAGTTAGATCCAGAAGGTATGAAGGCAAGCTACAAGGATGGTATCTTAGAGATCATAATACCGAAATCCAAGAAAGAGAAACCAAAGGAGATTGAGGTTAGAGTTTCCTAAATGTTTTTTGTGCCCATGGCTATCCCATTTTCTAAGTCCCCACGATACAGATCTCGGTACCCCGACCTCGCCTTTGGCCTGACCCTGATATCAGGCTGCCAGAACTTTTCGAACCCCCCTGGGTTTGACCACCTCAAGCGGAGGCTTCTTCGAAAGATGCGGAAACGAGAGACATTGACAGAGATCACTAGGCGTATAGAAAAGTACGATCGGTTCTTTGAGAGTTTTGGCTTTGAGTGTCCCTTACCTAAGCACTTGAAGAGAACAGTCAATAGCGGCTTTCCCAGGTACAATCTGATGGTTGATGCGCACTTCATGGCAGAGATGTGTGCAGGTATACTGGTTGCTGCTGCCGATTACGACCGGTTTGACGGAAGACTGATACTGGATTTAGCGGAAGAAGGTGAGATTTGTCGGGGGATGGGGAACCGAGAGCGGGCTACCAAACAAGGAGAGATTGTGTTCAGGGATAAAACGGAAATTGTCTGTGTTCTGTGTCAGGGAGCCGATGAGAAAACCAGGGTGATGGAAGATACACGAAATGTCCTATTCTACGCCTATGCAGTTCCAGGCATTGAGGGGCGCTATCTCAGGGAGGGGTTAAGGGTTGCCGCAGACACGATGTCGGAATTTGGGCAGGGACACATAGAGTGGCTGGAGATCTTCTAGGAGGATCTCCCTGCGGTACCTAGGTTTTTATGTTTGAACTCTGTTCATAGGTTTTTCCATTTCGATGTAATCAGCAGTCGAGATGTAGCCCGTTGTTTTTATTCTAACTTGTAAAACCACGCCCTTCCCTGCATAGCGGGCTCTTCGATAGGCCTGGTCAGGTATAACTGATAGAATTCCCTTTGTTGGAGGAAAAGTATAGGTGGAGTGGCCTGGTATGTCAACGGGAAAGCGTCTACAGCATATGCCGTTATTGGGGTAGGCGATGGCGGGAGGGCTTGTGAGGGCTGTCAAGGGCAGGGAGGTATATCTCTTCAACGATGGAATTTATTTGGTGTTGCGTGCTTTTTGGCTAAATTCGGGAGTTCGGATCACCGTTCGTGGGCTTCGGAAGGACGCAGCCACCTTAAGCAATAGAAATGCTCGCGCCGAGATAGATCTCAATGGGGCCCGCGTTGGCACCAGAATCTTTCGGATCACCCAGACCAAATCGTTCTCCCGAACGATAGGATTAATGTGATAAGCATAGAGCCACCCAAAGTAGAGTTCAAACTAAGAGAATCTTCGGCAAGCGACTAAGCTTCTGGAGATGTGACATTGGTTAAGCTTAATTGACTTCAAATCAAATAGTCTCGTGGGAACCAGAAAGACCATTATAGGGAGGGCCAATGACGAAGTATGACACAGCCCTAAGGGCTTATACCTCCAAACGGATCGAGGAGATAGAGTCGGCGGATATTCTCGTGGGTATCCCCTGCTACAACAACGAGAAGACTATCGCACACGTAATCCAGATGGTCACACATGGCCTCGCTAAGCACTACAAGGATAAAAGGAGCGTGATTCTTGTCGCTGACGGCGGCTCTACCGATGACACACGTGAGGCAGCCAAAGAGTTTGAGATCAAGCCGTGGCAAGAACAGGTCACCTCCATCTACCGGGGGCCTGCGGGAAAGGGCTCGGCATTCCGGTCCGTTTTTGAGGCTGCAAAGCGCCTCGAGGTTAAAGCTGGCATGGTCGTAGACTCAGACCTCCGCTCGATTACGAGCGATTGGGTGGAGTATCTTCTCGAGCCAATTTTGGAAAAGGGCTATCAGTATGTTTCCCCTGTCTATTCACGCTACAAATATGATGGGACCATTACCAACAACATCGTCTATAATCTTACGCGTGCCCTTTACGGCCTGCGCATAAGACAGCCCATCGGTGGCGATTTCGCCTTTGCCGGCGAGCTTGCGGAATACTACATCGAGCAAGATGTCTGGGATACAGACGTAGCCCGCTACGGCATAGATGTATGGATGACCACCAATGCAATAACCAACAACTTCAAGATCTGCCAATCCAATTTAGGGGTAAAGATTCACGACGCCAAGGATCCTGCCGAGTCCCTCGGACCCATGTTCCGGCAGGTGGTTCACACGCTCTTTGTCCTCATGGAGCAGCACGAGGCCGAGTGGAAGGCCGTCAAGGGCAGCCGGACCGTTCCAATGTTCGGACTGCAGGAATTCAAGGAGCCTGAGCCGATCAAGGTTGATCTCGGTCGGTTGGTTACGGAGTACAAGACCGGGTTTCGGTATTTCAAAGGATTATATCAGGATATATTTTGCCCCGAATGTTACGAGGAGCTCAAGAAATGCGCAACTGAGGCGAAGACCAAGTTCGTCATGCCTGTTACGACCTGGGTCCAGGTTCTCTACGAGACTGCAGCAACCTTCCACCGCTGGACCCACAACCGCACGCAACTGGTCAACCTGGTCACACCTCTGTACTTGGGTCGCGTCGCGTCTTTCATTAACCAAACTAAGAAAATGAGCTCGAGCCAGGCCGAGGAGGTGGTCGAGGAGCAAGCCAAGGTTTTTGAAGACTACAAGGACTACCTCATAGAGGTTTGGGATAAGAAACCGAAATGAAGCCTCTCATGCCTTCCTTTTTTCTGGATAGGGCTCATCCGATGTGAAGCATACCGTATACTGAAAAAACGTGTATGCTTTACCTGGAGATACTTTGGTCAGGGTGAGCGGCGAGTCACACTTCCCTTTCTCTTGAGTTTTTAGCGACGAGAACTCTCTTTGCTACCGACTCTTTGCCCTTTCTCCTATCCCTCACCCTCTGATAGAGGATGGGAACTTCCTGCTCCCCTATATAGAGTGAACCCCACTGTTTCGTCCATCGTAGATGGCCGGGTTTCCCATCCCTCTTGTATCTGTCTCCTGCGAGTGCCCTTACCTCTTGTGTTAGAACCTCTCCTATATGCATGAGCCCTAAAGGAATAAGCTCCTGGATTAGCTGGAGCTTGAGATCCATCTGAAGTTCACCTATCTTCAGTTTCATTAGCTCTTGAACCTTTGCCTTCTTCCCTTGACATCCTTACCCACCCGAATTACTCTTCTCATAAGCGGCTCCTCCTTTTTATAAGCCCTAGGCTTATTAAATGGTTTTTAATAGGTTAAAATTACAGCCATTTTAGGAGCCGCTACCCTTAATTTCAACTAAGCTTAGTGCACCTCCGGGCCCGTTCCATGCCGGCTGAAGGTTTACTGATACAAGCACATATTGAGCGATAGACTTTATACGGCTACCACGCCCGGCGAATGATGATCTCATGGGCGATGCACGCCCAGCTATGGGTCACAAGTAAGAAAGGTTTTAATCTTTCTATAGCATCCGTGAGCGGGCAAGATACTATATCTGCCGCTCACAGAAAGGAGAAAAAAACGATGTTCAAGCATATACTGTTGCCGGTTGATGGATCCCCCTTTGCCGAATGTGCCTTGTACCATGCTGCGGCCTTTGCTCAGGCATTTAAGGCCCAGATAACGGTGATACAGGCGGTAGACAGACCTGAGACCACGGATAGCGCGCACCCCGTTGATCCGGTGGACTGGTACATGTGCAAGACGAAAGCGGAAGTTTACCTGGACGGATTAGTCGGCCGCCTGCAAGAAGCAGGGCTGGAATCGCACGCCGTTATTGTAGAGGGCCATCCTCAGCACCAAATTGTGGAATTCGTTTACAGCCATGACGTGGACCTGATCACGCTCAGCAGCCATGGTCAAAGCGGCTTAAGTGCCTGGAATGTGAGCAGCACGGCCAAACAAATCGTGGCACGGGCCCGCACCTCGACGATGATTGTTCGTGCCCACCAACCAATAAGCAACCGTCTGGGTGAGTTTCATTACAAAAGGCTTCTCGTTCCACTGGACGGCTCTCGACGGGCAGAATGCACCTTGTCGTCGGCCACGACCCTTGCCCGTTTCTACGAGGCCCAGCTGCTGCTGGCATACGTGGCCCGAAGGCCTGAGATGCCCCGGCGCAGACCGCCAACGCCCGAGGACATGGAACTGGCAAACCGAATAGTAAAACTGAACCAGGAGGAAACGCAAAAATACTTCGAGCAGCTCCAGTCTCATCTTTCCATTGATTTTCAGTCCCGTTTGCTTGTGGATGATGACGTGGCTATACGGCTGCACGAACTGGCAAAGGAGGAAAGTGCCGATCTGCTCGTTTTGAGCGCCCACGGCTATTCAGGCAAGACCAAATGGCCTTATGGCAGTGTGACTACCTGTTTTATTGAATACGGAACCATCCCCCTCCTGATTGTACAGGACCTGCCGGCAGGTGAAATAGACATGATCGAGTCAGAGACACTCGCAATGGAAAAGAAAGGACGCTAGTCCATGCCCGACTATAAATTCGCTCAAGAAGCTGCCCTGGAACAGCCAGACACGGGTATGGATACATCAAAGATACGCATATTGGAAAATCGGGCTCAGCAATTAGCCGAAGACCATAAGGCCACACGTCAACCCGGGCAGGTACGCTGGCTTCACGACCGGCTTAAAAAACAGGAAGCCCTTCTAAAGGAGGCCCGGCATTACTTTACGGCGACATCTCATGAACAATTTTCCCTCTCCTATGCAGCTGAATGGTTTTTAGATAATTTTTCCGTAATTCAGCAAGCACTGCGTCAGGTCAAAGAGGACATGCCCCAGGCGTATTACAGCAACTTGCCAAAACTCATATCTACTGAATCAACGGATCAGCCCCGAATCCATGCCATCGCACTTGAAATTATGCGGGCAGGCACAGGAACGCTCCACCCAGACCGAGTAACCAGGTTTATTCATGCCTACCAACACATTACATCCCTCACCATGGGAGAATTGTGGGCCTTGCCGGTTATGCTGCGTGTAATCCTGTTGGAGTATCTAACCCTCTCCGTTTGCCGGATTACCGGATTACGAGCGCCTCGTAACGAGGACTACGCCCCGCCCGTTGCCCTGCCAAAAGGGATACCTGACGAGATTATTGTTTCCGATGCCATTCTTAGCCTGCGCATGGTAGATACTCAGGACTGGAAAGAATTCTTCGATTCCGTGAGTCACGTTGAGCACAGCCTGCGTAGAGACCCGGCGGCTGTGTACGGACAAATGGACTTTGATACGCGAGACCGATATCGAAAGGTGGTTGAAGCGCTGGCACAGGGTACCGGAAAGAGCGAAACAGACGTTGCCCAGGAGGCCGTTCAAATGGGTCGAACGCAACGCCTTCGGGAACGTCATCAGGAGTCCCAACGTATGCAGCACGTTGGTTACTATCTCGTGGACGCTGGTCGTGCACAATTAGAGGAGCATCTGGGCTACCGTCCGGGGTGGCGGGTTCGATTTCGGCGACGCATTCTCGATCATCCGACCGTAATATATCTGGGCAGTATCGGGCTGCTGGCATTGATTATCATGCTCGCATTCATTGGCTATGCTCGCTATTGTAATGGGACACTATTGCAATTGAGCCTTCTCTTTGTGCTCATGGTTGTGCCCTGTATGACCATTGCCAGCGACTTCGTCAACATGCTGATTACGCGCCTCCTTCCTCCCCGCGTATTGCCGAAGCTTGATTTTCGCAAGGGCATTCCGGCAGACTCCCGCACATTGGTTGTAATTCCAACGCTGCTGACTGACTCCGACGAGATTACATCCCTACTGGACCAGCTGGAAGTTCATTTTCTCGGAAATTCCGATTCGATGCTCTCTTTTGCCTTGCTGGCCAATTGCACAGACGCGCCCCAAAAGCATATGCCGGGCGACGAAGCCCTGATCGCTCAGGCATCTGCCGGTGTCAACGAGCTTAACGAGCGATATCGTCGATCAACGTCGAGTCCCTTTTATTTTTTTTACCGTGAGCGAACGTGGAATCCCAAGCAGGGGGTGTGGATGGCCTGGGAACGTAAACGGGGCCTGTTGTCGGAATTCAATCGCCTGCTCCTCAAAAAGGGGGAGACCTCCTTCACGGTGACCGTAGGGGACATGGAAATCCTTTCCGAAATTCGGTATGTCATCACGCTGGATGCGGACACCGTTCTGCCCCGTGAAAGCGCTCATCGACTCATCGGGGCCTTTGCTCATCCGCTGAATCGCCCCGAATTCGACCCGCAGACCGATACACTGGTTGCGGGTTATACCGTGCTCCAGCCTCGAGCGCAGGCAAAACTAAGCAGTGCAAACCAGTCTCTGTTCGCCCAGGTTTTTTCCGGTGGTACGGGGTTGGACCCCTATACCATGGCAGTATCTGACGTTTACCAGGACCTGTTCGGTGCCGGAATTTACATGGGTAAAGGCATCTATGATATCGCGGCCTTTGAACGGTCCCTGGCTGGAAATGTTCCGGAGAATGCCCTGCTCAGCCATGATCTGTTCGAGGGTATCCATGGTCGCGCTGGGCTGGTCTCGGATGTGGTTCTGTTTGAAGAGTATCCCTCGGGCTACCTGGGGTACCTTAACCGACTCCACCGATGGATCCGTGGGGACTGGCAACTGCTCCTGTGGCTGCTGCCCCGCGTTCCTCACGAAGGCGCGGGAAAGATACCGAACAGATTCTCGCCCATCAACCGGTGGAAGATTGTGGACAACCTGCGGAGGAGCCTGCTGACCCCGTCGCTGCTGTTTCTGTTGATTTGCTCCTGGCTCGTGCTTCCTGGCCCGATGCTGGTGTGGGTAATCATAGCGCTGCTCACCCCGGCAGTCTCGCTCCTTATGAGCATAATAACCGACTTGCTTAATCGTTTACGAAATCCATCTGCCGGCCTCTTTTCATTGCCGCCATCCATTACAGCACACATACTTCGGTGGCTATTGGTACTTGTTTTTCTGCCTCATGAGGCAGCCAAGGTACTTGATGCAGTTACGAGAACGCTCCTTCGGTTGGCGGTCACCCGCAGAAACCTTCTGGAATGGATCACGGCCTCACAAACAGCCCGTGTCCTTCTGCGCGAGGGAAAATCAATGCTTGCATGGAGGAGAATGGGCCTCGTTTCATTTTGTGTTCTGGGCCTAGCCCTTTTGATAGGATTAGCCAACTTTCCTGCATTCACTGTTGCGGCACCGCTCATGCTTGCGTGGTTTATTGCACCACACATTGCCTACCTGATCAGCCGACCATCTGTACACGAGCAGCGGCTCCCAGTGGCTCGGCAACGATACCGGTTATTTTGGATTGCCCGTCGTACCTGGCTCTATTTTGAACAGTTTTTTGGTCCTGATGATCACTGGCTTCCTCCCGATCATTTTCAGGAATCACCGCGCGGGCTTGTTGCGCACCGCACCTCACCGACAAATATAGGGCTCATGTTGCTTTCAACCATGGCTGCCTATGATCTGGGATACATCGGTACAACAGGGCTTGCTTTTCGCCTGCGAAATACCTTCGAAACCTTGGACAAGCTGGACCGTTATCAGGGGCATTTCTTGAACTGGTACGATACGCGAACACTGAACCCCCTTTCGCCGCGGTACGTTTCCACGGTTGACAGCGGCAATCTGGCAGGTTGCCTGCTGGCCCTTAAACAGGGCTGCATGGGGCTTATACAGCAACCGGTGCTGCGGTGGCAATGCTTTCAGGGCCTTCTGGACACGGTTGCCGTGCTGAGTGAGATCGTTAGCGGTCTGAGCCTGCCGGCACCCGGATCGGCCCTGGCCATGCAGAACTCCCTGAACCAGATTCGTGGACAAATAGTGGCCGTGAAAGATGACCCCCACCGGTGGATGCCGCTGCTCACCGCACTACAAGAAGAGGAACTGGTGAAACTATCACAACACCTCATGGCCCTGATCAGCGAAAATAGACGTGATTTGAGCATGACGACCATAACGAGCCTGCACATCTGGGTGAATCGCCTCAGTCACCACCTGCTTGACCTAAGAAGAGAGCTCAAGTCCCTGATGCCCTGGTTACTGCCATTGCGGCACGTGCCAAAACTACTGGACGAGGCAAAGGCGGAGAGCGCAATAGCAGACACCTGGCAGCAGCTCGCCGATGACTTGATGGCAGCGCCGCGTCTGGACGAAGTGGCACACCTCTGTCAATCGGGAAAGCAACGATTGGATCTTCTCAGAAAGCAGGTAACCAGCTCGAATGCCCCACAGGATCAAATCGATGCAACCCTTGATTGGTGCGATAAACTCGCTGAATTCCTGAACGCCGGAAAACGGTATGCACAGCATTTGACAGGCACGTATGAGAAACTCGTCGCCCAGGCCGAGGCATATGTCAGCGAAATGGAATTCAATGCATTGTTTGATTCGAAACGCCAGCTTTTCCATATCGGCTACAACGTGGACGAGGAACAATTCGACAACAACTATTATGACCTGTTGGCATCTGAGTCACGCATTGCCAGTCTCGTTGCCATTGCCAAGGGGGACATACCGCAGAGCCATTGGTGGCATCTTGGTCGCTCTCTCACACAGCTGGACGGAACGCGCTGCCTTCTTTCGTGGAGTGGTACCATGTTCGAGTACCTTATGCCCACCCTGATAACAGAGCAGCACAAAGGCACCCTGCTAACGCAGAGCACCTACGCAGCAGTGAAACAGCAAATCGCATATAGCCTTCGAAAGCACATTCCGTGGGGCATTTCCGAGTCAGGCTACTACGGGTTTGACGGTGATATGAATTACCAATACCGGGCCTTTGGTGTGCCACGATTGGGTTTCAAGCGTGGTCTCGGTGATGAGCTCGTGATTGCTCCCTATGCCTCGATCATGGCCCTGGCACTGTATCCCAGAAAGGTAATGGACAATATAGAGCACCTTATCTCGATGGACATGCTCGGCAATTTCGGATTTTACGAATCCCTTGACTACACCCCTTCGCGGCTCGCCCTTGGTCAAGGACGGGCTATTGTGCGTTCCTTTATGGCCCATCATCAAGGCATGATCGTGGTGGCCTTGGCAAATTTTCTTCAGGATAATGCAATTGTTCGCCGTTTTCACGCCGATTCACGCGTGAAAACCGTTGAATTGCTCTTACAGGAACAGGTTCCCTCCAGGGTTCCCGTCCAGGAACCGCTCGAAGAAAAACCTGACGCTCATCGCGTGGATCAATTTCAAATAACGGCCACACCACGGCGTGTTCCAGTCAGGACGCCCCACCCCCAGGTGCACGCTCTCTCCAACGGGCGGTATACCGCCCTTATTACCAATGCCGGCGGCGGTTACAGTCGTTGGAACGAGACAGATCTTACTCGATGGCGGGCAGATACCACTCGGGACAACTGGGGAACATGGATCTATATCAAGGATCTGGACAGCGGGGATCTCTGGTCCATTGGGTCACAACCAAGGGGCGCGTACACGCCACACTCCAGTGTATACTTTTATCCTCACAAGGCCGACATTCGGACTCGGGCACATGACATATCGTCACGCATGGAAATCACGGTCTCACCAGAGGATGACGTTGAGATTCGACATATCAAACTCATCAATCAGAGTGCACGACCCCGCCATTTGGTGGTCACGAGCTACGGCGAGGCTGTGCTTGCCCCCCACGACGTGGATCTTGGCCACCCTGCATTCAGCAAGCTCTTTATTCAGAGTGAATACCGGCCCGAATTGAATGCCTTACTGTTTTACAGGAGAATGCGATCGGCAGAGGAAGACCCAATCCACATGGCGCACCTCCTGGTGGTGGAACCGGGGATTGAGGTCACCGGCGAACACGAGACTGATCGCTTAGGCTTCCTGGGACGGGGGCGGACTCCTCGTGAACCGTCAGCCCTTAATCAAGACGGTATCGGTCTCTCGGGAACCACGGGAACCACCCTGGATTCCATAATGGCACTCGGCCAGAGGATCGAACTAAAGCCTCACGCAACGGCCCATCTGGCCTTCATCACCCTTGCCGCCCAATTGCGCCAGGAAACGCTTGCCCTTGCCGAGTATTACCAGGAATGGTCATCAATAGACCGGGCCTTTGACCAGGCCCGCTCTCGTTCTGAAATCGAACTCCGCCAACTGGGGCTGAACATTGGAGACCTTGAGCGTACCCAGCAATTGCTCTCTCTGCTGCTCTATCCAAGCCGAGCTCTCCGTGCCGATTCGTTGACGCTTGCGTCCAATAGAAGGGGCAAGCCGGGTCTGTGGGCCTTTACCATTTCCGGTGATTATCCAATCCTTTTAGTCAAAACCGGCAATGAGGAAGATGCCGGTCTTGTGAAAGACCTGATTCGCGCCCATACGTATTGGCGTAATCGGCATATCAAGATCGATTTGGTGATCCTTAATGAGCGGGACAGAGGCTACGTCCAGGAGATGCAGGACCATGTGCACCGAATGTTAATTCAAACAAAGAGCGATGGATACCTGAACCAGCGGGGCGGTATATTTCTCATACGTGCTGACCAGATGAACCAAGCCGAAAAGGTGCTCCTGGCAGCCGCTGCCAGGGTAATTTTTTACGGAGAAAAAGGGTCATTATTCGAGCAGATGAAGGGTCACCTCGCGGAGCGGACTCGCCTGC
>CP070673.1:4627051-4643079 GCA_020351915.1 Deltaproteobacteria bacterium
ATGATAAGCACGCCAAAGACGAGCCCCAAGACTAAGCCCGTTCCCCCCACCAAAACCATCAAGGCGGGCATAAGGCTTCTCAATACATTGAGGGAGTTCCCCACATCTATAAAGCCCGAGTTCAGCGCAAAAATAGCCCCTGCTGCCCCTGAAGGTACACTGGATATCACAAAGGCCCAAATTTTGTACTTCATGGTATTGAGACCAAGACTGGTAGCAGCCTCTTCATCTTCCCTGATACTGATGAAAGCAAGCCCGAGCTTGCTTCTGGATAGGTAGTAATTGAACCCTAGCGAGACCAGGGCCAAGAGAAAGGCCACGGAACAGGCAGCAGACAGACTGAGGGAATAGTCCGGCGCAAGCGCCGATTTTGGGAATCGCAAATGTTTGACCGAATCTTAACGGCCTGCGTCGGTACGTGCACCGGGACATATTTGGAGTTAAGGCGATAAGCGATACCTTGATTCTTCCCTTTCTCCTTTATGGCCTAATAATCTTCTCAGGAGTAATGGGCAGGTCTTTAATCCAGACCCCCGTCGCATCGTGAACAGCGTTGGCTGTGGCTCCGGGGTTCGATAGGATAAAGCCCTCACCTATTTCCTTGGCACCAAATGGCCCTTCAGGCTCATGGGTGATAATATGGACGACCTCCAGATGTCGGCATCTTATAGTCCCGCCGACTGGGGTTGAGCACCTTGCCTTTATCCAGGTGATTCTTGGAAGACCACATCCTCCTTTGGTATCAGGGCACCAACAGGGCATCTGGCAACACACTCCCCACATGATTCACATCTAGAGCTATCTCCAAAAAAGGTAATTTTAGTGCTATAGCCTCTGCCGACGAACTTGAGGCCGTCTTGAATCTTTTCACAAGTATGAACACAAATCTCGCAAAGTACACATTTGTTGGGGTCATAATCAAAAAACGGATTCGAATTATCTAGAGGCAGTTCCTCTTTTGCCGGCCTTAGCCTGCGCACTCTTTTTCTATCGATACGAATGTAAGCCATTATTTTTTGCAATGCACATCGCCCGCTCCCCGGACAACCCCGGCAAGTAACATGATGGTTCGCAACAAGTATTTCAATATTAATCCGGCGTACCATGTCAACCACGGGACTCCTTGTCTTAACCACCATTCCCTGTTCCACCGGAGTCCGGCAAGAAATCACCACTTTCCCGTCGAGGTCAACCATACACAGCCGACAGACGCCGGTGGGCTTCAAATCGGGATGATAGCAGAGGTGCGGGATGTAAATACCGTTATTGAGCGCTGTCTGCAAAACAGTTGTTTCCTTATCAGTGACAACCTCTAAGCCATCTATATTAAGAGTAACCTTGTCCACGAGCTCCTTCTTAACCTATACCGTTCAGGACTCAAGCATCTGACACACGCCAGCCGGGCACCGCTTTTCATGGATATGTGCTTCATATTCATCTCTAAAGTAACGGATGGTAGTAAGCACCGGGTTGGGAGCGGTTTTCCCGAGAGCGCAAAGGGAGCCAGTCGATACTGCCTCACTCACCTCCAAAAGCAAGTCGATATCCTCTGCCTTACCCTGCCCTTTAGCGATCTCATCCAGAATGTCAAACATTTGTTTCGTCCCCAGTCGGCAAGGCAGACACTGTCCACAAGATTCTCTTTGAGTAAAATCGAGGAAGTAACGGGCGACGTCAACCAGACAGGTTTCCTCATCCATCACCACGAGACCTCCAGACCCCATTATTGAGCCAGCAGCTTGAAGCGAGTCAAAATCGACGGGCATATCCAGGAGACTTGCCGGAAGACAACCCCCAGAGGGCCCACCAGTTTGAACTGCCTTGAAAGCCTTGCCCTCAGGAATTCCTCCTCCAATACCGTAGATGATTTCCCGAAGTGTAATCCCCATGGGCACCTCTATCAATCCATTGTTTTCCACCTTCCCGGTCAGGGCAAAGATAGCAGTCCCCTTGCACTTTTCGGTGCCAATGCTGGCAAAGGAATCAGCTCCTCCATCAATGATAAGAGGAACAGAGGCGAAAGTCTTTACGTTGTTGATAATTGTGGGCTTTTCCTCTAGACCGGATTGGGCTGGAAACGGAGGACGGGGATGCGGCATACCGCGAAGGCCCTCCATAGAAGCTATGAGACCAGTTTCTTCACCGCAGACAAAGGCCCCTGCTCCTTGAAAAAGCTCTATACTAAAATCAAAGCCACTTCCCAGGATGTCTTTACCGAGGAATCCCTTCTTCTTTGCTTGTGAGACAGCAGTTCTTAAGCGTTTCACCGCAAGCGGATATTCGGCTCGCACATAGATATAGCCACGTCGGGCGCCGACCGCATAAGCGGCAATGATCATCCCCTCTAAGATTGAATGCGGGGTTCCGTCCATAACCGAACGGTCTTGAAATGCACCGGGGTCGCCCTCATCGCCATTGCAGATCACATACTTTTCCTGCGCAGGCACTCCATAGCAAGCCTCCCATTTCTGCCCTGTAGGGAAGCCGGCCCCCCCAAGCCCACGAAGACCGGAACGCTGCACCTCGCCAATGATTTGCTCTCGGGTCATCTTGAGTAGAGCCTTCTCGAGCGCTTGATAGCCGCCGGCGGCGAGATAATCATCAATCTCCTGTGGGTCGATATTTCCGCAATTTCGCAGTAACAATTTCTGCTGTTTACTGTAAAAAGGGATGTCACTATAGTGAGGCAAAGGTTTATCAGTAGCAGGGTCCCGGTAAAAGAGGCGCTCTACAGGTTTCCCTTCCGGCTGAAGCGATTGCGCGATCTCCGATACATCATCGGGGCTGACTTTTGAGTAAAAGATCCCCTCTGGCTCAATAACGACAAGAGGGGCTCTTTGGCAAAACCCATGACAACCGGTCTGCTTAACTTGCACGCCTTCCCCTAAATTCAGCCCTTCAATTTCCCCTTGCAATGAAGAGAGAACTTCCTCAGCTCCCGCTGATATACAGGGTATTCCCTGGCAAACGAGGGCATTGCACTCATGGGACATCTTTCTCTGGCTCCTAAATCAAAGTCTGTCCAATACCTGTTCATAACCAATGTCACGATTATTAAGTCTGAATCTAAATGCGAAAGTGCCGAGCTCGCGAATTCCCCCTCCCGCTCAAGCGGGGCTCCAGGGAGGTCCAATTATCGAGCATCCTCAATTTGAGGCGTGGCTTGGAAAACCTCTCTTGCCTTTTCCCGAGTCATTTCGCCATGAACTTTATAGTTGACCTTGACAACGGGGGCCAGGGCGCAACAACCAATACAGGCAACACTTTCCAGGGTATGCTCTAAATCAGGAGAGGTTTCACCATCCTTCAAACCGAGGGCCTTACCTATTTCATCAAGGACTTTGGGAGCTCCGCGAATATGACAGGCAGTGCCGCGACATACCGTGACAATGTTCCTCCCCAAAGGCATGAGCCGAAACTGGTTATAAAAAGATGCTACCGAGTAGACTTCACCTTCAGGGATATTGAGAAAGCGTGCAATCACCCGCATTGCTTCCTCAGAAAGCCAGCCAAAGATCCCCTGAGTCTCATGTAGAACGGGAATCAATTCTCTTCTTTTTCCTTCGTAAAATGCCAAAATTCCCCGGAGAACCTCTTCTTTGAATTCCTCTTCCATAACCTATCCCTGATCAAACAGTTTGCACATCATGGGCCTTCCCTTGCGCGTGACCATGTTTCTATACCCTAACCCCCACCTTGTAGCCGTCGTGAATGGCTTCATATAGCTTGCGAAAGCCCGCGCAATCGCCAATGGAATAAATCTCCACTGCGGCGGTCGCTCTTAACTCCTCTAAAAGCTCCTTATTGGCTTCCAAGGCTTCAGCATTCACTATGGTATCAGCGGCGACGGTAGCTTCCCTGCCCCCCAACGTGGTAATAACTATGCCATCATCAGTTATCTCTTCCACTTCGACATTGACCAGGGTATTAATCTTAAGCTCGGTAATCTGCCTCCTATGAGATAAAATATTGAAGATGTTAATATCATAGCCAATCGCCTTCTCCTTCTCAACGATGGTCACTTCCTTCCCCTGGGAAGCCACGTACTCGGCGGTTTGAACAGCAATTTCATTGCCACCCAAAACGACCACTTTCTTGCCTACAGTTACCTTCTCCTCCAAAACTTCAAAGAGATCGGTCACATTCTCTTTGTCAATTCCAGGCACTTTGGGGATAACGGATTTTGCCCCTGTGGCAAGAACGAGAACATCCGGCCTCTCCTTGTTGATTAAACCGGGAGTAGCTTCCTTACCCAACTCCACCTTAGCCCCTGTCTTGGTGAGCTGAGCCATGTAATATTTGATAAGATCGTGCCAGTCATAAAGCAAAGGCGACTTGGCACCCAACTTCAACTGTCCACCCAACTCATCACTCTTCTCGTATAGCGTTACGTCGTGCCCTCTTAATGCTGCCACCCGAGCACACTCCATGCCAGCGGGACCACCACCAACTACAAGGATTTTCTTTTTCTTCTCCGCCGGTCTTATCTCATAGGTCTCGTCCCACTCCCTGCCCACTCTGGGATTTACCATGCAACCCATGAGCTCATCAACGAATATATAATAAAAACAACCCTGATTATCCGCGGGACATGGCACGATATCCTCGGGACGTCCTTCAGTAATTTTTTTGGGGAGGTACGGGTCTGCAATCCCAGGGCGACACATTTCCCAGTAATCGATGATCCCATCCCCTATAGCCTTATCCGCCACCTCAGGTTTATTAAGACGATAGGCCATACAGAGAGGCGCCTTAATCCCAGCTTTCTTCCAGTTCTCCGCTAAATAAAGCCAATCTCCCGCCTTCTTCTCCGCGGTTATGGCAGCGGCAGTAGACTCATGCCAGCCCACAGTTACGCTGAAAAAGTTTATGCCCAGCTCTTCACACATCTTGGCTATCTCTCTATATTCTTCGTCTGCGTTCCCCTCCTCTATGAGGTCAGTTCCATTGAGCCTAAGGAAAAACGGATAACCAGATCCCACTACCTCCTTAGTTCGTTTAATAATCTCCAAAAGGAACCTCGCCCTCTTCTCCACTGATCCACCGTACTTATCCTTGCGTCTGTTTGTCCACTTGCATAGGAAGTTGGAAATCAGGTATCCGGCTATGCCACACATTTCTACACCGTCAAAGCCAGCCTCCTTAACCCTCCTGGCTGCCTGAGCATGTGCTTCCACCTCCTCCTCTATTTCCTCGATAGTCATCTCACGGCATGGTGCATAGCGCTTTATCGGACTTGACATAGCAGTAGGACCCACGGGCATCCCTGGCACTTTTTTCCCTGCCATTACTGCCTCATTAATGCCATATTCATGGGGATGAGCATATCTACCCGTATGCATTACCTGTCCAATTGCTATTCCCCCACCAGTTTTCATGGCTTGGACTAATCTCTTCACTCCGGGAAGGAAGTCATCACTATCCAGGCCCATCTGCCCTATATAGCCCTTGCCCAGGATATGGGTATGACCGCCTGAAGAGGTGACGATACCGTAACCACCCCGCGCTCTCTCTCTCAGATAGGCTATCTCACGCTCAGTAACCTCACATGTCTTATAATCGCAAAAATTATTCACCGTAGCGGCATACTTCATTCTGTTTTTCACATCGAGGCTTCCAACCTTGCCCGGCTTGAGCAAATTCTCAAACATAATTCATCCTCCTTTCTATAATGAAACATTTAGGACTTTCTACGGATCACTGGAGTAAGATTGTTTTTAGTGAGGTATGAATTTCGCCATCACATGGAAGAAAGGAATTTTGGAATGATGTAATAGTAGGGCGATTTTAGTCATTATCTCCTTCTCTTTCCTGTTGGATTCTACGAAACCTCACAAGTGTTGCATATTGGGTCATTCCTCTAAAGTATTCCCCTTATTTGAATTATCGGATGGCTTTCTGGTAATGATCGAGTAAAAAGTCTCGTATATTTCGTTAGGGGTTGAGCGTCCGTTCTCGTCGTACCATTTGATGATCCAGTTGCACATACCCAGGGTACCGAGTTTTACGATCCCTGGATCGAGTCCTTTGAAAAGATCGCTTTTCTTATCGTTCTGGACCTGCTTAATGATCTCCTCAAAATAGGTTTCATATTGTTTTCTCGTCCTGTTGTATCTCTTCCGGTTCCGCGCGGACAGGTTCTTTGCCTCGGTCAAATAAACGTTGATGTAATCCTTGTACTTGCAGGTAACCAGAATTTGTCTTTTCAAAGCAAGCCGGAATTTTTCCTCTGGTGTCAGGTTCGAGTCATCGAGAATCCGTCTCAGTTCAGGGATATGATCCCTGAGAGATTCATCCATCACCCTCATCAATATCTCTTCCTTGGTTTTAAAGTAGTGAAAAAGACTCGTCTTGTGGAGACCGACTTGATCAGCGATTTCATGGAGAGAGGTGGCCTTGTATCCCTTCTCGCTGAACAGGAGACTCGCTGCGCTGAGGATTTTTTTTTCCATGTTTTCAGTTTTCGGTTTCTTCAGCAAGGAAGACACCTCCGACATTGCCAGCCGATAGAATAATTATCAACCAACCGTTTGGTTGATAATGAACCATAATGATTCTAAAAGTCAACAAGAAAATCTTATCTTGCCCACTCCTGAGAAACCTCAGGTTTGAAAGCCGTTGGAAGTCAAGTTTCTTACATCCTAACTTCCCCCCTTCTCCTTGATAGCCGTGTGGATCTTCTCAGGGGTGGCGGAAGGCTTCGAGATCTATATCCGACAGCGTCGCTTATGACCTTGCTGAAGGAAAGTCCGCGGGGCTCTCCAGCGCGAATAATGTATACACTATTTTCGCCGCTCTGCGAAATAAACCGTATCGGTCCTGATTTTAGGGAAGAGTCTGGCACAAACGCTATGCGAGTGTGGGGGCACAGTAAAGCCCCAGGCAGTTTGGGCCAACAAGCCGTATTTTGCCGCGCCGGGATATCGCTAATATGCTATCTTGCAGGCGTTTTCCCTCGTCACTGCCACCTTCACCGAAACCGGCGGTGAAGAAGGAGGCAATCCTGTCAACAGAAAGCTCACAAGGGATTTCTTTTCTAAACAGTCCGGCCCATGACTCCTCCATGAGCTTGCGCCGCTTGGGCCCAAGATGCTCCCATGGATCAAAAAGCGAGACTGGTTTGCGATCTTTCGTATAAACCATGCTCTTCACCTATAAATTATTGATAATATTAGAATTTTCTATTATACTACAGAGTGAAAAGCAAGATAAAAATGCCGTAAATTCGAATTATTTCAGCTGTAGTTAGGGAAAGTGAATCAGGACTTTCAGTTAACGGAATTTACCGGGAGTGGGTCCTATTGGGGCTCAATCCGTGCAAACCCTTCCATCAGGTCCCATATTTTCCCTTGGGAAATCAGGTGGCAGAGGTCTCAAAGGAATAATCAGGATGGCGGTAGAAGCACTCCTCACAGGGTGAGATGTGAGTAATTTATTTGGGTATTTAGCGGGGGTGCGTTGCGCCTCGAACCGGTAGATAACGCTTTCTGGGCCCAATTAGTCGTCATGGGTTACTTCATATTCCCAATAGTCCATCTCTCCTAAGTGCCAGAGGGCAAAGGTACAATATATGTCAGTAAACCTCATAAAAGATTCAATGCAGGGAATGGCAGCCGTCTTTCTAACCTCCTCCCCTAATTTTCGCATAGTCGTGATCTTTTGCGCCAGATCTTTTCTTAAAAGCTCGTCCATGCTGACACCCCTTTCTTGATGTATCTTGCCATTATGTTTTTTCGGGTCATTGCTGAACTCAGTGCTTCGATACGCAAACACGGTGACCCTTTTTTCCAAGTTGTTTCACAAATATTGCTCACTCGGCGCTAAGTCCGCCTCGCTCAAAATTCCGATAATGCAATGAATGAGTATTGGGTTTATATCCGACCTAAACTGAAGACAGCACTTACTCATGGCATCGACGCCGGCCACAGGACTACAAAGAACATCTCATACCGATACTCTGTAGGGGTCTTGGCCAATGCGGGAAGTTTCATTTCTTTTCCCGGTGGTCAAAAACCCGCTTGGCTTTGACTTCATAACGGGGGACCGATCCGGGTGGCACGATCTCCACATTTATGGTAACCCCGATCTTGTACCGGAGCTCATTAGCCAGTTTCTTCCCTAGTTGATCATATTCCCCTGCGGGTACCTCGCGAGCAGGTTCCACTTTGATCTGAACTGCGTCAGTCCCTTGTTCGGTCAGAAAATGGATCTCCAGATTCCCAGAAAGGCCCTCCATCTCTCCGATAATACTCTGAATAGCGGTGGGATAAACATTGGTCCCTTTGATGGTTACCATCTGGTCCGTTCTTCCCAGAACCCCGTGGCGCAACCATATCCAGGTTCTCCCGCAGTCGCAGGGTTCTTTATGCCATTCCACCACATCGTGGGTCCGATACTTGATCATGGGGCTTACGGTACCATAGTTGGTGAGCACCCATTCTCCTTGACCGCCTTCTGGAACCAGGTTCCCTTCCTCGTCCAGGACCATACCATAGGCAACGGCTTCCGCCAGATGAAGGCGATCCGGATTGGCAGGACAACTGAAGGAATCGCATCCCCACACATCCGAAAGCCCATACATATCTAAGCCCTTTGCCCCCCACGCCTTTTCGGTAGCCTCGCGGATGGTCGATACCACATATCCGGCTTCCCCCGCGGAGCTGACGTATTTAATAGAGGACTGGGCAGGGTCAATTCCCATTTCTCGGGCGACCTCCGCTATCCGCATGGCATAGGTGGGCGTGGCTACCAGAACCGTAGGCTCCATTTCCATAATCTGTTGTACCCTCTGCTGCGTGTTTGCCCCTCCCGAGGAAATGACTTGAGCCCCCAACAAAATGGCGGAGTGGTAGGCAGCCCAAAACGCCATGAAGGTGCCAAAAGGGAAGGCAAAATAGAATACATCCCTGGGTCGAATCCCATGAGCCCACCATTTAAACGGCCAGGCATTACTCACCGCATCTCGATAATATCCGACTTCCTTTAGGGGGGCTCCAGTGGTTCCGGAGGTTTGGAAGAAAAACGTGTGGTAGTCTACGCTGCCCTTGACAATACTGTCTCCGAAGGGGGGATCGTAACTCTGGAACCGGACCACATCCGGTTTATCAATGCTCGGGATCTTTTCTCTGAAGTCATCGAGTGTCTTAATATCTTCCGGTCTGACACCGGTCTTGTCGTATAAGTCTCTATACATGGGGATATTTTTGTAAGCGTATTCAATCAAATGTTGAAGGCGACGAAGATGGAACTGATCCAATTTCTCCCGTGGCATGGTCTCCAGGTACTCATTCCAGTAGGGACTCTCCATACTTCGCGGGCTGTAGAGCTGCATAATTAGACCTCCTTATCCGTCATTTGTCGATTATTCGTCCTTTTCCACATCCTTTTTACCTACGAAAGCGATTGCAGGCTCCAGGACAAACCCTTCCCTGCTCCTCACCGTGCCCAACATCTGTTACTGGAAAGACCCGGTTAAGTCACCTCTAATGAGCCAGGGGTGAATAGATCCGGATCTCCTCCCGCTCCACCGGTAAATCACATTTTGCCCTGTATCAGCCCTGGACAATCTTTCTATGAAGCCAATATCCTTAGGAATCCCATCATATCTTTCTTATTCTGCAGAGCAGCCCTTTATCCTCAGGATATCCTGATATGGGATCCCGGAGTTCTATATCAGTCAGGATATTCACATTAGCCGCTGCCCATCCATGGGGTATGCTCACCACCTGTGGGGCAATGTCCTCGGTGAGTTTGGCTCTGATCTTTATCCTCCCCTTTTTGGTTTCAACAAAAACCTTCTCTCCATCCAGGACCCCGTATTTTGCAGCGGTGCTTGGGTGAATCTCCATCAAGGCCTCGGGGGCGATACGGCGCAATTCAGGAACATGGCGCAACTGTCCGTGAATGTATTCCAGACTTCTTGCCCCAGTGATGAGAATCAAGGGGTATTCCCCTGCCAGCTCCGTGGTTTCTATGGGACTTTGCGTAGGCTCTCTATGGGCTGGAAGGGGGTCGAATCCAGCATCCTTAAAGGTCTCGGAAAAGATTTCAATCTTTCCCGAAGGCGTCCTGAATCCTTTCTTCTTATAGCGATCGTAGTTTTTTTCAGTATAAAAGAGACCGATCGGCTCATCCATAAGCTGTTTGAGGGTTATACCGCTGGGGGCTAAGAGCATCTCTATCATCTCCTCATCAGTCTGCCAGGGGAAATATTGCCCATAACCCATTTTTCGGCTCAGCTCAGACCAAATCTTCCAGTCGGGCCAGCTTTCTCCAAGGGGTTCAATGACCTTCCTTCGTAACATGATATACGGTAGGCCATGCATGGCCACAGGAGGAAAGTCCCCGATCCCGGATTGTTCAAGAAAACTGCTGGCTGGGAGGACAATGTCTGCCAGTTCCGCGGTTTCACTCATGACCACATCCATCACCACGACTAGATCCAATTTTTCAAGGGCCTGTTGATACTTCTTGGAGTCGGGTATGGTCACCGCCGGATTGCCGCCTGCAACGATTAAGGCCTTAATGGGATATGGCTTCTCACTGAGCACCATATCGGGGAAAACCATCGCATGACCGTAGGGCGTCGTCATACCCCAGGCCTTATGAAACAAAGGGTACTCATCCGCTCCCATGGGCTCCTCATCCACGGGAATCCTGAGGTCTGTTAGCCGTATAGCGTTCGTTGATACCCATCCTCCAGGCACGTCAATATTCCCTGTAATCGTTTGCAGGATGGCAAGCGCTCGATTGTTTTGCATATTGTTTTTTTGTCGTTCGAGGGAACATACACCTTGCACGATACCCCCGGGCCGGGTCGTGGCAAATATTCGAGCGCATCTCTTGATATCGGCTGCAGGAACCCAGGTGATCTCCTCCACCTTCTCCGGGGTGTAGTGTTTGAGGTGCTCAACGAGCTTATCAAAGCCAAAAGTCCACTCCTCTACAAATTCCTTGTCGTAGAGCCCCTCTGATATGATGACGTTCATTATGCCTAATGCCAGGGCACAGTCCGTGCCCGGCCTCAGTTGAAGGTGTATGCCCTCCTTTGCCAGGGGTATACGCCTGGGGTCTACCACAATGAGCTTCGCTCCTTCTCCCATGGCCTTACGGATCTGCCTGGCCACAGGAAAACGCGATTCATCTGGATTATGGCCCCAGAGCATCACGCATTTCGTATTTTCAAGATCCTCTGAGGGAAACGTCCCAAAGGTCAGTAAACGGGCCAAAATTCGAGCACGCCAGCAGCCACTGTCCACCGTGATGAAATTAGGCGTCCCGTAGGCCCCTCGAAACCGCTGGGCAAAAAAGGAAATCTCCAAGTGTTCTACCCCGACTGAGCCCGTATAAACCGCCAGCGCGTGAGCCCCGAATCTTTCTTTGATCTCCAGTAATTTGGTGGCAATCGTATCCAGTGCTTCGTCCCATGAAATCCTTTTCCATTCCCCATTATCCCGCCTCATAGGGTACTTGAGGCGGTCTTCGGAGTACACATACTCAACAAGTCGTTCACCTTTGGGACATAAGTGGCCTAAATTAACAGGGTGCTCCTTCGTGCCCTCTACCTTGGTAAGCCTTCCTTTGTCCACATAGGCGTCAATTCCACAGCAATTGACGCATAACGCACAATCGGTTTTAATGATTTCCACTGCAAATACCTCCTAAATCCCCTATTGTACACTCTGGATACCGGATACCAAGCCTATTCCTGGGTGTATTGGCAGAGGGATGGCGTACCATAGAGTTCTCTCTCGACACAATAATTGCAATAGGTACACCTTTTGATCTCTTTGCTCCTTCCTTCCTTTGCCTTTGCCGCCCAATCGGGGTCACGAATAAGAGGGCGAGACAAGCCGATCAGATCGGCCTGCCCCTCCTCTAAAATGGTCTCTGCTAGTTCAGGGTATGGGATCCGGCCGGCTGTCACTAGCGGCGTGGCATAACCTGCATGCCTAATGGTTTTCCGAAGATCGGCGGCAAGGTAGACATTGACTGCCTCTGGCATGTCGGCTGGTGGCATTGATCTATAACCACTATAGCCCCCAACAGGGGGATAGGGATGCGGGCATTCCCATTTGGGGATGACTCCCTGGGTATCTTGATAACTTCCACCAGCAGTGACGCTGATGTAATCAAGCCCCATTTCAGCAAGGTTTCGGGCAATGATGCGAGATTGTTTTAAACTGTTCCCTCCCACGATGAAATCATCACCATTAATCCTGATCCCCACGGGATAGTTAGCCCCGACTACGCCACGGATCTTCTCGTAAACTTCGGTGACTATCTTCATTCTGCCCTCAAGATTTCCCCCATATCCATCGTCCCGCTTATTTCTTAAAGAGAGGAAAGAGGCAAGGACATAACCGTGGGCAGCGTGAATTTCAATCGCGTCAATACCCGCCTGCAAGGCACGTATGGCAGCCTTTTCATGGTAATCGATGCTTTTGCCAATCTCTTCAAACGTCATCTCATGGATATCCTGCTTCCAGTGTCGCCCAATCTTGAGCCAGTCATAAAGCTGCGCGCAGACCTTGACTCCGGTCTCTGAGTGAATTCGGTCAACTAGTTCTTTGACACCGGGGACAAATTTGTCATCACTCATCCGCATCTGGGAGGGAAGCCGCCTGGGATTCACTGCAACCGCCCCCAGGTTAATCATACTCACCCCCCCTCTTGCCCGCTTCAAGAAAAAATCTATCACCTCAGGCGTTACGAAACCCTCCTCAGTATTCAGGCCAATATGGCTGGGCGCCATCACGATCCGATTTTCCAAGGTAAGCCCATTAATGAGTATGGGTGAGAATAGGGTTTTGTAATTCAGTGCTTGTGTAGCCATCATTTCCAGCCCTCCAGTTTCGAATCTTTTGCTCCTTCAGCAATGCACTGATTTGGGATCGTCTCTTTTCGTATGACCCGTGCTTTACTGAAAACTCCAGAATGCCCCGCCCGGAAAGGCGGGGCTTGACTTTGTTGCATTTCTTCTCATTCACGTAAAGACTAATCTTAAGGCTTCCCTCATCAGTCGGTCGTTATAGCAGATTGCCCACGAAGGGTTGATGTTGACAAGGGGCGTGGGCACTTTGATAAGGTGGAGCAGTGTTTCTGAATCGAATGTTGAAATAGGGTGAATCAAGCATTAGGAGCCTGACACCGATGACAAAGGGGCTGAAGTAATAAATCAGGATAACAGTACACCTTCAAAGAGATAGAGGCCAAGGATACGGGACAAAACGAAGAGTATGATAAACATGATCAGACCTAGCCCTACAGCTAGGTACCATTTTTCCCCCGAAAGTTTAACGTAAGAAAAGACTGCCAAAGGGACCGCGATCAGAAAACCTAATATGTAGATCAAAAAGATCAGGCATACAAGCGCAGCACTAGCAACTAACCCTCCCCAGCGGGCTTTCGTCTCTTCCGATGATATGGTTCGCTTTTCCTCAAGTCGGGCCTCTCTGACAACCTGAACAATCATAAGAGCTAGGATGGGTATGCCAATAAGTAAAGGGAGCAGGTACGACTTTACAGCATATCGCATCGACTCACCTATGACAATAACAGTAATAGCCATGATAAAAATAAGGAATATGATTTCTATTTTCTTCCTGCTCATCCTTTCCTCCTGCCGGGGAAAATTCGAGAAAAAAAGGTCTTTATCCTCCCGTAGTTGAAATAGATAATTAAGAAAATGATCATAGTAAGCGAAATCGGTCTCAAGAAAAATCCCTGCCAACCATATGAATCCAATGTGATGAAGAAATACTTCTCTGCCAGATTGGCCAAAACAAAACCCAGCATAAATGCAGGTCTATTGTAACCGAGCTCCCTCAGGGCATAGCCAAGTGCAGCTAGTGGGAGTATAATCAATACATCCCACAAGTCGCTCTTTGGGATAAAAGAGCCAATACAGGAAAAGGCGAGAATTAAAGGAACAATGAAATTCCCTCTGATGAGAGGGATTTTTGTCAAAAATCTAGAGAACAGAATTACCATCCCTGATCCCAGCAAATTGCCTAGTACAAGTGCAAGAATCATCGTGTAGGCGACCTCTAAATGCTCTTGTAAGAATAGTGGTCCGGGTTCAAGACCAACGATCCAGAATCCTCCCAGCAGGATAGCCATGCCGGCGCTTCCCGGGATGCCGAGAGCTAGAGTGGGCAGCAGCGCTCCGCCCTCCTTGGCGTTATTTGCACTCTCTGGGGCAATAACACCTTCTATACACCCTTTACCGAATTGATCTCTATTTTTTGAGCTTTCCTTGGCAGACCCGTAGGCGACAAAAGGAGCCGTCTCCCCTCCAGCTCCAGGGACTATGCCAACACCAATCCCGATCGCAGCGCTGCGCAAAGTCAGCCACCAGTGACGGAAAATCTCTTTACCTCCTTCTAATACGTCGGAAATAGAGGTCTTGAATGTCGCTGTTGGTTGGGCAATTGTTCCTCCTCTGGCGAGCGCGATCATTTCGGGTACGGCGAAGAGCCCTAAAGCCAGTGGAATAAGTGGGAAACCATCATAAAGATATGTCCAACCGAAAGTGGCCCGTGGTGCCCCGGTTACCAGATGATAGCCTACGAAGGCAAACATCATGCCCAAACCGCCACTGATTAGCCCCTTGACCATAGAGCCCCGTCCAAGTACCGAAATAAACAAGATCCCCAAAAGAACCACTACAAAAATCTCTGGGGCACCAAAAACCAGAACAATGTCCGCTATTAACCAGGAGAGAATGAAAAGTGCTATAGCGCCAATCACCCCCCCCACGGCGCTGGCTGTAACTGCAGCCCCGACAGCCTGGCTGGCTTTGCCCTGCTGCGTCATAGGGAAACCGTCGATCAAGGTGGCTGCGTTGGCAGGCGCCCCAGGGATGCTCAGCAAAACCGCTGTGACCGACCCCCCAGTGTAAACGATTGCGTGGGCAGCTAACAGAAAGGCAAGGCCGAGGGCAGGCGGCATGCCGTAAATAAGCGGCAGCAGCACAGCCAGTGCTGTCATACCGCTGAGGCCAGGCACGAGTCCAAAGAAAAGCCCTATGCACACACCTGCAATCAAATACAGCCAAAAAATCAAAGTAGCATAACTTAGCAAAGCGCTCGTTAGTGCCTCTAACATCGGTTCGACTCCTTTATGACTACCCTCCCACCTTTCCCCCTTTTGATCCGTATAAGTCCTCTATCGAGTACCCTTTTCGAAGACAACGTCTTTGAGTTCTTTTTTCTCTTCATTGCTTATTCTCACAATTCTTTTCATCAGATCACGGCTCTTGACGCCGTCAAGGAACCTCGGCTCGTCGCGCTTCATCTTTTTCAAATCCTTGCTATATCCCGGGTCGCCTATTGCTTTTTCCACTGCCTCGGCCAAAAATAGGAGCATGTCCTGGGGTATGCCAGGCGGTGCGATGATCATACGACCCAATCTCAAAGAGTCCACATAGAGGTTAAGCGGTTTTTCGCGTCCTTTGACGATGCCGAGCTCGTAAATAGCAGGTGTATCTGGCAATTTGGAGTGCCTCTGGGTTGAATCGACCCATAAGGGGACCAAGTTACCGGCTTTGACGAATTTGAGAATCCCACTGACGCTAAAACCAGGAGCTATGTCCGCCTCGCCCTTAAGTGCTGCGGCCAGGGCCTCTCCGCTACCGCCATACCCAACGACCTTTTTTAGATTGTTTAGCCCGAGAGCATAAAATGTTGACGACACAACTGTGCCTGACTTGTCTTCCATACCTGGGCATGCTGCTTTAACGACATCGGCCTTCTTTAGATCTTCCACAGACTTGTAGGGTGACTTGGTGCCAAGCAGTGTGCAGGACTCCTCCCAAACGATCCTGCCAAGGAAGGAAAATCCATCAGGCTCATACTTTGCCTCCGGTAGATCCCAAAGTTTATTGTACGCCAGTGTCTCTCCCTGAGCAATACATATGGTAAGGCCGTCGGGTTTTACTGAGTTATATAATTCGTTGTAACAGATGTTTCCCCCCGCACCAGGCTTGTTAATAATGACCACATTCCTTACTCCCAAGTATTTCTCAA
>CP070673.1:4643179-4660097 GCA_020351915.1 Deltaproteobacteria bacterium
TTCCTCCTTCGGCTTCTCAGCTACCAATGCCTCAGTGGTGAGCATGAGGGCAGCCACTGAAGCAGCATTCTGAAGGGCAAAGCGTACCACCTTGGTGGGATCGATGATCCCTGCCTGGACCAGGTCTTCATACTGACCGGTTTCAGCGTTGAGACCAAAGGCACCCTTTCCCTCTTTCACCTTCTCCACTACCACAGATCCTTCTAGACCTGCATTATTGGCGATCTGGCGGGTCGGATCCTCCAGGGACCTTTTCACGATATTGACCCCGAGCTGCTCATCGCCTTCGAGTTTCAGCTTGTCAAGCACACCAATACAGCGCAGGAGGGCAATACCGCCTCCAGGCACAATCCCCTCTTCCACGGCTGCCCGGGTTGCATTCAGGGCATCCTCGACCCGTGCCTTCTTCTCTTTCATCTCGGTTTCGGTTGCAGCACCAACATTAATCACGGCTACCCCACCGATGAGCTTGGCGAGCCGCTCTTGGAGTTTTTCCCGATCATAGTCTGAGGTGGTGTCATCGATCTGGGTTCTGATCTGCTTGACCCGTCCCTCCAGATCAGCCCTGCTCCCACCACCGTCAACAATGGTGGTATTGTCTTTATCGATATTGATGGTCTTGGCAGTGCCGAGATCATTGAGGCTGACATTTTCGAGCTTTAATCCCAGGTCTTCACTGATGACCTTGCCACCGGTCAGGACCCCAATATCTTCGAGCATGGCCTTTCTGCGATCACCAAAGCCCGGTGCCTTGACTGCGGCTACCTTCAGGGTTCCCCTGAGTTTATTGACCACCAGGGTTGCCAGGGCCTCACCTTCCACATCCTCTGCGATAATGAGCAGTGGTTTTGCCATCTTGGCGATCTGCTCTAAAAGGGGCACCATGTCTTTCATGTTGCTGATCTTTTTCTCATTGAGCAGGATATAGGGCTCCTCTAAGCTGGCCTCCATCTTCTCGGCATCGGTGACAAAGTAGGGGGACAGATACCCGCGGTCAAACTGCATGCCCTCTACGATCTCCAGGGTTGTGTCCATGCTCTTGGCCTCCTCCACGGTGATCACACCCTCTTTTCCTACCTTGCTCATGGCCTCGGCGATGATATTGCCGATGGTCTGGTCATTGTTGGCAGAGATGGTACCGACCTGAGAGATCTCCTGCTGCTCCTTGGTGGGGTTACTCATCTTCTTGAGCTCTTCCACCACGGTATTGACTGCCTTTTCAATACCCCGCTTGAGGGCCATGGGGTTGGCTCCGGCAGTCACGAGCTTTGCGCCTTCGTGGTAGATGGATTGGGCCAACAACGTTGCGGTGGTGGTCCCATCACCGGCCACATCAGAGGTCTTGGAGGCAACCTCTTTCACCATCTGGGCGCCCATGTTTTCAAACTTATCCTCCAGTTCAATCTCCTTGGCCACGGTGACCCCATCTTTGGTGATGCTGGGTGATCCCCAGGATTTTTCCAGGATCACGTTTCTGCCCTTGGGGCCCAGGGTTACCTTGACTGCCTCGGCCAGGGTGTCTACGCCCTGTAAGATAGCGTCTCTGGCCTTGGTATCGTACTTAATTTCCTTTGCTGCCATTGTTTCCTCCTTAGATACCTTAGAATTAGCACTTTACTATTTAATAATAGCAATAATATCTTCTTCTTTCATGATGAGGTGTTCTTCACCATCGATGGTGATCTCCGAGCCTGCGTATTTAGAGAACAGGACCCGGTCACCTTTCTTGACCTCAAGGGGTATCTTCTTCTTTCCCTCCCCCTCGATCCTTCCACTTCCCACAGCGGTAATGATGCCTTCCTGGGGTTTCTCCTTGGCGGTATCAGGGATGATAATACCACCTTTGGTGGTCTGTTCTTCCTCGACTCTCTTCACGATAACACGGTCATGTAATGGTTTGATGTTCATTGGTGTAATCCTCCTTTTTTAGATTGTTTTGATAGACAAATCACGGCTTGTGCCTTCAAAAGCATGTCTTAGATTGTGAAATGAGAAACAAGGACTTTTTGGTAACAGCCTGATATCATTGAACTATATAAATTTTCAAAAGAATAATAAACATGTTTTGTAAATTGTCAAGTGAGCCGGTGGATTTTTTCATATCCAATTTTTTTCTAACAGTACTCATAGCGAGAGGGGATAAGTGGCTATAGAAAGATCAGTTTCGAATTCTGATTCAAATAAGGGATGATGCAATGTGATATTTGACTCGCATTTAAGGTTAAATAATTTTGGTAAAGGGTCCCCTTGACAACTCATAAAATCGGATTAACTATTTTCTTAAAGAGGATTTTTGAAGACAATAGTTGGCAAAAATAGTTGAAAACATGAATAAAATAGAGATTTGTAGGACAGCAGCAAGGAGTGCTTTTAGAAACAAAAGAATCTCAAATACTAACCTTAAAAAAGAGGAGGAATGATTATGATAATAAGAAAAATTACGGGTTGGCCCACCTGGGAGTTGAGGAGTCCTTTTGAGGAACTCGAACGGATGCGCAGCCAGATGAATCGGTTTGCCGAAGAGCTCACAGAAGGCCTTTACAGAGAGCCGACGGCTGGGGTTTTTCCCTTGCTCAATGTCACTGAAGACAAAGATAAATTCTATGTTCGCGCAGAGCTTCCTGGGATCAAGGCCAATGATCTTGATATCTCGGTAACGGGCAACACCTTATCCATTTCAGGTGAGCGGAAGATATCTGCTGAAGGCGAAAAGACTCGGTACCATAGAAAAGAGCGAGATGCGGGGGAATTTAGCAGAATGATTAGCCTCCCTGCTCAGGTTGATACCGCTCAGGTAGAAGCACACTGTGCTGATGGCATCTTAACAGTCGTTCTGCCCAAGTCAGAGACAGCAAAGCCCAAGCAAATTACGGTAAAAACATCCTAACAGGATGAATTATTGCTGAAAGGAGGGATAGATCATGGCTGATACGGAAAGCAAAGCGTTGCAGCCAAAAGAAAAAAGAGGAATAACATCCCCTGCTGAACAGACCAAAGCAGGATTAACCTTTGCCCCGGCAGTGGATATCTTTGAAACAGACCGGGAGATTACTTTGCTAGCTGATATGCCAGGCGTCAAGCCGAAAAACCTTACCATTGATCTGCGGGATGACGTGCTCACCCTATCTGGTGAGGTAGCAGCTCCTGAAGGCACGAAAGAGGCGTATGTACTGAGAGAATATCGAACAGGTACCTATTTTCGGCAGTTTACCCTCTCAGAGGTGATTGATCAGGGAAAGATTGATGCCGAGATGAATGATGGTGTCCTGCGCTTGGTACTCCCAAAGGTTGAACCGGCAAAACCTCGTAAAATAACGGTTAAGGTCGACTAGGGACAGATCCCACATCATCCGCCAGGCCGTGCGGTTTGTTTGCACGAGTTGGGCTGGGATGATTTTGAGCTGGACCATAATACCTTTCACCTTGTTTTGGCCACCGTTGAACCGGATCTCGCCCATGGCCAGTTTGATCAAGGAGCCTTTTCATAATTGGACGCCCATTAAGCCTGGTATTGTAGACCCCACTCTTATTATTCGAATTGTAAGAGGTAGGCAAAGGAGGCATTAATATTGAGGAATTCAACCTTTATATTTTCAGGAAATGGTGGAAATGGGTTTGCTGATCGTATAGCCTCAAGGGCATATCTATCAAGGATTTCATGTTTGGAGGAGCGCACGACATTGCAGGCAATCAAATTGCCGCCACTGTCGAGCCTGAACACAATTACAAGGCTACCCTGAATAAGATTCTCTCGGGCAGATAGAGGATAAATCCAATGAGAGCGTATCCTCTGCTTGAGTACTTTGGTATAGGGAACATAGGTAGAATCCTTCGTATCCAGGGAGATGGTTGCCTCGCTGGGCTCCTCAGGCGGTTCACTATGGATTTGGCTGACTGCAGGAAATTCTTCTCTTTTGGTCTTGGTGATCTCTTCCATTGGCGGGCGTATCAAATCTACCTTATAGGTTCTGAGCTTGGGTTTGAACCATGTGCCCGGAAAGATGCCCTGCAAAACCGCTAATGTACCGACATGGATCAGTACTGATAAAAGAAAGGCGGCAAGGACAACCCGCCTTCCCTCTAAATTTAAGAAATAGTTAACTATGTTCACCGATTTTCTCTGGTCTGTTGACCCAGAGCTCCTCATTTTTCTCAAACCACCAGTCGCTGCTGTCCGTTGCCATAATTTCACTAGCCATGTTTTTTGCTAGATTGGTAGTAAGGCGTTTAACCGAATATCTCAGCCATTCAGCAGCGGAATGGTTTCCGAGATCCTGTTGTCGTTTCAGCTCCAAGATAAAGTCAAGCTGGTCAGCATCCTGAGACAGTCTTGCCTCAAGGGTTTCTCTAGAATTGAATTCATCAATCAGGGATACGATTTCTTCGCCATACGGGAGTTTCTTGGTCAAATCATTAACTGCATCGTCCTCATTCACGGTAACGTATTTTTTATTCACATAATTATGGTCGCCTGTTCTGGCCTCGTGAAAATCGTGAAAGAGGCTCATAAGGACAAGTTTTTGCATGTCGGCTTTGGGCTCGTTTTTTGCGAGTACGTAAGCTATCACGGCAACCCTGAAGGAATGCTCTGCTACTGATTCACCCCCTGTGCCCAGGAATTCGTAGCCAGACCTCGGAATTTTTTTAAGTATACCTACTTCGAAAAGAAAATTTACGCTATCTCTCATGACAATTGCCTCCCTCATGTCAGCGGTCAGTGGCTCTTTTGCTTTACCTCTTGCTCTCATTGAGATCTGTTAGCTCTATTTCCCCCCAGGTTGCCATTGTTTTGCCAATAATGACGACACCACCTTTGACATCTTTGCGTTCTCGGATTGAGTCTATTTCTCCAGTGAGGTTAAATCCGTTGGTTATCCTGTTTCCAAGTGCTGTGGCTGCAGCGTCAGCAAATGATGCAGATTGGGCCACAACACAAACCGCATCAGCCATGCCAAGACTGAGGGAATGCCCGACCGTGCCCGAAGAGGTGCACACGCCTATGGGCATCTGTTCAGGAGCTAAGACAAGGCCGAGCTTATCACTTAACGGGGAATTCCCGGCAAAGATGGAGGCCGTTACGGGCCTTTTGGTTTCAACAAAGATATCGCCGCCATTTTCAACGATAACTTCCTCCGAATAACGTAAGAGATCTCTACCAACGAACTGGGCTATCGCCCCTGCAACTGCTGCCATCGGACCCACGCCAAACGCCCTCGCAGCTGAAATCATATCTCTTATTATTTCCGGTGCAAAAGGATCTTCAGGATAGGGGAGGAGGGTCGATATGAAATCAGACCTCCTTCTGATGTAATCTTCCAGTTGTCTGCGGTAGTGATGTACCCTATCTTTGGCCTGTTTACTCAGGTCCGCGGAGGCGCTGACCAAAAGATCAGTTTCCTTGACCAGAACCCTGCATGAGCTCAAATCCTTGGGGTGTACCCGATTTCGGTATCGATGGTCCCTGTTTTTGGCTGGGATTGATTTGGTTTGTTGCATTACTCTGATTGGCGGAGTTTGTATTTTAACATCGGAAACCCGGCCCAGAGGACCGCGTTAGAGTCCACCGGCTCTGCGTGAAAGGGATATCTAATTCGACCATGGCCGTTTTCTCAAGGCCATGGTCTTCATCTAACATCCCTTTCGAGATCTAATCAAAGCCAGGTCCTCTAGGCCTCGATTCTTTATTGGTTCTCTTGTTTTTTGGTCCTACCGTAGGAGTCATCCGGTAGACAGAGGCGTCAAGAAGGGAAAAGGGGGCAGGCGCTTCTGCTAAGCCTTGAATGATACTAACTGATTTCTATTCAAGTTGGTAGTTAGGGGCCTCTTTGGTGATAATAACATCATGTACATGCCCCTCCCTGAGCCCTGCGGCCGTAATCTTGATAAATTTCGCCTTGGCCTGTAATTCCCTTATGGTGGGAGTCCCCACATAACCCATTCCTGCCTTTAGGCCGCCTATAAGCTGGTAAATCGTGTCCGCTATGGGGCCTCGGTACGGAACCCTTCCCACGATACCCTCTGGCACCAATTTTGATTCTCCTTCTGTTGTTTCCTGAAAGTAGCGATCTATGCTTCCCTCCCTCATAGCCTCTATGGAACCCATACCTCTATAAACCTTATATCTCCTCCCTTGGAAAAGTACCGTCTCCCCAGGGCTTTCTTCTGTGCCGGCGAGGAGAGAGCCAATCATAACTGATAAGGCACCGCCAGCCAATGCCTTCGTGACATCACCAGAATATCGTATCCCACCATCTGCGATAATCGGGATTTCTGCTTTTGATGTCTCTCGCGCAGCTTCCTGAATAGCGGTCATTTGGGGTACACCGACACCTGCAATGATCCTGGTTGTGCAAATGGAGCCTGGTCCGACGCCAACCTTTATTGCATCAACACCGGCTTCGATAAGGGACCTGGCACCCTCTGCTGTAGCTACATTGCCAGCAACCAACTCCAGGTCGGGAAAGTTCCTTTTGGTATCTCTTGCTGCCTCAATTACTCCTTTGGAATGTCCATGGGCAGCATCGATAACAATGACATCTACGTTTGCGGCTATTAATCGATCAGTCCTTTCCTCTCTATCTGGCCCAACCCCAACTGCTGCGCCAACACGTAATCTACCATGTTGATCCTTGCATGCGTCGGGGTATTTTTTGATCTTTTCAATGTCCTTTATGGTTATGAGCCCCCTTAGCTTCCCTGCATCGTCAACAACCAGTAATTTTTCTATCCTTCGTTCATGGAGGACGGTCTTTGATTCCTCCAGGGTTGTCCCAACAGGCACCGTGGCCAGGTTATCCTTGGTCATCACGTCTCCAACCTTTTTGTCAAGGTGTGCTTCAAACCGCAAATCCCTGTTGGTTATGATCCCCACTAAGTTGCCCTTTTTAACAACAGGTACGCCGGAAATCCTGTATTTTTCCATAATATTGAGGACCTCAAAGATCTTCCGATCCGGATCAATAGTAATGGGGTCAAGAATCATCCCGCTTTCTGATTTTTTGACCTTCTCGACCTCTAGGGCCTGCTTTTCGGCGCTCATGTTTTTATGGATGAATCCTAAACCACCCTGTCTGGCCAATGCTATTGCCGCTTCAGATTCGGTAACCGTATCCATTGCTGCACTGACAATGGGTATGTTAAGGGAAATGTTCCGAGAAAGCCTTGTTTTGACGTCTATGTCTTTTGGTAACACAGCGGATTCCCCTGGAACCAAAAGGAGATCATTAAAGGTAAGTGCTTCCTCCAGTAGTTGATTAGCCATCTCTTTCTCCTTCCACGTGTTGTATCAAAATGCCCTCCAATAAATCACTATAACTTACTATTATCTCATCCTTCCCAAAATAATCCATAAATTTCATTACCAATAAGGTGCCCGGTAGGATAATATCCTCTCTTCCAGATTCAAGGCCAGAAAAACTCAGCCTTTCTGCTGCTGGCATCCCTTTCAGTGTTTCAAACAGGAGCCCAATATCATGCCTTTTGACTGAAAGACCGTTTATGTTTTTTTTACTGAAACTATCCTCTACTATATCATGGATCATCGCAGCGAGTGTTACTATGGTTCCCCCAGTCCCTATAAAGGCAGCGTTTCGGTCTCCGGATTCTTTTAATGAAGAAAGCCTTGTTTTGCACACATCCTCAATATGCTTGCCCAGGTACCATATCTCCTCATCTTTTGGAGGATCCGTTGTCAGAAACGTTTCTTTTAACACCACTGCCCCAAGCCCTACTGATAGGTATGTAGTTTCTTTGCTATTGGTGCGGATAAATTCCGTGCTCCCGCCACCAAGATCAAAAATGACAGAAGACTCGTTCCCAAGGTCCAGTGAGGATAAAACACCCTTCTCGGTCAGTTTGGCCTCCTCTTGTCCCGAGATAGTTCTTACCTTATGGCCTAGGTGTTCGGCAATCGAGGTAATAAAGGTGTCCCTGTTGGCTGCCTTTCTGACTACCCCGGTTGCTATTACAAGGGGAGAAGATACGCCAAACTGGCTGGCAATGCCAAAGAACTCCCGGAGTGCAGTAATGCTCCTGGATATGGCGCCCGGCTTAAGGATACACCCTTCGTTACTGGTGAAACCCTCTCCGAGCCTCGTAATAACCCTTTTTCGCAAAACCGGCGTAAAGGGAGTACCTGAGGTGCCTTTTTCGGCAACCAGCATCCTTATGGAATTGGTTCCTATTTCTATGGATGCAATGGGATCCATAAACTGTCAGCTTTGGAATCGACCTATTAAGCGAGATAACACGGACTTTAGGGTGCCAATCTTACCGCTATAAAAATGGTCCGCCCCCTCGATGACCTCTAACTCCGCCGCAGGATTCCATATAGAGATCAACCTATTGATCCCATCAACTGGTGCAATATCATCTCTACCCCCAGCAACAACTGCCGTAATCCTCGGGTTGAGGGACAAAAAGGAAAAATCTAAAAAGGCAACCGGCGGGGATACCATAATTATGTTGCTGACCGCAAAGTCGCTGGTGGTGATCTTAGCATTTACCCATGCCCCGAATGAATATCCTGCCAGATCAATATCCCTCTTTCCCAGAGCATATAAATACAAGAGGGCAGATTTCACATCCTCCCTTTCTCCTGTTCCCTGGTCATATCGCCCTTCGCTTTCTCCCGTGCCTCTAAAGTTAAACCTCAGGGTTGTAAAACCCTTGCTCTGGTAGACCTGAGCCAGTACTGCTACTACCTGATTATACATGGTGCCGCCATACAGTGGATGTGGATGGGTAATCACCACGCCCCGTTCTTCTTTCTGGATGCACATGAGCCCCTCAATCTGCAGACCGTCAGACTCAAATCTGATATTTTCTTCTTTCATAGTATGGTCAGAATCTCATAAAGAGGTTTTCCATGTCTCTTTTTAACTTCTCTGGCACCAGATAAAGCTCTTTATCAGATAGCCTGGCAAAGACGGCATCTCCTCTGGCCAGCGTGTTTTTGTCCTGATCTTGAATCAATCCCCCGACTTGGCACAAACGCCCCTTTTTTTCTTCTATGATCTGGGCCTTAGCCGTCAATACTGTATATAATGGAACCGGCTTTATGTATTTTATCTTCATGCTTCTGGTGACAAAAAAGATCCTTTTAAAATATATCACAGCCCACGACATGACTTCATCTAATAGGGTTGAAACTATCCCACCGTGGGCCATATTTTCCCAACCCTCATAGTTTTTTCCTAAGGTTATGTCTGAACAAAGATACTCTCCGAGCAGGTAGAAGTGAAGGTTGAGCCCTATTGGGTTTGCCGTCCCACAGGCAAAACAGTTATAGCCTTCCAGTTTTGGAATAGTTTCCTTGACTTCATTCATTGGAGGAACCCTGTACCCTTCCCAAAAAGGTGTGCCACACCATTTCATGATTCCACTCTTGAACAATTTCAGTCGGATACTCGGATAATGCTAACCTGATATTCTCTGCCTGGCTTCTCATGAGTCCTGAAAAAATAAACCACTTTTTCTTTAGAAATCCATCTCCCTTTATGATCTCTATGATAACATCATAGTGGATATTGGCTATCATCAGATCAGAGAGATGATCGCTCCATTTTTCTGCCAGCCCCTCCTTGACTTCAATCTTTTCCTCCAGCCCATTCAATCTGACATTAGATAAGGCTGTCTTAACTGCTAGCGGGTTAATATCAATCGCTAAAACGCTCTCTGCACCCAGCAGGACAGCACCTACGGCCAGGATTCCAGTGCCAGTGCCAAGGTCGAGCACCGTATCAATATGGTATTCCTCATACATTCTCGCCAAGGCTGATAAACAGTCCCGTGTTGTTGGGTGAAGCGCAGTACCAAAAACAACGCCGGGGTCCAGTAGTATCTTTGTTCCCCCTTTGTGATCTTTACTATCTTCCCATGGGGGGACAATGAAAAAAGGAGGAACCGTGAAAGGCTCGATCTTTCCACCCTGCCATTCCTCATAGGTAAAGTGAAACTCGTCAATCAATCGTAACCCTTCATTCATATCGACCATACCCTGTATAAGCTCTCTGGTTGGACGAGAGAAGAAAAGAAAAGAGCTGCCCTCCTCAATCCAGTTTCCCAAAAAATGGGCGCCTAACCGGGGTTCTTCTTCCCGTTGTACAAGGCCCTCAAGATAGTAGATATACAGGTCCTGGTATGGAATGCGAGCATCCGTATAATCAGTTTTGTGAAGATTCAACGAGTGCCGTCCCTTTCTTGTTTCCAAAAAATGTATCCCAGGATGTTGTCATTTTTTGTTCATATCTGCAAGGATAATTTATTGACAGGGTAAAAGATTTTTCGTAAGAAAGTCCCTCAAGAGATCAGTATGAGTTAGGAGGAGATTAGCCTTGGTGAGATCATTTCATGTAATTTGCCCATTCTGTGATGGCGTCTATCCCTTCCCTGATGACCTGGATGAGGTTTCCAGATGCCAATGCGGAGCTGTATATAAGATTGCCTGGCGCTCAAATATAGAGGGCGCCGTAGATCAGCTGATGAAGTTCTTTTTGAAAGATCGGCAAACCCCAGAAGCCGCATCAGAAAGTAATGTCTTATGCAATGCAGTTGTCTATGAGGATATAGAGAACTTGATAACAATGAAAAGGGAATATGAGGTATCCAAATATATTCGCCAGAGCCAAAGCTTTGATCAGAATTACCCTCGAAAGGTTGGCCTCGTCTGGTTAGGGAGTTATGCCGGAAGCTGACTATGCGAGGGTAGAGATCTGGGGTTCAGAGAGGGCGGTGCAAAGCAGCAATCGGGTATTGAGAGGTTGTTGCCGAAATCCCTTTTCTCTTGGTCTAAAACCTTTTTGACAAATCTAAGGCTCGCTCCAGGCGATATCAAAACTCACCTTTAGGGCAGGGTCACGTCATAGTGAAACCAAATCTATTGATTTTTAAGCTTCTTGCAGGGTATGGGTGTCTTTTTTTTGGATTATGCCCCACATAGTTTAGATGAGTGGGAGTTTCAAAATGGTTTATATAGATGGAGCCTATGATTCTAAGGCTTATGGCTCAATAAACCATTTTGAAACGACCCAGTAAGGAGCCATGTCACAGGGCATAACCAAAAAAAAGATACCCATACCCTGGACTTTGACGTTATTCTGTCCTTAGGGCTCAAACAGTTGACATCGCTTATCTTCAGCTTCGCCAAGACTTATTGGCAAAAAACGTTTCAATGACCGCTCAAAGGATTTTCTGTTTGGGCAACAACCTGTTGAAAGGTTAGCCACACCAAGGATTATGGCTGAAATAAGGTTTGTGGTATATATCTTACCTGCCTAACTTCGGGGAATTGGAGGGCTGTCATCTTAATCTGAAGCCATAGGTATCCGACTCTATTCGAACCGCCACTGGTAAAATACTTGGGATCATCAAAGTGGAGTGTCAGGGTATTTCCTTGCAGATCTGCACTGAGTAATCTAAAGGAGTCACCAGGAAAACCTGTCCAAAAGCCAGCTTGTGTTTCTTTTTCCGATATCTCATTCTGGATCAGAGAGTCAATAGTATCATAAATCAAATTGTCAGAAAACGGAATCTCCCTTTCAACAGGCAGCAGTGCCCGTGGGTCCACTTCATAATCTACCTTTTCCGCCATAATTTTGTTTGGGAGGTAATGAAAAACCTTAACCCTGCCTTCCTTTACAACAATTCTTTCATGTTTGAGTCTTTCCATTTCTTTTTCAAGTGCGTCAATTCTGCGCTGAAGCTTGGTGCTGTACATTCTTTCTTTTTCGATGGCACTCAAGACTTCTTGAGGAACTGGTTCCTGCCTGTCTCTTGCAGCACGTCGTTTTTGAAGATAAGTAATACAAATCAACAAAAGGATAGACAGGACAATTATGACAAAGATTAATGCGAGATTTATTTTAGATTTTACTATCATTTTGACCCTGTATGTCTAAATTCAGAGCTCGCTTGTGTTCCCCAGTGGATCAATTCTATGCACTGCCTGGACAGGGATTCGGTGAAAAATAACAGTCCCAGGTTCCACCATTACCTGCTCCGAACCTCACCTGCACGAACCAGCCCAACCCGTGTCATCACCGGACCAATCACCTCGAACAGTACCGTTGATCCAATGACGACAGGCATGATTACTTCACCGAGGTCAGGACGGTGGTGCGTGGCCACGAGAGCCATACCCAACGCAACACCTGCCTGGGGCATCAATGCCATCCCCATCCATCGGCCCAGTAATGGATCGGCATGGCTTAGGACACCTCCTGCCCAAGCACCGAGGAGGCGCCCCAAGACCCGAAAGATAATATACGCTGCCCCAAGAAGCCCAACCTGGTAAACTGCTTTCGCCTCCAGTGAGGCCCCCGCGAGGATAAAGAACAGGATCATGAAGGGCCAATCGATTCCTTCGATAGCGTGGAAGGGACGGTCATGATGGCGGGCCATGTTTGCAACAACGCATCCTAAAACCATGGAGGCCAAAAGAAATGAAACCTTGAGCCAAATTGCGATTCCGCCGCACAGGAAGACCAGACCTAAAGCCTCAACAAGGGTAGGCTCTCCCGGTCGGACCCGACCGGTCAGAAAGGCCATGGGGATACCTAAGCAAATGCCCAAAAGGAGAGCACCACCAAGCTCCCAGGCGCCGGTGAGCAGCGGTGTAGCAATATCGCCTTGCCCGCTCAATGCCTGGGCAGCGGTGAGCATGAGACTAAAGACGATCAGGCCCCATGCGTCATCAACTGCCACGATACCCAGCAGGGTGCTCGTGAATGCACCATCCGCTCTGGTTTCGTGAACGACATCCGTTGTCGCAGCCGGATCGGTGGCAGGGGCAACCCCGGCGAGCAGCAAGGCTATGTCCATCCGCACACCAGTCAGGAGCAACCCAATCAGCACCACTAGAGCCGTTGCAACAACTTCGGCAGCAGAGAGCCACAGTACGAACTTTCCGTGCTGGCGGAGCGAAGAGAAGGCAAGTTTTTCACCGAGGAGGAATCCGATCATGACCAGTGAAATAGCCGTAACAAGAGAAAACCATTTTCCGTCGTCTGGATTCAAAAAACCTATACCGCTGGGACCAATCAAAAAGCCAAATACGAGCAGGAGTGTTACCCGAGGGAGCCTGGTGCGACGACCAATAGAATCAGTTATTAGGCCGAGGAGGAGCAAGACGCCGAGCGTAATGAATGTTTTGGCTGTGTCCTCCATCTATCCTCACCTGTTACAGATCTCTGATGTTCTCAGAAATCTGCAGTCCTTACCCTTTGAGGCCTACGTAAGCGGTAACATGTAGTCAGCGAGGCGGCTCGATGTTTTCCGCAGATTGAGACTGAGGAGGCGTGAAATCTTCTTGAGAATCTTTATACCTACTTGGGGATTTTCTTCCAACAGCAAATCGAAATCTTCCCTCGTCAATATGACCAACTTAACTTGTGTGCGCGCCTTTACCGTTGCTGACCGAGGAAAATCATCAATGATTGACATTTCTCCTATTGAGCGTCCCCTGTGCAAAGCCGTTATTATGACACTTTCTCCTGTCAACGACTGCTTTATGACATCCAAGGTGCCCTCCACAACAAAACACACACAGTTTCCCTTTTCTCCTTCTTTAAACAGAGTCTCGTCTTTACTGAGTTCAATGAAACTCAAATGCTTTGCGATGCTTTTTACTTCATTTGTCTTGAGGCCGTCAAAAAGAGGTGTATTGAGGAGAAAATCAGATATAGATTCTTGTATCTTGCCTTGTTTTATAACCTTGGTTTCTTTCATTTTTTCCCCCTATGATTTATCTTCAGTGAAAGTCTCTAATCCCAGCCAGGGATCAGTTTCCAGGAGAGGGTAGGGCGCCCTTGGTTCGAGGTGCGCCAATGGGTTCATGTTACAGTGAACTCTTGACAAGCTGTTGCCGAAATCCCTTTTCGCTTGGTCTAAAACGTTTTTTGAAAAATCTAAGGCTCCCTGCAGGCGATGTCACCCTGTCCCTAGGGCTCAAACAGTTGACATCGCTTATCTTCCACTCCGCCAAGGGTTTTTTGGCAAAAAACGTTTTAATGACCGCTCAAAGGGATTTCCGTTTGGGCAAGGGCCCATTGAGATTTTTTCGTTTTTTGGCTTCGTAGAGCCGTTCATCTGCTTTCTTGAGGAGCGCACCAGCACTGTTGACCTCGGGGTCTACTGTCGATGCCAATTGGCAGCTAATGGAAACGGGGATACTTGCCTTACCAAATTTCATCGGATTTTCCCGGAAAAAGGCACTGAGTCGCTCCGATACTCTGAGGGCTTCCGCTGATGTCTGATGGGGCAACATGATGGCAAACTCATCTCCGGTAAACCTGAAAGCCACATCGTCTCTCCTGATTATCCCCATGATTTGATCAGCTACATACTTCAACAGGGCATCCCCGCAGTTGTGACCATAAGTGTCGTTTACCGTTTTGAGATCATCACAGTGAACGAAGAGTACAGCCAAAGGGGTTCCATAGCGCTTGGTCCGACTGATTTCTCGCTCCAACGTTTTTTCCATTTCCCTTCTGTTAAAAAGGGAGGTAAGGGGATCCCTCGTGGCGAGATATCTCAGTTTTTCTCGTGCAGTGACGTTGGAGAGGCAGATTGAAATCTTTATGGCAAGCTGGGAAAGAAAGAAGGTATCCATATTGGGTTGAAAACGGAATCCGGAATAATCGCCCAGGTTCAGACTCCCGATTACTTCACCATCCAGGATGAGGGGTGCAATGGCGAGAGACTTGAGAAAATAGGTCTGGTTATCAGGTAGGAGCCGGTAAAAAGGCCTCAAATTCTCATTGACTAGAACCGGGCTTTCCTTGCCTTGGAAGAGATCCAGAAATACGCTTCTCTCCACGAGGTTGAAGCGTTGTTTTAGCAGCTCTGAAGACTCGAGTGCTTCGATAAGGTGCGATACTTCGTTCTCTGCAACAAGGGAGATCCACAGGTGAGGGATTCCAAATTTCTCCTCAATTGACAGGAGCAATTTCTCAAAAAGATCTTTGAAGTTGCCAATGGAAAGAACGTTCACTTCAATTTCAAAAAGCTTTTTTGCGATCTCTTCGTTGTCACTGAGGTTTCTGAGCATTTCGTCGTTATCGTACATACCGCGATTACCTGCTGAATGGATGAAAACGCGTGCCTCCTTCAATCCACACCGACCTGTACCTCAAGATTTGGGGAGCCTGCTGACCGAGAGCCGCTTTGGCTGTTGGGCTCAGCTGCATTGCCTTATCAGGGGTGAGGCATTCGATTTATAAGTTCGATGACGAACCTATTCACTCAGAACTTAGTGGTGAGTGAGCAGAGAGACTCATTCTGCTTTAGGGATACGTCACCGTATTTACGACTCGAAGCCCTAAGGAACAGCTCTCTATCCCAGGAAAATCCCACAATACAGGAGGGTTATACAAATAAACGGGTGCAAGATCAATAAAATTAGTGAAACGGTGAATCCACGGCCCAAAAGAGCCCTGGTTCATAGCAGGGAATAGTCATAGTTGAATACCCATAGCCACTAGCTCTTTTACTATCAGGCTGTCCCAGCCTCGATTGGCCTTAGGGTTTGCCGGGCTGGGATGGGTGATTGTGCCCACGATAACATCAAAATCGGACAGGGCTCGGTGAGCCTGTTCTGCTGCATAATGACCGATCCCTACAACAAAACGAGGCTGTATCCACTGGATGGTTCGGCGCAGTGCTCGATCGCAGGCGGCAAGGAGGGGTCTCTGGTCGGCTACAGGCAGATTGTCTGGGGTCCTGTTGCGTCCGCTTGCTTCGATGAATAGCAAGGGGCAGTAATTGGCCACAAAGAATCGGGAGAAAAACCGTTCCGGTGTACCAAATGTATTCCGAGCCCAACCCCACAGTCGTTTGCCGCTGACTTCACTCCTTGAACAGGCAAAACCCGCAACCGGTCGCTTCGGGTGCATTTCAGGGGGTGCGTTCACAGGTGCTTCGATGTGAAGCCATTCCTTTACCGCACTTACCTCGCCGAAGGGTACGCCAGTTTGAGCCATGCCCCATGGTCCAGGATTCATACCCAGAAGGACAACCTCTTTGGGACGGCTCGCGTAACGGCTAAAATACTGCACATAAGGCGCTCGAGCGTACTCTAAAGGATTGTATACGTGTGAAATAGGTGGACTAAAGCGTAATGGCCGAAGGTCGTCTAATAGATCATCGATTATGGTGTCAAGGTTATGAGAGATCAATCTATGAGCTGCCTCCCCTCCCTCAGACCCCCTTTGGAAACCTGCAGCGCTGGCTTGTTTGCCTTGGCTCGCATCCAGTTGATAACACGTAACACACTTGGCTGCTGAACGATGCGCCGCTCCAGTGCAAATTTTCCCGGAAAGTTGAGCATCATTATGCCAATCAGGATAGTGATGACACCTTGACCTGGCAGCACCAACATCGCAAGACCAAGCAAGACGAATAGGATACCGAGGAAATTTTTGAGACCAAGGCCAACAAGGCGCATGACCGGATGCTGTCCACGGAAGCGATATGGTTTTCGCTTCTTACGCTTGAAGTAGTCTTCGGGAATGCGAATAGCCAGGATAGGGATCATGATCAGGGTTCCCAAAAGTGCAATCACTGACAATATTCCGATCCACCATAAAGCGATTTCATGAGCGTGAAGCCATTCAAGCATCATAGCCCTTCCAATCATCCTTGACAACTGTATCTAACACCAGGCTTATGGTGCCGGTCACACTGAGCGACAGCAGACAAGCAAACAGCTCCCTTCTGCGATATATCACCATAGTATCTAACTCCCGATTCAGGCAGGCCTTGTGAAGGCTTTACTTGGTATCATGCCCCGGCAAATACACTAAGTCGCCAGCTTTTGTACAGTGATTTTTTGGTATTCTAGTTTATTATGGTTTTGTACTCTTTTGCCAGCCCTTTTTCACCAGGGTCATGTCATAGTGAAACCTACCTGTTCATTCTTAAG
>CP070673.1:4660197-4665437 GCA_020351915.1 Deltaproteobacteria bacterium
AGAGAGGAATCTGGGATGAGCGACGAGGGTAAGAAATAGTACAGAAAATGTGGTTTCCACTCTTAGCCTCTGGTGGCCTAAACGCATCCCGTGGGTTTGGGAAGTCCTGCCATCTTGCAGGCGCCCTTAGCAGGACCAGATGGAAATAGCTCATATATGTATTTTAGTTTGAAGTCTGTCTTTTTTGTCAACAGTCTGATCATTGGCGCTATCCCGTTTTCCTTGTAGTAGTCTTGCAGATAATTGATTACCTTCCAATGGTCATCGGTTATCTCTTTGATGCCTTCAACGCCTTTCACGTATTCCACCCAATCCTTGTTCCAGTTCTTGAAGTCATCTATAAACCCATCCTCATCGATGTTCCAACTATTGCCCTCAAATTCTACAGTTGGCATTGTTTCTAACCTCCTTTTTTGAGTTATCCTGACGAATTATTTCATTTTGTTAGGTATGTTTAGCTTAAATTCTTAGCATTTTCAATGCCTTTTTTTTGAGAACCATGTGAACTCCTTCTATCCTTCCGCTTCTTGGATTCTAACGCCGCTTTGAAAAACCGTTCTCCCCACAGTGGATTACCTGCTGCATGCAGATGAGTATAGGTGGCCATCAGATTCTTTTTACAGAGCCCGTCTCTTTGTCCGTCAAGACCATGCCCACGATGCACTTTGAACACAGGAGTGATCTCTCCCGGACTTTTCATTACCGGCCTTGTATAGTGAAATTCATGCCCTTTCAGGACTTCGCCCACCTGATAGTAGGGGTTTTGCTTCGTCACCTCCAAAATGGTATATCCATGGCCCTGTGGTTTTTTCTCCAGCACCATTTGTAAGGGGAGCGCACCAACCATAGGGTAGGTGTTTTCATTGAGGATAAGCACTTCCCCCAAGTAGATTAATCCACCACACTCGGCATAGACGGGCAGGCCTGCTTCTATCTTCTGCCTCAAGGAATCTCTGAATCTTCTATTCTTGGCCAAGGCTGGTGCCTGGGTTTCGGGGAATCCGCCACCTATATAGATGGCATCCAGATCAGGGAGCTCCTCTCCAGTTATGGAATTGACCTCTACCAGGTGTGCCCCCAAGTTCTTGAGCTGATCCAGATTCTCCGGGTAGTAGAACCAGAATGAGCTATCCCTGATGAAACCGATGCGGGGAGCATCGGCATCAAACATTCGAGGCGGTTCCGTTACTTGATAATAATGTCCCTCTTCCAGGGGTTTGACATCACGGGCCAGGGCCCAAATGGATTTGAGATCGAGATTGTCCTCAACAACCTTGCGTGCCCACGTGATGGCCTTTTTAGCGTCATCCCTTTCCTGGTGGGGAATAAGTCCCATGTGCCTCTCGGGAAAAAGATCCTCTCGCAATTTCGGAACAGATCCCATTACCGGGATGCCGCAGTATTGTTCGATAGAGTTTCTTACAACGGACTCTTGGCGGGAGCCCGCAACCCTGTTTAGTACCGCTGCCACAATGTTCAGGTCAGGATCAAACCTCTGACACCCCATGACGAGTGCTGCCATGGTTCTGGTAGCCATGGTGACATCCACAATAAGGATGACGGGCGCCTTAAGTAGTTTCCCTAGTTGTGCAGTACTGGTGTCTCCGTTCAGGTCCAAGCCGTCAAAGAGGCCTCGGTTGCCTTCTATTAGTGATATATCTGCTTCAGTTGAATTGGAGAGGAAAGATTCAATGATTTGGGTATCGGTCATGAGAAAGGGATCAAGGTTATGACAGGGCTGACCAGCGGCAAGGGCAAGCCAGGCTGCATCAATGAAGTCGGGACCCTTTTTGAAAGGCGAGACTGTGAACCCCTTTTCACTCCAGAAGGATGTCAGGCCCACGGCCAAGAGCGTTTTTCCTGATCCTCCTCTTAGCCCGGCCAGAACCACTCGAGGGGACTGTCTCAACATGACGTAAACAGTCTACTCTGTGAACTTGAACTGTGTACTCTGTCTCCAGGAAGGATAAGCAAACCGATAGTCATCAATGACGTGCTCGGTAAACGGTATCCCGCATTTCTCATAGAACCGCTCCCACCCTATCCTTTGGGCCCAATCACCCAGCCTTTCATATTTCCTGGCATCTTTGGCGTAGGCCAGGAGAATATCCTTGACCGCCTTTACGGTGCTCGGCCATCTTGGTGGCTCATTGGGAAGAAACGGGATGACCACCTTTGAAAACTGCGGCTTTGATACCCTGTTTGAGACTTTGCCTCCAACCAGGATGGCTACTCCATCGCCTTCCGGGTCTGCCATAGGCATAGCAGGACACATGGTAAAACAGTTACCGCAGAACATACAGCGCTCATTGTTGACCGCTTCACCCCTTGATCCATCATCCCTCTTAACCGCTCTGATAGCTGCGGTAGGACATGCTGCCACAGCCAAGGGGATTTCACAGAGCTTTTCGACATACTCCTCATCTATCATTGGAGGTTTCCTGTGGATTCCTACGATAGCAATGTCAGAAGCGTGTACGGCCCCGCACATATTGAGACAGCACGCGATAGCAATTCTTACGTGGGCCGGCAGTTTCATGTCTTGAAATTGATCGAATAATTCATCTAGGATAGCCTTGACCGCACCTGATGCATCGACAGCGGCGGTATGGCAGTGTATCCAGCCTTGCGTATGAACGATGTTGGAAACCCCAGCACCCGTGCCGCCAATGGGGAACCTGTTTCCCCTGCTTTTGAGATCGTCTATTAATGGCTGAAGCTTGGCCTTGTCATCGAGCAGAAATTCGATATTGTTCCTGGTGGTAAATCGAACATAACCGTCACAGTGTTTGTCCGCGATATCACATATCTCTCGTATGTGTTCGACACTCATTATGCGGGCTGCGCCAACCCTCACCGTATACAGTTCGTCGCCGGTCTCTGAGTGATGCACCATAATACCTGGGCCTAAGTATTCATGATAGTCCCACTTTCCGTGGTTCTTCTTGACAATGGGCGGGAAGAACTGCTCATAATGAGCGGGACCAATATCGGTAATTCTGTCTTTCATTGGGTCTGCTGGATCGTAAGGCATCTTCATTACCTCCTACCTGGCATGCTGTTTTCTGTATTCGTGAACATCCCTGGTGAATCCACCCGGTACATCCTCTTCCTTCCAAAAGATGTAAGGATTCTCCCTTGGGTACTCAATCATCTGAGGAATTGCCTTAAGGCCCGTTACTTCCAGAAACTCGTGCAAGCCTTTTCGTTGGATGAGTTCACCCAGTCTCTCGCGATTTCTGCCTTCTTCCATCCACCAATCCCACATCTTTTCCACAAATTCCTTAAATTCATCAAAGGGTGGTTCCATCTTCATGAAGGGGATGACCAAGGTGCATAGTTGGGCACCTTCTAAGATAGGAGCTTTGCCTCCTACCAGTATGCTTGCTCCTTGATCAAGACCCACCCGCAAGGCCCTGGGCATAACATTGATGCAGTGCATACACCTGTTGCACTCTCCATTGTTAATTTTGAGTTCTTTTCCGTCCCATGTCATGCAGTTCGTGGGACACAGGTCAGGGACCTCTTTCTGTATGTCAAAAGAACCCCAGTCTCTACCGCTATGAGCTCCTGCATTAGGTGGCAGTTCACCATTGACGTATGCCTTGACTGCGTCTTGATCAATCCTGATGTCGTCCCTCCAGGTACCGATTACTGCGCAGTCAGCCCTGGCGATAGATGCCACACAATCATTAGGGCAGCCGGACACTTTGAACTTAAACTTATAGGGAAAGGCCGGTCGATGAAGCTCATCCTGATACTCCATGGTGATACCAGTGGTGATCGCTTGCGTATCCAGGCACGAGTATTCGCATCGTGCTTTACCAACGCAACAAGAGGGCGTCCTCATGTTAGATCCTGAACCGCCTAAATCCGTATCCAGCTCATGGGTTAGATCATAGAAGGTTAGTTCCAACGCCTCTGTATCACAGCCAAGCAGTATGATATCACCGGTTGAGCCGTGCAGGTTGGTAACTCCGCTCCCATGTTTTTCCCAGATATCACAGAGCTTTCTAAGGTACTCAGTCGTGTAAAACTTGCTGGAAGGTTGATTGACCCTCAGGGTATGGAAGGCTGCCACGCCAGGGAAAAGATCGGGTCTGTCTGAATATCGCCCGATTACTCCTCCACCATATCCGAATACTCCCACGATACCACCGTGTTTCCAGTGCCCCACCTTTTCCTTATATGAGGCCTCCAGTTGCCCGAGCAGGTCGTTTGCCGTCTCATTTTTCTCGGCCCTCCTTTTAAGGTCAGTGACGAAGCTTGGCCACGGACCACTTTCCAATTCATCCAACAAAGGTGTATCATGTTTTTTCATGAGGGATCACCTCCTGACTGAATCAAAGTTTTCGGAAAGGGTGTTACTACCTTGTAGTAAATTTTAACTTTAGCTAAGCTTACTTGTCAACGACAAAATATTGTTGGTCAAAGCCACTGGTATGTCGGATGTCTGAGCCTCATTACCAAACAAGCCTTATTTCTAAAAAACGACGTTTTTGGCCTGCGCTGCCGGGCTATATGAACCAACGCTTCATATGTGTGGGTTGTTGGAATCCTAGGTTTCAGAGTGTAATCCGGCTTGAAGGTACCATGGGGGTTCTATTTGGGCGTCTCAGTATCTAGAGCAGTCAGCGGACTAAAAGAAGGTTTTTGAATTGTAATATATTTGCCTTGCCTTTTTAGCCTAAAAAAGTGATTCGAATCCATTGCGGTGTGACATTAAATGTTTTTGGCCCTAGAAGTGCAGAGTGTTTTTATGAGTGCTTCCCTAATCTCTTGAAACCTCCTCAGGTAGAAAATAGCGGTATGGCGGTGGTTCACGAATCTTACTGCCACACGGGCGGATTCTGCCACAGGCAAAGGGGGGAGATGAACTTTTGATGATCCGCGAGTTAGACCGAATGGAGGTTAAAAGGGAGAGGTATCGGCACCCATACTTATAGAATAATTAGGAGTGGTTGCCTTTGAATAAAGATTGAGACAGGCGACGGATTTTTTTTGGATAGGAAGGGATCACATCACGTATTCAGCCATTGATCAGTTTGACTATTTTGGTATTATCAGGGAAGAAGTCGATAATATTAAGACACCCGTAATCTTGCTCAAAACTAAAAACCTTTGATAAGTCCATATCCAGTATGTGGCAGAGAATAACCCGGTTTACTCCCTTGTGGCCCAGAATGAGAATATCTTTTCCGCGATTACCGTTTATGATTGAGTTAAGACACTTGACTATT
>CP070673.1:4665537-4669004 GCA_020351915.1 Deltaproteobacteria bacterium
CCCTAATCGTCGTTTTGTGAGGGATCAGCAAAGCGGAAAACCCCTTCTATTTGATGAGGCCGATGGAAAAGTGAAGCCGTATGATGAGCCAACCCTAAAACAACCGGCTATCGAGGGAAAATATGAGGTTGACGGGGTGGAATGCCAGCCGGGCTTCGCCTTCATCAAAGAACACCTCAAGCAATATAACCCACGCTGGGCTGCCGAAGCAAGTACCGTTCCCGAGGAGACCATAAGGCGGCTGGCAAGGGAACTTGTTGAGGAGGCAAAGATAGGCAGCTTTACTGAGATTGATGGCGTGAAAGTTCCTTACCGACCGGCCTGCGTTGTAGGTTATAGAGGAATACAAACACATTCAAATGCCTTTCACCAGTACGCATCTTTAATGCAGTTAAATGTTTTGCTTGGCAATCTGGATGTCTGTGGGGGGATGTTGGGCTCTGGAGGGATAAAGAGCCTGGGTTATCCTGAGACCGGCGGCTTCAGATACAGTCCTTATACAGGTCCGGATGGTATGCTGATGCATACTCACTGGGTCGCCGGGAAGGGCCCCTGGGAGGTACATAAGGTTGGTCCTGGGGCTGCAGTTCACTTCCGTGATATATTTGTTCACTCTATGGCGAATGTTTACCCTTTTGGCGAGGATTGGGAAGAACTGTGGAACAATGCCGGTCGTCCGTTTGAACCAGAAGTCTTTTTTGCCTATGGTGGTAATGTGGTGATGAACATGATGAATCCAGAGGCTGTGGGAAGGTTTCTCAGTAAGGTTCCCTTTTCCTTTGCTTTCCAGCCCTTTCACAACGAGACGACGGAGGGCTTTTGCGACATGGTCCTCCCGGAGACTCATTACCTGGAGACCTTGGATGCCTCCTGCGCCTTTCAGGTCCAGATTTCGTACCCCATAGGTCTCAATAAGTGGAGCATTCATATTAGAATGCCTGTCAGTGAGCCCAGAGGTGAGACAAGAGACATTTATAGCTTTCTATTCGACCTTGCTGATAGGGTGGGAATAAGGTCGAAATTTAATGAAACATTGAATGCTTTTTACTCTCTCAGTAACCGGATGATCGGGATAGAGACGATGCCGCACATTATAGAACCAGAGGGAAAAACTTCAGAGATAGAACTTCCCGATAGGGTACTGAAGCATCATTTCGGCAAAGATAAGGGCCTGGAGTGGTTCATGGACCATGGCTTCATCACCTGGGAGAAGAAGCCTGAAGAAGGTTACTGGCGCTGGTTTGTGGATGCTCGGGCCCCTTTTTATTTTGAGCGTCTTGAGCACGAGAGGGAGCAGGTCAAAACCAGTGCCGAAAAAATAGGTTTCCATCTGAACTGGGATCACTATACCCCTCTGGTAACCTACTTCCCGTCGGTGGCTTATACTGAGCTGCCGCCGGATTCCGAATATGACCTTCTCGTTATCAGTTACCGGGACCCCCTTCTGACCCACCGATTTACGGTGCACAACCCATACATCGACGAGATGGCTGAGACCAATCCTTTTACCTATAACATGGCCATGAACGTGGAAACGGCACGTCAGAAGGGGATAAAGGATGGGGACACTGTAAATCTAGAAAATCCTTGGGGGATCAAAATAACCGGAAAGGTGAAGCTGACCCAGTTAATACACCCAAAAGTCGTGGCTGCCGTTGGCCTGGGTAGTTTCGCAAGAGGATTGCCCATTTCTCGGGGTAAAGGCGTGAACCCCAATGCCTTAATTAAGGGAGACCAAAATCATATGTGCCCTGTAACAGGCTCGGCTGAGCCGTTGGTGAGAGTTAAGGCCTATACAACAAAATAAGCGGAGGGGGATTTCAATAATGAGATGGGGTATGCTGATAAATTTGAATAAGTGTGTTTCCTGTTATACTTGTGTTGTGAAGTGCAAGCAAGAGCATTTTCTGCCTCCGGGCGCTTTTTGGGGAAGGGTACTTATATCGGAGACCGGCAAGTACCCGATGGTCACCAAACGTGCCTATCCGGTATTATGTAATCATTGTGAAGAAGCAAAATGTGTTGAGGTGTGCCCAACCGGTGCCACTCAGAAACGAGACGATGGCATCGTGTGGGTTGACACTGATAAATGTCTCGGCTGTCGATACTGCGTGCTAGCCTGCCCATATCAAGCGCGCACCTACCATCCTGACAGGAAGGAATATTACCCTGGACAAGGTTTCACCGAATTTGAGGAAATGGGGGAGCGATTATATCCGCACCAGGTTGGAACTGTGTCAAAATGTAACTTCTGCATGGAAAGGATCGATGCCGGGATTGAGCGCGGTTTGAAGCCGGGAGTTGACCCGGAAGCAACCCCGGCCTGTGTCATAATCTGCCCCGGTAAAGCAAGATACTTTGGCGATTTGGACGATCCTTCTACTGAGATTTCAATGCTGGTAAGAAAATGGCAAGCCACTCCACTTCATCCGGAATATGGAACCGAACCAGCAGCATATTACGCTGCTAGATAAGGAGGTGTTAGGAAAGGTATTTTGCTGATCAGGCAGTGCTGTGGGCGAAGGGGCGTCCCATCGCCAAAGGCAAGGTCAGTAATTTTGCTCGCCTGCTCCAGTCCGATCTGAAGCACTACGATCCAATAGCGCTGGGAGAGAGGTTTAGATCTGGATTAGCTAGGGCAGAGATAGTAACCAGCGCCCTTGTTGGAACACAGGGCTCCTAAAGGTTTGGTTCTTCGAAAAAAGATTAACATGGGGGTATAAAGGAGATCATAATTTTTGGAATTGTGATAAGAGCGGCGTAATGATTGCGTTCTTCCGGTGGGGTATTTTCTTGGCTTTACTACACTTCACCGCCTGTGAAGCGTCAGGGGAGACAACTATAGCGGAATTACAGGAGGATGAGGTATTGAGAATCATAATTAAAAGGAGGGACTAGAGATGGCTGAGGAGATAAAAAGAGCATTGTGTGAGTTTTGTCATGCGAGGTGTCGGGTGGCAGTACGTGTTGATGATGCTCAGTTTATTGACGTGGATGAAGATCGCACTGATCCCAGGGTGGATGCTATCTTCCCGCCAACCAAAGCGTGCCTCAGGTTGCGGGGAGCCAAAGAATGGTATTATCATCCTGATCGCCTCAGATTCCCCAAGAAAAGGGTAGGTGAGAGGGGAGAAGGGAAGTGGCAGCAGATAAGTTGGGATCAGGCTTTGGATGAGATTGCAGACAGGATCAGGGAGATAAGGGATGAGTATGGCCCTGAGGCCCTGGTTCATAGTGGGGGCACTGCTCGAACGAGCGAACAACACATAAGTCGCTTTTTCAATATTTTTGGGAGCCCGAATATGATCGGATCTCAGAATGTCTGCTATGCTCCCTGCATTAAGATGGGCTCGAGTATGCTTGGCTGGGCGCCCACACACCGCACACACCTTACCCTACCCAGGGATGCCAGCGGTAAGTTTGTCACGGGGTGTGTCCTTCTGATCGGGATTAATCCAGCACAAGCC
>CP070673.1:4669104-4719398 GCA_020351915.1 Deltaproteobacteria bacterium
CTCATCATGTGGCTGAAAAAAACAACTGGACCTCAACTTTTGAACGTTTCCAACCGATTAGGCCACGTCCTTTGGGCCTGGATTCTTTGCTAGAGAAAAACAAAACCACTTTAGTAATAGTACTGAATACCAAATGGCTCTAAGCCCAAAACCAGGGTAAAAATGGCCCATGTCGCCAGTCCAAATACCCCGGTAATGACCACAGACCTGGTCCATGTGAAGCCAACACGAAGCTTAAGATATAAAATTGAAAAAGAGATAACCATTGGAAGATACCCTGCAAAGAAAAACACCACATAGGCACCGGTAAACCAAAGGACGACTTTTAGAAAATCTGAGAAGGCAGGCGGCTTTTGAGTTTTTTCTTGAGATTCGTCACGCTTGATACTGATAAAGTTACCCGCCTTTACCGCACTAACCTTATCTCTTAGTTGAGGAAAAAGACATGCCAAGAGATTCACTAAAGTCAATGGTAACGCCCCTATGGCCACAATAATGGGTATGAGCTTTGCCTTGCTGGAGAGATGGACGCTTAGAGCCAGCACGGTGACTATAAATGTAAACAACACTAAACTAAAATAGAATTCTGGCTCTTCCCAAAATCGTTGTCCCTTAGCCATCACTAGGTCCTCTTGTGCCGTAGCCATGGCAACACCAAGGCAAAGAAAAAGGTCAGAATAATCAGAAGAAGAAGGATTATTGAAATTGGCCGGAGCAAGAATATTGCTAGTCCCGCGTCTGACATCATCAGGCTTTGGAGTAAATTCAATTCCAGTATACCACCCAGGATCAGTCCCAGGATAAAGGTGGGTCGTGAAAAATCATACCTTATCATCAAGTATCCAATAACACCGAAAATAAGGGATAACAGTGTATCTAATATTGAACCTCGAAACGCATAGGATCCGAGAAGGCTGATAAACAAGACCACGGATGCCACGACATCACCTCGTATTGTTGTAACGCGGACGATGAACTTCGATGTTGCAAGCCCAATAGCTGCTGCCTGAAAACTGCCAAAAATCAAAGCCAAAATCAGAGCCCATACAATGGAGACATCTTCACGGAGTAGTTGAGGTCCTGGCACCAAGCCGTGAAGGACAAAAGCCCCAAGCAATATCGCCATCTCCGCGCTGCCTGGAACGCCAAAACCAACAGTTGGCAGGAGAGCACCGCCATCCTTAGCGTCATTTGCCGACTCAGCCGCAACAAGACCCTCAATCTCCCCCGTACCAAAATATCGACCTCGACGGGATAACTGAGCTGCGGTTATCCAGACCAGAACGTTTGCTACAGCACCCCCCAAAGCCGGGATTAGACCGATTAATGTACCCATGAGAGAGCTTCTCAAAAATGTAAACCAATGCTTGAATACTGACCCCATGCCCTCAATAACCTGGGAAAACTTGGGTGCGGCTATCTTTTCCACAGCCGTGGCTATTGCTCTACCCTTACGAAGAGAGAGATTGATTGCTTCCGCTATAGCAAAAATACCGATAGCCGGGGGAATCAGACCTATGCCATCTTCCAGGTACCTGATGCCGAGAGCAAATCGCGTTTCACCGGTCATTGAAAAAAAACCTACATAAGAAAGGAGGAACCCAATCCCCCCTGAGATCAAACCTTTTAATGCATTGCCCTTTGTAAGGAGAGCCAACGCAATAACTCCCAAAAAGACCAGGAGCGCGAACTCTGGGGGGCCGAAACTCAGTATCACCCCCCTTACCACTGGTATCAGTAAAACCAGCACTGCTAAACCAACCAGAGTTCCGAGTGGAGATGCCGTTAGCGAGGCACCCAAAGCCAACCCAGCCTTGCCTTTCTGGGCTAGAGGATATCCGTCGAAGCAGGTCGCAATATTCTGGGGGGTTCCGGGCGTATTTAACATAATCGCTGAAACCGAACCGCCGAAAGGAACTGCCCCCATTGTGGATCCAAACATCATCATCGCCACCATCGGTTGCATACCATAGGAGAAGGGGATCAGCAGTGCCAGGGCTGTGGTCCCGCCAAGGCCTGGTAGGGCTCCGAATGTTAAACCAAATACCCCTCCTATGATCATGAAAATGATTGCATCAGCGCCCAGAGAAGCTTGGAATGCTTGAGATAACCCTTCTAGCATGAGACCAATCCTCATAGCTTAAGACAAACAATCTCACCGGTTGATTCTCACAAATTGAGTTGGGGTCAAATAAGATATGCTATTACGAAGAACAAGATAAAGAAAGCAACTCCTCAAAATCGCATTTCTGGGGGTACGATTCCTCTCCTGCAAAGGAGAAGCCTCAGACACGGTCCAGCTTGCGTTATGGTCAACTTATTTTATGGATTCAATGCAAGGAACCCGGTGACCTTCGGGCGATGGGGTGATGATTTGAGCCTGTTCAATATTTTAACCCTTTGAAACAACTTAACTTTTAGCGCATGGTTTTCAAAAGTAACCCAAAATATTAACATTTAGGCTCATTTTTGAATTGTCTAACCCTTTGATATTGTTTATGAATACAGGTAGTTTCGAAAAATAAATATTGAACAGACTCGATTTGTCCCCATTTGCAGTAACCAGAAAAAGACCTGGGTTCTATTTTCCCAGTTGACTTTTCACATAATCCATGTACGGTTCAAAATTCTCGGAAACTTCCAACATGCTCTTTTTGACTTCTTCGGAGGTCATGGGTGAAACGGGATACTTTGCCTTCTCGGCCCAAGCAAGGAAATCCTTATCATGGAGCGCTTTCCACAATGCGCTAGAAAGCACACCTTCCACATCTTTCGGGAGACCGGGCGGGGCTAGGATGAGCCTTACCATACGTTGCAAAGGAATAATCCCAGGAACGCCAACTTCCTTTGCTGTAGGTACATCCGGCCATAACGGATCCCTCTCGGAGCCTAAGAAGAGGATTGGCCTCAAAACCCCCTCCTTTATCTCTGAATGCAGAAGGGGAGGGTCATGTATACTCGCTGCAACATCACCACGCTGAATCGCTAATTTAATCTCGGTAGAGCGTTTGTATCCCGGGACCGGAATAACATTGATCTCAAATAGCTTGCCCACCATAATGGTGTCCAACCAGGTTTTGGCGCCGATGGCTGTCGTCCCAAATCTAACCTTTTCTGCCTTCTGCAGATCCTTGAGTGTATGGTAAGGCGTTTTCGCCCCGACGTAGATTCCCTGGTCTTGCGTCACAATAGCGGCAAGAAAGGTCATCTTTGTGAAATCATAGCCGACCTTTTCAACCCCTTGTATTGTTTGAGTGACAAAGGGAGACGGCAAGTAGCTGATCCCTATGGTATATCCATCAGGTCTGGATTTATAAACCTGGGCCACTCCCGTCAAGCCACCCCCACCCCGTATATTTTTTACCACGACGTTAACTTTTTTAGGGAGATATTTAGGGAGTTGGGCAGATATAGCCCTTGAATAAAGGTCGTAACCGCCACCTGGCCCATACGGAATGATCCAGCTGATATCTCCTGTAGGGTATTTTGCTGCTGCCGAAACCGAGCCTACTCCCATGATCATCAGCAGCAAAAACAAAACCCCCCCTAGCCGAAGTATCTTTTTCATAAATACCTCCTCTCTAAAATGTTATAATGTCTGAGATTGCTCATACAGCAATCGGTCCTTGTTTTCGTGAGTACCATAGAAACCTCCTCTTGTCAAAAATATTTTCCGTACGACATAGACCTGACGATGCCTTTTCCGAAGTGCCTGGTAGGAGGCCTTCGTCATTTCAGGGCATTACCGAATGTGATGGGATACTTTGGCTCCGCTCCCAAGGAGCGGAGAACACCGACGGGGAAGGCATGATCCGTCCGTACCGTCTTGAAATGACCAGACCGTGAGTCCTGGTACTGAAGAAATGGCACCATCACGGCAACAGCATGTCGAGTGTTTAGTCCATCCTAGAAACCCTTGCCCTCAGGGCAAGGCCACAGAACCTTGGCTTTGCCTTTCGAGCGACTCATTGTTACATCCCAACCGGAGTTGCCCAACAACATCAGGAAAGGAGTAACACATGAGTCGATTTCGAAGACTATCACAAACCATGTGGCATTGCCACTTTCATATCCCGTGGGCCCCGAAATACCGATATCGTGTCATAGCGGGGGAAATAGCTGATGAGGTCACCAACCGTATCAGAGCATTTTCAGAGCACCTGAACTGTGAAATTATAGAATTAAGCGCTCGCAGAGATCACATACATCTCCTGGCGATGGTTCCTCCGAAAATGGCTCTTTCGGATTATGTTGGAATGATAAAGAGCAGAAGAGCAATAAGATTACTGAACAAATTTCGCCACCTTAAAGAAAAACCCTATGGGGGGTAATCATTTCTGGTCGAGAGGGTACCGTGTTGATACAGTTGGTTTGGATTCAGAAATGATCCGAACATATGTTAAATACCCAGAGGACAAAAAACGACAAGCAGAACAAAACCAGGCAAACTTGTTTTAATTCCTCCACGGGGCAGCTCCACCTTTCCTCCTGAGGAGGCAAGGTGAAGTATCCCCTCGAAGGGGTTATATCAAAGCCGGCCCCTTTTGGGGTCGGATATTTACGCTAAGTTTTACGAGAAGCTCGGCCAGCAGAGACCAACCCGATACCGTTCACTGGAAACAACAACCTTTGCACCATGTTTACCTGGCCTAATAAGTACCAATGGTTCTTAAGGCATACTGCTCGAGCGAAAATACCGATCACCCCCCTCACGATCAAGATGATCATTGGATGAAGCTTTCGGCTCTTATGCCCAAGTCTCCCCTGAAGGCCTTTTATAGGCAGGCCTGGAAGTTTTCCGGAGATGGCGGACGTATGCAACAATGTCCTCCTCAGTCCGATACTTGGAAGGGTCATACTTCTCACGATGGACAATCTCCTCAAGCTTCCTGCGGTAAGGCCTTGGTCGCTTGTAAGCGGGGTAGCCGATGGGGACAATCGTGTGTATTTCCAGCTCATGGGGTACTTCAAGAAGGGCCTTGAGCTTTCCTTCCAAGCTCCGGTCAACACTGACCCATTGAGACGCCAGCCCACTGGCAGCGGTCGCTAGCTGGAGCATAAAGGTGGCGTTAGCTACATTTTTGAGATAGGTGGCCTTTGGCCCCCCTTCTCCATCAAAAAGGTAGGCGATTAAGACCGTAGCCATATATGTCCTCGGGTCAGCGCAGACAACTACAAACACCGGGGCGTTGGCAAACCCCGGTATCCCGGTGGGGAGCGTGGTGAAACCCTGATGTTTGAGATCCTCAGCCCGGGAGGTCTCAATGGCGTAAATGGCTCTCCAGTTGGCTTCGTAGAGCGCACCAATCTTAGCCCTAGTCTCCGGATCCTTGACCACAATGAACTCCCATGGCTGGCCATTAGCGCCTGACATCGCCCACCGGGCGGCCTCCAGAATCTTCTCTATTACCTCATCCGGAACCGGGTCGGGCTTCAAGTTGCGAATACTCCTCCTGTTTCTAACCAATTCTAAAAAATCATCAATCTCTATTTTTGCCATCTTTTTCCTCCTCCAGCTAAAATTTAGTCGTCATTAAGGGGGCTAAGATTTTCCCAAGAATAGCGATTCTCAGCACTTTTCCCTCTATCAAATTTTTCATATCCGACTCAAATCGCCCTGTCAAGGCGCATCTCAGCATTCGTAGGTTGCTGCGCAATTCAATGGGGTTTCTGTACTCCCGGAAGGATCATGTCCGCCCAGGGCCTGCTAGAAAGGAATCCCAATTCTTCCATGGAAGAGATCAAAGAAGCTTTGTCTGGGAATCTATCCCGGTGGACAGGATGACAGAAGAATGGTGGGAGCTTTTCAGATATTGAGTCAAAACGGTTACCTGAATTCTTAAAACAGTTACGTCTAAAGGTGCTGATCCTTAATCAATAGGTTTCTATATCCTATCTGTTGATGAGATATGGCACTCTTTTTCTGTCATTCCTGTTCAGAGCCTGTCCCCTTGTAGACGGAGGCGGGAATCTAGTCATTGATATTTCTGGATACTCGCTTTCGCGGGTACGGCGTTGACGTATGAGATGTTTAGAGACCTAATTTTTCACCCAATTGGGGTTCTACATTCTTGAGTCATTTATCATGGGCCTCGAGAACTCCGCTCTAATTGGGACGCTTCAACCCATGCCGACAGATTGTCCAAGGTGGTGGATCTGGTTTTACAGTGCTCTATTGAAAAGCGTAGGGGTTGTTGTGTCATATTCACTTGTTGCCTTCCGTTCGGCCAGGGCATAAACTGGGCAAAGCCATAGGTAAGAAAAATGGCCGAAATGTGGAATTCGGAAAGACTCCCGGGATACGATATTCTGGTGCAGATGCTATTTCATGGGCACGACAGAGGCGAATGAAAAAACCATTAAGCAAACCATCCCCACTTATGTTTTACCCTTTTGGCAAGCGCGGGGTTAAGCCTTATATCCTTAGGGAATTCGTCTATCCATTCAAAAGGCTTGCAAGCATCAATAATGGCCCTGGAGTTAAAAAAGGCCGGTGTCGGTTTGCGAATGGCTGGGTCTAGAGGGCCACTCCAGCATCTGCGAAGGATATCAATATCCTTCTCAGGTTCAGAGCGAGTGCATATGGCCCAAATGACTTCCGCCATATTTGTGGGATCTATGTCGTCGTCCACGACCACCACATATTTCCCCATGTATGCGCCTATCCTGAGTTGTGATGTCAATAGGGCGGCCTGCTTGGCATGGCCAGCATACCTTTGCTTAATGGACACAATAATTAGGGTTTGCCCCCCTGCCTCGCGGGATACCCAGAGGCCTCTAACATCAGGTACTTGACATTGTTCGAGTTCATTCTGAAGAATGGCGCTTGTCATGAGAATGCGGTAATAGGTCGCATCACTGGGAGGTTTATCTTCCGTCGTTCCCAGAAGTATTGGGTTGTTGCGGTGATAAACGCGTTCTACCTCAATGATGGGTGCTTTTGGCCTTTTGCCTTGGGACCCATAGTAACCCGTCCACTCCCCAAACGGCCCTTCAGGTCTCCCCTTACCTGGCGGGACCCACCCGGCGAAAACAATCTCACTATCCGCAGGAATGGGAAGCCCTGTGATTTCCTCCTTAATAACCTTTATGGATTCCCCGGCCACAGCACCAGCAAAGGCATACTCTGACCCTCGAGGCACCTCTACACAGGATGCACAGTAGAAGAGAGGATGGTGTCCCACTGAAACAGCAACAGGACAGGCTTCACCCCGTTCGTGCCACTTTTCATAATGGAGTCTTCCATGTTTGCCAGGTGATATATGAAGCGCCGTTGTTTTCTCATCGTGGATCATGATCCTGTAAGTCCCCAGATTGAGCTCACCGGTATCAGGATCCCTCGTAATGACGGAGTGTGCGGTCCCAATATATCTGCCCCCGTCCAGCTCATGCCACTTTGGCGTGGGGAATTTCCACATATTGACATCTTTACCCGAGTCAATATTTTCCATGACCGGTCCGGTATCTACAGTTTCAGGTGGATATTTCGGGAATTCTTTGTGCCACTCCATGAGCTTCTCCCGCAAGATCGATAGAAGCTCAAGGTCTGTACAGCCGGTTGGTAACCCCATGGTTATAGCCACTCGGTTTGGGGTGGAAACGGAACATGTCAGCAACCTGTATCCCGAAGGATAGTCTTTGATATTGTCAAAGAGAAGGGCCGGGCAATCGGCCCTCTTCACATTGAGCGAGCCAATAGCTCCGATTTCGAGGTCCCAGTCGGCACCATCAACTCTTTGTAGTTCGTTCATTTGTTCTACCTTTGTAATCCACTCTCGTAAATTTACCCCATTAGTAGCCATTTTAACCACCCATAAAATTAGATTGTAGTTCAATTAACCGCCTACTGAGGGTTTTCAACCAACCTCTGGCCAATCTAGATCACGCTAGTTAGTATATCATGAAACGAGATCAGATCCTATGTCTCCTGCCTGCCCATTGCCACAGTATCACTCCTGCAAGCATACTGGTACCTATGGTGTCGGTCAACCAGCCAGGATAAATAAGCACTATTGCTCCAGCTGCCATTAAAAACCGTTGCAGCCAGTTTGCCCTGTCCAGCAAATACCCCTCGATGGCGGCACCCAAACCTGCGACCCCTATGATACTGGTGATAACCGCTAAAGCGATTGCTGCTGGCGAGCCGACCATTAACAATACGTTATTATAGACGAACATGAAGGGGATGATCAAGATCAGAATGCCCAGACGCATAGCCTGAAATCCGGTTTGCATCATTGGTGCACCGGCCAGTCCGGCACCGACGATGGCTGCCGGGCATACGGGAGGGGTGATCATCGATGCCATGCCGAAGTAAAAAACAAACAAGTGAGCTGCTATCGGTGCCACGTCGAGCTGCACGATAGCCGGCGCTATCAAGGTTGCTAACATGATGTAGCAGGGGGTGGTAGGCAGCCCCATGCTGAGAACATAGGCTCCCGCTGCTGCTAACAGCAGCAGCGTTATGAGATGTCCTCCAGATAAGTTCACGAGCCCACCAGCGAGACTCAGTCCCAGGCCAGTTAATGAGAGGGAACCCATGATGATTCCTATCAAAGCGCAGACCGTGACTATGTCTATCATTCCGCGGGCCGTGGCCTCAAGGGTGGCGACTATTTGCCTTAGACCCAATCGTGTTTCTTTTTTGATAAGACTCACCAAGAACAAGGAGGCTACAGCATAGAGGGCAGATGTCTGAGGTGAATAGCCTGCCACCCCCAAATAATAGATCAGCACGCCTAAAGGGAGGAAGTAGAGCCAGCCCCGTCTCAGTGTTTTCTTGAGCGATGGCAATTCCTGGCGAGGTAAACCCCGTAGTCCCGTTTTCACTGCCTCGATGTGAACCATGGTGAATAGACCCACATAGTAAAGAATAGCGGGCAACAATCCTGCAATGCACACAGTAACATATGATACGCCCAAAAAGTCAGCCATGATAAAGGCTGCCGCACCCATAACAGGTGGCATCAGTTGCCCACCCGTGGAGGCAACAGACTCTACCGCTCCGGCGAAGTGAGGCTCGTAGCCCGTTTGTTTCATTAAAGGAATAGTCACCGAACCCGTAGCAGCCACATTAGCCACGGCGCTTCCTGACATGGAGCCAAACAGGGTGCTCGCTATGATCGCTCCCTTGGCTGGGCCACCCCTCACTCCTCCAATGAGCGAAAACGCCAGGTCAGTGAAGAAACTACCTCCCCCGGTCACCCGGAGAAGGGTGGCAAATAAGATAAAAGCGAAGATCACTACCAACACGATGTTCAGAAGCAATCCGAACACGCCATCTTGAGACAAATACATAACAGCCATCACCCGGCTCAAGGGATACCCCCTCCCTACCAAAATACCAGGGAAATAGTTACAATACATGGCGTAGAATAGGAAAAAACCGGCTATGACAACAATAGCGATACCAACCACTCGCCTTGTGGCCTCAAGCAAGAGGAGGATGGTGATAATGCCTAATATGAGTTCCAGAGGATTAGCCCAAGGTGAATGTTCCATTAACGTTGAAGCATTAAAGAAGATATAGCCACACACGGCCAGGCTGGCCAGTATGAGTGGAATTTCATACCATGGCAACCTATCCCTCGGCGCATTCTGTGTAGCCGGAACCACCAAAAAGGTGAACACCAAAATCAAACCTAATGCTAGAGCCCGAAATGCGAAAGGGTGTAAAAAGATCTTTTCTGTGGTGAAGAACCCGAGAAGATAGACAATCTCATAGACTACATAGACAACACCAATAGCAGTCACTATCTTTGACAGTGCCCCCTTGTATTGCCTAAACCTGCTTGGCGCTGAGCTTTGTTGATGAGCAACCACTTGTCTATCTCCAGTCTTCCCTTCAGCCGATTTTTGGCAAAGACCTCCGGTTTGGCTTCCCACGTTGCCTAGTGTTAGTGGCATATCCCATCATAAATTGGTCATCCCTTGAGGAAGCGTCTAATTCAAGTTGACGTATAATCCATCTCTTATAGAGGGCCTCAAATTCTGTGGGGACCCGCTCTTGCAGAAAGGCGGCTCTATTAATAATACTTACTGCCTTGGGTTGATATTTGTAATAAGGGGGCGCTTGTATCCACATCACGGCACCCCCTTATTTTGATTGTTATCTCCCGGCCGCTAAGTTTTGTTCTTGTAGCCTCTCCAATTCCGAAGTCCAGAGGCCCTTATCCTTGTAAAAGCTGATAGCGCCTGGGTGGAATGGCACCGATGGGTTCTTGGTGGCATTTTCTAAGACCCATAATTTAGCTCTGGGATGCACCCTGTGAAGCTCCTTTAAATGGCTATAGAGGGTATCGAGCAGTTTATACACCAGTTGTGCATCCAAATCTTCCCTGGCAACTACCACCGCCCTCCAGCCAATACAAGGAATGTCCTCCTTCAATCCATAGAGTCCTTTCTGGATAACCGCCGGATACATGCCCGGCGATTTTTTCCCCGCATATTCCGCTGCCTCCTTTGGTACGGGGATTGCTTGGACACCAACGGTCCTTTTGAGTTGTTCAATATGCGGCCCCACAACAAACTGGTAAACATCGATCTTCCCTTCAATAAGGGCGTTAGTACACTCAGCGGGGCTTCCTATTTGCAATCTCTTGTACTTCCCTTTCAGTTTGTAATAATCGTCAACCACATGGAGCCCAGTAGCCAATGTGGTGACTGCCCCCGGCGGCGTATCGATGACTATCCTCTTACCTGTAAAGTCCTCTATCGATTTTATGCCTGTATCAGGTCTGGTCCAAAATGACATCAAGGTAACATGGCCTGCTGCGAGCAAGCGAAAATTAGTTAACTTTCCCTTACCGACTCTGAACAATTCTGAACCACGATAGGCCCCACCCGAATCAACAGCATTATCCATAGCTAGCTCAACTTCACCTGCCTCCATAAGCGGCCCCCATTCTATGCTGCCTCGGGTGGGTTCAACGGCTACCTTTACCCCAGCATACTTGGTAAAGATAGCGGCCATGCCAGCCGTTACATAGTAGAAAGTGCCCCCGATTGGTTTGGTGGCGAAAGAGATAAAAGTTGTCGCAGACGCTGCTTTGGCAGACCCCGCAAAAACCAGACTGACCACCAAAAAGCCCGATATGAGCAAACAAAATGATTTTTTCATCCTTTCCCTCCTTCTTCTTCTTGAGTTGAATTTACTATACGGTATTCCTGGTTTTTGTATAGCATCTACCACCCCCTTTCTTTTTGAAAGTGCTGGCGGACCAAACCAGAGGCCCCAAATATCACCACCTCACTTAACCTTTCAATGGTTGGTAAATATTATGAAACAGGGAACCCTAAGTGCTTACTCCCAATGGGTGCCAAACTTGGAAACTAGCGTTATTCCGGCCCGTAGGCGGGAAAATAATAGGGAGTATAAGCACCAAATTTCCGTTGCGTACAAAATGGAAAATGGGATATTGGGAATAGAAGCAAAAAGAATCATTTTCGATTGTTCCAAAGTCCTTCAAGCCAATATTTTGACATGAAACATTTGCTTTGCATATTCCAGCGTGGCAACTTTGTCCTGCAATCCTGCGGGATGAGCGAAAGCAAGCTAACCTTTGTTGAATGGATATGCGCCCTTTTGTGAAGGGGGGTCAAAGAAGAATGAATTTTGATTGTTAGGCTACCGCGAGGTACTTCCCCATCACTTCGGGTTTAGCCTCCAGATCCTCAGGGAGAGATTCATATACGATCTGCCCCTTACTCAATATGTAAACATAACCGGCCAGCTCCATAGCCATCCCCAGGTTTTGCTCAACCAGTAATATGGAGAGTCCCTCCTGATTCAGTTCACTTATCACCTCACTAATCTGCCGGACGACCATAGGAGCTAGCCCTTCAGAGGGTTCATCCATGAGGAGCAATTCGGGGTTGGTCATTAGTGTCCGGGCAATACTCAGCATCTGTTGTTCACCGCCACTGAGAAGGTTGCCTTTAAGATTGCTCCGTTGAGCCAGTATAGGGAAAAGCGAATATACCCTTTCCAGTGTCCACCTCCCCTCCTTGGCTGCCATGGTGAGATTCTCGATAACGCTAAGGGAGGGGAAAATCTGCCTCCCCTGTGGGACGACTCCTATCCCGGCCTGGGCAACCTGATACAATTTTAGACCGCTGATGTTCTCTCCCTTGAAGCGTACTGACCCCTTTTCAGGTGGGACAGCCCCCCACACAGAGCGAACGACTGTTGTCTTGCCCATGCCATTACGTCCCAGCAACGCGACAACCTGACCTTCCTCGATTGAGAGCGAAACCCCATAGAGAATATGGGTTTGTCCGTAGTAAGTGTGGATGTCAACCACTTCCAGTATCTTGGACACTTTCCTTGCCCCCGAAATAAATCTCCCTGACCTTGGGGTTGGCCTGGATTTCCTCAGGCCTCCCTTCAGCTATAAGCACCCCATAACTGAGTACTATAATGCGGTCAGCCAGATCAAACACGATATCCATATCGTGGGAAACAAAGAGAACTGCTGTCTCTTCAGGCAAATTACGGATATAGGCGAGTAACTGGTTGGTTTCACTGTCTGATAGACCGGCACTCGGTTCATCAAGTAATAGAAGCATTGGGTCTGAAGCCAGGCTCAGAGCAATCTCCATCATCCTCTGCTCACCATAAGAAAGGGAGGTAATGGGAAAGCTTCTTTTCTCCCATAATCCCATCGAGTCCATTAGCTTCTGGACCTTGATAAAGCGAGGGTTATTGCTATCAATGGACTGCGATATTTGCAAACGAAAGGGCTGCTTCCCCTGAAGGGCGAGAAGGATATTATCCATCACACTGAGATTAAAGAATAGATTGTTTAACTGGAAGGAATAGGCCAGACCCAGGTGCAGACGTTTGTGAACGGGCATGTTTGTCACATTTTGTCCCAAAATAGAAACATCCCCCCTGGACGGGGGCAGCTCCCCGCTCAGGACATTGATTAGCGTTGTCTTGCCAGCCCCATTAGGACCAATCAGGGCCAGGTACTCACCCGGCTTCATGCTGAAGGAGACATTTTGAAGCACCTGAAGTCCACCAAAGTTTTTCGACAAGCCCTTAACCTTTAACGCTTCCATAATTTCTCACCCACTATATCCCATAATCTAAACAGGTGAGGGGCAATTCCCCCCCGAATATACATGGCGGTTATCACGAAAGTAGCCCCCAGAGCCAATGGCCAGCGTTCCGGGAAATAAATGCTGGAAAGGTGCTCAATAGTAAGGATGATCAATGTGCCGAGAAATGCTCCAACAAGCGTCACCGCCCCACCTAAAATGACGATGAACATACCCAGACCGGACAAATGGATACCAAGGGCGTGTGGGCCTACATACTCATTGAAGTAAACATATAATATCCCAGCCACCCCGGCAAAGAGGGCGCTGATAATGAAAATTGTGTACTTGAAGGCCCATGTATTATAACCGAGTGCCCTCATCCGAGATTCATTCCCGGCAATCCCTCGTAGAACTCTGCCAAAAGGAGAACTGACCAGTCGTTTCATGATAAAATAGCAAATGGCGAATATGATAAAGACAAAGTAGTAGAACAGAAGCGGGTTCCAGTCAACGGGGAATCCAAGGTTCAAAACCATGATGCCACCCAGCCCGTCATCACCACCGGTCACTGATCGCCACAGCCAGGCAATCCAGAATAGCAGTTGGCAAAGGGCAAAGGTAATCAGCAGGAAGTATATTCCCGAGACACGAAGAGCTATGAGACCAAAAAGGCAGGCGACAACTCCTGCCGCCAGAAGAGCCACGGAAGCAGTCAACCAGAAGCTCCCTACCTCATAATTAAGCGTTAAGATAGCGGCAACATAACCAGCAGTGCCAAAATAAGCGGCATGCCCCAGGGAAGGCAGGTCAGCATAACCCATCAGGAGGTCTAAACTCATTGCGAAGAGAGCATAAATCAGGATCTTACTCATCAGGTTCTGTATATAAGTGGACACAAGTGGAGGTAGTAGCACCAGAATTAAGCCACAAATAACTAAAAGAGCTATTATAGGCAGCTGCCGCCTTCCAGCCGGTTCGAATGGTGGGGAAGCGGTCTCCACTTAAGTCTTCCTCCCTAAGAGGCCAGATGGTCTGAATAATAAAACAAGTACCAGTGCCAGGTAAATGGCGAAATAGGCAAGACCGGGGAAAAGAGCCTTACTAAAGGCATCAAGGATACCAATCATCAGGCTTGCCAGTGCTGCACCAGAGATGGATCCAGTCCCCCCGATCACCACAACAATTAATGCCAGGAGCAGGGCATCCATAGCGACCTCAGGATATGCTCCCACTATGGGTACTCCTAAGATGCCGGCAAAACCGGCAATAAAGGCGCCAAGACAGAAGACCAGGGTAAAGATAAGCCCAATGTTAATACCTAGCCCCATGGTCATTTCCTTATTGTCCATCCCTGCACGAATCATCGCTCCGACTCTCGTTCGATCAAAGAGATAGAGCCCTAAACCTATTGCTATTCCAGCAATAACAATAATCAAGCGATAAACGGGGAAGGTGAGCTCACCGACATGGACAGATCCGGCAATGGGCGTGGTCACAATCTGGGGCAGCGTCCCCCAGATCCAGGTCGCAATATTGGTTAGGATATAGATAAAGCCAAAGCTTATCAATACCTGCTCCAATATCTGTCCATGGAGGTGGCGCAGGAACCATCGCTCCTTAGCCAGCCCGATCACGGCCGCGCTCACTCCACCGCCAAGGGCAGCCAGAATGAAGTGTACCCCCTGCCTAGATAGAAACACCCCAACATAGGCGCCAAAAAGGAATAGGGCACCGTGAGCGAGGTTTAAAACCCCCATAAGGCCCAGAATCAACGATAGTCCGGCAGCAAGAAGAAATAATACTGCCCCAAAGGAAAGCCCATTCAGCAGGTTTATAAGGATTGCATCCAAATTCCTCTGACCTCATTCCAGATACCTGAGGGAGGTGTCTTTCCACCTTGCCGTGGCCGCCCAACAGAAACAACCCCCCTCAGGAAAAAGAAGAGCGCGGAGCTCTCGGCTATCTTTAGCGCGGGCGGGTGTCAGTATATGTATGAACCACTTGCCACAGATACTCGCCCTTCACCTTCGCATTCTTCACGATATAGATGTTGAAAATCCCCGCTCCCTCAGGGGTAAAGCGCAGAGGGCCACAAGGAGTTTGGATTCTAAGGTTCAAAATGGCCTGCCGAAGCTTTTCGGGTGAGGTATCACCCCCGGCCGCCTTTATCCCTTCCACAAGCACCTGGGCGTTTTGATAACCTCCAATCGCAAGGGTATCACCTGGCCGTGACCCGTATCTCTGTTTCCATCTGGCGACTACCCGATCATTAAGGGGATAGTCAAGAGTGGATGCATAGGCACTGGGACCAAGTATCCCTAAGGATATATCCCCGAGTTGTGGCAGTTTGTCCTCATCCATCAGGTTGGAAGCAAATGCGCCTATCAGGGGCATCTTCTTAGAAACACCATAATCATGGTATTGGGTGACAAGGCGCAAAGCCCCGGCTCCTGCGACCCAGGCGGAACATGCATCGGCCGGCTTCAAGGCACTAAAGTAGGGAGCGAAATCCACGTTACCCATGGGAAACCACTGTTCCTGAACGATCTCTCCCCCCTTCTCCTTGAACCCATCCATAAAACCGCCCACAAAGGCTCGGCCGGCGATATAGTCCGGACCCATGGTCGTCACTTTCCGGAAGCCGAGCTTTTCGTAAGCATACCAGCCCATGGGGGCACAGGTCTGCTGTTGTGTCCCATTTAAGACGATTAGCCATGGATACTTGGCTATAAGCGGCTTTGGAAACTGCATGACTTTCATGCTGATCACCTTATTTTTGTTCATATAGGGCTGGATTGCGTTGGCTACCCCGGAATGATTCGGCCCTATAATGGCAATCACTTTGTCCCGCTCTACTAACTTTCTCGCCTTGTCCAGGGCGGTGGTCGGGTCTGTTGCAGAATCTTCCACGATGAGTTCTATCTTTCTGCCCGCAGCTTGCCAACCAGCATCCTCCAGGGCCATCTCTATACCAAACCTCGCCTTTGGTCCCTGAGGAAGCAATGCTCCGGTCAAGGGCAGAAGAGCACCAATCTTTATGGGTTTCGACGGTTCTGCTGCCAGAGTCACAGTACTGACTGGAGAGCAAAAAATGAGGCTCCCCATGACCATAATTGCGAATACAGCCAATAAACATTTTTTGCTATTCATTGTACCACCTCCTGCGTTAATGGTTAGTATTGACAAACATTACTGTCCAAAATAGATCCAAAATCGCCTTTTTGGGCAGGTAAGTACATGATTTTACACGCCGGCTTCTGCCTGCAGTAATTCAGGTTGTCTTTGAGCGAATATGCTGTCCAAAAACGCCAAGTGGCGAGGGTTAAGGGTAATGAGAGGCGAAAAAGTCCTCTTAAGCCATAAAGAAAGGATTTTGGAAAACATGCACCTGCTTCAGAAGAATATGCGGGCATCTCCACAGCCGAAATGCTGTCCAAAGAAAAAACCGATTTTGGTCAAGAGCGATAAACAAACTTGATTAAATCACCACAAAATTCTTATTGCACAGCATCGGCGATTATGTCAACTTTTTTGTATAACCTAAAATCCGATGTTGATTTTGCCGGATCTATGGGTTTCGCTCTGTGGCCCACTGGTGACCCCATCAATTCCCATTTGTACTCACCCCAAGATATTGTCCAGTAAAGCCCAGCTCCTGTTAGCCATCACAGTATCTTAATTGGTCGCCACATATGCCTCAATTTCCACCATAGCATCTGGATTGGCAAGTCGGGTTACACCAATAAGGGTCATAGCTGTAGCTGTTTGGTCTCCGGGTGTTTTGCCAAAAAGCTCTGGATAATGCTCACACATCCAGCTTCGAAATTTCAACCACTCAGCAACATCGGTAGTAAAAATTGTTACCTTCATAACATCATTTAGTGTCGCTCCAGCTAATTCCACCTGGATCTCGAGATTCTCCAAGGTCTTTGCTAACTGCTCGAACATGTTATCCTTTCCCACAAGAAATCCGTCTTTATCCACGGGAAGCGCACCGGAGATAAAGCTGATGGTCTTAGGCTGAGTTATCTTGGTGGCGTAGGAATAGATGGCAGCCTTTCCCCTAAATTCTGGGTGATCTTTCTCAACCTTATCATATCTTAGATCCCATAACTTATCACCGCCCTTAATTATCTCTTTCGCCATTTTTACCTCCTTTTTTTGGTCTTATTCTCCCGAGGCTCCCTCTGCACGATAATGTAATGGAGTTCTTTTCTACGAATTTCTGTATTTTCTTTGCTATGTTCAAGATACTATGGGTTGCAACTGAATCCGAGAAGCAAAGGATAAATGGCACTTCCTGATTACAGTTCTCAAATATGCTGCTATCTAAGGGAATGTCCCCGAGGAACGGGCACGAGTTTTATCGGCAAGATGTTCGGTCTTTTTTGTTCCGCACAGTTTCGAAATATTATGAGAGCTGGCGCATACAAAGTGGCTCATATTATTGCTGTCCAAAATAATCTGATATTTCAATTTGGAGCTTGAGATTTCAGTTACTCATCGCTCCTAAACTGAGTTCTGGAATTTCAGGTTATCTGTATTCAAGAATGCCCTCCAATAATTGGAAGTGGAAGTGTATACTGGACAGGCTCGGGCACCAAAGGCACTATATGGAATGGATTGTTAATCGATTCCCATAAATCACGGCACGTAAGGACATTCCACCTGAGAAAAGCAACGAAATGAGAGAGAGACCATCCAAATGTGGAGGCGAATTTGAGGAGCTTGATAAGCAGTATGTGGCGATAAGCGCTGTCCAAATGTGTAGGTAAAGAGCATTTTCGGTGGTCCCGACAAAGGTCTTGACCTCTAAATTTTGCTTCAGGGCCTTGAGAACCAGCTTAATCTGCCATCGATCTTTGTAGATAGCCGATATAGTGATGGCACTAAAACTGAAATCAAGGTGGTTAGTAATAAAATCTAGCCATGCTTAATCTGCAATCATTTCAATCAAATCGACGAACATAGCCTCGATCATCTTCCTTCGAACAAAGGCCGAGACACCTATCAGAGACAGAGGGGTCGTCTGCTTCAATAATAGGTGGACAGCCTCTCTCATCGTTTCATGATTGACGACTTTACCCATCAAATAACGCTCCACCTCTTTGGCCCTGATCGGCTTCGAAGAGACCCCATTTAGAGCGATTCTCACATCTTCCAGACCTTCGCTATTATTTCTTAAACGTATAGAAAGGGTAGCGATGGAAAAGTCCCATCCTCTGTGGCTTTTTTTCAAGAATCCCTCTTTCCACCCCTTAGCAGGTGGGGGGATGAGAACAGCCGTAACAACCTCGTTTCCATCCAACCGATGAGGCCTTCGGCCGTCTCCAGTATAGAATTTCTCCGCAGGCGCGCGGCGCTGTTGCTCGGGACCGACGATCACTATCTCTGCATCCAATGCGATCAGTGCTGAAACAGTGTCTGCAGCGGAAAGGGCAAAACATTTTTTTTCGCCCTTGACCACATAGCACGTGTTGCCCCCGCGCTTAAAACAATCAGACCTGGACTTCCACCAAAACGCAGACTGGTTGTAGTGGGCACACTTGGTATCCAGACAGATATTGCCCCCCAATGTGCCCATGTTCCGCAAATGATTGAAACCTACGGCAAGGGCTGCCTTGGCCAAAAGCGGATAAGTGTTGCAAATCAACGGGTGATTTACTATCTCTCGAAGGGTTACAGCTGTGCCAATCCTCAGCCTCTTTTCCTTATCATAGGAGATATCCGTCAATTCAGGGATTCTCTTGATGTTGATCAGATGCCTGATAGGGAGGTTACGGCGTTTCAACATGGGTATAATATCCGTACCTCCCGCCAGGATGGCACAGTTTTCTCCCAACTCCCCTTTTAATTCCATGAGCTGTTTAATGGTTTTTGGCTCCGAATAGGTCAAGGTGGGAAGTCTCATATTATTCATTTCCCGTCATCCTTCCGCGGCCTGGATAGCCTCTATGATTTTTGTATAGCCTGTACAGCGGCACAAATTCCCAGAAATTGCTTCCTTTATTTGATCGGCCGTCGGGTTCTTTACCCTTCCCAAGAGTTCTTTGGCGGTCAAGATCATCCCGGGAGTGCAAAATCCACATTGCACCGCTCCATGCTGAACAAATGCCTCCTGGAGGGGATCAAGGTCTTCACCGATTGACAGCCCTTCAATGGTTGTAATCTTACTCCCTACGACATCAATGGCAAGGGTGAGACACGATAGAATGGGCTTTCCGTCCTTCAAGACGGTGCAGGCCGCGCATTCACCCATGCCGCAACCCTCTTTTGTCCCGGTAAGTCCAAGTTTCTCTCTCAAAACTTCCAAAAGGGTGTCATTGGGTTTAACCACTATCTCATGGATTTCACCATTAACCAAGAGCTCGATCGGTTTCTTTTCCATGCTCCTGTTCCTTTCTCTTTAGTTCCCTCAAGATTCTTTCCGGAGTGATGGGCAACTCTTTGATCCTGACTCCTGTGGCGTTATAGATGGCATTGGCGATGGCCGGTGTCGTGGGATCCAGAGATCCCTCACCTGTTTCCTTAGCCCCAAATGGTCCTTCAGGATCTTCTGTGATCACATGATGGATGTCGATTTGAGGGATTTGATTGGCTGTTGGCACCTTGTAGTCTAAGAAGGACGGATTCAATGTCTGCCCTCCTGCAAAAGCAAGGTTTTCGGAAAGGGCATATCCCATTCCCATTACGACACTGCCTTCGATTTGTCCCTCCACGGACATGGGGTTGAGAGGTCGCCCGCAGTCATGGGCAGCGGTTACCCTTAAGACCGTCACTTCTCCAGTCCTCAGATCGACTTCGACCTCTGCCACATAGGCCCCAAAGCTATAGGTGGGAGAGAACTGGTTTGGCGAGTTGTAGGAGCCCTTTACCAGCAAAGGAGAACCGCTGTTCTTCGTCTGGTATAGTTTGATAGCCTCGGCAAAGGAGATGAATAGATCAGGGGTTCCCTTCCCAAAAATCTTACGATCCTCTGCAACTAGATCATCCGGATGGACCTCCAATTTCTCTGAAACAATCTGAAAGATCTCCTTTTTGGCCAGATTTGCTGCCCTCAGGGCAGCGTTTCCTGCCGCGACGGTCACCCGGCTCGAGTAGGTTCCCGTATCGGGTGGAGTCAGTTGCGTATCCGCACTGGTAATGCAGATATCCTCGAGGGGGAGACCCAAGGCTTCTGCCACGATCTGGCAGATAATACTATCGGAGCCTTGACCAATGTCAGACGCGCCGGTCAGTATGCTGAGTCCACCGCCTTCACTAGCTTTGATGATAACCGAGGACTGGGCTGAGGTGGTGCCAATGGGGTCAAACCCTGCCCCCGAAGGGAAACCCCCGCACCCCAGGCCTATACCGTAGACTTTGTTCTCTTGTCTTTTTCCTAATTGTCGTTTCTCCTTCCACCCGGTCGCCTTTGAGACCTTTTCCAGACATTCTCCGAATCCAGAACTGATGATCTTGAATCCAGCCGCTGATTCGTCTCCGGTTCGAAGGCCGTTTTTCAAGGCTATCTCCACTGGGTCGATCCCTAATTCCTCCGCAATCATGTCTATTTGAACATCCTGGGCAAAGTGCACCTGGGGACTGCCATGACCCCTCATGGCCCCGCAGGGGGGTTTGTTGGTGTAGATTCGATAGCCATCATACCGGAAATGGTCAAAACGATAGGGAAGGGTCTGAAAACTACCTACTATGATCGTTGTAGTGGGGCCAATGCTACAGTAGGCACCGCCGTCCAGAATGGCCTTGCATTGCCTGGCCACAATGGTTCCATCCCGCTTGACACCAGTCTTCATGAGGATAGCGACAGGGTGTTTTCTCCTGCCCGCCGCAAATTCTTCGTCTCTGGAATAGGCTATCTTGACGGGCCTGCCAGCTTTCCTGGAAAGCAGAGCGGCGCAAAAATCAAGGGCAGCCATCCCACCAGATTTCCCACCGAACCCACCGCCCACAAATGGTTTGATTACCCTAATGCTATCCGCATTCATGCCAAGTGTAAGAGCCAAATGTTGTTGAACATAATAAGGGGTTTGGGTAGATGTATAAAGGGTGAGCTTACCGTTCAGATCCCAACTGGCCATGGCGGCGTGGGGCTCCAGGTAAGCATGGATTGCCGACTGTGTTGTGAAGGTATCCTCGCGGACCAGGTGGCTCTCAAGGAATCCCTTTTCAGGATCTCCTTTTTTCATGTGGACCTCCCGGCTAATGTTTCCCGGTGCATGATCGTGAATCTGAGGCGCATCGAGCTTCTGAGCTTCTTCAGGGTCAAACACAGCAGGAAGTTCCTCATACTCTACCTCTATCAGATCCAGCGCTTCCATGGCAACATCAGGATTGGTGGCGGCCACCGCTGCGACCTCATCTCCAATGAATCGTACCTTGCCAACCGCCAAGGGAAATTCGTCCATATACTTAGGGGACCTGAGGATGAGACCATATTTTATCTTTAGCGTGTCTTCTCCTGTCACAATGGCCATAACACCTGGTAGTTTCATGGCCCTGGAGGTATCAATCTTTAGGATCCTTGCATGGGGAAAAGGACTGCGAAGGATCATTCCGCAGAGCATACCGGGCAGCGAGATATCATCGGTATAAACAGCTCTTCCTTTGACTTTGTCTTTCGCGTCAATGCGAGGTAACCGTTTCCCTATCGTACGATATTCTTTCATGGACGAGCCTTGCCTCCTGACCTTTGAACCTATTTGAAAATGCAAGAATAATTCTTACCTGCGATGGTTACAACGCCAAAGTCTTTTACTTGTACGCCCCATCAACGTAGGAATATTCAGCCCCCCTGTTGCTAATACATATCGTGATGTTTTGATTTACGGTCCCCCAGGTGTTTGACCATTGTTTTGTGAGCCATTGATTCAATGGCAACTGCAGATCTTTTTCTCATCATATTTTGAAGAAATAACATAATCTAGAGAAGCAGAATAAATATGGTAAGGGTGCAGAAGTCTGGTACTGCAAACCATGTGACACCCTTATAGATATCACCCCTGGAAGAATCTAAAGCTACTCTCTTGATGACATAGAGATTCATCCCTACAGGGGGCAGAATAAGGCCCAACTCACCAAACTTCACCATAATCACTCCAAACCAAATGGGATCAAGGCGCGACGCCGCAATTATGGGAAAGATAACAGGGAGGGTCATAAGTATCAAAGACACGGAATCGATGAACATACCGAGGATGCCATAACCGGGACTCCACTTTCCAATCTCTTATCCAACCTTATATTTGTCTTGAGGGGCCGTATCAATAGTGAGGATCCTTGCATGTGGCAGGTGGCCTCTCAGCACCTTGCCATAAAGCATATTGGGCAGGACTATGTCATCCACATATTTTGCCTCACCTCTGACCTGAGCCATATGATCGAGCTGTGAGAAACCTTTTCCCATGGCTGAGTATTCAGTAGCGGAAAATTTCTTGTGCAAATTCTGAAAGGATAGAAAAAAGGCAGTTTTCCTTTAAAAGGGTTTATTCCAGAGCCAAAAAGAAAGGAGAAAGCGTCATGAAAGTATAGATAAGCATCCCTGAAGCAGTAGCAATCTTCGGGGAGATTCAGGCTAAACCAGAGAAACCTTTTGAGATGATGCGTGTACATATCAGAGAAGACGTTAATCACTATCTGTCCAAGATGATGGATATGGAGTTAACCCATTTCCTTGGTGGAGACCACAATAAACGTGGTCTCGGAGGTTAATCATCGCAACGGCTCCTACGGTCTCGGGTGATTCGAATTAGTTTGGTTAAAGGACCACAATCTACGGCCTATTTTCTGATTTTAGAATCTTCTCAACCCCTTTCCATCATGGATCTTTACACTCTGCAGCCGACTCGCGCTCCCTCATCTACGGCCGCCATGATGTCTCGAGGCTCGACACAATCTCCGATGGAATAAAGGGCCGGGACCTTACCTTCCAGTTCCTCGGCCAGGGTCTTGTTTGCTTTCATACCTACGGCGTATACAATGGTATCCGCCTTAATCGTCTGCCTGTTGCCTTCCTTATCGATTAAGGTTAACCCGTCATCTGTTATCTCTTCGTACTTCTGCACCCCGGGCATCATGGTGACCCCTTTCTCGCGCAACCTTGTCAAGAGCCGACCACGCTGCACGGGGCCAACCTTAATTGCCATTTTTGGACCCCGTCTTACCACGATGACCTTCTTTCCTTGATCGGCCAATAACTCAGCGGTTTCACAAGCCACCATCTCGCCGCCGATGACCACTACGGTCTCACCCGTTTCCCTGGCGCTCCATAATATATCCTCTGCCGCGACTACATTGGTCCTCTCTATCCCCGGTATTTGGGGAGTCAAGGGAATAACCCCGGTGGCCAGTATCACCGCATCGGGCCTTTCTTCTTCGATAAACTGAGGGGTCATCTCCACACCGACCTTGATCTCCGCAGTGCTTTTCTCCAATTGGTGCACCAAATACTCTCTTGTGGAATTGATCTCGTGCTTGTGGGGCGGTATGGCAGCTATGAACAGTTGTCCACCTAACTTGGTCTGCTTCTCAAAAAGGGTGACGCTATGGCCTCTCTCGGCGGCTGCTCTTGCCGCCTCCAGACCACCGGGCCCTCCACCAACAACAAAGACCTTCTTTGATTTTTCCGCTGGGCTGATTTGATATCTAGGGTCCCCTTCCTTCCCAACACGGGGATTTATGATGCAACATATCTCTTCATCATCGAATATGTTACTCATACAACCCTGATTGCAAGCAATGCACGGAGCGATATCCTCGGGTCGGCCCTCGGCAACCTTGGTGGGTAAATAGGGGTCGGCAATCAGAGGCCGACACATTTCCCAGAAATCTAGCTTGTCTTCTGCTATGGCTTTCTCAGCCAGTTCAGGCTTGCTGAGCCGGTAACCCATGGCTACCGGTATATTCAAAACCTCCTTCATGCCCTCGGCTAGGTACAGCCAGTAACCGGGCGGGACTTCATGGGTAATCGAAGGGGTCATTGACTCATGCCAGCCCACCGTTAGACTGAGTAAATCGATGCCGGCTTGCTCTGTCATTTGAGCAATCTTTTGTAGGTCCTCTTCGGTATTGCCACCTTCCATGAGCTCAGAGGCATTCAATCGGAATATGAGGGGGTAATCATCTCCCACAGTTTTCCTCACCTCACCTATAAACTCCAATACGAACCTGGCTCTATTTTCAAGAGAACCTCCGTATTCATCGGTTCTCCTGTTTGACCAGGGACTCAGAAAGCTGGCTCCTAAGTAACCCCCATGAGCCCGCATCTCCACTGCATCGAAACCTGCCGCTTTAATTCTTCTTGCAGCCTGACCATACAATTTTACCAGTTCCCTAATTTCTTCTATCGTTAACGCCCGGCATTCACCGAACTTTCTTAGGGGTGATTTTAGAGCTGACGGGCCAACAGGCATTCCTCCCATTCCATATTCTTCAGGATGGGCGTACCGTGCCGTATGCATTATCTGGCAAACGCTCTTGGCGCCATTTTCTCGAATCACTTGGGCAAGCTTACTCAATCCAGGTATGAATTTATCATCAGAGGCCCCCAACTGACCGATATAACCCTTACCGAGGGGGTGGGGATAGGCCCCCCCTACGGTCACCAAACCAGCTCCGCCTTTGGCCCTCTCGGCGATAAAATTAACCTCCCTATCGTTGACGGTACCATCATGGTTGGCAAAATTGGTTGTCGTAGATGCAAACTTCATTCTATTCTTAACCTTCAGCTTGCCTACCTGCCCCGGTTGTAACAGATGTTCAAACATTCATTCTCCTCCTTTCGTTCGAGAGACACTATAACAGGTTTGACCTGAGAGCTCTCTCATTTGCTTGAAGAATAGTCATGCCGATTAAAAGGCAGTATATTACGGTCTCGGGGTTACTAAAGCCAGATTTCGGCAAATGGTGACGCCTTTTGCTTCGGATCTGGTAACGCAAGCTCACCGTATTTCATCTGCGGGATTAAGTCTATTCCCCCCGCCGTGACCCAGACCTTTTGTCCATTTCGGTTCATCAGGACAATAGCTTCTTCTATTGTCCTGGGGCTCAGATACCCAAATCGTGGTAGATTACGAAATATCTTTGCGTCCTTGTCTTTGACGCTAATTTTCTCACAACCCTTAAGCCAACGTAAAATCTCAAACCAGCCTCACAGCTCCTTCGCAGCGAGAGAGACTCCCCATATGGTCTCCTTTATCCTTTTGGCTTCCGTTGTAGGTTGCCTCATCCACATTCTGAGGTCAATTTCCAAGGCTGCATCCATACCATATTTTCCTTCAACGCCCTGAAACCATAGCCCATCTAAAGTGAGCCAATTCTTGCCGTATACCTCTATGAGCTTTATTAAGGTTTCCTTGGAAAGGCTTTTCGGCTCTGCCCGTTTCATTTTCTCTCTACTGGGTCATGAATCTAATAACAGTATAATACCTCGTTCAACCACAATCAATCGGTGGCTATTGACAGCAAGCCGGGGAATAACTCTGGTAGTTATCATTGATAAGGATTCCCTTTCTGAGGGAAGAAGCATGGGGAAATTACTGTTGCGTGTCAAGGAGCAATAAGCATTTTCCACAATTTATCGACCCCATAACTGTATAACGACAATAGATTTTCCGTATGGGAATGGAATGAACGCTGGCACGCCTCATGCGATAACGCTGGCTATGCAACCGTATTAGGCCAGGTGCTCTCACAAACCAACGGCAACTCCCCCTTTCGAGCCCTCAGTTTGTTATTCTCCATTTACACCATATATCCGGAGGATGATCGTCAGGTGGGCAGAAAACGCATTCCACTCTAACACCTGGATCTATTGTTTTTGCAAAGTTACCATAGCATGCAAACCCCACAGATCTACATGGAAATGCTCCCCTTCCTGCTCTCATTCTTCCTTCCTGGGGCCGACAAAAAGTAACCCACATGTGGGCCTGCCCTGATCCATCAATAGAATACTCAAATGGCATCGACGGGTCAAACGTAGCAAAACGGAGTGCCTTTAGCACTCCTTTAATTCCGCCACCCTCGATTCCCATATCTTTTTTTATTCTTTCAGCCTCAATTAGTGCATATCTCTGCCACATCTGTAGATCGAGATCAAGCGCTGCCTCCAATCCAAATTTATCTTCAACTAACGTGAACCATAACCCATCCAATGTTATCCAATTCTTGGAAAACCTCTTTATCACATTCAGTAATTCTCTTTTGCTCAGACCTTCCAGCACTCTATTCATGTCTGCCCCCTGAGTCACATTAGGTTAGGATTTTCATAGTTGTCCTCAGCCTCCAGAGCAAATCGGCCCTCAAGACACGCGTCATATCATTGACAACCCGAGGCAACATCTCTAGTATGGTGATCTTCTTACCTTCTTTAGAAGGTGCGTGGCAACTGCGCATCTTACCAGGCCGCCGCCCAAACAGTAACCGTGGATGGCGGCAATGACCGGCCACGCAAAATGCTCCACGATGGCATAGATCTGGTGACTCCTGGAAAGGCGCCTCTTGGCCGTATCCGGGTTCAATTCCTGAAATGCCTTTATATCGGCTCCAGCGGCAGAGGCCTTATCTCCAGCACCGCGCAGAATGACGGCTCTGATAAAAAAGAGCGGCCTTATGTCCAACACCTAATCTTTAGACATCTCCAGCTTTCAGGTCACCTTATTGAGAAGCTGAGTTTCATCCATTATCTCAATATCCACCTTTTTTCTCATCTTCAGAAAGGGAGAGCTCAGCTTCTGGGCAATACCCATAAACTTGGCCGCCGACGGCACTTTCGCCCATATTGACTCGTAAAGTTTCACCGCCCCTGCATACCCGTGGATAGACATGTCAAAGTTGAGATAACAGTTAGGGCAGGAGGGAATCACAAAGACTTCGGCCCCGCACGCCAGGGCCTCTTGCAGCCTTTCGGCGGCGGTTTCCGCAGTCCACTCGGGATTAAAGGCAATCAAACCTCCGCCGCCACCGCAGCAGTAAGCCTCTTCATGATGTCGTTCCATTTCCCGGAAGTCAACGCCGGGGATCGCCTTGAGGATATTCCTCGGTGCCTCATAGATGCCGGTCAATCTTCCCAGCTGACAAGGATCATGGATGGTAACCTTCTTGTCGAAACGACCGGTTATCTTCAACTTACCTTCTTTGATGAGTTGGTCAGCATATTCGCTAATATGCATCACTTCTGCCTCCAGCTCTCCGTAACGAGACCATTCCCGCTTCATGATGCCCTGGCAACCGGTACAGGAAGTAACAATAGTTTTCACATTAGTCTGGTTGATCCGCTCAAGGTTCTCCTTGGCCAGTTTTCCGAACAGCTCTTCACATCCTAGTTCAAATACCGGAAAACCGCAGCACACCTCTTCATCTTTCAAAATTCCCCAGTTCACCTTGGCCTTGTCAAGCAATTCAGCGGTTTCCTTGAGGATAAAATTGGATGTGTCATCAAATTCCAGGGAACAACCCACATAAAAGAGCGTTTCGGTGTCCTTATCCACTTTTTTCGCCTTGAAGGGCAAATTTTTCCCCCGCTCCTTTTTTACAAACGGGTTCTTATACTGTTCAGTGCTCTCGACCAAAGGTTTTTGGGAGCGGAGCGGGCCTAAGCCCCGATTTACCAGCTCCCTCCTCATCATCAAGAGGATCTCATAGGGAGAAAATGTACCATTCACATAGTCACAGTGGATGTCACAGCTTCCGCACAAGGCACAATTGTAGAATCGCTCGGCGGTCTTCTCATTCCAGTCCAGAGTTTCCTCCATGATCGAGCGGGCGATTTCCATTTTCCCGATTGAATAGTAGGAGTCAAAAACATGTTTATTCCCGGCCGGGCAGGATGGTAAACTCTGCCGCCAGGCAACCCGACAGGCCCCGCACTTCATGCAGTTATAAATATCTTCTTTATATTCAGCGAAGGGCTTTACCTCATCTATCTTTCTTACCGGTTTTCTTTCTGCCATCTCAATATCTCCTTTGTGTTAGATATCCTTCAACATCTGTTTGGGGGCCATTATATTATTCGGATCGAGCACCTGTTTTATCCCCCTCACTATCTTCATATAACCGGGCCACATCAGAGGCTCCAATCTCTTTAAAAATCCAGCGTTGATCTGGGCGCTTCCGTACTTAGCTGCCTCCATATAGTACCTATCCTGAAACTTTAGGAATTTTTTAAGGGATTCCGGGTCCTCCGGGACAAACTCTATCTCCTGTTCATAGAGATAAGACTCATTCCTTTCCCACGGACTAATCCAGACCCGAGGATATTCAATCCGTTTATTAGAAAAGGTGGTCAGCTCGTAGTCGAGATCTTCCATGATCTTTCTGGTCTGCTCCCTCAGGCCGGGAAGCATAGAGGGAGGTAGCATGGCAAAGGTCATCATGTGGGGATTATGCCTGATATACCTGATCGCCACCGAAGAACTCCCATTCCAGAGTTCCATCAGGGCTTCCTGGGTCTTTCCGGTAAATGAGACAAGCTTTCCTCCGTGCTTGCTAACCGTCTCTTCAATGAGCTCTTTATAAACTGTCTGCTGTTTCTCATTATAGCAGCTGATTTTATCAACTATCAGAAACTCGGGGAAGCTGTTCTCATATTTCTCATACTCCACCGGATCATGGATGATCTCCGAATCAGCACCAATCATTGCCGCTTGGTACCGGTCGACACCATAGACCTGCTTTGAGATGCCAAGATCAACGAGGTCCTTAATCCCATTCAGGCAATCCTCAAAGGTATCAAATCCGATCTGTATCCGCTCCTCGATATTCCGGAGGGGATAGAGCCGCCGAATGACTTTCGTTACCACCCCGTAAGTTCCCAGAGCGCCATGGAAAATACCGGTTAGGTTCATACCGTAACCTACCCGGCACCAGGGATTGAGTTTTTCATGCCCCTTCATTCCAGCCGATCCGGTCCACATTACCTCACCATTTGGTAATACCACCTGGCAGGCCACCTCCTCATTGATATCGATTCCACCGGTATTTCCGCCTCCCAGGCAAAAATTACCAACCAGGCTGCCACTGTGGGGGCCACCACCCAGCCCCAGCGGCTCTAAATTCTTCTTCCTTGCCTCAAAAAATAATTTTGACCAGGTTACCCCCGGTTCAATGGTAGCGGTGTGGGTCTCTTCATTGATCTCGAGAATCTTGTCTAACCTTCTTACCAGCAACATCAATCCCCCCACCCGAGGTAAGGCCGTACTGCTGATATTGACTCCAAAGGCGTAGGGGTAGACCGGCATCTTAATCTTATTACAGAGCCGAAGGATCTCTTGGATCTCCTCAACCGTGCCGGGCGCTACCACCAGATCTGCCATATAAGTCCTGTATGCCTGGGATACCTCGTCACGGCAGTAGGGCACAATGTCTTCCTTATCCATGCTGACATACTGCTCGCCTACAATCTTAGCCAACTGTTTATAACCCTCTTTTATCTTCTTCTCTTCCATCACAACTCCTTTCTTTTCTTGTCTTCATTATTCAATGCAAAGGCAACGCCTTAAACTTTTACTCCTGCTTCATAACCCTATAGTAACAAAAAGTCTCCGTGGCGCACCCCAATCACCAATTCAGTGAACTTCCATATCAGTCACAGCTCTTATCTCTTCGAGACGTTCTTTGCTGGCCCCCATCTTTGGCACCACGATAATATTGCCTGGCTCAATCTCCTCCTCCTTTCCTTCCTTTGTTATTATTCCTTAGTTATTCCATTGGGCTGTCACTGGTTCAAAGAGCCTCATTTTACACTTCCTAATATTTTTCCCTTGACTAAGGTGCTCGGGGCTTGCCGGCAATTCTTACGAACCTACCTCCTCGTCCTTATAGACCTTGCACAGCAAGGCCCTCAGCGGCCAGCCTCCGCTGATCTCGTTGCAGTGTTCCGGATTATCCTCGGTCAACACATTCACATTAGATTCCCAGACCCCGTAAAGCCGAGGCTCCTCGCCGGGAAGCTCGGGAAACCACCACCCGTGTTCAGCCTGCACAACTCTGGGGTCGATTCCTGCAAGGTAGCGACAGCGCTGCCTTATCCTCCCCCGTTGCGTTTCAATCCAGGCCCAATGACCATCCGCTATGCCTAGCTCTGAGGCCGTCTTGGGGTTTATCTGAACTATCGGATCAGGATGCTGCCGGCGCCAGCCATCAACCTGACGATGTTCGGAATGGTACATGGGGAGGAACCTGCCACCGGTAATCAAGATTAGTGGGTAGTGCTCTGAAAGCTCCGGACTGCTGAGAGGACTTTCGGGTGGCTCCTTGAACTGGGGCAGGGGATCATACCCCAGCTTTTCTAAGATGGTTGAGAAGAGCTCCACTTTACCGGTGGGAGTAGCAAAGCCCAGCTTTTCATGTTTTTCATATCCCGCGCGAACAGAATCGTATCCCGCTTTTTGTGCTATGAATTCCCTCAATGTGTAGCCTAGAGGTGCAAGGCGGAAATCATATGCCTCTTCTAGGTTCTTCCAGGGCCAATGGTGCTCCTGGCCGAGTCTTATCCCCAGCCCTCGCCAGAAATCAAAGTCGGTTCGCCTCTCATATCGGTCGGCCAAGGATGACGGAAAAACAGCCTCACCCGCATCAACATAGGCTGCCGTCCCATTGCCCGTGTTAATGCACGGCCTTTCCAGCCACGAGGCAGCGGGGAGCACATAGTCAGCCAGCCCGGCGCTCGGCGTCATCCATAGGTCCATAACCACATAAAGCTCAAGGCTTTTTAGGGCCTCATAAACCAGTTTGGTGTTGGGTTGAGTGACCATGGGGTTGCTGGCTAACGTTATCATCGCCTTCACGGGATATGGCTGACCAGTGTACATAGCGCGATATACGCTGGGGCCGTGGGCGAAAGCAGAATGACATCTTGCAAAGGTTTTGCCCCATACTTCAAGAAGCTTTTCTTGGACTAAGTTGTACCCTGCAGGGGTCAGAAATCTGAACCGATCAGCGCCGATGGCTTTTTCCACTTGACCAACAGGCTGGGTATCATTAAGTTCCACTTCGTACTCGGAAATGAATTTCGGATGAGGAGGTCGAATAACCGCCCCCCCTCTGACATCGATATTTCCAGTGATTGCCGGCAATATAAACCTGGCATGAAGAGCCTCCATGCCGTTCGACAAATGCTCGAGGCCCATCATACTCAGCACGGCCGCTGGCTTGTTGGTAGCGAAGGTTCTAGCCGCGTCACGGATTTTCTGGGCAGGAACCCAGGTTATTTCAGCCACCTTTTCAAGTGGGTATTCCCGGGCCCTTTCCGCTAACTTCTCAAAGCCGTAACACCATTTTTTCACAAACGCCTCGTCATGAAGCCTCTCGGAGATAATAACGTTTATCATCCCCAGGTAAAGACACGTGTCAGTTCCCGGCCTCAACTGAAGCCAGATATTGGCCCGTTCCGCAACCTTTGTTCTTCGAGGGTCGACAACTATCAATTGCGCCCCTGCTTTCTGGGCATCAATAATAGGGAACAATTGGATGCGGGCACTCGGCTCGGGATCTATTCCCAAGAGTACTATGCATTTAGTGAGTGGGGAAATTTTGCTAAAGCCAATAGGCCACCCGATAAGTGCAGCCGACAGCAAATTAGCTTGACCGTAGCAGATTTGGGCTTGTCCTATGTGATTTGGACTCCCAAAGAGGTTCATAAAGCGGCTCCGGTACTCATCATGCGTTCTGTAAGTGCCACTGCTTGTGGCGAGCACCTCCGGCCCATATCTGTCCCTTAGTTCGCCTATTTTTTCCGCTATTTCATCCAGGGCCTGATCCCAGGAAATCCTCTCCCATTTGCCATCCCCCTTTTTACCGACTCGCTTCAGGGGATGAGAGAGTCGATCAGGGTGGTGAAACCACTCCCCGGCCCGGCGAGCGCGGGGGCAGCTGTTTACGATTCGTTTATAGAGACCTGAGAGCGGATGCCCTTTAGCAGCCTCGACCTTCACCAGTGTCCCCTTGTTCACGTGGGCAGTAATGGGACAGTGAGAATGACACCACATGCAAATGGCCTTCTTATGATAAGTGTTCTCCATCCTTCGGTTCCTCAGTTTGTAATGTTAAATCAATTCCAAAACCCAAAGGTCAGAAGTTTTCGTTACCATTGATGTAGACCTTTCCCCTTGTCATTTGGCATTCCTTTGTCATTGCTCATTACTCAATCGGTTCTCTATGCTGATATCCCGTTTACCCAGTAAAGGCCGGTCACAGGAAAAAGGCTCCAGGTCTAGGCAGCTCTTATCCTACACAGTAACCCCTTGTCCTCGGGGCATCCCAGTATGGGGTCGCGAAGTCCTCTACTTATTAGTATATTTACATTGGCTTGGGCCCAGCCGTGAGGGACGCTGACCACCTGTTCGGCAATGTCCTGGGTGAGCTTGGCCTTGATTTTGATGCTCCCCTCCTTTGTTTCCACAACCATTTTCCTCCCATCCACAATCCCATACTTGGCCGCTGTGCTCGGGTGTATCTCCGCCAAAGGATCGGGGACCTGGTTGCGTATTTCAGGGACATTCCTGAGCTGGGTATGGATGTATTCCCCAATCCGTGCCCCGGTCGTCAGGATCAACGGATACTCCTTTGCCAGCTCCGGGGTATGCACAGGACTCTGGCTCGGCTCCCTATAGGTTGGCAAGGGGTCAAACCCAGCCTGTTGCAATGTCTCGGAGAAGATCTCTATCTTCTTCGACGGGGTCTTGAATCCGATTTTTTTATAGAGCTCATATCCCTTGGGCGCATAGAGAATGCCTTCGGGATGGTCTTCGAGCTACTTCATTGTGACCTTGCTTGGCTCCAGAAGGTGCTCCACCATCTCTTCATCAGTCTTCCAGGGGAAATACTCAGCATATCCCATCTTCCGGCCCAATTCAGACCAGATCTTCCAGTCTGGCATACTCTCTCCAATGGGTTCGATAATCTTCCTTCGCAGCATCATGTAGGATATGCCATGCATCAGCCCAATGGGATAACCTCCGATACCCGTCTGTTCCAGAAAGCTGCAGGCCGGCAGCACAATGTCGGAGAGCTCACCGGTCTCAGTCATAAAGAGGTCTATGGTGACCACGAGATCCAGTTTCTCGAGGGCTTTCTTGTAGGTCTTGGAATCGGGCATTGTCAATGCTGGGTTACCAGCAGTAACGATCAAGGCCTTAATAGGGTAGGGCTTCTCACTGAGTATCACATCGGGCAAAACCATGGCATGGCCATAGGCGGCTACCCTTCCCCAGAGTTCATTGTGCAGGGGGTATTCATCCGTTCCGATCGGTTTCTCTTCCACGGGCATCCTAAGGTCAGTCAGGGGTATGATGCGATTTGCCACCCATCCGCCGGGCACCTCAATATTTCCGGTCACGATCTGCAATGTGGCGAGGGCGCGGGTGTTTTGCACATCATTGAATTGCCGGTCAAGGGAACACGTCCCTTGCACAATGGAGGCACCCTTATGAGTGGCAAATATGCGCGCGCATTTCTTGATATCCGATGCCGGAACCCAGGTGATTTCCTCTACCCGCTCTGGGCTGTATTGCTTGACATGCTCTTTGAGCTTATCGAAGCCAACCGTCCACTCCTCCACAAATTCCTTGTCGTAGAGGCCCTCTGATATGATCACATTAAGCATGCCTAATGCCAGGGCACAATCCGTGCCCGGTCTGAGTTGCAGGTGTATGCCCTCTTTAGCCAGAGGTATACGCCTGGGGTCTACGACGATGAGTTTTGCCCCTTTCTTTACAGCCTCACGAGTCCAATCGGCTACCAGCCAGCGGGAGGCATCAGGGTTGTGCCCCCAAAGAACAATGCAGTTGGCCTTTTCCACATCCTCTGTAATATAACGGCCGAAGGTCATCTGACGAGTTAATATGCGCTGCCGAAAACAGCCACTCTCAACCGACAGGAAATTAGGCGTTCCATAGGCCCCCCGAAACCGCTGCGCAAAGAATGCCGCCTCCAGGTGCTCTACCCCCACTGAGCCGCAATAGACAGCGAGTGCCCTGGCTCCATATTTCTCCTTAAGTTCCGTTATCTTGGCGGCTATCGTATCCAGCGCCTCATCCCACGAAATCCTCGTCCAGTTTCCGTTTTCCTTTTTCATGGGATATTTAAGGCGATCCGGAGAGTACACGTACTCCACCAATTTCTCGCCCTTGGGGCATAAACCACCTCGATTGATTGGATGCTCCTGCATGCCCTCAACCTTAACCAATTTCCCTTCCCTAACATAAGCATTTATCCCACAACAATTAACACACAGGGCACAATCGGTTTTGACTACCTGAGTATCTTCCAGCATATCTTCCACTGTTAGTACCTCCTTAATTCCTTATAGTTATAGTTCGCCACCAACCCTCGCGCCTTCAGCGATTGCCTCCATGATATCGCGTGGCTCAACACAGTCCCCAATGGCATATAAGGCCGGAACCTTGCCTTTCAATGCTTCAGAGAGCCCGGTGTTCCCCCTGGAACCAGCGGCAAGCACGATGGTATCTGCCTCAAGGGTTTGCCTCTTTCCTCCACTATCAATCAGCACCAAGCCCTCGTCGGTTATCTCCTCATAGCTTTTCACACCTGGTAGCAGGCGTACCCCTTTTTCCGATAACCTCCTCAAAAGGCGCTCCCTCGCCGTGGGACCTATTTTAGACGCCATCTCCGGCCCCCGCCGTGCAACTGTAATGCTTCTTCCCTTTTCAGCTAGGAAATCCGCGGTCTCGCAGCCGACGAGCTCGCCCCCAATTATCACTACCTTGTTCCCCACCTCTCTGCGCCGGTACAGCACGTCCTCGGCCAAAACGACATTGCTCCGATCTATCCCGGGTATCTCGGGGATGAAATAGGTAAGCCCTGTGGCGACTATGACGGCATCCGGCTTTTCTTTATCGATAAATTCCGCATTCACTTCCTGATTAAGCCTCACAGTCACACCACTCTCTTCTACCTCGCGCACCAGATACCTAGCCAATTGTTGGATCTCTTGTTTATAGGGCGGAACCCCGGCGATCAGGAGTTGACCCCCTAATGAAGCTTCTTTCTCAAAGAGCATAGCCTCATGACCCCTCTCTGTTGCTCTCCTCGCCGCCTCCATGCCAGCAGGTCCCCCACCGATAACAAAGACCTTCTTCGGTTTCTCCGTCGGCTTCATCTCAAGCTCCGTTTCTTTACCCACAAACGGGTTCACCGCACACCGCACCACAGACCGTCCCACGGTCACTGTGTCCACGCAATTATTGCAGCTCAGACAGGGAATGATGTCTTCGGTCTTGCCCTGAGCAACCTTCTGCGGCCAGTATGGATCGGCAATGAGTTGCCTTCCAATGCCTATGAGATCGATCTTGCCGCGGGAGAGGATCTCCTCAGCAGCCTCCAGCGAGTTGATTCTCGCCACACCGACGACGGGGATGCCAACCCTCTCTCTTATGGCTTCGGCCAGGGGAACATAGGTACCGGGGGGCGAATCGCCCAGGGGGCAGATATAGGGGAATGGGTCGGCAACCGACACACCGATCATATCGACGCCTGCCTTTTCCAATTCCACCGCATACTCAGCGCTGTCCTCAATAGTTATCCCATTGGACTGCCTGAACTCATGGGCACCTAGGCGAACGGATATGGGAAAATCTTCTCCCAGGGCCTCTCGGGCGGAGTTGACCACGCCAATACCGAAGCGCATGCGGCGGTGCAGGTCGCCGCCATATTCATCGCCCCGTTGATTATAAAGGGGAGAGAAGAATTGATTGGGAAGATACCTATGCGCTAAATTGAAGTCCACGAAGTCAAATCCTGCCTCCTTTATCTTACCGGCAGCCAGCGCAAGCTTCTCAATGATCGCTTTGATCTCCTCAACCGTGAGTTCCCGCATATTTTCCCGTGCTGAGGGGGCAACCCGATCCCCGGTGATCTCATCCACCCCCAGCCCATAACCTCCCCACATACCGGCGGGGTACATGTTCCCATGCCACAGTTGAATACCTATTTTGGCCTTCTGCTCATGAACCAACGCCACCAAGGTGTCCCTCAGGCGAGCCACGAAGGAAGCGGCCGTGCCCCGACCTTCCCATGTTGCATCGGAGATGAAGGGGTCCGGGGTAATGGCAGCCGTCATGATGCATCCAACACCTCCCTTGGCTCGTTCGGCATAGAAGGCCAGCGCCCGTTTGCCCAGAAATCCCAGGTTCAAGTGCATTGCCGGCATTACAATCCTATTCTTAAGCTCCATTCCTCTGATCGTCACTGGCTCAAAAAGTTTCACATGACACCTCCACGCTAGCTTTTCTCATTTACGTTCCTCAGATTTGACCACCGGGCCTGAGCCTGTTGCCACGCTTGTCGGCATACTCGCCAGGCACATTCAAATATCTCTCTTACCTTATAGGTTTAAGCTCCTATCCAGAGAGAATCATTCATAGGGATCTGGATAAACAAGCCGCTCAAACAATAGAATTGAGGGGACTCCGCGGGAGACAGAGGAGAGTAAGACTGATCTTTCTTCGAGACCCCCGTCAGCTCAATTCTGTTGATTTCTCTTTTCCCTGGCTCTGTCAAGAAAATCAGATACTTACCGCGGCCTTCGGCTTCTTGATACAGGGGACAAGGCCGAGGCCCCTCCACAGTCCGGACGGTGAATCATTGTTGTAGCGGCTGCTACCAATTCCTCAATCATCTCCGCCTCAACAGCATCCTTTCAGGACGGTTCAGGATCAAAAAACAGGATAACTGTATCGAATTGGATTTTTGCGGAGCAATAATCCGACGAAAATGGGGAAAGATCTCTCTGCTCTTCCCGTTACACCGAAGGGGGATTGGGCATCAATTGCGAAAAAGGGAATACCCCATTTCCCGGATCAATAAACCACAGAGGTAAGTCCACCATCTACAACAATGCTTGAACCTGTAACATAGGTTGAAGCATCGGATGCCAGAAACACAACCGCACCCACGAGTTCTTCGGGTTCACCGTAGCGACCCAAAGGAACCTTGGCCAACATCTCAGGACGCGAGTCATAAAAAGGCACAACTGCCTCAGTTGCCATTAGCCCCGGCACAAGAGCATTGACTCGTACATTATAGGGGGCCAGGACCGTTGCCAGAGTCTGGGTGAGGCTGATAATACCCGCCTTGGTAGCTCCATAAGAGGCGTTGATCGAATAGGAACCACAGCCAGCCACAGAGGAAAGGTTGATAATGCTTCCATTTTTTTGTCGTTGCATGATCTTGCCTACTGCCTGACTGAACAAAAACACGCTCGTCAAGTTCTCCTTGATAATCGCCTCCCAACCCCTTTCGGTTAGTTCCAGGGCGTGCTTCTCAAAATGACCACCGGCATTATTGACCAGAATGTCGATTCCTCGAAATTCTTCCACCACCTTCGCTATCATACCAGCTATTTGCTCGCCTTCACGTACATCTGTAGAAACGGCCAGGGCCTTTGATCCTGAGGATCTGATCTCTTCTGCCACAGCCTCGATTTTTTCGACTGTTCGAGCACAAATGGCCACATCAGCTCCAGCCCGGGCGAGGCCCAAAGCCATTGCCTTGCCCAGCCCAGCCCCCGCTCCGGTTACAATTGCAACCTTGCCTCCTAGGTCAAATAGTCCCAAACCCAACTGCCCTTACCTCCTAACTGAGACGGAGCGATCTTCGGATCCTTCAGGACCCTTTGCTTGTTGCCAGCACCTTACAGAAGTGTCCTTGCGATAATCACCCTTTGTATCTCCTTGGTTTCCTCATGTATTTCAATGATCTTTGCATCCCGATAGAAGCGTTCAACCTCATATTCCTTCTGTGTTCACAGCCGCCGTGAATCTGTACCACCTCCTCTGCCACACGAACACCTGTTTTCCCGGCAAACAACTTGGCCATTGCTGTGAGTGTAGGATCAGGCTCTGCTTTGTCGGCCTTGAACGTCGCTTCATAGCCGAGATCTTGGGATACCTCGAATTTCTCCACGAAATAATCTCTCACCACGACACGGGATTTCAGTTGCGCCAGCGGCTCCTCTCTGAGCTCTCTCTATTTTTTCTCTATTTACACTTATATTCTGGTTTTCTTTTCTCCAGAAAAGCCCGCGCCCCCTCCTTCATGTCTTCAGAGCTCGCGAGGTTTGCCCATAAATCAGATTCCAGTTCCAGGCCTTGTTCGAGGGAAAGATCCCTGGTCCGATTTAAAACCCTCTTGGCTGCTGCCACCGCCAGTGGACCTCTCTTCATGATCTTGGCTGCAAGTTCCAGAGCAGCATCCATGGCCTTTCCCGGTGGTACTACTTTTTCTACCAAACCCATGTTCAATGCCTCGGTTGCATCAATCATGTCTCCCGTGTAAATCAGCTCTTTTAGTTTACCCAGAGGAATGCTATACAGGGCACGCTTGGTCCCACCGTTCCCGGGAAAAACTGACAGGCTGACCTCAGGGAACCCCAGTTTGGCAGTTTCTTCAGCACACCGGATATCGCAGCAAAGGGCCAGTTCCAGACCACCGCCCAAACAATACCCATGGATGGCGGCAATGACCGGCCAGACAAAATGCTCCACGATGCTATAGGTCTGGTGACTCCTGGAAAGGCGCCTCTTGGCCGTATCCGGGTTCAATTCCAGAAATGCCTTTATATCGGCTCCAGCGGCAAAGGCCTTATCTCCGGCGCCGTGCAGAATGACGGCCCGGATCTCCCCTCTACGATCATCCAACTCCATGAATATCTCACCTATATCCTCCTTAGTGGCTACATCCAGGGCATTCATGGGCGGATGATCAATAGTGACTATCGCCACCTGGTCTCTAATCTCGTAACGTGTTAGCCCTTGGGTCATTTAAGCCCCCTTTTGTGTACCGTCATCGGTGTACTCATACCAGCCCCTGCCGGTCTTTCGCCCCAGTTGTCCGGCCTTGACCTTACGCCGTAATAGCTGGGGAGGATAATAGCGCATATCCTTGCTTTCCTCATAGATGGCCGTCAGTGCGCCATACGATACGTCCAACCCCACCAGATCTCCTGTCTCAAAGGGACCCATCCTCCTGCCAAAGGCCAGCCGCACCCCCTTGTCAATATCCGCCACAGCTCCTATACCCTGTTCTACCAGACGAATGGCCTCAACATAGCTGACCAGATTGATTCGATTCAGGAGAAACCCTGGCACATCACTTTCCACCCGGATGGGTTCCTTACCCAATCTTCCGATAAAATCCATACCCCGCTGCATAGTCTCTTCAGCGGTACCGACCCCCCTTACCACCTCCACTGCCTGCATCATGGGTACCGGATTGAAGAAATGGAGGCCCAGCACCTTTTCTGGACGTTTCGTCATCGCTGCAAGCTCGGTGATAGGGATGGCAGAGGTGTTGCTGGCCAGCAGAGCATCTGGCTTGCAGGCCTCATCCAGTTTCCTGAATATCTCCTGCTTCACATCCATCTTTTCAAACACAACCTCAATGGCCATGTTAGCCTCTGAGGCACGGGAAAAATCAGTGATCGTTTCAATACGAGCCATGATAATTTCCCTGTCCTCGGAGAGCTTTCCCTTTTCAATGAATTTATCCACCGACCAGGCGATGTTTTTCATCCCCTTATCTATCGGCTCCTGGCTGATATCGTTTAAGATCACCTGAATGCCGGACTGTGCGCATACTTGGGCTATACCGCTCCCCATGAGACCGGCACCAACGATAAAAATTCTATCAATGCTCATTGTGTTCCCTCCGTATTCGAAAAATTTCCCGAACGGGTTGATTTTCCCTTTCCTAAATCCCAAGTGCCCTAGCTACAGCCAGATAGTTCATCTCGGAAGTACCTTCGGTGATATTTAACATCTTAGCATCCCTCCATATTCGCTCAATAGGGTACTCCTTCATATAGCCATATCCTCCATGAAGGGCAACCGCATCCAGCATCAATTGCTGCAAAGTCTCTGTAGCCCAGACCTTCACCATGCAGGCCTCTTTCATGCAGTCTAGACCCTGATCATACAACCAGGCAGCACGATAGGTCATAGTCCGCATTATGTCTACATTGATGGCCATATTTACTAGTTTGAATGTATTTACCTGAAATTTGGCAATCGGCTTCCCAAACTGGACCCTCTCATGGGCATATCTAAAAATTATGTCGTATGCTGCCTGAGCAAGGCCCGTCGACCTTGCTCCATAAGAGATCCTTCCGGCTTTCAGCGTTGCCAATACCTGAGAAAGTCCCTCCCCCTCTTTCCCTATCAGGTTTTCCTGAGGGACCCTAACATCCTCAAAGAACAATTGTGCGGTCTCGTGAGAAAGATTCCCTGACTTTTTCAATTTTGAGGCGGAATAACCTGGAGAACCTTTCTCCATGATAATTAGGCTTATTCCCTCTCCCCTCTTTTTCACCTCTTTCGGATCAGTAGTATAGCAGGCAACCGGGAGAAAATCACAGAATGTACCATTACTTATGAACATCTTGCTTCCATTTATGACATAGTCACTACCATTCTTGACTGCTCGTGTCTTCATGGCAATGGCATCTGAACCGGCATCAGCCTCAGTCAAGCCAAAGGCAGCAATCTTTGTCCCCTTGATGGCTGGAACCAGAAATTTCTGTTTCAATTCCTCAGTTCCGTATTCATTGAGGGCCCTTGTACCGAGTCCGGAATGGGTGGTGCTAACCGCTCCTGCAATCCCGGCGCACACCTTATTCAATTCCTCAATTAAGATACACTCTGTAACCTTATCTGCTTCCGCGCCCCCATATTTCTCTGGATAGGTGATACCCAAATATCCGAGTTCCCCCATCTTCGGAAACAGTTCTAGTGGAGTTGTTTCATTCTCCTCTGCCGCATCTATCAAAGGTGTAATCTCGGATTCGGCAAAATTTCGGATCTGATCCCTAAATATCTTCTGTTCTTCTGAAAGTGCGAAATCCATAATTTCCTCCCGAATGATTTCTTATTTCATTCCCGAGATTTTCGTCTTGGGGATACACCCATTCTGCACGTCTCTTTGGGCGTCATTGAGCTTCAGGCTTATCCTGCTCTCTGAAGTTCATACGAAAACCTGTCATCAGGTAATCTCGCTGGCACTACTTCCAGCACCATACCTACCGCTATTTCATCCTCCTTAATATCCTTGCTCAGGGTGGCAAAGACTTTTATTCCCTTCTCAAACTCCGCTACTGCCAGAGTATAGGGTGCCTTGTCCTCAAAGCCCAGGGGGCCATAGTTCACCACGCCATAGGTGAGGAGCTTTCCCCTTCCTTTGACTTGAGACCATTCCATAGCATTACTGAGACACTTTGGGCAGTCCACTTGAGGGGGGAAGTACATGGTCTCACACTTCTTGCACCTCGTTGCCATCACCTTCCCTTGCTCTAGGTAGGTTACGAAATCTGCTGCTTTGCTCTCTTTTGTGTGGTTCACAATCCCAAACTTCTCGAAGCTCATCCTCTTACCTCCTCAGAATGGTTACATTAGCATAGTGCCCGATGCCACCTATGTTATGTGCCAAACCTATTTCGGCATCCTTTACCTGAATCTCTTCGGCATCACCCCTGAGCTGTTTTACGACCGTTCTAATCTGTGAGCCTCCGGTTGCGCCAATAGGATGGCCTTTACAAAGAAGCCCTCCGTCTAGATTTACCGGGATCCTTCCTTCCAGGTATGTCTCCTCTTCCTCTACCAACCTGGGCCCTTCACCGGGCTTGGCAAAGCCCAGGTCTTCATAGGCTATGATCTCAGCTATGGTAAAGCAGTCATGAACTTCGGCTACATCGATATCCCCCGGCCCCACACCAGCCATGGCATAGGCCTGCTTAGCCGCTTGTTGAGCGCAGATAAAGCTGGTAAAAGATTTTCTGCGGCTTACCCCGGTGTCACTCGCTGATCCCAATCCAGCAATCCAGACCGGGGTCTTCGCTACTGTTCTCGCTACATCTCCCCGAGCCAATAGTATGCAGGAGGCACCATCTGCATTGGCACAGCAATCAAGCATCTTTAGCGGGCTCACGACGACCACTGATTCAAAGATATCCTCTAGGCTGAGTGCTTTTCTAAAGGTAGCCTTGGGGTTCTTGACGCTATAGGAGGAATTTTTAACCCGGACCTTTGCGAGTTGCTCTTCAGTGGTTCCGTACTGCGCCATGTGGGCCCGAGCATGCATTGCATACCCAGCAGGCATGGTCAAACCGAAGGAAGATTCCCATGTCACATCATAGGCCCTGCCCATCATCTCTGCCGCTTCACGAGAGGTCTGCCCAGACATCTTTTCTACGCCTATCACGGCCACGATCTTATAGAGACCGGACTTGATAAAGGACCACCCTGTCCTCAGTCCGGTACTGCCTGCAGCACAGGCATTCTCAATGAGAAACGTGGGTTGTGGATTAAGCCCTAGATACTCTGCAATTGGACTCTCGGCTGATCGCTGGTTATCATACAGTGAAGAGCACACTATTGAAGCATCTATGTCTGTATGGCTAATATCCAAGCCCTCCATGGCCTCCTTAAAGCCTTCAAAAACCAACTCCTTGATGGTCATCTCACACTTACGTGAAAAGCTGCTCTGACCAACCCCTACAATAGCAACATCTTCCACTGGGACCCTCCTTTCTACCTCGACCTTCCTTGTTAAAGGTGAGAGCTTATTTCAGTTTGATGGTTTTCTTCACTTCATTGGCAGCCCTAATGCCTGTCTCGGCAGAGGCAGGTAGCCCGACCATTCCCGAGGGCTTGTTGCCGTCTCCTACATTATACAGGTTACGCACTGACGTTTTTTGGGGCAGGTCGTATCCTGCCCAGCTATGATACACGGGCCATTCATCATCTATATTGCGGGTATCGGTCCGGAGGAGTTCTGCCCAGGACTCAAAGCCCGGTAAGACGTCCTTCAAGTCTTGGAGGTGTCTCTCTAATTCCAATCGGGCGTTCATGGGATGCAGGGAAGAGGGCGGTCCACCGAAGGTAACGAGCAAGTGCTTGCCCGGTGGAGCTACCTCAGGGCACGTATTGGTTACGGGGGCAAACTGATATAGGTTGCGGGTGCCCACCGTGTTGATCATCCCTGGCACATCAGTAAAGGGCCTCTCAGCACCCGCGTAAACAGTAACAATGGGGCAGGGATGCAGTCCATCCACATCCTTGAGATACGCTTGGTCAAAGCTCTCTCTGCCTGCCAGCTCCACTGTTTTCTTGGGGCCGGCGTTGCTTATGACTGCCTGCGCCTCCACCTCTATCTCTTTATCATCTTCGGCCCGGTGTACCACCACACCTCTGGCTACGCCATCCTTAACCACAATGTGTGTGGCATTGGCAGATCTCCACAGCTCGCCACCCCTATCCCCTATGGCCTGGAACAGGGCCTCGACCAGGCTCAGGTTACCCCGCCTGGCGTGACCATAAACACGATAACCTCCACCCAGTCCTTTGGACACGAAGTGGAAGAACGTCCTTGCGGGGATCTCGGCATCGCTGAGGCTATACATAGCAAAGATGACGCATCGGAATACAGCTAAGACATCGTCGTTGTCAGTGTACTGGAGAAGCCAATCTCGGAAGGAGAGGGTCCTACCTAGTTGATCTACATCAGCAATCCCTTTTTTGAAGGCCCCCATGATCTTTGCCGAGGCCACTTCCTTGCCAATCCTGCCCACGATCTTAGCCCGTTCCCCTGATGTCTTGGCCAGGATGTCCAGCAGGGCTCTCACCCCGCCTCGAGAGGGCATCTCATAGGTGTTGCCGTCAATCCAGTAAAAGAGCCGGGGCTCTGGTTCAACCTCAAAGGGAACGTTCAGCTCCTTGAAGATGCGCTCAACCGTTCCCCCTGTCTCTATGCCAATGGCACCGGTAGGCATCTTAAAGCCTTTGTATTCAACCGTTGAGAACCTTCCCCCCAGCCGGGCATACTTCTCCAGCACCAACACCTTGTAGCCAGCGCTCACCAGCATAGATGCTGCTGCCATCCCGCCCATACCGGAACCGATGATTATCACATCATATTTATCCGTTGTCACTTTGCCATCAGACATTTCTGATCCTCCTCTCTGTTATAAAAAGAAATTTGTAGGCAACTCACTTGCTTGCCACAATAACCAGAACATTATTTACTGCTTAACCAATCCTGTAGGATTTAAGAATATCCTCATCAGCTTTTTTGGCCTCTTCAAGCAATCCTTCATCCACTTCCAGTTCCATTCGCAATAAAGCTTGACCCATTGACTTTCCTGTCTGGTCGAACCTCAGGGTACAGGTTGCGCCGCCACCAAGAGCCTGCCTGAGAATGATCTCCAAACTGTCAATATTAGGCACGGGATAGATTTCAACATCCCCTTTGATCATCCCGGCGAAGCACTCTTTGACCTTTTCTGTGGTAATGGCCTTTGACAAAAAATTATATATGTTCTTGGTTTTGGCCATGATTCCAATATTGCTCACATCTCCTTTATCTCCTGATCTTGCAAAGGCCAATTCCTCGAGCTTTATCCTTTTCATGATTAACTCACCTCCATTAGTTGGCTTTCAACCCTTACTAGTTCTCTCGGTACCAGCGACGGCCAGAGTGCAAGAACAGGCCTGACGTTCATAGGAACACCAAAACTGGAGCCAATGGGCCCCATAGTCCATAAATGTGTCGCCTCCCTTCGAACAACGTCGGCCTCTGGATAGGTCTCTGTTCTGGCAGCAATTCGTAGTCCCACTTCATTCAGATCCTTATCTTCAACGGGAGCGGCCTCACCATGAAGCATATTCACACCCACATAATCAATACGAAGTTCCTTGAATTTTACATTAAGGCGTTTAAATCGTTCTCTCACCCATTTCTCGGCCCATTTGGCCTTTTCCAGGGCATCGGGCCAAGGGAAAAAGGCCAGACCCTCACCGATAAAGCCATCTCGATACCCGATGCAGACTTTCAGGTTATCGGGTCGTTTTTTACCCTTCATATCTGTTACCCTTACCCGATTCCTTCCTTCCTCTGTAAGATGCAGTGCGGTAAAGTCACCAATTCCATCTGGCATCAAATAATTCGCGGGGTCCATGATCTCGTAGAGCAAATGCTCCTTTACCGTCCATTGATTGACAATACCCCCTGAATCCGGTGTTTTCGTGATCACCGCCTCACCGTTCTCGTAGAACTCGGCAACGGGGAATCCGATCTCCCAGGGGCGTTCGGATACCTTCCACATGTTTGACATCCCGCCGGTGACACATGCTGAGCATTCAATGATGTGACCCACCGTAACAGCAGCAGCGATCCGGTCTGTATACTCCTCTGAGTAATCCCAGCCAAATTCGTACATCAAGGGGCCCACGTAAAGGGCATTGTCCGAAACCCTCCCCGCTATGATCATATCTGCTCCATTCTTGAGCTCTTTAATAATGAGGTCGGCTCCAATATAGGCATTGGCAGCAACAATACTTTCCCTAATGCTTTCGATATCCTCTTCACCGGTATCCAGGTTCTTAAACTTCCAGCCTTGAGCCCTGATGTCATCGATATAGGGAAGGATATCGTCCCCAGAAACAACACCAATCTTCATGGCGCCCAAGTTCAAATCCTTGACCAGCTTTTTTACCTCCAGCGCCGCTTGTGGAGGATTCGCTCCACCGGCGTTCGTTATCATCTTGATGCCCTTGGGTACCGTTACTGGCAACAATTTCTTCATCCAAGGTATAATGTCTTGAATATACCCCGATTCCGGGTTCTTTGCTTTCATGCGATTCAGGATAGCCATGGTCAATTCTGCAAGGTGATCAAACCCTATATACTGGACATCACTCCTCTCGGCCATCTCCACGGCCGGCTCCAGCAAATCTCCCCAAAAGGCCGAGCCCGAACCAATCACTACTTTTTTCATCTTCTCTTGCCTCCTTTACCTCTATTGTTTGTGTAAATCATCTCTCAGCTCTTCTCGAAAACTCGGATGGGCAATTGCAATCAATTCTCTTGCTCTCTCAGGAAGAGACTTCCCCCGCAATCGTGCCACACCATACTCGGTGATTACGAAATCTATATCGGCTCTGCCAACGGTCACGACTGCACTATGGTCTAAACGTGATACTATGCGAGAAGCCTTTCCCTTTCGAGCCGTTGATGGAAAGGCAATCACTGCCTTTCCGCCAGGGGAGGCAGTGGCACCACGAAGAAAATCCAGCTGTCCCCCCACTCCATTAACCAGTTCTTCGCCCCGCATCTCTGCGTTCACTTGACCGTTCAAGTCAATTTGAATCGCTGAGTTGATACTAACGAGCCCTTTGATCTGACTCAGGACGCGGATATTGTGAGTATAATTTATCGACCGCATTTCAATTAGGGGATTACTGTGGCAAAACTCATAAAATTTTGAAGTCCCTATTAACTCCGTTGCCACTATCCGACTGCTGTTGGAGCTCCCCCTTTTTGTATTAATAGCACCTGATTCTACCAAACTCATGACTCCATCCGAAAACGTCCCCGTATGGATAGACAAATTGTTTTTTTTCTTAATTTCCTCCAAAATTGCCGCAGCGATATTGCCAATCCCGATCTGGATCACCGCATTATCCGGGATTAGCTCGGATGTATATTCTGCTATTCTTCTTTCTGTCTCACTCATTTTTGGAGGAGACATAGCCGGTAGAGGATGTGAATATTCGGCTATATAATCAACCTCAGAAAGGTGGACAAAGGTATCACCCAATGTTCTGGGCATCTGCTCGTTTATTTCTGCAATTACAAGCTTTGCACTATTTAAGACTTCCCGTATATAGCTGATGCTTACACCAAGGCTGCAATATCCGTGGCTATCAGGTGGTGAAAGTTGAATCAAGGCCACATCAATAGGGATAATACCGTTGGCAAACAATCCGGGTATCTGGGAGAGATGGCACGGAATGTAATCTGCCCGACCCTTATTCACTGCTTCCATAATTCGGGGGCCAACAGAAAATGCCTTAACCTTGAAATGTCCTTCCATCTCCGGCAGAGCATACGGGCATTCTCCCATCGGCATCATCGTGTAGATTTCAACGTTTTCCAAACGGTCCTTGCGTTCAACCAGGGATTTCGTCAGGGCTTGTGGCTCAGCACAGACAGGACTCAGCGCAATACGGTGCCCTGACTGGATCATTTCGACAGCTTCACCAGCTTCAATCTTTCCTTTTCTTGGCTGTCTTTCATATACCATAAAAATAACTGGAAATTGAGAAGGATTACTCTTTATCCTAAGCCAGCAAGACCTCCATCAACCGGTATAACCTGCCCCTGAATACTATTAGCTGCATCTGAGGCCAAAAACGAGAAGACTGGCCCAATCTCCTCAGGCTCAAATGCCTTATGGAGTAAAGTCCTTGCCAGGGTGGCCTCTCTAAACTTGGGGTCGGATAAGATTTTTGAGGTCATATCAGTGGATATCACTCCTAAACTCACTGCATTTACAATTATGTTATGCCTCGAGAGTTCTTTGGCACCACTCTTAACGAGACCAATGATCCCCCCTTTGGCAGCTGCATAATTCGGCTGTCCTATTGCACCCTGGAACCCTGCCACCGAGATAACGCAGAGTATCTTCCCCTGTTTTCTCTCAATCATGTGATTGGCCGCCTCCCTCATACACAAAAATGCCCCCTTAAGATGAACGTCTATCACGCTATCCCATTTCTCTAAAGACATCTTGTGGAGCATACCAGGGGCAGAATTCCCGGCATTGACTACCAGAATATCCAGCTTGCCGAAGTTATCGATGGCTGTCTTAAACATCTCGATAACCTCTTGTTCCTTAGAAACATCTGCTTTATAGGCAATTGCTTTGCGCCCCATCCGCTCGATTTCCTGGACAACCTCTTTGGCAGGACCTTCACTTCTGCTATAATTAACCAGTACATTGGCGCCCTCCTTTGCAAAGTCCAAGGCAATAGCCCTTCCCACTCCTCTTCCTGCACCTGTGACGATTGCTGATTTACCTTCCAAGCTCATTTTACATAACCTCCATCTTGGTTTATAAGAAAGCTATTAGTTTCGACCTTATTTATTCAAATCCAAGGCATTATTCGCAATGATTATCCTTTGGATATTGGAGGTCCCTTCTCCTGCTGTCATTAACATCACATCTCGATACAGCCTAGCTACCACATACTCCGATGAATACGTGTAAGCCCCATGAATTTTAGCTGCCCCAATTACCGCCTGCACCGCGGCTTCGGATGCAAAAAACTTGGCTATGGTACTCTCATTTGCACTGGGCAGACCTTTATCCTGTAACCATGAAGCACGATATACCAAAAGGCGTGATGCCTCTGTATTCGCCACCATATCCGCAATGATCTGTTTGTTCATCTGAAACGAACCTATTTTCTTTCCAAACTGTTCTCTCTCGTTGGCATATCTAATAGCGGCATCAACAGCGGCCTGACCTATCCCTAAGGACCGGGCAGCTATGTTGGCACGTCCGTATGTTAAGGAGCTTTCGGCAATGGCAAAACCTTGGCCCTCTTCACCAATCAGGTTCTCCTCAGGGACTTTACAGTCTTCAAAAACTATCTCACCCGTATCAGATGAACGAACACCAAGTTTGTCTTTTTCTGCTCTCGCGCTAAGCCCTGGCATGTCTTTCTCGATGATAAACGCTGAAAGGCCCTTGTGCCTTTGGGATGGGTCGGTCTTTGCAAAACAGATTCCGGCATCAAAGACCGTGGCATGGGTGATCCACAACTTTGATCCATTCATGATGTAGGAATCACCATCTCGAATTGCCTTAGTCTCAATACCGGCCATATCAGTCGCCGCGTTCGGCTCGGTGACTGCAAAACAGCCCAATAACTCGCCGCTGATGATTCCCGGAATATATTTTTCCTTCTGTGTTTCGTTGCCGTTCAGCAGGATCGTCATCGGACAGGTGCCACTTTGCATATTCAAGCAGCACGCTAGTCCCAGTGAAGCCCTTCCCAACTCTTCTGCTACAATGCTATTGGCCAAAAACCCCAGCTCCGTCCCTCCATATTCCTCAGGAAAAGGGGAGGCAAAAAAACCAAGCTTCCCCATATTGCGGATGGTCTCCAACGGGAAGATCTCCTCTTTTTCCCATTCCTCGGCAAATGGAATGACTTCTTTTTCGCAAAACTTCTTCACCGTATCTCTAATCTGAATGTGTTCTGGTTCTAATTCAAAATCCATCTTAGTCCTCCATCAATAATCCTGCAACTAATCCGGGATATCCGGATCCACCTTATTCTAATCCCATAAACCTTAAGGCGTTGTCGCGGAGGATATTCTTCTTGTATTCATCTTTCATATCCATCTCCATGATCTGCTTTTTACCTCGTCCTAAGCCCATTCCGTTAGTGCCCCACATTACCTTGGCGTTCCCCCTGCCACTCGACATAAAGCTGATCAATTCCGGATCAAGACTCTTTGGCATATAGGCAGAGATATCACCATAAACATTGGCATGTTTCCAAACAAGGTCGATCCATTCGTTGATCCATGGGAAGCCGGTATGTGATAGATTTAGTCTGAGATCAGGAAAGTCCATCACCACCTCATCAATGGGCATAGGGTTTCCGACCCAACTGGGCAGCGGTTCTGCGGAATGCCCAACTTGCATAGATACAGGTATGTTCATTGAACTACAAAGACCATAGAGTGGGTATAACTTCTTGTCGTTAAAAGGCAGTCCAAAACTAATGTTATGCAAATATACAAATTTAAAACCGTAATCTTTGACGGCCTTTTCGATATCTCGAAGACTTTCCGCAATCCTAAATGGGTTGTAACCTGCTACCCCGATTATTCTCCCATTGCTTTTTTTAACCATGTCATTGACTTGATCTATAGTAAAATCAAATATCAATTTAAAACTTCTTCTATAAGACCACATCTTAGCAGCTGCGATACAAACCTTATCATATCCCTCTTTATCCATTGCTTTTATGAATGCATCTAAAGATTCATAGGGATAAAATGCCGTTCCATAAATATGCTTATGCTGCTCCAGTTCTTCAGGTGTTATCGGAAAACGTCCTAATGGGAAAAAGGGCTTGAATGTTGTCGTTGCCACCTGACGCCATTCTTCCCATTCATTGAAATCGTAGCCAGCATCTTTAATTTGATTGGGGTAATTCATGATATCGATTGCCTTTATGTCTTCCATGATCCACCTACCTCCTCTCCATCAATATATTTGTTAATGTTTTGCCCATTCCTTATTACCGCCCCATAAATCGAGGCTTTCTCTTTTCGTTAAATGCCGCCACTCCCTCCAAGCGGTCTTGGGTATGGTAACATACTTCCGATGCTTCCCGGTCAAAGGCCAGGGAAAGAGCATTGTGAGCACCAAGATTTACGGCCTTTTT
>CP070673.1:4719498-4727760 GCA_020351915.1 Deltaproteobacteria bacterium
ATGCCACGGTCCGCTCAGCGGTACAGGCCATGAAGCTGGGTGCAGCAGATTACCTGGAAAAACCCTTTACCCCTGATCAGTTGCTCAAGGCAGTTGCCTCAGCCCTTGAGATAGCTTCTACCCAGGTGCCTGAAGAACAGGAACTGATTCACAAAGAGGAGATGATCACGGTCCTGGAACGGGCTTCATCCGATTCGCTCTTCTTCACCAGCCTCCTGGAGGATGCCGCCGATGCCCTGGATGAATACGATCTCACGGGGCCCGAGAAGCTCGCCCTCCTGACCGGTGATGCTGAGTGGATCGAAGAGCAGATCGGGCCCCTCACCCGATCCCAGAGGCGCTGGCTTGAGGTGAGGAGGAGTGCTGAGATATGGTGAGTTCTTAACCCTATGATATAGGGAGGGGACAAATGATGGGATATCCAAAATACAAAAAGGTACTTTTCTGTACCGATTTTTCTGAAAATGCAGATTATGCCTTTGAGTTTGCGTATGGCATTGCCAAACGGGATGAGGGCCTTCTCTATATTCTCCATGTGATACCCAATGATCCCCATCAGGCATATGCAGAGACTTTCATGGGCCACGAGACCTTGGCTAAGATCAAAAAGGATTTTGTAGCAGATCTGGATAAGAAACTTAAAGAGCACTACGTAAAAAAGATCGAGGCTGGGGTTAAATTTGACATCGTTACCAGATCTGGTCGGGAACATCGGGAACATGATGAAATACTCAAGTTCGCACGGAAGAACAGGAATAGAACATGTCTTTTTCGGCAGCGTTGCTGAAAAGGTCATCCGGCATAGCCCGTTTCCCGTTATTATGATCCCCTGTAAGAGAAAGCCTGAATTTCCAACAATATACCTTTATCGAGGTCGGGAAAGAGAGTTTGTTAAGATCCAGCCCAAACGTTAAATTGCTCCGTGTGGGAAGAAGGATGTGAAACTACTGGTTGTAGACCTCGCCCAGAGCAAAACCGTCTTATTGAGTATGATGACCCTCCCCCTGCGGAGGATTAGGAGCACTGGCTGATCGTGTTACGACTCCAGAGCGAAGATGCTGATCAGATAGCCAAAGAGCTCAAGGCCGATGGTTTCAATTTTTACCTATGTGGTTTAGGAATTAAGGAATTGTGAATTGCGAGTTGAGGGATCTTTCCTCATTACTATATCTTGAGGCTCTGGTACTTGTGTAGCAGCTGTACCAAGTGCCGAGGCCCTTCAAGTCTGAACGGGCCCAGAAGACCCTCGAACCTTGCTACCGCTATGGCGTTATGGACCAAGAGTACATGACCCTGAAATCTCCCCAATCCCTCAAAAAGAAAAAACTTCTTCTTGGAGCCCGAACGTGATGGTTGCCCAATTGGGAGCAGATTCCATGATATCTGACCCGCTCACCGATCTTATGCTCACCAACAATTCTTATACCCAGGTTGTGCAAGAATTAAAGGGGTCATGGGATAAAATCCTTGCCACTGGTGGAGGCGGGTATCATATCTATCGTACCGCTCAATGCTGGACACTGGCTTGGGTTATACTGAACGAGGTTGAACCAGAGGATGAATTCGCAGGTCGTGGAGGGGGGATGTGGTGCTCGGCTCTGAGATGGAGGTAGTAGTCTGTACGATCGGGGCCCTATACTGTGACAGGGCCGGAAAAGGATAACATGCGTCTGGAAGTGGACAAGAAAATGTCATTTCTTATCAAACGGCGTCACCTGTGAGAGGACGCTTATCTTGCCCTCTTTTTTCACCTTTAAGCAGGTATTTCACCCTATTAGGGGCAGGGAATATGCACAAAATAAGACCCCCCCTATTCAGAAGTAGGTGTAGTTTTTTCGTTTTTGAGTGCACTACCTGATTGAAACTATCTCTTAAATATATTTAATAACACCTATTAGCTGTTCATATCGATTTCAAACCTTTTTACTTGACAGAGATTTTTGGTTCGACCTCATGGCAGACTAATGGGAACAAAATGTACCGGAGATTGTCAAGATGGGAGGGCTGCTTCAAAGACCAGCTTTATAGCAGCTGAAAAGAAAAAGGATATATCTTTTCTAAACCTCTAAAAGGATAACAAGCCCATGGCTTTTTACATCAGCCTCTATACCTCCTTGGCGATCTTTCTTATTGGCTTTATCTATAAGCTATCTACCTGGTTCTCCCTTAAGAGCACTGTAGCCTCTCATAACATATCCACCTCAAACAGGGTCTCATCCGCATTTCGGGGCATAGTTACCACCATATTCAGCGTTAGGATCTTGACCCTGGTCAAGGTCTTTTTTCTCGACGTGGTCTTCCAGAGAAAGGTGCTGAGGGAAGATTCTTTTAGATGGCTGACTCACATTCTACTATACGGGGCATTTATGCTCCTACTGCTCATGCATGCCCTGGATAAACTTATTACCTCGGCCATATTTGACAATTACTATGCTACGATCAACCCCTTCATGTTCTTGCGTGATCTCTTCGGGGCGCTCGTGATAATCGGTATATGCATGGCCCTTTACCGCAGGTTCATCCTCAGGGCTCCACGGCTCAGCACCAATCCGATGGATTCCTACGCCATAATACTCTTAGCTATTATCATGATCTCAGGCATTTTCTTAGAGGCAGCAAAGATAGGGTCTTATTCCCTTTATAACCAAATGGTTGAAGAGTATGCAGGCATTGAAAAAGAAGAGCAAGAGTATAAGGCACTCACTGCCCTGTGGGTTAAGGAATTCGGCACCGTCGCCCCCAACCTAAAGGCGCCGTTCGACACCGAGCTCCTTGAGGCGGGCAGAGAGGTCCATGAGATGAGCTGTGCAGGGTGCCACTCCAGGCCGCAGTGGGCATTTACCGGTTACGCTGTGGCCAAAACCGTTCAAGGGGCAGCCTTGTCCATGGATAGGGCAGGTGTTCATACCTTTCTCTGGTACATTCACTTTTTAGCATGTTTCATTGGTCTCGCGTATCTTCCCTTTAGTAAATTCTTTCATATCATCACGAGTCCTTTAAGCCTCCTTGCAAATAGCGTCATGGATAAAGGAAAATCAGGACCTGCAAACATTGCGACCAGGCAAGCCCTTGAGATGGACGCCTGTATGCACTGCGGGCAGTGTACATCGCGTTGCTCGGTGGGGGTCATGTTCGAGGAGATACACAATGTCAATATACTTCCCTCTGAAAAATTAGCGTCACTCCGCAGGGTTGCCTCTGGAAAAGAAATTGGTGAAAAGGAGTTCAAGTTCATATTCGATGGAGCATATGTATGTACCAATTGCCACAGGTGCACCGATGTGTGTCCAGCTGGTATAAACCTGGAGGACTTGTGGTTTAATATGAAAGAACATATGTTCGAAAAGGACTATCCCCTGTTTTTCACCCTCTCACCGCTTTCCTTCTACAGGGGGTTAATGAGGGAGTCCGTACCCCAAAGTGACTACCAGAAGCCGTTAAACCAGGCGAGGGAGGCTATTGCCGCAGGGTGCGAATTGATGAAAAGCACTGATAAGGTCTTAACCCTCACGCCTACCGATCGAGAATTTCAAAGTGGTCTGTTACTCTCAGATCAGGCGAGCACCTTTTCAGCCTGTTTTGGGTGTCAGACATGCACCAATGTGTGTCCGGTAGTTGCGAACTATGAAAATGCACAGGATGTCTTAGGGCTCCTCCCCCATCAGATTATGTACGCAACTGGTTTGGGAATTAAGGATCTCGCCTTTGGATCAAATATGCTGTGGGATTGTGTTACCTGCTATCAGTGCCAGGAAAATTGTCCCCAAGGAGTCAAAGTCACCGAGGTGCTCTATGAACTCAAGAACTTGGCAGTACAGAACGTAATACAAAAGGGCAAACATTAGATGGGAAAACTGTTATGAAATTTGCGATATTTCTAGGCTGTAATATTCCTGCCAGACTAAAACAGTACGAATCATCTGCCAGAGCCGTATTGGAGAAATTGGGCGTGGAACTAATAGAAATAAAGGAATTTAACTGCTGCGGGTACCCTATAAGGAACATCGACTTCAGGGCATCTATGCTTTCTGCGGCAAGAAATCTGGCCCTGGCCGAAACGCAAGGCCTGAATATGATGGTTCTGTGCAAGTGTGGTTTCGGAATGCTCAAAAAGGCCCATCATAGCATGAAGGAAAACGCCTCTCTGGGAAAGGAACTTAATAATACCCTCAAAAAGGAAGGCCTAGAATTCAAGGGGAATATTGAAATTAAACACCTCCTCTCTGTTCTTTACCATGATGTGGGTCTCGACGCTATCAAGGAGAAGATCGCCAGACCGTACAAAGAGCTCAAGATTGCCACCCACTATGGGTGCCACGCCCTCAGACCCAGTGAGATCGTTCAATTTGATGATCCGGTTAATCCTACTCTCTTCGATAAGCTCGTGGAGGCAACCGGTGCTGAGAGCATCTTCTGGCAATCACGGCTCGATTGTTGTGGTGCTCCATTGCTCGGAACCAATGATGTTCTTTCTATGGATTTAGCAGAAAAGAAGCTCATGGACGCGAAACAGTCAGGGGCCCATTACCTATGCAATGCCTGCCCATACTGTCATATCCAGTTCGATACGGTTCAAAGTATAATCAATAGTGAACGTGGTGGCAATCATCTCCTCCCCTCTATCCTCTATCCTCAACTTCTTGGATTGAGCCTCGGTATTGATGGTGCGCCGCTTGGATTGGGAACTAACCAAATAGATATAACCTCAATAGAAGGGTTTTTCTCGATATAGATTATCCTTAAGGCATGAAAGAGAGGAGAAGAGATGGCAAAAGATAAGATCGGCTCAGTGCTCGTGGTAGGTGGAGGGATCACCGGCATGCAGGCCGCTTTGGATCTGGCGGACTCTGGCTATTATGTGTATCTTGTTGAGACATCTTCTTCTATAGGCGGCGTCATGTCACAGCTGGATAAGACCTTCCCCACCAATGACTGCGCCATGTGAATTATCTCACCTAAGCTGGTCGAGGTCGGCCGGCACATTAACATAGAATTACTTACCCTCGCTGAGCTTCAGAGTGTAACAGGGGAAGAGGGAAACTTTGAGGTTACAGTTTCTCAACACCCGCGCTTTGTTGATATGAACAAATGCATTGCTTGCGGATCGTGCGCTGAGAAATGTCCTCGCAAAGTCGATGATGAATACAACAGAGGACTTGCCAAGAGAAAGGCAATATATGTGCAGTATCCACAGGCGGTCCCCCTCAAGTATTCTATCGATGCTGAAAGGTGTATCTTTTTTGAAAAAGGAAAGTGTAAGGCATGTGAAAAATTTTGTCCCACGGGAGCTATCGATTTCGAGGATAAACAAAAGGAATTAACCCTTCAGGTTGGTTCAATTATTTTTTGCCCTGGCTTTGATACGTATGATCCGGGTATTCACGATACGTATGGATACCATAGATCACCTAACATTGTAACCAGTCTGGAATTCGAACGAATCCTCGCAGCCTCCGGCCCTTACCAGGGCCACCTGATAAGACCCTCTGACAACAGGGAACCCGATAAAATAGCATGGATACAGTGTGTTGGCTCTAGAGATGTCCATGCCGGCTCCAACTCATACTGTTCTTCAGCTTGCTGTACTCATGCCATCAAAGAGGCCTTGGTAGCCAAAGACCATTCAAAAGGATCCCTTGATACAGCCATCTTCTTTATTGACGTGAGGACCTTCGGTAAAGACTATGAGAGATATTATAATCGAGCCAAAGACCGAGAGGGTGTGCGCTTCATCAAATCGAAGATTGCCAACATCGTTGAAAAGGATGGCTCCGGAAACCTTCTCATACGCTATACAGACGAAACAGGAAGAAGGGCTGAAGAGGACTTTGACCTCGTGGTTCTGTCTGTCGGGTACTCGGTAACACAAAACGTAGCAGACCTCGCCCGAAAGATAGGGATCGGTCTTGATACCTATGACTTTCCAGAAGGCAATAGCTTCTTTCCTGTACAGACCTCCCACCCCGGCATCTACGTGGCCGGCTGCTTCCACTCCCCCAAGGATATCCCCTCCTCGGTCATCGATGCCAGTGCCGCCGCTGCCACGGCAGGAGCGCTCCTCGCAGATGCCCGCTTCAGCCTCTCACAGGTCAAAGAACTCCCCCCCGAGATCCCCCCAGAAGAGATTACGGGGGTGCGGCCCCGGGTTGGGGTGTTTGTGTGTAAGTGCGGCACCAATATCGCCGGGGTGGTCGATGTCCCTGCCGTTGCTCAATATGCCCGGTCTCTTCCCTTTGTGGAGCACGTGGATGAAAACCTCTTCTCCTGCTCCCAGGACACCCAAGAGCAGATCACCGAGGCAATCCAGCACCACCAGTTAAACCGGGTGGTCGTCGCCTCCTGTACCCCCCAGACCCACGAGGCGCTCTTTCAGGAGACCGTCAGAAACGCCGGGATCAACAAGTACCTCTTTGAGATGGCCAACATCAGAAACCAGTGCTCCTGGGTCCACGCCGATAATCCCGAGCTTGCCACCGAGAAGGCCAAAGACCTCATCAGGATGGCAACTCAGAAGGTGGCCCTCCTCGAGCCCCTTGCAGAGCAGGAGCTGGAGATAACCCAGGCAGCCCTCGTGATCGGCGGGGGACTGGCCGGCATGGCCGCCGCCCAAAACCTGGCTGAGCAGGGCTATCAGACCTACCTCGTTGAGCGAACCGATCGGCTCGGCGGCAATGCGCTCAAGCTCTATACCACCTGGAAGGGAGAAGATATCGCCAAAAACACCCGCTCTTTCATCGATGCCGTTGAGGCCGATGAGCGGATCACCACCTTCCGCAGTGCCGAGATCACTAAGGTAGAGGGCTTTGTGGGAAACTTCACCACCACCATCAAAGCTGCCGGTGAAGAACACGAGCTCGCCCACGGGGTCACCATCATCGCCACCGGTGGTGCGGAGCTCACCCCCACCGACCACTGCTATGGGAAAGACCCCCGCGTACTCACCTCCTTAGAGCTCGATGGCCTGCTGAAAGAGAACGACAAGAAACTCACCGAGATTAAAAGCTGTGTCTTTATCCAGTGTGTGGGCTCGCGCATCCCCGAGCGTCCCTACTGCTCGAAGGTCTGCTGCACCCACTCGGTGATGAGTGCCCTGCACCTCAAGGAACTCAATCCAGACCTAAGTGTCTTTATCCTCCACCGGGATATGAGGACTTATGGGCTCAGGGAGAACCTCTACAAGGAGGCACGGGAGCAGGGGGTAGTGTTTATTCGGTTTGATAATGAAAAGGACCTGACGGTAGATAATATTAACGAGAAGCTCAGCATTCGGTTTACCGATTATACCCTTGGGCGAGAAGCGCAGATCGAGCCCGACCTTTTAGTTCTTGCATCTGCAATAGCGCCTAGAGATGAGGAATTCCTGGCCCAGCAATTCAAGATACCGGTTAACGAAGATGGTTTCTTTGTTGAGGCCCACGTAAAGCTCAGACCCGTCGATTTTGCAGTAGATGGGGTGTTTCTCTGTGGTCTTGCCCACTCCCCCAAGTCCATCGATGAATCCATCGCCCAAGCCCAGGCAGCGGCGGCACGGGCAGTAAGCCTGCTGGCACAGAAGACCATTTACACGAGCGGGACCATCGCTATGGTGAACCCTCTCTACTGCAGCACCTGTGGTGTATGTGTAGCTATCTGCCCCTTCAAGGCACCGGGGTTCAATGAGAAAACCGGCCTTGCGGAGATCAACCCGGTGCTGTGCAAGGGCTGCGGTTTGTGTGTTGCCTCCTGTAGATCGGGTGCCATACACCTCAATGGGTTTGATGAGGCTCAGATTATGAGTATGATTCGGTGAGATGTTTAGTGAAACCGTCTGACTGGTTTTATTGGTTCTATTAGTTGGATGTTTCCAATAACCCATCAAACCAACCTAAGCAATTGAACGTATCAAACAAAGGATTTATATGCTTATCTTTAGAGAGGCGCATCATGAACGATTGGGAACCGAAGATCACAGCCTTTCTGTGTAGTTGGTGTAGTTATGCTGCCGCTGACTTAGCTGGAATAAATCGAATGCAGTACCCGCCGAACATAAGGCCCATCAGGGTACCATGCTCTGCAAGGGTGAGTCCGAAATTCATACTATCGGCCCTGATGCATGGCTCTGATGGCGTATGGGTTTCAGGGTGACACCCAGGAGAGTGTCATTACCTGGAAGGTAATTATTACGCCAGACGAAAATTTGCACTTCTAAAAAACCTGCTTGAACATTTAGGGATAGAACCAGAAAGGATTCAGTTCTCATGGATATCATCCTCAGAGGGGGGA
>CP070673.1:4727860-4731418 GCA_020351915.1 Deltaproteobacteria bacterium
CCCCATGCCAGCCTGCCGAGCAGCCTTCAGGATTCGGCGGCTTTGATCCACGGAAAAGACGCCCTTTTCGCAAAACACATCGCAAAACCGAGCAATCCCCTGCTGGGAAATCGCTGGGATCATTTCCTGAATGAGAAGATCCACATAGGTATCAGGGGACTGGGCAAACTCTTCGGGCACGGCGTGAGCCCCCAAAAAAGTGGGGACCACGTCCAGCGGCGTTTCACGCCCAACACGATCGATAACCCGGAGCATGGTGAGTTCTGTTTCCGTATCGAGCCCATATCCGCTTTTGATCTCCAGGGTAGTGGTACCGAACTCAAGTGCCGATAGGGCATGCCCCCGGGTCACGAGATAGAGTTCTTCCTCAGATGCGGCCCTGGCAGCCCGAACCGAGGAGAGGATTCCTCCTCCCCGGCGAAGGATTTCGAGATACTCAACACCTTCCATGCGGAGGGCAAACTCTTGCTCCCTTGTTTCGGCAAAGCACATGTGCGTATGAGGATCCACAAACCCGGGAATAAGACAGAATCCTGCGCAGTCTACCTCCACATCTACATCGCGGGGCGAGAGGGACGCCTCTACATCCTTTTCATCTCCAATGGCCTCGATCACCCCATCCCGGCAAAGGACGGTGCCTTTTTTGAAATGCCTTAGTTCTGCCTGACGTTTCCCGGCCAGAGGGGTTCCCGGATCGGATGGCGTGACAATGTGCGCATTTCTGAAAAGCTTTCTGATCATGCGTCATCTCCAAGCATCTCAAGGAGGCGGAGTTCAATCACCTGACTGGGATCAAAACCAGTAGTTTGCATGTAAAAGGATATGCTTTCCAAAAGAGCCGCAGCAGGTACCATCCCGTATATTTCGGTTTCCGCCACAGATACTCCCCATCTCTTGGCCTCCATACGGACGAGCTCCAACACCCGATAGAGGGCATTCTTTTCATAGTCTACTATGTTTATACTCACCTGGACGAGCCCCCGGTCTTTCAGGGCAAGACCGATGCACTTTACATGGCTGAGCCCACCGCTTGAGCCCCGAACCGCCCTGGCGATTTCTTTGGCGACATCTATGTCATCTGTTTCCAGGTTCACATTAAAGGCAATGAGGGATTTTCTTGCGCCAATGGCCGTGGCCCCAGCTGTGGAATGCAATTTTGGTTCTCCCACGTCCGGATGCCGTTCAGGATTTGCAATTTCCTTTTTCAGGCCTTCGTACTGCCCTTTTCTGATATTCTCAAGCTGCCTTCGCCCAGGTATCGTGGCTGCTTCTTCATAAAAGAACACAGGAACCCCTGTCTCTTCATAGTACCTGCTACCGAAGCCGTGAGCGAGCTCCACGCAGGCCTCCATGGTTATGTTTCGGAGGGGCACAAAAGGGATGACATCCACCGCTCCTATGCGGGGGTGCCCACCCTGATGGTGGTTCAGATCAATGTGGGAAATGGCGGTTTGAGCGGCTTCAAGGAGTGCTTCCTGAATTGGTTCCGGCTCACCAACCAGGCTCACCACCAGTCGGTTATGGTCTGGATCTGCCCGAAAGTCTAAAACAACACATCCTTTCTTTTTCCGGAACGGAGCCACAATCGCTTCGATGACTTCCCGTCTTTGCCCTTCGCTGAAGTTGGGAACGCATTCGATCAGTTGTTTCGCCATGATGGTATGGTCCTCTTAGCAATTAGTCTAAATTTAGATGTTGGAATTCAATACCGTTTGTTGATGAAAATGAGCAAATTCTCTTTTATTTGCAGGTAGATAGGTTTTGGGTTATCGATGGTTTTATTCGTTTTTGTGTTGACATTGTCTATACAGGTCTATATCCGAATAGATGAAACGATGTAACCTGTCAAGACTAAAAAACAAACGGAACTCTTGTCGGTATGACGAGGTAATACAAGGGAGGTATCGACCATGAGACCGATGTTCTATGAAAAGAGACCTTCAGCGCCTATCAGATCATATACCGGCATGCAACTCCACTGCAAAACCTGGGATGCTGAGGCGGCTCTTCGAATGCTGATGAACAATCTGGACCCAGATGTGGCCATTCAGCCTGAGGAACTCATCGTGTATGGCGGGTCGGGCCGCGCCGCAAGAAACTGGAAAGAGTATCAGCGAATTGTAAGCGCCCTTGAGAGCCTTGAACAGGACGAAACCCTCTGTGTCCAGTCCGGGAAACCTGTGTACGTAGCCAAGACCCACCCCCAGGCCCCCCGCGTGATAATCGCTAATTCCAACATAGTACCAGCATGGGCCACTCAGGAAAATTTCCACCGGTATGACGAAATGGGCCTAACCATGTACGGTCAGATGACAGCCGGAAGTTGGATCTATATCGGCACCCAAGGCATTCTCCAGGGTACCTATGAAACCTTGGCCGCCCTGGCAAGAAAAGAGTATGGAGGGACGAGTCTGCAGGGGACGTTTGTATTGACTGCTGGCATGGGAGGTATGAGCGGCGCTCAGCCTATGGCGGTCACCATGAACGAAGGGGTTATTCTGGATGTGGAGGTCAGGCCGGAGAGAATCCAGAGAAAAGTGGACGAAGGATACTGCGACAAGATGACAAACAACCTGGATGAAGCCTTACAGTGGGTTACTGAGGCCAAAAAGCAGGGAGATGCCCTGTCAGTGGGACTGGTAGGAAACGCCGCTGAGGTTCATCCGGAGTTAGTCAGGCAAGGCATCATCCCAGACATTGTAACAGACCAGACCCCGGCCCACGATCTCTTAAATTATGTTCCCAAGGGGAATCTGGAAGAACTGGACAAGCTCCGCGAAAAAGACCCGGCAGAATATCAACGCTTGTCTCGCGAGTCCATTGTGGGTCATGTGGAAGCCATTCTTGAGATGCAGAAACAAGGAGCAATCTGTTTCGATTACGGAAACAATCTTCGTGCCGAGGCCGAACTGGGAGGTCTTGATGTCAGGGATAAAAATGGGGACTTCAAATATCCGGGTTTTATCCCGGCATATATCCGTCCGCTGTTTTGTGAGGGAAAGGGACCTTTCCGATGGGCAGCCCTTTCAGGTGACCCTCAGGATATTCACCGCACAGATGAGTGCGTTACCCGGTTATTCCCAGAAGACCAACCCCTCAATCGTTGGATCCGCCTGGCAAGAGATCGGATCCCCTTTTTGGGACTACCTACCCGCATATGCTGGTTGGGTTATGGTGATCGTGCAAGATTTGGCCTTGCAGTCAACGAGATGATCCAGAAAGGTGAAATCAAGGCGCCCATCGTGTTCGGTCGGGATCATCTGGACTGCGGATCGGTGGCTTCTCCCAATCGAGAAACCGAGGGTATGCTTGATGGAAGTGATGCCATTGCCGACTGGCCCCTGCTTAATTTTGCCCTCAATGCAGTCAATGGAGCAAGCTGGGTGAGTTTCCATCATGGCGGCGGTGTCGGCATAGGCTATTCTCTGCATGCCGGTATGGTGATCGTTGCCGACGGAACCTATCAGAGAGCGGATAGATTGCAGTGGGTTCTGACCGTAGATCCAGGAATAGGCGTTGCCCGGCATGTGGATGCCGGATATGAAAGCGCTCTGAACA
>CP070673.1:4731518-4743686 GCA_020351915.1 Deltaproteobacteria bacterium
ACGTTGAGGCCATTCAAGGACCTCGTGGGGGACCCTGTAGGATCCTTCGGACCAACAATGCAGGCAATAAAAGGTTTTGTTTATGGAGAGCTCATCATGGGCCGGCGCCTGCCCGCCGTATTTTTGGCGGGGCTGAACCCTAAAACCTGGATCAGGGATGATTGGTACTCCCGCTTAGCGGGATATACCGGATAATGATAGAGTTTATCCCGAGCTTGTCGAAGGAATGAGGTGAAGGGTTCTTTTCTAGCGAGAGACTCGCCGAATAGAAACCCATCAATGGGCTAAGGAGAGATATACTCAAAATTAACCATACTTTATATCTGATTGATATTACTAGAGTTATTAATTACTCATCTTTTTCCTTGAAAGGGGGAATATAGGATGTACCCCTTTACAAATCATTCCTGGAATCATCCTACGTTGGTATTCAGGTTTGTAGACATAATTTCTCATGTTTTTACCCTAACCACCATCCTCCTATCCACGTATATATGATTGATAAAGAGCAATATGGACAAGATGATTCTTGGCCAGAAAAAAGGGCTCAAAGCTTGAATAGTGAATAAATATTGACAAAAAACAGGTGTATTGACAATAGAGTTATTTGAGCAGGGTTGAGCGGATTGTTGGCTGTGATGTCGAACACTTTGTACAGGCAAGGAGGCTTTCAGGAGCAGAAAAAGATATTCGCGATGTATTGCTCGATTGTATCTGGCCAACAGGTTAATTAGGGAATGAACAAATCGGGAATCTATTTGGGTTGAGTTATTCAGGGGTCAGTCACGCAGTAAAATCGGTAAAACCCAAATTAGCAAAAGATCGACAGTTAAAGAGGAAATTCGATCAGATAAATTCACTATCCAAGCTTTGAGCCCTTAATTTCAAATGGAAGCCCTGGAAGGTGCGTAAAGTTAAGTTTTTTGCCAGCATCCAGCATCGCTTCGATTCGAGCAAGGTGATGTTTCAAACTCCAACTCGTCGGTTTGAGGCAGAGCTTCGCTAGAGCGAAACCGTGGTGCCGCTGATAGTGGAAACAATGCCGCTACGGATAGCTTCCCGGGCAATCTCGGCATGGCTAAAGCGTGAAAAAGGAAGATTTCTTTCACTTGGCAATTCACATGCCAGTGCTTTAACGTCCATCACGACATCAGGGAGAAAAATGGCAAGGTCTTCTTTTCATCTATATCTGCCATATTCCTTAGTGAACTCTATCATTGCTTTAATATTATCGTGCTTTGCCTCATCGATAATCGAACCACAATCCACGATCAAACCACCGTCTTTCCCGGTCACATCAATGAGTTCTTTGATATAAGCCCTTACCTGTTCAGGGGTCCCCGCAATGAGCAGGGAGACCGGTACGTTCCCCCTGAAACAGACGGTATCCCCCAAAATATCCTTTGCTTTATAGATATCAACGCTCTCAAATCGATACACCGCTTTACCCTTTGGGATATCTTTAATGATCTCAAGCCGCGATGTATTTTCCCCTTCAAAAAACGGCATCGGTACTAGTCCTTCATCTATTAATCCAACCATAACTTTTCGCAATGTAGGCCAGTAGAAGGTCTTATACTGTTCAAGGGACATAAATCCCGCCGGTCCTTTATGAAGAGGAATGCTTACAAAAGGATTTCCTGATTTCTTCCCTCTAAGCCCCATTTTAATGAGCATTGGCACGGCTTTTTCCATGGCTGATATGAGCTTATCGGGACACCTGAACATATCAAGCATAATGCCACGTGTTCCCCTGATAAAATCTCCAATCATATCGAAGGGGGCATGTGATCCTCCTCCAAAATTTCTTGGGAATCCCATTGCCATGACTTCCATGGATTTTTCACGAGAAAAATCAGCCCACTTCATCATTTCGGCTCCAGCCTTTGCGAGTTTCTCAAATGCACCGGATATTTCAAGATTACCAAATGCCATAAGGATAACTGGTAAGCCCGTATAATATCCAAAGGCATCTCTTATGGGGGGAAGGTCTTTTAGGGGTTTAAGAATACCATATACACGCGGTAAGTGTACCCTCAGCATAAAGTCCGTTGGGTCTTCTAAAAATGCGTCATAAAATTCCTCTGCGGTTGCATATTCATCCTCAACATACTGCATGCCACTATTTGGGGAGACACCGCGACCCGGGAAAAGTAGCTGTTTGCAATCGATAGCCTCCCAAACATTGCCTGTTTGTGTGCGAACTTGAAAAGTATCAGGCTCAAAGTCAGCAAGGGTTTTCATCCATGCGGTATATGCCTTGGTTGGATCAAAAAAGACTTCTTCACATGTAAACCCGTTGTCCAGGGCAGGGAACATACCAAATGAAGGCGTGATTGGAGCCCTATCCGGAATCTTTAACTGTACGACATCTGCGATCCTCCTGGTCCTTCTTTTATAGGCTTCTTCAGCTTCCGCATTTTTAAACGGTATCCCTTGGGCCAAGCACCAGCGTTCGAGCATCTCTTGCGTTTTGCACATATTAATAGTCACCTTGTTTTGAGTAGGATTTAAAACAGTTTATTGTGTTGGCTCATCTTTCGCGGCATTCCGTCCCGCAATCCGTCCAAAGGCAAGACATTCGGATATGTTACTGGCTCCCGGATATAGGATGTTGAAAATAGATCCCAACTCGCCCGCGCTGTACAGCCGTTTTATGGGTTCTCCGCTCACATGCTGCATCTGTGCCTTTGAGTTCCTTTTTGGTCCTCCCTGGGTATTTAAGAGACAGGGTATTATCTCAATGGCACAAAAAAGCAGCTTGCTTATGAGACTCAGCGTCTCCTGCGGGGCTCCCTACTCTCGGGCCGACCTGCCCAAAAATGGCGTTATCAGCCGCTATGGTATGAAGCAACTATCCCCAATGTTTTTCCTTGGCCGGGAAATGGCAATCTGGAGAATGACAATCATCGCAATCCACTGCTCGGGCTTGGGGGAGTCTGGCCCCTTTTGATTGCTCTATATATTCAATCACTTTTGTTACCTGAGCCTTGTCTCCATTAATGGATAAAACGACCCCTCCTTCAGCTCCGCCCAATCCGCCTGAGGCTATGCTAGTGGCATTGGCACCGCTCAGCAATTTTACAGCATCTATCTCCGTAATGGTCTTTCCTCTTACAGGGAACAGACCGCAAGTCATTCCCATACCGTATTTATATTCCTTCCTTCGGGCCGCCTTAGCAGCTTCCACTATGGTTCCAGGAATTAACTTCTCGAGGCCAACAGGTAGAATGACGTTGAATCCTTTTTTCTTTTGAGCCGCAAGTACATACGCTATTGTTCCTCCTCCGGCATGGCCGTATAACACTCCTGCGTTACCGTGGATATCCAATGCATTGCACCCCTTAATATAGGCATCATCAGGACCTAACTCTTCCAGTATTTCACCCAGCGGTATTCCTGAGTAGAGTTTCCTTTCCTTAATGACCCATTTAAAGGGAAAATTATACATCATCGTCTTTAAATCCTTAATATGATCCAATGTGGGCGTTTTCCCTTTTCTTCCTGCCGCTCGACAAAGTCCCTGGGGTAGTATTAGACCTAGAACCCACATATCCGTGTCGGGTTCGTTTCCGGTAATTTCCTCTACAATGAAAAAGGTACTGCTACTGGGATGAATAACAATTGTTCCGGCGGAGAGAGCTCGTTTTACGATATCCATCTCAACTATCGCTTTCGCTATGAATTTTTTTGATTCTGCCGGAGTAAGCACTACCTGCGCCCACATATTATATACCTCCCTCTTGAAATTGTTTAAATTACCACCGAATGCAACTGAATTTTAGAAAAAGCTTCTTCACCAATTTAGTTGATGAAATAACCATATTTTCTATTAAAATAAGTGTCTCTACTACATCATCACCCGGACCAAAATGTCATTACCCGGTCGAAGATCCCGTGAATCTGCGGGGCTTGTCCGGGTAATCCAGAATAATGGCCAAACAATAATGGAAAGATATTTATTAGGAGATGGCCTATATGCTAGATAACGTTTCCCGGCTTCCTAGCCTTTCAGCGTCCCAACCTCTTAGCTTCCGGCTTCTGCCCCCTGGATACCCCGGATTAACCGGGGTATGACATGGAGACATAGGATAGCCTTATGGTGCAACTAAGCAAATTAAATTACGGATCTATCCAGTGACATGCGTTCCTTATTCACTCGAATCCTTGGCCCCTTGACTCCTTTCAATCCGCCCGAGGCGGACAAGTATCATCGACTCTTTTGGAGATGATCCAAAAAAAACAACGTAAAGCCTAACACTCCTGTCCTAACGACGAGGTGTCAGGGTTTATAACCCAAGGTGTCGTGATACTTTTGTTCGATCTCCTCCTCGGGCAGATATTTTTCCTCCATTGCTTTCATTTCCGTAAATCCGGCAAAAGCATGATCATCTTCCAGAGGATGACCTTTCATTCTATCCAGAAATTGAAGCTGGGCATCTACTCCTCGTTGTTTAAGATCATGGGCATAGTCCCATATAGCTCTCGTCGCTGCCCAATGTGCCATGCCAAAACCGATAATCGACACTCCTATCTCCTTCAGTTCGGGAAACGGTATAATAGGGGAAATTCCGATCATATTGTAAAGCACAGGACCTTCAACATCTTTTACAACCCGTATTAGTTCATCCTTTGAAGGAATGCCCTCGACAAAAGCCACATCCGCCCCTGCTTTGAGGTAACTGTTGGCCCGTCTAATTGCTTCATCAAGGCTACCCCCCAACGCCCCTCTCGCATCAGTGCGTGCGACAATAACAAAATCGGGGTCCAATTCATTTCTTACATCCACGGCGGCCCTGTATTTCCCGACAGCCTCTTTCAGGGGAATAATCTGTTTACCGGCCACGTGACCACACCTTTTGGGAGCCAACTGGTCTTCGATCAGCATGGCGGCCGCGCCAGCCTGAATTAACTCTCTTGTCGTGCGTATCACACTAAGTGCATTTCCAAATCCTGTATCGGCATCTGCCAGCACAGGCGTCTCAATAGAATCCGCCACAAAGCGTGTTACCATGGTAAGCTCCGGTAAAGATATAAAACCCATGTCGGGTAATCCCAATAGGCTCATGGATATTCCATAGCCGGAAATGGCGATCACATCCGCACCGGCCTTATCAAAAATTTTGGCTGAAAGACAATCGTAACAAAGGGGATTCCAGAGCCCTTTCTCTGAATTTATCTTTTTTCGCAATAGGGTCGTTTTCTTTTCGGCCACGAATCTCTCCTTACTCTTGAAGACATGCTATTCTTAATTTATATTATTTATTATTCATCTGGTAGTGCGATTTCGTCATCTGGCTATTTCAACCTTTTCATGAATAAATACCTGCTTTTACCTGTGACTTCAAGTGCGTGTAGAGCCCCCCTGCTTCGATGATTTCGATGAGGAACTCAGGATATGGTTCGAAAGTGAAGGTTTTATCGTTACTGAGATTATGGACTATCCCTTTAGCAAGATCAACTTCCAGATCATCACCCTTGGCTGTGCCGGTGATTATATCCTTGACTTCTACAACCGGAAGACCGTGATGTATGGCGTTCCGCATGAAGTTGCTGTTTGTTGCCTCGCATAGGACGGCGGCGACACCCGCTCCACGAATAGACATACATGCATGATCATGATCATGACCATAACCAAAGCCTTCGCTTCCGATGATGAAATCACCGGCCCGAACATTTTGGGCAAACTCAGGATCGACTTTATTCATACAGTATCGTCCCAACTCAGCCAATCGCTGCTCATATGTTTTTGTTGCATCTTCCCGGAAGGCATGCAGATGCTCAACAGGGCATATTTCCCAATCGACATCCATTACCCCTGGAAAGCACCAGGCCTTTCCTCTTAAAATATTCGTCATATAAGGGTTCCTTCTAAAAAGCCTGACCGTGGTCAGTGTGTTGTGTGTGGGACGACTGTTACGGATTTAATAATGGAATCCTTCTTGATTGTACCCTCTATATCCAAGTCCTGCCGAAGCTGTTGATAGATACCGCCGGCATAAAGGATATCAAGAATGAACTCAGGATAAGGTGAAAACGATATGGAGATTACACTGGTCAGGTTTTGAAGGTTTCCGGAATGAAGATCAAGTTCAAGTTTATCGCCGGATCTTACCTGAGAAAAAATCCCTGAGATCTCAATAATAGGAAGCCCATGATTGATGCAGTTCCGTTTAAAGTTGATTGTTGTCGTTTCACAAATAACGCCCGGATGCCGACAGCCTTCAAGGCGAGAACGGCATGATCATGCCCGTGTCCCCAGCCTACACCCCTGTTTCCTACTAAAAAATCACCGGCTTGGACCTTATTAGGGAATTCGGGATCGACCTTGATCAAACAATGGGTAGCAAGTTGTTTTAACTTCTCTTCATGACTAAGGTCCTTCTCTATCGCATTTACTAAGAAATGAGCGTCTTCACTGGGGGATATCTCCCAGTCAACATCCAGTACGCCGTCTATACAATGCGCATATCCCAGTAATGGTTTTAGCAAATTACCTCCAGAGGCTACAGAAAGTCACGTGGATCAGTAATACAGCCAGTCAACGCTGAAGCGGCGATCGTGGCTGGTGAGCAGAGAAAAATCTCTGATTGATAGCTTCCCATACGGCCTGGATAGTTACATGTTCCAGAAGAGAGACAGACATCGCCGTCACCCAGAGGAGTATTAGCCCCGGCCACGCACATACCGCACGCAGGTGGGGGTAAAAATACGCCTGCCTGTACAAATGTCTCAAGAATCCCTTCTTTTAAACACCGCTCATAGATGGAAGTAGAACCAGGCGTGATATTGAGAATGACATCGGGGTGCACCTTGTGCCCTTTCAGGATCTGTGCAGCAACACGCATATCATCCATGCGGGCATTGGCGCAAGTACCGATATGGCCATATGTTATTGGAGTCCCCACGCATTTCGAAATGGGAAATACCTTGGTCCGTTCCGGTGGTGGGACGATCTGTGGCTCAATAACGGAAACATCGAATATGCGGTGCTGGGCGTATTCCGCATCATGATCACTGTAAAGAGGTGTGAAGGGATCACTCGTCCGTTCGCCCACATAGTCAAGCATAATCTGATCCGGCTCGATTACAGCGGTCCATGCGGAAGAAAAAAGGGCGTTGGCGCACATGGTAAATCGGCCGTCCATATCGAGATGGTCAATATACTCACCGTCCCATTTGATGACCTGGCCGGGTGTTCCAGTGGGTCCAATCTGGCCAAGGATATATTCATAAACATCTCGGGCATACACGCCTTTCCCGGCTTTACCGTTCAAAGTAAATCGCGCCACTTCAGGTACCTGTATCCAGCTATAACCCTTTACGAGATAGGCACCTGACTCATAGGAAAGAGTCACCGCAAATCCGCCGAGGGCCCCCAAAGATGTCGTATGACCGTTTGTTATGGAGAAGTAGACTTCTCCGGGAAGGGCCCAACATTCTTCTCCTGCGACAATGTGCTCTACTCCTTGATGCCCAAGATCAAGGATGTTATCCCTGGGTATGCCCATATCTTTCGCCCATAGGCGAAATTCTCTGCGTAATGTCCCCAGCACACTATGACCACCGGCCCCTATGTGGCCTACCACAATCTTTATCATATTGGGGTCAAAAACCTTCTTTGCCCCGGTCTGAAGCATTTGCCATGGCCCTCTTGCCATTGTGTCACCGCACAGGGTGACCGGTCGCGTTGAACGAACTATTAGATATTCACCGGTAGAAACCGCTTCCTTTCCAGTTGCGCGTGCCAGGATCTTCTGTACGATATTCATTTTAGCCACATCCGGACCTCCCATTTCAGAAAGATAGAGGCATATTGCTAATCACTAATTCTTTTCTCTAATTGCCGAGCTGGATTTTAGGACTCTCAAAATGGATACAAACAGGGGCTGATCGGCAGAGTCTAATGGATTTGTTATAATTCAAGCCGTTTTTATACATGCACAATCCTAGAAGAGTATTCCGCTCATTATGTTAGTAAATTTGGTAAAAACATCGCCACTGACGGCACAAAAATTATCAGTAACACGTGCAATATGTCAGCTATGAGGAATGGAAGTATACCCCTGAATATGATATGCATAGGCACATCCGGTGCAATCCCGGAGATAACATATACGTTTATCCCAATGGGTGGTGTGATCATGGCAATCTCCATCGCCCTGCATATCAATATCCCAAACCAAATTGGGTCAAAGCCCAATTCCATGGCAAGGGGGAAGAAAATGGGTATAGTAAGGATCATCATTGCAGCCCCGTCAAGTATGCAGCCCAGGCCTAAATATAGCAACATTACAAATCCTAGAACTCCCAATGGCCGTAAAGGCAATGCGGCAACATATTCTGAGACAATAAAAGGAATTCTGGTGATTGCCAGGAAATAGTTAAGGATAAAGGCGCCGATCAGGATGCCATAAATCATGCCCGTAGTCTTCATGGCTGCAAAGAAAGCTTCCTGCAACTTTGCCCAGGTAAGACGTCTTCTAAGTAGAGAGAAAACAATAGCCCCAAAAGCACCAACTGCTCCGGCTTCGGTAGGTGTAAACCAACCAATGGTAATACCGGTTAGGACGATGATGATTAACGCGATAATTTCACCACAGTTTCCGAAGGCGGCAATTTTTTCTTTAAAAGGATAGCGTTCACCTCTCGGACCGAGGCTGGGCTTTATTGTACAAAGCATATAGATGGTAACGATATAAAAGACCGCCTCAAGCACTCCCGGTACGATGCCGGCAATAAAAAGCTTGCCTATGGATGATTCCGTCAATATACCGTAGATAATCAGTAAAGCGCTGGGAGGGATAAGGATTCCTATGCTCCCTCCGGCTGCAACGCACCCTGTGGCCAGTGCTTGATCGTACTTAAGGCGTTTCATCTCAGGCAAGGCCACTAGACCCATGGTAGCCGCTGTGGCCATACTGGAAGCGCTTACTGCGGCAAATCCGGCACAGCCTGCAACACTCGCCATGGCCACACCTCCTGGTTTATGACCGAGCCACTTGGCGGCAAGAGAATACAGGTCTTTCCCCATTCCAGAAGTAAAGACAACATGGGCCATAAGTAAAAAGAGGGGCACAACGGCAAGCTCGTAATTGGCTACTGTTTCAAAGGGGGGTATAGCCAGTTTGGCATAGGCGGCGTTGCCGGATACCACATACCACATGCCGCCAACACCCACAACACCCATACCAACGCCGATGGGCAATCCGAGGGCTAGGAGTGCAAAGAGAATAACAAAACCGATGAGTCCTACAGTGACCAAGCTCATCGTTTCAATCCTCGTTTCAGAGCCTTAACCATTTCGATTAAGAACGCCAGTGCCAGCAGCAGTAAACCGAAAGCGAAGATGAAACGAAACGGCCTATAAGGTATTAAAAAATCATCTGTAACTTCCAGGATACCTTTTTCAATTGTTATTTTATATGCAGCCCAGGCTACGACCCCCCAAAAGATCAGGCTAATGAAGTTGGTGAAACCTGCAATGATATCCTGAACCCGTTCTGGAAATAGATCCACTATAATTTTTACTAAGACATGACCTTGCTTTATTCCTGAATATGCCAAGGAAAAGGCAACCGTTACTACTATCATCAACTCAATCAGTTCGTAGCTACCTGGTATCACTCTTCCAAAGAACCGAGTTACTATACTGGCAACGATGAGAACCATTATCCCCGCCAAGAAGATTGATCCGAGACCTGTTCCTAATACGGTTATCCGGCGAACAATATCAGTAAAACGATTCATTTATTACCCCCATTAGGCGACAAATTAGAGTTTAATCGGAATTCTCCTCTCAAGAATTCTGATTATGAGTAACTCTAAGCCTTCGTGGGCCCAGTGAGAGACCCAAATCAACCTAGATTATTGAGCTGTTGTATCCAGCATTACTTAGTATACTCATCAATAAGCCTGCGTGCATCTTTATATATCGCGGTTCCGGGAAGACCCATTGAGTCGATTCTTTCAGCCGCTTTAGCCACAACAGCCTCAACAACTTTATAGGCTTTAATCAAGTCCTCCTGCGATAGCTCTATAAATTCAACGCCCTTTTGATTTGCATATTCGAGACCTAATCTATCTGCTTTAGCATTTTCCTCAGCACATATTTGACTATAGTAAGAAATATTATCTTCTAAAACCTTCTTCATATCTGAAGGAAGTTTATTCCAGGTATCCATATTCATTGAGACATGTCCGGAAGGCCACGTAGACATGTCTAAGATAGTAACGTACTTCACTACCTCGGCAAACTTCCATGACTTCAAGCCCTCGTAAGAGGCCAAAGCACCATCTATTGTACCTTTTCTCAAGGCCATATAAGTCTCCGACATGGGCACTCTTGCTCCCTCACCTCCTAAACCCTTGATGAAGTGCGAAAAATCTCCTGAAGTTTTGACTGTTATACCTTTGAAATCACCTATCGTACGCACGGGCTTCTTCCTTGTTAACATATGATAGGAGGACATGGAAAATTTTGCCAGGACCTTAGCTTGAGAAAATTCAGCATCAATCTGAGGATACTTTGCGCGTAATTCATTGTAGACACGATATGCCAGTACTGAATTTGGAGGAACGCCGTAAAAAAGCAACCGCATCGCCTTTTCGATGTGGAACCCTTCCTTTACATAAGAGCCGGTGTAATCAGCGATATCGGCAACACCTTTTGTGAGTTCGATATATGACTGTCGGGGATTGACAAGCGCGCCGCTCCAATACGGCTCGATCTGTAGCTGTCCACCGCTATCCTTTTCTATCTTATCCATCCAGGATATAGTCGCTTTGCTGAATGGATGGGTTCGCGGGAAGGACAGGCCGTATCTTAACTTTATGGGCTTTGCCGAGGCTGGTTGTGAATAAGCACTTAACATCAGTGCGAGTCCCAAAACTAACCCCAATAGAGTGTGCATTGCTTGTTTTGATTTTTTCATTTTTCTCCTCCTTCAATTTTATTAATGAATTTATAAAAGATGCTCTTCCAAAATTCGGTTGAGAAAAAAGGTTAATAATTTCAGAGTTTAAGTGTTTGCTTGCTAAACTGCAATCGCTATAAGGGGCTTTTAGACGGCGCGTTTCTGAGACAATGTCTCAATTCAGAGATTAATTACACTACAAGTCGAGATTTGATTGAGGTTAAGGATTAATGGATTCATGTCCTTTGTCAAGATATTTTGCTTTTGGCGGTTCACCTCCTTTCGAAAACGACGCTGGTTATTGAGATCGGCTTTTCTGCGGGCAACGATTTGATCCCCCAAGCCTTGGTGGTACTGCTCCGGCGTTACATAATCAATACCGGAGTACAAGTGTTCCGTATTGTACCAAGGAAAATAACGATTAAAGCATTCAGCCGCTTGTTCGCGTTCCAAAAAGCGGACCGGGTATTCTGGAGCTCTTTTAACAGTGCTCAATAGTGACTCCACAAAAGGATTATCATTGGGGGTCTGTGGTCTGGCAAACAGCTGGGGCATATGATGATCCTCAAACATCCTTTTGATTGGCTTCGTTTTCATTTGACGGCCCCTGTCATTGATGACCTCCGGACGTTGGTGTTCAGGTAGATCAAGAATGTTCTCATTGATCAAACCTTCTTCCAGAAGATATCGGGCTTCTTCAGCGCTTTGATGCCAACTGACTAACCAGGAGATGGCCTTACGAGAATACTCATCGAGAGCCAAATACAGGTAGAGAAAAAGGCCCTTCTCATACGTTGGCAGATAACTGATGCCCCAACACCATCGCTGATTCGGGCCGGTGAGCTCCTTACGAACCGGAGGAATTGATCGACCATTATGCGGGCGTTGAGTTCCCCACATTGTCATCAGATTGGCAGAGAGTAAAATGCGATATACCGAGGAAAAAGAAACGAAAAATATACCTAAATCCCACGCAGTTACGGCAAGGATGCGGTGGGCTAGATCCGCATATTCTTCTTTCTTAGCCATGTGCATAACTGCCTCTCTCTCCTCTGGCAAAAGCTTATGGACGGGCTCCCGTGGACCTGGTTTGAGATTTCTCAGGCTCTGGCCATCTTTCTTGCTGCTGCACCATCTCACCACACGGCGACGGTTGATCCTCCAGAAAACACAGCTCTGGGTTACCGTAAGGCCTTTTTCTTTGGCCCGCTCAATCATCACGAGGATCTCTGTTTTTTGCTCTGCTTCCAGC
>CP070673.1:4743786-4780988 GCA_020351915.1 Deltaproteobacteria bacterium
TAGTAACCGAAATTTGACAGAAGAGGACATCCACGGTGCCGAGTCTGACATTTCATGGGGCGAAGTGCTTTTGATCCAACTCGAAGTACCCATGCCCACAGTCAAGGAGGCCTTGCGCTTGGCCAAGGCTCATGGTCTACGGACCATCTTGAACCCTGCGCCCGCCCGTCGCTTACCAGAGGAGATCGTCGCCCTCATTGACATCCTTACCCCCAATGAGATAGAAGCTGGAACACTCACCGGAGACATGGCTGAGGACCTGAATGAGGCCACTCGGGCTGCCAGTAAGTTTCTCGAATCCGGTGTTGGACACGTGATCATCACGCTGGGGGAAAGGGGAGCCTGCTGGGTTCAAAGAGATCGTGTGCAAGCGTTTCCCGCTTTCCCTGTGGCGGCGGTAGATTCTACGGCAGCAGGCGATGCCTTCAACGGGGCTTTGGCCCTAGCGTTGGCCGAGGAGCGGCCCATGCAAGAGGCTATCAGTTTCGCCAACGCCGCCGGTGCTCTGACCGTGACGAAGAAAGGGGCTCAAGACTCACTTCCCACAAGAGAGGAGATCGCGTACCTCCTTATGCAATCTCAAGGATAGAACCCGGCTTGATGGATGGTAGATCTAGGGCCCTGGCCATGGTTGAGCAAGAGAGTAAGCAAAAAAGGTTCATCCTTTGCCTGCACTGATGGAGGTTCACCAAGACTTGCGCCCAAGGTTATGGTAAGCCTAAATCCTTTAGGCTTCGATAACATTTCGAAAACTGAAATCAATAACCGCTTGATGAGAACAAAATTAATGGCAAAAATGGACATGGACATTATCAAATCGGACGTTTTGATCATTGGAAGCGGCATTGCCGGACTGAGAGCCGCCCTGGAGGTATCAAAAAGGGGAAAGCGCGCCCTTTTGGTCTCCAAATCACCTGTAGGGAAGGCCAACAACACATACCTTGCTGGAGGGGGTTTTGCTTTTGCCACCGAAAGCTTTGGTGTCGATACGCATATTGACAAGACCCTTCGGAATGGCAGGGGCCTGAACGACCGGACTCTAGTTAGAGTGTTAGCCAGTGAGGCCCCCTCCATGGTAATGGAACTCCATGAGATGGGCATGCGGGGAACGTTTCAGAGCACCGGATTCTCAGCCAGGTATTCTTCGCTCGTAGGGGGCCAGGAAATTACTTCGACCCTTGTTCGAGCCTGTCAACAGGCGGGCGTAAGATTCTTGGAAGGAATTATGGTCACGGATTTGATTACAGATGGCCAGGCATGCTATGGAGCAATAGGGCTTCAAAGGCGCACTGGGGAGCTCTATGGATTCCCAGCGAGTGCCCTTCTGCTCGCAACTGGAGGTGCTGGAGCGATCTATGCAGAAAATGATAATGCGCCAGGAATTACGGGAGATGGATATGTGCTGGGCATGGAGGCAGGTCTGGAACTCATCGACATGGAGTTCGTGCAGTTTTACCCTCTCGTTTTTGCCGGATCAGGCCATGCTCGTATGATTGTTCCACCCTTTTTTGCAGATCTGGGCACGATCACGAACCGATTGGGTGAAGACCTGAAGGAAAAGTACGATTTTTACGAAAAACCCCTTGCTATCGTATCGCGGGATCGACTCTCCCAGGCCCTTTTTAGGGAAATAATCCAGGGCAATGGAATCGATGGTGCGCTCCTGCTAGATATTCGGAAAGTGAAGGAAGACCTGATACCGGTCAGCAATAGACTGAAAGAGCTGCTCAGAAGGAGATTTTCCTATGATTCAAAACCGATAAAGATTACTCCGGCATGCCACTATAATATGGGAGGGCTGATTATCGATGGGTTATGCCGTACCGCTATATCAGGTCTTTTCGCGGCCGGGGAAGTAGTGGGCGGTACTGATGGGGCAAATAGAATGGGAGGTAATGGCCTGTCTGGCTCACTGGTTTTCGGCGCCTTGGCAGCGGAATCTGCTGTTGAGTACGCTGGTTCCAGCCAGGCGCTATCCGATTTCAAGGCCGTGGCTCACGCCACTGCCCAAAACAGGCTCTCTATTATGTCTGCAGAACACGCGCAACCATCCAGCACTCGATTCCTCATGAGGGAATTGCGGCAGGTTCTCTGGGAGAAGGTCGGCATCCTACGCTCCGAACGATCCTTAAGCGAGGGTATCAGGACGATCGATGAGATCCTAACCGAACTTCAAGGGCACCGAGCACGCAATCCCCAGGAGCTGTGCAGGATCATGGAGTGCAGAAATGCAGGCCTAACCGGCAGAGCCATTAGCGTTTCGGCACTGGCAAGGACCGAGAGCAGAGGTTCCCATTATCGTAGCGACTTCCCCGAGGAAGACAGAGATTGGATGAAGCACATCCATGTTCAGATGAAGAATGGCCTTCCGAATGTTGCCCGCATTGTAGCGATTGCCGAATAGGAAGGATAAATGAGCTCATGGCTGACAGCTCCCCAGTGAAATAGCCTTTGGGTTTCACAGGGTAAACATAGCTGATAGGGGATTTGCGATGTGGGATGTGAGATGGGCGAAGGACAGGTTGGCAAATAGCTTGTCGATGATAGCTCATAGGTAGGGAGCAAAGGAGAGCAAGGAGAGAACATATTTTGAGAGTCGTTCCAGATACTGCTGAGAGCCTCGGAACAGAAGAAAAGACCTCATGACCATCCTAGGCCCTTCTCGGTTATGTCCAATGCAAACAATAAAATGCTCTGCTTAGTAAGATGATTCGGCCGGTTTCTCTTGTTCCCAATTTCACGTTTCCGGCTTGAGGTCTCGCTTCTTGTGCCAGCCGATGTGCGTGTCTTGAACCGAATCTACCTGCGAGGAGTAGGGCTTGATGTCTATCAGGGGCGAGCCATCAAGGGCATCCATGCCCTTGACCTTGAGAAAGCGACCGTTCCGCTCCATAAGCTCGACCACGCAAAGCCCCACTGGGTTGGGGCGATTGGGTGAGCGCGTTGCAAATACACCGTGTATCTCAGGGCCCCACGGCGTGCGGGTCTGTAGCACGCTTCTGTTAGCCTTGTCCTGCCAGTACAGCACGATGAGGTGTGAGCAGTGCTCAATATCCAGGAGGGCGGGCTCGTAATTTTCAAATACCTCGAGTGTGCTCACATCGTTTGTGTGCCTTCCCTGGGATGGGGCCTCCTTTTGCTCTCGGTAGGGTGAATGTACCACGCCGATCTGTTCGAGCTCTTCTTGAAGAATAGTCATGCTTTCTCGCCTGTTAGCTGTCTAACTGATTAAGCCACGTCCTTTGCGCGTGGTCAGGGATAATTGGCTTTGCCTGGAAGCAATGGCTCGGAGTATTGCAATATTGGAGTACTGGACTTAGATCCTGAGAGAAACATATTAGATTTCTGAGCATGTTTTTTGTTCTGTTTTGACAGTTTAGGATTATGTCTAAGATCCTTCATTACTCCATGCTCCATCACCCGATTGTTCCCTGGCCCAGATTTGGTTTTACTGGCCTCAGTTCTATAGCGTCTTCTTCTGTCAAACTACAACACCACCAGGCTCTTCTGTGCAAGTCGCGCCAGGGCGGGCCATTACTCCAGAGAACTGTCAAACCGCGGAGAGGCGTTTTAAGCCCCATTTCCAGGGGGCAGAACCAAAGCCAGGTGCTCTGGGACTGGATGGTTTACTTCTGTGCTCCCGGTACAGTAATGGAGATCTCATCTCTCGTGAGGTCAATGCAGGATTAAATTGTTTTTATATCATATGAGGTATGATGCCAAAAGTTCAACAAAAAAAGCATATAAGACTATCGAGCAAAGAGCATGGCGATGTGGGGGATGGGCAAAACAGCTTACAGCTGATAGCTCATAGCTCATATGCAGGAGAGAAAGGCCATGTGGGATTTGGGATATGCGATTTGGGATGTGAGCCATGGGATAGGCGATAAGCCAAGGGGGATGTGTGCTTTGTTATATGCGATAGGTAAAACAGGGGGGAGCCATAGGCAGAAGTCAGGGGAAAGATAGGGGGATCGGCTCAGAGTGGATGAGAGTGGAGAACGAACCAAAACTCCTTGAATCATGTGCTATTTTATGCTTTAATTTCAAATAAAACGCGACCGAGATTCATGCCAAGGTCCTATAAACTTTCATCCTGAACTCATGGATGTCTGCTTGATAAGATTGTTATCCAACTGACACAAGCTTCGGGAAGATGGCATCCTGCTGATCAAGCGGATTGTGTGCGGAAACGCCTGAAATTCATATAGTAATGTTTTCCCCGCAATTCAATGCTGATTTCGGATAAGTTACGCTGTCAATTGCTTAAACACTTGCGACGTGATGCAATGAAGTTACGTCTTCTATGACTTCTCATTTTCAGGGATGGCCAACCGATCTATCATGAGTCAAGCTAAGGAGGGACAGGTATGTATAAAAGAATATTAGTTCCATTAGATGGATCCAACGCTGGGGAGTTCGTTCTTCCCTACGCAGCGGAGATTGCTGCCAAAATCGGGATAGAGCTTATTCTGGTAAGCGTTTCTGAGCCCACTACTGACGCCAGGGATAACCTCTATCGCTTTTATCTGGAGCGCATTGCGGAACAGGTGGAACAACAGCTTGAGGACTGGGGTGCCAAGGGAGAGGCAAAGGTGCGGATAGAGGTCCTCGTTGGGAGCCCTGCTAATGAGATTCTGCGATACGCTGATGAAAGGAACGTGAGCCTCATAGCTATGGCAAGCCGAGGTCGGACGGGGCAAGGACCATGGCTTTTGGGAAACATCGCTAGCAAGGTTCTTAGGGCCACAGGCAAGCCGGTGTTGCTCATCAGGACTCCAGTCGACACCGCAACCCTTAAACAGAGAAGCCTGGTGAAGAGGATTTTGGTGCCGTTGGATGGTTCCGAGGTGGGAGAAGCCGCCCTTCCATACGCAGTGGGACTGGCGAAAGAGTTGGGTGCAGAGCTCGTTTTGTACCGGGTACTCAAACATATAGTGCTGGTAGCCGCTGAGGGTGCTACCATGTCTTCGGCCATGTATGAGGAAGAAGATAAGCACAGAAGAGCATCTGCGATGGCCTATCTCGAAGGTGTCGGAAAGGGTGTTCGAGGAAAAGGGCTCAGCACCTCGAGTGCATTGGGCTCAGGGGCTCCGGCAGACCAGATTATTGACTATGCGGAGGCGAATGCTATTGACCTCATAGCCATGTCGACACATGGACGCTCTGGCATCACGCGGTGGGTCTTCGGCAGCGTTACGGACAAGGTGCTGCATGCTGGAAATACAGCAGTCTTAACAGTCCGGGCAAGCAAGGATACAGCAGGCTAGTGTCTCGTACCATGAATTCGGAGATCCAAGAATACCGTATTCGGGAATCAGTGACCCAGCTTTTTCATGAGGCATACCCTATTCCCTCAAAAACCCTTTTCTCATAAGGTAAACTTCCCTTTGAAATAGGTGCCTTTGACCGTTTTTGCCTTTTCTTTGGCCCATACTTCCAATCCCATTTTTTTAATGAGGCACACATTGAAAACCTTGGTCCCGCTTGCCAAGGCGTTGCGAGGCAGACGGGCCTAAAGTTCAACCTGTTACTTGCCCTCTCCTCTTTTCTTACCTTTGGCTCACGCCAGGCACGCTTTTGTGCGCTGGCACCTTGTCCAGGATAGGTGTTCTGGGATGAAATACATTCTCGAACAGACAAATTAAAGTTCCAGGGCATTTTGCAGCCCACATTTCTGGGAGCACTCCACACCCTGTCTTGCCCTGAGGATTGAGCGATACCATAAGGCAAATCCTCAAGCAGTTCATCTTTTAGATTGAAATCCGAGAGTCAAGTAAATAGGATGAGGGCCAGCAAAAAAGAAGAAGGGAAGTGTCATGTCTGAACTGCGACAAAATACTATTACCAAAGACTGGGTAGTAATAGCGCCAGAGCGGAGTAAGCGGCCTGATCAATTTAAACATCGTAAGGTCCACGATAAACGAGCTGAACAGGAGGGGAAAGAGCAAGCTGCCTGTCCATTCTGTCCCGGAAACGAGGTGATGTGCGGAGAGGCTGTTTTGACATACTATCAGAAAGATTCCGGGAAGGGCCCACAAGCAAAGTGGTCTCTGAGGGTAGTGCCCAACAAGTTTCCTGCTTTGGTCGAAGATGAGGAAACCTCAAGGATCACCGAAGGAATTGGAAATTTTTTCATAAAGATGAATGGCGTGGGCCATCATGAGGTGGTAATTGAACATCCAGAACATTTCCAGACTATTGCAACCATGTCACATAAGGCTGTGGAGGGCATTATTGCTTCATATATTGAACGATATCAGGAACTCTCAGAAGACCCCTGTGTACAGCTCATCACCATATTTCGAAATAATGGCCCGAGAGCTGGCACATCCCTAAGACATCCGCATTCCCAGATAATTGCAAGCCCCATCATCCCCATACAAATTAGGCACGTAATTGAAGAGGCGGTGAGATACTTTGATACGATGGGTAGATGTATATTCTGCACCATGATAGAGCAAGAGAAAGCAGGTGAAAAAAGGGTAATATCGGAAACCGAACACTTCATTTCTGTTGCTCCCTTTGCATCACGAAGCCCTTTTGAGATCTGGATTGTTCCGAAAAGGCATAGGGCATCATTTACAAAGATCTCTGATGTGGAAAAGAGAGATCTGGCTGGGGTATTACGTGATATCTTATCCAGATTATATCACGGGCTCGGCGATCCGGATTATAATTATATGATCCATTCAGCACCGTATCATGAGGATCCGGCAGGCTATTATCATTGGCATCTTCAAATATTGCCAAAGCTGTCTGAAGTGGCCGGTTTTGAACTCGGCTCCAGCATATATCTCAACACCACGAGTCCTGAAGAAAATGCAAGATTCTTGAGGGGGATAAAGGCGAGCAATTCATAGAATAATACTGCTGCCATTATCAACAGAAGTTCCCATAAGCACGCCACATATGTCCATAGTCGCCCATTTCCAAGAAGTATTTCTAGGCGAGCTTGGTCACGTCTGTTGCCACCTGCCGATAATTCTCTGACATGAGTGAGTCATGACCAGGGAACATCAGATCAAGGGACGAAGCCCTTTCCCGGAGCTTTTCATATGTTTTCATCCATGCTACCAAATCAACGATAAGAACACTCGGCCAATCTTCTTGATAGTTACGAAAAATATGGGCACAATCAGAACCGAGAATGGCAGTTCCTTTGGCTGTGTTCACACCAACCGCTTGGAGCGCCACCGTATGCCCTGGTGCAAGAAGACATTCGATCCCAGGGAGGATTTCCTGATCCCCTTTGAGTAGTACAAGACGATCTGTCCCCTCAAGGGAGGATAGGTATTCATTGGCGGCTTCATCTGCCACGTGCTTGAAGGGCGGCCGTGTGGCAATCTGATCTTTCAACCAGAACCGATACTCTTCATCCTGAACATAGAAAGTGGCCCTCGGAAACAGGGACACACCGTTTGCGTGATCCCAATGTATGTGTGTGAGTATGACATGTCGGACTTCATCGGCATTAATACCGATTCGGGAAAGGACTTCAGCGGGGTTTATGTATCCTGTGAGGTTCTTTTCTCTGGCCAGCTCAGGTGATACTCCAGAATCCACGACAACCACCTCTCTGGAGCCTTTTATACACCAGATATAGTAGTTCCTTTTCACAGTCTCTTCCCAGTCCTTGAGCCACATGAGTAAGGCTCCGGAACTAAAAAATGGTCCAGCATACTTGAGGGCATAGATTTCATAGTTCGGCATGACAAAATCTCCTCCCTGTTTGGTAGGGTTTTGGCTTTAGGGCGGAATCCACCTCATGGCCAAAAAATTCGGTTTTTTCAAAACAGCATGATCCTATGACGAAATCATAAGCTCTGGTCGCTTCATTGTATGCGCAATAATGCCACTAATTAAGAAGAGGAGCATAACAATCGTGAAAACTACAGAGTAACTGCCGGTAGTATCAAAGATGAATCCAGCCACATAAGGGGCAAAGGCGCCTATGAACACAGCAATGGCAGTAGATATTCCGATGAGCTCTCCCAAAGAGCGCAGCCCGTAAAACTCGCCGAGAATGCCAATATGGGCAGAAACCCTACTGCCGTGACAGAGTCCATAGAAAAAAACAAAGCAATAGAGCATCCAGTATTCTTTGAGAAATAGTAGTAGTGGCAGGGAAAGTGACATCCCAAAACATGACAGAACGAGCGTCTTTTGCCATGCTACCTTGTCTGATATGAAACCGGATACGATTCGACCGGGGACTGAGAGTCCTCCCAAAAGGCCAAGTGCTGCTGCTGAGGCTGTGGGGGAAATATCGGCATCCGTGGCGTGGGGCACAAAGTGGACAGCCAAAATTTGAAAGGCCAGAACCGCAACGCAATGAATGAATGTTATGCCAGCAAAGGAAGAGGTAGTCACTGCTTTACCTGTTCCCCAACTGTGGATAGTTTGGTGATTTGGCATGCTTCTCTCTCCCTGGGAAACTGTGCCTGTATTCGCAGGAGCTTGTTTAATTATCAGCGATGATATGGCAAGGATAATGAAGAAGAGGATACCAGCAAACAGATACGCGCCCCTCCAGCCGTAGGTCAGGACCAGATAGTTGATCAGCGGGGCGAAGACGAGGCACCCTACACCGAATCCAGCGACTACTATTCCTAATGCTACGCCCGCTCTCCTCCTCCGGTAAAACCATCGCTGCACGGTGGAAGTGGGTACTGACCAGGTTGCGCCAGCGCCCAGCCCCCCAATAAAAAGAAAAATGCGGAGCTGGTTAACGTTTTGGATCTGGCTACACAGAGAAATCCCGAATCCAGCTAATAATCCGCTCACAAAAAGGATGGGGCGGGGACTGTATCGGTCGGCAAGTCTCCCACCAGTCATAACCGAAATGCAATAACCGATAAGGAACGCAGTGTAGCCTGATGATACGAGGGCTCTGCTCCAACCAAACTCGTTTTTCAGTGGCTTAAAAAAGACACCAAAGGTAAACAGGGCTTCACCCAGCGTGAAGGTCGCAGCAAAACAAGCGGCCACTACAAGCCAACCATAGAATATTCTTGGGCCCTTCGGTTCGTTAGACAAGATTATTTCGCCTCAACACAAAGGATGTTTACGAGCACTAATGCCGATTGTTCGCCAAGATATAACAAATGGGTATTCTCACAGGAGTAGAGTTTGTTCTTGGGTGAGAGAGGTATAGGGTAACGGAGGGTTTGTGTCAATGGAAAAACCAGTCGAAGAATATGGATGAGGAACCCCAATTGTATAGATCAACAGCAAACCTCTGTCATACTGGCTGGCTACACAAAGCACTTCTGCCGCTTATAGTTGAGATAATGCTCTGTGATAAAATTCAACGGTTTCTTCGCCTTTTGAAAATTTCCATGGAGTGTCCAGAAAACCTCAGAGAGATTGAGCTCCCTGGCTGACTGATGTTCTGCGGCCAACTTATAGAATCTTCGACCTTCTTTTTCATACTCTTCCGGGCTAATTTTCACCTTTCCGCGAATTTGAGGCCTGAGTTGCCCTGAGAAGGGGTAACGGTAATCTCGCTCAGCATAATCAGGAAATATGCCTAAAATAAACAGACAAATATCAGCGATCCGTTTATAAAAGCCCAGCCGATACTCATCCTCTACCGCTCCACAGAGACTCATCAGGCTGTGGATATCCAAGTCATTGAATCGGATTTTTTTCCAGATCCCCTTTCCTACCCTGAATGAAATGGCATAGCTCTCAATTTTGGTGAAAGATGAAAGCATGTCAGCCAGGTACAGCAGGAGTGACTCCTTGGTTAGGATCTCTACCACCTCTTTGGTATCAAATACCGGAATCCTCATGGTACTGGTTCTTTCAACTGTGTAGCTCACCCCCGCCAAATCTTTGACTGCCTTCCTAAGCAGAACCTCAAAGAAGAGGGTAGGTGAGATTTTCAAAGATATCTCCTCATCATCCATCAGTTTCCTGAATACCTTATCATCCGTGACAAAGGAGTTTCTAAAATCTTCATCCTCTCTGATGATCTGCTTGAGCTTCGGTTTATTGGTGACCTCGGGAGATGCAGTATCTACCAAGAAATCCAAATCTCTGTCAGATAATCGCAAATGTTTCAGGCTTACCCGAGACATTGGAGTTCTCTCCCTTTCCAAAATCGGAAATCATGCCAGCTATTTCTTAAATCTAAGAAAGCTATCAAAGAAAATCAATACCATATTTTTTGCAGCTGAGTAGTGAGACTATTCCCTGCGTAACACACTGCTGGGTTTTTCGGTGATGAGAGGGCTCTTGAAAGTCCCATAAAATGTTGTGGGAAAAACAGGGCGTTGTGCCACGGCAGCTAGTCTAGGCCGTTCCAGAGCGAGAGCACGTAGCCGAATAGACCTCGGCCAAGAGTTGATAGATGGTGCTGTATAGATTCGGATGTCACCCTAATTCTTAGGTGGTGTCCTCAAATTAAGGGTAAGTTGAATGCCTTCACCTTTCTCCCTTGCCCTTTCAAAAGCTGTCTTTATCCTTACCTTGTGCTTAGAGATAAGTTCCCAAGCGCGCTTAATCACTTCAACATCTTTCTCAGAAAAATCGTTATAATACAAGCTTTGGCTCTTGATTTTCCGAGGGTTAACGTAGCCAGCACGGACAAAATAAATGAGCTTGTCGTAAGTCAAGCCGTCAACCCGTTTCAAAACTCCGCCAGCGTACATATCACCAAGGCCTCACCTTATTGAAATAGTTTAGGGATGTTATCCCTACGCTTTTCAAAATACTGCTGATAATAGTCTTCCGCTCTGTAAGATCCTTCTTCAAAATCCACTTTATCACTATCTCAAAGACACTCAAAAAATAAAAGCATTTTCTTGTCAGTAGTGGAAATATCGTGGACGCCTTTCCAATGATCTATACTAGCTATATGGCTGCTGTATGGAATTTTTATCCCCCTCAATGCTTTTCTACTCCAGCCGGGGTTGCATCTACACAGGCTGTTGCCGAAATCCCTTTTCTCATGGTCTAAAACGTTTCCTGAAAAATCTAAGGCTCGCTCCAGGCGATGTCAAAACTCACCCTTAGGGCTCAAACAGTTGACATCGAATATCTTCCACTTCACCAAGGGTTTCTTGGCAAAAAACGTTTTAATGACCGCTCAAAGAGATTTCCGTTTGGGCAACAGCCTGTGTAGAATTGGCCCAAAGAAAGACTCCGGCCTCTATCTGGGTTTAAAGAAAAATCTGTTTGTTTGGGTTGAAGTTTGAAATTAATTGATTATTTTTTAGAGGTTGAGAATACGTTAATTAGTCGCATCAAATAAAATATTCTTCGCTGCACGTTACGGCACTGAAAAATCAAGGAGAACATTATGCATGACCAAAAGACTACCATGAGAAAGACAATCATTGTTGCCTGGTCACTTTTTTTCCTCATTGCCGGGTTTACCCTAGCCACCTTGCTCGATCGGACTTCAACACTAACTGCCCAAACAGGCCCTGTTTTATCAGGTGCCCCCGGGTCTTTTTCACACCTGGCCAAGAAAGCCAGCCCGTCGGTGGTGAATATCAGCACGGTAAAGGTCATCAAGGGAGGGAGACAGGTTCCCCCACCATTTGGTCCCAATGATCCTTTCAGAGAGTTTTTTGAACGCTTCTTTGGAGACCAGGCACCGAGGGACTTCAAACAGCGAAGCCTGGGGACCGGTTTTATCATCGACAAACAAGGATTCATACTAACCAACAATCACGTCGTTGAACAGACCGATGAGATCAAGGTGACGTTAAATGACAAGAGGGAATTTGACGCCAAGATTATCGGCCGCGATCCCAAGACCGATCTGGCCCTCATCCGTATCGAATCCGACCACCCGCTCACACCACTGCCTCTTGGTGATTCGGACAAGTTGGAGGTAGGCGACTGGGTGATGGCAATTGGAAATCCATTCGGCTTGGGTCATACGGTTACTGCGGGAATTGTAAGCGCCAAATACCGTCAGATCGGAGCAGGGGCCTATGATAATTTCATCCAAACAGATGCCTCAATTAACCCTGGAAACAGTGGTGGCCCGCTCCTGAACACCGCAGGAGAAGTAGTGGGAGTTAATTCAGCTATCTTTACACAGAGCGGCGGAAGCGTGGGCATCGGGTTTGCCATACCTATCAATATGGCCAAAGACCTTCTCCCTCAGCTCAAAAAGGGAAAAGTGGTGAGGGGCTGGCTCGGTGTCATGATCCAGGAGATTACCCCTGAGCTAAAGGAGAAACTTAACCTGAAAGAGGAAAAGGGCGCTTTAGTTGGAGATGTCGTGGCCGAAGGACCTGCCGATAAAGCTGGCATCAAACGGGGGGACGTGATTGTCTCCTTTGACGGAAAAGAGATCAGCGAAGCGAATGACCTGCCCTTTATCGTGGCTTCAACCCCTGTGGGTAAAACTGTGACCGTGGAGGTAATCAGTGAGGGTAAGAAAGAGCATTTTCAAGTGCAGATTGAGGAACTTAAGGAGGAAAGGGAAGCCCAGGTCGTCAGTGAAGCCAGACCCAATTTGGGTCTGACCGTGAGAGAGATTACCCCCGAGCTTGCGAGAAATTTCGGCCTATCCGAGGCGAGTGGTGTTGTTGTGGTGCAGGTTCAAAATAATACCCCCGCACAAGAGGCCGGTCTGGCACCGGGAGATATCATTCTGGAGATGGACCAGGTTCCGGTGAAAGATCTAAAGCAATTCAACCAAATGATCGGGGCTTACAAGGTAGGGGACACGATTCTCTTTTTGGTTAAGCGTCGTGGTTCAACTCTTTACCTAACCCTGAAGGTAGCGGAATAGAAGGCCTGTGAGGCAGGAAATAGATGTGGTGCCAAGGATCTGGCAAGAGACTAGAGGTTCTCCCTGACATACTCTTTGATTCTTTTTCTGATGAGCAAATAGCCTCCGATGACAAATACGAGCCCGATGATAAAGATTAGATCGTTACCGTTGAGCATGCCATATGAAACCGCCACTATGCCAATCACACAGATGAGAGAGACCAGGATTTTATTGTGAAGTATATATGATATAAGTTCTTGTACCATTATCTCTCGCTCGCCCGTTTTCTACAGCCATCCGAAAGAAATATTCTTTTCAAATGCTTTTGGCTGTTTGGCACATATTCACCAACTGACCCACCTTTTCTATCTCTACAGCATTATTCCCATTTCTCCATTTGGTGATCGCAGGATTCTTTCTCCTACCTTTTTGATCGTTTCCTTACTGCCAGATACCCCTGATGTTGCTATTATAGAAATCGCCATTAAACAGGACAGAATTGCTACTGTGAATTTAAACATTATTCCTCCAAAGACAATTTCGGAGTTATCTTTGATGGATGCCAAAATACGTTTTAGCCTGTGGGTCTCCTCGGTTTCACTGTCAAACGCTCGCAGATTTGTATTTGAGGATGTCAAGATATTATACATCATGGTCAAAAAAAGAAAGAGCAATAGTGCTCGTTTCGCGCAAAAATATTATAAAGGGCACGTTCGTGCAGAGCTGCATTGCAATTATTTATGATCGCTAACATGACATAATGGGTTTCCTTAGGGTATAATAATAATTAAAGAAATCAGTTTACTTTTATCATGAATGTTAAGCAATTTCTGCACCAATGTTATATATTAACATATCGAAGGCTTACACCCTCAAGAATAGCCGAGAAAAAATTATTCAATAGCTAGCAAAAAAAGAAACTGCCTGTCACCTAATAAGTCTCCCAATTCCCAAGGTGGCTGCCCTGAGACCAGAGTACTTCAAGGATGTTTTTCCAGCCAGTACCATGGTCGAGGTCAAGGGCTTGGTCAATAAGGATCTGATGCTGGAAATCGAAGCCGTGGCCGTCCTGGAGGAATAAACCTTTGCCAGACAGCAAGGCGAAGCCTAAACCTAGGAAACAAAAAAGAAGAGTCCACCATGAAATATTCAAGTAAAGTTTTAGGGGGCGCTATTTTGGCTTTAGGACTGGTGCTCAGTTGCGCAAGTCTCAGCCTGGCCGATATTCAGGTTGGGGCTATGCATTCCTTGACCACAGGCCTCGCTCCGCTCGGCCAGCGCCAGATCAACGCTGCAATTTTGGCGGCTGAGGAATGGAATGCAAAAAGGGGAATCAACGGAAAAAAGATTGATCTCATCGTGGAGGATACGGCCGACTCCACAACCATGGCAATGACCGCCCTGGATCGAGTTCTCGGGAAGGATGTTTGTGCTATTCTGGGTCCTATCTGGAGCTTCCAATTGTTCGCGCTGTTCCCGGAGGTGAAAAGAGAGGGCGTCCCTCTGTTGAGCACCTCAGGGACAAGGGCTCTGACACAGAAAAATAACCCGTGGTACTTTCGCCTTTACCCTCATGATGGCATTACCAAGCGGGCCTATACTATGTTCGCCGTCCAGGAACTGAAGGCCAAGCGGGTGGCGGTCATGTGTGTAACCACGGAATACGGTAAGTCTGGTCACGAGCTCATCTTGGAAACACTCAAAGAGCTGGGTCTGGAACCAGTGATCGTAACCTGGCACAACAAGGATGACAAAGATATGACTGGTCAGCTCATGTCCATAAAACGGGGGAACCCGGATGTGATCATTTCCCAAGCCCATCCGGCGGATACCGCCATCATCCTAAAGCAGCAGCGCGATCTTGGCATCCAAGTGCCGCATGTGGCTTCCTCAGCGGCAACGATGCCCCACATTCACAAGTTGGTGGGCCCGGCCATGGACGGGGTCTACGTAGAGGCAGCCGCCCTGCCTAACTATGACCCTGACCCCAAGATCCAGGCCTGGACAAAAAGGTATGTTAAAAGATTCAAGACAAAACCAGATTCCTTTGCGATCCTTTACTACGATGGTGCGAACTTCGTTTTCAGTGCGATCAAGGCCGCGGGTTCGAATCGGGCTAAGATTGCCAAGTGGTTGAGAGGGAATAGATTTCAGGGTCTAGCCGGCCAGTACGTCTTTGACAAGGAGCAAAACGGAGCTCATTTCGCCATCATCGTGCAGTACAGCTGGAAGGATGGCAAGGTCGTACCTCGGCTTGTTAAGAAGTACGATCTTAGCCCTAAGTAGAGGACTCTGCGATCTCGGGGAGTGCTCTCTCCCCGGGGTTCAGCTAGTTTTGGGAGCAGTCCTTGGTTTCTTAAAATACTTTCGGGTAGTGGTATATGATTATTCAGGAGATTATTAGTGGTGTGGCAGTAGGTTGTATCTATGCCCTCGTCAGTTTCGGGTTTGTGCTCATCTATAATGCAGTGGGCGCGGTCAATTTTGCATACGGTGAGTTGGTCATGTTCGGTGGATATTTGGGATTCGCGGCTTCGGTATGGCTAGGTTTTCCTCTGTGGGCTGCTATGATCTTCTCGCTGGTAGCCATGACCCTGCTGGGCATATTTTACAATGAATTCGCTTATTACCCCATGAGGCATCGACCCGTCGTAGTTGTGATTATCGCCTCCATCGGCATGAGTGTTTTGCTCAGAAACGGCGCCCTTGCAATCTGGGGTCCAGATGCCCTGAAAGTAAATTCATTTGTGGGGGACGGCATCTTAAACATTGGAGGAGTGGTGATCCCTCAGCATAATGTGCTGATCGTCTTGGTCACGGCCTTTGTTTTCATTGGGCAATATCTCTTCTTTGCCCGGACCTCAATTGGGCGCAAGCTGGAAGCCACCGCCCAGGATCAAGAGATGGCACGACTCATGGGCATAAAAGTACGGTGGATGATTGTATTGACCTTTGTTTTAGCGGCCTGGCTGGCATCAATAGCAGGATTTTTGCTGGCGCCAATCTGGTTCCTGGAGCCGGACGTTGGGTTGTATATTATCCTCAAGGCCTTCATTGTCATTGTGATCGGTGGGTTCGGCAGCGTCCCCGGGCTTGTGGTTGCCGGGCTGTTCCTTGGTGTGACTGAGGTGCTGGTTGCCTCCCACCTGACATCAGAATATAAGGACGTGATCTCTTTTCTTATCTTGATCACGGTCCTCATGGTCTTGCCCCAGGGTTTCTTCGGAGAAAAGATTGCTGAAAAGGTATAAGGACAGGGGATGATAATGACTTTGGAAAAGAGAAAGATACTCGTTGCCTCGATGCTTTTGGTGATAGCAGTGATACTGCCGATCTTTTTCAGGGACTCACGATATTACATGAACATTTTTAACCTGGCCGGCATTTTCATCATTCTCACATATAGCCTAAATCTTACTCACGGGCTCTTGGGTCTTATTTCTATTGGTCATGCCGGGTTTTTCGCTGTTGGCGCTTATCTTTTGGCTGGCATGACAATGGTCTTTGGGTTTAATTTTTTCCCAGCTCTCTTCCTTGCGGGAATCGGTGCTGCAATAGTCGGGGTTTTGCTCGGCTTTCCGGCAATTCGCATGGTCGGGCATTACTTTGTTTTGATCACCCTTGGATTCGGCGAGATAGTTCGCCTGATCATCCTAAACTGGAAAGAGGTAACGGGCGGGGCAAATGGTGTAATCGATATCCCGGTGCCCACCCTGGGTCCCTGGACCTTTGACACCCGTTTTTCGTACTACTATCTGGTCTTGTTCTGTATCGTCTTATGTATGGTTGTGACATCAAGGTTGCGCCATTCCAAGTATGGACGTTCCATGTTGGCCCTGAAGGTTGGCGAATTGGCTGCTACGGTGATGGGGGTGAACCCAAAGAGTAATAAGCTGATTAACTTCGGTTTGTCTGGGTTTTTTGCTGGACTGGCCGGAGGGCTTTACGCCAGCTACATGAAAACCATCAGCCCGGAGGTTTTCTCTGTTGGGTTATCGGTGGATATTCTAACAATGACTCTCGTTGGCGGTTCAGGCACTATTGCCGGTCCGGTGGTAGGGGCTACATTTTTAGTATTCTTGAAAGAGTGGCTGCGTTTCATTAGAGAGTATTACATGATCATCTACGGAGCTGGTATAGTTCTGGTCATGATTTTTATGCCGTACGGTTTTGTAGGTTTAGCTAAGCGGATTTGGGCGCGATATCAATCGTAGCGGCATTGTAAGGAGGAGAAGTTGAATACAATTCTGAACGTCGAGAACTTGCTCATGATGTTTGGGGGATTGAGCGCCGTTTCGGATGTGCATTTCCAAGTTGAAGAAGGTGAGATTCGTGCTCTCATTGGTCCCAACGGCGCGGGCAAGACAACCATTTTGAATGTGATAAATGGAGTTTATCGGCCCACAAGAGGCAAAATCACCTTTGCTGGAGAAGATATTACTGGACTTCCGCCACACGTCATTACTCGGCGCGGAATTGCCCGAACCTTCCAGAACATACAGGTCTTTAGAGGGCTAAGTGTTCTGGAAAACGTGATGGTGGCTGGACATGTACGAAGCCCTGTGAACTTTTTTTCTACCATTGTTAAAACAGGGATTGCGCGGAAAGAGGAGGGGAATATCGTGGATAATGCAGTCGAGGCTCTGAAATTTGTGGGTCTGGTTGGCAGAAAGGACATGGATCCAGAAAACCTGCCTTATGGTCAAAAGCGGTTGATGGAAATCGCTAGAGCTCTGGCTACTGAGCCGAGACTCATCATGGTTGATGAACCCTCTGCCGGGATGAATGAGGCAGAAACCCTGGAACTCGTTGATCTGATAGGGCAGATTCGCGATCAAGGCATTACGGTAATTCTCATAGAGCACAATATGAGGTTGGTTATGAGCATATCGGATAGGGTCACTGTCTTCGACTTCGGGGCAAAGATAGCCGAAGGTATCCCGGAGGAGATTCAAAATGATCCCAAAGTGATAGAGGCTTATTTGGGGGAAGAGGGGCAATATGCTTGAATTGGAGCAGATCGATGTCTACTATGGGAATGTTCGAGCCTTGGAAGATGTAGATTTTGAGGTCAACACCGGGGAGATCGTGACCTTGATCGGCGCCAATGGTGCGGGAAAATCCACGATCCTCAAGACGATTTCAGGCCTGAACAGGCCCAAACAGGGGTCGATTATATTTGTGGGAGAAAACATCGAGAGGATGGCAGTAGAAAAGATCGTGTCCAGGGGTATTTCTCATGTGCCCGAGGGGCGTCGTATATTCCCCGGTTTGACTGTTTTTGGAAATCTGGAAGTTGCCACCTCCTCTTGGAGGAAGCGGGGAGAGAGCTATCAGAGGGAACTGGAGAATGTTTTTCAGCTTTTTCCACAATTGAGGGAAAGAAAGGACCAGCTCGGGTGGTCTCTGTCCGGGGGTGAGCAGCAGATGCTGTCGATGGGACGAGGGCTAATGTCCCGGCCTCGTCTCCTGCTGTTAGACGAGCCCAGTCTTGGCTTGGCCCCTAAATTGGTTCGGTTGGTTTTCGATACCGTAAAGACGATCAATGACCAAGGCACGACCATCTTGCTGGTTGAGCAGAACGCCTATGCGGCTCTCCAGATAGCGGATCGTGGCTATGTATTAGAAAATGGACGGATCGTCCTCTCCGGTCTGGCCAAGGATCTGGCCTCAGATGAGAAGGTAAAGAAGGCATACCTGGGCGGCTGATTTTTCAATTCTCCTCACAGTCTATGTTGTCTATCCTGTCCCTATGATTAATAATGCGATGAAAGGAGGCTTTGATGCCGAATATCTTTATTCATTGGTTGGAAGGAAGAAGGAGCAGAAACAGAAGATTGTTGAGGAATCTGCTGTGCAGGGTAAACAGTGCACTGGGAACTATTGCCATGTCTGAAAGTGGAGTGTGAGGTTGACCTACATTATGAGAGGACGGCTTTTGTCTCTTTACCTTCCTGGGCCCTGCACCTGTAGTCATTGTGCCCATGATTAATAGTTTGTACGGTGTGAACTGGAGCGAGGAAGGGTATCTAGAACTAGGCAAAGACATGCTGCGCCAGGAGAGGGCATTCAACCTGAAGGCGGGTATCGGCCCTGGTGCGGACAGTATTCCCAGAAAAGGTTGCTATGTCACTGTGAGATATCGATAGACGAATGTCACCCCAAGCAACGAATGGAGGACAATACGAGATGAATGAAACTAGCCCGTCAAGAAAGACTCAAGCGTGGAAGACTGATAACTGGCATGTCAGCCCCTGGAATTACTTGGATGAGGTCACCAAGGATTTCACCCCTCCTGAGCAGGTGAAGATCCACGATATTACCCTCAGGGACGGAGAGCAGCAGGCCAAGGTCATCTTTACCAAAGACGATAAGATCCGCATTGCTGAGAAGCTCTGTGAGATAGGGGTGCACCGCATTGAAACCGGCATGCCGGCAGTCTCCCCCAATGACGAAGCTGCTATCAGGGAAATTGCCAAGCGGAACCTGAGTGCTGAGATTTTCTGCTTCAGCCGCTGTATGGTACCAGACGTCAAACTCGCAGCAGGCTGCGGGGTAGACGGCATCGTTATCGAAATACCCTCAAGTAAACACCTGATAGAACAGGGTTATGAGTGGCCCCTGGAAAAGGCCATCGATCTTTCCATAAAGGCTACTGCCTTTGCCAAAGAACAAGGGTTGTATACTGTGTTTTTCACCATCGATGCTACCAGGTCTGATCTCACCTGGCTCCTAGATCTTGTGGATCGTGTTGCCACCGAAGGTCACATGGATGCCTTCACCCTGGTAGACACCTTTGGGGTCCTCTCTCCTCAGGCTGCCACCTACTTTACTAAGAAGGTTAAAGAAAGAATCACAAAGCCCTTGGAGATCCACTTTCACCCTGACTTCGGTCTTGGGGTTGCCAATACCATCAATGCGGTGCTGGCCGGTGCAGAGGTAATCCACACCACCGTTACCGGCATCGGGGAGCGGGCCGGCAATACCAGTATGGAGGAGACCGTGCTGGCGCTTCTTACGATGTACGGGATCGATGTGGGCATCGATTATGGCAAGCTCAACGAGACTGCCAGGCTCGTCCAAGAGCTCTCAGGCACTAAGGTGCCTGGAAACCGGCCCTTTATCGGCGATGATGCCTATACCATTGAGTCAGGGATTGTGACCGGGTGGTTCAAAAATGTTTTTGAAAAACATCCGACAACCGTCTTTCCCGTACATCCCGATTTTGTAGGTCATGCAACCCCACAAATCGTGATGGGTAAAAAGAGCGGGCTCGATAATATTGCTATATGGGCTGAAAAGCTCGATATCGATCTCACTGATGATGAGGCCATGGCGGTACTCAAAGAGGTTAAGCTCCAATCGCATGATCTAAAACGGGTACTTACGGAGGAAGAGTTTAAGGAGGTCGTTGAGGGGCTGGCGGCTAAAACATAGAAACGGTCACAAGAGGAGCGGATTGATTACAGTGAGAAACCTCTGAAAGGCGCCTTGGTTTATTGGCATAACCAGCTTTGGAGTACACCAGACAATTCTTGGCTAGTCAAGATCTTGTATTTAAAAACCTCAGATGAGTATTACTTAATTGTTATTCGGGTCGGCCGACTGCAAGAGAATGTTGGTCAAGGAAATGAAAGAAACGATTTTCCCAGTTTATTGGCAAAGGAAAGTTTTTTGCTTGCATGAGAAGTATGTTTTTTGGTTATTGATAGTTACAGGGAGACATTCTTGAATTCAAGGGCTTTTCGAAAAAGGAGAACAAAATGGCAGAGAGAGACATGGATTTGTCGGGAAAGGTGGCGTTGGTCACCGGAGGAAGCCGGGGTCTCGGCAGAGATATTGCTTTAGCAATGGCAGAAAAGGGTGCAAAGGGAGCCATTTGCAGCAGAAAAAAGGAGAGCCTGGATGAAGCAGTTGAGGAATTCACTAACCGCGGTCTGGATGCGATGACCAAGGTAGCCAACGTTGGCAAATCAGATGAGGTTAAGGCCCTTTTTCATGCTTTAGATGAGCGGTTTGGAAGGCTCGATATCCTCATTAATAATGTGGGCACAAACATCCTCACACCCTCTGTGGTAGAGGCTGATGAGGGTTTGTGGGACAAGATTCTTGAAACAAGCCTCAAGAGTGCTTTTCTTGTCAGCTCTCAAGCAGTTAAGCTTATGAAAAGGGTAGGGGGTGGAAAGATTGTCAATATATCCTCTATTGCGGCCCGGAAGGCCAGCAGGGGTATGGGGATCTACTGTGTGGCCAAGGCCGGACTGGAGATGTTAACCAAGGTTCTGGCCGTTGAGTTGGCCCCGGACCAAATAAACGTAAATGCGGTTGCCCCCGCTATGATAAAAACTAAATTCAGCCAACCGTTATGGAGTAATGAAGGCATTTATAGCGATATCATAAAAACCATTCCCATGGGCAGGATTGCCGAAACAGGTGACGTGGTCGGTGCGGTGCTCTTTTTGGTTTCGGATCTTTCTGATTTTATTACCGGAGAGGTTATTACCGTTGATGGGGGATCAATGGCTTAAGGAGTCTCTAGGGGTCTACATAAGCAGAGATCTTGAAATATGGGAAGATGGATATTTTGCCCGAACAGTTGGGGACAAGGTACCAACAGGGGTGATTAGGAAATATATTAAGTATCATCGTGAACAAGAAGAGTCTCCCAAGCAACTGGAACTGTTTTAAGACGCCCGGCCCTGTGGGCGGGGAACTTCACTATCACTTTTCTCCGGCATATCAGAGACAGTAATTGATACTTCCTTGATAGAGCGCTTGTCGGCCTGCGTGATAGTGAATTTCAGGTTGCCAAACTCAAAGCGTTCCCCAATCCGGGGTATCCGTTCCATATGCTTTAGGAGAAAACCGGCAACTGTTTCGTAGTCATCCTTGGGAAGTTGTAGTTTGAGATGATCATTCAGCTCATCTATCTCCATGCGGGCATTCACAAGGTACTTGTTTTTTCCAATTTTTACAAAAAAATGCTCTTCTTTGTCGTATTCATCATATATTTCTCCAACAACCTCCTCAAGGATGTCCTCGATGGTCACAATACCAATGGTGCCACCATATTCGTTCACTACTATGGCAATGCTGTTTCCCTTGGTTCGTAGCTGCTTCAGAAGCTCATCAACGGGCGCGGTGTTTGGCACATAAGGAGGTGTACGAACTATGTCCTTAAGATTCTGCGTTTTTTCGCGGGCTGTAAGGAGATCAAAGGTATGAACGATGCCTATGATATTGTAGGCTTCCTCCGAATAGACTGGTATCCTTGAGTAACCGGTTTTCTGGGCAAGGCTTATGGCCTCGTCGATGCCATCTCCTATCTCGAGTGCCGCCACGTTAATGAGCGGTATCATGATGTCTTCCACCTCGGTTTCGGTGAAATCGAATATCCGTTCAACGATCTTCTTCTCAGCCGTTCTCAGGCCGCTGTCCATATTCCATATTGCAAGGTAGTTCTCGAGATCTTCCCTCGTGGTGTGGGGCCTGAGATGAACGCCTTCCATGCCAAAGAGCTTGACAAAGAGCCTTGTCGCCCATGAAAGAGCCACCACAAGGGGGTAAAAGATCACCGAAATTGCCCTCAGAGGATAGACAAGATATGGGGCTATCTGCTCGGCACGATATCGATATACGGTTTTCGGGACGATTTCCCCGAGAACGAGGATAGCCGGCGTCATGATGATTATGGTGATATATTTATACGCTTCTCCTAGGTGAGTGATGATCAAAAACGTCGCAATGGCATTGGCCAGCACCGCGGATATATTAGTGCCGAGCAGTGTGGTGGAGAAGAACCTTTCCGGTGTGTGGAGCATGGCGTCCAACTGGGTTTCCCTTCTGGATCCCTTCTCCGCAAGTGCCTTTATGCGCACCCGATCGAGGGAAACCATGGCAGTTTCCGTGCCCGAGAAAAACCCCTCAAAGAACAGGCAGAGACATATGACGAATATCCAGAGGACGAGCTCAAACATTGTTCTTGCCCTCTCTGTCGGTTTCATCCATGATCTCGCCGAATAGCTCCTCGAGTATGTCCTCAAGGGTGACCATCCCCACTGTGTTCCCCTGGTCATCCACTACGATCCCGATGTGAGTTTTCCTTTTCTGGAATTGAAGAAATACAGACAGTGCATTCCTGCCCTCTGATACAAAAGTGGGATTACGCAGTATGGATCTTATGGTGAGAGGTTTTTTTCTCTGAGCGGAACCTTTGAGGCGAAGCAGCTCTTTTGCATGGGCAAAACCAACAATCCGGTCAAGGCTCTTTTCATAGACCGGGTATCGGGAGAATTTCTTCGTCTCTATGAGTTCCATAAACGCGTCTTCGCCAATGTCTTGGGGAACCGCTACAATCCCCTCACGCGGTACCATTATGTTCGATATTGGGATGTCATCCAGGTGAAACGCCCGGTGAATAAGATCCCGCTCATCAGGCTCAATGGTGCCCTCCCTGCTGCCGATATCCACCATGGACCTGAAGATGCTTTCATCGATAGTGACCGAATCGAGGGGCTGCTTGGTTGGGTCTTTCACGAACAATCCAATAAATACCTTTGCAGCGGAGTTGAGGACATGACGAACAGGTGTTATCGCGATTGAAAAGAGATGGAGGGGGTAGGAGTTTGAGAGCGCGATTCTTTCCGGATACTTCACTGCTATCGTCTTGGGTATTATCTCCCCGACAAGCAGAAGCACAGGAACGGTCACTGCCATGGAGCAAAAGGGAAGATACCGGTCGCTGATTATATCCTTGGTGATGGAGTAAAATAGTGCTGCGGCAACTACGGAGATGGAGATATTGACGATCTCGTTTCCGATAAGTACCGTAGTGAGAAACGTGCTTGGGTTTTTCAGGAGCTCCAATATAAACTTGAAACCTGAACCTTTCCGGATTTTCCTTCGGCGAAGCCTGACCTTGCTGAGTGAAAAAAAGGCGATTTCAGTTGAGGAAAAAAAACCTGAAAGAAGTAATAATAGCGCTATGGCTACGAGCTTTATGTAAATGTGCATTTCTTCTTAGGGAAGGAAGATATGGTGGTTGTGAAATGTCTTAGGTGCTGCGGGGCGGAGAAACCGATTTGTTGTAGTAGAGGGTCTTCCATTAAATGATTTTTAAATTCAGGATCCTGTTCTAGACTATGTTTTAAAAATACCAAGAGTCCTTACGGAAGTCAACTCAAAATAGGCAAGGTGTCAAGGAGTGACGATTAGCGAGGTCTTTTCCTCTTTTTCTTTATCCTCGTAATCACCCTCAATCAGGATGTATAGAGATTTCAATAGGAGGTTCCAGATGAAGGGGTTGGGGTCAATAGAGCTAAAGGGATTTTGTAGATCTATTGCAGCGCTCACAGCTAGCCTTGCCTCCTCTTCTTTTCCTGTTTTAAGCAGGATATGCGCCATTTCCTCCAACCGCCTTTTCCAAAGGAGTCTCATGTCATCCGGGAAAAGTTCCTCCAGGGCATCCCTGTAAATGGAATTCAAGCGGGCTTCTTTTTGATCAGGTCTGAGCACAATCTTGCTTTGTTGTGCCTCGGTGATGCTGGAGGCATATTGTTCCACCTCTTGGCCGCCTAAGTGCCATGTGGAAAAGGGCATGATCTTGTGTAAGTTGACTGAGTCCTTTAAGAAATGTGGACGGTCCTTTACCTCATCCTCTCTTATGTATTGATATATGATAGGATCAGGGTCATCCCAGGTTATGTCTCTAAATTCCTTTTCAGCATCATGATATCCCCGGGGAAGGGGCTTGGAAAGCCTTTGGTGGAGAGAAGAGGCCTCTTTAAGAAGATGAACACAGTAAGCCCCAGGGGTGTTAACAATAGGAAAATCTACAGAAGAAAGAGAGCCTTTCACAAATTCCTTAAAGCCCTTTTTACTGAATTCTTTAAGGTTAAACTGTTGTATTCCTTCCAGGTCATTCACTATGCTAATAACTACCAGGAGCCCCCTTAGAGGTTGAGGCTTGGCAATCACGATTATCCTACTTCCTGTCGAATCAATTGTGCCCAGGTATCCCTCAGGTTCGGCAAGTTTCGGAGGTCCGAGGACAGGCTCACCTTTTGAGGGTTTTTCTTCCCACCTGACACCCCTTTGCCGCAGTTTATAGAGCGTTCTCTTTATGGACTTGATAATCCACTTTTCTTCCGCTCCGGCCAGCATTCCAGTAAGGAGTTGGGCGGTTTCAGCATTGGAAACCCTCGCCAAGGCCTCGATTAAGGGAATCGTAAGGAAAGGCTCCTTCTCTAAATAGGAGGAGACCATCAGAAGAAGCTCTTCGGGTGTGGCGTTCTGGCTCTGGGCGGCCTCGATGTCGTGGAGAATCCGATCTATTTTTTCCGCTAATAGAGGATCTACTTTTCTGTCTTTTCCCTTTTTGCCCATGTTCGCTTCCCTAGGTGGCATGCAGCTTGCGAGGTAGCGATAATTTGCCTTGTTAGCTGTTGAGAGTATATGGTAGGGGTAATTATGTGTAAAGGGAAAAAAGAAAAACTGTTAGTCGATTGTTGTCAGTTGTTAATAACAGGAAGGCATCTAAAGTATCAATGAGCGCCACCAAAATACACAAGGATCATAAAAGAATTCTAAGAAGCTGGAAGATGTATGACTGGGCCAATTCCGCCTTTGCCACGACCATTATGGCAGCAGTGCTTCCAGAATTCTACAGTTCAGTTGCAGGCTCCACTCTGGATAAAACAACTGCCACCAGTTACTGGGGCTATTCAAACACGATAGCTATGTTGATTATCGCGATCTCAGCACCAATACTCGGTGCAATCGGTGACCATTCTGCTGCCAAGAAGAGGTTTCTTGGTGGGTTTGCTGTTCTGGGGATCTTAGCGACAGCCCTCCTAATTGGGATTGGTAGTGGTATGTGGTTTTATGCATCGCTTGTCTACATATTTGGAAGAGTGGGTTTTGGGTGTGCCAATATCTTTTATGATAGCTTATTGCCTAATGTGGCAAGGGCAGAGGAAATCGACAGGGTCTCCGCAGAGGGATACGCCTATGGATACCTGGGTGGCGGGATCCTTTTGGCCCTTAATCTTCTTATGATAATGAAACATGATTTCTTTGGCATTCCAGATGCTCAATTGGCTTCGAGGATATCTTTTCTCACCGTTGCCCTGTGGTGGGCTCTGTTCTCTATACCTCTTTTGAAAAATGTTCCCGAACCCTTTACACTCGTTGCACGAGATGAAAGCATGAACCCTTTGGTTGCCGGATATCAGCGGCTGAGAAAAACATTTGGAGAGGTTAGAAAGTTCAAGGAGTTAATAAAGTTTCTCGTGGCATTCTGGCTTTATAATGATGGGATAGGAACCATAATAATCATGGCTGTGATCTTTGGAGCGGAAATTGGGATTAGTAAATTTCACCTCATTGGGGCAATCTTAATGGTGCAGTTTATTGGTGTACCCTGCACGGCATTTTTTGGGAGGTTGCCCAAGAAATTAGGGACAAAAAACTCAATCCTTCTGGCTTTATGTGTTTATGCCGGTATCGCCATTCTTGGGTATTTTATGAAAAGGCCCCTCCACTTCTGGGTTCTGGCTTTGTTAGTTTCGATGGTACAAGGTGGGTCCCAGGCCCTGAGTCGATCCATGTATGCTTCCATGACGCCGCCATCAAAATCAGCCGAATTCTTTGGATTCTACAATGTAAGCAGTAAATTTGCAGGCATCATTGGGCCTGCACTCTTTGCTGTAGTAGGGCAGTTAACAGGCTCAAGCAGGTTGAGCATTATCTCGATTCTTGTCTTCTTCTTGTTTGGTGCGCTGGTATTGGCGAAGGTAGACCACAGACAAGGGATTGGGACTGCCATAGCCGCTGAGCTCAGTGTTAAAGCGGAAAGAACCACCTAAGAGAGTAATCTAGTTAGATCCCAGTCACGTCTCCAAAAATTATCCTGTGAGACTTCCCGGTTCTGTCCGTTATGATTAACGCACCATCTTTGTCAATATCCTGTACCTCTCCGCTGTATCTTTTATCAATTATTTCTACGGTAATCCCTCGCCCAATCATATTGGTAAGCTTCCTCCACCGTTTCCTGATAGGCTCAAACCCGATATTCTTAAATACCTCATAATATGCCTCATACCATTTCAGATATTCCCTGATTACCTTAACCCGTGAAAACCGTTTTCCTGTCTCAGTAAGCATAGAGGTGGCCTTGTCTCTGATATCATCAGGGAACCGTGGCGTGTTAACATTCAGGCCTAAGCCTACTACAACATAGTCTATGCTGTCCCCTTGAGTACCTATTTCTGTAAGAATGCCAGCCAGCTTTTTCCCGCCGACGAGGATATCATTGGGCCACTTGATAGCGATCTTTAACCTGGTCAGGGAAAGAAGGGCCTCAGCCACTGCTACCGCAGTCAACAGCGTTATCCTTGGTGCCTCCCTAAGGGGAATAGCTGGCCTCAAAACAAGAGAAAGATAAATTCCATCTCGGGATGGAGAAAACCAATTTCTTTCTTCCCTGCCCCTTCCTTTTGTCTGCTTTTCAGAGAGAACCAGGGCTCCTTCCGGTGCCCCCCTGACTGCCATGTCTTTTGCTCTGGTATTGGTGGAATCTGTTTCGGTGAAGTACGCAATATCTCTCTTGCCCAGCACCTTAGTCTTCAGACCGTCTCGAATTTCACGTGGTGTCAGCAAATCCGTAGTCTTTTGCAGAAGATATCCCGTTTTCGGAGAGGATTCTATGGGATAGCCATCCTTTTTGAACTGAGTGATATGTCTGCCAATGGTTGATCGGCTAACCGCCAGTTTCCTGGTCAATGATTCACCAGAAACCCAATTCCCTTTTCTCTCTTCAAGGTGTAACAGTATCTGATCTCTTGCAGCCATAACCTGAATTGCCTATGAAAAAGACATCTCGGTTTTATTACCCTTTCTCCCCCTCTTAAATAATGTATGCCATAGTTTGATTTAGTTGGTTCTCTATTTGTCTTTCCATGATATCCCCCCTCCTGGGGCTAGAATACCAGTAACTCTAGCCTAAAGAGTGTCATCCTTAAGAACCGGTATCCTTTACGGGAGCAGGTCAAGACTACTTAATCTTGCCCAGCGCATTAAGGACTTTGTCCGGAGTGAACGGATAGTCCATTATCCTTCGGCCAATGGCGTTATAGACTGCCATAAGTACGGCACTTGGTCCAGGTGAGGTAGCTATCTCGCCAACGCCAATAGCATGAAAACGGTGGCTGGGTATAGGTGTCTCCAGAATTACGTTCGTAAATGGTGGTAGGTCGTTGAAGGTTCGCCATTTATAGTCTATGAGGTTGGAGTTGAGCATACGCCCGGTATTGATATCCAGCACGTTGCCCTCGAATAAGGCTGTGTCCAAGCCCGCTGACCCCAGGGCGCCGTGTAACTGTCCTTCCAGAACAGCGGGGGATATAATCTGACCGCAGTCGGTACTGTTGACGACATTCATCAACTTTACTTGACCCGTCGCAGTATCTACCTCGACCTCGGCGAAGGTTATGAGAAAATTGCTCAGCGAGAAGTCCTCTTCGAAACGGCCATGGCCAATGCAGGTGCGCACTATGCCGGTTGCCTTACGCCAGGGAATCCTGCGCTCAGGCTCACCAACAACAAATATCCAGCCGTCTTCAGTATCCAACGCATCCGGTTCGACGTTCAGCACCGGCGCAGCCAGTTCCAGGAGAATTCGCCTGGCATCTTCGGCAGCCTTGATTACAGCCGAGCCCACAGTATACGTGCCTCGAGAACCCACCAGCCCGAACTCGAATGGATTAATATCCGTATCGGGTGGGGTCATGTTAACACGGTCAAGGGGAAGGTCCAGAACCTCGGCAGCCATCTTGCATAAGCTGCTCCGCTGGTCTTGCCCGGAATTCGAGACAGCAGCTAAAACAAGCGCCCGGCCATCAGGTGTCAGTTTGACCATGGCTTCAGAATCGTCCTCTCCAACATCCGCATTACAGTGAATACCCAGACCGACGCCCCGCCGCTTTTGACCGTCAACCGCAGTTGGTTTACCCCAACCGTGCCATTTATCATGCCAGCCAAATGTCCGCGCTCCCTCGTCGATAGCTTTAGAGAAATCAATGCCACGGTAGACATACCACTTACCGTCTCGCCAGTAGTATCCATCGCCCGCCCTGACAAAATTCTTTTTGAAAAACTCCACCGGATTCACACCAACTTTCTCCATGGCCATTCCCATTATGGGCAGCATCGCACTTTCCAGCTCCTGGCCGCCGTAGCCCCGGATAATGCCGCTAGGCGCCCGATTGGTACAGACGAGGGTAGAATGGAGGTCCCAGTTGGGGCACCGCAGGGCTAACTGAAGCTCACCGCAGCCGACGGCAATCTCGTGTGGTGCCACCTCCGAACCGGAGCCAGTATTGACCAGCCAGTCTCCGGCTACGGCTGTGACAGTACCGTCCTTCTTGATGCCGACCCGGGCATGGATACGTGACCCTATCCGCAGGGAGTAGGCAGCGAAATGCTCCTCCTTGCTGTAATACACCTTGACTGGTCTACCGGTAGCCCTTGAGAGAAGAGCGGCATAGCCGACAGGGGTCATGTTGGCATTTTTCGTGCCGTAGCTGCCACCGCACTGTGTGCTGATAACCTGCATATCTGCCATGCCGATAAAAGGCTGTCCGATATACTTATTCATACCCACGGACTGTGATGCGGTATAGATAACCAGTTTATCCGGGTTTTCCCAGTAAGCAATAATACCGGGGGGTTCGGGGGGCAGGGGGTTGGGGAAACATTCATAGCTGGCCGTGCCCTCGATTGTTGCATCAGCCTCCTTGAAACCCTTCTCAACATCGCCGCGAACTACATTTTGCAGGAGCCTGGAAATTTGGGGGATAATGTTTTTCGGGTATTGACCGTAGAGCTGAGGTTGACCCGGCGCAGTGGCATCCTCGACATCGAAGCAAGTCGGCAGCGGCTCATATTCCACATCGATCAGCTCCAACGCTTCGTCGGCAATCTCATAGCTTTCCGCCGCCACCAGGGCTACAGCATCACCGACAAAACGCACCTTACTATCTAATATCCTCATGTGCTTGGGGATACCCCACTCCCAGTCCGGCACATCCTCATAGGTTAAGACCGCATGGACGCCGGGGAGGGCTGCAGCCCGACTGACGTCTATTTTTTTTATATTTGCGTGGGGAAGGGGACTCCTGAGCGCCCTGCCGAAAAGCATCCGCGGCAGGCGTACATCATCCAGATATTGAGCTCTTCCCGTAACGATGTCTCTCGCGTCTTTGCGGGGTGTGTCTTTTCCGATATGACGATAGTTGCTAGCCATGCTTCCCCCCTTGTATTGCCGCCATGATGGCTTTCAGCACCTCGTAGTGTGAAATACAGCGGCAGTAATTGCCGGCAAGGGCCTGCTTGATTTCATCCTCGGTTGGGTTGGGATTCTCGTCCAGAAGGGCTTTGGTGGTCATAATGATGCCGGGAGTACAAAAGCCGCACTGGAAGGCGGTGTGGTCTATAAATGCCTGTTGTAGGGGGTGCAATTGGCCTGTTTTTGGATCTTCCAACCCTTCGATAGTGGTGACGCTCATTCCATCGCACTCCACAGTCAGGGTTGTGCAGGATAGGACAGCTTGCCCGTTAAGGATTACGGTGCAGGCGCCACAAGCCCCCCGGTCGCACGCGATCTTGGTACCGAGGTAACCCAGGGTATCTCGCAATGTTTGGGCTAATGTATCCGAAGGTAAAACATCCTTTCCTATGAGCAGCTCATACGGCTTACCATTGACCACTAGATTGATGTTTTTCTTATCTGGCATGGTTACCTCATTTCCCCAGAACTTTCAGGCGGTAGAATGGCGCGCCGCACCAGTTCTCTGGCTATAGTGACTTTATAGCTGTTTTTCTCGAGTGGTATTGCATTTTCAAGAGCCGCCTGGGCTGCAGCGGTGGCCTGCCCATCGTCAATCGCCCGTCCGATTAAGACTTTTTCAGCAGTGGTAGCCTGCACCGGGCTTGGGGCAACCGCACCTAATACGATCCGTGCGTCCTGGCAAACCCCGCCGTCAACAGTGATGACCGAGGCGACGCTCACGATGGGGAAATCCACCGACTCCCGCAGCCTGAATTTTAGGAATGTCTGCCTGGCTCCATCTGGAGGCCGAGGAACCTGGATTTCGGTTACCATCTCATCCGATTCCAGGATCGTCCTCAGGGAACCGAAAAAATCCTCAATGGGGACTGTCCTGGTGCCTTTGGGTCCGGCAATCTCTACTCGTGCCCCCAGAGCTACCAGCACTACGCCCATATCCGATGAGCTCACCGAAACACAGCCACAGTTGAAACAGCGATTGGCCTCTCCTTCAATCTCACTCAAACCCAGACCAAGGGTATCCTCAACAGTTATGCTTCTCTCCGCTACTGGCCGTTTGGGCATTGTAACCCGACTTGTTTTCTTAAGGTAATCGCTGTTGAACCTCAAGAAAGGCTGAGCCGTTTTCTCGTCTTTGTCCTTAGCCTGTGCTTTTCCCCTTAGATAGACATTCATGGCGGCGGCCGCCCTTCTCCCGGCAGCAATTGCCTCTATGACTGTGGCCGGGCCGTGGGTCACCGAGCCACCGGCAAACACACCCGGTACACTGGTTGCCTGAGTTTCCGGGTCAACCGTTATCAAGCCTTGCTCTACCTTTAAGGGAGTTGCGGGATCAATGAAGGTAAGATCCGTGTCATAGCCTACGGCCAGCAGTATCTGGTCGGCCTCCACCGTCTGTTTGACAGCGCTATCAAAGGTGGGGGCAAAACACCCCTGCTCGTCAAAGACAGCGGTGCACCGGATAAGCTCCATTCCCGTGACCTTATCGTCGGCTTTGAGCACCCGGTGCGGTCCCCAGGAAGTCATCAACTTGACTCCCTGCTCAACAGCCAGCTCAATCTCCCAAGGAAGCGCCGGCATCTCCTCCCGGCATTCCAGACAGGCAATAGTCGCTTCCTCAGCCCCCAGGCGCAGGGCGCTGACAGCCACATCAACGGCGGCATTACCCCCGCCTATTACCAAAACCTTCTTCCCGGGGATTTCCTTAACCCCGAGGTTGATATTGGTCAGAAATTCCATACCGAATCTGGTTGATTCCTCACCCTCCAGCCCTATGGATACTGGATTCCAGGCTCCGTTGGCAATGAACACGCTATCAAAGTCCCGCTTGAGGTCATCCAGAGTTATGTCCCTGCCGACATCAACCTTACACTTAAATTCAACCCCTGTATTTTCAATCGCTTTTACTACCCGCTTCACAATATCCTTGGGCAGCCTGTAAGCCGGTATCACGTAGGCGAGCATGCCGCCCGCCTCTTCCATTTTGTCGAACACGGTAACGCGGTGTCCCGACATTCTGAGATAGTACGCCGCCGAGAGACCGGCCGGTCCTGAGCCGATAATGGCTACACTCTTGCCGGTATCGGTCCCCGGTGCTTTGATGATTTCATCTGCCTTATCAAGGATATAATCACCCATGAATCGCTCGATGTCCCTTACCGATACCGATTCGTCGAAGTCGCCGCGATTGCACTCCTGCTCGCAGAAATGTGGGCACACCCGCCCCGTTACCGACGGCAGCGGGTTGGTGTTAAGCAGCGTCCTGGCTGCTTGGGGCAGGTCTCCCTCCCTGACTTGGCTCAAGTATGAGGGTATATCCACCCCTCCCGGGCAGGCTAAAGAGCAGGGCGGGCTGGTATCTCTCCAACCTCCGAATATGGAGTGATACTGGCTCTCCCTGGGCAGCGCGTAGCAGCCTTTGCCCCCCTTCAGATAGCACAGGATTCGCCCCCCCACACTGTGGGGATAGCGGTAGTACCAGCAGCGCACGTCCTGACACAGGTTGCCGCCGATAGTCCCCATTCGGCGAATCTGTGGAGTCGCCACCGCTTCGGCGGCCTCAGCCAGGAGTTTATACTTCTCCTTAACCACCGGAGATTGGGCTATTTCTTCCAGCTTGGCTAAAGCCCCTATCTTCAGTCCGCCGCCATCCTCACTGATATGATTCAGTTTGGGGATGGTCTTGATGTTGACGATAGCCTCCGGGTAAGCGGGTAGAATTTTATCTTTAAGCGTACTCAGCAGGTCAGTGCCGCCGGCAATCAGCTTGGCCCTACCCCGGTTTTTTTTGAGCAGTTTAACGGCTTCCGTTACGGTTTTGGCATCAACGTGGTTGAAAGATTTCATCAATCTTCGTCTCCTCTATATCTTACCCAGAGCCCTGAGGATCTTGTCAGGGGTTGGCGGATAGTGGATTACCTCTTTTTGACACTAACGTCAAGAGTTTTTTATCACCGTTAAAAAAGGGGTAGCCACACCCTGCCTGTGGTTCTCATAGGAGAACACCGCATAGAGGATCCTTTCCATACTAGTATTTTGTCCCAATAGTAACTTGCGTAATTTGCACGATCGCACAACTTGCAGAATAACTACATCGTAAATCCGAAATTCTAATACCCGCCTGCCTGGCCTGAGCTATCAACTGCCTGCAAGGGATATCGGACAGGCCACTGCGAAGCAGTTGCTATTGCATGACACAAGCACACAGGTGGCGGGCAGGTCGAAATGCGAAACAAATCCGAATATCAAATGACTGAAACTCAAAACCTATTTAAATGATTATCGATTTCTTAGAGAACCCATCCTTCCGAAAGCCTATTTTTGAGCGGGCCTTTTTCTCCTCTTAGGGCTGAGATATGAGGCACATACCCACAATGAAAAGGGAATTTGATGGTATGTGGGTCGTGGCAAGGTATCACAACTCCTACTTGCAGCCACCGTCAATTTACGGATGGCATACCAGAGCAATGATTGATGACGTAGTCTATATTGTATTGAGCTTGGAAGGGCTTAGATTTGCATTAGTAAGCCCAAGCTGAGGTGGAAATTCTGCCGGAAGAGGTTCATAGCAGAATGTTACCTTTTTGGCTAAGCAACCTACACACAATATATGGGCAAAGCCAGGCCACAAATTCAACCACCCTCCCAAATGAGCAGAAATAGTAGTGTCTACAAGGGAGACCGTTTGATTCTCAATACTAAAACCGTTGCCAGGCCACTAAATCCACAAAAGACGAGCCAAATAGGCTGATAGCTTCCAACGGTATCAAACACCCACCCGGCTACGGCAGGGCCTATAATCCCTCCAAAGGACCCAGACCCCATCATAATCCCGATCATTTTCCCAAAGGAATCTCTTCCGAAATATTCCCTCACAATCGAGCCCCTTGCGACCGTGATTCCTCCATGGCCTAGAGGCAAAAAGAGAAGAAAAGGGACAATTACCCATCTCACCTGCACATAACTGAAGGCAAGCAATCCTAAACTTATGAAGGCGGTTGCCATGGCCAACACATGCCTTTTATCGAACACATCCCCTAACCAGCCGAGCCCAAATCTTCCGATGATGCTGATCAAGGGAAGAGCCCCTGCAACCAACCCAGCAGTGGGACGTGGCATGCCCACACTGGCCAGGTAGGGCATCACATGGGTGAACACTGCCATAAGGGCCATAAAGCGTATAAACTCCGTGATATTCAGGTAGAGGAAAGACCTCATTTTAAGCGCTTCCCTGAGAGTAATTTCCACTCCTGTATCTTGAATTTCTTGGCCTTCGACTTGAGGGCTCGATACCTCACCGTCGGGAAGATAGCCATAATGCTCTGGCCTATTGCGGATAACCAGTGATAAAGGTAGCCCTAGGGCCCACATTCCCAGTCCGAGGATGATCAGAGTAGCTCTCCACTGATAAAGGTCTATGAGACCAACGATCAGCAGAACCATTAATCCACCGGCGCCAACACCAGAGCCCATCAAACCGAGGGCTAACCCTACTTTCCTGCGAAACCAGTTGGCAACGGCAGCCATGGTGACCACAGCGGCACATCCGCCGGCGCCAAATCCGAGGAGCAGGAAGGCGGCATAGAACATGGCAAGAGATTGGGTCAGGCTGAGGAGGATGAGCCCGAATCCGACGGTAACGGTGCCCCACACCATGAGCTTTCTCGGCCCGAACCGATCAACGAGGAAACCTATTAAAGGCGCGAAGATCCCCATCTCTAGGCCCCGGAGGCTCGCGGCAAGGGAAATCTGTGTATAACTCCAGCCGAACTCTTCTCTGATCGGTTTAAAAAAAGCGGTAAAACCGAAGACGACGGTACCGGCAACATAAAGGCCGATAAGGGAACAAGCCAGAACGATCCACCATCCGTAGAAGATTTTCTTACTCATGGGTTCTGTATGACCAGTCTGAGGTTTGCTAATAGCAGGGCAGAGTAACGATTAGCGGTATAGCCCACTAGGTGAGCCATGTCAATGTTTCGTCTCGTTCACTAAGAACCTTGTTTGGTTGCTATGCCAAACATGCTTGAACATAGGTCCTGGGTTGAAACTGCCTAAAGCCTCGTTTGCCTGAACAATACCTTCCTCCAAGTATATAGGAACTGATCCAGAATAACACAGAGAAAGCAAGCCATGGTGGGATAACAAAAGCTCACAAAATTCATTATCACCGTAAAGACAGGCCTATTGGTTTAGCTTCAATGATAGAGGAGTTCTTTTGCATTTTCCTTAGGATGCAAAAAGCTACTACATGTTGTGCTGACCAGCAATGGGGAAAGTTTAGACACTACGTGCCCTAGCTTCCATCTGAACATCGTCTGATCTTACTAGAGATTACGGAATCAAATATAAAATAGCAAGCAGGTACCGATTTCTTAGAAAAACGGTCTTTGCTGAAAGCTTTTTTCCACTCTTGAGTTTGAGATACGATGAACATACCCACAATGAAAAAGGGGTTCAGTAGAATGTGGTCGTGGCAAGTAATCAAAGGTTTTGACAAGTCAGATTTTCGTGAGGCATTCTGTATTATTTGCAGTTTCGGGTATCTTGCGATATTGACAATTTAAACGCAACACAGATATATCAATAACTTCCAGATCCCCTTGGTTTATGGTGGTTTTCCGGCATCTGAATTAAAGCAGGCGCACCAAATGCCCGAACAAATAAGTACAAACCCGCCGAATAGACAACTTTACCTGGATAATCTTAGGATTTATTTAACTATTCTAGTGATTTTCCATCATGCAACTCTTACTTATGGTGGATCGGGAGCTTGGGTTGGGGGTGCGGATTTGGTAGACCCAGCAGTAGATGCGATAAGTTCCTTTTTCTTGCCAATATTCAATTGTATCAATCAATCGTACTTTATGTCCGCTTTTTTTCTTCTTGCCGGGTATTTCACGCCCCGGTCGTTTGATAGAAAGGGTTTAAAGCAATTTCTGAAAGATCGTCTAATCCGGTTGGGGATTCCTATCATCATTTATACGACTATTATCTTCAACATTAACGAATACATGTTAGACGTATTTAGGGGTAATCTATATCACATAAGAGTCCGATATGAGCCGGGACATCTTTGGTTCCTCAAAGCATTGTTGATCTTTGCGGTTGGTTATATAATTTTCAGAGCACTGGCTGATCGAATTGCATCGAAAAAACGAATCGAACTTTACAGGGAAACCTTTCCTCCAGATGCTATGCTATTCCTTTTTATTGCAATTCTAGCAATTCTTACCTTTACTGTACGTCTGGTGTTCCCGGTGGGTGTTTGGTTCTTGCGTATCCAACCAGGACACTTTGTTCACTATATTTTTTGCTTCTATATTGGCGTATTGGCGTATCGGGGGGATTGGTTCCGGCGATTATCGAAAAAACAAGCCCGCCGTTGGGGAATAATGTCTTTAGTGGTTATACCTCTTCTCTTTGTGATCGGGGCCCTGGGTGGGGCGTTCGAACACCCTGAAAAGTTTGTTGAGTTCCTTTCCGGTGGACTGCATTGGCAAGCTTTTGCCTATGCAGTTTGGGAATCCTTTCTCATGGTAGGGATCATTGTTTTTCTTCTTTACTTTTTCCGAGAAAGACTCAATCAGGCCGGATCCATCGCCAAATGTATGGCCATCAACGTTTATACGGTCTACATCATTCATCAAACGATTCTTGCCGCACTTCAAATGCTATTTCTACGTATTGATATCCCTACGATCTTGAAATTCTTTTTTGTTTCCCTGATTGCTGTTATTCTATGCTTCTCCTTGAGCATGCTCATCCGAAGGATTCCGTACGCAAGACGTGTCCTTGGATAGAACGATTACGAGCACATCCATTCTATATGGGCCTGTGATATTTCGCAAGACTTTCGAGCTTCAAAAAAGCTCAGATATCTCCAACATACCCACAAAGAAAAGGGAGAATTTGATAGTATGTGGTCGTGGCAAGAAATCGCAACTTTTTCTAGATTCTACCCACCCTCAGATATTGTGGGTTCGGCACTGCACCCAGCCTGTGCATGTTACATATAGTAATGGCAAGCCAGGAGACTTGTTGGAGGCTTTCCATTTATAGCAGGAAGCTACATTTTCGGTTAAGCAACCTACACACAATATATGGACAAAGCCA
>CP070673.1:4781088-4788351 GCA_020351915.1 Deltaproteobacteria bacterium
AGAGAAATTACCAATAGGAAGAACCGGAAAAGTATGTAGACCAAATAGATTGATTGCATGATGCCCTCAGACCTCATAATCGTTAATCGTTTAGCAGCTCAAGAAAGCCACGTCAACCATGAAAAGTGAGGCGATGCCTTGACACGTGCGGGTTGTTTGAGTACCTTGGTACTTGATATGCTATAGTTGTTCATGCAAATGACCTACCGATGACCCTTTTTCAAATAAATAAGCAAGGTTCAGAAGCTGTGGCAAGGTTTTAGTTTTCGATAGATCTGCAAAGGATATCGAACAATTGCCAGCAGATGTTCAATAATTCATAAGGCCACAACATTTGAATATTACCAATAAATAACTGGTAAGGGAGAGCAGAAATCATGAAAGAAGCCATGCTCTATGAAAAGCTCTCTGAAGGTAAGGTAAAATGCAACCTTTGCAACCATCGGTGTACCATAAAAGATGGACGCTATGGGATCTGCGGGGTACGGCAAAATGCAGATGGCTCCCTGTTTAGCCTTGTCTATGATAGGATCATTGCATCACATATCGATCCTATTGAAAAAAAACCACTCTTTCAATTCTACCCAGGTTCCAGGGCCTATTCCATTGCCACTGTTGGATGCAATTTCACCTGCAGACACTGCCAGAACTCCGACATATCACAATTACCACGGGAGAAAAAGGGATACATTGTTGGTGAGAAGATGGGACCCGAGGAAATAGTCCGAGAAGCACATAGTTCGGGCTGTAAATCGATTGCTTATACCTACACTGAACCAACTATTTTTTTTGAGCTTGCTTATGAAACAGCTCAGAGAGCCCATGGTAAGGGGATCAAAAACATCTTTGTGAGTAATGGATACATGACTCCCGAGGCCCTTGAAGAGATCTCACCATATCTTGATGGTATTAATATTGATTTAAAGAGTTTCACTGAAGAGTTTTACAAGGAGATATGTGGGGGTCGGCTGGAGCCCGTCTTAGACAATATCAGACTCGCCAAAAGACTCGAGATATGGGTTGAGGTAACCACGCTCATCATTCCAACGCTTAATGACAGCCAAGATGAGTTACGTCAGATAGCAGAGTTTTTAAGAGATATAGATAGCAATATCCCCTGGCACATCTCACAGTTTTATCCGACTTACCAAATGATAAACCTGCCGCGGACACCAGTAGAGACGTTGCATATGGCACGGGAGATCGGCATAGAAACTGGCCTGCATTATGTTTATGAGGGAAATGTGCCCGGAAGGGGAAATGAAAACACGTATTGTCACCAGTGCGGAGAGCTGTTGATTGAAAGGTGGGGTTATTCTATAGTTAAGAATACAATCAAGGATGGCCACTGCCCCTCTTGCCAAGGATTCGTAGCAGGCGTTGGCTTATAACAGGTTGGTCTGATTGGTTTAATCAGTTGTCCTGGTCAAATTGGTTCACAACGAACTCAATAAACTACTACTGAGAGCATCAAACAGTTTGCAATATGGGAGGGGCATGAGGTCTTTTCTGTTGTGACCATCCTACGCCCTTTTCGGTTATGTCCAATGCAAACAATAAAATGCTCTCCTTAGTAAACAAGATTATACGGAAAAACCAAGAAAGATGAAATTTGGAATTGCTCAGAAACTCTTCTTTTACTTCTTGCTCCTATCTCTGGTGCCTGTAGTAATCGGCGGAGGTGTTTCCTTCTATATTACCAAAAATAAACTCGAACAAACCACCAAGGCAAACCTAAGCAGTCTTGCTCGAGATTGCGGAAGGAAGATATCCTATTATGTCAGTTCACGGTATCAAGACATCAAATTACTCTCTCACGCTGATGTCTTTAAGGGCAATGACACGGCTGCTAAGCAGCAATATGTTGAGAAGGCCTTAAAAGCTTATCCCTTTTACGCTGCAATTTCCGTAATTGACTTACAGGGAACCATCATAGCATGCACACAGAAAGATCTAGTCGGCCAATCCAGGGCAAGTGCGGCATGGTTTCAGAAAACCATTCAATGCAGGCAAGGGGAAGTTATCCCATTGAACGCCTATCGTGCAGAAACAACCGGATGGAAGATGGTAATCGGGTTTAATACGCCCATATCAGATGATGGCGGTATTATTGGCGTTTTGGCTACCAGGGTAAAGATGGACCATATTATAGATAGAGTGCGCAGATTAGATGAGAGAACCGCAGGAGATTACCATGCCTACCTGCTCAACAAGAGAGGCGAGATACTTGCCGGTCCTGATGAAAAGGAGTTCCTCAGTCTCCACCGTTTGCATAAATTTTCAGTGGTCAAGGATTTGCTTGCTGGCAAAACAGGGATTACAGAGTATGAAAACGAAAGAGGAGAGGCTGTTATCAGTGCTAGATATGCATTAGAGGGGGATGGTGATTTTGATGGGTGGAGCTGGGGGATTATCTTAACGGAGCCTGTTTCAGAAGCATTTAAAGGGGCTTATATAATACGGAATACCATAATTATTCTGGTGTTGGTTATCGTCCTCTTAGTAACTCTGTTTGCTGTGTTTATTTCTAAAAGGTTTTCCAGACCGATTACCGAGTTATCAGAGTCAGCATTGCGAATCTCACGAGGAGATTTGAAACCGATAAGCACAAAATATGGCCCAAAGGATGAGATAGGTGAGTTAGTTGGTGCATTTAATAAAATGACCAAAGATTTGCATGCGACAACCGTGTCCCGTGATTCACTAGCCAAAGAAATTGCCGAGCGCCGATGGGCGGAGGAGGCGTTTAGAAAAAGTGAGGAGAAACTAAGCAATATATTGCATGGTTCACCTATTCCAATATTTGTCATTGATAACACCCATAGAGTTATTTACTGGAATAGGGCCCTGGAAGAGTATAGCGGGATCAAGGCTGAGGAAATAATTCGTACCGATCAGCATTGGAAGGCCTTCTACGATGAAAAGAGGCCTTGCATGGCTGATCTGCTGGTAGATGGAAAGATAGATGATATTCCTCAGTGGTATCCGGGAAGACATAGGGTATCTGATCTGGTAGAGGGAGCATATGAGGCTACAGGTTATTTTCCCCGGCTTGGCAATGGTGGGAAATGGCTTTATTTCACAGCAGCCCTGCTGAAAGATTCGCAGGGAAGACTAATTGGTGCGGTAGAGACTCTTCAGGATATTACAGAAACAAAGAAGGCTGAGGAGCAGATAAAGCTATTATCAGCACAGGTCATAGAGATCGAGGAGAAGGAGCGAGAGTTTTTATCAAGGGAGATACATGATAACATTGGGCAACTACTGTTTGCCTTAAAGATGGGTCTTTCAAGGGCCAACAAAAAGATACCAGATGAGCTTTCTAGTATAAAGGACCGATTGGCTGAGCTTACCGATCTTGTAAATAGACTGATAAGGGAAATCAGGGGACTCTCCCACGCACTCCATCCACCTCAGATTGAAGATCTTGGGCTCGTACCCGCACTAGAGGGGCTTTGTCAGGACTTTAAATCGTACTCAGAGATTACCATTAGAAGTAATTTTGATAGAATTGAAAAACCTTTGTCATCTATTATGAATATCACCATATACAGGCTTTTCCAAGAGGGATTAAATAATGTTCTAAAACACAGCCATGCAACTGAGGCAACACTAACACTTACATCCTCTGAGAGTACCATACGGGCTATTGTTGAAGATAACGGTGTAGGATTTGTGGTGGATGATGTTCTTTCTTCTTCACAGAACACAAAATCCCTGGGCCTCATCAGCATGAGGGAGCGAGTGGCCCTCATCGGCGGAGAACTCCAGGTCTTCTCCAAGCCAGGAAAGGGCACGATAATTAAGGCCTCCTTTAGAAGCCTGCTTTAAACCCTGGCCTATAATCTTCATAGCCTAATCCGAGCATGTAGGTACCTTATAGACTTAACAGTTTGATTTAAGCACGTCGCGGGCGGGCTTTAAGTACTTTAGGCACCTTCACTGGGTAGTTCGCCCTAATAGGGATAGGGAAGAGCACCAGAAAAAACCACCCCCACGAATAAATGGGGGTGGTGTTTTGGTTTTTGAGTAAATTACCTGATTGAACTTGGCCTTTGAATCACTCCATACTAGCATGGAGAGGTAGTGGGGTATAGACCTATCGACTTTCTTCAAACAGAAACCATGAAAGAATAGTACAGGAGATAATCTTTTTCGATCCCATATTGAGGTATATTTTCTCCACAAGATGCCCTCGATGTTTTAGAGGGAAAAACAGGGGAAAAGGATGAGAATAAGACATTTTATGACTACCAACGTGGTAGCCGTCGGCGAGGATACCTCTCTTCACGATGCCAGAAAGATAATGAAGGCCCATAAGATCAGAAGGCTGCCTGTTCTCAAAAAGGATAAACTGATAGGTTTCGTAACTCAGCACATGCTCCTGGAGGCAGCACCGTCACCCGCTACAGACCTCAGCATTCATGAAATGCATTATCTCTTAGCCAAGATGACCGTGAAGGATATTATGGTCAAGAAGCCCTATAGTCTTTCTCCTGATATGCCTGCAGAAGAGGCCCTGCAATTGGGGCAAGAAATGGGCTATGGTGGCTTTCCAGTTGTGGAAGATGGTAAGCTGGTAGGCATAGTCACCGAGTCAGATATTGTGAGGGTTATGACCAGAGTGTTGGGAGTGAGAGAAAAAGGCACGAGAATAGACATAAAGGCCTCTAAAGAATTTGGAAATATGAAAAGGATCATGGAGATCCTCGATAAGAAGAAGACAGTTCTGTTGAGTTTGATGACCACCCCCCTTGAAGGGGCTCAGGAGCATTGGCTGGTTGTTTTACGATTAAAGAGCGACAATGCCGAACCAATCGTCAAGGAGCTCAAATCCGCTGGTTTCAATGTCGTATATGTGGGCTGAGGATTGAGGAATTGCGAATTGTGAATTGAGGGATTGTTGCTCCAGATAGTGCGTAAACATGCTAACGTGTTGTGGATACCCAGGAAGATGTGCAGTGCAACCTTTATATATGAACAGGGCAAAAAGGCTTCGGAAGAAATCCACAACAAATGACAATTGACGAATGACAAATGACAAAAAGCGGGAGGGCGCATGGCTCGAAAGATGCTGGTAATAGACGATGATCCAACGGTTTTGTCATCGTGTCAGAGAATATTTGAGGCAGAGGATTATTATGTTGCTACCACCACAAGTCCGGAAGAGGGCCTAAGCCTTGTCTTAGATACATACTTTGACGTGGTCCTCTGCGACTGGATGATGCCAGGCCTTGACGGAATGGATGTGATAACGAGGCTTGATCAGACCTCGCCGGGCTCTGCCGTGGTTATGATCAGCGGGTATCCAAGTATTGAAAGGGCAACCGAGGCCATGAAGCGAGGGGCAATGGATTATGTTGCCAAACCATTTACCCCTGATGAGATAACCAAGGCGGTGAATGAGGCGATACAGCGGAAAGAGGATGAAGAAACGAAGATAATAGAGCGATTTGGAAGGCTGACAAAGACCGGCCAGATCTCACTGCCGAGCATAGATGAAAAGATACTACAGGCCCTTTCTGCTGCCATAGATGAGCGGAGGCGAACGGAGGCTCAGCCTTCACTGGAATCTCTTTCAGAACCTGAACGTTTACAGGAAATAACCTTTGCTGTGCTCGACAAATACGAAAGGGATAAAAATAACCTCATCGCGATGTTACAGGCAGTTCATTCATATGCCGGGTACCTTTCATATGAGGCGATCGGCCTGATTGCCAGAGAATTACAGATAAGTGAGCATGAAATCTTTGGCACAGCATCATTCTATGCCCAATTCAAATTCGAAAAGCCCGGAAAGCATCTTATCAGAGTCTGTACTGGAACTGCCTGTTTCGTGAGCGGTGGCGGGGTGATTCTCGAAGCAGCCAAATCAAGATTGAGTATTGTTCCAGGGCAAACAACTGAAGATGGGGTGTTTAGTCTTCAAAGAGTAGCATGTCTGGGGTGCTGTGCCTTAGCACCTGTTGTAACCATTGATGATGAGGTCTACGGTCAAATGAGCCCCGCAAAGCTATCCAGGACCGTAGATAAGATTTATAGAACCGAATCAAAGGGATAGGTTTTTGGGTTCGTTGGGTTTGTCGGGTTTATTGGTTGCTCCATGCTCGTTATCAATTGGGTGTTTCCACGCCAAACTCAACAAACTCAACAAACACAATAAACTCAACAAATGGATGAGGAGCCATGGCGGAGTTAGTTGAAGTGAAAAAGATTGGCACGGAGACACTGACGATTAATGGAAAGAGCGTGTCCTTTTTTTCTGGCGACACAATACTTGAGGTTGCCAGAAGATCAGGTATCTATATCCCAACGCTGTGTGCAAGGGCAGATTTACCATCTATAGGATCATGTCGTCTCTGCATTGTAAAGGTTGAAGGCATGAGAGGGTATGCAACATCCTGCACTACACCTGCCGAGCCTAATATGGTGGTGACCACCAATTCACCTGAGATTGAAAAATTGAGAAGGGGGATATTGGAATTAATTCTATCTGAACATCCTTCTGCCTGCTTGGTATGCCCTATCAGGGAAGCATGTGAGAAATTTAGTGCACCCTCATCAAAGACCGGAAGGGTTACCGGCTGCAATATGTGCCCAAATCGGGATATCTGTGAATTAAGGCAATTAGTTGAATATCTGGGATTAAAAGAAATCAGATACCCATTCCTCTATAAGGACTTTCCTCTGGAGAGAGATGATCCATTTATGGACAGGGATTACAACTTATGCATTCTGTGTGGCAGGTGTATCCGAGTATGTCAGGAAAACCTCGGCTCAAGTGCTATCTCATTTATTCGAAGGGGACATGATACAAAGGTGGGGACTTCCTTTGAAAAACTCCACGTGGATGGTAATTGTGTCTTCTGTATGCACTGCGCCGATGTTTGTCCAACAGGTGCTTTAACGGTTAGGGGATCCAAGTGGCATGGTTATCCTGATAGCGAAACCCCCACAACATGTATCCTCTCTGAGCGAGGCTGTGAGCTGGTTATTGATACTAAGTGGAACAAGGCAATGGGGGCGCACCCTATCAGGGATATGAGCGCCGGTAAGAGAGAATTCTGTGTTAAGGGAAGGTGTTGTTTGCCCGCACTCTTCAACAGCCCTGATCGACTGAAATATCCTTCTATCCGCCGGGACGACGGTAAGATGATCTATACTGATTGGGATAATGCAGTAAGACATGTATCTGAGATAGTGGCTCATTATAGTCCCAAGGAAATAGCAATCCTTTCCTCAAGACATCTAACAGATGAATCT
>CP070673.1:4788451-4795771 GCA_020351915.1 Deltaproteobacteria bacterium
ATCTAAACTATGTGGGGCATAATCCAAAAAAAAGACACCCATACCCTGCAAGAAGCTTAAGAATCAATAGGTTAGGTTTCACTACGACGTGACCCTGCTGTAAAATCTCTTACTTGGTTTTAGCGGTGCTTCGTTTTATTGGGGTCAACGAACAACTGGCCCCATGCAGCGGAACAACGGGCACTTCAAAACTATGAACGAAGAGGGCTATACACACAGAGTGGCTCCTGCGATAGGTAATCCCCAGTAGCCGCATAAGCCCGTGCTCTGCACCCACCGCAAACAGCAATATATTCACAGCAGCCGCATTTTCCCTTGTATTTGGAAAAGTCCCTGAGGTTTGCAAAAACAGAAGAATTGCTCCATACATCTTTCAGGGTAGATTCCCATAGATCTCCCGAATTCAATTCCAAGTACCCGCACGGCTGCACAATGCCTTCATGAGAAATAAAACAGTAAGAAATTCCAGCCAGGCAACCTCTCGTTACAGCGTCCAAGCCATGGGTTTCTCGATCCACTCTCTCCCCCTTGGACTGCGCCTCTTGCCTTAAAATTCTATAGTATTGCGGTGCGCAGGTAGCCTTAACCTGAAGGGGAACACTGTCTTGCTGTTGATAAAACCAGTGGAGCATATCCTCGTATTCCTGGGCATTTAACTCCTGGTTGACCATCTCTTTAGCTCGACCCGTAGGAACGAGTAAGAAAATGTGGTGCGCAGCTGCCCCAAGACGGACTGCAAGGTCGAGAATGGCTTCTGCCTCGGACAGATTGTGTCTGGTCAGGGTGGTGTTGATCTGAAATTCAACCCCCTGCTCTTTCAGGCTTGCTATTCCTTTTGTGGCTCTATGAAAGGCCCCTTTGACCTGTCGGAACGTATCGTGGCTCTCACTGGTAGCCCCATCAAGAGATATACTCACCCGCTTAATCCCGGACTCGCTAATCTGTTTTGCAACATCAGGAGTAATCAAGGTTCCATTGGAGCCCATTACCACTCTCAGGCCCTTTTTTTCCCCATACGCTGCTAGGGAGAAAATATCCTTCCTGAGAAGAGGTTCTCCACCGGTAAGAATAACAATTGGCTTACCGACCTCGCCAATTTGGTCTATTACCTCCATTGCCTTGATTGCGTCCAGTTCTTGAGGATAGGGACCAAAATCTGATGATGCTCGGCAATGAACGCAATTGAGATTACATGACCGGGTAACTTCCCAGGCTAGTATACGAAGCTGAGGGTCATCTTCAGACCTCTCACCCTTTTTTGGCTTATCTCCCTGCATGCTCAATCAATACCCTAGCTGCTTCTTTGGCAAAATACGTGAGGATAACATCTGCCCCAGCCCTCTTGATAGAAAGGAGGATTTCCATCATTACCTTTTCTCCCTCTATCCAACCTCTTTGATCAGCTGCCTTGACCATGGCGTACTCCCCGCTCACATTGTATGCTGCTACAGGAAGATCTACGTGAGTGCGGACCCGATGAATAATATCCAGACACGGTAATGCAGGTTTGACCATAATAATATCGGCACCTTCTTCAACATCTATCAATGCCTCTTTAACAGCCTCCCTGGTATTAGCAGGATCCATCTGGTAACTTGCTCTGTCGCCAAACTGTGGTGCGGAATCAGCTGCATCACGAAATGGCCCATAAAAGGAAGAGGCATACTTCACAGCATAGGCCAAGATTCCCGTTTCTTTGAAACCCTCTCTTTCAAGGGTGTCCCTAATTGCCCTCACTCTGTCATCCATCATATCCGAAGGAGCAACGAAATCGGCTCCCGCCTGGGCATGAGAAAGGGCCACGCGCGAGAGTATTTCAAGGGTAGTATCGTTATCTACGTAACCATTTTTTATGATCCCACAATGCCCGTGATCCGTATACTGGCAGAGACAAACATCAGTAAGAACAACCATTTCTGGCACCTTGTCCTTAATGGCGGTCACGGCCTGCTGAACAATTCCGTCCTGGGCATATGCCTCGCTCCCGAACTCGTCTTTCTTTTTTGGCAAACCAAACAGAATCATACCCGGTATACCCAGAGACCACACCGTTGCTGACTCTTTGGTGAGTTCGTCAACTGATAACCTATACTGACCTGCCATAGACGGGATAGGCTCCTTCTCTCCTTTCCCATGCTTGACAAAGACAGGATAGATGAGATCATCCACACTGACAAAGGTCTCCCTGACCATTCTTCTAATTGCCGGAGTTCGTCTCAGGCGCCGAGGTCTCTTCATCATTCGTAGCCTCCCTTACCTCCTTATTTTTTTATCCTTACGCCAGTAGTTGGTGTCAAGATCTCTGACACCAAGGCTTTCCGCCTCACCTTGAAATCCATAATTTCAGGCCTTTGAATCGAAAAGGCTGTCTGTATCTACAGAAGTTATTGCACCTCTGCACTCAGCAATGTAAAAGGCAGAGCAAAACAGAAATCCCCCTGTCTTCCCCATGAAAAAATGATAAAGTTGTGCAAGGGTCTCATAGATGCTCTGGCTGGGAATAATGGTGGGGCATGAGTAATGAGCTTAGGACGTAGCCGGATTTTGGCTATAATACTTTTTAATGAGGCTATCAATATATTTCTCAGGCTCTAACACTGCCTCTCTGGTAAGTGCAAATGATTCGAAGCCAATGCGATCTCTCACTAATTTCAGCCCATATTCCAATTCGTTAGCGAGGCTAACGCATATCTCGCTAATATCGCGATCCTGTTCATAGGCAATCCTGATTATCTCGTCAATGGCACCATCTGCGAGGTTGACATTGATTCCGAGCTGGGAAAACAATCCTTCATTCTGGAGCTTTACCTGATGATACATCTCCTTGAAATCGAGAAAAACGGAATTGATATCGGAAATAGATTGAAGCGTTTGATCAGCAATCAAATCTATTCTCTCGTCATACAATTTTAAACCCAGTTGCTCTTCAAACTCCTTTGCCCTGTCCGCTATGTTTTTTTTAACCCGCTCCTTTTCGTTCGCAGCTGCTCTTTCAAACCCTTCTTCCAACTCAGGATCACTCGTATCTTTAAAAGAATCAATCCTTATCAGCTCCTGTTCTTGGTCTTGAACAAGCCTTACCGTAACCAACATCTTCTTCGTAGCAGTGGATGGGAGATGTTTTTCAAAAGGCATAAGGGTTCTCTCAACAGCGCTGACCAAGCCTCTCGCGCCTGTCTTCTCCTGAGAAGCCATCCCTGCCAATATCTCAAGTGCCTCATCTTCAAACTGAAGATCAATGTCGTATGCCATAAAGTCCCGCTTCTTGCTGAGGACAATAGGGTTGTTGGGATTTCTCAAAATTGCTACAAGATCATCTTTGGTGAGCTCATCCAAAACAACAATTACTGGGAGGCGCCCGATAAATTCAGACTCAAATCCAAACTCAATAAGGTCTTGTGCTCGCACCTCTTTGAGAATATCCATACTCGTCTCAGAAGAGTGTATATCTGCCTCAAACCCTATACCCTGACGTTTGAGTCGTTTCCTAATGATATCTTGTAACCCATCAAAGGCTCCGCTCATAATAAACAGGATATTTTTTGTATTTACTACCTGCTTTTCCCTTTTCCCAGTTCTTCGGTAATGTTCAATTGCCTGTATCTGTGAAATTGGGTCATGGGGAACCTTCAGGTCTACATCAGTTTCTTCCATCGGCTTAAGAAGAGCTCGCTGCACCCCTGTCCTCGAAACATCATGACCGATAATGTTTTGGCAGGAAGCAATCTTGTCAATCTCATCTATGTAAACAATACCATTCTCAGCCAGTTTAATATCATCATCCGCCTCATAAACCAGATCCCTGACCAAATCCTCCACATCACCACCTACGTAACCGGTTTCACTGAATTTGGTAGCATCACCTTTTACAAACGGAACGCCAATCTTTTGGGCAATTAGTTTTATCAAGTATGTCTTACCAACACCGGTAGGACCTATCATAAGGATATTGTTTTTGATCATCCCCACCGAGAAGGGGCCTTCTCTTTTAGAGCGTTTTTCAAGTGATTTGATCCGGTTGAAATGGGTACAGATTTTTGTAGCGAGTACACCCTTGGCCTGATCCTGCTTAACCACATATCCCTCCAGGTAGGATTCCAGCTCCTCTGGTTTCATATCAAACGCAGGTGCACCGGTCTTCCTTTGCCCGGCCTTCGCTGCCTCTCCCTTTTTCTTGGGATCACTCTGAGGAAAAAGGATGGGTGATATGATTTTTATTCGGTCGCCGTATTTCTTGGAAAGATACTCGCTTAATTCCTTTTCCAGTTCTTTCTGGCTGGGAATTTTCTGGTCTTGGTCTTTTCTGTTCTCTGGCTTGTCCTCAAAATCCATTAACTACCCTCATTTCGTAATGGTTAAGGATTGTCATCTCTCCCAATGAATCTAATATAGTCATTGTGCTTCATTTTGCAACCATTTTTTATAATTGGGTTTTTTCGTCTTTCTCAGGTTCTCTCTCTGAAAGCCAATCCAGCTCTGATACAGGCGCTTCAAATTGATTCAGCTTCTTTCTCTCCAATTGAATTCCCACCGGCCCTAAACCCTTCTGCCAACCGCCTGACTGACGCTCTTACGGGAGAAAGGTATGTTGCAAAGCACGGGAAGTGAATGTTGACCCGATATCTGGGCAGTGATATAACGGTTACCACAAAAGCCAGAAGTGATGAATGTTGACAAACTCGTAAAAAGTGTTTTGTGAACTAGATTGAGCGTTTTGGGAGAGAAGCGCTTGAGATGTTCAGCGTTAAGAAATGCTAACTGTCTGAGGGCATTATATCGAGTTTTAGCATTTTAGCTGAACGTCTTAAGTGCGCCCAAAATGCTCACGGATAGAGCAAAATCGACTTTTTACGAATGCATCAATCTTGGGGAGCAAAAAACACATAAAAGGTTATTTGTACATAGTTGCAGCTGCCATCCTGTGGGGCTCATCAGGGACTGCTGGCAAAGCCCTATTCCAAGGAGGGATGACGCCTTTCGAGCTGGTGCAGATTCGCGTCACCCTTTCAGCACTCATCTTGGCCGCAGCCTTCGGGGTTTCTGCCAAGAGGCTCCTGAGAATCCGAGCCAAAGACATCGGTTACTTCCTCCTGCTCGGCGGCATAGCCATGGCCATGGTGCAGGGCACTTATCTGTATGCCATCAGCAAGATCCAGGTTGCGGCAGCCATCTTTCTCCAGTACCTTTCCCCCATCCTGGTAGCCTTCTTCTCTATCTGTTTCTGGAATGAGCGTCTCACGGTCTCCAAGCTCGCAGCCCTCACCCTGGCCTTAAGTGGCTGCTACATGGTGGTAGAAGGTTACGATCTGCAACTCCTCCAGATGAATCGCCTGGGGATCATGGGAGGGCTCGGCTCAGCTGTAGGTGCGGCTGGTTATACGTTGCTCGGAGAACGGGGAATGCACCGCTATGGACCATTGACCATTCTCTTCTATGCCATGGCATTTGCAGCTCTCACCTGGCACATCCTCTATCCCCCCTTTCACTATGTCACAGCCGGATTCAGCTTGAATCAATGGGGGTGGATTCTCTACATCACCATATTAGGAACGATTTTTCCTTTCGGTCTCTACTTTATGGGGATCAATTATATCCGGTCCACCCGTGCCATCATCACAGCAACCCTGGAGCCCATCTCTGCAGGCTTTATGTGCTTCTTTTTCTTGGGAGAGGCTTTGGGGCCTTTAGAAATCATGGGAGCGGCTTTGGTGATCGGTGCCATCGTCTTTCTGCAACTTGAGCGAGAACACGATAAAATGACTCCAGAAACCATCCGTGCCAGAAAAGGATAGGTTTCCCACCGGCAAAACACTCGAAATTCAGCGCGCCCTCATCCATTGCCTTCATCCAGGTGGACACAAGACCTCCCCTGAGCTAACCCCTCTATCTGGAACCCTTTCCTGCTTGACACACAAAACTCCCATACCTATATTCTTTTATTAGCTTATAAAATAGTTCTTTGTTTGGTTGTTTTTAGACGTGGCCTCCATTAATGGAGCCATATTTATAATTAACTTGCTATCATGCAGGTGCTTTCCTTGGCCAAATTAATCTGTATGACGAAGAGAGTTTGATGTCCCTTTGGGATCTGCTTCCTCCATATGGCCAAATGTTTTTGGAGTTCTTCCGAGCAGGTTCGAGAGTACACCTCTCTGACGGATTAGACCACGGGAGCCACCGCTTAAAGAACAAAAATAACTAGGTGGGGGGTAACGGTGAAAATAAAGGTAGTCTTCTACAGCATGTTTGGCCATATCTATAACCTGGCTGAGGCCGTGGCCGAAGGTGCTCGAGAGGTTGAAGGAGCTGAGGTAGAACTGCTTCAAGTCCCAGAACTCGTCCCTGACGACGTATTGGAGAAGTCAGGGTCCAAAAAAGCCCGTGAAGTCTTTGCACATATCCCCACAGCAAAGCCGAGCGACTTAGAGGACGCGGATGCCATTATCTTCGGTACACCAACCCGTTTTGGCAACATGTGTGCTCAGATGCGCAATTTCTTGGATCAGACAGGAGGGCTCTGGGCACAAGGCGCGCTTATCGGTAAAGTGGGTAGTGTCTTCACCTCCACAGGCACCCAACATGGGGGGCAGGAGACAACGCTTACCAGCTTCCATATCACCCTGCTTCACCACGGAATGGTGATTGTAGGCTTGCCCTATTCAGAGGCGCGTCAAATGACGCTGGAGGAGATAAGCGGAGGCAGCCCGTATGGTGCTACCACCATCGCGGGCACTGATGGAAGCCGTATGCCGAGTGAAAACGAATTAGCTATGGCCCGTTTCCAAGGACGCCATGTAGCTGATATCGCAGCAAGGCTGGCCGGGAAATAGGGTGGGTCTCGCCTGCCTTCGATAATTGAGACTACCATGTTTCACATCCAAGTTAGTCGCTATCACTCTCGCTGGCCCTTTGCCGCACATAGTGTGTCATGAAAAAGGACTCAATGACCCATTCTCATGACAGCGCTTCTCGACCAGCGCAATTCTTACAGAAGAATATAGGGCTCTTACCAAAAGGGCGCGCCCTCGATATAGCTATGGGTAGAGGGGAGAACGCTATCTATCTTGCAAGAATGGGTTTTGAGGTAGAAGGTGTCGATGTGTCGGCCGAAGCAGTACATAATGCTTCGGAGGCGGCACAAAGGGCCGGTGTTACCCTTAAAGCTGAGATTACTGATCTAGAGCACAAATATGTTATAAAAGAAGGCACCTATGATGTGATCATCTGCTTCAGGTATCTGCAGCGCTCTCTCATACCACAGATTAAGGATGGGCTCCGAAACGGGGGTATGGTCGTATATGAAACCTTCACTGTTGACCA
>CP070673.1:4795871-4799838 GCA_020351915.1 Deltaproteobacteria bacterium
CAGTCCTCCTTGTCTGGAGAACCCTTCCCTCCGCAACCAGCTCAGATTATCTTTGCTCCGATTAAGTTTTCTGGTAGATGGTATCATACCCCATAATCCTCAAGTACCGTGCTAGCTTCCCAAGCATGCTATCGACCACAAACAACATTTGCTTTGTTGTCTTCATTGGGTTTGTTGTGTGTTTTTCAGCCCAATCTAGACTTACAGGACTCGCTCACGCCGATGGATCGCTTTTTTCACTCGTTCAGCTCAATAACTTCAAAACCCGATGGAGGGTTCAGGGAGAAAATCTCTTCCGGGATTGGTTTGTTACGAGTTAGATTCCTGTATCGTATCTGCACTGATTGATCCGTATCTTTCCGTGCTATCTCAATTTTCAAGGGCCTCGGTCCGCAATCATCTTGCTTGAAATCCGATAACATTATGGTAATTCCTTCATATGGAAAGGAGACCGATCGCGGCAAAAGGGAACGAGGAAAAAAGGAGATAATTTGTGTAACCTCTCCCTCCCCATTGTAGAGGGTGACCTCATACGGCTTTGAACTGGCTGCCTTCGAATGAGGCAGTACCGGCACATTACCAGACAGTATTTGCCAGATTGAATCCAGATCAAGCCTGAGTAAAAAAAACAGATCCATGGGCAGGCGGTTTGATTGGCCTTTGAAGAACTTATGGTCAACAAGGGACAGCACCGACGTATTGTGTCCATCTAAGACGATAAAAAAGAGAGGCCTTCCCCAGGGGTGAGAGATCTCAAGCCTGACCTTGAATGGTCTTCCACCAGCAGCAAGCAGATTCAACTCCGATTCTTCTTCCCTGTCTCTGTACCGCAGTCTCCCAGCTCCATGAAAGCTGGATACTCTTCTTCCCTCTGCTCTGAGGTTAGAAATAAGCTGAGCGGTCTCTGTTTGAGTAAAAGGTGCATAGGGCGGAGAAGGCACCAGTGGTGCACATCCCAGTAGGAGCATGAAGATAAAGATGGTCAGATACGATAGGGCATGGATCCATCTTCTATACGGTAACGAACAAAAGTTCGAGAGATGTGTGATGTCCGATGTGTCAAGGGGCATAACCTTCCAGATGCTCCATAACATCTTTGATCTTTCTCTCTAATCTCTCTTTTTCCGCATTCTTGAGCGAAATCGCTTTCTCATAAGCCTTCAAGGCCTTTTTGTAGTCACCTTTCTTAAGGTATACATCACCCAAATGCTCGACAATTGCAGGATCGTCAGGTGTCAGTTCGATAGCCTTTTTCAACTCCATTAAAGCCTTATCGTAAAGCCCTTTTCGAAAATACACCCATCCCAGACTATCGATGATATAACCGCTATTAGGTTTGTACTTTATAGCCTTTTCAATGAGCTCCAGGGCCCTATCAAGGTGAATATTCTCATCTGCATAGGTATAGCCGATGTAGTTGAGGGCATCGGCATGCCGAGGATCTATCTTAATAATTATCTCCATCTGTTTGATGGACTCTTCGGTCCTCTTTAACTTACCCAATATAATACCGAGTCTGTATGGAAGGTCAGTATTCTTCTCATTATACCGTATGCCTTCTTTTAAGACATCCATGGCGCTCTGGTATTCTTCTTTAATCTCATAGAGTGATGCTAAAACCAGGTATAGTTGAGGAGGGTTATCACTCGTCTGGTTGATGGTTTCTCTGAGGAGATCTATGGCCTTATCAGTCTTGTCTTGCTTTTCCAGTATATAGGCCATGTGGATCCGGGCGTTAATAAAATAGTTGCCTTCCGGATTAATCAGATCAAAGTTTCTGTATGCCTCAGCCAGATCTTCATTCTCTTCCAAGGCAGCTCCCAGGTAGTATCTGGCCTCCTGATCATCTGGCCACGCAGACACTATCGACGAGAGTTCGGCGATGGACTCGTCTAATTTTCCATACCTGAGGTATATCAAGCCCAGTCTTTTTCTTTTTACATCCTCCGGGCCTAATGCCTCTTTCATCTCATCCATATATTTTTCTGCCAATTTCACTTGACCCTTCTGATAGTATAGGGCGATCAGCCTTTCCCAGGCGCTTGTATCGGTAGGGTATAACTGGAGTATTTGCTGATAGGTTTCTATGGCCAAATCAGGATTACCTATCGTGGTGTATAAGGCTGCCAAATCGAAAAGGGCGGGAAGAAACCTTGCATTGATTTCCAGGACTCTCAGGAATGCCCCCTTTGCCTCATCATATCCTTTGAGCTCCAGATGGATCTTTCCTTTGTAGTAATGAGCTATCATCAGATCGGGTTCCTTTTCTGTCAAAATCGACAGCTCCTCCAGGGCAGCATTGTATTTTTTTAATCTGATAAACAGTGTGGATAATTGAAGCCTTACCTCTTTATTGTCTGGATCCTGTGCAAGGATCTCCCTGCACTGAGCTATTGCCAAGTCAAATTCCTGGAGCTTGGAGTAGATCTCTGCCAGTAACCTTCGAGCTGCGAGATCACCTGGAGCCAGGTCAACTAACCTTTGGGCCAGAACCAAGGCATCTTCTATTCTGCCATTCTTTACCAGTACCTGGGACAATTTCAGGAGTAAATAGGGAGAGTCTTTGTCGTCTTTGAGAGCCTCTTTGAGATAGATCTCTGCATCCTGGTAGTTGCCATTGATTATGGCCAGAGATGCAAAGGCATAGTTTTCATAGGCACCTTGGATACCATCCCTCTCGTCTTTCATCTCTGCTTTTTCAATGGCCCCTTGTTGCGAAGGTAGTCTTTTTTTTATGCCTATGCCTCCGCAGGACAGGGCAAACGCAATAAAAAAAAGCAAAAACCAGATAGATACTATTCCGACTATTCTATTCATGTAGAAGATCAGAGAAATTTTCTTCAAAATTTGGTATGTTTTCCACGAGCCATTCCTTGGCCTTTTTGAGAATCTTCTCCTGAATCTGACGGACCCTTTCCCTGGATATGCTATGCTTATCTCCGAGTTCCTGAAGGGTCAATGGTTGTTCAGTCAGTATTCTATTATCAAATATATCTCTCTGTTTTCCAGAGAGCGTGTTTCTGTATTCCTCCAACTTTTCCCGGAGCAACTCCTTTCTTTCCTTCACAGAAATCAGATCATCAGCGCCACTTTCTGGAGAGGGCAAAAACGAGCTATAGTCCTGTTTAGAATCCTCTTTAACCGGGGCATCAAGGGAAACCTCCCATCCACCCAACCGCTGTGCCATTTCAATAATCTCATCACTTTTTACATCCAGACGTTCGGCAAGGAGTTTGGGTTCAGGATCGTAACCCAAAGACAGCAACCTCTCTTTCTCCTTTGTAAGGTTAAAAAACAGCTTTCTTTGGGCTTGGGTAGTTCCAATCTTAACAAGCTTCCAATTCTCCATAATAAACTTGAGGATATAGGCCTTTATCCAAAATGAGGCATAATAGGAAAATTTGATTCCCTTGTGTGGATCAAATTTCCTTATCGCCTGCATTAAGCCAACGTTCCCCTCCTGAATCAAATCCATGAGGTTTTTCATCCAGTATCTATGAAAATCCATTGCGATTTTCACTACTAACCTAAGATTAGCCAGAATAAGCTTCTGCCCAGCCTCCTGATCTTTTTTTTCTCTATATCGTATTGCGAGTTCGATCTCCTCCTCTTTGGTAAGGAGCCTATACCTCCTTATTTCCCATAAATACATCTGCAGAGGATCGTATGCAACTAGAGAGCCATCTCTCTTGCCGGGCACAGGCTGCAGGTCATACTGGGCCTTTGTGTCGAGATCTTTTATCTTTTCGTGACTACCGGCAACCTTTTTCACGTTCTTTTATTCCCTGTGCTAACACTGAGTGGAGATTTAGGAGGTTCCCGCTGGTCTCGAAATTTCTATGCGTCTTGAGAGGAAAATCATGAGCTATTCAGTGGCACTAGATTTCTACCATTCACACGGAGTGATGGGGAATGGATTAACCAGCTTTTTCATCTTGAACAGTAACAATGCGGTAGTTCTTTTTTC
>CP070673.1:4799938-4889345 GCA_020351915.1 Deltaproteobacteria bacterium
GGGCTAGATTCATCCCCTAACTCTGGACTCAAAGGGCAGGACAAACACCTAGCCACCGCAAGATTCGCCGCATCCGGAAGCTTAGTGCTTCAATTTGCCCGCCCCCTTTCTTTCATGGTGAAAATAGCAACCATAGTAACAAGATAACTTGCTTTATGTTGTGGGTGTCCTCAACCTATTGCAAAGATGAAAGTTTTTGGACTGAGCTATGCACGTTATATATACTGCGATTAGAAGCTAAAATGAACTCGCCCCGCAGCAAGCTGCGGGGTATCACGTCGGCTTCACTTTGTTTCGCCGATCATGGGGAAAGGTCCTAGTCCTGACACCATCCCCGCTGCAAGCAGCGGGGAATTCCAAGTTGAATGCCTTTGTCATTCGCGGGTTCTCATCCCCATTACTGTTGATGATAATTCTTTGGGGCGTTGTATTCCGCCTAGTTATCGAGAATAACTATTCAGCGAATCCAAGAGGTCCTTGAAAAACGCGAACACTCCGCCCTCAGGGTTACGTGCCCTGACTGTGACAAGACCTTACCAGCATCGAGGGTACACCCTTTTAAAGGGCCTTTCTCATTATTAGATTTTGCCCTCTTGTTTGAGCCTTTGTGTTATATCCTGTTCCAAGATCTTCTTGTCTACTTTTTGTTGGTCCCCCACTCTAGGCAGACTATCTACGATCTCGAGCCTTTCCGGAAGCTTGTGAGGAGCGAACTTCTTTTCCTTAAGAAAGGAAATAGTCTCCTCGAAGGAAAGCTCCTGCCCCGGCTGAAGGATAAGAAAAGCGCAGCACCTCTGGCCCATTATCGGGTCAGGCATCCCGACAATAGCCGCATCGACTACTTTGGGATGGGTTCGGAGTATATCCTCAACCTCAGCTGGATAGATGTTCTGCCCACCACGAATAATCATGTCTTTCTTGCGTCCGGCGATTACTAGATTCCCCTTATCATCCCATTTGGCGAGGTCTCCCATCTTGAACCAGCCGCCTTCCCATGCCTCCCAAGTAGCCTCCTCATCTCCATAAAATCCTGGAGGACAACAAGGTCCTCTACCCCATACCTCTCCCACTTCTCCGCGAGGAACTTCACGCCCCTCCTCATCGACCAGCTTCAGTTCCGTACCACGCGTCGGCTTGCCCACAGTCAGCAGACGCTCCTCTCGAGAATCCCCTAGGGAGTTTATGGTATTAGGGTCGGCATCTATGGCACCGTAATTCTGGAGTAAGGGGCAGCCGAACTTCTCCTCCACCTCTACCGCCTGGTGGTAAGGAATAGGAGCGCCACCAGTCCAGACAACTCGTAATGAACTGAGGTCATAAGAGTCGAAGTTGGGATGATGCACCATGTTAATCAACATAGTAGGGACGAGCAGTCCAGCAGTAATCCTTTCCCTTGCAATAAGCTTAAGGGCATCTTCCGGATCCCACCTTTCCAAGATAACCACCTTACAAGCAATCTGTGGAGCTGTGAAGAAAACCGGACTATTAGGGCCAGCCGCAACCGGGACAAAATTCCCCAAAATATCATCGCTGGTTAGCTTTAGCAGTTCGATATAGGTGCTGCCGTGCCATAGCCGAGAGCACATGGCGTGCTCCACAAGCTTGGGCAAGCCGGTAGTCCCTGTGGTGTGGACAACCAAAGAGGTCTCAGACGCTGAGAACTTCCTGCCTTCAAGGTAGTCGGGAGGGTACTTTTGCTCCAAAGGACGCTCCAGCATTTCTTTAAGGGAAATAGTCCCCTCAGGAACCACATCTCCTACGATGAAAACATGCCGGATCTCGGGTATACGGGGTCTCATTTCCTCAAACATGTTAAGGTAATTAAAGCCAGCGAATTCGTGGCAAATAACCAAGCCCACAGGCTTTACACGGTTGAGGATATACTCCATCTCAGCATGCCGGAAAGTTCGGGCTGCAGGCAGACAGAGGATCCCCACCTTCTCACATGCAACCCGCAATAGAAAGCCCTCCACCATTGGAGGCAACTGAAGGACAATCATCTCATCCCTCTCGATGCCCAACTCCACGAATCCTAAAGCAAGCCTATCTATCCATTGTTTTGCCTGGGACCATGTGAGCCTGGTTTTCGAATCTACGATCGCCTCTCTGTCAGGGTACTCTTTGGCATTTTTTTCCCAGAAGTCACATAGGGTTGTAGTATCCCAATATCCGTTCTTGGTGTATTCTTCGATCATCTCCGGGGTATAGCGAGTGGCTCTACTCATTTTACTCCTCCAGAGTTCTAACCATAGGCAATTTGGTTACTATTTGATAAATGCATTTGGAAGCCAGGTCACTAGTGCGGGGAACAATACAATGACAAATAAAGCGATAGCGTCTATAAACCAATACGGGGCAGCGCCTCTAACAATGTCATCGAGTGACACCTCTGGCGGAGCGACACCTTTGAGGACATAAAGATTTAATCCAACGGGTGGCGTAATCGTTGCTATTTCGAGATTAAGTAAAATTACGATTCCAAACCATAATGGATCGAATCCTAAATTTTGAATAATTGGGAGAAAGATCGGGATGGTAATGAATAGAATAGACCCTGGATCCATTACGCAGCCCATAAAGAATATACTAACCATCATAAATGCGAAGATAAACCATCTTGAAATAACTAGTGAAGTGGCCCATTCCGCAAGCTTTGCGGTGAAACCAACATATGCCAAGACCTCTGTAAAGAGAGTTGCTCCAATCAAAATGAACATGACCATACAATTTACTCGCACAGTCGCTATGATTATCTCCCTAAAGGTCGGCCAGTTTAGCCGCCCATAAAGCATCAACAAAACGAGACCCCCTGTTGCACCTAATGCAGCACCCTCGGTAGGTGTGGCGACGCCCCCCCAGATGGTCCCCAATACCAGCAGGATAAGGGCAACGAATGGTGCGACAAATACACTTTTGTTGATCCGCTCTTTCCAATCAGATTTTTTTCGATAGGGGGCTAATTTGGGGTTTAGACTCGCCCTTATGATGATAGAGATAATAATTACCGCGGAAAGAATAAGACCTGGAATGACGCCTCCCAAAAATAACTTGCCAATAGACACTTCAGCAAGAAATCCGTAGAGGACCATGAGCGTGCTTGGGGGGATGATGATCGCAATGCCTGCCCCGGTGGCTATCGCCCCCACAGAGAATCCTTTGTCATAGCCTCGTCTTAACATTTCTGGAATGGTGACTGGGCCCAGTGCAGCACATGTCGCTGGGCTAAAGCCAGTAACGGCCCCAAAAATCGTACAAGTCCCAACAGATGTGACGGCTATTCCTCCCGGCAAAAACCCTAACCATGTATCAATCATCTCGAATGCATCTTTTCCTATACCACTTACAGCAATGCATTCTCCCATGAAGATAAACAAAGGAACCGCAATCAACATAAAATGCACATTTGTTGTATATGATGTGGTCGCCAATATGATCAATCCATCAAATCCCCATAATATGTACATGGCGATCAGAGATAAAAAACCCAGGCCAAACGCAACGGGTATTCCGCTCGCCAGAAATATAAGCAAACTTGAGAATAGGATTACCCCTGTTAACCACCATTCCATCGCAATCTATCCTCTCAGCCTTGAATAAAGTTTTATTATACTTTGAAGCAAGAGAAGAAAACTGCCGTAAAAGACAAGGATGTAACCTGGAAACAGAGGAAACCGAACGACCGAATCCGACCTCGTATATAGGTTGTCCCAAGCTAGTTCCCAGGTTTTCCAAACGAGAAAGATCGTAAAAAACAGAATCATGAAAGTTGTAACAAGATACAAACCCCTTTGAATTTTCTCTGGCAGTCTGTGCACAACCAGATCAACTCTTACATGGCCTTCAACCTGAAGGATATAGGCCGTTCCCATAAAGACGGATGCCACCATCAGGAATTCCGAGACATCCAGAATCCAATCAACTGGTCTGTGAAACATGTATCTGCTAACGACGGCATAGGTATTCAGTAACATTAATGCACTAAGAATCAAACCAGCAAGAATACCTGATAAACGGGTTACAAAATTTGCCGTGTCTATGATATGCTTCAGCATATGGCTTCCCCTTCCCATCCTTGATGCTATAAGACGAATTTGATCAACGCCGTCTTGGAGGTTCAACCAGGCCAGTGGGATGGCAAAACATAACGTCAAAAAAGTCTAAGAAACATTTCGGTGGAGAGAGTTCTTGCGCAAAAGGCGGCACCTGGGCACCCATATATTGCGAGAGACGGGGCTTTTCTAGCCCCGTCTCTGTCTCCTTTGCAAAGGCAAATGGTCATTCACCGTAAGGGCCTTAGGTCGCAAACAATCGTTAGGCCATACCCAAAGGCATAAAATATTCTATCCACTAGATATTAATTAAATCATCTTGCGTATTTCTCGATGATACCGATTATCGTCTCTGCGCCTTCGGGGCTCATTTTTAATGCGGCCTTCCTACCTCCTTCTGCCATAAGTCTTAGCCATTTTGCCCTGAATTCAGGAGGGGGATCGAATAATTGAACCCCTTCTGACTTAAGTCGACTCATGATCTCTTCGCTCTTCCCCTTCCAGAATTTTGCGGTAATGAAGTTAATTTCATTTCCCACGTCCGCAAGGGCTTTCTTCTGCATCTCGTCTAACTTGGCCCATCTTCTAAGGCTTATGAATACGGGAGACCCCCCTATCATTAATGGAATGTCAATGCCAAACTTGCAAAATTCATATTCTCTGAAATTGTTAAATGAAGAGAGATTTCTGTAAGCTCCGTCAATAAGGCCCCTTTCCAATGCCATATAGACATCTGTGCTTGGCATAGTAACGACACTAATGCCAAGGGCCTTTATTAGATGAGGGGCCAATCCCCCGTGAACCCTAACTTTCAATCCTTTCATGCCTTCGAAGGTATGGACCGGCTTTTTGGTCCATAAATAGAACGCGAAGGTAGTTGCTGATCCAAGTGGCTTGACTTTCATCTTCTTTTCAACTAGAGGCCCTAGAAACGTAAACGCCTCCTTGTAAACCCGGGGGAAATTCTCCCAATTCAGATTTGACGGGTACGCATCGTAGATCCCAGCTTCAGGGATTTTTCTTGCAAGATAGCCTATGGCTGAATGAAAGACATCGATACTACCGGCGGCTGCCGCTGTAGGTAAGTCACTTGCCTTAAAGAGTTCGGGGCCCCCAGCCCATTGAATCTTAACAGAACCATTCGTCCTTTTCTCCGCCATACCACAGAACTTGAAAAAAACAGTATTAAGATCGTGGGTTTTTGGCCAAGCACTAGCGGCCTTTAGAACAACGGCCTTACTCGCGGCAATGCCGTTGCCTGCTAGAAGGCTAAAGGTAACCATCACAATCGCGATAACCATCATTGTCCTTTTCATCTGACTCCCTCCTTTTTTGATGTTAATAGATTATGACGTTAGCGCCCTCCGGGCGAACGGGGTGTCCGCCTAGAGGTGTACCGGGTACTGGATGTCCCGCCTCGGGACTCGTCGAAGATAGTGACGGGAATCATACATACAATATCTCGTAGCCAGTACCGCTCCGGGAACCATAGCTCAGCGACAGTAATAATTCAAGGCTTTTTAGGGTCTTCTGAGGATCAGTCTATCACAATCTTCCGATCACCTAATTTCTTCCCCGTTTCATAGTATTCCCCTTTAACGGCCAATTCCGCTTCCTGTTCAAACTCGGATGGCCAATCACCCAGTTCGTAACCATACCATGGCTCTTTTAATTTGAGTTCGGGTAAACCTTCTTCCTTCCAAATCTCCAAGGCCCGCTCCATAAATCTCCTTTTCGGGAGTGAAACCGGTGGATAGTCCCACTTTCGGGTCGCGTCAATCAGCAAAGACGAATTCCCCTTTATCCCCGGATAGATCTGTTCCTCAAACGGAACATCAGACGGAGATGCTGAAGGATCAAGCATGGAAAGCTTCCTTTCAATGATTTCCATGTCCCGGTGAGGCTGCGCACGGTAGGCAATGGCCCAAATAACCGCGTCTAAATTGGTGGCATCAATATCTTCGTCCACAGCAACAAAGATTTTTCCAAAACCGACATCTAAAGAGGCGGCAATACGTAAGGCCTGCCAGGGTTCTGCTAAAGATCTTTTCTTGACCTTGACTATGATAAGATTTTGACCTCCCGCTGATTCATGAAAAATGATATCCTCAACACAAGGCACGTTGCATTTACTCTTCAGGACATTGTAAAAAATGACTTCATTGGCCATGCCACGAATTTTTGATGACTCGCTCGGAGCAAACTGGCTGATATATGCCTGATAGATCGCGTCCTTTCGGTGCGTGATGCACTTTATCTTGAAATAGGGCTGAAGCGTCCTGGCACCCATGTAACCTGTAAATTCACCAAAGGGGGCCTCTGGTTCCCTCTCTGTGGTCGTTATCTCTCCTTCCAAAACGATTTCAGCCTCAGCCGGCACCTCCAGATGCACCGTCTTGCAACGAACCAATTCAACAGGGCTCCCTATTAAGCCACCGGCAACAGCGTATTCGCTGAGCCCGTAGGCAATTTTAGCGACCGCCGTTAGTCCCACAGCGGGGGGACCTCCGATAACAATAGCTGCTTCTAAGGGTTTACCCCTTTCTCGCTGCTTGGTCCAGTGAATCCCTATGTGCTGGGTCGGAGTCACCAGAACCCCCACCTTGTCACGGCCCTTTACCATAGCCCTATAATTTCCGACATTGGGAATCCCGGTCTCCGCGTCCTTGGTTACCCAATTTACACAGGTTATGTACGGTGCCACATCAAATCCCGGGGTAGAAATGGGAATAGGCAGAGCGTCCAGTCCAATGTGTTGGATTTTTTCTCCCTCGAGGACCTCTTCGTGGACAGGGGGGTTAGCATTTTTTGTCATGATAGGTTCTATGGGATGCTCCATAGCCTCTATCCATTTTTCCTTGACTTGTTCGACCCGGCAACCCAAACCCGTGGCATATATTTCTCTGGAGGCCCCTAAGGCTGCGACCAATACTCGCATGTTGTAGGATCTATTTTTGGCATCCGTGACATGAGTAAAAAGAAAAGGCCTACGGTCCGATTCTTCAAGTCCGCGATACTGGCACCGCACCAATGGCATCAGCTCTGTATCCTTGCTTATCGGGCAGTCGATCACGAAAATCTTTCCTTGACTTTGCAAATGTTCTAAGTACTCTCGAACTGATCTAAACGACATGTCGATCCTCCTTTTAAATTTAGATTTGGCGCCAAAATAAGAGTGTTTTCAGATAGCGGCTTACCCCGAACCTATGGAGGCAAAACCACGTGGACTAGGGAAAAATTCCTATTAAAAGAGATAGTTAAAGGAGATAAAGCACCTGAAGTCCGCAAAAGCTTTTCCGCAAGCCATCAACCTTAGGCTTCCATATTTCCTCGCCCACGCTAACCGGGATCTACAGCATTGTCAACTTTGTTGCGCAAAATTATCATAAGCCAGTTCTCTGAAGAAAGGCAGATTGTCACACACTTTTCCTCTAGGGTGTGACCTCCAGTGGAGTTCCATTTTCAAGGAGATAAACGCTATGAGCCGATAGCAGGCTAACTCACCGGCTGCAATCTCCATAGACTTTGTTCATCTTCAAAACTCTTTGTTGAGCCGTTCAATGAGCTTTGGAGTCCGCAATGAAATTCACTCATCCTGAGGGAAGTTAAGAAGGGTCACGCAAACATCTAACGACACGTACTGGTCTATGAGGTATTGCATGGCCGGATAGGTTGCATAGGGTTCGATAGCCCGTGTCTGACACTGGCTCACTGTCGCCAGGGGAGTCTTGCCGGAGTGGAATACGAAAACCACCTTCGCCCCATCAGCCAGTTTCCCCCGCACAGCATCACTGCACTTTTTTCCGGTACTAAAGTACCTCCCGGATAAACCTTTGTCTTCAATCTGCCATTGGCGCGCTTTTCTATCTCATTGGCCTACCAAAATCTTGTCTTACAAAACATACTTGCGGCCGGTTCATCCTCCGCAAACCACAGCAAAATCGGCTTTGCCTTTGCAGCAAAGGCGACAGAAGTTGGAGAAGCCAAAAATTACGCAATCGGTACCGCAACGATCACAACTGGAGAACAAATCCTATGAATTTTATAACACTTCCTCCCATACAATATTATTCTCCTCCTTTCTAACTCAACTCGAAATAATCCGCTTGACCGCTCAGATAAATAAATTTCCACAAAAACTTCTCAGCCCTACTTTTTGATTTTCATGCCTTCTAAGTACAAATCGACGATTAACTGAAGTTCTTACAAAACATAATGAACCGACATCCTGCCCTCACATACAGAAAACCACGGCCAATCGTTCATACGCTGAAGAATAGTTCAAAGGCCTTCAGACTTATAGTGTTGCACCGGCCTTATTCCAGAGAACCGGTAAAGTCTATCTTGACCCGGCCCGTTTGCATGTCATCCAGCGTGATCTTGTCCTTCCTAAGGAATTCGTCTCCTAGCTCGTCGCTTATGGTGCCCTCCTCTAAAAGCCTGTTCGTAATGTAGGCCCGGAGGAGGCGCTTATCAATTTTGTTCAATGCGGTCAGTGGCCATCCCGGCACCACCTCCAGACGTTCCGGCCACTGGAATACGGCAATACCCTCTTCCTTCATAAATTCTTTCACTTCTTCGAAGGTCAGGTTCTTTCCCTCGGCCGTCTGTACAAAGGCACATAGTTTTTCACCCAATTTGGCGTCGGGCATGCCTACCACGGCGGTGTTAACCACTTTGGGATGCTTCATCAGCCAGCCTTCAACGGGTTCGGGAAACACATTTTCCCCGCCCCTGATTACCGTGTCCTTCTTTCGGCCCTCGACTACATACCTCCCATCGGGCCTGAGGGACATGAGGTCTCCGGTATGGAAAAAGCCCTGCTCATCAAAAACCTTGGCATTCTCCTCCGGGACCCTGAAATACCCTTTGAAAGTCATGGGGCCTTTAATCACCAATTCACCTACTTCCCCCGGCTTGACCTCTTTGTTGTCGGAATCTACCAGCTTTACGACCACACTATCATCCAAGATGGCGGGTCTCCCTACCGTGTTAAATTGGGCCTCCATAGGGCTATGCCACCGGGTGGCTATGTGGGGACCTTCCGTCATACCAAAGGTATTCGTAAAATTGACACCCAGTTCTTCCATACACCACTTGACCAGCTCGGGTTTTACCTTTTGGGCACCACATCCGATCACCTTGAGAGAACTTAGATCATATTTTCTCCTTATCTCTTCAGCTTCCATCCAGTAGGTCACCACCACAGGCACTAACTCTACATGGGTAATCCGATATTTTTCAATCAATCTGAAGCTGTCTTCCGGTCTGGGAAACTTTGTTATGACTGTCGTGCCTCCCCGGTAAAACATCGGCCCCCATACTGCTGAAAAGGGCATATTATGGGCAACGGGGGTCACAGTCAAAAAGACGCATTCGTCCGTCATCCCTGCCCTTCGTCCTATATATTCCCATAGGCATAAATATTCATGATGGGTTCTGGGAATCCCTTTGGGCAAACCCGTCGTACCACCGGAGAGTTGCTCTATCACTAGATCACTGGGCTCCGGCTTAAACTGATCCAAATAATCTCTGGGATAATCTTTTTCGATCTCCTGTTTGAGGAGTTCCTCCACTGAAAGCCAATCTTCTATCCCATCGCCCCCTACAGTGAAGAAAAACTTCAAAAAAGGGGCCTCAGATCGAAACTCATTGACCATGTCCACAAAGTCAAATCTCTCCCCTGTTGGAACGATAATAGCCTTGGCCTCGTGGAGTGCGACCATATGGGACACCTCCCTCTTTCTGTGTCTCGGTAGACACATGACGGGGACAACGCCAAGGCGAGCCAGCCCGAATACGATATAGAAAAACTCCACCACATTCGGGGTAATGAGGACAACAAAGTCGCCGTATTCAAGCCCCAACTTTTTGAAATGAAGGGCCAGGCGGTCGACCTTCTTTCCCAGCTCCCGCCAGGTGACTTCCCGAGTATCATCAATAACGGCTACTTTATCGGGGATGGATGCCACGTTCCTGTCCAAGATATCGCCGAAGGTCAAGTTGCGCCATATTCCCCTGGATACATAGGTCTCGATTTCTTCTGGGGAAAAGGGATACCAGCCCTTTATGATGTCCTTATGGGTTTTTCTTTTCATAATTCATGTCCCCTATCTTCGTAATGCATCTCACCGATCCCTATACCTCACAGCCGGCCCGCGCTCCTTCATCTACAGTTGCCATGATATCTCTTGCTTCCACACAATCTCCGATTGAATACAGAGCGGTGACCTTGCCTTGCAATTCCTCGGCAAGACTTTTGTTTTCTTTTGCTCCAACGGCGTACACGATCGTATCGGCTTTGATGATCTGCTTCTTCCCTTCATGATTAATAAAAGCCAATCCCTCAACCGTAATCTCTTCATACTTTTGGACGCTAGGGATCAAGGTAACCCTCTTCTCACGCAACCTCGTTAAAAGCCGGCCGCGGGCCACCGGGGTGACCTTCACGGCCATTTTTGGACCCCGTCTAACCACGGTCACCTTCTTCCCTTTATCTGCCAACAGTTCGGCAGTCTCACAGGCGACCATCTCACCTCCGATCACCACTACGGTATCACCTGGCTCCTTATGCCCCCCTAAGACCTCTTCTGCCGATACGACATGACTTTTATCTATCCCCGGTATTTTGGGGACAAGGGGAAGAGCGCCAGTTGCCACGATAACCGCATCCGGCTTTTCTCGTTCGATAAGATCCGCGGTCAGTTCAACACCAGTCTTGATTTGCGCATTACTCTTCTCCAGTTGACGCACCAAATACTCTCTTGTGGAAGCGAGTTCATGTTTGTAAGGTGGTACAGCAGCCAGAAACAGTTGGCCACCCAGCTCGAACTCCTTCTCAAAAAGCGTCACCCTATGGCCTCTCTGGGCTGCTGACCTTGCTGCCTCCATGCCACCAGGGCCCCCGCCCGCAACAAACACATTTTTGGGTTTTTCAGCCGGCTTGATTTGATATCTTGGATCGCCTTCTTTCCCCAGGCGTGGATTAATAATGCAGCTTATGGGTTTATCGTGCAGTATTTTACCCGAACAGCCCTGATTGCACGCAACGCAGGGAGCAATATCTTCGGGTCGGCCCTCAGCAATCTTCATGGGCAAATACGGGTCGGCGAGCAGAGGCCGGGACATCTCCCAGAAGTCCAAAATCCCGTCGGCTATGGCCTTCTCCGCCACTTCCGGCTTGGAGAGTCTGTGACCCATCCCGATGGGTATGGTCAAAACCTCTTTCATCCCCTCAGCCAAATAGAGCCAATGCCCAGGGGGGACCTCATGGGTGATGGTGGGTAACTTTGACTCATGCCATCCGACGGTCAAGCTCATATAATCAATCCCGGCCTGCTCTATCATTTTTGCAATTTTTTTCAGATCCTCATCGGTATTTCCGCCCTCCATGAGCTCAGTCGCATTCAGCCTTAATATGAGCGGGTAGTCATCGCCTACAGTCTTTCTCACCTCTTCCACAAACTCCACTACGAACCTGGCCCTGTTTTCGAGTGACCCCCCATATTCGTCTGTTCTCTTGTTTGACCAGGGGCTCAGGAAGCTCGCCCCAAGATAGCCCCCATGAGCCCTCATCTCTACCGCATCGAAACCAGCCTCCTTCATCCTTCTTGCAGCCTGACCGTAGAGTTTGATCATCTCTTTGATTTCTTCCGTCGTCATTGCGCGGCAGTCACCGAACTTTCTGAGGGCTGATTTTATGGCCGAGGGCCCAACGGGCATTTCTCCTGTTCCATATTCCTTCGGATGCGCGTATCTTGCCGTGTGCATGATCTGGCAAACGCTCTTTGCGCCATGTTCCTTAATCACTTTAGCAAGTTGACTTAACCCCGGTACAAACTTATCGTCCGAGGCGCCCAACTGACCTATATAACCTTTTCCGTTCGGGTGCGGGTAGGCGCCTCCCACAGTGACCATGCCGGCTCCGCCTTTGGCCCGCTCTGCAATAAAATCGATTTCTTTCTGATTTACAGTACCATCGTGGTTGGCAAAATTGGTTGTGGTAGATGAGAATTTCATCCTATTCTTCACTGTCATGTTTCTGACTTGGCCTTGTTGTAACAAATGTTCAAACATTTATTTCCCTCCGTTTCGATTCACGGATCGATGCCCAGACTGATCCGTCTTTCCCTTGCCGTAAAGGCAAACCCTTGGGGCCATAATGCCAGTGCAAAACGGCCAGGGGAAAGGCCTATGCGGATCAAAAATTATCGCGAATTGGAGCCGGCTCATCATCATTGAAAACCTGCCTAGCCCTTCTTATTCATGGCCCTATAGATCTTTTCAGGAATGATGGGTAGCTCTGTAAATCTGACCCCAACGGCATCGTATAGGGCGTTTGCAATGGCAGCAAGGGTCGGGGTTCCGGACCCTTCACCGGCTTCCTTGGCCCCAAAGGGCCCTTCAGGATCCGGCATCTCCATGGAGTAAAATTCCTGACGAGCCGGAATGTCCATAGAGGTCGCCATCTTGTAGTCCAGAAATGAGGGATTCAGGGTCCTTCCCTTGTCATCCCGGATAAGACCCTCAAAAAGGGCCTGACCCTGATGCATGAGTGCAGCCCCGAGAAGTTGCCCCCTGACAAGCATGGGGTTGATTTCCCGGCCTCCATCATGGGCCGTCCACATATTTAAAATTTCTACCTGGCCTGTCTCCGGATCGACTTCGACCTCGCATACCTGTACGTAGAAACTGTAGGTAGGAGTAAAATTACCCTTTCCCGTAATATGATCCGGGATTTCCGCTGGGGCATTGTAATAACCCCTTCCCATAATCGTCATCCCTTTCCTGTTCTGGCAGTGACGGATCAAACGATCCAGCTCAATACTCTTGTCCGAATTCCCCCTGAGAAAGACCTTCTTTTTTTTGAAAACCAAATCGTCCTCTTTTGCTTTCAGAATCTCGGCGGCCACCTGGGCCAACTGTTTTCTGGCATCAAGGGCCGCAACCTTGACCGCATTGCCGGCATAGAAGGTTACCCTGGACCCCCAGGTACCGCCATCTATGGGTGTATAATCGCTGTCCACCAGGGCAAAGCTGACATCGTCCGGCTCAATCCCTAGAACTTCGGCCACGATCATTGGTAGGACGGTGTCGCATCCCTGCCCAACATCCGTTGCGCCGCTCTGGAGAGCCACTGTCGCATCCTCCTGAACCTTCAGCAGCGCCGAACAAGCCGACATCCCCATGATGTTGGCGCCGGTCGCAAATCCTGCCGCGCCAAGACCTATGCCCCGGTATTTTGGCAATTTCCCCTTCTTCTTATCCCAGCCGGAGACCTCTTTGGCCTTGTCCAGGGCCTCTTTGAAGCCGCAGGAGGTTATCTTGAAACCATTTGGCCCTTCATACCCAGGGGTGATCGCGTTCCTTTTCCGAATCTCAAAATGATCCAGGCCCAGCTCATTGGCTATGTCATCCAAAAGCCCTTCAAAGGCAAACCGGGACTGGGGCGCACAGTGACCTCTCAGTGCTCCTGGCCATGATTTATTCGTGTATATCCGATAGCCCTGGTACCTCACATTGGGTATCTTGTAAGCTGCCATAAAAAAGGCCCCCAGCAGATAGATGCTCAACTGTCCAATACTCGTATGGGCGCCACCATCGGCAATGGCATAACAATCCACTGCCTTAATGATTCCTTCCTTGTCCACACCGATCTTGAGGTCTATCTTGAAGGGATGGCGCATATGCCCTATGGTCAGGACCTCCTTCATGGTATGAACAATCTTCACCGGCCTGCCAGTCTTCCTCGAGAGCATCACCGACGCGAAATCCATGGGCATGGCTTCCTGCTTGCCGCCCGAATTGCCGGCCCCTACAAAGGTCTGTTTCATTCTGACGTTATGGGGCGGAACGCCCAGACCCATGGCCAGCTGTCTCCACACCACATAGGGGCTCTGCTTGCATGATTCTAAGGTAATCTTGTCATTGGCGTCCCAAAAGCCAATACAGGTATGTGTCTCCAGCATACCATGCTTAATCGGCTGCGTTCGATAGGTATCCTCTTTGATTAGATAGGATTCGCTGAAACCCTTTTCTATGTCTCCGAATTCCCACACCGATCTACAGCTAATGTTCCCGGGCTTGTCATCATATATCAGGGGCGCACCCTCTTTCATGGCTTCCTCATGATGAAACACCGCAGGCAGCGGCTCGTATTCTACGTCAATCAGATTTAGCGCTTCCCAGGCCGTATCTTCGTCATCAGCCGCCACCGCAGCGACTTCCTCCCCCATATACCTTACACGGTCAATGGCCAAAGGAAGATAATCCCTGGTGTGCATGAAATTCCCGTACAGGATCCCAGGAAAATCCTTGCCTGTCACAACGGCCCGGACTCCCTTAAGCTTCTCCGCCTTGCTGGTGTCAATACTGAGTATCCGGGCGTGGGCATGGGGACTTCGAAGCATTTTCCCATGGAGCATGCCCGGGACCTGGATGTCCCCGCCAAAAGGACATTCACCGGTCACCTTGATCCTGGCATCCTTTTTGGGGTATGGCTTACCTATTACTTCAAGAGTCTCATGTTCATTCATGTCCTTTTTCTCCTTTTCCAATTTTTTACCTTGTCCCCATCTTTTCGGCGGCTGCCCTGATGGCCTCAATGATTTGTACATACCCCGTGCAGCGGCATAAGTGCCCTGAAATGGCTTTTCTGATTTCTGCCTCGGATGGGTCCGGATTCTGGTCCAAAAAAGCCTTGGCAGCTATAATCATGCCCGGGCTGCAGAATCCGCATTGGACAGCACCATGAGTCACAAACGCCTCCTGTATCGGATGAAGTTGGCCCCCTTCTGAAAGGCCTTCGATGGTGAGAATGTCTTTGCCCTGGGCTTCGAAAGCCAACATCAAGCAGGAATTGACGGCCTGTCCGTCAACGATAACGGTGCAAGCGCCACAATGACCCTCTCCACAGCTCTGCTTGGTGCCGGTCAAGTTTAATTGATCCCTTAGAACTTCGAGCAATGTCCTCCATGGCTGCGCCTCCACCTCATAGGTCTGCCCGTTAATCCTTAATTCGATTTCTTGTTTCACAACGACCTCCTTCAAGACTTATGGTTCGATCTTATTGAGCGCCTGCTGGATCGCTCGACGGGTTAGAACACCAACCATAGAGCGTCGATACTCCTCCGAGGCGCGTATGTCCGATATCGGTGAGGCTTCCCTGGATGCTGTCTCTGCCGCCAACTGAATGACCGCTTCATCTAGTTTCTTGCCGATCAAAACCCCTTCCGCCTCCTTGGCCCGGATAGGCGTGGGGGCCACAGCCCCAAGAGCCAATTTCGCCTCTTCACAGGTACCGTTTTTCGACTCAAGTGAAATAACTCCTGCCACACCGACCACGGCAAGATCCATGGCCTTCCTAATGCCGAGCTTGATGTAAGCCCCAGCACTTCGCGGTTTCATGGGCGGCACTTCCAGTCTGACCAGTATCTCATCGGGTTCCAACACGGTCTTGCCAGGCCCGACGAAAAAATCCTCGAGCAGGATAACCCTTTCTCCTTCTTTTGAGGCAATCACAGCCTTGGCGCCCAACACCAGCAGAGATGGGGCCATATCTGCCGACGGCGCAGCATTGCACAGATTTCCCCCTAAGGTTCCACGATTTCTTATCTCGGTAGAGCCCAGCACAGATGCAGCCTGGGCCAATAGGGGGTACTGTTCTCTGATGATATCGGATCTGTCTATTTGGCTTATCTTGCACGCGGCGCCCAATTTTAGGCCGCCTGTCTTCGTAAATTGAATCTCCTCCAGATCCGGTATTTGACTGAGGGCCAACACATACTCAGGTTTTACCTCTTCATTTTTCATCTGCGGGATAAGGTCCGTCCCTCCGGCCATGACCTTGGCCTTTTGGCCATATTGATCCATCAGGGCAATCGTCTCCTCAATTGTCTTGGGACTCAAGAATTCAAATCTTGGTAAACTTCTAAACATCTTTTCCCTCCTTGTCTTAAGTTCCTTATTTCGAAGCCGATGGGGGTGTTCACAACATATTCGGTCAAATACGTCTCCATCCGTACTGGCTTATTATATCAAAAGGCTCCTTGCCTCTGGCTAGGCCTTGCATAAAGGACAGCCAGTAAAGTCCCAGCGTAGGGTTTATCCTGTGCTTCTGGTCCAAACATGCCTCTTGAGCCGAATGTCGGCAATACCTGCTAACAATCTGCTTTCAGCAGAGGGGAACAGGACACGACTCGATTGTTTTTGAGACAAAATGACCACCACCATCCAAATTCAGTTTCATAACTCCCTAACGTCAAGGAAGCCCCTAAATGGCTTTCTTAACGTTTCCTAGCTTCATAGAGTCTCCTGGAATATAGATCGCAAGCTTGCCCTCCAGCTCCCTGGCCAGGCGACCTTCCGGTTTATACCCCGTGGCCAGCACGGTGCTCTCCGCCTCAAAAAAGACCTCATTGGGGCAGTACTCAAAACTCCTCTTCACCCCCAACCTGGTGCTCCGAGATGTGGGTCACCTCAAGATCGGTCTCTATCTCTGCCTTTGCCTTCCCCAGCCAGACCGTTGTTTGCTCTGACGCCAACGGCGTACCCGATCTGCTAAGCATTCAGCGGTCCCCGAGCCGACCATTTCTTTAGGGAATCGAAGGTATAGCGCCGGTTGCCAGAATCACAGCATCTGGCTTTTCTTTTTCAATAAGCTTTGCGGTCGCGGCATACCAAATACTCTCTTGCAGAATTGATCTCGTATTCATGGGGCGGTAGAGCACCTCGCTATGATCATATACGCTGCCTCATCAGGATGACTTTTTAATTTCGGAAACTCGTTTTTGGACAAGTGAAAGACGATATAAAAGTTCAGAGCATTAATATCGTTCAAACGTTTTTGTGGAATGGCATATTGGTTATAGAAGATGAGTATAATTACCTGTATCCGGGCATGCCAATTTCCTCAAGGTGATATTGTTGGCCTCAAGAGAGGTGGCCAAATATGTTTGGTTTAGATGAGCCAGGCCAAGGCTCCCAGGGCATCCGAAGGGTAAACCCCACATATTTGGCCATGGAAAAACCTGGTGGTATCTCTTAGGGAATATCGCCTTTCGAAAACCGCCGCGACCTCCTGAGGCCCTAAATGATCATTCAGTGTTATTCATGCAAACACTTTTGAACCGTACCAAACCATTAGGCTTTCTGTTCAAGGGACTCAACTACTCCTTGAGGAGTGATGGGCAATTTGTTGAATACGACACCGGTAGCGTTCAAAACTGCATTGGACACCGCCCCTCCGGTTGGAATTGTCAATCCCTCACCCGCCTCCTTGGCACCAAATGGCCCCTCAGGTTCATAGGTCTCCACCACGATGGATTCCACCTCTGGCATGTCTGCCGCGGTGAAAAGTTTATAGTCCCTGAAGGAAGGGTTCTGGACCCGCCCATCTTCAAACAGGAGCTGTTCTGAGAGGGCCCCCCCTAAGCCCATCTGTGCTGACCCTTGAAGCTGTCCGTCTACCAGTAGAGGATTGATTGCTTTACCGCAATCGTGGGCAGTGGTTAATTTCAGGACCCTTATTATGCCCGTCTCCCTATCCAACTCGATTTCCGCCACCTGAGCTCCAAAACTCCAAGCGGCGGAAACCAGGCCTTTGCCTCTGGGCGTATAAGCTCCTCTGCCCATAACAGGCATGCCGCCCTTCGCTCTTTTTGCAGTGGACACAGCCTCAGCAAAAGAAATGGCCTTGTCCGGCCGCTCCCTTATGTAGATTCGCCCCTCTTTAGCGTCCAGTTCCTCATGTAACCTTATGCCAAGCCTTTCCCCTGCAATCTCAAAGATTTGGCCTTTGGCGTCGAATGCGGCCCTCTTGACAGCATTCCCGGCTTGAATAGTGAGTCTACTACTCCAGGCCCCTAAATCGGCCGTGGATGTCTCCGTGTCACCAGCAAGTATCTTCACATCTTCCAATTTTATGCCCAATTCCTCAGCCAAGATCTGTGACAGAACGGTGTTGGAACCTTGACCAAGATCTGGTGCGCGTGTATAGAGGTTAACAGTGCCATCCTCATTGACCTTTACAAGGGCCTCGGAGAAAGGGAGGTCCGTGTTGAACCAGTTAAATATCCCTCCACTGGTGAAACTATAACAGGCGATGCCTATGCCGTGCCCCTCGGGAAGCTGTTTTCTCTTTCTCTGCCAATCTGAAGCTTCGGCCGCCTTCTTGATACATTCGCTCAGTCCACAGCTAAGTATCTCATTGGCTATTCCCGGAACGCTGTCGCCAGTCTGAACTGCATTCTTAAGCCTCAGCTCTACAGGATCAATTTCCAATTCTCCGGCTATAAGATCCAATTGTACTTCGCTGGCAAAATTGGGCGGCAACGCCCCATGTCCTCTCATGGCTCCTGAAGGCATGTTATTGGTGTAGACACGGCTGCCGTGATATCGATAATTGGGGATACGGTAGGGTAAAAGACTAAACATGCCAGAAAGCAGGAGCGTGGTAGGCGTCTGGCCATTATAGGCACCGCCGTCCAGTATGATTCTTGATTCTCTCGCTACGATAGTCCCATCGATCTTGACCCCAGTCTTCATTTCGATTATTTCAGGCTGCCGTCGTCGGGTCACGGTAAACTCTTCCTCTCTTGTGTACTCTATTCTAACCGGCCTGCCGGTTTTCTTGGAAAGCAGGGAGGCGCAAAATTCATTGGTAAACATTTCCACTTTGTTTCCAAAACCTCCACCAACATGAGGCTTTACCACGCGCACGTCATTCTCTCGCAGGCCAAGGGTGGTGGCCAGAAGCACTTGGACGAAGTAAGGGCTCTGGGTGGAGTCCCAAATCGTCAATTTACCTGAGGCATCGAAGTCGGCAACACAGACGTGGGGTTCCATAGAGGAATGCTGTACAGGCTGCGTGACGAATCTGTCTTCTCGCACATAATCGGATTCAGTGAAGCCCTTCTCTACATCGCCGATGTTTATCGTGCGGACGACGCTGACATTTCCCTCGAATCCATCATGAACCAATGGCGCACCCTCTTTCATTGCCTCCTCAGGTGTGAATACCGCTGGAAGTGGCTCATAATCCACCTGTATCAGTTCCAGGGCTTCTTGCGCCGTGTCCTCATCAATAGCGGCCACAGCGGCGACAGCATCGCCGATAAAGCGCACCTTTTCCATAGCCAGACCTTCCTCATCCAGAAGCTCAGGCCGGACCCGCCACATCCCGTACTTAACCCCCAATGTGTCTTTGCCGGTAATAACACTCTTCACCCCGGGCAACCTGGCTGCCCTGGTTGTATCAATACTGAGAATCTTGGCATGGGCATGAGGGCTCCTCAAAATCTTCCCTATCAGCATTCCCGGCATCTTTATGTCACCAGCATATAGGGCTGCACCCTTTACCTTAACAAGACTATCTACATTAGGTATTTCCTTACCAACTACCGAATATGATCCCATAAAACCTCCTCCTCATTTTGATTGGGAAAGAAACGTTCGTTTACATACTATACTGCAGGAAATTATTCCAGGAAATTAAGTAATAAAACCCCGAAATTTTTCAAACTCTATACTGTCTGGTTCAACCTTCTTCATGGCGATCTAGCCGTTCAATATCTTTATCTATATTTTCTATATAATGGATTAGATTCCCTTGCCTAATTCATTTTGTCACATTACGAGCTCAGTGCCCCAGTTTATTTGATCAAAATGATTCTTCATAATTCTTACAAGGGAAATTCATCCTCGATCCCCAAGCTCAATTTCCCTATACTCCTTCGCCAAAAAAGCAGTCTCTTATCACCCCGTTCATAAAATGGAGGCTTTGAGTATACGCGGAGATTCACATGTGTGGCGACCTTCCCCGGTAGGAATAGATATCGCCTTGAGGAAAGAGCCCCGGCTCCCTTTGCCTCCTCTCACACCCGGCGTACAGCTAGCTGAAATGTGAGTAAAAGTCAGCCATTGAGGGGCAAGGCAGGTGGAAGTGGTAGCTTGACCTCCATTTCCTCAGTCAGTAGCCACTGCATCACTTAATTAGAGTGAAAGCACTTCCTGATAGGGCGTACCACGGAGGTATTCACCTAGTTCCTCGGTGATCTTAATGACCCAAGAATCCGGTAACAGCACGCCAACCGGGGACCTGAACCTCAGGGTGTCCCCGTCAGGCAACTTCTCGGGAGAACTGTACAATATCGCTCTTACATTCCGGGCCTCATACTTTCTCTGACCCGATGTCAGGTCTCTAATGGTGAGTTTGATCTCTTCGCCCTGAGGCAGTTCTTTGAGGTCCTTAACCCAGGCCAGGTATTCTTTCTTTTTCATTGTCATTGTCTCCACAGATTTCAAAATGCATATCCGGTTTCCTACTTCAAACCATACTGCCCCCACCTTTGGAGCACCTTGTCTCTTATCTCTTTGGGATAGATACAATCGAATGAAGATCTAATGGGGAGGGTTTCCCTGGGCCATTCAACAGGCCAGGTGCAGTCGAACACATCTATTCCCCCTTTCATTATTTTGCGCTCCTCATAACTATAACAAGGGGTGAGCATATTAGCCTTGCCCGCTGGAACCTCTTCCACAATAATACCATTGACAGGGTGGCATTTAACGGCAAAGGCATGTAAAACCTTTCCCACATCGTAGACATCCACATCTTCATCCACCACTATAATCTTATTCACCATCACACGGCGAGCCAAAAATACATCTCTAATCCTTCTAGCCATCTCCGTACCCCCAGACCTCACTCCAATGATCACCAGGTGAGTGACACCTTCAGGCGGAGCGTAAACAGCTGTGACCGGTATACCGTGTCTTTCAAGGCGCCGCTTCATGGATATGCCAGCGGTAAGCGCGGCTGCGACCGAGGCATCATCTACAGGAACACCAAGGCTGATCATCGTAAGGATGGGGGAATTTCGGTAAGTTATCGCCTTTACCTGACATAATACTCCTGTTCTTGCTATTCCGGTGCGATAGCCTGGATATTCGCCAAATGGCCCTTCGGGCGCTATCCCGTCAGGCAGTATCTCTGCCTCTACGACTATTTCAGCATGGGCCGGCACCAGCAGATCACTGGTCTCACATTTAACCAGCTCCACAGGCTCTCCTCGCAGGGCCCCGGCAAAGTCAGCCTCATCTACGTCTATGCCGTAGCCACCTGTTGCTACCATGTGGCAAAGGGGGTCTGCCCCGATGACGAGCGCCATGGGCATGGGCTTCTTTTTGGGCAGATATTTCTCCCTGAAGACAAGGGCAAGGTGGCTGATAGGGCTTGGGTCCCCGGATAGGGTTCTGCGCGTGTTAATCATGAAACGGTACATCCCCCAATTTGTCCAACCCGTCTCTGGATCATTGGTCACCACAATGTCCCAGGTGCCAAGGTAGCGCCCCCCGTCACCGTCATGAATCATCGGGGCTGGGAAAAGGGAGAGGTCCACGTCCTCCCCCATCAGCACATTTTCCTTGCAAGGACCAGAGTCGACCACAACAGGCTTTATTGGGTGCTGTTCTCTCTGTTCATACTCTTGATGGATAGCAGGAATGGGTGTATCAGGATCGAGTCCCAGGGCGATAGCCACTCTCCTGTAAGTTCCCAAGGAACCACCAAGTATGCGATGACCAGGATAATCCCTTATGTTCTCGAAAAGGACAGCTGGGCCTTGCGTCTCATAACAGCGTCGATTTATAGCGCCTGCTTCCAGCTCCCAGTCGACTTCCTCCTTGATTCGGACGATATCCCTGCTCTTGTCCAAGGCTTCCATAAACTCACGAACACTGTCAAATGCCATTCCTTCCTCCTGTCGTATATTTTCTATAAATGGTTGTTCTGGAGCCTCGCCTCATTTTTGAGTTTCTCTACGATGTCTTGGGCAAGTCGCTTCTTATCTACTTTTTGTTCTCCTACCATGGGGAGTCGCTCTACAATAACCAGCTTTTCTGGCAGTTTATATGTGGCAATGCCTTTCTCCTTGAGGAAAGAGATCATTTCATCAAACGAAAAATCCTGGCCAGGCTTAGGCACGAGGTAAACACATGCCTTCTCACCCATAACGGGATCGGGCATCCCCACGATGGCAACGTCCAACACTTTGGGATGAGTCAAGAGTAAGTCCTCGACCTCAACGGGGTAGATATTCTGTCCTCCTCGAATGATCATGTCTTTCTTCCGGCCCATGACAAAAATGTTGTCTTGCTCATCAAATCTACCCAGATCACCGAGCTTGAACCAGCCATCCTTGGTCCAGGCCTGCCAGGTAGACTCGAGGTCTTTAAAGTATCCTGAGGCACAAGCTGGTCCTCTTCCCCATATCTCTCCAACTTCCCCTTTTGCCACTTCTTTGCCAGCGTCGTCAACCAATTTTATTTCAGTCCCACCCCTCGCCTTACCGACTGTTGGCAAACGAACCTCGGGGGGGTCATCAAATCGGGTAGCGGTCGTACCACCAAAATCTACTGCACCAATTCCTGTAATTACCATTCCTCCCAGTTTCTCTTCGGCTTCCACTCTAAGCTGGTAAGAGACCGGGGCCCCAACGCACCACCAGACTCGTAGCGAACTGAGATCGCAGCGCTCGATGTCAGGATGCCCCACCATCTTGGCCAGTTGGGCTGGAACAACCAAGCCGACGGTGATCCTCTCATCTTGAATCAACCCGAGGCTTTCCCCAGCCTCAAAACGCTCTTGCACGACAATCTTTGCACCCACTCCCGGTGCAGCAAAATAAGCTACACAATTAGGCCCAGCTGGTGCAGGGCCAAAGACACCGATGATATCGTTGCCAGTAAGTTCCAAAACCTCCGAAAGTGTGCGGGCAAGGTTATGGCGAGCACAGAAGGGAAATTCGACAAACTTTGGAAAACCAGTGGTACCGCTCGTGAGGGTAATGATCGAAACCTCCGTGGAAGCATAACTTCTCTCTTCAAGGAGGCTTGTGGGGTATTTTTCTTTTAAGGGCCGCTGGATCATCTCATTAATAGAGATTGCCCCTTGAGGGACCTTGTCACCCATTACGAAAATATACCTCAGCGATGGCAGATTGGGCCAAATCTCCTTTATCATGTTAAAGTAATCGAAATCTCTATACACCCCTGGGTTGATCACCCCCAGTGCTCCACAATGTTTTATGATGTATTCCATTTCCCTACGCCGCAAAGTCATCAATCCATGTAGGGAAAGGATGCCAGCCTTCTCACAGGCCACCCTCAGTAAGGGAAGCTCGGCACAGTTAGGTAGCTGAATGACAATACTATCATCCTTCTCAAAACCTATTTCCACCAACCCCCAGGCCAACCTATCTATTACCTGCTCAGCCTGGGCCCAAGTTAGCCTGGTCTTGGAGTCCACAATCGCCTCTTTGTCAGGATAGTCTCTGGCATTTCGGTCCCACAATCTGGACAGACTTGTGGGCTCCCACCATCCCCTTTCCATATATTCACTGATCAATTCTGGAGTGTATCGAGTTGGCTTTGCCATTGAGGTTTTCCCCTTATTAGTGTGCTCTAACTCAGTGTCTGAAACTTTATTCTTAAAGCTTCGTCTTAATATCCTGGCAGGTCAGCCCTACCGCATCCCCAAATGATAGGTCATAGGATTTCAGGTGGCGCCTTCTCACAAAAGCAGGGTAGACAGTGTGTCACACATTCTCTTACGATTCGTAAAAAATGAGTTACCTTAAGGAGAGGTATGTTATGCCAAAAGCCCTTGGGGGAAAGAAATTTCTTTGCTATTAAGAAATTATTATTTTCAAGGTGTCAGACGTAAGAGGGTCTTCTATCCGTCCAGTTCAAAGTTTTGCGGCTACATAGTAAGCCTCCTGCATAGCCTCTCCCAATTTACGCGGTTGTAAAGAATCGCCTACCTGGTAAAGCTGGGGCACTTCTGCTTTCAGTGCTTGAGCTAAACCATCGTTGGACTTCATGCCCACAGCGAGGATAATGTCATCAGCTTGGAAAAATTCACTCTGTTCTTTGCGCAAGACCTCAACGCCATCCTCTCTAAACCGTATGACCTCAACGCCAGTCTCAAGTCTGACCCCGGCCTCTCTCAGTCTCGAAAGGAGCCTCCAGCGAAGGGTGGGTCCCATGTCCCCTGCCATTCTGTCAAGCATCTCCAGCACAGTCACATTTTTACCCTTCTTACTCAGTAACTCAGCAGTCTCACACCCTACCATGCCGCCACCCACGATAATGACCCCGTTGCCCACTTCCTTCATTCCCATAAGCACGTCCAATGCTGTAACCACGTTTTTCCCTTCAATTCCAAGAATATCTGGCAAAAGCGGGCTGGCCCCTGTTGCCAGAATAAGAGCATCAGCCTCTCTCACTTCTGGTGCTTGAGCGGTGGCCTCATGACTTAGTTTGAATAAAACTCCCTGTTTTTCCATTTGACCAACGAAATACCTATTCAAGTCACCGAAGTCGCTCTTAAAAGGTGGGATAGAGGCGACTTGAAGATTCCCCCCAAGTTCGTCCTCCTTTTCTAAGAGAGTCACTTCGTGGCCTCGCTTTGCAGCTATTACTGCTGCCTCCATCCCGGCCGGTCCCCCTCCTATTACGACCACCTTCTTTCTATCCACTGCTGGCTTGATCGCATATTCTGGGTCACTCTCTCTCCCAGCCCTAGGATTGACGACACACCATATGGGCCTTCCCTGAAACACGTTGTCGTAACAACCCTGGCAGCAGCAAATGCACGGAATAATGTCTTCGGGGCGATTTTCAGCCAATTTTTGAGGTATCTCAGGGTCAGCTATAAAGGGACGCGATGCCTCCCAAAGGTCTATGATACCTGCGTTGATCGCCTTGTCCGCTTCTGTATGTGTGACGCGGTAGGCCATCATCGTCGGAATCTTGACGACCTTCTTTATCCGTTCAGCTAAATAAAGCCAGTGTCCCCGTGCTATCTCCCCAGTAATTGCAGGGACCGTCGATTCGTGCCATCCCACCGTAAGGCTCAGGGCATCAACGCCAGTTTCCTCAAGCATCTTTGCCACGTTTGTCAGCTCTTCAGGGCTGCTGCCTTCGGGCATTAATTCGTCGCCGCACATGCGGAACACCAGGGGAAACTCCTTTCCTGTCTTAGATTTTATTGCATCGACCACCTCTGAGCTGAAACGAGCCCTATTTTCCAAGCTGCCACCGTATTGATCAGTACGTGTATTTGTCCAAGGGGAGAGAAAGCTTGAGAGAAGATATCCAGCGCAGGCACATACTTCTACAGCATCGAACCCGGCCACTTTCGCCCTTCTTGCTGTTTCCCCAAAGGCCCTTACTAATTCAGCGATTTCTGTTTCACTCAGTTGGCGGGGCTCCGCCCGGGTCATAATCCGTGTTGGTACGGACGAGGCATCTGTTAATTCCTCTCGACGGTAGGTGTACCTGCCACAATGACCAATAGAGAGACAGGCCTTGGCTCCTCCTGAATGAATTGCTTCGGCCAGTTCACGAAAATCGGCAATAAAACTATCATCCCAACCGCCCAACATATTGGGGACTAGACGGCCCCAAGGCGTGACGTGAGAAATCCCCGTGGTCACGAGACCTACGCCTCCTTTCGCGCGCTCTTCCAACCACCTTTTCTCCTGCTCAGTTACTCTTCCCTCTTTAGTGCAAAAACAGGTGGTCGTGGATGCGAATTTGACCCTGTTTCGCAGACACAAATTACCAATATACCCTTCCTCAAGTAACATCATATCGGCCTCCAATTTTGCGCTTAAACTGATCGTATAGAAATCTCTTTCTTGAGTTCGCCACAGGCCGGAATCATAAAAAATCGCGAACCAATTTTATAACCTCGCTGGACCCTTATCCTATTTTCGTTATGCTACATTTGAAATGATTCCTTTGGATTCCGCACGTTACCAATGGTGGCTATGTTAAACCCCGAAACCGTGGGTGTCAAGCTCTCTGAGGTGATAGTGGTTAGAACACCCTTTTGACCCAAGGCGCTATAAGGATAAAATTGCTTGGATGACAAACGGGAAATTCCTGTTGACTTTTGAGCGATAGTCTATTTTATAGAAAATATCATGTGACCGCTCAAAAAGGTATTTCCCAGGCTTTGAAAGTCTTCTGCGCTACCGAATTTGTCAAACATTGAATCATGCTTTCACCCAGTTGGCTTGGGAAAGAGGAGGAGGTAGATTATGGCCAAAAAGGAGGTCATGCTGAATCTAATGAAGCGGGGAGCGAATCCAAGGGAGATTTGGGAGGGGAATAACGAGTTTCTCCAGAAGAAGCTTGATCATTCAGTTTTATCAATGGATTATTGACTCTGCTCAGCAATCCTTATCAGAAGTTAATAATTGGTCTCTTGTATCAGTAGACGTGCAGCCGTTCAGCACCTGAAGGAATGTCTGACGTCTCCAAAAAAGGAGATTAAAACGATTAATACTTCTGATAGATACCTCTGAATATGTTTTGTGATACGCTATGATGAGGGTTATTCATGACTGCTTTAGTGCCTGCAATTAGTCGATGAGTCCACAGCCGATTCTTTGAAGTAGCTTGATATTTTACAGCCTAATGATTCAATAATATCAATCATTATGACTATCAAAAAGAGGCTAAGTTTTTGTTGACAATCTTGTTTTTCTTTTATATGAACAAGCTGCCTATCAAAATAATGACCGTTCGGTAGGTTTACCTCAATTTTATAAAGTTTCCTCTCACTTTCAAGCAATGATGTTTTTTTATAAACGGACGGACACAGGAGAAAGACAAGGATTTGAAAAAAGAGCATTTGGCTGTGCTTGGTCTGGGCTTGTCCTTTTGCAATGCTTGGAGGAGAAGAGATGCTATGTGGTTTGATGTCCACACAGAAATGTGCTTTTTAGGACAAAGGAAAGATGAATAAGATTTACTTTGCCGAATGAAGGCTGCCAAAAACAAGAAGTGAGCAATCGAGGAGGTTGGATGAGCTGCCATTCGAATAAAGTCTTCGAGTGTGGAATGTCTTTCGGCCATCTATACTTGTGATGATGAATACTATTCATTACCAGGTCTCATAAAACGGTTTCATGCTATTTGATAGGAGGTGAGAATAATGATCGGCATTATTTCATATGGTGCCTACGTTCCCCTTTGGAGACTGAGAAGAGAGGTTATATCCAGAGGAGGGCGAGGTGAGAAAAGCGTGGCAAGCTTTGATGAAGACAGTTTAACCATGGCGGTATCTGCGGTTAACAACTCTTTGGCAGGTATGGACAGGGAGTTGGTGGATGCCTTATTTTTCGCTTCAACAACCTTTCCTTATAAAGAGAAACAGGGCTCAAGTATAGTTGCGGCGGCCACTGATCTCCGAAGAAATATATTAACTATTGACTCCGCCAATACGCTGAGAGGGGGCACAAGCTCGGTTAAGCTTGCTAAAGATATGGTGAGAGCTGGATCAGCGAGAAATATAGCTGTCGTGGCTTCCGATTGCCGATTAGGAGAGCCTGGGTCAGTTTTTGAACAGATCTGTGGCGATGGTGCTGGAGCTCTCGTAATTGGCGATACCGATGTTGCGGTTGAAATAGAGGGCACCTACTCGGTATACAATGAGATGATTGATGTCTGGCGGGCAGACGACGACAAATTTGTCCGTGCCTGGGAAGATAGGTTTATTCAATCACAGGGATATATTAAGGGGATCCAAGGGGCGGTCACGGCTTTAATGAAGGATCACAGCATGGAACCCAGGGACTTTGCCAAGGCGGTTATCTATGCCCCAGACCAAAAAAGGGTTGCGGAGTTAGTTGCCAAACTTGGCTTTGATCCCGAAAAACAGTTGCAGGATCCTTTAATTTCGGCGATGGGGAATACAGGAACGGCCTACCCACTGATGCTTTTAATTGCATCCCTTGAAGATGCCAAGCCTGGTGATAGAATTCTGTGGGCCAGTTATGGTGACGGCAGTGATGTCCTTATTCTCAAGGTCGCCGAAGCCATAGAGAATATCAGAGACAGGAAGGGTATGAAAAAACTCCTGGCATCCAAAAAAGACCTAGGGGACTATACTGCATATCTGACAAGGAAAGGCTTGCTTAAGATGGATAGGGGACCAAAATACTCTCCTCAAGTTGTTTCCGCGACAGCATTATGGAGGGATTTGGATGAGGTTATTCGACTTTATGGGGTCAAGTGCAACTCATGTGGCACTATTCAATACCCGCCCCAGAGAATATGTACCAAATGCCATGCCAGGGATCAATTCGAAAAGGTGAGGCTTTCTGACAAAAGAGCAAAGCTATTTACGTATTCCCTCGATTTCGTATCCAATCCCCTAGAAGTACCGATGGTTGTGCCGGTTATTGATTTTGACGGAGGTGGCCGTTCAGCCGGCATTATTATGACTGATCAGGACCCCAAGGAGCTACAGATCGGCATGCCGTTGGAGATGAGTTTCAGAAAGTTATTCAGTAATGACGGTATACATAATTACTTCTGGAAGTGCGCCCCCTTGAGGACTTAATAATCAAATTTAGGAGGGATTATGGGTGGAATAAAGGATAAAATTGCGATCGTAGGCATGGGTTGCAGCAAGTTTGGAGAGCTTTGGGATAAAAGCCAGAATGATCTTATGATAGAGTCTTGCTATGAGGCATTGGATGATGCAGGGATTGATACAAAGGATATCCAGGCAGCCTGGTTGGCGACGGCCGAAAGCGGTCGAACGGGGATGAGACTTGCCCGGGCATTGAAGACCGATTACATCCCTGTGACCAGAGTTGAGAATCTCTGCGCCAGCGGAACCGATGCAATGCGCCAGGCCTGTTATGCAGTGGCGGCGGGGATATACGATATTGTCCTTGTCTGTGGATTCGAAAAGTTGAAGGATACGAAAGATCTCTTTGGAGGCAGCCTCGAGGGGCCTTGGAACACCAAGATTGATCCCAATTTGCCGCCGGCTACAGCATACGCTTTGGCAGCTAACCGGTATTTTCACCAGTACGGTTTAAGCCCTGAGGAGGGTAAGGAGATATTAGGCAAGATTGCCGTAAAGAATCATCGTAATGGGAGTCTGAATCCCAAGGCCCATTTCCAAAGGGAGATCACCCTGGAACAGGCCATAAAAGCCCCTATGATTGCCGCCCCGTTGGGGTTATATGATTGCTGTGCTGTGAGTGATGGATCAGCCGCGGCTGTGATTACTAGGGCTGAGCTAGCCAAAAAACTCAGGGATGACTATGTCCTGGTTAAGTCGGTTCAAGTGGTTACTGGTGCTTATGAAAGGCCATTACAAAACGATGCGGATTTTGTCCATTTTGAGGAAAATGTGGTCGCTGCTAACTTGGCTTATAAAGAAGCTGGAATCACTGATCCACGAAAGGAGATCGACTTGGCCATTGTTCATGACTGCTTTACAATCACTGAATTAATCATCTACGAAGACCTGGGGTTCAGCCCTCGCGGACAGGCCAAAGAGGATGTCAATGCAGGCACCTTCGAGTTGGGTGGAGGACTGCCGGTGAATACTGACGGAGGGTTGAAATGTTTCGGCCATCCTATTGGCGCAAGCGGTTTGAGAATGCTGTACGAGGCGTATAAGCAATTACAGGACAAAGCTGGTCCCCGTCAGGTGAAAAATGCCAACATAGCTTTGACGCACAACATAGCTGGGACTCCACGTGAATCATCTGTTTCTGGAATAACCATTTTAGGGCGTAGGAACTAGGAAAAGTGACTTTAGACCTTAACCGCTCATCCAAATAAGTTTAGACCCACCAATTCGGTATTCTGATATGGAACATTTGCTTTGCAAATTCTGGCATTCGAGGTTTCTCCCGTAATCCTGCGGGATGATTGAAGTGAAGTAACTTGTTTGTCGAGGGATTTCCTTTTTTCACCCTCTCTTAAGCTCTTCTCTTTGAAGGGAGAGGGCCGAATAAAGGCATTAACTTGCTTTAGTTAAGGAGGCGTATAATGAAAGAATTGAAACAAGTAACCGTTTTGGGTGCTGGTGCTATGGGAGGCGGATTGGCCTTATTATGCTCCGAGTCCGGGTTTGATGTAAAAGTGAGAGATATCGAAGAGGAGTATCTAGAGAAAGGACGTAATACCATTGAAAATCAATTAGATAGGAGAATAAAGAGGGGGAAGTTCACAGAGGAAGGCAAGAACAATGTGCTCGGCAGGATACAATTTACCACAGATTTAAAAGAGGCCGTAAAAGACGCGGACTATATCATAGAGGCCGTAACTGAAGAAATGGATATAAAGCAAAAATTATTTAAAGAGGTTCACCAATATGCACCCAAGCATGCCATCTTTGGCTCCAATACCTCCTCCTTTGTAATTAGTGAAATCGCTGCGGCTATTCCTGAGCCAGAGAGAGTCATAGGTATTCATTTCTTCAACCCTCCGAGCGCCATGAAACTCTTAGAAATCATTTATGGAGAGAAGACCAGTGAGGAAACGATCAAGGTGACAGATGAGTTTGCGAAGTTATTAGGCAGAGAAGTCATCTATTGTTTAAAGGATAGCCCAGGTTTTGTAACCACTCGCCTCATTACCATAATGATTAGTGAGTCTGGATGGGCAGTGGACTTGGACGGCGCGAATATACCTGAGGTGGATGCAGCCTTGAAATACAGGCTGGGACTTCCCATGGGCATGTTTGAGTTCAGTGACGTTCTAGGTGGAGGAGGTGGTGTTGCGTTACAGCATAAAGTGACACGCTATCTGAGCAGCAAGTTAGGGGAGACTTACAGAAATGCACCTATCATGGAAAAGAAGTATGAGTCAGGTGAATGGGGCGTGACCAGCGGGAAGGGATTTTATGATTGGTCAGAAGGCAAGAAAAACGAGATCCCCTTCAAATTAGCGAGCAATTTTGATCCCATCAGGATCTTGGCCCCCTTGGCTAACGAGGCTGTTAAGCTCGTCGAAAATGGGATAATGACAAAGGAGGATCTAGACAAGGCTTTGATACTTGGCCTTGGCTTTCCAAGGGGCCTTCTTAGAATGGCCGACAGCATCGGCCTGGATAAGATAGTCACAAAGGTTAATGAACTGTTTGATACCCACAAGGAGGAAAGGTATAGATGCTCTCCCATGTTGGCTAGCCTTGTTAAAAAAGGAAACCTGGGAAGAAAAACAGGCGACGGCATTTATTCATATGGGCCAGGAGAATATGAGTTTATTACCTTGGATTTCGATAAGAAAAAAGGGATCGCTAAGCTAACCATCAACCGGCCCCTCCGGGCAAACGCCCTCAATGTTGACTGTTTTTCAGAGATAAATAAGGCATTAGATGCCTTTGAAGCGAGCGATGAAGTCAAGTGTTTAGTTATTACAGGAGCGGGAAGAGTTTTTTGTGCGGGGGCTGACATCTCCATGTTTGGTGCAAGGGATGTGACGGAGTTGCTGAATATGAGTACCCCGGTTCAGGAATTGCTAACAAGACTTGAGACCCTGAACAAACCTGTAATCGCCGCAATAAACGGGGCTTGCCTGGGAGGCGGTCTGGAGCTGGCAATCGCATGTGATTTGAGGATCGCCAAAGAAGGCGCGATCTTGGGCTTTCCTGAGGCGAATCTTGGGATTTTCCCTGGGGCGGGTGGCACGCAGCGTGTTACCAGATTAATTGGACTAGCCCGGGCCAAGGAGCTTGTCCTAATGGCCCAAAACATAACAGCTCAGAAGGCCCTAGATTGGGGATTGGTGAACGCGGTCGCCGAGCCGGATAAGTTTGAATCTACGGTTGAGGAGATGGCTCAAACGCTGGCAGATAAGGCCAGCTTGGCCCAAGGTATAGCCAAACGAGTGATGTATTATGGAGCTCAAGCAGACCAAAGAACGGCCCTTTTTCTGGAGGGTTTTAGCTCTCCTCCGGCAATTCTGTCTGATGATGCCAGCGAAGGCATTACAGCGTTTATGTACAGGCGCAAACCCAACTTTGGAGCAAAGAATGAGAAGTGAGATGGGATAGTCCAATTAGATTAAGAAAAGAGGAAAGATTCGAGGGTATGAAGGAACAAGGAGAAAACAATGGTTGGTATTACGTCATATGGTGCTTATATACCCTTCTTGAGGCTGGACAAAGCTGCCCTTCGAGCTAAAGGAGAAAAGGCTGTAGCTAATTTTGACGAGGACAGCATAACCATGGCGGTAGCTGCGGGTGTCGACTGTGTAGAGGGTTTTGACAGCACTGGTATAAACGGGCTCTTTTTGGCTACGACGACATCGCCTTATAAGGAGAAGCAGGCTGCTGCGACAGTTGCCCTGGCCATGGATTTGCCCAGTGAGATTCGGACTGCTGATTTTGGTGGCTCTTTGAGGGCGGGAACAGCGGCTTTGGGGTCGGCGATAGATGGTATTCAAAGCGGTTCTATGAAAAGCGTGATGGTCATTGCATCAGATTGCCGGATGGGTTCTCCTAAAAGCCAGTATGAACAGTTGGTTGGGGATGGAGCTGCCGCGTTACTATTGGGAGATAGCGGTGTCATTGCTAGTGTGGAGGGCAGTTATTCTATCTCGAATGAAATATTGGACGTATGGAGAAAGGATGGGGATCCTTTTATTAAGTGGTGGGAAGACCGTTTTATTCTGAGCCAAGGGTATCAGGAGGTCGTACAGAGGTGTGTTTCAGGTTTGATGCAGAAATATGGGGTAACTGCCAAGGACTTTACAAAGGTTATCTTATATGCACCAAACCCGAGGGTTCCTGTCGGTTTGGCAAAGAGGTTGGGTTTTGATATTGAGAACCAGGTTCAGGATCCGTTGCTTATGATGGTAGGCAACACAGGGGCTGCCTCTGTTATGATGATGCTGGTGTCAGCCCTAGAAGAAGCCAAGGTGGGAGATAGGTTTTTGGTAATCAGTTATGGTGATGGCTGTGACAGTTATATTTTTCGGGCTACGGAGAAGATCAAGGACCTTAAAGAGAGGCGTGGGGTTAAGGGCCATATAACATCCAAACAGGTGCTATCAAGCTATGAGAAATATGATATGTTGCGTCATCTTACTCCAGTTGAGGGCAATCCGATGGTACAGCACATGTTAGCCTCGGCCGTAGCCATATGGAGGGAACGGAAAAAGAACATTGCCTTTTATGGTAAAAAGTGCAAGCAGTGTGGGACGCCACAGTATCCGCCTCAGCGGATATGCACCGTGTGTCAGAGCAAGGATGAGATGGAAGATTATCGATTTTCCGACAAAAAGGGTAAGGTTTTCACATACACCTGGACGGCTGCTGCCCCTGTGGGGGATCCGCCACTGGTTTATGCTATTGTGGATTTTGAAGGAGGAGGAAGGATTTTCACCGAGATGACTGACAGGGATCTTTCCAAGCTTGAAGTAGGTATGCCGGTAGAGATGACATTCAGGAAGATGCAGATACCGGGGGCTTTCCACGACTACTTTTGGAAATGTAGGCCGTTGAGATAGAGAGGGGATCAAATGGAGAGCATTGAGGACAAGGTTGCTATCGTTGGTATGGGTTGTACCAAATTCGGGGAGCTATGGGACAAGAGTGGTGATGATTTGCTGATCGATGCAACTTATGAAGCCCTTGAGGATGCCGGGATTGGACCCGAGGATGTTCAGGCGGCATGGTTTGGGACGGCTTGGTCCGGTCTCACTGCTTTAAACGTGAGTGTTCCTCTGAAGACACAATACATTCCGGTGACCAGGGTGGAAAATATATGTGCTACCGCAACTGAGGCTTTGCGAGCGGCCATTTATGCCATAGCAGCCGGGGCGTGTGACGTGGCTCTGGCCGTTGGTATGGAAAAGCTGAAGGATACCTTCGGCGTTGTGGGCCCACAGGGGTCAGATATTGGCATTTCCTCAATGGGAACTTCGGGCATAGAAAGGATTCACATTCCGACCGTTTATTACTCGATGCTTGCGGTGAGGTATTTTCATCGCTATGGAATGAGTGTGGAAAAAGGTAAGGAGCTTATTGCTCGAATCCCCGTGAAGAGTCACCATAATGCCTCGATGAATCCGAAGGCTCATTTTCGGAATGAAATAACGATGGATCAGGTCCTCAAGGCTCCGATCATTGCGTATCCATTGGGATTACTTGATTGCTGTGGGTATAGTGATGGGGCAGCAGCGGCCGTAGTGACGAGGGCGGACATGGCAAAGAGTTTTCGAGATGACCCTATCTCTATCAAGGCCTTATCCGTGAACGTGGGGGCTCGTCAGGGTTTCCTGCAGCAGGATTACGACTATACCCATGTGGAGGCAAATCGTCGTGCCGCCCAAGCCGCCTATAAAGAGGCAGGGATAAGCAATCCTCTTAAGGAACTGTCTATGGCCGAGGTTCATGATTGTTTTTCGATTCATGAGTTGGTCATCTATGAGGATCTTCAATTTTGCCCTCCTGGCGGAGCCAAAGAATATATCGAGGGCGGTGTCTTTGAACTGGATGGAGAGCTGCCGGTCAATACTGATGGTGGCCTAAAGTGTTTTGGCCACCCGTTTGGGGCCAGCGGTTTGAGGATGATCTATGAAGCGTATTTGCAGTTGCAAGGGAAGGCCGGTCCTCGTCAGGTGAAGGATCCCCAGCTTGCATTATGTCATAATCTTGGAGGTGGCCCGGGCCAGGGCATTGGCAGTGTAGTTATCTTTGGAAATTGAGTCTTTGAAGAATTCGAGACTTTCAAGCGAGTTATCGGAGGGGGGCCCAGAGGGCAGGAGGATTGATCCGGACGCAGAACTTCAGAGCCATTGTGTCCTGGTTGCCAATAAGGTCGATTCAGCTGGATGCAGGCGCTTTTTAAGCAATATCGCAAAATAGGGGTTACTTGAGGAAAATCTAAGTTGCTGCTGATTCGGCTTACATGGATGGAGGCTGGGATCAATGGTCCTAGATTAATTGATTTTTTCAACTGTTAAAGATCAGTTAGGGACAGGGGAGCACAGGTCCGTTTACCCTGTTAAACGGGAGAATTCAACCTCAGGTGATGGTTGAGAACAGAAGCGGGTACTAAAAGGAAGGCAACTACACTCTGTCTGTTATTTTCCAGGGCAGCGCCATTCTAAGGCATCATATGCCTTCCTATGGCTCCCATCCTTGGGCTGGTAAACGATTTTTGACTCTTCAGGGATATAGGTCATCGTCTCTTGGGAGATACCCGGATGCCTCGCATTGTGAAGCACTGCGTGCAGGGAGCACAGATGTATAAGGAGGCAGCTTTTCCGTGGCCTCTTCCTCTCTATAGAAATAGCCCCCATCGCTACCACCCCGATTGAAAAGATACATATATTCGATATGCTTCGGCTCAGCCTCTGCCATCCATCCACAAGGTGACAATGGGGGCTATCTGCTTCTCAGAAATCAACACATTATTAATTGGTCCCTCAAGGATCCTGATTCCATTAACCTCCGCCCGGCAACGAAACTTCGTCGTGTGGAAAGATCCAAAAAGAGCATTCACCAAACCATCCACTCTACGAGTGTTATTTGATCGCCTTCAATCCTGAAGGGAGCTGAATCTTCGCTTCGGCTATCGACTCAGGATAGATAACGACCATTTGGCCATCCTTAGTCCACTGAATCACGCATGCCATAGCCGCCTCTTTGGGATCGAAACCATAAGGAACCTGATGCCCCTCATCAAACCTGATCCTTCCCATAACGCCCATTCGATCGGTCTTTTCAACCTCGGCTACAATTGCATCAGGGTCAAGGCTGCCCGCCCGTTCGATCGCCTCAGCAAGAACATAGACAGCCTCATAGGAAGGTGCTGGCCCATGACCGACTGGCCCAGGTGGATACTCCCCCCATCTCTTCACAAAGGCATCATAAAAGGCTATGGATTTGGGCATCTTCTTCGCCCCCGTCCCACTTCCTACTTCCAAAGCCATATCAATGCAACCAGCGATCTTTCCGTCATAGTGCTTCCAGGCCCCACGATAAGCGAATTGTGTTGACTGGCCGGTCATGAGTGCTGGGATTTTCATTGATATCCACAGCTTGGTCAGGATGCTGGCCTCGGCCATACTAAAAAAGGTCAAGAGCACCTGAGCCCTCTCGGCCTTCGCCTTCATCAGTCCGGTTGAGAAATCGGTACTGCCCGAAGGATAAATATCTTGACCTAAAACGGCCCAACCGTTTTTATCAAACCATCCGGCCATCATTTCAGCGCTTTTCCTCGCGAACATTACATCTTGAACATACAAATACACCCTATTAAAACCGAACTCCTTATTTATCTCAGCCATCAGACCGGATAAATACATCCCGGCATACCTGGAGGTAAGGCACAGTCTGAAGATGTATTTGTACTTCTCAGGATTTTCTCTTATCCGCGCCTCAGACGCTGGGCTCATGGCGATACTACCCAACATGGGAACCTTGTGCTTTGCTATAATATCCATACTGGCAAGAAGGACCTCTGAGCGGAATGGCCCGACCACTATAGCGTGGACCTTCTTCTCCAGTATGGTCTTTTCCAATGCCAAAAGACCCTCAGTTACCGGGACCCCCGGCTCTGCGCCCCGGGTGTCAGCAGTTACGATTTTAAAAGGTCTTCTGGTTGATCCGACCTTAACCCCTCCTTTGGCGTTAATCTCGTCGACAGCCAGCTGCACTGCCTTATAGCTGAGGTCGCCTGCAAAGAATTTTAAAGAGGTAACTACGCCCAGCACTATAGGCTCAGCTGCCCGGCCAACACCTCCAGTTAAGTTAATAGAAAAGCACATGACGGCAAAAAACACAATGAGTACCTGAAGGATTCTTTTCATAATCTCTACCTCCATACTTAAAAGTTATTAATCTGATACCTCGTGGAGCCCAAGCTACAAATGCGGCCGAAAGGCTTCCTTACCGGGGCTTGTTATACACCCAGTCTTCTCCAAGGTACAATTCGTCTCCTTCTTTGGAATAATATAGTGATTCAAGAGGGGGAATAAGCTCTCGCATGCATGTAAGTTAGTATAGTGTAGAGTATTTTGTGTAAGTTGTGTAAAGGTAGAAAAATAGAGCTTATACTTTTCTAAGGATTTTACTTACCCCACTTTTTTTACTAAACCCCCCGGCTAATGTCAATATTTTTTCATTCCTGTAGCCCCCGAACAAAGCCCTGAGAATGGGCTTATCACATGATACCCCGTATAACGTTTCAGTTCTTTCTGGAAAGAACTGATATCTGGCAGGTGTCAGTTGAGGGCTCTATCGAAGTCATGATAGAAGCTTCAGATCCTGAACGATTGGGAACTGAGTGGCAAACGCATCCCCAACAGGCGCTGTGGAATCATAGTCTTGGCTTTGTCTATGGGGTAGGAAACAAAACTCGATTACTGCATTGCTACAGGCAAGAGGTTGAATCTTTCAAAGAGGAAAGGATAATAGAAAATAGAGGATCGGTGAGCAGTCAAAAAGATCTGTGCGCCTTAGTCCACAGCTTTCTCTATTGACCTGTCTGAAACATTAGATACATGCAAAATTGCCTTACGTGATGCTTTGTATCCTTTACATAAAACACTTGCTTCCCTGAGTAGGATTCTGTTAATTTGGATTTGGCGCACAGACTGGCCGGAAGTCCACGAGAGGCATCTGCTTGGGGTGTAAGTGTTGTGGGGCGTAGAGACTAGAAATTACTGTAGTGGTTTCTCAATTGTTGCAATTGCTAAAATGGAACTGACAAAGGATGGCCAAACCGTCATTCTGCATCCAGAGTGGTTAGTTCAAGCCAATATTCAACTCCTCCAGGATTAAAGATGATTAAACAACACTGACAATGTATTGGGTTCAATGCTTATTGGAAATTTAATATACGGATTACTCAATAGTGCTATCCTGGCGTTTATGGCCCTTGGTTTTAGCCTGACCTTTGGTATAAGTGGGGTAGCTAATTTTGCCCATGGGGCCCTATATGTCTTTGTCGGGTATGCGACGTTGGTTCTCTATGAGCAGTTGAGTTTTCCATATATTTTGTCTGTTGTGGTATCTACCCTTTTTGCGGGCCTTTTTGGTGGGCTCATGTATCGGTTTATTGTCCTGCGCGTACGTGGCCAGATTACTTCTGAGGTGATAGCTACATTTGGGGTGGGGCTGGTAATACTGGAATTAGTGCATTATTCTACTGGTGGTTATGCGTATAATCTGCCGGTTCTTGTTGACCGTAGTTTCGAGGTTGCGGGTGTATATATAGATGGGCAGCGGCTAATTATTTTAGCGGTCTGTGCAATACTCATCTTCTCTCTCTGGCTTTTCACCAATTATACCCGAATTGGCCGTGCCTTCAGGGGGATAGCACAGGATGAACGTACAGCTCTCTCCTTAGGCATAAATTCAGACTGGATGGCCACTTTGAGCATTTCCTTCGGTGCAATGCTGGCTGGCCTGGCCGCAATATGTATCTTTCCCTTAGGGTCTCTAGCTATTGGTGAGGGCTACAATGTCTTGCTGATGGCATTGGCCGTCAGTATTATAGGTGGTCTTGGTAGGACAGGGGGAGTAGTTCTTGCCAGTCTTTTTATTGGCTTTTCTGAGCAGTTCACAAATTTCTATATAGGCCCAAACTTGAAAATGGTGGTCGGTCTTGCTGCTATGTGCTTAGTACTGGCTATCAAGCCCTCCGGTCTCCTTGGACAGCAGAAGGAACTGGAAGAGAGGATTTAATGGGGCAGCGAAAAGAGCGGTTAGATCGAGGCATCAAGGCGAGATCAGACGACATATATGCCCTATGCTCTTGGGGGGAAATGGTTTATCTAGCTGGGCCGAGATTATTTCTTATTTTGGCTTTTGCATTTCTGCCACTTCTCTTGAACTATTACTGGCAAAAGGTGTTTTTATCTGCGGGTGTCTTTGCCATGTTGGCCATCAGCTGGGATATGTTAGAGCAAAGTGGGATGGTATCTCTTGGGCAAGCTTTCTTTTTTGGGGTAGGTGCTTATTTCGCCGGTATCATGAATCATTCGTGGGGCTGGCCTGTGTATGTCACCATCCCTATGGCGACTGTTTGTGGGGCCCTCTTCTGTACCATTTCCCTCTTACCAGTTTTAAGATTACGCGGAATATATTTTGCCATGGTGACTTTGATACTACCCATCATGCTGGGTAGGATAATTGAAGCTACAAAGATCTTTGGGGGTACAGTGGGGCTCAGCGGACTGGACCCACTTCCATCAAGATGGGTAGAACTATACCTTGTTCTGGCCGCCCTTGTGGCCGCCTTCTTTGGCTCTAGACGGCTAATGGATTCAGATTTTGGTTTAGCTCTCAAGGGTATGAAAGATAATGATCGATCCATTATGAGCGCTGGTATTAACATTTACTGGCTTAAGGCACAGATCCTATTTGTCTCTAGTGGCCTGGGAGCGTTTGTCGGCGCTTATATGACCCACGTGTACATGTTTGTTGGCATGCCTGCCTTCGCCTTGGACTATTCTATACTTCCTATTGCGGCCGCTGTCGTGGGTGGGGTGGGAACACTCACTGGTCCGATGTTAGGGGCCTTCATTCTGGTACCCCTGTCAGAGATCTTACGCGGTATTGGCGGCTTTCGCATGGCATTGTACGGATTTTTTCTAGTGTTTTTTATCGTGGGATTACCTGAAGGCATTTTTCACTATATCCAGAGGAAATATCATCAGTTCGAACGATGGGTTGAGGTGTAGAGATGAGCTCTTCTTCTTTGTTGCAAGTTTCCGAGCTCTCGAAGCATTTCGGTGGCGTCCAGGCTTTATTTGCTCTCAGTTTCGATCTAAATGAAGGAGAACTATTGGGTATTATTGGGCCTAATGGATCGGGAAAGACAACAACTGTTAACCTTATTACCGGCTTCGTAAAACCAAATTCGGGCAGGGTCCTCTATCGTGGCAAGGATATCACTGGGTGGGCTCCATATAAAATAGCTCGTCTGGGTATAGCGAGGACTTTTCAAATGGTCAAGCCCTTCTATCGTCTTCCGGCTTTCAAGAATTTGATCATTCATCTGTATTCGCCCCGGGTCAAACGGCTTGCCGGTGGGAAATATGGTGACCGGGAGGCGGTGGCCTTGGATCTCTTGGAAGAGGTAGGCTTTGAAAGGGATGCTTTTGTGGCATACAAGGCTGCCGGGGTCCTTCCCCAGGGCTACCTCAAGAAATTGGAGTTGGCCAAAGCGATTGCCTTGGAACCAGATCTTCTAATCCTGGATGAGCTTTTCTCTGGCTTGAGTCTGGCTGAAGTAAGTAGCATAGTACCAATTGTCGAGAAATTGAAGGTGGGGGGAAAGCCGATCATCATGATTGAACATCGGCTGAGAGAACTCTTTAGGATCGCTGATCGAGTGATTGTCCTCAATTATGGGCGGAAGATAGCCGAAGGAGCTCCATATGAGATTATAGAGAAGGAGGAGGTCAAGCAGGCTTATTTAGGGAGTGAGGTAGATTAGAGTGTTGGAAGTGAGGAATTTAATGGTCTTCTTTGAAAATGCCTTGGCCTTGAATGACTTTTCCATAGTAGTTCGTCAAGGTGAGATTGTAGGGGTTATTGGCTCCAACAGTGCAGGCAAAACCACCTTAATGAATACGATCTCAGGCCTCATAATCGATATGAAGCTAAAAGAGAAGCGGAGGGGCGGTGAACGGATAACCATATATGGAGAGATAATCTTCCAAGGTGAAAATATTATGGATATGGAGCCATACAACAGGGTGAAAAAGGGTATTGTCCTTAGCCGAGAAAGGCATCCGGTATTCCCGGAAACCGATGTGATGGGAAATTTAAAGATAGCCGCTCACCTGAGAAAAAAGTCAGAAGCTAAGGAAATGTACGAATATGTTTTCAATCTTTTTCCTATTCTTGCTCCCTTGAAGAGGCGCAAGGCAGGGTTTCTGAGCGGGGGTGAGCAGCAGATGCTATCCATTGGTATGGCCTTGATTGCAAGGCCTACACTTCTTTTGCTCGACGAACCTCTTCTTGGTCTCAGTCCACATGTGCAGTCTGTCCTCGTTGACGCCATTGAAAATCTAAAGAGTTCCCTGGGTATCACTATTCTGATAACTGAACAATTCGCACGGCCTATATTGCCTATGATAAGTAGTGGATGTATCATCGAAAATGGGATGCTCGCCCTGACCGGTACAGGAGCCGAGCTAATGGATAATCCAGATGTTAAGGCAGCATACTTCGGGGTCTGACTCCTATGAACCAGGGCCAGACAAGGAACATATATCCAACCTTCGAGGAGGTGGTCAAGAAACGTGGGAGGCACACGGCTGTGGTCTTTCTCGGTACAAGATACTCTTATCAGAGGTTGAAAGACTTATCCGAAACATTTGCGAGTGCCTTGTTACACCTAGGAGTCAAACAAGGGGATAAGGTCATCCTTTATGTCCCTAACAGTATTCAGTGGGTGATTGTCTGGCTGGGCATTCAGAGAATCGGTGGGGTGTGCGTGCCTATAACACCCATATATACACCTTACGATATCGAATATATCGCCAATGATAGCGGTGCAGTAGCTATTGTTTGTGCTGATATCAATTTTGGATACGTGACAAGGGTCTTGCCCAAAACCAATATCAAGCTGGTGGTGATTTCCAGGATGGCCGATCTTCTGCCCTGGTGGAAAAGGCTATTTGGATTCCTCTTTGATAGAACACCAAAAGGTAGAATAGGTCTTGTCGAAAACACGTACTTACTCAGAAAACTGCTGTCTAAATACCACGGCCAGACGGACCAGTTGCCTGAGGTTGAACAAGCCGCGGAAGACTTAGTAGAGATAATGTATACTGGTGGTACCACCATGAGACCCAAAGGGGTTCCCGTTACCTCTAATAGCTTTCTACAATCTTGTCATATATCAGTCGGAGGATTTGCAGCCCTCATCCCGCCCGAGACAAATATCATTGCAAGCAATGCGCCCCTTTTTCATATTTTAGGGCAAACTGCTGGCATGAGCACAATTATAGTTGGGGGAGGAACTTTGCTTATCTACCCTCGGGTGAACCTGGACGCCTTTTTGGAGGCTATCCAGCGATTCAGGGTAAAGACAATGCTCGGCGTTCCCTTGCTTTACCGGATGATACTGGAACATAGCCGTCTCGATCAATACGACCTGAGCTCTGTTGAGATCTGGTTTGCTGGGGGGGACGTTCTTCCTGTCGAGGTTGGGAACCGGTGGCGTGATAAATTCGGTAAGTTTATATGTCAGGCATACGGGACAACAGAGACCTGCGGTGGCATATCCATGTGCCCGCTAGATAAAGATAGCCCGCCAAAAAGTGCAGGTAGACTTTATCCTGGTGTAAAAATCCAAATCGTTGACCCCGCCACTCTGAAACCTGTAAAACCCGGAGAGCCAGGGGAATTACTTGTTACTCTAGATTCAATGGTTCGCAGTTACTGGAACAACCCAGAGGAGACTAAAAAGTCCTTTGTAAAGCTGGACGGCGTTGTATGGTATCGCACTTCTGACATTATGTCTATGGATGAAGAGGGGAACCTCTACTTTTTGGACCGAACCGTAGATACCATAAAACATAAAGGCTACCGCGTGTCGTCCTCTGAGATAGAATCGCTGTTAAAAGAGCACCCGGCAATCATGGATTCCTGTGTGGTAGGGGTACCAGATTCAAGGGTAGGGGAAAGGATTAAGGCCTTTGTGGTTCTCAAGGAAGATATCAAAGGTATTACCGGCTACGACCTTATTAGATGGTGTAGAGAAAGACTCCCTTCGTATAAGGTTCCTCAATACATAGAGTTCAGGGATATGCTTCCTAAATCCAAGGTAGGTAAACTGTTAAGAAGAGAGATGAGGAGCGAGGAGATGCGAAGACAGGAAAAATAATGCGGGGAGCAACAAGACGCTCATATATGAATCCACTTTTTCCCTTCTAGGATTTACCCAAAAGGGGCACATGTATTTCTTGCTCCAGGACGGTCTTTTCTTTTGGCTTTCCTTTCTCAATTCTAACAACAGCAAAACATAGTGGCTTTATCAAATTTTCAGCCTGCCAAAATCTCTGGTCCTGACCAACCAGTCCGACGTGACTATACTTCCCATGATTCAGTGCTGAGATATTAGGTGACTTGGAAGTAAACATTTGAACCCTCTTAAGCTAAATGATCCTTGAAATTGGTAAGTCGTAGCATGCCAATAGATCAGCAGAGATTGTTTGAGATGATCCGAGCGGATATCAGGGGGAGTGCTGGTCAGTACCTGACGAAGATGATGAATACGGAGTCGAGGCACTTTCTTGATAGAGTTGGAAGATATAAAATCTACAGAACAAAGCAAAAAAAAGTATTGACAAAATTAGAAGATATTGATATATGTTCTACCTACCGGTCGGTTATAAGTATTTCAGGTGACTTTTCCCATATCGGCGACTATCTCGGACCAGTATAGGATCTGCCGCGATGTCTGCATTCACCACAAGATCCTGGGCTGCCTTTGTCATTAACACCCAATGGCAAGTTCCATATACTTCGTCCCACAAAAAGGGAGTCCTTAGTGCGCCAGGCAAAGCCTGCGAGATCCAGTTGGTTAAGAAGCCAACCTGACAAAGTTAGCCGACCGTCAGAACCGAGTTTTCCATCCATACGGGTAATCGTATGGGTGAAGCGTAAACAGGGTGGCAGTAGGCCATAATCCTTGAAGGGTGAAGGTGTTCAGCCTCGAAAACGCTTATGTTGTGGAGCAAGTCCAAGTGATTAAGCACACCGAAGGCAGCAACGAAATCATCGTTAGAGGCAAGATGGTGGAAACTCCACCGGGGTCACAGTCCACGGCATGCTGTCCAAGGGATCTCACAGGAACCTGGGAGGACCTATGTATTTTGTCCCCTCTGGAGACAAGGCAAACTCACCCCCTCTATGGGTTAACTTAATACCACCCCCTCTGGGGGTAGCTTCTTTATAAAAGGAGGGTAAAAGAGATGAGTGGAAAAACGGATACTAAGAAAGCGATATGCATGTGGTGCCACAGTCATTGCCGGGTTTCTGCAGTGATTGAAAACGGCCGGTTAGTGCGTGTTGAAGAGGATAAGGACCATCCGTGGGGCAGTTTATTTACCCCCATAACCAAAGGGTGCCTCAGAGCGCGTGCTGCTGCTGAGTGGTTTTATCATCCTGATAGGCTTGGCTACCCACTAAAGAGGGCCGGTGAAAAGGGAGAAGGCAAGTGGCAGAGGATCTCATGGGAACAGGCGTTAGACGAGATAGCGGAGAACTTGAGACAAATAAAAGACAAGCATGGAGCGGAAGCCATTGGTAACACCAGTGGTACCGGAAGGACTCATGACGAATACAGGGACCGTTTCTTTCATCTGCTTGGCAGCCCAAACAGTATAGGACAGGGTGAGATTTGCTGGGGACCTCACATAACGGCTGGCCACACATTCTTCGGCTGGACACCGTTTCCAGTTGTGAGACCAGAAACCAACTGCATCTTAGCCTGGGGTGGTGGTATCCCAATGTATTTGCCACCTCTATGGCATGCCTCGCGTAAGGCAATGAGAAGAGGGGCAAAGTTCATAGTTGTTGATCCCAGGCGTATAGAGTCAGCAGAGAAGGCCGATATATGGTTACAGCTCAGACCAGGGACTGATTGTGCCCTAGCTATGGGCATGATAAATGTGATTATAAGTGAGGGGCTTTACGACAAGGAGTTTGTGGATAAATGGTGCCACGGCTTTGATAAACTGGCAGAAAGGGCACAGGAATATGCCCCGGAAAAGGTAGCCGACATCACTTGGGTTCCGGCGGAAAAGATAAAAGAGGCTGCACGAATGTATGCCACCAATAAACCGGCGGGTTCTATTCAGGGAATGGGGGTCGAGCATCTGCCCAACTCTATGGAGGCTCTGCACGCTAGATTTATCCTCCCGGCGATAACTGGCAACATTGATATAAAAGGCGGTGACTTGCTCGAGGGACCACCTGTGAAAGTGATCACAGCAAAGGAGATAGAGCTTGCCGAGAAGCTACCCCCGGAACAGAGAAAAAAGGCACTCGGAGCAGATAGGTTTAAACTTATGGCGTGGCCGGGATATGAGCTGCTAGAACCGAATGTGAAGAGGGTATGGGGCAAAATGGGCGGCGATGTAGCCATAGAGTTCCCTGCCCATGCGCCCACCGTATATCGGGCGATAATCACCGGTAAGCCCTATCCGGTAAGAGCTATGATTACTTTATCCAGCAATCCAATGGTCACTCAGGCTAACACCAAATTGGTGTTTAAGGCGCTGAAGAGCCTTGACCTGTATGTAGTTATGGACTTCTGGATGACCCCCAGTGCTGAACTGGCTGACTATGTGCTTCCCGCGGCATCATGGCTGGAAAGGCCGCATATACACGATATGTTTGGCACATCAAAGACTGTATTAGCTTGTGAAGCAGCAATGCCCTCGAGCGTAGAAGGACAGTACCATCGAAAGAGGGACTATGACCTCTGGCGAGAGCTGGGCATTCGTCTGGGCCAGGAAGAATACTGGCCGTGGAAGACTCTGGAAGAGGCGTATGACTACCGACTTGCTCCCCTGGGCTATACCCTAAAGGGATTCATGGATAAAAAGGAAAAGGGTGGCTTTGACATTCCTCCTACGCTATATAAGAAGTATGAGAAGACAGGGTTTGGCACTCCTACACGTAAGGTAGAGCTATATTCTACGGTGCTGGAGGAGCTTGGCTATGATCCTTTGCCTCGCTATGAAGAACCTCACGAAAGTCCGGTTAGCAACCCCGAACTGGCAAGGGAATATCCCTTAATTCTAATCACCGGGGGCAGGTTCAATCCTATGTATCACTCAGAGCATCGTCAGATCGAATCTCTAAGAAAACGTCATCCCGATCCCATAATGCAACTACATCCCAAAAAAGCGGAAGAGCTGGACATCAAAGACGGTGATTGGGTATGGATTGAAACGCCACGGGGAAGAATAAGGCAAAGATGTCGCTACTTTGAGGGGATGGACCCCAGGGTGGTTCATGTCCAGCATGGCTGGTGGTTTCCCGAGCTACCTGGGGAGGAGCCGTGGCTGCATGGAGTCTGGATGTCAAATGCCAACGTGCTCACTGATGATGACCCCGAACACTGCAACAAAATCAACGGAGGTTGGCCGCTTCGGACAGCACTATGCAAGGTGTATAAGGTTAGAACATATTAAGAAATTCATAACATTTTAGGTTTTGAGATTGAGACCTTTTCAAAGACGTAAAGTGCGCCGTATCGCTCCCGAGGCCTTGATGGAGATTCACCCCGTTACCGCTGCAAAATACGGGCTCCGGGACGAAGAGAGGGTTTTTGTTGAAACCATAAAGGGGAGGATACAGATCAGAGCCAAACTCACCGAGGACATTGCGCCACAGGTGGTGAGCATACCCCATGGATGGGCAGCGGCGAATGTGAATATCCTGACTGATATAGAATTCCGTGATCCCATACTAGGATATCCTGAGGATAAAGGGATCCTCTGTAGCATAACGAAAAGAGGATAAGGGTCCACTGAGGTCATAAAATCGGTTCGCGCTTTTGTATGATATGTTCAAAAGCACGATATAAGGCTGTTTGCCTTATTTGCCTTGCCTTGACTTTCTCTATTTGCTGTCATGGGGGCATTGGTCCTGCATCGAAATCGGCCCTTCAGTGAGCTTGTCTTTTCTGTTTTGAAGGAGGCGTTTTCTTCGGCCTCTCCTCTAGGTACCATTAAGATAGGAGAAATAACATGGATTTTGAACTTAACAAGGAGCAAAGGGACATCCAGAAGGCTGCCAAAAAGTTTGCTAAAAATGAGCTCAGCAAGGACTATGTTTTAGAGATCGAGCGGTCTCACAGATTCCCCTGGGAGGTTTTTAAGAAGTCTTGTGAGCTGGGCTTTGTGGGCATAGATATCCCTAAAGAATATGGCGGGCAAGGACTTAACCTTTTAGAGCGAGCGCTGGTAGCAGAGGAGTTTTGTCGGTGTGGTGCTGGGGTTGGGTTGCACTCAAGTGGCCCCGGCCTCGGCGTGGAGATAATGCTCTGGTATGGGAGTGAAGAGCAAAAGAAGAAATGTATTCCACCTTTGTGTAGCGGTGAGACGGTGATGGCATCTGCCTTTACCGAACCGGATCGAGGAAGTGACCTTGTCACCTCTCCTCTCTCCACCACCGCTTTGAAAGATGGTAATAACTATATAATTAATGGTACCAAGACCTTCATTACCTTTGCCAACATTGCGAAGTTCATTATAGTACTTTGCCAAACAGACCCAAAGGCTAAGCCCCCGTATAAGGGGCAGAGCACCCTTATTGTGGAACTGGATAGAGAGGGAATTAAAGTTACGGAATTTGAGAAGATGGGCTGGCATGCAGCCCCCACCACTGAGGTCTCATTCAGCAACGTAAGGGTTCCACACGAGAATCTCATTGGTGAGGAAGGCCAAGGGTTCTATCAATCTATCCAGTTCCTTGATAGGTTTAGAATAGCGGGTGTGGGGGCTCCTAGTGTGGGAATCGCTCAAGGAGCTTTCGATAGGGCTTTGGACTACGCCAAGAATCGTGAAGCATTTGGAGTCAAGATAGGCACATTTCAAGCCATCTCCCATAAGCTGGCCGAGATGGCTACCAAGATAGAAGCTGCCAGAGTTCTTACCTATAAAGGCGCATGGCAGGTTGACGGGAAAGGGCAGGCGGATCCCAAGCTTTCCTCCATCATTAAATGGTATTCGGCACGGATAGCGGTTGAGGTATGTGATGAAGCCATCGAAATTTTTGGGGGCCACGGGTACATGCTCGAGAACGAAGTGGAGATGTTTTATCGAGATGCCCGGGCGCTAGAGATTGTTGAAGGGACCAGGGAGATACACAAAAACACTATTGCAAGGTTCTTGCTGGGGAAGCTGAAGTAGGGTATGGTAATTTCTTGATGACGTTTCTGAGTCAACGCATTTCGCACATCCCGATCGAGAATGAGGCACACGTGTTAACCAGGTAGAGCCTAAACCCCAATCCCGCTATTGATAATGAATTTTAGAGGAATAAAGTTGAAAAACCCTGTTGATTCGGTAAGATACGCCTCTCCTATAACGAATTAAACCGTAACCAACGAGGTGTGAAACAATGATACGACAAACCATACTTCCCTTCAAGCTAGAAATGACCAGAGACATGATCACCCCCCATGTAGGATTAGCCTTGCTGGGGGAGTTTGCGGTAGGGGTGGGATTACTGAAGGCAGCAGACCGATATTTAACCACCCCCGGGAGCGGTGCTGGACATAATCCCTCTGAGTAAATTTTCCCGCTCATGTTGATGCTCAATGGTGGCGGCCGGAGCCTGGAAGACACCCGCCAGATATGGGATGATGAGGGACTGCGAGAGCTCTTGCCCCTCAAGCGAATTCCCTCATCGGATGCCTGCGGGGCTGGCTTCGCAGTACGGGTGTCAAAGGTGGCCTCTCCGGTCTTCCTAATACAGGGGATGAAATACATTGTATTAAAGATTACACCCTCGATATCGATGCCACCGGTATTGTAGCTGAGAAACAGTCGGCAAAGATGACCTACAAGGGCTTCAAGGGCTACATGCCGATCGTTGGCCATATAGCAGAAAATGGCCTGGTTGTAGGAGATGAATTCAGAGAGGGTAATGAAACCCCTGGTACCAGAAGTCTTGCGTTTATCAAGCACTGCGCACGGCAGCTGCCGAAAGGAAAGAGGATCGTCTCGGTGAGATCCGACAGCGCAGCCTATCAAGCCGATATCATCAACTACTGTGAGCAGAAGGGAGTTCAATTTGCTAGAGGTGCTGATCTTGATGAAGCGGTCCTGCAGGCTATCAGGGAGATCCCTGATGGGGATTGGAAGCCGTATCAAAATGGAAATAGTGCCGAGCCCGTCCACTCCATGAACAAGACCGCTCAGGCCTTTCGCCTGGTCGTAATGCGGAGGCCCTATCAGGGCAGCCTGTTTGGTCAACAGGATCTCAGCGTCAAGTACACCGTGATCGCCACCAACGGGATGGAATCGGCAGAAGAGGTGCTGAAGTGGTACAAACAACGGGGGGAGTGCAGTGAAAACCGGATCAAGGAGTTAAAGATCGGCTTCAGCATGGAGCGGATGCCCTGTGGGCAGTATGAGGCCAACGCAGTGTTCTTTAGAATCGGTGTTCTTGCCTATGGCCTGTTTCCGTTATGTATCCTGAACACTCTTGCCACCTCATGGCACCAACACCAAGTCCATAACGTGCGATGGCGATTATATCAGATAGCCGGTAAGATCGTAACCCCTGGGGGGACATGTGTTTCTCGAAGTCAGAAGAGGTCTCTGCCGACTCTTCACTGACATTCGCCTCGGGATATGGGAGTTTGCCACTACCTAAAACACGGGACAGCAAAAAGAGGCCTTTTTGAAACCATTTCAGACAGACAGGTGTGCCCTAAGCACATGCTGAGCATATCTGATAGGCATGAAAAACAGGGTGATCGGAAAGAAGGCTTGTGCGTGACAGCAATCCCTAGGCTCTAAGTTGTTTTTTGATGTTGAAATAACAACATACGGCCCTTTGCACAAAACCAATCGCGGATTTTGGGTCTATATTTATTCTTGACATCAGAGCCACCGTTATCTTAATATGAAGTGTTAAAGGATCAGATTACATTGTCTGAAATTATTATTGGTAATAGTTACTGCCGCAACGGTTTGAATCTGAACGGGTGGAGGGCTAGATGCCATGTTAGGTTCGAGGGGGGTGGAGGGCGGCGGTTAGGGGCTGAGTCGAAGTTTGGACGGTTGCTGGTTAGATCCTTTTGTAAGGCAGGATTGTTAGCAGCCTTTACTTTATCTAAGAAGGTGAGCAGATATTATGCCAAGAAGAAAGCTAGCCAATAAGCAGAAGGAAAATGACCGAATGGTGGATATTATTTATGATAAGGCTCTGACCCTTTTCTTGAAGGAAGGTTATGATAATACACCTATGTCCAGGATCGCGGCTGTTCTTGGAATAAGTAAGGCAGGGCTCTACTATTACTGTTCAAGTAAAGAAAATTTGCTCTATCGTATTCACAAAAGTCAATTGGATAGGCAACTCATCCCCCTCATGGAGGAAGCAGAAAAGATAGCTGATCCTAAAGAGCGTTTGCGCTTTTTCCTCCGCAAGTATGCCATAGAGCTTGCTACATATCCAGGACCTCGAGTGCTCATGCATGAAGTACACCGTTTGGATAAAAGACATTATAGAGAGATTAACGCCATCTATAAGCGTGCTTTTGAATTAGTCAGGGGGGCTGTCAAAGAACTTCAGAAAAAGGGTGAGGCACGAAAGCTTAAAGATTCCTTTGTTGCATTCATGGCAATCGGAATGTCCTGTTGGACCACATACTGGTTTGACTATACCAGGCCGTCTATGGCCGGTAAGCTAGCTGACACATTAGTGGAAGTTTTCTTTCGGGGAATCGAAAAGTGAAAGTAGCTGCACGCCTCGACTTTTCTGGTTCCTCGCTATTTCATGTGGGTAGACCAAATCCTGTAGTTGGATAGGAAGTTTAAGAAGGAAGAAGTAAAGGGCTTGCGGATTTCCATGGACAAAGGTTAACAGGATTTTCGCCAAGAAACACCATCCCTATCCAGGAGGTTACCACAAGTGAAGTTTAGTAAGCCTCAGTGATATCCGGTGGAGTTTTTGCATGTAGTGGATGACGGTATTTGTGTTTTCTGCGCCCAGCAGAGAGTCGATTCATTTTTTCCATGGCTCTGATCTCGTTGTGGACTTTGATCTCTAGTTGGCACACCCTTCTGATAGTTATTGGCTGCCGTACTGTTCGTGACGGTAAATTGCAAGGAGAATGTAAGTTACATGACCCCCCGCAAAGCCGGAGGTTTACTATCGGTAGCCCCTAAGGGGCAGGCTTATGAGTCCCCTGAAGGGGACCGATCTTCACATTGAAGCGTGCGTTGATCCAGAGGTTCATTCTCCTTCTGTTGCTCTCGAATGTATTGCTTTACCTCATCCTCATCGAGACCAATGGTGGATACGAAATAGCCTCGTGCCCAAAGATTCTCTCGAGAAAGATTCCTCCTGCCTTCCATAAGATTCCTTGCAAATGAAATGGCGCTCGTGCCCTTGATATATCCTATCACAGTGGAAACCGGGTACTTTGACGGAATACTGATACATATAGGGGGACATGATCCAACCGCAGATGCCCCTCTTCTGTCTTTGATTGCCTTTGCTTAGACCGTTCATGAACTATATCCCCAGCCGTTTTCGTACCACCTCGACTGTCCGTTTCTTGCGTCTCTTGGGGATAAACACCACATGATACTTGCAATCCCATTTCGTGTGATGTAAGTTTTGGGAGTTCTTCCTTTCAAACCTCGCATAATGTTTGTTTTAGTGATTGTTATGGGAGGTTCTATTTCTACTGCCTCACGCGGTCAAACCTTTCGGAGTCCCCCGGCAAAGCAGGGGTTTCCCTGTTTGGTTATCATGAAAAGGACTACTCTAAGGCAATGAGCCGATCTTCAAATGTCATTATCAGGTCTCTATTTCCCTGAGCAACAAGGGGAGAGATACATGTCTTAGGATGTTGTTTAAGAGTTTGGATAACTGATGGGATGACGGTGCTTGTTTTTTGCGCCTGTACGGTTGGATAGGGTAAGGCATGATCGAAAAAACATCCGGATTTTCAGGTAGTACTGAGCGGGCCACATTAACTTGTTGAAATATTAAGCAAAAGATGACGCGGCCCCGAATTCTTCTTCATCTTTTCATCAATCCTTTGCAGATTATTAACCGGACAATGCTGAGGGGAAGACGCATTTTCCTATCAGGGCCAAGGAAAATGTATTGACAAAACCAAGAAATATTGATATCAAGCAAGACTAAAATATTGGGATAACCTGCCGGCCGGTAATAACCGATTAGTTATCGCTCCTACGTTACAAACTCCCTTCGACCTTATATGAGACAGCAACCGCATGAAGGGTTTCACTTCATCTGAGGATGTCTCTTAGAGTGCTTTTGGAGGCTGGAATGGGTGGTGCACAGAGGAGTTGGTAGGTGTGAATGAGACGCTGAGCTTTACAAACGAGTCTATTGGTGAGTCCTAAATCGAGGAATGAGGAGGGTGATATGCCGGTTAAAGATTTCAGGGAATGGATCAGCAAACTGGAAACCGAGGGTGAGCTCAAGAGAATAGAGGTAAAGGTAGATTGGGACCTGGAGATAGCTGAAGTTGTCAGGGCAGCGGCCTCTCGGAGAGGTCCGGCGCTTCTGTTTGAGAATATTAAGGATTATGAAAAGGGCCGCTGCACCAGACTTTTCACAGGCGGTTTGGGAAGCAGACGCCGGATAGCCATGATGCTGGGATTACCGAAGGACACGTCTCGGGAGGAGATTCACAGAGTAGTCAAAAAAGGGATGAAGGAACCGATCAAGCCAGTAAGGGTTACCAAGGGACCGGTAAAGGAGAACGTGGTTACGGGCGATCAGGTAAATCTCTTCGAGTTCCCTGTTCCCAAGTGGCATCCCTTAGATGCGGGAAGGTATATCAATACCTTCTGTGGCGTAGTAACAAGAGATCCAGATACCGGAGTACATAACGTAGGCGTCTATAGGGGGATGATTCTCGACAGAACCAAAATAGGGGTCATGTTAATTCCTTCCCAGCATTGGGGTATTCATTATAGCAAGTATAAGGGGCTGCAGAAGCCGATGCCGGTGGCAGTTGTATACGGGTGGGATGATGTTTTGCCATTTGTGGGGGGCATGCCGCTTTCTGCAGCAGTTTGTGAGTACGATGTCATGGGTGGCCTCAGGCAAGCACCGGTGGAACTCATAGGATGCGAGACATCGGATATCGAGGTTCCTGCTTCAGCAGAGATAGTTGTTGAGGGTTTTATCTCCCCTGATCCAGACACCTATGAATTAGAAGGCCCATTCGGAGAGGCTTCGGGATTCTATGGAGACGCAAACACAAGGCCGGTACTCAAAGTCGGCTGTATCACCCATAGGGATAACCCGATCTATAGGGGCCAGTTGGAAGGGATGAAAGCTGGCGTGGCAGGTGAAGGTGATTACATGGGTATGTATGGTCAAACAGCCATTCTTTGGGATATTATGGAATCTCAAGGTGTTCCCGGGGTGGTTGATATTGGGATGAGGTGGTCCTTTGTGGCAGTCAGTATCCATAAAACATTTCAAGGTCAGGCGAAACAGGTGGCAGCCGCATTATGGGGAAACCAGGTGTCTTTATCATTCGTCAAAACGGTGATGGTTGTCGAAGAGAATGTGGATGTGAATAATCTCAGTGCCCTTCACCATGCCTTTGAGAACTATGTAGACCCTAAGGAGGACATAATCGTATTCCCCGGAGGGGGAGGCAGTAACCTTGATCCCAGCATATCATACGAACTCAGAGACGAGATAAAATACGGAAGTGCAGTGCAGAACAAGGTCCTGATAGACGCCACCATCAACTGGTTACGCCATCCGGAAAGAAAAGAGTGGGGTAATAAGCGATACTCACCTGAGTGTACCGAAGGGTCCCCTGAGGTTCAGCAATTAGTGGAGCGGAGATGGAAGGAATACGGGATTGACTAGCCGATGCCGACCACACGGGGAATGGAGGAAGAATAAGGATAGTCTGAGGATAAGATATCTATCAGGGGACCTAGGCAACCAAAAAGGAGAAAAATATGGCAAAGGAGATCATTAAGGGCGGCGATAAGTTATGGGATTTGAAATATGATAAGGTGGAGAAAGATCGTCCAGAATTGAGGGGCAAGGCTGCCGCCTATTCCTATGCCACTAAAATAACTCGGCCAAAGCCTTTGGTTTTATCTCCGAAGGATATCTTGAAGTGAAGAGAAAGGAGAAGACCGAGAAGAAGGTAGAAAGAAGGATGGTGAGGATATAGCGCTTCCCGCAAATACGGTCTCAGCAGTTTACGCTAGGTGTTCATGAGGGGGCTGGTCTGCATCGGGGACAAGCTAAAGGAAATACCTAACTTTTTCAGAGCGTCCCATTATTCAACACAGAGTCTCGGGATCAGTGAGATCGCAGGTACGGCCATAGTTAACCTCGTCCCTGAGGACGCCGTTGCTGGACTCAACCCGGATGTTACAGAAAAAGACTGAAAAAGGCTAGCATCTGTTGGTAAGCCCATTACAGGTTGTGAAGCTCGGGTAGTCAATGCGAACGACCAGGATGTTCCTGCTGGAGAGGTCGGGGAAACAGTGCTAAAGCATGAATCGCTTATGAGGGGCTACTGGAACAGCCCAGAGCTTACCCGAAAAGCTCTTAGGGGCGGCTGTACCATACTGAGGACTTAGGAGCGCTTGACGAAGATGGCTACTTTTACTCTAAGGGAAGAAAGGACTTTATGATACAAAGCGGTGGCCTCTTTGTACCCCAGCGGAAGTAGAAAGTGCCATCCTTGAGCATCGGGCGGTGGATGAGGCTGCAGTTATTGGCCTCCTGCATGAAAGGTGGAAGGAGGCAGTCACGGCGAGTGTAGTCCTGAACGAAGGTCATGTTGCCACGGCAGAGGAGATTAGGAAACACTGTAGAGAATACTTGTCAGGCTTCCAGGTGCCAAAGGCCGTGTATTTTATCGATACATTGCCCAAACATCCAGATCATGGCAAGGTCTTGGTCAAAGATCTACAGGGGGTTTTTGGTGGAAAGAAGCAAGAGGAGTAAATTGGCAACCAATGCTGCCAAAAAACACGAGAAAAAGGTGTCGAGGTTAAGGAAGTTGTCTGCTGGGCCCCGCCGGGGTGTCATGATCGTTGCAGACTGCTGGTGAGTGCTAAGGCTGGGCGGATTGTAAAGATCAGACGTGACCGAAAAAATCCCGCGAACTTACGCCGAAGCTGTCCAGATAGACTTCCGCACCTTGTGAAGTGGCTCTATCACCCTGACCAGCTCATGTACCCGTCGGGGTGTCAGCAAATTGTCAAGGATTATTTCCTCATAGAAGGGCTTTGTTCTTAGGCTATGATAGGCTGTGGTATTTGGGAGGTGAAATAAAAGGAGGTAAAAGATGAAGCAAGCCATAGGGAGAATCGTAGGTGAAGGCAATGTAACTGACAAGGATGAAGAACTGGAGACGTTCTCGAAAGATTATAGTGTTGTATCTCCAAAGAAGCCCAAAATGGTTGTAAAAGTTCAGGACCCCGATGAGGTGCTTAATGTGGTACTTAAACTTAATGAGGAAGGAGCACCTCTTTATCCCAGTAGTTCAAAAGTCCATTTCTACGGGGGGACCATCCCCAGGAAAGAGGATGCGGTAGTAATGGATCTTTCTGGTATGAACAGGATCCACGAAATTGACGAGATCAATCACTGGGTTCATATTGAGCCGGGTGTAACGTGGGGTCAACTTCAGCAGGAACTTGAGAAAAAGGGGTATCGAAGTATTATCCCCCTGCTTCCGCATCCTGATAGAAGTGTACTTATGGACTTGCTTGAAAGGGAACAGCCTACCCTTTGCAAGTTTGAGTACAGTGAGATGCTCGCCTCCATGTGGGTTGTTTGGGGCATTGGAGAAAAATTCACCACCGGCTCTGCCAGCATTAATACTTTCCGGCAAGAAGGCTGTCTTGCTGATGGTGTGAACCCCCAAGGACCTGGCTCTATTGACTTCTGGAGGCTTCTTCAGGGTAGCCAAGGGACTTTTGGCATTGTGACCAAAGGGATCTGTAAGATAGAACTGATACCATCGGTTTCAAAAACCTTTTTCTTCTCTGCGGAGAACCTCGGGGAGCTAATTGCGCCGCTTTACGAAATGGGCCATAGATATGTAGGGTTTGAACGGTTTTTAGTGAATCATGTGTCTCTAGCTGCGATTTTGGGAGATCCTAGCTTGAAAGCCTCTTTGCCTCACTGGGTCATAATCAATGTGGTTAGTGGACTTCCGATTGGGAGACCAGATGAGATGGTAGACTATCAGGCTGACTACATTCAAAATCAGCTTGAGAAGAAGTTCCCCTGCGTTACCTTGGAAGAGAGGCTTGAAGGAGCACCTTCCGGAACTGAAGAAAAGCTGCCTGAAATGTTGAGAAAGCCTTGGCCTCAGGATAAGGTGTATTGGAAACACAGCATGAAAGGAAATTGCCAGGAGGTCATATTCATGACATCGCTCAATAGGGCGCCCGAGTTTGTTGAGGCCTTTGAGAATATGGGAATTGAAGTGGGTTATCCCTTTGAGGATATAGGGATATATGTTCAACCCGTTGAAGACATGAGGGCATGTCAAATGACCTTTATGTTGCCATATGATTTAAAGGACGAACAAGAGCTAAAGAGGATAAGAGAATTATATAACAGAGCTATAGTTGAAGTCGTTAATAAAGGAGGATTTTTCAATCGTATCTATGATGGCATAGGAGACATAGTTTACAACCTTCCTAGGGCTCAGGGCTATGTGAGACATATTCAAAGAGTGAAAAGACTCTTTGATCCTAACTGGATTCTTAGCCCGGGAAAGCTCTGTTTTTGAATTGTCTTTTCAGCTGTTGGCAAATCAAAATTATCTTATTGATAGCGCTTAACACAGATAACAGATAATAAAGGGCCATGAGGAAGTTATGACATGAACTATTGCGGAGGACATAAATGAAAGCAATGAAACATGAACTGAAGCCTGTGAATTTCAAACTAGATTTAGACCTCAGGAACTATCTCTGGGAGACCAGGACATGCATGGGATGTGTGATGTGCAAATATGGAGACTGGACATATGTCCCCTCTGCTGAAGAGTATGACTTTTCTTGGGTTTGTCCCGAGTGGGAATGGGGCGTCATGGAACATTATGGGACAGCGGGCCAAATTAAGATTGTAGGCGGTCTTCTCCTAGGAGACCTGTCAGTCGATCATCCCACCGTAAGGGAAGTTGCCTACAGGTGCCACCTCTGTGGTGGTTGTGACGTATCTTGCAAGAGAAACCTGGACCTGGAGATCCTTATGATGCATGAGGCATTGATGGTGCACCTGGTGAATGCCGGAGCCGGCCCTATGCCCCAGCATAAGGTTCTGGCGGAAAGGATAGAACGCACCGGGAATTATTTCGGAAATGAAGCGAAAGATAGGATGGCCTGGGCAAAAGAGGGTGTAAGGGTTGCCAAAAAGGCCGATCTTCTTTATTTTGTGGGCTGTTATGCAGCATACAAATACCCCGCTATCGCGACAAGTGTTGCCCAGATCCTCAATACCGCGAAGGTCCCCTTTATGATCATGGAGGGGCAGATATGCTGCGGGTATAAGCTGTTCACCACGGGCCTTGTTGCGGACGTGACAGCGGTTGCTAGCAATACGATTAGGAAAATAAATGACCTTGGCGTGAAGCGAGTTGTTACTGAGTGTGCGGATTGTTATAGAATGCTTAAGGTAGAATATCCAAAAGTATTAAATATGGCTACACAGGACCTTGGTTTTGAAGTCCTTCACATTGCAGAGTATGCTGATATGCTTATTAAGGAAGGAGCCATAAAACCAAAGAAGGAGTTTCCCGAGAAGGTTACCTATCATGACCCTTGCGGCTTAGGAAGGCTTTCTGAGCCATGGATTCCCTGGGAAGGCATAAGAGACCCCGACGACTGGGGCAAGCTAAAGCCAAGAAGGGAATTTAGAAGGGGGACAAACGGCTGCTACGAACCCCCAAGGAATATTCTAAGGAGCATCCCTGGCATTGAGCTTGTTGAGATGCGACGGCACCACTCCAACGCCTTCTGCTCGGGTTCATGTGGTGGCGTAAGGGAGGCATTTCCAGAGCAACAAGCTTTTGAGACCGATGTGAGGGTAAGGGAGGCCAATCATGTAGGAGCCGAGACCATAGTTACACCAAACCCGAGGACACTTGAGGTCTTTGAAGAGTCGTTAGCGAGAATGAATGCCGATGGCATATCGAAAAATATTGGAGAAGTGAGAGAGCGCTTTGTCGGAGCGGAAAAGTCTCTTGGCGTTAGATCATTGAACGTAAAACGTGCCCGAGATTTGGCTAGCCTTTTAGCCGCTGCAATTTGATCAGGAGGTTTAGGATATGACAACCCATTACATTACAGAGTTAGAGGCAAGAGAAAAACAAAGTCAGATGAGGACCGAGCCTTATTGGTCGGAAGGGCCCGATGAGGCATTCAAGGAGATGGAGGAAGTGGTTGGGTCTCGATGGATAACGAGGGACAAGGTGGCCCGCCAGGCCTATTGTGGCAGAGGATCCGGACATGAAATATACTGGTACCTGAACGTGAGTTATCCTCCTTGCATAATTGTGCTTCCTGCATCGACTGGGGAAGTAGCTGATATAGTCAGGATTTGTAACAAATATAATCTCCCCTTTGTCCCGACGAGTTCAGGATGGATGATTCAGGGTTTTCCAAGATATCGTTCGGATATGGTAACCATTGACCTTCAGAGGATGTGGGAGTGGAAAATAGACAAAAAGAATATGGTTATTACTGTGGGGCCTGGTGTTCGTTACGGACACCACTGCCAGGCCTGCATTGAGCATGATTTGTGGTTTATAAATACCGGGGGTGGCTCAGCGTCCAGCGTTATTGCCAATACCCTGAGTTTTGGGGTATCGCCGCTCAATTACAGGATGGGCAACTCTGAGAGGAGGGCCTTGAGTTTGGAATGGGTAACGCCTGAAGGTGAAATCGTCTATTCTGGTTCGTGGGCACAATGTGAAGAGGGGTTTTGGGGGGATGGCCCTGGGCCTAACTTGATGGGCATGTTAAGGGGATTCTGTGGATGGTTTGGAGGCATGGGTATTGTCACCAGGATGAATGTGAAGGCCTTTTCCTTTTTGGAGAATGCCACCGAAATCCTTGTTCCTGAAGGTGTTAGTCCGGACACTCACCTTTCTTTTAAGGACACTGGCCGGATAAGGTGGATCAACTTCCAATTCCCTGATAGAAAATCGCTGGAAGACTGCACGATTGAGGTCAGTCATGCCCAACTCGGAGCGGCCTGGACAAAGGTACCGGTTTTCTGGAGGGATCTTGCCAAGTCTAAGGATAAAGAGGACTTCTGGGAGAGGTGGAGCGGGGTTCAAAAGGAAGATATTGACAACTTCCATTTGCTCCGTGCCCTTTTTGTAGGGTATACATCTGAGAAGCAAATGGACTACGAGCTTAAGGCATGCGAAGATATTATGAAGAAGTATGGAGGGACGGAGAGAAGAACAAAGCCCTCTGATGAGTCCTGGATAAAGAACGCAGATGCCAATGGGATGTGGATGCTGACAAGCGGTTATATGTCCACTGATGGAGGCCAAGAAAGCCTTAGAACGGTCTTTGAGACCGGGAAACGTCTTGGGGATATCCTATACAACCACTATGATCGCTATTTTTTACCTCAGAAAGGTGATGTAGGTTGGTGGCAATCGAATGACTTCGGCCACTCGGCATATCTTGAATTTATGCAATATAAGAATGTCGATCATTGGGATCCGCTCTCTCCCTTTTTTCGGCCAGAAACTCGCGAGCAAGGGACCAAGTGGTACATGCAAGTTGTTACTGATGTTGATAACGAAACAGGTTTCTGCAACTTTTTCAGTGGATTCCAAAGCTGTTTGCTATACATAGGACCCCATAGGTCCGACTTCCAGATCTGGATTGACAGATTTCAAAATGAATTTTCCCCCAAGGGGTTATCTAATCCTCCGACGCCTTACGAGGGTGAGACATTGATAGAGCATTTTCCTGCTCATTGGCTGCCAAAGGTTCGGTCTCACATTCGAAGGGCTAAAAGGGGTAGGTCCGTGTGCGCAGGCTCATTACCTGAAAGAAAACCATTGAGAGACACATAACCATAAATGTTCATCATGAACCCAGACTGTTCAACTCAGAGAGGAGGATTGAGCTCCATTAGGCATTGAGCAGGAAGGGATTTAAGAATTTCAGGAGGTGAAGAGAGTAAGTCTCGAATTTACTCAAAACACCAGAAAGCCCCGCCCGGAAGAGCGGGAATGAATGGCGTCTTTCTTTGGGACGCATGAGCGTCCCGAAACCCAAAATAAGGGATAATCCTTTTTGAGGGATTATAAAGGGGTGAGGCCCCTTTCAGCAAAGCGCCCTCGAGAAAACCTACTCCCACTCCCCTTCATAAAGGGCAGGGGGATAAAGGCTGAGAGGTTTGCTCAATAACCTCGATACCGGCTCCTTCCCAATGAAGTAAATAAACCAGATTTTAAAAAAGAGCGCAAGATAGCTTCGGACTTGTTATGGTAATCATAAGACCTGTACAAAGGGCAATTCAGTAAGATAAACCGTAACTGAGATTGGCAAACGGTAAAGCAACGAAAGTGATTCAAGATATTTTGGTAACCAGGAGGAAAAGGAATGCGATTTGACTATTTACAGCCCAAGACCGTTGAAGAGGCTATTTCTTTACTGAGTAAGTTTGACGGGAAGGCTAAGGTAATTGCCGGGGGTACCGATTTACTCGTGCAGATAAGGAACAAGGCTATAAAGTCTGAACGTGTAGTTGATATTGGGTCTATACCTGGGCTTGATTATATTAATTACGATGAGAAGCGGGGTCTATCAATCGGCGCTCTCACCACGATTAGAACCCTTGAGACATCGAGTGAGATTCAGCGGCGGTACCCAGTAATTTGCCGGGCAGCCAGCCAACTTGGCTCAGTGGCGATACGAAATATGGCCACTATCGGTGGCAATCTTTGCAATGCTGCGCCCTCAGCCGAGAACGCACCAGCCTTGATTGGGCTCTCAGCAACGTGTAAGATTGTCGGTCCTGGTGGGCAGAGGGTAGTACCCTTGGAAGAGTTCTTTATCGGTCCAGGGAGCACCGTCCTCAAAAAGGGGGAATTGCTCATAGAGATTCAGGTGCCGGTCCCATTACCTCATACCAGGGGTGCATATTTGAAGCACGGGATAAGGGGAACAATTGAGCTGGCGATTGTGGGAGTAGCCACGATACTCACTTTAGCGCCTAGAGCTCGGGTTTGCAGGGATATTAGGGTAGTACTGGGTGCGGTAGCCCCGATACCAATGAGGGCGCGAAAAGCTGAGAAGGTACTCAGGGGGAAAAAGATTGATGAGGCTCTCATGAACGAGGCAGCTGAGGCTGCCTCGCGGGAAGCACGCCCTATAACTGATGTTCGCGCTACTGCCGAATACAGGAGGGAGATGGTAGGAGTATTTACTCGGCGGGCTATAAGGGAAGCGCTAGCTTAATAAGCCCACCTGTTAGACGAATGAAAATCAAGGGACGGAAAAACAGCCCAGATGAGGAGGGCGATATGAAACAGCTAATCAAGTTAACGGTCAACGGGGCAGAAGAGGAGGTGTTGGTTGAGCCTTGGTGGGATTTGGCCTATGTGCTGCGTGAGCGGCTTGGCTTAACCGGAACAAAGGTAGGCTGCAATACAGGCGAGTGTGGTGCATGTACCGTCCTTGTTGATGGTAAGCCAGTAAACAGCTGCTTGTTTCTGGCGGTGAAAGCCAGTGGAAAGGCTGTCCTCACTATAGAGGGGTTGCAAAGCGCAAACCGAGAGTTACATCCGTTACAAGAGGCTTTCATAGAGCACTTTGCTGTTCAATGTGGTTATTGCACCCCGGGGATGATAATGGCAGCCAAGGCCTTGCTTGACGAAAATCGGTCTCCGACGGAGGAAGAGATAAAGGAATGGCTCAAGGGTAACCTGTGCCGATGTACTGGATATACAAAGATCGTCGAGGCTGTTTTGGCCGCGAGTACTCAAATGAGAGGAGTTGGAAAATGACAGCACTTTCTACGGTGGGGAAGAGTGTACCCAGAATAGATGCTTTAGAAAAGGTAACTGGGAAGGCAAAATATACGATCGATGAGGGGGTCGGGTTGCCTGGTATGCTGTATGGAAAGGTCTTATATAGTCCGTACCCCCATGCTGAGATTCTTGATATTGATACCTCCAGAGCAGAACAACTCCCAGGTGTAAAGGCTGTTATGACGGGCACGGATGTCCCTAATGTAAGGATGGGAAGAGTCGTACTCGATCAACATGTTCTTGCCCGCGGTAGAGTTCGCTTTGTCGGAGATGCGGTGGCTGCGGTCGCGGCGAGCACTATTGAAGCCGCTGAAGAGGCTTTGGACTTCATTCGAGTTGAATACAAAGAGTTACCCGCAGTATTTGATGCAGAGGAAGCCATGAGGCAAGATTGTCCTATCGTGCTTCATCCAGAGCTCGCCAGTTATAAAAGTGTGTCATTTTCTGAGCTTCGTCAGGACCTCCCTGGACCCAATGTCCACACCCATCACAAGATACGCAAGGGGAATGTGGATGATGGATTTCAAAAAGCTGACCTGATTGTGGAGAATAGGTTCTCAACGTGCAGAATATCTCATTGCCAGCTTGAACTGCCCAATTCCACCGCTTACCTAGGAGGTGATGGAACACTGACGGTATGGTCATCAGTGCACCTCCTTTTTCCTACCGCTGCCCAGATTAGCAATGTGTTTGGTCTGCCGCCCAGCAAGGTTAGGGTAAGGGCCAACTATTTCGGCGGTTGTTTTGGTGGCAGCCCCCGCGCCTATATGTTCGCCGCCATGCTAGCGCTTAAAACAGGGAGGCCCGTAAAAGTAGTCTTTAGCAGAGAAGAGTCTTTTTTCCGTGACCTGCACAGACTACCCAAAGTTATTTATATAAAGGATGGCGTTACAAGGGACGGGACATTGTTAGCCAGGGAGATGAGACTGATCTGTAACGGGGGGGCATATGCTGACGCAACACCTCAAATAATACGAAATGGTTCTTTCGGAATATCGCAGTATAGAATACCTAATGTGAAGTGGGATGCCTATGGGGTTTACACAAACGAGCCAATTTGTGGCGGGTTCCGCGGCTACGGGAATTCACAGCCTTTCTGGGCAATCGAGCAGCAGCTGGAAATCCTTGCCGAGAAGCTGGGGATGGACGCAGTGGATTTGAGGAAGAAGAATATAGTAAAGGAAGGGGAGAAGAATCTCCGCGGAGAGATTACCCACAGCATAGGAGCAGAGGAATGTTTAGATAAGGCTGCGGAATGGATAGGGTGGGGTAAATCCTCTGAAGCACCTGGCGGTAATTTGAAGATAGGCAAAGGCATTGCTTTAGGCAACAAGTATACCATGGTAGATACTGTATCTGCCTCTATGGTCAAGGTACATAAAGATGGGACCATTGAGTTCCGCCATGGCGGAGAAGAGTCCGGGCAAGGCTGTAATACGGTATTGTCGCAGATTGTGGCTGAGGAATTCAATGTGCCCATGCACAAAGTTAAGGTGGTTTGGGGTGATACGTCCATAGTCCCTTACGATTTTGGCTCTGTATCCAGTAGGACCACATTTTTCACCGGAAACGCCGTACGCCTCGCGTGCCAGGATGCCAAGCGGCAGATTTTCGAAACAGCGGCCCCCAGGCTGGGAGCAGCCCCTGAAGACCTGGCAACTGGAGACGGCACCGTTTACGTAAGGGAATCCCCTGAAAAGGCAATGACGATCAGCGCTCTTTTCATGCCAGAGGCCAAGGGAGCCCAGAAGGGAGCGTTGCTTGTGCCTGAGGAAGGGGAGATTCTGGGAAGGGGCATGTTCTATATCGAAGGAGTTACCGATGAAGACTTCGAGACAGGGCAAGGAACAAAGCTGACAGCATCCTATGGGTATGCAGCACAAGCGGTTGAGGTAGCAGTTGATTCTGAGACGGGAATCGTTAAGGTACTACGATGGGTCAATGCCTTTGACATGGGAACGCCAATCAACCCGAAGCTGTGTGAAGGCCAGATGGAAGGAGGGGCAGGAATGGGTATCGGCAGCGCCTTGTATGAAGAGCTCGTAATGGATAACGGCAAGATCCTTAACCCTGGATTTCGTGATTACAGATTCCCGAGCACCAAAGAGATCCCGAGTGGAAATAACATGAAATCTATGACCGTGGAGGCTCCCCATAGAGAGGGGCCTTTTGGGGCTAAAGGAGCCGGGGAGGCAGCTATGACACCCTCAGCACCAGCGATAGCGAATGCTATATACAATGCCGCTGGGGTAAGAATAACGGACTTGCCAATCACACCTGAGAAAGTCTTAAAGGCCCTTCGAGCCAGTAAAAAGTAAGCCTTCTCTTAACTGGGCTCAACGAAATGACTAAAAAGATCAATGACGAACCATCAAGTATAACCCATAACCAAAATGAGCTATATCATGAAAGCTATCTGTCGCTGGTACCACGCTCGGTGCAGGGTAGTAGTACATGCTCGTAAAGGGCGATTGGGAAAGATAGAAAAGGATCCATCAGATCCCAGGGGAGAGTTATTTCCTCCAACCAGAGCATGCTTGAGACTGCGCGGTGCTAAAGAGGTTCAAGAGGTTGTCTAACTAGCCGATGATTACAAGACAACAGTCGTAACCTGTAGCTCAGGGGTCCACCGGCATTGTGCTGACAGAACGCGCCCACTGTCTGTAATGCCTATAGAAAAAATGTTGACAAGATCAGAAGGTGATACTATAAGCATAGATGTTGCTTTTCTGGCCGGTCGGTAAATTTCCGCTCTTCTGCTAGCTGGAGTTTAGATTCTAGCTAGCAGTTCTACTTGAAAGCTTTAGAAAGAATCGAGGTTGTAAATATGAAGCATAATTGCAAATACAGAACATATTTCAGCGCGGAAGGATAATGGGTAGAAAAATTAGGATTCTTATTGGAAAGCCCGGTCTGGACGGCCATGATCGTGGAGCTAAGGTGGTGGCTCACGCCTTAAAGGATAGAGGCATGGAGGTAATTTACACCGGCCTCCATCAAAGCGTCCCGAGTATTGTCAACCAGGCAATTCAAGAAGGTGTGGATGTAATCGGACTTTCCATTATGTCGGGCGCTCACATTCCCATCTGTAAAAAGCTGATGGATCTGATCAAAAAGGAGAATCTTGATAACGTCCTGGTTGTTGTGGGCGGCGTCATTCCTGCGAAGGACTATCCGGTTCTCAGGGAGATGGGTATCGATGGTATCTTCCCAGGGGGAACCCACTTTGAGGAGGTGGTCCGCTTCATTGAGGAGAACGTAAGGAGGTAGACCCCATGCACATGGGTTTATCTGATTGGTGTGATAAGGCAGGCGGAATGTTGAAACCAGGTTTCAAACATTGCCTGAAGGGAAGGATTTGAAAGCCAAAGAGGAACAGTGCCGTTGAGCATTAGGAGGATAGATCGTGGGCGTTGCCACTTATATCAAGGATGAAAATGACGCGATCCAGGAGGTCATGCTCCAATCGGGAATAAAGGTTAAGCCGGTTTATAAGCCGGACGATTTGGAGAGGGTCGGTTTTGATTACCACAAAGATCTTGGCGATCCCGGCGAGTTTCCATTCACGCGGAGTATTCATCCATTGGGATATCGAAGCCGGAGCTTTACGACCCGGGAATACACCGGATTCGGTACGCCTGAGGAGACCAACAAGCGTTTCAAGTTAATGATTTCACACGGCCAAACAGGCCTAAACGTCGCTTTCGATCTCCCCACCCAGATGGGCTATGATTCCGATGATCCCATGGCTGAAGGGGAAGTGGGGCGGGTAGGGATAGCTGTGGATTCTTTGGAAGACTTCGAAATAGCCTTCAAAGATATCCCCTTGAACAAAATGGGTTCCAGTCTCACCATTAACGCTGTCGCCACCATCATTCTGGCCATGTATCAATCAGCGGCGGAGAAGTTCGGTTATAGGAAAGAAGAAATTTTAGCAACACCCCAGAACGATATCCTCAAGGAGATGGTAGGCAGGGGCGCTTGGATCTATCCTGTAGAGCCTGCAGTACGACTGGTGGGAGATACCATTGAGTATGCTATGAAGGAGTTACCAAAGTGTAGCCCTGTTTCGATCGGTGGGTATCATATCAGGGAATCGGGATGTACACCGGCTCAGGAGATTTCCTATGCCCTCATGATCGCCTTCGCTTATATTGATAATGTCGTGGCGCGGGGCTATGAGGCGGAAGAGTTCGTCAGAGGATTGACCTTCAATCTAAATGTCTATGGCAACCTTTGGGAAAATGTGGCTAAGTTCCGGGCAGCAAGGAAGCTGTGGGCGAAACTGCTTCGGGAAAGGTACGGTGTGCAGGACAAGAAAAGCCTTTTCCTTCGGGGAAATTTTGGTGGGGGAGGATCCGGCTTGACCAAGCAGCAACCGGAGAACAACATTATACGAGGCGCATACTACGGGCTTACGGCTGCCTTGTCAGGGGCCCAGACCGTAGCCCTTTGCTCCTTTGATGAGGCCTATACGATCCCCACCGAGAGAGCGGCCCTCCTCTCTCTCAGGACCTTGCAGATACTCATGGATGAAATCGGGTTGAGGGACACGGTTGACCCATTGGCAGGTTCGTACTTCATAGAAACTTTGACTAAGGAGATGGAGGAAAAGATATTGGAGGAAATGGAAAAGGTAGAAAACCTTGGGGGAATGGTAGAAGCTGTTTCCTCAGGATATGTCCAGAGGGAGGTGGCCAGGCAGGCCTATGAATTTGAGAAAAAGCTCCAGGAAGGAAAAGTCATCAAGGTGGGGGTAAACAAATACACTGAAGGCGTTGACATGGATGTGGAACTCCATGAATACAATGAAAAGTGGGGCCATATGCAAATTGAGCGAGTGAAAAAGTTGAGGAAAAACAGGAACAACAAGGCTGTCAGAGAGTCTCTAGACTCCCTTGAAAAAGCAGCCAGGGAGGAGAAAAATGTCATGCCCTACCTGGTGGAGTGCTGTAAACATTACGCGACCGTAGGCGAAATGGCTAACGTATTCCGAGAGGTATTTGGGGAGCATGTGGAACCGAGTATATTCTAAATGACGGTACTTACGGATCCATAAGACCGGCTGGACAAGGAGGATAAAATGGGTAAGCCTTTGTCTGGGGTGAGAGTAATAGATTTATCGCGAGCCACAGCTGGACCCTATGGGACCCTGCTTTTGGCGGATCTGGGAGCAGAGGTTATACACATTGAGCCTCCGGAAGGGGACATAAGCCGGTATGTGGCTGGCGGCCCTCAATATAAAGGGGAAAGCTTTCTCTATATGTCCTGGCATCGAAATAAGAAGAGCGTCGTTTTGGATTTGTGGACAAAGTCAGGTAGAGAAGCCCTTTATGATCTAGTAAAAACCTCGGATATAGTTTGGCATAATTTTCGGCCTGGCGCGATGGAAAGACTCGGTGCTGATTATGATACCTTAAAGGAAATCAATCCCAAAATCATTTACGTCTCCATTACAGGATACGGCTCGACAGGGCCATCTAAAGATAGGCCGGCGTTTGATGTAGCGATTCTAGCGCACACTGGGGTATTGAGTTTGACTGGTGAACCTGGAGGCACACCGGTAAGACCAGGACCCCCCCTGGCCGATATGGGAGGAAGCATCTTTGCCGCCATTGGAGCCCTGTCAGCAATATTTGACCGCGAGCGAACCGGGAAGGGGCGCTTTATCGACGTTTGTCTGCAGGATGCGTGCATTTCATTTCTTTCTGATTATTTTTCTCTCTATTTTCTCAGCGGGGTTACGCCTGAGCCGTTCGAGCACTCCGGGCATCGCTTTTCGGTACCTTACGGGGTCTATAAGACCAAGAAGAGTTACATCGCCCTAGGACCCTGTTGGCCCCGGATTGCCAGGGCTATCGGGGCTGATTGGCTCCCAGATGACCCCCGATTTAAGGAGGATAGTGATAGAGACAAAAATCGTGCAGAATTAAATAGGATTTTGGAAGAACATCTGGCCCAAGCCGAAGCAGAGGATTGGCTCGAGATATTCAAGGTTGAGGATATACCGGCGGATCTCGTCAAAACCATTGACCAAGTAGCAATTGACCCCCAGGTTCTCCACAGGAAAATGGTGTTGAGCCTCAGCCATCCTCTGGGTGGAACAGTAAAACTGGCTGGAAATCCAATCAAAATGGAAGGCCTCATAGAAGAAGACTATACCGGGCCACCCACTCTTGACCAACATGGCCATGAAATATTGTCAGAGCTCCTCGGCTATACTGAGGAGAAGATTAAGAAGCTTAAGCAGGAGGAGAAGGAAAACACTCAAGAACGCTTGAAACATGTGCGCAAGATGCAAGTGTAAATGAGGTGGTGATAACCATGGAATTTTGGCTAGGTCACTCTGAAAAATAGGGCCTGAGAGCCGCATGGTTATTGAACCTGCCTTTTGGTCATTGAAGAAAGTTGCACGATCAGTCTTGCCCCAAATCGGTTTTTTCTCTGGACGGCATCTTCAAGCCAGAACGTCCTGATTTCCTAAGAGCAAGATGCACTGAGTTAATTGAGGCGCTTATCTGTCCGAAAAGCCGGATTTCGTTTTATTTTGGAGCGTACTGATATTTGATAATAACTTGAGACCTTTGCACAACCCGGCAATAATTGTCGGCAGAGGCTTTGCGGACCAGCTCCAAACAGGGAGCTTCAGCTTCTTAGGTAGTGTGGCAAACGCTAGCCCGCAGAAAGTGTTGGAAATAAAATAACCATTTGAAAGCACCTGCTCATTGAGCACTTTTGGGCCATATTTTCCTTCACGCAAAAGACCCTAAACCAGGAGGAAGATATGGGATATAAAGCGTATCAGCGCATCAGTTTGCGGAAGTAGGACTCTTACCATCCACGGAAAACAATCGCAGTGTAGAGATGATGGAGCGGACCAATACAGTAGTTACCTGGAAAACAGGCCGGCACTGGTATGAGCCAGCATTTCAAAAAAACCTTGACAAACGCTTTTGACAAAGCATATGGACAGGATATGGGGGAGAAAAGTTTAACTTGGCCCAGAGGATGGTACTCGTGACCCACCCGCCAGATAATCCTGCCTTTTTCTCGATAGAAAACTCATAAAGGCTTTATGTGCGCTTCTTTTGGGAAGCTCGTGGAAATGTTTGCACAACCTGCCAATTGTTATCAGAGTTTATACGGAGTATGCCCCGAGACCTTTGCACAACCTGGCAATAATTGTCAAAAAGATCTTATCCTGGGGCAAAAACAACCCCTTATGTTTTTAATACTAAATGACAGAGATTGACAGTAAAAGGCTACCAAAGTGATTAATAAGAAAGCAAAAATGCTCGGCGAAGGGCTAGATAGGATTACCGATTCAGCCGGTATGACCGGCGCTTTATTCGCTATTCTAATAGCTATTGCCGTTTGTTATGAGATAATTGCCCGAGAGATTTTTAGCAGCCCAACCATCTGGCAAGTCGAAATAGCTATTTTTTTGGCTACTTGGGCCTGCTTTCTTGGATTAGGCTTTGGCCTGAAAGAGGGAAGCCATGTTGTAGTGGATGTTTTGGTGATTCGCCTATCTGACAAAATACGACTCGTTTTGGAAGTATTCTCTAATTTCTTGGTTATTATTTTTGCTTTGCCTATGACCTGGTATGGTGTTCCCCTGGTGCTGCAGTCCTTCCATTTGCATGAGGCAAGGGGCTTGGCGCTCAATGCACCTCTCTGGGTGGTCAAGGTGGCTGTTCCTTTTGGGACGCTTCTACTACTTTTGCAAGCTATTAAAAGGCTGATTGCCACATGCCATTCGCTGAAGCATCAGCTTGGCCGGTTATCAGATAAGTCTTTGTTCCTACCACCATTACTCTTTGCTTTTGCAATATTTCTCTTCTGGCTGTGGTCGCTGAGTCCTTTGGTTGTGTCGCTGGTGCTACTTTTTACCTTTCTTCTTACTGGTGTGCCTGTTGCTTTCGCTTTAGGGCTTCTCGGTTATGTTGGTTACTACTACCTTATTGGCGGGATGCCTGGCATTATCACCGCGCCGTTTAAGGCATATGCTGCCCTGGATAACTACCATATGATAGCTTTACCACTTTTCATGCTTGCCGGTCAAATCATGGGATATGGGAAGATAGCTAGTAACCTTTTTGACTTTTCTGCCAAATGGGTAGGTCATTTGCCTGGCGGCCTAGCAGTGGTAACGTTACTAGCATCCACTATTTTTTCCGCTATCTCTGGGTCAAGTACGGCTAATGCGGCTACTATGGGTATTATAGCTATACCATTGATGCTTTCTAAAGGATACAATGTGAAGCTAGCCACGGGAGTAGTCGCTGCCGGTGCCACTATAGACCTCATGATTCCGCCAAGCAATGCAATGGTGCTTTATGGAGTTCTAACTGAAGAATCCATAGGAAAGCTCTTTATGGCCGGCCTCATACCGGGACTAATAATGACAATCATGTTCGTGGCGTGGATCGTATTCTCATGTAGAAAGGAGGGCAGCTATGAGCCAATTCCGGCGGCTTCATGGAAGGAGAGGTTACTAGCTACAAAAAATTCATTCTGGGATTTACTGGCCCCTATTATTATTCTCGGAGGCATATATACAGGTATGTTTAGCCCTACCGAAGCGGGAGGGGTCGTAGTGGTATATTGTCTAGCCTTATCTGTGGCAAGGAAGACTATCAAGCTACAAGATGCGCCTGGTCTTTTAAAGGATTCCGCGTCAGTTATTTCTCTCGTATTGGCGATTATGGTTGGAGCAGTAATCTTCGGAGATATTATCAATATGCTGCAGTTTCCCCAATCGTTTAGCCAAGCTGTAGTTTCCTCTAATTTGCCAAGCTGGGCGATAATAGGTCTAATGATGGTTCTTCTGCTTATACTTGGCTGTTTCATGGAGGGGATAGCAATCACGGTTATTACCGTGCCAATTTTGGTGCCAGCGGTTATATCAATGGGGTATTCCAACATTTGGTTTTGTATTATGTTCACCTTAATGATACAAATCGCACTTCTTACACCACCGATAGGATTCAATCTCTTCGTAGTTAAGGGAGTGAGCAATGCTAAACTGGAGGATATCATAAGAGGCGTTGTGCCCTTTTTGGTGTTGTTGGTAATAGGATTGTTTATACTGGCATTTTTTCCTCAATTGAGTCTATGGCTTCCCTCTACAATGAGGTGATGGATTCACGCCCAGTGTGATTAAAAAACTTTAGCACTGCCATTGTTTTCAGCGAATCCATTGACAGAAATGGTTTTGAGTTTCAAAAAGAAGGCTGAGGAACGGACTAAGGGGCGCCTTAAGATTGAAGTTTACCCGAATGGTTCTTTATTTAAAGACAAGGAAATACATATTGCTCGCAGTCAAGGGATGGTAGAGATGGGAATAAACGGCCTCGCTTGGATGGCAGAGTCTCTACCCCTTTCACTGGCATTAGCGTCAGGTGTTATTTACTCCAGTAGAGAGCAGTTTTGGCGCTGCGCAGACGGTGATCTAGGTAAGATGTGGGCAAAAGAGCTGGAGACCAAATTGAATACCAAGCTACTAAGCTTCATGAGTCACGGTCCCTCCAGAGTTTTGGTGTGTACCAAGAAGCTCATCCGGGAGCCAGGAGATTTGAAAGGGCTCAGATGGAGAGCTCCCGGTATCGCCTTCGAACAATATTTTCTATCACTGGGAGTCTCCCCGGTTCGCATGTCGGTGAGTGATGTGTATATAGCTATGGAGCGCGGGACTATTGATGGAGTGGCTTCTAGTGACCGTGCCTATCGTAGCTTCAAGTGGCATGAAGTAGCACGCTACCTCACTGATTTCACTGTGGACAGTGACAATGCTGTTGCTGTGGCTATAAATCTAGCTACATGGAATAAACTACCCGGTGATATTCAGAAAATCCTTCTCGAATTGGCTGAAGAGTTGAGTGAATGGAGCAAAACCGAGAGTTACCGCCTCAGTGATGAGAATTGGAAGGTAATAAGGCAGCTTCCGAATATAGAAATTTATGTTATGCCACCTGAAAAGGCAAAGGACTGGTATGATCGGACTTTTCCGGACCAAATGCTTATGATCGAGAAGAAACTAGGCAAGGAGCGGACAGGCCAACTAGCTAAAATACTAGAGAAGTACAGGTAAAGAGAAGTGTAAGATTTTTAAGGTCACCTTCAGGGTAAGCAAAGAGGCGGTGACTTCAGTAATACTGAAGAAGACGCTGTGTTCAAATGTGTAAGTACACGCTTTAAGATGAAGGAGATGTTTAGATGGAAATGCCCGACTTTGCGAAGCGAGGAAATATAGAAAGTTGAGCATTTTTCATCTAAAAATTGTTTTTGTGATTAAGGGAGACGAAGTGACGAATAATACTCGGCGTAAGATTGTTCTCTGGGTCTCGGAACAAGCTCTGCATTCTCTGCGAGTATCATGCCACTGCTTCAGTTCCCTTTAGGCTTCGACTAAAAGAGACCACAAGGTATGGGTTGCCTTCTTAAGCTGTCCAGGGGAGAGCCTGAAAAAACTTGATGGGATAAGAGCAACCAAAGGCAAGGCTTTCGCCCTCATCTCTCTTGACATTTAGGTTATTTTGTATCACTCCTGTCCAAAATCGGTTTTTGAGAGAACCGATTGAAAATGTCCTCCAAGTGGGAACCGTTTGTCTAACCAAGACAGGGGGAAAACCCCAGCAAGGAGGACTGAGTAATGGTACGTTGTGCAAGCCTTTTTAGTCAAATGGTTGCTCTTTTCAATCGCCTACAATTCTATCATCTGGTTGTGGAGCACCGGGCTGAGCGATATTCGAAAGGTCATAGTTCAGGGGATCATTTTGTCGCCATGTTTTTTGCCAACTCGCCCACGCCAAAAGCCTGCGAGACATCTGTGGGGGCGCTCTCCCTCGATAGCACCACTATTTCCCTCTGTTTGTCTCTTTTCCCATGGGCTGAGTCCCGGCGAACCAACGGGGCGGTCAAACTTCAATTCCTGCTTGACCAGGACGGATACTTTCCCACCTAAGCCTGTATGAGCGAGGGAAGAAAGCATGATGTTACCATCGCCCGAAGAGTGTCTATCCCACGGGGTTCCATCGCGGTTTTGGATCGTGGCAACAATGACTATAAACTATTTGCCTCCTGGATCGAGAATGGAATTTACTTTGTCACCCGTATGAAAGACAATGCCGATTACACGGTTGCGGAGGAAAGAATAACCCCTCGAAACCTTGACGTGCTATGGGATCAACTGATCCAATTCAACGGCTACTATACCCACAAGAATTGCCCGCATCTCGTTCGGAAAGTGACGGTTTGGGACAATGAAAACGATCGGGTAATCGTCGTGCTCACCAATCACCTCAAATTGAGGGCTACGACCATATCAAGAATCTATAAGGGCCGCTGGCAGATTGAACTCTTCTTCAGACCGCTGAAACAGAATTTTGAGATCAAACCCTTCGTGGTAACGACCAAAACGCCCTTTACATTAAAATTAAAATCTGGAAAGCTTTGATAGCCATGTTCCGCATCAAGTTCCTTCGGTTAAAACCCAAATTCACTCGGCCCTTGGCGAACCTGATGGCGTTCCTGTGCTGGAACTTCTCTCCGTATCGTCATTTGAGGGAATGGATCGATAATCCATTAGACATACCACCATGAGAACCCCAGTCCGTCCGATATGCACTCCCGTTGGCCAGAGTTGGACAATATCACACAAAAAGCTCAACCTAAACCCAGGGGAGGCCATAAGGCACTGCTAATTTACTGAAATCACGTTGTCGAAATCAGAAGATCAACCGTTTTTGGACACCAGTGATTCTATATATTATTTTACAAAGAACCTTTCGGTCACAGTTAATATGATTTAAATCGTCCCTCGCGACGAATTTTTCCACACAATCTAAAATAGAGCCACTGATAGGTTATATTATGCCGTCCGTGCTTGGAGCTAAAGGAGGCGAACAATCTTGAAGGCGTTGATCATAGGCGGGACCGGCCCGACAGGTCCATACGTTGTTGAAGGGTTACTTGACCGGGGGTACCAAGTTACGATTTTTCACTCGGGACAGCACGAGGCGGAGTTTACCCGCCCGGTCGAACACCTACATGGCGATCCACATTTCCAAGAGACCATGCAGGAGACCCTGGGTAATCGTACTTACGACCTCATAGTGTTCATGTATGGACGCCTACGAATCGCAGCGGAGGTGGCCAAAGGCCGGACGGGTCGTTTCATCGCCGTGGCGGGATCGGGTGGGTATGCCAGGTCTAAGGATCCTCGGTGGGGTCCCTTAGGGAAGTCGTTTGCTCCTAATGAGGACGGTGTCTGGCAGATAGACCCGGAAGTGGACAAGTTTCACTACCTGATGCATATAAGCCAGGAAAAGGTTCTAGAGATCTATCGTGAGGGGCACTACAACGCCACCATTATTCGCCCACCCAATATGTATGGCCCTCGGCAGATGGCACCTGAGGAGTGGTGCATTATCCGACGCATCTTGGACGGGAGAAAGAAAATGATTATGGCCGACGGCGGGTTGAAGATTGAAGCGCGCATCTATGTGGAGAACTCGGCGCGTGCCGTGCTGTTGGCAGTGGATAAACCGCAGGAATCCGCAGGCAAGCGATACAACGTGAGAGACGAGCGCCTCTATACGATACGACAGCGGATCGAGCTCGTGGGGAGGACCATGGGACATGAGTTTGATTTTGTAGATATGCCCTACGCCCTCGCAAAGCCATGCCACGTGCTGTGGCGACACCGCCAGGAACACATGGTAGTGGATGACAGCCGCATTCGTAGGGAGTTGGGCTACCGCGACTTGGTTCGGGCAGAGGAGGCTATTCCCAGAACAGTCCAATGGCTATTGGAACACCGGCCACGGCCTGGCGGTGAGGCGGAGACCCAGTTGGGAGACCCCTTTGATTACGCTGCGGAGGACGAGCTTATCCACGCCTGGGAACAGTGTAGAGCTAGAGTCGAGGATGTCCCTTTCAGCCTTCCTACGCCGGCGCACCGATACCGCCACCCGAAAACTCCTGGCGAGATGTGGCGGCGGCCGGAATCTAGCTCCTACGCAAGCCTGCTGGGAGATGAGGAACGGGCATTGCGCGGACAAGAGTCGGGGAAGCGTACCAAGGGCCATAAATTTTGAAGTGCTCTAACCCATTCATGTGAGACTATCTCGGCTATCAAATGAAGCTGAGGAGCCCGCACCTCAAAGCTTGCCCTCTCGTTTATCTTGTTTACCCCCAAGTAGTTTCGGTAAGCACGTTGTCTGCGGCTATCAAACCCGAAGTAAAGAACTCAGAAACATCTCCACAACCATTGTAGTAGGGGCCCCAGAGTGAGCCACATTCACCTATGGCATATAGCCTGGGGATGGGCCTATTGTTCACGTCTAAGACTCTTTGCTTGGCATCGTGCTTTGGGCCTCCGTGCGTATTCACGAAAGTCGGAAACATTGGTCCTATTGCGTAGTAGGGGGGAGTATCAATTGGCACAATAAAATCCTTTCTCTGAAAATCTGGATCTGACCCGGACTTGCAGTTTGTGTTGTACCTGTCTAAAGTTGTTTTCAGCACGCGCGGGGTTATGTTACCTCCCCTGGTCACGCCTTCAATGAAAGGAAACTTGCACTTCAGTGCCAGGTCTTCTATAGTATCTGCTCTCACAACCCAACCCTTCTCAATTTCCTTGATGTTGTCCTTACTCCAGGGTGGCGTAGTGTTATTCATAACCTGCATGACAGGACCCACGGACCTAGACTTCTCATCGAATATCTGGAACGCAGGAACATTTCTGAATTGGGCGACTTCGGTATCGAAAGAGAACCAGGTTTCGCGATTCCGCGACCCGTGATGCAGTGTGAGCATTGGTGCAGTCTCGTTATGGAATCTGTTACCATATTTATTTACCCAGATGATAGAACCCGCGTTCTTAAATACGGGGGTATCGTATCTTTCGTAAGTCGCGTATACTAGGTTATTGTCGACCTTGATGCTCCAATACAGGGGCCCAGACACTGAGTTCATATGCCACAGCTGAGCACCCACCTCTTCTGCCATCCTGACCCCGTCCCCTGTAAGGGACGGACTGCCCATGAAGTGAATCGGACAATGGGTAATGTATTGTTTGCACATCTCTTCGTTGAACTCAATCCCACCGCACGCCAGGACCGTGGCCCTCCTGCCTTTGACGGCAACCTCCTTCCCACTACTATCGGCAATTACGCCAAGGACCTCCTTCGTATTTGCGTCTTGAACAAGTCTTACCGCCGGAGTGCTGTATTCTATTTCCACTCCCGCTGCTTCGGCAAGCTTAGCTAGAGCATTGAATAAGATTGGACCTCCAGCAGTCAAAACTCCAGGGATATTTAAAAGATTAAGCGCCCGCACAGCCTCAGCACCTGGAGCGGCTGGCCATTCAGGAAAGATGCCGTCAATTCTGGAGGGCTGTGGATTATCCGCGAGCGGAAGGCCTAATCTCCGATAGATTTGAGGAATATCTTTAAGCCGTTGAATGTATGCACGGAGCACGTCTTCCTCAGTTTGCCCACTGCACATCCACTTCATGTATTCCAGCATCTTCGCATCATCTGTTGAGCAGAGAAATCTAGGCCCAGCGATACATGCTGAGTTGCCACCTCCGAAGGCCGCCTTCTCTAGAATTAACACCTTGGCTCCCCATTCAGCCACCGTAAGCCCAAGCGTTGCTCCGGCACCCCCGTAGCCAATAATGACCACGTCTGCTTCCTTGTCCCATTTGTCCGGTAGCCAGGGTTTTTCCTCTCTTGAGAATACCTGGCTTCCTGTGGCACGACCAACCATATCCGCGTTGACTCCAACGACAGAATCTCTTCTTGATATTTCGCGGGATTCTTTCTTATTTTTTTGCGACACTCGTTTCTCCTCCTTTTCGTTATTCCAGGCTTTGACTCTGCCCCGGTTCTTTACTTTTTGGTAAGCTTATACCTAAATTTTGAACAAAGTAAGGTTGTTGGAGTTCTGTGACTCCATTTTCAGTATATCTGCCAGAGGTTGTTTTTTTGGAGTTTCATTCTATCGACGAGTGTTTTTCACCTCCTCGTGCAATGAATTTTTTGCACGTCAACAATTCAAAGCAAACCGACAAGGCCACAAGCCGGATTCCAGCCATGGCCGGACCCGAGATTGAGCCTGGTCAAGGAACTTGAGAAACTCCAGCAAAGCGGGTGTCCTTGTATCATAGACTGAGAATTTTACCTAGTCGCGGTTGTTATGGAACACAAGTTTTGCACCTATGTGCAGAAGCTTCAACTGGGCAACCCACACCGTGTTGTCCTTAATACCCCTGAATAGGTTAGTGTTTTCAGAAGTGCAGTTGTGGGCAGTAGCTTCCTGGGCCATGATCTCGAAATACCGCCATACGTTATAGGCCAACATCACGATCTGAAGGTAGGCATAGTTGTTTTTCAATTTGGCTGTGGGTATGGCATCGAGACCCTCACGCTTGGCTTCTCCGACCAGGTTCTCCGCATCTGCTCTGTTATCATATAGGGCGATAATTTTGTGGGGCTTTCCGCTCAGGCTGGTACAGAAGATGCGATACGTATACCGATCATCTTCAAATAGTTCGTATTGTAAAGGCTTTCCAGAGGGAGACTTTAACTCTTTACTTAAAGTGTCACCCTTACGAAGTTTCCCGAGAAGGTATTCTCTGGTTTCATCGATGAAATAAAGAACAGGTCGGTATGCCTTTTTCCCTTGTGTTGAGGATTATAACCCTTGCGACCGCCCTGCTGATTACCATAAATGGTTTCGGCAGTCGTATCAATACTGGCATGAATCTTCTGATATTTAAGATGGCACTGCTGCCAAACACGTTCTCTTAATATACTCATGATTTTCAATAATGAGTTGGCCTGATTAATCCCAAGACTGTCTACATAGCGCCAGAAGGTGCTGGCGGCATCCAAACGAACATATATGAAATGCCGCAATAGTTGCTATCACTGCTGTCCAAAACAAATCGAAATCGGCTGTTTTGGACAGATAACTGGCTGATTTTATACTATGCCCCTTGGTATTTAGAATTCAGGTTGTCTTGAGTTGAGGATGCTGTCCAGAAACGGCAATGTTTGATGAAATAAGTATCCCTAATAGTTTCGACCCTTGAAAAGCCTCAAAATAAGACTATTCAGAGAGACCACTTCAATTACAAATGAGTGATCCTATACTCTTAAGGTTCAAATGGTATCCAAAAAAAACCGATTTTCGACAAGAGTGAGTTGCTATGTTAATTAGGAATCGATCAACTAGAACCCGATAAGGCTCAAGGAAGTAATCGACTTTATGTTCCTTGTTCGTCATCCAGCGCTTCCAGGGCAGGTTTAGGCAACTTTGTCTTTCTCAATTGCCAAACCGTAACACCGATAAACAGGATGAATCCCGCAATTGACCATGCGTAGTTTTGAGTCACAAGGTAGGCTAAGAGCATAGTGAAGCACGCCACCAATAAGGCTCTTTCAGTTAGACTAAGCCTTGCCAAATAGTGATTACAAAACGTTACCTGAAGGGCCACGAGTATCATTATGCAAGCTGCTATTTGCACTGTGGCGGATAAAGGGTCAGAGGGCCGCAAAAATAATACGGGGCACCAGATTATCATGAATGGCAGCACAAAACCGGCTATCCCTGCTTTTGCGCTCTCAAACGCTGTTTTGAGGTATGGGGCGCCCGCTAACTCACATGCGAACAGCGAAGCCACAGCTACCGGTGGGGTAATAAAGGAAAAACAGGCAAAGAAGAAGCAAAAGAAATGCGCTTGTAATACCTCTAAGCCTAATTTGAGCATGACAGGAGCCATCACCACCGCTACTAAGACGTATGCTGCAGAAGTAGGTACCCCACAGCCAAGAATAATTGACGCCACCATTGTCAGTGCCAGTACAATATTCAGGTTTCCACCACTCCATGCTTCTATCGCGCTGGGAAGCTTGACTCCCAAACCTGTCATTACTACAACACTTACTATAACCCCCACACAGGCGCAGCTCACACCAATTCGAGCTCCTCCAACGGCTCCTTGGACAAATCCATTTACCAATTCCCTGAAAGATGGTCGCGTCTTCTTTCTAATCAGGCTCAAAACAGTAACGATTACTATAGCCCAGAATGCCACATACATTGCAGAGAACCCTTTCACCAAAAGAAACACCATAAGAGCTAGTGGAATAAGGAACAAAGGCGCACTCAGCAGCATTTCTTTTAGATCTACCTCTTCGGCCATTTGAGAAACATTCAATCTCACCGCTTGTAACTGTACATATATCCCGACGACTAGGAAATAGAGTATTGCCGGGATTGCAGCCACGACTATTATCTCTCTATAGGGATAACCAGTGATACCAGACATCAGAAAGGCAGCTGCACCCATGACTGGTGGCATAATCTGCCCACCAGTTGAGGCCGCCGCTTCAATGCCACCGGCTTGTTCTGGCTTGTACCCCACCCTTTTCATTAGTGGTATAGTAAACGAGCCGGTGATGGCAACATTGGCTGCTGCCTGTCCAGTTACGCTTCCGACAAGTGAGCTCGTTACTACCGCTGCCATTGCAGGCCCACTTCTCACTACTCTTCCAATTAATCTACCAACTTGCATGAAAAAACCCGTTGCCTTCAAGGTTACCATTAGAGTCCCAAATAAGACGTACAAAAATATGAAGTTGGCTGACACACGCAAAATAGTCCCGTATATACCGGTAAGGCCGATTGACAGCGAGGAAATTGTCTTGCCTATTGACATATGTTGAGCACGAAAAGGCTCTGGAATGTGGTGACCCAGGAAAGCATACACAATGGCAACAGCAGCTAAAAGGGGTAACAGGAGTCCGAATGAACGTCTAGTCGCTTCGAGAGCTAGCAAAATCAACAGAGCGCCTATGATCAAATCGGGAATAGTATTAAACATAGCACGGATCTCTAAATCCTCGTAGAAGATATGCACATAGCCGGTGGCAATCAGCGAAAGCAGAATAAACGCTATCAGGGGTAAGCGCCAGTGTTTCCGGCTCTTTCGGAGAGCGGTCAAAAATACCAGTATTAACGCCAGGCCCAAATGGATGTTTTGATGGGGAATCGGTCCCGCAACCATATATTGCGTATATGTTAGATGGTATATCGCCATGGGAATTCCAACTAGGACTATGGCGCCATCAACTACTTTCTCGAATTTCACTGCCTGCTTACTCCGGTCTAACCTGTTTGCCTATTCGTACAATCCCCTTAACCTGATGCTCTGGGTTGATGGCCTGTCGGTCCCTGAACCCCGATACAGCCCATTCTCGCCAGCACGCTACTTCCATCAAAAATGTCAATACAAAAGACGGCGACACCATTGAGGTAACAAAGCTTGTAGGCGCTCTCACCTTTCAGTCAGAGCGCCTACGCTCTACTCTACCACCCGAATTTAGCTCCCTTTTCCTTAAAGAATCGACGTGCACCAGGGTGAAAATCCGCTTCAGTACCCGTTCTGGAAAGGTTCTCCTTAGTCAGGGCCTTCAGTATACCATGATAGCCTCCGAGCTTATCAGCATTTTCATACATCACCCGGCATATCTCGTAAACTACCTTCTCGTCCATTTCAAGGTCGGCATACCACGCAAGGGCAGTGAGGTGTATGCCTAAAGGCTCGGTCTGCTTTGGGAATGTACCTGGCGCGATTTCCGTCCAAGTTATTGGAAAGCCAGTTTCTTCCAGCATCTTCTTAAACTTTTTCTCGGGGAAGTTAATATAATAGACATCTTTTTTTGCCTCCACCGCCTCAGTAGCAGCTGGGTTTAGACGGTATTTTGTCCCGCCCATCCAACTCCCTGGTAAGTACATTACATCTATTGTTCCGTCTATCAAGGCATCTTTTGCCGCTCCCCAACCAAGGTACGCGGGCTTTACCCTGTCCCATACTCCCCAATATCTAAGTATTGTCTCCGATATTAGTGCGGGCGAGGAGTACCTTGCCATGATAGATACTTTCTTGCCTGCGAAATCTTCCAGCCGCTTAATGTTCTTATCGTAGGTGAAAAAACCACCGGTCATTCGCGCTAACAAAGACACTATCCTTGCGCTTTTATATGGCTTCTTGTACGGAGCCTGCCCCTGAACTGCGGGATATAACGTCTCCACAGAGCAGTAAATTACTGTGTTCTTCCTCTTCTCTGGCTCTTCCGCAAGCGTTCTTGCGTTCACCGCTGTCGACTTGGTTTCCGCACAAGTAGCTCGCAGCCAGGGACTGTTCTTATTGATAAGGTCAGCCATGCCAAATGACGCTACATAACCCAAACTGCCCAGCGGATTTGAAAGTATTCGGATTTCTACCGCAGCAGGCCCCGCAATAGCTGTTTGCTCAAGTGCGTAACCTACTAAGAACGTACCTATTAAAATGACACTTACAAATAAATGAACTAATATTCTCTTCATTTCCCCAGCTCCTTTCTATAACATTTTTAAGTTTGTGACTCCCATCCTTGCTTCAAACTCACAATTCTTTCACCCCCTTTCATCATGGGGGCCGTTTAATTTTGATCTTAGCTTCGATTTTGACTAGCTGTAGCCCTGTTTCACCCACAATTCAAATCCCAGCTCTCAGCTGCATTCTTGCTCCAACATTGCCAACTCCTCAAAGCCGATTCTTAAACAGCCTCCCTTGGAATAAGTTAGCTGTTTTTCCAGATCGGTGAAAAGGTGGGTAAGCACCCACATTCCTTCAACCTGTCTGGGCTCCATGGTTGCCGTCCTATAAACATACGGAACTTTAACAGCTGTTCCGCCACCTGTCAATATCAGGATTATTGCTATAATGAACACAGTCACCACAACCCCAATGAAGGTTATCATTCATCTCTACTCTCCTTTTTCATATTTCCTAATCTACGATTGAATGGTTATCCGGATTCATGTTAACAGTTATTAACCTGCTCGGGTGATCGTGTCATACTTGAATAATAGATCTCATGGTTATAGTAGTTTGTTTACGTATAGAAGCTATGTAATCCTTGATCTGTATGATCTTTTGAATAAATGTCATATAAGATATCTTTAAGAAAACATATCTACCGCTTATGCCTTTAGCCCCGCATATGTAACGGTTGAGCAATTTAGACAGGCTGTCAGTAGACGATCGAGTAATTGGGATTCCCAAAACGACGATTAAGCCGATATAAGAATTCAGCCAGGTATCTTCCGAGATGTTTCGATCTGACACGAGCTTACCGCCTCGGATATTGCCTTTCCTGCGCCAGGGAGAAGAAACCCGTTTCAAACCTCAATTGAAAAGTACCTCCCAAATGAGTATCGCCTACGACATGCTCCTCTCTGCCTCACGACCGCTCTATATCAATGCAATCATCATTCGTGCCTCAGAAGAATTCCATATGAATCTTGATCGTGAAAGCCTCGTCTCAGCTATCGCGAAGAACGTAAAGAGCGGCAGTCTGTTCAAAGGGGTCGTACCAAATACATTTACGATCTTGGATTCAGAAGCCGAAAACGGTCCCTGAAGTCGCTAACCCTTCAACACAGAGCAAAGGTTAGAGGAGGACTATGGATTCCTTCAGCTTGGGCAGCATCATCAAAAGATCCACGTGCACTCATGTTCAAATCAATTCCGAGAATAACCGCACCTTTCCAAAGATGGGGGCCTTCTGGATTTCAGATTACTACTACAAGTGCCCGTGTATTAAAATCCACCGTGACGCCCGGACTGTCGGCGGAGTTTCCAGGTTCCTCCCTTCCTGATAGAGTTCACCTTTATCCGGCTATCCTGGCCTACACACGTATCGCCCCTGAATGAAAAATGATAAGAGCTCGCTTTTTATGCGCCGGAGCATAGGCAATCTGCCGTTGTGTTTCAATGACAAAGGGAGCCCAGAATGTCGTGGTAGGTGAAGACATTATGAAAGGGCTCCTGCCAGTTTCAGATAGTGGTCAATGTGCGACAAGTCACCTGGGGTATTGCTAACCGGCCGGAAAGTAAAGTACTTATCACTACCTTTTGATTTTGTCAATACATTATTTTGGTTCGGAACAATTGACTTTGGTCGGAGCTGAGGTATAATACGAGCCCTGAGGATGAACATAAGTAGCCGAAAGGGGGTGGTAGTCTTCAAGGACTAATGCTTATTAAGGTGCCGGAGACAATCGATGGTCGGCGATTAGCCTCCGACAGAAGAGTTTTTAGACAGTTTTAACTGGAGAATCGTAGCATGAGGAGGACAGACAACAGATGCCCTTTCAAGATCTAAGGGAATTTATTTCCAGATGTGAACAGCTAGGGGAATTACAGCGTGTAGAACGAGAGGTGGACTGGAATCTAGAAGCAGGGGCTATCACTCGCCGTTGCTGTGAACTATCGGCACCCGCCCCCTTTTTCCAGAAAATCAAGGGTTATCCACGGGGATATCGGATATTGGGTGCCTCTATGGCAACCTTTAAACGTCTGGCAATCGCGATGGAACTTAATCCTGAGGCATCTTTTAAGGAGATTGTAGAGGCGTATATGGACAGAAGAACCAAGCCAATCAAGCCTCGTCTGGCAAAGGATGGCCCCTGTAAGGAGAACGTCATTGCCGGCGATGCTGTGGACTTGTACAAATTACCCGCGCCTTATATACATGGTGGAGACGGCGGACGGTATATCAGCACATGGCATATCATAGCCACCAAGGATCCGGATAGCGGTTGGGTCAACTGGGGCATGTACCGACAGATGATAGCCAGTAAGAATACCCTTACAGGGCTCATAGCCCCGGCGCAGCATATAGGTATGATCTATCGCCAGAAATATGAAGCCAGGAACAAGCCAATGGAGTTCGCGGTGGCTATTGGAACCGAACCCATAACTGCCTTGGTAGGACAAGCCCAGATACCTTACGGGGTAAGCGAGATGGATGTAATCGGAGGGATTCGAGGCGAACCTTTGGATGTGATCAAGGGTCAGACGGTAGATCTTTTAGTGCCAGCTACTTCCGAAGTAGTTATTGAGGGCGAGGTGCCACCTAAAGAACGAACTCTGGAGGGGCCCTTTGGAGAATATGCTGGGTACAGGGCGATGCCGGTTCTACCCAGGCCTATATATAAAGTAAAGGCTATCACTCATCGGGATGACCCAATACTGACAATGTCCGTAATGGGTATAGCGGTAGATGACTCCGGTGTGTGCAATGGCATGACCTGCGCCGCCGAGGTATTTTCAAATTTGAAGACACTTGGATTACCGGTGACAGGTGTATATGTGCCGCCGGAAGGTTGTATAACTACCATCGTAATAGCTACCAAAGTACCTTATGCTAACATCGCCTCTCGTATAGCGAGCGCAGTTTTTGCGGGGCCCATGGGACAACTCCTTTGCAAGGTGATAATAGTTGATGATGACGTGGATCCCACTAATATGAGAGAGGTTATACATGCCTGGGCGACCAAGTGTCACCCGGTGAGAGGCACTACCGTTATTCCCTACGCAGTTTATGCACCAGCTGTACCGTATTACAGTCCAGAAGAAATAAATGATAATCACGGCTCTATAGTTTATTACGACTGCACCTATCCATACCGTTGGCCGAAAGAAGCCAAGGCGGTGAGGTCTTCCTTCAGGGATATATACCCGGAAGAAATTAAACAGCGAGTACTGACCAACTGGCAGAAATATGGCTTTGAGGAGGGAATATGCTAATCGGTGAAACACTCGAATGCAATACTGAGAAATATGGTAACAGGTTGGCTATGGTAGACGAAAGTGGTAACCGGCTTACCTGGAGCGCTTTCAACGCGAGGGTAAACAAACTGGCTCACGCCCTATTAGACAGAGGTATAAAAAAGGGCGACCGAGTAGCTATGGTATCTGAGAATTGTAACCAGTACGCTGAAGTTATGTTTGCGACGTCAAAGATCGGGGCGATCATGGCGCCATTAAACTATAGATTGACAGAGCAACAGCTATCGCTGGCAATAGATGACTGTCAGCCGAAGGCCTTCTTCGTGCAAAACAAGTTCCACGGCTTAATTAACTCGATGCAATCGCATCTAAAGAGTGTAGAAAGCTATGTAGGCCTGGGTGCAGGCCATGGCTACAGTTACGATTACGAATCTCTTATAATCCCTTATTCGGAACACGATCCTCAAGTTGACCTCAACGAGGATGACGCCCATATGATCGTTTTCAGTACCGGCACTACTGGTTCAAGCAAAGGTGTGGCAATCACCCACAGGCAAAGGATCTTGGGCGCGCTGGGAACCGCTATGAACATGGCGATCTCACTGGATGAAATAGTTCTAATCGGACAACCACTGTTTGTAATAGGTGGACAAGCCTGGCTGTTCGCTGCTTTTATCAAAGGGGCTGCGTCGGCTATTCACGCTTTCTCCGGAAAGAGCTTTGCCGAAATGATAGAAAAGGAAAAGGTAACCAGCTTTTCTGTAAGTCCAGCCAGGTATCAAATAATTCGTGAATACCTCGATACTTGTGGACGAAGCTATGATTTTGGAAGCGTGCGATATCTTCGTATTTCAGGGGGACAACCCTGCCCGAGTAAGAAACTAAAGGAAATTGCAGACTACTTCAAGATTTACGACGTGGGTAAGCTCTATGGAATGACAGAGGTACCTTCAGGTGGTACCTGCCTTCTCCCTGAAGAGGCAGCTCCCGCTCTTCGCCCGGGGGCTACGGAGAAGGAAATACGCCGACTTGACAGCGTCGGCAAACCAACCTTTTTTAATCGGTTAAGAATCGTGGGCGAGAATGATCAAGATTTGCCGCCGGGAAAGATCGGTGAGGTTTTACTAAAGGGAGACCTAGTTAATACCAGGTGCTACTGGAACCATCCCGAGCTCAACGAACGCGCCTTCAAGAACGGCTGGTTCTATACTTCAGATTTAGGTTTTCTGGATGAGGACGGCTTTTTTTACTTTGTAGAGAGAAAAGACTCTATGATAAAAAGTGGTGGATTCTTTGTGGCAGCCAAGGAGGTGGAAAAGGTTATCCTGCAGCACCCGGCTGTGTCCGAAGTCGCAGTGGTAGGGATTCCGGATGACCGTTGGGGGCAGATGGTTAAAGCGGCAGTAGTGCTGAAACACGGTCAAAGTGTTAGCGAAGAAGATTTGAAAACTCACTGCAGGAAATATTTGGCGAGATACCAGGTTCCCAAATCTATGCGCTTTGTCCCCCAAATACCTAAGGAACCAACTTACGGGAAAATCTTGATGCCACAGCTTAAGCAGCTACTTCACTCTTAGTCCGATATTGCTGATTTGTGCCAAGAACTCGCTTTTTGTGGGCCGAAGTACAGGACATTTGCCCTTGCGTGTCAGCGGCAAAGAAAGCCCGTGAGGTTGGAGTTGCTCATTTTCATTTGGTATGGGACTTTGGCGGGCAGGTGGCTTTGGGTAGTGGCCTGGCCTTTTTTTCCATATTCCCAGATGCTTGAGGCTCTTTTTGGCCTGCCCGCCATCGCAAGCTCAGGCGAGGCAGTCGGGAGGGAGCTCTTCGTCTTCAATTGAGGCGATAATCCTCATTCTTCCCTGGCACGTGGGACAGGTTCTTTTGCATAAGAAATGAATCAACGGCTTGGAATGTGTAACTTGTGTTGACCTTCACTAAGGCGAACCATTATGGCATGAGTTATTCTCCAGGGGAGCTAAGCGGGGCAACTTCATTTACCCCTGCAAAACAGGGCAATCCAATATATGCTAATATTTGAGTTTACAAGCACGTTCATAACAAGGAGTATTTTCGAAAAGTAGCATCTAACAGGGTAAATCTTCTCAATGAGCCTGGTCCCGTTTGTGCCAAAGTGTTTGCATGTTCTGTTTTTTTCTAGCAGGTAGCGTATCAGGCCATCGTGGTTGTTTTTTTTTGCGTCTACCCCGAGATAGCTTATGTCATACCCATACTGCTATCATGTGCTCGCCTTTATGAGGGGCAGGGTAGCACACAGTACGGCTTAGCCTGTTAGACTTGCCTGAAGAGGGACCTCCCTATACAACAGGGTAGGGCCACCCCGGGGCACCGAAGCCTTTTTGCTTACTCCGATCCCCTTTGCTTTAGAGACACCTTAAGATGCTTTCTCGATGGAGGTCATTCTCTCGTGGGAAAACCCGCCTGCCCAGGAGTGTGAAGCATTGTGGGCAGGGAGGCGCAGATAACATAGCAAGACAGATTTTCCCTTACCTCTTGTTCTCCGGGAAGGATTCTGGGGCGAGAAAAGACACTGAACCTGGAGCGGCGGCAGGCAAGGAGCATATCGTCCAGATTCTTTTGTTATTGTTTACCGCCATAGGGTCTGGATAAGCACGACCGATGGCAAAGCAAGAGGAATAAAACACGGGGATATGATCCAGGTATATAATGACCGGGGAAGGGTGGTTATGCCAGCTTATGTTACCACGAGGATAATGTCAGGCATAGTTATTATACACCACTGAGGCAAATACATCCCTGATGAATCTGGTATTGACTTGGGGGCATTGCCGTCAACGTTGCTCTGTGGGGATTCAAAGAGTTGCATAACCCTGGCCAAAGCGGCAAACCTCGTTCGGGTAGAAAAGTATTTGGAAAGGCGATACCTCCTTTGACACAGCGGACTTGAAAAGCGTTACGCTTGAGTGACAAAAGGTATTTAATACCACCCAGCGCTATTAGGCACTGGGATATCTGCCACAAAGCAGTTTCTTCAACGCTAGCAACAAGATCAGGGGAAGGACGCTAATGTGTCACTTAGCCATTAAACGAGTGCACTCCTTAGTCAAGAGTAACAGACACGGTCTTTCGCGGTTGATTGTCCACCTCACGAGTAATGTGTCCTCGGCCAGTGGTGTCTTCCGCCAGGAAAATGTCGCCTGAGTGAAATTTGCACTTAGTGCCATCGCCGACTTCAATCTCAATTGTACCTTCGAGTACAATGACAAATTGTCGGCGAGGAGCATTGTGCCAGCCAGGATTGAGTTCTACTCCGATTTCGCGGAAGAGTATTCCCGTTGCTTTGATAGGTTCTGAATATTCTACCTTGCCTCTAATGTTCTCTAAGGGAACCTCGATGTATCCAAAATGGGATTCACCATCGCCTCCTGTGTAAAGACGAGTAATTTTCACCTTAGTTATCCCTCCTATGGTAAATTAGTAAGGTGTGACTCCAGTTCAAATTGGGCAGGGATTAAAATATTCTATCCTGCCCCTCTATCCTTCCTCAGAGCCGGTGGCCAAACCACCTCGCGTTGATTAAGAAAAGTAAACACTGAACCTCGCACATAAGTAAGTGTTGCTAGCATATGAACATCCCCGGAAGCAGTCAGTGTTAGGGCATCCTGGTGAGGCTCCATTGGCAACTGAACCCAGAACTCTGGGGCGCCCCTGAGCTTGAGGCAATGCTTCTGTGGCCAAGCTTTTACTCTGGCTTGCAGCAGGAGGATTAGCCTTCTGAAATGCTCTTAAGTGTTTACTGGTTTTCCAAGCCTATTTTTCTAGAAGCCAACCTGGACCATCATATCTTTATTCAATCAAGCGACCAATAGCCTTGTACCGCTCACTCGCCCTTTTCTATTGCATTTTCTGCCTTTATACCGCCTATGGGGATAGGGAACGCTCAAATAACAGAGACGCGGCCACTCTCTATCAGGGCCTTTTCAAATACCTTAGTTTGGTGTCAGGGGCTTTAGCACTGCGCTCACTACATCGTCGACCTTCTCCAGGCCTAAAAGCGAGTTGACTAATGAATCAACAACTGCATCATTCAACTCATAGGCGGAGTAAGGAACACACTTCTTTAATTTTGCAACGAGTTCCTCTTCCGTGAATGGGTTCTTGGGATGCCCTTTGGGGTAGATACATTCGCTGGAGTACTTCTTGCCATTTTTGAGTACTGTAGTCACTGTCGCCGCACGCCTGGGCAAGTTTGGATCTTCTCGTTCTGACACTCTGGTCATTAGGTCACGAATATCCTTGCGTGCCATGGCATGGGGTGTATAAGAATCCACGAAGAGATCCCCGTTGCAGGCAGCGGCGGCTACTGCGTAAGGCAGGCTAAATTGGCATTCAGGCACGGTCTGTGGGTTGTACTTTGCTTCCCTGATTGCAGCCGAGCGGGCACGAGAGGTTGTGTCTGTTACGTCTATATTGGCTATGCCCCCAGCCTTGTGGACACGACGGGTTATATCTATACTGGCTATATCCTCAGCCTTGAAGTTGTGTTGTTTCATGTGACCCAGTATACCGTCAACCGCAGCCTGTGAAGTGACCACACATGGATAGTGTTTCCTCATTACAGTTACCGTCTCCCATCTTTCACCCAGTCCCTTTATCAGAGCATCGGGGTCAGTCTCCCATTTGGCAAAACCCAAATATCCCATAGGAGCGGACAATACTGCCTCGCGAGGTCCAGTGATGCCTCTCTTTGCTAGAAGGCACGCATTTATGCTATCCTGGCAGACAAATCCGTGATGAATACGCACAATAAGTGTGATAGGTTGTAACATAGCCGCAGAATGTGGCTGTGTCATTTCACTGATTATGCCCTCTGCATTCTGTAACTCCTCTAGGCTCAAGCCGAGTAGTCTACCTACGGCAGCCACACAGCCAAATACGTAATCTCCGTTAAGTCTACCCATAGGGAAGGCTCTGCTCAGAAACTTATATGCCATGCCAATGCGGAGCAGTACCTCCTGACCGAGGACAAAAGCAGTGATGAAGTCTTTGCCGGTGACTCTATCCTTCAATCCCGTCGCGGCTAGCAGTGTGGGAAGAGTATACTCACTACAATGGCCCGCCTCATCATGAATGTCGCCAAGATCCATGGCCCGCGACATAGG
>CP070673.1:4889445-4892564 GCA_020351915.1 Deltaproteobacteria bacterium
CCTTTTTCACGTCATATGAATATTTCCATGTACGCCTACTCGGATCTGCATCGTACTGTTGTCTCTTGGAGGTTTTCTCATCCCAATAGGGATAATAGCGTCTATTTTTTGTATTTATTACATTCTCTATTTCGGTCTTTTCCGGAGAGGGTCTCCAGAATCCCGCGTCTTTCGTCCCCGGCTCGGGCTCATATTCAGCATACGGAGAAGGCAGCCCCTTATTATTGATATTGACGCCGTATTCCTTCCACATATCATTATCAACGTCGGGCGGTACGGCACGTGTAGCAACCGGGTCTTCGGGTTTGTCATATATGTCTGGCTCTGTTGGCGAGACAGTGGGGCCCGATATGGATGTGTGGACCCCGTCGGTGTAATCGAACCAGCCTGCTTCAGGCTGATCCGGCAGTTTCTTCGGATCGATGATGGTTGTCTCATTTTCATCCCCCGGATCCTTCCCCAATCGCAAATAAGAATCTTTTTTCCCAACATAGTTGGGCACCTTTACCCTGAACCAGTTGTCCCCCGCAGCTTCTTCGATAGTCTCATATGTCTGCTTTTGGTGCTGTTCCTCTAATTTTCCTTGGTAGTTTGCATTTTGCTTATCCGTCAGGGTTACAAATGGATCTTGCCGTTGACCACTGTTCTCAGTTTCTTTACGATTCAAGTCAGGCACCACCAAAGACTTGTGGTAATTTTTCTCCTTGCCGCCGTCATCTTTCTGATAATGCTGCTGCAGCTGAAGTTGAGAACCGGTGACCTTCTGAACGAGCGCCCCCAGCCCCGGCCCGTCGTTGAACTCGAGGAAGCTCCCGCTTGCCGTTCGGATGACGTTTTTGGTATAATTGCTGTCGGTTACCACGCTTGGGTTCAGGGGATTAGGTACTACTCCGAGGATAATGGGCCGGTCGGGGTCGCCGTCGATGCAGGCCCAGATCACCTCCGTTCCCTTGTGCAGGGGAAAATGCATTCCCTGGTTCTTGCCGCCGTAGGGCTGGGCCATGCGGATGAAGCGGGAGGCCTTGCCCTCGCCGGCGCCGCTCAGGTCAAAGGGCATGACCACCTTGTAGCGGCCCTGCTGGTCGATCTCCGCCCGGTCTTCAAGGAGTGCCGAATCCACGTGGGCGTGCATGATTCCGTAGAGTTTGGGCTTGGGTGTGCGCCGTTCCGGCCGGAAGGGCACATCCGAGGGGATCGCCGTGAACTCGTTGCAGTAGGAGGGCTGCTCGCGCCCTTCATCGGTCGTGCCGGAGGCGCCGGCAATCGGTTGGGTGCCCGTGTGGCTCACACCGGTGATCACGTATTCCCGGTTGAAGTCCTCACGATAGTGTTCATCCAGGGTGTACCGGTGTCCCGGGCGGAACTGGCTGCAGTCGCCCTCGCCTTCAAAGACCTTCTGGCGGCAGCGGATCTCCTCGGCCCGGATTCGGGCCAAAAGGACCCCCTCCTCCGGCTTCTTGAAGTGGTTGCCGTACTCGGAAATCAGCCCGTGGCCCTTGGTGTCCACAGCGGCCTCTCCCTGCAGGGGCACATGGGGCGTCCGGTAGTTGTAGTCTTTCAGGATCACCTTCTTCGGCATGCGCCTGCTCCGGCAGGAGATCGACTGGACCGACTCCTCGCCGACGGCAGCCATGCCGGAGGGCGGCCGGTAGCGGATGGTGCTCTCCTCGGCCATGGCAGGAAAGTGGATGTTGTTGTCGGTGATGATGATCTTTTCTTTGGTGTCGTCGTGCTCGAAGAAGTAGAAGATACCCTCGTGCTCCATGAGCCTTGAGATGAAATCCAGGTCGCTTTCCTGGTACTGCACGGTGTACTCCCGAGGAGAATACTTTCTGGTAAGGCGAAGCTCGAAATCCTCAGCGGTCAGCCCAGCGGCGGCGAGCTCAGCCGGACCTTTATTGCGGGTGCCTTTAAGCTCCTCCTCAATGATCTGGGGGACGGACTTGTTTTGATAGATCTGGTTCTGGCTGCTCATGGAGAGCAGCCACAGCCGGGGCACCAGCACGGCCCGATAATGGTACAGGTCGAGGGGTCCCTCTCGCTTTTGCTCGAACTCACCCAGAACGCCGTGGATCCTGCGTATCCCTCCGTCCCGTTCTATGGCCAGAAAGGCCGGCCAGCGCAAGATCTCCTCCACATCAATATCAGGCCTTTCAGAGGCGAGCTCGATTTCAAACCGGAAGGGGCGCGAGATCTCCTCCTGCCCCTTGAATCCGATCACCCTGAAGGTGTCGGCCGGCATACCCTTGGCCTTGGATTCAAAATACAAGTTGGTTTTAGTGCCCATGTTCATTGTCATCCCTCCTCACAAATAGAGGTTTAGCTTCTCAATGTTCGTTCTTACCCCTTTTTCCGCCCTGACGGAGGCTCATTCGACTTTTCCCCGTCGAAACTGATTTTGAACGAGCCATCTTTGGCAAGGTCCAGGTGGACCTCGGCCGGCACGGCGCCCTCGCCCATGCGCGTGAGTATCTCCTGTGACATGCGGGGCATGATGCTCCCCGTCATGATATAGTCGATGTTTCTGGCCCCGGTCTCCACTTCGGTGCATCGGGCGGCGATCTGATCCACCACCTTCTGGGTATAGACGAGCTTCATTTTGTGGGTCTCGGCAAGGCGGTTGACCAGCTTTTCCAGCTTCAGGACCACGATGTCTTTGAGGATATCGGGCGGCAGGGTGAAAAAGGGCACCACGGTCATGCGCGCCAGAAGGGCGGGCTTGAAGTGGTTGCTCAAGATGGGCCGGATGGCGGCGCTGACCGTCTCAAGGGAAGGCATCTCGTCACCCGCGCAGAGCTCGGTAATCACGTCCGTGGCCAGGTTGCTGGTCAGAAAGAGCACCGTGTTCTTGAAATCGATGACCCGTCCCTCGCCGTCGGCCAGCATGCCCTTGTCGAACACCTGGTAGAACAGGTTCATCACCTCCAGGTGCCCCTTTTCCACCTCGTCGATCAAGACCACGGAATAGGGGCGCTGGCGCACGGCCTCGGTAAGCACGCCCCCTTCGCCATACCCGACATAACCCGGGGGAGACCCGATCAAGCGGCTGACCGTGTGCTTTTCCTGGAACTCGCTCATGTTGACGGTTACCATGAAGTTATCGCCGCCGAAAAGCAGAT
>CP070673.1:4892664-4898348 GCA_020351915.1 Deltaproteobacteria bacterium
CCTCTTTCACCTTCCCAACCTCTAACAACTGCACATAGTCCCGCACCTGCTGCCCGAGGGGACATGCGCCAAAACAAGGAGGAAGAGCCTTTCCGCTCGCCAAATCCGTGTTTGAATAAACATATCCTCTCGTTGTATCCTCATCGGCCCTGAGCTCTGGAAACAACTCAGCAGGGCATTCCCTGAGACACACACCGCAGCTCTGGCATAGATCTCTATCTACCACCGGTTTATGAGTTCTTCCTTCTACCGCCATTTTGTGTTATTTGTGTTTCTTGCCTGCCCGCCACCTGCCCGCTCGTGCCTTGCAATGGCAGGCCGGTCGCTCTCGCTCAGGCGAGGCGGGCGGGGGTTTGTTGGGTTTACAGCCAGAAAAATATTTGCAAAACAATGCTCTCATGCCGTGGCGACCTGGAGTAATCGAGTATTGGGGAAAAGAGAAATATCCATTACTCCAGCACTTCAATACTCCAATAAATTCGCGCTCCTACATCATGAGTGCGTTTTGATTGAAAGCTCATACACTGCCTACGGTTTCTTCTTACTGCCTACTATATGCTCACCGAGTTTATATCCAACCTCCAAGGCCTTGACATTCACATCCCTGAATCGTTCCGCAACATTTTCAATGATCGATGAAATCAGGGCCTGCCTGTTTACTACCCTGGTTATGGCCACTGACGCTCCCAGCATGACCATATTGGCCACCTGCTTGCTCTCTAGCTCATGAATCGCTGTGTTGGTAGCTGGTACACCAATTTGTTGAACACCTCTCAGATGGGAGGGTTGAACCATCGGATCGTCATAGATCACCAGGGCATTTTTTTGAGCCACATTTTTGATGTATACATCATATGCACTTTGGGAGAGCGCAACAAGGATATCTGATTCAATCACATGGGGAAACTTGATTGGGTCATCTGAGATGACAACCTCAGATCTGGCGGAACCCCCCCTGGCCTGAGCCCCATAGGAATTTGAGCCAGACACCCACTTACCGTCCTTGATAGCAGCATATCCCAAGATCGTCCCGGCAAGAACAACTCCCTGCCCACCAAAGCCACAAAAACGGATCTGCTTAAGCTCCCCCATCACTAAACTCCCCGGTAATAACCTTGCCTTGTAGTTCCTCAGGTGTTAGCTGTTCAGCCTCTTGTTTGGAGATGCAGGATTCCTTGAGCATGGTCAGCATATCAGTGGGCGAATCATACCGATTCCTCCTCCCAAATTGGGTGGGGCAGGTTGAGAGCACCTCGACAAAGGCAAATCCCTCTATGGTGAGGGATTTCTTTATGGCTTCTATCAGAGATACAGGCTGAGTTACGGAATATCGAGCCACATAAGGAGCACCAGCACCGAGCACTAATTTGCAGAGATCAAAGGGGCGATAGATGTTGCCCTCTGTTGTCGTAGAGGTGATCGCCCCCACCGGGGAGGTCGAGGCCACCTGTCCACCGGTCATGCCGTAAATCATATTGTTGGCACAAATCACCGTGAGGTCTATATTCCGGCGTGCAGCGTGAATAAGATGATTCCCCCCAATGGAGGCGAGGTCTCCATCTCCGCTGATGACCATGGTCTTGAGTTTTGGGTTGAACATCTTTGCCCCAGTGGCAAAGGCAACTGCCCGCCCGTGAAGGGTGTGAAGGGTGTCGGCATTGAAGTTGGGGCTGGGAATCCAGGCAGCACAGCCAATGCCGGATACAAAGAGCATCTCATCCATATGTAACTCGAGCGCATCAATGGAGCGGAGGATGAGATTCATTAAGATACCATGGCCACATCCCGGGCAAAAGGGGGTTGATTTGACCTCTGGACGGAGGTATTTTTCCAGGTCCCTGCCCATTATAGCAGGCTCCTTACCTGCTTCATTATCTCGTGAGGATGAATGATTTCACCATTTGTCTGGTTATACGGGATCACCTCACAGGCAACATATTTCATGATCTCGCCCCTCACCTGGCCGCGGTTCATCTCGGGGACAAACAGCTTCTTGGCCACTCTCCCAATCTGATGAATGATTCCATCGGCAAAGGGCCAGATGGTTTTGAGACGCAGGAGGCCTACCTTCTTGCCCTCCTTTCGGAGCCGATCCACAGCAAACAGGGAACTTCTGGCAGTAAACCCATAAGCGACAACAATGATCTCGGCATCGTCCAGGTAGTAGGGCTCGGTCTTGATGATGCTCTCTCGGTGTTTCAGGATCTTATTGTTGATCCGGGCCACGAGGTTTTCGTGGACCTCGGGGTCATCGGTCTTTCTGATACCGAATTCGTTGTGAGTGGATCCAGTAACCAGGAGTCTTTCCCCCTCACCAAAGGCCGGCATGGGTGGAATACCATCATCCTGGTTAGTGCCAAAGGGGGGTGCCCCTGGTTTTTTTGCCCGATCAACGATCTCAACAGTGGGTCTTACCTCCATTCGCTCTCTCAGATGGCCAATGGCCTCTTCCCCCATAACGAAAACGGGAACCCGGCACTTCTCGGCTAGGTTAAAGGCCTCTACAGTCTGGTCATACATCTCCTGAACTGACCACGGAGATAGGGCAATAGTCTGGTAATCTCCGTGGGAGCCCCACTTGGCCTGCATAAGATCACCACTGGCTACCCTGGTTGCCTGGCCGGTACCCGGCCCTGCCCTCTGGATATCAACGATAACCAGGGGTGTTTCGGTTAAGGCAGCATAGCCAATCCCTTCTTGCATGAGACTAAAGCCTGGCCCTGAGGTGACGGTCATAGCCTTGGCCCCAGCCCACACAGCCCCAATGACCGAGCAGATCGAGGCGATTTCATCCTCCATCTGCATAAATACCCCATCTACATCCTTGAACCGTATGGAAATTCGCTCCATGGTCTCGTTGGAGGGGGTGATGGGATAGCCGGCGTAATATCTGCATCCAGCAGCAATAGCTCCCTCGGCCACTGCCTCATTACCGGAATAGTAGTAGAATCCAGGAGAGAGTGTGCTGTCTATTTCTCTAGATGTCATAGCTGACAAAAGCTTCCCTTTCAGTGAGCACAGCATAGGATAAAGCCCTTTCCCTGTCAACGGAATAGGCAAAGCGTAGACGGTAACGTCAAAGTCCAGGGTATGGGTGTCTTTTTTTTGGTTATGCCCTGTAACATGGCCTCTTACTGGGTCGTTTCAAAATGGTTTATTGCGCCCTAAGCCCTAGAATCATAGGATGCATCTATATAAACCATTTTGAAACGCCCACTCATCTAGACTATGTGGGGCATAATCCAAAAAAAAAGACACCCATACCCTGCAAGCACACCAAAAATCAATAGATTAGGTTTGACTATGACGTGGCCCTGGCAAAGCATAGGTTGCCAGAATAAAGATGTCCGCACTAAGAGCACTATTGGAATATCGCCATGGTTGGGGAAAGAATAGTTGTGAGCCATAGAGAGTTATAGAGGTGGCATATATTACTGAGAGCATCAAATAGTCTGCAATATCGGGAGGGGCATGAGGTCTTTTCTGGTGTGACTGGTGGGAGGCCGCTGTGCTCTTCACGACTTATCAGTGGGGGAAGCCGCAGCCCCGCCTTAATAGGCGGGGAATGCGGAGTCCCGCATAGCGGGATGTAGATAAGTCGTAGAAAAGATCCCGCATAGCGGGAGAGCCTCGGAACAGAAGAAAAGACCTCATGACCATCCTAGGCCCTTCTCACTCATGTCCAATGCAAGCAATAAAATGCTGTGCTTAGTAACACATCTCATTTAAGTAAGTATGATCGCCCTAAAGGAGGCATCGGGGAGAATGGATGTGTGCTGCCAACAGGCCAAGTGAATCAGGACAAAGAACTCCGCGTACCGGGAGGATAGCGGATTCGGTAACCAGAGGGAAGCAGGGAAAACTCAGGAGTCAAAGGGGCTTACGATATTGCCGTCTTTGCCCAGGGCAATTTCCATCCACCCATCCAGTCGCATTAGCTTATCGCTCGCACTTATCTCTGCTTCAAAGGCCTGGGAAACGGAAAGCTTTGAAAGATGCAGGGTGCTTTTGATGTGCACCAGTCGAACTTGATGGACTGGGATATCGCCGATGGTCATGAAACAAGCCTCAAGGGCCTCTCGGTCTGTATCAAAATAAATAGGAATCGCCCCCTTTTCAGGACTAATGGCTGTAAGACAATTGATATAGGTCTTTTTGCGATCCATCTTTTCCGTAACCCGTGTGGTAGTGAAGTCCGCAAATCCTATCCCTAGCGCATTTCCTTCACTTTCTTCCGAAAGGTCCCTCACAAAGATCCGCTTCACCTGGGGGCCTGTGGTGTAATCACCGAGGATATCCCGGTTCCGACCCGTGACATTGACATCCATGCCGGTGCCGGAGATATTTTTGCCAATTTGGTCGATGACCAGCACATCGATCTGATCAAAAGGCAGACGGGCCATCCGTTCCTTTGCGATAGCCAATAAGGCCTTTTCTCCTTTCGGAATATCGTCAGGGGCCAGAGCCCTGATCACACAGGTCTGGTCATAACCGTTCTCTACAATTCCCAGGCCAAAGAGAATCGGACATTTCCGCAAAATCTCCAAACCCACGGTCTCAACAATTCTTTCGAAGGTCAGCCTTACTGCGGCCCTGTGGTAATATTCAGCCCCTTTCTGTTTACCCATGCCTATAGCCATCATCTTCATGAGGCCACTTTCGAGGGGGCCACTAAACTTGGTATGAGGTTTGATCCGGTTGATCAGAACGATGTGATCTGCCTCCGCAGCATATTTGTCCACATAGAGAGGATAGCCATCCGCAGCCTCACCCAGATATGCAACCTCCATGGTGCTTCTGAGAGGACATCCCATGCTCGATTCAGATATCCCATATTTCTCGAGGACCATGAGTTGACCCTCTGCTGTTGCACCTCCATGGCTCCCCATTGCCGGAAAGATGAAGGGCCGAGTACCCAGTTTTTTGAGTTCATTAACCACGGCCCTGGTAATGATGTGGATGTTAGCAATTCCCCTGCTTCCGGCAGTAATAGCCACGCTATCCCCTTGCCTTATCTTCTCTTGAAGCCGGAGTCGTTGCATCTCTCTGCCGACCTCTGCTGGTATGTCCTCGATCCTCTGTGGATCAAAATAATGCTCCACCAGGGCAACCTTTGGCAATTCCATTCCAAAACCTACCTGAGTCTTTACGGATTCTCATCACTCCCTTGACTAGACATCGTACAGGAAGCACGAGACAAAATTCTTAGACCTTCAGTCCCTGAAACTCACAGGGGATGAACTTAGGGCTTCGCCAAAAAACCCACCTAATTTGAGTGAGTTGTAAAAGTTCCGACACGTTTAGTTATTAGTTCCTCCCTTCTGAGCGCAAATAAGTATAGGAGAAAAGGGCTTGTGTGTCAAACTGCAAAGCCTTGCTCCTCAAGCATACTGTGCTGCTCAACTCTTCGCTTTGCTCAGGGATCTGAGGAGCCTTTCACCTCTCAGGGCTGGCTCAATTTAGGCACTCTACCTGGGTATTTCGCCCTATTAGCGATAGGGATAGGCACAGAAGAGCACCACCCCATGAAAAAATGGGGGCGGTTCTTCGTGTTTTTGAGTAGATTGCCTCATTGAATCTGGTCTTCCGAATCGCTAAACTTCGATAAAATAAATATAGACAATCTTGCTCTCTGAGTGTATCAATTCATCGGGCACAATGGGCCAGGGATTAATAACAGCACG
>CP070673.1:4898448-4908883 GCA_020351915.1 Deltaproteobacteria bacterium
TATCGATAGCGAGGATCCGTGCATGGGGCAGGGGGCTTCTCAGCACCTTGCCATACAGCATATTGGGCAGCACGATGTCATCCACATAGTGTGCCTCACCCCTGACCTTGGCCACATGATCCAGCTGTGGGAAGCCCGTTCCTATGACTGAGTATTCACTCATCGCGTTCCTCCATTTCTCTTATGAATCTTTGCCTCCATACGCTCTCCCTGTGCTCTTTGTGAAAAACAGCACCATAAGCGAAAGAGAACGTGAAACAGTATCGAGACGGCATTCATTACTCACCGGCGCTCGCCCTTTCCCAGGCCTGACGCACAGCCCGTTTGGTCAAAACACCCACCATCTTCCGCCGATAGTCGGCCGGGCCCCGGATATCCGTGATGGGCTTTGAGGCCTCCATGGCTGCCTCAGCCGCCTTGGCCAGCACCGCATCCTCGAGGCCACTTCCCGTGATAAGGGCCTCTGCTTCTCTGGCCCGTATCGGAGTGGGGGCCACCGCACCGAGGGCTATTTTTACCTCTTTACACACCCCTCCATCACGGGTAAGCAGACACGCTACCCCCACAACGGCAAGATCCATGGCCCTTCTTTGAGAGAGTTTCAGATAGGTGCCGCCACTCGTCGGGGGCAGGTCCGGTACCACTACTTCTGCCAGGAGCTCCCCTTGTCCGAGTGCCGTCTCTCCCGGCCCACGGAAGAAATCCTCCAGGGCTATAACCCGTTCCTTCCCACCGGCGCTCACGAGTCTTGCTTGTGCACCCATCACGATTAAGGGGGGTGCGGTGTCGGCTGAGGGTGCGGCGTTGCACAGGTTACCGACAAGGGTCCCTCTGTTCCGCACCTGAACCGATGCCATGTGCATTATGGCTTCACTGAGCAGAGGAAATCCCTCCTTGACCACCGGAGATTCCGCAACCTGGATGAGGGTTGCCATGCCACCGATCTTAAGCCCTCCCTTCTTGTCATGCTCAACATAGTTGAGCCCGGGTATGGATTGAAGCCCTATCAGGTATTGCGGTGTGGCAGTCCTCTCCTTCATTTGGGTCAAGAGATCGGTGCCACCGGAGATAACTCGGGCCTTGCCTTTATGGTCAGCCAGCAGCGAACAGGCCTCCTCCAATGTCTTAGCTGAGCGGTACTCAAATCTGGGTAATGTCATTTCTTCACCTCCTGTCCGTCTACCATCGTAAGATTGATTGACGTCACCTAACCTTGATAATTTGTTCCAAGAGCATGGCCACGAACAGAACCAGTCCTATGACAAACATGATGCTACTTTGTGTCACAACAAAGCCTATCAATATCGCCGAAACAACTATAAACGCCATTCGCTCTAAGACATTAAGCCGTATCAAAAATTGGCCAAAGAGCCCTGCCTGCAAGATGAAAATCGAGACCACCGTGGCCGATATGGATCCAATTGCCATCCATAGGCCGCTAAAATGCGCGATTATGTTAGGATTCCACAGAATGAGCCAGGGGATAATAAATGCTGTGGCTGCGATCTTCATGCCCTCGACGGCCGTTTTAAAATAGCTTCCGCCAGAGATACTGGAGCCCATCAGGGCTGCTGAGGCTACCGGAGGGCTCAGGGTGGAAAAGGCAGCGAAGTAAAGGATAAAAAAGTGGGTCTGTATACCCCCTACGCCCATCCTGATCAATATCGGTGCAACCACAATGGCAACCAGGGCATAGGCTGCCACCACGGGCATCCCGCAGCCCAGAAGTATGGTGACCCACATGGATACGAAAATAGCAATAAAGGGGATGCCCATGCTCCACTGCTCTACGCTGAAAGCAACCTCAACGCCCACTCCTGTGAGCGATATCATGGAGGAGACGACCCCGATGGCAGCAATGGCCATGGCCAGGCCTGAGGCTCCTACACACCCGGTGCGGAAGCCCGCTACCAGGCGTCCCCAGGAAAGGCGTGTTTCCTTTCTAATGAAGCTCAAAACGAGAATGGATATGACAGCACAGAAGGCGGCCAATGTTGCTGAATAGTCCATGGATAGCAAGACAATAACCAAGCCGAGAGGAATGGCAAAGATGGGAAACCGTCGCCATACCATTGCGTAGTCGATCTTTTCCTCTTCCCCAACGCCGGCAGAAATGCCCTGCCTAAGCGCCAGAAGGTGCACCGCCCATCCGATACTGAGAAAATAGATGATTCCGGGGATAGCGGCGTATATGATAATTTTTCCATAGGTAATCCCCAGGAGACCGGCCATCAGAAAGGCGGCTGAGGCCATTACTGGCGGCATGATCTGTCCACCGGCCGAGGCCGCAGCCTCGACAGCACCAGCCTGGTCTGGGCTATAGCCGGCCTTCTTCATTATGGGTATCGTTATTGGACCAGTGAAGGCCACGTTTGCCACACCTGCCCCCATGACCATTCCCACGAGTCCACTCGATATAACGGCCGTCTGCCCAGGGCCGCTTCTCATCTTTCTTCCGATCGCCTTTCCTAACTCCATAAAGGATTGGGATACGCCCGTTGCCTGCAACAGGCCCCCGAAAAGGATGAAAAGGATGATGTAGGTGGCCGAGATGTTAAGAAACATGCCATAAATGCCCCTGAAGGCAATAGCGGACCAGGAAATCACCTTGCCATAGGATATGGGCGTATGGAAAAAAGGCGGTGGGAGATACGAGCTAACCAGGGCATATATCATCAACCCGGCAGCGATTGCAGGCACGATCCAGCCAAAGGCCTGCCGGCAGGCCTCCAGGACAACGATTACAATAATAGTCCCTATGATCACGTCAGCCATGGTGGGTATCCCGGCTCGTTCGGCAAGGTCGGAATAGTTAACAAAAACGTAAGTCACTGCGATGAAGGATAGTACGATGAGGACTAAGTTTAAAAGCCACAGCTTTGGCTTCTTGGTGATGGTGGTCAGGAAAATTAATAGTAGGGCGAAGGTGAGGTGGGTATTTTGATGCATTAAGGGGTCCTGGAGCAGCCACCGGGTGTATACAAGGTGGTAGACGCCCATTAAAACCGCCAGCACACCGGTAGCATTATTAACGAACTTCAACCAGTCTATTCTCTGAGCCACAACAAAATCCTTCTGAGCAGGTTCCGAGGCACGATAGGCATCGCGCCTCGGAACCCGAAGGCCTATCCTAAAGTTTCCCTTGTAGAGTAAGAGCCTTTTCTTTATAGTACCTCAAGGCGCCAGGGTGGTAGCGCTTTTCACTCCAGGCGTTGGCGACAAAATTTTCAGCTTTTGCAGCCTTCCCAGCGGCGAAATACTCTTTGAATTTGTGGTCGTTTTCACCTGCCGTCTTGACGATCTCGTAGGCCAATTTCTCATCCATGTCTTCCCAGGCAACCCAGGTGAGCGCCAGGCGCAGGATTCCACTGTCTTTATCCGGGTATCCAGGCCTGAGAGCATTGGCCTTTACCAGTGCCCATATATGAGGATCGGTAGGAATCTTTGCCTTGCCCCTTTCGTATTCCTCCTTGGTGATGCCAATGTAGTATACATTCTTCCTGGCAGCCAGGATTGCCTCATTGAAAGGAGAAGTCTTAAACTCATTCTCAGAGAAGAACATCCCGCCCGCAGTGCATACATCTATGGTGCCATCCAGCAAGGCATCTTTTGCCATCGCTGTCGGCATGTTAATGACTTTGACCTTGCCTAATAAATCCCAGCAACTGTCCAGATAGAATAGCGCGCATTTTGACAACCCGTGGCCTTTGGGAGGCAAGCCAATCCTTTTACCAGTCATGTCTTTCGGGCCCTTGATGTTGGGATCCAGGGTCATGAAGTGGGGGCTCGCAGTATAAAGGGAACATAAGACTCTCCAGCCGGTGATTGGTCCCGTTTTCTTAAATGGACCATCACCGCGTAAGGACATCTCAAGTACACCGTCAACAGACAGGGAAATGTGTAGCTTCCTCTTATCAGGTGACAAATCAGACAGCGACTTTATGTTATCGACACTGCCCATAGTCTCCAAAACGGACACCCTTAGCCAGGGGTGGTTCTTGTTTATGATATCCCCCAGCGCATGGGCGAAATTATGGGCGTCTGACCCAAGAGGTGAGCCAAACATGGTGAGTGCCACCCGCTCTGCCGCAGGGGCTTTAGTAGCGAAACCAGACAATATGGCAAGCGTAAGCCCCAGCACCATCGTCCAAATTAAAAATTGTCTTGAAAACATAATTCTTTTCCTCCTTTCATGGGTTTTGTTCCCAGCTATAGCCCTCATGCTTTTTAAGACTTACTCAAGAGGGCCGTGTTCTGGTAGGTTGGGAGATCCGTCGCCCAAATGGAGTCTACCACGCCTCGCCGATTGCTAACTGCATCACCTCCTTTCTGTCTTGTCGATCATGAAGATCTGTCAATGGGTACCACATTGAAGTAATTTCTACAAAACACAGGCAGAAAAAACAGATGATCTTTTGATGAGTATACAGAGTATCTATATCTAAGATTTTAGAATTTGGCAAGCTATATGCGAAAGACCCTGATATTTCTATTAAAATTAATATCTTACGCGTTTACGTTTTGCCATGGTTTTTTGTAGGAGCCAAGCTTTTTTCAGTGACACGATCCCATTTTTGAGGAGATGAGGTATTAATCGTGAATGTCCTCCCATTTCATTCGAAGATATGGTTCTGGTGCGCTCCAGTCGGGCTACGCGCTCCTTCCGTTCACCAGAAAGAAGATCTAAAACCGATCATAATTTTAACACCGTCAATGCCTTATGACACAATAATGGCCGGGACTCAAAGACTCAGCGCCTCTATGAGCGTTGCCTTGTTAAGTGCGCAGCTCATTAACCAGGGTGAGAGATAAAAAACGTCCCACAGCAAATTGCGACAGTTTTAGGGGTGGTAGTTGACGTGCTCTGGCATAAAAAAATTTGCTCTTTAACGATGATTTTGGTAGGTTACGCTCACCTAAATTGGATTTGCTTATATGGTTGCCCTGTTCCTTAAAAATAAGGCTAAAAGAGGCAATTTGATCCCTGGAGGAGATAGTGCCGCTTCACCTCTTTTGCCGAAGGATTGGCCTCGAGGAAGCAGGTGAAGGGCTTGTGAAGTTCCAAGGCCCGATCTTAATAAAGGTGGCCGTTGTGGGGGAGGCAGCATGGTCGGGCCGGAGTTGAAGGCTGATCTGGTAGGCCGAAGCGGGTCCTTCAGGGGTGGTTGATAGGCCAGCGTGAGTCAATTTTCGGTGGAACAGTTGAGAGAGATTTAGTAATGTAATGTGTTGGTTCTGCCATTAAACCACCTGGACATCTGTCTATCCATTGATTGGTGGATAGGTCCTTGATAGTGGGGGTGTCCTGGTCCGCCCTGCTATCGTGGTCACAGAGTAGGGTATCCGAGTTGTCATCGGAGTTATCAAGGGTCACCAAGGATTAAATAGGGTCATCGGCAGAAGGTTTATGATCATCCGAGGACAATTTTTTTCTAAACAAGCAAAGGAGGTTTTACATTTCAAATGGCTAAGATAAAGCTCAGTGTGAATGGCAAGATATATGAGCCTGAGGTGGAGCCTTGGCATACATTGTTACACATACTCAGAGAGGAAATTGGGCTTACGGGAACAAAGAAAGGTTGTGACTCCGGCAGATGTGGTGCCTGCACAGTTTTGATGAATGGTACGCCTATCCTTTCCTGTACCACACTTGCAATCAGTTCCCAAGGTGAAGAGATTACGACCATAGAGGGATTGGCTCAAGGGGGGCAACTGCACCCTATCCAGCAAGCCTTCATTGATCACTATGCCGTGCAGTGTGGATTCTGCACACCGGGTATGATCCTTAATGCCAAGGCCCTTTTGGATAACAATCCCCATCCCACAGAGGATGAAGTAAGGCAATCCATTTCAGGCAATATGTGCCGCTGTACGGGGTATGTCAAGCCAGTGAAGGCAATCCTGGCAGCGGCGGAGATGTTGAAGAAAGGAAATCAAAATGAGTGAAAATTTGGTAGTCGTGGGCAAAAGTTTTCCCCGTAAAGATGCCTTGGCAAAGGTTACAGGGGATGCCCAGTACACGGCAGATATAAAATTGCCGGGTATGTTGTATGCAAAGTGCCTTAGAAGCCCTTACGCCCATGCCAATATCCTGAGTATAGATACCAGTAAAGCCGAGGCGCTACCCGGCGTTGAAGCAGTGATTACTTACAAAGATGTGGTCCCCAAGATCGCGTTTAAAGGGACGAGCCAGAGTTTATATATCCTTGAGGATAAGGTTCGATATGTGGGAGACGAGGTGGCGGCGGTAGCCGCTGCGAGTGAGGAGATAGCCGAGGAGGCGGTGCATCTGATAGAGGTCGAGTACGAGGTGCTGCCGGCAGTATTTGATCCGGAGGAGGCGCTCAAACCAGATGCTCCAGAAATACACCTTGGTGGTAACCTGCTAACCATTAAGCGTGACCAACCATTCACCTTCAGTCGTCAAATCGGCGATGTGAAAAAGGGATTTGCCGAAGCAGACGTGGTGCTGGAAAGGACATATAGGACCCACATGCAATTGCACGTTCAGATGGAGCCGCGTGCATCTATGGCTGCCTGGGATTCAACAGGAAACGTGACCCTATGGGATTCCAACCAAAGTCCATTTGAGATACGCAGCCAACTGGCCAATGTCTTGGATCTGCCGCAGAACAAGGCAAGAGTTATTACTCCCTATGTCGGAGGAGCATTCGGGGGCAAAATAGCCATGCTCAAGGCTCAAGGGATTGTGGCGCTTTTAGCGAGGAAGGCTGGCAGACCGGTGAGACTGGAGTTCAGCAGAGAAGAACAGGCTGTTGCTGGCACAAGACGTCATTCATGGACTTTAAAACTGAAGGTAGGGGCCAAAAAAGACGGGTCCCTCACAGCCTATCACGCCAAAGCATTTCTGAATACCGGGCCGTTTAACCTTTTGGGCATTGTTGTCTGCCTCAACCAGGCCCACTTGACACCTAAGTTCTCAGTCCCCAACAGAAAATATGAAGGGTATGTTCTATATACCAATTGCCCGCCTACGTCTGCATTCCGAGGCTTTGGGTACTTTGAAGCGGATTTCGCCATTGGCGTGCTCATGGATGAGCTGGCCGAGAAAATAGGGATAGACCCACTGGAGTTTTACCTGAAAAATCACATCCAGTCTGAGGAACCTTTTGGAATGGGCCAAGTTCCCAGGATTCTCGCCTTTGGGGAGGCCATACGGAGGTCTGCAGAAACGATAGGCTGGAAGGAAAAATGGCATAAGCCGGGCGAGAGAACACTGCCAAATGGGAGAAAGCATGGCATAGGCATAGGGATTTCAGGTGGTAATGCAGCGCTAGGGAATTCTGGTGCTGTTGTTATAGTAAACGAGAACGGCACAGTCACCCTGCTATCGGGCGCAACTGAATTGGGCCAGGGCACTCAAGGTGAAATGGCGCAGATCGTTGCCGAGGCTCTCGGTGTACGTTATGAAGATGTGGATGTGGTAAACTCAGATACGAAGGTCACTCCATTTGATCAGTCTCAAATCGCCAGTAGAACCACACTAACGCACGGAAATGCAGTTAAGTCAGCATCTGAAGACGCCAAACAACAGCTTCTTGAAGTGGCTGCCAACATGCTGGAGGTTCAACCTGAACGCCTCGAGGCTAAAGAGGGCTGGATCTATGTGAAGAAAGAGCCTGATAAACGGGTTTCAGTTGCTGAAGCGTCCCGGTTTTTCATAGAGGGAAAACCACCTCGGGTCATGCCTAAAGGGGTCTTGATAGGCAGAGGCAGTTACAGCACTCCGTCAGTGCCGCCACCTGTTGGAAATGCAGTCGTGACCATTGCCGAGGTAGAGGTTGACACCACAACCGGACACATAGATTTATCAAGGCTTGTATCAGCCGTTGACTGTGGTAAAATAATCAACCCAAAAGGAATTGAAGCCCAGTACGAGAGTGTGTTATCAGGAGGCGCGGGTTTCGCCCTCATGGAGGAGCTTCTCCTGGATCCAGTTTCCGGAAAGGTGCTTAATCCCACGTTTTTAGACTATAAGATACCCACCGCACTTGACTACCGCAATATTGATCCGGTCATTATGGTGGAATCGCATGAGCGTCATGGTCCCTATGGGGCCAAGGGTGTCGGTGAGGCTTCAATAAGCGCTGCCGCTCCAGCAATAGCCACTGCTATTTACAATGCATTAGGTGTCAGGATCGACCTTCCCGCAACAGCACAGAAGGTTATCTCTGCACTCAGCAATACACAGAAAGGGAGCTGATTGTAAATGTCTCAACCACGCTTTAAATATCTTGTGGCCAAATCGCCGGAAGAGTTGGCGACCCTACTGACCAGGTATGGAGGAAAGGCGAAAGTTCTTGCAGGTGGAACAGACCTTTTAGGCGCCATGAAGGACCGCGTTACTGTGCCGGAGGTCATAATCAACATCAAAAAGATAGAGGAGCTCGATTACATTAGGGAGGCAGATGGCACATTAAAGATTGGTGCCCTTACTAAGCTGAATGACATCGAGAAATCCCCCATTATTAGAGATAGATACAGCATGCTGTCAGAGGCTGCCCGCTCAATAGGGTCACCTATGATACGAAACATGGGCACCATAGGTGGGAACTTATGCCAGGATGTGCGCTGCTGGTATTACCGGGCATCACCCTGGTGTGGAACAGCTTTTATCTGTTACCGAAAGGGTGGCGATACATGCTACGTTACCGGTCATAGCCAGCATAAAGGCATGTTATCGGTTGAAGAGAGCGATTTCAAGGCGGATGAGCTTTTCCTATATGGGGGAGGTGTAAGGGTAGTTAACCCCGCGTTTGCGCTCGGCAGCCTCGAAATTACCCCCGAGGTCGCCGGCGATGGCCGCTACCACAGCATAATGGGGACCAAAGTCTGCCATGCGGTATGCCCTTCAGATATGGCAACAGTGTTGATGGCGCTCGGGGCAAAGGTCAGGGTTATGGGCTGTGACGGAGAAAGAATGTTATCGGTTGAGGAATTATGGCTCAGCGATGCCCCTTGGCTCGCAATCGAAAGTGATGAGATCATTAGCGAGATCCAGATACCCGCTTTTAAGGGGGAAACCGTGGGCACATACCTTAAGCTCCGCTTCAGAAAGGCCGTCGACTTTTCAATCGTGAGCGTAGCGGCCCTTTTGGTAAGGGAAGGCAGTGTGGTAAAGAGCGCGAACATTATTTTGGGTGGTGTTGCGCCGATACCCTGGAGGGCGAAGGAATCTGAGGCCATATTGAAAGACACGTCTATGGTAGGCATGGCTGACATGGTAGGAGAAGCGGCGAGCATAGAGGCGAGTCCTTTGGCCATGAGCGCCTATAAGGTACCCCTGTCAAAAGTGGCTGTAAAGCAAGCCATACTTAATCTTGAGCTTGAGACAATGGGACATATGTCGAAGTCGAACTGAACGGATGTCTCAAGCGGTGGTCGCGGATCCGTGGTCAGGCCCATATTTTGAGGAATAGATCTTGCCGTTTTGCACATAGCGTGACTTTATGGGCGTTTGGAGCTATAAACATAAATAGAAAGAAGGAATTATGACATGTGATAAGGAGCCTCTTTTTTAGGGGGGGTACAGGAAAAAATGGCCTCGTGAGTCAATGAAAAAGGAGCCACAACATCTGCCGGTCTAGGGCTATTTTATGGCGAGGAGGCTTGTGAACGATATCAGAGCCGAGGAGTTATATCTTTACAGAGATCGAAATTATTGGGAGGTGCCCCCATTTTGACTAAATTGGACAAACCCCTGCATCTCAATCCCATGACCAGGTTTGAAATTAGGAAGCATAAGCCTTAATGGGATAATCGGGGTCTTTACAGAACTAATCCTCACAAGGCGGGATCTGAGAATCTGAGTCATCCACATGAATGTTTACTGGTGGTGCATTGGCCCTTGCTGGAGGTCTGACTCTCACATCCCAGAGATCAAGGTGCTTGAATATCTTTTGATGACCTCCTGATCCCCAATGCCAAATACTGAAATGAGTTCTGAGAGACAACCCCTATCGAGGGTTATTTTTCAAATTTAGGGGTTGACAACATCCCGGGTTTTAATATTTAAAGGCTTTAGTAAAAGCAGGGTTGAGCAAGGATGAGTAAAAGGGAGAAATCCCTCGCTCCCCGGAGAAGCAAAAAATTTGGGGCTACTACGGGGAGTACCTTATTGTTTGCATGGTGAAGACAGACGGGTCCCCGACCCTTTCTTCAGCGGCTATACACGTGCAGAATCGGTCATGCTCAACACCTGTGACCCTGAGAAAACCATCGAAGTTTTGGAGGTGAAGAAATGACATTACCCAGATTTGAGTACCGCTCAGCTAAGACATTGGAGGAGGCCTGTTCGCTGCTGGCTCACCATAAAGGCAAGGCCCGAGTTATCTCCGGTGGCACCGATCTCTTGACCCAAATGAAGGAGAGGACTGCCACACCGCAATACCTGATAGGGCTTCAATCCATACCC
>CP070673.1:4908983-4924232 GCA_020351915.1 Deltaproteobacteria bacterium
TTTATCGGGACGATCACCCTCAGGAGGCCAGATAAAAGAAATGCCTTAGACTTTGCTCTTTGACTCTCTTTATCTGAGGCCCTAAGAAAAGCGGCACAAGATAGCGAGGTGAGGGTCATTTTATTAAAAGGGGCGGGAGATTCTTTTTGCTCACGACTGGATCTGAGCCCTACCAATGAGGTTATCAGGCTCTTATCTAAGAAACCATCTGCTGATCAAAAACTGAGGCTGTTTGATATCATTAAGAGGGTTCAGTCTATCTATACAGAATTGGAGGTCTTGCGGGTACCATCTATCGCAGTTATCCAAGGCCATTGTCTTGGCGCAGGCCTGGAATTGTCTGCTCTTGTGATGTGAGATTTTGCTCTTCCGATGCCCTTTTTGGCCTTCCTGAGCCGAGATTTGGGATTATTACGGATATTGGAGGGCTCCAGAGATTGCCAAAGATTGTGGGAAGGGGAAAGGCAAGAGAAATGGCGTTTCGGGGCCATTCTATTGGTGCTGATGAGGCCAAAAGAATTGGGCTCGTAAACGAGGTATTTGATACACGGGAAATGCTCTTTGTTCAGGCCAGTAAGATAGGTAAGGAGATTGCTGCCAACGCACCATTAGCGGTTCAAGGAGCTAAAGAGGTACAGCTTCACAGTGAAGATGTTTCTGCTTTGAGGAGCCTTGAGTACAATGCGGCACGCTCGGCAATGATTTTACGATCAGGGGATTTACAGGAGTCTTTCAAATTATATTCAGATAAGAGGGATTCTGAATTCAAGGGAAACTAAACAAGATCGGTGAAAGTGATGCAAGCCTGACCTCATGATTGCCAGTCAGATGAGAGGGTGTTGTTTCTGAATTTGGAGGTGCTACCATGAGTAATCCTCTACGTTACAATATCGGCGATGTCCGGCTGACCTATAGTGGCCGTCACGAAGCTATGGAGTTGAGCAAGGACAAGGTGTCCACTTTCAACTTGAGGCATCAAGAGGTGCTGAATTTCTATGGCTTTGAGCTTGTCAGGGGAACGGTGTTTGTAATTGATGACCGGGTAAACGGGCACTCGAATCTTGGTGTATTCAGGAGCAAGCAGCTCCGCCAGGCCGTCATCCTTGCTGCAGCGCTACCCGCGGCGGCAGTTGTTATCGATGGCTTTGGTGCCTTAAACAAAGTTCCCAAGGATCTTCAAACCAAGGATTTGATCAACCGATTAAAGCGGCATAACGATCGGCTTGCAGCCCAGGTGATGAGTGAAGTGCTCCAGATTACGACGGAGACCTTTGATTTAGGGGAAGAAGTGATCATCGAGAGCGCGATAACGGAAGGAGTACGGGCTAAGCCCGGCGTGGAAGCCGGCGGTAATCCGACCATTGCTGTAGGTGCCCTATTCGGCAAGGAGGAGCACTGCAGCCGCTACAGCCACGGGCTTACCGAAGAGGTGAACAGGCTTTCTATGGGATCGGATGTTATCGACGGCACCGGCAAGTCAGTTGAGGGCCTTCACAGTTCACTTACTGCCCTATTTATTACCGAATCCAATTTCAAAAGGCACCTGCCCGACATCTATGTTGAGCGTTGGATGACTGCTGCTCCCTTCCCCGAGTTCAACCCTCGGGACACTGACCTAAAACAGGAGGCTCGGATCATCGCCGATGCGTGTGGCATAAAGGACTTCTCAGAAATGACCGCCTACTTTCTTGACCGGCCGCGCCATCATCCCGCCATGGACCAGCTCAACGGCATCGGTGTGGCTACTCCCTTTGACAAAGACGGAGACCTCTTCCCTGCTCTGGTCATGGGGCTCGATGGACTGCGCTTTCCGGATGGTCGCGGTCTCCATAGCATGATCGGGGAGATCGGGGGAAGCGCTGAGTGGACAGTTGGTGCTCTTCCCTTGGTTTGGCGGGGAGGTCAAAGCTTGGGTATGCTTACCAGCCAGAGCTCGCTCACCAGAAAGGACCTTTCGCCAGAGGAGCTATGGAACGAACGATTCCACTACACAGAGGAAGAACTCATACTCCTTCAGGATGCCAGGTTCGAGCAGAAGCCTTTTTTCACAGTCAACGATCTCATGGAGAACCCGTTTGCCGGTGGAGTGAGTGCTTTCTGCGCCATTTCGGACAACTATTTTCTACCCCACCTTGAGGGAGTCAAGATCGACCACGAGCAAGGTCTCATAACAACCAACACACTCATGATCAACTGCCTGGGGAATATCGAGCACTGGCAGCTCAGCTTCAAATGCGTTGAGGGCTTTGAAACCACTGCCAAGAAGATCCGATCGCCGAAATCCGAATTGCGCAACCTTGAAAAGGCCCAGATGGAGAAACAGGTCAAGGACATGGTCAATAATGAGACTGACCGATTCAGGCTTAAGCATTTCTTCATTAATGAGTACTACCCAGCCATCATCCACACCGGCAGCAAGATGGTCGTACTTGAGAAGACAATCGAGTCTATGATCGACAGAGAGGCCTTCAGCGAACATGATCGAGATATAGTTAAGGCAGTGGTGAGGGCAGCGCCAGAGTGGTTCATCAGTGCAGCATAAGGAGATGGAGCTGGGCCTTCGGCGCTCAGGAATTGGTGCTCCGGGGCACCGCTGACACCTGATCGGAGGTTTGGGGTAAATGCGGAGATCTAACTCTTTGGTAACGTTCAAAGGTTAAGGCACAAAAAGGTCTCTTTCTCAGTTATTAGGCGGGAAGAATGATTTGCTGATGGAATGATTTTATTAGTGGAGCTGAGGGGGATCGAACCCCTGACCTCATGACTGCCAGTCATGCGCTCTCCCATCTGAGCTACAGCCCCTTTACAGTAGCAAATACCAGATAGAATTTTGGGTGTCAATATTTTATTGCGAGGCTTAGTCCTTCGATCTACAAGTTCGATGATGAACTTATTCGGACTTCGGCTGAGCTCCCCTCGGTCTGTGCGTCATTTTTGAAACAATTCGTCCAAATACGTGACTGTATATGAGAATTGAAGCGCTTAGCTTCTGTTGAAAAAGGGCATAGAGGATACCTTTCGAGACAGCTGACAATAAGCTTAAAGGTGAAGAGAAGGCTCTGAGTTTTATTGACTAATGGATTTATGATGAGTATTATTAAAAGGTATATTGATGGATTGGCAATTTTTTGGTCACCACCACAAAAAGGAGATGGAGCATGAACGATGCCATGAAACAGGGAGAAAAAAATCCCCTTAAGATCCAGGATATGACCTTTAGAGATGGCCACCAGTCCAACCTGGCTACGAGAATGCGCACTGAGGACATGATTCCCATTGCTGAAAAAATGGATGATGTCGGTTTCTGGTCCATGGAGGTCTGGGGCGGGGCAACCTTTGATACCATGCACCGATTTTTGGCAGAAGACCCCTGGGAAAGACCACGGACCCTAAAAAAACACCTCAAAAAGACCCAGCTCTCTATGCTGCTCAGGGGCCAGAACCTTGTTGGATACAGAAATTATGCAGACGATGTGGCCAGGGCATTTGTGGATAAGGCTTGTGAGGTAGGGATAGATATCTTCATGGTCTTTGATGCCCTCAATGATTTCAGGAACTTTCAGACCGTTGTGGAAAGGATCAAGGCCAACGGGAAACACTTTTCCGGGAACATCTGTTATTCCCTCACTGAACGAACCTTAGGCGGTGACGTGTTTAACTTGGAATACTACACCACCAAATGCAAACAGTTAGAAGAGATGGGGGCCGATACGATCCGTATCAAGGATATGGCAGGGCTTATTGCACCGTATGACATCTATGAGCTCATAACTGAGCTCAAAAAACAGATCACCATCCCCATCCACCTGCATACCCACTATACCAGTGGTATGGCGTCAATGGCCTATCTGAAGGCCATTGAGGCAGGGGTGGATATTGTTGACACCTGCCTAGCTCCATTTGCCATGAGAACGGCGATGCCGGCTATAGAGCCGCTGGTAGTAGCCCTTCAGGGCAGGGAAAGGGATACTGGTTTAGACCTGGATAAGCTCCTTGAGCTAGATGTGTACATGGAGAGCATTGCACCCAAATATCGGGACTACCTTGCCACCAACCGGATGGCAGTGATTGACACTGGGGTTCTGGCCCACCAGATCCCCGGTGGTATGATCTCAAACCTGGTCAGTCAGCTCAAAGAGGCCAATGCCTTAGAGCGGCTCCCCGAGGTCCATGCCGAGATCCCGATTACCAGAAAAGAGCTAGGAACACCTCCTCTGGTTACCCCTACCTCGCAGATTGTGGGGGTTCAGGCAGTACTCAATGTGCTCCTGGGAAAGTATAAGATGATTACCAACCAGGTCAAGGATCTGGTCTATGGCCTCTATGGGAAGACCCCAACACCGGTTGACCCAGAGGTACAGAAGATAGTGCTGAAGGGCTACAAGAGAGGAGAGACCCCAATCACGGGCAGGGCTGCTGATTTCATTGAACCAGAGCTTGAAGAGGATCGGAAAAAGATCGGTGATCTGGCCAAGACCGAGGAAGATCTCCTCACCTATGCCCTGTATCCCACCACCGGTGAGCAGTTCTTAAAGTGGAAATACGGTGTGGAGGAAAGGCCTGATCACGTTAAGCCAAAGACATTGGAGGATATAAAGAGGGAGGACGAGGCCATAGCCCAGGCCATAGCCCAGGCAAAGGCCTAAGAGAGAAGAGCATTCATACTGCCACTCTGAAAGCCAGAAAGATCGAGGGTGACATAGGTAAAGCCGAGGTCTTTGAGTGCTCTTGCTACGGTGTCCCTGATGGGTTTCTGTGCGAGCCGCCCGATCCTTTCGGTGGAGACCTCGATCCTGGCAATGGGAGGATGGTACCGTAGCCTAACCTCTTTAAAACCGAGCTGATGTAACATCTCTTCACCCCTCTCTATGCGAGAAAGATCTTCCACCGTTATCGGCGTGCCAAAGGCTATCCGTGAGGCAAGGCATGCAGATGATGGCGTATTCCAGGTCTTGATCTTCCTCCGTTTGGCCTCTTTTCTTATATCCTCTTTGGTAAAGCCGGCTTGCATCAAAGGGCTGGTGACGCCGGCTTTTTGTGCCACGTCAAGCCCTGGCCGGTAGTCTTTGGTGTTATCAAGATTGCTGCCATCGATTACAGAGTCATGGCCTTGCCTTCTCGCCTCATCTTTCAGTTCCTCAATCATTTTCAGCTTACAGAAATGACATCTCATTCCATCATTTCTGAGAAAATCCCTGTCGGAGAGTATATCGAACGTAAGCCTTGCATGGGCTACTCCTAATTCCTTGGTGAGATTTTCTGCCTTAACAAGATCATCTTTAGGAAAGATCGGGGAGACCAGAGTTGCAGCCCTTGCCTTTTCCTTGAGTATTTCAGCGGCAACGTGAAGGAGAAGAGCGCTATCCACACCGCCTGAAAAGGATACCAGAACAGATCCCATAGCTTCTAAGATATTTTTCAGCTTCGTGGTTTTGGGATTATCGGGCTCCATCATATTTTAGAGATGCTCCTTATTGGAGATATAGTTTTCGTAGGCGTTTACAGGCTCAGAGTTTCCTGATGAAATCGGGGTTCAAGGTTGCTTTTCTTCTCTTAACCTTCACCAACCCTTAACCGTGAACCTCTAAAAACTTTGAGATAAACCTGCTGCATCCTGAATTTGTCCCTTCAAGCCTAAGTCGCGACCAAATTTGGTCTTCTTTGTCAGCTCAATAGACCTTGTGAGTTAACTCCGGGGCCAGTCGTTCGACCTTGAGGCTCTCGACAGGTTGCCATGACTAAATCCGCCAGACGGCAGGCGGATCAATATCCTCAAATCATTCTATTCTCATGCGTTCTCCTTTCAGAACTCACGAATACACGGTTCAGACCTGCCCGACGGCCGCCTGCCATGCTGGGGACTGGCCCGCCAGACTTATGGCGGACAGGGATGGCAGGCGGGTTTGTGGTGAACCCACAACCTATGAACCTTGAACCCGTGACCGGTTACTCTTCATATATCTTTGAGAAGGTGCTGAGGTTGACTGAGATAGAATTGGCCGGTTTCAATCCATTCTTTCAGGATTTCTGCAACCTCTTTAGCCCTAACATACGAGGAAACAGGGGAGGTCTGGATGGCCTTACCATTGAAAGTTATTGTCCCGCTTTTCAATTCCGCATAACTCACCGCACCGAGACTTTTGGCCTTTCCCTGGGGATAATCCTTTCCATAATCAATAATCTGGGTGAATATACCCTCATCTGAGATGCCAGTATATCTGGCCAGGTCTTCATTGAGGATTGGAATAGGAACTCCAATGCCTACTGCCAGGGAACATCCATAACCGAGGATGCTTACTCCCACTAACCAGTGAGAATTCATTTCCTTTAAATTACCCATTACCATCAACGTTGCGCCTGGTTCTAGGGGAACGCCATTTTTTCCGCGATTTATTGATGGGTTGTGCTGGGTTCCGGCCCAGATTACATACCCTTGGGCCCCTCCAAGGAAAATCCTGGTTCCCAGACCTATGGTCAGATAGTAAGGATCATTAAAGAGGGGGCTGAGTTGACCGGCTGTTGCATAATTGGCGTTATCGGCCTTAGGCCTTAACACCCCCATATATGTGTAGATAATGTCGTCCTTCAAATTAATAGCACAATTGTAGTTCTGATAGGCATTTCTTGGATTCATTAACACAGCATTTGGCAGATCTTTGAGCCGTATCTGTTTTTTTATCTCTCGATTAGGATAGCAGTCTGTTCCATAAGACCGAGCGATCAGCTCCACCCTTTTGCCTGAAATAAGGTCTTCGATCACGTGTCCACCCCCATATTTAAACTGACCGGGGTGGACTTTATTGAGGGGGTCATCGATTGCCGGTTCAGTGGCGCCTATAAAGACGTCTACTGCAGCAAGGCCGGCATATGCTGGAACGCCGTTCAAAAAGACCTGAGAGGCCTTGATAGGTGGTTTGGTATGCCCGAAATTAAGAAAGGCCCCGGAGGAGCACATTGGGGAAAACGTCCCCGTTGTGACCACGTCAATCTCTCTGGCTGCTTTTTCCGGGCCGGTGTCCTTTACTATGTCTACCATCTCTTCGGCAGTAACCACTACCACCTTGCCATCTCTAATTTTCCTGTTTATTTCATCAATTGTCTTTTTCACCTTGTAATGAGCCATGTCGCCAATCTCACAAAATTTTAGCCACTATATGCAAATCTTTTTTTCTTTACAAGAAAAACTTTATTTCATCTTTGAAAACCATGTCCTGTGGGCCCCTGCTCGGGGCCAATTTCAGGGCTGAGAGTGTGCATTTTATGCAGAACTCATCAGGCTCCAGAAAAGGGATTCTTGACTTTATTGTCTTGTTTGGATAACAATAGCAAAATAATTATGGTGTTACTTTCATGATTGCTGACAACATACAAGTACCGGTTTCCACCCCGGTAAAGATAGGAAATCTGGCGGTTGGGAAGAACGGCCCTCTCTTTTTGATATCCGGGCCCTGCGTGATAGAGAATACGGAGACGACCCTTACAGTGGCGAGGTTTTTGCAGGGATTAGCCCAGAAGCTTAATATACCAGTCATATTTAAGAGTTCTTATGATAAGGCGAATCGGACGTCGGTTGATTCCTTTCGGGGACCAGGTCTGGATGAAGGCCTGGAGATTCTCAAAGAGGTAAAGAATATCACTGGTTTGCCGATATTATCAGATATACATCAGGTGAGTGAGATTGAGAAGGCGGTAGAAGTTTTGGATGTTATTCAGATTCCTGCCTTCTTGTCTCGCCAGACGGATCTGATTCTTGAAGCAGCCAGAACTCGTCTACCGCTCAACATAAAAAAGGGCCAATTCCTTTCTCCATGGGATATGCAGCAGGTCGTTCTAAAGGCGACTTCAACGGGAAATACTAATATTTTGCTGACGGAGAGGGGTACATTTTTCGGATACCATAATTTAGTGGTGGATATGCGGTCCATAATGGTTATGAAGGATTTTGGGTATCCGGTTGTATTTGATGCCACCCATGGTGTACAATTGCCTGGGGGCCGAGGCACGTCCTCTGGTGGGCAGAGGGAATTCGTGGCTCCCCTTGCAAAGGCTGCGGTAGCCGCTGGTGCTGATGGAATTTTTTTGGAGATCCATCCAGACCCTGATTCAGCTCTTAGTGATGGGCCCAATTCTCTCCCGTTTGAGCATGTTGAATCCCTTGTGGCCCTGCTCAAGGAAGTTCATCAGACAGTTGAAAGAAAGTGAAAGATGATGTCAGGCGTATGGATAGTTCACGATTTGGTTTTGATGTTAACGGGAAACACAGGCATTACTCTTTGCCAATAGGTTATCTCTTGGTATAATTTATGAAGAAAATTCCCGTCATGATGTGGCCGATAGGAGGGATTTTTTTTCTTTTGTTGATAGCTGCCTTTTTTGTCTGTAAGGTACCACAGGTACGTATGGATGCATCAACAGGATCCAATCTGAGCTCTGGAGAGTCCCTCAAGATGCGTGAGATCAACTATAGTCAGGACTACAAAAATGGTGAAGGAAAATGGGAGCTTAAGGCAAAAGAGGGCTCTTTTCTTGACAAGACTCAGACCTTGACCTTGAAAGATGTTTCACTAAGATTAGATCCTGCCAGGAAGGTAGGTTTTACCATCCAGGGAAACGAAGGCAATTATCATAGGGAGCGTGGGGAAATTATTTTCAGGGGAGAGGTGACCGGAAGGTCTGCTGACGGTTACCAAATAGAGACAAACCTTTTGATTTATAGTGAGAAAAATGAGTCTGTGACGACTGACAGGCCCACAAAAGTAACTGGTCCCTTTTTTCACGTAAGGGGCGATAGTCTTTTTGTTGATCTAGCACGGAAAACATTTACCGTTAGGGGCAATGTGTGCACCACGCTTAACAGTGGGGTATTGTGGAGATGAGGATTGCACTATCCGCGTTCCTTTTTAGTGTTATCCTTTTCTTGGTGTTTCTGGTTGCTCCGCAAAACGATTCTTTTTCTCAGGTAGACGAGGAATCCAAGGAAATCTCTAGACCAGGCCCTATCGTTATCCACTCAGACAGTCTGGAGGTTGATCAGCAAAGAAAGGTGATCGTGTTTGATGGTGGGGTGAGGGCCAAAACAGAGGATATGGTAATAGATTGCCAAAAAATGCTTGTGTATTATCTTGGCAGTCCTACCAACAATGAGTCTCCTGTCGATTCCAGTAAGATAGATAGAATTATCGCCCTGGGGAATGTTACCGTGAATCGATCTGATGGTTCGATGGCCAGGGCAGGAAAGGCAGTTTATTATCAGGGTGAGGGGAAGATTGTGCTCACCGAAAATCCTTCGGTTCAACAGGGTCGAGATGTTGTCGAGGGACATAAAATAATCATACTCTTGAATGAAAATCGGAGCATAGTTGAAGGAAGTGAAACCAAACGGGTTAAGGCCACCATATTCCCTAAGGAGGAAAAAGGGAAGGAATGAAAGAACATGACCCTGGAGATTCCTTAGAGGTAAAGGATCTCGTGAAAATCTATGGGAAGAGGGCGGTCGTAAATAAGGTAAATTTGACAGTTAATAGAGAGCAGATTGTGGGGCTTCTTGGACCAAATGGGGCCGGTAAAACCACGACATTCTACATGATAGTTGGCTTCATTAGGGCTGAGGAAGGTAAGATCTTTTTGGATGGGCGAGATATCAGCGATGAACCGATGTATGTACGAGCCCGACAGGGAATTAATTATCTTTCCCAGGAACCGTCGGTTTTTAGAAAACTGACGGTTGAGGATAACCTCTTAGCCATTATGGAGATAGTAAATATACCAGTTGAGGAACGAGACACATTTCTCGAGTCCCTCTTATCCGAGTTGAACATAGGCCATTTGGCCAAACAAAAGGCCTTTTCTTTGTCCGGGGGGGAGAGGAGAAGGCTTGAAATTACCAGGGCACTGATCACCAATCCAAAATTCATTTTGCTCGATGAGCCCTTTGCAGGCATTGATCCTTTGGCAATCAACGATATCAAACAAATTGTTCAAGGGCTCAGAGAAAGAGGACTGGGTATATTGATATCAGACCATAATGTCAGAGAAACATTGGATGTCTGTGATGTTGCCTACATTATCAATGAGGGAGAAATCATTGAGTCTGGCATACCTGAGAAGATTGCCGCCAGCGAGGTAGTTAGATCGGTTTACCTAGGAGAAGGCTTTTATTTATAGATTTCATTAGGGAATACTATGGCACTCGAACTTAAACAGGCGCTTAAGCTGAGCCAGCGGATCATAATGACCCCCCAGCTGCAGCAGGCAATCAAATTCTTACAGCTCTCTCGCTTAGAACTTTGTCAGACAATCAATCATGAGATGGAGGCTAATCCATTACTGGAAGAGGCGCCCGTTGATGAGGTAGAGGAGAAGGCAGAGGAAGAAGGAAAGAAAGAGGAGCCTGTTAACAAAGAAGAGCCCCTCCGAGAGGTAAGAGTCAAAGAGACCATAAGGGAAGATTTCGATTGGGATTCCTACATCTCAGAGTACAATACAGCATGGGCAAGTTCGCCCCATGAGGATACAGAAGATAGGCCATCTTTTGAGAGCCTGATTGCCCCTAAAACGAATCTGTACTCCCATCTTTCGTGGCAATTACAGGTGAGCGAGCTTGATGAGACACAGAGGGGGATTGGGGGATACATTATCGGCAACATAGATTCGGATGGGTATCTTCAGACTTCTATCGATAACATTATGAGGGAAACCCAGCAATCACGAGAGGAGGTATTGAGAGTACTGGAAGTCATTCATGAATTTGACCCTATTGGCGTCGGGGCAAGAGACAATAGAGAGTGTCTGTTGATCCAACTCCGTTTTCAGGGTCTCGGGGGGAGCATAGCCGAAAAGATAGTGACTGATCACATGAAGCAACTTGAAAAAAAGAGATATAGTCAGATCGCTAGGAGCCTGGGTGTCCCTCTGGACAAGGTTTTAGGTGCTGTTTCTGTTATAGCTTTTTTAGAGCCTAAGCCAGGTCGTTTTTATAACGATGAAGACACTATATACATAACCCCGGATGTCTACGTCTATAAGATGGGGGACGAGTTTATGATTTTTTTGAATGAGGATGGGCTTCCCAAGTTGAGAATAAGCTCCTTTTATAGAGAGACCCTTGCCAAGAAAGACGATCTTTCCAGGGCCACGAGAGAATACATTCGGGAGAAGTTAAAGGGTGCATCATGGCTCATCAAGAGCATTCATCAGAGGCAGAGAACTATCTACAAGGTTTCAGAGAGCATTGTGAAGTTCCAAAGAGACTTCTTTGAGTCTGGGCCAGCCCATCTGAAACCAATGGTTTTGAGAGATGTAGCAGAAGACATTCAGATGCACGAATCCACGGTGAGCAGGGTCATGAATAACAAATATATGTATAGCCCTTTTGGTATTTTTGAGCTACGATACTTTTTGAACAGTGGCATTCAATCAGTTGATGGTGCGGACAAGGTGGGCTCGTTAAGTGTTAAGGAGCGGATTAAGGAGATTATGAGGGGTGAGGACAAAGCCAAACCTTTTAGCGACCAGGAGATAGTGCGTATTTTGAAACGATTAAACATAGATATTGCCCGGCGGACCGTAGCTAAATATAGAGAAATGCTTGGAATCCTTCCATCGAGTCAGAGAAAGAATACGTACACCTGATCTCACACCCACTCCCTTGGTCGCTCGAGCACGCAGAGAAGATTGTTTCTTTTGGCCCGGTTTATTGAACCCCGTTAGAATGCCCCATGAGGAAGTACAGGGATGGTATTCAATACTTGTGTTTCGCTTTTTGATGAGCGTATAATGCCTCATGTGCATTTCTAACAGGGGTTATTTTTTGGTATCGTTCAAAAGTGTTGGGATGACCACAGTGAGTAATCGTCCACGCTCTAAAGGAGGTCATGGCTGTTTTTGAAAGGCCTGCCCGCCATCGCTCTCGCTCAGGCGAGGCGGGCGGGCGATATCTCAGAAAAAATTCCACCGGCTCTTGCAGTGGTCAAATATGTGGGATTTACACCTTAGAAGCCCTGGGAGTCTCCGTCTGGTTAATCTAAACCCCACATATTTGACCACATCGCTTGAGGCTTATAGATAGCGCCTTGGGAAAATTGGCATGGCCGGATAGAAGTAAGTATGTACAGGTTCTCTAACCAATATACCATTGAGTAAACACTTTTGAACGATACTTATTTTTTAGGGTTGAAAAGGCCCGGTTTGGTGCTTGACATTACCACTATTTTCTATTAACTGTTCAATTTCTTTTGAGGGAGAAGAGGATGGAGATAACCATTACTTTTAGGCATGTGGAACCAACCGCAGAATTAAGGTCGTATGTAGAAGAAAAGGTTTATAAGATAAAGAAATACTTTGATTCCCCTGTTGATGCCTATATTGTTCTTGGGGTAGAAAAATTCAGGCACAGTGCTGATGTGACCTTGTCCGTTGATGGAAACAAGATTAAGGCTGTGGAGCAGACTGGCGATATGTATTCGTCAGTTGATAAGGTTATGGATAAAATAGAGCAACAACTGAGACGAATGCTGTCTCGGAAAAGGGAATATAAGGGGGAGCATATTAAGGGTACTGTGGATGAAGATTTGCTATCTGCTGAAGGTGAGACCCCATATATGGTGGCTGAATCGGAGCCCAAAACAATTAGAACAGAGAAGGTGGATACGAAACCGATGGATGTAGATGAGGCCGCTATGCAAATGGAGTTATCAAAGAGGAATTTTCTCGTGTTTTTCAATTCTAAATCTAATAATATCAATGTTATCTATAAACGAAAAGATGGGAATTTAGGCCTTATAGAACCTTCTACCAAATAGCTCCTTCTAAGGGTTAACAAATGAAACTTTCAGACATTTTGAAACCTGGGCTTATTGCCCCTGATCTGAAGGCTCAAGACAAAAAGGGTGTGCTGGAAGAACTTGCACAGATCATAACGCAGCAAGAGCCATTGTTGAGTAAGGGATCTTTACTTCAGGTTCTGTTAGAAAGAGAGAGACTCGGAAGCACCGGTATCGGTGATGGAATTGCCCTACCTCACGGGAAGCTAAAGGAATTGGATCATCTTTGTATCTCTTTTGGTAGAAGTGTTAAAGGTCTCGACTTTGATTCCATAGATGAAAAGCCTGCCTATGTTTTCTTTCTCTTGCTTGCACCTGAGAATTCAGCTGGTGTGCATCTTAAGGCTCTCGCAAAAATATCAAGGATGTTGAAAGACGGTAACTTTAGGCGGCAATTGATGGGCGCTCAATCAGGGCAAGAGATTTACGAAATGATCATCGATAAAGATGAAGAACTATAAGAATTATGATTGGTCTGCTTGTAATAACCCACGGCCAGTTGGCTAAAGAACTCCTTGAGGCAGCCGAATTCATTGTAGGCGCAATTGACACAGTGGAGTATGTTGCCATTGATGCGTCAAAAGACAGCAAAAAGTTACGGGATCTCATTCAGAAAAAAATGAAGGCTTTGGATCAGGGGCAAGGCGTTCTGGTTTTGACTGACATGTTTGGAGGAACACCGTCAAATTTGGCCCTGTCCTTTCTTCAGAAAGATAGCGTAGAGGTGGTAACAGGTACAAACTTGCCTATGGTAATAGCCGTTGCCCATAGCAGGGAAGGGCAGACTCTGAGAGAAGTAGCAGATGTGGCCAAGACGGCTGGACGTCGAAGTATATCTCTTGCCAGCGAACTACTCAAACCCACGAAAGAAAAATAAAGTAGGCAATAAGGAGTAGGCAGAAGATAGTGCGTACTGCTTGGTTTTTGCTGCGTACTACAAAGAGGAGGCGGTCATGACAGCAAAGGTAGGAATTAATGGTTTTGGGCGTATCGGCAGAATGGTTCTCCGTGCAGCATACGATAGGGATGATATTGCAATTGTAGCCTTAAATGACCTTACTGATCCTCATAGCCTTGCTCACCTTTTGAAATATGACTCTGTGCACGGCACACTCAAGGCAGACGTCACTGTAAAGGAAAACAGTATTCTCGTTGATGGAAAGAGGATGAGTGTTCTTTCGGAAAAGGATCCTGGCAGGCTCCCCTGGAAGGACCTGGAGGTGGATATTGTTCTCGAGTGTACCGGGCTTTTCAGAGACAGGTTGCAGGCCTCCAAGCATCTAGACGTTGGGGCAAAAAAGGTAATTATCTCTGCTCCAGCTACGGATCCTGATATAACTGTAGTAATCGGAGTCAATCACGAACAGTATGATCCACAAAGGCACCACGTCATTTCGAATGCGTCATGCACAACAAATAGTCTGGCCCCAATCTGTAAGGTCATATTAGACAAGTTTGGAATTGAAAAAGGCCTCATGACAACAATACATTCGTACACTACCGATCAGAGGCTTCTCGACTTTCCCCACAAGGATCTAAGGAGGGCCAGAGCAGCGGCCCTGTCTATGGTTCCCACAACTACAGGAGCGGCGAAGGCAGTTTCGATGGTTATCCCCGAACTAGCGGGCAAGATGAATGGGATGGCCCTGAGAATCCCCACCCCCAATGTCTCTCTAACTGACCTCGTTGTCCAGGTCAGCCGACCCACCTCTGCTCAAGAGGTAAATGAGGCCTTTAAGGAGGCCTCAAAGGGCAGCATGAAGGGCATCATTGAATACTCTGATGAGCCTCTTGTTTCCAGTGATTTCAATGGGATTACTGCCTCAACCGTTATAGATACCCCATCAACAATGGCCATAGGCAAGGATATGGTCAAGGTTCTCGGATGGTATGATAACGAGTTCGGCTATGCAAGCAGGCTTGTAGATCTTGCAGTATACGTTGCCAAAGGTTCAAGCCAATAGGCTCATGGAAAACAGAAAACCCCTGATGGCAGCAAACTGGAAGATGAATCTCTCCCTCTATGAGGCTAGGGACCTTCTTTCCGAAATCAAAAAGGCTGAAATAGACTTCAACAAGGTCGATGTATTGGTTGCACCCCCCTTTACCACCCTTCCATTATCCCATAATCTTCTATCTGGCACAGCTATTCGGATTGCAGGCCAGAATATGCACTGGGAGGAGGAGGGAGCCTTTACCGGCGAGGTTTCTCCCCTGATGCTTAAGGAGGCTGGCTGCAGTCATGTAATCCTGGGCCATTCAGAAAGGAGAGCGCTTTTTTTTGAAACGAGCACGATAATCAATAGCAAGGTGGCTGCGGCAGTAGACACAGGATTGATACCTATTCTATGTATTGGGGAGAGTCTTCAGCAGAGAGAAGAAAAAAAGACATTTGATATAGTTAAGGAACAGTTACAGGAATCATTGC
>CP070673.1:4924332-4930705 GCA_020351915.1 Deltaproteobacteria bacterium
GTGGGGTCTAGTTTTGTTGGTTACATCAATAATTATTGTTCGTTATCCCACCAGATTAGACTCATTGAAACATCTGGGAATTCCTACAACTTATTGAAGTCAAAACGACTTTTTGTAGTGTCAAGTTTTCGCCTCGATCAATGTTCCAGTTGGGGCGAAGCCCCTGAGTTCAAAAGTTGGTGGTTTAATATATGGACATTTCTCAGATTCTCGTAAATAGCTTGGTTAGAGGAGCTGAACTGAGCCTGCTGGCTATAGGGCTCACTATGGTATATGATATCTTGAAATTTGCCAACTTTGCCCATACTGATTATGCTGTTTTGGGTGCCTTTTTTGCCTATACATTTAATCGAATAATTGGTTTAAATTTGATTTTTTCAGTAATATTAGCTGTCTTTTTTACTGGAATAGCCGGTATTTATATAGACAAAGCTATTTTCAAACGCTTGCGAATGATAGGGGCTAAGCCGGTAACTTTGATGATAACCTCTCTGGGCATCGCAATTGCTCTAAGAAATATTATGCGATTGATATGGACCAGTCACGCCAAGACTTACGCCGTACCCCTTCACAAACCCTTTGAAATACTGGGCGCCCGGATTACGCCGCTTCAGATAGGGATCATTGTGGTCGGTTTGCTGTCAATGATCACCTTTCATCTGGTGTTGCATCGGACCACTTTCGGCAAAGCGCTCCGCGCCATATCCGACAACAGTGATCTGGCCAATGCCTGTGCCATTGATTCTGAAAAGATGATCAGACGGCTGTGGTTTTTAGCCAGCGCCTATGGCGTCATTGGTGGGTCAATGATTGCCATGGAGCATCTGCTTTATCCCCGATTGGGCTTTGATATCATCATCCCGGTCTTTTGCGCTACCATCCTGGGGGGAATCGGAAATCCGTACGGCGCGATGTTGGGCGCCCTAACCCTGGCATTGGCGGAAAACTTGATACTGGCGCTTGATTTGGCGCCGCTAATTAATCTAGGCGGGTTTTTCGATGTGGGGTCTATTCAAATCAGCACCGGTTATAAACCGGCCATCAGTTTTATGATTTTGATCATTGTGTTACTCTTTAAACCAACCGGAATTTTGAGAAAGAAATAGCATGCCTATCATTAATTTTATCATCTATCTCTTGACCATGATCGGGATCTATAGCCTGCTGGCCATGAGCCTGAATTTTCAGGTGGGCTTCACGGGGTTAATCAATTTTGGCCAGGTTGCCTTTTTTTGCATCGGGGCCTATACGTCATCCCTTTTGGTGGTTAATGCGGGAGTGCCAATCCTGGTCGGTTTTTTAGCCGCAATGGCTCTGAGCGGTATTTTGGGGTATATCATGAGTATCCCGACCAAATCATTGAAGTCTGACTACTGGGCCATCGCTACGCTGGCCAGCGCAGAGATCGTGCGGTTGTTTGCTCTCAATGAAGATTGGTTAACCGCCGGCCCTTTTGGGGTTATGGGTATTCCTCAAATTTTAAAAGATTTGATTTCAAAAGATGCCTATCCGGTATTTTACCTTCTTTTCGTTATTGCTTGCATCATTATCGTTTATATTTTCTTAAGTATGCTAACTAACTCTCCCTTCGGCAGGAATCTTAAGGCCATCAGAGATGAAGAAGAACTGTGTTTGAGTCTGGGTAAAGACACCCAAAAATTGAAGCTGCAGGCCATGATCGTTGCCGGAACTGTAGGTGGTCTGGCCGGGGCCCTCTTTGCTTTTTATATCCAATTTATTTCTCCGGAGAACTTCAAGCCTATCGAGACATTTCTGATGTGGGCCATGATCATCGTGGGCGGTAGAGGAAACTTTATGGGTGCGATTGCCGGTGCGGTCGTCATCCAACTGTTTAATGTGTCAACCCGATTTGTTGGTAATTATGTGCCGTTGGGTTCTGATACTATGGCAGCACTCAGAATGACGATCATCGGTGTTTTGATTATCGTGTTTCTCCTGTATCGGCCGGAAGGATTGATAAAGGAAAAGAAAAAAGTTTACGACGAATTGGCAAAATGAACGGAGTATCTATTTTATGTTAACGATTAAAAACCTGGAAAAGCGTTTTGGCAGCCTAAAGGCCCTGGATGACGTGTCGGTTGAAGTTGAAGATGATTGTATTGTGGGATTAATAGGGCCTAACGGTTCGGGAAAGACTACGTTATTCAACGTAGTTTCAGGTTTTTATGAAAAGGATGGCGGGGAAATCTATTTTAAGGGAGAGAGGATAGACGGCCTAACACCGGATAAAATTGCAAAAAAGGGGCTCTGCCGAACTTTTCAGGTAAGCAAAGCCCCTGAGAAATTGACTGTATTGGAAAATATGATGCTGGCAGCCGAACAGCAGATCGGTGAGGATCCCTTCAGCGCCCTGTTCATGCGTTCCCGTGTGAAAAAGTCAGAAAATGCAAATTTAGTTAGAGCCATGGAATTGCTGGACATGTTGCAGCTTTCCCAGTTGAAGAACGATTATGCCGGTGACCTGTCTGGTGGTCAGCAGAAACTTCTTTCTTTGGGCAGGGTATTCATGTTGAAACCCGATATGATTTTGCTGGATGAACCCACCGCCGGTGTCAATCCGACGTTGAGGGTGCAGCTAATGGAGGCCATCAAACGACTGCAAAAAATGGAAAAAACTACATTTTTCATCATCGAGCATAGCATGAAGGTCATCAGCAGTATTTGTGATAAGGTTTATGTATTGAACTTCGGCCAAAAAATAGCTGAAGGAACCCCAGAGGAGATCCAGCAGAACGGGCAGGTGCTGGATGCTTATCTAGGAGGCCCATAAACCCTAATTGATTGTCACGCAATTAGGTTCGGGAGGTTTAATTAAGATGCCCTTGTTAGAGGTAGAAAATGTAGTCTCCGGCTATGGTCGGACCGATGTCTTGCACGGCGTTTCGATATCGGTTGAACGCGATGAAATCGTAACCATTATTGGACCCAATGGTGCTGGCAAATCCACTCTGTTCAAAACCATCATGGGATACCTGATACCCAGTTCCGGAAAGATTTTATTTTCAGAAGAAGATGTGACCCAGTTAAAACCCAATCAAAAAGTGGAAAAAGGCATCGCTTACGTCCCGCAACTTGATAATACGTTTCCCTCTCTCACCATTCTGGAAAATTTAGAAATGGGCGCCTTTTCAAAGGACAAGGAAGCGCTACAAAATGGAATTAAAACGGCATACGATACTTTCCCTATCCTGAGTGAAAGGAAAAACCAGCGGGCACGTACTCTCAGTGGGGGGCAGAGGCAAATGCTGGCCATGAGCATGGCATTGATGACCGAGCCTGCTCTATTATTATTAGATGAGCCTTCGGCTGGGCTCTCCCCGAAAGTTGCTGAAGAAGTGTTTAACCAAATTCAGAGCTTGCATCAAAAGGGAATCGGCATCCTCATCATTGAACAGGATGCTCACAGATCGTTGAGCATATCCGATAGGGGTTATGTTTTGGCCCTGGGACAGAACCATTTTGACGGCTCTGCTGATAAGATCCTGAGTGATGACCAGATAAGAGAAGCTTTTTTAGGTGGCTAGTTTGTGGTGAGGGATCTTGAGAAAAGATTTGGTAAAGGAAAATGGGATTATCTTTGATATCAAAAAATATGCGATTCACGATGGGCCAGGAATTCGCACCACTGTCTTCTTCAAGGGATGCCCCTTAAATTGCCGGTGGTGTCAGAATCCCGAGGGCCTGGCTATGTCGGCACAGGGAATCTATCGTAAAGACCGGTGTATCGGTTGCGGGGAATGTGTCAATGTCTGTCCAGAGGGCGCTATTGCCCTTTCACCTTCTGGGGTGATTACCGATTTGTCTAAATGTGTTCACTGTGGAACCTGTGCTGAAACCTGCCCCGCAGAGGCCCGTGAGCTCGTTGGAAAAGTGGTGACTGTTGATCATGTAGTTGGGGAAATCAAAAAGGATATCCTCTTTTATGACGAATCGGGGGGTGGAGTCACTTTTTCCGGTGGTGAGCCCCTGATGCAGCCTGATTTTCTTTTAGGGCTTCTTGATGCCTGTGGAGAACTGGACATCCACAGGACAGTGGATACCACGGGATACGCAGATGCGGAGTTACTCCTGAAGGTCGCGGAGAGAACAGAGCTTTTTCTCTATGATTTAAAGCACATGGACTCGGAAAAACACAGAGAATATACGGGGGTTCCAAACGAGCAAATTCTCAATAACCTTGAACTTCTTGCCAATCATGGTGCAAAGATAAACATACGTATCCCGATTATTCCCGGTATCAACTGTGATGATGAAAACATAGATCGTACAGGTGCTTTTGTATCCTCTCTCCCTGGTGTGCATGATATAAACTTATTAACGTATCATAGTGCAGCACAGGGTAAGTACAGGAAACTTGGTATGGAGTATCGTCTGGGAAAAGTTTTGCCCCCTTCTGAAGATGAGATGGAGGCAGTTTCCAAACGGCTGGAAAAATTTGGTTCCCAGGTCAAGATAGGGGGCTAATAAGTATGAACAAAAGGGTAGCAAGACTGAGAAAGGCAAGTTTTGAGGCGAAACCCAGTATTTCTATTGAGCGGGCCGTACTTGAGACTGAGTTCTACAAAGAAAATGAAGGTAAGTACTCCATTCCCGTGCTCAGGGCCCTGAATTTCAAGAACCTCTGTGAGAAGAAAACGCTTTATATTGGTGAAGATGAGATCATCGTTGGAGAACGAGGCCCTTTTCCTAAAGCGGTTTCCACATTTCCAGAATTGACTTGCCATTCTGTCAAAGACCTCAAAATCCTTAACTCAAGGGAGATGACTAGATATACGGTTTCGGAAAAAGACATTGAAACCTATAAAAAGAAGATTATCCCTTACTGGCGCGGCAGGAGCATGCGGGATAGGGTCTTTGGCGATGTTCCACAGGAGTGGAAGGATTCCTACAGGGCCGGTATGTTTACTGAATTTATGGAGCAACGGGCACCTGGCCATACCGTTCTTGACGGTACTATTTATAAAAAGGGCATGCTGGACTTTAAGAAGGAAATCGCTGAAAGTCTCTCAAAACTTGATTTTCTTAGTGATCCGGAGGCCACGGATAAGGCTGAAGAATTAAAAGGTATGGATATATCCTGTGACGCTGCCATCATCTTTGCCGAGCGTCATGCAGATCTGGCCGAGGAAATGGCTGAGAAGGAAGCTGACTCGCAGAGGAAAGCAGAACTTGAACGCATTGCTGCCAACTGCCGCTGGGTTCCAGCCAATGCCCCCCGGGATTTCTGGGAAGCTATCCAGATGTACTGGTTCGTTCACCTCGGTACCATTACCGAGCTGAATGGCTGGGATGCAATGAATCCTGGGCATATGGATCAGCATCTTTATCCTTTCTATAAAAAAGGTCTGGAAAATGGAACCCTTGACCGTGATAAAGCCAAAGAGCTTATCGAGTGTTTCTGGATCAAGGTTAATAATCAGCCTGCTCCTCCCAAGGTAGGCGTTACCGCACAGGAGAGCGGTACCTACAATGACTTTACTAACATTAACCTTGGTGGTCTGACGCGTGATGGTTCCGATGGTGCTAATGAGCTCTCTTACATCATCTTAGAGGTCATTGATGAAATGCATCTTCTTCAGCCGGGAACCAACGTCCAGATCAGCCACAAGACTCCTGATCGTTTCCTTAAGGCTGCCTGCCGTGTAATTCGTAAGGGATATGGATATCCTTCGGTTTTCAATGCTGACGAGGTCATTATGGAGCAGGTCCTGGCTGGAAAGACCGTGGAAGATGCCCGTGAAGGTGGTTGTAGCGGATGTATCGAGACCGGTTGCTTTGGCAAGGAGGCATACATTTTGACAGGATACCTCAACGTCCCAAAAGTCCTTGAACTGGCGCTTAACAATGGTGTTGACCCTCTGACAGGCAAAAAAGTGGGGCTTGAGACCGGAAACCCAAGAGAGGTTAGGGATTTTGATGAACTCTATGATGCCTTCGCCAAACAACTCCATTATATCGTGGACATAAAGATAAGGGTAAACAATTATATAGAGCGTATGTTTGCTACGTACACACCTGCCCCCTTCCTTTCTGTAGTTATCAATGACTGCATTGCACATAGCAAGGACTATTATAATGGCGGTCCACGGTACAACACTAATTACATCCAGTGCTGTGGCATTGGCACCGTTACAGATAGTATGTCAGCAATCAAGAAACATGTCTTTGAAGACAGGGCTGTGACCATGGAGCATCTGTTAGATGCCCTTAGTAAGAACTTTGAGGGTGAGGAAGCACTCCGTCTTCGTCTTTTCAATAAAACGCCCTTCTATGGCAATGATGATGATTATGCTGATTCAATCATGCAAAGGGTATATGCCTCCCTGGTTGACGAGATTGATGGCAAACTGAA
>CP070673.1:4930805-4940648 GCA_020351915.1 Deltaproteobacteria bacterium
AGTTAAGTATTTGCAGCGAAGAGTATATGATTAAGACGTAACTCTCTTCCGTTTATCGCGCAAGAGATTTTGCCAGATTCGCTCCAAGTGTTGATGCTTTGGCCAATATTTCCTTTTTCTCTTTCACTTTTCCTCTGTTAAAGACTGCGAGTACAGCTAACTCTCCTATTATTTCGTATCCTAACGCTTCGAGTGGAAGACGCATCGCCTCAAGGGTAAATCCCATGTCTTTCTTTGATTGCTGTTCACAAACCGCCGCCAGGACTGCTTTCCGAGCCTGGCCCGATAAACGGCTTGACCAACCGCTCGAGCGGTTGTCATCAAAGTCATAGAAGCAATAAAGACGGTCTATAAAGGCTTTCATCCATGCGGTGACATTATAGTTGTGGGTAGGGGATACGAGAATCAGACCTTGAGATCCTAGTATTTTTGGATACAAAAGGTGCATCCCATCGTTTAGACCGGTACAGATCTTGTCCTTTCTGCATCTCTCACATCCTATACACGGTTGAAACTGATAGTCACGTAATTGAACATTTTCCACAGCGATGTTATTCCGTTTAGCCCCTTCTAGAATATACTTCAATAGAACATCTGAATTCCCGTTTTTTCTCGGACTGGCACCAATACCGGTAATTTTCTTCTTTGGGAAATAATAGTTGTTATCATTTTGGATCGACTTCGCATTAGTTTTCACTGGTGAATCCCCTCCTTTTTTGGTAGCTGACATACAGTTCCTCGCGGTTTATCGTGTCAGCGGGAGGTTCGGCTCAATAATCCTCCCACGGCATGTTATACCATGCAATGTACTCGGCAATGGTGTTTTCAGCTATGCTGTATGGAGTGCCCCTTGCGGACTCACGCAGGTTGCTCATCCCTGCTTCACGACACAGCTCATCTATCAAATCAAACACCAGCTCATATTCTTCGGATTCCTCAGCAGCCGGATACGGGTCTTCGTCCAGGGTGACGAGGGCTTGGGCAAGTGTGCCGTCCTCATAGTCAGGGGGGACTTTGGTGAGAGCAAAGCGCAACAGAGCGGCAATTACCACGCTGATCCGATGAGTACGTGCATTAGATCCAATCTCCTTCAGCACGCGAAGAAATGTCGAGTATGATTGAGCGCCGATGATTTCCCTGAATTCCTGTATCATCTTCTTGATTGAACCTTGTTGGCCAGAATTATTTTTGCAGTTCTTTCAGGCTAATACGAGCAAGCTGTTCGATGTCTGACAAACGAATTCCAGCACGATCAAGAAAATCTTTTTCGAACGGAGCAGGGTCAGCCCAGTATCTACCTTTGATACTGCATCGTTTGGCCAGTCTTCCTAGTCCAAGATCTTCTAGCTTGAAAGACAAATCAGTCCAGAGCAAAGAAAGATCTCTCTCCTTATCAATAGATTTTTCACCGCCCTGACGAAGATTTCGCAAATAGATCGTGGTCTCTCGTACAGCCTTTATCACGGCCCTTAATGCTTGTTTGGACTCTTGCTTTCGTTCGGCTTTTGCACGACGCAAGTTTCCGAGCCACTTCTTAACGTGGGTGATAATCGATAACCACTCGACCGTACTCAGTTCTACTACTGGCATATTCTTGTCATAATCTGACTAACAGTTTCGGGATGAACAGCAGACCAATAATCTTCGAGAACCTGAGGGCTTAACGTAAAACCAGCCGGCTTCTTCCTGTATGCTCTACCCTGTTTGTTGTACGCTTACAGCTGATTAAAAATTTTGTGGTATTTTACAATGCCGTTACAGTCGGCCAGCGCCCCCTTTCTTAACTCTTTGGCCATAAATACCTCAGCAGGAACGTCAAATTCCGATTTGATTCCGTAGTTCACAGATGGGATAAAACCAAACCGTGGGTAGTAATCCGGATGACCCAATACGACAACAGCAGCATAACCCGCCTTTTCACAATGCTTTAGACCTTCCTCTACGAGCATTGAACCTATTTCGCTTTTTTGAAATGGTGGTGCTACTGCCATTGGGGCTAGGCCTGCGATAGAAATACTGCAGTTGTCGGCCTCCAAAGTTACAGGACTAAAAAGTATATGACCGACTAGTTCACCATTTTGCTCTGCTACTAGAGAAATCAAAAGAATACCGCTTTTCCTTAAAGCATCAATAAGGTTTGCTTCAGCATCAGTATCAAAAGCTTCAGTGTTGATATGCCTTATTCCAATTTGGTCTTCTGGCTTTTCCAGACGGATAATCATTTTTCCTTCTGCGTATAACGGTTCCGACAAGTTGCAGGAAAAGCAAATGGGGCCTTGTTGAATGGTGGGTTTTCAAAGGCTTACGCAAATGAGAAAAACGCGACTGCTTTTCCTGCCAACCTTCATCCAATGGTTAGCCAATAATATCTATTTCATTGTCTTTGCACCATTGTCTCAAAGCTTCTGACCGCCGAGTATCTTCGAATCGATGCCACTGATCTAGAAGAGCTTTTTGCTCAAGCAGTTCTTTGAATCTGGAATAGGCCCCTTGTTTCCTGAATATTTTTTCAATTCTTCCGATTTCTCCTGGGATTTGTTCAGATACAAACTGAAAAACAAGATTCTTACCTAAATCCAATTCATTTTTATGCGGTATTTCGATGTATTTGTATGGATCGTCAATATCATCGGGCAACTCATCAGAATCACCCAACTCTGAAATATAATATATTTTTCCTGTTTCTTTGCAGAGTATAGCCTGATTCCCATATATGGGTCCCATGCTGATAAAGAAAAAAGCGTTTTCTATATCGTCGAATTGAATTTTCATATTATTTTACAAATGGGTAACAACGGAAATCAGCCGCCAAGAATAACGTAACCGAAACTCGAACATTGATCAAGTTTCGATAGCAATATTGGGCTCAAACGCCTACCATTGTTGGCGTTCGGGTGCAGTGACTCGTTAGGCGAGCCACTGTTACCATTTGAAGACATCTCACAAATTGACTTGCAGACCTTTTTCCCTCAGATATTCCTTTACCTGTCTAATACCCAGGATGCGATAGTGAAAAACCGAAGCTGCGAGCAGAATCTGAGCGCCTCCCTGAACGACACCCTCATAGAAATGCTCCAGATTACCTGCCCCACCTGAAGCGATTACGGGTAGGTCCACTGCATCTGAAATGGCCTTGGTGAATTCCAAATCGTAGCCAGCTTTTGTGCCATCTCCATCCATGCTTGTTGGCAGGATTGCGCCTGCTCCCAGTTCCTGGCATTGCTTTGCCCAGGCTACCGCGTCTTGACCGACTGGTTGTGTGCCCCCGGCGACAACCAGTTCAAACCCAGAAGCCATCTCCTTATTCCTTCTGGCATCGACGGCCACGGTCACCTTTTCGGGGCCAAACTGCGCCGTTGCCCGTCTCACCAAATCCGGATCTTTTACTGCAGCGCTGTTCATGGAGATTCTGTCAGCGCCGGCTTCGAGAACCATTTCGATGTCTTCCAAAGTGGAAATACCGCCGCCTACTGTTAAAGGTATGTCGATCACTGAGGAGACATTCTTGACCCATTCGAGTCGCGTCTTTCGGTTTTCTACGGTTGCCGCTATATCTAGCACGGCCAGTTCATCGGCACCTTCCTTCTGATAATACGCGGCATTTTCAACAGGGTCACCTGCATCTTTGAGTGCAACGAAATTTACCCCCTTTACTACTCGGCCATCTTTCATGTCCAGGCATGGCATGATTTTTACTATACTCATAATGTTTCCTTTCCGCATCCTGTAATTGCACCTCCTCTAGAGTCTATCATGAGGCAGATTATTGTGCCTTTTGACGCTTACATGAACCATCTCGCAGCCCGATAGGCGGCCGTCGTATCAACTGATTCGGCCTTCTATCTTGTAATTTGGCTCACTGCCTCTATTCCGCGCTTGTCGGGTGGGGAGCTTGCAGGGAAATCTGTTCGACCCTGTAACGAACTATCCGGCAAAATAGGGTTATTCGGCTTCAGCACAGGGCGGCAGGGCGATTAGCCGCATCAGTCTCCAAGCTGATGTTGGATGGCCTTTCTGGCCGAAAGCCACTATTGGCCCAAAGACATGCGGTGGCCACCATGAACAAACAGCACTTGCCCTGTTATCCAACTTGCTTGTTCTGATGCGAAAAATACTACGGCATTTGCAATATCTTCAGGGCGCCCAACTCTCCGGATCGGTATATCCGGTGCAAGAGCTTCTTCCATTTCCGGAGTAATATAGCCGGACTGAACTGGACCCGGCGAGACCACGTTAACCGTGATCCCGTAAGAGCCTAATTCTGCAGCAGCACTTCGGCTGTACGATTCCAACGCATATTTGCTGGCACGATAAGAAATCTCCTTTGGGCACCCCCACGCACAATCTGCACTGATATTTATAACTTTTCCCCAATGCGTTTGTCTTTCTATGATCCGGCGTGCAAATTTAGCCATGAGGATGGCCACCGCTCTTGAGTTTACCGCAAAATGACTGTCGTGACTATCAACATCGATCGTTGATATCGTTGGGCCTCCCTCCCATAACGTGGCATCATCACCGAGAGTCGCAGACGGAAGAAACGTGTCCGCGACGTATTCGGCTGCATTGTTCACCAGAATATCAACTTGTCCAAAAGCCATTTCTGCCTGTTCAAACAACAGGGCCACATTCTTAGGTTCTCGAAGATCCCCTTCCCACGATTCCGCTTTGCCACCAGATTCCCTAATGGACGCCACCACTTCATCGGCCGTCTTCCTTTGTTGTTTAAAGAAAAACCCTAACCCCGGTTCTTGAGTCTGGTCTGAATCTTGCTCTTCATCAGGAGAGTCGATTTCTTGACGAAAGTAATGAATGAACACATGTGCCCCGTGTGATGCAAATGCTCTGGCGACGGAAGCGCCGATCCCAAAGGGATTATTTCCACCGGTTACCAGGACAACCTTATCTTTCAATCCAGGATCGATCATGAGTTTCTGCCCTCTTTAAAAATTCTAATGCAAAGCCCACCTGCGCCGAAGCCGCGAGGCTTTCGGCGTCAGGTGCAGCGCCGGGTTAAGCGGCGCCACTATATTAATAGTGTGTTTTTATGATAACTAAGCCAGGCCCTTACAAATCTATCAACGCCACTATACAAATCCGTATCGGTTGCGTAGCATTGTGGAAAGTTGGCACAGCAAATTTAGCACACGCTCAGCCAGCGGTTCGGTGAGCACACCACCAGCACCACAACTTGGGGTAATCAAGGCCCGCCGCAGAAGCAACTCCCGGTCAAAGCCCTTGCTTACTAATTGATCTATGCCCTCTTCGAAGCGAAGCAAGAGGGAGGAGACACTTTCTGTCGCAGCAGCCTCTCTATCCAGAGTTGGGACGATGCCCCAACCCAGACAACCACCTCGTTCAAGGAAAGTGGCTAGTTCTGTCGGGTAAAGAGTGATGGCCTGCAAGTGGTCGTAGGCGTCAAAGTCCAGGATGTCCAGGTCAGTCTCCATCAGCAGCGACCAGTCGGTGTTAGCCTCACAGTGGACACCAGCCAGCCCTCCCTGAGTATGGATCACGGCCGCCACCTCGTTCAGGTCACTGATGATGTCCTCCCGGCTGACTGTAAGGAATATCTGCGAACCAAAGTTGAGCAGCGATGGTTCGTCTATGAGAATTATTACCTGTTGGCCGAAGGTGCCCAATCGAGCAATCTGCCACATCGCTTTCAATGCTACTGTCTTGACAATCATGTCTCGCAATTGGCTGTCATAGTAGGCGCATCGATCATTCTGATCTAAAAGGTTCACGCCGAGCGTAAAGGGGCCTGTAATCTGCCCCTTGAGCGCCACTCGCGGTACAGTTTGTTTCTGTAGCCTGGCGATGAACTCCATGAATCCCGCCGCATAATGTGCTGATATGGCGAAGTGATCAAGCGCGGCGTGGTCTCCATCTTCGGTCGCAGCAAGATAGTGAGTAAAAAATTGGGTGAGCTGATCGGTAAAGTCATCCGCCTTGGTATTGAAATAAATACGGTCTCCATCCTGTACCAGGCCCGGCATACCTTCGGTAAATTGCACCATCATATTCTCATAGAAGATACGTTTGGGGAACTGCGCCCAGGAAGGGATTTCAGGAGTGCTCTCAAATATTAGCCTCGTTCCATGGGCTACATCCATATGGGGCAGGCTGCCAATTGTGGTTGCCAAGCAACAGGGTTCAAAATTGTACCGTAATGCATCTTTATCCGTCATTTCTTATGTCCTATCAGCTGATTTGGTCTTCTGTCTTGTTATTCCGCTCAATGCCTTTGTTCCCACTGCCTGAGCGGGGCGGCTCCAAGAAAAAAGGTGTAAGGATGAAATGGTTTTGCATTCGAATAGACTTAGATTGTTGAATTTACGAATCGAGAAAGAGGGACGGGGCTAAGCAGATAAATAAATCAGTATGTAAATTTTATGCCTTTTTCGTTTGCTATGCGCTGCCCTCTTCTTCCTGCGTACACTTCCCCCGGTTGGCTCATTCCAAGCCGTGGCGCTCTCTTACGGCCCAATAATAAGATAACCCCCGTGTTTCCGCTTTTTGATTAATTGTTTAGCCCCGTCCCCCTATCCTCATTCAACTGCTGATGGACTTTTGCGAAGAAGGGCTGAGACTATCAAATATATGTGACTCCACGTCTCCACGGTACAAAGCCGCGAGGATTCCTCACGTCCGAGTTGAGGCAGTTAGGCGCCCCAGTATATGCAGGCATCCAAAATGCCAAGAACCTCATTTACTGTTTTCAAAGGTGCTGTCTCAACATATTTGACTTTTCGGCTTACGAAATCAATAGATTTGACTTGTTCAACCATAATATACCCGGTTAGTGATGACTGTTCAGGTATCTTCACATGGAATGGGAAGTCCCGGTAGGTATTCGTGATTGGGCACACGATGGCGAGGCCTGTGTGCTTATTAAACAGGGTATTACTTATTACCAATGCAGGTTGTCTGCCCTTTTGTTCATGACCCGACTGGGGATCAAAAGTTATTATGATTAAATCTCCCTTTTTGGGAATATAATTAGACAACTACCACTCTTCCTTTCCAGCAGGAGGACCCCAATCAACTTCTTCAGTTCGATAATCTTTTGGTATTTTTGATACCAGTTCTTCAAGGTTATACATATTTCGCAGCTTATTCACTGTTTCTATGATGATTTTACCATCTTGAACAGTAACATTCACTTCGTCCCCCACATTAATTTGAGCTTCCTTAAGGATAGTCTTGGGGAATCTCAACCCTTGGCTATTTCCCCATTTATGAATTTTGGTTAACATCCTAGCCTTCTCCTCTAAAATAAATGTTTATCCCAAGTATATACATTGTTGTTAATAAAGTCAAAAGATATTTTTGATAATACATGCTGCGTAAAGCGATGCATAAGCTGCCGGGCAGTTAGAAACCAAGGCAGAAGAATACTCCCATAATTATGTAAACTGCACAAAATAACAAAAGGCATTGGTTTTGCCCGGTCAGTCTTCATGCAATTGCCGGAATTCCTTAGGTCGGTGAAGCAATATAGGTAAATGTCTAGAAAAAAGCTCAAAGTCTTTGTCTGTCGAATAAATGGAAAACCTGTTCCGAATTGCGACTGAGCAAATCAAGAAGTCAGTATTTGATCCCTGGACACCTTTCGAACGGCAGAGATTGAAAAATGTGGCAGCTGTCACGTAGTCCTCGGTAAGAATTGGGAGATCAGGAAAGCTTTCTAGATGTTTCTGGAGCTTTTTGAATTGAGATTCGCTGCGAATGCCCGATAAGATCTCCTGACGTATGGGACCAATCATTTGGACTCGGTGGTCTTGGATCAGGTTTCGAAGCTCTTGAACCGAAGGAAAAGCACTTTGTTTGCCGCGCCCAAGTGCCAGGGACCATATACTTGTGTCCACAATAACCTTCATGACCGTCGTCTCTGTCTCTTATAATCATATTCAGGATCGTAATCCACAGTCCCAAACATCAAAAGAATTTTTTCTTGCTCCAAATGTTCTATATATTCGATTAGGGCTTCTGTGACAGCAGCCTTCTTCGTCTTGTGCCCCCCGAGTCTAACGGCTTTTATAATAAGTCTATCATCAACCTGTAAATTCGTTGCCATAATGACCGCCTCCAAATAAATTCACACAGAATATTACACACTAGAATGTGTGAAATCAAGGAAAATCTTTAGAATTCCAACGGGGAGATGAGGTGGGGTGTCAATACTTATTATTTAGGATGTGGTCATATTGTTTTCGCACCTTAAGTTGATGCGCTAAATCCTTGACAGGGGGAATATAGTATGTGCCCCTCCACACGCATGACCATTTAATTCCTGATTTTCTCTAACCGAGTTCTATCCCCAGAAGTGTCGTAGTTCAGGCAGTAAGTTTCTAGCCAGTCAAGCAGAACCCGTATGCCGGTCTTATAGGCTGTTACTTCCATCATTCCTTTAATATGAGGATTACCTGAAAGCATTTCTTTCTTGAATTTCTCACATTGTTGCTGATGCGTTTCTTCATGAGCCTCTATAGACTCGATGATGATATCATGCTTGCATTTATCAGCCAATTTTTGCCGATAATCTTCTAAACCGACGATCTCGCAGGTTTCGGGATCAACAAAGGGCGAATCTTCTTCTTCGAAGTCCCCTTGTTGACGACTTGGCGGCTTCCCGTGTATGATTTTGTATGCTTTGTCACCTATAAGATTCTTGTATTCATCGAGAGTTGAGGCAAAATCCTGGATCTTCTTATCGGCATAGGCCTCCGCGAAAGCAAGATCGTTTTGAACTTGTCGGATGACATCCTGGCAGGGATCCTTAGCAGCAAAGCGCCATTCAGCAGTGATTGTCTCATCATAGTGTCCCGTTCCCTCATCAATATCCTCTCCGAGTCCTCGCTGTAAAGAATCATTTCTTCTCTTTTTCTCCTCAGCGCTCGGGGATAGGTCTTTTTTGCCGGATATTTCTTTTCCGGCTCCTCCGGAGGTTATCAACGCAAAAGGCAAGGATACTTCAGAAGGCCTCTGAGGGACGGGACTTCTTTGATCTCTTCCTGAACAGGCCCATATAGTGCCCGATTCGCCGTAAATACTTAATCTATAAGGGATTTCCCCAACGGCGCTGAGATAGTAGGTATGAGAGCCGGGAATCAAATTGAGATCAATCATTCCACTTGGCTGACCGGAAATAGAACCAATTCTCTGCTCATTTTCATATTCCCTATCCCCTGGACGAACGATCCTCTCAACTCGAGCCCGTTCATCAAGACAACTTTGGTGGTCCCTTTTCCAGCGGTATTGATGATCATAATTCAGATTCAGATTGCCGGAGATACCCTGAATATGAAGATTTCCTGCTTTACCGCAGGCCTTGATCGTGAGATGGGCGTTAAATGCTTCTTTCCATTTGTTGGACGCCTTGACGTTTTCCCTCCTTGCAGAGCTCTGCCCGTTATATCTTTCCGTTTTTCTAAAATCAAACCTGACATGTCCCACCCAGATTACTTCCTCAAGGTTCTCTGGATTCTGGCCTTCACCGATCCCTTTGGCGAGGGAAATGACAGCGATTGCCACAATACAGAGGAACGCCAGGAATAGTCTTTTGTATCTCCAGGGTGTTTTTAGTTGGAATTTGTTCCTAGCCATTTTTTGTAAAAGATATTCTACCTATAAGGATGTTGTGTTAGGGGGCGTCCATGAAACATTGACATATTGACAACCTCTGCCCAAGATTCTCATGCAATGAGATACCTTACTTCTAGCCACAGCCTTGCTCGCCGTAGACTGAGTAAGGCCAGTCAACTTGGCGATGCTAAAACGGAGGTCCCCAAGTCTTCGCACTGCAAGGTATCAGAATACGGCACAAGAAAGAGGGACGGG
>CP070673.1:4940748-4947960 GCA_020351915.1 Deltaproteobacteria bacterium
CAAAGACGCAGTCCGGGAATGCCAGATTCTGCACGTCCATCTCCCGAAGCTCCACCTCAAGGCCCAGAACCGAAGCCCTACTTTGTGCCCGCTCCAGCATGCGGGGGCTGAAGTCCACGGCAATAACCTGTATATCCCGGGGGTAATAGGGGAGGTTTTTTCCGGTTCCTACACCTACCTCTAGGGCCTGATTCCCAATGATGCGATCCCGGATCCTGGCCCTCCATGAGGCGAACTGCAACCGTTCCATAGGTGCCTCAAGGAGATCATACAAAAAGGCCAGTCGGTCGTATCTCCTTCTGGCGAGGCCAGTTTTAGATGCTTTACTCATCATTAAAGAATCTTCTGCGCTGCAGCTACACAATGGGCGTTTAGACCGGTCGCATCAAATATTGTAGGCGTTCACAGGTGCGGAGTTCACCCCTGCTCGACGCCCGCCTGCCGTAGTGCGGACTGGCCCGCCAGACTTATGGCGGGCAGAGATGGCAGGCGGGGTTCAAGATTGCTTCTTTTGTTAACCTTCACTAACCCCGAATCCCGATTTCATCGGGAAACCTCTGAACCCTGAACGGTTACCAAATATTTAAGAATCCTTCAGATACATAGAATTCTCCTTCGCCAACAAAGAAGACCCGTTAGCCAATATCCTTGAAATAACCACGAACATCTGCGTAGGTATCCGGGGCCGCGACCAGGAGATGATCGTCTATCCTTTGCCCATCCAGGTAATCGTCCAATGAAAACTCGCTCCCATCTAGCTTGTACATCTTTCCTCCTGCTGCTTCAAGAATGACGCGAGCCGCAGCGAGGTCCCGATAGGTCTCGTTGGAAATAACGGCGGCCTCGGCCCGACCGGCGGCAACATAGCAAATGTGGGCAGTAGTGCTTCCGAAATCGCGGATTTTCCCGGGAAAGGTGGAGTCGAAATGGTGGTGAAATCGTGAGTAGGTGAGGAGGAGGCTCTCATCATTAATTTCCTCTTGCACAGAAACGCGGATCTGCTTTTTTCCCCAGAAGGCCTTGTGCTCTACCTGAGCGTGAAAAAGATCTCCGGTTGCAGGCATGTAGAAGACGCCTAAAATGGGCCAGAAATTCTCAAGGAGCGCCAGGGAGATTCCCCAGATGGGGATTCCTGCCTGAAAATTGGCAACCCCATCCAATGCGTCATAGATCCAGAGATATCGCTTCTCCTCGTGAGAATAGTCCTTGTTCCCTTGGCTGTTTTCGAACACCTGGTGCTCAGGAAAATGAGTGTGGAGTTCATCCTGAAAAAAGTTCACGAGATAGAGCTCCGCTTCTGTGACCAACTCCTCATCGAATTTGATCTTGGAACTACCTTTACCGTAATAGGATAGCGCTTCCTCGCCTGAACGACGGATCACTTCCATAGCGAAGCCATTTAAATCCTCAATCCCACCACTTTTTGATGCCTCCATTGTCCCTCCTTTCTTAAAGTGTACGCTTCTGATTTCCGGGCGTTGCAGAACCAATTTTTAAAGCAATGATCTTGCTATCATAGCACCGCAGCAGATTCGTATTATTGGGGATGCGCCTCTGGAGTCCTTGGCTGTGCATTGCGAACTTCGCCCCACACTTGAAGCTGGAGCGTTGCAGGCCTGTTTCATAAGGATTATTGCATTCGACTAGGGTTTGCCCCGTGGAATGTGTGCCAAACATTCCACGGGGAGATGGAAACATTTCTTGGCTTGAATGGATTTCTAATACGCGGGTGAGCTGATTCCACCTGGAACCGACTCCTGTAGAATTCGTTCAATTGGAATTCAGTTACTATTGAGAGCATCAAATAGTTTGCAATATCGGCAGGGGCATGAGGTCTTTTCTGCCGTGACTGGCCCTGTTGAGTAAAGTCTACGGCATCAAATATGAAATATCAAGAAATAATGTTATTTTGCAGGAATCTTAATCTTGATAGGTATCTATTCTAGGCTCACCAGATATCGATTATAGTTGCCATATCTGCCATAAAGCAAAGGTTATGCAATTTGTCTGATTTGAAGTTTTTAGAAACGTTCACTTTTAAAGGCGTTGTCTGTAAGTTTCTGCTTCTAGCGTTTGGGTTGTGATACCTGTTCAAAATATCTCAGCTCTAAGAATTGATGATCTCGTAAAAAGTCAAAAACATCAGGATTTGGAGTAATGCCCTTAGGGCTGACTACTGACAATAATTCGCAATTCCTGAATCCCTAAATTCGCAATTGCCTGCAAAAAGGACTTTTTACAGGCGCATCAACAATTGTCACCCCAAAACAGTAACAACTATTCTATATCTTCATTTCCCTAACTCCTTCCTTTTGGATAAAAACTGATTAATTGTAGGAGAGGGAATTGCATGAACCCGGATAGTAGGTTCGGAGAAAGAATGCGGCAGTAGTGTTATTGAGTTTCCGCTTGGTATTCCTCAAGGGGAAGGCACATGGCTGAATTGTCGAGGACGGGGTTGCTCGCATCCGGCATTGAACCATACAGGTAGCGAATGGTTGCTCTGTCGGTAAGTGGGCTGTTGAGGATAATCCTGATTGTCTGGGGGTCATGCCGGTAAACTTCCGCGATAGGTATGGGAGTCCCCTTCACCAGTATTTCCCATCCGGAAATTCCTGAATCTGGTGTGAAATCCGTCCCACCTCTGTGTTCAATTCTTACATCTACGGTACGGGCGTCTATGCGCTTCACCTCCACTACCTCGGGCCCGCGGTAGTATTTCTCTTCGCCTAAGATAAATAAAACCGCTTGAGCGACTCTGTGTCCCATGGGTATGAATGCATCGGGGGTGAGGTGCTGTCTGCCCTGATTCTTGAGATCGAGGGTCGTGGCCGCCAAATAACAGTCGGCAACGTTTTCTGCAACATGCTTTTGGGCGTTGCGGATGGCTTGGTGGGGTTTGTCTTTGCCTCCGGGACGTTTGACCATCGTGACGATAAGAAAGGGCAGGTATTCACGATGGGAGCCATTGTGGACGTCGGCTCTTACCTGATTTGTGATAAAGCTCTCGAGTGATTCTGCGTACTCGTTCTCCGTTACTGTGCCTCGCGCGGCGTCTGCTTCGCCCTGAATCCAGATGACAAATTCCACCGCGCCCCCTATCTCCGATACGCCACCAATGAAACGATCATAAATCGAATCGGGGGACGTGTCTTCCCAGTAACCCGTGCCCCAGTCCGCTTCTTTCCTCAGCCCCGAGCCATTCTTAGAATAATCCAGCAGGCCGATGGGGACACCGAGTCGTTCTATTATCCTGCTACCGAAAGCGATGGCCCCATTACCCATACTGCCAAGCTCTGCCCAACCCTTTGGGGTGTATTTCCGCACCAGTGGATGCGCTCCTAAAGCGGTACCTTTGTAAAACCATTCCTTCATGTTTGATTGCCCGAGGCAAGCGACCAGTATTCCTATGCCCCACCTGTGGCTACCGTTGCTTGAAACAGTGTGGTTTTTGCCGTGTCGCACGTGAATGTTGTACCACCCGCCCTGAGGCACATCAGGAAGCACCCCTAAAAAAATTCCGTTTCGCGGAAAGGGGTCGATCACTGTCCATGGCACGATCTCTTCAAAGGTGCTGTCCCTAACCACCCTCGCCTCAATTGCCTTTGGGGTGCCGGTGTATGTTCCGGAAACGGTGATGTCCGCGTCGGCACCTTTGCGCTGGAAGATACGGCCGTCCTCAAAATCGGCCAGGGTGATTGAAGGCCTTTGCTGGAGCAGCACCATGACATCGCCGGGGGTGATATCTTTGTAGGTAGCAATCGATTCTTCACTTTGGGCCACTGTGACCGGAGCGTCGATCTCAACCTTGGATAGCGCTATGGCCTCCTCCGAATCCTCATTCATAGAGGCCTTTTTAGTCACCTGATCCGTTACCTCAAGCGCACGCTCCTGTGAGTGCCATGGTTCGGTCTCATCGGGGGTAACCACATCCAGGCTGTCTGTCACGGTGATCGAATTGTCGATCTCAACCTTGGATAGCGCTATGGCCTCCTCCGAATCCCTATCCACAAGAGCCTGTTCGGCATCCTGATCTGCGACCTTAGACACAGGCTCCTCTGTAGTCGAGGCCTCCGATCCTTCCGAGGTAAACATTTCCGAGCCGGACTCTGATGCAGGTGCATCTGGTTCGGCCGATGAAAAACCAGCGTGAGGAGCCGGTTCAGAAATACCCTCGGTCGATCCCTGGCGCAGGGAATGGGCCTCGGTTTCCTCATCGGTTTTTGCGGCAGTGACAGTATCCGAGGGCGGCTCCTGGATACTCTGATCTTCCGTAAAGCCAAGAACTTCAGCAGAACGGAGCACAAACAGACCTGCCCTTTTGCCAGCTCGGATGCGCAGAGACACCGCCTTTTGAAAGGGGAGGGGCAGGTAGATTTCCGTTACCCCCTGCTTTAAGGATCTTGGTACTACATAGGGGATATCGGTCAGGCAGGTAACTGCCATGAGGCTAGAATGCGATGCAGCAATCGATAGCTTCAGCACCCTGAAAGTACTCTCATCTGAGCCTGGCACGGATGTGAGTTCAAAGGAGGATTCGGGGCCCATTGACTTTATCTGCAAACCATATTTTCCTAAATCCAGGGAAATGTGTGAAACTGGCACCGCCGCCTGTAGGCCGAGGGGATATCTCTCCAAGATCTGTACCTCGGGCTCAAGTAATGAGAAGATTTCGTCAAGGTCTACGTGAAGCGTGGCCAGTTCGGATTCGGCCCTCTCGAGCATTATGAGATCGTAGGCTCGCACATTTTCCCTGTGCTGTCTTGACGGTACTCGGTCGGATGAGATCACATCCAGCTGCCTAAACATCTGCGCCACGAAGGGGAGGAGATCCTTCGTGAAAGCGTCGCCATAGAGAAGCCCGGTAGGGAGCCCGGGTCGGAGGGGATTCGCGAAGCTCTGGAAAGGACTATCTTCAGATGAAGAGGGGAAGCCCATCAGCTGACCGTAGAGATCCCCAATCCCCACGTTGCCGGATGGATGGTAGTCCACGGCGAGTGCTTTTATGGAGCCGTCGAAGATCCGCCGGCGCAGAATTTCGGCGGCGACCATCGCGCCTCGCCCGTTCCAGTAGGTGCTGGTCTTGCCGTACAGCAGCGCACGGCCTTTTTTTGCATTCCGAAGCTGTTCGTCAAGCCTTACAAAACTCCTCAGCGGGTATTCCGCGATGTTTTCGAGGAGCAGATCGTACCGGCTGCGGTTGCACGCGGCGGTATTGGGAACAGAACCAACATGCTCGGGATAAATGGTGGACTTGTTCGGAGCGACAATAAATAAGAACCGCCGTCCTGAGGCCTCGATTATCTTTTCAAGCGCCTGAAGCTCCAAAGACATCCGGCCGACATCCGCCTTCTCTCTGCAGGCCTCCTTCCTGTAGTCCTCGATTGACTTTCGGCTATAAAGCCATTCGCTCCTACCGATGTGGACACCAGTTGCGTCCGTGGTCCTAAATATATGATAGTCCAGCCAGTTCTTGGCCAATGTGAGCGGACGTCGCAGAGAGAAGTTGCGGTTAAAATACTGATCGAACGAGCGGTAATAGTCCACTCTTAGAAGAGCATTCCCATATGGTCTGGGCGGGTTAGGCTTTTTGCTCTTTGCATTGGGGCCTGAATCAAGCCCGATCAGCCATACCACGGCGGGCACAAGCAAAAGAAAAAGAAATGTGAGGGAAAAGGCCTTTTTCATCGTACGCTTAGAACCTGTAGTAAATAAACGGACTATTCGCCCCGCCCACAATGAGCGCTACGCAGTACGGAAGCAGCAGCAGGATCATTACGGCGCCAGCGGTTAACGAGATGGGGTCTCTTCTGCTGATCAGAATTCTGATCGGTGAAAACTCACGGGGCATGAAAAACACCGTCAACGCTGCCACCATGAACAAGACATTGCGGTAGTTCAACGCCAGGCTCAACTCATAGGAGATTGGCAAATCAGTGGCCGTAAACATTGCCCCCAGAAATCCCGCTGCCTGAGAGATGTCTTGGGAGCGGAAAAGCACCCAGCCCAGGGTAACGATAAACAGTGTTACCGTTCGGCGCGCGGTCCGGCATTTTTCAGGAGCAACATCACGGATGCCGGTAATACGTTCCAGGATCAGGAATACGCCGTGGTACACCCCCCAAAGCAAAAACGTCCAGTTTGCTCCATGCCAGAGTCCACAAAGCACAAAAACGACAGCCATGTTAATGCAGGTTCTCGTATCTCCTCGGCGGTTGCCGCCCAGGGGAATGTAGAGGTAATCCCTGAACCAGCGGCTTAACGTAATATGCCAGCGCCGCCAAAAATCGGTGATGCTGAGGGCAGAATAGGGGCGATTGAAATTTTCGGGAAATGTAAACCCAAACATGAGACCCAGACCTATTGCCATGTCCGAATATGCTGAGAAATCGAAATAGATCTGAAGGGTGTAGGCAATGGAGCCGAGCCAGGCGCTTTTCGTGTCAAGCAACCCGAGGTTGGTGCCGAAAATGACGTCCGCAATCTGGCCGCAGGCATTGGCGATCATCACCTTCTTAGCCAGCCCCCAGCAGAAGCGCAGAATGCCCGTGAAAAACAAGTCCCATGACTCCTTGCGCCCCTTGAGCTGATTCAGGATGTAGCTGAACCGCACGATTGGTCCAGCGATGAGCCGCGCAAAGTTGGCGACGTACAAGGCGAAGTCAACAAAATTTTCAAGAGCACGGCTCTTTCCGCGGTAAACATCGATGACATAGCTGAGTTTCTGAAAGGTGAAGAATGAAATACCTATGGGGAGAAGAACCTCGTTCCATTCGAACGGAGAAAATCCTAATCCGGTGAGAACGCTGTTTAACTCCCCCACAAAGAAATTGGCGTACTTGAAATAGACCAGGAGCCCGATATTGATCAGCACCGAGAGGCTCAGCCACAAATCTTTGCGCCGTCCGTGCCGGTCCATCAGGAGCCCGATCACATAATCGGCAACGGTTGAGAGCAAGAGGATCAGCAGAAAGCCGGCCGCGCCGTAAAGATAAAAGATGTAGCTGAAAACAAGAAGAATGAGATTGCCCAGTTTTCTCTGGGTCAGCAAGTGGGGGACATAGTAGGCAACGATTGCCCCCGGGAGAAAACCGAAAAGGAAAATAGCGCTTGAAAATACCATAGTAAACTGCACCCGCCCTGGCGCAAATCCATCAAGGGTTTGCTAGTACTTCCTTGTAGAATGAGTTCGTCTCTATATCGAGCTGAATT
>CP070673.1:4948060-4955251 GCA_020351915.1 Deltaproteobacteria bacterium
ATAGCTCTTTGAGTATTTTATATCGGCAAAGTCCCAAAAAGTGGCCCAAAACTCAGGGATATTGTCAACTGACCATGTATAGAGGGGTCGGTATTCGGTGAAGTTCGTTCCGTACCGCTCGTTAACAAAGTTCATAAACTTGTACATGTTTGAGTTTTTGATTCTCTCTTCCGACGGTTTCCATAAGAGTTTGGCCATGGTGTCCATCCTTTGAATAATTCTGTTTCTATTTTTTTGCTAACATAAATAGGAAGTAGTAAACGCCCGCTAATTTAGTCTTTTGTCTTGACTAACAGCTATAATTGGATTACACCTAAGCCCTTAAAATAAATGTAGTAATTAGTCAAGAGAAGATTTGTTTTAGAGTCCCTTATACGGACTCAGGACCCCGGAAACCAAGGCGGGGAGAGAGATTTTTTTGATACTATATAATTGAAAGGTGTTTTTTGTTGATGGATGAGTCGAGTAGGTTAATCAAGGAGGTGAAGGAAAAGGTTAAGGAATTGAGGTCAAGAGGCCTTAACTTGTACCCATCAGGCTTCAGGAGAGATACTACCGTCGAGGGAGTGGTAAAACGTTTCGGTAAGCTTGACCACGATGCACTGAGTAAGAAAACCGAGACCTTCACCCTGGCAGGTAGGGTTATGTCCATGAGGGATTTTGGGAAAGCGGTTTTCATTCACATTAAGGATGGAACTGGTCAACTCCAGGCATACATCCGCAAGGATCGGGTCGGCGATGATAATTTTGAGACCTTCAGGTTGATAGATATAGGTGATCATGTAGGGATTACCGGGAAGCCTTTTAGGACAAAGACAAATGAATTAACGATCCTGGCTGACTCTGTTGTTCTTCTCTCGAAATCCCAAAGGCCCCTGCCAGAAAAGTATCACGGGTTGGTAGATGTGGAAGCGAGATACCGCCAGAGGTACCTTGATCTGATGGTTAATGATAATGTGAGACAGGCCTTTATTCTAAGAAGCAGAATTATCAAGGCCATAAGGGAGTTTTTTGATAACCAAGACTTTATCGAAGTAGAGACCCCAATGATGCAATCGATTCCAGGTGGTGCAACAGCCCGACCATTTAAAACATATCACAATGCACTGGGCATGGAGCTTTATCTGAGAGTAGCCCCTGAGCTCTATTTGAAAAGGCTTGTTGTGGGAGGGTTAGAGAAGGTTTATGAATTAAACAGGAATTTTCGCAATGAGGGGATATCAACCAATCACAATCCCGAATTCACCATGCTGGAATTCTATGTTGCCTATGCAACGTATGAGGATCTTATGGAGTTAACTGAAGAACTTATTTTATGCCTCCTCAAGAAGCTGTTTGATACGACGACTATCACCTATCAGGGGAACAGGGTAGATTTTACTACCCCATGGCCCAGGATCTCGCTGACCGATTCTCTGGTGCACATGGGTGGCGTGCCTGAAAATGCCCTGTCTGATAATCAGGCCTTAAGGGATTTTGCGAAATCCAAGGGAGTTGAGGTAACCGATCGTGAGGAGAGAGGAAAAGTAATTATGGGGCTTTTTGAGCACCTTGTCGAGCCGAAATTAATTCAGCCTACCTTCATTGTCAACTACCCGATAGAGGTAAGCCCCCTGTCAAGGAGAAAGGATACAGAACCTGAGATCGCAGAGAGATTTGAATTATTCGTTGGTGGTAAGGAGATTGCGAATGGCTTCTCCGAACTTAATAACCCGGATGATCAGCGGGAGCGATTTCTTGAACAGGTCTCCCTGAGGGACTCAGGTGATGAAGAGGCCCTGTTTATGGATGAGGATTATATCAGGGCATTGGAATACGGGCTGCCACCTACAGCAGGAGAAGGCATTGGAATCGACCGACTGGTTATGGTCTTGACTGATTCTCCCTCTATTCGGGATGTCATACTCTTCCCCCATATGAGGAAGAAATAGTTGAATTTGTTGAGTTTATTGGGTTCTTTGTGTTTAGGAACTTTATGAACTTCCAACTTTAGCTCACTTTAGGCACTTAACCGCTATGTCTTTTGAAACATTTTTCTCTCTCAGATACCTCAAGGCAAAGAGAAAGCAAGGATTTATCTCTGTCATAACGGCTATTTCCATTTTAGGCATTATGATAGGCGTTATGGCCCTGATTGTAGTTCTGGCAGTCATGAACGGTTTCAGGGAAGATTTGATGAAAAAGATACTGGGTGTAAATTCACATCTGCTTATCTTGAGCTATAAGGGGGGTATTAGCGATACAGAGAGGGTAATCCAAGAGGCATTGGAAGCAGACGGCGTGCTTTCAGCAACAGCAGTTGTTTATAGCCAGGTAATGATAAAAAGTTATGGCAACATCTCAGGAGCCGTTCTACGGGGTATAGATCCTGCTACAGTTGGTACGGTAATAGACATTGATTCCATGATAAGGGGAGGGTCTGTCGACCTTTTAAAGGACTCCGGGACTGATCCACCGGGAATCATCCTTGGTAGTCAGTTATCCAAACAGATAGGAGCGGTGCCAGGAGATACCGTAACCTTGGTATCACCTATAGGCAAATTGACCCCATTAGGAAGGGTACCCAGTGAAGGTCAATTTAAGGTAAAGGCCCTTTTTGAATCCGGGATGTATGAATATGATAGTTCAATGGTTTACCTCTCTTTACCTGATGCTCAGGATTTCCTCTCCCTTGGGGATGAGGTGACAGTAATCGAATTAAAGGTTAAAGACATAGATCAGAGTGATACGATAGGAAAAGACATTCAGGGGAAGCTTGGCTATCCTTACTGGACCAAAGACTGGAAGATGATGAACAGGAGCCTATTTTCTGCTTTGAAACTTGAAAAGGTAACCATGTTTATTATTTTGACTATGATCGTTCTGGTAGGTGCTCTCAATATCATTAGTTCCCTGGTTATGATGGTGATGGAAAAGAATCGCGATATTGCGATACTCAGAACCATGGGAGCATCGCCAAAGAGTATCATGTCTATCTTTATCTTTCAGGGCCTCTTTGTTGGGCTTGTCGGTACCTTGTTGGGCCTGATGTCTGGATCTTTTCTCTGCCATATTCTGGCACGATACAAGTTTATCAAACTTCCCCCGGACGTATATTATATCACCACCTTGCCTGTTAGAATGGAGTGGTTAGATGTTATCTCCATTGTATTTGCAGCAGTAATTATCTCTTTCCTAGCCACTATCTACCCGTCCTGGCAGGCTTCCAAGGTAAATCCCGTGGAGGCGTTGCGATACGAATGAAACCTCTCCTGCACATAGAGAATATCCATAAGAGCTTTGAGAATAACGGCACGGTAATCAATGTGCTCAAGGGCATTGACTTACAGGTACTCCCAGGTGAATCCCTTTCCATAACAGGTCCCTCTGGGGCCGGCAAGTCAACCCTTCTTAATATTATGGGAACACTCGAGCCACCATCTAAGGGTACTGTCTTTTTCAAACACCGGAATGTGTATGAGACGGATGAGCTCGGCCTGTGTAAGATCAGGAATCGGGAAATAGGCTTTGTCTTCCAGTTACATCATCTTCTTCCTGAATTCAACGCCGAGGAAAACACCAAGATCCCTGCCCTCATTTCGGGCTACAGCCAGGAAAAATCCACTGAGATGGCTGTTGCTATACTCTCTCAGATGGGTTTAAGAGATAGGCTCCGTCACAGGGTTGGAGAGCTTTCCGGAGGAGAACAACAAAGGGTTGCAATTGCCCGAGCCTTGATTATGGGGCCCCAGCTGCTTTTGGCAGATGAGCCCACAGGAAATTTGGATAAGGTTACAGGCAATGAGATCACAGAGCTGCTGCTTTCCCTCAATAAGAGCAAAGGCTTGGCCCTCATTATAGCCACTCATAATCTGGAGCTAGCTCACCAGATGTCCAGACAATTGCTCCTTGTTGATGGCAGGTTTGAATAAAGATCACGTGTCACTTGTTACCGGGCTGTTGCCCAAATGGAAATCCCTTTGACCGGTCATTAAAACGTTTTGCCAACAGACTTTTAGCGAATCCCGACAAGTCGGGACTGGAGCGAGCCTTAGATTAATCAAAAAACGTCTTAGCCCAAGCGAAAAGGGATTTCGGCAACAGCCTGTTACGGGCTACTCGTTACTCGTGTTTTCGAATCCGCCTCCGGCGAGCAAACAACAGTAGACCGAAAATAGTTAGCAGAACAGGTAACCAGGAACGAGCACCCGGCAACGAGTACATCAATGATTCGAAAGACATGGTCTTATAATGCCTGTGTATGGGCACCCTTCGCTGCTCTGTTATTAGCAATCTCCCTCATGATATCCTCGGCTGAAGGTGCGGAGTCATCAACCAGGATAGCCGTTCTTCATTTCGAAATTCATACGTTGAAGCCTATGGACCATCTAGCCGAGGGTCTCCAAGCCATGATGACAGCCAGATTGGCGCGGGAAGGCTTTGACGTTATGGATCCGGCGGCAACAAACAAGAGTGAGCTTTCCAGGATACCGCTTTCGGATGTTGATCTTGTCAGGAGAGTGGGAAGAGATAACAATATTGATTGGCTGATAGGAGGAAGCCTCACACAGATCGGAGAGAAGATGAGCGTTGACCTCACTGCTATTCCCATGTCAAGGAAAAGGAGACCTTTTTCCATTTTTGCCGTAGGAGATAGGATAGATAAGTTAGTGGAGATAATTGATCGGTTAGCAGTAGCAGCAAAAAACCGAATTATAGGTGTTGCTCAGATAGATTCACTGTCTATTGCGGGAAACAAACGGATTGAAACCGACGCTATCCTTGCGGCAATTGAGAGCCAAAAGGGGATTATTTTTGACCCTGAGGCACTCAATAAAGATCTCAGATCCGTATATGGGATGGGTTTTTTCGAGGATGTCCAAATAGATGTCGAGGATGGTCCAGGAGGTAAAATAGTTACCTTCAAGGTGAGCGAAAAACCATCGATCGGCAAGATTACCTTTGAGGGCAACAAGAAGATCGACCAAGAAGACCTGGAGGAGGTAGTCGGCATCAAGAAATACGCTATCCTTAATAGAACAGCTATCAAAGATAGCATAGAAAGACTGCGAGATCATTACCATCAGGAAGGATATCATAATGTTGAAATAAGGGAACGGATCGAGGAGCTTCCGAACAATGAGGTGGCCCTTACCTATCAGATTACAGAGGGAGACAAGGTCTTCATAAAGAAGATACAATTTATAGGGAATGTTAACTTTGATGATGGTGACCTGGAAGACATTATGGACACCGGTGAAAAGTGGTTCTTATCATTTCTCACTAACTCTGGTCAGTTGGATAGAAAAAAACTGGAAAGTGATATATCCAAAATAAAATCCTTTTACCATAATAACGGCTATATAAAGGCGCAAGTAGGCGAGCCCGATATTTCTTACCATAAAGACGAGGGCTTTATTATTACTATTACCATTAACGAGGGCCCCCACTATACCATCAGGAAGGTAAGTCTCGAGGGTGACCTCATAAAAGAGGCTGATGAGCTCCATAAGGCGCTCAAAATAACGGAGGAGAAGGTCTATAACAGAGAGGTTATCAGGTCTGATGCATTGAAGTTAAGTGAGATTTATGCAAACGAAGGCTTTGCCTTTGCCGATATTTCCCCCCAGATCAAAGAGGATGACAAAGGACATACCGTTGATATTACGTACCGGATTTCAAAGGGTGAGAAGGTTAAATTTGAGCGGATAGAAATCACAGGAAATGATAGAACAAGAGATAAGGTTATTCGGCGGGAGTTGGAGGTTGTTGAAGGAGGATATTTCAGCGCGCAGAAGTTACAGAGGAGCGCTCAGAATCTTCATCGCCTCGGTTTTTTTGAGGATGTCCAGGTAAACACAAAAAAGGGTAGCAGCGGTGACAACATGATCCTCGACATAAATGTTAAGGAGAGATCCACCGGCATGCTTTCTCTTGGTGTTGGATACAGTTCGGAAGAAAAGGCTATGGGGACTTTCCAAATATCAGAGAGCAACCTCTTTGGCCGCGGGCACTCGCTATCAGCACGGGTTTCTGTGAGCAGCAAGGCCACCAGATATACCATACGTTTTACTGAGCCATGGCTCTTTGGTAAGCCTCTATTAGCGGGTATAGATCTCTATGACTGGGAATACGAATATGACGAATACACTAAAGATAGCCGTGGAGGAAGATTGCGGTTTGGTTTTCCCCTAGGCCTTGATTTCACCAGGGGTTCTGTCATCTATACCTATGACGATGCTAAGATTTCGGACATATTAGAGACAGCCGCTCAGGAAATAAAGGATATGGAGGGAAGAAATGTGACCAGCAGCATGACCTTTGGTGTGATGAGGGATAGTCGCGACAGACGTTTTAATGCCAGGAGGGGTTCTTTCAATGTCTTACGGGTAGAATATGCCGGAGGGGTCCTCGGAGGTGACAATTATTTTACCAAATACCATGCCAGATCAGCCTGGTTTTTCCCTTTTTTCTGGGATTCCGCATTTTCGGTGCAGGGCAGATGGGGCTTTGTTGAGCAGCGGTCAGGTGGCAAACTGCCTGTTTATGAAAAATTCACACTGGGAGGGATGAATACCGTCAGGGGTTTCGATTACGGATCTATTTCACCTATTGACCCGGATACCGGTGACAGGATCGGTGGAGAAAAGATGATGGCTTACAATCTTGAGTACAGATTTCCCTTGATTAAGGATCAAGGAGTGGTCGGTATCGTCTTCTTTGATGCGGGAAATGTTTTCACCAAGGATGAAGACTATACCTTTAGTGGAATTAGGATGGGCGCCGGGGGAGGGATACGGTGGTATTCGCCGGCAGGACCTCTCCGGTTGGAATGGGGGAAAAATCTTGACCCGAAGCCCGATGAACCGTCAAGCGTTTGGGAATTTACTATTGGAACGCCGTTTTAGTGTGTGTTGAGGTTGGCTGCCAAACCCCGATGAACGTAGGAGACGGGATAAACCTACGGTCAGGGCCATGTCATAGTGAAACCTAACCTATTGATTGTTAAGCTTCTTGCAGGGCATGGGTGTCTTTTTTTTGGTTATGCCCTATAACATGGCCCTTTACTGGGTCTTTTCAAAATGGTTTATTGAGCCCTAAGCCTTAGAATCATAGGCTCTATCTATATAAACCATTTTGAAACTCCCACTCATCTAAACTATGTGGGGCATAATCCAAAAAAAAGACACCCATGCCCTGGACCTTGTCGTT
>CP070673.1:4955351-4969419 GCA_020351915.1 Deltaproteobacteria bacterium
GGCTTTGGATCACCCGTTGGCTACCGCCATCGCTCACCATGGACCTGGTCCACTGCGGCCAGATATCTGCGAGGAATACAAGAAAGAGACCGGGCACGATGTGCTGGAAGACTTCCCGGAGTGGGAACCCTGTCACAATCTGTTACTGCGCAACGGTATCATGGGCTATGAAAACGTCGGTGGTGATCTGGACAAGGTAACCGGTATGAGGTGTACCTTTGCTGGCTTTCCTATCCGTTGGATGAAGGGCGATGGGTCTATAGTAAGAATTGTAGCCATCGTGGATGAGGGAGATCAATAGATCTTCTCATATGAGTTCACAATAAATTCTTGTTGATTGAGGAAAAATGTCTTTTCCTGGCAAACGAAAGCTGTTTCCCGGGAAAAGCCTCTCTGTAGCTTGTCCTTCATAACTCCTGTACAAGGAATATAAACTGTGACGTGCCACCATGGCGTCATGGACGTATCGTTACATGTCTTAGATGATTACTTCAATTTGAAGAAAGGAACGAGCCATGAAAAAAGTCGAATTAAAGGATGTAAAAACCTATGAAGCGCCGGGGCATTTTGGTATGACGGCGATGCGGCTGCACGGGAAAGAGGAAACAGGGGCTCAGAAATTTTGGATGGGACTGTCCCATTTTCTTCCGGGCGGCGGGGCCGAGTGGGGCTATGAAGACAATCCCCTGGAGAAGGTCTATTTCGTTCTGGAAGGAGAGATTACCGTCAAGACCAAAACCGAAGAGTTCGTCCTTGGTCCCTGGGACTGCCTTTCCATTGGCCCCAATGAAGGCAGAGAGATCGTCAACAAGACCAACAAGCCGGCAAGTATGCTGGTGGTCATCAATTATCCAGACTGAAAGGAGAAAAATGGGTAAAGTAATTATTACCGCTGCCCTGACCGGCAATATCCATACCCCCTCCATGTCACCCTATCTACCCATAACCCCCGATCAACTGATTGATGAGGCCGTGCGGTGCGAGGAGGCAGGAGCTGCTGTTGTTCATGTACACGCCAGGAATCCGGAAGATGGCAAACCGACTACCGATGTCGAAATCTATAGAGAGATCTTGACCGGTATCAAGTCAAAAACCAATCTGGTGGTAAGCCCGACTACCGGGGGCACTGCAACAATGACACCGGAGCAAAGGATTCGGGTGGTGAGGGAGCTGAAGCCTGAGATGGCCACCTTCAATGCGGGCTCGCTTAATTTTGCCCTGTATCCTGTGGTGAGTAAGGTTGAGGAGTTCAAATATCCCTGGGAAAAGGATTTCCTGGAATCAACGGAAAGTTTTATTTTTCCGAACACCTTTACTTCCCTCAAGGTCTTTTGCAAGACCATGGAAGAGACTCACACAAAACCGGAACTCGAAGTCTATGACGTGGGGCAAATCACCAACCTCGCACAGATCATCGCAGAGGGATTTTTAAGAAGACCCCTCTATTTGCAGTTTGTGCTGGGAATCCTGGGGGGCATACCTGCGACCGTGGACAACCTCTTGTTTCTTACCAACACCGCCCGAAAGGTCCTCGGCGAATTTGAACTCTCTGTGTGTGCTGCTGGCAGACATCAGTTCCCCATGGGGTTGGTCAATATGATTCAGGGTGGGCACATGAGAGTCGGATTAGAGGACAACCTCTATATCGGCAAAGACCAATTGGCAAAAGGCAGCTACGAACAGGTTGAAAAGGCGATTCGCTTTGCCAGGGAACTGGGGCTGGAAGTCGCTTCATCGGATGATGCCCGAGAAATACTTGGCCTAAAAGGATCGGACAAGGTTAACTTCTAGTCGGTAAGTTTGGGAGTAACGTATCAATAGCCTGCGGAAATTTCACCTCTCTTCTCGAAGGGGGAGGGTAGGGGGTAAAGGAATTTCATTTTTTAGGTCCCGCTTGTGGAGCGTTACATAAATCAGGCGGATAAAATCGCGAAGCGATTTCATAACTGGTTATATCTTTTTGTTAACACAGGGAGGAGCGAAAAATGGCGATCAAAAAAGGTATGAACCTGCTCAAGGATTTATTTGATGTCTCAGGGAAGGTAGCCCTCATCACAGGTGCCAGTGGTGGTTTCGGTCAAGCCGCGGCCATGGCACTGGCAATGGCCGGTGGAAAGGTCATGGCTACTGGCCGCACCGAGGAAAAGCTTAAGCCCCTTGTTGGAGAAATAGAACAAGCCGGGGGTGTCGCGGGCTACTCTGCGGGATCGCCTATTGATCATGATGATGTCATGCGGGTGGTAAAAGATACGGTTGATACATTCGGCGGGATAGACATATTGATCACCGCAGCCGGCGTAAACAAGCCGAATCCCATTGTTGACCAGCCCCCAGAGGACTGGGAAATGATCATGGACGCCAATGTCAAAGGGACCTGGCTGTACTGCAAAGAGGTCGGGAAGGTAATGATCGAGCAAGGCAGGGGCGGCAAGGTGATCCTCGTGGGATCGGCGCGGGGCGAGCTAGGGATGGCCAACTATACCGGATACAGCCCATCCAAAGGTGCGGTCCATCTTTTAGCAAAATCACTGGGATGCGAATGGGGGCAGTACGGTATTAATGTCAACGCTATCGCGCCCACAGTATTTCGGACGGCTTTGACACAATGGATGTTTGATGATCAGGCATTCTACAAGAATTTCCTCAGAAGAATCCCCATCGGCCGATTGGGAGAGCCTGAAGATTTCCTGGGGACGGTTATCTATCTATCTTCAAAGGCCTCCGACTTTTTGACCGGGGCCATTATTTGCGCAGACGGCGGTTACACCGCAGGGTAGGGGGGCATATGTCTAAAATAGAAAATATTGCCGTCATCGGTGCTGGGCTGATGGGACATGGGATCGCACAGATTTTTGCCGTGCAGGGTTATTCTGTGAGCCTCGTGGATCTTAATGATGAGCTTTTGTCCAAGGCCCTGCAAGACGTCCGTTCCAACCTGACCCTAATGGCTCAGAAAGGAATTGGGCATCTGGATGACATAGAACCTGCCATAGCGAGGATCAAGACAACAGTGGATTTGAGTGAGGCCGCTGCCGGGGCTCAGTTCGTCGTGGAAGCAGTCAACGAAGATTTAGGGCTGAAGCAAGAAATATTCAAAAACCTAGACGCTATTTGTCCAAAGGAGGTGATCCTCGCTACCAACACGTCCGTCATCAGCATTACGGAGATCGCTGAGAAAGCGAAGATCGGAGAGAGGATTTTGGGGACCCATTTCTGGAATCCACCCTATCTCATTCCGCTGGTGGAGGTGATCAGGGGACAAGACACATCTACCGAGGCAGTGGATACAACCTTCGAGTTGCTAAAAGGGGTAGGGAAACATCCTGTACGGGTTAATAAGGATGTTCCTGGATTTGTGGGCAATAGACTGCAACATGCACTCTGGAGAGAAGCTATCTCGATCGTTGAACGGGGGATAGCGGATCCGGCCACCGTGGATGAATGTATCAGATTTGGCTTTGGGTTAAGGCTCCCTGTGTTAGGGCCGTTGGAAACTGCGGATATGGTTGGAACTGATCTGACCCTGGCTATACACGACTACATCTTGAAATACATCGAAAGCTCCCCGGAACCTTCGCCTCTTCTGAAAAAGAAGGTTGAGAAAGGCGATCTGGGCTTTAAGACTGGTCGGGGGTTTCAAGAATGGTCGTCAGAGGAGGCCCAAAGATCACGCACCCGGCTTAAGGAATATCTTCTGAAAGTGACAAGGAAATGATCGATTCTTCCTGAGAAGAGTCCACGAACAGAAAGAACAGGGGTAAGGGCATCGTTAGCAAGATCCTTTAGAAACCATCTAAGGAACAGTATAAAGCGAATCCATCGGGAAGAAGTCTCACCAAGACATGTCCCGGGAAAAATTATAGGTGTCCCGGACATCCCTATGCAATCAATACGAAAGAAGTGGAACTGGCTGTTAAGAAGGTAATCCAGGGGCAGGAGGTCCTGAACAGGGATGCATTAAGAAATCCGGAATCGTTGGATTCTTATGCGGACCTCAAAGAGTTCCAAGAGGATTAGGAGGACCGTCTCTATGAGACCCAAGAAAAATGGTTGGGGGTGAAGATGAAATACGCTTTAGGCCGTCTCCTTCATGACGTTCTATTCCTTTTTTCCAAGACCTCTCGTCTGTCTTCTTTCGTGACAGTCATGGCCGATCAAGTTCTGACGTTCTTGTGTAGATCACGAACCCTCTCCAGGTGCTTAGGTTCCCTAATCTTGTGGGTCGTGGCCCTTCTGATCAGGGTTTCAGCAATGCTACATCCCGCTTTTAAGGAACGTCTCAAAGAAAAAAGCTTTACCGCTCAGATCAAAACCAGTGATCGTGCCTTGTCGAGGTCCTACACCTTTGAAGACGGAAAGGTCATTTCCCGTCCAGGCATCCACCCCAACCCGGATGTGACCATTACCTACCGGAGTGCCGATTTAGCCGTCAAGTTGGCCGTCCTTTGGAGGGATCAACTGGAACAGATCAATGCCATGAAAAATTTTCAACTTGGCCTGGAAGGGCCTGATGAGTTAACCATGTGGTTTATGGAAACACTCAGTCTCATGCTATCGGCCGGTAAGCAATATGGAACGGACCTTGGAAAGGGCGTCAGAAGATACACCAGTAACACCAACGGCGGGCCGGTGTTTGTGTATGTGAAAGACGGTAAAATCATACGCATCACCCCTATTGAATTCGATGAGAGCGATGCAGAGCCCTGGACAATTCAGGCTAGGGGCAAAGAGTTTACTCCCCCGCGGAAGACCACGATTTCCCCGCATACCCTCGCCTGGAAATCAATGATCTATTCACCGAATCGGCTGTTACACCCCATGAAACGGGTCGATTTTAATCCCAATGGCGAACGAAATTGTCAGAACAGAGGGATATCCGGATATGAGAGGATCAGTTGGGATGAGGCAACGGATATTGTTGCCAACGAAATCAAGCGAGTTAAAAGGGATTATGGCCCAGGCGCCATTCTAAACGGCAGTGGATCTCATCATACATGGGGAATCTTAGGTTACTGGTTAAGCTCTCGGCCCAGGTTTTTTAACTCGATCGGTTTTACACCTGTTGTCCACAACCCAGATAGCTGGGAGGGATGGTACTGGGGAGCCATGCATCACTGGGGATACAGTATGCGTCTTGGTGCTCCAGAGACCTATGGCACGGCTGAGGATTGTCTCAAGAATTGTGAAATGGTGGTGTTCTGGTCGAGTGATCCGGAGGCCACGAGCGGTGTCTACGGCGCCTTTGAGGGCACCGTTCGCCGTCAGTGGCTCAAAGAACTCGGCATCAAAATGGTACATATTGATCCCTTTTATAATCACACGGCCGCTTTTCTTGGTGGTAAGTGGTTGGCCCCCAGGCCGGCAACGGGCAATGCCCTGGCCCTTGCCATCGCCTATGTCTGGATTACCGAAGATCTTTATGATAAGGAATATGTCGTCAATCGGACTACCGGGTTTGACAAATGGAAAACCTACATCTTGGGCAAAGAAGACGGGATACCAAAAACACCGGAGTGGCAGGAAAATGAAGCGGGAATCCCCGCAAAAGATGTCAGGGCTTTGGCGAGGGAATGGGGGTCCAAAAAGACCTACCTTGCTGCCGGAGGCATCATCGGTTTTGGCAGCGCCTGCCGCTGTGCCACAGGAAATGAGTGGGCCCGTTCTATGGTCTGCCTGATGGCCATGCAGGGTCTGGGAAAACCCGGCGTAAATATGGGTGGTATACAGCAGGGGACACCGGTGGACACCTATTTTTACTTCCCAGGGTACGCCGAAGGGGGACTGTCGGGCGATATTGAAGGCACGGCCCTGGCAGTTAATATGTATCAGCGGATGCCTCAACTCGCCACCGTAAATACGGTTTATCAGAGGGTGCCACGATTGAGGATTCCCGAAGCAATCCTGGAAGGCAGGACATCTGGTTATCCAACCGACACTAAGACTATTGAAGGCCAGTTCCTCAAGTTCGACTATCCTGCTCCAGGTAGTGCGCCGGTCAAGATGTATTACAAATACGGCGGGTCGCATTTTGGCACCATGAGTGAGACAAATCGTTATGTGAAGGCATACCGGTCCGAAAACCTGGAGTTTGTAGTGAATCAGTCCATATGGTTTGAAGGGGAGGCCAGGTTTGCCGATATCCTGTTGCCAGCCTGCACAAGTTTTGAACGGTGGGACATCAGCGAATTCGCCAATTGTGGGGGGTATATCCAGCACAGCTTTACCCAGTGTAACCACCGCGTCGCCGTTATGCAGCATAAGTGTATCGAGCCCCTGGGTGAATCAAGGTCAGACTTTCAGATTTTCCTCGAGATTGCAAAAAAGCTCGGGCTTGGTGCCCCATTTTCCGAGGGTGTGACCGAATTCGACTGGTGCAAGCGGCTCTTTGATGCCACTGATCTCCCTAAGGTCATTTCATGGAAAAAATTTCTTAAGAAGGGCTATTATGTCGTCCCCGCCCCTAAGGAGGAGTTAAGGGCGCCAGTATCCTTTAGATGGTTTGCAGAGGGTCGGCCCAAAGATACACCGGAGCTTGCACCGCTACCGGCAGATTATACCGAACAGTTTGGCAAGGGGCTTCAGACCCAATCTGGAAAGTTGGAGTTTGTCTGTTCGAGCCTGGAACGCTTTGACCCGAATGATCCGGAAAGACCTACCATGACAAAATATATTCCTTCCTGGGAAGGCCACCATACCACGGAACTCTATAAAAGGTATCCACTGCAATTGATATCTCCCCACCCCCGTTTCAGCTTTCACACCATGGGCGATGCCAAGGACAGTGTCATTAACGATATCAAGGACCACCGGGTCCTGATTGACGGGCATTACTACTGGATTTTGAGGATCAACTCCAAGGACGCCGAAGAAAGGGGCGTCAGAGAAAACGATCTTGTCAAGGTCTTCAATGACCGAGGGGCGGTCATCTGTGCAGCCCAAGTTACCGAACGGGTCCGTCCGGGAACGGTTCACTCTTATGAGTCGTCTGCAACCTATGATCCTGTAGGTGAGCCCGGATATTCGGCCGATCGTGGTGGATGCATTAATCAATTAACTCCAAGCAGGATGATCGTTAAGCAATCACATAGTATGGCGGCAAATTCATGCCTTGTGCAGATTGGAAAGTGGCAGGGGGAGGAGAGCATAGCTTGAAAAAATGGAATCTAATCATTGATGTAGAAAAATGCGAAGATTGCAACAACTGTTTCCTGTCCTGTAAGGACGAGCATGTAGATAACGAGTTTCCGCGCTACTCCGCGGCCCAGCCCAAGCACGGCCACCGATGGATCAATATCATGCGCAAGGAACGGGGTCAATATCCCCTCATTGATGTGGCCTACCTACCGATCCCGTGCATGCACTGTGATAATGCTCCGTGTATCAAGAAAGCACAAAATGGGGCAGTGTATAAGCGGGAGGATGGCATTGTCATTATTGATCCGGAAAAGGCCACAGGACAGAAGGGTATTGTGGATGCCTGCCCATACGGTGCTATCTGGTGGAATGAAGACAAGGCCGTGCCGCAAAAGTGCACCCTGTGCGTGCATCTTTTGGATGAGGGATGGAAGGAACCAAGGTGTGTTCAGGCTTGTCCTACGGGGGCCTTGCGCGTGATCTATGCTGAGGATTCCCAAATGCAGAAGATCATTGAATCTGAGAATCTGGAAGTATACGAGCCACAATACAAGACAAGGCCCCGTGTATATTACAAGAACCTGTACCGGTTTACCCGATGTTTCATCGGGGGGAGTATTGCTGTTCAAGTGGACGGCACCACTGATTGTGCCGAAGGGGCCACGGTAACCTTGATTAAGGACTCACAGAAAATAACAACGGTAACGGATGCCTTCGGCGATTTCAAATTTGATGGTCTCGAAGAAAATAGTGGCACATATCGCCTCGAGATTTCTTATAGGGACTGGAAAAAGAAAACCATTGAGCTGGGCCTAGCTACGAGCCTCAACGTGGGTACAATCTTTCTGTAGGATCAGACGTGTCAGGGTTCTGTTCACCAAAACCCTTCCCACTGAAATTCTTCCTTGCCATGCTCCATTATTGATAGTATTAGAAATTACTTTCCCTGAGGTGAACCCTGTGATGGGTTAAACTCGGCCGACGGACTGTGTTACGTACAAGAGGATCTGTTGATGGTGGATGATATTCAATACTTAAGAAATATCGGAATCAGCGCACATATTGATGCAGGGAAGACCACCCTGACTGAGCGAATACTCTACTATACGAAAAGGATATTGGCAGTCCATGAGGTAAAGGGAAAAGACGGGGTTGGGGCGAAGATGGATTCCATGGACCTGGAAAAAGAGCGAGGCATTACCATTTCCTCTGCCGCTACCTACTGTGAATGGAAGGGACATAAGATCAATGTTATAGACACGCCGGGGCATGTGGATTTCACTATCGAAGTGGAACGCGCTCTCAGGGTGCTCGACGGCTCAATAATGGTGCTGTGTGCGGTAGGGGGAGTGCAATCCCAGTCCATTACTGTTGACCGGCAGATGAACAGGTATAAGGTACCGAGGATTGCCTTTATTAATAAATGCGATCGAGAGGGTGCCAATCCATACCGGGTTATAGGCCAGCTTCGCCAGAGATTGAATCATAATCCTGTACTCATGCAGATACCCATAGGATTGGAGAAGACCTTTTCCGGCGTGATAGATCTGGTTTCCATGAAGGCCTTTTCCTTTGGCGGACTATTCGGTGAGGAGGTTAAGATCGGAGAGGTGCCAGCTTACCTCCAGGATGAGGCTGTTGCCAGAAGAGAGGAACTGCTGGAAGCTGCTGCCATGTTTTCAGATGAGCTGATGGAGGCTGTTTTCGAAGATAGGGTGAGTGAGGCACTAATTTACGAGGCCGTAAGGAGAGGGACTCTTTTGAGACAGCTCACCCCGGTCTTTATCGGATCGGCGTATAAGAATATCGGGGTACAACCGCTGCTCGATGCAGTCACCGATTACCTCCCGTCGCCGGCAGAGGTTGAGAATACAGCACTGGATATGGATCAGCAAGAAAAAGAGATAGTGCTCTCCTCAGCTCCGAGTGACCCCCTGGTGAGCCTGGCATTCAAGTTGGAAGTAACACCCTATGGGCAGCTCACGTATCTCAGGATTTACCAGGGTTCTATTGAAAAGGGGCATTATCTGGTGAATACAAGGACACGAAAGAGGATCAGGGCGGGAAGGCTGGTAAGAATGCATGCCGATGAAATGGAGGATATCCCCGAGGCCGGTGCAGGTGACATTGTGGCCCTTTTCGGGGTGGATTGCTTTTCAGGAGATACCTTTACCGATGGCCGCTTGAACTATACCATGACCTCGATATTTGTCCCCGAACCGGTGATTTTTCTGACCATATCACCTATGGACAACCAATCGAACCCGAGAATGGCCAAGGCCCTTAACCGATTTGCTAGGGAGGATCCTACCTTTCGGGCGCAGGTAGATCAGGAATCCGGCCAAACCATTATCTCCGGGATGGGAGAATTGCATCTTGAGATATATGTGGAAAGAATGAAAAGGGAATTCGGGGCAGAGGTAGACACGGGGATCCCCCAGATTGCTTATAGGGAGGCCATCTCGCGACGGGCAGAGTTTAATTATACCCATAAGAAGCAGACTGGCGGGGCAGGCCAGTATGGAAGAGTGGCAGGGTACATGGAGCCATCAGGTGGGAGCAACTACGAATTTATGAATCAGGTGAAAGGGGGCGTCATCCCCACTGAATTTATCTCTGCTGTTGATAAGGGCTTCCAGTCTTGCCTCAAAAAGGGCCTCTTAATAGGATTTCCGGTTATAAGGGTGAGGATTGCAGTGAATGATGGGCAGCACCATCAAGTTGATTCATCAGAGAGAGCATTCGTTCAGGCTGCTATCGGGGCCTTCAAACAGGCCTATCTAAGGGCCAAGCCTGTGATACTAGAACCGATCATGAGGGTATCGGTAGAGTGCCCGTCTGAGTTCCAGGGAAACGTTATGGCTTCTATCAATCAGCGCAGGGGCCTGATCATGAGTTCGGCAGAAGATGGGGTATTTACTACTATTGAGGCCGATGTTCCTCTGGCAGAGATGTTTGGATACGCAACTACCTTGAGGTCTTTGACTCAAGGAAAGGCGGAGTTTACCATGGAGTTTTCCAGATATGCGAAGGTGCCTGACTCAATAGAAGAGGAGCTCAAAGATAAGTATAAGGACAGAGCAAGGAGGGGGGCAGCATGAAAGATTTCTTCAAGGTCAGCCCGTTAAAGATACTGGAAGGGTCAACCTACCAGGAACTGGGCAAGGGAAATCTGGGTGTTCTCATGGCCTGGGCAGGGCTCGGTAAGACCTCATGCCTTATCAACATTGCATTTGACAAGCTGTTTCGTGAGGAAAAACTGGTCCATATTTCCCTCAAAGATATACCAGAAAAGGTTACCTCTTATTACAATGTTATCTTCTCCGATCTTGTTAAGGTCCTAAATATAGAGGATGAACACGAGGTCCGTGCTCTCATAGATAAGAATAGGATAATCCTGGCCTATCTAAAAGAGAGCTTTGACCTAGAAAGGCTTCGGATGAACCTCAACAATCTGGTGAAGGAAATAGATTTTGCACCAGATACCCTCATTGTTGACGGCCTTGAATTCGCTGAGACTGGGAGGGAGCTGTTTGAGGAATTGAGGAGGATAGGTCAAGAATTTCAGGTAGAGGTATGGCTTTCAGCCCTCACACACCGACACATTACTGAGGCAAATGAGAGAGGGATTCCGTTTCCCTGTAACAACCTGGATGATCTCTTCAGTCTTATTATCCAGTTATCTTCAAGCCCATCAGGGGTTTTCTTAGAACTGTTGAAAGACCACGACCGCGAGGGGATATCTGATGCGGTGCTAAGGCTCGATCCAAATAACTTTTTGGCCGTGGAATGATGCGAAAGTCCACAAAGTCATAAGTGAGCTAAAGTGCCTAAAGTTTTAATATAGAAAGTATGTTGTTCGTTATTCCGCCAGCGGATTCAGGGGCAACCCGCAACGATCTACCAATCCAATCAACAGATTCCTGAATTCACAATTCGCAATTCCCAAATGCCTTTCAGTGCACGCTAACAAACCCGCAATGCTCCAAAGGACCTAAAGTTCGAAACCAGCAAAAAGAGGTGATCTGTTTTCTCTAATTGTCTCTTTCATTTCAATGACATAGTCTGGCCTCATATTGTCCTGCCACCCTGGCATACCGCCGTGCCATACGTAGGCCGCCAATTCCCGAAAGACCTCCTTGCTAAAGATGAACTGGGCTATGCTAACCCTCTGTGCCCCCTCTTCCACCAGTACCGGGATTTGGGTAGATCGCGCCCGTCTGCTGAGTAGCTCTTCCACAACAGACCTGTTTGCACCTCCATGCGGTTTCTGCTTGAACTCCTCAGGGTTTCGCGGAAAGGGGAACATTTGGTAAACATGGCCGATGAAACGGCTGAGTTCTGTGCCCTGGATTGCACCTGTCAGGTTGCCGATATCCGTTGGTTGATCAATGAAGTAGCCAGCCAGGTCAATATCATTCGATTCATGGCTCTGCTTCCCGGATATCTGCTTCACCATGGTGAAAAAGCAAGGGGCGAAAAAGAAGTAGTTTTCCAAGAGCAGAAGATCAGTCTCGATGTTGAAGAAACCAGAAGCGATTGGGCCATGGGTCAAAGAATGAAATACTAACGGCATGAGATCCTCATATTCTTTTTCTTGCATCTCAGAACTTATAGATTATATCTTATCTTCCAAATAGAAACAAAATCTCAATTATTCCGCCACAAAGTCACTAAGACCCACCTGCCAGCGCCTGAAGCGCAGCTGATGGCGGGCAGGCACAAAGGAAAAAATGAGTTAAACCTCCTCATCAGCAAGATAAATCTTAATGACTTTGTGTCTTGCCCCGCCCCATTCCGGGTCGGGACGGGGGTGGCTGGATAGTAACAGAAATCAATCCTAAAAGGGGAGATCAGGATGAAGGTTGTCATGATCGGGGGAGGTGGGGCATGTATCGTGTGTGCAAACACCCTCAGGGTGCTGAATAATCCAGCACAGATTGATATTTACACAAGAAGGCCCAGGACTGCATATACACCATGCGAACAGCCGTTCGTTCTCAGGGATACCTTATCGTTTGAAGATATGTTTTATGCTTCGCCAGGATGGTTTGAAAAAAAGAGAATAGGGTTACATACAGAAAAAAGTGTGGACGCCATAGACAGAGAGAAAAAGATTATCAGGGTGGATGGGGAAGAGATATCCTATGATATCTTACTGATCAATACCGGGGCTGTTAATAAAATGCCGGACATTCCAGGGCTTGAAGGAGCCAGAATACACCATCTTACCACAGAATTGAGACATGCCCATAAGATTCATTCAATAATGCCGGGAGGAGAACAAGCCGTTATTCTCGGGGGCGGAATAATTGGGCTTGAAATGGCTGAAACACTGATCAAAAAAGGCTATTCATCTGTTTCCGTAGTAGTATCTTCAAAAGGCCTTCTTTCACAGCAACTTGATCCTGAAATGGCTGAAAAACTGAATCCTCTTGTTGAAGGTGCAGGGGTCTCAATCCACTTGTCTACTTCTGTTACCAAGGCTGAGTCTGGGAAAAAGGGTATCAAACTCTTTCTGTCAAGCGGTGAAACGCTAGAAGCAGACTGGGCCCTCGTTGCCAAGGGAATCGTTCCGAATGTGGAGCTCGCTAAGAGGGCCGGATTAAGGATCGGCAAAACAGGTGGTATTGAGGTAAATCAGTACCTTCAAACAAGTGACCCTTGTATCTATGCGGCAGGAGATTGCGTCGAAGGCTGGTATATGGTAAACGGGAAAAAGATCCTTACCGCCTTGGCAACACACTCCAATAGGAATGGCAGGGTCATAGGCCGGAATATCCACTTCGGAAATACCGTACCCTTTTTGGGCTCATTAAATACATTTGGGGCGGAGATTTTTGGAACTACCGTCGCAACGGTAGGGATAACAGAAAGAGCAGCCGCGAGGGCAGGGTTACCGGTTTTCTCCGTTGTGAGAAAGGGTATGACCCGAAAGCAGATGTTTGACGGAAACCAGGTATGGGCTAAATTGATTGCCGATCCAGATAAGCAGACATTGCTTGGAGCCCAGATTCTGGGCTCAAGGGAGGTCAGTAGGATAGGTGAGAGGGTTATCCTGATGATAGGTGAAGAGATCCCTCTGGGAAAAATCTCTCAGTATGAAACCATCTTCAGCCCTCCCCTAAGCAATGCCTATGACCTTATAACAAATGAGGTGGATATCCTCATTTCTGAGTTGTTAAAAGCGGAAAAATCTGTTAAATGGTGATGTCTATTAACAATGGACAGCGGGCGCTACCTGTTCTGAATGGAACCAGGTTACAAGGCCATGCCCAAATGAATATTCATTAACAACCAAGAAACATAGAGGAATAAAAGAATGTCTAAGGTATGTGAAATATGTGGTAAGGGGCCTGTTACGGGCTATAATATAAGCCATGCCCACAACAAAACGAAAAGGCGCTGGTATCCGAACCTCCAAACCGTGCGAGTTGACATCAAAGGACAGACCAAAAAAATGAAGGTGTGTACGAGATGTCTCAGATCCGGACTGGCGAGTAAGGGGGCATTCCCAAAGATTGAGGTGCCTAAAGTTGAAAATGCCTAAAGTGCCTGCCCGCTCGCCAAGGCCTTGCGGGGCAGGCGGCTAAGTTCTGAAATCTGTAATTTTATCAATTCCCAAATTCGCGATTCCCAGTTGGGCCACCCATAACTTTAGCTCACTTTTAATCCTTCAAATCCGCTCCACTTTGAAAACCTCTTTGATCTTCTTAATTTTTGAAATGATATCTCTTAATTGATCATAATCGGATATCTCGATGGTAAAGGTAGATATCCCCTTTTTGTCTACCGTTGTCTGGACGTCTGCATCTACAATATTAGCCTCGCTCTGGGCAAGGATAGCGCTTATATTGGCCAGCATCCCCTTTTTGGAGATATTGGTAACCCTCAATCTCGCTAAATAATTCACATCTTCAGTACGCTCCCACTC
>CP070673.1:4969519-4977701 GCA_020351915.1 Deltaproteobacteria bacterium
TAAGACGCATCTATATTCCACTCACATCTAATATCGTGTGTAATACCGAGGGTTCGGCCAGTTTCTTGATGAAGGCAAACCCGGAGTTCACCACCTTTTTGGAGATCATCCAGTTCCTCTCCCTTCAAACGAGACTATCCAGTTGATGCTGCCAGTAGATTGATAAAATGCCACCTTTTATCGTACGTGATCAGCGGCACTTAACACGAAGGCCTTCGCCCAAAGCTGATGCAACCTGCCCTGAGGCCACCGGTCAAAGGCCTGCTTCCCTTTTCCTCTTGGCTTACTGGAAACGCCTATTTGAGATATCCTCCTTACGGATTCTGTTCACTGAGCTTGCACAGGCCTTCAATAAACGTGACTCTCTCTCTTATCACCTTTTCCATATCCCGTAGCTCTTCTTCACTTAAATGCCCAAACCTCCCCATGAGCTTCGTAAATTCTTCTAAAGGCCTGGGGTTGGCTATCGGATAGGTCATTTGAAATCGTTTCCCCTCGGCCTCCCATAACGGAAAATAGTTGGTTTCCACCGCCATCCTGGCCATCTCCACGGTGCTGTCTATGGGGGCTCTCCACCCGGTTGGACAGGGGGCCAGCATATGAAGGTAGCAAAAACCCTCTTCCACCTTCCTCTTGGCCTTTTCCAGTTTCAAGGTAAAATCCTCCAGATGGGAAATACTCACCGTGGCTACATAGGAGGCTCCTTGAAGGGCCAGGAGCAACGGAACATATTTGGGAACTACACCCTTCCCTCTCTTCTGTTTCCCCACAGGTGTCGTCGTCGTCCAGGCCTTAAATGGCGTGGTACTGCTCCGTTGAATGCCGGTGGCCATGTAGGCTTCATTGTCGTCGCAGATGTAGATCAACTTTTCACCTCTTTCCACTGCCCCGGACAAAGGCTGAAATCCCACATCCGCAGTAAGCCCATCGCCTCCAAAGATCACACAGCGAACCTTTTTCCCAATCTTCTGATAATATCTCTTCACACCGGTCATGGTGGAAGGAAGATTGGTCATAAAGGTGGCTATGCCCGGGCCTAACCTACTCACAGACGCCTCTGTCCCCTGAAGCATGGATAGGGAGCACCCCGGGCCCCCTGCCGTAACCACATCCTCTCCATCCGCCATCAGGTTCCTTAGTGCAAAGCGCGCCCCCAGTTCAGTCCCACAGCCCTGGCATTGCCCCATCGCCGGACTTAAGGTATCCTGACCTAGATGCGAAACTACGAGGTTCACCCTTTGGAATGAAAGGGCATTCTGCGGGCATGCGGCCACACACTTTGGGTCCCCGTTGCAGTAATCACATTTTACACTCTTCTGGCTCACAGGATCGTAAAAGACTCCCCCATAGGGACAGACCACGGTGCACAGTCCGCACCCCACGCATCTGTCCTGATTAATTCTCACCACACCATCTTCTTCATCTTTGAATATGGCCCCGGTCGGGCAAATGTCCTGGCACATGGGTATTGCGCATTGCAGGCAGGTGACCGCACCATGAAATTTGACTTTCGGGATGTGAAGGGATTTTATAACGCCCACACCTCCCCGGTTTCCTTCCCTTTCGCACGCTTCCTGGCAGGCATTACACTCCGAAGCGCACTGGCCATAGTCTATTCTCAATATATTATGAAAATTCATCCGTCACCGATCCCCTTCCTATACCGACAAATGTGTTGCCTTTCTCTCGTCTTCCCTTACCAGCCATATACTTGTCTCAAAGGGTCTATCGAAAAGGATATCCCTGTGCTTGCTCACATCCAGTTTTCTCTCGATAATTTGATAGAATGGACCCAGGTTCGTGCCGCAATTGATAAAGGTTGCACCTACCAGATGCTCTCCATCAAAGGCCAATTTCTTAAACTGCCTCGTTTCTCTGTTTACGTCCTTCAAGATTGAAAACCGCTCCTCAGACCCTGCACCAATCCCCAGGGATTCCGCTACGTTTCCGAAAAAGGGAAGGCGGTTCACCCCAATCCATCCCCTATAGTGCCTCTCTTGGCCGCACATATTGGCACCCGCCAATTTCCCCTGATTCACTGCGCTAAGCAAAATCGCACTAAGACCCGCCTCGCTGGTGAAAAACTCAGGGGCCTCGGCAGCATCTCCTGCGGCATAAATATCCTCCAAATTGGTCATCAGCCTTGTGTCTGTCACAATGCCCTGACCCATGGAAAGCCCTATCCCCGCTAAGAAATCAACCCTTGGTTTCACGCCCGTACAATTAACAAAGAGCTGCCCCGTTACCGTTGTGCCATCCTCCAGGCTTGCCCCCACTGCGCCGTCCTTCTGAGATAGGGCAACCATTGAATGACCCGAAAAAATCTCTGCACCGCGCTCGGTAAAGATATCCTCGATGATGCCTGCGGCCTCTTCATCAAAATACTTGCGAAGGATCCGGCTTCTCACCACGACCTTTACCGAACAGCCCCGTTCCAGAAGAGCCATGGCCGTTTCCATGGCCACCAGCCCGCCGCCATGAATGAGCACCTCTTTCTTACCCTGAACCTGTTGAACCAGCCGCTCACAATCTGCAAGGGTGTGAAACTTGAGGAAATCAGCTCCACCCCGTACCGAAGGTCCCACTGCATCCGAGCCGGTGGCAATCAACAGCGTGTCGTAGCTCTCCTTTTTGCCCTTTGAGAAGGCTACCGTTTTCTTGGCAGGATCGACCTCCACCACCTCCCTGCCTTGCATCAAAACAGCCCCTGCCTTCTTAAAGTAACTCTCCTCTCTTAACCAGACACTGTGGCGGGCAATCCGGCCCGAGAGGAGATAGGGTAGGGCGGTTGGTGAATAGGGCAAATGATCCTCCTTTGTCACCAGGGCAACCTCATCGTCCGGCGCGATACTCTTGATCATCTGGAGGGCGCTTAAAGCCGCAGCCCCTGCCCCAATCATAAGATGTTTCCTCTTCTTCATGCTCAGCCCTTTCCGCACACCCTATTCTAGGCTCAACCAGGTAACCTCAGGAATAGCCATACCCCGAGCTGCTTGATGGGTCTTTTCCACTGCGCTTGTAATCATGGCCTTGGTAATGTCTGCCCCACCCAGGCCTCCGATAAAGTCCAGCGCAGGCACACGATGCCCCAAGTCAGCCAGGACCACTTGAAGCTCATTGAAAACATGACCCCCAGAACAGCCGAAGGCAACACTCCTGTCAATCACCCCTATGCCCTTCTTGTGCTGCAGCGCTTCGACCAGTCTCTCTCTGGGAAAAGGACGAAATACCCTAATCTTTACCAAACCCACCTTGATCCCCTCTTCCCGTTTGGCGTCCACAACCGTCCTTGCCGTTCCAGTGTGGCTCCCCAGGCAGACCATGACGATCTCTGCATCCTCAGTCCGGTACTCTTCAATGAGCTCCCCATGGTTGCGATGAAACACACGTTCAAACTCACTCGTAATCTCCACGACCTTTGTCTTTACCCTTTCCATGGCAGCCTGGTGCTTGTATCTGTATTCGGTCCACACTTCCGGACTCGTCGGACAAATCCCAAAGTTCATGGATCCCTCAGGACCGATCAGTACCGGACGGGAGGCCTCTGAGACCGGCAACAGAAACCTGTCCACTTCCTCCTGGGTCGGAATATGCACCCCCTCGGCCTGGTAAGAAAGATAAAAGCCATCATAGGCAACAGTAACAGGGAGAAGGATCTCCGGGTCTTCTGCCAAGCGATAGGCCATGATCACAGAGTCCAGAATATCCTGGCAATTCTCAGCATGGATGTGTACCCATCCCGCATCCCTCACAGTCATGATGTCCTGCTCCCCGGCAAATGGCCCCGTAGGGGGTTGTTGATCCCTGTTCACATTGACCATAACCACCGGAGCCCTTATACCAGAGGCCATGACGTAACTATCAAACATGAAGTTCAATCCCATAGAAGAGGTCGCTGTAAAGGTCCGTCCTCCGGCCGCCGAGGCTCCGATACAAGCAGCCATGGCTGAGTTTTCTCCTTCTACCTCCACCAGCTCACTGTCCAGAAAACCCTCCGCACAATAATCACAGAGCTTCTCCACCAGGGATGTTTGAGGAGTAATAGGATAGACTGCAATCACATCCGGTCTGCATAACAATATCCCACAGGCAGCAACCTTATTCCCTTCAAGTACCTTTAACGTCCCAAAGCCCACATCCTCCTTTTTCATCATCCTTTCCCCTCGTCTATGACCATGGTAATCACGTCATTAGGGCATTCCCTGGCGCAGATACCACAACCCTTGCAAGAATCCAGGTTGCTCTCGAAATAACGACCTCTATCGGTAATACAGCCGGTCGGACAAAAAAAATAACATAACCCGCAATGATGGCACTTTTCAATTTTGGGCACAGGCCTCTGATAACGCCATCCCGCTACGTTTATGGTCCAGAATCGCTCCGACCTGTGTATCGGTGCTTCATACTCGCTTTTAAATTGTATCAAGGCGGTCTTCTCCTTATCTCTATAGTCCAACGATCACTTTACACTGACTTCCCCATATCCCCTTTTGGCCGCCTGAAGGTTTTTCTGAAGTATATCTTCAGAAAAGTATTGATCCAGCACGCTCAGGATCGCCTCCAGACCAACCCATTTCGTAGTGGCAGCAAAGGCCCCCAACATAGCGGTATTGGTTATCGGCCTGCCGATCTCCTCAAGGGCAATCATCGTTGCGTCAACCACCCCCACCACATCAATGTTCTCGTGCAGGCCTTTATCCAGCGCATCTTTGCTGTTGGCTACCACAACCCCACCGGGCAGCAAACCCCTGTAAGCCAGCTCAGAGTGTATCTGCGCCCTGTCGATAATCACAACACAGTTCGGAGAATAGATCTGGGTCTTTTCCCTGACAGGCTCTTCATCAAACCGGACAAAACTGGCCACAGGCGCACCTCGCCTTTCAAAACCAAACATCGGAAAACTGGCCGCATGCTTTCCTTCATAGACAAGGCTGGCGCACAACATTTCTGAGAGCATGACCGCCCCCTCTCCCCCCTTTCCATGAAACCGGATCTCTTTCATATATCACTCCAGAATCAACAAGTAGTTCTCCTCTCCTTGAACAGCAGCCAACTTCCCAGCAGGTGGCTGAACTCAAGGTGCTCTTATCCCTCAAGCAGAAAGATAATGAATCGAAGGATCGGTGCCAAACGCTGCCATCCAAAACCCGAGACCCAGACCGCTCCAGCCATAAGTATGGTTCGTAAGCATGTCGACCCAGAGCTTTTCAGGGTTGTCCTCCCAGATCTTCGGACGGTTCTCCACCGCTTTCAAACTATGCCCCCTCTCTAAGGATACACCTTCACTTCAAAAGCTCGAAATGCCTCGAATCAAAGGAAACAGGTCACCGGCTCCACATCAGTTATGAGGCTTCAACACGCATGGCTTCTCACCTTACAATCAACTCACTGCACTGGCCTAGATAAGTGGCGAATACAGTGCACCCTTCATGATACAGTACCGCATGGTCAAATCGCCGATGAGCCCACATATAATGGCTCCCAAAACAAGAGATGGTGAAATCGTAGCAGGACCACCAGATATGCTGAAGCCCAAGACTATCAGGGGCAATACTAAGCCAATAACAACCACACCCCAATAAAAGTAAAGGGCAAGATCACCAGCAAGAATTCTTCGAACAGAACCTGAACCTGTTACTGATGAATAGTGAATGGTTGCTAAATAGAGTGGAATCAGCAAGGCGAAGAATGGTAAGAGCACCCTAATCCAGGGCTCAACTCTCTCAATACTAGCCCCGGTTACGAGATTTATACCCAACAAGATCTCGGCTCCACCCCAAAAACCCGCAACAATAAGCGTCAGCGGCAACATTCCGCTATTCCACAACGGTATAGCCCTTATATAGTTCAACAGAAGGCCGCCATAAAGGGCAACCAGAAAACAAGAGATAGCCGCGATAATCTGCAATGCAAACAGATTCAGATTTGGAGCCACATAGGACAGGGCCATAAGAATAGCGCCGATAACACCAAAGAGCCCGATGAATATGACCCCTCTGGATATCCACGATGTCTGGGGCCTCATGAGAGCGCGGTAGGCCCTCAGCGGCCTCCCCATATGGACGAGGAAGGAGCCGCCCCCAAGGGCAAGGACGATGAACCAGCCTAAAAGCATTCCCCACAAGCTACTGAAGAAAATAGAGAAAAAGAATAGCCCTGCGCCTAACTCCACAAAGAAGAGGGCCAACCATATCAATTTCCCTCCCCCCTCAATCCATTCCGTCTGCGGGGTAGGCTCCACCATCCATTCGTACTTCATGAGTCTTAAGTTCTTTGCCATATCTACTCTCCTCGTAAATATACTTTTACGCCCATCTCAGCGCGAGGGCAAGTAATCTTTTTGCCTTTCTGTTGTCTGCTTTTCATCAAATTATTTACCTCTAGAATTGCTTACAGCGCCTTGCCTTTAAAATAACCTGAATCTTCTGGGAGTAATTTTACCCGCCCCTGGCAATTGCAAAGGCTCCGGCTGGAACGTTACCTGATAAAGACACGAAGTTTTTTGGATAGAGGTTAGTCGAATATCGGGTCAGAAAGCAATGGCTACAAAAAATTATTTCGGTGTAGTTAATAGTAGCTATATAGAGATACTCAAAGGGCACTGTCAAGTTTTTTATGTAAAATTGTCATTGGCCAATTCCTTGGAGAGAGGCAGATTCTTACGCACTTTTCCTATAGGGTTTGATCTCCAATGAAGTTCCATCTTTATGGATACAAAGGCCAGGAGCATGTAGCAGGCATTCTCTCCAGCTACGATCTCCATAGGCTTTGTTCTGCGTTTAATAAGCCTCAGGCTTATTAAATTCCTTGTTGAGTCGTTCGATTACGGTGCTCGTTCGTAGTGAGATCCATTCCTCCCCGGATCGTCTCTATGGCGAACAAGAGTTCGGTGTCTGTGTCTTCTTTAAGTAAGGAGCCTTCAGCCCCAGCAGAAAGCCCATGATAGAGAAATTCCTTCCTCTTGTGCATGGTCAGGATCAATATCTTCGTCTCTGGATAGGTCATCTTGATCTGACGGGTGGCCTCAATCCCTCTAAGGTTCGGCATGATTATATCAACAATGACCATGTCTGCAGTTATGTTCTTCAGGTCGTTGAGAAGTTCCAGACCATCGCTTGCTTCCCCAACCACCTCCATGCCTCTTGACTCTTCGATAATCTTCCTTATTCCCTGCCGCACCATAATGTGGTCATCAGCCCATTTTGCGGCTCATTGCATACATCTCCTTTGGATCCAAGCAGGCCATGCTTTTTTATCTCAAATACCCTCGTCTCAGCCAAGAGTATCACAAGACTCAAACGAATACCTGCGCCCATTCAGTTTCAGGAAAGAGACGATTTAGTGTCAGGGTAGCACCACTAGACGAATGAGCAGCAGCGGAAAAGAAAACCAAAAGCGAGATTCTGGACTTTGGGGAGAACGAGTTCGTACCATGGAACATCGGCGCAGTCATGTAAGGCGGCATGCTGCCACCGCCTCACCCATGAGGTTTTTCCTCAAGTTCGATTGTCATACCATCTGAGGCTGCGACCACATCGATTCCGAGCTCATCGGATAATTCATTCGCCACGACCCACGGTTTTGCCTTGAGCATGGTCATGCCAAAATGTGTCAATATGGCTTTTTTAGGATGAAGTCTTGCGAGGATCTCTCTAACATCATCGATACTCAAGTGCATTACGTCGCCACTCTCGTGAGGTGTAGATCTCACAACATTCATGACTAATATGTCAGAACCTGCGTAGTCTTTTGTCAGCTCCGGGAAATATTGGGTATCGACCATAAAGGAGATTTTTTGACCGGAGTAGTCAAAGATTACACCATATGCCTCAACCGGGTGCTGGTGTCTGCCTGAGCTTGAAAACGATACTGTACCAATTGCATATGTTTGACGGGGCTGTAATACGAGAATATCCTGTACAAAGCCTCTCAGATAGGGCAACACAACGGCGTTCTCACCAGTAATGCACTCGTTTGGCGCAAACAGTATGCCTCTTTGTTTGAGCCCACCACCTGTCATTGCATCGATGAGTATATTGACATCGTTAGAGTGATCGATATGCGCATGGGTGAGAATAAGGGCATCAAGCTTTGTTACATCAATGCCGGGCTTAGATTTTGCGCATCTGACAAGGGTGCCTGGACCGGGATCTAGAATAATACTTCTTCCTTTCATTCTCAA
>CP070673.1:4977801-4980398 GCA_020351915.1 Deltaproteobacteria bacterium
ATTACTACCGATCCGAATTTTCCCTTGAAGGGAATATTTTCTCGTACATATACCGTTCCCTCTTTCCAGTTCCTAAGGGTCTCCCTGATATCGATTCCGTCCATCATCGAGCTCACAAAGGGCACTACCCTGCTGTTATCCTCGAACTTCTCTTTTACTGCCCTCCTCTTAACATAATTGCCGAATCCCTCAACGATAATATCCTCTGGCTGGAATGAGCATATGGTGTGAGCCTTGAATTCCCTTTTCCATTCTCCGGGAAACCGCTCCTTCTGCCGCTTTTTCACGGGCAACGGCACCAACCTCCTTCGCAACGTCCTGAAATGCCGATGAAATCTGATTCGCTTCTGATCAAGAAACAAATCTGTACCTTTCAGGCGAAGGACCGGCAATCCAGGTGATTCTGTCTGCCAGGGATACTCTGTTGCCAAATCCCAGACCTCGTACGCAAAGTTATCATCCACCGAGCCCCTGGCAGCTACCAGCAACTGGTATAAATCAGGCGTTAGAAACCCGCTCAGAAGGGCATAGTTTGTAACAAACTTGTTAAAAACCCTGAGCTGGCTTACGCTCACTTCTTCTTTGTCCTTCTTCAAATGATTTCTTTTTGCCTTTTCTATCAACCCATCAATGGCCTCCAATCTGTCAGGTTCAGGTGTATGAGGATCATCCCTAAACCGTTCATACAGAACAGCAAGAAAGGGCATCTCGGTCATGATCTCCCTGCTCGATTCCCCGTGCAGATGGGCCAGCATAACGGAATCTCTGCTCTTTCTGCCGATGACCTCTACCTGGGGCTCATCAAGATACGTTAAGAGACCCGGAAAGTGAGCCAGGCCACCAACAAAAAGCACTCTCTTGCCCTTACTATTCAGTTGCTGTAGATGATAGGCCATAGTCCTCTCCCTTAATTGATCCTGAGGATCGGGGAGCGGACTTGGACGCTCATTAAGAAAACTGCGACAGTAGCGCCAGTATCCTATCCGCTTAATCGAGTAAGGATCCGGCATAGGTGTCAGGTCTACGGGGTATCCCTCGGTATCCCTGTCTATGAAATGGGCGGGCAGATTCTGGGATAGCGCCAACCGCACCGCTTCTATCTGACCGTCAGTTGGCTCGATGGGGAGGTAGATAAAGGTGTGATCATCCTCCTCGTAGTAAACTACAGACAGCAAGGGCAATCTCTTAATGCCCTCCAAAAGCTTCTCTCCTATCGTGGGTGGATATTCAATCGCCACGATCTCTGGTCTGAAGGAGGCAAATTGATGCCTGACCTCAAGGGCAAACTCGACCCTGTTGTGCAGAATAGGTACAAGCCTGACATTTTTCCATTCAAATGGTTCTTGAGTTTCCATAATAGTCAAAATATCCGGCAGCAACATCATCCAGAATCATGGAAGCTGCCTCTTTTAGCGCTCCTGCTATGCTCTTTTTTTGCAGACCTTTACCCTTACTAGGACTATCAATGCTCAACCTTTTGAGGGCATATCGGGCAACATTGATTCCATCCCTGACCGTATATCTCTCATCCGCCTCGTGGGCTATCTGAAGGAAATTAACAACATAGTCCAGGATCTGGTCATCAGCAAAGGGAAGATTGGCAGACAGGATCAGCCTCTCTTCTTCTCTGTCAGGAAAATCAATTAAGATCTGGGGCTGGAGTCTGGAATGTATATATTCGGGAAGATCAAAGGTGCTGGCGTCATCGTTCATTGTGGTACAGAGGCGAAAATCGGGATGTGCCTTAATCTTTATGCCTGCTGCAATTGACTCTACATAACGACGGTTATCCATTAGGGGTGCCAAAGACGCCCAACTCTTCTCACTCATCCTGTTTCCCTCATCAATAACCGCTACCCCTCCCTTGATCATGGCAGTAACAATAGAGCTCGCCATATATTTTATCTTTCCCTGGTCGCTAATAACGGGGGTGACGATTAGATCCTCTGGCCTCGTATCTATGGTCGCTTGAAAGAGATACACAGGTCTATTCAGGCTTTTGGCTGCATAATAGGCTAAGGTAGTCTTTCCTACCCCGGGCTTGCCTATCAGCCGTGGATTTAGTGGGAAATCGCCTGAACCCATTACCAACCATGCTGCCATTATTTGGTTTACTAACTCCTGTTGGCCTACCCAATCCATGGGCAGCTCATCTGGCTCGCTCAGGTACAGGGTTACGCCATCGATTGTTACCGTCTCCATGATGCCTCGTGCTCCTTATTTTCGTCGTTGGGCGTAAGGTTACGAAACCGCTTCCGCAGTGACCGTTCCTTTCTCGTGTGATCCCTTCCGAGTTGAGGTCCCTTTTTCGCAACCCGGGCGTCTTTCCTGCCCTTGCGAAGCCTGGCAAGTCGTTTTACTTCACCATATTTTCCGTATCTTCCACCCATAGGGGGTATTATGAGATCTCCTCCGCCGAATGTCAACTCTCCTCGGGCTGTTGCCCAAACAGAAATCTCTTTGAGCGGTCATTAAAACGTTGGTATCGTTCAAAAGTGTTGGCATGAACCATCGTGAGTAGTCGTTCACGTTCTAAAGGAGGTCATGGCTATTTTTGAAAGGCGATATCTCAAAAGAAATTCCACCGGGTCTTGCAG
>CP070673.1:4980498-4986177 GCA_020351915.1 Deltaproteobacteria bacterium
CCTGTTCCCCGGCCTAATAGATTATTCGGCAGGGGTATGGTTTCCCACACCGGGAGATCCCACACCGGGAAAGATAGACCCAAGGTGAAGGATCACAGGTGTTGGGGGTAATAGGGTCAAGGAGAATATCGAAGACTTAAGTTTGATTAAAAGGGGGAAAGGATATGCTTGTATCCTGTGCGACCTATTCAGGTAATCTGTCAATGGGGCGCAGGATCAGATGTTGATTTATGAAAGGCCTATCGTCTTCATTTTTTTAATCATTACCATTTTTTCATTGCTTCGACCATTGTTCCTTAAGTTGCAGGAAAAGCAAAAGGAGGTTGTAATCATGCATGTCTTTTAGGAAAGTCTTTGAAAGGCAGAAAGGAGGTGATTGCGCTTTTTTTCTTTCCAGTAATAGAGATAGTAGAAATATTCGGGCAAATAACATTATTAGTAAAGGGGGACAAAAATGAGAGGAAAGATTGGTATTTCGATCTTAGTGATTATTTGTTTAATTGCCTCTGCAGCATATTCTTTTGCTGAGGAGAAATTTCCTACACGTCCGGTTTACATGGTCGTGGGTCATAAGCCGGGAGGTTCGACGGATGTATCTGCTCGTGCCTTAGTTGTGTCTTTGGGTGAGTATCTTAACAATCAGCCTTTGGTGGTTGTCAACAAGCCTGGTGCGCAACAAATGCTCGCTTTTAAATTTGTTGCTACATCAAAACCGGATGGTTATACCTTAATTATGGGTTGGGGAGGTCCAGACACTGTTTTTCGGGCGCATGTAGCTAGGATGCCTGTCGACGTATTTAAAGACTTCAAGCCCGTCATCGGTCTCACTACGTTTTCAGGCTGTTTAGCTGTGCCAGCAAATTCTCGCTTTAAGAACCTGAATGATCTTGTTAGTTATGCTCGTGAGCATCCGGGTGAGTTGAACTGGACTTATCCCGGTGGGAAAGGTGCTCATTATATTAACGGTCGTGATTTTATCAGGACTTCGAAGATTGATGTGGCAGAAGTCCCTTATTCGGGAGGAGTTGCGGCTCGAAATGCAGTTGCAGGGGGACATGTCGATTACGGCGTATTCGCTACTTTTTAGCCCCAGACATGGTTGCTGCAGGAAAGATCCGCGTTTTGGGCATTTGTACTGAGAAGAGAAGCCCTATGTTTCCTGACTTTCCTACTTTCAAGGAACAAGGTTATGATATTATCAATACCACGGGTGTGAAAATGGTTGCTGCTCCTGCAGGTACTCCAGACTGGAAAATACGGATATTGCATGATGCCTTTAAGAAGTGTATGGAGCATGAGGCGTTCGAGACATTTTTGAAGAAAGTAGGCATGGAAATAAATTATCGTTCTCCAGAAGAGGCTCTTAAGTATGCGCGTGAAATGAATCAAAAGTATGCCAAGTTGATTGAGCAGATAGGCGTAGAGGCGTTCAAAACAAAATAAGAGCGTTAAGTAGGTAAGGAGTTTTGTGAGCGTGTCGACGGAGGGTTTTCCTTATCTGCTGCCTGAGTCCATCCAAAAAGGTTTTTTAGAAAAACAATTGGTAATTCTGCGTAGGGGGTTGTCCCGATCTCTGTTGAAATTCGATAGCAGTCTTTCAAAGGGATACCCCCTGAGTGTAACATAGCAGGGGTGGAACCGCTATCTGAACTCCAGCAATCAAGGGAAATCCTCCTGTGTAGAACCAAGGAGAAGTCTTTATGAAATTTAAAATCGATGCGCTGATTGGATTCCTAGTTATTGTTCTTTCGTCACTGATTCTTGTTGTCTTGATTCCCACGATCCCTCACGATATCTTGCAAACGGGACGGGCAAGTCTAAGTCCTAAGTTTTTTCCTACGTTTATTGGTATTACCATGATGGTATTTGGGTTTATTTTGATCATTGTCAGCTATTTGGCACCTTCAGTTGGAAAGGAATCGGTACTCAAAATAGGAAAAAAAGAATTATTGAGGGTTTTCTTAGTCACTTTTACAGGCTTATTTTATGTTATATTAATATACTTAATGAGTTATTTAATACCTACTGTAGTAGTTTTAGCTTTTCTTTTATGGTTGTATGGGGAAAACAGGTGGGCTGTTATTTTTCCTTTAACAATTGGTGTATCATTAGCAATGTTTTATTTATTTGGTCGTGTATTGATGTTGATGATGCCTCAAGGAATTCTTTTTTGATTAATGATTTAGCTTAACAATTAGAAGGCTAACATGTGAGAGCGGGAAAATGGAACAGTTAATTTTGCTTTTCCAGGCTCTTGGTTATATTCTCAGCCACTTAGATGTGTTGGGATTCATCTTATTTGGTGCAGTGGCCGGGGTATTTCTTGGGGCAATTCCTGGTCTTACAGCGACGGTAGGGATAGTCTTGGCGATTCCTTTTACGTTTTACATGTCTCCTCTTGCATCGATCAGCATGATATATGCAATGCACAAAGGGGGTGTTTATGGTGGTTCTATTCCTGCTATTCTGTTCCGTGTTCCAGGGTCACCTGCGGCTGCCTGTACTCAAATTGATGGATACGAACTGACCAAACAGGGGAAACAAGTTAAGGCCCTTCAGTGTGCAGCCCTAGCTTCATATATAGGGGATATAATGAGTGACATGGTTCTGATATTTTTTACGATTTACTTGGCTAATATAGCGTTGAAACTTGGCCCAATTGAACTTTTTGGCGTGCTCGTCTTTGCTTTGACGATTATCGGAGGTGTAACAGGCAAATCAATGATAAAAGGACTTATCTCCGCCCTTGCAGGACTTTTTGTGGCAACCGTTGGGTTGGATCCGATAAGTGCTATTGCCCGGTTCGATTTCAACATCGTACAGCTAACCAAAGGATTTGACCTTGTGCCTTTATTAATTGGTGTTTTTTGCATGTCTGAAGTCTTGGTTCAGGCAGAAAAAAAATTTTCCAGAGGGGAAAGGGCTACCATTGCCCCTCGTTCCGAGAATCCCGCAGACAATCGTATGTCTTGGCCTGAGTTGAGGAGCTGTTTGCCTGCAATCTTCCGTTCATACGTATGGGGCCAGATCATTGGTGTGCTCCCAGGAATAGGGGCAGCAATAACCCCTTGGATTGGCTACGCTGAGGCCAAGAGGACTTCAAAGCACCCGGAAGAATTTGGCAAAGGGGCCCTGGCGGGAGTGGCTGCGCCAGAAGCAGCAAACAATGCAGTATGCGGAGCCAATTTGATGCCGCTGCTTACGCTGGGAATACCTGGTAGTACTGCAGCGGCTTTGATAATGGGAGTTTTTATAATTCATGGAATTCATCCGGGCCCGCGTATCTTTGCCGATCAGGCACCTTTGGTTTATGGTATATTTGCAGCCGGATTACTGGCTAATCTCACATATCTTTTGGTAGGACTTCTTGCAGCCACGCTGATCGGCAAGCTTTTAACATATATACCTAGATCCGTTATTTATCCGCTGGTGTTTATCTGTTGCTCGATGGGTGCCTACGCTCTGAATACAGGTTTATATGATGTAGGGCTCATGGTAGGTTTTGGTATATTAGGGTATTTTATGCGGAAGTATGAGTTTTCACCACCAGCATTTGTGATAGCATTCATGTTGGGATCCCGTTTTGAGATTAACCTTAGACGTTCTCTTCTCCTGTCCCGCGGCGATCCACTGATTTTTTTTACTCGTCCTATTTGCCTGGCTTTCATCCTTTTGGCTTTTGGCACAGTGGGCTATAGAATATGGACTAATTATCGAAAGAAGGTGTCAAACACCTAACTTCAGATCTCCTGAAATAGTAATGATATGTTTTAGGCTTCGGCTCCTTGTTTCATAATCTGAAAAGCCATAGCAGCTTTCATGTATGCGATGATTAAAGGATGTGGCATTTCAGGGCTCGAAGAAAGCTGCGGTAGAAAGAGTGTAGCAACGAAAAAGCGGTGATTGGATAGTTCCACAATTCTAGCATCTCCATTGTCATCTACACCCACAATTTTCAGTCCCCCCTTCTCTATTTTATCTCGATACTCTTCATTGAGTCCGTAGTTACAATTGAACTGCTCTCTAGCCCTTTTTTCCCCATATGCCTGAAAGCTCAATGTACCTGGTGATATGTTTATATTTTGGGTTTCACCAACAAGGGAACAGGTGAGCTTCCTAATGAAGGGTGTTGATGTTTCAGGGGCTGCTTCTTCGTGCTCAGCATCCAGTATTCCCAGCACATTTCGCGCATACTCTAACAGAGTATGTTGAAAGCCTCCTCAGGTTCCAATGAATGGCCAGCCCTGTTCACGAGAGAATCGGATGGACTTCAGTGCTCCCCTCATGCTTTTGTATGGACTACCGGGAGAACACCATAGCCCGTCAAAACTTTTTAACCTCATTTCGCTGGATTCCTCTTCTAACAGTTGCGTTGGTAGCCAAACCAAATCCAAAATCACAGACAAGGTTTTGGCCGTATGATTTAGAGCTTCGTTAGTTGCATTGTGAGAAGAACGAATTGGGTCAAGGTCTCCTATTATTCCGATTCTAAGTGATTGGTTCATTGTTCTTCTCTTAACTCTGTATGCCTTTTACGACCTCCTGGAGAAAATTTGCCTAACCTCGGCTGCCTCTTCGACTAGATTTAACTAATTGAGCCATAACCTGCATGTAAGGATCTATATGCTTGAAAATGCGCTTGTATGATAAACAGAGATAGCTCAACCCCGGTTCTGCGTCAGGTGATCTCGCGAAACGATGCTTCGGGCAATCTCCATGACATGCAAATCGCACCTTGCAGTCCTTGCAATACTGCGGCAATAGATCTTGTTTATCACTACCGAACTTCCGCTGTTTATCCGATTCCATAAGCTCGCTGAATTGCCTTTCCATATTATTGCCCAATCTGTATTGGGGGTACACATAATGATCGCACGCATAGAGATCACCGTTGTGCTCCAGTACGACTGCATGGCCACAAGTTGGGGAGAACTTACACAATCCAGAACCCAAACCCATCCAATTTCCTAATGCAACATCAAAGAACTGGACAAAAACCTCGCCCACATCTTTTCTGACCCAGTCATCAAAGATTTGTATATAGAACTCCCCATATTGTTTGGGTTTGACACTCCAAGGCATCATCTTATCCTGCCCTCCTCCTTGTCGTCGGTCCCGCTTTTGGAGAACGGAGAATGTTTGTGTGAGGGTGCTAACTTTACAAGAAAATTATGTCCTGCCAGGAACTCACACCACTTGTCGTCTAACAGGATACCGTTGGTCTGAATGGTGTTAGTTACTTTTCTGCCATTGGCAAATTTTTTTTGCATCCCCACTGCCTGTCGAAAGAACTCAACACCCAGCAAAGTGGGTTCACCGCCTTGCCAAGCAAAGGTCACCTCGGGTATTTCCTGGGACTCGATATATTGCTTGATAAAGGTTTCAAGAACCTTAGGAGATATGCGGAATACCTCATGATTCTGGAAGAGCCGCTTCTTCTCCAGATAAAAACAGTAGTTACATCCCAGGTTGCAGAGCGGGCCGATGGGTTTTAAAATTACAGAATAAGGTGTTTTGGGATGATGATTCATTTGTGTTGTTTTGGCACGTAAACGTCTCAACCAATAAGCCGAGTAGCGATCTAAAATGTCAGGAAAGTATATGTTTTAATTTACAGTTCAGTTTATTCTTTGATGTGAAGATGAACGGCAACTCCTCCTGAGAAACATTCTGGTGTAC
>CP070673.1:4986277-5029102 GCA_020351915.1 Deltaproteobacteria bacterium
GGCACCCAGAGATTACTCCTCAGATAGACTGGCTTCAGTTTTGATAAGAGGTCTTGTGGGATCGGGTAATTGGGGTCGAAAGGGACGTACTGGCAATTGTAGTAATCGGCAAGGGATCGTCCGACTTCCTCTTTTTTGGCCTTCATTTTGTTGATAATGATGGATTCAATGGTAGAGCTTTTGGTTCGGGCTATCTCGGTGGCCTTCTGCAATTGCTTTTCGGTGATGATATGATTCCTGATCAGGTAGTTGAACTTGGTCTCTTTCGCTCTCCTTTTGGAAAGTTTGTTTTGATTGTAAAAGGCGATTCCCAAGATCTTGGCCATTTCCACAGCAGAATTTTGGTCTTCAAGGATGAAACGATCGCCATTTTTCTTGTTAATGAGCTGGAGTACACCGATAACATACTTTTTGAAAAAGATAGGAACGCTTAATATCTGCTTTGTGACATAATCGTAATTTGTATCCCAGCTTCTGTCAAAGGAGATATCCTTATTGATCATGGCCAGTTGATGCTGATCATAAGCATTTGCAATGTTGGTTATATGGGCAGTGTTGGCGGTGTACCCCGCAATGCTGTTATTATTGATAGGGACTCGGATTTCCTTGGGGATATCCCCAACCTTAAACCGGGAGAAGATTTCCTTTGTTTTTCCATCCACCACATAAATGGTGATCCGATCGGCATCAAATAAACTCAAGATGCTGCCTTTGAGGCTGATCAAAATCTCATCGATATCCTTGGCTGCATGAATCTGATTGGCAATATCATGAAGGGCCTTGTAATAGAGCAATCTCTGTTTTTCTTTGTTGGGGTCCTCTTGTGCTTTTGTGTCTTTTTTCATGCCCTTGCTCCTGACTCGGTGTTCTCTCTACCCTTATCGGTTTGCTCCAGTTAACACTTTAGGAGGAAATGTTGGCTTTCGTTCGGAATACTATTGGGTCATAGCATGACAGGATGTTGTCCAAACGGAAATCCCTTTGAGCGGTCATTAAAACGTTTTTTGCAAACAAATCTTGGCGAAGTGGAAGATAAGCGATGTCAACTATTTGAGCCCTAAGGCGAGTTTTGACATCGCCTGGAGTCCTGCCTAGATAGGCGGGATCAAAAAACGTTTTAGACCAAGAGAAAAGGGATTTTGGCAACGGCCTGATGATATATGTCTGAGAAGAATTGCACTCTAAGGAAAAAATACTGGTAGAATGATAGGGGTGTGTCAATCTGAGCTCATAGCAGGTTTCCTCTGTTCTTCTGAGAACTGGTGGTTTGCGAGCGATCAAGATCCTGCCGAATGAGAATCTTCCTGCTTTTTTCGATAGGCTCCTCTGCTAATGAAAATGCTGAGCTCATAAAGGGTGATGATAGGCAGTGCCATCATTAGTTGGGTAGCAACATCCGGCGGGGTTAGGATTGCAGACAAGACAAATGAACCCAATATGGCAAACTTGCGGTATTTTTTCATCGACTCTGGCGTGATGAGGCCGATCTTGGTCAAGAAGAGGACGGCAACAGGCATTTCAAAAACCAAACCAAATGCCAAAAGTAGCCTAATGGCAAATGAGAAATACTGCTTTACAGACGGAAGTGCCTGGATGTCTTCAGTTGCAAAACCTATAAAAAACTTAAAACCATAAGGAAAAACAACAAAGTATCCGAATAGAGACCCGACAACAAAGAGGATGGTGGAAAACACGACAAAAGGGATAACATATCGTTTTTCTCTCCGGTAAAGGGCAGGTGCTACAAACATCCAGAGCTCATAGAAGATGACAGGTACAGCTAAGATAATACCAGCAATGAGGGCTACCTTGATATAGGCGATAAACATCTCGGGGAGACTGGTAAAGATAAGTGTGCTCTCATCAGGAAGGACTTTCGTTAGGGGCAGAATGAGAAGAGAGAACAGCTGTTTGGAAAAGATATAGGAAATAACAAATCCGGCACCTACAGCTATTGCACAGACGATTAGTCTTTTTCTGAGCTCATCTAAATGGGCCAAGAATGGCTGTTTTTCATCGGTCATCCTCTTTTTTCTCCGTAACTCTATCGCTGCTTTCCTCTTCACTAGTTTCGGATGTTACCGGTTCTTTGGGTTTTGTTTCCTCCTCTATTTCGGATACGTCTAGTAGACCGCTCACAGAGTCGGCCAAATCCTCCTGCACCCCTTTAAGTTCGTCCTCAACGTCGTCCATATCAAGATTTGCCTTTAACTGGTCAGTTGCTCTTCTGAACTCGGCCAATCCTTTACCGAGGGCTCTGGCCAAGTCAGGCAACTTTTTTGGTCCGATAATAATCAAGGCGATCACAAAAATAATGATCAATTCAGGCATGCCTATGCCGAACATAGGTGGTCTCCTGTTTAAAGTCCGCTGATAATTATCTCTGCTACCAAGACCGGCGGTGCGCCGAGCCTCCCGAAGAATCTCAGATCATTTCCCACCTCCCGTGATGACCGGAAATGATTCATCTGACCCTTATCAATTTCCAAAGATATTATCTTTTTCCGAGAGAGAAAAATCTCAAATTCCACTCCTGGCCACTTGTTCAGGCGATCAATTATGATTTCTGCTATCTCTGCCTTTTCCATGGGAAATGCTCAGTTCTTTCTTGAAGGCAGTTTGTTGTTTGAAGATCTGCCAGGCTCACTACCGTATTGGTTTGTTCATTATTGCTGGGTTTCGGCGGAAACTCATCACTTGATTAAAGGAACCATGTACTGCAATCTTTGCAGATTACCTGTTACTTGTTCTTCGTTTGAATGCACACAACAAGCACTAGTCAGCTTTGTTCGGATATACGACAAAGGGTTTGAGACCCTCTCTATCAGCCAGTCTTTTGGCATACTTTTTCGCCTCCCGTATGGTATAGAATGGACCGCAGCGAACCCTATAAAAGGTCTCACCATTAATCAGGGTTTGATAATAGTAAGCCTGATAGCCCGAGCTACTTAATCTCTCCACCATCTGTTCGGTTTTCTCTTTGTCTTTGAGTGCAATTACCTGAACGCTATAGTGACGTGAGCCCTCTTCTCCTTGCCAGACCTGTGTCTGCTTTCTTTTCCTGTCGGGCTCTTTTACAGAGAGCTGTGAGGTTACACCTTCCTTGGCTCTCTCTTTTTTGTTAACGAGTTGATTATAGAAGGTAAGTTCCTCTTCTTTGATCGGCTCTACGTGATCAGTCGTTTCCTCTTCCTTAACCTCCACAACCGTTTCCTTGGTTCTGGAAAAGGTATCGAAGGTTATTGGCAGGTAGTTCCTGCCAACAACAACACCTAAGCAAAAGACCCAGGCCAGAACAAAGATCAGACCGAAGCAGAATAAAAGGAGAGAACCGAGAGTTGGTCGAAACGTATATCTCTTCTTTATTTTTTTTGAAGAGGATTTTTTGTTAGTCATTGTTTCCAATTACATTATTTCAGGCGCACTGAGGCCCAAGAGGTTAAGACCATTTTTGATGAGAATCTTTACCCCTAAAGATAAGCAGAGCCTCGCCTGGCTTAAGGCCCTATCATCACTGATGACCCTATATTTATTGTAGTATCTATGAAAGCTACCGGCTAGCTCTATCAAGTAATAGGTGAGCCTGTGGGGTTCTGAGGTAGATGCAATCTCCTCGATCAGGGACGGAAATTCGCTCATTTTTCTAATGAGGGCGATTTCTTCATCTAAAACCAGTTTTTCGAGGCATGGGCCAGGGTCTTCAGGAAGATCCATGTTCGCCTCAGCTGCCTTCCTAAAGATGCTGCAGATTCGGGCGTGAGCATATTGGACGTAGTATACGGGATTTTCACTATCCTTCCTTTTGACCAGATCTATATCAAAATCAAGTGGGGAGCTGTGGTCTTTGCTCAAAAAGACAAATCGTACTGCATCGACACCAACGTCATCTACAAGTTCTTTCAACGCGACATACCTACCTGATCTCTTTGACATCTTTACTTCGGTTCCGCCTTCCCAAAGCTTGACCAATTGGATCAGGAGGACCTCCAGCCAACCCTGGGGAATTCCTTCTGCCAAGAGAGCAGCCTGAACCCTGTTTACATAGCCGTGATGATCTGCCCCCCAGATGTTTATTACCTTCTTAAACCCCCTTTCCCATTTATCAAGATGGTATGATATATCCGAAGCGAAATAGGTAAATTCACCATCTTTCTTGCGAAGGACCCGGTCTTTGTCGTCACCAAAAGGAGTGGTTTTAATCCACAGTGCTCCACCCTCTTCAAAAAGCAGGCCCCTCTTTTTAATCAATTTGATTGTCTGATCGATTTTACCTGATGAGTAGAGATCGGTTTCCCTATACCAGAGGTCAAAATTCACTCTGAAATCAGCAAGGTCTTCCTTGAGCTCCTTGAGCATCTTATCTTTTCCCAGTTCAGATAATAAATCTATTGCCTCATCAACTGAGAGATTTTCAAGGTCTTGTTTCTGAGCAATCTCAAGGGCCAACTCCTCTATGTAGTCACCTCGATAACCATCTTCAGGGAAGGGATAGGATGGATCAGAGAACTGCCTCCACCTGCTATAAATGGATTCGCCAAGGAGCTTGATTTGTAGGCCTGCATCATTAATGTAGAATTCCCTCCTGGCATCATAACCACAAAAACTTAGGATTCGGCATAGGGTATCCCCTAAGGCTGCTCCACGACCATGGCCGAGATGGAGGGGGCCAGTAGGATTAGCACTTACAAACTCTACCATGATTTTTTCCCCTTTTCCGATGGAGCTGCGACCATAATCATCCCCGAGCTCAGCAACCTGGGTAAGGAGACTATGCCATTGTTCTCTTGCTACAAAAAAATTAATAAAACCAGCACCACCTATGTCGGCCTTTAAGATGAAATGATCATGATCCATCAAATGCTGGATAATGATCTCAGCTATTTTCCGAGGCGAGTTCTTTTGTTCTCCAGCAAGGGTCATTGCCAGGTTAGTAGCAAAATGTCCATGATCAGGGTTATGAGGAACCTCAATGACAAACTCTGGGATGGGTGTCTGTTTAAGATACCCCTCCCTGAAACAGAGATCCAAGGTATCTTTAAGAATCGTACTCAACTTCTTTTTCATAAATATATTCCCGTGTGTTTCTGCTTCCGAGGGAGCAAAAGATCTCATACGAGATCGTATTGGCCCAGCGGGCCATATCGTCAGCGGTGATCCTATTTCCTCTATCCTCACCCAAGAAAAGTACCTTGTCCCCCTTTTTTATTTCTTTGATTGAGGTTACATCAGCAATTGTCAGGTTCATACATACCCTACCTATAATCCTTACCTTTTGGCCGTGAATCAATACCTGCCCCGTATTACTCATAGCTCTACTGAGGCCGTCACCGTACCCTGCTGATATTATGGCTATCTTTTTGACACCATCCGTGTAAAAGGTTCGGCCATAGCTAATTGGGGTTCCACCCCTAACCTCCCTCACCTGCACAACAGAGGAGTGAAATGTCATGAGGTGCTCCAAGGCCGGGGGATCTGCGAAGTCTGGACACGGGAGCCCACCATAGAGCATGATACCTGGTCTCACCAGATCAAAATGGGCTTCTTTATACCCGATGATACCCGCACTGTTCGCCAAATTATTCATGGTAAGCTCAAGCCCAAGTCTTCTACCAACAGCAATGGCTTCCTTGAAATGCTTGATCTGAGTCTCGGTAAAGAGCGTATCCTCTTGATCAGCAGCAGAGAGGTGAGAGAAGAGGCCTTGAATTTTGATCCTCTTTATGCTCAGAAGCTGTTCAAGAAAAGGGCCCGTTTCTTTGAAGTCGATGCCGAGCCTCCCCATCCCTGTGTCAATCTTTACAAAGACAGTGATTGATCTCCCGCTCTTTTTACCCTCCTCTGAGATCAACCGCGCAGAGTCTACATCGAAGACAACCGGAGTCAAGCTGTAGTCAACGACCTTCTTTGCCTCTTCAGATGTGCTTATTCCCAGTAACAATACGACTGGTATTTTTATTCCCTCGGCCCTTAGTTTTATAGCTTCAGGGATATAGTCCACTCCCAGAGATTCTATCTGTAGTTTCTCTAATTCCCGTGCTACCTGAACCAGTCCATGGCCATACCCATCTGATTTGACCATCCCCATGATTCTGGTCTGTTTCCCTACGAATTCCCGCACCTTGAATAGGTTATGCTGTAAGGCCGAAAGGTTAATTCTTACCGTGTTAGGTGACGAATTCATAATAACCTAATAAAATAGCCCATAACAAACCTGATTACAAGGACTATGTATGAGCCAGCCAATTTAGCTATGCCGATGGTCCAGGCTTGCAATACTGGTTAGGTAGTGATTCAGGGTGTGAAATATGAGAGATCCCTTTAGCTGGTATGTGTTGAGCAAAAGAGAAGGTGCTAAAGGCCCCCTGTCGCTATTCATGATTGATTATGGTATAAAAAAAACCAAAAAACAGGCAAAGCCATGAACATGTTTCTTCAGGGTCAGATTGAAAGAATAACATACGCCAACGATGAAACCGGTTTCACCGTTGCCAAGGTAAGGGTCCAGGGGCAGCGGGATCTCGTGACTGTGGTTGGAAACCTGATAGCGCCTACGCCTGGTGAAATCATTAAAATGAGCGGCGAGTGGATTAATCATCCCCGGTACGGTGAGCAGTTTAAAGTCATTCACTACAAATCCCTGGTCCCTGCATCCATTTACGGAATAGAAAGGTATCTTGGCTCTGGTCTCATCAAGGGCATCGGTCCTATTATGGCCAAGCGAATTGTAGAAAAATTTGGCAAAAAGACCCTCGATGTCATCGAAAACGAGGTCGAGAAACTGGGGGAGGTTGATGGTATTGGCACAAAGCGAATCGGGATGCTCAGAAAGGCCTGGGAGGAGCAGAAAGAGATCCGAGAGGTTATGATTTTTCTCCAAAGCCATGGGGTCGGTTCAGGCTACGCTACGAAGATATTCAAACACTATGGAAACCGGTCAATTAGGGTTGTACAGGAAAATCCGTACCGCCTCGCAACAGACATTTTCGGTATCGGGTTTCTGACTGCCGATCGTATTGCAGAGAAACTGGGGTTTCCCAAGGACTCTGGGGTAAGGGCGGAGGCAGGCATTCTCTATGCCCTTTACCAGCTCTCTGATGAAGGTCATGTCTATTATCCCTACGAATTACTGATTCAGAGGTGTCAGGAGATCCTCGAGGTGCATCGGGAGGTCATTGTCAAGGCACTTGATGTCATCAACTTTCACCAAATGATTGTCATGGAGGACCTAGGAAAGGAGGAAACCGGAGATTCCAGGAGAAACAACAAGGCCGTTTACCTTGCCAAGTTTCACCTTTCTGAAACGAGTATTGTCACCCGGATGAAAACCCTGATAAAGACTCCCAAATTAATTCGGAAGATCGATTCAAATAAAGCCATAGAGTGGGTGCAACGGCAACTTGCTATCATCCTGGCAAAAAAGCAGGTGGAGGCGATAAGATGCGCAGTTGATAATAAGGTGATGGTCATCACAGGTGGGCCTGGTACCGGTAAAACAACCATCATCAGCGCAATTCTTAAGATCTTTTCAAAGCTCGGGGTGAAGATTATGCTCGCTGCCCCCACCGGAAGGGCTGCCAAGCGTATGAACGAAGCTACCGGTCATGAGGCCAAGACTATTCACCGGATGCTGGAGTACAGCATTCAGAAGGGGCAATTCCTGAGGAATGAGGAAAAACCGCTCGACTGCGATATCTTGATCGTTGATGAGGCCTCAATGATCGATACCATCCTCATGTACCATCTCCTTAAGGCTATTCCTGCTGCGGCTACCTTTATCCTGGTAGGGGATGTAAATCAACTACCCTCAGTTGGGGCTGGAAACGTTCTCCATGATATTATTTCATCTGGTTCAGTGCCAGTGGTGGAATTGAACGAGATCTTTCGCCAGGCCAAGGAAAGCCTGATTATCGTCAATGCCCATAAGATCAATCACGGCCTGGTTCCATCACTAAAGCCTTCTGGGCCGAAGGATGATTTCTATTTTATTGAGCAGGAAGACCCGGAAGAGGCGCTTAAAATTATAATTGAGCTTACCATGGAGCGCGTTCCCAGTCGCTTCGGGTTTGATCCTATTGATCACATACAAGTGCTTACCCCAATGCATAAGGGCGTTGTGGGGGTTGGGAACCTCAATACGGAATTGCAAAACGCGCTCAACCCAGGGGGAGATGGAGTAATTCGGGGCACCAGAAACTTTCGCATGGGCGACAAAGTGATGCAGGTTAGGAATGATTACGACAAAGAAGTCTTCAATGGTGATATTGGGAGGATAACCAGGATAGACACCGAGGACCAGGAGGTGATTATTTCTTTCGACGGCAGAGATGTACCGTATGGGTATCCGGATCTGGACGAAATAGTATTGGCCTATGCTGTGTCGGTACACAAATCTCAAGGCAGCGAGTATCCAGCCGTGATTATCCCCGTGTTCACCCAGCACTATGTGCTTCTGCAGCGCAATTTGATTTACACAGCCGTGACCAGAGGCAGGAAATTGGTGGTGATGATTGGCACCAGGAAAGCTCTGGCAATCGGGGTCAACAATAACAAGACCCAAAAAAGGTATACCTATTTGAGACAAAGGCTGAGCTGATCATTTGTTAAAGATTTCCCTCACCTCAGGACACACGGATTCTGGGGGCATAACCGTGGCTGATTCCTTATGCAGCGTTTGCAGATAGGCCCGATCGCTATTGCCGATGGGCCGTGGAAGGAGCCGAGGACAGATTTTGGCGTTGATCCTGAAATCTTCATCCTGCTTATGAGAGAAGATCGACATATTGAAGGAGGGAATATCCTTTTGGCCGAAGTATTGTAAGACCCTTGAAAGTCCTTGAAGAAATGCGCCAAGCTCTCCAATTCCTAATTGAATCAGGGAGTAGTGTTCAGGGAAAATGCACCAGACATCGGGCAAAAAGGTCTGGGGCACGAAGCTCATGACCCAAAAAGTAGATCCAATCTCACCAATATAGCGCTCTCCAGATTTTTTCTCTGCACTTATGAAATCCTTCCAGAAGCTTCTTCCATTTTCATTGAGGTATCTTGTGCATCCCTCAATCTGGACCCTGTGATGATTGGTAGGAACATATCCACAGTTCACCTGCAGGTGAGGATGGACCAAACTTGATCCAGACTCAGGCATATAGTTCCAATTGACATAGAAGAACTGCACCCCAGGATCAAAATTGGCTACCCTTCGGATAAACGCCAGTGCCACGGAGAATGCATCGTTCAATCGTTCGGGGGTTAAATTGGGCATTCCAAGGTAGTGCTCATTTGATATGATAGCAACCGCGGCATAGGAATCAAAGGGAATCAAGTTTGGTATGAGGGTAGCCCTGCCTTCAGTTATCCTCCCCTCCGGAATAAACTCTTTTGGGAATAGAGGAGTTGATTTTTTTAGTGACTCAGGACAAAAAGGACAGAACATCTCCTTAGATCGTTGAATCGTCTGTTCCAGATCAGACCGCTCAGGAGGGTTGTACTGGAGCTCGTAGACGCGACCTGTCTCTCCTGTCAGAGGGTCAAAGCGTATCTCAAAAGGTATTTCATCCAGCACGAAATCCTTGAGCGGGTTAATCAAACGAGTTTTTGACCTTATTCTTTTAAAGGTTATTTTCATATCGTTATTTGGACCTTTCTTTGTGCATTTGCCGACCACGTGTCATCTGTTAGTGATCCCCTGGTCTGAGTTCTAGACTCCTGCGACCACCTATATAATCCCCTTTTCCAATCAGGACAAGGGCTATTTTAAGTTTTTATTACTGTTTTTAATACCCCGTCCGCTTGCGGCGGGGTTGCGGATTAAGATAGGGTCCAGGGCTTGCCCTGGGGTTTAATACCTTTTATTAAATATCTACGACGCTTACTATATCAGGCACCATATAGCCGGGCTGATATTTTGGTAAAATGTAGTGGCCTTATTGCAGGTCATGTGGTATCCAGTAACGTCATAGGATATACGGCAGTTATGTGTTGCAAGGGAATGAAAGGCGCGCCACCTCAAGCAAAGAGCAAAAAGGGAGAAATAATATTCTGGACTCTGAACCTGTAAACTATTGCCGCTGGCATAGGCTATGGACCCGGCAATGAGATGCAAAGTCCCATCAATTGATCAATGCTATAGGCTGTTAAAGGGGTACCATGTTCCTGATCATATTGTTCAGCATAGCAAGACGGTTTGTAAGGTTGCAGTTTTATTGGCAGAAGAGCTTAATAAGCAAGGGGAGAATCTGTGCATACCTGAGATTCAGGCAGCGGCATTTTTGCACGATATAACAAAGATGGAAGGTCTCAACAGAGGCCAAGACCACGCCAAAACCGGCAAAGAGCTTCTTTTGACACTTGGTTTTCAGAGGATTGGTGAAATCGTTGCGGAGCATATTAAGCTCCAAGAAGGACGAAACTCCCCGCCTTTATCGGAAGAGGAGATCATTAATTATTCGGATAAGCGGGTGATGCATACCAAGCCGGTAACCCTTGCGGAGCGATTTGCCGATCTAAGAAAACGCTATAGAGTTAAGGGAATGGATAAGAATGCAATACAACAGATACTTGCACTTGAATATGAAATCTATGATCTTGAGAAGAGGATATTTGCCAAATTGGATTTCACTCCTCGAAAGCTGTCAGATTTGTTGGAGCGTAAATGGAGCGAGAAACACATATCATGAGAATAAAAGGTGAGTCATCTGCCTGCCATAGAGCACATTTGCGGTGGATTTATGGCCCTATTCATTCTCAGCCATAGAAGAGCTTTCCATTTCATCCCCTAAACGGCCCTGGTTGTACTCTTCTCTCCAGATGCGATCAGCAAATCTGCCCCACCTGGCAGCATAAGCATCCATCCGTTCCTGGTATACAGTGTAGATCTCCTCAGCTCCTGGATGGGTAAACTTAGCATTCGTTTTCTTAACAACATCTCGCATAACATGAGGATTGTCGATAATCATACAGGGGCGCAAATGGTTAGGATTGTGAGGCTGGCAGGAACGGATATATCGAAATAGAGGACTATTCAAGGCCTCGGCAAGGGGTTTTTCCATGATGTTATCTGTGGCGATGTGGGTATAGACACAGGGCTCCACATCCCCTTTTGCATTCACATGAAAATACCTGCGGCCTCCAGCGATGCAGCCTTCAACATAGGGGCCATCATTCCAGAAATCCAGCACAAATATAGGACGTTTATTCCTAATGGCCAAAACCTGTCTCCTCAAATGATCCCTCTGCTCTGGTGTCACCATGAGGGAGAAGTCTGCCTGGCCGTTAACAGGAATGTAAAGGAAATACATCTGGGTCATTGAACCGAGAGATATCATGCGATCAATAAAGTGGTAAGAGGAAACCACTTGTACATTTTGGCGTGTAACCGTGGCAGAGGTGCCAATGATGACCCGGGCGTCATGGAGATATTCAAAGGCCTTCATGATTCGCCGATAAACCCCCGGTCCCCGCCACTCATCGGTCTCTCTTTCACCTCCTTCAAGGCTAATAATCACTGCTGTATTGCCAAGCTCGGCAAAGCGCTCAGCCATTTCTCGGGTCATCAGAGTGCCATTGGTATAGACCTGGAAAAAGATTGAGGGATGCTTTTCAAGTATAGGAAAGAGATGAGGATAAACCAGGGGCTCTCCCCCAAGAATAGTGACGAAGTCTATGCCCAGTTCCTCGCATTCAGTGAGAAGACGATCCACCACTTCAAATGGAAGCTCCGGTTTCGTCCCATAACCCAATGTGTAACAGCCTTTACAGCGGAGATTACACCGAAGCGTAGGGCTTAGGATCATAATAAAAGGTGGACGGGCGCCTAACTTTGACTCCCACCTGTCCCTGAGCTTGCCTCCTTCAAACCAGGCCCCATTGAAGAGCGTCTCAAAAAGCCGGATTCTCCTTTTCGCTGGAAGATAGGTCAGAACGCGCCGGAACAGGTCTTTGGCAGGGTGCCCGGGGGTTTCAAGTAACCGCCTGACTTTTTCTATGCCGTAGAGGACTTCCGGGTCATTGCTGAGCCACTGCCCTAAATAGGTGAGACGCACGAGGTTATCGTCCGAGATCTTTGGCAACAGGCGGATGATCGCCCGTGCAGCTTGCTGGGCCGTCTGCTCTTTTAGCCTTGTCTCCATAGTTAGCCTCCTTTCTTTAGCGAGAGAAAGGGTCATTATGCTCTCACAACGATTTTTGAGCTATCTCTCTGGCCTTCTCTCTTTAATGTTTTCCGAACTAACCGTTTTTTTAGCTCTAGCAATCTTGTAACGCCCAATGATTCTATACAAGAGCTTTCTTTCGGTCTCGTTCCGGTTGGTGGGGTGCCCTTTCAAACAGCCTCTGATGACGTAGGTCACACGTGGCTTTCTTATGCGCTATGACACCAGGAATCTTATCCGGAGTGAATTGATCTTCTTATTCAGGAGGGTGGTGAGTGTTCTCTCACCGAGGTTTTGCTGAACGGCAAAACAAGGGAATTGGTGACTAACTTTAGTTCACGCTCCACTTCCTCAGGAGATGTAAACGCTGAAGTGTTCATAGCGGTCCCAACTATTTGAAATGCCTTATCTATTTATAATACAACCAAATTTCTTATTAGGCAAACAAAAAATTTCCGAATTCAGACATTAAGAAACTTTGAGTTAAATCTTGACGGGCTGTTGCATAAGCGAAAAGGGATTTCGGCAACAGCCTTTTGAACAGTGGATCGAACGATCCAAGATTTGGTGATTCGACTCGTCTGGAAGTATTTCCTGGCGGCACAGGACTCAATCTCTTGCCGTGGTTAAGAAACAAAAGCCAAAATAGCCAATGTTTCATGAAACTGCTCTTTGAGAATCGATCAAGGGGTCTTATCTCTGAGGCCTTCAGGATGTCCGATAGACTGAGCAACGCGTATCACCTGTGATTAATACAAGCCGGATAGAGATGCGCAATCACCCATGTGAGGATCATCAACGCCCTGTTCCACAAAATAACCCAGTGAAGCTTCTGTCATGTTGACACAGATTACTAACATGAGTCCGTGCCTTGTGGCATATTCCCTGAGTTTGGCGATCCGCAACAGATGCAAAAGAGTAAGCAGGTGGTAATAAACGAGCACACAGTCAGGCACTTTACCGGCCTTGATAGCTAATATCACCTGCCTTTTGGCCTTCATCGGAACCCATCTGAGTACCAGGTTCATCAGCCACACTGTCAACCAACGAGGCGGCATACCGAGGCGCTTTTCCATATCAATGGCATCAGTGGTAATATCAGTCTGTATCAGATCAGCGCCGAGGTACTTATATATTTCAGGATTGTAGAACTCGCCTTTGACCCTTGAGTCATTGATCTGAAACGCAACCACTGGCCATTTATCGCTTCTTTTTCTGGCCCTGACACAGAGGGCCATGGTAACCAAGCAGTCAATGCCCCCACTTGCTCCGAGAACGAGCCCTTTGAATCCCTGGCGGCCCATTTCTGCTGCCAGGTTTTGCGCTGACCTTTCAACGAAGAGATCAACCGAAAACTCCATCAGCTTTTTCTCTAATACCACGATACTGTATTCCGGTTATTGACGGGCTCGTCTTGTCCCTGTTTTTTTTCATCGGGCAATTAACCATTGCCCCTCCGTTTCCATGCAGATCCATAATGTGGAAAAAATCGGCCTATAGCGAAATTACCTTACTGTAGGCTATGGGTTTGGGTCAGTCAACTACTCTCCTATGAACCCTTTGATACATCCTTCATAGAAGGTTCAGAGGTTCAAAGTTCAGGGTCAGTGAAGGTTAGAAAACAACCCTGAACCTGTGAACGCCTACAAAGATTTTATAGCCCCAGTTGCTGTAAGATTTGGTATAATGAAAAAACTTTTTGATCTCATTTTCACGTAAGGGTATTTGCCTTTTCTACGGATACTGTGAAATCGAGCGAAAAGGTGAGATTTTGGCTTTTTTCTACATTCACTAATTGTGTGTAAATACATATGCTAGCGACTATTGACAAGATATCAGGGAGATTATAGTCTTCTAAGCGGGAATAGATCTGATGATGAGGCTGAAGATTCAAAAGGAGGTGGCCGTGAATAAAGCCGCTACGAGTATATTGAATGCTTCTTGTAAGGAGGAGGGGGAAATGGTTTCGGAGGAAAGCTGTGAGAGTAAGACAATCCGAGAAAAAATGGCCGAAGAGGAGCTGGTCAAAGAGAAGATAGATGCTGAAGGAAACAGATGGAGAAAGGCCTATTTTGGTGGTGGTGAACATTTTGAGAACTGGTTGGCTCAATGCAGAGAGTTTGGAGAGGTTATGGTAGAAGAGGTCGACTCTGCAGGATATAAATGCTTTGAGGAAGGTGGAGAAAAACTCTACAGAATCTGGATAAAGCTGGATGAAGGAAAAGAAGACGGCCTTTTTTAGATTGAAGGCTCTCTCGGCAGTGGTCTTCAGCTTTATAATCGCCGCAGAAACTATTGAATAAAAGGAGAGCGACAAGGATCGGTAATGAGGAAAGCGAGAGTTGCTTCTGTTATATTCGCTGCGGGTTATGGAAGCAGGATAAAGGATTACTCTGGTAACAAGATACTCCTGCCTTTAGTCCCCGGATCAGATCCTTATAGAGGAGAGTATCCGATATTTTCTGAAATCATAAGAAATTTGCCAACAGGACCAAAGGCCTTGGTGGTGCACCACAGAAAGGAAGAAGTGATTAAGGCCACTTGTGATCTTGGCGTTTTTTATTGTGATCAACCTGTGCCCAATGGAACAGGGGGCGCCCTCATAGCTGCACAGGGTTTCTTAGAAGACATAGATCAGGAAAATCTCATTATTACTATGGGCGATGTTCCCTTTGTAAAGGCATCAACCTATCGGAAGCTTCTCAGCCACCTGAGTTATCAGGATTTCGTTGTTCTGGGCTTTAAACCAAGGGACAGAGCTCAGTATGGTGTTTTAGAGATAGAAAATGAGGCGGTCAAAAGGATTATCGAGTGGCGATATTGGAGGGAGTATCCAGGAGAGATGCAGAGCCGTTTTGAGATCTGCAACTCAGGCATATATGCAGCCAATAGAGCCATTCTCCTTGAATACCTTGAGAGGCTGAAACAAATACCTCACCAGGTAGAGAAGGAAAGAGATGGCCGGATAGTAGTTGTCGAGGAGTATTTTATTACTGATTTGGTTGAGCTGTTGAACAATGATGGGCTGGCGGTTGGTTTTGCCCTTGCCCAGCAGGAGCATGAGGTCCTGGGTATAGACACCCATGAGGATTTGATGGTAGCCCAGAGCATATTTGCCAAGAAAGACAGAGAGGTAAAAAGACTTTGATTGCAGAACCAGGAAGTGATATCTATAGAGAGCAATTCACTTCTTTGCCCAGCATAGCTCATGAGATGAACAAGGGCCAATTCTGATTCAGAATAATGATGGTGGGATTTCCATATAGCCGCTTATCATTAGAAAAGTATAAACCATGAAAAAAGGTTCCACTTCCCCCCTGTTACCAGAAAATGTTTGTCGTATCCTTTTTGAACAGGGGCTTATTTCAAAAGGGCAGAGAGAAGGGATTTTCCGGAAAAAGGATACCCTGCAGAAGAAGTTGGAGAAGCTGCGGATTATCAGGCACGCATCAGGAGGTTCCTCTTCCAGAATAACTAATCCCATAACGATTGTTGATATTATCTGCTTTTTGAGACTCAACCGAAAAGATGATCGAACACGGGAGCTCGATGAAGAAACCATCTACCAGGCCCTGGCTGAAGAGTGGGGAATAGAGTATAAGAAGGTAGATCCACTCAAGCTTGATCTCAAGTTGGTAACAACCATGATTCCCAGATCCTTTGCTATGAAACATCTCGTTCTTCCTACTAGTGTAAAAGATGGCTGGCTGACGGTAGCTACACCAAATCCCCATAATCTTGAGGTTATGGACGATATCAGTAGGGTTACTCAACTAAAAGTAAGGCCCGTGGTTTCAAGCAAATCTGATATCATCAAGCTCATAGATGAATTCTATGGTTTCAGACGATCGATCGTTGCAGCTGATCAGCAGTTCTCGGGCCCTGGGATTGACCTCGGCAACCTGGAGCAGTATATGAGGCTCCGGAAAGCCAAGGATCTCCCCTCAGATGATCGCCACATTGTAAATGCCGTGGACCACCTCTTTAATTACGCCTTTGATCAGAGGGCCAGTGACATTCATATTGAGCCTAAGAGAAATATCACTTCGGTCAGGCTTCGGATTGATGGGATCTTACATTCCATCTACGAATTGCCAAAAAGCCTTCATGGGGCCCTTATTTCCAGAATCAAGAACCTCTCGCGCCTTGATATGACGGAAAAGAGACGTCCCCAGGATGGGAGGATAAAGATTGACAGGGGCCAAGGACTTGAGGCGGAGATCAGGGTTTCAACAGTACCAACAGCCTTCGGTGAGAAAGCCGTTTTGCGCATACTGGATCCGGATATCCTGTTCCGGGATATCAGCCAGCTCGGCATGACATCACTGGACCAGGTGCGATACCAGCAGTTTATTAGTCTTCCTTATGGCCTTGTCTTGGTATGTGGTCCTACTGGCAGCGGTAAATCGACCACCCTGTATTCCACCTTGAGGTATCTATCTACAAGGGAGAGAAACATCACCACTGTGGAAGATCCCATTGAGATGGTGTATGAGGATTTTAACCAGATAGCTGTGCAGCCAGCAGTGGGTATTACATTCGGAAGTATTTTGAGGAATATCCTACGGCAGGACCCTGACATAATCATGATTGGGGAGATGAGAGATCTGGAGACGGCGCAAAATGCTATTCAGGCATCTCTGACAGGGCACCTGGTGCTTTCAACCCTCCATACCAAAGATGCTCCTTTGAGCATTAACCGCTTGGTGGACCTTGGTGTTCCCCGTTTTCTTATCCATTCTAACCTCATTGGTGTTTTGGCCCAGCGACTCCTCCGCAAGATTTGCCCTTACTGCACCGAGACCTTTGAAATGAGCAGCGAAGAGCTTATGGCTATGGGAATCGAGACAGGAAAAGAGGGGATGATTGAGTTAACCAGGGGTAGGGGTTGTGTTAGATGCCGGGGGACCGGTTACTTGGGAAGGTTCGGTATTTTTGAAGTCCTACCGGTTACAGAGACAATCAAGGATTTGATTGCCGAGGAAGGAAATGCCGATATGATCAGGCAGACTGCCTGCAAGGAAGATATGGTTACGCTCAGGGAAAATGCCATCAAAAAGATGCTCAACGGTGACACAACCTATCAGGAGGTAGTCAGGGTAACCTGGGGGCAGATCTGATCCATGCTGACTCACCTTGCTATCAATGATTTTGCAATTATAGACGCTCTGTCTGTCAGTTTTTCAGGAGGATCAAATATACTCTCTGGAGAGACTGGCGCGGGAAAGTCAATTATCATCAATGCCGTTAATCTCATCGTCGGGGGACGAGCATCCCCTGATCTTATCAGAACTGGTGCCGACAGGGCAGTAGTTGAGGCCCTGTTTCAGGTTCCTGCAGAATCTCCTCTTTCCAGACTATTGGCTGATATGGACATACCATTTAATGGAGAAGTGTTGATAAAGAGGACCATCTCTAAGGAGGGCAAGAGCAGGGTAAGGATCAATGGCTCTCTTGCCACACTCCACATGCTTTCCCAGCTAGGGCCCCATCTGATAAGTGTCTCCGGGCAAAACGAGCACCAGGTTTTACTGAGGCCTGACAACCATCTTTTTATCCTGGATGATTTTGGTGACCTAACAAAAGAGAGGCTTACATTTACTGGCCTCTACCGGGACTATTATGCTCATAAGGAGAGGTTAGAGAAACTACGGGACGATTTACAAAAAGAAGAGGAAAAACGGGAGCTTACACAATTCCAGATCCAGGAGATTGAAGAGACAAAGCTCGTTCCCGGTGAGGATATAGGGCTCGAGGAGGAGAGGCGCCGGCTTATGCATGCCGAGACCTTAATGGATATAGTGTTTAAAGGCTATCACACCCTCTATGAAAAAGATGAATCTGTCTTATCTATCTTGAGCCTCCTCACCAAAGAAATGGGCAAGGGCGTTAGCATGGACTCTAATCTGGATCATTTTAAGAAAGAGTTGGAGTCGGTTGAGCTTCGGGTGGAGGATTTAGCCTTGGAGTTGCGGAATTTTTACGCTAAGCTCAGGGTTGACCCCAAAAGGCTAGAAGCAGTCGAGGAGAGATTGCAGCTCATCAGGCGATTGAAAAAGAAGTATGGTTCAACTATAGAAGAGATACTCTCTTTCAAGGAAGAGCTCTCTCAAAAGAGGTATCAACTGGCCCAGAAGCAGGAGGAACTCAAAAGGGGTGAGACCGAGCTTGAGGAAAAACGAGAACGGTTATTGAGAATGGCCACCAGCCTCTCTCAAAAGAGACGTGAAATAGCAGAGACACTGGAAAAGAGGGTATTAGAGGAACTCGATCAATTAGGTATGGCCGGGACCAGATTTAACATTGAGTGTGGCTCTATTTCATCAGTTGGTGGTATTCATTCGGCATACATGGTTGATTCTGCTATCAGCGCCGACGGCATCGATGTTGTGGAATTCCTGATATCACCGAATGTAGGTGAAGATTTGAGACCATTGGCCAAGATTGCCTCTGGTGGAGAACTGTCCAGGATCATGCTTGCCCTCAAGACTATATTGGCGCGATCTGGTTTGGTTGAAACCCTTGTGTTTGATGAGATTGATGCTGGCATTGCGGGAGCTACAGCTGCTATCATTGGTGAAAAACTGCGCTCCCTTGCCCAGTACCATCAGATTTTATGCATCACGCACCTACCTCAGATAGCATGCTCCGGTGAGAAACATTTTTTGGTTGAGAAGAGGGTTAGTAAAGGCAGGACCCGCACTCTCATAAGCTTGCTAAATAGGGAAGGCAGGGTCAATGAGATTGCCAGGCTTCTCGGTGGCAAAACTATATCCGGGAAGACCCTCGCCCATGCCAGGGAGATGCTCTCCTCCTAGTCCTTCACTCTTACTATCTGCCCGGGTTGGTGGTCAGTTCCTCTCACTGGTTCAGCAAAGGAATGATGTGTCTTCAACGCAACGATTTTTATTTCCCCCACCTTCACGCCCGGTAACTCATAGGTTTGTCCGGTGCACGAGGTAATGCATTCACCCGTGCAGAAGACCTCAAGAACAACGCCTGGCCTCAGTCCTACATCGCGGCCGGCATTGACCATGATTCCTTGCTGATCCAGAGAAACGATTCTCCCTGTCCATGCCTGCTGATTCAACGAACGGGTGGCAGACCTTGCTGCTTTCTTGAGGATTTCCGGCAAACATTCTTTAAGAGCCTTTCTCTTTTTTTCTGCATAAGGGGTTTCTTCTTTCTCCGTTCTAATCTCTTCACCTGAAAAGGTAATGTCTTTGGCAAGATCCTCACCAAGGATTACGGTTTGGGTGTTGACATCCACTATGTCTATATTCACTGATACAGTGAATCTTTGAGCTCTTCTCCTAAACGGCCATATCCCTTTTCTGACCAGATCGACTTCAATGGGGTTTACCGTTTCAAAGATAAGAGCATTTATGTCCCTCTCCTGGGAAACTCTTAGCAATTCAGGATTAACTGGCTTACCAACCTGAAAGGAATAGGACTGTTCCGTCTTATTGTACTGGTAAACAATAAACAATCCACTTTCTCGCAAAATGGTACTGACCTCCTCGCTCACCACATCAACTAATTCATCTGAAGTTAGTCCGGTAAGATTTATTACAGGCATCACCATAACCCGTTTCTTTGGCCAATCATTATGCGACAGTGCCCGTGAAAACATTGAGGGGCCTGTTGCGCATCTAACAAGAAGCATAAGGAGAAGCAGAAAAATCGTGCTCAGGAGGATATAGAATCTTGTCTTCATCAGAGAATTCCTTTCTTGTTAGAACGTTACCCTGAATGAGTCAAACTCCCCGGTATAATCTTCCCTGATTTCATGGACCTTTGTTACTCTGGCTATTGGAGGGCCATGATGGCACCACGCTATTAATGTTTCAACCTTTTCCCTGGAACCTTCAGCAACGACTTCAACGCTTCCATCAAGCCGGTTTTTTACCCAACCGTACAGGCCTAGTCTGGTTGCTTCCTGTCTCGTCGTTTCTCGAAACCAGACACCCTGAACCCTTCCTTCGATGATGAGATGAGCCCTGATAGTGTCCATTTTAGGTTTCCTCACGTAACATACTCAAAAACTCCTCTTCACTCAAGATACGAACACCCAGATCTGCCGCCTTGGCAAGTTTGGATCCCGGTGATGCGCCTACCACCAGAAAATCGGTTTTACTGCTGAGTGATGTTGCGATCTTTCCGCCCTTTTCCAGAATTAGTTTTTTGGCCTCTGGGCGTGTTTGGGTCGATAAGGTTCCCGTCAGAACCAATGACTTCCCGGAAAAGGGGTGTTCTTTCAGAGGCACCTCTTCTAAAGGCATTTCTTCAATCGTGATCCCAGCCGCAAACAGACGATTTATGAGGGAAAGGTTCTCTTCGTTGGAAAGGTAAGAGACAATGCTGTCAGCTATCTCCGGTCCTATCTCCCCAATAGAGACCAACTCTTCTGAACTCGCTCTGCGCAGATTTTCAAAATTGCGGAACTGTTTGGCAAGAACCCTGGCCACGTGTTCACCTACATGGCGAATACCGAGGGAATAGATGAATTTGGGTAGGGTGGTACTTTTGCTGCGGTTGACAGCATCGAGGATGTTGGTGGCGAGTTTTTCAGCCATCTTTTCCAGGGGGAGCAGGTTTTCAATACGGAGATGATAGATATCGGAGGCATCTTTTATCAGGCCTTTATCAATCAGCTGATCCACCAACTTATCCCCGAGTCCATCTATATCCATTGCCTCTTTTGATACAAAGTGCTTTATTCCTCTATTTACCTGGGCTGGGCATTCGGGGTTGCTGCACCTGAGAATCACTTCAGTGTCTCGAGATATAAGCTCAGATCCACACACAGGGCATCGGTCAGGCATGACGAATGGTTTCTCTCTTCCACTCCTCTTTGATGTTACGACCTTAACTACTTCAGGGATAACATCTCCAGCCCTTTGAACAATAACAGTATCACCTTCCCTGATGTCTTTTCTCTCAATCTCTTCCTGGTTATGCAAGGTTGCCCTGCTCACTGTTACCCCACCCACCTCTACCGGTTCTAAAAGGGCAACCGGTGTTAGGGCACCAGTTCTTCCAACTTGAACATCAATTTCTACAATCTTGGTCGTCGACTGGGTTGGTTTAAACTTATAGGCCAGGGCCCAGCGAGGACTTCTTGATTTTTCTCCCAGAGCCTTTTGGAGATTAATGGTGTTTACTTTAATGACCGCGCCGTCGATTTCGTAGGGGAGGTCATGTTCGATGCTCTCTAGATAGTGGCAATGAGCAATAGCTTCGTCACTATTTTCACATTTTTTGATGTACCGTGTATTCACTCTGAGCCCCCAGGCATTTAGGGTGGTTAACAATTCAATGTGCGAGTTAAAATCCCATCCTACTGCCTCTCCGATTCCGTAGGAAAAGAAGAGCAAGGGTCGTTGAGCTGTTATCTCTGGATCCAGTTGCCTGACAGAACCGGCAGCAGCATTCCGCGGATTGGCAAAAGCAGGTTCGCCTCTTTTCTCTCTTTCCTTATTAAGCCGCTGAAAGGCCTTTTTTTCCATGTAGACCTCACCCCGCACCGCTAGACGCTCAGGAAGATCTCGACCATCTTGAGGTGGGAAAAGCCGTAATGGTATGGATCTAATCGTCTTGATGTTGGAGGTTATATCTTCTCCAGTATAACCATCTCCCCTTGTGGCACCAACTCTAAGGATACTTCCTTCATAAACAAGTTCAACAGCAAGGCCGTCCATTTTTGGTTCTACGGTGTAGCTCATAGGCTCTGAAGATTTTAGGAGACGTTTGATCCTGTCCTCAAAGTCCTTAACCTCCTTATCTGAGAAACCATTTTCCAGGCTGAGCATCGGGGTACTATGTTTGAAAGGCTTGAAACCACCCTCAACGGGTGCTCCTACCCGTTGGCTCGGAGATTCCAGAACAACCAACTCTGGATGCCTCTCTTCTATGGCAAGAAGCCTTCGGAAGAGGCGATCATACTCGGCATCTGATATCTCAGGGTCATCCAGGATATAGTACCGGTAGTTGTGAAAGTTTATCTGCTCCCTCAATGAAGCTAGTTCGATTTCTATGTCTTCTGTTTCCTTCATAGTTTTCTAATGAACTCCCCTCCTATCCGTTACCCCATAGCGGGGGTCCGCCGGAAAGACGGGCTTTCGAAAGGCCATGTCCCAAAAAAGGCGAAGGCTTACCCGCCATTCATACACAAATCGAGGAGTAAGTGTCCAGCATCTCTGCATACCTTTTTTAAGGTTTGAGATCCAACTCCGTCACGCCAGTCCAGAGAAAAGAGTTCATCCGATACAAGCAGCAAACCTGCAATTTCTACTGAACGATAGGCAGCAACGGTAATAAGCGAAGACATTTCCATCTCAACGGCCAACAAACCTCTTTTTCCATACGCTAGAACCTTTTTCTCTGTTTCGCGGTAAATGGCATCCGTTGTCCAAACCGGCCCCTTTTTGAAAGGGAGCTCGGCTTTTACCAGGGCATCTTCAAGCCGCTTGTTGAGAAGAGCACTTGTCTGTTTTTTTTCTCCGTCCACAGGATAATGTGCTGAGGTACCTTCTTCTGAGAGAGCGGTGGTGGGAATCACTATGTCACCTACAAGAAGATGCGGCTGTAAAGAACCACACCATCCTAATACCCAGACCCTCTTTGCACCTAAGGCTATGAGTTTTTCCATGACCATCACCCCTTGGGGTGCACCTAAGAGAGGGCCTGCCAGCGCAAGGGGAGGATTTTTCCCTCTTTTGGCTAAAAAGAGCTTGAAGGGGCTCAGGGTTTTTGGGGCAACTCTCTCAGCATGAGCGAGATCAACCATAAACATAAGATCAGATGGAATGGCAACCATAATAGCGTCTGGACCAAGGAGCGGTTCCCCTTTTCCCCTCCTCGGCCTAATTATTGCCTTGTCATTGCTCAAAGCGTTTCTCTTCCTCATAACAGTACTGTACGATTGTAAAACCAATGGTAGCCAAAATGCAACCGGAAACAGGACACTTCAGAGATGTCACTCGTCAACAGGCTGTTGCCGAAATCCCTTTTCTCATGGTCTAAAACGTTTTCTGATAAATCTAAGGCTCGCTCCAGGCGATGTAAAAACTCGCCTTTAGGGCTCAAACAGTTGACAGCGCTTATCTTCCACTTCGCCAAGGGTTTTTTGGCAAAAAACGTTTTAATGACCGCCCAAAGAGATTTCCGTTTGGGCAACAGCCCGTCAAGGCCTTTCCAATGGCTCCGCCTTGGGGTGGAACCATGACTGAGGGACGCCACCGATACTCACGCCACATCGTTGAAAAAGAGAGATCCGTTTTGCTCAATCACCACCGGCGAGTTGCATTTGCTCAAGGGTTCGTGGATTTCCTTTCCCCGAGCAGTAATCATAGATACCAGAGGATTTTGTTGACAAAAATGAGAAAAAACAATAGCATGAACAAAGAATATCAATGATTTTCGACTATGTTTGAACTGTTAACTGAAAAACTGAGTCGCGTGTTCAGAGATTTGACGGGCCGGGGGAGATTGAGCGAAAAGAATATTCAAGACGCCCTGAAGAGCATCCGGCTTGCCCTTCTTGAAGCAGATGTAAACTATAAGGTGGTGAAGAGTTTCCTTGAAGAAATAAGGCAGCGGGCTCTCGGACAAGAGGTAAGGGAAAGCCTTACCCCTGGTCAACAGGTAATAAAGATAGTAAATGAAGAGCTTAGCAAGCTCATGGGAGGCGGAAGGAGGGATCTGGAGCTCAGTGGTAAGAGGCCCCTGAGTTTGATGCTTGTTGGTCTTCAGGGTTCTGGTAAGACAACAACTGCCGGTAAGTTGGCCATCCACCTCAGAAAACAGGGATACCACCCCTATCTGGTGCCAGTAGATGTCAACAGGCCAGCTGCCGTTGAGCAACTTTCCCGGATAGGGGAAGAGATCAATATCCCGGTTCATCCTTCAGATACGAGGCAAAGTGCTGAAGACATCTGTCAGAGCGCCGTCAATAAAGCATCAGAGACTGGGACGGATATATTGATTATCGATACCGCTGGCAGACTCCACATCGACGAACAGTTAATGGAAGAGCTTTCCAGGATGAAGGATGCGGTCCATCCTTCGGAGACTCTTTTGGTTGCTGATGCTATGACTGGGCAAGACGCCGTGAACTTGGCGAAAAAATTTGACGAGGATCTTGATATCAGTGGAGTTATTCTATCAAAGATGGAAGGGGATGCCAGGGGGGGAGCAGCCCTTTCCATAATGGCGGTGACCAACAAGCCCATAAAATTTGTGGGTATGGGCGAAAAGCTGGATGCACTTGAGCCTTTCTATCCGGACAGGATGTCTTCTCGGATCCTGGGAATGGGGGACATCCTATCCCTGATTGACAAGGCAGAGGCTGAATTTGACCAAAAGGAGGCACTGGAACTTGCAGAGAAGATCAGGAATGCTGAGTTTGATTTGGAGGATTTCAAAAAGCAACTTGCTGCTATCAAGAAGATGGGATCACTGGAACAGGTGCTCGGGATGATGCCCGGCATTGGGCAGATGATGAAGTTAGGGAAGGTGAATGCCGATAAAAAGGAGCTGATCAAGTCTGAGGCCATAATTAACTCTATGACCCCGGCGGAGAGAAGGGATTACCGGATCATAAGTGGCAGCAGGCGAAAAAGGATTGCACGGGGAAGTGGAACACGAGTTGAAGATGTGAATCGGCTCCTTAAGAATTTTGCTCAGACAAGAAGCATGCTTAAAAAACTGAAACGAGGGGGTTTAAGAGATTTATCTTCATTGGTGAGCCTCAGGTAAACCTCGGCCATAGTGCGGGCTGAAGGTGTGATGAAAAAGGGAAGGCACGAAAGAGCGTTTTCCTTGTCTCACATTTTTTCACAAATTCTTTCAGATTGCACCATTCACAATTTTAGCGTATGATAGTAATCTAACTAAACGGGGTGAGAACAGTAGATATGCCGGTGAGAATACGATTGACCAGGAAAGGGGCAAAAAAGAGACCATTTTACCGTATTGTGGCAGCAGATTCAGAGGCACCCAGGGATGGTAGGTTTCTTGAGGTTATAGGACACTACAATCCACAGACGGATCCAGCTCAAATAAGCATTGATGAAGAGAAGGTTACTAAGTGGCTTAGGAGGGGCGCAAAGGTCTCTGAAACGGTGAGGTCTCTTTTGCGGAAGAAGGAGATATCCAAGGTTTCTTCGCAAACAAGCTAACTGGGTTTAATCAGAAATCGAGGTGAGGGGAATGATCGAGATGAAAGACCTGATTGAATACATTGCAAAGGTTCTTGTGGATAATCCGGATGAGGTGAGGGTAACTGAACTTGAGGGAAAGCAGACCGCTGTGATTGAGCTGAGGGTCGCCAAAGAGGATTTGGGGAAAGTAATCGGCAAGCAGGGAAGAACGGCCAGGGCAATGAGAACAATACTTGGTGCTGCCTCAACCAAGATGAAAAAGAGATCTGTCCTGGAGATCTTGGAGTAGTTGAGCAAAGAAAAGCTTAGAGACCTAATTCTAATAGGTCATGTTATCCGTGCACACGGGTTGACCGGTCTACTCAGGATAGTTTCTTATGCTCAGTCACAGGAAACATTCCTCCAGGCCGGTTCTGTGTTTCTGAAGACAGGCCAAAACGAGCTGCATGAGGCCAAGGTTGTGTCTGTACGGCCCCACCGTTCCTGGTATCTTCTGCAATTGTCAGGCCTGGATTCAGTTGAGCAGGTTGAAATTTTTAAGGGCGCCGAGATACTAATCCGGAAAGACTCTCTGATTGAAACAGGTGAGAATGAGTTTTTTTGGTACGAACTTTTAGGATTGGAGGTATATCTGACGACCGGTGAATACCTTGGGGCTCTTAAGGAAATATTTCCTACAGGGAGCAATGACGTGTACGTGGTTGAAAATCAGGGCAAAGAATTCCTAATCCCCGCCATTCACCAGGTTGTTAAGGAGATTGACATACCTCAAAAGCGAATGGTTATTTCACCTATGAAGGGCTTGTTAGATCTCTAATGAGATTTGATATTCTTTCAATATTTCCGGAAATGTTTGCGTCCCTGATTGATTATGGAATCATTGGGCGAGCTCTAAAACGGGGGCAGATACAGATAAACTTGGTTAATTTAAGAGATTTTGCTGAAGAGCCCCATTTAGTGACTGATGACAGGCCCTTTGGAGGTGGCGACGGTATGGTTATGAAACCGGAGCCAATTGTCCGAGCCCTGGAATCAATTTCCACAGGTAAGGGAGAAAAAAGGGTCATCTTGCTGACACCTCAGGGTCAGCCTTTTACCCAATCAATAGCCCGGTGTCTAGCTACGCTTAAACAGATAGTGTTAGTGTGTGGACGATATGAGGGTGTGGATGAGCGAGTAAGATCCAGGTATGTGGATACTGAAGTATCCATTGGCGACTACATTTTAACCGGAGGTGAGTTGCCAGCAATGGTTGTTGTAGATGCTGTAAGTCGATTGATCCCCGGTGTGCTTGGTGGGGCACGATCTAATCGTGAGGAATCCTTTGAGGATCACTTCCTGGAATATCCTCACTATACGAGGCCCCGGGTCTTTCAAGGGTTAGAAGTTCCGTCTGTCTTGCTGTCAGGTGATCACAGGAGGATCCAGCTTTGGAGAAGAACCCAGTCTATAAAGAGGACATTGGAGAGAAGACCTGATCTGTTGGAAAAGGCCTTTCTCAGTGAGGCAGACAAATGCATACTGGAGGAGCTAAAACAGAAACACGGGAAATCTTCGCACATTGGCGACCAGGAATCTGACCATGATCAATAGATGAAACCGGTGAAGGTTAGGCGAAGATTAACGAGATTCCGAATCCACACGAAGGCTCCAAACAGAGCCCCAGTAATGTACAGTCTATCCGGAATTCTTTTTGGGTTCAGAACACTCGTGACAGAGGTAAGGTTACTCGAGCGCGATAATAGGAGAGACGCCGGATACTGACCGCTCAATGAAGGCGGAAAAACCATGACATTTTATATTGGGCTCTTACATTATCCCGTGTATAACAAGAGGGGAGAGATCATTGCCTCAGCAATAACAAACCTAGATCTCCATGATTTGGCTCGGCTGGCAAAGACCTATGGAGCTGGAAGGTTCTACGTCATCACTCCTCTCGCCGACCAGCAAGATCTGGCTGAACGCATTTGTCAGCATTGGGTAAGCGGTTTTGGGGCACTCTACAATAAGGACAGGCAAGAGGCAATGTCTTTGATCTCAGTTGTTCCATCCCTTGAGAAATCGATGGAAGAGATCAAAGATAGGGAGGGTGAGCTACCGGCTCTAATGGTCACCGATGCAGGGAAAAACAAAAGAGAAAGAATCACCTACGAGATGGCGCGAGAGATAGTTGCTTCCACAAGGGTGATAATGCTACTATTCGGTACTGCCTGGGGTATAGCTCAAGAGCTTATGAGAAAGGCAGATTATGTTTTAGCACCTATTGTGGGTGTATCTCAGTACAATCACCTTTCAGTCAGGGCAGCCGCTGCAATAACCTTGGATCGTTTGTTTTCCCGTTTTGCAGAGTCGCAAGGTGGTAGATGATTTAGAGTAAAGGAGAAACGTACAATGGACCCGATAGAAATGGTGGAGAAACAAGAGATGAGAGTGGATCTTCCTCCCTTCAGGACGGGCGATACAGTCAGGGTACACAGTCGAATCAGAGAGGGGGACAAAGAGCGAATCCAGGTGTTTAAGGGAGTAGTTATTAGAAAAAGAAAGGGTAACACAGGAGCTACCTTCACTGTACGTAAGGTGTCGTACGGTGTGGGGGTTGAGAAGATCTTTGCTTTGCATTCTCCAACCATTGATAAAATAGAGGTGGTTTTCAAGGGAAAGGTAAGGAGATCACGGCTTTACTATTTGCGCGGCTTGAGAGGTAAGGCAGCTCGGCTCAAGGAACGAAGAACCTGATCCATATTTGCATGGATAATCGCTTCTATGAATGTCAGGCCAGGCACGCAGGTTATTCTTTAGTGGCTGGTATTGATGAAGCGGGGCGTGGCCCCTTGGCTGGCCCGGTCGTTGCTGCTGCTGTCATACTGCCCGAACATAGTGTGCTGGAAGGTGTTACCGATTCCAAAAAGATGTGTGAGAGGGCTCGCGAGCAGGCCTTTTCCTTTGTTGAAAGAGAGGCAATAGATATTTCCCTCTCGGTGGTAGGCTCAAAAGAGATTGACAGCATTAATATCCTTCAGGCTACTCGCAAGGCTATGAGGCAAGCAGTTTTGACGCTAGATCCGCAGCCTGACTATTTACTGATTGACGGAACTCACCCTGTTGATCTTCCCATTCACCAAAGGTGTATCACAAAAGGCGATCAGCTCTCTCTATCCATATCGGCTGCTTCTGTTTTGGCAAAGGTTTACCGCGATAGCATTATGCGCAGCTACCATGTGCTGTATCCTCGGTATGGGTTTTCTTCGAACAAGGGGTATGGTACCTCCAGGCACATAGAGGCTCTCATGAGATATGGTCCCTGTCGTATTCATAGATTAAGCTTTAGACGTGTCCTCACATGACCAAAGAGAGAATTATCCTTGGAAAAATTGGCGAGGATCTGGCAAGGCAAAGACTTAAAGATCTTGGTTACCGGATCATCAAGGCAAACTATACGTGTGCCTTAGGTGAAATCGATTTGATTGCACGAGATGGTGATGTGCTGGTTTTTGTGGAGATCAAGACACGAAAAAAACAATCCCTGGGCTTTGCTAAAGAAGCGGTTACCAAGAGAAAACAGGTGAAACTTTCAAAGGTGGCTTTGGCCTATATGAAGTACAACAATCTTTTGGGTAGTAAGGCGCGATTTGATGTGGTGGCCGTAGGAGTCAGTGAAGGAAAAAAGGAAATTGAGATCGTAAAGGATGCGTTTGAATTGGCCTACTAATCAAACGTCTTGGAATTTCTACAACTTACTGAAATTAGATGAGTTTTTTGAGGCTTGGTGTTTTTTGCCTCGTACCTGGAATAATGGAGTATTGGAATGTCGAAGATCCCGTCTTTAGCGGGGTTGATTATGCAAGGAACTTTCACATTTAGTAACCCCTCTGCCAAGAGTTATCTTGCCACCAAAAAAAACATTGCATTTCCCCCAAAACCCAGTATTCCAGAACTCCACCAATATTCCAATTGGGGCGAAGCCCCTCAGTTCTCTAAAGTGCCCTCAGTGATCTAAAGTTGAAGGTGAGATGAAGTCAAAATGATTTGTTTCCACAATCTTAGGCACTTTAGGCCTGCCCGTCCCGCTCTACGGGACGAGGCGGGCGGGCACTTGTAACTTTAGGCACTTATCAATGGTTTTCAAGAGAGGAAAAAACGGGTTAGCACCGGGCACCCTCTATATCGTTTCTACGCCCATAGGCAATCTTGAGGATATCACTTTGCGGGCCCTGAGGATTTTGAAGGAAGTGGCGTTGATCGCCGCTGAGAGTAGAGATCATAGCAGGAAGCTCTGCACGCATTACGGTATCAAGACCCCTCTGACCAGCTATAATAGCCACAACCAGCACCATAAGGGACGTGTACTCCTCGAGAAGCTACACTCAGGGCTTGACATTGCCCTGGTGAGTGACGCAGGAACACCCGGGTTGTCAGATCCTGGTTCCAGGTTAATTTGGGAAGCCATCGATGCTGGCGTACCACTGGTGCCGGTTCCAGGTGTATCGGCTCCACTAACAGCACTCTGCATTTCAGGTTTGCCCACACACAGATTTGTGTTTGTTGGTTTTCTCTCCAACAAGAAAGGCAGACGCAGAAAAGAACTGGAAGGTCTAAAGCAGGAATGCCGTACCATGATTTTCTTTGAATCACCGCATCGATTGATCAAGATGCTGACTGATGTGTATGATATCCTGGGTGATAGGAAAATTGCCCTAGCCAAGGAGATGACCAAGATTTTTGAGGAGGTAAAGCGGGGATCAATCAGCGCTATCTTGTCCTCACTCGAGGACAAGGAGATTAGGGGTGAATATACAATAATTGTACAGGGGGCTGAGTAAGGTGATAAACCCATCTCTGTTATTGACAATCAATGATATTCCTATTAGATTTGAGACGTTATGAAAGAAGTTAGATACTTAAAAGTAACTAATGAGCTTGGCATGCATGCCCGGGCAGCTGGCCAGATAGTAGCCTTGGCTGGCAAATATGACGCCAGATTGTTTCTAAAGAAAGACACTCGAGAGGCCGATGGTTCAAGCATCCTGTCGATTCTTTCCCTGGCTGTGCCCAATGGGGAGGAGATCGAGGCCAGGATAGTCGGTAGGAAGGCAAAAGAGTTCATGGATGAGCTGGAAAGCCTCTTTATCAATAATTTTGGAGAAACCGAAAGTCGGCCGTATCGCCCTAAAAAGAAGGTAATGAAGGGATTTTCCGTTTCTCCGGGTATTGTTATTGGTAAAGCGTACCACCTTGATAGATCTAAGGCCCAGGTTTTTCACCGGAAACTGATCAATGAAGAAGAGGTACAAAGAGATCTTGCTCGTTTCAGGCAGGCTGTGGACATGGCAAAGGAGCAGATCCAGAAGTTTAAATCCAGTATCCCAGAGCGGGTAGAGGGCTATGCCTTCGTGCTGGATACCCATTCAATGATCCTGGATGATGCAATGCTCTTTGATGCAACCTTAAAGAGAATCCAGAAGGAGAAGATCAATGCCGGGTGGGCGTTGGAAAAATCGGTAAAAAATATCCATGTGCTTTTCAAAGAGGTCGAGGATGACTACATTGGGCGAAGAATGGACGATGTTGATAGCGTTAGTGAAAGGGTACTGCGGAACTTAGCAGGAGTAGAAGCAGAGAGCCTGGCTGACATTCAAGGCGAGGTTATTGTAGTAGCCCATACCCTTTCGCCGGTTGACATTGTTGAGATCGATGTAGACCATGTGCTCGGCATTTTGACTGATGTTGGGGGCCGAACGTCACACATGGCTATTATGTCTGAAGCCCTGGACATACCAGTTATTGTTGGGTTGGAAAGGGCCACCGATGCGATCCTGCAGGGCGACATTTTGATCGTTGATGGCAATACTGGCGAGGTTATTGTTAACCCTGACCCCAAAACCATTCTTTCTTATGAGGATGAGATAAGGCGTTATGCCAATTACAAATCGGCCATAGATAGGGTCAAACATCTACCGGCCGAAACTCTGGACGGACACAAGATAACCGTCAAAGCCAATATTGAGTTTTTGGCGGAGGCTCAGGTAGCAATTGAGAGCGGTGCAGAGGGCATAGGACTCTATCGGACAGAATACCTCTACCTGCTTAAGAGAGATTTTCCAGATGAACAAACCTTGTTTCAGGATTACGACCAGATTGCCAGAATGGTGGCTCCAAATCCGGTTACCATAAGGACCCTGGATATTGCAAGCGACAGGATGGAATCAGAAATGGACGGGAGCAGGGAGGATAATCCTGCTTTAGGTTTAAGATCTATTCGATTTTGCTTGAAGGAGCGAAAGGTATTTAAGACCCAGTTGAGGGCTATTCTAAGGGCCAGCAGATATGGCAATTTCAGATTGATGTTCCCCATGATATCAGGTTTGGAGCAATTTCTAGAGGCAAAGAAGGTGTTACGGAGTGTTATGCGCTCTCTCGACAAAGAGGGCATTGAGTATGATAGAGGGATTCCTGTTGGCATTTTGATCGAGATTCCCTCTGCAGTATCTATAGCAGATATTCTTGCAAAGCATGCTGATTTCTTTTCAATAGGAACGAATGACCTTATTCAATATGCCCTCGCCATAGACAGGGATAATCAACAGGTTGCCGGTCTCTACGATCCCTTTCATCCCGCTGTCATAAAGATGGTACATCAGGTGGTCAAGGCAGGCGAAAAGGAAGGAATTGATGTATCCCTGTGCGGCGAAATAGCCGGTGATCCCCTCTCTATTTTGATACTGCTTTCTTTGGGATTGGAGGAATTCAGTATGAATATCGGCGCCATTCCCCTGGTCAAGAAAATGATCAGAATGGTACCATTGCAAAAAGTGAAGGAGGGTTTTAAGGATATAATTTCTTTACCTACCAGTAAGAAGGTTGAGGATTTTGTCTTGAAAAGGGCAAAGGCTCACCTGCCCGATATCTTTGAGGAAGATGTCTTTAGGTACCGGACCCCTGGCACTGCCTAAGCAGGTTGTTGATGGAGAAGAAGATTGTTTGCCAGAACAGAAAGGCCAGACACGATTACTTTATTGATGAGATCTATGAGGCAGGCATCGTTCTTGCTGGCTCGGAGGTCAAATCACTAAGGGAGGGGCGTGCTAGCCTGATGGATAGCTATGCGCGGGTCAAGAAAGAGGAGCTCTTTTTGCACAATATGCACATCACACCCTATCCCTTTGCACACCACGTAAATCTTGATCCTAAGAGGACCAGAAAGCTTCTCATGCATAAGAAAGAGATCAAACGGCTGATCGGAAAAACAGAGGAAAAGGGGTATTCGCTCATCCCCCTGTCGGTATATCTTTTGAGAGGGATCATCAAGGTTGAGCTGGCTCTGGCCAAAGGGAAGAGAAAATATGATAAGAGACATGCCCTGAAAGAAAGGGAGACGAAACGGGAGCTCGACGAGTTGAAAAAGAGAGATCGCTCTTGAAAAATAAGATATATGTGTGTTATAATAAAATATATGGTTTCCTAACCAAGGTTCCTTGAAAATTGGGGGCGAAACGGCTTCGACGGGGATAAAGAAGCTTAGGTTGCATATCGAGGTTCTGTTTGCTCGTTAAACAGGCAGAAATAAAATAAACGCAGATGATTATGCGTACGCTTTAGCTGCTTAAGCGGCTAACGTCCTGCCGTTCTTTCCTGCGAGGATGGATTTGGGCGTCGACGAGCAGGATAGCCAATCTGAGAGACCTGAATCTCAGGGAGGCGAATTTCTAATCAGGTTAGCCCTCTAGTCAGCTTGCCCGAAAGGTGTCTTGAGGGCGAACATTGAACATCGGGATATGTATGTAGAGGCCTAAGTGGACTATTTTCGGACGGGGGTTCGACTCCCCCCGCCTCCACCAGACTTCGCTTCGAAACGAAGTGAAGATGCGAAGTCTGCCCGCAGAAGCCTTGAGCGATGGCGGGCTTTTTTTGGCGTGCTCCATTTTATCATCCCGTGACCGCACTAGAGGTGAAATCTGCTTGAATCCCCCATCGAGGCGGGGTATATTTTCCTTTAATGGACACGGCAACACACGCACTAACCGGGTATGTCATCGCGCGGGCGGGATTGAGCAAAGGTACGGGAAAGTGGGGTACCATAGCAGCAGTGACTGCTTCTATCTTTCCAGACGTTGATGTTCTGCTGGGAATATTTGGATCAGAATTCGCCCTCAAGTACCACCGGGGCCTGACCAATTCGGTTTTTCTGATCATCCCGTTTTCTTTTCTCTTTTCTTTTCTCTTTGTGAAGATCTCTAAGGTGAGAAAATTCTGGAGATTCTTTGTGATATGTGTGGTGGTGATTGTCGCCCATGACTTTCTCGATCTGGCCACATCTTACGGCACTATGATCCTGAGTCCTTTTTCGGATTACCGGTTCAAGTTGGATTGGCTCTTTATCATTGATCCTTATTTTGTCGCTGCACTCCTATTTCCTCTTATCGCTTTATTCTTCTGGAAGCAAAAGGGCATAACCCCTGGCAGGGTTTCGCTTATAATAGCCACCCTTTATGTTGGGTTGTGTGCCTTTAATCACTCCCGAGCTCTCTCTTTGGCAAAAGGTTTTGCACAGGAAGAGGGGTTGGCGCCAACTGCCGTTGCGTCGTTGCCACAACCCCTGTCTCCTTTCAATTGGGGGAATTACATCCTTACAGACCAAAGCATCTATCAAGGGTTCGTAAGCCTGATTGCCTCCGAGGATCGGAACCCAGGCAAGGAGAAGAACTTCTTGAGCCGTTTTCTGGCCCGCTATAAGCCTATCCGCCTGGCTCAGTACCAGGAAATACAGAGGTTTGATGACTCCCCGTGGGTCGAGAAGGCCTTAGAACTCGAAGAGGTGAAAACGTTCTTCTGGTTTGCGCGATTTCCTATTGTCAGAGATAGAGGGTTTGTAGACGGGAAACGGCGAGTAGAGTTCTTTGACCTTCGCTTTGGTTCGATCAATCAGAGAAGGCCGTTCTTATATGCAGTGGACTATGATGAAGCAGGAAGGGTAGTGTTTCAAGGGTTTCTGTAAGCACAGGGCACATCCCCCATTCTTTCCGGAATATACTCATTATCTGAATATTGCCCTCTATCAATTTGTTAGTGTCTCCGTTTGAAAAGTTCTGGATAGAGTATCTTTGCGCATGTTGGACAGATGGTATGAGTATATTTGCCCTCAAAATGATTTCCGAAGTACTTTAGCCGATCTTGCCAATTGTCATTACTATCACGAATTTTTTTGCAATTTGCGCATGTAGGAAACAATGCGCTCAAGGTTTTGACACTTTGCAGCACATTTTCATGTTCTCTGTCAAATAATTGTCGCGGCCCTTGTGCCTGGTTATCGACCGATAATATCTTGTGTTTTCTCATTGTGTTTCGTTGAAGTTGGAATACCAATAAAATCGTGACTCCATTGGATGAATTCTCTGCTAATAATGTATATGTCTGGGTTTCGATGATTTTGTCTCCTAAAAGATATTGATGATCGTGCCTCTATAGCCAATGGAGCACCCCGTCTAGAAATTGAGAAATTGCTATTAAGAGTTTATAAATATAATATATAATAAACATATTGACATATAATTATGCAAGAATTATACCTGAATTAATAAAATATATGTAACTGATGTTATTATTATAAAAAGAGGGAACAGAAGGATTCTTTTTTGGTAGCTGCTTATCTATTTCTCAGTTTAAGGACTAGCCACTCTTTTCCGAAATATCTTGTGAAACAAACTGAGAAACATCCCCCCGCCAGTATGAGTCCTAGCTGTAGAGCAACCAGTCCCGGAGCAAGGCAGTTACTGCCTGAGGCTGTTCCATGGCCGACATGTGGCCACAATCCTCAATGATTGCGAGGCGAGCGTTGGAGATACGAGCCACCATCTCCTCATGGAGCTCTAGTGGAGTCAAGGTGTCCTGCCGGCCGCACAGGACCAGGGTCGGGCATTTAATTCTGCGCAGGTCATCGCGGCTATCTGGTCGAGCCATGATTGCTGTCTCCTGGCGCACAAACGCATCTTGACCAACGCGCCCTGCCATCGACACGATCGCGTTGGTCAGCTGGCGGTCCTGGCGCCGGTTGGGATGAACAAGCTGCGGCAAAAGTCGCGGCATCACCTGATTGAACCTCCCCTTCAGAGTCAGCTCAATCAATTCCATGCGGCCCTTGGTCTTTTCTTTGGTGTCAGCTCGGGCTGAGGTGTCGAGTAAGGCCAGCTTGGTTACTCGCTCTGGTGCCCTACGCATAATTTCCAGCACCACATAACCACCCATCGAAAGCCCCGCTAGAGCAAAGCGTTCTGGCGCCTGGATCAGCAGTGCTTCGGCAATGCTGGCCATCGAGTCGTGCTGCGTTACATCAGCAACGGTGATCTCAGCGAGTTCGACCAAGTGCTTGGATTGATGCTGCCACAGGACACGGTCACACAAAAGGCCGGGCACTAGTATCAGGTTCTGTCTGCCCATCACCAATGGTTCCTCCATTCTTAGGGTGGGTCGACCAGTCCCATTTTCCCCATTTTATATGAACTAACGCTTTTCGAAAAGCAAAGATATTGCATAATAAAATCAAAATATTTTCAATAGACTCAAACTGTAAAAAAGAAATAGGGTCAAACTCAAACCATTAGGGGTTGACCCTCCATATCATATAAGTGATTTTTAAATTGATCCATTCACTTTCGAGAGGGGATCGAGGGATTTCAGATCTACGGAGAAATTCTTCTTTAGATCTTTCCAAGTTCTCTCAATAAAACGCAAGAAAGAACCGTAAGTACCCCCAGAAAGAGAACGCCAATCTGGAAATTCCAGGCATCGGCTACTGCACCCAAGATCGCTGGGGTGAACCCAAGTCCAACCGCGACCCCGGTGGCCATGTGGTTGCTCCAGTAAAGGTACCTCGTTCGTGTACTGTTGTAAGTTTTGAGATTGCCACGAGGACAGCCGGAAAGAATCCGGGGGAAAAAGTTGCCTGAAGAATGAGCATTGTCACCAAGAGGGGAAAAGTCTGGGAAACAGCCACGCCAATCGTTGAAAGACCTGTAGCTACCAATGAAAAGAGGAGAATCCTTTTGACCCCAAACCGATCCACAAGAAACCCGGCTATGAGTGTCACAAAAAAACCGCCGATCCGCGAAAAGCCAAAGCCGGTATTGGCCATTTCCAGCTCGATTCCCTTCTCCTTGACGAGAAATAGAGGCATCATATCGTAGAGGCCGAGACTGCTTGACGCAGCAAAAATCAAGAGGATGGCTATGATCCAGAAATCCCTGCGACGAAGCACCCGTGAGAACCGAACCCGTTTTTCCTCCCGGGGACGAGGGTCTGGAGAAAGCGCCCAGAAAAAGATACCGACAATTACGCAGGCTGCACTCAGAACGAAAAAAAGGTCCTTCAATAGAAAAAAGGCAGGGCAAGGGCTGTGAAAAGTGGGATGGAGAGAATGCTAAAAGAGGCAGCCGTTTCATGAAATGCGATGGCCTTTCCCCAGTTTTCACCCCTAAAGATTGTGGTTAAAAGGGGAAGGGCGCTTGGCACGTATAGACGCGTACCAATCCCGACAAATACGGCAGCAGTTGCAAGTGAAGAAAAGGTTGTGGTGTATCTTAAGGAAAATAGGGCTGTCGCCAGAATAGCGAACCCTAATGCAATGGAACGTTTGTAGCCAATACGGAAGGATAGCAATCCATCTAAGGCCAAGGTTATGCTATAGCCTATGGACAGAAAAGAGAATATGCTGCCTGCCAGAGCATGGCTAATGGCGAGCTCATCTTCGATAAGGGGTAGAAGGGGAGAAATAACTGTTCTGCTGGAAAAGTAAACATACCACAGACCCCAGAAGAGCAAGAGAAGCAAAGCTTTCATGCCTAAACTCTAAGCAGTCCTCAGATATTTTACAATCCCTTTATCCTGAATATTCGGACTGAAACCTCATTCTTTCCCCAGAAATAGGGAAAATGAATATCATATTTAGTGCCCTTGCTGAAGGCTTCGAACTGAGAGCTCACCTTAGAGTGCGCCTACTTCGTACTGAGAGCTTCATGGAACAATCAGGTGCGGGTTTACTAAGCAGAGCCTCGTAAGAAGGATCAGTAAAGAGATTGAAAACAAGGTGGAATCATCAATAAGATCGCAAAAAGGACTGCCTGAATAACGCAACCCCTTGACCGGAAAATACTTGAAATTTTTCTATGATGTTTAGGCTAAGATCTTTACACTTTTTGCAAATCGTCAATCAAGAGTCTTTTCCAAGTTAACAAAGTCAGATCTATCAAAGCCAAGGGACTTAAAAAAGGACAAGAGGTCAGTTGAATCCCACTTGACTGAGGAGTAAACATTTCGTACATCCATTTTCTTAAATTCCTTGAAAACCTCCTGGGCCATCTTCTTTCCAATCCCCTGTCCCATATATTTGGGGTCAACACCAAAAAGCCCAATCCAGGCACTTTTTTCCAGACCAAATCCACCGTAGAGAATATAGGTGATCAGAAATCCTACCACGTTACTATCAAGTTCAGCCACAAAGCTAACTCTATTCTTATTCTTTACCTCTTCTTCAACAGCCCTCCGATAATCTATGATGCCGCGTTTCTCGGTAATTGCTTTCAGGATTTTGGAAATATCGGCGAGGTCCTGTTTCCCTAACCTTCTTATAATCAGCTTTTCCAATGCGATAGACCTCCTGCCATCTATATATAGTTTGTTGGTTAATCTGTCCTGATTATCTTTACGTGTTTTCCGACCCACTCTGGTGGAAGATAGATCCGACCGCTGTTACCGCTCAATTTCACCTCTTTTTCGAGCATTTCTTCTCCAAAGACCTCAAATTTGACCTTTCTTACCTTCTCATCTGAGGCGGTCTCGTTTTTTCTTTTACTGTTCATCAGTTATCCATCATCCATCTACTGTAACATCAAGATTGATTAAAGAAAATGGCCCTTACTAAGGTGCAGTTTTCAGAGATGCCTCTCATTGAGGCCGTACTATACTATATAATATCATAAAATATGATTATTTTCTAGCCACAATGTGACTATTCTTTATCATTAAGAAAAGCGATATGGGATTGCAGTAAAGGATAGAGATGCTTGTGGCTCGATTCAAAAAGAATCACAGAGAAGAAAGGTGAAACCTGATCACGGTGGAGGTTGAATTTGGGGCTGTCAGACTGAAGTTCTAGTTTCTTTGCCACAGTAGGTAACAAGACCGTTCTTTCATAGCGATAAGTCTCATTCTGTATTAAAGGGGGGAAGGCTGGTTTTGAGGAACTTGCTCAAAGAAAAGAAGGGGCATGGCCCCTTCTTTATGAAGTGTGCTTTATCCTAGCGCTCTTATTTATGCCCACCTCCGCCACCGTGACCTGAGCCTCCTTCATGGCCAGAGCTACTTGGCCCGCCAATTCCGCCCATACTGCCTGGTCCACTTGTACTTGAAGATTCAAGGCTTTCAGCACCTATTCCTTGTTTGATTGCGCTAGAGTACATCCTTGCAAGGTCGGTGGGTGCAGTGGTTCTAGAGCGGGTCATAAACGAGGTTCTCATTGCTTTCATCTCTTTTGTACTATAACGGTGTTTCAGGGCCTGACAAACAACATCTGCGGCATCCTTGGAGGAGGCACCGAGGCGTGCCATATCCCTTGCAGCCCTGAACGTCTCTGTGGCAAGTTCAATTGTTTGAGCTTTCCTCATCTGTTGGGCCCTCTGTTGTAACCTCTCCATGATTTCGCCTACATCGTTATCATTCACACCCGCTGCAAGTCCCTTGGCTATCGCATTCCCGAGACTCCACATCTGGGCTTTCTCCTCTGTGAGTTTTCTAGCTTGCTCATAGGCGAAGGCATAGCGAGACCTAACGTTTTCCATTGCTTGCACGATATCCCTGTCCTGCACCTGCTTGGACATTCCTTCATATGCCTTGTTCATGATGGGTGCTACAGGCAATCCTTTCTCTTGGGCGCTCATTATGATCGCATGCGCTCTCAGGGCATGCTCCTCTCTGAAGTGATGGTTCAGCATGAGCCGGGTCATCTTTATGGCATCATCACTTTCTATGCCAGCGCGTATCACCTGTCTGGTACTTACTCTGAGTCGGTCTGTAACCTGATTCGATAGCTCTTCGTCCACCTCATCCGCAAATGCCACGGCGGCACCAAATAAGAAGACAAAGGCTACTATGCATATACTTTTCATGTTCGCTTTCTCCTTTCCTGTTGATTTAATCTTATAACGTATGATCACTAGAAAGGTTACATGTCTGGCACATATATGCAGCTCTCGGAGCCGAAATCGTCACTTTCCTTGACTCTGCAGTGTGGTAGGTACACAACCCCGTCCACGATATAGAAATATTTGAATTCCCTGTGTGCTGGAGCTGTGGCTTCCCAAATCCTATCATTGCCATGTTTTGCTTTGTGAAGCTCGTAACGATCCAGGGAAGATACAAAGAAGACATCCTTGGCATTGGGCCTTTTGAGATAAATATGAATCGTGTCCTCTTTCACTTTGTAATAATGGCTTGTGCATCCTGAAAGGATAAGCATGATGGCACCTATGAGTAGGACGTGGGTTTTCATGTCTATGACTCGACCAAGATGATTGAATTCTGACCACCGAAATCATCTCGCTCCCTGGTCGGTACGGTTGGGTCAGCAAATCTCTCCTGACCCTCGAGGATATAAGTGAACCGGTGTTCTCCCTCTGGGAGATTAAGGGTAATCTCCCAGTAGCCGGTGGAGCCAGTCCTTTTCATAGGGATCTTCTTCCATTCGGTGAAACTACCGGTGATCTCTGCCCTGATCACATCAGGCCGGTAAAAGACGAACCTGTAGGGGACAGCGGTGTGCACTTGAGAAGGCATGGAAAAGAACAAAATGATAAGCACTCCTGCAACTGCTGAGGCAACCAGGCCCATGGGACGCAAGAGAGGCGTGAACAGGGAAGAGAAAAAGCCTTTGCTCACTTTTAACTTAACTGGCGGAACATGGTCCACCACTTCCGAGCGGATTACCCTTTCCTGATTCAAAAGCTCAACGGACTCTTCCTTAAAGGTCTTGTCGGAATGTACCCTTTCAACAAATTCTATCTTGTCGTCGATGCCTAGCTCGTTGTCGATGAACATGCTAATCATATCATCCATCATAATTCTCCTGTTTGGAGGATTTCTTTTAGTTTGCGGCGGGCACGGTGAACCTTTACCTTCACATTGGCCTCGCTTATGCCCGCAATTAAGGCAATTTTCCGGTAGGTGAACTCCCCAGTTACGACAAGGGCCAGTATATCTCTTTCACTTTTGTCCAGCCTCTGCATGGCCGAAAGGACCCGGCGATATTCCTCACGAATCATAAGGACATTTTCCTGATCACGAGAGCAGTCCTCTTGGCCTGCCTCAAACTGGGGGTTGTTCCAGTGTCTTCCTGTATTATCGAAAAGTGCATTCCGCGCTATGGTGTACAGGAGTGCGGAGCTCTGTGCTTCACGTCCGTAATGCTCCAGGTAGCGTGTGAAACTCTCCTGCATAATATCGCTCGATAGGTAGTAGTCCCCTGTCATTCGCATGAGGTATGCGAAGAGCTTGCCCCTTTGTTCCTCGTAGAATGACCCGTATTCATCCATATCTTTTTTATAACGCACCGGAAATAAAAAGGTTACACAATTTTACAAATATTTTTGAGCCTGCCATATGCTTCATTGGATAAGCTCAGGGTGAATCACCCCCAATAGGAATAGGGAGTTTCTTTCAATGGAGTTTCAAAGATCAAAGGTAATGAATGACTACGGTCAAAGGGCTTTGTGCCGGTGATTTTTCGAGGGTGAAAATTTTTTCCGGAAAATTTTTGATATACTCTTAACACAAAGTGGCCAGATCGTAGAGCCGAAAATTCCAGATTGTGTGCCACTACCCAGAGTTTTTGGAAAGTAGGTATATCACTGGGAAATCAAGAACCTAACCAGCTTGCAATTTCGATTCTCTTTGTCACTCTTTTGCGAAGCACCCCGCGGACTATTCTCGGTTTCCAGTATCGGTATGCAGTCACCAAGGGTCGCTGCTATTTCATTTTCTATTATAAAAGATGGGTAGGGTTATGAAGGGAGCGGCTCATGTTCCCCAATGTCCGCTTTCCTCACCGCGGAGAAGAGCTCCCCTCGGATTCTTCAAAAAATAAATTCTCAATAAGGTGGACTACTGCCTCTGCTTTTTTCAGGTCTAAAACCGTGGCATGAGCAAAAATCTTGATGGGAGTGGACAGTGCCTTTTCTATCATTGTTTCACGGAGTGGTTCGATCCTGGCCTGAGCCTCAGCAAAGCTCTTTTGAGAAGCAAATTGCTGAAAGATCTCTTGCTCAGTGTCTATGTAGTGTTCTCTCTGTGTGGTCTTGAAATCCCGCCAGAGGTTCTTATCCTTCTGAACCTTTGCCAATGATGCCCTCACGAGATTGGCAATTTCATTTTTAAAGATAGGGAACCGCTGCTGTGCAATTGTTTTTTCATCTTCCCCTAATGTCGCCAGTAGATCCATGAAGAGCTCTCTGGTAACGGAGTCGTGTATTTTTTCCTTTATGGTTCCTGAGTCCAGGTCGAATAACAATTCACTGTAGTCAGGTCGTACAATGCACAAAAGGGAGCTTGCAAAAAAGCTCTGATGCCCACGGCATTTCTGTCCGGCATCATCGATAGCCTCAACATCAAATGTCAACGAGATACGGTCACAATAGTCCTGTTCGGTAAATCCGTCGAACATGAGGCAGCTTTTAAGGGGAAGATCATTTGCGATGCTCTGCTCTAGTATCTTTGTTTCCTGGCCTTTGGTTATGGTGGCGGACAAGTTGACCGGAGCAACCAGAGCATTAGTACGCATGTTACAAAAGATGGGTTCAGCAACGTAGCCCAATTTATAATTGATGACAAATCCAACGATGAGTGAGTTGGGATCATTAGGATCTCCAATGGGTCTACCATGAACAAACACGCGTCGGTCCCAAAGGGCTTCAATTTCGTCCTGAGTGGGATTTTCGTCGATTACCTGCACATCTTTGTAGGCTTCTGTAACACCTTGAATGAATTGTCCTTGGTTTTGAGTGCCCATAGCCGTATATGCGTATCCTTGGTGTAAAAAGGGAAACACTTCGATTGCTGGTCTGCCGAGTTGAATACCAATGGTCCTGGAGCAGTCCGGCCTTTCTAATTCAACCGTAACAGTGCGAGCATAGGAATTTTCGGAAATAAGGAAGTGCACAGGCACGGAGATTGACCCGGTATTCTGAGGACATAATCTGTGTGCAAAGCTGGAATTATCTCGCGGATCGTGGTAGGGATGTCCATCAACTAATACCGTAAAGCGCGGTATGTAGTTACATGCCCAGGAAAATTTGAGCTCATAGCGATCACATCTCACTTTAGGTTGGGAACCGAGGGCAAATCTGCTCTGGAAATTACAGTGATCAATGGTCAAGTCACGAACATCGGGCCCCGGCGTTAGGAGCTCAACATAGCAGACGGAATAATCCGACAATCCAGTGCTGTCACTGTCAAATACCCCTAAGTTTTCATAACGC
>CP070673.1:5029202-5043940 GCA_020351915.1 Deltaproteobacteria bacterium
TCAAAGAATCGAGTGGCAAGACAATCCAGGTTTCTGGTCATTCAGGGGCAGGGGCAGCGGCCCGGTATTTCCTCCCTACCGGTGCTATTATTATGGTTGCGGAAGGAGAGGAAGTCAATGCCGGTGATGTTTTGGCTAAGATCCCGAGAGAAACCACCAAGACCAAGGATATCACAGGAGGTCTGCCGCGGGTTGCCGAATTATTTGAGGTCCGAAAACCCAAGGACCACACCCTGTTAAGTGAGATTGATGGAACCGTATCATTTGGAAAATATGTATCAGGGAAGAGGAGGGTGGTTATTACTCCAGAAGTGGGCAAAGCTACTGAATATATTATACCGAGAGGTAAGCATGTAAGCGTTTTTGATGGCGATTATGTGAGGGCTGGTGAAGCCCTCATGGAAGGCTCGGCTAATCCTCATGATATCCTTAGGATAAAAGGAGCTAAGGAGTTATCTAAATACCTGGTTGATGAAGTTCAGAAGGTCTATCGCCTCCAGGGTGTTAAGATAAACGACAAGCACATAGAAGTGATTGTCAGACAGATGTTGCGAAGAGTGGCAGTTAAGGATATTGGAGATTCAGATTTTATCTTAGGAGAAGAGGTAGAGCGCTGGCGTTTTGAGGAAAAAAATCAGGAAGTTATTGCCAACGGGGGCAAACCAGCGGTTGGTGAACCGCTGCTCTTGGGGGTTACCAAGGCATCAATCAATACAGAAAGCTTCATTTCGGCTGCGTCTTTTCAGGAAACCACCAAAGTCCTGGCTGATGCAAGCGTAGAGAGTAAGATAGATTATTTGAGGGGTCTCAAAGAAAATGTCATCATGGGCAGGCTGATTCCGGCGGGCACTGGCCTGAGTAGGTACAGGGGGCTTGATATAGAAACGGATCAATAATTCTCAAGCGTGTGGAAATAGCTTGCCAAAAAACGAGACATTTGAATATATGACAAACTCGTAAAAAGTGTTTTGCGAGCGCATCAATATATAAGGCACAAATTTTTTTGGGAAGAGAGATACATGCCAACGATTAATCAACTCGTTAAGAAAGGACGGCAGAAGGTAAAGAAGAAGATCAAGACTCCAGCCCTCAAAGGGTGTCCTCAAAGAAGAGGTGTGTGTATCAGGGTATATACATCAACACCCAAGAAACCTAACTCTGCTTTGCGCAAGGTCGCACGGGTACGGCTGACCAATGGAATAGAGGTTACATCATACATACCAGGCATTGGACACAATCTTCAGGAACACTCTGTTGTTCTGATACGGGGTGGGAGAGTCAAGGATCTACCGGGAATCAGATATCACATAATTCGGGGTACCTTGGATAGCTCAGGTGTTGAAGATCGCCGAAGGGGTCGCTCAAAATATGGGGCTAAAAGGCCTAAGGGGATCTAGATTTTAGAGAGAGTCCTGTGGAGACGTTAGAATGACGAGAAAAGCAGAGGTCATTAAGAGAGAGATCTTGCCTGACCCAAAATACAAGAGTGAATTAGTGACTCGATTTACTAATAGAATCATGAAGAAGGGCAAAAAGAATTTGGCGCAATCTATCCTCTATGAGGCCTTTGATATTATGCATCAGAAGACCAAAGAGGATCCTCTATCGCTTTTTCAGAAGGCTATTGAAAATGTGAAGCCGGTAGTTGAGGTGAGATCGAGGAGGGTCGGCGGGTCCACCTATCAAGTTCCAACGGAGGTGAGAACGTTCAGGAGGAACACACTGAGCATTAGGTGGATTCTTACCTATGCTCAGCAAAGAGGCGAGAAAAGCATGCCAGCAAAATTAGCTGGTGAACTGATTGATGCTGCCAATGGAAGGGGAGGTGCCTTTAAGAAAAAGGAGGATACACACAGAATGGCCGAGGCTAACAAGGCTTTTGCCCATTATCGTTGGTAGGATTGAAATTGGTTTTGTTAGCTTTACTGGTTTGATTAGTTTCATTGGGTTGGTGCTTAAGGCTTTCAAAAATACATAAGCGGATCTGGAACCGAAATTTCTGTCCTAAGAAAACCAATAGAACCAATGCAACAAATTTGATAGTCTCGTGAAAAGGCGAATATGCCTCTTAATTGTCATTCCTGCGAAAGCAGGAATTCAGTTATTTCGACTTATTATGGACTCCCGCTTTCGCGGGAGTGACTCGATTTTTCACTTTTTGCGAGATCATCAAATTTAACCAATTAAACAGATATTTAGATTGCCATTATTGGTAACAAGAGGACTTATTTTAAGGAGGTAACCACCATGGCCAAGGAAAAGTTTAAGAGGACAAAGCCGCATGTCAATGTGGGTACCATTGGTCATATAGACCATGGTAAAACAACCCTGACCGCGGCAATCACCCTCTGTTTGTCAAAGGTAGGTAAGGCTGATTACATATCCTTTGATGAAATCGATAAGGCACCAGAAGAAAAGGAGAGGGGAATTACCATAGCCACTGCTCATGTGGAGTATGAGACCGAAAATCGGCACTATGCCCATGTAGACTGCCCTGGTCACGCAGATTATATCAAGAATATGATCACCGGTGCAGCACAGATGGATGGTGCTGTGTTGGTTGTTGGTGCAGATGATGGTCCCATGCCCCAGACCAGGGAGCACATCCTGTTGGCACGGCAGGTCGGAGTCCCAAGCATTGTCGTGTTTTTAAACAAGACCGACATGGTTGATGACAAGGAGTTGATCGAGTTGGTTGACTTAGAGCTGCGGGAGCTGTTGACCAAGTATGAATTCCCCGGTGAAGACACTCCGATCGTGCATGGGTCTGCCCTGAAGGCATTAGAGTGTGGGTGTGGCAAGAAGGAGTGTGCCAACTGTGCTCCTGTTATGGAGTTACTGGATGCCATTGATGAGTTCGTACCAGAGCCGGTGAGAGACACTGACAAACCATTCTTGATGCCCATAGAAGATGTGTTCAGCATCTCAGGTCGGGGCACTGTGGTGACCGGCAGGGTAGACCGGGGTATTGTCAAGGTAGGCGATGAGATAGAGATTGTCGGTATCAAGGAGACCGAAAAAACCGTGTGCACCGGTGTTGAGATGTTCAGGAAGATCCTTGATGAAGGAAGGGCAGGTGACAATATTGGGGTCTTGCTCAGGGGGATCAAGAGAGAAGAGGTTGAGCGGGGACAGGTAGTATCAAAGCCTGGCTCCATAACCCCCCATACGAGATTCAAGGCAGAGGCCTACATACTGACAAAAGAAGAAGGAGGCAGACATACCCCATTTTTCAATGGATACCGGCCGCAATTCTATTTCCGGACAACCGATGTGACCGGTGTTGTTACCCTCCCCGAGGGCGTAGAGATGGTGATGCCCGGTGACAATGTTGCCCTGGAGGTAAATCTGATAACACCCATAGCCATGGAAAAGGAACTCCGCTTTGCTATCCGTGAAGGTGGAAAGACTGTTGGTGCAGGAGTAATAAGCGATATCGTAGACTAGAGTAATGCTGATGAGGGATATTATCACCTTGGCTTGCTCAATGTGTAAGCAGAGGAACTACACAACGACAAAGAACAAACGAAGAACTCCAGACAAACTGCAGTTTAAGAAGTATTGTCCATTTTGCCGGACACATACCCTTCATAAGGAAATCAAATAGCAACTGTTTTTTACAGGCCAGTAGCTCTAACGGTTAGAGCACCGGACTCCAAATCCGGGTGTTGGGGGTTCGAATCCCTCCTGGCCTGCTATCTTTGAAGGGACTTAAGACCTCTGCACAACCCTGGCCCAGACCTGGCATGCAAAGGATGAGTACAAGAAGCCTGATTACGAAATACTGTAATGCCCACAGTATACTCCAACAATGTCGCGTCAGGGCAGGCCCTGGCCTAGACCCGCCTGCCATCGCTGAGAGCAAAGGGGACCGGCGAGCAGGTCACATTCTGTCAGAATAGGGGTTATGAAAAGGTCTCTGCTTCACTTTCAATTGAGGCATATTTTGAAATGTTGGAGGCACCATTGATTTTGTAACAGTATTGTATGGCTCATGAAAAAAAAGAAGGCCCGTAGAAAAAAGAGGACTGGAAAGAAGACACATGTTATGCCAGCTGCCAGCATTTCAGAGCAAAGAGAAGCTGGCGTGGAAACAATTCCACAGAAAGAAGATCTCCAACCGGTACCGGCAAAAAAGGATGTTTTCAGGGCAGCAGATACCGGAGGTTTCGCACCAAAAAGATATTTTAACGTGGTGCGACAATTCTTGGCCGAAGCCAAAGTGGAACTCAAAAAGGTTACGTGGCCTTCAAGAAAGGAACTTCTATCCACTACGGCTGTTGTTATTATACTGGTGATCATAGTTTCTTTTTTTCTGGGGATAGTTGATTTGGGCCTCGTAAAGATTATTAGAAACGTACTTGGATAATTATAGGTAAGGCTTAGGTGTTTGTGTGGAGTTACGGTGGTATATAGCACATACGTATTCTGGTTTTGAGAACAGAGTGAAGACCACCTTGGAGGAGAAAGTCAAGTCCTCGGGAAAGGAGGAGTTTTTTGGCCAGATAGTTGTGCCGACCGAGCAGGTTGTTGAGTTAGTTAAGGGCAAGAAAAAGACATCTTCTCGAAAATTCTATCCTGGTTATATAATGATTCAAATGGCCTTGACGGATGAGACATGGCATATAGTGCAGGACATAGACAAGGTAACAGGATTTTTGGGTGGGAAAACTAAGCCCGTTCCGATTTCAGAAGACGAGGCAAAGAGGATTCTGACGAGGATGGAGGACGGACGGGAAAAACCAAAGCCGAAGTTCTTTTTTGAGGAAGGTGATGAGGTTCGAGTTATCGACGGCCCATTTACAAACTTCAACGGAGTTGTGGAGGAGGTAAAGCCGGATAAAGCTAAGCTAAAAGTTCTCATAAGTATCTTCGGCCGATCGACCCCCGTTGAACTGGATTTTGTTCAGGTTACAAAGATATAAAAGGGAAACCATATGGCAAAAAAGGTGGCCGCAACGATCAAGTTGCAGGTAAAGGCAGGACAGGCAAACCCTTCACCGCCGGTTGGACCCGCGTTAGGACAGCACGGCGTCAATATCATGGAATTCTGTAAAGCCTTTAACGCTAGAACGCAAAATCAGGAGGGAATGACTATTCCTGCAATCATAACAGTTTATGCAGATAAATCTTTCTCTTTTATAACGAAAACACCCCCTGCCTCTGTTCTTCTCAAGCAGGCAGCAAATATAGCAAAAGGTTCTCCTGAACCAAAGAGAGAGAAGGTTGGAACTGTGACCGTGAGCCAGGTAGAGGAGATAGCCAAACTGAAATTTGAGGATCTGAGTGCTGTTGATTTGCCGGGGGCCATAAAGATTGTTGAGGGTACAGCTCGAAGCATGGGAATCACCGTGGAAAACGAAGAAAATCATTAAGGTCTGGGAAGATATTGCTATGCCTAAGAGAGGAAAGAAATATACTGGGGCTGCCAAAAAGATAGAGAGATCAAAAAAATACAGCTTTCAAGAGGCTCTTGAATTCGCCACAGATAATTCGTATGTAAAATTTGACGCCTCGGTGGACATTGCCGTCCGGTTAGGTGTTGATCCTCGCCATGCCGATCAAATGGTCAGGGGAACCGCCTCTCTCCCCCATGGTATTGGCAAACCAGTGAGGGTAGTCGTCTTTGCCAAGGGAGAAAAGGAAAAGGAGGCCTTGGATGCTGGGGCAGATCTTGTTGGCTCTGAGGACCTTGCTGAGAAGATCCAGAAGGGGTGGCTGGAATTCGACAAGGCCGTTGCTACTCCAGATATGATGGGGGTAGTAGGTAAGTTGGGTCGTATTTTGGGCCCCAGAGGGATGATGCCCAACGCGAAACTTGGCACGGTAACCTTTGATGTGGCCAAGGCGGTCACGGAATTAAGGGCAGGAAAAATTGACTTCAAGGTCGATAAAGCAGGTATCGTACATACCACAGTGGGGAGGGCATCCTTTGGAGTCGATAAACTCTTAGAAAATACTGCCTTCTTTCTGGATACTATCTCGAGATTAAAGCCCCCTTCCAGCAAGGGTGCCTACTTAAGAAGTATAGTAATATCAACCACAATGGGCCCGGGCATTAAAATTGATACAGCCAATGTGAGGGATCTTATCCGGTAACTGTGGATTGGTGGTTCAATTCTGTTTCGCGAATTTTTGGAGACCTAAGGTGATTCCCATCAGGCCAGAAGAGGGGAGGTGATTTGAGCCTTTGGACAGGAATCAAAAAGAAGAAGTCGTCAGAGGATTACAGGAAAGTCTAGCAAAGGCCTGTGGCACCTTTCTTGTTGACTACCAGGGATTGAATGTTGAGTCGCTTACAAAATTGAGACTCAAGTTAAGGGAAGCCAACATTGAGTTCCAGGTTGTGAAGAACAGACTCTTGTCAATTGCATGCAAAGGCACAGACACAGCTGTTTTGAAAGACTATTTTGCTGGGCCTTCCGCCTTGGCTATCACGCATGATGATATAACTGTGCCTGCAAAGGTTTTGACAAAGTTTAGCCAGGACTATGAAGCATTAGAGATAAAGATCGGTCAGATAAACGGTCAAGTGATTGATTTGCCCGCTATCAAGAAGTTGGCTCAGCTTCCTCCAAGAGAGGTGGTTCTTTCTCAACTGCTTTTTTCTCTCTCTGGCATACCAACAACCTTTGTGAGAGTCTTATCTGAAATACCTAGAAGGTTGGTTGCTGTTTTGGATGCTGTAAAAATGCAGAAGGAATAGATTTTTTGTTGAGACATGAGCATTCCTAAGAAAGGTAGTAGATGAAAATAGTTAAAATTTAACAGGGAGGGTTTGAGATAGAGATGACAGCCAAGATAAATAAAGAAGATGTAATTACGTTTATTTCTAATATGAGCGTCTTAGAACTGTCTGAACTAATTCAAGAGCTTGAGAAAAAATTTAATGTTTCGGCTGCTGCCCCGGTAACAGTAGCAGCTCCTGGTGCCGGCGAAAAAGCTGAACAGGCAGAGGAGGTCGAGAAAACCGAGTTTGATGTCATGGTAACGGCAGTTGGGGATAGAAAGATTCAGGTGATTAAGGTTGTTCGGTCTGTAACCAATTTGGGACTGAAAGAGGCGAAGGAATTGGTTGACAATGTACCGAGCAAGGTGAGAGAAGGTGTTTCAAAAGAAGATGCGGAAAACATTAAGAAGCAGCTTGAAGGAGTCGGTGCTGTAGTGGACATAACCTAGATTCTCAGTATAGGCTTCTGTCTTCTTGTGTTTATTTTACGTTTGGTGTATGTCCCCATAGCTAGCTTTTACTAAGATTTGTAAGGAGATCATAAGGGTGAATAAAGCAGATAACGTTAGGTATTATCAAAGAAAGAATTTTGGGAGAATAAAAACAATCCTTGAAATACCCGATCTAATAGATGTGCAGAGACATTCGTACGAACGGTTTTTGCAGAAGGATGTCTCAGCCGAAGAGCGAAAGGACTTTGGACTCCAGGGAGCATTCAAAAGTGTTTTTCCCATCCATGATCTAAATCAAACGTGCTCGCTGGAGTTCGTCCGGTATTTTTTTGAAGATGTAAAATACGATGAGGAAGAATGCATCAGGAAAGGAATGAATTATGATGCGCCAATTAGGATAGTCGTTCAGCTTCTGGTCTTTGATGTTGATGAGGTTTCGGGCACCAGGACAATCAGGGATATTAAGGAACAGGAAATCTATTTTGGCACCTTGCCAATGATGACCGAGAGAGGAACCTTCATCATTAATGGTGTAGAGCGAGTGGTTGTCAGTCAACTTCACCGGTCCCCGGGTGTCTTTTTTGACAATGATATGGGAAAGACCCACCCCAGTGGGAAACCACTCTATTCAGCCAGAATTATTCCATTGCGGGGTTCTTGGATCGACTTTGAGTTTGACGCTAAGGATATCCTCTTTGTTAGGATCGATAGGAGGAGAAAGTTTCCAGCCACCATTCTCCTCAAGGCATTTGGCTATTCTGAAGAGGAAATTCTGCACCATTTCTATACTAAAGAGAGGGTGTTGGTTGATAAAAAGTCTTTTAAGTGTGTCCTAGATCTCGATAGCCTTCCGAGCCAAAAAATAATTAAAAATATACGCGATCCAAAGAGCGGTGAAATAATAGCCAAGAAAGGTGAGAAATTCAGCAAAAAGTTATGCAGAAAGCTGATTGACAAAGGGCTGCAAGAGATACCGGTGAATTCAGATTATATCTTGGGCAGAGTTGCTGCTCATGATATCGTAGATCCCCAGACGGGGGAGGTCTTGATAAGAACCAATCAAGTTTTTTCACAGGAAATCGTGGAGTCTATACAAGCACGGGGTATTGGAGAGATTGAATTATTGGTTTTGGATCATCCAGATGTCGGTACGACTATAAGAGAAACCATGCTGTTAGACAAGATCATTACCCCTGATGACGCTGTTCTTGATATTTACCGAAAACTGAGGCCAACAAGCCCACCGACGCAGGAGATGGCCCATTCCTATTTCAAGAGCCTCTTTTTTAATCCTTCCACATACGATCTGTCTCCAGTTGGCCGCTTGAAGATGAATTATAGGCTGGAGCAAGATGTTTCTCTTGAGGTATGCACCTTGAGAAGAGAGGACATAATGGAGACGGTTGAGGAACTGGTGCGGTTGAGCGTTAAAGAAGGTACTGTTGATGATATAGATCATCTGGGAAATCGAAGGGTCAGATCAGTAGGGGAGTTACTGGAGGAAGGATATAGGGTAGGGCTGATTAGGATGCAGAGGGCTATCAAAGAGAGAATGAGCCTCCAGGATGTAGATACCTTAATGCCTCGTGATCTGATTAATTCCAAGCCTGTTTCTGCCGTGATCAACGAGTTTTTTGGCTCAAGCCAGCTATCCCAATTTATGGATCAAACCAATCCCTTGTCAGAGATAACGCACAAGAGACGCCTGAGCGCTCTCGGGCCTGGCGGTTTAACTCGGGAGAGAGCCGGGTTTGAAGTGAGAGACGTACATCCAAGCCACTATGGTCGAATATGCCCTATTGAAACGCCTGAAGGACCGAACATCGGTTTGATCGTGTCTCTCAGCACCTATTCTCGCATAAACGATTTTGGTTTTATCGAAACACCGTATCGGAAAGTTCATGATAGCATTGTCTCAGGAGACATAGAATATTTAACAGCCATGGATGAAAGGGAGTATCCCATTGCCCAAGCCAATGAGGCCCTGACTGCTGACGGTCACTTTGTCAGGGATGTGGTAGCTACCAGAAAGGGGGGTGAAGCATGTCTCGCGTCCGCTGATGAGGTTCAGTATATGGATGTTTCCCCAAACCAGTTGGTCAGTATTGCTGCATCATTGATTCCCTTCTTAGAGCACGATGATGCAAACCGTGCCCTTATGGGGTCTAATATGCAGAGACAGGCTGTACCCCTTTTACAAGCTCGGGCTCCCCTTATAGGGACAGGGATTGAGAAAACCGTTGTAAGACACTCAGGTGTAGCTGTCATGGCCAAGAGAGACGGTATTGTTGAAAGCGTCGATGCCTCTCGTATTGTTATCCGATCGAAGAAAGAAGAGGAAGGTGTTGAGATTTATAAGCTAACGAAATTTATGCGTTCGAACCAGAGCACCTGTTACAATCAGAAAGCCATAGTAAATGAGGGCGATAGGGTTAAGGAGGGCGAGATCATTGCTGATGGCCCTGCCATGGAGAGAGGTGAACTTGCTTTGGGAAGAAATGTAATCGTCGCCTTTCTTTCCTGGGGCGGGTACAATTTTGAAGATGCAATCTTAGTAAGCGAACGATTAGTACAGAAAGATATCTTTACTTCCATACATATAGAAGAGTTTACTGTTATGGCGAGAGATACCAAACTCGGACCAGAAGAGATAACGCGAGACATTCCCAATGTAGGAGAAGAGGCACTTGAGAAACTTGACGAGAGCGGTATTGTGCGGCTCGGGGCTGAAGTGAGACCTGGAGATATTTTGGTTGGCAAAATTACTCCCAAGGGTGAGACTCAGTTATCGCCAGAGGAAAAGCTCTTGAGGGCTATATTTGGTGAAAAGGCAGGTGATGTAAAGGATACGTCACTCAGGGTGCCACCTGGGGCTGAAGGCATTGTTATTGATGCACAGGTGTTTTCTCGCAAAGGCGTGGAAAAAGATGAAAGAACAAAGAGCATTCAGGAGGCTGAGATCAGTCAGTTGTCAAAGGACAAAGAGGATGAGATCGGAGTCATAAGGAGGAATGCTCAAAAGAAATTGGAAGTCCTCTTGGAGGGAAAGCGCCTCAAATCAGATCTGAAGCATCGGGAGACAGATGAGATATTAGTAAAGAGGGGTCAGGTGATTGATCAAGAGTGCCTGGAGAGTGTTCCTCCAGACCACTGGCAAGGGGCAAATATTGCGACCGAAATGGGAGCTATTGAAAGGATGGAGTCCATAGCATCTCAGTATAGCCAGCAGGTTGAAGAACTCAATGAGCTTTTTCAGCAAAAGATAAAAAGGCTAGATTTGGGGGATGAGCTCTCGCCCGGAGTAATCAAGATGGTAAAGGTATTCGTTGCTGTAAAGCGGAAACTCTCTGTTGGTGACAAGATGGCTGGCCGCCATGGAAATAAGGGCGTGCTTTCCCTTGTACTGCCGGTTGAGGATATGCCTTATTTTGCTGATGGTACACCGGTAGATATTGTGTTGAATCCCCTCGGGGTTCCTTCCAGGATGAATGTCGGGCAGATTTTAGAAACCCACCTTGGTTGGAGTTCCCATGAACTTGGGCGGCAGATAGGAGAACTGGTAGACACCATGAGAGATGAAGGTCTCCTAAGAACTAAGTTGCGAGATATCTTTTCCGAAGACTACGATCAGTTCTTTGCTGGTGTTTCGGATGAAGTGCGTAGGCAGAGTGCTTCCCTTATGCGGAATGGTGTGCCCATGGCTACACCTGTTTTTGATGGAGCAAATGAAGAGGAGATTGAGGCGTGTCTAAAGAAGGCAGGCTTACCTGTTAGCGGTCAGACCATTCTGTATGATGGGAGATCAGGTGAGCCTTTTGATCAACCGGTGACTGTTGGCATAATGTACATGATGAAGCTCCATCATTTGGTCGATGATAAGATCCATGCTCGCTCCATTGGCCCCTATTCTTTGGTTACTCAGCAGCCTCTTGGCGGTAAGGCCCAGTTTGGAGGTCAGCGTTTGGGTGAGATGGAGGTCTGGGCAATGGAGTCTTACGGTGCGGCATATTCCTTACAAGAGTTTTTGACTGCCAAATCGGATGATGTGGCTGGTCGAACACGGATGTATGAAAAGATCGTAAAGGGAAATAATCTCTTGGAAGCTGGTTTGCCGGAATCCTTCAATGTTTTAGTGAAAGAACTCCAGAGTCTCGGTTTGGAGCTTGAACTGAACGAGGATGGAGAATCTGAGATTCTTCTAGACTATGATGAGAAGAGGTAAAAAAGGAGAGAGCCTTGGAAGACCTGTATGGATTTTTTACAAAACCAAAGGATCCGTTAAGTTTTAATTCAGTACAGATCTCTATTGCTTCACCAGAGAAAATAAGAGAGTGGTCTTATGGTGAGGTGAAGAAACCTGAAACTATTAACTATCGAACCTTCAAGCCTGAAAGGGATGGATTATTTTGTGCGAAGATCTTTGGTCCCGTCAGGGATTATGAGTGTCTCTGTGGAAAATACAAAAGGATGAAGCACCGAGGTGTGGTCTGCGAGAAATGTGGTGTCGAGGTCACCCACTCTAAGGTTCGAAGGCAGAGAATGGGTCATATTGAGTTAGCTTCACCGGTTGCCCACATCTGGTTCTTGAAATGCATCCCCTCAAAAATCGGTTTGCTCTTGGATATGACACTCAAGACATTAGAGAAGATACTCTATTTTGAGAATTATCTAGTCGTTGATCCAAAAGATACCCCTTTGGCGAAAGGCGCCCTGTTGACTGAGGAACAGTATCTCAAGGCCACAGAGGATTATGGAGACAGGTTTGAGGCTGGAATGGGAGCAGAAGCTGTTCAAAGGATGCTGAGAGAGCTCGACTTGGATGCGCTTTCTTCTACCCTAAAGGCTGAGATACTGAGCACCAAATCAGATGCCAAACGGAAAAAACTCTCGAAACGTGTTCGGATAGTCGATGCCTTTCGCTCGTCCAAGAATAGACCAGAGTGGATGATACTGAGTGTCGTCCCTATTTTACCACCTGACCTCAGACCTTTGGTACCTCTCGATGGGGGGAGATTTGCTACTTCAGATCTCAATGATCTTTACCGCAGGGTTATCAACAGGAACAATAGACTGAAGCGTCTCCAAGAGCTCAATGCCCCTGATATTATCATTAGGAACGAGAAGAGGATGCTTCAGGAGGCGGTAGACGTACTGTTTGATAACGGCAGAAGGGGTAAGACCATTACCGGTGCAAATAAGCGGCCTTTGAAATCCTTAAGTGATATGCTCAAGGGGAAGCAGGGCAGGTTCAGACAGAATCTGCTCGGAAAGCGGGTGGATTATTCTGGAAGATCGGTAATTGTCGTTGGTCCCGATCTGCGGTTGCACCAATGCGGACTTCCTAAACAGATGGCTTTGGAGCTCTTTAAGCCGTTCATCTACAATAAACTTGAGGAGGAAGGCCTGGCTTCTACCCTCAAAAAAGCTAAGAAATTGGTTGAAAAAGAGACGCCTGAGGTGTGGGATTGTTTGGATGAGGTAGTGAAAGAGCACTGTGTTTTGCTTAACAGGGCCCCCACGCTCCATCGGCTCGGAATGCAGGCATTTGAACCGGTGCTGATTGAAGGGAAGGCCATCCAGCTACACCCACTGGTTTGCACTGCCTTTAATGCCGATTTTGATGGCGACCAGATGGCTGTTCATGTTCCCCTCTCTATCGAGGCTCAGATTGAGGCTCGGGCACTCATGCTCTCGACCAACAATATCCTCTCTCCGGCCAATGGGGATGCCATCATTGTTCCAACCCAAGATATCGTACTAGGCATCTATTATATGACCAAAGAGAAACCATCTTGTAAGGGTGAAGACAAGGTCTTCGCAGATGTTGAAGAGGTTAGAATGGCTTACGACGCTGGGGAGTTAGACTTGCACGCGTCCATAATGGTGAGGATTGATGGTCAGATTGTAAGGACTACTGCGGGAAGGGTGATCCTCTATGAGATTTTCCCCAAGGAGTTACCCTTTCAGATGGTGAACAGGGAAATAACAAAGAAAGCACTGGGGGATATTATTGGTGAATGCTATCGTTCTCTCGGTACCAAGGCGACCGTTATCTTGACTGATAGGCTTAAAGATATTGGGTACAAGTATGCCACCATTTCCGGCATTTCTATCGCAAGAAAAGATATGGTTATCCCAAAAAGAAAACAGAAAATTATAGGAGAAGCCGAGGGTCAGGTAAAAAAGATTGAAAAGCAGTACAGCGATGGTTTGATTACGGAAGGTGAGAAATACAACAAGGTCGTTGATATCTGGACAAAGGCTACGGAGCTCGTTTCCTCCGAAATGATGGAAGAGATGGCTCAAGAGGGAGCGACTGAACAGCAATCAGATGCAAAAAAACCTGAGAGCCTGAACCCCATATATATGATGTCTGATTCGGGAGCCCGGGGCAGCAAGGATCAGATGAGGCAGTTGGCAGGAATGAGAGGCCTCATGGCAAAACCCTCTGGCGAGATTATTGAGACACCTATTACGGCTAATTTCCGCGAGGGTCTGAATGTTTTACAGTATTTTATTTCTACCCATGGCGCCAGAAAGGGATTGGCTGACACAGCCCTTAAGACGGCTAACTCAGGATATCTGACCCGCCGATTGATAGATGTGGCTCAGGATGCCTGTATTACGGAGGCAGATTGTGGTACTACCGACGGAATCTGGGTAGAGCCATTGACTGAAGGGGGAGAGGTGATTCAAGCTGTCTCAGATAGAATTTTGGGCAGAACCGCAGCAGAGGATATTCATGACCCCATAACAGGAGAACTGCTCCTCAAGCAAAATGAGGAAATAGATGAGGAGGCGGCGCAAAGGATTGAAAGGTCGTGGATTGAGAAGTTAAAGATTAGGTCAGTGTTGACCTGCAGGACAAAGAGAGGGATTTGCGGAAGGTGTTATGGCCGAGATTTGGCCCATGGTAGAGAGGTTGACATTGGGGAGCCAGTAGGAATCGTTGCTGCACAGTCCATTGGCGAGCCAGGCACGCAGCTCACGATGCGGACATTCCACATTGGCGGTACGGTAACAAGAAAGGTAGAGCAGTCTACCATTCAGTCCAGGAGCAGTGGAACGGTAAAATTCTTTAATCTCAGAACCGTTATTAATGCCAAAGGGGACCATGTGGTAATGAATAGGAATGGGGATATCGGCGTTGTGGATGCAAGTGAAAGAGAGTTGGAACGCTATCCTGTAATATATGGAGCTACCATTAAGGTTGATGATGGCAAGGAGATACATCCCGGTGAGCTTTTGGTTGAATGGGACCCCTTTTCCATCGCCATTTTGACAGAGGTTTCTGGAAGGCTAAAATTTGGCGATATCTATGAAGGGAAGACCATGCAGGAAAGGCTGGATCCGGTAACCGGAAAATCAACAAAGGTTATTGTTGCATCCGGTGATCCGAACGTGAGACCACGGGTCTCTATCAAAGAATCGAGTGGCAAGACAATCCAGGTTTCTGGTCATTCAGGGGCAGGGGCAGCGGCCCGGTATTTCCTCCCTACCGGTGCTATTATTATGGTTGCGGAAGGAGAGGAAGTCAATGCCGGTGATGTTTTGGC
>CP070673.1:5044040-5052154 GCA_020351915.1 Deltaproteobacteria bacterium
AAGTAGGGTTAGCGCTCGGTGTGTTGGGCTCTGGTATTGGCGTCAGTGGATTAATGGTTCTGCTCATCGTTGGCCTCATAGACCTCTATCAGTGGAGAGCCACTCTCATCATCCTCGGACTGGGAATGTGGGCCCTGGGGATACCTTCATCACTTATTGTCCGCACTAGGCCAGAGCATTATGGCTACCGTCCCGATGGTGAGGTATGGAGCCCTTATGTCGAAGGCCACGAAACTCCTGATAAGGGAGTTGAGATTGGCCTCAGGGCAGCGCTTAGACTGAGGTCTTTCCTCTACCTGAATATCACAGAGGTTGTCCGGATGATGACCGTTATGGCAGTGCTCACCCATGTCATGCCCTACCTCGCCAGTGTGGGGATGCCACGTTCCACTGCCGGGTTTGTTGCAGGGGCTATTCCCCTGATCGGCATCATCGGAAGGTTTGGCCTCGGCTGGTTAGGGGATGTATTTGATAAAAGCCATGTGTTCGCCGTGGCAATCGGCCTGATAAGCCTAGGATTGCTCGCGTTCAGTTATGTGCAAGTCAGATGGGCAATTGTTCCTTTTCTTCTCCTTTTCGCTATAGGTCATGGAGGAAGCATGGTCGTAAGGGGCTCCATTGTGAGGGAATATTTCGGAAGAGATTCTTTTGGGAAAATGATCGGGGTTATCATGGGGTCTGCGGGAGTGGGAGGGATCATAGGCCCTACCTTAGCCGGGTGGGGGTTTGATACCATGGGAAGCTATCAGCCTATTTGGCTCCTCCTTTGTGGACTTACTGGCCTGACAACGGTTTTGATACTGAGAATACAACAGTCTCCTTTGTAGACGCTGCTACGTTTACTCATTTGGTTATATGAGCTATCGCTTCGAACTGGTTTTGCTCAGTATAGAACTGTTTAAGCTTGTTTGCAATCCTCCCTGAATCCCCTGGATACAGGGTGCTTATAGGGAGCGGATTCACATTATAATCCAATATGATCTATGACGATTCATTAACCTAAGTACCTGAAATCCTTACTGGTGGAGGATTTGAATGCGTCTGTCACGCCGGAGGTCGCGGGTTCGAGTCCCGTCGTCCCCGCCACTAGTTGAAACAAGGCTTGTCATTACATCAAGGTGACAGGCCTTTTTTCTACCATGTCCTATTTTGTCTATATCCTCCAAAGCCTTGAAGATGGCAGCTATTATGTTGGGTCCACTCAAGACTTAACACCAAGAATCGAACGCCACAATCAAGGCAGATCAAAATACACAAAGGCTAAACGCCCCTGGGATTTGGTATATTGTGAAGAACATATAGATAGAGCGTCTGCAATGAAGCGAGAAAGGGAGATTAAAGATAAGAAGAGCAGGGATAATATTGATAAACTGGTTAGAACGTCCCGTCAACTGTGACGGGAAGGTCAGGATTTCGAGTCCCGTCGTCCCCGCCAGAGAACATAAGGGGCCAGCCGTTTTGGCTGAGCCCCTTTTTTAGTTGCGGATGGGTGAGTTTAAAAGGGTCTGCTATAAGACTAAAGCCTACAGTTAGTCTGGCACTTCCCTTGTTTCCTCCAAGCCAAAAGATGCAAAATCAGGCTTAGGAAAAAACTCTAATAGTATCTCCAAGTCCTCGATAGTGTCCGATTCCCTGAGGGACTCGGGTACTTTCTGTAAAGTCTCTATTGCTAGGGTAATGGCTCTATAGACAATATATTTGCCCCTATGAGAGTATAAGAGCTCTTGAGCAACATCTTTCTTGTCCTGCGTGGTAAGCGATTCCCAGTTCTCAGGTTTCATTTCTTTCAAGCCCTCCTGCGTAGGAAATTCTGGTAGAATCTTTATACATCGAACAGTAACGTATTTGCAAGGTTTGTTAGTCAAAACAAATCTGAAAATCTTCACCCGGCCAATGAGATGTTACTTCCCCGTCTGGCTTTTGGCAGTGGTAGATTTCAACCCTTATTCTGATCCCGTCTTGCCGGAGCTCCCGATTCCACTATGGATTTTTGGTGCTTCGATCTCGGCTACCTGAGAAACTTGCTTGTTGCTTTCGCCTCAAGCAATATGGTATCGTAAGGGCGGTTGAGTTGGGTTCATCAGCCATTAAAAAATACTGTTTGGAAGAAAGGCCTTCGACAAAAAATCAATCATTAGATTCTGTTTTCTGTTTTGTTGCGTAGAATAAGTCCACGCCTTTTTCCGATTCACCCCGCTTCAGTAAGCACCGTTGCTTCCTGAGTGTTTTGAAATGTGCGCAAAAGCTAGCGATCGCCTCAGAACTCAAAACATATTCTTGTAATCCCTGCGCAAACCGAAATCCTTAAGAGAATCCAAGAATAAAATTTGTAAAGCATTCAACAAAAAGCTTTGGTAAGGAGCGAAGAATTGAGACGGTGTTTTCATAATTAGAAAGGGGCCTTAAAGGTTTCAAATGACAACGCTCTGTGAATCAAAAACCGAGCAGCTTTTCCAAGAAGCAAACTATCCCATTATGGGCAAGGGAGGTTTATAACCATGGGAAAGACGACCTTAAAGGAAAAATCGGTTGAGACGGATGTCTTATGCATAGGAGGAGGAATAGCAGGCCTCATGGCCGCTATCAGGGCAGGTGAGCTGGGTGCAAGGGTTGTAGTCGCCGAGAAGGCAAATAGCAAGTACAGCGGTTCTGGTGCCACTGGCAACGACCACTTCATGTGCTATGTACCGGAGGTTCACGGTCACGATATCGAGCCCTTCGTGAATGCATTCCAGCATGGGCAGCAAGGTGGATTAAGACACAGGTCTTTCATTCGTACCTGGCTCGAGAGGTCCTTTGAAATAGTCAATCTGTGGGACAGCTGGGGTATTCCCATGAAGTATAACGGGAAATATGAATTTGCTGGGCATGCCTTGCCTGGCAAACCCATGCTGGATATGCATTATGCCGGAAAAGACCAGAAGAAAATCCTAACCGAGCAGGCTCTTAAGAGGGGTGTGGAAATACTTAAGAGGGTGATGTGCTTCGACTTGCTCCATGATGAAGAAGGTGTAAAAGGGGCTATTGGGATTAATACGGTCGAAGACGAATTGATAACATTTCATGCTGGAGGCGCAATTCTAGGGACTGGTTCAGTCATGAGGTTATATCCAGCTTCAACTCCGGCTTGGTTATTTAACACGCGTCTTTCGCCTACATGCGTGGGGGATGGGCGGGCAATGGCATTCCGGGCGGGGGCTGAGCTCGTGAGTATGGAAATACCGATATTGCGCTGTGGCCCAGCGTACTTCGCTCGGGCCGGAAAAGCCACCTGGGCTGGTGTCCTCAGGGACTCAGAGGGCAAACCAGTTGGTCCCTTCGTAACTAAGCCCGATACCAAATACGGTGATCCGGTAGTCGACGTATACCAGGATATTTTCCTCGACTACAAGAAATCGGGCCGGGGGCCTGTCTATATGGATTGCGATGGCCTTTCAGATGAGGGATTGGATTATATGCTTCATTGGTTACGTAACGAGGGAAATGTTGCGATTCTCAATCATCTCGAGGAGGAGGGCATCGACATCAGGAAGAACCCTGTTGAGTTCAGGTCATATGAGTACGAGCTGTTTCCTAGGGGCGGAATATACTATAATAATGAAGCCGCAACCTCGTTGGAGGGCCTCTATGCCGCCGGGGATGAGTTTTTTGGCGGAATATCCGGCGCAGCAGTATTCGGATGGATCGCCGGAGAGAATGCTGCAAAGCTCGAGAAGGATGCATCACCCCTCAACAAAGCAAGAGAAAAAACACAGGTAGATGAGAAAAGGGAATTGCTCGAGGAAATTCGAAGTCGAGAGGTGGGTCCTGGTTGGAAGGAGACGAACATTGCTCTCCAGCAAATAATGTGGGATTACGCAGGGCAGGTTCGCTCAGAGACCCTATTGAATGCAGGACTAGCAGCTTTACAGAGGCTGAAACATAAAGCACGCGCCAGCATTATTGCTCCAAATCCGCACGAGTTAATGCGTTGCTTAGAGGCATTCAACTTGATCGATCTGGCAGAGCTCGTAATCATAACAGCTCGTGAAAGAAAAGAGACTAGGGGAAAACACGTTCGCCCTGACTATCCTTTCACTAATCCACTGATGGAAAAATTGCTCATAGTAAAGAAGGTAGATGGTAAGCCCGTCATGGAATGGAGAGAAATAAAGCGCTAGGAGGAGATCATGCCGCCGGTATTAAATAGAGATACATGCAAAGGTTGTGGTAACTGTGTCGATATTTGTCAAAGTGATGTTTTTTTCGGTTCAAGGAAAGGGGAGGTTCCCAGCGTTACTTATCCGGAAGAATGTTGGCATTGCAATGCCTGCGTATTCGAATGTCCGGTCGAGGGGGCAATCAGGCTGAGAATACCGCTGCCAATGACCATACTTTATAAGGGGGGATAATGAGCGGGGCAAAAAGACTGCTTGCCCTGTTTCGGCAAACTATATTGCTTTGCAATGTAAATTCTGATATCCTACCTGCGTATTTTTGTTGGGTAAATTGCTCCTGTAATGTTAGCAACATTTAAGTGGACAGATGGAGCCACGACAAAGATACCCGGTTAACCATTTAACAAGGGAGGTGTCGCAATGAAAAAGTTGCATGTCTTCACAAAATGGTCATTAACAAGATTAGCGGTATTAACATTGGCGATGTCGTTCGCCATGGCAGGTGCTGGCTGGGGGGTCGAGTGGCCTAAGGTTGCAAAAGTCATCTCACCATCCCCCGGCGCATCGGTTCATATGGTACAGATAGCTTTGGGTAAAGTAATAGAAAAATACACGCCTATAGAGCACTGGATCGTCCAGCCGCTCGGCGGCCCGAGCTTGTGGTTACCAAGGATGCAAAAAGGGGAATGTGATTTCGCCAATCATAATGCCGCCGACATTATCAATGCATTTCTTGGTCGCGGGCTGTATGAAAAGATGGGTCCGCAGCCTGTCAGAACTGTTGGATCAGGACACGATTATCTGTTCATGTTTTGGACGACCCCCGATACCGGGATACGATCTTTGGCGGACCTGAAGGGAAGGGTCGTTTACGTGGCCCAAAAGGCAAACCCAATGTTTTGGAAAATGACCGAGGTGCAATTGGCCTCCGCCGGCCTGACCTTGGATGACCTTAAAGCTAAGCTCACCTTCGGGGTAATAAGGGATGCTGCGAGGGACATGATCGAAGGTAGGGTGGATGCTATGCTCTGCCCTGCCGTGCCCAGCGCGGTAATGGAAATAAATGAGGCCAAAGGGGAATGTCTGTTCATAAACCTGACACAGGAACAAGGCAAATATGTTGTAGACAATAACGAGGGATACTTTATTCAAGATATACCAGCAAATGACCGGCGCTTTCGGAACAAGAGCGCCGTGCCCAACGCCGTATGTTTTCAAAATGCAATGTTCACTCCAGCTCGTACGCATCCGGATATTGTCTACGGGGTGGTTAAGGCGATCTTCGAGCACACCGAGGAATTTGCGGATTCTCATCCGCAGGCCAAATACTGGTCTCTCAAGCACAGGCCTGTAGCCAGCGCCGTCCCCTATCACGAAGGTTCTATCCGATATTTTAAGGAAAAAGGACTCTGGACCACGGAGGCACAAACCTATCAAGATATGATGCTGAAGAAACAGCAAGATATATTAGGGAAACTCGGCAAGAAAAAATAACTTTGAAGCCCCCTTCATGCTAGCCGGAGGGGGCAAACGAAAGCTCATTCCACAGACCGCCCGACTGAGGGTAGGGGAAAGAGGAGTGGGCTTTTTGTTGAGAAAGGCGGGTGGCAATAAAATGGATTCATTTGATGTTGGCGCCAGTTGGAAGACAAGAAACTTGAGATCTCGGTTTGCCTTTATTTTTGCTGTTATCTGGTCCATATATACCCTCTCTTATCTGTGCAACATATTCTTTTATTTAGGTTTAGTTATCTACCCCATCACTCATCGGGCTATCAGCGCCGGCCTGATCTGCATCCTGGTTTTTCTCCTGTGTCCCTTAAGAAAAGGGGTTGGTAAAGAAAAATTGAGATGGCATGATATTCTATTGGTAGGGTGCGTCTTGGCTGGATGCACGTACATCGCCATAAACGCTAATCAATTGGTCTCTGAAGGGAGGCTAGAGCCTTATCCGTTTGAGATGGTTTTTGCGTCTTTCCTTATTTTCTCGATCATCGAAGCGACGAGGCGTACGATCGGCTTGCTTTTTGCCTCCTTAATCATCTTCTTCTTTTTCTACTCCGTCTATAGCGATCACTTCCCCGGTTTTCTGTTCAGCACGGGTTTTTCTTATTCCACGATGTTCGGGTTCATGTACCTGAGTTCGGAGGGTATATGGGGGATGGTTATAGGTGTCGTGAGCACGATAGTGGCTGGATTCATCATATTCGGGGGCTTTCTCAGGGCGTTGGGGGCTACTCAGTTTTTTAATGAGCTAGCCCTCGCCACCGTGGGATTCATGAGGGGCGGTGCGGCCAAGGCAGCGGTTGTTGCCAGCACCCTCTTTGGAACCATATCGGGCTCCATAGCGGCAAATGTCGCTACAACTGGACAGATTACCATTCCCTTGATGAAGAATACCGGCTACGAAAAGAACTACGCAGGGGCGATCGAGGCCACTGCATCCACCGGCGGTATGTTCATGCCTCCGATCATGGGGGCAACGGCCTTTCTCATCGCAGAATTCCTTAATATTTCCTACTGGAGCGTTTGTGTGGCAGCTTTTCCGCCCGCAATCGCCTATTATGCCACCCTGCTCGTGCAGGTAGATTTAGAGGCAGGTAAAATCGGCCTTAAGGGTTTGCCAAGAGAAGACCTGCCGTCTCTGAAAAAGACATTATTGGGTGGCTGGCAATATCTGCTGCCTTTTGCCCTTCTCATATTCCTTTTGGGGGTCCTCAGGTATTCGGCCCAAACATCGATTATGTACACCATAGGTGCTTTGATTATCGTCAGCTCCTTCAGGAAGGAGAGCAGATTGACCCCCAAGAAATTGCTCATCGCCCTTGAGGATTCGGCTCGAGGCATGATGCCAATAATCCCCCTCTGCACCGCTATTGGTATCCTCGTTGGAGCCTTGTCCATGACTGGGGCTGGAACGAATTTGACCTCAGGGCTACTCGACATTAGTGGGGGTTATCTGCCGATTCTCTTGATCTTGACAGCAAGCGCTGCCTTTATACTGGGGATGGGAATGACTACCGTTTCGGTATACATTTTGACGGTCGTACTGCTTGCCCCTGCCTTGATAAAGGCCGGAGTCGAACCCATTGCAGCCCATATGTTTTTATTCTATTTTGGCTGCCTTTCATTTATTACACCGCCCGTATGTGTGGCGGCGTATATTGCCGCTGGCATCTCAGGGGGTGACCCGTGGAAAACCGGCTTTCGCGCTGTGCGCCTGGGTTTCGCCGCTTTTCTCGTACCGTGGGCGTTTGTATTCAATCCGGGCATTTTGATGATTGGCTCCCCCCTGGAAATAGTTTCAACGTTTTTCTTTATCGCATTGGGCACAATAACAATAGGAGTTTCATTTGAGGGGTATCTGCTTAAGAAGCTCGGGGTTTGGGAGAATATACTTTTGGCCGTAAGTGGTATTTGTTTATTCGCCCCAAACCTTCTAACGAGAGGTTTGGCTCTAGTCTTCTTGGCCGTGTTTCTGTCCAACCATATTGTGAGAGTTAGAAGAACAAGGGTTTCCACCGCTTCGCAACCGGGAGACAACCATGCCAATTATGGTCGGTATTAGTAATTATCAAACCCAGACCGTTGGATGGAGAATCTGGAATTGAAAACTATTACACCACACCCCGAGCATGGCGCTTTATGCTAGCCAAGGCAAACAGCATGAGCCAATTGGATCCCTAGAATGTCAGGAGGCCAAGTTTACCTAAACCTAAAAGTTCTACACCAACCAAGATCAAAAAGGAGGCACGAATGAAGGTCGATATCCACAATCATTTCTATCCCACCAGATTTCTAAAGCAGTTGGAAAAGGACGGGGCAGCAGCCGGAATAACCGTGGAGAAAGATGAGTGGAACAGGCAAATCCTTGCCCAGCACGGAAACCGGCTGGTCACCATCACCGATCCCATGACCGATATCAACCAAAGATTAGAGGATATGGCACAAACCGGG
>CP070673.1:5052254-5055515 GCA_020351915.1 Deltaproteobacteria bacterium
ACCCTGATGACTCATTTTAGATATAGCATTTTGTTTTTTTCTTCACGTATAATGTAAGTACTGAGCAGTGGCAGGACGCCTGTTTGGTCGTGCCCAGGTTTTTTACAACCGTGGGGTGAGAGGGGAAATAGCATCAATTATGACCGATTAAGCGTAGGGTGGTGGCCATGAATCTTTTAAACGATCTAAAGATTACCCGAAGGGATTTTGTGAAGGCCTCAGCAGTTGCGGGCGCAACATTGGCACTGGGTGTGGGATTGAAGCCGACACTGAGAGTTCTGGCGGAAACCCCCATGCCCGCATCTAAGGATGTCGGGGAATGGATAGCCTCGACCTGCCAGGGCTGTACGTCATGGTGCTCAAAACAGGTGTTCGTGGTAAATGGCAGGGCAGTTAAGATCCAGGGAAACCCGAATTCCAAGGTGAACGTTGGGGCCGGTTGTGTACGCTCGCACCTTGCTCTCCAGCAGGTTTATGACCCCGACCGAATCAAAATGCCCATGAAACGAACCAACCCGAAAAAGGGTCGAAGCGAAGACCCAAGATTCGTCCCCATTTCCTGGGACGAGGCCCTGAACACCATTGCCGATAAGATCATGGCACTCAGGAACAACCACGAGACACACAAATACATGCTCATGAGAGGACGTTACACCTATATGAGAGACATCCTGTATGACCGTATGACCAAGATCATCGGTTCCCCGAACAACATATCCCACAGCGCCATTTGCGCCGAGGCGGAAAAGTTCGGTCCATACTACACAGAGGGATACTGGAATTATCGGCAGTACGACGTCAAAAACACACGGTATATCTTGATATGGGGAGCGGATCCCTTGGCCGCCAACCGGCAGGTATCCTATTACACCAGCGTGTGGGGCGATGTGCTCGACCGGGCCAAAGTTGCTGTCGTTGAACCCAGGCTCTCCGTTACAGCTTCCAAGGCAGATGAGTGGTTGCCCATAAAGCCCGGTCACGACGGGGCGCTGGCCGCAGCTATTGCACACATCCTTCTCACCAAAGAACTCTGGTACAAAGAATTCGTAGGCGATTTCGTCGATAGGTCGAATCAGTTTGCCCCTGGGCAGACCGTCGACGAACAAACCTTTGAAGAAAAATACACCCACGGCATCGTCAGGCTCTGGAACTCAGAGTTGAAGGACAAGACCCCCGAGTGGGCCGCGGTGCGCACCGGTTTACCGGTGGAGCAGATCCGGCGCGTGGCCGTTGAGTACGGCAAGGCGGCTCCACACGCCATCTCCTGGGTCGGCGGCGGACCGGTCATGCAAGTTCGGGGCGGATACACGAGCATGATCTGTCATGCTTTGAACGGTATCGTCGGAGCAGTCGACAACGTAGGGGGTACCTTGGCCAGTAATAAAGAATATACCGTCCCCTTTCCCGAACCCGATGACTTTATGGATGACATTGCAGAAAACGGGAAGAAGCACGAGAAGATCGACCAGCGCGGGAGAAAGGAGTTTCCGGCCCTCAAAGAGGGTAAGCCTGGCTCGGCGGTGGTTACGAACAACGCGGCTGAGGGCATCCTTAACGCGGATCCGTATGACATCAAGGTGGCCCTTGCGTACATGAACAATTTCGCCTTTGCCGCTTGCCAGCCCGAGAGATGGGAGCGCGCACTTTCCAAGATACCGTTCCTGGTACATATCACGACAAACGCATCAGAGTTTTCCTGGTTTGCCGACATGCTCCTCCCTGATACCCATCACCTATTCGAAAAGTGGGGATACGTCAAATCCATCGGGAACGGGTATCGCCATGTCACGCTCATGCAACCGGTCATCAAGCCCATGTGGGAGGCCAAGATCGATGAGACCGAGATCCCCTGGCTGATCGCCGAGAAGCTGGCTGAAAGAGGGTTTGACAACCTGCTACGGCACTACAAGGAGTATAAGGATCCTGAGACAGGAAAAGAGCCGACCAATGCGGATGAGTTCGCCCTTTATGCCCTCAAGTACGCCACCCAAAACCTCTGGGATCCTTCGAAATACAAAGGGGGAGACCGATTCAATGGCTGGGAGGCGTTCAGAAAGACGGGCGTTTGGAACTCCGATCCCTACCCCTATAGAAAGCGATGGGGAAAGATGAAAACCAAGACCGGGATGTTCGAGTTTTACAGTGAAACCCTGAAAGAAGCCCTACAAAAACATGCCAAGAACCACCATACGACGGTGGATGCTATACTCGAAACCTGCCACTATCAGGCCCGCGGCGAGAAGGCATTTATCCCGCATTACGAAGAGCCTTTCACGAATGGAGACGGAACAGAGTACCCCTTCCTTTTCGTGGACCACAAATCTAGACTGAACCGGGAGGGGCGCTCGGCCAACTGCACCTGGTATTACGACTTCAAAGACGTGGATCCCGGTGACGCAGCCTGGGACGACGTGGCCAAAATCAACCCGGTGGATGCCAAAAAGGTCGGAGTGAGAGACGGGGACCCCATTAGGTTAACTTCCCCTACCGGCAGTATCACCTGCACGGTCAAGCTCTGGGAAGGAGCCCAGCCCGGCACCGTTGCCAAGTGCTACGGGCAAGGCCACTGGGTTTACGGTAGATTGGCCTCGAAGGAATTCGGCAGGGTCCCCCGAGGCGGTAACAACAACGATCTGATCCCCGCGGTCTACGACCGGCTCAGCGGAAGTACCGTTCGTCACGCAGCCACGCGGGTAAGGGTCGAAAAACTCTAGGAGGGGAAAAGATGCCCAGATATGCCATGGTCATTGATCTTCAGCGCTGCGTGGGCTGTGGTTCATGCAGCATTGCGTGTAGGAATGAAAACAACGTTCCGGAAGGCATCTATTGGTCCAACAAGATCACCGAAACCATCGGCACCTTTCCCAATGTCCGGCATCACTATATTCCGACACTTTGCAACCATTGTCAGTACGCTCCCTGTGTCCGAGGCTGCCCCACGAAAGCGATGTACAAGGTCGAGAACGGGATCACCATGCATGATCCCAAGAAATGTATCGGGTGTAAATACTGCGAGTTCAATTGCCCTTATGGGGTCATTTACTTCAACTTCGACAAGCCTCACAAGTTCTGGCGAGAGAACAATCCTGTGATGAAGGAAGGGACGGCTTCGCCGAAAGAGCTCGTTGAAAATGTGGGAGGCAAGGGTGTGCCCTACTACAATCCGGAACGGGAAGAGACCCTGCCGGGTATTCGACCCAAAGGCGTCGTGGAAAAATGCACCTTCTGCGACCACAGGGTTGAAAAGGGAAAACTGCCATA
>CP070673.1:5055615-5075862 GCA_020351915.1 Deltaproteobacteria bacterium
GCTCCATCTATATAAACCATTTTGAAACGCCCACTGATCTAAACTATGTGGGGCATAATCCAAAAAAAAGACACCCATACCCTGGACTTTGAGGTTACCCTGGCATTTTGTAAATTGTACTTGACTATCCCTTGATATTCTATTATAAATCTAAACACTTAGTCGGGCGGGCATAGCTCAGTTGGTAGAGTACAAGCTTCCCAAGCTTGGTGTCGCGGGTTCGAGCCCCGTTGCCCGCTCCAGATTGGGTGAAAAAAGAGTTCTGTTCCCTTTTCGAGGTAGAAAGCGGTTGCTGGCCGAAAAATTATTACTTTGAAAGGCGGATGAGTCAAATCTGACGACAAGCGAGTAAGTTTGGGGAGCGGGCTTTAGCGCCCGCTTTTTATGTAAGAGGCTTCTTGATGATTTCAGAGTCTAAGAGGATTGTTCATGAGGTATCATCCGTGGCTGAACCTCTGTTAGATTCGCGTGGCATGGAGATGGTGGAAACGGAGTTCCTTTCTGAAAAAGGTAGATGGATCCTCCGGGTTTTCATTGATAGAGAAGGTGGCGTGACTTTGGACGATTGCGCCGGGGTTAGCCGAGAGCTCGGGGATCTTATTGAAGCAAAGAATATCATTGACTATCCTTACGTGCTTGAGGTTTCCTCTCCTGGGCTCAACAGGCCCTTGAAAAATGAGCGTGATTTTATGCGCTCAATTGACAAGATGGTAAAGGTAACTATGTCACAACCTATCAACAACAGGAGAAATTTTACCGGACGCCTTGCAGATGTCAGGGAAGGAATAATCCATCTTTCACTGGATGATACGAATGTCGTTGAGTTAGCCTTAGAGGGGATTGAGAGGGCCAGACTGAAATACGAATATAATAAATGATATGTTGGTGGAGAACGGAAGATGATTACGGATTTATTGAGAACGATCGAACAGGTCAGTCGAGATAAAGGGATTGATGCGAAAATTCTGATCGAGGCCTTGGAAGAGGCTGTTCGCTCAGCTGTTAAAAAGAAATTTGGCCTCGAGTATGAGTTGGAGGTGACATTTAACAGGGAAATGGGAGAAATTGAGGTCTTTGAGTTCAAGGATGTAGTTGACACGGTAACAGATGAGAGGCTTCAAGTATCTTTGGAAGACGCCAGGAAGCTTGATCCAGAATCTGAAATCGGTGACAGTTTAGGCATGAAGATGGATACCGATGCCTTGGGAAGGATAGCGGCGCAATCAGCCAAACAGGTAATCATGCAACGGTTAAGAGAAGCTGAGAGGGATGCGGTTTATGAAGATTTTAGGGATAGGAAAGGGGAGATCATTAATGGTATCGTTCAACGTTTCGACAAAGGGGCGATTATTGCTAATCTGGGCAAAGCAGAGGCCGAGCTTCCCCTGAAGGAGCAAATCCCCAAGGAGAGCTACACACAGGGCGATAGGGTCAGGGCTTACATCTATGACGTTAGGCAGTTCAGCAGGGGTCCCCAGGTTATACTATCTCGAACACACCCCAACTTTTTGTCTGCCCTTTTCGAAAGTGAGGTGCCAGAGATTTCCGAAGGCATTGTGACGATTATGCAGGTAGCTCGGGAGCCTGGCAGTAGGGCAAAGATAGCCGTTGCTTCAAAGGATAGGGATGTTGATCCTGTAGGAGCCTGCGTTGGGATGAAGGGTTCGAGAGTGCAGGCGGTAGTACAAGAGCTGAGGGGTGAAAAGATCGATATCGTTCCGTGGGATCCTGATCCAGCGAAATTTGTATGCAATGCCTTGGCCCCAGCTGAAATCCTGAGGGTAATAGTTGATGAAGAGAATAGAGCTATGGAGGTGGTTGTACCGGACGACCAGTTATCTCTTGCCATTGGGAAGAAGGGTCAGAATGTGAGGCTGGCATCCCGAGTTGCCAACTGGAAACTGGATGTGAATGGTGAGTCAGAGTACAACAAGGAGCTGAGAGAGGGTTATAAATCTCTGCACATGCTTCCCGGTGTTGGTGACAAATTGGCCACTGCCCTGTATGAGATGGGGTACAGGTCAGCAGAAGATATTTCCAAGGCCGAGCCAGCTGATTTGGCAATCATTAAGGGTATCAGTGACAAAAAGGCCAGAGATTTGATAAAGGGGGCCCTTGATTACGTACAGTCGTTAAGCGTTGATAGTGAAGACGCATGGGATGAAGAAAAGGAAGGATTGCCTGGAGGGTTAGATGAGTAAGGTAAGGGTTTATGAGTTAGCCAAAGAACTGAACATGAATTCCGGTGAACTGGTTGAGAAATTGAAGGCCGCCGGTTTGCCTATCAACAATTATATGAGTGCTCTCGATAGAGATGATGTAGCTCGGGCTAAGGACTATCTTTCAGGTGCAACGAGTGAGGTCTTTGAGGAGAAAAGAATAAAGTCAACTATCATACGCAGGAGAAAAAAGATCATTCCTAAAGTGCCGGAACAGATCAAGGAAGAGGAACCGGTAATTGAAGAAGAGGTTAAACCATCTCCTGAGGAGACTGTTTCGGTACCGGAGGAGAAAGTATCAGAGGTTTTGGAAGAGAAAGGAAAGGAAGAAAAAGAGGAAGCCAAGGAGTTGGAAGTTAAGCCTGCTGTTGACCAGCAGGTGAGAAAAGTTGAGCCCAAAATTGAAAAGAAAAAGAAGCCTAAGCCTAAAACTATTCCGGCAAAGATAATAAAGCTAGCAGAAGTTCAGCCGCCTGAGCCGGAAATCCGGGAACCTGTAACCAAGATGCCGCCAGTTGGCATCGTATTGCCCTCTGAGGAGGTACGGAAGAAAGAAAAGGAGATAAAAAAGAGAAGGAGAGAGGAGAAGGATGAGCTGACTCCCAAGAGGGAATATCGAAGGCGGAGGAGGGAAGTCTTTGAGCGGAAAGACCTCTATGGGGACGTTGACAGGGGCTTTGTCGGCAAGGGGAAACTAAAGACAAAGGCTAAGCTTGACAAGAAGAAGTTCAAACAAACAGAGATAACTGTCCCGAAGGCTATTAAACGAAGGATAAAGGTTCCTAATGTGATCAGTGTTGCTGAGCTGGCAAAGCGCATGGGGATCAAGGGAGGCGAGCTCATTAAGAAATTGATGGAGATAGACATAAAGGTCACCCTCAACCAGACGGTTGACTTTGATTCTGCCTCTCTTGTGGCAGGTGAGTTTGGGTATGAATTGGAACTCTCATCTTTTGAAGAGGAGGATATTCTTGCCGAAGAAGAGGATAGGCCTGAAGATCTTTCTGCTCGACCACCGGTGATTACCATAATGGGACATGTAGACCATGGGAAGACATCTCTCCTGGATTATATCAGAAAGTCAAGGATTATCGACAAAGAGGCCGGTGGCATAACCCAACACATAGGAGCGTACTATGTCCATACCCCACATGGCGATATTGTTTTTCTTGATACACCCGGACATGAGGCGTTCACTGCGATGAGGGCTCGGGGCGCACAGGTGACTGATTTGATTGTATTGGTTGTTGCCGCTGATGACGGGGTAAAGGAACAAACTACTGAGGCCATTGATCATGCGAAGGCAGCCAACATTCCTATTATTGCCGCTGTTAACAAGATGGACAAGCCAAGCGCAGACGCAGAAAAGGTCAGGAGGGAGTTATCAAAATATGGCCTTTTGGCAGAGGAGTGGGGTGGTGATACCATTTTCAGTTATGTGTCGGCCAAAACAGGGGAAGGCCTGGAGGAGCTTCTTGAGTCTATACTACTTCAATCAGAGATACTTGAGTTAGAAGCAAACTACAAAAAGAAGGCACGGGGAACAATCATAGAGGCTCGGCTGGATAAGAATAGAGGTCCGATTGCTACGGTTCTTATTCGTAATGGCACCCTGAAGCAAGGTGACTTCTTTTTTTGCGGAGAGAGCTATGGAAGGGTAAGGGCGATGCTTAATGATAGAGGACAGAAGATAAAATCAGCGTCTCCCTCTATGCCCGTTGAAATCTATGGAATTTCTGGCGTGCCCATGGCCGGCGATGATTTTGTCGTTGTGGCAGATGAGAAGAAGGCAAAATTGATTAGCGATCACAGGAGAATTGACGCTCGATTGGAAACAGCGGCAAACCAAGGACCCCTCAGCCTCGATAGTCTTTTTGACAGGATCAAAGAAGGCAAGGTGAAGGAACTGAATATCATAGTTAAGGCTGACGTACAGGGGTCGTTAGAGGCTCTTGTGGATTCATTGACCAAACTCAGCACGGAAGAGGTGAAACTGAAGGTTATCCATGGGGCAACCGGAGCCGTGACAGAGAGTGATGTAATGCTTGCCTCAGCCTCTGAGGCCATAATTATCTGTTTTAACGTTAGGGCTACCCCGACTGTCAGTAATCTTGGAGAAGAGGAGAGAGTTGATATAAGGTTTTATGATGTTATTTACAAGGTGATAGAGGATATTAAGTCAGCTATGGTCGGACTTCTTGAGCCGGTTTACACAGAGAATAGTATCGGTCGGGCAGACGTCAAGGAGATATTTCATATCTCCAAGCTGGGCACTATAGCTGGTTGCTACGTAACTGATGGCAAGATTGAAAGAAACGCCAAGGTACGCCTATTGAGAGATGAGGTAGTCATGTTTGATGGACAGATCGGTTCCCTGAAACGGTTTAAGGACGATGTTAAAGACGTGTCCTCGGGTTTTGAGTGTGGTGTAGGAATAGAAAATTATAATGATATAAAGCCCGGAGATGTCCTGGAGGTTTATGTCGTTGAGGAGACGAAAGCGGAGCTTTGATGTGGTGGTTGGAACCCTTAAGCTTTCCCTATATATCCGCAATAACCATTCACTTAAAGAGAAGAGAAAGGTTGTGAAGAGTATTGTTGCCAGGGTTCGCAACAAATTCAATGTCTCTGTTGCTGAGGTTGGTTCTAATGACAAGTGGCAGATGATTGAACTGGGGATTAGTGCTGTGGGTAATGATAGGCGATTTGTGAATTCGTCACTCGACACTATCCTTTCCTTTTTAGAATCTCTCTACCTGGGGGAGATTGTAGACTCCTCTATTGAAATACTAAATATCTAACCCATTCAGGCACTATGCTTGCAGGAAACAGAACTCACCGCGTTGGCGATCAGATTTTGAAGGAAATATCAAACCTTCTTCTCAGAAAGGTTAAGGATCCGAGGCTCAAGGGGGTCACCGTGACTGATGTGCGTATGAGCAAAGATTTGAGACATGCTTATGTTTATTATAGCCTTTTTTGGGAGGGTCAGCAGAAAAGAGAGGCCCATGAAGGTTTTGAAAGCGCAAAAGGATTCATACGAAGAGAAATAGGAGAGAGGCTCCAATTACGATACGTCCCAGATATTCAATTTAGGTATGATGAATCGCTCGACTATGGCCAAAAGATGGAAAGGCTTTTGGCAAAATTGGGCCCGGGATCGGATGAATAGTGGTGCTGGTTGCGGGTATCCGCAGCCGGTTAGATGGCCTGGGTAAGCACTAATAAGGTACGAGAACCCAAGGCTGAGTGTTGATCCGTATGGCTTTGAATGAGATCGCTCATATTGTGAAAAAGGGTGAAAGATTTTTCTTAGCGAGCCATAAGGATCCTGATGGGGATGCTATTGGTTCTCTGTTGGCCTTGGGTGGAACGCTTTTGCTTTCTGGAAAAGAGGTTGTCTTATTCAATGAGGGCCCTATCCCAGATCATTTGAGCTCTTTAGCAGGGATAGAGCGAGTGGTAGATGCCGTTGATATGAAATTGGAATTTGATGCTGGCTTAGTCCTAGACTGTGGAAATCTTGAAAGAGTGGGAACGGTTTCTTGTCATCTATCTAAAATCGGGCCTTTGATAAACATTGATCATCATGAGAATAATTCTCGGTTTGGTGACATTAATCTGGTTGATGCCCAGAGCTCCTCTGTTGGTGAGATTATCTATCGCTTGATTAAGTTGGCGAGTTTGCCGCTCGATTTGACTATAGCAGAGAACCTGTTTGTGGCTCTGCAAACCGACACTGGCTCATTTAAGTACGACAATACTACTAGTGAGGCATTTTCTATTGCTGGGGAGCTGGTCGATTGGGGCGTTAAGCCATGGAAGATATCACGCAAGGTTATGGATGAATGGACATTGGAGAAGTTGCACATTCTGGAGTCGGCCTTAAAAACAATAGAGTTGCATTCTGCTGGAAAGGTTGGGTTTATAACGATCCCACAAGACACACTCTCAAAGGCGGATACTGATAATCTTAACTGTGAAAGGTTTGTGGATTACCCCAGATGTATCTCTGGGGTTGAGATAGCCGTTCTCATAAGGGAGATTAAAAAGGGTTATTACCGATTCAGCTTGCGGTCGAATGATTGGGTAAATGTAGCAGAACTAGCAAGTCTTTTTGGCGGCGGTGGTCATCCACGGGCGGCAGCGTTCTCGAAAGAGGGGAGTTTGGACTCGGTGAAGCAGGAATTCCTTTCTAAGGCAAAGGGGTTTTTGCAGGGCAGATGAATCTGGCAACAGACTAGCCGCACCTATCAGCAGACATTACCATGATTCAAAAGGATGGAATCATAATAGTAGACAAGGACTCTGGACCCAGCTCATTCAAGGTGGTTGAGAAAATTAAGGGTCTGACGAAGGCAAAAAAAGCCGGTCATGCAGGGACACTGGATCCCTTTGCAAGTGGGGTACTGGTAATTCTTTTGAACCAGGGAACCAAGTTGTCTCCTTTTCTGATGTCCCAAGATAAGGTTTACAGAGCGGCTCTCAGGCTCGGAATAGAAACAGATACACAGGATTTGACAGGACGAATCATCAAAATAAGACACACAGGAGTTTTACCAAAGGAGACTATCAAAGAGAAGACACAGCAATTTGTAGGTACGATTAAGCAGGTTCCCCCCGTTTTTTCGGCGCTTCATCATAAGGGGAGGCGGGCGTATGAATTGGCGCGAAGCGGGGTTGCCGTCGATCTTCAGGAAAGGGAGGTAAGGATTGAATATATCAACGTCTTACGTGTAGATCTTACCACGGTCTGGATCGAGGTTTGCTGCAGTTCTGGTACCTATATCAGAGCCCTTGCAGCGGATTTGGGGAGAAGTCTGGGTACAGGGGCACACCTAACATTTTTGAGGAGACTGCAGAGTGGCCCATTTCATGTGGATGATGCCTTTACGGTAACACAAGTCAGTGAATACCTCTTCAACAATAGGGTTGATGATGTGATAATACCACTGAAACAAGCATTGAAAGGGATGATGGAGGTCGAAATATCCGATGCACTAGCAAGAAAGATTAGGAGCGGCCATAAGCCCAACAGAGAGGAACTCTGTGGGCAAAATCCCTCATCTCTTAATTCAGGTGACTCTCTCAAGGCAGTAGTAGGGGAGGAATTGGTTGCAGTCTTAGAAGAAGACAGTGATGGATATAATATTAAGAGGGTTTTCATATAATTAGGTAAGGAGGAATTAAAGTGGTTTTAACAAGCAAAGAGAAAGAGGAGATTATTGATCAATTCAAGGTCCATGAAAAGGATACCGGTTCATCAAATGTTCAGATTGCCCTTTTGACAAAACGGATTAACGACCTTACTGGTCATTTTAAGGTACATCCCAAAGACCATCACTCGAGGAGGGGCCTTTTGAAAATGGTTGGTCAAAGAAGGCGCCTTTTGAACTATGTTAGACTGAAAGACCCAGAGCAATATAAGACGCTCATTCAAGAATTAGGTCTGAGGAAATAGGAGGCATGAAAGGTAATTTAATGAAAGGGGATAACGGAAATGATTAAGAATGTAACAGCACACGTCAATGATAAGATCTTAAACATTGAAACTGGTAGGGTCGCCCGTGAATCCAGCGGAGCCGTAATCGTAACAATGGGAGAAACGGTTGTCCTGGTGACAGTGGTTTCTACTGATGAGGTAAGAGAGGGTATCGACTTTCTCCCCTTGACAGTTGATTTTCAAGAGATGTCGTATTCGGCAGGGAAGATCCCAGGTAATTTTTTTCGTCGGGATATGGGGCGGCCAAGTGAAAAGGAGACCTTGACTTCTCGATTGATAGATAGACCTCTCAGGCCTCTTTTCCCTCAGAACTACAACTTTGAGACCCAGATAATCGCCAGTGTCTTATCCTTTGACAAACAGAATGACCCTGCCCCTTTGGGCATCTTTGGTGCTTCTGCTGCCACCACTATATCGGATATCCCCTTTGGAGGTCCAGTTGGCAGCACACAGATAGGTAGGGTTGATGGCAAACTTATTGCCTTCCCCACTTTAGAGGAGCAAGAAGAGAGCGATTTGAATCTGATTGTGGCTGGAACAAAGACAGATGTTGTTATGGTGGAAGGGGATGGTACGTTTGTCTCTGAAGATGACATGCTCGAGGCTATTTTTTTTGGTCACCAAGCCTTGCAGCCTATTATTGAAATGCAGATAGAGCTGCGAGATGCCGTCGGAAAGGAAAAGCGGCATTTTCTCACTCCTTCAAAAGATGAAGAATTGATGCTCAAGGTGAGAGGAATCGGTGAATCTCACATAAAGGAGGCGCTCTCTTGTTCTGAGAAGGTGGCGCGACAAAACAAGATGTCCAAGGCCATTGATTATGTAATGGAATCACTCAGAGAAGAATATGAAGATAGGGAGAGAGAAATCCACGATGCGATTTACGATCTAGAGAAGAGATTGGCCAGGGATAAGATATTGAGGGAGGCCAAAAGAATCGATGGCAGGTCCTTCACGGAGGTAAGACCTATTGAGTGTTTCGTGGGCATTTTACCGCGGGTTCATGGATCGGCCCTATTTACCAGAGGTGAAACCCAAGCTATGGTTCTAACGACTCTGGGCACTGAAAGTGATGAACAGAAGATAGAATCAATCTATGGAGACACGTATAGAGGATTCACCTTTCACTATAATTTTCCTCCCTTTAGTGTTGGTGAGGCCAGAAGATTGGGACCTCCAGGCAGGAGAGAGATTGGGCACGGTGCCCTTGCGAGAAGGGCGCTTCTCCCTGTTTTGTTGGAGAAGGATGATTTTCCTTATGCTGTCAGGGTAGTTTCTGAAATAGTGGAATCAAATGGTTCATCTTCTATGGCAAGTGTGTGCGGGGGTTCCCTTTCATTGATGGATGCAGGTGTTCCTGTTAAGGATCCAGTGGCCGGTGTAGCAATGGGTCTTATTTCAGAAGGCGAGAACGTGGCCATATTGACTGATATAATAGGTGATGAAGATCATTTCGGCGATATGGATTTTAAGGTTACCGGAACAGAGCATGGAATAACCGCGCTCCAAATGGATATCAAGATTGACGGACTCAAGAAAGAGATAATGGCAAAAGCTCTGCACCAGGCAAGAGAAGCAAGAATACATATCCTCAATGAAATGAACAAGGCCCTATCACAATCCAGATCAGAGATATCCAAATATGCACCGAGAATTGTGACCATCACTGTCAAACCCGAAAAGATTAGGGATATTATCGGTCCTGGTGGAAAGATGATCAAACACATCAGTCTCACAACTGGCACACAGATTAATATTGATGACGATGGTACCGTGATGATTGCATCTACTGAGGGCGAAGGTACGGACAAGGCCATAAAAATGATAGAGGACATAGTGAGAGAGGCAGAGGTCGGAAAATTCTATGTGGGCAAGGTAAAAAAGATCATGGATTTTGGGGCTTTTGTTGAGGTTTTGCCCGGCTCTGAAGGACTCATACATATCTCTCAGTTAAGTCATGATAGGGTAGGGAAGGTGAGTGATGTACTGAAAGAAGGCGATGAGGTCTTAGTGAAGGTTACCGATATCGACAGCAATGGGAAGATCCGGCTTTCTAGGAAAGCGGCATTGGGACGGAGTGCAGATGACCTTTAAGAAGACTGTTCTCGCCAATGGAACCAAGATAATTACCAAAAGTGTATCGCATGCAAAATCTGTCTCCTTAGGCATTTGGGTGGATGCAGGATCCAGGGATGAACTTGAGAAAGAAAGGGGAATATTTCATCTCATAGAGCACATGATTTTCAAAGGCACTCGGCTCAGATCAGCCATGCAGATCGCAAAAGACCTGGACGCGATTGGTGGTTTTTCGAATGCCTTTACCACTAAAGAACAGACCTGTTTTCATGCCAGAGCCCTCCATAAACACCTCGAATTTCTAACCGAAATCTTTTCCGACATATTCACTAATTCGGTCTTTGCTGAAGAAGACCTGGACCTGGAGAAGTCTGTTGTTCTTCAGGAGATTAGTATGATGGAAGATACCCATGATGAATATGTTCAGATTCTGCATGACCAGTCATTTTGGTCTGGGGAGCCGTTGGGGAGGCCGATTCTGGGCACAAAGGAAACAGTAGACACCATTACAAGGAGTCAGATCCTTGATTATTTATCACGGTTTTATTCCCCTGAGAGGGTGATTATTGCGGCTGCTGGGATGGTAGATCACGAGGTTTTCGTTAGCTATTTTAGACCCTTCTTTGAGCCACTTCAAGACAAGCACAATGGTCTCGTAGCGAGACCTATCCCGTTAGTTACGCCAGGTGTATCTTTTTACCCTAAGGAATTAGAGCAAGTTCATCTCTGCTTCGGTGCTCAGAGCTCATCACTTTCTGGAGAGGAACGGTTTGCAGAGGCTGTTTTCAACACTATCTTGGGTGGCAACATGAGTAGCAGGCTGTTTCAGGAGATCAGGGAGAAACGGGGGCTAGCATATTCCGTTTATTCTTACCAGAGTGCCTATACTGATACCGGAGCGATAAAGATATATGTTGCCACAGACAAGGAGGCAGTTAATGAGGTGCTTGAACTGATTGGGTCGCTCATCAGGAAGATTCAGAAGGTGGACCTCTCTTCAAATGATATCGCTGCGGCAAAAGACTATTTGTCAGGGGGAATTTTGCTTGCTGTGGAGAGTATGAATAGCCTCATGATACAACTGGCTAAGAACGAGGCTATTTTTGGCCGATATATACCTCAGGAGGAATTGATAGCAGAATTAGAAAAGGTTACCTTGGACGAAGTAGTAGATGCCTCGAGGAGGGTGTTTTCTGCAGATAACGGCTCATTAACAGTACTGGGCCCTGTGGACCGGGATTCGATGGTTGTGGACCCATTATCTTTTTCTTAAAAGGGGAATTTCCGCTCATCAAACAAACGCAACACGTGGGTTATGATGGATACGGTTATAGTAAAGGTCAAGAGATCGGATAGTCATCCAGATTTACCTCTGCCCTTCTACCAATCAGACGGTTCTTCTGGCCTTGATCTCCAGGCAGCCATTACTCAAGAGATTACCTTACAACCTGGTGACATAAGGCTTATTCCAACTGGTTTGTCTATTTCCTTTCCCAAAGGATATGAAGCACAGATTCGGCCCAGGAGTGGTCTGGCATTGCAACACGGCCTCGGGTTGGTCAACTCTCCCGGCACGATAGATTCGGATTATAGGGGTGAAATTCGCGTAATTGCTATCAACTGGGGGAAAGAACCCTTAACCATCAAGAGGGGTGACCGGATTGCCCAGATTATCATAAGTAGGGTTTCTCGGGCAATCATTGAAGAGGTGCAGGAGCTTGATCCCACGGAAAGAGGAGAGGGAGGTTTTGGTCACAGTGGAGTCTGAGGTTGGTTCAGCAGTAAACTTTCATGTTACTAAGCACAGCATTTTATTATTTGCACTGTGCATAACCGAGAAGGGTCTAGGAGGGGCATGAGGTCTTTTCTCCGACCTATCAACGTCCCGCTTCGGAGAAGCGGGGCTCCGCATTCCCCGCCTATCTAGGCGGGACTGCGACTTCCCCCACTGATAAGTCGTGAAAAGCACAGCGGCTTCCCACCAGTCACAACAGAAAAGACCTCATGCCCCCCCTCCCGATATTGCAAACTATTTGATGCTCTCAGAAGTAACCCATATCTATCAAATAGGCAAAAACAACAGGTGTAAAAATCCAAGGTTCAAGTCAAATCTTCACCCTCCTCTCCTGCCTCATCTAACTGTTGAGCCTGTGGTTTGTAGTGATTGCCCAAAGGTCTTCCATCGAGTTTACGGATGATTGCCTGCTGATGTACCTTTTCATGTTCTTCGAGGGCCTGTTTCAACCTTGGCTTATTATCATCGCTGAGTAAACCCCAGCTCAATCTGCCCCGGCACTTGGGAAAGGTCGAGCAACTCAGCCAAGGTCCCCGCGCGCTGCGACGCAGATTCAATGGGGCTCTGCACTTGGGGCACGGGAGATCGGTGAGCAATGGTGGTATTTTTGGCGGGCTGACATGGCCTTTCTTATCGAGGTTTACAATACCTTTGCAGTCAGGGTATCTGCTGCAGCTGAGGAATGGCCCGAAACGTCCCTTGCGGAGCAGCATTGGTGCGCCACAATCGGGACAGGCTACCTCGGTCTGTTCCGGTGCAACAGGGTTTCCATTGCGATTGATCGGTGCCGCATATTTGCATGCTGGGTACCGAGAACAACTCAGGAATCGGCCATTTCGACCCAAACGGTAAACCGTGTTGCTGCCACATTGAGGACAGGTATGGGGGGCAGGTTGAGTTTCCGCTTTGGCATGTCCCATGTCTCTGTATGCTGCGTCCAGACTCTGTTTGAAAGGTCCGTAGAACCGTTTAAGCATTTGCACCCAATCGGTATGCTCGTCTTCAATGTCATCGAGTTGCTGCTCCATGTCGCGCGTGTAACCGACTTCCATGATCTCCGGAAATGCTTCGATCAGTTTATCAGTAACCACGGACCCGAGATGGGTTGCGTGGAATAGATTTTGGATTTTTTCTACGTACTTACGGTTCTGAATCACCTGAACAATCTGGGCGTATGTGCTCGGTCGGCCTATGCCCTCTGCTTCGAGCTTTCTTATGAGTGATGCCTCACTGTATCGGGGTGGCGGCGAGGTAAAGTTTTGCGTGGGAGCAAGTTCAATCGCCGCCAGCTGCTGTTTTTCAGCGATTTGGGGTAGGATCACCTCGTCAGATGTGGCAGGTAAACCCACGACTTTCTGAAATCCGTCAAAGACGAGCACCCGTCCGGTGGTGCGGAACACAAGTTCTCCATCTTCGGTAACGCCTGAGATCAGAATCGTGGTGGTGTCCCACAGGGCCTCGGTCATTTGACAGGCCACAAATCTTTCCCAGATGATTTTATATAATTTGTATTGCTGCTCAGTAAGCGAGGAGCGAACCTGGTCGGGGGTGAGGCGCACATCGGTAGGGTGGATCGCCTCGTGTGCTTCCTGTGCCGCTTTGTTTGATGAGGGAAAGGGATTCGGCGCTGCTGGCAGGTACTGATCGCCGAACTCGGAACTGATGTAATTTCTGGCCATGTTAATGGCTTCTTTTGAGAGATGGGTCGAGTCGGTTCGCATATAGGTTATCAAACCGACCGAGCCGATTCCACTGACCGATAAGCCTTCGTAAAGCTCCTGCGCGGTGCGCATAGTGAACTGAGCAGGAAACCCGAGTTGGTTTGCCGCCGACTGCTGAAGGGTGCTGGTGATAAACGGTGCATAAGGACGACTTTTGATTCGCTTGGTTTGAAGTGACTTCACCCTCCACTCTGGTCCGCCCGCCACATGGCCCCGGAAATGAATGATCCGCTGTACTGGCCCCTTTGCTTTGGGGTTTTTTGTTTGAATTTGCTCCTGAAGGTGAAAACCTGCACGTTTGCTCGCTGCCAGCGCCGATTCACTGTCTTTCGGCTCAAATTTCTTCCCGTCCATTTCAACCAATTCTGCAGCGAGGCTGTTGTGCGTGGCTAACCAGCCATTTTTTTCGCGGACAGTCCGGCCTTTTGACTTTCTGCTGTTTCGCTTTTGGGGAGTCTCGGCCAGCCACTCCCGCCACTCTTTGCCTAGGTCGGTGGCATTGTCTAAGTCTGTGGTGAAATAGCCGGTCAGTTTCCAGTACTCTTCCGGCACAAACGCTGCGATCTTGCGTTCGCGCTCGACCACCAACCGGACCGCCACTGATTGCACGCGGCCTGCACTCAATCCGCCTGCGACCTTTTTCCACAAGAGGGGTGAAACCTGATAGCCCACGATGCGGTCCAGAATTCTTCGGGCCTGTTGTGCGTTGACCTTGTCCATATCAAGCGCACGGGGGTGGCGAAAAGCCTTTTGGATTTCGCTCTTGGTAATTGCGTTGAATACCACACGATTGGCATGTTCGGGTTTGACCATGAGTGCCTCGGCAAGATGCCAGGCGATCGCTTCCCCTTCGCGGTCCAGGTCGGTCGCCAGCCAGATACCTGAGGCATCTTTTGCTGCTCGTTTCAATTCCATGACTGTTTTTGCCTTACCCTTGATGATCTGGTAATTCGGTTTGAAACCGTGATCCAGATCAACCCCTGGGACAGGATCTTTCGCTCCTTTGGGATTCTTGTCAGGTAGATCGCGAACATGTCCTACCGAGGGTGCGACCACGTAGTCCGGACCGAGATATTTGTTAATAGTCCGAGCCTTGGCCGGGGATTCGACAATTACCAATTGTTTCCCCGTAGTATCGGAAATTTTGGTGAATCCTCTGCTGAGACCTGTTGTTTTCTTTTTCGCCATCTTTCTCGTTATGGGTGTATTTATTGAGTTTTTTGAATTAATAGGCTATTAAGGCAACAAGGTCAAGAAATCACAAACATTTTTCCCGGTAACTGCATAATTATCCCCTTTAATTCAAGCCTTGTTAGAAGGCTCGCTACCTTGGCGGAATCCATTTTGCTGTGCAGGGTTATGTGATCTATGTGAAGGGGATAATCGCTCAGGAGGTCATAGATCATCTTCTCATCTTCTTCCATGAATGGTAACGCTCTTTTTGTGTCTATAGCCGCCTGCTCAGGGCTGTGATCATTCAATCCAAGCTCTTGCACGATATCATCTGCATTTTCAACCAGCCTAGCCCCTTGTTTAATAAGGAGATGAGTTCCTGTGCTTTTGAAGGACTCTATGCTACCAGGTACGGCAAGGACCTCTCTGCCCTGGTCCAGGGCTAGAGAAGCTGTGATCAGAGAACCACTCCGTTTTGAGGCCTCTACAACCACAACCCCCTTTGACAGGCCACTGATTATCCTGTTTCTTGTAGGGAAATTCCATGCCTCTGGCGGGGTCCCTAAAGGGAACTCAGTGAGAATAGACCCTTTTTCAGCTATGTGGTTGAAAAGGTTGGTGTTTGATTCCGGATATATAATATCCATGCCTGAGCCCAAAACAGCAATGGTAAACCCTCTTCCCCTTAAGCATCCTCGATGGGCTGCCGAATCTATTCCCTTGGCCATGCCACTGACAACACTTATGTTCCTTTGTGCCAAGGCTTGGCATATCTCTTCCGTCACTTTGACACCATAGTGACTTGGGTTTCTTGAGCCTACAACGGCAACTATCGTCCGGTCTGAGGGGATATCATTGCCTCTTAAATATAACAGGGGAGGTGGATCATGGATTTCTCGGAGATCCTTTGGATAAGAGGAATCTGACATGGTTATGAGCCTGATACCTGACTTTTCTATGGCCATCAGTTCGTCTTGTGGGTTTCCCTCCCATGCACTATCCAAAATTCGCTTTGCAGTCTCGACCCTTAGTCCTTCTACCTCAAGTAAACTATTAAGTTTGGCCTTGAATACACTAGCAGGATCGCCAAATCTCTCGACAAGGTGCTTGTAGGTAATGTTTCCCAAATTTGGAATCATTTTTAGTGCAAGCCAACTTAATCTGCTATCCGACCATTCTCTCATGAGGGTTGTTACCGCATACTGTGTTTTGTGGTGGAATATAATCAAAATCGGGCGTAGTCAAGTTTTTTATTAAGGTTGGTGGAAAACTCGTTAGTTATGCAGGAACAGATAGGAGGAAGGAAAGATCTTAAAGCTATCTGGTAATGGCAATTTCATTACAGTGGATCGCCATTGTTGGAGAGGGTGAAATGGGTGTCTCCTTTTTTCGCCTTGTTTTTATCCTTTTGCTGAAATTGTGAAATGTAGGGGTGTTTCTCGGTTTCTTTTGGGGAGGAACAGGGAGCCGAGTGGATGAGTGATCACGAATTGCCCATCTGTTATGGTTTTTTTGACGAGAAGAGCGTCACAAAATGCCCCATCCCCCAGAAACAGGTAAGGCAGTACCTGTGATAAAGGAGGCATCATCTGAGGCCAGGAATGCGATAACACGTGCTACCTCCTCAGGTTCAGCCATTCGCCCCAAAGCTGTGTCGCCGATGATAACCTGTTTGTGTTTTTCGGCCATAAATGTTTCTATGGTCGGTGTCCGGATTAGCCCGGGCAGAACCGCATTCACGGTAACTCCGTCGTGACCACATTCCTTTGCTACGGATTTTGTCAGTCCAATGATTCCGGCCTTAGCTGTAGAATAAGCCACTTCTCCCTTGCCGCCGATGATTCCATAGATGGAGCTCACATTGATGATCCGGCCCCATCCTGCTGCCCGCATGCCAGGCATGAAAATTTGGATGAGAGTTAGCGGCACGGTGACATGGATGCTGAGAACCTCATCAAACCCCTTTTTGTCAATTTTGGCAGTCGTACCTGGTCGGTCAAATCCGGCGTTATTTACCAGGATATCTATCAAGCCAAGGTTGCGGACCTTTTCAGCCATATCCTTGAGCCTTTCCAGTTCAGTTAGATCCACTACGTGATACACTACCTGGCGCCCCATTGTGCCCACTTCAGCAACAACCGTGCCCAGAGTTTTGGGGTTTTTATCTAACAATACCAGATCGGCTCCCCTGGAGGCGAAGATTAATGCGCAGGCTCTACCAATGCCTTGGCCCGCTCCGGTAATCAAGGCTGTATGACCAGAAAGCGACATAGGGTATTATTATTATCAATATAGGTTTAGGTAAGCTGGAGTGCCGAGAGGTATTATGGTGCTCGCTATCTCATTATTGAATCGGACAAGGTGGCACCATAGTGAATTCTTTGGGTTGCTCATCCCAGACGCACGACCTGATCTTGGCCCCAATCGTAAAGTCTCTGGAAGCCCAGAATATCACTCCGGTGGCAGTGTTTTCTTTCGTTTGCAGGATTAGCATCCTGCCGAGAACAGCTGGCGGCAAGGCAACCTTCTCTTTTCTTTTCAGGTCAAGAACCGATTCCCTCTCCTCTACGACTTCAAAGAGGTTGCCCGTCATTATGCCCGTTGTACGACCAGCGTCAATATAGGCAACAGAGCGCTGGCCGAGCAAAACGAGGTTATCTTTTGCGGCTACAATATGAGCCGTAGGGGTTCCCTGGCATGGAAGGGGGAGTATACAGGAGGAAATTGGATAGTAAGGAATGAGAAGATCATTTTTGAGAATGCTTTGGAATGATTCGCTTATTTGAGCAATGTGGTAGCCTTTCCCTGCTTTTTTAATCTCCAATATGCCCTTAAAGAAATGAATGTATCCACATTCTTTACCGGTCACTGGATGGGTAACAGGAAAAACAGAGGTGTTATATATGGTAAATTTATCTCCTGGGTTGATGCCTTGTTTATACATCTTTACATAGACGATGTCGTCTCTATCGAGTACTATTCTTTCGGACTCATGGTCAAAAATGGTGCCCCACGGCTCCTCCTTTTCCAACTGAAGGAACCCGAGGGCTCTTGTATTGATAACGCCTGAAACGTCTAGGCCCACTCGTTCCTTTAGGGTTTCCTTGCTTAGGGGTTCCTTTTTGGCTGCCACAATTCTCTTCTCAGCCTTTGACTTAAGCATTTCATAGTCATAGAGGGTTATGATCTCGCCTGGCCTAATCCAGTGGGGGTTGGTTATAAATTGATTCATCTCCCAGAGCTCTGGCCAGATCCAAGGATCGTTATAGTATCGCTGGCAGATTGACCACAGATTGTCACCCTTTACTACAACATGTTTAAGCTTTGGGCCTGCTAGTATGGATGGAGATAGGCCCAATAGAAGAGCCGAGAATAAGAAAAGAACGAGACCTAAGCAAATAGCCTTGGATTTCAATTGTCTCCTCCTTGATACAGGTTGATTTCCTTAGAAAAATCAAACATAACCCTTTCTAAAATTTTGTCTCTTGTGTTGTCAAGATGTTTTCCTGGCCATCCATATACTGACTTTTCGGTTTGTCTCAATGAATCCTTGAGCAAAATTCTCGGTCCTGGGATTCAGGCAAGGGGCAAAAATGCCTGGGTTTGGAAAGATTAAAGAGAGTCTGGTTCTCTTTTACAAAACCATAGGGGGCAATTGTGGCCAAGAAGGGATTAATCGTTTGCCTTCGCAGGTATAGCAGTCTCCTATTTCTTTGAGAAATATATCTCTCCGAAATAGCTCTCGGCCCTACTTTCCATATGCTGGGAGTTAATATAGATTGAAACGAGGTTCGCTTTTGGGGGCTCTTTACCGAACAGGACCTTGTAGTCTTCGTAGATATTCCTTTTTTCCTAAATCCATTCCCCCAGTTTTTCAGGCCCGCTCTGTAGAACAATCAGACGGGTTTTGTTCCAGGCAGGACTGACACCTGTGATAAATTGTGGTGCCTTGTTTTCCCACAAATAGCCGACTATTTTGGCCGTGAGCTTAAACTTGCCAAAGACGATATATAGCTGGGCTGCCTGATCATCGGTTTCCTTCTATAGCGATGCTTTCTTATCATCGCCCTGTTCCAGAGTCTTTCGCCTTTTAACTGCTTGATATCCCATTGTTTATCCCATAGTATGCACCGTGCGGAATAATATTTATGGTGCCTGAACGGGATTTTTCGTTTTCACCCGGGGCACCAAGCCCCCTCCAAAAGTAACAGGGTGAACTTAAAAATTGATGGCGAAAAGGATTTTTTATAAAAAGAAGTTGAGAGAAATCTCATTTTGTGTATTATTGGCCGAACATGTGATGATATCTTCAATAGGGAGGGTTTATGAGAAATGAGCAAGAAATCCTATTTTGGCCCCCATCTTATGCTGGATTTATCTGAGTGCGATCAGGAAAGCATCAGTGACCTTGATTTCATATTTAATTTCCTCAATGCCCTACCTGATAAGATCGGAATGACTAAAATCACTCAACCGTATGTATTTCCCTATACTGGAAAGATACCTGAAGACAAGGGTATAACAGGATTTGTGGTCATAGCTGAAAGTCATTTATCGATTCATACCTTCGTGGATAAGGGTTATGCTTTTGTTGATCTTTTCTCATGTAAACCATTTGATACGGATATGGCGAGAGATCTGATTGTCGGAGCATTTGCCTCTCGGAAGCCAGAGGTTTATATGGTTGAAAGAGGAACAGGGTTTCCAAGAGACATCTATGGAGCTCAGGTCACAGCATGAGTAATACCCCATTTGGAGGAAAGGACTGCAATTGGACCGATTATGAGTCGGCCAAGATTGTTGTAATGCCGGTTCCGTATGACTATACCGCTACCTGGCAAAAGGGTGCAGATTTAGGGCCAGAAGCAATTATTGAGGCCTCAGCACATGTAGAACTGTATGATATTGAGACCGATAGCGAGGTTCATCTGCACGGGATACACACATTTGAGTTGCCCTATCTTCCAAGATCACCGGAAAAGCTCGCTGAGGTTATTAAACAGAATTTTTCGTCTTTTACCAAAGATGGCAAATTTCCGGTTATGCTGGGAGGTAATCACTCAATAACTCCAGGGGCTGTCCAGGCACTCAAGGATAACTTTTCAGACCTTACCGTTCTCCAGCTTGATGCTCATGCCGATCTAAGGGAATCATACCATGGCTCTATGTTCAATCATGCCTGTGTAATGGCGAGAATAGAGGAACTCTGCCCAGCGGTGCAGGTAGGAATTAGGTCGATGAGCAGGGAGGAATTTAATAGACTGGATATATCAAGGGTTTTTTTTGAGCAAGATATCTTCTTGAGAAGTGACTGGATTCAGAAGGTAGTTGATCTTTTATCTCGCAATGTTTATGTAACCATCGATCTCGACGTATTTGATCCCTCCATAATGCCCTCCACGGGAACTCCAGAGCCAGGAGGGCTTGACTGGCACCAAGTTATCAGGCTTTTAGAGGAAGTGGCTGAGAAAAAATACGTAGTTGGCTTTGACGTGGTAGAGCTGAAGCCAAACAGACACAACAGGGCTCCTGATTTTATTGCTGCCAAACTGGTCTTTAAGTTCTTGAGTTATATCTTCAAAAACCGATAACTACCATAAGGGAAGCTGGAAAGGCAGGTCTCGGAAAAGAGATCAAAGGCTTTTTTCTTGCTAAAGAATTCCCAATTCCCAAAAAGTTATCTTTTTGTTGAGAGTAAGACCGCTGCGTAGTGGGAGGAAGCCTCTCAGATCACTAATAATGCCATCTAATACCGAAAAA
>CP070673.1:5075962-5085533 GCA_020351915.1 Deltaproteobacteria bacterium
CAAAACTCGCCTTTAGGGCTCAAGCAGTTGGCATCGCTTATCTTCCGCTTCGCCGAGGGTTTTTTGGCAAAAAACGTTTTAATGACCGCTCAAAGGGATTTCCGTTTGGGCAACAGCCTGGAAAGAAGTAACGCCAGCGAAGTGAACCAAACATATGAAAAATGACCGGGACAAGAATAATAAAGTAGTAAGCCTTGAAGAGGTTTGGAAGGCAAGGAAAAGGGGTGGCTATACGGTAGCTATCCTGAAAGATACCAAAAGGATAGCCTTGGCTATAGAAACAAGAACTTGTGCTCTCTGCGATATCATAAAGATGTGCGTGAATAAAACAGGCTTGTGTGCTGCCTGCTACCTTAATCTGAGTCCCAGGGAGAAAAAGGTTGCAGACGAGGAGGCACAGCACAAGAAAATTCAGTTGCTTGCGACTGATGATCGGTGGAAGAAGAAAAAGGAGGATGAGTAGAAATTCCGAGACGCTAGTCATAGGGTGTTAAGATCTCAAAGCCTTCATCTGTTACCAGAACTGTATGTTCGAATTGGGCGGAGAGGCTGCCATCATCGGTGACAACGGTCCAGTGATCAGGAAGCACATGGAGGTTGTGTTTTCCGAGATTTATCATTGGTTCTATGGTAAACACCATACCAGGAACAAGGGTGAGACCCTGGTTCTTTTTTCCAAAATGGGGAACTTGAGGCGGTTCATGAAAATCGAATCCAACGCCGTGACCCACATACTCTCTGACAACTGAGCAGCCCTGGCCTTCTGCGTATCTCTGAATAGCATACCCAATATCACCAATTGTATTCCCCGGGATCGCCTGGCGAACACCACGCCTCAGGCACTCGCGGGCAACTGCAACGATCTTTTGGGCATCTTTGCCCGGAGTGCCCACAAAGAATGTCTTGCTCACATCGGCGTAATATCCGTTCACTATTGGGGTAACATCCACATTCACGATATCGCCATCCTTCAGGATAGTTTCATCCGGAATTCCATGACAAATCACCTTATTGACTGAAGAGCACACACTTTTCGGAAAGCCATGGTAATTGAGGGGGGCAGATCGGGCGTTGTTTTTTCTGGTGAGTTCTTCCACCATAGTATTGATATTGTTGGTGGTAATTCCCGGTTTGATACGTTCCTCAACATGGTTGAGAATATCAAGCGCAAGCATGGCGGTTCTTTTTATGCCAGCGATATCTTCCTTTTCCTTGAGTCGAATATTATATTGGGCGGCATACTGAGCTTTTATGGTTTTAAAATCATAGGGAGAGACCGCTTTCTTTAACTTCTTTTTTAGTTTTTTGTAGTTCATATCTTATCGTGGGTGTGGTACATGGTAACGTTAATTCTTTTTGGTGAGAGCGATGATAGGAGAGATAAGCCAGCTGGTCAAGGATTTTTCCAAAATCTCAGTAATGATTTGGTAATGGACATTTTGCAGACCCGTTAGGCAAATTACGAATTGATGGCTTGAAAAATGGATGGAGAAAACCCAAGGGCAAGAAAGGATCTTGATTTTTTTCCGGCACAGACTGCTGATCGAACGCTCATCATGATCAAGGACAGACTTGGTCTTGTAGAGGAGGGTAGGGCAATCGGTGCGGAGCTCTATAAGGTAATCGCCCTGCTGGATGGATACCACTCGTTGAGGGATATTCAAATAGAGCTGATGCGGCAGCAAGGAGGGCAGCTGGTTTCAATGGAGGAGATTGAGACACTCTTAAACCAACTAGATACCTCCTATCTTCTCGACAGTCCACGATACAGAGAGGCAAAAAAAGAGATTATATCTCGTTTTACAGCCCAGCAGGTACGACACTGCTCCCATGCTGGGCTCTCATACCCGGAACAGGAAGAGGAGCTCAGGAGACGATTGGAAAGCATTCTAACGATTCAGGACGTTCCGGAACTCCCCCGTGGCAAGATAACTGCCCTTGTGGCTCCGCACATTGATCTGGAGGCAGGAAAGAGGGTTTATTCAAGTGCATATCAGGCGATTCGAGGCGTTAAACTGGAACGGGTGATTCTGTTAGGTGTAGGTCATTCTATGACCGATGCTATGTTTTCGCTGACTGCCAAGACCTTTGAAACACCCTTGGGGAAGGTAGAAGTCGATCAGGAAAGCGTCAAGGAATTAATGAAAGCAGGAAATGATATGCTTTCGATAGATGATTTTGCCCATAGAGACGAGCATTCTATTGAATTTCAACTCATTTTCCTGCAGCAGATCCTCAGGGATAGTGCTTTCACCATAGTCCCTGTTCTCTGTGGTTCTCTCATGGGGAGCTTGCCTGCATATAGCAGGAAGGAATATCGATCTAAAGCAGGCGATTTCTTGGGGATTTTAGCCGAGGCTGCAGAAGATGAAAATACGATTTTGGTGGCAGGGGTTGATTTTTCCCATATTGGGCCAAAGTTTGGCCACGATATGCCTGCTTCACATATGATTGGTGAGTCGGAAAAGCATGATAGACAACTTCTGGATTTTCTGTGCACCGGGAATGCGGATGGATTCTGGGAGGAGTCTGAAAAAGTACAAGATAGGTATAATGTATGTGGTTTTTCTGCCCTAGCGTGCCTTTTGGAAACTATTCCTCCCAGCCAGGGAACTCTGTTAGCTTATGAAACATACCGCGAAGAACCTACCAAATCAGCAGTGAGTTTCACTGCAGCCATTTTCACAAGCCCAATTCCATAAGGGAAAATAATATGTAATTTCAAAGTGTTGTGATAAACCCTTCAACAATGTTCGATAGTCGTGGGAAGGTTCTTAGTCCTTTTCAAAACCCTCGCCCTGTTAAATAGAAGCGCTAGCTGATATTTTTGGGTAGTTATTGTCTTCGATTCCATTGATGCCCCATGTAATAGGCTCCCTATTTAACAGGGTAAACCTTTGAGAGCTCTGTGAGAGACACATAAGGCCCATGCATTTGAGTAAGGAAGGAACCCTGGATATGAAGGAGTTGAGGTTCATGGATTAGGAAGCGGGGTGCTGATTAAACTTCTGGTAGGCAGAGTAGAGTCTCTGGCTTATGGTAATAAAGCCTCCAATAACCAGTATCCAGAGTCCAACAACGAGATATCTGGGTAACAATAGCATGAGGAAGATAATGAGGATTCTTTCTGGCCTTTGGAAAAGGCCTATGGAGCCAAATTCCAGAAAATTCTCTGCCTTTGCTTTGATGTAGCTCGTAATCAGGGAAGCGATAAGGGCTAAGAGGGAAAGAAGAAAGATGGTTCGGTTTCCGATCTTGAACCCATAAAAAATAATGGCAAATAATATAGCACTATCAGAGAACCGATCCATCACCGAGTCTAAGAAGGCACCAGCAGGCTTGGCGCTTTTGTGCCGCCTGGCCACTATGCCGTCGAGTGCATCAAAAAAGGAAAACAGTAGAAAGAGCCAAGACCCTAATACCCAATTCTCGAAATATACCAAAACAGATGCCAGCACGGTGCCGAGGAAGGCGATTATGGTTAAGACAGAAGCCGTGAACCGGTGTTTGATCAAAAAATCTGTGAAAGGCCTTGCAGCCCTCTCGAAGGGGCCTTTCAGTAAATGAATCATGTGATTTTTTCCTTTGCAAATCCCATGGGCACACCGTACCACTTTAAGGTATAGTAAGGGAAATGTTCCTTTCGGTCAAGGCAATGTTTTAAGCATTCTATGCACAAGGAGGTGAAGGCATTTTTTTGCTAAAATGAAAAAACCAATGCTAATACGGAATCGCGTGTAAAAATGGATATACCAGGCTAGGTTATCACAGCTAAATTATTAATTGACAGTTCAAAAATAAACTACTATGTAGAAAATCTTTAACTATTCTATTCTAGGGAAGATTAGAGGCGCTGTCTCAAGAAATCCTGAATGGGGTAAAGCGACGTGGTTGAATATGGCTACTAAATCTAAGAGGGGTTTTATAAAAATAGCAGTAGAGTTGTGCAAGGGGTGCTATTTGTGTGAATCGGTGTGTCCGTTCAATCTGATTTCTGTTTCCGACAAGTTGAATGAGAAGGGATATCATCCTGCTGTATACGATGAGGAAGGAATAGGGCTTGAAAAGCACAGGTGCAAAGGGTGTGCGCTCTGTGCATTGGTATGTCCCGATATAGCTATTGAGGTGTATCGTGAGTGACAAAATGTTAATGCGGGGCAGTCACGTTATCGGTGAGGCGGCACTGAGGGCTGGTTGCCGCTTCTATTTTGGCTACCCTATAACCCCGCAAAATGAGCTTACCGAATATATGGCAAGTGGAATGGCTGCTCTTCCAGATGGTGTCTTTATCCAGGCCGAGAGTGAATTGGCCGCTATCAATATGGTCATAGGCGTTTCAATGGCTGGTAGAAGGGTCATGACTTCTTCATCTAGTCCAGGGATAAGCTTGAAACAGGAAGGGATTTCCTATCTAGCCGCCCAGGAACTTCCGGCAGTTGTCGTTAATACCATGAGGGGTGGACCCGGCTTGGGTAATATCGCCCCTTCTCAGGGAGATTACTTTCAGGCTACGAGGGGTGGCGGGCACGGAGATTATCGGACCATAGTCCTGGCTCCGGGAACCGGCCAGGAACTGGCCGATTTCACGAGAAAGGCGTTTGAATACGCTGACAGATACCGGATTCCCGTTGTCATTTTGGGTGACGGTATGATGGGTCAAATGATGGAACCGGTCGAATTCCCAGAACCAATTGATCCTGCGTCCCTGCCGCCAAAACCATGGGCTCTTGATGGTGCAAAGGAAAGACCGAGCAGGATCATTAGATCTCTCATACTCGATCCGCCGACCATGGAGGAACACAACTGGAAACTATACAGAAAACATGAAATGATAGAAAACGAAATACCTGAGGTAGAGCGGTTCTTGACTGATGATGCACGGCTCGTAGTGCTCGCCTATGGAACGGCGAGCAGGGTAGCAAAGGGGGCAATCAAGCGAGTAAGGGAACTGGGGCTCAAGGTGGGCCTGCTCAGGCCGAAGACGCTCTGGCCCTTTCCTACAAAGTTTCTGGTTGAGATGAGTCGGAGGGTGTCTGATTTTCTCGTGTTCGAGATGAGTACCGGCCAGATGCTTGAGGATGTTAAGCTCTCATTGGAGGGGAGGAGAAGAGTCCATTTTTACGGCAGGCCAGGAGGAGTAATTTCTACTCCCGATGAGATTGCCAAGATTATCAACAATATATACTTTAGGGAGGAACTTGAAACAGGGGAATAAATGGAACAGGTTTTTGGGAAAACCAGGAGTTTAAAAGACGCGGCCTTTCATTACTGCCCCGGTTGCGGGCACAGCATCATTCATCGGTTGGTTGCTGAAGTTATTGATGAACTCGATATAAGGGGAAAGGTTATTGGTATTCCACCGGCAGGTTGTGCAGTGCTTGCCTATAACTATTTTGATATTGACATGGGAGAGGCGCCTCATGGCAGAGGCGCAGCCGTTGCTACAGGGCTCAAGAGGGCCCTGCCGGATAGGGTTGTTTTCACCTATCAGGGAGATGGTGACATTGCAGCTATCGGAACAGCGGAAACGATTCATGCTGCTAATAGGGGTGAGAGCATCACGGCTATATTTGTTAACAACGGCGTATACGGGATGACCGGTGGGCAGATGGCCCCTACAACGATACTTGGACAACATTCAACCACAACACCGGGCGGCAGGGATCCTGATCGAGATGGTCTTCCGATTGACTTAAGTGAGATGTTGGCGCTTACCAACGGGAGTGTTTACATTGAACGGACGTCGGTTGATTCCCCAAAGAATATCATTAAGACAAAAAAGGCGATCAAGAAGGCCTTTCAAGTGCAGATGGCAGGGCTAGGGTTCTCTCTGGTGGAGATCCTCTCGCCGTGCCCTACGAATCTCAAGATGTCGCCGGTAGAGGCAGGCAAATGGTTTAGCTCTACGATGACAACCTATTTCCCCTTAAAGGTTATTAAGGATAAGGCGGGGAATCCGGGGGCTCTGCCCCCATTGGAATAGTGGCCTGCCCTGGTGCGACTTATCGAGAATAACTATCGGTTGCTGTAATAGCTCAAAATATGTGTCCAAAGAGTTTCATCCTTTCATACCAGGTCTGGGCCAGGGAATAATGGAATGGTGGCCGGCCCTGGCGCTTCTCCAGAACAAACTGAAGGGGAGGGAGTAGGTTGGAGTAGCACAAATGGATTATCGCCAGAGGGGTGCTGAATTCTGTGTTTTAGGAATTTTAGAACGTTAAGCCACAGAGTAGAACTATGCTGGTCAAGACAGTTTTTTCAGGCTTTGGTGGTCAAGGTGTGTTGATGATGGGCTATATCCTGGCCTTGTCTGCCATGCGGGATGGGATGCAGGTAACATACTTGCCCGCCTATGGTGCGGAGGTACGGGGAGGGACTGCAAATTGCACGGTGTCAATATCGGATGAGGAAATTGCATCACCCGTTGCGTCCTTTCCGGATTACGTCGTTGCTCTGAATAAGCCTTCTCTTATCAGATACGAAGGTCAGCTCAAAACAAAGGGAACCCTCTTATTAAACTCGGATTTAATTGACATTGATCCGACGAGAAAAGATATTGAGGTTTTCAAGGTGCCAGCAAACACTTTGGCCAAGAGGCTTAAGAGTGAGAGGACCGTAAACATGATTATGTTAGGGGCCTTGGCAGCAGCCACACATATCATTAGTATTGATTCCTTGATGAGCGGACTCACTGAAATTATCAAGGCGAAGAGTGCGCGTCAAATGGAGACCAACCGAAAAGGATTGGAACTGGGTTCCCAATACGTCTTAGGAGGAGCGTGAACATGCCGGTGAAAGAAATTGATTTAACGTTAAAGAACGAACCAGGACAGCTCTCAATGGTTAGTGAAATATTAGGTACTAATGGTATTGACATTATCGCTTTTTACGTGAGCACAAAGGGCGAGCATGGGAGCCTCAGGTTTGTAGCTAATGATCCAGACAGGGCCATCACCGTGTTGAAGGCAAGGGGTTATAAGATGAAGATAGAGGAGGCGGTTGCCTGTGTGACACCCCACCATCCGGGAGGCCTCAATTCTATATTGAAGCCGCTCAAGAAAGAAGGCATCAATGTGGATTATATTTACCCATGCCTCTCCCAGTTGGGAAATGAGAGCACTGCAATACTTATCGTCGGAGTAGCCGCCAAGGATAGGGAACGCACCCTGAATGTGTTGAAGGAAAACTGGATCAAGGTCTTGGGCGAAGAACTTTACCGGCTCTAGATGGTTGAAGGTTGGCGTGATGGATCATGAGATGTTTGGCATAGTTCTGGATACCCTCAAGAAGATCGAGAAGGACAAGTTATCTCTTGAGACAAAACTGGAAATGGATCATCAGGGTGATTTTCCTGAGGCGCTGATCCGTTTTATGCTGGGACCGGATATTGGCCTTCATCTGATCTTTATTCCGGAAGAGTATGGTGGTTTGGGGGCCAGCGCTGTTCAGATTGCCCAGATCTCAGAAGAGATGGCCAAGATGGACATGGCGATCGCTACCTCATTTCTGGCAATCTGTCTGGGAATGGACCCCATCAGGGTGGGAGGAACAGAAGAGCAGAAGGAGAAATACATTCGGCGAATCGCTGATGAAGGGCTTATTGTGGGTTATGCTGTCACCGAACCTGAGGCCGGCTCAAATGTGCAGGCACTCAAAACAAAGACGGAAAGAGTCCTTGATGACAAGGGGAATATCAAGGGCTACAGGATAAATGGACAGAAACAGTTTATCACCAATGGTGGGGTGGCAGATATCTTCACTATACTTTGCGATACCCCTGAAGGGCCATCCTTTTTTATCGTTGAGAAGGGTGCAGCGGGTCTCTCTGCTGGCAAACACGAGAACAAACACGGTATCCGGGCGTCGAACACGGCGTCCCTAACACTGGAAGACGTATATGTGCCGGTGGAAGATCTTGTGGGGGGGGTCGAGGGAATCGGATTGAAACAGGCCAATGCCGTTTTTGGGTATACAAGGCTCATGGTTGCAACCTTTGGCCTTGCGGCCGGGATGGCTTCGCTTGAAAAGGTTGTTTCCTATGCCAAAGAACGGGTCCAGTTCGGGGCCCCTTTGATCGAGAAACAGGGTTACACTCATAAGTTCATAGTTGCCCATGCAGTAAGGCTTGAAGCAGCAAGGGCCTACATAGAAGACGTAGGTAAAAGGATTGATGCAGGGGAGGAAGATTTGCAGGTTGAGGGTTCTATCGCCAAGTACTTTGCTACTGAGATGGGAGATGCCATGGCAAATGACGGCATTCAGGCCCTGGGCGGATATGGGTATATGAGGGAATACGAGGTAGAAAAGATAAAAAGGGATGTAAAGATAAGCACTATCTTTGAGGGTACGAGCGAAATTCAGCAGAGTATCATCGCTATCTTCAGATTGAGAGAGACCATACATACCAAAGGCGGGTACTATGGCAGCATGTCAGAGGAGCTAGCCAATCTTCCGGACGAAAGCGGTGGCCCCATGGCTGCACGGGCTGTGCAGTTACTGAATGAACTCCTCCTGATTGCGCGTACGTTTAAAGTTACAAAGTCCCAGTACCTGATGTTTCTCTTAGCGGATATGATGACATGGATTGAGGTGGCAACAGCAACGTGTGTGAAGGCGTGCTCGGGAACCTGGGAAAAGAGCGTTTCAAATGAGTATGTGTTAGCCGTTGCCAGGCTTTTTGCGAGAGAGACGGTTGAGAAGGTTTACCTGAACAGTGTGAAGATACTTAACACAGGCCAGCAGATTCCTGAGCACATGAGTGAAATGCTCAACTCGTTGACCTTGACCAAGGTGTATGAAGGGGCTCTCGCCGATATGGATCTGGTGGCCAAGGAGCTCAAATCATAATTAATGAGCCGCAGATCTACACAGACAGACGCAGATATTTGTTCGGCCAGCTATTAATCTGCGTTTGTCTGCGGTTTCAGGTATCTTATGGTGGGGTTATCCTTGCTTAGACTGTTCTTCTTTCTATGGCAACAATATTTCCATAAAATCCTTGATCATCTGAGTTTCCAGACTGGCTCCCGTTTTTCCCGGAAGGCCTGTATCCCTTCTAAAGCATCCTCAGTAGTGCAGAGCTCCGCGAACATCTCATCTGAGTATTCCAGGGCCTTTTCGAATTCCATGTCAGACATGGTATAAAATGCCGTCTTCCCCATCTGGAGCGCTATCGGGCTTTTGGAGGCCAGTTTAGTCGCAAGATTCATTGCTTCATCTATCAGTTTATCGGGAGGAACAACCTTGTTGACCAGCCCGATTCTCTCGGCCCTCTCTGCATCCATGAAGTCTCCGGTCAAGAGCATTTCGAGGGAGAGCTTCTGCGCCCCCTCATTTCTATGTGTTCTTTTTTCCCTTCATATAAGAAATACCATGCGATAGTCGTCTGATTACTGTCTCCTGGCCTAAGACCTCCATTACCTCAAAGATGCCAGGACTAATTCGTTTTCCGGTCAGGATTACCCGTAACGGTTGAGCTACCTTGCCGAGCTTTATCTGATGCTTTTCTAAAAAGGCGGAAAAGATCTTTTCGAGCTCGTTTTGGTCAAAGACAGCTGCCCCTTTTAAATCT